>CANMWA010000071.1 GCA_947501475.1 uncultured Aquimarina sp. | reverse complement strand
ATGGATGGAGACATCAATCCAGAAAGAATACTAAGCTCTATGGAGGTTGTATTGGAGGGTCTTTTAGAAGGATTAGATTCAGGTGCAGAAGTAAAAGATATAGGAGTACTCGCTTCAAGCGAGCTAGAAGAATTACAAAGCTTCAACAACACTAAGGTAGACTATCCAAAAGACAAGACGGTAGTTGACTTGTTTGAAGCGCAGGTAAA
>CANMWA010000070.1 GCA_947501475.1 uncultured Aquimarina sp. | reverse complement strand
CCAGGAGTCGTACCATCTAATAGCGGCGTCTCAACAGTCTCATTGTTAGGAACATTTGTACCTGTACCATCAACATCGGTATCAGAAGTATCGGTAATCGGAGTGGCTGGGGTACCATCCGGTAAATTTGGTGGTGTAGCACTTCCCGTAGCCGTGTTCTCTATTCCTCCAGCATCAACATCTAACTGTAAAATCGTATAGACTGATGTCAA
>CANMWA010000069.1 GCA_947501475.1 uncultured Aquimarina sp. | reverse complement strand
ACAGAGATCTGGCAAGATTTACTGTCTATAGACAGGATAGGTATAGAGGACAACTTCTTTGAGTTAGGCGGTCATAGTCTACTAGCAGTCCAACTGATCTCGAAACTCCAAGCAGAAGGTCTTAGTATCAGGGTTAGAGATTTGTTTAGAGCAGGAACGATCTCAGGACTAAGTGAAAAGTTAGGTAGTTTAGAAGACTCTTATGTAGTTCC
>CANMWA010000068.1 GCA_947501475.1 uncultured Aquimarina sp. | reverse complement strand
AATGGTAATATAAGTGAAACCAAGTGGCAAACTGCTAATGATAATGTAAATAGACATTATACCTATAGTTATGATGCCTTAAATCGTATCACAGCAGCAACCGATAATACGGGTAATTATAACCTTAGTAATATTACCTATGATAAAGTTGGAAACATCCTATCCCTCTCGCGAGGTGGAGCTACCAACACTTTAGGAACAACCTTTGGTGTGATAGAT
>CANMWA010000067.1 GCA_947501475.1 uncultured Aquimarina sp. | reverse complement strand
AGCTCATCCAAAAACCATAAGCGTTCCTGTCCATAAGATAATGGAACTCGATCAGGACGGTTTTCTAATCTTGTAATCGAGGGCAGTAATGTTTGTTCTGATTGGGCGTGTAAATTATTTACTAGACTTGATATGGTTGGATAGGTAAAGACTTCCCGTATCGATACTTCTATCGATACTTCTTTTCGGATCATAGACACCAATCGTGTGGCTAATAAACTATGACC
>CANMWA010000066.1 GCA_947501475.1 uncultured Aquimarina sp. | reverse complement strand
AATAGTGGTAATGTAAGTTTGACAGCTGCTAATGTTACAGATACTAAGTTAAGTTTAGCTGCTGCTGCAGTTACCCCTGCGAATTTAGCACCAGGCGCTACCGGTACGTTGACTTCAGTCTATACGATTTTACAGATCGATGTTGATGCCGGAGGAATAGAGAATACAGCTACGGGAAGTGCTACACCACCAAATTTACCGGATGGTACCCCAGCTACTCCAATTACTGATACTTC
>CANMWA010000065.1 GCA_947501475.1 uncultured Aquimarina sp. | reverse complement strand
AATCAAACTCACCGTAGGATCATTGTCCGTTCCATCTCCAGGAGTCGTACCATCTAATAGTGGTGTCTCAACAGTCTCATTGTTGGGTACGTTGTTTCCATCTCCATCAACATCTGTATCAGAAGTATCAGTAATTGGAGTAGCTGGTGTACCATCCGGTAAATTTGGTGGTGTAGCACTTCCCGTAGCTGTATTCTCTATTCCTCCGGCATCAACATCTAACTGTAAAATCGTATAGACTGA
>CANMWA010000064.1 GCA_947501475.1 uncultured Aquimarina sp. | reverse complement strand
TAAAGGGAGGTGGATTCGAGCATAGCGAAGAAGACGGAGGGTTTAGAAGCCCCAAGCCTATTTCATAAAGCTATACATTTGGGATATAAACAGTAATTCGTGCTGTCAAACTCTCCTTTCTCTCCGGTCAATGACCGGAGATTCATTCCCCTCTTTATCTGAAGAGGTGAGCTTTGATCCTTTTGATAATACTGGTAGATACTGAAAACAAATTCAGGAATCTTGTCTACTGTATGATTTGATAA
>CANMWA010000063.1 GCA_947501475.1 uncultured Aquimarina sp. | reverse complement strand
GGAGCCAATGTTACAGATACTAAGTTAGGTTTAGCTGCTGTTGCAGTTACCCCAGCGAATTTAGCTCCAGGCGCTACCGGTACGTTGACATCAGTCTATACGATTTTACAGATCGATGTTGATGCTGGAGGAATAGAGAACACGGCTACGGGAAGTGCTACGCCACCAAATTTACCAGATGGTACCCCAGCTACTCCAATTACTGATACTTCGGATACGGATGTTGATGGTACAGGTACAAATGT
>CANMWA010000062.1 GCA_947501475.1 uncultured Aquimarina sp. | reverse complement strand
AAGTATCTTGCCAATTGGTTGGACCGTTCGTTCAGCTCTTGGTAGTTTAGCTTGGTATCCTCATAAATAACTGCTGTTGCCTTTGGAGTTTCTTTTACTTGCGCTTCAAATAAATCGACTACCGTCTTGTCTTTTGGATAGTCTACTGCTGTTCTGTTAAAACTTTGTAGTTCCTCTTGCTTGCTTGAGGTGAGCATGCCTATAGTACTTACTTCTGTCTCTGAGTATAATCCCGCTAAAAGACCTT
>CANMWA010000061.1 GCA_947501475.1 uncultured Aquimarina sp. | reverse complement strand
TCTACAGGAGTAGCAAAGGTCTTAGTAAAAGTAATTTGTGGGACTGCAGGAATCAAACTCACCGTAGGATCATTATCAGTTCCATCTCCTGGTGTGGTCCCATCGAGTAATGGAGTCTCAACAGTCTCATTATTAGGAACAACAACTCCGTCTCCATCAACATCGGTATCAGAAGTATCAGTAATTGGAGTAGCTGGGGTACCATCCGGTAAATTTGGTGGTGTAGCACTTCCCGTAGCTGTATTCTC
>CANMWA010000060.1 GCA_947501475.1 uncultured Aquimarina sp. | reverse complement strand
CATATGAACAGACTCCACTATCAGAGATTCATTCTTGGAGTGGTGTGCCAAATGAACAGGCCCTGTTTAGTGCACTATTAAACTACCGTCATTCAAAAGTAGAAGCTATTACAGAAGAAAACCAAGTATTAAACTTAGGATTAGAGATCATAGGCGACTACGAACGAACCAATTATCCCTTAGTATTAAGTATAGATGACTATGGTGACGACTTTGGTATGACCGCCCAGATGGATGGAGACATCAATCCAGAAAGAAT
>CANMWA010000059.1 GCA_947501475.1 uncultured Aquimarina sp. | reverse complement strand
CATCATACTGGTAATCATTATCAGTATTGGTGCCGTCTTTAAAACCATAGGTGTTGTTACCCGTATCGGTTACTTTTAAGAGTTTGTTACCGCTATCATAGGAATAGAGCAACTTATCCATATCCCCAAAAGAACTAGCACCAGCATTTAGATGCCCTTTTCTATTTAAAGATAAGATGTTCCCTACTTTATTAAACCTTATGCAAAAAAATTAATCGGTTGCCTTTTTTTGTCGGTATCGCTGCTAAAAAGCAAAAAATAT
>CANMWA010000058.1 GCA_947501475.1 uncultured Aquimarina sp. | reverse complement strand
ACTACCGTCTTGTCTTTTGGATAGTCTACCTTAGTGTTGTTGAAGCTTTCTAATTCTTCTAGCTCGCTTGGAGCGAGTATTCCTATATCTTTTACTTCTGCACCTGAGTCTAAGCCTTCTAAAAGACCCTCCAATACAACCTCCATATAGCTTAGTATTCGCTGTGGATCCATCCATCCATCTATCTGAGTGGTCATCCTAAAGTCATCGCCATAATCATCCACACTCAAAGTAATAGGGTAGTTTGTTCGTTCATATCCTGA
>CANMWA010000057.1 GCA_947501475.1 uncultured Aquimarina sp. | reverse complement strand
TGGCTTGTCTTCCATAATCATCATATTCGATATGCGTTACAATATCTTTTTGATCTGGTGACCCTTTGATAGCAGTTCGTTGTTTTGATCGTCCTAATCCATCAAAATAGGTAACCTCTTCTATGACATCTTTATTAAACTTAATTTGGTTAGGCGAGGTCATAGGAGTCTGATATGCTCTGGTGAACACATAGTTTTCATTAGATAATGAAAGCGTATGTGGAGTATAAGGACACCCTTGTTGATCCCCATATTGATCCGGACA
>CANMWA010000056.1 GCA_947501475.1 uncultured Aquimarina sp. | reverse complement strand
TTTTTGATTGATGAATGAAATGTTTTTGTATTGCAATTATCTGTATCGTCTTTTAGAATTCCAGATATATCCTTTTGTAGTTGCTAATTTTTTACTGATTTGATTACTGTCTAATGTTCTCATGATTCTATGTTTTTTGATTGATGAATGAAATGTTTTTGTGTTGCAATTATCTGTATCTTCTTTTAGAGTTCTAGATGTATCCTTTTGTAGTTGCTAATTTTTTACTGATTTGATTACTGTCTAATGTTCTCATGATTCTATGTTTTTTGATTGA
>CANMWA010000055.1 GCA_947501475.1 uncultured Aquimarina sp. | reverse complement strand
GGAGTACATGGTCGTTATAAATCAGTAGATGTAACTAGCGATATTGGTAGTTACTATTTAAATACCTATAGCGAAGACTTCTCTGGGATCACAAATCCCGCACAAGTTAATGCCTATAGCGAAACCATCTTTGAAAAATCTCCGTTAAACCGAGTTGATGAGCAAGGAGCACCGGGTACGGCCTGGAAAGCAGCCTCTAACAGTAATGCTGATCATACCATTAAGTTTGGCAGAACGACTAATGATGCGAATGAAGTGGTGTATTTTAAGGTACATTTTGCCTATAATAATGCCAG
>CANMWA010000054.1 GCA_947501475.1 uncultured Aquimarina sp. | reverse complement strand
GGAGGCGCAAATAACCTTTGGGAATATATCGTCTATAACAAATTAGATCAACCCATAGTAACAACACATCCTAATCTAGACAGAAGTAGTACTGGTGCACGATGGGACGAGTGGTTGTTTACCAAATATGATGCTTTTGGTAGGGTGACTTATACTGGCTATACAACCACAGGAGCTAATGCTACAGTATTACAAACTGCTGTGAACAGGCAAACTACACATTTCGAAAAAAGAGTGAGTACCCCTAATACTATTGCCGATGTAAAGGTATATTATACCCATGCTGCTTTTCCTACTGGT
>CANMWA010000053.1 GCA_947501475.1 uncultured Aquimarina sp. | reverse complement strand
CTTGGGTTGTAAAGGTAATCGTTCCCGTTGGAACAGCACAAGTCGGTTGAACCGTACTGGAAACTGTAGGAACACTTGGAGCACTTGGCGCAGAATTAATCGTGACCGTAGCAGCAGCATCCGTAGTACAGGTAGTATCAGTAGTACTTCGTACCGTTAAGGTATAGGTATTCGCCGATAAGCTACTAAAGATGGGACTCGCCTGAAATGCACCGCCAACACTATATTCTACTCCCGCTTGGGTTGTAAAGGTAATCGTTCCCGTTGGAACAGCACAAGTCGGTTGAACCGTACTGGAAACTGTAGGAACACTTGGA
>CANMWA010000052.1 GCA_947501475.1 uncultured Aquimarina sp. | reverse complement strand
TCAACCATCAACAAGAAATATAAAGACATGAAAAAATCAATTATATATATCATTGTACTACTACTGGGTGTACAACTGCATGCCCAGGTAGTGTTATCTGACAAGAACTATATTCATACTATAGTTCCGCAAAGTCCGGTTACCATTAATCAGATGAATACTGTAAGTTGTGAGACGCTAGATGAATCTAAGGATCATATCGAAAACATTACCTATTTTGATGGGCTGGGCAGACCGATGCAGCAACGTGCTATAAAAGCTTCTCCTAATCAAAAAGATATTGTCACCCATATCGAATACGATACTTATGGAAGACAAGCCAAAAA
>CANMWA010000051.1 GCA_947501475.1 uncultured Aquimarina sp. | reverse complement strand
TGTGTTGTTACTATGGGTTGATCTAATTTGTTATAGACGATATATTCCCAAAGGTTATTTGCGCCTCCTTTACCTGGAATCTTTTTTGCAATCAATCGGTTACGTTTATCATATTTGTATTGATAACACAGCTCGTTAAGCTCGGTATCTGATACACCATCGGTTACATCAACTTTTGGTGGGATCACATAGGTAAGATTCCCAAAACTATCGTATACATAGTAGGTGTCATGAGCTACTTGTGACTCGATTATACCATCATTATTAGTATCTACATCTGCAAATATTCGCTTCAATACCAATCTACCTAATTTATCGGTATACTCTCTAGTAGTATGGTTATTACCATCGGCTGTGGTCCAGTTTTCGTCTTTGGTGC
>CANMWA010000050.1 GCA_947501475.1 uncultured Aquimarina sp. | reverse complement strand
AACGATTAATGTATGGTTTGTAGCGGACAAGCACACAGTAAATGTTCCGTCACAGCCCAAAGTTAATAAACCAGCGTGAAATTCCGTTAGGAATTTCCGCCGCTATGAATTATACATCTTGTTATGCACTGGCTTTTTTATTCAGCCTTTACTTTGCAAACTTACCTAAGCAAAGTGATGATTGCTTTCGTAACTACTTGCGTTTTGTTTTTTTAATTCCCGCGATCGCTTTGCGACTTTGGCTTAACGATAACCATCACAAAATAGCTATGACCTTTATTCCGTCAGATGCTGATAGTGGAGAACTTTTGTATCAGAACTTACTTTTATAAAAACACTCAGGCCTTTGACCATTATCCCGTCCGATTATTCATTCTGCTTTTCAGATTCCACTAGCTTGTGCATAACG
>CANMWA010000049.1 GCA_947501475.1 uncultured Aquimarina sp. | reverse complement strand
TAACGTTTAATGTATGGTTTGTAGCGGACAAACGTAAAGAGAATATTCCGCAACAACCCAAAGATAGCAAACACACGTGAAATTCCGTTAGGAATTTCCGCCGCTATGAACTTATACATGGTGTTATGCGCCGGCTTTTTTGTCAGCCGAGACTTTGTAAAAATGCCTTAAGCAAAGCGATAACTGCTTGCGAACCACTTGAGAGCTGATTTTTCCAATTCCCGCGATCGTTTTGCGACTTTGGGTTTGGCAATGCCCATCACAAAATTACGATGACCTTTCTTTCGTCAGTTGCAGATAGGAGCAAACCTTTGAATCATTAAAGCTCTTTGCAAAAATACTCAGGTCTTTGATCCGCGGCCTGTCAGTTTTGAGTGTTGCTTGCGTTTTACTTTTCAGATCTCAGATGCTGGAGCATAACGTCTC
>CANMWA010000048.1 GCA_947501475.1 uncultured Aquimarina sp. | reverse complement strand
CTATGTTACCCCTCGACTTGCATGTGTTAAGCCTGCCGCTAGCGTTCATCCTGAGCCAGGATCAAACTCTTCATCGTTTGTTCTTAAATATTATATGAAAACAATACAACGGAATTATAATCGTATCTCTAAATGATTCTAGTCTTTTATTCTTATGTAATAAACTATCTCTAGTCTAATACGCGCTGTCAATCAATATGTCTATGAACTTTAATAGTACTCTAAAACCACATCTAGTAGCCAAAAATACTCTCGATATTACCTAAGGAATCGAACCCTAATTATGCCAAAATAAAAACAACATAAATCCAATCTAATCTATAAATGAACTCGCTTTGCCGAGCTAAGCGGGTGCAAATATACAACCCTTTTTATTTCTACAAAGCTTTTTTAAATTTATTTTTAAAGAAATTTTTATCCCCACTAAACAAACCTAAAAATCCCAATGAACGAACAAAACATTATCCCGTTTTGCGGGTGCAAACATACAACCATTTAACTATACAACAATACCTTTTCGTAAGTATTTTTT
>CANMWA010000047.1 GCA_947501475.1 uncultured Aquimarina sp. | reverse complement strand
CTAGAGTTAGAACAAAGCGAAGATCTAGAAAATAGCTTAACCGAGCTAACGGCTCCAGGTACTCAGGGGATGGATATCACCCGAGCTCCGCTATTAGATTTAAAGATAGCCGATGACACAGACAAGAATGACTGGTATCTAGTTGTCAACCAACATCACTTGATTATCGATCATGTAGGAATGGAGAAAATTATCGAGGAGATTTTACTTTATTTATCAGGACGGGGGGAAGAACTTCCTACTCCAGTATTGTATAGAGATTTTATTGGTCATACCCTTCATTCGAGATCGGTAGATAATGGAGAGGAGTATTTTACAAAACTATTCAAACAAATAGAAGAACCTACCTATCCTTTTGAACTATCCAATGTGTTAGGTGATGGAGGAGGTGTTCAAGAACTCACCAAATTACTACCAAAGAGTTTAAGTAAGCGACTACGAGAGACAAGTCATTCCAAAGGAATGAGTGCAGCTGTGCTATTCCATGCAGCTTATGGACTGGTAGTGGCCAGATGTAGCAACCAGCCTTACGGACTTTT
>CANMWA010000046.1 GCA_947501475.1 uncultured Aquimarina sp. | reverse complement strand
ACAGAGATCTGGCAAGATTTACTGTCTATAGACAGGATAGGTATAGAGGACAACTTCTTTGAGTTAGGCGGTCATAGCTTGTTGGCCACAAGATTGGTGTCGAAGATTCGTAAAGAACTAGGTTTAGAGGTATTTATACGAGACATTTTTATCCACGAAAGTGTAGAAAGACTTGCAAATTATTTAAGAGTCATAGAAATCAATAGCGTTGAAGATAATGATGAATACGTAACCAGCATAAAATTATGAAGTGGACAATGACTCCTGAGGTTTTAAAAATTTTAGAGCGATGCGAGGATGAAGGAGTGAAGTTAGTCTTAGACGGTGATGACCTTACGGTATTGTCTAAGAAAGCTTCTATTAATGCTGATTTGTTGAAAGAAATAAAGAAGCAAAAAACTGTATTCATTGAATATTTTAAGAAGCTTAACAATGGCAGTTTTACTCCTGAAAACATAAAAATTACTCGCTATGATCGTCCTGATCGAGTTCCATTATCTTATGGACAGGAACGCTTATGGTTTTTGGATGAGCTGCAAGG
>CANMWA010000045.1 GCA_947501475.1 uncultured Aquimarina sp. | reverse complement strand
CTTGGCTTATGTGATCTATACCTCAGGAAGTACAGGCATGCCCAAGGGAGCTTTGATAGAACATGCAGGTATGTTAAATCACCTACTACTGATGATCGATAGTCTCTCTATGGATCAAGAAAGTGTAGTAGCCTTTACAGCACCATTCACTTTTGATATTTCTGTATGGCAAATGCTAAGTGGTCTATTATGTGGAGGACAAGTAGCTATTTATAGTGAAGACCAAATATTAGACACGACTCTTTTTGATACGAGTCTACGCTCTTACGGGGTTAGTCACCTACAATTGGTTCCTTCGTATTTATCAAGCTTATTAGATTCAAAGACAACGGAAGGCTTGAAAGGCTTGGATTACTTTTTAATTACAGGAGAGGCAGCTCCAGCATCTTTACTCAAGCGTTGGTTCTCACTATATCCATCGATCCCAGTAGTGAATGCTTACGGACCCGCAGAGGCATCTGATGATGTGAGTTTACATATTATGAGACAGGCTCCAAGTGGAGAAATAGTTCCCATCGGAAAGCCAGTAGCGAACACTGCTATTTATATTGTAGATGATAGACTGAACTTACTCCC
>CANMWA010000044.1 GCA_947501475.1 uncultured Aquimarina sp. | reverse complement strand
TACTGGTATTGTTTTTATCCAAACCTGTATAGGCCACTCTACCAAAGGCATCATATACGGTGAATAACCATTCTCCTTTTGCTTTTTGATTCGGGTCTTGAGTCATGATGGGTTGATCGAGTTTGTTGTACACAATAGACTCCCAGGCATTGGTATCGCCTTTTCCTGGGATTTTCTTTTCGATCAATCGGTTTCTGTTATCGTACTTATACTGATAACACAACTCGGCAAGCTCGCTAGTACTCACCCCATCATTTGTAGTTACTTTTGGCGGAATCACATAGGTAAGATTCCCAAAATCATCATATACATAGTACGTATCATGAGCCGCCCCTGCATTGTATGTTCTTTTTAAGATAACCCTACCTAATTTGTCTTTATATTCTTTTGTGGTACGGTTGTTACCATCAGATGTTTTCCAGTTTTCATCTTTAGTAATAGTTACATATAATCGACTGGCTGCATAATTTGTTCCTTTTACCAGTTGAGGTTTTTCGGTATCATTGTTTTGAAAGGTGACATAAAAATAAGCTACTTCATTTACACTATTGGTTTTCCAATCAAACTTGATGGTATGATC
>CANMWA010000043.1 GCA_947501475.1 uncultured Aquimarina sp. | reverse complement strand
ATGAGTGCAGCTGTGCTATTCCATGCAGCTTATGGACTGGTAGTGGCCAGATGTAGCAACCAGCCTTACGGACTTTTTGGATCGCTGTTCTTAGGTCGCTTGCAAGGTTCTTTAGGAGCCTCAGATTCCTTAGGATTGTTTATCAACACCTTACCGATAATAACTCACCTGAAGGGAAGTGTAGAAGAGTACATAGCAAGTGTAAAAGATCTACTAGAAGGGCTACTCTCTTATGAACAAACCCCACTATCAGAGATTCACTCCTGGAGTGGTGTGCCAAATGAACAGGCACTATTTAGCACCCTATTAAACTACCGTCATACAGCAGTAGGAAGTGTTTTAGAAGCAGACGGCGATTTTGAACTTGGTTTTGAGATTGTAGGAGAATACGAACGAACCAATTATCCCTTGGTATTGAACGTGGATGATTATGGTGAGGATTTTGGCATGACAGCTCAGATGGATGGCGGTATTGATCCGACAAGAATACTAAGCTATATGGAGGTGGTTTTGGAAGGTCTTTTAGCGGGATTATACTCAGAGACAGAAGTAAGTACTATAGGCATGCTCACCTCAAGCAAGCAAGAGGAA
>CANMWA010000042.1 GCA_947501475.1 uncultured Aquimarina sp. | reverse complement strand
CTTGGCTTATGTGATCTATACCTCAGGAAGTACAGGCAGGCCTAAAGGAGTGATGAATGAACATGGCGGACTACTGAATCGCCTATTATGGACTCAATCCCATTATGGTCTTACCAGTGAAGATGTGATCTTACAAAAGACCTCTTTTTGTTTTGATGTCTCTGTATGGGAGTTATTATGGGGAACGATTGTTGGCTCCAAGTTGGTATTTGCCAAACCAGCAGGGGAGAAGGATGCTGATTATCTCCAACAGACTATTGATAAGTATAAGATCACCACCCTTCATTTTGTTCCTTCGATGTTAGGTGTTTTTCTAGGTTCCTTAGAACAAGAAAACACGCTCCCTTCTCTACAAAGAGTTTTATGTAGTGGCGAGTCCTTGCAGTTGGATCATGTTAGAATGTTCAAGGATAAGTTACCGAACATTCGACTGGATAACTTATATGGACCTACCGAAGCGGCAATAGATGTGACTGGTTGGAGGGTGCCTCTATCAGAAGAGATCACCAGTATATCCATAGGAAGTCCAGTAGCGAACACAGGGATATACATTGTAGACCAAGAATTAAACATACTCCCGATAGGTGTAGC
>CANMWA010000041.1 GCA_947501475.1 uncultured Aquimarina sp. | reverse complement strand
AAAAGTAACTTGTCCCAACAAACGAGTCCTGAAAGCTTGGCTTATGTGATCTATACCTCAGGAAGTACAGGCAGGCCCAAGGGGGTTATGATAGAACATGGCAATATATCTAACTTAATCAATGTTCAACTCAATACGTTCAATATAGATGCTGAACAAACCATTTTACAGTTTTCTAATATTGTTTTTGATGCCTCTATAGAACAAGTTTTTATTGCGTTATGTAGTGGTAGTAAATTGATCTTAATTAGTGAAAAAAAGATTCTTGAACCAAGTGGCCTGCTAGACTTAATTGATGCCGAAAATGTGACTCATCTACATACAACTCCCAGTATGTTAGAAAGTCTTCCGGAAGATAGATTACTCAAGTCATTAAAAAGAGTTGTAGCTGGCGGAGAGGCGTGTAGTAAAGAGCTAGCAATATACTGGAGTAATCCTTATTTATTTTATAACGAATATGGTCCTACGGAAACCACAGTAACGTCAACAATAGCTGTTTATAGCAATTTCAATGGTAGTGAGCAGATTTCCATAGGAAGTCCAGTAGCGAACACAGGGATATACATTGTAGACCAAGAATTAAACATACTCCCGATAGGTGTA
>CANMWA010000040.1 GCA_947501475.1 uncultured Aquimarina sp. | reverse complement strand
GGCAGACCCAAAGGAGTAATGGTAGAGCATGGTAGTTTGGTAAACTTCTTATGCGGTATGATCACCACTACAGCAATGGAAACAATGGATCGATTACTCTCAGTAACGACCTATATGTTTGATATTTGTTATTTGGAATTTTTCTCTCCGCTTCTTTTAGGAAGCGAGTTGATTGTTTTATCGGATGAATCTTCACGAGATGGTCAGGCTCTGTTAAGCATGATAGAACAAACGAGTCCAGATTTCATTCAAGCGACACCTTCAACATGGCAGATGCTATTAGAGGTAGGCTGGGAGAATAGAGAAGACATCAAAGTATTGTCAGGCGGAGAAGTGATACCAGAGGTATTAAAGGAAAAATTGACATCGATAAGCAGTTCGGTATGGAATTTATACGGTCCGACTGAGGCAACGATTTGGGCGACATCCCAGCAACTCCATTTAGGAGAAAAGATCAGCATTGGAAGTCCCTTACCCAACACGGGAGTTTATATCATAGACGAGAATACAAACATACTCCCGATAGGTGTAGCAGGCGAGTTATGTATAGGAGGAGATCAAGTCGCGAGAGGCTACCTGAACCGAGAAGAACTGACCAAAGAGAAGTTTAT
>CANMWA010000039.1 GCA_947501475.1 uncultured Aquimarina sp. | reverse complement strand
CTTTCTATAAACTTCTCTTTGGTCAGTTCTTCTTGGTTGAGATAACCTCTTCCTACTTGAATTCCTCCTACACATAACTCGCCTGCTACACCTATCGGGAGTAAGTTCAGTCTATCATCTACAATATAAATAGCAGTGTTCGCTACTGGCTTTCCGATAGTCTCATTACCATCTACCAATCTATGAGAAAAAGTACTATAGGTGGTCGCTTCCGACGGTCCATACAAATCATATAGCTGCTTTACTGAACTCTCTTTGTAGACTCTATTTACCAAATCTGATGACAAGGCCTCTCCCGCCAAATTAATCCTATCAATACTTGACGGAATAGATGCCGAATTCATAAAGCCTTGCAAAACACTTGGAACGGTATTGATAAGCGATACTTCTAAGTCTGGCCTATCCAATAAGTACAATAAATTGTCAACCAAGACTACTCTACTTCCTAATAATAAGGGAACATAGAGCTCAAATGCCGATAGATCAAAGTTTATGGAGGTACTTGCTAGCATTCCTAAACTTAGAGAATCCTTATAATGATCTATACCCCATTGAACCAAGTTAGACACATTGCCATGCTCTACCATTACTCCTTTGGGTCTGCCGGTACTTCCTGAGGTATAGATCACATAAGCCAAGCTTTCAGGACTCGTTTGTTGGGACAAGTTACTTTTGGAATAGGT
>CANMWA010000038.1 GCA_947501475.1 uncultured Aquimarina sp. | reverse complement strand
CGTGTGTTTGCTATCTTTGGGTTGTTGCGGAATATTCTCTTTACGTTTGTCCGCTACAAACCATACATTAAACGTTATGGCACATACTCTAGATCTGAAAAAGCAATACGCAATCTGAACCTGTCTGCGGACGAGCCTCGCTCGAAAGAACAATGGTTTTTTGCAATGGTTTGTCTCGGATCGAAAGTAAAAAAGCGATGAAAAAACCACAAAAACGGAAGATTTCGGAGTAAAACGTGCTGAAAAATCGCTTTTTTTGGTTGATTACGATAATTTTGACGGAAAAAGGGTTCCAGATTTTATGGTGTGGTAAGTGATAAATCCAAAGACAGCAAAGTGATCGCAGGAGAATAAGAAAAATATTATGGAGTAGTAACGCAATCAGATATCACTTTACTGAGGCTGATTTGCCAAGTTCTGGCTTGTAAAAGTGGTACCCGCCATAACACCATATAAGTGGTCATAGCAGTTTATCGACAGATCCAATGGTTGTTGTATGTTTGTAATGATATTGGTTCCAATTGTGCTATAATCATCCATCGACACATGATCAAAACCGAGAAAAAATAAAAAAAACCGTAAATCAGGGTAACTTTTTGCGCTGCTACGACACTTATATATAACGTTATGCACAAGCTAGTGGAATCTGAAAAGCAGAATGAATAATCGGACGGGATAATGGTCAAAGGCCTGAGTGTTT
>CANMWA010000037.1 GCA_947501475.1 uncultured Aquimarina sp. | reverse complement strand
TGGAGAGGAGTACTTCAAAGCGATACTAGAAGAAGTAGAAGAACCTACCTATCCATTTAACCTGTCAGATGTATTAAAAGACGGAGGTGATGTCAAAGAGCTCAAAACAATATTACCAAAAACACTCAGTAGAAAACTGAGAGAAACAAGTCACTCCAAAGGGATGAGTACAGCAGTATTATTCCATGCAGCTTATGGACTGGTAGTAGCCAGATGTAGTAATAGGGCTTACGGACTTTTTGGATCGCTGTTCTTAGGTCGCTTGCAAGGTTCCTTAGGCGCCTCAGATTCCTTAGGTCTTTTTATCAATACGTTGCCAGTGATCACCCACCTGAAGGGAAGTGTCAAAGAGTATATAGCAAGTGTGAAAGACCTATTAGAAGGACTACTTTCATATGAACAGACTCCACTATCAGAGATTCATTCTTGGAGTGGTGTGCCAAATGAACAGGCCCTGTTTAGTGCGCTACTGAACTATCGTCATTCAGCAGACAATGACAAGCAAGACAACGATTCACTTCCCGATCTGGGTATTAGCTCAACGTCAGGTTACGAGCGTACCAACTATCCCTTTTCTCTAAATATAGATGACTATGGTGACGACTTTGGTATGACCGCCCAGATGGATGGAGACATCAATCCAGAAAGAATACTAAGCTCTATGGAGGTTGTATTGGAGGGTCTTTTAGAAGGATTAGACTCAGGTGCAGAAGTAAAAGATCTACCGATGCTCGCTCCAAGCGAGCTAGAAGAATTAGAAAGCTTCAACAACACTAAGGTAGACTATCCAAAAGACAAGACGGTAGTTGACTTG
>CANMWA010000036.1 GCA_947501475.1 uncultured Aquimarina sp. | reverse complement strand
ACTTTGGTAGGTTATATCACCACAGAAGGAGAACTGGACCGCACAAGTCTAGAAGAAGCCTTAAGTGATCGACTCCCAGAGTATATGGTTCCCAGAGTATGGGTAGAGTTAGAAGATTTTCCACTAACCAGCAATGGCAAGCTAGATAGAAAGAACTTACCAGAGATAGACGGCTCATTACTGTCAAGGACAGAATATGTAGCACCACGTAATAAGATAGAAGAATGTTTGGTAGAGATCGTGCAAGACTTGTTAGGGTTGGATCGAGTAGGAGTAGGAGACAACTTCTTTGAATTAGGAGGTCATAGTTTACTAGCTACAAGATTGGTGTCCAAAGTTCGGGAAGAACTGTCTATGGAGCTAAATATTCAAAACATCTTTAAGTTCAGTACAATAGAGGAATTAGCATCCTATATAAATTACAGGCTACTTGACTTAAACGATACAACAAATGATTATAACATAAATATTGAAATATAATTTAAGCAGAATGGAGTTTTTAAGTTTTCTTCAAAGGTTAAGTGAGGAAGGGATAAAATTAGAATTGAATGGCAGCAAGTTGAAATTAAAGTCAAATGCTGCAATCACCCCTGAATTACTTTTAGAAATTAAAAATAATAAAGGATCCATTATTAGATATTTAGAGGAATATCAAGATGAAACTGCATTAAAAGAGGTATTAACTAAGATCACTCGCTATGATCGTCCTGATCGAGTTCCATTATCTTATGGACAGGAACGCTTATGGTTTTTGGATGAGCTGCAAGGAAGTTTAGAATACCATATTCCCATGGTGGTTGGTATCTCAGGTGATCTAGATGTCCAATTATTAGAAGATTC
>CANMWA010000035.1 GCA_947501475.1 uncultured Aquimarina sp. | reverse complement strand
TTGATCCGCGGCCTGTCAGTTTTGAGTGTTGCTTGCGTTTTACTTTTCAGATCTCAGATGCTGGAGCATAACGTCTCTTGTATGTTGCGTTTGCTTCCAAAATGGAGCAAATGAAATATACAAACTGTTAGGCAACGTTTATTAATCAGTTTCCATTATAAAGTTATAGAATTCCTCCGCGTGAGGAGTAAGAACCATATAACCTGTTCCATCTTGAACAATACTATCAATAAAAATCATATCCTCCAGTTGAGATCTCATATACGCTGCTATTTTCGGATCTTCAGGCATAGCTTCCTTTTCTATATATCTTTCGGTGGCGTTATACTCTAAGGCCTCTCTCTTTTCAATTTTTTCTTGGTTCTGTTTTATCAAGAAAATCATTTTTAGATGATATTCAGATAGCTGGTCGAGGTAATTGAAAAACAACATTTTTTTATCAAATTCTAAATTTCCAAATGAGGAATTTACCACCATATTTTTTAGCCACTTTCTTTTATTTTGCTTGTGAGTTTTTACTGCACGGCTAGAAGCCTCTAAAAGAACTGAAATGAATTCTTCGTTGTTCGGTAAACTTTCTAAGATTTTGATTCCATTATTTTGTTCGATCCGTTCAATTCTTTCGGCAATACTAATCATCCATTCATCCATCCCAGTAGTTAATCTTGGCTTTAAACCTGCCTCAATAATCTCAGCTATTGCTCCTCCTACAAAAGGAACTGCTCCGGCAAGACCTTTGGCTCCTTTTATGATATAGTCATTTTTGTTGTCTTTAGGTAATTTGTCCATTTTGTTTTTATGTTGCCTAACGGTCTAGTGTATGATTTCGTTGCGTGTTTAAGCAATAAAGTTAGCAAATAATCACGGATAGAAAATTCCAGCG
>CANMWA010000034.1 GCA_947501475.1 uncultured Aquimarina sp. | reverse complement strand
GAATATTAGGGATTTTAAAATCAGGAGGCGCATATGTTCCTATTGATCCTAAGTATCCGCAGGATCGTATACACTACATGCTAGAGGATGCAAACTTAGCTATTGTTCTTACAAGCAATACAAGCAAAGATTTGCTTCCAAAGAGAGAAGAGATAAACATTGTAGATTTAGATAAAGATTGGACAGCAATAGGAAACCATTCCAATACAAACCTGTCCAGCCAAACTGATTCTAAAAGTCTAGCGTATGTGATCTATACCTCAGGAAGTACCGGCAGACCCAAAGGAGTAATGGTAGAGCATGGAAATATCGTAAGCTTGTGTACAAGTTGTGATTATATCACCCTAGATGCGGATACCGTCTGTTTGCCCACAGGTTCTATTTCTTTTGATGCAACAACATTAGAGTTTTGGGGGCCATTGCTAAATGGAGGTCGATTAATCTTATCAGATACTGATAGTCTATTAGATACCCAAAGTCTTAAAGACTTACTTTTAAAACATTCCGTTACGACTTTATGGATGACAGCCTCATGGTTTTCTCAAGTTGTAGAACAAGACGTGTCTGTTTTTGATTCTCTTACCTATTTGCTAGTAGGAGGAGACAAAGTACTATCAAGCTCTACTAATAAGCTAAAGGGTCATAATGATGCTTTACAGATCATTAACGGCTACGGACCAACCGAGAACACTACTTTTTCAACTACCTATACGATCAAAGCAGAAGAGGGAAGTTCTATTCCTATTGGAAGACCTCTAAAGAATCGATCAGTTTACATTGTAGACCAAGAATTAAACATACTCCCGATAGGTGTAGCAGGCGAGTTATGTGTAGGAGGAGCTGGAGTCGCGAGAGGCTACCTGAACCAAGAAGAACTGACCAAAGAGAAGTT
>CANMWA010000033.1 GCA_947501475.1 uncultured Aquimarina sp. | reverse complement strand
ACTACCTTCTCAAAAGGTACCAACTGATGGTCATAACCTGATAAGGTCGTATCTTTTACCTCTTGTAAAAAGTCTTGGAAGGTTGGATTGCATGATACATCACTGCGAAGGGCTAAAGTGTTGACAAAAAAACCAATCATTCCTTCCAACTCTACCTGTGTTCGGTTCGCTATCGGGGTTCCTACACAGATATCATCCTGACCACTGTAACGGTATAGCAATACTTTGAAAGCAGATAATAACAGCATAAATAGCGTCACTCCTTCGGACTGACTTAAATCTCTTAGTGAGCTGCTCAGGTTTGTATCTAAGTTTAGTGAGATTCCATCGCCTTCTGTACTTTGGACTGAAGGTCGTGCATAGTCCGTAGGCAACATTAGTGGAGAAACTCCTATTAATTGATCCTCCCAATAGGAGAGTTGACTCTCTAAGACCGCTCCTGATAAATACTCCCGTTGCCACAAAGCATAATCTGAATACTGTAAGTCTAATCTGGGTAAACTTATCGGTTTGTCTTTTTGTAGAGCACTATAAATCTCTAAAAACTCTGTGATCAAAATTCCTTCTGACCAACCATCACTAGCAATATGATGAAATACACAGACCAAGACATAATCTCTTTCCTCTAAGGTATACAAACAACTGCGTAGTTTGTAATCACTAGAGAGATCAAAAGGTAAGCTGATATACCCTGCAATAGCTTCATCTATTTTGGCTTGTGAGACTTGTTGGGCTTGTAAAGACCAGTCTTCGGAGTTAATGATTTGCTGGTAGCCAACTCCTTCTTCTGAGACAATGTTGGTGCGTAATACCTCATGACGAAATACAATCTCTTGTAAAGAATCTTCTAATAATTGGACATCTAGATCACCTGAGATACCAACCACCATGGGAATATGGTATTCTAAACTTCCTTG
>CANMWA010000032.1 GCA_947501475.1 uncultured Aquimarina sp. | reverse complement strand
TTATCTATCACACCAAAGGTTGTTCCTAAAGTGTTGGTAGCTCCACCTCGCGAGAGGGATAGGATGTTTCCAACTTTGTCATAGGTAATTCCCGATAGGTTATAGTTTCCGTTATTACTGATACCTGCTGTGATTCGATTCAAAGCATCATAACTATAGGTATAATGTCTATTTACATTATCATTAGCAGTTTGCCACTTGGTTTCACTTATATTACCATTAAACAGGGCTGTAGCTCCGTGTTCTGGAGTATTGTAATTGATTTTAAATCCAAAAAGGTCACCATTATCGGTTTTACATTCGTTGATATATCTAAGCCATCCGCGAATGTTATAGGTGTAATCTACGGTTTGTAGCCCCTCGCCTTGGCTGCCACTGAGCGTAGTCGAAGTGCCGCCCACTTTTTTACTTACCAATTGCCCTAATCGATCATAGGTATTACTAGCGATTAACTCTTCGTCTTGAGTATTGATTTTTTGAGTTTGACTAAGCAGTCTCCCCACATGATCATACTCAAACTTGTCTAGAGTTACAATCGGTGTATTGCTATCTTTGGTATGGGTAGTTTTGGTTTGGGTTACCTTACCTATAAAATCATACTTCGTCTCGATAATATCTACGGTATTTAGCAAATCATTTTTACTGATTACATAGATGGGTCTTGATTTTTCATCATAATAGGTAACGGTAGTGATCCATTTAATCGGTCGTGTACCATACGGTTCTAATATGCGTACTTTGGTAGCTGTGGGTAATGTTTTTACATTACTACGTATGGTTTGCCCCATCACTGTACCTGGATTGGCAAACACAGCATCTTCACTTACTAAAAAGTCATAATCATCATAGTAATTGATGGTAAATACTTCCATCCCACCAGTAGGAAAAGCAGCATGGGTATAATATACCTTTACATCGGCAATAGTATTAGGGGTACTCACTCT
>CANMWA010000031.1 GCA_947501475.1 uncultured Aquimarina sp. | reverse complement strand
AAACACTCAGGCCTTTGACCATTATCCCGTCCGATTATTCATTCTGCTTTTCAGATTCCACTAGCTTGTGCATAACGCTAAATATATGAATCGGAGCAAGGCAAGTAAACCTGAACCAATCGATCTATCCGCGCATTTTTATTTCTTACTTAATTTATAAAAAACTAGCGCCACTGCAAAAAGGAAATGACCTTTTGATTTAGTACTAAACTTTGCTCTGATTTCATATATGATGTTATCAACTTTTTTATTAGATTCTGTAATGCAGACCTAATGAGAATACAGAAGTATTGACTTCTTGGCGTTTAGTTATTCCATAAGCATAACGTACTCCGATTTTGATTTTTTCAGAAAAATAGTATCCCAAACCAAGAATTGCTCCTAATTCAACTCTTTTTGAATCCGGAGAAAGCTTGAAAATATCACCTTGTATATTCATTATTTCTGTATCATATTCTATTTCTCTATCGATACCATAACCTAATTGTGGTCCAATTTGCATTTCTATTTTGTCATTAAAATGAATATTTCCAATTATCGGTAATAATATCATTGATTCATTTACCTTTCCCTCAATATTGTTGAGGCGAACAGGTGAATTTGGGTCACCATTACTAAAAATATTATTTGGGTCAATTGAAAAACCTCCTCCTTGCATTGAGAATATTAATTCTGGTTGTATGGAAAGTTTTTTTGTAATATTTATGTTTACAAATCCTCCAATTAAAAAACCAATTCTCCCATCATAATCAGTAGGAATTTCATCGCCATTATCATTTAATAAAGATGAGTAATTCATCCCAGTTACTATTCCGAAGTTGATTTTTTGGTTTTGTGAAAATATTGGATTAAATAAAATTAATGATATTATGAGGGTATAGTGTTTTTTTTTCATATTCCTTATATTGAATTATTGTTGATAACGGTCTAGTGTATGATTTCGTTGCGTGTTTAAGCAATAAAGTTAGCAAATAATCACGGATAGAAAATTCCAGCG
>CANMWA010000030.1 GCA_947501475.1 uncultured Aquimarina sp. | reverse complement strand
TAACGGTCTAGTGTATGATTTCGTTGCGTGTTTAAGCAATAAAGTTAGCAAATAATCACGGATAGAAAATTCCAGCGGAATTTTCGTAACTAAGCCTTTACTAGCAATGAATTATACACATTGTTCTACGCAGTTTTTATTCGGTCAATTTCATTTGCTTTAATTACAATCGTATTTATTTTTAGTCGTTCGTATGTTTTTTCCGCTTTGTATTTACATCTGTCGTCATTTGTTACAAAATAGTCGCAATGTGCTCCGTAAAACGTATGTAAAGAATCATCGAACATATTATTAAAATTCCCATCAGATTTATATCCTTTAAGGTCATATTTGTAAAACGTTTCTATCAGTTTTGAATAATTGTCGTTTTCGCTTGTTTTAGATTTTGGTCCATATAAATCCGAAATCTCAAAAATGTCTAAATGTTTGGGCAAATCATTGAAGTTTTGTTTTACAGCTTTAAGCATTTCTTTGTTATTCTTTAGCTTATTCATACTTCGAATTAAATTCGCTTTAAATGACTTGTAAAGGCTATAGTCCGATTTCAGGCGACTTTGAAAGTTGAAAATATCTTCCATTAATGCATACATATTGTTTTCGGTTTTCGATTTTGGATACATTATTCCAAACATTGGGTCTTGTCGATAACCTAATTTCCATTCTTTTGGCAGTGGAATCATTTTGTAAAGCAATAATGGATTTGGAATTCCTAAATCTGAATCGAAAAGTTCGCCAAATGAATTGGGTTCAAATTCCCATTCAGAGTTCTTCTCATTAAAAAACTCTCTAATTTCTCGGAAATGCCAAACAGTATTTTTATTTCCCCAATATTGGCAAATACAAAGGTTTTTTGTTAGTCGTTCAATATTGTCTAGGTGACCATCTATATATTTTGGGTTTTTTTGAAATCCGCGAAATAAATCATTCAGGTGCGCATTGGAATATGGAACTACTATTTGACCGGATAAAACCAAATTTTCCCATTCTGTATATAAATTCCGCTGATTTTCGTCGAGAGTTTCTTTTTTCTCAATTCGGTCGAAAATGTTCAAGTCAAAATAAATATTCATTGGTTTGGTCAAATTGCGTAGAACGT
>CANMWA010000029.1 GCA_947501475.1 uncultured Aquimarina sp. | reverse complement strand
TCTAATAGTGGTGTCTCAACAGTCTCATTATTCGGAACATTTGTACCTGTACCATCAACATCTGTATCAGAAGTATCAGTAATTGGAGTAGCTGGGGTACCATCCGGTAAATTTGGTGGCGTGGCACTTCCCGTAGCTGTATTCTCTATTCCTCCGGCATCAACATCGATCTGTAAAATCGTATAGACTGATGTCAAACTACCGGTAGCGCCTGGAGCTAAATTCGCTGGGGTAACTGCAACAGCAGCTAAACCTAACTTAGTATCTGTAACATTGGCTCCTGTCAAACTTACATTACCGCTATTGGTAACACTCAAGGTATATTCTATCGTATCCCCTGCATCAACAATACCGTTGGCATTTACATCTACAGGAGTAGCAAAGGTCTTAGTAAAAGTAATTTGTGGGACTGCAGGAATCAAACTCACCGTAGGATCATTATCCGTACCATCACCTGGAAGACTACCATCTAATAGTGGTGTCTCAACAGTCTCATTATTCGGAACATTTGTACCTGTACCATCAACATCTGTATCAGAAGTATCAGTAATTGGAGTAGCTGGGGTACCATCCGGTAAATTTGGTGGCGTGGCACTTCCCGTAGCCGTGTTCTCTATTCCTCCGGCATCAACATCTAACTGTAAAATCGTATAGACTGATGTCAAACTACCGGTAGCGCCTGGAGCTAAATTCGCTGGGGTAACTGCAACAGCAGCTAAACCTAACTTAGTATCTGTAACATTGGCTCCTGTCAAACTTACATTACCACTATTGGTAACACTCAAGGTATATTCTATCGTATCCCCTGCATCAACAATACCGTTGGCATTTACATCTACTGGTATTCCAAAAGTCTTGGTAAAAGTAATTTGTGGGACTGCAGGAATCAAACTCACCGTAGGATCATTGTCCGTACCATCTCCAGGAGTCGTACCATCTAATAGTGGCGTCTCAACAGTCTCATTATTCGGAACATTTGTACCTGTACCATCAACATCCGTATCCGAAGTATCAGTAATTGGAGTAGCTGGGGTACCATCTGGTAAATTCGGTGGTGTAGCACTTCCCGTAGCTGTATTCTCTATTCCTCCAGCATCAACATCGATCTGTAAAATCGTATAGACTGAAGTCAACGTACCGGTAGCGCCTGGTGCTAAATTCGCTGGGGTAACTGCAACAGCAGCTAAACCTAACTTAGTATCTGTAACATTGGCTCCTGTCAAACTTACATTACCACTATTGGTAACACTCAAGGTATATTCTATCGTATCCCCTGCATCAACAATACCGTTG
>CANMWA010000028.1 GCA_947501475.1 uncultured Aquimarina sp. | reverse complement strand
ACCTGATGATCCTTTCTTCCGATAAACTCTATCGTGCCATCTGGGAGCCATCTCGCCAAGTCCCCTGTTTTATAAAGACGGTCGCCTTCTTTAAAAGGACTTTCTATAAACTTCTCTTTGGTCAGTTCTTCTTGGTTCAGGTAGCCTCTCGCGACTCCAGCTCCTCCTATAAGTAACTCTCCCACTACACCTGTGGGAAGTAACTGCAGTTCCGAGTTTACAATGTATACATTGCAATTAGGAAATGGCTTTCCTATTGGGATAGAAGTATACACTTGTTTTACATCTACCTCATACAATAGTTTTCCGACAGTCGTTTCTGTTGGACCATAGTGGTTAAAAACACGAATATCTTTCTTGCCATCACGAACGATATTTATCACTTCTTGCTTTAGAACATCTCCTCCGAAAACAATCATGTGCTTAGGCAACAGAGTTGTTCCATCCAAACAGATGGCATGCCAATGCGCAGGAACGATCTTAATGATATCAACACTATTTTTAGTAAAATAACGCTTTAGATATCTCGCATCCGACAGAGAATCTCTACTGAAGATGTGCAAAGTTCCTCCGGTTAATAAAGCTGCCATGATATTTGTAATTGAAGAATCAGCGGAGATGGTAGCCATCAAACCATAGCTATATGACTGATTTAGGTTCAGTTCTTTTAATGCGCCAAAGTGATAATCCATTACATGAACATGCTCTACCATCACTCCCTTGGGTCTGCCCGTACTTCCAGAGGTATAGATCACATAGATCAGACTTTCAGGACTTGTTTGTCTGGATACATTTGTTTTGGAATAGGTTTCTATCGCTGTCCAATCTTCGTCTAGACTAATAATATTTAAGCCCTCTCTTTGTGGGATGCTATCCTTACTTGTTTTGCTGCTAAGCACAATATCTAGGTTTGCATCTTCTAGCATATAACCAATACGATCTTCTGGAAAGTTTGGATCAATAGGAACATAACCTCCGCCTGATTTTAAAATACCGAGTATACCCACTAACATCTCCACTCCACTATCAAAACAAACCCCTACCAAATCATCTTTTTCGATGCCTCTATCTTGTAAGCATCTTGCTACTTGGTTGGATCGTTCGTTCAACTCTTGGTAGCTTAGCTTTGTATCTTCATAAATAACTGCTGTAGCCTCTGGAGTCTCTTTTACTTGTGCTTCAAACAAGTCAACTACCGTCTTGTCTTTTGGATAGTCTACCTTAGTATTGTTGAAACTCTGCAATTCTTTGAGATCGCTTGAGGTGAGCATGGTTAGTTCTCCAATCTGTGCTTGTGGTGATGTTAAGATACTTTGTAATAACTCTTTGTAATGCGATAGCATACGTTCGATTGTACTGCCATTATACAAACTTGTTCTGTAGGTCATATACAGCAACAGCTCTGATCCGCTGTCCTCTACATTGAGCGTTAGATCAAACTTTGAACTCACTGTCACTTGCTGATAGGGAGTGATCTTTATTCCTTCGATATCGGATATATCTCCTTCTCCCGCTGGAGTATTTTGTAGAGTGAACATCACCTGAAAGAGTGGACTCCTACTCATATCTCTAGTGCTAACCACTCGTTCTACTACCTTCTCAAAAGGTACCAACTGATGGTCATAACCTGATAAGGTCGTATC
>CANMWA010000027.1 GCA_947501475.1 uncultured Aquimarina sp. | reverse complement strand
CAAGACTTTTTACAAGAGGTAAAAGATACGACCTTATCAGGTTATGACCATCAGTTGGTACCTTTTGAGAAGGTAGTAGAACGAGTGGTTAGCACTAGAGACATGAGTAGGAGTCCACTCTTTCAGGTGATGTTCAACCTACAGAACATACCCGATAGTGAGACCACGATATCCGAGTTAGAGGGTATCCAAATCACTCCTTACGATCAGGTGACAGTAAGCTCTATGTTTGATCTAACGCTCAATGTAGAGGACACAGGTCATGAGATAGAATTGTACATGGAATACAGTACGGGTCTATTTAACCACAGTACAATCGGCAGAATGCTATCGCATTACAAGAAGCTATTAGAAAGTATTGTTCAAACCCCACAAGCACAGATTACAGATCTACCGATGCTCGCTCCAAGCGAGCTAGAAGAATTAGAAAGCTTCAACAACACTAAGGTAGACTATCCAAAAGACAAGACGGTAGTTGACTTGTTTGAAGCGCAAGTAAAAGAGACTCCAGAGGCGACAGCAGTTATTTATGAGGATACCAAGCTAAACTACCAAGAGCTGAACGAAAGGTCCAACCAATTGACAAGATACTTACAAGAGCGAGGCATCGAAAAAGATGATTTGGTAGGGATCTGTATTGAACGGGGACTGAACATGCTAGTTGGAATATTAGGGATTTTAAAATCAGGAGGCGCATATGTTCCTATTGATCCTAAGTATCCGCAGGATCGTATACACTACATGCTAGAGGATGCAGCATTGGATATTGTACTAAGCAGTAACACAAGCAAAGAACGTATCCCCAAAAAGGAAAATATAGAAGTTATCAATCTAGATAAAGATTGGAAATCGATCGAGACCTATTCCAAAAGTAACTTGTCCCAACAAACGAGTCCTGAAATCTTGGCTTATGTGATCTATACCTCAGGAAGTACAGGCAGGCCTAAAGGAGTGATGGTAGAGCATAGAAACCTGTCCAATCTGTGTTTTTGGCATCAGTCAGCCTATAATGTAACAGAACAAAGTAAAGGCAGCCTATTTTCTGTCATTGGTTTTGATGCGAGTGTATGGGAAATATTTCCCTATTTGATCTCTGGATCGATATTGTTTCCTGTTTCAGATGAGTTTAGATATGACTTGACCAAGCTGTCTGAGTTTTTCATTACAAATGGAATAACGCACAGTTATATTCCTTCTGCCCTGTGTGAAAGTTTGATAGATCAAGGATATTCATTCCCGAAGTTAACTGTTTTGACTGGAGGAGATGTTCTTCATATCAACAGGTCGACAGAGATGGCTATTTACAACAATTACGGACCGACAGAGAATACAGTAGTTGCAACAAGTTATAAGACATCAGGTATTTCAATGGATAAAGTTTCCATAGGAAGTCCAGTAGCGAACACAGGGATATACATTGTAGACCAAGAATTAAACATACTCCCGATAGGTGTAGCAGGCGAGTTATGTGTAGGAGGAATTCAAGTAGGAAGAGGCTATCTCAACCGAGAAGAACTGACCAAAGAGAAGTTCATAGAAAGTCCTTTTAAAGAAGGCGACCGTTTGTACAAAACAGGGGACTTGGCGAGATGGCTTCCAGATGGCACGATAGAGTTTATCGGAAGAAAGGATCATCAGGTGAAGGTTAGAGGGTATCGTATTGAA
>CANMWA010000026.1 GCA_947501475.1 uncultured Aquimarina sp. | reverse complement strand
ACGCTGGTTTATTAACTTTGGGCTGTGACGGAACATTTACTGTGTGCTTGTCCGCTACAAACCATACATTAATCGTTAGCCACAATAAGAATTTTATGATTTGTCCATCATGCAATAAACGAAAAGTCGAATCAGTCAAAGACCATGAAAATAATGGATTTGAATACAGTTTGTGTCGCAAATGCGAAAATAGATTATTAAACTATTCATTGAGACCAATTGAATACTTCAGATTAAAAGCATTTTACGGAAGCACTTATTTATTGCATGACGATTTTTATGATGAAGATGGTTCCGCTACTCAAACAGAACAATTCTTAGGGGTTTTTAAAGGAAAGTCATTTCCAAAACTAAAAGAATTACAAACACTTAAGGATCTAATTGATTACGCTATAGTTTCTTGGAAAATAGAAAATCCACTAATACAGAAAATCAAAAATTTCTCAAACGAAGAAATAGAAGCTGAGTTATCAAAACGCTTAAAAGAGCGTCCATTTTTAAAATTTGACATTATTCATGTGGCCTCTGAGGTTATAAATGGAACATCATCACCTTTCATAAAATCTCTTTGGACAAATAGAGAACAAAATGACTCAATAGTCAAATATGCTGAACTATTAGCTAATTCATTCTCAGATGAGGAAGGTGTTTTAGAATACCTTGCTGAACTGGATAAAATAGAATCAGAAAAGGATTTAAATGAACAAGTAAGAGGACTTATGTTTTTTAAGTCTTCACGGATTATTGACTGGATTGAATATTCATCTGATAAAATCAAAAATATTACAGACGTTTGGGGAACCGTGTCTGCTTTATCAGATATTAGTTGGAACACAATCCAAAAATGGATAAAAATGGGCAGACCATTAAGCTTGATGGCTATTGATGCTCTGTCTGAATATGCCACAGATCAAAACACACTAAATAGATCACCTTTAAGCAGAGAACGAATAAATGGATTACCCGAACCACCTAAAAACGATTTGATAATTCAAGTTGTCAACAATTATTTGCAAGTTGATAGTGTAACTAGAGTAAAACAGCGAATCAAACATATAGAATTCAACATTGACAAAATAACAAGGAGGAAAAGTGGCTAACACTATATATAGCAAATAGGGCGATTAGTGTTTGACCGAAAGTTTGTTCTCTATTTGCAAGGTTATCAAATCTTTTGATTTGGTGTTAAAAGAGAAAAATTAAAACAAAATACAAAAGATTTGGCTTGTGGCTAAACCGAAAATAATCGCTTGTTTTCTGCCCTACTTGCCATATATTTAACGTTAGCAACTATTAGAATGAAGAGACTTACAGATTTTTATAATAAAACAAATGGATTTTGGAGAATAACACGAATAATTTTAATTGTATTATTCATATACCCTTTATTTAAGGTATTTGGAAACAATAATGTATTATACACGTTTTTAAATGCTAGTTGTATAATTTATGTCATTTTAATGATATTAATTCTGTTAAATAAAACTTCTGACAAAAATCGGAAAAAACTCAGGAAATGGACTGGATTTCTGTCTCTACTATACGGAATTACTATGTCTATTTATCTAATCAAACTTGAGTTTGAATTAGATTTGATTGTGACAAGTTATTTTCAAATCATACCATTATGGATTATTCTTTTTGGAATTTGGGAATTGGATAGTGTTAAAACGGCCGGAAATAAAAACAGTTGCTAACAAAGGCTATAGTTCATTGCGGCGAAATTCCTTAGCGGAATTTCACGCGCATTTGCTATCTTGGGCTCTTTAACCGGAATTGCACTTGTGTGCCATTCCGCAACAAACCATAGCCGAGACGTTATGCTCCAGCATCTGAGATCTGAAAAGTAAAACGCAAGCAACACTCAAAACTGACAGGCCGCGGATCAA
>CANMWA010000025.1 GCA_947501475.1 uncultured Aquimarina sp. | reverse complement strand
GGAGAAATAGTTCCCATCGGAAAGCCAGTAGCGAACACTGCTATTTATATTGTAGATGATAGACTGAACTTACTCCCGATAGGTGTAGCAGGCGAGTTATGTGTAGGAGGAATTCAAGTAGGAAGAGGTTATCTCAACCAAGAAGAACTGACCAAAGAGAAGTTTATAGAAAGTCCTTTTAAAGAAGGCGACCGTCTTTATAAAACAGGGGACTTGGCGAGATGGCTCCCAGATGGCACGATAGAGTTTATCGGAAGAAAGGATCATCAGGTGAAGGTTAGAGGGTATCGTATTGAACTAGGCGAGATCGAGAGTGTGCTATCCAGTCAACAACACATTTTTCAAAGCTGTGTGCTAGCCAAAGAAGACAACAGCGGCACAAAGACTTTGGTAGGTTATATCACCACAGAAGGAGAACTGGACCGCACAAGTCTAGAAGAAGCCTTAAGTGATCGACTCCCAGAGTATATGGTTCCCAGAGTATGGGTAGAGTTAGAAGATTTTCCACTAACCAGCAATGGCAAGCTAGATAGAAAGAGCCTACCTGATCCAGATAGTTCATTGCTATCTAGAACAGAATATGTGACTCCGCGTAATGAGATGGAGCAGCGACTCGCAGAGATATGGCAAGATTTATTAAAAATAGAGAAAGTAGGAGTAGAAGACAACTTCTTTGAGCTGGGTGGACATTCCCTGATTGCAAATCGTTTTATTGCGTTGATTCGGAAGCAAAAAGGGAAAGAGATCAGTTTAAAGGAATTCTACAGTACTCCAACAATTGCTCATACCGCTAAAAAATTACAAAAGCAACAAGTTCTTGAGGCATCTGAATTGACAAAGGCACCAGAAATGGAATTATATCCTCTTTCTTTTCCCCAAGAAAGAATATGGTTTCTAAATCAGCTAAATGATGAAAACAAATCCTATTATGTGCCAAGGGTACTCAAAATGATAGGTCAATTAGATATTATTCTTCTTGAAAGAACGTTGACATTATTAGTTGAAAAGCATGAAATATTAAGAACAGCATTTATTGATATCGATGGAATCCCTTATCAGAAGATAAATGCTCCTTATTATTTCAACATTCCGGTGATCCCTATCAGTGAAATAGCCGAAGAAGATCTGGATAAGGAAATAGAAAACTATATTGTCAAAGAAGGAAATGTAAACTTCGATCTTGAATCCGGATCACTTTTAAGAATATCCATATTACAAAGATCCGAAACTGAAAACATACTCGTTCTATGCGAACACCATTTGATTCATGATGGATGGACTCAAGGAGTTTTGCTCCGAGAGTTTATGAAAACCTATGCAGAGCTTGTAAAAGACCCAAATTACACACTTCCAAAGCCTCACTTGCAATTTAAAGATTTTGCCTATTGGCAAAAGCAAACATTCAACGGAGAGATGTTAGAATCTCACATAGACTTTTGGAGACTTAAATTGAAGGATCACATACCCGTTTTGAATCTTCCTCAAAAAGCTGAAAGACCAAAGCAGATCACAGGAAATGGTGAATTAATATTAAAAGCAATTGAGAAAAAGTTAGCAAATAAAATAAGAAAGTATAGTGCAGAAAAAGGTGCAACACTCTTTATAAGCATGTTAACAGCATTTAAAGTGGTCTTAAGCAGATTTGCGAATGAAACCGATATATCCGTTGGAACCACTCCCTCTAATAGAAAGTTTGCAGATTTAGGAGATATCATGGGTATGATTATCAACACCATAATTCTTAGAACGAAATTAGAAAATTCAGATTCCCTTGATGATGTATTTCAAAAAGTTAAGCAAAACTGTTTTGAGGCCTATGAATATGATGACACACCCTTTGGGAAAGTAGTGGAACGTTTGTCTCCAAAAAGAGATTTGGGATTGATTCCTTTCTCTCAGTACAACTTTAATTTTATGAACACACCCTCAATGGATTTTTCACTTCCTGGATTGGAAATGGAAGTTTTGGGATCTCATAATTTAACGGCTAAGTTCGATATGAATATTACTGTTTTGACACCACTTGAACAGGCACGACAGGAGGGAGTTGAAACCGATGATGAACGAATTGTTCTTTACTGGGAATACAACTCAGATATTTATTCTAAAGAGACGATGGAACAGTTGATAAACGCCTATCTAGTCACTTTGGAGGCCATGGTAACTGAACCAGAATTGCCTTATGGACAAGTTGAATGTATTGATGCCGCTGAAAGACAAAAGTTACAAAGCTTCAACAACACTAAGGTAGACTATCCAAAAGACAAGACGGTAGTTGACTTGTTTGAAGCGCAGGTAAAAGAGACTCCAGAGGCGACAGCAGTTATTTATGAGGATACAAAGCTAAACTACCAAGAGCTGAAC
>CANMWA010000024.1 GCA_947501475.1 uncultured Aquimarina sp. | reverse complement strand
GCGGTCGCCTTCTTTAAAAGGACTTTCTATGAACTTCTCTTTGGTCAGTTCTTCTTGGTTCAGGTAGCCTCTCGCGATTCCAGCTCCTCCTACACATAACTCACCAATTACTCCAATGGGAAGTAAGTTTATATTCTCGTCTACGATATAACAACTCGTTGTGGGAATTGCTGATCCTATTGTACTGGTAGAATCAAGAACATCTTCCTCGGTAAGTTCTTTGTAGGTAACATGTACTGTGGTCTCTGTGATTCCATACATGTTCACTAACTTGCACATAGGATAGTAATCCTTCCATCGTCTTAGATAACTTGGATTCAGTGCTTCTCCTCCAAAAATGACATAACGCAGATCATGAGCTAATCCTTCTTGGAAAAACTCTTTTTGTAGAAGATAGAAGAAACTAGGGGTTTGATTCAATACCGTAATACCTTCTCGAACCAATAAGTCTTTGTATAAAACAGCATCCTTGGTGGTTTTTTTAGGAACAATTACCAAGCTTCCTCCATAGAACAAAGCGCCAAAAATCTCCCAAACTGAAAAATCAAAACAGAAGGAATGGAATAAAGTCCAAACATCTGTGGATGAAAAATCATACAGCTTTTTGTCATTCTCAAACAAGCGTACCACATTACTATGTTCAATAGCAACTCCTTTCGGTCTACCTGTACTTCCTGAGGTATAAATCACATAAGCTAAACTCGATGAGCTTGCTTGTTTGGATACATTTGTTTTAGAATAGGTTTCTATCTCTTTCCAATCATCATCTAGATTGATAACTTCTATATTTTCCTTCTTGGGGATACGCTCTTTGCTTGTCTTGCTTGTAAGTACAATATTCAGCTTTGCATCTTCTAGTGTATAACCAATACGATCTGCTGGGTAATCTGGATCAATCGGAACATACCCTCCACCTGATTTTAAAATACCCAATATCCCTACTAACATGTTCAGTCCTCTTTCAATACAAATTCCTACTAAATCATCTTTACCTATTCCTTTTTCTTGTAAGTACCTTGCTAATTGGTTCGATCTTGCATTGAGTTCTCTGTAGCTTAGTTTTGTATCCTCATAGATAATGGCAGTAGCATCTGGGTTCTTCTTTACCTGCCCTTCAAACAAGTCTACCACTGTTTTATCCCTTGGATAGTCTATATCCTCGATATTGAAGCTTTGTAGTTCTTCTAGCTCAATTTGGGGAAGCATGGTGAGATCTCCAATCTGTGCTTCTGAAGATGCTACAATACTTTGTAATAGCTCCTTGTAGTGCAACAGCATGCGTTCGATTGTTTTGCGATCATACAAACTCGTGCTATATTCCATATGCAACGATAGTTGCGATCCACTATCCTCTACATTGAGTGTCATCTCAAACTTTGAACTGACCGTGACCTGCTCATAAGGAGTGATTTGGATACCCTCTAATCCAGATATATTTCCTTCACCCTCTGGAGCATTTTGCAGCACAAACATCACCTGAAACAATGGTGTTCTACTCATATCCCGAGCCTTAACCACTCGTTCGACCACTTTTTCAAAAGGTACCAACTGATGATCATAACCTGACAAGGTTGTGCTCTTCACACTTTGCAAAAAGTCTTTGAAACTAGGATTGCCTCCTACATCACTACGAAGTGCTAAAGTGTTGACAAAGAAACCAATCATTCCTTCTAACTCTGCCTGAGTTCGATTGGCTATGGGAGTTCCTACACAAATATCATCCTGACCACTGTAACGATGAAGCAATATATTGAAGGCGGATAGCAATAGCATGAACAGCGTCACACCTTCGGATTGACTCAACTCAACTAAGGAAGCGCTTAACTGTGGATCTAAATTCAACAATACTCCATCTCCTGCTGTATCCTGAACTGAAGGACGTGCATAATCCGTAGACAACATCAACGGAGAAACACCAGTTAACTGATTCTCCCAATACGAGAGTTGATTTTCTAAAACTGCCCCTGATAAATATTCCCGTTGCCATAAAGCATAATCAGCATACTGTAAATCTAATTTGGGTAAACTTATCGGTTTGCCTTTTTGTAGAGCACTATAAATCTCTATAAATTCCGAGATCAAGATTCCTTGGGACCAACCATCACTAGCAATATGATGAAATACACAGACCAAGACATAATCTCTTTTCTCTAGGGTATACAAACAACTGCGTAGCTTATAATCGCTAGACAAGTCAAATGGCAATCCAACATAAGTGCTGATCGCTGAATCTAAATCCTCAGCTGAGATTCCTTCTACCACATCCAATGACCAGTCTTTAGATGCTACAACTTGCTGATAACCTACTCCATCTTCTGATACGATGTTAGTACGTAACAACTCATGACGGGATACGATTTCTTGTAAGGAGCGTTCTATTAATTGTGTATCTAAATCTCCAGATATCCTAACTACCATAAGGATATGGTATTCTAAACTACCTTGGAGCTCATCCAAAAACCACAAACGTTCTTGTCCATAAGACAAAGGAATGCGCTCTGGACGGTCATAGCGGGTAACTTTTACAACAGTATTTTGGGTATTAGCACCTTGCTTCTTCTTAATATATTTGACTAAAACTGTTTTATGTTCTTCGATTTCCTGTAACAAATCACTAGAAATAGTAGAAGTAGACTTCAAGACTAGCGTCTTTCCATTTGTACTTATTTTTATTCCTTGTTTTTTCGCTTTCTTTAGAACACTTAAAGCTTTTATTATACTCATTGCAAAAAATTATAATTCAATTTTTATATCTTGATTATCATCTATATCTTCTTCTTCGTCAAAATCCATTAGGAAAAATTCGATAAGTGAAGCGACCTCTTCTATCGTTGCATGATTAAAAATTTCTGAAACTTCGATTTCTACTTCAAACTCTTTACGAACCGTTGACACCAATCGTGTAGCCAACAAACTATGCCCTCCTAACTCAAAGAAGTTGTCCTTTATACCTATCCTGTCTATAGACAGTAAATCTTGCCAGATCTCTGTTAATCGCTCTTCTGTTTCATTTCTTGGAGCTACATATTCTGTCCTTGACAGTAATGAGCCGTCTGGGTCAGGTAAGTTCTTTCGATCTAGCTTGCCATTGCTGGTAAGCGGAAACTCTTCTAACTCTACCCACACTCTGGGAACCATATACTCTGGTAAACGTTCGGTTAAGCTCTCCTCTAAGTCATTACGATTCAATTCTCTATCTAAGATCACATACCCTACTAGGGCCTTAACTCCGCTAGCATCCTCTCTAGCTAATACACAACTTTGCTGCACTCCTTCTAGGCTAGAAAGCACACTCTCGATCTCACCCAATTCAATACGATACCCTCTCACCTTGACCTGATGATCCCTTCTTCCAATAAACTCTATCGTTCCATCTGGAAGCCATCTCGCCAAGTCGCCTGTTTTGTAAAGGCGGTTGCCTTGTTTGAAAGGACTTTCTATGAACTTCTCTTTGGTCAGTTCTGGTTGGTTCAGGTAGCCTCTCGCTACTCCAGCTCCTCCTACACATAACTCTCCTTCGGCACCGATCGGTAGAAGGTTCAAATTGGAATCAACAATGTAAAGTTTCTTATCCGACAAACACTCTCCTATTGGTGCGATAGAGCTCGTATCATAATTGCTTAGATTCATGGCGCTTGAGAACACTATATTTTCAGTAGGACCATAGACATGTATTAGGGAAACTTCCTTATAGGTATTCTTAAAGGTATTTATGGCTTCCAGATTATGCGCCTCGCCACCAAATAATACTTGCTTTAGACTACCCAAAGAAGATAGGTTACTATTTACCAAAGAATTAAACAGTGCTGTAGTGATAAAAATCGTATCTATTTTATACTTAGTAAAAATAGAGCCCAATAAATACAAATCCAGTAAGGAGTTTTTGTCTATTAAAACTAACTGCTTACCATTTAGTAATGAGAAGAATATATCAAAAACACTTCCATCAAAGGCATAACTAGATATTCCTCCGATGATATCAGCTTTTTCATAATCAACAAAATTATTGTCTTGTGTGAATGACACTAGATGATTGTGTTCTACCATCACTCCTTTGGGTCTGCCTGTACTTCCTGAGGTATAGATCACATAAACCAGACTTGAAGGATCTGCTTGGATAGATAAGTTTGCCTTGGATTGTTTCTCTATTACTGACCAATCTTCATCTAGACTGATTACTTCTATCTCTTCTTTTTGAGGAATGCTCTGTTTGCTTGTGTTACTGCTTAGTACAATATCCAATGCTGCATCCTCTAGCATATAGTGTATACGAGCTTCTGGATACTTAGGATCAATAGGAACATATGCGCCTCCTGATTTTAAAATCCCTAATATTCC
>CANMWA010000023.1 GCA_947501475.1 uncultured Aquimarina sp. | reverse complement strand
TTCTTTTTTCTCAATTCGGTCGAAAATGTTCAAGTCAAAATAAATATTCATTGGTTTGGTCAAATTGCGTAGAACGTTTCTTGTATGGTGCGTTTGCATCCCGCAGGGTGCATATGCATTATACAAATTGTTGTGCTTAGTGTTGTTTTAGTACTTCGATTAATTTTTTATTTACATAAATTTTTTCCCTACCAATTTTTTCAGAAGCGATTATACCTATTTTCTCTAAACTATTTAAATACCTTGAGGCTGCTTTTCTCTCTACATTTAGTTTTTTTACTACATATTCAATTTTAGAATATGGTTGTTCAAAAAGTAACTCGATAAGTTCTTTTCTATATATTTTAGGTTCTTTTTCTTGAACAACTTCAATAGTTTCATTTAGTAAATCATTTATGGATTTAATTTTATGAATAGTTCTATTGGAAGTTTCTTCTATTCCTTTTAAAATATATAGAATATAATCTTCCCATTCATCAAATTTATTTACCGTATTGAGCAACCTATAATAATCTGATTTTTTTTCATTTATATATGAACTAAGATATAGGATGGGAATGTCAAGAAGCTTATTTATTATGAGATATAATATATTTAAGATTCGTCCAGTTCTACCATTTCCATCATAAAATGGATGAATGCTTTCAAATTGATAATGAAGTATTGCCAAATTAATTAATGGCGGGAAGTCATTATGCTCAATATTGAAATGTTCCAGGAAATTACTAAGTAAATCTAATATTTCGTCTTTTTCTTGTGGAGGAGTATAAACAACTTCTCCTGTTTTATCATTTTTAAGTACAGTGCCAGCCATACTTCTTATCCCAGCATTATTTTCAATAATTACTTTTTGTAAATACTCAATGTCTTTCAATTTTAAAAAACCTTGACTTTTTAGTAAATCGTGTCCTAAGAAAATTGCTTTCCTATAATTAATAACTTCTTTTACTTGAGAGCTTTGTTTTGTCTTTGTTGCTAAGGCTTTATATAATTCATCTTGAGTTGTAATTATATTTTCAATCTCAGAACTATCTTTTGCCTCCTGAAGAACGACAGCATTTATTAGCATTTCTTGATTAGGAATTGTTTGGGCAATACCTTTTAATTCTCCCAAGGACTTAGAAGATTTACTTAACTGCCTAAATATTTCTAAAGTTTCTACCTTTTCTCGTTTTGGAGGCAGTTTGTCAAGCTTTTTAGCTAGGTGCATTTTATCTCGGATGTTTTGTATATGTACCAAAAATACAAAAAAAAGTACTTGTTTTGTGAATATGGTGTTTTTTGTCGCATTAAGCACAACGTTTTGTATAAGAGTAGTGGCGGTTTTATGACCACAGTCTTTTCCACCAAGATTGTTGTTTGTTATTTGCACTAGTATTCAAATTGGCACTATCCCCGCCATTACTTTTATACTTTGTTATGCCCTTTTTTATTTCCTCAATATCCACGGAGATTATCTCTGAATGCGTTCGAATAATTATTGAACTTTCGTTTTTAATTAGCTTAACACCCCGAATTTCCGATATTAAGTTTAAACCTATTTCGTTTACTATTTCTCCAGTTGATGAGTAGAGAATTATTTTCTTTCCCTTGGCTAGAGCAATGAAATCATCATTTATAACCACTAAATCACTCAGGTCATGTTCCGATTTAAATTTGGATATATCAACTGTCCAGATAGTAGTAACTTCTTCCCCTTGCATTTCACAGAGCGATAGCGCTTTTGGAAATGAGACAGCAAATTTGTTTCCTGATGAATTAAACCCAAAGCCTTCTGATGAATTATTCCATTCAATAAAGAATGTATGGATATAATTCAATTCATTCTCTCCTGAAAGAGTATAAATGCTGTGATATGTTTCTTGGTCATAACAATAAGTAGACACTAGGTCTTCATCCTTATTGATTAGTGGAAAAAACACTCCATCATCCATAGAATTTTTTTCAAGTAGCTTAAATTTCAAGTCCAAAATATAGCTCGTCCATCCATCACTGGATAAATATATTTTCTTCTTAGGTAGGAATGTAATTTGGTCTAATCTCCCTTCATTGAAATCAATTGATTCCAACAATTCGAATGTTCTTGAATCAATTTTTAGAAGTTTATTGTCTGCAGTTGGAATGATTATATTATTTGACTCATCAAACGTGAAATTCCGAATAGTAGGTAAATCGATACTTATTGCATTAATCGCTATAAATTGATTTTCTTGATGTTTGTACCTTATAACAGTTGATGATTTAGTTAAAGCGATTATTTCATCATCTTCAATTGGGTGTTCAGAGAGAAAATATATTTGCTCAAATGATAGTGATTCTGGTTTTTGAATTTTTGTTATTTGATGCGAAGTAAGTTCTGGATAATTTGTCTGTAGGTGTTCAATAATTTTGTTTCTAGCTCCTTGTTGAGCTAAAACATATGGAGTACGACTACTACTATCTTTATGCCATTTTGCTCCGTTTTTATAGGCATGTTCAAAAACTTCCACATTATCAGACCATGCCTTACTATGTAGTATTGAACTGTTGTTTTTATCCTTTAGAGATATATCGGTATTATGTTTCAGATAAATCTCAAGTGTTTTTATAGAATGGCAATTCAAAAATTGAGGTTCTTCCATGTTTATCTTAGCACCTCTTTTTAATAGTTCGTCAATAATCTCTATTCTATCATCTCTTGTAGCCATATCCAATTCTCTGTCATTCATTGTTGCTCCGGAATCTAAAAGTAGAATTGCAATCTCAAGTGTTTTAGCCCAGCACAAAGGAGTAGCATAAACACCACTTCTTTCAGCGTTGATTTTAGCACCGTTTTCAATCAGATATTTTGTTATCACTAAATTGCCACATTCAGCAGATTTGTGAAGAGGAGTATGATCCATCCAACCTTTTAAATTTATTTCTTCAGGGTGATTGTCCAGGTATTTGATAGCATCCGAGTTTTGATGATTCTCTATGAGTTCAAAAATCTCAGGAGTTTTAGTATGGTCATTTTGATAAATGTTTTCTTTCACAATTCTCTTCAATTGGGCATAACGCTGACTGTATGAATCGGGGCTTGCAAAATAGCCTTGCCCATTTGATCCAGCCGCGCTTGTTTTTTATTTCTTTTTTACAAACCTATTAAAAATTAGCGCCATTGCAAACACAAAACTACCTTTGGGCACACCATAACTGTCCTGATTTCATACAGCTTGTTATGGGGCGTACCACTTTTACAGGCCAAAACTTTGCAAAAAAACCGCAGTAAAGTGATATCTGTTTGCGCCACGATTCTTTAATAATTGTATTTTCCCTCTGCGATCACTTTGCTGCCTTTGGATCAATTACTTACCAAACCAGAAAATCACAGGTTTTAATTCCGTAATATTTTCGTGATTATGCCTTAAAAAAGCGATTTTCTAACACGTTTTGCTCCGAAATACTCCGTTTTCGTGGTTTTTTTCATCACTTTTTTACTTTGGATCAGTCACAGGCCATTGCAAAAACAGACTGTCCAAAATTCCGTTGAAAGTTCAGATTGCGTTTTGCTTTTCAGGACTAGAGTATGCCCCATAACGTTAAATATATGGCAAGTTGGGCAGAAAATAAGCAATTATTTTCGGTTTAGCCACAAGCCAAATCTTTTGTATTTTGTTTTAATTTTTCTCTTTTAATACCAAATCAAAAGATTTGGTGACTTTGCAAATAAACATAGACCTTTCGATTAAACACTAACAGCCTTATTTGCTATATATAATGTTACCTAACGTTCCTTCCTTTTTTTAATCAATTCAGATAATATTTTACCAGCTTCGTAATTATTGTCGTATTTATCCATTAGTACTGCTTTATCTCTATGATTTTCATAAACCCATCTCATTAAATCATTCAGTTTTTGATTAAATTCAATCTCTTTTTGTTTGTAATTGAATTTAGGATTATCAATTGTATCTAAAGTTATTTTTTGGATTTGATTTTTTTTAAATTCATAGGTGTATTTATAAACTACATTATCCATTTTAAGATGTTTAGTCAAATCATCACTCTCTGCGATCGTTAATTCGACTTTATTAGAATCAATTTGAGCGATATTGATCAAGTCGTTTTGAGTATTAAGGCCATATGAAAATCCAGCAGTTTTTATCAGTGATTCTTTATTGTCAACTCCTTTTTCATTTCCGTAATATACTTCAACATTATCAGCAAGTAATTTTTGTAAATCAGATTTGTCAAATTCCTCTTGAGCTTTAAAGTAATCATTAGCTAATTCAAGGTCAGATTTGTTTTTATTATAACTACAACTCGAGAATAAACACAATAATAATATTTGTAAATATAGTTTCATCTAATGTTAGGTAACGTTTAATGTATGGTTTGTAGCGGACAAACGTAAAGAGAATATTCCGCAACAACCCAAAGATAGCAAACACACG
>CANMWA010000022.1 GCA_947501475.1 uncultured Aquimarina sp. | reverse complement strand
GGCATAAAAAAACCCTTCATTTTTATAATGAAGGGTTTAAAATCTACCGGTTATTGGCAGATAAAGAAGGCGGCGACCTACTCTCCCACGATTGTAGTACCATTGGCGCTAACGGGCTTAACTACTCTGTTCGGAATGGTAAGAGGTGAGCCCCGATGCTATAACCACCTTAAGCTGTTATAAATGAATAAGGAATATTTTATAATGAATAATTTTAAAATAATAACGATATAATACAACATTATACATTATACATTATTCACTATTTCATTAATCATTTACATAATATTGTTGACATATTGATTTATGATACGAGAAAAGAACACTAAATAAAGCTATCAAAGCAATTCTCCGTCCTGCTAATTGCTTAGCAGGACGTGCGCATAAGCCTATGGGTTATTAGTACTACTCGGCTATGACATTACTGCCTTTACACCTATAGCCTATCAACGTGGTAGTCTCCCACGACCCTTTAAAGAAATCTCATCTTGTGGTGGGTTTCGCGCTTATATGCTTTCAGCGCTTATCCCTTCCGAACGTAGCTACTCTGCAGTGCCTCTGGCGAGACAACAGATACACCAGCGGTTCGTCCAACTCGGTCCTCTCGTACTAAAGTCAGATCCACTCAAATTTCTAACGCCCACTGTAGATAGAGACCGAACTGTCTCACGACGTTCTGAACCCAGCTCGCGTGCCACTTTAATGGGCGAACAGCCCAACCCTTGGGACCTTCTCCAGCCCCAGGATGTGACGAGCCGACATCGAGGTGCCAAACCCCCCCGTCGATGTGAGCTCTTGGGGGAGATCAGCCTGTTATCCCCGGAGTACCTTTTATCCTTTGAGCGATGGCCCTTCCATGCGGAACCACCGGATCACTATGCTCTACTTTCGTACCTGATCGAGCTGTATCTCTCTCAGTCAAGCTTGCTTATGCCATTGCACTCTACGCACGATTACCAACCGTACTGAGCAAACCTTTAGAAGCCTCCGTTACTCTTTTGGAGGCGACCACCCCAGTCAAACTACCCACCAAGCACTGTCCGTCGCAAGACGTTAGGCTTCGAATAAGCAAAGGGTGGTATTTCAACAATGACTCACACACGCCTGGCGACGCATGATCAAAGTCTCCCACCTATCCTACACATTACTTATCCAAAGTCAATACTAAGCTATAGTAAAGGTTCACGGGGTCTTTTCGTCCCACAGCGGGTAACCGGCATCTTCACCGATACTACAATTTCACCGAGCTCATGGCTGAGACAGTGTCCAGATCGTTGCACCATTCGTGCAGGTCGGAACTTACCCGACAAGGAATTTCGCTACCTTAGGACCGTTATAGTTACGGCCGCCGTTTACCGGGGCTTCAATTCAATGCTTCTCCGAAGATAACATCTCCTCTTAACCTTCCGGCACCGGGCAGGTGTCAGGCCATATACATCATATTTCTATTTAGCATAGCCCTGTGTTTTTGATAAACAGTCGCCTGGACCTTTTCACTGCGGCCCCACCGAAGTGGGGCGACCCTTCTCCCGAAGTTACGGGTCGATTTTGCCTAGTTCCTTAGCCATGAATCTCTCGAGCACCTTAGAATTCTCATCCCAACTACCTGTGTCGGTTTACGGTACGGGCTGCTTCACTCGGTTTTCTTGGAAGTCGATATGCTAGATTATCACCTCGGCCGTAGCCTTAGTGTACTATCGGGACATTACTGTTCCCTTCAACGCACTATTCCGTCAGTGCGCACTAACTTCTCGCCTCCGTCACTTTTAGTGTGAGCAGGTACAGGAATATTAACCTGTTGTCCATCCACTACCCCTTTCGGGTTCGCGTTAGGCCCCGACTAACCCTCAGCTGATTAGCATAGCTGAGGAAACCTTAGTCTTTCGGTGTGCGGGTTTCTCGCCCGCATTATCGTTACTTATGCCTACATTTTCTTTTGTAGCTACTCCAGCAATCCTCGCGAATCACCTTCAACGTCACTACAATGCTCCCCTACCGCCATTAAATGGCCCATAGCTTCGGTAATATGCTTATGCCCGATTATTATCCATGCCGAACCGCTCGACTAGTGAGCTGTTACGCACTCTTTAAATGAATGGCTGCTTCCAAGCCAACATCCTAGCTGTCTAAGCAGTTCAACCGCGTTTTTTCAACTTAGCATATATTTTGGGACCTTAGCTGATGGTCTGGGTTCTTTCCCTCTCGGACATGGACCTTAGCACCCATGCCCTCACTGCTGGTAAACATTTTATAGCATTCGGAGTTTGTCAGGAATTGGTAGGCGGTGAAGCCCCCGCATCCAATCAGTAGCTCTACCTCTATAAAACTATACCAGCGCTGCACCTAAATGCATTTCGGGGAGTACGAGCTATTTCCGAGTTTGATTGGCCTTTCACCCCTACCCTCAGGTCATCCCAAGACTTTTCAACGTCAACGGGTTCGGTCCTCCACTTTGGGTTAACAAAGCTTCAACCTGCCCAAGGGTAGATCACACGGTTTCGCGTCTACTACTACTAACTATAACGCCCTATTCAGACTCGCTTTCGCTACGGATCCGCACCTGAAGTGCTTAACCTTGCTAGTAAAAGTAACTCGTAGGCTCATTATGCAAAAGGCACGCCGTCAGCCCAAAGGCCTCCGACCGCTTGTAAGCGTATGGTTTCAGGATCTATTTCACTCCCTTATTCAGGGTTCTTTTCACCTTTCCCTCACGGTACTGGTTCACTATCGGTCTCTCAGGAGTATTTAGCCTTATCGGATGGTCCCGACTGATTCATACAGGATTACACGTGTCCCGCACTACTCAGGATACTACTAGAGTTAATGTGCTTTACTTATACCAGGCTATCACTGTCTATGGCTTAGCTTTCCAACTAATTCTAATTCATTACAAAACTCATATCGTAGTCCTACAACCCCACATCTGCCGTAACAAATATGGTTTGGGCTAATCCGCGTTCGCTCGCCACTACTTACGGAATCACTATTGTTTTCTTCTCCTCCGGGTACTTAGATGTTTCAGTTCTCCGGGTTCGCCCCACTTACGTGGTGATATGTCTTCAACATACCGGGTTGCCCCATTCGGATATCTACGGATCAATCAGTATGTGCCTGTCCCCGTAGCTTTTCGCAGCTTATCACGTCCTTCTTCGCCTCTGAGAGCCTAGGCATTCCCCATACGCCCTTAATTAGCTTATGCGTCTTTGCTTTAACTTGCTCTTTTAGTTTTTGTCGATACTAATAAAGTAACTAAATTAGTATCAACATCTTTTATTATTCACATATTATTTTAATATGTGCTCGTATTGTAAATCAATATGTCAATGAACGTTTTTCTTATTAAACAATGTAAGTATGATGAATATAAAAACTTTTTCAAATCATGAATCCTGTGTTTTATAAACTATCAATCCAATACATCTAAAGAATCGTGGAGAATATCGGAGTCGAACCGATGACCTCCTGCGTGCAAGGCAGGCGCTCTAGCCAGCTGAGCTAATCCCCCATTATGTGAAATCCAGAATGTCGAATTCAGAATCTCGAATGATGAAGTAATGAATTCTCAACTTCTAAAATTTCCTTTCAAAATATATAAATGAACTTATTTCTTAGTAGTAAGTCTTCACTATAAAGTAATCAGAATAAACTCTTTACTTTGTACCTCTTACTTTGTACTAAATTGTAGTCTCAGGCAGACTCCCCTCGACTGCGCTCGGGATAAACTTCTCGTCTGTCTTTCGACTTGTAGTCTCAGGCAGACTCGAACTGCCGACCTCTACATTATCAGTGTAGCGCTCTAACCAGCTGAGCTATGAGACTGCTTTATAGTAGTGAGTAATTAGTACCGAGTAGTTAGATAACATCTAAAAACTTATACTTACATACTTAATACTCGTACTCATTACTAAAAAAAAATAATTAATCGACAGCAACAAAAAACTAAAAACACTAAAGATACATTCCATCGTATCATATTTCTCTAGAAAGGAGGTGTTCCAGCCGCACCTTCCGGTACGGCTACCTTGTTACGACTTAGCCCCAGTTACCAGTTTTACCCTAGGCCGCTCCTTACGGTGACGGACTTCAGGTACTCCCAGCTTCCATGGCTTGACGGGCGGTGTGTACAAGGCCCGGGAACGTATTCACCGGATCATGGCTGATATCCGATTACTAGCGATTCCAGCTTCACGGAGTCGAGTTGCAGACTCCGATCCGAACTGTGATAGGCTTTATAGATTCGCTCCTGGTCACCCAGTGGCTGCTCTCTGTACCTACCATTGTAGCACGTGTGTGGCCCAGGACGTAAGGGCCGTGATGATTTGACGTCATCCCCACCTTCCTCGCGGTTTGCACCGGCAGTCTTGTTAGAGTTCCCGACATTACTCGATGGCAACTAACAACAGGGGTTGCGCTCGTTATAGGACTTAACCTGACACCTCACGGCACGAGCTGACGACAACCATGCAGCACCTTGTAAATTGCCCGAAGGAAAGTCTATCTCTAAACCTGTCAATCTACATTTAAGCCCTGGTAAGGTTCCTCGCGTATCATCGAATTAAACCACATGCTCCACCGCTTGTGCGGGCCCCCGTCAATTCCTTTGAGTTTCATTCTTGCGAACGTACTCCCCAGGTGGGTTACTTATCACTTTCGCTTAGCCACTCAGACCGAAGTCCGAACAGCTAGTAACCATCGTTTACGGCGTGGACTACCAGGGTATCTAATCCTGTTCGCTACCCACGCTTTCGTCCCTTAGCGTCAATTAATTGTTAGTGATCTGCCTTCGCAATCGGTATTCTGTGTAATATCTATGCATTTCACCGCTACACTACACATTCTAACCACTTCACAATAATTCAAGACTTGCAGTATCAATGGCAATTTTCCGGTTGAGCCGAAAACTTTCACCACTGACTTACAAACCCGCCTACGGACCCTTTAAACCCAATGATTCCGGATAACGCTTGGATCCTCCGTATTACCGCGGCTGCTGGCACGGAGTTAGCCGATCCTTATTCGTAGAGTACCGTCAGAGTTCCACACGTGAAACTGTTTCTTCCTCTATAAAAGTAGTTTACAACCCATAGGGCAGTCTTCCTACACGCGGCATGGCTGGATCAGAGTTGCCTCCATTGTCCAATATTCCTCACTGCTGCCTCCCGTAGGAGTCTGGTCCGTGTCTCAGTACCAGTGTGGGGGATCTCCCTCTCAGGACCCCTATCTATCGTAGCCTTGGTATGCCGTTACCATACCAACTAGCTAATAGAACGCATAGCCATCTTATATCGATAAATCTTTAATCATAATGCAATGCTACATTTTGATACTATAAGGTATTAATCCAAATTTCTCTGGGCTATCCCTTAATATAAGGTAGGTTCTATACGCGTTACGCACCCGTGCGCCGGTCGTCATCAA
>CANMWA010000021.1 GCA_947501475.1 uncultured Aquimarina sp. | reverse complement strand
ATCGTGCCATCTGGGAGCCATCTCGCCAAGTCCCCTGTTTTATAAAGGCGGTCGCCTTCTTTAAAAGGACTTTCTATGAACTTCTCTTTGGTCAGTTCTTCTTGGTTCAGGTAGCCTCTCGCGACTCCAGCTCCTCCTACACATAACTCGCCTACAACTCCTTTGGGAAGTAAGTTCATATGAGTGTCTACGATATAAATATCAGTATTGGGTAATGGTTTCCCTATTGTTATCTCTTTTACATCATCTTTGATTGCTATCTTGGAAAATGAACATCCTATGGTTGCTTCTGTAGGTCCATATTCATTGTAAATATCAGATGAAAATCCTTGACCTTTTAAAATAATTAAATCAGATTGCTTCAAGGTTTCTCCTCCTAAAATGATTCTTGATAAGTGAGATATGTCTCTATTTTCAACAAATGATAAATGAGAAGGTGTTAGTTTTATAAAGCTTATTGCTTTGTTGCTTAAAATTTTTGGAAGTGACTCTAAAGCTTCTTCTTCATAAACAAATAACTCTCCTCCTGTTAATAGACTCAGATAAATACTTGTTTGAGTTAAATCAAACGACAAAGAAGTAAATAATGGAAGACTAACTTTGTCTAATTCTTTGCCATATTCTGAAATACCAAATAGCATATAATTCACCAAACTACCATGTTCGATCATTACTCCTTTAGGTCTGCCTGTACTTCCTGAGGTATAAATTACATACGCCAGATTTTTAATATCTACTTGGCTGGATAGATTTGTTTTGGAATGCTTCTCTATTGCCGACCAGTCATTATCTAGATTGATAATGCTTACGTTTTCTTTCTCTGGAAGTGAATCCTTACTTGTACTACTACTAAGAACAATATCTAAGTTTGCATCCTCTAACATATAATCTATACGATCTTCCGGATAATTTGAATCGATTGGAACATAGCCTCCGCCTGACTTTAAGATTCCCAATATCCCTATAAGCATATCCTTGCCTCGCTCAATACAAATTCCTACTAAATCATCTTTTTCGATGCCTCGCTCTTGTAAGTATCTTGCCAGTTGGTTCGATCTTGCATTGAGTCCTTTATAACTTAGCTTAGTATCTTCATAAATGATTGCTGTCGCCTCTGGATTCTCTTTTACCTGATCTTCAAACAAGTCTACTACCGTCTTATCCTTTGGATAATCTACCGTTGTGGCATTGAAACTCTGTAATTCTTTTTGCTCTGTTGGAGAAAGCATGGTTAAATCTCCAATCTGTATTTCAGGAGATGTTACGATACTTTGTAACAGTTCTTTATAATGTGATAGCAGACGTTGGATTGTTTTGCGATCATACAAGCTTGTTCTGTAGGCCATATACAATGATAGTCCTGATCCACTTTCTGCCACGTTAAGTGTCAAATCAAACTTGGAGCTTACTGTCAAATGATCATAAGGTGTGATCCGAATACCTTCCAACTCAGATATATCTCCTTCTCCCTCAGGGCTGTTTTCTAACACAAACATCACCTGAAACAGTGGACTCCTACTCATATCTCTAGTAGTTACCACCCGCTTTACTACCTTCTCAAAAGGAACCAACTGATGATCATAAGCTGATAAGGTGGTATTCTTCACTTTTTGTAAAAAGTCTTTGAAACTAGGATTGCCTCCTAGATCACTTCGAAGAGCTAAGGTGTTGACAAAAAAGCCGATCATTCCTTCTAACTCTACCTGAGTTCGGTTTGCTATTGGAGTTCCTATACAAATATCATCCTGACCACTATAACGATAAAGCAATACCTTAAAGACTGATAATAACAGCATAAACAGCGTAACTCCTTCGGATTGACTTAACTCAACCAAAGAGGCACATAGCTCTTTATCTAAATCTAGTAATACTCCATCACCTGCAGTATCCTGAACCGAAGTGCGAGCATAATCAGTCGGTAGCATAAGTGGAGAAACTCCTATTAATTGATCCTCCCAATAGGAAAGTTGTGATTCTAATACTGCGCCTGACAAATGCGTTCGTTGCCACAAGGCATAATCTGAATATTGTAAGCTAAGTGATGGTAAATTAAGAGGCTTATCTTGTTGTAGGGAGTTATAAATCTCTAAAAACTCAGAGATCAAAATCCCTTGTGACCAACCATCACTGGCGATATGATGTAATACACAGACCAAGACATAATCACCTCCTTTTATATCATACAAACAGCTGCGTAACTTATAATCACTCGATAAATCAAAGGGTACGTTGATATAAGCTCCAATAGCCGAGTCTAAATCCTCTGCTAAGGTTTCTGCTACTACTTCCATAGACCAGTCTTCAGATGCTACAACCTGTTGGTAACCCAATCCTTCTTTGGATATAATGTTGGTGCGTAACACCTCATGACGAGATACAATTTTTTGTAAAGATTGGTTCAATAAATTAGTATCTAAATCGCCTGAGATACGAACTACCATAGGGATGTGGTACTCTAAACTTCCCTGTAACTTATCCAAAAACCATAAACGTTCCTGTCCATAAGACAATGAGATGTGCTCAGGACGATCTTTTAATATTGTAATTGGGGGAAGCAAAATTTTTTGAGTCTTTTCTGATATGATTGCTCCTAGACTTGACACTGTTGGATAGGCAAAAACTTCTCTTATGGACACTTCTACCGACATCTGTTTTCTAATCATTGACACCAATCGTGTGGCTAGCAAACTATGACCGCCTAACTCAAAAAAGTTGTCCTGTATACCTATCCTGTCTATAGACAGTAAATCTTGCCAGATCTTAACTAGTTGCTGTTCTGTATCATCACGAGGTGCTATGTAAGACGCTCTAGAAAGTAAGGAACCGTTGGGACTGGGAAGGTTCTTTCTATTGAGCTTTCCATTGTTGGTAAGAGGAAATTCTTCCAATTGAACCCAAACCCTAGGAACCATATATTCTGGAAGTTGTTCCCTCAGAGCTTCTTCCAATTGTATGCGATCTAGTTGTTCTTCCATCGCAACATACCCCATCAAGACCTTTACTCCACTTGCATCTTCTTTAGCGAGCACACAACTCTGGACAACACCTGGCAGACCAGCCAGCGCACTCTCGATCTCACCCAATTCGATGCGATATCCTCGGACCTTCACTTGATGATCCTTTCTACCAATAAACTCTAAGGTTCCATCAGGGAGCCATCTCGCTAAGTCGCCTGTTTTGTACAGACGGTCTCCTTGTGTAAAAGGACTTACAATGAATTTTTCTTGGGTAAGCTCTGGTCGATTCAAATACCCTCGGGCTACACCTGCTCCTCCCACACATAACTCTCCTACCACGCCTATTGGAAGCAATTGTAAACTCTCATTAACGACATATACCTGAACGTTGCCTATCGGGCGACCAATAGATATTCTATCTCCTATGCTTTCATCAAAAATAGTGGCACAAATTGTAGCTTCAGAAGGACCATAAGCGTTAATATAATTACGATCTTCAGAAAATGTTTTGGCCAGTTTAAGAGGTATTGCTTCTCCAGCTGTAATCAATTTTTCAACACCTTCCAAATCTTCAACAGATAGTGCTTGTAAAAATGCAGGTGGTAGTATAGCAAATGTTATTGAATTTTTCAGAATAAAATTTCTAAAAGAAATCGTATCTGCTTTTATATCATCTCCAACAATGTATAATTTAGAACCATTTAAAAGTGAAATGAAAATCTCATAAACAGAGGCATCAAAAGAAAAACTTGCAAATTGCAGGCAATTGTCTTTATGTGTAATGGAAACTATTTTTGACAGAATTGTATTTAAAAGCCCTTTGTGTTCTAGTAGTACCCCTTTGGATTTACCAGTACTTCCTGAGGTATAGATCACATAAGCCAAACTTTCAGGATCGACTTGTTTGGACAAGTTTCTTTTTGATTGCTTCTCTATTTCTGACCAGCCTGTATCTAGGTTTACAATACTTATATTTTCTCTCTTTGGAAGCAAATCTTTGCTTGTATTGCTTGTAAAAACAATAGCTAAGTTTGCATCCTCTAGCATGTAGTGTATACGAGCTTCTGGATACTTAGGATCAATAGGAACATATGCGCCTCCTGATTTTAAAATCCCTAATATTCCAACTAGCATGTTCAGTCCCCGTTCAATACAGATTCCTACCAAATCATCTTTTTCGATGCCTCGCTCTTGTAAGTATCTTGCTAATTGGTTGGACCTTTCGTTCAGCTCTTTATAGCTTAGCTTTGTATCCTCATAAATAACTGCTGTAGCCTCTGGAGTTTCTTTTACCTGCGCTTCAAATAAATCGACTACCGTCTTGTCTTTTGGATAGTCTACCGCTGTGTTGTTGAAGCTTTCTAACTCTTCTAGCTCTTTTGGTGAAAGCATACCTATAGCACTTACGTCTGCACCTGAGTCTAATCCTTCTAAAAGTCCCTCCAATACTACCTCCATATAGCCTAGTATTCGCTGTGGATTGATGTCTCCATCCATCTGAGCAGTCATGCCAAAGTCGTCGCCATAATCATCCACACTTAAAGCGAAGGGATAGTTGGTTCGTTCGTATTCTCCAATGATTTCAAAACCTAGATCAAAATCATCATCATTTCCTTCTAAGACTGTTTCTCTTGTCGAGTGACGGTAATTAAACAGCGCACTAAAGAGTGCCTGTTCATTTGGAATGCCACTCCATGAATGAATCTCTGATAGTGGAGTCTGTTCATATGAAAGTAATCCTTCTAATAAATTCTTTGTGTTATTTACATACTCTTCTACACTACCTTTGAGATGTGTGATCACCGGTAGCGTATTGATAAATGATCCTAAGGAATCTGAGGCGCCTAAAGAGCCTTGTAAGCGTCCTAAAAATAGTGAGCCAAATAATCCGTATGGCTGGTTGCTGCATCTTGCTACTACCAGTCCAAAGGCCGCATGAAACAGTACTGCCATACTCATCCCTTTTGAGTGACTGATTTCTCTTAGTTTTCTACTGAGTGTTTTTGGTAATACTTTGGTGAGTTCTTTAATACCACCTCCATTACCTAATACATTGGATAGCTCAAATGGATAGGTGGGTTCTTCTACTTCTTCTAATACTCGTTTGAAGTATTCCTCGCCACTATCTAGTGATCTGGAATGAAGGGTATGACCAATAAAGTTTCTATACAATACTGGAGTAGGAAGTTCTTCGCCCCGTCCTGATAGGTAGAGTAGGATCTCTTGAATGATCTTTTCTACCCCAACATGATCTGTGATCAAGTGATGCCGATTCACAATCAGATACCAGTCATTCTTGTCTGTGTCATCGGCTATCTTTAAATCTAATAGCGGAGCTCGGGTGATATCCATCCCCTGAGTACCTGGAGCCGTTAGCTCGGTTAAGCTATTTTCTAGATCTTCGCTTTGGTCTAACTCTAGCTTCTCTACTGTTAAGCTTGCTTGCTTTACAACTACCTGTACTGGATAGGAAAGTCCTTTGGATAACACGCAGGTGCGTAA
>CANMWA010000020.1 GCA_947501475.1 uncultured Aquimarina sp. | reverse complement strand
AAAGTTGGAAACATCCTATCCCTCTCGCGAGGTGGAGCTACCAACACTTTAGGAACAACCTTTGGTGTGATAGATAATCTAACACTTGATTACTACGCAGGAACCAATAAACTGAAATCTGTAACTGATACTGGTAACGGGCAGTTTGGATTTAGAAAGTTAGGTACAGGTACAGAGTATAAATATGATGCTAATGGTAATACGATTGTAGACCCTGATCAAGGAATTACAAACATTGACTATAATCACTTAAACCTGACAGAGCAGATAACGGTAAACAATACCGAAGGTAGTGGTACGATCCAGTATGTATATGATGCTGATGGTACAAAGCTTAGAAAAATCGTAAATACTGGTAGTTCTAGTATCACCACCGATTACGCCAGTGGTTATGTGTATAAAAACGGTGCTTTAGAATTTTTCAGCCAACCGTTAGGGTATATAGAACCAGACGGTAGCGGTTATAAGTACACCTATCAGTTTACCGACCAAACAGGTAATGTACGTTTAAGCTATGCTGATAATGATGGTGATGGTAAGGTAGATGTAGTACGAAATGGTACAGATATCGACGGTGATGGCGATTATAGTAACGAGATCAAACAGATTAACGATTATTACCCATATGGGGCAAAAATCCAGTATGGTAGTAGTCACCCGAACTCGTTAATCTCTGGTCGTGAGCATAAGTTTAAATACAATGGTCAGGAGTTAGAAGAATCTCTAGGATTAGGTATTTATGAAATGGACTGGCGTATGTATACCCCATTGGTTCCTCGTATGCTTACGGTTGACCCACTTGCCGACCATCCTTATCAAGTAGATAAATCACCGTACATTTTTGCTTGGAGTAGCCCTATTATGTATGGCGACCCAACAGGATTATGTCCAGAATGTCCGGATGTAGCCGATTATAAGCCGGGAGATACTTATGATGTAAATGGAGCAAGCTATGTAGTGGATAATGATGGCCAATGGGCAAGACAAGGTGGTGAATTAGAGGAAGTTGTTATAAACGGTACTTCTAATAATGATAGTGCAGACAACAGTTCAGAGGAACAAGGTACGGTAGGTCTAAAACCTGCTTCACGTTATGATTATTCTGGTGATGTGATACCAGGTAAGCAGGCAGAAGATATAGAGTTTATTCTCAATGGTCACGAACCAGGAATGAATACTATGCTGCATAGGCTTGTGGCAATTATTGATAGGGATTTAGATGCAGATGCAGAGTCTCAGGAAATGGTTGAGATTTTAACTTTGACTAGTCCTATTAGATATAAAGGAACAAAACATACTACAAATAGACACGTTGATAAAAAGAAATATCCAAATAAGAGTAAATATAAAAATCCTGCTCAGCAAAGTAAATTAGAGCAAAGAACTATTAAAAATCCTGATAAAGTTACTGTTCAAAGTAATGGAAGAATTAGGTATGATAAAACGTATGGAAGATCAATAGGAACTAAAGGAGAAAAATCTCATAGAGTAGTTGTTGACCCTAAAAAAGGTAAAATAATTACATCGTTCCCTCAACAATAAATATATTTTAATTTAGAAATGTTAGATTTTTATAAAACAACAGATAGAAACAGAAGTAATATTTTACATAGCTTATCTGAAGAATTTTTAGAAGAAATTGAAAAGGATTTAGTAGCTAGTCAAATAAGTATTGATGTATATGGCACTACTAGGCTTTATCAATCTCATATATCGACGTTAATAGATATACTTCAAAGAAGGAAACTAAACAAATCAGCTTTTTTTGAGTTTTTAGTGGAAATGAAAAAACAAGAAGAAGGCTTAATTATAGAAGGAGATTAATATTATGAGTGAGAAAAACATCGAAATACGAGAGGGACAATTATGGAAGTTTAATGATAAAGAAAGTACTCTTATAGATGCTAACATTATCATTAGAAAAATAGAGTTAATGATATCTACAGATCATAAAGCTCATATATCTGTCCAGAACTTAAAAATCGGTAATGAATATTTTGACATAGATCATTTGCCGATTAAGTTGAATTTATTAATTAACTCTTTGGAAGAGATGATGTTAATTGAAGATGATTTAAGCGAAATTGATCAATCATCATTTTTGGAAGGTTACAAATATTGGAAAGAGGCAAATGGTGGAGTTTGGAATGTATCTTTAAAAGATGCCATAATGAAGACAATAACCGTAGCTGACGAAAATGTATAATCAACTTTATTGAACGATATAAAGACCATCCTTCGGGATGGTTTTTTTACGAATATGCTTTTTTAGCTTTAGTATCTCTGATGATGGTATCGATAAGTCGAAATAACATATTTTGTGTGTCATCGTCCAAGCCCTGTATATCTTGTAGCCGTTGTACTGTTTTTTTATCAAAAGAAGCGTTTATACCTTCACCTACCAAATAATCAAGAGATACACCAAAGGCATCTGCAATACTTTTAGCTACATCAATAGAGGGTGTTGCTTCTCCTCGTTCATATTTACCTACCATTACCTGCGATATACCTGTTTTGTTAGCTAGGTCAGATTGTGACCAACTATGTTGTTTTCTTAAATCAATGATATACTTGCCAATATTCATAACTAACAGGGTTTAATAACAACTAAAGTTCTTGATTATTGCAAAAATATATAATTAAAAGATAGTATTAAATAGAATAGTTTTTGGATAAATAAAAATTATAAGATAGTTTTGTGTCTAATAGTTATAATTTAAAACTTATCAACAATGTTAGACACGACCAATCCCCACCATTACAGTTACACTACAAAATCGCTACATATCCACATTTTGGGCGGTATCAAGTTTAACAATCTAGAACGTATGCGGGTCACGATGAGTGTACAAAAACCTAAGAGTATTGATATTCTACGACACAATATCGATCTGTACAACGATACAATGGTTGAAAAACTGGTGCGTAAGATTGCAGAACGTATCGAGATCGGTACGACCATTGCCCGTAAAACCCTCCAAGACTTAACATCGGCATTAGAACAATACCGTATTGATCAGTTACAAAAAGAAAACGAATCCCAAACGCCTGTCTACGTGTTAAGTTCTAAAGAACAACAAGCAGCGATCAAATTTTTAAAGTCTAAAGACTTACTAAAAAAGACTAATGATCTTATCGGTCAAAGTGGTGTGATTGGCGAGACGATCAACCGTCTTTTGATGTATTTAATATTTACATCAAGAAAGACTGACAATCCTTTACATTGTATAAGTCTTGGTAGTAGTGGCGTTGGTAAAACGCATTTACAATCTAAAGTAGCCGAGTTAATCCCTGACGAGGATAAAATCGAGATTACCGTACTATCAGCCAATGCCTTTTATTACTTTAACCGTACCGAACTTAAAAATAAACTGGTTCTTATTGAAGATTTAGACGGTGCAGAATCGGTATTGTACCCACTACGCGAATTACAATCCAAACGTAGAATTACTAAAACCGTAGTCCATAAAGATAACAAAGGCACTACCAAAACGATACATCTAACCGTTGAAGGTCCTGTAAGTGTAGCAGGCTGTACCACACAGGAAAGCATCTACGAGGATAATAGCAACCGTAGTTTTTTACTCTATATCGATGAAAGTGAAGAACAGGACAATCGTATTATGGCGTATCAACGGAGAGCCTCTGCGGGTAAGCTTGATAAAAATGCAGAGTTCGAAGCAGCACGATTTTTACGTGATGTACAACGGGTACTATCTCCTGTTATGGTTCGCAACCCGTATGCAGAACATTTAATTATCCCCAGTTCTGTTTTTAAACCCCGAAGAACCAATGCACATTACCTGCAATTTATAGAAGCCGTTACTTTTTATTGCCAACATCAACGTGAGAAAAAGTACGATGGACAAACAGGGGAAGAATATATAGAAACTACCATCGAAGATATCAAAGCTGCCAACGAGATTATTACTGAAGTTTTACTACGTAAAAGTGATCGTATCACAGGAGCATCCCGAAACCACTTAGAGCGTCTCAAGACGTATTTAAAGGAAGTAGAACAAACCACTTTTACCAATGCTGAAATCAGAAGAAACCTAAGAATCAAGGAAAGTACGCTTCGGGGATATCACAAACAGTTACAGGAAGAAGGTTATATCAAACGTATCAAAAAAGCCAAAACCAAGAGTTATTGTTTTGAGATCGTAGATATTAATGAATATACCAATCTTAAAGCACAGATCAACAGTGTATTAAACGAGTGTGTAGCAACACTCCATCCCGCGAACTCGCAGTCAACTCGCAAGACGACTACTTGCGAAGTTACCAGTCAGAAAACTAGTTAGTTACTCGATACTCGCACTACAATCCTAAAAAACACATACTATGCAAAAATTAAAGTTAGAAAACCCTAGCTACAGGCTACTTATATCCAAATACAAAGAATGGATGGACGTTTTAGGGTACTGTAAAGGTTCACTAAAATACTATCCTATCCACTTACAGGAGTTCTTCCATTGGTTAGAAACCCATAACTATCAAAACTTGGAAGTACTTACGTCATCTATTATCAAAACCTATTACAGTTACCTAAAAGAACGTCCAAATCAAAATAACTCGGGAGCATTGAGCAAAGCATCCTTAAACGGTCATATTGCCAGCTTACGACTTTTTAACGAATACTTGAAAAAACACAATGCAAAAGCATTACCTATTCATTTACGCATAGAAAAACGGGAGGTACTTACAAGAGATCATATCTATACCCAAGCTGAAATCAAACAACTTTTTGAAGCTGCCGAATATTGTAGTAGTAAAGAGTATGCACGACTTAGGGATAAAGCGATATTAGTATGTTTATACAGTTGTGGGATGCGCAGAAATGAAGCGGTAAACCTAGATGTTGAAGATATCCTTTTTGATAAAGAACGTATCTACATCCGAAAAGGGAAAAACTACAAAGAACGCTTTGTACCTCTCAATACGTATAACTTACGAATCCTCGAAGAATATATCTACGATGGCAGGTATCGTTACAGTTATGCTGATCAGAGCGATGCACTTTTTGTAAGCCATTATACCAAAAGAATAGGCGGTCAAAGTTTAAAACTACGGTTACGGGCATTGCTCAATGCTACGGGAGACGAAGAACTGATCATCAAGGGAATTACTCCGCACCGATTACGACACAGTATTGCTACCCACTTAATGGAACAAGGTGTACCCATAGAAGCGATCAGCCAGTTCTTAGGACATAGCACACTAGAGAGTACACAAATCTATACACACATTACCAGTCACTAAATACAACGCTTATGGAACAAGATTTTGCAACCTATCTGGAACAACAAGGATTTAGTTCGTATACCATAGAAATACACATTAGACGACCTGATCGATTAAAACGATGGTTACGGCAACGACGGTTATCTGTATCAGATTGCACTTATACAGACATACTGGGCTATGTAAAATACCTGCGCGAAGAAAAATCATACTATCGTAGTTCGATCAATAATGAGATACGGGGTGTAAAACTATTTTTTGATTATCTGATCAATCAATCTGTACGAGTAGATAATCCAGCCGATCAACTGACTATACGGGGGCAAAGAAGGAAAGTGTTACATAATCTGTTAAGTATGGAAGAACTGGAAGATCTGTATTACAGTTTACCTTCCAAACAGAACAATGTTTATATGGAAGCTTTACGCAAAAGAGATAAAGCACTATTAGGATTATTGGTCTATCAAGGCATCAGACCCAAAGAAATACACTTGCTTGAAGTAGAACACCTACAACTTAGAAAAGGAACGATTTATATACCAGGAACCCGAAGAACCAATAGTCGTGTATTACCGTTACAACCAAGTCAGATCGTTGAGTTGATGGAGTATGTAAATGAGGTACGTCCTGCATTGGAGAAATGGTTTACTAATGATATAGAAGATCAGCTTTTTTATGGTACACTCCATAAGCTTAATAGTATTATAAGCCGTATTGTAAAAGGCGTAAAAATCTACAATCATAAACTACGTTCGTTCCAACAAATACGCTCTAGTGTTATTGTGCATTGGCTCAAAAGCAACAACCTACGTAAAACCCAATATATGGCAGGGCATCGTTACATTGGTTCTACGGAACGGTATGTACAGGATGATCTTGAAAACCTGCACGAAATCGTCAATAAGTTCCACCCTTTACAGTAATACCAAATCATTATGAAAATATTATATGTCATCCAACATCATATCGGTAAGGAAAGCCTTGAAGAACTGCAAATTATTATAGTCAAGAAGCTTAAAGGAGAACAAAAGGTACTACAAGAACAAAAAATCCCTAGCGAAACCCGTAAAAGAATACTAAATGGTTTAAAAACCTTTGAAGAAAAAAGATTGTTTTTACATCAAAATGTAACTTTAGGAAAAGTTGCAAAACAGCTTAAAACCAATACGAGTTATTTATCTAAAGTTATCAACTCTTACAAAGGCAAAAACTTTAAAACCTATCTTAATGAGCTTCGTATACATTATGCAGTAGAAGAGTTAAAGTATAATAAAGAATTACAGAAATATACTATTGATGGTATAGCTAAAGATATGGGATTTAATAACGCAGAATCATTTGCTATCGCCTTTAGAAAAGTAACAGGATTATATCCTTCGTTCTTTATCAAAAAAGGATAAAAGCCAAGTGTCTCCCTCCGGTCGGCGAGTTATTATGGGCGCACCACAGGTGTTTTGCCCATAAGCTGTTATAAGGTGTTCCTTCGTCACGCCACAAGCTATTTTTTGTTATTCCACAAGTGCTGAAAATAGCACTTGTTCCATACCGTTCCAACTTCCTCACCTTCGGTCGTCAGTCTCCACTACAAACAAATAGCCTTGTTCTGTTCCTCTCTCACCCGTAGCTACTTTTTTGCTTAAAAACAATAAAGAACGCTATCGCTATGAATTAATTAAGCAAAACCACTACTTCATGGGCTACGCCGCTTGGTCGCTGCCTAGCCAATTTTTATGTTTAGTTGATTATTGGATAAAGCGGAAAACATAAAAATCGTCTGGCACACAAAACCGTTACACTCCTTTTTGTGTGTCGGCTGCTCCCCTTCGCTATGGCTACGCCAGTTATGCGCGCACGCAGCTTATGACTCTGTGGAAATCCGTAAAAATTTATAGAGAAAACAACGTATGTTTATTAATGATAATTATTGCGTTCGCCACGCAGGCAACTCAATCGCCGTATGGCTAGCATTTAGATTAAAACTGAAGGTCAGCCGCAACTGCCGTTGCGCACTTCAACTTTAATCTAAATGATTATTAATTACAACTAAAAATTAATCTATTATGAATGACTCTACTATTATCCTGATATTCTATGGAATGTCTACTATCTTATGTATTATAGTTGGTATTATTGCAATAAAATACGGATACAGTTTATACTCAAAAGGTGTAGGACTTGAATCAGATGGCACTTCTATCCAAATAAACAAAATTAAGATTAAGTTACAAACTACAGGTTCTATAGTAATGTTTACGTCTGTTGTCTGGGGAATATTAGCGTACTTAATTTTACCGGAATATGATAACGGAGAAACTCATATTGCTCATACAAAAATAGATGGAGAAAGCTTTTTAGCTGAAACAGTAAATGAAGATGTTTTTGCACTTTATGCTAAATCGATAAAAACAGATTCCTTAAATTCTATAATGAAATGGGGAGAACTAGCTAAAAACGATGTGACTGAAGCACAAATAATGGTAAGTTATGGGTATAAAAATGGTATTGGTTATTCTGCTAATATTGACTCAAGTATGTTTTGGATAAAAAAAGCATTAAAAAGCGAATTTAAATTATCTGAATACAAAGAAGCTGACTCTATAGAGTTGGCAAAAATATTTAAATCTATCCCTATGAAGGATTATGTTAGTGAAAACACTTCAAAAGAGGAATAGCGAAAGGATACAAGCGCGGAGGCTCTTCCGCTTTTGAAGTGATAGCCATAGTGGCGATTGAACGTCGCGCAAACTTGCTCAAAGTCTTGAAAAAGAGTATAAAAACAGCCTAAAATGCCCCCAAACTCGTCCAAATCACGTCTACGAGGCGATAATAATGGTATAGTATTATAATATCTTCCGTAAAAATCGTGTCTTAAACTTCAAATCTTCAAGTATAGCAGTCTGTGCGTGGCTATTTTACATAGTTGCGTTATGGTCCCTGACGATAGGAAGAGCGGGCATAACTACCAATTATGTAAACATAGCTTTGGTGATGCGGCTGGCTTTAGGAGTAAATTAGTATTTTTACCAAGTTGCAGGATAAATGAGAGTTAGAACGTTCATATTTTTTGCTTTTTAGCAGCGATACCGACAAAAAAAGGCAACCGATTAATTTTTTTGCATAAGGTTTAATAAA
>CANMWA010000019.1 GCA_947501475.1 uncultured Aquimarina sp. | reverse complement strand
TCATATTTTTTGCTTTTTAGCAGCGATACCGACAAAAAAAGGCAACCGATTAATTTTTTTGCATAAGGTTTAATAAAATGGGTAATATTTTATCCTTAGACCGTAAAGGGCATTTAGGTGCTTCTTTTGGAGATATGGATAAGCTGATGTATGATTATAACGATGGTAATAAACTACAAAAAGTAACCGATACGGGTAACAACACCTATGGTTTTAAAGACGGCACCAATACTGATAATGATTACCAGTATGATGCCAATGGCAGTATGATTGTAGATCAAAACAAAGGGATCTCAAGTATTACCTATAACCGTTTTAATCTGCCCACAACAGTTTCTATATCCAATACCCAAGGTACAGGAAATATTAGCTATATTTACGACGCCACTGGAGCAAAGCTTAAAAAAACAGCACCAAGTGGAGGTTCTTTAATAGAAACGGAGTATGCCGGTAATTATATTTATAAGAATGGAAATCTTGAGTTTTTTAACCACCCAGAAGGGATTGTAGAAAAAGAAGCGGATGGGTATAAGTATGTGTATCAATTTAAGGATCACTTAGGCAACGTTAGACTTAGTTATAAAGATGCTAATAAAGATGGTAGTATTACTCAAGATGAGATTGTACAAGAGAAGAATTATTATCCTTTTGGACTCGAACATCGAGGATACAATAATATCCTGAGAGGTGCAGAAAACAAGCACTTTACTTATGTAGGTAAGGAACTAAATGAAAGTCTTGACTATAATATGTTAGAAATGGACTGGAGACATTACGATCCAACTACTGCTAGGTTTGTAACTATTGATGCAATGGCAGAAAGTTTTGAGGACTATACGCCATATCACTACAGTAATAATAGTCCAATAATGTACAAAGACCCAACAGGATTATTTACTGATGTTGTCAATGAAGAAACGGGAGAGACTTATCACGTTGATGATGGATATGATTTTGAATTTACAGTTAGTGCTGATGATTTTGCAGAGATATCGGAATCAGGAGCAATACCAGGTAGATTAAAATGGGCTTGGCAAAAAGAGTTTTGGAGTCAAGTTTGGCAAGAACTAACTACTTCAGATGGAAGTATTTCAGATGATGTTACCCAATTTATGATTACCGATGAAGTTGAGGATGGTATTGAAGCAATTGACCAAGTCTCAAATGGACAATATCTAACAGCTGGATTAACTCTATTTTTAAGAAAAGTTCAAAAAGCAAAGAAGGGTTATAAACTGGTTAAAAAACTTTTTAAACACGGAAAAAAAGGAAAAATGCCTACGCCTGACTTAAACCCCGACCAGTTTAAAAAAGTAGGAGATACGAGGGTTCATATAAAAACTGGAGCTATTTTCAAAAAATCACATACAAGTCATGGTAATGTGGGTAACACAGGAGACCAATGGAAGGCTTGGTCAAAAGGGACAACAGATTTTGGTAATACAAGTAAAAAAACAGGTGCAAGAGTTACCATTGATGGAGATGGTAATGTAATCGGAAATTAAATTTTAGAAAATGTATTTTGAAGATATTTATGATAAAATAAGACCTTTATGGAAAGAGTCCTTTTCATTGAATAATATAGATGAGACAGAGACTTATATTGAAGATATAAGGCAAGAATATAATAGAGTTGAAAATATTATCGATTTTAAAGAGAAAGAAAAATATACACAATGGGAAAGTATGCTTGTATTTACTATGTATCAAACATTGACAGCTTTTTCTATCAATAAATGGAATAAAGAAAAAGTCAAGTTTATAAATATAAGTGAAGTACCAATAACTTTATTTGAAAAAAGCTTTAGAGAAAATATGGAACCCGAAGATGAGTTTGAAGGAAATGAAGAATACTTAAAACAATACAAAGGTTTTAAGAATCCACCTTCAGATGTTACAAATCAATAATAAAAGACCACCTTCGGGTGGTTTTATGCATATGCATTTTTAGCTTTAAAATCACGTAAAGCCATATCGATCATATTGTACAGGAAATTTTTATTATCCCCTGTATTCTAGATTAAAACAAGGAAAAACTGAACTATTTTTGTTACTAAAACTTAAGCGGCAAACTTCATCGTATCTACGTATGGAGTTTGTCTTTTTATTGCGACAAATACTCTTAATATTAACTTGTTTCGTATAATGTTAATAGTACTCATTTTATTCTTTCCTGTTTCTAGTCTTCGCTCATAATATTGTTTCATTTTTGGGTTATGCTGTATAGCAGATATGGCGCACATGTTTAAAAGTGCTTTTATTTTTTTGTTTGCCAAATGAGAAACTTTAGTACGTTCCTTAACTCTAGACAAATTTGAGTATGATCATGTAGGGAGACTGCTTAGTCAAACTCAACAAATCAATACTCAAGACGAAGAGTTAATCGCTAGTAATACCTATGATCGATTAGGGCAATTGGTTAGCAAAAAAGTTGGAGGTGTTTCGAGCACTGAGGCTACTCGAAGTGCGGGCCTACAAACCGTAGATTACCCCTCGCTCCCGCTAGTCTGCGACTAGTGGCGATTATGAGTAAGTTATAAGTGATTGGGTATAATTAAAAGTATAAAAGCTATACTAGCAATAGTATAGCTTTTTGTATTTTGGTAAGATTAGTAGAGGCTATAAGGGTTTATGTTATGTTAAAGAAAGAATGTTCGTTAGAATATACAAAGCAGGGTCGCCACTAGTCGCAGACTAGCGGGAGCGGGGGTATTAAGGCATATTCTCTCACTTTGGGTAAGCAAGCTAAGCTAAATAATTTGGTTGATATATTTGACCCAATAAAGGAAGAAGATATTAATGAGTTATCTACTACTGAACAGCAAAATGAATATTACATGAGATGGATAAAAAGCTTATAAGTTATTTAAGTCTTTATAATTGGGGTTAGGAAAGAACTCACCGATAATAAGACCATTTTCATTAACCTTCCAGGCACCTTTAATAGCTTCTCTAGGAACTTCTTCAAGACTTTCGAAAGCTTTGTCGATTACATAGACCCAACTGTTTGGGTTTTTTAACGCTTCAGCAATGGCTTCTGTTGTAGGTTTTATTTTATTCATTTTTTACGAGTATGTATTTTTATCTTCACTACCCATATCGATAATAGCCTCGATACGTTTGGTTATGTCTTTATCAAATACCGTTGTATCAATATCACCTACTAAATAATCTAAGGTAACATTAAGTGCATTAGCCAATGTACGAGCAGTCTCAATAGACGGCTTCATCTCATTACGTTCATACTTACCAACAATATCGGCAGATACATTAGCAAGCTTACCTAGTTCACTTTGTGTTATTTTTTTCCGTTTACGTACTAACGTTATCCTGCCTCCAAAGGCCATTATAGTTCAGTTTTACTATGCTTATAAGCTATATAGTACAAATATATATGAACAAAACATCAGAAACAAATAGTATAGTTCTTGTTTAAATTTTAATAATTCTATAGTTATTATGAATAATCCCTCGCTACCCCATTCTATGGATAAAAACAAATAAAAATTGTATCAATTTTTATGGATCATTCCTAAAAGTTGGGTATAATTAAAAAAACAAAAAGCTGCTTCATAATTATGAAGCAGCTTTATTAAAAAAGTGTGGTCCCACTTGGGCTCGAACCAAGGACCCCCTGATTATGAGTCAGGTGCTCTAACCAGCTGAGCTATGGGACCAAATATTTTTCTTTTAACCACATTTTTCCAAAACCACTTTTAAGATATTTTTCTCGTTTTCTGGCAGCGATTCTATCCAAATGGATTTCAGTATGTATAATTTTCCACGGTCTGTATGCTTTAGTACTTCTGGTTTTACCTGCATTGTGCTCTAAAAGTCTTTTATCAACATTTTTACTCATTCCTACATATAGCCTGCTGTCTTTTTCACTTCTCAGGACATACACAAACATACAATATTTTATTTTCTAGTGCTCCCTGCCTGCCGTTACCGCCAGGTAGGCAGGTAACCAGCTGAGCTATGGGACCTAAAACGGAGGGCAAATTTAAGGATTAGACCAATACACGCCAAACATTTTTTGTGTTAATTTATTTCCTGGCATAACTCTATCAAAACACCATTTGTACTCTTAGGGTGTAAAAAAGCTACTAATTTGTTATCTGCCCCAGGTTTAGGGGTCTTGTTGATTAATTGAAACCCTTCTTTTTCAAGCCGTTCTAGTTCTTTTTCGATATCGCCTACATCAAAAGCAATATGGTGGATACCTTCACCTTTTTTGGTAATAAATTTACCGATTGGGCCATCTTTTTTGGTGCTAGCCAACAATTCTATTTTACTTTCGCCCACCTTAAAAAATGAAGTAACTACCGCTTCACTCTCTACGGCTTCCTGTTTATATGGGGCAACCCCCAAAAGTTTCTCGTATAGCGCATTTGCTTTGTCTATATCTTTTACGGCAATACCTAAGTGTTCTATTTTATTGATATGATGCATCTGTTCTTTTTTTAATGTTTTTAATGGTCAGACCGAATTTGCCATTAAACAGTTCAGTTGGTAAGAACTTATTTGTTATGGCCCATTTCATAATATACTTTATAAGCGATGTGACAAAAATACATATTAATTGTACTTTTGCACCTATGGAAACAAATAGACAGAAAAAAATTGCAGGAGTATTACAGCGAGATGTCGCAGATGTGATACAACAAGCATTACGTGAGGCTGGAGTACAAGGGATTTTGGTTTCTGTAACCAAAGTAAGTGTAACAACAGATCTATCGATTGCAAAGGTATATATGAGTGTTTTTCCGCATCAAGAAGGAGACAAAGTCTTAAAAGAGGTAAATGCAGTAAAATCGCAAATCAAACATCAAGTAGCACAACGAACAAAACATCAGTTACGACGTATGCCAGAGGTGTCTTATTTTATTGATGATTCGTTAGAATATATTTCGGGTATTGAGAAAGCCGTAAAAGGAGGAGAAAACCCTATCGAAAATCCAGACCTACTCGAAAAGCGAAAAAAGAAGTGAATTTTTCATATTACATCGCCAAACGATATTTATTCTCTCCAGGAAGTAGTAATGCGATCAATATTATTACCATAATTGCAGCATCAGGAGTAGTAATTGGTGCTATGGCATTGTTTCTTGTACTTTCTGGTTTTGCAGGCCTTAAAGATTTTAGCCTTCAGTTTTCTTCATATTTTGATCCTGACCTTAAAATTTTTCCTTCAAGCGGAAAGACATTTACTTTTGACGAAACTCAAAAAAAGAAAGTAAACCAAATAGAAGAAATTGCTCATTTTTCTGAAATTGTAGAAGAAAGAGTGTATTTAGAGTTTAGAGATAAGCAAAAAATCACTTCGATCAAAGGGGTGGATGATCACTATGATAAGGTTATTCATACCGATAGTATTGTAGCGTATGGTAATTGGTTAACGGGTAATGATTTTCAAATTGTAGCCGGTAATGGTATCAGTAGAGAGTTAAGTATGGGTGTAGAGCAAACCTATACGAATCTGTTAAGTATCTATGCTCCAAAACCAGGAAAAGGTATCCCAAGCGATATCACCAAAGCATTCAAATCACAAAAAGTAGTTAATGTTGGTATTTATAGCGTAAACGAAGAGTTGGATAATAAATACATTTTTGCAACGACTAGTTTTGTTCGGGATCTATTAGACTTACCAGAGGATAAGGTAACGCATATAGAACTTAAGCTATCACCGGATGCCAATAAAGAACTAGTAACAGAGAAGGTTTTATCTATTTTTAATGATGAGGTAATTATTAAAAACAGAGTACAACTCAATGATGCGTTATACAAAATGCTAAATACAGAAAATTTGGTTTCGTATCTGGTCATTACATTGATTGCTATTATAGCATTGTTTAATGTAGCAGGAGCAATTATTATGATGATTATTGATAAGAGAAGTAATATAAAAACATTGTATAATGTGGGTGCTTCTTTACCTAATGTGAGAAAAATATTTTTGTTACAAGGTGTACTTATGACAGTTCTAGGAACGATATTAGGGTTGTTTTTAGGTGTTACACTTATTGTATTGCAGCAACAATTTGGATTATTGATGATTACCCCATCATTGCCTTACCCTACCCGAATCACCATAATGAGTTTTATCGTGGTGTTTTTTACGATCACGACGATCGGTTTTATCGCTTCTTTATTGGCTTCGAGTCGAATAAATACAAAGTTGATCGAATAACACTACCATAAATTTTATTTGTACCTGAGGCTCTCGAAGACACTACCAAAAACCGCTTCAAGCAAATTCAAATCCTGAGAATTTCTCCTGGATTTCATCAAAAGCAGCAAACACATCTATAGCGTCATCGCTAGTAACCATTTTCATGCGGTATTCTTTAAAATGCGGGATGCCTTTAAAGTAATTTGTATAATGCCTACGGGTTTCGAATACCCCCAATTTTTCACCTTTCCAATCGATGGCCATTTGTAAATGTCTGCGTGCCGCAATTACGCGTTCTTCTATCGTGGGAGGTGGTAGGTGTTCACCGGTTTTAAAATAATGCTTAACTTCTTTAAAAAACCAAGGATAGCCTATACTAGCGCGACCGATCATGGCACCATCTAATCCATATTGATCTCGCATTTCCATAGCGCGTTCAGGAGTATCTACATCTCCGTTTCCAAATACAGGAATATGCATTCTAGGATTGTTTTTTACCTCGGCAATAGGTCTCCAATCGGCATTACCTTTATACATCTGTGCACGCGTACGGCCATGGATCGAGATGGCTTTGGCGCCTACATCTTGTATTCGTTCGGCAACCTCGACAATTTTAATAGAATCGTGGTCCCATCCCAAACGGGTTTTTACAGTAACCGGTAGTTTAGTATGTTTTACCATGGCCTCAGTTAGTGAAACCATAAGATCAATATCTTTTAGGATCCCTGCTCCAGCACCTTTGCTAACTACTTTTTTTACTGGGCACCCAAAATTAATATCAATAATATCGGGTCCAGAGGCTTCTACGATTTCAACAGATTTTAACATCGAATCCAGATTGGCTCCAAAGATTTGTATGCCAACGGGTCGTTCTTTTTCATAGATGTCAAGTTTCATGACACTCTTGGCGGCATCGCGAATCAATCCCTCGCTAGAGATAAATTCGGTATACACCACATCGGCACCTTGCTCTTTGCATAATGCACGAAACGGTGGATCACTCACATCTTCCATAGGGGCTAACAGCAATGGAAATTCTCCTACATCTATGTCTCCTATTTTGGCCACAACAATATATTTTTTTGGTAAAAATACGAATTCTTATGTACCTAACTAAAGACACTTTTTTTTAAATACATTCTTCTGTCACATTGAGCGTAGTTGAGAGATTGTGTTTTTGAGACGGTCTACATTTCGACTACGCTCAATGTGACAGATTATTTTAATAGGATACCTTTTCTTGTGGTGTAATGAAAAATACGTGAACAGATGATATAAAGCTTCTAAAATCGATTATATTTGCAAGTCATTACCATAGTGGAAATTGCGTGAGGGATAGGAGTGGCATCCTTTTTATTTTTTATGCCTGAGGCTCTCGAAGGCAAAAAATAAAAAGATATAACAGATAGCCCGACCCAGAATGTAATGATGGGCCACGCCCTAAAAAAATGAATTTACGATAGATGAAGAATATTAGAAACTTTTGCATTATTGCACATATTGATCACGGTAAAAGTACCTTGGCAGATCGACTTTTGGATTTTACGGGATCGGTAACGGCTCGCGAAGCGCAAGCACAACTGCTAGATAGTATGGATCTGGAGCGTGAGCGTGGGATTACGATCAAGAGTCATGCAATCCAAATGGAATATACATATAAGGGTGAAGACTATATCCTAAACCTAATTGATACTCCTGGTCATGTAGATTTTTCTTATGAGGTTTCTCGTTCTATTGCAGCTTGCGAAGGCGCTTTGTTGATTGTTGATGCTGCACAGAGTATACAGGCACAAACAATTTCTAACTTATACCTGGCTCTAGAGAATGATCTAGAGATTATTCCGGTACTTAATAAGGTAGATTTACCAAGTGCAAATCCAGAAGAAGTAACCGATGATATTGTTGATCTTTTAGGTTGTGATGCAGAAGAAGTAATCCCCGCCAGTGCCAAAACGGGTATAGGGATCGAAGAAATTCTAACCGCAATTATAGAACGTATTCCTGCTCCTAGTGGTAATGCTGATGAACCTTTGCAGGCTTTGATTTTTGATTCGGTATATAACTCATTTAGAGGAGTAGAAACGTATTTTAAAGTAGTAAACGGTGAAATCAAAAAAGGACAACAGATCAAGTTTGTTGCTACCGGAAAAAGTTATTCTGCAGATGAAGTTGGGACATTAAAATTAAACCAGGACCCTAAACAAGTAATTAAAACGGGTGATGTAGGGTATCTAATCACAGGTATTAAAGATGCGCGAGAAGTAAAAGTGGGGGATACCATTACAGATTCAAAAACACCAACACAAAATGCAATCGCAGGTTTTGAAGATGTAAAACCAATGGTATTTGCCGGGATTTATCCTGTAGATACCGAGGATTACGAAGAACTTCGTAGCTCTATGGAAAAATTACAGCTTAATGACGCTTCTTTGGTTTTTATACCAGAGAGTTCTGCAGCACTAGGATTTGGTTTTAGATGTGGATTCCTGGGGATGTTACACATGGAAATCATCCAGGAGCGATTAGAGCGTGAATTTAATATGACGGTAATTACTACAGTTCCTAACGTATCATATCATGCATTTACACACAAGAATCCAGACGATATTATTATTGTAAATAATCCATCAGATTTACCTGACCCTTCGTCAATGAATCGTGTAGAAGAACCCTATATTAAGGCTTCAATTATTACCAAATCTGATTTTGTAGGGTCTGTAATGTCATTGTGTATCGAGAAACGTGGTGAGATTACAAATCAAACATATTTAACAACAGAGCGTGTCGAATTGACCTTTGATATGCCTCTGGCCGAAATTGTATTTGATTTTTATGATCGATTAAAAACGGTATCCAAAGGATATGCTTCTTTTGATTATGCACCAATTGGTCTGCGAGCTTCTAAGTTGGTAAAAGTAGATATATTACTTAATGGAAATATAGTAGATGCTTTATCTGCATTATTACATAAAGATAATGCCTACGATATCGGTAAAAAAATCTGCGAAAAATTGAAAGAATTGATTCCGCGTCAACAATTTGATATTCCGATCCAGGCAGCAATAGGAGCTAAGTTTATTGCTCGCGAAACTGTAAAAGCATTGCGTAAAGATGTAACTGCAAAATGTTATGGTGGTGATATCTCTCGTAAGCGTAAGCTATTAGAAAAGCAGAAAAAAGGTAAAAAACGTATGCGCCAAGTGGGTAATGTTGAAATCCCACAAGAAGCTTTTATGGCCGTACTTAAACTTAACGACTAATAGTTATCCTATACTTGATTTGGGGTCGGTTTTATTAGCATATAGGTATAGATGCTAGCCTATATATAAAAGACGCGTCAATATTTTATAGGATTTACACTTCTTAATAGTATCCAAAACATCGTTAAAAAGACATTTTTTTAAGACGAAGTGCTTTTTTGTCTCAAAAATTCATAAATTGCGCGTTGTTATTTAACAACCCCAACGTATACTATACGATAGTATTTTAATTCATATCAATAATTTAATAAAAGCTACGTTTTATAGTATACGATCTAAACGAACTAACAATGCAAAATTTTTCTTCAACTAAGATTCCAGTTTATGTTTATCTTTTTTTAATTGCAATTGCCTTAGCTTGCTTTTCTTGTAGTAGTGATGATAGTAATGATATGGATAATCAAGGAGGTACAGATAACCCAATAATCGATAATCCCGACCCTGATCCAACAGATGGAGATGGCAATTTTGATGAGAACTTTGCACTAGATAAAGATAATCGGTTTGTAAATTATGTATTGCCTGCTGTAGATTATGATAAGTTTTTACAAGGCGATGGTGATTTTGAGATGGTGTCTAAAAAGGTGTATGAAAGTTTTAATGACGACTTTGATTTTATCTTCATTCTATCTGATGAAGAAAATAAACCCGATGGTTTATATTTTGGAATTACTAGAAAAATCAAAAACGATGTTGAAGGTATTGGATCACGCCTATATGATAATACGTCAACCTATGGTTCTCAAGGAGCGCTGAAGAGTATTATTCATATGCCAGCGACTAAATTTGTACGTAACGGGCCATTTTTACATGAGATTGTGCATTATTGGGGTAATTATGGTTTTATCCCTACCACAGTTGGTGGTCATTGGGGATACTCGAGTGTTGGAGGCCAATTAGGAGGCTTTGATGAATTAGTAACCATCACAGGGAATGAGTATAAAGGACGACTTAACGGGCGAGATGGGTTTGGAGTTAATGCTAATGGAGGAAATTCTATCCCGTATAGTAATCTAGAATTGTATATCATGGGATTAATTGGAGCTGATGAGCTTGCATCTGTACAAGTTGCCGAAAACCCAGTACGATCAGCAACCGAGAGAGGTGTATTTACAGCCGACAATATCACAACCTATACTGCTACAGATCTTATTGCACGTAACGGTGAGCGTATGCCCTCTACACAAAATGCACAAAAAGCATTTAAAGGGATAGCGGTTGTACTTTCTAAAACAAAATTAAGTGATGAGAAAAGAGCAGAACTAAATACTAACCTAGAAAACTTTTCTAGAAATGAAGCTCCTGATACATCTTGGGGTCTTGTTAATTTTTGGCAAGCTACAGGCGAGAGAGCTACTCTAGACGTAACAATCAGTCAAGAAAACATTAAATAGCGCTTTTTAACTCGCTTTTTTGGCTTCAATCATTTTATGTAGCATATATTCTACACCATTGTGATTATTACTCTTGGTGGTGTAATTGGCGATAGCCTTTACATTAGGGTGGGCATTTTCCATGGCAAAGCTATACGTCGCTCTGGTCATCATTTCAAGATCATTGTTATAATCTCCAAATACCATGGTCTCATCAATACGAATGTTATTACGCTCTTGTAATTGTTGTAAAGCATAGCCTTTATTTGCATTATTATGCGATAGATCTAACCATATTTCGCCAGACACTTTTACTTTTAGCTGATGTTCTAAATGCTTTAATGCAGGATACAGATATTTTTCTGACCCTTTTTGATTACAAATAGCAATTTTAAGATATAAATCATCAGTTACCTTAGCGAGGTCTTCTACGATTTCATATCGATCATAATACTCTGAAAACATATCTACAAAATCTTGCCCATAATCTTCGATATACCCCTTTTTACGTCCACAAAGAATTACTTGCGAACCTTCTAGGGTTCTGGTAATATCTAATAGCTCTAGGTATGTTTCTCGATCAATTACAGTAGTTTGCAATTCATTACCTTGTTGCATCGTTAGGGCACCGTTTTCTGCAATCACATAGATGTCATCTTTGATAGGTTTTAATTTATCAATAATACTGTAGTATTGCCTTCCGCTGGCAGCCACAAAAGTTACTCCTAGATCTTTTAATTCTTCAAAAAGTTCAAAGAAATGACGGCTTACTTCCCCTTTAGAATTTAGTAAAGTGCCATCCATATCTGTAGCAACTAGTTTTATTTTTGATAAATCCATAGTAATTTGTATTATGATGTAAAGGTATACAGTTATAGAAAAGACAGTGTGTTATGTCTGTGAAATTTGTATTAAATTATTAAATATATCCTAATAAAATCTTTTATTAATACCTATGTATATTTCATTTTTAGAAAAAAATAACAATTTAAATTAGAGTACCTTTTATAATTTAATATATCTTTAGATTATTATATGAATTCGAGTTTTTCCAAACACTTTGGAAAGCGTTTTACTTAATATTGATGTATCCTACCCTAATCAAAGTAAAGCAGGTTTTGAGTTTAATAGTATTATAAACACTAGATGAAGTCGATTTAATTTTTAATTAAATGGCGATAAATATTTGTATGTAAAAATCAAATTTCATTAATCTATAAATTTTTAATATTATGAAAAACTTAAAATCATTAAAAGAAGCATTAATTTCTAAAAAACAAGGATATCGCGAATTGACAGTAGGAGAACAAAAATATATAACCGCTGGTTATTATACGTCTTTAGAAGAGTGTGTAGAAGACTGTAGAGGTGGTGATATTAGTGGCTGGGATTTTTGGAGTCATGCCAGTGGTTGTATCCTAGGGCGTGATGGATATTATACTTGTAAAGATAGCTAGACACTTAAAAGCAATGTATTAATAAATAAATACGGCCTATTTTTATATAGGCCGTATTTTATTTTCCTATTTAAATTTTTTGAATGAAAAAACAAGAAAAATATGTTGAGCTTCTTACAGAGCTTAAGCAGGTAATTGATATGTATTCGGTAAAGGATATTGTTTTAGATACTATAATTATTACAGGTAGTAATCATACTATTGACAATTTGGATAGTGTTCGCAATAATGAATCTGATATTGATATTATTATTTTAACAGAAGTAGATTCTTTTCAGATAAACACTACATATAATGGGATTCGATATGATATATCACTGATTAATCAACTGGATATAATTAATTTGCTTTTAGCTGCATATAAAGGATCACAAATTGCTGGAAAAATATTTTCTTCTATCAATGCATCTACAATCATCAAAGATAAAAAAGGCCTTGGCGTTATTTTTATCAATGTTATCAAAAAACTATATGTAATTTTTATTGAGGCTTGTATACCAAGTTATACTGCTAATCAAGTTTTTTTATATAATATTAATGCAAACCTAACCGATACAAGAAAACAAAACATTGCAGAAACATTTTTTGCCTATCATAGGCTTTCTAATCATGTATTCGAATATATTTCTAAGCTAATTTATCCGTTCTATACGAGTGGTTCTTACAGAGGTCAGGTTTTTGATAAATACCTTGAGGGTTTTCAAGAAAAAATATGCCTAAATACCGAAGCACAACCTGTTATGGATGATTCGATACTAAAGTATTATGTTGACAAATTTTCTCCGGTTCTTGAATATCATTATAAAGCTGTAGCTTATGATTCATTATTAAAAAATGAAATTCTATCGGGTAGCATACATTCTTTTTACTTTGGTTATGATAATTTGATTTCAGAAACTACAGTAGTGTTTTTACCCGAGGAGGAGCTATTGAAAAATAAGAATAAAACTGAATTCAAGGCACTTGATTTAAGCAATATTGTTCCTTATCTTTTAGAGGATCAATTAGATATGTATAGCGCTTTTTTGGTAACAGTATCTCAACACTATCTTTCATCAAAAATTGACGAACGTAAATATTCTCTACACCTAATTATTGATCTGTTTTATGACAAAGGGTATAGAAAAACAATTAACCAATCTTTAAAAGCTATTTTAATCATAAAATCTGCTCAAGAAATTTCTGAAGAAAATATTTTAATAGATTTAGAAGGTTTTCAAGAATGGTTGTTGGGCATGGGTATTTCTTTTCTACTGCACAAAAAAGACCAATTGCTACCTAAAAATATAGAAGAAGGTTTGCTAAAGCTTTTCAACTGTATTGAAGATAGTACTGCTGCAAAAGAACAGGAAATTAAAGTTAGTTATATCTTTTTCGGAATAATGAAAGCTCTACGAATAAACATTGAAGATCTTGATGTATAAAATATCATAAAAACTTAATTTAGTATTTTATTTTTGGGTAGCTATAGTTGGTAATAAAATGATTTCTGAATTACATCAGGAGAGATAAATAAACATAGTAGTATGCAATTCTTTCAAAAGGAGATAAAATTACGACCATACTCAAGAGGGTTTCATCTAATTACTAATGAGATCATCTCTACACTTCCAGAAATCAAGCAGATTAAGATAGGTCAACTACAGGTATTTATCAAGCATACTTCTGCAAGTTTGACGATTAACGAAAATGCCGATCCGACAGTACGACAAGATTTTGAAAGTCATATGAATGTCATGGTTCCCGAAAACGCACCTTATTACATACATACCTACGAGGGCCCCGATGATATGCCGGCACATATTAAAGCCTCGCTTATGGGTAGTTCTATACAAATCCCAATCACTAATGGTAGATTAAACTTAGGTACCTGGCAAGGGGTGTATTTATGTGAACATCGTGATTATGGTGGCTCAAGAAACTTGGTGTTAACTGCTTTTGGCACTTCGACAAGCATGTCCTGAGTGTATAAAGGGGCTTAGTTTAACATAGTTGCTCAACAGTTATTTCTTTAAAACCATTGCGCCCATGGGATTCTGGATAACATCAAGATCCAGGCAAGCGTATAAAAAACAGCCAACATCTTAAATTTTGGTGTAGACGTAAGTTTCTTTTTATGTTTAGAATATCCCATGGTTATAAAAACGATCATTAAAATCATTATAATAGGGTGTTCTACATTGTATAGTCGCAGTGTAGCATCTTTCATGATTTCTCCCATTTTGTGAGTTCCAGAGAACCAAACCACAAGAGGGGATACAAAGAATATAACAAGACCAATTAAAAGCTGTATATGTGAAACAATAAGGGCAAACAAAGAAACCCTAAAATCTTTGGGAGCATATTCTCTTTTGGTAAAAAATCCAATGAGTGCGTTAATAGTGGCAAGGGTTACGACAAGTAAAACAAGATAAGCCCAATAAGAGTGAACGATTTGAATAGCTTCGTACATAATTGTATGTTTATTTTACTCAAAGGTAAGTATAATGAATAAAAAAACCTCATCCGATACCATCAGGATTGTACAAAAGGATCTATGCTATCCTATAAAAACCTCCTCCACTTTAATTAAAGAAAGGTGGATTCGAGCATAGCGAAGAAGACGGAGGGTTTAGAAGCCCCAAGCCTATTTCATAAAGCTATACATTTGGGGTGTAAACAGTAATTCGTGTTGTCAAACTCCCCTTTCTCCCCGGTCAATGACCGGAGATTCATTCCCCTCTTCATCTGAAGAGGGGAGC
>CANMWA010000018.1 GCA_947501475.1 uncultured Aquimarina sp. | reverse complement strand
TCCAACTTCCAACTTCCAACTTCCAACTTCCAACTTCCAACTTCCAACTTCCAACTTCCAACTTCCAACTTCCAACTAAAACCGATAGCAAAAATAGAAAAGCAATTGATAAAAACTATTAAAATAACATTAAAAATTTATTTTATCTATTAGTTTTAAGCCAAAATTTCTTCATTGACCAATTGATCAATATACTCCTTTAGGGATATTTCATCAGGGAGTTTCATTTTTGTTTTGGCTCTGTTTCTTGAAGTTTTTACAGTACCTATAGCTACATTAAGCAATTGTGCAGATTCTTTAAGTGATAGTCCCAATTTAAGAAATAAACAATGTTTGATATCATTACTCGATAATTCGGGATGTTCTTGTTGTAGCTGATGTACAATACCAGGATATTGTGATTCTATACGCTCTGAGAAGATGTCATTACACTCTGAAGCATTGATAAACTCGCTCAATAATTTTTTGGATTGCAGGATTTTATCATGATCATTAGAAACAATAGCGTTATCAAAACGGCTTTCTATATGTGCAAGCTCTTCTGTTTTTTGAGCTTGGGTAACAAGCATGGCAGCAAGCTCATCTTCTCTTACTTTTATATGATTTTTAAGGAGTTCTTTTTCCTTTTTCTTTAGGGCTACGACTTTCTTTTCTGCTTTATAGTATTTTCTATAAATGATGGAACTTAGGATAACCAGAAGGATACAGGATAGCCCAACAATTAAGGATATGATATATAGCTTTTGCTTGTCATTTTGGGCAGTAAGGATGTTTTTTTCGAGTAGGATTTTTTCGCTTTTTTGTGTTTCATCAATAAACTTAATTTTAGTATCATAATAATCGGTGAATACCTTTCTTTCCATCGTTCGTATACTATCAATCACAACCTCTCTTTTTTTATAAATTTCGAGTGCTGATTTAACATCATTATCCTTTTCATGATAGGACGCTAGATCTTTGTATAATTCAGGAATTTCATTATAATCCAATGTTGTGCTAATAGCATCTTTCATATAATAAATGGCATTTTTTGTGTCTCCAATGGTGTCATAAAATAAAGCTAAAAACTCTGAGTTGGTGGGTAAATGCTTTTGTAAGTCCATACCCTTAAGCTTAGGTCGGACGGCCAAGCCAGAATCTATGGCCTTTTGATATTCCCCCAAAAGATAATAATCATAAATAATATTATTTTTAACGTATGCTTCTAGAACTGTATCATTGTTTTTTTTGGAATATGCCAACATTTTTTGTAAAATAGGAAGACTTTTCTCCGGCATTTTTTTTAATTGGTATGCCATGGCCAAATAAGATAATTGTCCCTGTCTATAAATATTAGTAGCTGTAGATGAATCAAGTAAACTCTCATTTAAAATAGTTATAGCTCTATCATATTCTTCTTTTTTGATATAACTCCAAGAAATATAGGTGCTTAGTTCATTTAATGTTTTAACACTATCCTTATCTATAAGTTGGTAGGCTTCTATATAGCTTTTTAACCCTTCTTCGGTCAAGCCAAGATAATATTGAAATGTATTTCCTTTATTTATCAAATAATTGATTTTTCTATGATTTTTTGGACATAAATGCTCTAGGGATTCATATTTATGAGCATAAAAAAGTACACTATCGAGGCGTTTTTGTGAACCATGATTAAATAATAAGCTGTTATAACATAGTAGCTCACCATCTATATATTTAACAGCCTTTGATTTTTTGAGTCTATAATGTAAATTTTCTAATTTTTTATCAGACTGTAAACTCTTGTAAACAACTTTTAGACTATCAATTTCTTTAATACTACGCTCTCTGTTTTGACTATATATATGGTTAGCATAGCATAGCATGAAAAAGAGTATGAACATTGTGTAGGGTTTCATATTTTTTGTGTGATTTACGTTGGTATGTGTAATGTACTATTTTTTAGGTAGACGACTATAAAATGTTAACTAAACTCTAACGCTTGTTTAATTTTGGTTCATCGACACTTTTTTCTAAACCTAATTTCGATACAATTTTTCTTCTGTCACCTCGAGCGTAGTCGAGAGGTCACTATGAAAAATCACTCAATTTGACGGTTTTTCTTTATCTAACTCAAATTATAGGTTACTAGTGCTGTTTTTTTGATTTTTATGATGCACTCAAAACGCTTATGTTTTCTGGTACTTCGAGTATGTGCCAACCAAATGTGTACCCTCTTTTTGTATGATGTTAACCTTTTGTATACCCTAATGTCTATTGTTTTATGGGGTGCGTTTCTACTTTTATGGTGTTGATCAACACGTACACAAATGAATATTAATTTAAAAGTGACTAAAATGAAAATTTTAAAAATTTGCATGTTGTCTATTTTGGCAACAACAATGTTTGTTTCTTGTGAGAAACAAACTGATGTGGATCAAAGCCCAGAAACTGTAGCGGAAGAAACTCAGGTTAAAGACATTGAGTATGTTATGAAAAATGATGTAGAAGGCACAGAGGAGAAAGGGATTCTAATGGGAGGTGATGTTTTTATATCCTATGCTCATCTAAAAGAATTAGAAAAATCGAGTGATGATCCTCAAAAATTGAGGATAGAGAGAAACCGTGTTAATATGTGCCAGGGGCCAAGACATGGAGGTGGAAAAAAGCGAAGAATCACTATAAATGTTAGCCGTCTAAACAGCCGTGCTCGTGCAGCAACAAAGAGCGCAGCAGATTTCTTTAACGGTCAAAATTTGGGGATACAATTTGGTATTCTAACAGGAAGCTATCCTGGAGTAGCCGGAAGTAGGATTACTTGCTATACAAAAAACCTTGGAGGCGATTTTGCAGAGGCAACCTTTCCCAAAGGAGGTAATCCTGGCCCAACAATACAGGTGGGTAAGAGATTTGCAGATAGAAAATCTTTTAATGAAATCAGAAGACTAATGATTCATGAGATAGCACATTGCCTTGGTTTTAGACATTCTGACTGGAATGGTAGGTCAAGCTGTCCTCGTAATGATCGCGGAGTAGAAAATGTACAAAATACTTTTTTTGCTTTTAATAGATTTGATAATGGTAAAAATACTAATTCTATTATGGCGGCTTGCGGCGATCTTAATATAGACCCAACCTCGACTGACAGACAGGCTATTTCAAGAGCGTACCCTAGTTGGGCCGTAGCTAACTGTAGATAGATAATCACTCATTTTGAATCAATATATTGATTTTTAATACAAACTAGAGTTCGACCATAAGTTTATGTTTGGTCAAAACACTCAAAATGATGTAACTTTTTTATATATAACTTATAATAGTGGTAACAAGTAAGATATGTAGTTTAAAGTATTATTTGAGTTTGAAAAGCGGATACGGTTTTACCTATCCGCTTTTTTATTGTGCAAACCTAATACCAAATAAAACTTAAAAAAATATAAATAAGTGGTAGCTAGATTATAATGCAAACTGATAAAAAGTTCATTTCAATATTTGTGATGAGTCTTTTTAATTTGCCCATAGTGGTACTATGTTAAAATTAATAAACAAACAGGTTATTTTCAATTACAAAGTTGTGATGCATAAATAGAGTTAAAAAAACTCAAAACGTTAGCATTTTCTGGTGTCTAGAGTATATGATAACCAAATGTATACCTACTTTCTGCTTGATGATAACTTTTTGTAAACTCTAATTTCTACTATTTTATGGATTGCGTTCCTATTTTTATGATATTAATCGACAAATACATAAATTAATACTAATCTTAAAACTAAACTAACATGAAAAGCAACCTAAAAAAACAATTAAAAATGGTGTGTTTTATATGTATGATGATCCCTATAGTATCATTTGCAAAAACACTAAAACCCAGCACTTTTACTGTTAATAACTTAAAAAATGTCAAAAGTGGAGAAACAGTAAATCTAGAGCCAGGTAATTATACAATTACTCAGGTAATCATTAATGCCTGGACATCGGTCAATAAAAATAATGTAACATTCAAACGATTAGGGAATAGTGGGGTGGTAACCATGAACGGAAATAGATTTAGTAATGCGCCAGAAGTAAAATTTTACGGTTGGAATAATTTGAAATTAGAAAACATACGATTTGTTAATCTAATTCCTATATTTTATATCTGTAACAATTCGACCATGAATCGCCTTGTTGTAGAAGGTCAAAAATTTACAGGACCTTTTGCAGGTAAAAGTGCTGTAGGAATCCTTAGGTCAAAAAATGTTACCGTAAGTAACTGTATTATAAAATGGACATTTACAGGTTGGACTGCTAAAGGAATTAAATTCTGGAAAGGTGAAAACAACAAATTAATTAATACTACTATCAGAGGTCGTCTTAGAGGAGCTGTAGATGCTTCAGCAGATCAAGGAGACCCAAAAATGAAATTAACTATAGATGGCGGTGTATACACTCGAGATATTAATTCTGGAAGAGAAGATCACGGTATATATGCCCATGATCTTTCGGGGATCATCATTAAAAATGTAAAAATTAACGGTTTTACTGATTCATCTGCAGGAGGTTCTATAAAATTGAAGAATATAGACGATGTAGAGGTTAAAAATTGTGTATTTAACACATCAGGTATTTTATTGCGAGTAGAATTAAAAACATGGGGACACCTAGATAATATTTGGATTCATGACAATACATTTAATGACCCAATGGGCGTTGCTCACTGGTCACCTGGGTTTAATCCTGAGGCGATCAGAGTAGAGAATAATAAAATGTGCAACAGCACAGTAATACTTAAGTCAACAGGCGGCAAAATAAATAAGTATTGTGCTGTGGCAGGTAAAAGCGGTGGTGTTTTTAATAATACTATCGGAAAAACTCTAGAAATCCCTTCTGGAACAAATAATTCCAGAAATATCCTTTGTAATGGCAATGGTGGAGGTCAAAATCAACTAATTGCCAATGGCATCTATTTTATTAAATCTACTGTTGCTAATCAACAATTAATCTCCAGAGCTCAAGAAAATCATAATGCCTTTATGATTAATTCAGGAAATTATAGTGATCAAAAATGGATTTTTAAACACTTAGGGAGTAATGTGTATACCATTAAAAATAGCGGTACAAATAGGTTTCTCGAAGTGCCTTATGCCAAATGTGGTAGGGGTTATAATGTAGCTACCTATACAAGTGCCGGAGGTAATCATCAAAAATGGAAAGTCATTAAAAATGGTAGTACGTTTGCTTTTAAACCCATGCATTGTCAAAACGTAGCATTAGACAGGGCAGCTGGAGCAATCAATGCCAATATACATACTTGGGGATACAATTCAAATAATCGAAACCAAAAATGGAATATTATTGCTACATCAAGAAGTCGAAGTTTACTTGGAGAGTCTTTAGAAAAAGATAGAAATATCGACATGATTAAGTTATATCCAAATCCTGGACAAGACGTCATTCATTTAGAAGGATTAAAATCAAATGCTAATGTTGAGGTGATTAATATTTTTGGTACAACAGTAATTACTGCTCGATTAAATGTTAACGTATTGGATATAGAAAATCTTCCTAGCGGGATTTATTTTCTTCATACCGAAAGTGGAACTAAAATTCAATTTATAAAAAAATGATGAATGTATAAAAAATAACCTGTTATCACAATTAAGAGCATAGCGCGTAAAATGACTATTTGAGTTTGAAAAGCGGATACGGTTTTACCTGTCCGCTTTTTTATATGATTTTAAATAATAATTGGTATAAGTAGGAAATGGTTGAATACATGACAAAAATTATCAAATATTTTCTAAATGTCAGGTCGAGCGCAGTCGAGACTTTGTTGCTATTGATGTTTTTGTATTTAAAAAATTACTGATTTACAAGCAATTAATGCCTTTTGATATTTTTTGTTAAGTACTTAAAGGGATTGGTATCCCTAGATTACGCCATAACCTCTTCACTAACAATTTGATCCAGATATTCTTTTAAAGAAAGTTCTTCTGGGAGATTCATTTTAGCTTTTGCTCTGTTTCTTGTCATTTTTACGGTGCTTATCGATACATTAAGTAATTGTGCAGATTCTTTGAGTGACAACCTTAATTTAAGGAGTATGCAATGCTTAATTTCGTTAGTAGACAATTTTGGATGTTCTTTTTTGAGTTGATGTACGATACCAGGATACTGCGATCCTATGCGATCAGAGAATATATCATAACTACCCTGTGAAGCGATGTAAAGACTTAGTGATTCTTTGGCTGCGGTAATATCATTAGCGTCATTATGCCGTATCGCACTACAGAGATTGTGCTCTATTGCGGTGAGTTCTTCCATGCTTTTGGTTTGGGCAATAAGGATAGCAGATAGTTCATCTTCTCTAACTTTGATATGATTTTTCAGGACTTCTTTTTCCTTTTGTTTCAGTGCAACAACGGTCTTTTTTGATTTGTGATATTTCTTATAAATCAAAAAACTTACGATAATCATCAACAAACAGGATAGCCCAACACTTAAAGAGATAATATACAGTTTTTGCCTTCCATTTTTTTCGGCTAGAATATCTTTTTCTAACAATACTCTTTGGGTTTCTTGTGTTTGATTGATGTACTTTATTTTAGTATCATATAAGCCTGTGAATTTCTTTTTTTCGAGTGCGCGTAAACTATCAATTATAGATTCTCTTTTTTCATAACTTTGTATGGCAGACATTAAAGAACCTCTGTTTTTGTATAATTCCCCAAGGCTTTTATAATACTTAGGGATGTCTGCAAGATTATCTGTGGTATTAATTGCATCTTCAAGATAATAGATTGCATTTTTTGTATCCCCAATAGCATTATAAGAATCGGCTAGATATTCTGAATTGGCGGCTATAAATCTATTAAATTGGTTTGCAATAAGTTTTTTTCTAACCGCCAAACCACTATCAATAGCCTTTTGATAGTTTCCTATAAGAAAATAATCATGAGCAAGAAGATGTATCGAATATAGTTTCATTTGTATATCTTGGTGTTTCTCACCATAGGCTAACATTTTATGAAGTATAGGAGTGCTTTTATCAGGTTTTTTTTTGTATTGATAGGCTAAAGCCAGATGAGACAACTGAACGTGCTTATACCGCTCACCAATAGAAGCCGAATCGTTAAGGGATTGTTTTAACATGGTGATCCCTTTATCATATTGCCCTTTTTGGATATACCCTACGGCAAGATTGGCCCTTATTTTTGATTTTGTAAGCTCATCCTCATTCTCATTCTCATCAGCAACAAGCTTATATGCCTCAGAATAAATATCAAGCCCCTCATTATTGTGTCCAAGAAAATATAGAAAAACATTTCCTTTGTCCATTAAGTAGGTTATCCTAAGTTTTTTATTTGGATACATCTTTTCTGTGGATTCAAACTTACTTGAATAATACAAAACACTGTCCAAGTTTTGCTGCCGCCCATAATTCCACATTAAATCATTATAGGTATTAAGCAACCCCTCTACATAATTTACAGATTGACATTTTTTAAGACGAGCATACGTATTTTCAAAAGTTTTATTAGCGTCTTCATCGTGGTAATGGCAATTGAGGCTATCCACTTCTTTAATGACAGCATCTCTACTTTGACTTTGTGCAGAAAAATTGAAGATAAGAGTTATCCATAAAAAAAGAACTGCGTTGTGGGGTACCATCTTTTATTTTTATGTTAAGGAATATAAAGTGTTACTTTTTTAATAGCATTTGGGGACAATGTTTCACCCTTATTTTTAATCTGGTTTTCTCAAAAAAACCTAAATCGAATTTTAATTATGGGTTTAATAAAACGAATATCGTATTAACGCTATCATAAATAGAAACTCTAATATAGTAATAAATTCAGTCTTTACTAATGGTTTCAGGGTATGTAAACTAAATGTAAACCTCTTTTTTTAGTCATGTGAACTTTTTGTAATCCTTGATTTACTAGTTGCTAAGAGTTCCTTTACTAATTTTGAAGGTATCTAATCTCTAAATTATATAGCTATGAAATCCAAATCAACACTGCAAAAGAAGAAATGGGATGCTATAAATATTACTATAGTGCTAATATTTATTATAGCGATTATACAAACATTACTAGTAGCGTTAATGGTGAGTCATATGTAGCCCTATTATCATTTAATTTTTTAGACATACTTACATATAATATAAGGGAAGATATTGTAATTGAATTCAATGTTTAGTTGAAATAGTATTAACACAAAATCAATTTTATGAATTCAAAAATTACTTTATTAGTTATTATCTGTTTATGCAGTACTTTAGGTTACAGTCAAAAAACAAAAGACCTGAACCAATCTCGTCGTTACGATGAGGTTTCTTGGCTGATTACCCACAATGCATTCCAAAATCCAGAAATAGGTGCCTCAGATGGAGGAGCAGGAGGCAAAAATCAACAACACTCTATTAATAGGCAACTCAATAATGGAGTGCGAAGCTTTATGATCGATTTGCAATATGGTAGGGTATCTAATCTTTTTAAAGGTTCTTTTTTACATCTTGGTCATGGAGCTGGTGGATATTGGCATTGGATGGAGATGTGCGATTTTCTAGAAGATATCAAAAGATTTTTGGACCGCAATCGCAATGAAATCATTACATTACATATGCAAATTGATGGTGACGTAACGATAAATCACATTAATGATGCTTTTAATGGTCGTGGTAATCGATGTAACTCAAGAGCCAATATTGATCATTATTTGTATTCACAACCAGAGCGAAACAAGAGATGGCCATCGCTAACTACGATGATTAATACGAATAAACGTCTTGTCGTATTATCAGAGAAAGACTTTGGTAGTAGAGCGCCATCATGGTTGCATGCAGAGTTTAATTATAGTCGTCAAAATGATTATGCTGCGAACAAGGTTAGTGAACTTTTAGAAACGCATAGATATGATATTGCCGGTAACCCGGGTAGAGGAGATAATCGTTCTTCATTGTTAACAATCAATAATTTTGCAACCGACAAACCCCTCGGTTACGGAGATGGTAATAAAGCAGCAGATGCTAATGGATACAACAAAATGAATACAAAGTTTATTCGCAGTTGGTTCTCTTTTGCTAAGCGACCTTCTATGGCTGTAGATTTTTATGAAAGGAATAATTATTCTGCCCGTAATGTAATTACTAATGGTAATAATATTAACGAAGTTCGGGGGCGCTTTAAATTATCAAACGGGGCAGATTTTACAGAGTATGTAATTACTAATTCTAACTTAAACGGAGAAAATCCATGGTATCAACATAGAGCTAAAACCAGAGCAAGATTGCATTATTCTTTTCCGGCTAGACCTGGTGAGACTAGAGTGATTACATTCTCGCATCCCGATTATACATTTTCTCCAAATCAAATACGATTAGCAGACTATTTGGGGAGTCAGAAAAAAACTTTTATTAAAGATATACTCGTAACATCAAAGAATAGAGCCAAAACCAAAGAGCAGAATCTTATTGGCTTTCAAGAAAATGATGATATTTTGGTTTACAGGAAGCATGAAAATAGGTTTATTATAGATATAAGTGCAGTAACTTCTGATAACATTAATCTTGATATTTATGACATAACTGGTCATTTAATTAAGAGTTATATCCATATCAGTAGCCAAAAACAGAAAACTTTAGAACTAGACCTTCCTTCAAAAGGGATGTATTTGCTTAGAGGAACTGTAAACGGTAAAAAATACATCAAGAAAATAGTAAATTAGCCTACTTTTTGTTTAATGTACAAGGCTCAACCTATAATTAGGTTGAGCCTTTTTATGATTAATGAATATAGATTTGTTGTTACATTCTAATTTCAAAATCTAAGTTTTCGTTACCTACTTCAAATTTTGCATCTGTCCATATTGGTGGCCCATAACTCATATTATTATTTGATACTCCGTAACTTTCTTTTGGCATTCCGTTTTCTTCAAAATCCATTCGGTTATTACCATTTTTGTCATGAAAACAAGAGATAGCAAATATCCCTTCGGGTACATTTTTGAAAGTGATTTTTGCGATACCATCTTTGATACTGCTTTTTTCACCTTGTATTGGAGCAGCTTTCATAAAGGTGTTTTCATCATATAATCCAAAAAGTACTTCTCCTTCAGAGCTTGTTACATTAGGTACGGTTACTGTAATCGTTATTCCTGTAGGTTCATCTTGTGCCTGAACAAAAAAATTTGAGATTAAAAAGGCTATAAACAATGCTAGAGTTTTCATAAGTAATGAGATTTAAAGTTTTAGTTTCGTTTTGATGATTCAAATGTCTATAAATCTTATTCCTTTTTATAAAGCTTATGACCCAATTGTAGAAATTATAGGATGGATTGTTGTTGAAGTAGTTGAAATGCTAATAATTTGATTTTAACCGAAGAATTTTATGCGCGATATTATACTATTATGAAGAATAGAAACTCTGGTAGAAGCTTTATGTACCGCTGTAAAAGGTTTTATATATGTAAAAATTATATTTTTTGAATATAAATAACAAGACGAGCATCAAATATTTGATGCTCGTCTACTCCTTTTTAGAGTTTATTACTAGTTGTGTGTCGTACTTAATTTTCCCCAATTTTTATTGGCAACAGACACAAGCTTGTTGTGATCTTTCTCTGCCAACCATAATTGTTGGGCATCGAGTTCTAAATTATAAAGATATAAGAAGTATTTTCCATCTTTTACAATATACTTGTTCGGGTCTGGTCTAAATTTGGCTCCTGCATATACACCAAAGGCACAAAAGCCACCATATTGAGGTTTATATTTTGCAGGGTTCTTATCAAATGTTGCCTTTTGCTCTGCAGATGTGAAATAATACACTACTTTTTCATGTTCTGATTTGTGTTGTTTCAGTCCTTTTTGTGCTATTCCCATATCTAAGTATGATACAGGACTATATCCTTGTAAAGCTATATTGCTATTGTCGATGTTATTGGCCATTTTATTTTGTGCCACGATTGAAGTACTAATAAATAAAGATAGTACTATAGTTATTAATTTTATTGTATTCATTTTGATTTAATTAAGAGGGTTAAACGATTTTGATTATTGTGCATTAAAATATTCTTCTTGAACTACTTTTCCCTGGTCATTCCAGACTCTTCTAATGATTTCGTGCCAGTAAATTTTGCTCCCATCTTTCATGTTAAAATCAAATGTAAATTCTGAAGCAGAGACATTACCATCAACAATAGAATGATGATGCGTTATCCCATTTACCTGTGCAATAGCTCCCGCAAAATTTTCCATTTTTTCTACCATTTGAGATTTGTTGGTCGTAGCGGTGCTGCCATAATCTGAAGTTGTTGCATTGTCTGCAAAGAATTGCTTTACTGCATCTACAATAGCTCCTTTGCCTACTATTGCATCCATACTTGATACTTGTTCTTTAATATTCATCTTTTTATTTTTTAGTGAATTAATAATTACACTACAAAGATGGTTGACAAGTAAGAAAATAAGCCTATCAAAAAGGAGCTAAAGATTGTACTTTTTGTTTTTGAAATCTGAAGGCGATATACCCACATAATGCTTAAAAAACCTTGAAAAATGATTTGGTTCTTCAAAGTTTAATTTTTGTGCAATTGAATGGATAGCCTCACCTTCTATAAGCATATTTTTGGCTGTGTGTATAAGTTCTAAACGGATTAATTGACCTAAAGAAGTATTCATTTTTGACCTTACCTTTTTAGAAAGTGTTTTAACAGATAGGTGCATTTTATCTGCATAAAATTCAAGAGATCTTTCTTGCTCATGATGTGTTTTTAAGAGTTCGAGTATATTTTGAGTAAACAATTCTCTGTTTTTGTAATCAAAATTTTCTCTAAACTCATTAGGAGTTTGCCCTATATTGTTTTTAAAAACTCTATTAAAATATGCAGCATCTTTGTACCCCAAATCATAAGAGATTTCTTGAATGCTTTTATCTGTAAAAGCAATTTCTTTTTGACTTTCGGTCAAACGTTTACTACCTAAAAGATTTTTTACTGAAAGGCCAACTTTAGTTTTAAAGAGTGCCTGCGCATTATATCCTTTTGCGTTTACAAAAGACACCAATTCTGTATTGGTGAGGTGGTTAGAAAACTCTTTATCGATCACATCTTTGATGTCAAAAATGATTTGGTACTCATCTTTACTAGCATGAAAAGGATTTTGCCAAAACCATTGTTTTGAAGAAATATCAAGAATATCACTAGTGTTATCAGAAAACACTGTATTGGTCAAGTATTTTTGACAATCAGTACATTCCATTAAATCGATATACCCTAATGAGATCAAATGCTTAAATAAAACTCTTATGTCGTTGTTTTGAAACTTTTCCTGATTAGGAAATTCTATTTTTCTGATTACAAAATCATCAGATACAAACTTAATATATTGCCCTTTTTCGAGGTAGATAACTTTATCTTTCCAATCAAAATAACTTTTAAAATCTACTTCTATACTCCCTTTACCGGATAAAATATGAATAAGAGTATAGGTATCTATAAAATAAACCTTATTAATCTCGGGAAGCATTTTTTCTACCATAAGGTTATTGATATTTTTCTTATTGCTTATAAATGAATTTAGTTTTTAAGTATGTTTCTAGTACTTGCGTTTGATGTATTTGATTTGATATCAAATAGATTTTGAGTTATAATTATAACAGAAAGAAAGATTAATTTCATATGATCCATGTATTTAGAGATGATCATTTCTATAAGTACTCATGCGAATATATAATTAGCTGTATTTTGAGCATACAATAGCTTTTACGGTACCTAAAGATAAGTATTGTAAATGAGTTTTTGATAAGAAAATTTCTTCACAATCATTTATGTATAGGATCTAGCCTACTATAATAATTGTAAATTATAGCAATCCTCTCGCTTTAATCTCTAGATATTTGTTAATGGTATTTACGGTAAGGTTTTCTGGTGTAGTAAGTACTGTTTGTATACCATGTTTTTGAAGTTCTTTGACCATTATTTTCTTGTCATAAGCAAATTGTTGTGCAATGGTTTGATCATAGATTGTTTGCAAGTCTTCTGCTTTTTGACTGATGAGCTGAGTAAGTTCTGTGTTTTCGAAAAAGATAACAACTAATAAATGTTTTTTTGCTAGTGCTTGTAAGAAAGGTAACTGTCTTTTTAAAGAAGAAATATGCTCAAAGTTGGTATACAATAATAATAAACTACGATGATTAATCTGTCTTTTTACGTGTGCATACAGTAAACCAAAATCTGAATCCAAAAATTGTGTTTTTACATTATATAATGTCTCAGAAATAGTGTTGATATAGGTTTTCTTAGCGCTATCGGGTAAAAAATCATTTACAGTATTAGAAAAAGTAAGCATCCCTACTTTGTCATGTTTTTTAAGTGCAATATTAGAAAAGGCTAAGGTGCTATTTACTGCATAATCAAGCAAACTCAACTCATTAAAAGGCATTTTCATTACACGGCTAGCGTCTATTATGGAATAGATAGGTTGTGATTTTTCATCCTGATATTGATTAATCATTAGATTTCCATGTTTGGCGGTAGCTTTCCAGTTTATGGTACGCATATCATCACCTATAACATATTCTTTAATCTGTTCAAACTCCATTGTATGACCGATAAGTCTTATTTTTTTAAGACCAATCTGAGTTAATTTATTATCAATAGCTAAAAAGTCATATTTCTTCATTTGGATGAATGAGGGATATACCTTTACCATGGCTGATTTATCAAAACTATAACGTCGTTTGGCTAATCCAAGTTTGGTCATGGTGTATATGTATAGGTTTCCAAAGATATACTCACCCCTATGAATAGGGCGAAGTGCATACTCGAAATCAAAAATTGCCTTGGTTGGAATAGTACCTGTTTTTAAAAAATCTCGTTTTTGAAATTGTATAGGAATTTCATCAATAATTTCTACTTTGGTAGTAAAGCTGTAATTACTTTTTATACGTATTGGAATTGCATTAAAGTCACTGTTTGAAAACTTGTCGGGTAAAATTCTACTAGCATCGATGCCGTTTTTTGTAGTATATAGCACCACAACATCAAAAAGAAAAATAATCATCATTGCCCATATCATTAACCATGCTATTGGGTATAAAGCATTGAACCAGTATGATAATAAAAATAGCACTGATAGTACAGAGAGTATATAAAACACTCTAGAGCTGAGATATAATGATTTTAAGAATTTGATCAAAACTAACGAGGTATTTCTACAGATTGTAGGATCATTTCGATAACATTTTCGGTAGTCATACCTTCCATTTCACGCTCTGGTGATAAGATGATACGGTGACGTAATACCGGAAATAATGATTTTTTGATATCCTCTGGAGTCACAAAATCTCTTCCGTTTATCGCAGCAAAAGCTTTTGAGGCATTCATTACAGCAATAGAGGCTCGAGGTGAACCGCCTAGATATAGATGAGGGTGTGTACGGGTCTTTATAATGATTTCTGCGATATAATTTAGGATCTTTTCTTCGATAAGTACCTCTTGCGTTTTAGCTTTAAATTCGATTAACTTTTTGGGTGTGATCACCGCATCTATCATTTCTAAAGGTTTTTGAGCTTTTCTTTGGTGATGCGTTTTTAAGATATTGATTTCCTCATCTAGTGATGGGTAATTTACAGTAATTTTAAAAAGAAAACGGTCTAATTGCGCTTCGGGTAGGGCATAGGTGCCTTCTTGTTCTATTGGGTTTTGTGTTGCCAAAACCATAAATGGAGGCTCCATAACGTATCGAATACCGTCTATGGTGACTTGCCTTTCTTCCATTACTTCAAATAGAGCAGCTTGTGTTTTTGCTGGTGCACGATTAATCTCATCGATAAGAACCATGTTTGAGAAGATTGGTCCTTTTTTGAATTCGAAATCGCTAGTTTTCATATTCAAAACAGAAGTTCCTAATACATCACTAGGCATTAAATCTGGAGTAAACTGAATTCGATTAAATTCTGTTTTTAAGGTTTTAGCAAATAATTTTGCAGTTATAGTTTTGGCGATTCCGGGTACTCCTTCTATCAAAACATGTCCGTTGGCTAAAAGAGAAACAATTAGCAGTTCAATAAAATCTTGTTGTCCAACAATCACTTTGGCTAGTTCTGCTTTTAACTTTTCGGCAACTTGTTGTAATTCGCTAAGGTCAATTCTATTCTCAAAATTGAGGCTTTGTTCTTGCGGTACTTGTTCTGGATTTGTAGTTTCTTCGTTTTCCATATATTTTTAAAATAAATTTATCTTTTTTAAGACCGACTTTTGAATGTGCATATTAATTCATACAATCGTACTAACTCTTCTTTTTCGATTTTTATTTTTCGATTTAACTCTTCAAAATATTTGAATAGATTTTTGGTGTCTTCGATTGTATTATTACTTCTGGCAGCAATATCTATTACTGTTTTTTCATCAAGATGATCTGTCGGAATTCTTAGCACGTTTCGAACATAATCCAAAAATAACAGGTTTTGCTTGATAACAATTTCTTTATGTTTACTTTTTTCGAAATACATTCCGCTGATCGTTCGGGTAAAAGCTAGCGTTTGATTTTTTAAGGGTGTGACTATTGGGATACTTCGTTGCTTTCGTTTTCCTTCAAAAATCACAAATAACAGCACTCCAATAACTAGAATATAGTACCCCCATTTAAGGTAACGATTATTCAATAATAAGAAAAGGGGAGAGGTGTAGAATGTTTTTCCGGATTTATAATAATTATCCCATAAAATCTCTTGCTCAGGATCTATGTACGCTAAGAGATTTTGAGTGTATCGGTAATTATTGTCTTTTAACATAAAATAATTACCAAAGGCTTCAGGAAAAGTATGTAATAGGATTTTACCTTCACCAAACGATTGTTTCATATAATTAATCGCAGGCTCTTTTATTTTTAAGGTGTCATTATATAATTGAGTGACCCCCAAAACAATGGCTTTTGCAGTGTCGATTTCTTTAAAATATGGATTAACAATATCACGATCATATACATAAGGAGATTGCCCTTTTAGGTATTGATTCGTTAAATTGATTAACGGCTTTGTATTGATATTATTAAGCGATAAAAGATTATCTATGTTGATGTTAAGCGTGTCTAGTAATTTGGTTTCAATACTTTTTGCAGACACAAATAAAGTGTTTCCCTTTTTTACCCAATTAAGAATTTTATTCAATTCATCTTTATCAAAATTTATACTGCCATTAATAAAAAGATATGTCCCAGAAATACTATCATTATCTGTTAAAAACTCATACGGAGGTTGATTTACATCTTTAAATGTATTAGAGGTAAATGATTCTTTGATTAATTTGTATGTTACAAAAGTACCTAAGGGGATTTTATCAACTTTTGCATAACTAGGAAACCAGTTTATAGGCTCTGGTTCACTTGCCTCAAGGTATGTTAATAGCCCAATAATAGCGATAAGAAGAATAATGAATATTTTGGAAGCTTTACTCATTTCTTAATTTTTTATTTGATGAGTAATGGCTTGAAATTCTTTTTCTGCCTGATAGTACGAGTTTTCATTAACTTGAAAACTTCCGTACCATATAAAGTCATATAATCGAGTAATAACCTTGAATTGATTTTTTATTGTATTGTCATTTAGCTCTTTAGTATAATCGGTATTTGTTTTTTGTGATTCCCATTGGATCAACTCTGATTCAGACAATTTTTTTAAAACAAATAAATAGTAATATCGAATTGCCAATCTATAATTATTAAGAGTTACCGCTTGTTTGATTAACTGTTCTATATCTTGATTCTGAATGATATCTTCGTCATCGGTAAGTTCTATTTGTGGGGCTGCTTGCTTTTCAAGAAGCATATCACTAGGGTTCACTTTCATGAATAACCATCCTAGTAAAAATAACACTCCAATAACGATAAAATAGGGAAGTAGTTTTAGAATAAAAGCCCAAAAACCACTCACTTCATCAACATCAAAAAGCCATGAAATAGATTTACGCCAAAGTTGATTGAACCATTTTTTTAATTGCACCCACCAATTATCCTGTTCTTGATATTCGGTATAATCAAAATCGCCTGATTTTTTATAGGCTTCTATTTTTTGAGCATCAAATTGCTGAACACTTTTTTGAGTATCTAAGTCATAGACTATTTCTTGAGTTTCAGGTACAGAAATACTATCCTGGACCTGTGCAGATGCAGAATATGATATCAAAAATAATAAGCAATATAGAATTTTCAATACAAGAAGTTATTTGTCATTACCTAAAGAATCAATTTGCTCAAAAGCACCAGTTGCATGTTTTCTTTCATTAAGATTATAATAAATAAATGCCGTAGAAATGGCAGTAATAACATATAAAACATACTGTGCTGCAGATGATAAGGTGTTAAGGGCTATAAAAACCCAGTCAAACATTGCTGATGGATCAGACATAGTCCCCTCGGATGCTGCGGTAAATGTTTTTGTAAATGTATACATCAAAGCAGGGATAGAAAAAACCATACTTATAATCGATATAATGATACCTATAATAAAAAGTGTTGCAAAGGTAATCCACCATTCATTTTTGATCAATTGAAAACTTTCGTTTATAGCATCAGATACATTAGTATTGCGAAATACTAGTATTGAAAACACTAAACTCATCGGTACATATAAATATATGCCTGGAAGTACACATAGTATAAATCCGAAAAAAATAATCAATCCAGATAAAATCCCAAGCCCGATAATGTTTCCAAAATCTTTTTTTACACCCTGTACGACAGTGTCTTGATCTATTGTTCCTTTATTGTCAACATAAGCCTTGATATAATGTAGCACTGATCCAAAAAGTAATCCATAAAAAATAAGCATCGTAGCTAATAACATAAATAAGGATAGTAGTATACTAGCCGAATTAAACATCCCACCATTTTGAATTGTTAATGGGTCAAACATATTTGCCGAAGAATAGGTGTAATATGCAGATGCGGCTAATAAAAGTAAAAATGGTATTCCTGAGGTTTTTAATAAAACAGAGAATAGAGATTTACCTTCTTGTCGTATAAATGCAAAAGTATCTGTGAGTATATCCCCCAGCTCTCTTTTCTTTTTAAATTCTATATAATTAGTGTTCATTTTTTAGTTTGTTATAAAGTTGTTTGGGGTAAATTACGTAATAAAATACAATTAGACTTAAAGATCCAAATATGATAAGAATGGCCAACCAATCTGGCATTTCTGTATGCCTGGTCACAAATCCTTCTAAAAATCCTGCGATGATAAAGAATGGAACGGTGCTGATTACAATTTTTAATCCAGCTTTTACACCTCTCACAAATGAAGTAAGTCGCGTATAGGTTTTTGGAAACAAAATAGAATTGCCAACAACCAATCCGGCACAACCTGCAATAATAATAACAGAGATTTCGATGGTGCCATGAATCCATATGGTACGAGCACTTTCCCATAATAATCCTTTATCGTAGAAAAAATACTGAAAAGAGCCCAACATAATAAAATTACTCATCAACATATATAAAGTACCAATACCAAACATGATACCCAGGATAAAACAGTTTAAAGCTACTCTGATATTATTGATGGTGATACCCAAAAACATATCGGTTTCTCCCATTTTTTTATAGACAGCCATAGGATCATCGTTAGCTATGTTTTCTAAGGTCATATTTACATAACCATCACCTAGTATAGACCTTACAAAAGCTCCGTCGGTAGCTGCAGAGTATGCTCCAATTGCAGTAAATAATACTGAAATTAAAAATGCAATTAACAGTTCTTTTTGATAGTTGTAGAATTCTAGAGGAAATTCTTTAACCCAAAAGGTATAAAAGCGATTTTTTTTCTCTTTTTTGGTTTTATAGATTTTTTGATGTGCATTTGAAGCCAATCCGTTAAGATAATTCAACGTTTGACTATTTGGGTAAAATGTCTGAGCATAACTTAGATGATCGGTGATCTCTATATACAAATTAGAAAGTTCATCTGGGGTAATTTGAGCATTATTAACCAGAACACTTTCAAATTTTAACCATTTATCTTTATTTTGCCTCACAAAAGCCGCCTCACGCATGAATCATAGATTAAGAGGTTCAAAGAAACATAATTAATGGATAATTTTCAAATAGAAACCGCTCAAAATGTTACTATACTGCAAAATGCAGCTGGTATCGGGGAACGTATATTAGCTTACCTTATAGATTTACTGATTATTGTTGCTTATTTTATAGTTGTTATTTTTATAGTAGGAGCCTTGCAATTGAATAGCGGAGATGAATGGGTATTTTGGCTCATTGTCGGAATGCCTGTTTTTTTGTATTTTTTATTATGGGAAACGTTTTGGAATGGTAAAACGCCAGGTAAAGCTGCTTTAAAAATAAAGGTAGTACGATTAGACGGTTCAAAACCTGCATTTTCAAATTATTTAATTCGATGGTTACTTCGGTTGCTTGATATTACACTAGCATTTGGAGGAGTAGCTGTAGTTACGATTTTATTTAAAGGTACAGGTCAGCGATTAGGGGATATGGCAGGCGGAACAACAGTAATTAGTGAACAGCAACGTGTGCAGTTTCGTCAAACGATCCTGGTTGATATTCCTGAAAATTATGTACCAGTATATCCACAAGTAACTGTTTTTAGTGATGCTGAAATGCGAAAAATTAAAACTATTTATACCGAAGCTAAAAGAGATGTAAATCATAATGTAATCTTAGAACTTTCGAAAAAAGTAAGTGCTTTGATGGATGTTACTCCACAAGAAAAACCACTACACTTTGTAGATAGAGTAATTGCAGATTATAATTACTATACCCAGCAGTTGTAATTTATTGGATTATTCATGAAATAAAGGTTATAAATATTTCTTTTCAATCCATATTTTATAGATATAAAATTCTACCAAGGGGAAAATCATAATTATTAGCAGTATAGTAAGTAACGATTTTGTCATTCCTTCATACTGATAATTTAACAAGTAGCTTGCCCAATAATTCAGTTTTTCTAAAATAGCGAGTTCAATATCTTTATGGCCTACGCTAAGCAAAAAGTCCATACCCTTGCTAAAAGCATCATAAGGCATTGTTTCATTGATATCAATATGTGTTCCAGCTGCACTAAGCATACCGTATAATCCTATTGTATAAATTTGATCTCCGTAGGAAGATAATATATAGTTTACGATTTTATCTTTACCCTTATCAACAACAGTTATTCCGGTATGATATCGTTTACTATACTCCTTTAATTGTTGTGTTAATTTTAAAGAACCATCTTTGGCCTCGATAGCCATTCCTTGAATTTCATGAATTGTTCTATTTTTACTTTCTTCGGATTCAAAATATAATCCAAGAGCCTGATTGTATATTCCAGATATAACTTGAGGTTGTTCTTGATGTAAAATCTTATATACACCTCTAATAAACCCAAATTGGCCGAATATGTATAAGAAACTTAGCAGAAGTATTGGTATATATAATTTAACTGCCCAATTATAATACTTGGGAATTCTTTTAAGTACCTTCCTTTTTGACAGGAGAATGATATAAAATAGGGCAAAAATAAAACCAATAAAAAGAAATATTAAGGTATTAAATAGTAAAGTGCCAGAGTGTGGTAAAATGATATCTTTTATGATATGCCATGCTTCATCCCATGGCAGGTTTGTTAAAAACGATAATTCCTCTTTCATAAAACTATTATTTAATCACTTCAGCTTTGATAAAGATGTTTTCTTTAGGCCATTCGCTACCATCAACAGGGACATTTGATATTTTGTCGGCTACGTTCATTCCTTTTATGACTTTACCAAAAATTGTATGTTCACCATCGAGATGGTGAGCACCTTTTTTAGAGACAACAATAAAAAACTCATAAGGTGTGGAGCGATTAGAAGGGTTATCTACCCATTGTTTTGATAGCGCTACAGCACCGCGAACATGTTTCAACCCTTTTATAGGTTCTTGTGGTATTGTATACTCACCAATTTCAAAACGTTTATTAGCCATTTGCTGGCGATCACTATTGCCGCCTTGTATCACAAACCCTTTGGCAACACGATAAAAGAAAGTTTCATCAAAATATTTTTGCTTTACCAGGTAAATAAAATTTGCTCTATGTAATTCTGTTTCTTTATATAATTCAATTTCAATAGTACCTAATCGAGTTTTTATGCGAACTCTAGTTTCTGGATTTTCCTTTCCATATGTTACCATAAACTTTCTTAGATTTTTATTGGTTAATTTAAAAGGTTCTTCATCAACTTCTTGAGAGTTAGTATGCTCTATTTCTTTTACAATCCTAATGTTTTCGGTAGTTGTAGTATCTTTTGTAGTACTTGTATTTTTTAAAGTATTCTGTTTATTTTTTTTAGAATGTGTATCTTCACAATTAGAGAATACAAGAATACACGTAAAAAACATTAAAATTGATCTGGTAAATGACATTTGATACATTTAAAAAATTAATTCCAAAAATAAAGAAAATGTCAGTACCAGGAGAATCTTCACATTTTATTATGGCTCCAGAAATTCGCGCTAGGGAATTAAATCGTATTAAAATTGAAGATAGAAATCCAAGACATGCTGCTGTAATGATGCTTTTTTATCCTAAAGAAGTAACAACTCATATTGCTTTGATTTTACGACCCGAATACGAGGGAGTGCATTCTGGACAGATCGCATTGCCTGGAGGTAAAGTAGAAATGCATGACCTTAATTATACCGAGACTGCATTAAGAGAAACCCATGAAGAAATTGGAGTGCCAGCAAATAGTATAGAAGTATTAAAACCGTTAACTAAAGTATATATCCCTCCTTCTAATTTTTGGGTACATCCATTTTTAGGGTATACACAAAACCGACCAGATTTTGTGCTTCAGAAAGAAGAAGTCGCAAAGGTAATAGAGGTTTCTTTATCTGACTTACTTGATGATACAAATGTAACCTCACAAACCTTATCAACATCTTATGCCAAAAACATCGAGGTTCCTTCTTTCAAATTAAATGGTTATACTGTCTGGGGAGCTACTGCTATGATGCTTAGCGAGCTTAAAATGTTTTTAAAGATGTCAATGCAGTAATGATTTTTGTATCTTTAATATAGGTTTTATAAGAAAATCTTGCTTACATCCCTTTACCATATTTTAATAGAAGAAAAAATATATTAAAGTTTCTGTAAATTAAAGTGTTATATGTAGAGTCATGTGTAGATTTGAAAAAAAAGTTCTTAAAAAACAGAATATTTTTTAAGAAAACCTTAACTATGCACAAATTGCATGGACTGATTTTACTATGTTTTATGTAAGTAATTTGTAAACTAAAATTATTTATGGGATTATTTAAAAGAAATCCTTTTGGACATATTTTATTTCTAAAAAAATGGCTCATTCGTATTATGGGAACCATGACGCATAGGCGTTATCGAGGTTTTAATGAATTAAAAATTGAAGGAAGTGAAATTTTTAAAAACCTTCCTGATAATGGCGTCTTATTTGTTTCTAATCATCAGACTTATTTTGCAGATGTAGTTGCGATGTTTCATGTTTTTAATGCAAGTTTAAGTGGTCGTACAGATTCTATAAAAAATGTGGGATATTTATGGCAACCAAAAATGAATTTATACTATGTAGCTGCAAAAGAGACGATGCAAGCTGGTTTGTTGGCAAGAATTCTTGCATATGCAGGAGCAATAACTGTAGAACGTACATGGAGATCCAAAGGTGAAGATGTAAATCGCCAGGTAAAAATGAGCGATATTACAAATATTTCTAGAGCATTAGAGGATGGTTGGGTGATCACGTTTCCGCAGGGGACTACAAAACCATTTAAGCCTATTCGTAAAGGTACTGCACATATCATAAGACAATACAAACCTATTGTTATCCCAATTGTTATTGATGGATTTAGAAGGTCTTTTGATAAAAAAGGGGTAGTTATTAAAAAGAAAGGTATTCTACAATCTATGGTAATTAAACCAGCTCTAGATATTGATTATGAAAATGATTCTATCGATGATATTGTAGAAAAACTTGAGTATGCTATAGAGCAACACTCATCTTTCTTAAAAGTAATCCCTCAGGAAGTACTTGAAGCAGAAGAAGAATTAAACAAAAAAAGAAAGTGGGAGTATTGATCAAGTTTACTCTAATTAAATAAAATTTTATTTTGAAAAGCCAGAAGCATTGTTTCTGGCTTTTATATTTGATTATTACCATTGAAATTTTACCCCTTTGATTTAAGGTCTAAACTACAATCCTTTTGCCTAATTAGAATGTGTTTTTTATAACCCGTATAGACTTATTATTGGCACAGATATAATAAATGCTAATACAAGTAGTATAATTCTAAAAACTTTATTCTTTATAGACCTTATCACTAAATAAAATAATGTGGAAATTATTAGAATAAAAATTAATTCATATAAGCCTCCTTTCAAATCAAATAATTCACCACCAAGAACAGAAGCATAATTATTAACACTAACATATCTATGAGACAAATTATTACTTATTAAATAAGATGCTATATTCAATATTATAAAGGTTATTGTTAAAAAATTAATCTTCTTGCTCTCCATTTCTATATTGTTCTAATTGCTCATTATTTCTCTGTATTAATGCATCTAAATTCTGTAATGTTTCCTTATTACAAGTCCCACTATTACAAACTTTATCTCTTATTTCCGTAAGCAAAAGTCCATTAATTGCTAAATCATATGCTTTTGTGTCTTTTTGTCCAATAGCATTAAGAGGAAGCTTTAATTTTACTCCTCCATCTGCATTTCCAACTAATGAGACAACAAAACCATTAGAATTTGGTCCTGTGAAATCATATTTCGGGAGATTGGCATAATCTTGATTTCCATTCTCATCTGTGGTTTGTTCTTGAAAGAATGCAGCAAGTTCTAATATACTATTCTCAAATTCATTATTCTCATTAGATGAACTCGGTTGAATCAAGAATGGATCACTAACGCCACTTCTACCGTTTTTATATCCGTTTTGTTGAAAATCATCAACTCTTGGTCTACCTGTTCTTGCACCTTGGTCTGGACCCCATAACTCGACTATCTTATCAACTTTATCCGTTTTGATTCTTAAAAATGCGTGCCTACCTACACCTGCTGTTCTCTCTGTGAATACCCAAACAGAATCTCCCTGTATTTCTCGATAAAGAATAGGGTTGTTTTTGGTAAAATGATAAGGTGTTTCATTTCTATACTCTTCAGCAAATCTATCTATTTTACTGAACCTTGCAATTGCAGGGTCATAATCTCTTTGTCCATAAGAAATAGTATTTAAACCTAATTCTTCTTCGAGTTCTTTGTTGGCATACTTAAATTTTTGTGCAGTACTATTCACTAATGGGCTTACGTTTTGATTATACCCTTTTTGTTTAAGTCCAAAGGGATAATAGTTATTTTCTTCAATGATTTCATCATTGGTAATGCTTCCATTATTATTTTGATCGGTAAAGGATAGTCTAATGTTTCCTAAGTGATCTTTATATTGGTATACATATCTATATTCACCATTTACTTTTTCTACATATCCTTCTGTATGGCTAAAGAATTCCAGGTTTCCGTTTTTATAGATATAGTTTCCGGCATATTCTGTAGATACAGCACTACCTTGTGTTACCGTTTTTTTTAGTTTGGTTCCTGCGGCATCATAAATATAGCTAATATTTCCGTTTTGACTTCCGCTTACTGTAACCTTTGTGGTTAGGTTTAGGTAATTATAGGTAATGTCTGTGATGCCTTTATTGCGATCTAATTTCATATTACCATTGGCATCATATACAAAATCAGGGTTACTATTAGTACCATCTTTAAAACCATAGGTTTTGTTTCCGGTGTCAGTTACTTGTTTAAGTTTATTACCATTATCATAATCATAACTCAATATGTCCATTGCACCAAAATGCGCCGAATTAGTAGGGTTAATATTTTCTACAATGGCACCTGTACGATTAAGAGTTTCTATGTTCCCCATTTTGTCGTATGTAATACCAGTTAGATTGTATCTACCATCATTACTAATTCCACTTGTAATTCTATTTAAGTGGTCATAGGTATAGGCATAATTTCTGATGATATTATCATTGGCGGTTCTCCAAGATGTTTTAGCGATATTTCCATTATAGAGTGGGGTAGAACCACTGTTATAGTCTATAGCAAACCCAAATAAATCTCCATTAACGGTTGTACCATTATTGATTTTACGAAGCCATCCTCTGATATTATAGGTATAGTCTACTTTTTGCAAGCCATCTCCTACTTTTTTAGAAATAAGTTGCCCTAATCGATCATAGGTATTCTCTACAATGAGTTCGGCATTAGGGTCATTTGCAGCTCTACCAGCCGCTATTGCTGTAAAAGTTCTTCCGACCGCAGCAGTAAAACTAAACCCTGGTAATAGATGGATGCTAGGTGCTTCGATAGTGCGGGTAGCAGTAAGAGCTTCACTAAGCTGTACCGGCACTCCCGTTTGATCATCTCCACAGCTATTGGCCAAGCTATCATCACCAATACATTGTTTTTGCGATACTAATCTATTGACATGGTCATAGGTATAGGTATCAACGGTTACAATTTCTTTGTTGTTTCCTTTTTGATGTCGAGTTCTGGTTTTTAGTATTTTACCGGCAAAGTCTAATTTGGAAGACACAATGTCTTCAGTATCGAGATAGTCATTTTTAGAGACCATATAAATGGGTCTTCCTTTTAGGTCATAATAACTTACGGTAGTGATCCATTGGTTAGTATCTAATACTCTTATTTTAGACCCAGTAGGTAGTCCTTTGACATTGGTATGTATGGTTTGCCCAAGCACAGATGTAGGTGCACTAATTCCATTACGATCAAAGGTATAGTCGTCATAATAATTAACAGTATGTACTTCGTCAAAACTTACAGGATATGCGTTTTTGGTATAATATACGGTGGTTCCTGCATAGGTATTGGCCGTAGTAGTTTTGGTGACATACTGATTGGCAGCATTATCGGCAGCTTGTTGTAATGTCGCTCTACTACTGGTATTGTTTTTATCCAAACCTGTATAGGCCACTCTACCAAAGGCATCATATACGGTGAATAACCATTCTCCT
>CANMWA010000017.1 GCA_947501475.1 uncultured Aquimarina sp. | reverse complement strand
CCGACTTCCGACTTCCGACTTCCGACTTCCGACTTCCGACTTCCGACTTCCGACTTCCGACTTCCGACTTCCGACTTTCCTTTTATTTATTCCTAAAATGCGGGGATACTTCTTCTTCTACATCAATAATAAAATATTTGGTATCACCAAGCCATGATATTTTAGCAAAACGCTCTTTGTATTTCAATTTCACATAGCGTCCTTGAAATTTTTCTAGTTTCTTAATTATGCTCTTTTCTTTATCCTCGACAGAAAAACTAAAGATTTGTGCTCCAGATATACCTTGACTGATTTCACCTTCCCAGGTTTTTACAATAACACCTTTGTTACTAAATTTTATAAGTTCTCCACTTCGGGTTCCCTGACTATAGCTTGCATAATATACAAATGCGTACCATCCGGCAAAAATGGCTAGAATGATGATAATAATTATAGCGAGTACTTTTTTCATTTTTTTAGTTTCATTTTAAAAATTTGATATATTCACTTCACAAACTGTCATATACCTTGGTCATAAATTCATCAATTTGATTGGGTTCTAACCATCTTGTGACGATCACTAGGTTTTGTTTTTTATCGATTACTATAAAATTACCACCAAAACCTGCGGCATAATATAGGTGTTCTGGTAAACCGTTCCAATGTCTTGTTCCTTTTTGGTTTAACCACCACATAAACCCATAGTTTGGATTTGCTAGAGATGATTTTGTAGCTTCGTTGATCCATGCTGCAGAGAGTAGTTGTTTTCCGTTCCAATTCCCATTATTTAAAAACAACAACCCAAATCGTGCATGATCCAGCGTGTTAATAAATAATCCACCACCAGAATGGCCACCACCACTTACAGATTGCACTTTGATTCCGTCGATATTTACCCATGAGTTTTGGTATCCATACCACCTCCAGGTAGTAGAAGCACCAATAGGATCCATGATATTATGTTTTAGGACTTGTGGTAAGGGCTTTCTCCATACATTTAATAATGAATATGCTAAAACATTTACTCGCACATCATTGTACTCAAAAACAGTTCCTGGAGTATGTAGTTCTCGATGTTTCCAATTATCGATTCCTCCTTCTTTGGGCGGGCGGTCTGCCCAATCGTAGCCACCCCATAATTGCCCAGACCAATCTGAGGATTGTGTTAACAAATGTCTCCAGGTAATTTTTTGATTATGTTTACCATCAAAAGTATGATCCCAAACATAGATATATACAGGATTATCGATAGACTGGATTAGTTTTTTATCTATGGCTAACCCTGCCATGGTAGATAAATAACTTTTGGTAACACTAAAGGTCATATCTACGCGATTAACATCGCCCCATTTTGCAATAATATATCCATTTTTAATAATTAACCCAGCAGGATCTTTACGTTTTTTAGTTGGCCCAAGAATTTTGTGATAGGGTTCTCGCTCAAAACCTTTTACGATAGCTTCTCGTAAATCTTTGGATCCAGAGTATTCGTTGTTTTTTGCAAACTGTATGGCATCTTTTAGTTTTTGAGTATCGATTTTAAATTCTGAAGGTAATTTTTCTTCCCAGTTCCCTCGTTGAGGGAAATATAAGTCCTGAGAGTACCCAATAGCAGTAATTAAAAATAATACGAAGTAGATATATTTAATTCTCATTAGGTCTAAGGTTTTTTATAACTCTTTTGACTAAAAGAAACAGCCCTAAAATAGATAGAACAGAACCTATAAAAGATAGTATACCTGTTCCCATAGTAATGTATGAATAGATATCGGCTTCCCATTTTCTGTAATATACAAATAGAACCATAGTTATCTGACTAAGAATAATAGTTATAAAAATTATACTATTTCCTATTAAAAGAAGTAGTCCATCAGTTGTAGAGCCAGCTTTTTTTAAGTAATAAAGGCAAATAATAATAAACGCAATAGAGGGTATGGCGTAAAAGAGCCCTAGTAAGAGTTGAATGATTATTTGCGGTGTGCTAGTATTCATATAGTTTTGTTTTTAGGAGTCTTCGTTTTCGCCGGCACGTTTTAAAATAGGTTCTGGTAGCGATTTTTTGGCTTTAGCACCCATTTTTTTGAGTTTTTCAACGCTGTTAATCAAATTACCTCGTCCTTCTACCAATTTATTCATAGCGGCAGAGTAATCTTTTTTGGCATCATCAATCTTTTTACCTACTCCTGTAAGATCTTTTACAAGACCTTCAAATTTATCATATAAAGCTCCTGCTTGTCGTGCAATTTCGATAGCATTACGTTGTTGTTTTTCGTTATTCCACATGGTGTCTATGGTGCGTAATGTAGCCAAAAGAGTTGATGGAGTAACAATAACTATGTTTTTCTCGAAGGCTTGATTATAAAGCTTATTATCTTCATTAATTGCTATGGCAAAAGCCGGTTCTATAGGAATAAAAAGTAAGACAAAATCTGGAGATTCGATATCATATAGATCTTGATAGTTTTTTTCAGACAATTGATCTACATGACGCTTTAATGAATTGATATGCTCTTTAAGATAATTGGCTTTTAGGTCATCATTATCTTCATTTACAAAACGTTCGTATGCGGTAAGCGTTACTTTAGAGTCGATTATCATTTTTTTGTTATCAGGCAGATAAATCACAACATCTGGTAAAACTCGTTCCCCACTATCTGTAGTAAAACTTTGTTGTACATAATACTCTCGATCTTTTTCTAATCCTGATTTTTCAAGCACGCGTTCTAAAACAAGCTCACCCCAATTTCCTTGCATCTTGCTATCACCTTTTAATGCTTTGGTAAGATTGGTAGCTTCTTTGCTCATCTGCTCATTAAGATCTTTAAGCCCAAGAATTTGTTGACGCAGTGCTGCATGGTAATCAATACTTTCTTTATGTGTTTGTTCTACTTTCTTTTCGAAGACATTGATCTTTTCTTGTAACGGAGTTAGGATATTTTTTATATTTTCTTTATTCTGTTCTGTAAATTTGTTAGATTTTTCATCTAGAATTTTATTGGCGAGGTTTTCAAATTCTTTGGTGAATTTTTCCTGTAGTTTTTCTACTTCATCTTTTTGTTCTTGATTTTTAAGCTGAAGGTTTTCGAACTCTGCATTGCGACGTGTAAGCTCTGTATTTAAAAAATCTTTTTCACGGCGAATCTCTTCACGTTCTTTTACAAGCTCAGAAATTTGATGTTCTGTGTTGGTTTTATGTGTCTCGTACTGAGAGGAGAGTATGTTTGTTCTTTCGTGAGCTGCACTCTGCTCACTTTTATTTTTTAACGAAGTGACATATTTACCTATAATAAAACCTATTAGTATTGCTATACTAATTGTTGCCACAGCAATAATGATCGGAGTGTATTCTGACATGCGTATTTTTTGTTTACCCAAAGATAAAGATTCTAGAGATTAGTTACTGATATGTTGAATAAACAAATTTTTTGTAAAGAAAAAGAGACTGTCTTTTTACAGACAGCCTCTAGTATAGTTGATGGTTAAGGGTATTTCTTTAAAAACTTATTGTTTTATAGTTAAGTCTGACGTTTGTACTTTTACGTCAAATGTAATTTTACCGTCGCTTCCGTTTCCTGGAACAATTTTAGTGACTTTGATTAATCCTTTATTGCCATAACTGTCTACAAATTCTAGTATATCATTATCTGCTAAATTTGTAATTGTTTCAGCAGTAGGTTTTGTTATATTGTTTAGATCTTCTCTTTTGGTTACAGTATCAAAGTCGGCATTTGATTTTGCTATGAAGAAATTGTTTAATTCTGAAGATGCTAACCCAGTTATTGCCGGAATATCAATAACACTTTTTGGGTAATCAAAAGCAGAAGCAAAGGATGCATTACCATTAACACCATAGTAATAACCAAAGTCCCAAAAAGCAGCATATTCTTCTCCTTGGTCAATTCTATATATAGTATTATTAAATAAAGATATGAATGATTCAGATTTTTCACTTTCTAGGGGAGCTGCTAATAAAACACCAGAAAATGACTTTACTCCGTCACCAACTGCACCGTTTCCAGCTTTGATTGTAATAGTTCCAAAATCAAATTCTCCTATGGCATTTCTTTTAGACACATCTCTAAAGTCACCTCTACCGGTTGTTGCCCAAAGTAAATACGTTATAGTACCATCAACAGAAGATGGAGTAGGAAAATCTATATTAAAAGTAAAATCTTTTTTATTATCTCCCACCAGATCAAGAGATCCGTCTTTCTTGTTATCTACTGTAACTCCTGCATCTTCAAAAACAAAAGGTACAATAGCTCCGCCATCTTCAACTTTGGCGATATATAATCTTTTCATAGAGTTTTCTGCCATAAAGGTGACATTAACTTTTTGCAAAGCGTTGGGTGCCGCAGTAATTGTTAAGTCACGTTCTGCGGTAATAGCTGCATTAGTTGTATTGACAATAAGGTTAAAAGAAGTTTCTTCACTACCTCCTTCAATTTCAGCATTGTCATCAGAGCTACAGCTAAAGATAAATGTTGATAGCGTTAATAAAATTAAAATTGATTTGATTTTTGAAATTTTGTTCATAATAGATTTGGTATTTAAAATTTAAGTAAAACTAAATGTTTCTTCGGTAAATTGGTTAAGCGTACTACTTGAAATTTTTACAGCTTTCCCTTAAAAAGCGATTTTTATCGATAAAGTGTATTTATTAATGATGATTATTTAGTTTCTAACCTTGTATCGACCTGATTTATTATCAAATAAAATCAAATCTTCAGGAAAAAGCCCTGAAAAGGCTCTGGCTTGAACTAATTCTTTGGGTCTGCCAAATTCGAATCCATCTCGATTCATAACGATCATTTTATCACATAATTGTATAGCAAAGTCGATCTCATGGGTTGAGAAAAGAATGGTTTTTTTGGTTTCGAACGCAAGACGTTTTAAGAGCTTAAAAATATATGCCTTATGGTATATATCCAAGTGTGTTGTGGGTTCATCTAGCATAACAAAAGGAGTGTCTTGTGCGATTGCACGTGCTATTAATACCTTTTGTAACTGCCCGTCACTTAGCTCAAAACATCGTTTTGCCACCAGATCGCTAATATGGGTAACTTCGATAGCTTTTTTAACTTTTTCGATATCTTCTTCAGACATCTTACCCACCCAATTGGTATATGGCTGCCTGCCTAGTGCTACCAATTCTTGAACGGTAAGGTTTTTTGAAGCTATCTGTTCTGTTAAAACAATGCTTAATTGTGATGCAAGGTCTATTGATTTGTAGGTTACAAGTTCTTTTTCTGATAATAAGATTTTTCCATGTAGAGCCGGTTGGACTCTTGAAAGTGTACGCAATAGGGTTGATTTTCCGATTCCATTAGCACCTACTAAACCTATAAGTTCTCCTTCATAAAACTTCAGATTAATATCTGCAGCAATTACGTTTAAATCTTTTTTAGTACGATAACCAATGGATAGGTCTTCAGTTTTAAGGACGATATTTTGATTTTCGGGATCGATCAATTAAGTATTTAATTTGGAGCATTGAATACCAAAGATAGAGAATAGAAATTTAAACTGTTTTTATATATTTTTTCTTTCTAATGAATAAGAATAAAACTCCATATATTCCAAGAATACACAGAGGGGCAAGAATATTGATGATTTGCCAAAATGCTTTATTGTTGGCTACTTTCTCAATATTCAGGAATGGAATTTTTATCTCTTTACTTCGAACTTCAATAATACCAGAATCATCTAGTAAATAATTAACAGCATTTAATAAAAACTCTTTATTACCATATTTAAGGTTCATAGCGGGGTCAAACCCTAGTTCTATAGGTTGCCCTTTTCGAGTTTGATTTTTGATGATATCTCCATCTGCAATAACGATCATTTTTGTGTCTGGGCTATCGTCTTTATGATTAGCAATAGACATTGGTTTTATTCTTTGTTTATATGCAGATTTAAAATTTCCTTCTAATAAAACAGCTAAATTTTTTGGTCCTTCTGTATAACTTGCGATATCTGGTTTTTTTCTGATAATGTCTAATCTTATTTCTTTAGGTACTCCTTCTAATTTTGATTTTTCGGAACTTGTGAGTAAGATGGTTTTTTTTACATCATTTTTTAAGGTATCTATTTGATTCGAGAATTCAAATTTTACAGATTCAATGTTTTTTACAATAGGATGGTTACTAGTACTTTTTGTTAGCGAAGCATAAAACCATGGATATGGTGTAAATTGTGCATCATTACCTTGTCCTGATACCAATACCAAAGGAGCTGAGTATAAATCATTTACTAGAACAGGATTTACTCTTACGCCATACGAAAATAAAGCATCGCCTAACCTAAGATCTTGCATAAGAGCGACGGTAGTACCTTCTGGATTCATTAAACTGTCAATTTCCATAGCTACGGATTCTAGTAACCATAAAGATTTACCGCCATTCATGATAAATTGATCGAGTACATATTTTTCGTTCTCTGAAAAAGCTTCGGTTGGTTTAGCATTAATAACCATATCAAATTTTTGCAGATCTTGTAATGTTTTATTAGGATCATTAGAGACAGAATCTAATGTAAAAGCTCCGACAAAATAATAATCCTGCAAAGTTTTTATAAAATCTGCAATTTTAATATCGGGTAATTGTCCATTGCCTTTTAATACAGCAATTTTGTGCTTTTTTGGGTGAAGTAATTTAGTTAATCCATTTGCAAATGCATATTCTAATTGTTGGATAGAATTATTTACTCTTTCTTCGGTAGTGGCACCAAGGGTATTTTTTACCAAAGGTATTTTTACACTTTGGTTTTGATAGCTTACAATTGCCCAAGGCACTACAGTTTCGGTTTTTGTTTTACCACTTTCTTGAACACTAACTTCCATAGGAGTTAGTCCATAACGTTGTAACTCGGCAATGGTTTCTGATCGTAATTCTTGCTCTTGTAATGGGTTCGTGAAAATGTATTGTATGTTGCTGTTTATTGAATTAAATTCTTCAAGTATTTGTTTGGTTTCTGATTGAAGACGTCTAAATTCTGATGGAAAGTCACCTTCTAATAATACATCAATTACTATTGGAGCATTTGCTTCTGTAATTATTTTTTTTGTAGCTTCTGATAAGGTGAAACGTTGGTCTTGTGTGAGATCAAAGCGGTTGTAAAAAGAGTTTCCTAACATATTGAGAATAATCACAGAGGCCAGGATAACAACTAAAGGCTTTATTTTTTGCTTTTTTGAACCTTTTTTAAGTACAATGATTGTGAAAATTAAAAAAAGAATACTAATACCTATATAATATAGAATATCTCTAGTGTCTAATACACCTTCACTCATTCGTTCATAATGTAACTGCATTCCTAATTGTTCAAAAATATGGGTTATAGTACCCAATGAATTATAATTTGAGAGACCACTAAACCCAAAATAAAACACAAAACAAAGAAAGACTGCAATCAAAAATGAAACAATCTGATTGTTGGTTAATGAAGAAGAGAACACACCGATGGCAGTATAAGAAGCACTTAATAACAAAAGAGCAATGTAAGATCCTATTGTGCTGCCAACATCAAGACTACCAACAGGGTTTCCTAATTGATATATAGTAATGATATATAAAATACTTGGGGTTAAAGAGATTGTAATCAATAGTAGACTACCTATATATTTCCCTAAAACTAATTGTTGTAGTGATATTGGTTTTGTTAATAATAGTTCTAAAGTCCCTTGTTTTTTTTCTTCTGTAAAGCAACGCATTGTTATTGCTGGGATAAGAAATAACAATATCCATGGAGCTACCTGGAAGAAGGGTGACATATCAGCAAAACCACTATCAAGAATGTTAAATTGCCCTTTGAAAACCCAAAGAAAGAGACCATTAAGAATTAAAAACAAAGCAATAACAAGATATCCTACTGCCGAGGAAAAAAAGGTATTTATTTCTTTTCGTATTAATGCAAACATAGTTGTTAGGTTTGAGGTTTGAGGTTTGAGGTTTGAGTGGTTCAAGAATTTGAAACCATAAACTACAAACTACAAACCGTATTCACACTCCAAGCTTCAGGTTTTTGATTAAATTTAGTTTTGGTGTTTGCCCAAACTCCTTTGAATAACGTTGAGTTTCTATAGTTATTGAGATGTTCTTCAGATTCCCAATGACTATAGGTGAAAAATTGATGAGGCATATTAATGTCTCTTAGTAATTTTAGATGGCTGCAACCTTCAAAATTTCGAATCTTTTCTTTGTTCTGTTCAAAATTTTCTAAAAAAGCTTCTATTTGATCTGGGACGAATCCCATTTTTACGATTCTTATGATCATTTTATTCAAAATTAATACTTACTGTGTCTCTGTAATGTAACCCAAATAAGCTAGATGCTCCACCTATTGTTTTGGGGTTACTTTTGTATATGGCAAGTTCTAAATATCCAGAAGAATTAAAGACAGCTAATTTTTTACCATCTTCTTCTCGTTTACTTTTTTCAATTTTAAAATTGATAGCATCACTATATCGTTCATATACATTTTCAAATACGGCAGTACGTGCTGTAATTTTAAATGTACGCCCTTTACCTACATCGTCAAATAATTTTCGAGTAATATTGGTAACAAGATTTCCGTAATTATCAATATAAATAATACTACCTACAATTTGTGTGTTTCCGACATTTACAATAGGAGTAATCCCTTTAATGGTTTTAATATCAGAGATAGTTTTACCAATTACCTCTAAAGTGCCTCCTCTAGCAATGTGACATGCAACGGTAACAAAAACATCCAATACTGGGAAATTAGAAGCGATAGTATCATGAATATTGATTTCAACTATCTTTTCGGGATTAAACTCTGAAGCAATTAAACAGATCAATCCATTATTGGCACAAATAAAGTAATGATCATCTAGTTTTACTGCAATATGTTTATTTTCTGGATGAAGTTCACTATCAATACCTACAATATGAATACTACCCTTGGGAAAACTTTTATATGCATTCTGTATAATATATGCAGCTTCGGTAATGTGAAAAGGAGAAATCTCATGTGATATATCAACAACTTTGGCTTCTGGTAACTCTGTATAAATAGCCCCTTTGACCGCAGACACAAAATGATCTTTGATTCCAAAATCTGTAGTTAAGGTGATAATTGACATGTACAAGAATTGTTAATATCTTTTGACTGTAAGCGCTTAAAAATATGTAAATTTGTTATGAAGTTACTCAAAGTTTTTCTTTAGGTTGCAAAATGAATATAAAACTACCAGAATTACTGTCTTTTACTATCATTTTTGATACTAATCTTAAAAGTTTTTTTAGTTTAGTTTTTGTTTTCGTCTAGTTTTCCCTTTAAAAAGACTTAAAATAACTTCAGCAAACTTAGTCAATCCTTAAAAAAAATCATACTAAAATTCGTATAGCTTTTGAACGAACTTATCATAGAACTTACAGAAATTAATCCGAGAGAATTTTTCGGACTTCAGAATAGCAATATTCAATTATTAAAAAAATACTTTCCAAAGTTAAAAATTGTTGCAAGGGGGAGCAAAATGAAAGTATATGGAGACGAAGACATGCTCGAAGAGTTTGACATGCGCCTTAATATGCTTCTTGAACATTTTGGTAAATACAACAAATTGGACGAAAACGTGATCGAACGTGTACTCACAAGTGAAAGCAAAGAAGATTATGAAACATCAGCTGTTAGTGGAGAAACACTACTTCATGGAGTAGGTGGTAAACTTATCAAAGCACAAACAGCTAATCAGCGTAAACTTGTAGAGTCGTCAAACAAGAATGATATGGTTTTTGCAATTGGTCCTGCAGGAACCGGAAAAACCTATACCGGAGTTGCACTAGCAGTAAAAGCATTAAAAGAAAAACAAGTTAGACGTATTATTCTTACAAGACCTGCTGTTGAAGCAGGGGAAAACCTTGGATTTTTACCAGGAGACTTAAAAGAAAAATTAGATCCATATATGCAGCCTTTATACGATGCCTTACGAGATATGATCCCTAATGAAAAATTGGATAGTTTTATAGAGAAAGGAGTCATTCAAATCGCTCCAATGGCATTTATGAGAGGTAGAACTCTTGATAATGCTTTTGTAATACTTGATGAAGCTCAAAATACAACGCATGCACAAATGAAAATGTTTTTAACCCGTATGGGTAAAAATGCTAAGTTTATAATCACAGGAGATCCAGGACAAATAGATTTACCAAGAAGAGTTACTTCGGGTCTTAAAGAAGCATTACTGGTCTTAAAAAACATTCAAGGAATTGGTATGATCTATCTGGATGATAAAGATGTGATTCGTCACAAATTGGTAAGAAAAGTAATTTCGGCATATAAGGAGATTGAACATAGAAATGAATAATTTATCTGAAAATACTCACAAACCAATTAAATGAGCACAATAGTAGATACAAACTATAATTTTCCTAATCAAAAATCTATATATAAAGGAAAAGTAAGAGAGGTATACAATATTAATGATGAGTTGTTGGTAATGATCGCTACAGATCGGCTATCAGCCTTTGATGTTGTTATGCCCAAAGGAATACCTTTTAAAGGACAGATACTTAACCAAATTGCCACACAAATGATGAAGGACACCGAGGATTTGGTGCCAAATTGGTTGATTGCTACTCCAGATCCAAATGTTGCGGTTGGGTATTTATGTGAACCTTTTAAAGTAGAAATGGTTATTCGAGGATATTTGTCGGGTCATGCAGCTAGAGAATATAAAGTAGGTAAGCGTGTATTGTGCGGTGTAGCCATGCCAGATGGAATGAAAGAAAATGATAGATTTCCTAAACCTATTATTACTCCTTCGACCAAAGCTGATAATGGGGAGCATGATGAAGATATTTCTAGAGAAGAAATATTAGCTAAAGGAATTGTTTCTGAAGATGATTATTTGATTCTTGAAGATTATACTCGTAAACTTTTTGCTAGAGGAACAGAGATTGCCGCAAAACGAGGATTGATCCTAGTAGATACCAAATACGAATTTGGTAAAACCAAGGAAGGAAAAATTGTTTTAATAGACGAAATACATACTCCAGATTCTTCTCGTTACTTTTATATAGATGGTTATGACGAAAGACAACAAAAAGGAGAGCTGCAAAAACAGTTATCTAAAGAATTTGTTAGGCAATGGTTAATTAGTAATGGTTTTCAAGGAAAGGAAGGACAACAGATTCCTGAAATGACCAATAAATATATAGAATCAGTATCCCAGCGATATATAGAACTTTACGAAAATATTACAGGTACAGGTTTTATAAAAGCCGATGTTTCTGAGGTTGAAAAACGTATTGAAAATAATGTTCTTGATTATTTAAAAAGGAGATGATTATAATCATCTCCTTTTTATAATTAAGCAACTTTATACTCTAGTAACTGAACATTATCTTGTAAGCGCTCTTTTACAATATTCATCATTCGTTTATTAAGAGCCGACGAGTTTTTGGTATACATTAGATATTCATCTACTGTAAATTGGCCAATAATCATCCCTTTAAGGCTATTTCTAAATTTCATGTCTTTTTGAACTGCATTTTCGATAAACTCTAATCGTTTTTCTAATGATAATTCATAAAATGTATTCTTCCTTTTCTTAATATAATTTTTGAATACTTGAATTAGTAAATCTCCTTGTAATTTAATAATTGGTCTGATTGTTTTATTCTGAAATTGCTCATCATGAGTCATATTTTCAGAAACCCTGGCGTTTAATAATTGCGGTCGTATTGCCAATAAATTTGATTCCCTGTTTTCCATAATATAGAAGGTTTATTAAAAATAGGGATTTGTCGAGTTCAAAAACCAAGACCTGTTGTAGAGTTTTAAACTACTTATAAACAATATAAACATCTATAAATCTAATTTTTAATTTAGTTTATAGCGTTAAATTAATGGTAAGTGAGGATATAAAAAAACTCCCTAGCTAGGGAGTTTTTTTATAGAATTCTATATCTATTTACTGATGAATTCTTCTTTACTTAAAATTTTGGCAGGAACACCTCCGTTTTTTTCAAAATATGTATTCAGTTTAGCAAGCTGTTTACTTTTTATCTTTTCGTAAGCAGATTTACCATCATTTAATCTAGTTTCCAAAACCTCTTTATTTTCAATTTGTGATAGTGAAGGTTTTTCAAATTGCTCAGTTACTTCACTATATAAATCTGAAAGTTTCTCTCTTAGTTGCGGTTCGGCTTCGTTTACATAATTGTCACCAGTAGTTACTACCAAGTTTTCTTTTAAAGCACTTAACTCTTTAATTACAACTGAAGTTATTTTTTTAGAAGCCGGGTCATTTTTAGCAACTTCTTCAGCTTTTTTAATATTTTGGTCGATTTGATACACTAAATATGCTAAATCTTCCATATTGTTAAATAATTCTTGCGCTGTTTTTTGTTGTGCGATTCGATCTTTGCCAGTAATTAGTGATGCAGGGTCATTCTTTATAATTATAGCGCTTGTATACTCATTTTTTCCTTTTTTAAGCACTATTTTATATGTTCCAGCTGCAGCTCTAGGAGCTGTAAAACCACCACGAGTAAATGTTTTACCGGCTGCTATTTTTGGCCCTTTTTTCCTGAAATTCCAATCTACTATATTAATTCCTTTAGCTTTACCAGGAGCCAGACTTGCTATTTGATTACCTTCTTGATCTTGAACAACAAGTGTCATTTTTCCGAAAGTATGCCTTTTCTTCAAATAGTAAATGATCTTAGCAGAAGCTCCGGGGTTTTTACCTACAAATTGTAGCTCGGTACTTCCTCCGCCAAATCCACCTTCTTCTTTTATTATGGCTTGTTTTGAATCAAAAAAGTGCACATCTTTTGCCAAGACTTCTTGACTGATTTGTCGTAATGGAGAAATATCATCGATGATAATAACACCGCGACCATGAGTACCCATTACCAAATCATTGGTTTTTTTCTGAAGATCAATAAAATGAACAGCAGTTGCAGGCATATTATTGGTAAAACGAGACCAGTTTTTACCGCCATCGATGGTAATAAATAATCCAAATTCTGTACCCAAAAATAAAAGATCTTTATTTACATAATCTTCTTGAATGTTTCTTGCAAACCCGATAATATCATCTGTTGCTATAGATTTCCAAGTTTTTCCAAAATCTGATGTTTTATATACATAAGTATTCATATCTCCAGATGCATGACCATCAAAGACCGCATATGCAGTGCTTTTATTATGTGAGCTTGCCTCTATATGATATACCCATGTGTTTTTTGGAAGCCCTTGAATATTTGCAACAGTATTTGCCCAGGAATTTCCGCCATCTTGAGTTACTTGTATATTACCATCATCTGTTCCTACCCATATTATTTTTTCATCGATAGGAGATTCTGCAATAGTAAAGATTGTTGTATGGGTTTCTGCTCCAGATTTATCAGTAGAAATACCACCAGACTCTTTATCTTGTTTTACAGGATCATTAGTTGTTAGATCCGGAGATATTTTTTTCCAATTATTACCCATGTCTTCACTTACATGTAAGAATTGACTTCCCATATAAAATCGATCTGGTTGATGATTACTAATTGCCATTGGCGCATTCCAGTTGAAACGTAAATCAGCTTCCCCTTTAATCGATAATGGTTGGATGGTTTTTGTATAGTTTTTATCCATATCATATCTCCAGACATTTTGTGCTCCTTGCATTTCAGAATAAATAATACGTTTTGTTGGGTGTCTCAAGACTCTAAATCCATCTCCAACACCAACGCAATTCCAATCCCTTGCTTCAATACCTCCAGGAGAAGAAGAAGGCCCCCACCAAGATCCATTATCTTGAAGACCTCCATAAATATTATAAGGCTCATCATTATCAACACTAATATGATAAAATTGTGAAACGGGCAGATTATCTACCATATCCATGGTAGATCCACCATCCCAGCTTCTATACACTCCTCCATCTGTTCCTACGTACATTCCATCAGGGTTATTAATGTCAAAAACTACATCATGAATATCAGCATGCATTTCGCCAAGCGTTTTGAAAGTTTTCCCCCCATCTCTAGAGATAGATCCAAACAATCCTCCTTTTACTATAATGTCGGGGTTAGTAGGATGAACTACAATTCTTGAAAAGTAAAAAGGTCTTACAACTAGACCAAAATCATCATTTAATAATTTCCAGTTAACACCGCCATCATCAGAGCGATATAATCCTTTTTTTTCTTTACTCTCAATTACTGTATAGATAATTTTTGGATTAGAGGGTGCTATTGCTAATGCAAATCTACCTAGATCTCCAGTAGGGAAGCCTTTATGAATTTTGTTCCATGTTTTTCCGGCATCGGTTGATTTGTATAATGCACTGCTTGGCCCTCCAGAGTTAAATCCCCATGCGGTTCTTCTAAACTCCCACATAGATGCATATAAGATATTTGGATTAGTTGGATCCATTAATATATCACTAGCACCAGTTTTTTCGTTGGTATACAATATTTTATTCCAAGTTTTACCACCATCTATAGTCTTATAAACTCCTCTGTCTTCACTATCGCCCCATAATGCACCAAGAACGGCTACATAAACTTCGTTTGGATTTTTAGGGTTAATTTCAATACTACTGATGCGTTCAGAGTTTTCAAACCCCATTTTTTTCCAGTTGGCACCACCATCATTTGATTTGTATAACCCATCTCCTATAGATACACTGTTTCTGGTCCATATCTCACCAGTACCTACCCAGACTGTATTATCTGGATCACTAGGATCTATAGCTACTACACCAATAGATTGTGCATGTTTATCAAAAACAGATGTAAAACTAGCTCCTCCATTAGTTGATTTCCAGACGCCACCACCAGCTGTACCAGCATATAGTATTTTACTGTTTGTAGGATGATTTTCTAGGTCAATTATCCGACCACTCATAAGAGCTGGTCCTATTTGTCTTGCTTCAAGATTGCCAAATAGTTCTTTTCCTTTAAGAACAATATCTTGTGATTGCATACCTATAGAGAATAATGCACATAGGGATGCAAAAATAATTTTTTTGGTCATGATTAATTGATTGATTTTGTGTGAATAAAAAAACCCCAAAAAGATTTGATTTTTTGGGGATTCGTTATATGTATGTATTTATTGTTTTTTTACTTCTTTTTTTTCAGGGAAAGCAAAAGCTGCTGTATCGACTTCAGGATTAAGTTTAATTTCTTTAAAAGTCATTGTTTGAAATTGATTACCAATTGTGAAAGGAAAATATACTCCGTTTACTTCTTGATAGTCACTAATTGAAGATTTTATAGTTTGTCCTGTCATTGGTCCTTCATTAATTTCTGATTCAAGAATAATTGGTACAAAGTTTTCAGTATCAAAATAATAGTGCGAAATGTTAGGCTTCGACTCACCATTAATAGTAATTGGGTCTTTGGTTAGTTTTATTTTGAAAGTTTCTGTCCCATCGACTGTTTCTTTCCCTATAAGTTCGACAGCATATCCTTTTTCTTTATAATTTAAAAATGGGTCAGGAAAGTCTTTAGTTTGTTTTTTCATGTTATCGGTAGCTTCATTATCACTTTTTTCAGCTTCCATAGTCATTTGGTTTCTTTCCCATGATGTTTCTCCATCAAAAGCAGACCATATCATACGACTACCTTGTAACTCTATAGTTACTAGTTGTTTTCCGTCTTTGGTTGCTACTTGCTCAAATGGGATTTCCATATTTTGCATTTTCATTACTCCTACCATTTCTATACCTTCAAGCTTTTCCCAATTGGCTTTTCCTCCAGTATTTTCAAAGTAATTTTCAATTATTTCGTCTGCGGTTTGTGCATAAAATGATGTAGAGATAGCTAAGATGCAAGCTACCATGATTGATTTTAAAATGTTCATTGTTAATGATTTTTATGATGTTCTTGTAAAATTAGTCAATCGTATCTTATTTTTGTTACACTTTTATAAACCTTTTATTTTATAGATATGCAATTTGGTAAAGTAGAACACCCAGAAAATATAGATTTTAGTTTACCTATAGATCATATTGATACGGCAAATGCTGTAAAAACTAATGCTAAAGAAGGCTTGTCATTATATGTGGGTTGTGCAAAATGGAATAGACAAGATTTAAAAGGTTTCTACCCTAGAGGAACCAAGGATGAGTTGGAGTATTATTCTAGACAATTTAATAGTATAGAACTTAATGCAACTTTTTATAGAATATTTTCTGAGGATCAATTTAAAAAATGGTATGATAAAACTCCTCAAGGTTTTAAATTTTTTCCAAAACTTGTGCAAAATATTTCTCATTTAAAAAGATTGAATGATGATGTTTATCCATATGTTGATGAGTATTTGGCAAATGCAATTCATTTAAAAGAAAAATTGGGAACTATATTTTTACAATTGCATGGTAATTTTGGTCCTAAAAATTTTGATAGAGTTATCAAATTTATTGAAAAATGGCCTAAAGAAATTCGATTAGCGGTAGAGTTTAGGCATACTGATTGGTTTAATGATGCTTTGGTTGCTAATGAGTTATATAACCTACTTGAAACCAATACGATCTCTAACATTATTACAGATACTGCTGGTAGGAGAGATTTATTACATATGCGCTTAACTAATGATGAAGCTTTTATAAGGTACGTAGGAGCTAATCACCCAACCGATTATACACGGCTTGATGAATGGATCAAAAGATTAAAATCATGGAAAACACTTGGCATTAATCATATCCATTTTTTTGTACATCAAAATATAGAAAAAGAATCTCCATTATTGTCAAAATATTTGATTGAACAATTAAATATTAAATTAGAAACAAAACTTAGTCTTCCAAATCATGTTTCTGAAGACCCAAAGTTATTCTAGATCTATTCTACATTCTAATTATGTGTGGTTTTACCATAGTTAAATGGTTTTTTTTCTCTCGTAAATGTTAAAAAACACATTTTAATTGCATTTAAACGATATTTTATGTATTTTGCCGATGTATTTGAAAGATTGATGATTTAAAGCAAGCGTTTATCGCTTAAAATCCATTATTTCGAATCATAAATTAGTTAAACCCCAAACATAAAAATTGATCACATGAATAGATTTCTACATTCCCTATCTTTATTGTTTTTTCTATTGATTTTCAGTACTGTTAACTCTCAGTCGATTGCAAATCTGAATCTATCTTCTATTACAAATGAGCATCAATTGTCTAAGGTTGAGCTTGAGAAAAATAACAGCACAGAAAACTTGAAGGTTATTTCTTACGACTACCATGAAAGTAATGACCATCATAATCATAACCATTCTAGCGAAATAACACTTTTGGATGTCATTTCTTCTGATGAAGGAGCAGATTTTAATTGTTCAGGAGGTTTTTGTATGAATAAATTACATTATCATAAAAAAGGGTTGACAATAACCAAACAACTTTTTGGTTACTTTATGAGCATCTCTTGTTAAGAGATATTGTTTAGTTATTTGTTATTTAAGTAGTGTTATTAATTAATTCAATTACTTTTGCAACTTAAATTATAGTAACTATGACATTTTTAGACTTAGGAGTTTCTAAAAATATTGACAAAGGTCTTAAAGAAATGGGAATTGTGGTTCCCACAAAAATACAAGAACAATCAATCCCTATCCTTTTAGATCATCCAACTGATTTTATTGGTAAAGCCCAGACTGGTACAGGAAAAACAGCGGCATTTGGCATCCCTTTATTAACTCAGGTAGATACTACAAAAAGTCATGTGCAATCCTTGGTTTTAGCACCAACTAGAGAGTTAGGACAACAAATTGCCAAACAGCTTTTTAAATATACAAAGTATACAGACAAAATTTTTACTGAAGCTGTTTATGGAGGCGAAAAAATAGAAAAACAAATATCAAGATTAAGTAGAACTACGCATATTATAGTTGCCACCCCAGGCAGATTAATCGATTTAATAGAAAGAAAAGTTGTTGATCTATCAAAGATTAAAACTATTGTGATGGATGAAGCTGATGAAATGTTAAGTATGGGGTTTAAAAAAGATCTCACTACAATTTTAAGCAAAACTAAAGGTGATAGAAATATCTGGCTTTTTTCTGCTACTTTATCTAGCACATTAACAGATATTATTAATACATACGTTAGTAACAATGCTGTTAAAGTAACTATAGATAAAAACGATGCTGTAAATAAAGGTATTGATCACCAATTTGTGGTTGGCGATGAATTGAATAAACTAGATACTCTTATTTATTTTTTAAAAACACAAAAAAATGCTAGAGGTATCATTTTTACAAAAACCAAAGTTGCTGCACGTACACTCTCTAAACAGTTAAATGCAAAGAATTATGAAGTAGGGTTATTAGAAGGCGAAATGACCCAGAAAGAGAGAGATAAAGTAATGCGGGCATTTAGAAATAAAACGTTACAGTTATTAGTTTCTACCGATGTAGCTGCAAGAGGTATAGATGTTGCTAATTTGACTTTTGTAATTCATTATCAATTGCCAGATCAGATAGAATATTATACACATAGAAGTGGTAGAACAGCAAGAGCAGGAAAAACTGGATTGTCTTTAGCTTTAATTACTAAAACTGAATTAAAAATCATAAGAGCATTAGAAAGAGAGCTTGGGATAAAATTTGCTCAAATTCGATAATAAATACTCACTTTTTAAAAATTAAATTAACTAGTTTTTTTACTTAAGCTTGTGTTTAAGTTAGATATCACAGAAAGCAATTTCTCAAAATTTACAGGTTTGGAGAAATAATTATCAAAACCTAAGTTGATAAAACGCTGTTTATCTCCAGGCATAGCATATGCGGTAACGGCAAATACAGGTGTATTCTTTATAATATCAAGTTTTCGAAATCTTTGTAGTAATTCGCAACCATCCATTTGATTAAGCCCTAAATTTATATCTACCAAAATTAGATCAAGATTTTTTTCTTTAACTGTTTTTAGTGCTTGTGATCCATTTTCGGCTATAATTACTTTTGAATGATTTTTGGACAACATTTTATCCATGACCATTGCATTAATTTTATTATCCTCTACATAAAGAATATTCATAGGCTTTTTGGAATTATAATTAAAAATTCTGTACCCTTATTTAATTTACTTTTCACCTTTATTTTCCCTCCTAAAACTTCAATATATCTTCTTGATAAGCTTAATCCAATACCGGTACCTTCATATTTACGACTTAAACCTATACTTTCTTGTATAAACGGATCAAATATTTTTTCATAATTTTTTTTATCAATTCCTATTCCTGTATCAATAATATAAATATAAATATTTTTTTTTGATCGCTTAGTGTTAATTTTTATTTGAACACTACCTTTGTTGGTATATTTTAAAGCATTGTGTATAATATTATCTAGCGCAGTTTTAAAAAGATTTTCATCTACAATTGATTCAGGACAAGATTCATCAAGTTCAATTCTATAATCAAGATTTTTAGTTTTTGCTAGATGAATATAGTTTCTATATGAAGTTTCTACTACATAATTGACATCTATTTGTGAGTAACTAAGGTTTTTTTGGATACTCTCTATTTCGCTATAACTAGCTAATGTATTTAGTGTATCTAGTAAACGGTTTTTACTTTCATCTAGATAATCAATTAATTTGTTACGTTCTTCATTATCATCCTCGTCTTGAAGAAGCTTACTAATGGTAATGATACCATTTAAAGGTGTTCTTATCTCATGACTAAAATTTGAAAGAATATTTGACTTAAGGTCGTCAAGTTCTTGTTCTCTAATTTGTGCTTCTTTTATAACCAACTGTGCTAGTTTTTCTTCAGTAATATCACGAAAAGTAATAAGAACGGTGTTTACGTTTGATTGATCATCTAGAATAGGAATATATTTTGTTTCTAACCATTGATTTGTACCTACATGAGTATTTCGTTCAATTTCTTTCCTGACAGTATTTCCTTTTAATGCTTCGTTAAAAGAATGAGCAAAAGTAGATTTATAATTAATGGGCATTACATCAATAAACAAACAAGATGTTTTCATAGGATCTACGTTGTAATCTCGTTTTATGATTTTTATAGAATCTTCATCTGCCAACAAAATTTTCCCTTGTACATTAAGCAATATTATGTAGTCCATGCCATTATTGACCATAGCTTGAAGCTTACTTTTATTGTCTTGTATTGTTTTTTCGTTAATTTTTTTCTGATGAACATCAATCAAATTACCAACCATTCTAATGGTTTCACCTTTTTGATTTTTTCTTCTATAGCCATGCACTTCATAATGGCGATACCCATTTTTAAAATGTTTTAAACGATAATGGTTATGATAATGATTCCCTGGTTTTTTAAGATTTTCTTTATGTCTTGCAAATGCAGTATCTACATCATCTGGATGTATCATTGTTCTAAATTTTTCTTCAGGAACATAATCTTGATCGGGGGGTAACCCTAGCATTTTTTTGAAATCAGAACTATAAAAAACCTCGTTCTTTTCAATTAAATGATCAAATAACCCAGATTGTATCCCTTTCAATGCTAGATGTTTGGTTTCTTCATTATATTTTAGTTTTTCTATATAATCATGGCGATCAGTCACATCGGCAATAGTTCCATTTACATATACAACTTCATTTTTATAAATTACAGGTTGCGCGACTACTTTGACCCATTTTTGATTTCCTTTTCCTGTAATGATTTTTTCGGTATACTCATAAGGTTCTTTAGTCTTTATAAGTGTATTAAGATAATTTTCTACTCTTTCTCTCGATTCTTTTGGATAAAAACTAGCCCCTAATCCTCTTGTCATTGGTGTATTTGGGTCTAAATCTTTAATTGCATAGCATCCCTTGGACCAATACATTTCTTTATTTTTTGGATTGAAATACCATGCACCAGTTTTAGTTAATTTAGAAATAGTAATTAATGCTCTATGTTCTTTATATTCTTCGGTAGTATCAATCCCGGCTGCATATATTAAATTATTATGAAGAGTAAGGTCAAACTTAAGTGCAAGTACTCCATTCTGTATAGTAGGAAATCTAAAAGTCTCTACAGTCAATGGATTTTTTTCTGATAATCTAGAAACTGAACTTTTAAAAAGACTAATATCTTCATCAATAATATAATCAGTAATTTGTTTTCCTTTTATTTGATCTTTATTAAAAGGAAATAAAACTTCGCACCTGTTATTGAAAGTAAAAATTTTGCCATCTTTCTTTAAAACAAAAAGAAAAAGCAAGGTCTTTTCGGCCAAAATCTCAAACTGTTCAAGAGTAAAAGGCATAATTCAGAATTAATTTATCTTAAAGTTACGAAATGATTTGTAATTTTTAATGAGGTTTATCGTAAGCTTACTTAAATTTTGTAAAATTAGATGCCAGATTTTGTTAATTAGATAGTTGTAGATTTTATGCTTCCTTTTTGTAGAGAAATAAGAAGTAGCATGGGAGATAAATATTTTCCTAAGATTATAATATAACAATTAACCCCATCTAAGAAAAATCTTAAACAGGGTTAATCTTCTATTTAGGAGAAAAACGTAATTTATTTTAAGGGTATTGCTCTGCTTGTTGCTTCAAAATCCCCAGCTTTTATTTTAATAAAATAGATCGTTCTATTACGAACAGATTTTCCAGAATCATCGGTTCCATCCCATTGATAACTATGCTCACCAGATTTGTGTTGAATACCAGGAACTATATTGCGTATTTTTTGACCTCTAACATCATAGATAGCCATATCTACAATTTCATCGTTTGGTATCGAGAAATGAATTGTAGTTTCTCTACTAAAGGGGTTTGGATAGTTAATGAGCTCGAATGATAATGTGTTTTCATCGTCTTCTTCATCATCATCATCATCTTCCGAAGTATTCACTAAAATGTCTGCAATATCGAGTTTCCATCGAGTCCAGATTCCTGTAGCGTTATCACCTGTTAGTTCAATAAATGGATTACTGTTACTTGTTGATATAATCCTTATTTTTTTATCAGTTCCCCGATTTACAATATGATTATATCCATCACCACTATCTACAAGTTTCCATTGTGTAAATGTGCCTGTCGCTGAATTCGGCACCTGTTTTATTCTGGAGTTAACAGCATCATCTATAGGTCTAAAATGTTTCCCTGTTTGTCTGTTTTTAAAATAAAAATAGCTACTATCGGTTTCAATTTTTTCCCACTGTGTCCATTGTGTAGTATCATTAGCAAAAGTATGAACGATTGCAGAATCATCATTTGCATCTTTAGGTTTCAACTTCAGATCGTTTGTTTTATTGACTACATTATAATAGATAACACTTCCGGGAGGAATTGCCGTTGCAATTGTTTGTGTAGATTCTGATCTACCTTCATAATCAGTAACCGTAAGTGTAACGGTATAAATCCCAGCTTTAGAATATCCATGTTGTGGATTGGCTTTAGTACTTGTGTTTCCATCGCCAAAATTCCAGAAGTAAGATAATTTAGAACCTTCAGGATCCATAGATCCTGCACTGCTGAAACAAATCTTTCCATCATCGTTGTCGTCGTCACACTCATCATCATCGTCATCATCGTCTTCAACTAGAAAGTCACTACTATATGGGCCATTAATATGTACTACTGGAGGGGCATCAGTTCTAAATAATGGTTGGTAAACACGCACATAATCTACCAGGTATTGGGTCGGGAAATCTATTCCTGATGGGTCTCCGCCATTACTCCCTAGAGCTAGATTAAGAATAATATATTGTGGTTTTCTAAATGGATTTTGCCCTGGGCAACTTGCAGTTCCGTTTATGGTTTTATCTAAATCCTGAGTGTTCAATAAGATATCGTCAACATAAATAGACATACGATCTTCATCCCAATCTAGTGTCCAGATATGATAATCATCAACCCAATTAGGTCCAAAACTACTTACAGGCCTGTTTTTTGCATTCCAAACCCCTCTCCATCGTACATTGCTACCCCAGACATAATTAGCCAAAAGCTTACCACCATAGTTTTCCATGATATCAACCTCACCACCCGAAGGCCATTGGCAAGAGTTACCAAGCAACCAGATGGCAGGCCAGGTGCCTTTTAGGTTAGTGATTTTAGCTCTTATTTCAAACCTGCCATACTTCCAGGAATGTTTCCCATTAGTGCTTACTATTGAAGATGTATAATCTACAAATTCTCTAGATTTCTTCCAATCAGTAGAAGTTGGGTCATACCAAGGATTAGGAAACCTTTCTTTTCGACCTTCTATCACAAGATTTCCACCTTCTTGAGTAGCATTTTGTGGTTGGTACCATTGCAATTCTTTATTTCTTTGGAAACCAGTCCCAGATCTCCAATCATTCTCATTTACTGGCCCTGAACCATTAAACTCATCTGCCCAGGCAAGTTTATAGGGGAATTTAGGAGAAGAAATAATACTTAGATTATCTGCATAACCTATACCTGTACCACCTGGTGGTTTGTAAATATAAATTCTGGCAGAAGTGCTGGCTGGTCCTGTAACAAATTTAAGATAGACCTTTCTGTAACGAGTATTACTCACCGTTTTGTTTTTTTCATTTCCTCCATGTTCTTTGACACCTATATTAATAGGAGAACCATTAGAAGATTTTGCCCACCCGGTTATAAGATAGGTTGTATTAGGTGTTAACCCGGTTATTAGTTGGTTAGCTCCACTGTTATCTACAGCACTAAGCGCATAACTTCCGGATTTAATATTAGATTGAACTCGTGCAGCACCACCCCAAATAACCCATTCTGATGTTTCGTTTTCGAAATCCGGATTATCAATAATATCGGTTTGAGCTTGTAGACCGAAAGTCATTAGTAAGGCGAAAATTAATAGCAACAAAAACTTAATCTTATGGTCATACCTTAAGGAGGATAAAGGTATTGCTAGTTGCATGTTGTCTGTTTTTTTCATAATAATATATAATTATGGTTAATAAAATGTCTCGATGATTACTAAATACAATTAAGGATATTAATTTTTTTATAAAAGTAGTATACTCTTTTTCCTTGTTGTATCACTATAGTCTCAAATAGGGGGTGAGAATGTTACAATCTTTCTTTAGGCATAGTGAGAGAAGCATGAACCTAAGGATATATGTATATATTTATCTTACTATGAATTCAATATAATTTCTTTAATGAAAAATGTAGTAAAACAATTTTTTAGGGTATTACTTTATATTTTTATAATACTTTTTATAAGCTGTAAAAATTCTAATTCTTCTTCAGAAAAAGTTACTTCTAAAGCTGAAAAACCCAATATCATTTTTATTCTGGCAGATGATTTAGGATATGGTGATGTAGGTTTTAATGGGCAGAAAAAGATTAAAACGCCAATACTCGATCAAATGGCTAAAGAAGGAATGGTATTTACCAGGCATTATGCTGGTTCTACTGTTTGTGGACCATCCAGAGCTAGTCTTATGACAGGTATGCACACAGGACATTCTTCTGTACGAGAAAATCCAAGATGGACTACATCGGGTACACCTGTTGATATTTCTGATAGCGATGTTACCGTCGCAGAAGAACTTAAACGAGCAAATTATAGTACCGCGATTATTGGAAAATGGGGGCTTGCAGAAAATCTCGAAGATGGTAAACCCAATAAACAAGGATTTGATTATTTCTATGGCTTTAATAAGCACGGCGCAGCGCACCATTATTATCCTGAAAAAATCTGGGAGAATGATATTCAAATGAATATATCGGGTAATGTAATGATGGATAAAATAGGAAAATATTCGCAAGACCTTTTTACCGAAAAAGCACTAAATTTTCTGGATAAACAAACACCAGAGCAACCCTTCTTTTTATACTTAACATATACAATTCCACATTATGAATTAACTATCCCTGAAGAACAAAAGAAACAATATGTTGACCAAGATTGGCCATTGCGAGAAATGAAAATGGGACATTATCGCAATGATAAAAATGGTCATGTTACCTATGCATCTATGGTAAGTAGATTAGACAAGGATGTAGGCCGTATTCTTGAAAAGCTTAAAGAACTTGAAGTAGATGATAATACACTAGTTATATTCACTAGTGACAATGGCCATGAATATGACAATGTAAATGATGAGTTTTTTAATAGTAATAGTGTTTTTAGAGGGAGAAAACGAGATTTGTATGAAGGCGGTATTCGTATGCCTTTTGTAGCACGATGGCCAAAGAAAATAAAACCAGGAACTCAAACCGATCATATGTCTGCTTTTTGGGACTTTTTACCAACTGCTTGTGATATTGCAGGAATAAAACCTTCTATAAAGGTGGACGGAAAATCTTATTTACCAACTTTATTAGAAAACGAAAAGCAGATAAAGCACGACTATTTGTATTGGGAATTCAATGAAAAGAAAGGCCCGGTTCAGGCATTGATAAAAGAAGATTGGAAACTTATCTATTTTGTGAAGGATCATTATGAACTATATAATCTTAAAACAGATCCTTCAGAAAGTCATGATCTATATAATCAAGAACAAGAACAAGCTTCAGAGTTAAAGAAACTTTTAGCAGAGGCTAGAACAGATCACCCCGAGTTTTTACTTGAGAAAAAGGTAAAGAATAAAAAATAATTTAAGTATTGATTCACTTCATCTAATATGATTACAATAAAATTGAAGCCAAAGATGGTATATAGACTTGTATGTATAGCATGTATATTTTTTGCTTGTAAAAAAAACAAAACCCCAGAAGCAGCAACAGTTACTGATAAACCCAATATTGTTTGGATTATGCTCGAAGATTGGGGGTATCAACTTTCTTGCTACGAAGAACCCGGGATTCAAACCCCAAACGTTGATAAGGTAGCCGAAGAAGGAATTCGCTATACAAATTCATTTGCTACTGCGCCCGTTTGCTCACCCTCACGTTCTGCAATGATAACAGGGTTTTATCAAAATTATATAGGAGCTAATCAGCATCGTACTTCAAAAGCACTGAAACAAGCATTGCCATACGGAATAAAACCCATTACCAAACTTTTAGAAGAAGAAGGATACTTTACTTGTTTTATGAAAAATAGAAAAACAGATTTAAACTTTACTTATGACGGAAATCTCTATCAAGGAAAAGATTGGAGTGAACGAGCAGATGGACAACCCTTCTTTGCGCAAATTACTTTTGGGGGTACGCACAGGCGATGGAAACGTGACTCGCTACATCCTATTGATATTTCTAAAGTACGACTTCCTCCTTACTATCCTCAAACCGATCTAGGAAAACGTGATTGGGCCAACGGATTAGAGGCTATGCAGTTGGTCGATAGACAAGTGGGAGAAATCATTGATAGGTTAGAAAAAGAAGGTTTAGCTGATAATACGTTAGTATTTATTATTGGGGATAATGGGCGATGTATGCCAAGAGGAAAGCAATTCTTATATGATGGCGGTATACAAGTGCCGATCATAGCACGTTGGCCAGGAAAAATAAAACCTAAAACCGTTTCTGATCATATGGTTATGACTATTGATATCTCTAAGACTATTTTGGATATTGCAGGAGCTACCTCTGCTCACCCATTACAAGGAAAGAATTTGTTTGGTGATGAGGTTAAAAACAGAGAGTATATTTTTGCTGCGAGAGATAAGATGGATGATACTCATGATGCTATGCGTGCTATCCGTTCATCTAGATATAAATTGATCCATAACTTAATGCCAGAGCGAGCCTATTGCCAGTTTAATGAATATAAAGAGAAGAGTTATCCTGTTTTAGCACAATTAAATGTATTGCACATGAAAGGCCAACTTACCAAAGAGCAAGCTGCTTTTATGGCATCGTCAAAACCCGATTTTGAACTATATGATCTTGAAAATGATCCTTATGAAATGAACAATCTTGCCGATAACCCTGAATATGCCAACATAAAGAAAGAACTCATTACTGAATTGGAAGCATGGAGACGAAAAGCCAATGACCCCGGAGTTACAGAAGCATTCAGAGTAGGAGGGTGGTCATCAGACTATCCTACGAAAACACAAGAAGAATGGGAAGCTCATTTAGAAAAATTTAAACCTTGGGTATTTAGAACACCAGATACAAAAATGGATCACCCATTTTATCCCCCAAAGAAAAAGTAATACCAATTAAATTTTAAAATTCTCTTGTTTTTCGTTCTTTGATCTTGTTCAATTCTAGTTGCATTGCTTTTACGAGTTCTGGATTTTTTTCTGCAATATTATGTTGCTCTTCTGGATCTGTACTTAAATCGAATAACTGAGGAAAAGATTCAAACCCTGATTCGATGCCTTTGTTTTTTTCAATCCAATCATAACGGTTTTTTTCTTTAGAAAGCGGTTCGATGTATTTAAATGTATTCTTTCGTAATGAAAAGGTATAGGATTCTTCTACCATATATTCTCTTCCTTTGCCCTTTGATGATAATAACAATTGGGATAGATCCTTACTGTCAATAGCTTCCTCAGGGATTAGTTTTTGACCCGTAATTGCTGCTAAAGAAGCATATATATCTACCTGGCTCCATAAGGCATCACTTTCACCTGGTTGAACAGTATCAGGCCAATACACAATAGTAGGGACTCGTGTTCCTGCTTCAAAAGCACTATATTTTCCTCCTCTATATATCCCTGAAGGTTTATGATCTCCCAATTTTTCAATAGCTTCATCTTGATATCCATCATTTAATACTGGACCATTATCACTAGTAAAGATGAACATGGTATTCTTATCGATTCCTAAATGTTCTAATTCATTTATGATTTCTCCGGTTATCCAATCCATCTGTGCTATAGCATCACCGCGTACTCCCATCGTACTTTTACCTATAAAACGCTTGTTAGGTAGTCGTGGTACATGAATATCATGAAAAGAAAAGAACAAAAAGAAAGGATCGTCTTTGACATTATGTATAAAATCTTTAGCTTTTGTTGTTAAGATATCCGGAAACTCTTCATCAACCCAAAGTGCATCTTCTCCGCCATCCATAAATCCAATTCTACTAATACCGTTAATAATAGTATTACTATGCTGTCCATCTGCTTTTTGTCGTAACAGCTCGGGGTTTTCTGTACCTACAGGCATATTTCCAATTTTTTCTTTATAATTTACTACAATAGGTTCATTTGCGGAGGTATGATTCACAACGGTATGATTTTCCAGAAAAATTGCAGGTACACGATCCCCAGTAGCTGGAATGAGATAACTATAATCGAATCCTATCTCTAATGGCCCTGGTTTTATTTCCTGATTCCAATCCACATTTCCATCTCCTAGTCCTAAATGCCATTTTCCCACAACAGCAGTTTTGTATCCTGCTTTTTTTAGCATCGATGGGATTGTAGGAGTATTAGGAGAAATAATCAAAGGTGCATCTCCTGCAAGAATTGCTGCATTATTTCTAAAAGCATATTGCCCTGTCAATAATGAGTATCGTGAAGGTGTACACGTAGCAGCAGTACTGTGAGCATCTGTATATTTAATTCCTCCCTTGGCTAGCTTGTCTACATTAGGAGTGCTAACATTAACAGCCCCATAACTACTCACATCGCCATAGCCAAGATCATCAACATAGAAGATAATAATATTGGGTTTTTTAACCTTGTTTTCTGTTTTGCTAACAGTATTTTGATTTGAATTTTCTTTACAAGAAACAATACAAAAAAAAGCGAATAAGAATGTGACTAATTTTATTGGATTCATTTTTTATAAGGCTAGAATTTAGATCAAAATCATTTCGATGAATGTATGGATTTTAGTTGTAATAGTAAGGTGATTTATGTTGCAAAAAAGTACAATTTAGTCGCGTGTTGACAAACCTGAAATGTTCAATAACTAAATGCTTTGCATGTTAATTTTACTCTTGTCGTCTCAAATGGGGGGTGAGAATGTTACAATCTTTCAAGAGGGGATTAAGAGGAAGCAAACCCCTAAGCTTTTATACCTACATTTAATTTACAGAACATTTTTCAGCTCATTTACAAGCGAAAAATAGATCAATATAAAACGCTTACATAAATATAAAATCAAACAATTAAAAATGTATAAAAACGTAACAATATTCACACTATTATATCTTCTTCTAGGTCAAATAACTGTTTCTGGACAAGAACAACTTGAATGGGAAAATCCAGAAATATTTCAAATCAATAGAGAGTATCCTCATGCTACTTTTTATCGTCATCAAACCGAAGAGTCAGCATTAAAATCTAAGGCTTATGAGGGGTCGCCTTTTTATCAATCACTCAATGGAGTATGGAAATTCAATTGGGTAAAAAAACCTTCAGAAAGACCTCAGTTTTTTTATAGAGATGATTACGATGTTTCAGATTGGGATGATATAAAAGTTCCTGCGAATTGGGAAATGGAAGGCTATGGTATCCCATTATATGTAAGCGCCGGATATACGTTTAAAGTAAATCCGCCATTTATAGATCATAGCTATAACCCAGTGGGGAGTTATAAGAGAGAGTTTACAATTTCTGCCGATTGGAAAGAAAATAAAGAGGTCTATCTATACTTTGGAGCTGTAAGAAGCGCAATGTATATCTGGGTGAATGGTCAGAAAGTGGGATATAATGAAGGAAGTAAAACACCTGCCGAGTATAATATTTCAAAGTATATTAAACCAGGGAAAAATACATTAGCAGTAGAAGTATATCGATGGTCTGATGCTTCCTATATGGAAGATCAGGATTTTTGGCGATTAAGTGGGATCGAAAGAGATGTGTATGTATATGCCACACCAAAAGTTACTATGAGAGATTATCGATCGATTGCAAGTCTGGATGACACCTATACCGATGGACAGTTTGATGTACATATAGCCTATAGAAATACTAGCGGGAAAGATGCTAAAGGCCATATTACAGCCGTAAAATTAATGGATGGAAAAAAGGAAGTACTTTCTTTTACTAAATCAAGTAATATTCTTGCAGGAGATAAATCCAATATAAGTTTTAATGGAGTCGTTCCAAAAGTTAATAAATGGTCGGCAGAAACTCCTTATTTGTATACACTACTTATTACCTTAAAAGATAAAAAAGGAAATGTATTAGAAGCTGTTAAATCTAGAATAGGCTTTAGAAAAATAGAGATCAAGAATAGCCAGTTTTTAGTGAATGGAATGGCTGTCTATCTAAAAGGTGCTAATCTACACGATCATGATGAGGTTACAGGACATGTGGTGAGTGAAGAACTAACAATGAAAGATCTTCGGGTCATGAAAGAATATAACCTTAATGCAATACGATGTAGCCATTATCCCAAAGATGAATATTTCTATCGACTTTGTGATGAATATGGGTTTTATGTGGTAGATGAAGCCAATATAGAAAGTCATGGTTTAGGAGCTAGTAACCAAGGAGGTTTTGATAAAAATTTGAAAGCACAATCTATACACCCTGCCTATCAACCAGAGTGGAAAGCTATGCACCTGGATAGAACAATTCGAATGTATGAAAGGGATAAAAATTTTGCTAGTGTAGTGACATGGTCTTTAGGAAATGAAGCAGGAAATGGTCAGAATTTTTTTGCTACCTATGAGTGGTTGAAGAAAAAAGACAAGACACGACCAGTACAGTATGAAGGAGCAACCAAGTTCGAAAATTCAGATATTCAGGCTCCGATGTATGCAAGAATACCCGGATTAATAAAATATGCAGAAAATAACCCTAAAAGACCTTTTATTCTATGTGAATATGCTCATGCAATGGGTAATAGCGTTGGAAACCTTCAGGATTATTGGGATGTCATCGAAAAATATGATGTGCTACAAGGTGGTTTTATTTGGGATTGGGTAGATCAGGGATTAATCACTAAAGATGCAAACGGAGAAGAATACTATGGATATGGCGGGGATTTTGGGTCACAAGGACTCAGGCACTCAAATAATTTTTGTCTTAACGGGATCGTTAATCCTGACCGTTCACCACACCCCGCTTTATTTGAAGTTAAAAAAGTATATCAATACATAAAATTTAAAGAATTTGATAAGGTAACTGGGATGCTTACTTTATATAATGGCTATGATTTTACGGATTTGAATAAGTTTGCTTTCTCTTGGGAGCTACTTAAAAATGGAGAGCCCGTCGCTGATGGAGATTTTGACCCCCAAAGTTTAGCTCCACATAATACAAAAGATGTTAAAATTCAACTTCCCCAATTTGATAATGACAGCGAGTATTATTTAAGCATAAATGCAGTGTTGAAAGCATCCGAGGGCCTCCTCAAATCCGGTCATGAAGTAGCTAAAGAAGAGTTTCAGCTAACCACAGGGGTTCCTAGTGTATTTCAGTCTAAAAGACCAGAAGAACTAGTAGTAAAATCAACAAAGACAGATCTTGAAGTAAAAGGGAAGGAGTTTAAGATCATTTATGATAAAAACTCTGGCCACCTCGTATCATTAGATTATGGTAATGGTAATGTACTGCAGTCACCTATAGTACCAAATTTTTGGAGAGCACCTATAGACAATGATTATGGATTTAAAATGCAAAATAAATTCGTGGTTTGGAAAAAAGCTTCGCAAGATCAAGGGTTAAAAAAGATAGCTAGTGTAGATGGAAGTAAAAAAAATATTACTAATGGTTTATTAAAGAATAACGCTGTGACTATCGAAACCTCATATCACTTACCAGATGCATCAGGAGAGGTGAAAGTCAATTATACGATTAATGGAGGGGGAGAAATACTTGTTTCAACAGAATTGATTGGCGTATCAGATACACTACCTAATCTTCCTCGATTTGGTAATAATTTGGTACTAAAAAATGAATACCAACACGTAGAATGGTATGGTAGAGGACCGCATGAAAATTATGCAGATAGAAACTCTGCAGCATTTGTGAGGAATTATAAAGCAAAAGTAAAAGACTTATATTTTCGTTACATTAGACCACAAGAAAATGGATATAAGACCGATGTACGAGAGGTAAAATTTGTGAACGATAAAGGTACCGGAATTGCCTTTTTAGCTACAGATAATCACTTAAGCTTTAGTGCACATCACCAATTAAATAGTGATTTTGATGCCGGTTACAAGAAAATACAAAGACATACAATAGATATTCCAGAGAGAGCATTAGTCAATGTCAATATTGATTATAAACAAATGGGAGTAGGAGGAGATACTAGCTGGGGAGCCATGCCTCTTGATCCATATATGATTCCGTCAGGAAATATGAAATATGAGTATATCATCAAGCCAGTAAAAAGCACCAAATAAAGAACGTATGAAGCAGATATTAATAACCTTTCTAATTGTTTTTTCCTTATTTTCTTGCACACAGAGTCAACTTCCTAAGTTAGAGTTGTCTTATGAAAATGCTAAAGTTTTTACCAAAGGGAATGAACTTGTAGTATCTACCGGAAAGATTGAAAGAACATATAAGCTAACTGATTATGGACTGACCACCACACTATTTAAAGATAATTCATCTTCAAAAGAGTGGGTTAAAGCAGATACAGGTGCATGCGATTGGGAAATAGGTGAAAATGTATTAGGAAACCTTGTATCGATCAATGCCAAGATATCTGATGATGAGAAATTTACGAATACGCATATTTTAGTAGAAGTAGAATTTGAATATCCCGAAAAACAGATCATGGTGAAATATATTATTTGGGCGTACCCAGATGCACAAGGATTAAGAACACAACTTCAGTTAAAAGCAATGCCAGGCTATGCTGCGCAGGATGAAAAATTCACAACAGATATTACTGAAACGCTGCAATTATCTGAAAAACCTAATGAAGTCATTGCATTCGGACTCATGCAAGGGATTAAAACCAATATGGATGAAAATTTGCTGACAGAAAAATATTTAGCATTTGAAGATCAAAAGATTGATTGGGCAAGTGGCACTATACTATCCGGAAAAGAAGATGGGATAGTTTTGATCAAAGAATCCAATAAATCAACAAGCTTAAGGAAAGAAGGAGATGTTGCGACTGGTGAATTTGAAATTTCAAACCATAAAATTACCATATCAGGAGCAGGTATGTTTCCAGCTGACCTAAAAACAGATCAATACACAGATTCATGGGCTAATTGGGTGATCTTATATTCGGGTGATGACGATAATGCTAACATAGCACTTAAGGAGTTTGATAGAATAAGATATCCTGTACATCCCGATCGTGATATTATTATGATGGCGAATACTTGGGGTAGTGAAGATAAACCTACCGAGTGTATTTATGCAGCAAGAGAAGAAAATGTGCTTAAAGAGATAGAAAGTGTAGCAGATTTAGGTATTGACCTTTTACAGATTGATGAAGGGTGGCAAAATGATGAATGGATGCCGGCAAAGCATTCCAAAGAATTTCAACGGATAAAATTTATTAAAGAAGACTATCCGATTTATCCTGAAGGCTGGAAAAATGTTCGTAAAAAAGCAGATTCTCTACATGTGAAACTTGGGCTTTGGGCTGCATGGACTATTACAGAAGATAAACTGAAAACAAACTATGATAGTGGAAACTTTTCTTCTTTCAAACTGGATTTTGCTAATTTAAAAACCGTTAAAAAGCGAGATGAACTCATAGGCAAGGCCAGAAACCTTATCAAGTATGCCGATTACAAAACCATTGTTAATTGGGATGTTACAGAGATTGCACCAAGAGCAGGTTATTTTTACGGTAGAGAATATGGAAATATATATCTAGAAAACAGAAAGATTAATACAGAACGTGAGAATGTAATGTATATACCTTATAAAGTCTTAAATGATGCCTGGCAGCTTTCTAAATATGTTAACTTGAATAAATTTCAGCTTACAGTTCAAAACATCGATATGGCTGGAGATAAAACAAAAACAGATGCTCATTTACATAACCATCCTTATGCCGTAGCTATTACTTTAATGGGAAGCCCGATATTCTTTCAGGAAACTCATTATTATACTAAAGAAGCACGAGAGCAGATCAAACCTTTATTAGCAATCTATAAAAAACACAGACTAGATATTTATAAAGGATATGTTTTTCCGATAGGGGATGAACCCGATAATCAGAGTTGGACAGGTTTTCAAAACCACAATGCAAAAACGAATTCGGGTTATCTTACTGTTTTTAGAGAATTGAATAACAATGAGGCTTCTAAAGAAATGACTCTTAAATACGTGAAAGATGTTGAGGTAAAACTCACAAATTTAATGACTAATGAAGAGAAGGTTGTAAAAATGAATGGTAGTAATATTCAGTTCACAATAGACCAACCGGCTGGATATCAATTTCTTCATTATGAAGTTTTAAACTAATCAAATATGAGGGTTTCTCTTTCTTTGTTAGCAGTATGTATATTTTTGAATATACAGGCGCAAGACAAAAAAAAGCCAAACATTGTTTTTTTTCTTGTAGATGATTTTGGTTGGAGTGATCTGGGGTGTTATGGCAGTGAGTATTATGACACACCTAATATTGATAGATTAGCAAAAGAAGGAATGGTATTTACCGATGCATATATGATGCCTACATGTTCACCTTCAAGAGCCAGTCTTATGACAGGTAAATATCCGCCAAGAACAGGAGTATATACTGTGGATTGGTATGCGGGTACTCCTAAAAAAATGCAAAAAGTAAAAGGGATAAAGTCAAAGCGTTTTATTGCTGAAGAGGAAGTTACTATTGCAGAGGTGCTAAAAGAAGCGGGCTATACAAATGGTCATTTTGGTAAATGGCACTTGGGAGATCAACCAGAAACTAACCCTAAAGGACAAGGATTTGATGTTAATATCGGGGGTTGTAAATCTGGAAGTCCTAAAAGCTTTTTTAGCCCCTATGGCATTGAAAATATAACGCCTCAAAAAGAGGGTGTTTATCTTACAGATGTTTTAACAGATGGTGCTTGCAATTTTGTCACAGAAAATAAAGACAAACCGTTTTTCTTGTATTTCCCATTTTATCAGGTGCATGTTCCGTTACACGCAAAAAAAGAGTGGGTTGATAAATACGAAGGGAAAAAGGCACATGGACAACAGAATGTCCCCGCTTATGGTGCGATGGTGAGTTATATGGATTATAGTGTTGGTCGGGTTCTTGATCGATTAGAAGAACATGGACTTACCGATACTACCATCATCATATTTACTTCAGATAATGGTGGTCAGATTGTAGCGACATCTAATTCGCCATTAAGAGGGCAAAAAGGAACACTTACCGAGGGAGGAATTAGAGTACCTCTCATTATAAAATGGCCAAATATCGTGAAGCCCGGAACAATAGATAAAACACCTGTAACTGTTGTAGATTATTATCCAACTCTGGTAGAGATGGCTGGTACGAGCATTCCTGAAAATAGGATGATAGACGGGGAGAGTTTCATACCATTACTGAAACAGGAAGGACAGTTAAAACGCAATGCGATCTATTGGCATTTGACATCATATAACGGAAATGGACGATCCAATTCTTTGTTATGGCAATACCCAGGGGGTGCCATTAGAAAAGGAGATTGGAAGCTAATAGAGAATTTTGAAAATGACACTTTAGAATTGTATAACCTGAAAAATGATATAGGAGAAACAAAGAACTTGAGAGACCAATACCCGCAAAAAACCAAAGAACTTTTAAAAGACCTTAAAAAATGGCAGGAAAGTACAAATGCACCTATTCCAAGAGAAGCAAATCCAGAATTTGAAGAAAATTCTCTTGACTGGATTGTAAACGCAAATAAAGCGAGAAACATAAAAGAAACAGAACGACTTACTGTGATAAAATGATATATCTCAAAATCAAATACATCAAGTTAATACTGGGCACTATTCTAATATTGCCTCTTTTGGTTTATTGCCAATCTTCAGCATCTAAAAACAATGCAAAACCAAATATCATTTTTATTTTGGTCGATGACTTTGGTTGGAATCAAGTAGGTAGTTATGGAACTGAAATTGTACATACTCCAAACCTTGACAAATTAGTAAAAGAAGGAACAAAATTCAATAGTGCCTATGCTATGCCACAATGTTCTCCAACAAGAGCGGCATTTCTATCGGGTAAATACCCTGCAAGATCAGGAATGACCAAAGTGATCAACAATAGGTTTTGGGGGAACGCTCCTATGCTCACTCCCAAAGTGAGGAAAAAACTACCTACAGAATGGTATACATTGGCCAAAATGCTTAAAAACGCTGGATACACCACCGGTATGAGTGGCAAATGGCACGTAGGAGATAATTATCCTGCCGCTCCAATCAAAGAAAAAAATGGAATGACATATTTTAATACCTATGGTTTTGATTGGGTTGGAGATGCAGCAGAAGGAAAGGCGAAAAATGATAAAGCGGTGATGGATGTCACCAATGAAATTATTGACTTTATCAATCAAAGCAAGGACAATCCTTTTTTTGCTTTTGTTTCACATTTCACAACACATTCTCCGCTTGCGGCACCAGATGTTTTGATAGAAAAATACGTAAAAAAAGGATATCCTAAAATGACTGATAAATGGGGGGTAGTGTCTGAAAGACCTACAGCAGATTTTTTGGCAATGACAGAGCATTTAGATTATTCTATAGGATTGATTGTTGAAAAAATTGAAAAACTAGGCCTAGCAGAAAACACATTAATAGCAGTAATTGGAGATAATGGGGCATTAGGAAGGTTTTGGGATCATTCACCATTACGAGAGTCTAAAGGTTCTTTATACGAAGGAGGAATACGAGTACCGCTGATTATGAAATGGCCAAAAATCATAAAACCAAAGAAAGAAATAGAAACTCCTGTTCATATCATTGATATGTACCCCACTTTTATGGAAATAACAAATGCTAAAGCGCAGAGGGATTATAAAATAGATGGAGAGAGTTTAATGCCATTACTAAATGGTGAAGGAAAATTCACAAGAGATGAATTGTATTTCCATCATCCACATTATGTGCCAATGTATGGAAAAACACCTGGTAGTATTGTAAGAAAAGGGGATTATAAATTGATTTATTATTTTGGTGATTATCTTAATACTGAAGGGCTGGATGCTGAGCATAAAAAATTGTATGGCAAACTCGAATTAGGTGAGAAAATCGAACTTTTTAATATAAAAAAGGATATCGGAGAAAAGAAAGATCTTTCAGATTATATGCCTGAGAAAGTTGAAGAAATGATGGTGTTGCTTAAAAATTGGTGGGCTGAGACAGGTGCTTCTTTGCCTATAGTAAATCCAAATTATAATCCTGAGGATCCTTTTGAAAATATGACTGATAAAGAAAGATGAGAGTATTAAAAGTATTATTGATTATTGGTATTATCCTATGTAGCGCATTTTTGTTAGCTCAACAGAAGAGTAAGCCAAATATCGTGTTCATATTGGTAGATGATTTGGGCTGGACAGATACAGGTTTTAGTGGTAGTGGTTATTACGAGACTCCGTATATGGATCAACTGGCTCAGGAAGGAGCTATATGTACACAAGCGTATGCTGCAGCCGCTGTATGTTCACCTACTCGGGCATCTATTCTTACGGGTAAATACCCAGCCAAAATACAATTAGCTACACATATTCCATCTATGGGAAAAGATTGGAATATGGGTGTTCCACCAGGGAATGCAGAATTTACACTCCATCATCCTGCGAGCCGAAAGCAAAGTGGTGTCCCAAACAGAAACTACCTTCCATTAGAAGAAATTACTATTGCAGAGGCCCTCAAAAAAGAGAACTATCATACGGGGTATATAGGAAAATGGCACTTGGGTTATGAGGGTTACCATCCTGTTGATCAGGGGTTTGATTGGCAAATGGGAGTAAGTAATTGGGGACAGCCCATGAGTTATTATGCTCCGTATCAACGTGAGAGAGGAGGTGTGACGTATCAAATTGAAAGTCTTCAAGAAGGATTACAAAAAGGAGAGTACCTTACTGATAGATTGGGTAGAGAAGCAGTAGGTTTTATACAACGAAATAAACAAAAACCCTTTTTTCTACAACTTTCATTTTATTCAGTTCATACTCCTATTCAGCCACCAAAAGATAAAATAGCTTATTTTGAAGAAAAAGAGAAAACCGAAAATCACCAAAATGCTTCCTATGCTGCTATGATAAGCAAAGTAGATGAAAATATAGGTAAGGTTTTGCAGACATTGAAAGAACTAGAACTTGAAGAAAATACGATAGTCGTACTATATAGCGATAATGGAGGGTTATCTGGTGTTACTTCTAACGCTCCTCTAAGAAAAGGTAAAGGATTTGCTTATGAAGGAGGGATACGAGTGCCTTTAGTGATTAAATTTCCAAACAAAATAAAAGAAGGTCAACTCATAGATGTACCTATAAATAGCGTTGATTTTCTACCAACATTTTGTGCAGTTGCTGATGTTGAGATAGAGGAGAAGCAGCAAATAGATGGAAAAAATATACTACCACTTTTATATAATGATAAGAAAAATTTGGATAGAAGTTTATACTGGCATTTTCCTCATTATCGAGGTAAAAATATTGTGCCTTATAGTATTATTCGTGATGGAGATTGGAAACTTATAAAACGATATGAAGGTGCAGCATTCGAATTATTTAATTTACAAGATGACCTATCTGAAAAAGTTGATCTGGCTTTAAAAATGCCAGATAAAGTTTTAGAATTGAATAAAAAACTCGAAGAGTGGATACAAAATACAGGAGTGAAGATTCCGAATGTTGCACCCTTAAAGGATTAAAAAACTAGGTGAAGATGTTACACAAAAATTTTATAGGATATATGAATAAGTTTGATCTACCAATTTTCAAACTCATTACCCTTCTTTTTATAGTAATGTACTTAAACGCCTGCAAGGATACTTCAAAAGCAAATAAGCTAGAAGAAAAGAAGCCTAACATTATTTTTATCATGGCAGATGATCTGGGATATGGTGAGTTGGGAGCCTATGGCCAAAAAGTAATTCAAACTCCTAATATTGATCAATTAGCGAAAGAAGGGAAAAAATTCACTAATTTTTATGCAGGAGGCCCGGTATGCGGTCCTTCTCGCGCATGTTTAATGACGGGGCTGCATCAAGGAAATGGTTTTATAAAAGGCAACCCTGGCGGAAAACCAGAAAAAGAAACGCTACGCCCACAGGATTTGACTTTCCCCGAGGAACTCAAAAAAGCAGGATATTATAACGCCTGTATTGGTAAATGGGGATTAGGCCCCAAAGGGAGTACTGGTTACCCATTAGAAAAAGGATTTGATTATTTTGTGGGGTATGATACACATATTGCAGCACACAATTACTACCCAAAAAAGATCTGTAAAAATAATGAGTGGATGGCATTAGAGGAAGGAACCTATAGTCATACTGTATTTACGAATGAAGCTCTTGATTTTCTAAATAAAAAACAGGAATCCCCATTTTTCTTATACCTGGCATATACCATACCGCATAGCCCGCATAATCCACCGTCAATGGTGCCGTATGAGCAGATGGACTGGCCTGATAAGGCTAAAAAATATGCAGCCATGATCACTTTAATGGATACAGATATAGGTCTGATAATGAGTGCATTAAAGAAGCAAGGTTTGGATAAAAATACATTGGTGATATTTACCAGTGACAATGGGGCAGATGTACAGGTGGGTAAAATTAGCGAAGAATGGCACCATCTTTTTAATAATAATGGAAGGTATAGAGGCGGCAAACGTAGTGTGTATGATGGCGGGATTCATGTGCCATTTATTGCCTGGTGGCCAGAACGGATTAAACCCGATACTATAGATGAGGTTTTAGCTTTTCAGAATATTATGCCTACCATGATGGAGTTGGCTGGTCTTGAAAAACCAGTGAAAACAGATGGAATATCTATAGTTCCTTTGTTGTTTGACACAAAAGATACATTTGTTGGGCATAAGATGTTGTATTGGGAGTTTATACGACAGAGTAAAGAAGGAGGAGCTCAACAGGCTGCTTTAGATGTGAAAACAGGATATAAAGCAGTACGATTTGGTAGTAAAAGTGAGATTAAGCTATACAATATCCTTAAAGATCCAGAGGAAGTTAACAGGATTTATAAGGGTAAAGAAAATGAAGTATTGACGCTGAAAAATTATCTGGATATAATGAGAACAGAAAGCTCCTATTGGCCAATGCCAGATTATGGTTGGTCTCAACATAACCCTTGGGAGCCTTTGGATTAAAATGGTTACAACTAGTATAGGTTTTATACATTGTTCCTTTGTCTGTTTTTATACATATACTTGTTTTTTTGTATACATATTTCAGGATGGGTCATAATAAGTTACAACGTCGCGGCTATGATTAATACAGGAATTAAAAGTAGTGAACTTTCGGTTATGCACTTATATCTTTTTTTTTACTAAATGTTCTTTATACCCTAAAAATGGGTTATAACTAAGTAGCTCCATGCTCTTTTAAAAAACTGTTTACCGTATTCCCTTTAGCGTATTTTAAACAATTTTGGGTACTGGCACCATGTTCTATTAAAAATTTAACCGAAGGTAAATGACCTTTTTCTGCGGCAAAGGCAAGTGCTGTATTTCTCCGTTCTGTTACAGCGTTAATGTTGGCTCCATATTTGATAAGTAGTTTCGTTTGTTTAAAACAAAGATGCGCTATTTTACAGGCATAATGTAGAGGTGCATACTTGGAAGTATTTGTAATGTTTGGATCGGCTCCTTTTTCTAGTAATACTTTCAGTATAGCAATAGCTTGCTCATCGGCTATCGCCTTTCGGTTTGTTATGTTTCCGTTGGTATCGTATTCGAGATGCCATTCAAAAGTATTTGCCATACGTGATAGTGCTGTTCTCCCTTCATGATCAACAGTATTAATATCAGCACCTTGGGCAATTAAAGATGTTATGATGTCCAAATCTTTTCCGGCTTCAATTAATTGAATTCCTAATTTCGTTTCTTTAGAAGCATCTTTATAAAGGTATGATTTAAGCAATTTGGCATGTATAGGACCACAATATCCCAATGGTGTACGCTTATCATAATTCCTAAGAGAAGGGTCAGCTCCTGCTTCTAAAAGAAGAGTTGCTATTTCTGTATCTGTATCATCACTACCTATATAATGTAAAGGTCTCGATTGCATCGTATTAACTTCCTGGTTCAAATCAATACCTGTCGCTATTATAGCCTTCACAGTGTTTTTGTCCTGTGTTTCTATAGCATTAACAAGTTTTTCTAAATTTTCTGACATAATAGTATATTATTTGATTAAAAATAGAGCATACTGCTTAAACTACATTGTTTTTGTGAAATATCTTTAGAGTCTTTATTTAGTACTAATTTGCAATTATCGAGAACAACGATATATATGTACCAGTATATATATACCCATTATAAATAGCTAATTTAATAAATCTAAGTACGATTTTATACTTTTTAATTATAACATAGGTATGAGTTTAGTTGATTATTTGTTAGTGGTAGTCTTCTTCAGTCTATCTTTCATCTAACGAAGATTATTAGGAAGCCAAACCTATTTCAGAAGAAAAATCAAAAAATCGATAACATAGCCTCTTAACTCCTCTTAGTACCTCACAGTGCTCATTTTCTATCAGGTGATCTGTGTTAGAAAAGGTAGTGTTGTTCAAAAAATCATTAGTCATTAATACATAGGAGTGACTTTTTACTTCGTTTTTCAAAAGTAGATGTGATTCTAATACCGTCTTTCCGTAAAGTTTTTTGAAATCTGCAATGTGATATTGTGTTATTTGACCATAATGTACAATCATTTTTAATGATAAGTTTAGAGTACTAGCTAGCTTCTTGTTGATCTTTTTTACATTGTCAGCGAAATTATTCCTCATTAATTGGAATTGTTTTAGAACTGATGTATAGCTGGGAGGAGATCCGAATTTGTAATATAATATAGCGTCTCCTTCTATCTCTGAAATATGTAGGCCAAGCTGATTCATTTCTGTTATCGATGAAAGAAGCTTTGATAAAATATCTCTTCCGGCGATCAGGTCTGTGTTGTATACAAGTTGAGTAAACCCACTAATGTCTACGATTATAATAGTTCCTTCGGTAGGAGGATTACTTGCTTTATGTAAAGAATGAAAATGTTCCATAATTTTGTTGTTTTATTGTTTCTTGAGAATCATACCAGCATGGTAAAGAATACCATCTTTAAATTCTCCATCAGCAACAAAGCCGGTATCATCTTTATAATCAATATGATTGTCAGTTATTTTGTAGCTTCCTTGGTATGCACTTTGACGCTTACCTCGTGCTTCATCATATCGGTTATTAGGTAAGAGTTCGTGACGTATATAACCATCCTCTGTAACCCACATGCCGATGTATTCTTTAGTTTCTTCTACTGTTTTGTTGCTGTTCATAGTTTTCAGTTTATTTAATTCATAAGTGTCTAAAAATGCCATGACTTCAATGATGCTATCCTGTCGCATTTTCATCATCCAAGCGTAATGATTTTCGTAGGTATTACCTTGGTTCGTTTGGGTTTTACCTTTCCAGTTTAACCATACAATATCATCTTCGGCCGTTATGCTAATCAATTCTGGTTTTATCGAACTTTTGAGCATTTGAGTAATGGGGATGACTGCATTTTTTATAAAATCTTCCTTTCCTTGATAGGTGTCACTGTAAGGTGCTCGTCCCGTGACTGTCCATATCACTTGCTGCTGAAGAAGATCGAAAATGCTTCCTTGATTTTTGCTCCATTCTTCGAATTTCATGAGCACGGTCTCTTTATTGCGCTCTGCTATTTTTCCGTTTTGCCCCGTACAAGAAAACAGGTTCGTTGTCAAAATGAAAAGGCCTAGGATAAGAACGGAAACATTTAATTTCCGTTCTTGATATTGATTATTCTGCATTGGTGTTGATTTTTAATAAGTGTGAATAATTCATACAATTTCTGTTGACATTCCTAATTGCTCGTTACTTGCCATTTCAGCTTGAATTCTTTCGATCTTCGCTCCAGCATGTTGATACGCATCCTTACCTAAGAATAAATGCACGAGAGGCGCTTCTTGCTCACTTACCTTGATAAGCACTTCTGCTGCTTTTTCAGGATCATTAGGTTGGTTACCATCAATTTGATTTAAATGAGCCTGTTCTGATTCTCTTGCAGATTCATAGACTTTGATAGGATTAGCAGGAGTTTTTACGGAACCTTTTGAGAGGAAATTGGTTCGAAAATATCCTGGATAGACCAAAGTCACGTGTACGCCAAACCCATTCATCTCTTCGGCTAACGCTTCAGTAAATCCGGCTACAGCAAACTTAGTAGCACAATACAATCCAAATCCCGGGAAGTTACCAATATAGCCTCCTATCGAAGAGATGTTAAAAATGAGCCCGGATTTTTGTTTGCGTAAAAATGGTGTTGTGTGGCGAATGACATTTAGTGAGCCGAAAACATTTACATCGAAACTGCTTTTGACTTCTTTATCACTCAATTCTTCTAAAGTTCCAGTCTGAGCGAAACCAGCATTATTGACAACTACATTAATAGTTCCAAAATGATTGACTGTTTTAGCAACCACTTCTTTGACGTTGTTATCATTCGTTACATCCATTTCTACCGGTAGAAATGTTTCTGAAGCATCACCAATTTCATTGATTAGAGATGCGGCGTTGCGAGAAGTAGCTGCAACACGATAGCCATTTAATAAGAGTTTTTTTACCAGAGTTAGTCCCATTCCTTTGGAAGCTCCGGTTACAAACCATACTTTTTTAGTATTCATAATTTCTAGTTTTTAAATTATAAATACAAAGTTGATTTAAAAGCTCATCTTCTAATTATGCTATACAAATCAAAACTTATCAAAATCAAACATTTCTAAAAGAAGAAGGAGTAAGAGAAAGTTGTTGCTTAAAAAATTTATTAAAATGGGTTACTTCGTTAAAACCAAGTGCATGAGCAATTTCAGAAATATTCCATGCGCTATGCTTGAGTAATATTTTGGCTTCCTGCAGAATACGTTCTTGAATAACCTTAGATGTGGACTTTTGTGTAGTGTTTTTTAAGGCCCTATTTAGGTGATTAACGTGTATGGCTAATTGATCGGCAAAGGCCGCTGGGGTACGAAGATTTAATCGTTGACGGGTGTCGTTTATGGGGAATTGTCTTTCCAAAAGCTCCATAAAGATAGTAGTGATCCTATGGGAGGCGTTAGTTTCTTTTTTATGAAGATTGTTAGAGGGGTGAAGTTTCATCGCCTTATGGATCAATTCAAATACAAGCGTTCGTAAAATATCGTATTTATGGGTGTACTCAGAATTTATCTCATCAAACATGCGCTCATAGATTGCACTTATTTCTCCGGCATGATTTTCTGATATCTCAAATATGGGCGTTCCATTAGGTTGAAAAAGGGAATAATTAGTAAGATTTCCAAACTGATGAAAAAATGAATCGGTAAACACGCAAAAATAACCAGATTGCACTTTGTCTATTTCTTCCCAGTTGTAAGGAACTTGAGGGTTGGCAAATAATAAAGCTCTTTCCTTAATTTCTACTACTTTATCAGCATAATGTACTTTGTTATTCCCTCTGATAAGGCTTATTTTAAAATAGTCTCTTCTGCTGTAAGGAACCGGTTTTGCATTGGACCCCACGAAAGGCTCTAGCCTGAATACATTGAAGTGCCCAATCTCTTTATGAACACTATCTGGTACCCAGTTAAGTTTGTGTTTATAAAAATCCTCTAAACTTTCAATTGAATTCATAAAACAAAGTTATAAAATTCAAATAAGTTTTGCATGTAATCGTAGCAATTAATGAATGTCAGAAACTTTTTTATTGTAGCATGGGTGTATATTTCTATTGTTTTATGTGAACTGTACTCTTAATAAACCTTCCTTAATTTCTGAATAGTATAAAACTGGTTATTTTTTTGTAGTAATACGTTCATTATGAAAATGGAGTAGGGATTACCCCATCTCAAGAAGGGGTATGAAGTATCTTATAAGGGGGTCGAGGCCACCCAGATGTAGTTCGAGCTGATAAGTTAGTGCTTCGAAGTACTTTAATAGATATTAGAAGTAGTAATTTTTCGGGTAGCAACCTTTAAAGAAGTGGTTCGAAGCACCTTTTTATGGCTTCAAAGGACCTCGATAGAGATTAGAAGTAGTAATCTTAGGGGTATGAATCCTTAAAGACATGGTTCGAAGTACCTTTTTATAGCTTCGAAGTACTTTAATAGATATTAGAAGTAGTAATTTTTCGGGTAGCAACCTTTAAAGAAGTGGTTCGAAGCACCTTTTTATGGCTTCAAAGGACCTAGATAGAGATTAGAAGTAGTAATCTTAGGGGTATGAATCCTTAAAGACATTGTCCGAAGTACCTTTTTATGGTTTCAGATAACCAAAAAATAAGACACCTTAGAATATGAGTTTCCTAAGGTGCCTTCAATCAATATAATACACTATGGGGGGTATTATTATTAATTTTTTATAAAGCGTTTTGTTGTAGATCCATTAACTTTTAGCATATACATACCGCGTTTTAGATTCGAAACATTTAATCGACCATTATATTTGGCATTCAATACTTGTGTTCCATTACGATCAAAAATTTCTACTGGAGCATTCTTAGGAATCCCATGTATGGCTAGATAATCGTTAGCGGGATTAGGGAATACTTTTATATGAGATAGATTTTTTGGTTTTATTCCTCTTGGATTTGATGATAATGCTGGAGTTTTATTCAATATAAAATCACGTATACCGCTACCATATGTTGCAAATCGAGCAATTTTTTTATTGCTGATGTAATCTACATCTGTAAAATCTACACGAGGGATATCTATCCCATCCATTTTGTACCACATGTCATCGTCAACAGAATATACCCAAGGTCCTGCCGAAGCACATGCTGCAAATACGAATTTATCATTATCTGTAATGGCAAAATCTCGTATTCGAGCAATATCAAGACCATTTGTATGATTAGTGAAGGTTATCCCACCATCTCGAGAGATTAGAAAATGCTCACTATTACCAGCATAAAATACAAGGTTTGGATTGGTTTTAGAAACACGAATAATATGTCTTCCTTTTCTAAATCCACCACCACTTTTGGGTACAGGTCCAGTATATGATGTGGCGGTAAATGATGTTCCTCCATCCAAAGAATAGAAAAACTGCCCATCTGCAGCAGATACATACCATTTATTAGGGTTTGATTCTGAATATCCAAACCCTGCTAGTTCTTTTCCAAAATCATAGGGGTGAGTGGTTTTGGTGGCGACCCCATTAGCGTATGAGAATTTTTGAAGAGAGTTCCTCCAAGTTCCATAAACGGCATCTTCGGTAACATCAGGTGAGGGGATCAGGTTGCGAGAAGTCCATCTTCCTAAACCACTATTTACCGGTGCTTTTTCATCAATATAATTTGGACTTGCAAAATTAAACCGATGTTCAATTTTACCATAATAGTACCATATCCATACTGATTCTCCACCTTTTGCATACGTTACACGCAATACATCTGTTCCTGCTACTCCTTTGGTAGTAACTATTTCTCCGGTATCAAGATATGCAGATGAACCCTTATCCTGATTTGCCATATAGATAGTGTTGAACTGCTCATTTGATTCGGCATCATAGTGTAAAGCTATAGGCGCCCCATTATTCAGATGTTTATATGAATCTTTATCCTCTGCAGTGTTTGATATGAAACATCCAAAATCCATTCCGATAAAAGCAAAATAAGTGTCATCGGTTTTTCTATGAAAAGTCATATGACGTAAATCCCAACCCAATCTATGTTTGAAACTGTTAAAAGTAGCCCCAAAATCTGTAGATAGGTTTACATCGAGAAACCCTCTAAATAACATGTTTGGTTGATCTGGATGTATAGCTGCGAATGTTCTGTTATTGGTAGTTGAGGTAGTTGTCCAGGTAGCACCTTCATCACTCGAGTAATGGATGTTTTTTCCTGTATCGGCAATATAGAAATGTACATTCCCACCAGAAAAAGTTCCGACTACTCTTTTAAAGCCTGTAAACGTACCTGGTAATGTATGAAGTAGCTGAAAATCAGATACAGTATCATCATACTTATAGATAGTTATCGTATTAGTTGCTTTCGTTCTAACAAATAAATATGCCTGTTCACGATGGTATGTCTTTATCAATTGTATTTGATGATCTGTGGTTTTGAAATTCAATGAAGATTCAGAAAAATTGATTCCCATATCATTAGACATGAATATATACGTAGTTCTGGTATTGGTGTCATTTTTATGGTCTCCCAATGCAAATAATTTTGTAAGGTCGTTATCATCATTTGTGGTTGCAAACCCATTATAAGCCCAATTATTTTGTACTAACGCACCATTGGCTGGTGTCCAGGTTTGCCCTTCATCATCAGAATAACTTAGATGACCTATAAGTCCTTGTGGCTGTTCATTTTTTATCATTCTAAAGGTTCCATCAGGCAGATTGAAACCAAAAAAGATTTTATTATAGTTTCTTTTATGATCTAGTAAAGTCCACTGTAACTCACCTGTTTTGTCAACTTTATATAAATGTCCCGGATTAGAAACAGCATACATCTGATCGTTATCTGCATCATATATTGATCCGTTTACTCTATATCCATTGCCAATTTTACCATTAGGATTAAGGGTTGGTACTGGTAGTTTGGTTTGCCATGTTCCTATAATTTGATCATTAGCATACCTTATCACGCCACCATATTTTTTTCTACTAGATGATTTTTTTAGTATTGTAGAAAAATTAAATCCAGATGATTTCAGTTTTTGCATACGTTGCTCATAAATTTTACGTTCAATGTCGCTTAAGTCTTCTAATTTGACTTCTGGATAAGCCTGATCCAGGTCATCCATAGCACTTTCAAATGCTATGTCTTCTTCAGTCTCTTCATATTCTTCTATATATGAGTTTTCTAATGATTTTTTAGAATCGATAGATTCTTGATTTTTTAGATAGAATATACCAGTTGCTACTAGTAATAATAAAGGAATCAACCATTTCAATTTTTTTTGTAAGCTATGCATATCATAAAAATTTAGTGTGAATTTAGTTATGTAGAAAATTACGACTCAAACTTTTATGATATGGGTAACTTATGTTGCAAAATAGGGCAGTTACAGTACTTGTAGCCAGTATATTATAAAAATCCTATTTTAAAAAAACTAATACGTATTCTAAGTATATATGAAAAAAACAGATATATTATGAAAAATAGACATATACTGCAATTACAATTATAGAGATAGCCACAGAGACAAAGATCAAATGTTTATATGGTTTTATATCTACTTCTCCGGTTGACACCAGGACATAATCTTGCGCTCTGGGTTGTAAGTATCCTATAAGTAACATAATTAATGTATTCAATACAAATAGAATAGCCATGACATGTAAAAAATGAGGGTAGTTATCATCTCCAAAAACATATGGTTTAAGAACAAACTGACTTATTATATAAAGTACAGCTCCGGATATGATCCCAACTTTGGCTGCAATTGCAGGAACTTTTTTGGTTAGGTATCCTACAATTATAATGGTTAATATGGGGATACTATAGCATCCATTAACTTCTTGCAGATACCCAAATAACCCAGAAGGTGCATTGGCAATAAAAGGAGCTATACCCATTGAGAGAATGGCTAATACAATTCCGAATAACTTTCCATATTTAACCACCATATGTTCTGGTGCATCTCTGTTTATATATTCTTTGTAAATATCTATTCCGAAAAGGGTAACAGAACTATTTAACGCACTGTTGAATGAGCTTAAGATTGCCCCAAACAATACTGCTGCAAAAAAGCCAATAAGGGCAGTTGGCAATACTTTGTTTACTAGCATGGGATAGGCCTGATCAGGAATCTCTAATCCATCTCCAAAAATGTAAAACGCAATGACACCTGGTAATACAACAATAATCGGTCCTAGTACTTTAATGAAAGCAGCCAATAATAATCCTTTTTGCCCTTCTTGTAAGTTTTTTGCACCTAATGCTCTTTGAATAATTGCTTGATTGGTTCCCCAGTAAAAAAGTTGCACCAACATCATTCCTGTAAAAATAGTAGAGAAGGGGATATAACTATCTTTATTTCCAATAGCATTAAATTTCTCAGGAGCCTTTTCATATAATAAATTAAGGCCTTCAAAGATGTTTCCATCTCCTATAAAAAGCAATCCAAAAATCGGGATTAGGAGTCCACCGATTAATAATCCAATAGCATTTACAGTATCTGAGATTGCGACGGCCTTAAGCCCCCCAAACACTGCGTATATAGATCCTATGATACCAATTCCCCAGACACAAAACCATATCGATGCGGTATGCGAAATCCCAAATGTTTCTGGGATATCGAACATGGTAGTTAATGCCAAGGATCCAGAATACAGCACTATGGGTAAAAAAATCACTGCATAACCCGATAAAAATAGTGCAGAAGTTATCGTCTTTGTAGTTTTATCATATCGGTCTTCCAAAAATTGTGGAATGGTGGTGAGTCCCATTTTTAAATATCTTGGTAATAAAAAAACTGCAACGACAACCATAGCTAGTGCTGCCAATGTTTCCCATGCCATGACCAAAATACCTTGTTCATAAGCTTGACCATTAAGGCCTACAATTTGCTCTGTTGATAGGTTGGTCAATAATAAAGAACCTGCTATTACCCCTGCGGTAAGGCTTCTTCCTCCTAAAAAATAACCATCAGAGGTTTTTTCATTGGTTTTACGAGTAGAAATATATGAGATTATTGCGACTATAGCTGTAAATGCTATGAAAGATAGTATCACCATTATAATTAGATTTATGTGTAATTTGCTTTAATTTATTGTTGCTGTAATGCGATATTATGAGTGTTTAGTGATTTGTTTTAAAGTAAATTCCTTTTTATTCGCTATTTTTTTGAGTATTGACCATATCCAAAGTAAGCACGGTTCTAAATCCCAGATGTTCCATAGAAGAATCTAAACTGGTTGCCATTCGTGCGCTGTTCCGATAACTGGCACAATAGGAGACGTTACATAAAAAAGAACCTCCTTTAATAACTTTTTCCTGCATAGCTGGGTTGTTAGGGTTGTATGGTTTTTCTGCTCCTTTTGGATTATGAATTTGTCCTTGCTTTTTTAGTAGAGTGTAATAATTTACATTGTACCAATCCTGAGTCCACTCCCAAACATTACCTGCCATATCATAAAGTCCGAATGAATTAGAAGGGTAGGAGCCAACCGGGGCTTTGTTTTCATAGCTATCAGCTTTAGTATTTTGTGAAGGAAATTCACCTTCCCAAGTATTGGCACGTTTACTTAGATCGCTACTATCATTTCCCCAGAAAAAAATAGTGTTTTTATTTTTCCCTTTGGATGCATATTCCCATTCTGCTTCTGTAGGTAATCTTGTGCCTGCCCAATTACAATAGGCTAGTGCATCTTCAAATGCAATATGTACAACAGGATAGGTATCTTTTCCTTTAATAGAGCTTCCTGGTCCTAATGGATGTTTCCAGTTCGCACCGATTTTCCATGACCACCATTGCGAATAATCATAAAGATTGGGTACACTTTCTTTTGTTTTTTTAAAGACAAGTGAACCGGGTTGTAAGATAGAATCATGTGGTTTGGGAGTATTGGGAGGTAATTGTTTTTTCATTTCTTCCCAAATAATTTCTCTTTCTGCAATTGTTATGTAATTGGTGGCATCAACGAATTTTTTAAACTGCGCATTAGTCACTTCAGTTATATCCATGAAAAATCCATCAACAGAAACAGGATGAGCAGGGTTTTCATGCTTCATAGCCATAGAATCATTGGGTATTGCGCCTTGAGTAAATTCTCCCCCCGGTATCCAGATCATTCCCTTGGGAGTGATTACTCCCTCTGGAAGATCTTTGATGATTGGTGTATGTGTTTTGGAATAAGTTTCTTTAACTTCTTTAGGTTTTTGTTCTTGCTTGCAACTTATAATAATTACTAGAAAAGTAATCGTTAGCAACTTTAATCTATATCTTTTATACTGTTTATTTGAAACCATTTATTTTTTTGATGAATTATTTGATCCTTCTCTTTTCAAGTTCAGACGCTTCAAAAGTACTATCATATTCTGGATTTTTTTCAGTTGGAATAGGAGCATTGTTTGTTTTTCTCCAGGACAGTAATTTACTATAAAGTTCTTTTGTTTTTTCAGGATGTTGTTCTGCTAGATTATTTCGTTCTCCCAGGTCATTAGAAAGATCATACAATTCAATACCGCCATCTTCAAAATACTCATGTAGTTTCCAGTTACCTGAAATAATTATAGAACCGGGTCTTGTTCTAAACAAAGGATCTCTTGAATCAAAAGCTTCTTTTTTACCTCCTTGTAAATAGATGGGAAAATGCCATACAAGTTCTCTATTGATAATTTTGTGATCAGAAAATAGAGGGGTAAGATCAACTCCATCTAGTTTTGAAGCTTTCTTTTTTGGTTGTATAATTTCTTGCAATGTTGGATAAAAATCAAGATTAGCAACCCGTGTTGTTGAGGTTGTACCAGGTTTTATCTTTCCGGGCCATTTGATAACGAGTGGGACTCTAATACCACCTTCGTAATAAGAACCTTTGCCCGCTCTTAATGGTGTTTGACGTGATAAAGATCGTACTCCACCATTATCCGAAGTGAATATCACAAGGGTGTTTTCTTCTAGATTTAATTTTTTCAAAGTGCTTAATAGTTTACCAACATTTTCGTCCATAGCACTTACCATAGCACCATATGTTGGGTTTTTTTGTCCATCGGCTCCTTGTTTGGCTTTATATTTGGTTATCCATGATTTTTTTGCCATAATAGGTGTATGCACGGTATAATAGGGTATGTAAGCAAAAAAACTCTGATCTATATTATCTTCGATAAAAGAAATTGCTTCGTTTGTTAATCTATCTGTTAGATATTCTCCTTTGGGACCGTCTTTAATATTTGGGATATTGTACGGAGTAAAATAACCGCCTTTACCTCCAGGATTACCAACTTTACCGCCACCTATGTTAACATCAACACCTTGTGTTTTTGGATCTATACCAACGTGCCATTTACCAAAATTTGAAGTAGTGTATCCTGCAGATTTAAACATTTCATGTAGTGTGTAAATACTATCTTGTAGATGTAATGTATTGGTTACAGGAATAAGTTTTCGGGTTTTGGTATCTCCTCTACTAGAACTATTAACCGTATAAACACCATGTCTGGTTGAGTTTAAGCCAGAGAGCATACAGGCCCTGCTAGGAGCACAGTTTGCCGCACTAGCATATCCATTTGTAAAGACCATACCTTGTTTTGCAAATGCATCTAGATTTGGAGTCTCATAATACTCACTACCCATAAAACCGAGGTCTTTCCAGCCGAGATCATCAATAAAAATCAATACTACATTTGGTTTTGTATTATTGTTGAGTTCTTTTTTTTGACCTTTGCAAGTAGAGTAAAATAGTAGTGATAGAGTAAGAAAAAATAAATGTGATATATATGTTTTTTTTACTGATATCGATATCATAATATATATGTTGCTTTTGAAGACTAAATTAGATATCCTAATGTTCTTATCCGTCAATTTTTGTTTCAGATAAGGCATAAAAATGTTGTATCAGATCTATAATAACTAGTATTTTCTAGCATTTAAGTGAATTTAATTTCTGTGGGCTAATTATTAGAATATGTGTATACGATATATTGATAATTTCTATTTTGGAGTAATGAGTTTATCAATATCTTTTTCTTCAGAGTGTTGTTGTTCGTCGTCTTCTTGAATTTTTTTTGCATAATCGCTTGGACTCATACCAAATTCTTTATGAAAACATTTGCTGAAATACTTTGTATTGTTAAACCCCGTCATGTATGCAACTTCAGAAATATAAAGACTGCTATCTTTAAGTAATTGAACAGCTCTTTTTAACCGAATCTGTTTAATGAAATTAACGGGAGTGTCATTAATAATACTCTGTAATTTTCGATACAAATTTGCACGACTCATACCGGCTTCTGAGGCTAAGTATTCAACTCCCAATAAATTGTCTTCTAGTGAGTTTTCAATAATTTTTACAAGTTTTTGAATAAATTTCTCATCATTAGACAGTAGTTGTAATTCTGAAGGTTCGGCAGTAATTACTCTACTATACTTTTCTTTTAGTTGTTTTCTAATTAGTAGAGTGTTTCTTACTTTCCATTTAAAAAATTCAAGACTGAAAGGTTTTTCTATAAAATCATCTGCACCAATTGATGTACATTGGATTTTTGCATCATATGAACCTTTTGCAGTTAACATAAATACAGGAGTATGACTTATTTCTTTATTGTCTTTTATTCTTTTAAGAAAAGATATTCCATCTTCAACGGGCATCATGATATCGGTGATAATCAGTTCAGGTTTTTTTGTTATTGCAATTTCATAACCTTCTTTTCCATTACCAGCTTGTAATACATTAAAATCTTTATAAAGTTCATCTTTAACCATACTTCTTAGTTCTTTATTGTCGTCTACAATTAATATGGTTTGCTTGCCATTTTTCTTTGTATTACTTTCAGAACTGGTATCTGTATCAGATTCTGAATTCTCTGTATACTCTATCCTAGTTAATGCTTCATTTTCTGTTGCTACTATTTTTTGAGATTTATTGATCTCAAAACTCTTATAATGTTTCTTTTCTATAGGCAGATAAAATGTAAACGCTGTGAATACATTTTCTTTACTTTCTACAGTTATAACTCCATGATGTGTTTCGATCAATTTATGAACAAGTTCCATGCCTATACCTGTACCGGGTATTTGATTGGTTGGAGTTTTTGTGGACTGATAGTATCTATCAAAAATTTGTTGAAGATCTTCTTTAGGAATCCCAATTCCATTATCCTTTACAACACATACTAGATATTTTCCGCGTTTCAGGTTTTTATTTTTTACTGCTTCTCCTTTAACAGTGTCGATAGTAACAATAATTTTTCCTTGTTCAGGAGTATACTTAAAAGCATTAGAAAGAAGGTTGAATAAGATTTTTTCTAATATCTCTGGATCAAACCAACCTGTTATACTTTCATTTTCAACTTTTAATGAGTAATTGATATGATAAATTTTCGCAAAATCATTAAAAGCATTTTTAGTTTTATTGATATAGTTTACAATATTTAATTTTTGAACTGCAATTTTAAACTCACCCGCACCATGTTTCCTTATATCCATGATTTGGTTAATAAGCCTATTCATGCGTAATGAGTTATTAAAAATACGTTGCGCTGTTTGTAAACTTAACTTGTATTGTTTTTCTGTTATTACTTTTTCTATAGTCCCTAGAATCAAGGTAAGCGGAGTTCGTAATTCATGTGAAATATCTGTAAAGAAGACCATTTTCATCCTGTTGTGCTCGTTATCTTTTTCTCTACTAATGGTTTCCATAACCAGGTTTTTCTTTAATCGATACCATCTTCTAATCAATATAATACATGCAATGATTAATGAAATTAAGATCAAAGAATATATTATGTATGCAAGGGTTGTTCTCCAGAAAGGGGGCAATATTGTAAATGTTATTGTAGCTGGGGTTTTATTCCAGATTCCATCGCTATTAGAACTTTTTACCTTAAAGGTATAAGTGCCAGGATCGAGACTATTATAATTGGCATTTCTATTTGTTTCTATAGCATGAATCCAATAATCATGTATACCTTCTAACATATAGGCATACTCATTTTTGTTTGGAGCTGTAAGGTCCAGAGATGAAAACTCGAAAGCGATATTGTTTTGGGTATATGAAAACTGTAAAGAATCATTAACCAAAGGGTTTAAGGACACTTTTTCTTTGGCAATTGTTTTCCCGTTTTTAATTTTAGTTTCTTTTCCAAAATTCCTAACTTTTGTAATTACTGTATTAGAAACTAGGTTATTTTGCTTCAGCTTTTCGGTGTTTACTTTATAAAACCCATCGTCGTAACCAAAAAATAAATTACTAGCTAGTTTGTCTGAAGCGCTAGAGTTATACACAAATTCTCTTGGTGTGATACCATCTTCAAGACCAAAATCAGAAAAAGAGTTATTGCTTTTGTTGAATAAGGCTAAACCATCCTTTGTACTTAGCCATAGATTGTCTTTACTATCGGCCTCAATTGCGGTAACAATATTTGATGGTAGTCCATCATTTTTATCAAAGGATATAAAAGTATCTTCTTTAGAGAGGTATTTGTTAAGCCCCCCGCCTCTTGTTCCTATCCAAATAAGGCCTTCCTGATCTTTTGCAATACATAGAATAGCATTAGATGAGATACCATTTTTATGGGTTGGGGTATAATTTATCATTTCCTTATTATCCAAATCAACTTTAAATAACCCTTTGCCTCTCGTACCAATCCATATTACATTATTATCTTTAAATAATACTGAAATATGTTTTCCTTTCATTTCATCTATCACTTTGTTTTTAAAAGGAGATAACTTGTTTTTAGTATTAATAATATCAATTCCTCCTACCCAATTTCCTACCCAAATCTCATCCTCACTTAAGGTAATTACATCCATGATTTCTCCTGTGACTTCCTTCACCATTTTTGTGCTGTTGATAGAAATATCATTTCTGAAATCAGATAATTCATACAATGCTTTTTCTCCTGATATTAAAAGCTTGTCTTTGGTATTTGAATATTGTATGGATGTAATGTAACTTTCGGGGAAAGGAATTTTAGTATAGGTGTTTGTATGCTCTTCATATTTATAAAGACCGTGGTTTTCATAACCAATCCAAATAGTACCCAGGTCATCTATAAATAGGGTTTGGACTCTATTGTTTTTGAGCGATTCATTATAAGAATTAATAGTATTTGATTCGAATATTGATGCTTTACCAATTACTTTATTGACTCCTTTTAATGAACCTATCCAGAGGTTTCCATAACGATCTTTAATCGTATTATTAATTTTATCATTTAATAGGTACCCCTTTTTATCATAGTCTGCAGCAAATTTACTCCAGGAATATTGATTATTTATAAGTTCTCCTTTTATAAGGCCATTAGTAGTACCAACCCATACTATTTTATCTCCTATTTTAGTTAAGGACGTTATTTTTATAGTAGTGTCATCTATACCTGTAATATTTTCATATGATTTCAGAATTTTGAGAGTATTAGAATCTTTTTTATATCCTAATATGTGAATATCATTATCTGAAGCCATTAGAAAAGAATTGTCACCATTATCTGCAATTACAGATGTTTCATTTTCGATATTAGTTGGTTTAAGATGACCAGTGCGGTCTAAAATGAATATGCCTTTTGAGGTTCCGATCCAATACTTTTTATAATCATCTTCATAAAAAGTATTTACAACTTTAATAGATTGTGAAAGACTATTGTCATAATTAAAATGTGTGTCAAAGATAATTTGATCAGTATTACAGATAGATATTTTAACTAAGCCACTACCTCTCAAGTTAGCCCAAACGGTTCCGTCTTCTGTACAAAAAAGAGAAAAAGATGTAATATCTTTATAAAAGCCTTTAAAGCTATCCTTTTTCCTATCATAGAATATTAAATAACTTTCACTACCAATCCATAAGTTTTGATTTTTATCTTCTACAATAGAGTTTATACTATTATTAGGAAGAGACGTTTCATCAAATACATTGGATTGATATTCTCTTATAGTATTGCCATCATAACGATATAATCCTTCTTGAGTACCAATCCAAAGAAAACCATAGCTATCTTCTAGTAGTGTGTTTACTTTTCTACTAAAGGCCATGTCTTTTGTCTGAAGCTCATGAAAATACATTTTTGCTGACTGCCCAGATATGCTACAGGATATCAAAAGAACACTTATTATGAATAAAATTCTTATCATATCATAATTATTAACACTGACGATTTTCTAACTCTATGCCTATAAATTTACTAAAATCTAAAAAGAAATAGTTAAAACTTTAAGAATCCATAGGTAGAAAACAATAAACATAAGATAATTTAGGATGGTATTTTTGGTTTTACGTGATGATAAGGTTTCATCATGTTTAATAATAGGGTATCAAATGTTGCAAAGTATAGATTAAGACCAAATAATTTGGTAATGCAACATTTTTACCTAATAAATGATATGTTAAAAAAAAGCAATGGTCATATATTTAACTTGCTCAAAAATCTAAAAATCGAGCTTTATTGGGTTTACAAGTATTAACAAAAAAAGTATAACACAAATCAATAATTGTATGAAGGCAAAAATATTATTTCTATTCATCTTTTTTAGTTTCTCTTTAACTAATCTTTTTGCGCAAAATGAGATTACAGGAACTATTACAGATAATAGTGGTGTGTCTATCCCTGGCATCACCGTTTTAATCAAGGGGACTACTACAGGGACTACAACCGATTTTGATGGGAAATTTGCTATAAATGCAAAACCATCTGACGTTTTAGTAGTTTCTTATGTAGGTTATATCACCAAAGAAATTACTGTTGGAAGTAATAAGAATTTGCGTATAGCTTTAGAACAAGATGTAGCAACTCTAGATGAAGTGATCGTTATTGGTTACGGTACCTCGACCAAGAAAAATTTAGTCTCTGCCGTAGCTTCAATAAATGCAGAAACGATACAAAATCAACCTATAGCAAGAGTAGATCAAACCCTACAAGGTAGAGCTGCAGGGGTAGAAGTGACCTCTAATAACGGAGCTCCGGGTGCTGGTACTACCATTAGGATTAGAGGAGCAAGTTCTATTAATGGTAACAACGATCCTCTTTTTGTTATTGATGGTTTTATTGTTGGTAGTGGTTTTGATTTAAACACTCTTAATACTAATGATGTAGAATCTGTACAAATATTAAAAGATGCTACTGCACTTTCAATTTATGGCACAAGAGGAGCAGCAGGGGTAATTTTAATTACTACAAAAAGTGGTAAAGGTATATCTGCCGGAAAACCAGTCATTTCTGTAAATCAATTTACTACGATACAACAATTAGCAAATAAAATTGAACTGGTTGGAGGGGTAGATTATGCAAATTATGTTAATGAGGCGAGACAATTTATACCCGGTCCAGATGTGACCGTAAATGGCGTAAGTCTTCCAATTGGATTCACAGACCCTACGATAGATTTATTTTATCCAAACCCTAATGAGGTGCCAAATACAGATTGGATTGATGAAGTGTCTCAAATGGGAACTGTTAGCAATACCGATCTATCTATTGCTGGAAATACAGAAAATGCTAATTACTATATCTCTATGAACTATTTTAATCAAAGAGGTATACTAAAGAGGTCTGGCTTAGAACGAGCTATACTTCGTACAAACCTGGATATTAATGCTTCTGATCGCTTTAAAACAGGTATTAGATTGAATTTATCTAATTATAAACGAGAAAATGGTAAAGTAGACTTTGCAGGAATTATTAATAGTGTTCTTCCTGCTAGAGCTATATTTGATGAGGACGGTAATTATACAGATTCACACCCAATAAGTGGAAGTATTCAAAGAAATCCCGTGGCAGATGCACGCTTAAATGTAGATCATGATATTGTTACAAACCTAATCACTAATGTGTATTTTGAATATGAACTTTTTAAAGATTTTAAATTAAAGTCTACCGTTGGAGCCACATTAAATTTTATTAAAAGAAACGACTACCGACCAGGAGTACTTCCACAAAGATTAGCCAGGCAAGAAGGAGGATTTGGAAGTGTAGAGACTGTAGCGAGAAAAGATGTTTTAAATGAAAATACGTTTACATATTCCAAAAATTTTGGGGATCACTCACTTAAAATACTAGGAGGATTTACCTGGCAAAAGATTACAACAGAAAGGGCATTTGCTTCTGCAGACAGATTTCCAAATGATGTCTTAGAGTTTAATAACTTAGCTGCAGGATCAGATCCAGAGACATATCAAGTACGATCAGGGTATAGTCAAAGAACACTAGTATCATTTTTAGGCCGTATCAATTACACATTTAAAGACAAATATTTACTCACATTAGTTGGAAGAGAAGATGGGTCCTCAGTTTTTGAAGAAGGTAAAAAATACGCATTCTTTCCATCTATTGGTGCTGGTTGGAATATGAGCGAAGAAAGCTTCTTAAGAGATTCAGATGTTATAGACCGATTAAAATTGCGTGCTAGTTTCGGAATCGTTGGTGAACAAGGAGTGCCTGCATATAATTCATTAGATTTATTTAGCTCTACATTCACCTTTTTTAATGAAAACTTGGTGCCGGCAGTAGTATTAAGAACCCCTGGAACCGATGGTCTGGAGTGGGAAACTACAGAACAACTGGATTTAGGACTAGAGCTTGGTTTATTTAATAATCGCATTTCGTTTGAAGTTGATTATTATAAAAAAACAACAAAAGATCTTTTATTATTTAGGGATCTTCCTGATACTGCAGGAGGTCGATTGTTAGAGAATGTTGGTAGTGTAGAAAACACAGGATTCGAATTTTCATTAAATACCATAAATATTAATACCAATACTTTTAAATGGGAGACTTCTTTGATATTGTCGACTAATAAAAGTAAAGTGTTAGACTTAGGGAAAGAAGAATTTATCAATATTCAAAATACAGGAAATCAAGGTTTTACATCTGCTCGGTTAGTTGTGGGGCAACCTATGCCTGTATTTGTTGGCGCTGAATACTTAGGGACCTACAAGGATCCGCAAGAAATCATAGACGATGGCCTAGAAGGGAGAGCATTTTTAGGAAGTCCGCGTTTTCGAGATGTTGATGGCGATGGAATAATTAATAATAATGATGCAATAATTATAGGTAGTCCTCAACCAGATTTTTATGGCGGGATCCGCAATACATTTTCTTATCAGGGAATTTCTCTTGACATTTTCTTTCAAGGACAATATGGAGGCGATATTTTTAATATCCGTACTCAACAATCCTTCTATGGTAGAGATACTGCAAATCTAGACCCAAGAGTTCTGGATCGTTGGATACCGGGGGTAAACGAAACCTCAGATGTTCCTCGTGCAGGTACCTCTTTAAGCATCTTTAATCCTAATAGTACCGTAAATATAGAAGATGGATCTTTTTTAAGGTTACGTACTGTAACTTTAGGATATGATGTTCCTGTAAAAAAGATGCCTGGTCTTAGTACTATTTTTGATGCTGTTAATATTTATGTTGCCGGTAATAATTTATTATTATTCTCTGATTTTAGATTAGGGGATCCAGAGGTTAACACTTTTACCTCAGGGAGTACTAATAATGAATTCGGATCGGTATCTCAAGGATTTGCTGCTGGTCAATACCCATATGCGACAAGTATTACAGCTGGTTTTAAAATGAAATTTTAATTATAACGATATTCAAGATGAAAAAAATAATAAAAAGAATTCTCTTCATGTTATTAGGGATATCCATTATAGTAGGGTGTGATAAATTTCTAGAAGAAGATCTTAGGGATCAAATTGCAACAGATAATTTCTTCAATAATGATAATGAAGCTATATTGGCCACAAATGGTCTCTATAGAATACTACATAAAGGCCCATTATATAGAGGAAGAGGTCTAGAAAATATATATCAAAATGGAGCAGATGAAACAGCACCTAATAGAAATGTAAACAGAGAGGTTACAAATTACCTAATTGCAGAAGGCGTTGGTGATGGTAGAGGCACCTGGGCTGCTCTTTATGAAGTCGTACGTAATGCTTCGCTTTTTATAGAAAAAATAGAAGGAAATGAAAACCTGTCTGAAGGAGTACGTGACCGAGCATTAGGAGAATGTCTATTTATAAGAGCATTTGCATATTATCATCTTACTAATACCTGGGGGGATGTTCCGTATTTTAGAGAATTGTTACCCCTGGATGAATTGGGTTCTTTGGAAAGATTTCCAAAAGATCAAATCAGATCAGATATGAAAGAAGATCTCGAGCGAGCTTTTGATTTACTTCCTGGTGAATATGATAATGCCGAACTAGGTAGAGCTACAAAGTGGGCTGCCACGGCTTTAAAAGCAAAGTTCCATCTTTTTGATAAAGAGTGGCAATTGGCAAAAGATGAATGTCTTACTATTATTAATAATTCTCCTCATAGATTATTAAACAATTTTGCGGATGTATTTGATCAAAGTGATTTTGAAAATCAATACAATGCAGAACAAATATTTGTGATAGATTTTTCTAATGATAATTCTGTTTTTGGAGACGGGGTAACACAACGTACAGACGATTTTAACCCACGTCTTAGAGATGAACCCAAAAATAGAAACAATCGACCAGGAGGTCCAGATACTCCAACAAGAGCAGATTTGTTAAGAGCAGATCTGGCAACACAAGGAGAAGAAATGAATGGTTTTGGATGGGCTGTAGTACTCCCAGAATTAGCAGATCAAGCCAATTGGCAACCTGGAGACCTAAGGTATGAAGTGACCGTTGTAAAAGAATATTTAGGGTATGAACTTAAATTCCCGTATTTCAGAAAGATGTGGAATTTAGATGGTATCAATTCTCCGAGGCAGAGTCATCCAGAAAATAACGTGATATTTCGCCTGGCCGATATATACTTGATGGCTGCAGAAGCCGAAAATGAATTATCAGGTCCTGGTGGTGCTTATCAATATGTGAATGCAGTCAGAGAACGTGCTTTTGAGCCTGATCAACCCTGGAGCGGGATGACGCAATCAGAATTTAGAGAGGCTATGTACGATGAGCGTAAGTTCGAACTTTGTGCAGAAGGCCATAGAAGAATGGATTTAATACGTTGGGGTATATTGATAGACGTGGTGAGAAATGTTCAACATAGATCTTTTAATAACCCTGGAGATAATATTCAACCTTACCATGTATTATATCCTATACCTGAAAGCGAAATTTTATTAAACCCAAATTTATTAGAATCCGACCCTACAAATAATGGATATAGATAGATTTTAGTTTTTGTTTATTTAAAAGGACGTAGAATATATTGAATTAGTTTGTTCTATGTCCTTTTCTATTTATTAAGAAAGAATAGTTATAAAAATGAGAAAGAAAAATATCATAATCATTATTGGGATAGTTAGTTTCTTAGTTCTTATATCTTGTGTATATGCTATTAAAAATGATACGCAAAAGATGGGGCCAAAAGTATTAGAGCCCAACCCTAATATCATATATATATTGGCAGATGACCTTGGTTATGGAGATTTAAGCAGTTACGGGCAACAAAAATTCACTACTCCTAATATTGATAGATTGGCCAAAGAAGGAATGCTTTTTACCCAACACTATTCTGGTAGTACTGTTTGTGCACCATCACGTTCAACTTTGATGACAGGCATGCATACTGGTCATACCGTGGTTAGAGGAAATAAAGAAGTCAGACCAGAGGGTCAATTTCCAATACCAGATAGTACTTTTATCATCCCTAAGATGTTAAAACAGCAAGGATATGTTACAGGAGCCTTTGGTAAATGGGGACTTGGTTTTCCTTTGTCTGAAGGGGATCCTACCAATCAGGGTTTTGATACTTTTTTTGGATATAACTGCCAGCGATTGGGACATCATTATTATCCAGAACATTTATGGTATGATAAAGATTCTATTGTAATTAAAGAAAATCTGAATGGAGGAAAAGGTGTGTATGGACCAGAGCTTATTCATCAAAAAACAATAGAGTTTATTGAAAAAAATAAAGATACTACATTCTTTTTGTATATACCTAGTATCATTCCTCATGCTGAGTTAGCAGCACCCGAGAGGATTATGAAAAAATATCGAAATCAATTTGCTGGTGAAATTCCTTATAAAGGTTATGACGAAGGACCAGAATATAGACAAGGGCAATATGAATCACAAAAAGAACCCCACACTGCTTTTGTTGCCATGATCGATCTTCTTGATCAACAAGTAGGTGAGATCATCAATACAGTTGAGAAACTTGGTATCGCCGAGAATACCATTATTATTTTCACATCTGATAATGGTCCTCATAATGAAGGGGGAGCAGATCCTGATTTTTTTAATAGTAATGGGTTACTAAGAGGGTACAAGAGAGATCTGTATGAAGGAGGTATACGAGTACCTATGATTGTAAAATGGCCAGAGAAAATAAAAGCGAATAGCACAACTGATCAAATCTCTGCTTTTTGGGATGTATTCCCTACATTGGCAGATATCACAGGGTATACCCTAGATAATAGATTAGACGGAATATCTTTTTTTCCTACTCTATTAGAGCAAAATGATAAGCAGAAAAAACATGATTATCTGTATTGGGAATTTCATGAAAAAGGAGGTCGACAAGCAGTGCGCATGGGTAAATGGAAAGCAGTAAAATATAATGTGTTTCAAAACCCAAATGCTTCCATAGAGTTGTATGATCTTTCAATAGATATTGGTGAAAAAGTTGATATTGCTAACCAACATCCTGAAATAGTGAAGGAAATGCTTTTAATTCTTGAAAGCGCAAGAAAACCTTCACCAGTATTCCCTTTTGCACAAGATAAACCTTTAATTTTTAATTAGAGTGTAGTACTAAATGATGGTCAATTAAATTAAAAAATAACATTTTTTTAGACTCTCGGATAATGGGCGAGGGTTAGGAGACTTGGTTAGAAAGCTTACCAAATAGTATGATAGGAAGTACAATTTTACCTTAGAGTGATATCCCCATTCTTAAAGTCAGCAACAGTTAAAAATTTATAGTAGGATATGAGGTACTTGCCAATCCTCAACGGGATATAACTCGAGAGCAGCTGGCAAAAATGCTTACTGAATTATCTGCGGTTCATTATAAAAAAGTATAAAAAAGCCTTGTAAATCATTTGTTTACAAGGCTTTCGCGGAGAAAGAGGAACTATCTAGCTATTTTTAAATGCATGATAATTAGTTGTTTGTGGTATTTTTACGAATTTACGAACCGAAATACGCACCTTTTATTTTATACTATTTAAGAGTATAAATCTCGGCAGGATTCAAACCTGCCTTCAGTGACCATGGCAGTATTCAAACCACCTATTTGTGACCCCGATGATTCAAAGTTCAAACTTTTTGATTCAAGATATTAAAGAGATTAATAGCTTATTAAATATTCAAAAACAATAAGTTAACACTAGTTTCATTCTAATATGTAAAACTAAACAAATGAAATTTATTTAACACAAATTAACAATGCTTAATTAAGTTTTTGATAATAATCTTGAATACTAATTTATAACTTCTGTTGAACCTCAGAACTCATAACCCGAAGGTCACTGGTTCGAGTCCTGTTCCCGCTACTAATAAAGGTTAAAAAATTGATTTTAAATGTTTTAACCTTTTGTTTTTTAGTCTTTTTTTCTCAAAAACCTTTTTTTCACCCTTAAAAAGTGTGTAACACTACAAATATTTATCCGAAGATCACAATTTTCGTTTTTTATTATAAGTATATGTAAATAAGATGTTTAAGTGTCTGTTTTTTGAAAATATACTAATTTCTATAACACAGGTGGGAGGTTTTGGGGGGAAGTTTTTTTAATTTCGAAGTCAAAAAAATATAGATTTTTGTGGTCATACCTTATAACTTTATTTTATTGTTGGAAACAAATCTTAAACCAAAAGGGTAACATAAATAATAAGGCTCGCAAAAATGCGATAAAGATTTTTTAAGAAACTAAGAACAATTTAACTAAAAGAATAAAGAGAGAAAGACAAAAAATATTTGATGATTTTGGATTGTGTTTTACAATTGAAGTAAATAATACTAATAGTGAACTTGGTAATAGACTTTTACTAACCTGTGATATTGACGCTGATACATATTTAATATCACTTATAGCTGCACGTATTCTAGTTCAAAACTCTCTTAATTCTGACTACTTTAGTTTCAAGAGGATAATAATTGAATCAAATATTGAGTCTATTATATTTATTCCTCTTTTTGATGGGAAAGCTCTTAACCAAAGTGCAATAAAAATACCTCTACATAATCTTGATAAGGATATTGAAGAAGAAAATATATTATCATATATCAATCCTTTTTCTAAAATTGATGATAGCATTATCAAACACCTAAGTTTAACGTTTTGGAATGAAAGGGTTTCTGAAATTCAGGATTACGAAAATATTATGGGAGAAATTTCTAATATTAAAGAACTATCAAATCAAATCTCAACTATAAATATCGAAATTAAAGATAGTTTGGGAGAATCTATTTTTTCAAAATATAAACAGGATACAAAGAGTTTTCTTAATAAAAGGATAAAAACTTCCCGACACTAAGTAACCATCTCATATAGAGGTGGTTATTTTTGTTTATAATTGTTTTCTTTCTAGAAAAAACATCGAAAAAACGCAAAATGTGCTGTTTTGACGTGCTGTTTTTTTAAAATTTCACCAATTTTTTGATCAAAAATTACCTAATACAATTCTTAAGAATATTTATTATTGATCATTAGCTTACCCTATGATTAGCTTGGTTTTATTGCTTTTCAGGTCGTTTACGATTTCCAAAATACCCTGATATCGAAATTTTTTAGAGTTCGGTTCTCAGGGTAGTTTACCCAGGAAGGTCCAAGACTATATTTTCCTAATCAATTACTTCTTCTATTCATTCATATTCGGATATGTTCTAAGTATAATTATTAGTGCCTTTTTATTATTAGAGAATAATATTTTTCAATTGTTTTTTGGTTTTCCGTATTACGAATATATGTTAATTTATTATCTTCTAATCTGAACTATAATTTCCCCAAAAGTCTACTGTAATTGTGTTCCTTGATTTGGATCGTATCTGATTTGATAATTGTATATATGTTTAATCATAACAAGCAATCTTTAATTCAGTTTATGGATTACTAAGAAAAGTATAATGATTACTTAATTACAAATACCCTTATCCTGTTTTTGGGAATAATAGATTAGTCGGGTTCAGCGGTAAATAAGCTAAAAACCCAATTGTATATGAAAATCACAGAAATTATAAATTCAGACAACAAAAACTTGTATTTTCAAGATATTCAAGCAACATTTGTATAAGCGATACACTAAAAGTATCAATTACTTCACTTATCAAAAAAGTATGTTTGCTCATTAGCGTTTGAAGTTTTAAAATTTTTGATTGGGTTTAGTAATCGAAATCAATAAAAAAGAATTGAATACTAGAATCTAAACTATTTTTTTAGAAATAAAACAGGGTTGTTGAGATTTGCGTTGGAAAGCGTAAATAATTTAAAAACAACCCCTTATATACATAGTGCTAGACAAAGATACGATAGAAATGGAAATAGTTCCACTTATTCCCAAAACAAAACGAGGTTTTCCACCGACAGTTCCGTTGGTTGAAATCGTTAATGGGAATCTCTACAAGCTAAAGACTGGCGCACAATGGAATCAATTACCTGTAAAAGCATTATTTGAAGAGAATTTCTTGACATGGAATTCGGTATACTATCATTATAGGAAGCGGTGTTTGGCTGATAGCTTAAAACAAAGTTGGATTACCTTTCTTAAGAGTCATAAAAAGAAAAATTAAAAAAGTTTAAATCAGTTCAACAACAAAACAGTTTCGTTCGAACAATGAACACAAAAAAAAATGTAGTTAGTTGGCCGGGTTGGTCACTAAAAGAGAATAAGTTTGGGAAAGAATTTGATGCCGAAGCAAGAGTAAGAATGATTGTTACCGGCAGAAAAATATTGCCCTATCTACTAGAAAACAGTTACAATTTAGGAAAGAAATACCTAGAAATAGGTCCATTTTTTACGCCCATTATTTTTTCGGAAGAATTTCCTGATGAAGTCATAGAAAATCTTGAAATAAGCTTTTTAGAGAACGATATAAATGTAATTGAATGGCTGGACAACACATTCAAATGCAACATTCTTGATTTAAATATGAATTCTGAATCATTTACAGATCATTTAAAACTAAAAATGAAGGAAGCATTTAATGCGCATGCGAATTATTATGATTCAGTGGTCATTTCTCAAATCATAAACTATGTTGATTACAAAGAATTGTTTAAGAGCATCTTCTCAATTCTAGATCATAACGGACTTGTATTTGTAAATAATGTCGTTGAATATGGGATCCCTGTACTTTTTTCAGAGAAGCGGCCAAAATCCAATCAAGAGGTGATTGAAACAGCGGAAGCAATTGGATACAAAGTAAAGTGTCAAGAGGAATTGCCTAAGGCGTTCAGCAGTGAACCTTATAGCCGCTTGATTCTAATATTAACCAAAGAATAACGTTGTAAATGTTAGACTTTTCAATTCTTATTTGGCAGATTCGTTGGAAATTTATTATCTAGTTAAAGGTTAAAACCCTGCAATTTCATTGCAGTTACTTTAGTTTCTATAAATGTTTTAGTTTTGTTGAATGTCAAATTATCGAAAGAATTCACATTCAATAAGCAATTTGAGTTGTCACATTGTTTGTGGAACGAAATACCGATATTGTGTTTTGCAAGGAGATATTCGTTATCGTGATTTGCTGATTCAAATATGTAATTCTGAGAATGTTCATATTCTAAAAGGTGTAGTAAGTAAGGATTATATTCATATGCATGTTGAATACCCACTTTCTTTGAGTGTAAGTGTTTTAGTGAAGAAACTAAAAGGTCGTTCTTCTCGGATATTACAACAAGAGTTTTCAAAGTTGAAAAAACAATATTGGGGTCGTCACTTTTGGGCTGTTGGTTATGGAGCTTAGAGTACAGGCAAGATAACTGATAAAATGGTTCAGGAATATCTTGAACATCATAAGGGTAAATCCAACTCAGAGGAAGGTAATTGGATAATAGAATAGTGTAAATAAAGAATTTCATTCTTTTTGTATAAAACTATTGATTTCAAATCCATAGTGGTTTATTTTTTTTAAATTAGCCCAACTGTAACTACAAGAGAGACTTCAATATAAAAGTGGTAGAGAAAAGGAAAGTTATAGACCCATCAATAAATAGTTGTTTATCGTACATTTTTATATCCAACAAACTTGGATGAGGAATATGAAATCATGAAGCTAAAATCCAATAAAATAATTGCAATTCCTTTCGCAGGTGGAAATAAATACAGCTTTATCCCATTGCAGAAAAAGATATCAAGTGGTTTTGATTGGATCACTTTGGAACTGCCTGGAAGAGGAAGTCGCATAGGTGAAGAATTGTTAGACGATGTTGACAGCATGGTGGATAATCTCATGAGCGCAATTTCTTCCCAGATAGAAAATTGTAATTACATTTTATTTGGTCATAGCATGGGGTCATTATTGGGCTATGAATTGACAAAAAGAATTGTCGCAAGAGATTTGAATACACCTTCTTGTCTTTTCTTTACTGGTCATGGAGCGCCCAGTTTTGAGGGAATTGAAGATATAAAATCTACACTGCCAGAAAATTTGTTTTGGGAAAGAATGGAAGAATTAGGAGGGTTGCCCAAAGAGATATTGGCTTCAAAAGAACTCTTAGAAATGTATTATCCCATTATGAAATCAGATGTACGTGCAATTGAAGAGTATGTCTACAAACCAATGGATACACCTTTTCAAATTCCAGTGAGAATTCTGATGGGAACAGAAGAGATCGGAGAAGGAAAAGGTCTGGTCACTATGGATGGAATGCATGCTTGGCAAGATGAAACATCTTCCGAATGTTCCTTTGAGATTTTGGAAGGGGATCATTTTTTTATTTTTGAATATGCCAATTTGATAGCACAAAAAATACATCAAGAATTTTATCAAAATAAACTTAGGGTCTAGACAAATTATATTAAGAACAATTTCCTTTTGAAAGAAACAACCTTTTTAGGATTACTCAATTTAAAACGCAGAAAGATATTTGCACTACTAGGGCTTTTTGCGTTGGTAAATGGTCTGTGGCGGGCAAGTCTATTATTTTTAATTAATTATAAAATTACAGGAGCTTCGCTGCCTTTTGTCAATGAAAATGACTGGATGGTGTTTGTGGTTCTAATCATTGGATCTGCTCTGATGGCCTACTTTTTTAAGGCGAAGATGGTACGATTAACACTGAATTTTGGAAAGGATATGGTCCTTCAGATTTTGAATGAACTGAGGTTGTCTAACTACGAGTCCTATTTAAAGTTTGGTGACGCAAAAGTACGGACTGTATTAGGTGATGTTGGAACTTTGCAAAGTCTCCCAGAAGTATTTACCGCATTTTTTAATGCCATCATTATGATCGTTGTTGGAGTCATCTATCTCTTTTGGATTTATCCCAAGGGCGCTTTATTAGTGTTAGGAATTATCTTCTTGTTGAGCATTATCTATGTGTATAGAAATAAAACCATAGAAGGGTATATGGATGAATCAAGAGAGTTAAGTGATTCATTCATGAGTCAGCTGAACGATTTTTTGTATGGCTTTAAGAGCATTAAAATGAGTAGTAGGCGAAATAATACTATTTATTACGATCATCTCACAGACAATAGAGAGAAAGCGGTAAAACTGAATACAAAATCAGAAATTGGAGTACTTGTTAATGATTTGTTAGGAGAGTACTTCTTTTACTTGGTCATAGGGATAATTCTATTTGTATTGCCATTACTTTTTGAGGTGAATAATCAGGTCATTGCCGGATTTCTGGTAACGGTACTCTTCTTAATGGGGCCAATCACCATTTTTATTAGCTTGATAAAAAGCTTCCTCAGTTTTAGAGTGTCCTTACGCAGAGTTAATGAGTTTAAAAGAATGGCTTCAAAGAATCGGACGTACAATGATATCTCTGATCCTTCTCAAAAAATGACACTACTAAAGAACATTTCCGTTCGAAACTTGAGGTATAAATATTTGGATAAAAACGGAAATGCTGCCTTTGAGTTGAAGCCAGTCAATATGACCATAAAAAAAGGCGAAGTCATTTTTATAACCGGAGGAAATGGAAGCGGAAAAAGTACATTTATCAATCTGCTTTCTGGTCTTTTTGCCCCATTCTCTGGAGAGATTTACTTCGATGAGTTGCTGGTTACCGACAAAAATAGAGCTCATTATAGGGATTCCATCTCCTGTATTTTTTCAGACAACCATATTTTTTCCGAGAATTACGATGGTTTTGACCTACTTCCTTCAAACTCCTTTCTGATTGGTTTGCTAGAACAAATGAATCTTTCCAAATTAATTCCACAAAATGAACTTGATAATAAATTGAGTAATGAGCTGTCTTCAGGTCAGAAAAAAAGACTTGCCCTTATCTACTCAATATTGGAAGAGAAAGATATTTTTATTTTCGATGAATGGGCGGCAGAGCAAGACCCTTATTTTAGAAAATACTTTTACACACAAATTATCCCTGATTTAAAGAGTAAAGGGAAAACCATCGTAGCCATTACGCATGATGATATGTACTATTCTTGTTGCGATCGAATTATAAAGTTCGAATATGGAGAGCTTGTAAAGTAGGAGTCTGTGGAAAGCAAATATGGTTAATGAGAAATTTGTATTCAACAAAAGACATCAACAATGCAACTTGCCAGATTCATAATTTGTAAAATACAAGCAGAATTTAGTCGCTTTTATTGCCATCTTCATTGTTTAACATGTTTTTTTTGTTTTTTTGTTAAAGTATTCTGTAAATTTTTATAAATTTGGAATGAAAACATATAAAAAAAACACCCAAATTTCGTTCTAATATAGACAGTTAGCAAAATGAACATTCGCTTTTGTGCAATGCACATATTTGGAATGAACAAAATTGATTTAAAATTTTAAAAGCAATTTATAATTTGTAATTGTGTGAACATTTCACACAATTACAAAGAAGACAATTAGTATGATCTTTTGTGTCTGTTTTCTTAGGAAAATTGGTATGAAGAGAGCAGAGTTTTCTTTTCTGGTTGAGTATTGAAATAATGTTTTGAGGGGGACAATAACAAAAAATTTCAACAAAAAAAATTAAGTAACTTAAGGTTGAAGAGCTTTGAAGAAGGTAAGTTATAATTTACTTATTGTCGTGAATGACGGAATAAAAGATTAAAATAGTTTTAGCTTAAAATCACGGTGTTACATGAGACAAGTCGCTTTGTGTTCCGTCGTGCCTTTTATCCTTAACCCAAGATTAATATTTTTTTTAATGGTATCACTCGAACATTTTCACCTTTCTGAGGAGGCAAGGATTATTACACCCAATCTTCCCGGAAAAAAGTCAAGCAAGTTATTAGAATTACAGAATCAAATTGAAGGAAAGGTAGTTTCCTATCCTAGGAGTATGCCCATCGCTATTAGACGAGCAAAAGGCAGTATTATTGAAGACGTAGATGGGAATTATTTTTTAGATTTTTTTGGCGGTGCAGGAGTATTAAATGTTGGGCATTGCAATGAATTTGTCTTGGAGTATGTAAAAGCCCAACAAGACGAATTGATACATGCGCTAGACTTTCCCACTGAGAATAAACTAGATTTAATTCAAAAAATACTCGCTAAACTACCTGAAAATCTACGATACAAGTACAAAGTTTCTTTTGGTGGACCAACAGGTTCAGATGCTGTGGAAGCAGCAATGAAACTAGCTAAGATCAAAACGGGCAGAGATGGAATTATTTCCTTTACAGGAGGATACCACGGAATGTCAGCTGGCGCATTGGCAGTTACTTCAGACACAAGCTTTAGAAATAATATTAGCTCTTTAATGCCTCAAGTACATTTTGCTCCATACAGTTATCCCTACAGAAACAAATCGCAGCAAAATAGAACTAATACTGCAATCAACGAGATTGACTTTTTTTGGAACATGCTCAATAATACGCATTGGGGAATTACAAAACCTGCGGCAATTTTGATTGAACCGCTTCAAGGTGAAGGTGGAAATATCGTTCCAGAAAAAGGTTATCTAGAAGAACTGGTTCGAATTGCACATGAAAAAGACGTACTAGTCATTTTCGATGAAATTCAATGTGGTTTTTATAGAACTGGGAACTTTTTTGAATTCATGAATACCAAGGCTGTCCCAGATATCATCACCTTTTCCAAAGGCTTTGGAGGAGTAGGATTCCCTATCTCTGGACTTATTTATAAAAAGGAAATTGAAGCTTGGGGACCCGGTGCTCACATAGGAACCTTTCGAGGCAATCAGGTAAGTATTGCCGCGGCAAGAGGAGCATTGGATTTTGTAGAAAAGTTTAACATAGAAGAACATACCAAGACCGTATCGAGCTATTTGATGAATAAGTTAGAAGGACTTCAAACAAACAACTCTTTTATCGGTGAAGTCAGAGGTCGGGGAATGATGATCGGTGTTGAATTTGTAAAAGACAAAACAACAAAAGAACCTTTTCCTGAGTTTCTTCAAAGTTTTAGGGAACACTGTTTTCAAAGAGGTCTTCTCTTTGAGGTAGGGGGTTATTTCGGAAACGTTCTAAGGTTTGTTCCTCCATTGATCACTACGCTAAAACAAATAGACAATGCTATTGATATTATGAGGGTTTCTCTTGAGACTTGTACACTAGAATTTGGGAAAACATCGCTTGTTTAAAATCAAATAGACTAAAAATGAAAAAAAAAGCACTTTCTTCTTTTCAAAAATATATATGGTTTGACCAAAAGCTTACACCAGAGTCACCAAAATTCAATGTTGGTGGATATTCAGTCATTAAAGGGTTTGTGGAGTATGAGCTGTTTTCCAAAGCATTGACAATTTTTGGAGAAAAACATAAGATTCTTGGCAGCATTTTTAAAGAAAATGAAGGAGAACCTTGGGTTCTTTACCAACCTATTGAAGCGAAAGACATCGGCTATTTTGAGATGAAAGATGTTGAAACCGCTTTGGATCTCATTCGAAAGGATTTTAAAGTGCCTTTTGATATGGAACTTGAGGAGAAATTATTCAAAATAGATCTGATCAAGATAACATCGGATTGTTTTGTTGTCGGTGGGAAATTTCACCATTTAATATCCGATGGGTTTTCATTTCAATTGATGTTCAACACAGTAGACTCTATCTGCCTTTCTTTATTAAAAGAGGAAGACGATGCGTCCTACAACCTAGGGAGGAAGACATTTGAAGTACATGTTGAAGAGGAACTTACTTATTATGATTCTTCAGTATTTCAATCAGATAAGGAATTTTGGATGAAAAAATATGAAAGCTATCCTTCCCTTATTTATACAAAAACCTTACTAGAAAAAGGGTTTTATCACAGAGAATTTTCCTTGTCAGATGATGTTTACAAAAGACTTGAGGAATACACCAAAGAACGCAAAGTAAGTACGTTTCATATTCTACTGGCAGCTTGCGCAGTGGTCTTTTCAAAATTCTATGATAAAGAAGAAATTAACTTGGGGATGCCTTTACTCAATCGCTTCAGTAGGGCAGACAAAGAAATTTTTGGTCCGCTAGTAAGATTGTTACCATTTCGAGTTGAACTCAATGATGATGAATCCTTTTTTGAGCTCATCAAAAGATTTAAAACGGAGCTTTTTGGAGTTTTTAGACATCAAAAATTTCAACAAGCCGAGATTGTTAAAGCTATTTCCTACAAAGGCAAAAGATTGTATGATTTTAGGATTTCTTATGAAAGCTTCGACTATAACACCACGTTTTTCAATCATAGTGTAGATTTGGCAGCCTTGTCAAATAATGCAGAAGAAGATCCGCTGTCTATTCATCTCTTTAATTTTAACAACGAAGAACTACTTTTTAGACTCGATGTTAACGGAGCATTCATTCCTCCACATTTGGCGGAAGAAATAGTAAGGTCTCTAGAAAGCGTTTTTACCAACCTTTCTGATGTATGGGATCAGAAGCTAGAAGAAATTAAAATCACAACCTCGAGCCAAGACGAAAAGATGCTTTCCTTTTCTCATCAAACGAATGTAGGCTATCCAAAAGACAAGACGGTAGTTGACTTGTTTGAAGCGCAGGTAAAAGAGACTCCAGAGGCGACAGCAGTTATTTATGAGGATACAAAGCTAAACTACCAAGAGCTGAACGAACGGTCCAACCAATTGGCAAGATACTTACAAGAGCGAGGCATCGAAAAAGA
>CANMWA010000016.1 GCA_947501475.1 uncultured Aquimarina sp. | reverse complement strand
ACCTCGGAGCTTCGAAAAACAACCTCGGAGCTTCGAAAAACAACCTCGGAGCTTCGAAAAACAACCTCGGAGCTTCGTGTCTGCAAGCAGACACGAAGCTATATAGCCTTTTATAACTTAGCCTAAATCAATCTTGTAGATTAGGGTTCAACCATTTTTTGGCATATTCAAAATCTATATCTTTTCGTTCTGCAAAATCTTTTACTTGATCTTCTTTTATTTTTCCTAATCCAAAATATCTCGCTTCAGAATTACCAAAATAATATCCCGATACCGATGCTGCTGGCCACATAGCCATACTTTCTGTGAGTTCAACTCCGATTCGTTCTTTTACCTCTAACAACTCCCAAATCGTGAGTTTTTCAAGATGGTCGGGGCACGCTGGATACCCTGGTGCTGGCCTAATTCCTTTATATTCTTCTTTGATTAGCTCCTGATTACTTAAATTTTCTTCACTTGCATACCCCCAGTCTTCAGTTCGTACTTTTTTGTGTAAATATTCTGCAAAAGCTTCTGCCAAACGATCTGCTAGTGCTTTTATCATAATCGAATTATAGTCATCAAAATCAGCTTCAAATTTTTCTGCCAACTCTTTGGTTCCAAATCCAGTGGTTACACAAAAACATCCTACATAATCTTGAATTCCGCTTTCTTTTGGCGCTACAAAATCTGATAATGCAAAATTTGGTTTCCCGGCATGTTTTTTTAGCTGCTGGCGTAGTGTTCTGAATTTAAAATTTTCATTCTCATGTGATACTTCGATATCATCATCATGTATCATATTTGCTTCGAACAAACCATAAACAGCCTTGGCTCCTAATAACTTTTCTTTAAATATTCGTTGCAATAATTCTTGTGCATCTTTAAATAATGAAGTGGCTTGTTCGCCTACAACTTCATCTGTTAGAATAGCAGGATACTTACCATGTAAATCCCAAGATCTAAAGAATGGAGTCCAATCAATAAAGGGTTCTAATTTTTTTAAATCAAAGTCTTCGATGACCTGAATCCCAAGTGTGTTTGGCTTTTTGATTTCAGAATTTTGCCAATCGATTGCATATTTATTTTTACGAGCTTCTTCAATACTTAGATATTCTTTCTTCTTAGTTCGCTTTAAAAACCCTTCTCTGAATTTTTCATAATCCTCTTTAAGGGCTCCAACATATTTCTGGTTACTTCTTTTATTTAACAAGTCTCCAACTACGGTTACTGCTCTAGAAGCGTCATTTACATGCACTACGGCATTTTTATATTGCGTGTCGATTTTGACTGCTGTATGTGCTTTTGATGTAGTCGCGCCTCCAATCAATAATGGAACTTTAAAATTTCTACGTTCCATTTCTTTGGCCAAATACACCATTTCATCTAGTGAAGGTGTAATCAAACCGCTCAATCCAATAATATCTACCTGCTCATCAATTGCAGTCTGAATTATTTTTTCTGGCGGTACCATTACCCCCATATCTACAATCTCATAGTTATTACATCCTAAGACAACCGAGACTATATTCTTACCAATATCATGAACATCTCCTTTTACAGTAGCCATTAAAATACGCCCATTAGAGCTGTTTCCTTCTACTGCTTTGGGGTTTTTCTTTTTCTCTTCTTCTATGTACGGAAGTAAATAAGCCACTGCTTTTTTCATTACTCGAGCAGATTTTACTACTTGAGGTAAAAACATTTTACCAGATCCAAATAGATCGCCTACAACGTTCATACCAGCCATTAAATTTCCTTCTATAACTTCAATAGGCTTATCTGCATTTTGTCGTGCTTCTTCTACATCTTCGACGATATATTGATCTATTCCTTTTACAAGGGCTCTTGTAATTCTATTTTGTAACGGTTCTTCTCTCCAGGAGAGGTCAACTGTTTTTTCTTTACTTGTGCCAACAACGGTTTCTGCAAAATCCAACAATCGTTCGGTAGCATCATCTTTTCTATCTAGGATTACATCTTCTACGTGCTCTAATAAGTCTTTAGGGATATCATCATATATTTCGAGCATTGCAGGGTTTACGATACCCATATTCATACCTGCTTTTATCGCATGGTATAGAAACACAGAATGCATTGCCTCGCGAACGGTATTATTACCTCTAAAAGAGAAAGAGACATTGCTTACCCCACCACTTACACTACAATGAGGAAGATTCTCACGGACCCATCTAGTGGCTTCAATAAAATCAATCGCATTTTTGCGATGTTCTTCCATTCCTGTAGCCACCGGAAATATATTTAAATCAAAGATGATATCTTCTGGAGGAAAATTCACTTGATTGACAAGAATATCATACGATCTTTTAGAAATTTCTAAACGGCGGTCATAGTTATCTGCTTGCCCTACCTCATCAAATGCCATTACAATAACCGCAGCGCCATATCTCTTAATTGCTTTGGCGTGTTTTATAAACTCTTCTTCACCTTCTTTAAGGCTTATAGAATTCACCACACATTTTCCTTGCACAACCTGCAGACCGGCTTCGATGATTTCCCATTTAGAACTATCAATCATAATAGGCACTCTGGCAATATCGGGTTCTGCCATAATGAGATTTAAGAATCTAACCATGGCTTCTTTACCATCGATCAAACCGTCATCCATATTGATATCGATAACTTGTGCTCCTCCTTCTACCTGATGCCTTGCTATAGCCAAAGCTTCATCAAATTTTTCTTCCTTGACCAAACGTAAGAACTTACGAGATCCAGCTACATTGGTTCGTTCTCCAACATTAATAAAATTCGTTTCAGCAGAAACGATCATTGGCTCAAGACCTGAAAGCTTTAAGTACTTCCTAGTTGATGGTTGTTGGTTAATGGTTGATAGATCTTGTGATTTATTTTCTATCATAACTTATAGGTTTTTATAATAGTTGATAAATCCATTTAACAACTTTTTACATTTTAAAATTTGACTTAAAAGATCCCGATGCTTATCTATTTCCAAATAATTTTGATCTAAAGCTAAATATAATTGTGTTTCTAATTCATACAATGAACCCCTTGAAATATGTAAAAATTGAACTGTATCTGCTGATGTTCTTCTTCCACATCCTTCGGCAATATTCGATGGTATTGAAACTGCACTTTTTCTCATTTGATTTGTCAATCCATATAACTCATCCTTAGGGAATCTTTTTGTTATTTCATAAAGACTATTGACTAATATTCTTGACTTTTTCCAAACTTCTAATTCTGTATACTCCATAATCTATCAACTAAAAACTATCAACAGTCAACTTTCTTGGTTTATAATTCTTAGCTAATTCTGCAATAGCCTTGATATGTTCGGGCGTTGTCCCGCAACAACCTCCAATAATATTTACTAAGCTTTTGTCCATATATTCTTTGATCTGCTCTGCCATTTGTTCTGGTGTTTCGTCATATTCTCCAAAGGCATTTGGCAATCCTGCATTAGGGTGTGCAGATACTCCAGAATGTGCTTTTTGAGCTAATACTTCTAAGTGTGGTGTTAATTGGCTTGCCCCCAACGCACAATTAAATCCCACTGATAACATCGGTATGTGGGATACCGAGATTAAAAATGCTTCAGCAGTTTGACCAGAAAGTGTTCTACCACTAGCATCTGTTATCGTACCACTTACCATAATTGGGATTTCTATATTTCTTTCATCTTTTACTTCTTCAATGGCAAACAGCGCTGCTTTAGCATTAAGGGTATCAAAAATAGTCTCTACCAATAGGATATCAGCACCTCCATCTATTAATGCTTCTACCTGTTGCTTATATGCTATTCTTAACTCATCAAAAGTTACTGCTCGATATCCTGGATCATTTACATCTGGGGACATACTTGCGGTTCTATTTGTTGGACCTATAGATCCTGCTACAAAACGAGGTTTATGAGGCTCTTTTGCAGTAACCTCATCTGCAACTTCTTTGGCAATCTTGGCAGATTGATAATTTAATTCATATACTAATTCCTCCATTTTGTAATCTGCCATAGCTATCGTTGTACCAGAAAAAGTATTGGTCTCTACAATATCCGCTCCTGCTTCAAAATATAATCGATGTACTTCTTTGATTGCTTCGGGCTGGGTAATACTTAATAAATCATTATTACCTTGTACAGGAGTTGGCCAATCCTTGAATCGCTCTCCTCTAAAATCTTCTTCGGTAAATTTATGTCGCTGTAACATAGTACCCATTGCTCCATCGAGTACGAGAATTCTTTCTTCTAATATTTTGTGTATGTCTTTCATTAAATATTTAAATAGTATTGTAGATTCCAGCCTACGCTGGAATGACAAAAAATGTTACAATCCCTTATTGAAATAAAGAATAATAAAAATGTATCAAGAAAATAAATGGAAAAATATAGCTAAGCTATGAGTCTTCGTTATCTACCCCCGAATAATCGAGATAGAATGTAGCACCTTCTTTAAAAGATAAAGGGTTGCTAAGGTTTCATAGGGTCTAATCCCTCCGCCTTTCTTGATAACATTATAATAAATTTATGAACTGGCTACAAAGTAATGGCAAAGCAACTTCTTATCCAAATTAAATTTGAAAATACCATAAAATCTATCGTTAATTTAAAATATATGGGTTTTTGGTTCTTTATTATTAGATATCCATATTAAAAAGTATTGTTTACTAAGAAAGTGTTTTTTGATTATACCTTATCCATATCGATTTGCAACAAACCTCTTTGAAGTAGAGTTTATATGTTACAATGTTTAAATCAAAAGCTATATGAATGAGACTCTACTTAAAAAAAACTGGTGGATTCGAAATTTGAAATGGGTTATTCCTCTTTCACTATTAATGATTTGTATTGCTTTTTTCTTTTCAATGACTGGAAACGCCACATTTCGCTACGGATCAGTGTATTTACAACCTAAATTAGTAAATGAAGCTTATGATATGGCTAGCAAAAATGAAATGGTTACACAAAAATTAGGTGAATTATCACCATACAATTTTTTACGATTGATTGAAGGAGATGTTATGTATAGTAACAATGATAATGTTGTAGATGTTACTATAAATCTCTTAGGTAGTAAAAAGAAAGGTAAACTAGATATTGTTGCTCATAGAAATGGAAAAGATTGGGAGTACCAAAAAATAATCATTAGAATAAAAAAGCCTAAAAAAGAAACGATTAAAATCTTTGAAAAGAAATAAATTACTATCACCACTACCTCTCGACTACGATCGAGGTGACAGTAAGATTATAATTTTAATCTACAAAACTATGATTCTGGAGCCAGTTCAACCTCTAACCCATCTAACTCCAGAGTAATTGGGATTTGACACCCTAACCTACTGTTATCTTCTACATAAAAAGCCTCTGCAAGCATTAAATCTTCATCCTGGCTCATTTCTGGTAATTTATGATCTGATAAAATATAACATTGACAAGAGGCACACATAGCCATACCACCACAAGTACCTTCTACTGGTAGTTCATACGCCTTACAAACTTCCATTAAGTTCATAGCCATATCAGTTGGTGCTTGCACTTCGTGTACTTTACCTTCTCTGTCTTTTATTTTTATGGTTACGTCCATCCTTCACCCCCGACCCCTTTCCCAAAGGGAGAAGGGAGTTTAACGGGTTAATTTTAATTATTATTTATTACAAAAATCCTCGCAAATATACTGAAAGTAATCAGCATTGCTTGCGAGGATTTTTTGATATTCTATATTTATATGATTGCTTTTACAACTTCTTTCTTTGCTTCTTTTTTACTACCATCAAAACCTTCTACACCACCTACAGTAGTATATTTCATCACATACTTCTTGTCTGGATGGATTCTTTGATACGCACTTTGACACATAATAGCCGCCTCATGAAAACCAGAAAGAATCAATTTTAGTTTCCCTTTATAAGTATTTACATCTCCAATCGCATATATCCCAGGAATATTGGTTTGATAATCGTAAGAGTTATCAACTTTAATGGCATTCTTTTCGATCTCTAATCCCCAGCCTCCTATTGGACCTAGTTTTGGTGACAAGCCAAATAAAGGAATAAAATAGTCTGTATCAACATTAATATCTCCTTGGGTTTTATGTTTGATCCCTACACCAGTAACATGATCATCACCTTTTAATTCTTTTACTTCAGCTTCGGTAATCAAATTCACTTTTCCAAGTTTTGTTAATTCTGCTACTCGTTCTACAGAATCCAAAGCGCCTCGAAACTCATTTCTTCTATGTACCAGCGTTACTTCGCTTGCAACTTCTGCTAAAAAGATTGTCCAATCAAGGGCAGAATCACCGCCGCCGGCAATCACAACTCTTTTATCACGATATACTTCTGGATCACGAATGATATACGCTACTCCTTTATCTTCAAAATCAACGATATTTGGAATAGGTGGTTTACGTGGCTCAAAAGAACCCAATCCACCAGCAATAGCTACAACAGGTGCATTATGTTTGGTTCCTTTATTAGTTGTCACCAAAAATGTATCATCTTCTAGCTTCTCGATAGTTTCTGCTCTTTCACCTAATGTAAAACCAGGTTCAAAAGGTTTTATTTGTTCCATTAAGTTATTCACTAAATCACCTGCAAGAATTTCTGGAAATCCAGGAATATCATATATTGGTTTTTTAGGATATATCTCTGAACACTGCCCTCCCGGTTGCGGTAAGGCATCAATAAGATGTGTTTTTAACTTTAGTAATCCTGCTTCAAAAACGGTAAACAATCCTGTTGGTCCCGCTCCGATGATTAAAATATCAGTCTTGATCATTTTCAACTTCTTTTTTTCCTATTAATCCTTTGGTAAATTCGTTTAGTGTTTCCACTTTTTCTTCGAAATCACCTTTTATTGTTTTTCTATACTCATTTAAGTTTTGGACTAAATCATCAATATTTTCAGGAATTACTTCTTCAAAAAACTGACGTAGTCGTTTGGCTGTGGTGGGTGACTTTCCGTTAGTCGAAATGGCCACTTTTACATTACCTTTGGTTACAATCCCGCCCATATAAAAATCACAATATGGTGGATTGTCTGCTACATTAACCAGCTTACTTCGTTTCCTGCAATCTTTATACACTTGTATATTGACTTTGGGAACATCTGTAGTAGCGATCACAATATGTTTTCCTTTCAAAAAACGCTTGTGATATTTTTTATTAATCATTTCTATATCAAACTTATTTGCCAATGCTATTGTATCTTCTCGATACATTGGCGATACCATTGTTACTTTGGCATCAGGGCTTGATTTTAATAAGAACGTTAGTTTTTCTTCGGCTACATTTCCTCCTCCTACGATTAGGATTTCGAGATTTTTAACCTTCAAAAAAACTGGATATAAATTATTTCTTTCTTCCATCTTTATAGCTATCCTGAACTATCAAGATACGATTTCTTCTTGAACTTCTTTATGAATCGAAGCTAGTTTAGCACGTTGATTCACTACTTCTCCGATCACAATAATCGCCGGAGATGATAAATTTTTATCTGAAACTACCTGTTCGATAGTCTGTATCGTACCGAATCCAAACTGTTCATTTTCAGTAGTTCCGTTCTGGATAATTGCTACCGGAATATCCTGTTTATTTTCGGCTGCAAAGATACTAACTATTTCACTTAACTTGCTCATTCCCATTAAAATTACTACAGTTGCATTTGATTTTGCTGCCAGGCTAACATCCTGTGATAATTTATGAGATTTTGTGGTTCCTGTGATCACCCAAAAACTTTCTGATGACCCTCTTTTGGTTAACGGAATCCCTTGATATGCTGGTACTGCATATGAAGATGATATCCCCGGAACCATATTTGTCTCTACATCAAACTGCTGAACGTAATCAATTTCTTCTGCTCCCCGGCCAAAAATAAATGGATCTCCTCCTTTTAATCGTACTACATGGCCGTGGCTTTTGGCTCTACTAACGATTAATTCATTAATCTGTTCTTGTTGATATGCGTAGCATCCTTTTCGTTTGCCTACAAAGATCTTTTCTGCATTTGGTGCGTATGCTAATAATGTTTCATTAATAAGCGCATCATATAACACCACATCTGCCGACTCTAAAGCTTTGATAGCCTTGAGTGTAATCAAGTCCGGATCTCCCGGCCCTGCTCCTACTACTGTTAATTTTGGTGTTTTCATATTCATCATCGTCTTATTAAGCGTTTTCTACCTCTAAAGCTCTAAACGCTTGTACTTTTTGTAAAAATTGACCTGCTTTTTTGATATAATCAACTGCAAAACCTTCTGTTGGTGCGTTTTTCTGAAGTTGATATATTAAATCTGCAAAGGTTCCTTCTAGTTTTATTTTTCCACTTGCAACAAACTCTTCGTCAAACTGACTAATAATTCCTGCATGTGTATTCGTTTTTTTATTCTCGGCAAGCAATAAAGCTTTTGCCGAATTCACTAAAGAACTGTATGCATGATATACTGCATCTGAATAAATTCCATTCTCAAAAGAAGCTTTTGCATTGGCTATCTTTTCTTCACTCTCTAAAAACAAGGTAGCAATCAAATCGATAACCACACCTGCACATTCTCCAACACCAATAGCTTTTACATACGCTGAATCGGTTCCCCAATCGATAAAATCTTCTTGAGTAAGATTATCTACATTAGATAAGTCAGTAAGAAAATTATAAAAGTACTTCTCGCCTTTATCTTCATAATATTCGACAAACGTTTTACCATTTGCATTGGCCTCAAAATCATTAAGGATTCTGCGCAATGCTTCTGGTCCTCTTCTACTTGGTATTTTTACTACTTTATCTGCAAAACGTCCTTTACCATCTCCTAAATTTCCTCCTCCTAATAGTACTTGCAATGCGGGTGCTACTAATTTATCTTTGGTACGAACAGACATTCCCTGAAAACCAATATTTGCCATATTATGTTGCCCACATGCATTCATACAACCACTGATTTTAATTACTAAATCTTCTTTTTCAAGGTATTGTGGATATTCTGTTTTGATAACCCGCTCTAATTCTTCTGCAATACCAGTACTACTCGAGATTCCTAAGTTACATGTATCTGTTCCTGGACAAGCGGTAATATCTACTGCTTTGTTATAACCCGCTTCTACAAATCCTAATGTTTCTAATTCTTGATAAAAGAAAGGTACTAAATCTTCTTTTACAAAAGGAATCAAAATGTTCTGACGCAGTGATAATCGAATCTCTCCTGCAGCATATTTCTCTACTAAATCGGCTAATAACCTTGCTTTATCTGTATAGAAATCTCCTAACAATACTTTGATCCCGATGGCAACATATCCTTCTTGCTTCTGAGAAATCACATTGGTAGATTTCCACAGATCAAAAGCGTTTTGATTTTTGATTTCTACTTGAGGTGCTTCTATAGATACAGGAACAGATGGTTTATATGCTTCAGCATCGATTGCGACTGTTTTTTGTACAATTGCATTTTGTTCTGCTTCTACTAATTCTTTGAACGCTTCTACACCAATATCCTTTACTAAAAATTTCATTCTGGCTTTGGCTCTACTTTTACGCTCACCATGACGATCAAAAATTCTTAATACTCCTTCCATTAAAGGAATAATTTTATCTGAAGGTAAAAAACTATATAATTCGTCTGCATGTCTTGGTTGAGAACCTAATCCTCCTGCCAACATTACTTTAAACCCTCTTACTCCATTTTCGATTTTAGCAATAAAACCTAAATCGTGCATGTATGATAATCCGGTATCTTCTTCGGTTCCTGAAAAAGAAACTTTGAATTTACGTCCCATTTCCTGACAGATTGGATTTCTTAAAAAGAAACGGAACAATGCATCTGCATATGGTGATACATCAAAAGGTTCTTTAGGATCAATCCCTGCAGTTTCTGAAGCCGTTACATTACGAACCGTATTACCACAAGCTTCTCTTAATGTTACATCATCTCTTTCTAGCTCTGCCCAAAGCTCTGGCGTTCTATTGAGATCTACATAATGAATCTGAATATCTTGTCTTGTTGTGATATGCAGTCTTCCTCTTGAGTACTCGTCAGACACTTCACAAATTCGCCTTAACTGATTGCTTAACACTTTACCATATGGTAATTTGATACGAATCATCTGCACTCCTTCTTGTCTTTGCCCATATACACCACGAGCTAAACGAAGGCTACGAAACTTCTCTTCATCAATCTTACCCTTATGAAATTGCTCAATCTTATTGGCTAATTCGATAATGTCGTTTTCGACAATTGGGTTTTCTATTTCGGTTCTAAAACTTTGCATTTTTTTCGTATTTCATCCTCTAAAAAAAGGACATAGTTATGACTTTTGTATCACAGGTTTTTATGATTCTAAAATTCTTGTTTTTTTCTTCTCAGTTAAAGACTTTTACTTATTCTATAAAGCCTATTCCTGAAGTGTTATTGGTTTGAGAATCTATTAATATAAATGACCCCGAAGCTTTATTCTTACTATAAGAATCAATCGCCAAAGGTTTACTTAATTGTATTTGAACTTTCCCTATTTCGTTTAAACTCAGTGAATTTTTGGCAGTATCATCTCCCGAAAAATCTGTTGAGATGGTACCGTTTACAGCTTTCACTTTTACTAGAATCCTACTGCTTCCGCTTTGTATAAAATAATTTGTTCCTGGATTTAAATCTTTACTATCCATCCAACAAACTGTAGCTGTTAATTGTTTTTCGACACGAGGTTTTTCTGAAGATTTTACAATCATATCTCCTCTACTTACATTGACATCATCTTCTAATGTAATGGTACAAGAACTTCCTCTACCCGCTGTATCAAATTTTTGATCAAAAAAGAAGATCTCTTTTACCTTTGAAGTTGTTAATGATGGTAAAATAGTTACCTCATCACCTACTGAAAGATCACCGCCATATAATTTACCGGCATATCCTCTAAAATCATGAAATTCATCTTTCTTAGGGCGAATTACGGTCTGAATAGGAAAACGCACCTGTGCTTTTTCATATACATCCTGTGCATCTAATTCTTCTAAATGCTCTAAAAGTGTTTGACCATTGTACCAGGGCGTTTTCTCAGATTTATCAACAACATTATCTCCTTGCAAAGCACTTACTGGGATAAATGTTATATTCTGTTCTTTATAATCACTCTTCGCTATCAATGTCTCAAAATCTGCTTTTATTGCTTCATATTTCTCTTGAGAAAAATCTACAAGATCCATTTTATTAACCGCTACAATTACATCTTTTACTCGCAACAAATTATTGATAAAAAAATGACGATACGTTTGTTCGATAACTCCTTTACGAGCGTCTACCAGAATGATCGAAGCTTGCGAAGTTGATGCTCCAGTAACCATATTTCTGGTATACTCGATATGCCCAGGAGTATCAGCAATGATATAACTCTTGGTTTTAGTTGAAAAATAAATATGCGCTACATCAATGGTAATTCCTTGTTCACGCTCTGCTACTAATCCATCGGTAGCCAATGAAAAATCTAAGTAATCAAAACCATTAGCTTTACTTCTGGTTTCGATTGCCTCTAATTTATCTGTAGTTAATGATTTTGTATCATATAAAATACGACCAATCAAGGTACTTTTACCATCGTCTACACTTCCTGCTGTTGCTATTTTTAATACGTCCATCCTATTTTGGTTGATGGTTGATAGTTGTTTGTTAATGGTAATCTTCTTGAATTATAAAAAGACTATAAAAAAACTATCACCATTCATTTTGATTCTTAATTTACATTCATGTCAATCATTAGAAAACTATCAACTGTTAACTGTCAACCAGCAACTAATTTTCTTAGAAATACCCTTGTTGTTTACGTTTTTCCATGGCGGCTTCTGATCTTTTGTCATCGATACGAGCGCCTCTTTCTGAAATTGTAGATTCTCTAATCTCTGCTACCACTTTATCAATAGTTATTGCATCTGAAAGTACAGCCGCTGTACAAGACATATCACCTACTGTACGAAAACGTACCATTCTTTCTTCTACAACCTCATCATCTTCGCGATATACAACATCATCTTCTGCTGACCAGATCATGCCGTCCCTAACAAATATTTTACGTTTATGCGCAAAATAGATTGATGGGATCTCGATGTTTTCTTTTTCGATATAACTCCATACATCTAATTCTGTCCAGTTACTAATTGGAAATACTCGTACATTTTGACCTAAATCGATTTTTCCATTAAGGTGATCAAATAATTCCGGTCTTTGGTTTTTTTCGTCCCATTGCCCGAAATCATCTCTCACAGAAAAAATACGTTCTTTGGCTCTTGCTTTCTCTTCATCTCTACGAGCACCGCCGATAGCCGCGTCAAATTTAAATTCTTCTAATGCATCAAGAAGTGTAGTGGTTTGCAGGCTATTTCTACTTGCATATTTTCCTTTTTCTTCTACTACTTTTCCTTGGTCTATGGAATCTTGAACATTACGAACGATAAGTTCTACTCCTAATTCTTCAGCCAGTTTATCTCTAAATTCTATGGTTTCAGGAAAATTATGCCCTGTATCTATATGTAATAATGGAAATGGAATTTTTCCTGGATAAAATGCTTTTTGGGCTAATCGCACCAAAGTAATAGAATCCTTACCTCCAGAAAAAAGTAGTACTGGTTTTTCAAACTGAGCAACTACTTCTCTAAAAATATAAATAGCTTCACTCTCTAGAGGATTTACATTAAGAACTGACGTCCCTGCAAGATTTCCCGCAGAGCCATTCAATTGTTCAACTTTCTTTTCTAGTATTTCCATGCTAATTTTTTCGTCATTTATTAATTGGTATGCAACCCACACTCTCTATTTTCTAGCACTTTAGTTGGGTCGAAATACTTAAATTCATTTGGCAATTTCTGTTCTTCTAGATACACATCTAATTCGGCATCATTGTAATAATAAAATGGACTCACTTTTAAAACTCCGTCTTTACCCATACTCAAAATATCTAATGAATCTCTAAGTGCGGTTTGTCCTTTTCTTAAATTTGTAAACCAAACATCTGGAGTAAAATCTGCCATTGCCCTTTTAAATGGCTCTAGCTTTACTTGCTCGGTAAACACTAGATGCTTAGGATCTTCAATATCAGGAATCCCCATTACTACATCTCTATGTGCAGTAGTTTGTTTAGGAACATACAATTTGATATTTAATCCTAATTGTTCGATTACTTGTTCTGCATGCTTATAGGTATTAGGAGTATTATATCCGGAGTCACACCATATTACTGGAATAGTAGACAATGCTTTTGAGCATACTTCTAAAATTGCAGCTTCGTATGGTCTAAAATTAGTAGTCACAACAGGTTTTTTCGCATTTAAAACTGCCCATTGTGCAATCTCTAAAGGAGTTTTATCCTTTAAGGATTTGTTTAAATCTTCTATCTCTTTTTCTGTATAACGCATATATACTTCTTTTTCTACTTCAGCAATTATTTTCCCCACTTGATACGATTCCAAAGTCTTTCATGAAAAAAATACAGAATCATTTTGGTTACAAAATCAATAGATGCAATAGATGTTGCCAATACAATTTCGCCTGTAAGGATATAAGACACTATTAAAGTATCTAGAGTACCTATTATTCTCCAGCTAACTGCCTTTGCAATACTACGTAATGGCTTCTCAGAAGACTTATCATCGTGATACGTTGTTTTCTGTGTAGCTACTTTATCTAATATCATTTGATCTACAATCATTTTTAAATTCCATTACCCTATCGGAATAGTAGGATATTAAACAAATGTATATAAAAATTATACTTCTTAATCTAAATGTTTAAAAAATCTTTCTTTAAAAGATTAGAATTATGATATTATTAATAAATACCCCAGTGATTTAGTAGATTATTAAGAGAACCTTTTACTTTCATATAATTTAATAAGGGTTTTTGCCTATTTATGGCGCTCATTTTTTTACATATTAAAAAAATGAAACTATTGAGGTAACATGTTTGTTGTTTATGACATTATAGAAGGACACAAATAATGGTCATTAATTATTAAACATTTATTTTTTATGAAAAAGCTTATTTTAATTTTAATTGTATCATCTACTACTTTATTTATTTCTTGTGGTAATGATGATGATTCAAATTCAAATCCTGATGAAGTTGACGGCTCTACTAACAAAAATCTAATTGGAGAATGGAACTTAACTAGTATAAAAACTGAAAATGGCTCAATGGAGTACTTTGGTGATGAAATACTATTTAATTACACTTCTATTGGAAACAATCTTACTGCTAAGATGACATTTAGTGATGAACCTAATACTTTAAAAGTTAGTGGAGGGTTTACAGATATCAGAAAAATTGACGTAGAAGGTCAAGAGAATATTGTAGACTTTGATATAAATTTTGACATTTTTATGTTAGGTGGTAGAGGTTGGAAAGTAGAAAACGGGTTTATATATGATCATATAGACGGAAGTCTTGAAGTATCTGAAGTTGCAGAGATCACTGCTATTGATGAGCAAAAGTTAACATTAAAAATTGTTTTCAGAAATAGGACTATTACAACTGACTCAGAGGAGCCACCATCACAAGATTCGGGTACTATGTATGCCGAATTCGAAAAAACTAACTAAGCACACAAATATATAGGTTTCAAAAGGTCGAGAAGGTTCTCGACCTTTTTTTTACAGCAATATGTAAGAAAATTCAGCGTTAATAGTGTTATAAAATACTATTGAAATCCTATGAAAAAACTCGCACTACTTTTGTTTTTAACCAGTACTATCCTACTTATTTCTTGTAGCAGTGATGATGATGCTCCTTTTGTTGTTGATGAATCACTTATACCAGGTGAATGGACATTGACAGAAATAAAATCTGAAAATGGGAAAATTACAGCTACCGTTGGAGTTGTCCCTGTGAGTGGAGATTATAGTGTAACTGGCAAAGATTATACTGCTAAAGCTACTTTTACAGAATCTACGGTAGAAAACGAACCTAATACAGTAGTTAGCTCTGGTGGTTTTACTGTTGTAGCGACCGTAACAATACCTATGCAAGATCCAGTAACAGAAGAAAGACCTGTTCCTGAGTTTATTAGCAATACTGCAGAGTGGACTGTTAATGGTAATAGCCTCACTATAAAAACTGAAGTAGAAACTATATCTTATGAAATTACAGCACTAAGCGCTCAATCAATGACCATAAAAGTAACTCTTGATGAAGAAGAAACATTTCAAGGTATTGATTTTAAAATATCTGGTGATCAATTTTTTACGTTGACCAAAGCGTAAAAAACAAGATTGCATTACCAATTCAAAAAAGCAGCAAAAATAATTTTTTGCTGCTTTTTTGATTATAAACATTCTAAGGCCTGGTTTATATCCTGAATAATATCATCAACATGCTCTAAACCAACAGAACATCTAACCATACCATCAGTAATTCCTACAATCAACTTATCCTCTACTGCTAATTTACTATGAGTCGTTGATGTTGGATGAGTCACTATTGTTCTTGTATCTCCCAAATTAGCAGATAATGAGCACATTTTGACACTATCAAAAAAAGTTTTTCCTCCTTTGACTCCTCCTTTGACTTCAAAAGCAACAATATTACCGCCCATTTTCATTTGTTTTTTAGCGATCTCATATTGCGGGTGAGATTTCAAGAAAGGGTACTTTACCCAATTTACTTTGGGATGTGATTCTAAAAACTCTGCTAATTTGAATGCGTTTTCACAATGTCGATCAACACGTACAGCTAATGTTTCTAGGCTTTTAGACAATACCCAAGCATTAAATGGAGATAGTGCCGGACCGGTATTACGAGAAAAAAGATAAATCTCTCGTATTAATTCTTTTTTACCAACCGTAACACCTCCTAAAACTCTTCCTTGGCCATCAATCAATTTGGTTGCTGAATGAATTACCAGGTCTGCTCCAAATTTAATTGGATTTTGCAGGTATGGGGTTGCAAAACAATTATCAATAATTAAAAGTAGATTATGTTTTTTTGCAATCTTACCCAATACTTCTAAATCCAAAATATCAACTCCAGGATTGGTTGGAGATTCGGCATAAATAATTTTGGTATTGGGTTGTATTAAGCTTTCTATTGCATCTACTTCATTAATCTTAAAGTAACTTGTTTCTATATTCCATTTTGGAAAATACTTCGTAAATAATGTATGTGTAGAACCAAATACAGATCTTGCAGAAACGATATGATCTCCCGCATCTAACAAAGCTGCAAAAGTAGAAAACACAGCAGCCATACCTGTTGCAAAAGCATATCCGTCTTCTGCTCCTTCTAATTTACATATCTTATCCACAAACTCTGTGGTATTTGGATTACTGAATCGACTATACAGGTTTCGCTCTTTTTCTTCTGCAAAAGCTGCTCTCATCTCTTCAGAATCTTCAAAAACAAAACCTGAAGTTAGGTACATGGGTGTAGAATGCTCCAAAAACTTTGTCTTCTCTGTCTGCGTTCTTACCGCTTGTGTTTCAAATTTTTTACTTTTCTGACTCATACTTCTTCATTATTGACCACTACTTTATAGTTTATGATCGCAGTAGGTTCTAGTGTTTTAGAAACCGAACAATATTTTTCAAAAGATAACTGCGCAGCTCTTTTAGCCTTATCAGGAGCAATTTTACCTTCAAGAAAAACAGTAACAGATATATTTTTGAATGGCGAAGCGCCATCAATTTTCTCACGTGCGCCATCAACTTCAGCTCTATAATCGGTAATTTCTTGTCGTTGTTTTTTTAGAATAGAAATTACATCAATCGCACTACAACCTGCTACCCCCATCAACACGTATTCCATAGGACTTGGTGCTAGGTCATGACCTCCAACTTCTGCTTTGCTATCAATATATGTGACATGTCCTCTTTCGTTTTTTAGTTCAAAATGATAATCGTTGTCTACTCTTTTAAGTTGTATTTTCATGTGTATATTTTATTGTTTATCTACTAATCGCAATATATCTCCAAACACTCCTCTAGCGGTAACCGCTGCTCCTGCTCCTGCTCCTTGAATAACTATGGGTTGATCTCCGTAGGATTCGGTATAAATTTCAAATATAGAGTCGGAACCTTTTACTTGTCCTAACGCACTACTTTGAGGAACTGACACTAATTTTACATCCAGATTTCCTTTTTCTTGAAATAAATCTCCCCAAAGATCACCAATATATCGCAATACATGATTAGGTTTTTGCTCTTCTTTAACTTTTTGATAGACGGGATCCAATTCTTTCAATCTTTTAAGAAATGAAACTACTTCTGCTTCTCTAAGGTTTTCTGGTATTAGATTATGAATATTTACATCTCTTAATTCATTTCTTAAATCTAATTCTCTAGCAAGAACCAACAGTTTTCTAGCTACATCATTACCGCATAAATCTTCGCGAGGATCTGGTTCGGTAAACCCTTTATCAATAGCTTCTTGTAATACTTCGCTAAATGGTTTTTCTTCTTCGGAAAAAGTATTGAACAAATAGCTTAATGATCCCGAAAAAATCCCTTTTATTCTTGTGATATTTTCTCCAGATAAATGCAATAATTTAATCGTATCAATCAAAGGGAGTCCAGCTCCCACATTAGTTTCATATAAATATTGTTTTTGATTTTGCTCTAGATTTATTCTTAATTTTTCATAAAAATCAAAACTTAACGTATTAGCAACCTTATTTGAAGAAACCAAATCAAAGCCATACGTTACAAGAGTGTTATAATTTTTTACAAAATCTGTACTTGCAGTATTATCAATTGCTATTAAATTCTGTAAACGATTCTCTTGTGCAAATTTGATAATATCTTTTACCACATAGGATTTACCATCATTTTTAATTTCAGATTTCCAGTTGGTTTGCACCCCACTTTTATTAAGAATTAATTGCGTAGAATTTGCAATAGAAAAAATATTAAGATTAATCTTTCTTTTGTTTTTAATCTTCTCTTTGGATACTAATATTTGATCAATTAGGGTACTCCCCACTAATCCATGACCAAAAACTGCTATATTGACTTCTTTTATTTCTAAAGTTTCCATCTTTTCTTGTTAAAAAATATCTTTTAATAACTCACTCAATTGGTTAAACTCTATCAAAAATGCATCATGACCATGTATAGAGTTAATAATCTTGTGGGAGATATTTTGTTTTACTTTTTTTATTTCTTCAAATGTGATCTTATCTTCAGACAACGTAAAAAACACATCAGAATCTACACTAACAATATGAATATTTGATGCTATCGTTCTTACGATTTCCAAAAAGTTTTTTCTATCGGAAGTAATATCTATGTTGGCAAGAATATGATTCAACTCTTTGTATGCAGCAAGTGTAAATCTTTCTTCTAGTGTTTTGCCATGGTGCAACAGCCAACTCTCAATATTAAACATATCATCATCCTTATTATAAGTACGATCAAATTTTTGTTTAAATGATTCTGGAGATCTGTAAATTAGCATCGCATGTAATCTTGCATCATGAACAGGGTTATTAGAATTTAATAAAATTTGTTCTTGCACAAAGCAATTGGCTTTTAACCAATCTGTAGATTTCCAATCTGTGGCAATCGGAATAAGATGTTTTATTAGTTTGGGTTTTATAGCTGCTAACTCCCAAGCAATACCACCTCCTACAGATCCACCAATTACTGCATATAATGCATCTATCTCAAGTATTTTTAACCCTTCGGCAAAAATAATAGCAATATCTCTGGCATTAAATATTTTATAATCTTTGTATAAATATTCATCATCCTGATGATATCCATTTCCTGGAATATTAAAAGACAACACCGTATATGTATTGGTATCGATACACTTTCCTTTACCTACTAATCCGTTCCACCATCCATGATCTCCACAAATTGTAGAATTACCTGTTAAAGCATGATTCACCAAAACAATAGGTGCTGTATGTAATGGTTTACCAAAAACCTCATAGGTTAATGAAATTGAGTTTAAAAACTCTCCTTTTATTGTAGTGTAATCTGATATTTGAACTTTATGGAGCATACTCTTTTAAAATTTTCCTTTCATTCTTATAACGCTAAGGCTTATTCTGAGCCTGTTTTATAAATAAGGTTTACAATAAATTAGATGTTAACTTTTATTTTTTTGAATGCTGCATTTAAATCTGTCTTAAGATCCTCGACATCCTCAAGTCCAACAGAAAGCCTAATCAGATCACTAGTTACCCCAGTTGACTCTTGTTGTTGTTCATTAAGTTGCTGATGTGTAGTACTGGCTGGATGAATAATTAAAGATTTTGAATCTCCTATATTAGCTAAGAGTGAAAAAACTTTGGTTTCGTCTGACACAGTTTTTGCAGAATCAAACCCTCCTTTTACTCCAAATGTAATAATCCCACTTTGTCCTTTTGGCAAATATTCTTTTGCCAATTTATGATAAGGGTCATTTTCAAGACCTGGATACTTCACCCAAGTTACCTCGTCTTGTTCTTGTAACCATTTGGCTAGTGCTAAAGCATTCTCACTATGCTTTTTAATTCTAATTTCTAAAGTTTCTAATCCTTGTAAAATCTGGAATGCATTAAACGGGCTTAAGGCTGCACCATGATCTCGCAATCCTTCAATTCTTACTTTAGCAATAAAAGCAGCTGGTCCAAGAGCATCGTGATATACTAATCCATGATATCCTGGAGAAGGTTCTGTAAATTCTGGAAATTTACCACTAGACCAATCAAAGGTACCAGCATCTATAATTACACCTCCAAGAGAGGTACCATTACCACTAATATATTTGGTAAGTGAATGAATTACAATATTAGCACCATATGCTATTGGGTTTAACAAAGCTGGTGTAGCAACCGTATTATCAACAATAAATGGCACCTTAAATGCTTTTGCCTGAGTAGAAATTGCCTCTACATCTAATACATCAAGTTTTGGATTACCTAATGATTCTACAAAAAATGCTCTTGTGTTTTCTTGAACAGCATTTTTGAAATTTTCAGCATCTGATGGATCCACAAAAGTTGTAGTAATACCAAATCTAGGTAATGTAACACTTAAAAGGTTGTAGGTTCCCCCATACAAACTACTAGAAGCGACAATATGATCTCCTGATTTTAATAATGTAAGTAAAGTAGTATTAATAGCGGCTGTACCAGATGCAGTAACTACAGCTGCAATACCTTTTTCTAATGTTGCCAATCGTTGTTCTAAAATATCGTTTGTAGGATTATTTAATCTTGTGTAAATAAATCCAGTTTCTGATAAATTAAATAGGTTTGCCGCATGATCAGCATTATTAAATACATAAGAAGTAGTTTGATAAATAGGAACTGCTCTGGTTCCTCCGTTTGCAGTTACATCATGACCCGCATGCAAAGCTTCTGTAGCAAATTTTTGAGTACTCATAATTTTCTAAATTTAAATTTTATGGTTTAATAAAATTCAAATACATCAAACACCTATACTAATGGTGTAGGCTATAGAAAATTAAAAAGAAAGGAAATCCAATCGCAATGAATAGCAATTGTATCGAGTTATCTTTTTCGCCTTGGCGAATAGAATTTAGCACCTTCTTTAATAAATAAAGGGTTGCTAAGGTTTCACAGGGTCTATTCCCTCCACCTTTCTTAATAACTTACTAAAATGTATAAGAAACGTTGAGACAAAACTAGTAATTATTTTCAAACCACATCATCTTTATTTAAAAAATAATTTTATTGAAAAAAACTACCCTTAAAAACCCATCATAAATAAAGAAAAATTAATCCTACGTTAAATACTTTTGAATGTTATCATTTTTTTTACCTTTGCCGAAATATTTTAAGGGAGAGATTTGACTGATTGCAACCCAAAATACTGACTAGTAATCAGTAATAAAAATGCTAAAGCAGTTCGATATATTATTTCATCGAAAGCTACGCACCGCAATTTCGTCTTAAATTTTTCAAGAAAAAACAAAAAAGAATGGCATATTTATTTACTTCTGAAAGTGTATCAGAAGGTCACCCAGACAAAGTTGCAGATCAAATTAGTGATGCATTATTAGATAACTTTTTAGCTTTTGACGCTGACTCTAAAGTAGCCTGTGAAACTTTGGTTACAACAGGTCAAGTAGTACTAGCTGGGGAAGTAAAATCTAAAACGTATCTTGATGTACAACATATTGCAAGAGATGTAATTAATCAGATCGGATATACTAAAGGAGCTTATCAGTTTAGTGGCGATTCTTGCGGTGTTATTTCTCTGATTCATGAGCAATCTCAAGATATTAATCAAGGAGTTGATAGAGATACCAAAGAAGAGCAAGGTGCAGGTGACCAAGGAATGATGTTTGGATATGCTACTAAAGAAACGGCAAATTTCATGCCTTTAGCACTCGACTTGTCACATAAGATATTAATAGAATTAGCAAAATTAAGACGAGAAGAAGTAGAAATACCTTATTTACGTCCAGACTCTAAAAGTCAGGTAACTATAGAATATAGTGATGACAATATACCACAACGTATTGTTGCTATTGTTGTATCTACACAACATGATGATTTTGATAGTGATGATAACAAAATGCTATCAAAAATAAAAAAAGATATTATTTCAATTTTAATTCCTAGGGTAATTGCCCAATTGCCAGAATATGTTCAGCAATTATTCAATGATCAAATAGAATATCACATCAACCCTACCGGAAAATTTGTAATCGGTGGACCTCATGGTGACACAGGTCTTACAGGAAGAAAAATTATTGTAGACACCTATGGCGGAAAAGGCGCACATGGTGGTGGTGCTTTTTCTGGTAAAGACCCAAGTAAAGTAGATAGATCTGCTGCATATGCGTCAAGGCATATTGCCAAAAATCTAGTAGCAGCTGGAGTAGCAAATGAAGTATTGGTACAAGTATCTTATGCAATTGGTGTTGTAGAGCCTACCTCTATTTTTGTTGACACTTATGGCAGTAATAATGTAGGCATGACTGATGGTCAAATTGCTGAAAAAGTGAGTGAAATTTTTGATATGCGTCCTGCATCAATCGAAAAACGCTTAAAATTACGCAACCCTATATATCAAGAAACTGCCGCTTATGGTCACATGGGTAAAGAACCTAAAATAATAACTAAAGTTTTTGAAAGTCCATACTCTGGGAAAGTAGAAAAAGAAGTTGAACTATTTACCTGGGAAAAACTTGACTATGTAGATCAAGTAAAAAAAGTTTTTAAAATCTAAAATATCCTAAAATTTGACGTAAATTTGTGGCATTCAATTATTTAAAGATTGCCTCATCTTTACAGGTTAATACCGGATACTATAACAAAACCTACGAATACTAAAAAAAGTAATATTTTTATAATACGTAATACTACTTTTAGGTAAAATAATTTAGACCATCAAAATTGTAAAAAATGAAATTAAGCGTTGTGATAACTGTCACTTTATTTTGGGTTTGTAGTATATCATTTGGTCAAGATTTTAAAAATGACCTAACATCGATTAAAACGATTGATGATAAAATTCAGGAAGAAAGATTTAGCGATGATGGAAATGAAATTGTTGTTGCAGATAGATTATTATTAAAAACTTCTATTAAAAATGTTTCTCGAAAAGACAAACAATTCTATAGTAAAAAAGAGTGGAAGAAAATCAAAAAGCAACTTTTAAAGAATAAAAAAAGGATTTCTGAGCTTGAAAATGGTATTCATACTTCCAAAGTAATAGATACAATATATTTTGATATCCCATCTTACGACAAACAATCTCGTATATCTGGATGGTGAACTAATGTGCTACAGTAAAAAACGATTAAATAATTTATTAATTTTTTACTAAATCTGACGTTTTTTCAAAAAAAACAGAGCAAAAAATACGAAATTCGCTAAAAAAACATGCCTTTTTAGCGAATTTCGTATTTTTAATCTCATTTTTTCAAATCCTGCCTATCTCCCATTATTACTAGACTCACTCAATATTTAGCTTATTTTTCTTAAAAAAAAAGTGAATTATTTTTTTATACATTTTTTTCATAGAAGCCTAGTAACCATAGCACTTACCCATCCTTAACAGGGGAAATATCCCTGTAAATACTGTGGTTTTACCGTAATAAAAATTAAAATAGTATAGTTATTTTAGTGTTCAAATAATTAACACATTATTTATTGAATCAATTCTAAATTGTTAACATTCAATTTTTTATAATTAGTCATAATGTAATACTGAAAAAAATTAATTATTAATGCCCTAAAATCTAAAAAGAAATGAGAATTATTTTAATTGCAGTACTATTATGTTTATCGCACTTAGCCACAGCTCAAAACAGTGCTAACTACTACCAGTCTATTGCCTTTAATACTAAATCAAAGATTCCTAAATCCACAAACGCTAAACAGGTTACCGATGAGGGAATTAAAAATTCGAAAACCAACAATATTCACTCATATAACCTAAAAGAGTGGAAAAAAATCAAAAAACAAATTCGTAGAAGCAAACGAAAGTATTCTAATACTAAAAACCTACTATATTCATCAAAAATAGCTATAGATACCATATTTATAGATATCCATGCATATTCAAAAAAACCTCACTTATCTAATTTGTAGATACTATAATACACATACAAAAAACCCTCTGATGATAATGCATCAGAGGGTTTTTTAGTTTTAGCTTCTTTATATGTATACTAATTACTATTGTTCCATTTTTAAATAGTAATCAACCGAGTGTTTTCCTGATCCGTAAAACAAAAAGAATATACATAGAAGTAAAATAATACTGGCAATTATAAGATTTGCAATATTCATTTCTCCTATAAAATTAATAATAACGGCACCCAATAATAATGGCAATTGTGCAGCTACCGACCATCGGGTTAATAATCCAAAAGCGATCAAAACCCCTCCAATTAAATGAGCTGGAGCAACATAATGAATAACTATCATCGAGCCTGCAAGATTTTGAACAGGTTCAATTAAATCAACCAGAACCTGGCTATTACTAATAAAATTGATCCCTTTTATGAATAAAAACACTCCTAGAGCAATTCTTAATAAATCCAATGGGTAATACGTATGCGCATTTGCCCATTTATTTAATGACTTTATAGTTGGCATGACAAAACAAGTATTGATTAGACCACTATAAGATACTGATTTTTAAGATAATAAAAAAGAACTGTTTATTTAAACCTATAGAATTAACTTATCTTCTTGCGTATCGAATACTTCTATATTTTTGAATGATCTCATTTTTAAAACTTAAAAAGACTTCGGGTATATTGATACCTATGGTTTTGTATCCTAAATCTAATACATGATGTAGTTGTGCTTTTAATTTATCTTCATATTTATAATAATACAATACCAAAGCACAAACACCAGCTACAAATAGTAAAGCCCCAATTACAGCTTCAACAGGAGTTAAATCATGATAGAAAAAACGATTAAGTCCTAATCCAAACCAACTTCCGTAAAGCACAAAAAAATGAATGATATAAATAGAAAGAGTTCTCCCCCCTATTTTATTGATGACAGGATGTTTGATATAGTTTTTAGCTAACATAAAAATCGTAAAAAGCACACACACATTACCCAATCGTATAAATAAAAAATTGTTATATGCTACCGATTTAAAAATCCCAACACCGGTTAGATTATGTAATAACATTAACAAACCAGACGAATAAAAGACTAATCCCAGCCCTACTACTAATAATGTAATAACTGCGTATGTATAAAATGCTCGATGCTTTCCATATTTTAAAAACAGTGTCGCCATAAAACTTCCGAAACAAACGTATCCAAACCAAGGGAATAAGGTGAAAATGGAACCATTTCGATTGGTAAAATAATTAGCAATAGTTTTGGGCAAAAATTCGAGTATACATTCGCCATACATGGGCTGCAAAATAAAAATGACAACCCCAATACCTAGTATCGTATATTGAAACAAGTTTTTATTATAACGATATAAAATTAGATATATCCCTATCAATAACAATAATGATGTACCAATACATTGCAATACATCTACATAAAAAAATGAAGGGTTTAACGTTCCTTTAAAAACTGCATAGAAGCTTAATCGAAGTAAATATCCCCAAAAAATAACTTTTACAGCTCTTTTTATGCCTTTTAAAACTCTTGGGTTTTCAAACCCTGTAGTATTTTGTTTTAGTAATAAATATGTAAATATAAAACCAGTAATAGTAAAAAAAGTAGGTGCTGTCATGCCTCTAAAATATTCCCATATACTGTATACTATATTACTTTTGTCACGATAGGTATCTCTTAAAAGTGCGTGTACAAAATGCCCTTGTAGCATCATCATAATAGCAAATGCACGTATCGCATCCAAAAAATGCAATCGATTAGCAGGTTTGGTCATTATTTAGGTATTTGGTTAGTTGTTGCCCAAAAAACGAGTTTTAGGCTATAATATTGCTTAAAAAAAGTGCAAAACTACTCTTTTTATTTGTTTTTTATGCTGATTATTAGAAGTTTAAAGATTTCAAAAGTGTATATGTAGGATTTTACGTTAAAAATAATTATCAAAACCTGCATTATACTTGCTTTTTGCTTTATTTCATCGTTAGAATTGACTGATAATCATCAACACTCCGGCAATTTAAGAAAAATTAACACGTTACCTATTTGTATGAACAACCAAAAAATTCAATCTATGAATGCAAAAGTAATCCTGGGAATCAAAATAGCTTTTGGCTTAGCCATACTATTTTTTGGATGCAATAAATTGTTTTATTTTATGGATCCGCCAGCACCCTCAACAAAAATTGCTGGAAGTTTTTTAAGAGCTTTAGTGTCATCAAAAACTATGATGTTAGTCGCTATTGTTGAAATTTGTGCCGGAATCGCATTATTAACAAATCGATTTGCTGCATTAATGATGCTTATATTAATGAGTGTATCGATTAATGCTTTTCTATATCATATCAAATTAGATGTAAAACACTGGTATGTTGGTGTAGCATTTTTAGCACTTAATATATTTATGTTATATATTTATAAGGATCGCTATAAAGAATTACTCAAACCACAATAACACAAAAAGATGCCTATCGGGCATTTTTTTTATACTGTAAAGAACCCCTTATTTTTTTGGTATCTTTATTGGTACATATTTATAATAATTACAAAAAAACACTTATGAAAACCGATAATTACACCAAATTTATACTTACTATTATTGCCATTTGCCTAGCAATCATAGTAATTAAAGATATAGACATTTTACCAAAAGCATATGCTAATAATACTCCTTCTACTAATTATGGAGTACTACCTATCAATAGTGATGGATCTATTACAGTACGATTAAGTAATACAGAAGAAATTGATGTTAATATCAAAAACATTGACACTTATGACAAGCTTAAGGTTGATATTAATAGCATAAGCACTAGAGATGAATTAGATATTAATGTAGATGAAATTGGTGGTAGCTATGTATCCAGTGGAGGTCCGATTAAAGTGAAGCTACAAAATTAAACCCCTTGAAAAAATTAAAATAACATTTGGTTCAAGGGGATATAAGAGATATATCAAAAGTTTTGGCTAACTCAATTATTGTAATTACTTACTATAAAATAGTGGCTTTTGCTGTAATGTTATCTAAAGCCTTTGCTATAGTAGTTAATATATCTTCTTTGCTCTTAATAGTATGACGTAGTTTTAAAAATTGTGGATCATTATACGATACCTTAACTATACCTTGATCATCTTGCCACACTAAAATCTTTTGAGGTAAATCTAATGCAGTGATTTGAGAGTCTTGCATTAATGGAGTTCCTAATTTAGGATTTCCAAACATAATAATGCGCGTAGGGTTTAATTCTAAACCTACAGATGCTGCATTCGCTTGATGATCTAATTGTGTTATAATTTTCAAATTTGGGTTATTAGTAAGAACCTCAACTAATGTAGTATATGTATCTTCAAAATTTTGAGCGCTTATTTTTGTAATAACTCCCTGATTTTTAAAAACCTCCATTCCTTGTTTTAGATTTAATTGCACATCATTAGACGTATTTTCTTTACTTGGATTACAAGAAATAATTACAAATATTAAAAATCCTAATACTCTATACATCATAATTACTATTGCTTTTTAGGTTTCTAATAGATAGGTCGTAAATCTACTTACATAAATTACAAATCTTATTAATTAAGATTAATTTTGATCAATTCATATTGCAAATTGGCTACATCTATAGTTTTAAAACATGATTCTTACCGAAATTCTTACCCATCCTCTTTATGTTACTCATAAAATCTATTATATTTACGCCCATACTTTAACGTATTGTTTCACAAAAACAACCCCAAGAAAAACAATCGACTATGCATATAGCTATAGCTGGAAATATCGGCGCTGGAAAAACCACATTAACCCGATTACTTGCTAAACATTACAAATGGGAGGCTCACTTTGAAGATGTATTAGAAAATCCATATCTAGAGGATTTCTATAACAAAATGGAACGTTGGTCTTTTAATTTACAAATCTATTTCCTAAATAGTCGTTTTAGACAAATTCTGGACATTCGTAAAAGTGGAAAAGATATTATTCAGGATAGAACCATCTATGAAGATGCATATATTTTTGCTCCCAACTTACACGCCATGGGGTTAATGACAAATCGTGATTTTGAAAACTATAAATCACTTTTTGACCTTATGGAAGATGTTGTAGAAGGGCCAGACTTACTGATTTATCTTAGAAGCAGTATACCCAATCTAGTATCACAAATCCATAAACGTGGTCGTGAATACGAAAATACCATTAGTATCGATTACCTAAGTCGACTTAACGAACGTTATGAGGCTTGGGCACATGATTATGACAAAGGAAATTTAATTATCGTTGATGTAGACAATCTTAATTTTGTCGATAATCCAGAGGATCTAGGAAATATTATTAATCGTATCGATGCCGAACTTAATGGTTTATTCTAAAAAGATCTAATTATTTTAATAGTATATGGATTTTGCTGCATTATTTCAATTCCTTCAGGATTTACAAGACAATAATCATAAGGAATGGATGGATGCGCATAGAAAACGTTACCATAGTATTAGAAATTCATTTATTTTATGGTTGGATGAATTAGATACAAGATTAGCCGATATCGACAGTGACTACTATCCTACTCCTGGCAAAAAAGGTATTAATCGCATCAACAACAACCTTCTATTTCACCCAAATAAACCCGTATATAAAGATCATTTTGGCGCTGGGTTAGATCAACGCACTAAACAAGGGGATTTTTATGTGCATATTGGTGTATCTGAATGTTTATTAGCCGGTGGATATTGGAAACCAGATCACAAAATCTTAAATAGCATTCGTGAAGCAATTGATTATAATGGAGAAGAATTAATAAAAATTATAAACAAAAAAAGCTTCAAAACTACTTTTGGTGGGCTTTTACTAGATGAAGATAAACTTAAAAAAGCTCCAAAAGGATACTCATCAGATCATAAACATATCGATTTATTGCGACATCGCACATTTGCAGTAATACATCCATTGACCAAAAATGATATCCTTAAAGATGATTTTATGGAAAAAGTGATTTCAGTATACAAAGAAATGCTTCCTTTCAGAAGGTATTTTAATGAAGCAGTAACCGTTTAATATATTTTAACAATCAACATTATCAATTAATAAGAACTCAAGATATCATAAAATCTACCCGCCTTACTCTTCTTTATTTTGTAGTACTGGTTTCAAAAATCTTTTTAAATCATATAAGAAAAAATACATCCCTACCACAACAAAGAAGTAAAATATAAAAGCACTAAAACTAAACACAAAACCAGAAGATTTAAGCAATACAGGTAAAATAAACAAAAAGTTTATCCAAAACCCAATGGTAAAAATCAACATCCATTTATAGGTAATTTCTTTATTTTGAATTTCTTTTATTCCTTTTAAAATTTGATAAATAACAAAATTAAAAATTAGTAAAAAACCAATAGTATTTTGAATAGTAATTGCCGATGGCACTACCCCTTCAAGTGTGAATTTTGCAAATATTAAAGTTGAATAATAGATAGTTACTATGCTTAATATCAATCTACCTATACCTCTAAACACTTCCATTTTTATTACTTGTTTTGATACTTATAAAAAATTACTTCAAAGATTATTAATTTTATGAATCAAATATTTGTTGATTAACCCTGTGGCACCAGTATTACTATTGATAAAATGACCCGTGATCATTCCTGTTTTTTCTCTAAACTTTTTATCATTTACTAGCTTATTCATAAGCTGCAAAAACTCTTCAGAACTTGATACAGAAAATAACCCTGCTAATTTTTGAAGTTGTTTGGCTTCCCTAAATTTTTCAAAATTCTTACCTATTACTATAGGGATACCAAAAGTAGCAGGTTCAAGAATATTATGCAATCCTGTTGTTCCCATCGCTCCACCAACATAAGCAATATCTCCATAACTATATACTCGAGATAAATACCCAATCGTATTCATGATAAATACTTCATGATTTTTTAAGGTTTTTCCTTCTTTTTCTGAATATAAGACCGTTCTCTTTTTAATTTTTTGTTTCAAAGAATGTACACTACTATTCTTTATTTCGTGTGGAGCAATAATAAAACAAACATTATCTGAAGCCTGATTTACAAAATCAATAAAAACAGTCTCATCCTCTGGCCAGGAGCTACCAATTACAACACATAGCCTATCATCAATAAACTCTGAAATAAAATCTACATGATTATCCATTTCAATCTGGTGAGATACTCTATCAAAACGTGTATCACCACTTAATGTAACATTTTCATAGCCTAACCCTTCGATTAATTTTTTTGATATTTCATCCTGAACAAAAAAATAATCCACAGTTTGCAAAACCTTTCTCATAAATCCCCCATACCACTTAAAAAACACTTGATCTTCTCTAAATGTGGTTGATATAAAGACCGCTGGAATACTCTTTACTTGTAAGGTTTTCAAATAATTAGGCCAAAACTCATATTTCACAAAAACAGCTAGTTCTGGATGCGAAAACTCTATAAATCGTTTGGCATTTGCTTTAGTGTCCAAAGGAAGGTATACAATAACATCTGCCAGTGTACTATTTTTCTTTACCTCATATCCTGATGGTGAAAAAAAAGTAACTAATAATTTATGCTCTGGATACTTCTTTTTTAACTCTTCCATCACAGGCACACCTTGTTCATATTCTCCTAATGACGCACAATGAAACCACAAGACTCGATCTTGAGCAGAGAATTGTTCTTTTAAAGTATTGAAAACAGTTTTTCTTCCTGTTACAAATAATTTGAGCTTAGGGCTAAATAATCCAATAATTGGTAACCCCAAATTAAAAAGACTGATAAAGAAACTATATAGAATACTCAAGCGTAATGATTTTTATGAATTGCTAAAATACACCTCTTTATTGTAATTTAATACCGAAAATCTTTAAAGCTCTCTCTTTTTTATATTTAATAAAAAACTAAATTTATAACACAAATCACGATAAAAAACTAATACAATTGTTAAAAAATTAGTAACTTAACACTAATTATCACACAAACTCATCAACCATGAAATTAAAAACTACTTTAATTGCATTATTTTCGTGTGCTTTCATATTTTCTCAAAATTTTTTAGAAGTACAACTCCCCACTCCAGATAAGTTAAGTCCATTATTTATTGGACCCCTAGTAAAATCAACAATTCATTATGGTGCTACACCTTCTAATTACAATGGAAAAGTAATTGTGTTTAATCATGGATATATCGATCTTAATCAAGGGCAATTTCTTTTCGATAATTCATTTTACAGAGATACCTATAAAGAAGGATACCAAGCAGTTTTTGTAGCTACCACTCGTGGTAAAGGCATTTGGATAAATGGAAAATTACTTGCAGAATCTATCGATATTGTCACAAAAAAATATAATGTTCCACAAGTATATCTGGTTGGTCATAGCAATGGTGGCAAAGCGTCTGAAGCTGCTATGTTTCAATACGAAAAAAATAATAAAGTAACCAAAGCCTTTGCTTTAGGAACCCCGTTTTGGGGCACTTATCTTGCAGATATATCACAAATGCCTTGGTTAAATTGGGCATGGAGACTTACCGGACTTAACGAAGGTGCCAGGACCTCGACTACATATTATTGTAGAAATGTAGTTCGGCCTACACTAGATAATCACCCTAATAACGAACCCGAAAAATTTGTGGTATTGGGAGCTTCAGGTTTTTATAAAGGATCTACTATTGCTGCAGCTGCTTTTTTGGTTACAGGAGGAATTTTGCTTCCCGTGCAAGGCACAAATGATGGAGTATCACCCTATAGCAGTACACTAAGACCTGGTGCCGAATATGTTTTTGAGAGAAATGACTCAAGAGCTATTTTTGATCATCTCGACGTGGGTTTAGGACAATTTAGCTGGCCTTATGTAAAATCATATATCGAAAATAAAACTCAAAAAAGTAATGTACTACCCAATCATGAAAATAAGAATTCAAAAATCGAGAGCGACTACTACATTATACATTCAGAAAATGAATATGATAAAATAGTACTTGATAAAAATTCGAACTATGCCGTAGCAGAAATTCTTCATGAAAATACAAATGCAACATTTCAAGTTTTTGATACCCGTAGAACATCTAAAAGTTTTAAAAGCTACCACTCTCAAAATCACAATACCTTTATTTCTGTTTCTGAAAGTGATCTATATCTAAAGAGTAATTCAAGGTTTGTTGCTTTTGTAAAACAAGACAATGAAATCAAGATGTCTTTGCAGCAAAAAAGAATCAATGACTTTCCTAGGTTGAAAGTTGACATTTACTCCAAGAAAAAAGATCTTAATGTGCCTAAAAATGTTAATGTACGAGCAGTAATTACTAAAACAGCTAATATCGATGGTTCTCCTATACAAGGTGCCGCTGAAGTAATTGATTTTGATCAAAAAAATGATAGTTTTTATTTTGACACCAAAGGCTTGGATGAAGGTGTATATAGCTTGTTTTTGAATTCTGAAAGTGAAAATAACTTTAAAAGAAGTATTATTTCTGGGTTTGTAGTTGGAAATATTAGCAAAGGCCTAAATAATGAAGAAGACGGACACTCTTTTAAGGCAGAAAAAAAATCAATCCAGCTCATACCAAACTCGGTTAAAAACAGAGCTTCACTTATGATTAATAATACGATATCCTCTAGTCGTCTTCAAATCAAGATATATAATATTACCGGAAAACTAATCAAAAAATTCCAAATAAAAACAGGACCAACTACAACCTACAATATATCAAATTACCTTAAGCATTTAAACCAGGGGATCTACCTTCTTAAGGTAAATGAGTTTAATACCATAAAATTTATCAAAAGCAATTAAGGTAAGTAAGTTCCCCCCTTAGGCAAAGTATCTAAAATAGCGTTCTGCATTAGATACTTTGCTTTATTATATGATATCATAAATATTTATCTAAACTTTATTTAACATTGGCAATAGTATCAATATTTTGTACTTTCGTGAGGTTACAATACACGCATTCATGAAGAAAATACAAATGGTTGATCTAAAGGGTCAATATGAACAAATCAAAGAACAAGTAGACACATCTGTACTTGAAGTTATACATTCTACAGCATTTATTAACGGACCAGAAGTCCACAGTTTTCAAAAAGAACTAGAAGAATACCTAAATGTAAAACACGTTATCCCATGTGCCAATGGTACCGATGCTTTGCAAATTACTATGATGGGACTAGGACTAGAGCCTGGTGATGAAATTATTACTGCCGATTTTACTTTTGCTGCAACTGTAGAAGTTATTGCATTACTAAGGCTTACTCCCGTATTGGTTGATGTAGATCCCGATTCTTTTAATATTGATCCTGAGGCCATCAAAAAAGCAATTACACCAAAAACCAAAGCAATCGTACCCGTTCATTTATTTGGTCAAAGTGCAAATATGGACGCAATTATGGCTATTGCAAAAGAACATAACTTGTATGTAATAGAGGATAATGCACAAGGCATAGGTGCTAATTATAAATTTAATGACGGAACGATTGTAAAAACCGGAACGATTGGTCATGTAGCCTCTACTTCATTTTTTCCATCAAAAAATCTGGGATGCTATGGTGATGGTGGTGCTATTTTTACTAATGATGATGACCTAGCACATACCATTCGTGGAGTTGTAAACCATGGAATGTATAAAAGGTACCACCATGATGTAGTGGGTGTAAATTCTCGTTTGGATGCTATACAAGCAGCAGTATTGAGGGCTAAGCTTCCTAATCTGGATAATTACAACAATGCCCGAAGATCAGCAGCCAGAAAATATAACAACGCTTTTAATAATATCCCGAACATTATAACTCCAAAAGTAGAAGGTAATGGTTGTGGCACCAATCATAATACAATTTGTGATACCTGTAATTGTCATGTGTTTCATCAATATACACTAAGAATTACAAATGGAAAAAGAGATGACTTAGCGCAACATCTTAATGACAATGGGATCCCATGCGGAGTCTATTATCCAATACCTCTACATAGCCAAAAAGCCTATCGAGATGATCGTTATAATGAGGCAGATTTTCCAGTTACTAATCAATTGATAAAAGAAGTAATCTCATTACCTATGCATACCGAATTAGATGATGAGCAAATTGCTTTTATTACTAAAACAGTTATCGAATTTGTAAATTCTTAATTTCTAACATACACTCTTCACATAATGCAAAAATTACTCACCATTATTCTAGTATTTGCCTGTTCATTTTCTTCACAAGCACAAGATATTTATCTACACTGCGGAAAATTAATCGACACTAAATCGGGTAAAGTCCTTACCGAAAAAACCATAGTCGTTTCTGGAGAAAAAATCACAAAAATTCAAGATGGTTATATCTCTGGCAAAAAAGATGATACTACTATAGATCTTAAAAACAAAACTGTGATGCCTGGATTAATCGATATGCATGTACATCTCGAAGGCGAAACCAACCCTAAAGCATACTTGCAAAAATATACAGATAGTGAAGCTGATCTAGCTTTTAACGCTGTGGGGTTTGCCAAAAAAACATTAATGGCTGGGTTTACTACTGTAAGAGATTTAGGAGGTAGTGGGGTCAATATTTCACTAAAAAAAGCTATTGCACGAGGAAAAATTAAAGGTCCTAGAGTTTTTACTGCTGGTAAATCATTAGCTACTACTGGTGGGCATGCAGATCCTACTAATGGAAGCAAAAGATCATTAATTGGTGACCCAGGGCCAAAAGACGGTGTAGTAAATAGTATAGAAGATGCAAAAAAAGCAGTGCGACAACGTTATAAAAACGGAGCCGACCTTATTAAAATAACAGCAACCGGAGGGGTATTAAGTGTAGCTAAAAGTAGTTCGAACCCACAATTTACTGTCGAAGAAATTAAAGCGATATGTGAGACCGCCAAAGATTATGGATTTCATGTGGCTGCACATGCACATGGTGATGAAGGTATGCAACGTGCAATTCTTGGAGGTGTAAAAACCATCGAACATGGCACATTAATGAGCGAAAAGACAATGGATCTCATGAAACAACATAATGCGTATTTAGTACCTACTATTACAGCGGGAAAAGAAGTCACCCAAAAAGCAGCGATAGAAGGTTACTATCCTGCTATTATTGTTCCTAAAGCATTAGAGATTGGTCCAAAAATTCAAAACACCTTTAAAAAAGCTTACGATCGTGGTGTTGGTATTGCCTTTGGTACAGATGCAGGGGTGTTTAAACATGGGCAAAATGGAAAAGAATTTGGCTATATGGTCGAAGCTGGTATGCCAGCCATGGCAACACTACAAAGCGCTACTATCACCAACGCAAAAATCCTGAATATGCAGGATCAATTGGGGCAAATTACCCCAGGTTTTATAGCAGATATTATAGCCTTAAATGATGATCCTACCAAAAAAATAGATACCATGGAAAATGTAGTATTTGTAATGAAGGAAGGGAAAGTGTATAAAAAATAAATGCTTTACATAAAACCACAATCATTCAATCAAAAAAACATACACAATCATGAAACTGAAATCAAAACATTTTTTAAAAAAAGCATTCTTTATAGGTCTCTTTATTCTATTAATCCTTCCATCTTTTGTTATTGCGCAAACCAAAGCAGAGCAAATAGACAAACTAATGAAATTACACCATGAGTATGGGCAGTTTAACGGCTCTGTTCTTGTTGCTGAAAAGGGAAAAGTAATTTATAAAAAAGGACATGGATTAGCCAATATGGAATGGGATATCCCAAATCAACCAGACACCAAACATAGGCTAGGATCGATCACCAAACAATTTACTAGCATGTTAATTATGCAATTAGTAGAAGAGGGAAAATTAAAATTAGATGTACCCATTACTACATATTTAAAAGATTATCCCAAATCAACTGGAGAAAAAATTACCATACATCATTTACTAACTCATACTGCTGGTATTCCAAATTACACTTCTTTCCCTAATTTCTTTAATGATCATATGCGTAATCCATATACGCCAGATGAGTTTGTAGAAGTATTTAAAGATTCTACACTTCAGTTTACTCCTGGTGAAAAATTTGCTTATAGTAATTCGGGGTATTTTTTATTAGGTGTGATTATAGAAAAGGTTTCAGGAAAAACGTATGAACAAATGTTACAAAAAAACATTTTCACTCCGCTAAAAATGAATAATACAGGGTATGATCATCATAGCACAATCCTTAAAAATAGAGCCACTGGATATAGTAAATTTGGAACGTCTTATACCAATTCTGCATATCTCAATATGTCTATACCTTATGCAGCCGGGGCGATGTATTCTACAGTAGAAGATTTATATCTCTGGGATCAGGCATTATATACAGATCAATTGATTAGTAAAAAATTCAAAGATTTAATTTTTACTCCCGACGCTTCGGGAAAATCAGGTTATGGTTACGGATGGGGTATTAGCTATCAACCCCTTGGAAAGTCTAACGATAGTATTCAAGTAATAGGTCATGGTGGTGGCATCAATGGATTTAACACTATTATCTCTCGAATCCCTTCAGACAAACACTTAATTGTATTATTTAATAATACCGGTCGTACCGATCTTGGAAAAATGAGCAAATCTATACGTAATATTCTTTATGGCGCATCCTATGATACTCCAAAAAAGTCTGTAGCTTTTTCATTATTAGGTACTATTACGGATAAAGGCATAATCTCTGGACTTGAGGAATTTGAAAAAATTAAGGCTTCAGAAACTTATGCACTTGATGAAAGAGAAATGAATATGGTGGGGTATCAACTTATGAGAGTTGATAAAGTGAAAGAAGCTATTGAAGTATTCAAACTTAATGTTGCATCATTTCCAGAATCAGGAAATGTTTATGATAGTTTGGGAGAGGCTTATTTGGAAGATGGAAATAAAGAACTTGCCATCAAGAATTATAAAAAGTCGGTAGAGATAGATCCTAATAATACTAATGGAATTAAAACACTAAAAGAACTTCAATCTAAAAAGGAAGATTAAATATATCTAAACAATGACAAAGACGCTAATTTTTAGTTTTATTATGCTATTGTTTACCTCTATTGGGTGGAGTCAAAGCAAAGAATACCAAGAACAAAAAGCTGAAAAAATAAAAAAAGGTTCTGTTTTTACTAAAATAATTAAAAGAGAATCACCCGCAACAATTGTCTATGAAGATGATGACATCATAGCATTTGTGCCTTTGAGATCACAAGCTCCTGTTCATTTATTAATTGTACCAAAAAAAGAAATTGCAACCATTAATGACATCACAGACGAAGATGCTTTAGTCCTCGGAAAACTGTTTTTGGTTGCTAAAAAACTAGCAAAAGAAAAAGGAATATCAGAAACTGGATATCGTCTTTCTATGAATATCAATGAAGATGCTGGTCAATCTGTTTTTCATTTGCATATGCATTTACTAGGTGGTCAAAAATTAGGACCAATGCTATCACAAGAAAGTAAACAATGAAAAACAACTCAATAAAAATCACCAAAAAAGAAGTATTATCAGACAATTGGTATACACTACGAAAGGTGACTTATGAGTATCTTAATAAAAATGGTATATGGGAAACACATACTAGAGAAGCCTATGACCGAGGTAACGGAGCTGTGATCCTGCTATACAATACTGCTTCAAAAAAAGTTATTCTCACTCAACAATTTAGGCTACCAACCTACATTAATGGAAATGATACTGGTATGATGATTGAAGCCTGTGCCGGATTATTAGATCAAGATAATCCCGAAGACTGTATACGTAAAGAAATCAAAGAAGAAACAGGCTATGAAATCAGCAAAGTGAAAAAAATTTTTGAAACCTATATGTCCCCCGGATCAGTAACCGAAATTCTATATTTCTTTATTGCCGAATACAACAACGAAATGAAAATAAGTGACGGTGGTGGAATTGCTGAAGAGCAAGAAAATATTGAAGTACTCGAATTAGATTTTGACAAAGCCATAAAGATGATGTACTCTGGAGAAATAAAAGATGCTAAAACCATTATGTTATTGCAATATGCAAAAATTCATGATTTGATGTAAAATGATATAACGATAACTAGACTATGAACAAAGCTATATATACAGATAAGAGACTATTGCTATTAGGCATTCCTTTAGTAATGATATTAGCTCTTGTATCATTAGTCAATTCTCAAGCTTTTCAGAATAATCCCGATATATTATCTCTACCTATAACACTAGATTTATTATTGATTATACCCATGGCATATTTTCTGATTATTAGAAAAACTACTATTCCAAAGTATACTGTCCTACTGGTCTCTATTCTTGGGATCATGATTGCTTCTAGCATCTTATCTCAAGAAAATCAATATTACCTAGACCTAATCAAAGCATGGGTACTTCCTGTTATCGAAATATCTATCATATCATATGTAATCTATAAATTCAGGAAAACACTCAAAAAATATAAGCAACAAAATATACTAACTCCAGATTTTTATACCTCGCTAAAGAAAATATGTAGCGAGATACTACCACCTATAATGGTAGCGCCATTAGCTAGCGAAATAGCACTTATATATTACGGCCTTATAGATTGGAAAAGAAAAATAATCAAGGAAAATGAATTTACCTATCATAAAAATAGTGGATCTATTGCTCTATTTGGCACATTGATTTTTTTAATGACTGTCGAGAGTGTTTCTTTACACATCCATCTGGTAAAAAATGGTGATCCTAGAACGGCATGGATTCTTACCGCTATAACTACGTATAATTCTTTTCAGGTTTTTGGACTCATAAAATCAATTATTAAAAGGCCAATATCGATTCAAGGTAATACATTAATTTTACACTATGGTATTATGAACGAAACTTGTATTGACCTTCAAAATATTGACAGCGTAGAACTTTCTACTGCACAAATAACATTTAATAAGCACAAAAGGCCTTTGTCGCCATTAGGAGAATTAGAGAGTCATAATGTAATTATTACATTAAAAAAAGAAAATACATTGAAATGGATTTTTGGGATCAAACGTAAGTATACAGTTTTAGCATTATACGTTGATCAAAAAGAAGATTTTAAAAATCAAATAGAAAAAGCTAAGCAAGCAAACATTTAAAATAGCAAAATCTATACACAGTAATAACAGAACACTTATCGCATGCATTACAGTAGCTAAAAGAAAAGTTATTAATCAAAAGCAATAGTTATGTGGGAAGAAAAACTAAAAATATATGATGCTTTGATCGCTACAAATTCTAATTTTAAAAGAAAAGGAAAGACGATGCCATATACCTCGGTTAATGGTCATATGTTTTCGCAACTTAATAAAGCTGGTGAGATTGGTATCAGGCTTTCAAAAGAACAAGGAGAAAAGTTCATGAAAGAACACCAAACTACTATATTCAAATCTTATGGTGCAGTCATGAAAGGATATGTTTTAATACCTGAGAAAATGTTGAGCGATAAAGAGTTGCTCTCCTCCTATCTTAATGACAGTTATGAGTATGCAAAATCACTACCTTCTAAATCAACTAAAAAGTAATAGAAAATGAAAATCATAACATTAGGATTACTCTTCTTAACTACAACAATAAGCTATACCCAGCAATCAAATCTTTCTATATTCAAAAACCTAACCGATAAAGTCTGGCAAGCTGAAGGTAATTGGGGAGATGGTAACAAATTTAAACAAGAAATTATCTTCACATTTGATTTAGATAGCACCATAGTTATTGCCAAATCCAAGGGGTTTACAAATAAAGAACAAACTCAATATGGTTCACGAAATCATGGTATCCGAAAATATGATACCATAACCAAAACCATACATTTTTGGGAGTTTGATGTCTTTGGAGGAGTAACTGAAGGAATAGTAAAGGTTGATGGCAAAAATATAATCTATCAATACCAATATGGTGAATCTTTGGTTACCGATATGTGGGAATATGTTGATGAGGCCACCTATAATTTTAAAATAGGAAGTTATGTTGATGGAAAATGGAAACAGGTATACCTAAAGACCCAATTTAAGGCAAAAAATAGAGATCGTAATGGTAAATAGAAGTTCACTTTTTTAGGAACTATAAATTTTACGACTAATTACCCACATAAAGAATTTATAACACTACTATTATGCAAATCCTAAAGCCAGACTTTACATATTTTCAGTCTATCAAAGATTTTCCGTATCAAGAAAATTTCGTTGATTTTGAAGACCTTAATATGCACTATATAGATGAAGGAAAAGGAGAAACCATTCTAGCCCTTCATGGTGAACCTACCTGGTCATATTTGTATAGAAAATTTATCCCTACACTCAAAAACTATCGATTTATTGCCCCAGACCTTATTGGATTCGGAAAATCTGATAAAATTGTTGGGTGGAAAAATTACAGCTTTGACCTCCATTTCAGATCTTTAGAAAACCTAATTCAAAAACTTGATCTTAGCGATATTACTTTAATAGTACAAGATTGGGGCGGTATGCTAGGTTTGTCCCTTTTAGCTAAATATCCAGAGAAGTTTAAAAGAGTAGTGATTTTAAACACTTTCCTTCCGATAGGGAAAAAAATGTCATTCCCTTTTAAAATATGGCGAATGTATGCCAAATATCATCCTTCTTTGCCGATAGGTGGCATAGTACAAAGGGGGTCATATACCAAATTATCAAAAGAAGTTATTGATGCCTATAATGCTCCCTTTCCGAATAAAAAACATAAAGGCGGCGCTATTGCTTTTCCTTTATTGGTTCCTGCCAATCGCAATGATCCAGCAGTTAAGCCAATACAAAAAGCAAGAGATGTACTTTCAAAATGGGATAAACCAGCGTTGATTATGTTCTCTGATAAAGACAAAATCTTAGGCGGGCTTCATAAATTCTTTCATAGATTAATTCCTACTAGTAATGAACAGCAAAAAATTACAATCAAAAATGCTGGCCATTTTTTACAGGAAGAAAAAGGTGAAGAAATAGCACTGTATATTGATCAGTTTATGAAAGATGAATTACGTATTAAAAAATGACATTCTAACAGACAAAACCCCAAAGGCTATAAAAACTTTTGGGGTTAAATCGTATTAATAAATTATAAACTTTGTTCTCCTATCGAAGCAACGGCAGTCTCTGCAGATCGATCGATCTTTTTCACCAATCCAGATAACACTTTTCCTGGACCAACTTCGGTAAACAATGTGGCTCCATCTTTAATCATATTTTGAACACTTTGTGTCCATTTTACAGGTGCCGTAAGTTGAGCTATTAAGTTCTTTTTAATTTCCTCGGGATCAGTAACCGCAGTAGTAGTTACATTCTGGTAAACTGGGCAGTTGGGCGTATTAAAAGTTGTAGCTTCTATGGCTGCTGCTAATTCTTCGCGAGCAGGTTCCATTAACGGAGAATGAAATGCTCCTCCTACTGGTAACACCAATGCGCGACGCGCTCCTTTTTCTTTCATTAATTCACATGCTTTATTAATCGCTTCAACCTCGCCAGAGATCACTAATTGCCCAGGACAATTGTAATTAGCTGCAACAACAATCCCATTAATTTCTTGACAACCTTGTTCTACCACTTCATCATCTAATCCTAATACTGCTGCCATCGTAGATGGTTGTACCTCACAAGCTTTTTGCATTGCCAATGCTCTTTTTGAAACTAATCGTAATGCATCTTCAAAATTAAGCGTCCCATTAGCTACCAATGCAGAAAATTCTCCCAAGGAGTGTCCTGCCACCATATCGGGTTTAAAACTATCACCTAACACTTTACTTAAGATCACTGAATGTAAAAAGATGGCTGGTTGCGTTACTTTAGTTTCTTTCAATTCATCTGCTGTCCCTTCAAACATAATCTTAGTAATCTCAAAACCTAGAATATCATTGGCTTTGTCAAAAAGTTCTTTTGCGATTTTTGAATTTTCGTATAGATCCAGACCCATTCCTGAAAACTGAGCCCCTTGACCAGGAAATACATATGCGTTCATGTACTTGTGTGTTTAAAATTTTGACAAAAGTAAGGATTAAAAGTTACAAATTTGCAAAGTTATTAATCCTACGAATAACGATCCACAATATTCTTAACGCCCTTATAATAAGAGTTTCCAAATAAATTAAGGTGAACTAATAAATAGTATAGCTGAAAAATAGGAATTCTATCCTTCCATCCTATTTCTAAAGGAAAAATCTCATTATAAACTTCGAATACTTTTTTTTCAAAACCGCCAAAAAGATGCATCATAGCAATATCCATTTCTCTTGGCGCATAAGCTACAGCTGGATCAATGAGACACGGCAAGCCATTGTTATCAATTATATAGTTACCACTCCATAAATCACCATGAATCAAACTTGATGCTTCAGATGGGATTTCTCTTGTAATATTTTCATAAAATCTATTTAAAGATGAAAATGAAAAGCCTTTCTGATGTGCTATCATAAATTGTTGTTCTAATCGTTGTGTAATGAAGAACTCTGAAGCAACATTAACTTTACTATTATATTGTGGTAAACTTCCTATGTAATTATCATTTTCAAAACCAAAAAAAGGCTTGCTATTTTTATGTAATGCCGCCAATTGTTCTCCAAATGTTTCCCAAAAATCTTTAGCAGGCTTACTTGCATCAATATATTCTAATATCAAAAACGCAGAGTTTTTGAATGTTCTAACATATAAAGTTTGTGGGGTTGTAAATGTATTTGATTTTTTAAGTTCTTGTAACCCTATGGCTTCAGCTTGAAACATGCCCGGAAACCTTGATGCATCATTAATCTTAATTACTAGCTTATTTATATCTGTATCAAGCAGGTATACCTCATTAATATCACCACCTGATAGAGGTGAGGCGGATATGATTTTTCTTGAAAGTATATGTTCAATATAAGCTTTAAGCTCAGAAGAAAGCATTATTTTCTTTTATATGTAAGATAGGTAAACGGGTACTTGTGTTTATCATCGGTATCATGAAACTCTTCTTGTTCAAGTTTCCAAACTTTGGTATCGATTTCCGGAAAGAATGCATCTGCTTCAAATTCCTCATGCACTCGTGTTAATTCAATACAATGTGAATGCTCCATTCCCATTGCATAAATTTCGCCTCCGCCAATAATAAATGGCTGGGTATCGCTTTTTGCAATTTGTAAGGCTTCTTCAATTGAATGTACGATTATAGCTCCTTCTGCTTGATACTCTTTATTTCTGGTGATTATTATATGCACTCTGTTAGGAAGCAATTTAGGAAAAGATTCAAAGGTTTTACGCCCCATAATGATATGATGCCCGGTAGTAAGCTGTTTAAAACGCTTAAAATCATCCGGCAAATGCCATACAAGATCGTTATCTTTTCCTAATGCATTGTTCTCTCCTGCAGCGGCTATCATTGTAATCATTGGGTTCGTTTTTTTTACTTCTTCTACAATTTCAGAAGCTTTTCCTTTAATAAACTGTTCTTTCTTTCTGATCAACTCCTGTTTAGGATACATAAGATCAATATCTTTTTGTATGAGTGCTATTTCTTCTTTTTGCTTTGCTATTAAGCGTTCCATTTCTTGATCAGTCCATTCTTGCCCCATAAAAGTGCTAAACAACCATACATTACAAAAATGTAGCACAAAAAGAAATGCCCAGCATATCAAAGCAATTACAGACCAATATGCTCCAAAAAAAATGATCTCCTTACCAAATCCAAATACTAGATTTAGAATAATCATAAAAATTGATCCTACTACAAAAATTACAAAATGTTGAAATAGTCTCTTTTTCTGGATAATTCGTTTACGAGCATGCTCATACAGGTCACGTTGCTGTGGATCAATTTGCAAAGATTCTTTTCTTTTTGAAAACATATTAATGCTAACTTAGTATCGGCAAGTAAAGATATAATTTTTACCAAAAAGCCCTAAAGTTACTTATGAAGAATTTAAGAAAAGAGTTTCCTGTTTTAGCACATAATACTTACCTCAACACAGCTTCATCTGGATTGCTTTATGATTCACTTTTAGAATATAGACAAGAGCATGATTTAGATTTTTTGATTGGTGGGAGCATGTTTAGAGATCATCAACAAGATTTTTTACATCAAGTACGCAAAACGATTGCAAGGTTTTTTGGAAGCGCTATCAATAGTACAATTTTAACTCCTAATTTTTCTTTAGGTTTCAACACCATATTAAATGGCTTAGAAAATAATACGAAAGTGCTTTTGCTAGACGACGATTATCCTTCGATTAATTTTGCTGTTGCGAATAAAGGGTTTGAAATTTGCTATGCACAAGTAAATGCTACATTAGAGCAAAATATTGAAGATGTTATAGAAAAACACAAGCCTAACATCTTTGCTTTTAGTCTAGTACAATATATTAATGGCATTGCAATTGATCTTGATTTTATTAAACAATTAAAATCAAAATATCCTAGTTTACTAATTATTGCCGATGCAACTCAATTTTGTGGCACAAAAACCTTTGACTTTCAAACCTCGGGAATTGACATCTTAGGGTGTAGTGGTTACAAATGGTTATTAGGCGGTTATGGCAATGGATTTATATTATTTAATGATAGTATATTAAATCAAATCACTTCAGATAATTATAAAAATGCGTCTTCAGGAGCAGGATACGATGCTTCTTATACGAGTCTGATTGCAAGATTTGAATGTGGTCACCTGGATACTTTTAACTTTGGAAGCTTACAATGTTCATTAGATTTTTTAACAAAAATTGGACTTTCGACTATCGAAAAAAAGATTAACGAACTAAGCAACTATGTCAAGGAAGAATTACATCAGTTAAACCTTTTGGAAGAGGATGTAATACAAAGAAAAAATCATAGTTCTATTTTTAATTTTAAAGGAGACCAAAAACTATTTAATCACTTAGTTAGTAAAAACATTATTACTTCTTTACGTGGGTCTGGGATACGCATAAGTATACATTTTTATAATTCTGAAGAAGATATAAACAAGCTGATTAAGGCCTTAAAAAATTATCATAGATAATTTTACAAAGGTAAAAAGCAATGAGAGGTACTACTATTTTACTTAACACTCTTATATTTTTTTATCATAATTGACATATTAAATTAATAGCCTTAGTTTTAAGTTATGAATTTTTTGGAAACGATTTTTTTGTTTTTTGCTTTACAGGCGTTTATATTTTCCATTTTATTTTTCTTAAAAAAGAAAGGTAATAGAGTGGCCAATGTATTATTGGGTATATACATCTTATTATTTAGTTATAATATTATATATAATGTATTATACTGGTCAAAGCTCTTAAACTCTTACCAATACATACACTTAAACTATACAAATAGAATACCATGGGTTTTATACGGGCCTATTTTGTATTTGTATATAAGACAGTTGATTTATAAAAATAAATTTAGAGTTATTGATCTCTTACATTTTATACCTCTACTATATGTTCTAATAAATTATTCACCATATTATCTTCTTTCTATTCAAGAAAAAGTTGATGTTCATTATAATAACAGGATTGGGCATTATATGTATTTCTACACCCCACATTTTATTAAAATTATTATTGCTTTAATGTTATTTTATTGTGGTCAACTGTTTTTTTCATTTAACCATATTATCAAAAGTTTTAATAATTCAAGATGGCTAAGTTGGTTAAGCTATTCTTTTTTTGGATATGTCATATCTTTTTCATCATATTTCATATTGGTATATTTTAATTTATTAGAAGCAGGATCAGATTATTTCATCGGTTTTTCAATGATTTTTTTTACTGGATTACTCTCTTATTTTGGTTTTTTACAGCCACAAGTTTTTGATGGTTTATCAATGAACAAAGTCATTCCTTTTAAAAAATACCGAAAGACAGGGCTTAACAAAGATCAATCTTTGTTATTAAAATCAAGATTAATTCATCTTATGAAAAATGACCAACCACATTTAGATCCCGAATTAAGATTAGCGTATTTAGCCAAACAATTTAATATCTCCAGGCATCATATGTCTCAGGTCATTAATGAGCATTTTGATCTTAGTTTTTTCGATTTCATCAATAAATATAGAGTTGAAGAAGCCAAAAAAATGATTATTAAAGATGGTCATTTAAATATGACCGAAATATTATATTCAAGTGGTTTCAATAATAGAGTATCATTTTATAAAGCTTTCAAGAAATTTACTCAAACTACTCCTTCAGAATATAAGTTACAGATGCAAAAGAAAGAAACATCATATTAAATTAAATATCATTTTTCTATAGACAACTTTCAACAATCTTAAGGTATTAGGTCGGTTTATTTAAGTACTCGTAGATAAAAATGTAAACCTTTATCGGCAGTTATTAAGCGCTTCTATAAAGCAACAAGTTTTCTTTAAAATTTATATTCATTTGTCTTATATAAATCATAAAAAAATAGACATGATGAAAACAGTTGCTACTCTTTTGTTGATTTCTTCAATCACATTATACTCGTGTGGAATTGATGATTACATACCTTCTGATGATGACTCAATACCACCTATTAGATATAAACTATCTACCCTCACCACTTTACCTATTGGAACCGGAGGATTGGATGTAGACACCCATGGAAATATATATGCCGCAGATTTTGGAGTTGGTTTAGCAAATATCAATGGTGCAGACCTCTTTAAAATTAATCCGAAAAATGGAGCGTCAGAACTTTTTGCCAATTTCTTCCCAGCTGGCTTAACCGGTAATCATTTTGATGCTATGGGTAATTTATACCAGTCAAACTTTGGGGTAAATAAAGTATTTAAAATAGATCCCAACGGAAATACCGAACTTTTTACTGAAGATGTAGCGTTACCAACTGGTATCACTATAGATGAAGCGGGAAATGTTTATGTTTTAAGTTGTCAAAATGGTACGATTACCAAACTTACACCAAATGGTAATTCTAATCTATTTGCAGCTAGTGCAGATTTTGCATGCGCAAATGGAATTACTTGGGTAGAAGACACAGAAAAGCTTTATGTAGTAAATTTTAGCGATGGTAATATCTTGCAGGTTTCTAACACAGGAGATGTTTCTATACTGGCAACAATCCCAAACTCAACAGGAAACGCTCATATTACCTCTTTTGAAGGAGAACTATATCTTACTGCCGCTTCTTTAGGGCAAATTTACAAAGTAAGTTTGGATGGAGAGTCTGTAGAAGTGATTGCAGGAAATGGTAGCCCAACTAACACCGATGGAGATGCCAAAACTTCAGGATTAAGAACTCCAAATGATTTGGCTTTTAGCCCAGATGGAGAAAAAATATACATTAATTGTGTTGCAAATTCTGGAAACAGTAACGAATTATCACCTACTGTGATACGTGTTCTGGAAAGAAAATAATAAGAACACAATCTAAAACATGAAAGTGAGTATATTATAATTTTTACAGTAAAAAACAGAATAGTAAGGGTATGAGGTTGTATATTATTCTATAACCTCAACCCCTTTCCAAAAGGCTACATACCCTTTGATTTGTTTTGCCAAGTCGCTAGTTTCTGGATAATACCACGCAGCATCTGGGTTTTCTTTTCCATTTACTTGCACTGTATAATAAGAAGCAACACCTTTCCATGGGCAATTGGTATGTGTATCACTTGACATAAAAAATTCTTTCTTAATCGCTTCTGGAGGAAAATAATGGTTGTTTTCTATAACTTTTGTATCATTACTTTCTGCAATTATTTGTCCATTCCAAATTGCTTTCATTTTTTTAATAGTTTTGAGTTTATTATGCCTTTTTAAGCTTTAGTAATCAAGTAATCTTTATACCCTTTATCTGTGTCTGAAAAAGATTCAACAATCTTTAAACCAGATTCTTTGGCGAGCCATTTCACAATATCATCATCATATTTCTGAGAAATTTCTGTATGTATACTTTCCCATGCTTCAAAATGAACTTGTAGTGACAAACTATCAATATCTACAGTTTGTTTTTCTTTACTTATCAAATAGCTTTTTGCAGTTCCATTTTCGGGATCATAACTCTCCCAGTGCATAAATTTATCTAGATCAAAATTACCGCCAAGTTCTTTATTAATTCTTGCTAATACATTTTTATTAAATGCTGCTGTTACTCCAGTTTTGTCGTTATAAGCATCCAAAACTTTCTGAGGGTGTTTCTTTTGATCAAATCCCATAAAAATAAGATCGTTATCATGCATCGCATTGCATAGTTTCTTTAAAAACTGAATGGCTCTAGGATGTAATAAATTACCGATATTAGAACCTAATACCATAATTACTTTTTTACGATCACTCATATGTTTTAATCGATCCAACACCTCAAAATACTCTCCAATTTGCCCTTGAACTATAATTTTAGGCATTTCTTGATTAAGGTTTTTTACTAATCCATTAACTGCATTTTCACTTATATCAATGGGGTTGTATGCAAAATCATAATCATTTTCAGAAAGTTCTTCTAATAGTACTTTAGTTTTTTTACCATCCCCTGCACCAAGTTCAATCAAATCAAAACCTTCCCGGTTTTTATCAAAACTTTGAACAATCGCTGATTTATGTGTTGTAAAAATCTCATATTCGGCACGAGTAAGATAATACTCGGGTAATGCCATGATTTGCTGAAAAAGCTCATCTCCAATTTCATCATAAAAGTATTTTGATGATAAATATTTAGGGAATGCTGTTAATCCTTCATAGACTTCTTTTTCGAAAGTCGAAACTAATACTTTTTGATCTTTGGAATTCATATAGAAATGAAAATTATTAATTCTTCACAAGTCTTAATCCTGTGAATTGCCATCTAAGATGTGGGTGAAAAAAATTGCGATATGTTGGCCTTGTATGATGATGTGGTGTTGCAACAGAACCTCCTCTGAGAACTTTTTGGTTTATCATAAATTTTCCATTATACTCACCTAAAGCCCCTGGAGCTTTTGTGTAATTAGGATATGGTAGATATGCACTTTCTGTCCACTCCCACCGTGTCCCCCATTGAAAGTGTTCTTGAGCAACTTCCCATTCGAATTCGGTTGGAAGTCGTTGTCCTTTCCATTGTGCATAAGCAAATGCTTCATAATACGAAATATGTGTTACTGGTGCATTTGGATTAAGGTTTTTTAATCCTTGCAAAGTATATTGATGATATTGATCATTGATCTTATACCAATACAGCGGAGCTGTAATATCATTATTTTGTAGCCAATCCCATGCCTCAGCATGCCATAGTAGGCTATTTTGATACCCATCATCATTAATAAATTCGAGATACTCTCTATTCGTCACCAAAGTGCTGGAAATAGCATATTCATGAAGCAATACTTTATGAACACCTAGTTCATTATCATAACAAAAATCATTTCCTTTATATCCAATATCATAAATCCCTTCTTCTATTTCAATATATCCAGAATCATTAGTAATAACAGGATTTTCTGTAAACATTTCATTGTACTTAGGGAACAATGGATTGTTTCCTAAAATATACTTTATATCAGTTAATAACAGTTCTTGGTGTTGTTTTTCATGGTGAATCCCTGTTTCAACGAGTTCTTGTATTTTTACATCATCATTTTCTTCTAAAAAAGATTGTAAGTGTGAGGTGACATAATCTCTGTATTGATATACTTCGCTTACAGTCGGTCTTGATAAATTTCCTCTATTTGTTCGTATTACACGTTTTCCTATACTTTCATAATAACTATTAAAAACATAAGCATATTCTGAATTGAACCTTGTATAGTTATTGCAGCACTTTGACAAGATAAACTCTTCAAAAAACCAGGTGGTATGCCCTAAGTGCCACTTTGGTGGAGATACATCTACAATGGGTTGAACTACATAATCCTCGATCTCAAGGGGAGCACAAATTTCTTCTGTATCGGATCGTGTTTGTAAGAAAGAAGTCAATAAACTATTTGTGATAATCATAAAAAAAAGTGTATTCGTTTTATACAAATACACTCAAATTTACAGATTTTTATATTGATTTACCTTTTAACAAGGTTAATCCAATGTTAAAATATTATATAACCTATTGTGGTTTTCTAAATGTAATTGGCACAGTATACGCCACTGCTATTGGTTTATCTCCCCATTTTCCAGGTTGCATTTTGGGAATAGCTCTTATAATTCTGATCGCTTCTCTTTGCAAATATCGATGTGCTCCAGTAACTTCGATTACCTCAACTTTCCCTTTTTTGTTAATAATAAACTCAACAGTAACTGTGCCACTAAGACTTTCACTCATTGCTATTTCAGGATATTCAAAATTCTGAATAATATGATTTCTCAGTTTTTGATCAAAACACTGAGTTGGGGTCTGTCTGGATCGATCACATTTTGGCCATATTGGCGTGATCCCTTTTTCATTTGCATTTTCTTGAGAAAGAATTATAGCATCTTGAGAAAAAGAAAAACCAGAACATAAAATTATAAATACAAGTAATAGTTTTTTCATAATACATTCATTTTAAATCTGGGCTTAAACTGCAACTGCACCCTTAATATGTGGATGTGAATCATAGTCTACTAACTTAAAATCATCAAAAACAAAGCCAAAAATATCTTTTACCTCAGGATTAATAATCATTTTAGGTAATTTCTTAGGTTCTCTAGACAATTGTAACTCTAGTTGTTCGATGTGATTATTATAAATATGTGCATCTCCAAAAGTATGTATAAATTCTCCTGCTTCATACCCACACACCTGTGCCATCATCATAGTAAACAGTGCATAAGAAGCTATATTAAAAGGTACCCCTAAAAATATATCTGCACTTCGTTGGTATAATTGACACGATAATTTACCATCTGCTACATAAAATTGAAAAAAAGCATGACAAGGTGGTAGCGCAGCTTTACCATTAGCAACATTTTCAGAAAAAGATTTTGATGTATCAGGAAGCACACTTGGGTTCCAAGCTGAAACAAGCATTCGTCTACTATCTGGATTATTTTTAAGAGAATCAACTACTTCTTTTATTTGATCAATCTCATTACCATCCCAATTACGCCATTGGTGACCGTACACTGGTCCTAAGTTTCCATTTTCATCAGCCCATTCATTCCAGATACGCACACCGTTTTCCTGAAGATACTCAATATTAGTATCTCCTTTCAAAAACCAAAGTAATTCGTAGATTATTGATTTAAGATGTAGTTTTTTGGTTGTCACCATGGGGAAACCTTCACTTAGATCGAAACGCATTTGGTATCCAAAAACACTTTTTGTTCCTGTCCCAGTTCGGTCCTCTTTTATACTCCCACTTTTAATTACATGACGCACAAGATCTAGGTACTGCCTCATATTCTCTCTTACTGTTTACGTTATTGTTAAAGTTGCTATAGCCCTCTCAAATATACAAAAAATAGGTTTCGAGAAACTTTTTAAATCAAAGATTATTAAATTGTTATAAATCGCTAAGAAAATTATTACTTCAGCAAAAATCAGAAGAAATATTTATCCTATTATCATTCCTGCAATAGTAGCAGATAATAATGAAGCAATAGTACCTCCTATAAGTGCTTTCATACCAAACTCTGATAATACTTTACGCTGACCAGGGGCTAGCGAACCAATGCCTCCTATTTGTATCCCTATGGATGCAAAATTTGCAAATCCGCATAACATATAAGTAGCCATGATAACGGATTTGTTATAGGTTAAATGTGTTGCATTTGTTACATTTTTTAAATCTGCTAATTGTATATAGCCAACAAACTCACTAGCTGCTAGTTTTATCCCTAGGAGTTGGCCCATTAAAGCTATGTCTTCTTTAGCGACTCCAATCAGCCACATTAATGGTGCAAAAAGATAGCCTAAAATAAGTTCAAGAGATAGGCTTTGGTATGCTGTGTTCGATGCTATCCAAGTGTTTATGAAAGTGATGTCTCCAACCCAACCTAATATACCATTCAGCATGGCAATAAAAGCTACAAACACTAATAACATAGCACCAACATTTACAGCTAATTTTAAGCCTTCAGTTGTTCCGTTTGCGATGGCATCTAAAATATTAGATCCTATTTTTTCTGAAGAAACATGTACATCTGTATTAATTTCTTCTGTTTGCGGAAATAGTATTTTAGAAATAACAATTGCTCCTGGAGCTGCCATTACTGATGCTGCTAATAGGTGTTTTGCAAATTGTAATCTTAAAACTGGGTCGTCTCCTCCTAAAAACCCGATATAAGCTGCCAGTACAGCTCCTGCAACAGTGGCCATGCCACCGATCATAACCAATAGCATTTCAGACTTATTCATCTTTTCTAAATATGCTTTGATTAATAGAGGTGCTTCTGTTTGGCCTAAAAAGATGTTACCAGCGACACTTAAACTTTCTGCTCCAGATATCTTTAGTGCTTTAGTTAACAACCAAGCCAAGCCTTTTACTACTTTTTGAATAATACCTAAATAAAATAATAAGGAAGTTAAAGCTGAAAAGAATATAATAGTTGGTAATACCTGAAAAGCGAATATAAAACCAAAGGTGTCCATATCTACAACTAAACCTTCAAACAGAAATTTACTTCCTGCTCTAGTAAAGTCTAAAACACTAACAAATAAACCTCCAACCCATTCAAATATCGTTTGAACAAACGGTATTCTTAAAACCCCAATAGCAATTATTAATTGAAACCCGACACCTAATCCAACTGTTTTCCAATTAATTGCTTTTCGGTTGCTACTAAACAAATAAGCAATTATTAAAAGTACAATCATACCCAATATTCCTCTCCAAAAACTATTGAATGAAAATCCTTGACTAGGAAGTATTTCATCTCCTTTTATAACTTGAGGAACAGGGATAATTTTGTTTGAAGCTTTTAAAGCATAGGTAACTCCTTTCTTAGACAACACCAGAGTAGAATCTGTAACCGTATGTATTTTATATTTTATAATAGAATCTTCTGCTATTTCAGGAAATAGTAGTAAAACGCTATGTTGTTGTAAATAATCTCCTTTAAGAGATTCTTCAGCGTTATTATTAAAAGAATACGAAAATTGACCTTTGTCTAACTCGAAATAATCTCCTTTTTCCACTTTCATTGCCTCTCCAGAGGCATCAATAGTCTTCTCTAAAACCCACTTTTTTTCAATAGATTGTGCTGATACGATAGCAAAAGCAGAAAGTGAAAGTAGGAAGGTAAGTAATCCTTTTTTCATAAATACAGAAATCAATTAATAAAATAATAGGGGTTTAATTTAGTACTACAACTAGTTGCGTTTAGAAATCTCATCTCTTATTCTTGCAGCAAGTTCATAATCTTCGTTGGTAACAGCTTGATCCAACATTCGATTTAATTCTTCTAAAGACATATCTTTATAATTAGTTTCTTTTCCAACCATTTCGACATCATCAGACACTAATTCGTCGACCAATAAACTTTCAGGATCATTTTCATCTTCTTTTTTAGGATTTACTTTAAGATAGATTCCTGCTTGATCTAATATGTTTTTATAAGTAAATATAGGTGCTTGAAAACGTAGTGCTAATGCAATAGCATCACTAGTTCTAGCATCGATGATTTCTTCAATCTTATCGCGTTCACAGATTACGCTAGAATAAAAAACGCCATCTACCAATTTATGAATTATCACCTGTTTTACCATGACGTCAAATCGATCTGCAAAGTTTTTAAAAAGATCATGGGTTAATGGTCTCGGAGGTTTGATTTCTTTTTCCAAAGCAATTGCTATAGACTGCGCTTCAAAAGCACCTATAACTATTGGTAATTTTCTTTCCCCATCCACTTCGCTTAAAATTAGTGCATAAGCACCATTTTGGGTCTGACTGTAAGATATACCTTTTATGTTCAGTCGAACTAAACTCATATTTTTTTCAATAAAAAAAGGCTGTTTGAACAAACGGACTTTTACCTAAGTTCAAACAGCCCTTAATTGGGCACAATTTATGAAAATTATGCGTTATTCGACTTAAATTCTTTTAATTTTTCAATAAGTTTTGGGACTACGTCAAAAGCATCTCCAACTATTCCATAGTCTGCAGCTTTGAAAAAAGGTGCTTCAGGATCATTATTAATTACCACTTTTACTTTACTGGCATTGATTCCTGCAAGGTGCTGTATTGCCCCAGAAACTCCAATAGCAATATATAAATTGGTAGCTACAGGTTTTCCTGTCTGCCCTACATGTTCACTATGTGGTCTCCACCCCATATCACTTACAGGTTTAGAACAAGCTGTTGCTGCTCCCAACACTTCTGCAAGATCTTCTATCATACCCCAATTTTCTGGGCCTTTTAATCCACGTCCACCAGATACAACGATATCAGCATCGGCAATAGATACTTTATCAGTTGCTTTATCTACAGATGTTACATTTACTCCAAAATCCGCATCAGATAACGAAGGCGAAAATGCTTCGGCAGCAGCCGTTCCTGAATTTTCTTTAAGACCAAAAGCATTATTAGACAAACCTATTACCTTGACATCTGTTGACATCTCTGTAATATTAAATGCTTTATTCGTAAATGCTGTACGTTTCACTTTAAAAGGCGAAGCACTCTCTGGTAACGCTACTACATTAGAAACATACCCTGCATTAAGGTTTACTGCTAATAATGGGGCTAAAAATTTACTATCAGCCGTAGAGCTTATCACCACTACTTTTGCTCCTTCTTTATCTACAGCTTGTTTTACTGTATCTGCATATGCTCTTGCATTAAATGCAGTTAATTTATCATCTTTTACTTCTAAAACCTTGTCTACTCCATAAGTACCTAGCTCACTACTATCTCCTCCATTAATACTTACTGCAGTTACTGTTGTTCCCAACATATTTGCCACTCCTTTTGCATAAGAGGCTACCTCGAAAGCTGCTTTTTTAAACTTTCCGCCTTCACTTTCTGTATATACTAATACTGACATATATTTTTCTTTTAAATAGCTTTTGCTTCGTTATGTAATAAATCTATAAGTTCCTGAACATTATCTGGAGATATCAATTTCACATCTCCTTTTGGAGCTGGTTTTTGAAACTGAACAGCTTTTGTTTCCTGAGCTGAATCCACAGGATCAACTACGGTAAGTGGTTTTTTACGAGCCATCATAATACCTCTCATATTTGGAATACGAAGATCACTTTCTTCAACCAATCCTTTTTGACCTCCTACAACCAAAGGTAATTTAGCAGTAGAAGTTTCTTTACCACCATCGATTTCACGAATTGCAGTAGCAGAATCACCATCAATTTCTAAACCAATGCAAGTATTCACAAAATTAGCTCCAGTTAATGCTGCAATCATACCAGGCACCATACCTCCATTATAATCGATAGATTCTCTACCTCCTATAACAAGATCATAACCACCATCTTGTACAACTTTTGCTAATTGCTTAGCAACAAAAAAGCCATCAGTAGCTTCGGCATTCACTCTAATTGCATTATCTGCTCCAATAGCAAGTGCTTTACGCAATGTAGGCTCAGTTTCTGGACCTCCAACATTAACAACATCTACAGATGCACCTTGCTTCTCTTTAAACCACATAGCGCGTGTTAATCCAAATTCGTCATTAGGATTGATTACAAATTGTACTCCGTTAGTGTCAAATTTAGTATCACCATCCGTAAAATTAATTTTGGAAGTTGTGTCTGGCACATGGCTAATACAAACTAATATCTTCATTTTATATAGGTGTTTTTTGAGATTTTAATAATAAATGCGAAGGTACAAATAAAAAGTCGAATTTACTATGCGTGCATAGTAAATTTTTTATCATTCATCGGTAACAAAAAGGTTTTAATTGCTACTTTTGCCGTTCGTTAAAGCACTAAATAATTTATTTATAAATGAAAACGATACAATTCAGAGAAGCTATTTGTGAGGCAATGAGTGAAGAAATGCGCCGAGATGAATCTATTTATCTAATGGGCGAAGAGGTGGCAGAATACAATGGAGCATACAAAGCTAGCAAAGGTATGCTTGATGAATTTGGTTCAGAAAGAGTTATAGACACTCCTATCTCTGAGTTAGGTTTTTCAGGAATTGGTGTAGGAAGTGCCATGAACGGAAATCGACCCATTATAGAGTTTATGACTTTTAATTTCTCATTAGTAGGTATAGATCAAATTATAAATAATGCTGCAAAAATGAGGCAAATGAGTGGTGGTCAATTTAATATCCCTATTGTTTTTAGAGGACCGACTGCCTCTGCAGGTCAATTGGGCGCTACACATTCGCAAGCTTTTGAAAATTGGTTTGCTAATACTCCTGGTTTAAAAGTCGTAATTCCGTCTAATCCAAAGGATGCGAAAGGGCTTTTGAAATCAGCTATTAGAGATAATGATCCTGTTATTTTTATGGAGAGTGAGCAAATGTATGGCGACAAAGGCGAAGTCCCTGAAGGAGAGTATACAATCCCACTTGGTGTAGCAGAACTTAAAAGAGAAGGTAGTGATGTCACTATTATTTCTTTTGGAAAAATTATAAAAGAAGCTTATAAAGCTGCCGACGAGCTAGCTAAAGAAAACATATCTTGTGAAATTATAGATCTACGAACGGTTCGTCCTTTGGATCTTGAAGCTATATTAACTTCTGTCAAAAAAACTAATCGATTAGTGATCCTTGAAGAGGCTTGGCCATTGGCCAATATTGCTTCAGAAATCACTTATCAGGTTCAATCCAATATTTTTGATTATCTGGATGCACCAATAATAAAAATAAATACAGCAGATACTCCTACCCCCTATTCTCCTGTATTGCTAGAAGAATGGCTGCCAAATAGCAATGATGTTATTAAAGCAGTAAAAAAAGTGATGTACAAATAAAATAAATCCTAATATTTAGCATTTATTCATCTTTAGGCTTTTTTATAAAATCAAAAATGGCCTAGAAATTGATGTCATCCATTAAACTTTTATCAATTCAAATTTTACAACTTTTGATGAGACAATTAATTATATGGGGAATTCTTACTGTATTCAGTTCTACATTTCTATCTGCACAGACTAAAGTTGGAGGCCAAATTTTTGATAGCAACAAGCAGCCTGTACCATTTGCTAATGTAGTTTATGTAAATTCTACTATAGGTACCATAACTGATGAGAATGGTAGGTTTTATATGGAGTCTGATGAGAATCACTCAAAGATAAAAGTATCATTTATCGGTTTTCAAACCAAAACTATAACACTTACCAAACGAGTAACCTATAAAATGGAAATTATCCTCGAAGAGGAAGCTGCTACGCTAGATGAAGTTGTTATTTATAAAGGCAAAACTTCAAAAAAGAATAATCCAGCTATTGATATTTTAAGAAAAATCTGGGATAATCGTCGAGAGAATGGAGTGAAAAAATTCAAACAATACCAGTATGATAAATACGAGAAGCTAGAATTTGATCTAAACACTATAGATAGTGCGCTAATCAATAGCCGAATCTTTAATGGTATGGAGTTTATTTTTGACGATGTCGATACTTCACGGATTACAGGAAAAACATATTTACCAATTTTTCTTAATGAAGCAATTTCAAAAGTTTATGGCGATAACACGGGCAACGATTATAAAGAAGTACTTAAAGGAAACAAAAATGCAGGCTTTAGTGATAATCAAACGCTAATTGCTTTTGTAAAGGATTTATATTCTGATTACGACATTTATGAAAATTATTTGAAATTTTTCGACAAAAGTTTCACAAGCCCCTTATCACGAACCGGAGTTGGTGTGTATAACTATATACTAAGCGATAGTGCATTTATAGACAACAAGTGGTGTTATAATATTATATACTATCCTAGAAGAAAAAATGAGCTTACATTTAAAGGTGATTTTTGGGTAAATGATACTACTTGGGCAATTAAAGAAATTAATCTAGAAATTACCAAAAGTGCCAATATCAATTGGGTAAAAGATTTATATATAGAGCAAGAGTTTGATGTACTAAACGACTCAATATTTCTGATTACAAAAGATTATTTCCAGTCTGATTTTGCGTTTAGCAAAAAAGAAAAATCCCGAGGAGTATATGGTAAACGAACTACTTTATACAATAATTATGAGTTTGATAAGAAGAAAGGTGAAAAATTCTATAAAACTCAAGTAGACCCTTTTGATCAAGATATTTATAATCGTGAAGATTCTTTCTGGGCTAATGCCAGAATGGAAGAATTAAATAAAGACGAGCAAAAAGTTTATAAAATGCTCGACACGCTTAGAACAGTAAAAGCCTTTAAGCGATTATACAATATTGGTACTATCTTAGCTACAGGGTATGTAGAATTTAATGGTTTTGATTTTGGGCCTTTATTCTCTACTATCGGATATAATGATATTGAAGGGTTTAGATTAAGAGCAGGCGGACGAACATATTTCACTTCTAATGACAGATGGCGTATAGAAGGCTATGGAGCATATGGGTTTAATGATCAAAAGTTTAAATACGGTATCTCAGGAAAGTATCTTGTAGATCGAAAATCAAGACTTATTGTTTCCGGAGGGAACCGTAGAGATGTCGAACAACTAGGAGCTAGTTTAACAAACACAAATGATGTAGAAGGTAGAAGTCTAGCTTCATCATCGATTATAGCAACAGGAGATAATGATAGATTAACATCAATTAATCTTTCTGCATTATCCTTACAATTAGAACCAAGAAAAAACTTTACTGTTGGCGTTACTGGATCTTTTAGAGTATTAAAACCCGCAGATCGAGCATTATTTAGCCTTGATTTTGAGGATTCAGAAACCGGAGAATTTCGACAAGAGATCAAGCAAACAGAAATAGCGACTTCACTTGCATATTTCCCAAATCGAAAAACAACAGGATATGGTGTCGATAGAGTTGTCGTTAATGATGGTGATTATGCTACACTTTTCCTAAATTACAGTGTAGGTTTAAAAGATATTATTGAAAGTGATTTTGAATATCAAAAAGTACAGTTTTTATATCAACAACCATGGAATATTGGTGGTTTTGGACGATTAAACAGTACTCTTGAGGTAGGAAAAACATTTGGAGATGTTCCTCTTGGTTTGTTAAGCGTAATCCCAGGAAATCAAACCTATCTATCTATATACAATACATTTCCACTGCTCAATTTTTATGAGTTCGTAACCGATACGTATGCGACTTTACACTTAGAACATAATTTTAATGGACGTATATTTTCTAGAATACCATTTCTTAGAAAGCTAAATCTTCGTGAACTGGTTGGAGTACGTGGTGCTTGGGGAGAAATATCTGATGAAAACATTCTATTGAGTGCTCCATCAAATGAAATTCTGATTTCTCCAACAGACGAAATCTATTGGGAGTACAGCCTTGGTGTAGGGAATATTTTCAAGGTTTTTAGAATAGATTTTCATTTTAGAGGCAATTATTTTGACAATCCCGATGCTCGTAAATTTGGAGTAACTGGATCTTTTGGATTCTATTTTTAGAAAAATAGTATACTATTTCCTTCTTTTAATATTTCTGAAAACGTTATAGTTTATCCTTACATTAAGTTTTATTAAAAAATACAATAATTTATAGGGATAAATTTTATCTAACCTCTTGTATTACCTATCTTTGCCGCCCAATTAAAAGAGAATTAAATTATGAGCGCAGCTACTCGCGAAAGCTTTGACGTACTTATTGAAATCCCAAAAGGAAGTCGTAACAAGTACGAATATGATTTTGATATAAAAAAAATCCGATATGATCGTATGATATTTTCATCGATGATGTATCCTGCAGATTACGGGTTTATCCCTGAAACTTTAGCATTAGACGGAGATCCTTTAGATGTTTTAGTATTAGTTACAGAACCTACATTTCCTGGTTGTGTGATGGAGGTAAAACCCATTGGAGTTTTTCATATGGCAGATGAAAAAGGTCCAGATGAAAAAATCATCTGTGTACCTGTATCAGACCCAATAGCAAGTCGACTTGCCGATCTAAAAGAAATGAATCCACATTTAATAAAAGAAATCGAGCACTTTTTCCAAGTATATAAGGATTTAGAAAAGAAAAAAGTTGATGTAGGCGGATGGGGCAATATTGATGAAGCAAAAGATATCATTAAAGCTTGTGTTGAACGCTTTCAAGACATAGAAGATAAACCTGAAGGGTTGTTTAGTATCTACTAAATTTTGATTAAAAAAACTTAAAAAAGCGCAATATTTTATTAATAATATTGCGCTTTTTGTATTTAGGGTATTTTTACTACTTTTAGCGACTAATTAACTTAAAATATATTTAATGGAATCAAATATGATTTATATGCCAATTGTTTTGGCATTACTAGGGCTAATTTATATGCTTATCAAAAAATCTTGGGTAATGAAACAAGATGCCGGTGATGGCAAAATGAAAGAAATTTCGGATCATATTTATGAAGGCGCCTTAGCTTTTTTAAGCGCAGAATACAAACTACTTTCAATATTTGTTATCATAGTAAGTGTATTATTATTTATAGTTTCTATAGTAGTAGATACAACGCACTGGTTAATTGTAATCGCATTCATTTTTGGAGCTGTATTTTCTGCTTTTGCCGGAAATATAGGAATGAAAATTGCTACAAAAACAAATGTTAGAACTACACAAGCAGCTCGTACTAGTTTACCAAATGCACTTAAAATATCTTTTGGTGGTGGTACTGTAATGGGACTTGGAGTTGCAGGATTAGCTGTTTTAGGATTGACCGCTTTCTTTATAATATTTTATAACGTCTTTATGGGAGGTGAATGGGTTTCTACAGATAAAATGACAATAGTCTTAGAAACATTAGCAGGATTCTCTTTAGGAGCAGAATCTATCGCATTATTTGCTCGTGTAGGTGGAGGTATTTATACCAAAGCTGCAGATGTAGGAGCAGATCTTGTAGGTAAAGTAGAAGCTGGCATCCCAGAAGATGACCCACGTAACCCTGCTACTATTGCAGATAACGTAGGTGATAACGTAGGTGATGTTGCCGGTATGGGAGCTGATTTATTTGGGTCTTATGTAGCAACAGTTCTGGCTGCTATGGTATTAGGTAACTATGTTATTAAAGATATGGGAGGATCTATTGCAGATGCTTTTGGAGGTATTGGCCCTATCTTATTGCCTATGGCAATTGCAGGTGTTGGTATTATTATCTCTATAATAGGTACGATGCTCGTTAAAATTAAAAGCAACGATGCTAAAGAAGCTCAAGTAATGGGAGCGCTTAATGTTGGTAACTGGACATCAATTATATTAGTAGCTGCAGCTTGTTTTGCATTATGTAAGTGGATGCTTCCAGGAACGATGAAGATGGAATTCTTTGGTGAAGGCTTAGTTGAAATATCTGCCATGCGTGTATTTTATGCAACCTTAGTTGGTTTAGTTGTAGGAGCAGTGATTTCATCTGTAACCGAATATTATACAGGATTAGGTAAATCACCTATCCTTAAAATTGTACAACAATCAAGTACAGGAGCAGGAACTAACATTATTGCAGGTCTAGCAACTGGGATGATTTCTACGTTCCCTTCTGTATTATTATTTGCCGGAGCTATTTGGGCATCTTATGCCTTTGCAGGGTTCTACGGAGTTGCATTAGCAGCCTCTGCGATGATGGCTACTACAGCAATGCAGTTAGCAATTGATGCTTTTGGACCTATTTCAGATAATGCAGGTGGAATTGCAGAAATGAGTGAACAAGAACCAATAGTGAGAGAACGTACAGATATTTTAGATTCTGTAGGTAACACAACGGCAGCAACAGGAAAAGGTTTTGCTATCGCATCTGCAGCATTAACATCTTTAGCCTTATTTGCAGCATATGTTACATTCACTGGTATTGATGGAATTAATATTTTTAAAGCACCAGTATTGGCAATGTTATTCGTTGGAGGTATGATCCCTGTAGTATTCTCTGCTTTAGCAATGAATGCAGTGGGTAAAGCCGCTATGGAAATGGTACAAGAAGTACGTCGCCAATTCAAAGAAATTCCAGGTATTATGGAAGGCACAGGAAAACCAGAATACGATAAATGTGTTGCTATTTCTACAAAAGCTTCTCTTAAAGAAATGATGCTACCAGGTTTATTGACTATTGGGTTTCCATTAGCAATAGCATTTGTTCCATTATTATTTGGTATGGATACTAAAGCCATCGCAGAAATGCTAGGAGGATACATGGCAGGAGTTACTGTGAGCGGTGTATTATGGGCAATTTTTCAAAATAATGCTGGTGGAGCATGGGATAACGCAAAAAAATCATTTGAAGCTGGCGTAGAGATAAATGGAGAAATGACCTACAAAGGTTCTGATGCGCATAAAGCTGCTGTAACTGGTGATACTGTTGGAGATCCTTTTAAAGATACATCTGGTCCATCAATGAACATTTTAATTAAATTAACATGTCTTATAGGACTTGTAATTGCACCTATTTTAGGAGGACATACCGAAGAAACTGCTGTTGCTAACCAGAATATCGAAGTTATTCAAACTTCTTCAAATGCTTCCGAAAAGAAAATCCAAGTTGAAATGAAAATGGAAAATGATATAGCAATCGCTACTGTAACCATTGAAACTTCAGAAAATGGAAAAATTAAAAAAGAAGTTAAAAAACTAAAAGGCACTGAAGCTCAAATTAAAGCTGAAATAGCAACGATCAAAGCCTCTTTGAAGTAAAAAATTTAAAATTATTATTCATTACAACCTCGCTCTTTCGGCGAGGTTGTTTATTTTTATATCAAAATCTACTTTTTTTCATGTTTAAGAAAAAAAAATTACGCATCAATACATACCTAGGTTATGGTACAAAAAATCTTTTTTGTGCAACAGGTAGAGCCTTAGAAGATGAAAATGTAGATTTTAGCACTAATCAAAATATCCTTAAAACACTTAGAAACATATACAAACAGTTTGAAAGTGACGAGATTAGAAACATCCCTATAGAACTCAAACTCCCAGATGGGCGAGTTATCGAAACTATTACAGACCATGAAGGGTATTATCATCAAGAGCTAAACACCTCTACTCTTAGCAGCTATATAGATAAAAAGGGTTGGATTACTTATAGTGCATCTTATAAAGAAGAAGTAATAAAAAAAGAAATAAGCGATCATAACACGTTTACCAGTCAGATGCTTATCCCTTCAGATCAAGCAGAGTTTGGTATCATAAGTGATATCGATGATACTATTTTACACACTGGCGTTGCTTCTTTTTTTAAATGGAGGGTGATCGCTAATACCTTTTTTAAGAATTTTGACAAACGCACTGCTATCGAAGGCACCGTAAAATTTTATAAAAAGTTACAATTAGGAAAAAATGGTGCCCCAGTTAACCCTTTTTTTTATGTAAGTAATAGTCCCTGGAATCTATACGATTACCTAAGTGCTTTTTTTAAGAAAAATAATTTTCCCAAAGGTCCCATTTTGCTAAGAGATTTTAGAACTCCATTTGACAAGACGCCCAAACCTAAAATGCCGCATAAACAATCTGAGATTTTAAACCTTCTAACAACGTATCCTGAAATGAATTTTATTCTAATTGGTGATAGCGGAGAAAAGGACGCAGATATATACACTAAAATTGCAGAAGAATTTCCTGGTCGAATTTTGGCAATTTATTTAAGAAATGTAAACCACCGTCGAAAAGAAAGGCGAATCAAAAAAATCATACATTCTTTTAATGCCACTCCCATTCTACTTGTTCATAACTCAGGTCAAGCTATTGATCATGCAAAAAACATAGGGATCATCACCTAGCTCTTCATACTTCTTACCTCTGAAGTCAAAACAAGCATTGCCTCTTGCAATTGTTTAATACTCGCTGTATCAGAATTGGCATCAATATTAAAACTCAATTTGCTATTCACCTCCCATAACTCGACAATTTGATGTGTTTGAATATTATAAGGTAAATACTCAGAGTTTAATGAAATTAATGTAATTACAGAAGCATCTTTATTTTTTTTGATTTTTTTTACGACCACACTATCTTCCAAAACTACAACACAAATCACATTGTTTCCTATTTCAGAAAGATTATTTACAGCCTTACCAATCACCCACTCTTTTGGTTCTAATACAGGGATCATACTATCCCCTTCTACTTGAAAACCACGATAGGTTGCATTACGATACTCTGGCAACGGTATATCAAATGCCGGCAGCTGTTGATACCAATCCAAATCTTGTACATTATGGGGATATCCTGCTGCTGCCTTAACGTTTACCAAAACAATGTTTTCATTATTTTGAGTATTAACCGTTACTACTTTTGGAGCAACATCACCCAGGTGTAACTGAATCTTTTTTTGATCACTTTCTCCAAATAACCACAAAGGGTTAATATTAAATTCTTGCAATAATCTGGCTACAACTTTTCCAGAAATTTTAGTCTTACCTCTCTCGATATCTGCAGTCGAATTTTTAATCTGTAAAACCTGTGCAAAATCAGATTGGGTATAATGGTTCTCTTCGCGAATTTGTTTAAATCGCTTAATGGTTTGGTTAGTCAAATTATCCATAAAGTCAGGATTTTTAATTGTTATCGCATAAACACTATCAGGATTTGGGATAATTACTAGCAAAGATACAAGATTTTGGAAAAATTCCAATTTTAACATAATTATATTTTAATATTTATGGAAAAATTCCATAAATTTGGAAAAATTACAATTAAATTTTATCTTTATGACAACACAAATCATCCCGTTATATCAAAAGGTTTCAGAAAAAATTATTCGACATTCACTGAATAACACTATCAAAACGATAGACATACTGCACTCTAAACTAAAAGAAAAAGGGTATCATTTTTTAAAAAATCAAACCATAGATTGCTATCATTTCAATTTTTATTGTCCAAAATTAAAAATTGCAATAGAGATAGATGGATTTGCACACGAGTTTGATGAAATATACAATCTAGATGCTCCAAAAAAACTATATATCCCCTCACTAGAAGTTACTGTACTAAGGTTTACAGATTATCAAATCCTGGTGGATCTAGATGAAATCTTTAGAGCGATCAAAAATCAAATTCAATGCTCAACAACCAAATATGTTGTTTGATAGAATTAGAGAAAAGTTATCCATACTGGCAGACGCTGCAAAATATGATGTCTCTTGTGCCAGTAGTGGTGGTAAACGAGCAAATACAAATAAAGGATTAGGTAACAATACTGGCATGGGGATCTGTCATAGTTATACCGAAGACGGACGTTGTGTTTCACTTCTTAAAATCTTACTCACAAATCACTGTATCTACGATTGTGCATATTGTGTTACTCGGAAAAGTAATGATATAAAACGAGCAGCTTTTAAAATTCAGGAAGTTGTTGATCTTACTATTAATTTTTACCGAAGAAATTATATAGAAGGGTTATTCTTAAGTTCTGGTATCTTTAAAAATGCAGATTATACGATGGAACGTTTGATTAATGTTGCTAAAAAACTTCGTTTAGAAGAAAACTTTAATGGCTATATTCATCTTAAATCTATACCAGGCACCAGTGATGAATTAATGAGAGAAGCGGGACTATATGCTGATCGATTGAGTGTAAATATTGAAATCCCTACAGTATCAGGCTTAAAACTTTTAGCTCCAGATAAAAAACATGAAGATTTTATAAAACCTATGGAAAAGGTAAAAAATGAAATCATTCAATACAATACCGAACGAAAAATAATCAAAAGTACTCCCAGGTATGCTCCTGCGGGTCAAAGCACGCAAATGATTATTGGTGCTACAGGTGAAAGTGATAGAGATATAATGTACTCTGCCACCTATTATTATAAAAAATTTAATATGCGTAGAGTGTATTATTCTGGATATGTTCCAGTTCTTACAGATAATCGCCTACCCTCATTAGGAACAGAAGTCCCAATGCTTAGAGAAAATAGGTTATATCAAACCGATTGGTTACTTCGATTTTACGGATTTTCGGTTAACGAGATACTTAATGACACTCATAAAAATCTTGATTTAGATATTGATCCCAAACTAAGCTGGGCATTACGCAATTTGAATCTTTTTCCTATTGATATTAATACTGCTAATAAACTAATGTTGGCTCGTGTACCGGGAATTGGTATGCAATCCGTATATAAGATACTAGAAGCTCGAAAATTTAGAAATCTTGATTGGTCCCATCTTAAAGCAATAGGCATTGCTCTAAACAGGGCACAATATTTTATCACATGTAATTCTAAAGATTTTCATAAAAAGGAACTCTCTGCTAGTTCTCTAAAAAATATATTATTAAAAAATTCTAATAGTAAATACACAAAGCATTTTAACCAACAACTAAGCCTATTCTCATAACTCATCTGTCATGAACCCACAAACAATATTAGTATACGATGGTACATTTGATGGGTTTTTATGCTGTGTTTTTACAGTTTATGATCAAAAAATAACAGATCCTATTATAAGGAAACGATCACAAACAAATAATCAACTTTTTACAATTACAGAAGATATTATTACTAAAAAACAACAAGCGATAAGAGTTTGGAATGGATTTAAGAAAAAAACAACTTCAAATGAACAAAGGGGTTTCTTTAAAGCTTTTCTAAGTGAAATTAAAGGTGTTGAAAATACGTTGCTAAATTATATGAAAAGTATTTTTATAAAAACATCTCGTAACGCTATAGATTTTAGTAATAAAGATATTTTAAAGATAAGCCAGGTTGCTCGTATGGTAGAGCGAGAAAAACATAGAATGGAAGCTTTTGTAAGGTTTCAGCTTATCAAAGACAGTCTCTATGTATCTACAGTAGCACCAGATTTTAATGTATTACCATTGATTATACATCATTTTAAAGATCGATATGCAGATCAAAAGTGGTTAATTTTTGATACGACAAGAAAATATGGGATCTATTATGATTTAAATTCGGTAGAGATTGTAACCTTTGATAATGTGTCAGAAATTGATCCAAAAACCATTAAAGGTCATTATTGTAATCAAGAAATTGATTTTCAAAAATTATGGACTACATATTATAACAATGTAAATATTAAAGCCCGAAAAAACACTAAATTGCATGTACAACATCTCCCAAAAAGATACTGGAAATACTTAACAGAAAAAATGTAATTATATAATCATTTATAGTCGCATTATCATGGTCAATTAAGTAATTAAAATAGGATAAAGTATTACAATCACTCCTTGCAAGATTAAAAAGTGTGTATTTTTTCCCCATCTTAAATTTTAAATAGACGAAATAAAATATTATGTTTGACGTTAAGTAACCAATTAACTATATCTATTTATTATGAAAAAAGTATTTTTAGGAGCTTTAGCTCTAATGTTCGCAGCATCTGTTACATCATGTAAAGATGCAGCCAATAAAGCAGAAGAAGCTGCAAATGAAGTAGCTGCAGAGGCTGCTGAAGCTGCAGAAGCTGCAAAAGGTACTGCGACTGAAGCAGCAGAAGCTGTTAAAGAAGCTGCGACTGAAGCTGTTGATAGTGTAAAAGCTGCTGCTGGTGAAGCTGCAGAAGGAGCTGTTGACGCTGCAAAAGATGCTGCAAAAGAAGGAGTTGAAAAAGCAGCTGATGCTGCTGCTGATGCTCTAAAAAAGAAGCAGTAGTAATAAAACTCTAATTTAGATTTTTAAAAAGCCATACGCCACTGCGTATGGCTTTTATATTTTATTCTACCCACTGCACTTTGCTATCAATAGGATTCCGTTTTGAAGAAATCTCTTTTTCCTGATCATAATTTCCGATATAAAACAACCCTAAACAACGCTCACCTTCTTCAAAATCAAAAAAATCACCCATATACTCAATTAATTTAGGACTACTCCAATAGCAACCTATTTTATTTGCTGTACATGTTAACCACATATTTTGTACTGCCATTGCGGTAGATGCGATTTCTTCCCACTCAGGAATTCTTTCTTTCGGATCACGTTGTAAACATATCACAATAATTGCACTAGCAGAGTTACAATTTGTAAGGATTTTTTTATGCTTAAAAGGAGAAAAATCAGCATCAGAAGTAATATCAGTATACGTATTTGATAAAAACTCACCTAATCGACCTTTGGCATCTGCTTGCACAACTTTAAAACGCCAAGGTTCTGTTAATTTATGGGTTGGCGCCCAATTTGCATTTTCTAACAATGTTTGAATAAATTTCTTAGAAATAGGGTTATCATTGTATTGCGCTGGAAAAACCGACCTTCTGTTTTTAATTAATTCATTTATATCTATATTGATCATATAATTCCTTTTTTTGTAAAGTTATTATTATTTTATGGGCTACACATATCCAAAATATTAATTAATACCGTATTGTGAATATTAAAAATCGCCTACTTACATCAGAACAACTTGATAACTTATCATTGTCAGGAAAAGTACTCGAAGATACATTACACAGTCTACGATTAATTAATCAACTTTTGGGTAATCATAAGCAATTAAGCACTTCCCTAATTAAATATTGTATCCATAACCACACTAAAAAAGAACTTCATATTGTTGATTTGGGCTGTGGTGGTGGAGATTGTATGTATTATATTTCTGAGAGGTTAAAAAAACATGGTATCAAAGTCACCCTAATAGGGATTGATGGTAATCCAAAAAGTATATCATATGCAAATGAGCGATATTTTGGCCATACGAACTTGAAGTTTATTGCTGCAGATATCTTAGCTAAGGATTTTACAATTCCTCACTGTGATATATTAATAAGCAGTCATTTTATGTATCATTTTAATGATCAAAACCTCACAAAGTTTTTGAAAAAAGTGCAATATAGTAGTATTCGATATATTATTTTTAGTGAATTATACAGAAGTAAAATTGCTTATCTATTATTCAAATTATTAGGTTTTTTACTTCCAATTTCTAAAATTGCAAAGAAAGATGGATTGATAGCTATACAGAGAGCATTTTCGATTAAAGAATTAAAAAAAATTATTCAGGAAAGTGGTATTAAAAAATACGAAGTGATCAAAAAACCATTTTTCCGTTCAATTACTAAAATAGATCTACAAAAATGAAAAAATTACTTACCAAGAATATTCAAAAACTAAAAGAAACTCCTAAAACTCTAATTTTAGTTTATATAGCTATCTATTTTTTATGGGGCTTGGGAATGAATCGTTTTGGCGCAGAAATGGAGATCGCTAGATTTACTTATTGGTGGCAAGTGATTACCTGTTATATTTTATATATGGTACCCATTTCGATTATTCTTAGAGGATACAAGTTTTTTGATCAATATGCATATGGATTAGTCGCTATGGGAATTCTTGAGTTTTTAGGGTATTGGCTTAAAACATCATATGTGTATCCCGATAACATTTTAGACCATGCATTTAATCCTCAAAATTTTAGTTTAGGCATGGCATTGTTTTTTGCATTATATTTTCCTGCAGGAAATTGGTTAGTAACAAAAATTCATTCTCTTATTTTTCCTAAGAAATTGGCTACATAATATCTCATTTTTTTGGAACGATAATAAACTGTTGTTTTCCTTGCTTTTTAACTCTATACCGATCTTCAATATCATCAGCTCCCTCTACTCCAATAGCGTCGATATGATCCATCCAATCTTGGCGATCTACAATGGCATTATCTAATATAGCATTGGTAAGGTTAGCATTTTCTAATTTGGTCCCCCACAATGTAGCTTCAGATAGATCTGCTCCAGAAAGGTTTGCGCCATACAAATTTGCATTTGTGAGATTTGCACTTAATATTTCTGCTCTTTCTAAATTAGCATTATTTAATCGTGCTCTTTTAAGATTGGCATCAGATAAGTTAATTTTACTCATCTGGGCTTCTTTAAGTTCACTTCTTTCAAGATTAGCAGCCGGCATTTGAGCCTGTGTTAAATCAGAATAATCTAATCGTGCATATTTTAGGTTCACGCCTCTACCTAAATTTACTTTTCTAAGATCTGTATAATTAAAATCTGCCGAATTCAAAATATCTTGTGATGATTCTGATCCTAAGTCACTTTGTAATAATATTGACAATAATTGTCCGCGTTCTGGGCTAATGGGATTCTCGATCAATTCTCCATCTTCTTGAAATTTATAGGGTTTCATGGCCATACACAATGCTATTATTCTCGCTTCAAGAGTTTTACTAATATTACGCCCCCCCGAACCTTTGTATTTAAGCTCCTCATTAAAATCAGAAAGCACATCACTCATTACAAAAACCAAAGATGATCTACGATCTGCTTCAACCAAATTATTTTGTTTTTGAATAAATTTGTTCTGACTCATCAACAATGTAGTCTGAAAAATCAATACTGCTGCAGGTATTATTGCTACCATAAAAGCAAATAATCCTATTCTTGTGATTCTCCAGATGATACTTGATGAAACATCAGAAGCAGTATCTACCGAAACGGTTTTATACTCTTTATATTCATTAATGGCGCTACTAATGCTTTTTTTAAGGCGAGATCCAAAAATAGGAGTGCTTGATTTTTTTAAGAGCCACCATCTAAACCTTTTTTTCTTTTGCTTACCCTTATTTATTTTATCAAGTTTATCCTGAAGTAATTTATTTTCTGTTTTTAACCGTTCGATATAGTCTTGTTCGTTCACTGCGATAAAAGATTAGGATATTAAAACGCTTAAGATATAAAAGATATTATTGCATTAAAAAAGAAAGCTTTCTTAATATTTAAAAAAGCTTTCTTCAAATCAACATAAAAACAACCAACCAATGGTATTTTTTTATTTTAAATATTTGGTGATATCATTTGCGATATCTTCTATTAATGTTTGTTCGTTTTCTTCATTAATCAAATGAATAGTTTTTGCCAAGAGGTGTATATATCCAGAAACATATGCTTTTTTTTGATGATCACTTACATAGTGTTTTCCTTCGACCACAATGAATGTGATCAAATTACGTATGATCAATCTAACATCTGAATTTTCTAAATTACCTTCCATTGGATAATTCTTTTAAGAATACTATGAAAGTATACTTCTCATTTAGAAAAGAAGAAAAGGGTAATGCTTTAAAAGGTCAATCCTCGATTAAAGGTAAATTTTATCGTTTTGTAGAAAATAGTAATTTAGAAAACTACACACATCGCATTATTTTGCCATTTTTTTTCATCTCATTTAAAATCAGCAAAGTAGTTGGATCACCATGTTTTGCTAAACGATTAATCACCTCTTCGAGATGTGTACTATCTTTTATATAAAATTTCATAATCAGGCAATCTTTGCCGGTCACACGAGTACACTCTACCATTTCGGGGTATTCATCCAATGCACAGGTAAAGGGTTCAAAGTTTACGCTACTAACGCTCATCATAATAAATGCAGAGAGAGACCACCCTAGTTTAGAAGGGTTGATTGTTGCTTTGTATCCGGTAATAACCTCGGTATCCTCCATACGCTGTACTCGTTCTGCAACTGCAGAGGGCGAAAGCCCCACCTCTCTACCTATTTGTGCAAATGATAATCGGGCATTTTCTTGTAGCTGCTCTAAAATCTTCCAGTCTAAATCATCTTTTACCATAATCGTTGGTATTTTTGGATAAATAAACAATAATCTATTAAAAAAACAAATTTTTACCAACGATTTGATTTAGCCATGAACCTGTAAACCTATAATTTTGGTCTTATAAAAATCATTAAAAACTAAGACTTATGTTTGGCATCCTAAATTTTGGCACCTTTGTTTTAGCCGGTATACTATTAAACTTAACCCCTGGAGCAGATACCATGTATATTTTAGGAAGAAGTATTTCTCAAGGAAAAAAATCTGGCATTGTATCTGCTCTAGGCATTTCTTCTGGAGCATTTTTGCATTGTATTTTTGCTGCTCTAGGATTATCAATCCTTTTAGCCAAATCGGCTATTGCTTTTAGCTTTGTTAAATATGCCGGAGCTGCATATCTTATTTATCTTGGGATTAGAGCATTATTATCAAAAGCAGCTACTACTTCAGAAATATTTCAAGAAGATGAAGTAGCACAAAACTACTCAAAAATCTATATCTCTGGTGTTTTAACCAATGTTCTTAATCCTAAAGTAGCGCTCTTCTTTTTAGCATTTTTACCTCAATTTATAGATCCAAACTATGCGACAAGTGTTCTACCTTTTTTGATATTAGGGCTAACTTTTTTGACAACAGGTACCATTTGGTGTCTTATGCTAGCCTTGTTCTCGGCTAAGCTTGCTCATAAAATCAGGAAAAACCCTAAAGTAAAATATTGGCTTGATAAAACGACAGGAGGGCTTTTTATCGTATTAGGAATTCAACTTGCATTAAGTAAAAAATAAAACGCATTAAATTAATATAATTTATGTAGTGCTTGTATGTCTGAAGCTGTTAGTTCACCATCTTCATTGGGGCCAAAACAAGCCAGCATTATAGAATCTTCGGAGGAAGACAATGCTGTTCCTGATATCCAAATTGCTGATGGTTCTACCGGAAAAGAACCTTCATAATCACAACTTTGGTGATCAAACCAATCCTGATGCCTCAATCCAACGGCATGCCCAATTTCATGACCTATCACATGTTCATTTACATTAAAAGTAAGGTCATTGGTTCCAGAAAAAATAGCAATAAATTTATTAGGCTCTCCATCCTTATTAGGAAACCCAGAAAATCCACCACTCCTTGGATCGTCGAGTTTATATACTACAATATCGGCTGTAGCTATATCCTCACCAAAACTAAGATTAAAACTAAGGGTGTTTCCTAAAGCATTATAGTTATTAACTGCCCATTGCAGCCCAATTTGCATTTTATTAGTTAGTGCATAACCATCACCTACATAACCAAGAATATCAATGTTTTTATTAGTACCGGTAACCAAATTTAATTCAATGTATTGCTTATTAACACTATCAAGTGCTTTTAAATTAGCATAATGATCTAACTCTTCTACAGGTATTATAATATCTCCCGAAACCAAATATTTTGTAGTGATACTATCTGGCGTAGTAATATCCTTAAGAATCACATTATTGGTATTTATCCCCATGTTTTTCAGCTTCAGTAACTGATTCTTGGTAGGTAAAACAGTTACTTCTTGTGGGATTTCTTTGGTGATTTCTTTCTTTTGGCAAGACCAAAACAGCCCTATAATTACCATATATAGTGCTAATACTTTTAATTTTTTCATCTTTTTTGACTTAAAAATTAATTACTCATTCATGTGTATTGAAGCCTACATATTATGATGATCATTCTTTATAGAAACTAATAGTTAAGCATCGTTGCTTTTTGCGTTTCTTTCCCTTTAGACGGTCTTATCTTAATGATACTGTATAATAGCGGGATTCTAATCGTAAGAGTGGAGTATACATATAGCTAAATATTTAGTCTCTATTTGATTTAATATCAAAGATATCTATTCCTGTTTTAAAAAAACCAAGTGTATTACCTATAAAAAAAAGGGTAAATACCCTTAATATCATTTTGTTAAATATCCTGCAAGAATACCTTTGACATGTTTACTTTAATAATTTGATTTTTTTAATACACACTATTATAATGAGAAGAGAGAACAAAAGTTCAAAATATGATAAACTTAATGTATCTATAAATAGAATTTAAAAATGAGTTATTTTATATCTAACTAACCCCAAAAAATAACACATTAGTCATTCTCTCTCTCATTATTAATTCATTTATTATGGTCTACTGGGTTGTGGATAGGGATCTCCATCACGACGTGCCCCGCCATACACCATTTTAAATTTTGATTTTTCTAGAAGCATATTTTTTGTTACTTTGGTTTGATACGTTGTAAGATTTTTTGCTTTGATTTTCATGGTTTTAAGTTTAATATACCCCTACTCTAGTATAGCTTTTCGGGAACCGCTTATTATTGTTTTATGATCTATGTACCTGGTTAATTCATATCAAAACTCTTGAAAAACAATCTATCTTCCTTGTTAAGATTTGTAATCGGCGGATATTACTTTATATCTAACAGTATTTTAATAAAAAAGAAAACCAGAGTACTAAAGCACTCTGGTTTTGACATCAAAATTTTTGATGAAAAATTTGAAGAGAGATATTAGAACATACACCACTCTTTACAGTGTGCTACAGACCCCCCTTGACCTCTACACACTTTGAAACACCAAAGTGGATCTTCTGTACCAGCAGGTCCTCCTCCTGCAATTGATTTTTGTTCTGCTTTACTAAGGAATTTAGCCCCTTTTAATTCGTTAATTTTCATGATTTAATTGTGTTTATAAATTAATATTCTTGATTTTTTTATAGACACTCAAGTTTATGTCTAAGAACATTTTAAAAACACTATAAAACTTGGCAAAAATTTGAAGATTATATAACGCTAATTGATTAAGCGCTGATTTGGCTTTGTATTTGGTAGATTTTTATCCAAATCTTACATAAGAGATAATCTTTAGAGAGGCAATACACTTATTTTATTAATTCTTTAGCATTTTTGTGCTCATATATCGATAAGAATTATTTTGAGTTTTATTCAAATAATTAAACTCTAAAAGCCTGGATACAAAATCCTGGAAGAAATTTTGTTTAATTTTTGTAGTCTAAAAATCTTGGACGTTTAGACTAACCTCTGCGCCTTGTTCGATATACATAACTTCACTAGTATCTAGAGTGCTATTTGTTTTTTTGGTATAATATGTATTTCTCTTATTTCTTCTGCAAATAATGTAACAGAGTTAAAAAAGAGCAACATTGTAAAACGAATATATCTATTCACAATTTTCCCTTACTTAATAGTCATTTATAGAATTTGACTGTAATTTTGAATACAATAAAGATGCAAGTGAGCTCCTTACGTAGAGAACTCAACTTGCTCTTTATCTACTCAAAATCAATATAACATTCAAACAAATCTTACGTATTGAATATCAATTTACTCCTGCAAAAATTGATTTAAAATATGTAAGAACCTATCACAAATTTACTTGTAGTATGTTTGCTTTTATAATTGGTAGATTTTAAGACAAATCAAGCAAAATAGCATTAACACAAAAAGGGTTACATTAAGAATTGCAGATGTTACCACCAACCTATTTGCCCATATATACAGAGTCTGCACTTGTTATGGATACCTTTTTTAAATACTTCAGTTAGTGTTCTTAAAATATCAAATAGCAGAAGTAATTTTTCAATATTGATGCTATTTATTTTGTGTATAGCAATTATTTATGGTTCGATTTCACATTCATCGTCTTGATCTTTAACAAAAGATGAGTCAAGTATGAAGTCTAAATCACAAACTTCTCTTGGGATTATTGTTAATGGATTTTTTGATATATCTAACCGTATTAATGATCCTAGATTGCCTATCTCACGAGGAATACTTCCTAATCTATTGTCTGATATATTAAGTAATTGTAATTCTGTGAGGGCCTCTATTTGTGTAGAAATACTTGTTACTGAATTATCAGATAAATCGAGTTCTCTCAACCCTATTAGTTCCCAAAAATTATCTGGAATAGTCGTTAATGATGTATTAGATAGATAAAGGTTCGATAATCCTGTTAATTTACCCAAATCACCTGGTATACTTACTAAATCTTTATTGTTTGATATATCTAGAGTAATTAATCCTGTTAAGTTTCCTAAGGTGTTTTCTGGAATATTTTTTAATGAATTATTTGACAAACGAAGGAATCCTAATTTTGTTAAGTTTCTAATACTACTTGGGATACTTTCTAAATTATTATCTGATAAATGTAGTTGAAATGATAACTCTGTTAGGTTTCCAATCTCATCGGGGATAGTCTTTAATTGGTTATTTGACAGGTCTAGGGTTCTCAATTTTGTTAAGTTTCCAATCTCTTTTGGGAGTTCTTTCAATGAATTACCAGATAAATCAAGAATCTGTAATTCTGTTAAGTTCCCAATAGTATTTGGTATTTCTTCCAGAGATATACTTAACAAAGTTAATGATCTAAGCTTTGTGAGTTTTCCAATACTTGCAGGAACTACTTTCATGAATAGATTTGGATCTGATATTAATAATTTGGTTACTCTCCCTTCTTCAATAGTTACCCCTTGCCAATCTTTCATATCATCTTTACTCCAACTTGCAAGTGCAAGAGGGTTAAACATCGATCTTGCATTATAAAAATCAATAAGTGCTTGTCGGTCACTACGCAACGTATTCTCTCTATACACATTTACTGCATATACTGCAGAGCTCCCATCCTCTGCAGTTACAGTAAAATCAACAATCTCAGAAAAGTCGACACTAGATCCCCCATTTGTAGTACTACTAGTAGCTCCTTGAGAAACTGTAATATTGAATTCTAAGAAATTAAAGTTTATATTTTCGGGGAGTATCAAAGTGACTTCCTTTTTTTCTTCATCGATGATACCGTTATAAGTAACTTCTGTAAACGTATTAACAATTTCAAACTTTAGCATTCGTTTTTCATTGCCTTTTACTAGAGTAGAAACCTGTATTGTATATATAGATTGATCTCCATTTTCTGCTGTTACCGTATATGTAATCTCATTTGTAAAATCTTGTGCAATCTGTGGATCTGGTTCTATTATGGCTCCTGTTGCGATTTCTATATTTGGTTTAAGAGCCGTAATATCTGTTGCACTATCAAATTCTACCGTAATGATTTTGTTTTCTTGATCAATTTTACCTGCTATATTAGTATTTAATGTAGCATTATTTGATGTCAAAAAATTAAATGAGGTAATGGTATTAAAACTTTGTTGAGGATTATCCTGATCGAGACCAGTATCATCATCGCTACCACATCCTATAAGCAAAGTAATAATGAATACAATAAAAAAATTAGTAATTACGTGTAGCGTTCTCACAATAAATGGGTTTTTAATTATTCTAAATTAGCTGCAAAAAAAGAAAATTTTGAGATAAGAATAGTATCACAATTTATATCTGGTATAAAATTTCATACTTTCTACATAGTTCACTTTATATTAGGATTTTAATTGATCCCAAAATGTCATCTCACGATATACCATACCTATTGCTTCTGGTAATATATCTATATGCTTTGTAATGCTATAGAATCTATTCATCGTCATATTGTATTTAGCCTTCTAATATGCAAAAAAGAAAAAGTTTTACGATATCAAAATTTATAACTGTCTAGATTGAGTTTGTATTCAACGTGATTTTGTACAAATCTGGCCTAAAGAACCTTACCATCTTTTAGCTAAACAATTAAAAAAAAATGTGCTTTTATGATTTAACTTAATTTTAAGCCCTTTTTGTTATAAATTTTAAACTTTTGACGCAAAAAATATTGAAATATTATTGAGTTGACCGCTTATAAAACCATATCAAAAATTTCAATAATAAAAAAAGAAAACGAGGTAGGGTATTAAACCTCAAAAGCGTTTAATAGTAAAGATTAAATATCTGTAATATGATTAAAGCCATAATCGTCGATGATGAACAACCAGCACTTGATACCCTACAATGGGAATTAAATATGCATTGTGACGAATTAGAAATTATTTCTGCTATAACCAACTCTCAAGAGGCTATAAAAGCTATAGACCAACACAAACCTGATGTAGTTTTACTCGATATTGAAATGCCAGAAATGGATGGTTTTCAGCTACTTGAACAAGTTACCTATGACAATTTTGATATTATTTTTACTACAGCATATGATGAATATGCGATTAAAGCTTTTAGATTAAATGCTGTTGACTATCTACTCAAACCTATCGAAAAAGAAGAGCTTTGCAAAGCTATTGGCAAAGTAAGACTAAACAAAATCAATAAAAATCTTGGAGCCAATCTTCAATATATACTTGAAGGAAAGTTTTTGGCTAGTGACGCTAGTAATAACAGCAACTATAAAATTGCGTTACCCATGGACAAAAAAATCATTTTGGTTAGTCCAGATGAGATTTTATATTGCGAATCTGATGGTAGTTACACGTATATTATTATGACTAATGGGAATCGACATATGATATCAAAAAACTTAAAACAACTAGCTGTTCAGTTAAGTGAAAAGTATTTTTTAAGAATCCATCAGTCATTTATAATTAACTTAAATTCTATAAAAGAATATCATCGTGGTGATGGTGGTGAAGTAATTCTTGTAAACGGAGAAAACCTTCCTGTTTCGAGAAGTAAAAAGCAAGATTTACTTAACTATATTTTTAACTAAATAACCTTTTGAAAAATCTTCTAGAGATAATCTTTTTTGGTTTTGTAGTCAGAACCATTTTTTTATTAGCTATAGTATCACTACTTATTTATTTTAAAGTTAATGAAGATGGTTTTCTATACGGTCCACTTTACGCATTTTTCTTAACCATATACATAAGCATAAAAGCTATAAACCATCTATATCATTATACTGACAAGTTGAAATTATATATAAGTAATTTATAATGGAAGAATATTATGATATTTTTTACACTAGTTTTTCATCTTGGGTTCAAGGTGTTATTTTTATTTTATCGATATACACCTTTCTAATCTATACCAGGATTAAAGACCAAAGTTTTCTATATTATTCATTATACGCTTTTTTACTTTGTATTCATTTATTAACGAGGAGTCCCAACGTTTTTTATTATCCCGAAACCATTTTTACAGAGAAATTTATATACTATACCAACTGGCCTATTCAATTTACATACTATTTGATATATACTCAATTTATCAGGGATTTTTTTAGCCTAAAAAAAGTGAACCCTACGCTAGACTCGTATATAAAAAATATGATACGAATAATGGCAATACTTTGTATCGCTTATAGCCTTCTTAATTATTTTGTGCTCTCAACATCTCATCACGACTATCTTATTAATGCTATAAAATTTATAATTCTATTTTTCATTCCGATTTATATACCATTTGTCATCTACATTTTTATAAAATTAACATATCTAAAAAATCCAACAAAGCACCTATTTATAGCTGGTTCTACTATCTTTATCTCGTCATCTATATTTGCATTTTATTTAGTAGTTACAAAAACTCAAAGTGCAATACCACCTATTGCATATCTAATGACTGGAGCCATTATAGAAACTTTATTTTTTGCCATTGGATTGGGTGTTAAAGTGAATTTGATCTCTGTGCATAAAAACAAATATCAAAGACAACTTATCGAACAGTTAAAAGAAAACAAAAAACTAATAGAACATCATAATACAATCCTAACCAAAGAAATACAGCAAAAAACCAAAGAAATTGAAATATTTACTAAAAAAGAATTAGAAATCAAATTTAGAAATCAAATTGACAAATTAAAAACCCAGGTGTATAGTAGTCAAATGAATTCTCACTTTGTTTTTAATTCACTTAATTCTATCAAAAGTTCTATTATTAATGATAAAAAAATTAAGTCTATAGAACAATTAAATAAGTTTTCAAAACTAATGCGAAGTACCCTTAGTAATTCTTTACTAGAAGAAATTAGTTTAAGCGAAGAACTAGAAGCAACTCATTTATACTTTTACCTTGAAAATTCGAGGCTTAGTGATCAAATCACCTTTGATGTAATGATTGAAGAGCTTCCAATAAGTATTTCTGAAATCAAAATCCCTCCTTTTATATTTCAACCTTTTATCGAAAACGCTATTTGGCATGGATTAGCTACCAAAAACGGAGATAAAAAACTAGAATTAAAAATTGTATCTACCCAGGATGATATTATAACAGTGATTATCAAAGACAATGGCATAGGAATGATTAAATCAAATGCTTTAAAACAAAAAAAGCACATCAAACATGAATCTATGGGCATCAAAATTACTAAAGAAAGGCTCGAACTTTTCACCAAAAATAAAAAAGAAAAGTTTACTCTTAATTTTGAAAATATAGGTTCACAAAAAAATTCTGAAGGCACTATGGTCACTATTAATCTACCTGTGGGTTAGTGATAGATTTTATTCATAAAGACACCTATGAAGCTCTGGATAGTGTAATTAATTTTTAGAATTAATGCAACATTTCTCTAAAAAAGGACTGATTCTATTTTTTAAAATCATCTTAGAAAATTATTTACTTAAAAACAAATAACTTTCTGTTTTTCAGTTTTTTAATTACAAATATCTACACAATTCACATCAAGAATTTACTCGATTTTCATCAATTTCGACTTATGTTTCTTGCATAGACAACCCTTAGTCATATACATTTGTGATCAGAAAAGTCGGGATTCAAATAGATTAAAAAATAAGGGATTATTAATTTTCTAAAACAAGATTCCCCTCTTTTCAACCACCCCACTAAATTTATTACATCACTAATAAAGTGAAGACTATAAGCCCAATACTTTTTGGTAATTGGTTAGATAATGTATTGCATACACAGAAAATAATAGTAGAAGTAAAATGATTTCATACGACGAAAGGGTCTTGGTCCAAGTACTGAAACAGTTTGAAGGGATGACAAAAATAAAAGTATACGACATTCTTCAAAAAATTGAGGAAATATTGATACATCATGAGTCGCCCATAAAACTTAGTACATATGATGAGTCTCTACATAAAATTTATACAAGCAAAAATGCTCTCCCTATTGGTGAGTATGGATTTTGTTATGTAGAGGATCAATGTGACTATATCTGCATTATAAAAATTAAAACATTGATTCCTAAAATTTTGGGAGGAGAAAATACATATTTCACTAAAGGCATGGATGGAGTAATCCTCCCTTTTACTTCTAAGAATATTAAGAAAGCTTTTGAGGATACTCATTTAAAAAATCACATATACGATTTTTTAAAAACCAATCACCTAAAAAAAAGGAATCCTAAGACAAAACGCCTCATAATCATGGAAATATTGGATACAATAGATCCTGATCATGTGAAACAAAAAGATGTTAAACTATAAAATCCAAAGTAATGAAAATAGTTATGGAAAACATTAGGTTGATTGAACAAGTCGATCAATTAATCCGCATGAAAGCCACTGGTAAGCCAGAAGAGTTTGCTAACCGTTTAAGGATTTCTAAAACCAAATTATATCGAACTTTCAATATTATGAAAACCCTAGGAGCTCCTATAGTTTATGATTTTACATCTCAAAACTTCTATTACGATAAAGTCGTAAGCTTCAAATTCGGGTTTTATACGGAAAAAGCAATGAACACATATCAATATCGTTAAAAAAAGTTTTTTCAAAAAAATCATTAAAAAACCACACAGTATCAGAAAATGAAACTAGGATGTGTTAATATTGCATCAGGAAAACAAAATAAACTAAGGAAACATGAGGAAAACCGTAAAAATCACCATCGAAAAAAGCACCTTTTTGTGTCGCTCAACAATTTTTTACACCCCTTATCGAAAAGGGTATTTTTCCCCTCTATCAAAGTCATAAAAATAAAATACGTTTGCCCCTTTTTGGGAAAACAACAACAAACCATATAAAGTTCAAACAATACGCATTATAATGAATTCAATTACTCTCAACAAATTTTTATTAGTACTATTACTAATAACCTATAGCTCAAATTGGGCGCAATTCAACTTAAAATTCCAGGAGCCAAAAACTCCAGAAGTATACTCCTTTGAAAAGTACGGCAATATCCCTGTATCCGAATATACAGGTGTACCCAAAATAGGAATCCCGTTACATACCATTACAAATGGGGATATACAAATCCCATTGAATCTTACCTATCATTCGAATGGTATCCGGGTTGATGAAGAAGCCTCATGGGTTGGACTAGGATGGAATATCAATACGGGTATGATCTCACAGATCACCAAAGGATGGGATGATTTAGTAACGCAAGTAAAAGTACCGGACTACTATCACGAATGGAAACCAGTATATGTAGTCAAACCTCAACCCGAAGCCTATTATACCCGACCTTTTGGCTCTTTGATAGGTGATAAAAGAATTCAATATGACAGAGCTAACCCTAAAGATCACGTAGACGATTATTTTATTGCTAAGGTAAGAACAGAAGGTGGTGTATCTGGTTACTTAGGACCCTATTATCCAAGTGACGGTACCTTAGTAGATTATCGACAAACGTTAACATTTGGAAGAAGGACAAATTGGGATATGGAAGTAGATTTGTTTACGGCGAACTTTTTTGGGCACTCCTTAACCTTTTTTATAGCCCCAGATCATTACGGGCGTAAGAAAATCAATGTATTAAACAAAAAAGATTATCGTGTCGTGGTTAACGATAATGGAAATGATGCTTTTGAATGGATCATCACAACTCCCGATGGGATGCAATATGCTTTTACTGAACAAATAAAAGTGAGTCCAATTGTTAATCCTCATGCTGGAACAACTACTAGTTTTGAGCAAGAAAATACTGGGTATGATCCCGTTTTCAAGACTACTACCAATAGTTTTAGTGAGAACCCTAGACAGTCGTATCGAGTATGGAAAATCACAAAAATTAAAGATACCAAAGGCAATGAAGTGAATTTTAAATACGAGAAACTTCAAAGTATTGTTGCGTATTCTGCGTATTCTGGACATTGTGATTTTCTTAATGTAACGGATAAAGGATCTGAACCATGGTCCCTAACAACCGTAAATCCACCTCAATTTGCTGGCCCTGATCAAACGTATCATTTAAATTCCTCAACTTTAGTTACAAGAGGGCATTATCAAAAAGGGTTACAAATCAAAGCCAATCAATATCATTCAAATAGTTACCAACAAAAATGTATCTTAAAAGAAATTAGTTTTAAAAATGCTAAAATCATTTTTAATCGTTCAGATAGATTAGACCTTCCTTATGATCAGCGATTAGATAATATAGGAGTTTACTATAAGACGAAAAAGATTAAAAATATCGATTTTAATTTGTCTTATTTTCAGAGTGCCTCGGGCTCAGATCATTTATCCAAACGATTAAAGCTAAATAGTATTAGGATCAATAATCAGGACTATAAATTCTCTTATAATACGACACCCTTACCTCAAAAAAATTCTTTATCTCAGGATTATTGGGGGTATTATAATGGACTACCTAATGTATCTATGTTTTATAATCCTTTTCGTTTGTATGAAAATGAAAATTGGATTCCAGAGTGGTCCTTACCATTAAAGGAAGAAATACAAGATATAGTAAATAAATCAGCACACCCCGATAACATCAAGGCGGGTATTTTAGAAAGTATACAATATCCTACAGGCGGGGTTACTAAATTTGATTATGAACTCAATGAGTTTGATAATTATATCTTTCCTAATTATGACAATAAAGCTAATAAAAGATTAGGAAGTACTACAGTTAGTGATTTGAACATTACCAATAGTAACAATAGATTTTCGCAAATTGAAGCCAACCAGGGGGATTTTATTAAAGGTACTGTAAAAGCAGGTCAAATGAATAGTACTTGCCCATATAGAGACTCTTATATTGGCATTGTTGAAATACCAGAGAGTTGGAAAGAAATTTACAGCAGTGGAAATGGTGGAAAGGATTATTTTTGGTCAAAATGGAGGGAAGGTGCCATATCAGGTGTAGATGTAGCATACGAACGAAACACCTTTACAAATGGTAAAAATTATGAATTCAAAGTTACTCTAAAAGCGAATACCTTATATGGAATATTAGTAGAATACGATAAAAATTGTACTAGTACTGGATCTCCGGGAGGAAATATCTCTTCAACGATTACTCATCATAATTATAAAAACTATACACAAGCCAAAAGTCAGGGGTTTGGTGTACGAATCAAAACAGTGACCGATATTGTTAGCCCTTCTCAAAAGTATATTAAAAAATATACTTACGAAGGTGGAAAACATATTACACCTTTCAAATTTTATGATGATCAACATTATTATCGTTCGGCTTATGTCAGCTATGTTGATAATGGAAACATATGGTATCGGAGTTATTCTAGTGGATATAAAATAACCACTTATGCAACAAATGTATATCAAAATGATCCTTTAGCCAATGGAAATTATGTAGGGTATGATAAAGTAACTGTAGAAGAAATTGATGCCGCTTCTGGAGTATCCAATGGAAAAACTATCTCATATTTTAATAATGTCCCCGACGAAAGTATCCGTGAGAATGTAGTTACAGCCGGTGTAGTAAGCAATAGCGAAATGGATCTCTATGCCAATAGTGTAAGAGCATCAGAACTTGATAATGGTCTGCTCACCAAACAAGAAATCATAAGAGCTGATGGTGTACTACAAAAAGAAACAGTAAATACATATATAGTAAAAACCCATATTCCAACATTAAACTATGGGGTTAAGCCTGTTGCTCTGCCAGGTAAATATAGTATGCTTGATATTGGAACTACTCGCCCAATCTTAAGAGAATTCTATAACTACTTATTCTTTTATTATCCACTAAAAGGGCGCGAATCGATTTTAAAATACAGTGTTACAAAAGATTATTTTGAAGGGGATTTTGTAGAAACCAAACAGAGTTATAACTACAATAGTTATAATCAAGTAACCGAAGAAAAAACGGTGAATCTCTCTGATGGAAATTATTTTAAAACCGAATATAGCTACCCCCGATTAGAATCAGATTTAGGGAGCCAAAACAGGATAGGAATCCCGTCTAGGATAATTAAAAAGAATGAAGAAAAAGTTATTAGTGTTGATCGTAATAAGTATAGAAAATTCCCTAATAACTTATTGTTGCTAGATGAAGAGTATAACTGTACTCAAATGAATAATCCAGAACCCTATAGTGATGCATCCTGTAGACGAATCTCTTATGATAAATACGATGATCAAGGAAATGTTTTAGAATATCATATAGAAAACAATATCAGTGTTGCTGTCATATGGAGCTACGATGGGATGTATCCTGTTGCTAAGATAGAAAATGCAACTTTTTTGCAGGTTGCAACAGCATTAGGTATTTCAGAAGCTACGCTTAAGAATTTCAACACCTCATCGTTGAGCACATTGAATACCTTACGAACCAAGCTTCTTGATGCTATGATCACCACTTATACCTATGATCCTTTAATTGGGGTGACTAGCCAGACCGATCCCAAAGGATATACAACGTATTATAAGTATGATGGGGTTAATCGTTTGCAATACATTTTGGATAAAAACCAAAAAGTAGAAAAAAAGATCAGTTATAATTATGAGAGCGAGTTTGCTAGTACGTATGGTGATTTAAATATCACTATCACCAGTGCTGGATCAGTGACTCCAAACAAACCTATTAGTTTTGGAGCTAATGTATCAGGAAATACCAATCAGTTTTTATATACCTGGAGCATTAATGGTGTAAAAGAACAATGTAGCACCAGTGCATCGTTTACCAAAACATTTACCAGTGAGGGTACTTATAACATCTTAGTTACCCTTATGGATCCGAATTCAAATCGATCTATTTCCAAAACAATTAGTGTCGAAGTAAAATACCCCCCACTAAAAGTACCGGGAATTAATAACCCTTATGCTTATATTATTGAGGGTACTGCGGTAAACTATACCAGTTCTAATATCGGTGGTGGTTCTGGTAGCTTGATATATGAATGGCACGTTAATGGTGTAGTAAAAAGCACTACGACCAATTTTACTTATAATTTTCCTACTAATGGTGTTTATAGTGTTTTATTTAGAGTTATTGATAAGATAACCGGAAAAGCTGTAAATAGCACCACAAGAAGCATAAATGTATATGATCCCTTCAATAATGTTTATGTTAATTCTACATCGCATATTGTGAGAGGCACCAACGTCACTTTTCGTGTCAATGTATCGGGTGGATCTGGAGCAAATTATAGACGATATGAATGGTATCTAAATAATGTGAGACAAAGTGCAACGGGTAGTAGCTTTTCTTACAAGCATAATAGTGTGGGGGCCTATTATGTACAGTTTAGAGTCATCGATACCCGTATAAGGCCTACTCATGCCAAATGGAGTAGTGTACGTACCGTGTATTCGTATGCTCCTATGGTAGTGACGGCTACTCCTCGTAATGGATACCTAAGTAATAGTAGTCCTAATGTTAATTTCAGGATCAATACACCTACAGGAGGTTCAGGAAGCTATACCCGAGGCAAATGGAAGATCTGGAAAATGACCAATCCATCGTGGAGGCGTACTGTTAACTCTACGGCTTCGACCTATAGATTTGGGACGACCACCAATGGAGAATATGAAATCAGTGTTGATTTTAGAGACACCAAAACGGGTCAAAATTATACAGTGACCATGCCTGTGATTGTGAGTAGATCTTCCGGAGGCGGAGGTGGCGG
>CANMWA010000015.1 GCA_947501475.1 uncultured Aquimarina sp. | reverse complement strand
AGAGCCTCACCCTTCGGAGATTAACTCAGAGTTAACCCTTCGGAAATCAATCGAGGACTGAGGCACTCGAAGTCCGGTACTCAGGGTTCGAGAGCCTCACCCTTCGGAGATTAACTCAGAGTTAACCCTTCGGAAATCAATCGAGGACTGAGGCACTCGAAGTCCGGCACCCTTCGTAAATCAATCGGGAGCTGAGGTTCTTGAAGCCCCTTTGTCACGATATGCCATTGATAAACCAGGTAATGTATCAATATCCCCCCGCATCAACGCTTCTTTCTTTGCTCGGGACCATCCTTGTATTTGTTTTTCTCTGTAAAAAGCGGTGTCTATGCGATTGTATTTTTCGTAATAGAGTAAGGTAACCGGTAATCGTTTTTTGGTGTGGTTAGCTCCTTCTCCATTTTGATGTTGCTGCAATCGTTTTTTCAGATATTTTGTACTACCCGTGTAATAGCTACCATCACTGCACTCTAAGATATACATATAGCCTGTCATGTATTATTATTTATGAATTAAGATCAATACAGTGCAATAATAATACATCCTAGTTTCATTTTTTAAAACTGATGTGCTGTTGGAGAAGTAAATTCAGGGTTCGAGAGCCTCACCCTTCAAAAATCATCCGAGGACTGAGGCACTCGAAGTCCGTCACTGATTGAGGTTCTCTAAGCCCGGATACATTAGAAGCCCAGATCTCTCAGGCGCTTTTATCATTTTCTGAAGTTACTAATTCATTGGTAAGGCTTTTGGCCCAGGCAACAGCATCTTCGAGGTTATCAAAACTCTGAAAACTGTTGCGCATAAACAATTTTTCGATCAACGAAGTGATGATCCCTTTGCGCGAATAGCTTACGATAGCATATCCTTTTAGTCGGTACTCACTTTTAAAAAACTTAATCCAATCGCTAGGTTTTACAGAGTATGAGTGTACTCTGTTGGAGATCAAAACCAGGTTTTCTCCATTATTTTCGTAGAGTTCGCTTAACTCTGCTACAATAGGTTTGGCATGCTCATCCCATGTGTATACAACACCTTCATTGATTTCAGAAACAATAAAAGTATCAAACAGATAATATGTGCCACAAGAATATTGTAACTCTTGTATAGCATCTTGATAAAAAGAAGAATTTTTGATATAGCCCATAATACTCACACAAATGCCATCCGAAACATCACCAAAACGTATTTTTAATTTTCTTCGGAAAAATTGAATTATGAATATACTAATTAATATGCAATTTTGCAGCTACAAACCGCACTATCTTTTATAAAGCCTATGTTTTAACACATCCCTGCGATCAAAAAAATATCCCCAATACGATTATAAACGTATTGGGGATTTCTCTAATGATGTAATACTACATCAAAGCAATAACATCATTTGGGTTACTCCCAAATTCTACAGCTTCCTAGAAAACATTCTGCTGCAGGATCACAACAATCCGAAGGCCTGCGACATGCAAAACACGGAAACGGAAACGGTCTACTGCTTCCTGCAATGCTCTTCTGCTCTTTTTTACTTAGGCTTTTGACACCTTGCAATTTCATTAGCTTTTTCATCTCATTAGATTTTTAAATGAAGTACAAACATCTAAAGCGTTCGCATACTTGCTCTGGATCATTGCAATCTGAATCTCTTACACATTCTACACCAGACTGACCATTGATCTGATGCTGTTGTGTTTTGCTAAGTTCTGTAACTCTGTTTAATTTTAAAATGTTGTGTAACATAATACTATATTTATTGATTAATAATAATGTATAAACGATAGTACCCTATTTTTTGTATCGTAAATATGTACTTTAACGTCTCGTTATGTTAAATTATGAATCGTCAAAAAAGAGTAACACTTCTTCTTATGGTATTCTATATAATCAAATGAAATTATATAAAAATTAAATGTATTCTTCTGAAAAAAGAATCATAAACCAAGGATTCAATTTAGAACTTTGTGAGTTTACTTATACTTTTGAAATGAATTACTTAATATTACAATACTTATGAATATACAACAATCAACAACTAAGGATATTGATACTATATTAGAACTATATGATCATGCCATCGCCTATCAGAAAAGTAAGGGAGCAGTACACTGGCCTAAGTTTACTCCTACAGCAATTGAAAAAGAAATAACTGCTGATCAGCAATTTAAAATTGTTGTCGATAATCAAATTGCCTGTGTATGGATGGTTGCATTTAATGACCCTGATATCTGGGGTGAAAAAGATAAAGATCCGTCGGTCTATATTCATCGTATTGCTACTAATCCTGTTTTTAGAGGGTATCATTTTGTAAACCATATTATTAGTTGGGCAAAAGTTTTTGCAAAGGATCAACATAAAAAATACATTCGTATGGATACTGCCGGGCATAACCAAAAGTTGATCGAGTATTATACGAATTGTGGTTTTACATTTCTAGGAGCAGATCCATTACCCAATGCTTCAAAACTGCCTGTACACTATCACAATACACCTGTATGCCTTTTTGAGATGGAAATATAGACGCTAAATAGTATCCCCCATACAAATTTTACTAATTTTATCTTCTTCTCAATAAGAAAAGACATGCCAAAAGATGTAACGTTAAGGTTAGCCATATAATCTAAGCCATTTGTATTTATTACCTTTAACTATTCAACAAGTACAAATGGAAGCAATAAGATAATGAAGATAGAAAGAAATATATCCATGATATCATTCTACTGCATAGTATATGGTTTTTTTAACCTGATAGTAATAGGATGTCAAACTACCAATAACAAATTTTCTGAAGCAGACCTAAAAACTCAGGATGCTTTTATACAACTCCTTGATCTCACAAGAAACAAGGTAGATAAACCTTCTTTGATCGATTCTATCAAAACACTTAAACTACCAGAAGTAAATCAAACAATTAAGTCTTATGAATCAGGTGGATATGTAGATATACCTATACAGTATACTGAAGAAGAACGAAGATTACATTTTTATCAAAAAGTTATGCAATTCTATAGTGTAAGCACTGGAGAATGCTTTTTACCATCAATTGATCATAAATTTTCATTTGAAGATTTTATATATAACATAAAACCTTGTCTTGGTGATATATATCCTAAAATAGAATTTACCTTATCCTCAAAATTTTCTAAGGATTACTCAGTAGACTATCGCTTATTTAATGATTTAAATAATATACTTGGGCAGCATGGAGTAGAAATGGGGATGGTTAATTTTTATAATGACCAGTACTATTTTATTATTTTTGATATAAAAAATAAAGAGAAAATATATACTATTTTTGACTCTTTAGGAATACAGATTGGTGATCAAAACACCTTGTTTAGAGATTTTAAAAGGTAATAAAAAAGGTATCTATGGATAAAACAAAACAAGAGTTCAAGAACGTATTGATTTATGCAATTATTATCTTGATATCTAATAGTATTAATGGGCAACAAATGAAAGACTCCATCATCAACGATAGTTCTTTTAAGATCAAAGAAAACCCTTTGGATTCATATCAAGGTAAATATAAAAACGGGAAACCATACGAAGGCTATTTTAAAAAAGGAGATCGCGAGTTTTATACCGTAGATTTTTATGAAAAAGGAATACCTGTTTACCAATACTCTATGGATATATTAGAGCAGATGGAGCAAGAAGAATTTACATTAGATATAAAATCCACCTATAAAGAAGGTACAATATATAATGGCTCAGAGGTTATATTCATAAAAAACGGAATACTTACTAAACAGTTAAAAAACGGAATACTAGAAAGTTTTACACAAGATATTTTTGCAGTACACTATTATAACAGATTAACTTTCAAAAAAGAAAAAGACACTATCATAGTCACAAATCTGCAAGAAAAGGGGTATCAGATCAATTTATTTATGCAAAATACTGCTTGGATAGCGCAGCTACTACATCGAGGTCAAATAGTACTTCAACAAGAAAGCGTAACACATACAGCAACACATTATCCAAAAAATAGTATGGTACGTTTGTATATTGAAGATAGTGTACAACGCGGTATAGCTTATCAATTAAATGATGAAACTAATGATATGCTAATTTCTGAAGCTAAGCTAAGTGAACGTATACTTAATCATCTTGATATGCCTAAAACTGAAGATCTAGATACAGCTTTTGAGCATGTATTAGAAAAGCTTATTAAAACACAAGGATTTTCTACAGAAAGAAATTATGAGTCAAAACCCGTAATTATTGGCTATTTTTATACCAATGAAAAAGGGGCAATAAAAGAAGGAATACATTGTGTTGAAAATGAAAACAATACCAAGTACCAAATTTATAAAGAAAGTAAACTCATAAAAGAAGAAAACACAACTGTAGCTACTTTTCAGGAAGTTTTTTCAAATTATATAAAAAATCAAAATTAAAAACAAAGTTTAGTAGTTCGATATATGGATAATTATGCTATTCTAAGCATCATAAGCTTCATGATTGTTTTTGTTTCATCGCTTTTCTCGATGTTTCTTTTAACAGTTAGATCTGAAAACAAAATCAGCAATCGCCTTATTGCAAGTGTTTTGATGATCGTTGCTATAGATATTAGTTCTTTCTTTTATCATAGGTTTATAGATATGCCTCATATTTTAGAAATGATACGTATGGATCTCCCCATTTTTACAAGTCCATTACTCTATCTCTTTGTATTATCGGTTATCTATGTTGATTTTAAACTGAAACGTATACATTTATTACATGGTCTCCCCTTTCTTATAAGTACTTTGGTATACATGCCAAGGTTTTATCTGGCAAATGCCGAAGCTAGAGATGCCTTTTTTCATAGTTATCATGCACATCCCGAAACCATATTTTCAATAGTTATGGGGCATATACAAGTGATCATATATATCATAGCTATTTTTGTAGTGCTTAAAAAATCAAAAAAGATAATGCTAGAGAATTACTCTAATGCATCTACTGCAAAGCATGATTGGTTATTTCAACTTAATGTTATTTCGACTTGTTTATTTGTAATCAGCACATCAAAAAATATATTTAAACGTCTTAACGATGATTTTGAAACCGTAAATATTGCCCGAATCATAGTTGCCTTTTTGGTACTATCCTTTGTGTGTTGGTTAATATTAAAAGCACTATATCACCCCAGTTTCTTTAGAGGGATTGATTCAAAACTACGATCAGTACAAAATTTAATAGCAGAAGATGAAGCTTCAACAAATAGTAATCTAGGTACTGAAGCTGTTCAACAACAAATCGACTTATTAAAAAACCATATGCAAAATCAAAAACCATATCTAAATCCTACACTTACTATACAGGATTTGGCCAATGGTTTGGAGATACCCGTTAGAGAAGTTTCAATATTGATCAATCATCATCTCAATCAACACTTTTTTGATTTTGTAAACGAATATCGCATACAACACGCTATGGAAATTTTAAAAGATACTGCAAAAAAACAGTTTACAGTTCTCGAAATTTTATACGAAGTTGGTTTCAATTCAAAATCTTCTTTTAATACTGCTTTCAAAAAATACGCTCACCTTACCCCAACTCAATACCGCAAAAACAACTCATAACCAAAGAGTTGTAAAAAGTCGAACGTTTGATTACAAAAAGTCGAACGCATTTGTTGCAATAAAAATGGTACGATTATTTTAATCGGTCGCATGACTAGTCTCCAAAATTGATATTTGTCTCATCAATTAATCAAACCCGGTTTATGGTATTAGAAAATTTACTACGGCTTGAAACTGCTTCAAAACCTAACGCTTTGCTATGTTTTTAAGTTTAACCGTAGCGGTGCTATGCCAAAACTTAGAAAACATCAGGTTTTATTGCATTTACAACCCTCATGACGAAGTTCTAATACATAAACCGGGTTAAAAAACAAAATTATAATGAGGACAATATCAGTTTTAGTGTTTTTTATAATACCATTTTTATGCTTTTCACAAATAGAAATCACCGGGAAAGTTGTAAACCAAACAGCCTCCATTCCCTATGCAAATGTTATTCTAACAGCACAAAATGGGCAAATAGTTAACGGTACTATTACCGATGATAACGGTAGTTTTAACTTGACCGCTGCACAGGGTTCTTATACAATTGTAATAAGTTTTATGGGGTTTGCCGATTGGAAAAAGGAAATCGAATTAACAGATACCATTAACTTGGGGACTATTACCCTTACCGATACTACAACAGGACTTGATGAAGTGGTTATAAAGACAACAAAAAAAGTAATCGAGCGAAAACCAGACCGATTAATCTTTAATGTAGAAAATAGTATCGCTGCTAGTGGTGGTGATGCTCTAGATGCCCTTAGAATAGCACCAGGAATTAACATTCAAAATAATGCTATTACTATGATCGGTCGAGGAGAATCGAGAGTAATGATAGATGGTAGAGTATTGCAATTATCTGGTGAAGAACTAGTAGACTATCTTAACTCGATAGCTGCAGATGATGTTAAAAAAATTGAAATCATTACTAATCCACCCGCAAAATATGAAGCTGCAGGAAATGGTGGGCTTATCAATATCGTTTTCAAAAAAGGAGTACGCAACTCCTGGAAAAACACCACTACTCTAGCCCACAATCAGAATACATATAGTTTTACCACATTACGCAACAATTTTTTCTATAATAAAAATAAGCTTCGGTTTTCGGTATCTGCCAACACCACCCGAGGAAGCAATAGAGAAATCGAGAATATTAATGTATTCTATACTAATGGGCCCTGGTTATTAAACTTGGATAACAAATCCGATAAAAACAATACCTCAGGTCAATTGTCACTAGATTATGATATTACCGATAACATTATCATAGGAGCACAATATCTTGGTAATTATAGTACTCCAAATTTTGATACACAGTCAATCACTCAAATTTTTAATGCAGAAAATCAACTAGACTCACTATTTGTTAATAAAGGGTTGTATGATCGAGATGTAAACAGTCACCTTTACAATTTACATGGCATTGCTACCTTGGATACCCTAGATCGAAAAATATCTTTTGATCTTGACTATTTTGATTATAATAATTCATTAATACAAGATAATCGTGTAAATACCGAGTTGCCAAATGGAGAATTTATAGGGATTAATCTTGCTACCCAAAACTTCTCAGAGCAACGTATTGATAACTTTAGTGCAAAAGTTGATGTCGAACATCCGTTTAAAGCAGTCAACCTTTCTTATGGCGGCAAACTTAGCCTCATCAAAACAATAAATGATCTTCAAAATTTTGACACTGTAACCGGAATACCTGTTTTTGATACGATCTCATCTAATGAATTTGAGTATACCGAAAATATCCAGGCATTATACATCAATGGCGCAAAAAACATTGGTGAGAAATGGAAATTACAACTGGGATTACGAGTAGAAAACACAAATACCAAAGGATTTTCAAAGACATTAAACCAAACCAACACCAATACCTATTTAAAATTGTTTCCAACAGTATATGTTTCCTTTCAAAAAAATGAAAATAACACCTTTTCTCTTAATTACGGAAAACGCATCAATAGGCCAAGTTTTAGAAACTTAAATCCTTTTAGAGTGTATGCCAATACCAATACTTTTTCTGAAGGAAATCCTTTTTTACAACCTTCATTTACGGATAGCTTTGAATTTAATCACACCTATAAAGATTGGTTAACTACCAATGCGTTTTTAAATATCATTACCGATGGTTATGGTACTATTTTTAGTGCTGATGTAGAAACCGAAGTACAAGCAACTATTCGCGAGAATTATTTTAAAAATTATACCGCAGGAATCGGAGAAATGGTATCACTTAATGTATTCTCTTGGTGGAAAAGCCAAAACCAAATATATCTAATTGGCAATAAGAATGTTTTTGATGATACTATTATTGATGCTATTCCTCAAAATGGGTTTCAGCTATATGCATCAACAAATAATACATTTACATTAAGTAAGACAACAAAACTACAAGTTAATTATAGGTATAGCTCTCCGAACAAATCTCGACTATTTGATATTGCAGAAACATATAGCCTAGATATTGCTTTAAAACAAAATATGTTCAAAAACAAACTACAACTCTCATTAGCAGTAAATGATATTTTTGACAAAGCAAGTTTTAGTCGATTAGCCTCTGTGGTGAATACAATAGAAACAGTATACTCACAAAATTATAGTACTCGATTTGCACGATTGTCTATATCCTATAACTTCGGAAATAATAAAATTAAAAGTAAACGACGTGGCTTTGGAAATGATGAAGAGCGTAACCGAAGTAATTAACTGCTCAATTTTACAAAACTAGATCATTTGTAAAATAAATCTAAAAACAATTGGTTATCAATACAACAGAAAGTTTAATTAAAGAATCAATTATGAAAAAAGTACTTAAAATTACTGGTATTATATTAGTTACGTTAGTATTTTTTTATTGTTCTGGAGATGACAATAACACTCAAAATCCAGATCCAGACCCAGATCCTAACCCAAATCCAACGAACGCCACCACTACTTTAATTAGTACATTAAGTATCCCGTGGGAATTAGTTTGGGGGCCAGATGATTTTCTTTGGGTGACCGAACGTAGCGGTAAAATTAGCAGAATAAACCCTGACACTGGTGAACAACAAGTGATACAAACCATTACCAACGTAGAACAAATACAAGAAAGTGGCTTATTAGGGATGACACATCACCCAGATTTTGATACAAATCCATTTGTATATGTAGTATATACCTATCGTAATGGTAATGATCTATTAGAACGACTAGTGCGCTTTACTTATACAAATAATACATTATCTAATGAAGAGGTGCTATTAGATCAAATACCGGCAAATAACATTCATAATGGTTCTCGTATACTCGTTACTGCAGATAAGCACCTTTTAATGACTACTGGCGATGCAGGTAATACCAGTTTATCACAAAACATGAACTCTCTGGCGGGTAAAATACTTCGAATTAATTTAGATGGAAGCATTCCTACAGATAATCCAATCACAGGAAGCTATATATACAGCTATGGGCATAGAAATGCGCAAGGTATTGTACAGTTACCTAATGCAACTATTTACAGCTCAGAACATGGCCCAAGAACAGATGATGAAATCAATATTATTACTGCTAATAAAAATTATGGTTGGCCAGATGTAAAAGGAATAATCGATACCGCTGAAGAAGAACAATTCGCTGCCAATAACGATGTAATCGAATCTATTTATAACTGGACACCCACCATTGCACCTTCAGACTTGATCTATTATACAGGAGATCGAATCCCCGAATGGACCAATAAATTGATCATGACAGTATTAAAAGATCAACGACTTATAGCACTCACCTTAAATAGTGATGGTAGTGCTATTACTAAGGAAGAAGTGTTTTTTGATGGTGTTTTTGGTCGAATTAGAGATATTGCTATTTCACCACAAGGTAGAGTGTTTATCGCCACTAATGGAACCTCGTATGGAGATACCAGTAGTACACACAGTATTATTGAAATCAATAAGATCCAGTAGTGTTACTGGATCTTATTATGCTATACAATTGGTGCAATTACTCCATCACCAATTGGTGTCAATACATTATCAGACAATGCAATTGTTTTTAAGAAATCATTAGAAAACAATGCAGCCATTTCTTTGGATAACAAATTCTCTCTAAGTGTTTTCCAGGTATTGGCATGAGTCCCATACATATGGTCTACCAATCCAGGAAAACCCCAGTCTGCATTTTTACCCCAATGGATTGTAAATGGAATATTATGTTGTTGTAGTACCTCAATCATTCTGGTCGAAAATTCTTTGAGCCCTATAAGTTTATTGCTTTTTTGCCATAAAACGCCATCAATTTCTATCACACATGTGATCGGAAATTTTGTAAATGCCATGGTAGCTTCAGATTGTTTTGCAAACCGCATTGCAAATATACCTGGGATTGGCCCTTCATTTACGGTTAAATCAGTAAGCAGTTTCAATGCTTTCGAAGAGTTTTTATGATCTACCCCAAAAGAGCAAGCAAATGCAGGACCTTGATAAGGTGCATCCCAAAATGTTTCAAATAATGTGCCTACAGTTTCTTCATTAACGTCTGGTAAAATAGATTTTTCTAACCGTTTAATAAACCAAGGAATGGCTTTAGGAAATTTTTCACTAATACTGATCAACAAATAAATCAAATCTCTATAAATAGATTTTTCGATCGCTGTAAATGGGTCTGGATATGGTGTTTTATACGGTTTTTTATACATCGCTTCGACCACATATTGATCATCATCTACATATTGATTGATGAAAACCTTATAATGGTATGGCCGCTTAGGTTTACCATTAGCATCTGTTTCGCCTTCGATCTTAAAATTAGAATTTTTAAAATCCATAGTATCAGCTAACTTAAGAGCTGTCTTTTTGTCGATTTTACGCACATATCGTTTCAGTAAAAACCGATCTTCAGCCTCAATTAATACACCATGCACAAACCCAAAAGACCCCAGCCCAACTAATACAGCATTAAAAAGTGCATCATCTCTAATCACTCTGGCTTTTATTTTTTGTGTAAAAGCATCACTAAGTGCAGGTTTCGTTTTTCGTTCCAAATATATGATATCGGCGTCATTAGGACCAATAATAAGATTAAGTCCTACAACATAATCCTGAACAGACCCTACATCAAGAGCCGACCCATGAACTCCTGTTGAGATACACCCTGCAATAGTTTGACCATTGCTGGCTCCACTAGTTTTTAAAGACTTGCCATGAGCCCCTAATGCCAGTGAAATTTCTTTTATAGTATTACCGCACTGAAAAAAGAATAAGTTACTAGGATCGTAATCAGAATTAGCTTGTACATCACTAGGTAAGACTGTTAAATCAATATTCATAAAACTATTAAAATGCATTCTGTCTCTATGGTGAGCAATATTAGACATAGACCATCGTGAACCAAATGGTCTGAATCCATGACCGTTGGTATGCGCCTCTTTTATTAAGCGTTGTATCTCTTGAGCGGCATCATTATAGCGATCTACTGATGAAGGCATGTTTGCTTTGCCTTCTAACTCTGTTACTTGTAATAATTTTAAAGAGAAAGGGCCATTTCTATGTAACGTATCCCATTCTGTTTTCTGAAAATTTGTAGTGGTAGCCATCAGTTGTTTAGTTTTCTATTTTGTTGCATACATATTTGATTCGCACTTTGCGTTTACTTCCAAAAGTAATCAGGTATAATAGCGATCCGCCAAAAGTATTTTTGTATTCTACCGAATGTAATTTCCCAGACTCGCAACCTTCTCTTTGTGTTCTGATACTAATAACATCTGTTGTCGAACCTGCTTTGACAATTGTATCAAGAACAATTACTCGCTGGTTGCGATATCCATTATCACTATCATTATTTGGATCGGGGTTAGGTATACCATTTACACTAACTAGTTTAACCGAATAACAAGAAAGAAAAAACAGACACAACAGTACCATTGCTAGCCTGTGTATCCATTGTTTAGTTTTTGACTGCATACTCTATTATTTTTACTATTGGACATAAAAAAACATGTATCCTGGATGATCAAGGATATCAATATGACGATCGTAAAATGGTGGGATATATTCTTTATGTTGAATACCAGACCAAAAATAATCAGAACTGTTGAAATAAAAAACAGGCAAAACCCCCTTTTTGCATCAGGGTTTTCTGTATTTTTTAATTATCTAGATCATTTCTCCTGCTTTCTTTATTTTTTTACCTGCTATGTTTCCTAAGCCATCATAACTAGCATACTTATACAAGTCATGAAGTGTTGGATAATTAAAAACGGTAGCTATCAAACTATCCAGTGTTTTTTCTTCTCTAACCAACTCCATACCATAATGAATAAGCTCTGTTGCCATATATCCAATAATATGCACCCCTATGATAATTTTGGTATTGCGGTTAAATATAAGTTTTAAGTAGCCATTATCAGTATCACCCATAATCATACCTCTAGCAGTATCACGATAATAGCTATAACCTACTCCATGTTCAATTTTTTTTGCCTTTGCTTCTTCTTCTGTTATTCCAACCATAGAAACTTCTGGAACCGTATAAATACCATATGGGAAGATATCTGCTAGAGATTCTAAATCTGAGGTATCAAACATATGTGTTACTGCAATACGACCTTGTTCCATACTGGTACTAGCTAGTGCCGGAAACCCAATCACATCACCTACCGCATAAATATTGGGAATATTGGTCTGAAATTTTTTGTTCACCAATACGGTTTCTCTTTTACCTGTCTTCAAGCCTATTTCTTCGCAATTCAAACCCTTTATGCGGCCACTACGTCCAGCGGCAAACAAAAACATATCAACGTTGAGTATTTCGCCTGATCTAAGTGTGAGTCTAAGTGGTTTATCATCGAGTTCGGGGATTTCAAAACCGGTAATCGAATTATTGAATAGAATTTTAATTTCGTTCTTCCTCATTTGATCTACCAACGCTTCAGAAACTTCGGTATCGAGAAAGCTAAGAATCTTATCATGGTCATTCACGATAAAAGTTTTTACTCCCATCGCACCAAAAATAGTTGCATATTCGCAACCTATAACTCCGGCACCAAGTACACAAATTGATTTTGGAAAATGCTTGATATTTAAAACAGTATCCGAGTCCAAAATTCGTTTATCATCAAATGGGATATTTTCGGGGTGATAAGGATACGATCCTGAAGCTATAAGAATAAAATTTCCTTCGATTACTAATTCTAACTCTCCCGCGATTTTGATATGATTCTTATCAACAAAACTAGCAAACCCTTCATACACATCGATACCATGTTTTTTAAGATTGTACTTCACGATTTTATGCATATGATTTGTTACCAGATTTTTACGATATAAAAAATCATGTACTCCTGTTTCTCTACCCACTTCTTTGTCGACTCCAAATATTCCTTTTTGATATACTCCAGATAAATATAATGCTGTTTCTTTTAATGTTTTTGATGGTAGCGTACCTGTTTGTACTCCTGCTCCACCATATTTACGTTCTTTTTCGATTAAAGCAACTTTATGTCCAAAGTAAGCTGCTTTTACTGCTGCTTTTTCCCCAGCAGGTCCAGAACCTATAACTATAAGATCATATTTTTTCATACTTGATTATTTGGTAATCATTTTGGTAATATCATCCCATGTGGATGTTTTCTTATCTAAGTAATTTTGGCATTTTTGATGAAATATTTTTACGGCATTATCCTCTGGGTAGTTTATGTGTAAGTCCGAAAAAATTACTGAGGCTTCTTGTATTTTCTTATTTTTTATAAAGGCCACTCCATCATTATATTTTTCTATATAAGAAATTTTCACTTTTTCGCGAGGGGATAAAAACTCATACACAGAGATTGTTTTTGATTTTCCTTTTACTCTAACGGTATCTAAGAATCTGTATTTATAGTCTTCTTTTTTCTTTAATTTTGATAGCGTAGCCTCGGTACCGATAATTTTTGCCTGATAATGTTTGGTTAATCCTTCAACTCTAGAAGCAGTGTTGACAGCGTCTGAAATCACAGTAGTTTCTAATCGATGATCATGACCAATGGTACCCAAAATTAAGTTTCCTGTATGGATCCCTGTACCTACCTGGATTAAAGGCTTTTTTTCCTTCTTCAGCCTTTTGTTAAAATCATCCAGAAAATCCTCAAATTCGAAAACAGTTTTAATAGCATGATCCGGATCTTTAGGAAAAAGTGCCATTACAGAATCACCTATAAATTTATCAATAAATCCTCCGTTACTTCTTATAATGGGTACTACACCTCCTAGATAAGCATTAATAAAATCAAAGTTTTCTTGAGGACTAAGTCTTTCAGAGATTTTGGTGAATTCGCGAATATCAGAAAAAATAATAGTCATCTCACGTTCTACCTGATCCCCTAGTTTTACTTGTTCTATACTATCTCTACCTAGATTATTTAAAAATTCTTTGGGTACAAATCGACTATTGGCTTCACTTAAGCGAAGTAATTTTTTATTTGCATCGGCCAGTTCTCCTGTGCGCTCATCAACTTTTTGCTTAAAAAATTTAAGGCGAGAAATCACTTCATCTTTGAGAAATGAAAAATTACGAGTTAAACGGCCAATTTCATCTTCGGTACGAATAACCGGATGTTCACTTTCTAAGGTAAATTTGCTATCTACAAATCGAGTAATATGCGTTGTAAGTTCGGTAAGAGGGATGGTTATTTTTTTTGAAATATAGGTACTGACCCATATACTGCCTCCTATCAAAATTAATGTGATAATTATAAAATACAGGGTAAGACGATCAAACTCTTTTTGCTCCCATAACTTAGTTTGTTCTACGATATAACTAAAACCTGCTTCTGAAGCAACAATAGTATAGTCTAATTGAGCTTTTAATCCAGAGTTATCCTTAATACCAATTAACTCATCTAATTCTACAAGCTGAAGGAATTTTTTTTGATATCCTTGTAAATAATAATTTATTTTTTTCTTTCTAGATGTAGAGATTCTATTACTTTGTTCGATTTTTCTTCTAGTCAGGTCCATCTGCCTCGTAAACTTAGATACGTAGCTTTTTTCATTTCTGATAATGAAATCTTTTTCATATCGCCTAAGAAGAAGAAGGTCCTCGATAGGCACTTCGGAAGCTTTTTCTAACCAATGCGCATCTTTACGCATAGATCCTTCGAGGTTAAAGTTTTTGAAGCCTCTAGCTTGAATCTGAACAATCAAAGAAAGAAAAACAGAATCTATCTCTGTAATTCCTGATTTTAATTCCTTAATTGAGGATTCGAGTTCAAGCTCTTTAGGAAAATCTACTTTTGATATAAGATATCTAGTACTATCAAGTAGTGTTAAATAATGATTGAGATATTCACTACCTCCTGTTCTATAAAATTTCTGATTTTTGGTCTCATAGCTAAAAAAATCTTGTTGCGCTTTTACACTTTTAAGGAGCAATACGTAAGATTGCTCTATCACATCGGTTTTTGCTTCAATTTTTGCTCTTTTTTTAAGATACGTATAAGAAAGCACAATAATAAGTAAGCTAGAGGTTATAAAAACCAAGAACCAAAATAATAAACGATGTCTAAAGGTTTGAAACATACTACATAATCAATAATAGAATTTATACTTCCTTTAACTAAATAAAATGGGTATTCTATAAACTTTTTGATAACACAATTAGGTAATACGCTGTCTAATTGGTATCTTTTGAATTATGATTTTTAGTTTAATTCTTTTAGCTCATTGGGCAGGGGATTTTCTTTTTCAGTCCTCCAAAATGGCACTTGGTAAAAGTCAACACTTAAGATGGTTAGGCATACATGTACTTACTTATACCGCTACATTGCTTGTATTTAACGTGTTTTTGTTTTCTATAAAAACTGCTCTTGTGTATACGCTTATTAATGGAGTCTTACATGGGGTCACTGATTTTTTTACAAGCAAATTAGCTGCGAAATATAGCGAGAAACCTCGTGTATTCTTCCCAATTTTGGGAATGGATCAATTGATACATACTATCACTCTGTATGTAACATATCAAAACATAAAACTGCTACTATTTTTGTAACATTTTATATTCTACATTAAATCTAACAAATAATCTCTCCTTAAACAAGTTAACTTGTGATATTATAGCTTTTAAAGAATATAAAAAGGTGTACACATTAGATTAACCTCAATAAAAATAGCTTGATCAGTTGTTTTTCAACAACTTAATGAAAAAATATTTGGATTCATTACGGTTTTTCCATACTTTTATCATGCCCAAATTTTTAAAATGATAACCTATGCACAAAATTACCCTTGAGCAAGAGTTCAATGCTCGACAATTAAACCATAAATATAAAGATATCTGGAATAGAGGGATTCATCTCTTTACCATAAATGATATGAATCGTGATTTTTATTATAGTATTTTCTATATAGATTTATTATTTGTAGAAGTTATCTATAACAAACTTACCGGTGATATAATCACTATAAAGAGCTTTAGTGACAAAGCAAAAATAATGTATTATTTGCGAGAGGATTTTTCTTAGCTTATTACAAACTGAACATATAATTTTATAGCTATCGTTATTTACTACGATACCATATATTAAGGATTAGCCCAGTAATCACTAATAATGTGCCTATTATGCTAATCAATGGATATATATCGGCAAACCACATTATACCAGCAATCATTGTGAAAATAACCTCTACATATTTTAGAGATACTATTTTATTGGTTGCCTGAGACTGGAAAGCTTTGGTCATAAATAATTGTCCAAAATATCCAAAAATCCCTAAACTTAATAACAATAACCACTCTACTCCGACCGGAGTAGTCCAATTAAATATCGAAAGAATTCCTCCTACCACAACAGAAATCCACATGAAGTAATTTACAATTACTACTGGATGATCTCCATGCCCTATTTTGTTTATTAATACATATACGACACCACTAAACAAGGCAGACCCCATTACTAAAACAAACCCTAAAGAATCAATATTTGGATCAAAACCTTTTATCATGAGCACACCAACAAAAGCCATTATAAAAAACAACCACTGTATTGATTTTACTCGTTCTTTAAGGAAGAAAACCGCAAAAATCGTAGCAAAAATTGGAGATAAATATCGCAGAGAAACTGCTGATCCTATAGGTAAATAGTTTACAGACATAAAAAATAAAGCCATCGAAGTGACTCCTGCCAACCCTCTATAAATTAATAAAGGTTTTTGATTACCAAATATTGGTATTTTATGCCATAACAAATAGCTCATCGTAAAAAACAATGAACCAAATGCTCTAAACAACACTAATTGTCCGCCGCCAAAGTGTGCCAAATATTTAACCAATAAATTCATTGCTGTAAAACAAACAGCACTGAAAAGCATAAAGTATATGGCTTTTTTCATGAATTTTTCAAAGTTACGCCTTCATAATCAATTAATTTTTTGTCTCATCTCTAAAAAAACAACTATAAAGACAATCTAAATGCTTTTTGCAATCTATCAGCTTGCGATTTTGGGATTCCTGCTTTGTTAGCATAGTGGTGCCAGTTTGATACTACATCGATCACTTGCTGTATTGTATCCTTATGGTTCTTATAGCTGATTTTATCTCCTACAGCCATTACATCTTGCATAGTAAAATTATCTCGTTTACCATTTACAGCCATTTGATGCATGCTTGTCCATATCCCGTTAGGATTGTATGAGTACGTAATATCGTATGCTGGGGATAGTTTCCATACGCCACGTTTATCCATTAAAAATGAAATATTTTTGGTATGATCATCCTGATTACGAGCAATAATGTTAAACACCATTCTTTTATACAGTTTTATTGCATCTGTATGTGGTAATCTAAGCCTACGCATAATTTCAAATGCATTTTCATAAGAATATGCTCCTGGAGATTTATAATCAAAATGTGCTAGTGAACACAATGTTTGCATATGTATTTTTTGGTTACCCGCTATACGATCAAATCGTTTGGTCATAAAATGAGCTCGATCATGCTCCTCGAAAAGCAATGAGTTTTCCATATCGATACCACAATCCAAAGCCATCAAATAATATGCATATTCTATTCTACCATACCCTTGTGGATCTCCAAGAGAAGCATCACTAACTCCATCAAACTTGAACATATAGTGTTGGAAATCTTTGGGTACTTTTGCCTGACCAGAGCGTATTTCTTTTGTTTTTGGATTGAATGCTATAATAGCCTTTGCTCGTTGTCCACCTGCAGAGGTTCCTACTTTAATCAATTCATTCAAATGTTCTGTTTCTGAAAGGTTCAATTGTAAACTTTCTCTTGTATTAAGCACCTTTTCGGCTAGTTGTGCTAATTTATCTACCTCGAGTTCAGTTGTTTGACTATGCCCAATATTTTTTGCTGGCTGAAACTCTAATGCTCCCATACCTCTAGTACCTATGTAACAAAGACGATCTAAAGGGGTAAATTGTGATTTTGGAATATTATTAAGTTCTAACCATTGATCAATTAAACGATTCCCAAAATCATCTGGTAATACATCAGATAACATACCTGGTAATCCTCGATACGTATCTTGATTAAGGTTTGGAAAACTATATATTTTTTTTGCTGAAGATTTTATAGGCATATGTATGGGCGATACATCTAAATTCTTATTTAAAAAAGAAGGAAAAAACTCGAAAGTACCATAGTTTTTATTTTTATCCCAAATCAATGCACCAAGCTCTTCATCCCATAGCGTAATCTTTATAACTTCTACCATGATGGGTCGTCATTTTGATCTTTAGAGCTTCGAGAGGCACGTACTCGTTCTTTACCTTTAAGTTTTAAAACCTCAATTGGACTAATTCCTGGATCGGGAAATATCGCATTTAAGCCATTCAAATCTCCAAATGCTCGAAGTACTTGAATGAATGTTAATACTGTTGTTGTTTTTCCTGATTCAAAATTTTTAATCGTTTGCACATGTACCCCTGCCCTTTTAGAAAGATCTTCTTGAGTTATATTAAGATTAAGTCGCCTTTGTTTTACTCGTTGAGTAAGTTCGGCTAGCACTTGTTCGTCTGAAAGGTTATTAAACTCCATATATAATATATTTTGCTATACTTTATAAGTATAAAACGTATTCTAGATATAATATAGTATACTTCTATAGCAAATTTACATAAAAAATTATTAAAGTATACATATATATACTTTAAAAATATTTATATACAGTATAAGTATATTTAGATATACTTTAAAAAATATATTGAATATTAAAATGCATTACGTTTATCTATGAAAAAACATGTTATTTTTTACACTACTGATTAACAAATTACAGTAGGTTTGGCATGATAATGGTTTTAGAATAAATATATTTTATTACTTTAGTTTCCTTTAATCCCCATAACACCCATGAAAAAGCTGTTTCCCCTACTGCTGCTTTTTTTAGCACAGATTACATATTCACAGCAGTATACTGTACTTGATTCTGTACAAAAAACACCTATATCCTATGCAACCATATCTTTTGGTAATGGAAACGGTACTTTTGCAGATGCAGATGGAAATTTTAAATTTTCAAAAAAATGGTATCCAGATATAGATTCATTGTATATTTCAGCTTTAAGCCATAAAGAATTAGCCTTAGCAACAACATCCTTACCTAAACAGATTTTATTAGCTCAAGATATTGCAGAGCTAAAAGAGGTAGTGATCACTGCAGAAAAGAAAAGAAAGTATAAAACCAAGAAGTTGCCTTCTGAAGTGCACAATGACTATTTTAGATGTTGGTTGCCTACTGTAGAATCAGAAATTGCAGTTTTTTTTCCTAAAAATAGTGAGAAGCCAACCAAAATTGCTTCAGTATACCTTCCTGTAAAAGTAGAATCTTCAAATAAGAATGCTTCTGGTCAATCGTTCTCTACCTTATTTAAAATGCAATTTTATGATAACGAAAACGGATTCCCTGGAAAGCGTTTACCTTATGAAAATATTATATTTAAAGTTGCTGATAAGGATAAATCTAATTTTGAACTGAACGTTTCAGAATACAAAGTTTATATTCCTAAAGACGGTGTTTTTATTTCTATACAGGTGTTAGGTTATGCTGATAAAAATGGCAAATTACAACAGGCTAAGAAATATCATGAAGTAGAAACAAGAAAAGGAATTGTAAAAGTATCTACTACTTTTAGGCCTCTGCTTCCATTTACAAATAAGATTAGTGGTTATAAAACATTTACAAGAAGAGTTTTTTATAAAAACCGAACTTGGCAAAGATTTGATCGAGAATACAGCAAAAACAACAACCTGATTAAAAACAACGACACTAATTATGGAATGGGGTTAAAGCTATATTTATACGAAGAGTAAACTTTGTTATTAATCTAAAAACGATCTTCTTTTTGTATTAAACTGTACTGCAGCTTCATGTATAGCATCATGTTCTATCTTATTTTCTGCATAATCCACAGCATCTGAAATCGTTAAATAATAATGATCTATACCTAACGCATCGGTAAATCCTGATCTTTTAAGAAAATCTCTAACAGGTCCTATCACACCAACCATTACAAGTTGCACTTTTAGCCCTTCTAAATACTCGTGAACATCTTCTAAAACATGCAGACCAGTACTATCAATATCATGCATGTTGGTATTATCAAGGATTAAAAACTTAGGAAGCTCTTTACGCCTAGAAACATATTCTTGTATCATATCTTTAAAATAACTAGCGTTACCAAAATATAACTGATTATCAAATCGAATAATCAAATACTCTTCAGATTGGGTAGCATCAGGAAACCTATTGATATTACGATAGTATTTAGTGCCTGGTATATTCACTAATTCAGCTATATGTGGACGAGAACTATAATACTGAAGAAACACAAATGAAAGTATTACACCAATAAATATCCCATTTTCTACTCCAAACACCAATGTTCCTACAAAAGTGATAATCATTACTATAAAATCTCGTCTTCTAAGTTTATACAGATATTTAGCTTCGCTAAAATTTATCAATCCAAATACAGATACCAAAATTATAGCTGCCAATACTGCTTTTGGGATATAATAAAAAAAAGTAGTAAGAAACAACAATGAAAGTAACACCATCATTGCTGCAACAATAGATGATATTGTAGTCTTCCCTCCTGCTTCATCATTAATTGCTGTTCTGCTATAGCTTCCTGATGAAGGTACAGCAAGAAAAAAAGCTCCTATTACCTTTGCAATCCCTAGTGCAAATAACTCTTGATTAGGTCTCACTATATGATCTCTGTTTTTCATTTCCATAGATTTGGCAATACCTATACTCCCAACATAACCAATAAAAGTAACCGTTAGCACCGACGGAATAAGCGCAACCATACTATCATAGCTCATTACAGGCACACTAAACGAAGGCAGCCCTTTTGGTACATCTGATATGATTGCCAAGCCTTTTTCATTTAAATTAAAGACATATGTAGCTATTGTGGTAATCACAAGCACAGACAAAGCTCCAGGAAAAGAACGTTTCCATTTTTTTAAAAGAATAATTGTCAAAATCGAGAATAGACAAATCCCAAGAGTAATCCAATTTGACTCCATAAAATGACTCAACCCATACCAAACCGTCTGATGTGTGTATGCAAAATCAGGAATATCAATCCCTAAACTTTCTTCTAACTGCGAAACAATAATAATAATGGCCGCTGCAGATATAAACCCTGATATTACCGGTTGAGAAATTAAATTCACCAAAAAACCCATTCGTAATACACTCATTATAATTTGCAAAAGGCCTATTAATAGGCTTGCAAATACAACAAGGTTAATAAAATTTTCTGAGAAAGGTTCTGCTAGCTGACTAACGCCGCTCATCACTAAAATAGCAGTTACTGCTACTGGACCTATACTTAATTGTCTAGAGCTTCCAAAAAAAGCATATAAAACCAATGGTAATAAACATGCATACAAGCCATAAATTGGAGGCACCCCCATCAACAATGCATAGGCGATGGCTTGCGGGATCAAAATCACTCCAACAGTAACACCTGCAATGGCATCTAACTTAAAAGTAGATGTAGTATATCCTTTATTCGCAAAGAATTGAAAAATTGGAGCTATTTTATATAATTTCTTGACCTTGGTGATTTTTTAGTTTTACTAGGTAAATCTACAACAGTTGGTAATTTATGCCAAAAGAATTTCTAAATGATACATCATTTTCAATGATTTAGTTACTTTTGAATACATATTTTTTCTAATAATATTCAATGAACGAAATAGTACTTCTATTACTTTTAGCTATTATTGGTTTTGTTGCCGGAGTTATAAACACTATGGCAGGTGGTGGTTCTTTATTAACGCTACCTATGCTGATTTTTATGGGATTACCTCCCGCTGTTGCTAATGGAACGAATCGCATAGGGATTATTATTCAAAGCATCACATCTATTGCAGGTTTTAAAAGTAAGGGTATTAAACCAACAAAATTTGGAGTATATCTTGGTTTATCTGCATTGGTTGGTTCTTTAATCGGAGCTCAAATTGCGGTAGATATCAAAGGAGAAACTTTTAATCGAATTTTGGCCATAGTGATGGTTATAGTGGTTTTCTTTATGGTATTTAAACCTAAAATAAACATCGAAGACTTTATAGAAAGAGTTCAAGGCAAGTATTTCTGGCTCTCTATACTCGCTTTTTTCTTTATTGGTATATACGGAGGTTTTATTCAAGCTGGAGTAGGAATTTTTATACTACTTGCTTTAACCTCTATAAACTACATGAACCTTGTAAAATCTAATGCAGTAAAAGTATTAGTTGTTTTTATCTATACTATTGGGGCATTAGCCATCTTTGCTTATAATCAACAAATAGATTACTTATACGGTATTGTTCTTGCTTCTGGAAATGCCTCAGGAGGATGGATTGCAAGCAGATGGGCTGTAAAAAAAGGAGATGGGCTTGTAAAAATATTTTTGATTATTATGGTCATTGTTATGGCTATCAAATTATGGCTAGATAGCTAATTCTACAGTATATCAAAAACAACACAACCACAAACAAGTGTTGTTACATCGCATCTAATAACATATTCATTACAAGCAATATTATACTATTATTCATAAAAAATCATGCTGTAGAAATCAATTTTTCAATTTCGCCTTAACATTTCATGTACTATAATTCTCGCCGATTATTCTTACCTTTTCTGCATACAAACACAAAATCATCTCAAAATGAAGTATAATATCCTACATATTATGCTGATTTGTATTCTCTTACTGAATTGCAAATCGCAAAAAAATGAAGATACCGAAATCATTAATGAAACAGAGAACGAAACCCCTGGAGAAGCTTCAAAAAAAATAGAAAGCGACATCTCCATAGATCCAATAAGTCATGCTACAGCAATTTTAGAATGGAAACAAAAAATAATTTACATAGATCCTAATGGAGGCCCTAAAGCATTTACAGGAAAGAAACTTCCAAATATCGTATTGATTACAGACATACACGGAGATCATATGAATATTGATACACTAGATAGTCTTAATCTTTCAAAAGCAGAAATTGTAGTCCCTCAAGCTGTTGCCGAAAAACTTCCTGCAAGTTATACCGAACAATTAATTATTATTAACAACGGAGAAACAAAAGAAATACAAGGAATCACTATTGAAGCTATACCAATGTACAACTTACGCGAAGAGGCATTAAAGTTTCATAATAAAGGACGAGGAAATGGATATGTAATCACTTTAGGAAAAGAACGCTTATATTTTTCTGGTGATACCGAAGATATTCCTGAGATGAGAGCCTTAAAATACATTGATAAAGCTTTTGTTTGTATGAATTTACCTTATACTATGAGCGTAGAGAGTGCCGCAGATGCTGTACTCGAATTTAAGCCAAAACAAGTTTACCCATACCATTACAGAGGAACCGAAGGATTAAGCGATGTTGCAAAATTCAAAGAAATAGTATCAAAAGACTCTACTATTGAAGTCATACAACTGGATTGGTATCCCGATATTTAAGCACGTTCAATAAAAAACCATTACAAACACCAAAGCCTGGGAAAATTCCCAGGCTTTGGTGTTTGTATGTAGAACGATTAAGCCTTCTTTACGCGAACAGCGATCAGACCTTTAGGGCCTTTTTCAAGTTCAAAGGTAACTTTATCATTTTCAGCAATTTCTTGTATTAAACCATTAACATGCACAAAATAACGTTCTTGTGTCGCTTCATCGTTAATAAAACCATACCCTTTTGAATCGTTGTAAAATGCAACTTTACCTTTACGAACAGGGTCAAACTCTTCTTTTTCGCTTTTTGGAATGCTTATTTCAATATTTTCAGCTTTGATCTTTTTCTTTTTAGTTGGATCAGGAGGCGTCTCAGTACGAAACCCATTCTCATCTACATAAGCGATCATACTATCCAAACCATTTCCTTTATTAGAATTTGCTTTACGCTCTTCTTTCTTTTTTAGTTTTTCCTCTCGCTTTTTTTGCTTTTTCTTCTCTTTCTCAATTTTACTAAACGTCTGTTGCGATTTTGCCATTCGTACTTTTATATTTTATTAAATCAGTTTGTTTTATGGATTGTAATCGAAAGACTAAACGAGTGATAAGTAAAAGGCAATGTGTGAGATTGGTTTACCTAATAATTTAAATAGCTGTTGCAATAACAGGTAATAGTTTACTTCTTGAATTATAATTATCCATTAAAATCTCTGCAAATATAGGTCTTCCATTTTAATTTTTAAACTGTTTTGGTTTACAAGTTGATCATTATTCATTAGATCTGCTATGAAATAAAGTAAATATGTAATTTTGCGCCTATAAAAACTTGGTATAAAATTTAAATGGAAATTAGTCCTGAAAAACAAATGTTGCATAAGCATTTTGCCCTGTACAAACCCTATGGCTACCTAAGTCAGTTTGTAAATAATGGACAAAAACAAAATTCAAAAAAATTACTCGGTGAGTTACACGATTTCCCTGAAGGCACCATGGCTATTGGTAGATTAGATGAAAAATCCGAAGGGTTATTATTATTAACAACAGATGGCAAAACAAGTAATCATATCTGTAGTAGTGGTATCGAAAAAGAGTATTATGCACAAGTAGACGGAGATATTACTACTGAAGCTATAGAAAAATTAGCAAAAGGTGTCGAGATAGGTTTTGATGGAAAAAAATATGGTACTGCTCCTTGCATGGTTTTTAAACTTGAAAATGTTCCAAAATTCCCCGAAAGGTCAAAAAAAATACGAGATGATAGACACGGCCCTACAAGTTGGGTATCTATTACATTACAAGAAGGAAAATTTCGCCAGGTACGTAAAATGACTTCTGCGGTTGGTTTCCCTACACTGCGATTAGTGCGTATAAGAGTTGGTAATACCTATCTTAAAGATATGGAAATAGGAGAAGTCAAAGAACTTGATTTTTTTAAATAAATTATCCAGCTAAACACAATTAAAATCCTAAAAAAAATTCTGAAGATTATTGTTCTCCAGAATTTTTATATGTGCTGTAATGATTACTTCCTAAGATTTTTTTCTTTTTTTCTTTTTCTTAGTACTATCAGCTTTATGAACATCTACTGATCTTTTTTTAGAACCATCAGGTTTATTTACTCCTCCTACACGATATTTATCACCATCAGCCTGTTTTACACCTGCTCCTCGTTTCTTGGTTCCATTTGCTTTGTTACCTCCCGCTACTCTTTTTTTGGTACCATCTGCCTTATTCACCCCAGCTGCTCTATATTTATCACCATCAGTCTGATTTGCTTTTACAGCTTTTTTTACATTTCCATCAGCATCTTTTTTAGTAGCTTGAGCTTTCTTGTTTCCTTGTGCATCCTCAGATCTAACCAATCTAACTTTCTCTCCATCTTTATTTACTCCAACTTTTACTGTTCTCTCTTGTGCATATCCTACCATAGTGATTCCAAAAATCAATACTATTCCTAAAACTTTATTCGCTTTCATAATTTAGTTTTTAATGTTACTATGTTCTTTTGACTATTACAGTTCAAAAAGGTTTAAAATAAAGTTAAAAAAATATTTAAGATTATTAAAATCAATTTGTTATTTGTTTAATAATCGCTGAAACTCTTCGAGATATAACCCAACATGATACCCATCAGCCATGCCATGGTGTACATTAATCGAAATGGGTAAATTTAACGTATCTCCTATCTTGGTATATTTCCCAAAAGAAATTTTAGGCACACTGTCATTGAATTTAAAATGTCTAGCATGTGTAAGTCCAGTAAAATTATACCAAGGGATAGATGAGTAATGTATTGTGTCTATACGTTTAGCATTATCTGTATGTCGTAGACCTGTACTATTTTTTACTGCATTTATTTCTTTTTGAGCTTCTATGACAAAAGTCTCAAAATCTTCATGAAATTCTATAAATGAAAAACCAAAAGTATGATCTTCTCTTCCTATAGTTGGGGATGCATGAATTTTATCATATACATAGACCTGATCATTATCTATACGATATTTAAATGCATCAATAGTATTAACAGCTAACAATGACTTATGCAGATAAAACAAAAAATAAGAGTATCCCAAATCTTTAATTTTCTGATAACCCTTTGTAAAATCTACTGTAGTTGCAATACCAAAAAAAGGTTCGTCAAAACTACCAAAGAACTCAAAATGTTCTTTTCTGTTCCAGGTGGTAAGATCGATAGGTGTTCTCATTATTATAAGACTTCTAATAATTCACTTGCTTTTGTAAAACTTCTAAAATTTGGATGATCAATTTCTTCATTAATCATTTCGTGGGCCCATGTAGTATGAAATGGAATATGAAATGCATGTGCTCCAATATTAAGTACTGGAAGAATATCTGATTTTAGTGAATTACCAACCATTAGAAATTCTTTTTCGGTAATATCAAGGTGTTTTACTAATTTACTATACTGTTTTTCTGTTTTATCAGATACAATTTCTATGTGGTGAAAATATTTTTCTAAACCAGATTTAATCAACTTACGTTCTTGGTCTAATAAATCACCTTTGGTAGCCATTACTAATCGATATTGCTTAGATAATTGTTCTAATGTACTATCAATACCATCAATAAGCTCGATAGGCTCCTGAAGCATTTGTTTACCCTTTTCGATAAGTTTTTGTATTAAATCTACTGTTGTATTACCATTAGAAATGGTAATTGCCGCTTCAATTAATGATAAGGTAAATGGCTTAATGCCATATCCATACAAAGGTAAATTTTTCATTTCTACATCAAAAAGAAGGGTATTAGCCTCTTCTTTGGACATATGGTCTTCTAAAAGATCACAAAACTCCTCTTCAGCCTTCCTAAAGAGTGTTTCATTAACCCATAATGTGTCATCTGCATCAAATGCAATTACTTTAATATTACTTAGTGGCATTTTTAATTGTATTTGAGAAACGAAGTATTTTGAGTTTGTAACCAAACTTCATAAACAAGCATCATCAACCTATCAAAGCAAAGCAAGCTCACAACTCATACTCTATCGCACTAATTTCTTATACTTAATACGTTTTGGCATTAAATCACCACCCAAACGTTTCTTTTTATTTTCTTCATAATCAGAGAAACTACCTTCAAAGAAATATACTTGTGAATCTCCTTCAAAAGCAAGAATATGAGTACAAATACGATCTAAAAACCAACGGTCGTGAGAAATTACTACAGCACATCCAGCAAAGTTTTCAAGACCTTCTTCTAAGGCTCTTAACGTATTAACATCAAGATCATTAGTTGGCTCATCTAAAAGTAATACATTACCTTCTTCTTTTAGAGTCATTGCCAGATGCAAGCGGTTACGTTCACCACCAGAAAGTGTAGATACTTTTTTGTTTTGTTCGCTTCCGCCAAAATTAAAACGACTTAAATATGCTCTAGAATTAACTTCTTTACCTCCCATCATCACCAAATCCTGCTCATCACTGAAGTTTTGCCAAATAGATTTATCCGGGTCGATATTAGAATGCGCTTGATCTACGTATGCTATTTTGGCTGTTTCTCCAACAGAAAATTCTCCCTTATCTGGAGTTTCTTCTCCCATAATCATTTTAAAGATAGTAGTTTTACCTGCTCCATTGGGGCCAATAATCCCTACAATTCCTGCTTGAGGAAGTTTAAAATTAAGATCTTCATATAGGAGTTTATCTCCGTAGGCTTTGCTAATGCCAGATGCCTCTAATACATTAGTACCTAGACGTGGGCCATTAGGGATATAAATCTCGAGTTTTTCATCAAGTTGTTTCTGATCCTGACTCATCAATTTATCATAATTCTTTAAACGTGCTTTTTGTTTAGTTTGTCTTCCTTTTGCGCCTTGACGCACCCATTCTAACTCTCGTTCTAATGTTTTCTGACGTTTAGAGGCCGATTTGCTTTCTTGTGCTAATCGTTTTGATTTTTGGTCTAACCATGATGAATAATTTCCTTTCCATGGTATTCCCTCTCCTCTATCCAATTCTAATATCCAACCCGCTACATTATCTAAGAAATATCTATCGTGCGTTACAGCAATTACGGTTCCTTTGTATTGTGCCAAATGATGCTCTAGCCAGTGTACAGATTCTGCATCCAAATGGTTCGTTGGCTCATCTAATAATAAAACATCTGGTTCTTGCAATAATAAACGACATAGTGCGACTCTTCTTTTCTCTCCTCCAGATAATACTCCAATTTTTTTATCAGAATCTGGTGTTCTTAACGCATCCATTGCTATTTCTAGCTTGGTATCAAGTTCCCAAGCATTGCTAGCATCAATCTGGTCTTGTAAGGCTGCCTGCTTATCCATAAGCTTCTGCATTTTGTCGGCATCACTATACACCTCTTCTAGACCAAACATATCATTGATCTTATTGTATTCATCCAAAATAGCAACAGTTTCTGCAACTCCTTCTTTTACAACTTCTAATACCGTTTTTTCTGGATCTAATTGTGGCTCTTGTTCTAATAAACCAACAGTATACCCAGAAGCAAACACAACATCACCTTGATAGTTTTTATCAACTCCAGCTATAATTTTCAACAATGTAGATTTACCAGAACCATTAAGTCCTAGAATCCCAATTTTGGCTCCATAGAAAAAACTTAAATAAATATTTTTAAGTACGGGAGTATTTGCACTTTTATACGTTTTACTAACTCCAGACATGGAGAAAATAACCTTTTTATCGTCTGACATAAGCCCTTTAAATTATTTTAATTTGATGAATCTATACTAATGAAGATTATACTCTTCCTTTTAAAGCATTAAATACCCAAGCGATTGCAAAAAAACCAACACCAACAGCTGCAAAACCATATCCAGAGACGTCCCTGTATCTAAATGCTCCTAATGCGATAAGTGCCAGCCCTACTAATATCATTATAAATGTAGCCCAAGCCAACACTGTATTTTTATTCATTCCCATAAATTGTTATTTAGTTACTTTATGAATCATATGTTACATATAATCCAGATGCAAATATCGGTATTTTATCACCAAAAAACAGGATTTTTTATTTACTTCTTATAGTATTTAATATGAAACAGAAAACAAAAAACACTCTAATTATCTGACAAACAGTACATCTAAAATTATTTCTTTTATCATGTAATTAGATACCATTGGTTGATAGGATTCTAATTTTCTTGAATTATTTAAGTTCTAGGTATTTTTTTGTAATCACTCCAAAATATTCATCTAGGGTGTATACTGGGATCGAATGCTCTGCAATAAGATTTAACAAAGGGTTTGAGAAACGGGTGTTTAAAACTCAGGCGTTTTAATTATCAAGTAGTTAGCTCTTAGGAAAGTTTTTATGCTTTCATTTTAATATAAAAAAGGTGGGATTTACCCACCTCTTGATTTTTTTGATCTGATTTTATAGTATTAGCATCTACGTCTACAAATCATAAGGGTTTCAAAACAATCAGCTCCACTATTTCCATCTTCTCTACAATCAGCAAAATCCTGTCTGCATTCGCGAAAACAACTATTCACTCTTCCTCCGTTAATATTTGCCTGTTCTATTTTTTGTAATGTTTTAACACTATTGAAATTTAAAATTTTTTTCAGCATGGTTTATGATTTTAAGTTATTGATATTTATAAAGTTAAAAATGCAAAAACACAATCATAGTTGCAAATTACTATTGTTGATATTTATAAATTTAAAGATCTATTCTTAATTATCTTACTTAATGTTATTAATTACCATTTTAAAATATCACAGATAAAACTCTCTTTTTGTATTTTCGTGCAAACAATACACACAAATGGATATAAACTTCAATAAAAACGAAGATCACAATAAACTTTTAGTATCTGAATTGAAGCAGAAACTTGTCAAAGTAAAGTTAGGAGGAGGCGAAAAACGAATTGAAAAATTACATTCCAAAGGGAAAATGACTGCTAGAGAACGTATCGATTATCTATTGGATAATGGTTCTAAATCTATAGAAGTAGCAGCTTTTGCTGGTGAAGATATGTATCAAGAACATGGTGGCTGCCCTAGTGGTGGCGTAGTGGTAAAAATAGGATACGTATCAGGAAAACAATGTATTGTAGTCGCAAATGATGCTACGGTAAAGGCTGGTGCTTGGTTTCCGATTACGGGAAAGAAAAATTTAAGAGCACAAGAGTTATCTATCGAAAATAAACTCCCTATCATTTACCTTGTTGATAGTGCTGGTGTATATCTACCCATGCAAGATGAAATTTTTCCTGACAAGGAGCATTTTGGTAGAATTTTTCGTAACAATGCTGTAATGAGCAGTATGGGTATTACCCAAATATCAGCGGTAATGGGCAGTTGTGTTGCTGGTGGTGCTTATCTACCTATCATGAGTGATGAAGCATTAATTGTAGATAAAACTGGTAGTATTTTTCTTGCTGGTAGCTACTTGGTAAAAGCTGCAATTGGCGAAACCATTGATAATGAAACATTAGGCGGAGCAACCACTCATTGCGAAATATCTGGGGTTACAGATTATAAAGCAAAAGATGATGCAGCTGCTCTGGATACCATCAAAAACATTATGTCAAAAATTGGCGACTTTGAAAAGGCAGGGTTTAATCGAGTTAAACCTTCTAAACCCAAACAAAATCCAGAAGACATTTATGGTATTCTACCCAAAGCCAGGAATGAACAATATGATATGATGGAAATCATTAACCGATTGGTCGATAGTTCTGATTTTGAAGAATATAAAGCTGGATATGGGCAAAGTATTATTACTGGATATGCCCGTATTGATGGCTGGGCTGTTGGTATTGTTGCAAATCAACGCAAAATTGTAAAAACTAAAAAAGGCGAAATGCAATTTGGCGGAGTGATATATTCGGATTCGGCAGATAAAGCGACCCGATTTATTGCCAATTGTAACCAAAAGAAAATACCATTAGTATTCTTACAAGACGTAACAGGTTTTATGGTAGGTAGTAAAAGTGAACATGGTGGCATTATAAAAGACGGTGCTAAAATGGTAAATGCAGTAAGTAATAGTGTGGTCCCAAAATTCACAATAGTAATAGGTAACTCATACGGCGCAGGTAATTATGCAATGTGTGGCAAAGCCTATGACCCTAGATTAATTTATGCATGGCCAAGTGCAGAATTAGCAGTAATGGGTGGTGCACAAGCGGCAAAAGTATTATTACAGATAGAAACGGCTTCATTAAAGAAAAAAGGAGAAACTATATCTGAAGAAGATGAAAAAGCAATGTATGATAAAATCAAAGCTAGATATGATCGGCAGATTTCACCCTATTATGCAGCAGCTCGTATCTGGACCGATGGAATTATAGACCCTCTTGAAACCAGAACAGTTATTTCTATGGGTATAGAAGCTGCTAACCACGCTCCTATTGAAAAGAAATTTAATTTAGGCGTGATTCAGGCATAATAAGCAATTAAATGAGATTATTTTATATAACCATTAGTATTCTTATTGGTAATATTTTTGGGATACAGGCACAATCCAAAATAGATAAAGCAGCAGCAATAGAACAAAGTCTTTTGCGTTCTAAAGAATTACTACAAAAAAACATAGATAGCTCTCTATTCTATGCTAATAAAGCTTTACTTCTTTCAAAATCAGCTACCAATGACACTCTTATAGCAAAATCGCATTTGCAGAAAAGTAGTGCCCTTATTTATAAAAAAGGATTTTCTGAAGCCGATTCATTACTTCAAAATAATCTAACCAAGAAATTACCAAAACATATTGAAGGGCAAACATGGCATAACTTGGGAACTATTCAGTATTATAAACAAGATTTTAAAAAAGCACTGGATATTTATTTGAAAGCTGCAAAAATTCTAGAGCAAGCTAAAAATTCAAAACAATTAGTTAATACGTATTCAAACATCGGATCTATAAATGCAGCATTAAAAAACTTTAAAAATGCACAGATTTATCTAGAAAGAGCTCTTCCTTTAAGTGATTTTAATGAAATATTGAGACTTCAGATTCTGGTTAACCTTTGTAATACTTATTATGAACAGAAGCTTTTCAAAAAATATACAGATACTATATTTGAAGCAGAAAGATTGGCTATAAAATATAATGCAAAACATATTCTTTCTGTTGTTTACACAAATTTGGCAATATATTATAGCGAAGAAGGTACAGACTATGATCGTGCACTTATCTATGGAAAAAAGGCTATTTCTTTAAAAAAAGAACTTAATCAAACAAGCACATTAAATGTAACCTACAACAATGTTGGTCACTCTTATGTCAAAAAAGGAGAATATGATACCGCTATAAAATATCTTGATAGTGCTATGCCTGGCGCTAAAGGAGTATTAAAATCTTATATCTATAATAATCTGAAAGACTCATATTTTGGTTTAAAAGACTTTAAAACCGCAATACACTATGCTGATTTAAAAGATCGTCTAAAGGATTCTATTACCAATGCACAACAAAAAGAGCAAGTAGCTGAATTAACAGAAAAATTTGAATCTGAAAAGAAACAGCAACAAATAGATATTTTAGATACCAAAACTGAATTACAGGCGCTTACTATTTCCCAACAAAAGTATTTGTTAATCGTTTTAGTCGCATTTGGTTTATTGTTCTTAGTTCTGGGATATTTTGGATTTAAAAACTATAAAACAAAGCAACAATTAGATACAGTATTACTTCAACAAAAATTAAAGAAAACACAGTTAAACCCTCATTTCTTGTTTAACGCATTACAAAGTATTCAAAATTTTATTCATCAAAACGATAAAGAAAAATCAAACTCATATTTAGCTAGTTATTCTAAATTGATTCGTCTCATCTTAGAAAAATCAGATGAAAATTTTATTAGCGTATCAGATGATCGATTGGCATTAGAATCCTATCTTAATTTACAACAACTTAATCATGATAATTCTTTTTCTTACACTATAATTACTGATGATTCTATTGAAGAAGACTTTGATATGCTACCAAATCTTGTCACTCAGCCTTTTGTAGAAAATGCAATACTTCATGGTTTAAAAAACATCTCAGAAGGTATAATTACTATAAAATACTACAAAAATGAAAATGTTTTATACGTATCTATAGGCGACAATGGTAAAGGATTTGAAACAAAACAAGATGATTCAAAAAAATTACATACTTCTATGAGTATGGCAATTATTAAAGAGCAATTAAAGAATCTAAATAGAAGTTCTAAAAATTTTAGGGGTAATATTTTAATCAATTCTTCTTCTAAAGGGACAGAAGTTCTTTTAAGTTTTACAGTTTCATAACATAAATGTACAGTATCTTTATTCTATGAATAATCTATCTTGTTTTATTGTTGAAGATGATCCACAAGCATATGCATATGCTTCATCTATCATAAAACAATATGATAATATCTCCATCATAGGTAACTCAGATAAAATTAACGAAGCAGCAGATCATATAAAAGAGCTTCGGCCAGATTTTATAATTCTTGATGTGTTTCTTATAGATGGTAATGCTTTTGAATTTCTAGAATTATTCGATAGTATTGATTTTAAGATCATATTTACGACTTCATTTGCTAAATATGCAGTAGATGCTTTTAAATTCAGTGCATTAGACTACCTTTTAAAACCTTATTCTGAACAAGAACTGATTACTGCCCTAGATAAAGTTTCAGAAAACATTCAAAAAGAAAATTATCAACTACAGTTAAATACGTTACTTCAAAATTTTTCAAGTAAAGAAACTTCAAAAAAAATAGTACTTAAGAATGCAGATGCAATGCATATTATAAAAACTGAGGATATTCTTTATGCAAAATCAGATAACAACTACACAACTTTTTTGCTTACTAATGAAAAAGAAATATTGGTTTCTAAGCCTTTAAAATCATTTGACGAAAAACTAAGTCCTCTTAATTTTTTTCGAGTTCATCAAAGTTTCTTAATCAATCTTACTCATATTTCATCATTCAATAAACGTAATGAAGAAGTTATCTTAAATGAGACTCATGCCATTCCTGTTGCGCAAAGTAGAAAGAAAAATCTAATTGATTTGATAGAAAAGCATATTTAAATTCTCTTAAACACTCTAGTATTACTAAAAATTTCTCTTCAAATTCTAATTGTGAAAAAATTCTCTTATAAATAGGTTTAACTTAGTTCATAGAACTAATTTTCACACAAATCTAAACAACAAGAATAATGAAAAAAACAATCTTGATATTGTTATCTATGGGCTTATTTATTTCCTGCGGAAAAGATAAAAAAGAAGATAAAGAGCCTGGATTATTTGATCTAATAGAAGGAGTTTCTGATCTAAATAAAATTGCAAAAGAGGCCGAAGATATAGAAGAAGAAAACGATAAGCTTCTTAAAGCTACTCCTATCTCTAACGCAGAATTGAAAGCTCTTTTACCAGAAAGTCTAGCTGGATATCCAAGAAAGAAATTTACTGTAGGTAATCAATTTATGGCTGATATTGCTATGGCAGAGGCCGAATATGAGAATGAAGAAGGAAACATTATTTCATTTTCTATTATGGATGGCGCTGGTGAAACAGGAAGCGCTATGGTAACTCTTGCTCGTTTAGGTTTTGCTAGAGATTTTGAAGAAGAAAATGAACAAGGGTATAGAAAATCTACAACTATAAATGGTTATAAGGCCATTGAAGAAGTAGAAAGAGATGAGTATGATAACAGCGAGAGTTCTAAAATCGATCTTATGATCGCTAATCGATTTATGATAACACTTAAGGGAGAAAGAATATCTGTAAAACAATTAAAAAATGCAGTAGATGAAATAAATCTAAAAGCATTAAAACAAAAATCAGATTAAAAAAATATTAATTCACACAATTATTTTATCAAAGCTCAAAAAATGAAAAAAGTAAGATCAATACTATTGCTATGTACCCTATTTTCTATGTTTCAATCCTGCTATGTGATGAAAAAATCAGATCAGTTCTTTGGGATAGAAACCTCAACCCTTAACACGCTTTATCTTATTGATATATCAGGTAGTATGGAAGGAATTGACGAAGGTTCGGTAAAAGATCAAGTAATGCGAGAAGCAGGAAACAAAGCAGGTAATGTGGTTAGCGATGCGATAGGCGGAAAAATAGGTAATATCTTAGGGAAACAAGTAACAAAACAAGCCACTAAACTTGGAGCTGTAAAGCGAAAACTGATCCCCGCAATAAAAGGGCTCCCAGATGGTAAAAAATTTGCAGTATACGCATACAACAATGATGTTACAAAGCAAACAGTAGAACTAAGAATTGCAAGTAATATGTCTAGAACTTCTGCTAATATTTTTGTAGAAAACTTAAAAGCAGGAGGAGGAACTAACACTTCTTTAGGATTAGTAGAAGCATTGTCTATGCCAGGAGTACAAGAAGTTGTTTTAATGAGTGATGGTCTACCTAACGGTGGTCCTGAAGCCGTTTTGGAAGAAATTCGAAAAGTAAATACTAATAACGTTATCATTCATACCATAGCTTTTGGAGAAGATGCAGATCATAACTTTATGAGAACATTAGCACAAGAACATAATGGTACATTTATTACTTCAAAAATGTAATCTCATGAATACAAAAAACATAATAAAAAGATCTTCGTTTTTAATACTTTTTGCCCTTCTTCTATCAATAACATCCTACGCTCAAGAATGTAATGCAGTGCCTTTTATGAAAAAGGGAGCCATCTTAGAGTATACGGATTATAATAAAAAAGGGAAAAAACAAAGTAGTACGAGACATGAAACAATAGATATTCTAGAAAACGGTAGTACTATTGATGCTATTATCAAAGCAACGGTAACCGATGCAAAAAACAAAAAGCCTTTTAGTACAGAGTATAAGGTAAATTGTAACAATGGGTTATTTAGTGTTGATATGCTTCGGTTTTTTAATTTAGATCAACTATCAGAACATAACAAAAATGATATAAGCTTAAAAATCGACGGAGATGTTATGGAATTTCCTGTTGGGATGAAACCTGGTGATCACCTGGATGATGGTAATATATCAATCAAAGTGAATAGTAATAACTTTACACTAGTTACTCTTACATTTAAAGTATTTAATCGACAGATTATTGGAGAAGAGCAAATCACCACTCCGGCGGGGTCATACTTGTGTCAAAAAATAACTTTTGATTTCGAATCCAAATTCGGAATCATAAATATAAAAGGAACTGGTAAAGAGTGGTATTATAAAGATGTAATGGTAGTACGATCAGAATCTTATAACAAAAAAGGGAAATTGATAGGGTATCATGAATTAACTGGTGTACAATAAATTTATATCACCTACAAAAATAGACTTAAAACAAGGGTAGTAACAATAAAAAAGAAACAAAATGATAGTATGGTCAGGAAGAGGATACCTCTCTACTTTAGTATTAGCAGTAATCGTATTTGGTCTTACTTCAATTTTACCAAAAGAACAAAGTGACTATGCCTATATAATCGGTTTACTGCTTGCTGGTGTTTTTAGTTGGTTTATGGGTAAAAAATGGAATACTCCTGAAGGTAAAACTTTAGTCGACAAAGAAACCGGGCAAGAAGTAATACTAAAACCTAATCACAGCTTATTTTGGATTAAAATGGAATATTGGGGGATTATCTTTGGTGCTATAAGCCTAATTATGATTGTTAGATTATTTATTTAAGGATAAGCATTGACAGATTGTTTGCCAATGGTCTATGTGCTTTTTGAAATCTATATAAAGCCGTTTAGAATTACACCTAAACGGCTTATATAAATTCTATTAAGGGGAATTTACCAATTCATTCTTATTAGATATAAAACCAAGTGCTATCTACGTTTTGGAATCGTAATTAATTCTGTCTGGCGTTCATTTACGTATTTAAAGCCTTCTTTTCCCCAAAAGCCTGCTTCTTCTAACATGATTCTTATATCCTTTTTCCATTGAGGGATTGTTACTGTAGTATTTAACTCTATCGCGTAAACCGTATTTTCATACAAAGGGTAATCACCAGTACCAGGTACTCCGCCTTGCGAATCCCACATTCCGATAGTTGGCCCAGAAGAATGCCCATATAACCCCAATGGATGCGTATAGATTGATGGTTTTAGTCCTTCTGCCCTACCTTCTTCTAATGTTTTTAATAATATCTCATTTCCGGTTTTACCGGTTTCAAAATTAGCCGTAAAAATATCCTGTACTCGATTACCATCGGCAAATGCTTTGGTTAAAAATTCTGGAGGAGATGTTTCATCGTTTTTTAAAATATAGGCGTGTTGTTGGCAATCGGTATTTAATCTTAAATATGTAATTCCGAAGTCACAATGTATCAAATCTCCAGGTCTAATGATTTTATCTTTTGGCCGATCAGAAAAAGAAACTATATGACTTTGTAAATCCTCTCCAGTTCTTTGTATGTCGACAGTAGGATGAAACCAGGTTTTTAATCCCATATCGGTTACTTTTTGTCGCAACCACCACACTACATCATCGGTAGTTGTTGTGCCAGGTTGTATTACCGAAGTACTAAATGCTTCTGCTATAATATCATGAGTAACTTGTACTAGTTCTTTATAGATCTCCATTTCTTGTTCTGTACGGGTCTCTATCCATGCAATTGCTAATTTCTCTGCAGAAACAACTTTTGATTGATATTCTTTGGGTAGCGAACTCATAAACTCTTCGTAATCGGTTTTTACTATCCCATCAACAATCCCAAAATCTTTTGAGTAATTGATTGCTATTGTCGAGGGGTTTCTTTGAGTAATAATATCGACCAAAGCTTTCCACTGATCGGGTTGTTTTTCTTTATCCCAAGCAGAATCAATATTTTTACCTACATTATATCTGGCTACTGCTAATTTTTCGATTGTATTCTTTTCTTTATTTCTATAGAAAACCAAAATCGTTCTTCTACGGGCATTTAACCAAGTCGAGGGTAACATCGTCTTAAGCACTGGGTCTTCATTATACTCACGCGAAATTACTATCCACATATCAAAACCAGTGCGATCCATTAATTTGGGTAAGAGATTATTAAATCGATCTTCTAATACCATGTCTATAGCAGCCGATCTTTGGCGTTCTGGAAGGATTTGTGCTTGAATACCATAACTTAAAAGTATGGTGAGTATAAGGAGTTTTTTCATTGGATGTTTGCGTGAATGTTAGGCTTATTTCTAACTAAAAGTATCATAAAAATGAGACACCAGCAAAAATACTGGTGTCTCTTCATGAATTAACCTATTCACCCAAATCGATCACAAGCCTTGATAACTATTTACTAACCTAACAAACTCAGCTCTATACCCTTGACTGTCACCATCTTTATTTGCTTGAGCTAAGGCTACTATATCTTTTAAACTTTGATTTTTAATAAATTTTGAATTTCTAAGTTTCATTCCGAACCAAGCGATAGAAGCAGCAAAATTAAAATCTTGTGATGTCACAGAGTTTGTATTGGTCTCAAGAATATGTGTAAGTTCAATACTTTTATTCTCTTGTGGTTTTTTATACCTAAACTTAACAGTAAGTAGCTCATTTCCGAATTCTTTATTGACTTTGGACTTCGTATATTTTAAATCTGCAATTTCCTTTAAATATTCACTTTTCGTTCCGACTGGAATGATCTCGTACAGTGCCGTTACTGTATGCCCACTACCTAATTCGCCTGCATCCTTGGTATCGTCAATAAAATCTTCGTCTGCCAAGAGTCTATTCTCATATCCTATAAGGCGATATGCCTTTACTTTACCTGGGTTAAATTCTACCTGGATCTTTACATCTTTGGCTATGGTATATAATGTCCCTCCAAACTCTTTACCCAATACTCTTTGTGCTTCTTGCATGGTATCTATATAGGCATGATTTCCATTTCCTTTATCAGCTAGAGTTTCTAATTTACTATCTTTATAATTTCCCATACCAAACCCAAGGCAGGTCAAGAACACCCCAGACTTACGCTTTTCTTCAATCAATTGTTTCATATCCTTATCACTACTCATACCAACATTAAAATCGCCATCGGTAGCAAGAATTACTCTATTATTTCCGTTTTTTATGAAATTTTGTTTAGCAATTTTATAGGCTAATTGAATACCCTCTCCTCCAGCAGTAGAACCACCAGCACTAAGGTTTTGTAGCGCCATATTGATTTCGTTTTTATGAGCTCCCGAAGTTGGTTTTAGCACCACTCCTGCTGCTCCTGCATATACTATAATAGATACTTTATCCTTTTCTCTTAGTTGATTTACTAAAAGTTTAAAAGCCTTCTTCAATAATGGCAATTTATTATCTGCATTCATCGAACCAGACACATCTAACAGAAACACTAAGTTTGATGGTGGTATTTCATTTTGTGGTACCTCTTTACCTTTCAATCCTATTTTTACTAATTTAGTTTCGGGATTCCAAGGTGTAGTAGTATGCTCGGTATGGATCGCAAAAGGATGATCTCCTTTGGGTTGCTCATATTTATACTCAAAATAATTGATCATTTCTTCAATTTTAACCGCATCTACAGGGATTTTAGTACCATTATTAATCATTCTACGGATATTACTATAAGAAGCTTTGTCTACATCGATAGAAAAGGTAGATAATGGTGACATTTGTACTCTTTCAAAACTGTTTTCTTCTATTTCCTTGTAGGATTCGTTATCTGTAATTTTATAATTGCCGCCATGAGTAGTAATTACAATACATCCATGTTTTGCTTGTTCTCCATAAATAGAAGCTGCATTTTTATCCTTAAGCACCTCGAATTTTGAGATCTTATTTGGATTCATTTTCTTTACTTTAGCAATATCCTTCTTATCTATGGAAACCCCATCGACAACATATAATGGCTGACTTGTATTGGATACCGAACTCTGCCCCTTTATTGTAAGTCCGCTAATATAATTAGCTCTACCAACGCTTTTTTGTTTACTTGATTTTCTCTTGGTTTTTCTTTTGGAAACGCTACTCCTAACTAAGGATCTACTTCTTCTAGGTGCATATCCTGTAACGACAACCTCTTCTAACTCGGCTGTAGATGCTTTCATGTTAACATTAATAATAGTATCATTGGCAGCAACTTTTATTTCTTGAGTTTCAAAGCCCACATAGTTAAATATTAACGTGTTTCCAACATCAGCTAGAATAGCATAATTTCCATCAAAATCTGTTGAAGTGCCTGTTGAGCTTCCTTTTATTATAATACTTACTCCAGGTAATGGCAAGTTTTGATTATCGGTTACTATACCGCTAACTTTTACCTGTTGTGCGCTTGAAATTCCTACAGTACATAGAAAAAACATTAAATAGTTTAATAGTTTCATAGTCGATAGTTTTTAATTATGGACTAAAACTACTTTTTACAAGAAGGGATAACAATCAAAAATGAGGGAAGTAGCCATTTGAGTGAGTGAAGATGATATTGTATAATTATATGCTGATCTAAATGTTATAAATTTATATGCTTTACTAATGCTAGCGTCTTTGTTCTTTGCACTTTTCCGTTATCTGTTTCTATAAACTGAGGCAAGAAAAAGATTTCCTTAGGAATTTCATATTTTGACAATGTTTTGAGGGTACTTATCGCATTTTTAATCGTTAGATAAGCAATTTTATTATAATCTCTTTCAATTATCAAAACAACTTTTTCGCCCAATGCATCATCTGGTAGGCTTGTAATAAAAAATCTATGTCCAATAAGTAATTGCAGTTTTGTTTCGATCTCTTCGGGGTATAATTTCACGCCTCCGCTATTGATTACATTATCATATCGCCCTTTCCAAAGAAACTTCTTATACGTTTTAAGCTCAATTACATCATTAGTAATTATTGTTTCTTCATTAAGCTGTGGTGCTTTAATGGTTAGGCAACTTCTATTGTCTATGGTTAGTGTAATATTTGGTAATGCTTTAAAAAAACGAGCATCTTTTCTATCTTTCTTTTTCGGGTTTATTCTTCTTGCAGCAATATGCGTGACTGTTTCGGTCATTCCATAGGTTTCAAAAACCTTAGTTTTTACTCCTTGGATCAATTCTTTTAGGTTTTCTGAAACTATACCTCCACCAACAATTAGTTTTTTGATAAGATGAAGTCTATTTAAAGAGTTATCTAATTGTAATGGCACCATAGCGCAAAAATCATATTGCTTATATACAGTGTCTAAAGGATTTGTTTTTGGAGGAACCAAATCGATTTTCCATCCCAATACCATAGCTCTTACTAACATCATTTTACCAGCAATATAATTGGCGGGTAAACATAATAAAGCCGTAGTCCCAGCTTCGATTTTAAAAAATTGACCTGTAGCTTTAGCACTATTAATCATGTGCTTTTTATATATCTTTATTTTTTTAGGCTTGCCTGTAGAGCCAGATGTTTGAACAACAATATAATCTTTATTGTTTAACCAATCTAGTAGAAAATTACCAATTTCTTGCTCATAGACTTCTCCTTCTTTTATAAAATTATAGGCAAAACGTTCTAACTCTTCTCTGTTTAGAGAATATGTATTGATAGAAAAGCTTTCATGTATTTCAGGAATAGAAAATATACTCATTGTTTTCATATTCAAATTTCAATTTTCTACAATATCCATACGTTACCGTATTATGAAGAGTTTATTATGCTTTTGTTATCTCTTCACCAGCAATAATCGGTATTGTTATAGTACCAAAGAGTTTTTCTCTCCAATTTGTCCATTGATACTTTTTTGATAGTATGTACATAAAGATCGGAAAAATTATAAAAACTGGTATTAATATATCAAAACCAGCACTGGGATCGGATACATCAATAAAAATTGAATCTGTTTGTAACGCAGTCCAATCTGCGGTGATCAAAAGTACTGTTACCAGATTGTTAGCAGCATGAAAACCTAGTGCTAGTTCTAGCCCTTCATCCATCAAAGTGATTACACCTAAAAACAAGCCTGTACCTATATAGTAGACCATAATTATTGGTCCAATTTTGTCAACTTCGGGATTAGCGGCATGCATTAACCCGAAAAGAACAGATGTAATCAACAATGGAGCCCATTTGGTTTTTGTAAACAGTCCTAATCCTTGCATTAGATATCCTCTAAAAAAATACTCTTCAAAACTGGTTTGTATTGGTACTAGTATAATTGCAATACATGTTAAAATCAAAAAAGGAATAGGCTCGAAATTAATTTTATAATCATCAGGATAAAGAAAATACACTACTAATGTAGAGATGATAATAAATGAAGCCATTAAACCAAAAATAAAAAACACTCTCCCCCAGTCTATTTTAGTTCTATTCGTGGTTAGAGATGATATGCTTTGTCTATGGATGAATTTAACCCAAAAAAATAAGCCTCCCAAAAGAAAAACAAAAGGTACCATACTCTCTATAAAAAACCTGTTTTTCCCTTTATTTCTTATCTGCTCTTCTATGAGTGCGAGAATATCCTGGTCTAAGATACTAGCAAGCCAATAATTTAGTCCAAAAAGCCCCATAAGCACTATTGGGAAAGGTAGATATTTCCACATTCCTAATTTTCCTTGCTTTCCTTGTGTTATATACATATGTTATTTTGCTTTTTTAATTTAGATAATCTACGATCCATTCTGTTTTACTATCGTACATCAAATTTCCGTTATTTACTTCTAAAGGTGATTGAAAGTTATTTGTAAAAAGACTTCCGGTTCCTAGCCCCTGTGGCATATCATTTTGAAGCAAGTATGTAAATTGGGCAATAGCGTTTAAGCCTATATTACTTTCTAATGCACTAGTAATCCACCAACCAATTCCTAATGCTTCTGCAATTCTTATCCATTCTTGTGTACCTCTATAGCCTCCAACTAAACTCGGTTTTAGTATGATATATTGTGGTTGTATAGTTTGTAGTAGTTTTTCTTTTTCTGTTATTGTAAAAACTCCGATTAATTCTTCATCTAGTGCAATTGGTAATGGTGTTTTTTTACATAACCCTGCCATTGCCAAAGATTGCCCTTGTCTAATAGGTTGTTCTATACTATGTAAATTATATTTTGAAAGTTGGATTAGTTTATCCAGGGCTTCTTCTGGCTTGAAGGCTCCATTAGCATCTACTCTAAGTTCTATCTCTTCTGAAGAAAAATGAGATCTAATATACGCTAACAACGCTAATTCTGTATCAAAATCTATGGCTCCAATTTTCATTTTTATACAATTAAAACCTTGATCAATTTTTTCTGAAATTTGCGCTTTCATATATGATTTATCTCCCATCCAAATCAAACCATTGATAGGTATATGATTTTTATTTTTGGTAAAAGCTGAAGGAAACAACAAAAATGGAGTATCGCTATCTAATGATTTAAATGCCATCTCTACTCCAAATTGAATACTAGGAAACTCTATAAGTTCATTCCAAAGCTTATCGATGCCAAGGTTTATATTATCACAGGTCCATTTCAGTTTTTCTTCATAATCCGGTCGATCGTCAATACTTAATGTCCTTAATATACCACATTCGCCTATACCTAGTTTTGTTGCACTAGACAAAACAATAAACCATGTTTCTTTGGTTTTTAAAACGCCTCTAGACGTACCACTTGGTTTTTTGAAATTGAGAATATATTTATAATATTTGGCTTTCATCTATAATTCTATACTCTCTCCTATTTCTAATAACATTAGATCTTTATTTTTTTCAAAAAATTTACGTTTTGCTTCATTATGATTTATTTCTATATAACCAAAAGTATCATAATGAACTCCTAAAACTTTATCACATTCAACAAAATCGCTTGCAATTATGGCATCATCAATTCCCATCGTAAAGTTATCTCCAATAGGAAGTATGGCAAGATCTAATTTAGCCTGTAAGGGAATCAATTTCATATCCATAGTTAATGCTGTATCACCAGCTATATAGATAGTTTTATGTTCGCCTTCAATCACAAATCCACCTGGTTGTCCGCCATATGTACCATCAGCAAAGCTACTCGTATGTATTGCATTTACATATTTAACTTTTCCGAATTCGAACTCCCAATTGCCTCCATGATTCATAGGGTGTACCTCAATTCCTTTATTTTGATAGTACATAGCAATCTCATAATTTGATACAATAGTTGCTTTATTATTTTTGGCAATGGTATCTGCATCCAAAACATGGTCTTGATGTGCATGAGTAAGTAAAATATAATCTGCCTTAATCGAATGTATATCAACCTTATCTTTTGATAAAGGATTTCCAGAAATAAATGGGTCTACTAAAACCTGTATATCATTTATTTGAATTAATAAGGTGTTATGTCCGTAAAAAGTGATTTTCATTGGTTAAAAAGTTTATTACCTCGAAAATTATAAAATCTGACTCAGACTAAATAAAATAGAAAGCAAAAATGTTGTTAAAGCTACTTTTTTAAGCTCAGGATCTAATACTTTCGTATTTGTATTTTTGGCAACTGTTATTAGGTGAATTAGTAATGGAATAAATGCAAGAAGTAATAATAAATCTTTTGCTCCTCTATAGGTAAATAGAATAAATATAATGATTGAAATCATTGCAGTAATAATGAGAGAAAAGTGATATTTTTTTGCTTTTGACACTCCCATTTTTACAACCATCGTGTTTTTATTTGCCTTTTTATCATTATCGTGATCTCTCATATTATTTAAATTTAGTACAGCTGTACTCAAAGCTCCAATAGTTATTGCAGGTAAAAAAACTGGATAGTAGAAATTCTTAGTATATAAAAAATAACATCCTACAACACTAACCAATCCAAAAAAAACAAATACAAAAAGATCTCCTAATCCATAATAACCATAAGCAGATTTTCCAACAGTATATTTAATTGCCGCAGCAATAGCTGTAAGCCCTAAAACAGAGAAAAATATCTTATAATACAAATATTGTTCTCCAAAAGAAACGAAGATTAGGCTCATGGCCAATACCAAAGAAATAGTTGCCATTAGTATAATACCAATTAACATTTGGTTTTTTGAAATAGCACCACTTTGTAATGCACGTTTTGGTCCCACTCTATCTTCATTATCTGTTCCTTTAACGCCGTCACCATAATCATTTGCAAAATTAGATAAGATCTGCAATCCTAATGTGGTAGCAATGGCAAGCCAAAATATATTCGTTTTAAAAAAATATGGAGAAGCTAAATTTTCTAGAGATACACCATTAGTATTGATTAACGCCTCAAAACTTAACCTATTTCCAAGTGCTGATCCTATTAATATTCCTGAAATTGATAATGGTAACGTACGCAAACGTGCAGCTGACACCCATGCCTTTAATGTATTCATTCTTGATAATTTTAAACCAAAGGAACAGTATTTTCATTAGAAAAAAAATTAAATTAAGTATTCTATTTTTCATCTTAAATCATATGCGATTGTACTATTATAAATATGCAAATTATAGTATTAAAAAAGTTGGCACTATATTTTTATCATTTTTGCATGCAATAACTGATTAGTTATTACAAGAGTTTTTTATAGATTAGCATTTTAAACCACCTAAATCTTATGAAAATAAAAGTAATCACTATCGTTGTTTCTCTTTTATGTATGCTAACAGCTTGTAAAAAGGAAAAAGAAAAGGCAATATTGCCAATTGAAAAAAGTAATACTCAAGAATCTACTACAGAGAAAAAGCAACCATTTATATGGGAAGGGGCAAATGTTTACTTTATGCTTACCGATCGTTTTAAAAATGGTGATCCAGAAAATGATCAAGTTTTGGACAGGGCAAAAAAGACTGGTAAGCTTAGAGGTTTTGAAGGAGGAGATATTAAAGGTATAACACAAAAAATAGAAGAAGGGTACTTTGATGATCTCGGTATCAATGTGATTTGGTTTACGCCGGTTGTAGAACAAATTCACGATAGTGTAGATGAAGGAACTGGAAACACATATGCCTATCATGGATATTGGCCAAAAGATTGGACCCAAATTGATCCAAATTACGGTACTTATAATGATTTAAAGCAGCTTGTAGAGGTCGCCCATAACAAAGGAATAAGAATACTTTTTGATGTAGTATTAAATCATACTGGCCCTGTATCCGAAAAAGATCCTGTTTGGCCAGAAAAATGGGCAAGAACCACTCCACAATGTACTTACAAAGATTATGAAACCGCAGTCACTTGTACGCTAGTTGAAAATTTACCAGATATTAAAACTGAAAGCAATGAAGAAGTTGATCTACCAGAAGCTTTAGTAAATAAATGGAAAACTGAGGGTCGATTAGAAATAGAACTGGCAGAATTAGATATCTTTTTTACGAAAACTGGTTTAAAAAGATCTCCAAAAAACTATATCATCAAATGGCTAACAGATTATGTCAGAGAATTAGGTATCGATGGATATCGAGTAGATACTGTAAAACATGTTGAAGAAGGAGTCTGGAATGTTCTGGCTAAGCAAGCAAAATTAGCTTTTGCAGAATGGAAATCTAAAAACCCAAATAAAATACTTGACGATAATGAGTTTTATATGCTAGGTGAATTATATGGATATGGAATTGATGGAAAAAGGTATTATGATTTTGGTGACCGAAAAGTAGATTATTTTGCCAATGGATTTGATAATCTGATAAATTTTCAGTTTAAATATGATGCAAGTCAAAAAAATTATGAACAGTTATTTTCTAAATATAGCAAAATCATGAACACCAATTTAATTGGTAAAAGTGTGATGAATTATATTAGTTCTCATGATGATGGTCAACCATATGATAAAGACCGAAGTAAAACATATGAATCTGCAACCAAGCTGTTATTAACTCCTGGTATTTCTCAAATATATTATGGTGATGAAACTGCAAGATCTCTTATTATTGAAGATACCAAAGGTGATGCTACGCTACGTTCGAATATGAATTGGGACGTTATTGATAGTACTAAAACCAAAAAACTACTAACACATTGGCAAAAACTAGGAAAATTCAGGAAAGATCACCCAGCAATTGGAGCAGGAAAACATAAAATAACTTCTGAATCACCCTATACTTTTTCAAGAAGTTATAATAAAAATGGTGTGTTAGATAAAGTACTAATAGGCTTAGACCAACCTATAGGACAAAAAACTTTAAAAATTAATGGCCTTTTTTCTGAAGGAACCACATTAGTCGATGCATATTCGGGTACCGAAAGTACAGTTAGTAAAGATTCTATTTCGATAAATTCTAATTTTGATATTGTATTGCTAGCTCCAAAAAAATAAGCTATTGCTAATAAAAACGCATGCATTGATAAGGCGGTTCAAATATATTTGAGTCGCCTTATTTGATTTTAAATCACAATAAAAACAGAAAAATATAATAGAGTTATCTCATTTCGATACCTTATAAGAAGAACTTACCTCCTTAGGAATAAGGAGGTAAGTGTTGGGGAAAACAAAAAAAGTAAGGGAAAAATTGTAATTGGAATACTTTTCAAAGATAAAGAGGATTATAGCATATATGGTTACGGTTTTACCTCAAACTTTAGCAGGAATAGTGTCAAAAATCAAAAAAAACAAGTCTAATAATCTGTATATCAGATTATTATAAAAATAAATGATGAATTGTTAAATTATTGTAAACAAAAAAATCAGTATCATTTAAATAAATAATACTAATTGATGTCATAATAATTCAGGAAAAAATTAAATTTGCACATATCATTACCTAACCATTATAATAATTTTACTCCTTTGGAAAATAAAAAGGCCATCAAGTTAATTGATAAAATTCTGGAAGATCTAGAAAATACAGGTATTAATACAGATACACTTATTGAAGATCTTAAAAAACTAAGAGAATATGCATTAGAAGAGCAAATACCATTAGTGGTAAAGGTTCTTCGTTTCACTTATGAGCACATCGAAGAGAATAATTCTTTTCTAATCCCTATTCCTGATGATGAACCCGTTGATGAAGAAGACACCGAACCTGTAAAAGATAAGGAAGTCGAGAACCCTGTAGAAAGTCTTAAATATTTAGTTTCTCTAACAAAAAGTGTTAAGAATAAAACAAATGTTTTAGATCTAAGAGAATACAGAGATGCACTTATGGCGTATTAATATCAAATAGTAATTTGATCTATTTATAAAATATATTTGAAAGCACCACACTTTTATAGGTATGGTGTTTTTTTATATGATTAAAAACTATTATCTAGAACTTTATCAATTGTATCTAGATAAGAATCAAATTCAATCAAATCATTATGTGATCCTTCTTGTATTGTAATCAGTTCTTTATTTACATTAGGAATACTATTAAACAAACGCTTCCCTGTTTTATAAGGTACTACTCCATCTGAAGTACCATGATATATAGTTATATCGCAAGTAACATTTTGGATAAATTTACCTGATGGGATTTTAAATCGTAAAAGTGCATTTGTAGGTAAGTGTGGTAACCAACTCTCTACAACATCTTTAATATCGTAATATGGTGTTTCTAATATTAAATTACAAGGGTGGTTTTTTGAAGCTAATGCTACAGCTATTCCAGTTCCTATTGATCTTCCATATATTGTAATTTGATCTTCAGAATAATAGTTCAGCGCGTAATTATAAAATAATTGTGCATCACTATACAGGTTTTTTTCAGTGATTTTTCCACTACTCTTACCATAACTTCGATAATCCATCACAATCACATCATATTCCTTGATAGCAAAGAATGATGCTATTTCACCCCATCGTCTTAAACTACCGCGATTGCCATGAAAATACAGAATAAGTCCTTTTGGGTTTTTATTTATAAAATGGATTGCATTTAGGCATACTCCCTCATTGGTTTCCAAAAAAAACTCTTCAAAAGTCTGTTCAAATTGAAATGTATATTCTTCTGGTAATTCTTCAGGTTGAAAAAGTATACTTTCTTGAAAAAAATATAGTATTAATAAGATAATAGTATAAAAAAAAGTGCCAAAAACAATAAACCGTAATATTTTCTTAAGTTTAGGCATTTACCTTTTTTTCAGCATGTGTAACTCCTATACTGGTGTCAGAAAGATTTAGGTATTTTTTTCTAGAATTAATAATTTCTCCAAGCATTTTGTGATAGGATTCAAAATTATTAAGGTTTTTATGTCCGCCACCAATAATAGTATATAAACGAGTAAGTTTAGGTCTTATTTTTGATAGTTTAACACTAGATTTGAAAGGAATTAACCTATCATGAGTACCATGTATAATATGTATTGGGCAATTCACATATTTAAGCCATTTATAGGTAGGAATGGGATATCGCATGATCAATGATACTGGCATAAATGGGATAAATTTTGCAGCTACTTTACTTAAACTATAATATGGAGCGTCTAGAATTAGCATTTTTGGATTATTAATAGATGCTAATTTTGCTGCAAATCCTGATCCCATAGACCTACCGTAGAGAATGATATATTTTTCATCTACTTTATCTTTAATTCTGCTATAAACAAACTGAAGATCACGTTTTAGTGCTTTTAAGGATCGTCTTCCTGTACTTTTACCAAAACCTCGATAATCTACCATAATCACCTCATAGTGATGCCTTGTAAAGTCTACAGCAAATTTACCCCAACCTTTTATGCTTTTTGAATTGCCTTTTAAATACAAAACAACACCTTTAGGGTCTTTAACCTTAAAATGTAGTCCATTAATAATGGCTCCATCTCTGGTTTCAAGATTATATTCTTCTACAACCTGATTATTATAATGAAATTGAAAATCTTTGTCTAACTTTTCTGGTTTAAAAATAAAGTATTCTTGAAGATAGTACAAAGCTATGCTGGCAATAATATATACTGCAAAAACTATAATTGCGATGTATCCCCAGTTTGACATAATATTCCCTTTGTAAGTATCTAATTTACAAAAAATTAAATTGAGGGTATAAAAAAATCCTGCCAAAGCAGGATTCATATACTACTTATTTTTAATGAAATTTATCTTCGAGCATCATAGATTCTAAATCGCACACCTACTCTTGCATAAACATCAAAAAACTTGCTATTGGTATCCACTAGATTATCTACAAAGTCGTTCATCGCTCCTACTTCGGCCATAATATCGAACATTTCTCCTATCATTTGTGAGAAACCTATTCCATATACTCCGCCAATCACTAGGTTCTCATATGCATCATCCTCTAATTCTACCCCTCCTATTTCAAAATTTGTATTCACTCTAAAAGATGGGCCTACATTTACAAAAGCACGGAATCTATCTTTTCCACGACCTGTTAAATACCTAAATTTTGGACTTAATCCCACCTGGAGTGCTTTTATATCCTGTCCTAAACCTCCTTCTACATCTATTTCACTATTACGTTGTAATACTTCTAAAGAAAAAACGATACTGGTTCTAGCTCTTACTCCCATTAAATATCCATATCCGGCATTTAAATAAAAACCAGTGCCTGTACTTGTTTCGGTATTGTCAAGATTTAGTTTTGAAAAAGTTGCTCCTCCAGATACTTCCCACCTATATTGCCCATAAGAAGTAATAGAAAATGCTATTGCAAAAACTAAAAGTATTATTTTTTTCATGATCATTATTTTAGATTCGAGGTTTAATTATCATGACGAAAATACTAAAATTTAAAAGATCCCCATAAAAAAACCCGTCAACAGACAGGTTTTTATTCATATTTACTATAAAATATTATTCATTGTGCATAAAACCTTGCTTCTGCAAAAGGAATTCTTCAGTCTCAACGACATCCTCATCAGGAACACAACAATCTACCGGGCATACAGCTGCGCATTGAGGTTCTTCATGAAAACCCTTACACTCTGTACACTTATCAGGCACTATATAATATATTTCATCGCTTACAGGCTCTTGGGCTTCTTCTGCATTCACTTCTTTACCACCAGGTAGTATAACATCGCCTTCTAGGTCTGTGCCGTCAGAATATCTCCAATCATCTGCACCTTCATAAATTGCAGTATTAGGGCATTCTGGCTCACATGCACCACAGTTTATACATTCATCTGTTATTATAATTGCCATAGCTCTTTTTTATTCTAAATTTGCAACAAAAATAACTCGTAAACTAGTGATAAACAAATAAGAAATGTTATTAAATGATAGAATCAACGCTTTTTCTGAACTAGGAAACTTCTTTAGTCAATTTAAAACCACTGGTTATGAGAAAGTTAATACTGTTCTTTTAAATGATGATTTTTTTGAACAAATGGTTCATAAAATTGAAAATGCAGTACATTACAATGGATGGTTTACAAAAGAAAATGTTCTTTTTTCAATAGCACAGTGGAGTGATATTCTTACACAAGAAAATCTAAAGTTATGGCTTTCAAAATATTCGTTATCAGAAATAACTCCAAAAACTATTGCCATAATAATGGCAGGAAATATCCCTTTAGTAGGGTTTCATGATTTTTTATCAGTATTAATTTCTGGACATAAAATTATAGTAAAACAATCTTCAGGTGACAATCAAATATTACCATATATAGCCGCATATCTAATTGCTATCGAACCTAGGTTCGAAGAATACATTTTGTTTACTGACCAAAAGTTTCCTCATTTTGATGCAGTGATAGCAACAGGAAGTAATAATACCGCTCGATATTTTGAATATTATTTTGGAAAGGTTCCTAATATTATCAGAAAAAACAGAAACTCTGTCGCTATACTAACTGGTAATGAAACTACAGAACAGCTTGCTGCCCTTGGAGAAGATATATTTAGATATTATGGCCTAGGTTGCAGAAGTGTTTCTAAATTAATGATCCCCAAAGGGTATGATTTCGATAAGTTTTTTAAAGCTATTTATCCATATAATACGATAATGAATAGTGCAAAATATGCTAATAATTATGATTATAATAAAGCAGTTTATTTAATGAGTAATTATAAGCTTTTTGAAAATGGCTTTTTGATGCTAAAAGAAGACCAAAGTTATGCTTCACCCATTGCAACACTGTTTTATGAAACATACACTTCTGAAAGTGAATTAATACAAAAGTTAGACATCGATAAAGAAAAAATTCAATGTATCGTTAGTAAAGATATTGCTCCTGATAGTGTTAATTTTGGACAAACGCAATGTCCTAAACTTTCGGATTACGCAGATGGTGTAGATATAATTGAATTTTTGTCAAAAATTAATTAAATATTTATCATTTTGACAATGAATTTTTATAAGATTATTAGCACCTTTGTGATGTTTTTTCTCTCTTAATAGAGAAGCAAGAAATAATTAGAAAACTGGAATATTTAACAACAATTAAAGATTACTGATGAAAAAGCACAATTTTAGCGCTGGACCCTGTATTTTACCCCAAGAAGTATTTAAAGAAGCCTCTCAGGCTGTATTAGATTATAATGACTCCGGTCTTTCTATTATTGAAATTTCACATCGTAGTAAAGATTTTGTTGATATTATGGAAGAAGCCCGTAGTCTAGCTCTAGAATTATTGGGACTAGAAGGCAAAGGATATAAAGCACTCTTTCTACAAGGTGGAGCTAGTACTCAGTTCCTTATGGCTGCATATAATTTATTACAATCAAAAGCTGGGTATATTAATACTGGTAGTTGGAGTGATAAAGCAATCAAAGAAGCTAAGTTTTTTGGAGAAGTTGTAGAAATAGCTTCATCTAAAGATGCCAACTACAACTATATCCCAAAAGGATATGAAATCCCTACAGATATAGACTATCTACATTGTACCAGTAACAATACAATATTCGGTACACAGATCAAAGATATCCCTGTTACAAATGTTCCTCTAGTATGTGACATGAGTAGTGATATTTTCTCAAGAGAACTTGATTATTCAAAATTTAGTTTGATCTATGCTGGTGCTCAAAAAAACATGGGACCTGCAGGAACTACTCTGGTTGTTGTAAAAGAAGATATTCTGGGTAAAATAAAGAGACAAATTCCATCAATGTTAGATTATCAAGTACATATTAGCAAAGGAAGTATGTTTAATACACCTCCTGTATTTGCTGTATATACATCGATGCTTACCTTAAGATGGCTTAAAAAACTAGGTGGTATTGCTGCTATCGAAGAATTAAACGAAAAGAAAGCTAAACTTATTTACTCAGAAATTGACTTAAACCCTCTGTTTAAAGGGTTTGCAGCAAAAGAAGATCGATCACACATGAATGCTACATTTACATTAGTAAATGAAGATCTTAAAGAAACTTTTGAGACTATGTGTAAAGAAGGAGGCATCAATGGAGTTAACGGGCATCGTAGTGTTGGTGGTTATAGAGCAAGTATGTATAATGCAATGACTATGAATAGCGTAGCTGCTCTAGTAGACATTATGGGAGATTTAGAAAGAAAAGCATAATTATAATCTCATAAGATAAATTAATAAAATAGATCCCCACCTACGCGGGAATGACATAAAAAATTTAGTAATGAAAGTATTAGCAAACGACGGAGTATCTCAAAGCGGGATCGAAGCCTTAGAAAAAGAAGGCTTCGAAGTAATAACAACAACTGTAGCTCAAGATCAGTTAGTAAGTTATATTAATGAAAATGAAATATCGGTACTTTTAGTGCGTAGTGCTACCAAAGTAAGAACAGATATCATAGATAACTGCCCATCACTTAAGATTATAGGTCGCGGTGGAGTTGGTATGGACAATATAGATGTTGCTTATGCTCGTGAAAAAGGATTACAGGTAATCAATACACCAGCTGCATCGTCAGGGTCTGTAGCCGAATTAGTTTTTGCTCATTTATATGGTAGTGTTCGTTTTTTACACGACGCAAACCGAAATATGCCATTAGAAGGTGATAGTAAATTTAAAAACCTCAAAAAAGCCTATGCAGGTGGTACCGAATTAAGAGGAAAAACATTAGGAGTTCTTGGGATAGGAAGAATAGGGCAAGCCACTGCAAAAATAGCAATTGGTGTGGGTATGAATGTAATTGCATATGATCCTTTTATAGAAGAAGTTGATATCCCTTTAGAATTTTTTGACGGTCAATCTCTTAATTTTAAAATAAAAACAGTTTCTAAAGAAGAAGTATTGAAAAACGCTGATTTCTTTACACTACACGTTCCTGCACAAAAAGAATATGTAATCGGTAAACCTGAAATCGAACAAATGAAAAACGGAGCTGGTATCATCAATGCAGCTCGTGGTGGTGTAATCGATGAAGTAGCATTGGTAGATGCATTAGAAAAAGAAAAATTAAGTTTTGCAGGTCTTGATGTATTCGAAGATGAACCAAGCCCAGCGATTAAAGTTTTAATGAATAGTAAAATATCATTAACTCCACATATTGGTGCAGCTACAGGAGAAGCTCAAGATCGAATTGGTCAAGAATTAGCAGATCAAATCATCACGATTTTAAAATAAAGAGCCTTATAAAGTAATAGTATTATAAAAAAGCGCTGTTTCGTATTTCGAAACAGCGCTTTTTATGCATTTTATCTTACTATGTGGTTTTTTAGCGATTTTTTGTTAAAATAAAACTATATGCAATCTTTAATTCTATCCATAAAAAATGTAACTTTAAGATTCATTAAAAAAAAATACAACTATGTCTGGAATTTTAGAACTTTTAAATAGCCCGATGGGTAGACAAATTATTAACGGTGTTAGTTCTCAAACAGGTCAACCTGCTAACAAAACAGGTGATCTATTAAGTATGGCAATGCCAGTACTTATGGGGGCTATGCAACGTAATGCATCGACCTCTGAGGGTGCTTCGGGATTAATGAATGCACTTTCTAGTAAACATTCTGGTGGCATTTTAGATAATCTAGGAGGTCTGTTTGAAGGTGGTGTAGATCAAAGTGTAACCAATGATGGTGCCGGAATTCTAGGGCATATTCTAGGTGGTAAACAACCCGCGGTAGAAAATGCTTTAAGCCAAAAATCAGGAATGGACGCAGGTTCTGTAGGTCAGATCCTAAAAGTAGCCGCTCCAATTTTAATGGGTGTACTTGGCAAACAAGCATCTCAAAACAATGTCAGTGACTCTAATGGGTTGGCAAATATGTTGGGTAATATGTCTGGTGGAGCTCCCGGATCTAAACAACAATCGCTTATAGAATCCTTTCTTGATGCCGATGGTGATGGTAGTATTCTTGATGATGTAGCAGGAATGTTATTAAGCGGTAGCGGAAATAAAAAGAGTGGACTTGGAGGACTCTTAGGAGGACTTTTCGGAAAATAATACAATACTAAATAATGGTTAAAGCCGAAGATAATTCTTCGGCTTTTTTGTATTTTGATAAAAATTGGAATAATGAAAACTATTGTTTATGTAGTTGTTCTTGTAGTATTTGTAATGAGTTGTGCAACTACTACGCAAAAAAGAAAAATGGATGTAGCTTCGGTTAATAAAGCCTCAGATACAATAAGGATTGCTAACGATAGTTTAGAATATGAAATTCTTATTATTGAACCCGGTTTTAATTCATGGATAATAACACAAAGACCAAGAGGGTATTATTCTGTGCAATTTTTAGAAAGTAGAAATCGCCTGTATGTAACTCAATACAATCAACGTGTTATGCAACCACAACGATTTGATCCAAATCTCTATATGCAACAGATCAATTATGAACCTAATATAAATTATGGTTATGAAGTAAATTATCTTCTCTACAACTATTTTTTATATTTTGAGCAACGATACAGGCAACGTTTTATCGCTACTAGAGGAAGAAGTTTTTGATTTGAATATTTTTTAATTGTATTTTTGCGTCATGCAAAAATTTAAAGAACGTTGGGAGATTCAATCAAGTTGGCAACTTTTATATCCCGTACTAGGATTGCTTAGTTTACTTTTTTCTGGTTATTTGATCGGAAAATATATTTTAAAATCCATTGGTGTTTTTCAAACCGAAGTATCTTATATCGGTTTATTATCTGCTATTACGATTTTTTCTTCTGCCCTACTTCTTTTTATTACACTAAAACTCTTTTCTGTGTTAGAAAAAAAATGGCAAGTCACATATCGTTGGGAGCTGATTGCTATTTTTATTGCTTTTGCTATTACAGGATCTACTGCCGCAAGAATTTCTGATCCTATTCTTACATTATTTGGTCTTGAAAAAACAGTTACCAGTAATTGGATATACTGGCCAGTACGTATATTGCTTATATTTCCTATATACCAAATACTATTACTTATAGTAGGTTGGTTATTTGGGCAATTTAAATTTTTCTGGAATTTTGAAAAGAAAATGTTAAGTAGAATGGGATTTGCTCGCTTTCTTAAAAATTAAGAAACATCGATATCGATAACATCTTCTACTTTTTCTTTTTTAAATACATAGGTATACAACCACATTATTGTAAATGTTGGTATGATATCAAAACCTGGTAATGCTTCTTCAACAAATGTAAACACTCCTGCTGCTTTTCCTATATTACCTTTATACATTTTGGTCATTAACCACCCTGCTAATGGTGCCCATATTACATCACCAAATTCTCCAATACCAGGAATCACGTATGTAACCATTCCTAATCCATCAAAAAGTAGACTTAATCCAAGTTTTTTATATTTTTCGTTTGCCATATTTATTATAGGTTAAATTCATCATGCATAAAGCAAATAGTATTCCAAAAAATATTATCCTAAATCTGCCGTGATCAATCTTAAAAACTCAGTACGAGTTTCAATCTTTTCAAATTGCCCTCTAAAACCCGAAGTAGTAGTTACAGAGTTTTGCTTTTGCACACCACGCATCATCATGCACATATGTGAGGCTTCTATTACAACAGCAACTCCTTGCGGCTTTAGTGTATTATTAATACATTCTAGAATATCATGAGTTAAACGCTCTTGTACTTGCAATCTTCTGGCAAAAACATCTACAATTCTAGGGATCTTACTTAGGCCAACAATATGACCATTAGGAATATAAGCTATATGAGCTTTACCAAAGAATGGTAACATGTGATGTTCACATAAAGAATATAATTCGATATCTTTTACGATCACCATATCATCATAATCTTCTTTAAACATCGCTCCTTTAAGTATTTCTTCAGGATCTTGATGGTATCCTTGCGTTAAAAACTGCATTGCTTTAGCAGCTCTTTCTGGGGTTTTTACTATCCCTTCTCTATCTACATCTTCTCCAAGGCCTTCTATAATAGCCTTAAATTTATTTTGCACCTCTTCAGTTACATCTATATTATACTCTTCAAAATTTTTATATGGCATAGCAATTAATTCTGTATTTCTTTTTTTAATTTATTTTTAAAGGTAGTATATAATTTATTAAGTTTTGGGTTAATCACAAATTGACAGTACCCTTGACTACTGTTTTGGTTATAGTAATTTTGATGATCTATTTCTGCATTATAAAACGGCCCTAATTCGACAACTTCGGTCACTATTAAGTTCTCAAAAACATCATTATTATTAAGTTCTTCTATAGTTTGTTTTGCTATTCTTTCTTGTCCTTCATTCGCATAGAAAATAGCGCTTCGATACTGAGTACCTTTATCTGCTCCTTGTTGATTTAAACTAGTAGGATCATGAGTAGCAAAAAACACTTCAAGTAACTCTTTATAACTAATACTATCTGGGTTATATTCTATTTTTATGGCTTCAGCATGACCAGTTCTACCGGTAGTAATCTCTCGATATGCGGGATTTTTTATAGTACCGCCTGTATACCCAGATATCACTTTTTCAACTCCAATCAATCGTTGAAAAACAGCTTCTGTACACCAAAAACAACCTCCGGCTAAAACCGCGATTTCTATATTATCTTCTTTCATAACAATTCTAAATATTTAAATAATTAACAAAGTAAACGATAATGAATATGCATTATTTACTTTTTAACTTTTCATTAGTACCACATATCCTATTACAATCCTAGTTTTGTATGTATCAAAAAAAAGTAAGTTTTTTATTACAATTACATGATTATACAATTACGCTCCAAAGTGTGTGTGTTACTTGTATTGCTTTTTGCTATTCAATTAACAGCACAACAAAAAAAAGAAATAATTGCCAAAAGAATTACTATTGCTCCCAAAATTGATGGAGTTCTTGATGATACTGTATGGAAAAACCTTACTCCTTATGGTGATTTTAAGATGTGGCAACCGGGTAATGAAGGTGAGGTCTCAAAAAAATTACAATCAGAAGTAAAACTAGCATACGATAACAAAGCAGTATATATTGCAGCATATTTATATGATGATAAACCCGGCAGCATTCTAAAACAATTTAGTCAACGAGATGATGTATTTGTACAGGCTGATTTTTTTGGGATAGGTATAAACACTTATAATGATGGAGCAAATGAGACTCGTTTCTTTATAACCAGTGCAGGTACTATAGGTGATGCAAGAGCAGATCAATTTAATGAAGATTTTAGCTATAATGTTGTTTTTGACGCCAAAGTATCATCTGATGATAAAGGATGGTATGCCGAATTTAAAATTCCATATAATGCTTTACGATTTCCTGAAGTCGCTGTACAAGATTGGAGTATCAACTTTTATCGTAGGTTACAAAGTCGTAACCAAACCCATACCTGGAATTTTATTGACAATAGTATAGGGCAGCAAACTCAGTACAATGGTTTAGTCAAAGGAGTCGAAAACATAGACCCACCCGTTCGATTAACTTTTTTCCCCTTTATACAAGGGTTAGTATCTCGCATGGGTGACCAAACAGAAACAGATATTAGTGCAGGAATGGATGTAAAATATGGTCTTAGTGACAGTTTTACATTGGATGCAACGTTAATCCCCGATTTTGGACAAGTAGCTTTTGATGAAGTGCAATTGAATTTAGGCCCCTTTGAGCAAACATTTGGAGAGAATAGACAGTTTTTTACAGAAGGAACCGAATTATTTAATAAAGGAGGTATTTTCTTTTCAAGAAGAGTTGGTGGTGCACCTTCAGAATCAGTATCTGATGATGATTTAAATGAAAATGAAGAAGTAGAAGAAGCACCAAATAAAGTTAATTTACTAAATGCAATTAAAGTTTCTGGGAGAACTAAAGGTAATTTGGGCGTTGGAATTTTTAATGCAATTACAGAAAAAACTGAAACTAAAATTACAGATACTATAACGGGCAATACTAGAAAAGCAGTGATAGAGCCGTTATCAAACTATAATATTTTTGTAGTAGATCAACAGTTTAACAAAAACTCTTCGGTATCCTTAATAAACACCAATGTCATTCGTAAAGGAAGTGAATTTAGAGATGCAAATGTATCTGCTTTGGCTTGGAACATAGCGAACAAATCAAACTCATATAGAACTACTGGTAGAACCATGGTAAGCTATGTAAATCTAGCAGATAGTAATGAAGGAGGATTTGCATCTGATATTGATTTTGATCGCATAAAAGGAAAATTACGATATGGTTTTGGTCATAGTCTAGCGAATAAAACATTCGATAGAAATGATCTAGGGGTAAATTTTAGAAATAACTATAATACGTATAGAGCAAATGCATCGTATCAGATTTTTGAACCCAAGGGTATATTAAACAATTATCGTATCAACATATTTGCAAGACATCGCCGCCTTTTAGATCCATCAGTGCAAACCGAAAATCAAATAGGTTATGATACATTTTTTGTGACAAGAGAACGTTTTGGTTTTGGTGGTAGAGGAGCTTTTAGTTCTAAAAGACAAGATTATTTTGAGCCTCGCGTAGAAGGACGATTTGCTACTTTTAACCCTAGTTTTGGAGGCAGAGTATTTGTTTCTTCAGATTACCGTAAAAAATTCGCATATGATATTAGTGCAGGAACAAGACAATGGTTTGGTGATTCTCAAAGAGTTTATAGAGTAGAACTTTCTCCTAGATATCGTTTTTCGGATAAATTACTGATGATATGGCGATCAGAATATTATAATCGTAATGAGTTTGGTTATGTAGATGATAATGGGACTGATGTTTTTCTGGGACAGCGAGATCGGATTTCTCTAGAAAACTCATTGAGTGCTAGTTATAATTTTGATCCATACAAAGCGATAAATCTTCGGTTTAGAAACTTCTGGAGTACCGCAGACTATTCAGATAATGTGTTTTTTATCTTAAATGAGGATGGCTCTAGATCTCAAATTGATTATGATAGTACAGAAAATAACCCAAATACAAATTTCAATATCTGGAATCTGGATCTAAGTTTTAATTGGAGATTTGCGCCAGGAAGTGTAGCTACACTACTCTATCGTAATCAAATATTTAATGATGATGAATTATCTACTCTAAATTATACTCAAAGTTTAGATAATTTATTTAATCAAGCAATACAACACACAGTATCTTTAAAAATCGTATATTTTTTAGATGTCAATAATTTAAAACGTTCTTCTAAAGGATAATCTTGGGGATTCTATGGATATTGATTACTTTCACTCCTTCAAGTTGATAAAATAGATGATTAAAGCAAATAATATTCAAAAAAATTATGGGGATCTTCATGTGCTTAAAGGTGTAGATCTTCACATTAAAAAAGGAGAAATCGTTTCAATTGTTGGTGCTTCTGGAGCGGGTAAAACTACATTATTACAGATCTTAGGGACTTTGGATCGGGCAAATGAAATAAAAGAAAGTGATTTGTCTATCAATGAAGCAAATATTAGTGCCTTATCGCAAAAACAACTTGCAAAATTTAGAAATGAACAGCTAGGTTTTATCTTTCAATTTCATCAGTTATTACCCGAGTTTACTGCTTTAGAAAATGTATGCATTCCTGCTTTTATAAAAAAAACTCCCCGAGCACAAGTAGAGAAAAGAGCTAAGGAGCTTTTAGATTTTCTTGGACTCTCACATCGCTATGATCATAAACCTAGCGAACTTTCTGGCGGCGAACAACAACGAGTTGCAGTGGCAAGAGCATTAATCAATAATCCTAAAGTGATTTTTGCCGATGAACCTTCAGGAAATCTGGATAGCGAAGCTGCAGAAAACCTTCATCAGTTATTCTTTAAACTTAGAGATGAGTTTGGGCAAACTTTTGTGATCGTAACACATAATCAAGAACTCGCTAATATGGCAGACAGGAAATTAGTTATGGTTGATGGAAAAATTGTTGGCTAACATAAAACACTAAAGAGACCACCTTATCGATGGCCTCTTCTTTAGTTTTTCTTCAAAGCTCTTCGAACTCTATTTTTTGTAATTAATATATATAATTTAATGCAGTTACATCATCCGAACTGAATTTTCCTTCTTGAGTTGTTCCTGGCGCAGGACATGAGATCATAACAGAATTGATATCTATACCCGTATTAGTTCCTGGAATATGAATAGCCCCTTCAGAAGATTGCCCTTCATTAGCACCATTATCACATACACGTGCAAACCAATCTGTATGTCGTAGCCCTATGCAGTGCCCCATTTCATGAGTAATTACATGTGTAGCATAAGCTGTACCTCTACTTTCAACATTAGGACCAATTCTAGCCCATTTATAAGGTCTACCACCGCTAGGAAATCCTGCTAATCCTCCCGCACCAAGATCACCTCGTACATACACTACCAAATCTGCAGCCTGAAAATTTGTTCCAAAAGTTAATCTTAAGTTTAGCGACGTACCTAAACTATTATAATTATTCACTGCTCTTTGTAAAGCAGCTCGCCCTGTATTTGATATACCATTAGAGTTATTACCAGTATAACCAAGTACATCAATCGTTCTATTGCTGCCCGTAACAAGGTTTCGGGTTCTATATTGCTTCATTCCATTATTTAGATCTTCTAAATCTTCAAAATCATAAAGTCCCGATACTGGAATGGCTATATCTGTACCATTCAAAAAGTAATCTTGTATACTACCGTCTAGGTTAGTTATACTTTTAACGATAACATTTTGTGTATTCACCCCCAAAGATGCCAGCTTTGTTAACTGCTCTTTGGTAGGTTTTTTTTCTAAATTAGAAGTTTCATTTTCTATACCTTCATTTTGGCAAGAAATCAAAACACTAATAGTAAAGATGCTAAGCATCAAAATTTTAAGAGTTTTCATAATAATTTGTGTTAGTTAAAATTAAATTCTAAAAAGAAATCGAAGAATCCTGAAGAGTTTTCACAAGACAATTGCAGCCTATCTTCGCATTAATATCTGTTGTATACAGAATTTGACGATGTAGTGTGAAAAGAATAAATTGCGTAAACCATTAAATAACTAGATTGCTGTTATTCTTATGATAAAGACTGCAGAAAGCCTTGTGGATTGTAATAGTTTCATTAAGTTGAGTTTGTGTGATAAGTTCTGGCTAAAGTCTTTAAAAAGAAGCTATGAAACAACTTAACGATGTCTTAGATCATGTTTTAGGATGTCTTAATTTACGTTTTGAAACACGATATTCAATTCTTTGATTTCTTAACAAAATCAGAAGGAGATATACCTACAATCTCTTTAAAGTTTTTGTAAAAAGATGCTCTAGAACTAAACCCTACTTCATCTGCAATTGCAGAAATACTATATTTCTTATATTGATCTGTAGCTAGCAAACGTTTAAACTCTTCTACTCTGTAGTGATTAATATAGTTGTTAAAGTTTTTATTTTCGATCCGATTTATAGCTCTTGATATAGATCTTTCGGTAAGGTTAACTTCTTTTGCAAACTTTTTCAGGTTAATCTCAGGGTTTAAATAAGACTTATTTTCCTTTAGATGTAAAGCAACATTTTCTATTATTTTTTCTAAGTGTTCTTTCCCTTCTATTGCTTCTTTTTGAGACGGGATTACATTATCGATATTAATCTGTATTAGGCTAGATATTGTAGCATAGTACAAAGAAAATAATGCAATCGAACAGTATGCAACAGATATAATTTCTGATCTTAAACTAAATGTATGATATAAATGTCTAAATACATGTAAGCATATACAACCAATACAAAGTATAGTTAACCAATGTAATGATTTAAATTTGGTATTAGAAAAATGTATCGGTAGTAGCTTTTGATGCTTTAGGTTAACCCTTATAATTAATATGCTAAACACCACCATATATATAGATGTTAGTACCCTATAAGTTAATTGAAAAACACTTTCTTCTATACTTTGATGTACCTCTGGATTAAATAATACTAAAATAAACAGCAGTAAAAGAGTTACAAATTCTATGATCGCAGGAACATAATAGTAAAATTTTGATTTTAGGTGAATTCCTGTTGTTTCGATGGCATAGAAAAACAAAAAGGTTAATGTTAAAAAATTGAACCTAAATGGAATATAATATAACGACGGATGATCATAATATCTAAAAACAAACAGAGACAATAATTCTATACATAAAGAAGCAAAAAACAAACCTAAATAACGGTTAACATGGATCTTTTTGGATTTATAAAAGAGTAACAATAAAGAACTAACTAATGTTTGTAAACCGATTATTAAGAATAAGACTTCTTTAATACTCACAATCCTAGTTTATTATAGTTTCTCAAAATTAAACGAATTAAAATGAATTTCATAAAAAATACACTAATCACAACTAAATTTTAATAATTGTTTAAAAAGAAGCTTTACATTTCTATTTTTGTGTAATACTCTTTTTACTATTTTGAAAAAACTCAACACATCAGACCTTAAAGATTTCCTGGATGAAAAAGCGGCTTTCTATGAGCAACCCAAATTTATAGAAACAGATCCGGTGCAAATCCCAAATCTTTTTACACAAAAAGAAGATATTGAAATCTCAGGATTTCTTACAGCAACTATCTCTTGGGGGAATCGTAAAAGTATCCTCACCAATGCACATAAATTGACGAACCTTCTTGACCATAGTCCATATGATTTTGTGAAGAATCATACCGAGAATGATTTAGAACATCTGCAAGGATTTGTACATAGAACCTTTAATAGTATTGATCTTTCTTATTTTATAATTGCTTTAAAAGAAATCTATACCAATTTTGAAGATATGGAAGGCTTTTTTCAACAATTTAGTGGAGAAAAAGATCTTCAAAATGCGATTCATCATTTTAAAAAAGAGTTTTTCAAGCTACCACATCAATCAAGAACAGAAAAACATGTGAGTGATCCACATAAAAATTCTGCCGCAAAACGAATCAATATGTTTTTGCGATGGATGATTAGATCACCAAAAGCAGGCGTTGATCTTGGTATTTGGACTAGCCTCTCTCCTGCTCAACTATCTTGCCCTCTTGATGTTCACTCTGGCAATGTAGCTCGTAAATTAGGATTGCTTAAGCGAAAACAGAATGATGGTAAAGCATTGGCAGAATTAGATCAAAAGTTAAGGGCTTTAGACCCAAAAGATCCTGTAAAATATGATTATGCATTATTTGGTTTAGGTGTCTTTGAGAAATTCTAAAATATGATCATCAATAAAACAAAAATAGTATAACAACAATAACACTAATAGGTAAATAAATAGTTAAGTGTTTTTTTATATGAGTTACCGAACTACTCTTCAAAAAGAATATACTTAAAATCAATCCCAATACTGCACCTGTAGCACCAAGAAACCCTGGAATAATAAAATATAATATCTCATCTATATTATGCGGGTGATCACTACCAAAAAAAGTAACGATTATGAATGCCAGTAACAAACCGGTTACAGCATATAAAAATAATCCTCCAAACAAAGCTTTTAAAACAAAATAAAAATGTAATCTGTTATATCTATTTGACATTTATTTTCTTTTTAACCACTCTAATATTAGCTCTAGGTGCTTATTTTTTTGAGATTGTTTTTATAATCGTAATGTATAAAAAACATTTTTTTCTTTAATAAAAATTTTTAGATAAAAAAACTCATCTATTACTTCAATTATAATACAATTATACTCTTTTCTCGCCAAAAGAATTTCTAATCCCTTAGTTTTTATAATAAACATAATTATATGTATATATGCATCAACTATGCTATTACTATAAATTTTAATTTTTTTTATCAAAAAAATGATTTACTGATTAAATATGTTAATCTTAAAAATCAGGGCAATACATTTAGACTCGTTCTAAAGAATAATGATTCCTTTACATTCGCAACATTCAGATGATATTTCTTTAATAAACAAAAAACATCTTGATAAAGTTGTTCGGGTAGTGCTTGAGCTAAATTTGCATACAGACAAAAAATCTCACACAACTATGAAAAATCATTTTATAATTGCATCGCTAACATCAGCTTTGATTTTAACATCATGTAAACTTGATGATCATTCGGGGCCTGTAAAACCACCAACAGGGAAAATCGAATTTAAAAATCACTCTATCTCTCCAGTTTTATTAGAAAAAACTACTGAGTTTTCCGATATCGAAATCTATAATTTACTATCATCTGAAGATACTTACATCCCGAATTTTACCTATGGATCTATGGCAGATGGCGCTGGTCTAATGAGGAATAAAGATGGAACTTTTACATTATTGAATAATATCGAAGCAGATTATTCTATTGCCAGAATTACATTAGATGAGACTTTTAAGCCTATAAAAGGAGAACATATCCTTAACGCAGTAGCTACTGCAAATACTGCACAATGTTCTGGTTCATTAATTACACCTTATGTACACGGTTTTGGGCCATTATATCTTTCTGGTGGTGAATGGGGAGGAAACTCTAAAGGAGTATTTGCTACGGATCCATTTAGAGATGTTACTGAAGCTTCAGCTCCAAGAATGCTGCCCGCTTTGGGGCAATGGTCTACAGAAAATGCGGTAGCACTGCATAGAAGAGCATATCCCGGAAAAACTGTAGTTTTTATTGGTGATGACAATAGTAATAACGAAATCCCTTCTGGGCAGCTAGGAATGTATGTTGGTAGACAAGGAGACCTAGAAGGAGGTAAATTGTATGGATTAAAAGTTACTTCCCCAGAGATTACTTATGAAGTAGATATGAAAGAAGGTCAAGCATATAATATGGAGTTTGTTGAATTAACCGAAAGAGAGATTGATTTATTAGATGCCGAAGCCAAAGAAAAAGGAGTAATGGGATTCTCTAGATTAGAGGATATTGACTGGAGAAGAGGTTCAAGCAATAATAATCGCGAAGTGTATTTTGCAGTTACCGGAAGAGAAAAAGATGGTCTAAAAGGAAAAGGAACCATTGCAGGAAGAGTTTACAAAGTTATCCTCAATCCCAAAAACCCAACGGGTCAAGGAAAAATTGTTTGCATACTTGATGGTGATATTAAAGGAGGAAAAGCCGAAGCTTTTCATAGCCCCGATAACATATTAGTGACCGAAAATTATGCATATATTCAAGAAGATCCAAACGGAATCTCTAAACCTGAAGCAAATCACTTCTCAAGATTATATCAATACAATCTAAATACTGGTGTTTTAAAAACAGTATTAGAATGTGATCAAGTTAAAGCAGCATCTTTAGGATATGGTCCTGCAAATAGGATTTGGGAAATCACAGGGATGATAGATGTTTCTGAAACTATCGGAGTTGATAAAACTTTTTTACTAATCACTCAAAATCATGGGTGGGAAAGAGCAAATGGCACCCCATTTACCGATCCTACTGCAAACCCTGATTTAGCAAATAGCCGAAAAGAAGGAAGTATGATGTATGTTATTAGAGGTCTAGAACGATAATATGATGCATAAAATTGTAATTAAAAAAGAGGCTTATTTTATAATAAGCCTCTTTACTATAGTAAGTGTTTTGTCTTGTTCTGATAAAAAAAAGACAGAAAACAATGTTTCATTTAATACAAAAATGAAAGAGCAATTTATAAAAGATATTACTATAGCAATATCCCATTTGGATAGTGCAGCTACTTATATCAACAATGTCAAAAAGCACTTTCATCACTCAAGAACGTATTTTAAAAAAATTGAGCCTATAGTATCAGCTTTAGATTCAGAAAATTATGGTTTTCTGAATCAACCCAACATTCTTAAAATTGAAGAAGATGACTTTACAGATGTCAAAATCAAGAAACCCAGTGGTTATCAAGTTTTAGAAGAAGAAATATATACTGAAGCCATAGATTCTATAATCGTTAAGAAACACCTTAATTTGGTATCAAATCGATTAAAACTGATTCAAAAAAATATTAGTTTTAGCCATCTTAAATCCTATCATTTCTTGTGGTTATTTAGAAAATCATGTATTCGAATTGCATTAACAGGCATAACAGGTTTTGACTCTCCTGTACTTGAGAACTCGCTAGAAGAATCTCGAATAGTGTATAGGAGCCTCAAAACATACTTAGCTATATTTGAAGATGAATTTCATGACCCACAACTTTTAAAGAATTGGAATGACGAAATAGAAGCTTCAATCAAAGATTTAAACGGCAATTTTAATTCGTTTGATAGGTATCATTTTATCAAAAACCATACACACAAACAATTATCGATGTGGAATCAAATGGTCGATGACTGGAAAGTTAGTTTTCCTTTTGAATTGGCCGTAAAAAATGATGCAAATTCTCTTTTTTCTTCAAAAACATTTAATCTTACTTACTTTTCAGATAGAAACTCAGGAAAAATTACTTCCGAAAAAATAGCCTTAGGAGAAAAACTGTTCTATGATAAAAATCTATCAGCAGAAAAAAAGATAAGTTGTGCCTCGTGCCATCATAAAGAAAAAGCTTTTACCGATGGAAAAAAAATCAGCCCAGGAGTAACTCGCAACTCACCAACGCTACTATATGCTGCATTACAAAGAGCATTTTTTTATGACAAAAGAGCAGGAAGCTTAGAAGGGCAAATCATTTCGGTAGTAGAAAATAAAAGTGAGTTTCATACCGATTTAACTTCGCTAGAAAACAATATAAAAAAGGACAGTACTTATGTAAGATATTTTGCTAAAACATATCCTAATAAAAAAATTACCAATGTAGAAATTAGAAACGCTATAGCCAATTACATAAGGAGTTTAACGCCTTTTGATTCAAAATTTGACCGTAATATCAATGATATAGAAAGATCAATTACTAAAAATGAGATTAATGGATTTAATTTATTTAATGGTAAAGCAAAATGTGCCACATGTCACTTTGCTCCTGTGTTTAATGGAACTGTACCTCCTAACTATAAAGAATCTGAAGTCGAATTGATCGGAGTTCCGCAACAAAATGACACCCTAGATGCAGTAATTAGTCCGGATTTAGGAAGATATTATGTTTATAAAACACTTGAGAGAAAACACTTTTTTAAAACATCAACGATAAGAAACGCTAATAAAACAGCCCCTTATATGCATAATGGTGTATATACCACATTAGAAGAAGTTATAGATTTTTATAATCGTGGTGGTGGTAATGGTATAGGTATAGAACAAGAATATCAAACGTTACCACCAGATAAATTAAACTTAACGGATCAAGAAATCAATGATATTATAGATTTTATAAAAACTCTTGATGATAATAGCCTTAATCACACTGCAAAAAGTAATGTAACCAGTATTAATTAAGATAATCAATTCACCAATCTATGTAAAATCATTTCTAAAAGCACTTGAGGTCTTAGTAATATTATACTATGATATTACGTTATACCTATTTTAAAAGGTTAACCAGGTATTAATTACGGTATTCACACAAAAAAAATACGTGATGTGAATTATTTCGTAATATCTCGTAAATTTTTGTTAATTTTATTAAGATTTGTTTAAAGCAAATCAATTCAATGATTAGAATGATATCTGCTGCCATACCCATAAATGAAGATTTTAGACTTGAAGCTTTACGCTCGTTAGGTATCTTAGATACAGAACCAGAGAAAGAGTTTGACGAGATTACTAAACTTGCTGCGTATCTTTGTGATACCGAAATTGCTTTGATTTCTTTAGTCGACGAAAATAGACAATGGTTTAAATCCAAATATGGTATAAATACTTGTGAAACACTTCGAGAATACTCTTTTTGTGCACATGCAATGCTTAACCCTCTAGAACCATTAATAGTTCCTGATGCCAGAGAAGACAAACGCTTTTTTGACAATCCATTAACAGCTATTGAAAAAATAGTGATTTTTTATGCTGGGATACCGCTTGTGGATAAAGATGGTTTTTCTTTAGGTACTTTATGTGTGATTGATAGTAAACCAAAAGAATTAACAAAAAGACAAATAGAATCATTACAGGCATTAGCAAATCAAGTAACGGTCCTTTTTGAATTGAATAGAAAAAATAGTGACCTTGAAAAAGTGCATAATAAACTTGAGGAACGTAATCATTCATTAAAAGAATTTGCCAAAGTAATCTCTCATGACTTAAAAATGCCTTTGGCCAATATTATTACTATTACAGATTTATTAAAACTAAAACTAAAGGAAAAGCTAGACGAAGAAGGTTTAGAATATTTTGATTACATGAAAACTTCTGCTTTTTCTATGAGTAACTATATCAGTGATATTCTAAATCACTATGAAAGTGAAAGTTTAATAAAATCTGCACCAGAACAATTTCATTTAAATGAGTTATTAAAAGAAATAGTAGATCTATTAAGTATCAATTCAGAAACCAACATTAATTTTCCTGAAACCGATCCAATATTACGATGCAATAAATTAGCATTAAAACAAGTTTTCTTTAATCTTATTGGTAATAGCATTAAGTATAATGATAAACAAGAAATCATTATTACAATAGATTGTAATGAGGATAGTGTATTTTATTATTTTAGGATTACAGATAATGGAATGGGCATTTCACATAAACATTTAGATACCATTTTCGACCTCTTTTCAACCGCAAATATTACCGACAATAATGGTAACAAAGGTAATGGAATAGGCCTTTCTACAGTAAAAAAACTAATTGAAAAACTTGGCGGCTCTATTAAAGTAGCTTCTGAAGAAAATGTTCAAACTACTTTTGACTTTTACATTAAAAAAGCTAATTAAAATACTTTTTTATTGATTACTGCGACACATGCTTCGGCACATTTTTCTCCATCAATTGCAGCAGATATTATCCCTCCGGCATAACCCGCACCTTCTCCGCAAGGATATAATCCTTTGATTTGTATATGTTCTAATGTTTTCCAATCTCTAGGAATTCGTACAGGTGATGATGTTCGCGATTCTGGAGCATGCACAACGGCCTCGTTAGTAAGATATCCCTTCATACTCTTATCAAATGCTTTGAACCCTTCCTGTAATGTACGATGCATAAAATTTGGAAAAACTGTACTCATATCAGCAGATGTTAAACCCGGTGTATAAGAGCTCGTCGGGAGGTCTACAGATGTTTTTCCTTCTACCATATCCACAAGTCTTTGTGCAGGTACTTTTTGAGTCTCTCCTCCTACTAACCATGCTTGTTGTTCAATACTTTTTTGAAAATACATTCCTGATAAAGGGCCGTGTTCAGAAAATTGTTTAAAATCTTCTAATCGCAATTCTATAACAATTCCACTATTAGAGGTAGGCTGATCTCTTTTAGAAGGCGACCATCCGTTAGTAACTACTTCACCTGGACTAGTGGCACAGGGGGCTATAACCCCTCCCGGGCACATACAAAAAGAATACATTCCTCTACCGTGCACTTGTTTAACAATACTATAAGGAGATGGTGGTAAATATTGACCTCTACTGTCACATTTATATTGAATTTTATCAATTAATTGCTGACTATGCTCAACCCGAACACCCAAAGCAAATGGTTTCGCTTCAATCTCTATTTTTTTGCGGTATAAGAGTTCAAAAATATCTCTGGCAGAATGCCCTGTAGCCAAAATAATTTTATTGGCTGTTATTGTACTACCATCTAATAGTGTTACACCATTAATTTCTCGGTTTTTAACTTCAAAATCAATAACACGTGTTTCAAAGTGTATTTCTCCTCCGCTTTCAATAATTTTTTCACGAATAGCCGCAATTATACCTGGTAATTTATTAGTACCAATATGTGGATGTGCATCAACCAAAATCTGGTCTGTAGCTCCAAACCCCACCAATAATTTAAGGATTCGATTTACATCTCCCCTTTTTTTAGATCTTGTATACAATTTACCATCACTGTATGTTCCAGCTCCACCTTCGCCAAAACAGTAATTCGAATCTACATCTACAATATGATCTCGATTTATAGCTTTAAGATCTCTTCGTCGTGCACGCACATCTTTTCCTCGTTCTAAAACAATAGGCTTACACCCTAATTCTATACAACGTAATGCCGCAAATAATCCGGCAGGTCCAGCACCGATAATAATAACTTCGGGAGCGTTAGTAACATACTTATAATCGGGTAATTCTATCGCCTGTTCAATAAAATCTTCTTGAACATACACTTTAAGTTTTAGGTTTACTTTAATTGCCTTTTGTCGAGCATCTATAGAACGTTTTAGAATCTGTATGTGTCGTATTTCATGTAATGGGATATCATTTTTACCCGCAACACTATTCTTTAATTGATCAGCATGTGCAGCAATTTCTGGAGAAACTTGTATGGTTAATTCGTGTTGCAATTCTTGCTATTTTGTTTAAAATTACTGGCGAAGATACAATAATCTTTACTTCAATAGAATACATCAAAAATACTCGGATATTAGGAAGTTTAACCTTTTATTAAGGTAATAGTTTATATATTTGAATGAAACAAACCTTAAATTTACAATTATGAAAAAGCTATTTTTATTAGCAATTGCAGTAGTCGGTTTTTCGTTTTCTTCAAATGCACAGAACATTAAATTTGGATTTAAAGGAGGGCTTAATCTTGCAAACTTGAATGAACTTAAGTCTGGAGAGGTTAGTGCAGATACCGATTCGAGAACCGGATATCATATTGGTGCGGTACTCCAACTTAGTGTAGCAGAAACCTTTGCAATACAACCTGAATTACTGTATTCTGCACAAGGTACTGATGACATCGATGTCGATTATTTGAATATACCAATATTAGCAAAACTTAAATTTGCCAAAGTATTTAGTATTGAAGCTGGACCACAATTTGGTTTTGTAGTTAATGATGGTGTAAAAGATGCTTTTGCAGACTTTGAAAGCAATGTAGAAGCCGAGAGTTTTGATATCAGTGGTGCTGTAGGTGCTGGGGTTGAAATCTCTAAGTTTTTTGGACAAATACGATATAATTTTGGTCTTACAGACGTGATAGATGGTTTTGATGGTAAAAATACTGCATTCCAGATATCGGTAGGATATTATATTTTCTAGTATAAAAAGTATTTTTTAAAAAGGCAGAAGTAAAACTTCTGCCTTTTTTTATTTGTAAAAATCACATAATCAACATACTAAATAAAAATTCTAAACTACATCTCTTCCACCTTATATATTTTGAGGTTTTACAACAATACAAAAACAATCACTAATTCTATATTTAACATGTTGATTGCAAATAAATCATATTAACCTTAAAACCAATAAAAATGAAGAGAATTTTTACACTTACAATTCTAGCCGTATCCTTAATCTTTAATTTCTCATGTGAAATAGAAAATCAAGAATCGCAAAATGAGACACAACAAGTAGCAGAACATGTTGAACAACTGGGCAAGGATATCCAGACTGCATTTGGTTATACATCTATAGATGAAATGCAAAATAATGGATGGGAAAAGCTACAAAACCTGGCTCCAAATACAACCACTTTTAAAAGTAAAACAGCACAAAGCCAAAAAGCGGCATCAAACCTACAAGAACGTTTAAGTTTTGAACACCTAAAAGGATTAGGTTTTAACGAACATAAATTAAGGGAATTAGTTAAAAACAAATATGGGAGAAATCCAGATGGTATCTCTGTAAATAGTGAAAATAGATTTAGTGGTCGAAACCCAACAATAACAGATCAATATAGTCGCTTTGCCTATATTAAAACTGCAACCCCAAAAATCACAATATTAAGTGAAAACACAGAGCAAACAAAAGTGATTTATGATCATACATTTTATAATTATTCTGATCAGGTAGATACGCATACTGTTGTTAGGCGTTACGATAGAGGCACCTCTACAAATTGGTCTGTAACTGAGTCTGTAGGTATCAAAATAGGTGGTAAAGTAGGAATCCCTCTTGTTACCGAAGGTTCTATAGAAATTAGTGTGGGTCTAAGTGCTACTCAAGGTGGCTCGCAATCTAATACCGTATCTGATGAAATACGATCAACCATTGTAGTACCAGCAAGATCCAAAAGAAGAGTAGTAATGATAGAACAAAGTAGTTATGCAAAAGTAAAATATGATATCCCAGTATATACCTCAGGATATCTGGGAGCTAATTTTGGAAAAAGAGTAAATGGTCATTATTATTGGTTTATGGGGGTTAACAGATTAATCGGTAGTAATGGTAGAGATAATCAATTAGGATTTATAACCTCTAACCGTGTCTATAAAGCCGAAGTTTTTGCGTATGGAGAAGAAGAGCTTTAAGAATTCTGATAAAATACTATATATACAGAAGGCGGAAATTGAATCTCCGCCTTTTTTAATGCCCAAAGGTTTGTTAAAGTAGTTTTTAAGAACAAAAACGTTATGTAGCTTTATAAATAATCGACCATACTAATGTTTATTAGTATTTGCCAATGAGATATACTACCATACGCTATGAATTCGAATTGGAAACGAAAAACTTTACAGGTTTTTTTATCTCAAAAGCTTAAAAAAGCTACATACGATTCAAAAACTAACCCTCAAGAGTTTTCTATACAAATAAGAGAGCTTAAAGTTTCTGCATTTTCACTTCTTAAAGATATTTTTTTCATGATAATAGGTGTAATTTCTGCAGCTTTTGGTTTAGAGAGCTTTTTGTTACCAAATAATTTTATTGATGGTGGCGCAACAGGAATTTCTTTACTTATTTCTGAAGTTTCATCAGTACCATTATACATTCTTATTGTACTCGTAAATGTTCCTTTTATAATTCTTGGTTATAAAGTAATTGGACAACGGTTTGCTATTAGAGCAATTGTAGCCATATCAGGACTTGCATTCACTCTTTTTATGTTTGATTTTCCTGAAATCACACAAGACAAATTATTAGTTGCTGTCTTTGGAGGCTTCTTCTTGGGAGCTGGTATAGGGCTTTCTGTTAGAGGTGGTGGCGTACTAGACGGTACCGAAGTATTGGCCATCTTTATGAGTAAAAAATTAGGGACTACTGTTGGGGATGCTATTATGATAATTAATGTTGTTATTTTCTCGGTAGCAGCCTACCTTCTATCTGTAGAAACAGCTTTATATTCTATGCTTACCTATCTTGCAGCATCAAAAACTCTTGATTTTGTGATCGAAGGTATTGAAGAATATACAGGAGTTACTATCATTTCTGAACAAAATCAAGAAATCATCTCTATGATTACCAATAAAATGAGAAGGGGTATAACTATTTATAAAGGAAAACAAGGTCATGGAGGTCATGACAACTACAAGAGTGAAATTGACATTATATACACTGTAATAACAAGACTAGAAATAAGTAAATTAAATAGCGAAATAGAAAAAATAGACCCCAACGCCTTTGTAATTATGCACAGTATTAATGATATGCGAGGGGGTATGATTAAAAAACGATCTATAACATATTAATCTTCTTTTATATATTAGATATTTTTTAAAAATCAATCTAAAAGAAAAAAAAATAGTATATTGATAATAGAAAAGTTGTAACAACAAGTTATGAATACAGTAAAAGAAAAAATATATCCAGGTGTTTTTGATAGGGTAAAAGCAGTAATAGTTGATTCTATTATTTTAATTATCCTAATAGTGATTACAACCGATATTTTTTCTTCTTTTGATAATGTTCCTAATATTGCTAAAATAATAGCTTTTGTATTTATATTTTGTTTATACGATCCTTTATTTACAAGTTTGTTAGGCGGTACTGTTGGTCATAAAGCAATTGGGATTAGAGTAAAAAGAGCTAATAATCCAGAGAAGAACATTTTATTTCATATCGCATTACTTCGATATATAATCAAAGGGGGCATAGGTTGGATATCTTTATTAACTGTATCTGGAAATGAAAAAAGGTTAGCTATTCATGATTCACTAGCTGGTTCAATAGTCATATATAGCAATAAATAGATATATTATCTTCTTGATCTCCTGTTGTAATTTCTAGTATTACTTTTAGGTTTAGGTTTTCTATGGCTATTGTTTCTTGATGCTGGCTTATTATTATGTTCTACGTTGTTAGTGGGTTCAAAACCTTCTATAACTTCACTTTTAAGCTTTTCTCCTAACAATCTTTCGATACCTTTAACATAGCTTAACTCTTCTTGACTTACCAGAGAAATTGCTTCTCCGCTGGCTCCTGCCCTACCGGTACGACCAATCCTATGTACATAATCCTCAGAAATATTTGGCAATTCAAAATTTACAACATGAGGCAATAAAGGGATATCTAATCCACGAGCTGCAATATCTGTAGCTACCAATACTCGAATTGCTCCTTTTTTAAAACCACCAAGTGCTTTGGTTCTAGCTCCCTGACTTTTATTACCATGGATTGCTGCAGCAGTAATTCCTGCTTTACTCATTTTTTCACTTAATCGATTAGCGCCATGTTTTGTTCTGGTAAATACAAGTACTTGCTGCCAATTTCCTTCAGCTATAAACTTAATAATGAGTTCTGTCTTTCTTTTTTGGTCTACTCTATATATTTTTTGATCTACTTTTTCTGCCGTTGTATTTTCTGGTGCAGCCTCTACCCATACAGGGTGATGTAAAATCCCGTTAGCTAGTTTTTTAATTTCTTTAGAAAATGTAGCCGAAAACAATAGATTTTGCCTTTTTTTGGGTAATAGACTAAGGATTTTATTGATATCCCTTTGAAAACCCATATCAAGCATACGATCTGCTTCATCCAAAACAAGAATCTCAACATTAGATAAAGACAATGCTTTTTGATTATGCAGATCTAATAAACGGCCTGGCGTAGCAACCAATATATCTACACCATTTCTTAACCCCCTAATTTGTGGTTTATCATTAACTCCTCCAAATATCACCATCGATCGCAAATCCAGAAATTCACTATATGCTTTTACATTTTCTAATATCTGCGCAGCCAATTCTCTAGTTGGAGTTAATACCAGTGCACGTACAGGTCTTTTTCTTAATATTTGCCCTTGTGATAATATTTGTAATAATGGTAATGTAAATCCTGCGGTTTTTCCTGTTCCAGTTTGTGCAGATGCCAAAACATCTTTTCTTTCTAAAATCGGCGGAATAGCTTTTTCCTGAATAGGTGAAGGAGTGGTATACCCTTTTTTGTCGATGGCTCTTAAAAGCGCATCGGATAATCCTAATGTATTAAATGACATATAAACTGTTTAAGAAATAACAATTTAAATTGAAGTGCCATTTCTGAATATAGCTACAAAGGTACATCTATTTTTAGGATACACTCTGTATACTGATGGTATAGATATAAAAAACATTGAAAAATTCATAAATCGTAAATCATAAATCTCAAATCTTATAGTATATTTGAAAAACTTTAAACAGGAATGCAGTTTAAACACCCAGAATTTCTTTACGCTCTTTTCGCTCTTATCATTCCTATTCTAGTTCATTTGTTTCAGTTACGACGTTTTCAGAAAGTAAGTTTTACTAACGTACAATTTCTTAAAGCAGTTACTATACAAACTCGTAAAAGTTCTCAAATCAAAAAATGGCTTACTTTATTAGCTCGTTTACTAGCTTTGGCTGCCATTATTATTGCTTTTGCTCAACCATTTTTAGCTTCAGAAAATATTGTGGGTAAAAAAAGTGAAACTGTAATGTATCTAGATAATTCGTTTAGTATGCAAGCAAAAGGATCTAAAGGACCGTTATTAAAACGTGCTGTCCAAGAAATTTTGAGCGAGCTTCCAGAAGAAGAATCTATTTCTCTATTTACCAATACCGAAACTTTTATCAACGTTTCTAAAAAAGATATACAAAATGATCTCTTACAATTAGAGTATACATCAAATCAAATACCATATCATACAGCTTACCTTAAAGCAAAACAATTACAAAGTGCTTCTTCAGAAACCATAAAACGTATTATCATGGTATCTGATTTTCAGCAAAAAGAAGGATCCTTTACATTACCCATAGATTCTAATACAAAAACCCATCTAGTAAAATTACAACCTGTTACTCGTCAAAATATAGCAATTGATAGTCTATTCTTACAACGTAACAGTAGTAATGAACTACTATTAAAAGTGCTCTTGAGCAATATTGATGTTAATGCAGAAAACACATCAATTGCCTTGTATAATGATGATCAATTGATTGCAAAGACTGCAGTTACGATTCCTAAAAACGGTAGTATCCAGACTGAATTTCGCTTGGATGAAACTCTAAAAATAAATGGTCGCGTTACACTTGAAGACCCAGCTATAAGCTTTGATAATGAGCGATATTTTACAATTAATACCCCTAAAAAAATCAAAGTAGTTGCAATAAATGAATCAAATGATACTTTCCTAAAAAACATCTTTACCCCAGATGAATTTTTGCTCACTAGCAGTTCTCTGCAAGCTTTAAATTACAATGATATTAGTGATGCAAACATGGTAGTTATCAATGAAATAAATCAAATCCCGATATCACTAATTAATGCATTGCAGCCCTTTATAAAAGAAGGCGGTACAGTGTGTTTTATTCCGGCTACTGATGGGGACTTACCTTCATATCAACAATTAGTAAATAATGGCGCTACTAGTAATTATTTAGAAAGAAAAATACAAGACAAAAAAATTACTACGATAAACTTTTCTCACCCGCTATATCGTGGAGTTTTTGATAAAACAGTAACCAATTTTCAGTATCCAAAAGTTAGTAGTTATTATCAGACTAATGCGACAACTAATGTGATATTATCGTATGAGGATAACTCTGCTTTTTTATACAAAACCAATAAAACATACATATTTACTGCTGCTATTAATAGCGAGAATTCTAATTTTAAAAATTCTCCTTTGATCGTCCCAACACTGTACAACATTGGAAAGCAAAGTTTACAACTTTCGGATATCTCGTATACGATAGGACAACCCAACACCTATGATGTACCCATTACGCTAGGACAAGATGGAATTTTATCACTGGTATCGAATCTCGAAAATAGCATTCCTAAACAGCAAAGTTTTTCGACAAAGGTTCGAGTTACTACTGAAGATGTACCTTCTAGAGCTGGGATTTATGCGCTTCAGGATAAAAATAAAATTATACAACACGTTAGTTATAATTACGATAGTTCTGAAAGTGACTTACAGTATTATACACTTAACACTTCTAATAATTATGAGGTGAGTGAATCGGTGACAGAACTTTTTAATCAAATAAAAGAAGAGAGTAGCGTAAACGAACTTTGGAAATGGTTTGTTATTTTTGCGCTGATATTCCTGTTTATAGAAATATTATTATTAAAATATCTAAAATGAACTTCTTATTAAAAGCTGCTAAAGTTATAGACCCAGCATCATCTTTTCATGATCAAACGGTAGATATTCTTATCGAAAATGGAATCATTACAGATATTCAAACTACGATAAAAGCTAAAGAACATGTTAAAGAAGTTACGTTAGAAAATCTTCACGTATCACAGGGGTGGTTTGATAGTAGTGTAAGTTTTGGAGAACCAGGTTATGAAGAACGAGAAACAATAACACATGGTCTAAAAGTAGCCGGTAAAAGCGGTTTTACCAGTATTGCTATCAACCCAAATACACTACCAATAACAGACACAAGCGCATCTGTTGGTTTTCTTATAAGTAAATCACAAAACAATGCTGTATCTCTATATCCTATAGGATCATTAAGTGTCAAGTCTGAAGGCGTAGATCTGGCAGAACTCTATGATATGCAACAAGCAGGTGCAATAGCATTTGGCGATTATAAAAAAGCAATACAAAACCCAAACTTATTGAAGATCGCCCTGCTCTATGCACAAAACTTTGATGGATTAGTATTATCATATCCACAAGACAATAATATTGCGGGCAAAGGAATTGTGAATGAAGAAGAACAAAGTACTTTGCTCGGTCTTAAAGGAATCCCTGCATTAGCAGAAGAACTACAAGTAGCACGAGACTTATTCTTATTAGAATATACTGGAGGAAAATTACACATCCCAACAATATCAACTGCAAAATCTGTAGCATTGATCAGGGATGCAAAAGCCAAAGGTTTGCATGTAAGCTGTAGTGTTACTGGCCATCATCTTGCATTAACGGATACCGAACTAACAACATTTGACACCAATTATAAAGTACAACCTCCCCTACGCACACAAAGCGATATTGATGCACTGTTGCTAGGGATTAAAGACGGAACCATTGACATGATTACCAGTGATCATCAACCCATGGATGTAGAACATAAGAAAGTAGAATTTGACAATGCAAAATACGGTACAATAGGGCTAGAAACAATTTTTGGGGGAGTAAACAAATTACTAGGAGTAGAAAAATCTGTAGCTATGCTCACTAATGGTAAAACCATTTTTGGAATCGACAATAATACTATCAATACAGGAAATAAAGCCGAATTAGCTTTATTTAATCCAGAAATTGATGTTGTCTTTGAAAATGAACAGGTGCTATCAACCTCAAAAAACAGTGTATTTATAGGTAAAACTTTAAAAGGCACTACATATGGTATTATTGCCAATGGGCAAATGGTACTTAAATAGTTTTAAACAACATATTACGATCAACATGCAATCAGATTACGCAAAACAAGGAAAAACAGCCGCTATAATAGCTTATATTACATTAATAGGTACCATTATTGCTTTTTTTATGAATAATGATAAGAATAATCTATTTGCTAGCTTTCATATAAGACAAGCCTTAGGTATTAATATATCATTTTACATACTAGGAGCTTTAGTAAGCGTTTTTGATTCTTGGCCTATTTCTTCAGCTTTTTATATATTCATTTTTGTCCTTTGGGTTTTTGGTTTAATTACAGCTATACGAGAAGAGCAAAAAACAACACCTCTTTTAGGTCCTTTATTTCAAGAATGGTTTCGTTTTATAAAGTAACTAATTAAAGAAACTAGTATTAATATTGATTACAATACCCATGCAAACCAAAACATTATCGCTAAATCATATCGTTAAAGAACCCACCATAAAAAAAGGTAAAACCCCTGTTTTATTTATGTTTCATGGTTACGGAAGCGATGAAAACGATCTCTTTTCATTTGCAACCGAACTACAAGAAGAACTGTTTATCATCTCTGTACGTGCCCCCTACCCAATGCAACCCCACGGAAATGCATGGTATGCTATTTACTTTGATGCTGCTCAAGGAAAATTTAGTGATGATGCACAAGCCATAGAATCTCGAGATAAAATTGCCAATTTTATAGATGAAGCTATACAAGCCTATAACTTGGATGCCGATAATGTTACATTACTAGGGTTTAGTCAAGGAACAATTTTAAGTTACTCAGTAGCGCTTTCTTATCCAGAAAAGGTAAAGAACGTAATTGCTTTAAGTGGATATTTAAATGAAGATATCTTAAAAGATGGATATGAAAAGAATGATTTTACTAACCTTAATATCTATTGTTCTCATGGTAGTGTAGATCAAGTAATCCCTATTGATTGGGCTCGTAAAGCTCCTAATCGACTTAAAGAATTAGGTATTCATACTACATTAAATGAATTTCCGGTAGGTCATGGTGTGGCTCCCCAAAATTTTTATCAGTTCAAAGAATGGTTAAACCATAAAATTTAAAAGTGTATCTACTTATTATTTTTATGTGCTATTAACAATCAATTAAAAAACCTCATAAATAACTAATTATTAACACTTTACAGTATATTTTTTTATGATTTTTGAAGTATATTTAAGATACATAACACAAACTTAAATATTACTAAATCATGAAAAAATTCAATTCATTAGTTGCACTCACTCTTTTGTTGAGTGTTCTTTTTGTTGCCTGTGAGCAAGAAGAAGAAGAAACGATGGTTAAACAAGAAGTATCTGTTAAGGTGCTAGATGCACTAGAAACTTCAGGGTTTAATGTCACTGATCAACCACCCATTAAATTTGAAGATGGCTACATTGTAGAAGGAGATATCCTCCTTACTTATGATGATATTATGCGCCCTGTAAAAAATGATGTTATTTCTACAGATTCCAAACAGTATAGCACAGATAACTTAGTTGCTACCAATGGTAATAGAACTATTACAGTATTTGTAAGTTCAAGATTTAATGCTGCTACCCAAGCTGGTGTAGATCTAGCAATTCAACGTTATAATGCTGAAGGCCTAGAAATCAATTTTCAAAGGGTCAATAGTTCAAATAACGCCGATATATCTATAACACGATTAAACTTTTTTCTAGAGTTTTTTGGCGTTCTTGGTTCAGCAGGTTTTCCTACTGCCAATGGTGATCCATTCAATCAAATTTCTTTAAGCGGTAGGCTTTCAAGGCAATTTGACACAGGAGGGATTGCAACTATAGTATCTCATGAGATGGGACACTGTATTGGTTTCAGACACACAGATTTCTTTGATAGAAGCGTCTCTTGTGGCGGAGCAACTAATAATGAAGGAGATGGTGGTGTTGGCGCCAATCTAATCCCTGGTACTCCAGCTGGTGCAACTGTACAGGCAGGGTCTTGGATGTTGGCATGTTCGGATGGTGGAGATAGACCATTTAATGGTGATGATTTAACCGCTCTTAATTTCTTATATTAGATCTTAGGATAAAATTATTATAATACACAAAAAAACCTCACAAGTCTTATACTTGTGAGGTTTTTGATATTGTATTTTTATTTGGATCACTATCTTGCTGGACTATACTGCTCAAATATTGGTATTCCGTTTTCTTCGAGTATTTTGTTTATAAACCTCATTACATCAGTTCTTGTTTTTCTAAAAACAACAATAAATAAGTTTATAAAATTAACTGGAATAAAAGTTAATAATCCTCTATCAGTTTCTTCTGCATTGACTCTTGTTGCAAAATATTTAATAAAAGCATTATTACTTTGGGGATCAGCAAATTTCTTTTTTGCATCTTCAATTCCAGGCATAGAAAAAGGGATACCTATTATGTCTTCTTCGATTTCATTCATTTGAAAAAGATCTAATGTCCTGTTCTTTAGCTCCAAAATACTTTGTGGAGTATTAATAATTGGATTAGGGTACGTATACTTCCAGTATTTACAAGTAGCAACATATACTATTGGATTCATGGTGATGGCTACCATAAAAATATTCTTAAAAAGATACCTTAACCTGGCTTTAAGCATTGTTTTTAAAATTATACTTTTCGGAAAAAAAGCTCCACCTCTTTCTTCTTTAATTATACCAATACCTAATCTGATATACAAGTCTTTTTTATACTCTGGATTTTTACAATACATAAAATATGACATACCTATATCTTTGCCATTTTTTATCATTATGTGCATATCCATACTATCATACTTTGTAAATAGTTTTCTAAAATGAGTAATAGAAACCTCATCACTAATAGCAGCTTTAAATAGAGTATATAATCTATTTTCTAAAGGAGAATTTTCTTCGATCTTTACAATCTTGTGATATTCAAATTTTGTCATTAGTTCATGTTTTATTTTGGGACGTAAACACTTAAATATCATAGCTGTTTCCTACAATATTCTGATACAAAATTAGGGGTTTAATCCATTCAAAAAAACGATTTCAGAAATTTAACAATATGCTAATAAATAAATAATTTTAACATATTAACTTTCTGATTTTCAAATAATCAACTTGTTTTAATATTGAAAAAATACGGTTTTGCCGTACTAATTTTGATGCGTCTTAAAGTATTTTAATGCATGTGTTTTTTAGTCTAAAAAAGAAAGAAGGAAAGTTATTTTTCTTACTAATATTATGTTAAGAACAAAAATAAGGTTAAACAATTATTATAATGGCAAAAAAGACTATCATTAAATATGATTTTATTAAAACAGAAATCTGAGTTTTATAAAAAATCAATCAAAATTAGGTAATGAAATTTACAAGTATTTTATTGAAAAAAAATAAAAAACATCACTCTATTTTGTCTTATAAAATTGCTTTATGAAGAGTATTTGGTAATAAAAAGTTAAAAATCAGATAACAATTCATCTATATTTATCATTTATTCCTACACCTTGAAGAATCATTGGGATGATTTTTTCTAAACGAGAAAAACGGGTAGTTTCTCTTTTTGCTGAGGTAATATATTCAATAAATTCTTTTTGTTTGAAGGGGGTAAAATTGTCAAAAGATCTTTTAAGATTCTTGTTTTCCTGAAAAGCACTTAATAACTCCATAGGCGTTTCTATATCTTTTGATTTCTCAGGTTTAATTTCTTTGCCTTCTTTTTGATTCTGAATAGCTTCTTTTACATACTGAAGTACTAAGGCTTCATCTATTTCATCTAACGCATTAAATCTCCATTGCCGTAAACCTTTGGTCTTACCTTCTTGAGCATTGATTAATTTCTTTGAAGCATCTTTGAGAAATACACCTTGATAAAACCAGATACCAACATAAGATTTGAACGCACCAATTCCTATTACATTTTTATCATCTACTGTATATACAGGTGTCCCCCATTTAATAGTCTCCTTCATTTCTGTAGAAAGCATTATGGATCTTAATACCTCTAATTCTTTTTTCCAATGCTTTTTTTTAATAATAAACTCTTTTACTGATTTGTTCTTCTCCATGACTAAGAATTGTACTATGAATTGGTGTAACTACTAATTTAAAAATCTTTACACTATTTTACATCCTATGTGTTCTTAAAAAAGAGTTAGAAACAAAAAAGGAAGCTAAAAATAGCTTCCTTTTAAATACTTTCTATAAAATTATTATTTATATAGTAGTGTTTACAAATACGTCATTTCCATTATCTATAAGTGTTTGAGCATCTGTAGCTCCCTGACCGGTTGCTGTACCTGATAAAGATATAATTTTACCGGTAATCGCAGGGGTAATAGATACTAGCTGAGCCAATATACTATTTACCGAGGCACTCGATAAGGAGTCACTTCCAATAACAATTAAAGAAGTATTAAAATCTGTAATAGAAGGGAGACTTATCGAAGTTAAACTTGTATTAGTATTCACATCAATTGTGTTAACACTAAGCAATGATGGTAAATTTAGAGTATCTATTATAGTATTTTGACTGAAATACAGGTTTCCAGAAATATTTTGCAAAAAAGGAGCATTAAAAGTTGTTAACGATGTATTAGACCCAATTCTATTACTGTAACTATCTGTAGAACCGTTATCAATATTATTAATTGATTCTAATAAAGGAAAATCTATTGCTAGCAATCCTGAATTTTCAGAAATATTTAATCCAAATATAACTGTTACTTTTTCAAAATTTAAGGTAGATAATATTGGATTACTTTCTATTGTAACAATACCTTCTACAGACGTGAGTTGAGAATCTATGTTTAATGTAGCTAACTTAGTGTTAAATCTTACATTTATTCCTCCTTTTTTAACAACAGTCAAAAGAGGAATCTCAAAACTGGCTAGATTACTATTATTACGAATTCTCAGTACAGCAGTACTACTTTCCTGGTCTGGATCAGGAGTCACAACTCCATCTGACGTTCTACTTACATAATTACCAAACGTTGCTACCTTAGGTAAGATAAAAGATATTAAATCGTCATTATTAGCAATACTAAGGAAATTAATATCCTCGAGTAAAGGAAAATTAATTGTTGATAATACTTCATTAGAACTAACAATTATAATTCCTGATCCTACTAATTGTGGAAAATCAATAGTAGTTAATGCTTTACTATCAAGAATATTTATTCTACCAGCATCTGTTAATAAAGGTAAAGATACTGTTCCTAAAAGATCATTACGAAGTATAGTTAAATCTGCTGATTGTAACTCTGGGAAAGAAATCATTGTTAGCATTTCATTACTCCTAATTTCAACTTCAGTAGATTCAACTAGCAAAGGTGCATTAACTTCTGCTAAAACTTTATTATTACTGAAGTTTATTAAATCTGCACTTAATAAAGATGGTATTTCTACCGAAGTAAGTGCTGGGTTTCTATTTACCTGTAATGAGGTAATCAATGTTGCTAAGTTTGGAAGTCTAACGGTAGATAACAACTTATTATCGCGTATATCTACTTCTACCGCTTCTGTAATACTAGAAAAATCTACTGTAGTAAGGTTTGTGGTATTCTGTACAATAACAAATTGAGTGTTAGGCCCTACTCTTTCTGTTATTTTGGTAGCCGCTTCTGCATCAGTAATCTCACCAGTTAAAATCAAATAAGTAACCCCTCCTGCATCGACACCATCAGTACCATCTTCTCCATTGTTGCCATCTGTTCCATCTGTACCGTTTTGTCCATCGGATCCATCTACTCCATTTGTACCATTGGTTCCATCCATACCATCTACAGCGTCTTCTGCACTACAAGAGTATGCCATTATCGCAAGAGCGAGTAAAAAAATTCTAAATAAATTTCGTTTCATCTGTTCTTTGTATTGTTTTAATTGTCAGATGAAATTCGCCATTACACATACCAGTTGTACTCAACTTAATTAGCTTTGACGCATTTCATAAGAGGTTAAATAGTTAGTATTTGGGTAGGATTATTCTTTTTTAAGTGAAAATTAACACTTTTAATCCTGCAAATATAACATTTTATCCTAAACAAACAACTGTTACAGAAAACATTAGGGATATGCCAATCTTATGCACAAACAACTTTAAAAAGAAACTATCACATTCTTAATTTTTGAAGAATTCCAGTCCAAAATAACTTTTAGGGTGTTGTACTCTTCGCTCCAGTCAAATTGCAGATCACTACCATCTATAGCTACCGATTTTGGTGCACTATCTATATTGTGAATTACTAGCGTAATATTTCGAGTACTCGAAACATAATCAGTCCCTTTTTCTGAAGAAAAATGAATAGAAAGTTCTTCTGATGATGCTGTACTATCAAATTTTAATAGCTCATACTTACCATTTTCATAAGCATTTGGTGTTTTACCATCATCATCATATAATTTTCCAGAACTAGTTGCTACTTGTTGGTCATGATAGTAGTGTATTATAAGTTCTTTTGTTGTATAATCATCTGTAGTTTGCACTGGTTGTACCATTGGGATAAATGATCCCCCTTTTACAAATACCGGAATGTGATCCTCGACCACACTTACCGTTTTATAGATACCGCCCACATATTTTTGTCCCGTAAAAAAATCAAACCAATTTGACCCTTTCGGAAAAAGGACATCCATCGAAACTACACCAGCTTTTACAATGGGTGATACCAGAAAATTATCTCCCCATAGATATGTAAAACTAACCTCAGATAATTCTTTGTTATTAGCATCTTCAAAAAACAAGGGGCGCATCAGGGGCATTCCTGTTTGATTATTATCAAAAGCTATGCTATAATTATAAGGCAATAAACTGTATCGAAGCGCTACACTCTTCTTGGCTAATGCTTTTGTTTTTTGATCATGAAAAACAGGTTCTGGCGCTATATGTTCCTGTGCATGTGGCCTAAATATGGGCTGAAACACCCCATATTGTAACCAACGTGTATACAATTCTGGATCAAAGACTTCTCCCCCCGCAAATCCACCAAGGTCTGAGTGCATATACCCCATTCCTTGCATTCCCATTTGTAGAGCAATCTCGGTTTGTGGTTGTAATCCTGCCCAACTTCTACTTACATCCCCAGACCAAGGAATCATACCAAAACGTTGTGATCCAGAATATCCTGCTCGCATTAAAATAAACGGACGCTGATCTGGAAAATCTTTTTGATATCCTTCTTGAACCAATCTTGCCCAGTCATGACCATAGATATTATGAACCTCGTCTGCACTACCTGTTGCATGTTGTAAATCTGATGGGTGTACTTCGGGCTCTCCTAGATCTCCCCACCAACCGGCTACACCATATTCTTTGGTATATTTTTTATAGATATTCCAGAACCAAGCTGCCCCTTTTGGATCATAGATATCGATAATGCCAGTATTTCCAAAATAAAAATCATAGGTAAACGGATTACCTACAGAATCTTTCCCTAAAACACTTTTTTCTACAGCTTCATCCCATTTTTTTGAGGTTGATAAGACAAAAGGTTCAGTAATAAGTACTGTTTTTACACCTTTATCCTTAAAATCATTAATCATTTGTTTTGGAGTGGGAAAAGAGTCATTCAAAAACTCAAGATTACCCATATGTCCCTTAATATCTTTACCAAACCAATAGATATCCAAAATAACCGCATCCAAAGAAATACTGTCTTTTATAAATTTATCTACAGTTTCTCTGGTTTCTTTTTCAGAATGATATCCAAACCGACTAGCAAAATTACCAAAAGCCCAACGGGGAGGCAATGGTTGCTTTCCTGTAAGGTTTGTATACTGATTCATCAAATCTTTCCAATTATCGCCCGCAACCACCTGATAGGTTTTTCTTCCACTTATGGTTTCATATTGTAATGTATTATCCTTTTTACTATCAATATCCAAAAACCCTATAGGAGCATTATCAAAATGAACAGCATATATTTTGGAAGAAAGCACTAAAGGCATCGTAAAATTCATTAACTCTGAGTGTGTTTCATACCCATAATGTGCTCTATTATATAGCTGAAGTTTTTTTCCTCTTCGGTTCATTCCTACCACCCTGGCTCCTGCTCCATAGATTATTTCATCTTTATCTAGATTAAAATCTAGAATTTCTGTAGAATCTGTTTTTATATAACCTGCTTTTTCAGAGATTAGCTCTTTTCCTTTATATGAATATGATATCTGAAAAGGCTCTCTATTGATATTAATATCTATACCATTAGTCTGTATTGTTAATACACTGTCAGTCTCTACAATCAATATTTTAGTTTTTTGAGGTTGTAGCACTACCGCATGTGACTCTGGAGTATATTCTTCACCTGTCGGAATAAAAGAAGTCTCTATAATTTTATTTGAGTAAGGTTTAATAATATAGGTTCCATTATCTTTATATACCTCGATATATGCTTCTTTATTTTTATACCCTTGATACGGGCCTTCATATTCCTTTTTACAAGAAATCGTTGTTACGGTAATTGTTATGCATAATACAAAGGAGAGGAACCTGATATTCATTTTGATATATATTTTTCTTTATGTAGAATTAAAATCAAATATAACTGAATCCACTTAGAATAAAACTACAGCGGCATGTCTACTCTTAAAATTACTGAATATTCAACAAAATTCGCTTTATGCCTTAAAAATCATAAAATATCACTACAACGTTTTCGATAGATTAATAACCTATATGAACTCTATATTACCAAATCATAAGATAGCTAACCATATGCTAATCATTTGTTGATATTAGACAAACAATTCTCTAATACTTACTAAGTAATTTTAGAATGTCTTAAACCTAATTAATCTTAAATGTATTACACATGAATCATTACTCCTTTTTTATCAAAAAAGCAAATCTTACAGTTTTCTTTATTATAGTAAGCTTAGGATTTACTCTATCACGAACCCAAGCTCAGACTTTAGAGAAAAAAGAAGAACAATCTCAATTTAATCTTCCGATAGACAATAATTATAATTCAAGAATATACTCAAAAGGAACTGGTAAGTCCTTTTTTAACTTTAGAGACATCCTAGTATCAAGAGCAGTTTTGCCTGCTGCTAGTTTCTCTGAAGGCCCTACCTCTGGACAATATATCGACCAAGGATTAATCAATCAACAACCAGTTCCTTTTCAAGATAAACAACCAATACAAGGTTTTTCAGCAATACTTAATAATTATGACAGAACATTTATGGCTTTGTCTGATAACGGATTTGGTAGTATCGAAAATTCATCAGACTATAACTTACGTATCTATAAAATCAAACCCAATTTTAAAAGAATTATAGGTTTTGGAGATGGTTCTATTGAAGTTATAGACTATATCGAATTGAAAGACCCAAATCGATTAATTCCTTTTGCTATTACTAATCATTTTACTGATCAGCGAATACTTACTGGAGCAGATTTTGATATCGAATCCATGCAAAGAACATCAAATGGTAATTATTGGATTGGCGATGAATTTGGCCCATTTTTATTGCATTTTGATAAAAATGGTATACTCTTAGATGCTCCTATTGCTCTCCCTGATTTTGAAAACCCTGGAAAAGAGTTAAGAGCCCCACAAAACCCATATAATGAAGAGATCAGTGCCCTAAGAATTATGAATGCTATACGATCGCATGCAAGAGCCTATGGTAGTAAAAATCCAGTAATGTCACCTTGGTTTGTAATGCTAGATGACCAAAATGACAATACTAAAGTAACCAGTCGTGAAAACCCTCCAGCCGGAATGAAAGCAGCTTCTAGCGAACTGCATAATGTATCATCCTTAAACAAAGCTGGCCATCCTGTAGTTGTATATACAGTAAATGATCTTGAAAACATGAAACTATTATTAGATCTTGGGGTGCAAGGAATTATTTCGGATCGTCCGGATCTATTATTAGAAGCAGTACAAAACTATGATAATAATAAAGATGGACAGCCAGATTTTATAGATGTTGATGGTTTGATAGATGTTAACCTATTTGATGCACAAGGACATAGAGGAGCAAGAAATTTAAGGCCCGAAAACACATTACCAGCAATGGAAGCTGCATTAGACTATCTGATGCCAACTCTAGAAACAGATTGCGGTATAACGCTAGATGGTGTTCCTATCTTAGGTCATGATCCACATATTGAAGCTGCAAAAACTCGTAAAATCGATGGAACTATTTATGAATTTGAAGATGAAGTATTGGTAAAGGATATAACGCTAAATGAAATTCAGAGCACATTTATCGCAGATAAAACCCTAAACGGAAGACCTGCTCAAACAAATGATTTGTCATTATCCCCTGTTGCTGTTGCTTTTGCAAAGCAAAATAACTTTATAGATCCTTATATCATACCTTCATTACAGCAATTGTTTGATTTTGTTACATTTTATACAGCATACTACGAAAACGGGCTTGGAGCATCAGATCATCAAGCCACGCAACGTTGGAAGAATGCATCCAAGGTTCGTTTTAATATAGAAACAAAAATAAATCCAAGAACCGATACCGATGATCGTGGTGATGTTTATGCTGATCGCACTGTAAACCCAGAAACTTTTACAAGAGCAATAGCTGATGTTATTGTAAGAAACAACCTCACAGACCGTGCAGACATCCAAAGTTTTGATTTTAGAACTTTATTGATTGTACACAAAGAGTATCCAGAAATTCGCACAGTATGCTTATTTGGTGATTTTCCAAAAGTAGGAGAAATAGGTGATGGTACTAATCTTCAAGATCAAAATGGGCAAAATACTCCATGGTTAGCAGGTTTATATTGGCCATATCGTAACACAAAGCTAGATTCTCCTTTTAGAGTAAAAGGAAGCGGTGGTTTTGAAGGAATGGCATTGAGTATAGATAAAAAAACACTGTTGCCATTGCTAGAAAAACCCTTAGTTGATTCTGAAAACAATAACTTACTGATACATGAATTCGATTTAACCAGTAAATCATATACTGGTCATATGTTTCAGTATCCATTAAACAAAAGAGCAACTGCTATTGGTGATTTTATTATGTTCAATAAAAATCGTGGTTTAATTATTGAACGCGATGGATCTCAAGGTGATTTGAATGGATTTAAAACCATATACGAAGTACAATTAGATCAAGATAAAGAGCTGGTACAAAAAAGACAAAATGTTGATTTATTAAAGATCAATGATATTCGCGGTATTTCTAAACCTGGGTTAGCTGGAGATATAGGTATTGGAAAAGATTTTGCATTTCCATTTGTAACTATAGAAAGTGTGGTTGTATTCAACCCATTTTTGATAGGGGTACTCAATGATAACAATTACCCTTTTAGTATTGGTAGACATCTAGGCACTGGATTACCAGATGATAACGAATTTATCCTACTTTGGTTAGATCAACCCTTAGGAAAACCATGGCAACAAAACAGAAAAGACAAAAAAGAAGTAAGTCTTGAGAGTAACATAAAGGTGTATCCAAATACATTTATAGACCAGGTGACTTTTTCAAATACAACGAAGGCTAAAACCAAAGTATCTATCAACATTTATGACCTTAATGGTAATTTGGTTCGCAACTTAGTTACCGACCAAGAAAATGACAAAGGTTTTACTTATACATGGGATGGAAGATCAGAGAATGATGCTACAGTAGCAAAGGGAATTTATATTGCCATTATAGAAATAAATGGAATACTAAGTAAAAAGAAATTATACAAAAAATAATCAACCTTAACCAACTTACATACACAAAACAAACCAAAAAAGGCTACCAATACTGGCAGCCTTTTTTTGGTTGAGTTTGTGTTTACTACTATTTTATTTCAGTTTTTTAACCAATAACTCTGCAACTAATTCTGCAGAAGCAGGGTTTTGCCCTGTGATTAATAATCCATCTTCTACAGCATAAGGACTCCAATCTGCTCCTTTAGAGTAGATTCCTCCATTTTCTACAAGCATATCTTCAACCAAAAACGGAACCACTTTGGTTAACGCTACTGCTGCTTCTTCTGTATTTGTAAAACCAGTTACCTTCTTACCTTTTACTAGAGGAGTACCATCTGCGTTTTTAGTATTTTTAAATACTGCCGGAGCATGACATACAGCAGCTACAGGCTTATTATTTTTATAAAATTCTTCTATTAAAGCAATAGAATTCTTATCCTCAGATAGGTCCCATAATGGTCCGTGACCACCAGGATAGAATACAGCATCATAATCAGCTTGACTAACATCTGCTAATTTTAATGTGTTTGTCAAAAGTTCTTTAGTTTCTTTATCTGTATCAAATCTTTTTGTTGATGATGTTTGAAAATCTGGCAATTCACTTTTTGGATCAATCGGTGGTTGACCTCCTTTAGGCGAAGCTAAAGTGATTTCAAAACCTTTGTCTTTGAGAGCATAATACGGAGTTGCAAATTCTTCAACCCAAAAACCTGTTTTTACACCAGTATCTCCTAATTCTGAATGGCTGGTTAATACAAAAAGTATCTTTTTAGCTTGTGTAGTTTCTTCCTTAGTAAGTTGTGCTTGTTCTTTTACAACATTAACCTCTTTGTTTTTGCCACAAGAAGCAAAAGTTAGTACCAATAAAGCAATGGCTAATTTATTCATGATATTTTTGATTTTGTTAGGTTATATACAACAAAAGTACCACTTGGAATTGACAAAAAAATTGATGTATGATAATTTATGAGCGAGTGATTAGCTCTTTTCTAATTCTGCTCAGACTTTCTGTTGTTATTCCTAAATACGAAGCAATATGGTAGTTTTTTATTTTTGCTTCAATATCTGGGTACATGTTTATAAAATCAATGTAGCGTTCTTTTGCTGGTTTTGCAAGATTACTCAATATCCTGTTCTGAAAACCTGAAAATGCTTTCTCAAGCTTCTTCCTAAAATGGATCTCAATTTTGGGTATTTTTTTGTAGATTTCTTCGATATCGGTTTTATAAATCTTGTATAATGTTGCTTCTTGCAAACATTCGATAGTTAAAATTGATTTCTTCTCTTCAAAATAAGCAGTATAATCACTAATCCACCAATCTTTTACTGCAAATTGCAGTGTATATTCTTTGCCCGAAACATCAATAAAAAATGTACGTAAACATCCATCTAAAACATAATATTGATAGGTTACTTTTTCATCGGTAGTAAGCACAATATCACCTTTGCTAAAAGTTTCTGTGCTAAACTTTGAAAAAATAAAATGAATTTCATCCTCTGTAAGGATTTCTTTTTTAAAAATTTGGTGTACTAATAGATGTTGTTGCTTCACTATATGCATGGTTAGTAATACTTTATCCTACATTTAGCTTTTAGGATATAAAAAAGATTTTTCTACTTCAAAATCAACGACACCATCTTCTCTTACGTCATAGCTAATAAACAGTTCTCCCCAATACACACCATCAGTAAAATCTGCAATAATCCATTTATGATTTAAAAGGCGTACTTTATTAATAGCCATATTACCTTCCATACCCACAAAAGGTACAATCGGATTATCTTTACCGGGTTTATTCTGCTTAATAATTTGATCGCTTATAGTAAGTGCTAGTTTATTTGACTCATATCCCATTTCCTCAAAATAACTCACAGCATCTTCATTGTTTTCTAATGTAAAATAAGTAAGATCCATATTTACCTCTATCAAAGAATCTATCACTGCAGTTTTTAACGAATCCTGTTCTTTTATTCTGTCTTGAAGGTTTTCAATCTTTGCATCATATGATTCTTTTGCTTTTTTGGCGTTCATAAATTGAAAAAGAACAAATAATGCAGTAAAAATGAATAGATATAAAAAAATCTTATTTCTCATGTTTATATAGTTATTTTTAAATTATCATATGCAATAAACACATTTTTGGGTAATATTTTCTCTACTTCGGCATGAAAACCCAACATATGACTTATGTGTGTTAAATACGCTCTCTCTGGTTTCATTTCTTCAATAAAATCTAATGCTTCTTCGAGATTAAAATGCGAATGATGCGGTTCAATTCTAAGTGCATTTACAACCAGCACTTTAACATCTTTTAATTTCTCTTTTTCTTCTTGATCAATCGTTTTAACATCTGTTAGATAGGCAAAATCTTTAAATCTAAACCCAAAGACTTGTAAACGATTATGCATTGTATTTATTGGAACAATATCTAGATTTCCTAATGTAAACGGAGTATTAATCAATTCATTTTCGATAACACTGGGTGCACCAGGATATTTGTTCTCTGATGCAAAAATATAATCAAACCTTGATCTTAAAGCTCTCAAAACTCGTTTATGAGCATAAATAGGGATATCGCCTTGTCTAAAAAAAAATGGTCTTATATCATCTAAACCCATAGTATGATCAGCGTGCTCGTGAGTAAAAACTATACCATCAATTTTAGAAACCTTATTTGATAGCATCTGTTGTCTAAAATCTGGTCCACAATCTATCACATAATGATAGTGATCCCAGCTTATCAATACAGAAACACGCAGTCTTTTATCTCTTTGATCATCGCTCAAACAAACAGGATGATCACTCCCTATAATAGGAATACCTTGTGAAGTGCCAGTACCAAGAAAAATTACTTCCATAAGATGTTTGCTAAGACAAATGTAATTATATTTTTTTGGCAAAGATTACACGGTTATCTTAATTATTATTATCAATTATAATTAAAAGTAGAAATTCACTTTCAGGCTTTTTTAATAATTAAGGTATTATTACCTTTACATTAAACAAAAAAAGCCCTTTTTACTATGCCTATTACAATTATGGGAGATAAAGAATTTGAATCTGTCCCTTCAATAAAGAGTAAAGCTTTACGTATTAATCTTAACCAAAACATCTATGGCACCTTTGCTGAAATAGGTGCTGGTCAAGAAACTGCACGTAATTTTTTTAGAGCTGGTGGTGCATCGGGTACTATAGCAAAAGCTATGAGTGCTTATGATAAAGATTTTAGTGATGCTATTTATGGTATCGAAAATGATAAACGATATGTTACCGAAGCAAGACTAAAAAAAATGCTGAAGCATGAGGTAAATCTTATAGAGCAAAGAATTACAAGAGAAAAACATCCTAACAAACTATTTTTTAGTTATGCAAATACTGTTGCTACTATTGATTTTGCTAAAAAATACAAAGGTCATGGTTGGGTAGGAATACGTTATCAAACGGTTCCTAATGAAGAGTATAATGAAATCACCTTGCATATACGATTTCATGAAAACGATGCCAAATTACAGCAAATGACTCTGGGAGTACTGGGAGTAAATCTAATCTATGGAGCATACTATAAATATGATAACCCAAAAAAACTCTTGCGATATTTATATGATCATTTAGATAAAGATCAGATAGAGATCGATACTATCAACTTTTCTGGCCCAAGATTTACTAAAGTAGATAATCGTTTAATGAGTTTACAGCTCGTAAAAAATGGTATGACCGAAGCTGTAATGTTTGGCTCTGATGGAAATAATATATTACCAGCAGCGATATTATACAAGAAGAATATATTAGCGCTACGAGGAAGTTTTAGACCTGTTACCAAGGTTAATATAGACATCTACAAAAAATCTCTCAATATGTTCTTGAGTGAAAATAAGGTAAATAAAGATAAAACAATTGTGATTTTTGAAATTACCTTATCAAATTTAAGAGCAGAAGGAGAAATCGACGAAGCAGATTTTATGGCTAGAGCTAGGTTACTTTGCTCTCTGGGGCATACCGTAATGATTTCAAATTATAAAGAGTATTATAAAGTAGTAGAGTATTTCTCAAATTACACAAAAGAAAGAATGGCGTTGGCAATGGGAGTAAGTAATTTGGTGGATATTTTTGACGAGAAATATTATAGACACCTAAGCGGCGGTATTCTTGAAGCTTTTGGTAAATTATTCTTTAAAGATCTGAAAGTATATTTGTATCCATTAAAAAACCATACCACTGGTAAATTGACCGATAGTGATAATCTTAAAGTACATCCTAGGATGAAAGAACTATATAAGTTCTTTAAATACAATGGAAAACTACAAGATATTACAGATTATGATCCAACTATAATGGATATATTTTCAAGAGAAGTATTACAAAAAATTCAGGATGGAGAATCTGGATGGGAAGATCAATTACCAGATTTAATTCCTGAAATGATTAAAGCTAATAACTTCTTTGGATACAAAAGCATTGAACCTGTAAAAACAAAATAACTATTATAATCAGCGTATAAAAAAGGCACCATATTTATTTCTAAATATGGTGCCTTTTTATATTTCAATAGACATCTATTGCATTAAATAATAGAACCCAAAGTTTTAAATAATATATACAATTAAGCTGCCTTAAATTTATAAATCTAAGGTAGTACATCTTTTTACCCTCTAAAATATTACATAACTTAGTCTTATTAGATTAGTAATCAAGGTATAGCCGAAGACCTTTATAAAATTTAGGCATTAACACATAAATTATGAAAAAAACTAAAATTTTAAAATTGAATTTAAATAAGGAAACTATTTCTAAGTTAGAACAACTTAAAACTAAAGGAGGCCATTATTCTTGTACACCTACATGTACTCAGACAGCTTTATATAGTAGATGTGGTAATCAAATGTGCTATTAACCCTTTTTTTGTATTAGAAGTCTACGAGGCTTTATAAACAATAAAATGAGGTGTTTTTGATTTTACTTAACATTATAATAAAGTAAAATCAAAAACTAATATATACCAAAGATAAAAGAGATAACTAATGTTATCTCTTTTTTTCATGTTTTAAAAAACGTGTTATTATTTACGTCATTCTATTTTTTTGTAAAATATCCTTAGAAATAGCATCTATAATTTTTTTACAATATCTGTGCTGCGTGATCTTTGGTTTTAACTTTAGAAATTACCTCAGATATAATTCCATTTTCATCAATAACAAATGTAGTGCGATGTATGCCATCATATTCTTTACCCATAAATTTCTTGGGGCCCCATACTTCAAATGCTTCTATTACAGTCTTATCTTCATCTGCCAATAATGGGTAAGGTAATTCAAATTTATTTTTAAAATTCTGCTGTCGTTTTGCACTATCAGCACTTACTCCCAAAATCTCATATCCTTGTGCTTGAAAGGTGTGATAATTATCTTTAAGATTACATGCCTCAGCTGTACAACCTGGAGTGCTAGCTTTAGGGTAGAAAAAAATTACTAACTTTTTCCCTATATAATCATGTAATGTAATCGTGTTTCCATCCTGATCTAAAGCTGTAAAATCCGGAGCTTTATCTCCTGTTTTTAATGTTGTCATTTGTAATGATTTATGTGCTATATTTTGTTTAAACTTTTTTGATAAAATTAAAACAAAAATCGGACTCATTCATTAGTTTTATCAAAAATTTAATGATTGTTCTGGATTATACCCGGTCAATTATTTTTTACTTTAGCATAAAACTAATAGATACAATGACCAAGCAGGAAAAAGTTGACTTTACCATTAAAACGTTACAAGAATTATATCCCAAGATACCAATCCCCTTAGATCATAAAGATCCTTATACATTACTCATAGCTGTATTAATGAGTGCTCAAAGTACAGATGTTAGAGTAAATCAAATTACTCCTTTATTATTTGATCGAGCAGATAATCCACATGCAATGATTAGATTATCTGTAGAAGAAATTAGAGAGATTATAAAACCTGTTGGGTTAAGTCCTATGAAAGCTAAAGGAATACATGGCTTATCACATATTTTAATAGATAAACATAATGGCGAAGTTCCTCAAAGTTTTGAAGCCCTTGAAGAGTTACCTGCCGTGGGGCACAAAACTGCTAGTGTTGTTATGTCACAAGCATTTGGAGTACCCGCATTTCCTGTAGATACACATATTCATAGATTGTTATATCGTTGGGGGTTTAGCAATGGTAAAAATGTTACCCAGACTGAAAAAGATGCAAAACGACTTTTTCCAAAAGAGCTATGGAATGATCTTCATTTACAAATTATCTGGTATGGTAGAGAGTATTCTCCTGCAAGAGGTTGGGATCTAGAAAAAGATAGTATCACCAAAACTATAGGTAGAAAAACTGTTTTAGAAGAATATAAGAAAAACAAAAGGCCTATTAAAAAATAGGCCTTTTGTTTTTTTAGTTTAAAATCGATTCAAACTTTAAATTATTATATTCTATAATGTTTAACGATTTAGAATAGCTCAGAAGAAAATCTATTGTTCTTCTATTTGGTAATAAATGTTTTTCTTCTTTTTGTGAAGACTTAAAGTAAAATTTTGCCATATTAATGATCTTAATTATTAAGTTATTTAAGATTATAACGAGGCCTAATATACTTTATTGTATTATAGAGTTATTAATTTGTTAAAACTATATTATTTTTTTCTATAACTTTTCTCAAGTTAATTAAAGCGTAACGCATTCTACCTAATGCAGTATTAATACTAACACCAGTTTTATCAGAGATCTCCTTAAAACTCATGTCTTTGTACATACGCATTACTAATACTTCTTTTTGATCATCTGGCAGCTCTTGAATTAGACTACGCAAATCTTCTTCTACCTGATCTTTAATAATTCTTCTTTCAGCATTAAGATCTCCATCACTTATCACAGAAAAAATACTAAACTCTCCATTATCTTCAAATTTTGGCATACGATTTCCTTTTCTGAAGTGATCAATAACCAAATTATGAGCAATACGCATTACCCAAGGAAGAAATTTTCCTTCCTCATTATACTTACCATTTTTTAAAGTACGAATAACTTTAATAAAAGTATCCTGAAAAATATCTTCAGAAACGTCTCTGTCAAAAACTTTTGAATATATAAAACTGTAAATACGTTGTTTGTGGCGTTCGATTAGAACAGATAAAGCGCATTCATCGCCTTTAATGTAATTATTAACCAGAACTGCGTCTGAAAGAGTGTAATTTTTCATACCTGACTTAATTTTTAGTACCAACAAGCTTGGGGCTCGTGCTATGTTAAACTTAAAAAGTAAAGGTATGCTATAGGCAGTTCTGTTTTAAAATTTGGTTTATTTGAGGGGCTAATATAGTAACAATCATTTAAAAACAAACAATTTCTTGTTAATTTTTTTAACTAAACTTTCAATCCATATTGGTTATTATACTTATTTAGTAATCATTATCTTTGCGCTCTTACCGCATATTTACTATGATTCGAGACATTACTAGCATAGATCCAAAACACCATATAATTATTAAAGGTGCTAAGCTTCACAATCTGAAAGATTTAGACGCTATAATTCCAAGAAACAAATTAGTAGTCATTACTGGACTATCTGGTTCGGGTAAATCTAGTTTGGCTTTTGATACATTATATGCCGAAGGGCAACGTAGGTATGTTGAGAGTTTATCTTCGTATGCCAGGCAGTTTCTAGGTCGTCTTAATAAACCTAAAGTTGATTATATTAAAGGAATAGCGCCTGCAATTGCTATAGAACAAAAGGTAAACTCTACAAACCCTAGATCAACTGTTGGTACCACCACAGAGATTTATGATTACCTAAAGTTATTATACGCTAGAATCGGTAAAACATACTCCCCTGTCTCGGGCAATCAAGTAAAAAAAGATAATGTAACCGATGTTATCAAATATGTGAAGTCATTTAATGACGGTGAAAAACTTTTATTACTCTCTCCAATACATATCGAAGAAGGTCGCACTCTCGAGGGTAAACTAAAAGTCTTACAACAACAAGGGTTTGCACGTATCAAAGTTGACGGCACTGTGTCTCGAATTGAAGAAGCAAACATCGATAAAAAAAGTGACCTGTATCTGGTTGTAGATCGTATCATTAAAAGAGATGAAGAAGATTTTTATAACCGACTTGCAGATGCAGTCGATTCTGCTTTTTTTGAAGGAAAAGGTAAATGTTATATTGAAACGATAAGTGATAACAGTTTACATCAATTTAGTAATAAATTTGAGCTAGACGATATTACCTTTCTAGAACCCAATGTACATCTATTTAGCTTTAACAACCCTTATGGTGCTTGTCCAAAATGCGAAGGATATGGTGATATAATCGGTATCGATGAAGATCTGGTTATTCCCAACACAGCACTTAGCGTGTTTGAAAGTGCTATATTTCCTTGGCGAGGAGATAGTATGGGTTGGTACAAAGACCAATTGGTAAATAGTGCTTATAAATTTGATTTCCCCATTCATAAACCTTATTTCGAATTAACCGAAGAACATAAAGAATTAGTATGGAATGGTAATGAGCATTTTGAAGGAATTAATAGCTTCTTTAAAGAACTAGAAGCAAAAGCCTATAAAATTCAGAATCGTGTAATGCTATCACGCTATCGCGGAAAAACAAAATGTACTACCTGTAAAGGAAAGCGTTTACGTCCTGAAGCCAATTATGTGAAAATTGACAATGCTACTTTAACTGATTTGGTAGAAAAACCTCTTAACGAACTCGCTGCGTTCTTTAAAAACCTCACACTCAATGACTATGATGCAAAAATTGCCAAACGACTTCTTAAAGAAATCAATAGTCGATTAGAGTTTCTACAAAATGTAGGATTAGAATATTTAACGCTTAACCGTAAATCGAATACTCTTTCGGGAGGAGAATCACAACGTATCAACCTTGCTACATCTTTAGGAAGTAGTTTGGTAGGATCGATGTATATTCTTGATGAACCTAGTATTGGGCTACACCCAAAAGACACCGAAAAACTAATCAAAGTATTAGAATCATTACGCGATCTTGGCAATACTGTGATTGTTGTAGAACATGATGAAGATATCATGAAAGCATCCGACGAGATCATTGATATCGGTCCAGAAGCAGGAACCTTTGGAGGGCATGTTGTAGCCACGGGTACTTATGATAAAATCCTCAAAGCAGATTCGCTCACCGCAAAATACTTAAACGGCACAATGCAGATCGAAGTGCCTAAAGAAAGAAGGACTTCAAAATATTATATAGAAATTCTTGGTGCACGCGAAAACAATTTAAATAATATAGATATAAAAGTCCCCTTAGGCATTTTTACAGCAATCACCGGGGTATCTGGCAGTGGAAAAAGTACGTTGGTCAAAAAGATCATCTACCCATCGGTTTTAAAAGAATTAGGAGGCTATGGTGAAAAAGCAGGACAGTTTACCCAACTTAAAGGCAATTATAGTAATATAAAACATGTAGAGTTTATAGATCAAAACCCAATCGGAAGATCCTCTAGATCAAATCCGGTTACCTATATTAAGGCGTATGATGATATCCGTGCATTGTTTGCTAATCAAAAATTATCTAGTATTCGCAATTATAAATCAAAGCATTTTTCTTTTAATGTAGATGGTGGTCGATGCGAAACCTGTAAGGGCGAAGGCGAAGTAACTATCGAAATGCAATTTATGGCCGATGTACATCTAGAGTGCGAAACTTGTGGCGGAAAACGTTTCAAGAAAGATGTACTCGAAGTAACTTTTCATGATAAAAACATTCATGATATCCTAACCATGACTATTGATAATGCAATCGATTTCTTTGCAGAGCATAACCAAACTAAGATTAGAAGAAAACTTCAACCCTTGCAAGATGTAGGATTAGGATATGTACAATTAGGACAAAGCTCTTCTACCCTATCTGGTGGCGAGGCACAACGAATCAAACTTGCTTCATTTTTGATAAAAGGCAATACCAAAGACAAGGCACTATTTATTTTTGACGAACCTACTACCGGACTTCATTTTCATGATATTAAAAAATTATTGAAATCATTTAATGAGCTTATCGAAAAAGGGCACTCTATCTTGGTTATCGAGCACAACATGGATCTGGTAAAATGTGCAGATTATATTATTGATCTTGGCCCTGAAGGTGGAAAAAATGGAGGAAATATTATTGCTGAAGGCACCCCAGAAGAGATCGTAAAAAATAAAAAATCATATACGGGTAAATATTTAAAAGAAAAGATATAGGACACATAACGATATTCGAATGTTCAGAAGATAATTAGTAATGATATCAAGATAAACAAATGATTGATTTTCAAATATTAGGATTAGTATTCATTCTTATGCATGAGATGGATGCAATAAGATGTAAAGAATGGAGAATTTTTCCCGGTACATCATTTCTCAATGATAAGTTTGGACTAATCGTATTTATTTTTATGCACATCCCACTCTTCTATTGGATTCTATTTGAATATCAATTGAATAATAAAGGTTTCAGAATAAGTTTTGATTATTTTCTTATAATACATTTGATTCTTCATTTACTATTTTTAATGCATAAAAAAAATGAATTCAAAGATTGGATTTCATGGATTATTATCACAGGAGCAGGCTTGTTTGGATTACTAGATCTTTTGATAAGTTAAAATAAAAGAATTTATCTCCAGTAATGTTTATAATTTATTAAGATGTAATGTATTCTTCTTGATTTCGGCTAAGCACGATATAACTATAAAAATTAAACAATGTCTCTTTCCACAGATTTAAAAGCTAGAGCTGCACAATCGGCTACAAAATATCCAGAAGCTACACACACAATAATGAACAACGGCATACAAGCGCTACGTGATGCCAAATTGGTGTCAAAAGCCTTAAAAACAGGAGACCGTATCCCAGAAATAACGCTTCCAAATGCTGCTAATAATACGATCTCTTTTCAAGAAATATTGTTAGACAACAAAGTAATACTATCCTTTTACCGTGGCGGATGGTGCCCTTACTGTAATTTAGAACTAAAAGCATTACAAGAGGCATTACCCGAATTCGAAAGATATGGAGCTACATTAGTAGCCATCAGCCCAGAGACACCAGATAATTCGTTAACAACTTCAGAAAAAAATAAGTTGAGTTTTGAAGTCCTTTCGGATACCGATAATAAAATTGCCAACGCATTTAATCTTGTATTTACTTTGCCAGAAGATTTAATTAAAGTTTATGATGGTTTTGGCATTAATCTAGAAACCAGTAATGGTAATACGAATCAACAACTTCCTATCGCAGCAACTTATATAATTGATCAAGACGGTACGATCATTTATGATTTTATTCAAGAAGACTATAAAAAAAGAGCAGATCCCGAAGAAATTATTAGTTTCTTGAAAAACAATTAATTACACTCTATCCTTCATCTCTTAAAAATTTTTGGCACGCCATTTGGTTACATACTGATCAAATAGCGGAAGCCGAAAAGCTAATGAGTAGGCAAAACCCTTATAATAGTTTAGTTATGAAAAAAATGATACTTTTTATTGCAGCTATGTTACTAGCAGGAACAACTGCAAAAGCGACCGATCACAAACATTCGGATCACCAGGATAGGGTTACAAAACGCTATCATCACACGCAACCAATTATCTTTATAGAAGGTGGTGTACAATTTTTTGTCTATCCAAAAGGGGATGTAGATTTTAAAACCTTAAGAAGAAACCGATCCAATCGTAGAACCTGGAACAACAATCAGGGATTTAATAGTCCTGGTGGGTATTATGGATACCGAAGACCTTATCATAATAACGTGAGATATGATTATTATGGTAGACTAAAAAAAGTTGGTCCAAATTATATTAGCTACGATAGATATAATAGAGTACGTAGAATTGGCACTATTACCATAAGATATAATCGAAGAGGTTTATTATACCAGGTTGGTGGATTGCATATCTTTTATAATAGATACAATAGAATCAAATATGTAGAAGGAAATGTACATTATGATGGATGTGGATATTGCGGAATCGATGGATGTAAAATCACCCATGAACCATATTATAGACAAGGTTGGAAACCTAAACATTATAAACATGATGATGATGATGATGATGATCATTACAAAAACAGAAAAAGAAAGAAAAGATATCATGATGACGACGATGATGAAGATGACGATTAAAATCTAAAGATTAGTTGTTGGTTAGTTGTTGAAAATCCCGTTACCAAATACTACAGGTAACGGGATTTTCTTTGTTTAAAGTGTTGTTAAGTTTTATTGAGGATAGTATGATTATTATATATTTATTACTTCACAATCAAAATCTAATATATAAACATGAAGTTCTACACTATCTTTTTTCTACTTTTTACCTACCCATTAATGCAGCTTAATGCTCAAAACATGGAGTTCGAAGATTATGACCCCCCTTCTACTCTAGTGGTACCAGGAAAGGAAATCAAAAAAGCCAAATTTCCATTTATCGATGTGCATAATCATCAATTTAGAATGCCTACTCAAAATCTACAAGAGGTAGTTACCGAAATGGATAAATTAAACATGGTAGTCATGGTAAACTTATCTGGTCGAGGAAGAGGTGATGATGAGCATCTTATCAAGTCATTAGAAAATGTAAAAACAAATCATCCTAATCGTTTTATTGTCTTTACTAATATCAGACTCACAGGAATCGATGAACCCGACTGGACTGCAAAAACTGTAGCACAAATAGAAAAAGATGTAGCCATGGGTGCTAATGGATTAAAAATCTATAAGAGCCAAGGAATGGATAATAAAGATAGCAAAGGCAATCGTATTAAAATTGACGATCCACGTATTGCTCCAATATGGGAAAAATGTGGTGAACTTGGTATCCCTGTATTAATTCACTCGGCAGATCCAAAACCATTTTGGGATGCTCATGACAACAAAAATGAACGTTGGTTAGAATTAAAACTTCGTTCTCGTAGAAAGAGAGACGCTAAAGTGACTGGTTCGTGGGAAACCATCATACAAGAACAACATAACATCTTCAAAAAACATAAAAACACCAAATTTATTAATGCACACCTAGGTTGGTATGGTAATAATCTGGCTAAACTAGCCGAACTCATGGATGAGATGCCAAATATGTATACCGAGATCGGTGCTGTTATTGCAGAGCTAGGTAGACAACCTCGCAATGCCAAAGCTTTTCTAACCAAATACCAAGATCGAGTAATGTTTGGTAAAGATTCCTGGAATCCAGAAGAGTATTATACATACTTTAGAGTTCTAGAATCTGATGATGAATACTTCCCTTATTATAAACGTTATCATGCTTTCTGGAAAATGTATGGTTTAGACCTTGATGATGAAGTACTCAAGAAATTATACTATAAAAATGCGCTAAAAGTAATTCCGAATATTGATAAGAGTTTGTTTCCGAAATAGTATATATAATTCAAAATAAGCATTATTTAATAATCTATTGTATATAAAACCTTCAGGAAATTCCTGAAGGTTTTATTATTTGCAATTATATATACTATCTCCAAAACAATTAAAAACCAAAAGTACCTGATTATCAGCAATTTATTTTTTTGGCACGCTGCTTGATTATAAGTAAGTGAGTATCAAAAAACACAAATTGTGGTATTCACCTAAAAATCAAGAATTATGAAAAATATTGTTTTACTTTTTACAGGCTTATTATTAGCATCTTTTACCGCTAATGCATCAGAAACGAATACAGAAGCATCTGCTCGTTATTATAACAATGGTAGATCATTTATCTTCTCTGAAGGAGGAATTGATTTCTCTATATATGCAGATGGACAATTTGATTTTTATCTTAATGGCCAAAGAGGTGGTGTAAGTGTAGGTGTAAATGCACCAGGAGTAAATATAAGTTTTAATTCGGGATATGATTATGATGCCCATGTACAATATGATGACTATGGTGCAGTAGTACAGATCGAAAACACTCCTATCTTTTATGATTACTACGGAAGAATTACACAAGCCGGAGATATATACATTAATTATAACAATTATGGTCGCATCTCTAGAGTAGGTGGATTGTATGTAAACTATAACAGTTACGGAAATTTCTTAAACTGTACAGGATATATCAATAGATATAACAGACAGTATGTGTACAGACCATTTCATGCATACTTTACTGTACCAGTTGTAAGTAGATGTATTGTATACAATAGACCATATAGAAGATTCTATACACCATACAGATGTTCATATACTGTATATAGAAGTAACTATTATAATGGATATTATAACCGACCATATAGAAGTCGTAACTATTACAGACCTCATAGCAGAATATCAAGTTATAATAGAGGATACAGAGGTTCTAAAGCTAGAAGTGTAAACTATAGAGATAGAGGATATAGAACAGCAATGTACAAAAGAAATGATCGTAACTACGGCACACAATACCGTAACAGATCTAGATCAAGTAATTATGGTTCAAAAAACACTAGTAGAAACAGAACAGTAAATAATACTAGTAGAAATGTTAATAGAACGCGTTCTGTAACACCTAATAAAAGATCAACTACGGTGCAAAACAGATCAAGAGTACAATCTAATAATAGATCATATTCTAGAAATAATGTAAAAGCACCACAAAGATCTAGAAGTGCTGTAACTAATAGATCACATAAAAGTAATAATGGGTCAAAGTACCAGAGAACTAATAGAGCTCAAACACAAAAACCTAAGAGTACAAATAGAAATTATTCTAGAAATGTAACAAAAGGTTCTAATAACAGTCGTTATAATAATAGTAGAGGAACAAGTAAATCTAGATCTACTGTAAACAGACAAAGAAGTAATACTTCTAATAGAGGTACAAGATCAGGAAGTTCTTCTAGATCACGTACAGCAAGAAGTAGAAGCTAAGATATATAAGATATTTATTTTTTTGGTTGGTTAGTTGGAAAATCCCCTTTGAGTAGTATGCTAAAGCACCTCAGGGGATTTTCTTTTTGTAAAACATTTTTTTATTGTACTGTAAAGATCAAGCAGAGCCGATAAGTAATATAATTAGATAGAGGTTATCAGAATGGAATCTCTATTTTTTATGAATACTATTTTCTAACAACTCATTAATATCTGGAGATATTTTTAGAACATAAAATAGCACAGTATACGTCACTCCTATCACAACACTCTTTAGAGCAATATTTACCACAGGATGAAACTGAAAATCCCAGAAGTAAAACCCAAATACAAAAGCTATAATTAAAACTAATCCCAAAAATGTATGTTTAGAAAATGGAAGCATCTTAAACTTAGAGTTAACAACCCATAATTTTGCCAAATTATAACAAAGAACAGCTACAAAAGTTGCAATAGCTGCCCCCGAGACTCCATACATATCAATCAAGATTACATTTAAAATAAATGACAAAACTGCCATCCCAATTCCTATATACAATACAACCTTATAATAATCTGAATTGTATAAAATCGAATTATTATTACCTAATAGATTATCGAATAGCTTAGAAACCCCAATCAAAACAACAACCCAAATAAACAATTCGTACTCGTCTGGGATGATTTCAAAAAGCTGATTCACATTACAAACAACTAACACAAACAAAAGTCCACTAGCAATCATAAGATTTAGCGAACTTTTTTTATACAGTATTTTTAAATCTTCAAAAGCCTTTTCGTTCATCAATTTGGCCGTTAGTGGATATGTTATTTGGTGCATCGCTCTTGATGGGATCACTATTACACTAGCAATATATGCGCAAATACCATATTTTGCCACATTCTCTATCGGAAGAAATTCTTTGATCATTACTTTGTCTAAATCGATCAATAGCGATGCTACAGATCCGGCAATTAATATCAGCAAAGAATATTTAAATACTGAACTATAATTATCAGGTAACGAAAATCTAAATTTGAAACTGTACAAATTTAATGCATAGATCTTCATGATTATTGTTCTAAATAAATAAACCCCCACTAACGCGTAGATAAATTGTCTAACGGTTAGTATCTCATAATACAATAAAATCAACATAATACTTGTGCATATACGTAGAAAAAACTCTTTCATTAGATTACCAAAAACGCTTTTAAGTTGCACTTTGGACCAGGCAAAAAACACTTCGAAATATGACAATGCAAAAGCCAAAACAAAGATAGTCCAAACATATGGGCGAACTATCGCATGATCACTGCTAATAAAATCAAGAATTACTGTATAAAACACTGTGCCAAATACCCCTAGAATTAAAGTGATGCCAAGTGGTAAAAGTACCATTAAGCTCAAAAATTTATTTAACTGATCACGATCTGTATATGATGAAAAAAACTTAATTAGTGTATTATGAACCCCAAATACCATTAGTGGCCATACCAAATTAGAAGCAGAAAGTAGATAAGCAACCAACCCATAACTCTTTTCATCCATAAAGTTTGTAAACAAAAACAACGTATTGACTGCTCCTATCCCAAATCCTAGGCAGGTGATAATCACATTTTTTATAGATTGATTTACTACAATTCCCATCTACCGTTATTCAAACTCTTCTATTATTATCGCTAATTGTTTAGTTAGCTCTCTCCTACTGTACTTCTCAATATTAGTAACTTGTGAAACTAGGTTCTTTTCTTGATAGTGTTTAAAATAATGAAGCAATTGAGTTTTTATTGCAGCATATTCATGGTATTCAAAAAAGTTTCCTGAGTTTGTTTCTGCTATCAACTTAGAAATATCTGCATCTTTTGGCCCTATAGCTAAAATAGGTCTTTTTGAAATCATGTATTCAAATAATTTGCCTGGGATAATACACTTTGTCTGTTCACTATCAATTTCTACAAGCAATAAAACTTGCGAACTTCTTTGCATTTCGACAGCTTTTTGATGAGAAACATATCCTTTTAATTCTAAAAAATCCGACAATCCAGCTTCATGAATAGATAAAAGTACATCATCACTCACTGCACCTACCAATTGCAACTGAAAAAAAGCAGCAAAATCTTTATTTTCTATTGTCAAGTCTCGAATCGCTTTCCATAGATTTTTTGGATTTCTTCCAGATAAAAGAGAACCTATATGTGATACCGTAAATTTTTCATCCAAGATTGTTTCTGGCACTTTTTCAATATCATAACCATTAGTAATCACAGATATTGGTGTATCTGTAATGTCCTGGAACTCTTCTTGTGTCGTAAAACTAGTCACAACAATTTGATCTGAACAAGTTAAAACTTCCTTTTCTAAGACTTTATGTCGCTGCAAGGATCGTTTGGTAAGTTTTAACTTATCATGGTATCCGATAGTAGTCCAAGGGTCTCTAAAATCAGCCAACCATTTTACTTCTGTTTGTTCTTTCAATTGTTTACCAATCAAATGTACACTATGTGGCGGACCCGTAGTAATAATGGTATCTATATTATGTTCTGAAATATATTTTTTTAGATACTTAACAGAAGGTTTTACCCAGAATTTACGGGCATCTGGTATAAAAAAATTACCTCTAATGTACAACAACAATTTTTGAACAAAGGACTGTTTTTTCTTACCAGCTATAATACCCTTACTAATAGTTTTGGTGTCTTTTCTTGAAAAAATCTGTGCAAAACGATACGGTTCAAATATTGGTTTTCTTATAATTGTTATATCATCCGGGATTTCTACAGTAAACGAATCATCAACTAAAGGATAGGTAGGGTTTTCAGGAATATACACGATAGGGGTCACACCAAATTCGCTAAAATACTTTACAAATTTAAGCCATCGTTGCACTCCGGGACCGCCTGCAGGAGGCCAGTAATATGTGATAATTAACACTTTCAAAATCCTGGTTACTTATCTTCTTTTTCTAAAGATAGTAAACTACCGCTTTTTTTGTATTGAAAAAAAACTCCACCTATAATTAATAGTATAAAAATAATAGAACTAGATAAAGTAATAGCGCTACCTGTTTTGACTACTTGAGGCTCGAACTTAAACTCTACTTTATGTTTGCCTGTAGGTATTTTTAACCCTCTAAGCATATAGTTAACAGGATATATTGGTTGTGGTTTATCATCGATATACGCGTTCCACCCATCTTTATAATACGTTTCAGAAAAAACAAGAAAACCTGGATTCGCAGCATATACATTATACGATAGATGATTTGGCAATGTTTTGGATATCGCAACAGTAGAAATACTATCCTTTATCGGTTTATAACCTTTCAAGGCTTCTTGATAACCTTTTCTAATTACAGCAGTCTTTTTAGTATCTATAGTGTTTAAGGATTCGAATTCTGTTTTATAATCTGGCACAAACTTTAATTCTTCAACAAACCATGCTGGTCCATTTGCTGTAGGGTTTTGTTGTACATCTAACTTACGATCTTTATTCTGTTGGATGATATATTTTACATTCAACATATTAATGACCTGTATATTACCTTTTGCAATATGACCAAAGTATAGGTCTTCCATTTTTCTTGGTCGTACAGCGGTATAGCCATTAACCGAATTAAAAAAGTAATTGGTATGCGAGTTATTAAAACCTCTTGCCTGATCTAATACTCTAAAATAAGCATCGTCTTTAAGTATATCGTTATCGGCTTGTGTGGGTTGAAAAAATGATTTGTATTCTCGCTTCGAAATAAAACCTTCTTCATTAACACTACGTCTATCTACAGTTACCAAATCTGCAAGAATTAATACACCAATACTTATTAAAACTATATTTTCTGAAAGTTTTTTCTTAAGCATAAACCATAGAACACCTCCTAACAAAAGAATATAAATTAATGATCGTAAACTATCACTTTTCATAATGGTAATACGATCTTCTTTAATCGCATCAAAAATTATTGGCTGTTCGATTGCTAATTGTACTTCAGATGGAGATTTGAAACTAAACAAACTGCCTCCAAATAACCAAAAAATTATACAAAGCCCTCCAAAAACCCCAATTGATATCAAAAACTTCTTTTGTTTTTCTTCAAATGCAATTTTATCATTAAATAATCTGTGTATACCAAAAACAGCTGCAATAGGTACTAGTAATTCTAAAATTACTTGAATACTTGATACTGCTCTAAATTTATTATACAGTGGGATATAATCAATAAAAAAACGCGTTAAGAAATCAAGGTTCTTTCCCCAACTTAAGGTAAGCGATAAAATCATCCCTGCCAAGAGCCACCATCGCAATCTACCATTAACTAACAACAAACCTAAAAAGGCTAAAAAGACCACTGTAATCCCCAAATAAGGAGGCGCCTCGACAAAGGGCTGTGCTCCCCAATATAATCCTGTGACATTGGCATAATAATTTGCTTGTTCTCTAGGCTGACCTAATTCTATTAATTTTTGATAAAAAGCAGAATCATCTCCCAGGTCTGATGCTCTACCTAACCCCATTAATTTTGGAACAAATAAATTAAGAGATTCTAACTTGCCATAGCTATATTCGGTAATATATTCATAATCCAAACCGTTCTTCTCTGAAGAAGAGGCTGTAGTTTCTGCCAATAAGTTTTTTCCGCGTATACTCGTATCTACATATTCAGACGTTGATAATAATGTAGTAGCATTAGTAGCCAAACCTAATGTAACTGCCAACACCATAAATCCAACAGATTTAAAAAAGTGAGGAAGTTCTTTCTTTCGTATTGCATCAATGAGATAGGCAATTCCTAAAACCACCACCAACAATCCCAAATAATATGTCATTTGGTAGTGATTTGCTTGTATTTCTAGTCCCATGGCTAATGCCGTTACTATGGATCCCCATAAGTACCTTTTTTGAAACACCATTATAATTCCTGCTATCACCAGCGGAAAATAAGCAATAGCATGTGCTTTAGAGTTATGACCTACCCCGATAATAATGATCAGATAAGCCGAAAAACCAAAAGCCAATGCTCCCAAAATAGCTGTCTTCCAGGGTATTCGCATAACAAGCATCAAAACATAAAAACAAGTAAGATATAAAAACAGATAATCTGCAGGCCTAGGTAAAAAACGAATCAAGCGATCCAATTTATCCATATAATCATGCGGAAACTTTGCTCCTAATTGATACGTAGGCATCCCTCCATAAGCAGAATTATTCCAATAGGTTTCTTCACCAGTTGTTGATCGATGATCATTTTGCTGTTTAACCATACTCTCATATAGTTTTATATCATTCTGATACAGCATTTTACCGCTCAACACAGGGTTAAAAAACAATAAAGAGATAATAATAAAGCCTAGGATTACAAAAATATGAGGTAAAAATCTTTTGATTAAAGACATGAGTTGTGCGAGTTTACTAAATGAAGCGCCAAATTAAAAAAATATAAGCAACTTATATTATAATACTATAGACATATTTTAAATTCTCTAAATTATTAAAACAAGAAAATCGAAATTCGTAGTTTATAATTGTAGTAAAAAACACTTTTGCCAAACTATTCTTTTTTTGCAAAATCACCACTGCCTAATACTAGCTTTTTGTTAGCAATAGTTATTTAATCAATACTTTAGAAAATTTATCTGGGATAATAAAAGTTAATCGATCTCTTCATAATCAATATATTCGCCAGCATCTTTATTAGAAGAATTTTGCTTAGGTTTTTTTTCAATAGTCACCTCTCCTTCTTCTGGCTGTTTCGTTTGTTGGTATTGATTAAATTGTTGCTGAAATTTCTGTCCTGCTTTCTTTGTGACATATTTAAGCAATAGAGGACCAAATAAACGCGTTAATACTTTTAGTCCATAATATATTAGTAAGATAATGAGAATTACCTTTAACACCCCTTGCAAAGAAGCTACCTGCATATCATTTTTTTTCAAAAATAAGGAACTCTGTATACAAATACAGGCAGACAGTCCTAAAAAAATGATAAAATCTACTATATTTGAACCAAATCTATTGAATATGAGCCCTAAATCTATTCTGCTATTAGCGATCTTCCTCCTATATGGGTTGATGGCTTCTGCACAATATACCGATAAGATTAATTCTAATAGACCTGGTACATCGCAAGGTGCTTTCTCTGTTGGTAATAATGTTTTACAAGTTGAAGGAGGTATTGGTTTCGGAAAAGAAAAACACAAAATTTTTAACACAAAAACTAATGTGTTTAATTTTGATTATTCTGTAAGATACGGGCTACTCATAGAACAATTAGAAATTAGAGTAAATGGTAGATTTAGAGCCGACGGAGTTATACAAACCATAGGTGCTAACGAAGAAAAAATAAAGAGAAGTGATTTTGAAATAAATACTATAGGTGCAAAATATCTAATATATGATCCTTATAAGCCTAAACCAAAAAAGAAAGATACTGTAGCGGCAAACTATGACAGCCTTAAAAGTTGGAAAGAACGCTACCGATTTAAATGGAAAACTCTTATCCCTGCAGTTTCTGCCTATGTAGGGGCAAATTTTATATCAGCAGATAATCCTTTTACTTTTCCTGAAGATCAAAGTATAAGCCCAATATTTGTTGTAGCTACACAAAATAACTGGACCACAAATTATGGTGGTGATTGGGCATTTGTTACCAATATTATAGTAGATAAAATAACCACCGAAAATCCAGCATTTGGTTTAATTATGACCGCCACCCACACTATAAATGACACGTGGGCTGGTTTTGCAGAATATCAGGTTCAAAAAAGTGATTTTTATAGTGATAATATTATGCGACTGGGTGGCGCATATTTATTTACTCAAGATTTACAATTTGATGCCAATATTGCATTCAATTTTAAGGATACTCCTTCTATCTTTACCTGTAGCTTTGGTGCATCATATCGATTTGATTGGCATACCAAAGATGAAATCATTGAAGAGCCTGGTTTAGAAGGCGGTATAAAAGAAGGTGATGAAGAAGAAGAACTCGAAGGCGAAGAACAAGAAGGTGAAGAAGGAGAGTTTGATGAGTTTGAAGAAATTGAAAATGATAGTCTAAAACTTGAAAAAACTCCATTCATCAATACTTTTGAAGATGATGACTTTAGAGATGATCTCGAAAGAGATCTCGATGAAAGACGAACAGAAGAACGATTAGAGCGTGAACGAATTGAGCAGGAGAAAGTAGATAAAAAAGAAGGTAAAAAATTCAAAAAAGAAGAAACTCGACGTTTAAAACGAGAAGCCAAAGAAGCTCGTGCTGCAGAAAAAGCTGCACTAAAAGCCGACAAGGAAAAAGAAAAAATGATTGATGACATTGATGCCGAGTTGGATAAAATGGAAAAAGAACAAGGTGTTGATCAAGAACTAGATGACCTTGATAAACAGCTTAAAGAATTAGAAAAAGAGTTTGGTGTCGACGAAGAAGAAAAGACCGAAGAGAAAACTATCGAAAAACCAAAAGAAGAAAAACAAGAGAAAGAAGTTGATGTCGATGCAGAATATGACAAATATCAACAACAGCAATTAAAAACTCAAAAAGCTGAAGAAAAGCGTAGAAAAAAAGAAGAAAAGAAACGCTTAAAAGAAGAGAAAAAACGAAAAAAAGAAGCCGAAAAAATTAAGCGAAATAAAGAAAAAGATCCTAAAATTGATCAAGATATAGATAAAGAACTAGAAGATTTTGATTAATGATTATGGCGCTCCTTAATTCATTCCTTAAAAAATGATTTAAATCCATTGACAATTTTTAATAAAAGGGTTATATATTTGTTATGAATTAGAGATGATATATGATTACGATTAAAGAAATTATTTCAAAAGGAGATTTAACAACATTCGTTAAATTTCCTTTTGAATTATATAAAGACTCCCCATATTACGTACCTTCTATTATTAAAGAAGAACGGGATGTTATGAATCCCAAAAAAAATCCAGTCTTTAAAAATGCCGATGCAAAATATTTTTTAGCATATAAAGGAGACAAGATAGTAGGTAGAATAGCTGCTATTATTAATTGGATCGAAGTAAAAGAACAGCAAAAGCCAAAAGTTCGTTTTGGATGGTTTGATGTTATTGATGATATAGAAGTAACCAAAGCTTTATTGCAAAAAGTTAGTGAATACGGCAACAAACATTCATTAGAATATATGGAAGGACCTGTTGGGTTCTCTAATATGGATAAAGCAGGGATATTAATCAAAGGATTCGAGGAATTGAATACTATGATTACTTGGTACAATTATCCATATTACTCTAAACATTTAGAAGAACTTGGTTTTGAACCTGCAGCCACTTGGGTCGAATATAAAATCAAAATTCCTAAACAAACAAAAGAGAAAGTTGTCAAATTTGCTAAAGTAATAAGTGATCGTTACGAGCTTAAACTTCTTAAGTTCAAAAAAAGTAAAGAGATTCTTAAATATGCAGATGATATGTTTGATCTACTAAATAAAACGTATAGTAGTTTACAAACATTTGTTCCTATACAACAATATCAAATAGATATGTATAAGAAAAAGTACTTACCGTATCTAAATCCAGAATATATAACCTGTATAGCAGACAAAACTGGAAAACTTGTAGCCTTTTCAATTGTAATGCCTTCGTTTTCAAAAGCTTTAAAAAGAATGAATGGCAAAATATATCCTTTGCGATTTTTGCACATCTTAAAAGCGCAACGCAGAAACGATACTGCTGCTTTTTACCTTATAGGTGTAGACCCTCAATATCAAAATAAGGGAGTTACTGCACTTATATTTAAAGAAATGAATGAAGCTTTTCTAAGAAATGGTATCGAAATGGTTGAAACCAATCCAGAATTAGAAGAAAATAAAGCCATACAAGCACTTTGGAACGGCTATGAGCATGATCAACATAAGAAACGAAGAACTTTTAGAAAAAGTATATAAAAAAAACCGCTATAAGGATAGCGGTTTTTTTTATACTAAATAATGTCTATTTCTTATTTTGCAATATTAACAGCTCTTGTTTCTCTAATCACTGTTACTTTTACTTGTCCTGGGTATGTCATATCTGTTTGTACTTTTTGCGAAATCTCAAATGACAAGCTAGATGCTTTCTCGTCATTAACTTTTTCACTCTCTACAATAACACGAAGCTCTCTACCCGCTTGGATTGCATATGCTTTTTTAACACCATCAAATCCAAAAGCAATATCTTCTAAATCTTTTAATCGTTGTATATAAGAATCTAACACTTGCCTCCTTGCTCCTGGTCTTGCGCCACTAATAGCATCACATACTTGAATGATCGGAGAAATCAATGAGGTCATTTCTACTTCATCATGGTGAGCTCCGATTGCGTTACACACTTCAGGTTTTTCGCCATATTTTTCTGCCCATTGCATTCCTAATATTGCGTGAGGTACTTCTGTTTCAGAATCCGGCACCTTGCCTATATCATGAAGCAATCCTGCTCTTTTAGCTAACTTTGGGTTTAATCCTAATTCGGCTGCCATAACTCCACATAACTTTGCTACTTCTCTAGAGTGTTGTAATAGATTCTGACCATAAGAAGATCTATATTTCATTCTACCAATGGTTTTGATCAATTCTGGATGCAACCCATGGATTCCCAAATCGATAACTGTACGTTTACCAACCTCTATTATCTCTTCGTCAATTTGTTTTCTGGTTTTCTTAACCACCTCTTCTATACGTGCCGGGTGAATCCTTCCGTCTGTAACTAATTTATGTAGGGATAATCGAGCTACTTCTCTTCTTACAGAATCAAAACAAGATAAAATGATAGCTTCTGGCGTATCATCTACAATAATTTCAACTCCAGTGGCAGCTTCGATTGCTCTAATATTTCTTCCTTCTCTACCAATAATCCTTCCTTTTACATCGTCGCTTTCAATATTAAATACAGATACACAATTCTCGATAGCTTCTTCTGTACCGATTCGTTGAATCGTATTAATAATGATTTTCTTCGCTTCTTGTTGAGCGGTTAGTTTTGCCTCTTCAATAGTATCTTGAATCAAGGCCATAGAATCGGTTTTTGCTTGTGCTTTAAGAGATTCTACTAATTGTTCTTTTGCTTCTTCGGCAGATAAGCCCGAAATGACTTCTAGTTGTTGTACTTGGCTTTTGTGAAGCTTCTTTAATTCGCTTTGTTTTTTTTCAAGATACTCATTACGCTTATCGTAATTTTTCATTTTCTCTTCTAATTCGTCATTTAACTTTTTAGTTTTAGACAATTCATTAGAAGTTTGGGATTCTTTATCTCTTGTTCTTTTTTCTGCTTCAGCTATTTTTTTATCTCTAGACAGTATAACTTTTTCATGTTCAGATTTTAGTTCGATAAATTTTTCTTTAGCTTGAAGTATTTTATCTTTTTTGATTGTTTCTCCTTCGCTTTTAGCCTCTCTTAAAATGCTATGTGAAGTCTTTTTTGCGTCTTTAATTATTTCTGATGCTTTGTTTCGCTCCAATACTTTAGCGATAATAAAACCTATCACTAACCCCACTATTGAAGCTACTATCAAAAATATTATATTGTTATCCATAATTCTAATTAATATTTATATATAAAAAAAGCCTGCACTAGCAAAGGTTCTGTATAAACTCTGTAAAAACAGGTTTAGGGCTAACAAATTGCTCAAGAATCCGCTTACCGAAAATCGGTAGCGGCGCGCTTTTACAATTTAAACTCACCCTTTTTAAATAATTCTTGTTGAGTTTATCAAAATAACAACTAGTGCAGGCAGTAACCTTATTTATTTTTAATGAACGTTATGATAAATGGTCATGTAGCAAATCGCTTAATGCGTTTAATCTATTTGCAACATTATCCATATCATCATCTTTATCTATAGCTTTTTGTTCGACCTGTGCCGCAAACTGTAAAGCACACATTGCTAGTACATCTTGCTTATCTCTTACAGCATAGCTTTGTTCAAACTGCTTTATCATAGCCTCTATCTTTTTGGCTGCTTTACGTAAACCTTCTTCTTGATCTGGATTGATAGTTAAAGGATATACCCGATCAGCAATCGATAGTTTGATTTTAAGCTTATCTGCCATATTATACTTATTCAGAGAGTTGTGTTATACACATATCAATCTCTCTTATTAAGGCGTTTATTTTGAGCTTGGTCTCTCTTTTATATTCGTCACTGCCAAGCATTGCATTTGCATTTTTGAGTGCACTGAATTTTTCTTCCCACTGCTTTAATTGATCTGTCTGAAGCTTTGAATTGGACTCTAATTCTCTAATTTTATCCTTAAGATTTGCATTTTGCTGCTTAACCAATTCATACTTATGAAGCAACTTGCTTATCCTATTCTCAAGAGAATCAACAATTTCAATTAAATTACCCATTAATGATTTTTACACAATACTTCGTTACACAAAGTTAACATACCAATTGAAAAAACCCAATAGTTTTTAAACTAATTTTACAATAGGTAATTATTCGTCTTTTACTTTAAAATTTCTTCAACTTTTGTTAAAGAAGAAGCGATGATCTGATGCATATCATAATATCGATATTCTGCTAACCTTCCACCAAAAATTACATTGTCTACCCTAAGTGATTCTTGCTTATATTTTTTAAACAATTCTTGATTTATTTCATTATTTATAGGATAGTATGCTTCTTTACTCCTGTCCCATGCCTCAGGATATTCTCTTGTAATGATAGTCTGATCTTGCTTACCAAACTCAAAATGTTTATGTTCAATAATTCTTGTAAAGTCATATTCTTTGTCATTATAATTTACAACCGCATTGCCTTGATAGTTCTCAATCTTATGTAATTCGTGTTCAAAGCGCAAAGATCTATATTCTAACTGCCCGTGTTGATAATCAAAAAACTCATCTATTTTACCTGTATACACTACTTTATGAGCTAATGATTCTAACTGCTCTCTATCTCCAAAAAAATCTACTCCGGTTTTTGTCTCTACTCCATTAAGAAGTCCTTCAATAATAGTGTTATAACCACCTACCGGGATCCCCTGATATATATCATTAAAATAGTTATTGTTATAGGTAAATCGTACAGGTAATCTTTTGATAATAAATGCTGGTAGATCTTTTGCTTTCTTGCCCCATTGTTTTTCGGTGTACTCTTTGATTAAAGTTTCATAAATATCCTTACCTACCAAAGACAATGCTTGCTCTTCAAGGTTTTTAGGTGATTTTACACCATATTCTAAGATTTGCTTATCAATTATTTTTTTTGCTTCTCCTGGGGTTTTGGTTCCCCATAACTGATAAAAAGTATTCATGTTAAAAGGTAGGTTGTATAATTTACCTTTTGACAATGATAATGGAGAGTTTATATAGTTATTAAATGTAGCAAACTGATTTACATAATCCCATATCTTTTTATCATTGGTATGAAAAATATGTGCCCCATATTTATGAATATTAATACCTTCTTTGTTTTCACAATACACATTGCCTCCCAAGTGATCTCGCTTATCAATAACTAAACACCTTTTATTGCGTTTTGTCATTTCATGAGCAAAAACACTTCCAAACAAACCTGCTCCTACTATAAGGTAATCATATTTTTTTTCTTCCACTCTTTATTGTTTTTCTAATTAGAAAACTTTTATTGTACCTGTTTAATTGTCAAAACTAATGTTTTTGAGTCATTTAGTTTTTAATTATTCTGTATTAAAAATGATAAACCATAATTATCTTTAAGATATTTTACTTAAAAAATAAAATGTATGTATCTTTCCTTCCACAAATGTACTTAACAATGGCTGGATATTATATCTCTAGAAATTATAAATCTCTTTTCAATGCAGCAGGAAAAGCTAAAACCGATTGTGAAACTATTCTTGCAGAAATGGGTGTTAAGAATCTTGGATTTAAACAATCTTCGATACCAAACTCTGCTATTGGTACTATAAAAAACTTTTTTGGGATCACCTTTGCTTTATTACGATTACCTTTTAAAAGTACATTATATACACAGTATCCTCTTAACAAATTTAGAGGGTATGTTCTTTTTGTTGCAAAATTAAAGCATTGTAAAATTATTACGATTGTACATGATGTTAGGTTCCTGAAAGGCAGAACAAGTAACGCAAGTAATGAATTAAAAAAAATAACACCATCTAGTGCTATCATTGTACACAACAAAGCAATGAAAAACTGGTTTGTAGATCAAGATGTCAAAATACCAATTATTGAACTAGGCATTTTTGATTACATCCTTAAAGATGGTTTACCAAAACAAAATGATAGCAATATTGGAAAAAAACCATACGAAATAGTATATGCTGGCGGATTTGCAGAAGGCAAAAACGCTTACATCTTTGATCTGGATACCTTACAAGAGAATGATTTTAAGATGAACTTATATGGGTTAGGTTTTGATGATCAAAAACTTAAAGTTGCACAAGAAAAATCAATTTTGTCATACAAAGGAGCGTTTCCTTCAGATGTAGTTGCTTATCATATAGAAGGATCATTTGGATTGGTGTGGGATGGTATTTCTACAGAAGAATGTAGTGGTCAGTATGGACAATATTTAAAATATAACAACCCACACAAAACATCATTATATATCTTGTGTGGACTCCCTGTTATTGTATGGGATAAAGCGGCTATCAGTACTTTTATAATTGATAATAAGATTGGTATCGTTATATCTAACTTAAAAGACTTAAGCTATCAGCTTGCAAATCTTTCGCAAACTGATTATGAAGAAATGAAAACTAACGTAAATAGAGTGAGAACTAAAATAATTTCTGGAGGATATCTAAATGATGCTGTTAATAAGGCATTACAAAACACAGAAGCTCTTAAAAAATAATTAGTTTTATGCAATTGATATTTACTTTGATCACACTATGCAAAAAATTATAGCCCTTATACTATTTGGTTTTTCGATTTGTAATGCACAAAAGGACATTGCCAAAGATTACTTTATACATCCTTTGGATATACCATTAGTGATCTCTGGTACATTTGGAGAATTAAGATCCAATCATTTTCATTCTGGCCTGGATATGAAAACTAATGGAGAAGAAGGTCTTAATGTATATGCATCTGCATCTGGAAGAATAAGTAGAATAAAAGTTTCTCATGGGGGGTATGGAAAAGCAATGTATATAAAACACCCAAATGGGTATACAACCGTATATGCGCATTTAAAAAAGTTTTCACCCGAAATTGAGGCTTTTGTTAAAAAGAGACAATATGCTAAGGAGTCGTATGAAATAGAACTTTTCCCTAAATCTGAAGCTTTATTAGTAAAGCAAGGAGATGTTATTGCATATAGTGGAAATACAGGCGGAAGTTCTGGTCCTCACCTTCATTTTGAAATCAGAGATGTAAAAGCTAGGCCTATGAACCCTATGCAATTTGGTATCGAAGTAAAAGATACTAGAAAACCAATCGTAAAAAGACTATGGGTATATAGTTTGGATAAAGATGCCCATGTAAATAATGCTCAAAAACCCATTAGATTAAGATTAACACCCCAAGAAGATGGTAGTTATAAATCAGAGCTATTAAAAGCATTTGGTACAATAGGTTTTGGGGTTTCGACAATAGACAGACAAGACCTGGCAGCAAATAGTAATGGCGTTTACGAAATAACAACTCAAATCAATGGATTAGAGAATTTCAAATTAAAAATGAATCGTTTTTCTTTTTCTGAAACACGTTATATTAATAGACTTATTGATTATAGTCATTTCAAGAAAAACAGAAGTAGAATAAGTAAACTGTTTGTAGAACAAAATAATCCATTAACAATTTACAAGAATAAAATAAATAATGGATTCATAAATATTAAAGATAGTCTTTCATACACCTACAAAATAGCAATCAAAGATTATAAAAATAATACTACTGTAATACATGTGCCTATTCAAGGAAAATATACGGATTCAATCATAAAATCTGACATTAACACTACTTCAAATTTTGTAAAAGCAAATGAAAATTATACGTATAGCTCGGGTGTATTTGATCTTTTAATTCCAAAAGGTAGTCTTTATACAGACACATATCTTGATATAAATGCTAAAGGTGAAAGTATACAAATTCATGATGATGCAACACCATTGCACAAAAATATGACCTTGGTCTTTGATGTATCACGATATAATGAAGAAGACAAAAAGAAATTATACATAGGAAGAGTTAATGGTAATAATAAAGTATATTATTCTCGAACTTCAAAAAAAGGCAATCGATTTTCTACCAGGACAAGAACTTTAGGTACATACTCTTTGTTTACAGATACCCAAAAACCCACTATTGTTCCTGTTAATGTTTCAAACAAAAAATGGATTTCTAACGAAACACATCTCAAAATAAAAATCAACGATTCTGAATCGGGTGTAGAAAGTTATAGAGGTACAATTAATGGTACATTTATTCTTATGGAGTATGATTATAAAACAGGAATGCTGATTTATGACTTTAATGATAAAATTAATCTCGATAAAGAAAATAATTTCAAACTTGTTGTGTTAGATAAATTGGGCAACAGAGCAACATATGAAACTACATTCTATAGAAAACCTTAAATACCTTATTTTTTTGAAAAATCAATTTTTCTTACCTATACTTTTTCTGATCTTAATCAGTTTTACTTCAACCGCACAAAATGCAACTCTAAAGGGCATCATTCTAGATGAAAACAATATCCCAATACAAGATGCAAATATCACTTATAATGATACAGGAGCAAAATCAGACAAAAACGGAGTTTACCAATTAAGCATACCTTCTAATCAAGAAGTTACTATAAAAATATCACATGTTGGGTTAAAAGATGTACAGTTCACTGTTAACCTAGAAGAAAATCAAGAGTACGAATTAAACCCTGTTTTAAAACTTAATATAGAACAAATCAGTGAAGTAGTAATCTCTGGTCGAGAACGCAAAATTGTAGAAGGAATTACCATTTTAGATCCAGAGACCATTAGAGCAACTCCATCTGCAAATGCTGGTGTAGAAGGGCTTCTTAAAAGTTTACCCGGTGTAAGTTCTAATAATGAACTAAGTACACAATATGCAGTTCGTGGAGGTAATTATGATGAGAATTTAGTATATGTTAACGAGATCGAGGTATATCGACCATTTCTAATAAGATCGGGGCAACAAGAAGGCTTGAGTTTTGTAAATACTGATTTGGTGCGCAACGTAGATTTTTCTGCTGGCGGTTTTCAAGCAAAATATGGAGATAAACTTTCTTCAGTTTTAGATATTGCTTATAAAAGACCAACAAGATTTGGTGCCACAGCAAATTTAAGCCTCCTAGGAGGAAGTGTATCTGCCGGAGGCATCACCAAAAACAAAAAATTTGCAAGTATTATTGGTATACGATATAGAGACAATAGTTTATTAGTTGACGCAAGGAATACTGAAACAAATTTTCAACCCAGGTTTGCAGATGTTCAAACGTATCTCTCTTACAATATTACTCCAAAATTTGAATTAGGTTTTTTAGGAAACCTAGCGATTAACACCTACGATTATGAACCTTTGAGAGAGCAGGTCAATTTTGGTACATTACAAACTGTTCAAGCATTAACAGTAGTATATCAAGGGCAAGAAAAAGATAGATACGATACCTATTTTGGGGCATTAAAAGGCACCTACCGAGCCAATGACAATTTAACCCTAAGATTTATTGCATCTGCATATCACACCCAAGAACAAGAGCATTATGACATCTTAGCTGCATATGCGCTAGGTACTGTTAATACAGATATTGGCAGCGAAAATTTAGGAGAAGTAGAGTTTAGCGAAGGTGTAGGTTCTCAACTAACTCATGCAAGAAATGATCTAGATGCATTAATAGTCAATGCAGAACATAAAGGAACATACATTGCTGATAAACATCAGTTTGACTGGGGTATCAAATACACTTCTGAAGATATAAAAGATCGATTACAAGAATATGAAATTGTAGATTCTGCTGGTTTTTCTATCAGACCACCAATTATAGATTTCAGAAATGATCAGCCATATACTCCATTTGCAACTCCACTAGTTCCTTTTATTGGGGTAAGAGCAACAAATCAGGCCAAAATCGATAGGATTTCGGGCTATGCTCAATATAGTATCCGATCAAATATAAAAGATCATGAACTATGGGCTAATTTTGGGGTACGAGCTCATAATTGGAATATTTCGGGGGAGACAGTCAACAGTACCGATTCTCAAATCGTATTTAGCCCAAGAGCTCAAATAGCTATAAAACCTGATTGGAAAGCTGATATGATTTTTAGGGCATCAGGAGGTTGGTATCATCAACCACCATTTTATAGAGAATTAAGAGATTCTCTAGGTGTTGTAAGACCAGAAGTCAAAGCACAAGAGTCCTTACACCTTGTACTTGGTAATGACTATAGTTTTGAGATGTGGGACAGACCATTCAAACTCACTACAGAGTTATATTATAAAAAATTAAATGATGTAAATCCATATACCATAGAAAATGTGCGTATTCGATACCGAGCAAGAAATAATGCAAGAGCATATGCTCAAGGAATAGACATGAGGCTTAATGGAGAATTTGTTCCTGGTACCGAAAGCTGGGTAAGTATAGGATACCTAAAAACAGAAGAAAATATAGATGATAGAGGTTACATATCAAGACCTACAGATCAGCGGTTAAAAGTAGGTGTTTTATTTCAGGATTATGTTCCTACAATACCAAATTTAAAAATGTATCTTAATCTGGTATATCAAACTGGGTTACCAGGAGGATCACCAAGTTATGCAGATCCATATGATTTTCAATCAAGATTACGAGATTATAGAAGAGCAGATTTAGGTATCTCTTATGTAGTTATAGATCAAAACAAAAGATTGCGAGAAGGGCACTTTCTTAATGCTTTTAGAGAACTAAGCTTAGGTTTTGAAATATACAATATCTTTGATAACCAAAACTCTATAACCAATACTTATGTAAGAGATGCGGCAAGTCAACGCCAGTTTGCAATACCAAATTTTCTTACTCCAAGAGTTTTTAATGTGCGATTAGGGATGAAATTTTAATACTTTATTCAGTAATAAAATTCTTTAACACATCTACTACATAATCTACCTCTTGTTTAGTATTATATTTAGAAAAAGAAAAACGTATTGATGGTTTTTGTATATCTTCATCATTAAGAATCTCTGTTAACACATGTGACCCTTTACTGCTTCCACTCTGGCAAGCACTACCTTTTGAACAAGCAATCCCATTGATATCTAGGTGAAATAATAATATCCCTGCTTTATCACTCGTAATTGGCAAACAAACATTGATCAATGTATATGTGCTATGACCAGGAGTACAACATTTTGCATTAAATTTTACTCCTGAAATATCCTTTTTAAGGGTATCCACAAAATACTGTTTTAAATCAACGATATACGCTTTTTCTTCTACAAGATTTTCATATGTCAAACGTAAGGCTTCATCCATACCAGCAATATTATGCACACTTTCTGTGCCTGCTCGATATCCACGCTCCTGCTCTCCTCCAAAAATTAAAGGTTTTAATCCTGAGTTTTTACGTATGTAAGCAAACCCAATACCTTTGGGTCCATGAAACTTATGAGCACTAGCCGCAGTAAAATCTACATGCAACTCATTTAGGTTCACATCAAGATGTCCTATAGATTGCACCATATCACTATGAAAAAGTGCTTCGTGTTCTTTACATAAATTTCCAACTTTTTCAATATCCAATATTGTTCCTACTTCATTATTTACATGCATCAAACTCACTAGTGTCTTTTCTTTAGAATCGCTCAATAGTGATTTTAAATGTTCATAATCAATACTTCCGTCTTGATTAATATTAACATAACTTATTTGTACTGCATTACGAGATTCGATCTCTTGTACAGTATGTAAAACAGCATGATGTTCTATTTTAGAGGTAATAATATGTCTAACTCCTAAATCTCTAACAGTACTATTAATAGCAAGATTATCGGCTTCAGTACCTCCCGAAGTGAATATGATCTCTGAAGCTTTTACTCCCAAATAATTAGCAATATTTTTACGAGCTTGTTCTATATGATTTTTAGCAGAACGCCCAAAACCGTGTGTAGAAGATGGGTTTCCATAATCTTCATTCAAAACCGAAACCATTTTTGTGATGACCTCAGGTCTTATTTTTGTTGTAGCAGCGCTATCAAAATATACTTTTTGCATTAACCCCGAATAATTAATTTGTTTATACTTAAAAAATTGAAGAAATATACTATCATTTTTAATATATTCTCAATTTTATAGCTGCAAAATTAGTTTAAATAAAATTATTTTCAACCAGACACGTTATAATCTTTCAATTCTATTATTTTTGTCAAAAATTGTTAAAAATATAAGTTTGCGTAAACATTTTATGTTTTCTTGCGTCTTTATTACAACACTAAGAATTTGGCATAAAAAAATCAAATAAATTTAAGGTTCGTGAAAAAGTTTTTTTTCTTTCTTTTCTCTATTGTACTAGTATTGTCGTGTGATGATGGAGATATTATTATTACTAGTTTTGAGTTTGATGATGTTGATTTACAAATATGTAAAGGCATCAAAGAAAATGAATTTGTTTTTTTTAAAATTAACACCACTGTTAATGAAGCTATTTCTTATAATTTCATAAATGAAGCATTTTCTGACACCATCGTAACATCTGAACCGATTTTTATCGATTTGAATGACAAAAGCAGCAGCTTAGTTTATAGACAATTTAATACTTCAATAACAGCAGATTATTATTGCTCAAACATCCCTCCTAGCACTATTTTGGTAACCGAAGAACTTATAGGCTCTTCAGGAATTGCAGAAATTACAACCCAAATAATTGAAGAAGATGATAATGATGGTATACCTGCAGAGGATGAAGATTTAAATAGAAACGGCAATCTTGAGGATGATGATACTGATAAAGATGGGATCCCTAATTATAAGGATCAAGATGATGATAATGATAACATTCTAACAAGTGTAGAGATACCCAATCAAATTCCTGATAATGATGATCCAAGAGATACAGATGGTGATGATATCCCTGATTATCTAGAAGACGATGATGATGGTGATGGGGTACCAACTGTTAATGAAGATGTTACAATTAATGATGATGGTACAATTGGCAATAACAATCCCAGAGATGATGATAGTGATGGTGATGGTATCCTTAACTACCTTGATGCAGATACAGTAGAAAGTAATGACGCAGCAAAACCTACTCTTGATAATACTGTACAAACAACTTTTAGAACTACAGTTACTATAAATAGAATTATTTTTGACGGAAGTAATCAAAATTTTCAAGATGAAAATTTTTCATTTGGATTTAGAGATGTTTCTATCCCAAAGACAACAAAAAAAATGTAGCTTAGATATTATTATGAATAAAATTTATTGTCTTATTTTTTTTAGTGTACTCATTATTAGTTGTAGTGAAGGTGATATTATTGAAAATGATATTGATTTTACAGCTCAACTAGATCATTGTTCAAATCCTGAAGAAAATACTTTTGTTTTTTACAAGATAGATACGGCTATCAATCAAGCACTGTCATTAAGCTTTACTAGCCCTACTTTTCAATTAAATACTGTTCCAGAAGATTTTACAATTACTATTACTCTTAATGAAACTACTAATATCTTAACATACAGACAATTTGATTCGGCAATAAACGGAGAAGCATATTATTGTGTTAGTGTTCCTCCCGGAGATATAACAGTAACTCAAGAATTAGTCAGCACAAATGGCAACGCTGTAATTTCTTATAATGAAATTAGTAAGACTGATACTACGATTACTTACACCAGAACAATTACACTTAACGAAACAACATTAAACGGAGATGGCATTTCGATACGTCAGGAATTACTAGAGTTAGGTACAGATGAAATTACTGTAGCAATTGTGACTCCTTAAGGTTATTTAGGGTTTTGTAAAATATATATTTCCATTGCACCAAGACCATATTTTTTATAATCGGCATCGCTGACTTTTATATTATCATATCGCCCAAAAAGATATCTCAACTCTTCTTTTAAGATTCCTTGCCCAACCCCATGAATAAAAATAATCTTAGGAATACGTTTATGAATTGCAAAATCTAATTGTCTTTTTGCAGTATCTAGCTGTAATGTTACCATATCATGATTAGACATTCCTTTTGTTGATTTCACAAGTTTATGGATATGTAAATCTACTTCCATCGGAGGTAAATGACGCTCTTTTGGTTTTGGAGATGGCCTTTTGGATTTCTTTTTAAAAACCTCTTTTTCTTGTATATTCTTCCGTACTTCTTCATAAGAAGGTACAATCAACTCTTCTGATTGAATTTTTACAATTTCATTCAATGAAAATGTCATATCAAAACCATCTTCAGTTTCGATAGTAACTCCATCAGAATTGACAGAGGTTACTGTACCAGAGATAGGTTCATCCAAAACTAATACGTTATCACCTACTTTAATCATATTTATTCTTCTTCAAAATATTCTTCTGTACTATTTTCAGTTTTAGACTTTAGTTTAGAGTTTACCAAAAATAGCCCTAACATTAATACTACAAGTCCGCAGCTTTGGATATAATAATTCTTATTTACCGAATACATTTCGGAAACAAGTGCAATGGCTCCAGTAGAAATTAACAAAAAACTTCCCACCTTTTTTAACTTGTTACGATTCATATCGCAAAAGTATTAAATAATACATTTTTATATCCCTAAATATTTTAAATAACTTATTTATGTATATTGCAGTATATAATTTATAAAATACTGCCTTTGGAAACCTATATGCTACCCTGTATCAACAAAAAAATTTTTGGTATAGATTGTTTAGGTTGTGGTATGCAAAGAGCGATTGTACTATTGTTTAAAGGAGAATTTTCTAAAGCATTCTATACATATCCAGCAATTTATCCTCTTATAGTATTACTTATCTTTCTTGGATTCAACTTTTTTATTAAATTTAAACAAAGCCAACTAATTAAAGTTAGCCTTATGATTATATCTGTGCTAACTATAATTATTAGTTATATAATCAAAATGAAAATTATCTTTAACTAAATATATATTTATGGAAACTAATCAAGAACGACCCAAAAACTATTTAGTAGAATCAATTCTAGTAACTATTTTTTGCTGCCTACCTTTAGGCATTGTAGGAATCATTAATGCCTCAAAAGTAAATTCTGCTTTTGATCAGGGTAACTTTGAAGAAGCTAATAAAGCTTCTGCAGATGCAAAAAAATGGACTAAAATTGGTTTCATATCTGGTATCGTAGTTATGGTACTATATTTGGTATTTCTGTTTGCTATGGGAGGAATGGCAATGCTTAGTGGTGCGGGTCAATACTAATGAAAACAAAATATCTTTTTATAGGCATAGTATTACTGATAATACTGTGCCTATATTATTTTTATAATCCAGGGTTAGAAACATACTTCCCAAAATGTCCTTTTTATAGCGTCACTGGTCTTTACTGTCCTGGATGTGGTAGTCAAAGGGCTTTACATCAACTATTACACTTCAATATTCTTGAAACATTAAATTATAATGCATTATATGTAATTGGGTTGAGTTCTATTATATATAATGTATCAATTAAAGGCATAAACAAATACTATCACAAAAAGTACTACAACTACCTATACCATCCAAAAACTCCTATAATAATCGGTATAATTATAACTACGTTTTGGATTTCAAGAAATATCCCATATACTCCATTTTGTTACTTAGCACCATAAACAAAAAAAGGAAAGCGATTAACCTTCCTTTTTTATATCAAAAAAAACATTTTTTATTCGAACTCTTTCAATGTTTTGGTAATAATACCAACACACTCTAAAAGTTGTTCTTTATTCATTACAAGTGGTGGTGCAAAACGAATAATATTACCATGTGTTGGCTTAGCCAAAAGGCCATTTTCTTTAAGAGCAACACAAATATTCCATGCAGTTTCACTTTCTTCAGAATCATTAATAACAATTGCATTTAATAATCCTTTACCACGAACTAATTTTACAATCCCCGAATGTTCTATGTACTTGTTTAGCTCTGCTCTAAACAATTCACCTAACTCAAATGCATTCTCTGCTAGTTTTTCATCTCTAACAACTTCTAGGGCAGCCATTGCTACTACTGCAGCAATAGGATTTCCTCCAAAAGTACTACCGTGGTTTCCTGGTTTGATCACTTCCATAATAGCGTTATCTGCCAATACTGCCGAAACAGGATATGCTCCCCCGCTTAATGCTTTTCCTAGGATTAAGACATCTGGCTTTACCTCAGGTGATCCTGAACAGTTTTTATCTACACAAGAACAGTTACCACAAGTCGCTAGTAATCTACCTGTACGTGCAATACCTGTTTGTACTTCATCTGCAATAAATAATACATTATGTTTTTCGCAAAGTGCTTTAGCTTTAGCCAAATAATCATCTGAAGGGACATAAACTCCGGCTTCTCCTTGTATAGGTTCAACCAAAAATCCTGCTACATTTTTATTGTTTTCTAAAGCATTTTCTAACGCTTGTAAATTATCATATTCAATTTTAATAAATCCAGCAGTATAGGGTCCAAAATTCTTTCTGGCTACAGGATCATTAGAAAATGAAATTATGGTCGTCGTTCGGCCATGAAAATTGTTTTCGCAAACAATAATCTGAGCTTCATTTTCTGAAATACCTTTTTTCTCGTATGCCCATTTTCTACATAATTTTAAAGCAGTTTCTACAGCCTCGGCACCCGTATTCATTGGTAATAGTTTATCAAAACCAAAGTATTGGGCAGCAAATTTCTCGTATTCACCTAGTTTATCATTATAAAATGCTCTAGAGGTTAAGGCCAGGGTTTGTGCCTGGTTTATCATTGCTCCTACAATTTTAGGATGGCAATGCCCTTGATTTACCGCAGAGTATGCACTTAAGAAATCATAATACTTTTTTCCTTCTACGTCCCAAACATATACCCCTTCTCCTTTGTTTAATACAACAGGTAATGGGTGATAATTATGGGCTCCATACTTATTTTCTAAATCGATTGCTTGCTGAGAAGTTAATTTTTCTAAAACAGCCATTTTTTATAAATTAAATTGATAAAATAACCATTCCTTCTGTACCTTTATCCTTTCGAAAAGACTCGAAAATTCAGCGTGGGAGAGAAATCATCCCTAAGAGGGTTGCAAATTACTAAATATAAGCTTCTCTATAAAATCTATGATGAGATTTTTCCTGCCAAAGATGAAACCTGTAATTCTAGCCTTTTAATTTCTCTTAACAATGCATTTTTATCCATTTGCATCCAAGAATAAAGTTTTAACATTGATGTTATCAGGATACAAAAAAAACCTGCAAGACCCCATTTTATGAGTTCATTAGTAGTATCAGTGTTTAGAAACTGAATTAAACAATATACAAAAATTACAAATGCTACAATATTTACAATAAACATCATTATTATAACCCATTTATTTCTAGTATTAAATAATCCTCCTACCATTCCTAGAAGGCTTTGTTCATCTAATTCTTCATAAAATTTTGCTTCTTCTTGAGTTAATGTTTCCTTGATTAATTGATCAATGTCTTCCATATTATTTTTCATCATTTCTATTTTTTAAGGATTAATTTTAATTTTTCTCTAGCAGTAAACAAACGTGATTTGATTGTACCCGTTGATACATTTACTATTTCACTTATCTGTTTAACCGTATACTCTTCTATATAAAATAGGTTAAGTACCATTTGTTGATCAATAGATAATTTTTTGATTGCTTTTTTTAACAAAGCCAAAGTCTTCTCTTTATCATCATGATTATGATCTTGGGTAGATGTTTTATGATGTTCTTTATGATATATATTTAAATTCTCAACTTCTTTTTTATGTTTACGCAACCAACTAATGGCATTACGAGTAACAATAGTTAATGCCCAGCTTCCAAAACTATTAGGATCCTTAAGACTGTCTATTTTTAAAAGAATCTTACTCCAACTGTCTTGAGCAATATCTTTTGAAACCTCTAGATCATGAGTATACCAGTATGCTTGTTTACACAATCTGGCATGCCACCTCTTAATAAGAAGTGTCATTGCTTTTTTGTTTCCAGATTGGCATTGTAATACCAGTAAAGAATCAAATACCTTATGAGCATTTTTTGTTTTCATTTCTATAATATAGACGTAGAAATATTAAATAGGTTCATTTTTTTAAAGATATTTTGAATAATCATTAAGTATATCTATTCTATTCTTATTTTTGCGCTATGGCAAGAAAAAATCGAAGACAGATCTTTGAAAATATAGAAGTAATAGATGCAGGCGCAAAGGGAAAAAGTATTGGTAAAGCTCCCGATGGAAAAGTGATATTCATTAATAATGCTGTTCCTGGCGATATAGTCGATATACAGACGACTAAGAAACGTAAAGCGTATTACGAAGGTTCTGCTACAAAATTTCACAAACAATCTGATAAACGCGTAGCGCCAACCTGTAAACATTTTGGTACTTGTGGTGGATGCAAGTGGCAATTTATGGGGTATGAGCATCAATTGGCATATAAACAGCAAGAGGTGATCAATAACCTTACTCGACTTGGTAAGGTTGAATTACCAGAAGTAACACCCATACTTGGATCTGCAGAGCAGTTTTTTTATCGAAATAAAATGGAATTTTCATTTAGTGATAGCCGATGGTTAACCCTTGATGAGATCCAAAGTGGTACCGAAATCGATAACAGAAATGCATTAGGTTTTCATATGCCGGGCATGTGGGATAAAATCCTGGATATAGATACATGTCATTTACAAGAAGACCCAAGTAATGCGATTAGAAATAAAGTAAAAGATTTTGCTACAAAAAATGAGCTTCCATTTTATAATGCTCGAAAACAAGAAGGTTTACTACGTACCTTAATGATTCGAATTGCATCAACAGGAGAAATTATGGTTTTGGTTCAATTCTTTTATGAAGATGTAGAAAAAAGAACGCTACTATTAGATTATATTGCCAATGAGTTTCCAGAAATCACATCATTACAGTATGTCGTAAATTCTAAAGGTAATGATACTATCTATGATCAAAAAGTAATCTGCTATAGTGGTAAAGATCATATAGAGGAAGAAATGGAAGGGCTGCGTTTTAAAATCAATGCAAAATCTTTTTACCAAACCAATTCAAAACAAGCCTACGAGTTATATAAAGTAACACGTGATTTTGCAGATCTCTCTGGCTCAGAATTAGTATATGATTTATATACAGGAACAGGTACTATAGCACAATTTGTTGCTAAAAAAGCCAAAAAAGTGATTGGTGTAGAAGCTGTACCCGAAGCCATTGAGGATGCTAAAGAAAATGCCAAACGTAATACTATAGATAATGTAGAGTTTTATGTTGGAGACATGAAAAAAGTATTTACCAAAGATTTTATAGCACAGCACGGTCAGCCCGAAGTGGTGATCACCGATCCACCAAGAGACGGAATGCATAAAGATGTTGTGGGTCAATTGCTAAATATTTCTCCGCAAAAGATTGTATATGTAAGTTGTAATAGTGCAACACAAGCAAGAGATTTGGCGTTATTAGATCAGATGTATAAAGTAACCAAAGTACAGTCTGTAGATATGTTTCCGCAAACATATCATGTAGAAAATGTTGTGCTACTTGAAAAAAGATAACATATGAGGATATTTAAAAATCTTTTATTTATTATTTGCATAACCACAACTGCATATGTAATATCAAGTTGTGAGCGCGATGATATTTGTTCAGAAGGTACACCTACAACTCCTTTTTTGATCATAAAATTCTTTGATTTTCAAACCGGTTCAGAGATCAAAGCGCCTACAGAGCTACAAGTAAAAGCTGTGGGAGTAGATAGTGTTTTTGTTTTGGGAACTGTAAGAGATTCAATTTTAATTCCGCTTAGAACAAATGCTTCTATTACAGAATATGAATTATCAATAAATTCTGATACTACAAATGATACTATACCAATTAATACAGACACTGTAAGTTTTCAATATTCTGCCGAACAAGAATATGTTAGTAGTGCTTGTGGATTTAAAGTAAAATACGAAGGATTAACCCAAACATTGGTTAATGAACAAGGAGAAGGAAACTGGATAAAAAATATATCAATAGATCGATTAAACGTAACCGATGAGACAACTGCGCACGTATTTATTTTTCATTAGTATTATAATTACTAATCATTTTTTTGGGCAGGAAGAACAAAAGGTAACTGCTCAAGATACTTTACCTCCGGCAGAGAAGTATGGACTTAGAGCCGGAATAGACATCGCAAAGCTAATTAGAACAGCTGCAGACGATAAATATTCTGGATTTGAAATTGTTGGAGATTACAGGGTGTATAAAAAATTATATATTGCTGCTGAAGTAGGTAACGAATCTCTATTAAGAGATGAAGAAAATTTAAGTGTTGAAGGTAAAGGAAACTATATCAGAGGAGGAATAGATTATAACACCTATGATAACTGGTACGGAATGCAAAATAGCATCTATGTTGGATTGCGCTATGGGTTTTCGACTTTTGATCAAACACTAAATGACTATACAGTCTTTACCAGCTCAAATTACTTTGGTCCTAATCAAATCACTGAACCTATTGAATCCGATGGATTAACTGCCAGTTGGATTGAATTTGTCTTAGGTGTCGAGGTCGAACTTTTTCATAATATATACATGGGTGCTAGTGTCTCGCTAAGAAATATTATTAGCGAAGAAAAGCCTGAAGGATTTGACAACTTATACATCCCAGGGTTTGGCAGAACAAATGATTTTAGTAACATCGGTGTAGGGTATAGCTATACGATAAGTTATTTGATCCCGTTTTTCAAGAAAAAAAAGTAACACCCCGAAAAATCATCGTTTGGCTTCCCGCCAGGCGAGAGAACAAAAAAAACCATCGTTTAGCTTCCCGACAGACGAGAGAACAAAAAAAACCATCGTTTAGCTTCCCGACAGACGAGGGAACAAAAAAAATCATCGTTTAGCTTCCCGACAGCGTCAGGAACAAAAAAAATCATCGTTTGGCTTCCCGCCAGACGAGAGAACAAAAAAAATCATCGTTCGGCTTCCCGACAGCGTCAGGAACATAAAAATTGTCTTTTCTTACTGCATACAACTTATGTGGTTATTCTTCAACAAAAGGTGCTCCTGCTTGTTTTAATGCTTTAGCAAATGAGTCTGTTTCATTTTTAAGTTCTGTATATCTAGAAGTAATTGTTTTTACTTGATTGTTAATAATCTGCATAGTTTCCTGATGGGTACTTGTAGGCCCATAGGTTGATCGATCTACTCCTCTATAAATAGAAAACATTCGATCACCAATAGTGGGTTTAGTCTTCTCTCCTACTTGTTGTTTGGATTGATTGCCACGAAACTCAATACTTAAATTATCTGAACGTTTTTTTAATCCTACAAGACGGGCATCAAGATCCCCAGGAGCTATTTTAGCCAAACGCAAAGCTTTTTTCATGGCCTGTATTCGTTTTTCTATGGTGTTTATTTTTATTTCGAGAGCAGATGTTTTACTAATGGCATCTTCGAAGGTTCTCCAAAACTCAGCAGTTTTCTCGGGTGTAGCTCCTTTTAAGGCTCCATCATACATACGCTTGGCTGTAAAAGTTACTGGTTGTGATAGTTGAGTTGCTTTTCCGTCAACAATTTTAGATAATGTAGCTGTGTATTTTCCTGGTACAGCCATAAAACCTTGCGGAGAATTATCAGAGTGTTCCTGTTTCTTTAAACGAATAGCATTTACTGCCGGATAACGCAAATCCCAGGATACACGGTGAAAACCAGATGTAACTGGCCCATCAATCCTTCTAATAGTTTTGCCACTACTATTAGTGATCGTAAGTACTATTTGTGGTTTAGATTCTGTACGTTCGGCCTCTACTTTATCCCAACCCGGAAAGGCTATATCTTTATTCTTATTTTTCTTTTCGGTTTCTTTTCGGTTTTCTTCACTAGTTTTCAATCCTTCTTTTAAATAATAGGTAAACACGGCTCCAAAATCAGGGTTTGGCGCTACAAAATGCGAAGCTCCCTGACTTCCTTTTTCATTATCAAAACTAAGATCAGGCCTAGGGATATACCACCAAGCATCTCGAGTTGAAAACAAAATAGCTTCTTCATTTAATTTGGCTTCAGAAACATTTCGCAAGGCCGTATAATCATCAAATACAAAAAATCCTCTTCCAAAAGAAGCGCCAATCAAATCATTTTCGTCACGTTGTATAGCCAAGTCTCTAAAAGAAATCGTAGGCATGCCTCCCTTTAATTTTACCCATTGGTTACCTCCATTTGTAGTAAAGTAGATCCCAAATTCGGTTGCAGCAAAAAACAAATTAGGCTGCACATGATCTTGAACAATACGCCAAGTTAAAGTCCTCTTTGGTAAGTTACCTTTAATAGATTTCCAGGTACGACCATTATCAATACTTTTTAATATATATGGATTAAAATCACCATACTTATGGTTATCTAGTGTAACATAGAGTGTGTTTTTATCAAAAAGATCAGCTTTGATATCATTTACAAAAGCTGTTCCTGGTACCCCAGGCAATGTTCCTACATCAATTTTACGCCAAGTACTACCTCCATCTTCTGTTGCTTGTATAATTCCATCATCTGTACCTACATATAAAATCCCATCTTGTATTGGTGACTCTGCTATCGATGTTATGGTATTATAATTTGACATTGCTAAGAAATCCCAAGGAGCATCCCAAGATTGTTTTTTACCCATGATAGATAGTGCTATTCGTTCTTGATTCTTAGTTAGATCTCCAGAAATAGCTGTCCATTTATCACCTCTATTATCAGATTTCCATAATCGATGTGAAGCAAAATAAATCCGAGCAGGGTCGTGAGCACTTACCAATATTGGAGCATCCCAATTGAAACGTTCAAAATTCTCATTAGCATCGGGTTGCGGTTGAATATCTGTAATTTCTCCTGTAGTTAAGTCTACCCTAGAAAGGTTTCCTTCTTGACGTTCTGCATAAAGAATATTTGGGTTTCCTGGTTCTGTTGCAGGTTGGTGACCATCCCAATTAAGAACAATCTTCCAATCAGAGTTTTGTATACCATGTACATTATCTGTTCTCGAAGGCCCGCCTTGAGTACTGTTATCTTGAGTACCGCCATATATATTATAAAAAGGTTTTGAATCATCTACAGCTACTTTATAATATTGTGTTACAGGTAAGTTATCGATAAAGCGCCAATTTTTGGTAAGGTCGAATGTTTCATATAAACCTCCATCAGTACCGACCAACAGATAGTTTGGATCATTTTTTTTGAATGCAATAGCATGATTATCTCCATGCTTATGTTCTGCGTTCATTCTTTTAAAAGTTTTGCCTCCATCTTCAGAAATTTGCATTCGATTATCAACCAAATATAATCTTTCAGAATGATGAGGAGAAGCATATAACTCTTGATAATAGTGCGGTCCTGTAGCTCCTGCTACGGCATCAGAGCGTTTTTCCCAAGTAATACCACGATCTGAAGAACGATACACACCTCCGGTTCTTCGATCTAATTCTATCGCTGCATATACAACATCTGGGTTTTGTGGCGAAATTGCCAATCCTATTTTACCCATCCACGTTTTGGGAAGGCCATTTTTTAGTTTTTGCCAAGTTTCTCCACCATCAATACTTCGATGAACTCCTGATCCTGGGCCACCTCCCATATATGCAGCAACGGTACGATGACGTTGCCAAGTAGCTGCATAAAGTATATCAGGGTTTCTCGAGTCTATAACAAGATCGGTTACCCCAACCCATTGGTCATCTCCTAGTGTTTTTTTCCATGTTTTTCCGCTATCATCAGATTTATATAATCCTCGTTCTCCGCCTTTTTTCCATAACGGGCCTTGTACTGCTGCCCATAGTACATTAGAGTTTTCTGGATGCACTATAATCTTAGAAATATGCTCAGATGTTTTTAGTCCCATATTTTCCCATGAAGCCCCAGCATCAACGCTTCGATAAATACCGTCTCCGTATCCAACATGCCGTCCACCAACATTTTCACCTGTTCCTACCCAAATAACATTATGATCATTGGGATCTATGGTAACACAACCTATAGAATAAGAGGGTTGATCATCAAAAATAGGTTTCCATGTAGTTCCAGAGTTTACTGTTTTCCATACGCCTCCTGATCCAACAGCTACATACCATATACTTTCATTTTTGGGATGAATAGCAACATCTGCAATCCGTCCTGACATAAATGCCGGGCCTATATTTCTGAGTTTAATTCCTGAAAAGACAGAATCTGAAAGTTTTGAGTTTACCGATTGTTGTGCTTTAGACCGTTGTCCAAAAACAGAGCCAGAAAGTATTAATAAAAGTGCAATACAAAATAATTGTGTGAATTTAATGTTCATGCCAGTGGAGTGATTAGTTAATTGTTGAATTTCAACTAGAAAATTATTGTTATTTCAATAATAATCTCTTAACAAAAGCATAAAAAAACTTGACGTAATCTATTTTAAGAATTTATTAACCCAATGACATACTGATTATTTAATAGATGGCTATCATTAATAATTTATATCCTTACAAAAAACGTACTTCTAGAAATTAATTTTTCTGAAACTTTGTTCTTTTACTACCCGCATACATCTCATACTTGGCCAATCTAGCTTCTAATTTTCCATTAAAAACTTTTATTTTTCGGGAAGGTCGTAGTCCTACATATTTTAAAGCTTCAAGATTTCCGGTAATAAACCAAGCATTGGTACCTGGGTAGCTTTTCTTTAATGTATCCCCAATTTTTGAATAAAACTCTTCTATATCAATTTCTAATCGCTCATCATAAGGCGGATTGAATACTATATGGAGAGGGCCTTCAACTTCTTTTTCACTTTCAAAAAAATCACCTTCTTTTATTTTTACAAAATCAGTTAGGTTAGCATTTTCAATATTTATATTTGCTTTACGCACCGCAGAATATTCCTTATCCATTCCAATTATTGAATGATGAAAATCTCTGGTTTTATTTAAACAAGCTTCTTCTATTTTTTCAAACAAATCCATATCCCAATCCAACCACTTTTCAAAGGCAAATTCTTTTCGGTTAATATTTGCAGGTATATTGCAGGCAATCATTGCAGCTTCTATAGCCATGGTACCACTACCACACATCGGATCTAAAAAATCGCACTGCCCATCCCAACCAGAAAGTAATAACAAACCAGCTGCCAACACTTCATTAATCGGAGCAATATTAGTCGCTGTACGATATCCTCGATGATGCAAGGACCCTCCAGAACTATCTAAAGACACTGTACACAAATCCTGTTGGATGTGTATATCAATAGAAAGATCAGGATAGTCTAAATCAATACTTGGTCTATTTCCTGTTTCTTTTCTGAATTTATCTACAATAGCATCTTTTGTTTTTAAAGAAATATAATGAGAGTGACTAAAAATGGTAGAATTGACCGTAGCATGAATTGCAAAAGTATCATCAACATCTAGATACTCAGACCATCCTATGGTTTGTATAAAATCATATAAATCCTTTTCATTTCTAATTCTTTTAGAAGTAATAGGTTTTAAGATCTTTACGGCAGTCCTTAAACACAAATTTGCTTTATACATAAAACCCGTATCGCCATAAAAACTAACCATACGGTTTCCTATTTCAACCTTCTGAGCTCCAAGATTTCTAAGCTCTCTTGCAAGAATTTCTTCAAAACCAAAAAGGGTTTTGGCTACCATTTTAAATGAATTACTCACTATCTTTGTATTCAATATAATTAAACCGCAAAAATACATTAATTTTGCGCCCTATGCTAAAAGATTCTACAATGTGGTATGCATCGTGGTTCGATACACCATATTATCATATACTATACAAAGACAGAAACCATAATGAGGCCAAAGCCTTTATGGATAATATTACGCAGTACCTAAACCTTGAACCTGGAGAGAAAATTTTAGATTTGGCTTGTGGTAAAGGGAGACATAGTATTTATCTAAATAAAATAGGATATAACGTTACTGGAGCTGATTTATCCAAAAACAGCATCGCATATGCCTCTCAGTTCGAAAATGAAACTCTGAAATTTAAAGTACATGACATGTGTAAACCATTTTCAGAAAAATTTTCTGCTGTTTTTAATCTATTTACAAGTTTTGGATATTTTGATAAAGAAGAAGACAATCTAAATACTATAAAAGCTATAAAATCTGACTTAAATGAAACTGGTTTTGGTGTTATAGATTTTTTGAATGTAGACTATGTGATTAAAAACCTTGTGCCCGAAGAAACTAAAGATGTAAACGGGATTACATTTCATATCAAACGATATGTAGAAGATGGATATATATTCAAAGAGATTAGATTCAAAGATAATCATGAAGATTTCTTTTTTACAGAACGAGTAAAGGCAATCACTCTTTCGGATTTTGAGAATTATTTAAAAAAAGCTGAAGTCAATTTATTAGATATTTTTGGCAACTACCAGTTACAGAAATTTAATAAAGAAACATCACCAAGGTTGATCTTAATTTTTAAATAGTGTATAATTACATTCTATCTATAGCAGCTGTTTTTATTGGGTCTATAATTGTTTTTATATTTAGACCTTCTAATCAAAAAAACTTAAAACTACTTTTAGCATTTAGTGGTGCATTTTTATTAGCGATAACCATTTTTGATCTTTTGCCAGAAGTATTTGAAGACAATCAATTTGCAAAGCGTACTGGGGTATGGATTATGTTGGGTATTTTACTTCAAAAAATACTAGAATTTTTCTCAAAAGGTGCAGAACACGGTCATGTTCACTTAGATAAAAACACTTATCAGATTCCAGTGTTACTTTTTATAAGCCTTGGATTACATGCAATTTTAGAAGGGTTTCCTGTACATCATACCGACGGGATTTTATTAGGAATAATTATCCACAAAATTCCGATAGCGATGATCCTAACTACTTTTTTATTGAATACAAAAATCAATACAACTGTAATTATAATAACTTTAGTTGTTTTTGCATTAATGACCCCATTAGGCACTTTTATTAGTGAATATTTTTATGCTGCCAAACACTATTATAAAGAAATCAACGCATTGGTCATTGGTATATTTTTACATGTATCTACAACTATTCTTTTTGAAAGTAATGAAGGGCATAAATTTAATATCACCAAACTTTTGGTTATTCTTATCGCTACGGCAACAGCCTATATTATATAATCATGTTTAATAAAGACGAATCAAAACGGATACGGCAAGAGTTCTGGACCAGCTTTGGAAAAGAATATCCTCGCAAATGGCTGTTATATAATACAAAAATAAAAGATGTAACTCTTAAATTTACTTTTACTACCAAAAAAGCACAGGTTTCTATCGATATTGAACCTAGTGATGCTATTATTCGAGAATACTATTTTGATAAATTCGTGAGCTTAAAAAACATCCTTATTAGCGAATATATTAGTGATATTATGATAACCGATGCATATGAATTAGATAATGGTAAGATCATCTCCAGGCTTTATATTGAAATTGAAGAAGTAAGTATTCATAATAGAAATACTTGGGAAACAACAATGGCATTCTTACATAAAAACATGTCTAAACTTGAAGAGTTCTTTTTAGAATACAAAGATTTTATTGATAATTGAACTATTTAATAACAAATTTCAGTATAAAAATATAATGAAAAATACTTCCTGCTAGTACAAAAAGGTGCCATATCACGTGATGAAATTTCAATCTTCGCATAGCATAAAAAATAATTCCGAAAGTGTAGGCAGCTCCTCCTAATATCAAAAATACAATTCCCTCTTGACCAACTTTATTCATTAAGTTAGTTATATCTAATACGATCAACCATCCCATAACCAGATATAAAAGCAGCGATATAGCTTCGAATCTTCCGGTAAAAAACAACTTTAATATTGTACCTATACCAGCAATAGACCAGACGATAATAAATAAAAACCACCCCTTATCATCCAAAAGTGTAATTAAAGTAACCGGACTATACGTCCCTGCAATTAGGAGATAGATACTAATATGATCCATGATCCTAAATCTTCTTTTGAGTTGTTCATTAGAAGTATAATGATAAGCAGTTGAGGCAAAATATAAGATCATTAAAGACAAACTGTATAGAATGATTGTAAAAGTACTATAGCTGGTAAATTGCAAATCATTAGCTAATAAAACAAACAACCCTATAAAAGATAAGATAAATCCTAATCCGTGGGTTAGCCAATTCCATCTTTCTTCTGTTGGAGATTGTATATTCATAATCCTGAGTTCTTATTTTTTAATATATTGATTATATAAAACACTATAAGCTCCAATCTATGAATGCATAATATGTTTTGATATATTCTTTTAAAACTACAATATCTTCTTTTGAAGTTAAATCAGGAACATGTTCTGATATTGGAATACCTTTAACTGATTTAGGATATTCTTTAACCATATTCAATACAGCAGTAGGAAGTTCTTTTTCTTTTCTATTTTCATTAATAGGGCAATTGGTCACATAATTCTGAAACATTGCTCCATCGAATTTAAAAATATTCATACTAACTCTAAGCTTACCCGTATCATCTTTATATAGCAAGCTATCGTCTATCGATGGTTTTTCTATTATGTTCTTCAAGAATCCTTCTTCATCTAATGAAACTAATGCAAATTGAGCTATGCGTTGCATACTAAACTGTAATGCATCTCTATCATAACTTATAAAAGCATTAATAGAACTAGTACTCCGCAAAGCCTTTAAAGCATTTTTAGAATACAAGTTATCGCTATTACAAACAGTATATACTTCATTATTAAGCTGCGGATATTGCATAATTGTTTGATGTAAAGCATCAGCTGTACCAAAAGGTTTTACTCTATTTATTGGTATATATTGTATTGCATAATTAATCGTTAATCCATAAAAATCATTCTCCTTATTTTTAGTTCCATAAAACTCTTTTATTAGTTTTTCCTTTTCACTTATAACAATATATATTTTGGTATACCCAGCTTGCTTAGCATTGAACAAAAGATAATCCATTACTGGTCTTCCTGCATCATCTATACTAATAAGAGATTTTGTTCTTGTATTCGCTTGCATCGTCAAATCACTATGCAATGTTGTCTTTGCTTGTTTTTTCATTCGGGAAGAAGCTCCTCCTGCTAAAATAATTAGATTTTGATGCATCATATTTTTTTATACCACTCTTACTCCTGGGTCTACATTAACAACATAAGCTGTTTTACCTTCACCTTTAATAATCGCTGCTGCTATTTCTTGTTCTTTACCTTTAGGAGCTATTGCAACAATACTACCTCCCCCGCCTGACCCGACAATTTTAACTCCATAAGCTCCAGCATCCAAGGCATTCTTTACCATTTTATCTATTCTAGGAACCGTTACTTTTAAAATATCTTTTAAAATAAGATGATGTTCATTCATTAGATGGCCAATATATTTCATGTCTGGTACATCTTTTTTAAATTCTTCAAGAGCCTTTTTTGTAATTGAATGATTTTTTAGTGCTGCAAAAAAATACAGTTTTAATTCTTCAGGAATGCATCCTACATATTCTTGATATTCTTCAAGCACAGCTAATCTTATATCAAAATCTGGGTTTTTAAGAGTTACATACTCTATGGACTTAAGTGCTTTTTCTTTTAGATTTCCTAAGGTATTAATTGTTTCTTTCTTCACTCCAGATTCTCCTACAATTAGCCCTTCTATTTTATCTTGAAGAATTTTATAAGATGCTTTCTCTGCAGTATCGATGAATAAAACATTTCCAATCCCGATACTATATTGATCCATCAACCCACCTGGCTCCATATGCTCTAAAACTTCAGCTTCATATCCTATTCTGGATATTAATAACGGCGTAATTTTCTGATCTGCGCCAAATGCCTCTAACAAAAATCGAATCCAAGCAATTATTAGTGCTGAAGAACTGGAGACTCCTGCATTAACAGGTAAATCCCCTATTATGTTAACATCGTACCCCTTATCGGGAACACACCCATATCTTCTTAATACTTTAAGAGATGAAGCAAAGTAATCTCTTCGCTTAATGGTATCAAACTTCTGATCTATATCAATAACTCTTTCTTCTCCAATATCAGGCATTTGAATCCTGAAAGAAAGTGATGTATTTTCAATAGCTTCCAAATTAATATATCTATCTATTGCGCAAGCAATGACTGGCAGTCCCAGATAATCTTGATGATCCCCAAATAAACAAGTCCTTCCTGGAGCTATTATATTTATTTTTTTTAAACTTTCTTCCAATTACTATCGTCTTATCTGATATTAATATGTGTCTTTAATCCAATTATAAGGCTTTCGTTTTAACCATAATCCTCTTGTAAAATCTGGGAAATCTTGGGGTTCCCCATTATTTTCTATCGAAATTTCTGACAACGGTGTAATTGCACTCCATGCTGCTGCATCGTATACATCTAGTGGCGGGGCTGTATTCTCTTTTGCAGATGCTACAAAAGCATTAATAACAAAAAAATCCATTCCTCCATGCCCTGCTCCGGTAGCATGCTCGCCGTATTTTTTCCACAAGGGATGATCATATTTTATCAGCCATTTGTTTGCATCATCCCACTTATGTGGTTCAGATTCTCCTTCAATATACATTCTATTCCCGTCTACTTCCCATAGCCCATTGGCTCCTTGAACTCTAAAACCTAAAGAGTAAGGACGTGGTAAATTACAATCATGAGTGACTATAATTGTTTCTCCCATTGTTGTCTCAATTGTAGAGGTGATTACATCTCCTTGTTTAAATTTAATTTTTGAATTAGGATGTTTCTCTCCTCCATTTTTCACAATATAGTTATGTAAACCGATACCTTTTGTTGCATTAGATGTTATTGAAGAAAAACGATTTCCTCTATTGATATCGCACATAGTAGCAACTGGTCCCACCCCATGAGTTGGATATACATCTGCATTTCTTGCTACCGAATGTTGTGTTCTCCATTTTGATTCAGATATCCCTTTCTCTCCAAACTCTACACCTTTTCCGTACGCGGTTTTTCCATCATTTAATTTCACAAATCTTAAGTCATGTTGGTAACCGCACCTAAAATGTACTAATTCTCCAAAAACATTCTGTTTTACCATATTTAAAACTGCCAGAACATCTCTTCTATAATTAACATTTTCTAAAATCATCAAATGAGTACCTGTAGCTTCATGAGTATTTACCAGATCCCAACATTCTTCTAAAGTATTAGCAGCAGACACCTCTAAGCCAGTATACTTACCGGCGGTCATTGAATCTTTTGCCATTCTGGTATGCCATAACCAAGGAGTAGATATAATAACCGCATCTACATCTTTTAAATCTAATAAATTTCTATAATCGTACTCATTTTTACTAAACACTTTTGGTTTAGTTTTTCCTGCATTTTTTATTGTTTCTAAAGAAAGGTCAATTCTAACTTGATCAATATCACAAATTGCTGTTACTAGCACATCATCTCTTAAAAGAACATTTTTTAAATGATTTGTTCCTCTTAAACCAACACCTATCAACCCTAATTTAAGTTTTGTTTTTTGGTTATATTTCTTATTTCCGAAAGTTAAATTAGGGAGTACAGAAATACCAGCCCCTGCTATTGCAGTTTTTTTAATAAAATTTCGTCTAGATTTGTGCGTGCTCATTATGTTTAGTTTTTCTTTACATTATCTAAATATAATAGAAAAGCGTATAGTTAAAAAGCTCTATGTATCTTTTTAACTACATCCATGAATCGTTGGGTATATATTTCAAGTTAATTCTTTAGTAATAAAATGTACAGGAAGGTATTTCTTAGTTTTTGGGCATAAAAAAACCCTTCATTTTTATAATGAAGGGTTTAAAATCTACCGGTTATTGGCAGATAAAGAAGGCGGCGAC
>CANMWA010000014.1 GCA_947501475.1 uncultured Aquimarina sp. | reverse complement strand
TGCAATTATCTGTATCGTCTTTTAGAATTCCAGATATATCCTTTTGTAGTTGCTAATTTTTTACTGATTTGATTACTATCTAATGTTCTCATGATTTTATGTTTTTTGATTGTTATATACTTACTAGACGTCAGAAAATCAAATTCGTTACAGTACTATGTATAAAAAGGTACTATTTTAACAATTATTAACATATTTCATACATAAATAGGAGGTATAGAAGGGGGTTTTAATTATAGTAGAGTGTTTAATTCTTTATTTTTTCAGCCAAAAAACACAAACTTTTCATAAAACAGATATTTATAATTTGATTATAAAGTATTTTGAATAACTGTATTCATTAAAAAGAGAGATTATGATATTACAAATCAAGAAATTACTCTTTCTGACTATTATTTTTATTCTTGGAGTATGTAAGGCTCAATACAAAGAAAATGATTGGGCGAAAAGAGATACTTGGATGAATGTCGAAAAAATATTTGAATTGGCAGAAATTGCCAAAGGTGATGTTGTTGCTGATTTAGGGTGTCATGAAGGGTATTTAACTATTCATATGTCAAAACAAGTTGGAAGAGAAGGAAAAGTATATGCGGTAGATGTTAGAAAAGATAGACTTGATCAATTGGATGAGCACTTAAAAAAGAGAAAATTAAATAATGTCAAAACAATATTAGGGGATTATGATAACCCCAAATTACCATATGATCTATTAGATGTTGTAATTGTTATGGATACTTATCATGAAATTGAGCAGTATATGAAAGTTTTGGCACATATTAAAAACTCTCTAAAACCAGATGGGAGCGTTGTGATTATAGAAAAGTTTAAAAGCCATTTGCTTAATAAGACAAGAGCAGAACAAATCGATGCCCATACATTATCAATGAATTATGTAAAAACCGAATTGCTTGAAGCTGGGTTTTCAATTCAAAAAGAAATTAAAAACTTTGGCGAATGGAAAAATGATCCCGATAAGAAGATATGGATTTTGATTGGGGTGCCTACGATTCGTTAGTTTTAATTATTGCACATTCTCTCCTTTAAATATAGGACTCAGTTCGTTTCTCTCATGATCATTATATATTCTTGATTTAATAACAAATCGCACTCCAAGAGGAATTTCTAAAGAAAAGCTTGCACCACGACCTTTTACCATGTCTACGGTAAGCTGTGTGTGTTTCCAATATTCAAATTGATCACTAGACATATAAAAATCACAACCATGAATGTTACCTAACCAAACATCGGTTTCATTAATCATTAATTCACCCTTTTCAAAGCACATCGGGGAGGAGCCATCGCAGCATCCACCGCTTTGATGAAACATCAACTCCCCGTGCTCTTTTTTTAGGGTATCAATTACAGCAATAGCTGCATCTGTTACTTTAACCCTTTGTATCATTATTTAGTTTTTAAAAGAACCCCATTGGTTTTTTATCATATGAGATCAACATATTTTTGGTTTGACGATAATGATTTAGCATCATTTTATGGTTTTCTCTACCAATACCAGATTTTTTATATCCACCAAATGGCGCATGAGCTGGATAATGATGATAACAATTTACCCAAACACGGCCAGCTTGTACTGCTCTAGAGATTTGGTAAGCTTGGTGTGTATCTCGAGTCCAAACACCAGCTCCAAGTCCATAAAGAGTATCGTTGGCGATTTCTATTGCTTCAGCTTCATCCTTAAATGTAGTTACACAGGCTACAGGTCCAAATATTTCTTCCTGAAAAACTCGCATTTTGTTATTTCCTTTTAATAATGTAGGCTCAACATAATATCCATTTTCTAAACCTTCAATATAAGCTTCTTTACCTCCTGTTAGTACTTCACAACCTTCTTCTTTTCCAATATTGATATAATTTAATACTTTCTCAAATTGATCATTAGATGCCTGGGCCCCCATCATAGTTTCTGGATCTAATGGATGTCCAAGTTTTATAGCTTCTGTACGTTCGATAACTCTTTTTATAAAATCATCATAAATACTTTCTTGTATCAAGATTCTTGATGGACAGGTACATACTTCACCTTGATTTAATGCAAACATAACTGCGCCTTCTATAGCTTTATCAAAAAACTCATCATCAGCATCCATAATACTCTCGAAGAAAATATTTGGTGATTTTCCTCCTAGTTCTAGAGTAACAGGAGTAATATTTTTTGAGGCATATTGCATAATTAGTTGCCCTGTAGTTGTTTCGCCTGTAAATGCAATTTTATTGATTCTAGGACTTGATGCTAAAGGTTTACCAGCTTCGGCTCCAAAACCATTGACTACATTAAGTACTCCAGAGGGTAGAATACCTTCTATAAGTTCCATCAAAATCATTATCCCAACAGGAGTTTGTTCTGCAGGTTTTAAAACTACGCAATTTCCGGCAGCTAATGCAGGAGCTATTTTCCATGTTGCCATAAGGATAGGAAAATTCCACGGTATGATTTGTCCAACAACACCTAGAGGTTCTTGTAAATTCAAGGATACGGTACTTGAGTCGATTTCACTCACAGAACCTTCTTCTGCTCGAATCACACCTGCAAAGTATCTAAAATGATCAATCGCAAGAGGAAGATCAGCAGCTAGCGTTTCGCGAAGAGCTTTTCCATTGTCCCAGGTCTCTGCGCGTGCTAGAGTTTCTAGGTTTTCTTCGATTACAGTTGCAATTTTTAATAGACAGTTACTACGAAATGTTGCCGAAGAATTATTCCACTCTGGTGCAGCTTTCCATGCAGCATCTATTGCTAATTCAATATCTTCAGTTGTAGATCTGGCAATCTTGGTAAAGCTTGTTCCGTCTACGGGTGAGATATTGTCAAAATACTCTCCTTTTATTGGTTTGGTCCATTGACCACCAATATAATTATCGTATTGATCTTTAAAGTTAGGTTTTTCTCTTTTACTTTTGGGAGATGCTTGAGAGATACTCATAATTTTAGATTTTAAAAGTTAGTAAATAATGAAATGTGTAAGTGTTTTGCCAAAATATATAACGTATTGACAAGAAAGAATCTATCATTAAATATACGGCATTTTACTTTATTTTGAGTATGCCTTCAAGTTAATATTATGTTGATTTTGTTTTAAGTTAAGATTAATATAATAAGTACATGATTTTAAACAGATACATAAAAAAGCTAATGATTTATAAGTTTTAGAATTGATTATTTACGGTTTACTTCTAAAAAAATGAATACGGTATATCAATTAAAATCTTGTGCTATGTCCAATGTGTTAATTATTGCATTATTTTTATATGAAACTAAGCATAATGTTACATATAGATCTAAAAGGCAAAACTATTTTACTCACAGGGGCTTCAGACGGAATAGGCAAATCTGTTGCAGAATTCTTAATGAAAATGGGGGCTAGGGTAGCGGTGCATTATAATTCTAATAAATCCTCGGCAGAAACTTTGGCAGCTAGTTATCAAGAAACAGCATCAAAGGCTTTTAAAGCAGATTTATCTAATGAAGAAGATATCTATAATCTTTTTGAAGATGTAAAAAATATATTTGGACGGATTGATGTTATCATACTAAATGCTGGTGTGTTTTTACCGCATTCTACAAATAATGATACCCAGGAGTGGTTTTCGGTTTGGAAAAGAACAATAGATATTAATCTTAATGCTGTTGGTTTGCTTACCAAATTGGGGATTAATCATTTTATAAATAATAATGAAGGTCGGTTTGTATATTTAGGTAGTAGAGCTGTTTTTAGAGGTGAGACCGAAGAATATCTTGCTTATGCAGCTTCAAAAGGCGGTATGGTTTCTCTGGCAAGAAGTGTAGCTCGATCTTTTGGGAAACATAACATTAAATCTTTTATAGTTTCTCCTGGATTTACTCGTACCCAAATGGCAGAAAGTTTTATCCATATTCATGGAGAACAAAAAGTCCTTGATGAAATTGCTCTAAACGAACTTACCAAACCAGAAGATATTGCCCCGTTGATAGGTTTGATGTGTAGTGGATTAATGGATCACGCTACAGGCGCTACTATCGATATTAATGCAGGTAGTCATATTCGATAAAATAACTGATTGTTTATTCATAGGAAAGAAAAGCTTCAGTTGACTTATTATTAAATTTATATTACCTTTAGAAGAAGTATGTTTTACACAAAAAATTTTAACCTTAAAAATTAACTCAATTTAAATTCTAACTACTCTTAAACCATGAAAGCAAACATTAAATTAATGTTTATGGTATTTTTTACCATAGGCATAACTCTTTCTGCACAACAAAAAGAGAAACAACTGGCCAATGAATATCTTAATATCAAAGGCGAAGTAATCTTCAGTTTCAAAATTCAAAGTAAATCCGAACTTAGTACAATAACCAAAGAAGTATCTATTGTACATTATGATGAAGCCACCAAAACTGTAAAAGTAATGGCGACAAAAGATCAATTTGAAGTTTTCTTACAAAAAGAAATTCTTTTTGATATTTTGCCTGAAGATAATATAGTAGGATATAGAACAATGACCTCTGATCTTGCAGTTAAAGCTACTACGTTTCCGCTTACAGCATATCCGACATATGATGATTATGTATCCATGATGAATGAATTTGCAACTAATAATCCATCATTATGTAAAGTAGAAAATATTGGAGCGACAACCGAAGGAGACAAATCATTACTTTTTGTAAAGCTCTCTGACAATGTGAATAATAATGAAAAAGAACCAAGGATCATGTATACATCATCGATGCATGGTGATGAGATTGCGGGCTATCCTATGATGCTTAATCTTATTGATTATTTACTTAATGTGTATAAGGATACATCTGATCCTAGACATGCAGAAATCAAAGATCTTCTAGATAATAATGAGGTTTGGATAAACCCATTAGCGAATCCAGACGGAACCTATAGAAATAGTTCTAATAATACATCGGTAGCAAACGCTACTAGAGGTAATGCTAATAATGTAGACTTAAACAGGAACTATCCAGACCCAGATGATGGTGCAAATCCAGATGGAAATAATTATCAAACAGAAACACTGGCTTTTATGAGTTTTGCAGAATCAAAGCATTTTGTACTATCCGCAAATTTTCATGGCGGAATAGAATTGATCAATTATCCATGGGATACTTATGCAGGAGCGCATCCTGATCAGGATTACTTTTTACATGTTTCTGAAGAATATAGAGATTTTTGCCAGGCAAATAGTCCTGCAGGATACTTTGATGCGCGTAATAATGGTGTCACTAATGGTTTTGCATGGTATGAAGTACAAGGAGGAAGACAAGATTATCAAATATATTATCATAAAGGAAGGGAAGTTACTGTAGAACTCTCGAATGCTAAGACACCAGCAGCAAATCAGCTTGTGAATTATTGGAACTATAATCAAGATGCATTAATTGCATTTCTAAAACAAATAAATTATGGGATTAGAGGTGTAGTTACCGATGCTATAACAAACCAGGCTGTAGATGCCAAAATAACAGTAGTTGGTAAAGATAGTTATGAGTCATGGACTCCAACAGAATTGCCAGAAGGAGATTATTACAGACCCATAAAAGCAGGAACATATTCATTGGTTTATGAAGCTGAGTGCTATGAAACCCTGACTCTTACCGGGGTTACGGTTGCGGATTATGCTACTGTGATTAAAGATGTACAACTTACACCAATTGCAGGAACTGCACCAACTGGTTTAGCCGCTTCAGATGTGCAAACTGCAACAGCTACATTAAGTTGGAATAACAGTTCTGGTAGTACATATGATATTCGCTATCGTGTAGTAGGGAGTTCAAATTGGACCACCCTTACTTCGGATAATGCTACTATAAATATTTCCGGATTATCTGCACTAACACAATATGAAGCTCAGGTAAAAAGTATTTGCTCTGGGGGGAATAGTTCTCCTTATAGCGCATCTATAAACTTTACTACACTAGATCCGCTAGCTTGTGCTGGGATTAATAATTTTCCATATACGCAAAGTTTTGAGTCTGGCCTTGGTAATTGGATCAATGAAACTGGAGATGATATAAACTGGACAAGAGATTCAGGTGGAACACCATCATCATCAACTGGACCTGTAACAGGGCAAAATGGATCTTTTTACCTTTATACAGAAGCCTCGACAAATGTAACACCTCCTGGTAGTCCAAACAAAACAGCATTACTTACGAGTCCATGTATTGACTTATCTGCATTATCGGGTGTTTCTTTAGAGTTTGGATATCATATGTATGGAGCATCTATGGGTAGCCTAGAAGTGCTTGTAAGTACTAATAATGGGGTTAATTATATACCCGTGTGGTCAAGAAATGGAGATTTAGGGAATATCTGGAATCAGGCAACCGTTGACCTTTCAGCATATTCGGGTTCTATTGTGAAACTACAATTTAGAGGTACCACAGGAGTAAGTTGGAGAAGTGATATGGCTATTGATAATATCAAAATATTTCCTTCTGGAGGAGGAGATACAGAACCACCAACTGCACCCTTAAATCTTGTCACCTCAAATATAACAGGTACAAGTATTACACTTTCGTGGGAATCATCTACAGATAATGTTGGTGTAACGGGATATCAAGTCTTTCAAGGGGCAACAATAATAGATACTACAAATGATAGTGGATTGATTAGTGTAGTAACTGGTTTAACACCAAGTACAACATATACGTTTACAGTAAAAGCATTAGATGCTGCTGGTAATACTTCACCATCTAGTAATGAAACTACTGGTACTACTCTAGAAGCAGATATTACATATTGTAATTCGAATGGAAACAATGTGAATTTTGAATATATTGATTTTGTCGAAGTGGGTGATTTAGGAAATCCTTCTGGGGCAACATCTAGTGGATATAATGATTATACAAATTTAAGCTATGCTATAGTGCCTTATGGTCCAAATACAATAACATTAAGTGTTGGTTTTGTGAATACGGCATATACTGAGTTTTGGGGTGTATGGATTGATTATAACAAAAATGGAACTTTTGAAGGATCTGAACAAATCGTGTCAGCTTCAACAGGAAGTGATGCCAACCAATCTTACAATTTTGATATACCAACAACAGCACTAGAAGGAGTAACTCGAATGAGAGTCTCAATGAAATATAATGGCGCGCCAGATCCTTGTGAATCTTTTAGTTATGGAGAAGTAGAAGATTATTTGGTAAATATTGGCGGAGTTGTATTCAAAGGAAATGATTTTGCAAAAACTGATGTATTTAGTAAGATGACATTATATCCAAATCCAGTAGAGAAAGGGGTGCTTTTTATCGGTGGAATTGATTCTAAAAACACGTCTTTTAAAATTCTAAACTATATCGGTCAAACGGTTATGAATGGTACACTATCCGAAAATAAAATTAATGTATCAGGGTTAGTAAAAGGAATGTATATCGTAGAAATTAATACTGGTAAAAAGCTTATTACCGACAGGTTTATCAAAAAGTAATTTATTAAACCTTTAGACTAATAAAAACACTCGGTCTCGATTAACGGGCCGAGTGTTTTTTTATTAATTTTATCGAATATTGAATTCTAACTTAAACTCCTTTTTTGGTTCAGAATTGTTTATATTGTTTTCTATTTTATGATCAAATAAGCGATTCAAATTATTACCTGATAAATCTTCAATTTTTGAATTAAATAAAATGATGTAATTTCCTTTATTCCAGATTTTTAAAGGATTAAAAATTAATTTGGTTTCATTGTCTTTAATCTCCCAATTCCCAGCTACTTTTTTATTGTTATATATAACAAATACTCCGTTAAGAGCACTCGTGTAATCAAGTGATTCATGGCAGTTAATAATCAAACTAGATTTTGTTTTTAACACAGGAGGTAGCACTTCCCACGAGCTTATATTAATGAGGTCGCGATCTGCATCAGCGATCGTAAATTTATGTGCAGATGTTTGCAGCATAGGCACACCATTTTGATCTTTTAATTCTTTGTTGATTATAATTTTATAATCATTTCCAGAAACAAAAACAGGGCCAAGCTGCTGATTTGGTATTAAGTCTCGTTTCTGTCGGCCAGGTTCTATCCATAGTGTTAAAAGCGTGCCTTTACTGTTTGTAAGTGTATTTTCTATAGGGAGGATTGCTTTTGATATCTCTTCACCATAATTGTCTACAAATTGTATATGTTCATAAACATTGGTCTTGTTTATAGGTCTTGAGAATTGAATATGCCATTTTAATATATTTGATGGTAGTATAGAGGCAGATGGATAGATTGCTTCAACCGATAGGTGTTTGTAATTCTTGGGTAATTCTAACAAGAAATGATCAGTAGTAGTATTATATGATATAGTGTATACCTGATTCCATCCAAAAGGCACAAGGGGTAAAAAAACTAAAGAGGAATCATTTTTTTTTATGTTGCCAAGAATGGGGGTTTTATTTTGAAGTTCTTCAAAATGAAATTCACCCTTATACACTTTAATATCATTAAAGTATGTTTTTACTACAATAGAGTCCCTGTTATAAATTACTCCTGTCGTTGTTTGTGCAAATAACGACGACAGTATGCTAACAAAGCATAGTGTGGTACTAAAAATTAATGTTTTCAAATTAAAAATATACTATATTGGTTTGTAAGATACCTATGATTTAAACCACCAGCTACTTCCGATTTTCAAAGCCAAATTACCTGTAGATTCTCTTTGTATCATTAAAAAGCCCATATCTCCAAGTTTATCTAATTGTTGCACATTCACATATGGAAGATTAACATAGGCTACACCTGCAGCGGCTCCTTTTTTAGTAACTGGCGTTGTAAGACTGCCTTCATAAGCTTCGAGGTCATCAAAATCCATTTTCATAAGAGGTCTATTTGTATTTGCAATTAGCAAATATCGTTTTCCTTCGTTCACGATCTCTATCATATCAACAGGAGTGTTGCCATTTCCGAGTTCTGCTACTGTTCGAGCTTTATGATGTTCGCCAGATTTGATCTTGTCCATTGGCATCACAACAAGAGGAGTACAGGTATATCCTGCTATAACATGTGGATTTCCTTTTATCTTGGTGGTTAAAAATGCCTTAATAGGTGCGTGAGTTTCATATTTCCCATGAGCAGCATGATAAATTTCTAGAGATCCATAATTTTGTTTATCTGTAAAAGGAAAATCAATAGATCTAAAAGTAGAGGCAAACTCCTTATTGCTTAATCCTGACAATAACACTTTTCCTGAATCATATCGCATATCAGCTACTGCCCATTTACGAAGTTCTCGACCTCTTTTGTCTTTTGCCTCTATGGCTATGGCATCGGTTAATGTAGTTTTACTATGTGATATTGCGGCTAGTGAAATCTGTTTTAAATTATTATTTTCAACTCTTAACAGTACAGGGGTACCAGAACTATGATGTACACTAATGTATATGTTGTTATTTTCTGGGTTTACTACCATATCTGTAATTTGTACTTGATCGATTGTAGTGCCCAGCATGTCTGCAATTAATTTGTCTAATTGGTCGATGCTAACCTTACTATTATCTACTTTTGGGTGTTTACTTAGATCAATTGCAACAATTTGTGCCGATTTACTATCCCCAATAAATAAAATACCCTCTGGTCCAAATGCCATAGAGTTGATAGAGGTGACACCAGGGTCGCCGGTTACAAAATTTGCTTTCAAAGAAGAATCTGCCTTAACAATACTTACAGAAAAAGATAAGATCAATAAAAGGATGAATGTGATTAATGTTTTCATGACTTGCTATTTATAGAATGATCAATGTTTCTAAATGTAGCAAAAAAGCACAATGTCCACAGTTAAAAAAATGCCAATAAGATTTATGTTTTCTTAAAGTATTTTTTGTGGTACCATATTTGTGCTTTAATTACTGCTGAATTTGATGATTGGGTAGAACAATGTTTTTTTACATCCTATAGAAATGATTGAATTAAGAACTAAAGAGTTTTTAGGTAAAACTACAGAGCAATTTTCTTTTGAAAATTATGATATCTCTATGGTAAAATATCACCATCCAGTCTCAGAGGATTGGCATTCTCATGAAAAATATCATCTTTCTCTTATTTTGCAAGGGGGAAATTTAGAATCTAGAAAAGGAGAAGATATCCAGGTGCTGCCAGGTACTATTATAGTATATGATAAAGAAGAAGTACATCGCAATAGGCATACGGCATTTCCTTCAGAGAATTTAAATATTGAGATTGATGATCAATTTTTCAAACAAAATGAACTGTCTACTACGGATTTCAGAAGGTCGATACTTAAAAATACCGCAGTTCAATTTCAATTATTAAAAATATATAAAGAGTTACGAGTTAATGACATCTCTTCTGCAGAGTCAATTCATTCATCGCTACTTACCTTGTTTTCGGGGCATGACAAATTAGTTGATTACAGACCACAGTGGGTGCAAAGTATCCAAGAATTATTGTGTGATCGATGGGATGAATTTATCACGCTTGAAGAATTGTCGAGAGAGCTTCAATTACATCCTGTAACAATCTCAAGGTATTTTTCTAAGTATTTTAATTGTACTCTAGGGGAATATATGCGTAGAATTAAAATAGAAAAAGCAATTCTATTTTTAAAACACACTAAAAAACCGCTAACCGAAATTACATTTTTATGTGGCTTTTCTGATCAAAGCCATTTTTCTAAAATATTTAAGCAAAGTACTGGTTTTAAACCTTATGAGTTTAGAAAAATTTAACACATTATTTTGCTGTAGGTTAATTTCATTCTATTTTCTATAGAGTTTTCTTCATTAATTTACATCATAGGTAAAATCATATTTGCCAATAACAAATAATTTATTCGACAATCATGAAACAATCAGTAGTTACGAAAAGTATACTAGTAATCGCATTTCTTTTCATTATATCACCTTCTTGGGCACAATCTAATAACGATATTGTAAAACAAGCACAAGAACTATTAGAAAAAAATTACATCTTCCTGGATAAAGCAAAAGAAACTAATGCTCATTTGGATGTATTAATGAAAAAAGGCTTCTTTAATGGAAAATCTCCTGTAGACTTTGCTAAAACACTTACCCAAGAGTTACAAAAAGTAACAAAAGACAAACACCTACGTTTTTCATCCCCTAGAGCAAATCTGAAAACAGAAAAAAAAGAAAGCTCATTAACTGATAATTTATCTCGATACAGGTCTCCGATGTTAAGAGGGTTTCAGCTTTGGGAATCAAATATAGGGTATGTAGATCTAGCTTTCTTTGGAGGTTCTGAAGAGCATTTAGCTAAAATAGATCTTGCAATGAAAGAAATGCAAATCGCAGATGCAATTATTTTTGATATGAGAAGAAATGGTGGTGGACATCCAAGTACTGTCAATTATTTGTGTAGTTACTTTTTTGATGAAAAATTAATGCTGAATTCTATTTATTCGCGAGCACAAAACCATACAGAAGAATTATGGGTAGTAGATGTAAAAGGTGTAAAAAGACCAAAAGTGCCTGTTTATATACTTACAAGTGAAGCGACTTTTTCTGGAGCAGAAGATTTTTCATACACAATGCAAAGTAGAGATAGGGCTACTATAATTGGAGAAGTAACAGGAGGAGGGGCTCATCCAACCAGAGGTTTTTCTTTGGATAAAGGATTCGTTATAGGTATACCTTTTGCCAGAACCATAAATCCAATTACAAAAACGAATTGGGAAGGCGTAGGTGTACAGCCAGATATAAAGGTCCCGGCCGATGATGCTTTGGAAAAAGCAAAAGAATTAGCCTTAAACAAAGCAATTAATTATAAGAATTCACTTTTCATGCCATTAGAAAAGGTGCTTGAGAAGTTAGAAAATAATAAAGTCGCACAAGAAGATGAGGATGCTGTCTATAAGCAGCTTAAAGTATTAGTAAAAGCTAATATACTTGATGAGGCTAGTATAAATAGTATTGGGTATTCTTATCTTCAAAATGATAGACCTCATATAGGTAAAGTAATTTTTAAATCTAATACAATTCTATTTCCTGATTCTGCAAATACTTGGGATAGCCTAGCAGAAAGTTATTTGGGGTTAAATGATAAAGAAAAAGCGATCGAGTATTATAATAAAGCAATTAGCATGGATCCTGAAGGTAGTGTTGGAGAAAATGCAAAAGCTATGTTGAAAAAGGTAAAGTCACAATAATTTATAGTAGGTACCACAAAAATCTACAATTCTTACATTTATAAACAGATCAATTTTTAAAGGATACCTTAAAAAGGTTCTTTAGAAGTGATCTGTTTTTTGTTTTGTTATTCTACAAACATAAATAGCAAATATCACCTTCTATCTTTAATGTAGAATTAGTAGGAGAGAATATGTGTATTTATTTCTCTCTAAAATCAATAATATCTTTTATTTCTACACCCATATAATCTGCAATTTTCTGCAGTCTTTCAAAATCTTTTACAAGATCTTTTCGCTTAACTACATAATCTCCAGCTTGAGGACTTACACCAAGAGCTTTTGATATTCCATACACAGTTTTTTTTCCTTTACTTCTTTTTAGAAGTTTTTTTAATTTCTTATTAACCATTGTAAAATATGTAAAAAGGAATCAAATATACAAATAAATTTTTATTAAAAAAATATTTGATTATTAAAAAAATGTTTGTATATTCGTAATCATAACAAATCAAAACCATTAACAATGAAAAATTTAGTAGCTATCGCAATTCTTATGCTTGCTTTTATTAATAGTACAACTGTACAAGCGAGTGTGCTTTCTGATAAAGAAAAAACAACTACAGAACCCAAAAATGAAGTTGAAAAAAAGGTAGTAGAAAATAAAAATCTTCATTCTATCAAGAAGTGGAGAATAACTATAGAACTAAAAAGTGGAAAAGTAATTTCTAAGATAATTACGGTACAAGAAAATTCTGAATTAAGTGCTTTAGAAACTGCATTTATGACAGCAGAAAAGCATGTAAGGAGGATTAAAAACATTAAAAATTTTCAAGTATCACCTATAGCAAGTAACTCTTACGTTTTATTGGCTGGTGACTAAGATTTATCAATACCCTGAACTAACCTATGTTGTAAAGAAAGGCTGAATAATTCGGTCTTTCTTTTTTTATTATTTTTTTCTTATATTTGACTAAAAAACAAAAATAGTCAGAAAATATAAATGAGTCCAACCAAACAAAAACTGTTAAGTACTGCAAGTAAAACATTTAGTAGATATGGTTTTTATAAGACATCTATGGATGAAATTGCAAAATCAGCTCGAAAAGCAAAGGGTTCATTATATTATCATTTTAATAGTAAAGAATTACTTTTTAGAGAAGTTGTATTGTCTGAACTTAACTATCTGAAAGATGAACTAGTAACCATTTTTGAAGATAAAAATGCTGATAGTAGAGATATTATAGGTGCTTATATGAAAAAACGCATGATGATTATGAATATCTCAATTAATTATCAGGAAACATTACGGCCAGAATTTTATGAATTTTATGAGTTCTTAAATGATGTGATTTTAGAGATGGATGTATGGGAAAAACAACAAATCACAAAAATTTTAAATAGAGGAGTAGCTAATGGAGAATTAGAACTTCCTGGTGATGTAGAAGTGTATGCAGAAATGTTACTGATATTTCTTAAAGGTTTGGAAACTCCTCTGTTTTTAAAAGGACAATACGATAGACTGATATCCAATTTTGATAATCTTATTGGGATACTCATAAAAGGTATTTCTAAACTATAATTGTTTAATAAAAAAAATGAAAAAAATGAAAAGATTAAAATACCTCTTGGTCTATACACTACCAATTACAGTTTATTTTTCATTTAATAGTGTAGGGGTAATGACATTTATCCCATTTATCATATTTTTCGGTTTTGTGCCTTTGTTAGAGTTATTTTTAAAACCAGATGCTACAAATTTTGATAAAGAAACTGCTAATGCCGAAAAAAATAATCGAATATATGATTGGGTTATGTATCTGGCAATGCCTGTGCAATTAGGGATGCTACTTTATTTTCTTTTTATAATACAAGATACTCCTTTTGGTACAATAGAGTTTTTTGGAAGAGTATCAGCTATGGGGTTAATGTGTGGGGTATTAGGCATTAATGTAGGTCACGAATTAGGTCATAGATCAAGTAGAAGAGAACAATTAATTGGCGAAATATTATTATTAACATCATTAGATACGCATTTTTTGCCATATCATAATGGCGGACATCATCGTGATGTTGCAACTCCAAATGATGCTGCTACTGCAAAGAAAAATCAAATATTATTTTTCTTTTGGCTAAGCTCTCATTTTGGTAGTTATTTTAAGGCGTGGAGCTTAGAAAATAATCGACTTCAGGAACAAGGCAAAAACTCTTTTTCTCTTAAAAACCGTATGGTAGTGTATTCTATTGCTAATATTGTACTATTAGCAAGTATATATTACTTTTTTGGAACTCATGTTTTAATAGCATTTATAGGTGCTGCTATTCTTGGTATAATGCTCTTAGAAACTGTAAATTATATAGAGCATTATGGATTGATGAGAAAAAAAACAGAAACTGGAACATTTGAACGTGTACGCCATCATCATTCATGGAATTCAGATCATCCCATAGGGCGTTTATTGTTGTTTAACCTATCGAGGCATTCTGATCATCACTATAATGGAAGTAAGAAGTATGCGGTTCTTAAATCAGTACCACAAAGTCCACAGATGCCAACCGGTTATCCAGGAATGATGGTACTCGCATTATTTCAGCCTTTATGGTTTTTATTAATGAATAAAAAATTAAAAACGTTACAAGAAGCATAAACGTTTTATAGAAACAATATAGTCGATTAGATGAATAGCCCCGATCAATGATCGGGGCTACTTGCAGATACAATTTTGACTATGTATCCGGGTTAAGGGGCAAAGATAATTAATCAACAAATGATCGTAGAACCCTTCGAGGAGGGATAATTACCTCTTTGTAATTATTATTAACCCAATAAAGTTGAGTCGTAACCACTGCGCATAATTCATTTTTAGAATTAAAAAATCTACTTCTAATATTTTGTGTATTATTAGTAGCTTCAAAAACTTCTAAGTTCAAAAAAAATCGTTGTGTAAACATCAAATGTTGTATGTAAACGAATTCCTTACTACATTGCTTCCAATCCATCTTTAAAGTTTTTAATTTGCGTTTGCAATACCCATTTTCAAATAAAAAAGTATGCAGTATTGATGATATATACGAATGATAAGCAAAATCTTGCATGACCATAAAATCATCTACATCTTCTCCTTTTACTTTATAAGTTCTTCTAAACATTTTGATTGGTTTATGATTAAATTATTGCTCAGACTCTTTCATTTTTTGAAGTTTCTTTTTCTTATGTTTTCCAAATTGGAAGGCTCTAGAAATATTAAACCCTAAGTGTACATCACCTTCAAAGAAATCATCTGTAGATTCGGTAATAAAACTCTTTTCGATCATCGTAATCGAATTTGATAATATAATCTGAAATACATGCCCACCAGTTTCTATATCAATACCAAAAGCCAGAGAGTTTGAGGCATCAATAGATTCTAATGGATTTATGGTATAATGATACTCTCCGTTTACCGAAATTCTTTTAGTAAGTTTTACTCTACCACCGATTCCAATTGCAAATATGTCGTTCGAATCTTCTGCTATTTTTACTGAATTTCTATGAATATAGCTTGGCATGATTTGTATAGAAACCCCTGAACTAAATTTTCTGGCAATCAATAGTTGAGAAGTATAAAATAAGCGCTCACTAAAACTTGGTTCATCTTCGGGATCAAAATCTTTTAATGTTTTATGCGCCACACTACCAAAAAGAGAAACTGTAAAAGGAAATGAGTTTTTACCTTCACTCTGTTTTAATACTTTATATTTTAAAAATGCATCGTATGTTTTATCAAAACTACTTCTACCAACACCGATCATGATATCATCGATTATTCCATACTCAAAAGCGAATCTAATATTTGATTGATCTAATCCATATAATTCTTCGGCTCCAAGATTTACTCTTCCAAAACGATGTGATATCACAAATTCTAAAATCCCTTTTTTTCTATTCTCAATAGAATGACCATTAAGTATTCTGGTTCCTTTGAATGTTGAAGTAGTGTAACTTTTTGTTTGCGGAGTCTCATTCTCTAAAATATCAAAAAGATCCTGAGCTTTCGTTTGTAAACCAATTGCTAAGACAGCAAAAACAATTAAAAAATTCTTCATGTTATTTAGTATAAAGTTGATGATCAAGCTCAAAGCTTACTTCTACAATTTCTGCTATATTATTAATAACAACAGATGGTATTTTGATATCAAAATCGGCTACTTTAATCGGAAACTTCCCCTTAAGAGCGATACTTTTTTCGGATTGCAACATCATTGCTTTGATTTCTATGTTTTTGGTTACACCATGAATGGTGATGGCTCCTTTTATAGTAGTTGTTTGTTTGTTTTGATCAAGTGTTTCAAAATTAAGTATTTGTCCCTTAAAAGTGGCCTTGGGATATGTGTCTGATTCTACATAGTTTTCATTAAAATGTTCTTGCATTAAAGATTTTTCGAACATAAATGATTTCATTAATATTGAAATCGCTATTGTTCCTGTTGAAGTATCTATAATACTTAACACCTGGTTGTTATCAGCTTTGATATCTTCAATAGGTGAACTAGAAAAGAATGAAGTATAGCCTTGTTTTGTTAAAAATTTTCCTTGCCCATAGGATAATGTAGAACATAAGGCACTACACAGTAATGTTATATATAGTGATTTCATTGATTTGTGTGTATTAGTTTTATTAGAAAGGTTTAGTTTTTGTAATTACAGCTTTAATCTACAATAGAGCATTTTATTAGTATTACATCCATAAGGTATCCTGTACAAAGACCTTTGATTGTAATGTTTTGCCCTTTTTTTAAAGCTTTTATTTTTTTGTTTTCCAAAGGAGATAAATGGCACATAATACTTCCAAGAGAATCCTCATTACTCAAAGTGACAATTCCTTTATTTTTTGTGTTACTTATCTCTGTTATAGTTCCTGTAACCTGAATGATTTGTTCGAGATACTTTTTGTTTGCCTTATTTTCATTACTCTCAAAGTCGTGTATTAAAATATTGGATGACAGGGTTATATTCGGTAATGAATCTGATATATCTATATGTGGTTTATCAAAAAATAACATATATCCTAATGCACCTATCATAGAAATGGTTAATACTGTAATGATGGTAATAATTCTTGTTTGTCTTGCCATAATAATTTAATTATTTAGCGCTCCGTTTTCTACCCAACATCTAATTAGTTCTATTTGCTCATTAGTTAATGAGCCACCTTGAGGCATCGCTCTACTTACTACTTGTGATTTAATGTTTTGGGCATTAATACTGATAGCTTCGTAGGTTCTTAAATCAGGAAGTTGAACAGTACCGTTGTGACATCCAGTACATTTTGAATTAATAATAGATTGTATATTATTTACAAAAGAAATATCCGGATCACATGGTTTATTTCCGTTTCCACCTCCGCTACCATCACCGCCAATACCTCCGCTTGTTCCAGTTTCTTCTTCGACATTGTTTTCGCAAGAAAAAAATGAAATACTTACGATTAGAATCAATAGTGTTTTTATAATGGTTTTCATATGTATTGTTTTTTTAGATAAAGGGGAGAAGAATTAGAAAAACTCCCTTCCCCTTTATAATCAACTAACTACTTAAACTTAAGATCATATATTAATTCTCTGGAGCCCCAGGAGTATCTGTATTGGCGATTGGCCATACACCAGCAGCAGGAAAATTGATTCCAAAATTGTCTCCTCTGGCTACATCCTGACCAAAGTAATATAAAGGCCATCCTTTGTAGGTTAACTGCTTTCTTCCAAATACATCGATAGTTCCAAAATCACTTGCATCAAGAATACTTGGGAGTTTATCAATATCTACATGAAATACTGGCCATACAGCATCGTTAGAAAAATCTGCAGCCGTAAAATTGTTGTTGTCTTTGGTGTCATTTTTAAAAGTATACAACGTTCTTCCGGTATTACCATTTACGATATAAAATGTAAGTTCATCTCCTGGTGTGTAATCACTTTTGAAGTTAACTCCGTTACCATCTGCATCTTTTCCAACAAGTTGTGCCTCTACATACATCAATGAGTAATCGGGTTTTGCGATATACCAATTATTACCAACTTTATCCCCGTTGGTATCACCAGCAGCAGCATCGTTAGCAAAATAGTATAAAGGCCATCCTTTGTAGGTGTTTTGCTTTTCTCCATCGGCTCTGGTGATTACACCAAAGTCTGAAGCTAATAAACCATCATCTAGTGTTAAATTGTTGGTATAAAATATAGGCCATGCTGCTTTACATTGATCACTATTACAGGCAGAAGCTCCTTTAGAATCTCTTGAAAAGAAATAAAGGGACATCCCATCTGCATCGGTTAGAATATTTCCAAATGTAGCATTGGCTGCTAATTGTACTGTATTAGCTTGTGGATCTGGGTCCGGATTTGGTTGTGGATCACTATCGTCACTGCTACAACTATAAAGTGCAGTAATTAATCCGAATAAAAAGAACATTGACTTTTTCATGTTTTTGAGTTTTTATGATTTATGAAGCAAATAACCGTCAATAGTGCCTTTAGAATCAAATTAATATGTGTGAGAGGGAAAAAATGGCGTTAAAAAGGAAAAAATAGAGTTGAAAAAAATAGAGTTTTTATGATTTATAAGACTTTAGGGTAGGTTGGGGATGGGACACCATGAGTTTTAGTAAAGTTAACCCATGCAATTATATACTAAAGCTACTTATAACCATTTAGAACAATGCTTTTTAGTTTTGAGAATAGCAGTTTTACCTCGAGAGTTAATTGTATTGCGTTTCACATAGATCTCCTCCCAGTGGGTGCTTGTATTTTATAAGATATAATGATTGCTTATAAGCTATAGTATTTAAACAAAAAAAATCCTGCTGGTCTCATTCGTAACCAACAGGATTAAGGTATTGGGGAAATAAAATCCCTTTTTTATGTTATTCTATAGTATACCGACCCCAGGGATATTTTCTAATACAACAACATCTACTTCTCCAGATATGGATAAATCATTTTCACTATCGTTATTAACCCCATCGACATCAAAGGAGAATGAGAACGTAAGATTATTTGTATCATCATTAAAATTGAAATTGGTAATGCTAAAATTAGATACAGGTGGTTCTATGCCTTGATTATCAAAAATGCCATTTAATTGCAGTACTACCAGATCCTCAAAAATCATATTATATTCTTGGAGCTCTAATTCAAATTCGAATTCCTGAGTGTCGGTTCCCGGATTAATTACATTAAGTGTAATTCCGGCCGTAAATTCTTGAGAATCGTCATCCGGAGTATTTAGAAATCGTAATAGATTAAAGGTAATATCGCCTGTTTCATTTATGGTAAATGAATTGAAATTGATAAGCGAATTCGCATCAATAGCAGTAAATGCTAAAGTTTTAGTATCTGTAAATGCTTCGTTATTATCTTTTCTGGTTCCATTAACAGTAAGATTGATGCTTCCAAATTGAGTAAGTTCTTCAAAACCAACGCCATCTTGCCCGTTAGCACCATCGGTTCCATCAACACCATCAATTCCATTAGTGCCATCTAAACCATTAGGTCCAGCAGCACCATCTTCACCTTCACAATTGGTTAGGAATACCCCAAGAAAACCAATCAAAAGGATTTTATATATTGTTGTTACATGTATATGTTTCATTTTTACGTTTATTTTAATAGTTTTTAATGTGTTATAATTCTTCTACTACTCCTTGTATTTCTCTTAGTAGAATCACATCTACTTCTCCTGATACCGACAGCTCATTACCTGTAGAATTTCTGTTTTCAGGTACATCTAGCGTAAATGAAAACGTAAGCACATTTGTTTCGTTATTAAAATTAAAATTTGTGATATTAAAATTCTCTATATCTGCATCACTGCCTACAAATGTTGTTATATCTAATACAGTAAGATCTTCAGAAATTACAGGGTATTGAAATATGCTAAAAAGTGATAGATTAAATTCTGGAGCCGTATCTGGGTTTGTAACTAATAGACTAAGTGTTGTACCAACGCTTTGGAATTCTTCGCCACCGGGAACACTCAGAAATCTTCCAAAGTCAAATTGTAGAGAAGACTCCTCAACAATAACTGAATTTGATTGTGGTAAAATTTCTGGAGATAAAGGTGTGAATCGAAATACATTGCTATCGGTAAAAGCTACATCATCTGGTCTTGTGCCTTCTAAGGTAAGCGTTATGCTTCCAAACTGGGTAAGTTCACCAAAGCCTAATCCATCAGTTCCATCTGTTCCGTTAACTCCATCGGTTCCATCAATGCCATTATTAGCATTTTGTCCTGCTGGCCCTATTTCACCATCTTTGACTTCGCAATTGGCAAATAATACCCCGAAGCAGCAAATAAAAATTGTTTTATATATGTTGATATGATTAAATCGTTTCATGATTTTTTGTTTTTTGTTATTGTTTAAAGTTCTATGTCATCTATATCTTCTAGAACGATGACATCTACTTCTCCAGAAATGGTTAAATCATTACCCGTATCATTATTTGCTGCATCGACATTAAAAGAAAATGAAAATGTAACCGCATTGGTCTCATTATTAAAATTGAAATTGGTTAAACTAAAATTTGTAACCCCTATTTGATCGTTAGTAAAATCATCCCTAAAACCAAAGTAGGTGAGGTCCTCAAAAATCATTGTATAATCATCTACGAATAAATCGAATTCAATGGTTTCATCAGCTTCTCCCGGGTTAGTAAGAACAAGGAAAACCTCTATTCCTGAATCCTGAAAATCGTCATCAGGTGCACTTAAAGTCCGTTCTATACTAAACTCTAAACTGTTTTCTTCAATTTCTACATTGTTAAAACGGTCAATATCTTCTACAGCAGTAAATTTAAATTCATCGGTCTTGGTAAAAGGAATATTATCGGGTCGTGTTCCCTCTAGCGTAAACGTGATACTTCCAAATTTGGTGAGTTCATCAAAACCAACGCCGTTTTGACCATTGGTTCCATTTTGGCCATTGGTTCCATCAACACCATCTACTCCGACAATACCATCTGCACCAGCAGGGCCGATATCACCGTCCTCACAATTGGTGGATAAAAGCCCCAATACACCAATTACAATGGTTCGTAAAAAAAAGTTTTTCATTGTTTTCATTTTAAAATTAATTATTGTTTGAATGATGGCGCAAATAACCATATATAGAGGCATGTGAATGAAATTAAATTTTATGAAAGGGAAAAAATGAAGTTGAAAAGGAAAAAAAAGCCTTGAAAAAAATGATGTTTTCTTACTTAGGTAGTATTAAGAAGCATAAGAGTCGAAACCCTAAAAATTATATATAATGTATTCTTATGTAAAAGGAGGGGGGGCTTAAATATTAAGCCACTGTCTAAACTCTGCAGCTTTATTTTTACTTATGAGTATTTCTACATCGGCATCCTGAACTAAAATTTTAAGCTGGCTATTACCATACTTTATTATTTTTTCGATACCAGTAATACTTATTATAAATTGTCGATTTGCTCTAAAAAATATTGAAGTGTCTAAACTTGCATATATATCATCAAGGCTATTACTGCTTGTTGTTCTTTTTCCATCAAAACAAATCACATAAGTGATCGTGTTTTCTGTATATATATACGCTATTTTGTTAATTGAAATTGGGATTAACTCATTTCTAAGATAGGTGAGAATACGTTTTTTGCCAAAATCAGATTCTGATTCTGATTGTTCATCATTTGTATCTTTAACTACTTTTTGTTGGTAAGCCACAAGATCTGTATTCAGTTTTGAGAGATTTACCAGTTCACTTTCTAAACTTATGTTTTTTTGTTCTAATTGCTTTTCATAATAACTTCCAATAATACGAACTGCAAAGAAGGAAGACAGAATAATTAATCCACCCATTAAAGCAAATATGGTATAAAAGCTTGTTTTAAGTTTTCTTGTTTGAGTCGATATCTTATTCAAATTTGCATGTGCTGCAACAATTAAATCAGAATCCTTTACAGGTGCGATATATACAATCTCTGACTCCATACCAATGGTGTCATTTTCTTTTTCTTTTTTACGGTTCATCAATAAATCGTATAGCTTATCAGAACTATCTTCTTCGCTCAACGATTCTAAAAGCAATTGATTAGAGTTTACTTTTTGTCCAACTTTTGTAATATCTGGATGGCAAACTTCTTTTCCAGACCAATTAAATACACAAATAAACGAAGCACCACTATGGGTATTCTCTATTGTATTCTGAATATTACTTATTACGGTATTCTTTTCAATACCACCCACTAATTGATTACTGATTAGCTTTGCTATTTCATTAGCTTCACGCTTACTTGATTCTAATTGTACTTCTATCAATTGATTTGCGCTTACTTTGATAAAATACTTTACACCAAGAGACGCTATGATCAAAAAAATAACTGATATTGAAATGAAAGTTAAAAAGTATAATTTATCTTTTCTCATTGGGACGTTACATAAATCTGTTACTCCTAAACGTTTTTAGTTTAGCATACATACGATAGCGAAAACGAAAATAGTATATTTTTTTTCTATTTCATTTAATCGAGAAACAATTACAGTTCATTTCAGTCGATTTTTTTCCTTTTAAAAGCTGCTTTTTCACTCTAACAAACATTTATTACAGCAAAATGTTATAATCATTGTTTATTTGCTGAAAATAGTAATCCGAAAAATGTAGATCAATGAAAAAGCTTAAAAACAATATACCTTTATACTTATTTTCAATTACCGCGGTTATAGTAATGCTGCAAATTATGTTTTTAATAGCAACGTGTTAACTGAATCATTTTAAAAATCCAGCATTAACTATGTGCACGGATATTGTTTAAATTAATTTTTTTAAATTGAGCAATTGTAGTATTGCAGATCATAGAATGTTTTTGAAGTACAGGATGGATACAAAAAATAAAATCTTAACCTTTCTTTTTTGCCTACTATTAGTAGCAGGTCTTTACTTTTATTTTGGTTTTTATAATCGTACATATGTTGATATTGATACTGTAGCTACAGAAATAAAAATGAGTTCTGGAGAGCTTACTTCAAAATATATACTTAATGAAGAAAGTGCAAATTCTATATATAGAGGTAAAGTTATTGAAATAGAGGGTATCGTAAAAGAGATCTCTTTTTTAAATAATCGAAATACTGTATTATTGCATGGCGATGACAAATATTCTAGTGTAATATGCGATATGCAACCCGATCAAATAGAAGAAGTCAAAAAACTTATACCTGGTCAAAAAATACAAATAAAAGGAATCTGTAAAGGGTTTCTGAAGGATGCTATATTATTAAACTGTATGCTGATTAACACACAAATCAATGAATAAAATTATTGTTCTGTTACTTATTTTGACAAATTTTACTGATTTAGAAGTAAAGTCGGATCAAGTTATCACACGTCAAGGGCAAGCTTCTTTCTTTTCTTATACTTCTGTAGAGAATATAGAGGCAAAGAATAATCAAGTGTTGAGTATTATTGATTTGTCGAAAAATAAAATTGCAGTGAGCATGCTCATGAACGCTTTTGTTTTTAAAAAATCATTAATGCACGAGCATTTTAATGAAAGTTATATTGAGTCTGACCTATATCCCAAAGCTACTTTTGAAGGTGAAATCATTGATTTTGATCCATTAGCTACGGGTGTCCAGGTTAAAATTATTAAAGGAGACCTTACTATACATGGTATTACTAAAGAGGTAGCCATAAAAACAACGATCGAAAACAAGAATGGTAAATATCTATTGACTGGTGATTTTGAAGCAACCGTTAAAGATTTTGATATCAAAATTCCACCAATCTTAGCACCAAATATTGCAAAAACTATATCGATAACCTTTAGATTTGAATATCAGCCATATGAAAAATAAAACACATCTTTTGGTATACTTTTGTGTAATGCTTGGATTTGGCATGTCTATGAATGCACAAGGTTTGTTAGATACACTAGAAAAAGAATACCCAGATACACCTCAATATGAATTTGCAACCTTTAAAGCTAGTCGTCTTTCGATAGGACATTCTGTCGAAACTAGAAAAAAAGGAATATTAGAGATCCAAGCCTTTAATAGATTTTGGAATATCCCAAATTATAGAGGGCAAAGCTTTGTGGCTGATAAGCTTAATGCCAGGTTAGCTCTAGAGTATGGTATCTCTGATCGATTATCATTTGGAGCAGGAGCAGGTACTCTTGATGGTATTTTTGACGGATTCTTAAAGTATAAGCTTGTCAGACAGCGAAGTGATGGTAAAGGATCTCCATTGAGTGTTACACTTTTTCAAAATGGATCCTACCGAAGTAAACGTAATCGACCTTTTCCGGATGTAAATAGATTTGATGAGTTTAGTGATAAATTAGCTTTTACTAGTCAATTATTAATTGCCCGTAAATTTACACCGCAGTTTTCGATGCAAATTTCACCAACGTATATACATAGGAGTTCTTCAACTTTTCCTGAGGACCCTAATAATCAATTTGCAATAGGAGTAGGAGGGCGATACAAGTTAGACGGACATGTATCTATCGTTTCAGAATATTATTATCTGATCAACCCTTTAGAGTCTATAAATACTTATGATGCTTTCTCATTAGGTGTAAATTGGGAGCTAAGCGATGTGATGTTGCAGTTTCAGTTAACCAATACCCGAGCTATGGTCGAAGATGCTTTTATCACGCAAACACCAAATAATTTTAATTTTAAAGATGGTAATTTTGTATTTGGGTTCAACGCTATTTTTGTATTGCATTTGAATCAGAAAAAGCCTTAAAATGTATATCTCCCTATTCAATACGTATTATAATCCTATGCATTAAATGATATTAAATTTTGATATCTTTTTCATTGTCTACCCTTTGTAAGAAAAAGAATCACTAGGGAGTGTTTTTTATAAATAATGCACTTTATCAATATTAAACCCATGCACTTCATGATCGTCTAATAAGATTAGAGTTTTTTGATGCTCAATGTTTTCAAGTAATTGAAACAGTAATTGCTGGGTTTTAATATTGAGCTCTTTTAAAGGTTCTTCAAGAATTAAAATTGGTTTTTTGGTAAGTAATGCTCTGCAATACATCAACATTTTTTGTTGTCCAGAGGTTAGGTTACATGCCATATCACCAATTTTACTATCTAAGTGCAATGTATCCTCTTTATTTTCAAACTGTTGCATATATTGCAATATCTGCCCGGCACTTTCTCTATTTTTTTCTTTTCGATTATACACAATAGCTTCATAGACATTTCTTCCATATAAAGGAAAATCCTTAGATACAACAGCAATATTCTTTCTTATAGTTTTTTCAGATAATTCATGACATTGATAATCACCAAAGGCGATATGCCCATTGGTAGGAGATATTAATTTAAGTAATAAGCGTATAAAAGTAGATTTTCCAGATCCCGATGTTCCTTGAAATAAAGTTGTACTTTTTGGTGATATTGATAATCCAAAATTTTTGAATACTCGTTTTGTAGTATTGGGGTACTCAAAACAGACATTTTTAAATACTATTTCTTCTTGGTTTAACACTATTTGTTCAAAAGGTAATTTATTTTCTCTAGGTAAACAAAAAACATCTATCAACTTACTAAAAGAGATATCTCCCAATTTCCAAACAATACTCACTCGTAAACTACGTCTAAGTACAGGAAGTATAGAAATGATCAATAAAATTAGAATGAGTAGAGAAGAACCTTGCATAGTTTTTTGTATACCTTGTGTTGATGAAAATACATATAACATAATAACTCCCAACATACTATACGTTATAGCCGGAATGATAGCTTGCAATAAAGCTACGATTTTGGCATAGCGTTTTCCAACATCATAAAGATCATTAGATCGTTTTTGATATCTTTTTTCTTCTGGTTTATATTTATTAAATGCTTTTAAAGCAATAATCCCTCGTAAACGTATATTCACAAAGCTTAACATGCCAGAGCGTTTATTTCTTATTTCAAGAGAAGCCTTATACAACGCTTTATTGATGCCCCAAAGTATTACCGATGAGGTAATAATACAACCGGCAATAATAACACCTAAATATGTGTCAAAATATCCAATAGCAACAACTACAATACAAAGTAAAACTACATCCTGAAAGAAACGTATCATTCCATTTTTTACATAATTTTGAATACTTTTCAAATCACCACTATATCTTAATAAATACTTTCCGATTCCCTTGCTATCATATACATTCATTGAGATTTGTAGTTGCTTAATGAAGAGTTGTTCTCGAAGTGTTTTGCTAAAACGTTCACCAACTACCCCAATCCCATAACGATTTAGGTATTCAAAAAGTAATCGTAACACTACCAATGAAAAGAAAAAAACAAGAAATGAGTTAAAATCTGGAGCATCCATAAAAGGAATGAATTTAAATGCAGCTAATCGATGTGAAGAAAAACCAAAACTAAGTTCATAGAATTTACCAATACTAATCGGAATAAGAATGGTTAATATATTATAACAAAGTCCGCTAAGAAATGTTAGCCCCATCAAAATAGTATTTTTAAGAGCAAAGTTGTTTATGATATTCCATTTGGTATATAACATATCAAGAATTTAAAATTTATTATATGTGAAATTGTTAAGGATAGGCCAAACCCCGATAAAATATGCTATGGGAATTATCTTAGGATTATGACCTATCTACTTAACATAACAAACATTGTTTATAGATCTAAAAATCTAAACCGTTGATCTGGTTGGGGTAATTTACAATGTTGTTGCTTTCCAAACCATTTGTAGCGGTTCTTTGCTACAATATCGTATATAGGATCTCTAAACGATCTTGGAATTATTAATAAAACAGTTAATACCCTCCATGGAGTTCTTAGATATTTACAAATTCGTAATACGGCTTCACTTTTTTTATAAATCATGCCGTTTTCAATAAGTAATATCGATGATGAATTTTGGAGTAAATTATTATTTCTCAATAAATGTTCTACAGTTTCAGATTGTAAAGAAGCAAATTGAAATAATTGATTTTGTTCTCTTTTTAGAATAAACTGAATCCAACCATTACATAAATTACATATACCATCAAATAACACAACTGGCTTTGAGGAGTTATCAAATACAGATTGATTATTTGTACCCTCAATCATATGCTTTTTGGATGAGTCCCATAATTTCTCAAGATTAAAAAACGGAAGAAATATTAATCCCGTCATTTGATAACGAAAACTAATACCCATGATAAAGAAAACCCCCCAATGCATCATCCAGGTTAGCGTTGCCCAAATCATCCCCCATTTTCTTTTTACCAAAGCTAGTGGTGCTCCCAGCTCTAAGACAAAGGTTAGAATACCCATTCCTAGAAATAACCAGGTATGCTCAAATAAAAAGTTGAATAGAGGAGCTGCTTCAGACCCTAACATCTCTTTGCGTATAGCATCTACAGCAACTTGCGAGCGCATTGCGGTTCCATCTGCCCATTCCCAAGCTAAATCACCAGCAATTTTAGCGATTCCTGCTAATAGATAAGTTCCTACAGTTGCGGCACAAATTAGTTGTATTGGCCAGCCATATTGCCAGTGGGTTTTTGGTGTTTTATAACCTTTTTTGATTCTTTTGAATGCATCCCATGACCATGTATCTGCAGAGGCTACTAGGCCCAGAATAACGATATGTAAAACAAGGGCGTTTCGGTTATGATACATCATAGACCAAGAATTACGATACGTAAAGAATACCAATACTGCTATCGCAAAAGCTGGCCCAGTGAATTTAAATTTCCAACCTATAAGATATCCTATATTGAGAAGGATAACTACGATACTTAACCACCAGAAAACTTCTGAAGATAAGGGTGTACTCATCCAACTTAATATTCCAACAGGATCAAAAGCCTCTATATTCTTGGTCATTTTTTGGATCATCTCAAATCGTGAAAGAAAATACCATAAGCTAAATATTCCAGTACTAATACGTAACAATGCTAATTGTTGCGGCCTTACTTTCATAAACCAAAGCTTCCTTATTTTTTCTAAAAACCTCTTCATTTTCTTTCTATTTTATGTGATGCAATTTTTCTTTCATGTACAGGTAGTGTATCTTGTTTTAGAAAATATTTTTCTAAATGATAATACCCTTTAACTAATTCTATTCTTTCTAATTTTGCATATGGATTTCCTTTCTTTTTGGCAATCTGTGTAGCTACCATTTTTGTAAATGCATCAGATTTCTCTGATCGTGCAGCTTTCTTTATCTGCCTACGAACTTGATTAAAACCACCAGTACCAGCTAATTTGTACGAAACCTTATATCTATTTTGGTAGGCGTCATAACCTACAAAATAGTATAAGCCATAAGTCGCTTTTCGTTTTTTAGAAAACATGGGATAGTATGAAAACGGAAAGTTATCTTTTGGTTTACTAGCCCAGTTTTCTAAAACTGGCAATAAGACTAATGTCATAGTGAATATGCTTATAAGGATCGCTTGTTGTTGTGAATATTTCATCTGGTTATGTTTTTTATACAGCGATATTGACATCTATAGAAAGTAAGTTGATCAATATATCAGGTTGTAATAATTTACTCAATGTTAAGACCGGAGTCGAATGCAAATTTTCTACTTCATCTACCAATAAAGGACTTCCTGTAAATAAACCTGCTAGCGCAAATAAACGATCTCTAAAAATTGGAGATAATAATTGTACCCCACTATTTACAGCTAAACTGTCACAACATGATAAAATAACATGATCAATGGTTTTGGTAAATAGAGGATAATTTAATAGTGTGCGAGTTTCTTTTTGATAAAGCCCATCTGCTACTTCTATAACCACATAATCTGGATCTGTTTTGGTAACTTCATTTAGTAAACTTTCGTACAAATCCATAATTGTATTTGTAGAACATAAATACGTAGAAGGAAAACCAAATTCAGAAAAATCACTCACAAAATCAGCACCACAATCATATGCCAACATTCTATCTTTGTTAAATACGGTTCCAGTAAGTTTTATATAAGCGACACGATACCCCGAGTTTTTTAACCCTCGACATAGGTAGGCTGCAGTAGTTGTTTTTCCACTATCCATGCTAGAACCAATTGATAAAATGGTTTTAAAACTTCTTATTTTTTGTGGATTAAATTTAGAGGGTTTTCTGTTGTGATAAATAGTATTAATCACCGTTCCCTTTTTATCTGTAGCATATCCTATTAGTTTTAACTTTGTAGGGCCTTTTAATTCTAATTTATAAAACATAGACTTAACTGTTCCTACTACACCGCCCTTACCTAATAAATCATATTCTTGTTGGTGTCCTTTTGATACATAGCCTTCAAATTGGTTGCTAGCATAACGGTTACCATATGTTAGCATTATTTTATCTCCTTCAAAGAGATAACAGTTTCTTCCTTCAAAGTCTTGAATAGCATTTAAAGAACCAATACTTATGACTTCGAATATAGCTACATCTCCAGCTTTGGGTTGATATTCAAAATTAATTGTTTCATCAATTTTGTAGTTTATTACATTTTTACAGATGTTAGATTTCTTAATAGTTTTCATGATATAATGGAATTAAATTGGTTTGAATTGAAATTTTATTAATTAATGATATTTTGTGTGTTGTTAGTTTTGTCTATAGTAGGATTTGTGCTTGAAAATCTCCATAATGGCTGTCGCTCTGGTTTAGAATTTTTTCTTCTTACATCAAATTGATAGGAAAACCGAAACATGACTACAGAAAAATTATTAAATGCCCTTCGGATTCTTCCATTTCTGGGATCTGTTACATTTATGTCTCTATATTTATTACCTATATTAAATTCTGTTTGCCTTATATAGCTCAGGCTGGCATTAGCTCGTTTGAATGGCCTAAAACGCAGGCCCAAAGTAATTCTGTGTGCATGTAAACCATCGGGAGATTGTTTTACTACTTTATCTCCTAATTCATCTCGATATTGTAATGGTTTTCCAGAGAGGTAATAATGAAATTCATTGGTAATAAAAGGAGTAGTCTTAAGAGGAAGTCCAAAGTTTCCCATATGAAATCTAAACCCATATCGTAAACGATATTCGAATTTGCTTCTTTCTGGAAAATGCCACTCTGCTCTTAAGCTATTTGCCATCCTTAGTTTTCCCAATCTTAGATCTAATCTAAATCGACCTGTGAGACGATTTCTCGCTTCTTGATCTGGATCTGAAGGGTCTGATGATCTTATATATCCAAATCCTACTCTTTTTCTTTTATCTAATCTATAAGAAACACTGGCGCTATTTTGTAGTGATGATAACTCAAATGGTTCTTGGCTAAATAATAATAATTGCCCTACATTAATTCTCCATTCTTTAGTCAACTTGGCTTGCGCACTATGGCCTGTCCATAATTTTAGATTTTCTTGTGCTTGTATTAAATAAGCTGAAAAAAATATATGTAATACGAGTATAGTTTTTAATTTAATCACAGTAATACTATCTTATTAGGTTAACAATACTTTTACTTTGTATGTGTTTTCTCTTATAAGACAGAAAAGTCGATAGTGTGACAAACTTTATTCAACTTTTAGAAAAAAGTTTAAAAAATTCTAGGTAAGCTTAAATGGTAGGATCTTTTTTTGATGAACGAACTACAAAAAAGACTAGTAATATAAGTGCGCTACCAATGATTATCCACAGCATAGGGTGTAAAGGCGCTTTGTCGGTATTAATTTCACCTAGTAGTATAAAATTAGCCCAGTAGTAAGGATGTTTTTTATTAGGTTCGGTTGTAGAAAGATAATTCAATTTTGATTGATGAAGTGCAAGATCAATAGGCAGTCCTTCATGAAAATTTTCTAAAAACATAGTTGTAATTGCTAAAGAACTTGCTTCTGAAGCATTCCATAAACTAGATAAAATATTATGAGCCCCACCCAAAAGAAAAGACTTACTCATACCTTGTACTCCTTCTCCACTATATATTTTTCCACTAGCAGAATGGCAAGCGCTTAAGAGTACTAAATCTGCTTGTAACCTAGTTCCGTATAGATCTTGTGGAGAAAGTATAAAATCTTTTTGATGATCATCAAAAAGAATGCTAGACCTACTTGGGTCATCAATATCAACAAGACCATGTAAAGAAAGATGAATAATATCTGCATTTGCACTGTGTTTTAAAAAGTTTTCGAGAGAGGCTTTGTCATCAATAAAAGTTTCTCCATCAAAAATAGCAGCTCCTCTTTTTATTTCTTCTTGAGATAAAGCTAGTTGCATTAAATTTTCATTGCCAAAAAACCGTTTACGAGTCTTTAATTCTTCATTAAGTAGATTACTATATTTTGATCCAAAACCAATATACTTTTGGAATTCTTTATTTTTATGCTTACGAAATAACAATGCAATCGAATATGAATACGAAATAGCATAGTCTTCAATCAAATATTGTTCAGGGTTTTTGTTGCCGTTTATTAATGCTTCAAAAGAAAATTTATGCAATTGACCGTCTGGGATAATACATATTCGTTTTGTGTTTTTCCCTGTTTTTGATAACCCTTTTTGAAGAAATTTATCAAAAAGCGATTCTGAAAGCTCTTTTGAAAACTTTATTTCTGGATTATGGCACTGAGCAATGTAATTGTCAAGAGTTACCTTAATGTTTTTAGTATATGGAATTATAAGAGGAAAAAACTTAGTTCTGGTAAGCCAAAAACTATAGATTTTATCTTTGGAAATAAAATATTCTATAACCACCATATCTTTTGGAATATTGTTTTGTATTTCTTTTAATTTTGGTGGTCGAATAAATGCGTATTTTTCTTTAAAATATGCGGGCTCTTTTTGTTCAATGTCACTTAAATAACTATCTAACTTATACTGTGCTTTGGTATACGTTTTTAGTAGTGAGTCTCTATGAATCGTAGATTCATTTAGAAGAGATAATTGTAAATTCATTTCTTCGCGAAGTTCTTTTTCTACCTGTAGTATCTCTTGTGAAACATTAGACTGTAATGCGTTGACTTGATTCAACTCGTATTGAAGTACTATAGCTTTTGTTTTTGAAGAAAAATAATAAGCTTCTTCAAGATAAAAACGGTATCCTGTAATTCTATGTAACTCTAAAGCGTCTTCGACAGCTTTACCATAATACTCGAATTTTAAATTTAAAAAATCTAACTTAGATTGTTCAAACTGGAAATTAAATAAACTACGATTAATGACAGAATCAATTTTATGTTGAGTGACAAGTGCTTTTTTTAGAAATTTTATATCATTTGACTTTTCATATTTAGCTTCAAAAACCTTGACTTTTAGTTCTATTAATCGAATTAAATTAGAGTCGTCTAATGCTTTTGAGTTTCTTATTATAGGTAAATGATCTTTATCAAAAATAACGTTTGGCACTAATATATTGAATGCTTTATTCAATTGTTCGTTAGTTCCAGAAATATTTCCTTTGCGAATTAATATATCACATAGATTTTCATAGGCTAAGACTAATTGTCTTTGTCGTTCATTTTTTGAGTGTAATATTTTTCTTATTTCTAAAACTTTATTTATGTTTTTTTCTGCAAGTTCAAATTTTTCTTCTTCTGATTGAATTAAAGCTATAGTCTCAAGCGCAATCGAATAGTAGAAAGATTCTGTTTCTTTATCTAACAGATTTAATGCTTTTGTAGCCATTTTATAGGCAGACTCAAATTCTTTAAGTTCAAAATAAGTAACCCCTGCATTTAAATATACCCAAGCTAGATTAAGTTGTGGGATTTCTTTAGGAAAGTTTTTTTGGATCGATAGCGCTTGCATAATATATTCCTTAGATTTTTTATATTCTTTGAAATTATTATTCATAACAATAAGATCATTAAGCACTTCGAATTGCCATGCTTTAGTCTCTTCTTGCTCTCGATACAAGTTGATAGCGTTTTTGTAATAAAGGGTAGCGCGAAAAGCATCATTTAAATCTTGATAAAATCTACCAATACCATAATATTTACGTGCTAAATCTAATCTTGGATATAGAGAATCTTTCTCAAAAATATATAAAGCCTTATCTATATATCCTTTCGCATGTTCCATATTATTTAGATATTGATGAGAAATCCCAATATTATAGAGGGTCTTGGCTTTTTCTGATAGTGGTACCTGTAAACAATTATTCCAAACCTTCAACGCTTTATCTTTATAATATTTTATTGCAAGAGTTTCCTGGTTATCTAGATAATATGATACTCCAATTTTATGAAAAATTTTTCCTTGCTGGTAACAGCCTAAAGCTTGAAACTGATCTTGTTTTTCAATATCATTAATTAACTCAATATTTTTTTCAAGATTACCTTGTCGAATATTTTGATTGATTTGTTCATATTGCTTATCAAAATAAATTGTATCGGTTTGTGCGAAACATAGTGTTGATAACAAAAGAGATAATAGAATAAAAACAGTTAGAACAAAAGGGGGATTCTGAATCATACATGTGTGAAGTAAGAATTTACAAAAAAAATACGGTTATCCGTAAATTAAACTTCAATGTATATATAAATGAGAATGATAACGTTAAATTTATGTTATTTCAATGCATATGATTAGAATTAAATAATAGAGCAGAAAGGTTTAAGTAAAAGAATAGTGGATTAGAGAGTATAACTTAAACGGTTTAAGAACTCTTGTTATAATTCTTAAACCGTTTTTAGATTAAAAATTTAGATTGTTATTTGTTTTTAATAACAACCTCTGTTTTAGAAATATTTTCTGTATTCATTTTTATAAAATAAACTCCAGGAGTTAATTGCTGTGTTTTGGTAAGTTGTACTACTGTAGTCTTATTATTTAATAAATAATCATCTTGCATTAATAGCACACCTGTTTGGTTATAAATTGATATAATACATTTTTTACTCTCAACACCTTTGATCTGCAATTGTAGTGTTTCATTAAAAGGATTTGGAAACAGAAAAGACTCTTTTTTGGTCAAAGATTTAATAGCCTTGTTTACATTTGTTGAATTACAACCCATATCGATTTGATTAAATGCTGCAGTAAAATTAAGAATACCATTCGATACAACCTTTTCAAACATATCTGATGAAGTAGTAGAAGTATTAATTAAACTACATTTGATATTTTGGTAGTTAAAAGTAGTTTGATAGGTCGCCAAAATTGCCGACATAGCTGTTACATTAGCAGTGGCAAAAGAAGTACCCGATTGGTAGGCAACAGCTCCGTTTAATCCCGGCCCTGGAATGTTATCTCCTAATATTCCTACATCGACTGAAAATTGACCATAACTACTAAATGGGCTTAGTTTTTTGTCACAACTGGTAGAAGCAACTGAAAGAATATTGTTATTAGGATAAGAAGCTGGAAAAGAAATAATACCATCAGAATCGTTATTCTCGTTTGTATTACCTGCAGCTGCAATTACCAAAGCTCCCATTTGTTCGGCATAATCTACGGCAAGCCTTAAAGGTTTCCCTACTGTGTTAACATTTTTATTTTGATAGCTGAAACTAAAATTTAAAATATCTGCTCCTTCATTTACAGCATCTAATATTGCAGGAATAAGATTTGACACGAATCCTTGACCTTGTGCATCATGGGTTTTTCTAATATCAAAAGAAACTGAAGATGGACCACCACCATAACTTAACAGATGGTGAACAACTCCTGCTATATGTGTCCCATGACCATTGAGATCTTCTGGTGTTTGGTCGTCATCGATATAATCATATCCTGTATATTCGGGAATAATGAATGAATATCCAGGAAAACTTCCGGCAACGGGAGTATATCCTGTATCAAAAATTGAAATTTTGATTGGATTATTACCTACCGGGTATTTTGGAGCCATATTTTGAAAGCAAACCCCTGGAATATCTACCGGAGTTCTAGGAACGATATGACCGATGTTAAAATCGACTCCGTCAACACCTGTTTTTCCTTGTGCACCTGCGATTTGTCGATCTATATTAGTTACTGATTGCCCTGCAGTATTTGTATAAGGAAACATTCGTGTATCCCATAATCTAAGATTGATTTCTGGCCGATGCCAAATCTCATCGGCATTTAATTCGTCTAACAAAAGATCTACTTCGGCTTCAGTAATACTTGGATTTAATTTTACAAAAAATAGAGATGGGTGCTTGATAATGCAATTATCATCCTTGTCATCGTCATCGTCGTCGTCGTCGCAATCATCGTCATCATCATCATCATCATCGTCCTTATTTTGTTGTAAGGTTTCTTTAGTTACTTGCTTAGTTTGTTGACCAAAAGCCGAAAACTGAAATTGTAGTATAAAAAATAAAAGAAATAAGAGTTTAATTGTTTTCATTTTCAAGTGAGTTAAGGTTTTAATTTGTTAGCGTATGATATTTAAAAATTAGAGTCTAGTTTTTGCAGTAATTCTTGTGCTTGAGTATAATTCCAATCGGTTTTGTTAATTTGCTCTAATACTATTTTTGCTTTTGCATTTTGTTTGTCGAGTATGTATGCCAGTGACTGATACCAATTTATTTCTTCTCTAAATCTATTATCGTTATTATTACTTTCGAATTTTTGGATAGCTTCTGGATATTGATTGTTTAGTAAAAGAGCTAATCCATAATAGTATACATCTTCGTCATTAGCTTCATTTAAATTCTGAAAATACTTTATCGATTGCCTATAATTCTTATTATTGAAGGCATGAATGGCTAATATTCTATTCTGATTCTCTTCTGTAATACCCTTTGAAGCTCCTGGATGTAATATTTCTTGGTTATTAATATAGTGTTGTGCTATTGTATAAGGAGTAGGAGGTGTATTGTAGAAAAACTGAAAAGCAACGATTAAACTAATACAAGCTGCTGTAGCTAGAAAGATTTTTATAATCTTAGATGTCGAGTTTTTCTTTTTTAGAATAATACTCTCTTTATTAATACCATATTTAGTACTAAGTATTTCCCGCCACTTAGTTTTTAGGTCTTGGTCATGCTTTTTTTTCATGATCTCTTCAAAAATAAGATCTTCTTCTTTTTTTGAAATACTAGGGTCCAAAAGTTTATTTAGTTTATCCTTCATGACTTTGTATTGTTTTTATGCCAAACTGGTCTTTAAGTTTTTTTACACAACGTTCTTTTTGTTTTCTGATCGTTGCTGGTGTTTTCTGGGTTTCTTCAGCTATTTCAGACAATTTCATTTTACCATAAAAATGCCAGGTAAGTAATTGTTTGCATGCTTCACCTAATGATTTCCATGCAATATTAAGCTGGCTTAACCCTTGTAAGTCTTCTGGTTCAGTATCTGCGTCTTCACTCAAAAATGTTTCGCCGTCTATACCAGCAGTGTTTTTCTTACGGTTTCTTAATAACATTTGAGAAGCGATCTTAGTAAATAAAAAACGTAAGTTTCCATATTGCAGTTTGCCATCTACAAAACGAGTTCTGAACTCAATCAAGGTATCCATGGTAGCATCGTATGCTTCTTCACTACTAGATCTATATTCTCTGCGTAGATAATTCATAGTTTCTTCAAATTGTTTAAGAAATACTTGTTCAAAAAAATAAGTGTCATTTTTTTTTAAATCAATTACTAATTTTTCGAACGATGCTTCATTTAATCCAAAATTCTTATGTTTCATTCATATATGGTTTTAACCTAAGGAGGTATAGAACTGTTATGACTAAATTTACTAAAAACAACAATTTAATTATCAAGTTATTTACCCTATAAGGTTTAAAAAAATAAAACGTGACAGGTTTTTATTAGAAATTGCTAAGTTTTTTGTTACAATGTTATTTTACTATGTATTTAGTCTTATGTTTTAATTTCTATACAAACAGTTACAAAAGAAATTACCCTACTGCAAATCAAAAGATTTTCTGTTTGTATATTCAAAATATATAAAGGCATCTATGCAGTGTACGTATAACTTATTTATATGTTATAGTTATATTAACCAAAAGTTAAACTATTTACAGTTAATAGTAAATATATTATATTTATGTAGTGTTTCTTTTAAATAAAAATAGTATTGCTAAAAAAATGTCTAAATATTATTTACTATGAATATAAAAACCCACAACTTAAAATATCGCTTATTGGTATTAATGGATATGTCTAAAGCATCAGAGAATGCTTTAAAAAATGCTGTGCAATTAGCTAAAGTAATCAATGGTTCTGTAGAGGTGTTACATGTTAAATCTCCAACAGATGTAGTAAAACATGAGAATCAATTTTCTGCAATTAGAGCTATTCATGAAGATTACAATAAGACAAAATCACGATTGCGTCGAATTGTAAAAAAACTTGAAAAGAATAATGATATTTCAATAATGTATAAAGTTGCTTATGGTAATATCAAAAATGGCATTAAAGAATATATTGATGAGCGACAACCAGAAATAGTACTTTTAGGAAAGCATAAAGATAGATTGGCGAATTTTTTAAGTCGTGGAATTACAAATTTTGTACTCAAGCAATGCTCTAATATTTTAATAGTAGGCGAGGACCAAAAATTTCATTCTTATAACGATATTTTTTTGGGAGTTTATGGTGAAATGTTAGAACAAGAAGGGATAGAAATTATTAGCGATTTAAAACGAAAAAACACTAACCCTGTACGGATTTTTAATATTCAAAATCAGAAAAATTTAAGGCAATCTAATACTACACTGGATAGTGATAGAAAAAAAGTTTCGTATGTATTTTCTGAAGGTACAAATGCATTAAACGGTCTTGCATCTTATGTAATGATGACAAACACTCAATTATTATGTGTCCCCAAAAAGTCTAATATCAATAGTTTACAACAAATGATACAAAAATTAGATATTCCATTATTATTTTTAGAGCATTGATAGTAGAATTGGTTTGATTTTATGTTTTTAGATTTGGAATTAGTATTAGGGAAAGTAAAATTGATTTAGTTTCTTTATAGAAGAAATAAACTTAAATTTGTATACCCAAAAAACCAATTTTAACATGAAAAAAATTCTTTTAGCACTTACAATCATTTTGACTTCTAGTTTTACGACTATAACTAATAATAAAGTTGAAGAAATAGAAGTAACGTATAATGGACAATCTGATAAGGCGTATTATTTTACAAACAAACAAACCGGTAAAGTAATGGAGTTTACTATTGTTAGTAAGAAAGCTGTATCAAAATATGACCTCAATGAGAAAAAGTACGTTGGTAAAACATTTATGATTACTTATGAGGTTGATAAAATAGAGGTGATCAATAAAGATTCTAAAAATGATGCCCAGGTAAAACAATATAAAAAGAGGCTGATTTTAATTGATATTAAAGAAACCGAACAAATAGCTTCAAAAAAATAGAGTAGTTATTTATTTTATAAGCGATAACAAAAAAGCAGTATAATAGTTATACTGCTTTTTTGTTGATTATGGATTGCGATATGAAGACCGGTCATGGTGGTGCTTCGGGACGTTTTGCACGATATAAACGCACAGCTTTGTCTTATGCATTCATGATGGACTTTGAAGGTATAAAGGAATAAAAGAACTTCGATTTTTTAAGTATATAAACCAGTAAGACTTTTCATCATACTGGTTTTTTATTTTAGAACCTTTTTTAATTAAGAGTATAAAATCAAAAACACACCTGTCAGAATACCAAATAGAGGGATTAATTTCTTACGTTTATTTTGTTCTTTAAAAACAAGCCCGCCAATAACGACAGCAATTAGTATTTGACTTCGTTTTATGGCAGATAATAGCATAATTAATGCATCAGGGTCTTGCAAAGCTTTAAAATAGAAATAATCGGCTGTTTGTAACATAACCCCAACAGCAGGAATAGTCCAACGCCATTTAAATTCTTTTCGTTTTTCAGCATTTGGGAACCATGTTATAGATAGGATCACTAATAAAATCAGTATCGTATACCAGCAAAACCAAAATTGTAAGGTTTGTGGATTCAGTTCTAAGTTCTGAATTAAAAACTTATCATATAAACCACTAGAAGCCCCTAAAAATGTTGCGCCAATAATAGCAAAGATCCATTTATTGTTTTTAAAAATAATACCTTCTTTTTTTCCAATTCTAGAATACAATAGCACAGAGAAAATGATTAGAAAAAATCCTATCCATTGTAAAAAGTTTGGATTTTCCTGATAAATCAAAATTGCACCGATAAAAGTAAAAAAAGGACCCGCTGAGCGAATAGGAGTAACAATAGTTATTGGTAAATGTTTTAAAGCCTGATATGCCAAAACCCATGATGTTGTCATAATCACTGATTTTATAAAAATAAAACCATGGGTTTCCCAAGAAATAGGGGTGATATGAAATCCGATTTTTTGAGTATATCCCGGGAAGTAAAGAGAACCTATAAAAAATGGAAGGAATAATAAAAACCCTGATACAGTTGTACCCAAAAGTACAGGAAACACTTCATTTCCTTGTACCGCATGCTTTTTACATAAATTATGTATTCCTAAAAATAATGCTGCCAAAAGGCCTAAATACATCCACATCGCGCGAAGATAAGTTTTTAAGAATTTTATAATTCATCAAAAAACAAATTTTTTCTATGGAATACTTACGTATGCAAGCTAATATGGTTCTCTAGCTTTTAAGAAGCGTTTATTACCAACCGTCAAGCACACATTGTAATGTATGCGGTGTCGTTTCTGACAATGGTAATTCTTCAGGAGAGTCTCCTAAAAAATTTCCGCTAGCAAAACCTGTAACATCATTAAAACGATACGACCAGCAAAACCTAAGTTTAGGATGTGCTTCAGAAAACGTAACTAAATTATCAATTAGTATGGCATTCTCAAATTCACTAAATGCTACAAAATAACCATAGAATTTGTTACGGCGAACATCAGCATCAGAACTTTTATACATATACATACCACAACTATTACAAACATTTTCATGCACATAGGTTGCACGATTATGACCTTTATCTCCGCCGCCTGAGTACTGGATATACCCTAATCGACCATTAACAGAGCCTGTTTCCATAGTTATAGTATTTCTGGCAATAATATTATGAGTTTTGTGCCAGCTAACAATAGGCCCATCTACATATTTGCTACCCTCACCTTGCTCCATAATATTATCAAGGATATACACATTTTCACCAGTAGCATTTACAATATCTCCACCTGTATTGTGATGAAAATAATTTTTTTGAATCAATATATCTTCATCTACACGTCCAGGGCCTTCAATATCAATACCAAATTGTGGACTAGTCCCACTAATATGATGTATTTCATTATCTTTTATTTCAATACGCTTACCGCCGACTATTGAAATACCTTGACGTCTATTATTATAAATATTGTTATTCGTATATGTAATATCATTTGAATCTACTACTAAAGAGCCATCCCCGGTCAAATTATGGATTTCCATATTTTCAATTAATACTTTATTACTTGTGTTCCAAACACAAATACCATGGCCTTCATCATGAGCAGTCTTTCCGTCTGTATCACGGGGTGTAAAAACATGTGTATCTCGGTCGCCTTTTATAATACCATCACGAATAATGATATTATCTCCATCTAAGCTAATAACACAGTAGTTCCATTTGTTATTAGTATCAATTTCTAAAATAGCACCTTCACTGAAAATAAATTCGGTATCACCATAAATCGTAATACCTCCCTGGTAAATTTCGTTCACATCTTCACCTACCAAATATTCTCCCTTAGGTAATATAACCCGGCCATAGTCTTCTTGGTGAGCCCAATCGATTGCTGCTTGCAAGTTAGTTGTTGTTTTAAGTGCATCTGTACGATTAATAGGAATATCCCATTGAGTAATATCAATAGTATATTCTTTATTGTTGGTTAGTACAGGTAATTGAACTTCAAAGAGAATCTTGGGTAATCCATTAGCATCTAAATCCTCTGCATCAGCTTCATAGATTGAATTATTTTCAATAAAATCAGAATCTTTGTTACATGATGTGATAAAAATTATTACAAAAATGAGTAGGTAATATGTTACATTTTTCATGGGGCGCTATTAAAATAAACATTGCAATTTAAAAAAATATATTAAATACTATTCTTTATCTATAGCTGCTCTTCGAAAAACACCAGTTTTTATATGTAAACCTTTCTTAAGCTTAAAAGATTCATGCTACCACATGATGATATGCCTATGGTATTATAATACCGTGATAAAAATTATTTGATTAGATTAAAGATTACCGTGTTAACGCGGGTTATCGACAGTATAGTGCTACCTCCTTCAGGATTCTATACATCAATATTAGTTGGTAGTACATACTCTTATAAAAATGCAACTTTTGTTTTTATTTATGAGTTATCAAATCTGTATTTTTTTTGAATATCTTTAAACTTGGCTTCGTCTAATAAATCTTGTGTAATGTGTATTAGTTTATCTAATTCCTGGGTTGATTCATCAAGTAACTTGAGGTATTCCTCTATATTTTCGTTATCAGGTTCTAATTTAATGAGGTTTAAGATACCAAGAATTGAGCATACAGGCCCTCTAAGATGATGAGAGTTAAAATAAGCATACTTCATTAATTTTTCATTCTGCTGTTCTAATTTGGCAGTTCTTTCTTTCACTTTTTTATCCAAAGATGTGTTGAGTGTAGAAATTTGTTCGTTGAGACTTAGTAGGTTTTTGGATTTTATAGCAAGTTCATCTTTTTGTTGATTCAGTAATTCATTTTTAGACACTATTTCTTGTCTTCCTTTTTTAAGATTAGATATGGTCTGATTAAAAGTATCTGCCAAAATTCCTAGTTCATCTTTATAAAGAACATCAACCCGTACATCAAAATTTCCTTTACCCAATTCTAATGCAGATTTAGCCAAAGAACGAATAGGAATATATATAGTTCTTGCTAATAAAATCGAAGCTATAATAGTAAAAAACGAAACAAAGGATAATACCAGAATTGATTTTCGGGCCCCTTGTCGTACAGAAAGAAATACCTCTTGTGCATCAATTTCAGCCAGAAAAGCCCAAGACATTTGACCTATAGTAAGAGAAGAATAAGAACTAAGTACTTCTACGTTTCTATAATCAGGAGTAATCATAGTTCCAGAATTGCCTGCCAGCGCTTTACTTACAGCATCAGTGTGCACACCTTGAAATAATACACTAGTTTTATAATAATCCATCAGGTCAATTTCTACTTGAGTAGCTGTTCCAGCATTTTTTACAGATTCTAAATACTCTTTTGAAGATTCAATAATAAACCTAGAGTCTGTTCTCATCTTGAAATCTTGACCAACAATATATGTTTCTCCTGTTTTACCAAGTCCTTCCTCTTCCCAAGCCTTGGTACCTATGGCAATTTCATTAATTTTTTTTAGTGGCACTTGTAAAATAAGAGTTCCGATCTTTGTATCATTATCAAAAATTGGAGCAGCAATAAAGGCTGCTGGAGCAAAGTTAGAGGGCAGATATCTTTCAAAATCACAGATTATGGTTTCGTTTTTTAACCCTGTATATCGTATTTTACGATATAATTTACCAATATTTGAATTTGCATAAGGACCAGACAATAAACTAGTGGCATAATCTATCTCTTTTGCTACACTATAGACAATATAGCCCGTTTCATCTTCTACCAAAAATAAGTCATATATATCATACCTTTTAATAAAGGAAGATAATGATTTGTGATATTTACTATGGACATCAAAATATGGCATGTTTTCAAAATTTGCCTTTGTGTCCATTAAATATTGATGTTGTAAGAGTGTACTTCCATTATTATCGGGTAATAGTTTTTCAATATGTACCTCTTGTTTCTGAATATGTGATGGTATATTCATTAACTGCTCTTGATAATATTTTTGAAGATTTTCTTTGTAATCAATAGATACTATAGTTTTAGTATTCATTTCTGCAAATGCCTTTTTAAATTCTTTCATTGCATTCACTGCAAAATTACTCTGCGCAAACAAACCTGTTTCTGTTTCTATTTTAGAAAAATACCATTCGATCTCCCTTTTTTTTATTTCTCGTACAGTTTTAAGTTGCTCAAAACTTCGTTGACTTAGTCTATCTATAGATTGGTTGTATTCCCATATCACAAAACCAGCTAATGGCAAAATACTGACCAAAACAAAAATTAATAACACTCTAAATTTAATACTATTGAACATCTGATATTTTTTAATTTGACTGCATCAATTAAAAATAAATAAGGCAGGGGTAATTACTAATGGCGATGATGTTTTTTATTATAGATTACCTTGCATCGTATCGTTGTTAGCTTTATAATTTATTCAATTAAGATACTAATTTTTGAGCTAAAAATAGATGCTTAAGGAATTTTAGCCTTCATAAATATATAGAATTACGCATTTAATATTATTTATATGTTTACTATCAGGAAGGTATGTAATCAAAAGGAAATGATCGTTTTTATGTTTTCGATTTCTTAAAACAATAGTAATGAACAAGTAAAGGTGTCTGAAATTCGGTATCTAACTGCTAAATTTATTAATAATTTGAAAATAAGTTAATTAATGCTTCATTTTTTAAAAAAATGGTACCATCTTTGCATCTTAACAAGTATTATAAATTTAATTACATTACAATGAATAAAGGAACAGTAAAATTCTTCAATGACGCTAAAGGTTTTGGTTTTATCACTGAAGAAGGAGCTAACAAAGATCACTTTGTACACATTTCTGGATTAATCGACGAAGTTCGTGAAGGCGACACTGTTGAATTTGAACTAAAAGAAGGTAACAAAGGATTAAACGCAGTGAACGTAAAAGTTATCTAATACATATACTTTCAAGTTTAACAAAACCCCATCACTAGTGATGGGGTTTTTTTGTATCAAACACATACATCTATACATCTATAAAAAGAAGCCATTAATTTGATACCTACAAATGAGATTGGTTTGGCTAGAGGTTAAAAATTTATTAATAATTTGAAAATAAGTTGGTTAATGCTTTATTTTTTAAAAAAATGGCACCATCTTTGTATTATAACAATTATTATAAATTTAATTATATTACAATGAACAAAGGAACAGTAAAATTCTTCAATGACGCTAAAGGTTTTGGTTTTATCACTGAAGAAGGAGCTAACAAAGATCATTTTGTACACATTTCTGGATTAATCGACGAAGTTCGTGAAGGCGACACCGTTGAATTTGAATTAAAAGAAGGTAACAAAGGATTAAACGCAGTGAACGTAAAAGTTATCTAATACATATACTTTCAAGTTTAACAAAACCCCATCACTAGTGATGGGGTTTTTTTGTATAAATTTTTTAATATCTAAAAAGGTAAAGCTAAATCCATATACCTTTTCCATTGGTTACTGATTTAAAAGGGATAGGAGAGTAGGGAAGTGTTTTTGGAATAAGAAAGAAAGCTTCTTTATCGCAGGTTATCTCAATCTAAATTTTATTTTTTCTCTTTATTAAAATTAATTTTTGGGGATTTAAACAGGTAAAAACCCTGTAATATCTAGAGGTAAAACCCCTCTTAAAAAAGGGAGTAAACCCTTTGATTAATAGATAGGTATATAGTTAATTTTGAGTATCTACAATAACGTATATCCTATGAGCCAAAATAAAAGCATTTTTGAAAAAAGCATTGCGGCAAACCGGAATTTACTGGCGTTGATAATGGTAAGCTTAACAATTATAGCTATTGCTATAATTGCAATATTCTATTATAATTCTGCCGGAAAAAATCAAACCGAGGTATCTGAAAAAATTTTTAATGCACTGTTGCCAATGTTTGCAACATGGGTAGGGACCATTCTGGCCTTCTACTTTGGGCGAGAAAATTTTGAAGCAGCAACTCAAAGATATGATCAAATAATAACGAAAATGACTCCAGAATTGTTGGATGATGTATTTGCTGAACAGATCATGATCGATAAAAAAACGATGGTTAGTATTTCTATTAGTGAAGCAAATAAAAAAAGTGTAAAACAGCTTTTGGAGTTCATGGATAATGTTTCTAAAAGCAGACTTCCTATTCTAAATAATGATAAAGTAGTAGGAATAGTTCATAAAAGCACTTTTTTAGCTGCTATACAAAAGGATCCTTCTGTTGAAATTAACTTTCCTGATTTTCTTATAGACTATAAAAATACAATCAACACTTTTTTGGAAGTCGAAAAATCAATTAAACTAGAAAATATAAGAGAAAAGCTAAAAGCAAATTCAAACGTTAAAGATGTTTTTGTAGTAGATGAGAATAAAAATATTTTAGGGTGGTTAACAGATACTTTAATTCTTCAATATATAAGAAAATGATAAAACCATCGCTAGAAAAAATTATTGAAGTCATGAATTCCAAGGGTTATGTCGTATATGACAACCCTGCAATTGAATGGAATCTTAATATAATTGGTATTCGTAATAAAAGCTTGGTTCCAGATAAATTTGATGATACTCTAATTGTTTTTCATCATTTTATGAATGATTGGCATATTACTTATTATCCAGCAACTACTGATCCAAGTATTCATTATTTAAAAAAACCAATAACTAAAAAGGGCACTGCAATTTTACTCGAAGGCCAATATAAAGGCGCTTATCAAATTGATAAGCATAATGGAAAATATTATGCACTATGCCAACGTATAGAGATGGTATCTGTATATAGAGATAATGATAAGAATGGTAGCCTTCTAATGGATGATTCTACTATAGAGAAAGGTTTCTTTGGGATTAATATTCATAAAGGACCTAAAAACGGCGATTGGGGTAGCGATAATAACCCGAGATATTCGGCTGGATGTCAGGTTTTTGCAGATTCTCGTCATTTTAAAGACTTTATGATAAAATGTGAAAATGGAAGAAAAGCTTTCGGAAATAAATTTACCTATACATTATTAAACGAAATAGATTTTGAGTGAAGAGTAGGTCGGATAATATAGTTTTTTAGGACTAACACCTTCCTAGGACGCAAAAGAATCATTTTACGACATTATTATATAGCTATAGTATTATAATATCGCTCAGTTACATCATTTTGTTAGATCTTATCATAATCCAAATACTTCATCATACCTTATTCTCCCAGTTTCAAAATAATAATTTACTCTGACGGAATTATCATTTCGACAGCTTTTACGAAGTGTTTTATCTTATTTAGCCCAATAATTATAGATGAAATATTATGTTTAAAAAGTATAGAATTCTTAAATGGGCGTCAATTTTTTTTGTCAGTTTTATTGTTGTTGTAATTTCTTTTGGACTTTGGTTTAAAAGTTTAATACCTCCAAGAGACAACAAAATAGAGGCTACTGTAACAAAAGACCTAGCGTATTTATCAGAGAACCCTGTACCTATTAGAGGTAAAATATTAGCAGTCGTAACAAGTACAGATACGATGGGAAATAGTGGTAAAAGCACGGGGTATGAATTATCAGAATTAGCACGGGCATATTATATATTTCAGGCAAATGGCTTTGAAGTAGACATCGCAAGTCCAAAAGGAGGGAAGCCACCTGTAGTAATTGATGATGAAGATATGGGAGGTTTCGATTTTGCATTTTTAAATGATTCAATCGCGCAGCATAAAACAAGTCATACAATCCCGATAAAAAATATTCTAGCAGAGGATTATCAAGCAATATTTTTTGCTGGAGGAAAAGGTGCTATGTTCGATTTTCCAGATAATAAAGCAATTCAAGCCATCGTAAAAAACTACTACCAATCTAATAAAGTTATTGGAGCAGTTTGTCATGGGCCATCAGCATTAGTCAATGTAACTTTAGATAATGGACACCCGCTTTTAAAAAACAAAAATGTAAGCGGATTTACAAATAAAGAAGAATTACTCTTAATAGCTGAAGCAAAATCAATATTTCCATTTCTTTTACAAGATAAGATGATAGCTCAAGGTGCTAATTTTAATGAAGGACCTATGTATTTAGAAAAAATCAGTCATGACAAAAACTTAATAACAGGACAAAACCCATGGTCAACTTGGCGTTTAGCTGAAAGTATGATTAAGCAATTAGGCTATACACCAAAATATAGAGAAATGACCGATGAAGAAAATGCGGTAAAGATTCTATCTATATACAAAACGTATGGAAAACAAAAAGCAAAAAAAATGATTGAAACCATGATGCTAAAAGAACAAAAACCTGTGAATAGAGTATTAATCGCAAAACATGGTATAATTGCAGCTATGAAAGGAGAAATAAGTCAATTTTATGGTATTATTGGATTGGTTTCTTTTGCAAAAAAATGCGAATCTAAAAGAGAGGAAATATAATTATATTTGAAAAAATAGTTATTTGAGCTTTTTAGATATACTTCTCGTTATTATAAGTAGTGCAGGACTTTTACATGGAGTTGCATTTGCGATTTACTTATGTTTTTTTAAAAAGAAAAAAACATTAACTAATTATTTACTGGCATTAATTCTAGTCTTCATGGCTTTTAGAATCGGTAAATCCGTTATGTTAAATTTTGGAAGCGATTTAGAGCCTGTATTTATCTTTTTAGGATTATCTTTTCTATTGCTAATAGGCCCTTTGTTGCGGTGGTATGTTATAGGGATGACACGTATAAATTTTAAGTTGCCACGTTATTATTTTATAGAAGTAACACCATTTTTTGTACTGTTTTTTGCTAGTTTTTTTGTAACCAAAAACTGGTTTGATTCAGATAATAAAACGGCTGTTATTATATTTGGGAGTATTCTTATCTTTATTTATTTACATTTCATATTCTATATTTTTATTTCAGGTAAATTATTACAAAAAGTAAAAAAATACTTTAAAGATACTTTGCAAACAAAATTTCAAAAAGCAATAATTGAATGGTTAGAAGTATTAATTATTGGTTTTATAATTATTTGGATCTCCTATTTTTTAAATATTATTGAAGGCGCAGTTCCTTATATTGTTGGTCCTATTATGTATTCTATAGTAGTTTACTTTTTAAGTTTTAAAGTATTTCAACTAAAAATTACTGATATTGATGGAAACGTTTTTAAAGTAAATGACAACAAATTGTTGTTTAATGAAATATCAAAATTAGTTACTGAAGAAAAACTATATCTTGAATCCGATGTATCACTTTCTAGTATAAGTAAATTAATAGGTAAAAGTTCACAAAAGACTTCAGAAATTATCAACCAATGTGCGAATCAAAATTTTAATGATTTTATAAATTATTATCGAATTCAAGATGCAAAAAAGATGCTATTAGATGTAAAAACTAAGAACTATACGATTTCTTCAATTGCTTTTGATACAGGTTTTAGTAGTTTGTCATCATTTAATAGTGCTTTTAAGAAATTTGAAGATACAACGCCTTCTTTATACAAGAAAAATCATTTTACTTGAACAAATACTTCTATTTTGTATTCAATAAAAACTTAAGCAATTATTAATCGTTAGCTGTAATTGTTTTCAACCGAATAAAACCAAAAACAGCCAATAGTCTAATAATCAAATATGTGATATCAATTTCATACCATTTCACACCAAAATTTGCTCTACTTGCATGCTTATGGTGATTATTATGATAGCCTTCACCCATCATTAAAAAATCAAAACGGAAAAGGTTTTTACTTGTGTTTTTCATTTTATAATTTACATAACCATAAATATGCCCAAACCAGTTAATGATCACACCGTGGATAGGCGCCATTAAAAAGGTGATAGGTAATAATAACCATTGCCACCAAGCGGTTGCAAAGGATACAAAAAACAAAATGTAAGCTGTAATCCAAAGCAATCTAGAAAAGCGAGAACTCGCAAATGCATCAAATCCTTTCCATTGCGGAACGTTTTTGGTGAAACGCTGATCAATATCAATACGTTGTTTATTAATATCTTGATAGATCGTTTTTGTTTTCCACATCATTGCAAATAAATTGGCATCATGAGAAGGGGAGTGTGGATCATTTTCTGTATCTGTATAGGCATGATGCATACGATGCATAATTCCATAACCATAAGCACTTAAATAACTTGAACCTTGAAAAACCCATGTTAAAATAAAGGTAATACGTTCCATTGTTTTTGACATGGTAAATACCTGATGTGCTGCATAACGATGCAAAAAGAAAGATTGAAAAAACAAGCTTCCATACCAAAGCACTAAAACGAAAATAACTATCGTCATAACTTTTTTTACAAAGATAATTTGATGTTATGAGCAAAACAATGAACCTAAATCAATTAAATGCGTATTACAACCGTTTTCTAATCCTGCTTAAAGCTTGTGCTGTAACACCAATATAAGAACTGATGTATTTTAGTGGAATCACTTTTAGGAGTTCTGGACGTTCTTTAAACAATTTTAGATAGCGTTCCTCTGCTGTAAGATTTAATAAGTTTTGTTCACGCTTAGATTTTATCAAAAAAAGTCGTTCTGCTGTCAATCTACCAATAAGGTTCCCGATTTGGGTAGTTTTATAAACCGCCTGCAAATCATCATAAGTAATACTTAAAATAGTCGTTTCTGTAAGTGCCTGCAATTGATATGCTGACGGTTTTTGTGTTAAGAAAGAATCATAGGCACTAATAAACTGGTCTTTAAAACTAAAACCAAAGGTGATTTCTTTTTCTGGGTTTTCTTTAGGAATGTATAAACGTACAACCCCAGATTCAATAAACGAGATATGATTTTCTATCTCATTAAGTTTTAAAAAAATTGCTTTTTTCGGGATAACGCGACGCTCTAATTTTGAAGTAAAAAAATCCCAATCTAATGTAGATATGGTAGCGATTTGATCTAAGTAAGCTTTTATCTGTTGCAAGTCTTTTAATCATAGTGATTGAACGTACAAATATAAGGATTCATACCACCATATAAAGTGATTAGTACTGATATATATAATTATAAATAGTATTGTTCTTTTGATTCTAAAGCAAAAAAATTAATAATCTGTCTATGCAAAAGAAGTGGTAGCTACAAGAGTTTAGAATCCAATAATGGTATAACTTTTTTTATTTAAACGTATGGCGTTGCTCTTCTGTTGAAGATGCGCTTAGTAATTGGCTAAATGTTCTTATGGTATTAAAATTACGGGTAATTTCTCCAGATACAGCAATTCCAGAAATGCCTGTTTTTAATATCTCTGTAACATCTTCTGTGGTTATGCCTCCAATACCAATAATTGGTGTTTCGGTTTTTAAGGCTTCTGTAATTGCAGTATACCCGTTTAAACCTAAAACCGGACTCAAATTGTCTTTGGTTGTTGTAACTCTAAAGGGTCCTAAACCAATATAATCGACTTCTTTACCAATTAATGTTTCGCAATCTTGTATAGTATTTGCTGTTCCGCCAATAATTTGCCAAGTGTATAAATGCTTTCTAGCTATAGTAGGGCAGGCATCTGTTTTTCCTAAATGAACACCATCTGCTTTAACCTCTTTTGCTATTCTATAATGATCGTTAATAATTAATCTGGTTTGAAAATGAGAGGTGATTTCTCTAGCTTCATTGGCTAACGCTAAGATTTTTTTTTCTGAAACATTTTTTAAACGCAATTGCACTAATTCTATGCCAGATGTACACGCTTTTTGAATGTTTACCAGGTGTTCTTTTAGAGAGCTTCCCTGGGATATATAATGTAGTTTAGGTATAATCATGTCCTAGTTTTTGGTTAGGGGATTTCTAAGTAGAGACTACCTTGGAGTGTTCCATAAAAAAGGACTCAAAGCGTTTTAGTTTTGGGTGCATTTTTTCTGAGTATATTACATACTGACATTTTTTAATACTTTGAGTAATCGACATTAGAGCAGTATATGCTAATTTTTGAACTAGAAACTCTGCATCGTCTATACTAAATAGCTGCAATTGAGCAGTGTTTACTCCATTTAACAAAAACAACTTATTCATTGACTTAGGCGTAGAAATAAAAATGTCTATACCCATAAAGATTTCTGATTTTTGCACATCAACATGAAGCTGTTCATATCCTACATAAACTCGTAGCGAATTATGTTTAGTATATGCTAAAAAAGAATCATATAATTCTATGGCTCTTTCCTTATTTTCTACAAGAACTACAGCCCTTGGGGCATTTCCAACTGCTTCGCATTTTAATTTTTGTAAGGTAGTAAGTATAAGTGTAGTCGTTTTTCCGCTATCTTTTGGGGCTGTGCAAAAGACATTGGTACCACTTTTTATTACAGGAATGCTCTTACTCTGAAATGGAGTAGGTGTTATTATTTCAAGATACTCTAACTTCTCTTGTATATCAGAATGTAATTTTTTAAAAGGCATAGGAATTAAAGAGATGACAGGTTTAGTGCACTATTATAAGGCAAATATACTACCTAGAAACGAAACTACTATCGATATAAAACATTGTCTTGTTTTTAGGCTAATCCTTGTAAATGTTTTTTATTAATTCTATAATTTATCATGTTTAAAATTGATATTTATTTAATAAATCTGTTAAATTATTATAGTAAATTATGAATTTCGTTTTTTTTTAAACATTATAACCTCTATTTATTTTTTTAGATAGATTAATTAATCTTAAAATCATTAAAATGAAAACTCAACTTAGGCTTACCAAAAAATCTTTATGGCTTTTAGTCATTACATTTATAACTACTGTCGCTACGTATGCACAGCAGGTTATTAATACAACATTACAACATGATGGAAAAACAAGACAATATAGGCTTTATATTCCAGCAAGTTATGATGCTAATAAACCTGCTCCGTTAATTTTAAATTACCATGGTTTTACAAACAACATTAATACACAATACAACCAAAGTAATTTTCAGCAATTAGCTGAAGACAATCAATTTATATTCGTTACACCTCAAGGTTTAGGTTTTCTTGCTGGTTGGGCAATAAACAATAATTTTGGAGGTAACGAAGATGATTTAGGATTTTCAAACGCTTTAATTGATAAAATAGAAAGTGAATATAATATTAATACTAAACGTATTTATGCAACCGGTTTTTCAAATGGTGGGTTTTTTAGCTATAGATTAGCTTGTGAATTAAGTCCAAGAATTGCGGCTGTGGCTTCTGTAGCAGGAAGTATGACAAGAATATGGATAGACAGAGGGCAATGTCAACCACAACATCCAACTGCTGTATTACAAATAACAGGCACTAATGATGGTGTTATTGCTATAAATGGTAATGCATCTAATGAACCAATACAAGATGTTATGGAATACTGGTCAGCTTCTAACAATGGAGATGCTACACCAGAAGTTATTCAATTAGGAGGCGGATCTACACGTTCTATTTGGGATAATGGTGATAATGGCGTAACCGCAGAATTTATTAGAGTTCAAGGAAAAGCACATAGTTGGAATGGAGGAAATGTAAACACTTCTCAAGAAATTTGGAACTTCTTTTCTCGATTTGATATCGATGGAGAAATAGGTTCTCCACCACCTCCGCCACCTCCATCAAATACTTGTTCAGGAGATGTGGCTTCTTTTCCATTCAGTGAAAGTTTTGAAACTAATCTTGGTGATTGGTCAAATGCAACTTCTGGAGATGATATAGATTGGACAAGAGATTCTGGAGGTACTCCTTCTAATCAAACAGGACCATCTAATGGTGCTGATGGTAATTTCTATCTATATGTAGAAGCTTCTGGAAACGGTAGTGGATTCCCTAACAAAAGAGCAATCCTTAATTCACCCTGTCTTAACTTTAGTAGCTTAACTCTACCCACACTTACGTTCCAATATCATATGTTTGGTAGTGCAATCAATAGTTTAACTGTAGAGGCTAGGACTGATAATGATGGTGCTTGGACACCTGTATTTAGTAGAAATGGAGCACAAGGTAATACCTGGAATGCAGCTGATGTTGATCTTGCTGCATATGCCGGTAATGCTAGCGTACAACTTAGATTTAATGTTGTTACAGGATCAGGTAACAGTGGATGGCAAAGTGATATTGCTATAGATGCTGTTTCTATTCAAAATGATACTGGTGGTCCAGATCCAGATTGTACTGCTCTAAGTTTTAATGATTTTCAAATAAACCCTTTCTCTAATCAAGATAGAGGAGGTACTACCTCAATCGTAAACGGCGGAGCAGGATTATCAATGCAGAGTAATACCTGGAAAGAAATTGCTCTTGCATATACTGTAACAGCAAATACAGTTATAGAATTTGATTTCAGTAGTACATCACAAGGAGAGATCCATGGCATAGGTTTTGAGAACGACAATTCGTTAACATCGTCACGTTATTTCAAAGTACATGGTACCCAAAATTATGGGGTAACTAATTTTGATAACTATGCAGGGGGTACTACTACTTATGTAATTCCTGTCGGAAATTTCTATACAGGGTCTATGGACAGGTTAGTATTTATAAATGATAATGACAGCGGTTCAGGAAACAACTCTATATTCTCTAATGTGAAAATATATGAAGGATCTTGTAATGGATCTTTATCGGCTCAAGAAATTATTGCACAATTAGATAGTAAGGAATCTTTACTTGGTAACGAAGATGAAGGTATAGGCGCTATTATAATGACACCTAACCCAACTAGCGACCAGTTTACACTTCATATAAACTCTAAGGATGCTAAAGACATAATGGTTAGTATTTATACTATACTAGGTCAAAGAAAATACGAAGGCAGATTAAGTTCTGGCGTAAATAATTTCTCTGCTCGCAATTTATCTTTAAGCTCTGGAGTGTATGTGGTTAAAATCCAATCTGAAGGAGACAACGGTATTACGAAAAAATTAATTATTAAATAATAAGTAGGTATATAAAAAGAGTCGATTAAAAAATTTAATCGACTCTTTTTTTTACTGTAAATGTGGTACATCTTTCTACTTCAATGTTACCCCACTAAAAATCTCTGTTTCGCTTGACAATCCAAGTTTATCACGTAATACCTGACCCGCTTGAAGGCCAGAAACGATAGCGCCCTCATAATACCCCACATTGACACCAAAATTAATCCAATCACCGGTGATGATAAGGTTATCAAAGCCAGACTCATTTGCTTTAAGGCGGTATTTGTTTGACCCAGGAAGCGATAATGTATATCTATCCGTTGGGTTTACATTGGCTCGAAAAAATTGGGTTTTTAGTCTACCATAGTCAGTTTTGGCAGTTTTTGAAAAATCGTGGATCACATCCAACTTCATTCCTTCAGGATACTCCAAGGTAGTGGCATTCGGGAAAAACCAACCCATTTTATCTCTCAGCCATTGTTCTGAAACACGCATAATACGTTCTAATTGTTCGTGAGGGTAGTTATCATCTGAGAAAGGAGGGATCACTTCAGGATCCAAAAATGATCCTGTATAGTATATCAAAACACCAGGTTTATCCTGTTTCCAATCTTCATAGGGCATCACCTGTGACATATCTATAAATGAATACTGAGGATTAGCATAAGTAACTAAGTTGGGTAATGACCCCTCGGGAAAACCCCAATCTGGTAAATTCATACCTAACTCTTTTAGCGTAGGTTTAATCCATAATTGCATAGACATCGTAGGGATACTTTTAACGTGATTATACATGTTCTGCCATGCTTCATTCTTATCAATAATCTCCTTGCAAATACCTTGATCACCACCCAAAACATCAATAGGAATTCCTAAAATCACATAATCAAAATCTTTACCCTTTTCTAAAGAAATCTGACCTACATTTTTCCAACCACACCAGGATTCTTCAAGATCATATTGCCCTTCCTTAAGCGCCTTGGCTTGTTGATCCTCTATTTGGTCATAAAGCGGGTCCCCAGGCCATACATCGAGACCCTTAAATGTATAGGTGGGGTTGTAGGTGCCGTTTTTTAAGGTAACCTGTTCGGCCATAGATACTTTTTCTATGTCTCCAGAATCAGAGTAGTGTACCTGTTCAACTTTATGGAAGAACTTGAATTTTACCCCTCTATTTTTAAGTGTCAAATATATTGGAGTGATCATTGTATCTGCAGTTCCTGCTTTAAATTTCCATACAAAAGATCCTTTGTAGCCTGCAGAATTTGTTAGAAAATGAAGCCCAACCCCAGCAGCAAGACTACCTTGCTGATCAGGCCCTGTTAGGTTGTGAAATGTTCCGGTATACAAAAATCTAACCATCGCAGAACTCAACAATCGTTCACTGGCACCATGTTTTTTGAGCCATTCGCGGTAATCCAAATCATTGATCCGCTCATAATCCAACTCATGAGTTTCTGGGTTATATACGTCTTCAAATGTCCCTTTCATATTCACAATTCCGAATTCTACAAACACGGCTAACCAATAAAAATACTCATTGTGCTCTGTTATAGAATCAATGAGATTGCCCACCCATTTAGAAAGTAAGTCGAGCAGTTCTTTGATCAGGGAGTGATGATCTTTTCGCTGTGCATGATCGTGATTCTCATTGGTTAGGTTCTGAACTAATTCAGCTACGTAATTCAACAACTTTTCGCCCTCATTCTTAAAAACTTTGTCTTTTACAAACGCTTCAAATTTAGATTTAAAACTTGCCCAAAGCGGATGATGTTCTGGTGTTTTAATCGCTTTAGCAGATCCAGAAGCCATATTCACTAGATTATCCTTATTTGGATCTGTACCAAACAAAATTTCAAGGATCAGCCCCACTGCTTTGTGAACAATGGCAGAAAATGGTAAGGGACCACCTTGACCAGGTATATACTCATTAGATGGAAAAATAATATTCTTTTTGATCCATTGATTGGTCTTAGGATCAAAGTGGGTGAGTAGTGTGGTATCTTCGCGATCAAAAGCATCTTCCCATGATTTAAAAGGACTATTGGGCATAAGATTATGTTTTTCACATTCTTTATAAGAGTCCTGTATCAGACGGAAGGCATTTTCATACCATCCCTGAGCGATATGAATACCATGTTCTTGAATCCTTTCGTTTGGACCTCTACCCGTGGCTGTTTTGCCTCCAAGTCTCCAGCCCATTTGATAAATAGTGATATCATAATGATCTTGCCAGTTCTGGTAGGAACTAAGCTCATAAGCCGCTGTAAGTGATGACATACCGCTACCTAGTATGGCAATTTTCTTTTTGTTCTCTTCTTTGTTTTGCATTGGTTTGTTGGTTTTAAGGAGTATAGATTTACTTAGTTGTTAATTTTTTATTGAAATGTGCTTAATCGAATTCACTCTGATTAATAGGGTAGACGGGGTTGTTATTCTTAACGAACTTCAATACTATCGGCAAGTCGTCCCATTTGGCGGCTTCGGTATATAATCTATTTAAATGTGGTAATATCAGAAGCTCATCAAAAATATCTTCAATGAAGCCCATGAAAGTACGTGCACGATGGGTCACATACCTAATATCTTCTTTTGTCATTGGGTAATCGTCAGGATAAAAAGCTTTTACACCAGTTATTATAGTAACTGCACATCCTCGAGGGTTGGCAAATAGTTTACCTAAAATTCCAAAACTTACTCCTTCAACCATTGATTGTGCGAACAGTAAGCGATAGAGTACGATATTCATAAAGGATTGCTCATAAATACTTTCTTTATAAGCCAATTTATCAGCTACTTGGTACCCAGAAATAATACTTGAGTTGTGGGCACGATACCAAGAACATTCATTGGGTGTATTGATATAATCAAGCCAAAAACTAACCGGAACCGGTAGATCCTGAAACGTCTCACCAGATTCTTTGATTAATTGGGCCAGCGTGGCTACATACAAAAAATGACTATTGACTTCTCTCCACCATGGGCTTCCTGGATGAGGGTCATTCATAGGATTGAGCGTCCCTCTTCTAATTTCCCATTCAATAAATGCCAATTCAGAATTTCCAAGTCCTTCGTTTCCTTTAGTAAAGGGATCTCCATATTTTTGGTAGAACTCGTAACGCAATTGATAACGACCCTGTGGAGTATCAGAAACACCAAGTACAATTCCTTTGGCTTTTTTCTTAAGTATTTCAAGTTTGTTCATATATTAGTGAAAAGGTTCATAAACTTACAAGTTAAATTATTACTTACAATAAATATTTTAGTAAATTAAGCTAGTATATTTTATAAAATTTCCATGTTAAATAAAAATTTATTTCTCAAAGTATTAAAAATTAAGAATGGCGAATAATTTCAAATACTATTTAGGGTTATTATCAGTTTTATTATTGTCTTCTCTTACTATATTTAGTCAAACATCGGTTCTTCTAGATGATTCAACAAAATTGCATGATATAGGACAACAAACGTATTATCTTGAGGATGCTTCTCTTGGGCTATCTATCGAAGAAATCATAAATAATGATCTCGATATAAATTTTACACCTAATTCTCAGGAAACCATAAATTTTTCTAGTACAGCTTCGGCATACTGGTTAAAATTTAAAGTTACCAAAACCATACGAGGTAATTTTTATCTGAATGTCGGTTCGGCTTACATTGATTCTATATCTCTTTATGAATTTGATGAGGAAAACAAACTAATTTCTACCAGACATACAGGCGATGATTTGCCTTTTGATAGCAGGGAAATTGAAGTGGGTAATTATCTATTTGCCCTTGATCATGATCTTAATAGTACAAGAACTTTTTACCTTAGAGTAAAGAGTGACCAACCCTTGTTTTTCCCCCTTCGTGTCGGAACACTACCCAATTTTTTAGAATATGAGCATGATTTAGATTTTCTACAAGGGCTCTATTTTGGGTTTATGCTATTGATCTTTTTATATAATCTCTTTTTGTATTTCTCAACTAGAGAGCGAATATATCTCTACTACATTGCTTATGTATTTAGTATTACCTGGTTTATGGCATCAGTATTCGGTTATTTCTTTGAATACTTTTGGCCCAATAGCCCTATAATTAATCAAATAGTAGTGGTCAGTTCTGGACTGACGATGATTACCGCGACTTTATTTACCCAAAAATTTTTAAATACCAAAGAATCCGGTTCTATAATGCACAGAGGATCTATGGTGTTTCTTGTTATAGGTATTTTGGTATGTGCTCTTGTATTGCTAGGTTTCAAAATTGAAGGTCTGAAATTAGCACAGGGAGGGTTATTATTGATGGCAGTGTTCTTTCTTATCTTAGGTATTCGATTTAAGTTAAAAGGATATCGTCCTGCAAAATATTACTTATTTGCATGGGGAGCTCTTATTGTAGGTATTTTCTTTGCCATCCTTGAGTCAATAAATATCATTTTTGTGATGACATACATAAATGCAATGCAAATTGGCTCTGCTTTAGAAGTTTTACTGCTTTCATTTGCGCTAGGTGATCGTATAAATATGTACAAAAAACAAAAAGAAGACGCACAATTAGAAACACTATTAGCAGCCAAAGAAAATGAAAGATTAATTCAAGAACAAAATGTAGAACTTGAAAAGAAGGTTAAGGAACGAACCAAGGAGGTTGCTATTCAAAACGAGAGACTTGTCGACCTGAACAGGGAGAAGGATATGTTGGTCAATGTAGTTGCTCACGATCTTAGAACACCATTGAGTCATATACGATTACTAATACAATTAATTGATATCACATCTTTAGACTTGACAGAGGATCAAGAATCTTATTTAACAGAAATTGATAACTCGGCTGATCGTCTCTCACAGTTGATTGGTCGTATCTTAGACATACATGCTTTAGAGACAAATCAGATCAAATTAAAGAATCAAGTTATTGATTTATTAGAATTAGTTAAGTATGTTGTGAAATGTTTTCGTCTTACGGCTGAAGGAAAAGAGATTGAAATAGTCACTACATCAGAGCCAGGGAATCACTTTGTAGAAGTGGATAAAAATTATACGATCCAAGTGTTAGAAAATTTGGTTTCTAATGCTATCAAATTTTCTGAAAGAGGAAGTAAAGTAGCTTTACATGTAAAATCTCATGACAGAAGAACTTATGTTTTGGTAGAAGATCAAGGACCTGGGATTAGTGAAGAGGACCAAAAGAAACTATTTGGTAGATTTCAAAGACTTAGTGCACAGCCTACAGAAGGTGAAGCGTCTATCGGGTTGGGATTATCAATTGTAAAAAAATATGTCGAATCGATGCATGGCGAAATTCACTGTGAAAGCGAATTAGGTATCGGAACCAAATTTATTATCTCTTTTGAATCCAAAGATCAATTGGAAAAAGCTAAACCGTAATAGTATCCTATACTAAGTAATAAAAAACGAGCTATAATGATAGTTTTTAGGTTCAATACCGATCTATGGCTATCTAGATGAATGCTACGACACGATGTTAGCGCTATAGTATTATAATATTGGCCATATATATCATTCTGTTAGATTTAAGAATAGTAGCCTAGTAACAATGTATATGAAATGATCATTCTATTTATTTTGATCCATAAACCTAATGAGTTCCTCTCCAAACTTATCTGCTTCACTAAACATAGGTTCGTGTCCTGATTTCTCAAAAATCACTAGTTCTTTTACGTTAGAACCCAAATTATCATACGCCTCTTGTGCAAATGATGGAGGTACTACCACATCGTATTTCCCCCAAAGTATTAACGATGGGATTGTAATTTCTGAAAGTCTGTTTGTATACGATACAGTTTCTAAAAGCCCTTGATCTAATAATATAGATAGGGTATTTCCTCGACTCCACAAAGCAGTAAGCCAGTTATATTCAAAAATTACATCGCTATCATTTCTCACTTTATTAATTACACCATCGCCGACAAGCTGTTTTTCTGATTGAAATGCTTTATTATTCAACCTAAAAAAATCTTGTTGATTAAACGTAGTACTTACATCTTGCAATAAATCATTGACAGATTTCCAGTAATCAACACTATTTCCTAACTCAATTTGCTCGACAGACACACGCTCAAAATTCTCTCTATATTCAAGATACCATCCTTTCCAATCATGAACACCGTCTATATCAATCCAACCTAAAAATTCACTTTGATCTTTCAATAAAGTTGCAGTACCCAGGGTTCCTCCCCAACTATGCCCCATTAAGAAGAATCGAGAATCTCTCCCATATTTATGCTTTATCACTTTTACAAGAGCCAAAACATCTTCAGCCATAATGTCAACACTAATGCCATTTTCAGAATAACTGCCTTGAGACATTCCAGAACCTCGTTGATCAAAATATACAACAGCATAATCTTTTTCTATTTTATTCCTAAAAATTCTACTGCGAAACCCTAATCCTATAGATCCAGGACCTCCGTGTAATGTGATTAAGAATACTTTTTCAGAACCATTGCCATGAATATATGCAGGCATATCAGCATTTTTATGACGCACAAAAATCGTGTCACTTAAATCGCCTAAATCGTCATCGTTTGAACAAGAAAAAAAGCTTAAAACTGTTAGTAGTAGAATTGCTGTTTTCAATGTATGAAATATTGTCTTTTGCATTATTTTTTCTTTTTAAAATTAAACCGATAACCATATTGTAAGGAAACAGAAGGTAGTGTTCCTGAATTATAAGGGGTTCTAAGCATAAAATTTATATTGAAGTACCTTCCTGTTAGTTTTTTACCTTTTCGTTGTCTACCCAAACCAATAGAAAGTGAAGGTGCATAATAACTTCTGCCTGGAAGAAATACCTTATTTACCTGATCTCCTTTTACTTCATAAGTTTCTGGTAAAAAGGAACGATAACAACCTAATGGGTTGAATTCTATACTAAATTGTTTGCCCTTCTTATTTGTTCTTCTCCAGGTAAGACCGAAATTGGTAAAAATTCCAGTATCTGTTTTAGTAGAAAAATTAGTGGTAAACCCTAAATTTCCATTAAAAAGAAATTGATGTGTATTTGTTCTTTTACCTCGTTTTCTGTTCTTAACTTTCATCTTTTCTTTCCACAGATACTCTGCGCCAAAATTCAATCCATTATTCCAAAGAAAATTACCTGAATAGCCAATCTTAAATTCTGTTTTATCTAAAAAAGAAGTAGTAGCATCTATTTTATCTTGAGCATTAAGATATAAAGTAGATAGGGATAGAAAGACAAAAATGTATATTTTCATTTTTTTTAGTTTTGAAGTAAAGCAAGAGAAAAAGAAATTTAAAAATGGCAGTTTTGTTTTCATAGAAAGGGTCTTATGTAAAAAAGAAAATATTAGTTAACCTTAGAGAGCTCGACGAAGGTTTTTTATAGGAACCATTGTTTACTGTAGTTATATAGAATTAACTCCATTTTCAAAATACCCAAATCTTCTTTCAGGAAATGCCTGCCAAGTAATAGCATTCCTATTTTCCAAATAAATCTATGAAGATTGGAATTATATTATCACCACCAGTAGTTTGATCGTGATCTCCATTTCCAGCAATTATGGTAATTTTTTTAGACTCCATAAATTCAATTTCTGCTGCCGTAAGTCTACCAACAACTTCGTCAGTTTTTCCATAAACATATGTGATTTTAGATAAGTCCTCATAAACGTTAAAAAGTTGAGAATATCTATACATTGTAAATCCAGCAATTATTCTAGCCGTATTTCTTTCAATCACATCTTCATCTGGGTTTGGGGAGACCACAGGGTTGATTCCGTTTTCAAAAAGCCCAAATCTTCCTTCGCTAAGTCCTTGCCAAATGACATCGTCAATATCTAATCTATTTGCTACAATTAAATATTTGTCAGCTAGATCTATTCCTTTTTTTGCGATAAGTCCTTGTGTCACTAATCCACCAAATGAACTTCCAAAAACATAAACAGTTCTACCGTCATCTTTAAAATATTTAATAACTTTATAAAGCATTTCTATACTTTGCGTGTTCATATTAATAGCCTGATCTAATGTTATGTCATTGCTACTAATTAAGTCTGGATTTAGCGTTTGTGCTTGGTGCACGTTTACTGCTAAAAAACCTGTAGGGCCCAAGATGTCTATAATAACTTCGACATCTTCTCTATGAAGTTCGTCGTCGCCACCAGATTGAGCATTGACTATAACTATAGGAGCATCTTCATCTCCTTCGAAAACAATTAAATCTTTAATTTCTTGGGATATTCCAGTAGTGGGAGTATCATCATTAGATTGACAGGCAACAAAAAATAATACTATCAATAATGAAAAATATTTTTTAAGGTACGTTACTGATTTTACTTTAGTATACAAATGTAAGTTTATCATAATCTTGAGTTTTTAAAATTGAACTGTAATATTTAATATCCCTAAAACAAATAGCAAGACAAATACCCTACTAAAAATTTAAAAAAATAAAACCAGAGAAGTTTACATTACTTAAATATGAATCAAAACCATCTTTTATATCCAAAAATGGTACAAGGTGATATTTTGAAATTTAAAAGATCACTCCGAACTTATTGGGGATTAAAGTAATGCCAAACAGTGTGTCAAAAAATATAAATCTATGAGGTTAGATTTTAAAATTATTTTATCATCGATCAATATGCTAAAAATAAAGTAATTGTGTGTGTTTTTGAGTATTGCAAAAATTCATAGTAGGGTATGTATGAGTTTATTTGTTTTAGGGTTGTAAAATTTTAATGCAAGAATATAAAAACAGAACTATGAAAAAAATTGGTTGGAGTATACTTATAGGGTTATTGACTATAGTATCATTAAATGCTCAGGAAACAGTAAATGACAATGAGAAAGAAGAAATTACATTTATGCCTAAACATATAATTAAAATATTTCCTTTAAGTGCATTGGTGGGAGAGATTGGTATAGGGTATGAACGTGTTATTAAACCCAAAACATCACTGAATTTTGTGCTTTTTCAAGCATTTGATGGACCAGATTTTGATAATAGCATCTCTGAAAGACGTTATCAACTATTTTTTGAAACAGGCATAAGACGCTATCTCTCAAAACGAAAAAAAGCACCAGAAGGTTGGTTTGTAAGTGGTGGTTTGTTAACTGAGTATAATTATAATAAGTTAAAAAATAAAACTAACAATCAAATTACAGATATAGAGCGTCTCTGGGTTGGTGCTTCTGTTAGAACTGGGTATCAATGGATATTTAAGAAGGCACTAAAAGGGATGTCTACAGAAATTGTAGGAGGATTAGACTATAGAACTGCTACAGGTATATTTGATGGAGGCAATGTACATGAAATTAATGTTAACATAAACTTTACTATAGGATACTCTTGGTAATATTTGATGCCTATTTGCCTTTAATAGAATTTTAAATACTTCGTAGTAATTTTTTTAATTTTTAGTAGGGTATGTACAAGTTCATTTGTTTTAGGGGTAGTAAATTAAGTTTCTCAATTCTAGATTTAGCCTAATCCAATTTAAATGGATAATGTTTAATTTTAGATTGTGATATTCGTATTAATAATAGCTATAAAGCGATTAACATTTTATATTAAATATAAACTGATTTAAATTTTTTTAAAAATGCCAGAGAAAGTAATTAGTGTTTGTGAAGAGAAAATATACGAACAATTATACCGTGAGCACGCAGAAAAAATATGTTACTACCTCTATTATAAATATGGTGACATGGAAAAAGCACAGGATATTGTGCAAGATAGTTTTGCCAAATTATGGATTAATTGTTCCAAGATACTTTTTGGTGCAGCCAAAAGTTTTCTTTATAAAATAGCCAATAATGCCTCGATCAATGCTATTGTACATCAAAAGACGGTGCTAAAGTACCAGGAGATAGAGCAAAAAACATACACTAATGAATCGCCAGAATTTCAGATGGAAGAAAAGGAATTTATGCATTGCCTAAATATGGCTATTTCTGGTTTAAAGGATGGGCAACGTGAAGTTTTTCTTTTGAATCGAATTGACAAAAAAACATACAAAGAGATTTCAGAAATGTTAGGAATCTCTGTAAAAGCGGTAGAAAAACGAATGCACTTGGCATTAGTTATTTTAAGAACGAAAATAAAAACACCAAATATATAGCATATGAATTTTTTAGATAAACAGTATCAAAATGATTTTTTGACTAAATGGATATATGGTAAACTTACAACGAAGGAACTTCATATGTTCGTTACTTCAACTTTATATAAAAATTTAGTGTTTTCAACATTATCCAATGGTGATTCTATAAAAGAAAACTTATGAAAAATGATATAAATAAAGATGATTTTTTAGGGAAATGGTTGTCTGGAGATCTTTCTAATGAAGAACGTAAAGCCTTTGAAGAATCAGAAGATTATTTAGCATATAAAGATATATTAAGAGGAGTAGAACGACTAGATAGGCCTATTTTTGATATAGAAAAAGGTTTAGCAGCCCAAAAAATCTATAATGCTTCATATAAAGATACCAAAACATCAAAAGTTATTAAACTTCGTACTTGGTTGTATAGTGCGGCAGCAGTGATTTTGGTTATCATTGGATTGAGAACCTTGTTTTTTCAAGATGTTACTATACGTACAGAAATGGCACAAACGCAAGTCATAACGCTGCCTGATCATTCTGTGGTGACTCTAAATGCAGATTCTTCTTTAAAATATGATAAAGATTCTTTTATGGAGAATCGGGTATTACAACTAAAAGGAGAAGCCTTTTTTGATGTACAAAAAGGGTCGACATTTATTGTGAATACCAAAAACGGTGATATTACCGTTTTAGGAACAGAATTCGACGTATATTCTAGAGATCGAACATTAGAAGTACATTGTTTTGAAGGTAAGGTAAGTGTATCAAAAGATAGTAATGAAGTGATTCTTACTCAGGGAAAAGGAGCCAAGTCTAACGAAAAAGAACATCTATCTGTATTTGAGGTTGCAAATCTGAAACCAGATTGGTTACATGGTAAAAGTAGCTTTTATAAAGTACCTCTTGAGCAACTCATAAAAGAATTAGAAAGACAGTACAATATTAAAATTTATACAGGAAATGTAGATGTAAAAAGAGTATTTACAGGATTTTTTAAGCATGATAATTTAGCGATCGCTCTGCGTACTAGCTTTGACCCTATGAATATTAGTTATACATTTGAAGGAGAAAATAGTATAGCCCTAAAAAATAAGTGATTCGTTTTAAATTCATTGTATTATTCTGTTTCTGGAATGTATTCGGTTATTCGCAGAAAATAGATCGCATAGATGTTGTTGAAAATCAATCTATACCTGAGATTCTTGAAGCGTTTAAAAATCAGTATCAGTTTGACTTTTCTTATGATGTTGAAGCGATCAAGAATATTAAACTAACCATAGATCAGGATTCGATTTCTATTGATTCATTAGTAGGACTAGTAAAAGAACAAACCCAGTTTATACTGCAGAAGGTTGACGATCGCAGTTATATTTTGGTAGAAAATGATGAAACTATAGAAATATGTGGTATTGTAATTGATTCAGCAGCTACTTTTGAATTGATTCAGGCAAATATTATAAAGGATAAGAATGCAATTAAGCTTACAGATGAACAAGGGAGTTTTAGATTACGATTAAGACCGGGAGATTCAATTTCTATCTCTTATTTAGGGTATGATACAAAGACGGTTAAAGCCTCAATTTTTTCAGATTCGAGTTGTGATACGATTCGATTAAAACCACAAGTTCAGAATTTAAGTCAGGTCGTAATTAATGAATATCTTACTACAGGTGTACAAAAAAATAAAGATGCATCTATTAACGTATCGACAAAAAAACTCAGGATTCTTCCGGGGCTTGTAGAGCCAGATGTTTTACAAAGTTTACAATTAGTACCAGGAATAAGTAGTCCTACAGAAGATCCAGCCGGATTACATATTCGAGGAGGAACTCCAGATCAAAATTTGGTGTTATGGGATGGAATAAAAATGTATCACAACGGTCATTTTTTTAATCAGATATCAACATTTAACCCTTACATTGTTAAAAACGTAAAGGTATATCGAGGAGGAACCAGTGTACGCTACGGAGATCGAGTTTCTGGAGCAATCATTATAGAATCAGATGATGACTTAACCGAAGGATTTAAAATAGGAGGTGGGGTGAATTTTACTCATGCAGATCTTTTTACAAAAGTACCTTTATCAGAAAAAGTTGGTATAATGGGAGCTTTCCGTAGATCTACTACAGATTTATATCAAAATATAGGATATAATAATCTGGTTAGAAAAGTATTTCAGAATACCAGAGCCGATATTTCTGATGATACTACAGAAAATACTCTTGAAGAAGAATCTAGAGAAGATAATTTCTTTTTTTCTGATACGAATTTTAAAGTAGTTTGGAATCCTAATGCAAATAATACTGTAAAATTCAGCACCATATTTGCAGAAAATAAATTGGATAATACGATCCCTTTAGATAGTACCAATACTTTTAGTACAAAAGATATTTATAAAATTCAGAATGCAGGAGCTAGTCTGAATTGGAGAAAAAAATACTCTAATAATAGTGTCCAAAAAGCAAATTTTCATTTTTCTTCTTATGATACAAAATATAATATTGTAAGAAAACTGAACAGTATCGATCAAAATATTAACTATAACTACACCCAAAATAACGAAGTAAAAGATATAGGAATGGAATATTCTTTGGATATTCCTATTGCCAAAAAACAGTCCATCGCTTTAGGCTATCAATACGCCTATAATGAAACAAAATATATTAATAACGAGGCTTTTACGGGAGATTTTGAGGAAGCTATCCTTAATAGTACAGAAGGATATACAAATAATCATACCCTATATTCCGAGTATACGTATAAAGGCGCAAAAACCTATGCAAATTTTGGTTTTAGGGGCTCTTATTTAAGTAGAACGGATCAGTTTTTTGTAGAACCTCGGATGTTTTCATCTGTAGAAGTTTTTAAAAATTTTAGAATAACAGCTTCTGCCGAATTAAAAAATCAACAACTTAATACGTATAGTGATTTTGGAAGTCTTAGTCCGTCAATAGGTGGTCTTCCTATAGCCGATAAAGTATGGTTGCTTTCGGGTAACACTTCACGTGATGGGGATGTATTTTTCATTCCTGTATTAAAAAGTAGACAATTTACTTTTGGAACCTTATACACCTACAACGGTTGGAATTTTGATCTGGAAGGCTATTATAAAAGGCTTACTAATATAACTTCTTTTAGTGATCCTATTTTTGAGTTTGCATCTATTGCTAATGGGAATACTGATATAGATATAGGAAAAGAAGAACGTATTGGTTTTGATTTTCTGTTAAAAAAAAGAATTCATAATTATCGATTTTGGATAGGATATTCATTAAGTAAAACCTTAGTTACTTTTCCTACAATACAACAAAAGTCTTTTCCTGGTAGTTTTGATCAACGACATATATTTAATATCTCGCAAACGCTAAAAGTTAATCATTTTGAGTTTGCTCTAGGGTGGAATTATGCGACAGGTAGTCCCTTTACAAAATTGATACCAGACGAAAATGGTTTTGCGGGTAATATAATTGGCCCAAACGGAATTAATGCAAACAAATTTAAAGCGTATCATAGATTAGATGCTTCTGCTGTGTATCGGTTTAATTTTAAAACAAAAAATCCTTGGGGAGGGATGTTGGGCCTCTCTTTACGTAATATTTATAATAGAAAAAATACAGTTGATCAAGGGTTTATTGGAGTTGGTGAAAATGATATCAGAATAGAAGCTTTTGAAAGAAAGTCATTACAACTTACACCAGATGTAGTTATCCGTTTTAATTTTTAAGAATAAACCCTTCTAGAGCTTACAAGACATGTTCTACGACACGATGATATACCTAAAGTATTATAATACAGTACTTAAAAATCTATGAGTTAGAATTAAAATCCAGGAATACTACACATTAGTTGTAGTATAAGGCAAGGAAGTCTTGATACCTTATAAAATAAAAAGTAAATTAATGTAACATAAGCCGTTATTGTTTGTCCAATATAACAGTTCTATATTCAATCAAAAAACTAATCAATAATGAAAACAAAATCCATTTTAACACTCTTATTAGGTATATGTATAGTATTTAGTGTATTTAATTCAAAATCTTACGCCCAAGAAACTATTACTCCTAAACAATGGCAAGAAGATTTACGCTTTTTACAACAAAACACACATGATAATCATGCCTTTTTGTTTAAGAAAATAAAGCAAACAGAATGGGATAGCGAAGTCGAAAAATTATATCAACAAATTCCAAACCTACAAGAACATGAAATAAAAGTCGGACTATCGAGAATTGTTTCATTATTTCAATACGGACATACCCAAATTCCATTTAGTACAATAGCAAAAGATGCAGTACTACCCGTTAACTTATATCACTTTAAAGATGGTATTTATGTAGAAGGTGTAGAGAAAGCACATCAAAAAACAGTAGGAGCAAAGGTGCTAAAGATAGGAGGAATGGAAATTGAAAAAGCACTTTCTAAAGTTCGCCCCGTAGTTCCTGTAGAAAACGACCAATATTTTAAAGCGTATGGATTACGATTTTTAACCGTTCCTGCGATACTTCATGCTCAAGGCGTTATTCCTAAGCTTACAGATACAGTAACTCTAACTCTAGAAAAAGAAGGGAAAGTTTTTGACTACACTTTTTCGACGATCCCATTAAAGGATATGTCTAGAGACTATAATTTAACCATAGCAAACGAGAAATGGTTAAGTGCTAGAAATAATGACAAAACACCTTTATATCTTAAATATTTAAATGAAAAGTTTTATTATTTTGAATATTTGCCTGATACAAAAACAATGTATGTACGTCAAAGTTCTGTATTCAATCATGATTCAGAAACACTCAAGGATTTCTACAAACGACTTTTTACATTTATAGATACTAATGAAGTAGAAAAACTAATTTATGATGTACGTCTTAATGGTGGTGGTAATAATTATAATAACCGACCTTTAATAAAAGGATTACTAGCCAGACCAAGCATAAATAAAAAAGGGAATCTATTTTATATTATTGGGCGCAATACATTTTCGGCTTGCCAAAATTTAACCAATGAGATTGAAAATTATACCGAAGCAATTATAATAGGGGAGCCTACGGCTGAAAACAAGAATTTTTATGGTGATGCTACCAAAGTTACGTTACCAAATTCAAAAATAAACGCTTATTTGTCATTTGCCTGGTGGCAAGATATGGCACAATGGGAAAATGCAGATGCTACAGTACCACATTTCTCAAAAGAGATGACCTTTAATGAATATCGTAACAATGAAGATCCAGTACTAGATCTGGCAATGAATATTGATATAAATAAGGTGGTCATTAGCCCTATGGATCATTTTACGCAGTTATTTATGGCAGGTAAGATGGAGCAACTCGCTAAAGATGCCGCACGAATTGTAAAAGATCCTTTATATCAACACATTCCTTTTATCAAAGAGTTTGATCGTGTCGGAAAGTTATTGCTAAAACAAGGACAAAATGATGGTGCGCTATACGTATATAAAATGAATACACAATTATATCCAGATTCTGCTGTACTATGGAAAGGCTTAGGTGAAGCACTCAAAGCAACTGGTAATGTGGATGATGCAAAAAATGCATTTGCAAAAGCAAAACAGCTAAGTAAATAATAGTAATATAAGGCTGTCTAAAAAGACGTCATTCTAAGAGTAGCGAAAGAATCTATTAAATTTAAGTTACTGATAAACAGATTGCTTTAAAATTATAAACATTGAGCAATAACAATGTTTTAATTCTTTTTAGACAGCCTTTTATATAATATCGAGTTTTAGGCTTCGTGTATACTATATAAACCCTTTGTATTTTTGCTATGTGTCGAAACTTGATTATTAAAACTAGGCGTTTTTTACTTAATAAAATATAGCGAAGTCTCAAATTGCTAATAAAATTCAATTACTTTTATATCTTTATTTTTTAAAAGTAGTTGTTGAATTTTGAAGACCAAATATTATTCTTTTTTAGTGCCTTAGGAGCCTTTAATGGTCTTTTCTTGAGTGTATATTTCGCTTTTATTATAAAAAATAAAAACAGAGCTACTTATTTTTTAGCCGCATTATTATTTGTTATTAGTGTTCGCGTCACAAAATCGGTTTTCCTAACATTTTATCCAGAGATCTCTTCGTTATTTGTTCAAATAGGATTAACCGCTTGTTTTCTTATTGGTCCTTTCTTATATCTATATACTAGAATAGCAACAAAACCAGAAAACATTGGTACATGGAATTGGCTACTTCATATTGTACCTATTATCATTTTTATGATTATTACAGGAATTCTTTATCCCTATAATGAATATTGGCATTTATGGCAACGTGGAGCTGATGCAACTTTTGGATATCTACTGCTTTTTCAATGGACCCTATATCTTATTGCAGCGATTTATCAGGTTAGATTTTCTTTTTCAAAATTATTTTCTATTTCAGAAAAACCAAGTAATCTGGATTACTGGATTATTAATATTGTTGTGGGCTGTTTTCTTATTTGGTTAGCTTATAATACCGTTAACTATACATCATATATAGTGGGGGCACTTTCATTTTCATTTACGCTATACATTAGCCTAATGATCTGGTTCTTTAGGCGACGACAGCATAGTTTATCTTTTCTTTCACCTCCTATTAAATATCAAAACAAAGCGATAAACGATGCTGAGGCAATATTAATTGCCGATAAATTGCCCGTTCTTTTTAAAGAAGAAAAAATACACCTCAATTCGGATCTGAAACTTTTGGATGTGGCTAAACAACTTCAGACTAAAAAACATATATTGTCTCAATATCTTAATGATACTATGGGTCAAAGTTTTTCAGATTTTGTGAACAAGTATCGGGTAGAGTCCGCTATAGAAATGTTGCAATCAAACAAGGTTTTAACTATAGAAGGTATCGGAAACGAATGTGGTTTTAAATCAAATACTTCTTTTTATGCTGCTTTTAAAAAACATAAAGGAATGACTCCTGCTCAATTCAAAAAGTCATTAGAATAGGCATTTTTTTCTCCAGAATTATAAATCTGTAGTTCTTTTCACTTCACTTGTTTCATTAGTTTATTCATTTATAATAGCTTGGTAAAGATTTGATACTAAAATCTTTGATCCAAAAATTAAAACAATGAAAAAACTATTTTTAATTACTTGCGTATTACTAACTCAATGCTTGTTTGCACAAACAGAAGAAGAAAGTATTCGAGAAACACTAACGAAGTATATCGATGGCTCTACAGGAGGTCAACCTAAATTATTGGAAGAAGCTTTTCACCCGGACCTGAATTTATATTATGTGAAGAATAATCAGATCAGCATTTGGTCTGGAAAAGCCTATATAGCAGACACGAAAGAAGGGAAACCGACAGGAGAGCAAGGTAAGATTCTTTCTATAGATTATACCAATAACGCAGCTGTTGCCAAAGTAGAAATAAAGTCTCCAGGCAATACACCTTATATCGATTATTTTATGTTGTTAAAAACTAAAGAAAAGTGGACCATTATACATAAAATGTTTACCAAAAAGACAAAATAGACCCCATGTATAATACTAAAACAAAAACAATGAAAAAGACTATCTATTTATTTTTCGTATTTGTTGCGTTTTTTTTGGCATGCACACAAAATACGAAGACATCAAACAATGCGATTAACAACGACCAAACTTCTGAACGGATTCTGTTTATTGTTTCTAATGCACATTTTTATGGAGATTCAGAACGAAATACTTCCAATCATTTTTCAGAAATAGTGCATGCCTATGATCTGTTTAAAAAATCTGGTTATGATATAGACTTTGTAAGCCCCGAAGGAGGATCCATACCAATTGGATATATTAACACTTCAGATTCTTTGCAAAAGAAGTACATCTATGATAATGATTTTATGGATGATTTGGAGCATACCCAAAAACCAAATGAAATAAAAGCATTTGATTATAAGGCGGTTTATTATGGTGGAGGTGGAGCAGCTATGTTTGGTGTAGCCGAAAACAAGGAAATACAGCATATCGCAATGCAGGTGTATGAAGATCAGGGAGGTGTTATTTCAAGTATATGTCATGGTTCTGCGGGTATTGTTAATTTACAAACCAAAGATGGTAACTACTTAGTCGCTGGGAAAAAAGTGAATGGTTTTCCTGATGCTTTTGAAAATATGGAAGCAGATTACTACAAGACTTTTCCGTTTTCAATTCAACAAAAAATTATTGAAAGAGGAGGTGATTTTCAATTTTCATCAGAAGGATGGGACGATTTTATGATTGCAGACGGAAGATTAATCACTGGGCAAGATCCATCTGCAGCAGCCTCGGTAGCAAAAAAAGTAATAGAAACATTGCAACGATTATAAATCATTAATAAACTAAAAGAACATGAAAAATTTACTCACAACTTTTATATTCTTCACATACATAGCCTGTTTTTCACAAGAGATCAAAAAAAGGCAGATTACATCGGCACAGATAGACTCCGTTTTTTCCAAATGGGATACCTCAAATATGGCAGGGATAGCCGTTGGAATACTTAGTGATGGTGAAATCATATATACCAAAGGTTACGGTCTTGCCAATTTGGAACACAAGATTCCGATAAGTCCAGAAACCAGATTTCACATCGGGGACCTTGCAAAGGAGTTTACCGTTTATGCGCTTTTACTGTTGGAGCAACGCGGTCAGCTTTCCCTTCAAGACGATATTCGGAAATATATGACCAATCTGATGCCCTTTACCCATTCTATAAGTATCCAGCAATTGATACATCATACGAGTGGATTGAACAATAATGAAGTTTCTAAGGCTCTTGCTGGGTGGAAAGCAGAAGATGTTTTTACCAAAAAACAAGCCTATGCTATGTTGTTAAACCAGGCAAAATCCTTGCCCAGTAATGAAACTGTACAACGTCCTTCAGATGCTAGCTTTATGATACTCGAGGATCTTATCTCCAAAATTAGTAAAATGTCTTATGCAGATTTTATTACCAAAGAAATTTTTGAACCTTTAGGAATGACAAACTCTGTATTTGATACCCAAGGTGCTGTAATTGCTAATAAGGCTCAAGGGTATTTTGCTCAAAACAATAATTTCATTAGTTCGACTATTAACCGCAAACATACAATTGTATCTGATCTATATACTACCGTGGGTGATATGTGTCTTTGGGCAAAAGAACTTAGAGATCCTAAAATAGGCACTAAACAAACGGTCGAGAAATTCGATGGACTTTCTACTATTAGCGGAAAAAAAGTAAATAAAACAAATATGGCATTGTATACCGGAGGTCATCGGTTTTGGGATTTTAGAGGAGCCGAAAAACTATACCATATTGAAGTTGCAGGCGGATATGCCAGTAAATTAATACGCTATCCCGACTATGACCTTGCCATTGTTGTTATGGGAAATGATGGCGCCTATAATGGATATGCAGCTACTGCAGCCAGTGAATTATATCTTGAGGATGTATTGAACCCTATCTTATCAGACAAATCTGAGCGAATTGGGGCTATACAATTGTCAAAAAAGCAACTTTCAACATTTGAAGGGAGCTATTGGGACGTCACTAACCATACCACTAGAAAAATTCATATTACTAATGATACCCTAAGATATTTTAGAGGCCCAGGTAATGAAAGCCCTCTTGTCCCTTTAACTAAAAATTCTTTTAAAATGATTACTAGAGGAGAGGTAGGAGTAAACTTTGATACTAACTCTGTACCTAAGAAGATGTCCATAACAGTCGGAGAGGACATTTTCCAATCGGTTGCATATGATAGTAATGCATTCTGGACTAAGAACCTAGGTGTGTTTACTGGTGATTATTATGCCGTTGACTTAGATGCCACATATTCCTTAGTTATGGATCAAGAAAAGCTAGTACTCACTCACCCTAGATTAGAGCCTGTTCAATTAGATCCAAGAATCCCCGATGTGTTTACAGGAGACCAAAGGCATTTTGCGGCCATAGCATTTAAAAGGGATACAAATGGTACTATCACAGGATTTCAACTGTCTACGTCTGGAGTTGCTGATATTTGGTTCCAGAAGAAAACAATCTTATCCGAAAATTTGTCGAATTAATATGTATGTAATGACTAATATCATTTTTTAAAACGCTGATAACAAGTAGATTTAGTGCTTAATTGAAAACTTTGCACTAATGAAAAACTTTACAATTTTAATTCTTTTCCTTTTTTCTGTACTATCTTTTGGTCAGTCTGAGGAAAGAAAAGAGATCTTAATCGATAAAGTACAACCTGACGATATGTATATCGCCGGTGAAAAGATCACAGTAAACGCTGCAGTAAAAGGTGACCTCGTTATTGCAGGAGGAAATCTGATTGTTAAAGATAGTATTCACGGAGACTTTACTGGGGCTGGAGGAGATTTGTCAATCGAAGGTCATGTAGCCGATGATGTTCGTGTTGCGGGCGGAAAAATAATAATTGATTCAGAAATTGGAGACGATTTAGTCATTTTTGGTGGTGAAGTCGTCATTACAGAAAATGCTCGCATAAACGGTAAGCTTGTCTGTTTTGCTGGAGATGTTACAGTCAATGGCGAAGTTATAGAGAAACTAGATGTGCGCGGAGGAGATGTGTCAATTAATGGAACTATTCGGGGAGCCTCAAAAGTAGTGGGGGAAGATATTACCATTGGGCCAAATGCTAAATTCTATAAAGATGTTGAATATTGGTATAGTGATGGAGAAATAGATTTCAAAAATTCGCTGGTAAATGCTAAAGCCCAATTCAATGAAGATCTTGGTGAAGAAAATTCACAAATTTCTTTGACCACTTTTGGAACTAATTCATTAAAATTATGGGTGTTCTATGTATTGTCTGCTTTTTTAGTTATTCTAGTTTTACACGCTCTTTTTAGAAAAGCATTCTCAAGTGCAGTTGAAGGACTAGAAAAAAACGTATTAAAGAGCTTTGGCTTCGGGTTGATTTATCTAATTGGTATTCCATTATTAATAATCGTTGCTTTGCTAATGATTATTGGTATCCCCTTGGGACTCTTCGCAACGGTCATATTTATATTTAGTCTTCTTTTCGGTCATTTAATCGCTGCTTTATTAGTAGCTTATTATTTGAAGAATAAAAAAGAAAAGGATTGGGGCTTTTGGAGTATTACATTCCTTGCATTATTATGTGCTATCATATTGCGCTTACTCACAATCATTCCTTTTGCTGGTATATTATTTTCTGTGGTCATTCTATCCATTACTTATGGAGCACTGACCTTAAAGCTGTTTCACTCTAAAAAACAACTTGTCAAAAATTAATATCATGAACAAAGAACATCCAAATATTGAGATTTTAAAGGGACTTGACCTTACCAACTTGGCGGCAAGCGGCGAAGTGATAGCAGAGGATTTTGTTTGGCATTATTATAATCCTGAATTGCCCGACATAGAAGGAGACTATGTAGGTCTCTCTGGTTTGATGAACTTTTTCAAAATATTGGCCAGTCGCACTAGTGGTTCCTTTAAGGTAAATCCGTTATCAATAACCCCTTTGGGAGATGAATTAATTGTTACGCATGTTAAAGATACTATGTTACTAGAAGGCAAACCAATGGAGATTGACGCTGTTGTTGTATGGTGTATTATTGATGGTAAGATCAAGGAAGCTTGGGATATTCCCGTGATACATACTGCCGCTTTTTTGGAATCCTAATACAAACATTATGAAAATAGTAGAAGTAACACCTGAAAATGCTGTAAAAGAAACTTTTTTCTGCATAAAGGACACAAAAAGAGAGGGATTTAAAGATAAACGCAACTGGTTTGAAAAGCGCCACAAGGAGGGCTTAAAGATAAAAATCCTAAAAAACGATGAAGATAAGATGATTGGGTTTATTGAATATGTACCAACCAAAAATGCCTGGCGACCAATAGATGCCGACAATTATATGTTTATTCATTGCACGTACGTTTATTCTAAAAAGGATAGGAGTAGAGGTTATGGCTCTGTGCTAATTGAGGATGCTGAAAAGGAAGCAAAAACTAAAGGTATGGATGGTCTATGTGTAATGACAAGTAGCGGTGGTTGGCTAGCGAATAAAACGGTATTTGAAAACAATGGCTTCAAACAAATTGAAACAAAAGACCGATTTGAATTACTGGCTAAGACATGGAATAACAATGCAAAAAAGCCTAGATTACTTGATTGGCATAGTCAGCAAAAAAAGTATAAGGGCTGGCACTTAAGCTATGCAGACCAATGTCCTTGGAATGAGAAGTCGGTAGCAGCAATACTAAACGTTGCGATGGATCACGATATAGATTTAAAAGTAACAAAAATTAACACGGTAAAAGAAGCAAAAATGGCACCTTCAGGGTTTGGTGTTTTTAATCTTTTACGGGATGGTAAATTGCTAGAAGACCATTATATAAGTCATACACGATTTAGAAACATTTTAAAAAAAGAACTCAATATTGAAGAATCAAAAGAAATTTAATTTTTTTCTTTAAAAAATGTACTTGTCTTATGTATTACCCTGAACAGTCACACTGAGTTTATCGAAGTTTGGACTAAGAGATAGGAGCGTAGGGCAAAATGTATGTGAATGGACTATACTTCTAAAAAATCTTCTTCAAAGCTAGAGATGAAATCGTGTATATGTTTTTTATTACGATGTTCCTTTTTTACAACTAAGTAATGTGTTCGTTTTAAACCATTTTTACCAATACGTTTAAACATTAACTCTTTTGACAATTTAAAAGGAGCTAATTGCCATTTTGGAGCACACATAACACCCATATTTGCTTCAATCATCGATAATGTAATTTCGGTAAACGGAATAGCCGATATTTTAATAGGAGTAATTTTATTCGGTTTTAAAAAGTGTTCATAAACTGATACACCATCCAAAGGAAAAGAGTTTATCAATAAGTGCGTATGTAAAAAATGACTTGCTTCTAAATAGTCTAAACTATTGAGTGGGTTTTCTTTATGTATAACAGCAAAAATCTCATCTTCAAAAACTTTTATGCTTTCCAATTCTTCAGAAGCAGGTTTTGATGTTACAATAGCAATGTCTATATCTTCAGATAATACTTGTGATATGGTTTGATGTGTTGCACCAAGAGTTACATCGATATCAATTTCAGGATATAGAATTCCCATTTTTTGGATAAACGACGGGATAGAATGAAAAAATGATTGACATTCAGCACTCAATTTAATAGCACCTTTTGAGCCTTCTTTAATATGTTTTATGTTACTAAAACCTTCATCAATAGAATTGAATAGTTTATTCGCTAGTTTATATAGTTCGGAACCTTCTTGGGTCAATTCCCATTTATTTCTTGTTCTATGGAAAACTTTAAAACCTAATCGCTCTTCTAGCTCACGCAATTGATGACTTAAAGCTGACTGTGTTAAAAAGAGACGCTCAGTAGCATTAGCGATACTGCCTTCTTCTGCAATAGTTTTTATTAATCTGAAATATTTGAGCTCCATAAATGCAAAGATATACTACTTGGTTATAAGTTGTAGTTGAGAATTTTTCAATGATGCAGTCAAAACCTCTCAATTAAGTTTCTAGCAAGTAAGAATAGTCATGCATAGTTTTGTTAAAATAAAATATAGGTAACAAACAAAATATGAAAACAATAGGATTGATAGGAGGAATGAGTTGGGAATCCTCAAAACTGTATTATGAGTTTTTAAATACCAAAGTAAAAGACATACTAGGAGATTCGCATTCTGCAAAATGTATTATGGTGTCAGTCGATTTTGCAGACATAGAACGATTGACTTTTAAAGGCGATTGGAAAGCTATAGGAGAACTAATGAAACAAGCAGCTCAACAGTTAGAAAGGGCAGGAGCGGATATTATTTTGCTATGTACAAACACCATACATGTAGTGAGTCATTATATTTCTGAAAATGTGAGTATTCCGTTTATGCATATTGCTACAACTACTGGTGAATCTATCAAAAAATTAGGTGTAAAAAAAATAGCCTTATTAGGCACGAAATTTACTATGGAAAAAGATTTTTATACCAAAACATTGATCAATGATTTTGGTCTTGAAATTTTAATTCCTGATACAAATGATAGACAAGTTGTACACGATATAATTTATAACGAATTAGTGAAAGGCCAATTTACAAACGCTTCAAAACAAAAAATTATTGGGATTATAAAAGAACTACAAAAACAAGGCGCGCAAGGTGTTATTTTAGGGTGTACAGAATTACCTATTCTAATTTCAGAATTAGATATAACTATTCCAACATTTGACACAGGAAAAATTCATGCGTATACAGCTATCGAATGGAGTATCAATAATTAATGTGGATATTAATCTTTAATCAAAAAATCATGAAAACTAACATGCTTTTATCTATTAGCGTATTCTTTTTACTAATTACAACTATTTCTTTTTCGCAACATAAACAATTAAAAGACCATGTGCTTTTTTACAGTTCGTTTGACGGAAAACTATCGGCAGATGTATCTGTTGGCGATGCAATGATATATACTGCAGAAAATTATAAAAAAGTGGCTACTGCTAAACCTGGTTTGCACAACCCTGATGTCGTTTTAGCTAAAAATAAAGGCCTTGCAGGAGATGCGCTTCATTTTAAAAAAGCAAACACTTTCGCTATTTTTTATAAGGCATATAAAAATGTGGGATACAGTAGTAAATCATGGAGCGGTACGGTATCATTTTGGTTACAATTAGACCCCAACAAAGACTTAGCACCAGGCTATTGTGACCCAATATGCATTACTGATGTTAGATACAATGATGCGGCCTTATGGGTAGATTTTACAGATGATAACCCAAGGCAATTTCGATTAGGAGCTATGGGGGATCTAGACGTTTGGAATCCGGAAAACAAAAACGATGAAACGAAGTGGGAAAAACGCACAATTACCGTAAAACAACCTCCTTTTAAAAAGGGAAAATGGACACACATTGTCATTACATATTCTGAAGTGAACACAAATGCATCTACCTGCAAATTATATCTAAACGGTCAATTTAAAGGTGTTATAAAAGATGTCAATGATCCTTTTACATGGGAAGCAGAAAAAGGTAAAATTATGCTAGGTTTAGGTTATATTGGCATGATGGATGAACTTGCCGTTTTTGATAAGCCACTAGATCTTAAAGAAGTGAAGTCTATTTTCGAACTAAAGAATGGGATAAAAACTTTGTTTAAATCTACCTTTTGATACAACTGGGGGCATTATAGCTAGGAATAAGCTAAACGTCCCGCAAATTTGCTTTATGGTATTAGAATAAGGGCTAGAAATAGGATCTAACCCTTATTTTATTCATAGTTCACGAAGGTTTAACGCTCCAAAAACAGCTATTATTAACACGATAAGTAAAGTTGGAAGCATCAGACGCATCCAGCTAAAATCACGTTTTGAGCTATAAAATTTAGCTTGATGAGTTTTCCAATCAATTACATCGGCAGGATTGTTTTCAAAGATGTTAGGATAAAAATGTAATCGTAAATTCTCGTGATACTTAGTTAACGCCTTTAAAAAATTTAAATGACTCACCATATCGGTCCCTGTTACATTATTGAAACTTAGCTGAGCATGCATGGTAGGTACAAAAAGAGCCACTTTTTTACTTACAGTAGTACGCAGCATAATCTTTTCTATCATTTCAGTACTCGTATTTTTTGCGGCTAAATCTCCCATGTGTTGCATTCCATAATACCAAATCCAACTGAATTTATCTTCAGGAACTGTATACTTTTTATATTGCGGATAGGCTTCATAAAATCCAGTCATGGTAGCATCTTTTTCTAAGTCCCATTTTTCATGATAGCCATCTCGTTGCTCTACCATAGCATCTAAAGCTTCTGGCACCTGGTATTTGTTAAGCACATAATTATTAACCATTGCCGGAAGTAAAATAGTAAGTACCACCCAAATAGAAATTAAGGCTAGTGCATTAACACTAGAGTTTTTTTGTAGAGAAACTATCCATAAGCATAACGCACTCCAGAACAAAACATACAAGATGCCTTGTAAAAATATAGCCCAAAAGTTTTGATTCATTGGTATTTGAAGAAGCATACTCGCCATGAACATGAGGAATAGTAAAATAATAAAAACAAAAAGTATTCTTACCATTAGTTTTTTGAACAAAAAACCTGCTTTACCAGAGGTTTGTGCGGCTAATATTCGCCAAGTACCTAATTCTTTTTCTTCAGAATACAAATTAAAAGTCATGGCGATTAATACTAGCGGAAACAGATAGATAATAACAAATCCCAAATCTAAATTTCCAGACATTAACAAGGATGGGTTCTCAAAATCGGTGTCATATTTCTGTCCTTCTAATCCACGAATAGTAACTGCTTGTAATAATGGATTTACATCGCTCTGTCCTATAGAAATAGCACTGATATTGGCTGGTTTTTTAATTAATGTGAATCGCAAATAATACAACAACAAACCAAGATCATCATTGTGATATTCTACATTTCTCTTGATGCTTTCTTCTTGAAATTCTTGCGCAGCAATAATGGCATTTTCTTGTTTCACCAAATATTGCTTACCAATTAGTATGCTAATTATTCCGACTGTTACTAGTAATACCAGGCTTACTAAGAATATCTTAGTCCTAAAAAATGATTTAAATAATAACCTATACATCTTTAAATGGCTTTTAAGTTCGTGGATACTTTTAACAGACCAAAAACGGCCAATACACCCCATAACAATAATGCTAAGATCGAAGTTAACTCGTTTTGGAACACGCTGGAAATACTTAAAAAACGGTACTCAAATGACGGAAATTTTTTCCAGTAATTGCTAGAGATCTTATTGGGACCCGCCTTTCCTTTATTGGGAATAAAATCCATCTGTAATTGATTCATTTCTTGAGCCAATTTATAGCGATATGCTTCGGCTTTATCTTTAAAATGAAGAAATGACTGAAAATTGGTTCCTGAGAAAGCCATAGATACATTTTTTATAGCCGTATATGGGTTTAGAAAAGCAGAATTGCGTTCTATATTATTTTGTTTAGTATAGATTTGATACAATCGCTCTTGATGTTCTAGATAAATTGCAGTACTCAAAGCTTCGCCTTTTGCCATTATAAATCCACCGTAGTTAAAAGGAAGATCTTCTACATTCTTCACATTATTTGCCAAAAGCACAGAATCTTTCAAGGCCTTAAAATGCGGATCGTCTGGATTGTGACTATCACCTTGCTGAATTAAATCATGTTCTACGGCGGTTTCCATTTCTATTTTAGAAGGCGTTGGGTACAGGTAATAGCCTATAGCTTGTAGCGATTTAGGCAAAATAATGACAAATAGTAACCAGATTCCTAAAAGTTTTACCAAGGCTCCTTTGGCAGTTTTACTAAAAGCCGATACCAAAATGGTAATGGCGCTGAGAATAGCAAAAAATAGTACATAGAAAATGAAAAGCACCACAAACCTCAATAAACTATCCGAATAGCCGGTATCATGCGATTCTATAAGCACAAAAAACAATACCACCAGAAAAACCGAAAAAAGAAAAATCAGGGATAAACCCCAAAGTCCCAACACCTTTCCAAAAACAATTTCTTTTCTACGAATACCTTGACCTATTAAAAGCTTCAGGGTACCGTTTTCTCGCTCTCGGGCTATGCTTGCAAAACCCAAGTAGAAAATCAAAAGGGGTACAATGACTTTCAATAGCATTGCTAAACTCACTTCTCCAAAACGTAATAAACCTGTAGACATACTGGCTTCAGAAAAGTTGACGGTATTCTGTTTGTGTGCTTCTAAGAATACTGCGTTTCCGACAAAATTTTCCATACCTACATCAAAAACACTGAGCACATGTTTTAATCGAAACGCAAAAGAACCATAATGTGCCATTCTATGTGGATGTTTATCGGGATTATTCTCCCAACTTTGCTGAACTTCATCCTGCATTACATCTCGGGTATGATTTTGGTCATGATAATTTTCCCAACCGCTATAGGCCGAAAAAAGTAGTAAAAATACCATGAGCCCCAACGCTATAATCATAACTTTGGATCTAAAAGCATTTTTCCATAGTTGACCTGCCAACAAATAGATAATTGATTTTCTCATACTTAAAATTTATACGTTGCATTTAACAAGACGTTCCTTGGAGCACCGGGTGCTAATCGTGATGCATTTAAGGCTCCTAACCAATATGTTTTATCTAAAAGGTTATTCACCTTAAGGGTCAATTGAATATTTGCATTTGATGGTTTGTAATAAATGGCGCCGTCAAAAACTGTATATTCTGGCAGTAACAGGCGATCTGCATACCAAGAGTATTTTTCGCCACTATACTGCGCACCCAAACCAACACTAATACCTTTGAGCATGTTGCCGGTAAAATCATATTTACCCCAAAGGTTGGCACTATGTTCTGGAGCCCCACCAATTCGTTCTCCGATTAGCGATTCATCTTCATCTTCAACAATTTCTGCATCGGTATAGGCGTAGGACGCTACCAGTTGAAAGTTTGGTGTTACATATCCTGAGAAATCAGTTTCAAACCCTTTACTACGCTGCTCACCTCTGGAAGTTAAATTTTCCAAATCGTAGGTATCACCAATTAGAATATTCTTTTGTGTAATATGAAAAAGGGATGCATTCAACACTGCTTTTCCATTAAAGAACTCACCTTTGGCACCAATTTCCTTTAGACTACTCTCTAAGGGGTCAAATCTACCAGGTGAAGCCGACCAAAAGAAACCTTCGGTAGCAGGGGATAAGGAAACGGTATTTGTTTGAGGCTGGAATCCCTCTAAATATGTGGTATAAGCACTTATGTTTTTAGTAACCTCATAGGTCAAACCAATTCTAGGAATAAACGCTTCATTCTTAAATTCTTCTTCATCTCCTTCATAATCAAAAATGTCATTAAACCATTCGTATCTTAAATTTACCAAGGCAGAAAATCTACCTATTTTAAATTGATCTTGAATATAAACTCCACTAGTCTGGGAGAGGTTTGCCGGAATTTCAAACTCAGAAATCGTATAGTCTTTTGTCTCTCGAATACCATTGCTTGGATTCTCTAAATTAAAATGCGGTACATTAGGTACGGGCATTACAACACCATCAATTTCCATAGTTCGAAATTGGTCGGCTTCATCAACATTAAAATTGGTTACTGAACCGTCTAGTCGTAAATAGCGTCTTGCTCCGTTTTGTCCTCCACCAATGGTACGTTCCCATCGTGTTCCATCATATCCTACTAAGAACTTGTTCGTGATTTTCTTCCCTTTGGTGTCAAAATTGAAAAATGCACTAATATTATCCGTATCCCAAAATTGTTCACGTTCTACATAGCGCATGGCAGCTAAGGTTGGTATGGCATTTCCTTCAATATCAACTGCAGCACTGTTTACGGTTCTGTGTTCTGCTAAATCTTCATCCCAGGTTTGCTTCATATAAGAGGCGTTGAACCCAAAATTATCGGTAAACTTCTTGGTGAAGTTGGTCATGATAACCACTTCTTTAGACTTGAAAAAATCGTTGGAGGCGCCTACGTTTAAAGAAATAGGAGTACTGTTCAAATCAAATTCTCCATTAATGCTACCAAAGATGGGTTGTCCTCTATCTAAATTTCCGACACCATTGCTGTAAATCATTTCAACATTAAGCGCCGTTGTTTCATTAGGAATGTAACTAAACGAAGGAGTTATCAAAAAAGCATTGTTCTTAACCAAATCTCTAAACGAATTTGCCTCTTGAAACGCTGCGTTAAATCGGTATAGTAAGGTTTTAGAATCGTTCAAAGGTCCTGTAAAATCAGCAGTCGCTCTCAAAGTCCCAAAACTACCAGTAGTTGCAGAAACTTCGCTTCGCTTTTCTTTCAAAGGTTTTTTGGTTACCATATTCACGGTTCCTCCTGGATCTGCACTAGAAAAAGTAACCGAAGAAGGACCTTTGATCACTTCTACACGTTCGATATGGGAGGTAATGGGTTGCAGAAAATAATACTGCCGTGTACGCATCCCGTTTAGTATTTGTCCGTCATCTGCTTGCGTAATACCACGAATATTATAGTGGTTGTATAAGCCGGTGACCGTAACATTACTCACCGTTTTTACGGCATCTGGTAATTGAAAGGCGAGGCGATCTGCTATTAATTCTTTGGTTACTGAAGTGATGGCCTGTGGCAGCTCTTTATTTTTTATGGCTACTTTGGTTGCCGAAAAAGAATAGTCACTATTATAATCTGTTCGAGCTCTACCAGTAATTTCTACAGATTGCAATTGCTCTACATCCTCTTCTAATATTAATGTTCCCAGGTCATAGGTTTGAGTTTGGTCAAATGATTTCTGTAAACGCAGTGACCGCATGGCTATGTAACTTACATCAATTTGGTAATCTCCTGTTTGTGTAAGTTCAAAAGTAAAGTTACCGTCTTCTTGGGTAACCGTACCGTTTGTTATTCCTGAACTTTGATTCGTATACGAAATAGATGCTCCTAATATGGGCTGGCTATCGACATCAACAATTTTACCGGTAACCGAAATTTGGGCAAAAGAAGCATTAATTGCAATTATTGTTACTATGATGATACTAAATTTTTTCATAATTTTTTAAATGGTTTCTAAGTACAGTTGTTTTAATTCTCCGGCATTTATTTCACTAGCTTTTAGTTGTTGCACTAAGGTGCCTTCTTTCATAATACCTATGGTTGTTGCTAGCTCTACGGCATTAAAAATATCATGGGTGGCCATAAAAATTATTTTCCCCATTGTTGCTAATTCTTTACAAATTTTCGTGAATTCTGCGGTTGCTTTTGGATCTAAGCCAGAGGTAGGTTCATCCATAAAAATTACTTCGGCGTTCTTGGCCAGTGCCACGGCAATACCTACTTTCTGTCGCATTCCTTTAGAATAGGAGGATAGTCTTTTGTGCTGCGCATCTGATTGTAGTCCTGTTTTTGTTAGAAAAGCTTCTAAGGCTGATGTGGTGTATTTGAATCCCGCCAAACGGCTAAAGAAATCCAGATTCTCTACACCGCTAAGGTTGCCGTAGAGTTGTACTGTTTCAGGAATATATGCAGTAAGTTTATTAGTATCATCTTTCCCGATTTCTTTATCGGCTACAAAAGCCTGACCGCCATCTTTTGGGATAAAGCCCAAAAAAATGTTGATGGTTGTTGTTTTTCCTGCGCCGTTCTGCCCCAAAAGGCAAAATATTTCGCCTTTAGAAACTTCGAAGGAAACATCTTTTAAAGCTATCTTTCCATGGTAAGACTTGCTTATGTTTGTTGCTTTCAACATAACGTTTAATGAGTTAAAATTATTTGTAAATTGTGTAAAGACCTATAGTTAATGTGGTTAACAATAATTAGGCGTTTGAATGTATTTAAGAGATGCCCTAAGAAAAGGACGGAGAGTCCGATGTATGTTTAAATATTAGCATAACGTTTTGATACATTCTACAATACATGGAGATTACCAAATCGAAACGACAAATGAATAGGGTAGACCTATCTTATAAAATAAGGATGGGGTCTACATACAAAATGGACTATATGAATAGTGGAGGAGGTCTGGTAAAGAGATAACTTGATAAATACCTGTTGTTAAAAGTAACAAAAAGTGCTTTATCGTTGATTTGTTGCTCTGTAAAAAAATATTTGGTATCTGGTAAAACAGTGGTTTCTGTTTGTAGCAGCGGTATAAAATTAACCGCTGTTGAAATATGACAAACTTCACAATGCTGAACGTTTGAATCATCTTCATGATGCGTAAGCGCATGTAATCCTGCCACTTTGAATAACAAAAACAAAGTAACAAAAAACATAACTATAAAGTTCTTACTGTTTTTCATCATAATGGATAAAAGTAAATAATATTTTAAGTTATTTGAATATGAATACTTCAATTAACATGATTTTATTCTTTTGTTGTTATTTTTAGAGCATATAATTACGCTACTAACAACTTGGTTTATAGTAGGATAATGATAATTTTTAGAAACAAAATCGTTCTAGGGCTTACTAGATCAATTCTACGACATCATTATATAGCTATAGTATTATAATACAGGACTTAAAAATCTTTTAGCTAGATTTAAAATCCTGAGTATATATCGCCGCTCACAATTCTAATATTTAAAAGATTCTATATAGGTGATATATAAAATAATCTTGTTATACAGGGATCTATACATCGGATATTTTAAGATTTCTGTTGAATGTTACAGAATATGAATTTCTAAGCGTTTAAGTTGTTTGCATATAGTAATGATGAATAAAAGAATTCAGTATAATTTTACTAAAGTAGAAGAGGTTCTTAAATATTCTATTTTACATAATATAAATTATAGTACAAAAAGCTAAGGGGAATATTCCCCGTATTATGTAAAACTAAATATTATGCCAATTCCAGCACTAGTAGGCGCAGCAGCAATAAGCGGTGGAGCTTCTCTTATAGGTTCAATCTTCGGATCAGGTAGTAGACGACGAGCGCAAAGACGCCAAAACGCAGCTAATATGCAATTAGCTGAATATCAATATTCCAGAGATTTAGAAATGTGGAATAGACAAAACAGATATAATTCACCTGAAGCTCAAATGCAACGTCTTCAGAAAGCAAAATTAAATCCTAACTTAGTATACGGTACAGGTACAGTCGCAGGAAACACTTCAGGACAAATGCCAAAATATCAGGCACCTACAGCCGATCATAAAGCTTTCCCGATAGACTTTACACAAGTAATTGGCCAATATCAAAACATGAAGTTAGCCAATGCTCAAACTAGTAACATTCAGGCACAAACAAAGATAGCAGAACAACGCGCTCTCAATGAAGCAATAAATAATGACATATTAACTACAAGAGCAAAACAAAAAGGATTCGACTTAGAAAAGTCTCAAGCTTTATACCCATATCAATTTGATATGACAAAAACCAAAACTGAACAAGAGACTCAAAAACTTTCTAATCTTGAAGCCGATCATGCCCTTAAATTATCAGTAAATGATGAAAAACAGTTAGAAATAGCATTTAAACGACATAGAAACAGATTAGCTGAGAAAGGCATATATCAATCAGATAATTTATTATTCAGAATGATTGCATTACATGCAAAAACTAATGGTATTTCAGTTCAAAAAGCGATACAACAATACCTTAATGAACAAAGAAACAAGTTTCTCCCTTGGAAATAAAATAATTAAAATCAAAACATATGAGACGAAGAACGTATTACAAAAAAAGAAAAAGGTCTTATGGCCGTAAACGCAAAAAACGTGGAAAAAAACTGGGGCGTAATGTTTTAGTATCACGTGCAGGCTATAGATTATAATACATGTCTTGCTTATCTCCCATAACAATCAAGACAGATAGTAAGAGTGCAGCACTTGATTACATAAAGGATGGTAAAGTCAGCGTCCCGTGTGGTCGCTGCCACTCTTGCTTATCAAAAAGAAGGAATGACTGGTCGTTTAGACTAGAGCAAGAATTAAAAGTCGCTTATAGCGCTTATTTTATAACCTTAACATACGACGATGAAAAAATACCTAGAAACAATGTTGGTCAACCAACGCTTAATAAACGTGATGTCCAACTCTTCATTAAACGACTCAGAAAGGCAAATATTAAATTCGCTCAACAACGTTCAGATAGCAATTTTAAACGAAGTATTAATCCAATTAGAAATAAACTAAGATATTATGCATGTGGTGAATATGGTTCTAATACTGATCGTCCTCATTATCATATTATTATGTTCAATTTATCGCCCGAATTTATAATAGAGGACAAAACGGGCTTAACTCAAATACAAAATATATGGAAACACGGATATGTCCATATTGGAAAGTGCAATGCAGCTACAATAGCTTACACTACCAAATATGTCCTAAAAAAATCGGGAACTGTAAAAAAAGGAAGGCAAGGCGAATTCAGTCTAATGTCAAGAAAACCTGCGCTGGGAGCCAATTATTTATGCAATTCGACCTACCACCAGAACCGGAAGGAGTCTCTAGTCAAAAACTCATCAGGGCGCATACAGCGCATGCCAAGGTATTACAAGGAAAAGATATTCAGTAAAGATCAATTAAAAGAGATTACCAAAACAACAGAGCAAAAGTTAATAGAGTTAGAATTATTAGAAGACCAACGAATATATGAGCTAGGAAATCAGCTAGCCCCATACAAGCTCGAACAGCTAAAAGCAAGGATTCGTAAACAAAACTTACAAGCTGTTGAAGGAGACGTAATATAAACTTTAAAGTAATCATAAATTAAAATTATTAAAATTATGGCAATGTTCAAAAACATTTTTGTTAATAAACCAAAAAGAAGCAAGTTCGATTTAAGTCACGAACGTAAAATGACTATGCAAATGGGTAAATTATACCCAAATTATTTACAAGAAGTAGTACCTGGAGACAGTTTTAGGCATAATGCTGAAACTCTTATACGGTTACAACCGATGTTATCTCCAGTAATGCACAAAGTAGATGTATATACACATTTTTTCTTTGTACCAAATAGATTAGTTTGGAATGAATGGGAAGATTTTATTACAGGTGGAGAAGACGGTAACGCTACTCCTCCATTCCCTACAATCAATTTAGCCACTAATAGCAATCAATATCAAAAAGGCAGTTTAGCGGATTATTTAGGTATACCGCCCGATGCCAATCGTTCAGCTTTACAAATAGAAGTTAATGCTCTTCCTTTTAGAGCATATCAATTAATATACAATGAGTGGTATAGAGATCAGGATTTAGAAGATAAAGTTCCAATAACTAAAAACAGTACTATTAGTCAACCTGAATTAACAGCACTGTCACAATTACGAAATAGATCTTGGGAAAAAGATTATTTTACATCGTGCAGACCTGACAGTCAAAAAGGTGGTGAAGCACAACTTCCATTAGGCGTAGCTAAAACAGCTGTATTCCTAGATGAATCAACCTTTCAGCCCTCAACAGCAGCAGTAACACCAGTATTTGTATCAGATGGAGGTGACGACAAAGAAGCAGGCTTATATGCAAACGACTCTACAGTAACAAGAAAACAATTAGGATTGGAAGTAGATGCCACTACAATAAACGAGCTTAGAAAAGCAAATAGGTTACAAAAGTGGTTAGAGAAATCAATGAGAGGTGGTTCTCGTTATGTAGAACAGATACTGTCACATTTTGGTGTGAAATCCTCTGACGCAAGATTACAACGACCAGAATATTTAGGCGGTGGTAAACAACCTGTGGTTATTTCAGAAGTATTAGCAACAGCTGATAGCACAACAACGCCAGTAGGTGAATTAAATGGTCATGGTATATCAGTAGGAAATTCAAACAGTTATAGTAAAACATTCGAAGAACATGGATTTATAGTTGGTATTATCTCAGTATTGCCAAAAACTTCGTATCAACAAGGATTAAACCGTACATGGTTTAAAACAGATAAATTTGATTATTACTGGCCTGAGTTTGCTCATTTAGGCGAACAAGAGGTGAAATTACCAGAGCTTTATGTAGGCCTAGATAGTGTACTTGAAGATAATGAAGAAACATTTGGGTATCAACAACGTTATGCCGAGTATAAATATAATCCATCAACAACACACGGAGATTTTAGGGACAATTTAGCCTTCTGGACAATGACTAGAATATTTAATTCAAAACCTGCTTTAAATCAGCAATTTGTACAATCAGATCCCACAAAGCGCATATTCGCTGTAGAAGATCCAAATGTCGACGAATTAGTGGTACAAATACATCATAATATAAGTGCATTAAGACCAATGCCATATTTTAGTATCCCACAATTATAATAATTAGCGGGCATATAAACATAAAACAAGGCTGGACATGCTCCACCCTTTTTTTGCCCCAATGAACAAAGCGACCATAGGAAGCATTAAAAACATCATTATTATGAAAAAACAAAATAGATATAAATTCAAGCTTAAAAAGGAGCACATGGAAGTAAATAAACTTCCTTCAAGAACTATACAAGGAGATTCTTATACTATTAAAGAGCTTTTAGAAAAACACACAACAGGCATTCTGCCAGAAATAGAACGCAAAGGACAATATCCTGAGAGCGTTAATTTTGACGATATAGATTATAGTAAAGTTGTACAAATGGATATAGTTGATCAACAATATATAAAAACAAACGTGCAAATAACTCTCGATCAAATGATCGAAGACGTAGAAAACGAACAAAAACAACAACAAAAACAAACAAAGGAAGTAAAGGACGAAACGACTACCGAAACAAAGTCTAATGACGATCATGCACAACAAAGCGCAGCGAAGGAGAAAGAAAAGGAATAAAGACTAGTAAGTATCGAGTTAGTCCGCAGAGCCATCCCGAAGGGGTGGCTCTAGCTATTGTGAGTATAGCGAAGGGGCTTATCTAGCCCCGAAGCGAAAAAAACAAAACAAAAAACTTTTTTAAAAGTTAAATAAATGTTAAATAAATACCTTAAATTTGACACATATAAATAATCAACGTATTATTGTACGGGCACCACAACAACTTGATATAGTGGTGCTGAGTGACACCTCACTCAATATCAACAAGTTACGCAGCTAAACATACTATAAATTATAGTACAAATGTATATTGTAGCAAATTGGCACATACGTAGTATTTTACATAATTGCAGATATAGCTACATCGCTAGATGTTCTATATCGTCAGCAATTATGTAAAAGCCAATTTGCGACACGTTAAGCTCATCCGTAGCTATAATTTAATACTATGTAAAATATCCCAGAATAATTCTATTTCATAGTAATATTAGCTACTTGGGTCATTAAAATTATTTTAAGGCGTTTATGATTAAACCTCACGTTTGACATTTGTAGCTATAATTTGCCGTGAAGTTTATGCTGAGCTTGTCGAAGTATAAAATTGCCGCTGCCTATACGCTCGATTGTTTTGTATAACAAAATGCTTTTGGCATTTTATTCTACACACAATATTCAGCCACATAGCCAACGCAAAAAAAAGCAAACACTTTTAGGTAGTTTATAAATCGCGTATTTGATTAATCATACGTGAAAAAAGTTTTTATGCGATTCTCGTGACGTTGCCGCATAAGCATAAAATTACTCTGCGAGATAATTTCTATGCACATGCTATAATTCTGAAAATAATGAACATTTTTTTAATTATTGTATATTTTTTTGATGGAAAAAAATTATCTTTGATTAATAAATTGCATTTATGATATTAAAAACAACGGGGAAAATAAGTATACTAATTATTCTTACTTTATTACATTTAAGTTGTGCTGATGATGATGATCGTCCTATACTAACCACAGACCGTCAAGTACTCACTTTTATGTATAATACGCTACCCCCTGATATGAAAAACGTCATAAAATGGGATTTTGAAGCAGATACGATGGATTCTTGGGATAGAGTTACCCATATAAATGGTAAAGTAATAAAACTGGACCTTTCATTAGAAGATGGATGTACTGGCGAATGCGATGAGACACAACTACCTCCAGAAATTGGATTATTAACAGGTTTAAGAGAGTTGAATTTAGGAAATAATAGTTTATCAGATGATGACCTTCCAAAAGAATTTGGTAATCTAATTAATTTAGAAAAATTAATTTTAACGAGAAATCTTTTTACTGAAATACCCAAAGAGATTTTTAACTTCAAAAAACTTGTTGAATTAGACATTTCTTATAACAACATATCCAATGTTGAATCAGAGATTGGTAATTTAACAAATTTAAAAAAACTAACATTTGAGTTTAATTATATACGAAGTATTCCTCCTGAAATCGGGTTATTAGATAATTTAATTGAATTAATTTTAGACGGTAATCTTTTAAAGGTTTTACCCCCAGAAATTGGTAATTTACGTAGTTTGCAAACATTAGAGTTAGGCTTGGGTGTATTTAGCAGTGGTGATACTCGTCAATTAATTGCTAATGAATTAACAAATCTACCACCTGAAATTGGAAATCTCAGCAATTTAAAAATATTAGACTTAAATTACAATAATCTTGCAAATCTACCGCCTGAAGTTAAAAAACTAAGTAATTTAGAGGAGTTAGACCTCTCAAATAACTACAGATTAAGAATTATTACAGAAGAAATTTGTAGCATTAGTAACTTAAAAATTTTAAACCTTGAACAGAATGGAATAAAAAGTATTGTAAAAGAAATTAGTAACCTTAGTGATTTAAAAAGATTATACTTAATCGGTAATCATATGACTAACCTCCCTGTAGAAATAGGTAATCTAAGTAATTTAGAATTATTAGATTTATCTAGGAGTTATTTTTTAACTTCAATTCCAAAAGAAATATGTGATCTATATACGCAATACAATACAGAAATCCGTCTCACTGATGGACTTTCATGTTTATAAGAAAATTAATTTAATATTTTATAAATAAGTTTTAGGATAAGTTTCCCATTCCACACACATTACCCTACTTTCCTATCCCTTCGACAAGCTCAGGAAACAAGTCGTTTCGGGCAATAAGTGTTGCATTACCTTTTTAAAAATAAACTTTTCGTTAGAAAACTTTTAAAGAATGTGTAGAACTATAAAACTTTACTTTTCCCAAGCAAAGTGACATAACGCAAGTACATTATAAAACTATGTCTAAATATTATAAATATGAGATTTACGAGTCTGTATGAAATCTTAGATCTAATTAAATGATGTATACGGGCAATAGTATAATACTATAGCAATCTAATACTGTCGTAGAATCGATATTTTGGACCTTAGAATGACTTTTGACGCAAAACTACTACATACTAAACATTAAACTTTTGATGGTCCGTAATCTCAATTTGTTTTTATGGGATTATTGTTTAACAAACGCTGGTATAATGATTTCAGAAATTTGAGTCATTATTTTATCGTCACTATCATGACCAGAAATTACAATGGTTAAATCAAGTTCTTCTATTACAATTACTCGTTGTCCACCGCCTCCCCAAGCAAATGTGGTATCATAATTTTTATCGCCTATCTTTATGAGTGTTTGATACCAAAAATAACCGTAACGATAGTCCTTAGGCATCCAATCTTGAGTAGGTTTCACAATGCCACTAGTGGCTTTGGCAAGATATTCTGCAGAAATAAGCTGCTCACCGTTTAATTTACCCTTATTGAGAACCAAATTACCCAATTTGACCATATCGCGAGACATGATACTTGCACCTCCACCTGCTTCTGGCAAACCACTAATATGAGTTGACCATTTATAATTTGTAATGCCGAGTTTGTCAAGTAGCTCAGTTTTAATAAAGTCCTCAGCCGTTCCTGGGACAACAGCATCAATAACCGTCATCACCAACATGGGATTGAAATTACCATACAAATACGTCTGAGAATCCTGGGTTATAGGTTTGCTTTGCTCTAGGAGTGTTTGAACCAGCCCCTGGCCTTTTAGACGCGAGGAATCTTTCTCAATTTCTTTCCATTGATCGCTATCTATATTCAATCCACCATGCATGGTCAATGCCTTTTGTAGTGTGATTTTTTCGGCTCCTTTGGTATTTTTTTTAGGATCAACATTTTTTAGAAAACTAATCAAAGGTTTGTCTAGATCTTCCATAGATAGGTAACCCATTTGAATTGCTCTACCCAAAACCAAACTGGTATACGCTTTTACTGCTGATGCTTGTCCATGTGGGACGTTGATACGCCCTTTTTTATAATAAGATTCAAAAACTAATTTGTTTTTATGTGAAATGAGTACCGCATCATAGCTTCCATGTTTGCCCTCAAAAATTTCCTGAGACAATTTGAGGATGGCATTTCGATCATTGCTATTTACCGATAACGTATCTACTACTGATAGTCCGTCTTTTCTGTCCTCTGGCGTTGTAGTGACAAATGCTTTATTGAGATGCGGAATATCCCAGAATGAGATCTCATTGTTAGTATTTGAAACAGGACTCATTAAGGATGACAACCAAGCGACACTTTCTACAGCAATCATTGGGAAAGCGGTTTGATGACTACCTTCAATTACTTTATTTTGAATGGATACTTCTAAATTTTTTCTACTATCCAGTAATTTAATAAATTCGTCTATAGGTTCGTCCTTTTCTTTCTCTAATGTGCCATAGGCGATATATACGTTAGCATGCAATGGATTGTTCTCATTTGACTCGGAAGCTCCTAATTTGGTATTAATCTCAGAAAGGTATGGAATTAAGCCTTTGCCCAAAGGACTACCAAGAATGTAATTATCAAAAGTATCAGGTTGAGTCAATAGTATATAAGCACCGAATGCACCGCTTAGTGAGTAACCAAAATAGGTGCGACTGTCTGGATCAGTGCGATAGTTGTTATCTACATATTGGATAACATCGTTGCGAATAAATGCTAAGTGATTTTTAGCTTGGCCAAATTTCAGTTTAGGATGATTGGGGTTGGCTTTTTTCCAGAACGAATAATCGGTAAATCGGCTGGCGTGAGCTCCATATTGTTGTTTTAAATCTTCTGCTACGTCCTTCTGCCAGGATATCCCGACTAGAATAACGTCTTCCAACATGAATTCTGTAGAGCCCGATAGCATTTCAAGATGCCACATGGCATCTGTATAATAAAGGACAGGATACGTTTTATTATTGTTCTCAGAATAATCTTCTGGCAACTCTATATACAATTCATAATTTCTTGCTGTCTTAGTATCTTTTATGGGAACTACCTGAATTTGTGGCAGTACCAAGGAAGATCCTTCTACATTTTGTATGTTCTTTATCATACTGTTTTGTTGAGCAAAGACAGTGTTTAGCGATATAATCAATGTTAGTATTAATAATTTAGCAATTTTCATGTTTTCTGTTTTTCCTAGCGAATTGATTTGTGATTAAGCCAATTGGCCTATTTCTTTTTTTTAATTTCATAAATCTACCCAATAGATCTTTGATGAGTAAAGCCAAGTTTCATTTCTAGAGTCTTTGTAGCCACCTTTTAGCAAGTGAAAATTCTGGATCAATTGTCAGTGCTTTTTCGATCATGACCTTAGCATTTTCAAGCTGACCTTGAGCTCTGCGTAAAACACCCATTCCGAGATAAGATTCCTTCCCTTCAGGATACACTTGTAAAGAATATTGAAAGATTTCTTCTGCGACAATTAAATTCTTATTCATTATATTGGTAAAACCAAGGTGAAATATGACCGATATAGGTGGTAGGATTTCATACCCGTATCGTTTTGATAGCTTATCGAAATGTTGTGTCACTTTATCCAGCGTGTCCAGGTTTTCGTAGGGATTAAAGTCAGGGTATAACGCGAGAAGAAACTGTGTGAAATCCATCGCTGGCACATGACCCTGGTTCACCAATTCATCTACTTTATAGGTAAAACTCTCTGGTTTATGATCCGCTACAACACGAGAGAATTCAGAAACAATATCTGTTAACCCCTCTTCATCGCTATAAATGATGTGTAGAGATCTGTTTTCTGCAAGTGTTTTTAACGGACCCGTTTTTATTTTTTGTTGAAGCACTGTTGGTATGTGCATAAGGGATGGACTGCTTGCAAAGTAGCCATTAAACAGATGGGGTTTATTAAGCAGCGTGTAAATACTGAAAAACCCACCGTTAGAAGCGCCATAAAGCACTTTAAACGGAGCAGTCCGGTATTTATTATCAACGTGCGGCATCAGCTCTGTCTCAAAGAAGTTAATATAACTATCCGGAATTGTTGTGTCTTGATTTTCCCTTGTTGGCAACAAAATACCATTTCCTTCGGGTATATCTACTCCAATAAGTATCATCTCAGGAATTTGTGCCTCGCCCATGTAGTCTAGTGTAGAAGCTAACATGGCGAACCGAGCTCGGTAATCTGAATCCAACATATACAGCACGGGATAGGTCTTCTTGGAACTATCGTAGTTCTCGGGTAAATGGATGGATAGTGGAACAGTTTTGTGTAACACTTTTGACTGAAGTGAAGATATTTTGCCTAAAGTAACTGCTGGTTCACTGTGCTCCGTTAAACTTGCAAAATCAAGATCGTTTACTTTCTGTTTTTTAGTATTGCATGAATTAAAAAATAGTGTAAATACAAGTATTAAAATAATAAAGTTATAGTTTCTCATTGTTTATTTTTTTACTTAAATATTGAATAAATGTATAGTATATTCAATGTCTAAATCCATTAATAGGATAAACACAACAATTAAATGATGAAATCATTTCGTCATTGATATCCCGCTTTTGTATAATAATTAAGATAATTTCTATACATAGATGATATCTTTATCTGATTTTTAAATGAATATATGCTTGAAAAGTCATTAAAGAATACAATCTTTATAAACATAGGCGCCTTTTTATTGGTGCTTATACTTGAGATATTAAGTATGTGGGGGATTAAAGATAGGTTTGATACTACTTATTCTTTTTTCTTACATGGTCTTAATTATACCATTGCCATTATGGCCATCATATGGATAAATCATTTTATTTGCATTCCCTTTTTTTTTGATAAGAGACGTTATTTTTTATATACAATACTTCTTGTTGCGAGTGTATTTATTGGATCATATTTGAAAGGATATGGAAAGGATGGCTGGTATGGTGTTTATAAAATGACCTTTTTTCTAATTTATACTACTGGAGCCGGAATGGCTGTCTTTTTTTTAAGAAGAAATATACTATTCAGAAGAGAAAATGACGAGAAGGAAAAGTTACAAAAAGAAATGGAGCTTAATTATTTAAAGGCACAGGTAAATCCACATTTTTTATTCAATTCTTTAAATAGTATTTATTCGCTTTCGCGGAAACAATCATTAGAAACTCCAGACCTTGTCATGCAGCTTTCAGAATTAATGCGGTATCAATTAGAGAGTTCTAAAAAAGATACTGTTTTATTAAAAGAAGAGCTTGAGTTTATAGAAAATTATTTGTTACTTGAAGAAAAAAGGCTGAGTAAACGCTGTACTATTGAATTTTTAATTGACGGAGACATGTCGGGCTTAAGGATTTCTCCGATGTTGCTCATCCCATTTGTTGAAAATGCTGTGAAGCATGGTGCTCAAAGTACAAACGAACAGAGTACCATTGATATTTCTGTAGCTATAAAAAATACCACGCTTCATTTTTATGTAGAGAATTCAAAACCTTCTTCAATGGTTTCTGCATCCAAAAGAAATGGGCTGGGTCTTGAAAATGTGAGAAGGCGGTTAAATCTTTTATATCCTGATTCTCACATATTGGAAATTGATGATAACGAAGAAAAATATCATGTAAATTTATCTATTGATTTAGCAGTTTCAAAATTAAAAAAAACAGTTCATGATTAAAGTAGGCATCATAGATGACGAAATACTAGCACGTAAAGTGTTAGAAGATTATTGTTCTAAAATTGACAACTTAGAAATAGTATTAAGTACAGGTAATCCTCTTGAATTTGTAAATTTTACTCAGCAAAATGAACTTGATCTGATCTTTCTAGATATAGAAATGCCTGAATTGAATGGCATGGAAATTTTGCGTTCTATGATAAAACCACCTAAAGTTATTTTGACTACAGCGTATTCTGAATATGCTTTAGAAAGTTATAATTATGGGGTTGTAGATTATTTATTAAAACCTGTAAAAATTGAACGCTTTTTGAAAGCCATCAACAAAGTTTCATCTTCAAAAATAATACAGCCAAAAAAGAATAGAGGAAGTGAAGAACTGCAGATAAAACATGATGGCGTGCCAGTTAACATTTCATTAAAATCAATTCTGTATATTCAGAGTTTTGGAAATTATTTGAAAATCTTTACTGATTCAAGAATGTACTTGATTTCTGAAACACTTATTAATATCAACACATTATTATCTGAAAATTTCCAACGCACACATAAATCTTATATTTCCAATTTGAGTAGAGTTACAAAGGCAACAAGAACATATTTGTTAATTGAAAATAATAAAGTTCCAGTTAGTGCTATGTATAAGGTTATTGTTTTTAAAAAATTGGAAGTTTTAGCAAAATTATAAAATTGGTAATTCACATTACTCACACCTGTCTGCCGACAGAGAGGCATTATGCTTCCCTCCTATACTTCAACAAAGTTTATATTGAGCGTGGCCGAAATGCTCAGCACAGGTCCATCACATAAAAAGTGGTATGTACATTATAAAACTATGTCCAAAAATTTTATAAATACGAGATTTACGAACCTGTATGGAATTTTAGATCTAATTAAATGATTCATATGAGCAATATTATAATACTATAGCCATACGATCATGTCGTAGCATTCATCTAGACAATCCTAGAAGCATTTTGGTTCTAAAAACTACTATTATCCAACCGTATCAGCTCGCAGCTATATTAATTCCTTCAGTGGACGGCATATAATTATAAAGGCTAAGAATCTTTATAATTATTGAGCAAACTGATGCGGTGGATTATTATTTGGGCCTAAGTGTTTCAATAATCTGTGCATCTACCCAAAATATATCTATATTATCGTACTTGTCTGATGGCTTTACTTTCCCCATATTCCTATTAAAGAAAAGGTATTTACCATCTGGCGTTACGGTTGCTGCTGCTTCCCATGCATTTGTATTGATCTTGTCACCCAAGTTAATAGCTTCGCCCCACGTACCATCGGTCTTTTTAAAGCTAATATAGATATCAGAATGACCATAACCACTTTCTCTTCTACCATCCCACATAATATAAGATTCATCTGGTGCGATAAAAGGATGAGCATTCATGCTACCGGTGTTAATAGTTGCACCAAATGGCTTCGGTTCTTCACGTTTCCCGTCTATTAATCGCGAATAACGAATCACACCATCTCCGTCTGGCATGCCTATCTCATCAAAAACATAGGTTCCTTTTGATGATGCCGTAAGCCTCATGATCTGTATCTTCTGAAAAGAAGAATCAAGCTTCTTTAACGCTGACCAGCCTCCAGCTTGTGTACGCTCCTTATATCGTCTGCCCAAATGCATGGTCTTACCATCGGGAGAGATAAAAGGTTGCCCTACTCGTTTTGATATCACCCGCTCCTGCCATGACTTATTTTTATATTCAAAGACAACAAATTCCATCTTCTTATTTTCTTCAGTATCTCCAACTTCTCTGAGAAAATAAAATTCTTTCATGTCAGGTGTAAAAACACCACCATATTCCCAATTCTTTTTCACAATAATACCAGGAGCAAAAGGTTCGGGTATTAAACCGGGTGGTTTTTGACCGAGATACGAATTTTCTATTGCCTTAATTGTAACATCATTACCTTTTGGTTGCTGTGTTTTGGTATTGCAGGCATTGAAAAACAGTAATCCTGCAAGTATCAAAATAAAATATGTTTTTTTCATTGTTTAGATGTTCAAAATTTTTGTTTGCTATTCCTTAATAAAAGCGGGCAAGATTTCCTCTGCAGTCATTTGCAGGGTACTGGGATAACGATTATTATGACCAGTAGCCACAACGATCAGATCAAGTTCTTCAATTAGAATGATAAACTGGCCGCCACCACCTTGAGCAGATGCGCTGTAATAGCTTTTCTTGCCAACTTTCAGATCTGCATTCCACCAAAAATAACCGTATCCTTCATTAGAAACACCTTTACAGCCGCCAAAGTAGACAGCATTATCACCAGTATCGAGGATCCTACTCGTCGCATTGGTTATAAACGCCTCAGGAATCAATTGTTCGCCATTCCATTTGCCTTTATTCATGGCCAATATTCCCAACTTGATCATAGCGCGCGATGTCATACTCGTACGCCACCCAGCTTCTGGCAGGCCGTTTTGATCATTAATCTGCCAGTGATAATTGGTGATGCCCAATTTGTCCAGTAGTTCATTTTTAATAAAGTCCATGGCCGATCCCGGTACGACCGCCTCAATGACTTGCATCACCAAACCTGCACCACCCCCATATTTAAAAACTTGGAATTCTTCTGTGATCGGTGTACTATGCTCGAGTAAAGCTTGAACATCCCCTTGACCTTTTAGCGTAGTGGGATTTCCGTTAATTTTTTCGCGTGCATCACTACTAATGCGAATACCAGAACTCATAGTCAATGCGTGGTTCAGGGTGATCTTTTCTGCACCGGCAACAAATTTTGTTGGATCCAGGTCTTTGAGAAAACTAACCAGCGGCTTGTCTAAGTCTGACATGGTCAGATACCCCAACTGGATGGCACGGCCGAACGCCAAGCCAGTCCAGGTTTTGGTCGCTGATGCTTGGGGATGCGGCAGATTTATACGACCACGTGTAAAATAGGATTCGAAAAGGAGCTTGCCCTTATGAGCAATTAGAAAACTATCGTAAATACTGTATAGATTATAGGAGATATCCTGAGCCAGCTTGACAATCAAGTCTTTATTGCCACCATCGATACCTAACTCACCTACCAGGATACCGTCTTTTCTATCGGCTGGTGTTGCATCGATATAGGCTTTTTCGAGAGGCTGAACATCCCTGAATGAGAGCTCAGCTTCAGCGGCTGTCGCCTCTGGTGCCCGAGAATCACTTTGTTGGCCAAAGCTACTGTTTGTTAGTATAAGAAGCATTAAAAGTAGTAGTCCTGTTTTGTTTTTCATAGTTTTTATTATTTATACATGTTTAGAATGTCTATTACGCTTGAAACTTTTAAATAACTAAGTGTTTTTGGTTGTTGTTTATTTAGCTATTTTTAACCATGCAGGACTTGTAGCATTGGATATGATTTTTCTTACTTTAGCACCACCCTTGTTCATCATATAAATACTTTTTTCTTCGTCTCTAAGTGATGAAAAAATCAGTTGAGAACCATCAGGTGACCATGATGGATACCAATCATCAACATCATTATTTGTTAATCGTTTTTGATTAGAACCATCTATATTCATCACATAAACTTCATGATTTCCATCTCTGTTAGACATAAAAGCGATTTGCTTGCCATCTGGTGATACCTCTGGATGCCAATCTTCAGATTCATTATCTGTCAAGTGAATGATGTTGTTACCATCGATATCTGCTATGCTTATCTCATTTTTTTTATCTTTGAATTCCGAGTGAAACACTATTCTACCATCTGGTGTAAAATATGGCCCGCCACCATTTAGTGATGTTATTTGAGTCTGTTCACTACCGTCTGAATTCATAATCCAAAGTTCTTTCTGCATAATTTTTTCAGAATCTTTATATGCTCTTGAAAAAACAATTTTTTTTCCATCAGGTGACCACGCTGGTGAATTATCCCATTTGTTTTTTTCATGAGTTAATCTTTTCCTATTCGTACCATCGCTATTCATGGTATGAATAGACCATGTTTTTCTTTCATCGTATTTGTGATAAAAAGCAAAGTGTTTTCCGTTAGGAGACCAAGCTAAGTAGCCACCTTTCTCATTTGTACTTTTAATAGTTGATTTACCTTCAGTATTTCTTTGATAAATTTCTACATTACCAGTTTCTATTGAATTATAGGCAATTGTATAGAATGCTGATTTAGGTGTTTTATCACATGACACAAAGGAGATTAATAACACTGTACATAAAAGAGTTTTTAAAGGCATACTTTTTTTCATATAGTTTCGATTGTTAGTTATTGATTATATTCTTTAGAAGTTCTTTTTTCAACTGGATAAAATCCACCCAATACGTATACGATGTCCAATACGTACTTCCATCTTCTCTAACTTTTTCTTCTCCTCTAGAGAAAAATAGATACTTCCCATCGGCCGAAACAGTGGCAGCGTTCTCATTTATCTTCGTATTTATTTTGGGCCCCAAACTATAGGATTTTGTCCAGGTCCCGTTCTTATTGAAGCTGATGAATATATCGCCATTATCAGGTTCTGAAGCTTTTTCAGAATCATATAGAATATAGCTTTCGTCGGGGGCTATAAATGGGTGGGCAATCCACTTGCCATTAGCGTTGATTACATCATCCATTCTTTCAATATCGGAATAATGACCGTTCTGATTGACAGCATAGTAAATCCCTTCATCATCAGCACCAGGCCTCTCTCCAGAAGTGAAATATAGGTTCCCATTCTCTGAGGGTGTCGCACACATGATGTATATATCTAGAAACGGTTTTCTCATAATAATGGGGGCACCCCAACCACCGTTTTCATCTTTTTCAACATACCATTGATGTAATCCTCTTGGTGTTGTTGATGAGGTAATAGTATTCTTAAGCGGTCTTGTGCTTCCGAAATAGAGGCGATCCCCTTTCGGGCTAAAACGAGAATGAAAATCCAGATGCTTTTTGTTTGTTGAAAAAGATGCTGGTTTTGGTACTGACCATTTGCCATCTATCAATTTCATAGTATAGAGATTATGGCTCTCTCCTGGTTTTCTACGATTGAAAAACAGTTCGTCCATATCTGGACTAAAAGTAATCGAACCTGACACGTGACCATCAATTGAAATAATGCCTGGAGCAAAAATTAAAGGCGTATCCGTAGGAATTTGATTGCTTAGTAAAGTAAGATTTGAGGTTTTATTGTCCTGACAAAAAGCACTAACGCCAAGTAGGAAAGTAAAAATGAATGCCGTTTTTACTTGTTTCAAATTATTAGTTTTCATATTTCTTCTTTTTGTATATGTAAAGTGTCTCTTCGGGTTCAATCATTTTTCTAACTATCAGTATTCAAAATTATCTAGAATAGATCCTCATGTTAGTATCAATGTATTTTTCATGATTTTTTATCATACAAAAGTTGTATTTTTCTCTCATGAATTCAATGTAAATTTTGCCAACTGCTCTATGTATTAATGAACTGCTCCAAGAAGCTATTTTTAATGATTAGCTTGCATCAGTAAACCTTATCAAATGAATTTGAGATCTCTATCCTATTTTCTTTTAGTATCCACCGTATTACTTGTGACATCTTGTTCTCAAAGTCCTGTTTTCAAGAGGCACAAGACTGTATTCCAGATTGGAGATCAACAAGAATGGGCTGCTAAAGACTTGAATGATCAGTACTGGGAAAAAGGAAAACCAATTGTATTGGGTGGTCAGATTTATTGGTTTCGGACTCCAATTGATATTTTGAAGGCATCTGAGTCATTACACCCTTATGGAATTCAGCTAGATGTTTATGGAGAGTATGAGGTTTTTTGGGATGGGGTATTGATTGGAAAAAATGGAAATCCAGGTCAGGAAGCGGTACTACCTCCCGAAGGTAAAATGTGGGCTACCTTTAGCATTCCTACTCATTTAACAGAAGAAGGACAACATGTATTGGCCATACGCTCGAGTCTTTATTATTTCCCGGATCATTCCGGGATATGGGGATTAGAGATGGACTATTACGACGATTTATTAAACGATCGACTCATCGAATCTTCCTATATGCATCTCTTTGCAGGGGCCTTTCTTATCGCCTCCATCTATTTTCTATTTCTCTTTTTAAGTGACAAAAAGGAGTATGCAACACTAATTTTTAGTATTAGCTGTTTTCTCTTTTTTACCCTGATATTGGCAGAGTTTATTAAAGCCTATATGCCTATCCATTACAGTATGCATATTATACGTTTACGGATCATAGGCCTTCTGATGCTTGGTATTTCTTTTTTGATTCCGTTCTATTTTTCTATGCAATTTCCTTTCCCCAAACGAAAATTATTGCTTACCATTTACACAGGTGTTCTATTGTTCTTTTTCCTATCAAAATATCTCTTCGAATTGACAGCCAATAATATGGCTTTAAGCATGTGGTTGTTTTCATTTGGAATTGTGGTGTTTGGAGTGTATAAAAAGATGAAAGGTGCTCGTCTCGTACTGTTAACCATTCTACTATCAGTGCCTATAGGTTTTGTCACCCCCTTTAACAAAAGCCTATTCGCAGGTTTCAGCCTTATACTTCTTGGTATGTTTTATTTGCTTTCTCTTAGGATCAAAGAACAACGGCTGGCTTATGAAAACTCTCTAGTTCAATCTACTCGTCTACGTCTGGAATTATTAAAAAAGAATATTCAACCTCATTTTCTAATGAATACCCTGACCTCATTGATAGATTGGGTAGAAGAATCACCTAAGAAAGGAGTTTTGTTTATAGAAGCGTTAGCCAAAGAATTTGATCTTTTTAATCAGATAGAAAATCAAACATTGATTTCTATTGTTCAAGAAATAGCGCTTTGTCGTACGCATCTTGAGATTATGGAGTACCGAAAAGAAATCAACTATTTTTGGGAAGAAGAAGGTATAAATCCTGAGGAAAAAATACCACCTGGAATATTTCATACCCTATTAGAAAACGGAATTACCCATAGCTTGCCTCTAGAAGATAACAGTATTACATTTAAGCTTATTTTTGAATCAAATAATGGTTACAAATGCTATACATTTTTAACTTTTGCTGCTGCTGTGAGACAAAAAGCGAATCATAAAAAAGAAGGTACAGGGCTGAAATACATAAAAGCTCGACTTACAGAGAGTTATCATTCGAATTGGGATTTTACCTCTGAACCAACAAATACCGGTTGGAAAAACACCTTAAAAATATACTCCTAAGAAGATGAACATTTTAATTGTTGAAGATGAATCAAGAATCGCCAAAAGAATCGAACGAATGACTCGTGATATTTTTGGCGATGCCTTACAATCGCTAAAGCACATTAATACACTCCCTGAGGCATTGAAGTTTATAGAAAATAGCTCATTGGATCTCGTTCTTCTGGATTTAAATCTTAACGGTGATAATGGTTTTAACCTACTGAGAACAGCGGTTTCTGAATCGTTTCATACCATAGTAATTTCTGCATACAAAGATCAGGCAATTACTGCTTTTGAATATGGGGTTTTAGATTTTGTACCTAAACCTTTTAATAGAGATCGGTTGGAACAAGCCTTAAATAGGACCATTACAAAAGAAAAAGCAGAAAACAACAAGATTAAACTTTTAGCGATTAAGAAAAGAGGTAGGATACAGCTAATACCTATTGAAGATGTACTTTATATAAAAGGAGCTGGTGCCTATACTGAACTCTTTCTGGCGAATGGAAAAAAAGAGTTGCATGATAAATCACTCGAAAAGCTAGAACAGCTGTTATCATCTTCTTTTGAACGTATCCACAAATCATACTTAGTAAAGATGTCTGAGATAACGAAAATTAGTGTAGCATCTGGAAGTAAATATATGGCCGAGCTTAAAAATGGAGAACATATTCCTATCGGAAGAACCAAATACAAAGATATAAAGGCCAAATGGCTTTAAAATAGCTTTGGTCTAACCTTACATAATTACAGATATAACGACACCATTAGGTGTTTTATATCCTCAGCAATAAGGAGAATCATTTAATTTTACTATATTAAGATTTTTAATAAAATTTTGTATTGAAACAATTCTATCCTGTAAAGTATCTTTTCTATATAAGCTGTTTAGCCGTTATTATAACTTCACTTTTTTTAGACAAACACTATTTAAGGATCATACTGCCCATTACTTTGTTATTTCTATTGCTCACGTATTTGCATGAAGTTTTAAATAGAAAGCATATAAAAATGAATTTCTATTTTATGATTAGTGTTATGTCTTTGATGGTATCAGATTATTTGATTCATGTAAATTTTATAGCGTACTTCTCATACATATGTATTTGTATCATTTCGTATACCTTATTCTCTTCTTTAGCATTAAAAGAATACTGCGCAACTATTAAATTTCATTGGAAAAGAACATCGATACTACCATTGCTCATTGGCATTGGTTTACTGGGGTATCTTATTTTTTCAATTTCAGACTTAATATTAGAATTACTGCCCAATACGATCCCTTATATCGTACCCACTATTTTGGTATTACTTCTATATTCTGGAATTTCTTATTATGTATATATTTCAGACGCCTATAGACATGGTGTTAAACTACTTATATCGGTATTTTTATGTCAATTTGTGGTAGGTTTTACCGTTATTAACGAGTTGTTTTTATTCTATAATCTTGGTACGCTATTTATAGTCTCAACACATATTTTGGGACTCTATCTATTTATGAGATTTTTGGTGGATCAAGATCCTACAATACTACAAGATTCAGTTAAAAAACACCTATAATAATCAATACGACAATTGTCATATGTATTGACCTATTTAAATGATTTGATATCTTTCGTAAGAAATACACCTTGCTTACCAACAGTTATTATCCTTGCAGGATATACAACTAAGCAGTATAATGACAGTTGCAAAAAGTAATCTCATCTACTGTACAGTTAAGGGTTTATTATTTTCTTCAGATAATTTTGAAACTACTCCTCTGTAACTTATTGTGGTTCGATGGCTACTATTTATTGAGATATCACTTGTTAAACCTGGGGATAAGGTAATAAACACTCTATAGGATTCTCTATTGCTTTTTGCTAAAAAGTTTATTTCGTAAACTTGTTTTTTATCATTTTTGATGATTTCAATGTGTTTAGGTACTCCATTATATTGTATAGCGACATCAGTAGCATTATATGTACCTCCCATTCTTTGTTCTCCATAATAAGGTAAATACATAGAAATACTATCGCCTAGCATCTTGAAATAGTTAGTGTTTCCAATTAAATTAATAGTACTCACGTTACTTCCTTGAGGAAGTAATCCACTATAAGAAATGCTATTTATACTGCTGGTAACTAATGGATGTGCCCAATTTGATTCTATTTGAAAAGATTTTAGAGCAATCATACGCTCTAGTGCTTTACTTTGTGTAGTAGTAGTTGCTGTATTTTTAGCACTACTACAGCTAATCATGATACAACCGAGTATTAGAATTATTGCCCTCATTTTTAAATAATATTATCCTGTGAAACAATATAGTATACCTCAAATTTCAAGCCACAATGTACAAAATAATAGTTTTTTGGTTTAAAATTTAACTTTACTCATTATAGAAAACATATTTGGATTTACAAAAGTTTCAGCTCTATTTTTATGCACAATTTTTTTGCATAAAAACCTAAAAACAAAATAGTTAAAATAATTAATCTAAAGTTTTTATTAACCATTAATAAAATCAAAACTCTTAGCTTTATGAGTTAAAAAACATGTAATTTTCTTTATTAGTTACCTTAAGGATTTTTGTAAATAACGCAGCGTTACAAATTATGATTAATATACTATTTGGTATAATTTTTTATAGCACAAATAACGTACTTTTGCCGGATGCTTAAAAAGAAACTTGCTCAGTTTGAATTTGTGACATTAATGGCGTCTTTAATGTCAATTGTCGCTTTAGCAATAGATGCTCTTTTACCAGCATTGGATATCATAGGAATTACCATTGGTTCTAAACAATCAACAGATAATCAACTGTTAATTACGATGATCTTTTTAGGACTAGGTATTGGCCCTTTGATTTTTGGACCCGTATCAGACAGTACAGGAAGAAAACCTGTGGTTTATGTTGGTTTTGCAATATTTGTTATCGCCAGTATTATCTGTGTATTTTCTAAAAGCTTAGAAATGATGGTTATTGGCAGAATTTTACAAGGTATTGGACTTTCAGCCCCAAGAACTATTGCCATTGCGATGATACGAGATCTGTATAGCGGAAACTATATGGCGCGTATCATGTCGTTTATTTCGGTAGTTTTTATTTTGGTTCCAATTATTGCACCTGCATTGGGTAAATTTATTCTTGATCATTATAATTGGCAGACAATATTTTATATACAATTATTATTTAGTGTGTTAGTTTCGTTTTGGTTTTGGAAAAGACAAAGAGAAACCCTTGTGATATCAAAACGTATACAATTTACACCCAACATTTTTATTGACGGCATAAAAGAATTGATAAAACACAAAACAACAATAGGATATACTTTAATTTCTGGTTTTATAGTAGGTTCTTTTTTGGTATATCTTAGTACTTCGCAGCAGATTTTTGAGGAACAATACCAATTCAAAGATGAATTCCCTTATATTTTTGCATTATTAGCAATCTCTATTGGTACAGCTACTTTTTTAAACGGAACCTTGGTATTAAAATACGGTATGGAAAAGCTAATCACTACTTCTCTACTCGCCTTCTTTGGTATTTCTTTACTATATATTATTTTGTTTTATAATACACCCAATCCAAGTGTTGGTGTGTTATTACTCTTTTTTGGAATGCAATTTTTTGCTATAGGATTTCTTTTTGGAAACTTAAGAGCGATGGCCATGCAACCCATTGGTCATATTGCTGGTATTGGAGCGGCAATTACAGGATTTATATCTACTATTATGGCGGTGCCTATCAGTACTTATATCGGAAGATTTGTTACAGAAACCACTTTGCCTCTATTTATAGGTTTTTTAGTTTGTGCGTTACTTTCAATTGGTATTCTTGTGTATTTAAAAATTGGTGGTAAAGAAATTCGCTAACAAATATGCGCACAACGATAGGCAGTGAATTATTCACTACATAAAATAAGCGTATCAACTAATCTCAATCTTCTTCTACTTTATTAAGGTTCTGCGGAGCAAATAATTCTCCATTACCGGCAATAGCAAATCGATCTCTTTTAGATCCATAACCAAAGTTAGAAGATCGTCGATATTTGTTCTGGAAGTCCGCAAAGCGTCTCTTTCTTGAAGGTTTTTCTTTTTTACTCATAATTAAACTTTTTTGGTTAATTACACAGCTGACGATCTATTTACTCTCTAATTTATTACTTTTTTTAATTTTAAACTACTACTTATTATCACTTTTATATTTATTTTATGATCTATGTAATCCAAAATCTTACAAAATTATTATCCATCATTATGCATAAAAAAATAATTTGTAGCCCCAAAAGTATCTAAGTTTATAAATATTTTAACCCGTTAAATACCCCATTTTTGACCAGTAAACCCCCTTAATCACTTATAAAATAACAACAAACCTTGGAATGATTCTTGATTATTTCTACCTTTAAATCAATTATAACCCTTATGAAACTCGTAATAAACACTTTAGTCATAATATTTGTTACACAAGTATTTTCACAGAATTTATTTCCTGAAGGTATTGTTCAACAAAATAACAACCCTACCAGTGATTACACACTAATCAATGATTATAAAAACCTTGAATTTGATAAAAAGAATTCTAAAATATCATTTGATTTTGTCGAAGAAGACACCCCTGGCACTATAGGAGGATTAGATTTTAGAATTGATTTTAACCCAAACGATCCCGAAAATGCTTTTTTAAAAGGTACTGCCGAGGTAAAAACAATAGATACTGATAATTTTTTAAGAGATGGACATCTTATGTGGGAAAAGTTTTTTTATAAAAAGAAGTACCCTAAAATCTCTTTTACGAGCAAACAAGTAGCTTCTTTTGAAGCCAATACTTTTAAAGTAATTGGTGATTTAACAATCAAAGGTCAGCAAAAAGAGGTTATTATCACTTTCGTACTTAACAACAAGCAATTTGTTGGTAAAACCACAATCTACACTAGTGATTATGGAGTAAATATCCATGATGAACGTGAAAAAAATAAACTAAATATAAAGTTTCATTTCCCGATACTTAATTAAAAAAGAAAACAAGGCACTATAAGGTAACGGCAAAGGCCGAATATTTACCGTGATGCGTTAAAGAAATTGGTATATCTTCTTTTTTGTTGTTAATATACAGCCTCGGAATTTGATAGGTATCTTTTTTTATCGAAACTGAAGATATATCAACCTTTAGTTTTTGTGCTAATATCTGTTTTAGCTGTAATTTTAAATCTAATTCTTTTTTAAATATCGTAGAGCAGTAATTAGTAGTATTAATCCGCTGAGCAATACTGTAAACATACTCCTTTGTTACTTCTGTTTGCGTATCATATAAGTGATTATTCACAATAACCTCCCCTCCTGGTTGGCATTCATAATCCCAAGGAGCATATTTAGGATAATGTTTAATATACGATTGATGAGCTTTGTATGCAGCTTCTTTCATGCTCCAAAATCTCCAGACAAGTTGAGATGGGTTTTCTGAAAAAAGAATAGATTTTTGTTCTGTAACGGTAAATATTTTTTGCAACCATCCGCTCCTCTGCCAATTGCTTTGCTTGTTTGCGAGCTGAAGATCAACAATATCATTACCGATCATTTTTCAGATAGTTTTGCTTTAATTATCTCTATAGAAGCTTTTACGGTAAGCATTTTCTCCATCGCTTCGTTGTCAATCTCTATACCAAACTCATCCTCGACATCTAATATCACATCCACTAGATTTGCAGAGTTGATTTCTAAGTCTTTTATAAAATCTGTATTCTCGTTTAATTTTTTTAACCCATCTTGATTTTGAACGTAGGGCTCTATGATAGCTTTTAATTTAGGTAGCAATTCTTCTTTTGTCATGAATAATTCTTGGTTATGAATATTTCTTAAAGATAACACAAGCATTCACATCTCCAAATCCGAAACTAGCTTTTGCGATAATATTTGGTGAAACATCTAATGTTTCTGTTGGGATTTTTTCTCTATTAACTAAGGCTTCTATCTCAGGATGTAGGTCTTCACAATTAATATTACCAAAAATAAAATTTTCTTTAAGCTGTAACACTGTTGCTACACTTTCTATACTTCCAGAAGCTGCAAGGCAATGTCCTACTAAACTTTTTAAAGAATTTATATACGGAAAATCGCTTTCTTTTCGCCCTAATGCCTCACACCAATTATGTATTTCGACACTATCCATAGCAGTAGCTGTCAAATGACCATTAATTGCATCAATATCATCTTTATGTATCCCTGCATTATCTATTGCTCTTTTTATGCATTGTTGCACAGCATCACTATTTGGGGCTGTCATGCTACCTCCATTACGCTGCCCTCCACTATTTACATGTCCTCCTAATATCTCTGCATAAATAGATGCGCCTCTTTTTTGAGCACTCTCCAGGCTCTCTATAACCAAAGCCCCTGCTCCACTGCCTGGAACAAAACCACTTGCACTGGCACTCATAGGTCTAGATGCAGCAATAGGATTGTCATTATATTTATAAGGTAGAATGCGCATTGCGTCAAAACCACCCCACACATAAGGACCGCTATCACTTGTACTACCTGCAAGAATAATCTCTGCTTTTCCACTAGAAATTCGATCATACGCCATTAAAATCGCCTCGGTACCTGTGCTGCAAGCAGAAGAATTTGTAGTAACTACATTTCCGCACCCTAACATACCTCCTAAAAAGGCACTGATACCACTCGCCATGGTTTGTGTTACCGTTGTACTTCCTAATCGTCTTACTTTACCTTCATCTACTTTGTAAATTGCTTCACGAAACTTATCTACTCCCAGAATCCCTGTTCCGAAAACAACCCCAACATCCCAAAGAGGAATCTCAGCAGTTGAGATAGAAAAGCCAGCATCTTTCCATGCATCTATACCTGCAATGACACCATACTCCATCCCAGAAGCATTCAATCCTCGTAACTGAATTGAGCTAAAGTAATTATTTAAATAATCTTTATTATATATTGGAAAACCAGCAATTTGACATGAAAAATTAAAAGATTTCAACTCTTTGCTATTTCGTATACCACTTACTCCTTTTTTTATTGCATTTGTAAATTCTGAAACGTTCGTTCCATTTGGAGCGGTAATGCCTAAACCTGTTATGACAACACGTCTATTTTTCATTTTGTATTGCCAAATTAATAATAGACACTATTTTCATTTGTCCTTCTTTTGCTTCAGACATTACTGGGAATATTGGCCATACATGTGGCATGTTTTTTCCGTAGATAACTTCAATGTCTACCGCTTCTTGTTTGGCCTTTTCAACAAATAAATCTTGATCAGGAGTAAAAATATCGAGTTCTGCGCTAAATAAGTGTATCGGAGGAAAGTTTTTAAGTGATCCAAAAATAGGTGAAATCAAAGGATCTGTTAGTGATAAACCATCTAATAACATCTTTTTGGCTGATGATACTCCTTTAACACTCAATACAAGATCTAACAAATCCATTTCCTTAATTTTTGGGTTGGTAAGCGAAGCATCTATTAGCGGAGATATTGGTATTAATCGATTAGGGAGGGCTATTTTTTCTTTAAGTAATCGTTGAGTAAGCGTTAATATTAAATTTCCGCCTGCAGAATCTCCTATTAGAATAACTTTAGCTGGGTCATACTCTTTTATTGCTTCCTGATAGGTCAGGAATACATTTTGAGTCACCTCTTTTATCTTATGTTCTGGCGCTTTAGGATAATCTATCATCCAAGCTTCAGAATGGGTTTGCTTTGCTATTTTTGCAAGAAAATCCCAGTTTTCTTTTGTTGGTCCATATACAAATGCTCCGCCGTGAAAATACAGCAACAAAAAACCACTTGTACTGCCGCCTTTAGGTTTTAAACTAGTAACTATAGAGCTACCTATTTCTTTGCTTTGGGATACGCAACCTGATACTCTAGACCCAGGAGAATGAACATCTTGTTTTCTCTTTTTTAAATAATCAATCGGATCCTGAGACCAGGATTTTTTCTCCCCTTTTACCTTAAGAAATAGTTTTACTAACGAATACCCTATGCTCATCTTTTGTTTGTTTTATTTATTAAAAGCAACCCCTGCGATCACTCCCTTTGCCACCAACTGCCCTTTGGTATTAGACATGCTAACATCGCATTTTAATTTATTAAATCTAAAATATACTTTATGTGAAATCACAGTAACCTTTTCACCTGGATAGACTGGTTTATAAAAATTCATTTCGTTGCTACTCATTGCTACAGCTATAGCATTTTGATCCCACTTATCTTTTAAAAGATAAATCCCAAAACATGCCATACCAATTTGCGCCATACATTCTGTGAGTATTACTCCTGGGGTAATTGGGTTGTCTTTAAAATGCCCTTGGTAGAAATATTCATCATTTTTAAACGTATAACATCCCTTAATATGATCATCATCTATCTCAAGGATTTCGTCTACAAACAAAAATGGATGACTATAGGGTAATTCTTTTATAATATCTGCTCTAACCAAAATATTAAGTTTTTAAAATGCACATCCGTTAGGCAAAGGCTCTACTGTTTCTAATGTAGTAGCAAATGTTTTATCCAAAGTACTTTCTTGAAATCCATTAACTACATTACCTTTAAATACTTTAGTGCCATAACCACTGGTATTCATATGAGCACGCACATATACGATTTGATCTTTTGTACTATTAACACCACCACCTGAACGCACAAACGGTTGTTCATCAACATGACTGTGGGCCAAAATTCTTCGATATATCAATGTTCCATCTTCAGAAATAACTTCCCACCAATCAGCATATTGATTACATCCCTTATCTGGGCTTTTTATCCCAACATTAAATGTATACTTACTCTCTTCTCCAGATACAACAACACTTACAATTTCTGCCAAAGCTGTAGCATCTATATTTGGAGTTTCATTTGTACTTGTTCCATTATCTTCTTTACAAGAAGTACTATACATAATCAAAGGAAAACAAAAAATCAGTATATTTTTCATAGCAATTCGTTAAATAATTAATTTAAATGTTCGCCTCCATTTACTGGGATTATGCATCCATTAATCCATGAGGCTTCATCTTTACATAATAAATATACAGCATTAGCTACGTCTTCGGGTGTTGTAATGCGATTAAAAGGGTTTCGTTTCAGACTATGAGCTATAATCTCTTCATGTCCTGGGATCATTCTTAGTGATTGTGTGTCTACGGCGCCTGGTTGTAAACAATTAGCTCTAATACCATAGTGAGCAAATTCGAGCGCTATACTACGTGTAATTGCTTCTAAGGCCACCTTTGCTGCCGAAACAGCTGCATAATTCTTCCACGCTTTTGTATTTCCTTCACTTGTAAAGGAAATTACCCTTGTATCTTCTGCAAACAAATTAGCTTCAAAACAAGATTTTACCCAATCATACAAACTAATTGCCATAGCATCTATGGTTAAATGAAAATCATCATTCTTTAGCACATGCTTTGCATCTGTCATTGGTTTCAGATTACCTTTTGCAACACTATGTATCAATGTCTTTATACGGCCACTACCAATTTTTCTTTTAATCTCGGTAAGTACTTCTTGTCGTTTTTCGGCTTTTAAAAGATCGACATTAAAGGTATATAAATCAGCTCCAATTTTTTTAATATCATCAAACCCATTATCTATAGCAGCTAACTCACTCTTGCGATTGCGATGTACTACAATGATGTTCATACCATGCAATGCTAATTTTTTAGCTGTTGCAAGGCCCAAACCTGTGCTTCCGCCAAGAATAAGTGCCCATTGATTTTTATCTTTAAAATCGTTACTCATTTCCAGTTTTAAAGCTATTTATAGTTATGTTTTGTATCGTTTCAAGTCTACTACTATGTGTCAATGTACTCATTTACCATTCTAATAATATCCTTTGTGCAGAAAACCCTGGACCAAAGCTTAGCATTAATCCAGTTTTTCCTGGTTCTGGATTTCTTTCCATAAACCGTTCTAATACATATAGTACGGTAGCGCTACTCATGTTTCCATATTCTTTCAGAACTGCTTTAGTGTCATCAATATTTTTTCCCAAATGGCCAAAAAGTTCTTCGACAGTTTGTACAATTTTTTTACCTCCTGGATGAAAAATAAGGTGGTCAATATCTTCAATTTTCAAGTTATATTTTTCTAGAAAAGGATGAATTACATTAGGAAAATGTTCTGCAATTTTTGCAGGTACTTCTGGGTCTAGTACCATTTGTAACCCTCCGTTTGTTAATTTAAACCCCATCATATTTGTAGCATCATAAAAATGGTACATCTCATCTCCTATTATTTTTGGTCCTTCTACATCTTCTTCTGAAGATAAGAGCGCGCAAGCTGCTCCATCTCCAAAGATTGCTGCACTCACCATATTTGTCATGCTATAATCATCTAACTGAAAGGTAGCTGTAGGAGATTCTATAGCAATTACTGCTGCTCTTTTTCCTGGATTTGCTTGAAGAAAATTTCTGGCATAAATAATACCCGAAACTCCTGCTGCGCATCCCATTTCTGTAACGGGTAGCCTTACTATATCTTGTTTTAAATGAAGTTCATTGATGATATATGCATCTAATGAAGGAATCATTATCCCTGTGCAACTTACTGTAATTATATAATCTAGTGAATTTGCAGCCCAATCTACCTTTTTTAGCGCTTTTTGAAGTACCGAGGTTCCTAATTTCTTAACCTCTCGTACATAAATGTCATTTTTCTCTTCAAAAGAGGTTGACGTAAATACTTCTTCGGCATTCATGATACCGTATCTCTTATCTACTGCTGCATTTTCAAAAATCTTAATTACTTTACGTCTAAAACGATCATCTTGCCCAGAGAGCCATTGAGAAACAAAGGGTATTATATCTTTGGTTTCTCTCACATATTCTGGCAATTGTTTAGCTACTGTAGCTATTCTTACATTCAAATTTCCTTACTTTTTAATTTATATATATTTTGTGTGAATAACCCAACGATACCTAAACGCCCATTTCCAATCTATTTGATATGCTTTTAATCTAAGATCTTTTGCATACTGTTTTAATTCTTGTTTTCTAAATCCACGTTTTATAGAAATCAATCCATCATTTTTTGCAACATATCCATTTATAAAAAAGAAACTAAAGAGTTTAAATAGGTAATATGCTATTTTACTTCTTTGAAGATCATTAACCACCACACCTATTGATGCTAGTTCAACAGTTTTTTTTATCACTTGTTTAATTTCTTCACAAGTTAAATGATGCAAGGTCAAGGTGCAAATAATAATATCACAAGTAAACTTTGAAGAATTTATATCTAATATGTTTTGTTGTAAAAACTCTATTTCAGGATATTCAGAACTCAGGTTTTTTGCATATTGAATGCTTTTTTCATTAAGATCTAGTCCTATCAACTTCGTTTGTATTCTTTTTTTTCTTAGTACTATTGCTAATTCTCTAAGCATTTCTCCGTCTCCGCATCCCAGATCAAGTATTGTGTATTCTTGAGTTTGTTTTGCTTGTTTAATTAAGTTTTGTACTGCATTTATTGTAATTATGTTGCCTCCTAGCCATTTGTTTACGCGAGAAATATCAGATAAAGCCCTTTTTAACGCACTCTCTTCTATTTTGGGATCATCCATAAGCTCATGTTCGTCGCTTCTATGTTTCAAGTCTACTAGCATACTGTAATGGGTTCTCCGTGTGTATGTTTGATAATTTTTGGAACTATAGATGGCACGATGTTCGATATTTTATATGATAGATGTTGCAAATTAGCGTTGAGTAATACTTTTTGTAATATTCGTCCGGTATATAACCGCTTAGAAAAAGCTATACTCCATTGTTTGTTGTATTGTTTTTCGATCTCTGCTCTTGAGAGAGTAGCTATTCCTTTGTGATTATTAACTAAAAGTGTACATAACATTTTAGAACTCTGTATGGCCATAGCCATACCATTACCACACAATGGGTGTATGAGTCCTGCTGAATCCCCTACCATAAAAATATGATCTTCTACAGGTTTCTTTTTATTAAAGCTCACCTGTGCTATGGTTAATGGCTTATCATACAAAAGTTGAGCATTTTCAAAGAAATCATTCAAATAGATATTATCATATAGTACATCTTTTTGAAATACATCTAGGTTTTTATATCTTTTAAAATTAGCATACTTCACTAAGTAACATGCATTTACTATATTGTTTTCAACTTTTGAAAGCCCACAATACCCTCCTTTAAAATTATGAAGCGCAACTGTATCTTCATTAAAATTAGCTTTATAATGTGCTTTTACGGCCAACCATGGTGATTTCTTAACTGCAAATGCTCGTTTTAGGGTTTTGTCGAGTATAGAGCGTTTACCATAAGCTCCGATAACATAGGTACTGGTCAATATTATATTTGCATTTGTTTTAATATGAAATATGTCATTTTTAAAATCAACATCAATTACCTGATCATTGATCAGTTGTACACCTAATGATTTAGCCTTTTGCCATAAGTAATGGTCAAGTGTATATCTACTCACTCCAAAACCACCTAATGGCAAGGTACTATGAATAGTTTTGCCTCTTTGTGTACTCATGAAAAATTTTGAAATTTTTGTGGGTTGTACGACACTTAGATCTATATCCAAAAAATCAAAATACGGTAGTACTTCATTAGAGATATATTCTCCACATACCTTATGTTTTGGGTAACTATCTTTTTCAATTAAAACAACCGAAACACCTTTTTTGGCTAAGTGAATTGCGCTGGTTAATCCAGCTAAACCCCCACCGATAATTAAGATATGTGAATGTATATTCATGTAATGAAGGTACATAAAAATTGAGTACAAAAAAATCCCGATCATATCGTCGGGATTTTAAATTTGTTATTACAAAAAAACTATTGTTTAACTTGTTCTTGAGCTTCTTTTTTCATTTTTTCATTAGCAACGATACCAAGTTCTACTCTTCTGTTTTTTGCTCTCCCTTCAGGAGTTGCATTATCATACTTTGGTAAGGTCTCGCCATGTGCATACGTTGTAAGACGGCTTTTACTTATTCCTTGTGAAACTAAATAATTTGTTACCGCATTAGCTCTTTTCTGTGATAATGACATGTTATAAGTATCATCACCTGTACTATCTGTATGACCTTCAACAATAATATTTGTATCGGGATACTCCTTAAATATACCAGCTAGTTTATTTAAGTTCGTTTTAGATTTTGCATTGATATCAGATTTATTTGTAGCAAAGTACACTCCGCTATTTTCGTCAAATACTACATCAATACCTTCTCCAACTCTCGTTACTTCAGCACCTGGAATCTCAGATTCAATTTTCTGAGCTTGTTTATCCATTTGTTTACCGATAACACCACCGGCAACACCACCTACTACTCCACCAATAACTGCTCCTAGAGCTGAGTTCTTCTTTTTTACATTGTTTCCAATAATACCACCTAGTACAGCTCCGGCTGCCGTACCAATTACAGCACCTTTTTGGGTATTATTTGCATTTTGTACGGCATCACAACTCGTTAAAATTGCTACTGCAGTCAAAGCAACCGCTATATTTTTAAGATTCTTTTTCATCATTTTAAAGATTTGAGTGTTATTGTATTTTATTAAAATTCATTGTAATCACAAAAGGTTTACCTTCAAGACTTACGGTCATTGCCCAAGTCATTGTTGCATCATCAAGATGTTGTAGTGTCATTCTGTAACCAGCATTATTATTTGTGCTTTTTTTCTTTTCATTAATCGGTTTAAACATAAAGTAGTATGCTCCATCTGCTTCTGGTTTCGGAATTGTAAATCTAAAATTTCGGGCTCCAGTAGAAACACAACTGCTTTGATTTACTTCATATTTACCTGTATTATTGTTAGGTATAAATTTCCAAGTACTACCCGTAAAACATTCTGCAGATGCATCATTATATAGGTTTACTTCGAATATCCCCGAACGGTCATAAGTAATGTTATCAAGCGACCATTCTCCTTTTAAGGTTTTTTTGGCAGCAATAACTGTTTTTTGAGGTGCACTGCATGAAGCCAGCATAGCAACAACTAACACTAAGATAAGTTTTTTCATGGTTATAAGTTTTATTTTATAAAAGTAGCTAATAACGTTAACGTTTCCAATATTATTATATTTCAAAATAACATTTCCTTATATCATAAATTAAGTAATTGAATTTAGATGAAATACAAAAAAACACGAGGAAATTATGTTAAACACTCGTTATTAGAAGTTTATTAGTGTTTTTTTATGGTTTTGTCCTAGGTACTCTAAATAAAAGAATGAGACCTACTACAAAAAATAATATTAAAAATAAAATAGAATAGCGAACACTTCCTGTCATTTGCGCAATAATACCGTATGAGAACATACCGATTACAATCCCAATTTTTTCAGATACATCATAAAAACTAAAATATGAAGCGGTGTCTACAGCATTTTCTGGTAAAAATTTTGAATATGTCGATCTTGAAAGAGCTTGTATCCCCCCCATCACTAATCCAACAATTGCTGCTGTTATATAAAATTCATAAGGTGTAGTAATTGTGTATGCAAATACACAAATACCTATCCAAATAAAATTAATTGTGATTAATGTTTTTATGTTGCCAAACTTTGCCGAAGCTTTAGAGGTAAAGTAAGCACCTGCCACAGCAACAAGTTGAATTAACAAAATACTAATAATTAACCCTGTAGTGGCATTTTGTTCTCCCCAATCAAGTTCTTCAATTCCGAAATAGGTAGCAATAAGCATGATCGTTTGCACAGCCATACTATATACAAAAAATGCACTAAGATATCTACGAAGCCTAATATCCTTTTGAAGTGCTTTCCAGATCATTTTCAATTCTTTAAAGCCATTAAAAACAACTGCTTTTGTAAGTACATCTTTTTTATTCCCTTTGGGCAAATAATAATATGTGTATTGGCTAAACCCTATCCACCAAACTCCAACCATAATAAAAGATAATCTGGTTGGTACTCCTTCATCTTCAAAACCAAACCACTCAAACTTCATAATCATAACAAGGTTAATAATCAGTAGAATAACACTACCAACATATCCTAATGAATATCCTTTGGCGCTAATTGCATCTTGTTGTTCAGGGAAGGCAATATCTGGTAAATATGAATTGTAAAATACTAAACTCGCCCAAAAGCCAATTAATGCAAAAAAGTAGCATAATAACCCAAACCATAGGTGCTCTAGACTAAACCAATAAAGGCCTATACATGATACAGCACCTAAATAGCAGAAAAACTTTAAGAAGTTCTTTTTGTTACCTACATAATCTGCAATACCAGAGAGTAAAGGACTTATTATTGAAACTGTTAAAAAAGCTAAGGCTGTTACATAACTAATTAATGAATCATTATTAAAATTATATCCTAAAAATTGTACGGTGTCATTTATGATATCTCCTTGATCATTTCTCATTATAGTCAATGCTCCCCAGAAAATTGGAAATATCGCGGATGAGATTGTTAAGTTATATACAGAGTTGGCCCAATCATAAAATGCCCATGCATTTAATAATTTTTTATGCCCTTTAGGTAGTGTTTTACTCATATCTATGTGAAATAGCTAATCAAACTAAATTAAAAAAGCTGCTCTGTTTTTTTTCAGAACAGCTTCTAAAATAGGTATAATCTTTTTAAGAAAATAAAGTTTACGATTATTTAAAGGAAGTAATCCCAAATTTACGTGCCTCGGCTCTTGCTGCAGGAGCCCATGCCGTAAGATTATTAATACGAGTATCACTTGATGGATGCGTACTCATAAACTCGGGTGGTGCTTGCCCTCCACTATTAGCTTTCATACGTCTCCATAAATTTGCAGCTTCATCTGGATTATATCCAGCGATTGCCATTAGTTGTAACCCTATGCGATCTGCTTCGGTTTCATGACTTCTACTAAATGGTAACATCACGCCAAACTGACTACCTAATCCAAAAGCGGTACCAACTATTTGTTGAGTTTTTTGATCTTTTCCACTTACTGCAATAGCAGTCGCAGTTCCTGCTACTTGTTGTAACTGACCTGCACTCATTCGTTGTTGTCCATGATTTGCGAGTGCATGGGCGACTTCATGCCCCATTATAGCTGCTATCCCTGTTTCATCTTTGGCTATGGGTAAAATACCTGTATAGAATACAATTTTACCTCCTGGCATACACCAAGCATTAACGGTCTTATCATCGACAAGGTTATATTCCCATTTATAATCTTTAAGATATCCTTGGTATCCATTGGCATTTAACCAACGTTCTGAAGCTTTAGCGATCTTTTGCCCTACTCTAGTGATCATTTGGGCATCTGAAGTCCCAGTTACTACTTTATTCTCTCCCAAGAACTGATTATACTGCTGAAAAGCCATCGGTAATATCTGAGAATTTGGTACCAAAGCTAATGTCTGCTTACCAGTAAATGGATTAGTAGCACAAGAGGATAATAACAGAAATGATCCAACTAAAATTATTGATTTTTTGATATTCATATCTAGCATAATTTTGAAACATAAAATTAACAAAATCTATGGTCATAATTTTATTATTTTTTCAATTTTTCATAACAATATTCGATTAATGGTCTTATACACCGATAATCTGTTTTCTAAAAAACCAATTGTCATCAAAAATCGTACTACATTTCCATAGTAAAATTCATTTTTTTAACCAAAACTCTGCAATACTCAATATACCAATAAATATGGTTTTATGTATATGGTTTTCCCTCATCAAATTTAGGATAAAATACGGGGTTGACACCAGCACTTTAGCTTATAAATATTGGGGTGTTTACTCCTTTTATATTTGGGGGATTTTCACATAAAAAAACAGTTTTTTGACTTTAGTAATATCCCTTTATGATTTTGAAATTTGATACTACCCAAATGGTGCACAATTTGGGTTCGATGAAATTTTATTATTAACATTTAATGAATTGTATTATGAGTTTATATCAAGAAGTATATCATGGAGAGTCATTTAGTGAGCAAGATTTTTATGATGCAGTCCGCTATATTTTTCAACCTGAAGTAGGTGAATCATCAGAAGAAATAATTGATGATTTTTTGATTGAAAAAGTGGGTGAAATGACACCTGAAGAAGCTGAAAGTTTTTGGAAAAGTATTGGAAACTTTGCAAAAAAAGTAGGCTCTGGGGCATTAAAAGTGGTTTCTAAAGTGGCACAACCAATCGGTACCGCTGTAGGAACAGCATTTGGCGTACCTCAATTAGGTGGTATGGTAGGTGGTTTAGCAGGAAATCTAGCAGGAGCAGGATCAAAAGCTCTTGATCGGATTCCTAATTTTAAAACCCGTAGAAGACGACGTAGAACGTCATCAAGAAGACGACGTAGAAGAAATCCACAGCTAAGAAATGCATGGAGAAATACTAGAAGACACGTTAGAGGAGCAGGTCGACATGCATTACGAGCTGCCAATCGATATGCTTCCAGAAATCCAATAAGACCTAGATATCGAGAAGATGTTGAAGAGCATGTAGAAAATTCGCCAGCAGTACTATCAAACATAGTAAACAATCCAGGGTTCCAAGCACAGCTTTTTGGCCGAGCAAATAGCAATATTCCAACAGAAAATATCGCAGAAAGCGATTACGATTTCTTAGAAGCTGTAGAAGCTATTAACTATTTAACTGAAGGGATTATAGCAGAGTATTATGAAAATGATTTGCTAGATGATAATGAGTATTTGGTTGATGATTATGGCGAATTGGTAATCAATAATCCAGAAGAAAGAGAGGAAAGAATTGAAGCACTTATCGAAGAATATAGTGCCTAATATTAATCCAAATATAAAATAGGGCGAGATGAATCCAATGATTGCATATTTGAGAAAACAAAAACCTGAATGGGAAGAATATTTGAGTCTAATGGAAATGATGGATACAGACAGCAACCAAACAGATTCAGACAGTGACTCAATACCTGAAGCCGAATTAGTCGAAAACAAAGATAAAGCTTATAAAAGTAAAATTATAAAGCTAAAAAAAACACAAAGTAAACTCGTTAATCTTATCAATAGCCTAAGAGAAGAACTTGAAGAAGAAGTAGAATTTACACAAGATCTGGCAGAAGCTTTAGGGGCTTGCCCAGAGTGCTTTGGTGAAGATGAAATGTGTGACAATTGTGATGGCGAAGGTATTCCAGGTTTTTTTGTTCCTGATTTTGTACAATATAACAGATTCATTAGCCCTGCTAACAAGAAGTTTAACAAACACTTTAGAATTAGAAATTAATAACTCAAACTTTAAAAATTATGTATACAGCAGAAGATTATTATGACCTAGAAGATAACATCCTAATAGAAGACCTATTAGATGATGATTTATTAGATGAGGATTATTATGACGAAGATCTATTAGATGACGACTTATTAGACGAGGATCTACTAGACGAGGATTATGATGACGATTATGATGATATTTTAGGTGATGAATATGGAGAGGATTTCTCCGAGCGAAAACGAAGAGGGCGTCGAAGAGGACGACGAAGAGGACGTAGATTTAGAGGCGGAAATGCATGGAGATCCAGAAGAATTAGACCTAGACATCCGAGAAGAACTAGACAAAAATCTAATTATGGAAAAAAAATATCTACACCTAGTAGTAATCGTAACGTAGTTTCTAAAACTGAATTCAAAAAGTCTTTAGACGCGATATCAAAAGATGTAAATACTCTTAAAAAGAGTTCTTTAATTAACGGTAAGTCTATTAAGTCATTAGATGGTAAATATACAGATGTGGTAAGTAATCTTTCAAGAAAGGATAAAAACCAAACCAAAGTATTAAAGAACATGCAAATGACCAGTATGCTTGGATCATTATTAAATAAACCAAAATTTGATGAGTCAAATCTTCAGATAATACCAGGTTCTGGTGATAATCCCGGACCAGGCACTATCGTTGAAAAATCTGATAACAAAACTATAAAGTTTGATCAGACCATGAGTTTATTGTTACCTATGATGACAACAATGGGTGATTCTGGCACTGGTAAATCATCATCAAGTGATATGATGCTTCCATTGGTCTTAATGATGTCACAAAAGGACGGAGATAGTGATGACAACAATCTTTTGCCTTTGGTCTTAATGATGACAATGAACAAATAATTTCAAATTAATTAAGGGGCTTGCTAGTGCTAAAAAAGTATAACCAGGTCCCTTTTATAAAATTAAAACAATGGAAAATAGCTTATTAACAGGATTTCTGTTCCCAAAAATCATCGCAGAAAATAATAACTTAAAGGATCAAAATGATTTTATCTTAAAATCATTTTTAATCGATAAAGTAAGTACAAATAAGAGCTTTTCGATGGTATTTCAACTTCTAACTGCAAAAAATGCAGAAACTATAGAAAAAGCAACAGTAGTTGCAACGCCCGTAGTGCCAGCGACACCAATACCACCTCATACTCCTTCAACACCTTCAGGTGGAGAACCAAAGGATACGGATAATGGCACTGCCGACCCTAAAGGAGATACAGGAGACAACACCGGAAACAGTAATTGTGAACCAAAAGGAGATACAGCAGATCAAAATACTGGTAGCGAAGTAAAAAAAATAGTAGAAGAAATAGAAGCGTTAAAAACTTCTATCGGTAATCATGTTAAAGAAATAAAAACACAATTAATTCCTATTGACTCTTTTGATAAGAATTTAAATGAAATAAAGACGCATGTTACCAAACCTACTGATACTACCGTAGAAAGTAAAATTGACGAAATAAGTAAGAAGTTAACTCCTATTAGTGGAGTAGATAAACAACTACAAGAGATCAATGAAAAAGTGAATAGATCCTTTGATAGTTTTGAAAATAATGATTTAACAGCATTTTTTGAGAAAGAAAAAATCGATTTTAAAGATTTTAATAACTCTATGCACATAAGACAATTAGAAGAAACAATAGAAAATGTTTGTAGTGAAAAGTTTATAAGCAATTTGCAAAAAATTAAAGCTAGCAAAGCAAAAAAGGCAAAAACAATTAAAGATAGAGCACATAAATTTGAAAAACTATTAGATGAAGAATTCTTAAAAAAAATTCATACAACTTTAGAAATCAACTCTATAAGTCATCAAGATTTTACAGTGTTCTTTATCAATATTCTTTCACCTTTAGGAAGTTTGATAAACGACATCAAATATTTTGATTTTGATGCTCCTACTCCTGTTACACCTAAAGAGACAGTAACAGTTTCTAAAACGAATAAAACTAAAATAACGACATAAAATGGATCCACGTCTTAAACTCATAGTAAAAGGTAATCCTAATGAAGAATTACATCTATTAATGCGACTTAAGGACAAAAACAGTATCCCCCCGCATGTAAAAGTGATTTCACAATTTGGAGATATTATTAGCTGCAGAATTTCACGCAAATACCTCATGGTAGTGTATGATCATGTAGCAACACGAAGTCTTAAGGCACCACAAGTTATTCCGTTAAATAATTATAATTCAGATTTAGAAGATGCAGGGGCATATGAAAGCTTTTTAGGAAATCCAAAATCATATAGTAAAAGAAAAAGTAATGTTGTTTTTGGGATCATAGATTTTGGTTTTGATTTTACTCATCCCGATTTTTTTGATCCTGAAGGTAACACCCGATTCGAAAAAATATGGGCGCAACCTCTCAAAAACAAAACTCCAAACAAATATGGCTATGGTGAAGTATTTTACCAAAACCAAATAGATGATGCGCTAGACAGTGATATGCCTTTTAGAACGCTAGGATATCATCCAGGGCGATCAGATTTAATGGGAAGAGGTATGCATGGCACTCATGTATTAGGTATTGCTGCTGCTGCTGGAACTATTGGTAAAAAAGGATATGCAGGAAACTCCCCTATCGTAGCTGTGGATATGGGTTCTAATTATGTAAATGGATCTGATTTATCTCTTGGGGATTCTGTAAAATTAATTGAAGGAATTGATTTTATACTATCACAAGCAGGTGATCGACCATGTGTTATTAACATGAGCTTAGGTGGTCATGGTGATGCCCACACGGGTGAGACTGTGGTCGAGTTAGCGCTAAATAATGCATTACGAGAACGTGCAGGGTTTGCAATCGTACAAAGTACAGGTAACTATTTCAAATCAAAATGCCATCATTCGGGAATATTAAACCAAGGTGAATCTACCGAAGTAGAATGGATCTTTAAAAAACGAGACCGAACTGCCAATGAAATGGAAATCTGGTATGAGGCTAATGATGAATTTTCGGTTGAGATTTATAATGATAATGAAGAATATATTGGTGGTACAAAATCTTTTGAAGATAGTACATTAAGTTTTGATGGTGATAAAAATGGGATCATATTTCATCGTAAAAACGAACCCAATACAGGCAAAAACCATATAGATATCATACTAGCTGGGAGTCCAAAATCACAACGTTTTATCGTTAAGATTATGGGCACTTCTGTTAAGAATGGAAAATATAATGCTTATATAGAGCGTGATGATAGAGGGCAATCACATTTTCACCCATCAGATGTTGATACAAATCACACTATCGGATCAATTTGTAATGCTCCTCTTACAATAACAGTAGGTGCATATGATCAGGATAGTTCAAAAAAAGAGCCTATGTCGTTTAGTAGTGCCGGGCCGACAATAGATCGTCGAATAAAGCCAGAAATTATAGCACCGGGATCTAAGGTTCCCGCTGCCAGATCAGCATCAAAGTTTGAATCCTACTCAAGTGGTAAATTAACCCGAAAGAGTGGATCGAGTATGGCTGCACCTTTTGTAGCATCTTTGGTGGCTAAAATCCTAGAACAATACCCAAAAGTTAATATCTATACTTTAAGGCATTATTTATTACGCTTTTGTGATCCATACGTCAATGCTAATACTACAGTGATGAATAAATCTGGTTACGGGGTTATTAATGAAAGAAAACTATTATTAGATCTCACAAAAAAGAAAATACGATATGAGAACTCTAAGACATTACACAAATCAACACCTTTATAATGGTTATCAACCATATGCTGAGCTCAATACAGCAAACGAGGTACGAGAAATTCAAGCATTCTTAATACAAAAAGGATATGATCTTGGTCGTTGGGGTGCCGATGGAGATCTGGGATCTATGACCAAGAAAGCTATTCATGATTATTTCAAATCTCATTTTAGCAATACAAATACTCCTAGCAATCCAACATCTCCCAATACTCCTACCCGACCGCAAAATGCACCATTGGCAGTACAAAATTTTAAAGATATTTTTAGGAGAAAAGGATATACATTTTATGATGATGATTTAAAACTAAATATTATAGGTATTAGAAATCTTGATTCTACAGCAAATTTATTCAATGATCAGTTGTATATAATCTGGAAAGAAAATGGAAGATATACCATAAAACAATACCCAATCACAACAGATCCTGGAAGTGCATTTTTAGGCAGAAAAATGATCAATACTAATGGAACCGCAATTCTAAAAGTTGGGCAATATAAAAATACATACAAATTAGGGTTACATAGAAGAAAATATACTGCTCTAGTACAACGAGGAGGAAAAGTAACTGTGTTTAGAGACAAAAACCAGGACCATAAGCTTGATTTTCATGGGGGTAAAGAATACACAGGTTATTTTGGGATTAATATCCATAAAGCAGGAAGAAACTCTATTGATGTTAATAGTTGGTCGGCAGGCTGCCAAGTATTTAAAAAACAAACTGATTTTAATGAGTTAATAGCACTATGTAAAAGAGTTGAAAGAAAATATGGTAAAGGTACATGGTTTACCTATACGCTATTAGAAGCTAGCAATGGGAATGTTATATAAAAATTAGTACAGATGAAAACAAGATATCGATATTATCCCGAATGGAGAGAAGACACACACAATCTTACAGAGCTTAATACTGCTTCAGAAATTAGAGAAATTCAGGCGTATCTACAGCAAGCAGGTTTTAATATTGGTAGTGCTGGTGTAGATGGAAAATTAGGGAGTAAAACCAAAAGAGGTATTTATAATTTTTTCAAAAAAGAAATGAATGGCAGTAGCCCAGGAAATATTACTCCTACCACACCATCAACAAATGGAAGGACGACTTTAACCCTATCCATAATGCGAGGTACTACTTTTAGAAACTCTAATGATATTAATACATTCTTTCAACAAACTACCGGCCAAGATTTTGTAGATTTTTTTAGAAGCAAAGTAGGTGGTAAAAACCCATATTGGCGTAGAAGAAATATTCCTTCAGGGATAACCTATAAGAGAAACTTTAAAAATGTTTTTGATCAAATCCCTGTATTATATGGTGAATCATCTATAAACCTATTTCAGTTTTTGGGATTAGTATCTGCAATTATTAATGAAACTGGAGGGAAATTTAAATCTATTAGGGAATCTAACTGGGTCTCACTATTAGCGAGATTAAAATATGCTTATGGAACCAATAGAGGAAAGAAGAAAAGTTATAATGATTCTAGAAGTGCAAAATCTATTCATGAGTTAATTCATGATCCGGATTTTGTGAGGGCTCATAAAACTCCGGGTGTCCGGTTGGATTATCTTAAAAGATTTAATTGGCGAGGAAGCACATTTCCAAATGTTAGATTAAACGATGCAGAGGTAGATTTTTTATGTCAATGTGATGTTTATAAATTCTCTGGTTTAGGGCTGATTCAAACCACTTGGCGGCCTGCTTATAAACGAATCATAAATTATGTTTTAAATTATAGAGGTACTAATCCAAAAATCAATAATGTAAAAATGAATTGGAGAAACTTTGGTGATGCTGATAAAATAGCAGATCTATCCAAATATCAAGAGTGGGAGTATCTTTTTCAAGATCCAGAAGTGGCCTCAAAAGCAGTTTATCTACATAATCAAAGAACTCGATATTTAAGTTTTTCTATTGCTGGTCTTAGCTACCAACGCATGTTGGATAAAGCAGGAAATATTGGTTATCGTATTGGCGGTAGTAGAAGATCTAGAGATAAAATACGAAATCGTGTAGATCAAATTATACAAGCAATCAAAAGAAGTTGATTGCTTGTATTGATACTTATGACATAATAAGTAGTTTAGTAAAATCTTTAGATACCTCTATGGTATTATCACTCTTATTATATTGTATATCTTCTAAAGAAATCTTCACATTATCAATCTCTACTTCTTTAATCTGAAAAGGCAATCCAATAATTTCAATCTTAAAAGTATTGTATTCGGTATCATAACTCCCTGTTTTATCTTGTTCTAATAAGATTTCATTTTCTTTTCCTGTAAAAGAAAAGCTTCTTACATTAAATTTTCCGTTTTCATAATCGTACCCATCCTGAGCATCTTCATAAACTTTAGAGGTTTCTTTGCTGCCAGATTTGAAATAGATTTCAAGTTTTAATTCTTCTATTTTCTTTTCACCAACATATTGTTGAATAGGATATTTGGGGATAATAGCTCCTTCTTTAATAAACAAGGGGATTGTATCGAGATTGGCTTCTACCCAACACTCTATGCCTCCTTTAATATATTCACGGGTCCAGTAATTGTACCAATTACCTCTTGGGATATACATGCGTCTCCCTTTTGCATTTGGTTCTTGTACGGGACATACTAGGATTTGATTTCCAAAGATAAACTCATCCGTTCTATAATGGGTTTGTGTATCTGTTTGGTCAAACAACACTAGTGGTTTTAACATAGGAATACCGTCTGTTGCATATTCCCAAAACATTGTGTAGAGGTATGGTAATAATTGGTAGCGTAACTCTACATATTTTCGTGTTATATCTACTACTTCTTCACCAAAAGTCCAAGGTTCTTGATCGCCATGATCTCCAGAGGAGTGAGTTCTACAAAATGGATGAAAAACTCCCAGTTGTATCCATCGAGCATATAACTCTGCGGTTGGATGTTTTGCAAAACCACCAATATCACTACCGGTAAATGACATACCACTCATACTCATACGTTGCGCCTGCATATTGGCAACCCAAAGATGTTCCCATGTCGCTATGTTATCTCCTGTCCATGATGAGCTATAGCGTTGAGCACCCGAGTATGCCGATCTGGTGATGATAAAAGGCCGTTTAGGGTATACAAATTGTTTTACTCCTTGATAAGTTGCTCTCGCCATCTGGGTGCCATAAATATTATGTGCTTTTCTATGACTACAAGGGTTACCATCATAATCATGTCGCACATCATCGGGGAATGTCTTAGTAGGCACTTCCATAATCGCAGGTTCATTCATATCATTCCATACTCCCTTTACTCCTATTTCATCGATAATTTCTTTGAATAATCCAGACCACCATGTTCTTACTTCAGGATTCGTAAAATCAGGAAAATAGCATTCTCCTGGCCATACTTTTCCCCGCATATATGGCCCATCTGCGCGTTTACAGAAATAATCGTTTTCCATTGCTTCTTTAAACACCCAGTATTGATCATCAATTTTAATTCCTGGATCAATGATCACAATAGTTTTAAAACCATCTTCTGCCAATTCGGCTACCATACGTTTAGGATCTGGAAAATATTCTTTATTCCAGGTAAAACATCTAAAACCTTCCATATAATCAATATCTAGATAGATCGCATCACAAGGGATTTTAAGCTTTCTAAATTCGCTGGTAATTTCTTTTACCTTACTTTCGGGATAATAGCTCCATCTACATTGATGATATCCTAAAGCCCATAGCGGTGGTAATTCTGGTTTTCCTGTTAGATCTGTATATTGTGTAACTACTTCCTGCATATTAGGACCATAAAAGAAATAATAGTTCATCTCCCCTCCTTCTGCCCAAAAACTAGTTACATTGCGGCGCTCATTACAAAAATCAAAAAATGTTTTAAATGTATTATCAAAGAAAATACCATAGGCTCTTTCTTGATACATACTTATGTAAAAAGGAACACTTTTATATAACGGATCCTGGTCTTTAACAAAAGCATATTGATCAGTTGCCCAGTTTTCTATCCTTTTGCCTTGTAGATTAAGGTGCATTGGTTTATCCCCTAAGCCATAGTAGTACTCTCCTTGTGGAGCAGATTTACTCATTTTTACAATGTTGCCACCATATTCATAGCTTTGCTCCCAATGAAACCCAAAATCATCTTTACAAATAACAGTACCATGCAGATCATATATAGTTGTCTGTAGATCATTTTTGTCTATAGTAATTTTAATGCTATTTGTTAATATTGAATACTGTGCGGCATGCTCTTCAATCTCTAATGTAGTATATCCTCTTACTGCGTCTTCACTTATTGCATACGAAAAATCTTTTTCAAAACTATTATCTGTTGCATATCGAAAACGAACTACACGATCACGTACTACAGTTACTTGAAGGATAACATGATTTTCTGTTCTAAAGTTTATTTTATCTCCGTTTTGAGAGAAAGAAATTATTTTCCCCGGAAACAAGTTTTCTTTATGTTCTAATTCTGTATTGATGATCATATATACACCTATTTTCTTTAGACTTGAATTGATTCGGCTTCGTTCTTTTTTACAAAAGCTATTCTAATGTATTACTTATTTCTGAAAACCAAGATGTCAAATCATAAGATTTTTGAATGAACAGTAAGAAATTATAAACAATAAGGTTTTCGATACTATAGATTACTATTTTACCAAAACAAAAATTTACCAACAATAATAGATAATGTTTGCATCAGAAATTTACTATTTAGAAATAGTTCTCAATGCTTTTTTAAGGATATATTGTGTTTCTTTAGTTTGAGAATCTTTTTCCCATTTTTTAGAAATATCCAATACCCAATCTGGCCTCGTTTTACTGGCATCATTAAGCCAATTACCAACAGAATCTCTTACATATTTTGAGGGGTCGGATTTAAGAGGTTCGAGAATAGATATTCCTTTTTCTGGATTTTCTTTAAGTGCATCTATTTTTTTTGTCCATACACCTATAGGCCTAGTGACCTCTACTGCATATCTACGAATATTTTCATCAGGATTTTTGATCCATTTTGACAATATATCAATTGCTGGATCTAAATTATCAATAATAGATTCTTTTGCAGCAAATATTGCCACTTCACGCACCCCAAAATGAGTATCTGCACAATATGGTTTAAGAGTTTCAATCTTTTGAGTGATTTCTGGCTCTTTGATTCCTGCCCAATAGGTTGCCCAACACCTTGGTACATCTGAAACGTGACTAGAAAGATAATGTAGTATATCTGTGTCTTCTGTTAATTCTAAAAAAGTAGTTGCAATTACTTTAGTATTAGCATTTGCTGAAGGTTTTTTTTGAGCAGTAACAGCTTCATAAAAACTATCATACCAATCAGGTTTTCCAAGGTCATTCAAAATAATTTTTAATAATTTTAATTGATCTACGGCTAACCACTCCATAAGGTTTGCCGTTTCTATTTGCCCCTTATTTAGATATTTTATAACTTCTGGGTTAAGGTCTTTTAGACTTCTGGCTCCTTTTCTGTTATGTATATGCTCTGGAATCATAGTGAATTAATGCTATAAGATGCACTATCAAATCTAATAAAAAATGATAGTATTTATGTTGTAAAAATGCTATTCTTCAAATTGATTAAAAACATTAAAGTGATACATCTGTATTGATGCCGGTTTAATTACTTCAAAGACTTTGGCTGCTTTTTCATTTTTTAGTACATCTTCTGCTGCTCTTTTTGCAGATTTTATATCTGTCCAATATACAATATCAATGTATTTGCCATCTTCAGTACTAGCGGTAGTTCTTTTTATAAAACCATCCTGCATTTTTAAGACATCATTTAATGAGGTTAATGCATTTTCTGCAGTTTCTTTAGAATAGTTTGGATTGACTTCGAATAATACTACTTCTACTACATTGGTTTTGTTTTTCAATGATAGGACGTTTTGATCAGGTTCTGCGGTAGGACTAAATAATAGATTTACCATAATGATTACGATTAATGTGTTCATAAATATTAATTTTAATCAAAACTAAAACCTACAGATGACAACCCTATGTCAGGAGAATTTTATAAAGTATCATAAGTGCCCGAATATTGTTTAAAATAATCTTCGAGTGTAAATTGTTGTGGAGGGAAAAATTCTTGAGTTTCTATAAGATTACTAATACGGTCAGTTCTAAATTGGCGATAATCTTTACGCAAAGTACAGTATGCGATCAATATCCAGGTATTATTAGTAAAATATACTCCTAAAGGATGTATTACTCTCTTGGTTAATGCTTTTGTAGCTGCTGTATATTGAACTTCTAAAATCCTAAAATCTGTTATGGCTTGTTGTATTACAGATAGTGAATTACTTGGATAAAACTCATCTTTAGAATACGTGTACATACGTTGTTCTAAAATCTCTAATTTTTCTTTTTGTTGCGTTCTAAGTACCGCGATTACTTTATCAATAGCTTCTTGATATTCATTAATCAAGGATTGATCATTATTTGTTTCAATAATTTTTGAAGCGGTTAATAAAGCATTGGCTTCTTTTTCGGTAAACATGACTGGTGGTAATGAATATCCATCAACCAAAAAATATCCAGTGCCGGCTTCTGCACCTATGGGTACTCCTGCATCAGTGAGTGCTTGCATATCTCGATATATAGTACGCAAACTTACATCGAACTTATTAGCAAGTTCTGCTGCTTGCACAATCTTTTTTGATTGTAGTTTAACTAATATTGCAGTTAATCGGTGTAATCGTTTCATTATTCTGTCTCATGCTCGTCAGCCGCATTCAAATCATCAAGCTCACTTAAATCTGTAGTATTATTAATAAAATATTCCGTTTCTTCGATAGCATCTTCTGTTGTTGCTTCTCCTAATGTAACTGGGTTCATTTTTTTATCTCTTATCATCCCGCCAGTCATAATTAAACTGGTGCCAATAATCACAAATAATAATATCCCAGGTTCAAAACCGTCTATCATAGCTTCAGCCGGAATTGCATAAAATAAGAGTACTGTTATTAATCCTCTTGGGGCTATAAATACTTGCGGAGAAATATCTTTACCCATAAAAAGGCGTAACAATCCGTATCGTATTGCATAAATCGAAATTAATATCAAGATACTAATTAGCGTTACTTTTAAGCTTAATAATGAAGAAAGTACTATAGTAATCCCAAAAATTACGAAGAATAAAGTACGTACAACAAAAGCTGTTTCTGCAGTAATGACATGCAATTCATGATAAATAGATTTTGCTTTTTCAAAATCTAAGAATTCACGCAATCTTCCTTGAAAAAACAATTTCATATTAGCAATCACTAACCCAAAGATTAGGATAATGATTAAGGATGATAAATGCATCTTTTTGCCTAAACCATATAATAGTAGTAATACAGCTATCAATAAAAATAACTTAACTTGGCTTTTTATCTTCTGAAAAATAATGATAATAGCATAACTTGCTACTAATGAAATCACAATTGTAAGTATTAAGTTTAAGAAAAAACCTCCTACTCCAGAGTCTTCTGCTGGGTTTAATCGTCCTGTTAAAAAATAAAACAACATAATCCCAAGGATATCAGAAAATGTACTTTCATAGATATGAAATTCTTTCTTAGCTTCAGACAATCCACTTACACTAGGGATAATAATTGCACTGGATAATATCGATAATGGGGTTGCATATAACCAGGCCGATTGCATTGTCATTCCTTCTATCAATGCCTTTAGAATTACTGCCGCTATAAAGGTAGAAGCTATTAATCCTATTAAAGCAATTGCCATAGATTTAAGGATAGGCATAAGCTTATCACTTTTCAGTTTTAGCTCGAGGGCGGCTTCGAGTACAATCATAATCAGCCCAACAATTCCTAATACTTCTAAAATAGGTCCAAAAGAATCAGTATCACCTCCAAAAGCTTTAAGAATATATTGTAGAATTACTCCTAAAATAATTAACATCAATACCGCAGGGATATTGGTCTTTTTGGCTACACCATTAAAAATAAATGATAAAATAATGATAAGTGATACTCCTATAATGACATTGTATGAAGAAAAAATTTCCATGAGTAGGTATAAGGTTGATTATGTTAGTTGATTATATCTTTAAACAGATGAAAAGATAGTGAATTATTTTAAAGTAAAAACGTATGTATAACTACAATATTATCATCATAAAGTATATCTCAGAATTACAGCTTTTTATATAAAAACTTACCCTAAGGCCAAAAAGAATACAGCTATTACATCTTGTAATCGCAATACTATTATACTACCCTATTCATAAAAGGCATTGTTAGAAGCAAGAATTGTAGCTACTACTTTTTTTGAAACAAAAGTACCCGAATTAGAAACATCTGTTACAATAGGTATAAATGTTCACTATTAATTTTGTCAAGATAAAAAAATTAAGATGGAGAAAGCTGAAAAACCGACAATAGAGTAGGCAAAACATTAAATTATAAGCACAATGAATTTTAAAATTAATCATGCATTATGCAAAACAAAATGTTTTTATTTATTATTATTTGGGATCTTCATAATAATGATAACCCCTTCAAATGCTCAAGAATGTAATTCTTGCACAATAATCGGAGATTCTTATCTTTTTTTAGACGATATCAAAAATTATAAAACTCAAGAAAAATCTGGTTATAGTTATTTTTGGTCGACTACTGGTGGATTAGAAATTATTTGGGGAAATAAAAATTCTTCAGTTTATGTACAGGGATTAACCAAAGAACCTGGTAAACTATGTATTACAAGTTATAAAAATGGAGAAGAACCATGTACGTTTTGTAGGGAAATAAAAGTAGTAGATCCATATGAATGCAGATTATTCGGAGCTGGTATAGAACCTTATGGTACAAGCTCAAGATGTTCTAGCATTGGATTTAAGGTATTTACTAATCTTGGTGAAGAAAGCGATTGTGACCTGAATTATAGATGGTTTGTTGATGATGGGGAAATAGTTTCTGGTCAAGGAACTTCAACCATTTTTATTGATACAGATATTAGTAATCCAAAAGTGGGAGTAAAAGTAGGCACGTGTTGTGGTTTTTATACAATTGCTTCTTTTAATGCAGCTTGTGATTTATGTAATCAACCCGAACCATGTTTAGAATAATCAAAACAATCAAAATTTAATACTGATGAAAAAAATACAATTTACAATACCATTAATCATATTTCTAGGGTTCACAATCAATATTTATGGACAATGTAAAACTTGCCCTTTAAATGGTCCTGAAACAATAGCGTCTAGCGTTGAAAAAACATATCGTACCAATGCTGTAAGTGGCGCTAGCTATTTTTGGTCTGTTACAGGTGGACTACAAATATCTGGCAGCAATACAGAGAGAACAGTAAAACTAAAAAGCCCTTATGGTAGACCTGGTAAAGTATGCATTACCAAATATAGAGAAAGAATAGAACCTTGTATGCAATGTAAAGCTATTACGATATGTGATTTTAAACGTGTTTCGGTAGTAAAAACAAATGGTTCTTGTGATGTCGTTTATGATTTTGTAGCAAATACTACTCCTGCAAATATTGTTGGTGCACAATATGAATGGTCGGCTAGTAATGGGGTTATCATGAGAACTACAGGAAATACAGCAAGAATCCGAGTAAAGAATTTTGGAACAAACCCAGGCAATGTTAATGTACAAGTTACTGCTTGCAATAAAACTATTACCGGTTATGGTGGTACAAACGAGATCTGTGATGATACAGGAGGTTGTGGTTTTCTGCCTTGTTTTACAATGTTTCCTAACCCAAGTACACCAAATGGGTTTACAATAAACATTGATAATATCAATTTTAAAGAAAACACAAATTCATTGCGCAAATCAGCATCTAACACAGCAGTAAGTGTGAAGTTGTTTAATGCATATGGAAAAGCTTTGAAATTATATACCACCAAAAATCCTTCTTTGTATATAGACACATCTGGACTCAAACCCGGGGTGTATTATGTAACTGTAGATGGAGCAAATGGTAAATCCACAAAATCCGTGCTTATCAAGTAAATCAACTTGATTGACTATTCAAAATAAGCACAATCATATATTGACGTGAGTTTTATAAAAAAAACTCACGTTAATATACATTTAACGTAATCACTTTTAAAAAAGCCTATTTTTATGTTTTATATCTAAAAGATAAACACAAAATGTCTAATGAACGTTTAATTATCCCAGAACGTAGTCGTGATATCGGTGATTTCTTGGTAGGCAGGCTTATTCCGTTTAGGAAAAAGAGAATGGTAGGTCCATTCATATTTATTGATCATATGGGACCGGTTACTATCAAAAAGGGACATTATATGGATGTAGATCAGCATCCTCATATTGGTTTATGCACACTTACCTATATGTTACAAGGTGAAGTAATGCATCGCGATAGTATTGGCACCCATCAACGTATCTCTCCTGGATCGGTTAACTGGATGGTTGCGGGCAAAGGAGTAACACATACAGAACGTACTCCTAATGATCTTAGAGATGGCTCTGAGTTTATCGCTCAGGGATATCAGATATGGGTAGCTTTGCCTAAAAATCTTGAAGATATCGAACCCGAATTTCATCATATTGACGCTAATGAGTTACCAACCTGGACAGATAATGACACTCAATACCGACTCATTGCCGGAACCGGATATAACAAAACCTCTCCTCTACCCGTTCATTCTGAATTGTTTATGGTTGAAGTTAAAACGAAATCAAAATATGAACTGAAAATTAAAGGAGAATTGCATGGCGAAATAGGGATTTGCATTGTAAATGGAGCAATCGAGGCTTGTAATGAAGTAGTCGAACAAGGAAATATGCTGGTATCTAAAACTGACGATAACTGCACTATTGTTTTAAAGGAAAATACGCATGTATTACTTTTTGGTGGTCAACCATTTACTGAAGAACGATATATTTATTGGAATTTTGTTTCTGCTAGTAAAGATAAAATCGAAACAGCAAAAAAACTATGGAAAAACAAAGAGTTTCCTAAAGTTCAAGGAGATAACACTTACGTACCCTTACCAAAATAGTATTAAATCAACTCTCTTCTTAATTCATTAAGGGTAAGATTACTATTAATTAATCGAGTAACTACCTCTTCGCGAAATTCTTCGAGATCTTCATAATCATAGTATTTTGCCCATTTATGAGTTTCTAAAAGGTTCTTAATTTGCTTGATCAGTTTACGAGTAGCATCTGCAGATCGCAATACGGCTATTTGATCATAATTAGGATTGTCTTTATGCATGTAGCTTACCTTCTTGGTTTCAAAATCTACAGAAATATAGTATGCATCTATATCTGGATCCAAGTTTTCTCTAAAATCTACCCAATCGGCATACCCCAGTCGTAAATCATCAATTTCTGCAGGCACATCAGAGATCAATCGCCATTGGCATTTGGCTGCTCTTCCCCAATGATTAGACAATCGATATACACCTTGTTTTGTATAATAATACGTACTGCCAGATTCGCTTCTATAATTAGGTTTTCTTCTTGATATTTCACGTAGTGAAGCCCCTCTAAAAATACAATACGTTTTATTAAAGAAGTTATACCGTGTATAGGTTTTTACTTGCTCTTTTTCTTTTTCTTGATATTCCAAATCATTATTTTTTCCCGACAGCAAATAAATTACATTTTTTTTAGAAAGTAAAAACAAGTTGTAAACAGATATCCACAAATCATCATAAAAGTGTTTATGATGACTATTTTAGTAAGATCAAAAACTTAGTTGTTTTTATTTTTTATCCAGATGAAAGCGATAGGTAGCTCCTACTCGTACAAATAGATTTCCATTCATTTCTGGATTAAGTAAATCTCTACCATCTCCAAACTCAAAAGCCGAAACACGAATTGGTAATGTATCTCCTTCTTCAAACACTTCGTATGAAGCTGTAGAGTAACCTGCTTGTAATCGTACCAATATACTCTTATCCAAAAAACTGTGCTGAACATAAGGAGCAAATTCAATATTAGACATTTGCGCGTATAACTCAGGCGCATTCACTTCTCGTTCTAAGCTAAAAGAGCGAACAAAGGCCTGAAAACCTAAACCAATAGCCATAGCATCATTAAAACTATAATTTACATCGGCATTAATGGGTAAACTGGCAGAAACTTCCCAATGTTTATCTTCACTTTGATAGTATAATCCTAGTATAGGTGTCATAAACGTACCAAAAGCTTCACTACTTGCATAGGCGCCAAAACGATATTGCATACGCTCACTCTTTTGGTATTTTAATAGTGCCAAACCACCAAAAAACAAATGATCACCATCGGTATGTAAATCCTGACTTGCGATTTTTGGCAATACAACATAAGTACCTGACCACTGATCATTGTGCTTTATGTTTAGTCCAGCCTTAAGTGTAATACTATTTAACGTAGATGTCTCTGCATTAGGCGCAAGGTCTAATGCATGTTGTGTATAATCAATTCCAGTAACAACTGCTACCTTATCACTAAGCTTTATAGGATATGTAAGGCTTATATCTAGTAGTGATACATTAGTTTTTGCATCACTATTTTCGAAACCGGAATCAAGGATATTACCATAATTTACTTTAAGAATGTCAACATAATTTTGAGCCCATATTGGCTGCATAATCAGAATACAAATAATAGCAAGGATTTGTTTATTCATGGGTAGATAAAAAAAATAGTTTGTTTAAAAAAAGAAACAAGTATACGAATATTCTTTTTATCCACGTATTTGCATATCAATAGCTTTACACATTATTTGCCAGTGCTTCAGTAAATCCTTTATCAATATTGATTTTTGTAGCCGATGCTAGATGGCTATAAAAAACTGCCATACCCGACATTGCAATAATTTCCAGAATTTGTGATTCGGTATACCCTACTGCTTTTAAGGAAGAGAAGTCTTCATCATTTGATGAATTTGGGTCTTTAGCCAGTTTTACAGCAAAATCAATGGCAGCTTTATCTTTTGGATTATCCGATTCTCGTAATGAATGATTATTCACTAATGCTTCAATTTGCTCTGGTATAGCTCCCATGCTCGAACAAAATACTTGATGTGCAGTTTCGCAATAATTACATTGTTTAAAAGATGAAACAGCAATCATGATCATTTCTTTAAGTTTACGATCAAGTTCACCACTTCCTAAAATATGTTTCATTGCGGGTACAATACCTTGTAGTGCCTTTGAAGCATTTCCCCAAACCTGAAAAAAATTAGGTACAAAAGGAGCTCCTAGTTCTTGCTTAATAGTTTCAAAAGTATTCTGTAACTCTGGGGTAGTAACAGGGTCATTGATAACAGTACTTATAGTTTTCATAGCGCAGTATTTTAAGTTGGTCTTATAAAAATACTAAATGATTTGATAGAACCATCTAATTAATGACAAAAAAATTAACTTCATAGTAGGTTATGCTAAGTATTATAAAAAAGTAAGAAGACTTTCCGATTAATATAATATTTTTATAACACGAACTACAAAATCATCATCATGAAACACGCACACAAAATATTCTTATCATTAAACATAGTTGTTGTATTGCTGGTAAGTTCTTGCAAGACAGACACTAGCAAAGAAGAGCTTAAAGCAACACTTACCTTCTATTCTTCTTTTGACAAAAGTATTGATGCCGATTTTGCATTGGGAGATACCAGGATGTATACAGTACCCGATCGCAAAGCCAGAGATTCTGCCCAAGTAGGGTTGCATAAACCTGATATAAGCATTGCAAAAGACCAAGGACGTTTTGGAGATGGATTATTATTTACCAAACGTAGCAAAGGATATATCTATTACCTTAGTAAAAATAATATTGTTTATAATACTACAGATTGGAGTGGTGCTATTTCTTTTTGGTTACAACTAGACCCAGCTACCGATCTAGAACCAGGGTATTGTGATCCAATACAAATTACCGATGTAAGTTATAATGATGCTGCTATATGGGTAGATTTTACCAAAGAAAATCCAAGAGACTTTAGACTAGGTGTTATTGGTGATCGTAACGTATGGAACCCAAATCCAGAAGGGCCCGATAACGAAAACCCTATCTTTAATAAAAAGCTAACCGGAGTAAAGAACCCTCCTTTCGGAAAAGATAAGTGGACTCATATCCTTATTAATTATTCTAACCTGAATACGCAAAATGGTCAAGCATCACTGTATATGAATGGCGAGTTAAAAGGTACACGATCTAATATCACTACTCCTTTTACATGGGATCTCGAACAATCAAATATTTATTTAGGGTTGGGGTATATTGGTTTGATGGATGAGCTATCTATTTTTAGCCGGTCATTGACTGATACAGAAATCAAAACTTTATATAGTTTAGAAAATGGAGTACATACTTTGTTTTAAACCCAATAATCAACATGAATCGTAATCTAAAAACATATCTAGAACTCCTTTGGCAATCTATTTTGTTTTGGTCTGTGGTCATGGGCTTATACTCAATATTTAGATATTACGGACTCGATCAAGAAGTTGGTTTTACTGTGATTGAAGAATACAGTGGGCACACAGGAACATTGCGCGCTTTAATAGGGTTTATAAGTATTGGTATTTTGATTGGGTTTTTATATGCTACGATAGATTTCTTTTTTGAAAAATTTGCTTCAAATAGACTTTTACTTGTATATGAGTTGATCCTTAGAACGTTCTTATATTTTATAACGACAATTGCAGTATTTACTGCAGTTATGGAATTATTTTCAGAAATCTACGGCATCAACCTAAATACTGATAGAGGTTGGTGGACAGAGAACAAGTCATTTTGGGCAACGATTTTATATATCGTACTGGTTTCTTTTGTGTTTACATTTATAAAAATAGCTACCGAAAAATTTGGGAAGGGTGTTTTTTTAAAAATGCTGATGGGTAAATACAAAAACCCACAAGAAGAGAAACGCATCTTTATGTTTCTAGACCTAAAAGACTCTACTACCATTGCCGAAAACCTGGGGCATTTTAAGTATAGCCAATTTATACAAGATTGCTTTTATGATCTGAACGAAGTTGTGCCTAAGTACGATGCCGAAATCTATCAATATGTAGGTGACGAAGCTGTACTTAGCTGGCCGTACAAAAAAGGATTGGCACATAACAATTGTGTAGATCTGTTTTTTGCTTTTCAGCAGAAGAAACAAAGTAAAGCACAATATTATCAGGAAAAATACGGTCTTATCCCCGAATTTAAAGCTGGCCTACATGGCGGAGTTCTAATGGTAACCGAAGTTGGTGTTATCAAAAAGGAAATCGCCTATCACGGTGATGTGATCAATACCTCTGCTCGCATCCAGGCCGAATGTAATAAGCATCAAGTATTATTATTGATTTCAGAAAAACTATTACAAGACCTGCAGATCAGCGCACACTTATCTTCAAAATTCTTGGGGAGTGTTTTACTAAAGGGTAAACAAGAAAAGGTGAATATCCATACGATCGATAAAATGTGACCCTTCATATTATTGAGAACATAACCAGCGTACCATTTGTTATCACTTCGACTACGCTCAGTGATCCCTTATTCATTTGCTTTTTTTATCCACATCCGAGAGGACTGAGCGAAACCGAAGCCCAAATATTCTTTCTTTTGGATGTTTACTAACTAATAAACTACTGAAACTGAAACACGTACCAAAAACCCTTCAAAAATTGTGAATATCTATTTTTTGTAAGACCAATGCTACCCCTTCAGAAGATTTATATTTGCCCTCCTTAAAAAATCAAAATTATGAGCGCAACCTGGTACGAATGCAAAGTGAAATATAGAAAAACAGATGACTCTGGAGCACAAAAAATGACTACAGAACCTTATTTGGTCGATGCTATATCATACACAGAGGCCGAATCCCGAATCAATGAAGAGATGTCGGCATATATAAGTGATGAGTTTAAAATCACCAATATTAGAGTCGCTAATTATGCAGAGATCCACCCTTTTGAAAATTCTGATCGTTGGTTTAAATCCAAGGTTTCTTTAATTGCTTTTGACGAAGAGAGTGGTAAAGAAAGAAAATCGAATATGTATCTATTGGTACAAGCTAATGATGTAAAAGAAGCTTTTGATAACACCAACCAAATGATGAATGGTACGATGGGCGACTATACTATCCCAGCCATTGCAGAATCCCCGATTATGGATGTGTTTCCGTATTTCTCGGGAGAAGAAGGTGATCTAGAAAAACTAGAAAGATTTAATACAATAAAGGATTCTGTTCCTGTTGAACCTGAAGTAGAAGAAGTTATTGACGCTGCAGAGCAAGTAGCATCAGATAATAGCACTACCGAAGATGAATCAGAAGAGTCTTCTAAAAATTTTGATATACAAGAAGATACTACAGTATATGCAACCGTAGGATTTGATGAAGAAGAGTAAGGGTTCGAGAGCCACACCCTTCGTAAGTTAGTTGAGGGTCTCACCCTTCGGCTACGCTCAGGGTTCGGTAATATCATCCTTCGTAAATTAGTTGAGGGTCTCACCGTTCGGCTACGCTCAGGGTTCGGTAATATTAGGGTTCGAGAGCCTCACCCTTCGTATTGCAGACTAGCCAAGGGAGGTACCCTTGGTTTTGACTATAATTTAGGATATATGTTCTTGAAGTTCGGGAATAAAAAGAGGTTGGGGTGTTGCGACCACAACGACCTCTTGTTTTTTAAGTTCCTTTTTAGTCAAATCACGTGTTAACCAACCACTACGACCTGCTGTAGCAATCGCATAGGGAGTTATCCAGAATAGAGAAAAGGCATAAAAGATGCTATATGGGTACGCCCAAAGCGCCTCAGATGCGCTATGTTTTTTAGCATAAAACAAAGCTTGTATGCTCGAAAAAATTAGTATACTCACCAAAGTAGAACTAAGGAATAACAGTGGATAGGTGAAAATAAAAAATACCATTACTGCCATTGCAGGATATGCCATTATTATTTTTAACCATTGGTTTAGCAATAGTATTCTGGTACCGCTTTTAGATCCTTCTCTAAAGTTTCCGAAGGCAAATTTACTCATTGCAATATTTTCACGAATATTACTTCTTTCCCAGCGGATAAACATTTTATATAAGTTTTTGTAACGTTCAGGGATATTAGTATAGACATATGCTTTGCGCTGAAACAGTACTTTATATCCTTGTTTTAAAATCATATTGGTCATCGCGCGGTCTTCACCAATTTTTGAGACTTGCCCCATAAAAGTTTGACTGATCCATTCTTCAAGACAATTAAAAACTGCCTCTCTACGATATGCTGATAAGGCCCCTGGTGTACATAATACAGAACCTAATGTACTTTGTGCAGAACGTATAAATTCAAAACTAAAGGCAAAACTTACATTTAGCATCCTTGGGATTAACGCTTTTTCTCTATTTAAAACACGAACATTTCCTGCTACTGCACCACATTCTTCATTAACAACAAAAGGAGCTGCCATAATACGCAACGTGTCTTTTTTTACTATAGAATCGCTATCAACCGTTATAAACACATCTCCGGTGCCCAAATTAAACCCACGGTATAATGCATGTCTTTTACCTTTGTTTTCGGGTTGTTGATAAATCGAAACACGGTCACCAAGTTCTTCTTTTGCTCTTTGCATCCATTGCCAGGTATTATCCTGACTACCATCATCAATAGAAATAATTTGTAATTTTTCTTCAGGATAATCACTTTCTACCAAGCTAATCAAGGTTTTATACACCAATTCACCTTCATTATATGCAGGTACAATAACCGTACATAAAGGTAATTGCTCATCAGATACGGGAGCAATAGGTTTATAGCGTAGGTATAAAAATAATATGTACACTATAAAACTTACCTTAACAACCAATAGAGATATCCCTATTACCATCAAGGCGATCCCCCATCGGGTATTCATCCTTTCTAAATAAATTTCTTCGAAATAAGGTTGTAAGTAATAGAACAAAGATGCAGCACCAAACAACAATAAAAATGTTGCGATCAAAATAAAAGATGATGATACTTTTGATATAAATGCTTCTAAGTCGTTAAAGTAGGTATTGCTAGATATTGACGGTGCGGTAGTCTTTAAAGATCTTGATCCCTTCATGAATGTTTTCTTGATTTCTTCTCAGATCTTGCAATATTGATACCATTGTTTAAATACTACTGAATAGCAAACGGTTATAACAATTACACAATATTAGAGTGTGGATATTCTACACACATGTGTGCAATTTCCCCACTATTTTCTACAGTATTTAAATAATGAACCCCTGCTATACTTGTAATTAGAGCAATACTACGCTCAGCTTTTGATTACAAAAAATGTGAAGTCTTATGTGTAGTGAATTTGTTTTATTATACCACTCCCAAATATACCCAATGCCCTTGCTCTTTGGTAAACATTGAATGTTCGTGGATCATTTGCATACCCTCATGGTCATAATAGAATGCCTTAAACGCTACAGTGCCCTCGGTATCCTGTGGTGTACCTTTTGAAGTGTGTAGCACCTCTAGTTTCATCCAATTTACAGATGTGGCCCATTGTATGATCGATTTCTTTTCTTTAGATGAGGGTCTTGTTGTACTGTGGTGGCTTTTTTGCAGATAATCACCCTTTGCCAATACAAAAGCGCTATATCGCGACCGCATCAAATCTTCTGCGGTAGCTGCGGTAGTAATATCGTCATGGATTTTTTTGCAACAAGAGGCATACGATGTTGGCCGGCCACAATAACAATTATTCATCAGAGGATTGGGTGTCGTTTTGTTGATGCATTTTTTGCACTAGTACTTTTAGTCGGGCTGCCCTAGCCTCTTTCTCTTTTCTGATTTTATTCTTTTTACGATTCATCAGCTTGGTATGTTTTGCTTTATTCTGGGTATTTTTTTCTTTTCCTTTTTTTGCCATATATTATAGTTTTACATATAATTCGATATACTCAGGGTTCGAGAGCCTCACCCTTCGGAGGTCAATCGAGAGCTGATCCTTCGGGACTTCACTTGAGAGCCTCACCCTTCGGGGGTTATTCTTGGGTTAATCCTTCGGATATTAACCGAGGGCTGAGGTTCTCGAAGCCCGATATATTATAGTTCTAAATATAATTCAACATACTCAGGGTTCGAATTACATTCGAGGGTTGAGCTTGCCGAAGTATTCTCGAAGCCCGGATGCTATCTCACTTCGATAAGATCATATAATATTAATACTTAAAAGACATAAGGTGTAGCTTGACATCTTCCATCGTTTCTTTGGTGATCATATAATCCTGACCCATCAAATTAATTTTACAATGCCCATCTACCGGGCAAAGCCCAGAGATATGACTGGGATTGATATAGTGCAAAGTACCTTTGTTGTCTTTAATTTCCATAAATTCCATAATCAAGATGTTTTAAAATGTATACTTACTTTATTAAGTATTAAGATAGTAAATACACTTGAAATCTCCTACATTTTGCGATCAAAATGGATGAACTAATAAAGTAATAGATTATAAAAAATAATTTTACCCTTATACGGAAATCTTTTTAGTTTTTCTTACGGATTCCCGTATCGAGGTGATACAAATATGGGTATATATTAGTGATTGGAATTATAGTAACTACGTTTATGATCAAGAAAAGTATGACCAAACTGGTCGGTTTAAAGAAAGAAGAATTTGATAATTTTATTCAACTAGGGCAAATACAAGCACGACCGGCAAGGTTAATACCTGTATTAAAAACAGGGCATGAAATGGCATTAACCTCAATATTTTTGGCTACTGTAAAATTAGTGAAAGAGTATCGAGATAGCATTTTTAGAGCAATTAGTTTGAGTCGTAGCGGAAAAGCATATTACTATACAGAGGTCTGTTTTCCTGATTTTGACAAATCAAGAATTGATGGGTTAATAATAATAGTCATTAAAGGAGTAATTGCCGATGCCGTATTCTTTGAAATGAAGAATAAAAATAATGGAATAGACAAGCCACAAATTGAAAGATATATTGAAATTTCTAAAAAATTTAAGGTAAACAAATTGGTCACCGTTTCTAATGAATTTGTTGCCGATTCATCACATTCTCCTATACAAGTTAAAGTACCTAAAAACATAACACTCTTACATTTTTCATGGACCTATCTTATGACTAAAGGAAGGCTTCTTCTTTTTAAAAATGATGCTAATATTCAAGATCAGGATCAGGTTGAAATTATGAGAGAAACATTATTTTACCTAGAGCATCCCGATTCGGGGATTTGTGGGTTTACACAAATGAAACCAGGTTGGAAACTGCTTGCCGATAATATACGAGCACAAAAAACGCTAAGAACATCTGATAAATATATTGAAGATGCTGTCTTAAGTTGGTATGAAGAAGAAAAAGACATGGCGTTATTGATGAGTAGAAAATTGGGGGTATTAGTAAAATCCACCCCAAAGAAAAACCATAGTATTAAAGACGATATTAAAAAAATTATCAATGAAAACTATATTATAGGATCACTGGCTATTAAAAATTCTGTCTCAGACATAAAAATAAAAGTAGAATTTGAGCTACGATCTGTACATATGTCTGTTAAAATCATCCCTCCTATGGACAAAGGTACCGTTGCTCGTATATCCTGGATTGCAAGACAATTAGAAAGTTCTAAAAGGAAAGCAGGGTTAGTATTTGAAAAAATAGCACATAAAATTTGGATCGAAGCCAATATAAAATTTGCTAAAGACAATGTTAAGGTAAAGCTTTCTGAGCTTAGTACATTAGGAGAACTTACAAAAGGAAAAGAAATACAAGCATTTCATATCATAGTAATGGATGGTTTTGGAACAAACTTTGCCAGCAATAAAAAGTTTATTGTTTTAATTGAGCAAATGGTTTTAGATTATTATGAAGGTATTGTTCAACATATGACCAACTGGAATCGCCCCGCACCAAAATTGGTGCCGATAGATTAATATTCAGTATAAAGTTTAATGAATAGAATTACAGTTATTTATAAAATTTGTGTACTCGTACACATATATAATATTATGCGTCATTAAAAAAAGTGAATGAATTATAAAGAAACATTAGAAAAGTTTGGGAAATGGATTGAAGTTATTCAGAAATCTATTTTAGTTCTTGCTGGAATAGAAGCTTTAATAGTCATAATTATAGGCGTTGCTTCAAGTAATCTTTATCACAAACTATACTCGAAAATTTGGTTCGGAATATTAATAATTCTGGGGTTACTTTATTTGATTTTAACGATTATTAAAATCGCATACAATAGGGCCTTTCCATCTTCATTAATTGACGAATTAAAAGCAAAAAAAGAACTAGAAATTGCAAAAGATGCTATTAGTAGAAAAGATGCTATTAACAGCTATATTTCAAATACAATTTTGGATTTAAGTAAATGTAAGTGCATAACACCAAAACCAACAGAAAATACTGATTGGAAAATTGATTCTGATGAAGATTTTATTTCTGGAATAAGATCTTTAACAACTACATTGAATAGCGTATTAAATGTTCTTCTGAATACTTCTACTGTTAAATTTTCGACCGGAATTTATGTAGATTATTTCAGAGCCTTTAATCACGAAAATCTTCCTCAAAAGAACAAAGGAACATTTTTAATAAGGGATAATTTTGAATTAAATAAATCAGGAACATTTAGAAACATAATGGAGAATACTGGGATATCTGATATTGGATTGGATATTCAAAACGCTTTAAAAATTTCGTATAATAACGGACAGTATCATGTTCAAGAATTAAAAAATAACGATGACGTTAAAGCCAACATTATATGTGCAAATATTCAAAACTTAAAAATCATCGATAATCAAAAAGGAGTATTTTTTATACTCACTAAATCATTAGAACCAATCCCCGAAGATATTGAATCAGTATTAAAAATGTTTACCAATTTAATATCGCACTGGTTAGATCAATATGAACACGAAGTTTTGAGGAGACAGTTGGATATTTGGGGAGAGGAAATGAAAGAAAAGGAAGAAGAAAACTAATATAAACGAATGTACAACAAGGTGTAAAAATGTATTAAAACGCATTTTCCACGGAACGTTTGTAATTCAAATTCAAAACAAGAGTACCCATTAAAATCAAAATGAAGAAATATGTTGATTTCCTAAAACTATTTAGGGGTTTACGGAAACATTATCAAGAAAATAACTGGGGGGATAGCCCAAATTTGCCGGGACCATTTACTGAAGATTTGATCGCTAAATTATATCATCTTAAGAAAATAACAAACACTAATACACTCGACAAAAACTCTAAAGGAAATGACTTGTGCGACCAAATCGGAAATGAGTATGAGGTTAAAGCAACAACAAGTTTGACAGGAAAAACAACAGTTAAGAATAGTGATATAATCTTTTATAAGATGTTCTGGTTGTTTTGCGATTTTGATAAAGAAAAAATTTCAGTTAAAAGAATTTCATACGATTCTTACTACACTATTTTTAAAAATAATAGCAAAGGAAAAACTACAAAGAGAATAAGTATGACTCTGTCTAAATTAGAGTATGAAGAGAAACGTATTTTTTGTATGAAAACTTTAAAAGAAGAAACCAGGAATTAATTACAAGACTACACAATGTAAAAACCCCATCCAAACCACCAAAACCATCTCCCCCACCACATTAAATCGACCATCGGTACTAGAAACCATCTCCCGCACAACTTTTTATCGACCAACGGCATTGGGTAGGTGCTCCGCACAGGGTGGTTATCCGTCCGCGCACTAGGTTTATCGATCAGCGGTATGGGGTGACCTGTCCGCACAGGGTATAAAGCAGCCCGCGCACTGGGGTGAGGCGTCCGCGCTGTGCGGGAACCCCAACCCTGTGCGCGGGCCAGTAATAACAATAGATGTGCTAAAACTACCTGCGTCGGTATCGGCTTATATAGCCTTTGTAACGCTCGGGATCTTTTCTAAAAGCATATTTACCGGTGTCCTTAATTTCGTCCATAGCTTCTTTGAGATGTGTAAAGGCACGATCACGAATTTCTTTGGCTTTAGAATTGTCTAAGATGGCTCCGTTGGCTTTGGCTAGTAATTCTGCAAGGCTATCCGATTTTAGCTCTGCGATATTAAGTTGCTTAAGATCGTATTTGATTTTTTCGAGTTCAGATAGATTTGATTTTCCTAATACGCTAATATCCATAAGATCCTGGATCATATCTGCGTCTCCATCTCCATTTGCTATTTCGCGCACACGACTTAATAAATCAGGGCGTTTACGAAATGCAAATCGCAAATCGGCCAATAGGTCGTTTCTAAACTCGTATGCTTTCGGAGCTTCTTCTCGCCAGGTTTTGGCAGCTTCTTCCTGGCTATAGCGCTCCTTGGTCCAAACGGCTTGTGCATATCGGCATGCCCCAGTACGAATCGGAAGATCCTTTACAAAGGTTTCCCAGTCTAATCCTTTACTGATTAATGCCTTCTTATCTTCTTGCGCCCAAATAAATAGGTTTTCTGCTTCTTGCATCGTTACATCCACCGGTTGTGTCGGTGCTTTGATTAACTCTTGTGATAGGTTTTCTAATACGGCTAGCTTTGCGTCATAATTTTCTTTTGACATGGTATCATTGATTTTAAGTTATTAATATTATGCAATGATACAATACGTTAGTTTCATTTTTTGATACTGAGATGTTTTTTGGAGAAAAAAATTGGGGAACGCTCACTTCGGTATCCGAGGACTGAGGCACTCAGGGTTCGATACTCAGGGTTCGAGAGCCTCACCCTTCGGAGATTAACTCAGAGTTAACCCTTCGGAAATCAATCGAGGACTGAGGC
>CANMWA010000013.1 GCA_947501475.1 uncultured Aquimarina sp. | reverse complement strand
CTAGTTCCTGAAGCATTACTTTGCCAATACCACGTAATTCCGTTAGGTGGATTATTACGGGTGATTACTGTACTTTGACAATTTTGAGTTACCGATTTTATAGTGGGGGTAGCGGGTAGGGTATTGATGCTATAATTTATAGTCAAGGATGGGCTCCAGCATGCTGTAGTATTGTTTCGAGCTCTTAAAAAGAATTGTGTGCCGCTAGTACGAGTATAAGTTTTAGAAGCATTAGCAGTACTAGTTCCTCCTGCTGAGCTCTGCCAATACCAGGTGATGCCACTAGGCGGATTGCCTCTGGTGAGTACCGTATTGCCACAATTCTTAGTTACCGATGCTGTTGGTTTTGTAGGGATTGCCTTGATACTGTATCTTACTGTAAGGGATCCACTCCAACATCCGGTACTATTATTTCTAGCTCTAAGGTAATACGTACTTCCAGTAGTTCTAGTAATTGATGGAGCACTATTAGCGGTGCTTGTTCCCGATGATGAACTTTGCCAATACCATGTGATTCCAGAAGGAGGATTCCCACGAGTAAGTACTGATTTTCCGCACTGATTAGATACCGTAGTAACCGAAGGTGGAGATGGGATCACTTTAACGTTATAATTTACCTTTCGAGCATTACTCCAACAACCATTACTATTATTTCTAGCTCTCAAATAATAAACACTACCACTTCCCCTGAATAGATTTACAGAAGAATTCGAGGTACTTGTTCCAGAAGAAGAGCTTTGCCAATACCAGGTAATTCCACTAGGAGGGTTTCCTCTTGTTAATATACTATTGCCACAATTATTAACTACAGTCACTATAGCGGGAGTAGCAGGTTTATTTTCATCTACAGCCCCATCACAATCATTATCAATACCATCACATATTTCTGTTGCTCCAGGAAAGATACTTGCATTATTATCATTACAATCTCCTCCGGCCCTTCTGTAATACCCAGATATAGGACTTCCTCCAGGAGGGGAACACCCGATAAAAGTGGTTGATCCTCCAAAATTATCCAGATCTCTATCCAAATACCATCGTGTTGAAGGATTGATTGCTGGATCATTATCATTACAATCACTGTTATTAGTTACGTAGTTTGCAGGTACATTAGTACCACAATACCATCGTTCTTGATTAGATCCTGCATTGTCACCATCATTATCGATATAATACCTTCTGGGATATACAGAACTATTAGAATCATTACAATCTCCAGATCTAGAAGCATACCCATTAGGCCTTACAAATGCCTGCGTAGTGTTGCTTGAAGTTCCCCATGTATCTCCATCTGCATCACGATAATAGGTATTCATCCCACCATCGATAGGAATTAGTTGAGGGGTTATCTTTTCATCTTTTTGATCAGAAATAGAAGGTTGTTGTGCGTATATTGATGAGGTTACCAAGAAAAGTAAAACTGAAATAACCTTAATACAATTTATATGTTTTATGATACTATTCATTTTGATTGACTTTTATTGGTTTTTGTAGTTGTATTTGTTTTCAGAGACAAGTTTGCCTTGCGCATCTTTTACAAATTTGAGACGATTAAACTCATCATATTGGTAGTACATGGTATATCCTCTTGGATCAGTAACACTGGTTACACCAACCAAAGGATTGTAAGTATACGTAGTGATCATGGCATCAGATAATGTGCTACGTAAAGTGTTTTCCTGGGTGCTAGTCAATCCAGCTACACCTGCATGAAAGCTAGCCCCAAACCCTGATAATGATTCTATCTGATCTCGCGTAGCATTCTCTAATTTGGCAACTGGGTATTCTTTGTTGTATCCCCAAATGTAACTGATATGTATACCATCAGCCTTTGAGATTTCTAAAGGGTTACCTTTATTGTCATAACCATAATAAGTTAGTCTAGTTTCTAAGGGATCACTATCTTTTGAAGTTTGTATGATTTCGGGAAGTACAATGTTATTACCCCAGTTTTTGTAATTCGTATTCTGAGTATTAAGTAATTCTTGACCTTTTAATTGTTGTGTTTTAATAGCAGAAGCAATACGATTTAAACTTGTTAAAGTATTATTTACTCCTGAATTTAAATTATATGAGTAGAAATACTTATTAATAATTTTATCATTATCACTGTCAATGATTTCTTGCTCTTTTATATGACCGTTTGGATTATTATATCTATTACTTTGGGTAGTTATTAAATCGTTGCCATTTAATACTTCTTTTGATATAGAATTAACTAACCATTCGCGATCAATATTATTTCTGAATACTGTACTGTTGCTTTTATAACTATTAGGACCGGACTCTGTATTATTAGCCCCTATAATACCAATACTTAGAACGTATACTCTTTGGTTTATTCCGTTAAGAGGAGTTGTGTTACTACCAAAGTCATATGTGTATTCTTTTACAGATATAGGGTTTGAAGAGGTATTACTATAAACTTCTTCTTTTAGCGGTTTTCCATTCTTAAATTCTTTATTATCAACATCTAAAAAAGGAAAGGTTAAATTTTGTTCGACGGGACTACACACAAACGTTTTTTTGGTATACCCCAAATAATTATTATCATTTCCTTTAATTCTTTCAATAACAGTGTCATAAAAAACATGTGACCCCATAAAATATCCTAAAGGGACATTACTACTACTCGAATACACATCATAAATAGCACCACAAATAGCGTTGCCAATCGTACCATTTATTGCAGATAATCTATATTTGGTAATGTTGCGTTTTCTAAATAGTTTCCCATAACTCTTACCATTTTCATCTTCATAAATAAACTCCTTTTCGATACATTCTGAACTGTTATCGTTTGGGCAGTTCTTTATTTTAGAAATTCTGATCCCGGCAACGTCTGCTAATAACTTAGGTGCTACTTGTTTGGATACGAAAGCGGATGCAACTAAAATATCACCAGAGGTGAATGCAACTCCATAATTTTCTACCACTACCTTAAGTGTGTAGGTTCCAGGTCTTAATTTATAGCGCCTGTTTAACTTTTTTTCTCCTGGAGAATAATGTGTTGGTCCCCCAATAGAGCGAGCTACCCCATCACATCCTTCTCGGTCGTTGCCTGGTGGACCACTATAGCATTCTATATCAGCGCAACCAATAGTAGAACCACCTTCTTTGGTTAACAAAGCTCTTGCTGTTCCATATACAAAGCTTCCTAATGGACCGCCGCTATCTGCGATCTTTCTTACATTCATATTAATTGAAATATATTGAAGATCTTCCTCAACAGTAAAAGTTAATTCCTCACTTTTATAATTGGTACCTTGATTTTGCTCCTGCCAGTTTAAGCTTGTCGATTTCGAGCCAATAAATTCCAATTCGGCAGTTTGGCAAGTATTAGGAATTTCGTTTGTAGCTGCATCTACAGAGTTAAGTTCATATTCAATCTCTGAAGAACCTTTAGTTGGGTATGTAATTGTTTTAAGAGCACCAACTCTTGTTCTTTCCAGGTCTGGTTTTCTACCACCAAATACGTCGTATGTATTTTGGGAATTAATTAAAAACCTATTAGGGTTTGCATTGTAATACCCCCAAAAGTCTTGTTCATAAAAGTTGATGTCATCAGGAGGAGATCCATAATAACCAAAACTGTATAAATTCTTGCTATCATTATTAATTCTAACCTCAGTTAAAAGCTTTCTTGTTTTATTGAGGTTGTCAAAATATAAATTATATGTATTTATTAACTCGTTATTCTGATTACTAATACGTATTCTATCAAGATGAGATAAATACTTGTTTTTGTTATCGTTATTATCTGTAAGTGTTATGATCGTATTATCAAATTCTATTTTTCCTTTTGGGAAAATAATATTCTCTATAATTTTAGAAGTTATTTGATAATTACGTGTTGAAGTTGATAACGGTACGCTTGAACAATTTGGATCTCCTGAAACCCATTCTCTAAAACTTTGAGATTTGGTACTTTGATAGTGTATAGTTGCTTCATAATCGAATGTTATCTCCTTGTTATTAATCAATATTACTTTGGATAATTTCCACCCAGATGTATATCCATCAATCATTGAGCCAGCAATCTCATTTAAAGAAATGGGCTGTATACGCATGGTTGTTTCTTTTTCTTGGAAAAAATATTGAACACCATTATCATCTGTAATTTTTATACCTTGATTAAATGAAAAATCATTATTTATAAGTTCAATTTTATATGGTTTATACGGCTTTATTACTGGGTTTCTATTTTCATCAAAATAAAAGGTAACATTCATATTACCTGCACTTGCCAAGAATTTATCAGGCTGTAAATCGATTAAGTTTTCTGACGCTAATTGATTAACATTACTTCTTCTTTGTGGGGTTAATTGATTATTTATGTATGGGATCACGATATTTTTTCCTGTCATTTGACTGCCTATATATCCAGCAGGATCCTCATCAGGGCGCCCCCTCATTTGTCGCGTTATCATACCTCCTGCACTTAAGTTCCATCCCATTCCTAAATGCCCAGGTATCTGATCAACAACTAAACCATTATGTTGATAATTTACAGAAACAGGAAGCTGAAATCCTGATTCTTCAATAGTATAAATAGGAACAGAAAAACTATTCATCCCGATAGATAAATTCACTGGTATTTCACCAAATCGACCTAAATTAGAAGCTTCAGGAGAAGCGGGAAAAATTTTAGGAATATCATTAGGATTCTGAGAAAATAATTTTCCGCTAAATAACAATACTATTAGGAGCGTTATTATTAATAAAGATTTTTTCATTGTTGTCTTAATTTAATTAAGCGGTGATGTTTTTTGAGAAGGTCTCTTTACCATATGTTATACTGATTTATTACTTATCTTTAGAAGTAATAAAAAGTTCTAGCTTAGAAAGCCTTTTTTCCAAATTAGAATTCTTGAGTTCGAGATTTTTGATTTTAACATCTTGTAACTCTTTAATTTCCTTTTCTTGCGCTATAGTATACAGTGTAAGTTCTTCGATTTTTTCAAGAAGTTTTTTGTTCATTTCACCAAGTAAAACACCATTTTGTTCAGCTTCTTTGGCAGAAGGTATATTAATCAAATGACCATTTTTCTGGATGTGATTTTCTACTTCTACTAGAGTGGGTAATTTGTATTCTTCTTCAAATACATAATCTGGCCATCCAAGCAGGTCTACTTTTACCTCTTTGGCATGTATTTTACCATTTACAGAAAGTTTTGAATCTGGAGATGTAGTGCCAATGCCTATATTACCGTTCTCATCCATTATTCTTAAGCGCTCGGTTCCCTTTGTTCTTAGTATCAAATCATTGTTATACGATGAAAAAGCATTAGTTGTCGTATAGACATCTTTATTGAAGATAATTTTTGGTCTATCGGTATAGATATGTGCCCATGATGTGTTTTGAGCTCCAACATCTATATAACCATGAGCTGACTTTATTTTTAATGCCCCACCGGGAGCATTACCACGAATATTTCCATTGATATGAAGTTTCTCTGCGGGACTAGTAACTCCGATTCCAACGTTTCCTGTAGTGATTACTCTAAACCTATTTCCGTTTGGTCCAACTTCAAAAGTACCATCTGTCCTCATAGTACCCGTATTATGATAAAAGTTTTTATTTCCATAGGTACGTATCCAACTAGTGTCTGTCATATAGAAACCACCACCATAGTCTTGAAAATATAATCCTTTACTTCCTTTAACTCTCAGCCATCCGCCATCAACAAAAGATTCTCCTTTTACAGTTAAGCTTTTTGCTTGAAAACTTCCTGCGATTTGCATATTTCCTTGAGTATTTAAACCAGCAATTGGAGTAACTCCTGCTACACCCCATGTCCATCCTCGACCTGCAGTATTACTCATATTCATTTTGATACTATAATCTGTAACAGGGCCATAGTGATTTTCTGCAACGTTACCCATATGTATTTTATAGGTGTCGCTATTCCAGAATCGTAAACCATTGCCGTTACCTGCAGTTACGCCATAATGTGGTTGTTGCGCAAAAATTGAGTTAATACTTGCTAGTATAGTAATAGTGAAGAGTAATTTTTTCATAATTAAGTGTGATTGATTTAATTTGAACAATATTACTCTATACTTGTCTCATTTTTTGAGATTCAATAAATTTTGAAAATTTTAGCGTTTGATTTTTAGAATAATAGAACTATTACTAAAGTGTGATATGTGAAGAGTTGTTTATTTTAAACTATAAATGCTCATTTCTGGAAGTATTTGATGGTACTTCTGAAATGAGCATTTATAGTTTAAATAGAGTATTTTTTTACTCTAGCCAGGTCTTAAAATCTTTTACTCGTTCTCTAGCTACAATGACCTCTTGTTCATTAAAATGATTAAGTTTTATTTGCAACCTTGAATTGGTATATGATATAATATCTTTTATAGCATTGATATTGACGTAGAATTTTCTACTTATTCTAAAGAATTGTTGTGGGTTTAGTTCTTCTTCAAGAGCTTCGAGTGTAGTATCGATAAGATAATTTCTATTATCGGTCGTATGGAGATAAGTCCCTTTGTTTTCAGAATAAAAACATTCTATGTCTTCAACAGAAAATATCTTAAGATGTTGCCCCACTTTTGCAGTGAATCGTTTCTTATAAACACGATCCATAGGGTTAATTAGTAATTTTTTGATATCCTCAAAATCTACTTGTATTTGTTGTCTTTTTGGAAGTAGATCTTTGTATTGTTTAACAGCAGTTCCTAATTCATCATCATCGATGGGTTTGAGTAGATAATCGACACTATTTAATTTAAAAGCTTTTAGTGCATACTCATCATATGCCGTGGTGAAAATTATCGAGCTTTTTATTGTAATGGCATCAAAAATTTCAAAAGACAGTCCATCACTTAATTGAATATCAAGAAAAATCAAATCAGGGTGTTCATTATTACTAAACCATTCTATTGATTCTTGTACAGAATGTAACATGGTATGTACATTTATGTTTAGATCGCCTAGCATCCTGTTAAGACGTCTGGCGGCTGGTTTTTCATCTTCAATAATAATTGCGTTCATTTTTTAGTTTTGGTTATTCCTTTAGTTCTACTTTTTTACCAGCTTTCCATATAGTGGTAATGCTTTCAATATTTTTGATGTCTTCGACAGGACTTTTATTTAATAATAACATGTCGGCTATATATCCTTCTTTTATATATCCAAGTTTACTTAATTCAAAGCGCTCGGCTGGATATGATGTAGCTCCTTTAAGAACATCAATATTTGATATTCCGGACGCTGCCATTAAAATTAATTCTTTATATAAATCGTTTCCATGGTTTATGTTGGCGTTAGGAGGATCGGTTCCTGCTATAATGGGCACTCCAGCATCATATAATCTTTTCACTTCGCTTTTAAAGAATTTTTCTGCCTCTAATGCTTGTTCATCAGTTTTTTTGAGATAAAGTTTCTGAACCAGAATATTAACCAACAATGTTGGTGTTACAAAAAAGTCTTTATCCTTGGCTAATTCTTTTAATTGATCCTCGGGCATTTTTTGATCATTCCAAATATGCACTAATCCATCGGCATTATTTTTTAATACTTGGTAAGCGTCTTCCATTTTAGATACATGTACGACTACTTTTTTTCCTTTTTTATGTCCTTCATCAATAATTGCCTTTACTGTTTCGTGAGATAGGGTAGGTTTCCATGGCTCTACTATGATTTTGATATGATCTACGTTTGCATCTACACGATCTTGTACAAATTTGATCGCATCTTCTGGTTTTGATAGCGTGGGTACCGGGAAACCATATTGGGTTCCATGTCCATCTGGGGCAGTTGCGGCATAACCAGAAACATAGAATCGTGCATAGTTTGTAGAATCTCGCATGGATTTCATTTTTGCTTGATAAGGTTCAACCCCGTGCATATCTAACAGATTTAGAACCCCTGCACGGGCAGCTTGTTTTAGTGCTCCTGGGGCCCAGGCATGTACATGGGCATTAGTCATTCCTGGCATTAGAAATTTTCCTTTTCCATCAATGATAGGGGAGTTGTTTTTTATTTGCTTAGAAACTTTGGAAACTTTTCCGTTCTCAATAAGTACAGAGGTCTCAGGGATTACTTTTTCGCCATCAAAAAGCGTTACATCTTTTATTATAAAAGAATGCTGAGCATTTATTAATCCGGTACATACTATAAAGATAAGATTGATTATTACTTTCATTTTTTGATTGAATATTAATTATACTCTTGATGTTTATTATTTTATTCCCAAAGTTGTTTGTCTTTATCTTGTTCTTCTTCCATATACTTCCTGATTTTTCGATCTTCCCAATCTTTATTAAACATAGGGTTGATTCTATACGCTTTGACAGCATGAAAAGCTAAACCAATACCCCAGCCAAATGCAGGCCATAGAAACCAAGGATAATGCCATTCGTTTTGATAATAATTTATTACCGACAGAAATCCTATTACCAGAACGTAGGATATCAAGTTATTATAAAATTTCTTTAATTCATCTACACGTTCTCTGGCACGTTCGTATCTTTTTTGTTCTTCAAAATTTTTCATAGCTATTAATTTTTATTCAGGTATTTTTCTATTTTTCGTTTTTCCCATTTTGTATTTAAAAAGTATGATTTTATGAAAATCAATACTCCGCGAATTAATAGTCCTATACCCCAAAGTATTGTAATCACAGATAGAATTCGTTCAAACCAGTCTTTTATAATTTCTCGGCTTTCGGGATCTACACCATCACTAAAAATTATATAATCTCCTTTCCAAAAAAGTAGCGCGATGTTGATAATAATATAGACAGAAAGGTGATAATAGAATCTTTTTTGTTCTTCTACTCTTTTTTTGGCTTCTTTATAGGCATTATTTTGTTTTTCAATATCTTTCATCGTTGTCTGGTTTTTGTTTTTCAAAAATCATCCTTATCCATCAGTTCTTTAATCTTCTTTTCTTCCCAAGTTTTGCTTAAGGTGGGGATTTTACCAAAAACATGTATTCCATGAGCAACTAAACCAATCCCCCATAGTACTGGTGTCATTAAAAGATTCCATTGGAACCAATTATTTATATCTACATCTCCTAAATCTGAATTAATAAATAGTAATGCTATATTGATAATGATATAGGCTGTAAGGTGTGAATAGAATCCTTTCTCGGCTTCTACTCTTTTTTTTGCTTTGTTATAAGCTTTTTTATCTTTATAATCAGTCATGATATCTTTTTTTTGATTCTTCCATATATTTTTTAATTTTTCTTTTTTCCCAATCTTTACCATAGATAAGGTGGTGATCAAAGGCTTCCATATAATGAAAAATAATACCGATTCCCCATCCTGCAATTGGAAAAATAACCCAGGGCAAGTCAAAACCAGTGGTCTTATAATTTAGGACTGCTAAAAGTGGAATAACGATACAGTATGAAATCAGGTTTCCATAGAATTCTTTAATTCTTTTTACTTGTTCTTTAGCGCGTTCATATTTTAGGCTTTTTGCCATTTCTGCGCTTTCTATGTTTTGCGACATTTCCATATCTTCGAATTTTATTTTTTTAGTTAATATCGGAAGCTCTGCAACAAAAGCATCTTTTGTTTTGTAGACCGAAAATTTTCTTTTTGTTAATAGTGCATATCGCTGTTGTACATTGCCTAGACCTACACCGCTACTCTGTTTTATGATTTCTTTGGGCTGAAGATTATTTTCAACCACCAAAAAATTATCTTTTTCATAGATTTTGATATGCAACGGTTTTTGAGGCATTACAACATTATGTTTTATTGTGTTTTCTAACAATATTTGCAAAGACAGCGGTACTACTTTTGCTTCAGGATTAGAAGCTTGATCTGGGATATCGAATACGATACTGTCTTCAAAACGTAATTGTACCAAAGTCATATAGGTTCTTGCAAATTTTAATTCTTCATCTACTGTTACGAGTTCTTTATCTTTTTGTTCTAAAACATATCTATATACCTTAGATAGCGAGGTAGTAAACTTCTGAGCCATCCTCGGGTTTTCTTCAATCAAAGAGGTCAATACATTAAGGCTATTAAACAAAAAATGTGGATCTAATTGATTTTTTAAGGCTGCAAACTTGGCCGAGGCTGTTCCTGCAATGATTTTTTGTTCTGTTATTTTTTGCTTTTGCAATTCCTTATAGAAGTAAAATGCATGGAAAAAAAGTGATGCAATCAAAGTGATGATAAATCCGACAATGTAAAAGCTTAGCTTTTCGTCTTGTATGAACAGATTCAAAGGTTTTCCATAAATCCCTACTACTAATGTTAATCGGATTATTACAAGGGTTATCATTGTTAGAATTATAGAACCTATCGCTCCAATCCATAATCGTTTTTGAGGCTGTTTTTCCCAGGTATACCGTTCACCCAAAAAATGAAAGAAATATCCGTTTACTAAAGTTAATGGAAAAGCAAACATAAAATGTACCAATAGATTTTCAAGTTCACCTTGCCAAGTAATAGGTCTGCCTATTTTGAATAAAAGGAAAACCAATTCTATGATTATCGCAATAATGACGCTTATTTTTATTATTTTTTGGATACTGTCTTTCATGTTTTAGATATAGATTTTCTATTTACAGTTTTGCTGAATTCTTTTTACTTGATCCATTCCCCATTTTGGATAAAAAGGGATATCATTACTTTTTTCGTTTTCAAAGTACAAGATAGCTTTTTCTATTTCAGGACAAAAGGCCTTTGGGTCTTTGCCCCAGAATTTTGCGCCACCCATTTTCCATTCGGCATGATATAAACTAGCTCTTGGATTTTCGGGTTCTAGAACCTTGGCTTTTTGATACAATTCTTCGACTTTTGCAGAGTGCGTCATTCCGTAAACAGAAGGGTTGTACACCACATATGATGTGTTAAGCATGGCTTCCATAATCAGGATTTCTGCATTATTTTTAGAAAAAGTCTTGGCTTCATTAAGAAAATCCTGTGCCTTCTTTAATCTAGATTCAATTTCTTCAGCATCTTTTGTTCCAAAAGTAGTGATCACATGTACCTGTGCAGCATAATAAAAGGGTAGCCAATTTTCTTTTTCAGCTTGTGCGATACGCTCAAAAAGATTAATGGCCTCATCGGGCTTTTTGTTTTCCCATAACTCAAAAGCTTTGATCATCCCTTTTTGATAAGAAGCTTGAGAGTGCATCATAGTAGCTGTAAAAAGTAGTAATAATGTTACAATGATTTTCATAGTTGTTTTCTTTTTAATTGATATTGTAAATATCGATAGCCTAGGTGTGCTACTATAGTATTTGTGACCGAGTTGTAATTTTAATAGGATGAAATGTTTATTTTGTATTTATAAACTAATGTGTTGTGTCACTTTTTTGTTAGAAACTGTAAATTTGGCATCATCCCATTTTGGAGGCCCAAAGTTTCCTTTTGCATTATTACTGGTCCCATAAGGTTCTGTAGGGATTCTAAAAAATGTATTGAGTTGTTGATTGTCATCTTCATCATGATATATAGAGATTGCATATTCTCCTTCTTCGATATTTTTAAAAGTTACTTTTACACCTTCTTTTTGAGCTTTTATACTTATCGATTTGTATGGTTTCTTTAAGAAGTTTTCTTTTTGTTTATACAAACCAATATTTATAGTGCCTTTGTCTGATTTTATGTTATCTATAATAACATCGATCAATTGTTTGCTATCCTGTGCATAGATTGTAGTAGTACATACTAGTAGTAATGTCATTACTGTAAAAAATAAAGTTTTCATATACATTAGTTTTAAAAATTATAAATTATCTAGTTGATTATCTGTTTTGTTATCACTTATAGTCCAAAAGAACCCAATGATAAAAAAACGATCTGCTGTGGGTCTAATGGCACGTCTTGCAAATTCTCCATTTACATTAGGCGTATTTGCATATTGGTAATTAAAAATATTATCAAATCCCAGAACATTAGAAACCGAGAAATACAGAATTTTTTGTTGACTTATTAGATATGCCCAACTAAAATTGAGCGAATTAAATGTTTTGGTTTTTTGATTTTGAAAAACACTTTGATTTGGGTCATTGTAGGGTCTTCCAGAACCAAAATTGTAGGTGGTACTCAATAATGATTTCCAGTCGCTAATCCAATATTTTGTAACCAAAGAAAGATTATGAGTAGCAGCAAAATTTGGTGTTGCTCTATTTGGATAGTTTTTATAGTTCCTTTTGGTATCGAGATAAGAATAACTTACCCAGTAATCTAGATTTTTGACTGATTTATTATCACGCCAAAAGATATCTAGACCTGTGGCATATCCATTACCATTATTGCTGAAATCACTATCAAATTGAGGCCTTTGAGTATTAAATTTGATTAAGTCCTCATAGGTTTTATAGTAGCCTTCGGCTCTAAAGGTTCTTCCGTTATTTTGATACAGATAGTTTAGTATATAATGTGATGACTTTTCGGGTTCTAGAACCGATTCGTATTTTAAAACCTGCTGTTGCGGAGCTTGATAAAAATCACCATAGGCCAAAGATATTTGAGCTTTTGATGAGGTTTTGTAGGCAATAGATGCTCTGGGCGATACCTTAGTGTATTCTAATAATGAGTTATGAACCCCTCTGACTCCGGCTTGTAACGCTAGTTTTTTACTAAAGAAAATATTAGCCTCAGTAAAAACTGCGGTACTATTATTATCAAACGTAGTACGAAAGGTCTCAAAACTTGGATCTTCGGCTTTTTCAGAAAATGTAGTTAAGAATTGCTCGGCTCCAAAATTTAATTTAAAACGATTACTAAATCGTTTTCTAAGTTTTAGTTTAAGATGAAAGCTATTTTCGTTATCATCAATAGTAGTGTTTACAAATTTTACATTATTGTAATCATTGGCAAAACTTACTCCTGTTGTGATATTCCATTCATTACCTAAACTCCCTTTGTATGAAGTGTTAAGGTATAGATTTCGATTCGTAAGGCCAAAATTTACTCCTTCTTCCTGATTGATATCTTCTTGAATGAGTTCTAAGTTTGCATAATTAAGCCCACCATAGATTTTTAAAAGCCCATTATTAAATTTATGACGATATACAGTTTCTCCTGATAACGACTCATAGGGTTTTATCCAGTCGACACGTTGCTCAATAATGTTTTGATAAGGTTTTAAGTTTACATAAAAAGCATTTATACTTAATGAGTTGTTTTTCCATTTTTGTGTGTTTCCTGCACCTAACCCTACATTTATAAACTGAAGATCTGTTTTTTCTTGATCGGGTTCATCTATGGTGTTTAATAGTAATACACTTGACAGTGCATCTCCATATTCTGCAGAATAACCTCCTGTAGAAAAATTGGTTCCTTTAAAAAGAAAAGAAGAAAATCGCCCTCTAGTGGGGATATTATTTGTAGTAGCAGTAAAAGGTTGAAAAACCTGTAAGCCATCAATATATACATTAGTTTCATTTGCATCTCCACCTCTTACAAATAGGCGACCATCTTCAGATACGTTAGAGGTACCAGGTAATGTTTGTAACGCTGCTACATAATCTCCTGCTGATCCTGCAGTGGTAACAATATCTAAAGGTGTAAGAACGGATGCTTTACTATTATCACCAGCAGAGAATGTTCCTGCATTGAGTACAACACTACCTAAAGAGTTAACATCTTCTTTTAGTGTTACTTTTAGGTTCTTCATTTTGGTCACTTCTTGTTGTAAAGAAAAAGTTTCAAATGAGAGAAAGGATATGATGAGAGTTTGTACACCGTTTTCTGATGATGCAAATGAAAAACCCCCTTTTACATCTGTAGATCCTCCATCATACGTACCATCTAAGTATACATTTGCTCCTTCAATAGGAGTTCCTTTGTTATCTGTAACAGTTCCATTTATAGTTGTTTGTGCTGTTATTGAAGATATAGATACTATAAAAATAAAGATTAATGCTAGCTTCATTGCTCTGAGTTTTGATTGATGCTTCAAAAGTGTTGCATTTGCTCAAAAAATGAAATTGTATGTTCCTCAATTGTCGAAATAAAAGGATAAACTGTAGCATTTAGAAATTAAGTATAGGGTATACTTTCTTTATAATTTTTATATAGAATAGAAGTTCCTTCAATATATAGGTAACTATAGAAGAATTTGTACTAGTAACTATGATGTATAGAAAATTAAAATGATATATCAGTAGTATGCTAAACTCTTTCTACAGATCCATTATCATTTTTAAAGGGTCTTACAATCAATCTAGCTGCTTTATCGTAGTTAATATAATTATAGGTCCAGTTAAAAAAAGTGACAAACCGATTTCTAAAGCCTACCAAAAACCATAAGTGTATAAACATCCAGATAAACCATGCAAAGAATCCACCAAATTTAAATTTACCGATATCTACTACAGCTTTATTACGACCTATAGTTGCCATAGAGCCTTTATCCAAATATTTAAACGGGATCATAGGTTTATCTTTTAAATGGCGTTTTAGATTTTTGGCCAAATGTTTTCCTTGTTGTATTGCAGGTTGGGCTACCATGGGATGCCCTTTGGGGTATAGTTTTGTTTCCATTACAGAAATATCACCTATTGCAAAGATATTTTGATAACCTTCTATTTGGTTGCATTGGTTTACTTTATATCGATTTGCTCTAGGTATTAAAGATGCTGCTTTTATTCCGGTTACAGGTGCACCCGTAACTCCAGCAGACCAAATAAATGTTGCCGTCCTAATGGATAGATCGGTATTGGTGGTCACCATTTCATTCTCATAGTTCTTTACTTGTGTGTTGAGGTGAATGTGAACTCCTAATTTTTCTAAAAACTTAGTCGCTTTTTTTGACGCATATTCACTCATAGGAGGTAAGATTCGTGAAGCTCCTTCAATTAAATGAATTTCCATTTCATCAAAATCCATATCGGGATAATCTTTTGGGAGGACATTTAATTTAAGTTCAGCAATTCCTCCAGCCAATTCTACACCAGTTGGCCCGGCTCCTGCAAGCACAAAGCTTAATAGTTCTTTTCTTTTCTCTGGATCTGTAGTAATTACGGCTTGCTCGAGATTTTCTATCATTAAACTTCTCAAATTTAATGCTTGAGGAAGGTTTTTCATTCTCATGGCATTATTTTGTATAGTTGAGTTTCCGAAGAAATTGGTTTTGGCACCAGTAGCGATCACCAGATAATCATAAGAAACACTACCTATATTTGTATTTATCTTTTGTTGATCAGGGTTAATGGAATTCACTTCTGCCATCCTGAAATAAGTGTTTTTGCCTCTTTTTACAATTTTACGAAGTGGGTATGCGATAGAATCTGGTTCTAATGATGAGGTAGATACTTGATACAGTAAAGGTTGAAAGGTGTGATAGTTGTGCCTGTCTAATAATACTAATTGTACATTCTCTTTAATCATTTTGCGAGCTAATGCAACTCCTGCAAAACCACCACCAATAATTACTAATCTAGGTAAATTAGTGTAAGGGATATTCATAATAAAAGCTATTGTTTGTCAAAGATAATGTCTAATTAATAAAAACAATAGATAACTTTAGTTTTTATATTTTTTTAAAAATATTGAAAAACCGTAAATATTTATGTTAAATCGCCATACTTGATTTAAAGGTTTAATCTGGTTAATTTACGGTAAAAACGTTGTAGATTTTATTTTTGCTTTATTAAATAGTACGGTTTAACCGTAATTAATATAGGTTTTTAGTGTTTTTTAGTGTTTTGTTAATAGTTATTAATGGTGATATAATTAACTGCTTAATAATCAATAATACTTAAAAAATTGACTTTTTTGACTAAATAATAATTGTTTTTTTGTTAAATAGTTATAAATATCCAATTTAGTGTCAATGAAATCTTAACATGATTTTAACACCCCAAATAAAGAGTTAAACATTGTTATTTTCACTTCGTCATAATGAAATGGGTATAGGCCCCAATCTAAGAATTATTTAACCTAAAATATTTTATTATGAAAAAAAGTTACATTCTAGTATTATTAGTTATTATTTTTTCTGCTTTGGCAGCAAGTAAAGGAGGTTTATTAAAAGAGGACATAGCACAATCTGATGTTGTTATGACAGAAAATGTGGATATTAATTCAAATTCAAATATCACAGCTATAAACACGAGAGAAGTAGAATAGGGTTTAACAATGTAAGGCTGGAGTCTATTATATTTCAGTCTTACATTGTTAAAATTATTATTGTAATTGGTATGAAGAAAATTGCTATGAAAAAAATGGACTTTTATGCTATTGGTGTTGTAATATATTCGTTATTGATACTTTATGTTTTTATTGTTTAGATGTTTAGGGCCTGATAAAATGAGTTAAGGTTTTAAAAATTAAATTATTGATATTTTCGTATGATATTTATTCATTATGATTTGAGAAAAAGTATAATGATGATATATTAACATAATCCATTTTGAAACTACAATATTAAATTTTTTTACGTGTGATTTCCTGCTATGAGTATGGTGAGGTTGAGAAACCACTATCTATAAATGATGGTGGTTTCTTTTTTAGTTTAGAATTAACTTTAAAAACTCTGTTTTTTTTGACCTTGATATCGTAAGAATGTCACCATTTGTCATTATAACTTGCGGAAGTTTGGTTTTAATTACTTTACTGATATAATTTAAATTGATTAGATAGGATTGATGAATTCTATAAAACTCTGGATTATTAACTAGTTGTTGCTCAAAACTTTTTAAAGTTTTTGAAACCAGAATGGGTTTTTTATCCATTATATTGATTTGACAGTAATTTATATCTGCTTCTATATATAAAATCTCATTTGTAGCGATCATTACTATTTGTTTTTCTTGTGGGATGGCTAACCTTTTTTTGGGAGCTGTATTTCGTATTCGTGTTAGAATTTGTTGTAGCTCGATTTCTTTTGAAGTGTCTAAATAAATAGTGCTGATACAAAACTTTAATTCATTTGTATCTATGGGTTTGGTTATATATGGAATCTCTCTCTTTTTTAAGTATTCTATTAGATCTTGATTTTTTGGATTTATAATAACAATGCAATTACCACGATATCTAGCTATATCTTTTAATAATCTCTGTGCCTTTTCTGCATCAATAGAGGCATCTAAAATGATTAAGTTGGGTTTTGTTGCTTTGATGTTTTTTTTGCCTTCTTCAAAAGAATTTACCTTTTTACTAACTTTTATATAAAAGAAATTAGTGTGTAAATAGGTTTCTATACTTTCAAGAATATTGTTATCGCCTCCTATTAGGATACATTTCATTGTTAATTAGATTTATATAATTAAATAAAATGCATTTTATCCCTACTAATTATAGGGATACCATAACAATGTGTTTGTATTTACTTTAGGCTAAAAGAAGTTGTATTGTTTATCTTGAATAGATCTAATTTATTTAAAAAAGGGGCAATTTGATCAATAGTAATTTTTTAGCCTAGGTTTTTTATTTTAAATGTATAAAAAATATTGTAAACGAATTTACATATTAAAATTATTATGGATGTTTAATAGTAAAATCTGATTTCACTTAGATATAACCTATAACTCAAATTGATCAAAAAATAGTTTTATATCTTCAGGACTTAAATCATCAATGGTTACATCTTTTTTACTAGGTTTTAAGGACTGTAATAGTTGATCACTTTCTTGTAAAGAAACTTTTTTAAAAAGCATTGTCCATTCTTCATACTTTCTTGCTGGTTTTAGTCCAGATTCTAAGATAGATAAAGAATGGTGCCTATCATCTTTTAATATTTTATTATAAAGCGTATCTATATTTTTCTCAGGCCCTTCTATGTATTGTAAAAAAGCGTTATTGAGGTATAATAAAATACCAGTAACATGATTTTTATTGTTATTGTATCTTGCTTCACTAATTAAACCATTTAATTCTTCTTTAGATAAGTCAAAAGAATGCTTGCTAGAATATAAAATAAACTTTATCATATTATCATTTGATAATGAGGGGTAAATAAAATGATACTCAAATATAAATATATTTTTGAGTTCTTTTTTTAATTAAACACTTATTTTTAAGTAGTTTAAATGAAGTTTTTAAAAACCTTTTTTTATTTAAGTGTAACAGAATAGTTTTCTTGACTACTTATATAATGTAACTGACCAAAAGTGAATAAAGAATTAGAACATAATTTTGTAACAAACCTTGAGCAAAATCAAAATATTGTGCACAAGGTTTGTAGGATTTATACAAGCGATAAAGAATCACACAATGATCTATTTCAAGAAATAACTATTCAGCTTTGGAAAGCTTACCCAAAATTTAGAGGCGATGCTAAATTTAGTACATGGATGTACAGAGTAGCATTAAACACTGCGATTACTTTATATAGAAAATCTAAAAGAAGTATTAAGACTGCAGATCTTGATTCATTAAGTTTTAGAATAAAAGCTGATGAGTATGATGATGAAGTTGAACAACAACTTAAGTTAATGTACGCGGCAGTCAAACAACTTAATGATATAGAAAAAGCATTAGTCTTTTTATATTTAGAAGATAAATCATACAAAGAAATATCAGAAACTATGGGTATTAGTGAAGTAAATGCCAGGGTAAAAATGAATAGAGTTAAAACGAAATTGAAAAAAATATTAAACCCCTAACCCCATGGATGAATTAGAACTATTAAAAAAAGATTGGAAAAAGCAGGAGCAGGGGCTCCCAAAGCTTTCTTATAATGAAATTTACCAGATGATTTTACAAAAATCGTCATCTATGGTAAAATGGATTTTTATCATTAGCATATTAGAATTTGTGTTATGGTTTTCAATTGATATAGGAGCTAGATTAAGTAGTAGTTATAGTAAAGTTGAAGATTTAGGAATGGGTGGCTTTTCTATCTTTACAATGGTCATTTCTTATAGTGTATTACTATATTTTATGATTAAGTTTTATAATAATTATAAAAAAATCCAAACCACAGACTCTGCTAAGGTATTAATGCAAAACATTCTTAATACTAGAAAAACAGTGCGACATTATGTGTGGGTTAACCTTACAGTTTTAGGGGCGATAGTTATATCGACAATATTATATATGTTATTTTTTACAGATGAATTTACCAAAGCACTTTCAGGAGGTGTAGTACCTGTAATAAGTGTTATAATAGTTGCCATTATTATAACCTTACTATTTATTGGTTTACTGGCATTGGTATATAGATTTGTATACGGAATACTAACCCGCAGATTAAAGCAAAATTATAAAGAACTTGAAAAACTTGATTTATAACTATTTATTTTCGTTAAAAGCCGAAGGTAGTAATTGAGGGATGAATTTAACTAAAAACGGTAGTAATAAACTACCTCCTGGTAGAATAAAAATCGCTAGAGATGGGATAGTTTTGCAAATGTCGAGCAATTGTTTTTTTACCTTTTGCTTTTCTTCAGTAGATAATTCTCTAATGGTCGATTGTCCTAATAAAATCATTAGATCTTTGCTTTCTGAAATTTCTTTTACTAATCTTTTTTTATTCCTTAAAATCAAGATACTTACAGTTCGTGATGTTTGCTGGTAGAAATGTAATGCAGGATGCGAATAATTAAAAAATGTAATATCCTCTTTATGGTCATTAATAAATGATTGTACTAATTCTATAGATTCTGTTACTGCTTTATCAGGCAATTGTAACTCTGCTCCAAGAGCTGTCATAAAAGTTTGTTCACCTTTATCTAATTCTTTGTCATTCCATACTGCTAAACTAGTAAGATCAAGAATATATCTTTTTTCGATTTCATCAACATAAGGAGTTAGTTCTATCGAGTCAAAACTTGCATCTTTTTCAGAAGAAATGTTTGTATACCTCACAGATGATGCAAATAGTTTGACTAATAATTTATCATAATCATCTTGTTCTTGTTTTGAGTTTAAAGCAAGGAATACGGTATTCGTTAGAGTTTCTTCAAGCTTTGCCGCATACTCAAAAGGATTTTTATCGTAAATCAAGAAATAATCAAAGGCCAAAACATCAATAAAAAGAAGAGCGTTAGTTAGTAAATGACTAAAGTTTTTCTTAAAAATTGATTCATTAGTTTGTATTCGAGTATGTATAATTTTTTCTAATTTTTCACTTTTATTGGGCGAAACTACATTAGCAAAAGAAAAAAAAGATTTTTTAGTATCTAAATAGTCATAAAATTGAATTAAAGCATCAATACAATCTTTTTCATTAGCATTTTCAATAGCGTCATAATAAGTAACCATTAATGCCATGAAAAGGTTAATTTTCGTTTTTTCTTCTTCAGAATATATGATATCCGAATTATTTTGGATAATGGTATTTATAGAGGTTCCGTAGATAAAACCTGCACGTCTTAATTCTATATATAATTCATCCAAGGACCATTCTGACAAGTGAAGATTGTCACTGTCCAGATCTTTTAAAATTTTTTTAATCCAACCTGTAGTCGATGGATTCATAGGTTAATGTTTGAAGACTAAGTTATTTCAAAAATAGTGAAAGAAAAAAGCATTCTTCAATAAAATCTTGAAGAATGCTTTATTATAATAGTTTGGTTTTTATCACTTTATGATACCTCCGCAGCTTACTCTACTACCTGCAGCACCCGAGGGTTGAGAAGTGAAATCATCGATTCCTTGATGTACAATAATAGCTTTACCTACAATGTTCTTTTTTTCATCATCGCATCCAATACACCATTCGGTGGTTGCAAAAGTGATATTTCCATTACCTTCAGGATCTGCTTTAAAATTACCAATATCTCCTTTATGATATCCTTCTTTGGCTCCCCATTTACCATGAGCTTCCATGGTAGGATTCCAATGACCGCCTGTAGATTTTCCATCTGCAGATGAACAATCTGCTTTTTCATGAATATGAATTGCATGTTCTCCTTCACTTAATCCAGTAAGTTCGGCAACCATATTAACCATACCGTCAGCTTCAGTAAAAGTAACGTTTCCAGAAACTTTACTATCACTTTTAGGTTCTAGATTAAATGCTATAGTTTTTACAATACCTTCTTCGTTTTTTGTAGAAGTTTTTGTTGTTTCGGTACTGTTTTCCTGATCTGTTGCCTCTTTTTTCTCTCCCTTACAATTAAGCATTGTTATAGATAAAAAAGTAAGTACTACCAATTGTAACGTTTTCATAATCTTTATGATTTGTTTGTGGTTTGTAAACGTAATATAATGTAGTTTTAGTTTATGACAAAAAAATAATTAGGAAATCCTCTTTTTATCAAAACATTATAGTATTGAATCTGCATAAAAATACAGTAATAGTATTCCTTATCATTTTAGAAATAGATATAATTATATTTTTTTTATAAGATCTCTGGTATCTCGTATACCATGTTTTAAATTTTGTGTAATAATTAGAGCCTTATCTATACGTATTTGCGATTTTTTAATTTTTAAAATGTAATAAATTAAACTTCTTTTTTTACCATCGGTAAGAGACTCGAAAATTTCAAAAGCTTCAGGGTCACTTTGCAATACCGCTTCAAATTCTTCGGGTATTTCTACACCATATTTAGAATTATCTTCGATTAATTTAACGGTAAAATAGTCTGAAGGAAAAACACCTACACTTTTTTGATTAGTTTTATTAAAGGTAATGTGATAATTGTTATGATATTTTTGTATTGCCGCATGAAAACTCACTGATTTTTTTTGGCGACTTATGATTACAATAACTCTCTTAAAACCATTATCCAAAAAAAACTTGGCTATCGTATCAGGAATAATAAAACTATGATTGGATTGTAGAGTAGTTTCAAAAACTATATTTTTCATAAGTGTTAAATTATATAATAAAAAGGCAAACAATAATTTTTGATATAATTTACGAATATTTTGTTTAGTCTTTATGGATTTTTGTTAATCAAATCTCGGTTTTCTTGCTTGATAATTGACATATTCTTTAAAAAAAAAGATAAAAATTTGACACTTTTACCGTAACCTGAAAAAGGTATTTGTATTCTTCTGATTTTAAGTGATTCAGTTATAGTAAATATTAATAATTTGATAAACCTAGTATCTATATAGGGTACATAAATATATGTGGGGAGAATTACGCTTTTAACTGTATGGTTAAAAAAAACTCAACATAAATGTTAATTTATGATAATTTAATATGGTTTTAGCTAAAATCATTAAATATATTGTTGTTTTCGTTAATTTTGCAAGACACAAACTCAAAACTTATTTTTATGAAAAAAATGTACTCGTTTGTCATTCTATTATTTTTGATAGGGCAAACAACTTTTGCACAACAGGTTAAGGACATTACTGCGGCTGTCCAAAATCACTTCAATGAATTAGCCACAGAAAATGGTAAGAAATCATCTGAAAAATTAGAATGGAAAATTACCAGTACTGCTTCTTCGCTAAATAAAAGCATTACACATGGTTATATTACTCAATACCTTAATGGTACACCTATAATAAATAGTACCTATAAAGTATCTGTAAAAAATGGAAAGGTTTACTATTCAATAAACCAAATGGTACCAGATGTAGCTTCTAAGCTTAGTTCGGCTAAGGTTTTAGCTACAGAAAAAAGTGCTATTGATGCCGTAACTAGAGCACACAATTTGCCAGTAGCACAAGTATCATCAAAAATAATGAGTAAATCTTCTAGTGGAGATGCAGTTTCTGAATATAAAAATTCTAATGTTACAGAAAATGGATTGATTAAAGTTAAGAAGGTTTATGTATATCATAACGATGAATTACGTCTTACCTATAATGTGAACTTATATGAAAAAGGTGGACAAAACTGGTGGAATAGTTTTGTAGATGTGGCTACAAACAAAATTATAAGAGAAGATAACTGGGTAACCACTTGTAATTTTGATGCTCCTGGTCATGAATCTCATGAGCATAATGAATCTGTACTTTTTGATGCCAAAAAGGAAGGGCCTCTAACCGAAGCTGCTACAGCTGCATTAGCACCAGATTCTTATAATGTATATGCTATGCCATTAGAAAGTCCGATTCATGGTGGTCGTTCTATTGTAACTGATCCTGCTACTGCTACTGCTTCTCCTTTTGGATGGCATGATACTAATGGTAGTAACGGAGCAGAATTTACGATTACTAGAGGTAATAATGTATGGGCTCAAGATGATGCTAACGGAAATAACGGTACTGGTTTTTCTCCAGATGGAGGAAATGGTTTAGATTTTAACTTTCCGGTTAATTTAAATCAAGCACCTAGCAATTATAGAAGCGCATCGATTACTAACTTATTTTACTGGAACAATATCATTCACGATGTATTTTACGAGTATGGTTTTGATGAAGCTAGTGGTAACTTCCAAGAAAATAACTACGGTAAAGGTGGATCTGGAAGTGACTCAGTAAATGCTGATGGTCAAGACGGAGGTGGAACTAATAATGCTAATTTTGCAACCCCTGGTGATGGTAGCAATCCAAGAATGCAGATGTTCCTTTGGACTAGAACTAATCCAAGAAGAGATGGTTCTTTTGATAATGGAATAATTATTCATGAATACGGTCACGGTATTTCTACAAGACTTGTTGGAGGAAGAAACTCTAACGTATTAGGTGGTTCTGAGCAAATGGGTGAAGGATGGTCTGATTATTTCGGATTAATGCTTACTATAAGACCTGGAGATCGTGGTACAGACGGAAGAGGAATTGGTACATACGCATTAGGACAACCAACTACGGGTGCTGGAATTAGACCAACAAGATATTCTACAAACAGATCGATTAACAATACTGATTATGCAGATATAGGTGGTTTGGCTAGACCTCATGGTGTTGGATATGCCTTTGCTACGATCCTTTGGGATATGACTTGGTTAATAATAGATCAAGAAGGTTTTGATACAGATTTCTATAACGGTACTGGTGGTAATAATATCGCAATGGCTCTTGTAGTCGAAGGATTAAAAAATACTGCTAACAACCCAGGATTTGTTTCTGGACGTGATGGTATCTTACAAGCAGATCAAGATTTATATAACGGAGCATACAGATGTTTAATCTGGAAAGCATTTGCTGAACGTGGAGTTGGGCAAGATGCAAACGAAAATAATAATGGAGGTACTAATGGTCAAACAGATCAAACAGTTTCATTCGTGAATCCTTGTGATGGTGGTGGTCCTGGCCCAGGTCCTGGAACAGGAGAATGTTCTGGAGATGTAACTTCTTTCCCTTTTAGTGAAAGTTTTGAAACTAACCTTGGTGAATGGTCTAATGCTACTTCTGGAGATGATATCGATTGGACAAGAGATTCTGGAGGTACACCTTCTAACCAGACAGGACCAAGTACTGGTGCTGATGGTAATTTCTATCTTTATGTAGAAGCTTCAGGAAACGGAACAGGATTCCCTAACAAAAGAGCAATCTTAAACTCTCCTTGTTTAAATCTTAGTTCTCTTACAACTCCTAGACTAACTTTCCAATACCACATGTTTGGTACTGCTATCAATAGTTTAGCTGTTGAAGCTAGAATTAATAATGAGGGTAACTGGACATCTATATTTAGTCAAAATGGAGATAAAGGAAATTCTTGGAATGCTGCCGATGTAGATCTTGCTGCTTATGCAGGAGAAGCTAGTGTACAACTACGATTTAATGTGGTTACCGGTTCTGGTGGTAGTGGATGGCAAAGTGATATTGCTATAGATGCTGTTTCTATTCAAAATGGTACTGGTGGTCCAGGTCCAGATCCAGATTGTTCTGCTTTAAGCTTTAATGACTTTACAATAGCTCCGTTCTCTAATCAAGATAGAGGTGGTAGTGCTACAGTTGTAAATGCAGGAGCTGGATTATCTATGACGGGTAATACTTGGAAAGAAATTGCACTTACTTATAATGTAACTGCTAATACGGTTATAGAATTTGATTTCAGTAGTACGGCTCAAGGAGAAATCCATGCAGTTGGATTTGAAGATGATGATGCATTAACACCTAATAGATATTTTAAAGTTCATGGTACTCAAAATTACGGAGTAACAAACTTTGATAATTATGCTGGTGGTACTAAAACGTATGTAATCCCTGTTGGTACTTTCTATACGGGTAGTATGAGTAAATTTGTATTCATTAATGATAATGATGCTGGATCAGGAAACACTTCTACATTCTCTAATGTGAAAATCTATGAGGGATCTTGTGGAGGATCAGTTATAGCTGCTGATTTTGGACCTGCTCAAGCAATCATTGGAGACCAAGGTGAAGGTGAGTTCTCAGGAGTGGTATTATATCCAAACCCATCTAAAAGTGTACTTAATGTGTCTATTCCTGGTAAGCAATTGAATACTACCTTTACAGTTACTAACCTTTTAGGACAGATAGTTGAAAAAGGACAACTTAACGGTACTATAAATGTAAGCAAGCTTCAAAGAGGTATGTATATGCTTAAAATTCAGAATTCTGAATCAACAGCAATAAAACGTTTTATTAAAAATTAACCGATTTAAATAGTAATAATAGAAAGACCGTTCGAGAGAACGGTCTTTTTTTATATTAGAGTCTTTCTTTTTATTATAAAAAGGAAATTTAGAGGTTCAGTTGTTATAGTATTGGGCTTATTTATGTTAACTAAAGTTATTATATAGGTTATTTTTTCCCAAAGCTATGGTTAACAAGTTTAATTCTAGATTATAATTCGTTTTTGAGAGTGCCTTATTACAGTCGGTGGATTAGTTTTATAGAATAAAAAATATTAAAATTTAATTTAAGTCATACTATATAAACTTATTAAACGTAAACATTAACCACTTAATTCACACAAAATGAAAAGAATTCTTGTATTGTTAATATCCTTATTAACAATTAATTCGTATTCGTCAAATGGTAAATATCGTTTGACATTGCGAGGCAATCCTGCAACTTCAATTGTAGTTGGTTGGGATCAAACTTCGGGGACTAATCCAGTAGTTCACTACGGTACAACAGATTTTGGAACAAACTATAATAGTTATCCAAACTCTAAAGTTCCAAGTAGAACCGTTTCCTATAAAGGAATGAATAATAATTTTGCTCGTCTTACGGGGTTAACTCCAAATACAGCGTATTATTTTGTAATAAGAGATAGCCAAGGAACAAGTGAACGTTTTTGGTTTAAAACGGCTCCTGCTGATAATAGCAGATTATCTTTTATTGCAGGAGGAGATTCTCGTAACAATCGAACGCCTAGGCAAAGAGCAAACCGTTTAGTAGCAAAACTAAAACCACATGCTGTTTTATTTGGCGGCGATATGACCAATGGTGATAGTAATGGAGAATGGATTGATTGGTTTAATGACTGGCAATTAACAATAGCTAGCGATAACAGAATGTTTCCTATAGTGGCAGCTCGTGGTAACCATGAAGATAGCAATAACAGTATTTACAATCTTTTTGATGTACCATCATCTAATATATATTATGCAATAACTTTTGGTACTAATCTAGTAAGAGCTTATACATTAAATACCGAGATTTCAATTTCTGGAAGCCAAACTACATGGTTACGTAATGATTTAAATGCCAATCCAAATACGATTTGGAAAATGGCACAGTATCATAAACCAATGCGTCCACATGTTTCTTCAAAATCTGAAGGAAACAATCAATACAATAGTTGGGCACAACTTTTTTATGATAAAGGAGTAAAATTAGTAGTAGAATGTGATGCCCATACTGTAAAAACAACTTGGCCTGTTCGCCCATCTACAGGATCAGGAAGTGACGAAGGATTTGTGAGAGACAATCAAAACGGAACTGTATATGCAGGAGAAGGATGCTGGGGTGCTCCATTACGGACTAATAATGATAATAAAAATTGGACACGTAACTCTGCAAAATTTAATCAATTTAAATGGATTTTTGTAGACGAAAACAAAATTGAAGTAAGAACAATAAAAGTAGATAATGAATCACAAGTAGGTTCTGTATCTAATAATAATGTTTTTGCAATACCTAGAAACTTAGATGTTTGGAATCCTTCTAATGGAAGCGTAGTTACTATTAATAATACAAATACACCCGATAACGAAGCGCCATCAACCCCATCTAATTTGACATCATTTAATGTTACTGCTAGTTCGGTTTCCTTAAACTGGAATGCATCTACAGATAATGTTTCAGTTTCAGGATATGATGTATATCAAAATAATTCTAAAATAGGAAGTACAGCTACTATAGGTTTTGATGTAAATGGATTATCTTCTAATACCTCATATTCCTTCAAAGTAAGAGCAAAAGATGCTGCAGGAAATACCTCTGGGTTTAGTAATACAAAGAATGTTACTACCTTAGACGGTTCTACGCAGTTATTTCCATTAGGCATTACCACAATAGGTTCAAGTAACTCTTCACATACTACTCGTAGAGCAATGCCCTATACAATGAACGAAAATGGAATACTACAAAGTATTACTTTTCATATAGAAGGAGGTACAGGAGATGTACAATTAGGGGTATATGCCGATAATAACGGTGCACCTGGTAGTAGATTAGCTAGTACAGCAATAACACCCGTTAGATCTACAAGAGGGTGGCAAACGATTTCATTACAAAACCCGGTTACTACCAATAATGGAAATACAGTATGGTTGGCTTGGATATTCTCAAATAACCCTGGGATTGCATATGTAACAGGAAGCCCAGGAAGGTATCAAGCTAATGGTTCTAGTTGGTCAGCAAGTGGTGGTAATATGCCATCTAGTTATGGTAGTGGAGCCCAAAGTAATTATAGATATTCTGTTTATGCAAACTATGTAAGAAATAGTTCATCTATAACGTATACTCTTACTACCAATACTGTTGGGCAAGGTGCAGTAAGTGGAGCAGGAACTTATAATCAAGGAGACTCAGCAACTGTTAGTGCTACTGCGGCATCTGGATGGGAATTTGATGGTTGGAGTGGATCACTTTCTGGCTCAAGCAATCCATCAAATATAACAATGAATGCTAATAAAAATGTTACAGCTACATTTAAAGAAATTACTGGAGGAGGAGGCGAAACAAGAACATTAGAAGTCGCAATTACCAATGGTAATGATGATGTAGAAGAAGCTCAAAATGGTACAATATATGCCAATAGTAGTGATCTTGAGATGGTATACGATAGCTATAATAGTAATGGATATCAAAAGATCGGACTTAGATTTAGAGCAGTACAATTACCAAAGAATGCTACGATTACAAATGCGTACCTTCAATTTACAGCAGATGAAAGTAATAGTGCTAGTTCAGAATTAGAAATCTCATTGCATAATAGTACTAATTCTGAAGCATTTTCTTCTTCAAATAATGTATCAAGTAGAAGTGCTTTTGCAAGCAAAGTGACCTGGAAACCATCTTCATGGTCCAGTAATCAAAATGGTAATGCACAACGTTCTCCTAACTTAAAGAATATGGTACAAAGCTTGGTTAATAAAAGTGGATGGAGCTCGGGTAATAATATAAGCTTTATAGTTAAAGGTAAAGGAAACAGTCTTAATAGTACGTCTGCAAAAAGAGTAGCAGATTCTTATGAAGGTGGTGCAAGTAAAGCAGCAAGATTGGTTGTAGAATATACAACAGGAAGTGCAAGATCAAAAGTTGGAGTAATACAACCATCTTTTAAAATACATCCAAATCCGTTTACTAATGATATTATAATTTCTTCATCCATAGTAAAAAGCAACAAGTTATATACTATTACTATATATAACCTTGCTGGACATATTGTATTCAAAGAAAACATTTCCTCAAAATCGCAGGTAATAACTCCTAAGGTTATTCAGTCTGGTATTTATATGGTATCCATCAGTGATGAAAATAATACGATCATTGAAACAAAAAGACTAGTAAAAAAATAAAAGCATAAGTAGATATCTTCTTAAGAGCCGTTAATTCATTTTGAATTAACGGCTCTTTTATTTCCTATAACAGAACTCTACCCTTTACAAAAGGGAAGTTGGGACAAACACCCCTGATTCAGCTTTGCTGAATATTCCCCTCTTTAGCTAAAGAGGGGAGCTTTTATTTGTACTTTATAAAATAGCTCTCCCCTTTACAAAAGGGGATAATGAATCTGCCCATGGCAGAGAAAGAGGGGTTAGAACAAACACTCCCGATTCAGCTTTGCTGAATATTCCTCCTTTTATTAAAGAGAGGAGTTTTAGTTTATAAAATTGTCTTTTATCCCTTTTAAAACTGAAGTCAAATGATCAAAAACCATTTTATTTTCAAATCTAATAACAGTAAACCCTAATTGGTTTAATCTTTTAGTTCTTAAGGTATCTTTTTCATGAACTATTGGATTATTATGCATCTCTCCATCCAGCTCAATTATTAATTTTTCTGATGCACAATAAAAATCAACAATATAATTCTCTATGCTGTGTTGTCTTTGAAATTTTCGCCCTTCGAATTTCCTTGAGCTTAAGTGTTTCCAAAGAAAGGCTTCGGCTGGAGTTAAATTATTTCTTAATTCTCTTCTGTATTCTTTCAATCCTTTTTTAGTATGTATTCGTTTTTTGCTCATGAGTAAGTCTATTATAACTTTTAGAACTCTCCTTTTTACAAAAGGAGAGAATGAATCCTGAATGTAGTTTGAAATAAATAGGGGTTGGTCAAACACCCCTGATTCAGCTTTGCTGAATGTTCCCCTCTTTAGCTAAAGAGGGGAGCTTTTATTGTGATTTTTTTCTACTATCCAATTAACAGCTCTCCCCTTTACAAAAGGGGAGAATGAATCTGCAAAGTAGAGAAAGAGGGGTTTAATCGAGTACCCCAGATTCAACTTTGTTACACAACTTCAGTACTAGAAGTATCTAATATTTCATTACTATTACCTTTTTGTCTTGGTATTTTATATAGATTACGTTTAACCGGTTGCTCTTTAAAAACAGAAACAGAAGCATCATCTACCATTTTTAAAACATCATATAAATCATTAAGTAATATAACACGCGCTTCAGTATCAATGGTGCGATTGCCTTTTTGTTGTTCTTGTTCTTTATTAGCTTGACGTATTGCTTTTGATATTGTAGTAGCTTTGCACAATAATTCTTTAGGAGTACCTACTTTTTTAAGCTCATCTTCATGATTTTTAATAGTTTCAGGAAGATTTTCCATAAATTGAATCAATACGGCTTGTCTTCTAAATAATGCTGTAATACGACCAATTCCAAATTGTTTCTGAATTGCAGGATTATCAATAAACCCCTTTTTTACCCAATATTCAAGATCATTTAAATACGCTCTGCAATTTTCTATTTCACTTTGTAATTCTTGAGTTTTTGTAGATAATTGCACTTTGTTAATTGTATCATCTCCTTTTATAAAAGCTTCTGTCGCTTTTTGCTCGATAATACTAGGTAGTTTGGTGTCAAAGGCCATAGGGTCAAAAGCATTAAATAGTTTGATGTCTTCGGCAAGGTGTATAGATATTACATCTGCATGCTCTAATAGGTTAGCGACACTCATAGAAAATTTTCTTTCTGCCATTTTGTTCTGTGTTTTAATTATTATTATTTATAGCACAATAATAATACTTACTAGTTTCATTTTTCGATACTGGTCTATTTTTTTCTTGCTATGAAGAAATATTTTTGAATTTCTTATATAAGTAAGTTGTTACAGATGTATAATAATCTGATACGAGTGACTAATTATGTGTAACAGGCAATTTGTAATTTGATATATGAAGGTTGTAATCTGTTATATGTGTATTGTAACTTATTACAAATGAAATGTAATTCATTTGTGATAATTTGTAATCTGTTACATTAGAATTGTATGTTGTTATAGATAATTTGTAATCTGTTACGAGTAATTTGTGATGTGATACAGAAGAGATGTAGTGTTTATTTTGACTTGTATCAATTTTTAATGAAGCGTTATGTTTTTTTTGTATGATTTTGTTATTAGGTTTTATTCATATAAGTTATCGATATCTGCTTGGGCAATATCAAAGAGTAACTGCCCCATTTTCTTACAAATGGCATTAAAAAAACGTTCTCCTTTTTCTTTTGTTGCAGCTTTAGGATTACCTGTACCTGTATCTTTGCTTATTTTAGACCAAGGTCTTTCTGTCCAAACCCAGCCATCAGAAAATGCCTTTATTTTATTTTTCTTTTCAGTACCCTCACCCCAATCTTTTTTTGGTAGAACTAATTGAGGTGCTAAGTGAAGTATTAAACTTGTTTCCATCTCATCGGCATGATCCCCAGGGTCTTTAAAATATTGTTTTCTATCTACAGTTGCTGGCCAGTTTGATACACAGATAAACATTTTTGGATATAATAAGCCTAATTCTCTAACGATAGATTTCCAGTCATTACCGCCATGGCTATTCATGATCATGAATTTATAAATCCCTTGCCTGTTTAATACCGCAATAATATCTTTTAGAATAGCAAATTGGGTGCTAGGATTTAGGTTCATATCAAGATAAATATCTGGTTGCCCTGTATTAACTCCAAAAGGAATAGTTGGTAGAACGATTACTTTTGCTCCTTTGTTCCAAGCTATTTTTGCAGACTCTTCGGCTATTGCTGTACCTTCTATACTATCTGTGGCATAAGGCAGATGATAATTATGAGCCTCGGTAGCTGCCCATGGTAGCACTGCTAAGTCAAACTTTGCATCTTTTAGGTGTTTCCAATTTGTGTCTGCTAAAATATATGGCCTAATCATTCTGTGTATGTTTTTTTTTAGTTTTGATGGAGCATGAACTTTTTTTACATTTTTTTGCTTGAAGGCATAATTGCAATTTTAACTAAACGGATAATTTGTATTTAATTAGTAGTTCTTTTTACCATGGATAACATCAAACCACTACATATTAATAAAGTGCCTATAATCTTATTTTGTAAATAGATTTTCTTTCGATCTTCGAGATATTGTTTTAACCTTGATGCAAAATTTACATATAGTAAAAGAGAAACCCCATCAATGACCAGATATGTAATTCCAAGAATAATCACTTGAGGTGCAAACGCCAAGGATTGATCAATAAATAAAGGAAAAAGAGCTGCAAAAAATACAATAGCTTTTGGATTTGATGCCGACATAAAAAAACCTTCACTATATAGCTTTATAAAAGTCTTTTTTTGATTACTTTTTTTGAATTCTCCAATTTTTGGAGCTGAAATAATTTTCATCACTCCCATATAAATTATATATCCAACTCCTGCCCATTTTATAAGACTAAAAATTTCTCCTGAAGAAATTACTATGGATGCTAAACCTAATGAGGATAAAAGTATTTGTATCGTGTTAGCCGATAAATCTCCTAGTATTGTTCCGATTGTTTTTCTTGCTCCATGATTCATGCTATTGGCGGATGCCAATAATACACTAGGTCCTGGGGTTAAACAAATTATTATTACTGTACCGATAAATGAAAGCCAAAGTGTTGTATTCATCTTGATTAGTATTGTTGGTTAGTATAACACTAGATGTAAATTATTGTTTTAGTGTAATTTACAAATTATTACAGGCAATTTCATCTCTAAACTACTATACTAATTTTGTAATCACTTGTGTCTCGCTATGCAGTGTTTTATGTACTGGGCATTTGTCTGCAATTTGCAAGATTCGGGCGATTTGTTTTTCATCTAGATGGCCTTCGATTTTAATTTCTCGCTCGAATGTATCTATTTTGGCAGTAGGATCCTCGCAATTATCACAATCTACTGCATGAGATTTACTATAGCTAGTATGTACTTCTACGTTTTGTAGGTCCCAACCTTTTCTAGCAACATACATCTTGATAGTCATAGCTGTACAAGCAGATAATCCAGCCGATACAAATTCGTAGGGTGATGGCCCAAAATCATGACCACCGACACTTTCGGGTTCGTCGGCAATCATATAATGATTTCCTACCTTCATTTGTGTAGTATATCCTTCACCACCATCTATGCTTGCTACAACATGATGTTGACTACTAATTTTGGGTGTGTCAGGAATTTTTACATATCTCGATGACCAACCAGCAACTACTTTACCGGCATACATAGAATCTTCTTTTTGCATTAATAGGTGATCAGCATTGTCTAATGTTACAAAACTCTTAGGGTGTTTGGCTGCATGATAAATTTCTTCTGCGTTTCTAATTCCAACAGTAGTATCCTGGGGAGAGTGCATTACTAATAATGCTTTGTTGAGGTTTTTGGCTACCTCGGGCAATGATTTGGTCTCTAGATCGTCTAAGAACTGTTTCTTGATGGTAAAATCTCGCCCGCTTAAATTAACTACAGCTTTTCCATTTGCTTCAATTTCTTCTAATCCACTTTTTAATAAGTGTTTTACATGTTTAGGGCTTGATGGTGCTCCTATGGTAGCTACTGCTTGTATAGAATCGATTTCGGCTGCAGCAAAAATAGCGGCAGCACCTCCAAGAGAATGACCTACAAGAAGGGTAGGAGTCTGGTATTCTTTTTTTAAGAAATTTGCTGCGGCTACGAGATCTCCTACATTACCAGAGAAATTTGTGTCTTCAAAATCGCCTTCGCTTTCTCCTAGTCCTGTAAAATCAAATCGCAATACAGCAAACCCTTGAGATGTAAGTCCGCGACTTATATTTCTTACAGCTCCCAGGTTTTTATTACAGGTAAAGCAATGTGCAAATAATACAAAATTATGCGGATGTTGATCTGCAGGAAGTTCTAAACGCCCAGATAATGTTTGACCTTCGGTATTGGTAAAAGTAACTTTGGATAAGCTCATTATAGAATTGTTTATTTTTAAGAGTCGGTTTTCAATAAGAATATTTGCTTTAAAGATAAATTTTTCAATTCAAAGTTATCGTATCAATATGTTTAAAAAGATTGATTATTTCAAAGCTTCTAGTATTGATTCTGTCGATAAAATTGTAGCAAATTCATCTTTCAGACTTGCAATTGCAGTATCATGAATGAGTTGTGCACTATAGTTTTGTCCGTTAGCTCCAGTTTTATTAAAAGTAGCAACAGCATCTTCAATTAAAAAAGTTGTATAACCAAAGTTGCCTGCCATTCTTGTTGTTGTTGATACGCAATGGTCTGTGGTTAAACCTACAATTACCAAAGTATCTATATTGTTATGTTCTAGCTGTTCCTTGAGGTTTGTACCGATAAAAGCACTATTTACTTCTTTTTCGATTATGGTCTCTGTTTCTTTCGGAATAATAAAATCTTTGAATTGATTACCAGGATCGTTTTTGGATAATGGAGACGCTGGGTTTGTTGAGCAATGTTTGATATGAAACACGGGTAAATGATTAGCCCTCCAGAATTTTAAGAGTACCTCTATATTTACTTCTGCATTCAAATTATTACGTTCGCTACCCCAGTATTCTATATTTTCAAACCCCTTTTGAATATCAATAAGTAGTAAGGCAGGATTATTCTCTTTAGAAACTATCATTGTTGATTTTCTTTCTTCCTAAAGTCGGTATTGTAGATAATACCTAACTGTAATCGATCAAAATTAATTCCTGTAAAATGATTTTTAAGGTATCCTAGCTGTACACTAAAATTGCTTTGTACATTATAGCCAATAGCGCCATATAAACGATTTTGCCCAAATATAGGTTCTTGTAGATTTATAAAAACCTCGTCATAGGCATTCAAAAACCATTTTTCGTTAATAGGGTAGGTGAGTTGCAATCGATAACGTGCTCTATGTTCTGTAAAATCATCTACCTGTGTACTTATAAATCGTTGTTCAAGACGATATCGATGTTCAAATTTGAATTTACCTACTGTGTTCTTAAGGATAAACTGCTCAAATATTCTATGTTCTTTTGAGTTTTCTTCATCTGGGATATCTTCAAACGTGCCATCAGTACTAATATACCCATAACCTAGTGTTGCAATGGCATTGCTATTAATATGGTAATTTAATCCCGTTCGTAGTAGTAATTGATTAAAGGATGATGCGGTTTCGTAAAAACGAAATTGAGCTTCTGAGTGTATACTGAGTTTATCACTTATTTGATTGGTTCCAAAATACATATACCATGCGCCTAATTCTTTTTCACCTGTATTTTGTGCATTACTAGTTATAACAATTAAGGAAAAAAATAAAAGTAGAAGTGTTTTATTCATAATGATATTTAAATAAAAATTAGTTTTTATATAACATCTTGTAAATTTCTGGTTTTGTAAAGGATTATAGCTATGCGGTACAGGTTAAAAATGTGTTAAATACATTTTTTCTTTCTCTTATTTTGTATCGCATCAAGATTAATTTAAAAAATACAGTTATTTCCCCTTTTCTAAACAGGTGGTTTACCTCTGTTTTTTTAAACATTTAGAAAGTAAATTTGAGTGTAAGTTGATGTTTAATTATATAATATTGAGATATGAGTAAGTTAATATATAATGGAGAGGATATCTATTCAGATGATTTTAATGGTCAATATTTTGATGATGATTATGGATATTATGACGATTATGAAGATGATGATATAAGTGAGATTCCGCCAGCAGCAGTTTCTGCAGGTGCAGCGGTTGGAAACTTAACATTTAATATTCTTTCTAGTGCAATGACCAACTTTACCAAAGGTGATCTTAAAGTAGTCATGCCTAATGGTCCAGTTGGAGTTACCGCTTCGGGTATACCTCGTAATATTAGGAAACGATTAAAAACCAAACGTCCCAGAGCTAAAACAATTTTTAGGTATCGTAAAACAAATCCTATTTCAGGAATCGAGCAAGTTAATATAAAATTAACCTGCAGAGTACAGTATAATGGTCCTTCTGTACAAGCAACTTTTGGTTTTGCAGCGGGAGGAACACGATCAAGGCTAATGCGAGATAGTAAAGTAACTATTAGGAATCCATTGAGTTTAGAGAGACAACCAGCTTCTGCTGCATGGCGAAGAGTAGGTATTGATGTTTATCCGGTTGTAACTATACCTATTGAAGTTTCTGTTGATCATCCTTGGCCACAATCTAATGATCATTGGACATTTGATTTAGTCCTTAGTGGTATGTATGGCTTTGGAAGAAAAGTTGGACAAAGATGGATACAAAATAAACGACATGTAAAGAATTAGTCAATATAAAATACGGGTTACATATCAAATGTAACCCGTATCACTTTTAGTTTTTAATCTTAATTTTTTAGGATTCTGGTTTGACTGGTGTAGATTCGGTTTTACCGTCATTAATTACTTCACTATCTTGACCTTTGAGGTATTTATCTAAAAACTTTAGTATTCTACCATACGCTTCAATTTGATTTTCTTTTTTTACAAAACCATGACCTTCATCTTCAAATAAAACATATTCTACAGGAACTCCATTTTTTTTGACTCCTTCAACAATTTCATCTGATTCTACTTTTAGAACTCTTGGATCTTTGGCTCCTTGAAGAACGATAAGTGGTTTTGTAACCTTTTCTGTGTGAAAAAGAGGAGAAATTTTTCTTAGACGAACAGAATCAGCAGTATTAGGATTACCCATTTCTGTATATAAAGCTTCTTTAAAAGATTCCCACCATGGTGGAATACTCTTTAAAGTTCTTAACCAATTGGTTACTCCAAAAATATTAACACCAACTTTAAACTCTTCTGGTGTATAGGTTAGTGCAGCCATAGTCATATATCCACCATAAGATCCGCCTATGATTCCTATTTTATCGGCATCTATAATTTCTTGTTTTGCCAACCAATCCTTTCCTGCAACACAATCTTTAAGGTCTTTGTCTCCGTGATTTTGATCATCCATTTTATAGAATGTTTTTCCATAACCACTACTTCCTCTATTATTTACAGCCAATACAGCATATCCATGATTTACTAAATATTGTAATATAGAATTAAATCCTTGTCTAGATTGTCCGCCTGGACCACCATGTACCCATACCAAAGCAGGGACTTTATTTTCTATAGACGCTTGTTTTGGGGTATAGTATATTGCCGGAACCTCTAAACCATCAAAAGATGTAAAACGAACTACTTCTGAAGTTACTAGATGGTCTGGGTTGATATCTTTACTTAGTACATCGGTTAGTTTATTATATTCTTTGGTCTCTAGGTTATATGAATATGAATTGGTAGGAGTATTTGAACCGCCTACGCGCAGTAGGGCCATAGATTCATCTCTTGAAAAACTTGCACTATTGATTTGCTGACCTTCTATTGATGGGAAATCAATTGTATTGCCAATTGCAACATTTTTAATTTCCATTACTGTTTTTGCATCTTCATTGGTAAACATTACCTGATATTTTCCATTTCTGGTAAAGTAAAATGCTGAAATATCCCAATCTTTTTCAATGACTTTTTCTTTAGTTCCATCTTCAAGATTATATTTCATTAAATAACTAAACTCTGCATTGTCATCTGTTGTGTAATAAAATGATTTACCGTCTGGAGAGAAATCTTCTGGAGAGTTACCACTGATATTCTCATTGATTTTTATTTTCTCATTGGTTTTAGTATTTAATAAATAAAGGTCATTATCATTTGTATTGATAGATTTACTGAGTGCTATATATTGTCTATCTTCTGACATGCCTCCATACTGCATTCCGTCTTTGTTTTCGTAGATGACTTTAGAAGAAAAGTCATCGATGTTCATTTCATAATGATCCATAAACTTTGGATCACGCTCGTTACTACCATAAAAGAAACTTTTACCATCTTTTGCCCAACCTCTAAACAATGCTCTTACATTTTTTTCGGGCGTTAGACGCTTAATACCAGAGCTGTCTTTGACAAAGATTTTAAAAATTTCGTCACCATTACCATCCATTCTAAAAAGAATTCGATCATCTTTAGGGAAATATGATATTCCATATACAGATGAACTGTCTGATGCTGTAACAGGAATAAACTCTCCACCATTCGATTTGGTTGTATACATATTATAGATCCCTGATCTATTACTTGTCATTAAAACAGTAGATTTGTCTGGAGAAAAGCCATTTGAAAACGCATTCTCATTATCCATAAACTGTTCAATAGAATACTGTTCTATTTTTACAACTTGGGTTGTATCTTCTTTTTTTTCCTGTTTACACGAGTACAAAAGAAGCATATTTAAACTAAATATTGCTAGTTTTTTCATAGATATATTTGTGGATTAATTATTCTAAAATAAAATTCTTTGTTTCTTTAAAAGGAGATAACTCTATTTTTTCTACGGCTTCTCGATATGGTTTCCAACTACTATCAAAAAAATCATTAGTTTTCTTAAGAGCTTCTTGTAGCGCATCTTTTGCCTGTTTGATTAATTTTTTTTCAGTTGTGGTTAATCCATTTTGTCGACTACCAGTATACCATCCGGCAGTTCCTAAGCGTTGCATAACATTAACTTCTGGATTACGAGTGATCCCTTGCCGTTTATCTTCTTTACCGATATAGAATGCAATAACGCTATCAATTTTTTTGGTGATATCCTTAGATAATTTAATTTGCTCTTTGTATTTCTTTTTATCTTCTTTTTGAAATTCTTTTTGATATTTTGAAACCACCTCTTTGCTTTCGACTAATTGTTTTACAGCATCGGCAGCAGTTTGTCTCATTTTTTCCATTCCTTTAGATGCTGTATAGATTTCGTCTATATTTTTCTGTGAAACTTTTAGCCTTGGATCAGATTGTACATCAATCATTGTTTCTGATTTTTGATCACCATACTCCATCACTAGTTTATATGTGCCTGGTTTTACACTCACACCGCTAGGCTCTTTTTTCTGTTTTTCAATTTTTCGAGAAGGTCGATCCACTCCCTTTTCATCCATATTCCATATGATTTTATGAAACCCAGTAGAATCAGGAGTTTTTTGTTTTAAAGTTCTTATTAAACGATCTCCATCATAAACTTTGAGGCGAATAGAGTCCCATTTTATTTTGGCTTCATCTTTTTCCTCTTCAACTTCATCTTTGTCTTTTTCCTCTTCTTTGCTAGGTTCTTCTTTTTTCTTTTCTTCTGCCTTTATATAGTAAGAAATAATAGCTCCATAATCTCGATTTTCGCCATTGTATAATGCATCTCCACCAAAACGACTACCTGTTGGTTGTTGATATGCTGCTTGATATGCTGTTGGAGGATCAAAAAGCTGTAGTTTTTGATTTAGAATAGTACTATTTTTGGCTAATGCTCTAAGTGGCCGTATATCATCTAATACCCACGCAGCCCTACCAAAAGTACCTATTACTAAATCGTGTTCTCTAGGTTGAATGACTAAATCCTTAACAGAGACTGTTGGAAACCCTTTGGTCCATTTTGTCCAGCTATTCCCTGCATTCAAAGAAATATATAATCCATCATCGGTACCTAAGAACAGAAGGTTTTTTTCAATAGGATCTTCAACAATACTTAATGTATAACTTTTTACATCACCTTGATCGACAATTCGCACCCATGTTTTACCATAATCCATTGTTCTATATGCATAGGGGGTATAATTAAATCTTCTGTAATCATTAGCAACCAAGAGGGCTTCGCCTTTCTTTTTGTTAGAAGCTTTGATTTGCACAATCCAACTACCTGTTGGCAATCCTTTTATGTTTTTAGAGACATCTGTCCAACTTGAACCTCCATTTTGAGTAACGTGTACACGGCCATCATCTGTACCTATCCATAACATATTTTGTTCTAGAGGAGAGGGTTCTATTACTAGTACAGTACAGTGATTTTCTGCACCCGTTGCATCCATAGTTAATCCACCACTTTCTGCCTGTTTTAATTTTTCGGGATTATTAGTCGTTACATCGGTAGAAATAATTTCCCATGTAAGTCCTTTATCATTACTTTTATGAATAAACTGACTACCAAAATAGATTGTATTATTGTCAAAAGGATCAATATTTATTGCAGCATTCCAATTAAAACGTAATTTAACTTTAGGATCTGGATGTGTAGGGCGTACTATATAATTATTTCCTGTCATCCAATCATATCGACTTACAAATCCCTGTTGACTCATTGTCCACCCATAACGAGAATCATCTCGATCGGGTACAACATCAAACCCATCACCAAAAGAGATTTCTTGCCAATATGAGTTTCTGATTCCTTGTGCTTTCCATACATAAGCTGGGCCTCTCCAGCTTCCATTATCTTGCATGCCTCCATATACATTATACGGAAATTCGTTATCTACATTAATATGATAAAATTGAGCTACTGGTAGATTGCCAATAAAACGCCATGTTTTTCCGCCATCTCGTGTTATGTTTAATCCGCCATCGTTTCCATCGATCATAAAGCTACCATCATTGGGGTGAATCCACCAGGCATGATGATCAGGGTGTACCCCATTGTTTACTCCATAGGCAGGCATGAGTTGTGAAAAATTCTTCCCTCCATCTTCAGAAACATTTACATAAGTAAATACAGAGTATACTCTATTTTCATTTTGAGGATCAACAAATATATCAGAGTAATAGAAAGGCCGATTACCAATATTTTTTTTGTCATTTATTTTTTTCCACTTAAAACCTCCATCGGTTGATTTGTAGAGAGCATTTTTTTTAGCTTCGATCAAAGCATAAATAATGTTTGGTTTATTAGCGGCTATGGCCAATCCAATTCGTCCTAAATTTCCTTTTGGAAGACCATCTATATCGGTACGTTTTTCCCATGTTTTACCTCCATCATGGGTAATATGTAAACCAGAACCTTCACCACCCGATTTAAAAAACCAAGGGTCTCTTTTATGTTCCCACAAAGCAGCAATTAATTTGTTTGGATTAGAGGGGTCCATAATTAGCTCTGCTGCACCTGTTTTATTATTTGCAAATAATATTTTTTTCCAAGTACTACCTCCGTCTGTAGTTTTAAAAACACCTCTTTCAGGGTGCACTCCCCAAGGCGAACCAATTGCGGCAGCATAAACGATATTAGGGTTTGTTGGGTCTATAATAATACGATGTATATGTCGTGTTTTCTCAAGTCCCATGAGTTTCCAGTTTTTACCTCCATCAAGCGATTTATATATACCATATCCGCCATTTAGACTATTTCTTGGGTTTCCTTCTCCTGTACCTACCCATATCACAGAAGGATTAGATTGCTGTATAGCAACAGCTCCAATGGATGCCGTGGCTTCTTTATTAAAAATGGGTTTCCACTTGATACCACCAGATGTAGATTGCCATAACCCACCAGATGCAGTACCAGCATAGATAATATCCGGATTTGAAGTCAATACATCTATGGCAGTTACTCGACCACTCATTCCTCCTGGGCCAATATTTCTAGGCGTAAGATCTTTAATAAGATCCATAGAAAATTCTTGGGCTACGAGTGTTGAGGAGATGATTAAGGATAGTAGAAATAGTGTTTTTTTCATTTTTTTTGGATGTGAGTTAATCATAATTGTATTTGTTGCTCTAAAATAGTGAGGAAATGTATTTTTGGATACCTTTCTTTCAATTCTAATAGTTCTTGTTTTTTTATTCTTGGGGAGATATGAGTGGCAATTATTTGTTTTTGGGTAATGTATTTTTTAATTAAAAGAGGGGCGTCATTTTGTAAAAGCATCCAATAGGGCAAAAATGCAATATCTATAGATTCATCAATAAGTTTTAATTGGTCAAATAGCTTTATTTCTTCTAACCAATTGGTATCACCGACATGCAGTACTTTTTTATCTCCTATGGTAATAATGTACCCTACATTTTCTACAGTTATATGCCTTTTGCCAGCGTGATTTATTTTGAGACCAGTAATTGTTATTTTTCCAAGATTTGTGGTTTGTTTACTATAATTTTTTGTTGTTATGGTATATTTTCTACCCTCAAATCCATTTATTTTTTTTGTCACCTGACTTGGCCCAAATAAGACATTCTTTTTATTATAAGTTAGATAATCTGATGAAAGTTGGGCACTAAAATGATCTCCGTGATGATGAGTAAATAAAATTGCATTTGGTTTTAATTCTGAATTAATCCTGTCGACTAATTCTTTATTCGGGAAAAGGTAATCATCTCCGTATTTGGTATGTAGCCCATCAATTAAGATCGATGATTGATCATTGGATATATATACACCCATGTTGCCTACATATGTAATAGAAAAATTATCTTGTGAAAACCCTAATACGTTTACTAAGATTATAGTTAGAAAGAAAAATAATCGTAACACTTTTTGACTGATTGACTTATAAAAGTCTAAAGTAAATAAAATGAGAATGCTAAAGTCTTAAAGGCGTGTTAAGTTAAAAACCGTTAGTTTTAGAGCGTTTAAAACAAATCAAAGATATATTGATAGAACTTACTCTAAAAAATCATATCTCATCTTCCTGATTTTGGTGCCCGAAATCAAGAAATTACAGTAGAAATTGAAATACCTTATAGTTACATAATCTTTGTATTACGATTATCTCTAACAGATAAGACCTTGAAATCTTTATTTACTTTGATAATAATTTTTTGACCTGTATGTAAGTTCACCATCTTCCATCTGAAACCGTACGAAGTTTCAAAAATAGCAGACCTTGCCATTTTACGTAAATCTAATTCATCTATATTTACAACAACTTGATTTACCATAAGATCAATTCCTCTTTGCTTAACTTCTTCTGGAGAGAGTTGACGATCACGAGGGTTTTGATCTTCAATTGTGTTGGGTATATTATATACACAATTAGTAGTCGTTATATTTGGATATAATAAGTAAAAAGAAAAAACCATCAGGGGAAGTATGTAATTTTTCATCATTATTAGGGTTTTAATGATTACATACCATGTACTACATACTATGCAATTATTTTGGGTTTACGTTTATTGTCATATGTATTTGTAATAACGTTTTAACAATTATAAATCTAAGGGTATTATAAAATTAACGGTTAAACATTGCCTTTATGATATTGTTTTGTTAAAAAAGAAGAAGGTTTTCTTAAATTTTTGCTTTTAGTTCATTGTTTAATGTGAAATAACTATTAAAGCGTAAGCTTTTTATGGTTATTTTTTACTTTTTGTAATTGATAGACTTTACTACTAAATTGTGCTAATAATAGAACACCAATGTCATTATCTTACTTTTGATATAACTTTTTGCCAGCATCATAATACTTATCGCCTTCTACCCAGAAAGGAGTTTTGGGATTATTTGCAATATTTCTACATGCTAAGACATACGACTGAAAGAACTTAAATAAATAGTCATAATCTACAGAGTCTGGATTATCGGTAACTTGATGATAATACTTAGTGATTTCTTCATCAAATGCTGTGAATCCCATACTAAAAGTCGGAGCAGGAATACCCTTTGCAGCAAAGTTTACATTATCAGATCTGTCAAACAACCCTTGCTCGGGAGCAGGATCATCTATCGCCTTGAGCCCGAATTTTGTTGCTGCATTTATAATATCGTCTTTTGCGGTTGTTCTATTCAATCCAATAATAGTTGCTAATGATGTATCATTGTAGCCACCATTATCACTATTAAAACAATATATCATTTGTTTTAAGGGAAGTACTGGGTGTTCTACATACCATTTGCTTCCTAGGAGGCCTTTTTCTTCTCCTGTAAACATGATAAATAATGCTGATCTTTTGGTAGGGTATTTTGCTATATTTTCTGCGGCAGAAAGCACGGTTACTGTTCCTACTGCATTATCTCTGGCTCCGTTATATATAGAGTCATTTTCTACAGCTTTACCGATTCCCACATGATCATAATGAGCAGAGTATATAATATACTCGTTTTTTAGTTTTGGATCACTGCCTTCTACAATACCTACTACGTTTTGAGAATAGACATTACTTTGTTTTATACCTTCTATATTGATTTCAATATCAGTTTCTTTTTTGGTAGTAAAAGCTTTACTGACTTCTTCAGTTGGGTCATTAACTATGACATACGGGAGATCATCAGAACTTTTATTTTGACCCATAATCTCCATTTCATCTCCATTAAAATAATGGTCTATTTGTGCCCATAAATTATCGTCGATATTACTAATTTCTATAACACCAATAGCTCCTTTATCTCTGGCAAATTTTGACTTCTGTTTTGCCAAAGAAAAAGCATTGCGGATATCTTTGTTGTCTTTGGTTCCGATATACGAAATAACATACTTCCCTTTTACACTTAGATTTTTATAATCTTCTTTTAAACCATAATTTATAAAAACAGCTTTTCCTTTGTAATTAGCATTTATCTTGTTAATTGTAGCAATTTTTTTAAGTTCGATATTTTCTGTTTTGAAAATAGATTTTGTAGCTCCGGATGTTTTTTTAAGCTCAACGGTTTGTAAATAACTTTTGCTACCAGGAATTGGTTTCACACCATAGCTTCGTAACATGTTTGCTAAATATTGTGCAGCAATTTTATTTTCGGGAGACCCTGTTTGCCTACCTTTTAGTTCATCTGAAGCTAAAAAATAAATATGCCCTTCTATTTTACTTTTAGAAACAGTAGATTTTACTTTTTCAACTTCATCCTGGGCATGTATAGAAAAAGTAATTGTGAAAAGTAATAAAAGTAGTACAGATGTTCTCATAGTATAGATTAAGATATAATTGTGTAATCAAATTGTTTATTGAAATAAAAAAATAATATAATGATATTTCCTTTTTTCAAAGATAAGAATTGTTTAGAATTATATATTTTATTGCAATACAAGATGTTTTGATCTAATTTTCTCCAAAACAAATGTTAATTATGGTCTCTTAGTTAGTATTGCAGTTCTTATCTTTTATAAATATGCTAACTTTATCTTATGAAAAAGAAAAAAAGAGTATTCAAAAAAGGGATTGCTTTTAAAAATTATAAATCCCCGGAACAATCTCCATTCGATAAACTTTTTGATATTTTTCAGGAGATTATAACACATACTTCTGGAGATCTAGATGAGGCTTTGGATTGGATGAAAGAACTTGATAGAGAATACCAATTAACTGATGAGGATTATACTCTTGATGATTTTGTTGAAGATTTAAAAAAGAAAGGCTATATCCGAGAAGAAGTAAAACCCGATGGTAAAGGAGGTATGGCTATTACAGCCAAAACAGAACAAGCAATAAGAAAACGAGCATTAGATCAGATTTTTGGTAAACTAAAACGTAGTGGTGCTGGCAATCATAGAACAAACTATACCGGTAGAGGTGATGAGCACGCAGGAGAATTTCGTAATTATCAATATGGAGATTCTTTAGAACGGATATCAATCACTGAAAGCCTTAAAAATGCACAAATCAATCATGGTATTGATGATCTGCACCTTACTGAAGATGATTTGGTCGTTGAAGAAACTCAGTTTAAAGCTCAGATGAGTACAGTATTAATGATTGATATTAGCCATAGTATGATTTTGTATGGTGAGGATCGTATTACACCAGCCAAGAAAGTTGCTATGGCCTTGGCCGAGTTAATTACTACACGATATCCAAAAGATACCCTTGATATATTAGTATTTGGAAATGATGCTTGGCCTATAGCCATAAAAGATTTACCATACTTACAAGTGGGGCCATATCATACCAATACAGTTGCTGGATTGCAACTCGCCATGGATATGTTGCGTAGAAAACGTAATACTAATAAACAAATTTTTATGATTACAGACGGTAAACCTAGTTGTCTTAGAATGCCAGATGGTCAATATTATAAAAATAGTAATGGTTTAGATCGACATATTGTAAATAAGTGTTATATGATGGCTCAGCAGGCTAGAAAATTACATATTCCTATAACTACGTTTATGATTGCGCAAGATCCTTACTTAATACAATTTGTTAGGGAGTTTACTCATGCAAATCAAGGTAAAGCATTTTATACAGGTTTAAAAGGTCTAGGCGAAATGATTTTTGAAGATTATGAAACCAATCGTAAAAAAAGAATAAAAGGATAATTTAATTAAGAATTTTAAAATACATTAATTGTTATAGAGAAAAATAAAGCATGAAAATTTCAACTATAAAAACATTAGGTCAATTAAAAGACTTTGGATATAAAAGCAAATCCATAAAGGATGAATTAAGGGATAATTTGAGAGTTAGAATTAGTGAAGGAAAAGAAACTTTTACAGGTATACATGGATATGAAAATACCGTAATTCCCGAATTAGAAAGAGCTATTTTATCAAGGCATAATATTAATTTACTAGGATTGCGAGGCCAGGCAAAAACACGTTTGGCCAGACAAATGATTAATTTGCTTGATGAATGGATACCAATTATAGAAGATTCTGAGATTAATGATGACCCATTCAATCCGATCTCAAGATATGCTGTTAATCTGATTGAAGAAAAAGGTGATGATACGCCTATTGGTTGGATGCATCGGTCTGATCGTTTTGCTGAAAAATTAGCAACTCCTGATGTTACTGTAGCAGATATCATAGGTGATGTTGATCCTATTAAGGCTGCCAATCTAAAATTAAGCTATGCAGATGATCGAGTAATTCATTTTGGCATGATCCCTAGAGCCAACCGGAGTATTTTTGTGATTAACGAATTACCAGACCTTCAAGCACGCATACAAGTTGCGTTGTTTAATATATTACAAGAAGGAGATATCCAGATTAGAGGTTTTAAATTAAGACTGCCATTAGATATTCAATTTGTGTTTACGGCCAACCCTGAAGATTATACGAATAGAGGAAGTATTGTTACACCGCTAAAAGATAGGATTGGTTCTCAAATTTTGACACATTATCCAGAAACAATAGAAATTGCTAAAACAATTACCCAACAAGAAGCAAAGTTGGATCTTAGACAAAGTGATTTGGTTCATGTTCCTGAGCTTGCTAAAGATTTGTTAGAACAAATTAGTTTTCAGGCGCGTGAAAGTGAATTTATTGATCATAAAAGTGGTATCAGTGCCCGGATGAGTATCACTGCTTATGAAAATTTATTAAGTACAGCAGAGCATAGATCCTTGAGATCAGGTGATAAAAACACATTATTAAGGTTAAGTGACTTTATTGGCGTGATTCCCTCTATTACAGGTAAGGTTGAGTTAGTATATGAAGGAGAACAAGAAGGAGCAGCATCAGTAGCACAATCGTTAATATCTGAAGCTATTAAAACCTTATTTCCTGAACATTTTCCGAAAATAGAAAAACTAGAAAAAGAAGATTATGAAAGCCCTTACCAAGAATTAATAAATTGGTTTTTTGAAGAAAGTGGATTTGAATTATTAGATGATATACCAGAAAATGAATATAAAGCAAAATTAGATTCGATAACTCCACTTAATAATTTAATCAAAGAATGTCATCCAGGAATTAATGAAAATGATAGTTACTTTATAAAAGAGTTTTTATTATGGGGTCTAGTAGAATATAAAAAACTTAGCAAATATAGATTGTCTGAAGGTTTTCGTTTTAAAGACCTTTATGGCAGTTATATAAGTGGTTTGTAATCTTTTTTTGGTTTTGGATAATGAATTTTGTTACATAAAACAGATCACCACCAGGTAATAAAAAATCGATGATATAAATCTTCATTGCTTTTCATCCAAAGCAATGGAGATTTTTTTTGTAAAATAGAGAGCTCTAAAGATTCTTTAATCTCATCAAATGTTAACCAAGTATTACAATATTTAGGAGCTATAACCCAATTCTTTTTTTGAGGGATATTAAAACGATAAGTACTATATTTTTCTTGTGTAAATTCAATTTTTTTAATCCAAAACCCAACGATACAAGTATTATTTATTATCGGAATAGTCTTACCTATATAAGAAACGGGAACAAACAAATTAGATAAGTAGCACACTTTTTGTTCTATATCTTTTGATTTTAATTGTAACTCTTCAAGAATTAACTCAGTTTCACTTTTATAGAGTAGTGGAAGTTGCTTGTTTTTGAGTTTTTCAAATTTTTGAAGTAATGAATCTTTTCGGTTTGGTCCGATCCATCGGCTTAATTCATCTTTTATATCTGGATCGTAGATATAAAATTTGTACACAAGTTCTATGTGTATTGTTTTTTCTTTTTGAAGGTCTTTTAATAAAAAATCAAGCTCGCCAATAGTTGTTTTGTCCTTAAATACTTGAAGGTTTTTTGAAACAAGTTGATAACGCTTAGAACAGTTAATTAGATATTCAAAAAAATGTTCAATACGTTTACCTAATACTTCATTATCCTTAATATCGATTATAATGTGATTAGCTAAAATAGTATTGTTAGATTCTTTTTCGAATTCAAATTGAGAAAAACCTAAGTTTAACGCATCAGATTTCCATAATGGTTTACTATTTAAAAACCCAAAATATTGTTCTTTTATAGACACTAAGGATCATTATTAATTTTGAAAGAAAGAGAAATATTTTTTTAAAATAGGTTTTAATATTTTGTGATCTACAGGTTTTGATACAAAATCATCACATCCGGCAGCTAATGCTCTTTCAATATCTTCTGCTGTCGAATATGCTGTTTGTGCAATAACGGGTAGGCTTGGGCGTAACTTTTTTATTTTTTTTGTTGCCATATAACCATCCATTATTGGCATCTTAATATCCATAAGAACAAGATCGATATTTTGATTTTCCTCACATATATCTACAGCTTTTTTTCCATTTTCTGCTCGATGAATAACAAATTTATAATCTTCCATTTTTTGAAGAATAGTTTTAAGAAATAAAAAATTAACTTCACCATCTTCTGCTATTAAAATAACATGTTTAAACGGTTTTTCAAGACTTTCTAGAGAGTCTTTTTTCATATTTTTTTTATTTGTTTGTATGATTGGGCGATAAGGTAGTATTAGAGAAAATGAAGACCCATGGTCTAAAGTAGAGGTAAATAAAATTTGTCCACCCATAAGATCTGCATTTTCCTTTGCTATAGTGAGTCCTAATCCTAAACCGTCATATGTTCGCGCAATTTCTTTTTCTGATTGCGAAAAACTATTAAATATAATTTCTTGATCATCTGGCTTGATTCCGATACCAGTATCATTAATAACAATAATTAATGAATTGTTTTTAATCTTACTATCAATTTTTACAGAGCCTTGTGAGGTAAATTTTATAGCATTATCAATAAGTTTGGTTAAAATCTTTTCAACTTTTAATTTGTCAATCAGTACTAAGGATTGATCATTAGAAATTTTATTTTCTTGATATAATGTTATGCTTTTTTTCTGTGCTAATGCCTCAAAACCTAAAATTAATTTTTGTAGCAATTCATTAATATTTGTTTCTTCTTCTTGTAATTTGAATTGTTTGGATTTTAGCTTTGAGATTTCCATAATATCATCAATTATGGACATCAATTGCTTACTGCTATTTATAATAATATCGGTATATTCTTTTCGCTGTTCAGTAGTAAGGTTTGAATCATTAAGAAATTCAGAAAATCCCATAATACCATTCATAGGAGTTCTAATTTCATGTGATATATTATTTATGAAATTTGTTTTAAGACGATTACTATTCTCTGCATTTTCTTTTGCAACTTGTAACTCTTCTGTTCGTTCCTTTATCTTGAATTTTAAATATCTGTTTATTAGTAATATAAGTAATAAAAACACGATAGTTGCAATAGAGAAAACTACCCAAAAAGTGGTTTTTTGATAAAATGGAGTGACAACATTAAAAATCCAATTATCAAGTATAGCCTGTTTTTCTGATCGGGTAATACTTTTGTTAGCTTTTTCAATAATTTTATTTAACTCTTTATTTTTTTTATATACCGCTATGCCGGAGTTATATTGAAAATCGGTTTCGCCTATAATTCTTAAATTGTTTAAGTTCTTGGTCCTTATCATATAATGGACAACTGCTTTTGGGCCTATATATGCATCATACTCTCCAGAGTTTAATTTTTGTAAACAGGCTAAATCGTCTTTGCCAGTTACAAACTTAAGTTTAGGATGACGATCAAGTAGTGTTTCAAGAATAGCATAATCTTTAGGTAGAATAATAGTTTTATCATAAAAATCAGCAATTTTTGATCCATATGATGCATTTTTTCTAACAACAATTACATGAGGAGATTCGAATAGTTGAGCATAAAAATTCAAATATGACTTTCGCTTTTTTGTAGGGTTCATTTCTACTATGATGTCAACTTTTTCTTTTCTTACATCATCCATCAAAGCAGGCCATGTCTCATAGATGTTTTCATGAAATGTATACCCTATTTTTCTCTCTATAAGTTCTAAGTACTCTGTGAAAATACCATCTACATTGCCTCGTTTATTAATTATTTGATAGGGAGGGTGAAATGGATAAATAGCTACTTTTATAGTGTCTTGCCCCTGTAGCCACTTAGTTTCTTGGTCACTCAGAATTTGTTTTTCTGAGCACGATGATAGTATAAATAAGCTAATAATTAATAAAAAATGGGGTAATTTTTTTAGCATTTTAATTATGTTTCTTTGAGTACTGTTTTAACAGTACTTTAATAAAGATACTATAATAGTAACACTTTTAAAAATACGAGACTTATAAATAAAAAAATAAAAAATAGAGTATACGAGTATAGTGCTAACTGTAATTTATAGTATGCTTGTCATAAATTGGCTCTTAATTTGATGATATGGCATAGAGAAAATAAAGGTAGACCCTTCATTAATTACTGAAGTAAAAGTTACATCTCCTCCTAAGAGGTTTGCATTTTTTTTGGAAATTGATAACCCTAATCCAAGCCCATCATAACTTTTGGTTGCTTCTTTTTCTGATTGTGAAAAATTCCTGAATATTAATTCCTGATCTTCTTGTTTTATACCAATACCCGTATCTTGAATCTTAAAAATCAGATTGTTATCTAAGTTTAGTAGGCAAGAAATTTCTATACTTCCTTTATTGGTAAATTTAATAGCATTATCGATTAGATTGTATAGTATTTTCTGAATTTTGCCTGTATCCCCCATGATAAGGTTTTCATTGTCAATTAAATGGTTTGTATATTTGATTTCAATATTTTTTTCTTTTGCCTTACTGATAAAATCTGAATAAATACTTTGTAAAATTTTATTAATGTTAGTTTTTTGTAGATCCACCTTTACCTGACCCGTTTGTAATCTAGAAATTTCGATAATATCCTCGACAATATGTATTAACTGCTTACTACTAGTCATGACAATTTGCGCATATTCTATTTGTTCATTTTTAGTTAAATTAGGATCATTAAGCAACTCAGAGAACCCAATGATACCGTTCATAGGAGTTCGTACTTCATGAGATATATTATGAATAAAAGCTGTTTTTTGCTTATTGCTTTCTTCAGCTTGTTCTTTTGCTACAATTAATTCTTTTGTTTTCTTTTTGATCAAATGTTTTAAATATTGATTAAGTAATAGAATAACAATAATAATGGAGAAAATAATAATGGTAACCATTATCCAAAATTTTGCAGTTTTATAAAATGGAATCACAGAATGGTATAACCAATTATCTAAAATGATACGCTTTTCAGTATCTGTTATGTTTTTGGTTGCTTTTTGAATAATTCGGTTTAGAATTTGATTCTCTTTTTGTACAGCAAGACTTGGAGCATAATTATACTTTGTTTCTGAAATAATTTCTAAATTATTTAAGTTTTCGGTTTTTATAAGATAATTTGCAACTGCTTTAGGTCCAATGTATGCATCATATGTACCATCGTTTACTTTTTTTAAGCATGTTAGATCATCTATTTCTGTAGAGATATTCAAGTTTTTTTCTTGCTTTCTCAAAATTTCATGGATGCCATACCCCTTGGGTACTGTTACAGTTTTATTATTATAATCCTTAAGGTTATTGCCATTGCTTAAACCTTTTTGCGTAACAATGGTATAATTAGATTCAAAAAGCTTGGAATAGAAATTAAGATATTGATCTCGTTCTGAGGTTTGTTGTATTTCTAGAACAATGTCGATCTTATTATTTTTAGCATCATTTAATAATTGCTCCCAATTTGTATATATTTTTCTTTGAAACTTATAATTGATTTTCTTTTCTAAGAAAGTAAGATAATCTATCAATACGCCATCAATTTGTTTACTTTCGTTTACGTATTGATATGGAGCATAATAAGGGAAGAATGCAACAGTTACATTGTTGTTCTTTAACCATGTTTTTTCATTCTCGGTTAAAAGTTCTGATTTTGAACAAGAACATAACAATACAAGAACTATAAGAAAAGGATATTTTAGTTTCTTTATCATATTTTAATTCTAAAAGTCCCTTACTTTTCTTGTGGTTATACTAAAGATAACACAATAGATAATTTTTAAAAAGAAATAACCGAGCTTATTTTATAAAAAAAAGAAAGAAAAACACATTTGGTTTTAAAAAAAATGAGTTTTTGATGAGCTCATTTTTTTTTGAAAGACTTTTGTAGCACTTTATTTAGAGCTTTAACACTTATAGGTTTTGAGATGAAATTGTCGCAACCGGCCTCTAAAGCTTTTTTGATATCATCTTTTGTTGAATACGCTGTTTGAGCAATTATTTGAATATTGGGATCCATTTTTTTAATGATTCTTGTAGCATCATATCCATTCATTTCGGGCATTTTTATATCCATAAGTACAAGATCAATTTGTTTGTTTTCCAAACAAAATTGTACAGCTTCTTTTCCATCTTTAGCACGATGTATTATAAAATCATATTCTTTTATTTTTTTCAAAATTGTCTTTAAAAATAAAAAATTCACCTCTCCATCTTCTGCAATTAATAGTATGTGCTGTTTTGTTTTCGGTTTTTTGGGTATACTGTCTGAAGAAACAAAATGTTTTTGATCATCTATATCATCAATGATTGGTGTATAGGGTATTTCTAATCTAAAAGTAGATCCTTGATTGGGTATCGATGAAAAAGATAATTCTCCTTTCATAAGATTAACATTTTCTTTTGCAATAGTTAATCCTAATCCAAGTCTTTCGTGCTTCTTTAATATGATATCTTTTGACCTTGTAAAATTTTCGAAAATAACAGCTTGCTCTTCTATATTTATTCCTTTCCCAGAGTCTCTAACCATAATAATCAGCTTTGAGTTTTGGATCATACAAGAAATAAGAATAGACCCTTTGTCTGTAAATTTTATTGAATTTTCTACAATACCACTTATAGTTTTAGTAAGCTTAGATTTATCTATTATCACATAACGTTGATTTTCTTTCAAATTATTGTTCAAAATTAATAGAATTCCTTTTTCTTTAGTTTTGACATCAAAAATAGAATGAATTGTATCCAACATTTCATACAGGTCGGTTTTCTCAGGGTTTAGTTTGATTTGTTTGGTTTCTAATTGAGAAACCTCTAAGATGTTATTAATATTCTCTATAAGTTGATCACTACTTGCTTTAATAATACTTGTGTACTTCTTCTTCTCTGAAGGAGTTAGTTTTGATTCGCTTAATCGCTCCGAAAAAACTCGAATTCCGTTTATTGGAGTATTAATTTCATGAGATACATTATGTATAAATGCTGTTTTTAATTGATCATCTTTTTCTGCAATATCCTTAGCTATCCTTAATTCTTTTGTTTTTCGTTTTACAATAAAACTCAAATAAAAATTTATAGCTATTAAGATAATAATCCCCGTTAGTAAGATTAATAATACCGGAATTAAGAAATTGGTTTTTTTATAAAAAGGTTTTGTTTCTGTATACAACCAGTTTTCTATCAGATTTTGACTTTCAGTAGTAGATATATTATTTACTGCCTTTTGAATAATATCATTTAGTATTCTATTTTTTTTATGAACTGTGATTCCTGGTTTGTATACGAGACCAGTTTCAGAGACAATTTTTAGGTTATCTAAGTTTTGAGTTTTTATAATGTAATTTACAACTGCTCTTGGTCCAATATAGGCGTCATACTCTCCAGAATTTAATTTTTTAAGACATACCAGATCATTTTCATCTTCAATAAAAGTGAGTTTTGGGTATTTTTGCTTTAAATTTTCAAGAACTGCATAATCCTGGGGGACGGTAATCTTTTTGTTATTATAATCACTAAGTTTTTTACTATGTATAGTACCCTTTCTTGCCGTGATTACATGCTTAGATTCAAAGAGTTCTGCATAAAAGTTTAAGTACGTACTTCTGCTTTTTGTTGATTGTATTTCTACAGCAATGTCAACATTCTTATTTTGTATATCACTCAACATTGTTGGCCACTCTTGATAGTATTTTCTCTTAAATTTATAACCTACTTTTTTTTCTAATAAGTCAAGATATTCGACAAAAACACCTACAATATCACCATCTTCATTAATAAATTGATAGGGTGGGTAATAAGGGAAAAAGGCTACGGTAATAGAGTCGTTTTGTTGTAACCATTTAATTTCAGAATCGGTCATGTCTTTTTCTCCAGAGCAAGAAAAAAACAAGAAAAAAATAAGCAAAAATAATACTGATAAAAGTAGTGGTTTTCTATTTGACATTTAAAAGATATCTTCTAGTTGGTTTTGCTTTTATTTAAAGATAATCATTAATTTCAAGCTATTTAAGTTTAAAGTATCCTTACTTACTAATCTCTTTACCATCTGGAAATAAGGCAAACCGACCTTTTGTATGTTCATGAACATGATCATGACTTGGCCAGGGCCAACCTCCAAATTCGGTTTGTTGATATTCGTTGATAGCTTCTCGTATCTCTGTCTGGCTATTCATTACAAAAGGCCCATGCTTTACAACAGGCTCATTAATTGGTCTACCCTGTAGCATTAATAGATGGGCTTCAGTACTACTATTTGAAAGACTAAGTTCTTGACCTGCATTTAAGATAATTTCATGGTTTACAGGTATCGAATATCCTTCAGCATTGATTTCATCGCCTTTAAAGAAATATAAGGATCTATTAATCCCTTCCGAAGCTTTTGGAAGATGATAAATAGCATTTGGATCCATTTTCATAGTCCAAATAAGAACTTCATTATTTGGATCTGCTGCCCATGAATCTGGGGCAGGAGTAGGGGATGTTTTACCTTCAGTTTTTCCTGCGATTAAATTAATTTCAATAGTATTTTTGTTATCATCTTTTAAAAATAATATAGGGATTTCTTCATTCCATAGCATTTTAAAATGAGGTGCTACCATTTTTTTATCTCTAGGAAGATTGAGCCATATCTGAAAAAGTAAAAAAGGATTTTCTTTTTCAGTATTAAGTAAGGGGAACATTTCTGAATGTTGAACACCTTTGCCTGCTGTCATCCATTGCACATCTCCGTTACCAAACCTTCCTGCTGCACCAAGAGAGTCTGAGTGATCTACAAGTCCTTTCTGCACAATAGTTACTGTTTCAAAACCTCGATGCGGGTGTGCTGGGAACCCTGGCACCTTGGTTCCATGATACATGCGCCAACCGTCTTTTAATATGAAATCTTGCCCTAGATTACGTCCCTCTAAAGAAGCATTTGGGCCTAATTTACCATTTCCTTTTGGGTATTGATCTTCGTGATACGCACAAAATAAAAAGGGATCACTGGTTTCCCATGGAAAACCTAAAGGCTTTATTTTAATGATTGCTGACATAGTTATTTTAGTTTTAAATAGAGGGGTTAGTTTAACTTTTAATTTTATAATCCTTTAGATCTTCAATGCTAAACCTACTCTTAAAAGAAAAAGCATAAGGGGATTGACCATACTCTTGTAAATAATATAATCTTTCTTTGGCTTCTTCGGGTGTTGGTTGATGACCTTTGTCGATATACCAAAATGCCATATGCATCCTAGGCATGTTTTTAAACCATTCTTTTTTTCGTTTTAAGATCTCAACATGGGCAGTTTTGTATGTAAAATCAAACAAAGTATCCAGATTTTCCCAAACCGACATATTGATAATCAAAAAAAGGTTATCAAATACTGTAATCGCAGTAGCATTACCTTCATCACCTTTAAGTCTCCAAACAAAACCAGGGCTTTGTTCTGCAAGCATATTAATACGATCTAAGTTATTTACGAAATCAGCCATAACAGGATCGTTTATAGGCGCTATCATTTCGGCAATATTTACTTGGGCTAAATGCATAATATTTGATATTTGGTTAGTTTTTTATTGTAAGACACTCTGGACAATCATAGTGTTTAGCAATTTCTCGAGGATTATAAATTTGGTTTCCTTGAATTACCCTATAAATATCACTTGTGTTTTCTATAGCTTGTAAAGGATTACTATTTAGAATGACCAAATCTGATACTTTATTTATCTCAATTACTCCTACTTGGTTTTCCTTTTTTAAATATTTTGATCCATTATATGCCGAAGTTTGTATGGCCTCTATAGGTTTCAAACCAATACTTACTAATGCTTTTAATTCTTGATGTAGTGATATTCCAGAATAGGTGTATGAATTAAAAGCTCCGCTATCAGAACCAGCAAGTAGTTTTACATTTGCGCTATGCAAAGATATAGCTAACTTTTTAAAAAATGTATTCAACTCTTTTCTTGATTTTATGGATTCTGGAGATGCATTAAGTGCTCGTTTAATTCTTCCATCATAGGTTTTAATAATTCCTTTACCAATAATTTTTAAATAAGGATCATTTGTATGATCAACTTCATCCAAATAGCTAAGCACATTACCAATATGAAGGGTAGGAACCACGTAGGTGTTATTATCTTTTAGTAACTGAAATGTTTTCTGAGCTGTTTTGTCGTCATAAGAAGCGATCAATTGTTCCATAGAATCCCAAAAGCCTAATTCTTTATTAATGATAGCTTGAGTGATTTTTTTTTCTTTTGAAGAACACCCTTTTAAAATATAATATAGATGCTCGATTGCTCCTATGCCTGAAGTCACAGCTTCATTAAGCTCTACGGTAAAAGGCATATGCCCAGAAGAAATCATATTTCGTTTCTTTGCTTGTTTTAAAATTTCGAGGTAGTTCCCCCGAGAAATTCGACTGTCATAGATTTTTACAAAGTCTGAGGGTATTTTTTTTAATGAATCTAAAGCTTTTATAACATCTTCTTTAGATTCAATAACTAGTGAACCTGCCCATGTTGCTTTTTCTCCATCTAGTTTTGGTCCTGACGTGTAAATAGTTGGTCCTATTAAGGTATTATTTTCAATTTCTTTTTTCCATTGTAATATTTCAGAAGTAAGATCGCCTCCTGCATCTCGTACCGTAGTGATACCATTAGCAATAAATAACGGGAGTAGTTTTCTGTTTTCTTCAATTAGTGAATCTCCACCTCTTAGATGAATATGATTATCCCAAAACCCCGGGAGCAAAAATTTTCCTGTTCCATCAATCTTATTTTTCACGGTATAATCATCTGTACTTTTTATGGCTTCAATTTTCGTAATCTTTCCATTATTTATGTAAATGGTTTTATTAGAAACTTTCCCGTTTTTTATATCAATTACATTGATATTAGACACTACGATATCGTAGTGTGTTTTTTCGGTTTTAGAATCGCTACAGCTTTGAAAAAATAATATAGCTATCAGTGATAGGGGAATAAGGCTTTTCATAAAATACTTAGGTAAAGATATATTTTGCGAGTCGTGTATTATATGTACCTAAAATAAGAATTTACATTGAAACTTATCTTAAAGTGATGTTAAGGGAAGTAGCAAGTATGGTTTAGGTTAGTATAAAAACCTACCCCCAATTGCCTCTGTTTTTTTGATTTGCCTCGCAAAGTTTAATAATCTCTGTGATTCTGTTATCTCTCGTTTCTTGACGCTTTGCTTGATTTAACCAATACAGGTAATTTTTTCTGTATCCCTGAGCAAAGTTTTGGTAGTTTTTAAAAGCTTTAGGGTGTTTACCAAATGCTTTTTGAAGATCTGCGGGGATAATACCATTTTCGACATCGTCTAATGCAATCCACGAACCATTCTTTTTGGCAATTTTGATACTGGCCAAACCACTTTCATGCATGAGATCGTTTTTAATAAGATCTATAATATAGTTTTTGTTGACTTTACTCCATACACTTTTGGGTTTACGAGGGCAGAAATATTGTCGACGACGTTCTTCATCTAATCTTTTCACTGTAGAATCTATCCAGCCATAGCATAAGGCCACTTTTACAGCTTCTTCCCAACGCATACTGGGTTTTTTGGTAGCTACTTTATAAAAGATCAAATATACTCCTTCAGTAGTATTATGATTTTCCTGCAGCCAGGAACGCCATTCTTGGTCGTTTTTAAAATATAGTTCAGGTTTTGTGGTCATCATTGGTTCAATAAAATTGGATTATCAAGGTAATGATTATTCTTTATTCAGATTTCTGTATTATAAACCTTCATCAGTCATTTTCTTTTTTAATTCAATAATATCGAGTAAGGTTTTTACCTCTCGTTTGATACTTTTTCGAACAATAGGAATAAAAATACAGGCTGCTATAATGTACGAAGCATCCATAAGGATCATCTGCCAGTTGGTAAAATACATACTAAACTCTGGATTGATCATAAAAAAACCAATCGTGTACAATGCTATTATAGTAAAAGTAATAGGGCCATGGATTCTTTTTCTAAATTCATAATATACGATTGTATCTTCTGTAGCTTTTAAAACATGATCTATCACAGTTACTTTTTTTGATTTTGCAATGCTTATCATTTCGATCACTATTCTTAATAGTAATCCCCCAATCATTAACCCTACACCAATTCTACTCAGAGTTTCTTTTACTGGAGCGACATAGTAGAAAAAAGCTGTAATCCCTATCATAGTAATTAGTAATACTATAATATTGCCATATTGAAAACGTATGGTTGCCTCTTTTTTCTTCTTTACTAGTGATAAGATGCCATCCATAGTTTTTGGATTACTTTCTATATCCTTTTTATCTGTTTGCCATTTGCGCTGCAATTCTTCAAAATCGTTATTCATGATCTAATATTTTTTTAAGTCGTTTTTTTATCCTGTGAATCTTTACTCTAACATTGGTGGTTTTAATACCTAATACGTTTGATATATTGTCATAATCCTGCCCTTCTAGTACCATCATGATAATTAATCGATCTAGCTCTTCTAATGTACCAATGGCCCGATATAAGCTTTGGTTTTGATCGGTATCTGGGCTTTGAGATTCATCTACCAATATATACGCTACTTTTTCTAAAGGCAGTTTGTTTTTTTTCTTTTCTTTTCTGATATATTGAAGACAAGTGTTGACTGTGATTCGATATACCCAGGTCTTATAAGTTGATTGCCCTTTGAAGCTGCCAACGGCATTCCAGATATTGATAAAAACTTCTTGTGATAGGTCGTTTGCCAGATCTTTATCTCCTTTCATAAAACCCAAGCACATTTGTAATACCATTGGGAAACACTGTTGGTATATACTCTCAAAAAGTTGTTGGTTCTTTTTACTCATTAGACAAAAATGCATTTACTTGTGCATAATACCACTCTGGTTGATCAAACATGATAAAATGTTTACTGTCTGTGGCCATTTTAATTGTTTTGTTAGACAGGTTTGCATATTGTTTTTCATAATTTGATTTTGCGATTTCTACGGTAGGGAATGACGCTCCTAAAATTAATGTTTTTGCAACCACTTTATCAAGTACGGTTCTTAGATCTAATTTTAGTAGATCAGTATATCCATATACATAGGTTTCGCGATCGGCTTCTATGATCCAGTTGATCAAGGTGGTTACTTTATCTTTTTTGTTGGTCATATTTTGAGCCATCATAGTAGCCGTTTGCTTAAACAGCTCTTCTTCCATAGCGATCATTTTATTATTATATGGACTATCATATTGCAAAGTACTTGCAGGTACTCCTGGCATCATCAATTCTCGCATGCAAGGTATGGCATCTATAATTACAAGGTTGGTTATTGTATTAGGCAATAGCGCTGCAAGATCGGTAGCCAAGTTACCTCCCATACTATGACCAATAATGGTAACATTGGTGAGGTTATTACTTTTAATATATACTACTAATTCATTTTTGATAGTAGTATACCAAGGCATCGGGATAGGTTTGTTACCATTAAAACCTGCATACGAGATAAGATGCGCTTCATTTTTTATGGTTAGATGATCTATAGTTTCCTGAAATATGGATCCCGGAGTCGTAAAACCTGGTAAAAATAGTATTGGAGATCCTTTTCCGATAATTTGAGATTGAATAGCAGGTGTTTGCCCAAACCCTAAACTAACAATAGCAAAAAGTACAAGAGAGATTTTAAATGTTTTCATTGTTTTTATGTTTTGATTTTACCCTTTGATGCACAAGTTTTAAAATTGTTACACCTAGAGTGAAAAAATCAAAAAATAATTACAATGCTTAAACCACTTCTATATTTGAAATAAGAATTTAGAGTAGAAAAATATTAGACTTTATTCTTTTATATGTTCTATTTTGGATGCTATTTCTTCCATATGTTCGGTATAATATTGAAGATGATTACTATTATGTTGTTTAGCTAAGGCTATAGCTTTTTTTTGAGCTTCTAGTGCTTGTTTAAGTTCATTATTTGCTTCAAGCGCAGAAGCTAGTGTACTTAATGTTTCGGCAGATTTTGGGCGATATGTTACTAAACGTTGATATACTTCTATAGATTCTTTAAAACGCTTTTGTCTAAACAATCTGTTTGCACTTGCTCGTAAACTGTTTCCACTGTTCCAGCGTTCTGCTTTTGGTAGTACTGTATATCCATATTCGTTGGACAAGTCTTGATAATAAGCACTAATATTTTTGAGAGTGTTGCCGGGCTCTTTTTCAAAATTTCTAAAATCAGGATTCCATTTTTCTTTCGGAAAAAAAGTTTCCATTGCAGCAATAAATGCAGGTAAGACAACACCATAATGGCTTTCATTGTCAAATACTTCTGCTTTAAACTTTAAGTTTTGAGATTTGATCAAGGTAATTTGCCGTTCAATTGTTTCTATATTCTTCCCGATATTGGGGTCTTCATCGACATCCTCTTGTGCAGATGCAATGTATAATGATGCTTTACGATCAGGGTTTTGTTGAATATTTTTTGTGATTACGGTACTAAATGTTTCTCCAGAGATATACCCCATTCCTAAAATATCTCCTGCTGCGATTGCAATATGCGCTTGAAATAAATTAGGTTCTTTACAAAATGCATGTAAAGGGAATGTTGAGGTAGGCGAGGTACCCATTATCATTCTATAATTAGCAATTCGATACTGCTCTGATAAGTGAGTAAATAATTCTTCTTTCAAAAAACTGGTAAACACATTGGGGTCACCATCAAATGGCATTTGCTCCCAGCTTTTAGGCCAAAAATCACTATTATTGGTATATACTTTTGGTGCATAAAATTTCTCGAAATCATTAGGAAAACTAATCACAATAGCTTGGGGCATACTGCTCACAGAACTAAGATGTTTAACGATACCTGTTATTTGATAAAAGAATTCATTTTCGAGTAAAACAATTAGCGGATAGGTGTGTAGGTCACTATCACTGTGGTACGTTTCTGGTAAAAAGACATTAATAGCAACATCTTGCTCTAAGTGTATAGATTTAATAGTATGCTGTTCAATATACGCCAGGGGTGTTGATTTGGTTTTTACACCTTTGTTCTCAGAGATTTGTCCAAGAGTACATTGTATAGCAAAGAGTAATAAGGTAATTAACGATAGTGTGTGATTTGGTTTCATGGGTTAGTTTTAATTTTTTAAGCCAATGTGGTTGAGTGGCATAGTAAGTATGGATTACCAATATTCAAATATCTTAGAGATTTTACCATCTGTAAATTCAAACAAAGTCATTTGATATTCGCCATCCTCGGGACCATTTTCTGTCTTATTGATATATTTTCGTTCTACGGCTACAGCATTGACTCCAGCAATCATATTTACGATCTTAATGTCTATTATACTGCCATTATATCCACCGTTTTTTTTATTACGTATATATCCATCATACAATTTTTGTCGTGTGTAAGTACCTCCATACTTGGGATGAATGTATGTAAAGTCATCTGTGAATAACTTAAAAACATCATCTATGTCTTGTACTGTAGAATTAGCCTGGAAGATCTTAACATTTTGAGCGTAATATTTATTTACGGTATTAATTATAGAATCATTGGGTATTGATTTTACCTCTTGACCTGTGGTTTTGAACATAGAAACCAGATATAATAGTAGTATAATAATGCTCTTGACGATGTAATTCATGTAATACGTGTTTTTTTCATGCCTAAAATATGGTTTATCAACTAATTAAGCCTGAAAATTTTCTTAAAAGTTACGGTAAATGTGTAAAACATAGGAGGTTTTTAGTAATCGACTGCTAATTGCCCGCTTATATTGTCTTTAGATTAACTAAAGATTTTAAAAACAAAATCCAGTTTGATTTTTTTTATCTTTAAGAAAACCTTAAAACCCAACTTAATGAAAACACAACATTTAATTTTCACAGGCTTCTTTATGTTTCTTTTGATCACCTCATGCAGTTCTGACCCCGTAAATGAGGTTCTTTCTATTTCAGAAAATGAAAATATAGAAGATAAACAACCTTTTAGCGAAGACTATTCACACCTTGCATCAACAATCAAGCGCCCTATATTTTTGCCGGATTCGGTATCTTTTACAGCTCCGGGTTTGTACCCCGAGGGTATAGAGTTTGATTTTAGGCGAAATCAATTTTATGTTGGTTCGCTTAGTCAAGGAACGATTGGTATTGTTTCTAATGATGGACAGTATACTCCTTTTATAGAAGATGAAATACTTACAGCAAGTATTGGACTTCATATTGATAATAGGCGTGATCGATTATATGTAGCTATCGGTAGTTTATTTGAAAATATAGCTGGTATCGCTGGATATGATCTCAACACTGGAGAGCGAATTTTGTATGTAGATTTGATAGGCTTGGTACCAGAGGCAACACCTTTTCCTAATGATTTGATTACAGATAATTCAGGAAATATATATGTGACCGATAGTACTACCTCTGTTGTTTATAAAATTGACACCCAGGGCGAAGCATCAGTTTTTCTTGATGATGATGCTCTGGTACCCGAAACCGGATTTGGCCTTAATGGCATAACATTTCATCCATTTGGATTTTTATTGGTTGCCAGTAGTGATTCAAAATTTTTTCGCATTCCTATAAGAGACCCACAATCTTTTAAAGAGATTACTCTTCCGGTAGGAAGATTTGATGGGATACAAATTATAGATTATAAAACCATATTTGCAGTAAGAGCTTCTTCTGAAGTAGTCCTGCTTAATAGTCCTGATCTTTGGCAAACAATAGAATTAGTAGATACTTATATGGTACAAGGTGATTTTCCTACTACGGTTGCCAATGCATATTTTAGTAATGTATATGTGATCAATTCTTCTTTGGATGATTTTGTTGCGGGTGCAGATCCAGCTGTAGAAACATTTACTATAGAAAAAGTGGTTTTTTAAAATCCATTAATAACATAAATAAGGGCATTAAATTAAATTCTAACATTTAATTTAATGCCCTTATTTAATTACTTAAGCTACTTTTTTTTATGATTTTTTTGTTCCTGACACTGACGGGAAGCCAAACGATGGTTTTTTATACACTAGTTATACATCGTAAGTTGTTATTTTCTCAAATTGAAGCCCAGAAAGTTCTTCAAGCTTTTTAGATAGTTCTTTTAAGATGTTATCATTTATATCTTGGATTTTTAAAGAATTAACAATCATGTCTACTCCTCCGGCACCTTTAGCGGGCTTTACCTCAATGTAATTCATGATACTTTTTTTATGTAATACTGTAAAATCCCATGTATTGCAGAGGCACCATACTTTTAATTTTTCGGACTTAAAAATGGCGATTTCATATTCATTTAATTCTTCAGAAATATCTATTGGTGTTCGGTAAAGCGAATTGGTATAAAGAATTAATTGAGCTGCTTTAACAGTTTTGTCATGCAAGGCTAATTGTATATCTTTTTGATGATATAAAAGAGGTTTGTAATATGGGCTTTGTTTATACCCTAATTTCATTTTTTTTAACCCACTTACTGATGCTGATAAATCGTTTTCGGTTTTAACAAAATCATTATAATATGGCGAGGCAGATTTTTTTTCATTGATCCATTCAAAATGAAGAACTGCAGCACATTTACCCGCTTTTGTGACAGTTGGTTTACCATTAACCAATAGAGAGACTACTATATTTTCTGCTAGCAACCATTTACAACTATACGTAATAATATGATTGGGGTTATGTTTATTATATTGTATTCCATTTTTTAATTTGTTTATAATCTCAAAAGGTGGGCCTAGTAATTTTGTGAGATGCTCTACAAATGGATCATATGATTTTTCAAACAATTTGGTTTTGATGGGGGTAAGATCAAAACATGTATGGATCACGGGTTTGTTAAAAGAAGCTTCTGTAAAGAGGCAAGTAAGTGCTGGTAATCCTACAATTTTATTGCATTTAATTTTGAATACATCTGAGCTGCTTTTTTTTATTATTGAAGAATGATTTACTTTAAAAGCATTTTTAACCTCGTTAAGTGTCATTCCCCATTTAAAATATATGTCATCTATATCTAGCCCTTCTGGTGTCATTTGGTAGTTTTTATATAAAATACAGTCAATACTTATCTATATTGGTGGTGCTGTACCATTGTTTATATAATATATAGTCATAGCTATAAATGCCCCTATCGCATAGATTAATGCCAGAATATCTAATACATCAACTTCATTGTTTTTTAGGGATACTATAAATTTTAATATACCTCCGATTATAGTTAAAATGAAAAAAGTTAGCATTTACTTTTAATTATTTACTCTTTAGGATAGCTTTCTTTTGTTGATCAAACTCTTCTTGTGTGATTGCTCCACCATCAAGAAGTTTTTTTAATTTGGTGAGTTTATCTATATGATCTTCTTTAACTTTTGGAGCTTGTTGATTTACCACAATCCTTGCTGGTTTTGCATCGCTGGATAAACTCCAAACCAATGAAATCACCCAACCAACTACGCTCCACCCCAAAAAGAAATTTAAAGCAATGATAGCAACTAGATTCTTTTTCATTCTTATTAGTGCTATGATCGAGGGCACAAAGTAAAGACAGATTCCAGCCACAACCATAATACCCAAGACAGTGTCTTGATCTGGCAAATCATTTTGAGATTGAAAAAATAAAATCATAAAAGAAAATTTTTGATAATTTAATAGATTATTATCAGTACATAAAAAGATAGGGGAAGGTTTTTTATGTTTGCGTACTACTAAACTACTATTTTTTTCTTTTAATTGCTTTACTAGGTGATCTTAATTTTGTGATTACAAAAAATAGGAAAAGATACTATACGCTATGTAGTCGCTACTTTTTTTACTCTAACTTTTCTATTCCAATAGATGATATATATAGTACCAAGGATAGTAGGAGTGATCCATGCGATGAGACTACCAATGCCTAGACCTGCTACTATAAATGCTGTGATCGATGCAATAAAAGCGCCTATCATTTTACCAATATGAGTGGCAAGCCAAGAGTTTTTGGTTTGAGTAAAAGTTCTAAAAAACCTAAAATCTTTGATCGTCATAAAGAGCCCAAATCCACCGAAGAACAGAAATAAAATACTGTTTGTAACCCCTGTTGCTATTCCATAAATTCCTAATGTTGTCATTATTATAGAAAAGAATAGCATACTGCCTGAGATTATTTTATCTGTTGAATCTGCTTGCTTTTTGTTTTTTGATTTGAATGTAAGTGCTCTGTTTCCTGCCAAAACCAGATATATTGTAAATAACCCTATCAAGAAAAGAAATAAGTTTTTGTGATTGGGCATCCAAGCTATGGGTAACGAGATTAAAGAGCTTGTTATCATGCCTATCGAAAAGAGCTTACCTGTTTTTTTATGTATCGGACTTCCTTTTTTTGTAATAATACTTAGTAATCCTGCAATTAGTCCTAATCCGCCAAAAAAAGCATGAATATATATAAAGATCTTAATCGTTTGCTCCATGTGTTAGTTTTATATGATGGTACCAAAGATCAAGGTTTTATTGAGATCACCAAATATTTAATTACCAAATTGCTATTTTATAAGGATGACCAGTTAGTTATGATTCCTTAATTATTTGATTTTACCATCATGAAAACCTGCTCTTTTCCAACTATTAGCTTCTTTTACCCAGATATTTGTTACTCTATATTCATTTTCATTTAGATTGCCATTTCTTGTATTCGACGTACTTATTTTTGCACTTACGATTGCCATTGTATCATACAATTGTATGTTAGTTTCCTGCATATCATAGGTATGTACGATTAGATTTCCTGTTTCGATTTCTTCTTTTCTTTTATGTAAATAAGCCAGCCAGGTATCTTTATCAATAGGTTTTGAAGTACTGTTGGTATGTATATAACGATCAACTATCATAGATTCTAGTTTTGCAACATTACTTTCTTTGAAAGCTTGATTAAAGACTGTAATAGTTTCTAATAATATGGTTTCTTCATTTTTTTGTGCAATTGCATGTTGAAAGAAACCAAGAGTTATACAGGCAAGTGTAATCAATTTGATCTGCATATTTTTTTTCATGACCTAAGGTATTATGTATTATGCATATTGTTTTTTGTCTAAAGTGAATATAATGTTATCAGCATTGGCACTATCTGTTCTATCTATAATATGCTGAAAATTATTTTTAAAGAGTAATCTTTTTGATGGTTCATTATCTCTATGCGTATAGGCTTCGATAATATCAAGGTTAAGCGAATCAAACCCATATTCTAGAACTGCTTGCAAGGCTTCGTTCATAACTCCTTGTCCTTGATAATCTGGATGCAAATCATAACCTACTTCGGCTACATTGCGATCTTCAGAAAAGTTCCATAAACAGATAGTTCCTATTAGCTCTGAGCTTTCTTTTTGGGTTATCCCCCAGAACAACCAATCATTATCTTTAATACCCGTATTGATCTTGGTAATAAAATCGATAGCTTCTTGTGTAGAATTGGTTTTAGGTCTTTTTACATAGGTATTAACCGTTTCATTAGACCTTAAAAATTGAATAACTTTATGATCATCCTTTTTTAGTTGTCTTAATGTTAATCGTTTTGTTTCTAATTTTGGCAAAGCCGTTAATTTCATTCTTTTTTTTTGAAGCTGCTTGCTAAGCTATAAAAAAAATAAAAACCGCCAAAAGTTTAAATTTTGACGGTTCTGTAATTTACTCGATAATTGAGATTTAAATGCTCCGAGGCTAGCCCCGGGGTAGTTTACTTCAAAAATAAATTTAATTCTGTTAACATGCTTCCATCGTATGGCAAGCAAGGACACAATGATCATGGACTACACTAGAAGTACAAGGGCCGCTATTCATTGCGCCTCCTGTGACTTTTTGAGCACTAAGTTTAGAAATTGTGTTTTTGTTGATTTTGAGTTTTCTTAACTGCTTTTTTTTCATGATGAATAAATTTAAATTGATTAATACTTAAATCTATTAAATACGAACTATACTGATTTGTAATTATTTACCAATTAACTTAATCTTAACTGTATCTTGCAGTACCGATGTTATTTCATAATGGTTAAAACTCTTTTTTTATTTCGGGTTGATGTTGCACATCGAGTTGAAAAATATCATTTCTTGCATAATGTCCAATCACATCAAAGTCAAGCTTACTTTGATTAACTTGATCCAAATCTAATTCGGCAATTAAAACTCCAGATTGATCAAAAAGTGGTCCTTCAATAATTTTTCCGAGAGGAGATACAATGATGCTACCACCGCGACACATGTTTTCTGGCTCATGACTTACAAGGTGTTGATACTTTTTGGGATACATTGATTTGGTATAGTATTGATTACATCCCAGAACAAAACATCTACCTTCTAGAGCAATATGTTTCATGGTTGCTGTCCATTCTTCACGCGAGTCGGCAGTAGGAGCAATGTATATTTCAATTCCTTTTTGATACATTGCCATTCTGGCCAATGGCATATAGTTTTCCCAACAAATGAGTCCGCCTAGTTTACCAATTTTGGTTTTGTAGGTAACTAGAGATTCGCCAGAGGCTTCAGCCCAGATAATTCTTTCGGTCCCTGTTGGTTTTATCTTTCTATGTACACCTAATAATCCATTAGTTGGAGAAATGTATAGCATTGAGCAATATAAACTTCCGTTGGTATCTTTTTTTTCGGTAGCGCCAATCACCAAATATATGTTTTGAGATTTGGACAGTTTTTCTAGTCTTGTTAGATCTTCGCTTTCAAGATCAATACTGTTATTATAATATTCAGAGTACAATGCTCTTCCTTCATCGGTTCGACTGCCTATTGTAGCACCAAATGAGAAGCCTCTGGGGTATCCCGGAATGAACGATTCTGGAAAAACAAGTAACTCACACCCTTTGTTTGCATATTTTTTGGTGAGGTCTTCAATTTTTTGAATGGTTTTCTCTTTATCAAAGAATACAGGACAGTCCTGAACTACACCTACTTTTACTTTCATGATTTATTTCATTAAAAGATTAATTAGATTTTCTATGGGTTTTAATTCTGAAGTGATTGTGGTTATAGATTCAAGCACACTACTTCCAACAATGGTGAAATGATTTTTTAAAGTTGTGATATATGTTTCAGCATCTTTAATTTTTACTCCGTTGGTAACCTGATAGTAAGTTTTGCTATAATCATTAGGTTCTAGGCAATCAAAATCAAAATGAAGGTATAGATGAGTGCTATTTTTTGATTGTAATGTATGTACAAGGTCATCAATATTAATTTTGGTTGGCGCATAGATTTTTCCATCATTAATTCTGTCTTGTTCTGAAGCATCAATATCTCGTAACCCTACATAATGAATCTGTGATGCTCTGATGGTAGAAAAAAGCAAGGGATTCATTTGCTCTTCGCCTTCGCCTAATAAGGTTCGTAATGGCATTCCATGAAAATTGCAACTGGGTGAATCACATGGTCGATTGATATCGGCATGTGCATCAAACCAAATGACACCTAGATTTTGGTGTTTTTGATTCAGATATGATACAGGAACAATCTCTAAACCACAGTCTCCACCAATAGTTTTTATAGTATCGGGTTGCGTTGTATTAATTTCTTGTTTTAAACGTGTTAATTGTTCTGTAATAGCATCATAATTATTGATATGATGTTTTTGTATTCCATTTTTCCCTGCTTCAATATCTGAAAGAGGTATATTAATAAATTCAGGATCATCTAAATATTCCAAAATTCCTTTAGCACCAGATTCAATGCTTTTTCCTGTACCAGAGCCTTGCCATTGTGGGAAATAGATTTTCATTACAAAGATTTCACATTCACATAAAAATTTGAATCAACGCTTATTTTATCTCCTATAAATTCTTTGGTTTGCCATTCGGCGTTGGGTTGTATCCATTGTGGTTTGTCATCAACAAAAATACGAATAGGAGCATCAAATTTTTCTATGATATTTGTATATCGATACTTTAATTTACCGTCTTTAAAATCGTATTCGAGCATAGGGATTTTTGTGGTTCTCAAGTATTGATTAAAAAACTGGGTTAGATCTATTTTAGTTGCTTCACTAATATAGTCTTCAATTTGTTTCGTAGATACTGTTTGGTGATAGAATTCTTTATTAAGCCCTCTTAAAATAGATCGCCATTTTTCATCATCTTCGATAAGTTGGCGCAATGTATGTAACATATTAGCTCCTTTGTAATACATATCGCTGGACCCTTCATTGTTTACATGATAACTTCCAATAACTGGTTTATCATTTTGAATGTGTCTTCGAGTTCCTATTACATATTCTCCAGCCGCTTTTTTACCATAATAGTAATCAAGAAACAAATTTTCAGAATAAGCGGTAAACCCTTCATGTATCCACATATCTGCAGCATCTTTGTAGGTAATGTTATTAGCAAACCATTCATGGCCAGCTTCATGAATAATGATAAAATCAAATTTCATTCCCCATCCAGAACCAGAAAGATCATTACCGAGGTATCCATTTGTATATTTATTTCCGTAGGTTACAGAGCTTTGATGCTCCATACCCAAATACGGGACCTCTACCAGTTTGAAGCTATCTTCATAAAAAGGGTAGGGGCCAAACCAATGTTCAAAAGCTTTCATCATTTTTGGCGCATCTTTGAATTGTTTTTTTGCTTTTTCAAGATTATCCCGAAGAACATAATAATCCATATCAAGCACACCTTTTTCACCTTCATATTGTTCACCAAAATGAACATAATCTCCAATATTGATATTTACTCCGTAGTTATTGATAGGATTATTTACAAACCAATGAAATGTTTTGGTGCTATTATCATGTTCTTCAACTTTGCGTAATCGGCCATTAGAAACATTTGTAAGATCCTTGGGTACAGTAACACTAATCAAAAGACTATCTACTTCATCGTACATATGGTCTTTATTAGGCCACCATACGCTGGCACCTAATCCTTGACAAGATGAAGCTACAAAATGTTTGTTGTTATTGTCTTTTTTCCATGAAATACCACCATCCCATGGAGCACGGACTGCCTCTCTTGGTTTTCCGCTATAATACACCTGGATAGTATTGATACTATTTTCTTTTTGTGGATCTTTGAGTGTTATAAAATGAGCGTTACCTTCTGATTTTACTTCTAATTCTTTATTATTTTGAAGTGCTTTCTCAATTTTTAATGGAGGTTGTAGATCAACCTGCATACTATTATGACCTTTTAAAACCTTATAATGAATAGTGTTTTTACCTTTAATTGATTTATTATCTGGGTCTACTGTAATATCCAGATGATAATAAGTAAGGTCCCACCATTCGCGCTCGGGGGTGATTGAGCCCCGAAGAGAATCTTGACGTGTGAATTTTTGTTCTTGTGCAAAAACAAAAACTGTAGCGAATGAAATAAGCAGTGTTAATTGTAATCTATTCATTACTTTACTTGAGAAATTATAAAATAGTAGTTCTAATTTTTTTCCACAACTTACTTAAAATGTAAGTAGCTACAATCACAACAATTGTTAAAATAATAGCAAGCGTATAATTACCATAAATCCAATATCCTGTTGCAAATAGTACTCCGTAAATAAGTACACAAGCAACTAACATGGCAAGAATACCCGAAGGTACGCTCCAGGTGGTAAAATCGGTTTTGATCGTTATTTCTTGTTTTTCTGCAGCCTTTATGGTCGAATTCCAACCTGGTCCTCCTGGTTGTATTTTTTTATAAAAGTCGAATAATACGTTATCATCTTCGGGTTTTGTTAAATAGGTCACGGCAACCCAAATAATAGTGGTTATACCTACAATGAGAGGGTATTTTGACCACCCAGGTAGCATCCCTTCCTGAAATAAGGCAAGGTTTACAGATTCTAAATTAAAAATAATAGACACTATTCCTGAAGCAAACATGGCAGAGATTTCGCTCCATGCATTGATTCGCCACCAAAACCATCTTAGAATAAAGATAAGCCCTGTACCAGCACCAAACATAAGTATATAATCAAAAATTTGTTTAGCATTGGTTAATAGTAATGCTAAGAGCGCACTCAAAATCATCAATATTGCAGTAGAGATTCTACCGACTAATACCAATTCTTTTTCAGATGCTTTTTTATTGATTTGCTGCGTATAGAAATCATTAACGATATAAGAAGATCCCCAATTAAGGTGTGTAGATATTGTTGACATAAATGCAGCTATGAGTGATGCTAATACAATACCTAACAGACCCGATGGTAATCGAGTTAGCATAGCAGAATATGCAATGTCGTGCCCTATTTTATCTTTTGAAACCTTACCTTCAGGGAAGGCTTTTCGAATAGCTGTTAATCCTTCAGAAGCAAAATAATAGGTATCCATTCGCTCTTTTTCTTCATCTGTAAGTGCTCGGGTTTCTTCTGTTTTTTGCATTTCGATGTAATTATACTTTGCAGCTTCCATAGTATTAGCATCATCCATAGGGTATAATACTAATGATGCTAAAGCAACAAGAATCCATGGCCATGGGCGTATCGCATAATGCATGATGTTAAAGAAGAATGTCGCGCCGATGGCATGATTTTCATCTTTGGCAGCAAGCATACGTTGCGCGATATATCCACCACCTCCTGGTTCTGCCCCAGGATACCATGCACTCCACCATTGTACTGCTAATGGGATGATGAGTAATAATACTAATAGTTCTGTATTATCAAAATCTGGTAATAACGAAATTTTATCTACTACTTGTGGGTGTGTAATAAGGTTAGCAATACCATCTACCTCGGGTAAATTTACAATATAATATGCAGCACCAAAAGCACCTACTAAAGCAGTGAAAAATAATATGAAATCTGTATATACAACACCTTTAAAACCACCTATAGCACTAAAAACAACAGTTACTAACGAGGCAATACCTACGGTTTCAAATGCTGTAAGGCCGAGCATTACTTGACCGATTTTAATGGCGGCTAGAGTGACACCAGACATGGCAAGTACATTAAAAATAACCCCGAGATAAATGGCCCGAAAACCTCTTAAAAAACGAGAAGGTTTGCCTCCATACCTTAGTGCATAAAATTCTATATCTGTATTTACATTAGATTTCCTCCATAATTTTGCATAAACAAACACAGTAAGTAACCCTGTGATTAAAAAAGCCCACCAGGCCCAATTGCCAGAAACACCGCCTTTTCTTACAATATCAGTAACTAAGTTTGGGGTATCTGTAGAAAAAGTAGTAGCAACCATAGATAAGCCCAAAAGCCACCAAGGCATGCTTCTGCCTGATAAGAAGAACTCACTGGTGTTTTTACCTGATTTTTTTGAAACTACAATTCCGATGATTAAGGTTAATGTGAAAAATGAAAATATTAGAACAATGTCTAATGTTGATAGAGTGATCATGTAGATGATTTTTTAAATGTGGATGTCTTTATTGTTATTAAAAATGGTTTCTTTTACGTGTTTTACATAGTTACGCCCGATAGGAATTCTTTTAGAATCAATTTCTATAAGATTTCCTTCTACAGATTTTATTTTATCAATAGCAATAGTGTATGATCGGTGAACGCGTATAAAATTAGAATCGGGTAATTCTTCTGTGATTCCTGTTAAAGATTTGTGAACTAGATAATTACCTTGTGTGGTAATAACTTTTATGTAATCTTTAAGGCTTTCTATATAAAGAATGTCTTTTAATAGAATTTTGACTAGTTTTTTATCAACTTTTAAAAAGATAAATGGATCTTTATTTATTAAATACTCACCACTTTTTAGTTGGTTTTGATTTACAGCTTGATTTAGCTTATTAATAGTTTTCAAAAATCTATTAAAAGGAATAGGTTTAACTAAATAATCCAGGACATCTAATTCAAAACTTTCTACAGCATATTCTCTATAGGCTGTGGTAATAATTATATGGTAATCATGCCTGCTATTTTTTATAAAATCTAACCCACTCATTCCTGGCATATTGATATCTAAAAAAACAACATCGATAGTGCCGCTTTCTATAATTTGTATTGCATCCAATGGGTTGTCGAATGAATTGACCAATTCTATATTTTTAAACTCTGCTAGATGTGACTCTATAACTTTTATAGCTAATGGTTCATCATCTATGATTATACATCTTATGGTCATAAAATTGGGATTTTTAATGATACATTATATGTGTCATCTATAATTGTGGTTTCTAATGTATACTTGTTTTTATATAAAAGCTCTAAACGTCGTGTTATATTTTGAATACCGATACCATGTTTTTTAATGATTTCATTATGACGATTAAAATTATTCTTCGCTTTAAAGATAAGTTGTTCATTTTTTGAATTTTCAAAATAGATATTCAAAGTGATATTATCATTGTTTTTTGTGCCGTGTTTAAAACAGTTTTCAATAAATGGCAGCAGTAATAAAGGAGGGATCGTAATATCATCTATATCTCCTTTGATTTCAATTTCTGAAGTTACTTTATTTCCATATCGCAATTCTTCTAATTCAAGGTAACTATGTATATAATTTATTTCATTTAGAAGTTCAATTTTAGATGCTTTAATGTCATAAAGAACATACTGCATAATATCTGATAGTTTTAAAACTACATCAGATGCTTTTTCTGATTTTTCTATGATCAAAGCATATAGATTGTTTAATGTATTAAAGAAAAAGTGAGGCTGAATTTGTGACTTTAGATATTTTAATTCAGTCTGTAACTGAAGCTCTCTTAATGACTCATTCTTTTTGCGTTCTGTGATCCAATCAACGGTAAGTTTTATAGCAGTTACTAATGCAACGACATAGATTTCGCCAATGGTAACCGCCAAAATATGATTAAAACTGAAAGCACGTTGGTTTCCAACAGCTTCGGGCCATATGTTTTCGGTGACTAAAAAGAAATTTAAGCCAGTTCTAATAATATATACCATGACTAATGATAGTAGTAAACAAATGATATACAATAAGAATTTCTTTTTGAGTACAAATTTTGGAATTAAGTAGAAAATATTAAAATACGTTAATACAATATGAATAGGAAACTCGACTAAGTTTGATTTTAAAGAATATGTGTAATCGTCAAAATAACTTCCCCAACGTATAAAATTGATCATAAAATAACCTATCCAAAATAAAAAGTGATATTTCAGAGAAATTTGATTGTTATACGTTTTTTTTATCCCAGCAAGCATTTATTGTTTGATTATGATTTTATGAAAAATTGTTAAAAAACGTGAAAAAATTATGTGTTTTTTTATTTAAAACAAAATAGTTTCATGATTATTTTAAAATATGCTAATCTCGAAAACACTTGTATCCAAAAAAGTGTTGTTTGTTGTTTTTTTTATGCTGTTTGGATATTTAATTTCCTTTTTGTTTTTATTCAGGTCTACCTTTAGAAGGAATAAACAAAACATTTCAATCTTAATTTCATGAAAAAAACTATTTTGATTTTTTCTGTCTTTTTATCCTTGTTGAATATTCAGCAAGCAAAAGCACAAGAAAAAACAATTTCGGGGACAGTAACTTCAAAAAGTGAGAATGCAGTACCACTTCCAGGAGTTAACGTTATTGTTAAAGGAACAACAAAAGGAGTACAAACAGATTTTGATGGTCGATATACTATTGAAGCATCTTTGGGCGATGTTTTAGAGTTTAGTTATGTCGGACTTGTATCAACTTCTGTAACTATTGGGGCATCAGATGTAATAGATGTTTCGATGGAGGAGAGCTTAGAACAGCTAGATGATGTAGTGGTTACCGCTTTAGGGATTCAAAAAAGCAGGAAATCACTTACCTATGCCGCACAGGATATAAATGCCGACGAGCTTAGTAGAGTAAAACAAACCAATCCCATTAATAGTCTTTCTGGAAAAGTATCTGGAATTGTGATTAATCGAAGCGCTTCTGGTGTAGGGGGATCGGTAAAAGTTACTTTAAGAGGTAATAATTCTTTCGGTAATAACCAACCTTTGTATGTTGTAGATGGTATTCCATTATCGAATCCCACTGCAAGTCAACCTGATAATACATTTGGGGATATCAACGGTGGAAATAGAGATGGAGGTGATGCTCTATCATTAATTAACCCAGATGATATAGAATCATTAACGGTACTTAAAGGGGCATCTGCATCTGCATTATATGGTAGTGCAGGACTTAATGGAGTTATATTGATTACCACCAAAAAAGGTAAGGCAGGAAACTTTAAAGCTAGTGTATCTTCAAATATGATTGTTGAAAATGTAGCATATACACTGGATTTTAACGATCAGGCACAGAAAAACATTGACGACTTTTTTAATACAGGTATTACAAATATTAATTCATTTTCTTTATCTGGCGGTACAGAAAATGCACAAACTTATTTTTCATATTCTAATAGTTTCGCTTCAGGGATATTGCCTACAAATGATTTACAACAACATACTTTTAATATACGAGAGACAGCTAAGTTTTTTGACGGAAGATTAACTGCCAATGCAAGTGTGTTAGCTTCTACTCAAAGTATTGATAACAGAGCAGTGTCTGGTATTTATTTTAGCCCTATAGCTGGGGTATATAATTTTGAATCTCCTGGAGAACAACTTATAGATTATGAAAGGTTTGAGGAGTTAGATACCTCCAGAAATATTCAAAGACAGCGTTGGTTTAGACCTACATCTGATGAAGAGCAAAGCCCGTACTGGGTGTTAAATAGAAATGCCAGTGAGGATTCCAATAGAAAATTACTGGCATCGATGAATTTAAATTTTAAAATCGCCGATTGGATATCACTTCAAACACGAGGGACTTATGATCAATCGTTACTAGATTTTGAAAGGAGAATATATGCTACAACAAATTTGACTTTGGCTCCTGCCAATGGTAGGTATATTGTAAACGAACAAGATTATACACAGCTATACGGAGATCTAATAGCTAATATCAACTATAATTTTAACGATGATATTTCTTTGACAGCTAATATAGGTGGAAGTACAACAAAAACTAATATCGAACAATTTACAGCCGATTCGGGTACGAATGGAGGATTACAATTTGCTAATGTTTTTTCTTTTCAAAATTTTGAAGGTAATCCACAGGTAACTTTTAAACAATCGTCTTTAGAAAGTCGTATAAATTCGGTTTTTATAAGTACTACTCTTGGTTACAAAGAAATGGTTTATTTAGATTTGACAGCTCGAAATGATTGGACATCTACGCTTCCTGAAGAAAATAATTCTTTCTTCTACCCATCTGTAGGTGTAACAACTATTTTAAGTGAAATGTTTGATTTTGGCGATACTATATTTGGAAAAATAAGAGGATCTTATGCCGAAGTAGGTAATGGGTTTGGAATTGATGCAATTGCTCCAAATCAAGAGATTATTTTTGGCGGAGGAGGTATTAGTTCTTTAGATCCTTTACGACCTTTTCCAGGAACAATACCAGAACCAGAAAAACAACGATCTTTTGAAGTAGGTACCGAATGGAAATTTCTAAACAATCGCTTAGGATTTGAATTTGGATATTATCGCACAAGTACAATTAATCAATACTTTCCATTCCCTGTTTCATCAACAATCGTTTCTAGAGGTGAAGCTGGTTTAAACTCTGGAGATATTGTTAACAGTGGATTTGAAGGTGTTGTTTTTGGAACACCCTTTAAGAATGATACGTTTAAATGGACCACTACAGTTAATTTTGCTGTAAACCGTAATGAAGTAAAAAAGATATATGATGGAACGGTTCTCGATGGACTTATAGAACCTAGTTTTTTTACAGTTTCAGAAGCAGGTGTTAATACTTTTGCATCATACTTGGTAGAAGGAGGAGCATTTGGAGATATTTATGCAAGAGTAGTTAGAAGAGACGAAAACGGAGTGCCAATAGTTGATATTGTTGAGAATGCAGATGGTAGTAGAGCTATTAATATTCAAGGAAACGAAGAAGATCCCGAGAATAAATTTCAAATAGATGGTTTAGAAAAAGTAGGTAATGCAAATCCAGATTTTACTTTGGGATGGAACAACTCATTCGAGTATAAAAACTTTACGCTAGATTTCTTAATCGACGGAAAATTTGGAGGAGAAGTTTTAAGCCTTACAGAAGCAATTGTTGAAGGAACAAGTAATAACTCGCAAAGAGAAACTTCGAATGGAACAGTAAATGTTGTAGATCTTAATGGTACTCCTCAAACTTTAACAGCACAAGAATATTACGGTGCAGTTGGAGGGCGAAATAGTTTTTCTGGTGAATATGTATATAGTGCAACTAATGTTAGGTTAGCAGAATTGGCTATTGGTTATGATTTTAAGCTAAAAGAAAGTAATTTTTTCACAAAAATTAAAGTTTCATTAATAGGCAACAATTTATTTTTCTTTTATAAAGATGCACCATATGACCCTAATATTTCTTTAAGTACTGGTAATGCCTTACAAGGGATAGATGTTTTAGGACTCCCTTCTACAAGAAGTACAGGGGCGAATATTTTATTAACATTTTAAAAAATACTATAATGAAAAGGATAATTAAATCGGTAATGCTACTAGCCTTTGCATGTTTGAGCATTATTTCATGTGGCGAAGATTTAGAAGAATTAAACCAAAACCCAAGAAATATCACACAAGAGCAATTAGAAATAGATTTTCAGGATATAGGGGCTTTTTATAAACCTATTTTTGAAAATATTTATCAATATACACCACCATGGTCTTTTCAATTACAACAAAATCTAAATGCAGATGTGTTTTCTGGATATATGACCAATCCAAGACCTTTTGTTGCAGGAGCTAATAATACTACATATAATTTGGTGAGTGGATGGAATGATTTTATTTGGAGTGTTCCCTATTCTAACGTAATGAATAATGCAAAAACGATAGAAGATAAAACAAAAACATCTATTCCAGAGTTGTTTGCTGTATCTCAAATACTAAAAGTAACAGCAATGCATAGAGTATCTGATGTTTTTGGACCTATTGTATATACTAATTTTGGCGATCTTGACAACCCAGGGCAATATGATTCACAACAAGAAACCTATAATGCATTTTTTGTTGATTTGGAAGAAGCGATACAAATCTTATCGGATAATATAGACAATTCAAGGTTTAAACCATTTGACCTCGTGTATGGAGGTAATTACACGAACTGGATAAAATATGCCAACTCATTACGTTTGCGTTTAGCAATAAGAATATCAAAAGCTGATCCAGATAAAGCAAAAACCGAAGCAGAGAAATCTTTGAGCCATCCAATTGGAGTTATTGAAATCAATCCAGAAGGGTTTTTTGTAAACGGGATCTTAGATCACCCTATAAAAACCATTAATAATTCATGGGGCGATATAAGGATGAATGCTTCTATGGAGTCAATACTCGTTGGATATGAAGACCCTAGAACTGATAAATATTTTAGAGAAAAAGTTACAGGAGATACAGAGACAGCACCCATTGTTCCTGGATCTTTAAAAGGAATTCGTAATGGATTGCCACTATTGGCAGGGTATGCTGATGAATTGGCACAAAAAGCAGATTACATTAAGTTTGCAGTGATTCATGAAAGTATATTAACCCCAAGAGTTCAATTGATGACAGCAGCAGAAGTGTTTTTCTTAAAAGCTGAAGCAGGTTTAAGAGGATGGGTAGGAGCAGGCGATGTACAGGCCAATTATGAATTAGGGGTTTCTACTTCTTTTCAACAACATCAAGCAGCAGGGGTAGCTGGATATATTACAAATAGTACATCTACTCCAATGGATTATATAGATCCTATAAATCCATCAAACAATATTGCAGCATTAAGTACTATAACTATTGCCTGGGATGAATCAGCTTCTAATGAAGAAAAATTAGAACGAATTATTACTCAGAAATGGATAGCTATGTTTCCAGAAGGTCAAGAAGCCTGGAGTGAATATAGACGTACGGGATATCCAAAAATATTTCCAGTAGTTAGTAACCAAAGTGGAGGAATTATAGATACCGATCTGCAGATTCGTAGAATACCTTTTGTAAATAGCGAACTTTCTACAAATGCCGATGGTGTAGCAGATGCAGTAACAAAGTTAGCAGGACCTGATAATGCAGGGACTAGACTATGGTGGGATGTGCCTGGAGGAAATTTTTAATCTAAATTGTTATTAGCCTTAAAAAGAGAGAAGCAAGGGGTATTAACTTGGTTTCTCTCTTTTTACTAAAAAGTAAAATAAAATTCATATTAATCAGTTCTATTCTAGGTAATTGTATATGATAAAAGAATACGTAACACAAACATTAATAACTCATGAAATTATTTAAGAAAATCACATTCGTCATTGTATTATGTGCGTTTTTAGGCTCATGTTCTAACGAAAGCTTTTCCGAGGAAACATTAGAATCTCAAAATACTGAAGACTCATCAGACCCTGGCAAAACTTCACTTACAAAACCTATTATATTAGGATATTTTCCATCCTGGTCAGAAAGCTGGACAACAACCGGACAAGGATCAAAGCTAAGAGATATTCCTAAACACATTACTCATGTGTTTTTAGCATTTGCAAAACCTAATTTGCGATACCAAAAAGGCTCTTTGGATATTGCCGATACAGGAATTCAAACACCATATGGGGGTGCTACACTTAAAGAATCTGTGGCAGCTTTAAAATCTAAAGGGATTAAAGTAATTTTATCAGTAGGAGGAGAGACCTATTGGGGAACAAATGCTGCCTATGATATCAATTATCAACACATAAAAGATTTGGTTGATGATATGGGATTCGAAGGAATCGATTGGGATTTTGAACCTAACGGAAGTTTTGCTACTATTGGCGACCCAATTAATGTACAACGATTCATCGATTTTTTTAATAACTCTAGAGCTATTATGCCAAAAGGACAATACTTATTAGCTTGTGCACCAGCAGGTGTTGGTGCTCTTGGAGGTGCGAATAATGATGATGCTTCTTCTCCATACGCGTATAATAAAAGAAATGCAGTTACAGGAGAGTCTGATGCTAATTTATACAACGCCACTTCGCCAAATCAGGGGATTAGCTTATTTGGTTTTGCTACTACAGGGCATATGATACCGGTTATGGATGCAGTTGGAGATAAAATTGATTTGATTGCTTATCAAGGGTATAATACAGGTGCTGCGAGCAATAGAAAAATAATGTATGATGCTTATAAACACTATGCAGATCAGTATGGTTTCTCTATTGCAGCAGGTACTCATTATCCTAACGAACCTTGGGGTCCATATTATACATATACCTATGAGAGTATGGCTGACCTTTCTGGTCATATTGCAACTAATAACACCAATAATGATGGGATTATGATATGGCAATTGTTATTGGGTGATAGTTCGTCTTCAGCATATGGATATCTTCATGTGGCTAGCCAGGTACTTAATGGGGTTTCTCAACCTCAAGCAATTGCGAATGCAGAAAATTACCCAGAATCACCATATACTGGTGGTGGAGATGGTGGCGGTGGAAATAACGGCACAGGGTGTGATTCTGCGCAATGGTTAGCTGCTACAGTATATAACGGAGGCCAAGAAACAGTACATCAAAATAAATTGTATAAAGCAAAATGGTGGACACAAGGTGATGTTCCTTCAGCAAATACAGATCCTAATCCATGGGAGTTTGTAAGAGATTGTGGAAATGGCGGAGGAGGAACTGGTAATCAAGCACCTTCGGTAACCATTACAGCTCCATCAGCTAATTCAACAATAACTGTAGGTCAAACGATTGCAATATCTGCTAACGCTTCTGATAGTGATGGAAATGTAACTAAAGTTGAGTTTTTTCAAGGGACAACTAAATTAGGAGAAGATACCACAAGTCCTTATGCATATAGTTGGTCTAATGCCTCTGTAGGCAATTATAATCTTACCGCAGTGGCAACTGATAATTCTGGAGAAGCAACGACATCTTCTTCGATTGCAATAACAGTTCAATCCTCAGGAGGTGGAGGTAATGGTGGATCTTGTAGCGGAGTAGCTACATGGGAACCATACCCCAAAGTATATAATCAAGGAGATCAAGCTGTTTATCAAGGAACTTTATATGAAGCACAAACTGGACCTCTTTGGGTAACTCCAGGAAGTGGTGAGCATTGGTGGAAAACTATAAGATCTTGTAATTAAGAAAACTTTTCACACAAGTTGTTTTTAATGGATAGAAACCCCGGTAATGGCTACGTGGCCGCTGTTATCGGGGATTTCTTTATTAAAATCCCATCGAATAAGTTTTAATGCTTCATTTTTACTTAAGAGTATTAAATATGTTTCTCCTTTAATAGTTATGAATTCTATAGCTCTACTTTGTGAATTTTTTAGGGTATTTGGTAATACAATAGATCGAGTCTTGAATGCATCTTTTTTATGATTGCCAAAAAGCAAATATCCTTTAGAAGCATCATATCGTATAGTTTCAACTTCGGCTTCATATAATGAGCCAATACCAAATATATCTTTACTTCCATCTAAATTAAAATCTGAAACAAGAAAATCAGTAGTAGGACCAAATTGAGCTGAATTTGGTAATTTTTGAACATCAAAATTACCATTTCCAGTATTGATCATGACCAAATTACCAAATGTGTTTGCTATATAATGCGTTGCTTCTTTTAAATCTTGGTTTCCATAGATGTCTATTAATGATGCCGAAGCAAACTCTTTATATGTTTTGAATTTTTTGGCAAGCACAGGTATTTGTTCAGAAGAACATTCTTTTCCACGAACAGGAAGTAAAAAACCTTCTTTTGATGCTGCACTAAGTATAACATCAAAACTGCCATTATTATCAAAATCCTTAGCATAAATATGTAGAGGCTTATCTCGACTGGGCTGAAATTTATTGTTTTCTCCTAAATTTCCAATAAGATAATCCATATCTCCATCTTGATCCAGATCCGAAGGATGAATTTTTAAAAACCATCCTAAATATTTTTCTAATTCTGGTTGTATTGATTTTGTAAATACTCCATTATTATTATCAAAAATAGTAACAGACATCCATTCGCCAACAACCAAAAGATCTTGATCGCCATCTTGGTCGTGATCAGAAAAAATGGCATCATTTACCATTCTTAAAGTATTTAATTCCTTAGAGAATTTGCCGGTTACCTTAATAAAGTTTCCATTTTCATTTTTCAATAGATACGAAGGAGAAGATAGAGGGTATTTTCCTGGAATCACACCACTACCAATAAAAATATCAATATCACCATCATTGTCAAAATCAGTTACAGCAATCGCATTCGAAATTGAAAATATTTCTGGAAGGATATGTTTTCTTTTAAAATTTCCTTTTCCATCATTCTCATATATTCTATCTTGAAGTAATGGGCTATTTATAGCATCTTCATAACTCCCTGAAGCAACATATAAATCTTGATCTCCGTCATTATCCATATCAAAAAATAGAGCTTTGTTGTCTTCAAAATCAAGATCTTTCTCGAAGGTTTTTGCACTTGAAGAACTAAAAGACTCATTCTTATTTTGAATATAAAGTTGAGCAGATGCTCCTTTGCCATTACCTACAAAAAAATCATCGTTACCATCATTATTAACATCTGCGATGGCTAATGCCGCTCCTTTTTCGCTTTGTTTTTGGGGTAAAAGTAACTGCTGTGCATAGTCATCAAATGTTTGTTCTTTATTTGTATATGTAATTCCAAATAATGAAGCATCAAGTATGGTAATACGTTGAGATTTTTTTTTGGTTTTTGTAGCAAGTTGCTTCTCCTTTTTAGGATGTTTTAAGGTAATATTTTGATTAGCAGCCACCTTGTTTAATTTACTAAAAACGCCTTGAGGCCAATGTATCAAAATACTATCTATAACTTCTATTTTTCCTAATCCAAAATGTATTTTATTGGTAACAGATGATTGAAACCCTCTACTGGTGTATAATTCTTTTACTTGTTGTTGGTTTTTGGTATATATGGATATATTTGCGCCAATACTATTTGGGTTATTGGCAGTTCCTTTAAGCGTAAGAGTAATAAAATGATTGGACTGATTGTTTTTGTATATACTTGCTACTTCAGATTGGTTATTAAGGATTAGATCTAGATCTCCATCATTATCAAGATCACTATAGGCAACACCATTTGAATTGATTTTTTCTTGTAATCCCCATTTTTCTGATATCGGTAAAAAAGTAAAATCGCCTTGATTTACAAACATTTTGTTTTGTAGTTTTGAGGAGGGCATCATATCGATAGCTTGTTCCAGTGTTACTTTTTTTCGATTGCGAATATTCGTTTTCATTTGATTTCTGAAATCTTGATTTGATAAGTCGTGCTCTATGCCATTAGTAACAAAAAGATCATTAAAACCATCATTATTAAAATCAGCAATGAGTGGAGCCCAACTCCAATCGGTTTTAGCAATTCCGGCCAGTTGCCCGATTTCGCTATATGAGCCATTTCCAAGATTTACTTGTAACATATTAGACATATATTGATGATGGTATCCCGATGCAACTAGGTAACTAAAATTTTCGGTACTCATGGTAGCCATATTTTCTTTACTTCTTTGATGATCTTCGGCTAGCATATCAAGGGTAATCAGGTCTGGTCTTAGGTCATTATTGATATCTGCATAATCAGAGCCCATACTATTAGCAGGAATATGATCAAAAATTTCAAGGATTTGATCCGTAAAAGTGCCGTCTTGATTGTTGATATAAAGAAAGTCTGGTTCTAAAAAATCGTTGGCAACATAAACATCGGGCCAGCCATCTTCATTAAAGTCTCCTATAGATGCACTTAATCCCCATGCTTTGTTAAGAATTCCTGCTGTTTCGGTAATATCCTTAAATGTCCCACCAATATTTTCAAAAAGTTGATCTGTACTTTCTGGTTTAAAGTCGTGTTGTATTTTGGGATCAATAGTTACATTGTTATTAAAATCAGGACGATGGTTTACCAAATAAATATCAAGATCGCCATCGTTATCAAAATCAAAATAATATGCTTGTGTAGCATACCCTTCAGAATCCAAACCGTATAGCTTGGCTTGTTCTAGAAATGTACCATTCTTTTGATTTATATAAAGTTTATTCTTTCTAGCTTGATTGTTTTGCAAAGAACCAGATTTACATACATAGATATCTAACCAGCCATCAGCATTAATATCTATCATAGAAACTCCGGTAGTCCATCCTGTATCATCACTAACATTTGCTTTTTTAGTGATGTCTTCAAAAACAAAATTGCCCTTATTAAGATAAAGTTTGTTACTATTCTGGTTTGAACCAAAATACAGATCTTCTAGGCCATCATTATTGATATCTCCAACGGCAACGCCTGCACCATTGTAGATATATGAATAATTGAGAAAATTAAAATGTAATGTTTCTTTAACTGTGTTTTTGAAATTAATATTCGTGTGTGATTCAGGTAATTTTTCAAATACATTTGCTTGACCAGAAATAGCTAATTCCAAGTTTTCTTTTTTTTCAGTAGTGCAACCAGCTATGGTTAGTAAGAACACTATATAGATTCTGCTAATCATTATTCTTTCTAATAGTTTTTAGGTAACTTTATAGTAATAGTATATTAATAATCAATGGTATAAAATAGAAAACATTTTTTTTGATTTTTAATTTATCCTCTAGATAACATGTTTTTATCGACAGAAAACATAATTCTGAGGATTGTAATTAGGTGTTGTTTCAATAGAAAAATCAGAAAACAAAAACCTTAAATTTTTATAGACTAAATACAGTGCTATTTTATAAAACCATATAATTGATTTTTTGAGTCATCTGTAATTACTTTTGTGTCATCTGTCGAAAAACTTTTAAAAAAAACAATATAGATGATAGCTTCATTTTTCATAAGCTATTGAACAACTAATTGAACTTAAAAAATGAATTCAGAAACCCAATATGAAAGTACATTAAATAAAAATAATGCTGTGCCATATTATAAAGATATAAGCTATCGTGAAGCGGGTAAATTTGAGGAGACCCGATTTGAAAAAATTCATAATGTTATATTCAAAAGCTCGGACTATGCCTCTATTATAATAGCTCAGGAAATAGCTTCTCTTATTAAAGAAAAGCAAGCTAATCAAGAACATTGTGTTTTAGGATTAGCAACAGGTTCTTCACCGATTAAAGTTTATGAGGAATTAGTTAGATTACATAAAGAAGAAGGCTTGAGTTTTTCTAATGTAGTTACTTTTAATCTGGATGAATACTACCCTATGGATAAAAATAATGTGCAGAGTTATTATTATTTTATGCATCAGCATTTATTTGATCATGTGGATATTGTACCAGAGAATATTCATGTTCCTAATGGGGCTATAAAGCAAGAGAATTTGCATCAATATTGTATTGATTATGAGCTCAAAATTAACTCATTCGGAGGGTTGGATTTTCAACTTTTAGGGATTGGAAGAACTGGGCATGTTGGTTTTAATGAACCAGGTTCGCATTACAATTCTGTGACTAGAAGCATAACTTTGGATCATTTAACCCGTTCTGATGCTGCTCCTGCTTTTTTTGGAATAGATAATGTTCCCAAAAGAGCAATTACTATGGGAATTGGTACGATTAAAAAAGCAACACGTGTCATCATTATGGCTTGGGGTCACAAGAAATCTGAAATTGTAAAGCAAACGATCGAAGGTCCTGTTTCTGCTAATATTCCTGCTACTTATCTACAATATCATACCAATACTACTTTTATTTTAGATCAGGAAGCATCTGAAGAATTAACCCGAATCAAAACACCGTGGTTGGTTGGACCATGTCGATGGAATGAAAAACTTAAAAGCAAGGCAATTATATGGTTAAGCCATCAGGTTCAAAAACCAATTTTAAAATTAACTGAAAAAGATTATAATGACCATGGTATGTCTAGTTTATTGGCAGAAGAAGGTTCATCTTATGATCTTAATATAAAAATGTTTAATACATTACAGCATACCATTACAGGGTGGCCTGGTGGTAAACCAAATGCAGATGATACACATCGACCAGAGCGAAATACACCTCATAAAAAAAGAATATTGATCTTAAGTCCTCATCCCGATGATGATGTGATTTCTATGGGGGGAACGTTTCTTAGGTTAGTAGAACAAGAGCATGTGGTACATATAGCATATCAAACCTCGGGTAATATTGCTGTATCTGATGAAGAGGCTATAAAGTATGCTGAGGTAATAAAGAATGTAACATCTCAGGCTAATAACGATAATAAAGCAACTACTATTCTAAAAGATTTAAAGGCAAAACAAAAGGATACTGTTGATTCTATTGATGTACGAAATCTTAAAGGACTAATTAGAAGAGGAGAATCATTAGGAGCAACTCGATTTTTTGGGTTGCCTGATGCTTATGTTCGCTTTTTGGATTTACCATTTTATGAAACAGGAACAGTAAAAAAGAAACCTTTTTCTAATCAAGATATATCGATTATAAAAAAGTTAATTAAAGAAATAAAACCGCATCAAATTTTTGCAGCTGGAGATTTGGCTGACCCACACGGTACTCATAAAGTTTGTCTTGATGTATTATTTAAAGCATTAGATGATTTAAAAGAAGAAGAATTTATGAAAGATTGTTGGGTGTGGTTGTATCGAGGAGCATGGCATGAATGGGATATTCATGAAATTGAAATGGCAGTTCCTTTAAGCCCCGATGAGGTATTGAAAAAAAGAAAAGCTATCTTTTTTCATCAGTCACAAAAAGACGGAGTAATGTTTCAAGGTGATGATTCGCGAGAGTTTTGGGTCAGAGCTGAAGAGCGTAATCAACATACGGCTAAAAAATACCACCAACTAGGATTAGCCGATTATGCCGCAATAGAAGCATTTAAACGATATCATTTTTAAAAAAAGTTAATGAGGAAATATTTTTTTATCACAACGCTATGTGTATTGGTTATTCAATTTGGTTTTGCACAACACAAAGATAAAAGCTTTAGTATGTTAATGCCTTTACCCAAAATAATTAAGAAGAGTGGAGAAAAGTTTATAATACAAAAAAACTTTTCTGTATCAATAGCAAATAATTCAAACAAACGTATTCATAATGCAGCTACACGTTTTATTAGGCGCTTAAGTGAAGAAACAGGAGTTTTTGTAACACATGGTTTTCCGGTAAGTAAAAAAGATATTACACCTTCTTTAAAAATTACATTTGATAGAGTAGGAGAATTGAAGTTGTTCGAGGATGAATCCTATACACTTAATGTTACTAATAAAGAAATAACCCTTAAAGCAGTTACAGATATTGGTGTATTAAGAGGTTTAGAAACGCTACTTCAATTAATCTATTCAGATTCAGATCATTTTTATATTCCGTCAGTTAGTATAATCGACTCACCAAGATTTCCATGGCGAGGATTAATGATCGATGTCGCCAGACATTTTCAGCCATTAGATGTTATAAAACGTAATTTGGATGCTATGGCTGCGGTAAAACTTAATGTTTTTCATTGGCATTTAACAGATGATCAGGGATTTAGAGTAGAATCTAAAAGCTACCCAAAGCTTCATGAATTAGGGTCTGATGGTCTATATTATACTCACGAACAGATAAAGGAGATTGTTCAATATGCCTCAGATAGAGGTATACGAGTGCTTCCAGAGTTTGATGTACCAGGTCATGCCACGGCGATGTTAACAGCTTATCCAGAAATTGGCAGTAAGGATATCACGTATCAAATTGAAAGAAATGCAGGTATTTTTGATCCCACATTAGATCCAACTAATGATAAAACATACGAAATTTTATCATCGCTTTTTGAAGAGATGGCAGGCTTGTTTCCTGATGAATATTTTCATATTGGCGGTGATGAAAATGAAGGGAAACATTGGGATGAAAACGAAGAGATTCAAAAATTTAAAGAACAAAATGGTATAAAAACAAACCATGAGTTGCAAACTTATTTTAATATCAAATTACAGAAAATCCTTAAGCAGTATAACAAAAAAATTATCGGCTGGGAAGAGATCATGAGCCCAAAAATAGAAAAGTCTGCTATAATTCATTCCTGGAGAGGGGTAAATGAGGGATTGCCAGCAGGAGAGTCTCTTGTTCAAGCCACAAAATTAGGCTATAAAACTATCCTTTCGAATGGGTATTATGTAGATTTAATGCTTCCGATAGAAGAACATTACCTCGTAGATCCATATCCTACTGGAGTTACGTTGACAAAGGAACAAGAAAAAATGATTTTAGGGGGCGAGGTTACCATGTGGAGCGAGTTAGTGACACCACTTACTATAGATTCTAGAATCTGGCCTAGAACTGCTGCAATTGCAGAAAGGTTTTGGTCACCTAAAGAGGTTACCGATCTTGAAAACATGAAACTGAGGTTAGAAAATATAAGTTTACAGTTAGAGAAGCTAGGAATAACACATATTAAAAACAGAGATGCTATATTACGCAATATTACTAAAAGTAATGATATTGAGGCAGTTTTGGCATTATCAAGGGTATGTGAGCCTTTAAAAAAATATACAAGAAATGCAGGGGGTACAGAATATCAAACATATACCCCATTTACATTATTTGCAGATGCATGTACTAGTGATGCACCTGATGCCAAAAAATTTAATAAACTTGTATTACAACTGAACCATCAACCAAATGATAAAAAAATACGGGAAGAGTTGAATTATTATCTGCAAAAATGGAGTTTGTTATCTAGTCAATTAGAACATTTTGATAATCCTATAATTAATAAAGTTAAACCTCTTGCAGAAAACTTATCAAAAATATCATACATCTTGACCTATTACATCAAAAACAATAAAATCACTTCAGAGCAAGAAAAAATACTTAATAGTAGTATAGAAAAAGCAAGAGTGCCAGTTGTTGATGTTGAATTAATGGTGATAGATTCTTTTGAAACATTAATAAATCATCTAAAAACCATAAAAAGTGGTATTAATAAATAATATATTTTAATGATTATGCCACAAAACCATTTAGGATTTTGCCTTTAACTTCTTTAACATAATTTCGACCTATAGGGACCATTTTATCATGAATCTGAACACAATTTCCTTCGATGGCATTTACTTTATTTAAAGAAATTGTATACGATCTGTGTATTCTCATAAATTCATATTCTGGTACTAATTTGGTTATAGCAGAAAGATTATAGTGGGTGATATAATCGTTATGTATTGTTTTGATAGAAACATAATCTTTTAGGCTTTCGATATAAAGGATGTCATCAAAATGTATTTTTACCATTTTTTTGTTAACCTTTACAAAGAAATGACTTGTTCTTTTGCTAGTTCCTAAAGTTTTTAGTTTTCCATTTTTTAAAGATTCGGCTTTTAGATTGACCTGTCGGGATACTTTATTTAATGCTTTCATTAACCTTTTTAATGATATTGGTTTTACTAAATAATCAATAACATCATGTTCGAAGCCTTCTACTGCATATTCTCGGTAAGCAGTCGTAATAATAATATACGGTGAAGTAGTTAGATTCTGTATAAATTCTATACCATTTAATCGAGGCATATTAATATCTAGAAATACGAGATCTATAGATTCATGAGCAAGTAAGTTAAAAGCCTCTACCGGATTGTTACAAGCATGTATGACTTCAAAATCATCAAAGTTTTCTAAATGTTTTTTTATAATCGTTAACGCTAAGGGTTCATCATCTATTATCAAGCATTTTATTTTCATGTGATTGGGGAGTATTGTAATTATTTGTGTGACATTGTATTGAACGTAAAAGTATTGTATAAAATAGTATTGTAACTGTATTTATAGAATGTTTTAAGATCTATGGCTAAAGTATCTTATAGCTGATAATAGTACTATGTCAAATAATGCAAAACCTAGGGTAAATAATGCAAATGCCTATTATTGAATGATCGTTGCGATCCCGTAGTCTTTTGAATATCAGTAAAATGTTTTTTAAATCATTGCTGTTCTTTCTTTTTTTGATTTCGGTATTCTGATGGAAGGCAATTAAAATGTTCTTTAAATGATTTTTTGAAATAATTGTAGTCATTAAAACCAACTTCATATGCAATATGGCTAATTTTTGATGTACTGTTTAACATCATTTGACTGGCAACTTTTAACCGTATTGAGCGAATGAAAGCAGTGAGCGAAAGCCCTGTTAAAGATTTAATTTTTCGGTATAAAGATGATTGACTCATATGTAATTTATCAATCATAACTTCAATACCAAATTCGTTATTCTGTAAGTTAGTTTTTACGAGTTCTATAGCTTGTTGTATGAACGCTTCTTCCTCGTTATACTGAAGTGTTTTTTCTTCATTAGGTTCAAACCTTACTTTGTTGTGTAAATATGTTCTTAGTTTTTTTCGATTAGATAGTATAGAAGCTATTTTTGCTTTTATAATAATTGGGTTGAACGGTTTTGTAATGTAATCATCGGCTCCAGTTTCTAGCCCTTCAAGTTCATAAAACATAGAACTACGTGCTGTTAGTAAAATAATAGGAATATGAGAAGTTGCAATTTGTTTTTTAAGATCATGACAAACCGATAAACCATCTTTTACAGGCATCATTACATCACAAATGATCAAATCGGGATGTAATTCTATTGCTTTTTTATATCCTATTTCTCCATTTTTTGCATCTACTATATTGTATTTATCTGATAATAGACTATGGATGTATTTTCTGATATCCCTATTATCATCAATAACCAATACCGTGTTTTTATCAGTATCTTTTTTGATACCTTTTTCTTCTTCTTCTTTATTTAATACATCATTTAATTCATATACTTCTTCGGGTTTTGTAATGAAATCATTATTGTTAATGATATTACGATTTGAATATATTGGGGACAATGACAAAGTAATTATAAATTCTGACCCAATATCAATTACACTGTTTACAGTTATAGAACCTTGGTGTAGCTCTACTATTTTTTTAGAAAATGCTAGTCCAATGCCACTGCCCATTATTTTAGCAGATTCACTAGCTTTGATTTGATAAAAACGATCAAAAATTCTTTCAATATCCTTTTCTTCAATTCCTTTTCCTGTATCGGTCACAACAATAATACAATAATCATCCTCTTTTGTTATTTTTAATGAAATTTGATCCCCATCATTGGTGTTTTTAAAGGCATTAAATAATAGATTACATAATACGATTTCCATATTATTTCTATCAAAAGGAAAAGAGATGTCATCACATGATGATTTAAAGGTGTATTGTATATTTCGAGAAACTGCTAATTCATTAAAATAAAGAAAAACTTCATTAGCAAAATGTACAAAATTATCAATGTCTGTATTAAGAGTAAAAAGATTATGATCTGCTTTTCTAAAATCTAATAGTTGACTTACCAAATTTAATAATCGATTTGCGTTTCTTTGAACTATGGTTAATTTTTCTACTATCTTAGGATTTAGGTTTTTGTCATTAAGTATTTCGGTAAGCGGACTAACAATTAGTGTAAGTGGTGTTCTAAATTCATGAGAAATATTGGTAAAAAACTTGAGTTTTGCTTCTGTTAACTCTGCTTCTTTTTCTTTATCAATCTTGGCAATTTCGAGTGTGTTTTTTAATTTATCTTGCCTTGTTTTGATTATAAATAGTTGCCATAAAAGCAAAAAACCAATACTTATATATATAAAATATGCCCAATTACTCAAGAAAGGAGAGGGTTTAATAATTAAATTTAGGACTCTGGGTTTACTCCATATCTGATTATCTCTGGAGCCTATAATATGTAAAATATATTTTCCGCTTGGCAACCCTGTAAAGCTAATCTGATTTCTGTTTTTTAAATCCACCCATGTATCCTGGAAACCTTCTAATTTATATTTGTATTTAGCATTTAGTTTCCCTAAATAATCATTTAAACCAAAATTGATTAAAATTGATTTTTCTTTATGGGTTAATACAATTTCTGTAGTCGAATTAATATTTTTTTCTAAAATAACTCTACTATTAAGCATTTCTCCGGGAGTAACATGTTGATTGTCTATAATTGTTTTAGATATGATCACCTCTGGTTTTATTGGGGTGTTAACAATTTTGTTCGGATCAAAATAGGTTAGATTATTAATGCCTCCAAAGTATATATGTTTACCATCATTATATACCGCTTTTTGATTGAATGAAAAGGTCTCAATCCCGTCAATTTTTCCATAATTAATAAAAATATTCTTTTCGACTTCAAATTTTACAATCTCGGTAGTGGTACTAAGCCATAAGTTATTATAGTGGTCACTAGTGATTGCTGAAATAAAATCATTATTAAGTCCATCTATAGTTGTATATGCTTTTTTGAGGGTAAGCTTATTATTTTTAAAGGATAATTTTAATAAACCACTTGCGGTTCCTACCCACATATCTGTATTAGTAAAATATATACTGTTTACAATAGTACTGGGTATTTTTTCATTCATTAATACTGTATGATGTAAAAATGACTCAGATTTTTCATCAAATAGATGGAAACCATTTTGAGTCCCTACCCATATATTATCATCCATATCTGATTTGATTTCAGTTATTCTGTCGGTATTATTAAGTCTAAAATTTCCTATCCCACCATCATGAAAATATATGTATTTACTAGAGTTTTCAAGATGTTTTAGAGGGACCATTGCAATACCATCATGTTCTGTCCCGATCCATAGACGCTCTTTTTTGTCAATCAAAAAAGAGGTGACACGCTCTATAGTTGGATATCTAAATAATTCTTTTTGGTGCTTTGCGTCATAAATTATAAACCCTTCTTCAAAACCTACAAATAATTTGTTTTTGTATGTATAGATCGCATTTTTATGATCCTTTTTCTCTAATCTTTTTAAAGTAGAAAAATCATCTCCTATAAATAAACCATTTTCAAGTGTACCTATCCATAGTTTTTCAGAATCTTTATAAATAGATTGAATATTAAAATCTTTAAGTAAGGTGTCATTTTTAATATCATTATAAACATTAATGAATTCTTTCTTAGGAATCATCTGTATAACCCCTCCTCCAAATGCCATTGATAACCAAATGATGTTGTTTTTATCAATATGTATATCTAACACCGTATCATAATTGATATTATATTTTCTAGTATTAGGTATTTGTATATTTACTTTTGTAAAACTTTTTATATGCGGATCGCTAACATATAAACCGTTACTCCAGGTACCTATCCATAGTTTATTTTCATGATCAATTGCCAGGTATCTGGCAAAACTAGTTTGTATTCCTGTTTTTAAACGATCAATCTTTTGATTATCATGATTAAAACTATAGATATTAGTACTGGGATTTGTCGCTGTACCGATCCATATTTTATTTCGAAAAGGATCATTGATTAGGTCAGTTATCTCTGTATCAAGTGGAAACTCTTTTAACTCATTGGTTGTGGTATTGTATCTTGTCAATACATTATAATTACCATACCACATATTTCCATAAGAATCTTTTAATATTGTATAAACAAGGCATGTGGTATTAAAATGATGAACAATCTTATTATGGGCAGGATTAATTACATAAATGCCATTACCCCAGGTGCCTATCCAGATATTTTTTTCATTATCCTCTGCTATACTTAGAATACGTTGATCACTTTTGTTATTAGGATCTATAAGATAATTGTAGTTTTTAATGGTGTTTTTTTCAATATTTAGCACTGATACTCCGCCACCTCTGGTCCCTATCCAAAGGTTATTACCACTATCTAAAAATAAGACCTCAATATTTTCATTTTTTAATTCACTGTATTTTTTGTTTAATCGTATATAATCAAACTCAGAGCCATTATATTTAGTAATTCCATTCTCGGTAGCAATCCATTTCATATTTTGTTGATCACTGGTGATAGAAGTGATATTACTATGAGATAAACCTTGTCTACTGCCAAAATGAGTAACAACATAGTTGGTTCCATCTTTTTGTGACCAAATAGATTGAAACGTGATGAGTAATATAGTTACTATATAAGCTTTAATTATAGCCATTGCATGCATTAAGAATTATAAAGAACGATAATTAGTGTGCTTAAGTACCTACTTAAAACTTATGTATTAGTATTTTTTTTAAGTGGGATTTTTAAAACTACTGCATAATTATTCTCATCCTCATTAATTACAAATTCATAATTATTTTCAAATAGCAATCCTAACCTTCGTTTTGTGTTTTTTAATCCAATTCCTTTGTTTTTATTTTGGCTAGTATCATTATTACTTTTTTTATTTTTGGTTGTAAATTCTAACCCAGTATCTTCTACTTTCAATTCGATGTATATAATGACCTTTCCTAATTTATGACCTGTACCGTGTTTAAAAGCATTTTCTATAAATTGTAATAGAAGTAAAGGAGGGATTTTATTGCCTTCGATCTCGCCAGATAAAGAAAAATCAACTTGAACCCGATCTCCAAACCGTAAACGTTCAAGGTCAATATAATTTTGAATATATTTTACTTCTTCATGTAATGAAACATTTTTTTTGTTTCCTTGGTAAATCACATAACTCATAAATTCTGAAAGCTTAATTACCGTTTCTGGAGCTTGATCTGATTTTTCTAAAGTAAGAGAATACAAATTATTAAGTGTATTAAAAAAGAAATGAGGTTGAAGCTGTGATTTAAGTAAAGATAATTCGTTTTTAAGGCTTTGTTTCTCTAGGGCTTCTGTTTTACGTAGGTTTTTTACATAATCAATAGTAATCTTTATGGCTGTAGTAAAACCAATGACATAAATTTCACCTATAAACGCAGCAGTTATATAATTAAAATCAAAAATAGAATCCCCTGGTTTTTCAGCTTCCGGAAAAACTTCTGTAGTAACAAATTCATAAGTAAAAATAATTCGTACCAAAGTCATAATAAAGATCGATAACAGAAGTATAATAAGATATTCTATATACTTATTTGGAATCAATTTTGGAAGTAAGAAATAAAGATTAAAGTACACCAAAATGATATGCACAAAAAACTCTACAAGATTAGATTGAAAAGAATACATATAGTCATCAAAATAACTACCCCAACGTAATGTGTTTAGGGTGAAGTAAATAACCCAAAACAAACTATGATGTAGTATTTCTTTATTCAATTTGATTTAGACGAAGGTTTACGCAATAATAAATACTCAATGAAAATACCTTTTTTTTGTTAAACAGTGTTCTTTTTTAGCTAAACAACTTTGTTTTTGGCATTAAATACGAGAAAATGTTAAGAATACCTTTGTTGTGTTTTTACTTCTAAACAGCTACATTTTTATGTCATTCAGCTAATTAGTTTTTTGGGCTTAACACTTCTTTATAATTTTCAGATCAAAGAAAAGGTACCAGAAAACTTTTTCTATATAAAATAGACTCTTTTTTAAACTTAACACAAACCATTATGAAACACCCAAAATTTACTTTTGATAGGTGGCTTGACAGTACATCGATATTGGCCACCTTAATCTTTTTTACATGTACATTGCTATGTACAACAATAAGTTATGCACAAGTTAATACCGGGGGTAGTGCAACCACCGCGAACCATAACAAACAAGTTATTGGATATATAACGAATTGGGATGCCTGGAAAGCTGCAAGTGCAGGAGTTCCATCAGCAGGAGCGTTAACTCAATTAAATATCGACTATTCTAAATATACAATTCTTAACTATTCCTTTTTTGGTGTAGCAGTAGATGGTACATTACATAGTGGTGATCTACGTAACAAACAAATAGATGAGCCAGGAGCAATACAACAACCTGCAGATTTATTATATGGAGACCCTTTTAGTAGTTGGGATTTTCATATCCTTTTTGGTGAGATAGAACCAATACAATGGATCAATGAAGCTGTAAAGCTAAGAGCAGAAGCTTTAGGTTATGTAGTAACGGTAGGAGGAAATACCTGGAGTCATCCCGAATGGGGACTTAGTGGTGTTTTGCCATTACCGCTACCAAAAGAAGGTAGTGGAGCCAAAGGATTATTAGAGTTAGCACAACAAAATGGCGTAAAAGTTATGGCTTCTATAGGCGGTTGGAGTATGTGTAAACACTTTCCAGAAATGGCTGCAGACCCTGTAAAACGAGCTCGATTTATTGAAGACTGTAAGAAACTTATCAATATGGGATTTGATGGAATAGACCTAGATTGGGAATACCCAGGCCCATTTCCTGGAATGAACTTTACGGGTACTAATGCTGACTATGCTAATTTTGAAGATTTAGTTCAAGAAATCAGAAATGCAATAGGCCCAGATAAGTTAATAACGGCTGCAATGGCAGCAGATCCAAAAAAATTAGATGGCTATAATTGGTCGAGATTGGCTAGTACCATGGATTATTTTAATATGATGACTTACGATTTTAATGGAGGATGGTCTAATATTGCTGGTCATAACGCACCAGTTTATCCTTATGATGGCGCCGAAGTCCCAGAATTTAATTGGCAATCAACGCTTAATAAATTAATCTCAAAAGGCGTGCCTTCTAACAAGATTAATATGGGGGCTCCATTTTATGGTCGAGGTGTAGTCACAGATGGTAATGCTTCGTTAAATGCTCCTACAGTTAAAAGAACTGTTGATATAGAACCCGATGGAGTAGTGAGTACAAGCGCCGATTACACGAATTGGCCATTAAAAGTTTATGACGGTACCCCAAATTACTTTTTTATTAAACAAAAAACCGGAGGTGGTAGCGGATGGACACGCCAATGGGATGATCAGGCTAAAGTGCCTTATATGACCAAAGGGAACTTCTTTTTGAGTTATGATGATGAAGAATCTATTGGGATTAAAGCACAATTCATTAATGACAATAATCTTGCAGGGACCATAGTATGGACAGTTTTTGGAGATTTAGAATTTTCTGGATCAGCACAATCCTTTGGGACTAAATTGAAGAGATGGTCAAATGTAAAATCACCACTTGTTAATAAACTTAATGAAGTTTTTGCAACCGGAGGTACAGGAAACCCTGCACCAACGGTATCAATTACTTCTCCATCTCAAGGAGCAACTTTTAATGCTGGAGAGAATATCAGTATAGCTGTAAATGCCAATGATGCTAATGGTACAGTAACCAAAGTAGAATTTTATAACGGACCTACATTACTAGGTCAAGATGCAAGTGCACCGTATACCTACAATTGGACAAATGTTTCGGCAGGAAGCTATTCTATTATTGCAAAAGCTTATGATAATGAAGGAGCAACAGCTACCGCATCGGTTTCAATCACCGTTAATGGTATAGGGGGTAACGAATTACCAACAGTTGCTATTACATCTCCAGCTCAAGGGGCAACATTTACTGCAGGCGCTACGATTGCTATTGCTGCAAATGCATCAGATGCAGATGGAACTATAAATCGTGTTGAGTTTTACAATGGTAATACAATGTTGGGTGAAGATATGAGTGCTCCATATAACTATAATTGGACAAACGTATCGGCTGGAAGTTATACAATTACTGCAAAAGCATTCGATAATGAAAATGCTGAAGGTTCTACGTCTGTTTCTATAACTATTAATGGTAGTGGAGGCTCTTGTACAGCTCCTGCTTATGTTCCCGGACAAGTGTATACAAGGGACGATATGGTTTCTTATCAAGGAAATGAATACAAGGCTAAGTGGTGGACACAAAATAATGACCCCGTAACCAATAGAGAAAATGTTTGGGAATTAATAGGTCCTTGTAGTGGTGGAGGAAATGGCGCTCCAACCGTATCGATTACTTCACCAACAAGTGGTCAATCTTTTGTTGAAAACACTAGTGTAGCCATTAATGCCAATGCTTCTGATAGTGATGGCACTATTACTAAAGTAGTATTTTATGTAGATGGTAATATGATTAGTGAAGATACTTCAGCTCCATACACAACTAACTGGACCGCTTCTTTAGGAAACCATAGCTTTACTGCAATAGCAACAGATAATAACAATAAGTCAACAACATCAAGTGCCGTTAGTATTAGTGTTACTTCTGAAGGAGGTTGTACAGGTAGTGGATTCAAAGTGGTAGGATATATGCCTAGCTGGCAAGGAAATGCAAATGCAATACAATATGATAAATTGACGCATATAAATTATTCTTTCCTACTTCCTAATAGTGATGGTAGTTTGAGACCTCTGGATAATGTTTCAAAAATGCAACAAATTGTATCACTGGCACAGGCACAAGGAGTAAAAGTACTTATCGCTGTAGGTGGCTGGATGGATGGTAATGATTCTGCTTTTACTACGCTCGCTGCAAACCCTTCTACAAGAGCAGCATTTATAAATAACCTAGTCAACTTTGTGAATCAATACAATCTTGATGGAGTTGATATGGATTGGGAATACCCGCGTGAAGGTAGTGAACCTCAAAACTATGAATTATTGATGCAAGAACTTGGTCAGGCAATGCATAGTAGAGGAAAACTATTGACTGCAGCCGTAGTAGTATCAGGATGGAATGCCGATGGAGTATTAAGCGGAGTTTTTGATGATGTAGATTTCTTAAATATCATGGCTTATGATGGTCCAGACCATTCTACAATGGCACAAGCTACAGGCGGATTAGACTATTGGCTAGGACGTGGCTTACCAAAAGACAAAGCAGTATTGGGAGTACCTTTCTATAGTCGTCCACAAGCACAAAGCTACGCTTCATTACTGGCTCAGGGTGCTAGTCCTAATAGTGATTCTTTCCAAGGGAATAACTATAACGGGATTCCTACCATAAAAGCTAAAACCGAAATGGCACTGCAAAGAGCTGGCGGGATAATGATGTGGGAGTTGTCTCATGACACTGCTGATCAGCAAACGTCTTTGCTGGCAGCAATCAATCAAGTAGTAGGTAATCCTTGTGGGCCCAATAATGTAGCCCCAACTGTGTCAATAACTTCCCCTTCAAATGGAGCAACTTTTGCAACAGGAAATACTGTAGCTATTACCGCAAATGCAAGTGATACTGATGGTAACGTTACTAAAGTAGCATTTTATGTGAATGGAAATATGGTAAGTGAAGATACTTCATCTCCGTATACTGCAAATTGGACAGCTACGGTTGGTAACCATAACATAACTGCTCGTGCAACAGATAATGATGGAGCGGTAACTACTTCGTCTACAATTTCTATTGCGGTAACCGGTGATCCGGTTAATGAGCTTCCAACAGTTTCGATAACCAATCCTGGTAATAATGCAAGCTTTACCGTTGGTCAAAATGTATCTATCGCAGCAAATGCAAACGATGTTGATGGTAATGTAACTAAGGTGGTATTCTATGTTGATGGAAACATGATTAGTGAAGATACTTCATCACCATATACAGCAAACTGGACAGCAACTACAGGAAGTCATAGTTTAACTGCTATGGCAATAGATAATAATAATGCGAGTAGCACTTCTGTAGCTGTTAATATTACAGTACAGACTGATACCGGTGGCGGTTGCGATGCTCCTCAATATGTCGATGGATCGGCTTATAATACTGGGGATACGGTACAAAACTTTGGTAAAGAGTACGAATGTATTATTGGTGGATGGTGCACAATAGGCGGACCTTATGCCCCTGGAGATCCAAATGGTTGGGCATGGCCTAATGCATGGAAAGAATTGGGAGATTGTGGAGGAGGAAACCCTCCTGGAGGAAATCAAGCTCCAACAGTTTCGATTACTTCTCCTGCAAATGGACAATCTTTTACTGTAGGTAGTACGATAAACATAAGTGCTTCAGCATCTGATACTGATGGAACTGTTTCTAAAGTAGAATTCTTCAGAAACAATACTAAAATTGGAGAAGATACATCAAGCCCATATAGTTTTGCATGGGATAATGCTCAATCAGGTAATTATTCATTAACAGCAAAAGCTACTGACAATGATAATGCAACAACAGAGTCTAATGTAGTAACCATATCAGTAGGAACTGTGAATCCACCTAATCCAGGAGGAGATTTGCCAAAAAGACTATTAGTAGGGTACTGGCATAATTTTATTAATCCTTCAGGTTCTATGAAGCTTAGTGAAGTTTCAGATAAATGGGATGTTATAAATATTGCTTTTGCAGTACCTACAGTTCCTGTTGGTTCTACAATGACTTTTACACCAGATCCAGCAATTTATTCTAGTGTGCAAGAGTTTAAGAATGATGTAACGCGCTTACAAAGCCAAGGAAAAAAAGTATTGATTTCTATGGGTGGAGAAACAGGCGTAGTAGGTATAAATACACCAGCAGATGCTCAGGCATTTAGTAGTTCTATGATTAATATTATTAGAGAATATGGTTTTGATGGTATGGATATCGATTTTGAAGGACAGTCTATTTCTCTTGCCGGCGGTGATACGGACTTTAAAAATCCGACATCTCCAAAGATTGTAAACCTTATAAATGCGACCAGAACTATATTATCACAATTTGGTTCTGATTTCATACTATCTATGGCACCAGAAACTTTATTTGTACAAGGAGGTTTTAGTTCTTATGGAGGTCCAGCAGGAGCGTATCTTCCTATAATTTATGCTTTCCGTAATGATATGGATTATATTCATGTACAGCATTATAATACCGGGTGCATGTTAGGGTTAGATGGATTATGTTACTCTTCAGCTAATGCCGATTTTCATGTTGCTATGGCAGATATGTTATTACAAGGCTTTCCAGTAGCAGGAGGGCAGCAATTTCCTGCTCTTAGACAAGATCAAGTAGCGATAGGTTTGCCAGCTACAGGTTCTGCTGCAGGAAGCGGATTTACGAATGCTGCAGAAGTACATAAGGCATTGGATTATCTAATAAAAGGTCAATCTTTTGGAGGTAGATATACATTACGTAATCCATCAGGTTATGTTAATTTTAGAGGATTAATGACCTGGTCTATCAATTGGGATAAAGTAGCAAATTTCGGATTTTCTAACCCACACAGAGCGTATCTAGATGGATTAGATACTCGAATAAAATTACTTCAAAAAGAAGATGTGAACAATATTACCTTGTCTCCAAATCCGGTAAAAGGCGATGTAATCAACTTAAATATAACAAGTGAATTGCCAAATTCTGTATTTAATCTTCAGATATATAATGCCGCGGGTATTCAGGTATTACAATATCAAAATAGTAAGATTCAGAAAGGCAATAACCTGAAGACTTTTGATGTAAGTAGATTAGAAGAAGGATTATACTTCTATACAATTTCAACTTCTAAAGGAAAAACGACAGGAAAACTTATTAAACGTTAAGCCCTATTTTTTTTAACCATCCGATGATCTGTTTAAAAACATCATTGGATGGTTTTTTATATTCCCTCTTTTCTTCTGTATACACCACATTATCTTAAAACCTATACTATGCAAATTAAAGCTACTATATTAAAAATATTATGTTGTTATTTTTTCATTATTGGTTCTTTTTGGGAGGCTAATGCTCAAAATCGACCCTTTCCTCAAGAAAAAAATTGGAATGGGTGTATTAAACCAAGCAATGTATCTCAGCAACAAATGAATATTGCTGTACAGAATATGTACAATTATTGGAAATCTAGTTTTCTGAAACCCACTAACCTCTCAGGAGGATATTATATAAAAGGAGGATGTACTGGATGTACAGTACCCAGTAAAGGAACTTCTGAAGGACATGGATACGGTATGATTATCACAGCTTTAATGGGGGGCTATGATGCTCAAGCTAAAACTTATTTTGACGGACTGTACAAGTTTTTTGATACACATCGTAGTACGATCAATTCAGAATTAATGGGATGGAACGTTGCCGTTGATGAGCGAACTAATGCATTTAGCTCTGCTGCAGATGGTGATATGGATATTGCGTATGCATTAGTACTGGCTCATTATCAATGGGGATCAAGCGGATCGATTAATTATTTACAAGAAGCAAAAGATATGATTACCCGAGGAATTAAAGCTTCACTTATTCATCCATCATCTCTAAGAGTAATGATGGGAGATTGGGATAACAATGCTTTAGAAACTCGTTCTTCAGATTGGATGACTGCACATTTTAGAGCCTATCAAAAGGCAACAGGAGATACTTCTTGGAGCAATGTTGCAAATAAGGTGTACCAGATGATAGATCAACTCAACACCAATAACAAAGGGATTATGCCTGATTTTGTAGACGGTAATCCTGCCCGACCAGATGCTAATAATGCCACAGGAGAACCTAATTCTCAAGATTATTATTGGAATGCTTGTCGAACTCCCCTTCGAATTGCTACCGATTTTGCACATTATGGTACTCAAGCCGCAAGAGCACAATCTAATAGATTTGTAAACTGGGCAAGAACCGATATCGGAACCAATTTTGGAAGCTTCGCTTCAGGATATACTATAAATGGGCAAGTAGTAGGTAGCCGTTATGGACCTGAGGCGTTTGTAGCTCCGCTAGTAGTAGCATCGATAGCCAACAGTGCTAATCAAAGCTTTTTAAATACAGGATGGAATTACATACAAAACAAACAAGAAGATTATTATGGAGCAAGTATTAATTTACTAAGTATGTTGGTGATCTCAGGAAACTGGTGGATACCAGAACCTGGAGATATTACTCCACCACAGCAACAATCACCATACGGTGGTACTTCCTGGGGTATTCCCGGTAAAATTGAAGCCGAAAATTATGATCTTGGAGGGCAAAATATAGCCTTTAATGATCTTACTACTACCAATGAAGGAGGTTCTTATCGCAATGACGCTGTAGATATAGAACCTTGTTCTGAAGGTGGGCATAATGTAGGGTGGATAAAATCTGGTGAGTGGTTAGAATATACAGTTAATGTTACTGCTACAAAAACTTACATATTAGAGTCCAGAGTAGCTGCTATTGGTTCAGGAAAGCGATTTCACATAGAGATAGACGGGCAAAATGTAAGCGGTCAAATCAATGTCCCTAATACAGAAGGATGGCAAAATTGGAGAACGGTTACAACTAGGGTTTCTTTAACCGCAGGAGAAAAAGTATTGAGAATAGTCATGGATAGTGGTGATTTTAACTTAAATCATTTAGTACTTAAAAGTGAATTAACCAATCCTGGGCCTACTATTGAGAATGAATTTTTTGATGATTTTACATATACTAGTTATTCAGATCCTGTTTTAGAAAACTTTGGGTGGAATGTAGTAGATGGTATAAGTGGCCCAACCGAAGGATCAATGTATAAAAAAGAGCATATTCAGTTTGTAAATGATCCTCAACAATCGGGTAATAAAGTGATGAATGTGATTAATAAAGTAGCTGGTACTGCTGCAAGTATCCAAAATGCAAGAATAGAATCAAAAAAAATATTTTTCGAAGGTACATATGCTGCGCGTGTATATTTTGATAGTTCTCCGGCCAATAATCAGGATGGGAATGTCGAAACATTCTATACAATTAATTGGACTCCTGATGATCCAAAATATTCTGAATTAGATTTTGAATACCTGCCCTATAATGTATGGGGAGATAGAACTAAAAAAACGATGCATACCACCTCTTGGGCACGTGCAGGAACTATAAGTGACAATGCCAACACTCAAATTAATAATGATTATCAAGGATGGCACGATTTAGTGATACAATCTGCAGATGGTCAAAATGTAAAATATTATATAGACGGGCAGTTTGTATCTACGCATACAGTTTCTAGTAGAGGAAATAGCGTGTATCCTCGTATGATCATGCAAATTGCTTTTGCAAACTGGATCTTTTTTAATGATGAAGGAGGTCTTAATCCATCAACTCAACAACGAACTACAACAATGAAAGTTGATTGGGTCTATCATGCAAAAAATATGTCTTTATCTCCTCTAGAGGTCACGAATAGAATCAAAACTATACGTACCAGTAATTTACAAAGAATTAATACGATGGGAGGTAGTGTTCCTACAAATCAACCTCCAACAGTAACTCTTACTGCGCCTGTATCAGGAACCGTTTATACTACAGGACAAGCAGTTAATATTACAGCAAATGCCAGTGATACAGATGGTACTATCAAACAAGTAGAGTTTTTAGTAGATGGAAATGTAATCGCTACCGACACTTCTTTACCATATTCAACTAACTGGTTAGCTACGCAAGGTACTCATAGTATTAGTGCTATAGCAATAGATAATGATAATGCAAAAACAACTTCTTCTACCAGTAGTATAACAGTAAATACCGATACAGGAGGAGGTACTTGTGATGTGGCACAATATGTAGATAGATTGGTATACAAAACTGGAGATGAGGTGCAAAATCTTGGCAAAAAGTACGAATGTATAATTGGTGGATGGTGTAGTATAGGCGGTCCTTATGCTCCAGGAGATCCTGATGGGTGGGCATGGCCGAGTGCTTGGAAAGAAATAGGTAGTTGTACCACAGCAATTACTTTACTTAACGATAAAGAAGCATTGTCAGCATCTTGTGGAGTAGCTCAGTACATAAGTGGTACTACATATCAAACTGGGGACGAAGTTCAAAACTTAGGTAAAAAATATAAATGCCTGGTAGGAGGATGGTGTAGCCTGGGAGGGGTTTATTCTCCCGGAGGTCCAGACGATTGGGCATGGCCAAGTGCTTGGCAAGATTTAGGTACTTGTGGTGGCGATGGCGTTAATGAATTGCCTATAGTAGATATCACTTCACCATTTGATGGAAAAGAATTTTTATCAGGAAATATGGTGAAAATTGAAGCCAGTGCAACAGATATAGATGGAGCCGTAGTTAGTGTTACTTTTTTGATGGATGAAGTTGAAATAGGAATAGATACTGATCTGCCATTCGAATTTGATTTTTCTCCAGTAGATGGAGAACATACTTTGGTAGTGGTTGCAACCGATAACCAAGGAGGAGTTACCAGATCAACAGCAATCAATATTTCTGTAGTAGAAAAAACCGTAGGTGAAGAATGTAGTACACCAGTATATGTAAATGGCAATACATATCAGACTGGTGATGAAGTGCAGAATCTAGGGAAAAAATATCGCTGTAAAGTAGGAGGATGGTGCAGTCTTGGAGGTGCATATACACCCGGGGGGCCAGATGATTGGGCATGGCCCCTGGCTTGGGAAGAACTGGGGCTATGCACAGGAGGAAATCTACCTCCAGAAGTTACTGTGCTCATACCTACAATTGTATATGCAGATACGTTACCGATTACGGTTCCTTTTAGAGTGCGTGTAACTGATCCAGATGGCATACAATTACCTGTTTACGTTAATGTTCCCGGAGGAGCATTGCCTTTGCTACCGCAAGGTGATGATGTATACGAAGCTGATTGGCCTTTTTCAGAATATAAAACCTATTCGTATACAGGAATGGCTATTGATAATAAAGGTGCAGTAACCCAATTTTTATTTGATATCACCATAAAAGAACGACTGCAAGGAGGAGATTTCTTAATCTCAAAACAAGAATATAACGACTTATTTCCGTATCGATATGGCACAGATTTAGGAACACTAGAAATTGATCCTGCTAAAGATTTCTTTACCTATGAAGCTTTGGTCGAGTCTGTAGAAAGAATGAAGAATATCGAAGTTACTTTTGAAAGACGCAAAGGAACTAATTTATACCGATTAACAAGAAGAGATAAGCAAACGAATCAATCGGCAATAATTAGGACAGATCCAGATTTTGATGCAGATTGGAACCAATCTAAACCTATTGTAACACAAGTTGTAGATTATGGAACATTTGTTAATGAAAGCAGCGAAACTGTTAGAAAGAGAGAACTAGCGGCATTCCTTGCTAATATTGCACAAGAAACGACGGGTGGTTGGGATACCGCTCCAGGCGGAAGATATGCCTGGGGACTTCATTTTAGAGAAGAACAAGGTTTTGAAGGAACAGATCGATTAGGATATAGAGATGAAGGTAATATAAGTTACCCGCCTGCACCAGGTAAGTCTTATCATGGTCGTGGGCCTATACAGCTAAGCTGGAATTATAACTACGGTCAGGTAAGTGAATTTTTATTTGGGAATAAGAACAACCTTTTAAATAACCCAGAACAGGTAGTACAAGATGGTGCCTTAGCTTTTCAGACAGCTATATGGTTCTGGATGACGCCACAATACCCAAAACCATCTGCACATGATGTGATGGTAGGCAATTGGATTCCTTCTGCTTATGATTTAGAAAGAAACAGAAAACCAGGTTTTGGTATGACTGTAAATATTATTAATGGAGGATTAGAATGTGGCTCGGGCACAGAAAATGTAAAAGTTACACACCGTATCGGACACTATAAAAAATTTGCAGGTATCTTAAATGTATCTACAGACTTAGATAACGATGATTGTTCAGAATGTGGTTGTGCCCAAATGCAATCTTTCTCAGGAATCGAACCCGAAGCATTAGTAAACACTTCTCGAATTATAGAATCCACCAAAATGAATATGTATCCTAATCCGTTTTCAGATAAAATTTCCTTCAATTTCAAATTAGAACAAGAGGAAATAGTTTCTATCCGTATCTCTAACCTCATGGGTAAAAAACTTGGAAAAGATATCAATAACAAAATAGTAAATAAAGGGATCTATACTTTTTCCTGGGATACCACAGGTTTCCCTAAAGGGATATATTTCTATACAGTAATAATTGGTAAAGAGACCAAAATATTTAAAATGATTAAACAATAAGATCATCATCATAAAACTAAAAATTTAAGAATCATGAAAACATTAAGTATACAAATCATTAAGCATCATATTAGCTGGTTTTCAGTTGTTAAACTATTCTTTTTAGTGATGATGTCACAGCAGATAATTGCATCTGATTTTTCAGAAGAGAAGATGATTACTGCTTGTACTTCGCCGACATGGATCTCTGATAAAATTTATACAAAAGGCGACAAAGTTTCGTATCAAGGAACAGAATATGAGGCATTCTATTGGACACAAAATCAAAATCCCGATAGTAATAATTCTCAATGGGGTCCATGGGTAATTATTGGGCCTTGTGATGGAGGTACTAATACCGCGCCATCTGTTTCTATTATTTCTCCGCAAAGCGGAACAACATTTACTGTTGGAGATAATATATCTATAAGTGCTAATGCTTCAGATAGTGATGGTACAATTGCCAAAGTAGAATTTTTGATCGATGGTAATATAATCTTAGAAGATGTATCATCACCATATACTACAAATTGGGTAAGTGTAGCAGGAAATCACTCGATTACTGCTCGTGCAACAGATAATGAGGGCGCAGTGACTGTTTCGGCAGTAGTTTCTATTACTGTTAATCAAGGTACAGGAAACCAACCTCCTGTGGTGAATATCACTAATCCATTAAATAATTCGACATATACAGTAGGGCAAGATGTAGGTATTTCTGCAAATGCAAATGATCTAGATGGTAATATAAGTAGTGTAACATTTTATGTAGACGGAAATTTGATTAGCGAAGATGTTTCTGCTCCTTATACCACAAACTGGACAGCCGCAGTAGGTAATCATAGTCTAACAGCCATTGCAATAGACAATGATAATGCCAGTGCTACTTCTTCCTTAATCAATATTACTGTACAAACAGGTACAGGGGGAGGTTGTGATGCAGCTCAGTATGTTGAAGACGGAGGTTATGTTGAAGGAAGCCAGGTACAAAATGATGGTAATCTTTATGAGTGTAAACCTTGGCCATTCACCGGTTGGTGTAATGGTGCAGCAGATGCGTATGCTCCAGGAAGTGGCTCATATTGGGAAGATGCCTGGATATTGGTAGGAGAATGCTCTGGAGGTGGTAATGGCAAACCTACCGTATCGATTACTTCCCCAGCTAGCGGGCAAACTTTTATAGAAGGTAGCAATGTGACGATCAATGCTACCGCAGCAGATAGTGATGGAAATATTACTAAAGTAGAATTCTTTAGTAATGGTACTAAGCTAGGTGAAGACACATCAAGCCCATATAGTTTTGTGATAAATACTGTCGGAGTAGGAAATTATTCTCTTACCGCTAAGGCAACAGATAACGATAATCTATCCACAACTTCAGATCCCGTAACTATTCGTGTAACCAGTTCTGGTGGCGGAACAGATCCTTTACCTGCAAGAATCATGAATGGCTACTGGCATAACTTTAATAATGGCACAGGTGTTATTGCTTTACGTGATGTTTCTCCAAATTGGGATGTGATCAATGTTTCATTTGCAGTACCCAAATTTTCTGCGGCAGATGGTGAGATAGGATTCGAATTATCATCAGATTTTAATGCGATTAACTATACCGAAGCACAATTTAGGTCAGATATTCAACTACTACAAAGTCAGGGTAAAAAGATTATCATTTCTATAGGAGGACAAGATGGGCAAGTGCAATTAAATACTACCTCTGCACGAGATAAATTCATATCCTCTATGATTGGTATTATCGAAAATTATGGTTTTGATGGTATGGATATAGATTTTGAAGGACAGTCACTTTCTTTCGAATTAGGAGATACAGATTTTAGAAACCCCACAACTCCTGTTATTGTTAATACTATAGAAGCTGTAAAAAGAGTTTGCAATCACTTTGGAGATAATTTTATACTTACTATGGCTCCTGAAACATTTTTTGTGCAACTAGGATATTCATTTTACGGGGGTATATCAGCAGGTGCAGATAGAAGATCAGGAGCTTATTTGCCATTAATTCATGCCTTGCGTGATAAACTCACCTTTTTGCAAGTACAATATTATAATTCAGGGTTTATTACAGCATTAGATGATCAAGGATATATCCCCGGATCAGGACCAGATTTTTATGTTTCTCTGGTGGATATGTTAGTAAAAGGTTTTCCTATTACTAAAGATTCAAGCAAGTTTTTTCCTGCCCTTCGTCCAGACCAAGTATTAATTGGAGTACCCGCAACTGTTGGTGCTGGTGGAGGGCATATTGGTACTCAGGCAGTAATCAATTCCCTGGATTATCTCATAAACGGCAACTCTTTTGGAGGACAATACCAATTATCACAAACCTACCCTGATCTTCGAGGAATTATGAGCTGGTCTATTAATTGGGACAAATTTGAAAACCTCTCTTTTTCTAATACAGTAAGAACATATCTTGATGGGCTTAGTATTTTAAGAACGAGCAATCAATTGGTAGATGGTAAGGTAACATACCCTAGGGTAGTTTTGTTTCCGAATCCATTACAAGACAATCTATATCTTCAGTTTGATTCGGAAATGCCAACAGCATATACCATAGAGTTTTTTGATAATGCTGGAGTAAAAATACAAGAATATAATATGCTAGCAACTGATAAGCATACTACCATACAACAACTAGATGTGAGTCAATTTAAATCGGGGATATATTTTTATAAGTTGAGGTTACCCAATGCTATTCATACTGGAAGAATTATCAAAAATTGAATCACAAAATTTTAACTGAACCAAGAACATAGATATGAAAATAATTAAAATATTACTTTTCTTGACTTTTTTTATGGCGATAACCCCTGCTACTATTGCTCAAAATTGGAATTTAGTTTGGCAAGACGAATTTAATAACGGAATAAGCCCAGATTGGGTTTTTGAGACAGGAAGAGGCGCTTCGGGATGGGGAAATAATGAGTTGCAATATTATCGTAGAGAAAATGCGACTGTAGAAAATGGCCAACTGATTATTACGGCTAGAAAAGAAAATTTTGGAGGTGCTAATTATACTTCTGCAAGAATGAAAACTCAGGGTAAAAAAACATTTAAGTATGGTAAAATAGAAGCAAGGATAGCTTTGCCTTCGGGACAAGGATTATGGCCAGCTTTCTGGATGTTAGGGAGTGATATTTCTTCGGTAGGTTGGCCTGCATGCGGAGAAATAGATGTTATGGAGCATATAAATAATGAGCCAGATGTTCATGGCACTATACATTGGCAGGATAACAATGGTAACTATGCTAATTATGGTGGGCATACTGCGGTTAATATAAATAATTATCATGTATACTCAATAGAATGGAACGAGAACACTATTAAATGGTTTGTTGACGGAAATCAATATCATGAAGTTAATATAAGTAACGGCATTAACGGAACAAGTGAGTTCCAGAATGAGTATTTTTTATTACTCAATTTGGCAGTTGGTGGTAACTGGCCAGGGTTTTCGATTGATGATAGTAAAATGCCAGCTCGTATGGCTGTAGATTATGTTCGTGTATACAAATCAGCTGTAGTGAATCCTCCTACAGCAAATGTGACATTATATCTGGATTGCACTTTTACAGGAACATCAGTAGGATTATCTGAAGGAAGCTATACCATGGCGCAGTTAGAAGCATTAGGAATGCCAAATGATAAGGTATCTTCATTACGAATACAACCAGGTTATAAGGCAACCTTATATTGGGATGATAATTTTAGAGGAGCAAGTTTAGTTAAGACCTCAGATGATGATTGTTTAACTAATGATGGAGCTTGGAATGATAAAATGACCTCTATAATTGTTTCCAAAACGGTAGATAATGGACCTACTCAGGTAATTGAAGCAGAGAACTACACTTCAATGTCTGGTGTTCAGAAAGAAAATTGTTCAGAAGGAGGCCAAAATATTGGTTATATCGATACTGGGGATTGGATGGCGTATGCTAACATTAATTTTCCTTCTTCGGGTAATTATCAAATAGAGTATCGTGTTGCCAGTGCAGTTGGTGGTGGTACATTGTCTACCGATATAAATGCAGGCACAACAGTTCTTGGGCAAGTCGATATACCAAATACCGGAGGATGGCAAAACTGGACTACAGTATCTCATACAGTCAGCATAAATGCAGGCATATATCCTTTAGGTATCTATGCTACATCTGGCGGATGGAATATCAATTGGATAAAAATAACGAAACAAGATAACGCCCGATCCTTTGATCCAATTTTAACCCAGAAAGAAAAAATAACTCAATTAATGATTTACCCCAACCCCGCTAGTGATTTTATATACATAAGTGGTATAGAAAATAAAAGCACTGTAATGATCTACAATGTAAGTGGAGAAAAGCTTTTAAACATAAAATCAAATTCTGGAGATGTAACCAAAGTGAATATTAATTCATTAGAATCCGGAATTTACTTTTATACAATTAATAGTGCTAATCAGCTATATTCTGGTAAAATTATTAAAAAATAATACTCAAAACCTAATTACTAATCGTAACACAAACTCAATTATTATGAAGAAAAACCAAATCATTACGTTGTCAATGATGACTTTATTGGCAGTGGCTTGTACAACAGAGCAGCTTGATGAATCTACTAGCGTAGAAAATCAATCTCTAGGTAATGAAGCACTAGAACTTGCCTATCCAGAGCAATCAGGTAAAGTATCAGAGATGTACTATGCTGGAACCAAAATGGCTATCGAAGAGATAAATGGAGAATATATCTATGAAGGTGATATTGTTTTTGAAAAAGATATGGTATCCAAAACCCCACAGAAACTAGTTTTTGAAGAAGGAGAAACACCTACCTATAAAAGTGTAGGTAGAACAGGTGGTAGGTGGCCTAATAATATAGTATACTATACAATTGCCAATAATTTGCCTAACAAAGCTAGGGTAACTAATGCAATAGCCCATTGGGAATCAAAAACAGCATTACGATTTGTGCAACGAACCAACCAAAATAACTATGTGTATTTCCGTTTTGGATCTGGATGTTCCTCTAGCGTAGGTAGAGTTGGTGGTAGACAAAATATTACTTTAGCCAATGGTTGTTCGACTGGTAGTACTATTCATGAGATTGGTCATGCAATAGGATTATGGCATGAGCAAAGTCGTGCAGACCGAGACAATTGGATTACAATCCAATGGCAGAATATACAATCGGGTAAAGAACATAATTTTCAAACCTACCTACAACGAGGTAGAGATGGAAGCGAATATACTAATAGCCTTGATTTTGGATCTATTATGATGTATGGCTCAACAGCATTTTCTAAGAATGGTCAACGTACGATTACCAGAAAAGACGGTAGTGGATATAGCACACAGCGTAGCGAGTTATCAAACAGCGATCTTACGGGAATTAATAAAATGTACCCTGGTAATGGAGGAGGAGAAGAGTATGAAAACGGTAATTATTATACCATACATGGGGTAAGAGTATATCGATATAGTGATGTATGGTGGTATTGGGATACTAGTCAAGACAGATGGAGACGTGTAGAATTAAGAGGAACCACATGGTATTATATTAGCTAAATTTGTTTTTTGAATTATTAAAAGCTCTGAATCTAATTTTTGATTCAGAGCTTTTTTATGGGCTTTAGAAATACATTTTAATGAACCCAGAGGAGCAAAAAGAGAGTATATTTTGTGATCTCTAAGCTAAACACTATTAAGTTTACCTAACCATTGTAGATCATTCCTAAAATATTTATATGTTATTTGATTATCTTGTTAGAATATTATTATAGATATAAAATCTATATATTTATATATTCAATAATCAGATAGTGAATCAAAAAAACAGTAATAGATTCATTTTATGATTGTTATCAATTTCATATACACATAAATTCATCATCATGGCTAAAAAACGCACCTGGAAATTCTGGACCTCAAGAACGATACTCATCATTATCGCATTAGGCCTTTTTTGGTTGGGAAATCTTATTTGGTTTCGACCATTTAATATCAAACACTTTTATGACAAAGTATTTGTTGAGCTTGCTTTAGAAAGTCCAGAGCTTACAACCTCTATGGGAATCCCATTCTTATACGATAGATCCAAGGATGAATTAGATGATATTTCTGATGCAAAACAATGGGAGTCTTTCAATAAAATGAAAGAGAATTATGAAACCTTGATGAGTTATGATTTTGAAGGGCAATCAGAAGCGAATAAATTAAACACCAAAATTTTGGCTTTTTATTTAGAAGGGCTGATCGAAGGTGAACCTTTTTTCTATCACGGATATCCGGTTAACCAAATGGGCGGTGTACAAAGTTCACTACCTAGTCTTATGGAGAATGCTCATAAGCTTAGGAATGAAAGTGATGCAGAAGCATATATAACGCGTTTATCAAAATTTGATAATAAGTTTGATCAATTAATCGAAAATTTAAAAATAGGGGAGAGCAAAGGGATTATCCCACCTAAATTTGTGATTGATCGTGTGCTGGATGAAATGAACGGTTTTATTGGAGTTAAAAATAGTACTGATACTCTTCAAGATTCGAATAAAGTTGTATCACCAGTAAAATCAAATATTCTGTATACCAATTTTGAATTAAAAATTGATAAAATTGAAAACATATCTCAAGAAGAAAAAGATGCTTACAAAAAACAAGTAGAAGAGGAGATAAAAACCACTGTTTTTGAAGCCTATAAAAACCTTATTACTTATTTCGAACAACTTAAAGAAAAGGCTACGACAGATGATGGTGTATGGAAATTACCCAACGGAGAGGCCTATTATCGCCTTCAGTTAAAAGAGCGAACAACTACCGACCTAGATCCCGAAGAGGTACACCAAATCGGACTATCAGAAGTGGCCCGAATAAAAAGCGAAATGCAACATATTCTTGTAACCGAAGGATATACAGATACCACAAAAACACTGGGTGCTAAGATTCAAGAATTGAATAAGGAAGAACGTTTTCTCTTTCCTAATAATGATGAAGGAAGACAAATGGTACTCGATGAATATGACCGCATATTAGCTGAAATAAGTACAGGTTTAGATGAAGCCTTTGATATACGCCCCAAAGCAGGTCTAGAGGTGAAACGAGTACCAGAGTTCAAAGAAGAAGGATCAGCCGGAGCTTATTATAATAGACCAGCAATGGATGGATCTCGTGGAGGTATATTTTATGCTAACCTTAGGAATGTACATGAGTCTGTAAAGTTTGGAATGAAAACATTAGCCTATCATGAAGGGATACCAGGACATCATTTTCAAATAGCAATTCAGTCTGAACTTGAAGGTGTTCCTATTTTTAGAACCATAGGGCTTTTTACCGCATATATTGAAGGTTGGGCATTATACTCTGAACAGTTGGCATGGGAGTTAGGCTTTTATAAAAATGATCCTTTTGGAAACCTAGGAAGGTTACAGGCTGAAATGTTTAGAGCTGTTCGTTTGGTTGTTGATACTGGTATTCATTATAAAAAATGGACACGAGAACAGGCCATTGAATACATGGTTTTAAATACAGGAATGACCACTACAGAGGTAACCACAGAAATAGAACGATACATCGTTTGGCCAGGACAAGCTTGTGCGTATAAGATTGGTATGATGAAAATATTAGAGCTTAGAGAAAAAGCAAAAAAGAAGCTTGGTAATACGTTTGACTTAAAAGATTTTCATAATGCGGTATTGAAAAACGGAGCAGTTCCTTTAGATATTCTGGAAGAGATTATCGATGCCTATATCGATGATACACTTGCCAAAAATGAAGGTAGTAAAGAACCCTAAAAAGGTTGAGATACCAGTATTACTTGATCGTATAGAGAACGAATGTCCATCACAGCTGTCGGAGCATAATGGACTTTGTTCTTGCAGAAATCGGAATTTATTTTCCCGATCACCACGAGGTGAGCCATTAGTATTGGAGAAAAATTGGGCGTGTATTATGATTATCCCGTTTCAAAAGGTTGTATTTCACCCTTTGCCTAACGAAATGGTAGTAAGTAGACAGGGCAGAAGTACTGCAAATAGATAAAAAATCATACTGCATATATTTTCTGTGTTCAATAAGACATCACAAATAATACTCGCCTTTATTGTAACAAAAACTCAAGCGGGATGTGTACTCTTTCATTCCAACTTTTCTCGTTATGACCAGCTCCATCAAATTTTTTAGTGATCCAATTATTGCTTTCAGTATATCCTTTAGCTACCATCATTTTGTCTACTTGTTTCTGAAACGGTTCGTATTGTGCATCTAAACCTTCGGTACCAAAATCAAAATAGATTTTATGAGTTGCAGGATCGGGTAATGTAGTAGGTAAGGTTTTAATATAAGCTTCGCCTAAAATTTGTACCGGCCAATGCGTAGAAACACATCCAGCTGATCCAAATACCTCTGGATATTTACAAATGGCATATAATGAAATCAGTCCGCCCATAGAAGATCCCATGATCGAAGTATCTTCAGTTTTAGATGATACATTATAGGTTTTTTCTATAAATGGCTTTAACTCTTCGACCAAAAATTTTAAATATTCGTCAGAGTATAGTGCATCATAGCCTGTGTTTTCTTTTAAAGAAGCTTTAGCCTGTGGATTTTCGCTTATTTCGGCCGGAGCTTTAGGCATATATTCAGAGAAACGTTTTTTTACCGTGTTCCAGGGAGCAACAACAATGGTATTTTTGATTTTTCCGATTTTCATTAAACTATCAATAGCTTCATCTACGCCCCAATCAATCCCTGTATATGATGTTTCAGAATTAAATACATTCTGACCATCGTGCATATAGAGTACTTTATATTTTTCTATTGAAGTAGCATCATAGCCAGTAGGTAGAAAAACTTCAACATTACGTGGGATTACATACTTTGATTCAAAATCTTTATACACTATAATTTCACTTGTTTTCTCTTCTTCTTTCTCTACCGTTTCTATTCCTACATTTTCCTCTGCTTTAGGTTGTTGCTTACATGATAGTAATGCAAGTACAATGGCGATTGAAATTGTTTTTAGAAATTTCATTGTTAAGGTTTTAGTGGTTAATTATGATTGATAGTTATTTCCTGAAAATCTTTGAAGGAAATACTACAGCGCTTTCAAACCCATTTTCTCCAATGGTCGCAATGCCAAAAAAGTAGTTATCGATAACAATACCATCAAGTACAAAATTATCTACATTTCCAACAAAACGACTATTATCCCATGTGGGAGAAGTAGTCTCTCTCCAGTAAATTTTGTATCCTTTTATATTGTTTCCACTAGCTTTTTTCCATCTAAATTTAGCCGAAGGCTCTACAATTCCACCTATTCCTACTTCTGTTGGAGCAGGAGGAGCCAAAGCAATGCTGGCAAGGTTAATTGCATTTACTGCAGTTAGTTTTGCCGCATAATCAAAATTAACATGCGCAACAACATCTCCATATTTAATACCATTCTCTTCTCTTATGTCTTGGTGTTGTTGCGTATAGTTTTCATGAGCTTCCATAATACGAATTCCTGCATAACCAGCATCGTTAAATGGCCTGTGATGACCTCCGCGACCAAAACGATCGAGTCTGTATACTAGCATGGGGTTCATTTCGGGCATATAGGTTTTTACTGTCTTATGAATATATCGCGCTAATTGTCGCGAAATACCATCTACTTCGCCTCCATAAAAACGTCGAGATTCTCGTTGTTCTTTTGTTTCGGTTGGTGGCACAGGTTCAGAAAATATTCTAAAAGTTCTGTTGTCGATTACGCCATCCACACCTTTAATATTACCGATCATATCATTATTCATGACTCCTATGATTTCCCAATTTTTATCTTTGGCATATTTTGCTAATCCTTTTCCGCCAAATAATCCTTGTTCTTCACCTGATAATCCTACATAGATAATGCTATTTTCAAATTTGTGTTTAGACAATACTCTTGCTGCTTCAATAGCTCCTGCCATACCACTGGCATTATCATTAGCTCCGGGAGCATCGTTGGTATAGTCTGTAGGATCTGATATTCTAGAATCAATATCCCCACTCATCATAATATATCGATTAGGGTATTTTGTACCTCGTTGTATGGCAACAACATTTACTACCCATACATCTTTTACAATACGTTGATTAGCTCCTTTTTTTACCAGATCTTTTTGGTAAAAAACTTCGAGGCAATTGTTGCAATCTTTAGAAATTTTCTCAAACTCTGATTTGATCCACCGTCTTGCAGCGCCTATCCCACGGGTTTTAGATACAGTATCACTTAATGTGTGTCGAGTACCAAAACCAGCTAATGTCTTGATGTCTTTTTCGATTCTATCGGCAGAAATGGCGTCGATAATATCATAAATCTTTTGATCGGTTTGTGCTGTTAAAATGATAGTAAATAATAGTAATGTTAGGGTAAGAAATGTCTTCATTTGTATTCGTTTAATGGCCTAATTTAAATAAAAGGGTTTAGGAAAAAAGAGAGATTAACATATTTATAAGAGGATGGGGCAATATTATCTTATGAAGGTGACTTTAGAAATTTTTCCATCTATTACTTCATATACAGCAATAACATTAGAATATTTTTCATTAAATCGAACATATTCACGATCCACTACTTTATTTCCTAATACGATGCGATTTTTTATTTCGCAATACAAATTAGGTACTTTATCAAATATTTTTTGAAATCGGTCTCGAACTTGTTCTTTTCCATCCATTATAATTTCTTTCGGGAAATTATAAACTTTGATAGAGTCTGCATAGGTACTCATAAATGCATCAATATTTCTTGCATTATAGGCGTTAACTTGCCTTTGAACAACTTGTTGAGGAGTTTCTTTAATTAGTTCAGACGGTTCTAGTATCTTACCACTTTTAATAACTTTTTCGATAGTATTAAGATTTTTAAGATCTTCTATCGGGTTTTTATTTAGAATAATTAAATCTGCTAGCTTGCTTTCTAAGACAGAACCAATATTATTATCTAATCCAAAACCTTTTGCGGCATTAATCGTTGAAGCTTTGATAATATCCAAATTGCTAATTCCTGATTTTTGCATAGCCTCAATTTCTTGAATATAAGATGAAGCATGCATGGTACCTATATTTCCTGCATCAGTACCGGTAGCAATATTGACTCCATTATCATTAAGTATTTTTAAATTTTTATGCATTACACTATCTTTTTTTGCATAAAATATTTTTAATTTACTATCATCTTTTCTCAAATTTCTTATTCTCTTAGAGACTTTATCATCTGAGATCTTTTTTAGATCTGTTAGAGTTCCATATATTTTTGGGTTTGCAAATGCAAGATCTTGGGGATGATTATCAGGTTTTGCTAGAAAAGATTTCCAATAATTTTTTGATACTAGTAAAGTAGGAATATATGTGACATTATTTTTTTTAATCAGATCAACAAATTCTTTATCAACGACATGATCTCGTATACTATGTACTAATATATCACCTCCTGCTTTAATTGCTAGTTTTGCCGTATTTAATTGCGTAGCATGTACAGCAAGCTTAAGATTATTTTTATGAGCTAATTCCGCAATGTGTTTTATCACTGGGAAACTTTTTTCAGCAGGATTATCTTTATTAACTATATACCATACTTTAATAAAATTAGGCTTATAAGGTAACATTTTATTAAAAAGAACAGTGGCTTCTTCAATTGAAGTAATTTTTTCAATAGGAATATCATCTAATTTTGAGAAAGCTTTAGGCTGATATGGTGAAAATAAAGGACCAGTAAGATATACATTAGGAGATAGATTATTTTTGGTAATACTATCTCTTACTTTAAAATTATAAAAAGGTCCTCCAACATCCATTACTGTTGTTATACCTAATCTAAGGTATCTTTTAAAGTTATCTGGAATAATATCTTTTGCAAATTGAATTTCCTCTTCATAAGGAACAATATGAGTCAAGTCTTCTGCATCTGGTCTTGTATATATATCACCAGTTTGGAAAAAATGAATATGTGTATCGATCATCCCTGGCATTATGTATTTATCAGCTCCATTAATTACAGAGGTATTTTCTTTTGACTGAATTTTTTTAGAAGAGATTGATATGATTTTCTCTCCTTCGATCAATATATTTTGTTTAGGATTAATTTTTCCTGTTTCAACATCTATAATATTAATGTTTTCTATAAGTGTTGATTGAGCAATGAGACTGGTATAACTTAATGCAAATGCAATGAATGAGATTGTGATTTTTTTCATTATTAGTTAGTATAGATGTATTTTATAATAAAAACAGGTTTTATATTTATTATTTGCGATATTAGCTATCACAGTTAATAAAGTTCTATCCCCTGGTAATATTACTAATTTTTTTGTCATCAAAGAATAAAAAACACTCCATTCAGAATCTATTTTAGGGTTGTATTTAAAAATTTTGTTTCCTTTTTCATTAAAATGAGCCATATTTCTGCAAACAGATGTCTCCGGTTTCCTTGATAATCTTTTTGGTTTTTCCCGATATAGAGTTATTTCCGTAATGAGTATAGCCCAAAAATAGGACCAATGCTTAAGGATACATATAATAATGTGTCATCGATTTTACCCAACAAAAATGATAATAATTGAATGCTTATAATAGTAATGGCAAATCCGATACAATTTGTTATAGTAAGTGCTGTTCCTCTAAGTTCGGGTGGAGAAGATGCGGCTACCATCGTTGAGAATTGTGGAGAATCTGATATCACTAGCATTCCCCAAAGACATAGAACAACTATAAATACTTGAGGTTGAAGCATAAAAAGCAAGGGAGAGGTAATGCAAAATATTCCAGAAAGTAATAATGAGTTGTAGGCAACCTTTCTACTGCCTTTGCGCAACGAAATTAATCCTCCTAGAATACATGATATAGTTCCTACTCCAATGACAATAAAGGACCAGAATGATACCTGAAGATCAATTCCTTGTTGGTTAGCATACGTTTTTAGAATAACAGGTACAAATCCCCAAAATGCATAGAGTTCCCACATATGTCCAAAATATCCGAAAGCGGCTTTTCTAAACTGCGGAATGCTAAAAAGCTGTGTTACAACCCCGAGTTGTAGTTTAGAAGCCGGTTTTCTATAGGGGCCGTCGGGCACTAAAAGCCACATACTTAAACCTCCTATAAAAGCTAACAGTGTGGTACTAACAATAACCGCTGTATAATCACTACTCCACGAAAACTCATTAATAAAATGCGGAAAAGCTGTTCCTAAAACTAAGGCGCCAACCAGATAACCTAAAGCCTTTCCTAGCCCACCTTTATAATAATCTGAAGCTATTTTCATCCCTACCGGATATATTCCTGCCAAAAAGAAACCAGTGCCAAAACGGGCGGTAAGTAAATTAAATACAGTAATATTTGGGATAAGTAAGGATAAGTTACATATTCCTCCTAGAATTGCGCAAATCATAAATATACGAGAAGGAGAGTATCGATCGGCGATGGTTAATAATGCAAATGTCAAAGTGCCAATAATAAATCCAAATTGAACAAACGATAAGAGGTACCCCAAAATATTGAACCCAAAGTTAAATTGAGTAGCAAGATCATCAATCACGGCATTACCTGCAAACCATAGTGATGTGCAAAAAAATTGCGAAATTATAATTACTGGAAGTATGTATAACTTTGGTTTCAGGAGCTATATTTTTTGTTAAGATACAGAGATTTATTTTAATGCTGTTAATAGATCATACACCTTATTTATATCTTCTACATAATACTGTGCCACTGTGTTTTTTAAGCCTACCTTAACTGTATACGCATGATTAGGTAATTCTTTAAACATATGTTCATCTGTCCAATCATCGCCAATAGCAAAAATAAAATCGTAGGTTTTATCTAATAACATTTTGGATGCAGATTTCCCTTTGCTTACTCCGCTGACTTTGATTTCGAGTACTTTATCTCCTTCAAGAATTTCGAGGTTGTGATTCGCAATAAGTTGTTGGATAGTCGTTTTTAAAGAATTAGCTCTTTTTTTACCCAAATCTGGATCAACATTTCTAAAATGCCAGGCTAATGAGTATCTTTTTTCTTCGACAAAAGATCCAGGAGTTCGATCTGTAAAAGATTCAAGAATAGGAGCAATAGATTTAAACCATTTGTTATCGACTCTCTCCATTAATTCCCAATCCTTGTTACTTTCTTTAAGCCAGGCACCATGTTCGGTGATAAGAGTATATTCTTTATGCCCAAACCATTTTTGTATAGTGTCTCGATCTCTCCCCGTAATTATAATAACTTTAGTATTAGGTTGGCTGTGCAATGCATCTAGGGTATCAAAAACCCTTTGGGTTGGTTTTGCATTTTCTGGCAGTTTCTCAAAAGGAACCATTGTGCCGTCATAATCCAAGAATAAGATTTTGTTCTTTGAAGCATTAAACTTTGATACAATTTCATCTTTAATAGCCGTATTGATCTTCTTTAGCGTGTATTTTTTTGTGTCATTTTTTGTGGTTTCTAGCGCATCAAAAAAATCATTGGCCCATTTCTCAACATTATATCGTTGTAATCTTTTTTGAAGGGCGCTATTTCTTTTTATTTGCTCTTCTTCGGGCATTTCTAAAGCAAATTTTAAGGTATCAGCAATCTCTTCAAAATTATTGGGATTAATAATTAGTGCTTCACTCATTTCATTAGAAGCTCCTGTCATTTCGCTAAGGATCAGTACACCTTTTTTATCTACTTTAGATGCTATATATTCTTTGGCTACAAGGTTCATACCATCTCGAATAGGAGTAAGAAGTGCAACCTCGCTCGAAGTATATAAATCAATTAGATTTTCAAAAGGCAACGAACGATAAAAATACCAAATGGGCGTCCAACTTACTTCGGCAAATTTACCATTGATTCTACCTACTAATTGATCTATTTCATTTTTTAATCGTTGGTATTGCGGTACATTGGCTCTAGAGGGTACGGCAAGCATTACTAATCTGGCTTTTCCTTTAAACTCTGGGTATTTGTCTAAAAAATATTCAAAAGCCCGCAAACGATTTGCAATCCCTTTGGTATAATCAAGTCGATCAATTGAGAGGATGAGTTTTGCTTGGTTACTTCCTTTTTTTAAATGTTTGTCAATTTCTTGTTGTATTTCGGTTTTATCTTTTTTTGCTTTTTGATTGTGAGTTTTTGCGGCATTATGAAATTTATTATAATCTATTCCCATAGGAAATGAATCTACCTTAACGATACGGTTATCTAGATGAATAGTATTGAAATTAATTTCATATCCTAAAATCCTTTGTACTGCACTCAAAAAATGACGTTCATAATCGTAGGTATGAAACCCTAGTAAATCTGCACCAAGCATTCCTTTTAAGAGCTCTTCTCTACATGGTATAGTTCTAAATACTTCGTATGAAGGGAAGGGGATATGCAAAAAGAAACCAATTGAAACATCTGGTCTTTTTCTTCTAATGTATTTTGAAAGAAGTAGTAATTGATAATCATGAATCCATACAGTATCTCCTTCTTCTAGATTTTGTATGACAACATCTGCAAATTTTTGATTTACTGATTTATAGGTTTCCCAAGTATCTTTTTCGAATTCTGTATATTCCATAAAATAATGAAATAATGGCCAAAGCGTATTATTGCTAAATCCATAATAGAATCCATCAATATCATTTTCGGTTAACGGAACTCCAACACATTGATGCTTTTTTAATGCAGCGGTAACTTGCTCCTTTAGGTCGAGATTAAATTCTTCTTCGGTAAGCCCGCTCCAACCTATCCAAATGCTATCATTTTCTGAATGTACAGATTTCATTCCTGTTGCTAACCCACCAACACTAGGTGTTGTTTCGATCGTATTATCGCGAATTTTTAATTGTAAGGGTAGTCTATTTGAGATTATGATAGTTTTACTCATAAATTAGGATAAAGTTGGTTAACTCTTTTTGATTTTTGTTAAATTTCGGAAAAGAAGATTTAAAAAACGTGTATTTATAGGAAATTTAGGATTTATGAATAATCTTGACTACGGAATTATTGGAAATTGCCAAAGTGCTGCGCTAATTTCTAAATATGGATCATTAGATTGGTGTTGTTTGCCAAATTTTGATTCGTATTCGGTTTTTGCAAAAATATTAGACGAAAATAAAGGTGGGAGTTTTGAAATTATAGTAAGTGATAATTACAAGATTTCTCAAAAATATATTCATAAAACCAACATTCTTGTTACCGAATTTAGTGATGGTAATAATATCTTTGAGTGCATTGATTTTATGCCACGCTATAAAAATGATGATGGCTCATATTACTCTTCACCAGATATCGTAAGATATATAAAACTCATATCGGGAGCACCAGTTTTTAAGGTTAAATATGACCCGAAATTAGAGTATGCAATGGGAGAAACGAATCATAAAATCAACACTGATTATATTAAAAGTATAACCAATGAGGATAAATATGATACGTTATATCTATATTCAGATTTTGATCTTGAAGCAATTTTGAATTCAAAAGAAATTAAACTTAAAGGTCACGCCTATTTTTTAATTAGTTATCATGAAAAAATCTTAAAACAATCACTAGAACGATGTTACTTAAAGCTGCAACGTACCCGAGTATATTGGATGAATTGGAGTGAGAATACAACCAAATATAAATTTTATAATGATCAAATACTTAGAAGTGCATTAGTCTTAAAATTATTAAGTTACGAAAAATCTGGGGCGGTTCTTGCAGCAGCTACCACCTCACTACCAGAAACTATTGGCGAAGTGCGTAATTGGGATTATCGCTTTTGTTGGATACGCGATGCATCTATGGTTATCAAAGTAGTTTCGGATTTAGGACACAAGCGATTGGCACAACGTTTTTTGCAGTTTATTATTGATATTATACCAGATAAAGATGAAAAAATCCAGATCATGTATGGGATTAATGGCGAAAGAAAATTAACAGAGAAAACTTTGGATCATCTTAGTGGTTATCAAAACTCTAGCCCTGTTAGAATTGGTAATGCGGCATATCACCAAAAACAAAATGATATTTATGGTGTTTTGATGAATGTGATTTATCAACAGTTTGTAAAATTTGATTGTGATCTGGATAATAGAGAAAGTTTATGGACAATTAGTAAAAATATTGTACATATTGTGAATGTTAATTGGGAAAAACCAGATAAAGGAATTTGGGAGTTTAGAACAGAAGAAAGGCATTTTACTTTTTCTAAATTACTATGCTGGGTTGCAGTAGATCGAGCAATTAAAATTGGTGAGTTGATCAATAAAACAACTAAAAATAAACGTTGGATTGAACTAAGAGATAGCATCTATAATGATATCTATAAGAATGCCTGGAACGAAGAAATCCAAGCCTATACCCAATCATATGGCTCTTCGGATCTTGATGCATCTACATTACTGATGGAATCCTATGGTTTTATTGAGCCAGATGACCCTCGTTTTATAAGTACAGTACATGCAACCGAAAAAGAATTATGTAATGATGGGTTGATGTATCGATACAAAAATAAAGATGATTTTGGTTTGCCTTCATCATCATTTACAATTTGTAGTTTTTGGTTTATTAATAGTTTGTATAAAATAGGGCAGGAGGAGAAAGCAAAAAAACTTTTTGACCAATTGCTATCTTATAGTAATCACCTTGGTCTTTTTAGTGAGGATATCGATTTTAAAACAAAACGGTTATTAGGAAATTTTCCTCAGGCATATTCGCATTTGGCTCTAATAGAAACCGCTGTTAATTTTTCTGGAGGGGTAACTAAAGAAGAGGAATTAATGGAAAAACGTCATTAATTTTTGATGTAAAAGTAGGTTTTGAAAAAGTTGGCTTGATAAAAAGATAAATATACATACGTAATCATAAATACTTTGCAGCTATCTGTATTATAACCTGCAGCTAAGTTTTCGTTACTTTGCAGCTATCTGTATTACAACCTGCAGCTAAGTTTTCGTTACTTTGCAGCTAAGTTTATATAAGTATGTAGTTTTTTTCTATACTATTTACGTGCTTATTTTTGAAGAATAGATTTTTCATTGATTATTCTATCAAAACAATAGTTCCAAATACATCTGCATTAATCCATCCTAGATTCTTTTCTTCACCAGGAATAAAAACTGAACCTATAAAATTTTCACGTTCTTTACTACCATCATTGTCGTTATAGGCTAATGCAAATCCTAATTTTTGATCTTTAGATAAGACTACAGGGTCATTGACTTGCCCGTCTTCATATGTATCATCATATATAATGATTTCAAATTCCCAAACAGATACATCTGCATTTGTTACTCTTTTGGTAGCAATATGACTATTATATAATATGGGCTGTTGATCTTTATCCAGATCAACTACATTACCATCTAATGCTACATGATATGCAAAGGCATTGTTAGAGTATTGATGATTACCTCCTGAATTATCTACGTCAATAAAAATTTCAACACAATCATCATCCCACCATAATTTTAATGGATCTTTATTTTGATCATATAAAATATCATCTTTGATTTCAACCAAAAGATATAAAGCTTCGGGGGTCCAAGCCATTTTATAACGACCAAAAAAATCATCAAATGTATACGGTTCTCCAAGCCATTTTTGATCTAAGCCATGCCACATTGTTTCTTTCCAAATAGGGTCACTCATATCACCATCAAGTTTAGGTACTATAGTAGCTTTTTTTACTTCTCTTATCTGGTCATTTTCTTTTTGATCACAACTTATATGTACATGTTTTGATATAGTTGTAATGGTAGCGTTTTGTTTTACTTTCTTTTTTGATGAAAAAGAAAATAATAATAGGCTTATTAGTATTAATTGTTTCATTTATGATTTGGTGCAAAGATTGAAGATAAAAATAGTAAACAAAATTTAAAAAGCGGTTGCTACTTATAAATAAGTAACAACCGCTTGCCCTTCTTCAGTATTATTTCTGAAAGTGAAAATAAAGGGTGTATTTATCTGTGAACAGCTTTTAATTGATCAATTGTATCTCCATTTAACTTAATAGTATAAAAATATATACCTTGTTGTTCTGGGGTATTACTTTTGAGATCAATTGTATGATTTCCAGATTGTACTTTCTGGTTATAAATTGTTTTTGTTTGACCAAGGATATTAGAAACTGTAATTTCTAATGCGCCTTGCTCACGAGTAGTTATGTATAGTTTACTAAGTTCAGTAATTGGGTTAGGAGAGAGTACAACTTTGTTATGGTTCACCACAGTTTTGCCAATATTGTTAACTGCTGTGAATGCACTTCTTGAAGGACAACCTGTAGGGCAATTTGTTGACCATGTTCCTGTTCTTTTTCCGTTACTACTTCCTGTTACTCTAAACCAACCATCAGTTCCTCTTGTTAAATCAACAGTTTGTTGCCCATTTCCATTATTGAAAACCACACCAACATTATTTGCAGATACACCATTAGGAAGTGTAAATGTAGTACTACACCAAGAGGTTCCGCTAATAGTAGTCATAGGTCTTCCTGGCCATCCAGGTGTGCCAGAGATAGTTTGATTAGTTGCTTTGTTATATAGATATATTCTGGTACTATTACCCCAGCCACCACCAGGTTTCCTAAAATTAAGAGTTACCTCATTAGAACTTGGAGATCCATTACAATCTGAAGGACAGCTACTAGACCATGCTCCATTTGTATACCACCCTGTTGTACTCCTAGATAAGTTGCCAGTTTGATTGCTATTGCCATCATTAAAAATGACTCTTATATTAGCTGCAGCTGTTCCTGCTTGTGGTGTTATGGTATATGAGTACCATTGAGTTCCTGAGATGTTTGTTGTTTGTTGTCCTGGCCATCCTGATGTTCCAGGTAATGTAACGTTAGCAGAAGCATCAAAGAAATATGCATTTATATTGTTACCCCATCCTGAAGGTTTTTTAAAGTTTACTGTAAATGGAGCAACGGTTTCTCCTCCTCCTGTATTATTATCACCTTGCGTCCAAACCGCATAATCTGTACCCGATGTTTTTAACACCCATCCACTACCATTAGGAGACCAATTACCGCTCCCTAATTTCATCGCTAGGGTACCACTTTTTCCATCAATATAAGCTGCATAAAGGTCATTTCTTGCTTCTGCAATACTTATTGTCGAAGCAGCATGTACCCTAACACTTTTTCTAGCTGAGATAAGATTTTTAATTGCATTACGAACTCCGGCTCCACCATCAATAAAGTGAGTCCAGAAAACAGCAGGGTTACCAGGATGCGTTAAAATATATGCATATCCTTTTCTTAGATTTGTTTCTCCTCCTGGAAACACATAACCCGATCCACAGCATTGTTGAGCAAATCCTGTATCATGATTATCCAAAAATGTAACAGATTTTGATGGATTTATACCAATCATCCCAGAAGGTCTTCCTTGACCATCTCTTAAATAGGATAGATTGTTGTCTCGTATAGCATTTTGTAGGCTAACTTTGGTATTAAAATCAAATGCAGAAGAGGATTGTTGCGAAAAGTTTACAAAGTTATTAGTTTGCACTCTACTACTTTCTAATAATTCTCCTACAGCAAAATATGGGTTTGTGGCATCATTATATTCTTTATTATAAATAGGATCATATCCATGTACAAAATCATATCTCCAACCATCAAAACCTATATCGTTTTTAAGAAATCGCATCCATTTAATAATTTCTGCTCTAACTGCTGGGTTTTTGTGATCCAGATCTCTAGCCGCAGCAAAGGTTCCATTAGATCCGTCAGATTTTAAGGCAGTTCCAGGTACATAATCACCATTAATACTAAATTCTACTGGACCGGGCACAAAATTTCTTCCTTCATCATCGGCAGTAATATAAAAAGTTGGCCAAGAAGGATTAGTAAATGTCACAGCATCATTAGTACCTACACGATGATTTATCACAATATCACTTAAAACTTTAATATCAAGAGCATGATATTGATTAATCAAATTTATTAATTGTGCTTGCGTACCGTATTCACTATTTAGATTGTTTAGTTCTCTAGGAAGATATCCTTGTGGAGCAGCAGAATTACTTGGAGGCGGCATCCATATCATATCTATACCTGCATCTTTAATAATATTTTTATTCTGTATTACTACATCATACCAGGTTTGTCCTGCGGGTTGGTTTTGTACATTCCAGTCAAAGGCTTGAAATAATACATCCTCATCTTGTGCTTTGGTAGTAATACAAGATAGTAATAGTAGTAAACTTACTATAATTGTGGTTAAATTTTTTCGTTTCATTTTTGCAATTTTTTTGAGTTTAGATCAATAATGATTAACATTATGATATTGAGTTTGTGTGTATCCATAAATGTAAAATTATGAATGTGTAATAAATATATTTTTAAGGAAGGATATTTGGTTGTTTAATTTTTAATTTACTGAAAATGAATTAAATACATTTACATTGTTGTTCGTAGTTATAAGAATACTAACAACAAAGTAGATTAAAAAAATAAGCTTTCCTTAATAATAAATCCGGATTTTGAAATGCGTTTGGCTCTTATTCTGGTGTGTAAAATCCTATATATACTTCTAGAATTAAAGAACTCAAACGAAGTTTCATTTTTCGTTCAGGGAGAGGTTGATTTCATATTTAGTAGTTTTTTGTTTATAAAAGTGTTTCTTGTGTTAAATTTCTACTAAGTTATTATGAAATATTCATTTTTGTAAGATAAGTCTTAAACTACAACGTTTTCGTGTTGATAAATTGTTAATTTTATAGTTTAAAACCATAATTATTGATGTTATAAATGATTGAAAATATAATTTTTAGCATATTCTGCTTTAGAAAAATGGTTTTTTGGAGGTAATATATTTTTTGGAGATAAAAACTTTTAGAGGCATAAAAAAACCGCTTTTTTAAATCAAAATTAAACAACTCTGTAGTTTAATGCCATGCCATGGAAAGGGCCATTATATTCACTGATTATTCTAAGAAATAAAACGCAGTTCTTTAGTATAGTTTTTATAAAAATATATCTTAAATTAGGAATATAATTGTTTGCCATCACAATTTTCCAAAACTCAGCTCTTATGACCTTACCTGATTTTAGACTTATATTACAGCAAATAATCGTTGTTGTATTTTTTTTATCTAGTGCAGCAGTATATTGCCAACAGTTAGAAGTTTCTTCTCTAAATAAAGAACAATTACATCAGGCTATTGATACAGTAAGTTTTCGAGGAAAAGAATCAACGGTGTTATTGCAACTCTTTAAACGTTCTAAGGATCTTAAGAGTTTTTCGGCACAATATGATGTTTCGTCTAAACTAGGATTATATTATTCTGTAAAAGCAGAAAGGGACAGTTCTCTATATTATTTTAATACTTCAGAATATCTATATGAATCTGCTTCCTTAAAAGAAAAGAGTATTGAAAAATTATATCTTAATAAAGGAAGAGTGTTGATGAGGATGGGTTTAATAAATAAAGCTATAGAGTATTTTACTAATGCCTATGAGATATATTTAGAATCTGGAGATTATACATCTGCTAATGGAAATAAAATGAACATAAGTTTTTGTTATAGTGAACTGAAGGAGTATGATAAAAGTATAGCGATAATTAAAGAAGTTTTGAATGATAGTAGTCATATTGATGATTTAATGAAAATCGGAGGTTATAATGGAATATCAATAGCTTATGAAGAGCTTAAAGAGTATGATGAAGCAATAAAATGGGTGCGTAAAGGAATTGATATAGCTAATAAGAAAGAAAACTTTCCTGCACTTTCTATATTGTATTCTAATTTAGGACTTTATCATTCAGGAAAAAAAGAATATGAAAAAGCGTTGGAATATGGTTTTAAAGCAAAAAAATTAGCTGATAGTATCGATTATCATAGAAATGAAGGGATTGAAAATGGAAATTTAGGGGATTACTATTTGGGTTTAAAAGAGTATGCTAAAGCCGAGGAATATTTAACCAAAGGAGTCGAAGGAAATACGAATTATGATTCTTTAAAAGAAATATATAATTCCTTTATCAAACTCTATCAACAACAAAATAAGCCTGAAAAAGAAATAGCGATGTATAAAACGTATACATCATTATTAGACAGTGTTGCTATTCAAAAAGATATTGATTATATCAAAACAGTTGATAAACAAAGGCAGTTAATAGAACAAGAGTATAAAAACAAGGAACTGGTTGCAGAAAATAAATTAGTTGTAGAGAAAAACGACAAACAAAAATTATTAATCATTGGGTTGTTGATTGTTATAATTATTAGTGTACTATGTATATACTTAATTTTTAAGTATAAGAAAAATAAACAAGAGATATCAATACTAAAGTCGAACGAAAAGGAATTACTGGAAGAGCAGATCCGATTACGGGATAATGAATTAGACGCTTCTGCCATAGCTATTTCTCAAAGAGTTGAGGTGCTTAATACAATAAAGACAGAGTTAGAAGCAATAAAAGATGATAATCCTAAACTAGCACAGGTTAATACTACAGTTAAAAACCTTATCCAATCCTCATCAGATATATCATTGGTAACAGATAGGATCGAATCTCAATATCCTACATTAACCATAGAACTTAAGAATAAGCATCCAGAACTTTCTAATACAGAAATTAGATACTGTTTACTCACTAAATTGAATTTGTCTCTTAAAGAAACTGCATCTATGCTCAATGTAGCTCCAAATACTGTAAAAGCCACTCGGAGCAGACTAAAAAAGAAAATGGGTATTCGTCAAGAAGTGTCCTTTAAGGAATATTTGGATGAGATTTATGCTGATACAGTTGTATCTGCATAGATCCTAAGTGCAGATTAATATAACAGAGAAAAAAATGTTTTTTTGCCAAAACCCCGTTTATTTCTTTTAGTCTTCCAGGTATTTTTAGGGTTAGGATAAGTCAAAAAAATACAAGGACATAAGGTAAATAACATAATACTTATAGCTTTAATCATTACAAAGCCCTTACAAATGTTAATAGAAAGCTTATAAATAAACATATAGATAAATACATCGACGTTGTAAGTTTTTATTTAGCTTAAAAAATTTCTATTTTTTTTATTTATATAAAAACCATGAATACACAATATTGCTAATGTTATATTATACAATTAGGAATATCAATAATTCTTACTTTCTGGAAATGTATAGTGGTAGTTCTCCTTTTTATATGCCGTAAATACTATTATGGTTTTAGTGTAAATACCTTATAGTCAACACCTTTGCATACCTTTTGTATACCTTTTTTTGTTGGCTGTATATACCTTTTATATACCTCTTTTTAAGAGTTGACTCTTCTTTATTAAATAGTTTTACACTGTAATCAAACACAAATTCAAGTAGCATTTGATCAATAAATGTTTATGATCAAATACTTCACAGATAATAATAATTAACAGAAATATATTTATGAAAACAAAAACGTAATCAAAGAATCGGACTTCTACTATTTTAGAAATATGAGAAGCATACTTAAAGAAACGGTGATGTTATCGTGAGTACAAGATACTCTGGACACCACTTTAAGAGAAGCATCAATTCACGTTACTTGATACCTACAGCATTGTAGATATTTAGAATACAAATCAATTTTAACTTAAAAAATTCACACAATGAAAAATTTCAAAACAAACCTCTTCTTAGTCACACTGTCTCTAGGACTTTTCTTTGCATCTTGTGAAAAAGAAGAATTCAATGAAAGCCTGGTAGTTCAAAATGATATTGAACAAACTGAGCTCCTCCAGAAGAATAATCCACCGACTAGCCCAGTGGTAGATTATGGCAATATCCAATGGCTTGAATGGATGGAAGAAAATGGTGGTCACGCAATACAGGAACATTGGGATCAGTCACAGACATATCTTTTAAACAGACCTGGTGATGCGACAAGTTTTCATTTTAGAGAAACAGGGGGTAGTACTTATGTCGGTCAGGAGCATTTTATATCAATGCTCAGATCTGCTTTTGATACAACTATAAAAATATGGTACGCAAATAATCCTAATATATCTCCAAATAATAAGTCAAAATGGGCACAATCATTTGCGGCTCATAGAACTGTTGGATGGGGTTATATTAATGGAAGATGGAAAGCAAAAATTGAAAGTTTAACTGTAGTTGTAAAATGGTCTACAACAGTTGGAGCTTGGATTCTGCTAACAGCATATCCAGCGTTATAATAGATTACTGTATTAGTTATTCTAAATAACAAGTACAGTTATGGTTTACATGACATGTGGTAGAAGGCACGTTTTTTTTGGTTGTGCTTATAGATATAATAACCTCATTCTATCAAAACGTATACTGAACACAAATAAATGTGATCTAAAAAGAATTAATGTAAATAAAAAAGAATTTTAATTATTTAAAAGCTAATATGATTATGAAGAATTTAATGAATATAAATATATTCGGATATATGTTATTTTTTGCTTTTCTCATTTCCTGTGATAAGGATGAGATAGCTATAGAAGAAGAAACAGGAGCGATTGCCTCAGAAATTAATCTTATTGATGAAAATTATCGAAGGGATATAGCTATTTATAGTAAAACCACTGTTGTTTATGAAGATCAACAGTACTCTATAGAAGAGATGCTAACTGATCCCATTTTGTTTGATGCATACAAGAATGCTATTTCTCATGTTTTGGATCAAGATGATGTTGAAGGAACAAGAACCTTGTATGTTTATACTAAAAAAGAGAAAGCGAAGAAGTTTTTGGAAGAGGTAAAGAGGAAAAACGAAGTTGTCAAAGCTCAAAAGACCGCCCATTTTATATCCACAGTAACCTTTTTTCAGCATTGGAATTATAACGCAAATCCTAATTATAATACCCGTTATGAATATACTCATAATTGGAGAAATGTTGAATCAGGGTATTCGGATGTTGGTGTAAAGCTTCCCACTAATATGATTAATCAAGCAAGCAGTATTATCTGGGAAGTAAGTTTACGTGAGGATGATGGGGCTAATGATGGGGATTATGGAGTATTAGTATTGTATGATAAAACGGCACAAAGTGGAGCAAAAAAAATCCTAACACTTCGTAAGTCAGGAACTTGGTTAGCTCGTAATTTAAGTACTATAAATTTCACTGATAAGATTGACCGTTTCAACGTGCAGTCAGTAGATAAATAACAATAGTTTTTAGTTTATATTGATTTATCTGTTTTAAAGATAAATATATACTTAAAGAATCTTGTGACGTTCTGAAATATCGTTACAAAATTTAGACATATCTAAAGGTAGCAATTTTATATTGCTGCCTTTACTTTTTTATAAGATTTTCTTTTTAACTGATTTTGATTGCGGATTTGATTTGATGTCAACATAAATTTGTTACCTGGATACTTGTAGGCTTCTAGTTATAATTTACTTGGATAAGCCTTTCAAAAGAAAGGGTAGCTTCAGGCAAACGTTCAACAAAAAATTTAACCTCAAAAAAGTATAAAAAATAAAAGAAACCGCTTTTACCCAATGAAAAAGCGGTTTTTTAAATCAAAATTAAACAACTCCCCAGTTTAATGCCATAGGGAGGGCCATTATATAAACTGATTATCCTAAGAAATACCCATTTTCTTCGGCAATTTTATCAGCAATTTTAGTTCTTAATGCAACTACATTAGGTTGATTAGCATACTTAGTAAAACGTTTAAGTCCCATAAGCATCATTCTTTGCTCGTCACCTTCAGCAAAAGAAACAATAGCTTCTTTTCCTTTCTTTATAGCAATATCTACAGCGTTATATAGGTATAACTGACTCATTGCAATTTGAGTTTCCTGAGAATCTTCTCCGTGACGCTTTGCATTTTTCTCAGTACGCAAAATTGTAGATTCAGCCATATAAATTTCAATTAAGATATCTGATGCAGCCATTAATAATTGTTGGTGCTCTTCTAATTTTGGTCCAAATTTCTGAACTGCAGATCCCGCAACCATTAAGAAAACCTTTTTAAGGTTAGCAATGATTCCTTTTTCTTCAGCAAATAATTCAGAATAATCAGGAGTATCAAAAGAAGGAATACCAGTAAGTTCATTAGCAACTTGCGTGGCTGGACCTAAAAGATCCACATGACCTTTCATCGCTTTCTTAACTAACATACCCACAGCAAGCATACGGTTGATCTCGTTAGTACCTTCGTAGATACGAGCAATACGAGCATCTCTCCATGCAGATTCCATAGGAGTATCTGCAGAGAATCCCATACCACCAAATATTTGTACACCTTCATCAGCACAGCTTTGAACATCTTCAGAAACAGCAACCTTAAGAATAGAACATTCTATAGCATATTCTTCAACTCCTTTAAGTTCTGCTTCTTGATGTGAATTTCCTTCAGCTTGTCTTAACGTGATTCTATCTTCAATATTTTTTGCAGCTCTATAGCTTGCAGATTCACCTGCATATGTATTAGTAGCCATTTCTGCAATTTTACCTTTAATAGCTCCGAAGTTCATGATTGGAGTTTTAAACTGAATACGCTCATTTGCATACTTAGTAGCTTCTCCGATTACTCTACGTTGAGCATCTAGACAAGCGGCAGCTAGTTTGATACGACCTACGTTAAGCGCATTCATTGCAATCTTAAATCCATTACCTCTTTCAGATAACATATTCTCTACTGGTACTTTAGTTTCACTAAAGAATACTTGACGAGTAGAAGAGGAGTGAATCCCCAATTTCTTTTCTTCATCAGCCATAGAAATACCATTAGAAGGATCATTTTCAACAATAAATCCTGTGATATTTTTATCATCTTCAATACGTGCAAAAACGATCATTACATTACAGAATCCAGCATTAGAGATCCACATCTTCTGACCAGAAATCAAATAATGCTTTCCGTCATCTGATAAAACAGCTTTTGTTTTTCCAGAATTTGCATCAGATCCAGCACCAGGTTCAGTTAAGCAATATGCTCCCATCCACTCACCTGTAGCTAGTTTAGAAACGTATTTTTTCTTTTGTTCTTCATTACCATATAAAGAGATTGGCATAGTACCAATACCTGTATGTGCCCCAAAAGCAGTACTAAAAGACCCTGTAGCACCAGAGATATAGTCACATACTAACATTGTAGATACAAATCCCATTCCTAGTCCATCATAAGCTTCAGGAACAGAAACACCAAGAAGACCAAGCTCTCCAGCTTTTTTCATACACGCTTCGGTATATGCATAATCTTTCCCTTCGAATCTTTCCCAATGTGCCCATAGTTCACGGTCAACAAATTCTCTTGCGCTATCACGCATCATTCTTTGCTCCTCAGAAAAATCTTCAGGAGTAAATACATCTTCAGCTTTAGTTTCTTTGACAAGGAATTGTCCTCCTCTAAGAATGTCTTTGTTTATAGTTTCTGTACTCATTTTACTTATAAAATTTTAGTAATTAGTATTAAGTAGTTAGTAAAAAGTTTGAATGGATATTCTTAATACTTTGTACTTAATACTCGATACTTTTTATTCAATTCTGATTAATTTAAAAATTCAAAAATACCTGCTGCACCTTGTCCGGTACCTACACACATGGTTACCATACCATATTTACCTTTCATATCACGTTTACGCATTTCGTCAAATAATTGAACTGAAAGTTTAGCTCCGGTGCATCCTAGTGGGTGACCTAGTGCAATTGCACCTCCGTTAACGTTTACGATATCTTGATTAATATTAAGCTCACGCATTACTGCTAATGATTGTGAGGCAAAAGCTTCATTAAGCTCAATTAATTCAATATCATCTTGTTTTAATCCTGCTTGTTTTAAAGCTTTTGGAATAGCTTTTACTGGACCGATACCCATAATTCTAGGTTCTACACCTGCAGCAGCATAGTTTACCAGTCTGGCAATAGGCTCAAGATTTAACTCTTTTACCATGTCTTCGCTCATGATCATTACAAAAGCAGCACCGTCACTCATTTGTGAAGAGTTACCGGCAGTAACACTCCCTCCTGCAGCAAATACAGGTCTTAGTTTACCTAATACTTCTTTGCTTGTTCCTTTACGAGGTCCTTCGTCTTTTGTTACTGTATATGATTTTGATGCTTTTTTACCGTTTTCATCAACATAGATTTGCTCTACATTAATAGGGACTATCTGATCCTGAAAACGATTTTCAGCTTGAGCTTTTAAGGCTTTCATGTGAGAATGATAAGCGAACTCATCTTGATCTTCACGAGAAACCTTAAATTGATCAGCGACTGCTTCAGCCGTATTACCCATTCCCCAGTAATAATCTGCATGTCCCGAATTGGCTAAATCATAATTAAGTTCTGTTTTATAACCGGTCATTGGTACCGAGCTCATACTTTCTGCACCACCTGCAATAATACAATCTGCCATTCCTGCTTGGATTTTGGCAGTTGCCATACCGATAGTTTCGATTCCTGACGAACAGAATCTATTTACAGTTACACCAGGTACGTCAATTGATTCTAATCCCATTAGAGAGATTAAACGTGCCATATTCAATCCTTGAGATCCTTCTGGCATTGCATTACCAACAATAACATCATCAATACGATCTTTATCAAGGTTTGGAAGCTCTTTCATCATATGCTGAATGGTTTCAGCTGCCAGTTCATCTGTTCTTTTGAATCTGAACACTCCACGAGGAGCTTTCCCTACGGCTGTTCTATATGCTTTTACTATATATGCTGTTTTCATTTTTTAAAATAGATTTTTAGATTATTCGATTTTTAGACTGGTTGGATTTCTAATACTCTAGTACTCCAACAATCTAGTAATCTAATTACGTAAAGGTTTCCCTTTCTTTAACATATGTTCTATACGCTCTAGTGTTTTGCGTTCTGTACAAAGTGATAAGAAAGCTTCTCTTTCTAAGTCTAATAAATATTGCTCAGTAACAAGGGTCGGTTCAGACAAATCTCCACCAGCCATCACATATCCAAGTTTATTTGCAATTTTATGATCATGTTCAGAAATATACCTACTAGCTTCCATAGAATCAGTACCTACTAAAAACATTCCTAGTGCTTGCTTACCTAATACTTTTATGTCTTTACGACGTGGTGGTTGCGTATATCCTTGCTCTGCTATTAATTTTGCATGAGCTTTAGCGGTTGCAATTTGTCGATCTTTATTTACAACAACTATATCTTTTCCTTTTTGAAGTAGGTTGGTGTCAAATGCTTCATAAGCAGATGTTGATACCTTGGCCATACCAATCGTTAAGAAATGTTCCTGAAGCACATTAAGCTCTACATCATCTTTCTTAAACAGGTCTGCAGCTCTTAAAGCCATTTCTTTAGAACCACCACCACCAGGGATCACACCAACACCAAATTCTACTAATCCCATGTAGGTTTCTGCTGCGGCTACTACTTTATCTGCATGAAGCGAAACTTCACATCCACCTCCAAGAGCCATTCCGTGTGGAGCTGCAATTGTTGGTATAGAAGAGTATCGCATACGCATCATAGAATCCTGGAAATATTTAATAGCCATATTAAGCTCATCATATTCTTGCTCTACGGCCATCATAAATATCATTCCGATATTAGCACCTACCGAGAAGTTTGCTGCTTGATTACCCACAACTAGTCCTTGAAAGTCTTTCTCGGCAATATCGATTGCTTTGTTAAGTCCTGCAAGTACATCTCCGCCTATAGTGTTCATCTTACTTTGAAATTCTACATTCAAAATGCCATCTCCAAGATCTTCAACCACAACACCGCTGTTTTTGAATACTTCTGATGATTTACGGATATTATCTAAAATGATAAATGCATCTTGTCCTGGAATTTTTTCTTGCGTCTTTTTTGGAATATCATAAGCATGTGTAGCGCCATCTTTTACCGTATAGAAAGATGTGTTTCCTGAAGCTATCATATCATTTACCCAAGCTGCTGGTTCAAGACCTTCAACTTTCATCATTTCGATTCCTTTTTCAACACCGATTGCATCCCAAATCTGGAAAGGACCATGTTCCCAACCAAAACCGGCTTTCATGGCATCATCGATTTTATATAATTCATCAGTAATTTCAGGAATACGATTGGATACATATGCGAATAAAGCAGAAAACGTTTTACGATAAAATTCACCTGCTTTATCTTTTCCTGAAACTAATACTTTGAAACGGTCAACTACTTTATCAATAGTTTTTGTCATTTCTAGCGTAGCGAAAGAGGCTCTTTTATTAGCTCTATATTCTAAAGTATCTAAATCTAAAGAAAGAATTTCTCTTTTGCCTTCAGCTGTCATGTTCTTTTTATAGAAACCTTGCTTTGTTTTACTACCTAACCACTTATTTTCCATCATGGTATTGATGAATGGGGGAAGTTTGAACAATTCAAGACTTTCATCCTTTGGACAGTTTTCTGCAATACCATTAGCAACATGTACCAAGGTATCCAGACCAACTACATCTACAGTACGGAATGTAGCCGATTTTGGACGACCAATAACTGGACCAGTAAGCTTGTCAACTTCTTCGATTGTTAATCCCATATCTTTTACCATATGAAATAAACTCATAATGCTAAAAATACCTATTCTGTTACCAATAAAAGCGGGAGTATCTTTTGCTACTACTGATGTTTTACCTAAGAATTGTTCTCCATACCCATTAAGAAAACCTAAAACTTCTTGAGAAGTATTAGGGCCAGGGATAATTTCAAATAATTTTAAGTAACGAGCAGGGTTGAAAAAGTGTGTTCCGCAGAAATGCTTCTGGAAATCCTCACTTCTTCCTTCATTCATGAATTTTATTGGAATACCAGAAGTGTTAGAAGTAATAAGTGTTCCTGGTGTTCTATGTTTTTCTAGGTTTTCAAAAACCAATTTTTTGATATCAAGTCTTTCTACAACAACCTCAATAATCCAATCTACATCAGCTACTTTTGCAATATCGTCTTCCAGGTTTCCTGTTGTAATACGATTTGCAAATTTTTGATGGTAAATAGGAGAGGGTTTGGATTTAAGAGCTGTAGTAAGAGAGGTGTTAACTAACCTGTTACGAACTACTTTACTTTCTAAAGTAAGGCCTTTAGCTTTTTCTTTGTCGTTTAGTTCTCTGGGAACTATATCTAATAAAAGTACTTCTACACCAATATTAGCGAAATGACATGCAATGCCTGACCCCATAATTCCTGAGCCAACGACTGCAACTTTTTTAATGGTTCTTTTCATTTTTAACTTTAAGTTGTTAAGGTGTTATAGATTTTTGTTTTGAATAGATCTTTTTTGATGAAATCAAGTCGTTAATGATTTGAAATACCTCTAAGAAGGTATCAAGCTTTTCTTTTGGTATATGCTTTCTTACGGTATTGTCAAACGTAAAAACCACTTCTTTTGAGAAGTTACGCATTTCTTGACCAAATGGTGTTAAATAAATTAAAACACCTCTGCCATCATGAGGGTTTTTTTTCCTGAAAATCAACCCTTTTTCTTCCATGGTTTTCAAAGTACGTGATAAGCTAGTCGCCTCCATACCCATTTTTGGACCTAGCGAGGTTGAAGGAGTACCGGTTTCTGGGTCTATACTTAGTAAAGCAAATCCAGTCGCCATTGTGCTTCCTTTTTTACCGGCTTCTTCATTATACATTTTTGCAACTGCCATCCAGGTAGCTCTTAATGCATAATCAATTGTCTTTTCTCTCATTCAAAAAATATTATGAATGTAAAGGTAAGTAAAATTTACTATGCACGCATAATAAATAGCTTAAAAATTTAAGAATTTATGAAGTAATTTACGTTATTCTGCTGAATTAATAAAAAAACTCCTCATAAAATGAGGAGTTTACTGATTTACAGTTAAGTTTATGCTTTTACTTAGTAATCAGTGAATTGAATTAGCCATAAATTTTAGCATATAATGCTGTGTACTTTTCTTTTATTATTTTTCTTCTTAATTTCATTGTAGGAGTAAGGTGACCAGCATCGATACTCCATTCTTCAGGAGTAAGTTCGAATTTCTTTACTCGTTCCCATTTTCCGAATTTTTCGTTGTGTTCATCAATTTCTTCTTGATAACGATCAATGACCTCTTGGTTACTAATCATATCTTGAGTAGAATTTCCTATTTTAAGACCTTTGCGTTCTGCCCAATCTTTTAAAAATTCAAAATTTGGTTGTATAAATGCTGCAGGCATTTTTTCTCCTTCTCCAACGACCATGATTTGTTCTATAAAACGAGATTGTTTCATAGCATTTTCAATTACTTGTGGAGCTACATATTTACCACCAGAAGTTTTAAACATTTCTTTTTTACGATCAGTGATGCGTAAAAAACCTTCACTATCAATCTCACCTATATCACCAGTGTGAAAATATCCACCTTTTAAAGCTTCATTGGTTTTTTCTTCATCTTTGTAATATCCTTGCATTACTTGAGGACCTTTTACCAGGATTTCACCATCCTTAGCAATTTTCACTTCTGTGTTTGGAAGTATTTTTCCAACAGTGCCAATTTTGAATCCATTGTTTCTTTCATCATTTACAGAAATTACAGGAGATGTTTCTGTCAATCCATATCCTTCCATAACACTAAGTCCAGCAGCATTAAATACTCTTGCTAGTCGGGGTTGTAATGCAGCACTTCCAGATGCGATTATTTTTAACTCACCACCTAGACCTTCTTGCCATTTGCTAAAGATTAATTTTCGGGCAAGGCCTAGTTTTTTTTCATACCACCAGCCATTAGCTCCATAAGGTTCATATTTTAATCCTAATTCTACTGCCCAAAAGAATAGCCTCTTTTTAATACCAGTAAGATCTGCACCTTTTGCAATAATTTTATCATAAACTTTTTCAAGCAATCTAGGTACTGCTGTCATGATCTCAGGAGAAACTTCTTTTAAATTATCACTAATAGCCTCTATAGATTCTGCAAAATAAATACTTGCTCCTAAATACTGATAAAGATACATGGTCATTCTCTCATAAATATGACATACAGGTAAAAAACTCAATGCTTTAATATTACCAGGAACTAGTGGAAATCGTGTAGAAGCTGCCAATGTATTACTCACTACATTTTTATGACTAAGCATAACTCCTTTGGGTCTACCCGTAGTTCCAGATGTATATATTAGAGTAGCTAAGTCATCTTCTGTAATTGAAGCCATGATTTTTTCTACTTCTTCCTGGTTGCTATCGTCTTTACCTAGTTCTAAGACTTCGTTCCAACTTTTACATCCTTTAATATCATCATAAGAATAGACTTCTTTTAAAGATGGTACTTTGTCTTGGATATTTTTTACTTTTTGATATACTTCTTCATCTGAAACAAAGCAATATTTTGATTCTGAATGATTTAGAACGTATTCGTAGTCATCTTGTGATATCGTGGGGTAGATAGGTACATCTTGTGCACCAATCTGAAGAACTCCTATATCTGTAATGTTCCATTCAGTTCTATTATTTGAAGATATAATTGCTACTTTGTCATTAGGTTTTACGCCTAATTTTAGAAGACCACGACTAATTTGGTTTGCTTTTTCTACATATTCTGCAGATGATGTAGCAATCCATTCGCCATCATATTTAGTTATTAAAGCCTTGTCTAAATTGAAATTTTTTAGTTGATAGTGTGGAAAATCAAATAATCTAGTAATTGTCGTCATAAGTTGTTTTAATATATTTCATAAAAGTTTAAGAGTGCATCAAAAACTATTATGCGTGCATAGTTTCGCAAATTATAAAAAATCTAATAATACACAACTCTAATATATAAAAAAAGGAGCTTTAATTTGATAACTCCTTAATATTTTATTGTTTTTGTTAATATATTTGTTCTTTATTCAGTTCATTCTTTAACTTTTCTTAGTTTGAAGAATAACTTTTTAAATAATTATTATTTATTCTCGATCCATTTTCTAGCATTCACAAAAGCTTCTATCCAAGGAGAAACTTCATCACGTCTCCCTTTGGGATAATGTGCCCAATTCCATTGAAATATAGAACGTTCTATATGAGGCATCATGACCAAATGTCGACCGGTATTATCAGTCATCATGGCAGTGTTGTAGCTAGAACCATTTGGGTTTGCGGGATATGCTGCATATCCATATTTGGCAACAATGTTATAATTCTCTTCAGATAGCGGTAGGTCAAATTTTCCTTCTCCGTGAGAAATCCAAACACCCAATGTGCTTCCGGTTAAAGTAGATAACATTACAGAGTTATTTTCTTGAATCTTAACAGAAGTAAAACCGCTCTCATGTTTGTGAGATTCGTTATGAATTAGTTTACCATGTATTTTGTGTTCAGGGTTAATAACTTCAAGCTCCATAAATAACTGACACCCATTACAAATCCCTACTGATAAAGTATCTTCTCTTTTAAAGAAGTTTTTAAGGGCAGTATTGGCTTTTTCGTTATATAAAAATGCACCTGCCCAACCTTTGGCAGAACCCAAAACATCACTATTTGAAAAACCACCAACGGCTCCAATAAATTGTATATCCTCTAATGTCTCTCGACCAGAAATCAAATCGGTCATGTGTACATCTTTTACATCAAAACCAGCTAGATACATGGCATTTGCCATTTCACGCTCAGAATTACTCCCTTTTTCACGAATAATCGCTGCTTTTGGTCTTGGTTGAGAATTGTCGAGTAAAGGTTTTCTTCCCATAAAATGAATAGGAAACTCAAACATTAATGGTTGTTTTGCGAAATTTTGATATCTATCTTTTGCTAAATCATTAGCCGTTTGTTTCTGATCTAACAAGAATGATGTTTTATACCAGATATTTCTTAATTCTTGAATATCAAAAGTAAAATCATCTTTTCCGTTTTTTATAGTTATTGAAGAGCCTTCTATTGCTTTTCCTATAGCATAGTATTGAATATCGTTTTCTAATAATATGGATTCAATATCAGAATTAAGTGAACTCTGAAAAACAATTCCTGAATTTTCGGCAAACAATAATTTTATAGAATCTAATTCTCCAATCTTAGTAAGATCAAGCATAGCACCAAGATTAACATCAGAAAAGCATAATTCTAATAATGTAGTAATTAAACCACCTGAAGCAACATCATGACCGGCTACAATTTTGTTTTTTCTAATTAAATCCTGGATAACATTAAATACTTTCTTAAAATTAGTTGCATTATTTACAGTAGGTGCTTCTGATCCTATTTTATTATTGATTTGAGCAAATGAGGAGCCTCCTAATTTATGTTTGTCATTTGATAAGTTGATATAATAGATGTCTCCTCCATTTTTTTGAAGTACAGGTTCTACTACCTTATTAATATCATTACAATTAGCAGCTGCGGATATAATTACCGTTCCAGGTGCTATGACTTCGTCATTAGGATATTTTTGTTTCATGGATAGAGAATCTTTGCCCGTAGGAACATTGATCCCTAAATCAATTGCAAAATCTGAAATTGCTTTTACCGCTTTGTATAATCTAGCGTCTTCACCTTTGTTTTTACAAGGCCACATCCAGTTAGCTGATAAAGAAACGGAGTCTAGCCCATCTTTAAGCGGCGCCCAGACGATATTTGTTAACGCTTCGGCGATAGCATTTTTACTTCCTGCTTCAGGGTCAATCAATCCAGAAATAGGAGAGTGACCGATACTGGTGGCTATTCCTTCTTTGCTATTATAATCTAATGCCATTACTCCGCAATTGTTTAACGGCAATTGTAAAGGTCCTGTGCATTGTTGTTTAGCGACACGACCGCCGACACAGCGATCTACTTTGTTGGTTAGCCAATCTTTACATGCAACGGCTTCTAATTGAAGGACTTTTTCAAGATAGTTTTGAAAATCAGTTACAGTATACTTAAGATCGTCATAATTACGAGCAATGGTTTGATCGGTCATGATGGTCTTAGGAGAACTGCCAAACATATCTTCTAAAGCAAGATCCATAGGTTTATCTCCTTTGGTTTTTGATTCAAAAGTAAAACGATGATCACCCGTTACATCTCCAACTTGATACATAGGAGAACGTTCTCGCTCTGCAATTTGTTCTAAAGTATCTATATCTTTTTGGGAGATAACTAATCCCATACGTTCTTGTGATTCGTTACCGATAATCTCTTTTGCGGATAATGTAGGGTCACCAATAGGTAATTGATCGAGATCGATTTTACCACCGGTTTCTTCTACCAGTTCTGATAGGCAATTAAGATGTCCGCCAGCACCATGATCATGAATAGATACAATAGCATTTTCTTCACTCTCGATCATACCTCGTATAGCATTAGCGGCACGTTTTTGCATTTCGGGATTAGATCGTTGTATTGCATTAAGCTCAATCCCACTGCTAAACTCTCCTGTATCGGCAGAGGATACTGCTGCACCACCCATACCAATACGATAATTTTCACCCCCCAGAATCACAATTTTATCACCTGCTTTTGGGGTCGCTTTGATAGCCTGATCGGCTTTACCATAACCAATTCCGCCAGCTTGCATGATTACTTTGTCAAAACCAAGTTTGCGAGCTTTTCCGATGAGCTTATCGAAGTGTTCTTGATGCTCAAAAGTAAGTACTGAGCCTGTGATTAAAGGTTGTCCAAATTTATTCCCAAAATCTGAAGCTCCATTTGAAGCTTTGATCAAAATATCCATCGGAGTTTGATATAGCCAATCTCTTTCTTTCATCTCTTGCTCCCATGGGCGGTTTTCTTCTAACCTTGAATATGAGGTCATATAAACTGCAGTTCCCGCAAGAGGTAAAGAACCTTTTCCTCCAGCCAGACGATCTCTTATTTCTCCTCCAGAACCAGTTGCAGCTCCGTTAAAAGGCTCTACAGTAGTGGGAAAATTATGAGTTTCAGCTTTGAGTGAAATCACACTCTCAAATTCTTTTTCTTGATAAAAATCTGGTTTATCTGCCGTTTTTGGGGCAAACTGAGTGACTTTAGGGCCTTTTATAAAGGCTACATTATCTTTGTAAGCAGAAACAATATTGTCTGGATTTGTTTCTGAAGTCTTTTTTATGAGTTTAAATAATGATGTTGGTTGTTCTTCTCCATCGATTATAAATGTTCCATTAAATATTTTATGGCGGCAGTGTTCAGAATTCACTTGCGAAAAACCAAACACTTCAGAATCTGTGAGTTTTCTACCTATTTTTTTGCTCACTCCTTCTAGGTATTCAATTTCTTCAGCATTTAATGCTAATCCCTCTTTTTCGTTATACAATCCGATATCATCAATTTCTAGTATAGATTCTGGTTCAATATCTATCGTATATATACCTTGATCTAAACCATCATATTTTTGAGAAAGCATGGGGTCAAAATCTATAAAATCTTTTGAAACTGCCTTGAATTCTTCAATTCTAATAATCCCTTCAACCCCCATGTTCTGAGTGATTTCAACAGCGTTGGTACTCCACGGAGTGATCATTGCGGCACGAGGACCAACAAAAAAAGCGTCAATAGACGCCATAGATAGTTGAGGTTGGTTGCCAAATAACCAAGTGAGTTTTTTAATGGTTGTAGTAGATATTTCTTGATTGGTTTGAACGGCAAATACGTTTTCGTCTTGGTTTCCGAAGAAATGAATCATTTTTTGGATAATTGTGTTGTGTTGAACAAGCAGCAAATTTACTATTTTCTATGTAAAGTTTTACATAAAATTAGCATTGAATATTTGAGTTGTTAACCGAATAAATCATGAAATGAATCTATATGATAATAATCCAAAATAAAAAAGACTGTCTAATTACTTTTTAGACAGTCTTTTTTATTAAATTACAATATAATCACTGCTCATTCCATGGGCGACACTCAATTTCTGGACAGTCGAAACCAAATCTAAAGCACCCTCCTCTAAAAGTACTACAGCTGTTTGGTAATCCACTACCATTAATTTCTTTTTGATCTGATTTGCCTAATACTTGAGCTCCTTCTATATTTAATTTTTTGTACATGATTAAAATTTTAAAGTTGATTTAATAATCACAAACTAAATTAATGTAGTAGCTATAAACAAATTGTTATCATCGGAATTCCAGAATTTCGAGTATTGTAATTACTTTCTTTGTAGTAATGCCATATAAAACCCATCATAACCTGATTGATGAGATAATATTTTTTTGTCTTTGATCATAGTAAAATCTTTACCTGCTTCTGAAGAAATGAATTTTTTTACTTGATCCTGATTTTCTGATGGCAGTATAGAGCAGGTGGCATAAACTAGTTTACCTTCTGGTTTTACCATTTTAGAATAATTGTCTAGAATCTCGGATTGCGTTTGTTTTATAGTATTTAGAAACTCTGGTTGCAGTTTCCATTTTGCATCTGGATTTCGACTTAATACTCCTAAACCACTACATGGAGCATCGATTAATACTCGATCTGCTTTATTATATAGTTTTTTGATATCTTTTGTGCTTTCGATAACTCTTGGCTCTATATTATGAGCACCAGCTCTGCGGGCTCTTCTTTTAAGCTCTTTAAGTTTATTTTCATAGATATCCATAGCGATAATTTGCCCTTTGTTTTGCATAAGTGCTGCTAGATGTAACGTTTTGCCACCCGCACCCGCACATGTGTCTACAACTCGTTGTCCTGGTTGTACGTCTAGAAAATCTGCCACTAATTGTGAAGATGCATCTTGTACTTCAAACATGCCATTTTTAAAAGCTTCTGTAGTAAAGACATTTGTTCTTTCTACAAGTTTTAAGGCATCGGGATATCCTGTAATAAATTCGGTATCTATATTTTCGTCTTCGAGTGCACCTCTAAGCTTATCTCTTGTTGTTTTTAATGTATTGGTACGAAGAATTACCGGGGCTTGTTCGTTTAGCGCACTAATTTCTTTGGTCCAATGTTTACCTAATTCTTTCTCGCCAAGTTCGTCTAACCAATCAGGAATAGACTCTTTAAATTTTCTGGTTTTGCTTAACTCATCAAAACGACCTTTGATACGTCGGGTTGGGGTAGGGGCGATTTGTTTCCAATCTGGGAGCGAAATACCTCTTAATGTTGCCCAAACAGCAAAAATTCGCCATAAATCCTCTCTAGAAAATGGCTCTTTTACTTCTGCAATTTCTGCATACAAGCGTTTCCAACGTACTATTTCATATACTGTTTCTGCTACAAAACCTCGATCTCTAGATCCCCATCTTTTATCACGTTTCAGTAGTTTTTGAACGACTTTGTCTGCATAAGCACCTTTATTAAATATTTCATTTAAACCATCGATAACGGCAAAGACAAGGTTTCTGTGTAAACGCATTGTATTAATTTTTTAAGGTTTGCAAAGGTAGACCTTTGTAACCAAATAGAATTATATTTGAGTATAATTATTAACTATGAGACAGATTATTATAGTACTATTCGTATGTACTCTTACATTTTGTAAAAAACAAGATAGCATTAATAATCATAACTTTTCTGAAGTACATATCGAAGATATCTATAAAGATTCTATTAGTGTTAGAGCTATAGATATATATAATGATACTTTATTAGGTTTTGGATTTAATAAAGGATATGGATTTATACATCTTAAAACAAACGAAATTTCTCTTGTAGACCTTGAAGAAATTAAGAGTACAGAAGACAGAAAAAATTGGGTAGCAGAACAACGCGCGGTAAGTTTTGCGAATAATTCATTTTTTACCTTAGGTATTGGTGCTCCTGCTAGATTGCGAAAGGTAGATCTAAAGAATAAGGAAGAACATCTTGTGTATACTGAAACTCATGATAAAATATTTTATGATGCTATGACATTCTGGAATGATAATGAAGGGATTGCTATGGGTGACCCAACCGAAGATTGTTTATCTATTATTATAACAAGAGATGAGGGAGAAACATGGAAAAAAGTATCGTGTAATGATCTTCCTAAAACCAAAGAAGGAGAGGCTGCTTTTGCTGCAAGTAATGGAAATATAGCAATAGTAGGGGATAAGACCTGGATTGTATCTGGCGGGATAAAATCCAGAGTGTTTTATTCTCCTAATAAAGGAAAGACATGGCAGGTTTTTAAAACTCCAATTATTCAAGGTAGTACAACTTCTGGAGCTTATTCTGTTGATTTTTATGATGAAAATAATGGAATCATTTACGGGGGAGATTATACAAAACCTTATGCTAATAATGCAAATAAAGCTATTACCAAAAACGGAGGAAGAACCTGGGAATTGATTGCTGATGGTAGTGGAGCAGGGTACAAAAGTTGTGTGCGCTATATTCCTAGAGGAGGAGGAAAAGAAATAGTAGCTGTTGGGTTTACCGGAATTTCAATTTCTAACGATGCTGGTAAAAACTGGAAAGAAATTAGTAAAGAGGGGTTTTATACACTAAGGTTTATTAATGATAGTATAGCTATAGCTGCTGGGAAAGGCAGGATAGCGAGACTGAACTTTAAATAAAAGCTGTTGAATTATTTCCTTGGATTATGTGTGCGTTAAAAAAGTTTTAATTTTTTCTTCTACGTTCCCTTATTTTTTCGAGAATACGCTTATTAAAATCAGCTTCTGCTTTTACAAGCCTCAGAATTTTTTTGTTTGGGATTACTTTCTTTAAATCTAAAATTAACTTTTGCCTAGCTTCAGATTTTTGTATTTCTGTTTCTAGATGTGTATTTAAAAATTCATCTGCTTGTTTATCATCTATACCATTAGGACTATTATTAGTGTCTTTTATTGCCTTAATTAGCTTTCGTTCACGTTTTCTAATATTTTCGATAGTTTTTTCGTGATCATTGTAAATGGGCCAAAAATTTTGAGCTTCTTTACTAGTCAGATTTAATTTTTCGGTTATATAGCCCACTTTGTACGCTTTAACTCTTTCTCTTGGTCCATGTTGAGCAAATGAACCTAAAGAGGTAAAAACTATACAAATAAGAATTACAATTTTTTTCATTACTTTAAATTTATTCTGTAAATATGATTTCATCATCTAAATCTTCTTGTGATATATACTCTAATAAGGCTTCATTATCATCTAAATCCTCTTCAAAAGCATCAACATAATCAATTTCATCATCAAGTAATGAGGCAATTTCACTACTACTTAACTCTATATTACCTTCGCTAAAATAAACATGTATATCTGCAATTTCTAGATCATTGAAATTTAATTCTGATTTAGTATTGATAGATAGTGAAAAAATAATAGCGATCATGGCAGCAATGCCAGAAAAGTAAATGATATTTCTTTTGGTTATTAGCGATATAACTTTGTCTTTGGGTTGATCAACACTAATTTTTTGAAGGATATTATTTTTTGAATCCTCAAAGTAATTTTCAGGAACTGTAAAACCAGATGGCACTTTATTGTTTGATAGCTTATTTTTATTTGTATCCATAGCTATTTTTTTTGAAAGTTTATCCTCAAAACTTTCAAAATAATCCTTGGGTACTTTAAAGCCACCATTGTTTTTATGTAAATTCTCTTTTTTCACTAGATATAAGACTTTGTTTTAGTAAAAAGGTTTAATTATTTTTTAAAAAGGCTTCAATTTTTTTGGATGCTAGGTGATAAGAAGCTTTTAAGGCTCCTTCGCTAGTTTCTAAAATAGCTGATATTTCTTTATACTTTAACTCCTGAAAATATTTCATATTGAATACTTGTTGTTGTTTTTGGGGTAAGGTAGCAATAGCTTTTTGTAATTTTAATTGGATCGTATCTCCTTCATAGTATACATCTGCCTCTAAATTTTGTATCAAACGCAAACTTAATTCATCAGTACTAATATTGTGTTTTTTTGCTTTTTGATTTAAAAAAGTTATTGATTCATTAGTTGCTATACGGTATAGCCATGAGTATAATTTACTATCTCCTTTAAATTTTTTTATATTCTTGTATACCTTAATAAATACATTTTGTAATATATCATCGGTATCATCATGGTTTTTGACCATATTTCTAATATGCCAATATAGTCTTTGTTGGTATAAGGACACCAGTTTACTAAAGGCTGTATTGATCTCCTTATCAGATTGTAGCGCGGCAAGTAGGTGTTTTTCTTCTTCCTGGATATTCAAGGTGATTTTTTTGACGGTTTAATATTACGTTGCCATTAAGACTAATATACATTAAAAAGGTTTAATTCGTAAAAATAAGTTTCAAATCAATATATTTTGTAGGAATTTGTAAGAAGAAATGTTAAATAATAAGATTATTAGCTATTTTAATAGATAAAAAACACTTTTTATTTGGATAATTAAAAAAAGATTGTATCTTTACACTGTAATAATGACTTAACACTTTCATTCTCCCCAAGATGAAAGTTTTTAATAAGAGTGAGTTTTAATTTTAGAGTAAGCCCCTAAATTAAGATGATTTGTGTGAAGAGAAAGAGTGCGAGAGCGCTCTTTTTTGTTTTACAGGCATATTATATTTGTAAGTTTTATACTACAATTTATATATTTTATATACCTAAAAAGCGATAAAAAGATAATTTTTTAGATAAAAAACACTTTTTATTTGGATAATTAAAAAAAGATTGTATCTTTACACTGTAATAATGACTTAACACTTTCATTCTCCCCAAGATGAAAGTTTTTAATAAGAGTGAGTTTTAATTTTAGAGTAAGCCCCTAAATTAAGATGATTTGTGTGAAGAAAAAGAGTGCGAGAGCACTCTTTTTTCATTTATAACGATATACTACATGTTCATATATTTATAAATTACAATCATTATTTTGTAAGTTTTAGACTACATTTTTTGTTATTTTATAGTAATTAAACAGTTTAAATGTATTTTTTTAAGACAAAATCACGTTTTTGTTTTTTTGTTTGAAAAAATGTTTGTATATTTACATCATAATAAATGAATTAGCTCTTTCATTTCCCCCAAAATGAAAGAATTTTAATAAGAGTGAGTTTTAATTTTAGAGTAAGCCCCTAAATTAAGATGATTTGTGTGAAGAAAAAGAGTGCGAGAGCGCTCTTTTTTATTTGTAAGATATTGTTAATTAGTGGTTTCTAATCAAAAGATTGCATAGTAACTAATTTGTGATATACACCATTTTTTGTTAAAAGTTCATCATGCGATCCTTTTTCTACAATTTTTCCTTTTTGCATTACAACGATTAAATCAGAATTTTGTATAGTTGATAATCTATGAGCGATTACAATACTTGTTCTGTTTTTCATCATATTCTCTAATGCAGATTGCACTAATCTTTCGCTTTCGGTATCAAGAGCCGATGTCGCTTCATCAAGGATCATTATAGGTGGGTTTTTGAGTACTGCTCTTGCAATAGATAAACGTTGCTTTTGCCCGCCACTAAGTTTGTTACCGCTATCGCCTATATTAGTTTCTATCCCTTTTGGAAGATCATTTACAAACTCCCAAGCGTTAGCAACTTTTAAAGCATCTATAATCTCATCATCATTTGCCTTTGGATTACCGACTAAAAGGTTGTTTTTTACACTATCATTAAATAATATAGAATCTTGAGTTACCAATCCCATCAAACCTCGTAATGATTTTTTGGTTAAATCTCTAATGTCGATGTTATCAATTTTGATGCTTCCTTGATTTATATCATAAAAACGAGTGACTAAATTTGCAATGGTAGATTTACCACTACCAGATTGACCAACTAATGCTACCGAGTTACCTTTTGGTACTTCTAAAGAAAAATCTGTAAGCACATATTCATCTTCATATTTAAAAGAAATATTTTCAATGCTAATTTTTGAATTAAAATCATTTTTCTTTTCTGCATCAGGTTTATCCTCAAGAGGAGAAGTGGTATTTAATACTTCTAATACACGTTCTGCAGCTGCATTACCTCTTTTCACACCATAGTTTGCTTTGGATATAGCTTTTGCTGGTGTTAAGATATTATATGCTAAACCGATATATGACATAAACATTTCTGCTTCTAATGTGCCAGTTACAAATACCAATCTACCACCATACCATAATAAAACTGCAATAACACAAATCCCTAAAAACTCGCTAGAAGGAGATGCTAAGTTTTGTCTATTATATAAGGTATTCGAAAAACGGAAAAATCGTTGTGTAGAATCTTTGAATTTATCCGAAAAGATATTTTCTGCATTAAATCCTTTAATAACTTTAAGTCCACCTAAGGTTTCTTCTATAATTGATAAAAATTGACCTTGCTCTCGCTGTACTTTTTCTGATTGTTTCTTAAGTTGTTTTCCTATGAGGGATATAATAAATCCAGATACTGGTATAAAAATAAAAACAAACAATGTGAGCTGTGGACTCATAAACAGCATCATTCCTAAGGTGAATATTATGGTCAGGGGTTCTCGAATAAATAACTCTAGAATAGATAAAAACGAATTTTGTATTTCAAGAACATCGGTAGATATTCTTGCCATAGTATCTCCTTTTCTTTTTTCAGAAAAATAAGGTAAGGGTAGACTAACAGTCTTGTCATATAATTCATTTCGAATATCTTTAAGCACTCCGTTTCTTAGAAATGTAATAAAATAAAGCGCTAAATAACCAAATAAATTCTTGAGCATAAAAATGATTATAATTGCAATAATCATATAGGTAAGCACAGGCATTTTGCCTTCGTTCTCGATGGTTTCTTTTACAAAAAAATTGAGAGCGTCTGTTAAATATGATTTTAGTTCTAATATCCCTGTGTATACAGGTTCTTTATATACAGTATTATCTTCTTTTGTAAAAAGCACTTTTAATACAGGATAAATTGCAATAAATGATAATGTACTAAATAGTGCATAAAAAATATTGCAAATAATATTAAGAATACCATAAGATTTATACGGTATTGCAAATCGAAGAATTTGTTTAAAGTAATTCATTAATTGTTTTGAACAGTATAGTACTGTTATTTATGTTAGTTTAAGATCTTGCTTAATAGCTTCAATTTTAAGATCCAGCTCTTGATCTGTACGGCTAAAATCTTCTATAGTTTCTAATTGACCTTGTACACTGATATAAAATTTTATTTTAGGTTCTGTACCACTAGGTCTGGCGGCTATTTTACTTCCAGATTCTGTGTAAAATATTAAAACGTTTGATTTTGGGATATCAATATTTTGTTCAGTATGATCTTGAATGTTTTTTGAGACCCCTGCTTGATAATCTTCAATCAAAACAATTTTTTCGTCATTAAGATATTGTGGAGGGTTATTTCTAAGGTCTACCATCGTTTGTTTGATTTCTGCCGCACCATCAATTCCTTTTTTCACCAAAGAAACCAAGTTTTCTTTATAAAATCCATGTTTTGTGTATAATGATAAGAGGGTGTTGTAAAAAGAACTGCCTTTTGATTTTGTAAAAGCAGCAATTTCGCATGCCAGTAGGGTAGAAGTAACCGCATCTTTATCCCGTACAAAATCACCTACCATAAATCCAAAACTTTCTTCACCACCTCCTATAAAATGTTGATCAGGGAAATCTTTGATCAGTTTTGCTATCCATTTAAATCCGGTTAATACTTCTTTATAGGTTACTCCATAGGCTTGAGCTAGGCTTCTCATCATTGGTGTCGACACTATAGTAGAGGCAATAAACTCATTGCCTTGTAGTCCTTTTTGATTCTTATAATACTCCAAAAGAAACCAGGTCATCACAATCATCGTTTGATTACCATTAAGCAATTGCAATTCTCCCTGATTATTTCGCACGGCAATGCCTAATCGATCACAATCAGGATCTGTACCAATTACGATATCCGCATCCACTTTTTTGGCCAAATTTATTGCCATTGCTAATGCTTCGGGTTCTTCGGGATTTGGTGATTTTACTGTAGGGAAATTACCATCGGGTTTGGCTTGCTCTTCAACAATATGCACATTGTTATACCCCGCTTTTTCTAATGCTTGTGGTACAGCTGTAATCGATGTGCCATGCAAAGATGTAAATACGATGCTAGTATCGTCTTTGGCTTGTTGTGTAGCTGCAAAACTACCATATTTCGCACTTTGGGCGATAAAAACAGTATCAATTGCTGTATCAATAGTTTGTATAAGATCTTTATTAGCTTCAAATTTTATATCTGAATATTGTAATGCATTTATTTCTGAAATAATCTCTGCATCTTGTGGCGGTACTAATTGGCCACCATCTTGCCAGTATACCTTGTACCCATTATACTCGGGTGGATTATGACTAGCAGTTAATACAATACCGCAGTGACAGCCTAATTCTTTTACTGCAAACGATAGCTCTGGCGTAGGGCGCAGACTAGAAAAAAGGTAAACTTTGATCCCATTTGCCGAAAAAACATTGGCTACCGTTTGTGCTAGTGTATCGCTATTGTTTCTGCAATCATACGCAATTACTGCTTTTGGTTGGTCGTTTGGAAACTCTCGAATGATATAATTACTAAGTCCTTGAGTACTTTTTCCTAGGGTATATTCATTGATACGATTAGTACCCACACCCATAACACCTCGCATACCACCAGTACCAAATTCGAGATCTTTATAAAAACTTTCTTTTAATTCTTCGGGATGGTTATTTTGTAATTTTTTGATTTCACGCTGCGTTTCTTCATCAAAAACCGGTGTAAGCCATTCATTAATTTTTGTATTTATGGTAGTGTCGGTGATTTGCATGCTAATAATTTTACTTGCAAAAATACTATTTAATTTTGGTTAAAGAGCATCAAAATATCTAGCCTTTAGTTGGGCTTAGATGTGATTTCTTTTTTGGTTTTATAAATGTATTCTTTCTGAAATGTTATATCGCTCTTTATTTCGTTTGGTGGTCAATATGATTTCTCCTAAAAAACCAGCCAGAAAAAACTGAGTTCCTAAAATCATAGCGGTAAGGGCTACATAAAACTCTGGGCGTTGCGCAATTAATCTCCCTTGGGTTTCTATAAAAAGTTTATCGATACCTAGATATAACGAAAAACAAAATCCAATAATAAATAATAAGGTCCCGATAAGACCAAAAAAGTGCATGGGTCTTTTACTAAAACGTGACATAAACCAAATGGTCACCAGATCCAGGAAACCATTTATAAATCTGCTCATCCCAAATTTGGTTTTACCATATTTTCTTGCCTGATGTAACACTACTTTTTCGCCAATATTACCAAAACCAGCATTTTTTGCCAATACTGGTATGTAGCGATGCATCTCACCATGTACATCGATATTTTTTACCACTATATTTTTGTAGGCTTTAAGTCCGCAATTAAAATCATGTAGCTTAACCCCCGAAGTTCTCCTGGCGGCAGCATTAAATAATTTTGAAGGCAAGTTTTTGGCAATGACCGAGTCGTATCGCTTTTTTTTCCATCCTGAAATGAGATCATACCCTTCTTGGGTAATCAAATTATACATTTCTGGGATTTCTTCGGGATTATCTTGCAAATCTGCATCCATAGTGATGACAACATCGCCTTGAGTAACTTCAAAACCTGCGTGTAGTGCCTGTGATTTACCAAAATTTTTAAGAAAACGAATCCCTTTTACATTCTTATCTTTTTGCGATAATTCTGAAATTACGTCCCATGACTGATCGGTACTACCATCATCAATAAAGATAATTTCGTAAGAAAACGAATGAGATTGCATAACTTTTGCAATCCAATCATATAATTCGTTAAGTGATTCCTGCTCATTAAGCAGTGGTATGACTACAGATAAATCCATATGCAATTATAACTCTTTTTTCTTATACATAATAGCCCCCGTAATAAGAGAAATACAAAAACCTGTAAACATATGAAGAATTATCATGAGCATCTAAAAGATAAAAGGTTTATATATAATTGGTATAATATCTTCCATATTTTTAATTATCCCTATTGGAGGTAGGATTTAAAACCAGCGAATCTTTTGCCAAAGCGTTTCATAAAAAAAACAGGGATTTATCCTTCGGCATTTATCAATAAGTTAAAAAATACGTGATTGTATATGGGGAGCTATGCTTCTTTTTTAAAACTTAAAGATCGAGCGGTAACCAAAAAATGGATAGCTAAATTTATGCTATCCATTTATATATAATGATCTTTTATCGATATATGTTAATATAAATCTTGTTTCTTTTGCATGATAAGTCCTGCAAAAAGAGAAATTATAAATCCAAAAAATAGGCTACCAATGATCGAAAAAGCAATACTGATATAAGGACTGCTAAATTTTTCCATCATTTCTATACTTTGATCCACCTGTTCTTGTGAAAAATCAGGATATTTTTCGATCATTTTTTCTTTTTGAACTTCAAGAAACTGTTGGGTATACTCTGGTTCTATTGCTGTTGTAAGTACCAGGGTCCAAATAGCACTAATAATACCACCTATAAGTGCAATACCAATACCTATTTTTAGGCCATCTGTTAGAGTTAGATATCCATTGTTTTGAGTTTTGTAGGCTTTAATACCATAAACAATAACACCAATAAGAATAGCAAATCCAATCACCGAAAAGATCCAATGGGGATCCAAATAGACATTGGTTACATACATAATAACGCCAAGTACTACAGTAGCGATGCCTAGTAATACTCCATAATTAGTTATTATTTTCTTTGAAGATATTTTTTCATTTTCCATGTGTGAACAGTGTTTTGGTTATATATATAACCATAAGTGTTCAAATATACTAAAATGTTACAAGTTGATGTTAGAATTGATATCTATAAGTAGGTTTATTATTTTGACAGGCTTTTTTGTAGTTTTTATATTAGAAAGGATCTCGGTTTTTTTGCATGATGGCGCCAGCTAAAAGTGAGATAATAGCCCCTAACACTAAATTAAAAATTATACCAAAGGATATAGTGAAAAGACGGATGTTCTCTTTGCTTATTATTTTATTTTGTATTTGTGGCTTTTTTTCATTTGACTGATCTGTTGAATTTACAATTTCCTGAATAGTTTCGGGTGAAATTACTTCTACAAAAAAAATATCACCGATGGTTTGCATAACGGTACTGATAAAAGCAATTCCGAATCCAATTTTTAGTGCTTGCCATAAAGTTAAAAAACTATCATTATTAAGCTTGTATTTATAAATGGCGTAAACTATAATGCCAATATGAAGGGATAATTCGAAAATAGTAGAAGCCCAATTTGATGTAGCTCTATTGCCTGTTATATGACGAAACAAACCATAAATAATCCATATAACTCCAAGAATTATTCCATAAGTTAAAATAAATTTTGTGGTAGAAATAGTAGTTTCCTTCATATGGTATGATTGTTTTTTTTATTGTTTAGTAAAATACCAGTATACAAACATAAAAAAATGTTAGAGTTCTGATAAATATAGCATTTAATCGGGTTAATATACATTTTTATCGTATATTTACCAAATGATTACGGTTTTTCCGTAGTTACGATATGGTCTTAGACGGTGTAAAATAAGGAGTTTTGATAGAATTGTATATAATTCTGCAATCGATTGAAATCATGTGTTTTATTGCTAAAAGCGTTGTGAAAAGACCGATTTTTTAATGACATACCCCAATTTTTAAATTGAATATATAATAACAAAATCATTGTTTATGAAAAAATTATTACTTTTTACTCTTATTTTTTCTTTTGTTGGGATTACTTCTTGTACCAAGGATGAAGAAAGTATAGAAATTTCTCAAGAAGAGAAAGAACTTATAGTAAAACAGACACTAATTGAATTTAATAAAAGTGCTATCAAAACTGGGAAGTTGCAGAAGCTTATGAATTCGCTGACTCAGAAATCTTCTAGTGAGAATTTAAGTTCATCTGAGGTAGAAATATTGTTTCAAGAGTTCTTGGGTGAACAGTCACAATCTTTTTTAGATTTGTATTATCAACTTGAAGCTATGAATATGAATGGAGAAGAGTTTGCTAATATTGCTGATCAATTTGAATATCTGAAATTAGAGATGAGAAATAGTCTTGATAAGAGTTCTTCTCGATCTTGTGACTATTCAAGTGGTCTACTTGTTGGTATGCTTAAATGGTTGGGTGTTTGCGAACAAGTATGATTTTTAGTTGTTTAATATATAGCAGATCTAGTTAACTATGAATTTCTTTCTTGAAAATATTTTTTGCAATTAAAAAAATAGTTGTAAATTTGCAGCTCGAAAAAAGAAAAGATTAATACAATGAGAAAAGGTATTCACCCAGATAATTATAGATTAGTAGCTTTTAAAGACATGTCTAATGACGAAGTTTTTTTAACCAAGTCTACAGCGAATACTAAAGAGACTATCGATGTTGATGGTGTAGAGTATCCGCTAGTGAAGTTAGAAATTTCAAGAACTTCTCATCCTTTTTATACTGGTAAATCAAAACTTATCGATACTGCAGGACGTATCGACAAGTTCAAAAACAAATATGCTAAATTCAAAAAGTAATTTAGTAAGTAAATGTATTCAAAAGCCCTTCTGTAAAGAAGGGCTTTTTTTGTTAGCAAAACTTGTTTTTTAAAAAAGTTGCATAGCAAAGACAATCAAAACAGCTAGTTCAATTAATCCCACAGTAAAGCTAGATCTTAAGTTCTATACAGATACGTTTGCTTCTAAACTTTCAAAATAAAATAGCCAAACAGCATTATTTTTAGCACGAACGTCTTTATTTTTGCAGCTGTTTAGGTTATTAATTATTTTTGATCTCTAATTATGAATTACATTCTTTTTGATGGTGCTTCGCGTAATGCATTGCTGCCATTTACATATACCAGGCCCGTTGCAGAAATTAGAATAGGTATTTTAACGATTCGCGAAAAATGGGAGAAGCATTTGGGCTATACCACCTCTACGATAACCGAGGATTATCTGGCAGAAAAATTCCCGATGGTAGAGTTAGACGAGAATATAATGATCAATGCATCCTATCTGCCTACAGAGGATTTGGTTACTTTGATTAAAGATCTTAAACCCAATCATGCTATTTTTTGTGACGACGAACCTATTGCGTTTTATGTGCTCGAAGATCAAGAAGTAGATTTTGATCAATATACCATTACTACTTATGATGCAGCTACTACAATTACCGTAAAAAACACCTGGGATATTTTTTCTAAAAACGGTGAGGCAATTAGAGAAGATTTTAAAATACTAACCGCAGGAAGAAGCAGTCAAAAAATACCCGAAAGCAATAATGTGATTGCTCCCGAAAATATCTTTCTAGAAGAAGGTGCCAAATTAGAGTTTACAACGCTTAATGCATCTAATGGTCCTATATATATTGGTAAAGATGCCGAAGTGATGGAAGGTAGTATCATTAGAGCGCCTTTTGCACTTTGTGACCATTCGACAATCAAGATGGGAGCAAAAATCTATGGTGATACCACTATAGGACCTTACTCAAAAGTAGGAGGAGAGGTAACCAATTCGGTATTATTTGGATATTCTAATAAAGGACATGACGGATATCTTGGTAATTCGGTACTAGGCGAGTGGTGTAATCTGGGCGCAGATACCAATACCTCTAATCTTAAAAACAACTACGCACCTGTACGCCTTTGGAGTTATGAAACCCAAGGTTTTGCAAAAACTAGATTGCAGTTTTGTGGCCTCATGATGGGAGATCACTCAAAATGTGGGATCAATACCATGTTTAATACCGGTACAGTTATAGGGGTAAGTGCAAATATATTTGGCAGTGGTTTTCCGCGTAATTTTATTCCTAGTTATAGTTGGGGTGGTAGTGCTGGTTTTACAACGTATCTGACCAAAAAAGCTTTTGAAGTTGCCAAAGTAGTGATGTCACGAAGAGGGTTAGAATTTACAGCGCTAGATGAGAAAATTTTAGAACATGTTTTTGAAGAGACGCAAACATGGCGAAAAGGATATGAATAAAAAAAACCGGCTTCTTGAAGCCGGTTTTTAATTATATAAAAAGAAATATTATTTTACTTTGAAAAGAAGTACTGATAAGTTTCAGTAATACCTAGTTCAGTATAGCTTTCTACAATTGTAAATTCTGAACCTGTTAAGGTAATCGCTCCTTCAAATACAAGGTCACCATCTTCATTTGTACCTTCAGAAATTTCTCCGCCGTTGTCATCCTTATATGAAAACTCAACTAACGTTAACCTTTTTTCTTCTTCATCATATGCCCAATTTCCTTTAGAGATATCAGTTTCTTTACGTTCTGCTCCAAAAACCGGAGCACAAGCCTCTTGCGTGGCTGTATAATCTAAACTTGTATACGAACCTATTGATGTGTACTCATACGTACCATCCTCATTAAAAGTAATAACCAATGAGTCGATAATATCACAATAATCTTTATTGATAACAATTGTTTCTTCATTAGTACAAGTAATAGTACGCTCATATTCGTCACATTCTTCTTCTCCAGCAAGAATCGTAGTTTCACCATTTTCAATTTGCTTTATGTAGCTCCAAACACCTGTTAGGTTAGCGTTTCCTCCCCATGCTTCAACTTCTACACAAACTTCTACAGGTAGACTGATATTACCAGCCTCATCATAAATACAAATAAGGTAGCAAAATGTACCTGGAGTAACTTTTTCATTAAAGTTAACGTCGATGTCAACGTAATTTTCATTCATTTTGATAGCTTTTCCTAAAAAATTATTCTTAGACGGAAAGTTGCTACCTATAGCAGGAATATCAAAATATCCAGGAGCAATAGTACCATCGGTAGATTTAAATTGAATATATGAACCTGCATAGTTGGCAGGAGCATCAAATTCGATCTCAAAACCAGAAGCTAAGAATGCTGATTGCTCAGTTGTTGCTAATGTAGGAGCAGCGATTTCACCATTTGGAGTTGGTGCTCCCGTAGCGATTTTTTGACCTCCTAGTATTGAAACACCTTCAGATACAGTAGCTGCATCAAGTACAGTATCTTCGACTGGGTTTGAACCTACCGAAGTTAAGTCTCCAGTTTCACCATCATCACTACTACATCCGATAGCGGTTAATAACATTGCAGCAGCAAAAAATAGGATAATTTTTTTCATAAGATTTGGGTTAATTTTGTTATATTATTATAATACGAATGGCGAATATACAAAAAAATCGATAAAAAGCAATTAATAAGGATGTAAGGTGTGTTTTTGAATGCTTTTTGAGTTGTAGTTGTCAGTTTTTCTTTTCTTTCCAAACACGTTTTAGAATTAAAAAATTCTGAGGATTATTGGTTAAGCCTTTTATGTTTTTTTGAGTAAACCGAACTACTTCATCATAATATAAAGGAACAATAGGAGCTTGTGCAATAATAATAGAATCCATTTTTGCATACTGTTGTTCTCTTAATTTGGTATCTGTAATCAAAAAACTTTCTTCGTATAATTGATCAAATAACTCATTTTTGAAATGCGTATAGTTTGGACCATTTGGAGTATGATTTTTACTGTAGAAAGGTGATAAAAAGTTCTCTGCATCTGGATAATCGGCTATCCAACTAGCTCTAAATGACTCAAGTTTGCCAGCCCATTTCTTTTGCCGTATGGTAGAAGAGGGCATCACATCTACAATCACATCCAGTCCAACTTTTTCGAGTTCTCGCTGTATAAATTCGCATATGCTTTGATAATTTGCATCTGTTGCGATTCGTATGATAGGATTATTATTTCCTGTCTGTTTTTTATATTGTTCTACTAGTTTTCGAGCTTTTTTTGGATCATATTGATAACCAGGTATAGTATTAAATCCGGGGATACCTTTAGGAATAAAACCATTTGTTGCAGGAGTTCCTATTCCGTTTTTAAGATATTTGATCATCTTATGCCTATCAAAACCATAATTCACTGCTTTTCTTAGCAATATTGATTGTATTTCTTCTTTATCGGCATCTAAATAAAACCCTAAATATTCAGAGTTTAGATAAGGCCCTTTACTTATATTCACCTGGCTAATGTATTTATCCCGTAGCGTACCACTTGGAGTCAATAGTTCATCTTTATATGAGGCATCCAGGCTATTCAATAAATCAATTTTACCCTGTGCAAACTGTAAAAACTCACTCTGCTTATCAGGTAAAAAAGTGATGGCTACGGCCTCGAGATATGGTAATTGTTTTCCTGAAGCGTCTTTTTCAAAATAATGCTCATTTTTACGAAGTACCAATTTTACATTTTCTTCCCATAATTTAAATTTAAAAGGACCAGTACCTATTGGGTTGGCTCTAAAAGTGTTTCCGTAAAACTCGACAATTTCTTTAGGTACAACAGAGCAATACCGCATACTCATTAATCCTAAAAATGCAGGAAATGGTTTCTTTAAGGTAATTTCAAAAATGCTATCCTGTATGGCTTGATAGGTCAAGACATTTTTTAATACCCAGTTTCCTGGTGAAGCTACTTTTGGATCTACCAATCTGTCAAAGCTATACACAAAATCTTTTGCGGTAACTAATCGAGAAGAGTCTTTGGTTTTAAATTGTTGATGCTTGTGAAATTTTATATCATTTCTGAGCACAAAAGTGTAGTGTAATCCATCATCAGAAATTTCCCATTTTTTGGCAATATCTGGAATAATGTGTAACGAATCATCTAATTGAACCAGTCCATTAAATAATTGATTTGTAGACCAGATATTTGGAATATCTCTTGCAAAGGCAGGATCTAGCGAACTAATATTATCATGATGATTATATCTAAAAACCAGGTGATCTTTGTCTTTTCCTGAGGATCCAGCGCACGATACCAAGATGATAAAAGTGTAAAACGTTGTTAAATAACGAATTATAAGAGTGAGGTGCTTGATTTTCAATTTTAGTAAACGAATTATTGTTGGTATATTTGCAAACTCGATTTATCGAGTGCGTCCTGAACTTATTTCAGGACCTTTTTTGTTTTGTAAATTACAGATTATCTTATTAACCACAATAAAGAATATCTAAAATAATCTGAAAGGTAAATTTAAAAAGATACTGAAACAAGTTCAGTAAAGATGAGAAAAAAAGTTGCTTTTTATACGTTAGGTTGTAAACTGAATTTTTCAGAAACCTCTACTATTGCCAGAAACTTTACTGATGAAGGTTTTGATCGTGTTGATTTTGCTGAAACTGCAGATATCTATGTAATTAACACATGCTCTGTTACCGAAAATGCAGATAAACGCTTTAAAACTATAGTAAAACAAGCTCAAAAGGTAAATCCTGATGCTTTTGTTGCTGCGGTGGGGTGTTATGCACAATTAAAACCCGAGCAACTTGCTGCGGTAGATGGTGTAGATCTAGTATTGGGAGCTACAGAAAAATTTAAAATTACAGATTACATCAACGACTTATCTAAAAATGATTTTGGAGAAGTGCATTCTTGTGAAATCGAAGAAGTTGATTTTTATGTAGGCAGTTATTCTATAGGAGATCGAACTCGTGCATTTTTAAAAGTGCAAGATGGTTGTGATTATAAATGTACTTACTGTACAATACCATTAGCTAGAGGGATTTCGCGAAGCGATACCTTAGAGAATGTATTAAAAAATGCAAAAGAAATTTCAGAAAAAGGAATTAAAGAAATTGTACTTACGGGAGTAAATATTGGCGACTACGGTAAAGGAGAATTTGGAAATAAAAAACACGAACATACTTTTTATGAATTGGTACAAGCTTTGGATACCGTTGATGGTATAGAGCGGTTACGAATATCATCGATAGAACCCAATTTGTTGAAGAATGAAACTATTGATTTTGTAGCGGGTTCAAGGACTTTTGTTCCACATTTTCATATTCCTTTACAGTCGGGTAATGATGATATTTTAAAACTCATGAGACGAAGATATCTTAGCAATTTATATATTGATAGGGTAAATAAAATTAAAGAAGTTATGCCTCATGCCTGTATAGGTGTTGATGTTATCGTTGGTTTTCCGGGTGAGACAGATGATCACTTCTTAGATACATATAACTTTTTGTCAAAACTAGATGTTTCGTATTTACATGTGTTTACATATTCTGAGCGTGATAATACCGTTGCTGCAGGATTAGATGGAGTAGTTTCACAAGAAGTGAGAAAGAAAAGAAGTAAAATGCTACGTGGGTTATCAGTAAAAAAAAGAAGAGCATTTTATGAAAGCCAATTAGGTAGTGTGAGATCTGTATTATTTGAATCTGAAAATAAAGAAGGATACATTCATGGGTTTACTGAAAACTATGTAAAAGTAAAAATGCCTTGGAACCCTAGCTATATTAACACCTTACATACTGTAAAATTATTAGAAATCGATGATGATGGAATGGTAAGATTTGATTTTATAAAATCTAATATTGATGCATAAAAAAATCTGCCTTAATGAAAGCAGATTTTTTTATATACATAGTAGTTTATATTGCTATAAGTTAATTCCTACCGGTAGCAAATCTTTATACTTTCGCCTATTTTTTCGCATAAACTTAGCAATAATAGGACTTGTAGGAACTAATCTGATATTACGTTCTTGAATTACATTAAAAACAGCAATAATAAAATCCTCACCATAACCTTTTTCTAGGTGTTCCTCACTCATGATAAGTTTAGTTAGGAAAATTTTTCTTTCCTGTTGAGCATACTCGATCTTTGCTTTTTGACCTTCAATTGTAGTTTCGAATTGTCTTAGAAATTCATTGTCGATAATTTCTAATTCAACATCACTCATGTTCTCCATATTTTTTAAAATTATTGAGGTAATTAAATCACATATGTGGGAATAGCTCCAATACAACTAACAACTCCTATACAGTATCGTTAAAAATATAGCCCAAATTAGCATCCAACTAAAAGACTATTATCAATAACCTAACTAAGATTTGTTAGTTAAAAATTCCCTTTTATTTAAAATTTAACGTAGCATTTCCTTTTTTCTAAAAAAGGAATACTATAATTTTGAAGTGCAAAGATAAGAAAATTAGAGTTTTAAACTTAACCCTCACTGTTAAATTACCTATGCCGCAAGAAGTTAGCAATGTATACTTTATTCCAGGAATGGCTGCAGATGTGTCTATTTTTGAGTATATACAGCTTCCCGAAGACCAGTTTTTAACGCAAACCATACCCTGGAAGATACCATATAAGCAGGAATCTATTGAGGATTATGCAAAACGTATGTGTGAAGAAGTAAAACACGAAAATTGTATTCTGATAGGGGTCTCTTTTGGTGGAGTAATCGCACAAGAAATGAGCAAATACCTGAATCTTAAAAAACTAATTATAATTTCTAGTGTAAAAAGCAAGTACGAATTACCTAAAAGAATGAAACTGGCTCGAAAAACAAAAGTATATAAGCTTTTGCCAACATCATTAGTTTCAAAGGTTGAAAACTGGGAAAAACTTGCTTTTGGCGATTTTGCAAAGAAAAGAGCCGCTATGTATCAACGATATTTGTCAATAAATGATAAAACATATTTGGATTGGGCAATAGAAAAAATGGTATGTTGGGATCAAGAAAATGCACCAGATGGATTAATTCATATTCATGGCGAAAAGGATATTGTTTTTCCTATTTCTAACATTAAAAACTGCATAACTGTAGCGCAAGGCACACATGTAATGATCGTTAATAGAGCTCGATGGTTTAATAAACATTTGCCCGAAATAATCAATGATAACTTGCATTAGTCCAACTTTTTACGCTATATTGTACTGCAAAATTTTTATTCCCCCAATAAAACCTACATACTATGAAGATGATTAAGAGAGCTTTACTTTTTTTAGGAGTATTATTTACTTTTGGAATTTTAGTAAATGCTACCCAAAACAAACCCGAAAAACCTTTAGCACAAAAAACTCTTGAAACAAAACTGATCAATGACTATAATGTCTATGCGATTGCGATGCCTGATAATTTGAATTTTTCAGGAGAATTGGTTCCGATAGAAAATCCAGACATTAGAGAGCGAATGGATAGAGAACTTCTTGTAAATACGTACTGGCAGTCTAACGGTCTATTACTTTTTAAAAGAGCCAATAAATATTTTCCTATTATAGAACCTATATTAAAAGAAGAAGGTGTTCCTGATGATTTTAAATACCTGGCAGTGATTGAAAGTAGTTTAACACAAGCCGTATCTCCTGCAAGAGCTACAGGTTTTTGGCAAATATTAAAAGGCACTGCTAAAGAATTTGGGTTAGAAGTAAATCAAAATGTAGATGAGCGTTACCATATTGAGAAATCAACTCGAGTAGCCTGTAAATATCTTAAAAAAGCGAAAAATAAATTTGGTTCTTGGACGCTTGCAGCGGCAGCTTATAATGCAGGTAGAGCAGGGATTATAAGACGACTTGACAAACAACATGTGACTACATATTACGATCTTTTGCTTGGTGAAGAAACTGGACGCTATGTATTTAGAATTGTTGCTGTAAAAGAAATACTTAGTAACCCAAAGCGTTATGGGTTTAATTTTAGTAACGAGGATTTGTATAACCATATTCCTACGTTTAATGTATTAGTAGATGAACCTATTACTGACTTTACTGCATTTGCTAAACAATATGATATTAATTATAAGATATTAAAATTGCATAACCCTTGGCTTAGAGAAGCGCATTTAAATAATACTGCGGGTAAAGAATATCTTATAAAAATTCCCAGAGAAGGCTATTATAAAACAACTATGGGGCAGTAAACGAACGTAGACATACTTTTTTCTAATTTTTTTATTTAAGTTAGCTGCTCATTTCTGAATAGTATGAATACATCAGTACTTATTTCTTTAATCTTAATAGGTTTATTAGCAGGTTTTTTTAGTGGAACACTTGGGATAGGAGGTAGTGTGATCATGATCCCCCTTTTAATCTTGTGGGTGCAATTTTCTCAACACGAAGCCCAAGGTACAAGTCTGGCTGTATTGGCTGTTCCTGTAACATTACTTGCTGCGTACAATTATTACCAAGAAGGCTATGTAAACTGGAAATATGCCATTATAATCGCAGTAACTTTTATTATTGGAGGGTATTTAGGCAGTAAATTAGCAATTTCGATAAATCAAGTACTCCTTAAAAAAATATTTGGTGGAGTTTTAGTAGTAGTAGCCTTGAAAATGATTTTTGGTAAATAACAACGATAGAATTAATTCTTTTTATTCAAAGAATCTTTCTCTTTTCTATATTTTTCAAACTCCTCATCAATTTTTCGCTCTTCATCAGTTCGGCCATCTTCGCCTACTTTTTCTTTCTTTTTCTTTCTTTTTTTCCTCTTCCCTTTTTCGTCATCTTCCTCTTCCTCTCCGAGATTTTCAATATCTACAGATTCTTCTCCTTCTAATAGTCCTTTGGCATCAAGATCAGCGATAATTAGAGAAACTCCCTTGGATAGTGAATTAAAATGAATATTATATGAGTTGCTTACCGTTTCACTAGAGTGGTGAGTAATCATTTTTTGAATGTTTAAGATCTTCTTTTCAGGATCCATATAATATGTCATCGGGAAACCCAAAGCATGTTTTAGTTTATTAATAATATACGAATCTTGATTCGTTTTTTCGTTTATATAGACTAATTGAATGTTTTCGGTATATTCTTTTTCTTTTCCTTTAAGGTTTTCTTTGGTATCCCAAAATAATACTACAAAATCAATCTGGTCATGAAATCGGTCTGCCAAATCATTAAGCGCAGGAATTTCACCTACACCAGGAACACACCATGATGCATATGTAATAAGATATATAGGTTTTTCGTAATCTTGTAATTTAATGGGTTCACCTTTTAAAGGATATACACTAAAATTATCCATGTATGTTCCATTAAGGTGGTTTGTTACCAATGAATCAAATAAAAATTCTGCACGTTCAAGATCATTTTCTTGGTAGGCAAGATCAATTTTTTGGTTGTATTTTACAATGTGAGCTGAAATGGCAGTAGAAAAAGGTATTCTTCTTTCTAACTGAGCATTGGCATCGGTGAAATAAGAAAGGAGTATCCCTAGTATTAATAATTTCTTCATTATAAATTAATTACAAAAGCTAATGTACTATAAAGTCGTTAAAAAAATAGACTTTGTTAATAAAAACTTAATAAAACTAGCGGCTATGCAAAAACCCCTAGTTAACTATATAGCTTTTTTATAAACGTAAAAGGTAGTGCAATTAGTATGCCTAGATTTTCTTCATTTGCTGTTTCATCATTGTTATCTGATCTTTTAGCATGTTATGTTTATCTAGTTTTTTTGCCTCAGTAAGTAATATTTGGGCTTCTCGTTTTCTACGTTTGGTCATTGCAATTCCTGCAAGATTTAGTTTTGCTACAGCCAAATCCTGATTCATAGACAACCCGAGTTTGATTGCTTTTTTAAGATATTTTTCGGCTTGAGTGATATTAGTTTTTGATAACATAATGCCCAAGAGGTAGTTATGATATCCTTGCTGTTTTATGGTAAGCGCACTTTCTGGATTTTTAATTCTATCCAACCATTTTTTTGCACCATCAAAATCCTGTTTACGTAATCTTAAAAAAGCAAGCAGAATTAATTCATTTTTAAAATATAAAAACACAAAAATCGCCGATAGCAAAATTAGTGAAATCCCATTTCCTATATACCCTTCGATGATTTGCCAAACTGCAATTCCAATAATCATTGCAGCAATTACTAATTTTATATTTTTGTTGTACATTGAATGTTTTATTATTTAGTAGCGGCAAAGGTAATAAAAACAAATAAAAATAATTTGATATTTTGGCTTGTCAAAGTAAAAAGTCTTCGTATATTTGCCCGCAGTTTTGGGAGGAGATTCCCATTAGGATTTAAAAGACATTTTCAAGAAGATATATAAAGACAGATAGTAATGAAAAGAACGTTTCAACCATCAAAGAGAAAAAGAAAAAACAAACACGGTTTCAGAGAGCGTATGGCTTCTGTAAATGGTAGAAAGGTGCTAGCCCGTAGAAGAGCAAAAGGGAGAAAAAAATTATCTGTATCGTCAGAGTTAAGACACAAGCACTAATAATGATAATGTGCTTTGAAAAAATATTAAGGTGTTACTTTATCAGTAACGCCTTTTTTTATATCTAATACATAAATAGTCAATATTTTATTACATGCCTAAAAACGAAAAACTTAAGAGTATACTGATTATAGGGTCTGGACCAATTGTGATAGGACAAGCCTGTGAGTTTGATTATTCTGGAACGCAAGCGTTAAGATCTCTACGCGAAGATGGGATTGAAACGGTGTTAATAAATTCGAATCCAGCTACGATTATGACAGATCCTTCTATGGCGGATCATGTCTACCTTAAACCGTTAAACACAAAATCAATTATAGAAATCCTTAAAGAGCACCCACAAATTGATGCGGTATTGCCTACAATGGGAGGGCAAACTGCATTAAATCTTTGTATAGAGGCAGACGAAAAAGGAATATGGAAAGATTTTGATGTTGAAATTATCGGTGTAGATATTGCTGCGATTAATATTACCGAAGATCGCGAACAATTTAGAGAGTTGATGCTCAAAATTGGTATCCCAATGGCACCTCAAGCAACTGCAAACTCATACCTTAAAGGTAAAGAAATTGCTCAGGAATTTGGTTTTCCATTGGTTATTAGAGCCTCGTATACATTAGGTGGAGCAGGAGCTTCTATTGTATATCAAGAAGAAGATTTTGATGAATTATTAACTCGTGGATTAGAAATTTCTCCGATTCACGAAGTAATGATTGATAAAGCACTTATTGGTTGGAAAGAATATGAACTAGAGTTGCTAAGAGATAATAATGATAATGTTGTTATTATCTGTACGATAGAAAACATGGACCCAATGGGGATCCATACAGGAGACTCGATTACTGTTGCTCCGGCGATGACACTAAGTGATAAAACTTTTCAGCGAATGCGTGATATGGCAATCCATATGATGCGTAGCATTGGTGATTTTGCAGGAGGATGTAATGTGCAGTTTGCTGTAAGCCCAGACGAAAAAGAAGATATCATTGCTATCGAAATCAACCCAAGAGTTTCTCGTTCTTCAGCATTAGCTTCAAAAGCGACAGGATACCCTATTGCAAAAATTGCAGCCAAGCTGGCTATAGGATATAATCTGGATGAGCTGGATAATCAGATTACTAGATCGACTTCGGCATTGTTTGAACCTACATTAGATTATGTTATTGTAAAAATACCACGATGGAATTTTGATAAGTTCGAAGGCTCAGATCGTACACTTGGACTTCAGATGAAATCTGTAGGTGAGGTGATGGCAATCGGTAGATCTTTTCAAGAAGCATTACATAAAGCCACCCAATCTTTAGAAATTAAAAGAAATGGATTAGGAGCAGACGGTAAAGGATATAAAGACTATGATCAAATTATAAAAAAACTTACATATGCCAGTTGGGATCGTGTATTTGTAATTTATGATGCTATTCAAATTGGTATTCCGTTAAGTAGAATACATGAAATTACACGCATTGATATGTGGTTCCTTAAACAATACGAGGAATTATATAATCTGGAAAAAGAAATTTCGACCTATACCATACAGTCTTTAACCAAAGAACTAATATTAGAAGCCAAACAAAAAGGTTTTGCAGATCGACAGATTGCTCATATGGTGGGTTGTTATGAAAGTGAAGTTTATAACAAAAGAGATGAACTAGGTATAAATCGAGTGTATAAGTTGGTTGACACATGTGCAGCAGAATTTAAAGCTCAGACACCATATTTCTACTCTACTTTTGAAGCCGAAATCGAAACTCCTGATGGGAAAACATATGTAGATAACGAAAGCATTCCTACTGATAAGAAAAAAATTGTCGTTCTGGGATCTGGACCAAACCGAATAGGGCAGGGGATCGAATTTGATTATTGCTGTGTACATGGTGTATTAGCATCTGCAGAATGTGGATACGAAACTATCATGATTAACTGTAATCCAGAAACGGTTTCTACAGATTTTGATACAGCAGATAAGTTATACTTTGAACCTGTTTTCTGGGAACATATCTATGATATAATAAGACACGAAAAGCCTGAAGGTGTTATTGTACAGTTAGGAGGGCAAACCGCATTAAAACTTGCCGAAAAGCTTGATCGCTATGGTATCAAGATTATAGGGACCAGCTTTCAATCATTAGATTTGGCAGAAGATAGAGGAAGCTTTTCTAAACTATTACAAGAAAATAATATTCCTTATCCTGAGTTTGATACTGCCGAAACAGCTGATGAAGCTATTGCAGTTGCCGATAAATTAGATTTTCCAATCCTAGTTCGCCCATCTTATGTTTTGGGAGGTCAAGGAATGAAAATTGTAATCAATAAACAAGAATTAGAAGAGCATGTTGTTGGTCTACTTCGTAAGATACCTAATAATAAATTATTACTAGATCATTATCTTGATGGGGCTATAGAAGCTGAAGCCGATGCAATTTGTGATGGTGAAAATGTTTACATTATTGGTATCATGGAACATATAGAGCCTTGTGGTATTCACTCGGGAGACTCTAATGCAACACTACCTCCATTTAATTTAGGAGAGTTTGTAATGCAACAAATAAAAGATCATACGCATAAGATTGCTCTTGCACTCAATACCGTTGGATTAATTAATATTCAATTTGCTATCAAAGATGATATGGTATATATCATTGAGGCCAATCCAAGAGCGTCTAGAACTGTGCCTTTTATTGCAAAAGCATATGGAGAGCCATATGTAAATTATGCAACAAAGGTAATGCTAGGTGAGAAGAAGGTCACAGATTTTGATTTCAAACCACACCTAGATGGGTATGCAATTAAGCAACCGGTATTTTCGTTTAATAAATTCCCTAATGTGAACAAAAAATTAGGACCCGAGATGAAAAGTACTGGAGAAAGTATTTTGTTTATTGATGATCTTAAAGACGATCAGTTCTATGATTTATATTCGAGACGAAAAATGTATTTAAGTAAATAATATACTTCAACAACTCATAAATAATTACAAAAGAGCGTTAAAATCACGCTCTTTTGTGCTTTTATTAACGATGTATTTTGCTGATTAGTAGTATATTATAATAAAAAGTATTATGAGAAAATTACTACTATTCACATTGTTTTTGTTTGGGATACACTTGATGTATTCAAACGACTTGAATACTATAAAAACGGAAGTTAATGATAATCTTTTTTCATTTGATCTTAAGACAAATGCAACGTCAGAATCTTTGACGATAGTAACCAATACCAATCAATCAATTATGATTAAGGTTATTGATAAGTCAGGATTGATTAGAATTCAGAAAAAATTACATTTAGAAAGAGCCATAGATGTATCTGCTCTAAAAGTAGGGCATTATTTGATCAAAGTATATTCTGGAAATCATATGGCGGTTAGGCGATTTTATAAAGGCAGGGATGCAATTAATGTTAGATAGCGTGTGTAAGAGCTCATCATTTTTCTAAACGACCATCTGCTTCCCAATCCAGAATAATATCTACAATTTCTTGCGACAACTTACCACTCGGTGGCATAACATTTCTACCTGTTGTATTCATTCTAACGCTTAAATCAACTCTACCCTGATTAGTTACTGCATCAATAATTTCTGCATAGGTTTCTAAAGACATTGGTGCTCCTCGATCAGGTGGGTTAGAATGACACTCAAGACATTGCGTATCTATGATAGTTTTTACATCAGCAATATAGGTAGTAGTTTTGTTTGGATTTGGATTAGGAGCAGGTTCAGGCTCTGCACTATCATCACTACCACAGTTATAACTTATAAGGATAGTTAGTAACAAAGCAAATTTTGTCAATATATTTTTCATAGTGTGGGGTTTTTGTTATGAATATACAATTTTTAACGTAAAAAGATAAGTGATCATTGTAGGATATAAAGCAAAATATGTTCTCTCGATACATTTTGTCTCATATTATTACGAGCGAAGTCGGTAGATTATCATGACAAAACACTTAGACTGACACTTTTTTAATTTACAACGCTAAAATATTTTATGCTTTTAGATTGTTATAAATTAATCTTCACATTATATCCTTTAAGAACTTCAAGATGTTTTTCTAACTCAAACTCTGACTCTTTAAAACGATCACGTCTGGCTTTACCATCTTCTTTACGAATGATGCTACGTACAAAGCGGCGTATGGTGGTTTTGTTTTCTAGAATTAATCCTGGTATAGCTACACTTTTACCGTCATCATTTTTTGCAACCATAGTAAAGTAGCTAGAGTTACAATGTTTCATTTTACCTGTCCGTATGTTTTCGGCTTCTACGCGAACTCCCACAACCATAGAGGTGGTACCTACATGGTTTACTGAAGCTTTCATCGTTACTAATTCACCAACTTCTATAGGTTTTAAAAAATCTACCTTGTCTACACTTGCAGTTACACAATAGGTTTCAGAATGTTTTGAAGCACAAGCAAAAGCAATTTGATCCATAAGTGATAAAATATATCCTCCGTGTATTTTTCCACTAAAATTTGAATGAGAGGGAAGCATCAATTCTGAAATTTTCACACTCGATTCTCTACTTGTTTTATATTTTTTCATTTTTTTTATGGCTGATCATTAATAGTTTTTTCCTTTGAACGTTTCAGGATTAATTCGTTATTTTTTAACTTCCGACTTCCGACTTCCGACTTCCGACTTCCGACTTCCGACTTCCGACTTCCGACTTCCGACTTCCGACTTCCGACTTCCG
>CANMWA010000012.1 GCA_947501475.1 uncultured Aquimarina sp. | reverse complement strand
AAAACATTATCCCGTTTTGCGGGTGCAAACATACAACCATTTAACTATACAACAATACCTTTTCGTAAGTATTTTTTCAAGAAACTAGAAATGTCCTGATTTTGAAAAAGATAGGAAGCGAATATAAGAAAAAATCTTAAAATAAGAATGTGATTTTTGTAATTTTTGAAGCACTAAAACTTTATATCTTAAAAACTATTCTAAAAATTATTGTTTTGGAGTCAATACTTTGGTAGTGTCTGACCATTTATTCCTTAAATCATAAAAACTAAAGTCTAATGCTGTTCTTTGTTCTTCGAGGAGATTAGATTGAAAACTTCGTTGAAGTATATCTTCTATAAAATAGTCTTCTTCTATATGAATCGGATCATATTCTCTTTTCAATGAAATATTGAAAAGCTTGGCTGTATTGTTATACCAAAATGCTTTCCAGCCGCTTCTGTATTCTTTTACAAGATCAAACATTGTTTTTCCTGTTTGGCGATGAATTAACTTCACTAATATCTGCCCTTCTGTACGTGTTAGCTTTTTTAGTTCTGCCGTGAATTCTTCTTCCATATACTTTTGAAGTATTTTTATATACTTTTTTTTAGTCCTTTTTGAATTAATCCCATTTAATCTTTCGTTCATAGAAGTTAATCTATCTGATGCTAATTTTGCATATGGATATACTTTTCTGGTTTTTCTTCTTAAGATCAAATATTTTCTCCGGGCAAGTTTATCTTTAAATTTTAGCCTACCTAATATTACTACTTCTTCGAGATCTATAGCTTCATGAGGAATCGTATCTCCTTCAACTATATAATATTGAACAAATCCTGTAGTGTCTACTATTGACGCATCCTTCTTTTTTTCATTTTTCTTTTGCGAAAAAAGAAAAGTAGAAGAAAAGATTATTAATATATGTAGCAAATATTTAATCATAGTAAATTATGGGCTTCTAAAATTATTCCAAAATTAATAATTAACTGATTTTAAAGCGTAAAATCTATGTGAATATTATTAATTTCGTACAAAACAAAACATTTTTATTAAATCCTATGGCTAAAAAAAGCATATTAAACAAAAAATCCATATCGTTTCTTGAAAAATATCTAAATAATCCTGCCCCTACTGGTTACGAATGGGAAGGTCAAAAAATATGGATGGATTATCTAAAACCTTATGTTGACGAATTTATAACTGATACATATGGCACTGCTGTTGGAGTCATAAATCCAAAAGCTAAGTATAAAGTCGTAATTGAGGGACATGCAGATGAAATATCGTGGTATGTAAATTATATAACCGATAATGGTCTTATTTATGTAATCAGAAATGGAGGAAGTGACCATCAAATTGCCACTTCAAAGCGCGTAAATATTCATACAAAAAAAGGAATTGTACAAGGTGTTTTTGGTTGGCCCGCAATACATACAAGAAAAGCTGGTAAAGAAGAGGCTCCCAAACTTGATAATATCTGCATAGATGTTGGGTGTTCTACCAAAGAAGAAGTGCTAAAATTAGGGGTTCATGTTGGTTGTGTAATTACGTATCCTGATGAGTTTTTTATTTTGAATAAGGATAAATTTGTTTGTCGTGCCCTTGATAATCGCATGGGAGGTTTTATGATTGCTGAAGTTGCTCGTTTACTTAAGGAAAATAAGACAAAGCTTCCATTTGGTTTATACATTACAAATTCGGTACAAGAAGAAATAGGTTTACGAGGTGCAGAAATGATCACTCATACTATTAAACCCGATGTTGCAATTGTAACCGATGTCTGTCATGACACTACTACTCCTATGATTGAAAAGAAAACTCAAGGAGAAACCAAGATTGGAGATGGACCTGTAATTTCATATGCTCCAGCTGTACAAAATAGATTAAGAGAATTATTAATTGAAACCGCCGAAGATAAAAAGATTCCTTTTCAACGTATGGCATCAAGTAGAATGACGGGTACAGATACTGATGCATTTGCATATAGTAATGGAGGAGTTGCTTCAGCTTTGATTTCTTTACCACTTAGATATATGCATACGACGGTTGAAATGGTACATAGAGATGATGTAGAAAATGTAATAAAATTAATCTACGAAAGCTTACTGAATATCAAATCAGGAGAGACTTTTAGCTATTTTAAGAAATAAATTCTATTATATTAATCCGTTACTAATCCTACCAATCGGTAGGATTTTTTTATTTTTAAACTATGACAGACGAATTAATAGATATATTAGACAAATCAGGAAAACCAACTGGAGAAGTTAGACTAAAATCTGAAGCTCATGCATTGGGTTTATATCATGCGAGTGTTCATATTTGGTTTTATACTAAGGACGGAAAAATTCTATTTCAGAAACGAGCAAACAACAAAGATACTTTTCCTGGTATGTGGGATGTTTCTGTTGCTGGGCATATTGGAGCTGGCGAATCACCAGAAGATTCTGCTCTTCGAGAGATTCAAGAAGAGATTGGCTTATCAATTTCAAAAAATGAGCTAAAATTTGTCAAAACTTATCTGGCAGAAAAAAAACCAAAACCCAATCTTTTTGATAATGAGTTTCATCACATCTATCTTTCTCAATTACTTGTACCAATTGAAAAACTCACTTTACAAAAAGAGGAAGTATCTGATGCTAGGTTAATTGAAGCTAATACATTAATAAACGTTCTTAAAACACCTGATAGCAGTAAAGAATTTGTACCGCATGATGCCATGTATTATGGTTTTATTATTGATGAAATTAAAAATCAATTACATTAATACCCCCATCACAACAAACTATTGTAGCGATAAAGTTTGAAATTTTTATTATAGTATTTTTGTATTGAAATCAAAAAATCAATAAACAAAAACTATGACGTATTCAAATAAAGAAACAATAGCTGCTCTTAATATTTTATTAGCCGATTACCATATGCATTATCAGAAACTCAGAAATTTTCATTGGAATATTACTGGTACGCATTTTTTTGAGTTACATCTAAAATTTGAAGAACTTTATGAAGATGCTAAGCTAAAAATTGACGAAATTGCAGAGAGAATATTAACTCTAAGAGCAAAACCCTATAGTAATTACAGTTCATATCTAAAACATTCAAATATCAAAGAATCTGAAACTAATCTTAATGATCATGAAATGGTTACGACTGTTCTTGAAGATCACGAAATTCTTTTAGATCAATTAAAAAAAGTATCAGAAAAAGCAGAGGATGTTAAAGATGATGGTACATTAGATATAACTGGAACTTATATTGGAGAAATAGAAAAAACAAGCTGGATGCTTAATGCCTGGAATCAAAGAAATTAAAATATCACATCTACCCTACTTCATTCTTTTGATGACTTTAACTGTAAGTTGTCAACAGAATGAAGTATCTAATTTGATTAAAATTAATTCGCTGTCAAGCTCTATACATGAAATTTCGGGTATAACTATACTATCTGATAATCGATTGTATGCTATAAATGATTCGGGAAATGATAATACATTATTTTCTCTTACTCAAAAAGGAAAAATAATTAATACCATTAAAATCACTGAAGCCAAAAATATTGACTGGGAAGATCTGGCATATGATAAAGAAGATAATATTTACATTGGTGATTTTGGTAATAATAATAATGATCGAAAAGATTTAGTAATTTATAAAGTTTCTGGCATTATAGCTAACAATGTTTCTGTTTCCAAAATAGAATTCGTTCTTGAGGATCAAAAGAAGTTTCCTCCTAAAAAAAAGAATCTCAATTTTGACATTGAAGCTTTTATTCACCTTAACGGAAATTTATATTTATTCACCAAGAATAGAGTAAAGAAAGACATTAAAACAACAAAACTCTATAAAATACCTGCCAAACCTGGAAAATATGTTGCAAAATTAACTGGAGAATATGAAACGTGTGAAGATGATAGTGACTGCTTTATTACCGGTGCAACTATCAATAGAGCCGAAGATCAAATTGCGCTTCTTACCTATAATAAAATATTTTTACTTAGCGATTTTACAAAAGACAATCTATTTGATGGGAAAATCCAAAAAATAAAACTAAAACATTACTCACAAAAAGAAGGCATTTGTTTTAAGAATGATTCTACTCTTTTTATAACCGCTGAAAAAGCGAAGCATAAAAAGGCATCTTTATATGAGTATGCTTTGGATTAATTGTTTTTTATTAAAAACTTAATCCAAAACCGAAAGTAAATCGTAATCCGTCATCACTATTAAACAATCCTAGTTGTCCCCCAATAGTATCTACAGCATTAATCCATAATCCACCACCAAACGAATCATGCCATTTATCTGAATCTTCGCCATCAAGCCATACTCTTCCTATATCATACCCTCCAAAAACACCTAGTTGTATCGGCAATAAACCTGTCTTAAACTCATTAAAACTATATCGCAAATCATTGCTAAATGCCAATGCACTTTCGCCAGTAAAACGCTCTTCGCGATACCCTCGAAGTCCATTAAAACCCCCTAATGTCGCTCCTTGATAAAACTCAAAATCATCGCCAATATTAACTTGAGCAATAACATCGGTTTTAAGTACTAATTTTCTGTTTCTGGTGATCGCATTATAGAAACCAAGTTTTGGAATTATGTATCCATATGCCCTATCTGTATTATCTACATTCATTCTAGCACCGGTTTGTAGACTAAATAACATCCCGCGAGTAGGGTTTATCGTGTTATCATAACTTTCAAACTTGTATTTGACATCAAGGTTTGCAAAAAACTTTCTTTCAAAAAAGTCAGGATCTCCCTCCTCAAAATCAAACCCAGAAGTAATAATTCTATCAGGAGTATCTTGTACTTCAATCCCTTCATAATTAGCTTTGATAGAGAACTCTGATCCATAGTTTCCTTTCTTAGAAATCCCAACACCAAATGCCCATGTGCCAATCTTAACTCGATTATAATCCAAATCTAATTCATCATCATTATTTACAGTACTATTTCCAAACCCAAAAAAGTTTTGTGCAAAATTTTCGCTTGTATATATGCCATTAAGTATAATATTCCAATTTCCTAAGGCATTCATAAACTCACCCGAATACGTAAGATCATAACCTTCTGTCTGAAAATAATATGCTGCTCTAAATCTATGCTTACTGTGGTATGGGTTATTTTTAAATCCTTTTACCGTGTAGATATCAGTAATGTTGATGTTTAGCCCATCATCTGGGTTAAAACCTATAAACGGAGTAAGTGTATTGGTTTTGTCTATCAATTTTTGATAATCATATACATTATAATTATATATATCACTATATCTAAATTTTGCTCCTTTTTTCTTTTTTATAGTATTAGGTTTTGATTTATGATCATAAATTTTAACTTTCCTCCCATCTTCAATGGTATACTCGTCATTATTTTGTCCTCCTACTATTCGGATTTTTATCCTATTTTTCCCTTTGCCTTTTACTATAAATCGGTCATCATCATCCAATCCATAAATCCATATTTCTTTAGTTTCATTTGCTTTAAAAACTCTTTCGCTATAGGGTTTTTCTATATTGTCTTTTCTAATTCTTGAAATTTTAATTCTCGTTTCATTATCACTTCTTATTATTTCAAAAAAATCATCTTTATCGGTTCCTTTTACAATGACATGCTTAGCTATATATTTATAATATTGATTTGCAATGTTTTCGATTTGATCTCTTCTTGTTTTAAAATTATTTTTTATTTTTTCTATAGTTTCGCCTTGTAATTCTTCTGGAAGGTTGTCAAATGCCTTTTCTATATACTTATCAGAAAGGTTTTCTTTAATATATCTGGCTTGTGCGGTCCAAATTTCTTTTTCTGAATTTTGAATTAATGCTTTATCTAATGGCATCCCAGATAAGTTAATCCATCTCACCTTTTTAAGTTCACCGTCATATACCTGGAACTTACGTGATAGCGGTGACACAAACTTTATAATACCAAGAGCTAGTCCATCATAATTAGAAAACACCTGATCCCTATCTCTTGGAATCGGTCTATAAATTTTACCTTCTTCTGTATCAAAACGGGCCCATCGCCATTGATCAGAATGCCGATCCCAATCACCTAATAACATATCAAAAAGTCGGGTTCTTATATAATGCTCTTCGTCTATTTGATATTTTTCATCTTTCCTAAGCTTACTTAACAGATCATCTGTACTTTCAATATCATTAGGTTTACCAAAAGAAACTTCATCATAAAACTCTTTACCAGGGCGTTCTTCTAGAAAATATAATTCATCACCAAAGTTTTCATTGTATTTACCAAGAGCTGGGTGCTTAGGAATATAATACAACTTTGGATTTGCATGATATACACCAATGGCATCTGCTAATGTACCAACTGTTAAAAATGCATACGGATAACTAGAGGTATAAAAATCCGAAAGTAAATCTTCTGTATACGTATCATTAAAACTATCGCCTAAATAGGTATACTTAAATGCTCCTTTTTGCAAAAATTGCGCTACACTTTTACGCATTGCTCTAAGGCTATATTGTTTTCCTGTGCTATCAACTAACCTAAGAGATCTTGTTACTTGTCCTCCTCCTTGTCTTTCAATCCTAAAACCTCCCATCAAAGTATCAAGGGTAGCTACTGGTACTTTAATATTTTTCCCGTATACAGATCGATAATGATCTCCCCACATGAGTTCAAAAAACTTTGATTTTTTGATTTCATTCTCTGCATAAATAGATGTTGAAATCTCATTGTTAAAAGAATTAGAAGTTCCGCTAAAATCGTATGCTTCCTCTTTTTTATGCACTTCGGTTTGGTACACTAATTTTGCTTCTTCGCCTTCATTTCCATAAAAGCGTATATTAGAAGAACCATCTGTATATACATCTAACGCTGCAAAACCTTGACCGGGGTATGAGAATAAACCATCTTTTCCTAAAGAAGCCGACGAAACTTTGGACCCCGAACCTGATACTACTTGTTTAAGGCCTTCGTTATCGATGTATTGCAAAGAATGTTCATGACCCGACACAAAAACTATCTTTTCTATACCTCTAGCCATTGTCGATAAGCGTCTCATTAATCTATTATAATGTGTATTCGACAAATCTTGTGCTGTTACTCCGCCCTGAGAACGCATTAAAGTGGCTAATGAACCAAGAATTGGTAAAGGAATTTTCTTTTTTGAAGGAAAAATATGTTTGTCAAAACTATATTTCCCACCATGAGGACCATTGGTAAACATGGGATGGTGCATGGCAACAAGTATTGTTTTTTCGGCATTCTTTTTTAGTTCGCCTTCAACCTCTGTAAAGAATTTCTCTCTTGTTTTTATCTCACAGTTATCATTAATTGTTGGGTGCTTATCCCAATTTGTCAAATACCATTGGGTATCTAAAATCAACAAGTGTATATTATCATTTATTTCTACACTTTCGATTGGACAACCTTTGCGAGGTAAAAAAGCTTCTTTATTATCTAGTTTTTTAATCACATATTTCTCCTCTCGCTCTAATCCTTGTAGGCCATTATTATACCAATCATGATTACCCGGAATAAAAATGGTCTTACCATCAAAATTCTTAGCAACTTCGATTTGAGTATTGATTCTATGCTCTGCCAAAGATCTTTCGGGAGCATCTTTGGGTGGCATTCCTTTTTGATAAATATTATCTCCCAAGAATAATAGGTACTGATTCTCAGTTTTTGCCGTATCTAGTACTTTTCTTAATAAAGTAAGTCCTTTGGTACTTTCTGTTTGTTTTGCATAACCAGCATCTCCTACCAGATAAAATGTTTTATCTATTGTTTTATTAGGTAATGTTTGCGTGAAATTTTCGACTTTATATTGAGGTGAATACGTTGCACATGAACTAAGCATAGTAATAACACCAATAATTATAATCTTATTATATTTATTCATTGTTTAGAGTACAATATCTTTTTTTTAGTTAATTTGGTTATCGAAAAAATAAAACTATGTCTTCTCTTGTAGAAAAAACAGATAATTTTGTTTCGGAGCTTTTTGAAAAAGAGCTTCCTAATTCTTGTTTCTATCATAATTACGATCATACCAAAAGAGTATTTAAAAGTACAAAAGAAATCATTGATAGCACTAATATCTCTGATGAAGATAAAGAAGTTTTATTATTAACGGCTTTATTGCATGATACGGGATATTCTAAAAGTTCTGAAAATCATGAAGAGCATAGTGTAGAAATAGCAAAACAATTTCTTAAGCAACAAAAGGTGTCTCCTGAAATTATTGATAAAGTCTCAGAACAAATTATGGCAACCAAAATGGAGCATACGCCTACCAATCTAATGGAAGAAATCATTAGAGATGCTGATGCTTCACACTTTGCAAAAGATTATTATGGTGAAACAAGTGAATTATTGAGACGCGAATTTAAGTTTAACAAAGTAAAAAATTTAAATACATCAGAATGGCTTAAGGCTAATATAGATCTATTTCAAAATAAGCATCGTTATTATACCGAATATGCCAAAACACATTGGAAACCAAAAAAAGAAGAAAACTTGGCTAAGATGTTAGAAGAACAAACAGCACATAAAAAAGAAAAGAAAAAGGAAAAAGAGAAACTGAAAAAATTACTAAAAGAAGAGAGCCCAGAAAAAGGAATTCAAACACTGTTTAGAGTTACTTTAAGAAATCACTTAAAGCTAAGTGATATCGCAGATACAAAGGCCAATATACTTCTTTCGGTAAATGCGATTATTATATCACTTGCGTTATCTAATCTTATTCCTAAATTAGATAATCCATCAAATCAGTACCTTATATATCCCACTTTGATATTTTTGATATTTAGTATTGCATCGATAGTACTATCAGTACTGGCAACTAGACCTAATGTCACTAGTGGTGAATTCACTCGAAAAGAGATTGAAGAGAAAAAAGTCAATCTATTATTTTTCGGAAATTTTCATAAAATGCCTTTAAATGAATACAAGTGGGCAATGGGAGAGCTTATGGCAGACAAGGACTATATCTATGATACCATGATTAAAGATTTATATTTTTTAGGTAAGGTATTGCACAAAAAATATAAGATCTTAAGAATAACATATACTGTATTTATGATAGGAATTGTAACGTCGGTAATAAGCTTTATAATAGCATTTAACTCGTTACAGTAGAGATTTATTTAATTCAATTCTTTCATAAGGTCTTCGTACGTATAATACTCTTTATCACGTTTGTCTTTGTTATAAAGAATATTAACTCGTAATGCTTTAAGACCAGTTACTCCTTGAAGGTCATCCAATTCTACAATTTCGATCTCGTCTTCTAGATAATTTTTAGATTGTAAGAAATTAAGATACTTTACATACTCTCTTTCATCAGAACTTTGAGAGTATACAATTACCAACTTCCCTTTTTCTGTAATTCGTTGATCGGTTCCTTTGATTTTGGATTTGTCAACTCGTTTTTTTACCACTTCATATCTAGCATTATAGGTGCCATCTACATCAAATCGTTTTTCATCCATCCTAAATCTAACAGATAATGAGGAATTAAATACTAATACCATAGATGCCACATCCAAAGCAACAGGTAGATCTTTTTGCATTTGGTAATATGCATTCTCCATTTCGCACATTACTTGTAGTTGCCACAACCTTAAGTTATACAAATACACTTTATTAAAACTATTTTGCTTTGTAATAGATTCTCCTATATACATGTTATGCTCTACCCCATCTGTTTTAAAACGTTCGAAGTAATGAGGATACATACCTTGTGCTTCATCTTGTTTTTGATCTAACAAAGCAGCCATTTTTTTATTAATAAGCATAACCGACTCATCATAAGCCTTACGATATCTATATACAGTTTTTATCGTCTTATCAAGGAGATCATCATAGTTGCCAATAAGAACACTAAGTTCTTTATTATCTCTTTTAAGATGCTTAAATAATGGGGTGATATCTTTTTTAATGAAGTTTATAATTTTTTGTTCACTATCAACTTGTAATTGCTCGGTGATCGAATTAATATACTGATTCGTTCTAAAATTTAATTGCTCGTAAATTGGTAGTGGACTATATTGAATTACTTTATTAATGACTTTAGAAATCTCTTTAAGTTGTAACACCAAATCTTTTTGAACCGCATGATTACGTGCATCAGAAGATCCTTTGATATCTATTTGCCCATACAATGGATAAACGTTTTCAAACACTACTTCTCTAAAAGACAAAGGGTTTTCGTCAACAATCGCACGCATAAATCGTTTGGCTTCTTGTCTAAATTTCCAATGTACACTAGGATGTATTGAGGTACATTCTTGTTGGATGATCAGCTCTAATTCGTTTTCGGATTTGGTTTTAGAACGAAGAACAGAATCTACCAAATATGGCATAACATCCTGTAGTTTATTTGCGTTTATACTATTTAGTTCATGAACATTAGGAGAAACAATCTCTAATATACCTAATAATTTACCTTCACTTTTTATAGGAGCTATAATTGCACTATTGATCCCTTGAGCTACCAGGTTCTTATACATTTTTTCATCGGGAGTAGATTTCTGATATTTTTTTACATCAGAAATAGCAAAATATGTAGATTTTTCAAACATATGATAGTAAGTACCTTTACATAAAGCTGCTTCACAATTATCAGAAAACTGATCATACAAAATATAACTATCTATATTTTTAAAAGGTACTCTTTCAAAAACTTGATCTTCGGGATTATAATTAGAAAAACCAACTTTAATTTCATAAAGATTAAATATGGCCCTAAAAATCTCTTGAAAACTACCTACAAAATCTCCTTGTGTTTTATCATACCTTATTAGGCTAGTTTTAAAATCAGATAATGACACATCGGTAGTAACATCGAACATATTGGCAATTATTATGCCTTTAAATATCCAACTATTAGGGGGGAATTTTTCTTTCCAAATGTCAATATTATCAAAACTGTCTAATAATTCTGCTACATCATCATCTGTAATATCTTTGGCTTTATCGGTTTTTATGATATCTAGAAAATCTCCATTATATAGGATTCTATAGTGACGTATAATACCTAAAGCATCAGGTATATCATAAAAGAAAGGTCTTCTAAAATCTATATTATAACCATAATAAGTTCCTAAAATTATACTACATCCCATAATATAATAATGGTCTTCATCTAGATTTTTAATCTGAGGTTCAAAACCCTCTCCTGCAGCTTTAATTATATTTTGGTAGCGGTCTGTAGCTTTTAATACCGTATTATGAAAAGGTATTGTTGCAATTTTTATTTCATTCTTTTGTAATACTTGAGCAAAAGCATCTTCTAATATCAAATCAATTTGAGGCAATAATTCTATTACTCTCTTTTCTTCTTTGATACCCTCTTCAAGCTCTGGATAGTCTTCGGCTATTTTTAGAATGCGTAAGGCACGTTCCTTAAGAAATTCTTTATCACTTTTAAGAAACGCTCTATATTGTTCAAAAAACTTTGAAAAGCTAATCCAAATATCCAACGGAAAATCTTGCTCTAGCACCCTCATACGTATTCTTTGTGGAATTTTTAACAAAAGTAATACAAACCGAATTGTATTACCAGATATTAACAATTAATTAAATTCTATTTTTCAATTATTAAGACGAATTAAAAGCTATAAATTGGACACAATTAACTCGTGATATCATAAAATTAGACTATAAATTACAAAAAATGTTACGTAAAACATCAGTTTTTCTGATTTTACAATCTTTATAGGATTGCATTAACAATTTTGATATCAAAAAGTTAATTTTTGGAGTATCTAATTTGGATTCTTTATTTTTATGCTCGAAAAAACTCAAAATACTATGAAAAGAATTATACTACTGGCAACAACAATAATGCTTGTGGCTTGTACAAAAGATAAAAAAGGATATTCGATAACTGCAGAAACTAATGGATTTGAAGATGGTACTGTAGTGTATGTAAATTCTATAAATCAATCCAATAGACCAACTATTATCGATTCGGCTGTAATACAAAAACAACAGTTTGAATTAATACTCCCTGTCCCAGAAAGTAATGATTTTAATTACATAACATTTAAAGATAACCCTGGTAACGTTTTATTCTTAGCAGAAAATCACCCCATTAAAATGACTATTTTTAAAGATAGTCTACGATCATCTATAGTTAAAGGAGGAAATGAAAATGAATTATTTTTCAAGTACTTAAATATGGTCAATAATTTGGGTAAAGAAAAAATTGAACTCAATACTCAATACCAAATTGCATCTAAGTTAAAAGAAGTTGAGAAAGCTCAAAAAATAGCTGCTAAAAGACAAGAAATCGATCAAAAAGAAAAAGAATTTCGTGTAGAATTAACAAACAATCATAAAACATCTATTGTAGCTGTTATGGCATTAACAGATCTTCTAAATCTAAAAGCTATACCTGCAAAAGAAGCAAAAGAAAAATATGCCTCGCTAGCCGACACATTAAAAACAACTCGATTAGGTAAAAATCTTGATCGTCTTATTAATAATGCCATGGCCATAGCTATGCAAAAAAGAATAGACATAGGTAGTGAAGCTGAAGATTTTTCTGCACCAACCCCTAATGGTAATGTGCTATCGTTAAAACAATCTATGGGTAAAATTACTATTATCGATTTTTGGGCATCTTGGTGTAAACCTTGTAGAATGGAAAACCCTAATGTAGTGAGAGTATATAATAAATATCATGACAAAGGCTTAAATATTATCGGAGTTTCTTTAGACAAAAAACAAGAAGCATGGACAAAAGCTATAGCAGATGATCAGTTAGAATGGAATCATGTATCTAATTTACAATTCTGGCAAGAACCTATTGCAAAGGCATATGGTGTTAGATCTATTCCTGCAACCTTTATCATTGATGAAAACGGTAATGTAATTGCCAAAAATCTTAGAGGACCTGCTTTAGAACAAAAAATATCAGAATTATTAGGAGAGAAAGCACTGTAGTATATCTTTCCGAAATTTAATAAAAAAGCGACTTTTTAAAGTCGCTTTTTTATTTTACCTATAGTTTTCCTAGTTTTTGCAATACAAAAAGAATAACAATTGGAATTGCCAATAAACCAATCATCAATAAATTTTCTTGAAATAGCCAAGGAGCCAAAATCAATGTTATAATATACCCTCCAACTGCTCCACCAAAATGAGCATCATGACCTATATTACCAACTCTGTTTCTCATACCAAAGATAGAATATAACAGATATCCAATACCAAATATATAAGCAGGAATAGGGATAGGAATAAACATTAGATACAAACTCATATCTGGTCTAAATAAAATACCTGCATATATAACCCCAGATACTGCTCCACTAGCTCCAACTGCACTATAATGATATTCATCTTTATGAAAAAACAATGAAAATATATTACCTACAAACAAACTACCAAAGTATACTACCAAGAATTTAATATTACCTAAAAACCCAAGAACAACTGGAGCAAAAAAATACAGCGTAAACATGTTAAAAAACAAGTGGGTTAAATCGACATGTAAAAAACCAGATGTCAACATCCTTATTTGTTCTCCTCGTCTTATTCCGCCAATATTAAACTTATACTTCTCAAAAAAAGAAAAGTCATTAAACCCCTTTAACGACATTAGTACATTAACTCCTATAATAGCAATCAAAACAATATCAAGTTTCCCCATATATGATAATTTTATCCAAATATAAATATACCTTATGTTTTAACCACATAAATCTTAGTTGATTTTAGCTTGTTATTAGCATAAGTTTATGATTTTAAAAAATCCAATAATTTTATCTTTGTAGGCTTAATTTAATTCTTAATGCAGCTAATAATTTACCGTATAGCATATCCAATACTTTGGCTAATTTCTAAATTACCCTGGAGGTTATTTTATATGTTTTCTACTGGGATATATGCAATCACTTATTATATTATCGGGTATAGAAAAAAGATCGTAAATTATAATTTGAATTTGGTTTTTCCAGAAAAGTCAAAGAAAGAAATTCAAAAAATTCAGAAGAGTTTCTACAAACATATGTGTGATATGTTTATGGAAATGATCAAAAGTTTATCCATATCCAAAGAAGAAATGACTAAACGATTTGAGATTATTGATCCACATACTTTTAAAGATCTTCAATCAAAAAATAAAAGTATCGTCGTATTAATGGGGCATTATGCCAGTTACGAATGGGCAATTGCAGCTCAATTTGTAATGGATTTTCCTATAGCTGCTGTATACAAAAGAATAAGAAATAAATATTTTAATGCATTAGCACATCGTATACGAGGTAAATTTGGTAATAGGTTGATAGAAAGCCACAATGTTATAAAAGAAATCACAAGAGATAAAGTTCATAAAAGTTTATGTGCCTATGGTATGCTATCAGATCAATCTCCAAAATTAAAAAACTCAATGTATTGGACCGATTTTATGGGAGTTAAAGTACCAACAATATTAGGAGGAGAAGTTATTGCTAAAAGAATGGATATGGCCGTTACCTATCTAAAAGTAGAAAAAGTAAAACGTGGTCATTATCAAGCAAAATTTATACCTATAACTGATGATGCAAAAAATTGTGAGAATCATTATATTACAAAAACTTACCTAAGAATGCTGGAGGAACAAATTCGTAATAAACCCGAATTTTACCTTTGGACTCATAAACGTTGGAAACACAAAGATTCAAAAATCCCTAAAGGGGCTATTATTGATTAATGATCATTAACTCAGCTCAAAACCACTTTACCACTCTATTGTTTTAAAAGTTTAAGCTTAGCTTTTTTAACACTTAATAGATGGGTTTTAACAAAATACATGTATTTTCGCATCCAAACTCCACCATTTTTTTTATGCAATTACTTGTTTATAGCTTAGTATATCCTATTCTGTGGTTAATTTCAAAATTACCCTGGAGATTGTTTTATGCATTCTCAACTTCTATTTATCTGCTAACGTACTATATCATACGCTATCGAAGAAAAACGGTAAAAGAAAACTTGCAATTGGTTTTTCCAGAAAAATCAGAGAAAGAAATCCATAGTATTCGTAAAAAATTTTACAAACATCTATGTGACATGTTTTTAGAGATGATCAAATCGATTTCTATTTCTAACGAAGAAATGATGAAACGTTTTAAGGTGACAAACCTTGATAAACTGCATGAATTAGAAGCCAAAGGCGAAAGCATGATGGTATTTATGGCACATTATGCCAGTTATGAATGGGCAAATGTAGTTGATATACAAACAGGAATACAAGCGGTAGGGGTATATAAACGTATAGAAAATAAGTATTTTGACAGATTAGTTCGAAGGATTCGTGCTCGTTTTGGATCTAGAGTAGTAACTACCAAAAATGCTATGGAAGAAATTACTAAAGATCAAGAAAGAGATGGTGTATATATGTATGGACTAGCTGCCGATCAATCTCCAAAAATTTATAATGCAAAATATTGGACTGATTTTATGGGTGTAAAAGTACCAACATTTTTAGGAGCTGAAGTGCTAGCCAAACGATTAGATTTAAATGTATTTTATCTGAAAGTCGAAAAACTAAAAAGAGGATACTATGAAGCCACATTTGTCTCTATAACCGATGATCCAAAAAGTTGTGAGGACTACAGTATTGTGAAAAGTTATCTAAGAATACTTGAGAAACAAATTCATAACAAACCACAGTATTATCTATGGACTCATAAACGTTGGAAACATCGTAATGCACAGTCAGAAGCCCCAGAAGGTGCAACAATAGATTAAACCCAGCGCAGTTACCAAATACTGATAAATAAGTTTACCTTTGTGAGCTTTAATCGCCACTTATGCAATTATTAATATATCGCCTTGTTTATCCTATTTTATGGCTAGTTTCTAAATTACCCTGGAGATTATTCTATGGATTTTCGACCTTCATATTTGTATTAACCTACTATATTATAAGATACAGGAGAAAAACTGTACGAGAAAACCTAAACCTTGTATTTCCAGAAAAAACCGAGTCAGAAATTAATGAAATAAGTAGAAAGTCGTATCAACATATGTGTGATATGTTTTTAGAAATGATTAGATCCATTTCTATTAGTTCAGAAGAAATGACCAAGCGGTTCGAAATTATTAATATTGATAAGCTTAAAGAGCTAGAAGTTAAAAACAAAAGTGTTGTTATAATGATGGGGCATTATAACAGTTATGAGTGGACAAATAGTATTGATATCATTTCAAAATTTAGATGTGTAGGTATTTATAAGCCTATAAAGAATAAATATTTTGATAGATTAGTACACCGTATTCGGGGCAGGTTTGGCGCACGTTTAATACCAAGTGCTAAGGTATTTAGGCAGGTTACCAAAGACCAGCAAAAAGAAAATCCAGAATTATGTATCTACGGTTTGATTTCTGATCAATCTCCAAAAATTAATAGAGCCTTGTACTGGACCGACTTTATGGGAATAAAAGTACCTGCAGTGACCGGAGGAGAAGTGCTATCTAAAAGGTTAGACATGAGCATCTTTTATCTACATGTAGAGAAAGTAAAAAGAGGTCATTACCAAGCATCTATCATTCCAATTTCTGAAGATCCTAAAAATTCTGAAGAGTATGCAATTACTAAACAATTCATAAAACTGTTAGAAAAACAGATCTATACCAAGCCCGAAAATTATTTATGGACTCATAAACGATGGAAACATCGTAATGCAGAGATACCAAAAAATGCTATTCTTGATTAAGAAAAGTATTCACTATAAAAAAACACCCTATTAAGCTAAAAACAAATAGGGTGTTTTTATTATATTAAATTCCTGCTATTTCTTTTAGTGTTTGGATCGTGTTTTCTGCTAATTGATCTGCCTTGTCTTGGCTTAAAGCTTCAGTATAAATTCGAATGATTGGTTCTGTATTACTTTTGCGTAAATGCACCCAACAATCAGTAAAATCTACTTTTACACCATCAACAGTCGAAACTTCTTCTGAAGCATGTTTTTCATGAAAACCTTTCAAAATAGCATCAACATCTAAGCCCGGTGTCAATTGAATTTTATTCTTACTCATGAAATATGACGGATAACTATTTCGTAATTCACTTACAGTGCACTTCTTCTCTGCCAGATGTGTAAGAAACAGTGCTACCCCAACCAAAGAATCTCGACCATAGTGTGATTCTGGATAAATGATTCCACCATTACCTTCTCCACCTATAATTGCTTTATTTGCTTTCATTGTCGAAACCACATTCACCTCTCCTACTGCACTGGCTTCATACGTTCCATTATGTTTTTGAGTCACATCTCTTAATGCTCTACTCGAAGATAAATTAGAAACCGTATTACCTGGTGTTTTTCCTAACACAAAGTCTGCACAAGCCACCAATGTATATTCTTCTCCAAACATCTCTCCATCCTCACTCATAAATGCCAAACGATCTACATCTGGGTCTACTGTAAGTCCAAAATCAGCTTTCTCCTTAACGACCAACTCTGATAAATCGGTTAAGTGTTCTTTAAGAGGCTCTGGGTTATGAGGAAAATGTCCCGTAGGATCACAATATAGCTCTACAACATCTACACCCATTTTTTTAAGAAGTTTTGGAATTGCTATCCCTCCTGTTGAGTTTACTGCATCAACCACCACTTTAAAACCAGCTTGTTTCACTATTTCGGCATCAACCAGAGATAAATTTAGTACTTCTTCTATATGCTTATCAATGTAAGTATCGTTTACAGTAATGCTCCCCAAATCATCAACTTCAGCAAAAGTATATGAGTCATTTTCTGCAATTTTTAAAATCTTTTCGCCATTTTCTGCATTCAAAAATTCTCCTTTATTATTCAATAATTTTAAAGCATTCCATTGTTTTGGATTATGACTTGCTGTTAGAATAATACCACCATCTGCTTTTTCGATAGGCACTGCAATCTCAACAGTAGGTGTAGTAGAAAGTCCTAAATCAATAACATGTATCCCAAGACCCACTAAGCTATTCATTACTAATTGTTGTATCATAGCACCCGAAATACGAGCATCGCGACCAACAACCACAATCGGATGTTCTTTATTGGTTTCATTTTTTAGCCAACTACCATATGCCGAAGCAAATTTTACAGTATCTACTGGTGTGAGATTATCACCTACATTTCCTCCTATAGTCCCGCGAATTCCAGAGATTGATTTTATTAATGTCATACTAATGATTGATTATTCGATTTTGATGACAAATGTACAAGATACCATGAACTGCTACAATTTAATGTCCTATAAAGTTCTGAAAAGAAAGAGTTTTTTACTTTTTACTTATAATATATTTTTAACTTTTTCAATATTACCCTTATCAGCAATAGTAACATAAAACAGTTTATAATCATTGCTAAAAGTAATATTAGTTGGTTTCTTACCTTTAAGTATAAATTCTTTTAAAAATTCACCTTCTTTAGACAAAACAACCACCGTACCTTTATCATATCTACATATATAAAGGTTTCCATTATCGTCACATCTCATTCCGTCTAATCCATAATCGTCAAATGAAAAGAATAACCTTTTATTGTTTACCTCACCATTATCTATTATATCATATACCCATACTTTTCTTTGAACAGATTCATTAACAAATAATCTTTTTTTATCGGTACTAACTTCAATTCCATTTGTAGTTCCCATATTATCTTCTAAAAGCTCAAAGCCTTTTTCTTTAGTTACTTTCCATATATTACCTGTCCCTTTTGACCAATCAGGATCACTGGCATAGATAATATTACCTCTTCCTATAGTAATATCATTTGGTTGATTTGCTTGTGATTGATGCGCAAAGATTTCAATTTCTTTTGTTTTCATATCAACCTTGAGAATATTATGTTTTGCATAATCTGCAATATACATCTCTCTATTATTTCCAAATCGTATTCCATTACCTATGCTTCCTAACGGGAGCTCCAAAAACAAAGTAGCTATTCCATCTGGGGTGACCTTTCCGATTGTACCTTCCTTACCAAAGTTAACGGCATAAATATTTCCAAGATGATCCGTAGCGGGACCTTCAATCCCATTCGTAAATGTATTTTCTTTTATGAATTTTTCACTCTTTTGCTCTTCATTACAAGAAAAAAGAACCAGAAAAAAGCCTAAAATAAGAGATCTAAAAAAATCCTTTACAATACATCGACAAACACTTTGATGACGTTTAATTTTTATACCTATAAATTGATAGAGAAACATGGTTATAAAATAATTGATCCACTCAAAAGTAATTTAAAAGAGATCTAAAACACATTTTTTTTGTACCAACAACATGGATTACATTATAAACGACCATTTATTATTAGACTTCATTAAAAAAACTCGTATTTTAACCCTATGAATTTCTTAGCTCACATTTATCTCTCTGGAGAAGATCCCGAATTAAAAATTGGTAATTTCATAGCTGATTCTGTAAAAGGAAAAAAGTTTCTAGACTATCCAGATCGCATTAGCAAAGGGATTACATTACATCGAAAAATTGATTCATATACAGATTCGCATGATATTGTAAAAAAAAGTGTTTCCAGGCTATTTCCAAAATACAGGCATTATAGCACCGTAATTGTAGATATTCTATACGATCATTTTCTGGCAGCAAATTGGGCAAAATATTCTGATGTTCCTTTAGAAAAATACACCTTAGATTTTTATGAATTACTTCATGAAAACCACGAAATATTACCTAAACGTATTCAACATTTATTACCATATATGGAAAAAGATAACTGGTTGCTTAACTATGCTTCTATTTCTGGAATTGGTAATGTATTAGCAGGTATGAATAGAAGAACAAAGAACCAATCTAAAATGGATCTTGCTGTCGTTGAATTGGAACAATATTACACTGATTTTGATACAGAATTTCGTTCTTTTTTTGAAGAACTAATCATATACACTAAAAATGAAATGAAAAAACTTTAAATTATGAAACAATCTATACTTTTTTTCATAGCTATACTATTTTTCTTGTCTTGTAAAACAGATTCAGAAAAAATTACTAAACCATACAAGCCTGTTCGTGGCCTTATTACTCAAAAAGCAATGGTAGTTTCTGCTCGAGAAGAAGCTTCAAAAATTGGTTCTGCCATTATGCAAAAAGGAGGCAATGCATTTGATGCCATGGTCGCGACAGAAATGGCACTTGCAGTAACATATCCTTTTGCGGGGAGTCTAGGCGGTGGTGGTTTTATGGTCTATCGCAAAGCTAATGGAGAAACAGGAGCATTAGATTATAGAGAAAAAGCTCCGTTGGCAGCAACAAAAGATATGTATCTCGATGAAAACGGAGACGCTATCCCAGAAAAAAGCCAGGTAGGTGCTCTTGCAATAGGAGTCCCTGGAACAGTAGCTGGAGTATTTGCTGTTCATAAAAAATTTGGCACCATACCAATTGAAGAGCTACTCACCCCTGTAGTTAAATTAGCAAATCGTGGTTTTGTTATTACCGAGAATCAAAAAAAACGCTTTGATTACTATCAAGACTTATTTTTTGAAGTCAATAAAGACACTATTCTATTTGCTAAAGGTTATAAAGCTGGAGATACTATCAAAAACATAAAACTAGCCGAAACTCTAAAACGTATTATTAAAAATGGAAAATCAGAATTTTACGAAGGAGAAACAGGAAAAAAACTAGTAGAGCGCATTCAATCTAATGGTGGGATAATTACAATAGAAGATTTGTCTAAATATGAAGCAAAATGGCGCGATCCAGTACGTTTTAAATACAAAGATCTTTCAATCATTTCTATGTCTCCTCCCTCTAGTGGCGGAGTATGCCTTGGGCAGATCATGAAAATGATAGAACCCTATGATGTTAACCAATATGGGCATAACCAACTTAAAACAATTCAACTAATAACTGAAGCCGAACGAAGAGCCTATGCAGATCGTAGTTTTTATCTCGGTGATCCAGATTTTGTTAAAATCCCTATTGACACTTTGATAGGCGAGCCCTACTTGACCGATCGAATGTCAGATTTTAGTTTTGACAAAGCAACCAAATCTTCAGATATTAACTGCGGAGTAATACCTGGGTATGAAAGTGATGAAACGACCCACTACTCTATTGTTGACCAATTTGGAAATGCAATTTCGGTAACGATAACGCTTAACGGAGCCTATGGTTCAAAATTATATGTTCCAGAAGTGGGTACTTTTCTAAACAATGAAATGGACGATTTTAGTGCTAAACCAGGGGTGCCAAATATGTTTGGGTTAATTGGTGCAGAAGCCAATGCCATAGCTCCCGAAAAAAGAATGCTTAGCTCAATGACTCCAACGCTGGTAGAAAAAGATGATCAACTTTGGATGTCTGTAGGTACCCCTGGGGGTGCAACCATTATTACTTCTGTATTGCAAACCATATTAAACGTAAAAGAGTTTGGTATGACGATGCAAGATGCCGTAAATGCCCCGCGTTTTCATCACCAATGGTTACCAGATGTAGTCGTTTTTGAACCTCACTCATTTGATCCCGACTTATTAGAGAACTTAAGACAAAAAGGCTATACGACCGATGAAGAGACTTCAAAAATTATTGGTAAAGTAGACGGTATCCTTGTTTTACCAGATGGAACTCTAGAAGGTGGTGCCGATAAGCGTGGTGATGATACGGCCATCGGTTTTTAAATAAAAAACATGAATTTTATTGATGCATTAATTTCAAAATTGAAAGACAACGCTAATCCAACTGAAGCTGTTGCCATGGAGAAATACATGAAAAACCTTTTTACTTATTACGGAATTAAAGCGCCAATTAGAAAAACAATATTAAAAGAAATTGTCAATAAATCTAAGCCTGAATTGACAAGAGACAATGTAATTGAAATCACCAGTACATTATATAAAAAGCCGCAGCGTGAATTACATTATTGCGCTATAGAAATTACAGATTGTTTTCTGAAGAAGAAATATGAAATCTCTGATATTAATTTTATCGAAAAACTAATCGTTACCAACTCATGGTGGGATTCTGTTGATTTTATAGCAAAACATATTTTAGGCAACTATTTACTTCAGTTCTCTGATCAAATCCCTGTTGTGATCAATAGGTTTTCTTCTTCAAAAAATATGTGGCTGAACCGAAGTGCTATTTTATTTCAATTAGGCTATAAAAACAAAACTGATCATCAACTACTATTCAACCTTTGCGATGATCATAAATCGTCTAATGAGTTTTTTATCAGAAAAGCAATTGGATGGGCATTACGAGAGTACTCAAAAGTAAACCCAGAAGCAGTTGTGGAGTTTGTTGCTACAACAAAACTTAAACCATTATCAGAAAAAGAGGCTTTAAAACGAATTAAGTAATCAAAAAAATATTGCACTAAAAATAACAACTAGTAGAGATGATTATAGCTCATTTATAAGATCCTTAGCTTCTTGATATTGATCGTTTTTAGGATCCTCAATAATAATTTGCAACATCTCTTTGGTCTTCTCTATATTGCCCATTTTTAGATATGTTAATGCTAGGTACCAATTTGCTTTTTGAGCATCAAGTGTATTACTGTTTAGTAATTGTTTAAAGGTTTTAATAGCAGTTTCGTTTTGATCCAATTCTAATTGTGTAATACCAGTATACAAAGTTATTTGAGGGTTCAGGTTTTTAGTTCCAACTGGTTGATGTTCTAAAAAAATAGCTAATGCCTCTTGGTAGTTTTGTTGTTTGAAAAGTTTTTCAGCTCTAGCAAGGGCTGTATTATTATTTCTTAGGGTTAAAGAAGGAAGGTCATCCCAGTTCTTGTATTCTGCATATAGGTTTTCTGTACTTGCAGCAGTACTGGATTGATATATCACAAAAAAACCAATAACAAAAATTGCAGCAATAGACATTCCATATAGTATCCATTTTTTTATACCAGATGTTGATTCTTCCTGAAAATATGTGTTTCCGACATTCTTTATACTATTTGCAAGTGCTTTTCCTTTTTCACTCTTCAAAAAATCCTGATATGTAATGACTTTTTCATTTTTGGTAGCAATATCTGTAGTATTCCAATCAGTATCATTATACATTGCATACATTTCCTGGTAGGTTATAACATCTTTTTGTAGTTGAGGATCTGTATTAATTTTTTCCTCAAAAGCTATCTTTTGTTCAGGAGTCATTTCTCCATCAAGGTATAATTCTATTTCTTTTTCTAGAGCATTCATAGGGCTTTCAATTCTTTATAGCGAGCATCAGATTGTATAGCGTCTTTAAGCTTTGTTTTGCATTTAAAAATACGTTGTCGTACCGTATTTTCTGTAGCATATCCAAGTGCTTCAGCAATTTTGACATAGGGTGTTTTGTTAAAGAAATACTCTAGAATTTTTCTACAGTTTTCTGAGATTTCTAATAGCTTCTCCTGAAACAATTCCCATTTATCTTGCTCAAAAGCAGCCAATGCAATATCCCGTTCTTCATGTACAAGATCAATAACATGATCATTTGTTACCCTGTTTTTTGATAATTTTGCTTCTCTTCTCCATACATTTTTACAGGTGGTAAACAAATATCCTTCAAAAGAAGAGGTTATTTCGAACTCTTTTGCCTGTGCTCTTGTAGCCAGTTGTAATAATGCCTTTTGCATAACATCTTTAGCATCGTCTTCTGATCCATCGTGTTTTAATACATAATTGAAGACTTTGGGGTATATTTTTTTGTAGATTTCCTTAATCCCTGTTTCATTACCAGAGACAAGACTTTGTAGTAAGAAATCATCGTAATTTTTGCTGGTCATGTACTATAAACGATCTAATGATTAAAAAAGTTAGCATTATTAGGGTAACATTCTTACTTTTTTGTAATCCTAAGAACAAATATACAAATACAGACAATATTAGAGTATCTCAAAAAAAGAACTCAAAACATTAAAACCAACAAATTAATACACAAAACAAGCAAATCATGGAAAAAAAAATGTTTTTATTAATCGGAATACTATTTTTAATACTGCAAGGATGTTCTAGCGATGAAGAAATACCGGTTAGATCAGATAATCAATCAGAAATAACAGATTTTGTAAGTAGCAATGCCAAAACTGTAGATCGACCCGCTATAAAATCAAGAAATCAAGTAGTCGTTCGATATAAACCACACTTAACAGCTTCGCAAAGATACCTTAAAAGGTATCAAAATCATGTTACTAATTATGAACCCTGCTCCTGTGGAGATAGTGATCTAGAGTTATGGATCATAGACAATACCCAGATTAGTGTAGAAGATGTGGTTGATAATTTAGAAACTGATGCAGATGTAGAAGGAGATTACCAGTTATACTTTTCTATCGATGATCAACAAGTTGCCTTTGGGGTTCCTACTCAAAATGATCTCATAGCACCTCCCGGAAGTAGAAATACCGTTAATATCGCCATCATAGATACTGGAGTAGACTATGCTTCATTTTCTAAACCGTTTTTATATGGATACTCAAGAAATCAAAGTTGTCCTAGTGAGGTTTCGGGTTGGGATTTTGTTAATGGGGATCCAAATCCACAGGATGATGCCGGTCATGGTACTTTGGTCACAAAACTTATTACGAAAGAACTAGACAAAAAGAATATTGATCATAGAATTCTAGCCGTCAAAGCATTTAATGAAAATGGTAGAGGCTCGTATTGGAATATCATTTGCGCAATGAATTATGTAATACACAAACGACCAAGAATAGATATTGTAAATATGAGTTTTGGCTGGTATATAGAAGCTGAAGAAATATTACCATCAAAGCAAGACATCCTAAAAACTATGATTAATAGTCGACTAAGAAGAACATTATTTGTTGCATCTGCTGGCAATGTTACCCCAGATTCACAAAATGGACCTTATGATGTCGATGGAGGTCAATATTTACATTTTCCTTCTGGATATAATTCAATAAATTTATTAACCGTTGGAGGGTGTGATATTAAAGGTGGTTTACCAGATATAAATCCTGTAACAAATGTTATACAAAATGCTAGATTAGCAACAAGATCAAACTATGGAAATATCAGCATAGATATGGTGGCTCCGTTTAGTGGGTATTTTCCGGCTATGGGAGGGCTTGAAAAACAACCGCAAGGCACTTCTTTTTCTTGTGCCTTTACCTCTTCTAGAGTGGCAGATTTCTATAGTAAAGGTAGCACTTTCCCACCGGGAATTAAAAATGAGTTATTTAATGCTGCATATACTTCTCCCCACATGCAAGAAGTAACTAAAGAAGGTAAAGTTATCGTTACTGATAAAGATAATTAAGTATAAAAATAACCTAAAAAAATAAAGGTTTTTAAAGCGTAGGTTTTCCTGTAAAAACCTACGCTTTAACTTATATAAAATTCCTATTTTTATATAATGACCTATAGACCATCTTTTAAATCTTTACTGCTATTACTCTTACCTTTCTTTTGCTTTTCACAACAAAGAGAACACCTAAGAGAAATTATTGCTTCAGAATACTCTATCAAGGTACGCCAACAACAATTAGATTCTTTTTTTCTAAAAAATACCAAGAATATGGCACCTAAAGTTTTGGCAGATTGCTATCATGATTATAGCGCAAGATGGTATTATGGAGTAAGATGGAGACAAGAAAGAAGTGATGCTTTTTTAGAGCAAGGAATTGAATATGCAAAAAAAGCTGCAGAAATCAGAAAAAAACTAGATAGCATAAATTATAAAGACTTAAAAAACTCTTTATTTAATATTGGTTATTTTAATCATAGAAGAAAACATCACTTTGAAGCAATTGATGCTTATAATGAATTGATTGCTATTGGTCATATTGATAAAAAAACAATAGACACTCACAGACTAGTGGCTAATTCTTATACTGCAATAGGAGATTTTTATAAAGCATTAGATAGATTTGAAAAAGTAATTTTGTTTTGTAAAAAAAATAAAAAATATCCGAAACTATTAGTTCGTGCACTTATAGATCGAGCAAGCACTTATTCGGCTATGGGATATAAAGAATTTTCTAAAGAAATTCAAATCGATTTATTTAAAGCTGATTCTGTTATGATAAATAACAGCTTACAAAGTAAATTCAATAATAGTCGAATCCGGCAAATCGAAGGCAATAGACTTTTAAGAATCGATGATTACCTAAATGCAATTGCTGCTTTCAAAGAAGTATTAGAAAACCTTAATAAAAATGATTCAATCTCCTTAGCAATAGTATATAATAGTCTTGGACTTTCTCAATCTAGGCTTTTAAATTATGAGGAGGCATATTTGAATTCAAAAAAAGCAGTTCTTTATAATCCTAATTATAGTTCTCCTTATGAAAATCTGGGTGATTACTATATTGAGAATGATGAATTTGAAGAAGGTTTGTTACACTATCAAAAAGCTATTGCTATTGATAAAACTAAAATCATTGCATATAATGATATGATTTCATCTGAGGCTTTAACATTAGCTGCTAATAAATATCGCCTATTAGGACACCTAATCAGCAAAGCTAATGGTTGGGTTAGCTATTATAAACATGATCAAAATAAGAATCATCTTGTACATGCACTTCAAACCTATAAACTAGCAGATCAATTGGTAGATATAATTCGTTTTGAAAGTACAGAATACAAGTCCAAGCTATTTTGGCGAGAACAAGGAGCTGAGCTGTATATGAAAGCAGTAGAAGTTTGTTATTTACTTCGCAAACCAAAAGAAGCCTATTATTTTATGGAAAAAAATAAGGCTTTATTATTATTAGAAGACATTACCAATGAACAAGCCAAAAAAAACACCAATCTGCCTGATCATATCGCTAAACGAGAGTTTGCTTTAAAACGCAATATCTATCTTTCAGAAAACACATTGCAAAATAAGGCTAATGGATCAAACACCACCAAAACTCTACTAAAAGAAGCAATTTATGAGCACAAAAGAATCTATGAGCAATTTGTAGACTCTCTTACCATTGCTTTTCCGGATTATGCAGCTACCAAAAAAAAAATAACAATACTCCCATATCATCATCTTAAAAAAAAATACACTACAGATCAAGAAGTCATTCTACAATATATTCTTAACAAGGATCAAGGGTTTGGATTATTCAGTTCTGCCACCAAATCTATATTGTTTCCTATTCATGAAGTTACTCAACTAAATACAGATATTTTCACATTATACAAACAGTTATCTCATTCATTTTCTAATCAAGAGCAATTAACACAATACCAAAAAGTATCGTATCTGGTTTTTCAAAAGTTAATTCCAGATGAAGTGTATGAATTAATTAAAGGAAAAAAACTAACAATTGTTCCTGATTATACATTACAGCAATTGTCTTTTGAAACTTTAGTTCCTACAAATAAAACACTAACAAACCTAATAGAAGATACCGAAATTAGATATGGATATTCAATGTCTTATCTAGACCGAAATGAGCAAGTCATAAGAGCTCCAGAACATGGTTTTCTTGGTATAGCACCTGTTAATTTTGATAAAACGGGATTAAGTAAACTCACAATGAGTAAAGAAGAGGTAACATCAATTGAAAAAATATATCAAGGTGAAGTACTATTAGATGATAATGCTACCAAAGAGCATTTTTATGACCTTATTAATGAGTATCGAATCATCCACCTTTCTACACATGCCGATGTTGGAAATGCAGCTAATCCATGGATCGCATTTGCCAACTCAACCATATCTTTAAATGAAATCTATGCCACCAAAAACCAATCAGACATGGTCGTGCTTAGTGCTTGTAAAACATCTTTGGGGGAGCTTAAAAAAGGAGAAGGTGTAATGAGTTTAGCCAGAGGTTTCTTTCATTCGGGAACTAAGAGTGTCGTCTCATCACTATGGTCTGTTAATGATAAATCTAACCAAGAATTAATGATAGATTTTTATAAAAATTTAGGTCAAGGATTAACCAAATCTGCTGCATTGCGAAAAACAAAACTCAACTATATCAACACACATACAGGTAGTGAGCAATCACCCTTTTATTGGGGTTCATTAGTCTTAATAGGTGATAATGAAATCATACAATTACCATCCATCTTTCCTATTTGGAGCTGGTTTGCACTACTCGTTATTTTAATAACAATCCTATTTCTCTACAATAAAAGAAAGAAAAAATAAATTTCAAATACATTTAAATTTAAAAACAAAACAGAAGCCAATTGACTTCTGTTTTGTTTTTTTTACAATCACAGGGTAACATTTATTGAGTTGCATACTCCTCTATACAAATAAACAATTGTTTTAATGGGCTGATCTCCCATTACATTTTTCAAAACCACAACCAAAATTGTGAATGGCGGAAACTGAAAAGCCATAAATAGAGTAAGTACTATTAAAACCTAATAAAAAATGAAAAATTTATTGTATACACTAATGTGTATTGGAGTATTACTTTTTGTTTCATGTGATAAAGATGAAGCGAATGAAGTTTTAGAAGATTCTGTTGTCAATGACAATTCATCCGAAGAGATAGTATCGTCTGATCAATTAAAAGTAGAACAAAAACTATTGGCAAAAATCCAGAAAAATGGCCATGAATTTAAGTTCATACAAATTGGAAAAGAGGGTGATATAGTGATCGGTCATCAAGTTAGCGAAAACTATACTAAAAATGATCAATTCGCAACTTTACTAGATGATGAAAAACAAACACCTTTTGATCTCTTTATTAGTCTTACTAACAAAACGATTGAAGTACCTGCAGCAATCGCTGCTACATCAAAAAATGGGGCTTTAGAATTATCAGGAAGAAAATCAAGTACCAAAACTGCGCCTATTGAGTTGTTAGAAACTGGTTTCTCAACAATGTCAAAAGCTGCTTGTTATGATGTAGGTGCTAACAAATTTAGACAAGTGTATTGCGATGCTCCTGTAATTTCTACACCAACAAGTATTGAATTTTGTGATAATGGTACATGGAATACGCTACATAGAAGCTCTTTTTTTGATGGTAAATGGAGATTGCTTGATGACATAACAACATGGACAAATGTTATTTGCGGGATCACCCGAATGCAGTTTTTAACAGATAACAATGTAGTATTTCAAGTTGATATGGGTAATGGTATTTGGAAATATCGCTGGTATACTTCAAATAACAAAAAGCGTCGTGTAAAAAGATTCAGACCATACAATACGGGAAAATTTAGAGCATTTACAAAATTCTTTTAATTCAGATTTGTTGATTTATGTTTAAAGAAGCGTCTTTTTAATTAGGCGCTTCTTTTTAAACACTAATAATTATAATACATCAAACAATAAACCACAAACAACGGGGCAACTCTTAAAAACAAAAAATCATGAAACACATAAAAATAAATCTATTGATTTATCTTTTCGCAATCTCTTTCTTTTCATGCGAAAAAGAAGATATTATAAAATCACCTGAAGAGGCATCAAAAGAAAAGATAGGTTTTGTTCAAATTGCACAATCTAAATATGAATTACCATTTAGAGGAGAGGATATAAAAATTAAAGAACGCGTATATACCTATACCCACAATGGACAAGGCACCCAAAAAGAAGGAAAAGATATTCATGTAAAACGATACCTAGGTAATAATAAATGGAGTCGTCTCAAAGAAGGTACCGATGGAAGTAAAAATTCTCATCATCTAGCCTACGGAAAACCAATCTATGCGATAGCTAGCGGTACAATAGTTGCTGGTTGGCGAAATGCTCCTGAAAACCCTGCAGACGGCACAAAACACCCATTGGTTGCTGCCAAGTTAATTCCTGGCGGTGGGAACATGCTATGGATAGAAAATGATGACGGAACAAAAACATTATACGCACATATGATCCCTGGGTCAATTCCGCAAAACTTATGTCCTAATAATGAGATATCATACCCTGCTCCAGCTGTTTTTTCTGGGCAGTATACAAATTATGATGAAGCGGATCAAGTACATGTAGTTAAAGGACAATTTTTGGGCAGATTAGGTAATTCTGGAAATTCTACAGGAACACATTTACATCTGCATACAGAAAAAGACGGAAGCCCTAAAATAATGAAGTTTAAAAAAGGTGCTGCAAAGACCTATGTACCTAACAATACAAATCTGCATAGTGGGTGGAGTAGTTTTAACGGACAGAAAATACCTGACGGGCGAGTATTAATTGATGTACCAAGATCCCGACCGTATCGAATGTTTGATTTCGAATCTTACAAAGTAGGCAATCAACAAATGTATGCTGGGATATTTAAACCAGGAAGTCATAATTCTGCCTCTTATTTTAAAGATAATTGGGGAGATTTTTTATCAAAATGGCAAGAACTAGAATCCAAAGGATATCGAATGATTGATTTTGAGTCCTATACTCTTGGTAGAAAACGAATGTATGCCGGACTTTTTGAACCTGGTAACTATACCCCTGCCGCTTATTTTAAAAATAATTGGGGTGCATTTTTATCAAAATGGCAAGAACTAGAATCTAAAGGATATCGAATGATTGATTTTGAATCCTACAAAATAGGCAATCAACAAATGTATGCTGGGATATTTAAACCAGGAACATATAGCAAAGCTGCTTATTTCAAAGATAATTGGGGAGATTTCTTGTCAAAATGGCAAGACTTAGAATCCAAAGGATATCGAATGATCGATTTTGAATCTTATAAAGTCGGTAACAAACAAATGTATGCTGGGATATTTAAACCTGGTAATTATGCTCCTGCCGCTTATTTCAAAGATAACTGGAGTAGTTTTCTATCAAAATGGAAAGAGCTAGAATCTAAAGGGTACCGAATGATTGATTTTGAATCTTATAAAGTTGGTAATAAACAAATGTATGCAGGGATTTTTAAACCTGGCAACTACCCTCCTGCTGCTTATTTCAAAAACAATTGGGAAGACTTTTTGGAAGGATGGAAATATCTTGAATAATTAAAAAAATATGATTATTCGTTAATATGATTATCATACTAAACGGACTTTACATAAAAGTTTAAACTACTCTATAAACCCAAAAACGCCCAAGCAAATTGCTTGGGCGTTTTTTGATATTATTGAATTCGTAAATTACTTTACTTCTTCGAAGTCAACATCTTCTACATCACTTCCTTCAGATCCGTCTCCAGGTTGATCTGCACCGGCATCAGGACCTGGTTGTCCATTTTGTTGAGCGTCTGCCTGAGCTTTGTACATCTCTTCGCTAGCTACTTTCCATGCTTCGTTGATTTTATCAAGAGCTGGTTGGATTACAGCAAGATCTTTAGACTCATAAGCTTTTTTCAGTTCTTCTAAAGCCTCTTCAACTGGTTTTTTCTTATCATCAGATAATTTATCACCAAACTCTGTAAGTTGTTTTTCTGTCTGGAAAATCATTCCATCAGCTTCATTTAACTTATCTGCAGTTTCCTTTGCAGCTTTATCAGCTTCAGCATTAGCCTCAGCTTCTTGCTTCATTTTCTCGATTTCTTCTTCTGTTAATCCTGAAGAAGCTTCGATACGAATATCCTGAGACTTATTAGTCGCTTTATCTGTAGCAGAAACTTTGATGATACCATTAGCATCGATATCAAAGGTAACTTCGATCTGTGGTGTTCCTCTCTGCGCTGGTGGAATTCCATCTAAGTGGAAACGACCAATTGTCTTATTATCTGCAGCCATAGGACGCTCACCTTGTAATACATGAATCTCAACAGATGGTTGGTTATCTGCAGCCGTAGAGAATACTTGTGATTTCTTGGTAGGAATCGTAGTATTAGCCTCAATAAGCTTAGTCATTACATTACCCATAGTTTCAATACCTAAAGAAAGTGGTGTAACGTCTAATAATAATACATCTTTTACATCTCCTGTTAATACTCCTCCCTGGATTGCAGCTCCAACAGCAACAACCTCATCTGGATTTACTCCTTTACTTGGAGATTTACCAAAGAATTTTTCTACAGCTTCCTGTACAGCAGGAATACGAGTAGATCCACCAACTAATATAATTTCATCGATATCGCTAGTTGATAATCCTGCAGCTTTAAGCGCTGTACGACAAGGCTCAACAGTACGTTTTACTAAATCATCAATTAATTGATCAAATTTAGCTTTCGATAATGTTCTTACTAAGTGTTTAGGTCCGCTAGCGGTTGCCGTAACATATGGTAAATTGATTTCTGTCTGAGGAGAAGATGATAATTCTATCTTAGCTTTCTCTGCAGCTTCTTTAAGACGTTGCAATGCCATAGGATCATCACGCAGATCCATGTTTTCATCTGCCTTAAATTCTTCTGCCAACCAATCGATAATCTTTTGATCTACATCATCACCTCCTAAGTGAGTATCTCCATCTGTAGATAATACTTCAAATACACCATCTCCTAATTCTAGGATAGAAACATCATGTGTACCTCCTCCAAAGTCAAATACAACGATTTTTTGATCTGTTCCTTTTTTATCAAGACCATATGCTAATGCAGCAGCGGTTGGCTCATTGATTATTCTTTCTACTTTAAGGCCTGCAATTTCTCCAGCTTCTTTAGTCGCTTGACGCTGTGCGTCATTAAAGTATGCTGGAACAGTAATTACTGCTCTAGTAACATCTTGTCCAAGATAATCTTCTGCAGTTTTCTTCATTTTCTGAAGTGTCATTGCAGATAATTCTTGGGGTGTATATAAACGCCCATCGATATCTACACGTGGCGTATTATTATCTCCTTTTACTACTTTATAAGCAGCTCGTTTAGCTTCTTTAGCCGATTCAGAGAATTTGTTCCCCATGAATCTCTTTATAGAAGAAATAGTCTTAGTAGGATTCGTAACCGCTTGACGCTTTGCAGGGTCTCCTACTTTAATTTCTCCTCCTTCTACAAAAGCAATTACAGAAGGGGTAGTTCTTTTACCTTCAGCATTAGGGATTACTACCGGCTCATTACCTTCCATTACAGAAACGCAAGAGTTGGTTGTACCTAAGTCAATTCCTATTATCTTACTCATATTATTTTTTATAAATGTTAAGTGTTATTTCTAATAATTAATTCTGTAAAGTCAATGATTATGCCATTGCTATCTATCTGACAGGATGTCATTATACCTTCTTCGACTTCTATAAAACTTGAATCAAGTTTCAGAAAAAAGATAGCGCTAACTATTCCATAAAAAAAGACCTTATTTATTGTCAAAAAACTATATTTACTGCTTAAATTATTTCAATAATTAAGAATTATGGAATGTATCAGTATTTTTGATATGCTGAAAATTGGAGTTGGCCCCTCTAGTTCACATACACTAGGTCCCTGGCGAGCAGGTCGCAGATGGATTGCAGAACTTAAAAAAAGTAATCAATTCGAATCGGTTACTTCTATTACTATTGATCTTTTTGGTTCACTTTCTCTAACCGGAAAAGGGCATGCTACAGATATAGCTGTTATTCTTGGTTTATGTGGTTATGATCCACAAACCATTGATGTTTCAAAAATCTCATCAATAGTAAAAACCATTACAAATTCAAAAAAACTTTTATTCGATAATAAGTTACACGTTTCTTTTGATCCCAGTACTCAAATTATATTCAATAAAGAATTTAAAGATTTTCATCCTAATGCGATAACTTTTCATGCAACCTTAAAAGATGGGGTACAGATTTCTTCTTCATTTTATTCTATTGGTGGTGGTTTTGTTGTAAAAGAAGAACGAAAAAGAAAAGAAAAGAAACTTGATGAGTTTCTGCATTTCCCATTACCTATTCAAAAAGCAACAGATCTATTAGCATATTGCGCTAGTAAAAATAAAAAAGTTTCTGAAATCGTTCTAGAAAACGAACGATCTTTAAGAAACGATCAAGAAATAGATGAACGGATAGATGCTATATGGAAAGTGATGTTAGAGTCTATGTATATTGGCTGTCATACTGAAGGTACATTACCAGGAGGATTAAATGTAAGGAGAAGAGCCTATGATACGCATAAAAGGCTAATTAACACTACTTCGTATACCAATCCAACAGAATGGATTGAAGCCATTCGAGACACCGAAGTGAAATTTCGTCAGATATTAAAATGGGTATCATGCTTTGCTTTGGCAGTAAATGAAGTTAATGCTTCTCTAGGAAGAGTGGTAACCGCTCCTACTAATGGAAGTGCGGGAGTAATACCCGCTGTTATGATGTACTATATGGTGATCGAAAATCATGATGCCAATTTTGATGATATAAAACAATTTATGCTAGTGGCGGGAGAAATCGGCAGTTTATTTAAGAAAGGTGCTACTATCTCTGCTGCCATGGGTGGTTGCCAGGCAGAAATCGGTGTTTCATCGGCAATGGCAGCTGGTGCATTAACCGAATTAATGGGGGGTACACCAGAACAAGTATTGATGGCGAGTGAAATCGCTATGGAACATCACCTGGGACTTACTTGTGACCCTATTGCTGGTTTGGTACAAGTGCCTTGTATAGAAAGAAATGCTATGGGTGCTATCAAAGCAATTAATGCATGCGAAATGGCATTAGATACCGATGCTGCACATGCAAAAGTACCTTTAGATAAGGTTATTGAAACCATGTGGGAAACTGCACAGGATATGAATACCAAATATAAAGAGACTAGTGAAGGTGGTTTGGCTGTCAAAGTAAGTTTGAGTGATTGTTAAGCCCTCTCTGTCCTTTGGGCATATCTCCCAAAGGGGAGAGCAACTAGTCGTATACTAATAAAAAACTTAAACCTAATACCTATTTACATCCTTCTCTATTTCGTGTATCAGTCATTGTTAGAATTTTCCAAGACTTACCGTCATTGTATAATTGAAAAACATTTACACCACAATGACTAAACTTGTCATTGAAATAGAATTCATAAGGAGTCCATACGTTTGCTATGGCAGAATCTGCTGTAATTTCAAAAAGTAATAATCGTTCGTCCCAGCGTTGTCCTGAAGGCCTTCCTTTGATTGCTTTCAAGAATTTACTAACATCGGTTTGCACCGCTTTTTTACCTCCATCTTTTGTTTCGGCAATAGTTTGCATGATGATATTATCATCCATTGTTTTTTTTATTTTGACCGTATCTCCAGAATGAAATCCTTTAAAAAACTCTAAAACAGTTTGTTTTACTTCTTTTTTATAACGGCTTACATCATCCATAGAAGCATCTTTTTGTGAAAAGATAATATTTGAGATAAAAAGAAAAGAAAATACCAATAATTTATACATAACAATTACTTTTTGAGATTTATAAATGTAGTATTTTAATTCCTTTTATATTTAAAACAAGATCAAAAACTAGATACACTTGTTACGATATTGGTAAATGCTTACTTTTACAATCCTAAAAAATTTCAAAAATGTCTACAGCAAAAAAAGATTACAAACGCGTTACAGTAAAATCCTTGGTAGATATGAAGGCTAATGGAGAAAAAATATCAATGCTAACTGCCTATGATTATACCATGGCAAAGATTGTTGATGGTGCCGGAGTAGATGTAATTCTTGTTGGTGATTCGGCATCTAATGTCATGGCAGGACATGAGACTACACTCCCTATTACGCTTGATCAGATGATATATCATGCATCTTCTGTTGTAAGAGCAATAGAACGTGCTCTTATTGTAGTAGATATTCCTTTCGGAAGTTACCAAAGTGATCCTAAAGAAGCGCTTCGCTCTGCCATACGAATTATGAAGGAGTCTGGAGGGCATGCTGTAAAGATGGAAGGCGGAAAAGAAATCAAAGAATCAATTAAAAGAACTTTAAATGCTGGGATACCAGTTATGGGACACCTTGGCTTAACGCCTCAATCTATCTACAAATTCGGAACCTATACTGTTCGTGCAAAAGAGGAAGAAGAAGCCCAAAAATTAAAAGAAGATGCTTTAATGTTAGAAAAAATAGGATGTTTTGCTATTGTATTAGAAAAAGTTCCTGCCAAACTAGCTAAAGAAGTTGCTGAGAGTCTAACGATACCTATTATTGGTATCGGAGCAGGAAATGGTGTTGATGGGCAAGTTTTAGTAACTCATGATATGCTAGGGATGACACATGAATTTAATCCTCGTTTTTTAAGACGTTACCTTGACCTTTATACCGAAATGACAGATGCTTTTAAACAATATGTCACCGATGTAAAAGCTGTAGATTTCCCTAATGAAAATGAGCAATATTAGTCTTAGATTGGTTAGATGTTTGGATTTTTAGATTGTTCGATATAAAATATGCACAAATTTAAAGATTTAGAAATTTGGAAAAAAAGTAGAATATTTTGTTCCAAGATGTATGCTATTACATCAAAATTTCCTGAAACGGAAAAATTTGGATTAACAAATCAATTAAGAAGAGCTTCAATATCAATCCCTTCAAATATAGCTGAAGGTTCATCACGAAATTCAAATAAAGATTTTTCAAGATTTCTTCAAATCACTTTAGGGTCAGCTTATGAAATTGAAACACAATTACTAATTTCGCTTGATTTAAAGTTTTTTGATAAAAATGAGCTGGATTCTTTATTAAATGATTTAAGCTCTATAATTAAAATGACTTCAAAATTTAAATCAACATTAAAATAATTTAGTGATCCAAAAATCTAACTTATCCAATAATCTAAGATGTTAAAAACTCTCTCAAATAAAAATAACCTCCAAGTGCTCTACGATGACAATCATATCATTATTGTCAACAAAAGACCTGGTGACATTGTGCAGGGTGATAAAACGGGAGATAAACCACTTAGTGAGGTGGTTAAAGAATATATTGCAGAAAAATATAATAAACCAGGAGCAGTATACTTAGGGGTAGTACATCGATTAGACAGACCCACTAGTGGTATTGTAGTATTTGCTCGAACTAGTAAAGCACTCCCAAGACTTAATACCATGTTTGCAGAAAAAGAGGTACAAAAAACCTACTGGGCTGTTGTAAAAAACAAGCCACTATTAGAAAGTGATACACTGACACATTGGCTAAAACGAAATCCAAAACAAAACAAATCCTACGCAAATATAAATGAAGTCCCTGATAGTAAAAAGGCTATTTTGGATTATAAAATGATCAAAAAACTTGATCGATATTATCTCCTCGAAATAGATTTACATACGGGTAGGCATCACCAAATCCGGTCACAATTATCGAGTATAGGGAGCTTTATCAAAGGGGATTTAAAATATGGAGCTAACCGAAGTAATAAAGATGGCAGTATCCATTTACATGCTAGAAAACTCAATTTTATACATCCTGTCAAGAAAGAGCCTTTGACTATCATTGCTCCCCCTCCATCAGATGCTATTTGGGATGATTGCAACTAAAAAAACCTTGCACATCTGCAAGGTTTTCATTAAAATATTTTAAAAACAAGAAATTCTTATTTCATAACTTTAATGTCTACTTGTAATCTAGAAGCATTAATAGCATTTATCTTAATAGCTCCTTTTTTTCCAGCAGCATTTTCAAAAAGGATTATACCTTTAGAGCTTGTAGGTAATGATTCATTTTGATTTGTAACTGTTAGATTTTTTAATTTACTATCATCTGTCATAGCTTCAAAATCTTCTGCTGTTAGTGTAACATCTTGATACTGAAATTTTGTTACTGTTCCGCTAGGAATTGTACCTCCTTCTACAGATGGGCTTACAAAAGCTATAAATGCCTGATCAGAATCTCCTACTACATCAATAATCTTGGCTGTTTCATCATTAATTTCAGATTCGCTATACATTTTTCCTGTACTTGTAGCAAAAAAACGTGCTGAATTATCAAAAGAGAAATCAACACTTGTAAATGTACTAATAGAATCTTGTGATTCTTCTCCTCCATTTCCGTCGGCAGGTGAATCATCATCACTTGAACAAGAAATAAATAATACTGAAAAAAGAAATAAGCTGCTTAAAAATTTAGCTTTCATAGGTAATATAGATTTTGGGTTAAAATTAATTTTTGCGAATATATACTTATTTGACTAATTCTTATGTGTTTTCGCCAAGAAAAATGTTTTTTATCGGTGTTTAATGAGTTTTACCGATATTACTTTTGACTTAAAAATTAACGATACGTTCTCACACTCTCTATAACAACAGAAGCTAAAATCAATACTCCGCCAATAATAGTAGACAATACAGGGATTTCTCCTAAAAAGAGTATACCAATGATAATCCCATAAACAGGTTGCACACTACTTATAATACTTGCAGTAGTAATTGAAAACCGCTTAAAGCTTGCCAAAAACAAGGTATGCCCTATTGCTGTAGTTAATAATGCCAAAGTTAGTGTGGGCAACCACTGATCTTTTATCCCAGAACTATCCATAAAAAACAAAAATGGTAAAAGGCAAAGACTAACTACAACTAATTGATACCACATTAATATTGAGCCATTATAATTACCAACTTTAGTTTTCATAATAAGGTTTCGTAATGAGTAACATATTGCCGAAATTATCCCTAAGGCTACCGCTTTTGTATATGAATTACTAAAATCTAAATCCGGAACAAGAAAATAAATCCCTATCAAAACTAATATCCCTAGTAGTAAATGTACCTTCTGAAACTTTGTTTTAAGTAACAATGGTTCTAATAATGCAGTAATGACCGGGTATGTAAATATCGACAGCATACCAATAGCAACATTTGATAGTTTTAAGGCATAGAAATACGTAATCCAATGCAATCCCATTAAAACTCCGCTTAAGATGATTGTAGGGCGATCTTTACTTCCTGTTTGAAATGAAATTCCTTTCCATTTACAAAAAACAAATAATAATAGCCCTGCTAAAAGAGCTCTAAAACCAATAATTACAGGTACTGGCATATCTATATACCTACCTAATGCTCCCGATGTACTAATGAGTAGCATTGCTAGGTTTAATTCAAGAATATTACGAAGGTGACTATTTGTTTGCATATAAAAAAGACATTATCGTATCTGTTTTTTAGATTTTTCTTTAATAATATCTGCAACTGGTCTCCCTTCGATATTACTTTCTAACCACGAAAGAATGTCTAAATATAAAAATGCTCTTTTTTCGTATGGGTGATCTTCATATTGCTTTAATGTAGCATGAAGTTTTTTGAATTCATCTTTAATTTGATGCGGAAAAATATCGCCAAGGTTCTTTAAAAATTTAATCATCTCCTTCTGTACTTCATGTAAATCATCCATTTTAATTAAAAAACGATACGTTTCTTTTAATTGGGTTTCCAGATGATAATCCATTCCGGCTTCATAATGCGCTACCAAGCTTAACACCCTAGAAAAACACATTAAATCCTCTCGCATCTTTAATGTCTTGTTGTTTATGATTTTAGCAACGTATTCTATACTTTTTTTATGATTAGACATCCCAAAATATAGACATCCGATTTTGTAGTAAAGCACCATAATATGATGATCATCCAGGCGGTTTTTAAATTCAGAAATACCCTTTAATATTTCATCAACCAAATATTCACCTTCTTCAAAAGTTCCTTCCAAAAAATGAACATTCAACTTATTGTTATAAATAAATTGAAACGATAATACTTCTATATTATCATCTTTTGGAAAAATCTCTGCACTAATTGTTTCCTCAAACTTAGAAAGTGTTACTTGTAGTTGGGTTTTATCTTTAATAAGAAACAAAGACTCTAATAAATAATGATTACCTCTAAGAAAAAAAACGGGATTTAGTACCATCATCTTAGAGTTGTCATAAAACAAGTCCACCCATTTTTTAGAATATTTATAACAGGATAAAAAGTCTTGTACGATAAAACTATACCATAAATGGGCCTTGTATAACCACAATTTTTCTCTAAACCCCATCATACTCCACTGATATTTTGGCAGTTTGCTATGAAAGTAATTTGTAATTACATTATGTTCTTTATCATTTCTAACATAACCGCTTTTCAGCATTAAACCATATAAATGTAGTGACAAATTAGAAAGCTTACTAGTGAGTGCGTTCTTAATGCTCAATAGTTTGGCTTCGGCAGTTAATTCATCTGCTCTACTATTAATACTTCGGGTTATATATTGTGTTTCTATAATTTTTTCGAGTTCTACAACCTCATAAGCAATATTATGTTCCTCATTTTCTTTGGCTAATGCCTTTGCTTTTTCTAATATTTTAAGACTTTGCTTATACAAACCTTTGTGATATAATATCGAAGCAAAATCTAACTGCTCTCGTATCTGTGATCGTATATTTTGATGTAAAGGGCTTAATCTTAAACTAATTAATACTTGTTTGTATAAATGAGCTTTTAAATTAGAAAGTTGTTGCTTCTTAACAATTCCTTTTGAAACAATTAATTCTTCATCAAGTGTATCACTTTTGTCTAAATGATTAAACAATGCCAAAAACTTTGAATCTGTATTTACACCTAATCGCCCTACATATACTTTAAATTGTCGCTTTTCAGACTTTGAAAGCGATTTTATCAAAACAAACAAAGGATCTTTTTGATCATTAGTCATTGTATGAAAATATATTTCAATTAATTGATTTAGAGATATTTATATTTTTATTAAAATAGTTTAGCATTGTAAAACCAACATTTAAATACCTCCCTTTTGAATTCCCAAAATATAAATTCGTAAGAGATTTAAGAAACATCTATAAGAATATTTTAAAAAGATATTTTTTTACACTTAGTGCAAAATACAAAAAATCGGGAATTCCTATGAATAATAATAAAGTTCAAATATTTGACACAACCTTAAGAGATGGGGAACAGGTCCCTGGATGTAAGCTAAATACAGAACAAAAGCTAGTCATCGCAAAACAACTTGATCTACTTGGAGTAGATGTTATTGAGGCAGGTTTTCCTGTATCAAGTCCTGGAGATTTTGCATCTGTAAATGAAATTGCAAAAATTGTTAAAAATGCGACAGTTTGTGGGCTTACAAGAGCTGTAGAAAATGATATTAAAGTAGCAGCTGAAGCATTAAAATACGCTAAAAGGCCTAGGATTCATACTGGAATAGGTACTTCAGAATCACACATTAAATACAAATTTAATTCGACACAAGATAAAGTTATTGAGCGCGGAATTGCTGCAGTAAAATATGCAAAATCTTTTGTCGAAGATGTCGAATTTTACGCCGAAGATGCTGGTCGCACCGACAACGATTTTTTAGCACGAGTTTGTGAAGCTATGATCAAAGCCGGGGCGACCGTTCTTAATATACCTGATACGACGGGATATTGTTTACCCGAAGAATATGGTGAAAAGATTAAATATCTTAAAGAAAATGTAACTGGAATAGATAATGTGATTATTTCTTGTCACTGCCATAATGATTTAGGATTAGCCACTGCAAACTCGATTGCCGGTGCTATTTATGGAGCACGCCAAATCGAATGTACTATTAATGGAATAGGTGAACGTGCTGGAAACACTTCTTTAGAAGAAGTAGTCATGATCATGAAACAACATCCGTATTTGGATCTTAATACAGATATCAACTCAAGATTGCTATATGAAACTAGTCAAATGGTTTCTGATCACATGGGTATGATGGTACAACCTAATAAAGCTATTGTTGGTGCTAATGCTTTTGCGCATAGTTCAGGAATACATCAAGATGGGGTGATTAAAAATCGTGAAACCTACGAGATTATTGATCCTGCTGAAGTTGGTGTAACCGAATCTGCTATTATACTTACAGCCAGAAGTGGTAGAGCGGCGTTAGCATACAGAGCTAAAAAAGTTGGATATGAATTAACCAAGCTTCAGTTAGATGATGTTTATAAAGAATTTCTAAACTTTGCAGATAAGAAAAAAGAAGTTGTGGATGAAGATATTCATCAGATCATGAAAAATACTAATGTAATGGCAGCTGTTGTTGCATAAATGATATAAAAATATAAATGAAAAAGACCTTATTTGATAAAGTTTGGGATGCACATGTCGTCAAAGAGATTCAAGACGGCCCACAAATATTATATATTGACAAGCATCTGATCCACGAAGTTACTAGTCCACAAGCATTTGGAGAATTAGAACAACGTGGAATTCCTGTTTTTAGACCGGATCAAATTGTAGCAACTGCAGATCACAACACCCCAACAATAGATCAACATTTGCCTGTTAAAGATGTATTATCAAGAAATCAATTAGCACAGTTAACAGAGAATTGTAAAAAAAATAACATCACATTATATGGTTTAGGTCATAAATATAACGGAATTGTACATGTCATGGCTCCCGAATTAGGAATCACCCAGCCCGGGATGACTATGGTATGTGGTGATAGCCACACCTCTACTCACGGAGCATTTGGTACAATTGCATTTGGGATTGGTACTAGTCAGGTTGCTCAGGTATTTGCGAGTCAAAGTTTATTGCTTCAAAAACCTAAAAGCCTTAGAGTAAATGTAAACGGAAAACTAAAACCAGGAGTTTTACCCAAAGATGTGATCCTATATGTTATTGCAAAACTAGGTACAAATGCGGGTACAGGATATTTTTGTGAATATGCAGGCAATGTATTTGAAGATATGTCTATGGAAGGTCGTATGACCGTTTGTAACATGAGCATCGAAATGGGAGCTCGAGGAGGTATGATTGCTCCCGATGAAACTACTTTCAATTATATTGAAGGAAGAAAATTTGCTCCACAAGGTGCAGAATTTGATAAAAAAGTAGCGTATTGGAAAACCTTACCCACAGATGAAGGTGCTACTTTTGATAAAGAATATCATTTTGACGCTACAGATATTGAACCTATGGTTACTTATGGAACCAACCCTGGGATGGGCATAAAAATCTCAGAAAATATCCCTACAGATAATAATGCATCTTTCGAGAAGTCACTAGCATATATGAACTTTAAGAAAGGGCAATCGTTAATTGATCATAAAATCAATTATGTATTTATAGGAAGTTGTACCAATAGTAGAATTGAAGATTTTAGAGTAGCGGCTAATTATATCAAAGGCAAGAAAAAAGCTGATAATGTAACAGCTTGGTTTGTACCAGGTTCTCAACAAGTAGCCGAACAAATTGTAGAAGAAGGGTTAAATGAAGTTTTTGAAAAAGCCGGGTTTAAATTACGCCAACCAGGTTGTTCTGCTTGTCTTGCTATGAATGATGATAAAATACCCGAAGGCGAATATTGCGTATCTACTTCTAATCGAAATTTTGAAGGGAGACAAGGGCAAGGATCCAGAACAATTCTAGCTAGCCCACTTGTGGCTGCTGCGACTGCTATCGAAGGAAAAATTATTGACATTACTAAACAACTAAATTAATCATGGATAAGTTTACAAAACTCAAATCCTCTGCCATACCACTGCCTATCGAAAATGTAGATACCGATCAAATTATCCCTGCTCGCTTTTTAAAAGCTACAAGTAGAGATGGTTTTGGAGAAAACCTATTTAGAGATTGGCGTTTTCATAAAGACGGAACAAAAAATCAAGATTTTATATTCAATAATACCAAATACAAAGGAAGTATTTTGGTTGCAGGCGATAATTTTGGCTGTGGTTCTAGTAGAGAACATGCTGCATGGGCAATTCATGATTATGGATTTAAAGTTGTGGTATCTAGTTTTTTTGCAGATATTTTTAAAGGAAATTCATTAAACAATGGTGTTTTACCTGTTCAAGTTTCTCCAGAATACTTACAAAAATTATTTAATCAAATTGAAAAAGATTCAAATACTCAGATCGAAGTAGATCTAGAAACACAAAAAATCACACTTGTTGCTACTGGGGTTTCTGCAGATTTTGAAATCAATACTTACAAAAAAACCTGCCTTATTAATGGATATGATGATATTGAGTTCTTAATCAGTAATAAAGCAGAAATAGAAAAATTCGAAAACACTAGAGTTTAATACATAAAAAAATAACAAGTGTAAACTTGTTAATGCATAAAAAAGAAAAATATGAAATTAGATATTGCAGTATTATCAGGAGACGGTATCGGACCAGAAGTAACAGCACAGGCTATAAAGGCTTTAGAAGCTGTTGCTCATAGCTTTGATCATACTTTTATTTTTAAAGAAGCTCTTGTTGGGGCAATTGCTATTGATGAAACAGGAGCTCCCCTACCCGATGAGACTCTAGAACTTTGTGCAAATACTGATGCTGTGTTATTTGGAGCTATCGGAGACCCTAAGTATGATAATAACCCAAGTGCTACTGTACGCCCAGAGCAAGGATTGCTTAAATTACGTAAAGAGCTTGGTCTCTATGCTAATATAAGGCCTGTTAAAGCTTATAATACACTCATCGATAAATCTCCTCTTAAACGCGAGATTATTGAAGGTACTGATATTTCTATCTATAGAGAACTTACAGGAGGGATTTATTTTGGAAAAAAAGAACTAAGCGCAGATGGTAATGTTGCCTCTGATTTATGTGAATATTCTAGAGAAGAAATAGAACGTATAGCTCATTTGGCTTTTAAAGCTGCGCAAAAGCGAAGAAAAAAATTAACTCTGGTTGATAAAGCTAATGTATTAGAGTCCTCTCGTTTATGGAGAAAAGTAGTGACCGAAATTGCGACGCAATACCAGGATGTAGCTGTCGATTTCTTATTTGTAGATAATGCAGCTATGCAAATGATCTTAAATCCTAGCCAATTTGATGTGATTCTTACAGAAAATATGTTTGGCGATATCATTTCTGATGAAGCAAGTGTTATTGGGGGATCTATAGGTCTATTAGCTTCGGCTTCGGTTGGTAATACATGTTGTATGTTTGAACCAATACATGGGTCTTATCCTCAAGCAACAGGAAAAGGTATTGCAAATCCTATTGCTGCAATATTATCTGCTGCAATGCTATTAGAGCATTTTAATTTATTAGGAGAAGCAACAGCAATTAAAGATGCTGTAGAAAAAGCGCTTGAGTTAAATCTAACCACTCCAGATATAAATACTAGTAATCCTTTAACTACCGAAAAAGTAGGTGACTTTATTGCGGATTACATCTTAAATCCAGAAGACTCGAACTTAAATTTTGAAAACATACACGTAGGGCAATCTACGATTATATAATTTTTTAGTAATATTTCTGTTTATAAAAAAGCAATCTATAACATGATGTTATAGATTGCTTTTATTTTTACATAATAATGATATATAATCGCTTACAAAACAAACTGCATATTTTATCATATTTTTATTTTGTTTATAATCTTCAATAGTAAAAAAATATACATATTTGTGTAAGTTTAAGAAAAATATGTACATTAGAATATAACTCGACTATCTTTTGGAAAATATCAATTTTAATTTTTTTCAACTTCTGATTTTATTTGGATCGATACAAGGTGTAATTTTTAGTTATATCGTTGTTTTTGCAAAAAAATTTCAATCCAAGAGCTCTGTTTTTCTTGGATTAACTGTACTTTTCTTATCACTTAGTAATATTCAACACATACTCATTGATGTAAATTATTTTTCTGTTGATTCAATAATTAGGAGGACATATATTCCGTGGCAATGGTTGGTTGCTCCTATGTTTTATTTGTTTACTCGCAATTTTTTAAAGAAAGAAATGCTAAATAAAAAGGAGTTGTTTTATCTAATAGGTCCTTTCTTTATTATTACAATAGTACATCTAATTCAATTTGTTTATCAAGCGTATTTTGATCACAATTATAGTATAACAGATTATTACCGCAGGGGTTTATTTTTGTACACCAATTTAGTTTCATTCATTTATATACCCTTGGTGGTTTATATCATGTTTAGAATGATAATAAACTATGAGAATAGTAATGTTAATACAATAGAGAAAGTACAGCAAGAAACTGTTTGGTTAAAAAACCTCGTTTATATAGGTATAGCAATAGTTTCATTAGGTTTGATATCTGTAATAATAGGGATTTTTGTCGATATGAAAGAATCTTTTTATGCGTACCCTTTCTTTATATCTCTTTCAGTATGGATTTATTGGGTTGGATATGTTGGTATACAAAGATCTTCTTCGCATAAAAGACTTGAAAAGCTTCAAAACATACAGACATCAAAAAAAACCGGGGCTACAACATTTAAAAAAATCAATGATTATATTATTGATGAAAAAAAATATCTATTAGCAGATATTAGCCTTAATACAATTGCCGATAAATTTGAGATTAGTAGTGGTTATCTATCTCAACTTGTTAATATACATACCACGAAAAGTTTTAATGATCATATAAATGAATTACGTGTAGAAGCATCAAAAAGAATGTTGACTGATGACCATTTTAACAATTACACTATAGAATCTATTGGGTTAGAATGTGGTTTTAAATCAAAATCTAATTTCTATACTACGTTCAAAAAATTCTCTGGTCAGACTCCAAATCAATATAAAAAGTTAAAAAAATAAGTTCTGGATCTTTAACTATATACATATCCAGAACTCATACATCCTTCTTCAGTACTATTATTGCAGTGCCTAATCTACAATAACTACTATATCAATTCTAAATGTTTTTTTACCTCCAAAACTGGTATAAGAACTTTTGATTTCTTGCTATAACAAAACAAAATTTTTAATCAAAATAATAAACTAGTTGTACTAATCAACAACTAAAGGTAAACCTATATACAATCAATCAAATTAATAATTTAAATGAAAAAATCACTTCTATTTTTAGGACTACTATTACCTATTTTAACATTTGGTCAACTATCCAATAATGCTTTTAATCTTAATAATGATTATGGGGATTTACGAATGCGTAGGTATATTTCTGGTGATCAAACATGGAAAAGAGCAATTGTAAGTGGTGCCACAGTATTACACCTTAATTATGGAGGTGATTTTACAGAAGGTACAAGATTAATGGGGAAAGGCCTTTATGTTGATGGAAATATGGGTATAGGAACTACAGTCCCATCTTCAAAACTAGATGTAAATGGAAAAACTACCGTTAACTCTCTAAAAATTGATGGAGCTAATCCTATACCATCAGTAAATGGCTATCAAAACAAAATTGAATTTACAGGTGGTAGTCATGGTGCCATAGTATTTAAGCCTGGAGATGCAAAAGAATTAATGTTCGGATTTCATGATAATGGCAATTATTATTGGGGAACAGGTAGATCTGCAACAAAACCTAATTATTATGCAATGTACCTTGATGGTGATCAAGGTCACTTAGGAATTAAAGGAAAACTAACCGCTAGCGAAGTAAAAGTAAAAGTAGGAGGCTGGGCCGATTATGTTTTTAAAGAAAATTACATACTCCCTACACTCCTCGAAGTAGAAAATCATATCAAAAACAAAGGACATCTACAAAACATTCCTTCTGCAGCTGAAGTAAAAGAAAATGGAATCTATTTAGGAGAAATGAATGCAAAACTGCTTGAAAAAATCGAAGAGCTCACATTATACACTATTGCTCAAGAAAAGCAATTGCAGCAACAACAGCAAGTGAATCAACAACTACAAACCAAGAATCAAGATCTAGAAGTTCGATTAAAAACTATAGAAATACTGCTAACCAAGTAATTAAAAGAGCAAAATACAAGATGATACAAAAAATAAAGTTTCTGTTACTCATTGTTGGTGCAAGTTTATATTCTCAACAATCAATCTTTCAAAAATACGAGCATGTATTCCCTCCTTCTCCAGAAGCATCTGCACTAGCCAGATATGTAGAGATACCTGTTAATTTATATACTGGTGTTCCTGAAATAAATCTTGAATTGACAGAATTAAAAGGAAATAATCTATCATTACCCGTAAGTATAAAATACCATGCATCGGGTATTAAAGTAAAGGATATATCCAGTTCGGTAGGATTAGGATGGTCATTAAATGCAGGTGGAGTTATCACCAGAGTAGTTAGAGGCTTACCAGATGAGGAAATAAAAGGGTACATTGGTGAAGAAAATATTGGAAAAAAAATTGCCAATAAAAATTTTTCAGAAATTCCTGCCATCGATATTTTTAGGTTTGGTTCAAATTACTATGACTCTGAGCCTGATGTCTATTATTTTCATTTCTTAAACTATTCAGGAAAATTTACCTTTAATGCAGATGGGGATATCATTATGTATTCTGAACAGGATATTAGGATCATACCAGCTATTGGACCAAGAAAAAAAGATGACTATTGGACTATAATTACAAAGGATGGTATCAAATATAAATTCGGAATCACAAAGAACTCCAAAGAAAAAAGCAATAGTGTAATTAAACACGGTAATTTTCCTTCTGTAACATCAAATTTTATATCATCTTGGTACCTAGACGAAATACAACATCCTACAGGAGAAAAGGTAGCGTTTAATTATATTAGAGGTACGTCTACAGAAGATGTAATCGAAATAGAGAGTTATGAAGCTCTTACCTGTGGTTCTGGTTATGTAACTACAAAAATGACTAATACAATAGAAAGGCCAGTATACCTTCAAAAAATATCTAATCAACAAGGATATATTGACTTCATTTATACCAATGGCAGACAAGATTATAAAAACTCAAAAAAACTGACTGAAATAAGTCTTTTTTCTAACTATGATTCTAAATATATCAATAAAATCATTTTTAATCAAAGCTATTTTGTTGCTAATAATTGCGCTTCTAATGATTACACATGCAAACGATTAAAATTAAACAAAGTATATGAGAAGAATAGTTCTGGAACTTCTGAATTAAAATATGGATTTGGATATAATCCTAGCAACTTGCCTTCAAGAAAATCTCCTCAGATTGATCACTGGGGTTACTTCAATAAATTAAACCAACAGTATTTAGCGCCAAGAACTAATCCTTTTACAGAAATATATAATTTTCGGTTACCAAAAGAAGCTGCAACAAAATCAAATGTTTTAGAAAAAATAACCTATAAAACAGGTGGCTTTACAGAATTTAAATATGAGTTAAACGAGTTTAGGGATAACTCAAGAAATAATAAGACAGGAGGGTTAAGAATTAAGTCAGTTACACAAAATCCTGGCGACACTAACTCTATTATCAAAAAATATGCATATAATCTAAGAAATAATCAAAGTATTAGTAGTGGTTCAGAGTTCAGAAGACCGATATATATGACTACTAAAAAACTATTTTTTAGACGAACGATACCTAATAGTCCTGCCAATTGTAATTCTCAAGAAGTATCGTGTAATGGAAAACTCATAAAATCTAGTTCTTTAAACCATCTTTTTGATTTAAATGGATCTAATGTTGGATATTCTGAAGTAAATGTTTTAAATCCAGATGGTAGTACTGAGCAAAATAAATTCACTAATAAAACTACAAATCCAGATATTATCAATTCTAATGATTATTTACAATATTTATTAAGAGGAAGTGGTGACAATACAGGTGGTAGCCCAATAGAATATCTTAATCCTCTGGGTAGCCCCTATGCTCCTCCTTCAATATCAAAAAGTCATGAAAGAGGCTTATTAAAGGAAAAAAGCATTTATAATACTAACGGAGATATCCTTTATAAATTAATTAATCACTATTCTGAGATCAATTTCAATAGACTTAAAAGCACCAAAGGACTAAAAATAAATACGTTGTTAAAGACTCTAAGACAGCAATGTAACCCTTCAACTGGACAGTTATATTCAATTGGTTGGTATAATCTATATAATATAGGTATGTATACTATAAAAAATAGCGCATATCAATTAACAAAAAGCGAAGAAGAATTTTATAGTACCTCAAGAAGTGAGGTGTTGAAAAAAACAACTTCACTTACGTACAATAACATATATCCAACAATGATTACTCAAAAAACATTTACGGATAGTAAAAATAATGTGAATCATACTTTTTATAAATATCCATTCAATTTTAGACGAGGATATTTAGGATTCGAATTTGACGATATTTCTGGGCAGTGGATTGAAACTGATAACAGAAATATTTATGCAAAAATGGCAGATTCAAATTATATATCTCCAATAATAGAAGAAGTTAATAGTGCAGAATCATTTGCTACATATGGAACCATCAATGAGTTTAAGCAAATAACAACTACAGATCACATATCTTCTCAAAATTATAAAGCATTTGTGCCTAAACGTACTTGGGATTTAGAATCAAAAAAATCTTATTCCTCTTATACGTATGCCACCGCTAGTGGGTCTAACTTAAATATAGATAGTGGATATCATGAAATCTTAAATTACAAAAGGTATGATGATAAAGGAAACATTACTGAACTAGCAGCCAAGGATTATGAGCCTTCATGCATAATTTGGGGATATAATGAAACGTTTCCGATCGCCAAAATTGAAAATGCATCGTATTCAGACATTTCTCAATACATCAATAATCTAAAAAACAAGTCTGATAATGATAAAGATCAAACTACAGGTTATTTGGGTTATGAAGGTACACTTAGGCTCGCTCTTGATAAGTTAAGAAATGATATACCAAAGGCTATGATTACGACATATACCTATGATCCATTAGTAGGTGTAACAAGTATTACCGATCCGCGAGGCTATTCAACATATTATATCTATGATGAATATAAAAGATTAAAGGCAACAAAAGATGATGAAGAAAATGTTGTTTCAAAAAATGATTATAACTACCAACCACAAAATTAATCGCTACTAATGAAAAAAATCTTATACCTAATATTTGTCTTGACCATTACAATATATGGACAGACTAATACTGAAAATTATATCCAAGAAACTGTTTACAATACAGAAATAAAGAACATACCTTCAGATCATCAGGATTTTTCTATAAGCTCGGGAATATCAGATTTTCTTATTTCTGGCTCTGGTGGTGGCGGTGGATTTTCTTCTAATATCACTAATAATGTTTTAAAAATTAGTTTTAGTGGAGGTTGGGATCCAGGTAGATTAAAACTAGGAAGAGCAAAAATTCTTCCAATAAACCCACCGCTAAAAGGAACAATAGAGCTAGGTGACATGCTAACCAGTGGAAAACCAAATGGGTTTAAAGCTAAATTACGTAATAACGAACTTATATTATATTCAAAATATTATGTTGGTGGGATTATCACAAACATTAGAAAACAAATTCCTGGAAACAACTCATACAATTGGGAGCATATATCCTTAGATGGATTAGTGGCCAAATGTCCTGGAGGAAATAAATTTGGAGAAGGGCATCTTATTATAAGAAACGACGGTAGTATAGATCTAAACGTACAATACAATGAAAACATAAGTGGTCTAAGTAATTGCGGACCTTATCTAGGGGTAATCAAAACCTTAACTGGACAAACAATTCCTGATATGGAATTAGGTGCCTTACGTAGTAATAAAGGAGATTATACCATTTATAAAGCTAAAATAAAAAATAGAAGATTAATTTTTTACTCTGCTCATATCATTAAAGGAGTCAGTTCAACTTTAACAAAGCAAATCCCAGGTAATAATACGATAAACTATTCTGCTTCATTAGGAAACCCATATGAATGTAATTCTGGTGGAGGCGGTGGAGGTAGCAGTTCTATTTCAATTACTAACGGAACTGTTAAGCTTAATATGAGTGCCGGATGGGATCTTCCTTGTAATTTAAAACTAGGACAAATAAAATACCTAAGTACTTCAACCATACCAAACATAGAACTAGGAACTATAAAAAGTAATCAAGGAGATGAAACCATTTATAAGGCAAAAATCGAAAATAACTGGTTGGTCTATTATACCAATGAATTAGTACCTATATATCCTAGAAATGGAGGGCTAAGTGCAACTATTGATTTAAACATTGGTGAAAATCAACAAATAAAGACAGTAACCTATCATGATGGGTTAGGAAGACCAAAACAAGAAATTGTTGTACGCGGAGGTGGACAAAAACAAGATATTATTACACATTATGATTATGACACGTCCGGAAGACAAGAAAAAGAATTTCTTCCTTATGCTAAAACTTCGACAGGTGGTAATATAAAACCAAATTCATTAAATGAAGTAAAGGTTTTTTATAATACAGCTAAATATGAAAACACTAAAAATCCCTTCATTCAGAAAAAATTTGATGTTGAACTATTAAACAGAGTTTTAAAACAAGCAGCACCGGGTGAAAGTTGGAAATTCGGAAATGGCCATGAAATGCAGTATGATTATTTAACAAATGCTCAGCGAGAAGTAAGGCTATTCAAAGTAACTTTTGCAAATAATAACACTCAGGTACCACAACTAGTATCTAATACCAATAGTTTTTATAATCCAGGGCAACTGTATAAAACTATCACTTATAATGAAAATCATCCAGGTACTACAACAAAAAATCATACTCGTGAAGAGTTTAAAGACAAGGAAGATAGACTGATACTAAAACGCACATATGCAGATATCGATATAAATAATGACGGAACTCTAGAAACAGAAGTACCTCATGACACCTATTATGTGTATGATGCCTTCGGAAATTTAACTTTTATTATCCCTCCAAAGGTTAATACCACAGATGGTATATCAACTACCGAATTGAATAAACTATGTTATCAATATAGGTATGATTCGAAAAACAGAATAATTGAAAAGTTAATACCCGGCAAAGGAGATGCTAATACCCGACAATACATCGTGTACAATAAACTTAATCGAGCGATAATGACGCAAGATCCAAAACTAAAAGCAGAGAACAAATGGTTATTTACGGTTTATGATGTCTTTGAAAGAATTGCCTACACCGGTATAGATGAAAATAATACCGCAAGCAGAGCCACTCTACAAAATGCTGCCAATGCAGCTTCTAAGCAATATGTTACAAAAACGGGTAAAAATACTTATGCAGGTACCGATGTATATTATAGTAAAAATGCATATCCTGTAAGCTTTGACAAGGTATATTCTATTAATTACTATGATGATTATGTCTTTGACCATAATGTTGTCAATCCGCAATCTGTATTTGGTCAAGCTGTAACCGGTAATACTAAAAGTTTACGTACAGGAACAAAAGTAAGAGTAGTTGGAACTAATCATTGGATCACTACAGTAACATATTTTGATTACAAAGCAAGGCCAATTTATGTACATACCGCTAATACATATTTAAACACAACCGAGATTGTAGAAAATAAATATGATTTTACAGGAAATATTCTAAAAACACGTACTAGTCATCAAAAAGGAACAAATACTAAAATCATAACTATTGATACATATACTTACGATAATATGAATCGTTTATTAACACATAGACAATGTATTGGTAATGGTTCGTCCCCTAGTAATTGTGGAGATGTAGATCCAAATAATCTTGATAATGCTCAATTATCTGAAACAATAACTACTTCGACAAATGAAGTTGCTAACAATACAATAACCTTGTTACCTGGTTTTCATGCAACAGCAGCATCAAACCTAACATTTTCAGCTTCTATAGCTCAAGTTGAAGGAGAATTAATTGTTGCAAACACATATGATGAACTTGGAAAATTAAATAACAAAAAAGTAGGAAATACTTTAAATAAACCATTACAACAAGTTGATTATGCATACAATATAAGAGGATGGCTTAAAGGTGTTAACCAAGGGACTACAGCCAACGGAGACCTTTTTGGATATACCTTAAAATATAATAGCGGAGCCAATCCATTATATAACGGTAATGTATCTAGTACTTCTTGGAAAACATCAAATGACAATATCACTAGAAGTTACTCATATACATATGATGCACTAAATAGAATTACAAGCGGAATAAGTAATGATAATAAATATAATTTATCTAGGGTGACCTATGACAAAAATGGAAATATCAGAAACCTAGATCGAAAAGGACATCTCAATACAAATGCGACTTCTTTTGGAGATATGGATAAATTAGTCTATTTATACGATGATGCAAACAGGCTTTTAAAAGTAACAGATAATGGAAATGATACTTTTGGGTTTAAAGATGGTACTAATACAAATATCGACTTTACATATGATGCCAATGGTAATTTAACTTTAGATCGTAACAAAGGAATTACAGAAATTCTCTACAATCATCAAAATTTACCAACAAAAGTTACCGTGAGTGGATCTGAAAATGGAAATATTAGGTATGTTTATGATGCTACTGGGAGTAAAATAAGAAAAATAACTACCAAAGGTAATGCTGTAACCACAACTGATTATACTGGTAATTATGTCTATAAGAATGGAAATCTAGATTTTTTAAATCATCCTGAAGGATATATTGAATCAGAAAATGATGGAAGTTTTACGTATGTATATCAATATAAAGATCAAATTAAGAATGTGAGATTATCGTATTCAGATCGTGACAATGATGGTAAAGTAGACCAAGTTAGAAATAATACAGATGTAGATGGTGATGGCGATAATACACACGAAATATTACATGAGCGTAATTATTATCCTTTTGGCTTAGAGCATAAAGGGTATAATGATGCTATCAGAGGTGTGAAAAATAACAGAAAAACTTTTCAGGATCAAGAACTTACTGAAGATTTAGCATTAAATATCCATGAGTGGAAATATCGAGTTAGTGATCCATCAATAGGAAGGTTTTGGCAAATTGACCCTCTCGCAGAAGATTATGTATATAATGGCACCTATAACTTCTCTGAAAATAGAGTTGTAGATGCAGTAGAATTAGAAGGGTTAGAAAAGGTTTCGATACATTTCTTAGGAGAAATATCTCTGAATGACAGATTTATTAATGTTTTAGGATCTATAAATTTAGATATAGGAAATAATAATTTCATAAATTATGGAATAGCTATCGAGGGTATTGGTACTATTTCTGGTACTTTTTCAGAAGATGGAAGATCAACTCAACAGCTTTCTGAAAATAATATAGCAGGAAATAGAGCATTAGCATGGTCAATTACTAAACCTGGAGGAGTTAAAATTCCAGATTTCATAGCAAAATATGGAATTGAAAAAGCTAAAGAAAGTATTAATCCGGAAACAATAGAAGAAGCCTTATCTATGAGTGAAGACGAGGCAGATTTAAATCGTTTAATTAATACTATTTTAGATCAGTCTGGTGCATTAATTGATGCCGATATTGCAGATGCTTATCTGGATTATGATGGTTCTGCGTCAACAGCAAAAAACGAAAAAGGCGAAACCTATAAACGAAAATTCACTCGTATCTATAGAGGTCAATTTAAAAACTTCGAAATTTCTATAAAAGGAATTGATTTTAAAGGTGAAATGTTAATAAATTATACAGATCAGAAATGTGTTGATAATTGTAATGACTAATTCAAAATGAATAAAAGAAGAATTGTTTTAATAACTACATCTATTACAATAATTATAGTTATGGTAATTGGATTTTATTATTATGCTGGAATCCTATTTGGTAAATCAATTATTAAAGCTACCGAGGGAGTTCATGAAGCTAATAAAAAATGGGAAACAAAAAAGACGAGCCCTATAGACACTATAAAAAAAAATGTGATAAAAGTTATAGATTCTAGTAAAAAAGCAAACATTCTTAATGATAGTTTAAACTAATCATTACAAGTACCATAAAAGCAAAAAACAGTTACGATATCGTAACTGTTTTTTGCTTCCCAAATAATTAATAATCATTTAAAAACAGGCATTACACTGGCAAAATAAAATTTTTAATAAATCTAACTATTCCATTTTTTGAAGGTCCTTTTACATCGGCATCGATAAGAATTAAATCTTCTTCTTTCTTTTTAAGGTAGATCCCGCTCATAAATACATCAATAAGGTTTAATTCGGATTCTACATTAAATCGTGTGTTTTTTTGCCAAGCCATAATTCGACTAGTGGCTATACTTGCACTAGAAGAGGCATTATCTGCAGTGATCGGCTCTCCTTTGGTTAATAAAATCAATTTACCAGGACCTTTTGCTGTAGTAAATATCAATCTGCCAAACAATAATGAGGTTAACCGTAAACTAACTATTGCTGAGATCTTGATCCCTTCACTTATTCCTACAAAATTCTTAAAATGAAAGACTACCTCCTCACCTTCTTTTATATCCCATTCAACAAATTCATGACTTCCCATCGCCTTAAAATGAACCTCTTCGGGTCTTGATTTCATTAGTACTTTATTCATGGCATAGTTACGAGTAAAAACTCTGACAAGAATTGCCGCTCGCCATTGTGGTAAAGAAAATTTTGGCGCTCTACCACTGGGTTCGAATGATCGAGATATATAGTAGTTTTCTTTAGTGATTTTTGGGTCAATTACATATTGATTACCAGATTTTTTCAACGTTCCTTTAGAGTTATTTCCATCAGACTCTAATAAGGTTACATAATTTTCATCATCTGAGGAAAACGCAACCCTCGAAAAAACATATAAAAAGCTCTTTAGTATCAAAAATCCAAAGGCTATATCCAAAAGAAGGTTAATGAATTGTATCGTGTCGAATGTAGATTGAATAGTAAATTTCAATTTTTGAGTAATAGCATTAATTTCATCGTTCATTAACTTATTAATGCCATTTGTAGAATTATCTACTCCATCACGAATACCCTTTGTCGATTTCTTTACTTCATCGATTAAGACTCCTCTCATCTCGTTTCTTTGTTCAAAATAAGATGCATTAACACTTCTTTTTGCACTGTTTTTTGCCTGGCACGGAAAATTAAGTTTGCCCCAGAAACCACAGTCTTCTTCTTTAAAAGCTGGAGCCATCTCTGGTAAGGTAGGCTTAAAAACTTCTCTAAATACTTGATCTACAGCTACAGGAATATCTTTGGTTTCGTCCTTTACAATACTCACAATATTTTTATTCCCTTTTTCTATAGCTTCATGAAGGCAAATTACTTCGGCTTCTAAAGAAAATTTAAGATCTTCTTCAAACTGGTCTCTTTTATACTTTCTATCAATATTGGTAGATTGAATAAATGTATTATCATACAACTGATCTATTGAAGCTTTATTCATTTTACTATTCAAAATTGCTCCTGGTATAATAAAAATTAATAACGGTGACCAATACAAGAAAGATTTTAAAGAAAGAATACCAGTTCTTTTAAAACCTGTATCCTTAAAAACACTAATGTTTTGTTTAAAAGCCAGGTACAAAAATCGGATTAGAACAGTATATGTAAGAAATAATATAAGGTGTTGTATGTCTAACAAGATCCAAATCAATACTAATGTTAGTAAAAAAGGAATTGAACGCAATTTACCTTTTATGATGAAGTAAAGAAATGCAATCTTGTAACACAAAAAATGAAGGATCCCAATTAGTGCTTCGTATTTCTCTAAAGAAACATCTTCTGCACCTCCTAATAAATGGATATATGCAGCAAAAAAAGCAGGTAATAATCCAAGAATGCGATAGTAATTTTTTCCACCCATTACCAGAACTAATCCAACAGGAATCAAATAGAGAGGAATAGAGTACAATAACCTATACTCTTCATGAATGGAAAATTTTGTAATTGTAAAACCAAATACTGCAAAAAGTGAAAAATCCTCTACAGCAGGTAATATTCCGATAAGAACAATAAACAAAAATATAATCTTAAGCCCTTTTGTACTAAAGTGCTTTTGTAATTCTATAAAAAAGCGCATTGCCAAAGTTTGTGTGATGGTTAATCTAACACACAATATAAACAATTATAAATAAAACTTTTTTTAAAAGAACTGGTAATGTATTGTAAAGAATTTAATAAAAGTAGTTATATACCATACAAGTGTGTTTATCTTAATTTCTATAATTAACTATATTCTGAATATAATTTTCTTTATGAAATTTATGTTTATGCCATTCTGGAATTGTAATCCCTGCAGATAAAATATCTGAATGTTTTTTACGTACAGGTGATATTGTATCTAACTTATTAATAGCATTAACATATTTTTTACTAATCTTTAATGAAGTTCCTTTATACATTGTTTCTAGCCTAGAAACAAGTAATTTTTGCTTGTCTCTTATAATTGCTACATCAACATCATTATGATGTAAATCTCTTAACAACACATTAATTTGATTTACTGTTTTTAAAGCTATAGATGCAGATGCTTTATGTCTCAAAATCACTTTTATTTTATTTGCCTTTTTATAAATTACACTAAGAATAAATACTGTAGATACTGTCAAAAATAATGCTGCTCCCAAATAAAAGTTTTTGGTATACTCTATTGTAAATAGAGATACAGGAACTAAAATTGCTGAAATGACTTGAAGTAGCATAAACAAGTATCTTCTTTGCTCTACAATCTTAGTACATTTCTTTTGAATAGAATATACTTTAGAAACACTATCTTTTAATGTATTAAGCTGAGTTTCTATACCTATAGATGTAGGGAATTTTTCTCCAAATACTTCTTTCCACTTTAGAGCAGCTAACCAATGATCATTGATTTTAGAATAATCCATAGCGCTTTTGGCTTTATGATGTGCAATTATAGCTTTATATCTAAAATTTAATGCATTTGGAATAACTAAAAACCCGCCAATAGATTTCCACTCTTTTTGTGTAGGCTTTTGATTCATTAAGAATTTAAAGAAATCTTTGCACATTAAATCATAATAAGAATAAGAACTGTCATTATATCGCCAAGAAAGCAAAAACCTATATGCCAATGTATCAATTAAAATATCTTCGATAGGTACTTTACAATGGTGTTTCCAACTCTTAATCATTCTACACAATTTAGAGAGGTTTTGGTTAGTAGCAATATTTCCGATTTTTATTTCTTCGATATCTCTCTTAAAATTTTTAGTTTTCCAGCTTCCTCCTTTACGAGGATCTGCATATATATAAGTAGTATTATTTTTAAAAAATACAGGGATAATATTAAAGCATATACCATCAAAGAAACAAACTTTAATTCCAAATTCATTTTGTTTTATAGAAGTGTTGGGATATAAAGCAGCAATTGATCTTCGAACATTTTCAAGAAACATAAATTGGCCATTCTTTTGTTTTTTAGTGTATTCACTTTTTAAACAAGATGGCATCTCAAAGATCATATCTACACTATTACAATCATCATTTGCAGTTTCTTTGCCAAAACAACCGACATAAATCCCTCCATAATTTGTATTTAAGTCCCAAAAATCATTATTCAATTTCTTACATATTGAATTATAGCGTAAACTAATTATTGATTTCTTTTTAGGAGAAATCTTTAGCTTATCACAAAACACATTAAAATTAGCAGATATACTCATCTTTTTCTTCCTTTTTTTTTAATTTCCAATTACATTATTTTGATCATGATAATTAATTCTATAATTAACATGACAAGCAAGTATGAGCTATGCGTTTACGTTCTATTAAATAAAAATGGTTATTTTTTAGAGTAATTATATATACAATACATATAATTATTCAGGAAGTTTTAAGAGTAGAATACTAATCTAAATCTGTGCGAAATTTATAATCTGTTTAAGTTATATTTGTTTATACTTTTAGTACTACAAAAATCTTATAACTATACACTAAACCTGATCACTTATTCAAATCTACAAACAAAAATTTAATCTTATATACGGTTAAACCGTAAAAAAAACAAGGTTAAATAACAAAAGTCTTGAAAAGCCTTAAAGGTTCTAGGGAAAATCAAAGGAAATAGATTACAAAAAAAATCTTAATGTTACGGGTTTCCATATTTTTAACGTTAAAACAATGTATTTCATCGTAAATTACTAGTAATTCAAAATACATTTACTGATGTTATTTTAATAGATTATTACGGGTTTTTAAAAAAAACATCAAATTTTATACACATTATCCATAAATTTAAGACTATGATTAACATATTCTATTTATGGAATTACAGTAAACACATATGCTATTCATTAGTATGATAACAATATTTTTTAGTTTGAATTGGTTGTATCTTTCTTTTCTTTTTTAAGCCACACTTCTAATTGTTTATCAGGTACTTTTTCTTCAAACCCTCTTACATATTGTTCTTGAACTTGAATTCCTGTGGCAATTTCTATTTTTTTCTTTAGTTTTTTTGCTTTTATACTATCCTCTAGATGAAAATAACGCACTGTATTATCGGCTCTTTCTGGTTGCATATCATAACCAAATGCACGATATTGATTACTATTTAGTGTATCTAACAGATCAATTTTTTCAAGAAAATCTTTGGTTTCCTGATCGTTGACTTGCATATATACCACTTCAGAAGAGTCTGCAAACAAAGTTTTTGTTTTTAATGAATTATTTAATGTTTGGTCAATCTGTAAATCTCTTTTTACTTTCTCTTGCAACCCAACATCATTAGACTCTTCAATTTGTTTCAAAATACTATCTAATAGAACTTGTTTAAGCTTTAATTTTTGATCAATATAAGTTAAAGAGTCTTTATTCGTTTTAATTTGAGTATTTAACACTGAGAGTTGTTTCTTTTTCTCGTTTACAGTACTATTTAAACTGTTAAGTACATAAAACATATATACAAACCCAACCAATATTAAGATAACACCTGTAGAAATAATTGTTCCTGTTTTCTTTGTTTTATTTTTAGTTTCCATCGTCTTCATTTTTTTGATCACTAACAAACAAAATAGCTTGATTCCACATTTTTAAAAGTCTTCCTATCGATAATGTAATTGCTCCAGCAGGAACAAAAAGTCCAATCGCCCATTCGATTTTATCCGGAGCCTTAATAATAATATATATTGGAACACATAACAATATTATCACCGAGATAGAAGATATAATTATATACAATATTCTTTCTAACCTAAATGCTTCGAGCAAGGTCTTAACAGCTCTTACTCTGACTTCAATTTCTTCCATAACTATATATATTTATTAAATAGTTCAATAAAAACTAAATTCAGCATCTAATCTACGAACAAAACATAACTTTTTAATACGGTAAAACCACCTGTTTTAAAGGTTTAAAAATCAAAAGCCTTTTGTGAATTTTGAAATACTTATAGCTCAAGGTTTCCTAAAAGGCCGTTTCTGTAGTTGACAAAAAAAAGCCACTTCAAGGAGTGGCTTTTTCAAAAATTAAAAATTAAAATTACTTTTTGACAAACTGCTTAGTAACTTTCTCTTTTCCATTACGTATCGAGATAAAATAAGTACCAGACTCCAAACTTTCTAATCCTACCTTGTTGTTTTGTATTGCACCAGATCTTGTTATTCTGCCTGATACATCATTTATTATATAACTGGCTGTATTTTTATCTGGAAGATTAACTTGTATATAGTGATCTGCTGGATTAGGATATACTTTAATAGGCATTCCTTTTTTAGTTTCACCAACTGCTATTCTTCTTAAAGAAGTAGATTTTGATTGCGGTTCTATAATATTGACTGTATAATCTTCTACCTCCCCATAAGACAAACCGCTCTCACAAGCTTCAGGAACCCCATTCCACTTCATGGCAATTCTCATTCTTGTGTCACCTAATTTAGTAGTACTAGGTATCATAAAAGTATATGAATACTTGTCTTCATTTTGTACAGCCCCAGATACCACATGTTCTGAAGCTTCAAAAATACCATCCTGATTAAAATCAATCCAAACTCCAAATCCTTCGGCATAGATTGAGTTTGTAAAACCAGCACTTAACTCAATAGTATTAATCCCGCGTGAAAGGTTAGCGACCATACTTTTATAATCCCCATAACCATCATCTGAAGCTGTCGTATTGGATATTTCGCCAATACCCACATAATCAATATACTCATAAGTAGTATCGTAATTTATAGAATTACAATTGTCCTCACGTGTAGTTATAGTAGTCGAATTACTAAACTCAGATTCATTTTGTGTAATAGAAGTATCTCTTGCCTTCAAACTAAATGTATATGTAGTATTGGCTTCTAAATCATTTATTATTAGATCTACTAATTCATCACCTACATAATAAGTGTAATGTATACCATCGATATATATAATGATACCATCAACAGCAACATTATCAGTCGGAGCGGTCCATTCAAGATGCACAGAATCACTTGTAATATTTGATGCTGTTAAATTTGTTGGTGCAGTTGGTTGTTCGCTATCCAAAATTGGGGTTACTGCAATGGTAACCCAATCTGAATAATTTCCTGCAACATCATAGGTGCGTACTGAAAACTCATACGTTATGCCTTCTGTTAAATTATTCACATTATATTCATGTGAATAAAAATCTCCTTTGTGTGGTATCGATGCCAAAAGCATTCCATCCTGAGAAATATCGTAACCAGCAAGATCAATTCCGTTATATTTTGCTCCAGTCCACCAATAAAGAGTTACCGAATTGGGAGTCATTTTATAAAAAGTTACATACCATGGATGTATAGGTACGGTTGTATCTTGAGCCAACGCTACATAGCCGTTCAAGGCTATGCTTAGTGTTACTAAAAATATTATTTTTTTCATGATGTATTATTTTTTGTTTAACTCGGCAAGATTAAAGAAAAGTGATCATAAATAAATTCCAAAATTTATAACTAGAAGTAGATGTTTTATAACGAGTTATACTCTTTATTAATTCTGTATTTTGAAAATAAAAAAACGCCACTCAAAATGAGAGGCGTTTGTAAGCATAGTAAAATAACTTTACCTATTTACTATTAATTTTTCTGTTATTGTGCGACTTCCATCAAAAACTTCCACAATATATAACCCTGGCATCACATCATCTAATACAACTTGATTAGTAATAGATGATCCAGATTTTACAATTCGCCCATGAATATCAATTAACTTATAACTAACCTCTCTATTATCTGGCATTCCAAGGTTAATATATCGTTTTGCAGGGTTCGGAAATATGTTAGCAGAAAACACCTTATCCTCTGTACCTAATTTGCCATCAATTTTTATTTGCGGAAATGCTTTCATTCTGTTAAAAGATGATCCAATAGTAACCGTATAATCTTCTACTTCACCATATCCGAAAGTTTCACAAGCAGAGGGCGCGCTATTCCATTTCATCGAAACTCGCATACGAGTATTTCCTGATTGCGCTGAAGAAGGTACCGTGAAATTATAAGATAAATTACCAGAATTAGACGTTGAGCCAGCCACTACCTTTTCTGATGATTCAAATACTCCATTTTTATTGAAATCAATCCAAACTCCCCAATGTTCGGTATAAGACGCACTAACAAATCCTATACTTAACACAATAGTATTAGAACCATACGGAAGATTTCCTACTAGAGAGGTAAAATTACCATAACCGCCATTAGCTCTGGTACTATTAGAGATCCCTCCTATCCCAACATAATCAATGAATTCATAATTAACAGTATTCCCTTTTGAAGAGCAATAAGAAAGCACTACATCTTGTGTAGTAACTGTACGCGAATTGCTAGAACTCGAAGTGTTTCCTGCTGCATCAACAGCATTTACTGTAAAAGTATATGTTGTTCCTGGGGTTAATCCTGAAACATTATAATTTGTTCCGCTAGTAGATGCTAGAAAAGAACCATCACGAAACACACTATACCCCGTAACACCCACATTATCTGAAGAAACGCCCCAAGATAGCCTTACACTTGTTTGTGTAATATTTGATGCCGTAAGATTGGTTGGAGTTGAAGGAGCCTGTGTATCGGTAGTACCCCCGCCTCCATTAAAAGTGTGCTTTCCCAGATCTCCAAAAGTATTTCGAGCAAATGAATCCCATTCTGAAGTTGTATAGGTCAAATTAGGTGAAGATATGTCTCCTTTTCTTCTTAAGGTTTTATCTTTTGCAAAGTTTGATGAACCTCCATTAAATGTTCCGATAACATCAATTAAAACTCCATTTTTAAATAATCCAATAGGATCATTACCATTAAAAGTCATAACTGATGATCCAGATATAAGATCTGCTACATTTTTGATTGTATTTGTGGCCGAATTATTTGCAATTACATACACTTCGCTGTTTGCTAATGTACCTGATAGATTAAGTCCTGCTGACCAAGCTCCTGATCCATTCGTTTGCCTTTTGATAGCATATCCTGCCAGGCTTACAGATGCTCCTGTAAAGTTTGCAATCTCTAATGCTTTATTATTAGAAGAACCTTCTACATATTCAGAAAAGAATAATCCTGCAGCTGCTCCACCGCCACCTCCTGGGTTATTATCTTGAGTAGTTACATTAATTGTATTACTAGCAGTAGATACATTTCCTGCAGCATCTCTTGCCTTTACAGAAAAAGTATAGCTTGTATTTGCTGTTAAACCTGTTACATTATAAGCTGTTGAAGTAGTAGATCTTAAAAATGTTCCGTTTTGGTATACAAAATATGCAGATACACCCACATTATCTGTTGAAGCATTCCATGATAATGTTGTTGTAGTTTCTGTTGTATTTGAAGCCGTTAGATTAGACGGTGCTCCAGGAGCAATAGTATCTGATCCGCTACCACCGGGATTGCCAAATCGATCTTCGGCTTGAGGTCCTCCCCATATCTTTGTTGCAAATGCCGGATTATCAATAAATGGATTTCTATTACCTTGAATATTTTCTAAAAGAGGGTTACGCTGTAGTTCAAGTTGTGAAACAGGATCTTCTGCATTCCATTCCAAAAACAGCTGAAGCATATTATTATCGCTAGTAGTAACAGTACCTACTCCTACATTTTTTGGCAAACAACGATTACCATACCGTATGTATACATACATCATCATACGAGCAACATCTCCTTTAAACTCATCGCCAGGATACCAATGTCCTTGAGATGTTGGTCCAGAATTTCCGGAGCCATCTGCAAATTTACGACTTCCGCGAGAAGAGTTACGCTGTGTATCAGCCGGTCTTAAATGATGTGCATCGGCGCCAGGTCCTTCGGTTCCTAAATTTGGATTCCCTAATGATTTTGGATATACATGTTCTCTATTCCAATCGTTAGATCCTCCCCCATTATTATCTACTCCACGAGTTCTGTCGGTTGTAGAATTTCCATCGACATCATTATACCCATAAACCAAAATTACCTTTGATGGGTCTGTAGGGTTCAAATCGGTTTGCTTTAAAGCTTCCCATACTCCAGGAGTATACGTAAGAAATGTAGTATGTGTATTGGTAACTTTATTACCAAGTTCATCCTTTAAAGCATTACCAGACAAGGTAATATTGACATCATTATAATAAGCTGGTACTTGACTATGTCCTATAGCCGAAATAATTAATAGTACTAGTAATAGTTGTTTCATTGTGTTGTTGTGTTGTTGTAAATTGAGTTTATTTCTGTGAGCCGAAGCTAAAATTATTTTCTAAAATTTACTAGTATGATATGTTACCAAATCATTATGTAGTATGTTGATAATCTATCATTTAACCGTTAAACGAATACTAACCAACTTAATTACAATTAATTACATAATTTAACAATTGTTAATAAGTTATTTCTTACAAGCCTATCAGAATTTTATTTCAAATACATAAAGTAAACAACTACATAACCTCGATTTGGCATAAAAAGTATTTGAATACCATATAAATTTGGCGGTTTTAATACCTCTGAATTTCAGTATTTTAAATTAAATTTAATAGCTAACTTAAATATATTACACAAAATGAAAAAAATCTTAGAATTGAAAGGTATTCAGAAACTCAGTAAAGAAGATCAGGGAGAAATCAGAGGAAGTAGATGGCGTGTAACTTGCTGTCCAAGAGGTTGCCTGTTAGGAGGACGTTTCTGCGAACCTGGTTACTGTGATCCTTGGAGAGGAAATTGCATACTTTACTAAACAAAATAAGATGAAAGGCAAACTTCGAGTTTGCCTTTTTAATTATACAACCAACTTAAATATAGTATACAAAATGAAAAAAATATTAGAATTACAAGGTGTACAAAAGTTAAATAGACAACAACAACTACAAATTAGAGGTGCACGATTTCAAGGTTGTTGTAGTAGAAATAGTTGTCGGATAGGACCAGGAGGGCGTTACTGTGAACCAGGGCGTTGCAGTTCGTATAGATGTATTTTCTACTAGAAAATACTTTTCAAAATCAAAAAAAGGTTGAACATTAAAATTGTTCAACCTTTTTTTGTTTATCGAAGTCTTCTTTTTTCTAAAACCAGTGATCAAGAACTATAAAACACTCAAAATTAACAGATAATAGAAGTTTAAATTTATAAATCTCAAGAACATGTACTTGTGTTTTGCTAAACATTCTAATACATTTAGTCAGCTTGTTTTATAATTCATAATAAAATAAGCCACTCTTTAATAGAAATACTAACTTTTAAAAACTACACACAATGAAAAAAATCTTAGAATTAACAGGAGTACAAAAACTAACTAGAGAACAACAAGGCATGATAAAAGGTGCTAGATTTAACGGTTGTTGCAGCCGAAACAGATGTCGATTAACATGGTCTGGCGGGAGTTTTTGCGAACCTGGCCGTTGTAGACCTGGAAGCTGTTTATTCTATTAATAATACAAAAGGGATGGTATAATCATCCCTTTTTTTACACAACTTGAATAGTAAACAAAAAGATAAGAGTATTACTCTTGTCTTTTTTTATCTATCTCAAATTATTATTCTCAAGTACACAGCTGGAAGTAGTGGTTTAAATTTATAAATCTCAAGAACATGTACTTGTATTTTGCTATACATTCTGATACATTTATTCAGCTTGTTTTTATAATTCGTAAACATCAAGCTATATCATTAACATAAATACTAACACTTAAACATTACACACAATGAAAAAAATCTTAGAGTTAACAGGAGTACAAAAATTAAACAGATCTCAGCAAAGTAGTATTAGAGGTGCTTTCAGACAAAGGGGGTGTTGTAGCAATAGTGAATGTAGAATAGGTCCTGGTGGTCGTTTTTGTGAACCTGGACGATGTGTTCGTGGTTTATGTCAAATTTTATACTAATAATTTTTAGTCTATACTATCCAATTTTTAATAATTCATTAAATGAAAAAGATCTTAGAAGTATCAGGTGTACAAAAACTTACAAGAGAACAACAAAGTCAAATTAAAGGAGCTCGTAGATTTAGTAGATGCTGTACAACGGGTAGAGGTTGTGAAATCAGTATTCCAGAATATGGTATCAAATTTTGTGGACGAGGAGTATGTGGAAATGATGGAATAAGATGTTTTATCTAGTAGGATACTTTTTACAATAATAAATCGAGAACATTAATCTTTTAAACATATCGTACAATGAAAAAAATCTTAAACCTTACAGGAGTTCAAAAATTGTCAAAAGAACAACAACAAGAAATCAAAGGTGCTTGGGGTCGTGGAGTATACTGTGGTCCACCAAGAATGTGTTGTACAAGACTTCCAAATGGACAAGAGTGGTGTGATTTCGGATATTGCCGACAACATGGCCGCTGCGACTGGGCATAAATCAAGAAAAAGAATATGTTATTTAAAAAAAGATGCACCAATTTGATTCATCCTTTTTTATTATAAAAATATTAGAAGTTCAATATTCTAATCTAATTCTTATGTATTAATTAAAATATATTACAATGAAAAAAATCTTAAATCTTACTGGAGTTCAAAAATTATCAAAAGAAGAACAACAAGAAATCAAAGGTGCTTGGGGACGAAGAGTATATTGTGGCGGTCCAAGACGATGTTGTTTCAGATTTGCTAACGGTAATGAATTTTGTGATTATGGATATTGTCAATCCAATGGAAACTGTATCTGGGCATAATCAAAAATGAATATGTTATAAAAAGGATGCACTTATATAGTTCATCCTTTTTTGTTCTAGAGTATCAAAAATATAATAGAAAAATTAATCTTATCTATTAACTTAAATATAGAACGCAATGAAAAAAATCTTAAATCTCGAGGGAGTGAAAAAACTAACTAGAGAACAGCAGGGTCAAATCAAAGGTGCATTAATAAACTATGGTTGCTGTAGTTCACAACAGTGCCGTGTTGGCTATTGGTGGTCACCAACTAGTACATGCGAATATTCTCCTTGTATTGATGGTATATGTAGTTACTTATATTAAAAATTAATTTATAAATTATTCATATTATGAAAAAAATCTTAGAATTAACAGGAGTACAAAAACTAAGTAGAGAACAACAAGTTCAAATCAAAGGTGCCCGTTTTAGCGGCTGTTGTAGTGGTAACATGTGTCGCGTAAGCTGGGGAGGAGGAAGTTTCTGTGAACCAGGAAGATGCTCATATTACGGATGCGTTTTCTACTAATATTTTTTAAAGTTTCAAAGGGTTGGATACATCAACCCTTTGAAACTTTACAATAATAATCGCAAAAACTCTTAATCCTACAAACATTTAATTATCATGAAAAAAAAGAATATTAAGACATTAAAACTTGAGAAAGAAACTGTTGCAATATTAAAACCTGAAATAATTAAAGGAGGAAGAATTACTACTAGAACCAGAACAACAAAGTATACTGTATGTGGTTGTGTTACTGCGAGAACTATCTATTGTTAAAGAAAATCAAGGTTGTAATTAGAATAGTTAGAATAGAATGATGTGCAATGCATAGTTATTTTTTTCTGAAACTTTTAAAATTAATAAATGTTATAAAGCATAAATAATGAAAAAACTCTTAAAATATCCCGGAATAGAAAAACTAGACCGAAAACAACAATCTCAAATTACAGGATCAGATAGTATCATAAGAATTCGATGCTGTGGAAGCCGTAAATGTACGATCATCTACAATTCTGGAACTCGCTCTTGCGTAGCTGGATATTGTTCAGAAAGAGGAGGCAATTGTATTATTTTTTAAACTATTTCTTTAATTAAGGATGAAGCAAAAAAATCATCCTTAATTAAAAGTTATGTAAGAAGTTCAAAAGATTGTTTTGCAATCTCTAGTTCTTCATCAGTTGGAACAATCAAAACTTTTACCTTAGATGATGATAAACTTATATCTCTAATTTCTTTTGATCTAGTGCTATTTTTTTCATCATCTAATTGAATCCCTAAAAACTCGAGATCATCACAAACTAATTTTCTTATCACGTCAGAATTCTCACCTATTCCAGCAGTAAAAACGATAGCATCTAATCCGTTCATTACTGTTGCATAAGCCCCAATAAACTTTTTGATACGATACGCATTCATTTTTAAAGCCAATCTACAATCCGAATTTCCTTTTTCAGCTTCAGATTCTATATCCCTTAGATCACTATATCCAGTAAGTCCTAGCATTCCACTTTCTTTTTGTAATACTGTACTTACTTCATTTAATGAATACCCTAAAGAATTTACCATATAAAAGATAATGGCTGGATCAACATCTCCTGATCGAGTTCCCATAATTAAACCATTCATAGGTGCAAATCCAAGCGTATGGTCTATACTTTTACCATTTTGTACCGCTGTCATACTACAACCATTTCCTAAATGAATAGTAATAATTTTGGAATCATCTTGCTTTAGAAATTCAATTGTTTTTTCAGATACATACTTATGACTAGTGCCGTGAAATCCATATAATCGAATATTATTTTCATTCAGCAACTTATTAGGAATTGCATATTTGTATGCTTCTACAGGGATTGTTTGATGAAAAGCAGTATCAAATACTGCTACCTGTTTGGCTGAAGGGAAAATTTCTTCGGCAACCAAAATACCTTGCAAATTTGCAGGGTTATGTAATGGTGCCAAAGCAGAAAGTTTTTCTATTTTTTGCTTAACTTCTTCAGTAATCTCTACTGTTTCTGCAAAAGTACTACCGCCATGTACAACCCGATGGCCAACCACATCAAGTTCTGAAGCCGATTTAATCACTCCAACCGTATCATCCATCAGATATTTTGCTATCAGTTGCAAACCATCTTTATGTTTGGCTATAGTATCAATTTTTTCAATTTTATCTACACTTGTTTTGTATGTGATTTTTGGATTTTCTAAACCAATTCGCTCAACTAATCCTGAGCAAACTACAGTTGCTTCTGGCATTTGAAATAACTGAAATTTTATTGATGAACTTCCCGAGTTTAATACTAGTATTTGCATGCTTTTTTTTTCATTATTATAACCCTTGCGCTTGAATCGCTGTAATAATCACAGTATTATATACATCATCTACCGTACATCCGCGGCTCAAATCATTAACAGGCTTATTTAATCCTTGTAGCATCGGACCTATAGCCAATGCGCCAGTCTCTCGTTGTACCGCTTTATAGGTATTGTTTCCCGTATTAAGATCCGGAAATATTAATACACTTGCTTGTCCTGCTACTTCAGAATCTGGCAACTTGCTCTGCCCAACTCTCATATCTACAGCAGCATCGTATTGAATAGGCCCTTCAATTTTAAGGTTTGGATGTTTTTCTTTTACAATGGTCGTAGCTGCTCTTACTACTTCTACATCTTCACCTTTGCCTGAAGTTCCCGAAGAATATGACAACATGGCTACTTTGGGTTCTATACCAAAAGCAGCAGCAGATTCTGATGATGAAATAGCTATTTCTGCTAATTCTTCTGCATTTGGATTCGGATTGATAGCACAATCACCAAAAACAGAAACTCTATCTTCTAAACACATAAAAAACACAGAAGATACTACCTTTACCCCTGGTTTTGTTTTGATAAACTGTAACGCAGGTCTTATGGTATGTTGTGTAGTATGTACTGCTCCAGAAACCATTCCATCGGCATGCCCTTTATAGATCATCATGGTTCCAAAATAAGAAACATCTGCCATCATATCTTTTGCCATATCCATATTTACATTTTTATGTTTTCTAAGCTCATAAAATGTTTGAACATAATCATCATAATTTGGTGACTCTGTAGGAGAAATGACATTTACTTTACTAAAATCAATTGGGATATCAAGTTTTGTTGTTTTACTTTTTATCTTTTTCTCATTTCCGATTAGCGTAATATCTACCACATCTGATGCCAATAGTCTTGATGTAGCCCTTAAAATTCTTTCATCAGAACCTTCTGGTAGTACAATATGTTTTTTGTGTTGTAAAGCTCTTCGCAATAAATTATACTGAAACATTCGAGGTGTTAATCCTTCTGCTTTAAATGTAATTAATCGATCTGCTAATCGATCTTCATTTACATACTTTTCAAATGTGCTTATCGAGGTAGTAATCTTTTGTAAATTATCTACATAAATTCTGGATCTTATTGCTCCTATTTTATTAGTTATTGAAAATGTACCGCTAGGAACAGATATAATAGGAAAAGAGAGAGAGACCCCTTGAATAAGTTTTAATATAGGTTCTTCTGGAATTATACCCCCCGTAAGTATTAACCCTGAGATTTTTGGATAATTATCTGAAATATTCGCTTGTAAAACTCCTAAAATAATATCGGCTCGATCTCCTGGAGTAATCACCAAACTATTATCTTTAAGATGGGTAAGATAATTGCGCAATTGCATAGCGCCAACTCCAAAACTTCCAGCTTGATTATTTATAAATTCTTTACCAAAAAGTATATTCCCATCTAATTCGTTTACAATTTCTTTTATGGTAGGATTTATAAGCGAGTTAACCTTTGGTATAATAACTCGATCGACGTCATTTCCGAAATCTTTTACAAAAATTTCTTCTAATTCTTCTTCGCAACCTGGAGTGACTTTATTGGCAACCATAGCTAAGACTTCAACATCTTTACCATTAAACGTATCAAATGCAAGCTTTAGGTTACTAACAATTTCTTCATTTTTTTTATCAATACCACTAGCTACTATTACAGCTGGAATACCTAAATTTTTAGCAATGATGACATTAATATCAAACTCGATGATACTCCCTTCATCAGAAAAATCTGTACCCTCTACTAAGATAAAGTCGAATTTTTCTTCGAGGTTTTTATATTTCTTGATTATTTCATCAATAATCTCACCCGATTTTCCTTGGTTATATTTTTGAAGCACCTCGCTTCTTGTGTAAGCATATGCATTTTTAAAATTGATATCCAGCTCGAAGTGTGATATCACTGTATTGATATGATTGTCAACTTCGCCCTCTCTTGGATCATCGATTATTGGTCTAAAATACCCTACTTTGGCTACTTTACCCAAAAGCATACGCATCATCCCTAAAACAACAATAGATTTACCACTATTAGGCTCAATAGTAGCAATATAAACAGCTTTACTCATGTACATAAATTTGGTTGATGCAAAGATACAGCAACGCACTAATTTAACATAAAATTATTAGGCAATAAACCTCTTTATAAGAAAGTATTATAATATTAACAGTTTCAGTTTTTTTTCAATAAAAAAGGTTTAGAAAAACTCTAAACCTTTTAAATAAATCATCAAAAATCTATGTTTTAATTAATGTCTTCGCCCTTTTTTAGTTTTTCTAAAGCTCCAGTTAATCTTGGTTTAAACCTATCGGGTGCATTAGCCATAGCCGTATTTAGGGCTTTTATTGCGCTTTTATAATCTCCAGTTGCAGAATAAGCTCTTGCCAACCCATAATTAGATGGCCAAGCTCCATTGTTGTTTTTTACATTATCTTTTAATATCACCAATGCCTTATCCTTTTGTCCTTGACCAATAAGTCCTGTACCTAACTGATATATCTGAGAAACATTTCCTAATTTAATAGCTTTATCTACATATGTCATCGCCTCTGTAGTATTACCTTGTTTTGCTAAAATCTGAGACTTAAGAGAAAGGTTTGCAAATGTTTCTTTACTAAAGAAAGCACCACTTATTGAAGAATTAACCCATTCGAGTGCTTGATCTAATTCGCCTGCATTAAAAGCGTAATTGGCAGCATTATCCCAATTGGATTGTGTAAAACCTGCAGAATTACGCATATCATTTTTAATTCCTTCTAATACAATACCTTTTACATTTACTTCGATTTTAAAAGGGATTTCTTTTTTCTCCCATCGTAATACTGCAATAGTATTATCGGCTTCAACTTTAGGAAACAAAAAGGTTAAGGTTTCCATATGTGGTGCTTCTATAGTTTTCACATCTACTCGAAGAGCATCTTCTTTCTCATCATAAAAATAGCTCCCCCATGAATTAGAGTTATTCGAAAAAATCATGGTAGCCATGCCATCTTCCTTTAAGGCAATATGCAACCCATACTTTCCTGCTTTGATATCTTTTCCTTCAACTTTTACATCATGAGTAAACTCTATAGTCGTATTCATATTTGCACCTGCCCTCCATGGAGCAGCTTTTGATGTACCAAAACCTAGATTATTATATCCATAGGGCACTAATTTACCCCATATCTCGCGTTCTTTTACACTTGGTCTACCATAATCAATAGTGATATTAGTAATTCCAACACGTTGCATTACTTGCGCACGTTGGCTTCCTTCTGGTGTTTGTAACTGGGCATTTGTTTGAGTTGTACACATTAGCATTGCCCCTACAATGCATAATGCAAACAGGGTGATCTGTTTCATGACTGAGTATTTTTGAGTTAATGACTATCACTTTTGAAATCAGGAATGATTTCAAATTCCTAGTAAGGTAATAGGTTATCATTAACCCTAATGTTACCGTAGTGTTAAACTCAAAAATAAAATCATAATTGATTGTTAATTCAATCTATTCTGTTAACAGCTGATTAACAAAGCCTTCAAAATCGGTTTTGAATTGAATGTATTTATTGCCAGTAGCTGGACCATTAAACCCTGTATGTATTTTTCGCACTTTCTTCTTTTTATCTATAAAAATTGTAGTTGGATAAGAAAGTACATGATTAAGCATAGGCAGTTTTTCTTGTGCTTTTTGTTTATCTGAAGTACCGTATTGAGCTAATAAAATTGGGTATTCAACTTTTAATTTACGTTGTAACCGTTCTATGGATTGAAAAGCTTTTTCTTTGGTTTTAGCATACTCGAAGGCCAAAGAAACAATCTCAACATCTTTGTTTTTGTTTTGATTATAAAAATCAACATAATACTTTGTTTCATCCATACAATTAGGGCACCAAGTTCCCATAATTTGAACTAGCACTACTTTATCTTTAAATCGATCATCGGTAAGAGATATTTGGTTTCCTTCTGCGTCTGGAAAACTAAACTCTAAGGTTTCATATCCTTCTTTTAGAAAAGTCAATGATTCGGCAGATGGCAACTCGTATTGTTCATTTCGTTTTGCAGTAAAAGGCTCTTTCCAGTGATTTCCAGAATAGAAATATCCATTTAAACTACTATCAGTAACCTTGGCTGTAAATAAAAAAGCGTGTGCGCCATCAAAAGTTGATAATTGCACTTGATTATCATTTATAACACCTTCTAGATAACGATAATCCCCTGTAGTGGTTCTAAATGTACCTGTTACTATATTGCCATTTTGCTTAAAACTCCCTTTGGCTATATAACGATCCTTTTCATTATTTTCACTAAAAACTGTTTCCCAGTTACCCGTAATATCAAACGATGGTTTTGAATTAATTTCAAATCGATCTTGTTCTCCATATTTTGCTGTAAAGGGTACCACTCTATCTAAACTTTTTTTAATAAAACTTCCAGAAAAATTCATTGAGTCAACAAATCGTGCTGCAATATACCCTTCAAACACAGGAAATTTAATTGTAATAGAGTCTCCTTTAATGCTCACTTCATCAACATCTATAGTTTCTTCGGCATTAAAAATTCGTAATGTTTGATCATCCATTACTTCAAATAAAAATGGAAGTTCTTTATCATCTTGAACCTGTAATGTTGCTCGCCAGGGACCGCTCTTAAGATTAATAGAATCTTGAGTTTTGTCTTTTTTACACGAAATAAAAGTGACAATTAATACTAGAATAAAAAGGTTGATTTTTTTCATTGTGCGAAACGTATTAAATAAAAAGTCCGGAAAGTTACTTAAAACTTACCGGACCATAATACATTTATTGTATTCTTTATCCTTTTATTGATCTTCAGAATACACGTTATCAAGTTTTTCTTTTCCTTTTAATTTGTCTTTGTTTTTTTGGTTGGCATTTCCTTTTTTCTTTTGTTCATCATCCCATCTTCATTATCTTCTTTCTTATTATCTTCATCTTTATCCTCCTTTTTTTTATCTTTTATTGTATTGTTGCCTTTTTGTTTTGTTTTACGTGCTTCTTCTTTGCTTTTTTCGTCTTTACGTATTTGTTTTAGGTTATCCGCCTGTTCTATATCGTTATCAAGTTCTTTGGTTTTTTGTTTTCCTTCTTTTATTTTTTCCTTGGTTTCGCCTTTCTTTTGTGGCACTTTTTCTTTGGTTTGTGATGATTTTTCTTGAGCCACGACAGAATAATTCCCAGCTGCAAAAACCAGCGTTAGTACAATAATAAATTTGATAATTTTCATGATTTAATTTTTAAATTAAGATTATAAGATTTACAAAAAAGGATATAAGCTATATATCATCCAAATCTTCAAGGGGTTCTTCTAATTCTTTAGCTTCAAACTCTTAAAAACTTGAACTATTTACAGGTTCAATTTTTTCTATTACTGCTTCAGTTTCGACATCTTCTTTTTTCTTATTAACTCAAAAAATAAATACTTTGATAGATGTTTCAAGTTAGATTAATTCCTATTAAAGATAAGATAATTTTACATTACCTTATGATACTATTTGCTACATCTTACCAATATATTATCTTTACCGATTAAAATTATAAGGATTACATATGAAAATTTCATATAACTGGTTAAAACAATTTATCAACCTTGACTGGGACGCCGAAAAAGCAGGTGAATTGCTTACGGATTTAGGCCTTGAAGTAGAAGGAATAGATCTATACCAAAGTTTACAAGGAGGCTTAGAAGGTGTTGTAGTTGGACAGGTTTTAAATTGCGAAAAACACCCTAATGCCGATAAGTTAAAGATTACTAAGGTTGATTTAGGTAATGGTGAGCCAGTTCAGATCGTTTGCGGAGCACCAAATGTTGCTGCGGGACAAAAGGTGCCTATAGCCACTATAGGTACAAAATTATATGCTGAAGATGGAAAAGAATGGGTAATCAAAAAAGGTAAGATTAGAGGTGAAGAAAGTCATGGTATGATCTGTGCTGAAGATGAATTAGGTCTAGGAAAGAGCCATGATGGTATTATGGTGCTTGATGGTAATATTTCTGTAGGTACTAAAGCTTCTGAAATTTTTGATATAGAGAATGATCAAATCTTTGAAATAGGATTAACTCCAAACCGAGCCGATGCCATGAGTCATTGGGGGGCAGCTCGTGATCTTAAAGCTGGACTATTACAAAAAGATATTAATCTGGAACTTATAACGCCATCAGTAAGTAATTTTAGGGTTGAAAATAGGTTAAAAAAGATTGATGTCGAGGTCAACAATTCGGATCTTGCGCCTAGGTATTGCGGAATCACTATTTCTGATATAAAAATTAGCGAATCCCCTATGTGGTTACAGCATAGGCTTAAAGCCATAGGGATTACTCCAAAAAACAATGTAGTTGATGTCACCAACTATGTATTGCATGAGTTAGGGCAACCTTTACACGCTTTTGATGCTCAATATATTGAAGGCGATAAAATCGAAGTAAAAACAGTAGCACAAGGTACAAAGTTTACTACCCTGGATGAGATAGAAAGAGAATTACATAGTGAAGATCTAATGATTTGTGATACTGTGAAACCTCTATGTATTGCTGGAGTTTTTGGAGGAATGCATTCTGGGGTTACCGAAACTACAACATCAATTTTCTTAGAAAGTGCATATTTTAACCCTGTAAGCGTTCGAAAAACAGCTAAGCGTCATGGATTAAATACTGATGCTTCGTTTAGGTTTGAGCGTGGTATAGATCCTAATATTACAGAATATGCATTAAAAAGAGCTGCTCTTCTAATCCAAGAACTAGCGGGTGGTAATATCTCTAGCGAGATTGTAGATATATATCCTAAAAAGATAGAAGATTTCCAGGTGTTTTTATCTTTTGAAAACGCAGCAAAGCTAATTGGTCAAGAAATTCCGCAAGAAACAATAAAGAGTATTTTATCTTCTTTGGATATTAAAATCAATAGTGTAACCGAAATTGGTATTGGATTAACAATACCATCATACAGAAATGACGTACAAAGAGAGGCAGATGTAATTGAAGAGATTTTAAGAGTCTATGGGTATAACAATATTGAGTTCACTCAAAAATTAAATGCATCTATATCCAATATAGATAAGTTTTCTGATCACAATATTCAAAATACAATCTCTAATCAATTAATTGGTCAGGGATATTATGAGATCTTAGCAAATTCACTTACTTCACCAGAATATATCGAATTAAGTGAGCAATTAAAATCTGAAAATAATGTAGAAATGTTAAACCCGCTTAGTAATGACTTGGCCGTGATGAGACAATCAATGTTATTTTCTGGCTTAGAAGCTGTATCCTATAACATAAATAGAAAACGTTCTGATCTTAAGCTATTCGAATTCGGGAAAACATATCATGATTATGAAGGGAAAAGAATAGAAAATAAACATCTAAGTATTATTGTTTCTGGTTATAAAACAGACGAAAGCTGGAAAGCCGTTCAACAAACTAGTGATTTCTTTTACCTTAAAGGAATTGTAACCTCTGTTTTAGAGCGTTTAGGACTAACTAAACTTAAAACTACACCTATCACAAATGATTTGTTTTCTGAAGGTATTTCTCTAAGTTTAGGAAAAACCAAACTTGTTGATTTTGGTGTTGTTAAAAAATCTGTACTGAAACATTTCTCGATTTCTCAAGAGATACTATATGCTGATTTTAATTGGGATTCTGTTTTAGAATATGCAAAACATAATAAAATAAAGTTTCAGGATATTCCAAAATTTCCTGAAGTACGCCGTGATTTTGCATTACTTCTGGATAACACAATAAAGTTTGAAGAAATCTACACACTGGCAAAACAAACTGAAAAGCAGCTATTGAAAAACATAAATTTATTTGATGTTTATGAAGGTAAGAATATCGCAAAAGGTAAAAAATCTTATGCTGTAAGTTTTACTTTTCAAGACGAAAAGAAAACGCTTACCGACAAACAAGTCGATAAGATCATGAACAAATTACAGCACAATTTTGAAAGTAAATTAGGTGCCGAATTGAGATAAAAATTTACACTCAATAGCATAAAAAAACCGGAATCTATTAAATAGATTCCGGTTTTTTTTATTGTTTTAAACAAGTAACTGATTAGTTACCTCCTTCTAATGACTTAAGCTTATTTTTCATTTCATCAGCTTTAGGATCATCTAATTGGTAGTATATATTCATTAAAGTACGAACAGCATCTATATTATCTGGTTTGCTATCTAAAGCTCCTTCTAGATAAGGAACTGCACTTTGATATAATTCTACTCTTTTTGTCTTTAGCGCTTCATATCGAGCATTATCTTTTGAAGAAGTTCCAAGACCGTTCATTTCTTCAACAATTTTAGATTCTCCACCTAATATCATAGAAGCAATATTAATTTGAGCAGCAGTATAATCTGATTTTAATTCTAAAGTCTTTTTATAGTACTCCATTGCTTGTTCGTTATCACCTAAACGAGATGCACTCACACCTAAGTTATATAACAAATCTGGATTTTCAGGATCATTAGCAACAATCTGCTCCATAAGCTCTTTATATTTTGCAACATTACCTAATTTGTAATACAAATCAGCTTCAGCTTGCATTAATGCAGCATCTTCAGGATTTTCTTTTTTTGCATCATCAATTGCTTTTATTGCTTCTTCATCTTTACCTTGGTTCATATAGATTAAAGCAATATTTTTAGCAATTTCTCCTTTTTTAGAATCAGAAGTACGAGTATCTGGTTTTATATATGAACCAGATTTTACAGAAAGATCTCTAACTTGCTTTGATTCAAAAGGCTCTACTTGACCTGTTTCTTTATTAGTTGCAACAAATTCTGTTTTAACACCACTAAAACCAAGACCTTTTAGCTCTTCATAATATTTTAAAGCTTCCTCATAATTTTTTCCATTTATAGAATTACCAGCAGCATAATATAAATATATCGTATCCAACTTATTTGTTGTGTATCCAACATATAACTTCTCTGCAGCACCGATATAGTTCTTTGCATTTTGATCTGCTATAGCACTCTCAATCAAAGATTGACGCAATAGTTGTAGTTTTTGTGTAGCTTCTGTACTGTATTTAACAGCACCTGATTCTTTCTCAATTTCGATAGTTTTGTTGTAAGCAGTAGCTGCTTCTTCTATTTTCTCTAAAGATTCTCCTGCAGAAGCAGATAATACTTGTCCTTTAAGAAGGTAGAATTGAGCTTTCATCTTTTGATCAGCAGCACCTAGTTGTCCTTCAGCTGCTTTAAGTGCTTCACCAGCAACAGCCATATCGCCAGATTTAAGTGCTTTTGCAGCTAATTTAATCGCTTGTTTTTGAGAAAATCCAATAGTACCAACCATTAAGAATAATACTACGATAAATTTTGTCTTCATTACTTGAGTTTTTTTAATTGGGATTTTTATTTAATCTTTCGTTTCATTATCAATATTCGTGCCATCTGTGGCAGTATCTTCATTTGTTTCAGATAAATTTACATCATCTGTAATTTCATCTTCGCTTAAGTCATCTTCTTCATGCATAACTTTTGCAACTGCGGCAATAGAATCTTTACCTTTTAAGTTGATCAGACGAACTCCTTGTGTAGCACGACCCATTACTCTTAAAGCTTCTACAGACAATCGAATAGCTATACCAGATTTATTAATAATCATCAAGTCATCAGCATCAGTTACATTCTTGATCGCAACAAGACTACCCGTTTTATTGGTCACAGAAATTGTCTTAACTCCTTTACCTCCTCTGTTGGTAATTCTGTAATCTTCTAATTTAGAACGTTTTCCATAACCGTTTTCTGAAACCACTAAGATATTACTTTCCATATCATTAACAGCAACCATACCGATCACTTCGTCTTTTTCATTAGCTAATCGTATACCTCTTACACCAGATGCACCACGACCCATTGGCCTGGTCTTCTCTTCTTCAAATCGAATGGCTTTACCTGATTTAACTGCTAGCATCACTTGGCTTTTACCATCTGTAAGCCTAGCTTCAAGTAATTCATCATTTTCTTTTATAGTGATGGCATTAATACCATTAGTTCTAGGTCTAGAATATTGTTCTAAAGACGTCTTTTTGACCTGACCTTTTTTTGTTGCCATTATGACATAGTGAGAGTTTATATACTCTGAGTCTTTAAGATCTTGAGTACATATAAATGCTTTCACTTTGTCATCACTACTAATATTAATTAGGTTTTGGATTGCCCTACCCTTAGAAGTCTTGCTTCCTTCAGGAATTTCATAAACTCTCATCCAAAAACACTTTCCTTTTTGAGTAAAAAACAGCATATACTGATGATTAGTACCCACGAACAAATGTTCTAAGAAATCTTCATTACGAGTTGTACTTGCTTTTTGACCAACTCCTCCTCTATTTTGTTTTTTATACTCATTTAGAGAAGTCCTTTTTATATACCCTGCATGAGAAATAGTTATCACTACTTTCTCATCAGGAATCATATCTTCAATACTAAGATCTCCTCCTGCATATTCGATCTGAGAACGACGCTCATCACCATACTTATTTTTTACTTCAATAAGTTCTTCTTTGATAATATCCATTCTACGCTCTTTCTTATCAAGAATATCTTTAAGATCATCAATAGTCTTCATCAATTCTTCATATTCTGCACGTAGTTTGTCTTGCTCTAGCCCCGTTAATTGACGGAGTCTCATCTCGACAATTGCTTTAGCTTGTATTTCACTAAGCTTAAAACGTTTTATTAACTTTTCTCTTGCTTCATCAGCATTGGCAGAGGCTCTTATTAAGGCGATAACTTCATCTATATTATCTGAAGCTATAATTAAACCTTCTAAGATATGTGCGCGTTCTTCAGCTTTTCTAAGCTCATATTTTGTGCGTCGAACGACAACCTCATGTCTATGCTCTACAAAATGATGAATCATCTCTTTCACATTCAACAACTGAGGCCTTCCTTTAACTAAAGCAATATTGTTTACACTAAAAGAAGATTGTAAGGCAGTATATTTATATAAAAGATTAAGAACAATATTTGGTATCGCATCTCTCTTTAAGATATACACGATACGCATACCATTTCTATCAGATTCATCTCGTATAGTAGAAATCCCATCAATCTTCTTGTCATTAACAAGATCAGCAGTTTTTTTGATCATATCTGCTTTATTGACTTGATAAGGAATTTCATTAACAATAATACTTTCTCTACCATTTACTTCTTCAAAACTGGCTTTACCACGCATTACAACTCTTCCTCGCCCAGTCTTAAAAGCCTCTCTAACTCCATCATAACCATAGATTGTACCTCCTGTTGGAAAATCAGGGGCTTTTATATGTGTGATGAGCTCATCTATCTCTATATCATTATTATCAATATACGCTATGGTACCATCAACTACTTCACTAAGGTTATGAGGAGGCATATTTGTTGCCATACCAACTGCAATTCCTGAAGCTCCATTGATTAATAAACCTGGTACTCTGGTTGGCAGAACCGTTGGTTCTTGTAATGTATCATCAAAATTAAATGTATGATCTACAGTATCTTTCTCAATATCCACGAGCATATCCTCAGATATCTTTCGCATTCTTGCTTCGGTATAACGCATAGCTGCAGGGCTATCACCATCAACAGAACCAAAGTTACCTTGACCATCGACCAGCATATATCGCAAACTCCATTCTTGAGCCATACGTACCATAGTATCGTAGACAGAGGTATCCCCATGAGGGTGATATTTACCAAGAACTTCTCCTACTATTCTTGCAGATTTTTTATGAGCACTACTTGCTCTAACTCCTAATTCATGCATCCCATACAACACACGTCTGTGTACAGGCTTAAGACCATCCCTAACATCTGGAAGTGCCCGAGATACAATAACTGACATCGAATAATCGATGTAGGCTGACTTCATCTCATCTTCTATATTGATAGGTATAAGCTTTTCTCCTTCTGCCATAAAACTTTTTTATCTAAAAATTGAATTATTAAACGCGCTAATTTAAGTAAATTAGGACGGTTTTAACACCCAATTACCTATCTAATATACGCAATTTATTAACAAAAAACATACTACACATAGTTAATAAGTCTATTTAGTTAGGTTTTGATTATTATTACTTTTTTTGTCTATTTACTCAATAAAGTAAAAATATGTTGTCTATATTAATGACTTTTTTTACCTAAATTTATAATTATGTGCTAAAACATGATTTTACTATCATATATTTGTTAATGATGGTTTAAAAGGAATAGTTTTTGCCATATTAATTCTAAAAATTACTATTTTAGTTATACAGAAAAAGAAAGAGAATATTATATGGATGATAATTTTTCACCAAGAGTAAAAGATGTAATTGCCTATAGTAAAGAAGAGGCATTAAGGTTAGGTCACGACTTTATTGGTACAGAACATCTTATGTTGGGATTATTACGCGATGGTAGTGGAAAAGCAATCAGTATCCTTGATGCGCTGGATATAGATTTAACTAATTTAAGAAGAAAGGTTGAAATCCTAAGCCCTGCAAACCCAGACGTGAAGGTAGCCTCAAACGAAAAAAAGAATTTACATTTAACAAGACAAGCCGAACGAGCACTAAAGACTACTTTTCTAGAAGCTAAGCTATTTCAAAGTTCATCTATTAATACCGCTCACCTTTTGCTTTGTATTTTGAGAAATGAAAATGATCCGACAACAAAGCTTTTAAATCGTTTAAAAGTTGATTACGATAACGTTAAAGACCAATTCAAATATATGATTGCTAACGACGACGAATTTATAGATAACCCAAAAGCAGAATCTTTCTCTGAAGATGATGATGATTTAACAGGAGATGCTGGTAAAGAAAATCCTTTTAATTCACCTACCGGAGGAAGCAAAGCTGGAAAAAAATCTAAAACCCCTGTTCTAGATAATTTTGGACGTGACCTAACTGCTATGGCAGAAGACGGTAAATTAGATCCCGTTGTAGGTAGATCTAAAGAAATAGAGCGTGTTTCTCAAATATTGAGTAGACGTAAAAAGAATAACCCGCTACTAATTGGTGAACCTGGAGTAGGAAAATCGGCTATTGCCGAGGGATTAGCTCTAAGAATAGTAAAACGAAAAGTCTCTCGAATCCTATTTGATAAACGAGTAGTAACACTAGACTTAGCCAGCCTGGTTGCAGGAACCAAATACAGAGGTCAGTTTGAAGAGCGCATGAAAGCCGTAATGAATGAGCTAGAAAAGAATGATGATATTATTCTTTTTATTGATGAAATTCATACCATTGTGGGTGCAGGAGGCGCAACAGGAAGTCTAGATGCTTCAAACATGTTTAAACCCGCTTTAGCCAGGGGTGAAATTCAATGTATTGGCGCTACCACTCTAGACGAATATAGACAATATATCGAAAAAGATGGTGCTCTAGAAAGACGTTTCCAGAAAGTAATTGTAGAACCTACAAATCTTGAAGAAACCATAGAGATCCTTAACAATATTAAAGAAAAATATGAAGAACATCATAATGTGAGCTATACCCCTGAAGCAATTCAGGCTTGTGTAAAGCTAACGAATAGATATATGACAGATCGTTTCTTGCCAGACAAAGCTATTGATGCTCTGGATGAAGCTGGTTCGAGAGTACATATCACAAATATTAATGTTCCTAAGAAAGTTCTTGATCTCGAGAAAAAATTAGAAGAGGTAAGAGAACTCAAAAATAGTGTTGTAAAAAAGCAAAAATACGAAGAAGCTGCAAAGCTTAGAGATGATGAGAAAAATCTTGAAAAAGAACTAGCAGTTGCTCAAGAACAATGGGAAAAAGAATCCAAACTACACAAAGAGACTGTCGATGAAGAAAATGTAGCAGATGTAGTATCAATGATGACTGGCATCCCTGTTAATCGTATAGCACAAACTGAGAGTAATAAATTAGCCGAACTACCTAACCTTATTATGGGTAAAGTTATTGGTCAAGATGAAGCTGTTAAAAAAGTTGTGAAAGCAATACAACGTAACCGAGCTGGTCTTAAAGACCCAAATAAACCCATTGGATCATTCATATTTTTAGGACAAACTGGAGTTGGTAAAACCCAATTAGCAAAAGTTCTAGCTCGAGAACTCTTTGATAGTGAAGATACTCTTATTCGTATCGATATGAGTGAGTATATGGAGAAATTTGCAGTTTCAAGACTTATTGGAGCACCTCCGGGATATGTTGGTTATGAAGAAGGTGGTCAACTTACCGAAAAGGTTAGAAGAAAACCTTATGCCGTTATTTTACTTGACGAAATTGAAAAAGCACATCCAGATGTGTTCAACATGATGTTACAAGTATTAGATGACGGGTACTTAACCGATAGCTTGGGTCGCAAAATAGATTTCAGAAATGCCATAATCATTATGACCTCGAATATTGGAGCTCGAAAATTGAAAGATTTTGGACAAGGTGTTGGTTTTGGAACTTCTGCTAAAAAAACTCAAGCCGAAGATTATGCAAAAGGAGTAATAGAAAATGCTTTAAAGAAAGCATTTGCTCCTGAATTTCTGAATAGAGTTGATGATGTAATCGTATTTAATGCACTAGAAAGAGAAGATATTCATAAAATTATTGATATCGAACTTGATAAATTATACGGAAGAATTAGAGGTCTTGGATATACCCTATCTCTAAGTGAAAAAGCTAAAGACTATATCACAGAAAAAGGTTTTGATAGACAATATGGTGCTAGACCATTAAAAAGAGCTATTCAAAAATATATTGAAGATGCGTTAGCAGAAGAAATCATCAACGCGCAATTACAAGAAGGAGATAGCATTTTTATGGATATAGACAACGATTCTGAAGAATTAACTATTAAAATTAAAAAAGCAGAAAAATCTGCAGAATCATAATTAATAAGAAAATTAACACCTAAAAAGCCATTATTTTAAAATAATGGCTTTTTTTTAACATAAAAAATACAATAAATTGATTTTTTAACATAATACTCGTATTTTTACATGTGTTTTAACTTTGCTTTAATAAATCAAAAAAATATATGATTGCATCATATGAGTTTGAATTTTGTCAAGTTCAAGTCTACGAAGATTATGTAATATCAATAATGAATGAAGGTGTAGTTGTCTCACCAGAGTTCATTATAAAAATGTCTTTTATAGCAAAAAAACATTTTAAAAATAAAGATTTTTTATATATCTCTCATCGTGTAAACTCGTATGCTTTAAACCCATTAGCATACTTTAAAGTAAATGAAATAAGCAACTTAATTGCATTAGCAGTAGTATCAAAAGACCCAAAACAAAAGATGCAATCTTCACTTGAAAAAACATTTTTCGAAAAAGAATTTCGTCAATTCGACACCTTGAAAGAAGCTTTAGAGTGGAAAGATGAGATCATAAAAGCGAATTAATTACCCATTAAATTGAATTATAAAAAACCGAGATCAGGTTATTATAATATTTTTTTATACCTTATACACAAGAACCCAAGGGAATACATTTTAAAATCACATATTATTTCGAACCAAATGATTAAATTATATGATTTTGAATATTGTCGTGCAGAAATATACGATGATTATATTCTTGTATATATAAATGAAGGAGTTACAGTGTCTCCAGAACATATGTCTGAATTAAATCTTGTTACAAGAAGTCACTTTACAAATAAGTATTTTGTATACATAGCGGTTCGTATCAATTCTTATACGGTCAATCCAATGATTTATCAAGAAAGTAGTAAGATTAAAAACCTACTTGGAGTTGCAATTGTTTCAAATGATCCTAAACAAAAAAACCAAGCAAAAATAGAGCAAGTATTTTTTGAAAAAAAATTAAAACAATTTGACACTATAAAAGATGCTCTAGAATGGAAAGATGAAATTATTAAAAAACACAAAATAGACTAAGCCATTTAGGTATCATCAACCAGCATACATTTAAACGAAAGAACAAAAGTTATTCACACAATTATTCTCCCATAGCAGCAGCAACAGCAGCAGACATTCGTTTGTATGTACCATTTTCTAATCGTTCACGTATAGCAGAAAATGCAATTAATGTTACTTCAATATCTTCCATAGTATGCGATGCAGTAGGAATCAATCTAAGCAAGATTAAGCCTTTTGGAATTACAGGATATACTACTATTGAACAGAATATACCATGGTTCTCTCTAAGATCTTTAACTAACGCCATAGCCTCAGGAATACTTCCTTTTAGGTACACTGGCGTTACACAACTTTGTGTGGTTCCTAGATCAAAACCTCTATCTTTTAATCCGTTTTGTAATGCATTTACATTTTCCCATAATTTTGCTTTTAGCTCAGGCATTGTTCTAAGCATATCTAAACGCTTCAAAGCTCCTACAACGAGTTGCATCTGAAGTGATTTTGCAAACATTTGAGAACGTAAATTATACTTTAAATAATCTATTATTTCTTGATCGGCAGCAATAAATGCTCCTGTACTAGCCATAGATTTTGCAAAAGTAGCAAAATACACATCTATATGTTCTTGAACACCTTGCTCTTCTCCTGTACCTGCTCCAGTAGCACCAAGTGTACCAAAACCATGAGCGTCATCTACAAATAATCTAAAGTTATATCTTTCTTTTAGAGCAACAATTTCTTTTAATTTTCCTTGTTCACCTCTCATACCAAAAACCCCTTCGGAAACCAATAAAATCCCTCCTCCAGTTTTTTCAGCCATCTTGGTAGCTCTCATCAAATTCTTTTCAATACTTTCTATATCGTTATGACGATAGGTATATCTTTTTCCTTGATGTAATCTAACTCCATCTATAATACATGCATGTGCATCAACATCATAAACAATGATATCATCTTTACTTACCAAAGCATCAATGGTAGATACCATTCCCTGGTAACCAAAATTCAATAAGTATGCTGCTTCTTTATCTACAAATTCTGCAAGTTCATTCTGTAATTGTTCATGAAGATCGGTATGCCCACTCATCATTCTCGCGCCCATAGGATAAGCAGATCCATACATAGCCGCAGCTTGTGCATCTACTTCACGAATTTCTTCTTTATTTGCAAGACCTAAATAATCATTTATACTCCAAGTAATAACTTCTCTTCCTTGAAACTTCATTCTATTTGATATCGGACCTTCAAGTTTTGGAAAAACAAAATACCCTTCTGCTTGATCCGCCCATTTTCCTAATGGTCCTTTGTCTTTATAAATTTTATCAAATAAATCTCTCATCTATCAAAAATTTGTTTCTTATAAGTTTGCGAAAATACGGAAAATTGATTTGATGGCATAATTATATTCAAAATCACTTTTACAAAGTGTAATTTTAACAATCTAGTATTTCAAATTCGCTTAAATCTATTATTTTTTTTGACTTTTCCTTACTAATTTTTAAAAAACAATATACAATTCTTAGTGTTTCACGTATTGACTCTTAAGCAATTTCATAAAAAAAGTATCCCGATCAAGATCGGGATACTTTTTTTATAGTAATCGTATATTTTATTTTATAAACTGAACTTTTGTGGCATCAACTTCATTTTTGCTATCAAAAAATCCTTGCTCCATCATCCAGTCATCACTATATACTTTGCTCATATATCTTGAACCATGATCAGGAAGAATAACGATAATATTACTATTTTCATCAAATTCTCCTTGTGCAGCTAATTGTTTAATACCCTGTATTGCAGCACCACTAGTATACCCTAAAAACATTCCTTCTGTCTTTGCGAGTTCTCTTGCCGTATGAGCACTATCTTCATCGTTTACTTTTTCAAATCTATCTATAGCATCAAAATCGGTTGCAGTAGGTATCAAGTTTTTACCTAAGCCTTCAATACGGTAAGGATATATTTCATCTTGATCAAACTCTTTAGTTTCATGATATTTTTTGAGTACTGAGCCGTAAGCATCTATACCCAATACACGAATATCTTTATTTTTTTCTTTTAAATATCTAGCTGTTCCTGATATAGTACCTCCAGTACCACAGCAAGCTACAAAATGTGTTAAATTACCATTGGTTTGATTCCAAATTTCAGGGCCAGTCGAGTTATAATGTGCATCAACATTTAATTCATTAAAATATTGATTTATATACACTGATCCTTTAATCTCTTCATGTAGTCTTTTTGCAACTTGGTAGTATGACCTAGGATCATCTGCACTAACATGAGCAGGGCAAACATAAACCTTGGCTCCCATATTTTTAAGCATTGCAATCTTATCCATTGAGGATTTAGAACTTACTGCTAGAATACATTCATACCCTTTGATTACACTTACCATAGCCAAACTAAACCCTGTATTACCACTGGTAGTTTCTATAATAGTATCACCAGGTTTTAGAATACCTTTTTTTTCTGCTTGTTCAATAATATATAGTGCAATTCTATCCTTTGTGGAATGCCCTGGGTTAAATGATTCTATTTTTGCATAGTAATTACCCGGAAAGCCTTTCATAATATTGTTCAATTTTACAAGTGGGGTATTACCTATAAGTTCTAGAACATTATTGTAAGCCTGTATATTTTCTTTCATATAGTTGTGTTTTGACAGGTTTGTGGAATAAAATGGGGGTCCACCAACTGCTATAAAAACGGTACGAAGTTACATTATTTTTTTTAATTACTTATTTATACCTTCAAGATCTAGTAGAAACGCATACTCTTCTGCTACTTCTTTAAGTGCTTCAAATCTACCAGAAGCACCACCATGACCTGCTTCCATATTGGTATGCAATAGCAATATATTGTCATCAGTTTTTAATTCTCTAAGCTTAGCGACCCACTTTGCAGGTTCCCAATACTGTACCTGAGAGTCATGCAACCCAGTAGTAACCAGCATATTTGGGTATTGCTGAGCAACAACATTATCGTAGGGTGAATACGATTTCATATACTCATAGTATTCTTTTTCATTAGGGTTACCCCATTCATCATATTCTCCGGTTGTAAGAGGAATACTATCATCAAGCATTGTGGTTACAACATCTACAAAAGGAACAGATGCGACAATACCATTATATAGCTCAGGAGCCATGTTTATTACAGCTCCCATAAGTAACCCTCCTGCAGATCCTCCCATTGCATACAAATGATCTGTCGAAGTATACTTTTGTTCTATTAAAAATTTAGAGCAGTCGATAAAATCTGTAAACGTATTCTTCTTTTTTAGAAGCTTTCCATTTTCATACCAAGACCTACCTAAATATTCGCTACCTCTTATATGAGCAATAGCATAAACAAAACCTCTATCTAACAAACTTAATCTTACAGTCGAAAAATAAGGGTCTATTGTCGAACCATATGATCCATATCCATATTGCAGTAAAGGGTTTTTCCCGTTTTTCTCTATACCTTTACGATAAATCATAGATATAGGGATTTTTGTACCATCTACTGCAGTTGCCCATACTCTTTCTGACACATAATTGTTTTTATCAAACTTCTCGTCTAAAACCTCTTGTTCTTTTTTGACTTCTTTGACCTTTGTTTCCATATCGAAATCGATAACAGAATTAGGGGTTGTGAGAGAATTATATGCGTATCTAAGGATCTTGGTGTCAAAATCAGGATTTGTGCCTACATAAGCCGTATACGTCTCATTATCAAACGGAAGATAATAATCTACAGTACCATCCCAACGTTTAATATTAATCTTATTAAGACCATTACTTCTTTCGCTAACCACATAATATTCTTTAAAAATCTCAATATCTTCTATTAAAACATCATCTCTATGAGGTATTAGATCTTTCCAATGTTCTTTTAAAGTATTTTCTTCAGCAACCTTCATTACTTTAAAATTCTTAGCATTGTCTATATTAGTCAATATATAAAAATGATCCTCATAATGTGCAATGCCATATTCTAACCCTCTTACTCTAGGCTGAAAAATTTTAAAATCGCCAGTAGGATCATCTGCCTTTAATACTCGATATTCTGAAGTTAATGTACTCGAAGATCCTATTACAATATACTTTTGAGATTTGGTCTTATAGACAAAGGTGTTAAAAGTATCATCTTTTTCATTAAAAATTTCTACATCATCAATTACAGGAGTACCTACAACATGTCTATAAATTTTATCAGATCGCAATGTTTCATCATCCTTTTTGGTATAAAAAAGAGTTTTACCATCAGCAGCCCAAGTGCTACCTCCTGTTGTGGTTTCTATAGTGTCGGGATATATCTCTCCTGTTACTAGGTTTTTGATTCTAATGGTATATTTACGCCTACTTACAGTATCTACTCCAAATGCTGCATGAGTATTATCAGGGCTTATATTTAAACCGGCCATTTTATAATAGCTATGCCCTTCTGCTTCTTTATTACAATCAAACAGGATTTCTTCTGGCGCATCAAGCGTTTCCTTTTTTCTTGAATATATTGGGTAATCTTTACCTTTTTCATATCTAACAATATACCAGTATCCATTTTTCTTGTAAGGGACTGATGCATCATCTTCTTTGATACGACCTTTCATTTCTTCAAAAAGTGATTCCTGAAAGTTCTTGGTATGTGCTGTTATCTTGTCATTATAATCATTTTCACGTTTCAGATAATCGATCACTTCTGAGTTTTCACGCTCATTCAACCAAAAATAATCATCCACACGAATATCATCATGTTTTTTTAGAGTTGTTGAATTTTTATCTGCGATAGGAAATTGAACCTTGGTATCCAATATATTCATTATGTTTTTTTACATGAAGATGCAAAAATAGGTGATTATAAGAACATAACTATGAAGTTTTTACCTATTTTCTATTAATTTTATTAAACATTATAAATGAAGAATCTTTATAGTTTTTTTCAATTACTATAAATTTAATTGCAAGCACTGATTTCATATAAATCCCTTAGGGTTTTAGCTTCCAAAATATTAATTTTACCAAACTAATTTTAAAAAATATGAATATGTTTGGAGATATGATGGGAATGATGGGGAAATTAAAAGAAACTCAAAAAAAGGTTGAGGAAACAAAAAAGAGATTAGATACTGTATTAATAGATGAAAATAGTACTAATAACTTACTAAAAGTAACAATCACTGCCAATAGAAAAATAAGTGGTATAACTATTGATAATAAGTTATTAGAAGATAAAGAACAGCTAGAAGATTATTTAATCTTAACATTAAATAAAGCCATAGAAAAAGCTACTAAAATACAGGAGTCTGAACTTGCAGCTGTCGCCAAAGAAGGTATGCCAAATATCCCGGGATTAGATTCTTTTATGAAATAGCATACATTTCTTGTTTATCTTTTTAAAACTTTAAACTTCATTAAAATGAAATATCTACATATATTGTTTTTATTAACCTTTACTCTTGGTTTTTCACAAAATGAGAATGGAAAACAAGAAGATTTTTGGTTACAAGATTTTGACAAAGCAAAACAATTGGCAAAAAAAAATGATAAATCAATTTTAATGTATTTTACAGGTAGCGATTGGTGTAGCCCTTGTATGATGCTTAAAGAAGATTTTTTTAGCAGTAAGAAATTTAAAAAATATAAAGATTCGTATGTGTTTTTAATAGTTGATATCCCAAGAAATAAAGATCTCTTAACTGAGACACAAAAAACAAAAAATTATAAATTGCTAAAAGAATACAACATCAATAAAGTTTTTCCACTAGTATCTATTTTATCAGCCAAAGGAAAAACACTTGATCAAGTATCCGGCTATAGTCCTTTACGTGATCCAAAATATCATTTTGAATTATTAGAAAAATTCAAATAAAAACATGCCTGATATTAAAATATCAGGCATGTTTTTTTATCACGTATTTTCAACTTCTTTATTGAATCAATCTAAATTCTGTTCTTCTATTTGAAGCGTGTTGTCTTTCGGTACATGTTACTCCGTCTGCACATCTATTTTTAAGTCTAGTTTCACCATAACCACTGGCTACTAAACGACTAGCATTTACTCCTTTAGAAATTAAATAATTAGCAACTGATTGCGCTCTTCTGTCAGATAACGCTTTATTGTTAGACTTTGACCCTCTAGCATCAGTATGAGAAGCGATCTCCATTTTTGCTCCTGGATTATTAGCAAGAACTGGCATTAATCGAGTATCAATAATACTCTTTGCTTGTGCAGTTAAAGTGGCACTGCCTAAGTTCCAATTAATTGGTAAAGCAGAATACTCAACTAAAGAGCATTCAACTTCTTTCCAGGTAGTTAATCCTCCTTTTTGAGTTAAAACTTCTTTGGTAACCTCTTTAAATGTTGCAGGAACTATAACTTCTTCAGTATATGAATCCTTTACTAGTACAGTTTTGGTTACTGTTCCATATTCTTCGGGGATTACTTCCTCTACTACTCTTGCAGGTTCAACTAAAACTCTCTTAGAAAAAGTTCCAGTTTGTTCGGCAATAGGAGAACTTTGAGTTGTAGCATCTGCTCCTAAAGTTTTAACCGGAACAGTGGTGAACTCTGCAGGATATCCTTTATAACACCAATAACGACAATCATCAGGGTTACTAGAAGCACAATCTGGTGCAGGCGAACCTAACTCCCACTGTGCGTATGCTGGTTTAATCTCTACAGTTTCTGCTCCAGTGGCTAATTTTGCTGGAATTACTTTTAAAGTAGAAGCTCCTTGTTTTTTCATAAAGGTAACAGTCTCAGTTTTATATTTTGCCTGAATTACCGTTAATTTCTTCGAAGCTTCTTTGATCACTACTTTTTCAGTAATAGTCTCATAAGTAGCCGGAAAAGTTTTTAGCTTTTTGTATTCTGGTGTGATCTGTACTTTTACAGTTTGATTTTCATACACATCTGGTGTAGTACAGCGAACGTAACATTTTCCTGGTTCTGGGTTTTGCGGTAAGTCTTGTTGAGCATATACTGATACTCCTAAAAATATTAGGACTCCCCTTAGAATAATTTTTTTCATAGTTGATGATTTATATATAAATGTTAATAATAATGCTCAAAATTAGTAACTAGAGGAGTAATCACTGATAATCTTCGATATAATAAAAAGCAACATTCTCGATGATTAGTTTTTTTTTTCGATAAAAAACATATTGACGAAGGGTACATTTATATTTAACACTAATTTACTTCAAAAAAAATTACAATCTTTACGGTAAACCTCAATCGTTTTATAAAGTTTTTTAATCTTAAATTGTTATAACATAACTAAATCATTTTCCGTTTTTTTGAAAAAATAAATGTTTTTTATACAAATGAAATGTTCTGTCATAATACATTTTTCTTTCTCATTTTTATTATATAAATTTAACAGAAGCTAAAAATTAATTAAAATTTTAAAAAACATGTTTGAACTCAAAAATAAAGAAGGGTCGAGTTATCATTTTACCTTAAAAGCCAAGAATGGACAAGTAATCTTAAGTAGCGAAGTATACAATAGTAAATCTGCTGCTGAAAACGGAATAGCATCTGTTCAAAAAAATTCTCCAGAAGATGGTCGATATGAGCGTAAAACAGCAAAAAATGGTAAGTTCTATTTTAATTTGAAAGCTAGTAATGGACAAGTAATAGGTAGCAGCCAAATGTATGCTTCAGAATCTGGCATGGAAAACGGTATCAATTCTGTAAAAGAAAATGCTTCTGGAGCTGATACTAAAGAAGTGTAATCACTCCACCTAGCTTAAAATACAATATAAAAGCTGTTTATGTAGTATGAACAGCTTTATTTAGTTTAAAAGTCATTAGGAGTTCTAAAAAATATTCATGCCTTTTTTGGGTATAATCCAAGTGAGTTACAAATCGTAATTTACCTTGCCCCATACCATAAAAATGAATATTCTTTGATGCCATTTGAGCAATAAACTCTTCTTCTTTACCGTCAATAGTAAATATGATAATATTAGTATCTATAGGCTCTACTTTCTTTACAAAAGATAGTTTTTCTAACACCTTGCCTATTTCTCTGGCTCTTCTGTGATCTTCACTAAGTCTACTGATGTTATTTTCTATAGCATATAGTCCTGCAGCAGCCAAATACCCCACCTGTCGCATCCCTCCTCCTAAGATTTTTCTAACTCGTATTGCTTGTTTCATAATAGTACTGTCCCCAATTAACACAGAGCCAACTGGTGCACCTAAACCTTTGCTTAAGCATACAGAAATTGTATCAAAAATTTCACCATACTGTTTTGCACTTTCTTCTTTTGTAACCAAAGCATTCCATAATCGTGCTCCATCTAGGTGATATCCTAAATTATGTTGATCACAAACATTTTTAATCCTCTTTATTTCTTCAAAATCATAACAAGCTCCACCTCCCTTATTTGTAGTGTTTTCTACACAAACAAGACTAGTAAGCGGGCTGTGATAAAAATCTGGTGGGTTTATAGATTCTTCAACCTGACTCGCTGTAATCATACCTCTATGTCCCTTGATCAATTTACAAGATACTCCACTATTAAAAGATACGCCCCCGCCCTCATAGTTATACACATGAGCATATTGATCAGCGATTAATTGCTCTCCTGGTTGTGTATGTAATTTTATTGCAGCTTGGTTTGCCATACTCCCTGAAGGAAAAAACAAAGCTTCCTCTTTACCAAACATCATTGCTATTCTTTGTTCCAAAGCATTTACTGTAGGATCTTCTTTATACACATCATCCCCTACTTCAGTACTCATCATTGCTTCCAACATTTCTTTAGTCGGTTTAGTAACGGTATCACTTCTTAGATCTATTTTCATTTCTAAAAATCTATAATTTCATTAACAATAAACATCACGATCAAAAATAATGTTATTTTTGCAAGTAATACACATTAACATCCTAATATCACCTTCTCGTTAATCAAATATTATGCATAGATTTTTGATGTACATCTTTATAGTATTTGTTGCCTTTTATTCAAATACATTTTGGGCCCAAAACCAAACAGATTTTTTACTTCAAAAAAACTATAAAGAACTAGAAGTTCTTTTTTTCAAAAACCAAAAAAATGATTCGGTTTTATTAAAAAAAATTGCAACTACATATCTTAAACGAGCTAAAAAAGAAAAAAAATTCCAGGAAATCGTTAATGGATTTTATCTGTTTAACGAGATCTATCCAAGTAAACAATATTTAGACAGTATTATAAGGATTGCTCAACATCAAAAGAATGATTTTCAGATTGCCTATGCATATTTCACTAAGGCTAAATATTACTTGTATGAAAAGAGAAATATTAAAAAAACTTTAGACTATTTAAATGTATCTCGCAAATATGCTAAAGAAAATGATAGCTCCGATTTAACGAATCGAATCGATTATCAAATTGCAGTGATAAAAAGCGAACATTTAAATCAAAAAGAAGAAGCTTTATCTATTTTTAAAACATGTGGGGAATTTTATGCGAACCAAACTCGAAACGAATATCAATCTAGATACTTAAATATATTACATGCCATTGCAGAAACATATATCGGACTAAAAAAAAATGATTCAACTACTTATTACAATAATCTAGGATACAGTATAGCCTCCAAAAGTTCTATTGATTATATCAAAGAAATGAAAGCATATTTTACATTATGCGAAGGTATAAATCAGTATACCAAAAAAAATTATACAGCCACTATTGATAGTATCAATAAAGTAGTTTCTAAAATGATTGACTTTGGAGATAAATCTAACACTATCGATAGTTATTATTATTTAGGAAAATCACATCTTGATTTGTCGAATCATGAAAGAGCTATTAGCTATTTTCTAAAAACAGATTCAATTTTAGAAACCTTGACTTCTATACCACAATATAAACATGTTAAGACCTATGAATATCTAAAAAACTACTATAAAACTAAAAATGATTTAAAAAACCAGAATAAATACCTTGATAAACTAAATGGAGTATTAGATCAATACTTAAGCGATAAGATTTTCATTAACAAAAAGGTGTTAGAAGATTATGACATCCCTTTGTTATTAAGAGAAAAAGAAATCCTGATAGAAAAATTAAATAAAAACAATACCACTTACATCTCTGGTATTTTAATATTAACCTTGTTATTATTAGCATCTATAAGTTTAGTCTACTATCAATATATAAGAAAACGACGTTATCGATTAAGATTCGAAAAACTACTTTCAGATCACAAATCTACACCTAAGCCAAAGCTTACAAATACTGTTGCAGCTGTACGTAAAGATAGTGATCTAAAAGTACCCGAAAAGCATGTTGTATATATCTTAAAAAAACTTGATGAATTTGAAAAAGATCATCAATACCTTACTCTTGGTATAACCTCCCAATCTTTGGCAGATGCTATGGAAACTAATGTTAAATACTTATCAAGAGTAATAAATCATTTTAAAAATAAAACATTCACTCAATATTTGAATGAATTACGAATCAATTATTCTGTAAAAGAATTACAGATTAATGTCATGCTGCGTAAATTTACTATTAAAGCTATAGCAAACGAATTCGGTTACCATAGCGCTGAAACATTTTCTAATGCTTTTTATAAGCATGTAAAAATTAAACCTTCCTACTATATTAAAGAATTAAATAAGGCGAAGAATTTATAAAATTGTATGACTCGTCTTAATTAATCTCAAAAGAAATCAAACGAAATTCTGGAATTTCGTGTAATACCTCTTTTTTTCTGCTTTAATGATTGATTTATATTTATATTTATGTATATACAATAAAACATAAAACATTACGCACAATGAAAAAAAGATCTCTAAAACCAAAAGAACTCACTTTAACAAAAATAAAAGTTTCTAAACTAGACAGATTAGATACTATTTTTGGAGGAGGTGGTACAGTTGGTACTGGTCCAAGAAGTATAGCAACACAAAATGAAGACATAAAGCCTTTATTACCATAAAAAAGTGTAGTGATTTAGAATTATAATTTTACTAAAATCACAAAACTGTTTTTAGTAAGATCTTCTTATGACCAATTTAAATTTACAATCTTAATTATATAAAAAAACAGAACACACCATGAAAAAAAAATCTATAAAACCAAATAAACTTATTTTAACAAAAGTAAAAATTTCTAAACTCGATAGATTAAATTCTATTAGAGGTGGTGGTTGTGGTACAGGAAGCACTAATACATCATTAACAATAGCAACACAAGAGGAAGACACAGAACCTCTATTACCTTAAAAAGGTGTAGTAATTTAAATTGTGAATTAATAAAAAACATTACACACAATGAAAAAAAATCTAGAAAACCAAGTAAACTTACTTTAACAAAAGTAAGAATTTCTAAACTCGATAGATTAAATTCTATTAGAGGTGGTGGTTGTGGTACAGGAAGCACTATTACAACAGATAAAAACATAGATGTTTTCTCTCCTTAAAAAATAAATGGTAATTACGAATTCACTTCGATACTATTCTATCTTTCAAAAAAAGATAGAATAGTATTTTTAAACAGTAAGTACTCAACTATAGTCCTTTTCCAATAACAATTCTTCTTTTTATAAAGTAACTATATATTTATATCCGATAGATCTATAATAATCACCCATATATTCTTTAATATTCATAATACTTATCCTATAATTAGGATACTATAAAAGCTATCAAGTTACAGACTAGAAAATTAAAACTACTACTCTGATTAAGTACCCCATTCAATAGGAGATGTTTTAACATGATAGTAATTATTTTCTTTATCAAAATTTATGCCTTCGCAATAGCCCCCTTTTACTGTTTTCAATTTTGAAATATCTATTTTTTTAAGACTTAATTTATTATATTTTTTTATCATGTTCTTTTTTTAAAGTTTAAATAACTATGATCAAAAAGCGTTTCAATGATACAAACCTATGCTAATCATAAAGCTCTATAAAATACTTGTATAAGGGATTCTAGAATTTCGATCGAAATTCTAGAATTTCGATTATCTGTGACCTACTTTTTTAAACAAAAAAATCACCTAAAAAGATTTTTAGGTGATTTTTGATAACTATTCTACGATTAATTATTGCTTATTTTTTATAAACTCTAATAAAAATATTGTGGTAATTACACGCAGTATACGCAACTTGTTGGTGAGTCAGAATAACAAACTCCTCCACCCCCAACGGGTTGTTCTGATGGCAGTACATCCCCTGTGCGTATTGGGCTTGTAAGATTACCTCCTTTGATGGTGTCTAGTTGTGTAATACTCATTTTCTTTAGACTTAACTTCTTTGTAATTTTCATGTTTTTTAATTTAAGTTAGACAAATAATCAAGATACATTTGATACTCTCTAATATACAATTACTTAGATCCAATCAATAACAATTATTGATCTGGTAAACATAATTTCGATTACAAATAGTTATGTAGAAGGTTCTAAAACTTCAATTTTTTTCAGAAATTTCAATAAAATTAATTATCCGATCAACAAACATTCATCCCATTTGGTTTCAAAAGGTGCCAAATAAGATATGATAGACAATCCCATCCCTGCAACACCTTCTAGCAAGCTTAATTCAGGTTTCCATTGCTCATCTTCTGTTCCTCTCCAGGCCATATACCCAGCATACCCATTTGTATGTGTTGCCATTTGGACTGCATGTTCTGCCCAAAAATCTGATGCCTCTTTAAAATCTAAATCTTTGGTTTGCTTATATATATGATTGTATATATGCATTACACCAAAAGTACCATGGCATAGTCCTGCATCTATCAAACCTGCTTCTTTAACATCTCTTCGTTTAGCAGTACGCTTTAAAATAGCTATAGAATCTTGTTGTAGTGTTTTATCTTTTAAGATTTCTGATGCTCTTAATAAAGAAATACCAATCCCTAAATCACCATAACACCATGCTAATCTAGAATTACTATCTTCAACTTCTTCATTGATTATCCAACTTGGAAATGAAGCTGTTAGTGTAGTGTCTTTATTTTTGCAGCTCATAATATAACGCGCTGTATTTCTTATCAAATCAATTACATGGTCATAAAAATCTTCATATTTTGCTAGTCTAGATAAAAAATTGAGGGTACTTGATATACCATGAGACAAGCTTAAATTACACCCTACTGTTCCTTCTTCTCTCTGTAAAATCGATTCCCACCAAATGCCATTCTTATTTTTCTTTGATGATGTTTTTAATGCTTCAATTAAAAAATTGAGATATTCAACATAACGTTCTTTTATTTTATTTGAAGTTGCATTTTGATATCTTTTAAAAAAATAAAATCCATACCCCATTGCACCATGTAAAAAATCATAGTTATTATTTCCTATATCAGCTTTCATATTTTCAAATAAGTAGGCATCTAAATCTGATGAAAGAATATCTTCTTCAAGCTCTACAAATTCTTCTTCTTTTAAGATTTCTAATACCCAACTTGCACCTGCTATACCTGTGCAAAAAGTAGGATAAGTAACCCCATTATTGATATACTCAATAGTTTTGGTGATAGTTTCTACGCCATTCTCGGCATGTAGATCTTCTCCAGAAAATTTGGCATAATAAAATTGAAATAATGCAACTCCAGAAATACCCGATAAAACTCCAGTTTCTTTATTTTCTTCAGTTTTAGCATTTAAGACATCATTAATTTCTTTTAATTTATTTCGTAACTGGGTTTCTATATTCATTTGTATACTATTAATCTATAATAAAAGTCTATTCTAAAAGGTAATACATTACATTACTTATGAAGCTGTAAATATAAAGAGCAAATGTTTAGAGTATCAAATTATATCTTCTTAAATTTTTATAATTTAAAAAAATTAGAATCTACATTGAAAACTTCCTATTGGAGAACCATCAGGAATTTTTGGAGATGGTACCACTTTAAATCGCTCTGGTTTCTCTAAAAAATCATTAATTTGTTTTAAGTAATAATCATTGTATGCATTCTCTGTTGAATTGCCCATTTTACTTTCGAGAAAAGAAATAAGCTCAGCAATTTTTGCATGTGCTATTGCATTAACTTGAGGATATGCTTTTTTATTTCTACTAAGAGACATTAAATGTTTTAAAACATTCGCTTTTACTGCATGCTGGATTTCCTTATGATAATTATTTTTTACTTTGGTTTTAAATGAAACTTTGATTAACTCATCTAGAGTTTCTGAAAGTCCTAATTGATTTTTATTTAAACTTTTTTGTTGTACTAAGCGTGATGTTCTTTCTGGATGTAACAAAAGAAATAAACTCATGTCACTAGCAGTTGTTGCTGCACTTAAGGCATCAAAACCTACACCTGTTTTTCCTTTAAAAGATTCTCTGGTTCTTTGATAACCAAAAGCTCTTGGCGGAAATAATTTCAATATATCTTCAGGTATAGCAAGAACTTCTGGCGATAATGTTTTTAAAAGCTGTGTAAGGGCTACTTTTTGTTTTTTTGAATCTACTGTCTCTACGATAGTTTGATCATCTCCTTTAACAGCATAATTATAATTCAACCCTCCAATAAGTTTTACAGTGGCTTCGGTTTGGTATCTATGAAAAAAGTATAACGGTACAAAAACATCTTCCAAAACAGAATAAGGTTCATTACTTCGAATATTATCTGCCGAAAAATTGCGAATTGCTAGTTCTCTAACGTTCAATACATTTTCTAATTCTTCAGTAGCACTCTTACCATTATCCCATAGATGTGCTAATTCATGTGCTCCCCCTTGGGGTCTGGCATCACTATCTGAAATAAACCGAAGACCCGATTGATAAGCATCATCCAAAATCTTATGTAATGCTTCTTTTTCATTAACATCTTTTTCAAATTCAGAATAACTATACGCAACTGTTACTTTATCCCATACTCCTATTTTTGTATCATAGGCATTAGATATATCTATTTTTCCATCTTTAAGAGTTACTGTAGGGTGAGGATAATCCATAACAGATGCTCTACCGTTGGTACTTGCAGCAAAATTATGCGCAAAACCAATCGTATGCCCTACTTCATGGGCAGATAACTGCCTGATACGAGCCAAAGCCATTTCTAACATGGGTTGATAATTATCATCTCGGTCTTTAAATGGTTGATTTAACAATGCTTGAGCAATTAAGAAATCTTGTCGTATCCTAAGGCTACCTAAACTTACATGTCCTTTTAGGATTTCTCCCGTTCTTGGGTCTACCACACTCGCACCATAACTCCATCCACGTGTAGAACGATGTACCCATTGTATTACATTATACCGTAAATCCATCGGATCAGCATCTGCTGGTAACATTTTAACTTGAAAAGCATCTTTAAACCCAATAGCTTCATATGCTTGATTCCACCATCTTGCACCATCTAATAATGCTGATCGTACTGGTTCTGGAGTACCAGGGTCTAAATAATAAATAATAGGTTCTTTTGCTTCGCTCACAGCTTGATCAGGGTTCTTTTTTTCTAATCGATGTCTAATACTATAGCGCTTCACAATGGGTTCATATATTGGTGTTGCATAATCCAAATACGAAATAGATATGGCACCACTTCTAGGGTCGAATGCTCTCTTTTTATAACCATCATCGGGTAACTCTACAAATGAATGATGCTGGATAACCGTTAAAAATTGTGAATTAGGAACTACAGACCCTACATTTCTTCCGCTAGGTGAACCTTTATAGGTAATTAATGCCTCAAACTCTACATTTTTAGGAAATGCCTTAGTTCTTTCTAAACTCAATGCACTTTTATCTTTATCAATAGCATATTTACCTTCTTTTTGAAACTTAAGTCGATCTATAACACCATGGGTATCTTGTAATAAAAAAGGAGTTAGATCAATAATATACTTCCCAGATTTTTCTTCTTTGATCGTAAATCCAAATAATACAGACTTAGCAAAAGCTTGCTCCACACTTCTTTTCTCGAGTGCATTATCTGTTATAGCTCGATATCTTTGATTGGGTTGAACGAGTAATAACTTATTACCTGCTTTTTGAAACTTCACCACTACTCCATTTCCTATTTGCCCCCTATCCAAACCTATGTCATTAGATCCAAGACCTGTAGCCAAAGAGTGTACATATAAAAATTCTGAATCAAGTTTCTCTACTTCGAGATAGATCTCATCTTTACTTTCATTATAATAGAAATTAAAATACCCATTATACGAGGATAAATCTTTTTGTTTTTCTATAAACTGAGCAGTAATTAAATGACTAACGATAAAGAATATGACTGTAAAACGAAGTTTCATTTTGAGTGATTTATGTGATGGAATTTACAAAAGCAATAAATCTATAAAATAATACCAAAATTATTTCCTCCTGAACTGTTAAATCCTATTTTTGCAAGAAATATTTAGAATATATGATTACTACCGAGACTTTACTTGATCTCAGAAAGCGCCTGGTTGCGTTAAGGAGGTATCTTTGACATTGATGCCAAGCTTATCGAAATAGCAAACCAAGAAGAAAAAACCTATGCTCCTGATTTTTGGGATAATGCCCAAGAAGCCGAAAAACTAATGCGTGAGCTTAATGCTGAAAAAAAATGGGTTTCGGATTATGAAAAAGGAACTACCTTATTTGAAGATTTAGAAGTCCTTTATGAGTTTTATAAAGAAGGAGATGCTACTGAAGATGACGTTACAGAACGTTATGAAGAAACTAAATCATTAATTGAAGGTTTAGAGTTTAAAAACATGCTTAGTGACGAAGGCGATAGTATGAGCGCTGTTTTACAGATTACTGCAGGTGCTGGTGGTACCGAAAGCTGTGATTGGGCAAGTATGCTTATGCGTATGTACCTTATGTGGGCAGAAAAGCAAGGGTTTAAAATTAGAGAACTCAACTATCAAGGAGGTGATGTAGCTGGTATAAAAACAGTTACCCTCGAAATAGAAGGCGACTATGCCTTTGGATGGCTTAAAGGAGAAAACGGGGTACATCGTTTGGTTCGTATCTCACCGTTTGATAGTAACGCAAAACGTCATACCTCTTTTGCGTCTATCTATGTGTACCCTCTTGCAGATGATAGTATAGAAATAGATATTAACCCTGCCGACTACGAGATTATCACCTCTAGATCCAGTGGTGCTGGTGGGCAGAATGTAAACAAAGTAGAAACTAAAGTGCAACTTACCCACTTCCCTACCGGCATACAGATTTCATGCTCAGATACTAGATCACAACAAGAAAACAGGTTAAAAGCACTACAAATGCTTAAATCTCAGCTGTTTGAAATGGAACTTCAAAAACAACGAGCGCAACGAGATGAGATCGAAGCATCAAAAATGAAGATAGAATGGGGGTCTCAAATCCGTAACTATGTGATGCACCCGTATAAATTAGTAAAAGATGTACGAACTGCTGAAGAGACAGGTAATGTTGATGCCGTAATGGATGGCAATATTGATCGATTCCTTAAAGCTTTTCTAATGATGATGGGACAGAAAGAGGTTTGAGGTTTGAGGTTTGAGGTTTGAGGTTTGAGGAAAACTAAATTATTATTTTATCATTTTACATTTTTCACTTTACATTCATATAAGTATGACAACAATATATCACAACCCTAGATGCAGTAAATCAAGAGAAGCTCTTAATTTACTTGAAGAAAACAATGAGGATGTTAACATTATCAAATACCTAGATACGCCTATCACCAAAGAAGTTTTAAGTGAGTTAATTTCACTATTAGGAATCTCTCCAATAGATTTGGTAAGAAAAAATGAAGCTATTTGGAAAGAAAAATTTAAAGGTAAAAATCTAACAGATAATGAAGTGATTAAAGCAATGTTAGAAAATCCAAAACTTATAGAAAGACCAATTGTTGTTAAAGGTAATAAAGCCGTTATTGGCCGACCTCCTCAAAAAGTTATTGATATTCTTTAATTTTTTTCTTCAACAGATTAAACCCTTATAGGTTTTAAGAGTCATAAACAAGCAATACTAATCGTGATTAGTATTGCTTGTTTTAATTACATGGATATTTAACGCACTATTAACCCTTTAATAATAGCCTCTTCGATACTTTTGGCTCGATTTATATTTTTTCTAATGAAGAAACTCATATTCATATTATTTTTCAGTTTTACATTCGTATTACAAGCACAACAAAGAAACTTCGAAAGAGGCCCTGTTTTTATAACAGGTTTAGTCTTAGATCAGGATACGAATCAACCTTTAGAGTATGCAACCATATCTTTTTTTAGTCCTAGGTTACAAAAAATTGTAACTGGCGGGATTACAGATAAAAACGGAAAATTTAATATCGAAGTAGATGCAGGACTATATCATGTAAATATTGAGTTTATTTCTTTCAAAACTAAAAAATTACTGAAACAAAAATTATTCAAAAAAACTGATTTAGGGGTAATCAAATTAGCACTAGATAGAGAAGCACTAGATGATGTAGTAGTAATAGCCGAAAGGACTACCGTAGAAATTAAACTAGACAAAAAAATCTATAATGTTGGTAAAGATCTTACTGTAAGTGGAGGTACTGTTAGCGATGTATTAGATAATGTACCATCTGTATCAGTAGATGTTGAAGGTAATGTTGCGCTGCGAGGTAATGATAATGTGAGGATTTTAATTAATGGAAAACCTTCGGGTTTAGTAGGGCTTAATAGCACAGATGCATTACGACAATTACCTGCAGAATCTATAGAACGTGTTGAAGTCATTACCTCTCCTTCTGCTCGTTATGATGCCGAAGGAACAGCCGGAATCTTAAATATCATCCTACGACGAAGTAAATTACAAGGCTTAAACGGAGCTATTACCATTAATAGCGGTTATCCCCTTGCTGGCGGGATCTCTGGTAATCTAAATTATCGAACCGGAGATTTTAACTTTTTTACTACTTCGGGGTATAATTATAGAGAATCCCCTGGTAATGCTATGTCTGAAACCAGGTTTTTAAATATTAACCAAAGCGGAACTGATAATCCAGATACCTTTCTTAATGAAGAACGGGATTTTGATAGAATCCGTAAAGGATTAAATGCTAATGCTGGAGTAGAATGGTATATTAATGATACCGCATCTATTACTACTTCTTTTTTGTATAGATCTAGTGATAATGAAAGTAACACAACAAACATCATTACAGAACCCGATGCCAATGGTACTATTTTAAGTCAAAATAGGCGATTTGATCCAGAAATTGAAGACGATATCACTAAACAATACTCGCTCAACTATACTAAAGATTTTAATGATAGCGGTCATAAATTGACTTTTGATTTTCAAATAGAGAATAGCACCGAAGATGAAAGGTCGAGAATTACACAAGAAAACATAAACGCAATAGAACTTGTAAATACATTTGAAGATCAGGATCGTATACTATTACAAACTGATTATGTCTTACCCATAGGAGAAAACACTCAGTTTGAATTAGGATATCGAGGAAATTTTAATACGCTAGATACTGATTATCTCGTACAGTTAGAAGATAACGGAACTGTCATTACAGACACTGATTTATCTAATAATTTAATATATACTGAATACGTAAATGCGGCCTATACTCAGTTTGGTCATAAAATCGATAAATTTTCATATCTGCTTGGCCTTAGAATAGAGAGTACACGAGTTACCATCGATCAAGAAACTAGTAATGATTTTAGTAGAAAAAACTATACCAATCTGTTTCCTACGATCAATCTTGGGTATGAGATCTCTAAAAAACAAAGTATTACTCTTGGGTATAACCGTAGATTACGAAGACCTCGATCCAGGTTTATTAATCCTTTTCCTTCGCGATCTAGCGCAACTAATCTTTTTCAAGGAAATCCGGATCTGGATCCCAGTTATTCTAATGCATTCGATTTAGGATACCTTAATAAAATAGGAAAACTTACTTTAAATAGTTCTATATATTATAACAGGTCAACCCAAATATTTACGTTTATTTCTGAAGACACCGGGGATACTGTATTAATTGGTGGTAACGAAACCTCCCCAGGAACAGAAGTGCCAGTCATTAGAAGAACCCCTATAAACCTAACCAGCTCTGATCGATACGGTTTTGAATTTACACTTACCTATAACCCAAGTAGAAAATGGAGGCTGAATGGTAATTTTAATGCGTTTCAAAATAGTGTGAGAGGAGATAATAATGGCGAAAATCTTGATGCTGAAAACTTCAGTTGGTTTGCTAGAGTGAATAATAAAGTAACGCTACCAGCAAAAATTGATTGGCAAACTAGTATTTTTTATCGAGGACCTAGTGAAAACGCACAAACTAAAAATGATGGTATTTTTAGCATGACGCTGGCTTTTAGCAAAGATCTCTTTAAAGAAAAAGCTTCTATTACATTTAATATTAGTGATGTATTCAATACAAGAAAGAGAATGAGTACTTCTACTACTTCTACATTTATATCTGATAGTGAATTTCAATGGAGAGAGCGTAGTTTTAATCTATCTTTCACTTATAGATTTAATCAAAAAAAGAAAAGAGAACGACCACAAAGAGATTCTAATGGAGACGAAGAGTTTGGGGGATAATGTGTGAAAACAAAAAAAGGAAGCCAATTGACTTCCTTTTTGTATATAATTTTGATATGTTATGATTCGCCTTTAGCCTTACGTTTTGCTTCTCTTCTTAACTTAAAGTTTTCAATATTTGCTCCAATAATCCAGTAAGGAATTACAAAAGTCAATAAAAAAATCATTAACCAAAATCCAATAGTTAGGATAGTTAAAAATGCTAAAAAGCCAAGATATTGATCAAATTCAAACATAATGATATTCTAATTTTCAATTTTGACAAAGATAATAAGTCTATCGTATATGTCATAACAGAAATATGATTTATTTTAAAATCTCTTTGAACACTAATTTATAAACTAAAAAATCAGTGCTTTGTTCAGAAATAGCTTACCAAATGCTTAAATTTGCACACTAAAAAAAACAAATCATCTCACTAATGAAATATAGAATAGAGAAAGATACAATGGGCGAGGTAAATGTGCCTGCAGATAAATTATGGGGAGCACAGACAGAACGATCTAGAAATAATTTTAAAATAGGAGCTCCAGCTTCAATGCCATTAGAAATAGTTTATGGTTTTGCTTACTTAAAAAAAGCTGCCGCATACACCAACTGCGAATTAGGAGCATTACCTATCGAAAAGAGAGATTTTATTGCACAAGTTTGTGACGAAATATTAGAAGGTAAGCATGACGATCAATTTCCTCTAGTAATCTGGCAAACGGGTTCGGGTACACAGAGTAATATGAATGTAAACGAGGTTATTGCTAACCGTGCACATCAATTAGCAGGAAAAACTATAGGTGAAGGAGAAAAAACTTTGCTACCTAACGACGATGTTAACAAATCGCAATCATCTAATGATACTTTCCCAACCGGAATGCATATTGCTGCCTACAAAAAGATTGTAGAAGTTACTATTCCCGGCGTTACTCAACTAAGAGATACTCTTAAGAAAAAATCCGAAGAGTTTAAAAATGTTGTAAAAATCGGACGTACCCATTTCATGGATGCTACTCCGCTTACTATCGGGCAAGAATTATCTGGATATGTTTCTCAATTAGATCACGGTATTAAAGCTTTAGAAAATACCTTACCTCATATGGCAGAATTAGCATTAGGAGGAACTGCCGTAGGAACAGGATTAAATACTCCTAAAGGCTATGCAAAAAGAGTATCTGAGTTTATCGCACAGTTTACCAGTCTTCCTTTTATTACTGCAGAAAATAAATTTGAAGCCCTTGCAGCGCATGATGCTTTTGTAGAAAGTCATGGAGCGCTAAAACAATTGGCTGTTTCTCTTAATAAAATAGGAAATGATATTCGTATGTTGGCTTCTGGACCAAGAAGTGGTATTGGTGAATTGATTATACCTGCAAACGAGCCAGGAAGCTCTATTATGCCAGGAAAAGTAAACCCAACCCAATGCGAAGCATTAACTATGGTTTGTGCTCAGATACTGGGCAATGATGTCGCAATTAATGTAGGCGGAATGCAAGGTCATTTTGAATTGAATGTATTTAAACCTGTAATGGCAGCCAACCTATTACAAAGTGCTCAATTGATTGGTGATTCTTGTGTATCGTTTGATGAACATTGTGCACAAGGAATTGAGCCTAATCAAAAAAGAATTACTGAATTATTAAACAATTCATTAATGCTAGTTACTGCTTTAAATACCAAAATTGGTTATTATAAAGCCGCAGAAATTGCTAATACAGCTCATAAAAATGGCACTACGCTTAAGCACGAAGCTGTTGCTCTGGGATATGTGACCGAAGAAGAATTTGATGAATGGGTAAAACCTGAAGATATGGTTGGAGTTCTGAAATAAAAATATATCAGAAAATGAAAACAAAAGATCTGTGTTTATGAATGCAGGTCTTTTTTTTATTATTCAATACTAAATCAATTATCGATGAATTGTATGACTAGATGCCTTTGGAAGTTCTTTAATGAATTCTTGTATAAACTTGAAATTTATTCGAAATAGCTTCATAATGTTTTTGTGTAAAGTTGTTATATAGTACCGTGATTTATGATGTAAAAATAATGACGCCATTCTTTATATGAAATAAGTGAAGCTACGTATATTTATTTTCCGTAAAAACATAGCCTTTACAAGTTTTTTCAGAACCAATCAGGTCTCTTTGTTTATAAGTTAAAATATTATAATGGCTTCTTTTATAGCTTATTTCACAATATTTTAATATCATTGATAAATTTATGTTAATGAAATTTGCCCTACTTACCATACTATCCCTTTTATTTACATCTTCTAATATTACCTCTGATTCCTATATCGGAAAATGGGAAATTACCGGAGGATCAATTATCGAAATATACAGAGATGGTGATGTTTTTTTTGGAAAAATTTATAAACGAGCAAAAAGCCCATTATCGAACTTTAATGGATTAGATAATAAAAATCCAGTAAAAGAACTGCAAAATCGTTCCTTACTAGGAATGAATATCTTGAATGAACTAAGTTATAAGGATGGTGCCTTATCTGGAGGTACAATATACAACGCCGATAGTGGAAAAAGCTATACTGTAAAAGTGTGGATAGATGAGGATGATACTAATATTTGTTATATCAGGGCATACAAAAGTTTCTTATTCAAAACATTTATAGCTAAACGAATCATCCCGGAAGAAGTGGCTGGTAAGCTTGATTAAGTCTTTAAAAGTAAACAGATAAAACACTAAAAATCCGTATTTCTAAAGAAATACGGATTTTTTGTTTCCGTTACTATTTATTTTCCAATAATCAACACTATACCTCTATATCAAGGGCTAAACTTTAACTATCTATGGATAGCATGGCTACTAGCACTTGGAAGTTCTTTAATAAATTTTAAAATAAAGTTTAAGTTGATGCCAAATATATTCATGATTTCTATGTGTAATAATGGTTAATAAAGTGTTTTAAATAATCTGATGTAAAGATACTTTAAGAAACCATACGGGCACTGGGGGAAAAACCCCTTTTTTTACCGTTTATATCCCCTAACATATAAAAAACCAAGAGTTTAACCTTTTTATCAAACAAAAAAGCACAGTAAAACTGTGCTTTTCAAAATACCAAAAGGTATTGACTTATATGCTCTCTACTTGTAATTCAGCAGTGACCTCTACTTTTTCTAGAGCCTGTTCTAGATCCCAAATCAAATCTTTGGCACTCTCTACTCCTATCGATAATCTAACCAATTGATCAGTAATATTCATTTGCTGCCGCTGTGTTTCTTCAACTCCAGCATGAGTCATGATTTTAGGATGTTCAGATAAACTTTCTGTACCCCCTAAACTTACTGCCAACTTCATTAATTTAAGATTATTTAGAAACATAAATGCTTCTTTTTCTCCTCCAACAATATCAAAAGAAACCATGGCTCCTGGCGCAGAACATTGCTTTTTATAAATATTAAAAGCTTCTGTCTCTTGTTTTAGTAATCCCAGATAGTAAACTTTTTCAACTTTAGGATGGTTATCTAAATATTCAGCAACAACCTGAGCATTTTCAGTCTGCTTATCCATTCTAACTTTTAAAGTTTCTAAACTTCTTAACAATAACCAAGCTGTATGTGGGCTTACCATATTTCCTAAAAAGGTACGTAGTGTTTTTACTCGTATCATTAATTCTGTATTTCCTAAAACGGCTCCAGCAATTAGATCACTATGTCCCCCAATATATTTTGTAGCAGAATACAATACAAGGTCTGCACCGCATTGTAATGGATGTTGCCATAATGGCCCCATATATGTATTATCAACGGCTACTAACGTTTTTCTTTCTTCTCTACTATATTTAGCAGCTAGTTGACTAAACTTCTCAATATCAACAATATCATTCGTTGGATTTGCCGGAGTTTCCAAGTAAATCATAGCTAATTGATCTGCTTTACCAGAAGCTTCTATCATCTCTTCAACTTCTTCTATAGATTGATTAGGCATTACTCCAATAGTATGTACCCCTATTTTATCTAAAAAATGATGAATAAAATGATCAGTTCCTCCGTATACAGGATTACTATATACCAATAAATCTCCTGGCTTAAGAAATTCTAACAATACTGTACTGATAGCAGACATTCCACTTTCAAAAACAGCACAATCATCTGATTTATCCCAAAGGGAAAGACGATTTTCTAATATCTCTAGATTTGGATTATTAATTCTACTATAAATAAGTCCCAATTCTTCTTTTGGGGATTTTTCTCGCAGACCATATGCCAATTCAAAAAATGCTTTTCCTTCTTCAGCGGTTTTAAAAACAAAGGTTGATGTTTGAAATATAGGGCATTTTATCGCCCCTTCAGACAACTCTGGTTTATAACCATAAGTCATCATTAAGCTTTCTGGGTTAAAGTCGTGTTTTTTCATGACTTAAAATTACTAAACAAAGAATTAAAAACCATAAATCAATTAATTTTAAGAAAAAATAATTATATAAATATTAAAATAAAGAATTTTATTCTATTTTAGAAGTGAAATCATTATTCAAAAAGAAAAATATTATGGATTCAACCGATCGATCGATATTACTTTTATTGCAAAAAGATGGTAAGATCACCATCAAAGAAATTGCAGAGCGATTAAATCTTACTACTACTCCAATCTTTGAACGTGTTAAAAAATTAGAGCGTGATGGGTATCTAAAATCCTATAAGGCTATTCTAGATCGAAAAAAAGTCGGACTTCAGTTAATGGCTTTTTGTAATATCACGCTAAACTTGCATCAAAAGGATTTCATTAAAAAATTTGAAAAAGACATACAGCAATTCCCCGAAGTTGTAGAGTGCTATCATGTTGCTGGAATGTTTGATTACTTGATTAAGATCTATGCAGAGGATATGGAGCAGTATCAAGACTTTCTTTCAAACAAACTAGCTTCATTAGAAAACATCTCTAAAGTACAAAGCTCTTTTGTGATGACAGAGGTCAAGAGTTTTTCTTATTTACCAATTCCATAAAAAATTATAGCCTAGCTTAACAAAAGATTTAGAACTCAAAACGTAATTTTGAAGTTCAACTTAAAAACTCCACAAACATGAATATCAAAGATGCTAAAGTATTAATCACTGGTGGTAATTCTGGAATTGGTAAAGCTACCGCCAAACTTTTAAAAGACAAGGGAGCGCAGGTCGTTATCTCTGGAAGAAATGAGACTACTCTTAAAGATACCGCTAATGAACTAGGGATTGATTATATAAAAGCTGATGTAACTGAAGAAAACGAAGTTAAAAATATGGTTACTGAAGCCAAAGGTAAAATGAATGGAATTAATGTTCTTATCAATAATGCAGGCTACGGATACATTTCAAAGCTTATTGATATCGAAGCTGATAAATTCACTGATCAATTTAAAACAAATATTTTGGGAGCAGCTCTTTGTGCAAAAGAATCTGCAAAGCATTTTGTGGACCAAGATTATGGAAATATTATCAATATTGGTTCTACATCTTCTCTAAAAGGATCTCCTACAGCTTCACCATATGTGGCTACCAAATTTGCCCTTCGCGGAATGACCGAAAGTTGGAGGAATGAGTTACGCCCACATAACATAAGAGTAATGCAGGTTAATCCTAGTGAAGTAATGACAGGGTTTGCTGATAATCGTGTGGATAATAATATTAGTGAAAAGCAATACACAAAAGCAGAACAGCAAACCAAATTACGAGGCGAAGAAATTGCTCATACAATCAGTAGTCTTTTAGAGATGGATGATCGTGGTTTTATTACTGAAGCTACTGTTTTTGCCACAAATCCTAAAGTCTAAATTATAGAACACAATACTAATCGGAGCTATCTTTATACCACTTCAATCTTTGGTTGCTCTTTTATCATAGAATTTTTTGTTTTATAGTAATTGAGAAGAACCAGAAGAAATATGAGTAGAAATATTCCTGCTCCTATTACAAATACGGTCATTTGAACAGTTTCGAAAAGGATTCCTCCCAGAATCAATCCAAAAATACTAGCAAAACTTCCCATACTATTTCCGTATCCTTGGATTGCACCTTGCATTTGATGATTTCCAGTTTTTGACAACAAAGACAAAAAATTTGGCCACATTAAGCCATTACCCACAGATAACAAGGTATTTGCCAAATACATTACAACAATATCTGAAAACGAAAATAAATAAAAGCTAATTGTCAGTAGTATAGAACCAATTGCAATACAAAATATATTAGAGACCTTTCCTGATAGGTAAGACAGCAATGGCCCCTGTACCAAAATCATAATACCACTTGAGTATGCCAGAAAAATCCCCAATTCTATCGATGACCATTTTAATACCGTCGATGCATAAATAGGTAATCCAGCATAAAAAAGACTAAACCCCAAAAAAGTAAGAAAGTAGATAGCATACAATAGCGGAATGTTTTCCAATTTCAGGATTTTCCAGAATGTATTTGAGCTCCCATTGGTTTCAATACCATCGGTATAACATTCTTTGTGTTCTACCTGAAAAAATCTCCTGAAGGATGTTAATCCTAATTTACCAGTATCCACTACACACGGATTGCTTTCTGGTAATTTTATAATAATTACAAAAATTGCAATCAAAGATATAATCGCCGCTAATATGATTGGTAATACTTCTCCTAAAAAAGTAGATGCCAATATTCCGGCTACAGCAGGCCCAAGAACAAACCCTAGGCTTGTTGATGCGCCCATCATTCCAAAATTCTTATCTCGGTCATTATCTGTAGAAACATCTGATAAATATGCATTTGCCACCGAAACATTACCTCCGGTAAAACCATCAAAAATTCTGGCAACAAATAGTAAAATTAAAGGAAGTGTCATTATATAACTTCCTGTAAATTCTGAATCTGAAGACCATAATGTAGTTTTTGGAAGTATAAAAGCCAACAGAAACAACAACCAGGCTATAAATGTTCCCGCTTGACTAACGATCAATACTTTTTTTCGTCCAATACGATCAGACATTTTTCCAAGAATAGGAGCTCCAATTAGCTGAAAGAAAGGATACATTGCCCCTAGAATACCGTAAATAAATCCATTTCCGCCTAAATCAATAACTATAAATATCAAAATAGGAATTACAATACTATATCCTAGTATCCCTATAAAATTCACTAACAAAATTGGGAAAATATTACGGTTGAAGAGACTAAAAAATCGCATGATTAAAAATAACACTGTTCTACCAAAATACTAGTTAAACTAATGCTAATAAAAAACGACCATTATCCCATAACCTTTACCAAAAGTTCTTTAAGAATATCTCCTTGCGGAAGATTTACTGCACCTACACCTTTACTTTTTACATCAGCATCGCGTAATAGGGTAATAATTTGACTTACCTTCTTCATCGGGAAATTATGAGCAGCCTCTGTATAATCTTTAACAAAATATGGGTTTACTTTAAGTGCGCTAGCTACGTTACGTTGTGATTTATCAGACAAACCGTGATACTGTAATACTTGAGAGAAAAAACCATATAACAAAGAAATAGTAACCACCAAGGGATTATCTTTAGGGTTTTGAGCAAAATAATTTATAATTCTATGGGCTTTAATGACATTTCTAGAACCTATAGCTTTACGTAGTTCGAAATTATTGAATTCTTTACTAATCCCTATATTTTCTTCTATTTGATCTGCAGTAATTTGTGATCCAGCAGGTATAATTAACTTTAGTTTTTCTAATTCATTATTAATCTTGCTAAGATCCGTACCCAAAAACTCAACCAACATTTGCGCGGCCTTGGGTTCTATATTATATTGAGCTCCTCCCAAAACTCTTCGTATCCAATCGGCTACTTGATTTTCATATAGTTTCTTGCCTTCAAAAATAACTCCATTTTTGGCTACTACTTTATATAGTTTTTTACGCTTATCTATTTTCTTATATTTATAACAAACTACTAATACGGTAGATGGTTGAGGGTTTTCGACATAATCGGCTAATTTTTCTATGGTTCTTGACAGATCTTGTGCTTCTTTAACAATAACCACCTGCCGTTCTGCCATCATCGGAAAACGTTTGGCATTAGCCACTATATCATCAATAGTTACATCTCGACCGTACAATACCATTTGATTAAACCCTTTTTCTTCTTCGGCAAGCACATTTTTATCAATAAATTCAGAAATCCTATCAATATAATAGGGCTCCTCTCCCATTAGAAAGTAGATGGGTTTAATATTTCCGTTTTTTATATCGGTTACAATTTGTTTTACTTCATCCATTCAGAAAAAATCATCAAATTTGTGCTATGCAAATGAAAAACTTAAATTTTCCGGCATATCAATTCAGATTCAAAAGTAGCGAAAATAAAGTATCTATTTTTGACCGTATTCGTAAAAAATTTATCATCCTCACTCCCGAAGAATGGGTACGCCAGCACACCCTACATTATCTTATTGAAGAAAAGAAATATCCAGAAAGTTTGATCAATGTAGAAAAACTAGTTAAAGTTAATGATCTAAACAAACGTTACGATATCATTATTTTTAAACCTAACGGGGATATTAACCTTATTGTAGAGTGTAAATCGCATACTGTAAAAATTACTCAAGATGTTTTTGATCAAATTGCAAGATATAACCTTGCCTTAAATGCCGAATATTTAATGATCACCAATGGCCTTGATCATTATTATTGCCAGATGAATTATACAGAAAAAAAATATACCTTCTTAGAAAATATACCTAATTATAAATAGGTGTAACAACGATTTTCTAATACCTAAAAACAATTTCTTTCCAGACAGACTAGTAACTGAAATTTATGAATTTAAGGTTTGAATTTATAAATATCAAGAATATAGGTTTGTGTTTTGTTCTGTGTTCTAATAATTTCAGTAAAAATTAAACACTATAACTGGCAAAACCATTCTTAAAACTAAAACTTATGAAATCATTCAAATCATTAATTATAGCAATAACATCTTGCTTTTTACTGGTTCTTACTTCTTGTGAAGTAGACCAAGAAGTACCGATCGAAAACCCTAGTGAGCAACAAGCTGTTCCTAAACACATTATCCAGAAATTAGAAAAGGCTGGATTTCATACAAATGATGGACTATCAAAAGTTGAAGGTGGCTATCTTGTAGAAGGGGATATCTTTTTTACCGAAGAAATGATCGACGAGTTTTCTGAAGAAAATGCTGAAAATTCTAAACAATATAGAACTAGAAATTTGGTCTCAGGTACCAGAACCATCAGAGTATATGTAGATCCTGCATTAGGAGTATTTGTCCGAAACTCCTTAGACGAAGCTTTAAGACGATACAATGCTCTTAATTTACGTCTTACTTTTCAACGAACTGGTAGTGCTTCTAGCAACGATATTCGTATCATTCCGGTAGGACCAAATGTCTTGGGTGGTAGTTATGCATCAGCATATTTTCCAAGAAATGGAAGACCACACAATACCATACAGATGAATACCTTATTCTATGGGGGCTCTAATAGGCTAGGAAACACCGCCACTGTTATTGCTCATGAAATAGGGCACTGTATTGGATTTAGACATACAGATTATGCAAATAGAAGTTATAGCTGTGGTGCTGGAGGTAATGAAGGACAAGATGAAGTAGGAGCTATTTTGATTCCAGGTACACCATCAGGTTTTGCTGTTCCAAATTCATGGATGCTTGCATGTGTTGGTCAGAATACCAACAGACCTTTTATTGCAAGTGATAAAACAGCGTTACGTAGATTATATGCCAGAGCTACGCCACCACCACCTCCACCAGCAGTAACTCCAAAAACGTTTTACAGATTTTATAACAGTAGTGCTGTAGATCATTATTATAGCACTAACCGAAGACCACCATCTGGATATAGACTAGAAGGAGCTATTGGCAAGGTTTTCGACAAACAAGCATCGGGCACTATCCCATTATATAAGGCCTACAACAGAGCTGCAAAAAATCATTTTTACTCTACAAATCGTCGAGAAATAGTTAATGCTGCCGGTTATCAATATCAAGGGATAGCGGGATACGTTTATTCAGCTAGAGGTAGTGGTAGAATTGCATTATATCGCTTTTACAATAGCAGTGCAGTAAACCATTTTTATACAACAAATCGTAATGAAGGTAACAATGCAGCGGGATATCGATATGAAGGTGTTGCATGCTACATCCTGCGATAACACACTTATATATTTTAATCTAGACTAACAACGTTTTGCCAGTTTTTTAAATTTAATTAGTTCACATCATAAAATCAGTTTCTGTAAGTTATAATATCTGATCAGAAACTGATTTTTTATTCTCAATAAACCACCAATCCGTCCAAGTAACAAAATTATTTTTCTTGCTCGCGACAAATTTCAGATTAAACTCTTTAATTTGCAGCTGTGAATATAGCAGTAGTCATATTAAATTGGAATGGTAGGTCATTATTAGAAGAGTTTTTACCTTCTGTTGTAAGACATTCAAAAGAAGCTACAGTATATCTGGCAGACAATGCTTCTACTGATGACTCTATTAATTATGTAATTTCGACTTTTCCTGAAATACAAATTATTCAAAATAATAGTAATGGTGGATATGCCAAAGGATATAATGATGCATTAGTTAAAATTAATGCTGATATTTATTGCTTACTAAATAGTGATGTAGAAGTAACCAAAGATTGGCTAGCTCCTATAATTAAAACTTTTCAAGAATCTGATACTATTGCAGCTATTCAACCCAAAATTTTGGACTATAAAAGAAAGACGCATTTCGAATATGCAGGAGCTGCTGGAGGTTTTATTGATAAATTTGGTTATCCATATTGTAGAGGACGAATTTTTGACACTCTCGAAGAAGATATAAAGCAATACGATGATACTACTTCTATATTTTGGGCAAGTGGCGCTTGCTTATTCATTAGAAAAAAGATATTCGAAGACGTTGGTAAACTAGATGAAGATTTCTTTGCACACCAAGAAGAAATCGATTTATGCTGGCGTATACAAAATTATGGCTATAAAATAATGTATGTCGGGGCTTCGACGGTTTATCACTTAGGAGGTGCCACTTTGGATACCATGAATCCCCAAAAAACGTATCTAAATTTTAGAAATAGTTTATACCTTTTACTTAAAAATGTACCAGGTAAAAAATTATTGTTTTTAATCCTTATAAGATTGATCCTAGACGGGTTAGCAGGAGTCAAGTTTTTAGTTGAAGGTAAATTTTCACATTTCTTTGCTATCCCAAGAGCACACTACAGCTTCTACCTAAATTTTAACACTTTTATTAAAAAACGCAAAAAACTTTCTAAAACGGGGAAATATTATTCAATTTTTTCCGTTGTATGGCAGTATTTTATTTTAAAACGTAAACATTTTAATCAATTATAAGGATACATAAATTAAATTATTGTTAATGCCTTAGTATAACGCTACATTTTTAATAATTTTGAGCTATGTAACCAGAACAAGACTTAAAACAAATTCTCTAATGAAAAAAGTAATGATTATTGGTGCCTCTATGGCAGTATTATTATCTTCTTGTGTATCACAAAAGAAATTTTCTGAACTAGAAGCCAAAAACAAAGAAACTGAAGACTTATTAAATAGTGCAACAGTAAAACTAAACAGCTGTCTTGAAGAAAAAGCAAGTTCTACATCACAATTAAAAGTTCTTCAAGATCAAGTATCAAATCTTAAAAACCAAAACTCTGCGTTATTGAATAACGTTGGTAATCTAGCAACTCTTTCTACTAAAGAAGCAGAAAATCTTGAAAAATCTTTAGAAAGTATTAAGGAGAAAGATATGCAAATTAGAACAATGCAGGATGCACTTACCAAAAAGGATTCTGTAACCTTAGCATTGGTAACTAGTCTTAAAGGAGCTTTAGGTAATCTTGCCGATGAAGATATCGAGATCAATGTAGAAAAAGGTGTTGTTTATGTATCTATTTCAGACAAACTACTTTTCAAAAGTGGTAGCTATAATGTATCTACAAGAGCACGCGAAGTATTAGGTAAAGTTGCAAAAGTAGTTAATGCCAAACCAGATATTGAATTCTTGGTAGAAGGTCATACAGATAGTAAACCATATAAGAGTAATAAGGTTATTTTAGACAACTGGGATCTTAGTGTAAAACGTGCTACAGCAGTAGTAAGAGTATTACAAAAAGATTTCAAAGTAGATCCAAAGCGTATGACAGCTGCCGGACGTAGTTACTATGTACCTGTTGCAGACAATGCTTCAGAAGCAAATCGTTCTAAGAATAGACGAACTAGAATTGTTGTATTACCAAAACTTGACCAGTTTTACAATATGATCGAAGATGGTATGAAGAAAGCTTCTCAAGGAGGAGGTAACTAAAAACCATAAAATATAAATTATTAAAAGGGTTGCTTTTTCAGCGACCCTTTTTCTTTACATTAAATTATAGTAAAAATCACGTTTAACAACGACAAACATAACCTATTGTTAAAAATTTAAGATATATTTGCGTTTTTTAAAATTAACCAAATCTAAAAAAATGAAAAAACTTATCATTACAGGAGTTCTTCTTGTATCTATGGTATCCGTAAAAGCCCAATCCTATATAGGGTTTTTAACAGATAACTATAGCGGTGTACATGGCGTTATTAGCAACCCTGCTAATATCGTAGATTCACGATTCAAAACAGATATCAATTTAGTGGGAGTAAGTGCTTTTATAGCTAATGATTACTACGGAGTAAATTTTAGTGATGTTTTTGATGATGATTATGAAATCGAAAATCAAGCAAAAGAATTTCCAAAAGATGAAAACAACTTGTTAGGAAATGTAGATGTGCTTGGCCCAGCATTTATGTTCAACATCAATGAAAAAAATTCGATTGCTATTTATACAAGAGCAAGAGCTTTTTATAATGTAAACGGAATAAGTGGTGAAACCATAAATAACTTGGCAAATAATTTTGATGACAATCTAGATTTTAATGTAAATCAAGGAGACGCTTATGCCAGTACACATGCTTGGGCAGAAATTGGTGTGACATATGCACGAGTTTTAATGAATAAAGAAGAGCATTTTCTTAAAGGAGGTCTTACTCTTAAATACTTGCAAGGATTAGGTACGGCGTATGGAAGAGGTAATAATCTAAATGTTAATTTTGACGCTAATGAAATAATAAGCGGTAATGGAGAAGTAACTACTACCGGAGAAGTTGCATATGGGTATAGTGAAAACCTGGAAGATCTTGATGATGTAGATATTGAAACTGTAAGTGGTGCTACAGGTATAGGTGCCGATCTTGGTTTTATCTATGAATGGAGAACAGAGTATAAAAAATACACTTCTACAGACAGCAAGGGCAAGCAATTTATGCCAAAAGATGTTAATAAGTATAAGTTAAAAATTGGATTATCCCTTACCGATCTTGGATCTGTAAAATATGACGGTATTGAAGAAAGATATAATTTTAATAGAACATTGAATCAAAATGATTTTGAAGACCTTGATATCGATGAGTTAGAAAGATTTTATGGCGCTCCTACTTTGGGAGAATCTGAAAAAGCTGTATTACCAACGGCTATACACCTAAATGCAGACTATAATATCCACAACAAGTTTTATGTAAACTTGAACTCAGATCTTTCGATGACTGCAAAAGACAAAGTAAACAGAAGTAGAGTTGCTAATACTTTATCTCTTACACCAAGATTCGAAAGCAAATGGTTTAGTTTCTATATGCCACTAAGTCTAATACAACATAGTGGTTTCAATTGGGGAGCTGGTCTTAGAGCAGGTCCTTTATATGTAGGTTCAGGATCAGTACTATCTGTACTTACCGGTAAAGAAACAAAAGGTGCAGATGTTTATGTAGGGCTTAAAGTACCTGTATATCAATCCCAACCTAAAGATAGAGATGGTGACGGAGTGTTAGATAAAGTTGATGAATGTCCTGACACAAAAGGACCAGAAGAAAATTATGGATGTCCATGGCCTGATAAAGATGGTGATACTGTATTAGACAAAGATGACCAATGTCCTGAAGAAGCAGGTGAAGTAGATAACAATGGTTGCCCATGGCCTGATACCGATGGAGATGGACTATTAGATAAAGATGACACATGTCCTGATGTAGCTGGACCCGTTGAAAATAATGGTTGTCCATGGCCTGATACCGATGGCGATGGTGTATTGGATAAAGATGATAACTGTCCAGATGTTCCTGGTACTGTAGCAAATAATGGCTGCCCAGAAGTAACAGAGGAAGTTCAAAAAACATTAAATGAATATGCTAAAACGATCTTATTCGACTCTGGAAAATCTTCGATAAAAGCAGAATCAAATCAGGTTCTTAGCGATATTGTTAGTATTCTTAATGAATACCCAACTGCAAAGTTTTCTGTAGAAGGGCATACTGATAGTGCTGGTAGTAATAAGCTTAACCAAAGGTTATCAGACTCTAGAGCTAATTCTGTTAAGAATTTCCTTGTAGAAAACGGAATTGATCAATTTAGATTATCAGCCGTTGGATATGGTGAAGATAGACCTATTGCAAGTAATAAAACAAGAGCAGGTAGAGCTCAAAACAGACGTGTAGAAATTAACTTGGTTAAAGAGTAAAGACAGATACTCGTTTAAGAGAAGCATAAAAATTAAAAAGGCAATACAGATGTATTGCCTTTTTGCATTGTGGTTACGTTAATAAACAATCAAATACTAACTTCTTTAATAAATTTTCTGTCTTTCAATTTAAAATAAATAGTATATTTTCCAGAAGGCACTTCAGAAAAATCGTAAGCTCTCTCAAAGATCGGCTCTTCATCTTTTACTTTTTCATCAAATAACATGTAACCATCTTTATCATAAATCATCACTTGCAAAGGAGATTTCTCTGATTTTGTATATTGTACCCTAACCAAAGTTTTTTCTACCAGAACTTTTGGCTTAAAAATAGTAACAACAGAATTATTGATCAAAGCAATCCCTTTTGGATTTTTAAGAATAGGAGTTACTTTAATATCGAATTCAGTCTCAGTTTCTACAAAATAAATACCATCCTTTACTGTATTTAGATTAAAATACTTCTGGTAAGAAGACATTGCATCTAATGTAACATTAAACAGTATAGTTCCCGAATAATCTTTAAGAAACAATTTCTGGCCCTTGCTAATATTAGATAATGAAACATTAATAGTTGAAGAGTTCTCGATTTTTACAGATAAAACATCTGATGCTTTTACAATAGTACTAAACAAAATAGCACATACAAGCATGCTTAGGTTAATTACTCTTTTCATGATTTCAAGTTTTAGTTGTTAACGTTTGATAGTACAAATCTACCATATGGTCCTGTTAGGAAATACAATTATATTTGCATAAATATGTTCCATTTTAACCTAATAGGTACCAACAAAACCTTAATCATATCAATTTAACACATTTTTAAGGTTAAGTATATGTTTTTTTAACATATTAAATGCAATATTTACAAAAACACAAGATTAAAATTGTGACCTCACTGTTATAGATCAAAAAACTATAATTTTTACTCATGACTAAATTTTACAACATAAAACCCTCTTTAGAAAAAATTGTTCCAGAATTTGGGAGTTCTTTTTATTACGAAACCTTTTCTAAGGAAAAAATAAATAAAGACCCAATCTGGCACTATCATCCCGAAATTGAAATTGTGTATGTTAATGGCGGAACTGGTAAAAGGCAAATAGGAAGCCATATGTCTTATTATCGAAATGGAGCTTTAATGCTTATAGGTTCTAACCTACCTCATTGTGGTTTTACAGACAGTTTTACCGGTAATAGTAGTGAAACCGTTATCCAAATGTTACCTGATTTTTTAGGAACTTCTTTTTTTGAGGTTCCTGAAATGAATGTTCTAGGAAAACTATTAACGCAAGCAAAGAAGGGAATTGTTTTTCATGGAGATACCAAAAGAAGAATTGGAAGCCAGATCGAATCATTAAGAGGTTTAGGGTCATTTGAAAAACTCATAGGAATCTTACAAGTTCTTATGGAAATGCAACAGACCAATGATTACACCATCCTTAATGCAGAAGGGTTTATTATAGAAACTGAAATTCAGGATAATAACAGAATCAATTTAATTTTCAATTTTGTACAGGAAGAATATATAAGACCAATTTCGTTAGAAGAAATATCGGATAAGGTAAGCATGAGTATCCCTGGATTCTGTAGGTATTTTAAAAAAATTACAGGAAAAACCTTCGTTCAATTCGTAAACGAATATCGTTTGGTGCACGCGGCTAAGTTATTGCATGAAAAACAAATAAGTATTACCGACATTTGTTTTGAAAGCGGTTTTAGTAACTTTTCTCATTTTAATAAATTATTTAAAAAATTTACTGGAAGAACACCAAGCGCATATAGAAATGAACTAAAATATACAGTATCCTAACTAGATGATACCTGGTTATTGTTTTATAATTTGTATTATACCATAGACATAGCATTTTCCTAATGTTTTACACTATATCTATACTCCCTTTACCCTCTCTGATTAGTACAGGTTCTCCAGTAGTAAGATCAATTACTGTAGAAGGTATATTATCTCCATAACCCCCATCTATAACTATATCTACCAAATTATCCCATTTTTCAAGAATCAATTCTGGATCTGTAGTATATTCAATCACTTCGTCTTCATCATATATAGAAGTTGATACAATTGGATTTCCTAGTTCTTCAACGATAGTGGTACAAATATTGTTATCTGGCACCCTAATTCCTACCGTCTTTTTTTTCTTAAAAACTGTTGGTAAATTATTACTTCCTGGAAGAATATAAGTATAAGGTCCTGGCAGTGTTCTCTTTAATAATTTAAAGATACTAGTGTCTATCTGCTTTACATAATCAGACAAATTACTTAAGTCCTTGCAAATAAAAGAGAAATTTGCCTTAGTAAGCTTCACTCCTTTAATCTGCGCGATTTTTTCTAGAGCTCTTGTATTTGTAATATCACAACCCAAACCATAAACAGTATCTGTCGGATAAATAATCAATCCGCCATTACGTAAACAATCGACTACACGATGAATCTCGCGTGGATTTGGATTCTCATTATATATTCTTATAAACTCTGCCATACAGAAAAGTTATAATTTAAAGATACCGCTATAAAACTTTAAGTTTTGCAAAACGAAGTAATAATTTTTTAATTCCTCCTTTTTCAAAATGGATTTCTGCTTTTTTATCTTGCCCTACTCCTTCTACCTTAAGTATTTTTCCTATTCCAAAACGCATATGTTCTACTGCAGTACCAGGAATTAGATCACTATCAAAAAGATTAGTATTAGACTCATTTGTAGTTGTTGTCTCATTAGACAGTGGTCTAAGTTTCCTTAGTTTATTCAGTTGTTCTTCTGTTGGTTTATGTGCTAAAGGTGGTGGTGATCCAGAAACTGGTTTTTTAAGTCGTAGTTTACTTTTATCCACTTCACCAAATATATCAGAATCTATTAATGGTTTGTATCTATAACTCTCAACTGGTGTTAGATATTCTAAATATTGACCATCTATTTCTTCTATAAATCGGCTAGGTTCTGCATCTACCAATTTACCCCAACGATATCTGGATTGTGTATAAGTAAGGTATGCCTGTTTTTCTGCTCTTGTTAGAGCCACATAAAATAAACGTCTCTCCTCTTCTAGCTCACTTCTTGTATTCATACTCATCCCTGAAGGAAAAAGATCTTCTTCCATACCTACAATATATACGTACGGAAACTCTAATCCTTTAGCTAGATGGATTGTCATTAATGCTACTCTATCATCATCTCCTGTATCTTGATCCAGATCTGTAGCTAGTGCAACATCTTCTAAAAATTCTGCTAAAGCACCTGTAGCATCAGCCAACTCTTTTTGTCCTTCAACAAAATCCCGTATACCATTCAATAATTCTTCGATATTCTCGATACGAGCAATACCCTCTGGGGTACCATCTTTCTTTAATTCTTGTAGTAAACCAGTTTTTTTTGCAACCATTTCGGCTAGAACAAAAGCATCCGAAGTTTGATTAGTGATTTGAAAACTCTTGATCATATTCATGAAGTTTTCTAATCGGGTTTTGGTACCACTATTAATTTTTAGGTTAATTCGATCTAAATTTTCGATCACTTCAAAAATAGATCGATCATAATGGTTGGCAGCTACAACAAGTTTATCAACAGTAGTGGCGCCAATACCTCTAGCAGGGTAATTAATAACACGTTTTAATGCTTCTTCATCTTTTGGATTGATCACTAAACGCAAATATGCCAATACATCTTTTATTTCTTTTCGCTGATAAAAAGAAAGCCCACCATATATTCTGTATTTTATATCTCTTTTCCGTAAGGCATCTTCAATAGCTCTGGATTGGGCGTTGGTTCTATACAGGACTGCAAATTGGCCATTCCCTAATTGGTGTTGCATTTGATTTTCAAAAATCGAACTCGCCACATATCGCCCTTCATCTCCATCGGTTAATAGTCTATTAACCATAATTTTTGATCCCGGATCATTAGCGGTCCAGACTACCTTATCCAGTTTTGTTTTATTTTTGTCGATAATAGAATTTGCAGCCTCAACAATATTCTTTGTCGATCTATAATTTTGCTCTAATCGATATTGCTGCACATTATCATAATCTCTCTGAAAATTAAGTATGTTATTAATATTTGCACCACGGAAAGCATAAATACTTTGTGCATCATCACCAACCACACAAATATTCTGAAATTTATCTGACAATGCTCTTACTATGAGGTACTGTGAATGGTTTGTATCTTGGTACTCATCAACAAGTATATATCTAAATCGATTTTGATATTTGGCTAATACCTCTGGAAAACGATTCAATAATTCATTTGTTTTTAATAATAAATCATCAAAATCCATTGCTCCAGCTTTAAAACATCGCTCTACATAATGCTGATAGATTTCTCCCATTCTAGGCCGCTTTGCCATAGCATCAGCTTCAACTAGCTCTGAGTTTTGAAAATAAGCTTTTACAGTTATTAAGCTATTTTTATATGAAGAAATACGAGAGTATACTTGTTTGTATTTATAGATATCTTTGTCTAAACCCATCTCTTTAATAATAGAAGCAATCAATCTTTGAGAGTCTTGAGTATCATAAATTGTAAAGTTTGAAGGATAGCCAAGTTTATCTGCTTCATACCTAAGGATTTTAGCAAAAATAGAATGAAACGTTCCCATCCATAAGTTTTTAGCTTCGGTAGAACCAACAATGCTCGCTATACGTTTTTTCATTTCACGAGCTGCCTTATTTGTAAATGTTAAGGATAAAATATTAAATGCATCTACACCCTTATGCATTAAATAAGCAATACGATAAGTGAGCACTCTGGTTTTGCCTGAACCTGCACCAGCAATTACAATCATAGGGCCCTCTTTTTGAAGTACAGGGGCTCTTTGGGCATCATTCAATTCTGCTAAATATTCTTCCAACGCAACAATCTTTTAAATGCGAAATTTAAGGAAAGAATGATGGTTATAAAAACACAAACTAGTCTTTTTGTAAACAAATCATAGTCAATAACTTTTATAGTATAAAATATATTAGGAATCGGTTATATCTTTTATCGATTTATAATTAAAGTTAAACAAATAACAAAGTCAGAAATTAAATAAAAACGATATCAAAAAAATACATTAAAAATACCGTAAACAACTATATTTTATTGAGGGTCAAGTAATTTAGAATAAATCACAAATTCTTACATATTAATAATTTTTGATAAAAATAATAGATAAAATGCAATATTTTAAGATAAAATGCATTATATTTATAACATATTAATCTGAACACAAGAATATAAGACCTAATAAAATCATTACTAATCTAACACTATGCCCCAAACATGAATGCACAATTTATAGAAAAAGAACAGATTAAGTTTTTAAAATTCCCAAAAAAAGATGTACTAGACAAACGAAAAGATCAAATTGATCGTTTTTTAGAATTACAAAGAGCACTCTCATTAGGTAACCTAGAGCACCAAAAAGTAAGAATCATTTTTGTGGATGATAAAGGTTTTAAAAAAGTAGAAACCACAATATGGGGGATAACTGATAAAGAAGTTATCCTTAAGAAATCTACAATTATTCCTTTAGAAAGAATTATTAGTATTTCTTAATACTATTAAGTTAATATTTTAAGTACATATATAGTTAATTTTTTTTCTCTAGAATTCTAGAGAATGGTATAAGACGTATTTTGGATACATAATACGTCTTTACTATTTTACGTATTTATGAATAAAAAATAATTATTGCTTTTTTGTATACTAAACTATAATTTAAAACGTTCGCTCAATTAATAAACAAAAGTTTCCTTCCTTACATCTATTAAACCTATTTAACCCACAAAAATGAAAAATAATTTTTCGAAGTATTTGCTTCTATTTATTGTTCTTATTAACGCTTATAATACATACGGACAATCTGATAAACCATATCTGATATCAAATAATCAGCAAAGTTTTATCAAAAACTTAACCAATCCAAAAAAATCTAAAAATCAAGTACTAAAAATTAGCAAAGATCAATCTTTATCTTTAACACTACATGTAAAAGAAGATACTGATCAAAACTTAGTATTAATAGGTTCGATAAATAATGATCAATTATCTACATTTTCTCTCTCAGAGATCAAGGGGGAGTTAGAAGGTAGTATAGTTATACCTAAAACTAAAGAAGCATATTCATTATATTCAGCATCTGATGGAAAAGTTTATATCCAAGAAGCAGATATTAATACAATTCTTTGTGTAGACTTTGAACAAGTTCCGATAATAAAAACAAAAAAAAGCGCACAATCTCCATCTATCAAAATGGGTGTAATACCAGTATTAGAAAGTTTACCAGGTGCTACTGGTACTGTCTATTTAGATTTTGACGGAGAATTAGTTTCTAATACAAGTTGGTTATCTGGCCGTACAATTGATGCACAACCAGCAAATTTTTCGGATCAAGAAATAATTGAAATCTGGAAAATCATGGCAGAGGATTTTCGCCCTTTTAACCTTAATGTTACTACACGTAGAGATCTTTTTGACGCCGCTCCCCGTAACCGTAGAATGATGTGTATTTTTACGCCTACAAAAGATGCTGCTCCAACAGCAGGTGGTGTAGCGTATGTAAATTCTTTTTCAGGTAGTAACAATCCATGCTGGGTATATAATCTAAGAAATACCAGACAGGCTGGAGAAACAGGGTCGCATGAAGTAGGACATACCCTAGGGCTAAGACATGACGGTAAAGGTTCTTCTACTTATTATAGAGGGCATGGGCAATGGAGCCCAATTATGGGATGGAGTGCCAGTAGACCTATTGGTCATTGGAGTGCCGGAGAATATGATGGCGCAACCAGTTCTCAAGATGACATTGCAATTATAGCCAATAGTAGAAATGGTGTTGGTTTTCAAAATGATGATCATGGCAATACTATTAATGAAGCTACCTCAATAAAAGCAAGCCCCACTGGTGTTGTTAGTTCAAGTCAAAATTTTGGACTTATCACTACAAGAGATGATAAAGATGTTTTTACTTTTGTAATAGAAACAGGAAATGTATCATTCTCATTTGAGCCAGATCCAGATTATCCAAATTTAAATATTCAAGCAAGAATTCTTAATGAATTAGGCCAAGAAGTTATTGTTTCTGATCCTGCTGGACTTTCAGCATCAATATCACAAAATCTTACTGAAGGAATATATTTTATAGAAATTGACGGTGTTGGCGAAGGAAATGTAAATAACGGATATTCTGATTACTCATCTATAGGTAATTACTCTATATCTGGAAACTATATCTTAGGAGATGATAAAAACCCTCCTCTATCAGAATTTGAAGCTATACAAAACTGTACAGAAGTTCAATTTACAAGTACTTCTACAAATAGAATAAACTCTTACCTTTGGGATTTTGGAGATGGTCAAACCTCTACACAACAAAACCCATCACATACCTATACAACTGAAGGTGAATTTACTGTATCACTAACGACAACAAACGATTCTGGTAATAATACCAAAGAAAAAACAAATTTTATTATCATAAAAACTCCCAATCAACCTACCACAGCAGATCAAAACATATGCAGCGGAGAATCTGTTACTATAACAGCATCCGGAAATAGTGATTTTAAATGGTACGAAACATCAACAGGTGGAACTAGTATTGCATCTGGAGCTGCTTACAATACACCCAGGCTTACTAGCAATACATCATATTATATAGAAGGTGTAATCGGGGGTTGTACTACAAATACTAGAACCAAAGTAAATGTAATTGTATCCGAAAGTCCAGATCAACCTGTTGCTACAGAGCAAAAAATTTGTGGTGGAGAATCTACAACAATAACAGTATCCGGAAATAGTGAGTACAAATGGTACGAAACACCAACAGGAGGTACTAGCATTGCATCTGGAGATAACTATACAACACCTGCATTAAGCTCTTCTCAAACATATTATATAGAAGGGATCATAGGAGATTGTATTACAACAACAAGAACCAAAGTAAACGTGATTGTAACTGAACAGCTTGAACAACCTGTTGCTTCAGATCAAAATATTTGTATTGGAGAATCTACAACAATAACTGTATCCGGAAATAGCGATTACAATTGGTACGATTCACCAACTGGAGGTGCATTAATTACAACTGGATCAACATATGAGACATCTATACTAAACACCTCAAAATCTTATTATATTGAAGGTATATTAAATAAATGTAGCACCGGGATAAGGACCGAAGTAAAAGTAATTGTGTCAGAAAATCCTGAGATACCAGTCATTACTGCTAAACAAAATTTATCAATAAATCCTGACTTTGCAGCATATCAATGGTACTATAATGATGAACAAATAGAAGACGCCAATAAAGCTTACTATTTACCATTAGAGCAAGGAGAATATCAAATTGAGGTATTTAATGAAAACGGATGCAGTGCTATTTCTGAAAAATTTGCTGTTGATCAATCCATATTAAATTTAATTAAGGACAACAAAACATATACATACTATCCCAACCCTATTACTGATAATGATCTATTAATCATAGAAGGTTTTACTATAGAGGATTATGATCTAAGAATTGTCGATCTTCAGGGAAAGATACTATTCAAATCATCTCCAACCTCTCAATTAGATCTATCAAAATTATCTAATGGATTGTATATTATACTTGTCAATAATAAATCTATAGGTAAATTTATAAAACAATAAAAACCTTTACATAAATTAAAAAGCATACTTCTCATAGAAGTATGCTTTTTGATTTTCTATAAAATCTAAATATTATTTTAACTTTTCATTAATAGATTTTTGAATATCTTTAGAAACCAAAAATCAAAATTTGAAAAACAAAGTATTAACTTATATAGTATTCTTACTGCCTATATTTGTTTTTTCTCAAAAAGAAGGTAAAATCATATCATCATATGGTAAAACTTATGAAGTAATCAACCCAGGTTTTAAAACTGATATTCATCATGATTTAAAAGCTGTATTTGATGTAGGAAGATCTTTTAAAGATAGTACTAAAATAAATTCTCTTTTTAACACAGCTGCTCGATACCTAAATATGCATGTAAATGCAGGAGTACCATTTGATAAATTAAAAGTAGCTATAGTTATTCATGGATCTGCAGCATATGATATATTAAACCATAAAAAATATAATAGTAAATTTGGAGTAAACAACCCAAATGCTGATCTTATAACTGCTTTATCAAATCAAGGTGTCAAAGTAATTCTATGTGGGCAAACTGCTGCTTATAGACAAATCACAAAAGAAGATACCCTTCCAGAAATACAATTAGCATTGTCTGCTATGACAGCCTTAGTACAATTACAAAACGAAAATTATAGACTTATAAATTTTTAAATCCAATGAACACACAATCGCTCATCATCATAATTCTGTTTGCATTTTGCTCTATGCAAGCTCAACAAATTGATCCAGATATCGATAAAATGTCTAAAGAATTAGAATCTAAAGTTATCGAATGGAGAAGGGATTTTCATCAAAATCCAGAGCTTTCAAATCGTGAATTTGAAACCGCTAAAAAAATCACAAAACATCTTAAAGGCCTTGGGTTAGAAGTAACAGAAAATGTAGCCAAAACTGGTGTCGTAGCTATATTAAAAGGTGGTAAAGAAGGTAAAACGGTTGCACTTCGAGCAGATATCGATGCACTACCTGTTACAGAAAGAGTAGATGTCCCATTCAAATCAAAGGTGAAAACTACTTTTCTAGATACCGAGGTTGGTGTTAGTCATGCATGTGGGCATGACACTCATACAGCGATATTAATGGCGGTAGCAGAAATCTTGACAAAACACAAAGATAAGATCAATGGTACCGTAAAATTTATTTTCCAACCTGCTGAAGAAGGCCCACCACCAGGTGAAGAAGGAGGTGCAAAATTAATGATCAAAGAAGGAGTATTAAAAAATCCCGATGTAGACGTTATTTTTGGTTTACATATTAACTCTGGCACCGATGTAGGAAAAATAAGATACAAGCCAGGAGGAACCATGGCCGCAGTAGAACGATTTGTTATCGATGTAAAAGGAAAACAAACTCATGGTTCTGCCCCTTGGACAGGCGTTGATCCCATCTTAATTTCTGCAAAAATAATCGATGCATTACAAACTATCATTAGTCGAGAAGCACCTTTGGTCAATGAAGCTGCTGTAATTACTGTTGGAAAAATAACTAGTGGTGTACGTTTTAATATTATTCCTGAAAATGCAGAAATGATTGGTACAGTACGTACCCTAGATCCAGAAATGAGAAAACTTATTATAAAAAGAATGACTGAAATGGTACCTGCTATTGCAAAATCATACGGCGGTGATGCTACTATTAAATTTCAGAATAATACCTCAATCACATACAATGACCCAGATCTTGTAAAACAAATGTTGCCAACAATACAAAGCATTGCAGGAAAAGAAAATGTTCTTTTATCAAAAGCCACAACCGGAGGAGAAGATTTTTCATATTTTCAAGAAGTAGTCCCTGGATTTTATTTCTTTTTAGGAGGAAAATCACCCAACACAAAAGACGCTCCTTCTCACCATACTCCAGACTTTTATATTGATGAAAGTGGTCTTTTATTAGGCGTAAAAGTAATGTCACAATTAACTCTTGATTATCTAAATGCTCAATAAGATTTTAAAAAATGGAAAGTGTGGTTAGTTTTTTGAGTTCGATATCATGGTGGCTATGGGGCATAGCCTTTCTTATTATTGTAGCTATTCGAGATATTTTTTTTAATAAAAAACATACGATTAGTCATAATTTTCCAATTATTGGTCATTTAAGGTATATGTTCGAAAGTATAGGGCCAGAAATACGGCAATACTTTGTTGCAAATAATCGAGAAGAACTTCCATTTAACAGAATCGAAAGAGGTTGGGTATATGCATCTTCAAAAAATGAAAATAATTATGAAGGTTTTGGTACTGATAGAGATATCTATCAGCACCAGCATATCTTTGTAAAAAACTGCATGATTCCATTTAAAATGGATAAAGATCATCCAAATAAAGAAGACAAATCATTTTTACCATGTGCTAAGGTAATGGGGTTATACAATGAACGCAAAAAACCATATCGCCCCGGATCAGTAATCAATGTTTCTGCAATGAGTTTTGGTTCGCTATCGGCCCGTGCCGTAGAGTCTTTAAACATAGGAATTCAAAAATCAAATGCTTACCATAATACAGGTGAAGGAGGGCTTTCCCCCTACCACAGCAACGGAGGTGATGTAATTTTTCATTTTGGCACAGGGTATTTTGGAGTACGCGACGAAAATGGAAATTTTTCAATGCAAAAAATGAAAAATCTCGTAACACAAAACCCTTTTATAAGAGCTATAGAAATTAAACTTTCTCAAGGTGCTAAACCAGGAAAAGGCGGTGTACTTCCTGGCGCAAAAATCACTTCTGAAATTGCTGGAATTCGAGGTGTAGAAGTGGGCAAAGATGTATTATCGCCATCTGCACATACAGCATTTACATCTGTTCCAGAATTATTACAATTTATTGAAGATATTGCAAAAGAAACTGGGCTACCAGTAGGTATAAAAGCAGCAATAGGAAAAACCGAACAATGGGAATTACTTGCAGAATTAATGGCAAAAAACAACCGAGGACCTGATTTTATTACCATCGACGGCGGTGAGGGAGGTACTGGTGCTGCGCCACCAAGTTTTGCAGATCATGTATCGCTACCATGGGTATATGGTTTTACAGCGATTTATAAAATTTTTCAAAAACATAAACTTACTGATCGTGTTGTTTTTATTGGTAGTGGTAAACTTGGGTTTCCTGCAAAAGCTGCTATGGCATTTGCAATGGGAGTAGATTGTATTAATGTTGCCCGTGAGGCTATGATGAGTATTGGCTGTATTCAAGCTCAAATATGTCATACAAATAAATGCCCTAGCGGAGTGGCTACACAAAACAAATGGTTACAAAAAGGAATAGATATCCCATTAAAATCAGATCGATTAGCACAATATTTTAAAACATTTAGAAAAGAATTTACAGAAATCACTCATGCATCTGGACACGAACACCCCTGTCAATTTACCATGCAAGATGTTGATCTTAATGTAGATGATGGCGAGCTTACTAAAACACTCGAAGAATCCTTTAAATACAAAAAAACACTTGTCGCATATACTTGTGCACAAGATTTAAAAGAATGTACTTATCTTGGCGGTGCATATAAAAGAGAACGCTAATAAAAAATAATAATTAATACTTTTATCTACTATAATGAAAATTGAACTTATACTTATCTCCTTAATTCCAGCAGCGTTAATTACATTTATTTCGTTTTATTTTTTTAAACTTCACACAACTAACGAAGAAAGACGTCGTAGATTTATTTTACACAAGGAACACCAAAAACAAGCATTCCCGTTAAGATTACAAGCTTATGAACGAATGGCTTTGTTTCTAGAAAGAATTTCTCCTGGTAAATTGCTTACAAGAATAGCTCCTACAGATGAAAATAAAAGTAGTTACCAATCTTTATTAACACATACTATTGACCAAGAATTTGAGCATAATCTAACGCAGCAAATTTATCTTTCAGATGAATGTTGGAATACTATTAAAGCAACAAAAAATGCTACGATTACATTAATTCGTAAAGTTGCAATGAAAGAAGATGTAGATTCTGCGGATAAAATGAGAGAAGTAATTCTTACAACAATTATTGAAAAAGGATCTCCGAGCGACACGGCATTAGCAGCTATAAAAGAAGAGATCAGTGGCTTACTTAACTAGTAAAGCCTTACTATCTATTAGAAATGTAATGTTAATGATCTTTTTAGTAATTATTAGTAATATAATAGATAATTCATGAAACCAAAAGTGATTTTAATCAGATTAAGTATTTTCTTATCCTCATTTTTTATCTATTCACAAAGTGATCTATACATTCCAAAAGAAATTCAAAAAGCTTATAAAAACGAAACACGATCAAAGGATGGAAAACCTGGAGGAAAATACTGGCAAAATAGTGTTAATTATAAAATCGATGTAACAGTTACTCCAACAACAAGGTTGATTGATGGGAAAGAAAAAGTAATCTTTACAAACAATAGTCCTGATGAATTATCAGAAATAGTTATCCGATTGTATTATGATGTTTTTAAAAAAGGGAACTTAAGAGGAAATCCTGTAAATCAAGATGATATAAGTGAGGGAGTTAATATCGGAAAAGTTATTGTTGATGGTGTTAATTATGATCTATCAAATTTAGACCAGATAAGTCGATTTGGGACAAATATGAGTATTAAATTACTCAAACCTCTTAAATCTGGTAATAAAATCAATTTAGAGTTCGAATGGAAACAAAAGGTACCTCTAACTCAAAGAAGAACAGGAGTTATTGATGACAGTACTTTTTTTATTGGATATTGGTATCCACAAGTTTCAGTATATGATGATATTTTTGGTTGGGATAAAATCAACTATACTTTTGATACCGAATTTTATAATAACCTAGCAAATTTTGATGTGAATATTACCACTCCAGAAAATTTTCTTGTATGGGCAACTGGTACATTAGAAAATAGTTCTGATGTGCTTCCAACTCATATTCATAAAAAGCGCGAAAAAGCAAAGTCATCAAAAGAGTTAGTAAATCTTGTAACAAAAGATGATCTTAAGGACTTAAAATTAAAAAATAATACATGGAATTTTAAAGCAACAGAAGTTACAGATTTTGCTTTTGCGATGAGTGATCACTATTTATGGGATGCATTATCACAGAAAGTTTCAGGTAACAATGTGCTTATTAGCACTGCATTCCCGAAGGAAATAGCCGAAAAGTGTAAAGAAGTAACTAAGATTCAACAAAAATCCATCAAACATTTCTCTGAAGATATTCCTGGGGTTCCATACCCCTATCCTAAATTCACTACGTTTATTGGCATTGAAGGAGGAGGTGGCGGCATGGAATTTCCTATGATGGCAAATAATGATGGCCCGGGCAAAGCCTTAACAATACATGAATTATTTCATACTTATTTCCCGATGTATGTAAGAACAAATGAAAGTCGATTTGCATGGATGGATGAAGGTTGGGCTGATTTTATTGAAACATTGATACTTCACAAATATTTTAAAGATGAAAAAAAAACCTCTTCACTGTATTCCAATTTCAGGCTTGGAATGCAAGGAATGATAGGAAGTATTGGTGATTTACCTGTAGTGACATCTTCACAATATATGGGTAATAATTATGGATATCATTCCTATACTCTTCCTTCTTTTACGTATGCCCTACTTTATCAACATTTAGGTGAAAAAAAATTTATAGAATGTTTTAGGGCTTATATTCGTCGATGGGCAAAAAAATCACCTACTCCTTACGATTTTTTCTATACATTCGAAAATGTGAGCGGAGAAGATTTAAGTTTTATTTGGGATTCATGGTATTTTAAAATGGGCTATCCTGATGTTGCTGTTGAATCTTTTAAAAATGGAAACCTTATAGTAAAAAGGAACGGAGAAAGATTAGTCCCCATCAGTATTAATGTAACATATAATGATAAGAAAGAAAAAAACTATTCAACAATTGTTGGACCTTCAATATGGAAAAATAATAATAAAATCCATAGCATAAAAATCCCTAAACCTGATAAAGTAAAATCGCTAGTCTTAAATTCAGATTTTCCAGATTTTAATGAGTTAGATAACCATTATCCACTATTATCAGAGCAATACAAAGCTTTTAAATTAGATGATAATATAATGGGCACTTACGTGAGAAAGAAGTATCAAGTTGACATTATTATATCAAAAGAAAATGAGGTTTTCAAATTAGATATTCCCGACTATAGAATGAGTTCTTACCTTATACCAATTGATAAACATAATTTTGTATCAACTGATGGAACTATAATTATAAAATTCAGAAAAGATAATAAGGAACTTGAACTCAATTTTCAAAATTACAATATCACATTTACAACAATAAGAAAATAGTTTTAAATATTTTATTGATTATAATTTTAATAGATTTATTTTAAACAAAGAACAATGATTGATTACCCTGCCATATCAATATCTTTTAGTTTATTTTCTTCGGCATGTTTTGCTTTTTGTTCAGCATATTCGAATCCTTGTCGCCACCAGTTGCGCATTAGTTTTTTATTAAATACTAATGAGTTTTCAGTAAGCTTTGATGGTGTATAATATAAATTAAGTGCAACATCTTTATTAATTGCTGCTAATTTACCTAACACTGTATCATGGCCTTCTACCTGATCTAACATAAAACCAAATAAGTTTACCATTAAAGAAAAAGGGTTTTTGCCCAAAACTTTTTGGTATTCCATATTCTCTGATTCTAAAATGATAGCGTCAATTTCTGTTGCTCCGCGTTTGATTGCTTCTCGAATGGGCACCATACACCCGAATCCTCCATCGGCATACTCACTCCCATTTTTGGTAGCTAGGCTCATAAACGGAACGTAATTACAGGACATCCAGATCCAATCACAAAAATCCTCATAAGAAAAATCGTTTATTGACTTATATTCTGTTCTATTTTTGGTAAGGTTAGAAACGGTTACTACCACATCTTCTGCTTTTCTACGAGCAAGGCGAAACTCGGCTTCGGAGAAGTTTTTACGAATTGCACGTCTCAAGTTCTTACTCTCACCAAAAGTTCGTTTCTTTTTAATAAACTGCCATAAAGAAGAAAAGAAATTAATAGATACAAACTCTCTGTTTCCTTTTTTTCTTACTATAAATGGATTTACATTAAAGATTGTATTTTGATTAACATTTGTATAAATATCATAGGTTTTATCAATATTACCCAAAGCCAATTGTGGGATTAATAAACTACCTGTAGAAGTCCCAAGAAAAAGGTCATATTTATTTCCTTTTTCTTGAATCAAATATTGAGCTACCCCACCTGCATAGGCTCCTTTACTACCACCACCAGAAATCACCAATGCTTTCATACTATAATCGATTAGAACTGTTTTTTTGTTTAGCAAACTCGTATCCTTTTTTCCACCAGCCTGTCATTTTTTCTTTATCAAAAATCAATGAATTTGTTGTAAGTACCGTAGGTGTATAATATAAATCCATTGAAGCCTTATGTTCTCGTGCCTTAAATTTTCCCATTTGAATATTTTGATATTCAATCTGATCCATCATAAAATTAACCATATTAGTAATCAAAGAAAATGGATTTTTGGTAGGCATTCTATTCAAATAATTCACTTCGGTTTCTAAGACTATTACATCTAGCTCTTTAGCTCCTCTCCTAATAGCCTCCTCTATAGGCACCATAGAGCCAAGCCCTCCGTCAACATAATCGCAATTGTTTTTTCGTACCAAACTCATAAAGGGAGGGTAATTACAAGAAATCCAAACCCAATCTAAATAATCTTCATAATCACAATCTTTTACCGATTTATACTCGACTTCGTTAGTAGAAAGATTGGTTACAGTGATTATGACATCGCTATCTACGGATTGTAGCTTTTTGAAATCTTTTTTTGAAATTGCATTACCCACAAGGTTTCTAAGATTACGACTGTCTCCAAAGGATTTTTCTCCTTTAATCAGGTTACGTAATACATTAAAATGATTGATATTAATATCAACATATCCCCTTTTCTTTTTTATGATAAAAGGACAGTTTTTAAAAATTGAAGATTGATTAACCGAAGTATAGAAGTTTTTTATTTCCTCAATTTTGGATAGTGCTAGATGAGAAACCAAAAGGCTACCAGTTGAAGTCCCTATAAAAAGGTCATACTTTCTACCTAAATCCTGAATTAAATATTGTGCAACGCCTCCGGCAAAAGCACCTTTGCTACCGCCTCCAGAAATTACCAGTGCACGCATATCTTAATTATGGGGTTATTTTTTTTTGTAAATACTCTTGTTGAGCTTTTGGTAAACTATTGATTAAAACTACATATTTCTTTTTATATTTTTCATCTTTTATTAATTTATCAAGAGTTTTTCTGCAAAAGTTTCTAAAACGCCAATTATGATGCATAGCTCCATCAACCAAATTTGCTAATGATGGACCAGAGAACGCCTGCAAACTTTCTAGATATCTGAATGCATTTTCGCGAGTACTAAAGTGATACTTAGAAGATGTATATCCTGATAATTCATTATAAAATTCTTGATGCTTATCTATTTGATAATCCTGAGTACTTAATGCCAGAACCAACCATAATCCCCTTATATTTTTATCATTAAACCCAATAATATCTTTTGTAGTTTCTAAATATTCATTTCGCTTGTCCGGAAAATTACTCCAAAGATGATATAATGCAGGTTCTATAGTAGCATATGAAGAATCTTTTAATAACAATTCATATTGTTTTTGCAAATCAACCGGAATAGTTCTAAGGGTGCTGGCGATAGCCTGACGAACAAATATATTATCAGTATTAAAAGCTCCATCATATAATGCTATTGCTTCGGGAGTGGTATTTCCTTCTAATTGGTATACTACTTCTTGTCCTAAATAATCATTAACAGGTTTGGTTAGTACTTTTGCAAGAGTTCCCCATTTACCCGCCATGGGTTGTGTGCGTTCTTGTGCTAAACTTAAATACTCTTTAATAAATTTAGATTTTGTAAGAATATCTAGTGCTTCTTGAGCGGGGAATTTGACATTCTCTAACCATAATTTTTTAAACGCTGTTAAATCATTACCGCTTACTTGCTCAGCTACAGTAATAAAATCATCGGTAGTTGCATTTTGAAATTTATATTTTTCAAGAAAATTATGAATAGTTATCTTAAAACTGGTATCTCCTAATACATCTCTTAATGCATGAACCGCCCATGCCCCTCTTTGATAAAAAGTAAGAGAACTAGCATTGGGGTCTAATACCGAAGTTGCATCAGATGTTTTAGAAAGCTCGGTTAATTGTTCTGCATTTTCATACAATTTGTATAAAAAATAATCTTCTCCAAAAATCTCTTTTTCTGCAAGCAAAGCATAATATGTAGCAAAACCCTCTTGCAACCAATGGTGTTTCCCATCGGTTTCGGTAATCAAATCACCAAACCATTGATGTGCTAATTCATGAGCATTAACATTAATATAATTTCTATCCACATAAGCAGTTTCATCAATCACAAAAGCATCAGAAAAAATAGTTGTGCCTGTATTTTCCATTCCAGCATATAAAAAATCTTTGACAGGTACTTGTTTATAGTTTTGCCACGGAAAAGGAAAACCAATTTCCTTTTCTAAAAAATCAAACATCCGTTTACTATGTTTATATGTAGGTTCAAATTTATCTTTATCCTCTGGGTAGTAATACATTTCTAAGGGGATACCACTTGCCGAAGTCTCTACAACCTTTTCATATTTACCAATAGCTAAAGCAACCAGATAACTACTCATGGGTTGTTGCATATCATACTCCCAACTTTGTATAGAATCGTTTACAGGCTTAGAGTTAATTAGTTTTCCATTAGTAATAACCTCATACCCTTTTGCATAAGTAATCTTTAAATCGAACTCAACTTTTTCATTCATATCATCAAAACTAGGTAGCCAGTTTGATGTGTATTTTCCTTGTCCTTGGGTCCATATCTGATCATTGCCCTGATAATCCTTTACAAAATATAATGCTTTTTTTGGAGTAGCAGTATATTGAATACTTATCTCGTGATTAGCATCTGCTTTAAAATCAGAAATGATGACTATTTTTTTATCATCATATTCAGCCTTTATTTTCTTTCCATCAAGTAAAACAGCTTCAATTTGCATTTTTTGAGCATCAACATAGATTGATTTTGTTGGTTTAAGAATCTTGAAGGTATACGCTACTTTACCATATATATTTTTAGCTTTTGCATTAACAGTAACCTGTACATTTCCTTTTAAGAAATCAACAGCATCTGTTTGTTGTGCCATGCTTCCTAAAGAAATGTAACACATAAATAAGAATGAAATAATTCGCATATTTTGATATGATCAAATGTTCTGCCAAAATAACGATTTTAGTCTACTCATATTACAAAATACACGATTAAGAATACTTTTTATGTAAACATTATGCTATCTTTTCTTCCTTTTTAAAAGCAGCTAACTTAAGCTATGGTTAAAAATAAGTGAGTATATCGAAACATTTTCTTTAAAAAAGATTAAGAAAATATTAAAACCAATAAATTCAATAAAAGCTTATCTTAAAACGATTAATCATTTAAATTTTACACAATGAAAAAAAACATTTCAAAATTGGGGAAAGTTCTATCCAAAAATGAACAGCAAAAAATTAATGGGGGAACAAGAGGAATTGTGCCTTGTAGAAACTTTCGAGACTGCTGGCATCTAGGAGAAATAGGTGACTATTTTTGTGTTGAAGTTCGCCGAATTAGACAGTGCGTTCTTTATTAAAAAAGTAATAACTAAAAAGCGGGCTTGTCCCGCTTTTTTACTAACCCATATTTGAATATGTAAAACTTTTAATTTTATTCAAAAAAGTTTATATCACTTCATTATTTAAACTCGCCTAAAAAATCTTCAATCGAATCATACCATTTTTCAAACCCTGCATCATTACACCAACCATAAACAGGAAAATTTGGATCGTTTTGGTCAATAGCCAAAAATTCTTCGGCTATAGATTCAGAAACATCCCAAAATATACTTTCTTGTTTTTTATCAATAGGGTTATACATAGCCAAAGGGATATACCCCTTTGGCCAACCTTTATAACTTAACCAATCTCCAAAATTATTTCCATCTGTTATATTCGAAGCAAGGCTTCCGGCATCACTAAAATCCAATGCAACTTCAAGATAGGTTTTCTTATGGATTTTTCCTGAGTATTGTTTTATATCGAGATCTTTTATTTTTTTCAGATACTCTTTACTTGCTTTAACGTTTACTTTTTTTTTCATTTTTTTAGTTTTATAATTCGTAAAAAACATACTTCCCATAAAGTGTTATTCTAAATAACTTCTAATAAGATATTTATCATAACAAAAGAATTGTTTTTTAAAATAAAAGCATATGACTAATGTTTCATTTTCGGGTAGTTATGTTTCTTTATTTTTATTTGAAGGGATACGTAATAGGTTATAGATTTTAAACACCTAATACAAATATTATAATATGATCTAAAAAAATATTATTTCTTTCTATTTGTGAAGAAACCCAGATGGGCTTATCTTCGTTCTGATGAATCTTACTATTTTACAGACTCCTATAGATTATCTCAAGGGTGTTGGACCTTCGAGAGCTGATTTATTAAGGTCAGAGCTTGGGATTCATACCTATCAGGATTTGCTTAACCTCTTTCCTAATAGATATATTGATAAAACTCAATATTATAAGATCAATCAACTACAACGTAACTCGGCCGAGGTTCAAATTATTGGAAAGATCATTAATATCAAAACTGTCGAACAGAAAAAAGGAAAGCGATTAGTCGCCAAATTTGTTGATGATACTGGCGAGATAGAATTGGTATGGTTTCGAGGACAAAAATGGATTCGAGATAATCTAAAACTTAATACCGCATATGTGATTTTCGGGAAAACCAAGTATTATAATGGCTATAGTATGCCACATCCTGAAATGGAGTTACTAGAAGACCATAAAGGTAATCTAAGAACTGCAATGCAACCCGTATATCCGTCTACAGAAAAATTAGCAAATAAAGGGATTACCAATCGGGTAATCATGAAAATGATGCAACAATTATTTGTAGAAACCAAAGTGCGTTTTTATGATTCTTTATCTAAAGAAATATTGGAGGAACTAAAACTGATTTCAAAAAGTGAAGCCGTTTTTAATATCCATTTTCCAAAAAGTCAAGAGTTACTATCTAAGTCACAGTATAGGCTTAAATTTGAAGAGTTATTTTACATTCAGTTACAACTCATTACCAAAAAACTAATCCGAAAACAAAAAATTAAAGGATATCCTTTTACTGAAGTAGGAGCACATTTTAATAATTTTTATAAAAGTCATCTTCCATTTGAATTAACCAATGCACAAAAAAGAGTAATCAAAGAAATTCGAAACGATATTGGTAGCAGTGCGCAAATGAATCGATTACTACAAGGAGATGTAGGTTCTGGCAAAACTATTGTTGGACTCATGGCTATGTTACTTGCTATTGATAATGGGTTTCAGGCATGTTTAATGGCTCCGACTGCAATCTTAGCAAATCAGCATTATCAAGGCATCACAGCACTCACCAAAAATCTTGATATCAATGTAAAGTTATTGATGGGGAGTTCTAGAACAAAAGAACGCCGAGAAATACACCAAGAGTTAGAAGAAGGCACTCTTCATATTTTGATTGGAACTCATGCTGTTCTTGAAGATAAGGTACAATTCAAAAATTTAGGACTAGCAATTATAGATGAACAACATCGATTTGGGGTAGCACAACGATCCAAACTTTGGCATAAAAATACATACCCCCCTCATATTTTGGTTATGACTGCAACGCCAATCCCCAGAACACTAGCGATGAGTCTTTATGGTGATTTAGATATTTCTATTATTGATGAATTACCCCCTGGGCGGAAATCGATTAAAACAGTACATCGATATGATAGTAATCGACTCAAAGTTTTTAAGTTCATTTCAGATGAAATCAAAAAAGGGAGACAAATTTACATTGTATACCCTTTGATACAAGAATCTGAAGCTTTGGATTATAAAGATTTAATGGATGGCTATGAAAGTATTGCACGTTCCTTCCCTACTCCTGATTATCAAATCTCTATTGTACATGGTAAAATGAAACCTGCCGACAAAGATTATGAGATGGATCGGTTTGTAAAAGGCGAAACTCATATTATGGTAGCTACTACTGTAATCGAAGTTGGAGTTAATGTTCCCAACGCTAGTGTAATGATAATCGAGAGTGCAGAACGGTTTGGGTTATCACAATTACATCAATTACGAGGGCGTGTTGGTCGTGGTGCAGAACAAAGTTATTGTATTTTAATGACCAGTTACAAATTATCTAACGATAGTAAAACAAGACTTGAAACTATGGTTCGTACCAATGATGGTTTTGATATTGCAGAAGTCGATTTAAAACTACGTGGCCCAGGAGATATTATGGGCACGCAACAAAGTGGGGTATTAAACCTAAAAATAGCAGATATTGTAAAGGATAATGATATCTTAAAAACTGCCAGACATTATGCTATAAAAATTCTTAATGAAGATGCTTCTCTTTCATTAGAAAAAAATAAAGTTTTGTTATATACATATCAACAAATGGCAAAACACAAAAATATTTGGAATTATATTAGTTAATAGCGTTTTCTTCATAAAAAATTATCATTCTCTCGCATAAGTATAGTTGTATAGAAATTTAGGATCTTAAACTAGTCCATCAAGAAAAAAATAAGTTCTGGATCTTCAACTATATGAATATCCAGAACTTTAGTTTTTGGTATTAAGAGTATACTTGCACTACCCTATAATCGTCAAAATGCATTTTTCCCTACTTATAAAGTTTTAGATGTAGTCTCCTACCCTATTTCGATTTACATCAAAAGATAGTTGTACTAATCACTATCAAAAACACAAACAATCTCTGGCAATAAACACTACAAATAGAGATTAATTGGATTCATAATAAGAATCAAAAAACGTAACAACTAACTAATCAATCTGATCATGCAAAAACACAGGAGTTTTTTTTCTATGTTATTGTTTTTGGTACTTACCAATGCAATAGCACAACTTGGTGATTCTAACAATGTAAACATACCCAATATAGTTCCTCCTTCACCAGAAACAGCCGGGATAGCAAAATATGTTGATATGAAAATCAACGAATATCAAGGAATGGTACAACAAAGTATCCCTATTTATAATGCAAGTTCGGGTAATGTATCGGTACCAATTTCACTCAACTATCAATCAGGAGGATTCAAAGTGATGGAATCTTCAAACTCTATAGGGCTAGGATGGTCTTTAAACGCTGGAGGTGTTGTGACCAGAAGTATGAATGGGTTACCAGACAACTATAATGGTAATAACCCCGCAGCCGATATTATCACAAGTTTTTTAGAACTGGTAAAAGAAGTAGATTATAATTACTTATATAGTGGTCCACAAGACAATATAAGATATAGTTACTTACAGCAAATGTCACAGGGATGTGCTGATGCACAACCTGATATATTTACTTTTAATTTTAATGGGTATACAGGAAAATTCAATTTTGATTGGGGAGGCAATATTGTAGTAAATTCAGAATATGATATTTCGGTTACTCCTATTTGGAGCAATGGATATAACACTAGAATTAACGGATGGATTTTTGAAACACCAGATGGGTTTACCTATAGATTTACAACCGCAGAGCAAACTACTAACATGAGCACAACTGGTCTTACATTTTGTTTTAGACCTACCCAAAGTTTTAATTCTTCTTGGCATTTATCACAAATAACTGATCCTCATGATAAAAGAAATGTATTTTTTGAATATGAGCCGTATCTTATAAAAGATCATTACATATTTACTAATACTACAAGAGAACACAGGTTATCAGTAAATGGTGCTTGTAACGATTTGTTTCCTGTTAACTCACCTGTAGAAAAGAATACAACTAATATTAATATTTCTGGAAGAAGATTATCCAGAATATATTCAGATAACTCACCCGTAGAAGTTCTATTTAATGCAAGTACCAAATTAGTAAACTCAAGTAGTAGTTCTGATTATTATGCATTAGGAGAAATTCAAATTAAAAACAGAATACACAATTCTCTTATTAAAAAAATTAAATTGTCTCATGATTTTTCTACAGGTAGACTCACTTTAAAATCATTACAAGAATTTGGAACCAATGATAGTACTTTACCTGCATATGAATTTTTCTATCATGATCGTTTAGAATCTAGAACTTCAATTAAAAAAGATCATTGGGGATATGAAAATAAAAATGAAACAAATAAAATACTACCTCCTTACTTTATAAAAAGCTATGATGGTATAACCAGAGGCTACGGAGGTGCAGATAGATCTCCGGATTTTGAAGGCTCAAAGTCTGGTGTTTTATACAAAATTAAATACCCAACAGGAGGTTATGATGAGTATACTTTTGAGCAAAATACATATGGCTTTGTAGGGAGTCAACAAATTGATGAATTTAAATCAGAAAGAATAACAAAATATGTTAACGCTAGTGGTCGAGAAGGAATACCATGTACGAACCCTACAACTCCTCCCAGATCAGATTATGATACAAATACATTTACACTCACCAATACACCTGGAAATAATGACCCTGAAGAGGAAATAGCAGTAAAAATATCCGGTTACGTAAGAAAATATACGTATGATTATTTTAGCGCTGGATTTTCTCCTATAGCAGAAATTAGAAATTCTCAAGGAGAAATCGTTGCAAAAATATCACTCCTTAGCGATACAAATGTAGATAAAACGATCTTACTATATCCTGGCGAGTATTCAATGTTAGCTAGAGCGACATGGAAAAGTTGTGATAATGGGAATTTTGATAAAGCCTTTATGAAGGTTATTTATACTGCGCATTTTAGCGAAAGGCTTTATGAAAAACCAACAGGAGGAGTACGTGTAAGTAAAATCGACAAGTACGATTCAAATAATACTCTACTACTTTCTCAAGAGTACTCGTATACTATGGAAAATGGATATTCTTCTGGTTTTATACACAAAGAACCTGAATACACGTACCCCTTAACAAAATTTAAATATGTTAATAGTAGCCAACCTGTAGGAGGAGCCGATATTGGTTGTGATTTTATGATGGCTTTAGACAATGATGTTTCCAATTTAGGCGTAACCGATGGTGGACATATGGGATATAAAAAAGTCACCATAACACAAATAAACAAGGATACACAAAGCAAAGAAAATGGAACAACTATTTTAAATTTTACAGCAACTCCAAATCTAGTTTATGATCCGATACCTATACGACCATCAAAAAGTAATTCTCATTACTCTGGGTTATTAGCTAATTCAAAGATTTTAGACAAAAATGAAACTCTCTTAAAAGAATCAAATAACACATATAGTTATAAGGTTAATTCTACCAAAGCATTAAAAGTATATTTTAAAGGAGGATTGGTAATCCCTGGCGATGAATTCAAGTTTGATAAAGGTAGGTATGATGTTAATATTGGTCATTCTAAGATAAAAACCGAAGAAAACAAAACTAAGTTATCTGGATTAGATCATGTCATAAAAAAAGAATATACCTATGACAATGCGGTTCAAAACCTAAAACAAGAAAAAATTCATTATGATAATAACAAAATAATTACCAATACCTATTATTATCCTGTAGATCTTCCTGCTATACAAAACCTAACTCCGGCTCAAAAGAGTGCTTATACTAACTTGTTAAATAATCATAGGTTATCTGAAGTAATACATAGTGAATCGCACCTTAAAAAAGGTAATAACCCCCAATCTAAGACAAGTAGCCAAAGAACACTTTATAAAAATTGGACTACTACTATTACTCTTCCCGAAATTTCTCAAATTTCAAAAGGAACAAATGATCTAGAAAACAGGCTTCGATATCACAAATATGATGAATTTGGAAATCCCTTAGTAGTGTCAAAAGAAAACGGAACTTCAATTATCTATATATGGGGCTATTGGAATGAATTACCCATTGCAAAAATTGAAAATGCAACATACGATCAGATTTCATCTTATGTAAGCGATCTAAAAACAAAATCCAATGCCGATAATGATCGTACAATAGGCAACTCTGGAAAAGAAGGAGCCTTGCGGCTAGCACTCAACGCATTAAGAAATGCATTTCCTAATGCAATGGTGACAACATATACTTACGACCCATTGATTGGAGTAACAAGTACTACAGATTCAAAAGGGTATACAATGTACTATCAATATGATGAATTTAATCGTCTTGAATTTATAAAAGATTCCCTAGGGAAACTTGTTTCAGAAAATAAATACAACTACAAAAACCAATAAAGTCAATCAAAATGAATACTATCACAAAACATCTAAATTGTATAAAGGCTATTTTAGTATTACTATTATTGGTAACCTCGTCAATACAAGCACAACAACCCTCTCTTTCTGATCAACAAAATAAAGATGAAAGAATCACCCCTCAACTGATTCCTATTGATGGAGGAATGAATACCTATTATCGTGATGCCGATGGTGATGGCTGGGGTAATTCAAGTATTACAAAGCAAGCTTTTGTAAGGCCTAATGGGTATGTATCTAAATCTGGAGACTGTAATGATTCTAATGGTTCTGTATATCCCAGAAGGTATTATGTAGATAATGATGGTGATAATGCCGGATCTAATCAAGAACGATGGTATTGTGGCACCAATGTTCCTGCAAACTATGTCACCAATAATAGCGATTGTAATGATAACAATGCAGCAATTAACCCAGGTACACGGTGGTACTTGGATAAAGATATAGACAATTATGGTGGATCAACCACTTTTGTTGGATGTAGACCTCCTAATGGAAGTGTCTTAAATGGGTACTACAGATTAGTTGGAGGAGACTGTAAAGATAATAATGCTAGTGTTTATCCTGGAGCCACCGAAATATGTGATGGTATTGATAATGATTGCGATGGTGTTATTGATGAAAATAAACCTGCAACTCCTGCAGTAGCAAGTGTCTCTAATAATTGTGGAAACACAATGCTAACAAGAGGAAATCCCCCAAGTGGAATTACTTGGTACTGGCAGAGTTCTACTACTGGAACTAGCACTTCAAACTCTTCAGTAAATATATTCAGAACTAGTGGTAGTGTATATTATCTAAGAGCAAGAAACTCTTCAGGGTGTTGGAGTACTGCAAGAGCTGTAAACTATAGTATTAATACAATCCCTACAGGGCCTTCTGCTACTATATCAAATCAATGCGGAAAATCAATACTTACACGAGGTAATCCTCCAAGTGGAATCACTTGGTATTGGCAGAGTTCTTCTGGTGGAACAAGTACTTCTAATGCAAATACTTCTATCACAAGAACCAGTGGTAGTGTATATTATCTAAGAGCCAGAAACAACAATAGTGGATGCTGGAGTGGTTCTACAACAGTAAGTTATAGTATTAAAGCAATTCCGGGAGTACCGGCAGCTCCTACAGTAGCTAATAATTGTGGGAATAGTAGACTAACTAGAGGCAATCCTCCTAGCGGAATTACATGGTATTGGCAGAGTTCTTCTGGTGGAACAAGTACTTCAAATGCAAATACTTCTATCACCAGAACTAGTGGTAGTGTATATTACTTAAGAGCTAGAAATAACAGTACAGGGTGTTGGAGTACCGCTAGAACTGTAAACTATAGTATTAAAGCAGTTCCGGGAGCACCTTCTGTACCAAGTGTCACTAATAATTGTGGAAATTCTGTACTTACTCGTAGCAATCCTACAAGTGGTACAACCTGGTATTGGCAAAGTACTTCTGGAGGAACAAGTACATCTAATTCATCTGCATCAATCACAAGAACCAGTGGTAGCACTTATTATTTAAGAGCAAGAAACAATTCTACGGGATGTTGGAGTACTGCCAGAACAGTAAGTTACAGTATAAAAGTAGTACCCCCTCAACCAGGAACTGTCACGGTGACTAATAATTGTGGTAGTAGCACACTCAAAAGAGGAAATCCTATTTCTGGGATCACCTGGTATTGGCAAAGTTCTTCTGGAGGTACAAGTACATCTAATTCATCTACATCAATCACAAGAACCAGTGGTAGCACCTATTATTTAAGAGCCAGAAACGACTCCAATGGATGTTGGGGTACAGCCAGAACAGTAAATTATAGCATTAAAGCTATTCCGGGAATACCCGCTACAGCTAGTGTAACAAATAATTGTGGGAATAGTGTCTTGACTCGAGGTAACCCACCAAGTGGGATCACCTGGTATTGGCAAAGTAGTGGATCGGGTACCAGCCTTTCTGACGCTAGTGTATCAATTACCCGATATTATGGTAGTAATTACTATCTAAGAGCAAGAAATAATAGTACAGGATGTTGGAGTAGTGCCAGATATGTGCCTTATACTATTAAAGCCACTCCAATCATACCAGACAGGCCTAGTGCTACAAATAATTGTGGAAATACAGTATTAACAAGAAGCAATCCTCCTACTGGGATCACATGGTATTGGCAGAACAGTTCATCGGGTACCAGTACGGCTAATTCTTCTGTTACTATAACACGAACTAGTGGTACTATCTATTATCTAAGAAGTAGAAATAATAGTACGGGATGTTGGGGACCTGCAACAAGCATATCATACACAATCAATCCAATACCAAATTGGTATAAAGATGTAGATGGAGACGGTTTTGCAACCACCAAAGTAACACAATGCGCAAACCCAGGCAGTAGTTATGTACAAACGGTATTACCCCTAACCGATTGTAACGATAATAACTCTGCGATACATCCTAATACATTGTGGTATGCTGATAGCGATGGTGATGGTTTTGGAGATCCGAATACTTCAAAAACACAATGTACACAACCAGCTGGGTATGTAAATAACAATGGAGATCAATGTGTTGATGAAGCAGGAACAATGAACGGTTGTGAAGGAGCATTATATACCGATATTTCATTGACTTCGCAGGAGAATTATGTCTTCACAAGGACCTTTCAAACCGAAATGTCCTCTCCTACTCAAATCAAACATGAAAAAGATGTTATTGAAGCAGTTTCCTATTTTGATGGATTAGGAAGAACTAAACAACAGGTCGCTATTAAAGCTGGAGGGACATCATCTATAGTTGGAGGCACTAATGAACTAACAGTAGATTGGACTGCCGGTCAAGGAAGTACAGGCTTTTTTAACCGCAATGGTAGAGCACAAGAAAACAATAGGATTAATGGCCCTGATCCTTCAGGCAAATTATCCTTACTATGGCATTGTGGTAATGATGTGAATAGCGATGCTGATGGTGGGTGGAATACCGACTATATCAATGTAGATAAAAACGTAGGGTATCGATATACTGTTTGGATCAAAAGAACAGGATCAAAAGATGGAAACAGTTATCACGGTACCCAAAATGTAAATAATCTTGATGGTACGGCAAACAACAATCCATACTTTTGGGTAAGTGACCCTCCTCTACTGGACACCTGGTACTTATTGGTTGGGGTAATCCATCCATATCAATATTCTGGAAGTAATTCTGGAGTTAGTGGTGTATACGATATCAATGGTAACAAAGTAATGAATGGTAATGATTTCAAATGGAGAAGTAACACCACTAATTCAAGATTTAGAAGTTACCTATACTACAGTACTAATGCCAATACCAATCAATACTTCTGGAATCCTATAGTACAAAAACTAGATGGTAATGAGACTTCAATAGAAAATATTATTGCTGGGCCACAAGGTAAAGCTCAAGATATTGTAACACATATCGAGTATGATGACTATGGTAGGCAAACCAAACAATATCTTCCATTTGCATCGGATGACACTCCTGGTTCATATAATACTGTAAATATCACCAATGATATTAACAATTATTACCTAAACAAATATCAAGAAGATTTTCCTGGAATTACGAATCCTGCACTTATCAATGCATATTCCGAAACCATTATTGAGCCTTCGCCTCTTAATAGAATAGTAGAACAAGGAGCCCCGGGTACAGCCTGGAAAGCCAACCCAGATAGTGATACAGATCACTCCATTAAGTTTGGCTGGGGTACCAATACTACTGACGATGGAGTACTTTATTTTAAAGTAGAATTCCCATTGGTTAATGGTAACTCTGATACCGAAGCGCCATCTCTGGTAAAAGTGGGATTGTATAGTACAAAGCAACTGTACAAAGCCATTACCAAAGATGAGAACTGGAAATCTTCAGATAACAAAAATCATACAACTGAAGAATTTAAAAATAAACTAGGGCAGGTTATCTTAAAACGCACCTATGCTTCCACAGGATCCGCAACCTCTGAGGCGCACGATACATACTATGTATATGATGATTTTGGAAATCTTACCTATGTGATACCGCCTAAAGTTACCTTGAGTGCTACAGATGGTGTATCGGCCAGCGAACTTACCGAACTCTGTTATCAGTATAAGTATGATTATAGAAATAGATTGATAGAAAAGAAAATACCAGGTAAAGGTTGGGAATATATTGTCTATAATACATTAGACCAACCAGTATTAAGTCAAGATGAATATCAGAGATCAAGAAGACAATGGTTGTTTACCAAATATGATGCTTTTGGAAGAGTAACCTATAGCGGGTTACATGTTCATCCAAGTGTTATTTCCAGAACAGACATGCAAGCGTTAGCAAATAATACTAGTAGCTATACGCAATATGAGACCAAAAGATCAACTTCTCATATTGTTGCAGGTACACCTATATACTATTCTAACGATGCGATACCAAATGGCATTAGTAAAATATACACGGTTAACTACTACGATGATTATGAAATTGGAGATCAAGTAACCTTTAACCCGGCCAATGGATCAGGAACCTGGGAAGGTATGAGTGCTACCACAGCAGTAAAAGGGTTACCTACTGTAATGCGTGTTAGAGTATTAGATACAGATCAGTGGATTACTACAGCTACTTATTATGACGCTAAAGGTAGACCTTGGGAAACTCATGTAAAAAATGAATATCTCAATACAGAAGATTGGACATTAAGTAAATTGGATTTTGCAGGAAAGGTTCTAAAAACCCAAATCTCACATACCAAAGACAATAATGCTGCTATTACAACTGTTACTATTTTTACTTATGATGATATAGGTAGACTTATAGATCAAACCCAAAAAATCAATAATCAAGCTCCCGAAAACATACTATCAAACAGTTATGATGCACTAGGCCAATTAGAAGTTAAAGAAGTAGGTGGTGGATTACAACAAATAGATTACACCTATAATGTACGAGGTTGGCTTACCGAAATAAATAAAGTTGATAACCTTGGTAATGACTTATTTGCTTTTGGAATTAGCTATAATACTCCCAAAATACAAGGAATTGAAGTACCTGCTCTGTACAATGGTAATATTACTGAAACTACCTGGAAAACTGCTAATGATAATAAAAAGAGAGCTTACAGTTATTTGTATGATGAATTAAACAGAATTACAGTTTCTCGTTTTACTGATAATATTACTACCTATACGGGTCAATATAATAGTGCCTACTCGTATGACAAAAATGGAAACTTACTAAGTCTCGCCAGAAATACTACAAATGGATCAGGAGGATATCGCCAAATTGATAATCTATCATATAGTTATTCAAACAATAACCTTGGTAATTCTTTAACATCAGTAACCGATAGCGCATCTGTACAAGAAGGTTTTAAGGATGGAAACACTCAAGGTCCTGATTATACTTATGATAGCAATGGTAACATGATCGTTGATCGTAATAAAAATATTACAAGCATATTATATAACCATCTTAATCTGCCACTTACAATAGAATTTAACGGGGCTAATGATGGTGAGATACTGTATACATATGATGCGACTGGTGTTAAATTAAAAAAAATAATAACCAAAGGAAACGATGTAACAATAACGGAGTATGCAGGAAACTATATCTATGAAAATAATAATTTAAAATTTTTCGGCCATGCTGAAGGGTATATAGAAAAAGAAACAGACGGATATAAATATTTTTATCAGCACAAGGATCATTTGGGAAATATACGATTGACTTATACCGATCGTAATAATAATGGTAGCATAACCCAAGATGAAATATTAAAGGAGAATAATTATTACCCTTTTGGTTTAAAACACAAAGGATATAATAATATGATATCCGGTGTTCCTCACAATTATGGATATAATGGTAAGGAAGAACAAAATGAATTAAATTTAAATTGGGTAGATTATGGAGCGAGAAATTATGATGCAACTATAGGAAGATGGATGAATATTGACAATAAATCCGAAAAATATCATCCTGTTAGTCCTTATAATTATACCCTGAATGATCCGGTATCTTTAATTGACCCAGATGGCAATGACGTATACCTAGTTATTTGGTATACAGAAGGTGGAAAAATAGGACATGCAGGTATCGCTATAGATAATTATAAAACTCAAGCTAAAAAAGATGCTAATGGAAAAAATGTTACTGATGCTAACGGAAATATTGTTACAGAAGAAGTTAAAGACGGTACTGTAAATTACTATGATTTCTGGCCAGGAGGAAGTGGAGCTGGCAAAGATAATTTTGACCAAGATATCCCTGGAAACATTCAAACAAAGAAAAATGTTAAATTAAACGATTTGCTTAACAAAGATATTGGTATAGGAGAAAAAAGACCTGCAGAAGGGGTTATTCAACTATATTCAGATCCCTCTAGTGATCAACAATTAAATTCAGATTTAGATCAACAACAAAAAGGAAATCATCCTATTTATAACGGACTTAATTATAATTGTAGTAACTATGCTAGAGATTGCATAAACAGAATTAATGGTATTAATGTAAGCGGAAGTGAACATTTGAAAACTGGAGGAAATAGATTGTTTGGTATAGACCCTATCGATGCAAATTCTATTACTCCTAATTTCTTAATCAATGAAACCGCAAAAGTTGTTAAAAAAAATCCATTATTAGGGAAAATACTTAAACATAGTACTTCAGCAAGTAAAACGGATTTTATCAATGGAGCAACATACAATGTAGTAAAGGATGAAACACCTAATCAATAAATCTTTAAAAATGAGAGGTAATATTGAATACTTAATGGTTATAATAATTTCGTTAATTATAGTAGTCTCCTGTCAGGATAGAGAAAATGATGGAAAATTAGTTTGCGAAAAATTTATTAAGGCAATCTCGACTAAAGATCAGGAACTATTTTATAATGTAGTTGACTTAGAATTATTAAAACGTAATCTTAAAATAGATAATCATAATCTTCATGAAATTTTATTTTTAAAGTATTCTCCTCTAAAAATACATAGTAAAAACCTAGAATTTTTAAAAGAAAATTTTAAACAAGAAACTGATTTAACTATAAACTTATTTGATAGAAATAAATCAACTCAAGAATATCGATATGATGTTAAATGGACTTTAAATCAAAGTATTAATCATATTCTGGTAACGGTAGTTATTATAAACGGAAATCAAAAAATATCAAATATGTCATTTAATAATAATTTTTAAATAAATTCTAATTGTCAAAACTAGTAACAACTATGATTGACAAATAAGGTAATTAGATAAAACCCAGCTGCAAAAAAACAGCTGGGTTTTTCATAATCCATTCATAAAATACAAGAAAATCATCACAGATTTTCTGGTTAGTCTATAATTACTACCAAAACGTTCTCCGGTTTTCTGGCAACGTTTCCTAACGCACTGGAATCGTCTCCGGTTTTCTGGCACAACTTTCGGGGTCCAGAATATTGCCCCAGGTTTTCTGAGGCGTTTTTCCTATAGGTCTAATCATTATAAATAACATGTCTGATTCACCATTACATTATCTTTTTTTGAGATTATTATTACTGCTATGTTTTGCAACCCTTATCCTAAATCCCTAACTTAGTAATGCTAAAGAAAAAGAAGATGATACTTCCTAAAACAAACATAGAAAATCAGCTAAATAAGCTTCGTAGAAAACAATGTAACCCCGAAATATGGGAAAATCAAGTACATGAAATCTTTAAAAAAGATAGAAAACATGAAAATCAAATTCTTAAAAACCTGGATTCGACATCAGGGTTGGTTATTAATGTTTTTGATTTTGACCAGTTAGAAACCGATAAAATATATCATCTGGATCAAATCAAAAAAATCTGTATTGATTATCGATTACGCTTTCTGGACTCTAAATACTTTAAAGGAAAATTACCAAACGAAGCTATTTCTGCTATTAAAGAATTAGAAAAAAAACATCAAACAGAACTCAAGGGGTTTAAAATTATTGCACCCTCAAAACTTTTTAAACTAGAAAACGCAGACGATCCCCTACTCTTTGCTCCTATGGGCAATGATTACTTTTATCTAATTCATAAATGGGGCAATGATCTACATCCCTTACGCAAAGGTATGATGTGGTTTTTTAAAAGTTTTGAAAACTTAATCTTTCTTACCTTTTTAATAAGCCTTTTACTTACTTTTATGGTTCCAAATGGTTTATTTAGTAAAACTAGTACTACATCGACATTTATTATGGTTTTTATGTTTATGTTTAAATCTATAGCAGCGGTGGTGCTTTTTTATGGATTTGCATTAGGCAAAAACTTTAATACTGCCATCTGGAATAGCAAATATTTTAATGCATAAATGAACACTTATATGTTTCCCGAAAGTGAATACGAAAGAGTATATACTGGTAGTTTAATAAACGTACAATTTTTACAAACCCTGCTTCAGGATAGCGGAATCAACTCTGTAACACGAGATGATATGAAATCTGGTATGATGGCTGGTTTTGGAGGTGGCGTACCAGATCACATACAATTATTTGTGAAAAAGAATGATGTAGAAGAGGCAATTCCTATTATTGAGAAAAGCTTATCCTAAATAGTATGGAAAACGAAAACAAACCTTCTCGTAGAACTTGGGATCTAATGATCGGAATCGCATTAGTAATATTTGGGGGTTTACGACTTTATAATCGGTTACAAACAAAAACAGATTGGGATTTTAGAGCTATTTTTACTTTATTATTTATTGGTTATGGTGCATACCTTATTTATAGGCATTTCCAAAATTCTAAAAACAATTAATTTTTCTTATCAGGAATTTTACTCATTGCGTGTTCAGAAATAGCAGTAATAGATAGTGATGGGTTTACCCCTGGGTTTGCAGATATCATAGAACCATCGCAAATAAGCATATTTTCATATCCAAATACTTTATTATTTTCATCAATAACACCTTCTGAGGTATTGGCTCCCATTACTGCTCCTCCCAAAATATGAGCTGTAGAAGGGATCCCTGCCAAAGGCTCTAAACCAAACACAGTTTCTTTTCCTTTAACAATCTTGGCATATTGCTTTGCCAAACCAAGGGATTCTGGAATAAATGCTGATGGTTTTTTTCCTGCTGCTACTCTGGTATTCATAATCCCGAAACTATTACGTTTAAATTTTAAAGTACTATCCAGCGTTTGCATAAAAAGTAATACTGTGGTGCTCTTACTCCAATCTCTAGTGGTATATAGTTTTATATAGGATATAGGGTGTTTTATAAAACTTGTCATCATTTTGACTACTCGTACAATAGTATTTTTACCATGTGTTAATGGTAAATGTGATAAACGCCAAAACCCTGATCCTTTTGCATATCTTACAATCTCGAGATGACTATTCTTATCGGTATTAAGAATAGAGCCTATTGCCACGCCTTTTGACATATCTTTTTTACCATCAAGATTAGTAACACTAATCAGGCTTTCATTATTAGTACGAATATCATACCCCAATCGATCAGAGAGTTTTGGTAACGATTTTTGCTTTAACTTTAATAATAATTTTATGGTTCCTAAAACACCTCCAGAAAAAACAACACCTTTTGTTTGTATAGATTTTTTTGATTTAAAAAATTTGGTTGAAGATTTATATTTAACCTCATATCCCATCTTTGAAGGAACTACATCATATACTTCATGTTCAGCAAGGATATCTGCACCTAATTGCTGTGCTAAATACAAATAGTTTTTATCTAATGTGTTTTTTGCACCGAATCGACATCCTGTCATACATCCTCCGCAATAGTTACAACCTGTACGATCTGGTCCCCTGCCATCAAAATAAGGGTCAGGTACAGTAACATTAGGTTTACCAAAATATACCGCAACATCGGTAGCTTCAAAATGTTCTTGTATATTCATTGTTGACGCTAATTCTTCGAGAGCCTTATCTCCATCAAATAAAGTTGGATTTTTCTGGGCCCCTAACATATGTAGTGCAATTTTATAAAATGGTGCTAGTTCTGATTGCCAATTGGCTAGGGTACTCCAACTACCCGAAGTAAAAAACTCTGTTTTGGGTACGGGTAACGTATTTGCATATACCAACGAGCCACCGCCCACCCCAGTTCCTGAGATAACAACTACGTGCTTAAAAAATGACATTTTCATAATACCAAACCACCTAAAAAATGGCATCCATAACCATTTTTTGAGATTCCAATTTGATTTAGGAAAGTCTTTTGGTTGATACCATTTTCCTTTCTCGATCACTAATACCTTATAGCCTTTTTCTGACAGCCTAAGTGCACTTACAGAACCTCCAAAACCACTTCCAATAATTATGTAATCGTATTCTTCTTTTATTTTCATATTTGTAATTGGTTTGTATACAGGAATAAATCATTAAGTTTGGTTTCGAAAAAAAGAAACAAAAGAACTATTTTTTTAAATATAGTTTGATTTCAGCAAATTATCAAATATGGGGAGAAAATCTATTCTAAAAAACCGAAAAGAGAAGAACAAAAAAGTAGAGCAATGGACGCAAGCTATGGTTCCAAAGTTAAAAAAAACAGATTTGGGAAATTTAACTATGGATGATATGTCACAATTGATGAATAAAAGTAAATCTACTATTTATCAATACTTTACTACCAAAGAAGAGATTTTTGAATACATTACGCAAACAAGAATAAATCGATTGCATGCCTATAAAAATGAAATCACAGGCGAAATTCAACAATTAGATTATCAATACAACTCATTATCTCTCATACTGGCTGAAGGAGCAAAAGATATTTCTGCTTTTTACTTAAGGCAATTACAGAAGCATTATCCAACTGCATGGAAAATTATTGAAGATTTTTTGTTCGTTTTGTTAGATGATTTAAAACAGTTTTATGTTTTTGGGATAGAAAAAAAACTATTCAAACCTGTATCTGTTGACTTATTGTCTAAGGTAGATGAGTTTTTTATTATGCAATTGATTACAGATGATCATTTTTTTACCCAAACAAAAGAAACTTTAGAATCAGCAATTAAGGATTATTTGTTCTTAAAATTTGAAGGATTGCTTAAATAAAGTTTTATAGAAAGACATTTATATAAATAATTAGCCTATAAGCTTTCGCTTATAGGCTAATTTTATTTTAATCAATTACCTCTGTATAAAGTTATCTAATGATTACTCTAGATACACTTTTTGTAGTGCTACCAGCAAAAACCTTAACAAGGTACATTCCTGATTTCACATTATTTAATGTAATTGGTTGTTGTGATGTGTTTATGGTACCAAATCTTTTTGAATATACACGAGTACCATTCATACTATACACTTCAACTGTACTATTATTAATTGTAGTTCCAGATGAAATATTCAAGTTTCCGTTAGAAATAGTAGGATACACTACAGTACCATCGATATTAATACCAGTAGGATCTACTACTACAACCTCTTCTTCTTCTTCCTCTACTACTTCGTCCTGAGGGTTAATTGAGCGAATTGCCCAACCATAAGAAGTAACACCTCCATCTGTAGCTAACCTGAAACGTAATGCAATAACATCACCTTCTTCAAAAAAGTCTAACAAATTAATTGTTTGTTCTTTAAACAATTCATCTGTTATACCAGCACCAGTATTATAAGCCTCTGTCCATTCAGGGAATTGTCTTGCGTCATATAAACTTATTTGTGTCCAAGTTTGTAAATCTGTAGAAGCTTCTATGCTAACAGTATCATAGTACATTCCTTCAGAAGGACCTGGTTCTACGATTGCTACATCTTCGTAAGAAAAATCTTTATTATCTGCCGAAACCAAAACTGGGCGCTTTAAGACAGTATTATATTCTGTACCATTTAAGTAAGGGTGATCCGAATTATTAAGAACCGGTTGACTTACTGTTCCAGCTATATCATCAATGACAAATTCATTTCCAAAAGTATAAACATCTGATGCTTCAAAAGTATTAATCGATACAAGCTCTTCTGCTTCTTCAAAATTGATGATATCGAATTCGGCTTTAGCAACAATAGAAGCAGTTCCTTCACTGTCGGTTACTTTAAAACCTACAGTATGTAATCCTTCTGCCAAATCTTCAATTTCATAGGTGTACGATATACCTTGCTCAACATTATCACTTATTTGCTCTACTTCTACATCATCAACGTAAACGGTTATTGATGCAGCATCTTCATTTGTTTGTATATATTTTACAATGGCATCTTGATCTTCTATAGATTCTTGAGATGCACTAGTGATTGTAGGAGGTGCATAATAAGCTGGTGGTTCGTAAGCTTCTAGTTCTTCTAGGGTAGCTGTCCATACGCCTCTACCATGAGTTGCCATAACTACCTCGTTATTTACTATTTTCATTTGCCATACAGAAAATGCAGGCAATCCAGCTAATAATGACCAATTCTTACCTCCATCTAGCGTTTGAAAAACCCCAATATCAGTTCCTACCCATAATCTATTTTTATTAAAAGGCATTTCTACTAAGCTATGAATAGCTACATCTGGAAAACCTCTATCCTCGCCTAAAGAAAAACCAGAGATATCTTCCCATGTTTGTCCTAGATCTTCTGTTTTTAATACTTTGGCAGCTCCTTGTCCTGAGAATAAAATATACGCTCTATTTTCATCTGTAGGAGAAGTTTCGATACCTGCAGCAAAATAATTATGACCAACACCATCTCTAGGATCAGAAAAAATAGCTGTAGGCTCATAAGAGATTCCATTATCTTTAGAAACGTGCATTAAATAACTACCACTTTCTGTCATTGCATTTCCTGCCCAAACCACATCTGGGTTAGCTGTAGATACAGAAACATCTAAAGCACTAGATGCTCCTACTGAAAAATTATTTGGAATTGGTGTTAAACTCCAAGATTCTGCAAAATTTGTAGATCTCCATACCCCACTGATAGATGGGCTAAAAAGTACATTAGGATTATTATTTGAATTTGTAATTTTAGAATAAAAAGGTGATGTTCCTGATCCTGATTCTCCATGTCCTGCATTAAACTCTTGTCCATTTACAAAACGTCTAAATCCATTGTATTGAAAACCTCCAATAAATTTATTTGGGTCATTATAATTCCAAAGAACTTCAAATCCATCTCCTCCGATAATAAATGTATAATCAGTTTCATCATTTGCACTTCCACCAGTTAATGAAATCCATGTACCATTATCTTGTGCTCCAGCGATATAATCTTCTGCGCCGTTACGCTTATCTGCTCCATAAAACTGTGTACAGTTAAGTCCTTCAGCTGCAGTAGACCAATCATTAAAGGTTGTTCCTGGATCATATAAGTAATCTGTATGATACACTCCTCCGTCATTAGCAAGAAGTAGCTTAAACTTTTTTTCTCGACCTTCTTTTACTATCCAATTTAGACCATGTTGATCTACATGTACATAATCATTTAGCTCATCATTATATCCAGCAGCAATAGGCTGAAAAGTATAACTTAACGGTCCTTGAGTTGGTTTATTTTTAATTGTTACTTTACCTGTACTACCAGCTTTTACTACTTCTACTCTATAAACAACAACTCCACCTACATAAAAGATATTTTCATTAAAAGGATGCGCTTTTATAATATTGTCATACCATCCTTGTCCTGTAACCAAATTTCCTGCTGCTGGATCTCCTTCAAAACCAATTAGTCTAAAGGTTGCTCCTGCATCAGTAGTAACATAAAAATCAGTATTTACTGCAGTAGTAGCCCCACCTTGAGCTGTATATACTGAAATATAAACTCTGTTAGGATTGGCTGCTGAAACATCAAGCTCGAATCTTGCATGATTTGGATTGTAGTCGTCTCTATCTAATACCAAATCCCAAGTTAATCCACCATCTGTACTTTTTATAACACCAATGCTATTTACACCGCCATATAAAGTATTGAAATTTGTAGGATCAGGATTAAGGTCTTGAACATTTCCGCCATTATATGTGTTTTGCCAAGTTGCACCACCATCTGTAGTTACAAAAACACCATTATTAGCTGCTACGACAAGATTATTTTCATCGGCTGGATTAATAGCTAATCGACCAACTCCTCCAAAATCTTTAGTATTATTAAGATATTCCCAACTACTACCTCCATTGGTGCTTTTAAGAAGCCCTATTCCTCTTATAGCATCTAGATTACCAAAAGGTTCTCCGGTTCCCACATATAGTATTTCAGGGTTATTTGCACTTACTGCTACTGTAGATGTAGAAAGACTAGGCACTTTATAATCAGTAAGGTTTTCCCATGTTTTTCCTGCATCTCTTGTAATCCAAAGTCCACCTCCCACAGTACCTGCATACCATTTGTCAACATTATCTGGTGCGACAACAATATCACGTATCCTTCCGGGTACATTTACGGGTCCACGTTCTTTCCAATTAATAATACTTGAACTTTTTGTTGCAAACCTATTTCTATTTTGCATAGCTTTTTGATGCTCTGTCATCATAAAACCATCTTTATAGGTTGGCTTATCTGCTCCTATTGGTTTTAAAAGGTTATAAACATAATCAGCCATATGCTCAATACCTTTCTTCTTATTGTGATCTTTTTTTGTCTTTTTTTTCTTGGTTGCTTCTACCTTATATACTTGTTCTACTTTCTGATTGTTGGTGTTACAAGCAGAAAATACCACTAGTAAAAAAGTAAGCATAAAAGCTTTTTTTACGTAAAAATTTTGATTCATTTTGAGTTTTTTAATTTAATAATTGTTATTTGTTTTTGAGTATTCGAGATAAATTCGTCTTCAGGATTGTCAGAAATAGGTTTTTGCTCCATTCCTATATAAGGAATAAGTTTTAAAGAAGTGTTATCATTCCAATCTATATGTGTTCCTCTATAACTACCTTGTTTAAGTATATTTTTGGTGTTAACCTCATAAACAATATATTCAAAGTGAGTTGCGGGATCTCCTGGTTTTGTATTTTTTTTAATATGGAGCTCCATAGATTTGTCTCCATTTAATTTTATAGTTTTCATGCTATCTCCTATTGAAGTAATAGGTTTACTTGATGATTTATTTTGTGAAGTATTATTTTCAACCGTTTTACATTGAGCAAAAGAAAATATTGTCAAGCTCAAAAAAAGAATATTAGAGATAATTCTCGATAACATAGATACTACTTTACAAAATGTTAACACAACATTATGTAGGCTATTATTTCTTTGACTTGAGGATTTGGAGCGTTAAAAAAACTAATTTTTTGTTAAAACAAACAAACAATTGTCTTAAAAACAGGCCACTAAAATAGCTCTATTTTTTTAATAGGCAATACAAAAATCTTTGATTTAACATAAACAAGTATATAACACACATTATGAGGGTGTTAATTTTATATTAAATTTTACATTAAAGACAAAACCTAAGTAAACACAATATTTTTGGCACTTGATTTATATAAAAAATGCCTTCCATATGGAAGGCATTTTTCATTTTTCTTTACCAGTATTTCAAGAATATCCTATTCTTAAATAGTAACAGCATACATTTTTTCGCGTAACTCTTTGATTTTAGGATCACTCATATATTCATCAAAAGTAGTGTATCGATCAATAACTCCATTTGGTGTTAACTCGATTACTCGATTACCCACAGTTTGTGCAAATTCATGATCATGAGTAGTAAAAAGCACAGTACCTTTGAATTTTTTTAATGAATTATTAAATGCTGTAATGGATTCTAGATCCAGGTGATTTGTTGGTTCATCAAGCATTACGACATTGGCTCTAGTCATCATCATTTTCGACAACATACAACGTACTTTTTCTCCTCCAGATAAAACATTAGATTTTTTTAGTGCTTCTTCTCCACTAAAGATCATTTTTCCTAAAAAACCTCTAATAAATACTTCTTCTCGTTCTTCTTCAGTAGTAGCCCATTGACGTAACCAGTCTACCAAGGTGAGGTCGTTTTGAAAGTATTCACTATTATCGGCCGGCAAATAAGACTGGGTAGTAGTAATCCCCCAAGCAAACTTTCCTGAGTCTGGTTTTTGTTTATCATTTAATATCTGATAAAATGCTGTAGTAGCTCTAGAGTTTTTAGAAAAGACGACAACTTTATCGCCTTTGGTTAAGTTGATATCTATACCTTTAAATAATGTTTCTCCTTCAACACTAAAAGATAAACCTTCTACATTAAGAATTTGATCTCCAGCCTCTCTATCTCTTTCAAAAATGATAGCAGGGTAACGTCGACTAGATGGTTTTATATCTTCGATGTTCAATTTTTCTATCATCTTTTTACGAGAAGTAGCTTGCTTAGATTTTGCAACATTAGCACTAAATCTAGCAATAAACTCCTGTAATTCTTTTTTCTTCTCCTCGGCTTTTTTGTTTTGTTGCGCTCTTTGCCTTGCTGCTAATTGTGATGATTCATACCAAAATGTATAGTTACCACTGTATTGGTTCATCTTGCTAAAATCTATATCAGAAATATGAGTACAAACAGCATCAAGAAAGTGACGGTCATGAGACACTACTATTACTGTATTGTCATAGTTAGCTAAAAAGTGCTCTAACCAGGAAATCGTTTCATAATCCAAATCATTTGTTGGCTCATCCATAATCAATACATCAGGATTACCAAACAGACACTGAGAAATTAACACTCGTACTCTCTGTTTTGTATCGAGATCAGACATTTGAGTATAATGCAGGTCTTCTTTAATTCCTAAATTAGAGAGCATTGCTGCAGCATCACTATCTGCATTCCAGCCATTCATTTCTTCAAACTGAACTTGTAACTCTCCTATTTTTTCTGCATTTTCATCACTATAATCAGCATATAGGGCATCTATTTCTTTTTTTATTCTATATAATGGCTTATTTCCCATAATTACAGTTTCTAGCACTGTAAATTCATCATAGGCATAATGATTTTGTTCTAGTACAGACATTCTCTTTCCTGGTTCAAGATGCACATGGCCAGAAGTCGGTTCCATTACACCAGAAAGTATTTTAAGAAAAGTAGATTTCCCGGCACCATTGGCTCCAATTATACCATAACAATTACCTTGAGTAAAAGCTGTATTTACTTCATCAAAAAGTATTCGTTTACCAAATTGTACCGAAAGATTAGAAACTGATAACATGATTAGAAAATTGTAAGGTTTGAATTTGCGGCAAAAGTAGAAAAATGGATTCAGAACCTGAAACATTATATGATATAATTTATATAAAATCAAGTAAAAAAAAGTCGAGGCAAAAAAGAAGATTAAACTCGGAAACAACAGCTAAAACATTATCAACTATAGAATTAACGTATCATTAACAAGGCAAAAAGGTCTTTACCATTATTTTTGGACAAATCGTAGATTTTTAATAGTTCCCAAAATGCATTTACATATCTCTAGGTATTTTATAACGATCGCCTTACTATCGTTTTGTTTTTGTAGTTGTGAATCTTCTCACAAAAACGATAGAACATACACTTATTTTGGTGGTGAAATTGTGAACCCAAATTCAAACTACATCATACTCTCTAATGGAGATGGATATAATGATACCATTAGATTAGATAAAAAAAATCGATTTATACATAAAATTGAAAATCTGAAAGAAGGACTTTATACATTTAGGCATAAGCCCGAAAATCAAATCGTCCTTTTAGAAAAAGGAGATAGTATCCTAATGCGTTTAAACACCTTAGAGTTTGATGAATCGCTAGTTTTTACAGGAGATGGTGCTGAAAAGAATAATTTTTTAGCAGATCTATTTTTACAAAATGAAATAGAGAGAGAGCGATTACAAAGAACAGAGCTTGGTTTTTCTCCTGCATATTTCCAGAAAAATCAAGATTCATTGTTGAAAATGAAGTTGAAAGCCTTCGAGAAGCTCACCAGCAAACATGAACTAAGTAGTTTAGCAAAAAAGCTCACTAAAGCTAGTTTTGTTTTTGATTATTACACAAGACATGAACTGTATTTCCATACTCGATATGGTATAGGTAGGTTAGATAAAACCGAAGATTTACCAAAATCATTTCTTGACTACCGTAACGATATTAATTTTAATGATGATGAGTTAAAAAAATTATATTCATATAATCGATATCTTAACTATTATTTTACAAATTCATCTCTCGCTAATTACAATGACGCCTCCTCTATGTACAAAGGTAAGATAGGCAGTATTGTATATAAATTAAACCTAATAGATAGTCTAATAAAACAACCATATATCAAGAACAACTTACTAAGACGAGTAACTATCAATTTTTTATTAGACAGCAAAAACAATAGTGATTCTGATATAGTTTTAAAACATTACCTTTCAGTAAGTTCTAACAAAAAATCACAAAGAGAATTACAAAAACTTGCTAGAGCTATCTCAAAAATAAGACCTAACAATAAAATTCCAGATCAAGAATTGATAACATCTAAAGGAGAAATTATACAATTATCTTCTTTGTTTAATAAGCCAATTACTGCATTATATTTTTGGTCTATGGATAGAAAAGAGCATTATATAAAGGCACATCAAAAAGCCTCATATCTTAGTACTGTATATCCTGAAATTGATTTTATTGCTGTGAACACAGATGATGAGCAAACAAAAAATTGGTTAAAAACTATCAAAAGACATCACTATAATTTGAATCGTGAATACGAATTTAAATATCCTAAGTGCTCATCCAAGGAACTAGTGATTTATAATAACAATAAGGTAATTCTTGTGGATCAAAATGGTCAAATTATTAATTCAAAAGCTAATTTATTCTCTTCAGTTTTTGAAAAACAACTTATGCAGTATACTGAACTAGTTACTTTAGAAAGTAAAAAAAGCTACTCATCAAGATAAGTAGCTTTTTAAAATGTATATTTTAATCTAAATTAATTTCCTTTTTTATAATCTGCTAAAAACTTAGCAAGACCAATATCTGTTAATGGATGTTTAAGTAATCCTTCTATTGATGAAAGTGGTCCTGTCATTACATCAGCTCCTATCTTAGCACAGTCAATTACATGCATTGTATGTCTAACTGAAGCTGCCAAAATCTGAGTCTCAAAGCCATAATTATCATAAATCATTCTTATCTCTGCAATAAGATTAAGCCCATCTGTAGAAATATCATCTAATCTACCTATAAACGGAGATACATAAGTAGCTCCTGCTTTTGCAGCAAGTAATGCTTGACCAGCAGAAAAAACAAGCGTACAATTAGTTTTAATACCTTTATCGCTAAAGTATTTTATAGCTTTTATACCATCCTTAATCATTGGTACTTTTACAATAATCTGATCATGTAATTTTGCTAGCTCCTCTCCTTCTTTTATAATGCCTTCAAAATCTGTAGCAATAACCTCTGCGCTAACATCACCCGTTACTATCTCACATATTTTTTTGTAATGATTTATGATATTTTCTTTACCAGTAATACCTTCTTTTGCCATTAATGATGGATTAGTAGTAACTCCATCTAGCACTCCAAGATCCTGTGCTTCTTTGATTTGATCAAGGTTTGCTGTATCAATAAAAAACTTCATGTTGTTGTGTTTAAAACGTTATATTTTTCTTACGAACTGCGAATATAAAAATAATCACTGTCGATTAATAAAATCTTTAGTTAATAGAATAAAAAGATTAATAAGAGTTATAACTTATAATGATTCATTAATAATCTTTCATATACTTTATCTGGTAAAATACGCTTAAGAACAATAGAGAATTTCTGCATAAATGCCCCAACTTTATAATGTACTTTTGGATTTTTGGCAGTAATGATTTTATATACCTCTTTTGCCATATCTAATGGATCATTTCCAGCATCAACATGTTCATCCATTAATGTTAGCGTGTCTTCATATATTTTTTTATAAGGAGAATCCTCAAAAATTGGTGTATGATAACGCCCAGCTGCAATATTTGTAGCAAAATCTCCAGGAGCTATAGTACACATTTTGATGTTAAAATCTTTCAGCTCCATTCGCCAAGCCTCGGTAGTGATCTCTAATGCCGCTTTTGAAGCACTATAGATTCCTCTAAATGGCAACCCCATATAACCAGCTATAGAAGTGACATTAATAATCAAACCATTTTTTTGCGCTCTCATTAATGGCAAAACAGCTTTTGTTACATTAACAGGTCCGAAAAAATTAGTGGTGAAGTTTTTAACAATTTCTTCATGTGGTACTTCTTCTACAGCTCCCATAATCCCCGCACCTGCATTATTCACAAGCACATCTAATCGCCCATGTTTTTCTTTAATTACATCAATTGCTAATCGAATACTATTTGTATCAGCAACGTCTAATTTTAATAGTTCAAAAGTTTTAAAGTCTGCAAATCGATCTGGATTACGGCTCGTACCATATACAACATACCCTCCTTTTTGAACCAGAAATTCTCCGATAGATTTTCCTATTCCGGAAGATCCACCGGTAATCAAAACAATTTTAGAATTTTGTGTAGTGCTCATATTCGCAAAAATATCATTTTATAGATTAAGAATAAGGAGAGAAATCAAAGTTTTAAGAAACTTTTTTGCACAAAAAAAGGCAAGCTACCTACATCACACTGCTACAACCGTCTACCTTTGCTGCGTTCCCGCCCTGGAGGATTCAACAGGAGCTAGTTGTGTAGGACTTGCCGCTGCAAAGATACAATCTTTAGTATATAAAACAACCATTTTTTAAACCCAATTAAAATAAATATCTTGCTTCAAATTTTATGAGCAAAATGAATATCCATAACTCCTTCGTCATCATTATATTAAGTACAATCCTTTTTTCGTGCGGTAGTAATCAGGACAAGAAAAAAAAATATTTTTCAATTTCCACAGAAAATAATCAGGTGGTTTTTAAAATAAATGAAACGATAAAAGCATCTATTAAGAATAAGGATAGTATCAAAATTGATTCTGTAACTTTTGTGTTGAATACTAAAGAAACAAAATCAAAGTCAGGTTTTGTTTTTCAAGAAAAAATTGATTCAGAAAAATTAGGGAAACAAGTTTTGAAAGCACATGTTTTTTATAATGGTAATGTTGATACCATCACCAAAAAAATTACTTTACTAAATAACGTAGCTCCAAAAATATACACCTACAAAATCGTTGCAGAATACCCCCATGATAATAAAGCTTATACACAAGGACTTGAATTTTTTGGTGATACATTATATGAAAACACAGGAAAAAAAGGAGTTTCTTCTTTACGTAAACTAGATCTTGCTACTGGAAAAGTTTTGCAAAAAACAGATTTAGACAACGCCTACTTCGGAGAAGGGATCACTATTCTAGACAGAAAAATATATCAACTTACTTGGCAATCAAAAACGGGGTTTATTTACGACCTTAACACACTAAAAAAAACAGGAAGTTTTGCATATAACAATAGTAAAGAAGGCTGGGGATTATGTAATAATGGCAAAGTAATTTATAAAAGTGATGGTACCGAAAAAATATGGCTTTTAGACCCTAATACACTTGCCGAACAAGATTATATCCAGGTGGTAACTAATAAAGGGGTAAAAACTAGGTTTAACGAACTAGAATGGGTAGACGGAAAAATCTATGCAAATACCTATCAAAAAGATGGAATTGCGATCATCAACTCTAACACTGGTGCATTAGAAGGAGTTATAAATTTAAAAGGTCTAAGATCTAAAGCAACTCCAACGGGCAAAGAAGATCATTCTGATTATGTCCTAAATGGTATTGCCTATAAACCCGACACTCAGCAGTTATTCGTTACGGGTAAATATTGGGATAAGTTATTTGAGATCGAAATTATCGAAAAATAGTACCGTTTTTATATCTAAAAAACATCATCATAACACACTTCGAATTTCTAATTTGATTTAACCATACTGCAACACTATAATAACTTACTCGTTATTGTAATAGACAGATAATAAACCGTACCTTTGCGGCTTATTTTTAGTATATGAACAAATTTGAAGCGTTAGGCCTAGGTGAAGCCATAATTAAGGCGGTGAGTGATATGGGATTCGAAACCCCAAGTGAAGTACAAGAAAAGGCGATTCCTATCTTACTTGACAAGGATACTGATATAGTCGCTCTGGCACAAACCGGAACCGGAAAAACAGCTGCTTTTGGTTTTCCGTTGATTGAAAAAGTAGATAGCAAAAGTAGGATAACACAAGGGTTAATTCTCTCTCCTACTCGCGAACTTTGTTTGCAAATTACCAACGAGCTTAAAAATTACTCAAAACATATTCCTGGATTACGTACAGTAGCTATCTATGGTGGTGCCAGCATTATGGATCAATCCAAAGAAATTAAGCGCGGCGCACAGATTATTGTAGCTACGCCTGGACGTATGCAAGATATGATCAACCGCAAAATGGTAGACATTTCAAACATAGGGTACTGTGTGTTAGATGAGGCTGATGAAATGCTAAATATGGGATTTTATGAGGATATTAATGCAATTTTATCTCATACGCCCAAAGATAAAAATACCTGGTTGTTTTCGGCTACTATGCCAAGAGAGGTTTCAACCATAGCAAAACGTTTTATGCACGAGCCTGTAGAAATTACAGTGGGGCATAAAAATACAGGGTCAGAAAATGTTTCTCACGAATATTACGTAGTAAATTCAAGAGATCGATATGCTGCACTTAAACGATTATCAGATGCTAACCCAGATATTTTTTCAGTCGTTTTTTGTCGTACTAAAAGAGATACTCAAAAAGTTGCAGAAAATCTTATCGGAGATGGGTATAATGCCGCTGCTCTACATGGGGATTTAAGTCAGAACCAAAGAGATTTGGTTATGAAAAGCTTTAGAAATAGACAAATACAAATGCTAGTAGCTACAGATGTTGCTGCTCGTGGAATAGATGTAAATGATATCACTCACGTGATTAACTATCAACTACCTGATGAAATAGAAACGTACACTCACCGAAGTGGTAGAACTGGTCGTGCAGGAAAAAGTGGTGTATCTATGGTCATCGTTTCTAAAAGTGAAGTTAGAAAGATAAAATCTGTAGAGCGAATCATTAAAAAGAGTTTTGAGAAAAAAGAAATTCCTAGTGGTGAAGAAATCTGCCAGGTTCAATTATTTCACTTGGCTAGCGATATCGCAAAAGCAGAAATAAATCATGAAATTGATAGTTACTTACCCTCTATTAATGAGGTTTTAGAAGATTTTACTAAAGAAGAATTGATCAAAAAATTCTTTTCTGTAGAGTTCTCTCGATTTCATAATTATTATAAAAAATCCAGAGATCTTAATGCTGCTGGAGGTGATAGAGAAAGTGATTCTCGTGGTAGCGATGGTAGCACTCGCTATTTCATCAATGTAGGAGAAAAAGATGGGTTTGACTGGATGACCTTAAAAGACTTCCTAAAAGATGTTTTAGAATTAGGAGGTGATGCCTTAAGTCGTGTCGATGTAAAAGAAAGTTTTTCTTTCTTCAATACAACTTCTGAGTATCAAGAACGCGTTCTTTCTGTTTTTGAAGATTTCAAAATGGAAGGTAGAAAAGTAAATGTAGAAATTTCTAAAGATTCTGGTCGTAACAGAGGAAGAAAACGTCGTGATGGTGGCGGTGGTGGTTATAAAGGAAAACGTAGAAGTGATGATTTTAAACCTAAAGGCAAAAAACGTTTCGGTTCTAACGAAGATAGAGGCAGTAGAAGTGATAGAGGAAGAGACAAAAGAAAACGTAGTGATCGTAGATAAATTAAACACATTAACATTGTGATATGATTTTTGGCGCGATTTTTATAGTATCTTAATTAAAATTCAACGTCATATAATATACATGAAAAGAATATTATTTTATATACTGCTTATATCAAGTATTGTAATCCATGCTCAGGATAATAACGCAGACAATGTATCTGGTAAAGTACTCAATGCATCTACCGATAAAATACTTGAAAATGTTCATATTGTAAACCTTAGCCAGGTTATTGGTACCATTACTAATGAAGAAGGCGAATTTAATATTCCGGCAAAGATAAATGATACTTTATATTTTTCATATATCGGCTATAAGCCATTACGAGTTAGAGTAACCAATGACTGGATGAAATTTGGCGATGTAAAAATCAAAATGACAGAACTTGGTATCGCTCTAGAAGAAGTTGTTGTTGCCGATGTGCAGCTTACAGGTTACCTAGAGATCGATGCCAAAAGAATACCTGTCTATAATAACTACAGATACAGCATATCTGGGTTAAACTCTGGTTATGAAGGAGGTAGCAGACAACCAGGAGCTGTGAATAAGGTTCTAGGAGCCATATTTAACCCTGCAGATTTTTTATATAATATTTTTAGCAAACGATCCAAAGAACTTAGGAAACTAAGAAAAATGAAGAAAGATGATCAGATTAGAAATCTACTCGAAACAAAGTTTGATCGTGCAACACTAATGGCTCTTTTACAGGTAGAACGCTTAGATATAGATGAGATTTTAAGAAATTGTAACTACTCTTCAGATTTTATAAAATTTGCCAATGATCTACAAATTCTTGATGCCATTAGCGAGTGTTATGAAGAATATAAAATTTTGGATAGAAAGTAGCAGGTGTTAGTACGTTAATTATTCTCATGATACCGTGCAATAATTTGCTCATGACTTTTAATAACCTTCTTAGCCCATTCCATTCGTTTCTCAAGTTTCTCTTCTTCGGATAATTGCCATGCAATATCTAATTCTCTTAATTCTGTAGTGACGTGTTGTAAAATTATTGCAGCAGATACCGAAATATTAAGGCTTTCGGTAAATCCCACCATAGAAATATGCAATTTACAATCAGCCTCATTAAGCACTATATCACTTAACCCTTCTTGCTCTCTACCAAAGAAAAAAGCTGAAGGTTTTGTAGCATCAAAATCTTGTAATACCATAGAATCATCATGTGGGGTTGTAGCAACAATCTGATACCCTGTATCTTTTAGTTTTTTAATACATTCTTTGGTTGTAGCATATCGATTAATATCTACCCATTTTTGAGCACCCATGGCAATCTCTCTATCAATACGTTTTGCATTTACTTCTTCAATCACATGTACATTCTGGATACCAAAAACATCACAACTACGTATCACAGCACTGGTATTATGCAACTGATATACATCTTCTATAGCCACCGTAAAGTAGTTGGTTCTTTGATTTAACACCTTATCATATAGCGATAATCTACGCGGAGTAAGAAATGTTTCTAAATATTCTAGAAGCTGTTGATCAATCATGCTACGAAAATATATTTTTTCAGAATATAAAAAACAATAATTCACAAAAAACCTCCTGATGTAAGCCCAATAATCGAGAAGGTCTTTGTGAATATTATTCCTTCAAAATTTATAGCTTTATAATCATATTCTATATAATACGTTAGGTTTATATAGTGTGCTACGACTATATATTAAATGTGCATTAGCTTTTTAAAAAAAATGTTAACAAAGTGCTAAAAAAATTACGGTATTACCGTAAAAAAGTTAAAGAATACTTATATTTCACTTTTGAAAAAATATCTGTAAAAAAGATATTTTTTTTATTTAAGTAAAGGAAAATCTTATTACAACCTAACCTTATTTGAGCATCTCTTATATGTGTTAGGAATTACAATCTAATCATAATGGTTGATTTATTTAAATTGATCGTTATTCAGACCCTGCTTTTGTTGGCTCGCCAAAGTTTTACAATTGCGGGGTTGTTTTTGTTTCGTTTTTTAATGATAGTTGACCCTTAAGTATTAACTATTTGTATTACTATAAATTCTTGAGCTTATAAATATAAGGTTCCTCTCTCTTTAGATAAAGAATAGAATATTCAGCAACACTGAATCTAGGGAGCTTGCCTCTATCCCTCCTTCTGAATCTCTACCGAATGTGGATAAGGGATTTCGATACCCGACTCGTCTAAGGCTAGTTTACAATTCTCTATAGTAGCAAAATACACATCCCAATAATCTTCTGGAGTACAAAATGGCCTGACCACTATATCTACAGAACTTTCTCCCAGATTAGATACATTAACAGTGGGTTCTGGATCTTTTAATACTTTTGGGTTTGAAGTTAATACCTGTAGTAATACATCTTTTGCTTTTTTAATATCTTCATCATACCCGATACCAATCGTCATATCTACTCTCATTTTACCTTCGGCTGTATAATTAATGATATTACCATTGGCTAATGCTCCATTAGGAATAATGGCCAACTTGTTTTCGGGGGTGATCAATTTTGTTGTAAAAATTTCGATTTCTTTTACTTCTCCCAATACGCCTTGTGCTTCTATAAGATCCCCTATTTTATAGGGTTTAAACATTATAATCAATACACCTCCTGCAAAATTAGATAAAGAACCTTGTAATGAGAGCCCTACTGCTAAACCTCCTGCAGCGATTAATGCGGCAAAGGTAGTAATATCTACTCCCAATCTGGAAATCACAACAATGATCAAAAATATCTTAAGTCCCCATGAGATGAGATTTAATAAAAACTTTTGTAAAGAATCATCATACTTATTTCTTTCCATTAGTCTTCCTACTGTACTAATCAATTTTTTGATTAGCCATGATCCTATAGCATAAATAAGAATTGCTGTAATAAGTTTGGGACCAAATTCTTTGGCCAGTTCTATACCATAGCTGATCCATTCTTGTGCTTTTTCCATTATAATGTTTAGTTTTTATTAGCAGTAGACTTTGTTGTCATTACGACATAGACCAGAATCTATTTTGATTTTCAATATATACTATGCATCCCAGCTTACACTAAGATAACAAATTCGATAATAAAAATGAATGAAATTACTGTATAACAATAAACTCGCTACGACGATTAAGTTGATGTTCTTCATCACTACAAGGCACATTATTTTTGCACTTATTAATCAGAACAGTCTCTCCATACCCTCTACCCGTTACGCGAGATTTATCGATTCCTCCTTTTTCAATAATATACTTTACTGTACTTGTGGCTCGTCGCTCGCTTAAAAACATATTATAAGAGCCACTTGACCTACTATCGGTATGAGATCGTACATCAATTTTTAATTCGGGATACTCTTTTAATGCAGCAATAATCTTCTGTAATTCTACTTCTGCATCTGGTCTTATAAAAAATTTATCAAAATCAAAATAGATAATTTCTAATTCTAGTAGTTTTGCCAAATCATCACCTGGTTTTACTTCTTTACCAGCTAATCCTCCTTCTCCAAGTTGTAAAGCCAGATTGTGTCCATATTCTAGTACATTATTGCTAGCAAGACGTCTTTCAGTAGGATTATATTCTACTTTACTTGCTCTTACAATATATGGGGTATCACATTCGAGGTCAAACTTATATTTTCCTTTATCATTGGTTACAGTTCGTTGTAATTCATTATTACTATCATCCATTAAAATAACTTCAGCATCAACCAAAACTTCTTTAGAAGTAGCATCTGTAATCAAACCACTTACATATTGATTACATTCGGTAATCAATTCTCCTGTTTGTCTAAAACTATAGATATCATCATCTCCCTTACCACCAACACGATTACTAGCGAAATATCCAATTTTTGTATCTTCATTAAGCACAAAAGTAAAATCATCTTCATCACTATTTACTGGTTTACCAACGTTATATGGAATAGAGAACATACCAAACTCTTCGGGTACGGCAACAAATACATCTAATCCACCTAAACCAATATGCCCATCACTAGCAAAATACAATCTGCCAGAATCACTTACATACGGAAATGTCTCTCTACCTTCAGTATTTATTTTATCACCTAAATTTGTAGGTTCTCCAAAAGTACCATCCTCTTTTATATCAACCACATAGAGATCAGAGAGCCCTCTACTATCTGGCATATCACTTGCAAAATAAAGTTTTTTTCCGTCTGCACTTAATGCAGGATGCGCCACCGAATATTCATCACTATTAAAAGAAAGTTCTTCGATATCTGTCCATTTATAATCTTTTAACTTAGCTCGATACAGTTTTAGTAAAATTGTCCCTTTGGTATTAGAACCTAATTTCTTCTTTGTATAATTATTACGTGTAAAATATACCGTTTGTCCATCTTTACTAAAAGAAGTTGAGGATTCATGAAATTTTGTGTTTATTTTTCCTTTTACCTTTTTTGGTGTTTGAAGAATACCATTAGCTTCAAGTATATTAGAAGCGAATAAGTCTAGAAACGGCATTTCATTCCATTCATGTAGTGTTTTACTCATTCCACTGCTTCCACCACGAGAAGATGCAAAAACCAATTCTCCCAAATTATTAAAACTTGGCGCATAATCTGAATATTTTGAATTGACATTTAACTTTAATAACCTGAATTTACCGGATTGCATTTCTATAAATTTCAAATAATCTCTAGTGTTCATAAAAAATTCTGCACGTTGATCATCCCCAATAAGTGTATTGAACTTTTCCATTACCTTATCTGCATCTTCATATCGCTCTACACTTTTTAAACTTTGAGAGTATCTAAAAAAATATTCAGGATCTATCTCTTCGGTATAGTTAGAAGTCAATTTTTCATACCATGGTACTGCATCCTCTAATTGAGCGTTAAAATAGTAAGAGTCCCCTAATTTTTTAAATAAATCAGAAGATTCATAACCACTCTCTGCTACCTGCAGGTATATTTTACGAGCATCTACAAAAGCAAAACGATTAAAATTTTCATCAGCCTTTTCTAAACGTTTTTCTTGTGAAAAAGACGATAATGAGATGAGAAAAATTAATAGTATATGTGTAAAGTATGTATTCAAATTCATAGTGTGAACGTTTTTATTTTATACCTAAAAACTAATGTTTTTTTTAATTAACTAGAAAAAACGTGGTGTAAGCATTCTATTATATCTTTTAAAGAGTTCGAATCGTACCATCACCTCATAACTACCATCATTAAATTGTGATTGCCCTAATTCTGTTGTTTCTCTATCATAGGCAAAACCAATCATCATAGCATCAGATATCTGAAAACCCACCTGACCGGTTACTGCGGCACTCCATCGATATGCTACACCTACCGTTAAGCGCTCATACAGTAAAAAATTTGCGGATACATCTACTTGTAATGGGGCTCCAAATACCAATTTACTTAATACAGCAGGTTTAAATTTTATGTTATCACTTACATCAAACACATAACCGGTAATAAAATAATAATTTACTCGCTCTTCTGCAAGAAAACTAACCGCATCGCTATCACTGCTAGTGGTACTCTCATCAAAATGATCTGTTTCTAAGAGATTTGGCGCACTCAATCCAAAATAAAATTTATTGGTATGGTAGTATGCACCGACTCCAACCTGTGGACTAAATTTATTATCGATATTGGTTTCAAACAAGGCATCATTGGCATTAAATTGTGTTAATTGCTGAAAATCGATATTCAGTAAATGAGCACCTGCCTTTAATCCAAAACTTAATCTCCCTTCATCAGATGTTGGTATGGTATACGAGAAATCAATATCAAAATAGGTTTCATCTGTTGGGCCAATCTGATCGTTAACTACAGAAAAACCTACACCAACTCGCTCATTAACTCCTATTGGAGTATTAAGAGTTAAAGTTTGTGTACGTGGTGCCCCGTCTAAACCAACCCATTGGCTACGATGTAAGCCCATAATACTCATCACTCCACGACTACCTGCATAGGCCGGATTAACACTAATTGTATTGTACATATATTGGGTGTATTGAGCATCTTGCTGTGCATAATTATAACAAAACACTAAACTCAAAAGTGCTGTAGCAATTATTGTGTGTAATTTTTTCATCCGCTCTAATTTAATATTTTTATTTATACCCACAGGTATATTTCCTGTGGGTACTTTAAGTTTTTTTGTTATTTATTAATATATAAGTATCCTGCTCTACTTTTTTGTTCGCCAGAATCTAAAGTATACTGAAGTAAATAATAATAAGTACCTACTGGTAATTCATCTGTTTCTTCAACAGTAGTTCTTCCATTAGAAATACCTCTGAAAAGATCACCCTCTCTCCCGTAGTTAGAAGCTTCAAAAACTTTTACTCCCCAACGGTTATATATCTCTAATGTATTCTCTAATCTTTCGATACCGCTAATTACAAATGCATCATTCACTCCATCTCCATTTGGTGACATCCCGGTAAAGATTGTGATTCCATCTTCTCCATCTGTAACCACATTAGGTTCTAGATAATTAGGTATACCATTACCATCGGTGTCAAAAGCATCATCAGGGATTCCGTTTCCATCTGGATCTGGGTTTTCATCAACGGTAAGAATACCATCATCATCATCATCTACATCCTGGAAATCATCTATACCATCCCCATCGGTATCTTGTATTGGGTAATTTATGGTACCTCCGTTAAACTCTCCTTCATTTTGTACTCCATCTGGGACACCATCGGCTCCTACATCTCCTTCTATTCTTCCGTCAGGAGAGATTGTAAGTTCAGTTGTATCTGTTCCAGATTCGTAAACATCTAATACTCCGTCTCCATCGGCATCAAGATCTAAACGATCAACTGTACCATCACCATCAGTATCTAAGTTAGGATCTCCATTTTGTTCTTCAGTATCCAAAATACCATCATTATCATCATCAAGATCATCTGGATCAGCTATTCCATCCCCATCACTGTCAATTGCACTTATGGTTGGATCATCCGGATCACCATCGGCATCTGGATCAACATCATCTGGATTATTAGGATCATCAGAGGTTTCTGTAATCACTTCGCCTCCAGGTCTAGTTCCTGTTACTTCGGCGACATTAATAATTTGCCCAGCTAAAACATCTGCTTGTGTTACTACATGTTCTGCTAAAACTAATGTTGTATCACCTGCTGCTAATGTAGCTATTGGCAATCCTGAGATTATAGTTGCATTATTATCAACTACTGTGATATTGCTAAGTGTCACCGTGCCGGTATTTTCGATTTCTATGGTATACGTTATTATATCTCCTTCTGCGCTAAATATTCTAGGGTCTGCAGATTTTCTAACCGCTAATCTTGCTGTTGTCACCAATCCTGTTTCAGTCTCAGTAGCATCATCAGGATCAGGAGTCGTAGGATCATCAGACATATCAGTTACCATTGTTCCGTTTGGAGCATCACCCACAACATCTGCCCGGTTAATTACCATACCTGCATCAAGGTCTGCTTGAGTTATCGTATGTGCAGCAGTTATTGTAACCATATCTCCTGGAGCCATAGTCGCAATATTAGCTGGAACAATACTTCCTGCATCTGCATTAGTATCTGATACTATAATATTAGTTAGCGTTACATTACCTGTATTGGTTAATTCTAAGGTATAAGTAATCATTTCTCCAACCGTATCATAAGCTCCATCTATAGGTGCATCATCTAGTTTGGTAAGCACAAACTCTGGGAGTGGTGTAATCAAACTCACCGTAGGATCATTGTCCGTTCCATCTCCAGGAGTCGTACCATCTAATAGTGGTGTCTCAACAGTCT
>CANMWA010000011.1 GCA_947501475.1 uncultured Aquimarina sp. | reverse complement strand
TTCTTTTTTCTCAATTCGGTCGAAAATGTTCAAGTCAAAATAAATATTCATTGGTTTGGTCAAATTGCGTAGAACGTATGTATATAGTTACAAAAGGTAACTATATATCCATTTTATGATTGCTAATTTAATAAATCTTTTATGCCTGTAAAGTTTTTTAGTGCTACATGAGTATAAATCTCTGTAGTCTTGCTTGATTTATGACCTAATAATGCCTGGATATATCTTAGATCAATGCCTTCTTCTAATAGATGGGTGGCAAAACTATGGCGAAGCATATGTGGGTGTACCTTTCTTAGGATACCCGCTTTTATAGAGGATCTATTCACTATTTTTAATACACTGGATGCACTATAAGTTGTTCCTGGCCTTAGACCTTCAAACAAAAACACTTTGGGCCTATAAGATTTAAAGTACATCCTCAAGTTTTCTAATATACTTTTGCTAAGTATAGTATAACGATCTCGATTTCCTTTAGCTTGTCTTACCTTAATAAGCATTCTCTTGCTATCAATATCTTCAATCTTAAGATGTAGCAACTCGCTTCTTCGTAAACCAGAAGAATACAATAAGCCAATAATGCATTTATGTTTAAGATTAGTTGTCACTTCAATCATCCTTCTTACTTCTTCTTTTGCTAGTACATCTGGTAACTTCTTTTCTTTAAAAGGCCTCTCAATACTATAGAATCTATTAGGCATCCCCATAACAACTTCATAATAAAATTTAATACTATTTATAGATTGATTGATATAGCTTATGGAGTGCTGCTGCTGTATAAGGTATTGCAGGTAACTTCTTATTTCTTGTTCTGTGATTTCTTTAAAACAAAGGTTTTTATAGTGATTTATAAATTTTTCGAAATGAGCAATATATACTTTACAGGTGTTCAAAGCATATTTTTTGAGCTCTAGTTTAATAAGATATTCCTCAGGAACATATCTAAATTGGTTTTTTTTAGTTCGATTGCGGTACCAATTGATATCTACGGGCTTATTGTTTCTAATCGGTGTATCTTTAAAAAATGAGCCACCATTAATCCAAGCTACACCTTTAAATTTCTCAAAAACCAAATCCAAATATTCTTTGGTGTTTTTGATATAAACCATGCCAAATTCATCGCTCCATCTAGGGTTGGGCAATTCTTTAATCAAAGCCTGGATTACTTTGTCTGGATAAAACTGTAACCCTATCATCTTTTGCTTTTGTATCAGCAAATGCTTTAAAGTAATTTGTTTTTGTAAAGAACTCATTTTTCAAATATCAATGGTCAAGAAACTATTAACAAAAATAAACGTAGATTTATACGTATAATAAACGTTTAATTCTATAGGTAATGAGCATAAATTGTTTGCATTGCAATACAAAAATAGAAGGAAGAACCGATAAAAAATTCTGTTCTCCGTATTGTAGATCTGCCTTTCATTATCAAAAAAATAAAGAAAAAGAAGATACACTCTTTAAAACTATAGATAGGCAACTTAAAATAAACCGTAAAATTCTTAAAAACTATAACAAAGCTGGATTAGCCAAAGTATCTGCCGAAAAAATATTAAATGAAGGGTTTGATCCAAAATATTTTACCCACTATTGGAAAAATAAAAAAGCACAAGTCTATCTGTTTTGCTATGAATATGGTTTCTTGGAGTTAAAAGAAAGTAACAAGAAAAAGTATGTATTGGTAACCTGGCAAGAGTATATGAGATAGTAGTAATGCATTAAGTATATATAGCAAAAAGCTTAAAATTTGATGCTCAGGGGTTCTTCGAAGAACCCCTGAGCATCAAATAAGAACCCCTGAGCATATTTTTTTAACCTCTAAGCATCTTCGAAGAACCTCAAAGGTTAAAAAAAGTAGCTCAAAGCATCTTCAAAGAACCCAAAAGGTTCTAATTAGAACCTTTTGGGTAAAAACATCTATTTTTCTTCCTATTTAGCTTTTCTTTTAGAAAATCTCTTTTTCAGATCGTCATAAATAGGTTTTGCGCTTTTAACCCCTTTACCATCAGCCTCTCTTACTTGCCCATAATATAAAAGTGCTCCTTTTAAAGCCTCACTACCAGCAAGCATTAATGTATCATCAACATCAGAGTATAATTGTTCTGCGATATTAACAATTGGCGTTAATTGCGATACTACGATTTGATCTTTTAAGAATTCCTTTTTGTCCAAATACCCAGGGATAAACTCTGGATTGGTTTCCATATAAGATTTTACTTTTTGTACAGTAGGTAAAGATTTATCTCCCATTTTAAGGATTCCTACACGTTCATCTTTTGTCAAGGCTTGCAGGTATGGTGATAACTCATCCTTACATTCTTGTAATTTTGAAGTTACTTTTTTGATAACCTCTTTTGGGATCTCTACGCTAATTTGATTTTCTTGTGCCATTAATTAAGATTTTGTTTTGTGAATTAAAATTTTAGAATGGCAAATCTATGGTAAATACCTATGCTCGATTGGGGGAGAAAAACCCATTTTCCGCAAAGGATTTTCTTACATCAAGATTCTATAATTCCCATTTTTTTCAACAAGAAAGATGCATTCATATTCTGGCAAACGCCATCCTTAAATGCATAATCAAAATATAGCTCATCATTTACGATCTGAGCATCAAAAAAACGATTTTGTACCTGCGGCAATTCGGTTGCGATTTCACATAAACTCAGGTCATGAGTTGCAATAATCCCTGTAGCTTTAGCAGCGACTAATTTTTCTACAAACTTACGTGATCCGGCAGCCTTATCTTTACTATTGGTACCTTTTAAAATTTCGTCTAGGATGATAAAATACTCATCGGCCTCAAGGGCGTCTACAATCTTTTTGAGTTGGGTTAATTCTGAAAAGAAATACGATGCATCATCACGTAATGAGTCTGAAGTACGCATACTCGAAATCAATTTAATGGGGCGATATTCGCAAGATTTTGCACATACCGGTAATCCTATATTAGACATCATGATTTGCAATGCAATGGTGCGCAAAAAAGTACTTTTACCCGCCATATTGGCGCCAGTAATAATAAAAAACTGCTCCTGGTCGATGGTGATGTCGTTATCTATCCTTTTTTTATTATCAAGCATAGGGTGCCCCAATTGCTCGGCTTTAAGAATCACATTTTCTGAAGTAATTTTTGGGTATACATATGCAGGGTGATTAAAAGCAAAATTTCCTAAAGAAGTATAGGCATCAAAAAATGCAATGACCTCAAACCACTGGCTTACTTTACTTCGGTTTTTACTAATCCATTGCTCGATACGATAACTTTGTAATATATCCCAAAGAAAAAGCCCATTGGCAATCACACCAAACAACATATTATTGCGTTGATCCAAAGCACTTAAGATACTTGCAAACTGTTTTAGGGTATGTGATGCTTTCTCACTATCACTAATAACCAATTGCCGCTTTTCTTGTAATAATTTGGCTTCAAAATTGGTGTTTTCAATTTTATCAACCAGTTTATAATACTGCTCAAAAGTATCTTTTACTTTACTGGCATCGTTGTATAAGGCATTTACTTTTTTAAGTTGCGTACCGGTAATGGCAAGACCAACAAAAAACCACAACACAAATAACTGAAATGTGATGATATTCAAAAACAAAAGCACAAACATCACCAAAGAAATACCCGTTATAATCACCGGAAGCACCTTCATGATTTTGGGTACAAAAGAACTATAATTTTGTAACCATTTTTTGATATTAGCAATAGGTACTGTTGCATTGGCCAGTGCAGCAGTGGCACTATAATCTTGTCGCCAAGTTGCTAGTCTTGCTATATTGTTTATGGCGTCTTGTTTTTTGGGTATATCGTTAATCGAATTTTCTGTAAGTATACCTACTAATCTATCTTTGCCAGCTAGGGTAGTGGTGCGATTTGCATACTGAAAAAAGGATCGTTCACCAAACAAATCAATATCATGGCTAAAGGGGTGAGAGGGATCAATACATTCTTTTCCTGAAGAAAGCTTACTTACATCACCATCAAAAACATCAAGTTCTAGTTGGTTGAGCTCGATAAGTTTTTGAAGCTTGTTTTTGGTATACGTAAGATCGGTATGTCGATTGACCAAAAATATAAAAGCTGCGATTCCTGTAACAATGCTTGTAATAATGATTTGGGTACTTGGATATCCAAAATAGATACCAGCAATCATAGCAAAAAAAACAAATAAGCGTATAGTACTAGAAACGGCTAATTGCTTTTTTACTTTTTTTAATGATATTGTGTGTATAGAGATTTGTTCTCTGTAAAATTCTTTAGGATTGTTCATTTTGTTGTTACTGAAAAGAAATAAGATTGACTTGGATTTCTGTCTTCTCGATCCTTTCGACTTTGCTTAAGACAGGCTAAAGTCGAGAGATAATTATTTTGTGTCACCAAAAACATTTCGACTGCGCTTAATGTGACAGACCTTTTTATTAAGTTTTTTGACACCTATTTTCTCTATTTCTTTCTTGTTTTTAAAGTTTCTCTAATTCTTGTTTTAGCTTTTTGGTTAGACTACTTACTACCAAATCATAAGAGTGGTCTATCAACTCACATAGCATATTAGTAGGTAAACTGCTAGAAAAGTTAACAGTATTCCAATGTTTTTTACTCATATGATATCCAGGAGTAATTTCGGGATGATATTCGCGCAGTTCGATAGCACGATCGGGATCACATTTTAGGTTTACACTAAAAGGGATTCTATCTAATCCTGTTAATGCATACATCTTACCCATAACTTTAAAAACCAAAGTGGTTTGATCAAAAGGGAATTCTTCGGTTACTCCTTTTTTTGCTAGACAATAGTTTCTAAATGCTTCAATATTCATGTCTTACTTGTTTATTAATTTACCCATCAGTATCGAGGGTTCTGCAATTGGTGTAAAACCAAATTGTTGATACAATCCATGAGCATCCTGGGTGGCTAGCATCCATCTGTTGATATTTTGCAAATCTGGATATTCGGTAATTACTTTCATCAATTGTTTTGAATACCCTTTTCCTTGATGTTCTTCGATAATAAATACATCCATAAGATATCCAAAAACGGTATAGTCGGTTAAGATTCTGGCAAATCCAATTTGATTTCCATCCAGATATACTCCAAAATTCAAACAATGATCAATACTTACCAACACTTCTTCTTTGGTTCTGCCTTTTGCCCAATACGATCGCGTTAAAAATCGATGTATAAAATCGATATCTAATTTTGTTTTATCGGTAGATATAATGATACTCATTATTCTTCTAACTGTTTTGCGCTGTCATTATTGTCATCTAGTTTTAGTGCAGCATAATCCAGTGTCCATCCTATGGCAGCAGCAAGAGACTCCATTAACGAAATAGCGGTTAATGCTTCGTGTTTTGCAGATTCCATCAATCCGCTTTGTGGTATTTTATCTTTAATAAATTGTTTGGCTTCTTTATTAAGCTCTGTAAGATCTGAAGAAGTGAAAGGGTTAAGCCAACCTTCTTTCTTGTCATAATACTTAAAATCGGTTTCTATGGTTAATAGTTTTGGCTGCGGAAAATGAGTAAGAACAATCCGCTTATTTTTGGTATCACTCTCTAGCTTTACTTTTGATAAATCAAAGCCTACATAAGCTTTGGCATCAATTAGAATCAGTGCTTTTTTGGTTCCGGTAAGTAGATTGAAGAATTTTTCTTTTACGCTTTCATAGTGATAAATCTCTGCAAAATCCCCTTCGACAGTAACTAGTTTACAAACACTTTTGATTTTTTCCATAAGTACGGTTGATTGTGTTTTGATAGCCGATTTATTTTTTGCCGCACTAAATCGTGCAAAAATAAAATATGCCAAAATAGCACCTCCCAAAAGTCCTACAAATAATAGCTCCATATTAATTCTTTTTCCCTATTTCGCCTAGGTGTGTAAATTTAAAACCTTTTTCTAACTTTAATCCATATCCAAGTGCTCTATCAAAAGCAGCATGAGCAAAGAGAATACTACCAGATAATTGCAATATTGTATTCGACAGATAGACTCCCAACAAATATATAATGATAGCTAATCCTTTATGATGAAAGATGTTGTATGTAGTTGCTCCGATATTGTTATTCACGAGATATCCTATCATTCCTATATCAGGAACAAAAAACAAGGCTAAAAATAACCACCAGGGATAGGGTAAAAGGCCAAATAAGTAGATCCCTAATCCTAGCATTGCAATTTCTTCTAGTTGTATGATTCTTTTCATTAGTTACAATAATTTATATATAATAGGTTTGCTAGGCGCAGCATCATTGTTAAAAGAAGCGATTTGAAGATTTAGCAGATATTGTCCATCGTTGATTTCGCTGTCTACATAGATCATTTCGGTGATAGTAGCTTGATAGCGTGTTGCTTCTGGGTGGTTCCAAAATGCTTTGTGGGCGAGTAGTTTACCATCATCTTTTTCTTTGTCTACCGACGGAAGATCAATAAGCAGATGTGCTATTCCTAATTCTCTGATATACGTAGCAGCTTCTTGAGTAAGATAAGGCCAGTTGGTATGAGAGTATTGCGTATTGCGTTTCTCTTTGGTGTTAGGAAGCGTTCTGATAATTAAAGCTTCAAGGTTTTCTGAAGCTATTGCATTTTTAATTTGATGTTTGGTAATGACCAAGTCTCCTCCTTTTTTTTCTGGTTGAATAGAGATTACTTCAGCGACAAAAAAGAATTTGGTAAGCGTTGTATGAATACTATAAAATTCTGAAGTAATATGACCTACACACTCTGTATGCGTGCCATGCCCATGAGGATTAAATGTAATAGTATTAAAGTTTGTTGATGCTCCCTTAGATACTTTGCCAACCCAATCTCCATTTTTTACAGGTTCTATTTTGGGCTCAGAAAGATACCAGGCATTTACATTTTGTTTTGATGCTCTTATTACAATAGAAAGATCCATGGGCTTGGATAGATCAACTTTGAGCGTTTGATTATTGTGTATTATAGTCGTAATCATATACTACTAGTATGTTTTTTGATGACCATAAAAAGATAATCACCTAGCGTATTTTTATATTTTTTGATGATGTTGTGTATTGCTCCCGATTTGATATCCTGATCTAAGATTTCTAACCCTTGCTGCACCTCTTGGGCATTTGATAATGATGAGAACGATGAGATCCCATGTCGTACCTTGGGTTCAAAATATAATTTTGGTTGATGTTTACCCGAGTACAAAAAGAGATCTTGTAAATCTGGTTGGATATCGTATGTTTCGGTACAATCAATTTTTAAATTGTTAGCCTTTACACTAGATTCGATAAGATCATAGGCAGGCATTTGTATCATCGAATCTGCTAGCATTTTTGGAAAATAATGATTAAGCCAGTATCCTTTCATTTGCTTAGGAGTAGCGGTAAAGATTACAATTTTTCCTTCAGGTTTTAATACTCGATTCAATTCAGAAAATCCTTGATTAAGGTCATCCCAATGATGCAGTGTTAAACTAGCTATAATACCATCAATACTATTAGAGGGGATATCTATTTTTTCGGCTTTACCGATTTTCCAATCTACAAGCTTGTTTTGAACTTTGGCTTTTTCCAACATTTCGCTAGATGGATCTATACCAATGCATTGATATCCTTTTTTTGCAAATTCTGAAGTATAATTACCTGTTCCGCACCCAATATCAAGATAAGTTCCTTTGAGGTTAGGAGAAAGGAGATGTAATAACCTACTAAAAAGATAAGGATCAGCACTACGAGTGGTGTTATAATTCACCCCAATAATGTCATATTTTTCTTGCACAGCCCCGTGATTTAATAATTAGTCTAAATTTACTAAGAAAAGATCACTTGCAATACCATCACTCAAAAACTTTCCTTTCTTGGTCACAGACATACTATCATTATCTATAAATAATAGTTGCGCTTCTATATGTTTTTGTGCTTGTTTTAGTACATATGCTTTGTAAGTATCTCCAAATTCTTGTTCGATTTTTTGTAGAGAAATCCCCCAAACAGTCCGTAACCCTGTCATTACATACTCATTATATTGATCTGTAGTGGTTAGATCTTCAATTTCTATAGGAAGTTTGTTATGCTGTAAGGTTTTAATGTACATAGCATTGTTATTAATATTCCAACTTCGCTGTGTTCCATTATACGAATGTGCCGAGGGCCCGATGCCTATATATTGTTTCCCTTGCCAATAAGCAGTATTATTCTTACTAAAATATCCAGGTTTTCCAAAATTTGATAATTCATAATGCACAAAACCTTCTTTTTCTAAGGTTTCTACCAAAATTTCAAAATGTTGTTGTGCTAATGTATCGTCTACAGGGTCAATTTCTCCTTTTTCGATAAGTTTAGGTAAAGCGGTATTGGGCTCTACTGTTAGGGCGTAGCAAGAGATATGAGGGACTCCAAAATCTAATGCTTGTTGAATATTGTTTTTCCATCGTTTCATAGACATATTGGGGATACCATAGATCAAATCAATAGAAATATTATCAAACTCGCGAGTCGCGAGGGATAAACAATCCATGGCTTCCTGATCGTTATGAGCGCGGTTCATCATTTGCAAATCTTCTTGACAGAAGGATTGAATACCAATACTTAATCGATTTATAGGGCTCTTGACCAAAGATTTAATTTTTGCTGAGGTAAGATCATCAGGATTGGCTTCTACCGTAATTTCAACATCTTGTGATATCAAATAATGTTCAGAAATGACATCTATAATTTTTTGAAGCTCATCTACAGATAATACAGTGGGTGTACCTCCGCCAAAATAGATGGTTTTAATAATTTCATTATCCATTATCTCAGAGCGACGTATTTTGATTTCTGAACAAATCGCAGCGATCATATCATCTTTTTTCTTCATTGAAGTCGAAAAATGAAAATCGCAGTAATGGCAGGCCTGCTTACAAAAGGGGATATGTATATAAATTCCGCTAATGATTTTAGATTTTAGAGTTACGATTTATGATTTAAAAAATCAAAATTCGTAAATCGTAATTATTTTTTAACTCGTTTCTCATTTTGTTTTACAAAAGCTGCCCAACCTGTATAACTTTTGCCTACTACATCTGTTCGACCCATATTATAAAAATGACAAACGGCTGCTGCTAATCCATCAGTAGAATCCAGATTTTTGGGCAGTGTTTTAAGTTGAAGTAAGCTTTGTAGCATTTTAGCAACTTGTTCTTTACTGGCATTACCATTGCCAGTAATCGCCATTTTTATTTTTTTAGGAGAATATTCTGTAATGGGTACTTCTCGACTTAACCCAGCGGCCATGGCTACTCCTTGGGCTCGCCCCAGTTTAAGCATAGATTGTACATTTTTACCAAAAAAAGGAGCTTCGATGGCAATCTCGTCGGGGTGATAGGTATCTATTAATTCTACAGTACGTTCAAAAATGAGTTTTAGTTTTAGATAATGATCATCATATTTGCTTAATTGAAGTTCGTTTAACTGCAAAAAAGACATTTTCTTGTTTTGAACTTTAATTAGTCCAAACCCCATGATGGTTGTACCTGGATCTATACCTAATATAATTTTTTCGTTACTCAAGATTAGAAATGTATTTTGTATCCTGCAAAGCTACATAATTCGTAGGAAGCAATAGGTTTAATCCAAACGAATTACTAATGGTAGTTTATACCGTGCAGTTACAGGAGTACTGCGGGTGTGTGCAGGGTTAACCTTTGGTAGTGTACTGATTCCTTGTTCGAGAATACTTTTTAGGTTAGGGATTTCGGATGCGATAATATCGGGCAATTCAAAATCTTCTAAAATAATCTGACTGTTTTTGGTAATCAATATTGGGACCCAAATGGTATCATTAATAGATTGCGTTATTTTTAATGATTGTTTTGTTAGATAGTCATGAATGTGATTGGTAATTGTATTTTGGAAACACTGTTCTAGTTTTTCTTCAGGTTCTTTTTTACAAGCCGCAAATAGAGGGGGTTGTTCTACCTCACCCCAATTAAGTTTATCCAACCCTTCTTTTATAATTTCTTCTTGACTCTCTTTTTTAAGCACAAAGTTATCACAAGAAAAGAGTGTGAAAACCAATAGAACGATAAACCAATTTGTCTTTTTCATGATCCGGAAATAATTTCGGATTGCCAAGCTACATATTTTTTTTAAGAGTGTAAAGATTGATTTCCTAAATCAATAATAATAAAAAATTAAGTAATCTTATTCTGGAGATGATCTTTTAAAGAAATCTCTTCGGGGAGATTCATTTTTTTCTTCAATCTTTTTCTCGCCATTTTCACAGCATGTGTAGAAACGCTAAGCAGTTGGGCAGATTCTTTGATAGATAAATTAAGCTTCATTAATAGGCAATGTCTAATATCGTTTGTTGATAAATCAGGAAAATTAGTGTTTATTTGGGCTGTTATCCCAGGGTATTGTGATTCAATTCTATCTTTTAATATGGTTAGATCTGATGTTGACTTGATAAATATATCTAATCTTTTTTCGGTTTCTATAATTTCTTCCCTGTTATTATACTTTATAGACGAGGATAAATGCTTTTTTATAGCAGAGAGTTTATCGAGCCTTTCATTAACAGAAATCATAGTTGCCAGAAATTCTTCTTCCCTACTTTGTAAATGGTTTTCTAAAATTTTCTTTTCATTCTCTTTTAATAGCTCGATTTGCTGTTCACTTTTGTTATATTTTCTATATAAAATCAATGATAATAACACAAACAAAAGACTGAAAAATCCAACGGCAAGAGAAATGATATACAGTTCCTGTTTTTCAGTTTTGTAGGTTAAAATGTCATTATCTTTAGTGAGTAGAACATTTTTATATTCTTCTTCAATTAATTGTATTCTTCCTTCGGATATTTTAGAGATATCTTTATTTCTATGACGATAAAGACTGTCTATTAGCCTACCATATTTTTCATAATAATTTGCTGAATGACTCCATGATTGTATCCTTTTGTATAGAGCGCCAAGGTTCTTGTAGGATAAAGCTATATCCATTGGATCATCCGGGTTTTGAAGAACTGCATTTTCAAAATGTAGAATAGACATATTAGGATTATCTAGTGAATTGTATATTTTACCTAGTACCATGGCATTTGTTGCGGCATAGGCACTTAATTCGGGTTTATTCTCTAAGATTTTCTTTGCCTCTAGTGCTTTCTCTAGAGCAATTTCATAGCTCCCAAGGTTTCTGTGTGCCTCGGCTATTGAAGTTATTAGATAACTTATTTCACCTTTTTTTTCAGTATTTTGAATGCTCTCGAGATTAGCATTCCACCAGTTTATTGCTTTTCCGAATTCCTTTTTGTCAAAATGAGCAGCTGCCAGACTTTTATATAATTGGTATTTTAGATCTTCGTGACTAACAACTGTTGAGTCTTCTAATAACTCTTTTGAGTAGGCCAAAACTTTATTAGGTTCACCAAGTGCCAGATGACAATTTAGCATATTCATTTTGGTAATTAATGCTGCTTTTTGATCCTCCTGTTTTATGTTTATTTTGTATGCTTTATGATAATATTTTAATGCTTGATAATGTAATTCTTGATTACTTAAGATAGAGGCTTTGTTATTATAAATATAGGCTAATGCATATCCTAGATCTGGATGCTGTTTTACAAGTTTCTCACCTTTGTTATAGACAATATTTGCACTGTCGATCATAGAGTTATTGGTATAATAAATACCTAAATTAATAAACCCTCTCAGCTCTCCCTTTGCATAATTTATGTTTTGGGATTGTTTGATTAATTCCTTTAATAAATCTCCATTACCTATAAGATCTTTCTTGGCAATCTCGTATAAACTATCTATATGTTTAATCTGCTTTTCGGGTGCTTGAGAATCTTGACTAAATAAAGGATTAAGGTTTTGCAGTAGTGTAAACACTATAATCCAGTAGGCTAAATATTTCACATGAGTTGGGGTTAGTTAGTATTATTTCATAACAACGTATAAAATAAAAAATAGTACGCTGTTTGTATTCTTTTTTCATTCAATGTACCCTTAATGTACCCTTAACAAATACATAATCACTCGTTTAATTAAGAGAACTTTACATGTAATAGTAACAATAAAAATCGAATAATAGCATACGGATATCAATGCTTGTTAAAAATTTTAAAGTTGAAATATCCCCATTCACATAAACAAACACGAACTCAATTATGAAAACAGTTTTACATATTTACAATCGATTATCTAGAAATTCTTCGATAAATAATTTTTCACCCAGTTATCAAATAGTGTATTAAGTATACTATTCAATAAAATCAAAAAAATCGAATTTCAGAGCTCTTAAACTAATGCTCTGTTATATAAAAAGATTACCAAACAAAAACATAATCGCATCATGACCTTAATTAAAAATTTACTTTCGTTAGTATTTCTTGGTATTACTATTGCTCATTTAAATGCCCAAACTCCTACTGCTCCTAATGGAAAAAAATGGGAGAAGATAGATCAACTCTCTGATGAATTTAATGATACATCTCTTAATACTGCCAAATGGGCAATAAATACTCCCCAATGGGAAGGTAGACGACCTGCTAGATTTGAAGAATCATCGGTATCTGTTTCGGGCGGAAACCTTAAAATTTCAGCCTCAAAAAAATCAAACCCATTTAATGGATGGACTCATAATGGTGGACTGGTAAGATCAAAAACCAAAAACCTTTATGGTTATTATGAGGCACGAATGAAAGCCAATAAAACTTTTATGTCTTCAACTTTTTGGCTTATTAATAAGAGAAATGAAGGTTCTGGCTGTGATATAAGGACAACAGAATTGGATATTACTGAAACCGTTGGGGTTAATTCTGGTAATGCTAATTGGATTAATACAATGATCAAAAGTATGAATTCAAATACACATAGCCGAAATACCAATTGCAACAGTACACCGGTCGGACAAAAAGGAGGTAAAGCAGAACTTGGTGGTCAATCCTGGCAGGGCTATCATACCTACGGAGTATGGTGGAAAAATAAAAACGAAGTATTATTTTATTTAGACGGAAAGCTAGTAAATACAATTACCCCTTCAGCAGATTTTGATTTGCCAATGTATCTACGCATGGTAGTAGAAACATATGATTGGAATCCACCAAAAGCAGGACAAGACGGAATGAACGATTCTACTGCTAATCGCACCACATATTACGATTGGGTACGATCATACAAATTAGTCGATGATAATGGAAATGGAGGAGTAGACAAAGTAGGGTTTAAAAATGCACCAATAACTATTGATCCTCAAACCAGCTATACTTTTAATATTGATTACGAAGCATCAGACAATAGAGAAATAGTAGTAGAGTTTTGGTCTGCTACTAGTTGGATTGCTCAACAAAAAGAAATAGTTGTCAAAGGAAAAGGCACAAAATCGATTGCAGTCATTTTACCATCTTTGCCCGATGCAGGATCTGGATATATGTATAAAACACATATTAGACCAATGGGCACGACCTGGAGAGAAGCAATAGATACAGATCAGGTTGATAATGTAGTTGTAGCGAATGTTAATGGTGAGGCTGATTGGCAAGGAATTCCGGTTCCTGCAAGTGCAGGAAATGGAAAAAAATGGGAGCTATTACCCAATTATTCTGATGATTTTAATTATAACGGTAAAGGAAACCAATTTACTAGTAAATGGAAGGACACTTATTTTAATGGATGGTCTGGCCCAGGTTTAACAGAATGGACCCGTAACAACTCCAATGTTTCAGGAGGGAGTCTGATAATCAAAGCATCACGCAAGCTAGGAACTAACAAAGTTCATTGTGGAGTTATTACTTCAAAAACACCTATAAAATATCCAATATATACTGAGGTTAAGGCACGTGTTGCCAACCAGGTATTATCATCTAATTTTTGGTTCTTAAGCCCTGATGATAAGCGCGAAATAGATATTCTAGAGGTTTATGGTGGTGATAGACCCAACCAAACTTGGTTCGCAGCAAGAGCTTCTTCTAACTATCATGTTTTTATAAGAGGAGCTAATAACCAGATTCTTCAGGATTTAAATGATCAACAACATCATACATTGCCAAATCAAGAACCCTGGAGAAACGATTGGCATACCTTTGGAGCCTACTGGAAAGACTCTTTTACAGTTGATTTTTATTATGACGGTAAGTTGGTACATGAACTTCGTAGAAATGGCATCAATGATCCAGAAGGGCTTGGTCTTAATAGAGACTCGTTTATGATTATCGATATAGAAGATCATGCCTGGAGATCAAACCAGGGTATCGTTGCAACCGATGCAGAACTCGCAAATCAGAATAAAAACAAATATTATGTCGATTGGGTTCGAACGTACAAACCTGTAAATGATGGCACACCACCATCAATAGTAGATCAAGTTAGTTTTGAAAATGCTCCAACCACAATAAATCCTGAAAGATCATATACATTTAATATGCAATATGCTGCATCTGTGGATCGTGAAATTGCGGTAAGCTTCTGGAAAAACAATACATGGATCGCTAGCAAAGTAGAACGCATTAGCCAAGGTTCTGGTGTCAAAGCAGTAACGATCAACCTACCTTCTATTCCCGCTACAGGAAATGGATATTCTTATAAATCACATATTCGTCCAGTAGGAACCAATTGGCAGCAGGCTTTGGATACAGATCAGGTGACCAATGTGACCGTTGAGGTAGAGACAGCACCGCCCTCTTCAGGACAATTAATAGCTAACGGGACTTATTATATTACATCAAATCAAAATGATCAGCGATTACTATCCAGAGGTTTAGAAAATCATAGCGCCAGAATGCATGATCCTGGAAATTATGATGATCAACGCTGGGTATTTATTCACCTGGGAGATGATGTTTATACCATAAAAAATAAAGGAACCAATAGATATTTAGAAGTTCCCTATGCTAAGTGTGGTAACGGTAATAATGTAGCCACGTATACGAGTGCAAATAATAGTCACCAAAAGTGGAAAGCAATAAAGAGTGCGAGTACCTATTCCTTTAAGCCTGTGCATTGCCAGAATGTAGCTTTGGATAGAGCAGCAGGTGCAATTAATGCCAATGTACATATTTGGGGATATAGTGCCACAAACAATAATCAGAAGTGGAAACTAATGCCGTCATCTGGTGCTCGCAGTATAGCTTCTGAAATTTCTAAAGAAAACAAAATTGATCTATACCCAAACCCGGCAACCGATATCATTCGTATACAAGGTGTAAAATACAATACTCAAGTCAAGGTAATTGATCTTTATGGTAACGAAGTGATTAATACCTCACTAAACGACAATACCTTAAAAGTGGACAAACTGCCTAGCGGAATCTACTTTTTACACACCGGAAAAGGTGCAAAAATAAAGTTTGTTATAGAATAAAATCACACAAAATTTATGAAAACAACGAATCACTTTTTAGTATTATTTGCCATTCTATTTACATTAAACATGGGTGTGGCACAACAACTAGGAGACCCGGGATGGGTTTTTGATGAAAGTAAATATGATAACCGATTTCCTGCAATGCGAGAATATGCAAAAGCAGGTGTACAAGGGGGGATTCCTTACCGTTATAGTACTCCCGTAAAACAAACCCTTTCTGTAGTGTCTGGGGATTCGGATATGGCAAACAATATTCAATCAGCCATTAATGCTGTGAATTCCTCAGGAGGAGGGGTAGTATTGCTCAAAAACGGAACCTATCCTATCAGAAGTCAAATTACGATGAAATCCAACGTCATTCTTCGTGGAGAGAGTAAGAATGGAGTGTTATTAGAAGTATTTATGCGTTTTCAAGGAGCTTCTGAACCCAAGAAAAAAGAAGTCTTTTTTTGGAAAAATATTCAAAATGCTGGTTTAGAAGACTTCTCAATGATTTATAATGCAGATTATCAAGGAAAACAAATGTTTCCACTAGATCATGACTGGGCATTTAGCTATTTTTCTGCGTATTCAATAAGAAGCCAAAATTACTCGAACGAACGAGTATACCATGATCGCCCTAATTTCAAATATCATACAGTAAAAAATATAGATGTTATCTATGTAAGAATGGATGGTAATACTAAAAACTGTTGGATAGACAATTGCAACTTTAGAGACTCTGGATCTGCACATCTAATCATTTCGAATCTAAGTAAGCATATTACTATTAGAAATACGCTGGTTAGCGGAGCTTTTCAAAAAGGCAACAATGGTCACGGATATGGTATCAACTGCTCAGGTACTTATGTGTTAATGGTCAAAAATACAGTCAAAAATGTACGTCACTGGGCCATCCAGCAAGGTGCTATTTATAATGTTGTTTATGATTGTCATAGCGAAACGGATATGAATTTTCACCAAGGAGACCTCGGACTCAATTTGATAGAAAAAAGTAAGATTCATAAGCCTTATTGGCATGTTTGGAGTCCATTTCAAACTGGAGCTAGCTATCATGGTGATCCGGGTCGAGGAAACATGTTTTATGATAATGATGTTATTGATGGGAGTAATGGGAAAAAGTATACAGATAAGAAGGTATATACATTCAATAGAGATAGAAAGGTGGTTCCTATGTTTAACACGCCTCCAAAACATGGTACATTATATGCCATGAAACAAAGTGGCGGCGGTGGGCAAAATCAATTACCTGTTGTTAGTTTTTCAGGAATTGCAAATGGAGCACAATTGGATGAGGGAGCAAGCATTAGACCCATAGTTAATGCTTCAGATCCTGATGGAAATATCGTTAATGTAAAATTGTATCTCAACAATCAATTTATAAGGCAAGAAAATTTTGCACCATACGAATGGGGGCACTTAGCTAATAAAGATACCCAACTTAAAAACCTTGAAGAAGGAACCTATACTTTAAAAGCTGAAGCTACAGATGATAAAGGAGATAAAACTACAAAAACATTGACTTTCAAGGTTGGCAGTTCTAATTCTGGAGGACAGCTTATTGCTAATGGCACTTATTTTATAGAATCTACTCAATCAAATCAGCGATTACTATCACGATCCCAGGAAAATCACAAAGCTATAATGCATAATCCCGGTAATTACAGTGACCAGAAATGGGTTTTCAACCATATTGGCGATAATGTGTATACTATAAAAAACGTAAAGACAAATAGGTTTCTCGAAGTTCCTTATGCTAGATGTGGTAACGGTAATAATGTGGCTACATATACAAGCGCTGGTAGTAATCATCAAAAATGGAAGGCAATTAAAAATGGGAGAACATTTGTTTTTAAACCCATGCATTGTCAAAATGTAGCGCTAGATAGAGCGGGTGGTAGAATTAATGCTAGTGTTCATACCTGGGGATATAGTGCAGCAAACAATAACCAAAAATGGGAGATAACCGTATCATCAGACAACCGAAATTTAGCTTCAGAAAAATTCAAAATAGATAACAAAGTTAGTATTTATCCTAATCCAGCTACCCATCAAATTAATATTGAAGGTGTACAACAATCCAATAGCCCTATCAAAGTATTTGATTTTTATGGCAAACAAGTAATGAACTCATCATTAAACGGAAACATCCTAAATGTAGACAAGTTACCAAGCGGTATTTATTTCCTACATATTGAAAATGGAACTAAAACAAAATTTGTAATAGAGTAAGGATGAAGAAGGGTGTCTGATTGTAATTATACTAGTTGAGTTTGTTAATAAATACTTTATAGACACCCTGAACATTCAAAGATGGTCTGTTAGGAATCTCGTAATGAGAAACTTAAAAAAATAATGATCATAAAAAATAAACTAAAACCACATAAACTTATGAAAACCTTTATGAAATCAAGTACAGTGAAGCAGAACGGTCAGAGAGCTAATTCTACATTAGGATATGGATTTGATATAGGTGTCAAGATCTAACTGAGAGGTATGAGAAAATATATCCCTTTTCTATCCCTAGTTAACTAATGCATATTCGATATGCGCAATTATACACAAATCAAATGTTTAATTTAATTTTCTTATTATGAGACTTAACAAACTCAATTGTTTAATTACATTTTTCCTTCTTGGGCTTATAACAATGGCCCAGACCCCAGAGGGGGAATTAAAAAGGTGGCATAAGGTCAGTTTGACCTTTAATGGTCCCAACACTTCAGAGACAGCAAACCCTAATCCTTTTTCAGATTTCAGATTAGAAGTCACATTCACACATCAAGGTAGTAATAGAAGTATTAAAGTGCCAGGATATTATGCGGCATGTGGTAATGCAGAAAATAACAGTTGTACTTCTGGTAACAAATGGCGAGTACATTTTGCACCCGAGCAAACAGGAGTCTGGAACTGGTCTGCGTCTTTCAAATCAGGATCAAATGTTGCTATTAATGGTGGCGGATCTGGTGCTGGATTTATGGATGGAAGCAATGGGTCTTTTAATATTTCAGAATCTGATAAAGCAGGAAGAGATCATAGAGCAAAAGATAAAGGAATGCTACGATATGTTGGACAACATTATCTTAGATATACAGGAACAAACCCTACCAACCCAAACGGAAATTGGTTTGTAAAAGCTGGAGCTGATGCACCAGAAAACACATTGGCATATAATGATTTTGATAATACACCCAATAGAGGGAATAGACGTAAAACGTGGAATCCTCACCAACAAGATTATCAAGCTTCAGATGCAAGTGCTTATACCTGGAATGGCGGAAAAGGAACTGAATTATTGGGGGTAGTAAGATACCTTTCTAATAAAGGGTTAAATGCCTTTTCTTTCTTAACATTAAGTCTGCATGGTGATGATGAAAATGTATTTCCTCATTTATTAAAAGTTGGTGTAAATACGTACAACGGTTATAATGATGGACAACAATGGAATCAAGGAGTACACAAAGATAGATTTGATGTGTCCAAACTGGCGCAGTGGGAAAAGATATTCGAATATGCAGACAAGAAAGGAATGTTTATGCATTTCAAAACTTTGGAAACCGAAAATGATAACATCATGGATAATAATGGTTTCGGAAGACAGAGAAAATTGTATTACCGTGAATTGGTAGCACGTTTTGGACACCACTTGGCTCTTAACTGGAATCTTGCTGAAGAAACAACGATACCAGATAATGTTGTTAAGAGCACAGCGAGCTATATCAAACAGTTAGATCCATATGATCATCACATTGTGATCCACACCTATCCAGGACAACAAGACCAACGATATAACCCGTTATTAGGTAATAATTCTGAATTAACTGGAGCTTCTGTGCAAACAGATAAGAATAAAGTGCATAATGATGTAAAACGTTGGTTAGAAAAATCCCGTAATTCAGGTAAGAAATGGGTAGTGGCTAATGATGAACAAGGTAGTGCAAATATCGGGGTAGATGCAGACCCAAAAGATAATAAATTGGTACGCGACAAAGTACTTTGGGGTACGTTGATGGCTGGCGGAATGGGAGTAGAGTATTATTATGGTTACCAAACAAATGGCACCGACCTTAATGCACAAAACCATAGAACCAGAGATGCTAAATATACTGATGCAGGCAGAGCTTTACAATTCTTTAATACCTATTTGCAAGGTTCTTTGAGTAATATGGTTTCTTCAGACGGAGTAACCGGAGATGGTAATGACTATGTTTTGGCAAAAGCAGGTGAAGTATATGCAGTGTACAGACCTAATGGAGGATCCACAGGACTTAATCTTCCTTCAGGAAATGGTAATTATGATGTACAATGGTACAACCCACGTTCTGGAGGAAATTTAACTGCTAAAGCTACCTTAGGAGGTAATTTAGTTGCGCCATCCAATAATGATTGGGTCGCGTTAATTACCAAAAAAGGAGGAACTCCTCCTCCTACCGATGCTATTGCGATTCCTGGCAAAGTAGAGGCTGAAGATTTTAATAGCCAATCAGGTATACAGGCAGAGCCAACTACAGATATCGGTGGAGGGCAAAATATAGGTTTTATTCAAAACGGAGATTTTGCAACATATGCCGTAAAGGTAAACACGGCTGGTGCATATACTGTTGACGTTCGAGTGGCTAGTGCCAATTCGGGAGGTAAAATAGTATTTAAATCAAACGGAACCGTTATCGGTGAGGCAACAACATCAGGAACTGGAGGTTGGCAAAATTGGCAAACGGTAAAAACGTCACTTAATCTTACCGCAGGAGAGCAAACTTTAAGATTAGATTTTGTAGGAGGCGCAAGTGGCTTATATAATATCAATTGGTTAGATTTTAAAATAGATACAGGCGGATCTGATAATAATGTACCGCAAGTTACTTTGACTTCCCCTTCAAACGGAATGTCATTTGATCCTGGGGCAACCATTTCTCTAAGCGCTAATGCATCTGATTCTGACGGTACCGTTGCCAAGGTAGAGTTCTTTGTAAATGGAAATTTGATTGGCACAGAACAAAATGCACCTTACCAAACAACAACAACGATAAGTAATTCAGGAAACTATGTGATAACAGCAAAAGCTACTGATAATGAAGGGGCTTCGAAGACATCTCCCTCAGCAACTATTACAATTAGAGGAGGAGGTACCGATGGATGTGTTGCTATTGAAAAAAATGGAGTGGCAGCAGTAGAGGCAGAACATTTTGATAGTCAATCCAAGAGTGATAAGAGAAAATGGTATGTTCTTGATGGAAGCACAGCAGGAACACCAACACCAGATCCAGACCCAAATCATGCAAATGGAGCAAGTGATGGAGGGTATCTTGAAATACTTCCTGATACTAGAGTGACTCACGGTGATCCACTAATCCCCGGAGAAAACTTTAGTAACGTTGCAGGTGAAACAACCATTGTAAATTATAAAGTGAAATTTACTTCAGCAGGAAAATATTTTGTTTGGGTGCGTGCACATTCTACAGGTTCTGAAGATAATGGAGTTCATGTAGGGATTAACGGAAACTGGCCAGCATCTGGTCAGAGAATGCAATGGTGTGCTGGTAAAAACCAATGGACATGGGAAAGTAAACAACGTACCGCTGCAAATCATTGTGGTGAAGCACAAAAGATATTTTTAAACGTTCCTTCGGCTGGTGTACATACAATTTCATTCTCTCTAAGAGAAGATGGATTTGAAATGGATAAATTTGTGCTTTCAAAAGCGTATACAAAACCTACAGGAAATGGTCCTGCTGAGGTTTTAGAAGATTGTGGAGGGTCTGAGAATACTGCACCGCAAGTAGTGATGACATCTCCTACAGATGGAACAACTTTTGGTGAAGGTGAAACCATTACACTTAAGGCAAATGCATCTGATACAGATGGTACAGTATCAAAAGTTGAATTTTATATTGGAGCTAACAAAGTTGGTGAAGATACAACGGCTCCTTACCAAACTACAACTACGATTGCTAATGCTGGAACATATAATGCAACTGCAAAAGCGACAGATAATGATGGTGCTTCAGCTACTTCTACCAGTGTTATTGTTGAAGTAGAAGACAACACCCCACCACCACCAACAGATGCGATCAATATTCCTGGGGCTTTTGAAGCTGAAGGTTTTGGTTCAAAATCAGGAAGTGTTCGTATCGAAAATACTCCAGGAACTTCAAATCAGAATTTAGGATATATTGTAAATGGAGACCATACCGATTATACAGTAAATGTTGGCTCTACTGGAGATTATGTTTTTGATTTTTATGCATCTAGTGCTGGTATAGGTGGTAGTATTGATATCATCGAAGGGGGTAATACTGTGGGTACAATATCTATTCCTGTAACAGGACAATGGCACAATTATAAGAAATACTCTGTAAATGTTTCATTATCTTCAGGGGAGAAAATTATACGTTTACTATACAAAGGAGCGGCTGGATTTTTGTTTAATATAGACAAAGTAATCACAACAAAAGTTAATGCTCCAATAGAACAGACAGTTACTTTATCTCCGATCCATGATGCTTATCTGCAAGGAGCAACTAGGTTTAACGATGTTCTTGTTCGTGTAGAACAAAATAAGAGATCTGGATACTTAATGTTTGATCTTTCTGGAATTAATGGAACGATTACTAAAGCAGAACTAAAATTCACAGTAAACTCTGATGCTGGAAATGGTAATATGAATGTGAATAAGGGAACTTCTAACAATTGGACAGAAAGTAATCTATCTAATGGTAATAAACCATCTTCAGGAGTTTTATTAGGTAATATAAATGCAACATACGGAATAGGCAGTACTAAGACGGTAAACCTAAATACAGGATCAATATCCGGTAATAAACTATCACTTGTGCTTACTGCAACTTCTGGAAATGATTTTGCATTTGCATCCAAAGAAAATGGAGCCAATAAGCCTCCACAGTTAGTAATAACTTATAGAGGTACATCACAGCGTAGCAATTTTATTGTAAAAGAAGAGATTAGTAATAAAATTAGCGTTTTTCCAAACCCAGGAATTGATTGGATTAAAGTAGCTGGTGTATCAAAAGGTGCTAGGGTGAAGATTTATAATTCTATTGGAATATTACAAAAAGAAGTACTATTAAAAGGTTATCAAGACCAGATAAATGTAAATAATTTACCGTCTGGATATTATATACTTCATGTTTTTGAAGGCAATGAAGTTGATAAAATTTTATTAATCAAAGAATAATCCCAAAGGGTTTTATATGTTAAAAAGGTTACCCATTACAGGTAACCTTTTTTATTAACTATAGTGTCATTTTTTTAATTAAGAATGATCATGATCTTCATCTGCTAGATCTAGACTTATGTTGTATGAAGGAACATCTACGCCTCTATCTGTAATTACCGTTGTAAAATCCAGTGTGTTTTTATCAATTTCAGTAGCTTTTTCATTTTTAAAATACCCTTTGCAGACTCCGTTTATTGTTTTTTCAGCATAATTATCACCATAAGCGATATGAAGTTTGTATTTGCCTTCTGGGATATTTCTTATAAAATAAACTTGATTACTTTTGATGTGTATTGTTCGAATACTTTTAGAATTTTCTTGAGAAATCATTTCTATTATCGCATCGGCACTTTTGCCAATTGTTACTCTTAGATAGTTATCAAGTTTATTATCGTATTTGGCATCCTTGTTAGGGCATTTAGGTTCAGCATCCCGAGTAATAGAGGCTGTCACTGATTGTTGTCCAATTGTATCTACAGTATCAATAGGGCCCGTGTCATCAGAATCTCCTGGTAAATCAAGAGTTATATTATATGAAGGTACATCTATTCCTTCTTTTCTTTTTTTAGTATTAAAATCAAGTTCTTGAACACCTGGTTCTGTTAATTTTTCATTTTTAAAATAGGCTTTACATGTTCCGTTTACTGTTTTTTCTGCATAGCCGTCTCCAAAATTGATATTAAGTCGATATATACCCTCTGGGATGTTTCTAATAAATTGAGTAGTATTTACAGCTATAAATACTGTTCTTACTTTTTTATAGGTTTCTATCGAAATGATATCAAGAATGACTTCAGAATTTTTTCCGTTTCTTACTTTTAAATAATTGTCAAGGTTTCTGTCGTATTCAGAATTCTGATTAGGACATTTGGGTTCTCCACTTTTTAAACGCTCAGAGATGTCTATAGCTTCATTATTCTTTGAAATTTCTGTTTGATCAGTAGTAGATTGATTTGTTTCATCATTGCATGAAGTATAAGTAAGAATGCCTATAATGACAGGAACAAGTAATAGGTACTTGAATTTTGCAATAGTTTTAGATTTGGATTTTTGTAACATAACGATTCGTTTTTTGATTAATGATTGATTAAAAAATTGATTGACAAATGTGATTTCCTGAGTTTGAAAAGTCGCATTTAATAATTGTTGGATGTAATTTTTCTTACCTACAGAAGATATTACAACTGCATCAGCAATATATTCGTGTAATACAGTTATTCTGGATTGATTGATATAGATTAAAGGATTCCACCAAAGAAATATTTTTAAAAATTCAAAATATAATTGATCTAATGAATGTTTTTGATCTACATGTACAATTTCATGTATAAGAATTTGCTTCTTCTCTTCTTCATTTAGCCCATCCCCAAGATAGATAGTGTTCCAGAATGAAAACGCCTGAGTACTATTTGGGAGCGTTACTATCTTCTTGTTTTTAATATTGATTTTGAAAGAAAAAGTTTTCATAATATTAAGCTTATAAAACTTAAGTATTAAAAGAAAAAGGCTTATCCCTACACCTATAAAATATACTATTAACCACCAGTTTATCGGGTTTTGTTCAGGTCCAGTTGTGCCCAATACAACAAGATTGTCTGAAGAGATCGTAATTACTCTTTCTAATTGAGTAAAATAGACCTGTGATGTTTGAGTGCTAAAAGCGTCTATTTTTATAAAAGGAAAGACTAATGAAAGTATAGGGGTAATAATGAGGTAAAGTCTATTCAAGGTAAAAAAGGTGTCTTTTTTATGAAGTATATCATAAAGTGTTAAAAAAATCACCTGAAAAATTAAGGTTTGCAGCAGGTAGTGGAGCATAATAATTTATTTTATTTATCTAATTCTTTTAAAATTTGTTCAAAATCTTTGACACTCATGTCGTTCTTTTTTACAAAAAAAGAAACCATATTTCTAAAAGATCCATTGAAGTAATTATTCATCAACTTATCTAGAGATTGACCGCTATAATCGTCTTTTTTTACCAATGGGAAGTATATGTACCCCTTGCCTTTTTTACGATGAGCAACAAATTCTTTGTTTTCCAAAATTCGAATAATTGTAGAAATAGTATTATAAGCAGGCTTAGGGTTTGGCATTTGCTCAATTATTGAAGCTACATTTGCTTCTTCTTGCTCCCATAATAGTTGCATTACTTCTTCTTCGGCCTTTGTGAGTTGTTTCATGAAATAAAGTTCATTTAAATATTCAACTAATTCTTTAGTTTAAAAAACAAATATAACTAAATATTTAGTTATAACTAATTTCTTAGTTAAAAAAAATAAAAGAAACCAATAATCAAAAAGTTTGCAAGTCATTAATACGATCTTTGAAATAGAAATAGAAATAGAAATAGAAATAGAAATAGAAATAGAAATAGTCGGGGAGGATAGTTATTTAAAATTTACGTAACAAATAGGTGATAGTATCGTCATATAAACAAAAAATATATGGATATAGCCTTAATTATTATTGGCTTTCTTTTTTGTGTTTTGGGTGTTATTGGAAGTTTTCTTCCTGTATTGCCAGGCCCTTTTACGTCATGGATTGGATTGTTGATACTACATTTTACAGATGCTGTGCCACAAAACTGGACTTTCTTAGGAGTTACTTTAGGGGTTTCAATTTTAGTTTGGATACTTGATTATATTGTTCCTGCTTTAGGAACTAAAAAATTTGGAGGGACTAAGTATGGGATGATCGGCAGTTCTCTTGGTCTTATTATTGGTATTATTTTCATGGGACCTTTAGGAATTATTATAGGTCCATTTGCAGGAGCATTTATAGGTGAAATAATTAAGGATAATAGCGATTCATCAAAAGCTTTAAAAGCCGCTTTTGGTTCATTTATTGGTTTTTTGGCAGGCACTTTTATAAAATTTGTGGTATCGTGTATATTTCTTTGGTTTTATGTGATCAAAGTATCAGAAAATTGGGAAACTCTATTTTGAAGCATAGCACTATTATGTTTTGTGTTTTTATTGAAAGACAAATTATGTTGCATTTTTAAATCATATTATTCACCATGTCATAGGTTAGTGATAAAATTGAGACTCCTCTCTGGGTCAATTTTCGTAAATTACATATTGAAAACTACAGCTATTGATTTAAGGTTGTTAATTTTTAAAAAGCTTTAGCAATAATCAATCTTACTATTATACTGGATGCGGATTTAATAAACTGAATTAAATACAAATAATCACATGATAGCAGAAAAAACATTATTCGACAAACTAGGAGGAATGGATGCTGTAAATGCAGCAGTAGATATTTTTTATAAGAAAATATTGGACGACGATACGGTTAATCACTTTTTTGTTAAAACAGATATGAAATCACAGGCAAGTAAGCAAAAGGCTTTTTTGGCGTATGTTTTTGGGGCTCCTTTGCAATATACAGGCAAAAATATGCGGGATGCCCATATGGGTATGAATCTTACAGAAGGTCATTTTAATGCTGTTGCAAAACATTTGCAGGCCACCCTCGAGCAATTAAATGTAGATCAAGACTTAATAAGTGAAGTGATGTTAATTGCGGGTAGTACCAAGGATGATGTCTTGGGAAATTAATTATATGTGCTTTAAATTAAAAAAAGCCTCTCCAAATTAATATGGAAAAGCTTCTCATCGGTTTACTACTAAACCTCTCACACAATGTGTGAGACAACACAACATTTTCTCGCTAAAAAAAGCTTCAATTATTATTGAAGCTTTTTAGCTCCCGGTGCTTCGGGATTGCGGTCTGGACGGGACTCGAACCCGCGACCCCCTGCGTGACAGGCAGGTATTCTAACCAACTGAACTACCAGACCAAGGCCTTATTGCGGATGCAAATATACACCTCATTTTATTACCCGCAAATGTTTTTTTTATTTTTTTTGACTTTTATAATCTTTGGTTAAGTAAATTTCTGCCTTTCAACCATATAAGTGGTTAGAATTTTATCAAAATCTTTTGTGGTATCGGCCTCTACATACTTAATTCCGTATTGAGCGCATTTCATTTTTAAATCATAAAAATAACTTGAAACAGCTTTTTGATAATTGTCCTTGATATTATCTGCATAAAGATTGATAAACTCACCCGTTTCTACATCAATAAATCGAGTAGGGCGATTACTAAAGTCAAAATCCAATTCTTTTTCACTATCATAAGTATGAAAAAGAATAACTTCATGCTTATTATATTTAAGGTGTCTTAGTGCTTCAAATAGCTTTTCTGGACTTGAAGTAGCCTGTAGCATATCTGTAAATAAAAATATCAATGATCTGCGATGTATCTTCTCTGCAATCAGGTGTAAAAACTTAAAAGTATCTGTGTTTTTGACACTAGATTTTTTGGTTATGGTTTCATTTAATGTGTTCAGTAACATTTGATGGTGCCTTTCGCTACCTTTTTCGGGAGCATAATAATCATACTGGTCACTATAAATACTTAAACCAATAGCGTCTCTCTGTTTTTTTAGAATATTCATAAGGCAGGCAGTAGCTAGTACAGAGAAACTTATTTTATTTAATGATTCTAAATGATGCTCTTTTACTTCTGGATAATGCATCGAAGAAGAATTATCTATAATAATATGACATCTAAGATTTGTTTCTTCTTCATAACGTTTGGTGAATAATTTATCTGTTTTGGCAAAAAGTTTCCAATCAATATGTTTTGTGCTTTCACCGTTATTGTAAACCTTGTGTTCTGCAAATTCAGCAGAAAAACCATGAAAAGGACTTTTATGCATACCCGAGATAAAACCTTCAACAACTTGTTTAGCTAATAACTCAAGATTAGTAAAGCCGCCCGTTTTATTTATTTCTTTTTGGATATCCATAAGTAAAGATTACTGTGAAAATAAAAAAGGTTTGACGGATAGTCAAACCTTTTTCTATTTTTATTAATATAGTTTCTTATAAAAGTGAATCTAAAGCATCTGCATATACATTTTTTGGAGATACTCCCACCTGGCGACCTACCACTTCACCGTTTTGAAAAACTAAAACAGTTGGGATATTTCTAACACCATATTTAGCTGCAAATTCTTGGTTTGCATCTACATCTACCTTACCTACAACAGCTTTGCCGTTATATTCTTCACTTATTTGTTCTATAATAGGACCTACCATTCTACATGGGCCACACCAAGCTGCCCAAAAGTCAACTAATACAGGTTTGTCACTTTTTAATACTACTTCATCAAAGGTAGCATCTGTTATTTCTAGTGCCATAGTTATTTATTGTTTAAAAAATTCTTACTTTATTTTAATGTTCACAAAATTAGTCAATAATTCTGCCAAAGCTTACACAGACAATATTTGTTTTGATTATAGAGTCATTTGATTTTTTGATACCCAGAAAAATTAAAACTAAAAAATATAGGTAATTAATTATGTCTTGGATACAAAAACAATATTAATGATTTAATTCTAATTATTATAGGAACTATTTTAAAATAAAATTAACATTATATTTGTAATTGCGAATTAAAGATAATGAAAGAAACCCAACTACCTTATTGTGATTTGTTTTTTAAAGAAACTCATGCAATTTTAGTAATGCATGAGGGTTCTGCAGTAACTCTTGAAACTGCTAAAGAAATAACTTCATATCTAGAAGAGTATTATAAGGGAGATAATTTTATATTTATTACACATCGCAAATTTCCGCATGATATTGATTTGAATGTTTATAAAGGTAGGATACTAAAAAATATGATAGGTTTTGCTATTGTTTCTGAAAATCCTGATGAAGTAAAAAGAGCAATGCAAGAACAGCCTCTTTGGAACGAAGCCTTTACATTTTTTAAAGACCTTGATGAGGCAGAGAACTGGGCAAGAAGCTTTTTTGATTAATCTTTTATTGCGAATCTTTATGGTATATCCCTATCAAATGAGTTCTTACCTTAACAGCAATTTCATCACCATTCGGGATTTGAATTTTCATCGTTTTACTATCTGCCAGTGGCATGTGACATTGCACACAATTATTACCCATTTCCTGAATTTTTTGTACATCCCCGCTACACGCAATTGGGGTTTTCATGGTACTATGACAGGATATGCATTTTTGATTAAAAAGAGCTAACTGCCCTCTTTCATTTTTATGAGGATTATGACAAGTGGTGCAATCTAAAGTTTCGCTTTTTTGAAAACATTTACTAGCTTTTAATAAACCATATTGATTGCCGTGAACATCTAATGTATTTAAGCTCTTTTCATCATAATCAGGCATAGAAAAGTTTTCTAAAACATCTCCAATATTAAATCCAAAAGCTTCCTGAGAGGTTTCTTTTCTTAGTCCAGAATGACATAAAGCGCAAGCATCTAATCGTTGTTGTCTGGTAAGAGTGCTATATTGTATAATATGCTTAGGGATTAATTCTTCTGGATTTAGTTTATGATATTGAATGTGTGCAGCCACCTCACCATGACAGCGTTGACAATCTATACCATACACAATGTTAGTTTTGTGAAACGAGTTCCCTTTTTTACTGCCAGAAAGATTTTGCGCATAGGTAGTATGGCATTCTAGGCAACGTTCTAGAACAGGTCTGGCTGGAGTTAATTGATCTGGTGCTCCAGGACTATTGATCCAGCTATTTGTAGGAGTGAAATAAGATACTTGTAGTTGAAATAACTGAGTGTCATTCCACATTAGATAGGATTGTCCTTTGGTTCCTGAACCTACAACAAGATCCATTTTTGCAGAATAGAAAGGAGTTTTTTGTTTGTTAATAATAGGTTCTTGATAAAAGCTAGAGTCTCGATTAACCATAGTAAATAATACATCTTGATTAAGTCGTAAATTGTGCTGCCCTTTTTTGAAACTCCCTTTAATTGTATTTGTATTTGCGGGTTGAAAAGAATTGAAATGGGCAGTTTTTAGATGGTTTTCGACAATCTTTGGGTGACATTCTACACAAGTTTCATGGCTTATAAACTTCATGCCATTATGATGCACTGCGATAGGGGTAATAGGGATGTAATCATTATTTTCTTTCAAAAGAGAAAAATAAAGTAACCCACAAATAACAATAGCCAAAAATAAAATGAGATAAAAAGCCCTTTTTTGCATAGATGATTGCGAATATATCTATTACAATATAGGGGAATTTATCAATAAGGTGGTTTTCTGTTTTAAGAGTAGCAAGATTTAGTTTAATTTATAATAAATAGACTCGTCTTCAAGTGCTGTGAGTAATTCTTGAGAGATGTTAACCTTTTGTTTTCTACTTGGCATATGCAATTTTAATTGTTCTGCCATTTCATAGATAACAAAATTTAGGGTGTGATTTCCAGAATGCTCTCCTAAAAGTGCTTTCAAATCATCAATTCTAGTATCTGATAGTTCTTTGATATCCATTTGTATGGTGAGTTTTTTCGCATAACTTTCCATTACATCGTGTAACAGCTGAAAGCTATTAAATTGTATTCTCGGATCTCCCTTTTTACCGGTATCACGATTTACCCAGCCTTCTTTAATAAAAGCTTTGGCATATACAAAGGTGCTTTTTACCAAAAACGGACGATGTTTTAGGTATTCTTCTCCAAAAATCCTGAATTCGTGTGTTGTGTTGTAATCCTCGATAGAAAAAGTTGCCCATCCTTTACCATTTTTTGAAGTACGATGTTCTACAGATGTGATAACGCCACCAAAAGAAAGTTCACGATTCACATTGCCTTCAAGGTCTGCAAAATCAATTAGTGCAGCATTACAAAAATATTTCATTTCATATTTAAAGTCATCAAGAGGATGCCCAGAGAGGTAAATTCCAACCACTTCTTTCTCTCGAGCCAGTTTTTCCATTGCTCCCCATTCTTCACATGGTGGTACGACAGGTTCTGGAATCTGAACATCACTGGCTTCACCAAATAAACTAACCTGAGATGAATTTTCACTTTCTTGATATTTAGATCCATAACGCACGGCTTTTTCCAAAAAAGTCACGCCATCACCTTCTTCATGAAAATATTGCCCTCTATGGGTTTCAGTAAAAGAATCAAATCCCCCTGCCAGGGCTAGACTTTCAAAAGCTTTTTTATTGGCGGCACGAAGATCTATTCTTTTTGCAAGATCAAAAATAGATCTGTAAGGGCCATCTTCTTTTCGGTTTTCTACAATAGTAGCTACAGCACCAGTACCAACACCTTTTATCGCACCCATCCCGAATCGTACGGCTCCGTTTTTATTTACAGAAAACTTGCGGTAGGATTCGTTTACATCTGGCCCTAGTACGTCTAATTTCATACGTTTACATTCCTCCATAAAGAAAGTAACTTGCTTAATATCATTCATGTTGTTAGAAAGTACAGCAGCCATATACTCGGCAGGGTAGTGTGCTTTTAAATATGCAGTTTGATATGCAATCCAGGCGTAACAAGTAGAGTGAGATTTGTTAAAGGCATAGGCGGCAAAAGCTTCCCAGTCTTTCCATATTTTTTCTAATTTATCTTCGGCATGGCCTTTGGCTGATGCTTGAGAGATAAACTTGGGTTTCATTTTATCTAGAACCGCTTTTTGTTTTTTACCCATTGCTTTACGCAGTACATCGGCTTCACCTTTGGTAAAATCGGCAAGTTTTTGTGAAAGTAACATTACTTGCTCCTGGTATACTGTAATTCCGTACGTTTCTTTAAGGTATTCTTCGCAAGCCTCGAGATCATAAATAATTTCTTCGGTGCCGTGTTTTCTGTTAATAAAACTCGGGATATATTCTAGAGGTCCAGGGCGATATAAAGCATTCATTGCGATAAGATCTGCAAAAACTGTAGGCTTCAGTTCCTTCATATATTTTTGCATCCCAGGAGATTCATATTGGAACACCCCAACAGTTTCTCCTCGCTGGAACAATGCATACGTCTCTTCATCATCCAGAGGAAAGTTTTCTGGATCGAGTTCTACCCCATGTTTTGCTTTTACAATTTTAACGGTATCCTTGATTAGTGTTAATGTCTTCAACCCCAGGAAATCCATTTTTAGTAATCCTGCGTTTTCTACCACAGAGTTGTCAAACTGGGTACAGTACATATCAGAATCCTTTGCTAAGGCAACGGGAACGAATTTGGTAATATCATCGGGTGTAATAATCACCCCACAAGCATGAATTCCTGTATTTCGAACAGATCCTTCAAGAACTCTCGCCTGGTTTAAGGTTTCGGCTTCTAGGTCACTGCCTTCAGCAATATTAAGGAGCTCATTTACTTTTTCTAATTCATCACTTCTAAACTTTTTCTTTAGTGTCGCTTCATCAACACCAAATATTTTCCCCAGTTTGGACATGTTGGGGATTAGTTTTGCAATTCGATCGGCATCACCAAGAGGTAAGTCTAGTACTCTTGCAGTATCTCGTATAGAGGATTTTGCTGCCATGGTACCATAAGTAATAATTTGTGCTACCTGATTAGAACCATATTTTTCGATTACATAGTCCATTACTCGGCCACGACCTTCATCATCAAAATCAATATCGATATCTGGCATACTTACACGATCTGGATTTAAGAAACGCTCAAAAAGCAGATCATACTTTATAGGGTCTAGGTTGGTGATCCATAAACAATAGGCGACTGCAGACCCTGCGGCAGATCCTCGTCCTGGTCCGACAGAAACATCCATATCACGTGCGGCTCGAATAAAATCTTCTACAATTAAGAAGTACCCAGGATATCCTGTTTTTTCAATAACTTTCAGTTCAAAATCAAGACGCTCATCTATAGCAGGTGTAATCTCACCATATCGTTTTTTTGCGCCTTCATAAGTGATATGTCTTAAATATTTGTTTTCACCTCGTTTTCCTCCATCTACTTTATCTTCTTCAAATAAAAACTCTTCAGGAATATCAAATGCTGGTAATAATACATCTCTAGCAAGTACAAAAGGTTCAATTTTATCTACGATCTCCTGAATATTAATAATTGCTTCAGGAAGATCTTTGAAGAGATTTTTCATCTCTTCTTGTGTTTTAAAATAATATTCTTGATTTGGTAAACCGTATCGATATCCTCGGCCTCGACCAATGGGGGTGGCTTGTTTTTCTCCATCTTTTACACATAACAATATATCATGTGCATTGGCGTCTTTTTTTTCACAATAATATGTGTTGTTTGATGCGACTGTCTTGATGTTGTGTTTTTTTGAAAACTCAATCAGAACTTGATTTACTCTATTCTCGTCTTCTTGGTTATGGCGCATAATCTCAATATACAGATCATCCCCAAATTCTTGATGCCACCATAGCAATGCTTCTTCGGCTTGTTTTTCACCAATATTCAAAACTTTGCTTGGCACTTCGCCATATAAGTTTCCGGTAAGAACAATAATATCTTCTTTGTATTGCTTTATAATTTCCTTGTCTATTCGGGGGAGGTAGTAAAAACCATCTACAAAGGCCGTAGAAGACATTTTGGCCAGATTGTGATATCCATTTTTATTTTTTGCTAATAGTACAATCTGATATCCGTTATCTTTTCTGGATTTGTCCTTGTGATTTTCGCAAACAAAAAACTCACATCCTACAATCGGTTTTATTTCTATTCCTTCTGGTTCTTGGCCATTTTCTATGGCTTCTGCATTTGCTGCTTTTACACTTTTATTATGATTAGCAACACCCTGAACAAAATGAAATGCTCCCATCATATTGGCATGATCTGTCATGGCAACTGCATTCATTTTGTGTGCTGCTGTAATTTTAATCAGATCAGGAATACTGGTTGTAGATTGAAGTACCGAAAATTGAGTATGGTTATGAAGATGTGCAAAATTAGCTTCTTCTAAGGCTGCAATATTGTTATCGATTTCTTCCTGAGATAGACCTGAGGTGCCTTTTTTGGTAAGCGCTTCTTGTATTTTTTGAGAAGCCTTTTTGAGATTAATGTGCTTTAATCCAATGAGCTGAATAGTCTCAGGATTGGCCTCTTTAAAATTCTGGAAATAATCTGGTTGCGCATCAAGTTCTTCGATGGTAAAACTCTGCTTACGAATCAATTCTAGAAAACAACGAGTAGTTGCTTCTACATCGGCAGTAGCATTATGGGCCTCACCAAAAGCAACCCCAAAAAGATGTTGATGTAGCTCTGTAAGTGTTGGAAGCTTAAATTTACCACCACGACCACCAGGGATCTGACAAAGTTCTGCTGTAGTTTCTGTACAAGTATCTAATACCGGAAGGTCTTGTAAATCACTTTCTATGCCTAAACGATAGAATTCTGCTCCCATGATATTAACATCAAAGCCTACATTTTGACCAACAACAAAGTTTGTTTTAGAAAGTGCAATATTGAATTTCTCGAGGACCTCTTCTAAAGTAATCCCATCTTGCTCGGCAAGTTCAGTAGAGATTCCGTGTATCTTTTCTGCATCATAGGGGATATTAAATCCTTCGGGTTTTACCAAATAATCTTGATGTTCGATACAATTACCCATAGCATCGTGTAACTGCCATGCAATTTGTATACATCTTGGCCAGTTATCTGTATCGCTGATGGGTGCATCCCATCGTTTTGGTAACCCTGTGGTTTCAGTATCAAAAACTAAGTACATAAAAGATATATTTCGAGAAAATTTGACCCCTATATTATCAGACTTTCAAAAATACAGAAATTCAAAGGGCTACCATTCGAAAAGTTATCCATAATTATTAACTACATAGAGTAGGTGGTGTAGTTAGGGGTTTAAAAAAGAAAGGCATTCATTTTTTTAAATGAATGCCTTTCATGGTCAAGCTGAGTTATGGTTTAGTAACCAAAATCAAAAAATCCTTCAGATATTTGATTTCCGCTTCGAGTTTCGAACTCGAAATTTCCGTTGATACATTTTGTATCTATATCATGTTCTGTTATTGTAAGTTTTCCAGATAATACTGAAGATTTGTCTTTACCGGTAGTATATGTAGCGCTATATGCACCAGATCCAGTCAAAGAATATTCACCTGCAGTAACATTAGATGGAAAAACAATAGATATTTCACCCTCTTCATTGGTTGCAGTAATTAGTATTGATGCATTTTCAACTCCAAATAATTCAGCTTTATGATCATCAGTAATCATCTCATTGCCATCTACCATTGCGGTTAATGATGCATTGAGTAAGCAAGGGTTGATTTCTTCGATTTGTGGCTCTTCAATCACACCATTTTCTATGGGGATTTTATAAAACCATCCATCACTAAAATTCATGACATTGCCTTTGTCATCTTTAAGGTTTTTGAATTGAAAATTACCTGAAATCTCATTATTGTAGATTTCAGAAACCTGAACTGTTCCTTGAGTTTCACCTTCTTTTGAAATAAATTTACTTTGATTTTTAAGGAAACTTACTTTGTTTACAGTATTTTGTGCAAGCTTGTAAGTGCCTGTTTTGGTCGACGTAATTGTGAAACTTATCGATTTATCTCCATTACTTCCGGATATAATCATCGTGCCATCATCGTAGATAGTTGCTTTTTTTATAGATGATCTAAAAATCTCGCCATCAATTTTTGTTTGAAGTGCAGGATCATTGATCTCTATATCTGTGGTGCAAGAAGTAAATATTAGGCAGATGACTGCCAGAATTGGGGTAATTTTTCTGATCATTCGCTTGGGGCTTTGCAATGTTGACTACGGAATACCGTATAAAAATGTTTACAGTACAAACATATAGCTAAAAATCGGATAAATCAAAATTTTTATCGAAAAAAAGCATATTTAATCGATGAAATACACAAAAAAGCTCTTTTTTAACTAATTCTTGTTGTTTTTATAGGAATTCTTATCTTGCTATTTAATGACCTTTTGTATTCAATACTATTTTATTCGAATGAAATAACTTTAATGGATAGAAATAAACTTATAGATTATTGATTCTTTTCTGAAGAAAAATAAGTACATTTGCGCCCTTAATTATAAACAGGGTCGAGTACCCAAAAATTAATTTTATTTATGTCTGTTAAAATTAGATTACAGAGACACGGTAAAAAAGGAAAACCTTTTTACTGGATTGTAGCAGCTGATGCTAGAGCAAAAAGAGATGGTAGATTTCTTGAAAAACTAGGTACGTATAATCCTAATGTAAACCCAGCAAGTATTGACCTTGATGTTGATGGTGCTGTACAGTGGTTACAAAACGGAGCACAACCTACAGATACAGCAAGAGCTATCTTATCGTACAAAGGTGCTTTACTTAAAAATCACCTTGCAGGTGGAGTAAGAAAAGGTGCTATTACTGAAGAACAAGCTGAAGAAAAGTTTCAAGCATGGTTATCAGAAAAAGATGGATCAGTTACCGCTAAGAAAGATGCAGTAGCAAAAGCCGAAGCAGCAGCAAAAGCAAAAGCTCTTGAAGCTGAAAAAGAAGTAAATGCAAAGCGTGAAGCTGATGCTGTACAAGCAGAAACTGAAGCAAATGCAGAAGAAGTAGTAGAAGAAACAACTGAAGAGGCTGTAGAAGCGGCTCCTGAAGCTGAAGCTGCTACAGAAGAAGTAACTAAAGAAGCTAGCAACGAAGAAGAATAGTTGCATTATAAACGATGAAGAAAGAAGACTGCTTCTATCTAGGTAAAATCGTAAGTAAATTTAGTTTTAAGGGTGAGGTATTGATCAAATTAGATACCGATGAACCTCAAAGTTATGTAAAAATGGAATCAGTATTTGTCGATTATAATGACAATCTGGTTCCATTTTTTATTGACAAATCTGCACTGCATAAAAGCGATTTACTTAGAGTAAAGTTTGAAGATGTTGATTCGGAAGAAGATGCAGATGATCTGATGAAGGCAGATATATATCTACCATTATCATTATTGCCAAAACTAAAAGATGATCAATTTTATTATCACGAAATAATTGGTTTTAAAGTTATGGATACTACTTTTGGAGAAGTAGGTATTATTAAATCAATTAATGACTCTACTGCCCAGGCCTTATTTGAGATTGACCGTAATGGTACCGAGGTCTTAATCCCAATGAATGATGAGTTTATTGGTGAAATCAATAAGACGTCAAAAACAATTGAGGTAACTACCCCAGAGGGATTGATTGATCTTTATTTATAAGTTTAATATTCTTTGTCATTCCAGTGTATACTGGAATCTACTTTTAGGTTTCAGTTTTAATTATGAATAAACCCTTCAAATTCAAACAATTTACTGTTCATCAAGATCGCTGTGCTATGAAAATAGGCACCGATGGTGTGTTGCTTGGTGCTTGGGTACCCATCGATGATACTATAAACTCAATTTTGGATATAGGTACAGGCACAGGTGTGATTGCACTTATGATGGCACAGCGTTGTGGTGCAGAGATTATCGATGCTTTAGAAATCGATAGTGATGCCTACGAGCAAGCTGTCGAAAATTTTGAGGCTTCATCCTGGGCAGATAGATTGTTTTGTTATCATGCCTCATTTCAGGAATTTTTTGATGAGATCGATGATCAATATGATATGTTGATTAGTAATCCTCCGTTTTATTCTGAAGATTATAAGAGCAAAGATTCCCAGCGTGACATGGCTAGATTTGAGGACGCACTACCATTCGAACACTTATTGGTTGGGGCATCTAGATTGTTATCTGATAAAGGACAATTGGCAATCATTATAGCCTATAAAGAAGAGAAACGAGTAATCGATATTGCAGAACAAGTAGGGTTGTTTCCTAAAAAAATTACAAGAGTAAAAGGGAACACAACTTCCGAAGTAAAAAGAAGTATGTTGCTATTATGCAAAACTCAAAGCGAATCAAAAATAGATGAACTAATTATTGAAAACGCAAGGCATCAATACACAGATGCTTATACTAATCTTACCAAAGATTTTTATCTAAAAATGTAATCATAAAAAGAAAGGAAAGTATTAAAACTCTCCTTTCTTAATTCAATCACTCTACAGAGTTTAATCTATGCATCATAGACTAGAACTCATATTTTTTGGTTGGTTTGGTAATACATTATTTAGTGATCCACTTTCCGTCTGCGTCACAAAAAACTTCCATTTCTTTTTCACCTTGCTTCAATACTAATTTAAATTCTGAAGCATCTTCTTTGGCAGCAGCTTTTTGGATTGTTGCACCGGCAAAATCTTTGGCAACAGCATCAATAACTGTTTGTGGTAAGTTTTCTACAGCTAAGTCGATATATTTATCTTGAACAGGAGCTACTTCAGTAGTTTCTGCCGAAGCTACTTCTTGTGCGTTGATATTTTGAGTTCCTGCTAATAACCCTAATGCTAATACTGGTAATACAAATAATTTTTTCATTGTTAATTTTGTTTTAAGATTTACATTTTGTTATGCTTATCGTATTAGAATAATTGTGCCAGAGCCAATTAAAGTATTTTTTTATAATATAAAACACTGTAAAACAGTATTTTATATCATTTTTACTTGTAAGACTTATAATTGTTAAAGAATTCTTATTTGTGTAGAAAAAAAATGTAGACTGCGGAATTTATACCCAAAACAACTTCTTGCGCATACACATTAAGTAAGAAAAAAGGTAACATTCTTACCTATCGATACATAAAGTTAAAAGTAATAAGTTGATGTTATAAAATAACCGGTATACTGCTTAAATCTTTACCAGGTTTTCTATGGATATAAGAATTTTGATAGAAATCATAAGTTTTTGACAAGTGTTATTTTTATATCCTTAGTAGCTTTGTGTAGAAAGAAGTAATCAATTTTTTTGGTGAAAAAGTTTTAAATAAAAAAAATAAAATATGAATTACAAAAAACAAATTGCATTATCTGTGTTTTTATTGTTAGCGACCTTTTCTATACATGCTAGTGTATACCTTAGGTATTATAATAAAGACTCTAAAACGTATAAATTTGAAGTTAAAATAGCAGGTTCTACAAAAACTGTTGAGTTTGGAAGCAGTAAAACATCATCGGTAACAATACAAGGCGGTAGCGAAAAAGCCGAAATTAAAACAGAATGTGGATGGGTGACCGTTAATGATGATGATAAAATTGAAATTAAAGACGGTTGTATTACGATACAATAAAGATTGATATCAAAAACAATTTATAATCTTAAGCTAGAATATAGCATGATTATAGATATTATTGTTTTATGATTAGAATCCCGAATAAAATGGTAGGCATTTGTTCGGGATTTCTTTTTTACCAATATAAAATTTTAGCAAAAATTATAAGTTTTTGACAACACCAATTATAAGCTTCATAAATATTTTTGCTTCGAAATTAAAATCGAAAAAATGAAAAAAATCACATTATTTTATTTGACATTACTTTTCTGTATAAATCTTGGTATTTCTCAGGTTTATAATGGTAATTTAACTTTGAATACTCAAGCAGATATTGATGCTTTTAATTACTCCGAGGTTCAAGGAAATCTTATTATAGAGGAATCTATATCAGGAGATATTCTAAATTTAGGAGGTCTTTTAAGCCTTGAGAAAGTAGAATTTGATTTAGTTATTAAAGATAATTTGATGCTAAATGACCTTATGGGATTAAATAATTTGAGAGAAGCTGGTAATCTAATTGTAGAAAATAACGCTGAGATAACCAATTTGATTGGCCTATCAAGCCTCACTTCTGCAGACCTTTCAATCAATTTAAACAAATCTTTGATTAATCTAGATGGGATAAATCAATTAAATACAGGTACAATCCTTATTACAAGGAACGATTCGTTAATTAATCTAGATGGGCTTTCTAATTGTTCTGAAAATGCATTTTTTATTGAGGTCATAGGTAATAAATCTCTTAAAAATCTAAATGGATTAGATAATATACCAGGTATGAACAGCCTTTTAGGAGTTCTAAGAATTGGAGATAATAATTTATTAGAAAATGGATGTGGCATAACAAAAATGTTGCTTGACACAACTTCAACTCCATTCGGAGAGAAGCTTATCTACAATAATGGTCCTACTACAAGTTCGATAGATGATATCTTAAATAACTGTTTAAGTTGTAATGGTATATATTCTGGCGATTTGACATTACGTTCACAAGTAGAAATAGATGCGTTTAATTATTGCGAAATCACTGGAAACTTAACTATCAAAGAAACAGTAGCAAGAGATATAATTGATTTAAGTAATCTGGGTAGATTAGAAAAACTTGCAGGTGATCTTAAGATACAGGGTAATGAAGCTTTAACTATAATAAGTGGTTTTGACAAATTAACTAAGATTGAAACACTTGATATTAGAGAGAATAAAGAACTTATTCAATTGAACGCCTTTGCTGGTCTACAAGAATTAACCAGTATTCTTCTTATTAATAATAATAAACTTGTAGATATTGGAGATTTTTCAAATATTAAAGTATTGAGAGATTTTAAAGTACTTAATAGTGCAATATCTAATATACAAGGCTTGAGTAGTTTAGAAGCAGTTAATGGAGACTTTTATCTAGATAATACTAATATAAGCAATTTTGATGTGCTACAAAATGTAAAAAACTTAGGAAATCTATTTTTATATCGTAACCAACTGTTGCAAAATATTAATGGATTGTCTGAGGTATCATTGCATGGTTCGGTAGTTAGAATTTCTAGTAATGCTGCATTAATGAACCTTAATGGATTAACTGGACTTACTACATTAGGCGCAGATTTGATAATATCAAGAAATAGGGTGTTAGAAAATTTAGACGGTCTAACAAACTTAACTTCAGTTGGAAATAGACTTATAGTTGGCGATAATAGAAATCTCCAGAACGGATGTGGGATTTTATTTTTATTGGAGAATGCAAATACCGTTGGAGGGCAAATAAGTATTTATAACAATACAGAAAACACCAATAGTACAGCGGCTATAATCAATAATTGTAATATGCTAATTGGACCAAGGTCAGAGGCCATAGTATCTATCTATCCTATCCCTTCTAACGGAAGAGAGTTATTCGTCAAAGGAGCCGAACAAAAAACAAAATATCAGGTGATTTCTTTTAATGGGCAAGTTGTTACAGAAGGAAGTATTGAAGAGAGTCTTCAACAGCTTATTTTCACAAAACCACTCGAAAAAGGAATGTACTTTGTGAGATTCACTAACGGAAAAGAAATAAATAGCAAAAAGTTCTTAGTGAATTAAATAAAAATCATATAATCCAATAGTATTGAACCCACTCTTTTGAGTGGGTTCTTTTGGTTATAGAAAATTTGGTATTATTCATGTTTTTTTAAAAATGTGAAAAAAATTGCTTGCTCTTTTTCCATTAATTACATTTGTTAAGCGCATAAGTGCGATAATTTTGATAATACTTTAAAGACATATACCAAATGAAGCCAGATCTTTTCGAAGCTCCCGATTATTACAATTTAGATGAATTACTTTCTGACGAGCATAAATTGGTTCGTGATGCAGCCCGTAGTTGGGTAAAACGCGAAGTATCGCCAATTATAGAAGAGTATGCGCAACGCGCAGAATTTCCGAATCAAATTATTAAAGGTTTAGCAGAAATTGGGGCATTTGGTCCATATATCCCCGAAGAATATGGTGGAGCAGGATTAGATCAGATTAGTTATGGATTGATTATGCAAGAGATCGAACGTGGTGATTCTGGAGTGCGATCTACCTCTTCGGTACAATCATCATTAGTGATGTATCCGATCTGGAAATATGGTAACGAAGCTCAACGCAAAAAATACTTACCAAAATTAGCATCGGGCGAGTTTATGGGATGTTTTGGACTTACCGAACCCGATCATGGATCAAATCCAGCAGGGATGACTACTAATTTTAAAGATAAAGGAGACCACTATTTGCTTAACGGAGCCAAACTTTGGATATCCAACGCACCATTTGCAGATATTGCAGTAGTTTGGGCTAAGAACGAAGAAGGAAGAATTCACGGATTAGTAGTAGAACGTGGTATGGAAGGATTCACAACTCCCGAAACGCATAATAAATGGTCCCTAAGAGCATCGGCAACAGGAGAGTTAATCTTTGACAATGTAAAAGTACCTAAAGAAAATCTACTACCTGGCAAGAGTGGATTAGGTGCGCCATTAGGATGTTTGGATTCTGCACGATATGGGATTGCTTGGGGTGCTATTGGTGCTGCGATGGATTGCTATGATACAGCACTTAGATATGCCAAAGAACGAATACAATTTGGTAAACCTATCGGGGCAACCCAATTACAGCAAAAAAAATTAGCCGAAATGGTTACCGAAATCACCAAAGCACAATTACTAGCCTGGCGATTAGGAGTGTTGCGTAACGAAGGAAAAGCCACCACGGCTCAAATCTCGATGGCAAAACGTAACAATGTAGATATGGCGATAAAAATAGCCCGCGAAGCACGACAAATTCTGGGAGGAATGGGAATTACTGGTGAGTATAGTATTATGCGTCATATGATGAACCTAGAGAGTGTAATCACTTATGAAGGTACACATGATATTCATTTGTTAATTACCGGGATGGATATTACCGGGTTCTCTGCGTTTAAGTAAGAAGATGGAGGGCGGAAGTTGGAAGACGGAAGACAGAAGTTGGAAGTCCGAAGTCGGAGGTTTGAAGTTTGAAGTCGGATGACCGAAGTCGGAAGTTTGAAGTTGGAAGTCCGAAGCTTGAAGAGAATTATTCTGGCTTCGGACTTTTACCTCCTTCCTGATTTTAGGGCAAATTACCCGATGAACGGGTTAATTTCATTAGCGCATAGTTCTTTCTGAAAAAATCCGAATTTAAACCCTACGGCTTCTTCATATACAAAACTCTGCTCGGCAACATTGTATACTACAGGGGCATTTAATTTTCGCATCACATGTATAATTCGATACAATTTGGTTTTTGATATTTCTAATTTATTACATAACTCTATGGGGCTTCCGGTTGCCTTCATGTGGATAAGTTGATCGATTCGCTCTATGAGCTGGATTTGTTTAATGACATTCATTTCTAATTCCCTTTTTAGTTATTTACTATTTTATCAATGTGTATTACTGGGGTATATCAGTGTATGTCATTACATTTTATTATGTTACAATAATTTTGATACTTATTTTAATATATGTGAGTTTGAAGTAAGAAGATTTACATCAAATAGAGTGATCTTATATGTTTTACAGTATGTAGTATAGTCGAATTACTGAAAGTGATTCAAGATAAAAAAATAAAAGTGCAAGAAATATATTAATGCAATAACGCCTTTTTTAGTTGTATGGCATTATTTTTATAAATCCCATCGTATACAATAACCTCTTCTAATACAGGGATTGCAGTATTTGTTTGATTTAATTTGATATATGTGAGTGATAAATACCATCTAGCCACCTCGTAGTAACTACTATTTTTTTGAATACCTTCAAACAAGGTGATCGCTTTTTCTTCTTGATTTGTGTTAAGGTAGCTATTTGCCAGGTAGAGTTTTAATACTTCTTGGCGATTGGTTTTGATAATTTCTTCAAGTGTGGGGATTACTTTTTGATAATTCCCTTTAGAATAGCTTTGTACTATTTTTTGAAAGTCGTTATCAATTTCACCTCGTGTAACATCTTCTGTAGTAAAAGGGGTGTAATAAGTAGCATATAGGTCTTGGGTTTGGTTTTGATTATTTAGCGTATACCAAAGCAATGTTCCTACGGCGAGTATAATAATAATCGAAGCTGCTATTTTTAAGGCAGGAGATATCATAGCCGTAGTCGTTTTATTTTGCTGTTCGATTTTTTGGGTGATATGAATCAGTTTTTCTTTAAACTCAAGGGTATCTTTGTTACTTAGCGTTTTATGGATGGCTCTATGCTTTTCGACCTCTAGGTGTAGTTCGGGATCGGCGATCATTTCTTTTTCAAAAGCAGCACGTTCTTCTTGAGATAATCGGTTATTGATATACCCTTCTATAGTGTCAAAAGTTTCTGGATTATTTTCCATAACGGTTATTCTTTTTCGGGGGTTACTGTTAATTCTTTATACAAAGGGTCTTTTGCAATCACATCCATAAGAGATTGCTTACAATCAAATTTTTTCTTTCGGGTATAGCCTTCAGAGTATCCTGTTATTTCTGCAATTTCTTTCATACTTTTTCCTTCAAACAGTAAGCCGAGTACTTCGCGACATGTACCACTAAGTTTTAAGAAATGTTTGCGATACACATGTTCGCGTTCTTTGTTTTCGATATCTTCGATCACTTCGGGATCAATGATTTCTGCATCTTCATTAATTTCTTCGGTGATGACCATTCTTTTATTTTTTCGCAATCGGTTTCTCCATATATTTTTACTCACCCCATAAAAATAGGTGCGCAATGGCGAGTGTAACACTAACTCACCTGCTTTATGTTTTTCATAGATAAGTATCAAAGTATCCTGAAACACATCTTGTACATCTTGTTCGTTTCCAAAATTTTGAAGGATATACCGCCGTATATACCGCATATTTTTTTGATAAAACGCAGTAATGATCTTTTCGTCTCCTGCAACGATACCTTTCAAAATTTTTTGATCCTCGGCACTGTTCATAAGTTAATGTGCTAAAATGATAGTTTGTTATCCTATTGGGTTAAATAAATTAAAAATATAAAAATTAGATGTATCTTTTATAGGATGGTAAAAGTAACATTTTTAGTTTCTTTGCTATACACTATAAGATGACATACTTAAAAAAGTACAAAAAATTGATGAAGCCAATAGTTATAGTACTACTATTTTTTACGACAAATATCATTACCGCCTACCCCCAAACCCAAGTAGATACCTTGGTTGCCTATGAGCATTTTAAAAAAGCAGATTCGCTTTTAACGCAATCTAGATATGATCGTTCTGTAGCATATTTTCAAAAAGCATTGTCTGTATATCAAAAAGCAAAAGCTTGGGAGCGCGTGGCTAGGTGTTATAATAAGATTTCTACGAGCTATTGGCGCAGTAAACAATATGAAAAATCATTCAATAATGCGCAAAAAACATTAAAGACATGTGATAAGTATTTGCCAAAATACACCAGAGAAAAGACGTTTGCGTATGATAAAATAGGATATTATTATGTTTGGGGAAAATCAAATTATAAATTGGGGATGGAGTATTGTATAAAGGCGTTACATATTAGAGAGCAAATTTTTTCGAATGATCATCCAGATATTGCAATGTCTTATATCGATATAGGAAACATATATTTTTTTAAAAGAGAATACGATAAAGCTTTATCGTATTATCAAAAATCTTTAAAGATTAGGGAAACAAAATTAGGCGTAACTCATCCGGGTACTGGAATTTCTTATTTGAGTATAGGGCTTTCGTATTATTATAATGAAGAATATGATAAAGCTTTGTGGTATATAAAAAAAAGCTTGTCAATTATAAAAGAAAATGATGATGAAAAAAATATAGAAACTCTTAAGACATATCAAGTTATAGGTTTGATATATATAAAAAAGGGGGAGTATAATAAATCATTATTTTATTTAGAAAAATATTTGTTTCTCTTGGTAAATAAATATGGAAAAGAAAATTATAATATTATTTCTGCATTAAATCTACTTGGAAATGTTTATAAGAACAAAGGGCAATATGTAAGAGCATTGGATTATTATCATCAGGCAATTAATGTTGAAAATAATCTTTCTAAAGAAGATAGAAAAAAGTACCCATCAATTTATAATAATATTGGTGTAGCTTATAAATACATAGGACAATATGAAATGGCATTAAATTATCTAAAAAAAGGCCTTCGCAGTAACCTTGAAGTAAAAGGGAAAAACCTTCCATTAATAGCTACTAATAACAACAATATCGGAAACATATACAAGTTAAAAGGTGATTTTGGCCAATCGCTAAAATATTATAGCAAAGCCTTAGAAATAAGAACAAAAATATTTGATAAAAATAGTCCTAGTCTAGCTGATACCTATGCAGATATTAGTAAGCTGTATCAAGCCAAAAAAGAATATGATAAAGCACTCAATTTTTGTAAAAAAGCCTTAACCATTAGAATCAAAGTGTTTAAAGAAAATCACCCTGAGATAGCAGACTCTTATACAGATTTAGGAGATCTAAATTTTGATAGAAAAGAGTATACAGCTTCATTAAATACATATCAAAAATCACTCACGATACGATTAGATGTTTTTGGCGAACACCATCCCAAAGTTGCACTTTCATATAATAATATTGCAAAATTATATGCATCACAATACAACTTTAAAAACGCATTAATTAATTATCAAAAAGCTATTGCCGCCAATTCGATACCCGATACACAAGATCAATATTTTAATTACAACACCTTACTTTCTACCCTAAGCGGCCAGGCTAAGGCTCATATCGCTCTTTATCATAAAAGTAACGATAATCAAGAATTACAACATGCAATAGACACCTACCAACAAGCCGATACCATCATCAACCAGATTAGACAAAGCTTTAATAACTATCAAGACAAGCTTACTTTTGCCAAAACCGCCAAAAATATTTATCAAGGGGCGATCAAAGCTCGATTATTACAATACCAATCAGATCAAGATCAAAAATCACTAGCACAAGCTTTTTATTATGCCGAAAAGAGCAAAGCCAATACCTTAAAAGAATTACTTGCTGCAGCTAATGCCAAAAACTTTACAGGATTGCCAGCTACTATATTAACGTTAGAAAAAGAGTTGCGTATCGATCATGCTTTTAATCAATCCCAGATTGCCAAAGAGCGCTCAAAAAAGGAGATCAATACTGCAAGGGTTACTGATCTCGAGAGTAGATTGTTTGATACGAGTAGGCGTCAGGATTCTTTAACTGGGGTTTTAGAACAAAACTATCCCAAATATTACCAACTCAAACATGCCAATAGGATACTAACTATTGCCGATATCCAACAACGCCTTGCCACACAGACCACAGTGGTTGAGTTTTTTACATCAGATAGTAGTACGTATGCTTTTACAGTGTCTAAAAACACATTGGCAGTACAAGAGCTTACTACCCCAAAACTTAATAAAGAGATAGCAGATTTTCGCCAAGCGATTATTACCAAAAATACAATCGATTATAAAACACAGGGGTATGCATTGTATCAAAAACTAATCACTCCTATAGCAGATCAATTGCAAGGCGAAGAGTTGATTATTATCCCCGATGGGCCGTTATGGCATCTTAATTTTGAGTTGCTATTAACCCAAAATGACGCGAGCAATAATCCGCAAAAGTTATCGTATCTATTAAAAAAGTATGCGGTTACCTATGTCAATTCGGCAAACTTGATCTCTACGCCATCTAATAGCGATCAACGATTTCAACAACGAGAAGAGTGTTTGGCGTTTTCGTTTACCGATAGTACACAAGTTACCCAGACCAAGAGTATGCGTTTGGCTACGCTACGAGATACGGGGGATGATTTGCCGGGTACTCGAGAAGAGATACGAGCGATATCAAATATTATCGATGGGGAGTATTATTTTGGATCACAAGCCATCGAAGCAAATTTTAAGAAACATGCAAGTACGTATAATATACTGCATTTGGCATTGCATGGCGAGGTAGATCATGAGCGTCCAGAAAATTCGAGATTGTACTTTACCAAAAGTAAAGATACGATAGAAGACAATCTGTTGTATAGTCATGAACTATTTGCTTTAGACATTCCTGCCGAACTTACCGTGCTTAGTGCCTGCAATACAGGAACTGGCAAAATAGCCAAAGGCGAGGGGATTATGAGTTTGGGTAGTGCTTTTCAGTACGCGGGTACCAAGAGTTTACTGTTGAGTAGTTGGGAGGTGTCTGATCAAACCACCCCAGTGTTGATGAGATATTTCTACACCAATTTAAAAGAAGGGATGCGCAAATCTAAGGCGTTGCAACAAGCCAAATTACAATACCTACAAACAGCAGACAAAAACCGCACTCACCCAGTGTATTGGGGAGGGTTTTATCTGGTAGGGGATTCGGCACCGATACAGTTTAGTGATGATCGTTGGATGTATTGGGGGTTGGGAGTACTCATAGTAGGAGTGCTACTTGCGGGGTTATTTGTGTATAGGAGAAGAACGAACGAGTAGTTTGTCTTCGACACCATGGATATCTGCCGGCTGCTAAAGTGTAGAAGGCATCTTTTAGCGAACAATTCTAAAGTATTTGAGTAAAAGCTCTCCCCTTTAGGCAAAGGGGAGAATGAATTTCGACGACGTAGGAGTCGGAAGAAATAGGGGTTTGCAAGTACCGTTACAAGGTTCATTTTATAGCAAACAGCATATTTGAGTTTAAACTTTACGTATCTCAAACCCTCCGTCTCCTTCCCTTTCTATGAAAGGAATTGAGCCACCTCCCTTCAAATCCAAGGGAGGAACTTTTAGTTCCCTGCCCGTCCGGCGCGTTTTATGACAATTAAACTATTTGTGGTTACACCAAGCCTACTGGCAGACAGGAACTCAGACTGACAATAGTGGTTATAAAAATACTGAAATGCCTGTCGAAGGGTACATTTTAGTTCTACATCATGATTTTATCAACATAATATTATACTACTACACCATCGCTATGTTGTTGTAGAAATCATCCAGTAGCCTCTAGAGAGATATTTGTGTATTTTTATCGTCAAAATTGTAATTCATGAAAATATTTGGGCATCGCGGAGCCGCTGGATTAGTGGCAGAAAACACATTAGAATCTATAACCAAAGCATTAGAACTTGGTGTCGATGGCATAGAGATCGATGTACACCGGTGTAAATCTGGAGAAATAGTTGTTATTCATGATGAAACTCTGGATAGAACCACCAATGGTACAGGAAAAGTATCAGACTATACTTGGTCAGAATTAAAAAGATTTAGAACTATCGAGGGGTATAGCATCCCTTTACTGCATCAAGTATTGGATCTAATAGATGCAAAATGTACCCTAAATATAGAGTTAAAAGGTATAGGAACAGCTTTACCAACCATAGAACATTTAGAAAAGCAGATAAAGAGTTCAAGGTGGAGTTATGATAATTTCATTATATCAAGTTTTGATCATTCGCAATTAGTTCAGATAAAAGCTGTAACCTCAAAATTTAGGTTAGGTGTTTTAACAGAAGAAAACATAGCTAATGTAGTACAGGTAGCAGTGCAATTAAATGCATTCTCGATACATCCTCCTATTTCCTCGCTTACAAAGGATGCAGTAACTCTGGCAAAAAAACAAGGATATCAGGTGTTTGTTTGGACTGTAAACACTAAACCTTTGATTTTACAATCAAAATCATGGAATGTTGATGGTATCATCACAGATTTTCCGAATTTTGCATCATGAACTATGATTTGATCATTATCGGAGGTGGGGCAGCTGGTTTTTTTACAGCCATTAATGTTGCCGAAAATAATCCGAATGTAACCATTGTAATTCTCGAAAGAGGAAAAGAAGTCTTATCCAAAGTGCGTGTATCTGGTGGTGGGCGATGTAATGTTACGCATGCAGAGTTTGTTCCCGACGAACTTACAAAAAACTATCCCAGAGGCGAGAAAGAATTAAAAGGACCTTTTCATACCTTTATGACACGCGATACGATGGATTGGTTTGACCGCCGTGGTGTAGCGTTAAAGATAGAAGACGATGGTAGGATATTTCCAGTAAGCGATTCGTCGCAAACCATCATCGATTGCTTTATGTCTGAAACCCGTCGACTAGGCATCGAGGTAAAAACCAATCATGCGGTAAAGAGTTTTGGTGCAGATCATGAATTATGGAAGGTAAATACAAATCACGGAGATTTTACAGCTTCAAAACTGATGATTGCAACAGGTAGTAATCCCAAAATCTGGAAGTTACTACAAGAACAAGGGCATATGACCATCGATGCAGTACCGTCGTTATTTACATTTAATATCAAAGATCCAAGAATAAAAGAGTTGCCAGGAGTAGTGACGCAAGCTGTGGTAAAGATTAAAAATTCTAAACTAGTAAACGAAGGGCCATTATTGATTACCCATTGGGGGATGAGTGGCCCCGCTATTTTAAAACTATCTGCCTGGGGAGCTATAGAGTTAAATGCATTGGGATATGATTTTGAGATTGTAGTCAACTGGTTGCAATACTATTCGCAACAAGAAGCATTTGACGAACTTAAAGAACTTAAGAATGCTAATACAAAACAGTTGGTATATACATACGCTCAGTTCGAACTACCCAAAAGACTATGGCGAAGTTTGGTCGTGGCTTCGGGGATTACTACGACTATGCGATGGGCCGATATAAATAAGGTGCAACTCAAAACGCTTTCAGAACAATTAACACAAGGGGTTTTTAAAGTGAAAGGTAAAAGCACTTTTAAAGAAGAATTTGTGACAGCAGGAGGGATTGCTCTTAAAGAAGTAAATTTTAAGACTTTTGAAAGTAAAAAACATCAAAATTTGTATTTTGCAGGAGAGGTGCTCAATATCGATGCGATTACAGGAGGATTTAATTTTCAGAATGCCTGGACTGGGGCTTTTATTGCTGCACAGGCTATAACAGCTGGGTCTTCGTCAAGCTCAGAGCAGGCGAAGGATATTTAAGATAAATTTTAATCATGAAAACATACATTGCATTACTTCGTGGGATTAATGTAAGCGGCCAAAAAAGTATTAAAATGGCAGTGCTAAAAACGATGTTCGAAAACATAGGTTTTAGCTCGGTGACTACCTATATACAAAGCGGAAATATCGTTTTTAAAAGCAATCAAACAGATACCGTTACACTATCTGGTGTTATTAAAAAAGAAATTGCTAAGCATTTTGGTTTTGATGTTCCGGTTTTGGTGCTTACTCCAGAAACTTTGACAGCTATTTATAACAATAACCCTTTTGCAGAACGAATTGAAAAAAATGTGATCGAAGACAAAAAAATGTATTTTACACTATTATCTTCTGCTCCAGATACTACATTGACTACAGAACTTTCTTCATACGCTTCAAAAGAAGAAGCATTTGTGATTACCGATAAGGTTGTCTATTTCTATGCCGCCAATGGATACGGAAAAACAAAGCTGAATAATAACTTCTTTGAGAAAAAGTTGAAGTGCAGCGCAACAACCAGAAATTTAAAAACAGTAATTAAGTTACTGGAATTAAGTAATTTGTAATAGAAACTTGTTAACTATTCTGGTTGTTTTATATAAATTTTTGTATATTAATAGGGTTTAACCATTATCTTAATTTACTATGAAAAAAATTACACTCATTCTTGTTTTCTTCTTATTTGCTAGTATAAGTCATAGTCATGCTTTCAACGAAAAAGACCCTATAAAAAAATTATTAATGGACTACATTAATAAAATGAATGCACTTACTCAAGGTACTCAAAAAGAAGATGTACTCAATTTGTTTGATAGCAAATATGTCGGAAATACAGTGTATGTAAATCTATCCGGGGCTTTAGTTCGAAAAAATTATGTAAAAAAAGATATTTCTTCTCAATTAGATGATATTATTAATGACGATAATTATAAATTTAGACTTACTCTTGATAAAATTGTTTTCCAGAGCCAGAAAGAAAGAGCAGGTATCATTTCGGCAGTAGTAATTTTTGAATCTTTTATCGATAAAAAAATTGCTGAAAAAGGCACTATGTTAATGGATATAGTAACGATAAAATCTAATAGCGTATGGAAGATAGTACAAAATAATATGGTAAGAGTCTCTGAAGCCAAAGATATTGGAGAATGTGTGTGTTATGTATATGGTAAAGGTTCTACCAAGTTTGTTACCGAAGTGTATTTCCCTTCAGGATTAGAGTATAGTCAAGAATTTGATGCATTTCAGGTTACCACCAAAAATAATAAAAGACTCATTAAATCTGATAGTAATGAGTTTTATTGGAGCCGAGATACCGGTAAACTTACCTTTAAAGGGACTGTTGTAGGAAGAGCAGATAAAGCAAGAAAAGCAATAGAATATGTGCTCAAAGACTTATACAAAGACTCTTGTGTAAATATTGTATTTAATTAAAATAAACGCTATTTGGGAAATCCATTAAACTAGATTTTCCAAATGGTAAATTGAATTTATCCCGCTCTAGAGCGGGATTTTTTTATAGCGTATTTTGTCTAAATAATCGTAGCGTCCTTTAAAAACCCTCTCCATGAGATTTCGATCGCTTGGTTAATATGTTTTTCTTGTAGTTTTACAGTTTCATTTTCATGAATTTTTACCAAAGAAACTACATTGCCAAAAAACAATTCTTCCATAACCAGTGTATTGTAGGCTTTAAAGGTTTTTTGTTTGATTCCTTCTTTGAAATATTCTTCTATTTCGGTATAATATTCTCTTGCCTGATCTTTTAGTGATTGCGGGATTTCTGGTGAGCGGGCAATCTGTTCAGAAAATATAAATGCCAGTGGATTATTTACAAAGTAATAAAACAGATTAAGCCACATGATTGTAAATTGTTTTTTGATATCATCCTCGGGTATATTACGCATCACCACAGTACCAAAATCCTGAGTAAGCATTAGATATAATTCGGTAATAATTTCTTCTTTGTTTTTGAAGTGATGATATACAGTGCCATTAGCAACACCAGATTCTTTAATGATTTGAGAAAGAGATGTTGCACCGATACCTTGTTTTGTTATTAATTCTAGAGTAGTCTGTAATACTATTGCTTTTTTACTCATAAAAATCTTATTCCTTATTCTTTATTTTAATTTAATTGCCATATACTAAAAGTCAATATGGTTGCAAACGCAACCCAAACAATATAAGGGATAAGTAGGTAAGCGGCTGTTGTATTTACGACTCTAAACCATTTCATCGTAAATAATAAAAGGATAAATAGGGCTATTATATCCAACATTGCGATTAATGGGTTTTGTAATCCAAAGAAAAAAATGGACCACGCAGCATTGAGTAACAATTGAAACCCAAAATGATATAACGCAGTTTTTACCCATTTATGATAAAAACCTTTACTCCAAACAATTCCGGCTGCGACACCCATTAAAATATACAGAAAAATCCATACAGGCCCAAAAATCCAATTTGGTGGTGTAAAAGAAGGCTTTTTTAATGATATATACCAAGTATCTATAGAAGTTTGAGTAGCAATACTACTCAAAAAGCCTATTAATAGGCATAATAATACCGCAATACCGATACGAAATAATTTTTTTTTCATCAAATTGGGTTAGTACAGTACTAAAATAGCAATTTATTTTCACTAGTCATGTGCTTAAATATTATACACCATGTATCTTTGCCAAAAATTATTGTACTACTATGATAGATTATCCTGAATTTACTTCATCTATAATTTCTGAATTACCAGATAAAGGAATAATACGTTGCACATCGCCTAGTAATATAGCATTGGTGAAGTACTGGGGTAAAAGACCAGTGCAGTTACCAGAGAATGCTTCTATTAGCTTTACACTCGAGGCTTGCAAAACCAGTACTAGTTTATCATATAAAAAAAGAGATAAGATTTCGGATGATTTTGATTTCGAATTACTTTTTGAAGGAAGTCCAAAACCAGATTTTAAACCAAAAATTCAAAATTTCTTTACACGAATAGAGAAATATCTTCCTTTTCTAAAACAGTATACATTTACCATAGAAACGAGTAATACATTTCCTCATAGTAGTGGTATTGCATCTTCTGCCAGTGGCATGAGTGCACTTGCATGTTGCTTGATGCAACTAGAAAAAAAGATAAACCCTAATATTTCTGATAGTGATAGCATGCAAAAGACATCTTTTTTATCCCGTTTAGGATCAGGAAGCGCGTGCAGAAGTATCGAAGGACCAGTTACAGTATGGGGAGAACATGAGGCTATTAAGGCCAGTAGCGATGCTTATGCAATTAAGTTTCCACACGTGATTCATCAAAATTTTGAAGATTATCAGGATACAATTTTATTGATTGATAAAGGCGAAAAGCAAGTAAGTAGTACCGTAGGTCATGATTTAATGCATGGTCATCCTTTTGCAGCAAAACGATTTGAACAAGCAGCGGGTAATATTATCAAGCTTAAAGAAATATTGATTTCAGGAGATATAGATGCCTTTATCGAAGTGGTTGAAAGCGAAGCCTTGACTTTACACGCCATGATGATGACATCGCTGCCCTATTTTATTTTGATGAAACCTAATACTTTATCTGTAATTAATAAAGTATGGCAGTATCGAAGTGAAACAGGATCTAAGCTATGTTTTACATTAGATGCAGGTGCAAATGTACATTTGCTATATCCAAATTCTGAAAAAAACAAGGTTTTAGAATTCATTACTAATGAGTTAGTTGCGTATTGTCAGAATGGACAGTATATTTGCGACAAAATAGGATTGGGTGCAAAAATATTGTAACTTTATCCTAATATGGGATACCAATTAGATATAACCTACTAAAGAAATAATGAAAGGACCACTATTTTATTCTAAAATACTTTTGTTTGGAGAATACGGTATTATTAAAGATTCTAAAGGTCTTTCAATACCTTATAATTTTTTTAAAGGCGCTTTAAAAGTGTCAGAAAATCCTGATCAAGAAGCAATTGCATCTAATAATAACCTCATAAATTTTGCAAAATATCTTGAAGAAATTCAAGATCAAGGTGTGGTACAATTTGATTTGCAAAAACTAAACGCAGATATCGCTTCAGGAATGTATTTTGACAGTAGTATTCCTCAAGGATATGGCGTAGGAAGTAGCGGGGCTTTGGTTGCCGCTATTTATGATAAGTATGCAGAAGATAAGATTACGGTTTTAGAAAATCTTACCCGAAATAAATTATTAAAGCTTAAAGAAATCTTTGGATTGATGGAGTCTTTTTTTCATGGTAGTAGCTCTGGATTAGACCCATTAAATAGTTATTTAAGCCTTCCGATATTAATCCATTCTAAAGATAATATAGAACCAGCAGGGATTCCTTCGCAAAGTACAGCACACAAAAAAGGAGCAGTTTTTTTACTAGATAGTGGTATTGTAGGAGAAACAGCCCCTATGGTTAGTATTTTTATGGAAAGCATGAAACAAGAAGGTTTCCGTAATATGCTTAAAAACCAATTTGTAAAATATACAGATGCTTGTGTTGATGATTTTCTTAAAGGTGATGTAAAATCTTTGTTTTCGAATATAAAAGAACTGTCTCATGTAGTCCTCGATAATTTTAAGCCGATGATCCCTAAACAATTTCATACCTTATGGAAGCAAGGGATTGATACTAATGATTACTACCTAAAATTATGTGGCTCTGGTGGCGGAGGTTATATTTTAGGATTTACACAAGATTTTGATAAGGCTCAGGCTTCATTAAAAGATTATAAACTTGAAGTAGTTTACAATTTTTAATAAGCATTACTCATTATGCTTTCTAGAAAAAACAAACTCTTTTTCCTTAAATTATTGAGTTTATTTTCTGTAGTTAGAGGGTATAATATCCTAATTATTGTACTAGCACAATATTTAACTTCTATATTTATTTTAGCTCCACACATTCGATTGAGAAATGTACTTCTTGATCCGAATCTATTTGTAATTGTTTTGGCATCTGCAGGAGTCATTGCAGGCGGATATATCATTAATAGTTTTTATGATAAAGAGAAAGACTTGATCAACAGGCCTCAAAAAACAATGTTGGATCGTTTGGTGAGTCAGCAAACAAAACTTACCGGATATTTTGTGCTAAATTTTTTATCTGTAGTATTTGCGAGTTACGTCTCATTTAAGGCAGTACTCTTTTTTTCGGTATATATTTTTGGAATATGGTTTTATTCTCATAAACTAAAAAAACATCCTGTTATTGGTAATATGATTGCTTCAATTTTGGCAATAACACCATTTTTTGCAGTGTTTATTTATTATAAAAATTTTGATGAAGTTATTTTTGTACACGCTACATTTCTTTTCTTGATATTGGTGATACGAGAAATGATAAAAGATTTAACAAACCTGAAAGGGGATATAGCGCAGAACTATAAAACAATTCCGGTTGTTTATGGTGAAACAACTTCAAAAAGAAGTATAAGTGCATTGATTGTAATCTCAGGAATTCCTATTTATTTGTTATTGACTAGATATGAAATAGGATTTATGTACCTGTATTTTTATGCATCTATACTACTTCTTTTCGTTTTTCTATTAGCTTTATGGCGCTCAAAGGGAAAACCCCATTATGTATGGTTACATAATATCTTAAAATTAATTATTGTGTCTGGAACTTTTAGTATTATATTGATTGATATTAATATGATCTTAGATCGAGTTCTTTGGTAAAAATAAAGCAGTCGTGTATACAACTGCTTTATAAGATAGATCATAAGTGAGGCTAACTTTATACGCGTTCTGGTTTTCTGATTTTTAAAGTAAGCTTGAATACTTTATTTCTACTTTTAATGATTTTTGAATCTATTTTTTTATAGTTTAATCTAGTTTTTACATACTCTTTTACGATTTCTTTTTCAGAGTCTACGAGTAATACTACAATCTCGCCATTATTGTTAAAAGTAAATTCAATATCAGCGCTAAGCTCTTCTTTCTCAATTACGATTTGTGGACTTTCTAAAAGACTAGCCACTTCGTTTCTTAATTGTTGTTCTAAATGAATAGGGTTGTTGTTTGATGCAAAAGCTTGCATGGCTCCTAATACAATGGCTACTAATAAAACTGTTAACTTTTTCATTTTTTTGTGTTTTAAGATTTGAGATATTGTTTGTTTTAATTTTACAAAACAAATTTAGAATGCAATGCCGTATTATTTTGATTTACAGCTTTATTAGAATGTATCGAATGAATTACCTTTATGTAAAAAAGGATACCTTTTAACGTAAATTAAACGTTGAAGAATCAATACTTTTTTTATGTTTACTCTTTAGGAAATGATGTTAAAAAAGTATTTGCGTATAAAATTCTTAAAGTTTGATTCATAAACATAGTAATCTTTAATTTTTTGATGCTGTTTTAATGTTAATTTAAAGTTGTGTTATGGTTTTTCCTTACAGCAAAATATTATTTTAAATAGTTGAATTTCAAAATATTGAATATTAATTATTAGTAAATGAAATAATGTGTTTCCTGTTTTTTTAACCTATTGATAAGCTTATTTATTAGAAGTAAAGTACATATATGAAGGATCAGTTATTAAAAGTTGCATTAGCGCAGATTTCTCCTGTTTGGTTAGACAAAATAGGAACACTTAAAAAAATAGAAGCCTCTATAAAAGAAGCGGCAGCCAGTAGTGCCGAACTTATTGTTTTTGGTGAATCACTTTTGCCAGGCTATCCCTTTTGGGTAGCATTAACCGATGGGGCAAAATTTAATAGTACCATCCAAAAAGAAATCCATGCACATTATGCTCAGAATGCAATTGTTATAGAGCGAGGAGATTTAAATACAATTTGTGATCTTGCCGCAAAATATAAAATTGCTGTGTATATAGGGATCATTGAGCGGCCATTAGATCGAGGCGGGCATAGTTTGTATGCATCTTTGGTCTATATTAATGAAATGGGAGAAATTAAATCTGTACATAGAAAACTACAACCTACTTACGAAGAACGATTAACGTGGTCTCCAGGCGATGGTAATGGGCTTGTAGTACACTCGCTTAAAGCATTTACCGTAGGTGGATTAAATTGTTGGGAAAACTGGATGCCTTTACCAAGAGCGGCACTATATGGTCAGGGAGAAAATTTGCATATCTCGGTATGGCCAGGTAGTGATTATAATACCAAAGATATTACTCGATTTATCGCCAGAGAGTCTAGATCGTTTGTGATTTCGGTTTCTAGCTTGATGCAAAAAGAAAATTTTCCTGCTGATACACCACATCTCGATCAAATTTTAAAAAATGCTCCAGATATTTTGGGTAACGGCGGTTCTTGTATTGCTGGACCTGATGGAGAGTGGATTCTTGAACCTGTATTGCATAAAGAAGGACTTTTGATCGAAACATTAGATTTTAATAGGGTGCTACAAGAACGCCAAAATTTTGATCCTGTCGGGCATTATTCTAGACCCGATGTTACTCAATTACATGTAAATAGAGAACGACAAAGCACAGTTAGGTTTGATGAAGAATAATTGTTAAACGTATGTAGTAATCAATTATCTTTGCACAAAATTTATGATATGAGTCGCGGAGATAACTCCCAGAGAGGGAAAAGTAGTGGAAGACAAGGAAAATCAAAAGCTAAACCTTTTGTGCAAGGAAATATAGCTGCAAAAAAGCAAGGCAATTCACCTAAAAAGATTTCTGATTCTGATGAGATAAGGCTTAATAAATTTGTGGCCAATTCGGGTGTGTGTTCTAGAAGAGAAGCGGATTTGTATATCCAAACTGGTAGTGTATGGGTAAATGGGAAACCGATTACAGAGATGGGGTATAAAGTGAAGTTAACCGATGAGGTAAAATTTGATGGACGACTAATCACTCCTGAAAAAAAAGAATATGTTCTTTTAAATAAACCTAAAGGCTTTGTAACAACCACAAGTCCCGAAAAAACCAAAACGGTAATGCAGTTGGTAGCAAATGCATCTAAAGTTATGCTAAAACCCGTAGGTAGGTTAGAGCGCAATACTACCGGATTATTACTTTTTACAAATGATGTAGATCTTGAAAAAAAGTTAACACATCATAAAAGTGGAGTTCGTAAGATTTTTCATGTAGAACTAAATCGTAACCTGAAATTTGAAGATCTTGAAAAGATCAAAAACGGGGTTAAACTTGAAGAAGGATATATCCAGGTTGACGAAATTTCTTATATAGAAGGAGCTGCCAAAAATGAAATAGGAGTACAGTTGCAATCTGCCAAGAATAATATTATCACCAAACTTTTTGAACACCTTAAATATGATGTGATCAAATTAGATCGTGTAATCTTTGGGGGATTAACCAAAAAAGATTTACCTAGAGGTCAGTGGCGTAAACTTACAGAACAAGAGATTATTAACCTTAAGATGATGTAGAAACAGGTCTTGTGAAATTAGTATTCTTATAAATTTCCAAACCTAAAATCACAAATACAAATAAGTATTCGATACCCACCATCCACAGGTTTTCTTTAAAATCAGGATGCAAATAAGCTGTGTAGCTTAAAATAATCACGAATGACCAGGCAATCGGAAATTTGTAATTGGTAAACACACAAAGCGATAAAGGTACTGCTATATACCATGGGTGTATGGTAGTTGATAAAAAATAGTAGACGCATATACCCAAAACCATTGCGGTGATTAGTTGTGGCGTAGTTTTGTTTTTTCTGAAGAAAGTTAACCCCAAAAGAACAGAAATTGTAACCAGAGGTAAAATCTTACCAGCGGTCTCAATAACGTTCCACCCTACGATTTGATACCCTATCCATCGAATGATATAGAAGATACTGGCGTTAAATTCAAAAGTTTGAAACCAAAGTGTAATTGTTCTTTTGAAATTATGAAAAAATTCTCCTGATAAAAAAGGCACAAAAATTATGAAAACAGTGATAAGTACCAAGCTATAAAATCCAAACAATTTTGGTAATCCTGAAGTAAGACTTAATCTGTCATAACCTCTACGATCGCTAATAATGAATTTTTGAAAAAATAAAGGTAAAAACAATAACGGGATCAGTTTTACCGAAACCGATAGTGCCAATGCAATTGCTGCCCAATACCAATACCCTTTTTGTAAAAGATATAAGGACCAGATAATAAAAAACACCATTACAGCTTCAAAATGAAGGTTGCCTGTGAGTTCTATGATAATAAATGGATTAAGGATATACCAAAAGATATTTTTTTCGGGAAGGTGAAGAGATTTTAATAATTTTCTTCCAAAGAAAAACGTACCAATATCTGCCAGAATAATAAGTGTTCTTAATACTATCGCAGATCCCAAAATACTTTTGCTAGCAAAAAGTGCTGCAATAAAATAACACAATTGACTTATAGGAGGATAATTGGTATAATGGCTTCCATTGAGTTCTCCCATGCCATTATATAATTCTTGAGCCTGAGCAATAGGAGTATTACCTTGAGCAACCCAAACTTCGGGTAATGATAAATAAGGATTAAAACCTTCTAGTAACATGCGTCCATCCCATATAAACCGATAAAAATCCTGCGAAAGATTAGGAATGGCTAGTAAAAACACAATTCTAAATAATAATCCTGCTGCGGCTAGTGTTTTCCAATAATGAGGATTTTCTTGAATGATTTTATATGAAATAAAAAACAACACTGTCCAAAAGACAATCATTTTGGTAAAATCAACGCGTTCTAGCTGATATGCAAAACCCCAATAAAAGAGTATGCCAATAATAATAAGAAGTATAGAAAATTTATGATATTTCCATATCTGTAACATTAAAACTTAGACGTTACAGATTTAAAGAATACAAAACCAAAACCTAGAAATAACATAATATGAAACAAGAATAACCCAAAATCCTGTAGCACAAAAGCGCTATACAATGCAAAACCAAAATATCCCATTAATAGTGCTTCGATAATAGTGTTTCCTGATATGTTTTTGCTTACATATTTATTGCCTTTCCAGGAATCTTTAAGGGTACTAACATTAAATTTTGGAGTACGTACAAATTCACTTTTCTTTCCAAAATGTCCCTCGAGAACAGCCATAGAATTATGTACAGAGAATCCCATTGCAATCGAGAAAAAAGTAAAGAACATTTTGATATACTCTATAAAATTCCAAAACCCTTTACCATGTATCTTCTTATAGGTGTGCCAATAACAAAAGAAAAAGATAACTGTACTTAACGCAAAAAAAGCAATGACATTAAAGTACCAACTAAACATAGGATTACTGTTTTTGATATACATTACTGGTACACTTAATACTGCGACCAATAATACCAATAAAAACATGCTACTATTTAATAAGTGGAAAAAGCTATGAAATTTAGTCTTGAAAGGAACTGTTTTATCTCGTAATAGTTTCCAGTATAATTTCTGAAAATTCTCTGCGGCGCCTTTATTCCATCTAAATTGTTGTGAGCGTGCTGCACTAATTACTACAGGTAATTCTGCTGGAGTTTCCACTTCTTCAAGATACTTAAATTTCCATTTTTTAAGCTGTGCGCGATAACTTAGATCAAGATCCTCAGTTAATGTATCTCCTTGCCAGTTTCCTGCATCTTCGATACATGATTTTCTCCAAACACCTGCTGTACCATTAAAATTGATAAAGTGATCTTTATAATTACGACCTACTTGTTCCATAGTAAAATGGAAATCCAGAGCAAATGCCTGAATTTTGGTAAGCATAGAATAATCTCTATTGATATGACCCCATCGGGTTTGTACTACACCAATATTTGAATCTTTAAAATATGGGATCGTTTGTAATAACCATTTAGCACCAGGCAGAAAATCGGCATCAAAAATAGCGATATATTCTCCTTTAGCGATTTTTAATCCTTCTTTAAGAGCTCCTGCTTTAAATCCAGTACGATCTTCACGACAGATGTGTTTGATATCTAAACCTGTTTTTTGAAGTTTTTCGATATGAGTAGCAGTAGTGATAACAGATTCATCTGTAGAATCATCCAGTACCTGGATCTCAAGTTTATCTTTTGGGTATTCTAATTCTGCAATGTTATCGAGTAGACGATCCATTACATATAGTTCATTAAATACAGGTAACTGTACAGTTACATATGGAATCTCTTCTTGTTTAGAAAAATCAAAAGTTGGTGAGTTATCAGGTTCCTTTCGGGATTTCAAATAATTAACAAGCAGATTCAGTTGGGCCAAACTATACATAAATATAATTAGTAGGGCCAATGTGTAGGTTATGATGATAGCAATATCCATTATGTAAAGCTATATTTAAAAATCCAACTTAAAATCTTAACGCCTGCAAATATAGCACCTTTTATGGTTCCTGAAACTTTTGAGACACCTATTCTCTTTTTGTATCGCACAGGTATTTCTAAATAGCTATAACGTTTCTTTAACACTTTTAGCTGCATTTCGACTGTCCAACCATAGGTTTTATCTACCATCCCCAAGGATAAGAGCTTGTCATACTTGATAGCTCTAAAGGGGCCAAGATCTGTAAATTTAGCATTAAAAAAAAGTTTCATCAAGTTGGTAGCCAGCCAATTTCCGAAAATTTGAGGAGATGTCATAGATCCTGGTTCTCTAAGTCGTTTTACTCTAGAACCAATTACCATATCAATGTCATTATCGAGTATAGGTGCAATAATATCAGGAAGTTCTTCGGGGTAATCGCTATAATCTCCATCTAGAAAAACGACTATATCGGGCTTGTTCTCTTTTGAAGCTATATACTCCATTCCTTTAAGGCAAGCATAACCATAACCTTTTTGTGCTTCTTTAAGTACTGTTGCTCCAGCATGTTGCGCTACACTTTCAGTGGTGTCTGTAGAGTTATTGCTCACTACAATTACTTCGGATACTATATCCGGAATATCATTGATTACATGAGCTATAGAATCTTCTTCGTTAAAAGCAGGTATGATAACGTTAATTATTTGAGGCATTTACAAGGAAGCATTAGGATTGTCTCTTTTAAAGCTAAATACATCGGTCCATTCACCAGTTTTCTCATTATTGCTATAGTGTTCAGCTTTAAAAAGTTTATTGTTTTTATACAATAAGCAATATCCTTCTTTTTTATTGTTTTTGTATTGATACTTTCGGGTTATTTTGGCCGCAATATCGTAAATAATCCACCATTTTTCAGCCTTACCATCTATAAAATGTCCTTCTTTAATCAAATTACCTTTTTGAGAATAGAAATGCCAATACCCATCTTTTGTGTTGTTTTTGAAATGCCCTTCGTGTGAAACCTTTCCATTTGGGTGATAAAAATGCCAGAAATTCACTTTGGTATCACCTAATTTCCAACCTTCAGCTTTCAACGTACCATTGGCATAATATTCATAATGGTATTCTTTATTTACAACCATAGTATTTCCTGAAAAGGAAACGAAAAAAAGAAGTATACACAACTTATAAATCATGGCGATAGATTTGTATAGAATCTCTTAGACGAAAATAAAAATAATTACTAACACAAAATAGACTTTTTGAATATAATTTATATTCATGCCGAACAATTGAGAATTGGATATTTGTGTATTTTAACGATATAAAGAGTATTTAATATGTTATAAATGTATTTTTTGCTTTATAAAAGTAATATTTTTCTTTCTTTTATTTAATTTTTATATTACATTGCCACATGTATTTTGGGGTTTAACATCACTTATTTAGTGATGGATTGATATAATGGGCTTGTAACTGTTATAATAATGTTGTGTATGAAAAAAAAATACCCATTTTTTAAGTTCGATAGTGTACTTACCCCTATCATTTTTATTATTGCCCCAGGCATACTTATTCATGGTATTAATGAGTTTTTAGAAGGAGGCTTTAGTAATTATTTTATAAGGGATATAAGTACTTTGGCCATTCTAGCAATAGGGTTATTGTTTTACAGATTTTCACTTATACAGAAATCAAGTTTATTCCCAATAGCAATATATGCTGTTGCGGGGGCAGTTGCAATAACATTTATTATTGGAGCTTATGACCCCAATTTTAGATTTGAACCTAATTTTCTACAAGCAGAAATGATTTTATCGTTATTAATGTTGGTTCACTATAAAGAAGTAAAGTATCTACTTATTTTCAATTTCTTTTTTGTTATATGCTGTTATTTTACTGTTGGAAATAGTTATGCAATCGATAAGTTTATTTATCATGGTATGATTGTATGTGGTTCGGGTATAATGACATATACAGGTCATAGTGCTTTTGTAAGATTAGTTCAAAAAGTAAAGGAAGCTAATATTTTAATAAAAGATCAAAATGAAGAACTTAAAAAAATGAACCTTGCAAAGGATCAACTTTTTAGAATTATTGGTCATGATCTGCGAACTCCCTTTTTTCAGCTTAAATCATTAGTTGAAATGATAAATGAAGTTGAAGACGAATCGGAAAAAGAAGAAATAAAATCCTTATTGATTGAATCTGCAGATAAAGGAAATCAGTTACTGGAAGATTTACTACAGTGGGGTAATACTTACCAACATAAATATGAGGTTTCATTAGAAAAGACATATCTAAATGCTACCATCGAGCGTGTTTTTGATTTTTCTGAAGTGAAGAGAAAGAAAAAAGAAATTACATTAATTAATAACATTCCTGATCATTTAGAACTTATCATAAATCCTATGATGATGGAAACTGTAATGAGAAATTTAATTGCAAATGCTATCAAATTCTCTCACCCGGGTTCTGAAATCATTGTACAATCAGAAAAAGTAGGTGATCAGATCAGAATTGATATTGTAGACAATGGTATAGGGATAAGTGAGAAAAGGTTAAATATGCTTTTTGTTAATGATAAAAATGAAAGTACCGTAGGTACCGATAATGAACAAGGCAGTGGTTATGGGTTAAGTATCTCTAAAAAATTGGTCGAAAAACAAAATGGTATATTTGAGATACAGAGTCAATATAACCAAGGGACCACCATTTGCATGTATTTTCCTGTTAATCAACAAGCCTGTTAAAAACTAAAAAATGCCACATCCAGATATAGATATGGCATTTGTTACGTTATAGTGTTCGGGTATAAAAGGGTTATTTATTATTTACATAATTCATTAGATCTACATCATTTCCTAACAATACTTCGGTAGGGTTAATTCTACCATCTAATGTATCATTTTCTAGTTTTAATACTCCTCTTGGGCATACAGCAGAGCAGATACCACATCCTACACAACTAGATCTTACAATATTTTCACCTTTTTGAGCATAAGCTCTAACATCAATTCCCATTTCACAATAGGTAGAACAATTACCGCATGAGATACATTGCCCGCCATTGGTGGTAATTCTAAATTTTGAAAATAATCGTTGTTGAAACCCAAGAATTGCTGCCATCGGGCAACCAAAACGACACCATGCTCTATTACCCAAAATAGGATAAAAACCAGTGCCTATAACTCCAGAAAAGATAGAGCCTATGTATAAGCCGTAAGCAGATCTTAAACTGCCAGCTTTTATAAAGAATACTTCAGACGTTGTTCCAGAATAATGCATGCCAACTAAGGCCAAAATAACAACAAAAAACCCAATGGCCCCATATTTTGCGTCTTTCCCTAATTCTTTTCCTTTAAAAAACATAACTCCTGCAAAAACAAGTACTAGAAATCCAGCTACACTCAAAAGGAATACATCTTTTGTTAGCCAATATTTATTTGGATCATATCCTAAATATGTATGTATAACAGCTGTTGTCATTACGACAGAGAATACTAATACAGTATGAATTAACCAGCGTTCTATTTTCCAGGCGCTTACTTTTTTACTAGATAATTGTCTAAAAGAATCTCCTGCAGTTTCTGCTAGTCCGCCACAACCACATACCCATGAGCAATACCATCGTTTTCCGAATTTGTAGGTAAGGATAGGAGAAATTACGAATATGGATACAATTCCGAAGATTAATAAGCCTAATCCGATAGTTTCGGCTTTGATAAAAGAATCAATTCGGTATTGATCAAAATTATAATAGTTTAACGGCCACATATTTTTAAGGTCGTAGTATGGTAAACTAAAAGACTCTGAGTTTAAACGTGCCATAAACTCTGGAATCAGGAATGCAAATCCTAATTGAAAGAACATAACCGATATAGTACGAATCTGCTGGTATCTATTATGTCTGTATTTTAAAATAAACTTATATCCAAAAGCTATAATTGCAATGGTGTATAGGGTACCATACACAAACCATTGACTTGCAGGGTTGCCACTTAATAATTTACTTAATGGATCAAATAATGCAATTAGCCCTGTATTAGCCTCGCCATTGGTTCCCATGCCAAGTAGCTCGGCTTTAAAATACAAGACTATATAAAAAGTTGTTAGACCCACTCCAGTAAGCCATCCAAGTATACCACGAGATGAGATCGATTTAAACCAAACACCATCATTTTTGATTCCTTCTAATTTGGTAAGATAAGCATCATTGGCATATAATATAATTCCGGCTGTAATTAATCCCAAGGATGTGGTCAGAAAAGTTCCTTGATTTGGCAGGTTTGTGTTGAAAAGTGCCAGAATCAAAATAAGAAACCCGACTAAACCTATAGCTAAAGCTATTTTTTGTTGTATTGAAACCCCTTTAACTTCAGGGTTTGCAAGAGACATACTATGATCTATTTTGTTACTCATGGTTTTTAATATTTTTTTTAGATCTCACAGGTCTCTAAGACCTGAGAGATCTATGTATTATATTTTATACAGTTTGAAGTTGTGTTTTTTTGTAGGCTGTAAGAATATCGGATTCATACAGCGAATAGAATTCAGGATCAAAATTAGCTTCAGCAAGGTGTTGCATTACATAATTAACATCTCTTTTTTCGGTTAACCATTGGTCAAAAGTTTCATGTCGCATTCTAATACCAAAAGTATTGATACCCAAAAATTCTTGTGTTTCTTTATGATAGGATACGGTGATGCATTTTGTGTCGTCTTCGTGTATCCAATGAAATTGTTGTTCGTAGTCTTTAGGTTGGCCAAAGACCCAACCGTATGTTTGATATTCGATGTCTAAAAATTTTGCACTATTAAACCAATGCCCTGGTTTGTATTCAATTTTGTTACCGCAGATTGTTTGTGCAACAGTTTCTCCCATCATACGACCAGTATACCATACTGCTTCTATAGGTCTTCGAAGACCTATAGCTTCGTGTTGCTCTGCACAATCCCCAATTGCATATATATTAGGGATATTAGTTTCTAGAAATCGATTTACTTTTACGCCACGTTCCAGTTCGATACCAGAATCTTTTAAGAAATCTACATTGGGCGATACTCCTGGTGTTAGCCCTACTACATTACAATCAATTACTTCTCCTGTTTCTTGAACGACTACTGCTTTGACTTTTCCATTTTCATCAGAAATAATCTCTTTTAGGTTAGACCCTAAACGAAGATCTATATGATGATTCTTGATATGTCTGTTGATCATACCACTTTCTCCTGCGGGTAAAACAGCGTCCCAAAAACTACTTTCTCTTACTAAGAATGTAACAGGAATATTGCGAGAGTTTAGCATTTCTGCTAATTCTATACCAATAAGTCCACCGCCTACAATTACGGCTCGGTTACATGTTTTGTTGTTTGGAGCATGTTTTTCTAGGTTTTCTAAATCTTGTTTATGGTACATCCCCATGACTCCATCAAGGTCTTGACCGGGCCAACCAAATTTATTAGGTTTAGAACCTACGGCGATGATTAGTTTATCATATTTCATGACTTCCCCATTGGCAAACTCGAGCTTGTTTTCTTCATGATTAACTTTTGAAACGAACCCTTTTTTAAGATCGATTCGGTTTTTTTTCCAAAACCAATTTTCATAGGGTTGTGTATGCTCAAATTTCATATGCCCCATATATATGTACATTAGTGCTGTGCGCGAAAAAAAATAATCGGTTTCAGCAGAAATAATAGTAATATGTTTGTTAGAGTTTTTTCGAATATGTCTTGCAGCGGTTACCCCTGAAATTCCATTTCCGATAATTGCTATATGTTCTTCCATAAAAGATGATTGTTGGTTGTCAATATTTACTTAGAAACGAATGCTTCGGTCAATAAGTCGTACATAAATATAAGAACTTATGCGGTTGTATTAATTTAGAATGAGTCTAAAAATCGATTATAAGCGTAAGGGTTTTATTATTTTTCGAACAGGTTTTATGTTTTATAAACTTTTAGGGAATTAGAAAAATAAAATATAACTTAGTTTGTAAGTTGCTGAATTATCGTTCGACTGATTGCCCATTGCCGAGGTAAAATTTAACAATTAAAATTGTAATTTGAATTCGGGTTTTAATTAAAAGCTAGTAAAAGATAAATTATGAAAAGAATAATCATCGTCATATCATTTCTACTCTCTACTCAATTTGGGTTTTCTCAAAGTACAGCAGATTTTTTTGCTAAAGCAGATACTTTTTTTAAAACATATGTATCTAACGGAAGAGTGAAATACAATGCTATTAAAAAAGATCCTTCATCTTTGGATCAATTGTTAGCAATGGCTTCTAAAATACGCATCTCGAAAAGTAAACCTAAAACTTTTCAATCTTTTTATATCAATGCATATAACCTAGCTGTAATTAAAGGTGTAGTGAGTAAGTATCCAGTAAAATCACCAAACAGTATTAAAGGTTTTTTTACCAAAAAGACCTATGATTTGGGAGGGAAAATAACAACTCTTAATGATCTAGAAAATAAAATATTACGTAAAAATTTTCCAAATGAGGCTCGCTTTCATTTTGTATTGGTATGTGCCGGTTTAGGTTGCCCACCAATAATTGCTGCGGCCTATAAACCTGCAACTTTAGAGCAACAATTACAGCGACAAACAGAGAAATCTCTTAATAATCCTAATTTTATTAGAGTTAAAGGAAAAAGAGTACAACTCTCTCAGATATTTGAATGGTACAAAGTAGATTTTACTCGTAAAGGATCAGCAATAGACTTTATCAATACATTTAGAAAAGTAAAAATACCTGAAGGCGCCAAAGTATCATATTATCCATACAATTGGAGTTTAAATCAAACTAAATAATAATTTTTCAACAACATTAATTAACATCTAATAAGGATTAGAAGTAAAGAAGGATTTTCTATATAAAGAAGACTTTCACTAACTCCTTATGCATATAAATACCTAAAAAATGAAAACTAAAAAAATAGTAGTAGCGGCAATTTGCTTTTTTGTTCTAACTATAGGATTTGCACAAGAAGAAGAAGCTGAAATATCTAATATTCAAGAATTCACGCCTTCAAAATTATTAAAGAAAGGGCAATGGGATATCAAATTTTTTAATAGTATCTACACACAAACCGAACGAACAGATGAAGGATCAAAATCGGTAACTATAGATAGAGAAACTTTTTTTACCAATACTACCGAGATATTTACTGGGGTAAGTGAAAATTCAAGAATAAATGTTGGATTGATTTTTCAGGTAAGAGCAAATACGTATGGAGGGGCAGGAGCATTAGAAGCATTAAGTTTTAAAGATAATACTACAGATGCCAGAAGTGGATTAACAACTATTGCACCATCGATACGTATACAGCCTTTTAAGAGTGTTGCCAATTTCTCTTTTACGAGTTCATTTTTTATTCCTGTTTTTGAAGATGTGCCGAATGCTCCTTATTTAGATAAAAGAAGTTTTTTCTGGGAGACTAAGTTTTTCTACGATAAAACATTTGGAGGTAATAATTGGCAGATTTTTACAGAAGTAGACTTAGGATACAATTTTGGAGAAAAAGGAGCCGATGCAGATCCAGAAACCGAAAACATAACAGAACGTTTTGCTAATAACAGTTTATTTGTGCCTTTGAGTGCTTTTTTAAGCTATTTTCCTAGCTCAAAATCTACAATTTTTGTCAACGCCCAGCAAGCCTTTTTGTTTGACTTAGGAAATGATTTTGACCAAGATTATACTCAATTAGGTTTAGGTGGAAAATATCAACTTACAAAAGTTCTTAACCTCGAAGCATCCTTTGGTAAGATTGTAAGAGGAAATAATTTTCAAGGGTTGGGACAAACCTTTAGCTTAGGTTTAAGAGCTTTATTTTAAAAACATTATATAAAAATTGTATTTTCAGCAGTAAAAAAATAAAATGAATAAAGTTTTTCTACTGCTGTTTATTATTATTTTCTCAAGTTGTGCCAGTCAGGAGCCTAAAATTAATGGAATTAGTTTTGTAGGTTCCCCGAGAGAGATTAACTCAACTGCAATTGATCCCGTTGTAAAAGTAAATGCCAATTGGGCGGCAGTAATGCCTTTTGGGTTTGTAAGAAACCTTGAGACCCCAACAGTAGTTTTTAATATAGAAAGACAATGGTGGGGAGAACGTAGAGATGGAGCCAAAAAAACAATCGAATTGCTCAATAAAAGAGGAATTGAAGTAATGCTAAAACCTCAAATTTGGGTTTGGCAAGGAGAATTTACAGGAAATATTAAGATGAACTCTGAAGAAAATTGGGATGTTTTAGAGAAATCGTATACAGAGTTCATAATGTTATATGCGCTATTAGCCGAAGAAATGAAAGTGCCCATCTTGTGTATAGGTACAGAATTACACACATTTGTTCAGACTAGACCTCAATTTTGGAGTCAATTAATTGATAAAATTAGAGCTGTATATAAAGGAAAGTTGACGTATGCTGAAAACTGGGATCAGTTTGACAATGCACCATTTTGGAATCAATTAGATTATATAGGTGTAGATGCATACTTTCCGGTTTCGCAGAGTAAATCGCCTACGGTTGCAGAAATGAAACAAGGTTGGCAAGAGCATAAAAACGATATCATTGAGTTGTATACCAAAGTAAAGAAGCCTGTTTTGTTTACCGAGTATGGATACCGAAGTGTTCACTATACCGGTAAAGAACCATGGGATTCTAACAAAATAGAAGGTAATATAGATTTTGAAGCTCAAAACAATGCGTTAACTGCATTGTATCAAGAGTTTTGGCAGGAACCCTGGTTTGCAGGAGGGTTTTTATGGAAATGGTTTCATAATCACAGCGAAGTAGGAGGAAAAAATAATAATCGATTTACAATACAAAATAAACCATCAGAAAAATTAATAAAAGAGTTCTACTCAATAAACAAATGAAAATCAAGATTACTCTTATTACACTATGTATTACTTGCATCGCCTTTGCACAAGAAAAAGTGATCTCAGAAGTTGTTCTGCAAGGTAACACAAAGACCAAAACCCATGCTTTGATGAAGCTTATGAACATCAAAAAAGGAGCTACCCTAGATTCTTTACTTATCGAAAAAGATATTAAGCGACTTAAAAGATTGCCTTCGATTGCACATGCATATTATCAGGTTCAAGAAAATGAAGACGGGTATGAAGTGATTTATGGTGTCGAAGAAAATTTTACCATCATTCCTTCTGCTAATGTATATACAACTAACGATGACGAATTTGCCTTTCGATTGGGGCTATATGAGTTTAATTTATTTGGTCAAAACATTACAATCGGAGGGATCTACCAAAATGATATCTATGCTTCATATATGGGAAACATAAGAGCACCATATTTGTTTGGTAAAAAACTAGGATTGGCCTTTAATTATAGTAACATTACTACCCAAGAACCAGTTTTTTTATCAAACGGAACTGCAGATTATAAGTACAATAATACCTCGTATGAGGTTTTGGGGCTGTATCAATTTAATCTTCAAAATCGAATCGAACTAGGTGTAAATTACTTTAACGAGGATTATGAGTACAAAGAAGGAGTAACAGATCCTAGTGTACCTCAAGATTTTGATGTAGATAAGCTATTATATAAACTTATCTACGAATACAATAATCTCAATTATGATTATCAATATGTTTCTGGATTTAGAAGTATTCTGAATGCACAATATGTGATTAGTACCGAAGATGTATTGCCTGATTTTTTTATCTGGTGGAACGATTTTTTATACTATCACAGAATTGGTCAAAAAGGTAATTGGGCTTCGAGATTGCGTATAGGACTGGCATCAAACGACGAATCTCCTTTTGCACCGTTTGCTGTAGATAATAATTTGAATATTCGTGGGGTAGGTAATATCATCGACCGCGGAACGGGAGTAATCGTTTTAAACACCGAATATCGACATACACTCTACGAGAAAGATTGGTTTGTATTGCAAAGCAATGTATTTGTAGATGGTGGTAGTTGGCGTAATCCCGGGGGCGATTTTGGAGACTTTGGTGATAACCAAAACTTTAGATTATATCCTGGCGTTGGTTTACGCTTTATGCATAAAAAGATATTCAATGCTATTTTTAGAATCGACTATGGCTATGGCGTTACCGACGATGCTACTAATGGATTTGTTTTTGGGATCGGACAGTATTTTTAGGAGTCGGGAGTTAGAAGTGATTTGCGATAACGTTATGGGTTCCTCCCTTTGTTAAAGGGAGGTGTCTCAAACAAAGTTTGAGACGGAGGGTTTAACACCCCTTTCTTCCGTAAACGGAATTCATTCCCCTCTTTTGATAAAGAAGGGAGCTTTTTTATAATAATAACCAATCTGCTATTGTTGTTATATAGTAATTGTTGCATCATTTAGTTTCAATAATATTAAGTATAATTTATTTGCAATAGATTTATAAATTTCACTTTGTTCTTTTACTATTATTGTTCTGATTATATAACGATGTTTATGATATTAACTATATTTATCTACTAAGGGATATTAACTTTAAATAAAAAAACAATAGATGAGAAAAGTTTTAGCTATAATTTTTGTTCTATTTTTTACGGTTGCATGTAGTGATAATAGTATAGTTGGAGAGTATAATTGCGAAAAGACCAATGGAAAATTCGGGTCTACTTTACGATTCAAAAAAGGAGGTAAAATGTTTTTAGATCTCGTTTCAAAAGAATTAGCAGAACGATCTTCAGATACACGAAAATATATTAACGTGGCTGGCGAATACGAAATCATAGATGATATGATTGTGATTAAGTATCATAACGGATTTCAAACACATACACTAAATAAGGTAGGTGATAAGCTGATTTCTAATACCAATATTTTCAAATTATGTACTTGTACGACTAAATAGATGTAAAAAGTGTTGTTGATAAACTAAATATTGAGCTAAACAGACTAAGTAAAAGTACAAACAGGTTATTCTATTAGATATTTATTAACCACTTTCTCTTTATAATAGCGATACAGATCCTCAGACGAGGAACCCATCCATCTTCGCATATGGATATTTAAAAAGTGATATTGTAGTCGCCAAACTCCAACCTCTCTGTATTTTCTTGCTGAGGTAATTACATATTTTGGGATAATAACAAAGGTATTGATGGCAAAAAGTCGATCTACCAAATCATTATCTTCATATACAATATAGGATTCATCATAACCATTAATATCTTTAAATAACTGCTTGGTGATAAACTGGCTTTGATCCCCGCCACGACAACGTTTACTTTCAAATTGTGTTAACCATCCTAAAAATCGTAACCACCAGTGATTAGAATCAAATTTCATCCTGAAACAACCTGCATTATTACTTTTTTCTACCTCTTCTATTATATATTGATCATAATCTTTTGGAGGGTAAGAGTCTGCATGAAGAAAGTATAATATTTTACCCTTTGCTACTTTGGCACCAGTATTAAGCTGTTTGGCTCTTCCTTTTTCTGAAGACACTAGTGTAACTTCGATGTCATTTTTGTGAGATAGACTTTTTATAAGGTCTTGAGAACCATCAATACTGCCACCATCTACAATAATTATTTCCTGAAGATTGTCTAAGGTGCTAGCATATGTTATTAAGTGAGAAAGCAGCGTACCAATGGTAGCTGCTTCATTAAGTATTGGGATGATAATGGATATTTTCAATTTTGGGATATTATAATTAGGCTATAAATTTACTGATTTAAGCTCCCAATTGTATCCTTTTTTTTAGTCAAGTACAAATGCCGGAGTGACTACTGCTTGTTCATTTAATCCCCAATCATATTCTTTATACCCTTTCTTGGGTTGATTCGAAATTTTTACTGCCGAATATCGATTAATAAAGTCTTTTACATCTCCTCCATTTACTTTAAAATCTTTTTTGTACCATGAAAACAGTTTTGAAACGCTTACTTCTGTATCTGTTATAATATTACGAATAGGATCATTTATAAACTTTTCTGTTTGTTGGTCTAAAGCCGTATGCAAATTATCAGCAGTGTATGCTCTGTTCCATACAACTGGGCAAGAAATCGAAGCACAATTAATTGCAAAATGAATTCTAGGGTCTCCAAATTTTCTTAGGATTTTGTGCTCAAGTTCTCCTAAACTATGCCATACACCATCAATTTTAAAGAATTTTTTACCCCAAGGATTTTCTAGCTCTTTGATACTTTTTAATGGGAAACTATCAATAATAAGCTTTATCGTATATGCATTATAGGCATTAATCCAGTATGCTAATTTGTCTTCTCTGCTCCAATTCTCTTGAGGCGGATTTTCAGAAAGTTGTTTAAAATATTGATAGAGTTGAGAACTATCTCTCATAAAACCATCATAGTCTACTTTTCCGTCTTCAGATACATTAAGAAGCAGTGCTTGATCCCAAATGCTATGGTCAAAACTATTTTGCGATTGTAGTTGATTTAAAATTAATGTTGTAAATAGAATTAGTATAAGTCTTGGAGCTTTCATAATTATTTTTTTTGAATGGTTATTGTTAGTTTTCTTTTAATTTATGATCGTACTCTTGATTTGGGTATTTAGTTGATAATCAAGAATAGACCTTACAACAGTAATTGTTTAAATTTTCTTAAAAAAGAAATTATGATAGCAAATAAATGAATAGTTTTCTTATGTTTTTTTGCATAAAAAACCTTGTATAATAAGACTTTACGAAAAAAAAGATTAAGGTGAGGAGGGTAGTGTTTTAGATATGTTCTTTTTTGAATTTTAGATAAATTTTAACAATTATAAAATGCTAATTGATCTAATTTATAAAATAAAAATCTCTTTTTTTGAGGTATTTTTTTGAAGATATTATTCTATAATGAACTACTCATTTAACGTCCAATCATAGGCTTTAAAATTCTTTTTGGCAGTATTATTAATTGAAATTTTAGAATACTTATTTAAAAAATCAATCAAGGTTCCTTCTTTTTTGAAATCTTTGCCAAACCATGAAAATATTTTTGAAATTTCAATTTTTTTAGGAGTAATAGTATTTCGCTTTGTATCATTAATAAATGATATTGTTAACTTTTCAAGTTCTTTATCCACATTTTGAGCTGTAAAAGCTTTATTAAGCAAAGGAGGACAAGAAAATGATGCACAATTAATACCAAAATGAATTCTTGGATCTTTCATTTTTCTAAGGATTCTGTGTTCTATATCATTAAGCGTATACCATTTTTTTCCTAGTTTGAAAAATCGTAAATCCCAAGGATCTTTAATGTCTTTAATACTTTTTATAGGATAATTATCGATAATTAGTTTTATCGTAAAAGCATTATATACATTCATCCAATAGGCAAGTTTTTGAGCTTTGGTTGCTGTTTGTGCTGGTATGTTTTGTTCTAATGCTTTGAGATAGGATCTAAGCGCAGTACGATCTTGTTTAAAACCTTTGTAATTTACAGTTCCGTCCTTAGCAACATGTTTTACTAATAATGTATTCCAAGATTGGTGGTTTAAGGGTGTTAAAACCGTTTTTGGTTTTTTAGTTACAGGAGCTTTAGGTTGTGAAATGATTTGTTCTTCAATTTCTGGTGCCTTTTCTTCGATAGGCGCTATAATTTTTTGGGTATTGTCCTTTTGTTGAGCTATGATAGTATCTGTTTTTTTATCAGAAGTAGTATTTTGAACGGTATTTGTTTTTGGGGTATTTTGCGCTATATTTTTATTTCCGCCGCAGGCAATACATAACACATATAATAAGGCAATAAGTAGGTTTTTCATGCTCAATAATTACTTTTTTAGTTTAATAGGGTATATCTCCTGTCCAATAAAATCTTGAGGAAAATCTTCATCCCCTTCAAATCCAAGTTCGATGTCCCTTCCATCGTTTGGGATGTGGTTTGTTTTAAATAGATAATCCCATATGCTCAAAGTTAGACCAAAATTCGCGCCAAACTTTAGATGTGTAGGTAAATCCTTAGCATGATGCCAGATATGCATTTTTGGGTTATTAAATATATATTTTAAAATTCCGTAGTCCCAGCCTAGATTTGCATGGTTTAAATGCCCCACTGCTAGCGCAAAGAAATGTATGATTGCTACATCTTTTGCATCAAACCCTCCAATAATTGCAATGGGTATGTACAGTAGTGATTTGTAGACCACAGGCTCCATCCAGTGATATCTTAAATGTGCGGCAAATCCCATTTCTTTTACAGAATGATGCACTTTATGAAAATTCCACAAAAATGGTATGCGGTGTAACAAGCGATGTGTGTTCCATTGTGTAAAATCACTTACCAGAAAGAAAATTACAAGCCCCAGCACTTTAGGCAATGTGTCTACATCAAAAAGCTGAAAATTTGAAATAGATACTCCAATACTATGTAATCCTTGATTAAAAAATGCTTCTGTAGTATTTGAAAGCGCAATGAGTACAATAAGGTTTAATAAAAAGAAATTAAAAAACATGTAGAAAACATCTAACCAGAAATCTTTTCTGAACTTGGATTGATTTTTTCTCCAAGGAAATACAATTTCAAGTAGCCATACCAGAAGTGATACGACTATCAAGCCATAGAAATAATTATCCCAGTTATTTTGAAGTAAAATTTCGTTTTTCAGGTAATTCCAATATCCCGAATACGAGTTTTTTATGATTTCTATATAGTTCTCCACGTAGTAAAAATAATGATAAGATTATTCTTAGCGATACAATTTTAAAGGATAAGCTTTTTTACTGCTCATTTAAAGACCAATCATATGCCATATAATTGTCTTTGCTAAGGCTTTTGATTTTTACCTTACTGTATTGGTTAATGAATCCTACCACATCACCGTTATTAAAATCATCTTTATACCATTCAAAAACCTGAGAGACTTTGACGGTGTTTTTGGTAATTTGATTTTTTGCCGGATCATTAATAAATTCTATGGTTCGCTTTTCTAGAGCCTCGTTGATATTGTCTCTGGTGTAAGCCATATTCCATAAATTTGGAGATGAATTTGAAGCGCAGTTAATTAAGAAATGAATTCTAGGTTCATTAAACTTTCTTAGAATATCATGTTCTATTTCATCAAGACTATAGCGTTTATCTTTAATCCTAAAGAATTTATATTTCCAGGGGTCATGAATGTCATTAATAGTATTGACAGGGTAATTATCGATAATCATTTTCATGGCTACTGCATTATACACATTAATCCAGTATGCAAGTTTTTCTTCACGACTCCATCGATCAGTTGGTGGGGTGTCTGATAAGGATCTAAAATATTGATAAAACAAAGAACTATCCAAAATGACACCTTCATAATTTACTTTTCCTTCTTTGGATGCATTTAGAATCAAAATTCTATCCCAGACAGAGTGACTAATCGAACTCTGTGCAAACGATTTTCCACAAAATAAGGAAATCATTAGTAACAATAATAGATAGTACTTTTTTTTCATATTTGGGGGGTTTAAAGAGTGAAGCTATTAATTAAGTATTGATGAGTGTGAAAAAACATCGTTAAAAATGATTAAATAATCGACAAGATACAAAAATTACAGATAAACCGTAATTTTTGTATCAAAATTTTATTAAATAATTGAAAATGAATACTATGTTTGTGTAATTTGAGACAGTTTTATGAGGATTTTGCTATAAAAAACCTCTATGTGTATTAAAAAAATACATCTATCTTGCTTTTTTGTAGGAAATATCTTCAATTTGAAATTGTTTTACATCATTCAAATATTTTCGAAATTTTAATAGCACTTTTAGTACTCATATTTTTTGTGAGATGATTAATGTTTTTTAAGAATTTTTCATCTATATGTATTTTGAAAATAATCGCTTAAGTGCGAATTTTACGGTTAAAACACACTTTCAGTTACTGTAATAACTTAGTATCTGCTAGTTTTTTAACAAATGTAATAGCAGTTTTTGATTGTGCAATATGTAAGGATTGTGTATTATTGTAATCGAACTATTAGATTATGATTAGTACAGAATTAACACTTCCATGTGGAGCAAAGTTGAAGAATAGACTTGTAAAATCTGCAATGACAGAGCGTATTAGTAATACCAACTTTGAACCAACAAAAGGACATGAAAAATTGTATAAGGATTGGTCAAATACAGGAGCAGGTTTACTAATAACAGGAAATGTCGTTATAGATCGAAAACACCTAGAATCTGCAGGCAATGTATGTTTTGATGATGAAGATATGCTTCCTAAGATAAGCTCTTGGGCAAAAGCATCAAAATCAAACGATAATCATGTATGGATTCAAATTTCACATTCGGGTAGACAAACAAATAGGTTTAGTACAGCTCGGCCATTGGCCCCATCTGAAGTACAGTTAAAAAAAATGGGACTTTTTGGTAAACCCAAAGCCATGACCGAAGATGATATCCAAGAAGTAATTAAGGGATTTGTGAAAGCAGCAAAACTTTCAAAAGAAGGAGGTTTTACAGGAGTACAGATTCATGCTGCTCATGGGTATTTGCTAAGTCAATTTTTATCTCCAAGTACAAACATAAGAACTGATCAATGGGGAGGGAGTATTGAAAACCGTAGCCGTTTATTAATTACTATAATTAGAGAAATTAGAAAGGTTGTTGGAGTAGGTTTTCCGATAGCTGTAAAATTGAATTCTGCTGATTTTCAAAGAGGGGGTTTTACTGAAGAAGAATCTCTTGAGGTTGTAAAAATGCTGGATGTAGAAAAAGTTGATTTACTTGAAATTTCTGGAGGGACTTATGAAAAGTTAGCCTTTTTTTTATTAAATGAAGAAGGGGTTGAAATTAAAGAAAGTACAAAAAGGAGAGAGGCTTATTTTATTGACTTTGCAAAAAAGGTAAGGGCAATTAGTACTATTCCTTTAATGATTACAGGAGGGTTTAGATCGTATAGCTTTTGTAATGAAGTGTTAGAAAAAGGAGAGGTTGACCTTATCGGTATGGGGCGTCCCTTTATTACTAATAGAGAAGACATTTCTGGTTTTTTGAAAGGAGAGATCCTTAACTTAAAAAACCTTGTTTTAAGAACAGGAATAAAGCAATTTGAAGATTCTGCCGAGGGCGGATTTTATGCGCGACAACTTATTCGTTTTTCAAAAGGCAAAAAACTTAAAACCAATATGAGCCCGTTGTGGTGTTCTATGTTTTTGGTCATCTATGAATTTAGAAAATCAATGGCTAAAAAAATTGGATAAAACAAACCCCTTAAATGAATTATTAACTCATTTAGGGGGTTGACTATCTTATGTATCCAATTTATTGTGCTTTATGTTGAAGCTATATCACGTTTATTCACTAGAGATATAAGCAAAAAGATCTAATTGTTACTCGTAATAGGGGTTTGTTCATCTTTTTTATTTAAACTCCAATCATAAGTAATATATGCATTCCTAGGAATTTTTTTTATTTTGACAGTAGCATATTGATTAATAAAATCGACTACACTAATATTATTACTTTCAAAATCATCTTTGTACCATTCAAATAATTGTGAAATTTTGACCATACTTGAGGTAATCTGATTTCTTTGTGGATCGTTAATAAATTCTTTTGTTCTATCATCAAGAGCATCAAGAATATTCATACTTGTATAGGCTCTGTTCCATAATCTTGGTGATGACAAGGATCCACAGTTAAGTAAAAAATGAATTCTTGGATCATCAAACTTTCTTAAAATACTATGCTCAATATCATCTAAGCTATATCGAACACCTTGAGTTTTAAATGCTTTACGTTTCCAGGGGTTTTCAATATCATTTATAGATGTGATAGGATATTCGTCAATGATCATTTTCATTGCTGTGGCATTATAAACATTAAGCCAGTACGCTAATTTTTCTTCATTACTCCAGTTGTCTTGGGGCGATATCTTGCAGAGATACCTAAAATACTCATAAAATACAGACACATCTCTGGTAACACCTTCGTAGTCTACCATTCCATTGTCTAATACATTAAGAATCAAAATTTGATCCCAAGCAGAATGATCGACTTTTTCTTGAGCATAGGAAGTATTGAATAGCAGAAATGCTACAATAAAATAGGGGGCTTTAAGAAGTTTCATTTGTTAATTTTTTATGGGGATTAATATTATTTAAGTTGGTTTTGATCCGTAATATACAAAAAAAACAGACGTAATACTATTTAAATGCAATATTGGTAGGAAAAAACGTCACAAAAAATATGTAATTATGTGAAATAATTCATAATTAATTCCTGTAATCGAGTGCTTATTTATGAGTTTTCGAAAAATGATAGGAAAAAAAATAGGCTTGGATAAGCTTGTATTTAACTCTCAATAGTTTTAAGTGGCAAATTGATAATCACCTTAGTTCCTTTTGAATTATTCTTAGGTCCTATGTTTTCAAAAATTAGACTATAACCTTTAGTGCTACTTTGGGCAAAGATGTTTAAACGTTCTTTTGTAATGTCGATACCAATAGATTTATGTTTTATAATTTTGTTTTTTTGAATTTCCATAGATTTTAATAACCCAATTCCATTGTCTTTAATTATAATCTCTAATTCGTCTTGCAGCTTGTTAATAGTAATTTTGAGTGTTTTTTTACCCATTTTATTTGCTAAACCATGCCAAATGGCATTCTCGACAAATGGTTGTATCACAAAAGGGGGTATTTTTATACTATTTGTCGATAAAATATTTTTATCAACTTTCAGATTAAAATCGATTTGATTTTCAAATCTTAAGTTTTCTAATAAAACGTAAAGCTTAGTTATCTCTATTTCTTTTTCTAATGTAACAGATTCTTCAAGAGAGTGATTTAAAATATTACGTATTAGTTTAGAAAATTTGTTCAGATAATCTATAGCATTTTCTTTATTATTATTGACAATACTACCTTTTATAGAGTTTAGGATATTAAAAATAAAGTGCGAGTTTACCTGACTTCTAAATACCTTGGATTTTAGTTTGTTTATTTTATTTTTAAATTCTAATTCAATTTCTTTTTTTGTGTATAATTCAATTTTGTTTGTTAGGATTTCGTTATTATACTCTATAAGTCTTTTGTTTTCTTCTAATTGTACTATAAGTTTTTGATGATACTCATTTTTTTGTATAAAAACTTGATATACTTTCATCCCTAAAGCAATCGCAAAAAACACAAACTCTATTACTACTCCTATCATAAATATTCTAAGTGGAGCGTACAATTCTTCGGTTACCGAAAAATAGGTAGATATAATTGCAGATGAAACATAAATTGTAGATCCCACTATTATATAATTTTTACCTAAGATGTTTAATTTAGACGCCTTATACAATCCATAGACTCCAAAAATTACAAAAAGTGGAATATAAAAATAGACTATAAACTGTAAATAAATCTGATATGTATCTGCTACATTTTTTGATACTATAAAATGGATTATAAAGACAAAAACGGTACAAGCAGTAGCCATTGCCCACATAAAGTATTTAATGAAAACATCAAATTTGGGAGCGTTTATCTTAAAATTAAAAAAAGCTCTAATGAATTGCACATAGAACAAATAATAAATAAATTGAAGAGACCAATTAACAGCTACTAATATGCTAGAGTTATGAAAATCTGCATCATCAATATTATAATGCATAAAAGCTTTAAGACCTATGTAAAGGTTTAAAAATAGAGTATAAATTGAGTAGTATAAAAAACTAGACTCTCTTACTTTTAAGTAAATAAAAAAAGTAATAAATGATAATATAAAGATAGCACCCAGTGTCCATCCAAAATATAATTCAAGAAATATTTCAGGGCCGTTTTCCAAAATATAATTTATTTCAAAATATTTTTAAGTAACTCTTGTTTTTTATTTCTTGACACAGGTAGGTTTTTTCCATTTTTTAATACTATTTCACCACCATCCCCTCTATGATATTCACCAATAGAATCAATATTTATAATAAAAGATTGATGAATTCTTATAAACCTGTTCTGATCCAATTGGAGCATTAATTGTTTTAAGTTTTTGGAAACAATATGCGAGGTGTTGTTTTCCATAAAAACATTAGTATAGCTTCCGTTAGATTCACAATACATGATTTCTTTTTGATCTACTAATACAATTTTCTTCTCCATTGGCAAAGCTATTTTAACACTTTTATGATCAATGTGTTGTAAGCTATCTTGGATGTAAGTTTTTAAGTTATCTCCCAAAGATTTATTTTCTTTGTTTAGCATTACTTTCTTTATAGAGGATAGTAAATCTTCTTTTTCAATGGGTTTTAAGAGATAATCAATAGCATTCATTTTAAGAGCTTTGATAGCATAATTATCGTATGCTGTAGTAAATATTAGATCAAAATCCCTAAACTCTAAACTGTTAAGAAGCTGAAAACCATCTAACTCTGGCATTTCAACATCCAAAAACAATACATCTGGTTTCATCGTATCAATTACGTCGATTGCACTTTTAGGATTATTTGTAGAAAAAATAACATTTACGTTAGAGCAATGAGTTTTTAATTCCCATTGTAATGTGTCTATTGATAATTGCTCATCATCTACAATTATAGCTTTTATCATAATGGTTGATTGATTTTTTATGCAAAATAGATAATTTATTCTTAATGAGAGTAATTCTAGTTATTAAGAAACTACTCAATTTGATAGATATATAGATCATTATAAAATGAGTCTTACCTGATATAAATTTTGGGATGAACTTAGGAGTTTTTTTCTTGACTTTTGTCAAGAGCCTTAGAGGTAAGATAAAGAATATCAGTTATGTTACAGTCTTTTTGCTAATTATAACATTTATAAAAATAATTATAACAAACATGGTAGGGATAAATATTAATGAAGCGTTTAAATGATACTTACAAATCAAATCAAGAGAATATTTGTTTGATGAATATTGTCTTATTTAAAAAGCTCTTATTATGAAAAACCTAGTATCTGTTTTATTGATGTTATCCGCATTTTATTCTTTTGGACAGACAATTAACATTGTAGCTTCAAAATCAAGCGGAGTTGCTCCTCTAGGAGTGTTTTTTGATGCAACCAGTACTACAAGCGTAGTTACTGATAATCCTTTTCATGAACTTGACTATCAATGGGACTTTGGAGATAATCCTAATACTACTTGGAAAAGTACCGGGAAAAAAACAAATACAGGAGTAGGCGCAGTGGCGGCACATGTATATACACAGCCAGGTACATATACGGTAACATTAACAGTTACAAATATCAATGGCAATCAGGCAACACAAACAACCACTATTATTGTTACTGATCCACATACAGTTTTTTCGGGAGAAAAGACTGTATGTGTTTCTACGACAGGAGATTTTACAGATTGCCCCTCTGGGGCTAAACAAATTACCACAAGTAGCACCAGAAATATAAGTGCCGAATTAGTAAGTGGTACTAGAGTCTTGTTACGACGAGGAGAGGTGTGGAACTCAGATAGTCCAGAGACATTTGAAACACGAGCAGATGGCCCAGGGATTTTGGGAGCTTTTGGTACGGGAGATAGACCAAAAATAAATTGCATCAATGGTTCAAATGGAGCTTATTTTTGGGCAGCTGGACCTGGATGGCGCATTATGGATCTTGAATTTGAAGGATCTCAATCAGGATTAGGGATAGTATCCAGACATGATCATTTGGTTTATAATATGCACATTCATGGATTTCAGGTTGGGGTTACAGGAGGATCGGGAGATCATTTTTTTATAGTAAATAGCCATTTAAGAGACTTTTATGGATCCGGAGGAGGCGGTATTTACATAGGAGGGGAACAAATTGTTATGCAAGGAAATATTGTTGAAAATGTATTTAACGCAGAACATACAACAAGAATACCTTATGCAGTTCAAGGAGTAATTAATAATAATATCCTAAAGGATCCGGCAGTTACAAAACATGCATTAAAGTTTCATGGGCGATGCTACGAAGTAGGTGAGGATTGTTTGGATGTGAGAGAAGTTACGAGGCAGGTAATAATCTCAGATAATGAGATTAGTGCTCAATTACAAAGTGCAGACTTGGCTATAGCTCCACAAAATGCAATATCTGATGAGTTTATTAAAGATATTATAGTAGAACGCAATTATTTTTATCATGATGGAGGAGAACCAGAGAAAACAAGCTTATATATTTCTGCTGTAGATGTAACTGTACGAAATAATATCTTTCATAATAAAAATGCTTCATTTTTTATGGGTGTTAGCCTGGATCAAAGAGCTACCAATCCAACAACGCTTCCTGTAACAGAAAGGATACATATTGTTAATAATACTTTTGTGTTAGATGGTTCGACTTCAGGGAGGTTAATTAGTATAGAAAGAGCTAATACCACTAAAGATGTCATATCTCAAAATAATTTATTGGTTAATCAAGAAGCCAGTACTGGAAATATAGCCTTAATAGAACCAATACAAATTCCGGATGATTTAATTGATGATCATAATTTAATTATTAATGAGAATGTATTTGTATCCTCAGCACCACAAAATGCACAAGATTTTCAATTGCAAGATGGATCTGCTCCAATAGATGCGGGAACAACTTTAAGTTCTGTTTTAATGGATTACTCTAATAATAGCAGGGTAAATCTCACTTATGATATTGGTGCATTTGAATATGGCGCATCACCTGATACCGATGGTGAACCAGAAGAACCAGAGGAACCCGAAGAGCCAGAAGAGCCTGATACCACAGAACAACCAGAACTAGTAACAAGTAATGATACTTTACTTACTGTATATCCTAACCCAGTTAATGATGATTTTACGATTTATTTTTCAGAAAGTATTGCTGGATTCGTATCTGTAAATCTATATAACCTTTTAGGAAAATCTATCTCATCTTTTGAAATGAATGATATAGATGAAGGAGAAAATTATAGTGTTGATGGATTATCCAATTTGGCTAATGGAATCTATATACTTCAGCTTAAAAGTAAGTCTATAAAATTTTCAGAAAAGATCATAATATATAATTAAAATCATAATGTTTGACTATCACACACTTCACTTAATACAAAAGCAATGAAATACATATATATTATTAAAGGGTTACTCTTTTTTTCAACTATACAATCTGTAGAAGCACAATTATTCGAAAGGTTAAAGAAAAGAGCTGAAGAAAAAGTAGAACAAAAAGTAGAACAAAAAGTAACTCAAAAAATTGAAAAGGAAACAGATGATATCCTAGAAGGAAAGAAGAGTAAAAAGAAGAAAAAAAATAGAAGAAACACTTCAAAAGGACCTATAATAGGAAAAAAACCAACTTCAGTAGGGTCAAATCCTAATAAAGACAAAAAAGAAGTTACTGTATGGCGAAATTATAAGTTCATTCCCGGAGAAAAAATTATTTTTTATGATGATTTAAAAAATGAAGAAATAGGCGAGTTCCCCTCGCGTTGGGATCTTAAAGGTGGAGGTTTTGAAATAGCTAACTTGAACAATCAAAAGGTCATTATGGTAACTAATGACCATAATAGTAACATACTACCATTATTTAACAAAAATGTTTACTTACCTGATGAATTTACGATAGAGTTTGATCTATTTGTCGATAAAGTATCTGAAAATACTACTGGATGGAATTCTTATTACCTGTTTTTTTCTTTGAATCAACAACAATATTCTGCTATTACAATAAATATGGAGTTGGCAAGGGGGTATGTTGGCGGAAGTATTCAAGGAACAAATATAAAAATTGAGCGCACAGCTATTGATCAAACTACAGGTTGGAACCATATTTCGATGTCTTATCACAAAGGAAAAGTTAAAATATATATAAATGACAAGCGCATATTGAATATTCCGAGATTGTCTATTAAACCAGGCGCTTTTTCAATAGGAATGGGCAGTGTGGGAAATGGTGAAAGTGGTAGTAAAAGAATTTCTGCTATTAAAAATATAAAAATAGCAGAAGGGGGCGGCTCTCTCTATAAACGAATTATTGCAGATGGAAAATATGCGACCCATGGAATCCTTTTTGATAGTGGTAAGGCTATATTAAAACCTCAATCAGCTGGAGTTATCTCAAAACTAAAGATCCTTATGCAAGAGAATCCAGATTGGAAATTCAACATTATTGGTCACACCGATAGTGATGGTGATTCTAATCTTAATCTTAAGCTTTCAAAAGAACGTGCAGAGGCAGTAAAAATAGAATTAGTAAAACAAGGAATCAATACAGATAGATTATTTGCTGATGGTGAAGGAGAAAGTAAACCATTAAATAATAATATCACAGTAGAAGAAAAAGCTAATAATAGAAGAGTCGAATTCGTAAGAGTTCAATAAAACTGTTAGTTACAATATAAATTAAACTTAAAACCCAATGAAAAAAACCATAAGCATACTAATCATTTTTAATTTTTTAGTTATAACAAGCGCACTAGCACAGTGTAATACCTTTTATGAATTTAAAGAGGGATCAAAATGGGAGTTAGAAACGTATAATAAAAAAGGAAGCAAAACAGGAACAGTAAAATATTTAATTAAAAATCATACTTCGCAAAATGATGGATACGAAGCAGTTGTGAATATGATAATAACCAATAAAAAAGGAAAACAGACACGTGATGGTGATTTTGTTGCGCGATGCAAAAACGGTATGACATATTTTGATATGGAACAGTTTATTCCAGAAGAATCTTTGAAAGCTTTCGGAAATATGAAATTAACTGTTACTGGAGAAGAATTAGAGTGGCCAGCTACCCTTTCTACAGGAATGAATCTAAAAAATGGCCATATTCAAGTAAAAGGAGATCAAGGTTTTCCAATTAATGTTAAAATGGATATTACAGACAGGAAAGTAGTCGGTAAGGAAAAAATAACCACCCCAGCAGGAAGCTTTGATTGTTATAAGGTCACCTATAAAATGAAGATAAAAACAATTGTTTCTACAGAATTTGGTGTAGCACAATGGATAACTAAAGGTTTAGGTACCGTTAAATCCGAAAATTATAATAAAAGCGGCAAGATGATTGCTTATTCAGTGCTTTCTAAACATGATATGTAATACCAGTTATAAGCTGATATTCTTAATGTTAACCAATAATGACACAAAAGTACGAGTGATGTGTAGTTACTCAAGAATTGGGGGTTATTTCTTTAACAAACAATAGAACTAATCTATTAAGAATAACCCCTTTTTCATTTTATAAATACTTAAAAAATAGATTTATATATGCAAAGTTTAATACAAAGGTTATTGTCTGAATCTAATATTTTTCATATTGAAGAAAACCTTCTAGACCTTCAACTAAAATCACATCCCGATGTGGCAAGTATTAGAGCAATTTCAGACACATTGGATTATTTTGGTGTCGATAATCTTGTTGCGAATGTTCCAAAAGATGTATTATGGCAACTACCAACAAGTTTTCTAGCTTTAATCGAAGAAAATGGTGATACCGAATTGGTTTTAGTCAAAATTAAGAATGAAAAAATAACCTTGTTTAAGTCTGATAATGGTAAATCAATTAAAACTGAAGATGATTTTATGGCAATATGGACAGGAACTATTATTGCAATTGAAAAAGAAGAAACTTCGGCAAGGCCATCTCTTTTTGCCAAGTATAAAGCGATTTTTTTTATAGGTTTATTTGTGATTCTTATTGCTGTGATTCAGTTTGTAAATTATGAATTAGTAGCAGGGTTGTATTCACTGCTTTCATTAGCAGGGTTGTATATGAGTGTTTTAATTTTACAAGAAGAGCTGGGTGTGCATAACCCTACGGTGGCTAAGTTTTGTAATGCAATTTCGACGACTAGCAGTTGTAATAATGTTATTAAATCAGATAAGAATACTTTTTTTCATTTTATTAAACTTAGTGATGCTTCGGTAATTTTCTTTGCGGCTACAACATTAATTACCAATATAATTGGTTTTAACCATTCTTTACAGTTGATAGTGGCATCTACAACTATGGCTGCTGTTGTATTCTCTATCTACCATCAAGCAATTTCTTTAAGAAAATGGTGTGCTTTATGCCTTGGAATTTCTGCTATTTTAACCATGCAATTTCTTCTTTTATTGGCTACTGGTACAATTGCATTACAGGTAAGCCTGATCTTTGGTATTAAGGCTCTTAGTATTGTAATAGGTATCATAGCCTTGTGGAATTATATAAAACCACTACTGGCTAATACAAAAAAATTAAAAACAACCCAAACAGATTTCTTAAAATTTAAGCGAAGCAATGGTATATTTAATTTCTTAAAATCTCAAAAAAATCTTCCTAGTTCTGATGATATTTTTTCAAAAAACCAAATTGTTTTTGGTAACCCCAACGCAGCTTTAACGATCAAAGCTGTTACCAATCCGTTATGTGGTTTTTGTGTAGAATCTTTTGAAGTATATGATGCTATTATGAAGAATTATAAAGATGATATACAACTTCATTTTATTTTTAATGTCGCAGACGATTCAGAAAATTTGGCTACCAAAATAAGTCTGCGTATAGCTGATCTTTACTGCAAAGAAGGCCCTGCGGTTGCTTATAGTGCTTTAAAATTATGGTTTGCCGATAGAAATTTCGAAAAATGGCAACAACAGGTTGGAGAAGGTAGTATGATGAAAGAAAAATGGATGCAAGTCTTGAATCAGCATAGAGAGTGGTGTATTATTAATAAGATAAATTATACACCAGCTACACTGATACACAGTAATTTCTTTCCAGGCAATTATCATATCTCTGACCTATTATTGTTTATAGATGATTTAATAGCCGAAACCAAACAGCATACTATACATCTTAATTAGGGGTAATGAACTACTGTTCTAGTAAATATTCTTCCAAGGATAGACACAAGTCCTGAGTGTCTTTAAATGTTCAGGATTAAACTTAAACTTTTTTAATTACACAAATTATGTTAAAGAACATTTTAAAAATCAATGGGGTTTTAGAGTTAAATAAAACCGAACAAAAATCCCTTCAGGGAGGACGAAATTGGTATGAAGCATGTACTCAAAAACAAGGCATGTGCTGTCATACACGCCCTTGGGGTGAAGTAAGTTGCGATGCAGGCTATTGTTCGCCCACAGGATGTCGTTGGCTTTAATTTTCTAAGGTTTTTAGAACCACAGATTGACAAAATTTGATTTGGTTTATTTCGATTAGGAGGGTGAGTACTCATCCTCTTAATTCTTTTTCTCAAGTATAATTTTAATTAGAAGCAAATAACCAGCAAACAAAATTTCTTGCAAGAATAGACACAAACCCTGAGTGTCATTAAATGTTCAGGATTAAACTTAAATTTTTTAATTACACAAATTATGTTAAAGAATATTTTAAACATTGAAGGAGTACAAGAAATGAACAAAACCGAACAAAAAACACTTCAAGGTGGTTTTCAAGGAAATGCTGGTTGTATTCAAAGAGGAAATAAATGCTTTTACATAGGATATAGATTATACATACCTGGTAAATGTCCACGTTACTGCGAAATTTATTAGTACAGAAACGCGAATTTGTTTTTATAGAATTAAGAGAAGATTACTCACCCTCTTAATTTTTCTTCCACAATACATTTTAATTCGAAACAAATAGCCAATAAACGAGATTTCTTGCAAGGATAGACACAAGCCCTGAGTGTCTTTAAATGTTCAGGGGCAAACTTAAACTTTTTAAATACACAAATTATGTTAAAGAACATTTTAAACATTGAAGGAGTACAAGAAATGAACAAAGCCGAACAAAAATCACTTCAAGGAGGAGGTAATTGGGGAGCGTGTACTATGAAGGGAAACCGTTGCTGCCAGAGTGGAGCATGTTATTTTGGTACATGCGGACGTAGAGGTTGTTTCTGGAGGTAATTCAGAGAAATCTAAAATTTGATTTTTTATTTAGAGTTAAGGGAGTGATAACTCATTCCCTTAATTCTTTTTCAACTATACAGACTCTTTAAAGCTTTTGTGAAAAGGGTTACTTCTTCAATAGTGCCAGTGCTAATTCTACACCAATCAAAGAAGGGAGGAAATGGTCGCCCAATCAAGATTCCTTTGTTCATCATATCTTTATGAAGTGTTCTTATATCTTTTCCAGATTTGAAGAAAATAAAGTTTGTATTCGATTTTACATACGGTAGTTCAAGATCATCCAATGTTTTATATATTAATCCTTTTGCTTCTCGAGTTTTTTGTAGGCTAAATGTATAAAATTCTTTATCATGTAATGCTTCTTTGGCTGCAGCAATGGCAAGCACATTACTGTTGGCTACCATGTTTTTTCGTAGTTTTCCAGCCAAAGATGGTTTTGCAATCAGATAACCAATGCGCAGACCTGCCATACCATATACTTTTGAGAATGTCCTGGAGACAATCACATCTTTATCTTTTTTAACCAACTCAACCATCGAAGGATAATTAGGTTCTTCTATGTAATCATAATAGGCTTCATCACTAAACAGAATAGTTTTATTACTAACCGCATCACAAAAATCCATAAGTTTTTCTGATGGTAAAATAGTAGAAGTTGGGTTATTAGGATTGCATAGAAAAACTAATTTTGTTTTTGAAGAAATTCGTTTTTCTATTTCGTTCATATCATATCCTTTGTCTTCACCTACGGGGGACCAATTAATTTCTGCACCCCATTGTTTCGCATAGGTCATCATTGCTAGAAATGTTGGCTTTGCAGCAATGATTTCACCTCCGTTTGATGCAAAAGTAAGCCCGGTAACTTTTAAACCCTCTGTAGAGCCGCCACAAATAATAATATGATCTTTGGTTACTCCTTCTTTTTTGGCCAAAATTTCGGCTAATTCATCTGCATAGGCGTATGGATACCGACAACCATGCTCAAAAGCAGCCACGATGGCTTTTCGTACTTTTTCAGAAGGGCCATATGGATTTTCGTTAGAACTTAAACGAATTAGTTTTGAGAGAGGTCTTGGGTTAAATTTTATGATTTCTTCTAATGTCAAAGCATTAGCAATATTCATACCTCCTAGTAATGCGAAACCTCCTCCTATCGAAGTAGATTTTAACCACTGTCTTCTATCCATAACCTAGTTTTAAATGTAAGAAAAATGCTTCTTAAAGATAATAAATTATTGATTATGAAAAATTTATGAAATTGGTAATTAATTGTGTTTTAAATTTGTTTTGATAAGCTATATAGTACTTTTAAGTAATAGAAACAATAACCCACTTATAATAGCCGCTATCGGAAGCGTAAGTAACCAGGACAATAATATTTTGGAGACCATCTTAGGGTCTGCTTTTTTTGTAATAGAACCAATCCCGAAAATAGAACCTACAGATACATGTGTTGTAGAAACAGGTAAACCATGAATACTTGCTGTCGTTACTAATAACCCTGTAATCATATTGGCGGTAAATCCTTGTCCAGAATTCATAGGTGTTATTTTTTTACTCATGATAACTCCTACTTTTTTAGCATTTATGAGACCACCTAATGCCATAGTAATAGCAACGGCGATCATTCCCCATTGTATATCTAGTGTGTTAATAATCAGTAATAGTCCAACGATTTTTGGCGTATCATTAAGACCTCTGGCAAAACTAACGACTCCAGCGCTTAAGAAATGTAAGTTGTCTAGTATTTTTTGAGAAGTAATGCCTAATAGTTTTCCAGTATAGGTTTCTATTGTAGAATGCTTAATAGTATTAGAAACTTTAGATGTTGTATTTGCTGTCATATTATGAGCAGAAACAGGTATCGAATTTACTTTCTGTTCTTCATTAATATAAATACCACTGTTTTTTGTGATTTTTAGTTTTTTTCTGATGTATCTAAATATTACATAAGCAATTAAACTTAGTAAAGCAGCCATTAATGGACTTACAATAAGTGGCATTAAAAATGTTTTACCAAGCTTTACGAAGTTAAAATCTGCACCGATAGCCATAACTCCTGCTCCAAAAAGTGCACCAACCAAACTATGTGTTGTAGATATTGGCATACCAATTTTTGTAGCAAGAAAAACGGTAATAGCAGCTCCAAGTGCAATAGAGATGGCAAAAATAGGCATTGCGATTAATTCATTTGGGACTAACCCTTTTCCTGAGAAGTTCTTTACTAGTTCTTCTGCTAAAAAGATAGCTGCAATAGAGCCAGAAAACGTTGTTATTGTAGCCCAATTGATTGCTTTTTTATAGTCTGTAGTTCCGCTTCCGAAAAGTGTTGCTACTCCTTTAAAATTATCATTTGCACCATTACTGTAGGCTAAAAAACAAGCCGCAATAAAAAGAAGAACCAGAATCATATACTTTTTCGAAATTTATGTGTTCACGATTTGACGTATAATTTCAGATTACCTTACAGTATCTATAATTGAATGGGTATAGCATGGAATAAAAAAAGAAGTCGAAAACAAATACTTGCTTTCGACTTCTGGATTATAGTTAGTTAGCCATCGCTTTTAACAGCATCCACCACCATCATAATGATATGTGGATTCGCTAATAAATATATCGTCTCTACCCAAATCGGCTAGTGCACCTGCGGTTTTATCACAAACAGCTATGGGTTGATTTTTGAGTAGTACATGTCCTTTTTTATCATCGAAGTAATCTTCATCGCCATAATAGATTGCAGCCTTACCAGTAAAAATACAAGGGCCATCTTTTGGCATTGGGTCTTTTATGGCAGCTACTTCAATAGATTCGATATAGATTAACTCATCGGTGTCATAATTTTTTGGATCCAAAATTCTGTATGGTTTACGAGCTCTAATTTCTATAGTTCCAAAACCTACATCGGTTAATGCTTTTACATATTCTGCAATAGGTAAGCTTCCGCTTAAACATAGGGCTCTTAATCGTTCATCGTTACGAAGGTTGTCATTCATGGGTTGCTCACAAGTAGGATCACTCATTACTAATCTTCCGTGAGGTTTTAATACACGATACATTTCCTCTATTGCTTTTTTAAGATCGTCTGCTTTAAAAATGTTGAATAAGCAGTTTTGAGCTGCGACATCAATACTATTATCTTCAACAGGTAGATTGAGTGCATCACCAAATCTAAGATCTACAAATTCACTTTTAAACCAATCGTTTTGAGCTTCGGCTTCTTTGAAATTCTTACGAGAAGCTTCTAGCATTTCTTCAACCACATCAACACCGATTACACCACTTTTTTGACGTGAGAAATAAGAGAATTGTAATAATTCCATTCCGCCTCCAACACCAACATAGAGAGTTTTTGGATTATTAGTTAAATCTCTAGCATTTACAGTACTACCACAGCCATAATTCATCTCCTGCATAATTTTAGGAATTTTAAGACCAGGTAGCTCCCAAATAGGGTTTGTAGTACAACATAAACCTACATCTGGGGTTAATGCTGCTTCTTTATATACATCGTGAGTAGTATCTAAATAGCTCATAAATTAATTTTTGTCTTTCCGCTTGCACAGAAATATAAGTTATTTTGGGTTATAAATTTTTTTCAGTCGAAAAGTTAAGATAAAACTTTCAAAATTTGTTTTTATAGAGATTTTATTAACTCTTTGAACAATGTGATCATCTGCGGTTCTGCTTTCCCTGCCAAAGCAATGATTTCATCAATATCAATTGGTTTTAAGTTGTCGGGGTCACATTCATCGGTTAATACCGATACTGCAGCTACTGGTAGATCAAGATGATTGGCAACGATTACTTCTGGTACGGTACTCATACCTACAGCGTCTGCACCAATAGTTTTAAGATAACGATATTCTGCTCTGGTTTCTAGTTGAGGTCCTATTACCGAAGCATACACTCCTTTGTGAAGGGTGATGTTTTTTTCTTTGGCAATAGCTTCTAATTTAGCGTTGATTTTTAAATTGTAAGGAGCACTCATGTCTGTAAACCTACTTCCTAACTGTTCTACACCTTTAAAGGCCAAAGGAGATCCTCCTTGCAAGTTAATATGGTCATCAATAAGCATTAATTCCCCTTTTTTTAAATCTAGATTAACAGCACCCGATGCATTAGATACTAAAAGTTTTTTAACACCTAGTTTATGCATTACTCGTACAGGATAGGTAACATCTTGTAAAGAATATCCTTCATACAGGTGAAAACGTCCTTGCATCACTACAACAGTTTTACCTTCTAGAATACCATAAATTAATTTTCCTTTATGAAATTCTACAGTTGCTGTTGGGAAATTAGGAATATGATTATAGCTTATCTCATTGATAATTTCTATTTCATTAATTAATTGCCCAAGTCCGGTTCCTAATATGATCCCTATTTCGGGGCTTTCAAACCCTTTTTCTTGTAGGAATTCTGTTGTTTCTTCTATATATTTAATCATATGCTGTTAGCTTAAAAATTTTTGAAAAATAGTAATGTCTTTGATGTCATCATATACATCTACATCATTGCGCTCTTCTAATAGTTTTATGTTATTTTTTTGTAGGTCATTTAATGTATCCTTGAGAACAGTATTGGTTCCCCAAGTTTTATTTTTAAAAACTTGTGAATTTACGGATTTCATTCCAAATAAATAGTATCCTCCATCTTCTGCTGGTCCGATTACATACTCATATGACTGTAAAGATGTGAAGGCAGTTTCAATATCTGCTAAAGTTAAATCATAGATATCACTACCAATAATAATAATATTTTGGTAGCCATTGGCAAACCCTTGCTTAAAAGCATTTTCCATTCGTTGCCCTAAATCTTCTCCTATTTGTTGTTTTTTACTGTAAATCGTTGAATCCCAGACATCATCTTTTCTTACTTTTATAGAGTAATGCACTTCTTTAGATACATTAAGGTTTTTTGTAATAGTAGCTGTATGTTCTAATAAAAATTTATAAATATTTAAAGCTGCTTGATCTCCAATGGTAGCTGCTAGACGTGTTTTACATTTACCCAATTCTGGATTTCGGGTAAAAATTATTAGTAAATTTTTTTCTTTCAATTTGAGTATACTTTTTGTCCTTTCTGTAACCATTTTCCCCATTGTTTAGAACAGGCATGTATTTTTTCGGTTACTTCTCCTTTAGAATTTATAACTGGATAATTGTTGTTTTTCCATTCAAAAATACCGCCATACAAATTAAAAACATTTGTATATCCTGCAGCTTTTAATTTTTCTGAAATATCCTCTGATCGAACTCCTAAACTACAATAGACAATGATAGTGTCATTTTTTTTGATGTTTTGTTCTGTAATAGTTTCTATTTTAAAATGATTATATCCTGCTAAGGTTGCGTTTTTGATATGACTTACTTCAAATTCATTTTTCTCTCTAGCATCGAGTAATACTATCTGATTTTGTATATCTCTTAATGCTGATACAGAAATGTATGGGATAGTTTCATTGTTGTATTGTTTCAATAATTCACCTAATGCTTCTTGTGCATTAGTAAAAGTTGAGAATAACAATATGATAAGAAGGAGATTGTTTTTTATTTGACTCATCAGAAATCTAAAGTTTTAAGCTACAGTTCCTTGGCAACTACTTCCAGCTCCTGCTGTACAACCATAACAATGCTGTGAAATAACGATGTTTCTATTTTGAAGTAGCTCTTCATTATATTCACTAATATGTTTTACTTTACTTGCTACCTTAAGGTCTAACATTTGGTTAAAGTCACAATCATATAACCAACCATCCCAACTTATAGAAATAGTATTGGTACACATTACATTGGCTACAGCACCGGGGTTGTATGCTTCTACTAGTGAATACATGTAATCTTCGTAGTTTTCTGAAGCAATCAAATAGTCTAAAAACCTACTGATTGGTAAATTTGTAATAGCAAAAAGGTTATGAAATTGAATATTAAAATCCTCAAGCAATGCTTTCTTAAAATCTTTTTCCATAGCAGCTTGATCCCCTGGTAAAAATGCGCCAGATGGATTATATACCAGATCTAACCTAAGGTCACTATCGGGCATACCATAACCTCTTTCGTTTAATTCTTGTAAGGCTTTAATTGATTTGTCAAAAACCCCATCACCACGTTGTTTATCGGTTTTTCCTCTTGTCCAGTGAGGCATAGACGAAACTACATGCACATTGTGTTTTTTGAAAAAATCAGGAAGGTCATAATATTTTTTGTTGGCGCGAATGATAGTTAGATTACTTCTAACTATAAAATCTTTGATCCCTGCTTTACTTGCTTCTTCTACAAACCATCTAAAATTTGGATTCATTTCTGGGGCACCACCGGTTAAATCGAGTGTATGTGCTCCTGTTTTTTTAATGACTTCAAGACATTGTTGCATGGTATCTTTGGTCATAATTTCTTTACGATCCGGACCTGCATCTACATGACAATGCTCACAAACCTGATTACACATATATCCTACATTGATTTGTAAGATTTCAAGCTTATTAGGGCGAAGTGGCGAATGACCGATTTCTGCAATTTTATCGGCAAATTTGGGTAATTCACCATTGGCAAAGATTCCATTATTTAGGATCTCCAACTGTCTGTTGGCATTTGCTAATTGGTCATTACGTTTATGTAAAGATTGTTTAGTTTTAGACATCTTCTAAGGTTCAATTATTTTGTTGGCAAAAATTGTAGCCTACTTACATTGATAATTTTTCGTATTTATTCATCATTTGTACTCCGTGTACTAAAGTTGCACCACTTTCTATTGCAGCTCCAGCATGTACAGCTTCCATCATTTCTTCTTTAGTTATACCACGTTGCAAACCATCTTTAGTATAGGCATCAATACAATAAGGGCATTTTACAACATGAGATACGGCAAGTGCAATTAATGATTTTTCACGAGCTGTTAATGCTCCTTCTTCAAATACTTTTCCATAATAATCAAAGAATTTGGTACCCAACTCCTCGCTCCATTCAGTTATTTTTCCAAATTTTCTTAAGTCAGCAGGATCATAATATGTTTTTGACATGTGGTAATTTTTTAGGTTACAGACATAAACTTTTATATGTCGTGAATATGTATTAATACTTACAATAAAAGTTATTTTTATTTAAATAGCTATCTAAGTTTTTAAAATTTCCGTAATATAAAAAACCTTATTTCATAAATAAGTATTTTTTTACCCAAAATTCCTGAATTAATAGACAAAGTAACATTGTTATTAATATTAGATTAAGAAAAAAGCTTACTTTAGACTCCAGAGATAATTTGACTACTATTCTTAATACGTTTTAAATAAGAAATTCCAACAATTTGAGGTCATGAGGAAAAAGGTTACACTAAAACAACTTGCCAAAGAGCTAAATTTATCAATATCTACAGTTTCAAAATCATTAAAGAATGATCCTGAGATCAGCCAAAAAACGATTAATAGGGTTCATGAATTAGCAAGTTTTTATAACTATAAACCTAATGCTCTTGCCGTGAGTTTGAAGAGTAGTAAAACTAATACTATTGGTGTTATACTGCCCGAAATCTTGAATCATTTTTTTGCCAAGGCATTATTTGGAATAGAACAAGAAGCTTCAAAAAACGGATATAAAATTGTGACTTGTATTACAAATGAATCTTATCAAAAAGAAATAGAGTATGTAGAAATGTTAAACTACAGTAGTGTAGATGGTTTTATTATAGCGTTAAGTCAAGAAACGCAAGTGGTAAATCAACTAGGCCATTTTACAGCTTTAAAAAGAGATAAAGTGCCTGTAGTGATGTTTGATCGTGTAAGTAATGAAATTGATTGTGATAAAGTTATCGTTGATGACAAAGAAGCTTCAAAAAATGCAATTCAGTATCTTATTGATACAGGGTGTAAAAAGATTGCGGTAATTACTACAATAAGTGATCTAAGTGTTGCAAAATTAAGACTAGAAGGAGCAAGAGAGGTTACTAATACTAATGAACATATTTCTTTAGTAGAATTAGAAGTAAAGGATTCTAATAATATTGAAAATAAAATAGAAGAGTTTCTAAAGAAAAATGAACTAGATGCAGTCCTTGGTTTAGATGAGACAGCTGCTGCAATAACTATAAACATGTCACATAAATTGGGATATAAAATCCCAGAAGATATTTCGGTGATTGGTTTTACAGATGGTTTATTGTCAAAACATTCTTATCCAAAATTAACTACGGTTTCTCAACATGCAGAAGAGTTAGGAGCAGAGGCTGCTCGAATTTTAGTAAATCAATTGGATAATTTTGATGAAAATTATAAAACCAAAACAGAAATAGTAAAGACATCACTAATTCTTAGAGATTCTACGAATTAAAATTATTCGATCACATATGTTTTTTTATCAAGACCTACACCAGTGATGGTCAATTTTTTCCATTGCTTTGGTAAGATTGGGTTTTTTTGAGTAATGCCTTCTTCTGTTAGGTGCAAACCGCCAAATCCAAAAATTACAGTTTGTAACATCCCTCCAGCACCAGTTGCAAAATATGGATTATTACTGGTCGCAGATTCTGCTAATGCTCCAAAAGGGGGTCTTTTATTAGGTTCGTAACTTCTTTTAAAGAGTCTATAAGCATTTTCGGCATCACCTAATCGAGCATAAATAACAGCAAATACACTTTGTGCCATGGCTGGACCTTCTTGGGCTAACTTAGGTTCGTAATATGTTAGATCCTTTAGAATGGTCTCTTCATCATTAATTATTTGTAAAGGATATGCCAATAAATTTACATCTGCTTGTTTGATATGGTCTCCATCATATGTGCTATGCTCTTTGGTTGTGCCATCTTCGAATTTGTGGATGATAATTTTATCAGCGATCAGATTCCATTTATCATTCGGTTTTACCCCTATTTCTGTTGCGGCTAATGAGGCATAGCGTAAACAAGTAATTGCTGACCCATTGGTAAAAGCATTGTCATCTATATTAGAAGCAAATTCATTAGCACCTACCACATTTTTTATAGCATAAGTACCATCTTTATTTTTTGTCGAACGGCTAACCCAATAATCTGCGACTTCTTTAAGAAGAGGATATCCTCGCTCTTGTAGCCATTTTTTGTCTTTTGTTACACGATAATAATTCCAAAATGCTATGCCTATATCTGCGGTGATGTGGTGTTCAAAAGTGCCAGTAAGAGCCCAGGCAGGTGTAGCTTCTTCACCTGTATCATCACTTTCCCATGGAAACATAGCTCCTTTATATCCAAAATTAATGGCTTTTTTCTTTGCAATTTCGAGTCGATCAGATCTGTAATTTACAAGTGATCTTGCAATACCTTGATTTAATATTAATAGTGGTGGGTACATCCATAATTCGGTATCCCAAAATATATGACCGTTATAGCCTTGTGAACTTAATCCCATAGGGGCAATGCTTAAGTTCGAATCTGCTCTTGAAAATGCATAAAGGTGATATAGAGCTAATCTGATATCTAATTGTGATTGTATATCCCCTTCAATAATAATATCTCCTTTCCATAAATTGGTCCAAAGCATTTTATGCTGTGATAGTAGAGTTGTTTTTGGAGTAAGTAGATTAAAAATTACAAAGCGTTCACTTTCGGTTTGAGGGTCATGAAAATCTTGTGTAGTACATTGTGAAGCGGTCCAGGAAAAATTATAATTTGTGTTTTTTTCAATTTTTTTATTGAATGATAATTGATTATCGTATTCTGAAACTTTTTTATGAATTAACTCTGGTCTTTGATTTTCTCGAGTAGAATTAATATCGTGCCATACGAATGTTGCAGAAGTAGCTACACTATGCTTTTTGAATCTGCTTTTGGCTACTGTTTGCAGTATTGGCATTGTAGTTTCGGCATCTTTCAAAATCCTAAATGTGCTATTGGGGGTTTTGTATTCTTCAGGGGTTTTTATTTTTCCAGTTACCTTTAGATCAAAATTTTGTAATGCTTTTATTTCTATATCAATGTATGCCGCATAAGGCACATTACGCAATGCATAAATGCTATACGATATTTCTGCAATATTTCTATATGTAAAAGAAGTAGTAAAACGAGCTTCTTTCATATGTATAATTTGTTTCCAATTACTTATTATGCTATTGTCTAATTTCTGACCATTGATAATGATATCTAGATTGCCAAAGTTCATACCTTTCAGGATTCTACTTACACCCAATAGAGATGCTTTATCATATACGTTGTTTAGAATTATTTTCTCAGTTTCAAAAATTTTATAAGAAGGTAAAATACCTATTCGTCCATTAGCAACAGCAACACCAGTATAATTGTTGTAATCGATTGTCGAAATTTCCCAATCTTTTTGTTGTGAACGTATAGATGTGTTTATTATAAAAAATAATAATGATGTAAAAATTGTCTTTATAAACATAATCTAACAAATAATTTGATGTGAAAAAAGTAGAAGATTGCTCGGTATCTTTAAGTTTAAGTTGTAATCAAATATGCTTTTTTGTTTTATCAATACATTAATAAGAGGGTTAGGTACTATCTCTTTGCACTAATACGGTTTTTAGCTTTACAATTTTTTTAAGATGTTTAATGTCATTTGCTTCATTGAGCTGATTGATTAATAATTCTGCTACTTTCTTGCCCATTTCAAAACTTGGCTGGGAGACACAAGTCAATGAGGGCACAAAAACGTCACCAAGACCTAAATCTCCAAAACCAATTACTGCAACATCTTCAGGAATATTATAACCTAATTTAAGAAGTGTTTTCATAGTAAGTAAGCCATAGTTGTCTGTGCAAGTAAAAATCGCATCAGGCTCGATAGGAACTCTTTTTAAAAATTTTTGTATTTCTATATCTTCAAATTCGCGATCTAAGGATTGACAATGTAAAATCAACTCATCATGTATAGGTATATTGTGTTTTTTCATTGCTTCAAGGTATCCTTTGAACCGGTCTTGAAAAACTTTCTTTTCTTTGATTCCTCCTATAAACGCAATTTTCTTTTTCCCTTTTTCAATTAAAAACTCTACAGCTTTAAAAGATGCTTTTTTATCATCAATCAAAACATGATCTGCTCCTGAAACTTTTTGTCTAATATTATCAAATAAAACTACAGGAATACCTTTGTTTATGATACTTTTTATATGCGTAAAAATTTCAGTCTCATGAGTAGGAGAAAGTATAATGCCGTCAACAATACCTCTTTCGAAAGAAATAAGGTTTTCTCTTTCAAATTCATACGAATTTCTAGAAGAGCTAATTAGTATTTTATAGTTTTGTTCACTAGCATATTGATCGATGCCTCTGCATACTTCTATAAAAAAAGGTTCATCATATCTAGGGATGATAACTCCTATAATATTTGTTTTTCCAGAACTGAGGCTTTTGGCAATTTGATTAGGCATATAACCCATTTCTTTTGCTGTTTTGAAAACTTTTTCCCGAGTGCTAATTTTTACCCTAGGGCTTTTATCTAAAGCTCTAGAAACAGTAGCAATAGAAATGTGAAGTTTTCTAGCAATATCCTCAAGTTTTACCCTTCTTTTTTTTAAAGTCATTTGTAATTTCGTTAAAAAATTGTTATTAAAACATCATTTTTAGTAAAAATATAATAATACAAACGTTTGTATTTTTTTTAACCAGAGTATTGCTTTTCAGTTATGTGAATAGTTTAGTAATTTGTAGTAGTTATAGATTGTTTTTTGAACATTTGACGAAATTACCTACTCAAATTACATTCTTTAATACAATTCTCCCCAAAAAAAATGTAGTGATGTCAATATAAATCATGACTACGCTAATTTAGGATAAATAATGTTTAATCAAAAACATAAACATTATTTAAAATGCAGCCGACAGATTAAATAATAATAGTTATTTCATTGTTAAAATTTAAATTCAAACTGCATGAAGCTATCTTGGTTCAAAAAAGGAACTATTTATCAAATCTACCCACGAAGTTTTAATGATAGTAATAATGATGGTATAGGTGATTTAAGAGGAATTATTGAGAAACTTGATTATTTAGAACATCTCAATATTGATATACTTTGGTTAAGTCCAATTTTTAGTTCACCAAATGATGATAATGGATATGATATAAGTGATTATTGCTCTATCATGCCAGAGTTTGGTACTATGGATGATTTTGATGAGTTGTTACGAGAAACTCATAAAAGAGGAATGAGACTCATTTTGGACCTGGTGGCGAATCACTGTTCTGATGAGCATATGTGGTTTGAAGAAGCTAAGAAATCTAAAGATAACCCATATAGAGATTATTTTCATTGGAGAAAACCATCAGCAGATGGGGGACCACCAAATAATTGGAAATCTTTTTTTGGAGGAAGTGCATGGGAGTATGATTCGGCATCTGGAGAATATTATTTGCATCTTTTTACAAAAAAACAACCTGATCTTAATTGGAAAAACCCTAAGGTTAGAAAAGAGATATTCGATGCAATGAGATTTTGGTTAGATAAAGGTGTAGACGGTTTTAGGATGGATGTTATTCCTTTGATTTCGAAAAGAGAAGGATATCCTAATGCACCCGATGTTGGTTTTAGAAAAATAATTGAAGATGTATATGCAAATGGACCTAATCTGCATGAGTATCTAAGGGAAATGAATGATAAAGTGATCAGTCAATACGATGCATTTTCGTTAGCAGAAGGAGTTGGTATTGACCACAATAATGCGGGGTTATATATAGATTATGATCGAAAAGAATTAGATATGCTATACCATTTCGATATTCTGGAGTGTACCATTGTTAATGGAAAGTTTGAAGAAGCTTCTCCATTCGACCTTATCAATATGAAGAATATTTTTAAAAAGTGGAGAGATGCAGTTCATCAAAAAGGTTGGTTAGCTAATGCTATGGGTAATCATGACTTTGCCAGAATGGTATCTAGATTTGGTAATGATAAAGAGTATTGGGCAGCGTCGTCAAAAATGTTACTGATCATGCAAGCTACTCAAAATGGAACCTTAAATATTTATCAAGGGGACGAGATCGGAATGACCAATATAGTTTTAGAATCTATTGATGAAGTAAAAGATGTACAATCATTAAATTTCTATAATGAAAATATAGAAAATGAAAAGTATTCGAAACAATTAGCACTAGAGATGATTAATAGAGAAGGGCGTGATAATGCAAGAACGCCTATGCAATGGAATGATGAGATAAATGGCGGTTTTTCGATGCATGATCCATGGCTGAAAGCCAATCCTAACTATGATAAGATAAATGTAGAACTTCAGCAAAATGACCCGAATTCAATATTAAATTTTTATAGAAACTTATTAAAAATAAGAAAACAATATGATGCTTTTGTATTTGGGGATTTTGAAGAATTAGAGTATAACAATCCTAGTCTGTATGTGTATAAAAAAGTGTTTGGTGGCGAGCAAATTATGGTGTTGTTAAATTTTAGTAACATAACGAATACATGTACTATTCAAGAAGAGATTAATACGGCAATAGTGTTGATTAATAATTACGACACATTAACAGCTGATCAGAAATCTATAAATCTTGAGCCTTATCAAGGTGTAGTTTTAAAATTAAAAAATAAAGCATAAAATGATTACTGTAGAGAGTGAAATTAGTTTTTGTTTGTTAGCAGAGGAGTTTTTTTAACAAACTTCTCAACGAAGTAGCATGTGGGGCATCTGTATTTTTTGTAACTTTTGTTTTAAAATATTGGTTTGATAGTTACAGAATTAGTCAAATGTGGTAAAAAGACATAGATGTCCCATTGTTACTAACAATAATAAGTACTCTCTTTATATTAAACATTATTATTTACAGTATAAACAAACGAAAAGAAGAACACAATTCAAATTTTAATCAAACTCTATATTATGAAAAGTATGATACTTAAAAAACTCATATTCCTTCTGGTATTTTTATCAGGGAGTACGATGTTTGCACAAATCACGGTTTCGGGTGTGATTTCAGACACCGGGGGGCCAATTCCAGGTGTAAATGTTCTTGTAAGGGGGACTTCTAATGGGGCAGTTTCTGATTTTGATGGAAACTATACTTTAGACAATGTAGCACAAGATGCTATTTTAGTTTTTAGTTTTGTTGGTTTCAAGTCGCAAGAAATTTCAGTAAATGGCCAATCAACAATTAATGTAACAATGCAAGAAGATGCTGCAGAATTAGAAGCTGTAGTAGTAATTGGATACGGAACACAATCAGTCAAAGATGCTACAGGAGCCGTTGCTGTTGTTAGTACAGAAGATTTTAACCAAGGAGTTATCGCTTCTCCTGAAGAATTGATCCAAGGTAAAACGGCAGGGGTGCAAATTACCCAGGCTAGTGGTGAACCTGGTGCAGGTGTTGCTCTAAGAATTAGAGGTACAAGTTCCGTGCGATCTAATAATAATCCGCTATTTGTAGTTGATGGAGTGCCATTAGCAGGTGATGATACTGCTGCAGGAGGTGCTGATATAGGTGCAGGATCAAGTTCGGCTCGAAACCCATTAAATTTTATTAACCCTAACGATATAGAAAGTGTGAGTATCTTAAAAGATGCATCTGCTACAGCAATTTATGGATCTAGAGGAGCAAATGGAGTTGTAATTATTACTACAAAAAGTGGTAGAGGTTCTGGTAAAGGAGTATTTGAATTCTCTTCAACCGTTAGTATCGCTAAACCGGCAGAAGAGTTTGATTTATTAAATAGAACTCAATATTTATCAGCAGTAGAAAGTTTTGGAGGTGATACAGATGGGCAAAATTTTGGGAGTGATACAGATTGGCAAGATGTGATTACAAGATCAACAGCATCACAGCAACAAAACTTATCCTATGCTAAAAGTTATAAAGGCGGTAATGTTAGAGCATCATTTGGATACGGAAAACAATTTGGTGTTGTAGAGAAAAGTTCGTTAGAAAGGATAACAGGGCGTATTAATGCAACGCATCGTTTTTTTGATGAGAAATTAAAAGTAAATGTTCAAGGAACAATTTCAAGAGTAAATGATGAGGCTCCACCGATTGGTGATAATGCAGGGTTTCAGGGAGATTTATTAGGTGCTGCATATTCTGCAAACCCAACATGGCCTTCAAATGCTAGTTTTGAACCAGGAGGCGCTAATATTACTCCTTCTGCATTATTAGCATTTAGTCAGAGCACAACCAATACAAATCGTGTTTTATTAAATGGATCTGCAGAATACACCATACTTGAGGGGCTAAGAGCAAAAGTAAATGTTGGTTATGATGATTCAGAATCTTTTAGAGGATCGGCAATTTCTGGAGATATTACAGGACTTAATAATGGAACACCTGGTAATGGTAGAGGAACATATAATGAAGTTGAGGTTACCAATCGATTACTGGATTTTACAGTAAATTATGAGAAAGAATTCGAGAATTCTAAGTTTTCGGCGCTTGTAGGATACTCATTTCAGGACTTTGCAAGAGAAGGAAGAAATGTAAGTGGTTATGGATTTAGCACAACAGATTTGAACCAAATGGTAGAAGATCTTGAAAATTCTGCAGATAGAATAGAAGCTGCAATATCAGGCCCTTTTCAACAATATGCAGTTTCAGATCGATTAGTTGATGGTGGAGATCCTTTTGCAGGAGCTGTAGTCAATAGAATTGTACCAGAATTATCTCGTGCCGAGAGTTTTGTTGCTCCTTCAGGAATTGCAGTACGTACGATCTTTACCGATACTTTTGATTTTACAGATGAGTTACAATCTTATTTTTTGAGAGCAAACTATTCTCTATATGATAAATATTTATTTACAGCTACAGTTAGAGCAGATGGTTCCTCTAGATTTGGATCAAATAATGAATATGGTTATTTTCCGTCGGGTGCATTTGCCTGGAAATTAGATCAGGAAGATTTTATTCCAGAAGCATTTTCAACGTTAAAGTTTAGAGTTGGTTTTGGTATTACCGGTAATCAAGATGGTCTTGGTTTTGGTAATTTTGTTACAAGAGAACGATTTGACTCTTTAGACGGAAACGGAAGCCCAATATCTATAGGTAACGGAGGTGAAATTAATATTCCTGGGACTTCTCAAGTATCTTTTGCTAATAATGATCTTAAGTGGGAGGAAACTACTCAGATTAATTTTGGTATTGATTTTGGTTTTATGGGAGATCGCCTAAATGGTAGTTTAGATATCTATAATAAAGATACACAAGATTTATTATTAAGAGTACAATCTGCACAACCGGCTTCTCAGCCCTATACATTTACCAATGTTGATGGTAATGTAATAAATCAGGGTGTCGAGTTTGCAATTAATTATGATGTTATTCAGCAAGAAGAGGTAAACTGGAATATTGGATTTAATATAGCTTATAACAAGAATGAATTACAAAATTTTGAAGGACAGATTCCTGCAGGTCAAATATTTGGTCAAGGATTGTCTCGAGCATTTTCACAAATTTTAGTCAATGATCAGCCCTTATTTTCTTATTTCTTACGTGAATTTGCTGGATTTGATGAAAATGGACAATCTATTTATCCTAATGGGGATATTCAGGAATTAGTAGGCAAAAGTGCATTGCCAGATATTAATATAGGAATTTCAACAAGTGTTACCTATAAAAATTGGGATTTATCAGTATTCTTAGCAGGTCAATATGGCCATTATATTTATAATAATACTGCAAATGCATTTTTTACTGCCGGTAGTATTGGTGGTGGGCGAAATGTAACAACCGATGTAATTGGTAATGGTGAATCTCAGGCTAATGCTCCTGATGTATCGACTCGTTTTTTAGAAAGCGGAGACTTTTTGCGACTACAGAATGCGACCTTAGGATATAATGTACCTCTTAAAGGAGATGGTGTATTTAAATCACTAAGATTGTATGTAAATGGACAAAACTTATTTGTGATTACCGACTATAGTGGTTTAGATCCAGAGGTTAGTGTAAGTCCTTCGCAAACACTTAACAATTTGCCAACAGCAGGAATAGACTATACAGCCTTTCCTAGACCTAGAACGTATACGTTTGGATTAAATGCTAAATTTTAAAAAAATGATTATGAAAAAAGAGCTATTAAAATCATTTCTGTTAGGAATGTTATCAATTGTATTGGTAGTTTCCTGTACAGATTTAGAAATTGAAGAATCGGATTCTCAAATTTCTGAATCAGAAACTGAGTTTACAGGAGTTAGTGATGCAGGATCTTCGTTAAGTGGTTTGTATGGATCGCTTAAAAGTATTGTAGAAACTCAAGAAGATTTATATGCATTAAATGAAGTTACGAGTGATGAACTTTTAGTGCCAACCAGAGGTACAGATTGGGGAGATAATGGAATCTGGAGACAGCTACACGCGCATACATGGAGTTCAATACATCCTTATGTTTTAAACAGCTGGAATAACCTTAATAGGTTAGTGTTTAATGCTACATTAATTATAGCAGATCCCAAAGGTGAAGCAACAGCACAACAAATTGCTGAGGCAAAATTTGTAAGAGCGTATAGTATGTTTTGGGTGATGGATATGTTTGGAGTTGCACCGTTTAGAAACCCAAATGATGGACCAGATATTGATCCTATGGTAATGTCACGTGCCGAGGCATTTGATTTTATAATAACGGATCTTACTGAAGCTTTACCGGGACTTCCATTAACAGGACCAGGTATTGCTACTTCTACCGCCTCTAAAGCAGCTGCAAATCATCTTTTGGCAAAGTTATATTTAAATAAGCATATCTATCTTGGTGAATCACCACAGGCAGCAGATATGACCAAAGTGGTTGATTTAGTAGATGCAATAGCTGCAGATGGTTTTGGATTGGAAACAGGGTATTTTGATATTTTTACATCAGATGTAGATAATGAAACTATATTCTTTACAACATCAAGTGTTGGTAACAGAATGTGGAATACATTGCATTATAACCAAAATGCTCCAGATAATAATGGAGGTGGTTGGAATGGATGGTCTACTCTGGCAGAATTTTATGATCTTTTTGAAGGAGACCCTAATATAAATGTACCAGGAAGTGGCCAAGAAGAACGAAGAGGATTTGTACCAACCGATGGATCAAATCTTGGAATTGGTTTCGGATTTTTAATAGGCCAACAATATGATGAGACTGGAAAAGCTTTAAATGACAGACCAGGAAACCCTTTAGTGTTTACAAAAGATTTTCCGGGACTTGTAGGTAATAATGAACGTACAGGTGTTAGAGTGATAAAATATCACCCAGTAAATGGAGAATTTGCTGGACATGAGATTGTTTTTCGTTATGCAGATGCACATTTAATGAAAGCAGAAGCTATTCTAAGAGGAGGTACCTCTGGAGAAGATGCTTTAACTATGGTAAATGAACTTAGAATGATTAGAAGTGCTACTCCTCTGGGTGCATTATCAGAACAGGATATGTTAGACGAAAGAGGAAGAGAATTATATGGTGAGTTTTGGAGGCGTAATGACCAGATTCGTTTCGGTAAGTTTGCCGAAACTTGGGGTCTAAAAGATAGTACAGATGACTTTAGAGTATTATTCCCAATTCCGGAAACAGCATTATTATCAAATCCTAATTTAACCCAAAACCCTGGCTATTAATATATAACCAAATTAAAAGTGTTAATTAGAGCCCTTCATTATAGAAGGGCTCTATTAATTGATCTCTAAATACGTCATTATACTATCTTTAAGAAAAATACAATTGAATTGATTACATCAAACAGATACGTACTTATTTGTATACTAATTTTGGTCTTTTTGATTTCTTGCAAAAAACAGGAAAAGTCAAATCTTTTTACTGCACTATCTAGTAAGCAAACAGGGGTTTCATTCGTAAATGAATTGAAAGATACTCCAGACCTCAATATTCTTAGATATTTATACTATTATAATGGTGCTGGTGTAGCAGTTGCAGATTTTAATAATGATAACTTAGAGGATCTCTATTTTGTTTCAAATCAAGGAGAAAATCATTTGTATATTAATCGAGGTGAACTTTATTTTGAAGAATCAACCTCAGAACTACTTAAAGATAAACAAGGGTGGTCTACTGGAGTTACCGTAATAGATATTAATAATGATGGGCTTCAAGATATTTATGTATGCAAAATAGGTAACTATAGAGATATAAAAGGAAAAAACAAATTATTTGTAAATCAAGGGATAGATAAAAAAGGCATACCTAGCTTTATAGAAGAGGCTGCAGCATACAATTTGGATATTTCAAGTTTTTCTACACAAGCCAGTTTTTTTGACTATGATCTAGACGGGGATTTAGATATGTATTTGGTAAACCATTCGGTACACCCTAATAGAACTTATGGTAGAGGTTCTAAACGAAATCAAATAGACTCACTTTCTGGGGATCGCCTATATCGCAATGATTATGGTATATATAAAAATGTTTCTATAGAAGCAGGGATTTTTCAAGGAGCAATAGGATATGGATTAGGGTTAGCAATAAGCGATGTTAATAATGATGGGTATCCAGATATTTATATAGGGAATGATTTTTTTGAAAACGATTATTTATATAGTAATCAAAAAGACGGAACGTTTAAAGAACTAATTACAAACAACAAAAAACATATTCAGCACACATCTCATTTTTCTATGGGTGTAGATATTGCCGATCTTAATAATGATGGTCTTTCTGATATTGTATCACTAGATATGCTTCCAGAGGATCTAACTACTTATAAATCCTCGGGAACAGAGTATGGTTTTTCAATTTATAATCAATATCTAAAAAACGGATACCAGCCACAGTATATGCAAAATGCATTTCAACTTAATCGAGGTAATAACAAATTTAGTGAGATCGCCTTTTACTCTGGAATTGCCGCTACCGAATGGAGTTGGGCACCGCTGATAGCAGATTTAGATAATGATGGATATAAGGATATTTTTATCTCTAATGGAATAAAAGGAGCAACCAATGATATGGATTTTATAAGTTTCATTGCCAATGATAATATCCAAAAACGTATTGATCAAGGGATGACCAAAGAAGATATGGCATTGATCAATGAATTACCGAGTAAAAAGACTGAGAATTATTTCTATCGCAATAAGGGAGATTTAACTTTTGAAAATGTATCGAATACTTGGTTAGATAATATAACTTCCTATAGCAATGGTGCAGTATATTCAGATTTAGATAATGATGGGGATTTAGATCTCGTTACCAACAATATTGATGAAAAAGCTTTTATATATGAAAACAGATCAGATACATTTTTAAAAGATAATAGATATATAAAACTCAAACTCAAAGGGTCTAAAAACAATCAAGATGCTATTGGAGCTAAGATATCTGTCTATACCAAAGGCGATATCCAAATGTCAGAAGTTTTTAGAACCAAAGGATACTTATCTTCGGTTACATCGATTCAACATTTTGGTCTTGGAAAAAATAACAAGGTAGATTCAATAAAAGTACAGTGGCCCGATGGCGGTTCTTCAACCCAAAAAAATATAGAAGCAAATCAACTATTATATTTTGATATTGAAACAAGTTCGGCACACCCTGTAGATAAGAAAAAACCATTGGTGTTATTTAAAAATGATACGATTGGCTTAACATTCGAACACCAGGATTATGAAACCAAAGATTTTAATATAGAACCTTTAGCTCCCTTTGCTATTTCTAATGAAGGGCCCCATATTTCGGTTGTAGATATAAATAATGATGGGTTAGATGATGTTTTTATTCCTGGAGGGAGGTTTAAAGCAGGAGAATTGCACATGCAACACAACAATAGTAAATTCATAAAAAGTGATCAGCCAGATTTTGAGTTAGAGAAACGCTATGAGGATATTGATCAATGCTTCTTTGATGCTGATGGGGATGGAGATTTAGATGTGGTAATGGTGTATGGTGGTAATGAAAGCTATTCAAATTATCAAAGTGCTCCTGGGGCATTTATTAATAATCAAGGGGTTTTCAAAAAAAAGCAGAAAGGTTTTCCAGATATAATCGTTAATGCCTCTGTAGTTATTTCTTCAGATATAGATATGGATGGGGATATAGATATTTTTATAGGGAGTAATGGTGTCGCAGGAAAATACGGTAGTATACCCAAGAATTATCTTTTTGAAAATGATGGGAATGGTGTTTTTAAAGAAACTACTTCAGCCGTGGCAAAAGAATTATATACAATAGGAGCAGTATATGATGCAAAGTTTACAGATATTAATAAAGATGGTTTTGAAGATCTGATTTTGGCAGGGCATTATATGCCTATCACTATTATGATTAATGATGGTAAAGGTAGTTTCAGAAAAGGAAAAAACACTTCTTTAGAAAACACCAATGGTTGGTGGAATACGATAGCAATTCATGATATGGATCAAGATGGAGATCTTGACATAATTGCTGGTAATTGGGGCTTAAATAGTAGATTAAAAGCTTCAGAAAAAGAACCTATCCAATTATATCTTAATGATTTTGACGATAATGGTAAGATTGACCCAATCGTTACCTATTTTTATAAAGGAAAAGAAACTCCGATTGCTACCAAAGATGAATTAGCAAAACAAATACCCGAATTAAATAAAAAATACCTTTCATATACAGCTTTTGCAGAAGCTAATTTTCAAGATTATTTTTCAATATCAAAAATTAATACAGCAGAAAAAAAAGAGGTTTATACATTAAGCACAATGTATTATGAAAATAAAGGAGCACTTGATTTTGTTGCACATACATTGCCTTGGGAAGCACAAATTTCTTCGGTACACGATATTTTAATTGATGATATTAATAATGACCAATTTCCCGATATTATTTTGGGTGGTAACACTTATGAAATCAATACGCAATTAAGTAGATTAGATGCTTCTTATGGATTGGTTTTACTCAATGATAAAAAAGGAAATTTTAAGAGCAACAAACAATCGGGTTTTAGCATTAGAGGAGCCGTTCGATCTATAAAAAAAGTGAAGATAAAAGAGGTAGAGTATCTATTATTTGGGGTTAATAATGATAGCCTTCGGGTAATCAAAAAAATAAAAAAGTAGTATGAATAAGTTTATTTATAGTTGCCTTGTTACTGTAACTCTTATTTCTTGTGGTCAAAAAGAATCGAAAGAAATACATGCAGAAGACAAAAACACGTTGTTTACAAAAATATCTTCAGAAACTACAAATATTGACTTTATCAATCAGGTAAATAACGAAAAAGACTTTAACATCTTTACCTATCGTAATTTTTATAATGGTGGCGGTGTTGCTATAGGAGATATTAATAATGATGGTTTGCCAGATGTATATCTCACCGCAAACCGAAAAGAAAACAAATTATACCTGAACAAAGGAGATTTTAAATTCGAAGATATTACAACTTCTTCAAAAACTACAGGAAAAAATGCATGGTCTACAGGAGTCGTCATGGTAGATATTAATGCAGATGGTTTATTAGATATTTATGTTTGTAACGCCGGAAATGTAAAAGGCGATGATCAAAAAAATGAGTTATTTATAAATAACGGCCCTTCTACAAGCTCAGGAACCATAACTTTTACCGAAAAAGCAGATGAATATAACCTAGCAGATAGTGGGTTTACAACGCATGCTGCTTTTTTTGATTATGATAGCGATGGAGACCTAGATGTGTATCTTCTTAATAATAGCTTTATTCCTGTAAGTAGTCTTGGTTATGTAAACAAACGAGAGCTAAGAGCCAAAGATTGGGAAATCCCTGAAATCTTAAAAGGAGGAGGAGATAAATTGCTTAGAAATGATAATGGTGTGTTTACCGATGTAAGTGAGTCGGCTGGAATTTATGGCAGTCTTATTGGGTTTGGATTAGGAGTAACTATAGGAGATGTTAATAAGGACTTGTTACCAGATATTTATGTGTCTAATGATTTTTATGAAAGAGATTATCTCTACATCAATCAGGGTGATGGCACTTTTTCTGAAGAGATAAAAGATTGGATGCAGCATTTAAGTATCTCATCTATGGGGGCCGATATGGCCGATATTAATAATGACGGATTTCCAGAGATTTTTGTAACCGATATGTTACCCGAAGATGATCAACGGCTTAAAGAAACCAGCGCTTTTGAAAGTTATGATGTATACAGATTGAAAAAAAGTCGTGATTTCTACAACCAATATATGCAAAACTCATTGCAGTTAAACAATGGCGATAATACCTTTTCTGAAATCGCTTTTTATAGTGGCGTAGCAAAAACAGATTGGAGCTGGGGAGCCTTATTATTTGATATGGATAATGATGGGTATCGCGATATCTATGTGAGTAATGGGATTTATCATGATCTTACCAATCAGGATTTTATGAACTTCTTTGCCAATGATATTATTCAAAAAATGGTATTGACAGGAAAAAAAGAAGAAGTAGATTCTATTATTAGTAAAATGCCTTCAACCCCTATTCCTAATTATGCATTTAAAAATAATAAGGATCTCACTTTTTCTAATACGACCAAAGATTGGGGGTTTGATGAGCCAACATTTTCAAACGGATCAGCATATGGAGACCTGGATAACGACGGAGATCTGGATCTGATCGTGAATAATTTTAATATGCCGGCTTCCATTTATCAAAATAATACCGAAAAACAGCAGCATAATTACCTCAAAATACAGCTTAAAGGAGCAAATAAAAATACGTTTGCGATTGGTAGTCTTGTTGAGGTGTTTTTAGGAAATCAAATCCTAAGACAAGAACTAATTCCGACTCGAGGTTTTCAGTCCTCTATAGACTATACAATGACTATCGGGTTAGGTAAAATAGCAACAGTAGACTCTTTAAAAGTTATATTTCCCAATAGAAAAACAATAACAGTACATGATATTAACCTAAATTCTTTAATGGTATTTGATCAAAAAGATGCTGTACAACAGTATCAAGTAAGCCCAATTACCAGAAAAAAATATTTTGAAATAGTAGAGCATGATATATCAGCTCACAAAGAGGATGCATATGTAGATTTTAATTACGAAGGATTAATTTATAAAATGCAATCTCGAGAAGGCCCTGCTTTGGCAGTCGGTGATGTAAATAATGATGGAAATGAGGATGTGTTTATTGGAGGTGCATACCAACAAAAAGGAAAACTTTATTTGCAAACTGCAAGCGGAAAGTTAACACCAACCACATTTGAAACCGAAGATTTTTTTGAAGATGTAGTCGCAATTTTTGAAGATATCGATGGCGATCAGGATATAGACCTTGTGATAGGTTCGGGGGGTAATTTTCAAGGCGCAAGAACAGGAGTTAGATACTATGCAAACGATGGGGCAGGTAATTTTTCGAGAGGCAATATTATTAAACCTACAAATACCAATATTGCTACAATTGCACCTTATGATTATGATCAAGATGGTGATATAGATTTGTTTATTGGAAGCCAAAGTATAGTTGGTTTATATGGAGTGTCACCCCCAAATTATCTTATGGAAAATGACGGGAAAGGTAACTTTAAAGATGTTACTAGTGCGAAGGCCTCAGAAATAACAGATATTGGTATGGTAACAGATGCAATATGGCAAGATATAGATGTAGATGGTAAACAAGATCTTATTATAGTGGGCGAATGGATGTCTCCAAAAATATTCAAGAATACTTCTCAAGGGCTGCGTTTACTGCCTACACATTTAGACCGTTTCTCTGGTTGGTTTAATACAGTCGAGGCCAAAGATTTAGATAACGATGGAGATGTTGATGTAGTACTCGGAAACAGAGGCCTAAATGCAATGTACAATGCAAGTGATGCTGCCCCTGTAAAAGTATACATTAATGATTTTGATAATAATGGTACTATAGAACAAATTTTTACGCAGACTATAAATGGAAAAGATATTCCTATTCACTTAAAAAACGAAATCACAGGTCAGATTAATATCTTAAAAAAACAAAATCTGAAATATGCAGAATATGCCACAAAATCTATTGATGAACTTTTTTCTAAGGAAGTATTGCAAAATACAACAATAAAAATGGTGAATACCTTTGCAAGTTTGATAGCCTATAATGATGGGAAAGGAGGTTTTAAGGTAAAAGAATTACCAAAAGAAGTGCAACTGTCGTGCGTATGTGATATTGAAACTGAAGACTTTAATAATGATGGTGTTCTAGATCTTATTTTTGCAGGTAATAACTATAATTTTAAGCCACAATTTTCAAGATTAGATGCCAGTAAAGGGAATGTATTACTTGGTGATGGCAAAGGAAATTATGTTGACCAAAAATCTTCTGGATTTTCTGTGCAAGATGAGGTAAGAGCTATGCGATGGATAAAAAATAAATCAGGAGAAAAATATCTAGTTGCCGTAATTAATAATAAGGCCCCTAAGATTTTTAAGTTAGAAAAATAAAATTCTGATTATTAAGTTGAATTTGTCATCCCAGCGTAGGCTGGGATCCACATCGTAGTGAAAAATTGTGTTTCAATACTGGATTCCGGCCTACGCCGGAATGACAAAAAATAACAGAACATTTTTAAAAACCAATTACGTTTCAAAGGAAACATATAATGATTAAACGAATTCTAATACTTTTTATAATAGGAATCTTTTTGTCTTGTAACAAAACAAAAGTGCATCAAGGCGAATTATTCGACAAAGTATCTTCAGAAAGGACGAATGTTACTTTTCAAAATAATTTGATCCCTACACAAGATATGAATATCCTGGATTATTTATATTTCTATAACGGAGCAGGTGTTGCCGTTGGAGATATCAATAATGATGACTTGGTGGATGTATTTTTTACCTCAAATCAAGGAAAAAACAAACTCTATCTCAATACAGGAAACTTTCAATTCGAAGATATTACTCAAAAAGCTAGGGTAGCAGGAAACTCTGATTGGAATACAGGAACTACAATGGCCGATGTAAATGGAGATGGTTTTCTTGACATATATGTATGCGCAGTAGTAGGACTACAAGGATTAAAAGGCACCAATGAGCTATTTATTAATAATGGAGATGGAACATTTACTGAAAAAGCAGCTCAATATGGGTTAGATTTCCAGAATTATTCGACTTCAGCAAGTTTTTTTGACTATGATAATGATGGAGATCTCGACATGTATCTCTTAAATCATGCAATCCATACTCAAAATTCCTTCGGTAAAGCTTCTTTAAGAAATAATAGAAGTAACGAGAGTGGCGATAAATTACTTCGCAATGATGGTGATCTATTTACCGATGTAAGTAAAGAAGCTGGTATATATGGAGGAGCTAATGGGTATGGGTTAGGAGTCGCTACTTCAGATTTTAATAATGATGGGTTTACCGACATCTATGTGAGTAATGATTTTCATGAAGATGATTATTATTATGTTAATAACGGAGATGGAACTTTTAATGAGCAGCTTAAAGAAAAGTTTGGGCATGTAAGTCGTTTTTCAATGGGTAGTGATGTGGCCGATATTAATCATGATGGATATCTAGATATTTTAACATTAGATATGACTCCAGAAGATGAAAAAATACTCAAAGCATCAGCCGGTGATGAAACAGTGGATATGCTAAATATGAGAATCAATCAATTGGGATATCACTATCAGTATGCCAGAAATATGCTTCAGATAAACCAACAAGGTAAATATTTTACAGAAACCGCACTGTTAAGCGGTTTAGCATCTACAGATTGGAGCTGGAGTGCTTTGTTTGCAGATTATAACCAGGATGGAGAACAAGATGTTTTTATTTCAAATGGTATTCCAAAACGACCAAACAACCTGGACTATATCAAGTATATTTCTAACGAAAAGATTCACAAAAAATTAAACAAAACCAAATTAATTGATCAAGAAGCATTAGATATAATGCCATCGGGGAGAGTACAAAATTATATGTTTATGGGACAAGTTGGAGTTCGATTCATAAATCAATCAAAAACTTGGTTGCCAAAAGATGAAAATATAGCTACAGGAAGTGCCTATGCAGATTTTGATAACGACGGAGATATAGATATTGTATCCAATACAATAAACGATCAAGCTGTGTTTTACAAAAATAAGACCAATACAAGTTCTAATTATCTAAAGCTGAAATTTGACTTTAAGAAGCCCAATACATTCGGAATAGGCACTAAAGTAATATCCTATCATAATGGCATAGCACAGTACAAACAATTATATACGACCAAAGGTTTTCAGTCTTCTTCAGAAGCTATGATTCATTTTGGTTATAGAGATGCAAAGGTAGTAGACTCCCTTAAAATTATCTGGCCAGATAATACCATACAGGTAGCCGAAAATATAAAGACTAACCAGACACTAACGATTAAAGCAATACATAAAAGAGGGGTTGTAAATTATCAAGAGTTGTTTCCTGCATCAAAGGGATGGTTTAATAAATTAGACAGTCTTCCTGGTCTTAATTATATACATAAAGAGAATAATTATACCGACTTTAACCGGCAAAAATTGATTCCGTATAAGATTTCAGATAAAGGACCGGCTACTGCAGTAGGGGATCTTAATAATGATGGTAAAGATGATATTTTCTTCGGAAGTTCAAAACAAGAAACCGCTACACTACTTTTTCAAACAGAAACGGGTTTTAAAGAACAAAAGATACATGTATTTGAAACTGATAAACGCAAAGAAGATGTTACAGCAATTATAGAAGATTTTAATCAGGATGGTAACAATGACTTATTAGTAAGCTCTGCAGGAGGAGAATACTATGGTAAATCAAAAGAGTTGGTAGACCGATTGTATGTAGCCTCAAATTCAGAGATAATAAAAGGGCAATTCCCTGAGCTTTTTGAACATGAATCGGTAATCAAACCCTATGATATAGATCAGGATGGAGATTTAGATGTGTTTATGGGCGCATATGCCGTATCAAATGATTTTGGCAATATCCCAAATTCATACATGTTGATTAATGATACAGGAAATTTTACTATAAAGCAGAATACTACACTTCAAAACGTTGGAATGGTAACCGATGCTGTCTGGAGTGACTTTGATGGGGATCAACTCAAAGACCTGATTGTGATAGGCGAGTGGATGTCGCCATATTTTTTTAAAAATGACAAAGGAAATCTAATTGATGTAACGGCTTCTTTCTTAGGCGAAAAGCTTAACGGGTTGTGGCAGTCTATTGAAGAATTTGATGTCGATAATGATGGTGATATGGATTATTTGCTGGGCAACTTTGGTTTGAACACCAAATTTAAAGCCTATAAAGATTTTCCGCTTAAGATGTATTATGCAGATTTTGATGATAATCAAAAAACAGAAACTATTATAGCGCTTCCCAATGATGAAAAATATTATACTGCTTTAGGGCTTGATGAATTATCGGGACAATTAAATTTTCTTAAGAAAAAATTCACCACATACGCTTCATTTGCTGGCAAAACAGTCGAAGAGGTTTTTGGTACTGCATCTTTGGGCAAGGCGACACTATTTGAAGTACATCAATTAGCTTCTGGGTATCTAAAGAACGAAAGCGGAACATTTACTTTTATTCCTTTTAAAGAAGAACTTCAGGTAGCACCCATAACCGAAATGCTGAAACATGATTTTAATAAAGACGGAAAGGAAGAAGTATTTATGGCAGGAAACTACTTTGGAGTGATACCCTACCATGGAAGATTTGATGGTTTTGCAGGCGCAATACTTCAAAATGAAAAAACGATTATTATAAATGATGAATTAAATGTTAACCTTACTCAAAAAATGGTAAGAGGACTAAATATTATTAATTTTGATAGTAAAGAGTATCTGTTGATTACAATACACAATGCAAAAGCCGAAATTTATGAACTTAATGAATAAAAAAAATATTTTCTCTTTGAGGAGTGGAAACCAAAGGATGTTTATAGACGTAATTCCCCCTTTGAAGGGGGGTAGGGGGATGTTTTTAATCATTTTTTCAGTATTGTTTCTAACTTCCTGTAAAAAAGAAGCCCAGGAGATTACAATCACTCCCGATGATTTTCATAACACTGTCGATAAGCTCACAAAGGTGATGGTACATGATATATTTTCTCCTCCCGTTGCAAGTAGAATATATAATTATCCCAATATAGCAGCTTACGAGATCATTCGTCAAAACAATACAAACTACAAAACATTATCTGGCCAATTACATGGCCTAACCCAGGTTCCTCAGGCAGATACGACAAAAGCTGTTAATTTTGAAGCAGCAGCTTTGATTGCTTATCTAGAAGTAGGGAAAGAGCTTGTTTTTTCAGAGGATAAAGTGACAACATATAGAGATAGTATATACAATTCTTGGGCATCTATAAACGAAAGTAGTTTTAATGACTCTAAAACATATGGTCTATTGGTAGCACAGTATATTAAAGATTGGATCAAAACCGATAATTATGCACAAACGAGAACAATGCCTAAGTTTTCGGTACAGACAGATGATCCAGGGCGCTGGCAACCTACTCCACCAGATTATATGGATGGTATCGAACCGCATTGGAGAGAGATAAGACCATCGATTATAGATTCGGCTGCTCAGTTTACTCCATCAAAACATCCCGACTTTTCTTTAGAAAAAGATACTCAGTTTTATAAAGAACTTATTGAAACGTATGAGGTAGGTAAGGCAATCAAAGTAGAAGGAGAAACTTCAGAAAAATTACAAATTGCTCAGTTTTGGGATTGTAACCCATATGTTTCTACACACAAAGGGCATCTAATGTTTGCTACCAAAAAAATTACCCCAGGAGCACATTGGATAGGGATTTGTAAAATAGCGTGTCAAAAAACTGAAGCTGATTTTGCCAAAACGGTATATGCGTATACCAAAACTTCAATCGCTATTGCTGATGCTTTTATTAGTTGTTGGGATGAGAAATATAGAAGTAATCTAATTCGCCCAGAAACATTGATCAATCAGCATATTGATGAAAACTGGGAACCAGTATTACAAACTCCGCCTTTTCCAGAATATACCAGTGGTCACTCTGTAGTGTCTGGTGCTGCAGCTACAGTACTTACTCAAATTTTTGGAGATAATTTTGCCTTCAATGATGATACCGAACTGCAATATGGATTACCTATTCGGTCTTTTACTTCTTTTAACCAGGCAGCAAATGAAGCAGCGATTAGTAGATTGTACGGAGGAATTCATTATCGTGCAGCAATAGATCTAGGTCTAGAACAGGGTCGTGAATTAGGCAATTTTGTAGTAAAAAAACTTCAAATGACTACTGCTAAATAATCTCAGAATGAAAAAAACAGCAATCGTAGCGTTAATTATACTCTTGGGTACGACCATCTGGTACCTCTTTATAAAAAAATATGATTATGAAATTTCATTTAAAGCTAATGCGGCCCCTGGCAGTATATATAATGTAGTTAAGAATTTAAAATCTAAAACAGGAGCTAATATTCCTTTTGATCAAGTTACCTCTTTTGAATCTATCAAGCAGACTATAAATATTGATCAACAAAATGTTGTTTTAGAATGGTATTTTAAGAGTATAGGAGATACAATTACGGCCATCAATGTTGGAGTTATTTCTCATGATCATCCTATAAAAAATAGAATAAAAGTATTGTTGGGTTCTTCATCTTTGGTGAAATTATTAAAACAAAATCTAATTGATTTTAGAAAAAAAAACAGACAGTATACTAATACTTTTAGGGTAATTATTGAAGGAGAATCAGAAATACCCAAAATGCAAACATTGTTTCTTTCGTCTAGAGTTAAGCGATCTGAAAAGGCCAGTGAAATGATGAAGCATAATGCCTATCTTCATCCTAAATTAATAGAAAATGAAATAAGCAAAAAAGGGTTTCCTTATATAAAAATTAAAGATTGGAATCTTAAAACTGATCAAATTGACCTAGAATTTGGTTTTCCAATAGTAGATAAAGATTCATTACCCATTGATGTGAAGATTAGCTCGGGGAGCATTCATTCGCAAAAAGCATTAAAAGCAACGTACTATGGAAATTATAGAAATAGTGACGAAGCTTGGTTTGCTTTATTGGCCTATGCTAATAAAAATAATATCATTGTAGAAGAAAAACCATTAGAGATCTTTTATAATAACCCAATGCATGAGGTTAATGAGAAGCAGTGGAAGGCCGAAATTTACCTTCCGATTAAAAATTAGTCAGGAGTTAGAAGTTGGAAGTCGGTAGTTGGAAGTTGAAAGTTGAAAGTGATTTGTGATAATACTAAGGGTTCCTCCCTTTATCAAAGGGAGGTGTCTCAAACTTTGTTTGAGACGGAGGGTTTAACACCCCTTTCTTCCGTAAACGGAATTTATTCCCCTCTTTATCAAAAGAGAGGAGCTTTTTTAATAATTATTAACCACATCCCTGCAACAGATGTTTTTATTTTCGGAATTAGTATTTTCCCGACACCCGACACCCGACACCCGACACCCGACACCCGACACCCGACACCCGACACCCATTAAAACCTTCCTACGATTCCAATTTGATTGGCACCCATTCGTAGATTCCATCTAATTTTATGTTTTTTATTTCCATATACATAGCGTTCATCTTTCTTTAGATAATTGTCAACACTATCTACAATAACTACGCTTAAGGCTAGTCCTAGAGTTACATCTGTTAGCCAATGTGCACCACCCCAAAGACGAGAGACCGGAGTAATCATACCAAGAGCATAAATCCCACCTTTTACAAAGAGGTTGTCAAACTGTTTGGCAAAGGCATGGGCGGTAGTGAATGAAAGAATTGCATGCCCAGATGGGAAAGAATGATATCCTGCTTCGCTAGACCAGAACTTAAAACTTAAATTTCCTTCACCGGTTAGTGGGCGGGCTCTACCTATCGCAGTCTTACTAAGTGTTTGTAGTAATCCACCAGCAGTAGCAGAAGCGATAAGAAGCACTCCTGTTTTTCTTATCTTTTGGTTTTTTGTTATTAAGCCTAGCGTATATACACTGGTTGTTAATCCATAGTTTAAAAGAGGTTTTCCAAAACGAAACCCTGCTTCTTGAATAACATCAGGAACACCTTCGCCTTGTTTTATAAAATAATCATTTGCAGATTCATCTACTGCCAGTAAGATAGCATTACCAGCCATAAGTCCACCAAAGGTTAACCAGTCATCACCTTTCCATCTAAACGGACTGGTATAGGCATGCTTTACGCCACCATAGACCGATAGGCCATCATATTTAACCATTTGCCAGAAGCTCATTTTATCTCCAGAGTTTTTTACAGTAAGGGTGTCTTGTGAGTTTTCTTTGGTTGTAGTGTCTTGAGCTTGTATAGTACTTGTAATCAGTACTAAAACTATACTGGCAAGTAGGGATTTGATGTGAGTCATAGTAAGAATTTGCTTGACAAAAATAACAACTTATTCATAATTACGTGTATATCTTTCCATCTTAAAAAAATAGATACTAATTGATAATCTTTCTTTCATAAGGTGTTTTCTCAAAAAACCAACCTAAAATTTTCAATGATAGTAAGTCAAGTACAATTACTGATCTAGCCAAAATCAATACTAATACTGAAAAGAAAATCAATAAAGATTAAGACTTTTGATATAAGTAACTTTTTAATGAACACATAAGTTTGATTGATTTGATGCATGAAAAAAAAGAGACATAGTTTGAGTTAAATTATGGTATACTCCTAAAGATAAAAAATGGGATATATGCTTTGGGGATACCATAATTTTTCTAGAGCAGATACTAAAAAAATGCTAAACAACATAATATATTGGGATCACAGATTATACTTCTTTAATAAGCTCATCCAAACTAGTTATTTTTTGCCGAGGGGGTAAGGTAGAAAAACCCTGGTAAAGGTGGGCTTACTAGTTTTGTTTACTCTACTAGGATTAGGTTAGTATTATTTTGTCTAATTCGATTAACTTGTTTTGTGCTGCAAAAATGATAAGCCCGGCAATGTTTTTGGCTCCGGTTTTGGATAATAAATTAGATTTATGAGTATCGACTGTTTTTTTGCTTACAAAGAGTTTTTCTCCAATTTCTTTTGCAGTAAGTTGATAGCATAATAATTTAAGTACATCTAATTCTCTAGCGGTGAGTTCGTCAAGACTATTAGTGGGGATCGTAGGGGTATTGGCAGAGATTTGTTTACGCAACACTGCTACTTGTTCGTGATCAAGGTGATGCCCATTGGTAAACACATTTTTAATAACCTTTACAAGGTCTTTTTTATCAATTTCTTTTGGGATAAATGCATTGGCTCCTGATTTAAACATATATCCCAAATAATTTGGTTGGTAATGAGAAGAAATAATAATACTTTTTATACTGGGGTATTGTTTTGTTACTACTTCAATAACATCCTTGCCGGTACCATCTTTCATTCGTAAATCTGAAAGCACAATATCGGGCAGTTTACCAGATGCTAAGGTTTGAAGAAATGAGTTTCCACTATACGAAACCGAGACGATTGAAAAACCTTCAATGCTATCCAGATAATCTTTTAGTAAGTTAGCGACTAACTTATCATCCTCAACTAAGGCTATTTTTATATTACTCATTTTTCTTATATAGAAGCCTAAATTTTGTTCCTTTAGGTTTGTTGGTTGTAAATCTGTATAAAGCACTAAGTTGTTCTGCTCTTAACGAAATGTTTTTCATGCCTAATCCTTTGGTTTTGCCTTTGGGGAAACCAATACCATTATCTTTTATCGACAAGAATACATACTGTTCTGACACCTTTAAGCTAATAAAAATTTGCGAGGCTTTGGCATGTTTTTCAATATTTGTGATCACTTCTTGAAATATTCTGTAGATATTGATTTTCGTTTTTTCTGGGATATAAACTTCTGGGTGTTCTGAAGCATAAAAATCAATCAAAAACAAGTTGTTTAATGGTACGAGAATCGTTTGAAATAATTCAGAAAGCAAGCTTTCGTTTAACAAAGGGGGTGTTAGGTCATGAGAGATTCTTCTTGCCGTACCAATACTGTCTTTTAATACATCTATTAATGCATCATTATCATTGATAAGTTGTATCCGCCGAAGTTGCCCTATTAATTCGTCATGAATATCAGCAGCAATACGGGTTCGTTCTTTTTCTTGTATATCAATACTACTTTTTAGTAATTCTTCTTGATGTTTACTTTGTAAATCTGCCTTTTGTCGTTCTTCAGTTTTGATACGTTTTACATACTTTTTTGTAACCAGGATGATAAATATCAAGAGTACAGAAAATAAAACTAAGGCACCGGCAATCCACCAGATAGGGGTTAAAGGGTTTTTCCAGTCTTCCATGTTAAGTGTACTAAAGCTGTATAAAATAATAATAAACAAAAAGCTCTAAAAAGCCATATCCAACCTACCAGATTTAGATGTTCGTTGATCAGGTAATTGGTGGTAAGTGCAATGATAAAATCGATACTAAAATAGAACAAGATGACTAATATTACAGTAATTGTAGTATTTGCTAACCTTAATGTACCCTCAAAATATCTAAGCAAAGCACTAATCAACAAAATGATAATGCAAAAATTATAAAATAACCGATCATAAGATTTGTATGAGGCTACTTCTGTATTTAAAACCAAAGCCAGGACCATAGGGATAATTAATATCCCTGCTGCTATAAAAAACCATGATTTTTTCCATTTAAATAGGTGAACAAGGATATAATATCCCAAAAAAAACAAATGAATGTAGTATGATATAGAAAATAGAAAAAGGTTTTCTGTTCCAAACCAAGCCATTGTCTCAATGATTAAAATGCTACCTAAGTAAAGTATCATAATAAAAGAACATTTTTTTATGATACTGTATATGAAGCCAATCAAAATAGTAAGCTCACATAAAATGGAAAATATATCTATGGCTTTTTCAAAAATATTTGAATTATCCATAGATTTCTATTTACTCTAATAAATTAAAACCTGAAGTAATTGTAAATGGTGGTCTCGGTTGTGAAACATCATAAAATGATTCCATTAGGACTGTTTTGTCTTTTTCCGGTTGGATCTCATGCGTTAAAATGAGTTCTATATTATACCCGACTTCTTCAAAATTTTTTAATGCCATGATAGCCAAAGCGGTTTCTGTAGCACTATTAAATAAAGCGTCTAGATCCTCAAAAGGAATAGTGATCAACCTTAAGATCGATGATTTGTTCTTGTTTTGCTGATCTATAAACCAGCTTTTTGAGCCTAATATCCAATTCAGAATCCTTTCTTCGGCTTCGGCTTTACTAATCTCATCACTACCCGATAAGGTAATTGGTTTAAACTCTTGATTATTTTTTACAGCCAGGGTAGTAAAACTTCTTGTAAATTCTTTTACTACCAAAGTTTTACCCACTTCATACGACTGATTTTTATCGGTGACATCATCGACCAGATAAAATTTAAGTTCGAACTCATCAACACCAAAATAGCAGTGTAGAGTAGTGGGGTTGTTGTTTTTCCAATGTTGATAATCTTCAAATTCGATAGGAAAACCATTTCCCGACGTAAGAAAATTTAAAGCAATGTTGGTATTTCGTACTTCATTCCAGGTATTGATGTTGGTTTTAATTTTGGTAATTTTGTTGTTAGCGCTCATTTTTAAAGGTTTTAGAGTTTATTATTTGGTTAGGTATATCCATACCCAGGGGGTATTCAAAATTTAATACAAAGTCTAGGGCGTAGTAGTAACTTGTTGGTAAAGTCACACTTTTTTTAATTTCCCTCTAAATTCGGCAAAAAACTGTAATCTAACTTAGATTTAATAAAAAATTAAGCATTGCTATCGTCTGTTGTAAAAATTAAAAAACCCAAACAATGTTGTTTGGGTTATATAAGTGATTCGGTACCCCCTAGAATCAGCTTAATTAGTGTTTGTGTTGGTGTAATTCCAAAATTACAATGTACTTAACCGAACCTTTATTAGATTGATTTTTGTATGTGTTTTGGGTATTATACAATTCAAAATTAAGGGTAAACCCATCATCAATACAAGGCAATATTCTTGATATTTATAAATTTAAAGTACTAATTTATAAATATCAGGTGTCTAAATTCCTTATTTTTATGGCGCTTAATAAAGGTTATAGTTGTCATTAACCTAGATTTCGTTCAGTTTTGATTATACAGTTGCAGTATATTATACAACCCCTAAAGAGAGTATATAATGAGTAATACCCCATTGTTTTTAAGATGCATATTATTGCTGTTTATTTGTGCACTACAGGTACATGGGCAAACGAAATATGCAAAAAAACTCAAGAAAACTACACATTATGAGGTCATAGAAGCACAAGTAGCAAAACAAAGTGATGATGCTCTAAAATTAGAAACACTACATTCTTGCTTAAAAATTGCCAAGAATCAACTAGATACGCTGGGGATGGCTAATGTCTATTATTTTTTGGCCAGAATAGATCGCCAACAACGAATCGTATATGCCGATAGTCTAATAGCGCTCACCAAAAATAAAAAGTATGCCAGGTATCCTGCACGTGGTTATATGGTAAAAGGTAATAGCGCATACGAAAAAGGGAATTATCCAGAAGCTTTAGAATTATATTTAACGGCTACAAAATATGCCAAACAAAATGAAAACGAATACTTATATAGATCTATAAAATTTAATATAGGCTTACTAAAAAACAATGCAGGAGAACGACAAGAAGCTAAAGTTATCTTTGCAGATTATGTTAATTTTTTAGAGCAGAACCCAGATGTTAAAACAGTTAATAGTTATAACAGGGGACTTTTTGCTTTAGCCGATGCCTATATTCATAGTAAAGAATTTGATCTTGCAAAAGTATATATAGATAAAGGCATTAGAGAAACCCTAAAAACTAAAGATACTACAGTATACTCTTATGTTATTGTAACTTCGGGAATCCATCAATATTTATCAAAAAACTATCTCAAAGCCATAGATAGTCTTAAAAAAGGAAAAGAAATACTCAAGCAAATTGATGAAGAAAAAGTCAGGATAGCTACCTGTGATTATTATATTGCACGTTCTTATCAAGACTTAGGGAGCAAAGAATTAAGTATATCTCATTTTAAAAACGTAGATACGATTCTTAGAGAGACCGAAGATGTGATCCCAGAATTGATGGATACTTATGATGAGTTGATCACCCATTACAAATCCAAAGGCGATTCGCAACAACAAATTATTTATATCAATACGCTATTGCGATTAGATAGTATACAACATACCAATCAACTCTATTTAACTAAGAATATAACCGAGCGCTATGATACAGCCGAGTTGATTGCTAAAAAAGAAGCATTAATCGATCAACTAGAGCAAGAAAAATTTTTAAAAGGAAATACCATTACCATTCTGATTGTTTTTTTAAGTCTTGTGGTGCTCTTGGCGGGATATGCATTTTGGAGGAATCATATCAATAAAAAACGGTTTGTAGCCCTGCTCGAAAAACAAAAACAAAAAGAAGAAAATCCCTTAGCATATGCTGCAGTCATCCCAGAAATAAAGAATAAAGAAGAGATCGATATCCCCGAAGATGTGGTAGAAAATGTATTAGGCAAATTACATAATTTTGAAACCTCTGGAAAATATTCAAAAAAGCATTATACGCTTAATTCCCTGGCCAAAGAGTTACATACCAATAGCGCCTATTTATCAAAAATTATCAATGTATATAAACATATCAATTTTGCAAACTACCTTAATAATTTACGAGTAGATTTTGCGGTAGACCAGCTTACTACTAATAAATCATTGCGATCCTATACCATCAAGGCCATTGCCGAAGAGGTAGGATTTAAAAATGCACAGTCGTTTTCTTCTGCTTTTCATAAAAGAACGGGGATCTATCCATCATACTTTATCAAGCAGTTAAATAGTTAAATATCTAGCTAAAAAACCAATAACTGCTTTAAAATGTTATTTTTATACCATAAGAATACTTAAATACCATGAATCTCGTTGTTTTAATATTGGTAGTGTAAAAAATACAAATACCATGAAAACAAATAAAAAAAACTAAGTTTTGAAAAATGAAGATTTCTAATCTAGAAAGTCTTCAAAGTATTATTGGAGGAGAACAATATGTTTAACTAAAAAAACCGCATGTTTTTCAAAAGTTTATTGTTCTACCAAAACAGGTCCTGTTGGAGGGGGCTAAAGTAATACTTCAGTTATACCGTAATTATTAAAATTCTTATACCTATGAAAGCAAATAAAATGAGTTTAAGTCTTGAAAAAATTAATATTACTAAATTACAGAATCCTCAAACTATTACGGGAGGAGAAGCTATAGTTCCCACCACTTTTCACGAAAGTTTTATTAAAGTATGTAATTCTACTAAAACAGGACCTATATAAGAAGATAAATATTTAACATATATATGCTATGAAAACAATTAAGGGTAAAAGAAACTTGATCTTAAAAAAATTAATATCACCAAATTAGAACATCCTTATGCTATAGTAGGCGGAGCCCCAACAACAATGTGGTTCTAACTATTGTACTTTTATTAAAGATTGCATAACAACATCTACCAAAACAAAACCAGTTGATATTTAATTTAGAAACGAATTATATTAAATTAATACCATGAAAAAAAATCAGAACAAGAAAACCTTATATATAGAAAAAATTAATATTGCCCAACTAAGAGGGATGCAAACTATTAATGGCGGGGGATGTGGTTCGCCACCTCCACCAGAAACTACTACCAATAATGTAGATGGATGTGTTTGTCCTACAAAAACTTCTCCTGTGAGTGGGGAGTAATACATTACTTATATAAAATAAAAAAAGGTGACTCGATCGAGTCACCTTTTTTTTGGCACTAAGACACGAAGTGTGTAAAATACTCGATCATTATAGTTATCAAGTACCCCAACTGACAAACTTACGTGGAACTTTAACATTTGAAGTACCCCCGGGGTACTTATGAAGTGGGTGAGGGTACTTTAGAAGTAGGTAGGGCTCATGTCGGTAACGAGAGCTGCCCTTCGAGAACCTCAGGGCACATATTTGTAACGAGGGCTGAGGTGCTATACTGAACTTGTCGAAGTGCTCTCGAAGTCCGAACCCCGACTTTAAACATATTTATAAAAACTTTAACATTTACATCGGCATAGTATCAGAAAATGAAACTAAGATGTTGTAAACTTGTATGCTATAACAATAGTACTAACCCATAAAAACCAACTTTATGAAAACACTATCAGAATTTACTGTATAGCATGACCCTTACTTCGTACATAAGATTAGTGAGATAGGGATGTATTTACGCGTAACGTCTTGGCTTTCTAACCTCTTGACGAAAAGTTCATAAAAAGGGGATTTTACCCCTATCAAACCTATTGATTGATCCTATCGATTGCTGTAGGTTTGCTGAACACAAATTTTATTTTTTAACCATTAAATTATTACACAAAATGAAACATCTCAATTTTTGGGGCTTACTCACTATTGCCCTATTTGTAGTGCAACCCAGTTTTGCACAACTCAGCTGCGATCAAAAAGCAGAAGAACTATTAAAATTTAAAAATGATTTCCCAAATTATCCTATAGAAATCATTAACGAAATGATCTCTTACATCACGCCCTGTGCTGATTTCGAAACCGATTACCCCGATCTTATTGACACTGCCAAAGCCCATTATGCACGAGGGTTATTACATGTACAAAAAGGAGATTTTTTTTATCAGCATGGTATAAAAAAAGAACGGTCTTATGTGCATATTAGTAAAGCAGCGCAATTAAATTATATTCCAGCTGCTTTTACCCATGGGGTTAACATCGTTAGCCATAGATATTGGACGGTTTCGCAACCTTACCATATCACACAAAACCTGCAAAAAGCCATTAACGCCAATTACAAAAAAGATATTGCGCATTATGCTTTGGGGTATGCCAAGCTTAAAAACTTTACTTCTCGTAGTACTATAGCGTTTACACCGCCACAACTGGTCACAGAAGCAAAACAACATTTTGAGACCAGTACCCACCCCATGGCAAAGCATTGGTTGGCGATTATGCACTATTTGGGGTTGGGTACACCAGTAGATAAAACCAAAGCCAACCAAATCCTATCAGACAATAATATTTACAACAGTAATGCTTTGTTACAACACCTACAAACGCAAACCGATGATTGGGTCCCTATTACTGCCGAAGAGCGATTGGCTAGTCTTGACAATTTTAATACACTAGATGTTGTAACCGATATCATCCAACCTAATGTAGGGGATATTACCAAATTTACAGGGCATTTGCTAGAGTATGACTGGACAGGTAAAGGTGTACGCCGTTATATCCCTATTACCTTTGAGATAAAAATCGTAGCACAGCAGTCAAGGTACAAAGAGGTAGACTATACTATGGTGATTGGCCAAACCACCGAAACCGGTACGTGTAAGTTGTATACCACTAGTTTAAACTTGCTTGGTCGTGGCTCTTTAACCTTGCCTCTAGATCGGTTGTTACAAGATCACCCTAATAAGCCTATACTTAATTACATCCTAAACTACTTGGCAGTTAAACAAACGACTATTAATGGGCAAGCAGCTTTAGTGATGGCAAGTAATACCAAACGTTTATATGGAGAGATCAAAGAGTTTGACGAGCCCATTAGACAACCGTTACGATTCATCCTATATCCCGAAGCATCAAATACAGCTTTGGCAAGTATCGATACACCCTTAGAAAATGCTATAAAAACCACACCTATTGTTGTAGATAAAAACTTTGCGGTAGTCTCACCCAACCCAATTGGCAATCAGTTTAGGATTACCTATACGCTCGACCAACAAGCTGAGGTAACTGCTGCGGTCTATGATTTTTTTGGGCAACAGCATATACAAGTGCCTGCACAAAAGAATACCGCCAATGGCGAACAGGTCATTACCATAGACAGTTCTAGACTATCAAGTGGTACCTATATCATACAAATGACTATCGATGGGCAACCGTATTCTAAAATGGTAATCAAAGAATAATCAACAATCACACAAAACAGTAAAACAATGAAAACATTATATAAATTATGGGTCATAGTGATACTATGCCTGTTATCCAACGCTACCCATGCACAAATCTATCAATATACACCCGATGGTGCAGAAGCATTTATTGATGCAGAAGCAAAAAACGCTGAAACCGAAAGAAGTTGTTTCTGTACTGCAAGAATTGGGTTGATTTTATTTGATCAATACATTCCTACTGGTGGACCAAGAGAAGAATGGTTACGCGGTCAAGAAGAGCTTTTAAAAAATGCTATGGATGGTAACATTAATCAAAATTTTAGTGAAGTACAAAGAGATTACTTTAGAAATACATTAATTGATAACACAGAAGCTTTCTATGATCAAGTATATGATCATATGGCTAATCTGTACAATTATAATGAGCAAACTCTTGAGATATCAACATTGAATCATGCAACGCTTAATGTAAGAAACAATTTGGGTACCCTAGATCCTCTGGCTAGCAGATACGGTGATTTAAAATATGGAGATCAATTCCTAAGAGATATGAGCGATAGCCAGGTGCAACAATTAATGCAAATACAAAAAGAGATAAGAGATAATCAGCGTGATGCCTACCAACGTTATCATATTAAGAAACAATTGGTAGACTATGCCATTGCCAATGATCAATTTGTAGGCTATCTGGCCAATGAATATATTAAACACTATAACAGCCTATCCTTTGAAGATTCGGTGCGTTTTATGACCGCTTATATTTTATCAGTTAATCTAAATGATGATAGTATTTTAGATTCTTCTTTTGGTAATAATTCCAATATTTTTGAAGTAGCTAATAGAAATCATACGTTAGGTTTTGTAGGTGTGACTGCTTTTAACCCATACGATGATACACCAATAGTCTTTAATGAATTATCCGAGGATGAAGCCTTATTTAATTATGCATTACAAAATCATATTAAGGTAGAAGAGGCGTGGTTTAACCGAGGTAGACATAGGGTAAAAGATGAACTTAAAAAACACTTGGAGATCACACGATACCATAGAGGTGCGTTATCCCTGTCTGAAAAGATTTTTTGGTACTACAAAAGAGGATATTCATTTCCTTCTACCGAGATCAATTTTGCAGCAGACAATAATACAATCGTTTACCAATTTGAAAATAGAAAAGATTTAGCTATGAATGTGGCATTTCCACAATTTACCTGGACTGGTATTGGTTTAAGAGAATACAACAATGTGTTGTATAGTTTGTTTAATACCAATTCTGCTAATACCAAATTTGAAGGACAAGCCATAACCGATATTTTTAATGACAATAATATATCAATTCCTTTGCTCACCCCCCAAGAAATTGCTGCTGTCTTTGAAATTGATAAATTTGACCATCCCATAGTAGGCCCACCACAAATGCCTATCATATTTGAAGGCAATCTAGGAGAGCAATTATGGAATAGTGGATTGCGTTTTCCTAATATGCTACAAAAACCTTTTGTGATCGAGGGATTACAAGCTTATGCCAATGGTGAACCTTTTGACTTTGAGTTTAGAAGCATGGTGTATGAACTATCACAGAGATTACAACTTAATCAAACGCAAAAAGATTGGTTGATTGCTAATAAACCCCAGGCACAAGCTCTTAATAATCATTACACAACCACCAATGATGCAGGGTTTACTACAGAAGCTTTGGAGGCGTTTAGAAATGGAGGTGAGGTAGACTTTTTTGATGAGATTATCTTAGACAGTAGTTTTGTACATAGTAGAGGAAAATGTGTTTTTGATTATATAAAACAAACTAATGGTTCTTTATTTAGAAATACAATTCGTAATTTTATTGATAATGATGAATATGATTTGAAAATGGTTGTTGAATCATTTCCTGCTGAAGATAATGCCATAGCTAGAACAAGTGATAAAGATATTGATAAAGGAATAATTACTATTAGGTTCAACTCAAATAGAATAAATACAGTCAATCCAATAGAATGGGCTTCGACTATTCTTCATGAGGGTGTACATGCTGAAATTTTCAGATTTGTTTATAAAAATGATCCGACTGTAAAACCTGAAGAAAGAGCAAGAGTGATTCAATTATTTCTACATTACAAAGATTCACAATGGGAACAGGAGATACAACATATATACATGACTGAAAAATATGTTATCCCAATAGCTAAAGCTTTAAGAGAACTTGATAGAAATCAGTTTTCTTTAAGTCATTATATGCATTTTGCATGGACAGGATTAACAAAACATGCACCAGAATATATAAAACCGTCTGATGATCAACTAGCAGAGTGGGCTTTATTAGGTAATGAAGTATTAAGTAATAACAATATACCATGTCAATAATTAGTAAATTTTATTTTATTTTAGTCTTTTTCTTATCGCTATTGGTTATTTCTTGTTTTAATTCGAAAAAGGAAACTAATAAGGATATATATGAAATATTATCGTTGCTATTAGAAAGACTTCCAGCTGGACCGCCGCCAGCTCCACCACAACCAGGAGATTATAAAAAAGATACTTTGGCTTTTAATAAATATTTAGACTCTATTAATAGATTGGATGTATCTATTATTGTATTAGATCATTTCATTGATAATCAAGAAAAGTTTACCCATCTTGAAGGAAAGGTTGAAAAAGACTATCAATTATTAATAGAAAAATTAGAAAACTATCAAGAGAATAATATTAAAATAAACTTTGATTTTATTGAAGTATCTAAAAATCGCTTAATTATACCTAAAAGTGAGGTTTATAAAGACATATTGAAAGACAATAATGCCTCGTATTATATAGCCTTTTCCAACGTTGTCTTTAATAAAAATCAAGATAAAGCGGTTATTTACATAATTAACGATAGAGGACCATTAAGTGGAACAACTAGTTTAGTACTTCTTAATAAAAAAGAAGGAAAATGGGAAGTTTATAAAAATATTGGGCTAACTATATCATAACTAATAATCCCCTACTGGTCTTAGTATACTAGTGCTAGTTTGCACCTTAAATCCGTATCAGATTGGCAAATAAAAAAAAGTAAAGCCAGTCATGATCTTGTTAAGATATGGCTGGTTTTTGTATGATGCCTACATCGCATTGCGTGGCACACTAGTGAAACACTAGCGGCAGCAGGGGATTTGGTTGGGATGGTTTACGAGCGTATGCTCACGAAATTTTGTTATCTGATGAAGAAAAAGCTCTTTTTGCAAATTATCAACAATTGGTGAATAGTCAAACAGAATTTAATCCTTTAAATTGCAATTAAATATGAAAAAGCTATTTGTATTATTTATAGTATTTGTAATCTTTTTGTCCTGTGAACCAAATATCAGAGAAAAAGACACTTATGAAATAGTTTCTTTAATTACTCAAGAATATGGGTTACCATTGCCACCGCCACCGCCACCGCCACCGGCAAGATTACCTTCTTTAAAAGAAATGGGTTGGGATTCTATAAAAAAATTAGAACAAAATATAGCTGTATATCCAGTTCTTAAGAATACTAAGAAACTATTTTCTAAATATCCAAATGAGGAAGATGTAGAATTCAGGGTGCTGATTGAAAAAATGAATAAAGATAAAAATGATTCGACATTAGATATTTCTAAACTTAACGTTAACGAACAGTTCCAATTATCAATAGTTGATACTTCTTTATTAAAAAAAGATAAATATCATATTGAGAAAAATTATGATAAATTACTCATCTTTCATAATATTTCTTTTAATACTGAATTAAATAAAGCTGTTACTCTTATTGGAGTTTCAATGGCTCCTTTAAATGGGTTTTCATCTTTGGTTTTTTTAGAAAAGAAAAAAGGTAAATGGGTTATTGTAAAATCAAAAGAATTAACTATTTCTTGATTATATAATCCTCAGCTATCGCCAGAATATTTCTGGTGCCGTTAAAGATTGGCAGAAGTTAATGCATAACATAAAGGCTGCTATAGCAATATAGTAGCTTTTATGTTTTGAAGTTATGAGCAGATGACTCAGCATGCATATATGACAGAAAAATATGTTATCCCAATAGCTAAAGCTTTAAGAGAACTTGATAGAAATCAGTTTTCCCCTGCTGGTCCTAGTATGCTAGTGCTAGTTTGCAACTAGTACCGTATCAGATTGGCAAATAAGAATAAAAAAAAAGTAAAGCCAGTCATGATCTTGTTAAGATATGGCTGGTTTTTGTATGATCCCTACATCGCATTGTGTGGCACACTAGTGAAACACTAGCGGCAGCAGGGGAAAATTATTGTTCGATTTATACAGAAATTACAAAGGATTAAATAATATGGCTAGTATGGCTCAACATATTTATATGATGGAAAATTATGTGGAGCCAATTGCAAAAGCTGTTAGAGAAATGGATAACAACAAATATCCATTAAATCATTATCTAGGATTTGGATGGGATGGTTTAAGGGCTTATGATTATAGAGGTACTTTAACTACCGAAGAAAGTAATGAATTATATCGTTTGCAAGCAATTGTAAATGAAAATACTGATTTTAACCCTACTAATTGTAATTAATTATGAAACTATTAATTAGAGTTTTAATGTTATGTATTTTGTTTTTATCTTCATGTAATTCTGAAGAAGACAAAAGACTAGAAAACAACACTTATCAGGTAATATCTCTACTTATAGATGAATTCGGTAGTCCCATTAAACCACCTCCACCGCCTGAAGGTAAAGATGCATATTTTACTGAAGTTCAGACTGATTCTATAATGAACCAGATTCAAACCATCGGTGTACATTGCGTAATGAAAAGAGAGAAAGTGGATAAAAATATTTTGGAAAAAGCTAATGACAAAGAATACAAAGATTTATTAGAGTTATTTAACAACTTTAATCAAGATTTGTCTTTAGACTTAAGTAAAATAAAAAGCAAAAAAGATTATAAGGTCATTTATATTGATTCTACATTATCAAAACAAGAACAACACAATACTTATGATTGGCAATTATCTTTTTCTCGGATTGCTTTTGATGATAATTTGAAGAAAGCATTAATTACTGTTTCAAAAAAACATAGTGGTTACTTTCTTTGCCTATTAGAAAAACAAGATAATGAATGGTTCACTAAACAAGGCAAAATGATATATATATATTGATTATCTAGCGCTCGAATCCTTTCGAGTACAGTCAAAGCCAGGCTGGCTATGAGTAGGCAAATCATAACAACAGCTACAATAAAAAAGAGTTGTAGCTGTTGTTTACACTTTCAAATTTTTAACTAAATCCCCTGCTGGTCCTAGTATGCTAGTGCTAGTTTGCAACTAGTACCGTATCAGATTGGTAAATAAGAATAAAAAAAAATAAAGCCAGTCATGATCTTGTTAAGATATGGCTGGTTTTTGTATGATGCCTACATCGCATTGCGTGGCACACTAGTGAAACACTAATGGCGGCGGGAAATAAGAACTAAAACAGGAAATCCAAACATTCTAATGATCTAATGATCCGAGAAATCAACCTTCGAGTATACTTCGACAAGCTCAGTATGGCACCTCAGGCTTCGTTATAAATGGTCGAGGGTTCATATTTGTAACGAGGGCTGAGGCTCTCGAAGCCCGAAGCCCGAAGTAATGCGCTGGCAATACCCTCTTTCTTCTGGACCCTGTCGAGATCAGAATTCATTCTTTCTACTTAATTAAGAGGGAGAGCTGTGTGAGTCTGAAGCTCAAAACCCTATTTCAAGCAGATCATAACAACCAGATTTACAAAAAATTTAACATATATAAAGGCATAGTATCATAAAATGAGATTGCCAAGCTATATATTTACGCGCTATTAAAACCAAAATAGTAAGTAACAATAAAATGTATCAAAAAGAAGTAGTCTACACTAACTGCTGATTTTTAAAATTAAAATTTTTATGAAAAAATACAATAGCCCTTTAACAACTTCACTTTCTTTTGTTTTTAGAAATATAGTTGTAACTGCCATTTTTGTAATGTTTGCTTCTAGTCAGGCTAATGCTCAATCCAAAAAAGGAGAATTTATTAATGCCAAGATAGGTTTTGGGGTAACTGTTCCATCTAATAATGTAGATGTATCAGGCACAGGTTTTTTTGCCCAGGTAGAGTATGTGTGGGCACCAAAAACCTGGTTGAGTTTACGTCCTTATACTGGTGTAATATTTGCAGATACGAATCAGGATGATCTTGACCCAAGTTTAAGGGGTTTTGAAGTAAAGACAAATGCATGGATGCTTGGGGGTAAAGGTAGAATACAGGCCCCTATCCCATATGTAGCGCCTTATCTAGAACTTGGCTTGGGTGCTTCGGTAGGATCCTTTGTGACCAACACTCCGCAAACTACCAAAGATATTACAGGGGTATTATTACATATTCCGTTTACAATAGGACTAGGGCTAGGAAAAAATAATAGAACAGATCTCGAATTTGCTTACTATTTTACACCACAAGCTAAGCAGTTTTCGGGGGCTTTTGCATTTGGACTTTCGTTTCCGATCAATGAAAAAAGAAAGAATACTAAGTAAAACCTAGGTTACGAAGTTCGTTAAAAAATAGACAGAACAGCAGTAAATAGATAATACAAGGCCGCTATAGCAATATAGTGGCTTTTGTATTTTAGAAACATGAGTAAAAAACACAAGTCACAAGCTTATTTCACCAGCTAGGTTTATATATGAGAACAATAGGGTGTAAACAAAAAGTACAATAAAGAGCGATTTTTTTGTAGCATGTATATTTTGATTATCCACCATCTTTGATACCTCAATAATTCACTAATAAAATAATAATTTAAAACTTAAAAATTATGCGCTTTATAACCAAAAGAATACATGCGTTTTTAGATTACCCTGTTGCTATTGCATTAATAGTACTTCCTTTTTTACTAGGGTTAGGTAGCTCTCATCCACTTGCGTTACAACTTTCAGTAGTTACTGGGGTAGCAGCATTTATTTTAACACTATTAACTGACCATCATCTAGGAGCACTTCGAGTAGTTTCTTATCGAATTCATTTGATTGTTGATTTTTTGGTCGCAGTAGTGTTTATTATAGTTCCTTTTATTTTTTCATTCGAAGGAATTGATGCATATTACTATTGGATTAATGGTGCTGCTGTACTTTCGGTAGTGAGTATGCATAAGCCAGAAATGGCAGTTTAACTCTCATTGAATAGAATATGAAAATTAAATCCTAAATATATAGGATTTTTTAGTGATTATGTTGCCGGGCATGTCAATTGTATGATTGATGTGCTTAGGTGTTTTTTTGCCCCAAAAAGGTTGCATTCCTTATTTTTTTGAGAGTATAGTATATATAAGTAATGCGGGATTGTATTAAAATAAAAAAACCCGAACAATTTGTTCGGGTTTTTGAGGTGGTGCCTCCAGGAATCGAACCAGGGACACAAGGATTTTCAGTCCTTTGCTCTACCAACTGAGCTAAGGCACCTCGCTGTAAGCGGATGCAAATATAGAACGCTTTTTTTAATCATCAAAAGAAAAAATTAAAAAAATCGTTTTGTACTTTTGCGATTCACAAGATAAAACATGAATCTAGTTATAGATGTAGGCAATACATACATAAAAATAGGTGTCTTTGATGCATCTGTAATTGTTTCTAAGACAGTTATAAAGCAAGATGAATTTGTAGAAACACTACAAAAAATTCAAAAAGATTTTTCGACAATCAACAATGCGATAATTTCTTCGGTTTCTGATGTCACAAAAAATGATTTAGCGTTTTTAAAAAGCCATTATAATACACTTGTTGTAGATCATAGTGTACAAATGCCATTTAATAATCACTATACAACTCCATTAACATTAGGTGTTGACCGTTTAGCATTAATAGCAGCAGCGGTAGATCAATACCCTCAAAAAAATGTTTTGGTTATTGATGCAGGAACCTGTATTACTTATGATTTTAAAAATGATAAAGAAGAATATCTAGGAGGAGCAATAGCACCAGGAATTAGATTAAGATATAATAGCCTCAATAATTTCACTGCCAAATTACCGTTATTGGATCAGACAGCACCCAAAAAACTAATTGGAGATAGTACAGAAGAAGCAATTCACTCGGGAGTAATTCATGGAGTTTTATATGAAATTAATGGAGTAATTGAAGAATATTGCAACATTTATCCTGATTTAACAGTTATTTTAACCGGAGGAGATGCACATTTTTTGTCTAAAAGATTAAAAAATGGCATATTTGCCACCTCTAATTTTTTGTTAGAGGGACTCAATCACATTTTAGCTTTTAATAATAGTAGATGATAAAGAAGATTTTGGTAATCGTATTGGTACTTATAACCAGTATATCTTATGCCCAGGAAGGTACTTCTTCTCCTTATTCTTTTTATGGAATAGGGATACAGAAGTTTAAAGGAACGGTAGAAAATAATTCGATGGGAGGGCTAAGCGTTTTTGCAGATAGTGTCCATTTAAATCTTCAAAACCCTGCGGCTTTTGGAGAATTAAAACTTACCACATATACGGTAGGAACATCATATACTAATTTTAAGATTAGTAATGAAGTAGAATCATCTTCTGGAGATAATGCATCAGTAGATTATCTGGCAGTAGGAATCCCTGCTGGTAAATTTGGTTTTGGTTTTGGTTTGATTCCTACTACTTCAGTGGGGTATCAGTTAAGTACAGTCAGAGATGATGGCTCAGAACTAGAATTCACAGGAACTGGAGGCTTAAATAAAGTATTTTTGGCCGCAGGATTTAAAGTTAACAAGAATCTAAGTGTTGGTGTAGATTTTAATTATAACTTTGGAAATATAGAAAATAAATCGATCCTTGAAAGGCCTAATGTACAGTTTGATACTAGAGAGTTAACAAGCTCAAATCTTTCGGCATTTACCTTTTCTTTAGGGTTGTTTTATCAAACAATGTTGTCTCAAGAGTTACAGTTATCAGCATCGGTGGTGTCTACGCCATCGGCCGAATTATCATCAGAGGTTACAAGAGACCTTGCTTCAGTAATTATTAACGACAGTGGTCAGGAAGCGGTTGTTCAAAATCAAGAGGCGCAAATTGAAGAACAAGAAATTGATCTTCCTGCCGAGCTTAAAATAGGTACTGGTGTTGGTAAACAAAGAAAATGGTTTGTCGGTGCAGAATATGTATATTTGGACGCCGGAAAATTTACAAATGTAGCCGCTAGTCAAGATAATGTTGAATATAAAAATGGTTCTAAAATGAAATTAGGAGGTTTTTATATTCCAAAATACAACTCACTTACAAATTATTTTAGTAGAGTTGTTTATAGAGCTGGAGTACGATATGAAAAAACGGGCTTACATATTGATAATAACTCAATCGATGAGTTTGGCATGTCTTTTGGAGTAGGTCTACCAGTTGGAAGATTGTTCTCTAATGCCAATATTGGTTTTGAGTATGGTCAAAGAGGAACAACAGATTTTGGATTAATAAAGGAAGAGTTTTTTAACGTTTCTATTAGTTTATCATTAAATGATAAATGGTTTAGAAAAATAAAATTTAATTAAATACAATTAATAACACAGCTATGAATACTAAAGTTTTATTTACAATAGCTACAGGATTAGTTTTAAGTACTATAAATGTAAGTGCCCAGGCTACAGACTGTGCAACAACGGCGTCAATAGCCTATGAACATGCTAAAGTGAAGAATTATGCGGCTGCAGAAGAGCCATTGTGGAAAGTAAGAAAAGAATGTCCTACATATAGTGTTGCGACATATCAGTTTGGACAAAAATTATTGGAGGCTAAATATAAAAAAGCAGCTGCTACAGAAAAATCTACTCTTGCTAATGAGAAGATAAAACTATGGAAAGAGCGTTTTCAGTATTTTCCTGCAAAAACCAAAGTTGGTGATATGCATTCTGATATCGGACAGTTAATGTACGATAACAAAATTGGTACAAAAGATGCTCAATTTGCAGAATTTAATAAGGCATATACAGAAGACAAGGGTAACTTTAAGAGACCAAAGAAATTATATACATACTTTTCTCTATTTGTAGATTTACAAGATCAAGGCAAAAAAGAATTACAAGAAGTTTTTGACTTGTATGATGATATTACTTCAAAAATCGAAAGTGAAGAAAGTAAGTTGGCTCAAAGAATTGCTGAACTTACTGAAAAAGAAGAATCAGGAACAGCGTTAACAAGTAAAGAAAAGAAAAAGCTTAAAAATTCTGGTATTAATTTGGTTGCTTTTAGTAAAGTAAAAGCAGGGATCAATCAAAAACTTGGAGAAAGAGCTGATTGTAATAACTTGATTCCTTTATATACGGGTCAGTTTGAAGCCAAGAAAACCGATGTTAATTGGTTAAAAGGTGCCGCTGGTAGAATGTCTGGAAAAGAATGTACAGATGATCCTTTATTCTTTAAGTTGGTTGAGGCATTGCATAAAGCAGAGCCATCAGCAAAATCAGCATATTATCTTGGGATCTTAGCGCAAAAAGATAAAAAGTCATCTACAGCAAGAAAGTACTATGATCAAGCTGCACAACTTGAAAAAAACCCTAGTGATAAAGCCAAAGTATATTTCAAGATTGCTGAGATGCTTAAAAGACAAGGTAGTAAATCAAATGCAAGATCATATTACAGAAAAGCACTTAAGCAAAAACCTTCTATGGGGATTTGTTACCTAAGAATAGCTAGTATGATTGCAGGTAGTGCAAATGCTTGTGGTGCAGATGTATTTAGCAAGAGAGCAGTGTATTGGTTGGCAGAAAATTATGCTAGAAGAGCAGGGAAAGTTGACCCAAGTTTAAAATCTACTGCTTCAAAAACAGCAGCAAACTATAAAGCAAAGGCACCTTCAAAAACTGATATTTTTAATAATCCAGGAGTAACTTCGGTTAAAATAGCATGCTGGATTGGTGAAACAGTTAGGGTTCCTAAATTGTAATGCAAAACAAAAAATATTATATCATAATAAACATTGTCACAGCTTTTGCTGTGACAATGTTTTTTTCATGCCAGTCAAAAAAAGCAAATACTCAAAGTTTTTTGATGTCTGATGAAGCTCCAATTGCAGAGGCATTTGATGTAAACCTTAAGTATACCGATTCTGGTAGATTAACAGCGATATTAAAAGCAACTAGGATATTAGATTTTACAAACAAGTCTTTTGGGTATCATGAATTTCCAGAGGGGATTGTATTAGATATTATAGATAAAGAAGGTAAGGTAAGTATCGTTACTTCAGATTATGCCATTTCCTATCAACAAACTGGTTTAATTGATATGAGAGGAAATGTAGATATTAAAACCGCAGATAGTACACATCTGCAAGCAAAACAGTTATATTGGGACAAAAATATTAACTGGGTATTTACCGATCAGCCATACAAAAGCTATTTGCCTAGTGGAGACATTAACGAAGCCGATGGTTTTGATGCTAATCAGGATTTTACTATCTTGAATTCAAGAATCAATGATGGTGTAATCACTATAGACGAGTAGTACGTGTATTATAAAAGACCCTAAGCTCAAAATTATTAGATGAAGTTTTTTAAATTTTTCGAATATGCCTATCTGGCGATAATGATTTTCTTTATATATCAAGCCTATGCAGAATGGGGGCAAGAAGGAGGAAGAAGTATATTATACCTTCTTTTTGCAGGCGCAGCTATTTTTATGTTTTTCTTTAAACGAAATTTTAGAAAACGATTTGAAGCCAACAATAAAGACTAATTCATGGAATTACACTTTATTGTTATTATCCTTTCTCTTATCCTATCAGCATTTTTTTCGGGGATGGAAATAGCTTACGTTTCTTCTAATAAAATCCATATTGAAATCGAAAAAAAACAAGGCGGTTTTTTATCGAATATTCTTATTCGGCTTACCAAAAAACCCTCAAAATTTATTGCAACAATGCTGGTGGGTAATAATATTGCTCTGGTTGTATATGGTTTTTATATGGGAGAAGTGTTAATCGGATTTTTTCAATCTATTACGCCTTCAGATTTTTGGTTAGTAGATTATTTTATTACCGATCTAAAACTGCTAACACAAACATTGATCTCTACAGTTGTTATTTTGATTACAGCAGAGTTTTTACCTAAAGTATTTTTTCAGATATATGCTAATAAATTACTTAAAGCATTTTCGTTTCCTGCTTACGTCTTTTATTTAATATTTTCACCCGTATCTTCATTTGTAATTTGGGTTTCAGATTTTGTACTGAAAAAATTTCTTAGAACAGATGGCGATGAAGTGCAACTTGCATTTAGTAAAACAGAACTTGGCGATTATATTAATGAGCAAATGGAAACCGTAGAAGAGCATGATGAAGTCGATAGTGAAATTCAGATTTTTCAAAATGCTTTAGATTTTTCAGATGTCAAGTCTAGAGAGGTAATGATTCCTAGAACAGAAATTGTAGCGGTCGAAAAATCTCAATCCATAGAAGAAGTTAGTAAGCTATTTATAGATACAGGGCTGTCAAAAATAATTGTTTATAATAGTACAGTTGATGATATTATTGGATATGTACACTCTTTTGAATTGTTTAAAAAACCTAAATCGTTAAAATCAATTCTTTTGCCAGTTGTTTTTGTACCCGAAACTATGTTTGTTAAAGATGTGCTTAATCTTTTAACAAAAAAACATAAGAGCATAGCCGTAGTGATCGATGAATATGGGGGGACTAGCGGTATTATTACAGTAGAGGATATCGTAGAAGAACTTTTTGGAGAAATTGAAGATGAACATGATTCTATAGCATTAATAGAAGAGCAGATTCAAGAAAATCACTATAAATTCTCAGCAAGAATTGAAGTAGATCATATTAATGAAACATACAAACTTAATCTTCCAGAGAGTGAAAATTATGAAACGCTAGGAGGTATGATCGTAAATCATACTGAAGAAATTCCGCAAAAAGAAGATGAGGTTCGAATTGAGGGTTTTAAAATTAAAATTATTGAAACATCAAATACAAAAATAGAACTTGTTGAGTTAATGGTAGTGCTCGTAGATTGATTTCTTACTATAATCTAGATGATGGTTAAAAGCTTATCAAAAGAAAAAACTATTATATTTATTATCGCTTTTATAATAATTTTATTGAGCGATATTTTTTGTGGTAGTATTGATTCTTTGAACGATTATAGATACATTACCAAACCAGCAATACTAGTTTCGTTACTTGCTTTTTTTGTTGCCAACTATAAAAAAAGAGTGTCTTTTTCGGTCTTTAAAATCATGTTTCTGGGATTGTTGCTTTCACTGCTAGGCGATATTTTTCTTTTATTCACAAACAAATCTCAACTTTTTTTTATAGGTGGATTACTCATGTTTTTGTTTGCACATATCATGTATATTCTTGTTTTTAATAAAGTAAAGCAAGAAAAGAAAAACCTGATTTTTCCCATATTTATGATCGTATATGGGATTATATTGTTTTTTGTGCTTTACAATGGACTTGGTAACATGATGTTGCCAGTAATGGTTTATATGATTACTATTCTGTTAATGGCTAATGCGGCATATCAAAGATCTATACAAGTTTCTCAAAAGAGCTACATTCTGGTTTTTATAGGGTCACTTTTTTTTATGCTATCAGATAGTCTTTTGGCAATAAACATGTTTTGTATAACATTACCGTATAATAATGTATGGGTTATGAGTACATATGCAATTGCTCAACTCTTAATTGTTTATGGAGTTTTAGAACAAAATGAATCACCAAATAGTATAAAATAATAAGTTTAAAAAATAGCCTAGTTCGTAGTTATAAACTGAAAGCAAAAAAACTTCACAAGACTTTGATATTTTTAATTGGTATTATTACAATAAAATGGTATTTTCGCCCACTATATTTTGAATAAATTATAAAAATACCATGGCAGTTTTAAATAAAATCAGACAGCGTTCAGTTTTTCTAATTGTAATTATAGCATTAGCGCTATTCTCTTTTGTATTAGCAGATTTGATTCGTAATGGAGGAGCTATTTCACAAAGAGCAGAAAACACAATCGCTACTATAAACGGAAACGATATCGATAGAACGGATTTTGCCAAAAAAGTTGAAGCCGCATCTAGAAGTTTTGGAACTAGTGGTTCAAGTATTCAAGCGGTTAATTATGTGTGGAATCAAGAAGTACGTCAAGTGGTTTTTGATGAGCAGTTCGATAAGTTAGGAATTAAAGCTGGAGAAGATCAGGTAAATGAGTTGTTAGAAGAATCATTGGCTAATAATCCTACATTTCAGAATGAAGCAGGAGCTTTTGATAAAGCAAAAATGCAGGAATATGTTGCTAATATAAAAGCTACCTCTCCTCAAGCATACCAACAATGGTTGGATTATGAAGGATCTATTGGTAAAGGAGCAAAAGAAACGACATACCTTAATATGATTAAAGCTGGAGTAGGAGCTACATTAAAAGAAGGAGAGTTGGCATATAAAATGGAAAATGACAATGTAGATATTAAATATGTACAATTACCATTCTCTAGTATCCAGGATACCGAAGTAAAAGTAACGGATGCAGAAATTCAATCCTATATAGATGCTCATGCACAAGAGTACAAAGCAGATGCATCAAGAAGCATACGTTATGTTTTGTTTAAAGAAGAACCAAGCCAAGAAGATGAAAACGAAATTAAACAAGAGATCTCGTCGTTGCTTGAAGATAAAGCAGAGTTTAATGAGTCTACAAAATCTACAGATTCTATTTTAGGATTTAAAAGTGTTAAGGAAGTAGAAGAATTTGTAAATCAAAATTCATCTATAAAATTTGATGATCGTTTCAAATTTAAAAAAGATTTGCCTGCATCAGTTGCAGATACATTGTACAATATGGCGATTGGTGATGTTTTCGGTCCTTATAAAGATGAAGATTATATAAAGTTATCTAGAGTAGTTGCACAAAAACAAATGCCAGATTCGGTTAAAGCTAGTCATATCTTAGTGTCATGGGTTGGTTTAGGTACCGCTGGTGATACAAAACGTACTAAAGAAGAAGCAAAAACTTTGGCAGATAGTATTTTTAATGTGATTAAGAATGATAAGAGTCAATTTGCGACATTAGCTCCAAAGTTTTCTGCAGATAACTCAAACAAAGATAAAGCAGGTGATTTAGGGTATTTTACTCCAGGAAGAATGGTTCCTGCGTTTAATGATTTTTGTTTTGAAAATAAAACCGGAGATCAAGGAATTGTTGAAACACAATTTGGATATCATGTTATAAGCATAGAAGAACAAAAGAATGAGCAAAGAGCTGTAAAAATAGCTACTGTAGCTCGTAAAATAGAGCCGAGCGAAAAGACGATTAATACAATTTTTACTGAAACTACCAAATTTCAGATCGCTGCAAAAGAAAAAGATTTTGAAGAAGTTTCTAAAGAAAGTAAGTTAACAACAAGACCAGTAAACAAAATCAAAGAATTAGATGAGAATATTCCTGGATTAGGAGCGCAAAGATCTTTAGTGCAATGGGCTTTTAATGAAGAGAATAACGTAGGTGATGTTAAACGTTTTGATGTAGCAGAAGGATATGCGGTAGTACAAATAACTGCAAAAACAGGTAAAGGAACTATGAGTGTTGAAGATGCTACTGCAACGGTAAAGCCAATTTTGATAAAAGAAAAGAAAGCAGAGATGTTGAAAGGTAAAATTACTGGTAGTGCATTAGATGCAATCGCACAAAGTCAAAATACATCAGTAAAAACAGCTTCTGCACTTACTATGAAAACACCAACAATCAGTGGAGCAGGTACAGAGCCAAAAGTTGTTGGAGCTGCTTTTGCTTTAGAAGCAGGTACTGTTTCAAATGCAATTGTAGGTAATAATGGCGTATATGTAATAGAAGTAACTAAAAAAACACCAGCAATTACTTTGGATACCTACATGAGTTATACTTCACAGGCTACAAAAGCTCAAGAAGGACAAGTAAATACAAAAGTATTTGAAGCTTTAAAAGAAGCTGCTGAAATCGAGGATAAAAGATCTAAATTCTATTAGAAAAATTATAGGTACGAATAAAAAAATCCTGAAGAATTTCTTCAGGATTTTTTTATTCTATATTTTTCGAGTTGTAAATCTGTCTAACTTCTAACTTTTTGCTCCCATTTCCAGGCAGATAAAAGTGAATCGTCAAGACTATTTTTGGCTTTCCACCCTAATTCGTTATTAGCTTTGTTAGTGTCTGCATATACAGCTGTAATATCACCTTCTCTTCGCTCAACAATTTTATAGTTTAATTTTTGATCGGATACTTTTTCAAAAGATTGTATGACTTCCAAAACAGAACTCCCAGTACCAGTACCTACATTAAAAACATCATAATTTGCATTGTTATTACCTTTTATTAACCGTTGTAAAGCAACAACATGGGCTTTTGCTAGATCAACAACATGAATGTAATCTCGAATTGCTGTACCATCACTAGTTGGGTAGTCATCACCAAAAACCGATAATTGCTCTCTAAGACCAATGGCTGTTTGTGTAATAAAAGGCACAAGGTTTTGAGGGACTCCAATTGGAAGTTCTCCAATTTCTGAAGTAGGATGTGCACCAATGGGATTAAAATACCTTAGAGAGATAGCTTTTAAGTTTGAATTAACTTTACAAGTATCTCGAATAATTTCTTCGCCAATTTGTTTTGTGTTTCCGTATGGAGACTCTGCTGTTTTAACAGGTGCATTCTCTGTTATTGGTAATTCATCAGCTTGACCATACACAGTACAAGAAGAGCTAAAAATGAAATTTGCAGACTCATTTTTTGTTAACTGCTGTAAAAGATAAACTAGTGTAGCGATATTATTTTCATAATATAGTAAAGGTTTTTCTACACTTTCACCCACAGCTTTTGACGCTGCAAAATGAATAACTCCTTGAATATCTTGATGACGCTTAAAAAAATCTTGAACTTTATCTTTTTCTCTTAAATCAAATTCTTCAAAAAGAGGTTTTTTACCCGTTATAGAAGTGATTCTTTTGATAACGTCTGGCGATGAATTCGAACAGTTATCTATAATGATTACTTCATAGCCTTCATTTTGTAATTCTACTACTGTATGAGATCCTATAAACCCCAACCCTCCAGTTACTAATATTTTCATCTATATAAAATTTATACCCTGTTGATAAACCTTTATTTATACCTCTAATGGTGTTTTCATTATGAGCATCATGTACTTTAAAATCAATACTCATGATAACAAAGTTAGGGATAAGCAATAGAACACAAAAATCAATATGCAATAAGATGTTATTTTAAAAGATAAGGTATGTACTTATTACGAGTATTGTAATAGCAGTACCTGTTATAAAAGCATATTTCCATGGAGTAATATTTACTTCATCGGTTATTTTCTGAACATAATCTGTATCTCTGGGGTATAATTTTCCAATAATGAGCATAATACTAATATTTAAAACAAATAAAATTGCCATTACGTGAAGAAAATGAGGATATGCCTCTGCTTCTATAAGACTTAGTGCATTTTTATCTGTAATTCCATTTGCAGTAGCATTTGTTAATGCATTTTTAACCATTAGGGGTTTAATTACAAACTGGCTAATTAGATACAATACAGAACCAGACATTACACCTATTTTTGCTGCAATAGGAGGGACTCTTTTCGTAAAGAAACCAATCACAATAACGCTTAAAATAGGAATACTGTAGAATCCACTAAATTCTTGGATCCTTGCAAATAAACCTTCAGGAGCATCGAGAATGAATGGAGCGAGTATCATTCCAAATACGCCCACAATTACACCAAATATTTTTCCTGATTTTACTGTTTGACGCTCATTAGCATCTTTCTTGAAATATTGTTTATAAAGATCAAAGCCAAATAGGGTGGCACTACTATTTAAGACACTATTAAAAGAACTCAAAACAGCTCCAAAGAGTACAGCGGCAAAAAAGCCTACAAAGGCAGCGGGGAGTACTTTTCGAACCAGAGAAGGGTATGCTTCGTCGGGATTAGCTAAATCCCCATCAAATAAATGCCAGGCAATAATCCCGGGTAAGACCACAATAATTGGAATAAGGAATTTAACAAGTGCGGCAAGTATCATTCCCTGTTGTCCTTCCTTAAGGCTTCTTGCACCAAAAACACGTTGTAAAATAGCCTGATTTGTACCCCAGTAAAACATTTGTACCAACATCATTCCTGTAAAAATAGTACCAAAAGGTATAGATGCTGTTGGACCTCCTTGTACTTCAAATTTATTGGGATTATTTTCCCATAGTGTATTAATACCATCTAGCACCGAACCGTCTCCTACCATCATTAATCCAAAAATAGGAATAAGTAAACCTCCGGTAAGTAATCCAATTGCATTCACTAAGTCTGATACTGCAACGGCTTTAAGCCCACCAAAAATAGCATATACCATACCTATAAGACCTATAGTCCAAACACAGATCCATATTGTAGCGCGTTGAGAAATGCCTAGTATAGTAGGTAAATCAAACATGGTACTAAAAGCTAAGGAACCAGAATATAGGACAGATGGTAATAATACAAGAGCATAACCACTTAAAAATAATGCGGTAAGTATTGCCTTGGTTTGATGGTCAAATCGTTTTTCTACGTATTCTGGAATGGTAGTAATACCACCTTTCATATAACTGGGCAATAACCATATAGCAGTTATGATCATTGCAATAGCGGCTAATGTTTCCCATGCCATTACCAAAATGCCTTCAGAAAAGGCTTGCCCGTTAAGACCTACTATTTGCTCTGCTGATAGATTTGTAAGAAGCAATGAACCTGCTATTGTGATAGCACCCAGACTTCTACCTCCTAAATAGTATCCATCTGCAGATTTTTCATCGGTACCTTTAGTTTTCCACCAGGCATATATAGCCACTAATAATGTAAACCCAATAAATGAAATTATTCCCATGAGTGCTTTGTGTTTTTTTAATTTACTTTAAATATAGATAATTTAGTTTCTTACTTGTTGGCAAATTAGTCTTATACAATTTCGTTTTCATAATATGTAGCTGCATCCTCAAGCAATATATCGAGGATTTTGTTTTCCTGCTCGACTCTATGCTCATCCCAATGCAAATATTTGATCAAATCTTCTTGAACAATTTGTTTAAATTGATGTACGCTATTTATATCAAAATAGAGCCTTCCGGTTCTTCGTACAAAAAAGTCGGCCAAACCATTTACCATTTCATGGTGTATACCATACCATAGTTCTGCACGAATTAAACATATATTAATATCATCATTCAAAAAGAAATTTACTTTTTCAATAATCACAGAAGCCTGTTTGCCATATGTAGTAGTGAGATACCATGCATGATATGGGTCTTTTATTCCTAGATCACTAAGTTGCAGACTGATCTCTTGCTGGTATTTTTCTACATCGTCTGTATCTTTGAGCGGGTGACTGGTTAAAGGAATATTTTGAGTGTAGGATTTAGAAAACTCTTCTCGTTTTTTATTGTTCATTGTTTTTAAAACAGTATCAATAACGCGTTGAGCCATTTTACGATATCCTGTTAGTTTTCCTCCTGCGATGGATATCAAACCCGTTTCTGAAATAAAGATCTCATCTTTTCTAGAAAGTTCTGAAGGATCTTTACCATCCTCATGGATCAGAGGTCTAAGTCCTGCCCAATTAGATTCGATATCATCAATAGTTACTTTTACCGAAGGAAACATGTTATTAATAGCATCTAATAGGTATTTAGCATCAGCTCTTGTTGCTACTACATGATTTAAATTAGCGGTATAATTGGTGTCTGTCGTCCCGACATAAGTGGCTCGTCCTCTTGGTATAGCAAATATCATTCTGCCATCTGGCACATCAAAATAGATGGATTGCGTTAGCGGAAATTTCTCTTTGGCAAATACAATATGAACACCTTTGGTAAGATGTAGATACTTATTAGTCATAGAATCATCTTTCTCGCGTAGTAAGTCTACCCATGGTCCTGCTGCAGAAACATAATTGCGTGCTTTGATAGTAAAACTTGTTCCACTATTATAATCTTTACATTGTAGGCTTTTGATCTTACCATTTTCATTATAATTGAAAGAGGTCATTTCGCAGTAATTGATACTGTTGGCACCAAATGAAGCGGCCTTTTTTAATAATTCTATGGTAAGACGGGCATCATCTGTTCGGTATTCGGCATAATAGCCCCCACCAGTTAACCCTTCTTTTTTGAGTAATGGTTCTCTGGAGAGGGTTTCTTCTGCGCTGAGCATTTTACGTTTATCATCACCTTCAACATTTGCTAAAAAATCATATACTTTTAACCCAATTGCGGTCATCATTTTACCATAGGTTCCTCCTTCTGTCAAAGGAAGGAGCATCTTTTCAGGCACAACAAGGTGAGGTGCTAGTTTATGGACCAATGCTCGCTCGCTGCCCGATTCTTTAACCAAGCCGATTTCCATTTGTTTCAGATAACGTAAACCACCATGAATCAATTTTGTGGATTTATTACTGGTCCCCGATGCAAAATCATTTTTTTCTATCAAACAAGTTTTAAGACCCCTTGATGCAGCATCCAATGCAATTCCTGCGCCAGTTACCCCACCGCCGATGATGACAAGATCATATTTTTCGATTTGTGTTTTTTGTAGCTGCGCTTTGCGATCCAGAACAGAAAAACGAATGGGCCCTTCTTCTTTTACCGATAGCATATTCTTGTTTACAGATTTAGTACGTTCAATGGCTTGTTTCCATCCTGTGTACTTGCGATCTCGATCATGTTCTGTAATTTGTGGTTTGAAAACTGTATCTACGGCCCTGATCTTTGCGATATCATTTTTGGTCCAAATACCCGCTTTAATTCCTGCCAGTAGCGCTGCTCCCAGAGCGGTAACTTCCAACATTTTTGGTCGATCTACTTCTACATTAAGAATGTCCGATTGAAACTGCATTAGATAATTATTGGCAGAGGCTCCTCCATCAACTTTAAGTTCTTTCATTTGCTTGCCACTATCTTCGATCATGGCTTCTAGTACATCTCGGGTTTGATATGCTAATGCCTGAATAGTAGCTTTAATAATTTCATTTTTTCCAGTATCTAAGGTAAGTCCATAAATTGCTCCTTTGGCATTCATGTCCCAATAAGGGGCTCCTAGACCTGCAAATGCTGGTACAACATACAGGTCTTTAGAAGAAGGGGTGGTTTTACAAATTTCTTCAGTGTCTTTGGCATTATCAATGATTTGTAGTTTATCTCTAAGCCATTGTACCGAAGCTCCACCTACAAAAATACTACCTTCTAGTGCGTATTTTATGTTGTCTTCGGGTAAGCTGCAACATAATGTGGTTAATAACCCATTACTGGAGTGATAAGGTTTTTTTCCTGTATTTAATAGCATAAAACAACCTGTGCCATATGTGTTTTTTGCAATTCCTGATTTATATCCTCCTTGTCCGAACAATGACGCTTGTTGGTCACCAGCAACACCATATATTGGAATTTTTTTACCTTCATGTAAAATACTACCAAAATCTGACGATGAATATTGTACTTTAGGAAGCATAGATTTTGGAATATCCATGGCTTTTAATAATGTTTCATCCCAATCTAAATTGATGATATTATAGAGCATGGTTCTGGATACATTAGAATGATCTGTAACATGGTTTTTGCCGTTTGTAAATTTCCAGATTAACCAGGTGTCAATAGTACCAAATAGTAATTTGCCTTCTGTAGCTTTTTCTCTGGCACCATCTACATTATCTAATATCCATTTCAATTTTGTTCCAGAAAAATACGAATCGATAACTAATCCAGTGTTTTTGGAGATGTAATCTTCTAAGCCCTTAGCTTTTAGGTTTTCACAAATTTTAGTAGTTCTCTTATCTAACCATACGATAGCATTATGAATGGGTTCTCCGGTAGTTTTGTCCCAAACAACTGTGGTTTCACGTTGATTTGTGATTCCAATACCAGCAATTTGATCAATCGAAATTTTGGATGCAGATAGTACTTCTGCAAATACTTCTTGCTGGTGTTGAAAAATTTCAAGAGGATCATGTTCTACCCAACCAGATTTTGGGTAGTGTTGCGTTAATTCTTTTTGAGATATTCCACAGATAGTGCCCTTATGATCAAAAATGATAGCTCGAGTACTTGTAGTTCCCTGGTCAAATGCAATGATATATTTTTTACTCATTAGTGAATACTTTTGCTAGAGTTCTAAGTGATTTTCCTTATAAATATCATACATAATAGGATAATAGGAAAGATAATTGGCAATTAATAGAAATGTAATCGGTTGTATTATTACTTATACACGTTATTTTTGATTTTATTAATAGAATTGCTTACGTATTATTGTTTTTTTCTAATCGTACTAATCCACAAACGGGTGCTTCTATTTGTGTTACACCAATAAGTATCATTATATTATATTCTTTAATTTTTTCACCCATACAATTATACACAGTGCAGTGATACCCTCCATAATTATTTGAACTGCTCAGAACTACTTTCTGAGTAGTTTGCCCATTAATAATATCAATGCGATTTGTTTTTTCTTCAAAATCTATTACATAATTATCAAATAGTCCAATAATGGTTAAATTTTTAGAATGAGATTTGAGTATTGGGTAATTAGCTAAGGGGTTTTGAGGCGTAAAAGTTCCGTTTAAAAAGGTCTCTGAATTTTCTTTCCAATATTGAGTGTAAAAACGAATCATAGATAATTCATTTTCTGTTGCATTTTTCAATAATACAGAAAGTTGAGGAACACCAAATAGTGTATTTACAATCTGCAAGGCTTTAATTTCTATAGGTTCTTCTTGATGGTAAGTGAACATATCACTATGTACGGCGGTTTCACCACATAACATTTTAATGTCTGTAATACGAACACGATTCATGGCAGAATCTCCAGGGCAATCAAATGCTCGAAACATGTTACCATATTTACGCATAGCTGGGCCGGTATATTTTTGCCTAAACTCTATAACGACTTCTGGATTAATGGTATGTAATGCCTCTATGATATCTGTCATCAAACGATCTACCGCTAAATTTATAGAAGAAAAATCTCTTCCATTTTCTTTGGTAAGAATGGTGCTAGGATAGACTTTAAATTCGTCTATAAAATCTAGTTTAAAACCATCAATTTTCCAATCTTTGAGGGCATTGACATATAAGTTAATAAGGTGTTCTCTTACTTCAGGATACCTAGGGTCAAAAACAGGAGCCCAACGATGTTCTTCCGTAAGGAATTTACCTTTAAATTTTTTGTAAGCATTAGATTTTTTTCCACAAAACGGAACAGAATACCATAATGCTAATTTCATTGTAGTGTTATGAATAGCCTGAACAAAATCTTTCATTTTGGGGATTCTTTCGGGTTTCCAGTCCCCGGTATAGTCATATCCTCTATTTTCGTCTATTGTTTGCCAACCATCATCTAGAATAATTAATTCATAACCTAATCCAGCAGCTATTTCACATTCTTTAATCAGTTCTTGAGTATCTAATTTTTGATGGAACTGATACCAGGTAGAGTACACAGGAACTTTTGCGAGATCGGGAGTTTTAATAGGTTTTAAGTTTTCAAAATTGCTCCACCAATGCCCAACATTAGTTAAAGATTTAGAAAAATGTTGTTTTTTCTCATCAATCCTTAATTGAGTACTATACTTTTTTATGTTATGATGTCTTTCTGAAAAAAAAGAGATATGACAATAGATGTAGTTGTCTTCTTCTCTATATAATGCATTGAGCTCGGTTGTGTTTATCGCATCAGAACAAGCAAAAGTAAGCGTGTTGGTATCATCATGACCAAATAGAGAAATGACTGGCGAATCTACAGAAATTCGAGATTCCATATGATCTAATTCCCAATCGTCCATAATTCTTTTTGCAAAGTCTGTGGTGGGTTTCCATACTCCTTTTACATTAATAGCAGGAATTTTCCATCGTAAGGTAATTGGATGGGGATCAAATCCTGAATCCCCAGAAAAATTTATAGTATATATTGAGACTCCATCACTTTCAGAGTTTAATGTGATAGCTACATCAAAAGCTTTGGTTTTTCCTATTACTTCTATATTGTGGGTCATTGCATCCTTCATTTAGCGCATTTTTTTCATTTAATTTTAGCTCGGCTATTGTTTGGCTAAAACATTCTTTTTTTTGTTTATGATTTTAGAATTCATTTTGAATATTCTAATGCTATCATTGTTTTGCGTAGCAACAATAAGTTGTTCTTTGTTTTTGTCTTTTGCAGAAATAATATGGTTTGACTGTTTAGGAACCAAGAAACCACTTTCTTGAGTTTTTATAGGTGTGAAACCATTTTTTGATCCTTGTAAATAGATCCCGATCATAGCATCGTGGCGGCCGTAATTTGCTTCGGCAGAATAGTCATTTCCAACAATCAAAACATCTTTAAATCCATCGGTATTAAAATCATTTATCAAAAAATCATTGATAGGAGATAGCTGACATACATCTGGCAAATGGTAAACAATAAATGTATTATTGCCAATATTTTCAGCATATATTGATTCAAAAATAGTAGCATTTAGTGTTTGTTGTTCTAGGTTGTTGATGTTTAATAATTCTTGAAAAGATGCTTTAGCAAATTCTTCATAAGTCCCATATTTCTTTTTTAGAACCACGAGCTGCTTCATAATATCATCTCGGGTGTGAACAGGCTTAAGAGAAACACCAGAAGACGTTTCAAAGTATTGACCTAAGATAGGGTCGATACTACCATTATCATCAAAATCTTCTTTGTAAACATAAACAGGTTTGTTAAACATTGGTTTAATGAATCCATTGATTCCTTGATTACCAGCAATGATATCTTGATCTCCATCGTTGTCAAAATCGGCAGTTGTAATTGCGTTCCACCAACCAGACATTTTGAGGCTATGACCATTAGGTGATTTCCATTGTATAGGGATTTCTTCTACTTTATTTTTTTTGATTTGATAGACAGTTATTGGCATCCATTGCCCAGCTACAATAAGTTCTTTTGTTTGAGAATTATTAATATCTGCCCAAACGGCATCAGTTACAATTCCTTCATGAGAGAAAGAGATATTGGTATTAATTGATAGTTTGCCATTATCATTGTTTAAGATGTAACTTGATGTAGCTAATGGATACTTACCGGGAATCACACCTCCTCCTATAAAAACCTCAGGATATCCGTCTTGATCAATATCATTTTCTATAGCACATGTTGTATTGATATTGATTTTTGAAAGGAATTCTTTGGTTTGAGCAGTATAATTTCCTTTTCCATCATTGATAAATAAACGATCTTGTAATAAATCGGAATTGTTTCCAGCATCTGTTCCACCACTTCCGATATATATATCTTTATCTCCATCATTGTCGATATCTAAAAAAAGAGTTGCAGTATCCTCATATTCAGTATCAAATTCCTGAATTAGTATATATTTTCCTTTATCATCTTCTGCATAAAGTTGTCCTGGTTTACCTTTACTACCGCCAATAAAAATTTCATCACCAATTTCATTATTTGTATTTGCCGCAATAATAGAGGGACCATTGGCATTAAATTGATGACTCAATAAGGATTGATATACATAATCATTTAGAGGGTTTTCTTCATGTTTATATTTGAAAACATGATGTTCTTCTTTGAATATTGTTTTTTGCTCTTTGATAAAACTTTCTATTTCAGACGTTTCATACACCAAGGTTATAACCTGATTAGCTTTAAGATGTTTCTTTTTAGTTATTGCACCATCTGGCCAGGTCACTTGTAAGGAGTCAATACTGTTAGTAGAAACACCAAAGTGGAGAACGGGTTCTACAGAGGATAGATATCCTTTTATCACAGATTGATACTGAGTTTGGGTTTTTTCATTTTCCCATAAAGTGACTTTGGCTCCGATCGCCTTTTTGTTTTTAGAGGTTCCTTCTAATTTTATTCTTAGATATTGTCTGTTTTTTTCTGAAGTATGATTCTCCAGAATAAATGCAGGGCTATTAATATTATTAACAACTACATCTAAATCTCCATCAAGATCAAGATCAGCATAAGCTGCGCCATTTGAAAAAGAATTTTGCTCTTCAATCCAATCTGAAGAAACATTCTGAAATGCAATTTTTCCATTGTTTTGATAGATGACATTAGGAAGATGAATGCCTTGGAGTTGGTCTACAAAACCTTTAAGTTTTTCTTTTCGGGCTTCAGGAGTGCCAAAAGTATTGTTCTGCCCTGAATAATTGATAAAATCGAGATCGGTAATATCTTTTACATAGCCGTTAGTAATATAAAGATCTTTGTTTCCGTCATTATTATAATCTGCAATAAGTGGAGCCCAACTCCAATCGGTACTTGAAATACCTGCTGCGTAGCCTATTTCTGAAGCTGGAACTATTTTATCATTGACAAACCCGTTATGAATTTGTAAGGTGTTATGGATGTATTGCGGAGTATAGTTATTTCGTTGTGAAAGCAAAAATTTATCATAATTATTAAGGCCCAGCATTTTTTTTTGCCTCTCATAATCATTAGGCAGCATATCTACTACCATAATGTCTGGTAATGCATCATTATTAATATCTGCTACATCTACTCCCATGGCATTATAGGTTTGTTTGGATACAATCGTATTATTCATTTCATCAAACCCTTGATGGTTACCATCTATATCTTTACCCTTATTTATATAAATCAAATCATTTGTAATAAAATCATTACTTATATAGATATCTGGTAGATTGTCATTGTTGAAATCATTTATAGCAATGCCCAAACCAAATCCTTTATGAGTGATCCCTAAGCTATCAGATACATTTACAAAATAAGGTTGGTCTGTATTTTTATTTACCTTGTTTTCGAGTAGATAATCTGCTAAATGATTAGGGAAATATTTTTTTGGCAACGGGATATTTCTATCTCTATTTGTGTTACCGTTGTGTAGAATATATGCGTCAAGATCACCATCCTGATCATAATCAAAAAACACCGTTTGTTGGCTATAATTGCCATCATTTAGACCATAAACCGAAGCTTGTTCTGTAAAAGTTGGTATTCCGTCTTTATTAATTCCATTATTTATAAATAATAGATTTGTACAATCGTTTTGGCAATTGGCGCCTCCTACATTAAGATAAATATCATCAAATCCATCAGTATTTATATCCACAATACTTACCCCATTAACCCAAGTATTAGTATTGAAATTGGAAAGCATCGAAATATTTTTGAAATTCATAGTACCTTGGTTAAGGTAAATTTTGCTCGACACCTGGTTTCCGGTAAAAACAATATCAGGTAAGTTGTCATTATTAAAATCACCTATCCCAACACCTCCGCCGTTATAGCAATACTGAAAATCAATTACATTGATCTGATTGTTTTCAGTGATGGTGTTTTCAAAATTGATATTAGAAATAGATTTTGGCACATAAGTAAACAAGTGCTTTTTTTTACTTTCGTTCTTACAGTTAGATAGTATTACGATAAGTATAATATAATAAAGGTTTTTTTTCAAGGGCTTCAAGGTTAAGTGGTTTTAGCTACCAAGCAAACCTTTTGGGTTTGCTTGGTAGCTAAAAAAATACAATTAAATGTTTATTGATTATATCCTCTATTTTGTTCTAAATTATCGGGATTTGCTTGTATTTCTGATACAGGAATCCATAATAGTTCATCTTGATTAACAGTAAAGACAGCTGTAGACCCAGCTAGTGATTTTGGATGGCGCCCTCCAGCAATTGTAGAACCAGGTCCTAAAATATCATCGGCAAGCTCCCAACGAACAAGATCAAAGAAACGATGTCCTTCACCGGTTAGCTCCATAATACGTTCATCAATAATTGCTTGTGTAGCTTCTGCTTTGTCTAGTGTAAGTGGTAGTGGTGTAATCAAAGCTCTTTCTCTTACTTGGTTGATAAATGGAATAGCTTCTGGAGTTCTGTCAGCTTCATTAAGAGCCTCAGCAAGCATTAATAAGACATCTGCATATCGTATGATCCTCCAGTTATTACCAACTGTATTACCCAATACAGGGATTTGATCTCTAACGCCTTGATCAAAACCAGCATACTTTTTGGTAAATAATGCAGGAACTCCTACAGACCCATCTGGTAGCTTAATAGAATCTGCCAGTTTGATATCTTTTTCAAAATCTATATTAAATGATACTCCACCATATCCTGTTGCTCCAGGATAATCAAAAGCGATAGTAGCATTTCTTCTTACAGTATCACCATTATCTTCAAATACTTGTAAGATATGAGGGTTTATAAAATGACCATTATCCGGACTTAGTTCTGGAGGAGAATAATCTATAAAATAGTTGCCTTGTGTTCCAGTACCTGGAATATCTGAGCCCCATATAAAATTAGACTGCCCTAAAAATTGAAGTTCAAATACAGATTCAGTATTGTTTTCATTAGTTACAGTGAAATTTTCTTCATATTGCCCAGCGGGTAATAAAGAATACGCTGCACCTGTAACTATAGCATTTAGATCTGTTACGGCCTTAGGGTAATCTTTTGTGTATAAATATGTTTTTCCACGTAATGCAAGTGCAGAACCTTTAGTTGGTCTCCCTTTTTCTTCAGCAGACCATGAGATTGGAAGTAATTCAATTGCTTTTGTAAGGTCCTCAATGATAGCCGCGTTAATAGCTGTTGGATTAGATTGTTCAGGAAAAAAGCCTTCATTAGTTTGTGGATTTGCTGTTTTTAATACCAGCGGTACATTCCCCCATAAGTTAACCAGGTACCAGTTTGCAAAAGCTCTCATAAAATAGGCTTGTCCCAAAATCTCACTATTGGCTTCTGCATTTGGGACATTAGTGGTGTTTATTTTTTCTATAATTGTATTTGCCCTGTATACAGTTTGGTATAATTGCGGGAACATATCTGATGACCATCTTGCGATTCCGGGCTGTCCTTGCAAGGTAGACATGGTTGTGTTTTGACCAAAAGGAACAATGTTAAACGCATCAGAACGTAATAGAGGCCCTGTGTGTACGACTCTTCCCCAAAAGAATACAGCAGTAATAGGGTGATACATACCATTTACGGCAAGTCTAAAATCTTTTTCGGTCTGAAAAAAATCAGCTTCTCCTACGGCATTGGGATTGGAAATTTCCAATTGATCTTCATTACAACCATTTATAACCACCAGCAATGCAGCTAAAATGGTAATGATTAAAAAATTATTTTTCAGTTTCATGATATATATGTCTTTGTTATTTTTTATGTGTTTTTATAGCATTAAAAGGTGAATTGAACTCCCATAATAAAAGTTCTAGGCCTTGGTTGCGCTCTAACATCTAATCCTCTACCAAAAATTGGATTGGTTACCCCTCTAAAACCGAAAAAGCCACTATCTGCATCTGCTTGAGCGCCAGATGTAGAACCAATTTCTGGATCGTATCCTGAATAATTAGTGATTACAAATACATTTTGCATATTAAAAAATACTCTTCCTTTTTTAACCCAATCAGAACCTATGATATCGGTTATATCATAGCCGATTTCTAATGTCTTAAGCCTGAAAAAAGAACCATTTTCTACAAAGAAATCTGAAGGGAATTGATTCCCTGCAGGATCCAGGTTAGAAACTCTAGGAATATCTGTATTGGGATTAGAAGGAGTATAAGCATCTCTTACTAATCCAAATTTGTTATCATCGGCAAAGAACACCCCAAAGAATTTAGTTACATTATAAATTTCATTGCCTTGAACACCATTAAAAAATAATCCGAAATCGAGTTTTTTATAAGTACCTGTAAAATTAATACCATAGGTAAAATCAGGAGTTGGATCTCCCAAGTTTACTCTATCGGTTTCATCAATTCTCCCGTCTCCATTAGTGTCAACTCTTCTAAAATCCCCTGGTTGAAGTAGAGCTCTTCTGTCGGGGTCATTTGCCAAGAAAGGGTCGTTATCTATTTCTGTCTGACTATTATAAATACCATCGGTTTCAAATCCAAAGAAAAATCCTAACGGTTGCCCTGCTTCGTATTTGTTTACCCGTGTTTGTTCTTCGTTAATAACAGGGCCTAAAATTGGATTTGCAGCTGAGGTTAATTCATTTTTTATTGTGGCAAAGTTGATCCCTATATCAAATTTAAAATCACTTTCTGTATCATAACTATAACTAGCTTCGAGTTCAAAACCTTTGTTGTTAATAGAAGCTGCATTCTGGATAACGGCATTAGCAGAACCAGTAGTAGATGGGATTGCTAGAGCTAAAAGTACATCTTCATTATCTCTATTAAAATAATCCAGACTTACCTTTATTGATCTGTCTAATAATGCGATATCTGCACCAATATTTGTGGTTGTAGATGTTTCAAAACTTATATTTTCATTTACTAAAGAAGTAATTGCAAAACCTTGATTAGGGGTATCTGCAAAAGCAATATTAGATGAAGGATTCAAAACAGATTGAAAAACATAATCTCCAATATTTTGTGACCCTAATTCACCATAACCACCTCTTAGTTTTAATGTGTTTATTAGTCCATTTTGTGGCCAGAAATTTTCTTCACTTACGATCCAACCTAAAGAAAAAGAAGGAAATACACCTACATTCAAATCATCTTTTGAAGAGAATCTTGAAGTAGCATCTCGTCTAATAATACCCGAAAAGAGATACTTGTCGTCAAATTTGTAGTTGAGTCGAGAATAATAAGAAAATAATCGGGACTTGAGTCTACCTCCTCCAGTATTTTCGACTAATGTTGTAAAGTTTCCAATATTTCTTATATCATTACTTGGAAGGCCTTGTGCATATATTGCCAAGGTGTTATTATCTACCTCTTGTCTAGCACCACCAACAAGTATATCTATACTATGTTTATTAAATGTTTTTTTGTAACCAAGTGTTGGCTCCACATTTGTGGATAGAATTTCTGCTCGTACTTCTGTTAGATCATTAGCGTCATTTAGATTATTACTAGCATCTGTAAGACTTTGGAAAAAAGTAGGGAGGAAAGTATTTCGGTAGATGTTTTTATAATCTACCCCCAGATTTATTTTTGCAGTTAACCCCTCCAAAATTTCATACCCAATATTTATGTTCCCCAAGAGGTTGCGTTCAGTGTTTTCATCATCTAACAAATTAGCTTGGGCAAATTTATTGGTTCCACCAACACCGCTATATACATCTCCATCAACTGCTTCAAAACCACCTTCGTTATTGGGATTAAATGCATTTAATATTGGTAAAGTTGGTCCTTGATTTCCAAATGCTTGATTTCTAGTAAAGGTGTTTTCTGCAAAGGAAAAAGATTCCTGTATTTTAAATTTTCCAATTTGAAACTGACTATTTAAACGAGCATTTATTCTTTGAAAATCTTCACTAATTAATAATCCTTCTTCATTGTAATAATTGGAAGAAAAGAAATAGGAAGAATCCTCGTTTCCACCTGAAATATTAAAACCATAATCTTGAATTGTTCCCGAATTTATTGTCAAGTCCTGGAAGTCAGTATTAATTCCTGGATCAACAATATTACCTGCAAGACCATCATTTATTCTTCTTTGATTTAAGAATTGAATATATTCTGGTCCATTTAGCAAGTCTAATTCTTTTGCTTGTGTATTTATTCCTCCTCTAATATCAATACTAACAGTGGGGGAGGTGTTTTTTTTACCTCTATTAGTGGTTACGATTATAACTCCATTAGCTGCTCGTGATCCATAGATCGCAGCAGAAGTGGCGTCTTTTAAAACCTGTAAATCCACAATATCTTTGGGATTCAAGAATACGATATCATCTACAATAGTTCCATCTATCACATATAAAGGGAATGAGTTTGTTAGTGAGCTTACTCCACGCACAAATACATTGGTTGCACTCCCGGGAGCACCTCCTGCACTTTCTACCTGTACACCAGCAAGTTTGCCTTGCAAGGCTGCGGTGGGATTAGCAGTAACTATTTGGGCAATATCCTCAGATTTAATTTGTGAGATAGAGCCAGTAACTTCTCTTTTTGATTGCGTACCATATCCAATAACAATTATTTCATCTAAGGAAGCTGCATCTTCATTTAATGTGATGTCGATTATTGACTGTCCAGCAACCAGCACTTCTTTTGTTATAAAACCAATATAACTAAAAACTAGAATAGCATCTTCTGCTACATTAGATATCGTATACCTACCATCAAAATCTGTAGTTGTACCATTTTGAGTACCTTTTACAATAATGTTTACTCCGGGAAGAGGCCCTTGAGATTCGGTTACAGTACCTGTTACTGTTTGCTGTGAATAAACAGTAGAGATAAGCCCAAATAGAAACATCATAAAGCCAGTGAATGTTTTTTGATTCATATGATTTGTGTTTATGTATAAAATTTCGAATTCTTTTGAAACTGAAAGCCCGGGCAAAGAGATTATAGTTTTATATACTATGATACACTATGCTACTTGACAAATATATGATATTTTTTTAGAAAAAATTAAACTATTTATTACAAAATAAGGAATATCGTATTAATAATGTTAAAATATTGTGATTATTTAACAATTGAATTTATTGTTGGTAGGAAAATACTTTCTCGTAAATCGATCTTTAGTGATGAAAAGATATAGATTGTCGTTAAGGCAAACAAAAATTCATTTTATAATAGAATTGTTATAAATTATGAGAAAAAATTATAATGAATTACGTTCTCTTAAGTAAGTAGGGATGATTTCATGTATGGTAGCCCGTTCTTTAACAAAAACAGCAGCTTTTTTTGCCATCATTTCAAAATCTGTTGAAATAGTGGTAATGCCCCCAAAGGCAATTTCTTTTACAATATTATCATCATGTGCTATTATTCCAATATCAGAACCAATGCGATATTCCATTTTTCGGGCATCTTTTAAAACTTGCCATAGGTAGTTATCACTTATTGAAAAATATACAGTGCCTTTTTTTAGCATATTTGATTCATAGTTCTCTATTATTTCATGTTTTATATTGTAATCTTTAACAAATCGGTTAAATGCATGTAAAATATCGGGAGGAAGATCAGTGTTTGCTTTAAAAAAAAGTACAAACTTGTCATATTTTTTGATTTGTGTAACTAACTCAACAAGTTTGTCATATGTTATTTTTTCAAACTCTTGTGCTATATAAGAATAGTCTTTAGGCATTTTTAAATAACGATCAACTAATAACAATCTGTCTGAAGGAATATTTTTCATAAGAGGTATGATCTCTTTTTCTTGTATTGGAGCAATAACATACATTCCATACTTACGTGAAATATTATCCATTATTGTTTTAAAAAGCGTGATGTTATTATGGTGGAAAAATATATCGATATGATATTTTTTCCCTAGCTCTTTTCTGAAAGTATTATAAAAATCTTCTTGGAAGCTATGAAATGCAAATAGAATTAAAGCGACTTTTAAGGTCACCTTTGTCTCTTTACTAATAATATAGTACCCTTTAAGGTTTTTGGATTCTACCAACCCTCTCTCTTTTAACTCGGTATAAGCTTTTACGAATGTTTTTCGGGCATATCCAACTTCTGTTACCATTTCGTTTATAGATGGAAGTTTGTCGCCCACTTTTATGATTCCAGAGTCAATGGCATCAATTATTCCAAGTACAATTTGCTCGTGTTTAGATATAGTGTGTATATCTTGTAGGGCATAAATCTTTTCTAAAAGTGATTGCATGTTTTATAATGTGTTTCAAAAAGTATAATTTTTGACTAGATTATACTTCAAAGTTATACCCTGATTCTTGTAATATAGTATATTTCTTATGATCAAATTTATATAAAAAGGCACCTTTTTTAGAAGTCGTCTTATCTTTTTCATCTAATTTAATAATGACACCAAAAGAGAGGATTTTTTTCCTAAAGTTTCGTGGATCTAATTTTCTTCTATAAATAGCTTCATAAAGGGCTTGTAATTTAGGAATTGTAAATTTCTTTGGCAATAGCTCAAAGCCAATTGGTTTAAACTTGGTAATTTGTTCAATTCTCTTCAAGGAGTCATTAACCATTTCATTATGATCCAAAATCAGTTTTGGTATATCTTCTATTTCACACCATTGAGCCCCTTTTTGATTGACAAGTGTTTTGATGGTGTCATTTACTCGAATTAAAGCATATTGAGCTACAGAGATACATCTGTACCCCGGATCTCGATCCACAGAACTATATGTTTTTAGTTCTTTCATGTATACATTTTGTAAGCCCGTAAACTCTTTTAAGATTCTTATTGAAGCATCGGAAACACTTTCTCCAATTTGTACAAAGCTTCCAATCAATGACAATGATTTCTTAAAGGGGTCGATTTTTCGATTAAAAACCAATAATTTTAATTTTTCATCATCATCAAACCCAAAAATTATACAATCGACAGCTACATAGAATTTGTCCTTATCTCTATATAAATCCATTTTTAGTTAAGCAAGTTTTATAAAGTTTTGGCTATACTCACAAAGTAATGAAAAAAATATAGTTCATATATAATAAATGTATTTTTTACATTTATTATATTTACACTGTATAAAGAATATGAGAAAAATACAATTAACCAGTTGACTCAAAATTGGTTGAGGTGATAAAAAATTAAAGGATTATAAGAAATGGGTGATGATCACAAATCGTTTATATCAAATTTTGAAGCAGAGCTGGTAGTTTTATCTCCTGGAAGAATTAATTTGATAGGAGAGCATACAGATTATAATAATGGTTTTGTATTGCCTACCGCGATAGATAAAAGAATTGTTTTTTCGTTCTCAAAAAACAAAACAAGTTCTCAATGCAATGTATATAGCATGACTTATGATAAAGTCTTGATTTTTGATTTAGAGGCTATAAAACCGAGCGCTAATGAGTGGGAAAACTATATTCTTGGGGTAATACATGAGTTACTTCAAATTACAGATATGGTAAAAGGTTTTGATTGCATTATTGAAAGTGAATTGCCTATTGGAGCAGGTATTAGCTCTTCTGCGGCCTTAGAATGTGGTCTGGCATATGGCCTTAATCAGCTTTTTGATCTTGAAATATCTAAAATCAAACTAGCTGAGCTGTCACAAAGGGCAGAACATACATACGTCGGAACAAAATGCGGGATTATGGATCAATTTGCTTCAATAATGAGTGAAGATCAAAAAGTAATTCTGTTGGATTGTATGAGTCAGGAATATAGGTTAATAGATGCCAATTTTGATCCCTATAAAATTCTACTTTTAAATACCAATGTGTCCCATAATCTAGCTTCTAGTGAATATAATACGCGCAGAGAAGAGTGCGAGAAAGTGGTAGAGATGATTTCTTCAGAATATAGCAAAGTAAAGTCATTAAGAGATATCACAAAAAATGTATTAAATGAATTTAAAGACAGGTTGTCTCCCAAACTTTTTGGGCGAGCTGTTTATGTTATTGAAGAAAATGAACGTGTACTTCGGGCTTCAGAATTTTTAGAAAGTGGGAGTCTAAACCAATTCGGAGAATTAATGTACCAATCCCATAGAGGGCTTCAACACCAATATGAAGTAAGTTGTCCAGAGTTAGATTTTTTAGTAGATTTTTCAGAAAAAAATGATCAGATCATAGGTTCTAGAATGATGGGAGGTGGTTTTGGTGGATGTACTATAAATTTAATCCATAAGGATCATATAGACAATTATCTGGTTAACGTAAAAAAAGCGTACAAAAAACGGTTTAAAATTGATTTAACTTCATTCATCACAGTTCCTAGTAAAGGAACTTCAATATCGTAATAATCATGCAAGATTTTAATGACAATCCACATAGAAGATACAATATATTAACCGGAGAATGGGTTTTGGTTTCGCCACATAGAACCAAGAGGCCATGGCAAGGAAAAAACGAACAACCTGCTGCATTTTCTAAAATGTCTTATGACGAGAATTGTTATTTATGTCCGGGGAACAAAAGAGCAAGTGGGGATACAAATCCGAATTACAAAAAACCATTTTCTTTTACCAATGATTTTTCAGCGCTATTAGAGGGGATACCAGAAACAAAATTTACAGATGGTTTATTAAAAGCAGAATCTGAAAGCGGAATTTGCAAAGTAGTATGTTTTTCTCCTAATCACGGTCTTACTTTACCAATTATGAAAGTAGAAGAAATTATCTCTGTAATACAACTATGGCAAGAAGAATTTATTTCTTTAGGTAAGATAAAAGATATTAATTATGTGCAAATTTTCGAAAACAAAGGTGCTGTAATGGGGTGTAGCAATCCACATCCTCATGGGCAAATATGGGCACAGCGTTCTATTCCTGAGGAAATAATTAAAAAAACCAAACAACAAAAACAGTACTGGAAAGAACATAATAAGTCACTTCTAACCTCATATCTAGAGCAAGAATTAGCATCAAAAGAAAGAATCCTGATAGAAGATGAACATTTTGTTGCTTTGGTTCCTTATTGGGCAGTATGGCCATATGAAACTATGATTGTTCCTAGGAGAAAAGTGCAAACGATTGCTCAATTATCTGAGGAGGAGATAAGGAGTTTTGCAAAAATTATAAAGATACTTACCATCAAATATGATAATATTTTTAAGACCTCATTTCCTTACTCTGCAGGAATTCATCAAGCTCCAACTGATAAACTTGGATATGAAGAATGGCATATGCACATGTCTTTTTACCCACCGCTATTAAGGTCTTCGACCGTAAAAAAGTTTATGGTTGGTTACGAAATGTTTGCAAATCCACAAAGAGATATAACCGCCGAGCAAGCTGCTTCAAAGATTAAATCTCAAAGTGATGTGCATTATACATTAGGGTAGTTAAAAATTCTTTTATATGAAATTAAAGGATTTTAGCAACTTCTTGATTTATAAATTCTAAAAAGCGCTCATCTTTTTCAGTAAATGGATCTGGAGTGTCAGAATCAATATCAATCTGGCCTATATTTTCCCCATTTTTAAACAAGGGCACAACAATTTCAGATTTTACATTAATACTACAAGCAATATAATTATCCTGAGCCTGAACATCAGGAACAACAAAATTTTCATTAGAAATTGCAACTTGCCCACATATACCTTTTCCGAAAGGAATTATTTCATGATCAGTTTCTTCGCCTGCATATGTACGAAGTTTTAGTTCTAACTTATTTCCGTTTTTAAAGTAAAAACCTACCCAATCATAGTGGTTGATACTATTTTTTAATACGTGGCATATTTTATTAAGTCTATCTGTTACAGATAGATCTTGTGTATTAAGTATGCTGATTATTTCTGGTTTTAAATCTTCAAATGGCATTCCAACAATTTTTCCGGCAAAAATATCTAAAATATTTAGAAAACACTGCTATTTATTGTGGTATAGTTTTGTTAAAAACTTTCTATTGAGAAGTATTGGTGAAATAATTGTTTTAGAAATAGAGTACATTTGATGTAATTATTGGATAATTATCATAACTGTATAGTAAAGAAATTTTTGATGAAAACGAAAACAATATCTAGTCTAATGATAGCAGTAATTGTATTGACAATTGCATCGTGTATTAGTGATAAAAAATCAAAACCATTTAGTGAAGAAGAGTTGACAAGCAGAAAAGTAGATCTTAATAGAACAGATTCTAAATCTTCTGTCGAATTTTCTAATAAAAAAACTCAGCAGGCATATCGCTTATATCTTAATATCAAAGGGGCTATGGTAAACTCAGATAGTGTACAGGTAAGGTCAGAATCAAAAAAGTTAGAAACTTTATTTCAAGAATCTGATGCTACTAGACAGCTAAAAGCGACTTCAAAACTTATTTCTCTAACAAAAAACCTCAAGAAACAACGTGATTTTTTTGTCACCTTAACTATCGAAATAGAAAAACTGATAGCTAAGGCCGAAATTAAATCAGGTGAAGTATATAAGCACTATTGTCCTATGGCTTTTGATGGAGAAGGGGGTTATTGGTTATCGGATTCTAAAGAAATTAGAAATCCATATTTTGGAAGTAAAATGTTAACCTGCGGAAGTGTAAAAGAAACATTACAATAAAAAAATATTGACTATATTTAATTTATAGAATATCATTCACACATTTTATGAGAGAAATTGAGCTTTATATTTGGGATAAATAAGTAAAGGTATGAATGTTGAAAAATTAGCTTTTTTGTGTTTTGTCACACTTTTCTTTTCTTGTAATGATGTTACAAAGGCAGTGCCAGGAGCAAAAACAATAGCATTAATAGAAAAATCTAAAGCGTTAAAAGTAAGAGGAGATAAAATAGAACAACGCTTGATTAAGAAAAGAGATTCTATAGAAGGTAGAAGTTATGACGCTACAGATAGTCAAAACTCTATGATAGATGTCGACTTTGTTAATATTCAAGATTTATCAGACGAGTTTGTGTTAGATATGCGATATGCGACATCTAATAATTTTCTTAAAGAAAAAGTATATTCTTGCGCCAAGTGTTATGTGAAAGAAGAAGTAGCAAAAGCACTTATTAAAGCAAATGCAGATTTAATGAAGCAAGGCTATAGGATCAAGTTTTTTGATTGTTACCGTCCTCATAGTGTTCAAAAAAAAATGTGGAAAATTTTTCCTAACCCTGGTTATGTAGCAGATCCCAAGGGTGGGTCAATTCATAATAAGGGAGCTGCAGTAGATATTACTTTGGTGAGATCAGCCGGAGGAGGTGTGGATATGGGAACCGAATTTGATCATTTTGGAAAAAAAGCACACCATGCTTACACAAAACTTTCAAAAACAGTACTAGAGCATCGTAAATTGTTACGTAGTACTATGGAAAAATATGGTTTTAAAACCATAAGAACAGAGTGGTGGCATTATAATTATCAGGCAGGCATAAAATATAAAATATCTGATTTTAAATGGGAGTGTGATTGAACTATCTGTTAAATGGTTTTTCATTAATCCAATGAAACCCTCTATTGATGAGTAAAAACTCTTCTCTTTCTTTCTTTTTTGCTTTTATGGTAAGCGTATCACAGTTATAGATACCTTCAAATATGTATATACTATCTTTTAGTTTGTAGGACAAACTTTGAACATCTGTACTATCTGCGTACAAGGTGAGTTGAACTGTTTTTAAGATAGTGTCTGTTTTTTCTTTTAACTTTATAAAACCTTCGTTCATGGTCTGGATATTAGTATACCTTTTGTCTATTATCAAACGCTTCCAACGCAGTGTATCTGTAGCCAAAGGAGGAAGTGTATCATTGTTTTTTATAAATTCAGTAACTTCATAAATACCATATAATGCCGATTTTGGGGCTTTCTTTCCCCATTGTTTCTGACCATCGATAGCATCATTTATGTTGGAGTAAAATAGATATCCAATTATCAAAACTTTTAAAATTATTGTAATTTTTTTTAGTTTTTCTTTTGTGAAATAAGGCTGAAATACTTTTGAAGCAACATTTTTGTTTACAATTAAAAAATTTAAAATTCTTTTCAAATCAGGAGCTAATAAGAAAATTCCTATTACCGTCAGTAGCGCACTATATAATTTAACAGGTATGTCATAACTCATATTCATCATAAAAACGTTAAACATCACTGCTGTCATTATGATCGCTCCAAACATTACAGTTTTTCTATATAATAATAGTACTCCTGCAATTACTTCGGCATAACCCGAAAACCGTGTATAGGTGTCACTATATTCCATAAAATTCCACATCAATCCCATTGGAGATTGATCCCCAAAGGTTTTTATTAAATCAATATTTTTTAATTCTGAAAATTGTAGCGGTATTATTTTGTAAAAACCATAACCAAACATGGTTGCAACTGCATAATATCTAACAAATGTTGTAAAATATAAAAATAGGGTGTCATAATTCTTTCTTTTTGAATCTAGGATACTCCAGACGCTACTGCTAATTAGGGCTAAAATTATTATTACAAATTGAAAAACATAGTCAATTGTTCTATCTCCACTACCACTATAATTCGTAGATATTTCATGATTAATTTGAAGGATGTTTTTTCCTGTCCAAATTGTAAGTTCTTGAAGCCAATCTATGTAAAAAGAAAACAAATCATCTATGCCAAAGATATTTCCAATATAATATAGAGGAAAAGGAAAGATATTTAGAAATAAATAAACGAAAAAAAACCTGAAGGCAATTAGAATGGTTGGTTTCCATATAGTTGAGTTAGAAATGTCTTGAGTAACCTTCATATAAGTAATTAAATTAGTTGTCTAAGTAAAGTTTTTAATAACCTTTTATACGCTGTAAAGGAACTAAATATTGATTTAAAGGGGTATAATATATGTTCCATTTTTTTGTTCAGGGCTCTCTTTTTTCTAAAAAATCCAAATTTGAATATTATATAAGAAAAAACGACACTCACATAAGTGAATGCCGTTTTGAGCACAATTATAAAAATCGGAAAAAATTATGCGTTTTTTTAGAACTGCTCAACTTTTGCACTATCTTCAGTAGCTGTAGTAGATGATCTACCAGTGACTACTATCAATGTACGTGATTCAATTGATAACCAATTCTTCTATTCTTCGTTCGATATTTATAGTCTTGAGTTTTTCTTATTTTTTATAAATATTGATAAGCACTAGTGGTTAAGAATTCTTCAAATTCTTCAGAAATCACTAATTTTTTAAAAATTGAAACTGCATTTTGATAATTTTCTGTCTCATATAATTGATTTCCTACTTGCTCTTTTATAATGCTTAATTCGTTTTCGAATAGGGTATTAAAGAGTGTTTGATCAAGAGTTCTACCATCTTCAAGCGTTACTTCATTTTTTAACCATTGCCATAATTGGGTTCGACTAATTTCTGCAGTAGCTGCATCTTCCATTAAGTTATATAATGCTACAGCTCCGTTTCCGCTTAACCAATTAGCGATGTAATGTATCCCTACATTGATGCTTTCCTGGATTCCTTTTTGGGTAATTGTACCTTCAGGAATGGCTAATAAATCCTCTTCGGTGATGTTGATATCATTACGTTTAACATCCATTTGATTAGGACTCGGCATATGTGTGTCAAAAACTTGCATTGCTAGTTTTACCAATCCAGGATGCGCTACCCATGTACCATCATGACCATTTTTTGCTTCTCGTTCTTTATCAGCCTTAACTTTTGCATAAGCTACAGCATTACGTTCTTCATCATCTTTGATAGGAATTTGCGCTGCCATACCACCAATAGCAAGAATATTTCTTTTGTGACATCTCTGGATTACTAACTTACTATAGGCATCCATAAATGGACTTGTCATAGTCACCTGAGCACGATCTGGTACTACAAAACCAGAGTGATTTCTTAATTTTTTGATATAACTAAAAATGTAATCCCACCGTCCACAATTCAATCCAACGATATGATCTTTCAAAGCATAAATGATTTCGTCTAATTGAAAACTTGCAGTAATGGTTTCTACCAAAACAGTTACTTTTACACTTCCTGGTTCTATCCCTAGATATTCTTCAGAATAATCAATTACATCATTCCACCAGATGGCTTCAGTAAAGTGCTCTAGTTTTGGGAGATAATAATACGCCCCAGTTCCATTTTCTTTTAATTGTTCATTATTATGAAATAAGTACAATGCAAAATCAAATAAAGAAGCACTCATTTCTTGTTCTTTAATCAAGAGATGTTTTTCATTAAGGTGTAACCCTCTTGGTCGTACAATTAGTGTAGCGGTTCTTTCTTTTAATTGATAGTTTTTGTCTTTTTTTGGATTATAAAACGAAATAGTTTTGTTGACGGCATCCTTAAGGTTTTTTTGTCCTTGTAAACAGTTTTCCCAAAGAGGAGCATTACTATCTTCAAAATCGGCCATAAAGGTTTTGGCACCAGAATTTAAGGCGTTAATGACCATTTTTCTGTCTACAGGGCCTGTAATCTCAACTCTACGATCTTGTAGGTCTGCAGGAATAGGCGCAGCAGACCACTCACTATTGCGAATTTCTTTGGTGTTTTCTGGAAAAGATGGATACGTTCCCAGATCAAACAATTGTTGCTGACACTCGCGATTTTTTAAAAGTACCAATCGTCTTTTGTTAAAACGATCTTGTAATGCCTCTAAAAAGGTCAGTGCACCATCGGTTAAAATTTCTGGATGGTAGTTTTTAACTTCTTTAGTGAAGCTAATTTTCTGACTAATATTTGTCTGTATTTCCATAACTATATCGTTTTGAGTGAACAATATTAAAAAAAAGTTTTTAATAAAACAAGCGAACGTTCGCTAAAAATGATTTTTTTCTTTTTTCTGGAATTACGCAAAAAGTATTACTTTTGATCTTATGGCAATAGCAGAAGAATATATTAGATTGATTTTTGGATTGAAAATCAAACAGATACGAACAGAAAGGGAGTTGTCTCTCTTTGGGCTATCAAAGTTAAGTGGACTATCAAAGTCGTATTTAAATGAAATAGAAAAAGGTAAAAAGTACCCTAAAACGGATAAAATTATCAAGCTTGCAGAGACATTGGATGTGCCTTATGATAGTTTGGTCTCGCTAAAACTGGATAAAAATTTAGCTCCAATAGGTGAAATTTTACAATCTGGGATACTCGATGAAATTCCGTTAGAATTATTCGGGATACAGCAAAGTGATTTGATAGATATTATTGCTAATGCTCCTTCAAAGGTAAATGCATTTATAAGTACTATTATAGAGATTGCTCAGCATTACAATATGAGTCGCGAAGGATTTTATTTAGCCTCTTTACGATCGTATCAAGAAGCGCATAATAATTATTTTAAAGACCTCGAAGACCATGTGATACGATGTGCTAATTCTTATCAACTTGATTTGAATGGTAAAATATCTTCGATTGAGTTAGAAGAAATTCTTAAAGAAGAATATGGATATACCATTAATGCAAAGGGTATTCCTGAGGAAGAAGAGCTTGATAACCTTAGATCTGTGTTTGTTCCTTCAACAAAAACATTATTATTATCTGATAGAGTAGGAGAAGCACAAAAAACATTTATTTATGCTAAGGAATTGGGATATCAATTTATGAATATTACCGAAAGACCTTATACGTTTACCTGGATACGGTATGATAATTTTGAAGAGGTCTTACATAATTTTTATGCTTCATATTTTGCTGGTGCTTTAATCATACCAAGAAATCATCTTAAAAATCACCTCAAGGAACTTTTTACAATGAAGCGTTTTTCTGAGAAGGCTTTTCATAAGATTATGAATATGTATAACGCTTCTCCCGAATCTTTTTATCAACGCCTTACAAATGTGTTGCCTAAAGATTTTGGAATGCAAAATGTGTTCTTTTTAAGGTTTACTCATAAATTGGGGATTGAGAAATTTAACTTAGTTAAAGAGTTACATATCACGCATCAACAACAGCCTCATGCCAATGAAATTAATGAGCATTATTGTAGGCGATGGATGGCAATAAAAACATTACAACGAACAGCGAATGAGGATTTGGATTACGCATTTAATATTCAGATCTCTGATTATACTGATACAGATCAGCAGTATTTAGTATTTACTTCGGCGACTAAAGATCCATTTAGAAAAGATTATTACCGCAGTATTGGGATTGGTTTTTTAATTTCTTCAGCTCTCGAGAAAAAAATCAGTTTTGTTAACGATAATAAAATTCCAAAAGTAAAAGTAGGGGTAACTTGTGAGTCATGCTCGTTAACTGATTGTGAGGTAAGAATGGCACCGCCAAAACGATTACTCGCTAAAGAGAAATATAAAAGGACATCGACTTTGGTAGAAGATATCGTGAAGAAGTATTCATAACATAGATGTTTAATTAAGTAAAACTACGTCCACTAAAGCTTTTTTTGTTATAAAGTTTTAATGGACGTAGTTTTTTAATCACAGCTACAGCTATCTTGAAAAAATGGCATGTCTGTAATTCCGCAAATACATCCAGCGCCACCGTTTACAAGGCTTTGCGCTTTTTTTTCAATTATTTTTACTCCTTCTAAATCTAAAATACTCTTTTTCATGATTTTGAATTTTAATAATTATATGTTTAAAATTAGTTTAAATAACGGTTGATTTACAACAAAAGATTCTTGAGATTTATAAATCTCAACTATAAACTTAAAAGCAAAACCCATCTTGATTTATCAAGATGGGTTTTTATATTTTTAACAAGTTATTATCTTGCAGACTTGCTAAATTTTTATCTATGGCGATTCGCCATTACATCATTCCTGGCATACCTCCGCCCATTGGTGGCATTCCACCTCCAGCAGGAGCATCCTCTTTGATGTCAGTCAAAGAACATTCTGTAGTCAAGATCATTCCTGATACAGATGCAGCATTTTCTAGAGCGATACGTGTTACTTTTTTAGGGTCTATAATCCCAGCTTTAAGCATATCTACATATTCTTCTGATTTTGCATCGTATCCAAAATTGCCTTTTCCTTCAAGTACTTTAGCAATTACAACAGATCCTTCGCCTCCTGCATTTTCAACTATAGTTCTTAGAGGAGACTCGATAGCACGATTTACAATTTGCACACCAGTAGCTTCGTCTGCATTTTCGGTTTTTACTTTATCAAGTACTGATTTAGCTCTAACTAGTGCTACACCACCACCGGCAACGATACCTTCTTCAACCGCTGCGCGAGTTGCATGTAATGCATCATCTACACGATCTTTCTTTTCTTTCATTTCTACTTCAGAAGCTGCACCAACATATAATACGGCAACACCGCCGGCAAGTTTTGCTAAACGCTCCTGTAGTTTTTCTTTATCGTAGTCTGAAGTAGTAGTTTCGATCTGAGCTTTGATTTGATTTACTCTATTTTTGATTAAATCTTGGCCTCCAGCACCATTTACTACTGTAGTATTATCCTTGTCAATAGCTACTTTTTCTGCAGTACCTAAGTGTTCAATAGTAGTATTTTCTAATGTAAATCCTCTTTCTTCAGAGATTACAGTACCACCTGTTAGGATGGCAATATCTTCTAGCATTGCTTTGCGTCTATCTCCAAAACCAGGAGCTTTAACAGCAGCAATTTTTAGAGCTCCACGTAGTTTGTTTACTACTAGAGTTGCAAGTGCTTCACCATCGACATCTTCTGCAATTATTAAAAGCGGTTTTCCAGTTTGAGCAACAGGTTCAAGAACAGGAAGAAGATCTTTCATGGCAGAGATCTTTTTGTCATATAATAAGATATATGGCGTTTCAAGATCGGCTGTCATTTTTTCGCTATTCGTAACAAAATATGGAGAAAGATACCCTCTATCAAACTGCATACCTTCAACAATATCTACTGTAGTATCTGTCCCTTTTGCTTCTTCAACAGTAATCACGCCTTCTTTACCTACTTTTTCAAAAGCCTGAGAAATTAGATCACCAATAGTCCCATCATTATTTGCAGAAATAGCAGCTACTTGTTTGATTTTATCTGAAGAGTCTCCTACTTCTTTGGTTTGCTTTGCAAGATCTTCTGTAATTGCAGTAACGGCTTTGTCGATACCGCGTTTAAGATCCATAGGATTAGCGCCTGCTGCTACGTTTTTAAGACCTTCTTTTACAATTGCTTGTGCAAGTACAGTAGCTGTAGTAGTACCATCACCTGCAAGATCATTGGTTTTTGAAGCAACTTCTTTTACCATTTGTGCTCCCATATTTTCAAGAGCATCTTCTAATTCTACTTCTTTAGCTACAGAAACCCCATCTTTGGTCACAGTAGGTGCACCAAAAGATTTACTAATAATCACATTACGACCTTTTGGTCCTAAGGTTACTTTTACTGCATTGGCTAACGCATCTACACCGCGTTTTATACCATCGCGTGCTTCAATGTCAAATTTTATGTCTTTTGCCATAATATTTATTTATTTTGAAATTTTTCAATCCTAACCAGGATGTTAGGATTTGTGATTTGTGTATTTTGAATTAATAATTAATTATACGATTGCAAGAATATCATCTTCGCGCATAATTAGATAATCTTTTCCGTCTAATTTTAATTCAGTCCCTGAATATTTTCCATAAAGAACAGTGTCACCTACTTTTACCGTCATCTCATGGTCTTTTTTACCATTACCTACGGCAGCTACTTTACCTTTTTGCTGTTTTTCCTGAGCCGAGTCAGGAATGAATAATCCAGATGCTGTTTGTGTCTCAGCAGGAAGTGGTTCTACAACCACACGATCTGAAAGAGGTTTAATATTTACTCCCATTATGATTAGTTTTTATTTTAAAATTAAAATGAAATATTTGATGCTATACATTTCAGAAACTATGCCAGTGGTTTGATCCTGACAAATTGAAACAAAAAATGCCGACTGTATGACAAGTCGGCATTTTTGTTATTGTTTTTTCAAAAGCTGTTATTCTTGATTGTCATCTTCTGCAGTAGGTATTACTGGAGTTTCTACTTGAACATCTTCTGTGTTTACTTTTGATTCCTGGGCAGTGCCTTCATTCATCAAATCGATATTAGATAATAAGATCAACACTAGTAATAGCGTTGCTAAAGTCCATGTACTCTTATCTAGAAAGTCTGTGGTCTTTTTTACACCACCTAGTTGTTGCGTTCCGCCGCCGCCAAAAGAAGAAGATAATCCACCTCCTTTAGGGTTTTGCACCATAATTACTACTACTAATAAGAATGATACAATAACGATTAGTATTAAAAAAATTGAAAACGTTGTCATTATTTATTTTGTTATTTATTTTCTTGTAATTTCTTTATTGCCCGAATTTGGTCTGCAAAGAAACCACTTTTTTCGGGATTTTTCAAAATTAATATGTTATATGCTTGAATTGCTTTTTTATAGTTTTTTTGAGTTAAGTATACTCTAGCCAGAGTTTCTGTCATTAATTCGTCTGTAGGGACTAGATTTTTTTTGGCGAGATTGCGGGCTGGGGTATTTTTTGATGCGGGTTTAATCTTTGGATTATTGGCAATAAATTCATCAATAAGTTCATATTTATCTTTTTGATCCAACGATTTGATATCTTCTTTTTTGTTATTTTCTGTAGATGAAATTTCAGTTTCTTTTTTGATTTCTCTGTCTACTGGTTTTAAAGAGGTTAATTTTAACCACTCGGCAAACGAATGAGATTCTTTTTTATTGAAATCCAGAGGTTTATTGATCTGTAACTCTTCTTCTAGGGTTTTGTTGTCAGATTCTATTGATTCTGAAAGTTCTACTTGTTTGATAGTGCTTTCTTCTTGCCTAGCCGAAAATAATGCCGGATTCAAAACATCTTCAGCTTCTTTCATTTTCATTCTTACTGCATCATCCATTGCCATTCTAGGCAAAGTTTTTACTTCTTCTGGATCGATGACATTAATTTCGGATTTACTTTTCTGTAGTGTTTGAGATATGTTTGTTTTTTCTTTAAAAGAATCAGAAGTAATAAAATCAAATAAAACACTACGGTCTGTAGTATAGGCTGCTGTTGTTTTTAATTCTTGATTATACCTAAAGCTTTCTTGGTCCATTAAGCACTTTAAAAATAAAGATCGAGCTGGTTGAAAATACGGGAACTCACGAATAAGTTTTTCTAGAGCAGATATGTGTTTTTTATCTAGCTCAACCGGATTCTGAAGTAAATATGTAAGCTCTTTAGTGTTCAATTTATCTTAGGTTTCGATTTCTTTTAATAGTATAAATTTATATCGGTTTACCACCTGGCTAAGGTAGCGTTGAATATATCTTGTGTGATTCGTTCAAAAATTACCTGTAACGCTTCGTCTCTTATTGTATTTTCTGATTGCGAAGCAGGATAATCAAAGAAAAATGAAAAACGTTGCTCTAGGTCTTGTGTTGGATCTTTTGCGTCATAAAATCTAACATTAATAGCAAGAGTCAATCTGTTTTGAGCTGCAGTTATTTGTGAAGTTGCAGTATTTGGAGAGACATAATCTTGTACAATTTCTCCTTCGTAAACAATATCACCATCAGAGGTAACTAGACTAAGGTTTGTTTGATTTAGTATTAAATCTTGTAATTGGTTTGTAAAAGTTTGATCTGCTCCAGGAAATATTCTTGGTGCTTGATTTTGGAAAAAATTAACTTGAAATGTTTTGGTTTCTGGACCAATTGATATTCCACTAAAAGAATAAGCTCCACACCCTTGAATCACTACTAAGGTAATTAAACCGATTATTACATGGTTTAGTTTTTTCATTAAACTTTTTATATAATTATAATAACTTTTTATCAAATCTACTAAAGATCGTATTGTTTAATTTTTCTGTATAAAGTACGTTCGCTAATCCCTAGCTCTTCTGCAGCGGCTTTACGCTTACCTCTATGTCGATCTAATGATTTTTTGATCAATTCTAGTTCTTTGTCTTGTAGGGATAACGTTTCTTCTTCTTCAATTTCTTCGGCAAAATGATACTTATCTTCTTCTTTTGATACTATAGCGGGAGATTGTATTTGTAAAACCTCAGTTGTGGGGGTAACAGCTTCCTCAAAACGAATATCTTCTTTGTCCTCTTCTCGATAGATTTTTCTGATTAGCCCTTCATTTTCTTTTTGAACCTCTGGATTATTGCCACTTTCCATCAATTCCATAGTTAATTTTTTGAGATCATTTAGGTCGCTTTTCATATCAAAAAGCACTTTGTACAAAATTTCTCTTTCATTACTAAAATCACTTTCTTTTTTATCAGAAGAAATTACTGCGGGTAAATTACTTCCTATATTAGGCAGATAATTATGTAGTGTGCTTGCAGATATTGCTCTGTTTTGTTCAAGGACTGAAATTTGTTCTGCAATGTTGCGTAACTGTCTAATATTACCACTCCAGTGATATTTTTCTAATAAGCCAACAGCGTCTTCTGCTAATCGTATGGTTGGCATCTTATATTTAGAAGCAAAATCTGAAGCGAATTTTCTAAATAGCAAATGAATATCTTCTTTGCGATTTCTAAGAGGAGGCAAGAGAATTTCTACCGTGCTAAGGCGATAATAAAGATCTTCTCTAAACTTTCCTTTTTTTATAGCTTCAAACATATTTACATTGGTAGCGGCAACGATACGAACATCTGTTTTTTGTACTTTGGAAGAACCTACTTTTATAAACTCACCATTTTCAAGAACTCTTAATAATCGTACTTGTGTAGTTAGCGGTAGTTCTCCTACTTCATCCAAAAAAATGGTTCCTCCGTCAGCAACTTCAAAATATCCATTTCGAGTTTGTGTAGCGCCAGTAAATGCTCCTTTTTCATGTCCAAAAAGTTCACTATCTATAGTGCCTTCTGGGATAGCTCCACAGTTAACAGCTATATATTTACCATGTTTACGATGGGATAGAGAATGTATAATTTTAGGAATACTTTCTTTACCTACACCACTTTCTCCTGTAACCAAAACCGAGATATCTGTAGGAGCGACCTGGATCGCTTTTTCTACCGCACGATTAAGTTTGGCATTATTTCCTATAATCCCGAATCGTTGTTTTGTAGCTTGAACTGATTCCATTGATTAAATTAATTATTAGTTTTGGTTAGTGATTAGTTGTTTTCTGAATACCCAACAGCTTCACCTAGCAATGTTGCACTAGTACAATCTTCAATATGTACCATTACAAAATCACCTATTTTATAATTTTTTTTCGGAAATATGGCTACAATGTTTGTTGTAGTTCTTCCGCTCCAGTGTTGATCAGATTTTTTTGATTCTTTTTCAATTAAAACTTCAAAAGTTTTTCCAATATAATTTTGATGTTTGTATGCGCAATGTGTTCGCTGTAAAGCTATAACTTCTGCAAGTCTTCTTTTTTTAACTTCTTCAGGCACATCGTCTTCTAATTTACGTTCTGCTAGAGTGCCTGGTCTTTCAGAATATGCATACATATACCCGTGTTCATATTTTATATGCTCTAATAATGATAAGGTGTCTTGGTGATCTTCTTCAGTTTCAGTTGGGAAACCAATGATCATATCTTGCGTTATAGCACAGTCAGGAATTATTTGCTTGATATTATTAATCAAATCAATATATTCTTGTCGCGTATGTAATCGATTCATCTCTTTTAGGATGCGATCACTACCGCTTTGTATAGGCAAGTGAATATGTTTGCAAATATTTTTATGTTTTGCCATGATTTTAATAACATCTAAAGTCATGTCCTGTGGATTTGATGTAGAGAAACGTATGCGTAATCTTGGATATTTTTGTGCAGTCATATCCAAAAGTTTAGCAAAATCTACAGCAGTTGCCTTTTGAAAATCTGAAGCTTTTTCAAAATCTTTTTTGAGACCACCGCCATACCATAAATAACTATCTACATTTTGTCCTAATAGCGTAATTTCTTTAAAGTTTTGCCCAACTAAATCATCTATTTCTTTTAGGATACTTTGTGGGTCTCTACTACGTTCTCTACCTCTGGTAAAGGGTACTACGCAGAATGTACACATATTATCGCAACCTCTAGTGATAGAGACAAAAGCAGATACGCCATTGCTTTGCAGGCGTACGGGTGAAATGTCGCCGTATGTTTCTTCTTTAGAGAGTACTACATTTACTGCATTACGACCGGCATCAACTTCTTCAATTAGATTAGGTAGATCTTTATAAGCATCAGGCCCAACGACTAGATCTACAATTTTTTCTTCCTCAAGAAATTTGCTTTTTAGTCGCTCTGCCATACAGCCAAGAACTCCAACCTTCATTTTTGGATTGATTCTTTTTACTGCATTATATTTTTCTAACCTTTTTCTAACGGTTTGTTCTGCTTTTTCTCGAATAGAACAAGTGTTTACCAATACCAAATCTGCGTCTTCAAGCTTTTGAGTAGTATTAAACCCTTCCTTAGCCAAAATTGAAGCTACAATTTCGCTATCACTAAAATTCATCTGGCAACCGTAACTCTCAATAAAAAGTTTACGTTGATTTTCTTTTTTTTGATCAAGAACAAGAGGTTGTCCTTGTTTATCTTCGTCAATAATCTTCTCCATAAAAATAATTCCTTATAAACTTGGGTCAAATAGTGTGCAAAGATACTTTTTAATACGATTTATGACAAAGTGTCATGAGATTATTTTGTAAAAAATCTATATTTGAGAACTTTCAATCCATAAATTATTAAATATATGATGTCTAATAGGCTTTTTGAGAAGATAGAAAATAGTGGTGTTATAGATTTTGGAGATGTTTTTAATAAAAGTATAGAGCTTTTTCAAAAAGTATGGTTACAAGGGTTTGTTCATTTGCTTATTTCAATGGTAATTATGATTCCGTTGTTTTTTGTAATGTATATTCCAATTTTTGCATTAGCAGGATTTGCTGGTTACGAAAGTAATTATGGAGAGTATGGGAGTCAATATGAAGAATTGTCAATTGGTTTAATGATTTTATTTATAATTTTGGTTTTTGTGATAGCAATGATTGCAACTGCACTTCAGTTTGGGATCACAGCACATTTTTATAGAGTATGTAGGCAAGTTGATTTAGGTCTTCCTGAAAGTTCTAAATACTTTATGTTTCTTAAAAGTAAATATTTAGGAAAAATACTTACAATAGCTATAGCAACGTTTGGGATAGCGTTGTTGGCTACATTGTTATGTTATCTTCCTTTGCTTTATGTAATGGTTCCTTTGCAATTGTTAGGAGTAATATTTGCATTTAATCCTGATGTCGGTGTGTCTGATTTGATAAAAGCTAGTTTTAAACTTGGTAATAAAATTTGGTTAATAGCTTTTGGGTTAATTTTTATTTCTTCAATGATAGCTCAGTTTGTAGGTATGATATTATGCTTTGTAGGTGTGTTTTTTACAGCCTCATTTGTGTATATGCCGGTTTATTTAATATATAAGCAAACAATAGGTTTTGAGGATGAAGAATCTGAAAAAGATGACACCTTATTTGTGAAATAAAATTTTTAAAACCTGCGTATTAGCAGGTTTTTTTTAAACTAATTTTTTAATAAAGAATCTTGATCTCAAAAAATTGATATACTTTTGTGGTCAGAAATTATAGGACTATGGCTAAGAATTTAGTGATTGTAGAGTCACCTGCTAAGGCAAAAACAATAGAAAAATTTCTTGGAAAAGATTACACAGTTGCATCCAGTTTTGGGCATATTGCAGATTTACCTTCTAAAGAATTAGGGGTTGATGTTGATGGAGATTTTAAACCCAAATATATTGTCTCTAAAGATAAAAAGGATGTTGTAAAAAAACTGAAAGATCTTTCTGAGAAAGCAGAGATGGTGTGGCTTGCTAGTGATGAGGATCGAGAAGGAGAGGCCATTGCTTGGCACCTTGCAGAGACGCTTAAATTAGATGAAAAAAGAACGCGTAGAATTGTTTTTCATGAGATCACTAAAAATGCAATTCTTAAAGCTATTGAGAATCCTCGCGCAATAGATTATAATCTGGTAAACGCGCAACAAGCTAGACGTGTCTTGGATCGCTTGGTTGGATATGAATTATCTCCGGTACTTTGGCGAAAAGTAAAAGGAGGATTATCTGCAGGAAGAGTTCAGTCGGTTTCAGTGCGATTGATAGTAGAACGCGAACGCGATATAATAGGTTTCAAGCCAGAAGGTTCTTATCGAATTGATGCAGAGTTTTCTAATGAAGCTGGAAAATCATTTAAAGCAAAGCTTCCAAAAAATTTCAAAACCAAAGAAGAAGCCAAAGCATTTTTAAATAACAATGCAGGGGCTTCATTTAAGGTTGCAGATCTTTCTACAAAACCTGCAAAAAAATCACCAGCACCACCATTTACAACGTCAACATTGCAACAAGAAGCTTCTAGGAAATTATATTTCTCTGTGAGTAAAACAATGACCATGGCGCAACGATTGTACGAAGCTGGTTTGATAACATATATGAGAACAGATAGTGTGAACCTCTCTGTCGAAGCTCAAAATAGTGCAAAAGCAGAAATTGATTCTGCATATGGTAGTGAGTATAGTAACCCAAGACAATATAAAGGTAAAACTAAGGGAGCACAAGAAGCTCACGAAGCGATACGGCCTACTGATTTTTCAAGACATACAGTGAATGTGGATTATGATCAACAACGATTGTATGAGTTGATCTGGAAACGAGCTATTGCTTCTCAGATGAGTGATGCGCGGTTGGAGAGGACTAATGTTAAAATTGACGCGAATACACATAAAGAACAGTTTACGGCTAACGGAGAAGTAATAAAGTTTGAAGGATTTCTAAAAGTGTATTTAGAAGGTAATGATGATGAAGATGAGGAACAAGAAGGGATTCTTCCAGCAATGAAGGTTCATGAAAGTTTATTCAATAAATATATCTCGGCAACAGAGCGATTTACAAGACCACCAAGTAGATATACAGAAGCTGCTTTGGTTAAAAAATTAGAAGAACTAGGGATAGGAAGGCCGTCTACGTATGCTCCTACGATTTCTACAATCCAGAATAGAAATTATGTTGAGAAAGGTGCTAAAGATGGAGAGTTACGTAATTATACTCAAATGATTCTTTCTGGAGATAATGTTAATGAGAAAAAATTATCGGAAAAAGTTGGTAGTGATAAAGGTAAGTTAATTCCTACTGATGTGGGTATGGTGGTTAATGACTTTTTGGTAAATCACTTTGCGAGTATTTTAGATTACAACTTCACAGCAAAAGTTGAACAAGATTTTGATGAAATAGCAGAAGGTCAGGAAGACTGGAGAAATGTGATGAAAGAATTCTATGATGAGTTTCATCCAAGGGTAGAAGATGTGTCGCAGAATGCAGATCGAGAAGTAGGAGAAAGAATCTTAGGTGAAGACCCAGTATCAGGAAAACCGGTAAGTGTAAGATTAGGTAGATTTGGTCCAATGGTGCAAATCGGTACAGTTGAAGATGAGGATAAGCCAAAATTTGCAAGCTTGCCTCCAGGTCAAACATTAAGCGGTATTACTTTTGAACAAGCAATGGATTTGTTTCAATTGCCAAAAGAATTAGGTGATTATAAAGGAGAGACTATTGTGGTAAATAATGGTCGTTTTGGACCTTACGTAAAGTTTGGCGATAAGTTTGTTTCTTTAGAAAAAGGTGAAGATCCGCTAAATACTAATTTAGATAGAGCTATTGAGTTAATAGATGCTAAAGAAAAAGCAGATGCTCCTATATATGTTTATGAAAACCTTCCGGTTCAAAAAGGTACAGGTCGCTTTGGGCCATTTATTAAATGGAATGGAATGTTCATTAATGTAAATAAAAAATACGATTTTGATAATTTGTCTGATGAAGATATTGTTAATTTAATTGAGGAGAAAAAACAAAAAGAAATTGATAAGGTTATTCATCACTGGGAAGAAGAAGGAATCAGAGTTGAAAAAGCAAGATGGGGGCGTAGTAATATTATAAAAGGTAAGATTAAGATCGAACTACCAAAAACTGTAGATGCTACAAAACTTACGCTTGATAAAGTAAAAGATCTTATCGAAAAGAATGCTCCTAAGAAAAAGGCGCCCAAAAAGAAAACTACTAAAAAAACCTCTACCAAAAAGAAATAAGCTATATGTCTTTCGAATTTCTATCGCCAGTAAGTGATATAGTTGCCGCTCACACTGCGTTAGTTGGCGATTATGCATTGGGTAAACAAATTAAGGTACATACCGAAGATTTAGGTGTTCCTGATTTAGATAAAGTAGATGTTGCTATTATCGGTATTCAAGAAAATAGAAATGATGTTGATTTTCTTGGTGAAAAACTAAATTTTGATACCATTCGAAAATCGTTATACGAACTTTTTCCAGGTAATTGGGCAAGTAAGATCGTAGATTTAGGTGATATTACTCCTGGAGATCAAGTTAGTGATACATATTATTTGGTTCAAGAAGTCTTATCTTCACTATTGCAAAAAAATATCATACCTATAATATTAGGAGGTAGTCAAGATCTGGTGTATGCACAATATAGGTCATTTGATATTTTAGAACGAATGGTCAACCTGGCTAATGTTGATAGCAGATTTGATTTGGGCAATTCTTCACAACCAATTACTAATCTGTCATTTGTAGGTAAGATAATAGTAGAACAGCCCTATAATCTTTTTAATTATAGTAATATAGGATACCAAACGTATTTTAATTCGCAAGAAGAAATAGATCTTATCGAAAAACTATATTTTGACGCTTATCGATTAGGTGAGGTGATCTCGGATATTTCTATAGTAGAACCTATTATGAGGGATGCAGATATTGTTTCTCTAGATTTGGGGGCTATAAATTCTGTAGCTATGAATGGGTTAACAGCTTCTCCTAATGGGTTTGATGGTAGAGAGATATGTGCTATTTCTCGATATGCAGGAATTAGTGATAAAGTAAAAAGTTTTGGGATTTATGAATTTAAGAATTTCAAAAATGAAGAAACAGCATCGTTGTTAATCGCTCAAATAATATGGTATTTTATAGAAGGGATTAATTATAGGTCTAATGAGTTAGATATAAAGAACCAAAAAAGTACGTTGCATTATAATGTTCCTGTCGAAGACGAAATCTTATCATTTTACAAGAGTTCAAAAACCGGAAGATGGTGGATAGAAATACCTTTTATTTCATCTGGCAATAATAAATTGAAAAGACATACGTTATTACCTTGCACATACAACGATTATGAGCGTGCTTGTAATCAAGAAATACCTGAAAGATGGTATAAAGCAAAACGAAAAAACGAAGTTTAACATTTTTATTAGGTAGATTTAAGGTTTTTTTTGGAAAAAAATTGTTTTTCTGGAAATAAATAAATAGGTTTACGTCCTTAAATCTAAGAAGATCTTAACCTAAAACACGTTATGAAGAAATTTGTATCACTATTTGCTATTTTAGCAATGCTCTACAGTTGTGGCGGCGGAAGTCGAGGAGAGTTGACCGGAGCACAAGGAAAAAAATGGCACCCACAGAAACCATATGGAATGGCACTCATCCCCGGAGGATCGTTCATTATGGGTAAATCTGATGATGATAAAGCCGCATTAGCAAACGCACCCACTAAAATGGTAACAGTGCGTTCATTTTATATGGACGAAACTGAAATCACTAATAGTGAGTATCGACAGTTTGTAAATTGGGTTCGTGATTCTACAATCCGAATGCGACTTGCTATTATGGCTGATGAACTTGGCAAAACACCTGGCGATGATGGCATAGGTGAGTATGCATTTCTTGATGCTGATACCGAGAATATGACGGTCTACGAAAAATATATGTACGACAATTATAGTGGTACAGGAACGACAGGTTATGAAGGTAGAGGACTTAATAAAGATATCGATATCGAGTGGGATATAGAAGATTATCCAGATGAGTTCTATGCAGAAGTTATGGATACAATGTATGTTCCTTTAGAAGAATCCTATAATGGTAGACGTACACTTGATGTAAGTAAGTTTCAATTTAGATTTACTTGGATGGATATTCAGGCAGCAGCACGTGCTAAAAAAGGTGGAAGAAAAGATTTTGTAAAAGAAGAAGTTATAGAGATTTATCCTGATACAACAGTTTGGATAAAAGATTTTAGTTATTCTTATAACGAGCCGATGCATAATGATTATTTCTGGCATAGTGCTTATGACGATTATCCTGTGGTTGGAGTTTCTTGGGAGCAAGCAAAAGCTTTCTGCAGATGGAGAACTATTGAAAAGAATACATTTCAAAAAAGAAAAAATAAAGAGTTTGTAAACTATTTCAGGCTTCCAACAGAAGCAGAATGGGAGTATGCAGCTAGAGGTGGTCTTGAATCGGCTACTTATCCATGGGGAGGTCCTTATGCGCTTAATGATAGAGGTTGCTTCTTAGCAAATTTTAAACCTCTTAGAGGAAACTACGCAGCAGATAACTTTTTATATACTGTAGAAGCCAGAACATTTGATCCGAATGATTATAATTTATATAATATGGCGGGTAATGTTTCTGAGTGGGTACAGTCATCATATGACCCTTCAGCATACGAATACGTATCATCAATGAACCCAAATGTTAATGATGATGAAAATAAACGTAAAGTAGTGCGTGGAGGATCATGGAAAGATGTTGCTTATTTCCTACAGGTAAGCACCAGAGATTATGAATACGCAGATTCAGCTAGGAGTTATATTGGATTCAGAACAGTTCAGGATTACATGGGTACTGATGCTACTGGAGAAGATAATACTCAGAATCAACAATAAGTCCCAAAATTTTCTATCAACTTAATTACTAACCCTTTTTTTTAAAATTTAGATTTAAAAAACAAAACAAAACAAATTTATTATGGCAAATTCAAAAGCAAGCAAAAAGTTAATGAACATGGTATACGGTCTAGGAGCGGCCGTTGTAATCTTAGGTGCACTTTTTAAAATTATGCACTGGCCATTTGGTAATGAAATGCTTATTATTGGTCTGATTACTGAAGCATTTGTATTTACTGTTTCAGCATTCGAACCTGTAGATGATGAAGTAGATTGGTCTCTTGTATATCCAGAACTAGCAGGAGGAAATAAAAAAGATAAAAAACAAAATGAAACTCCAGAAGGATTATTATCTAAGAAATTAGATGAAATGCTTAAAGAAGCAAGAGTAGATTCTAGCCTTATGAGTAGTTTAGGTGAAAGCATCCGTAACTTTGAAGGTGCTGCAAAAGGTATTTCGCCAACTATTGATTCAATCCAAGGTCAAAAGAAATATAGCGAAGAAATGTCAAAAGCTGCTGCTCAATTAGAGTCTTTAAATAGTCTTTATAAAGTACAATTAGAATCTTCTGCATCACAAGTAGAAGCTAATCAGGCTATAGCTAATAATGCTCAACAGCTTAAACAGCAAATGGAAAGCCTTACGAGTAACCTTTCTTCACTTAATGGAGTATATGGTGGTATGTTAACTGCAATGAATAGAAGTTAACATTTTTTAATTAAATATTTTATAATAACTACCAAAATCTAAAAAAGAATGGCAGGAGGAAAACTATCCCCAAGGCAGAAGATGATTAACCTGATGTATCTGGTTTTCATCGCAATGATGGCATTAAATATGTCAAAAGAGGTATTATCAGCATTCGGTTTAATGAATGAAAAATTAGCCACGTCTAATATTCTCTCTACAGAACGTAATACATCCTTTATGGCTGGTCTGGCTGAAAAAGTTACAGAACAACCTGAAAAGTATGCACCTTTAAAAGAAAAAGCAGATCAAATTAGTGTACTTTCTAATGAGTTTAATGCTTATCTAGATAAAGTTAAAGCTGAAATCATATCTGATTTAAGTGATCCTACCGATTATGAAGCAATGGATAAATCAGAAGCATTAGATCAGAAATTTTTTGCAGGTGGTAAAGTAACACCAGGTGCTCAAGAATTTCTTGATAATATTGCAAAATACAGAGATGGTGTTTCTGCTGCAATTAAAGAGGTAAAAGAAGTAGATGCTTCAGTTTCAGATGATGTAGTGAAGACATTCTCTACTGATGATGTTAAAGATAGATCCGGAGTAAATAAAAAATGGTTAAACTACAACTTTGAAGGATTTCCATTAGTTGCTACCTTAACTAAGCTTACTCAAATGCAAGCTGATGTTAAGACAACAGAAAGTAAAGTGCTTTCAGCTTTATTGGCTGGACAACAAGCTTCTGAACTTTCATTTAGTAACTATGAAGCTATTGTAGTTGCTGATAAAACAGCTTTCTTTAGTGGAGAGAAGTTTAAAGGTAGAATCGTTCTTGGACGTTTTGATGCTACACTTAAGCCAACCAAAGTAATGGTTAATGGTAAAGAACAAACTGAAGTTCAGAATGGTCAAATCATGTTAGATTTCCCTGCTGGTAACGTAGGAGAAAGAGAAGTGGCTGGAGAGCTTGAGTTTAAAGAAGGAGATTCTATTGTTAAGATTCCAATCAAGAGTTCTTATACAGTAATACCTAGACCAAATTCTGCTGTAATTTCTGCAGATAAGATGAATGTTGTATATCGTGGTGTTAACAACCCGATGACAATTTCTATACCTGGTGTACCTAATGTAAACGCTACAGCCCCTGGATTAAGAAAAACAGGTGGTGCAGGTAGGTACATGATGAATGTTACTACTGTAAAAGCACGTGAAGTAAGCATTAGGGTAAGTGGTAAACTTGCTAATGGTACTACTGTAAGTGATAGTAAGAAATTTAGAATTAAAGATATTCCTAGGCCTGTAGGTACAGTTCGTGGTGAAGATGGAGCTATCAAAATGGCTAGAAATGCATTAGAAATTTCTTCTATTGGAGCAATTTTACCAGACTTTGATTTTGATATCAAATTAAAGGTGACAGGATTTAAATTTAAAGTTGAAGGTCAACCAACCGTTAGTATTAGAGGTGGAAGACTAGATTCTAAGGCAAAATCTGCTTTGCGTAAAGCTAAAAGAGGTTCTGCTGTACAAATTATAGATATAAAAGCACAGTTAACTACTAATGCAGGGTATAAACTTAAGAGAATATCTCCTGTAATTGTTGAGTTAACAAATTAAAAAAATGTATTAGTTATGAATTTGAGAAATTTTTTATTAACCGTTTTAGGTCTATTTGTTTCTGTTATTTCATATGGTCAGACCAACGTTTTAAATGCCGATACACCAAGTGATATTGGTAAGAAAACGGCAGAACAGATCATGTATGACAATGACCACCCTTTAGAGTATGGTTATGTAGATAAGCGTGATGTGTTATGGGCTAAAACTACTTGGGAAACTATTGATCTCGATGAGCGTATAAATTTCCCATTGTATTATCCTATTGATACTAATAATATTGGAGTGAATCGTCGTTCTTTATATGATGTATTGGTAGCTAATATTAGAAGCGGAAAGATCAAGAATATTTATTCAGATTCATATTTTACTGAGACTCGTACTTTTCAGGATCTCGAATCTACAATGTCTAAAATTGACACTACAGATTTAGGATACGAACAGTATAATGCTGGAGAAACAGTAGATCCTCAATATATCAACAGAAGAGATATTAACTCTGCTGATATTTCAGAATATAAAATAAGAGGATATTGGTATTTTGATAAGCGTCAAGGAGAATTAAGATACAGAATGCTTGGATTAGCACCTGTAGCTCCAGATGTTAACTTTATTGATGATGATGAGCCGGATATGGTAGCTCTGTTTTGGGTTTGGTATCCAGATGTAAGAGAGATTTTACATAATTCATCAGCGTTCAATAGAAGAAATACATCAATGCCTTTTACTTTAGATCATATTCTTAATGCAAGACGCTTTAATTCTGTGATTTATAAAGAAGATAATGAACAAGGTGACCGTGCGATTACAGATTATATCGTAGATAATGCTTTGATGCAACTTCTAGAAAGTGAAAGAATTAAAGAAAGTATCCGAAATTTTGAAATGGATATGTGGAGCTACTAAGCTTTAGTATATTCTATAAGTTATATATAAAACGCCCAACTAAAGTTGGGCGTTTTATTATTTTTGAACCATGGTAGATTATATTATAGTTGGATTTGGATTATCAGGATTGTCATTTGTTGAGCAATTAGAGTGCAATGATAAATCGTATCTTGTCTTTGAAAACTATTCTCAGAAATCATCAAGAGTAGCAGGTGGCTTATATAACCCTGTAATTTTAAAACGGTTTACTGCTGCTTGGAACGCCCTAGAACAGATCAATACCTCTATTCCTTTTTATAAAAATATTGAAGCTAAACTTCATGAAAATCTGGTTATAGACTTGCCAGTGTTAAGAAGATTCAATTCAATTGAAGAACAAAATACTTGGTTTGAAGCTTGTGACAAACCAATTTTAGATCAATTTCTTTCTTTCGATTTGCTAGAAAATAAAACTCCTGCTTTAGATATTCCTTATCAATACGGAAAAGTAAAAGGCACAGGTAGAATAGATATCAAAGGTATGTTATCTTATTATTTAGATTTTATCAATAAAAAAAACAGTTTAATTACAGAGGCTTTTGCACATGATAAGCTTATTGTTAACAAGGATTTTGTCGAATATAATGGAATGAAAGCCAAAAATATTCTTTTTACAGAGGGTTTTGGGATAAAGAATAATCCGTTTTTTAATTATCTTCCGGTAATAGGCAATAAAGGGGAGTATATTATCATCAAATCTGAGGCTTTAAAACTAAAAGAAGCTGTAAAGTCCTCTGTGTTTATTATACCGCTAGGTGATGATTTATACAAGGTAGGGGCGACCTATAATAATCAAGATAAATCTCCACATCCAACTCATACTGCAAAAACCGAATTAAAAGAAAAATTAGAGCGATTTTTAAAGGTTGAATATACAATTATAGACCAAGTGGCAGGAATACGGCCTACTGTAAAAGATCGAAGACCATTGGTAGGTACTCATCCAGAATATCAAAATATGCATGTTCTTAATGGGCTAGGTAGTAGAGGAATATTGATAGGTCCTTCGGTAGCAAAAGAATTATATAACTATATCGAAAATCAAAGACCTTTAAATAAAGAGATTGATATCTGTCGATTTAATACCTTAAGATAGCTTTTTTTCTTTACTATAATGCATAAAAAAGTTAATCCAGATATTTCTAGATAACCTTAAGATAACAGGTAAAAAACCAATCATTGTTCCGGCAATCACCAAAAAAGAAATTACTAAGTTTAATTTAAGTATAAGATGGCTGATCACAAAAGCAGCAACAGCAAAAGCAATACCTACAGGATAGCTTACATACATGGCCCCGTAGAAAAAAGAAGGTTCGATTTTGTATTTGGTACTGCAATGACTACAGCGTTCATGCATTTTTAAGGTTTGGTTTAATTTATAAGGATTAGATTTTTCATACATGCTTTCCTCATGGCAAACAGGACAGCACCCTGTAAAAATGCTATAAATTTTAGTTCCTTTTAAGAAGTTCATAAGCGACTTTTTTGCTAACACAAAATTAAGCATCTTTGCACAAAATATTCAAAAGCTGATGTTAAACATACATAACTTGTCGATCTCATTTGGAGGAGAGTATCTTTTTGAAGAGATAACCTTCATGTTAACTCCAGGAGATCGCGTAGGATTGGTAGGAAAGAATGGAGCAGGAAAATCTACGATGCTTAAAATTTTATCCAAAGAGCAAGAACCAGATTCTGGGCAAATTGCTATGGATAAAGAAGTGAAGATTGGTTTCTTGAAACAGGATATAGATTTTGTGCAAGGACGAACAGTACTTGAAGAAGCTTATGAAGCTTTTATAGAAATTAAAAATACTGAACGAAAAATAGATGCTATCAATGCTCAGTTAGCAGAACGTACAGATTATGAAAGCGATGGGTATAATCAACTTATTACTGATTTAAGTGATCTTACACACCATTATGAGATCTTAGGAGGATACAACTACCAAGGTGAAGCAGAAAGAGTGTTACAAGGGCTTGGATTTGAAAGAGAAGTTTTTAATAATCTTACAGATACCTTTTCTGGAGGTTGGCGTATGCGAATTGAATTGGCAAAGCTTTTACTTCAAAATAATGATATTTTACTGCTCGATGAGCCAACAAACCACCTTGATATAGAATCTATTATTTGGTTAGAAAGCTTTCTGAAAAATTATGCGGGGGTTGTTGTTATAGTCTCGCATGATAAAATGTTTCTGGATAATGTAACCAATAGAACGATAGAAATTTCTTTAGGGCGTATTTATGATTTTAACAAGCCATATTCTAAATATTTAGTACTTCGTAAAGAGTTACGAGAGCAGCAACTTGCAACACAAAAAAACCAATCTAAGCAAATCGAGCAAACTGAAAAGCTAATTGAAAAATTTAGAGCGAAAGCCTCTAAAGCCTCGATGGCGCAATCATTAATCAAGAAATTAGATAAGGTAGATCGAATAGAAGTAGACGAAGATGATAATGCAGTAATGAATATCAATTTTCCGATCAGTGTACAGCCAGGAAAAGTAGTTGTAGAAGCAATAAACACAGGTAAAAGTTATGGCGATAAAGAAATTTTAAGCGGAATTAATTTATTAGTAGAGCGTGGATCAAAAATAGCATTTGTAGGTCAAAATGGGCAAGGTAAATCTACTTTAGCAAAAATGATAAATAAGGAAGTGCCCTATACCGGTGAACTTAATCTAGGTCATAATGTACAGATAGGGTATTTTGCCCAGAACCAATCAGAATACCTTGATGGCGAATTAACTGTTCACGATACGATGATCAATGCAGCTAATGAGAAAACGCGAAGTAGAGTTCGTGATATGTTGGGATCGTTCTTGTTTAGAGGAGATGAAGTCGATAAAAAAGTAAAAGTACTTTCTGGAGGAGAACGAAATCGATTAGCACTATGTAAATTACTCTTACAACCGTTCAATGTATTAGTAATGGATGAGCCAACTAATCATCTGGATATTAAATCAAAGAATGTACTTAAAGGAGCTTTAGAGAATTTTGAAGGTACCTTAATTTTGGTGTCTCACGATAGAGATTTTTTACAAGGTTTGACTAATACCGTTTATGAGTTTAAGGATAAAAAAATTAAAGAGTATCTAGGAGATATCAATTTTTATTTAGAAGAAAGAAGAGTTAGTGACCTTAGAGAAATTGAAAAAAAAGATAAACAGGTTAAGTCAGTTGTAGAAACCAAAGAAACCGCAAAACAATCTTACGAAGACCAGAAGAAACTAAAATCACTGAATAATAGGTTGAGTAATACCGAATCAAAAATCAATAAACTTGAAAAAGAAATCAAAGAAATCGATGTGGCATTAGCTGTTGATTATGATAAAACGATAGCAGCACCTAATTTTTTTGATACATATCAAGCAAAAAAAGATGAATTAAACACTTTGATGGAAAATTGGGAGAAGATTCAGGGAGAAATTGATTCAATTTCAAATATTTAAAGTAAGCGCATCTTTTTTGATAAATTGTTTGTGATTTAGATTGTATTGTATAAAATTTTCACTAATTCGATCTGTTTTTAAAGATTTTTGAAATTGCTATTTGTTATCATAAAGTTAAGTTAGAAATATCAATGTACTTTTACGATATTTTTATCGTTAGTTACGAGTACAACTAGATTTTTATAGATATTTTTGTACCTAAAAATTAAACAGTAGTATTTATGAATGATACAAAAGCCATTGATTTAAATGCCCATGCATTATCCTGGGTAGGTAAGATTCACTATGATTTTGGGTTTTTAGTTCAAAAAGCATTTGGTGAAAACGGGTTAGATCTTTCTAAAGAACAATGGAGTGTGCTAAAGCGTTTACATGTAAATGACGGGCAGCCTCAAAACGATTTGGCTTTCATTACGCACAGAGATAAAACTTCTATGACTCGACTAGTTAATACTATGGAAAGTAAAAGTCTTGTAGAACGAAAAAGTGATGAAAATGATAGAAGAGTTAATCGTATTTTCTTAACAGATCATGGTAAAGAAGTTATCGAGAAAGTAAGACCAATCATGTATGATTTGATTCCTGCAGTTCAAGAAAGTCTAACTGAAGAGGAAATTGAAAATCTAATTACTACCTTAAAAAAGATTAAAGCAAAGATTGCTGATATCGCTGAATAATATAGACACATATTTTATTGTAAAAAAACATCTGCTTCGTAGATGTTTTTTTGTTTTAGTATATTAGTGAAAAACACCTACTAACTTTTATGAGTTCTTTAACGGCAAGCCATCCGTCTTGTTGATAGTTTTGTAGGAGTTTTCAGAATACTATCTGAATCCCTAATTTGCTATGAGAAACATTATACTTTCTATTCTTGGAATATTATTTATTGTTGGAGCTGTTTTTTTTGCTCAAAAAATAATTGATAGTAAGAAAAGACCCAAGTCCAGATCCGCCAAAGTAATCAAAACGGTCTTTGTTGATACCGTGAAAAACAAAACCATTCCTATCCAGATTGCTGCAAATGGTAATTTAACAGCAAAGCGAAGATTAGAATTGTACTCAGAAGTACAGGGTATTTTTAAAGGAGGGGCTAAACTTTTTAAAACAGGGGAAAAATATAAAAAAGGACAATCTCTAATTAGAATTGATGCTTCAGAGTATTATGCAAGTGTACAATCGGCAAAAAGTAATTTATATAACTTAGTTACATCAATTATGCCTGATTTGCGATTAGATTATCCTGAGATTTATGATAAATGGCAAGGGTATCTTAATGCATTTGACATGAGTAAAGCGACTCCAAAACTACCAGAAATCACATCAGATAAAGAAAAATATTTTATAACAGGCAGAAATATATACACCACATATTATAATGTAAAAAACTTAGAGCAACGCTTAGCAAAATATAGAATTATAGCACCTTTTGATGGGGTGCTTACTGAAGCTTTGGTTAACGAAGGAACATTAATTCGGCAAGGGCAAAAACTAGGAGAATATATAGATACTAGTATTTATGAGATGGAAGTAGCGATTGGAAAAGAATATAGTGATCTGCTCAAAGTAGGAGAATCGGTAGCACTTTCTAATCTTAATAATACAAAAACATTTACAGGTAAGGTGTCCAGAATTAATAGTAGCGTTAATCAAGCAACTCAGACCATCACTACTTTTATTGAAGTCGCAGACCCGTCGCTTAGAGAAGGAATGTATCTAGAGGCTAATCTTGATGCTAAAAAAGAGGAAAATGCAATCGAGATTGATAGAGGATTACTTCAGGAAGGAGATAAAATATTTGTTGTTAGAGATAGTATCTTGGATATTATAGATGTAAATCCAGTGTATTTTTCTGATAAAAAAGTAGTGCTTAAAGGAATTCCAGAAGAAACAGTAATATTATCCAAAAGCGTTCCCGGTGCATATGCCGGAATGCTGATCAAGATTTACCAAGAAAAGAAAAACAGTAATGTGCTTAGTAATACCGCTGCAAGTACAGCTAAAAAACAACAGTAATGCGTAAAATTATCGCTTTTTTTATTAGATATCACGTTGCTGTAAATGTGATCGTTATTGCTTTTTTTGCCTTTGGTATTGCAGGAGCATTCTCCTTAAAATCTTCCTTTTTTCCGTTAATTGATTCCAAAAATATTAACGTAAATATTACATATCCAGGAGCTTCACCTCTTGAAGTAGAAGAAGGGATTGTACTAAAAATAGAAGATAACCTCAAAGGTCTGGATGGTGTTGAACGTGTAACTTCTACCTCAAGAGAGAATAGTGGCACCATAAATGTTGAAATCGAAAAAGGGAAAAACATTGATTTCATGCTGTTAGAGGTAAAAAATGCAGTAGATCGTGTGCCTTCATATCCAACAGGGATGGAACCTTTGGTTGTTGCAAAACAAGAAGCCATTCGCCCTACAATTAACTTTTCTATAAGTGGTAATAATATACCATTATCAACCCTTAAAGAAATTGCCCGTCAAGTAGAAAATGACTTACGAGGCATAGAAGGGATTTCCCAGATTTCTATAAGCGGTTATCCAGCTGAAGAAATTGAAATAGCCATAGATGAAAAAAACTTATTGGCATATAATCTTAGTTTTAATGAAGTGGCTCAGGCAGTAAATCGAGCTAATATTCTAACTACTGGAGGGACCATCAAAACAGATGCCGAGGAGTATCTTATAAGAGCAAATAATCGCTCGTATTATGGTAATGAACTTTCTAATTTGATTGTACGCGCTGATGTTACGGGTCAGGTAATACGATTAAAAGACGTTGCAGAAATACGAGATCGTTTTTCAGAAACAGCAAATGCTACCTATTTTAATGGGGATCTGGCTGTTAATGTAGAAATAACCAGTACAAACACAGAAGACCTGATTTCATCAGCAGAAAAGGCAAAAGGATATATAGAAGAGTTCAATCAGAAGTATAATAATGTACAACTCAATGTAATTAGTGACCGATCCATTACATTAGTCCAGCGTACTGAACTTCTTACAGAAAATGCAATTATCGGGATGATCCTGGTGTTAATTTTCTTATCGTTATTTCTTAATACACGGTTAGCGTTTTGGGTGGCTTTTGGATTGCCAATTGCATTTTTGGGAATGTTTATTTTTGCAGGGCAATTTGGTGTTACTATTAATGTACTATCCTTATTTGGGATGATCATTGTGATAGGGATTTTGGTAGATGATGGGATTGTGATTGCAGAAAATATCTACCAACATTATGAAAAGGGGAAAAGCCCTGTTCAAGCTGCTATCGATGGTACTATGGAGGTGATACCACCTATTATTTCCGCAATTATCACTACCATACTTGCCTTTGGAATCTTTTTATTCTTGGATGGTCGAATAGGAGAGTTTTTTGGAGAAGTTTCTGTAGTGGTAATTCTTACCCTTACAGTTTCTTTGGTAGAGGCATTGATTATATTACCAGCGCACTTAGCACACTCCAAAGCACTTAAGGCACAAGATGCCAAGCCAAAAACAGGTATTGGTCAACTTTTTGCAAAACTACGATATATTAATACTTTTGGAGATGCAATTATGCGCTGGTTACGAGATAAACTGTATAGTCCGGGGTTGCGTTTCGCTTTGCAAAATAAACTTTTTACATTTTCACTTTTTGTCGTTCTTCTTATCCTAACTTTTGGTAGCGTTGGTGGAGGAATAGTTAGAACATCATTTTTTCCACAGATAGCAAGTGATCGATTAGCAATTAATTTGGTAATGCCCAATGGTACTAATGAAAAAGTAACAGATAGTATTATTTCATTAATCGCAGAAAAAGCCTGGGAAGCTAACGAAGAACTTACAGAGCAATACCTAAAAGGAGAAGAGTACGAAGGTAAAGCACTATTTAAAAATGTGATCACCAATATAGGTCCTGGGTCAGCAGCAGCTTCGTTGGTTGTTAATTTATTACCTGGAGAAGAACGCCCAGCTACAGTAGCATCTTCTATGGTGACAGATCTTATTCGTGAAAAAATGGGAGAAGTTACAGGGGTAGAAAGTTTGGTATATGGTAGTGGAGGCAACTTTGGGGGTAGACCGGTTTCTGTTTCGTTATTGGGAAATAATATTCAGGAACTCAAAGCAGCTAAAGCAGAGCTAAAAGCTTCATTGGTAAATAATGCATTACTAAAAGATGTTACAGACAATGACCCAGCTGGAATTAAAGAGATTCGAATAGAATTAAAAGAAAATGCATATTTACTAGGCTTAAATCTTCGTGATGTAATGGCACAGGTTCGCGCAGGTTTTTTTGGAGTACAAGCACAACGTTTTCAGAGAGGGCAGGACGAAATACGTGTTTGGGTACGATATGATCGTGATAATCGTTCTTCTATCTCTAATCTAGATGATATGCGTATAACTACAGTGAGTGGAGAACGAGTACCCCTTAATGAAATTGCAACATATAGTATAGAAAGAGGAGATGTGGCAGTTAATCATTTGGATGGACGTCGCGAAATACAAATTTCTGCAGACCTGAAAAATGTAGAGACCACAAGTGCAACAGATATATTGCAAGACATACGTGTGATAACTATGCCAGAAATAATATCAAAATATCCAACGGTTACTCCTTCTTATGAGGGACAGAATCGCGAAGCAGGTAAGCTTCTAGGTTCATTGAGATCGGTAGGGTTGACAGTATTGGCACTTATCTATATAACAATTGCATTTACTTTTAGAAGTTATAGTCAACCATTGCTACTATTGTTACTTATTCCTTTAAGTTTGCCAGCAGTTGCTTTTGGGCACTGGGCGCATAATTTTCCAATTAATATCCTATCTATGTTGGGTATTATTGCACTAATTGGTATTATGGTTAATGACGGCTTGGTATTGATCGGTAGATTTAATAGTAATCTTAGAGAAGGTATGTCTTTTGATAAAGCTATTTATGAGGCTGGACGATCGCGTTTCCGTGCTATTTTTCTAACATCACTTACCACTATTGCAGGATTGGCACCATTGATTTTTGAAAAAAGTCGCCAAGCACAATTCTTAAAACCAATGGCAATTTCTATTGCCTATGGGATTGGATTTGCAACCGTACTCACATTGCTTGTATTGCCACTGTTTTTATCATTCAGTAATAGTGTAAAAGTAAATTCAAAATGGTTAGCTACCGGAAATAAGATTACCAAAGAAGAAGTAGAAAGAGCTATTAAAGAACAAAAAGAAGAGCATGAAGAACATCATGAATTGCAAGTATAATACCAATATAATTAGATTATTTTGTCTGCTGTTTTTGATTTCTAGTGATGTAATAGGTCAGCAATTAACCAAGCAAGAGGCAATACGACTTACTTTAGAAAACAATTTTGGGATATTAATCGCTACCAATTCAATAGCGGTAGCAAAAAATAATAAAGGGATTCTTAATTCAGGATATTTACCCACCTTATCAACTAATGCTGGAGCTAATTATCAATCTGCAACGAGTACTACTTCTTTTCCTGGAGCAATAGATCCAAATACAGGTGAGCCTCGTGCTGATATTGAAATTAATGATGCCGAAACACAACGGTATAATGCCTCGCTAAACCTTAATTATACCCTATTTGATGGTTTAGGCCGTTTTTACAATTACAAAAGACTTAAAGAGCAATATAACCTTACCGAGTTGCAGGCGAGAGAAACTATAGAGAATACCATTTTACAGTTGTTTACTGTGTATTATGAGGTTGCTCGATTATCTGAAAATGAAGAAATTTTAGAAGAGACACTTAGAATTTCTCGTGAGCGCGTTTCACGATCTAATTATCAATTTGAGTATGGGCAGAATACAAAACTTAATGTGCTTAATGCACAGGTAGACGTAGCCAATGATAGTATTAATTTATTAAATACAAGGCAGCAATTGGTAAATACCAAAAGAGATCTGAACGTAATTTTGGATAATGAATTAGAAAAAAGATTTGAAGTAGATACTATCATACGGTTTATCTCTAAATTTAAGCTCGATGAGTATCTAGAAAAATCTACAGAGAACAATGTGACACTGTTGCAAAACAAAAGTAATATCAAGATATCTGATTATGATATTAAAGTAAGCAAGTCTGGGTATTTACCAACTATAGGATTAACGGGATCGTATGGTTGGAATGAAAATAGAAACCCTCCATCAGCTTTTTTTCCTGGCAATGTATCTGATGTTTATACTTTGGCAGCAGGAGTAAGCCTAAGCTGGAATCTTTTTGATGGAGGCGGAACTATGACCAGAGTAAGAAATGCAAAAATAGCACTAGACAATCAAGAAATTGTCAAAAATCAGGTTATAAAAGAAGTTCAGAGAGATATCGCTAATGCTTTGGGAAATTATAAAAACAGGTTAAGTGTGTATAAGATTCAGCAGCAGAATGTGATTACCAATCAGAATAATTTTGAAAGGTCACAAGAACGCTTTAAATTAGGGCAAATCACATCTATAGAATTTAGGCAAGCACAGATTAATTTGATTTTGGCAGAGACCAATAAAAATTCTGCAAAATATGATGCTAAGATTGCAGAATTACAATTGCTACAATTAACAGGGCAATTGTTGAATATAGAATTTTAAGCTTCTCAATAGTTAGAATATCATGCTGAGCCAGTCGAAATATGTTTGATTAAAAGAAAAGATATCATGTTCGAACATTTTTTTCAATGTCCCTATTGTTGGGAAAAAATCTCGATGCTTTTAGACCCTTCGATTACGTATCAGATATATGTCGAAGATTGTGAAGTATGTTGCAATCCTATTGAGTTACACCCTAGGTTTGAAGATCAGGAATTGATATCTTTTGAAGTGATGAGTATAGAGCAATAGTTGTAAAACCTTCATTTTTAAAGAGCTACATTATTTTTGATTTTTTTAATATAAAACCTCTTGTTTAAATTAAAAATGGTTGTATATTTGCCGTCCGCAAGGAATGATACGTAGCTCGTCGGGCTCATAACCCGAACGTCACACGACAAGTGAGTTTACAAATTATATATCGCGGGATAGAGCAGTAGGCAGCTCGTCGGGCTCATAACCCGAAGGTCACTGGTTCGAGTCCAGTTCCCGCTACTAGTAACCATCTCATTTAGAGGTGGTTATTTTTGTTTATAGCTATTTTTGCGACCATAAAAGCACGATTTTCAAGCACGGAGTATGGAATTAGAGTATGGAATTCATAGAAAAGCATCCTTTTTTATGGTCATAAATCTAAGAACGGTGCTGCGTTTTTCTTCACTTTTTAATATAACGACATTTTTGATTTTGAAATTAACTAACTTATTTTCAGTTACTTAATTGTTTTTAATAATGTAGTGTATAGGTTTTTAGATCTTTGATGGAGTATTATATTGTTTGTGACCATCGGGTAACTCATACGACAGGGCTGAATTTATTTAATAACGAAGGTGCCATTTAGGCATTTACTTTCTTTTTAAAAAAATTGCACAGGAAAACCTTTTACATCCTTGATAACTGTTAGTTTAAAAAATAGATTTATTTGTCTTTTTAAATTATTACGTCTTCAATGAAAAAATTAGATTCAAGTGTGATTTTTTTTCTTAAAGCAAAAATTTAAAACCATCAAAATTTTACGTTTTAACAGTAATTAACGTGTTTTGTCGATTAAAATTGCGTTTAATCGAAAATTGCTAGTATATTTACACAGTAAACAATTGTTAAAGAATTCTAAAGAATACATTTACATCTTAACGAATTTATTTGCTCATAAAACTTAAACATCGTCAACCCATGAAAAAAAGTTACCCCCCACATTTTAAAAGCCCCCCTTTACATAAATTCTTACTAACTACCATTTTCGTATTGCTAGCGGCAACAGGATGGTCTCAAAATTTTAGTGGAGTTACAATAACAGGTGTTCAAAGTGGAAACGGAACTGGTGTTGCGGTTTTTACTGCTACTTCTGCTGATAACCCCAATATAGCTTTTGTAAGAACTACACGTGTTAGTGGAGCAGCGGGAAGTTGGACTTTTTTATCACCAGACAATATTAGATGGTCTAATAATTCTACAGGAACGGCACAAACTATTTTTGAATTTTTAGATAGTAGTCTTAATCCTGTACAAGATGATTACAGATTAACTTTTAATGATCTAGATGGTCCGAATAATGAAAGTGTAGAGTATACTTGTGATCCCAACTTTAGATTTGTTACGGGAGATCCTGATGTAAATATTACGCCTACACCAACAGGTATTTTGGCTGACGGTACAATGGGAGGTGCTGCAGGATCGGTAATGTTTGAAATTAAAGATACCGGAAGTTTTAATTTAATATTAGGAGGAAATGCAGGATTTGTAAAAAATATTGATTTTAATTTTACAGAATTTACCTTAAGCCCTCCTTTTCTTTATGACATTTGTGCTGGAGATACTGATGGTGATGGAACAAATGATGATGCAGATTTTGATGATGATAATGATGGAATTTTAGATAGGGATGAAGCAAATGGTAATAACCCAGATGGAGATGCTGATGGGGATGGATTACCTAACTTTCAGGATATTGAAGATAATTTGGGACAACCGGGAATCCCAGCAGGTGATGGCTCTACAACGGATTATACCGATATTAATAGTGACGGGATTCCTGATGTGTATGATACTGATGGTGATAGTATTCCTAATCATTTGGATTTAGATAGCGATAATGATGGCATACCAGATAATGTAGAAGCACAATCAACAGTGGGGTATATTGCTCCAAGTCCTACGGTAGATGGTAATGGTGTACCGGATAATTATGGCGGTGGTTTTTCAACACTTCAGAATAGTGATGCTCTATTATCTGTATCAGATGCGGTTCCAGATTATTTAGATAATGATAGTGATAATGATGGCTTTAGTGATACTCTTGAGGCAAATATTACCCTAACAGGAATCGATAGTGATAGAGATGGTTTAGATAACACTACTGATGTAACCAATGATTATTCTGATGCTAACGGAAATATAAATACTCCTTCATCTTTACCTGATGCCGATGGTAATGTATTTACTGGAGGGGATGTCGATTTTAGGGATACCTTAGATTCTGATGGGGATGGAGTTTTAGATATTGATGATGACGATGATGACAATGACGGTATTTTGGATATCGTTGAAAATTTAGGAAATAACCCTTTTGGAGATGAAGATGGAGATGGAGTTGTGAACTTTGCAGATAACTTTGATAATGGTAATGGAGGTGATGGTTCAACTACCAATTATACAGATGCTAACAACAACGGAATCCCTGATGTATATGATATTGATGGAGATGGTTTAGCAAATCATTTAGATATTGATGCAGATGGAGATAATTGTAATGATGTAATTGAAGCTGGTTTTACACCAAGTGGAACTAGACCAGGAGAATTACAAGGTACTGGATTTAGTGGTAATGGTTTGGTAACTGGTGGTATAGATGGTTACACTACACCGGATTCTGCATATGTAAATAATGGCCCAGATATAGATAGTGATGGCATTGCGAACACTTGTGATACTGATGATGATAATGATGGGAATCCAGACACTACCGATCCTAATCCAACAGGAGTTAATGCGGAAAATGATCTGTTAACAGTAGTAGAAGGAACTACAGGAACTGTGAATGTATTGACCAATGATGACTTCCTGCCGGGTGCTAATACCACTATTGTAGATGCAGGAACAGGAACAGCTAACGGAACGATTGTATTTGATCCATTAACAGGAGAATTAGACTATACACCTGCTGCCGGTGAAGAAGGCACTACAGTAACCGTAGTATATACGGTATGTAATACAGCAGTATCTCCACAAGTATGTGAGGATGCCACCGTAGCGATCAC
>CANMWA010000010.1 GCA_947501475.1 uncultured Aquimarina sp. | reverse complement strand
ATCCGTAACTGTTGGTAAGCTAAAGGTCTCGGTAGCATTGGCTAAACAATTTACTGTCGAAGCGCCATCAGCTGTTGCAATCGTAAACCCAGGAGTATCGATCGTATAGACAAAAGACCAAGGATAACCATTACCAGCACAGTCCGTATAAGTATAGGTATATGTTCGGGTACCTTCGCAGGTAATAGGATCAGGATTATCTGTAATTACTGGACCAGAAGGAGAAATAGTAACTCCATTTATATCTACAATTGTAGGCACTGTAATTCCAGTTCCATCAGCAGTCGTAATACATTCAACCGTAACTCCTCCATCAGCAGGAATAACTAATCTTGGTTCTACAGTAACTGTGACTGTAAATGCTGTTCCAGTACATCCATCGGCACTTGTAGGTGTTATTGTATAAACAACATCTTGTAGTGCACCACTAACATTAATTATACTGTCTGTGATACTACTTGCCGTAGATGTTGAAGTTGTTTCTCCGGTTACATTAACATTATCAGCTGCTAACCAACTAAAGTTTCCGCCACTTATATCTACATCTCCATTTAAATCACGAGACAATGCTTCATCACTACATATCCTATCGGTAGCTGAAGTTCCTGTAGGTATAGGATCTACCGTTACAGTTATTGTATAAACTGTACCTTGACACCCTGCAACTGAAGTAGGTGTAATTGTATACACTACATCTTGAGAGACCAAACTCGTATTGACTAACGTATCTGTTATACTTGAATCTGTCGAAGTAGCTATTGTCTCCCCGGTAACATTTGGATTATCGACTGCTAGCCATGAAAAATTAACATCGTTATTAAAATTATCGACATTATCTATTAAATTTCTATTTATAGATTCTCCAGAACAAATCGTCTGAGTAGGGTTACTCAAAACAGTCGGAGAAGGCTGAACAGTAACTATATATGTATACTCATCCAGAACCGTTCCCCCAGAATCTAGCCCCATTATAGTATATACTACTTCCTGATCACTAACACCTGCGTTAATTAATGTATCTGTTATACTTGAATCTGTCGAAGTAGTTATTGTCTCCCCAGTAATATTTGGATTATCTACTGCCAGCCAACTAAAAGAAACAATTGAAGCATCTACTACATCTGCTGTTAAATCATAAGACAATATTTCTCCTCCACAAATTATTTCTATTGGGTTTATAGTAACAATTTCGTCTGCTGTAGGATCTGTTATACTTCCTGTCCTCGGAGTTCCAGTTGCCGTTACAGTGTTTGTGATATCTAATTGATTCGTAACATCTAAAGTTGTAACTGTATATTCTGAAATCCAAGTTGCTGTTTCTCCTGGAGCGAGTTCATCAACATCATTATCTAATCCATCATCAGTACCTGTTGTATTTTGTAAAGTAATAGTTCCTAAACTACCACTTCCTGAATGTAGGTCACTAATACTTACTTCATCAAAAGTTACATTACCTGTATTGGCAACTATATATGTATAGGTTATTAATTGCCCTTCAACAACATTACTATCATCATCAACCGTTTTTGACACTGTCATAACCGGTGTAGACACTGTAGAAACAACTGTAGGGTCATTTGTATTTGTAGTGGGATCACTTGGATCATCAGAAAGGTCAGTAACACTGCCCAGGCCAGGATCCTGAGCACCTACCGTAGCGGTATTTACCACTTGTGCAGCATCCAAATCATCTTGTGTTACAATATGTGTTGCGATAAAAGTTGCCGTTTCTGTAGGGAGCATGCTATCCACAATATTATCTCCCCCAGCGTCTGTACCTGTTGTGCTTTGCAGAATAATTGTATCTGCATTTGGGTCTACAACATTTATATTGGTTAAAGTTACGTTACCAACACTGGTAGCAATAATGGTATATGTGATAGTTTGGCCAAGCATATTGTATGGGCCATTCGTTAATTCATCATCAGTTTTTGTAACCTCTAATTGTCCAAATTGTGGAATACTAATCACTGTTGCATCATTAAGAGCAATTGTAGTAGGGTCATCTGAAGTATCAGAGATTAGCGTTCCCTCTACTACTTCTGTACCTGTAACCGATGCAGTGTTACTTGCAGTACCCGTATCAAAATCGGGTTGTACAATAGTATGTTGTGCTGTAAAAACAGCTGAAGCTCCAGCTGGTAAATTGGCTACCGAAGCTGGACTAATACTACCTGGATCGGCAAAAGTATCAGTAATAGTTACGTTGTTTATACTTACATTACCTGTATTGATCACCGTTAATTCATATACTATAACTTCGCCCAATGTATCATATAACCCATCGGGCGCTGGTTGGGCAATTTTTTCTAATACCAATGCTCCTTTTTGATCTATCAGAGTAATGGTAGGGTCATCATCATTAGCAATAGTATTGGGGAAATCATCAGAAACATCTGAAATAATAAAACCATTAGAAAGTTCGGCTTGTCCTGTTGCTGAGTTCACAACTTGATCTGCTTCAATATCTGCTTGTGTGATGGTATGTGTTGCTGTAAAATTCGCCGAGGATCCAATTCCTAATGTAGCTACCGAAGCAGGTGATAAACTCCCTGCGTCTATATTAGGATCAATGATTGTAACATTACTTAACGATCCACTTCCTGTATTAGTAACAACAAAATCATAAGTAATAACCTCACCTACCGTATCATAGCTACCATCTGGTGGAAGTCTGTCTTCTTTAGTTACAGATATCTGATTATTTGTTATAGTGACATCTTCTGTTGGATCATCTGGTAAAGCATTGGCCTCAACTTCGGTTTGTGTATTAGAAATCGTATTGGTTACTGTAACAGCAGCGTTAACCTCATTTACTGAAGCTACGATGGTCAAAGTATGTACTTCGCCACTAAACATATCACCAATAGTCCAATCAGGAGCATTCCATGTTCCAAAAGTTGGTGTACCACTTACAAATGATAATTCTGAAGGTAATGCATCATTAATAACTAAATTACTTACGGGATTTACTCCTAGATGTTCTACGGTTATAGTAAATGTAATTATATCTCCTTCAATGACAGATGAATTGTCTACTGTCTTAGTTAATACAATTTCTGGATCACAATTATATACAGATAAGACAGCAGAGTTATATTCACACAACCCTTTACTAACTCTCACAAAGAAATCTCCTGGTTCTGTAGGTGTAAAAACACTTGTGGTAGCCGTTGGAATCTCTATCCCATTCTGAAACCATTGATATGTTTCAAATCCACCATCAATTTCAAAAACATCCGACCCAGGTAAACATCCGCCACCTGTAACATCTAGCTCTACAACTGGCACAGTATCAAATCCTGAAAAATAGCCTGCAATTCCTGCCGCTCCACTCACTCCTAAAAACCCAACAGCAATCGGACCCGTTGAAGTTACAGAAACATTACCCGTAAGACCAGGGATATAAAACGTTTTCCAATCCGGACTTCCAACTACGGCTTGTTCATTTGCTAAAGCCACGACACCTGTACCATCGGTAACAGTAATATTTGCATTTGAAGTAGTTGTAGAAGCTATTATTGTAATCCCACCATTAAAGTTTGAACCATCAACATCTCTAATATTTGAAATATTATCTAATACATCTGGAAGTAGGCAATTTACAGGGGCAATAAAATTTAAACCTCCTGTAAAAGCACTATTAGAGCCAGAAAGGTGCTGATATGCATACACTTCTTTGTTTGTGGTAACGTACATATTACCTCCAACTGAGGCTGGGGTATAATTACTACCATTAATCACGTAATACTCTCCCTCATTAATTGAGGCTACTACGGCTCCTCCAACAGAAATATCAGTTCCATTTTGGGTTCCAATAATGATTGGGGTTTCTATATCATTTTGACCATTACCTCTTATAAAAATATAATCTCTACCCAAAACATTCTCGGGTACTGGTTGATCAATAAGTGCATCTCTATTATTGCTACCAATTCTTGGAGCACCATTTAAATTACCATTGGAAATAGCTATTTTTTTATCGGATTGAATACTTGCTCCAAGCCAACAATCTATATTGGCAATTGTGGCGTTACGCCAAGCCTCCAATACATAGGTTTGTCCTTGAGTTAAGGTAATAGTAAGTGCATCATCAGTAATCCCATCATTATCACCTTGTAATCTAAACTCACAATCGGTACCATATCCAAAAATATTAATCGTAGTAGTACCTGTCTCAGTCGCCATAATACCCAATGTAGCATTAAGACTTGTTTGCCCGTTACCATAATTTGGTCTCCCTCCCCATTTAAACGAGGTCCCTAAAGCTGGTCTACCTTTGGACGTTAAAGATGTCGCTTGAGAACTTGATCGTCCTCTATAGTTTACGTAAAATTTCTGCCCTCCAACAGACTCAAAACGTAAACCACTATTATTTAAAACTATTCCTGTATTCGTATTAGTTACAAGCGTAATATTATTATCCCCATCGGCAACATTATATTTACCCGGCGATATATTAGATATGTTCAAGGTGGCAATTGCTGTAGTGTTTGTTCCTCGAAATACGTTTACATCAAAAGCAGTAGCCTCTGGTGTCGATAAATAAAAGGCCTGCTGTCGTATTGCTTGATTATTCCCCCCTTGTTTTAAAGGCGGAAAATAGTGCAAATCACTTAGTTGTGCATGTCCATTATACAAACATGCTATGATAACAAAAAGAAGGAAGTAACATTTTTTCATATATCTAAATAGTCGGTTGTATCGAAGTAATCAACTAAAATAACTTTATCAAAATTGTTTCTTTTCAAAGAAGTTTTAATTAGATCAGTTTTATCGACAAAAAACTTAATCAATCGATGAAATGTAATTTCATATCTTTGGAATTGAAAAAAGCCTGAAATCAAATTTACTTGAAAATTGATGCAAACGAATACTGTAAAACCACAAATAAACAACTGTAAGAAAGGTGTAACTCTAGGATTTATCTGTATTTGGACAAAAAAATGCATAAAAAAACCGATTCGTTGTGAATCGGTTTTTTATAATTAGAATGAAACATTAAAATACTTCATTAGATTCTTTTAGTTTTTCTGTATTAGCAACCAACTGAAGTTCGTCAATAATTTTTTGGATATCCCCATCTATTATATTCCCTAGATCATACAATGTTAATCCTATACGATGTTCGGTTACACGACCTTGTGGGTAGTTATATGTTCTAATCTTTGCAGATCTATCTCCAGATGACACCATGCTTTTACGTTTCTCAGAATCTGCAGCTTGTTTTTTAGCCAGCTCCATCTCATATAATCTTGAACGCAATACTTTTAATGCTTTTTCAAGGTTTTTATGTGATGATTTCTGATCCTGACAACTCACAATCATTCCTGTTGGCTCATGATGCAGCTTTATTGCAGAATATGTTGTGTTTACAGATTGTCCTCCTGGACCAGTAGAAGTAGTTCTCTCGATTCTTACTTCTGTCATATCCAACTCAACATCAAACTCTTCGGCCTCTGGTAATACCATTACTGTTGCAGCACTAGTATGTACACGACCCTGTGTTTCTGTTTGCGGTACACGTTGTACACGATGTACACCTGCTTCAAATTTTAAAGTACCATACACATCCTCGCCATTGACTTCAAAAATAATTTCTTTATACCCGCCGCTAGTTCCTTCATTAAGGTCAACTACACTTGTGCTCCATCCTTTACTTTCGCAGTACTTGGTATACATTCTAAATAAATCTCCTGCAAAAATACTAGCCTCGTCACCACCAGCACCTGCCCGGATCTCTACTACACAGTTTTTGGCATCTTCGGGATCTTTTGGCACTAACATGAAGCGTATTTCTTCTTCAAGGCCAGGCAATTCTTCTTTTGCTTCTTCTAATTGCATTTTGGCCATTTCAACCATTTCGGCATCACTACCATCTGCAATAATCTCTTCAGCTTCTTTAATATTATCAGTGAGCTCTATATAAAGTTCTCGCTTATCCATAATGGCCTTGAACTCTTTATATTCTTTATTAAGCTTTACATATCTTTTTTGATCAGCAATAATATCTGGTTGAATGATCAAATCGCTTATCTCATCAAATCGTTGCTTTACAATATTTAATTTATCAATCATAGTAAATATCCTAACTGTGGAAGATACAAAAGTAAGCTTTTTTGCACAAAACCCTATAGCATCTTAAGATTCTAAATATACATTTCTTACACAAAAATTGTATTTTTGAAATAGATCATGAGAATTAACTTATCTACATATCAAAACATTACCATTACAAAATGGGTATTTCTAATTACTATATTATTTGGTTTTGGAGGATATACGAATTATACTCAACCTCGAATTAAAGAGGTTACTACAGAGCTTATTGTTGATGCAGTAAAGGAAACACAAAATATAGTTTGCTTTGGGCATATTTTACAAAAAGAGAGAAACTCTAGTTTTATTTGCAACAAAAATACTTCGACAAAGGAGTTATCTCTAAAACACGCTGAACTAACTATCAATGGTTTCAAAAAGTATTCTGCCTTTATATCATTATTTCAGAAACAAAAGATAATTACCTCACTACAAATAACTTCAGAAGAGGATTCTTTTCATTACACCCTAGGATAGCTACATCCTTTGCCATTATGGCAATCCTATAAACAAATTTTAAAATCGACATCATTTTAGGTAAAAATGAGGGTCTCTATTTTTATTATAATACAATGAAAAGATTCAAAAAATTATTGAGGCGAACTGCCTTAATAGCATTTATTATTATGGCTTCATTAGTACCTGTTCCTCTTTTTATACAGAAAAAAGAAGGGAAGTTTAATGATGATAATACCATAGAGTTAGTAGAAAAAAAAGAAGGTTTCTCAGAAATTAAAACAAAAAAACTAGACCAAGAATTTAGATCTTAATTGGCTTTGGTAATTTCTCCCAATTCGATAACTTCAAAATTATCTAGTGATACTTGCCGTAGGTTTCTGAGATCATCATTATCCCAATTATCATTGGGTGCCCCAGTGATGAACATATCAGAACCTACATCAGCAAGCATTAATCCATATTTTTTCATGGCACGAAGAATAATCTGATTGGTTTCAGAAAAACCACTAATATCGTAATCAGCTTTTAATCTTAATCTTCCTCCAAAAGGTAGTAACTCATCACTTGTATTACCCGATACCAAATGTCGAGCAGGATGTATGTAGCCTTCGTATATTTTACTTCTACTTATCGTAAATCGAATAGGGTGATCTATTTCTCCTTTTTCAATTTCAGGGTAACGCACCAATAATGGAAATATCGGCAACCCTGCTGCATCTGCAGAGGTCCAACCATCTGGTCTAAATTCTACAGTATTCAAATTAAAAACTGCAGCCGATGATGCTTCATAACCATCCCCAACTCGGGTTGCATTATACAACTCATATAACATCAAATTTTCAACATCTACCGAAATTACATGACTATCACCAGCTCCATTTCCTTCGATAGGTGCATCTAGTGGTATAGGAAACGGTTCTTGATCACTCTCGCTGCCATAGTTACCATCATAATCATTTGCTCTAAATGTGATAGGTACTTTTGATTGACTTGCATTAACCACCACATAAGGTATACCAATAGGTGAACCTTCAAACAAACCACTACCAAAATCAGCAAATAGGTTTTTATCAAGTCCTATATTGTTCAAAATCAGACTCGAATTAGGATCTACAGGGCTATTGGTAATATCTATATGTAAAGGGTGAGTAGCAGGAAATAATTGGATGTTTTCTGCATCAGAAAGATCAGTACCGGTAACACCAGGATTATTTGATGTATCACCAGAGTCATCTGATGAACAGGATATCATAAAAATAAATGTAAAAAACAATACAGAGATATATGATCTTGGGGTTCTCATACTATTAGCTTATATAGTATCTAACGAGAAGTTTCAGTAAATATTACTAAGTGACTATGGGTTAGTAGATATACGCTCCAAATTCACTTTTAATAGTAAGCTTTTTTTCTTCAGAAGCTTCTACTCGACCAACAATCTTAGCATCTACATTGAAGCTTTTAGAAATCTCGATAATTTCTTCGGCTGTACCTGGCGAAACATATAACTCCATACGATGCCCCATATTAAATACCTGATACATCTCTTTCCAATCTGTGGCAGAATTTTCTTGAATTAATTTAAACAAAGGAGGAACTTCAAATAAATTATCTTTAATAATATGAAGGTTATCTATAAAATGAAGAATCTTAGTTTGTGCCCCACCACTACAGTGCACCATACCATGAATATCATTACTATTGTATTTTGATAAGATTTTTTTGATAATAGGTGCATAGGTTCTAGTTGGTGATAATACTAATTTACCTGCATTGATAGGAGCGTTTTCGACCTCATCTGTCAATTTAGTTTTACCAGAATACACCAAATCTGAAGGAACTGAAGGATCAAAACTTTCTGGGTATTTTTTGGTAAGAATTTTACTAAACACATCATGTCGTGCAGAAGTTAAGCCATTACTTCCCATACCACCGTTATACTCTTTTTCGTAACTGGCTTGACCAAATGATGCTAATCCTACGATAACATCTCCTGCCATGATATTAGCATTATCAATAACATCTTTACGTTTCATGCGAGCGGTAACGGTAGAGTCTACAATGATGGTTCTAACTAGGTCACCTACATCTGCTGTTTCACCACCTGTAGAATGAATTTTCACTCCAAAATCATTAAGTTCTTTTAGCAATTCTTCGGTACCGTTAATAATGGCAGAGATCACTTCTGCAGGAATCAGGTTTTTATTTCTACCGATAGTCGACGATAACATAATATTATCAGTCGCTCCCACACATAATAGATCATCTATATTCATGATTAGCGCATCTTGTGCTATACCTTTCCATACAGAAACATCTCCGGTTTCTTTCCAATACATATATGCCAGAGAAGATTTTGTTCCAGCTCCGTCTGCATGCATAATCAAGCAATAATCATCATCTCCCGTTAGATAATCTGGAACTATTTTACAAAATGCTTTTGAAAAAAGTCCTTTATCGATATTTTTTATCGCGCTGTGCACGTCTTCTTTAGATGCTGAAACTCCTCGTTGAGCATAACGTTTGCTTACTTCTTGACTCATGATACCAAAAAAATTAAAGGGCAAAGATAATTGAATTAATTACGAATTTAGAAATATGGATTATAAATATATATGGGTTTTTTATTGTGATTTTTCTATCCTAAGATCTAATGAAGCTGTACATGCGTAAAATATGCAACCATCTTATTTAAAAACTGCTGCAAAGTCTTCAATAGATTACTGCAAAGTCTTGAACAGATAGCTGCAAAGTCTTCGATAGATTGCTGCGAAGTTTTTAAAAACATGCAGCTACTTTTTTTAAAAGTAGCTGCATGTTTTTGATTATCTAATATGAATTTATACTACAGATATTCGTTTATCAAAAATCATAAACTTGACCTACTCCCAATCTGGCATAGCTGCATTTTGTAGTATTGTTGCTCTACTGGTTAGATCTGAAATTGATAGTGTTTGAACATTTTTTACGGATACTCCATCATTAGAAGTATTTACAAAAATCACACTGGCTTCGTTTGGTGAAAACCTTGCATCGAGGTCATTTGTACCAGAGGCTTTGTTTATTGATAAGTCTGTACTAGTGGCTCCACCAAAATTATACACAAATAGTCTTGAATCTAATTGTCTGTAGGTAGTATTTTCGGCTCCAGACATATCACGAGTGTATAACAGTTGAGTTCCATCAGCAGATACATCAATACCTCCTGCTGCGCCCATTACTCCAGTTAATACCACATTTTGTTCTACCCCAGCCAGGTCAATGGTAAAAATCCTTACGGTGTACCCATCTAAATCATTTGTTTTTAAGGCTATGATTGCGGTATTTTCGTTTTTATCTACCTCGGTAATCAGACTACCATCTGTTGTTTGATATATCTGCTCAAGGCCGCTACCATTAACATTTATAGCATACAATTTATCTTGATTAGGGTATAGTATTTTTGCCCCGTTACCATCCCATGAAAAATCTATTTCTTCTAAATTAAATCCAGCTACTCCGACCTGAGAAGTAACTTGTTTACTTTCAGAGCCGTCTTCATTCATTATAAATAAATGTGTTTGTGATCCTACTGACTGTAAAAAAGCGATTTTTCCTGTAGTCATATTTCTTCTAGGTCTAAAACTATTTTTTGTAATTGAAGTAAGTGCTATCTCTGTACCGCCACTCTCGTCTGCAGAGTAAATTACACTATTACCATCTACTAAACGGGTATATACAATTCTATTATTTGGTGGATTTGTAGTTTCAAAAGCAAAAGTTACGCTATTAACCGCGGGATTAATATCATCACTAGCGGTTACTTGCCAAAAGTATTTTGTACTATATGACAATCCGGATACTGTATATACGGTATCTGATATATTTTCAAAAACTTCAACATTTGTATTATTTTCGTTTCTGAGGTTTACGGTATATTTAATTTCATCATTATCGGGATCACTAGCGCTCCATACCAATTGTATTTCAACAGGAACATCAATAGCATTGTCTGTAGGTGTGAGTAATGTTGCAGCAGTAGGTGGGCGATTTGTTGCTGTTTCTATATCCATTTCAAGAACCACTTCTAATGCACCTCCGGCAATAACTGTAATACCTTCAAAAACGGCTAATAACCCTTCTCTTTGGGCAGAAAGCGAATAATCTCCCGAAGGTATATTCTCTATTTTATAAAAACCATCTGCATCTGTAAAGACGGTACTTGATCCTGGAGTAGTAGACATTTTTACATTCTCTAGAGGCTCGTTGGTGCCTTTTTTAACGACTTTTCCAGTTACAGATCCTAAACCTTCTAGATCAATAGTATCTTCACTACAAGAAATCATAGTAATAACTACCAAAATGCTTACTATCTTAAAAATAAATCCTTTCACTGTTATGTTGATTTTAATTCTCATCTCTATTATGAGATATATTCGGTTACTATAAATTATTTAGTACCGTATTAATTTATTATTGTGGGCTTATCCCTTCTTTTCTAACTTTTCTATTTCGCTCTTTTAGCTCCTGTAGCTCTTCTTTTTTCTTTTGTTCTAAGGTTCTTGATTTTTTATTCATTTTTATGGGTTTACCAAAATACCAATTGAATCCAAAAGAGAAATTAAAATACTGATCATCTCGTTTACCTTGAACGATATTATCTAATTCATCATTTAATACAAGATTATGCGTTGCATTGACAGAGAGTCCTATTTTATCGTTTAGCAAATATTCTATACCTGCTCCGTATTGAAATTTAAAAAGTGTTCTATCAAAATCATCATTATTTACTGATCCTATGCCTCCAAAGAAAAAGGGTGATAATTTTTCAAAAGGTAATAGCATTAGTTCTGTATTTAAATCAACAGCATTAAATCCTTCAGAAAAAGAGTTTTGATTGGTGAGTTCAAATTTACTAACCGTAACATTAACATTTAGGTATGGGTTAAGATATCTACGCCCCCCGACCTTGATATCGTATGTTAATTCTGGATTATTGTAATCACCACTAATATATGCTGCTCCGCCTTTTACAAAAACAGATGTTTTTCCTCTTCGCTCTTTAAAATAACGATCATACAGCCCTGTATTTTGCGCCTCATATTTTTCGGCCTTATACTCTGTAATCAAATTATTGATGTCTTCGGGATTTGCATTGGCTGCCCATAGTTTATCTTCTATACCTTCAACAATTAATGATTCTACAGCTTTTTCTATAGCTTCGGACACAGCCATTTGTGCCGGTTCATTTTTAGTAAAACCTGTTTCTGCTTCGAGTAATTTTTTAAATCTTACATATCTAAAAAAGTTAGCATCTAGCGCTTGCGAAAGGATAGTTTTTGAAACATAGACTGTTTTTAAAATTTTACCATTAGATGTAGAAACAGCACGTAGATAGACCGTTATCCTGTCTTGTCGATATTGGGTAGACCCACCTACTCCAAAATATCTTGCTCCTAATCCTCCTGTTATTATATTAGAATCATACGAAACGATTCCTCCTTCTAAGATAATCCCTGCATATAATAATGGTGGTAATTGAGGTTCGTTAGGGTTTTTGCTTTTTCTGTATTCTTTTCGGGTAGAACGTATAATATTACGTTCGTTAAGCAGATTGCTTAAACTTTCTCTTTCTATGGGCACAAACCATTTAGAGTCTTCTAATGCTTTTACTAATATTGTTGTTGCTCCTTGTGTTACTGCTGTGCTAAAGGTATTTCCACTCTCGGTGGGTTTGTATTGCCCTGTTTGATCCCTAAATTTATAAACACCAACTACTACTGGTTCGACGGGTGAAGGAAAATCTCTAAGTGTCTTGGTTACTTTTGTGTCTTCACCAATTCTGGCATTTTCTATTGTAATGGGCTGATTAAAATATGCCCCACATCCAGACAATAAAAGTGCACAAGAAATTATTATGATTACCTTGTAAATAGTATTATGCATTAAAAATTAATTAGGAATTATTACTTGGGATTGATCTCCAGTACTAGTATCAAGGATATTGATTACTAATCCCTCGCCAGATGGAAAAATTTCTACGAACAGTGTACCAAAATTAAAGGTACCTTCAGTAAGGCCATCTTCTCCAAACTGTTCATTAAATAATGTTCTTGATATCTGATTTAACAACTGGCTATTTAAATTCTCTGTAAATCTTTCCAAATCAGATCGTTGATCTCTTCCTTGACTATCTTCGGTAAATGTATTTTGAGCTTCTGCCGAACTCAAAAGCCACTGATAGTTAAATGTATCACCTCCAAAAGCGGGATTCTTGGGCCTGTATACCAAATCCTGTCCAAAAGAAAAATTATAGGCTACAAAAACAAGAAGTATGGTTATTATTGATCTCATCATTAAAATTGATTAATACTGAAAAATATCATTTTTCTGTTTCTTTAGGTCTTTAAAATATTTATACACTTTACGAATTGCAATTTTCGACATTTGCTCTAAATATTCCAAATCTGGTTTACCTATAAATTCGTGAATAACATTATCTTCTATTTTAACTTGAATTATGGTACTCCTACCAAAGCTTAATTTTTCAAACACTCCAACAACTTTATTTCCATTGATCTGACTTAAAGAGTAAGATGTATAAAAGAAATCATAAAAATCTTTCCCTGGCTTGGTCTTCGTTTCTTCTATTACGATTCCTTTAAGCTCGATCCCATCATCAGATTCGTCAGAGATTTCTTCATTTTGCTCTACTACTTTTTTGGCTTTTTTTTCATTAAAAACCAATCGATCTTTCCCTACTATTTGATCTTCTTCATAAATAAGTAGTAATACTACCAATTGATCTTTTTCATCTTCATTAATAGAAATTTTTGAAAGTTCTTTACTCTCATTAGCTTCTAAAGTAAATCTTGCTTCTTGAATATTCTTTGTTAAGTTATCATTTGCATTAGTTCTAAAAACCGAAAAAGTATACCGTAAACTCTTATATACTTCTGAAGTATTGGTTGCATTACTTAGTAAAGAAATAGCACCATCAATAGATTCGGTTTGTATTTTGGCAACTACATCTGTGTTGGTAAATTGAGCAAATGAAACCTTAAAAATTAAAATAAATAGTATAACAAGTTTAGGTTTCATATGTATTGAAGATTAAAAACTTCTTACAATAATAGTTCTGGCATCACCAGCCATTTTAAATTTTAAACTTTTTGATAGGTCATTATTACCAAAGCGTTCAAAGTTTAAGTTATTCCCTTCTTGTATTAGCTCTAAATTTGTAGATATATCTGGATTAAAAGAGAAATCAACAACTGTATTATTATCACCTAATTGGGTAATTGTTTTTTGTATTTCTCTAGCAGTTTCATTGATTTCAATCTGGTTTTCATTTCCATTTTGGATGATATTGATACTAGAAGACTCTGCTATTATACTTGATAACACATTGTTATTATTCCCTATTTGTTGAATAAAAACAGTATTTAAACCTTCTAAAGTATTTAATTGCGGTGTCGCACTACTAATTTGAGACAAGGCAATAAATTTATCTTGATCGGAAATAGACAGCTCGTCTTCATTCTTGATATTCTGGCTATAAATTGTAGCAGAAAAAAGAATAAAAAACATCAAAGCTTTTGTAAAAATAGTACTATTCATAGTTCAGAGATTAAAAAATCAATAAAAGAGTTATGCTTAATGATATCATTAAGCATAACTCTAATAAAGGTATTAAAGTTTAGTTGAATTTACTATAATTCTCCTTAAAAACCTACTTGAGTTACATTTGCAGTGTTACCTGCTCCTGATTGAAGAATTGTACTTGTATTCATATCTCCAAATTGAGAAACATCAGTAGTATTACCTGTTCCTATCTGAGTATCTGCAGCAACATTTAAACTACCACTTTGAAATATATTACTTGTGTTACCAATTCCGTTTTGAGAAGAAGTCGCCATATTCTCATCTCCAAATTGTAATTGCATTACTAAATTAGCTTCACCTTCTTGAGAAGCTTCTGCAGTGTTATTGTTTCCAGACTGGAATTGAGATGAATTGTTTTCACCACCAAAAGTCGCTATATTTTGAGTAACTGAAGCACTGTTACCGTCTCCTAATTGATTTTGAACCGAAGTGTTATTATCCTCTTCCTGTCTAGCATTTGCTTCATTCCCATCTCCTAATTGAAGCTGATTAACATTACCTCCTCTAGAAGCAAAGAAAAAACCACCTTGAAGAGAAGTAGCAGAATTACCTGCTCCTATTTGGTTTTGTGCAAGAATGTTGTCTGTTCCAGATTGTGTAGCGCTAGCTGCATTTTCATCTCCACTTTGAGATTGGTTAGAGCTATTTGTACTTCCGTTTTGAGAAGCTTCAACAATATTTCCATTACCTGATTGTAACTGGATTGCAAAGTTATCACCTCCAAAAGATCCTAAGTTTTGCTCTGCGCTTGCCATATTAACATCGCCTTCTTGACTTTGAAGAGTTGTATTGTTATCTTCTTCATGGTTTGCAAAAGCTTCGTTTTCATTACCAACTTGTATTTGTTGTACTCTTCCTCCTCTAGAATCAAAGATAGAACTACCTTGAAGAGAAGTAGCTATGTTACCTCCTCCATCTTGTTCTTGACTTAATGAATTCGTTGTTCCCCATTGTTCTGCTCTTGCTAAGTTAGCATCACCAAGCTGAATTTGAGTAGCAGTATTATTAAGTCCTACTTGTGCAATAGTAGCTGTATTAAATGTACCTTCTTGTTCAATATCACTTCTATTGGCAATTCCTTCCTGATTCGTAGTCGCAGAATTTGCATCCCCAAACTGAACCTGAAAAGCTGAATTTCTTTCTCCTTCTTGAGAAACAACCCCTGTATTACCATCACCTTCTTGAAGTTGGTCTGCTATATTACCGCCTCCTAAAAAAGCTAAATTTTGAGTAGCATTTGCTGAGTTTCCGCTACCGACTTGCTTTTGATAAACTTGATTTTCGCTTTCTTCGTGTTGAGCAAATGCAGAGTTTTTATCTCCTGTTTGAGTTTGCTCTACAACACCACCTGCTGATACAGCAGATTCGCTTCCTTGGATGGTTTCAGCTTCATTTGATCTACCATCTTGTACTGTGTTAGCAGAATTTGAAATCCCTGCCTGAAAAACATTGGCAGTATTTTCATCTCCTGTTTGACTAACGTTACTAGTGTTTGACTGAGCAATCACCACTCCCGCGCTTAATAAAGCTGCTAGGCTAAGAACTACTTTTTTCATACGTAATATAATTAAAATGATTATGAGTTAACTATTTCAAAACAGAGCATAAGAAAAGCCCAATAGAATATATCTATATCAGCTTTTAAAAAAATTAAGTAGTATTTTTGGGAGCTTTAGGGGTATCGTTATATAAAAAAACAAATACAACTTGTTCAAATTTATGAAAATATTAAAGCTATTATTACGAAAAATTTAAGTATTCGATGAAATACGTTACGGAAAACCCGTAAAACAAGTATCGATATGGACTTATTAAGGATTTAACAGATATTAATATTTTGTTAAGAATCGACCTAAAAAAGCAAGTAAGTAAGTTAATTCCTACTTATCTAGTAAAAAGAAGTTCTCTGTACTTCGTTAAAGGCCATAATTCATCATCTACTAACAATTCTAATTTATCGCAACTATATCGAATTTCATCAAACATAGGCTTCACTTTATTACAATAATCTAAGGCTTTCTTCTCTATGTCCTCAAGTTTGTTTGCTTTTCGACGTTGCTCTGTCATCTCATTAACTTTAGTGTTGATTTTCCCTATATGTTCAGAAATTTCTTCTATAATCTCCATCTGCTCTTTCGAGTACTTCTTAAAATCTTTTTCATACAAAGCCTTTAACCCAGAGACATTATTAATCAACATATTTTGATAACGAATCGCTGTAGGAATAACATGGTTTCTAGCAATATCTCCAAGAACTCGCCCTTCTATTTGAATACGCATTACGTATTCCTCGATCTCTATTTCATAACGTGCTTGAGCTTCAATTTTATTCATCACTCCCATTTCTTCAAAAAGTGCAATATTTTTCTTTGAAACTTTAGCTTTGAGAGCTTCAGGAGTTGTTTTATTATTACTTAAGCCTCTTTTTTTTGCTTCTTTTTCCCAATCTGCACTATATCCATTACCTTCAAAAAGAATATTTTTAGACTTTTTAATATATTCTCGAAGTACATTAAAAATAGCTTCATCTTTTTTCAATCCTTTTTTATCAATTAAAGCATCTACTTCTTTCTTAAACGCTACAAGTTGCTTTGCAACAATAGTATTTAGAATAGTCATTGGATTAGCACAATTCGCCTTAGACCCTACTGCTCTAAATTCAAACTTGTTTCCGGTAAAAGCAAAAGGTGATGTTCGATTACGGTCTGTATTATCCAAAAGAATTTCTGGTATTTTCCCAACTACATTAAGCTTCAGATCTGTTTTTTCTTGAGGAGATAATTTACCATCTGTAACGCCTTCTAGTTCCTTAAGCACAGCTGTTAACTGTTCTCCTATAAAGACAGACATGATAGCAGGAGGAGCCTCATTTGCGCCTAAACGATGATCATTACTGGCCGAAGCTATTCCGGCACGCATTAGTTCTTCATTTTCATCAATTGCTTTTATTGTATTAATAAAAAATGTTAAAAACTGAAGGTTACTCATAGGTGTTTTTCCTGGCCCCAATAAATTTACACCTGTATTAGTACTTAAAGACCAATTATTATGTTTTCCTGATCCATTTACGCCTGCAAATGGTTTTTCATGCAACAATACCTTAAATTTATGCCTAGTAGCAACTTTACCCATAAGATCCATTAATAATGAGTTATGATCTACCGCCAAATTAGTTTCTTCATATATAGGGGCTAACTCAAATTGATTTGGAGCCACTTCATTATGACGTGTTTTTACGGGAATCCCTAACAGCATGCATTCTACTTCAAGATCCATCATAAAATTCAAAGCCCTTGTCGGTATACTACCAAAATAATGATCATCTAATTGTTGCCCTTTTGCCGAAGAATGCCCTAACAATGTTCTACCTGTCATTACAATATCAGGTCTAGAATCTACTAACGCCTGATCTATCAAAAAATACTCTTGTTCCCACCCTAAAGAGGCATTTACTTTTTTTACATTTTTATCAAAATACTTTGCTACTGCTGTAGCAGCATGATCTACTGCCTGTAAAGCCCTTAATAAAGGTGTTTTATAATCTAACGCCTCTCCAGTATATGCTACAAAAACTGTAGGTATACAAAGCGTGGTACCGTAAACAAAAGCAGGAGAAGTTGGGTCCCAAGCGGTATACCCTCTAGCCTCGAATGTATTACGGATACCTCCATGCGGAAAAGAGGATGCATCTGGTTCTTGTTGCACAAGTTGACCTCCTCCAAATCTTTCTATAGCCTGCCCATTACCTATAGTTTCAAAAAAAGCATCATGCTTTTCTGCAGTAGCACCAGTTAAGGGTTGAAACCAATGGGTATAATGTGTCACCCCTTTTGACAATGCCCAATCTTTCATTGCAGAAGCTATTTGATCAGCAATTCTACGATCAATTTTAGAACCATCTTCTATAGCATTCATAACACTACTATATGCATCTTTGGTTAAAGATTGCATCATTGTTGTTTGATTAAATACATTTTCACCAAACAATACTGAGCGACGTTCTGTTTCTGTAACTACTACAGTACTACGATTTAACGTCTCTTTTAGCGCTTGAAATCTAAGTGTTGACATAATTGAGTAAGTTTTACTACAAATATAAAAGAAGTTTACATTATTAATATGAAAAATATATTCTTTTAAAAATGATAATTTTACAAAATACCCCAAAAAAAAGTAGGGTGTTGATAAAAATCAATGCGGTTTTACCTTAAACACCCCTATTTTTTTTGTATATACCAAAAGAAGAGTTAATTTTGAAACCTTTAAGAGTTCAATTTGTAAAGTGTTAATTATGAGTAAAGCTAAATTAGAATACATATGGCTAGATGGTTATAAACCAACTGCTAACCTAAGAAGTAAAACAAAAGTTGAAGAAAATTTCAGCGGAAAGCTTGAAGATTGCCCAGTATGGTCTTTTGATGGAAGTTCTACAAGACAAGCAGAAGGAGGATCTTCGGATTGCTTGCTAAAGCCAGTAGCTATCTATCCAGATCCTACAAGAAGAAACGGATATATGGTAATGACAGAGGTTTTGAATGCTGATGGTACTCCTCACGAATCTAACGCTAGAGCAACAATTGATGACAATGATAATGATTTCTGGTTTGGTTTTGAGCAAGAATACTTTATCATGGACAGGCATACTCAACTACCTTTAGGTTTCCCTGTTGGTGGATACCCTGGTCCTCAAGGTATGTACTACTGCTCAGTAGGAGGAAGAAACACTCACGGAAGAGATTTTGTAGAAGAACATGCCGATCTTTGTATTGATGCTGGACTTAACTTTGAAGGTATCAACCAAGAAGTTGCTAGTGGACAGTGGGAATTTCAATTATTCTCGAAAGGAGCTAAAAAAGCAGGAGATGAAATATGGATAGCAAGATATCTTTTAGATCGTCTTACAGAAAAATATGGTTACTACATCGAATACCACCCAAAACCTGTTAAAGGAGACTGGAATGGTTCTGGTATGCATGCAAACTTCTCTAACGAAGTATTAAGAACATGTGGTTCTAAAGAAATTTATGAAACTATTTGTGAAGCTTTCAGACCTGTAACAAAGGAACATATTGCTGTATACGGTGAGTTTAACGATCAGCGATTAACAGGCTTACATGAAACTGCTGCAATTACAGATTTTAGTTATGGTGTATCTGATAGAGGAGCATCAATAAGAATCCCAATCATTACAGTAGAAAATGGCTGGAAAGGTTGGTTAGAAGATCGTCGTCCTGCATCTAATGGTGATCCATACAAAATTGCTGCTAGAATTGTAAAAACTGTTAAAACAGCTGATGTTTCTGCAATGTTAGCATAACAATATACTAGAACTTAACTAACTATACTATGTTGGTTAAACGCAAAAAAACACCTTTAGAAAATTTCTGAAGGTGTTTTTTATTATATACTTTTATATATATATAGTATCACTTCATAAACACTAATGCTATAAATACACAATACCCTACAAAAATTAAAAGTCCTTTAGGGCGATTTAAGATCATTTTTTTTGGAATAAATGCTAATGGCAATAAAATAATTGCAAAACCAAGCATCCAATAAATATTTACGCTCATCAATGTTTCGTCTTTTACTGCAATAGGCTGAATTAAGGATGTAATCCCAAGAACCGAAGCTATATTAAAAATATTAGACCCTATAAGGTTTCCAAGAGAAATAGCTTTCTCTTGTTTAAGAGCTGCTATAACAGAAGCAGCTAATTCAGGAACACTTGTTCCTATCGCAATTAAAGTTACTGCTATCACACCTTCGCTTACTCCCATTTTTAATGCAATATCTTCTGCTCCACTAACCAAAAACTCTGATCCAAAATATAAAGCACTACCTCCGATTAGTAACCAAACAAAAATCTTAAAATTAGATGTCTTTTGAAGAGAATCATCCACTTCTTCTACCGTCGTATCTGAGAATTTCCTTGCTCTTCTTAACAACAAAAAGAGATATAAGAATAGAGATAAGAGTAAACCCAGTCCTTCTAACTGACTTAACACTCCATCATTTTTTAAAAGAAGATATAGCGCAAAGGATAGCAACACCATAACTGGCCAATTAAACTTATAAAAATCCCTATCAATTGCAAGTGGTCCTATGATAGCAGTAATACCTAAAACCAAGCCAATATTGGCAATATTAGAACCGACAACATTTCCCAAAGAGATATCAGAAAGCCCATCTAATGCTGCTTGAATACTTACTAATAACTCTGGTGCAGATGTTGCAAAAGAAACTACTGTTAAACCTATCACCATCTTAGAAAGCTTAAGTCTAAAAGATAACGCAACAGAAGACCTAACCAAAAACTCCCCCCCTACAACAAGTAAAACAAGTCCTATTAGTACATAAAACACACTTCCAACCATAGCATACTATTTTGGTTGCGAATATAAAATAAGTATAGCATTGTTTATAAATTAAAATCTATATTTTCCCTGTTTTTTTTATTTTCGCAGTATGAAAAATATATTGTTTTCAATTCTTGCAAAACTAAACAAGTTAATTCTTCCTAGTTTTACCAAAAAACGTCTGGACTTAAGTAAAGCATCCAAATTACAACTACTTATTTTTGGATGGAGGCTCTATGTCACAAAAAGAGCATTAGGATAGCTCTTTTTTGTTTTGAAAATATTATTTGCAACACAAGCTATATATTTTCGTATTTAAAAATGAAGTTTTAATAATCAAAATATTATTTAGTATGAAAAAATGGATCATTTTAGGAATGAGCATACTAGGTATGCTATCCTTAACAGCCTTTACCTCAACTACAAATCAATGGTTAACAACCAATAATACGCAATCAGACAAGATAACTGCTGTAATCAATAAAAATACTACAGAAAAAGAACTCGAGGATTTACAGACATTTTTTTCTGAAAATGGAATTGAATTAATCCTTAAAAAAATTGAATACAATGACAAAAGTGAAATCACCAGTTTAAGTATTCTGCTAAAAAAAGGAAAATCAAAGAGTCAGTATTCTTCTTCCTCTAATTCGCCAATTTCTGAGATCGAATTAGGTTACAATAATGGTAGTCTTTTTATAACCAATTCTGGCATGTTTGACAAGATCGCATTAAAAAACCAATCTGGACATAACCTATCAATGATTGATATGGATAGCATCATGAAAAAGCACAACTTCGCTTTCGATTTTAATTTTGATGAAGAAACAGATTCATTATCTTTTAACGGCCACTTAAACATCATGAAGCTAAAAGACCAAATCATGAAATCTTTTACTTTTGAAGAAGATGAGGACGGTAACTTCACCTTTAATGGTCAAAAAATGCATCCTTTTCACAACTCGAATAATCAAAAATTCAGGTTTATAGATAATACTGAAATAGAAAAGCTAATTATTATTGATGGAAAAGAATCTGATTTTGAAACTCTTGATAGTCTTGCTAAATCAGATCAATTAGCCGAAGTAGATTTTCTTAAATCTGCAACAGCCATAAGCATATATGGAGATAAAGCAAAGGATGGTGCAATAATCGCTACCTCAAAAAAGTAATCCATTGCTGCATGTTAAACTTAGCCTTCATAAATATGAAGGCTTTTTTTTTAGTAATTCAACAATGATGAAATTGGGACATCCAGCTTATCCTTTCCGTTTAGAAAATCAAGTTCCATAATAAAATTACATTGCACCACTACGCCACCCAACTCTTGCACCAAATCACAAACTGCTTTGGCAGTACCACCGGTTGCCAGCACATCATCATGAATCAAGACGCGCTCTCCAGAAGCAATAGCATCTGTATGAATCTCTAGAGTATCTTCTCCATACTCTAAACCATAACTTTTTGATTTGATAGTATACGGAAGTTTTCCTTTTTTGCGAACTGGCACAAAACCAGCACCTAAACGCTCTGCAATCATTCCACCTATAATAAAACCCCTCGCCTCTATACCTATCACTTTATCAATCTTTTCGCCCTCTGGGCAAAAGCTTGTCAATTGATCTGCACAACTAATCAAAGCTTTAGGATTTGCCAATAATGGTGTAATATCTTTAAATATAATTCCGGGTTTTGGAAAATCAGGAATATCTCTAATAAAATCTTGTATGTTCATTGGTCGAAAATAATGAAAATTGAAAAAAAAATGATTAAAAAAGTTAGTTGCAATGAAACACGATGTAATGAAACAACTTAAGTATTTAATATCAAGCTACTTGGATTGTGCTTTCTAGTATTATTTTACTGAAGCATATTAGCAAGCCTTTTTTAGTTATTAAAAAGTCAATATAAATTTTGATAACAATATAAAAAACAATTATATTTGCACCCGCAAAACGGCCTCGTAGCATAACTGAATAGTGCACTTGATTACGGCTCAAGAGGTTGCAGGTTTGAATCCTGCCGAGGTCACAACAAGCATAAAACCTGCAATTTCATTGCAGGTTTTTGTTATTTACAGCTTTTATATATAAGAAATAAACTACCAAAAAATAGTAAAAGAATTATTTCTTGCGATTCATCCTTATTTAAAACCCAAAACGAGTATTATTATTAATACTGTAAAAGATAATTATAACAATATAGGATAGGATATTGTGCAAGCATGTATCTTATCATTGGATCTATTATAATCCAATTACTCTAATTAAGGTCTAACGGAAATAGAAAATTCATTTTATATAAAAGTTTTTTTCATATATGATCAATTTATGTAGGTTTGCCAAATGAAAATAACTTCACTTGTAACTGGCGGAGCAGGATTTATAGGTTCTCATGTTGTCAATCATTTACTAAAACAAGACCATAAAGTTGTAGTATTAGATGATCTTTCTGGAGGAAATAAAGAAAATGTAAACCCTGCAGCACTATTTTATGAAGGTTCGATCCTAGATGTTAATTTAATACATAGTCTTTTCAAAGAATATCAGTTTTCTTATGTCTACCATCTGGCAGCCTATGCAGCAGAAGGATTAAGCCATTTTATAAGACATTTCAATTATCAAAATAACCTGATCGGTAGTGTTAATCTGATCAATGCATCGGTTACTCATAACATAAAATGTTTTGTTTTTACCTCTTCTATTGCTGTGTATGGGACTAATACACTGCCATTGGTAGAAACACAATATCCGCAACCAGAAGATCCTTATGGAATAGCAAAATACGCTGTCGAATTAGATCTGATAAATGCACATAAGATGTTTGGTATGGATTATATTATTTTTAGACCTCATAATGTATACGGAACACATCAAAACATAGGAGATAAATATCGTAATGTTGTAGGGATATTTATGAATCAAATTTTGGAAAACAAACCGTTAACTGTTTTTGGAAACGGAGAACAAACAAGAGCTTTTACACATATTGATAATGTTGCACCTTATATTGCTAATGCTGTACATATACCCAATGCTTATAATACTGTTTTTAATATAGGAAGTGATACTGTATATTCTGTAAAAGAATTAGCAATAGCAGTTAGTAATGCAATGCAATCTGAAGTAAACATAAAACAATTAGAAAAACGAGAAGAAGTAATTCATGCCTATGCTAATCATAAAAAGTTTGACACGGTTTTTAATCCCACAAAACAGATAGATTTACAAACTGGTCTTTTAGAAATGGCAGAATGGGTAAAAACTCATGGGGCTCGTTCTAGTGAAGCATTTCAAAACATTGAAATAACAAAAAAACTACCAGAATCCTGGAAAAATTCCTCAAAACAATGATCAACGAACCACTAGTAACTATTATAATGGCAGTCAAAGATACTGCCCCCTATTTGCACGATTGTTTGGATTCTGTTCTAGCACAAACCTATCAAAACTGGGAACTAATTGCAGTAAATGATCATTCATCAGATGACAGTCCAAAAATTTTACAAGAATATGCTAAAAAAGACTCTAGAATTCGGTTTTTTAATAGTAATAGGCCAAAACTAATCCCAACGCTACAAGTGGGATATGCAGAAACCAAAGGTACATTAATCAATAGAATGGATTCTGATGATAAGATGCCGGACTATAAAATACAAGTGCTTGTAGAAGAATGGAATAAACACGGAAAAGGAACGGTAATCGCCGGAGGAACAAAACATTTTGTAGATAAAGGTGTGGTTGGTGACGGGTTTATTAAATACGAAAAATGGCTTAATGAAGTTGCCAGAACAAGTACTCATTATCAAGAGATTTATAGAGAATGTGTAATCCCATCTCATTGTTGGCTAATACATAAAGAGGATTTTGATGCAGCAGGAGCTTTTGATCCGATAATATATCCAGAAGATTATGACCTTTGTTTTCGGTTTTATAAGTTAGGGTTAACAGTCATCGGGATAGATAAAATCTTACATCATTGGAGAGATCGATCTAATAGAATTTCACGTACTTGGGAAGAATATAAAGACAATCGATATTTTGACCTTAAACTACGTTTTTTCTATGAGTTAGATAGAGACCAAACGCGACCTTTGGTATTGTGGGGTGCCGGAAAAAACGGAAAAGACATGGCTAAACTTTTACAATCGTATAACGATACGTTTCATTGGGTATGTGATAATGAGAGAAAAATAGGAAAGGATATTTATGATGTGCGATTAAAACATTATGAGGATATTAAAACGATAGAAAACACACAAATAATAATTGTAGTAGCATCTCCAACAGGGAAAAAAGAAATAGAAGAACTACTTATTTCCTGGAATAAAAAACCTGTTATTGATTATTGGTTTTTTGCCTAATCAAGAAGTCGTTTATATTCTTTAATTATTGCCGGAAAGGGTCGTACACCAATCTTAAGTATTGCATCTCTATATATCACTTATGATCTGTCTTTGTTTTACCCCCTGATTTATTCATCATTGATTTTTTGCCTTGCAACTGAGCTGCCGCATCTACTGTGAATGTTCCATTTGTTACTATTTCATCTCCGTTTTCTAATCCAGCAGTAATACTATAATGCTCGCCGTTACGATTTCCAATAGTTACTTCTCGCATTTCGAAAATAGCCTTGGTAGGATTTGTTTTTACATACACTAAAGAGCGCTTTCCTGTCCATAACACCGCACTTGATGGCACAGTAAGCATTTCTTTTGAAGCTTGAGAAGTTCCTTTGATTTTTCCGGTAACAAACATTCCGGGTTTTAATACATTGTTTTTATTCTTCAAGGTAGCACGCATAGTTACAGTACGTGTTTGAGTATTTAAAATAGGATCTATAAAAGAAATTGTAGCATCAAATGTTGCATCAGCATATGCAGTAGTAGTTACTTTAATTTTCTGACCCTTTTTAAACTGTGAAATTTGATTCTCATACACATCAAATTCTGCCCAAACTGAATTTAAATTACTTACTTTTAAAATAGGCTGTCCTTGTTTTATATAATCGCCTTCAGCTGCCATTACCTTTGCTACGGTTCCCGAAACTGTAGCATATATCTGGAAGTTCTCACGTATTTTTCCAGAGGTTTCAATACTATTGATTTGACTTTCTGAAAGTTTCCAAAGCTTCAATTTATTACGCACTGCATTATACAAGGCTGGTTGTGATTCTTTCAAAGATGTAGCAGTAATTAATTCTTGTTGCGCGGCTACAAGCTTAGGTGCATATACCGCAGCTATCTGTTGACCTCGATGTATTTTCTGCCCCTCATAACTTACATTCAAACGTTCAAGACGACCATCAAAATGACTTGATTGCACGGCATTATTTTCCTCATTTATAGTAATTGTACCCGATAGTAAAATCATTCCGTCTCTACCATTAGTTATTGTATCACCTACAATGATAGTCTGAATATTAGCCAATGCCATTGCATTTTCAGTCATTCTAATTTCATTAGCAGCAAGACCATCGGCATCAGATTTGGCAGGAATTAGATACATTCCACAAATTGGGCAATCACCTGCTTCAGACAGCATAATTTGTGGATGCATAGAACACGTCCACATTTGATTTGCAGTTTCTACCGAATGGTCATGACTATGTGGCGTTTCTTGATTGGTAGTATCTGAACTATTTCCGAATAATAAATAACCCGCAAATAATCCTATAAGTACTGCAATACCGAGATATAAAATATTCTTATTCATTGTAACTATTTTTTAATTTTTCTTATAGCAGTTAAACTTATATACCACTATACTATATAAACTGAATTAACATAAACACAGCCATCACGATCATAATAGCGTTTTCAATAAATGTTGCTTCTGTCATTGGAAGTTTAAGAGTCGTTCCTAAACAGGCACATTGAATTGACTTTTTATCCAGTAGTGTTTTGGTAACACCTACGGTTGTGATTCCTAAAATAATTAGTGTCGCTATTAGTGCGATAGGAATTTCAAATCGCATCAAGAACATCAACCCCAATACGGTTTCTATAAACGGATATATCCAACCATAGATAGGTATTACTTTTGCTAGTGGATCATACATTTTAAAACTCTTAGGAAAGCCTTTTACATCTAGAATTTTGAAAAAACTAAAAACTATAAAAAACAACCCCATAAAGTCTAGCATAGCTTCATCCCATGTGTCACGTTTATAGTTTAACAATACTGTTGCAATTGCTATGTATCCTAATATTATAAACAAAGGTTTGAGTTGTTGTAACTTTGTTTTTTCTTCTGTTGCCAGAAATACATTGTCTGCACTTACACTGTTAGACACCTTGTTTTGCTGCTTTTTGGTAATCGTATACTTTTCTGGTAGCGCTTTTTGAAACGTATCTGTCAAAATATGAGATTCCATCTCAATAATGGCTTCTTCGTTTTCTAAATTTACACTAGCATTTGTCACTCCCTCTACCGCAGAAAGTGTTTGCTCTACATGATTACGACAACCGTTGCAAGTCATCCCTTGTATGTGATAGCTATGCTTCATAGTATATTCTCTTAAACGATTTATTCGTGATTATGCCCTTCGTGACTATCATCTTTCTTATTATCTTCATTTTTTACATAACCCATTCCACACGTTCCACATTTTCCTTCTTTATCACTACCGCTACCTTTACAGTGCATTGGACATACATAGGCAGATGTGTGTTCTTTTCCTTGCTTTTCTATAGCGGTTGTAGTTTCTGTTTTTGTTTCGGCTTTATTGTCTTTACAAGATACCATTGTTACTGCTGCAACTAATACTATAGTTACTAAAATTGATTTGAAATTTTTACCCATTCTGTAATATTTGTTTTGGTATTTGTGAATCTTTGATTTCATTGTTTTGTATTTATTGGTTTATTAAATAATTCACTACAGCACTTTGCACATAGTATGTTGTTATTGCTTCTATTTGATTGATTTGAAACTTTAATTGTAGTTCTTGAATATCAAGCACATCGTTAAAATCTATTGTCCCAGTTTCATAATTCTTAACAAGAATTTCCTCGGCATCATTAGCTTGCTTTAAGTTCTTTTCTTGAGTATTGAATTTAATTCTAGCTTGATTGCGTTTGGATATCGCTTTCGCGAAAGCAGATGCTAACACATTTAATCGTTCTGCTTTTTGAGATTCTATTTCTAATCGACGTAGTTCGTTCTGCTTGCCTTTAGAATTATATTTTTTATTAAAAAGAGGAATAGAAACCGAAACCATCGGCATAAAAATATCTTTCCCATTATCGTTAAAGCTCATATTCGGGCGTTCAGAAACAGGTACATAATCCAACCCAAAACCTATCATAGGATTACCTTCAGCTTGGTTCAACACTTCAGATTGTATCACTGATTCATATAGTTTATCATATTTTAGTATTTCAGGATTCAACATTAATGCATCATTTGTATACACTTCATCTTCATTAGGCAGTACTAGCTCTTCAAAAATAATTACTGCTATGGTTCCATCTCTATTTAATAATTTATTAAAAGTAGTTTGTTCTCCTAAATACCCTTCGGTAAGCACTTCTTTTTGTTGTTGTAACTCATTTAGTCTAATCTGTAATCGCAATACGTCTACTGCCGACGATTTACCAACCTCAACAGATGTCAATGCTAACTTTTCATAGGTTTTTAATAATTGAATATTCTTCTCAAGCACTTTTTGTTTTGCTTTTATTTTGTATAGCCTATAATACGATTGAGAAACAGAAAATGCTAATTTACGTTTGGCAATAACAATTTCTACATATTTAGCATCTGCCATCGAGGTAGCGTAATTTTCTCGAGCTGTAATTGTACCAAACCAGGGTAACATTTGTCTTGCCGAAAACCGTGCACGTTGTGCTCCTGTTCTGGTTTCTGGCTCGCTCACAAAGTAGCCTGCACTGAATTCTGTATTCGGAATCCAATGGGTTTCATTTACTTTTTCTTTGGCTATAGTATGACGAAGAGTATAGGATTGGATTTCTGGGCTATTTGTTTGAGCTTCGTTAATGTATTCATCTAGTGTCTGTGACTGTAAGGTCTCTATAGACATCATTGCTATTGTTAGAATAGATGCTAGAAGCTGGAAGTTAGATATTGGAAGCTGGAAACTGAAAATTGAAAACCGGAAACTAGAAATTAGAGATTGAATATTGGAAACTAGATGCCGGAAACTGTAAACTAAAAACTGGAAGTTGAAAATTAGATTTCGGAAGCTAGGAGTTAGAAAATGGACAGTAACAACTTGACAAACCTTTTTGTAACATTGTAAACCAAAATAAGCAACAACTCCTTTCTTTATCTTTTGTAATTTAGTTTTCATTCGTTTATAATTTAATTTTCTAAAGTCTAGCATTTAATTTCCAGTTTCTATCCTCTACTAAAAACTCTTCCAATTTTGATGAAGTTTTGTTAACATTCTTCCTATTTCGCTATTCTTGTTGATCAATATAGCGTGATCTTCTTTTTTTATATAGCTACATTCTAAACTATAGTTTAACCAGTCTTCAGTTTCTGAATTCGATCCTAACGCGTGAATTAAATGTTGTTTAAATACAGATTCATAAGATCGTTTTGCCCAACCTTCACTAATATTAGCACTTACAGATCGAGATGAACGAACTATTTGTGATGTTAAAGAATAGACTTCTTCTTTTGGGAATTTCCTTGTGAGCCAAAAAATTTCCATTGCTAATGCAAATGATTTTTTATGAACGTCCAGATCTTTAAAAGACTTTATCATAGTTATATTGTTTTTTTATTTTTTATCTATAAAAAATTACAATTTATAATCTCTAACTTCCAGCCTCTAATTTCTGGCTTCTAGTATTTAACTTTTTAACTTTCAATTCCTCCCTCCAACTATACAGTACCGGTACAATAAAATAAGACGTAATATCGATCACCATTCCTCCAAAAATTGGAATGGCCATTGGGATCATAATATCGCTTCCTTTTCCGGTAGATGTCAATACAGGAAGCAAAGCAAGAATCGTTGTTACTGTAGTCATTAAGCAAGGACGGATTCGTTTTTTTGCAGCTTCTAACGCTGAATGTCGAATACCCTTTTTATCTACTGGTTTTTCTCTATCAAAAGTTTGTTTGAGATAGGTTGCCATTACGACCCCATCATCTGTTGCAATTCCAAATAACGCAATAAACCCTACCCAAACAGCCACGCTTAAATTGATGGTTTTCATATTGAATAACGCTCGCATATTTTCTCCAAACAGACTGAAATTGAAAAACCAATCCTGACCATACAGCCAAATCATAATAAAACCGCCTGCAAATGCAACTGTAATACCTGTAAATACCATTAATGATGTAGTCACAGATCTAAACTGAAAATAAAGAATCAAAAAGATAATCATTAATGCTAATGGCACAACGACCGAAAGTGTTTTCTCTGCTCTAAGTTGGTTTTCATATGTTCCTGTAAATTGATAACTGATACCTTTAGGAATAGTTAATTCGCCAGCATCTACTTTTTGTTGTAACAATGCCTGTGCATTTTCTACTACATCTACTTCTGCAAAACCATCTAATTTATCAAACAGCACATAACCCACTAAGAAGGTATCTTCACTTTTAATTACTTGTGGACCTTGTTTGTAACGGATATCGACCAATTCGTCTAGTGGAACAGGATTACCTGATACTACAGGAACATAAATATTTTTTAGATCATCTGGGCTACTACGTAGTTCTCTTGGGTAACGCACTCGTACAGCGTAACGCTCACGACCTTGTACTGTATGAGTTAATGACATCCCACCAACCGCTACTTGCAAAATTTGTTGCACATCCATAATCGACACACCGTATCTTGCTAATTGGTCACGTTTAATATCAATTAATAGATAAGGTTTGCCAACAATACGATCTGCAAAAACAGCTTGTTCTTTAACCCCTTCTACCTTTTTCAAAATACCTTCTAGTTGTAAACCAAAAGCTTCTATTTTGTCTAAATTCTGGCCTTTTACTTTGATCCCCATAGGTGCTCGCATTCCTGTTTGCAACATCACGAGTCGGGTTTCGATAGGTTGTAGTTTTGGTGCCGAAGTTACGCCTGGTAACTTGGTCACCTTTACTATTTCATTCCAAATATCATCTGGAGTATCGATTTGAGGTCGCCAGTTTCTGAAATATTCACCATTTTCGTCTTCAATTAATTGTTTCTCTGTAACATCGAGCACAGTCGCAATGTTTGCTTTGTTGTTCTCAATTCTGCTGGAGCTGACTTTATTATTGGGGTTTTGAAACAACTTTCCGTCTTTCAGTATAAAAAAGCCATCATCATTTACTTTATAGCGTTGCTTTTTACCTTTTGTATTGCGCATATATTCAGACTTATACTGAATCATATTTTCATACATAGATAGTGGCGCTGGATCCAATGCCGATTCTGCTCTACCAGATTTACCAACTACGGTTTCTATTTCGGGAATGGTAGCAACGGCCATATCTAGCTGCTGCAGCACACGCTTATTCTCTTCAGCACCAGCGTGAGGTAAGGACGTAGGCATCAAAAGGAATGAACCCTCGTTAAGTGATGGCATAAATTCTTTTCCGATAGTATTCATTATACACGCACCAGAAATAAGAACTGTTGTCGGAATGATTAGAAATAAAAACTTGTTGGCTAATGCCCACTTTAAAATCTGTCCATAATACCTTCTAAGTATCGAAAATATGCCCAAAATCCCAAAGCAAATAATGGTAACAAAAATCAAGTTGATTAAAATACTGCTATCAAAGCCTAATGGTCTCCAATATGTCGAAAGCAGGAAAACAATTGCTATTGAAGATATGATTATATTAATTGTGTTCTTGGTGAGTGAAAAGTGAAAAGTGAAAAGTGAAAAATTGTATTTTTCTATTTTCTTTATTGTAAACCAAATTGCGTTGATACCAAAAGCTATTAAAACAATTCCTAACCAATACCCCAAAATTATTGCGATAATCCCTAATAATAGAAGCAAAATATTAGGCACATATCCGAACGAAAATTTAATATTTTTCTTTCTAAATAGATACGCTGCAAATGGAGGAATTAAGAATAAGGCAATTACTAGTGATGCAGATAACGCCATGGTCTTTGTAAATGCCAAAGGTCTAAACAGCTTCCCCTCTGCACCTATCATTGTAAATACAGGTACAAAGCTTATAATCGTAGTAAGCACTGCCGTTAATATTGCCCCGGAAACTTCGGTTGTAGCCTTGTATATTATTTCGTTTATTGATCGACTTTGAAGATTGGAAATTGAAGACTCGACACTAGATTCTTCTGACTTCAGGCTTCTAGTTTCAATCCTCTGCTCTTCATCATCCATATGTCGTATCATATTTTCGGCAAGTATGACTCCTACATCTACCATGGTGCCAATAGCAATAGCAATACCCGAAAGTGCAACAATGTTTGCATCTACATTAAAGAGTTTCATCGTTACGAACACCACTAAAACAGCTACGGGTAATAGCCCCGAAATTAGGATAGAGGCCCTTATATTGAAGACCATTATAATGATAACCAAAATGGTAATCAAAATCTCTAAGGTTAACGCCTCACTTAATGTATCGAGTGTTTCTTCGATAAGCTCTGTACGATCATAAAAGGGAACTACTGTAAGTTGAGATGTACGACCATCTGCTAAAACTTTTGAAGGTAATCCCTCTTTGAGTTCGTCAATTTTTGTTTTTACAGTATTGATGACCTCCATAGGGTTTGCGCCATAACGAGCGATCACAACGCCGCCTACAACTTCGGCTCCTTCTTTATCCAGAATTCCACGTCTTGCGGCTGGACCTAATGTCACGTTTGCAATATCTTTAATTCGCAACGATGTAAAGTTTTCTGAAGTTACTACTGCGTTTTCTATATCAGCAATAGATTTTACATAACCCAAACCGCGAACTAGATATTCGGCTTGGTTAATTTCTAACGTTTGAGCACCAATATCTTGATTACTTTCTTTAACTGCTTTTACAATTTGATCTAGACCAATCTTGTATTGACGCATTTTTTCAGGATTCACATCTACTTGGTATTCCTGAACATATCCGCCTATTGAAGCAACTTCAGACACACCACTTGCTCCAGAAAGTGCATATTTTACGTAGTAGTCTTGAATGCTACGTAGTTCTTGTAAATCCCATCCACCAGTTACATTTCCGTTTTCATCACGTCCTTCTAATGTATACCAATAAATTTGCCCTAATCCTGTAGCATCTGGCCCCAAAGACGGATTTACACCATCGGGTAATACATTATCAGGTAGCGAATTGAGTTTTTCTAAAATTCGACTACGTGACCAATAAAACTCTATATCTTCTTCAAAAATGATATAGATACTTGAGAAACCAAACATAGAAGAACTACGAATAGTCTTAACACCAGGAATACCTACTAATGATGTTGTTAATGGATACGTTATTTGATCTTCTATATCTTGCGGTGAGCGCCCTTGCCACTTTGTAAAAACAATCTGTTGATTTTCGCCAATATCAGGAATAGCATCTACGGCGACAGGATTAGAGGGCAAAAAACCTGTTTCCCAACTAAATGGCGCGTTTACAATCCCCCAACCAACAAATAATGCTAGCATTAAGACTGCAACGAGTTTATTATCGATAAAGAATTTAATAGCTCTATTAAGCATAGAATTTGATAATTAAACAGTTATAAAAGGAATGAGATTCTGTAGTACAGAAAACAAACACAATACATTCTGCCAAAAACGATAACAAATCGCAAGGCATACCTGTCCCTAATACGCTAGGAACTGTTTAAAAATCAAATAAGAAAGGTCTGATGTAAAACTAAGAGGTTCTGTTTGACAAAGGGTGGCCTATATTCTTTATAGGGTATAATATTTTTGTCATAGCTTTCAAAAAGACTAATGTAAGAGTGAAATAAAACTGAAACAAAGGTTTGCTGCTCAAAAGTTATCCTATCAACAGCGTTTTTTAAATCTTCTTGCCCTTCAACAACTATTTTTTTATCTGAACAACATGGTTTTTGAGAGATATTAGGATTTTCGGAATTAGAGGCTAGTTGCACTTTTTCCATTTTACAAGATTTTGCATCCTTGAAAAAAGCAAAATCAACCATAGTATCTCCACAATAGTGCATATCTATAGTGAATGACATTGTAGTCATAAGCACTACAAAAGCCATACAAACAGCTATTGATTTATGGATTATCTCTTTCATTAAATGCTAAATTATTAAAATTTTAAACAATTGGGATGTTTTTAACGTATTATTAAACCAATGAATTTTACAACTAATGATCTGTTTATATTTTATTTACTAGTATTAAAACCTATACTAGTCGTAAATCAAAAAGACTCTCAAGGTTAAAAAAACATTATAATTTTCCTTCTGCGTATAGCTTTCTCATTTCTTTTTTATTAAACTTACCCACACTAGTTTTAGGAATTTCGTCTAAAAAAACATAATGTTCGGGGATTTGATATTTAGCAAAATCTTTTGATAGAAAAGTTATTAATTCTTCTGGACTAACTTTTTGGTCTTTATCTCTTAAAACTACCCCAGCAAGTGGTCTTTCTACCCATTTGTCATCAGGTATGGCAATAACCGCAGCTTCCATTACTTTATCGTGACCCATTATTGCTATTTCAATAGCTACACTAGAGATCCACTCTCCCCCACTTTTTATAAGATCTTTGGTTCGGTCGGTAATTTCCATATATCCATCTGCATCAATTGTACTTACATCTCCAGTTTTAAACCATCCGTCGTCTGAGAATTTTTCTCTACTTGCAGTTTTATAATATGAATCGATAACCCATACACCTCGTACTTCTAACTCACCTACTGCTACTCCATCCCTTGGGGCTACGGTACCATCTTCTTGTACTATTCTAAGCTCGATCCCTGGTATCTCAAACCCTTGTTTAGCTCGTATTTTAAGCTGCTCGTTCTTTGATAAGTTTTTATGCTTGGATTGTAATCTTGATACACTTCCTAATGGAGAAGTTTCTGTCATCCCCCAGGCATGTACCCCTTTTATTCCAAAATCTTTTTCAAAACCTTCGATAAGACTTTGTGGCAATGCAGATCCTCCTACGAGATATTCTTCTAATGCTAATTTTTCTTTTGGAGGATTCTTTTTGAGAGCCTCGTACACACCCAACCAAATAGTAGGTACACCATTAGCTTTGTTTATTTTTTCCTTTTCTAGCATCTGTATGATAGCATCTGGTTGAAGGTTTAAAGAAGGAAGCACCATAGCTGCCCCTGCCAATAAACACATATAAGGAAATCCCCATGCCATCACATGAAACTGTGGTACTATTAAAAGTATAGTATCATTTGCACTATAACACCCTGCATTTGGTGACATAATACTTAATGCATGTAGGTACGTAGAACGATGAGAATATAAGGCTCCTTTAGGCTGCCCGGTCGTACCGCTTGTATAACACATTGCACAGGCATCATTTTCTTCACTCTCTATCCAATCAAAATCATCAGACACTCCTTCTAATAAATCTTCATAATGAATAACATTAGGTAGTGTAGTTTTAAAACTAGCAGAAGCATTAATGATCACATAATGTTCTACTGTAATTAAAAGTGATGCCATTTTTTCTAACATCGGTACAAGAGAAGCATCTATAAAAATGATTTTATCTTCAGAATTATTGATAATGTATTCTATCTGTTGTTCTGATAACCTGATATTAATAGTATGACAAATGGCTCCAGCACCAGGAATCGCATAATATAACTCAACATGTTGGTAGTGGTTCCATGCAAAAGTACCTATCATATCCGCACGCTTAACCCCTAGTTTCGTAATCAATGCATTAGAAAGTCTTTTACATCGTTTGTAGAGATCTGCAAAGCTATATTCATGTCTTGTTTTATCGGGTAAATGACTAATTATAGATTGATGCGGAAAAACGCTATTACCATATTCTAAAATAGCATTAGTCGTAAGCTGGTAAGACATTATTTGTCCTTTCATGATAGATGATTTTAGGTTATAAGAGTACTAATCAAAACTTAAATTTACGAAAATCAACTGTTAATTAAAGCATTGTATTTTTAGTTGTTGAGATTATTATAAAAATCAAAAAGGCTAGCAGTATATTGCTAGCCTTTGCATTTAGACGATTAAAAAGGTGTGTTTTTTGTTCTTACCTCTTAATAAGTTTCAATTTTGTTTTTCCTGCAATAGCAATGATATAATATCCAGGATTTAGCTCTTCTACTGAAATTACTTCAGAATTATTCTTTGCGGTAAAATCTCTAAAGACATTTCCTTGTAGATCATAAATTAAAATAGCATCACCTTTTGCAACGCCTTTAAGTTGAACAAAATCTACAGCTGGATTAGGGTAAATTCTAATATTTACATCTTTACTTTCTTTGGACGCAATCAAATCATTAGTAAATTGTGCTCTACTGCCGTATGGTAATATTTGCCATTTCTGATTATTATTAGAAGCATCAAACTCCCACACATGCACATTTGCGTTTCTTCTTCCTCCATCGCGATCCAAAGCTAATTGCTGACAATGCATTGGTTTAAGAGCATACGTACCATTACCATTGGTTACAACTTTCCATTTTTGATGATTATCATTGGCACTAGTCCATGTCATTACATTACCTCCATTAGAACAGCTAGCACCACGAACTTCTAAATATCTATTGGTACTTCTATTTTTAACGGTATATACATTATCTCCCAAATGATTAAATATCCAACGTTGATTATAATAATAGTTACTTGGGTTACGCATTACTGCACTATGGCTTTCTCTAGATCTGGATCTCATTCGTTGATTAGACTGTGTAGATGTCAAAAAATACGTTCCATTTGCTATCAATTGCGATCCTCTAACCGTTACATTATCAACTTGATCTCTAAATAACGCTTCTTGGTATGTAGTCCTTACCGGTCGTATATGTGCTTTATAAAAATAACCTGAACCAGGTGATGGTTCACTTGGAAGATTAACTGTAACAGATTGTGTTCCTGAGCCTTCAGAAACTGTTTCTACTTGTTCTCCTAACCAATTACTAGATGACCAGAACTCTACCACTATTTCACGACTAGTCTTAGCTTTATAATCTATATTAAAAGTATATGATCGTTGTGGACTAATTGATGTTGGCGCATTATTGAAGGCAACCTCATCTACGGTTATTCCACTAGTTACCGTTACATTATCTACCTGATCTCTATATATTGCATCTTGCCAGGTAGTTCCTACTGGTCGTATATAGGCTTTGTAAAAATAACCTGAACCAGGTGATGGTTCATTTGGAAGATTTACAGTAACAGACTGAGTACCCGATCCGGCAGATACGGTTTCCATTTTTTCTCCTAACCAGCTATTAGCCGACCAAAACTCTACTACAATCTCACGATTAGTCGTAGCCTTATAATCAATATTAAAAGTATATGATGTTTGTGGACTAATTGATGTAGGTGCATTATTAAAAGCAACCTCATCAACTGTACTTGCATTTGTCACAGTAACGTTATCCACCTGATCTCTATCTATAGCTTGCTGCCAGGTAGTACCTACTGGTCGTATATACGTTTTGTAAAAGTACCCTGAACCAGGTGATGGTTCACTAGGAAGAGTAACTGTAACAGATTGAGTTCCCGATCCGGAAGAAACAGTTTCTGCTTGTTCTCCTAACCAATTGTTAGCCGACCAAAACTCTACGACAATCTCGCGATTAGTCGAAGCTTTATAATCTATATTAAAAGTATAAGATCGTTGCGGGCTAATTGTTGTTGGAGCATTATTAAATGTAACCTCATCTATTGATGGTGATGGAGGCTCATTAGCACTCACATTTCTCATAATAGTAGCCATCCTATTTCTCTCTGTAGAAGAACTTCTATCTGTCCAAGACCATATTAATGTACCATGCCATCCTCTATTCATCAAAGTAGTTCCTAAATCTACAGAACGTATTGTTGGCAAATTATGATCATTATCTCCTCCTTGAGATCCAAAAGATAAATCATCTGGATAATACTCTCCTATTACCGCTGCTTTATCTACTTTATTTACACTATAATTATTATGAAATGGTGATCCTTTAGATCTAGCCCAACTATAATAATGAATATTATAAAAATCTAAATACCCGTCCTGATCTCCTCCTACACTCCTAAGGTTAGCATCAGAATATGCATTCCAAAATCCATTACTAGAATCTTCTACATTAGTCAAAAAACCCAAAGCACCATTTGTGATTTTTACATTAGGTTGTGCTCTTCTAATCGCTCCAGACGTTTTATTTACAAATCGCTGAATATCTTGCATTGTGATTTTTTCCTTAAATCCTGGCCAATGACTAGCATACTCATTAGTCATTCCTTCTGGTTCATTAAAAATTTCCCATGCATAAAGCGCGGGGTGATTTCCTATAGCATTAACCAGAGGAAGTAATGCGTTATTTATATAAGCACTCGTATAATCACTTTGCGTAAGTAATTTTTTGTTAGCAGCAGCATCTGCTCCCCATTGATCTTTAAGCATATCAAAAGACCAAAGGCAGATTTGTACTTTAATACCTTTTCTTTGTGCCAAATCTAATATATCCCTAACGTCTTCGTGAAAAAAAGAGGGGTTACGTGCTACTTTTTGGTTTTGATCATATACCGGGTTTGTAGATCCATTGGTATGATACCACCATCGCATCACGTTGCCTCCATTGTTTTTAACAAAATCCATAGCCTGACCAAATTGATTAAGCTCAGGGTGGTATTGACTGCCATTAAAAGGATCTACTCCTGTATCTCTACCAAAATTAATCCAAGCGATATTTATACCATTTACGAAAGGAAAATCCACTATCGATGCAGGTGCCTTATCCAAATTCACTCTTTTACTATTTTGGTTATCCTTCTCAAAATACTTAGCCAGATGCTTCAAGTTAAGGCTTTTTTTAACATCTTTTTGGAGTTCGTTCTTGTAATTAGGTTGGTTGTTCCAGAGTTTCTGGGATCTTTGCGCATAAATCTGTGAAGAAAAAATAATGCACAGTAGGATGATAATTTTTTTCATTGTTGATGGTTTAAGTTGAGTTTGTATGATTAATAAATTTCCCGAACAATACTTTTTAACAACGAATTTGTATAATTCATATTGTTAAATTCAATGTTTTGTTTGGTCATATAATATTAACAACCTCAAATTTAAACCTTAACACAATTAATAGATGACACTATTTTATCATTTTATATGCGGATTCTTTAAATATGTTTCAGAAAATCAATTAATTAGTATCTATAAAGATTCTAGTTTATTTTAAAAAACCCGTTTTATTCCCTCAAAATCTTTTTTATACTTAGAAGGAGTACATCCTTTATTTGCTTTAAAAACACGATTAAAATTAGATACATTATTAAAACCGCAGCTGTACGCAATTTCAGCTATAGAAGCATCTTTTTCAAGCAACCATTGAGATGCAAATCCTATTCGCATATCATTTAAATACTCTATAAAAGTTTTTCCAGTTCTACTCTTCATAAACCGTCCAAAGGTAACCTCAGTCATATTAATTAATGAAGCCAAATCCTGAACTTTAATTTTCTTGCTAAAGTTTTCTTGCAAATAATCATAAATGATTTTTATTTTATCGCTATTATGAAAATCTTCTGTGACAGGTGAATACGTAGATAATTTTTTTTGCCCTTCAGAAATGGCAAGAGAATGTAATAGAGATATTAAGGAAAGAAAGTATTCTAACCCTTGTAGACTCATAATGCTTTTAATCTTTGGGTATAATTCTTCTGCAGTAGTCTTAGAAAAGAGAATACCATGTGAAGAATTTTCAAACATATCCTGAATAGGTTTCATAATAGATCTGCTCAACAGTTTTTCCTGAAACAAATCATTATGAAATTGAATTGTCACTTCATGAATATTTTTTTGTGTACACTTATTTAAGGTCCAGCCATGAAAAAGATTGGGCCCTACAAGCACAAGCTCAACGTCATCAATATCTGCCATATGATCGCCTACGATGCGTCGTACTCCTTTTCCGTTATGGATAAAATTTAACTCATATTCTGGGTGAAAATGTACCGGAAAATCAAATTTATCCTTTACCCTATCAAAAATAAGAAAACAATCTTTTGGGGTTAGAGGTGTGATTTCTCGATGTACATTTTGCTCTAAAAGATTCATATTTTAAGAATTAGTATATAAAATGATAAAATAGTATTAACACATAGACCCTTCAGAAACTACATTTGTAAACGTTAAGCATCTGTTAATGATTTAACATAAATTAAAATATCATCAATCAAAGCTATTAATAGGGCAAAACTAAAGTTAAAAAAGTTTTAAGATTCTAAAATTATAAAATATTTTTCACGAATGCTAATTGGGAGAAATCAAGATCATATCATATTAGAGTACAAATCGATTACTTTTTTTGCAAAAATAGTATTATTATTGCTTATTTTTCAATCTTGTAAATCATATACCTCGATTAATAAAAAAGATATTGCTTTAGTAGATACTCGAGCAAGCAGAAAAACGAAGCTTTTATTTAATAGAATTAAAGAGATACCAAAACAAGGATATGCATTTGGACATCAGGATGCTACTGCATATGGTATAGGATGGAAAAATAACGGAAAACAATATCAAAGTGATGTTCATAATGTTACTGGGGATTATCCTGCTGTATACGGATTTGAGATAGGACATATAGAATTAGGCCATACTTTTAATCTAGACACAGTTGATTTCAAATTAATGAAAACCCTGATTCGTAAAGCACATAAAAATAAAGGTATTGTTACGATAAGTTGGCACCCCGATAATCCTGTTTCAAATAAAAGCGCATGGGATACTATACCTGCAGTAAAAGACATTCTCTCTACAGGTCGTCTTCATTATAAATATAAAGATTGGCTTTTAAAAGTTGCAAATTTCATGAATCACCTTAAAGGGCCTTGGGGAAATTCAATTCCAGTAGTATTTAGACCTTTTCATGAAATGAACGGAAGTTGGTTTTGGTGGGGTGAAGAACACTGCAACCCTCAAGAATATATCCAACTTTGGAAAGAGACCGTTACAATATTAAAAGAATATAAAGTCAATAACATCTTGTATGCATATTCTCCTAACACTCTAAAACCAGAAGATGACTACCTAAAATATTATCCCGGAGATGAATATGTAGATATTTTAGGAATTGACATATACCAACACACTACTACAAAAGATTTTGTTGAAGCACTAAAAAAAGATATTTCTATTTTAAAGAAAATTGGAGTCGAAAAAAACAAACCATATGCCTTGTCTGAAGCTGGCCTTAATAAAATACCTGTTAATGATTGGTGGACTAAGGTATTGGATAAGCATATTGCTGATTCTGGAATTTCGTGGGCATTATTCTGGAGAAATGCATGGCCAAGTCACTTTTTTGTGCCTTATGTAGGGCATAAAAATACTAATGATTTTGTAGCATTTAAGAATTTGCCACACGTTTTATTTTTAGAAGATATTAAAAAAATAAAGTAAGAGATTAAAAGTTAGAATTCGATAAAAAATATATGGGAAAATCACAAATACAAAAATTAAAACTTAAAGAAAAAGTAGGATATGGATTTGGAGACTTTGCTTCCTCTATGTTTTGGAAAATGTTCTCTGTATACTTACTTTTTTTCTATACCGATGTCTTTGGAATTTCTGCTGCAGTCGTTGGTACAATGTTTTTAATCACCAGAGTTTTTGATGGAGCCAATGACCCTATTATGGGGATTATAGCAGATAGAACAAACACCAAATGGGGGAAATTTAGGCCCTATTTATTATGGGTCGCTATTCCTTTTGGTATGGTTGGGGTACTTACATTCACCACTCCCGATCTTAGTATGACAGGCAAAATTGTGTATGCTTATGTTACCTATTCGCTAATGATGATTGTATATACTGCTATCAATGTGCCTTATGCTTCTTTATTAGGTGTTATGACATCCGACCTTAAAGATAGAACCTCACTAGCAACCTATAGATTTATTTTTGCTTTCGCAGGTAGTATCCTGGTTTTAGCACTAGCAGAACCATTAGTGGATTTTTTCAGTAAAACAGGTACAGACATAATAAACCCTCAAAAAGGATGGCAACTTACAATGATTGTCTTTTCTATAATAGCTATAGCTTTCTTTTTAGGGACTTTTTATTATACCAAAGAAAGAATAACACCTCCAAAAGAGCAAAAAACATCTTTAAAAGCAGATTTAAAAAATTTAGCGACCAATAAACCCTGGTTTATCTTGCTAGGAGCTGGCGTATGTTCCTTAATTTTTAACTCTTTGCGCGATGGTTCTGCAATTTATTATTTTAAGTACTACTTCGAAAATCAAGAAGCATTTATAATTCCATTTGTGAGAATTTCTATAACCTTTAGTACACTGTATTTAGTTCTTGGGCAAGTGGCAAATATTGTAGGTGTTTTAATGGCGAAAATAGTTTCAGATAAAATCGGAAAGAAAAACACTTTCTTTTCTGCCATGTTTATTGCCACCATATTGAGTTGCATCTTTTTCTGGTTTAAGGAAAATGATTTAGCACTAATATTCATTTTTCAATTTTTAATTAGCGTTTGTGCAGGAATCATTTTTCCTCTGTTGTGGTCTATGTATGCTGATATTGCTGATTTTTCTGAATGGAAAACCGGACGTAGAGCTACCGGACTTATATTTTCATCTTCATCAATGTCTCAAAAAATGGGATGGACGCTTGGTGGTGCAGTTACAGGATGGATGCTCGCATTTTATGGATTTGAAGCAAACACAATACAAACAGAAGAAGCAAAAACTGGTATTCGTATGATGCTCAGTTTTATGCCCGCCATTGGCGCATTACTTTCAGCATTATTCATATGGTTTTACAAACTAGATGATCCAATGATGCTTAAAGTAAATAAAGAATTAACAGAGAGAAGAGATAAAGAAATCTAATAATAAAGTAATCAAATGATTGACAACGGAAGTCTACAACCAAAGATAGCTGTTTTTGAAAACCTTTTCGAAGAACATGAAGCATTATTATGCCGAAAAAACACTCCATCATCAAGTCATAATGGGGTATACAAAAGGTATGAGTTCCCTATTCTAACGGCAGCTCATACTCCTTTGCATTGGAGATATGATTTAAATACCGAAACAAACCCTCTTAAAATAGAACGAATTGGAGTAAACGCCACTTTTAACGCAGGTGCAATAAAATGGAAAGATAGTTACCTATTATGCGTAAGAGTTGAAGGGTATGATAGAAAATCTTTCTTTGCAATTGCCGAAAGCCCAAATGGTATAGATAATTTTAGGTTTTGGGAGAAACCTATTGTAATGCCCGAAACCAAAGATCCAGATGTTAACATTTATGACATGCGACTTGTTGCCCATGAAGATGGTTGGATTTATGGTATTTTCTGTACAGAACGAAAAGATCCAAATGCAAAACCGGGTGATGTTTCATCTGCAGTAGCAAATGCAGGAATTGCACGTACCAAAAATCTTATTGATTGGGAGCGACTCCCTGACCTCATCACCCCTTCTAATCAACAACGTAATGTAGTATTACACCCAGAATTTGTTAATGGTCAATATGCCTTATATACGCGACCACAAGACGGGTTTATAGAAACAGGTGCAGGTGGAGGAATCGGATTAGGATTTACAGATTCTATGGAAAAAGCGATCATTAAAAAAGAGCAAGTAATTTTTAATAAAGCATTTCATACTGTTTATGAATTAAAAAATGGGTTAGGACCAGCGCCTATAAAAACAAAAGAAGGATGGCTACATCTAGCTCATGGAGTGCGAAATACAGCTGCAGGTTTACGCTATGTACTATACCTATTCATGACCGATTTAAAAGATATCAGCAAAACAATTTATCGACCAGGTGGCTATTTTATGGCTCCAGATGATAAAGAAATTATAGGAGATGTTGGTAATGTTTTGTTTTCGAACGGTTGGATCGAAGATCCAGACGGGACTGTATTTATTTATTATGCATCATCAGATGTGCGTATGCACGTAGCAATATCTTCTGTTGAAAAATTGGTAGACTATTGTATTAATACTCCTCAAGATGCCTTTTCTAGCAAAGGATCTGTAGAAACTATTAATCAATTAATTGAAAAAAATAAAGGATTATACTAATGAATGATCAAGAATTCACAAATAGTGTAAAAATTGAATTAGCCAATATTCTAAACTATTGGACAAAGAATTCTATTGATCATCAATATGGTGGTTTTGTCGGAAGAATTGACCACTATAATAAAGTCGTAGAGAAATCGTCCAAAGGAATTATACTAAATTCTAGAATCCTTTGGACGTTTTCTTCGGCTTCAAATCATTACAAAAATGATAACTATTTGACCGAAGTTAATCGAGCGTATAATTATTTACGAGATTATTTTCAAGATGATACTAACGGTGGTGTGTTTTGGGAAGCAAATCACTTGGGAGAACCTCTTCATAAAAGAAAACAAACATATGCTCAAGCCTTTACAATATATGCGCTTTCTGAGTATTACAAATACTCTAAAAATGAAGAAGCATTGTCTTGGGCTTTTGAATTGTTTGAAATATTAGAAGCAAAAACAAAAGACATAACATTAGGAGGCTATATAGAAGCTTTTGATAAAGACTGGGCACCAATTAACGATATGCGTTTGAGCGACAAAGATCTTAATGCACCAAAAACGATGAATACCCATTTGCATATTCTAGAAGCGTACACTACCCTTTTTGAAGTAAATAACAATCCTAAAGTAAGAGATGCTTTAAAAGGATTAATTGATTTATTCTTAGAAAAATTCGTTTCAGAAAATGGTCATTTCAAACTATTCTTTTCTAAAGATTGGAAAAATCTCTCTCAGGAAGCATCTTTTGGACATGACATCGAAACTGCATGGTTATTAATACATGCAGCAAGGGTATTGAATGATACTAACTACATCAAAAAAACTGAAGCATTATCTATTAAAATTGCAGATACTTTCTTAAAAGAAGCTTTGGATAAAGATTTTGGAGTACTAAATGCAATTAATTTACAAACAAATGAAATCGATTATGATAAGCATTGGTGGCCCCAAGCCGAAGCAGTAGTTGGTTTGCTATATGTTTGGCAAATAACATCTGTAGAAAAATATCTAACAACAGCAAAACAGATATGGAATTTTATCTGCAACAAGATTATAGATGACACAAAAGGAGAATGGTTTTTTAGAGTTAATCGCGAAGGAATTCCTTACCCAGATGAAAACAAAATAGGACCATGGAAATGTCCTTATCATAATAGCAGAACCTGTATAGAGATTATAAAACAGCTACATCTTTATACAGAAACAATAACACCTAAATCAAATGCTAGCCTAAAAATTAATTAACAAAACATACATTTATGTCAAAAACTAAACTTTTATTAATCGCACTACTATTAGGAATAGTGCAATTAAGCTGGTCACAAGTAAAAACAGTGACTGGTACCGTAATAGACGAGAGAGGCATGCCTGTTCTAGGAACTAATATCATTGTAGAAGGTACCACACGTGGTACTACTGCAGATTTTGATGGTAAATATACTATCGAAGTATCTAATACAGAGACCTTGGTTTTTAGTTCACTAGGGTTTAGCACTCAGTCTGTCCTTGTGGGGGATCAAAACACAATAAACGTTACAATGGCTGAAGAAGCTAGTTCACTAGCTGAAGTCGTAGTTACCGGGTATTCTACACAAAGCACCCGTGATATTACTGGTTCTGTCTCTGTTGTAAAAGCAGAAGACCTTGAAGCTACTTCGCCTTTAAACTTAGAAGAAGCATTGCAAGGGCAAAGTTCTGGAGTCGTCGTAGGAAATCAAGGTGGACCTGGACAAGGTGCCGTCGTACGAATTCGTGGATATGGAACTATTAATGGAAACGACCCGTTATACATTATTGATGGAACCCCTACCGGAGCAGGACTAACTGATATCAATCCTAATGATATTCAATCTATTCAGGTATTGAAAGACGCTTCTTCTGCAGCAATCTATGGTAACAGAGCTGCAAATGGTGTTATTATCGTTACTACCAAAAGTGGAAAAAGAAATTCTAAAATCGATTTTTCTGCTAATGCGTATGTAGGAGTAGATTTTATTCCTAGTTCAGTATTCCCTGATTTAGCATCACCCCAACAATTAGCAAATGCCATATGGCAAGCTGCAGCAAATGATGGAACAATTCCTAATAATCAACAATACGGAAATGGTACAAGCCCTGTAATTCCGGCATATCTATCTCCTCAAGGAGCACAAACTGCAGATGAAAGCACTTATAGTTTTCCTAATAATAGAATAACCAGAGCGAATGTGCAAGGAACTGATTGGTTTGATGAGTATTTTAATGCTGCTATAGTCAAAAACTTCAACATAAGTGCATCTGGAGGTTCAGAAAACTCTCGTGCTTTTATGTCTCTTAGCGCTTTAGACCAAGAAGGTGTAGCTTATGAAAATAATTTTTTAAGATATACTTTACGTGCTAACTCTTCTTTCAATATTACAAACAGATTTAGAGTAGGAGAAAATATAACCATTTCATATGCAGAGCAAACAATTCCCCCTGGAGTAGATGTAAACAATGGAACAATTGCATCATTATATCGAATCAACCCTCTTATACCCGTTAGAGATGTAGGAGGAAATTTTGCCGGATCTGGAGTAGGTGGATTAGGAAACGGAAGCAATCCAATTGCTATAGCAGATAGAAATAAGGGCAATGATATCTTAACATTTCGTGCACTAGGAAATTTTTATGGAGAATTTGATATTATCGAGGATCTTACTTTTAAATCTAATTTAGGATTTGATTTAAAATCAGAAAATACTACTAATTTTGCACCAGCTGCCTTTGAGGGAGAAGCTCCTACCAATAATCTTTTAACAGAAACTTCTTCATTTAATACAACATATACTTGGTTTAATACATTAACATATACTAAGCTTTTTGGAGAACATACTATTGATGTTTTGGCTGGTTCAGAATTTAACAAACAAACGTTCAGGACTTTTAGTTCTAATCGAGGTGGATTTCTTTTTGATGATGTAGAAAATGTTCAATATTTAGATTTAGGTACTTCGGCTTTTGGAGGATTTGGTAATGGATTTATCAATTCATACTTTTCTGCTTTTGGTAAAGTAGATTATAAGTTCAAGGATAGATATCTAGTAAGTGCTACATTACGTTCTGATAGTTCTTCTTTGTTTAGTAAAGATAATAGAAATGGTGTTTTCCCTTCATTTAGTGCAGGATGGAGAATTAGTAACGAAGGGTTTCTTGAGAACTCTAATATTTTCACTGATCTGATGTTAAAAGTAGGTTATGGAATTACTGCAAATAATGGATCTATTGAAGCTACATCTAGAGTAAATACATTTTCTCCTAATACAGATTTCTTCGCTTACCCTACAAACAATACTACTTCGGCTGTTGGATACGGACTTGCTTCAAGAGGAAATGCCGATTTAGAATGGGAAACAACAAACACCTTTAATATTGGAATTAGTTCTAGATTATTTAGCGCATTAGATTTCAGTTTTGAATATTACGATGCTACTACCGAAGATATGCTATTATTTGTACCTGGTGATCCAACAATTCTTGGTCAAAATAATGGAGCCATAGAGAACCTTGGAGAGATGAATAATAAAGGTTTTGATGCAAGTTTAGCATACAGTAATTCTCGAGGAGAGTCAAAATTTAACTATAATGTAGGATTCAATGTTTCTGCTTATAAAAATGAAGTGGTTTCTTTGGATAAAGACAACCCTGACTCATTTATACAAGGCGATCGAGTACGAGATCAGCTACCTAACAGAACTCAAGCTGGGCAACCGCTAGCTTCATTTTATGGTAAAGTTTTTACTGGAATTGGCCCCGATGGCAGAATGCAATTTGCAAATAATGGAGAACAACAATTTATTGGTAACCCGCACCCAGATTTTACCTATGGTATAAATTTTAGTGGAGATTATAAGAATTTTGATTTCTCACTTTTACTACAAGGGTCACAAGGGAACGATTTATATAATTTCTTGAAGTTCTTTACCGATTTTAACACCTTCCCAGGTGCAAAAAGTATAGATTATGTAGCAGAAAATGGATTACCTGCTCTTACAAATGATGCTGCGACAATATTAAACGAATCTGCACAATCATCCTATTATGTAGAAGATGGATCATATGTACGTTTAAAAAACATTGTCATAGGATATTCATTACCAGAAGGAGTATCAAAAAAACTTGGAGTTCAAAAAATCAGATGGTACCTTCAAGGAAGAAATCTAATAACACTTACAGAGTATACGGGCCTTGATCCCGAAGTGAATTTGAGAAATATAGGAGGAACTAATCCTAACCTAACGATTGGCTTAGATAGTGGAGTATATCCAATAGACAGGTCTATAATATTTGGTTTTAATGTTTCATTTTAAAAAAATAGTCATGAAAAAAATAATAACAATTATAACTATTTTCACAATACTATTATTTTCTTGTGAAGAGGAGTTAAATGTACCTATTCAATCTGCCATAACTGATACAGATGTGCCATTGAATGCTACTTTTATAAATACACAGCTTGTAGCAGCTTATGCTATGCTAGATGGTAACAGAGACAATACAAATGTATGGCGAGCCGCACCTTCTAATTGGGTATATGGCGAAGTAGCTGCTGATAACGCTTATAAAGGAAGTGATGCAGGAGATCAATCAGAAATTACAGCTTTTGAAACCTATGCAGGAGCACCACAAAACTCTTATGTAGACTACAAATGGGTTTCAGTTTTTGAAGGGATTGCGAGAGTAAATATTGTATTAAATTCAATCACTAATGGGATCGCTGCTGGCACAATAACTGAAGAAGAAGCAAATGATCTAAGAGCAGAAGCAAGATTCTTAAGAGCTCATTATCATTTTGAAGCTAAAAAAATATGGGGTAATGTTCCTTTTGTAGATGAAACAATTACAGAGAGCATCACCAATGTTGGGGTAGATGTTTGGGCTGCAATAGAAGCAGATTTCCAATATGCTGTAGATAACTTACCCGAAGAAAGCAAACGTACAGGAGGCGCTAATAAATGGAATGCACAAGCATATTTAGCCAAAGCACATATGTACCAGCTAGACTATGCTGCTGCAAAACCCTTACTTGATAATGTCATTAATAATGGACCTTACTCATTAAACACATTCTTTCATGATAATTTTGATGCAGATACTAATAATAGTACTGAATCTGTTTTTGCTGTACAGTATGCTGTAAATGATGGAAGTAATAACAGTAGTAATGGAAATTATGGTGATATCTTAAACCACCCACATAACAGTCCTATTGGAGCCGGATGTTGTGGTTTTTTTCAACCTTCTCACAACCTTGTAAATGCATTCAAAACAGATGCAAACGGGTTACCTTTGTTTGATACATTTAATACCACTAATATTAGTAATGTAGATCCAAATGATACTAGTGCAAGTGGTTTTCCTGATGATGATTCTTTTGTGCCTGAACAAGGAAATTTAGACCCTAGACTAGATTGGACAGTAGGTAGAAAAGGAATTCCTTTTAATGGTTGGGGTGATTTTCCTGGTTTAGCTTGGACAAGAGACCCAGCAAACGGAGGGTCTTATGTTTCTAAAAAAATCGTTTACAGAGCAGATCAGCAAGGTACTGTAAATACCGCTACCGGATGGGCAACAACTGTAAATGCCATTAACACCAATATCATTAGATTTTCAGAATTATTATTATGGAGAGCAGAAGTAGCAACAAGCGAAAGTGACCTTGGTACTGCAATGATGTATGTTGATATGGTAAGAGCCAGAGCTGCTAATCCTGAAGGGTGGGTAAAAAGAGAAAACGGTACAAATGCCGCAAATTATGTGATTGGTTTATATGCCGACAATGGAGGATTCCCAAATGTTGCCTTTGCAGAAGAAGCTATTTTATTTGAATATCGTTTAGAAACAGCTTTAGAAGGACATCGATTTTTTGATTTAGTTCGAAGAAAGAAAGCTGAGGAAGTATTAAATGAATATGTGAAAGATGATAAAACTCGTGGATATCTAGCAGGAGCAACCTATTCAGGTACAAATGCTGTTTTTCCGATACCTCAATCTGTAATCGATTTAAGTAAAGGTGTTATAAAACAAAACGATGGGTATTAATAATTTCAGAATTTAAAATCAATAGTAATGGTAAAATATATAAAATTAACAAATGTACTTTTTCTATTTACGTTCGCATTTCTTTTGGTGTCTTGTAGTGATGATGATAACACAGGTACGACATCGTATAATGAAAATAGAACTATTATAGAAGCTGCGCAACGAACTACTGCATTAAACTCTTTTGTTGAAGCATTAACGGTTGCAGATGGTAATTTAATAAGCACTCTTAATGGATCAGGTCCTTTTACAGTATTTGCACCAACAGATATAGCTTTTGATGATTTAGCATCTCAATTAGGATTTGACAATGCTGGTAATATGCTAGATCAAATAAACAAAGAACTATTGACTCAGCTTCTTAATTATCACGTAGTTGTTGGTAACAATGTTTCTTCTGGTTTATCCGATGGTCAATCTATCACAACACAGCAAGGAGAAGATATTACAATCTCTATTGTAGATGATAAAATATTTGTACAAGATCTAACAGAATTATCCTCTACTAATACAGCAGGAGAAGTTATTGTTCCTGATCAAACTACTGCTAATGGAGTATTACATTTTGTCAATAAGGTTTTAATCCCTCAAGCGGCGATTGATGCATTAAGCATTGATATTAGACCAAATTTGACCGAATTAGTCGTAGACACTGCTGCACTATCTCTATTAGAAGAGGCAGTAATTAAAGCAGGTTTAGCTGGTACATTAAGCGGTGATGGCCCATTTACAGTATTCGCACCTACTAATGATGCTTTCACTAATTTATTAGATTTCTTAGGAGATGATTATAATGATATAGATGATTTTGATAATGCTATCGAAATAGAATTATTAAAAAGTATACTTTTATATCATGTTATTCCTAGCGAAATAAATGCTGCAGATTTACAACCAGGCAATGTGCTAACTGCTTTTACAAATAATTCTATAGAGGTCATTTCTAATGCTGGATCATTTGAAATAGGAGATGTTACGATGACTAATGCAACCATCACAGCAACAGATATCGATGGTATTAATGGGGTTGTACATACTATAGACAAAGTACTATTACCACAAGCAGCTTTAGATTTCTTAGACCTATTAGGTTCTGATGACTTGGTTACTGTTGTGACCAACACACCTACCTTGTCTATTTTAGAAGAAGCAATTATAAAAACTGGGTTAACCGATACTTTAGATGATATCACCAATCAGGAGGTTGTAGACGATGAGTCAACTGCAGATATAGATGAATCTGAAAATACAGGTTTTACATATTACAAACCTGCAACCGTATTTGCACCAAGTGATACCGCTTTTCAAGATTTGTTTGGTGCTCTAGGTGCTAATTATAACAGTATTGCAGATTTTGATACAGATGAAGAAATAGCATTATTAAAAAACATCCTTTTATATCATGTTACTTCTGGAGCAATTAAAGCAGCAGATTTATCTGTAGGAGATATAACTACTGCATTAGATGGATCAAGCCTAGAAGTAATTGCTCGTGGTAGTACTTTTGTATTAGGTGATGCTACTAATGATATTAACGCACAATTTACTGCTAATGATGTTATAGCACGAAATGGTATTGCTCATATTATCGATAAAGTTTTATTGCCTCAAGAAGCAGTACTATTTATCGATTCATTATAGAGATTGATTATCTTTATGTTTGTTTATTTAAGAACAGAGTTTTATTAAGCTCTGTTCTTTTCAAATAAACATCTTTTTGATGAAGTTATAATAACTTCAATTACCAAAAAAATTAAAAGCATGTCGTTAAGGATAAAATTCTTAGTCCCCCTTAGTATTATTTGTTTGATACTATTAGTTTCATGTACTAGTGTTATAGATTCTTCTGAAAAACAATTTAAAGCAATTTCAAAAGAAGACACCGGAATACGTTTTCAAAATACATTAACCGAGAATGATTCTTTAAACTATTTCAGTTATTCGTATCTCTATATGGGCGGAGGAGTAGCCGCAGGAGATATCAATAATGATGGGCTAACAGATCTATTCTTTACCGGAAACATGGTTTCTAATAAATTATATCTCAATCAAGGAAATTTAAAGTTTAAAGATATTACCAAAAATGCAGGAATTTCTGGCAGCAAACAATGGTTTACAGGAGTAACCATGGCCGATGTTAACAACGATGGATTTATCGATATTTATTGTTCTGTAGCTGGTAAAAGTGGGTCAAAAAACAACCTTCTATATATAAATAATGGCGATAGTACTTTTACAGAAAAAGCAAAAGAATATGGTATCGATGATAAAGGTAATAGTGTTCAGGGAACTTTTTTTGATTATGACTTAGACGGAGATTTAGATCTTTATGTCGCTAACTACCCTCCTACTCGTTTTAGCGCTCCTAATGATTATTACCTATTCAAAATGGGTAATGTAAAAGATGTTGAAACCGATAAACTATACAGAAATGATGAAGGTCATTTTACAAATGTTACAGACTCATCAGGGGTTCGCTCTTTTGGACTTACCTTAAGTGCTACTATTGGTGATCTTAATGAAGATGGCTGGCCAGATATTTATGTATCTAATGACTTTAGCACACCAGATTATATGTATCTCAATAATCAAGACGGGACTTTTAAAGAGGTAGTCAAACAAGCTACTAAGCAAACATCTTTTTACGGAATGGGAGTCGACATAGCAGATTATAATAACGACGGATTATTAGATATTATCCAAGTTGATATGGATGCAAAAAACAATCGTCGTGCCAAAGCAAATATGGCTAGTATGAATCCTGCTATCTTTTGGGGCACCGTAAATGCTGGATTTCATTATCAATACATGCATAATTCTCTGCAAATGAATGCAGGGGTTATTAATGACGATCTTCCTGATTTTAGTAACACTTCGCGACTAGCTGGGATTTCATCAACCGATTGGAGCTGGGGTCCATTATTTGCAGATCTGGATAATGATGGATGGAAAGATATTTTTATATCAAATGGTACCAGACGAGAAATTAATAACCGAGATTATTTTAACGAATTAGGAAAAGTCGCAAACAAAAGAGATAGTTTATTAGAACGATCATTAGCTATTCCTTCAGAAAAAATAGACAATTTTGTGTTTAAAAACAAAGGTGATTTAACTTTTGAAAGAGCAAATACCAAATGGGGGATTTCTTATAAAGGTTTCTCTAACGGCTGCGTATATGTAGATTTAGATAATGATGGCGACCTGGAGATCGTTACCAATAATATAGACGATTATGCTTCTGTTTTTGAAAATACAAATGCACAAAAAAATAATTATTTAGCGATAACGCTAAAAGGCCCTCAAAAAAATTCGCATGGCTTGGGCACCAGAGTTTATATAACTACTTCTGGAAAAACTCAAATGCAAGAACTTACACTAACTAGAGGGTTTCAATCTTCTGTTGCCCCAAAACTTCACTTTGGATTGGGCAAAGAACAAAGTATTGAAGAACTAAAAGTAGTATGGCCCGATAAAAAACAGCAACTAATTAAGAATGTCAATTCAAATCAGCTACTAACTTTAGAGCATAAAAACGCTACTATAATAGCCGCTAAAATCCCTGAGAAAAAAACAAAAATCTTTACAACAATACTTCCTGATTCTTTAGGGTTACATCATAAACACTCTGAGAATATCTATAATGATTTCAAAAAAGAAATCCTTTTACCTCACAAAACCTCATCATTTGGACCAAGCATGGCAATAGGCGACCTTAATGGTGACGGGTTAGAGGACATCTATATTGGGGGAGCATCTCAATATCCTGGCGGGCTTTATTTTCAAACTAAAGAAGGTTTTATAAAACAATCTATAGAAGCAATCGAGAAAGATAATCGACATGAAGATTTGGGGGCGCATATTTTTGATGCCGATAATGATGGCGATAATGATCTTTATGTAGTAAGTGGAGGTAATGAATACGATAAAGATTCAGAAATGCTTCAGGATAGACTATATATAAATAATGGAGGTGGAGAATTTAGCAAATCAATTTCAGCATTACCAAAAATGATCACTAGTGGATCAAGAGTATATGCCGAAGATTATGATAAAGATGGTGACTTAGATCTATTTGTTGCAGGGCGGCTCGTGCCTGGTAATTATCCATTACCAGCAAATAGCTATTTACTCGAAAATGTATCAGAAAAAGGAGTTCCTAAGTTCATTAATGTAACTTCAAAAAAAGCATCAGAATTTCATGAATTAGGTATGGTTACTGGTGCCAGTTGGACAGATTTTGACAATGATGGGTGGACAGATCTTATTATCGTAGGAGAATGGATGCCAATAAAAGTATTTAAAAATGAAGAAGGAGAGTTAGTAGATATATCCAAACAAATGGGAGTCGAAGATACATCGGGATGGTGGTTTAGTATTAAAGAAGGTGATTTTGACAAGGATGGAGATATCGATTTTATATTAGGAAACTTAGGCCTGAACTATAAATATCAGGCAAAAGAAGAAGAAACTTTTGATATCTACTTTTATGATTTTGATAGTAATAACACCAAAGATATTGTACTCAGTTATTTTAATGATGGAGAGAAATTTCCGGTTCGTGGAAGACAATGTTCATCTGATCAAATGCCCGGAATTAAAGCTAAATTTAAGAATTACGAATCTTTTTCTAATGCAACCCTAGAAGATGTATATACCGATAAATATCTTGAAGATGCATTACATTATCAAGTAAAATCTTTTGCAAGTATTTACCTCGAAAACGCAGACGGTACATTTAAAATACACCAATTACCTATAGAAGCACAAACCACCAATATCAATCAGATTTTGGTACAAGATTTTGATCATGACGGAAATCTAGATGCGCTTTTAGCTGGTAACTTATATGGTTCTGAGGTAGAAACACCTCGTGCAGATGCAGGTATTGGTTTATTTCTAAAAGGAATAGGAAATGGGTCTTTTAAGCCAATCAATGCCAGAGATAGTGGTTTTTACGTTTCGGGAGATGTAAAAGATATGGCTACAATTAAAACTGCATCTTCTAATTATATCATCTGTGCTAAGAATGATGATTATCTACAACTCCTAAAGCTTAATTGATTATGAATAACAATACACAAAAATCATCTATGCAAAATCAATACGATGCTATTGTTATTGGTACTGGCATAACCGGTGGTTGGGCTGCCAAAGAACTTTGCGAAGGTGGGCTTAAAACATTGGTACTTGAACGAGGGCGTATGGTAAAACATATCGAAGATTACCCAACAATGCACGATGATCCTTGGGATTATGAGAATCGTGGCCTCGCTACTGCACAAGACCGTATACAACAATCAAAGCAAGAGCGTACAGGATATACTACAGGAGAAGCTAGTAAACATTGGTTCGTAAATGATCTAGAACATCCTTACAATGAAAAAAAGAGATTTGATTGGATTCGTGGATATCATGTAGGTGGAAAATCCTTAATGTGGGCACGTATGTCATTTCGTTGGAGTGATTTAGATTTTGAAGCGAATAAAAAAGATGGTCATGGAGTAGATTGGCCCATTCGGTATAAAGACCTAGAACCTTGGTACGACAAAGTAGAACAATATATTGGTATTAGTGGTAAAGCAGAAGGATTACCACAACTGCCTGATAGCATTTTTACCCCTCCTATCCCTTTAAACTGTGTAGAAGAAGAATTTAGAGATGAAATTGCAAAAACATTTACCGATAGAAAAGTAATTAATAGCAGAGTTGCTAATCTTACAGCCCCCGAAGGCAGAGATGGCCGTGGCAGTTGTCAATTCAGAAATCGTTGTATTCGAGGATGTCCTTTTGGGGCTTATTTTAGTAGTAATTCATCTACATTACCTGCAGCAGAACGCACAGGAAATATGACACTACGACCAAACTCTATTGTTCATGAAATCATGTATGATGAAAAGAAAAAAATGGCTATCGGAGTTCGTGTCATAGATACCGAAACTCATGAAAAGTTAGAGTTCTATGCAAAAGTGATTTTTTGTTGTGCCTCAGCGATAGCTACAACTTCGGTACTATTACAATCAAAATCAGAGCGTTTTCCTAATGGCTTAGGAAATGATAGTGGTGAATTGGGCCATAATCTAATGGATCATCATTTTAAAGTAGGTGCTACTGCAAAATCAGACAGCCATTTAGAAGATTATTACAAAGGTCGAAAACCCGCAGGTTTCTTTGTTCCCAGATTTAGAAATATCGATAAAAAAAGTGAGCAAAAGAATTTTGTGCGAGGATATGGTATGCAAGGTGGAGCCAGTAGAACCGATTGGACAAGAGCCGTAGGAGAAATGAGTTTTGGAAAAGAACTAAAAGAAGAATTATTAAAACCTGGGCATTGGAAAATCGGAATTAATTGTTTTGGCGAATGCTTACCATATCACGAAAACAAAGTAACTCTGGATTATACCAAAATAGATAAATGGGGGCTACCTACCCTTACTTTTGATTGTGAATACAAAGAAAATGAGATGGAAATGCGTAAAGATGCAGAACAACAAGCTGTGGCTATGTTAGAAGCAGCTGGGTTTAAAGATGTAGAAGGTTATCATGAACCATGTTTTCCTGGTAATGGTATTCATGAGATGGGTACAGCAAGAATGGGTAGAGATCCTAAAACTTCAGTTTTAAATGGAAATAATCAAATGCACGCAGTACCTAATGTATATATTACCGATGGTGCCTGTATGACTTCTTCGGCATCGCAAAATCCATCACTAACCTATATGGCAATTACCGCAAGAGCGGCTAATCATGCAATTGAACAGTTTAAACAAAAGAAATTTAATTGATACAGTCATGGATAGAAGAAAAGCTATAAAAAATCTAGCATTAGGTCTAGGCTATAGTATTGCTATGCCATCGCTTGTAAGTGTCTTAAACTCATGTACTGCAAAAGAGCCAGATTGGCAACCTGTATTTTTAAATGACACACAAAAGATGTTTGTTAGTTATTTGTCAGATATAATTTTACCAACTACAAACCTACCAGGAGCATTAGATTTAGCGATACCACAATTCATAGATAAAATCTTAAATACTGTAGTCATAGATGAAGAGAAAGAACATGTATTAAATGGATGGAAAATATTTGAAAAAGCATATCAGAAAAAGTATGAAAAAGAATCTGTAAAAGCGACTAAAGAGGAATGTCTCGAACTTCTAAAAACATATTTTAATACCTCTAAAGAAAGAGAAGAGTATATTTTCAGGCTTATAGGGTTGGATGTAGAAGAGGTACTACCATCTGAAATGGAAGTGTTTCTAATATACAAATTCCTAATAACCATTCGCAGTTTTACTTTATTAGGGTTCTATACTTCAGAATATATAGGAGAACAAGTACTTAGTTATGATCCCATACCAGGAAAATATGAGCCTTGTATCCCAGTATCTCGAATAGGAAATGCCTGGTCGTTGTAAATAGAAAATATATGAACCCTAATCTGCTATTTTTAAAAATATGCTGCATCTTAATTTTAATTTCATGCAAAGATTCTAAACCAGAAAAATCAGCACGCCCAAATGTTATCATTGTCATGGCAGATGATCAGGGGTGGGGGGATTTATCAACTCATCACAATTCATATTTAGAAACTCCTAGTATAGATCAATTTAAAACTGAAAGCACAAGTTTAGAGCGTTTTTTTGTGTCTCCTGTTTGTGCTCCTACCCGTGCAAGTTTGTTATCTGGTAAATGGGCAATTAGTACTGGCGCATGGAGTGTTACTAATAGAGATGAAGTAATGCGTTCTGAAACGATTACAATAGCAGAACTATTTAAAGGTGCGGGATATGCTACAGGCATTTTTGGAAAATGGCATAACGGAGCGCAATATCCAGAAAACCCCAAAGGACAAGGATTTGATGAATTTTTAGGGTTCACAGCTGGACATTGGAATAATTATTTTGACACAACCCTTAAGAATATTAATGATCAACCTGTTAAAACTAAAGGATTTATTACAGATGTTTTTACAGATGCAGCAATCAGCTTTATTAAGAACAATAGAGAAAAACCTTTCTTATGTTATATTCCTTATAATGCGCCGCATAGCCCTTTTCAGGTACCGGATCGCTATTTTGACAAATACAAAGCAAAAGGTTTAAACGATAAAGATGCATGTATTTATGGTATGTGTGAGAATATGGATGATAACTTCGGAAGGATTCTTAGTGTGATTGATCAAGAACATCTTTCAGAAAATACAATTGTTATTTTCATGTCTGATAACGGCCCTAATGGGAAACGATATAATGATAACATGAAAGGGATAAAAGCAACTAATGATGAAGGTGGTACCAGAGTTCCATTTTTTGTTAGATGGCCAAGAAAAATTGCCTCAGGAAAAAAAATAGAAACCATAGCTGCTCATATCGATATACTCCCTACCCTATCTAATCTATGTGGTATTCAAATAAAAGATAGTACTTCTATAGATGGCATGGATATTTCTTCTCAGCTATTAGGAGTTAATGTTGCAGTAGAAGATCGCTATATCTTTTCGCACTGGTCGGGTTTAAACTGGAATGAAATACCAGGGAGTGTTAGAAACAATCAATATCGTCTTGTACTTAAAAAAGATGATACCACTTTATATGATATGAGAAAAGATCCTAATCAAATCACCGATATTTTTGATTCGTTACCACGAATTTCAAACACTATGCTTCAAAAATACGATCAATGGATCAAAAAAGTATATCGAGAAGGTGTAAAAAGAACTCCTATTTCTATAGGATATAAAGAAGCACCAGAAACTTTAATTGAAGCCCATGAATTTAATTTAGGTGATGGACTAAAATATTATGGAGTCCAAGGTTGGGCAAATGATTGGATCACACAGTGGGATTCAAAAAAAGATACTATTAAATTAGATATTAAAATAAATAAAAGAGGTAGCTATTCTTTTGAAATTTTATATAATTGTAATGAATCACAGTTAGGATCAGAAATTGCAATTCAGATTCAGAAAAAAGAGATTAAAAACAAGATAAACACTTCTTTTCATGGTAAAGCACTATTTAGTCCAGACAGAATTAAACGCAAAGAAGTGTATGAAAGAACTTGGGGAACTATTAAAATTGGAAATTCAAATTTAGAAAAAGGTATTAGTACCCTCAAAATATACGCTACAGAGATTGCCAAAGATTCTGTAATGACCTTAAAAGCCATAAAAATTAAGTACAATCAATAAATACTAAAAAATGATATTATATCCTTTAAAATTTAACTCCATATATAAACATCGTATTTGGGGTGGTGATAAACTAAAAACCATCTTGCATAAAAAATATACTGGAGAAAATATTGGAGAGTCCTGGGAGATTTCTGATGTACACAATGATGAAACTGAGGTTTCTGATGGAGATCTTAAAGGATTTACATTAAAGCAATTAATACAAAAATTTAAAGGAGATTTTTTAGGGCAAAAGGTATATGATAGTTTTGGAAAAGATTTCCCATTACTTATAAAATTTATTGATGCAAAAACACCTTTATCTATACAAGTTCATCCTAATGATTCTTTAGCAAAAGAACGACATAACTCATTTGGGAAAAATGAAATGTGGTATGTTATGCAAGCGGATGACAATGCAGAATTAATCATTGGTTTCAATCAAGAAGTAGAAAAAGATATATTTACAAAACATCTTGATAATGCTACACTTCCTGATATTCTTAATACCGAAAAAGTAACAACTGGAGACACCTTTTATATTCCGACAGGTAGAATTCATGCCATCGGATCCGGGGTTTTATTGGCAGAAATACAACAAACATCTGATATTACTTATCGTATTTATGATTATGATAGAGTCGATATCAAAACTGGTAAAAAAAGAGAATTACATACTGATATGGCACTAGAAACTATCGACTATAAAAAAAGTGATAGTTACAGAACCACATACGAAACCAAAAAGAATGTTTCTAATAGACTTGTGCATACAAAATATTTCAAAACAAACTTAATCCTTGTAAACAGTAAACTAACTAAAGACTACACCGCTATAGATTCTTTTGTTATTTATATTTGTGTAGAGGGAAGCCTGATGCTAGAATGCAATGACAAATCATATCAACTTAACAAAGGAGAAACTATTTTAATACCGGCTGCCCTTAATCACCTTACTCTTGTTTCTGTATCTGCTCGTGTGATTGAAGTTACTATATAAAACCATCAGCTTTTCTTATAAACAATTATAATTCACGATAATGAAATAGAAATACTGGTATATTACAAAAAATCACTCAAACGTTTTCGTTTTCAGATTTCTCTGTGTCATATCGCGTTATTTTTGAAAAAAACACTGCTAACCAATAATTTACTTACACTATTGGTATACCTATCGGTAGTCATTTCTTTATACTTTATTTATTATTTGTTAATTTGACATACCCTTAACAAGAAACTGGATTGTTAAAAACCAAATGTATATACCCCTAACAAACACAAAGACAAGACGTAATACAGTATTATCAATACTGATATTATTTTCTATTGCATATATAAATGCGCAAGAACAATGGAAAAAAGTTTCAGAAGTTAGAAATTACTCTAATAATGAAATCGGAAAAGCTGCACCAAAAACTTTTGATATCACTCAAGATTCAAAAGGATTACTTTATTTTGCCAATGAATATGGGCTACTTGAATTTACAGGCACCTCATGGAAAATCCTACTACAGCCCAATAATCGCTCGCCAATAAGCTCTTTATTATCATATGGTTCTAGGGTATATGTTGGAAGTAATAACGAAATAGGGTATACAGCAAAAAATGCTTTCGATCAAATTTACTATACTTCATTAAATGATTTGTTATCAGAAGAATGTACCGGTTTCTCTCAGGTTTGGGGAATTTTTGAAATTCAGAACAATATCTATTTCTGTACCAATGAACAATTTTTAAAATATAATATTTTAGAGAATAAAATATATTGTATTCAACCCAAAAATGAAATAAAGCATGCTACAAAAATTAATAATAAACTCTATTTTATAGATAACTCTAATACCATAAATACTCTCAATGATAATCAAATCGAGTTAATTTATTCATCTGATTATCTTTCTAATTATTTAATAGAGCGCGTACTTCCTTATGGTAGAGATTCTTTTTTGCTTATAACAGCTAAGAATGGGATCCATCTGTTAGAAAATAAAACATTAACGCCATGGGGAAACACCAAACATTTTGATTTTTATAATACCAATATCTCCTCCGGAATTCTTTTAAACAATGAAATATATTGTATAGGAACCACTAATAATGGAATTATATTCTTAGACAAAAAAGGAAATCTTTTACAAAAACTTAATCGTGATAATAAACTTCTAAGCAATACTGTGCTAGACCTATATATCGATGGATCCGAAAACCTATGGGCAACATTAGAAGGAAGCATTAGTTATATTGAGTTAAAATCTCCTTTTTACAGCATATCAGAAGATGATGGGATTTATGGTACCACCTATGATGTAAAACAACACAATAACACATTATATGTTGCTACTTCAAACGGATTATATTATAGTAAATGGCCTCAAGAAAACTATAGTGATACATTCAAACAAGTTCCTGGAGTAGAAGGACAAATATGGAATTTATCTATCATTAATAATGAACTATTAATTGGAGCGCATAGTGGATCCTTCATTCTTCAAAATAATGAAGCAGTCCAAATAAGTGAAATCAAAGGAGGTTGGAATTTCTTAAAAATACCTAAAAAAAATAATATAATACTTCAAGGAACATATAATGGATTAGTCATATATGAAAAAATTAATGGAGTTTGGAAATTAAGAAATAAAATCAATGGCTTTGATGAAACTGCAAGAGAAATTGTATTTGACACCGACAACACTATATGGGTATCTCATGGATATAAAGGTGTTTTTTATTTAGAATTTGATTCAGATTTTAACACTATTATAAAAACCACTCTTTACGATCAAGAAAAAGGGTTTCCAGGTCACTTATTTATTAGTCTGTTAGATACAAATGATGATCAATTATTTGGTACGCAACTAGGAATATATAACTATGATAAGAAAAGAGATTCTATGATTGTTAATAGCAAATACACAAGTATATTGACCAATCATAACTTAGTTCGAAGGCTGACAAGTATTTCAGAAAACAAAGTACTTTTCATTCAAGGATATGATAGAGATGATGATATAGGAATTATAGATTTTGCACCCAATGGTGACCATACCATAGAGCGTGTTCCTTTTCAAAGATTAAAAACACAACTCATTCCTGCTTTCGAAAAATTTATAACTTTTGAAAACAATGATATTGGTTTTACTTCTAAAAATGGATTGATTATTTATAGCAAAAGCACTAAGTTGGATTATAACAAAGAGTTTAGTACGTTATTACGAAATGTTACTGTAAAAGATTCTACTATATATGGTAATGTTGATGATTATGTAACTGGTATAAGAAAAGACTCTATATCTAAACCTATACCGTTTAACTTAAATAAACTAAATTTTTCATTTGTAGCCCCTTTTTACCAACATTCAAATTCAGTAACCTACCAAACATATTTAGAAGGTCTAGACGATGATTGGTCTGATTGGAGTACTAAAACTCAAAAAGAATATAATTTTCTTCCCTCTGGAGAATATACCTTTAAGGTTAGATCAAAAAACGTGTATAATAAAATTGGAAAAGAAGCTTCTTTTAAATTTAAAATCACTCCGCCTTGGTATAAATCCATACCAATGTTTGTTGTATACGGCATATTACTTATTCTTGTTATTTACACTTTTATTTGGTTAAAAAATGAGCAACGTAAAAAAGGAATAAAGAAGTTAAAAACTGCGCACAAAAGAGAAATCGAACTACAAAATATAAAATTCGAAGAAAAGAGACTCAAGGCAAAAAATGAAAAAATTAAAAAAGACAATAAATCTCTAAAAGAAAACCTTGAATCCAGAAATAAAGAATTAGCATCATCGGCTATGCAAATGGTTCAAATGGATAATCAATTAATACAACTCAAAAAAAACCTAGATGAGATCTATAATCAATCTGAAGGCAACATTAGAAAACAATTAAGAGGTACTCTAAAATCTATAGAAGATCAAATACAGGGAGACAGTAATTGGAAGCATTTTGAAACACATTTCAACCAAATACACGATAACTCACTAGAACGTTTAAAAGAAGAATACCCAGACCTTAATCATAGAGAGATTAGATTATGCGCCTATTTGAAATTGAATCTATCCAGTAAAGAAATAGCTCCTCTTATGGGGATCTCGTATAGAGGAATAGAATCGTTACGCTTTAGAGTTCGCAAGAAAATGAATCTAGATACTTCTGTAAATCTCACCGATTATATTATTCGATTTTAAACCCGTTTTTCTATCACAAAATTAAGTTTCAATACACCAAAAAAATGCTTTGCGTAGTAAAACTGTAGTACTCTAGTATTTTAATCGTATTAGCATTGTCGATTTTTCATAAAATGAAGCATAAATTTGATTGTTTACTAAAAAATTAAGTCGATTATTAAATTAATCACTAATTAAAAACCACCAAATTATGTTAATTTCTAATAACAAAGGCATACTCCTATTTTTTTATATATTCTGGATAGGATGCCTAACCTCTTTTTCACAGAATACGATACCCGGTAAGTTTGCACCTACAAATGGTAAAACAATGCTCATTATAGGTCAGGATTTAGGTTCTGTGGATGGCTATATAAATAGCGGGCGATTTCCAACTCCTGCGGGAGTGACCATGTATACAGACATCTATTCTATGGGGGGATTAAATAGTATCACAAACTATGGGGCAGGTAATATCGGTTCACAAGCTGCTCTAGACAGATACCCAAATTCTGCACTAGCCATAGGCTTATGGATGGTAGAAGAAAATGATGGCCAGGGAGAAGATCACCCCAATGGATTAACCGAAATAGTAAATGGCCAACACAATGATGAACTAGATAAATTTACAGCTTTTGCTAAAAGAAACTCTCCCAGACCTATATATTTAAGAATAGGATATGAATTTGATGGACCATGGAATAATTATGACCCCAACAAATATAAAGCAGCATATCGCTATATTGTAAATTATTTAAATCAAAAACAAGTTACCAATGTAGCTTATGTATGGCAATCAGCAACTTGGGGAGCTACACCTGCTAATGGTATAGACAGCTATTATCCAGGAGACCAATATGTAGATTACGTAGGCCTTTCTTTTTTCTTTTTTGATGAAAATTTTAATGGAGACAACCTAGACTATATTCTAAATTTTGCACGAACTAAAAACAAACCTATCATGATGGCAGAAGTCTCTGCTCAATATCATGAGTTTGATCAAGGAACTTTTCACCCATTTGATAATCCCGGTGCAGCACAACAATTGGGAGGTCAAGGAATCTGGAATCAATTTTTTAGAGATCAACTAATTCCATTTGTAGATGATAACAGGGATGTAATAAGATCTGTTGCATACATTAATGCAGATTGGCAATCACAACCACAATGGAAATGGCCAGATGCCAATAACGGTTTCTGGGGAGATACCAGAATTGAAGCTAACAATACAATCGCTAATAACTGGAATAACTATATTAATAATGGTAATTTTCTACATGGCGGCCCAAATCTATTAAGTGATTTGGGTATTACTGGAGGAGGAAACCCTACAACTTGTAATGATGGCATTCAAAACGGAGATGAAACTGGTGTAGATTGTGGCGGAAGCTGTCAGCCTTGTCAAACAAATCCAACTTGTAATGATGGTATTCAAAATGGGGATGAAACCGGTATTGATTGTGGTGGTAGTTGTGCCCCATGTAATCCTGGTGGAGGGGATACAATTACAAAAATAGAAGCCGAAACAGGAAGCTTAACAGGACAGGCGCAATATTATAATGATGGATCTGCAAGTAACGGCCAAGGGGTTGCATATCTTGATGGTAACGGAAATGGATTTACGATTTCTAATGCTCCAAAAGCAGATAAAGTAGAATTTATATATGCTTCACGAAATTCAGGAAATATTTCAATAAAAGTGAATGGTCAAGATAAAGGAAACCTTAATTTCACTTCTAATGGAGCCTGGGTTGGATCTTACACTGTTGCTACACTAAATGTGGTTGTACCGGCAGGAGCATCTTTCCAGGTCGTAAATAATAGCGGAGATGTTGCATTAAATGTTGATTACCTCAATTTTATAAGTGAAAATAACGGTGGTGGTAATGAACCATGTACAGGATCTGATATTCCAAGTGCAACAGTAAGCAAAACCGATGAAAGTTCACAAGGAGCAAATGATGGTAGTATTGCATTTAGTTTCTCAGATACGGTCGGAAGAACAAATATAGAGTTTAGTATAGATGGAGGATCAACTTACCCATACAATGTTCTTGACAATAGTGGATCTACTACAGTTTCAAATCTAGCTCCTGGTACGTATCAAATATATACCAGATGGGGTAATAATCAGTGCCCACAAAATCTTGGGCCTATAACTATTACTGCTGGTACTGGCGGAGGATGCACAGATTGTATAAACTTTGATCAGACAGGAACTTCTTCTTTTTCCAATCAAGATAGCGCTGCTAATATTACGATTCAGGATAGTGGTTTAACAGCATCATTAACTGATAACACATGGAGAAGAACAAATACAAGATATACTATTACTGCCAATACAGTATTAGAATTTGAATTTCAGAGTATATCACAAGGTGAAATACACGGTATCGGTTTTGATAGTAACGAATCCTTAACTTCCTCTCAAATTTTTCAGTTATACGGAACACAAAACTGGGGCAATCGCGATTTTGATTACTCTCCAAGTGGCTATACTTCTTTTAGCATTCCTGTAGGTGATTTCTATACAGGTAATAATATGTATCTAGTTTTGGTTAATGACTTTGACGCTGGATCAGGGAACACTAGTAACTTCAGAAATGTTAGAATTTTCGAAAATGGAGCAACTCCAACGTGTAACGATGGTATTCAAAATGGAAATGAAACTGGAGTAGATTGTGGTGGAGATTGTGAACCATGTAATGCTAGTGGATTAACTGCCAAATTACTACCCCCTAATGATAAAATTTTACTTACCATTGGGCAAGACCTTAAGACAATAAAAGATTATAATGATGGTGGTGTACAAAGTAAAGGATTTCCTGTAATGGGAGGAACCACAACATACATCTCATTTTACAGCCTGCTAGACTCACAATTCCCGCAATATGGCGCCTTAGGAGAAACTGCTAACGGGGGGATTGCAACCAATGGAAATGGCACTACAATCGATGTAGATTGGGGAGCAGGACCGCTAAACGCTAGAAGTTCTGTCTTGGCATACCCTAACTCAAGCTTGTCGATCGGTTTAAGTATGACCGAAGGTGAATCTACAGCAAATGGCACTAATTACTGGTGTCAAGGATGCTTAGCACAAGTAGGACAAGGACAATGGGATAATCAAATCAAACGATTAGCATCATTTGCTAAAAGATATAACAATAGAGCTATATATCTAAGAATCGCTTATGAGTTTGATGGAAACTGGAATGTTGGTTACGAAAATAGAAGTAATTATATCAATGCATACAAACGTGTGGTAGATGTAATGCGTGCAGAAGGGGTTACCAATGTTGCCTATGTATGGCAGTCTTCAACCTCACCAGTAGATGATGTACTAGATATACAATTTGGAGAAGGAAACTTCGGAGATATACGAAGCTGGTATCCTGGTGATAATTATGTAGACTGGATGGGAATCTCTTGGTTTTTAAATGCTGATGAAAGAACATCTGTTTTACCTGGAATACCAACTCAACGAGAAAAAGCTAATGAGGTAATTTCTTTTGCCAGAAGTAAAAACAAACCTGTATACCTGGCAGAATCAACACCTCAAGGGTACGATTTAGTGAATATTAACAACTGCAATGTTTCTAATGTCTGGGATGGTACAGCTGCACAGGGTTGTGTAAATAAATCTGCCAATGGACTATGGAATGAGTGGTTCGCTCCATTCTTTGAGTACATTTATGACAATAAAGATGTTATACGACAAGTACATTACATTAATGCCAACTGGGAAGATGATACTGCACTATTTGGGCAAGGAAACAGAGCTAATGGATACTGGGGTCGCGCAGGAGTACATGTAAATAATACTATTGCCAATAACTGGAAATCAGAAATAGATAAACCCGTATGGCTACATGGTAGTAGTAACCTTAATAATCAATTACTACAATCTCAACTTCTATTAAAAGATCAATTAATAAAAGTAAGTGAGTCAAAAATATCCATCTACCCCAATCCTTCTGAAGGGCTATTCACTTTAAGAGGTAAAAATCTTACGCAAATAGTAATTAGTGATTTAAATGGAAGAGTTATAAAAACCATAATTCCAAACCCATCTGATCTAGAAGTAAGAATTAACATAAACAATGTAGAAAAAGGAATGTATATGGTAACTACATTTAATAATAGTAAAACTAAGCATATAAATAGACTGATAGTAAACTAGAACACAAACTCAACTTAATTTCCCCATAAGTTTATATCAGTAAAAGGGGTTGATTCTATGAATCAACCCCTTTTTAATTTGATAACTTTTTACTTTATTTATGAAGAAGTATAATGAACACCTATTTTCTTCTTTAAATAGGGTGCTAGTTTTTCATAAACCGGCACAAAAACCTTTTCTTTTATATTCTCGACATCCTGTGGATAATACACTTTATTAACTTCATATCGTGCACGTCCTAAAAGATAATGCATATGTAACATTTTAAAATCGATCACTTCTTTTATATTTTTTCCTAAATCTTCGCAACCAAAAATACCAGGAGTATTAGGAACTGAAATTAATAGTGTTTTTAAATCATTATCATCCTTAGTTAAATCACTTAACACCTGTAACAAGACTTGCTCATATAAATCCCCGGCACCAAGGCTCCAATCTGTTTTTGGTTCTTCTTCTTTTGCCAATGTCTCTAATGAAAAGGATTCTTTAGCATCAATTCCTAAAACTAATAACAGATCATCTATGTCACCGCCTGATCCACCATAGCTTCTAATAAGCTCTTCTATATTTTCTTTTTCAATATCACTTAAAATTCCGGTCACCATATATTCATAACCAAGTAATAATAGCGCTTCTCGCAATGCTATATACTTTTTAGGATATTCTTTCTTAATTCTAATAAAAACACCTCTAGCAGTAGCTGTGCCCATTGCCATATTAGAAATTAATAGTTCTGCACCAAAAACATTATCTGCAATTCGACGAATTCCCCCAGAGGTAAGTTTTTGATCAGACCAATTTAAAAAATCAAATCGATCAGAAAATGTTTTACCTTCAATAATTTCTCTCATCCTCAACACATGCCTATAAGATAATGCCTCTCCATTAAGCCCTGCAGCTTCATTATCTCCAAAAACTCCAGGCCAGTTCATATTTGTCCCCCATACCGGTCTTGGTTTATCACCATGACATCTAATACAAGATTCTGGGCTAGTATGAAGTTTAGGTGTATCTCCTGTAAAATCAAGTTGAGAAAATTCCCACACACCATTTTCTTCATTTAATTCTGCACAATCTAACAAGTCATATTTAGGATCATCGGGTTTTGTGCTAATATTCATTAAAAAAGTTCCGTCAGATCCAAATAAAACTATTCTCGGGAATCGCAAATTAGATTGCCCCTCTCCCTTTGTTTTTTCAACTAGAGAAAAATTATTCCTATAATGTTCAGGAAGCTTATTTAGTAATTCAACAATAGTTTTAATATTATTTTTTTGCATAAAAGCCATAACGCCTTTAATCGTCATCTCAGGATCTCCCTCTTTGGGGGTAGGATTCAGACTATCTAATTCGACAATAAGATCATTTACAGCACTAGGACAGCGAATTTTACCAGTAATTTTACCTCCTGTGCTAATATATTCTTCTTCTGATTGTACTATTGATGTCTTTTTTGCGTTTGTTTTTGGGTTACATGCAACAAAAAAAGTAAAAATCAATAGGAAACTAAAACAACTTGACACTGACTTCATTAATCTTATTTTTTTAGCAAAAAAACAGAATTTTATCTAAAAAAATGGGGTCAAAATTACATTTAGCACAAAATGCGTGGTAAAAGTGTACAGATAAGGAACTGTTAAAGTATTATTAACTATTTGATAAAGAGCATTTTTAACGAAATTAGCTCAAACGATTGAGTTCGTGAAAATCTAACATAAAGTCCTAACCAATAAAACTTTATGTAAGCACTAAAAAATTTAAGTAAACATTAAAATTGTAAGAAATGAAACATGTATTTAATTTAGCGATTTTCTCAATGTTACTGTTAGTAGTAACAGTTTCTTGTGAAAGCGAAGAATTTGTCACAGATGGTTCTGTATCAAAAATTATTGATGCGAACGGAAAATCAAGTTGCCCGAGTTCACATCCATTTGAAGCGTGTGGAGCATGCTGGGTAGACGCCAACCAAGCCCAATCTGGTGGTTGTAATGATACTGGAGGAGGTAATAATGGCGGCGGTAACAATGGCGGCGGCAATGGTGGTGGTCAAAATAACGACTGTCCGTCATCTCACCCTTACTCTGCTTGCGGTCAATGTTGGGCAGATGCTAACCAAGCTCAGTCTGGTGGTTGTAATGAAGATGGAAACGGCGGCGGTAACAATGGCGGCGGCGGAAACGGTGGTGGTAATAACGGAGGTGGAACACCTTGTGGAGATTACAACTACAATCCAAACAATTTAACCTGTGTAACTGTTGTTGCAAACGGAAGTGGATGTATGAACAGTGATGGTTTATTTGTAAGCTCTAAAGGAGTTGTTAGTAACCCTTGTAACACAAAAGAAGCTGTTTTAGACATTGAAAGAAATTTAGGTATTAACATTGATAATCAATTTATTGCACAATGTGGTTATCAAGGAAATGTTCCTTCTATCAATCCGACAATGACAAAAAGTGATTTCCTTATATACATGAAAGCTTTACTTATAGGTATTAATATCAACGGTAAAACAGGTGATCAATTTGCTATAGAATTTACAAATTTATTGGATACTAATAACGATGGTATTCTAACAAGAAATGAAGCTAGTATGGCTAAAGGTTCTGATCCTCGTCAAGTATTAAATCTTGAGCCTGTCTTTACTATTAATGGTGGACTTGCAACAGACGATGTATTGGCATATGTTGGATTATACTTAGGTGATGGTGCATTAGATAAATATGCAGGAGATTTACCTCAAGTAGTTCAAGATAATATGGCTGCATTTACCAGAACATGGCAACCTGGTGTGAATGCTGCATCTAAAAGATATGATTCTAAATAATTAAAAATTCCCCATTATTAATTATTTTTCTACAACGTAATCGTTGTATATTGCCCTAAGTAGATGAGTAAGGGTTTGGTTATAAAAACACCAAACCCTTATTTTTTTATAATTTTATTGCTATTTATCAAATGTTTCTTATAAATTGAAAGTCTTATCATTTTTTATCTAATGAAAAAGAAGAAAAGAATAACACTTAAAGATATTGCGACAGAATTTAGTGTTTCTATTGCCACTGTATCCAAAGCTTTGAATGACAGTTATGAGATTAGTACAAAGACCAAGTCCAAAATTCAAGAATATGCTAAAAAACATCATTACAAGCCTAACAGTATAGCTCTAAATTTACAGAACAAAAAAACCAAAACCATAGGCGTTATTATCCCTAATATCTTAAATCACTTTTTTACTAAAGTTTTTGTTGGTATTGAAAAAACAGCGACAGAAAAAGGGTATAATCTTATCACCTGTATTTCTAATGAATCTTATGAAAAAGAAGTGAGTGCTATGGAGCTTCTTAAAAACTCTGCTTTAGATGGTTTTATATTATCAATCTCTGAAGAGACACAAATAAAGCAAAATTTTAGTCATTTTCAGAATACGATTAATCAAGGAATACCTATCGTAATGTTTGATCGTGTAACCGATGATGTAGAATGTGACAAAGTGATTGTAAATGATAAAGAAGGAGCTTATAATGCTACCAACCATTTTATCGAGACAGGTTGTAAAAATATAGCCATCGTATCCACAATACATAACCTTAGTGTAGGAAAATTAAGGTTAGAAGGGTATCAAAAAGCACTCGAGGAAGCGAATATCCCTGTTGATGATTCTTTAATACTGAAAGTAGATGAATTTAATGATATCGATACCTTATTAAAAATTCTACTTGGTTCTAACAAAAAAGTAGATGCCATGCTTTGTCTTGAAGAAGATTCTGCCGTGAGTACGCTAAGAATGGTACGTTCTAAAGGCTACAAAGTGCCCGAAGATATTTCTATCATTGGTTTTACAAATGGAGTTTTACCCAGACACGTTACCCCATCAATTACCACAATAAGTCAGCACGGAATATACTTAGGCGAAATGGCAACAAATATGCTTATCGAAAAATTAGAAAATGAAAATTCTGAAACTTCACACACTACAAAAGTGATTAAAACCAATCTTATTGAGCGTGAATCTACTAGACCTCTTCCTTATTAGGAATAATTATTCACTTTTACTAAACCTAAAAACACTTCTGTTCTCATAAACCTCACCAGCTTTGATATGCGCAGTTGGAAAGTTACTATGATTTGGAGCGTCAGGATAATTCTGAGTTTCAAAACATATAGCCGGAAACTTGTTATACTGTACTTCTTTTCTAAAGTTCCAATCCGGAAATTCTTCTTGAGTATAAATAACCACTGCAGGTTGATTCGTAGAGACTTCCATTTTAATACCACTTTCTTGAGCAATAATGGTAGCTTTTGCTTCTTTTTCAACATCAAAAATAAAAGTATCATCGATACTACCTTTCTCTTCAAGCGTGTCTAACTTCCGTGAAGTAAGAAAATCATATTTAGTACCTACTACAGGCTTTATAACTCCCGTTGGGATTTGTTTGTCAATTTCTAGATAATTAGAGCAATTTAACTTCAGGGTATGATCAGAAATTGTGCCCTCCCCATTAAGATTATAATAAGCATGATTTGTAAGATTAACAACAGTATCCTGATCAGAAATCGCTTGATATGTAATCTTTAATTCATTATCATTAGTCAATTGATAGGTCACTTTTACCCTTAGGTTTCCGGGGTATCCTTCTTCGAGATGTTCACTTATATAAGAGAGAGAGATCGACATTTGATCTTCATCAATATAATCGATTTCCCAGACACGTTCATCAAAACCATGTCTACCACCATGCAAGTGGATTCCGTCTTCATGATAAAGCGGATACTCTACATCATTAACTATTATCTTTTCATTAGAAATTCTACCTGCATATCTGCCTATCGAGGCACCCAAAAATCTAGATACTTTGTTCTTCGATTTTTCGATATAATCTTGTAAAGAATCAAAACCAACGACAACATTAACAAGTTTTCCTTCGGCATCCGGAACTTCTAAACTCATTATCGTTGCTGCAAAATTGGTAATACGCAATCGCATCCCATTATCATTCTTTAGCGACAAGATTAATAGTTCTTCTTGGTTATGAAAACCAAATGATTTTTGTTTTATTTTTCTCTTCTTTGTCTCCAATTTCAGATTTATTTATTGAACTTGATTCCACATTTTATCATACAACTCAGGAGAAGATTTAATGTATTTTGGATTAGATGTAATTGTTCTCCAACGCTTACTTATCGAATCACTAAGTTGTAATCTTGCATCAATCTTCTTAAATGTAGGATTATCAAACCACATACGGTGAGAGTCCCAATGACAATTTATATAATGAACTGCTTTTACCACATCTGGATTTTCATCAATAGTTTTAAAGAACGGGATAAACCATTTTTGCCAAGCTTCTTCTGCTTGCTCAGGATTACTTAATTGTGTTTCTATAGTGTTTCCAGTTGTTTTTGCATCTACATCTGAAATTGTTGGAGATGCTTCAGCTATAAATACTGGTTTTCCTTTTTTGCGCGCAAATTCGATCATTCTTTGATCTTCCCAACGGTTAAAAAATGAGAACCCTAACCAATCTACATACTCATCACCTGGGTACCAAGCTTCTAATTGACCATCTTCAGGAGACATAAACCCAGTAGATTGCCATACATAAGCAGTATTGGTTACTCCTTTTGCTCTAAGCATATCGACCATTCTCTTATATGCTTTTATAGTACTTTCCTGATCATAGTGATTCCATGGTTCTCCGTCAAACTCATAGGCAATACGCAAAAACACTGGTCTCTTACCTAAAGATAATAAAAAGTCTCCTAGTTTATTAATGTATTTATCATGAGTCCCATCGGCTACTTTTTCTTCATGATTTACAAACTGAAGCCCTATTGCCAAGGCCATATTTGCATAATCAGGATCATTTAATTGCAAGGTTGCATTATAGTCATGATCACCCCAATCATGGGTTTCCCATATACCATCTAAACCTTCCTGGGTTCTTCCAAAGGAATTCTCTCCTGGATTAATATTGGTGTATGTGGTCCAGCCCGCCGGAGTATCAAAATGATCAAGATACCCGTCATTATATTTTTCTAAACCTCCTACAGCTTCTAACTCCTGACCAACAAAAAGTAGTACTTCTCCTTCTTTTGGTTCGAATTTGGCTAGTTTTCTTATAGGTGTTTCTATATTGCCTTCTTCAGCTTCTTCTGAAACTATCTTAGGTTTTGATTCGTTCTTGCATCCCAAAATGCTTAAAATACTCAATACCACGATTACTTTTTTATACATAATCTCTTTTTTAGTTTATTTCCTTATACTCAAACCAATCAAAATCGGCATGCTTTCTATTGTATGCTAGATCCTGGCAACACATCCCCACGAACATTCCTGTAAATGCAGGTCTATATCGCTCATCTCTATCTCGCACATAATCATCTGATAATATGCTGGCATCTAATGTTTCTCCTATAGCATGAAAATTATTTTCTTCATCGATACTATAGTAGAACTGAAGTGTATCATGATTAAGAACTCCCTTTAAAACAATACGCTCCTGACCTGTAATATCAATTTCTTGCTCTTGTTCTACCATTGCAAAATGATCAGAAGAGATGACTCTTAGTAATTTCTTAGTTCCTTCATAATTTGAAGTCACGTGTAGATAATGATAATGCCCGGTATTGTAATAAAATACCAGCCCTGCCATTTCCAGAATATCTTTTGGATCAAACTCTAATGACGTAGATACTTCGGTTTTAAAATGTTGTACCCTTCTGGCTAGTAGTGCTTGTGTATGGGTAGAAGTTAGACTCTCTTTTCCTTTAAGTCTAAGGAATCCTTTTCTTTCTTGAAGTGAAATCCAACGTTCATCTTTAGGAATCCTTAAAGACTGAAAATCAATACTCAGCTCTTCTGAATCAAAATCATCTCTTATTGAAGTCTTTTCAAATGAAAATTCTTCTACATCTAGCCCTGGCACTTCTACTCTAGGTAATTTTGAACCACTTTTTAAATATGGCCATCCATCTTCCTTCCATTCTATTTCTTCTATTGCGGTTTCTCGGCCTAAAATACATCGCCCATGTGCTGATAATGGTCTTCCTACTAAGAATACAAAATACCATCTTCCGTCTGGTGTTTCTACAAAATCACCATGACCAGATTTCTGAAGCCCATGAGATGGATCAGATGTGCAAGTAATGATTGCCGTATCTGGATGCATTTTATAAGGTCCTAATAACGATTTTGATCTAGCAATTGATTCTGCATGACCATATTCTGTTCCGCCTTCGGCTAATAACAAATAATAATACCCACCTTTCTTAAAGATATGTGGTCCTTCAGTACACCCCAATGATGTTCCTGAATGCAAATATGCTACATCTCCTATCAATTGTTTTTGAACAGGATCATACTCTTGTAATTCGATACCTCCAAAAAGCTTACTTTTTCTATGATCAACTAGCATATTCAGAAAGTATTTCTTCCCATTAGTATCATGAAACATAGATCCATCAAATCCTCTTGAACTCAGATAGATTGGATCTGACCATTCGCCAGTAATATCTCTTGTAGTCACTAGATAATTAGGAGTATCTTTCCAAACACCATCAAACGATCGCACATTAGAGTATACCAAATAAAAAACACCACCATCATAAGATAAACAAGGAGCCCAAACTCCACATGAGTCTGGATTGCCTTTCATATCTAATTGAGAGGTTCTATTAAGAGGTTGTGCGATTACCGTCCAGTTTTTAAGATCTCTAGAGTGGTGTATTTGCACCCCCGGAAACCATTCAAAAGTAGAAGTGGCAATATAATAATCCTCGCCTACCCTAATTATTGATGGATCGGGATTAAAACCTCTTAATATTGGATTTTTGATCATACTCATTAATTTATAACCAGATCTTTTTCTATTTGTTCTAATGATTTTCCTTTGGTCTCTGGTAATATTTTAAGTAAAATAAAGAAACCTACGAGGGCTATGGCTCCAAAAATAAAGAAACTCATTGCATTCCCTAAATTTGATAGCTCCCAAGGGAATACTTGCTGTACGATCCAACTGGCAAATGAATTTACAAAACCAATAAAGCCAATGGCCAACCCTCTATATCTATTGGGATATAATTCTGACAACATTACCCACATCACCGGACCTAATGAAAATGCAAAACATGCAATAAACCCTAAAATACCGATTAGAACTAAGGTAGCATTCATATTAGTTGCCGCCTCAAGGATTGCTCCTTCGTTTTTGGCATAGACTTGTGTTCCCAGGTTTTCTATCATTGTATTTTTAAAATCAACATCATTTTCAAAAATTTCACCTGAAATCGGCATTAATTTTTGTTGATCAATATTTTCTAGTTGTACTATTTCTTCTTTGGTTAATTGATATGTAGCTTGATTAAATCCATATGCACAGAGTAACAGGCTAATTGCAATTCCACCGATACCGATAAGAAGCAATGGTCTTCTTCCTAATCTGTCAATCAGAAGCATGGCAACAATTGTGAATACAACCGTTGTAAAACTCAATAAAACACCAGAAGCAAATGCAGCATCGGTTCCTATACCAGTTTGCTTAAAAATAGATGTAGCATAAAAGTAAATAGCATTTATCCCTGTGATCTGTTGTAACACACCTATTGTCAATCCAACGATAAGAATAAAGCGAATGGCTGGTTTAAATAACTCAGAAATAGAAGCATTTTTGTTTCTTTTTTCTTTATTCATATTACTAGTTATCGCTTCTGCTTCGGTATTGGCAGTAGCTTCTCCATGTAACTGAACTAGCACATCTTTGGCCTCTTCTTCTTTTCCTTTTACAAATAGCCAGCGTGGGCTTCTTGGGACAAAGAATAGCAGTATAAAATATAATAAGGCCGGTATTAATTCTATTCCTAACATCCATCGCCATACGGTTTCATCGGTAAAAAAACCACCTTCAATATTGTTCAATCCATTCAAATAATAATTACAAAGAAATGCCCCGAAGAATCCTAATACAATATTTAGTTGTTGTATTGAAACCAATTTCCCTCTATTTTTTGCTGTCGAAATCTCTGCAATATAAGTAGGTGCCAGGATCAATGCTGCTCCAAAAGCAAGACCTCCTATCATTCTGGCAATCCAAAGCATATGATATGATATTGCATATGCAGATAATAGAGCGGATAAAGCATACAAAAACGCTACGATCAACAATATTTTTTTTCTCCCCACAAGATCACTTAATCTACCTGCCAGTAGCATAGCAATCATGGCAGCAAAAGAAGGGCTACTTACTGCCCATCCCAGTTGACCAACGCTTAAATCGAACTGCGGACCGGCGTATTCCATAACTCCCGAGATGATTCCGGCATCAAAACCAAATAGGAACCCTCCCAGGGAAACTACGAATGCTATAAAAAGTGTTTTTCTTGACATATTATTTTCTAAAATTAATTAAGCTGTTTTTCTGAAGGAAACTTTAATCCTGTTTGTTTTCTAACCTCATCTACTATTTTAATAAGGTCAAGGCTATTTTGATGTGACCACATTTCACTTTCTATCTTTTCATTTCTTATACAATGATGGCATTCTTCTATCTCATAGGTAAATCCTTTTCCTTTGGTAGGAAATTGATACGCTACGCTATGATTGTTTTTAATTAGGCCATAAGATTGTGTTTCATGCCATATTGTGTTTAAACGAATTCTACCTTCGGTACCACTAATTGTAGCCACCATATCTGAAGGAGATACAAAACTACTATGCAAAACGGCTTGTGCATTGTCATACTGTAAAATCATAGACGTTTGTTTATCTGCCCCAGTATCATAAAAATTAGCAGAAGCTAATATTTTATCCGGAATCCCAAGTACTACATAAGCTAAAAACAATGGATACACGCCCATATCTAATAACGATCCTCCTCCTGTATTAATATCAATCATTCTACCCTGAGGAGTTCCTACATTAAAGGCAAAGTCTGCGTTGATATACTTTACCTCTCCTATTTCTAGATTTTTAATCTTTGCAAGGACTTCTTGAACTGAAGGGTTAAAACGCGTCCAAAAGGCTTCCATAAAAAATTTATGTTGCGCTTTGGAAGCTTTTATCATTTGTATGGCTTCATTATAATGTAGTGCTATTGGTTTCTCGCAGAGCACATGTTTATTCTGTTCTAAAGATTTTATTGTTAAACTGGCATGAGAATCATGCGGAGTAGCAATATACAGGATATCAATATCAGGATCTGCTATTAACTCATCATAAGATCCATATGCTTTTTTGGCAGTATATTGTTCGGCAAATTTTTGCGCTTTAGTAATGGTACGAGAGCCTACTGCAGTTAATTCTGCATCAGGTACAAGCGCTAGATCTTTAGCAAATTGATGTGCTATGTTACCTAGACCAATAATCCCCCATTTTATCTTTTTATACGTTGCCATTAATTAATTTATCTTTTTACCATAAATGGAACATTACCTCCTCCTGCTTTGCCTTTATTATCATAGACATATACTAAAATTCGATACTCCCCTTCTTTTGGGGCCAAAAAGGTAAATTTACCATCTTGATCTGAAAGAACCTCTACACTTACTATCGGTGGTTCTATTTCTTTTTCTCCTCCTTGACTTCTTTTGATTACTTCTTTTGAAACTACCCATTTATAGACTAAGGAATCATTATCTGGTTCTGAAGCAAATACTTCTGCAGTATATTTTTGATTGGGTTTCAAATACACATTGTGGACTGCTTTTTTACCATCAAGTAATAAAGAATCAACTCGCGGTGCCCGGTTTTCGGGATATTTCTCAGTCCATAGTTTGGTTAGGTTGTCTATGGTTTCTGTTTGACTTCCGTCTTTATGAAACATCCCGTACCAGGTCGGTGTACGTTCTTGTTTCTGCCCCCATTCGAAGGCAAATCCACCTAAACATTTACCAGAATTATTATTTATAAGTCCTTTATGTATTCTATTTAAAATTCCGTCTGCTTTTGGTCCACTAACCTCTTCTATTTCTCTATTCCATGCTGTTTTTGGCATTTCCCAGAAACCCATTGGACCAAATTCGGTAATCATATATGGTTTTTTTATCCCTGTATTCTTTATACGTTCTTCGACATTTTCCAGATCTCCATATACCTGTACCGATACGATATCGATTTTCGGGCATCGTTCTAATGCCTCTTTTAAATGTTCATCTATCACACCTGCAAATGTAAGTGTCACTGGATGGTTTGGATCCTCTTGGTGTATAAAATCTACGATATCTGCCATAGCATCATATACTTTTGGATTTACTGGTTTTAAGGTTCCATCTTCATTAAAAAGTAAATTCAGTTCGTTACCAACTACCCAACACAATACATTAGGGTGGTTTTTATACTTTTTAATAATATTTTTTACTTTTTCAAATTGTTTAGCGACTGCTTCGGTATCATTATAATCAAAGCCATAGAGTTCTTTTCCGATACTAATACCTATAGCTACCATAAAGTTATACTTTTTGGCTGCAGCCAACTCTTGTTCTGCATTATTCACTCTCCAGGTTCTAAAAGCATTACCTCCTGCTTTGTGTAAAGCTTCAAAATCATGACCATCAACATAATTAATCCCTACTCCTTTAACTTCAAATTTATTTCCATTTACATAAAAATCATAGTTTCCTTCTACTTCTTTCACCTCAACCAGTGAAGGACCGCTATCACTATCACCTTTTTTCTGACTTGTTGTTATGCAAGAGAAAAAAAGTATACAAATAAGAGCTAAAAAAATATGTTGTTTCATCATTTAACTACGTTCTTCTATTACTTCACTTGTTGAAAACTTGTAGCGCATATTACGATACACACAGATGTCGGTTATATCCTCTGGAGTACCTTTTGGCACTGCTCTAAAATTAGATGAAATTCTATCTTTCTTCACTGGCATTACTCTATGCCAACAATGACCGTGTAAGAAAATTACTGTTCCTTTTTTTGGTTTAAAGATCAATTGACCATCTAGATCTTCATTAGGAACCCCAGCCGGCAACATCCCTGCTTTATGCGTTTTAGGAAAAATCACTATTTCTCCACCTGTTTCATCTGTAATATCGTGTGTGTATACTAATCGATTAAGGTTATACCGCTTTTTATCATCTGGTGAACAATCCTGATGCCAAGCTTGACCAATACTACCTGCCTTAGAAAACATCATCATACAATACAGGTTGTTCCAGCCATTGTCTAAAATAAGATCTGTGATTGCATTAAAATGCTTATCATCATTGATTCTGTCAAAATATCGTTTTCCTTCTCTGTATGGAAACCATGGGATTACCTCTACAGCAGATTTTGTAATAAACTCATCTGTATGTTCCCAATCTGGGTTAACTCCATAATGATCAAGTATTTTATTATTATACTCATCCATCAAGGTCGAATTGAAAAAATTTTCAAAAATAATGAAACCATTTTTCCAAAATTCTTCTACTATTACATCCTCATCCATATCTCTTCATTTTATAATCAATGATATTATACTTGCATCAATTGTGCGTCTTCCAGAAATTTCTTCAGACCACTATCCGTTAATGGATGTTTTAACAATCCTTCTATAGCCGAAAGTGGGCCTGTCATAACATCTGCACCTATTTTGGCGCAATTCACTACATGCATTGTATGCCTTACAGATGCGGCAAGAATCTGTGTTTGAAAACCATAGTTATCATATACTCTTCGAATCTCGTCTATCAATAGTAAACCGTCTGTTGAGATATCGTCTAATCTTCCAATAAATGGAGATACGTAAGTCGCTCCAGCTTTTGCAGCTAGTAATGCTTGCCCACATGAAAAAACAAGTGTACAATTCGTTTTAATTCCTTTATCGGTGAAATATTTTATAGCTTTTATCCCGTCCTTGATCATTGGTATTTTTACTACAATTTGAGGGTGAAGGGCTGCTAACTCTTCTCCTTCTTTAATCATCTCATCAAAAGTGGTCCCAATAACTTCGGCAGAAACATCTCCTTCTACAACTTTGCAAATATTGCGATAGTGATTTAGTATATTTTCTTTTCCGTTTACACCTTCTTTTGCCATTAGAGAAGGATTAGTCGTTACCCCATCTAATACACCAAGTGCTTGTGCTTCTTTAATTTGATCTAAATTTGCTGTATCTATAAAAAATTTCATTCTCTCTAATTTTACCCTACAAAGTAGGACAGTATGGTTATTACTATAAGTACTAGTAAAACAGATAAAATGATATCTGATAATGTAATACTTTCTTTATTTTCTAATTTATGTTCTTTGGTTAATGTACCGAAAGATAACCCTGCAATCGCAGCATAGCTTGGTGGGTTAGTAAGCAGACTCACTGTAATACATACGATTACAGAAAAAATGAACATAAAAATTGCCATATGTGCAAAATTTATGGTCGCGAACTGATACATGATTCCATATAAATCTTCCTTGAATATCTCTGCGGTGATTCTTAATGCCGCAATTATCAACCCAGAAAACAATGTAACTATTGCTGCTTTAGAATTTACTCTCTTCCATAATACACCTAATAAGAACACTGCTGTAATTGGTGGAGCAATATAGGATTGCACACTTTGTAAATATTGATATAACACACCGCCACCTATTTTATTCATGATTGGGATCCAAATAATCCCCATAACTACCATAATTACTGTAGCTAGCTTACCTACATTTAGTAATCGTCTTTCTGAAGTATATGGCTTCAGTTTTTTATAGATATCAATTGTAAAAATCGTAGAACAAGAATTGAATACTGATGCTAGAGAACTCATTAATGCTGCCATTAATCCTCCTGCTACGAGCCCTTTTAATCCAACAGGTAATAATGTTTTTACTAGTATCGGAAATACCTCATCTGCTTTTTCATATGTTAATACTCCTTGTTTTGCTAATGCAAATGCTATAATACCAGGAATAAGAAATATAAAAATGGGTAAGATCTTGAGGTATGCTCCAAATATTGCTCCACGTCTCCCTATTTTGATATTATTTGCTGCCAAGGTACGTTGCACTATATATTGATCTGTACACCAATACCAGATACCCACTATTGTACCTCCGAAGAGCAAGCCTGTCCAAGGAAAATCAGGATCATTCATTGGTCTCCACATATTGAAATGGTTTGAGCCTACAGTTTCTTTTAAGGTCTCCCAGCCACCTACTTCTTGTAATCCTAAAAAGGTAATAATAACAGAACCAGCGATAAGGATAATGGTTTGTAGTGTTTCTGTATAAATTACAGCTTTCATACCACCGACAACAGTATAAATTCCTGTAAAGACCACAATCCCGATAGCTCCATACCAAAATGGGATTCCTATCAATTCTGAAACCACAATTCCTCCTGCGTAGATGGTTACAGATACTTTGGTAATTACATATCCAACTAATGAGAAAACAGATAAGAACCATCTGGATCTACTATCAAATCGCTTCTCTAAGAATTCGGGCATTGTAAAGACTTTGCTTCGCATATAAAAAGGAAGAAAAAGCCAACCAAGCACCAAAACGATCCAAGCATGAAGCTCATAATGCGCCATCGGCATCCCCGATTCTGCACCTGTTCCTGCTAATCCCACTACATGTTCAGAACCAATATTAGAAGCAAAGATAGATGCACCTATTACGAACCAACCTACATTTCTACCTGCCAGGAAGTAATCTTCGGTATTTTTGTTCTTTTGAAGAATCACCCAAACAGCGACTCCTATTAAAGCTAAAAAATATAACCCTAAAACAATCCAGTCTCCAAATTCTAATACTGATTCCATGTGAATATTAGATATATTGGTTGATGATATTTTCGAATAATTCTTGCTTACCGCTTTGTAATTCTAACTCTCCATTTTCTTTGGCTATATCATAAAGCTTATTCAGGTCTAGTTTTCCTTCTTCAAATGCTTTACCATTACCAGAATCAAAAGAACTATATCTTTTCTCTCTTAAGCTCTCATATGAAGATGAAGAAATGATTCTGTCTGCTATGGTTAATGCTCTTGCAAATACATCTGCACCACCAATATGGGCAAGAAAAACATCTTCCATATCGGTAGAGTTTCTTCTCACTTTGGCGTCAAAGTTTACTCCTCCCCCTTGTAAGCCTCCTGATTTAAGGAATACTAGCATTGCTTCAGTAACTTCAGCTATATTATTAGGAAATTGATCTGTATCCCACCCATTTTGATAATCACCTCTATTGGCATCTATACTACCTAACATTCCTGCATCTGCTGCAACTTGTATCTCGTGCTGAAAAGTATGTTGTGCTAACGTAGCGTGATTCACTTCGATATTAATTTTGAAGTCTTTATCTAATCCGTGTTCTTTTAAGAATGCAATGGATGTAGCGGTGTCAAAATCATATTGATGCTTCATTGGTTCCATAGGCTTAGGCTCTATAAAAAATGTTCCTTTAAACCCTTGTCCTCTTGCATAATCTCTTGCTGTGGTTAAGAATGCAGCCATATGATCCAATTCACGTTTCATATTGGTATTAAGAAGTGACATATATCCTTCTCTTCCTCCCCAGAACACATAATTCTCACCATTTAATGCAATGGTAGCATCCAAAGCTAGTTTTACCTGCCCCCCTGCTCTTGCTAATACATTAAAATCTGGATTGGTCGCTGCTCCATTCATATAACGTGGGTTTGAAAAGCAATTTGCTGTTCCCCACAGAAGTTTAACCCCAGAAGCTTGTTGTTTCTCTTTGATATAATCAACAATGGCTGATAATCTTTTTTCTGATTCTGAAAACGTTGCTGCTTCTCTCACCAAATCATAATCGTGAAAACAAAAGTAATCAAAACCCATTTTGGTAATAAACTCAAAAGCTGCATCGGCTTTTTCTTTTGCTGCGGTGATTGCATTTTCGGATTGATCCCAATCAAAATTAAGTGTTCCTGGTCCGAAAGGGTCAGCACCAGTACCACAGAAGGTATGCCAGTATGCGATGGCAAATTTGAAATGCTCTTTCATTGTTTTACCGGCTACTACTTTATTTGCATCATAGTATTTGAATGCCATTGGGTTATCTGAAGCTGCGCCTTCAAATTTTATATCTGCAATTCCTTTAAAATATTCTTTATTTCCTATCAGCGTCATCTGTAATTTTATTTTTTTATAATTCTATTTAATTCTCTTTTCCAATTTGTGTATGCTTCTTTATAATCTTCTTGATTTTGTAGTGGGTGATATGTCATCACATGATCATTTTTGGTAATCATCGTTCCAAAATCTTCAAACGTACCATCGCTTAATCCAGCCGCACGAGCTGCACCAATAGCACCTGTTGTATTGTATATCTCTATTTCCTGATTGATTAGTGTAGCCACAGTATTCGAAAAAATTTCTGACCGAAACAAGTTATCGTTTCCTGCTCGTATTACTTTTATCTCTGTACTGTCCTTTTTTAGAATTTCCATTCCGTATACAAAGGAGAATGCAATTCCTTCTAGGGCTGCTCTAAAAATGTGTGATCTTGTATGCTTGTTTAGATTCAAGTTACATATATGAGTACCAATAGTTTGGTTATCAAACATTCGTTCTGCTCCGTTACCAAAAGGTATTAGCTGTAAATTATTTGACCCTACAGGGACTTTGGATGCATGAGAATTCATCGTTTGATACGAGTTGGTTTCAAGATTAAGATTGTTTTTTAACCATCGATATTGAATTCCTGCTCCATTAATACATAAAAGCTTTCCTATGCTTGCCTTTTCTGTAGTATGATTAACATGCGCAAAGTTGTTGAGTTTCAACCCTTCTTTTGCTAAAGTCGAATCTGTTACTGCATAAATAACACCAGACGTGCCTCCTGTAGCGGCAACTTCACCTGCGTTAAATACATTAAGAGACAATGCATTATTAGGTTGATCTCCTGCTCTATAAAGAATAGGGATTCCGGATGTAAGCCCACTATCTACCGCCCCTTTTGATGATAACTCACCTTGATTAGAAAAAGTTTGCACTATTTGTGGTATCAGATTTGAATTTATATCATAATGCTCCAACAGCCATTTTGCAGGTTTATTCTCTTTAAAATCCCATAATGTACCTTCTGAAAGCCCAGATTTTGTTGTATTTGCAATCCCTGTAAACCTATACGCGATATAATCACCTGGTAATAAAAATTTATGAATTCTTTTATAGTTTTCGGGTTCATTATCTCGTACCCATTTTAATTTTGAAGCTGTAAAATTTGCTGGAGAATTTAGCAATGTAGTCATACATTTTTCTTCTCCTATTTCATCAAAAGCTTTATTACCTATATCAACAGCTCTACTGTCACACCAGATAATAGAATCTCTAATCAACTCTCCTTTTTCATCTAACAACACTAAACCATGCATTTGATAAGAAATTCCTATGCCTTTAACTTGTTCTGGCTTGATAGTGTTTTCTTTAAGTATTCTTTTTGAAGCTTTACAAACATTCTCCCACCAAAACTCTGGATTTTGCTCTGCCCATTCTTTATGAATCGAGATAATATCCATTTCTTCTTCAGGTTCATTTACTGAAGCAATAGATTTACCTGTTTTGGCATCAACCAAAGCTGCTTTTATGGAAGAACTTCCTATGTCAAATCCTATATAATACATTCTGCAATTTTTGCTGGGTATAAAAGTTTGAATTATTAAGAAGAAACAAAACTTCTACCTAAATAATCATCGAAAATTCGTACTAAAAATTTTCGTAATTAGTTATAACATTTTTCTTTTAGAGCTTTTAAGTAAGATTAGAAAAGGAGCTACTTCTAGAGAACAATAGAAAAAACTCCCTTTCTTAATCCATCAAAAACTAATTGTTATTCAAATATATTTGCGGGGTATTCTTAATTTTTTTGATGTACTCTGATATAATCTACTATCAAAAAAGCGGGGTAATCTGTGGCTAAAGGAGATGCATTAGGCAAATTACCTCCTACCGAAAGATTCATTATCAAGTAGAATTCATCATTAAATGGATATGGTTGACCATTGGTTAGAGACGGGGTTATTGAATGATATTCAACATCATTTACCAACCAAGTAATTTTATTTTCTTCCCAAACAATAGAAAACACATAATATTCTTTATCATAATTTTCGTTTGGTGCAACATACTCTTTGGAGTTAAATCTGCGACTATTAAAATCAACACCATAATGTGCTGTACCAAAAACTTCTGTAGGTTTTTCACCTAAGTATTCCATAATATCAATTTCTCCTCCATTAGGCCACCAGGCTCCAGGGTTCGTAATTGTATAATTATGATTTAAAAGCCATAATGCTACCCATGTTGCCTTAGGAGAGGGCATACTTGCTCTTATATCGACCCTACCATATTGAAACTCGAATTTATTATCTGTATTAATTCTAGATGAAGAATAATTAGATCCTCCCTCATTTCTGGCTGCTATAATTAAATTGCCTTCTTCAAAAAACAAATTTTCTTTGCTATTTGAATACGATTGTAATTCTTCATTACCCCATCCACATAGGTTTGGGCATCCATCCCCTATATTAAAAGACCATTTTTGAAGTGATAAATTATCATCATTAAACTCATCACTAAACACCATTGTATACCCATCGTATGATATAGGTGCATCAAATCCTTTTGTTGGAATAACTACCCCGCTAGGTGGGCTAGGACAATTAGGGCAAGTACCTCCGCAATCTAGACCTGTTTCATTTCCGTTCTGGACCCCATCGCTACATGTTGCAACTACAGGACCGCCATCAGGTTCTCCGGTATCGGTATCATTATCACTTGATGAACATGCGACCAATAAGGTACATAAAACCATCATCATAAACTTGTGCATTTTTCTTTTCATCATAGCATCCTAAAATTGAGAATGGGAGAAGAAATTCTTCTCCCATTTATTATTTATTACTTAAAAGTTACAAAATCTTTCACAAAGAACTCTCCTGCTTCTGGATGTCCAAATCCACCAACACGTAAAGTAAATACTGTGTAGGTTGTATTAGCTGGTAATAAAGTTCCTGAACCTGCTGCTGCTGCATTTGTACCATCAAACTCTAAAGTAACCCAAGTATCAAAATCAGCTTCAGTTACTGTTTGCGTAATCACCGTCCAACGATTAAAAAATTCATTATTATCATCATGTAAAATCACATCTACAGTTGGCGTTAATGCTCCATTAAAATTATTACTAGAAGGAATATATACATCTATTTTGAATTTATGATATTCTGAAAAATCTATTGTTCCACTTTGAGGTTGAAACTTAAAGTCTTCAAAACCGCCAAAAGGTCCATTTTCAGGTCTATACATCCTAGTCACACCATTAATACTCCCAGCTGGATCTGCAACACCATAATTTACATCTACTCCTTGACTATAAGGAGTTCCATCTGCGTTAGTGGTTCTTGGTTCAAGATTCATTCCTGAAGTTGCATCTGATGCTTCGAATGTAAAGTAATAAGGAATTCCTGTTGTTGACAATGCATCAGCTCTAGGTGTACCTGCTTGAGTTAACACTTTTGCTGGTATCAAATCTCTAACAAAAAATGTTGCAGGAATCTGGTGGTTAGATCCCCCCATTCTAATAGCCACAGCATCATAATCTACTGGTCCTGGTAAACTAGCACTACCATCAAAATTAAGTTTAACCCACTTATCAAAATCATCCTCGCTTACTGATGCTTCAATAACTGTCCATGTATTAAAGAAATCTGGATTTGAAGAATCGAAAAATATAATTTCTACCAATGGAACCAAACTACTATCATATGCATTACTAGATGGTAAATACACTTCTAAAGTAAATTTATTGAATTCTGAAAAATCTATTGGAGCATCAAATGATGCAAACTTAAAATCAGAAAATCCACCTGCCACATCACCTTCTGGGCGTGTATATTTTCCAACTATATCATTAGATCCTGCTGGATCACTTACCGAAAACTCTAGAGTTACTGTATTATTATCTGCTACCGCTAGGCCATTTCCTGATTCTGCTGCTTCAAAAGTATGAAAGTAAGGTAATCCTAAGCCTTGTAGGGCATCAAATCTTGGTGTACAAAAATTGCTACAAGGGCCACCACAATCGATACCTTCTTCGCCTTGATTTTGGACCCCATCTACACAAGTTTCACAAGCTTTTGGACTATTTCCTCCGCAATCTACTCCTTCTTCATCCAGATTTTGGATCCCATCACTGTATGAAGGTAAGGTAGCACCTAAATTGAAATCTGTATCTTCTTCACAAGAAGAGGTTACTACAAAAAGCCCTAAAGTTATTAGTAACACTCCTGCTTTTAAAAAGGATTTTATATTAATTAATTTTTCCATCTTTTTATACTTAATAATTATTAATAACCATCGTTTTGCTCTAACATTCCTTCTGGATAAATGTCTATTTCTTGTTGAGGAATAGGCAACAGTAAATCTCTAGGCGCTTGAAAATCAGTCTTACCTATAGCATCAAGTGCAGGTTTGATTACTCCACCTACATTTAGTTTATCCCAACGGACTAAATCTGTAAAACGATTCCATCCTTCGGTCGCTAATTCTCGACGTCTTTCATCTCTTACTCCTTGCATTGTATATGCTGGAGCAGCAGGATTGCCTGTACCATAAGCTCTTTCTACAATTTTCATAAAAGAACCTGAGCCATCTCCTCCGCCTCCCATAAGAGAAGCTTCAGCATGCATTAACAATACATCTGCATATCGGATTACCTTTTCATTTAAAGGTGATTGAAAATCTGTAGTTAACTCTTGTACTTCTTCAAAAGTTAAAAAATACTTTTTTGCACCTGTACTAACTCCTATTGCATATCCAAAATTAGCTTTAACAGGATCCCAACCTAAATCTGCAAGGCCTGGAGAATTTAAAACTTGACCTGGAAGTAAGAACGTAGCAGCTTTTCTTTGATCGCTATCATCATAAAAATCAACCAAAGTTTGTCTAGGAATAAAATTATTAAATGATTCATATCCTCCTTGTATGAAAGGGAAGCTCCATTTCCACATTCCAGATCCTTCTTGTGATTGAGAAGAATCATTAAAATCTATAGTTGATAATCCATCAACATAGCTAATTTCGAAAACAGATTCTAACCCAAATTCATTGGTTTGAATAAAATTGTCTCTAAAATTAGGCTCTAACCCATATACTCCCTGATTAATAACTTGTTCTGCTGCAATTACTGCATCACCCCATTTTTCTTGATATAAAAACACTTTGGCTAGCAGTGCATATGCAGCGCCAGAAGTTGCAGCCCCTTGAAATCTTTCTGCTCCTTTTAGTGGTAATATTGCTGCTGCACTTTGCAAATCTGATTCTATAAAAGCATATACTTCTTGATCAGAAGATCTAGGTTTGAATTGTTCTTGGTCAGCAGAAATTATAGGCTTGTCAAAAAGAGGAACTCCTCCAAAAAGGCGTACTAGTTCAAAATAGTACATCCCTCTTAAAAACTTAGCTTCAGCAATGATTCGATCTTGTAAACCTTCGGTTTTAAAATTATCAAATCCTTCAGCCAATTGTATTGTAAAATTTGCTCTTGCGACACCTTGGTACCATTTACTCCACACCGAAGCTACTGATGCCAAAGCAGGTGTAATCGTACTAAACTGATCATATTGTGCACCTATCTGCCAAAATGCAGCAGACTGAGAATGTAAGTCATCTGCTCTTACCCCTTGTTGCATCAAAGGAAACGTTTGATTTCCCCTTACATTTTGCCATTGTAACGCATCATATACTCCATTAAGACTTGCTACTACGTCTTGCTCTGTATTAAAAGCTGTATCCAGAACAATTTCGGTAATTGGTTCTTTATCTAATATATCTTCTGAACACGAAGAGAATACAAGTACCCCGCTAAAAAGCAAGAGAAACATTTGTTTCTTTCTCTTTGTTAATATTTTATTGAATATTTTCATTTTTTTAGAAATTAAAATTAAAACCTAGTAAGAAATTACGTGATTGCGGGAAAAAACCTTGATCAATACCAATGTTTAATGGACTGCCTGAATTATTTTGCCCAATTTCTGGATCTAATCCTGCGTATTCTGTTAATGTAAATAAATTTTGTCCTGAAACATATACTCTAACAGATGATGCACCTATAGATTTGGTGGCAGATTCTGGAATGGTATATCCTAAAGTTACATTTTTTAGTTTTACATATGATCCATCTTTTACGTGAAAATCTGATATTAATTGTTCTCCATTAGTTGATGTGGTTACTGCTACATTTCTTGGCGTAACAGCTTCTTCAATATATGATGCTGGTCTATTAGAACCAACAGCATCATATCGAATGGTAGCATCAAAAATATCATTTCCAGCGGTTCCCGACATGAATGCTGAAAAATCAAAGCCTTTGTAATCAAAGCCAAGGTTTAATCCATAGGTAAAATCTGGATTAGGGTTTCCTATAATTGTTCTATCTCCAGCATCAGGAGTTAATTTGTTGTTGCCACTATTATCCAAATCTGCAAAAACTAAGTTACCTAGTGCATCTCTTCCTTCTACCACAAATCCAAAAAAGCTAGCGATAGGATCTCCAACTCTAGTTATAGAAGCATCACCTTGAAATTGAGGTTGTATAGCAGCTGCTGGTATAAAGGAAGTTTCTCCTAAACTCGTTACTGTATTCTCATTATATCCTAAATTCATATTAATGTTCCAAGAAAACCCATTAGCATGAGTCTGTCTCCAAGATAATATAAATTCAAAACCAGTATTTTCGATATCTCCAGTATTTTCTACAGAAGGGTTTAGACCAGTCGTTAATGGTGTAGTTGCCTGTAATAATATATCACTAGTCTCTTTTATATAATAATCTGCTGTAAAGCCAAGTTTATTATTGAATGCATTGATATCCAAACCTACGTTTAGCTGAGATATTTCTTCCCATTTCAAATCTGGATTAGACAACCCAGTTAATACGATTGTTGGTTGACCTGCATAATTGGTTCTATTACTTACGGCAGCCTTATAAGCTAACGCTCTTGGAGATCCATCATTACCACTTACACCCCAACTTCCTCTAATTTTAAATAGATTTATGTTATCGCTATCCTGTAAAAAGTTTTCTTCTGAAATTACCCAACCAGCCGATACAGCGGGAAAGAAACCTGAACGTTTATTTTGTCCGAAATTAGAAGATCGATCATTTCTTATAACTGCGCTAAGCAGGTATTTATCATTATAGTTATAATCTATTTTACCAAAATAAGATTCTAACCCTAAAGCTACTGATCCACCAGCTGTTACAATAGTATTATCTGGATTTGGACGTATTAATCCAAAATTAACGCTATCAAAATCATTTACTGACGAAAAAGGACCATTAACCCTTACTGCAGGACCTCCATCAAATCTGGTATCTACAACTTCATACCCCCCAAGTACACTTAAATAATGATATTTTTGTGCTAATTTGGGAAAAGAATATTCAGCAGTACTTCCTGCTTGTCTGGTAATTGTATTATTTAACACTTCCTGATAGAATACATTATTGGTGGTATCATACCCCTGACTTGGCTGAACTATTTGTGGTACAAAAGATCTATTAAAAATCGATGCGCTAAACGCGCCATAGTTAGCTTTTAATTTTAAATTATCAATAGGTTTCCAATCTAAAGCAACTGATAAATTAAAAATATTTTGAACCGTTTGAGAATCTAACAACGCAAGAGAAAATAGAGGATTTTGTACAGCACCAAGACTATTAAGAGGCACTCCATTTGCAGTAGGTGTACTACCTAGTAATCCTGGATTGAAAAAATTATCTTGCTCATCAAATGCCGGATAAATCGGAGGTAAGGCATTAATAAAACTACTTATACCAACACCTGCACCGCCATTATTTTGTGATACATTATAACGCTCTTGGTTTTGATATTGTGCTACTACATTAAAACCTAAACGATCTGTTATATCACCATCAAGATGACCTCTTATGTTTCTTCGATTAAATTCTGCTTTGTTATCGCCTCCAAGAATACCTTCTTGCCCAAAATAACCCCCAGAAACGGCGTATGACATTTTTTCTCCACCTCCTACAACTGAGGCATAAATATCTTGGATAGGTGCATCATCAAATAGCTCTTCATACCAATCTGTATCTGGTAATGCCTGGCGTTCGGCATCTGTAAATGCTCCTCTAAAACCAGCTGCTAAGTTACCTCCAGCTGCCGCAACACCTTCATTGTAATATTGCACATACTCATCTCTATTCATTAAATCTGGTTTATTTGCCAAACTCTGGATCCCATAATAACCACGAATTGTTACTTCTGGTTTTGAGGCTCCTTTTCTACCTCTTAATGTTTCTATCAAAACTACCCCATTACCTCCTCTAGAACCATAAATAGCACTAGATGCTGCATCTTTTAGTACCGTTTGAGACTTTATATCATTCGGGTTTAAAAACGTTAAGCTAGGTACCTGAATCCCATCAACTATATATAGAGGATCTGAATTATTAGGTGTTCCTATTCCTCTTACTCTAACCGTCTGAGGGGATCCTGGAGACCCTGAATTTTGCTGAACAATAACACCAGGCACTGTTCCTTGCAATGCAGCTTCAGCCTGAGATATTGGCAATTGCTTTATTACTTCGGCATCTACTGTGGCAATAGCCGTAGTCAATGTTTTCTTGTTTTGAACCTGACCATATCCAACAATTACTACTTGATCTAAAGTCTGAGCATCAGTAATTAATGAAACATTTATGGTTGCTTTTCCTGCCACTAAGACTTCTTGAGTTTGAAAACCTAAGTAACTAAAAACCAAAGTTGCATCCTGACGTACATTATCAATTGTATAATTACCATCAAAATCTGAAGATGCTCCATTGGTTGTTCCTTTCACAATGACATTGACTCCAGGAACAGGAATTCCGTCTTCACCTGTTACTATTCCCGAAACACTTTGTGAATAAGTGTTACTTACCATCAAAATGATTCCTATGAAGAGAATCTTTAGTAAGTTATTTTTCATACTAACTGTTTTTAAATTATTAATGTTTTTGTTTGTTTTTGTGCATGTTTGATGGTTCTAAATTAATTTTTATGAAACCTCATTCAAAAAAAGTACGGTTTTAACATAAAAAATAAGTCTCTAAAAAATAGTATTTCAAAAAAAATATTTTAATAAAAAAAACTACTTAAATTACTGTTTTACAGTACTTTGAAACGAATTTGAAATGAATTTTACTATTTTTCGCAAACGTTTAAGTAAATTGCGTTCATATTATAGTCCAAAAGAATGATGAAATTTAGGTGCTTTCAAAAATCAATAGTGAAAGATTCTAGAAGTTAATACAAGAATTTAAAATATTGACACCTATCTATTCTTGTGTTAAGAACTTCGTTTAGTGATGCTTATTTAGCATCATTAGCAATGCATCTTTCCTTATAAATCCCATAAATAACTATCATAGGGGGAAGCCATTTCCTCAAAAAGTATGGTTTGTAAATTGAACAACTCCATTACTATCTGAGTACCCACTCATCGTTATGTTTATATCCCGAATGAAAAAGGAGAATATCCTGAAGAACCTTCAATATCAGAAATCTCTACTGATATTGAATTTAATAATGATTTTACACCTGAAGATTTTAAAATATAATTCAAAATAAAAAAGTGCTATTTAGAATATTCTTTTATTTTTTGCAATCATTTTTACTTACATGTCAAAACAAAAGTTATTTTTGCACAGTTAGCTTATAAATAGGCTTTAAGCCCAATAGTTTTATAAAAAAATAAATATAATTTTGTATTACCATTGAAAATACTTATATATACAATAGAAAAATGCAATAAATAGTAGTTAATCTTTATATAAACATTGCGTTTATTGGGCCAATAAATAGTATATTAAAAAGAAAAATAATTATGCAATTAATAGACAAAGCGTTAGAATTTGAAGAAAGGAAGATGGTTAATATGTCTACAAGTGATAGAGTTGCTGCCTCACGAGAAGCAAAATCTCTAATCTTAGATTTAAACGAGATATATAAAAAGACTAAAGATCCAGAAATTATGGATATTATGAAACGTCTTACTGTAAAAAAGCAAAAAATAGAAAAACGATTAAAAGGAGTACCAACAGTATAACATACTATTGCTCTTTTCGCTTTATTTGCTATACTATAAACAAGATTGTATATCTGTAGCCATATATTAACGTATTATTCATGATTTAAAACACTACACATTTTAGTAGAAAGAATAAAAAATCATGAATAATATGGTTGATAAACTATTTTCTTTATTACAATCGTTTAAATTAAAAAGATATTGGATCTATACATATGATCATTTAAGAGGTGAACCCTAATATAAGAGTACATCTCAATAAAATATCAGTTCATTAATTTGAAAGTATTGAGCTAAGGATCAATTGAGGTTTTAATCCTACATTAATTAGAGGTTAGATAACTTTATATGGGTGATACCTTATTATCACACTTAAAAGAAAGTAATTTTTCAAGATTTCACCTTCTAAACACTATTAAGACTAAAGATTCAAAGGGCTTAAAGCCAAGCTATTAAAAAGTTTAGCTTTTGCAATAAAAAATTTATTTTGTACCTGAATCTCCTTTAACTTAGCATCTATAAGGCTTCGTTCTCTAGAATTAATTAAAAATAAAGAACTCTCTCCAAAACTAAATTTACGTTCTTCGGCAGTGAGTAAGGATTGATAATCGTTTACAATATTTTTGATAAGCTCATTTTGACTCACAAAAGATTCTAGTTCTATATAAATAGCTAAGATCTTATTTCTAATATGTAGTTGAGTAATTTCAAACTCAAATCGAGCATCTTGTACCTTATATTTTGCTAATTTAAGATCACCTCGTTCTTTTCTTAAGAATAATGGAAACCGGAAGGTAATCCCTCCTTTATATTCTGCGGTATTAAAAGAAGTAGCTGTTTCAGGAGTTTCAGTCAAAAAATTATATTCTAGATCAATTCTTGGTAATAATCTATTTGCTTTTAATTTTCTATCTACTTCAAGGCCTTCTATTTTATAATTTAGCGATCTAAGTTTTGGATGATTTTCTAATACAAAGCTATCTAATGGTTTTCCCATGATCTCCAAGGTATTGTCTATATTTTCTTCTATATTATCATCTGGGATCACATTTGCTTGTATTTCTATCGGGATATTACCTTCTAGCCATAAAAAATTGGATAACTCAAGAGATCGCCTCATTAATTTTACTTTTGCTTGTTCAAGGCTTAATGATCTGTTTTGAAAAGCAATTTTAGATTCTACCGTATCGATTGCTGCTTTATCACCAAGTAAAACACTTTTCTTGATCCCTTCAAAACGCATTTTGGCATTATCTACAAAATTGAGATATATTTTTTTTTCATTATATGCCATTAACCAATCAAAATAAGCCAGTGCAGCCTCATAAAGAATTTGATTGATCAAAAGATCTCTATCTGCTTTGGTTTGTTCTCTAAAAAACTTGGCTTTACGTATGGTTGCCATACGATCATTAATGAATAATCCTTGTGCTACAGGTACAGAAACACCCGCGTTAAAAAGTCCTTCTTCTGGAACAGCATTCTGTGGATTAAGAAAATCGCCTTCATTTTGTTCAAATCCTCCTTTAAATTCTATACCGTACCACGTTGGGATTTTAAATGTTGCATTTAAAAGATCATAATATTCTGCCCCTTTAAATTTCTTACGATCATAATCAACCTCTATCTTAGGGTCAAAACCACCACGGGCTTTCATAAGATTAGCTTGCCCTATACTTATATTTAATGCTGCTTGTTTTGCAATGGGATGGTATTTTTTTACATACCCCAAATACTCCTTAAAACTAAGTACTACTTCGTTATTTCGCTGCGCACAAATTGATGTTGCCAAAAAAAACAGAAAATACCAAATATATCTCTTCATATTATTTCTTTTCGGATTTGGCTATTATATTAGTATCAGGCTGGTAATAATTAGGTGGAAAACCATTTAATTTTCTCCATAATTCAAACCAGATAGGTACATCTTCTAACAAGGCTATTGTACTTGCTCCAGAACCTACTTGTATTTTGGGCCATTCATGATCGTCTGGGTCTGGAGCAATGAGGATTCTATACTTTCCATTATCACTAATAAATGTCTCTATGGCTACAATTTTACCTCCATAAGTACCATAAGAAATGTTTGGCCAACCACTAAACACTATAACAGGCCATCCATCAAATTGAATACGTATTTTTTCACCTTTGTGGATTAATGGCAGATCTATTGGTTTTACATAGGTTTCTACTGCCAAGTCATAAACAGATGGCATAATACTTACCAACCTATCTCCTTCTTTAAATGTTTCTCCTACACCAGATCGTAATGTTTTATTAATAAATCCATTTTGAGGAGCTTTGATATAATACATATCACTTCGCATCTCATAATTGGTGTACTCATTTTCTAACTTGGTTACCTGGGCTTCGGTATCAAACTGGTTAGATTTTGCGGTATATTTATCACTTTGAGACTTTGAGATTTTATCGATATACTCTGCCTTAACACGGTTTATTTCTACCTCAGCATTAATCACTTCATTTTTGCTAACAAGTAGTTTATTTTGTTGTGAAATCAATTTTGCTTGTGTTTCCTGAAGTTTTAATCGTTTTTCTTCAACATCTGTAAGTGCTTTCAGCCCTTCTTTTTCTAATTGTACTATACGATTATACTGGCGTTCAGCAATACTTATATTAGTTTTTGCTGCTTCAAAATCGATACTATCACTCTGTACTTTTAATTTAGCCTGCAGCAATTTGTTCTGTGTTTGTTTAAGTTTTAAGGAGCGCTCATTTATCAATGCTCCCGCCTGATTTTCTAAAGCTTTTACTTTTTCTTCATACGATGTAACCGACATCGATTTTGCCTTAATTTGTTGACCTGTACGTGCCACCAAATTTGGATCAAAATATTCATTCTTAACTTCAGAAATAAATAAAATTGTATCCCCTTTTTTTACAAAATCACCTTCTTTTACATACCACTTTTCTATCCTGCCTGGGATTGGAGATTGAATTGTTTGCGGTCTTTGATCAGGTTTTAATGTCGTTAAAAACCCTTTACCGGTTATATTTTGCGTCCAGGGGAGAAACAATATAACTACTGCTGTGACAGCAAAAATCTTCAAGAACCTATTAAAGTATTTATAATGTTTATTATGAAAAACTTTTTGCATAGCATTATAACTAGAAAGATCAACCTTCTTATTTAGTGTGTTATGTGATATATTCAGCATATTCTTTTACTTTTCGCTTACGATTTTTCCATTTTCAATATGTATCACTCTACCGCATCGTTTTATCCATTTAGGATTTTGACTGACTACTACAAGTGCCCATGGATTTGATGGTTCGGTAATAAAATCCATAATTCTATTCACTTCCAGATCATCGAACTGATCTAACGGGTCTTTTAATATCAAAAGCTTAGGTCTTCTAACAATACTTCTAGCCAAAACTATTTTTTTGGATACCGTGTAAGACATTTGTTTCCCTTCTGGATATAATATTGTATTAAGGCCTTTGGGTTGCTCTTTAACAAATTGAGTAAGGCCTACTTTATCTAATGACCAATAAACATCTTCAAAAGGAATTTTGGTATCACCAAAGGTTATATTCTCTAATATTGTACCTTCAAACGGAGATTCTTCAGTTAAAGATTGCCCTAAGTAAGAGCGATAATAGTTAAGATTTATTCCGCTTAACTCAACATTATTTATATAAATACTTCCATTACTTGGTTCAATAAGCCCTGCTATTAAGCGTAATAGTGTAGATTTTCCTGATCCGTTCGGCCCTTGCACAAGAATTGTACAATTCTTGGTTATGTTAAGAGAAATATCATCTAATATTTTTCTTTTCCCTTCAGGTGTAGCATATGAGACATGATCAAATTCGACTGTAAATCCTTCATTTTCTTTAAAAGGTTTTTCTCCTTCTTGTGGTTCAAGATCTTTATCCACTACCTGGCCTAATTTTTCTAATGAAGTGAGTGCATCGTAGAAGGATTCTAATCCCGTAATCAACTTTTCTACAGAACCAATAACCAATACTATAATAATCTCTGCCGCCACAAACTGGCCAATATTCATTTCTTGATTAAGAACCAGGATTCCTCCGATCAACAAAAGACCTGCCGTAACGAGTACTTTAAATCCTATCATCTGGATAAACTGAAGTACTAATACCTTAAAATGACTTTCTCTAGCGGCCAAATATTCTGTAACTAATACATCATTTTTGCTTAGTGCAAGATTTGTTTTACCTGATAGTTTGAAGCTTACTATTGATCTTGCGATTTCCTGGATCCAGTGCGCTACTTTATATTTACTTTTTGACTCTTTTAAACTAGTCTCTAATCCCCGTTTTGCGGTATATTTAAAAACTATATATACTAAGAGTAATAATAATACTCCATAAATTATAAAAAATGGATGATAGAATGATAGCAGCATTAGTCCAAATAAAATCTGAAGGAGTGCTGCTGGAAAATCTACTAATATCTTAGCCAAACTTTTTTGAGTGGTAAGTGTGTCAAAAAAACGATTGGCCAATTCTGGCGGATAATAATTGCGCAATTCGCTCATTTTTATTTTTGGAAATCGATACGAAAACTCGAATGAAGCTCTAGTAAATATTTTTTGTTGCACATTTTCTATAATACGAATCTGCATGAGCTGAAGCATTCCTGCAAATACTACTCCCAAAGTAACCAAAACCACCAAAACAATCCATGATGTACTAATTTGTGCTCCTTGTACTAGATTTATAATAGCCTGTATCCCAAGCGGTAGAGAGAGATTAACCAAACCAGCAAATATTGCATAATAAAATGTTTGTAAAATATCTTTTTTATCCAGCTGCAAAAGCCCAATGAGCCTTTGCCATGCAGTCAAAACATTTTTTGCCATATAATTAGTTCTTTATTAGATTAAAGACTAGGTCGGTAAAGTATTGTGTGGGAGTCACTTTGTTATTACAATCTGTTAATGATTGAAAATGATCCTTAAGAAAATGCTGATGCAATGCTCCTTCTATGATTGTACTTGCTAAACTAGAGGGGTATTGATATTTATTATCAACTTCAATAATCATATCTTTTATCCTTATCACAAGACGTTTGTATATAGAAAAATAACCTTCTTTATTTTCTATATCTACTTCTTTTGTTAAATATGATTTAGAATATTCATTAATTACAATTTTATTAAGAAGTACTTCATTAATATGCGAGAAAGATGAATCTTCTTTTGTAGATTGTGTTATAATCTCTATAGTTTTTTTAAGTTTTTCCTTAGGATCCGCTATACTATTGGTTGCAAAAACCAACTGATACTCTATCCAACCCCAATACCAAGAAGTTAAGTATAGAAGTAGTTTATGCTTGTTTTCAAAATAGCGATATATCGAACTTTCGTTAGAACCAATCTTAACACCTAATTTTTTAAATGTAAAGCTTTCGAAACCTGATTCTTGAATCAGTAAGATACTATGCTCAATAATTCTTTTACCTAATGATGAAGATTCTGGATCTTTAATATAAACCTTATCGTTTATTCTAACTTTTAAATCTTGGAGTATGTATTTCATTATTAAAAATATTTATTGCAAAAATAAAAGTATTACTATCAAACTATAATACATTAACTTTTATTTAACCGTTGCCAAAATAAACTTTAATAAAATATTATTAATTTTATACTACTACCAGTAAATTATTAACAATAAACCATAATCATCATGAAAAAGCTTTTATATATTACATTTTTATCAGTTTTAACTATTAATGCGCAAGAAACCACTGAGAACATTTCAGAAATAAAGGTTGGCAATATATTGGTTATAGGTAGTCCTTCGACCACAGGATATCAGCACATTTATTTTCCTAAAACAAATTTTATTATCAAAAGAGGAGGTATTGCAAACTACAAGCATCTAATTGGAAAGAAGGTAATTGTTAATGCTATAGAAACTAACGCAAAAAATGAAAGAATCGTTGTCTTAAAAAGAGATGATAAGATGAAATTTTTTAATCGTTACACAAGTGTTAGAGCCAATCTGGATTCTGCCATAGAATCTGGCGAAATTAAGCCATAAACATACCTAATAAAAAAAGCCATCTCACGTAAATGAGATGGCTTTAAAAAAGTTCAAAGCTTTTATATTATTATTTAATTCTTAATATAATACATTTAAAGCAGTGATATCAGTACTAGTGAATTCACCATCTTCATTGTTACCAAAACATGCTAACATAATAGAATCTGCTCTATCAGAGCTAGGAGTACCATTAATTAAAATAGCACCAACTCCAGCTTGTCCTTCGTTAGAGTTTTGTCCACAACTTTGACGGCTTCTCCAATCTTGGTGACGGAATCCTACAGAGTGTCCAATCTCATGAGTTATAACATGCTCTATAACATTAGTACTAAAACGATCTGTACCAGCATTGATTTGAACACGCTTAAATGCCTGACCTCCAGTTGGGAATCCAGCAGATCCACCTCCACCAGAAGCTCCATTATTATAAACAACCATATCACGGTTATTAAAATCACTTTGAAAAACTAGACTTAAATTAAGAGAAGTATTTAACCTGTTATAGTTATTTACAGCCCATTGTAGTGCTGTTCTCATTTTTGAGGTAAGCGCACAACAAGATCCAGTATATCCAACAACTCTAAAACTACGATTAGATCCAGTTACTAAGTTATTAGTCCTGTATTGTTTGTTACCATCTTCTAATTTCTGCAGAGCATAAGCGCCATTTGCCAACTGTTCAGTTGATAAAATAACATCTCCTGCTACTACCGCTTGAAAAGGAGTATCGCCTGGTAAACCTTTTATTGTTTCTATTTTAGCATCAGTAGAATTTACTCCTGCATTTGCTAATGCGATTAACTGAGCTTTACTTAATTCTACAGCCGCTTCAGGTTGCGCTTCATTAGAAACTTCTTCTTTCTGACAAGACGTAGCAAAACCAGCTACGATAGCGCAAAGCGCTAATAATTTGATTTTTTTCATTTTAATAAGTTGAGTTTGTGTAGTTACTAATGCAAAATAGAATCTTTAAAAATCCTACTTCACATACAATTACTAAAAAAAGCTTTGAACTCTTTAAAATTGCGGGTTGAAGATATGATATTTTTTTTTAAATATCAGTTAATTTTTTGAACTATTTCCTAAGAATATAGTAAAACCATAGGATTAATTCAAAAAAAACAAGGAAATCCTTATGATTAATCAATTGCAAAATCGATGAAAAACACTACCTAGTTTTGATAAAACCTTATGTATTGTCGCCTAAAATATTGGACATTAACATTTGTTCAACTAATAATGCCAAAATGGTTAAACAATCAGATATGAGAGTTTTTTCTTACATGTCATAAAATTTCATTGAACTATTGCTTAAAAAAAACAATTTTTAATTATTTAACAAATATGTCAGTTTTATACTCAGAGATAACATTTATTTCTGATAGGTAAAATAATTAGAGCATAAAAAAAGCCCTTTTTAGGGCTTATATGGAATGTTTTTATAAGTATTAAGAATATTACACAATTTCTGCACTTAATCCTGCGTCTATCAATTTAGAACATCTCGGAACTAATTCTTCATACCCTCCTGTCTTTACAGAGCATTTCCCTTTGTAATGCACTAACAAAGCACATTGTTCTGCCTGTACAGGCGTATGCTCACATGAGTAAATTAAAGTCTCGATCACATGATCAAAAGTATTTACATCATCATTATATAGAATAATCTCGTTGTTACTTTGATCTACTGACTTCTCTAGAACTTCTTCTAAAACCTTTTCTTGAGTGCTCATTACTATAATTATTTTTATGCAAATATAACAACTTACAATATTAAAATATAACTTAGTTATTATTTTAACTCATAAGACACTGAAATCCAATTGTTTCTAATTTTATGACTTATGTAATGCAGATTATTATTTTGGCATTCTGTAGAAATCATATCCAAATCTTCTTTGTAAAAACCACTTAGGAACAATTTTCCATTAGGCAGTAAGGATTTAGCATAATATTGAATATCATTGAGCAGGATGTTACGATTAATATTAGCAATAATAATATCATAGCTTTTGCCTTTTAAAAGAGAAACATCTCCTTCATATGTTTTAATATTTTGGCAATTATTACGCTCTACATTCTCAATAGTATTGAGATAACACCAATTATCAATATCAATAGCATCTATTGGGCCTGCACCTCTTAATTCTGATAAGATAGCCAACACTCCTGTACCACAACCCATATCCAAGGCTTTCTTATTTTTTAGATCCGTTTCTAGTATATGTTGCAACATCATATGCGTTGTTTCATGATGACCGGTACCAAAAGACATTTTGGGCTCAATAATAATATCGTATTCTACATTGGGTTTTTCATGAAACGGTGCCCTTACACTGCAAATATCATCTACCACTATGGGGTTAAAATTGTTCTCCCACTCTTTGTTCCAGTTTACTTGCTCTATTTCTTCATAAGTATATTGTATACTAAACTCTCCAGAATGTAAGACATGAATATGATCCAGGATATTGTTATTCCATTCTTGTTTTTGAATAAATGCATTAACGCCTTTTTCAGTCTCTACAAAACTTTCGAATCCTGCGTTTCCTAATTCTGCAATGAGAATTTCTGTAGTGGGTTGAAGTGGCGACACTGTAAAATAATACCCAAGGTATATAGGATTTGACATATATATTAGTTAAGTAGATTATAAAGTTAGTCTTTTACTATATGAAAAAAGCACCTCATCATAATGAGATGCTTTTTCAACATATTTGTTATTTTTATTAAACAGCACTGGCAATAGCAACAAAACTATCAACATCTAATGATGCCCCGCCAATTAACCCGCCATCAACATCTTGTTTAGCAAAAATCTCTTCGGCATTATTTGGTTTGACACTACCCCCATACAAAATAGAAACTTTATCTGCTATATCTTGAGTATATGCTTTGGCAATCGTATTTCGAATAAATGCATGCATCTCTTGGGCTTGCTCTGGAGATGCTGTTTCTCCGGTACCGATAGCCCAAACTGGCTCATAAGCAAGAACTATACTATCCCAACTCTCAGAATTGATATGAAACAAACCATTTTGTAATTGACTTTCAACCACAGAAAAGTGGTTATCACTTTTGCGATCTTGTAACTCTTCTCCGAAGCAAAAAATTACAGACATATTGTGTTTTAAAGCTGTATCTACCTTATCTACTAATAGCTGATCAGTTTCACCAAAGTATGCACGACGTTCACTATGTCCTAGTATTACAGTTTCTACACCAATACCTTTGAGCATATCTGCAGAAATCTCCCCTGTAAAAGCGCCATTCTCTGCTTGATGCATGTTTTGCGCTGCTACTTTTACTTCTGTTCCTTCTAATTTTTCTACTGCATTAGATAAATTAACAAATGTAGGAGCTACAATAATTTCTGCTTTTGATGATGAACTAATTTTGGTTTTTAAATCAGATAGTAAAGCATTAGTTTCTGCCAGGTTTTTATTCATTTTCCAGTTACCGGCTACAATTTTTTTTCTCATTAATTAATTATTTATGTCTTTTGGTTAAAAAGTGTGGTTACGTATTTAATTTTCTGGTATACATTACACCCGTATCCTTGGGTCTAGCCAACCATATATTATATCGACAAATATATTGATTAGTATAAACATTGTTGCTATTATCAATACAGATCCCATAATAATTGGAAGATCTAGCGTATTTAATGCATCAACAATCTCTTTGCCTAATCCATTCCATCCAAAAATAAACTCAACAAAAACTGCTCCTGCCAACATTGATGCAAACCACCCAGATATTGCTGTTACGACAGGGTTTAAAGAATTTTTTAATGCATGTTTTCTAATAATTTTAAACATCGAAAGCCCTTTTGCTTTAGCGGTTCTAATATAATCTTGACTTAGCACCTCTAATAAAGAGTTTCTCATCAATTGGGTTACAACGGCTAGTGGTCTAATTCCTAGAACTATCGCTGGTAAAATTAGATTTTTCCATTGTATATATTTTCCTTCTCCAAAATCATCAACTTCATATAAGCTACCATTCATATTAAGATTTGTAAATTCATGCAATACATAACCAAACAGCCAGGCAAAAATAATTGAACTAAAAAAAGAAGGCACACTCATTCCCAGAGTACTAATTAATTGGATTATTTTATCTACCCATCCATCTTTGGTTAATGCACTAATCACCCCCAGTAATATGCCCAGAAATATAGCTATACATATGGCAAACACAGCTAATATTGCTGTATTCGGAAGCGTTTCTTGAATAACTTCACTTACTTTTTTACCATTTTTTTGAAAAGATTCTCTCAAATAAGGAAACTTAATAACCACTGCAGTATTAGCCACATCAAATAATCTAAGAGCAGTATATTTATTAGTATTTAAATAAGAAAAATCCTCAACAACTAAACTATGAAAGGAAATTGGAGATAGATCATTTAAATAATATACATATTGAGTAGATAATGGCTTATCAAAGCCATATTTTTTTCTCACATTTTCTAGTTGCTCTTCGCTCTCGTTTTGGCCTAACATCATTTGAGCTGGATCACCAGGAAGTAACGTGAATAGTAAAAAAATCACAGTTACCACACCCAATAAAGTAAGTAAAGCATATCCTATTTTATTGATAAGGTAACTGCCCATTAGTGCTTATTTTTCAAGATTTAGATCTTCAGCATCATTCCAATGTAGTTTATCTACTATGGTACCTTTCTTGACTTTTACGATACCGGGATTTGAGCGCAAGATAGTTTTTAAAGCGGTTTCATCTGTTGTATAAAAATCAAAATTAAGATCGTTTTGCACTTTTACTCGTGATATGTCGTTTGGCGTAGAAGCTGTAAGACCTATTACATCATAGCCTTGAGAAATTGCTTTATCTGTTATTTCTTTGACGGCATTAAACCCTTCTACTTCACTCTTAGACAGATTATATGTTATTATAAGTATCAGATTCTCTTTTTGAAGGAATTCATCTGTAAAATCTGCTCCATCTTTTTCGATAGCAAAATCATGAATAGGTGGCTCATATCCTTCTTTAACGGTTTCGGTTTCAACGGTTATAAATTTACCTTCAGTTTTAGGATAATCCCCACTGGTGGTAATAATTTTTTCTTCTCCATTAACATTAAATTTCCAATGATAGGCAAATTCAGCCTTTGGCGCTCCTTCTGGCACAACCATTCCTTCTTGAATATTGGTTCCTATTTTATAAGCTCTAAAATCAAAAGCCGGTAAATGCATTAATACATAATATGCAAATCCCAAACATAAAGTGAAACTAGCAAAAACAATCCATTTATGCGTTGCCTCAGGATGAATTGGTTTTATATACTGTCTACCAAAAAATAGTACCAGTATTAAAATAAGCAAAATAACATCTTTGGTAAAGGACTCCCATGGTGTTAAGGGCAATGCATCCCCAAAACAACCACAATCAGTAACCTTATTAAAGTATGCCGAATAGAAGGTTAAAAAGGTAAAAAATACAATCATCAACAGCAATGACCAGAGCGTAAATTTGGGTAAATATCCTAGTAGTAAAGTAATGCCTAATATGACTTCAAAAATTACCAAAAAAATTGCTATTAGTAACGCAAATGGAATTAAAAACTCTAGGTTAAGCACACCCTCGCTAAAGTATTCTTGAAGTTTATATGAAAACCCTACTGGGTCATTCAATTTTATAAACCCCGAAAACAAAAAAAGTGCTGCTACAAATATTCTGGAAAACGTAACCAGTATTTTCATACTATAATTATTGATTTAAACTTATTTGAGGCAAGATAGTCAGTAAAAACAAATTACAAAACGTGATTTTGATTTTTATAACTAAAAATTAAGTAAAACTTCACTCTGCAAATACCTTATTCAAAAAAAAAAAATCATTTAGAACTGGTAACAAATTCCTTTTTCAAAACATAAAATACCAAATAGCCAAGTATGGCTTAGTATTAATCTTTAAAAATTTTATCAAAATGAAAAAAATTGAAAAAATCAATTTGTCAAAATTTCAAGACGCAGAAATCTCAAAAAATGAATTAGGAAAAGTAATCGCTGGTGACGGAAACACAACCAAAGAAGACTCTGGTGAAGGAAAAACAGACTATTACTGGAATCATGACGGAATAAGCGAGTTAGTTTTAGTTATGTAAAGTTAGGCATAGAATCATTTTTATCAAAAATTTAAAAACTTCATACAATGAAAAAAATTGAAAAAATAGGATTGTCGAAATTCCAAAATCAAGAAATTTCTAAAAATGAATTAGAAAAAGTAATCGGATCTGGAGGAAACACAACCAAAGAAGATTCTGGTGATGGAAATTGGGATTATTACTGGAACCATGGTGGGTCTGGTGGACGTGAACTAGTTCTTGTAGAGAGAATAGCACTAAATCCTGAAGACGAATATTAAATCAATTAACATTGACTCTCTTATGCTACTCATAAGGGAGTCAATCCTATTTACATGATACTCATACTCTCTACTCAAGATGATCTAGCCACCAATAGAGTCATTGATTGGTTACAATTTTATAACAAACCTTTCATCAGGATAAATCCAGAAGATTCTATCTCTATTAAGAGTATTACTATTTCTAATACAGATTTTGAATACATTCTTGGGGTTAATGGTAAAGAAATCAAAACCAGCGAAATTACATCGTATTGGTATCGTCGAGGTGAATTTAATTTTGAAGCTTCTTTAAAAAACAACAATCATGTTGATTTATATCTTAATAGATACTTAGGGCAAGAAATGAAATCTACAAAGGATTTCTTGTATTTGATATTAAACAACAAAAAATCTATTGGAAACATTCAGCATAATGACACAAACAAGCTCTACAATCTTTTAACTGCCAAACAATGCGGATTAAAAATCCCAGAAACACTTATATCAAGCAGCAAGAGCCAATATTCAAACATCAATGCCAAAAAAACGATCACAAAAGCTATATCAAACGGTTTTTTTAACATCGACAAATACGCAGTTGGCACACTAACTAAGACAATAGACAAAGAAGAAATACAAGATTCATTTTTCCCTTCTTTGATACAAGAACACATTGAAAAAAAATATGAATTAAGAATATTCTACATTAAAGAACAGTTCTACTCAACCGCAATCTTTTCTCAACAAAATAAAAAAACTAAAGTAGATTTTAGAAACTACGATACTAATAAACCCAATAGAGTTGTTCCTTTTAAGCTTCCAAAAAAGATACAGAAAAAACTCAAAAAACTAATGAGCATATTAGATCTCAATTCTGGATCAATTGACATTATGGTTTCAAAAAATGATGACTATTACTTTCTTGAGGTTAACCCCATAGGGCAGTTTCGACAGGTGTCATATCCAGGAAACTATTATTTAGAACAAATAATCGCAAAAGAATTGATTGATGAGTAAAATATCTAAAAAAGACATAGAGCATAGTATCGAACTTAAAAAAGCAAACAACGAATTACCTATTCATGCAAAGTTCTGGGAAATGAAAGAACAAAGCTCAATGGGTTCAAAAGAGTATTCGGCTATGCACAATGGGCATATCGACACATCAGATTTTCACAAACCCATCTCAACATTATTCAATTTTAGAAAATTTAACCTTGATGGATAATAGCAAATATTTAAAACTTTTTTCAGATTGCATCCCTGTAAAGGGAGCTTCAAGAAGTTGTATTTATGATTTAGGAAGAAATACGTATCAACTTATCCCGAATGCATTATACGAATTATTGGTCACAGATGAAGGAAAAAAAATCAGTGATATTATAGAACAACACGACAATCATCCTGTAATTATTGAATATTTAGAATTTTTACTTACCTCAGAATTTATTTACCTATGTGATAAAAAGGAATTAAAAAGATTTCCAAAACTAACTCACAAATATCTATCGCCCGATCATATTACTAATGCAATCCTTATTAGAGATCAAAAATCTAATTTTGATTTTAAAACTATTATCAATCAACTTGAAGAATTAGGTTGCAAACACATACAATTAATAATTACCGAAGATATAAATATTGAAATTCTAAAAAGCCTGATAGACCATACCAACAAATCAATCCTGCAGGCTATCGATGTTACAATACCCTGGAAAAATAATGATGACATACAAAACATAATTGAGCTAAATAAACAAAATAAAAGATTAAAAAGGGTTTATTTTTATAATGCAGACCATAATGAAATTATTAACAAAGAAGAACTTGATATTTTAATACTTAAAAACTCAAAAGAAGACATCATAACCAATTCTTCTCCCGATCCTAGTTATTTTAGAGTAAACATGACACTTTTTAATGAATCTTTAGGGTACAATTCTTTCTTCAACAGAAAATTAATAATCGATGAAAAAGACAATATAAAACGTACTCTTGACCAAAAGGACACTAAAATATTTGGAAATATAACCTCTACTAAGATCAAAGAGATCATTAATGATGAAGGTTTTAGAAAATATTGGAACGTCAATAAAGATAGTATCAAAACATGTAAAGATTGTGAATTTAGGCATATGTGTGTAGATACCAGAACTCCAATACATGAAAACCAGGAATGGCATTATGAAAAAAAATGTTCATATGACCCATACACTAACACATGGACAAATTAAGCACTATAGCTTAGATAACTTACTTAGCTTCTCCCAAATGAATCATTGCAAATACAGCATAATTAATCATATCCTGGTAGTTTGCATCAATACCTTCGCTTACCAAAGTTTTTCCTTTATTATCCTCAATTTGCTTTACCCGAAGTAATTTTTGAATAATTAAATCTGTAAGAGAGCTTACTCTCATATCACGCCATGCTTCACCATAATCGTGATTTTTGTTCATCATTAATGTCTTTGTAATATTAATGTGTTTACTATATAATTCTGCAGCTTTTTCTGGAGATAAATCAGGTTGTTCGGCAATCCCATTTTCTATTTGTATCAAAGCCATGATACTATAATTAATAATCCCAATAAACTCTGAAGCTTCTCCTTCATCTACTTTACGTACTTCATTCTCTTGCAAACTACGTATACGTTGCGCTTTAATAAAAATTTGATCTGTTAAAGAAGGAAGTCTAAGTATTCGCCATGCGCTTCCGTAATCTTTCATTTTTTTTACAAATAGGTCGCGACATTTTATAATCACCGCGTCATATTGTGTAGACGTATCTTGCATATAACTGTTGAATTTTGTGTAAATTTCGCTTTAATATGGGAATTAAAAAAATTGAATCTAAAAATAAATAATGACAATTAACTGTAAAGGCACTCTAGTCGATCTTTCTACTCCAAAAGTAATGGGTATTCTTAACCTTACTCCAGATTCTTTTTATGATGGAGGCACCTATACAAGTGAAGCTGATATTGTAAATCAAGTAGAAAAAATGCTTGTCGAAGGTGCTACTTTTATAGATATTGGCGCTTATTCTTCTAGACCAGATGCAGATGATATCTCTATTGAAGAAGAAGAAAAAAGAATTTTACCTGTTGTAGCATTGCTACTCAAAAAATTTCCTGAAATTTTATTATCCATAGATACTTTTAGAAGTTCGATTGCAAAAAAATGCATAAAAGCAGGTGCTGCAATGATAAACGATATTTCTGCCGGAAACTTAGATACAAATATGATTAGTACAGTAGGAGAATTAAAGGTGCCATACATCATGATGCACATGAAAGGAACTCCTAAAACAATGAAATCATTAGACCAGTATGACGATCTTATTCTTGAAGTAAACTCATACTTTGCCAAAAGGATTACTGAGGCAAGAAAAAAGGGTATTGATGATATCATCATTGATCCTGGATTTGGATTTGCTAAAAACACAAATCAAAATTTTAAGCTATTAAAACACTTAGATCTTTTAAAAATACACAACTTACCTATTCTGGTCGGATTATCCAGAAAGTCAATGATCTACAAAACTCTTAATATTCTTCCATCTGTTGCTTTAAATGGAACTTCTAGCCTAAATACTATTGCTTTACTTAACGGCGCATCTATCTTAAGAGTACATGATGTAAAAGAAGCTATAGAGTGTATTACATTAGTAAATCGAATTAAAGAAAGTGAATTAAATTAATTTGCGTCGATACTATTTTTTTATTTGAATACGCTTTTTAAGCTTTTCAAATCTAAGTTTCACTAATTTTTCTATTTTTACAGAAACACCCGAAATTTGGATTTAATTAATCTTAGAATACTTGACGTACTCGATATTGTACTAGTTGCTCTTTTACTATACTATATCTACAAACTAGTAAGAGGTACTGCGGCTATAAATATCTTTATTGGTATTGTAATTATTTATTTGGTTTGGAAACTCACGCAATTTTTAGCGATGGAGATGCTTAGTAGTGTACTTGGCGAATTTATAGGTGTAGGTATGTTTGCTCTTATCGTAGTTTTTCAACAAGAAATTCGAAAATTTCTTTTAATGATAGGTTCTACAAATTTTGGTAGAAGACGCAAATTTTTACGTCAATTAAAATTTATTCGAGATACTCCAGAAGATAGTGTAACTAATGTAAAGGCTATTATAGACGCATGTAACAACATGGGAAAAACAAAAACAGGAGCTTTGATCGTAATTAAAAGAAATACTTCGCTAGATTTTGTTAAAACCTCTGGGGACAGTATGGATATGGTAGTCAATACTCCTATTCTAGAAAGTGTATTTTATAAAAACAGCCCACTTCATGATGGCGCAATGATTATTGAAGATAATCACATTGTAGCTACTCGTGTAATTTTACCTGTTACCAGTGACACCAATATACCTTTACGGTTTGGGCTTCGTCATAGAGCTGCTGTTGGTATTACCGAAAAAACTGATGCCCTTGTCTTAGCAGTAAGTGAAGAAACTGGTAAATTATCTTATATAAAAAATGGCGAGTTTGTAATTTATAAGACAGAAGAAGAATTAATTGAAAAAATAAAACGAGATCTAGTTTAATGAGTGATTTGATTACAATTTCCAATTGCAAAAACTGTGGACAACAAATAAAAGCTTATAATTTTTGCCCAGATTGTGGTGCTAAAAAAATAACCAAACGAATTACATTTAAGAATTTAATCACAGACTTTGCTGACCGTTTTCTTAACCTTGACAATTCTTTTATCAGAACATTTATACATTTATTCACAAAACCTGAGGAAGTAATTGATGGTTATATCCATGGGCTTAGAAAACGATATGTAAATCCTTTCAGCTACTTCGCTATCTCTGTTACCATAACTGGTATTTATGGATTCGTTGTAAAAGATCGTTTAAATGAACTTTTGGTTAATTCGATGAGTTCTCTCCTCTCAAAGGAACAAATCGATGCACAGTTAGATAGTCTCAATGTAAGCTATCAATACCAATCTGTATTAAGTTTTTTATTGATTCCACTATTGGCTATAATATCTAGATTAGTATTTCTCAATTATAAAAAATACAATCTAACAGAACATTTTGTGATCTACCTATATTCTTATTCGCATATAGTTGGTTTAACTGCTATATTACTAATACCAGTAATTTTCTTAAGCAGTAGTTATTTTACTGTAGCATTCTTTCCGTTTGTTTTGTATTTTTTATATATAGGTTATGCTTTAAAGAGATTGTACAATATCAGTTTGAAAAAAATCTTAATTAAAACTTTATTGTTTTTTATAATCCTTTTAATCCTATTTACAATACCCGTGATAATAGGCTATTTAGCCAAAATAGCTGAAATAAAAATATTTTAAGGACTATAGAATTAAAGTTATACTTCTGCAAATTGCACTTCGTATAAATTTCTATAATATCCATCTGTGATTTTCAGTAATTCATTATGATTACCCTCTTCTACTATTGTACCTTGATCCATAACGATAATCTTATCTGCATTTTTAATAGTAGCTAATCGGTGCGCTATAACGATAGATGTTCGTCCTTGTGTAATTTTGTTAGTAGCATCCTGGATCAATTGTTCACTATGAGAATCAATAGAAGAAGTAGCCTCATCTAAAATCAAAACCCCTGGGTTGGTCACAAAAGCTCTTAAAAAAGATAATAGCTGCCGTTGTCCAGAAGAAAGCATTGCTCCTCTTTCTTTAACATTATAATGATACCCTCCAGGAAGGCTCATAATAAAATCATGAATACCTATCTCTTTTGCTGCTTTTTGAACCTGTTCTTCTGATATATCAGAATTACTAAGTGTTATATTATTTAATATAGTGTCTGCAAATAAAAATACATCTTGCAATACAACAGCAATATGTTCCCTCAGCGATCTTAATTGTATATTCTCTATATTTTTATCATCAATAGAAATAGTACCGCTATCGATCTCATAGAATCTACTCAACAAATTAATAATAGTAGACTTACCAGCTCCAGTAGCTCCAACAATTGCAATGGTTTCTCCTTCATTTACAGCAAGGGAAACTCCTTTCAAAACTTGCTCTCCTTCAATATAACTAAACACTACATTATCTAAATTGATTTTACCTTTTACGTTATCTAAGACTAACTCACCATTATCTTCAATTTTAGAATCTGTATCCAAAACAGCAAACACCCTGTTTGCAGCTACCATTCCCATTTGCAAGGTGTTAAACTTATCTGCAATTTGTCGTAATGGTCTGAATAAAATTTGAGATAACTGGATGAATTCTACCACAAGACCAAGGGTCATACCATCTACCTGAGCAGCTTTTAAACCTCCAAACCAAACAATCAATCCTATTGTAATAGAACTTGACATCTCTGCGATTGGAAAAAATATTGAGTTATACCATACTGTTTTAATCCATCCTTTTTTATGCTTCTCATTAATCTCTTTAAAATTATCGTATTCGGTTTCTTCTCTAGTGAAAAGCTGAACGATTTTCATTCCGGTTATTCGTTCTTGCACAAACGAATTGAGGTTAGAAACCTGGGTTCGTACTTCTTCAAAAGCAGCTTTCATTTTCTTCTGAAAAACCCGAGTCGCGTATAGGATCAAAGGCAATACTATAAAAACCAATACTGTGAGCTGCCAACTTTGATATAACATATACCCCAAAACAGCTATCATCTTAAGTAAATCACTAATAATCATAAACAAACCTTGACTAAATATACTAGCAATAGTTTCAATATCACTAACAGCCCTAGTCACCAATCTACCTACTGCAGATTGATCATAATATTGTTTTTTAAAGCCAAGCATATGACCAAACAACTTAACTCTAATATCACGAATTACTTGTTGCCCTAACCAATTAGCAAAATAAATAAACAGAAATTGAGTAACCACCTCAAGAATAAGCACACCAATCATCAAACAGATAAAATATACCAAAAGCTCATCATTTTTGGGCATGATCGTCTTATCAATAGTCTGCTTAAGTAAATTAGGATTTACAATAGATAAAAAAGACAATACTATTGCAGAGAATCCTACAAAATAGAAAGTAACACGGTACGGATTAGTATATGTAATCAGTCGCCTGAACAATTTAAAATCAAAAGCCTTACCACTCTTTTCTGCCATTCTATTTATATATTGTTTTAGGATATAATATGTTAACTAAATAAAGACCATGAGCCGGAACTGAGTACCCGGCCTGACTCCTATCTTCGCTTTTAATAATACGAATTAAATCCTCTTTTTTTAATTTATGTTCACCTATTTCTAACAAAGTACCTACAATCGCTCTAACCATATTTCTTAAAAAACGATTCGCAGAAATCTTAAAAACCAACCCGCCTTCATTTGATATCCAATGAGCTTCGGTGATCGTACAATTATACGTTTTTACATCGGTTTTGGACTTACTAAAACATTTAAAATTAGTATAGTTTAACAGTAATTTAGCAGCTTCATTCATCAAATCAACATCCAATGATTTCTTTAAATAATACGAACTTTTAATTGCAAAGGGATCTTTTTCTAGAGCAACATGATACTCATAAGACCTACTAATTGCATCAAACCTTGCATGTGCTTCATCTTTTACTATAGCAACTCTTTGTATAGAGATTTCTGCTGGCAAAATAGCATTCAACTTATATCGTAACTGATCTGTTTCTAACTCATGATCATGATCAAAATGAGCCATAATCTGTTTAGCATGAACACCCGTATCTGTTCTTCCAGCACCTGCTATTTCAGTTTTAATCCTTAATAATGTTGACAAGGAATCTTCTAAGACTTCTTGAACCGTAATTGCATTAGGTTGTCGTTGCCATCCATGATACGGAGTCCCATTGTATGAAAGTTCTAAAAAATACCTCACTAATTTTCTTTATGTTTTGCAGATCAACAATGATGATCTATTCAAATCAATATTCTATTTTTGTTTCAAAACAGACCGTAAATATACTTTATATAATAGAGATAATTGTTACTGTATAGTTTCAGTTTTCTTATTATTCTATAACTCTTATCTATACTTTATTTTGAAGAAGATCCTTTTACTTAGTGACACTCATAGTTATATCGATGATCGCATTTTACATTATGTTAAAGAAACTGACGAAGTTTGGCATGCTGGAGATATTGGAAATCTTGATGTAACAGATGCTATTGAAGCGTTAAAACCTCTTAGAGCCGTTTATGGAAATATAGATGATGATAAAGCAAGGGCTACATTTCCTTTACATCAAAGATTTATATGCGAAAAAGTTTCGGTTTGGATAACCCATATTGGCGGATATCCACCAAAATACAATATCAATACCAGAGACGAAATCAAATCAAATCCACCACAATTATTTATATGCGGACATTCGCATATACTAAAAGTTATACCTGACAAAAAAAACGGAGTGTTACACATGAATCCTGGTGCAGCAGGGACACATGGATTTCACAAAATGAGAACGATGTTGCGATTTACTTTGGATAGTGGTAAAATTGAAAATCTGGAAGTGATTGAATTGGGTAAAAAGTAAACAAAAAATTATGTAAACGTGACATATAGTATAGCCAAAAGCACTAATCTATGTTAAGGTTGGCTAAGTCATCGTATTTCATTTCAATTACAACCTATGAATATGGGTTATTTCATAAAAATAAAACCCGAAGTTGGCATACTCCGGGTTTTAACGCACTAATACTACTAAGATGTTAGGTTTATCGTAATCGATCAACAGATTTTACGAGATTTTCATCCTTTTTAATGGCTTTGTTAGCCATCACTAATAAAACGATAGAAATAATAGGAATCAACATCCCAATACCTTTCTCAGAAACCATAGCTTCTCCAGATACCGTTAGTGACCAATAAACAAATACTCCTAGTAAAATAAAGTTTAATATTATATTGATACGCCCCAATACAAATTGGAGCTTTCTATTCTTAAATAAAAAAATAGTAATCAGCGACAATCCAGCCGATCCCATAAACAATCCTATAAGAAAAGGCTTTTCTTTTGCAAATAACAAAACCTCATTTTTATCAAGACCATATGGTACATATAGACTCAATACACTTGAGGCAATTCCAGACAATAATAGGTATATCGATTGAATTCTTTGAATCATTATAGCTTTTCCTTACAGAAAAGCAAAAATAAGAGTTTCTTTTTATAAATATGTGTATAAAATTAAAAATAAAGTCGTATACTTGCATCACAATAATGTAACCTATTCAAACAAGGTTACTTACCTTCAAAATAAAATTTTCCTAGAATTCTTCTTTAGAAAATTAATACCTAAAACGTAAATTATATAACACATTTAAATGTTAGAGATTTCTGAATTAAAAGCTAAAAAGCTTCCTGAATTACAGGAGATTGCGAAGAACTTAAACGTACCTAAATTTCGCACCCTGAAAAAATTAGATTTGGTATATCAAATCCTAGATTATCAAGCGGCAAACCCAAATAAAGTTAAAGACACTATCAAAGAAGATTCTTCTAGTAAAATAGATGCCGACAAATCTAAACAACAAGCTCGTCAAAGAAGACCACGCACTCGTAAAAATGAAGGTCCTGAGAACCCAACAAAAAACGAAGCAAAAGCTCCTCAAGAAAGCAATAAGTCAGCTAACCTATTTTCAACTCAAGAAAGCACTTCTCAAACTCAAGAAAGCACTTCTCAAACTAAAGAAAGTGTTGAAACTAAAGAAAATAACAGGCCTCAAAAAAGCAAGGACGACAAAAAAGACAATCGAAATAGAGGGAATGACAAACCCCAACAAAACAAAACCCGAAATAACCCTAACCCTAGAAAAGAAACAGGGAATAGAGATAACGGAAATAGAGACAACGGAAATAGAGATAGCGGAAATAAAGATAATAGGAACCGCTATAAAGAACCTGATTACGAATTCGATGCCATTATCGAAAGTGAAGGAGTACTCGATATTATGCAAGATGGATATGGTTTCTTAAGATCTAGTGACTATAATTATCTATCGTCACCAGATGATATATATGTTTCTCAATCACAGATTAGACTTTTTGGTTTAAAAACTGGAGATACGGTATTAGGTCAAGTTAGACCCCCTAAAGAAGGAGAAAAATACTTTCCTCTTATTAAAGTAAATAAGATTAATGGTCTTGACCCACAAGTAGTACGTGATAGAGTTTCTTTTGAACATCTTACTCCATTATTCCCTCAGGAAAAATTTAATATCGCAGAAAGACAAAGCACAATATCTACAAGGATAATGGATTTATTTGCCCCTATAGGTAAAGGGCAACGTGGTATGATTGTATCACAACCTAAAACGGGTAAAACCATGTTGCTTAAAGATGTTGCAAATGCAATTGCTGCAAATCATCCTGAAGTTTATCAAATGATTCTTTTAATAGACGAAAGACCAGAAGAAGTTACCGACATGCAGCGTAATGTAAAAGGTGAAGTAGTCGCTTCAACATTTGATAAAGAAGCAAATGAACATGTAAAAGTTGCCAATATTGTATTAGAAAAAGCAAAGAGACTGGTAGAATGTGGTCATGATGTCGTAATATTACTAGACTCAATAACGCGATTAGCTAGAGCATATAACACTGTACAACCTGCTTCTGGTAAAATATTAAGTGGTGGTGTAGACGCAAACGCTTTACACAAACCAAAACGTTTCTTTGGTGCTGCTCGTAATATCGAAAATGGTGGATCACTTACCATAATCGCTACAGCATTAACAGAAACTGGATCTAAAATGGATGAAGTAATCTTTGAAGAATTTAAAGGCACAGGAAACATGGAACTTCAGTTAGATCGTAAAATTTCAAATCGTCGTATTTTTCCTGCTATCGATCTTACATCTTCAAGTACGCGTCGTGATGACATATTACTTGACGAAACAACGATTCAAAGAATGTGGGTAATGCGTAAGTATTTGGCAGATATGAATCCTGTAGAAGCTATGGAGTTTATTAACGAACGTTTTAAACAAACGAAAAACAATGATGAATTCTTGATCTCAATGAATGGTTAACATATAACTATGATATAAACATAAAATGGTTGTCAATTTTTGACAACCATTTTTTTTACAGTTCTTTTAAGAAAAAAAAGCTCTCCTCCTCTCTAATTTTGTGATAAAAACAATCATCCCCTTGAAAGTTTTACAAAAACAAGCTGACCAAATACAAAAACTTATAAGTCATTATGAAAAATATATCATACATAATAATAGCAACATTTTTGCTAACGAGCTGTCACAGCAAAAGTCAATCAACAAATAATGAAAATGAAATTCAGAATCTTAAGCCAGTTCAAGTCGAAGCTATAGATGGATTAGAAAGAGCATATTTTGCTAGTGGTTGCTTTTGGTGTGTCGAAGCCATTTATGAAAGCGTTAAAGGCGTTAAAGAATCAATCTCAGGATACTCGGGAGGACATACACAAAAGCCAACATATGAAGCAAGCAATACCGGACGCACAGGACACGCAGAAGCCGTAGAAATATTATACGATCCAAAAATTGTTTCTTTTGCGACATTAGTTGATGTATATTTTGGCTCCCAAAATCCTACTCAAATCAATGGACAAGGTCCAGATCAAGGTTCTCAATACAGATCAATTGTTTTTTATCAAAACGATGAACAGAAAGAAATTATTCAAGAAAAAAAATCAATATTGAGTAAAAAACTAAATAAAAGAATTGCTGCAGAGGTACTTCCGTTTCAAAAATTTTGGAAAGGAGAACCATATCATCAGGATTATGAAAAAAGAAATCCAGGCAATCCATATATACAAGGTGTTTCTATCCCAAGACTAAAAAGGTTTCAAAATAAATTTCCTGAACTCATTAAAGAAAAACATTAGAAACAAAAAAAAACCTTTTAATTCTATATATTAAACCAATAACAATAATTGAAAAACTTTGCCAAATCACACAAAATATAGGTTTTATTATACATCAACGACTAAAGGGCTCTTTTTCCTATTACAACCAGCCGTGGACTAAGAATTTACAAAACCGACTAAATACGCTAGAATTAAAGGTTAAATCGGTTGTAATACCTTAAAAAATCGTTGAAAAACACAAATTCAATGAAAAAAAATGTTATTTTTACACAAATAAAATGAAAAGATGTTGTGTTTTTAATATTAAAACACTACTTTTGAATCTGATTTAATAGTTTTCTTTTCAGTATTTTAATCATAAATATTGAAGTTTTAGTACAGAAAAGTTTTGTTAAACAACTGAAAAACAAACTGTTATAATTAAAATTGTTCTTTAAAAAGTTGTTGTCTTTTGTAGTTTATAATTGAATTACTAATAAGACGAAATTGACGCTAAATGATTTTTGGCACCCTTTTTGAAATACAGTTTTTGACGGTAAATTATATTTTTAACTAAATAAATTTGAATTTAAATAATAACCCAATCTACTTAAAAACAAGAGATATGAAATCTATTTTTACATTTATTCTGCTTTTGGTGATTACCTTCTCTACTCATGCACAAAATGATGGGAAGTATTTAATGTCTTCTACTAAAATGGAAGTTCGAAGTGGTCCAGGCCTAAACTTTAATACTATTGCTGAAGTACCTCAAGGTACTCAAGTATATGTAATGAGTTCTAGCTATGGAGACTGGAGTGCAATACAGTTCAAGAAAATGAACGGATTTGTACTTTCGAACCTTTTAACAAAAGACAGCCGAATTGCAGATGCAGAAAGAGCTGCAAAAGAAGCAGCAGCAAAAAGAGAAGCAGCTAAAGCAGCAGCAGCATCAGCTATTGCACAAGCTGAAGCAGCAAAAAGAGCAGCCGAAGAAGCAGCAAGAAGAGCTATTGCCGATGCAGAGCGCTTACAAAGAGAAGCTCAAGCCGTTGCAGCTAAAGCTATTCAAGATGCTGAAGCAGCAAAAAGATCACAAGATGCGGCAGCAAGAAGAGCTCTTGCTGATACCGAAGAAACAAGAAAAGCACTAGAAGAAGCTAATCGTAGAGCTGCCAAAGGTAGTAGCGTTGCTTCTAATCCTATCGAGTCTACGACTCCTTCATATGGATCTAGTTCAAACACTAGCACACCTAGATCAGCTAATATATCTGTAACTAGAGAAGATAAGTACTCTAGCTGGGAGAAAAAGACTTATAAATCAGGAGCAACTCCTAAGTCATTCAACTTTAAAGGTAAGTTTGATTACAAATTAGACAACTACCTTAAAATTAAAGTTGGTAAAAACACAGAGGTTGTTGTTAAGCTATACAAAATGGGTAAAACCGAGAGTGATGATGAGTTAGTACGTGTTACATATATCAACAAAAGTACTACTCAATTTATTAGAAATGTACCCGAAGGTGAATATTACCTAAAAATTGCTTACGGATCTGATTGGAGAGAAACTATCAAAAATGGTAAGAAATATGGAACATTTACAAAAAATGCTTTATATGAGAAGGGTGAGCAAGTATTAAACTTTAATACTGTTAAAACTTCTAAAGGTATTAACGTTCCTTCTTACAATTTATCACTTGATCTTCTTCCTAGTGGAGGTGGATACGCTACAAGCGGGACAGATGATATTTCTGCTGACGCGTTCAACGCCAACTAGGATAATTAAAAACAATACATATATAATCACCAAAATATAAATGTAACAAAAACGCTAGGACAAATGTCCTAGCATTTTTGGTTTAATAACTTTAGTAGGTTTTTTATAATTTTAATATCTCAGGCTAATAAATGGTCTAAAAATAAAACGACCAGAAAGAAAAGAATTATCGGATAAAAAGTTGAAAAATAAGTTTCTTAATACAATGATTGATCTTTCTATCGTAGTATTAGAAAAAAAGCAATCCAATCAAGTGGGATACGTAACATGTAAATTAGAAATGTAAATATTTCATTCTTAGTAATTTGTCTAAAATTTTTTAGTTACATTTTTTTTATATATATTGTTTTGTTAACAAAAACCTTAAAAAAATTTAACTTTTATGAAAAAATCAATTATGAATATTGATGGAGTAAGATTGCTTGGCAAATCGGAGATTAAAGCTATTAATGGAAAAAACAATGATTGTTATGGTGCTTATGGTGTTTGCGATTATCAAAGTTTAACTTTTAGAATGTTTGAATACTGCATGTATTATTTAGGATGTGGTCCTGAACCTGTATAAAAACACTTTTGCGACCCCATAAAGGTCGCTTTTTTGTGAAATCTTCATAGATAGTATTTTAAATTTAATTGTCGCATCTCATAATTGAGATCACTATAATGAAAATGTAAAACTATTAGAATCACAACATTATTTATTCCATATACTTACTGACATATAAAAAATAGCCCGAGAAAATTTCTCGGGCTATTTTTTATACTTATTTTATATAGAATTTCTATGATTGACTACGATGCCTCTCTCTAGCCAATAACGTATTCTTTAACAACATCGCTATTGTCATTGGCCCTACACCACCAGGAACAGGAGTGATATAAGAAGCTTTTTTACTTACATTATCAAAATCAACATCACCAACAATTTTATACCCTTTAGGCCTTGAATCATCAGGAACACGAGTAATACCAACATCAATAATTACAGCATCATCTTTGACCATTTCTGACTTTAAGAAATTTGGGACCCCTAAAGCAGAAATAACAATATCCGCTTGAGAGATAATCTGGGTAATATTTTTAGTATGACTATGCGTTAATGTAACTGTAGAGTTACCAGGCCAACCTTTTCTACCCATCAAAATACTCATTGGTCTTCCTACAATGTGGCTTCGTCCTATCACTACAGTATGTTTACCTTTGGTATCTACATCATATCGTTCTAATAATTCTAATATGCCAAATGGTGTTGCTGGAATAAAAGTAGACATATCTAATGCCATCTTACCAAAATTCATAGGATGAAAACCATCAACATCTTTATCAGGATCAACAGCTAATAATACTTTTTGCGTATCGATTTGAGGAGGTAAAGGTAATTGTACTATAAAACCATCGATATCATCATCTTCATTAAGTTCTTTAATTTTAGATAACAATTCAACTTCACTGGTTGTACTAGGCATTTTTACTAGAGTAGATTCAAAACCTACACGTTCACATGATCTAACTTTACTTCCAACATAGGTTAAACTAGCGCCATCATTACCCACTAAAACTGCAGCCAGATGTGGCACTTTTTCACCACGTTCTTTCATTTTATGGACTTCAGCTGCAATTTCTTCTTTGATATCGTTACTTATTTTCTTTCCATCGAGTATTTCCATTGACTATTATTTCCTTAAGGTATTTAAATTATTTCTTTAGATTATCTCATTTTACCCATCATTTGCATCATTTTTCTGCCTCCGCCACCTTGCATCATTTTCATCATCTTACTCATTTGATCAAATTGTTTAAGAAGTTGATTTATTTGTTGAATTGATGTACCTGATCCTTTTCCAATACGTTTTTTTCTACTTGCATTAATAATTTGAGGTTTTGTTCTTTCTTCTGGCGTCATCGAATGTATAATCGCTTCAATATGCTTAAAAGCATCATCATCTATATCCATATCCTTCATCATTTTTCCAGCTCCAGGTATCATACCAACAAGATCTTTCATATTACCCATTTTTTTGATCTGCTGAATTTGTTTTAAGAAATCATCAAATCCAAATTGGTTTTTAGCAATCTTTTTCTGGAGTTTTCTTGCTTCTTCTTCATCAAATTGCTCTTGAGCTCTTTCTACTAAAGAAACAACATCTCCCATTCCAAGGATTCGATCAGCCATACGAGAAGGGTAGAAAACATCTATCGCTTCCATTTTCTCACCAGTTCCAATAAATTTAATCGGTTTATTAACAACCGATTTGATCGATATTGCTGCTCCACCTCTGGTATCTCCATCTAGTTTTGTTAGGATAACTCCATCAAAATTAAGAACATCATTAAAAGATTTTGCAGTATTTACAGCATCTTGACCTGTCATAGAATCAACTACAAATAAGGTCTCATCTGGAGTAATTGCTTTATGAATATTAGCAATTTCAGTCATCATTACTTCATCTACAGCTAATCTACCGGCTGTATCAATAATTACGACATTAAATCCATTAGCCTTAGCATGTGCAACCCCAGCCTTAGCAATTGCAACAGGATCATTATTTCCTTTGTCACTAAAAACCTCTACATCTATCTGTTCTCCCACAATATGTAACTGATCGATTGCAGCAGGTCGATATACATCACAAGCGACTAGAAGTGGCTTTTTTGTTTTTTTATTCTTAAGAAAATTAGCTAATTTACCAGAAAAAGTAGTTTTACCAGAACCTTGTAAACCAGACATTAATATTACCGAAGGGGTGCTCGATAAACTTATTTCGGCAACATCACCACCCATCAAGGTTGTAAGTTCATCTTTAACCAACTTTACCATTAGCTGGCCAGGTTTAAGACTCTTAAGTACATCTTGACCTAAAGCTTTCTCTTTTACTGTAGCAGTAAATTCTTTTGCAATCTTATAATTTACATCTGCATCAACCAGCGCTCTACGTACTTCTTTAAGTGTTTCGGCAACATTTATTTCTGTAATCTGACCATGCCCTTTAAGAATGTGTAACGCCTTATCTAACTTATCACTTAAATTATCAAACATATAATATATTTTCTGTTTTTATACAAAGACTATCCTTATCGATAGATAGGTGCAAATTTAAGGATTTGATGTGTATAAATAAAGGATGAAATTATAGAATTATAGAATCCTTATTAAACCATAAATTATTATAGAAAATGTTGACCATTATTACATTCTCAAGAAAATTTGTATAAAAAAACGATCAGAAAGAATCTTGTATATACTCTTCCTGATCGTTAAAAATTACTTTAAGTTTTTACTTTTATAATGTAATGTAAATAATGATCGAATTAGAATTCTATCAATTACATGCACAATACGTTTAAAACTTCAATTTCAATACCTGCAATAGAACTCATAGTATTATAGTATTATTGCAGTGTCGGTGGCGTTGCTGGAATCAAAACTTTATTTATTGCGTGGATTACTCCATTAGAAGCCTGTACGTCTACTGCTATGATTTCGATATCTGAATTACCAGAACTGTCAGTTAGATTTGCTACCGCCTCATTTGTTCCAGGAATAGTGACTGTTAATGTACTTCCTTCTAACGTAGCGGGAGTAACAAGACCATCACTTAAATCACTAGATCTAATATTTGAAGCATCAATCACATGATGTAATAATATAGTAGTTAACGGGCCTTCAGCTGGTAAATCTCCAACCGCTGTAAATGCAGCATTGGTTGGTGCAAAGACGGTAAAACCAGGATCAAAACCATCCATATTCATACCTTCTGTTCTTGCTAAAATTTTTTCAAAAGGAGTCATCATAGTCAATGTAGTTAATGCAGTCTCTAATGTCGAAAAATTATCGTCTGCAACAGCAAAAGTAACAACAGTAGGCAATGTGATTACTTTATCTACAATATGCATTACACCATTTGTTGCAACCACATTTGCAGTAGTTACTGTAGATATACCATTAAACACCACTCCATCAGCAGTATTAATATAAATACTTAAATTGTTTGTAGTTGTACCATAAGTAGCTAATGTATTACCATATCCAGTTGATAAATCTGTAGATTGTAAACTTCCTGTAATAGCATGATTCAGTAACACTTGTTCTATTTGTGCAGTTGTAAGCCCAGAAATATCCCCTAAATCAGTAAATGCTGCATTATCCGGAGCTAATAATGTTAAACTTCCACCATCTTTGCCCAACTCACTAATTACAGTAGCACTATTATCTGTTGCTACAGTAGCTAGCGAAGACAAATTAGGATCAGCAGTGACAAATGTTAATAATGTTGGTTGTGCAATTACTTTATTTACTGCGTGAATTACTCCATTTGATCGATCAATGTTTGCACTAGTCACTTCTATATCTCCGTTGATTGTAACTCCCCCATCATCAGTTTTATTCACATAAGTACTAAAACCAGCAAGGTTACTCTCATATCCAGTTGATAGATCAGTAGCAGTAGCTTTTTTTCCTAGTACATGATTTAATAATATCTCTTTTAATACATCTGCCGGAACATCATCTAGTGGAGTGTCTCCTAAGAATTCAGCAAAAGCATCATCATTGGGTGCAAATACGGTAAAATTGCCTTCGCCTGATAATGTTTCTACTAATTCTGCTTTTTGTAGTGCAGCCAAAAGAGAAGAATAGTCTGAAGATCCAGAAACAAATGCAGCTATTGAGGTATCGGCTTCTTGTCCCCCAAAAGTAGTATCATCATCATCACTACAAGAATATATGGTAGTAATGAATAATGCTATAAAAGCTGTTTTAAAGATGTTTTTAATTTTCATGGTTTTTAAATTTATTGTTTGATGGTTAAACAATCTACTAAATAAAAATCGAACCCTTGAACTTGATTTTAGCATTACTTTAACTTTTTGTTTAACTTTTAAGTTAAAATATTGAACAAAAAAAGAACCACTAGTTATAGCAGTTCTTCGTGTTAAAAGTATAAAAAATTAATCAATTATCATTTTCATCACAAGCATTAGATACCTCTGTAATTGCACTAAGCAATTCACTGTTATGTTGTGCATCTATACTTTGCCCGTTGTGTAATAAAAGATCTATAGGGTAATTAATACTAACTGAAACTGTATTCTTTACATTAGACATAAACTCAAACATCTGAGCATCATGATTTACTTCTAAAGTTTTTAATTGATTTGTAACACTATCAAAAGTCGATAAAAGAATTGGGTATTTAAAATCAATACACTCTATATCATCATCATTTGCCATACAATCTTTTGTAAAAGTTTTTAATTCAGCATCATTGGCTACAGCTCTCTCTGTATGATCAGCTAAAGTAATACGTATCGGAAATTGAATTTCGACAACATCTGATACCAAAATAGATGCATAGTCATCGAGTTTAGTAATTGTAAATACTTCTTTGTTCAATACCACCGAATAAGGTAAATTAATACTAAAACAATTACCTTGATCTATAATATCATCAAAAGAACCATCATGAATAACTACATTCTTCATCAACTTAGCCAATTGCGAATCTCTAGGAATGGTATTGTCGGTATTAGGATCTATAAATTCTCTTTCTTCTTTTTGACATGAGGAAAGTAAAATCATTCCGCATACAAAGAAACACACCATCCAATTTCTTTTTTGTATTTTCATATCTCCAACATTTTATTTTAAATTAAAACAACATACAGAAGATAATTCCTACTCACTCCTGCTATTTTTTTCTAATTTTAACAAAAAAAACTAATAATGCCAAAAGATCTATACGAGAATGTTTGTGACGAAAAGTTGTTTGAAGAACTTTTTAAAAAACACTCTGAAGAGCTACATAATTTTATATATTACAAGTATGGTGAGCATATTAATCCTAAAGATAAAGTGCAAGAGGCATATATAAAGTTATGGGAAAACTGCAAGAAAGTACCATTTCAAAAAGCAAAAAATTTTCTTTATACAGTTGCCAACAACTTAACATTAAATCAGCTAAAACATAATAAGATAAAATTAAAATTTCAGCAAATTGATCATAAAGATAGTACTAATGAAAACCCACAATTTATTCTAGAAGAAAAAGAATACTTACAAAAGTATCAAAATGCTTTATCAAACCTTACCGAGCCTCAAAGAGTCGCTTTTTTATTAAATCGAATAGAAGGTAAAAAGCATAAAGAAATTGCAGAACATCTGGGAATCTCTAGAAAAGCTGTAGAAAAAAGAATATACGGTGCGCTAGAAAAATTGAGAAAAGAAATTGAAGGAATTTAAAACGTAGGGTAGGAATTTATAACCTATGATTGTTATATACATAGAAATCTTGCTATGAAAAAGAAGGATCTCATAAAAAAATGGTTAGATCATGAACCATTAACACAAACTCAATCTAAGGCGTTTAAGAAATTAGACGCCTATGATTCTTATGCGAAAATTTCTGAAACTGCACAAAAATTTAAAGCACCCGCCTATGATGCTCAGCAAGAATTGCTAGATTTAAATAACAATATTTCTAATCAGACAAAATCACAAATATCGGCAAAATCATCTACTATACATTACTTTTTAAGAATAGCGGCTATTGTTGTAATGAGCATAGGCACGTATTTTGCCATATTCTATAGTAATTCTGAAAAAATTACTACTCTTGCAAGTCAGAAAACTTCGGTAGAGTTACCAGATCAATCTATGGTTACTCTTAATTCGCGCTCCTCTATTACTTACAAGAAAAAAAAATGGAATAAGCATCGTAAAATTAAACTAAATGGAGAAGCATACTTTAAAGTTGCAAAAGGAAAAACTTTTGATGTTCATACCGCTTCGGGGATAATTAGTGTTCTAGGAACCGAATTCAATGTAAAACAACGAAAAGATTATTTTGAAGTGACATGTTATGAAGGACTAGTAAGCGTTTCTCATAAAAATAAAACAATAAGGTTAGCACCTGGAAAAATATTTAGAGTACTGCAAAATAAAACTCAAGATATCAAAACTTTAGCAAAAACTCCAGAGTGGATGCAGAATCGAAGTGTTTTTTCTAGCACCCCCTATACATATATTCTAAAAGAGTTCGAAAGACAATATAATGTAACAATTACAGCAAAAAATATTGATCTAAACAAACTGTTTACTGGTAATTTTGTACATTCAAATATTCAAACAGCATTACAATCTATAACCATACCTATGCGTTTGAAATATGAGATTAATGACAACAATATAACCTTAAACAAAGAGTGATCAAAACCAAAATCACAACTTTACTTATCGTTCTTTTTTTTACATTTTATCAGGCTTATTCACAGTCTGCACAAGATACCTCATCACTTCTTTCAATATTAAATCAAGTTCAGAAAAAATATAATTGTACCTTCTCATATGCAGATGTCGATATACAAAAAATTGCTTTACAAAAGCCATCAGAATCATTGAACCTTGAAGATACGATAGAATACCTCAACAACAATACTCCTCTTGATTTCACTTTTTTAGATAAAACAAATATAGTTTTGAGTCTTACACCTCAAGAGCATGAAATATGTGGAGTTTTAACATCAATCGATAACAAACTAATAACTGGTGCAACAATACAATCAGAGAACAATGCATCTGTAAGTAATCAAAATGGAGAATTCAAACTGAAAGTAGAAAATATTAATGGGCTTATAAAAATTAATTTCATTGGTTATAAAACACAAATACTAAGCACTAAAAGCCTTCTTGACAAACCCTGTAAAAATATTATTCTAATTCCAGAAGTTCAATATTTAAGCGAAGTAATTCTTAATAATTACCTGGTAAAGGGAATCAATAAGAAATCTGATGGTAGTACTATTATTGACTATACCGATTTTGGAATACTCCCAGGATTAATCGAACCCGATTTATTACAAACTTTACAAGCATTACCTGGAATCCTAAGCGTTGAAGAAACAGTATCTGATATCAACGTAAGAGGAGGAACTAATGACCAAAATTTAATTTTATGGGATGGTATTAAAATGTATCAATCCGGGCATTTTTTTGGCCTAATATCAGCTTTTAACCCATATCTCACAAAAAACGTTCAGCTCATAAAAAATGGTAGTAGCGCTACTTATGGGGATGGAGTTTCTAGTGTTATTTCTATGAATACAACTAATGAAATTAATCAAAAACCAGATGTCGGTATTGGTGTAAATATGATAAGTGTTGACGGATATATTGATGTGCCTTTGAGTAAAAAGTCTTCTCTTCAACTATCAGCGAGGAAATCAATTAGTGAAGTACTAGAAACACCTACATACAAGCAATTTTTTGATAAAGCTTTTCAAGATTCTGAAGTTGTTGCCCGGACAGAAAATATTTTCAATACCGATGATGAATTTTCTTTTTATGATGCGAGTTTTCGATGGTTATATCAAGTAACTAATAAAGATTTATTAAAAATAAATGCATTAATCATTAGAAATAATTTAATCTTTCAGGAAAATGCATTAATTAACGAGGTTAACGTTTCTAGAGAAAGTAATGCTAAGCAAAATAATAGCGCAGCAAGCATATCTCATTATAGAAACTGGAATGATATTATCAAAAGCGAACTCATCGTTTATGGAACAAAATATGATCTAGAGGCAATTAATTCTGATATTTTAAATAACCAACGTTTACTACAACAAAATGAGGTTATAGAAAATGGTTTAAAATTGAATAGCCTTATCAAGTTAAACTCAACTTTTAATTTAAAAACAGGATATCAGTTTAATGAAACGGGTATTATAAACCTAAAAGATGTAAACAATCCAACTTTTAGGGATTTTACCAAAGAAGTAATTCGTACAAATAGTTTTTTTACAGAGACAGAGTATAAGTCAAAAGACAGTAATACTCATTTAAATATAGGTGTGCGATTTAATCATTTTGATAAGTTTAATTCTTCGCTTTTTGAGCCTAGGGTAAGCTTTAATCACAAATTTAATAACCGTTTTACTTTCGAGATTCTTGGTGAATTAAAAAGCCAAGTGACCTCTCAAGTTATAGAATCTCAAAATGATTTTTTAGGAATAGAAAACAGAAAATGGGTACTATCTAATGATCAAGATATTCCTATTATAAAAAGCCAACAAGTATCACTTGGATTAAGTTACAATCACAATAATTGGTTGATTAGTACTGAAGGTTACTATAAGCATGTTGATGGTATTATTTCGCAAAGTCAAGGGTTTCAAAATCAATTTGAATTTATACAAGATCACGGAGAATATACTGTTAGAGGCCTCGATTTTTTAATCAATAAACGGTTTGAAAAATTTAGCACTTGGTTTAGTTATTCTTATGCAAAAAACAATTACACTTTTAGTCAATTAAACAAAAATGATTTTCCTAATAATATCGACATAAGGCATCAAATTAATTTTGCTTTGGCATACTCTCTAAAGGGTTTAAAATTTTCTACAGGGATCACTTGGCATAGCGGCAAACCGACCACACAGCCTATATCAGGCAACCAAACGATAAATAACAGTATCAATTACCAAGATCCCAATAGTAGTTTTTTAGAAGACTATATCAGGTGGGATACTTCTGCAACTTATACTTTTAAAATGTCTAAAAAAATTGATGGTTTGGTTGGTATCTCGATATGGAATATTCTAAATCAAGAAAATACTGTAAACAACTACTATAGAATAAACTCTGAGGATACGATTGAAGAAATTCGACAACAAGGATTAGGTTTTACTCCTAATATTAATTTTAGAGTTAATTTTTGAGGTGTTTTATGCCGCTATAGCTAATCACCTCTTCACCTCCAACTACTTTTACTGCGTTTTTTACAATATCAAATCCTTGATTTTCAAAAAACAATCTAGTTAGTAAATTTATTTGAGTGGTAAGCGTAGTTATATTTGAGTTTCGTGCAACTTCTTCTATAGTACGATACAAATTTTTGGCAATACCTTGTCCTTGATAATTTTGATGCACAAATACATACTCTATATTACCACTAGCACTCATCGAAAAAGAACCTATAATCTCTCCATTTAATTTAGCATTATAAATATAAGCGTTCTCAAATTTATTAAGCCAATATATTTTATTAGTGGCTAATCTCGAATATATTTTGATTTCATCTTTTGTAAATATCTTTGAGCCATAGTTGGTTACCGTTTGATAAAACAAACGCTGCATAAGTGGTAAATCACTACTTGTTGCCTTGGCTATCTGATACTTCATATTACTAAAATAAAAAAATCAATTACTAATACAACAATTATAGTTTAATTTTTACTCGGTTTTTTAGACGAAATGAACAATAAATCGCTGTACATCACTTTATTACATACAGTATTGATTTAAATACCATTATTATGGTTGATCATGTTACATCCGATCAGGAACTTTAATTCCTAAAAGTCTAAAAGCAGATTGTATTGTACTACCTACTAAATCCGAAAGTTGTATTCTAAACAATTTTTCTATTTCTGAATCTGCGCCAAATATGGATACATTTTGAAAGAATGAATTGTAACTTTTAACTAAATCATATGTATAATTTGAAATGATAGCTGGGCTAAGATCATTTGCTGCATTCTGGATAACCTCAGGATAAAGTTCTAATTGTTTTATCAGTTCTTTTTCTTTTTCATGCAGTTCGATATCTACTATTGTTTTACTCCAATCAAAATCTGCTTTTCGCAAAATTGCTTGTATTCGAGCATAAGTATATTGTATAAAAGGCCCTGTATTACCCTGGAAATCTACAGATTCTGAAGGATTAAAGAGTATTCTTTTTTTAGGATCAACTTTTAGAATAAAATATTTTAAGGCTCCAGATCCAATTATTTTGTATATTTCATTTCTTTCATTATCGGTATATCCTTCTAATTTTCCTAATTCTTTAGATATTTCGCCAGCAGTTTCTTCCATTTCAACAACTAAATCATCTGCATCTACAACAGTACCTTCTCTACTCTTCATTTTTCCACTAGGCAAATCTACCATTCCATAGCTAAGATGGTGTAAATTTTTAGCCCAATCATACCCTAACTTCTTTAGGATTAAAAACAATACTTTAAAATGGTAATCTTGCTCATTACCCACGATATAGATCATCCCTCCAACATCGGGATTATCTTTAACCCTTTGTATTGCTGTTCCTATATCTTGTGTCATATATACAGCTGTCCCATCACTTCGCAATACCAATTTTTCATCAAGGCCATCTTCGGTAAGATCACACCAAACAGAACCATCTTCTTTTTTAAAGAAAACACCTTTAGACAAACCTTCTTCTATATTGTCTTTTCCTAATAAGTATGTATTACTTTCATAATAGTAGCTATCAAAATCAACTCCCAAGGTCTTATATGTTTGTTCAAAACCATCATATACCCATCCATTCATCTTCTCCCATAGTTGTACTACTTGATCATCACTAGCTTCCCATTTACGAAGCATTTCTTGGGCTGCAATCAAAATTTCTGCTTCTTTTTTAGCTTCTTCCTCGGTTTTTCCTCCAGCGATACCTTCTGCAATTTGTTCTTTATATATTTGATCAAATTTCACATAGTAATTACCCACAAATTTATCGCCTTTTAATCCGGTAGACTCAGGTGTGTCACCTTTACCATATCGTTGCCAGGCAAGCATAGATTTACAAATATGTATACCTCTATCATTGATGATCTGAGTTTTGTAAACTTTTTTACCACTAGCTTTAATAATTTCGGCTACCGAGTGTCCTAAAAGAATATTTCTTATATGCCCTAAGTGTAAAGGTTTATTCGTGTTTGGAGAAGAATATTCTACCATTACTGCTTTTTCACCTTCTTTAAGAGATACAAAACCAAATTGTTTTTCTTTTTTAGCAGCAGCAAAAAAATCAAGATAATATGAATCAGAAATCACAAGATTTAAAAAACCTTTTACAACATTGTAAGCTATAACTTCTTTTATATTTTCTACCAAAAAACTACCTATAGCTTCACCTATTTGTACAGGATTACCTTTTACAACTCTCAACATAGGAAAAACAACAACTGTTATATCTCCTTCAAACTCTTTTCGAGTAGCCTGAAACTCAACAGATTCTAGGTTAGCATTATATAACGTATGAATAGCAGTTTTTACGTTTTCTGAAATGGTTTGTTGTAAGCTCATCTTTATAAATAAAAGGTCATTAAAATAAGATCCCGCTTTTACGCGGGATAAGTTCAACATCATATTTTTGAAATTTTAATAGATTTTCAAAAATAGTTTGACTTAATTAAGCTGCAAAGATAATAGAAATTATAGTGTGTCACTAAGTGTTCTTATGTTGATTTTCTAGATATTATAAAAAAGAATAGCAGTCAATAACTCTTCTTTTAAATATCATGTTGGTTATCCAAATAAATAATTAAATTTTATAAAAAAACAATGAAAAAAAATTATTTGCCTAAGTACGCTAATGATTAATATTCTTTTTTATTACATGATAAGATAAATTTCTTTGTAACTTAAACAGAAAAATGCGAATTCTTCTTACTGGTACCAATGGATATATTGGCATGCGGTTATTACCTATATTATTAGATTCTGGACATGATATTATTTGCTGTGTCAGAGATAAAAGTAGACTCTCTATAGACTCAGAAATAAAAGAAAAAGTTTCTATTATAGAAATAGACTTTTTACAACCTCCAAATCTGTCTATAATACCAAAAGAAATTGATGTTGCGTATTATCTTATACACTCTATGAGTTCATCGACCTCAGACTTTGATAAAAAAGAAGAAATTTCAGCACAAAATTTCAATAGATATCTTCAAAACACTACTATAAAGCAGGTAATATATCTAAGTGGTATTGTAAACGAGCAAAATTTATCTAAACATCTATGGTCACGCAAAAATGTTGAGGAAACCTTGTACAAAGGTAATTATAACCTTACTGTATTAAGATCAGGAGTAATAGTAGGATCTGGTAGTTCTTCTTTTGAAATCATCCGTGATTTATGTGAAAAACTTCCAATCATGATTACACCAAAATGGGTAAATACCAAAACACAACCCATTGCCATTAGAGATGTACTAAATTTTATGACCGGCGTATTAGGAAATAAAAAATGCTACAATGAATCTTACGACATCAGCGGACCTAATGTTTTAACATATAAGCAAATGCTATATCAATATGCCAAAGCCAGAGATATTAAATTATTAATCATAACGCTTCCTATTATGACACCAAGATTATCATCGTATTGGCTATACTTTGTTACTTCTACATCATATAAGTTAGCATTAAATCTAGTCGACAGCATGAGTATTCCTGTTATTGCAAATGATCAGCGATTACAACAAATATTAGATATCAAACCCATGACATATCTAAAAGCGCTAGAGTTAGCATTTATCAAGATTGAGCAAAATCAGGTTGTTTCTAGCTGGAAAGATTCAATGGTTAGTGGTCGTTTTGATAAAAACATTCAAAAACATGTTACTGTACCAAAACGTGGATGTTTTAAAGATCAAAAAAAAATTATGTTAACCAATCCCGAAGAAGCACTAAAAAAAATTTGGATGATTGGAGGCAAGACAGGGTGGTATTACGGAAATTGGTTGTGGAAAATCAGGGGATATGTCGATAAGTTTTTTGGTGGAGTTGGTTTGCGCAGAGGCAGAACACATCCTGATAAAATATTTTCTGGGGATGCTTTAGATTTTTGGAGGGTTTTGGTTGCGGATAAAGACAATAGAAGATTATTATTATTTGCAGAAATGAAAGTCCCTGGAGAAGCTTGGTTAGAATTTGATATTGACAAAAACAATATATTACACCAAACAGCAACCTTTAGGCCTAAAGGTATATGGGGTAGGATATACTGGTATCTTATGGTACCTTTTCACTACTTTATTTTTGGAAGAATGATACGAAAGATTGGTTTACCTAATTAATTTACTAGGATAAAACGTTTATTTTCATCGATAAATTACCTTTTTTTTGTTTTTTTTCATATATTTAATAAAAAACTGCATGAAGCACTTTCTACCCATTTTCTTCATATCTGGTTTGATTTTGAGCTGTAATTCTAAAGTTGCTAAAGATGATGAATTAGACCATTTGATGAGTTTTCTAGTAGGTGAATTTTCTAATGAAGAACAAGCGAAAAATGATGATGGGTTTGCGTTTTTACGCTTAATAAATATACCTATCTGGAAAAATAAACCTGGCCATTGGATTTATACCGAATTATATGATGCCAACAAAGATAATTACGTATATACGCAGAGAATATTGCAATATGAAAGAGTTGATTCTTCTACATTTAAAAGCACAAGTTACCAAATCCTTAACGCTAAAGATTATAAACAAGGCTGGAAAGACATTAGTGTTTTTGATAAATTAACAATCGATAGCTTAAAAATTAGAAATGGGTGTAATATTTTTTTTGAAAAAAACACCTCTACTATCTATACCGGGAAAACTAAAAAAAAGTCCTGCTCTAGCACTATTGATTCTATAGAATATATTACTTCAAATTTTGTAATTAGTAGAAATAAAATATCCATTTGGAACAAAGGTTATAACGATGAAGGTAAACAAGTATGGGGGAAAATCAATGGTCCATACAAATACAAAAAAGCAACAAATTAATTCATGAAATCGGCCAAAGTTTTATTCTCTAATACCTTTAATGTATTGTCTCTTACTTCGATCATCAAGCTATGTACGGCACATCTATCCTCATCTGGGCAATCATCGCATTTTTCATAAAAATTAAGACTAACACAAGACAACATTGCAATTGGTCCTTCTAGTACCCTAATTACTGAAGCCATAGTTATTTCTTTTGGTTCTTTAATCAAGTAATACCCTCCTCCTTTTCCTTTCTTTGATCCTAAAAGCCCATTCTTTCTAAGTGTTAACAATATGCTCTCTAGAAATTTTTGAGATATATTTTCACTTTTAGCAATCTCTGAAATTAAAACAGGATGATCACATTTTTTTCTTGCAATATAAGTAAGCGCCTTCAGGCCGTATTTTGTTTTTTTTGAAAGCATATTTCATTTATTTCCTAGGAAGGAAGACTTCTGCCATCATACACCTTGCACTACCTCCTCCCAAAGTTTCAATCGTATTGAGATCACTATGAAGAATTGCACAATGCTTTTCTATCTTATGTATTTGATCCTTGGTTAAACTTTTAAACGCCGCTGATGACATTACAAGATAACGCTTATCTCCCGAACCTGCAACTTGCAACATATTCCCTGCAAAGTTATTTACTTGATCTTCTGTAATTGTAATAATTTCCTTGTTATCATTTTTTAAATGATTAACTAAGTTTTTACGCTCTTTTTTATCATCTACACAATCCAAACAAACGATTGCAAATGTTTCTCCGACACCCATCATAACATTAGTATGATAAATAGGTAATCTTTTATTATCTACTGTTTGATATGCTACAAATATGACTGGTGTGTATTCAAAATCTTCACAGAATTCTATGAGTAATTCTTCATTTGCTCTAGCAGACAATGCACAATATGCTTTTCTATGTACCCGATCCAGAACAAGACTACCAGTACCTTCAAGAAAAATATCCTCTTCTTCGGCAATCGTATAATCAATAATGTTCTTGATTTCAAACCCAGATGCTTCTATTGTATCCAGCACTTCTGGCCTTCGTTCTCTACGGCGATTCACAGCAAACATTGGATATAAACCTACATCTCCATTTTCATGAAAAGACATCCAATTATTAGGAAAAATAGAGTCTGGCGTATCATTACCTGGATCATCATTAATAACTATAACATCTACCCCAACGTCTTTTAAAGCATTTACAAATGTATCAAACTCTTGTTGAGCTTTGGTATTAGCATCTTCTTGTTGTATTCCTGTATCTTCTTGATAGTAATTATTAACAGCGGTTTGTTCATTCAGTCTAAATTGTACTGGACGAATCATTACAATGGTATTAGTTATTTGTTTCATTTTTTTTAGTTAGCACGATTAATCTCTTATTAATGGCATTGTAGAACATCGCAATAAACCTTCTTGTTTTGCAATTTCGGCATATGGAACTTCTTCTACTGTGATGTGTAAACTGCGAAGCCAGGCATTTAATCTGGTAAAATTCTTTTCTGAAATCACAACATCTTCGGTAATAGAAAAAATATTTGAACACATAGCATACATTTCATTCTTATCAATATGAAATAAATTATCCATCCCAAAAAAATCTACCAAATATTCATAATCTAACGGGTTTCTAAATCCTTCTTTATGAATGATTGCTTTGTTCTTTCCAACGGGTTGAAAACAACAATCCAAATGCAATGCATTGTCTCTTGGATCTTGCATTGATTTATTCAAATCAAATTCTTTCACGATTTTATTTGGAAAAAGGGATTGTATATATGCTACTCCTTTCATATTAGTTCTAGCTACAATACAATCAGGATAATCTTCTCCTTTATACGTACCTATAAAAATATGATCATTATGAACCATAATGTCGCCACCTTCAAAATGAATATCCTCTGAGGGGGCTTTATAAACACTTTCCTGATCAATTTCATCAATCACATGCTGAATTGCTTTAATTTCTTTTTCTCTATCTGGAAGTATATTAGATTTTATAAATTTATCTTCAATCACTAAAGCTATATCCCTAGCAAAGATCTGATTATAGTCTTTGATAATTTCTGGGCGATATACTTTTACATTGTATTTTTCAAAAATATTTGTAACCGCTTCCATTTCGAGTATCATATCAGATTCTTTTGGATATGTACCTGCTTTTATATGCTCTATGGACTTAGGGTCGTATGCATCTTCAATTTTTGGCACAGCTCCATTGCTAACCGCAGTTCCTAAAACCACAGCTCTAAGCCTTGAGGTTTCGTTTTGTATATTTAAATTCAAAAAATAGTTTTTTAAGTGTAACCGTTAATCTTAAGTAGTTACGCAAATATATAAAGAGACATTTTCACAATGATAATTTTCTATGAAAAAATCAGTATAATTTTATGAAATTCTTAAAAAGAGTCCTTTTTTTATCGTTTTTATTAAAACCAATAAAAAAGGTGTTGGACAACACCCAACACCTTTTATCAATTAAAAAGTTATATTAACGTTCAGAAATAGTCTTGAAAGATCTATAATTTTCTCCAATATATATCTGTCTTGGTCTACCAATAGGTTCTTTACGTAGTCTCATCTCTCTCCACTGTGCAATCCAACCTGGTAGTCTTCCTAATGCAAACATTACTGTAAACATTTCTGTAGGTATACCCAAAGCTCTATAAATTATCCCAGAGTAAAAATCAACGTTTGGATATAGTTTTCTTTGTACAAAATATTCATCTTTTAAAGCCACTTCAGCTAAGCCTTTGGCAATATCAAGAACAGGATCTTCTATCCCTAGATCTCCTAATACTTCTTCTGCAGATTTTTTGATAATCTTAGCTCTTGGATCAAAATTCTTATAAACTCTATGACCAAACCCCATTAAGCGGAAAGGATCATTTTTATCTTTTGCTTTTGCAATATATTTTGCAGTATCCCCACCATCTTCTTTGATTGCCTCGAGCATTTCAATTACTGCCTGATTGGCACCCCCATGAAGTGGCCCCCATAATGCAGAAATCCCTGCCGATAATGATGCAAACAATCCAGCATGAGATGAACCTACAATTCTTACTGTAGAAGTAGAACAATTTTGTTCGTGATCAGCATGCAAAATCAACAATTTATCCAGAGCTTCATTTACAACCTTATTAGCCTTATAGCTTTCATTTGGTTTTGCAAACATCATTTTATGTAAATTCTCTACATACCCCAAAGAATTGTCTCCGTAATCTAATGGAAGGCTTTTTCTTTTTCTCATTGTCCAAGCGGCAAGCACAGGAAACTTAGCTAATATCTTTACAATCGCTCCATACATTTCATCTTCAGAATCTACATCTACAGATCCTGGATTAAATGCAATTAGAGCACTTGTTAATGAAGATAATACTCCCATTGGGTGGGCACTTTTAGGAAATCCATCAAGGATTTTCTTCATGTCTTCATCAACCTGAGATTCTTCTTTAATATCTTTATCAAATTTTTCTAATTGCTCTGCTGTTGGTAATTCGCCAAAAATTAGCAAGTAGCACACTTCTAAAAAATCTGCTTTTTCTGCTAATTCTTCGATAGAATATCCACGATATCTTAAGATTCCTTTTTCTCCATCTAGAAAAGTAATACCACTCTGGCAGCTTCCAGTATTTTTATACCCAGGATCAATGGTTGTTATACCTCCTGTAGCGCCTCTAAGTGTCTTGATATCTATTCCTAATTCTTCTTCAGTTCCTTGTATAATTGGAAACTCATATTTATTACCGTCGATTTCTAACGTAGCTATTTTTGACATATGATTTTATAGAATTTTGCTGTTACATTAAGGGTTGCTAAATTACGAAATATAGTGTTAATATGTTATTAATCGTTACATCATTTTTAACCTTACAAAGCTTTTTCAAAACTATCCATAAAAAAAGAGGTTTTCTTTTCAGAAAACCTCTTTTTCAAACTATTATGTACTATTTACGTTATCTCACTTTAAAAGCGTTTTCTTTTGGATAATATGCAACACTTCCTAACTCTTCTTCAATACGAAGTAACTGATTATATTTTGCCATACGATCACTACGTGATGCCGAACCAGTTTTGATTTGACCCGTGTTTAAGGCTACAGCTAGATCTGCAATAGTATTATCTTCTGTTTCTCCAGATCTGTGCGACATTACAGATGTATACCCTGCGTTATGTGCCATATTAACAGCGGCAATCGTTTCGGTAAGAGTACCTATCTGATTTACTTTAATTAAGATAGAATTTGCTATCCCATTTTTAATCCCTCTAGATAATCGTTCTACATTAGTTACAAATAAGTCATCACCAACCAACTGCACTTTATCTCCTATCTTTTCTGTTAAGTATTTCCAACCATCCCAATCATTTTCATCCATCCCATCTTCAATAGAAATAATAGGATATTTTGAAGCTAATTCTGCAAGGTAATCTGCTTGCTCTTCGCTGGTACGAATTTTACCTGTATCTCCTTCAAATTTTGTGTAATCATACTTGCCATCTACATAAAACTCTGCAGCTGCACAGTCCAAAGCTACCATTACATCATCACCCAGTTTGTATCCTGCTTTTTCGACCGCTAATGCTATTGAATCTAAAGCATCTTCGGTGCCATCTAATGTAGGAGCAAATCCACCTTCATCACCAACAGCAGTACTTAAACCTCGATCGTGTAATACTTTTTTAAGGTTATGAAAAATTTCGGTTCCCATTTGCATGGCGTGTGTAAAGTTTTTTGCTTTTACAGGCATTACCATAAATTCTTGAAATGCGATTGGCGCATCGCTATGAGAACCTCCATTAATAATATTCATCATAGGAACAGGAAGTGTATTAGCACTCACCCCTCCCACATATCTATATAATGGCATATTTAGTTCGTTTGCAGCTGCTTTTGCCGCAGCCAAAGAAACTCCTAAGATAGCATTTGCTCCAAGTTTTGATTTATTAGGAGTACCATCTAGCTCTATCATTTTTTGATCTAATAAATTTTGATCAAAAATTGAATACCCTAATAATTCTTCAGCAATTATTGTATTTACATTTTCGACAGCGTTTAACACTCCTTTACCCATAAAGTTTTTACCACCATCTCTTAGTTCTACAGCTTCATGTTCTCCTGTAGAAGCCCCAGAAGGAACTGCTGCTCTTCCAAGAACGCCATTTTCAGTAATTACATCTACTTCTACGGTTGGGTTACCTCGTGAATCTAAGATCTGTCTAGCGTGAATATTAATAATTATACTCATTTTTTTATTGATTTTGTTGGATAATTTTAATTGTTCGCAATATACGAAACCGGTAAACTCTAGTACCTTCTATAAGTTCTTAATTTACTATGAAAACCGCAATATTACTGTTAAGTTATCAACTATAACGTTATAGGTCAGATCATTATCATACAAGGCATAATCGTTACCCTTTGAAATAGTTTTACACGGCTACTTTTGCTTTCTTGATGTTGTCTATAAATTGATCAAATAGATATGTAGAATCATTTGGTCCTGGACTGGCTTCTGGGTGATATTGTACAGAAAAACAATTTTTATTATTCATTCTAATACCAGCAACTGTATTATCATTAAGATGCACATGAGTTATTTCTACATTAGCGTGTTTTTCAGTCTCTTCTCTATTAATTGCAAAACCATGATTTTGAGAAGTAATTTCTCCTTTACCGCTTATCAGGTTCTTTACAGGGTGGTTTATTCCTCTATGCCCATTATGCATTTTATACGTACTAATTCCGTTAGCAAGAGCGATCACTTGATGTCCTAAACAGATACCAAAAAGAGGTGAATCTTGATCAAGAATTTCTTTTGCAGTAGCTATTGCCTGATGTAATGGTTCTGGATCACCAGGTCCGTTTGACAAGAAATACCCATCTGGTCCCCATTCACTCATTTCTGCAAATGTTGCATCATAAGGAAAGACCTGTACATACGCATCTCTTTTAGCCAGATTGCGTAAAATATTTTTCTTAATCCCAATATCTAATGCAGAGATCTTATATGTTGCATTTGGATCACCATAAAAGTATGGCTTATCTGTAGATACTTTTGAGGCCAGTTCTAGACCATTCATATCTGGAACTTTTGATAACGTTTCTTTTAACTTATCTATATCATCTACCTCTGTAGAGATTACTGCATTCATTGCTCCATTATCTCTAATATAGCTTACTAAAGCCCGAGTATCAACATCTGATATTGCCAACAGGTTATGCTTTTCTAAAAACTCTTGCAAAGAACTATCAGCAAGATCACGAGAGTATTCATAACTAAAGTTTTTTACGATAAGGCCAGCTATCTTTATAGAATCAGATTCTATTTCCTTGGCATTTGTACCATAATTACCAATATGCGCATTAGTCGCAACCATAAGCTGCCCATAATATGAGGGATCAGTAAAAATCTCCTGGTACCCTGTCATTCCGGTATTGAAACATACTTCGCCAAAAGCACTACCTTCTCTTCCAACCGCTTTGCCGTGAAAGATTGTACCATCAGCTAATAAAAGAATCGCTTTTTTTCGAGATTGATATTTCATCTATACATGTATTTGATAATAACATTTCCATTGTAGGTGGAAACAAACCTTTTCAAAATTATTCAAAAAAAAAGGATAAACGCCAAACGTTTATCCTTTTATTATTATGTGTTATTGACACTTTCCATTTATTCTTCTTCAGAATTAGTAGCCTCAGGTGCTGGTGCAACTGGCGCACTAGCTTTCTTTCCTTTACCACCTCTTCTTCTTGATTTTTTCTTAGCAGGTTTACCAGCATTATATAGCTCGTTATAATCTACTAATTCGATCATTGCCATATCTGCATTATCACCCAATCGGTTTCCAAGTTTTATAATTCTTGTATATCCTCCTGGTCTATCACCTACTTTAGGAGCAACATCTCTAAACAATTCGGTAACCGCGTATTTATCACGCAATTTACTAAATACGATACGACGATTATGCGTAGTATCTTCTTTAGATTTGGTTACTAATGGCTCAACAAATTGCTTTAATGCTTTAGCTTTTGCAACTGTAGTGTTGATTCTTTTATGCTCAATTAGAGAACAAGCCATATTGGCAAGCATAGCTTTACGATGTGCCGTCTTTCTTCCTAAATGATTTACTTTCTTTCCGTGTCTCATGACATTTAATTTTAATCATCATCTTGCTCAATCTGCCTCGTGCAGAGAGCAAACTATGATGGATTAGTCTTTATCTAATTTATATTTTGAAAGATCCATACCAAAGTTAAGTCCTTTAACATTCACAAGCTCTTCAAGCTCTGTTAAAGACTTCTTACCAAAGTTACGGAACTTCATTAAGTCATTCTTATTATAAGATACTAAGTCACCTAAAGTATCAACTTCTGCTGCTTTTAAACAGTTTAATGCTCTAACAGAAAGATCCATGTCGATCAATTTTGTTTTTAGCAATTGTCTCATGTGAAGAGATTCTTCATCATAAGTTTCTGTTTGTGCAATCTCATCAGCTTCTAATGTAATACGCTCATCAGAGAATAACATAAAGTGATGGATTAATATTTTTGCAGCTTCAGTTAATGCATCTTTAGGATGAATAGATCCATCAGTTACAATTTCGAAAACTAATTTTTCGTAATCTGTTTTTTGCTCTACACGATAGTTCTCGATACTATACTTCACATTTTTGATAGGTGTATAGATCGAATCTGTAAAAATGGTTCCAATAGGAGCGTTAGCTTTCTTATTTTCTTCAGCTGGCACATAACCTCTACCTTTTTCAATAGTAATCTCAAGGTTAAGTGCAACTTTTTTATCCATATTACAGATAACTAAATCAGGATTTAGTACCTGGAAACCAGAAATAAATTTCTGAAAATCCCCAGCAGTTAGTTGCTCCTGACCTGAAATAGAAATGGTAACAGATTCGTTATCTATATCCTCGATCTGACGCTTAAAACGTACTTGCTTGAGGTTAAGGATAATTTCTGTAACATCCTCTACTACTCCAGAGATTGTAGAAAATTCGTGATCTACACCTTCTATTCTTAGAGAAGTTATAGCGAATCCCTCTAAAGAAGATAGCAAAACTCTTCGCAAAGCGTTACCAACTGTCAATCCATATCCCGGTTCTAATGGTCTAAATTCAAATTTACCATCGAACTCGGTTGAGTCGATCATGATAACTTTATCGGGCTTCTGAAAATTTAATATTGCCATGTTGTTGTTTCTTCTTTAGCGTTATTACTTAGAGTATAATTCGACAATGAATTGTTCGTTTATATTTTCCGGAATTTGAATTCTAGCCGGAACAGATACAAAAGTACCTTGTTTAGTATCATTATTAAATGTAATCCATTCGTATACTTTACTATTATTAGCTAAAGCATTTTGAATTACTTCTAATGATTTTGATTTTTCTCTTACTCCAACAACGTCTCCTGCTTTTAGCTGGTAAGATGGGATATTAACTTGTTGCCCATTAACAGTAATGTGTCTGTGTGAAACTAACTGTCTTGCTCCTCTACGAGAATTAGCCAATCCCATTCTGAATACTACATTATCTAAACGAGATTCACAAAGTTGAAGTAAAACTTCACCCGTAATACCTTGAGCACGAGTTGCTTTTTCAAACATGTTGCGGAACTGACGTTCTAACACACCGTAAGTGTATTTAGCTTTTTGCTTTTCCATTAGCTGGATTGCATATTCACTTTTTTTACCTCTACGTCTGTTGTTTCCGTGTTGCCCAGGAGGGTAATTTCTTCTTTCGAATGACTTGTCGTCTCCGAATATCGCTTCACCAAACTTACGAGCGATTTTAGTTTTTGGACCAGTATATCTTGCCATTATTAATAATTTAGTTATATGAGGTGATTATGAATTAAGGTCTCTTTCCTTCGATAATCGTTAATCCCCATTTCGATTACTTATTTTACTATTATATTAAAAAGATCCTGAAACAAGTTCAGGATTCTAATTATACTCTACGTCTTTTAGGAGGACGACATCCGTTGTGAGGCATTGGAGTTACATCAATGATTTCTGATACCTCAATCCCAGAATTATGAAGAGAACGTATTGCTGATTCTCTACCATTACCAGGACCTTTAACGTATACTTTTACTTTCTTAAGTCCAGCCTCGATAGCTACTTTAGAAGCATCTTCTGCGGCTAATTGGGCAGCATAAGGAGTATTCTTTTTAGAACCTCTAAATCCCATTTTACCAGCTGAAGACCAAGAAATAACGTCTCCTTTTTTATTCGTTAACGAAATAATAATGTTGTTAAAAGATGCTGTTACATGAGCTTCTCCTACTGATTCAACAATTACTTTACGTTTTTTTGAAGTTGACTTTGCCATACTACTTATTATTTAGTTGCTTTTTTCTTGTTAGCAACTGTTTTTCTTCTTCCTTTACGTGTTCTAGAGTTGTTCTTAGTACGTTGTCCTCTAAGTGGTAATCCAGCTCTGTGACGTATACCTCTATAACATCCAATATCCATAAGACGCTTGATATTCAACTGAACTTCAGAACGTAATTCTCCTTCTATGGTATAGACTCCTACAGATTCACGGATACGACCAATTTGGTCATCATCCCAATCAGAAACTTTTATACTTTCATCTACTTTGGCATTCGCTAAAATTTCTTTAGCTCTACTTCTACCAATTCCGAAGATATAGGTTAATGCTATAACTCCTCGCTTTTGTTTAGGTATATCTACCCCTGCAATTCTTGCCATAATTACCCTTGTCTTTGTTTAAATCTAGGATTCTTTTTATTAATCACGTAAAGTCGGCCTTTCCTACGCACAATCTTGCACTCGGCACTTCTCTTTTTTATTGATGCTCTAACTTTCATCTTTTTTTATTTAGTATCTGAAAAAACTTTATTTTCAGAAAGTATCATTGTAATTAATGATTTTTTTCAGCCTGCAAAATTACAGAAAAAATCTCAAAAAACAATATCTTAAAATTATTTAGTATCTATATGTTATACGAGCCTTAGATAAATCATAAGGACTCATTTCTAACTTCACCTTATCTCCTGGTAATAATTTAATATAATGCATTCGCATTTTACCAGAGATATGCGCAGTCACTACATGACCGTTTTCAAGTTCTACACGAAACATTGCATTTGACAATGCTTCAATGATACTTCCATCTTGTTCTATTGCTGGTTGCTTTGCCATTATGCTACTGCTTTACGATTTTTACCAGATTTCATTAATCCATCATAATGTCTATTCAACAAATATGAGTTCACCTGTTGCATTGTATCGATAGCTACCCCTACCATAATAAGTAGAGAAGTACCTCCAAAAAACAATGCCCATCCTTGCTGCACATTTAACAATTTAACTGCAATTGCAGGAAAAATAGCAATCAATGCTAAGAATATAGATCCAGGTAATGTAATCTGCGACATAATCTTATCTAAATACTCAGAAGTCTCACTTCCTGGACGAATGCCAGGAATAAATCCACCACTACGCTTTAGATCATCAGCCATCTTATTTGTTGGCACTGTAATCGCAGTATAAAAGTACGTGAAAATGATTATTAACAATGCAAAAACTATATTGTACCATAATCCAAAAATATCACTAAAAGCTGCTGTAACACCTTGAGCCGCCTCTGACTCTGAAAGTTGAGACGCTATTAAACCTGGCACAAACATAATTGCTTGCGCAAAGATAATTGGCATTACTCCAGAAGCATTCAGTTTTAATGGAATGTATTGGCGTGAACCAAAAACATTTTTTTCATATCCACCACCAGCGGTTCTTCTTGCATATTGAACAGGTATCTGGCGGACTGCCATCACTAATAACACTGAAGCAAGAATAATTACAAACCATATTACTAACTCGATTAGTACCATAATCAGTCCTCCACTTTCTCCTGATGTTCTAGAAATAAAGTTTTGAACAAATGATTGCGGAAGTGTTGCAATAATACCAACCATTATTAATAGCGATATTCCGTTTCCGATACCTTTATCTGTAATTTTTTCACCTAGCCACATAGCAAAAATACAGCCAGTAGATATAATAATTACAGAAGATACAACAAAAAGTGTTTGATTTTGAATCACAAAAGCTTCTGGTGGAAGTGTACCGAATAAATTATAGATATATCCTGGTCCTTGAACCAAAGTAATAGCAATAGTTAACCAACGTGTAATTTGGTTGATCTTTTTTCTACCGCTCTCGCCTTCTTTTTGAAGTTTTTGAAGATAAGGTATTGCAATACCCATCAATTGCACAACAATTGAAGCTGAAATATAAGGCATAATACCTAATGCAAATATTGAAGCATTTGCGAATGCTCCACCTGTAAATGCGTTAAGTAATCCTAATAAACCGTCTTGGGTTTGAGTACCAAGATTTGCTAATTCTGCTGCATCTACTCCAGGAAGTACAACTTGCGCTCCAAAACGATATACTAAAAGTAGTCCTAGTGTAACTAAGATTCTATTTTTTAGTTCTTCGATTTTCCAAATGTTTTTTATTGTATCAATAAATTTCATGAATTGTCTATTATAAGGTTACTGCTTCACCACCTGCAGCTTCTATAGCTGCTTTTGCTGTGGCCGTAAATTTGTGAGCTGAGACTTTCAACTTCGCCTTCAATTCACCTCTTCCCAGTATCTTAACCAAATCATTTTTTCCAGCAAGGCGTGTAGCTAAAATCACATCAAGATCAACAGTATCTTTAATCTTTCCTTCGTCTACTAATTTTTGTAGCGTGTCAAGATTGATTCCTTGATACTCTTTTCTATTAATGTTTTTGAAACCAAATTTTGGCACACGTCTTTGAAGTGGCATTTGCCCACCTTCAAAACCGATCTTTCTAGAATATCCAGAACGTGACTTTGCTCCTTTGTGACCACGAGTAGCAGTTCCTCCTTTACCAGAACCTTGTCCACGACCAACTCGCTTACTGTTATTTTTTACCGAACCTGCAGCAGGTTTTAAGTTACTTAAATCCATTTGCTTTTATTATTTTGTTTCAACAGAAACTAAATGTTTAACTTTATTTACCATTCCAAGGATATTAGGAGTATCATCATGCTCCACAACCTGGCCGATCTTTTTAAGACCTAAAGCCTCAAGAGTTCTCTTTTGTCTCTGAGTGCGGTTAATCGCACTTTTTACTTTAGTAATTTTAATCTTTGCCATCGTTCTATATTTATCCTTTAAACACTTTCTCAAGTGAAACACCACGTTGTTTTGCTACTTGCTGTGCACTTCGCATTTGCAATAAAGCATCAAACGTTGCTTTCACCACATTGTGTGGGTTAGACGATCCTTGGTTCTTTGAAAGTACATCATGTACTCCTACAGCTTCTAATACAGCACGAATAGCACCACCAGCAATAACCCCGGTACCCGTCGCAGCAGGCATTAATAATACTCTAGCGCCTCCGTACTTTCCTTTTTGCTCATGAGGCAAAGTACCTTTGTGCAATGGAATACGAACCAAATTCTTTTTTGCATCTTCTACTGCCTTGGCGATAGCTTCTGCTACCTCCTTAGACTTACCTAAACCGTGTCCTACAACTCCGTTTTCGTCACCTACAACTACGATAGCAGAGAAACCAAATGCTCTACCTCCTTTAGTTACCTTCGTAACACGTTGCACACCAACTAAACGATCTTTAAGTTCAAGTCCACTTGGTTTTACTAATTCTGCGTTTTTATATTTTTGATACATAATTTCTTAGAATTTTAGTCCTGCTTCTCTAGCACCGTCTGCTAATGATTTTACTCTCCCGTGGTATAAATATCCTCCTCTATCAAAGGAAACTGTTTCAATACCAGCTTTCTTAGCTTTTTCAGCAAGTGCTTTACCTACCAAATTTGCTTTTTCAACTTTATTCATAGTTGCTGAAGCGATGTCTTTATCTCTTGAAGAAGCTGCACTGATTGTTTTGCCAGTTACATCGTCTATGATTTGCGCATAGATTTCTTTATTACTTCTAAAAACAGATAATCTAGGACGTAGTTCTGTTCCGTTTACATTTCCACGGATACGCTTTCTTATCTTTAATCTTCTTAAATCTTTTGAGAATGCCATAACGTTGGTTATTATGCAGATTTACCTGCTTTTCTTCTTAATTGTTCTCCTACGAATTTGATTCCTTTCCCTTTGTAAGGCTCTGGTTTACGGAAGCTTCTAACTTTAGCAGCTACCTGTCCAACCAATTGCTTATCATGAGAAGTCAATTTTACGATAGGGTTTTTACCTTTTTCAGAAATAGTTTCAACTTTAATTTCTGGAGCAATATCTAATACGATATTGTGCGAGAATCCAAGTGCTAAATCTAATTTCTGACCTTGATTAGAAGCTCTATAACCAACTCCTACTAATTCTAACTCTTTAGTAAAACCTTCTGAAACTCCTTGTACCATATTATTAATCAAAGCTCTATACAATCCGTGCTTTGCTTTATGATCTTTGGCTTCACTAGGTCTTTCTAAGACTACCTGACCTTCTTCGACTTTCACATCAATACTATCAATTTCTTGAGAAAGTTCTCCTAATTTTCCTTTAACAGTAACAACATTTCCTGTCACTTCAACAGTGACACCAGACGGAATAGTTACTGGATTTTTTCCTATTCTTGACATTTCTTTTGTCTTTTATACTGTTAATATACGTAACAAAGTACTTCTCCACCTACATTATCTTGTCTTGCCTGTTTACCAGTCATTACACCATGAGAAGTAGAAACTATTGCTACACCTAAACCATTAAGAATTCTTGGAATATCACTAGATCCTGCATATTTACGCAAACCAGGCTTACTGATTCTTTGTAATTTTTTAATCACAGGTTCTTTTGTCATCTTATCGTATTTAAGTGCTATCTTAATAGTACCTTGTACTGTGTTATCTTCAAACTTATAACTTAAAATATATCCTTGATCGAATAATATTTTAGTGATCTCTTTTTTAACCTTTGATGCAGGGATTTCAACCACTCTGTGTTGAGCACTATTTGCATTACGTATTCTGGTTAAATAATCTGCTATAGGATCTGTATTCATTATATATAATTTATGATTTTGGTTTTCGGCTTCTTTAGCCGAACCTTAAACCAATTAATTTATTTATTATTACCAACTAGCTTTTGTTACTCCTGGAATTAATCCTTTGTTCGCCATCTCTCTGAATGTAACACGAGAAATTCCAAACTGACGCATATATCCTTTTGGTCTTCCTGTAAGTTTACAACGATTGTGCTTACGGATAGGAGAAGCATTTTTTGGCAACTTTTGTAATGCTTCATAATCTCCAGCTTCTTTCAAAGCTTTACGTTTTTCAGCATATTTAGCTACAGTTTTAGCTCTCTTTACCTCACGGGCTTTCATTGATTCTTTAGCCATAATTAATTCTTTTTAAAAGGTAAACCTAGTTCGGTTAACAATGATTTTGCTTCTTTATCGGTTTTAGCAGAAGTTTCGAATGTAACGTTCATTCCTGAAATTTTATTTACCTTATCGATATCAATTTCTGGAAAGATAATTTGTTCTAAAATTCCTAAAGAATAATTACCTCTACCATCAAAACCTGTAGCTTTAATTCCGTTAAAATCTCTAACACGTGGTAGTGCTGAAGTTATCAAACGATCTAAAAATTCGTACATTCTTTCACCTCGTAACGTAACCTTAGCGCCTATTGGCATCCCTTTACGCAACTTAAAAGTAGCAACATCTTTTTTAGAAATCGTTGGTATAGCTTTCTGACCAGTGATATTAGTTAATTCATCTACAGCATAGTCAATTAACTTTTTATCAGCTACTGCCGCTCCAACACCTCTACTTAAAACAATTTTTTTAAGTTTTGGCACTTGCATTACATTATCATAGCTAAATTCTTCTGTAAGAGCAGACACTACTCTGTCTTTATACTCTTGTTTTAATCTTGGTATATAAGCCATAACTATATTACTTCATTAGATTTTTTTGAAAATCTCACTTTCTTATCAGCTTCTATTCTATATCCAACTCTTGTAGTTTCACCCTTAGAGGTTAACAATGATAGGTTAGAAATATGAATAGGAGCTTCTTGTTTTACAATTCCACCTTGTGGATTAGTAGCACTAGGTTTCTGGTGTTTTGACACTAAGTTAACACCTTCTACAATCACCTTGTTCTTATCTTTCAATACTTTTTGCACGGTTCCTTCTTGACCTTTATTGTCCCCAGCAATAACTCGCACTGTATCTCCTGATTTAATTTTTAGCTTTGTCATCTTTTACAAAATATTAAAGCACTTCTGGCGCTAGTGAAACAATCTTCATGAATTGCTTATCACGAAGTTCTCTTGCAACAGGACCAAACACACGTGTTCCTCTCATTTCTCCAGCAGGGTTCAATAGAACACATGCATTATCATCGAAACGAATATAAGAACCATCTGGTCTGCGCACTTCTTTCTTAGTACGAACTACAACTGCAGTTGAAACCGCTCCTTTTTTAATGCTTCCATTAGGAGTTGCTTCTTTTACACTGACAACGATTTTGTCTCCCACAGAGGCGTATCTTCTTCCTGTACCACCTAAAACACGAATAACTAAAACATCTTTACCACCAGTGTTATCGGCTACTTTTAATCTAGACTCTTGTTGTACCATAATTACTTCGCTCTTTCAATTACTTCTACTAATCTCCAGCACTTGGTTTTACTCATAGGTCTTGTTTCCATGATCTTTACAGTGTCACCAATATTGCAGTCGTTTTTTTCATCGTGCGCAACGTATTTTTTCGTTTTTAACACGAACTTTCCGTACATTGGGTGTTTTACTTTTTTAACTTCAGCAACAACAATTGATTTTTGCATCTTGTTACTAGTAACAACTCCTATACGTTCTTTTCTTAAGTTTCTTTTTTCCATCTTTCAGCAGAATTAACCGTTTAATTCTCTTTTTGTTAGCTCTGTAGCCATTCTTGCAATAGATCTTCTTACTTTACGTAATTGTAAAGGATTTTCTAATGGAGACATAGCGTGAGCCATTCTTAAATCTGAATATTCTTTTTGAGTTTTACTAAGCTCCTCTTGTAATTCAGCTGTAGACGATTCTTTTACTTGTGATTGTTTCATAGTCTCTTTCGAATTTAACCTTGATAGGTTCTTGATACAATAAACTTAGTTTTCACAGGTAGCTTTTGAGCAGCTAGACGTAATGCCTCTTTAGCTACATCATATGGCACACCACTGATTTCAAATAATATTCTTCCTGGTTTCACTACTGCTGCCCAATACTCAACAGCACCTTTTCCTTTACCCATACGTACTTCAAGAGGTTTCTTTGTAATAGGCTTATCTGGGAAAATTTTAATCCACAGAGCACCTTCTCTTTTCATATAACGAGTAGCAGAAATACGAGCTGCTTCTATTTGTCTAGCAGTAACAAAACTTGAATCTAATGATTTGATTCCGAAAGTCCCGTTTGAAAGTGTATGTCCTCTTTGAGAAAGACCTTTCATACGTCCTTTTTGTTGCTTACGGAATTTTGTTCTTTTAGGCTGTAACATTGTTAATTTACTTTAAAAAAAATTACTTTCTACGGCGTGATTTGTTGTTTCCACCACTTCGACCACCTCTGTCACCTTTTCCTTGTTTTTTGGATAAACCAACCAAAGGAGAAAGCTCTCTTTTACCATATACTTCGCCTTTCATGATCCATACTTTTATACCCAATCTACCATAAGTAGTATGAGCTTCTACCAAAGCATAATCTATGTCAGCTCTAAATGTTGATAAAGGAATACGACCATCTTTATAAGACTCTGAGCGCGCCATTTCTGCCCCATTCAAACGTCCTGAAATCTGGATTTTAATACCTTCAGCATTCATTCTAATTGCAGCCGCAATAGCCATCTTGATAGCACGACGATACGAAATACGACTTTCGATCTGTCTTGCTACACTAGATCCAACTAAAAATGCATCAAGTTCTGGTCTTTTGATTTCAAAAATATTGATCTGAACTTCCTTTTCAGTAATTTTCTTAAGCTCTTCTTTCAACTTGTCTACCTCTTGCCCACCTTTTCCGATAATAATACCAGGTCTAGCAGTAGTGATAGTAACGGTTACAAGTTTAAGCGTACGCTCAATAATCACTCTAGATACACTAGCTTTAGATAAACGTGCGTGTACATACTTTCTAATCTTATCGTCTTCGGCAAGTTTATCACCGTAGTCATTACCTCCATACCAGTTGGACTCCCATCCTCTGATAATTCCAAGGCGATTTCCGATTGGATTTGTCTTCTGTCCCATAGTCTATATTAGCTTTGTGTATTATTGTTTGCTGCAACCACGATTGTTACGTGATTAGAGCGTTTTCTTATTCTGTGTGCGCGACCTTGTGGAGCAGGACGAAGTCTTTTCAACATACTTCCTCCGTCTACACGGATCTCTTTTACAAAAAGATCTGCATCTTCGATGCTAGCGTCTTCATTTTTCGCCTGCCAGTTAGCTATTGCTGAAAGCAATAATTTTTCTAAACGACGTGATGCTTCTTTAGGACTAAATCTAAGAATCTGAAGCGCTTTTTCAACTTTCTCACCACGAACTAAATCCGCTACTAAACGCATTTTACGAGGTGACGTAGGACAGTTATTAAGTTTAGCAAAAGCGACTTGCTTTTTCTCTTCCTTAATTCTTTCTGCCATTTCTCTTTTACGAACTCCCATGACTTAAATTATTTTTTACCTTTATTTTTAGCACCAGCGTGTCCTCTAAAAGAACGAGTTGGCGAAAATTCTCCTAATTTATGACCTACCATATTCTCAGTAACATATACCGGAACAAATTGTCGACCATTATGAACTGCAATTGTTTGCCCTACAAAGTCAGGAGTAATCATAGAAGCTCTTGACCAAGTCTTAATAACAGACTTTTTATTAGCTTCTACATTTGCCGCTACTTTCTTCTCTAATTTATAGTGAACGTAAGGTCCTTTTTTTAATGAACGTGCCATATCTTAATTATTTCTTTCTACGTTCTACAATATACTTATTACTCGCTTTCGTCTTAGAACGGGTTCTATAACCTTTTGCAGGAATACCTTTTCTAGAACGTGGATGACCTCCTGAAGATTTACCTTCACCTCCACCCATTGGGTGATCGACTGGATTCATCACAACTGGTCTTGTACGCGGTCTTCTACCTAACCATCTACTTCTACCAGCTTTACCAGACACCAACAACTGATGATCACTATTAGAGACTACCCCTATAGTTGCCATACAATTCATCAATACTAGTCTTACTTCACCAGAAGGCAATTTTACTGTTGCAAATTTACCATCTCTCGCCATAAGCTGAGCAAAAGAACCAGCACTACGAGCCATAACAGCTCCTTGTCCCGGACGTAGTTCTATACAAGAAATGATTGTTCCAAGAGGAATATCACTCAACGGCATAGCATTTCCTATCTCTGGAGCAACATTACTACCAGAAACGATATTCTGACCTACCTGTAAACCGTTTTGAGCGATAACATAACGCTTTTCACCATCTTGGTAATTAAGCAACGCTATAAATGCAGTTCTGTTTGGATCATATTCTATTGTAGCAACGGTAGCAGGAATTCCCTGCTTGTCACGTTTAAAATCAATAATACGATACCTTTTTTTATGACCACCACCCTTATAGCGCATGGTCATTTTTCCTTGACTGTTTCTACCTCCAGTTCTTTTTTTCGGAGCTAATAAACTCTTCTCCGGCTTATCAGTAGTAATGGCGTCAAACCCATTTACTACTCTAAAACGCTGACCTGGGGTAATTGGTTTTAATTTTCTTACTGACATCTTTTAGTCTTAAAGATTACTATATAAATCAATTACTTCACCATCCGCCACCTGTACAATTGCTTTTTTAACAGCACTTGTTTTACCAGTGACCATACCCGTTTTTGTATAACGAGTTTTACGGTCCGGACGGACATTTATTGTGCGAACTTTAGTAACAGATACACCATAAGCAGCTTCTACTGCTTTTTTGATCTCTACCTTATTCGCTTTCTTATCAACTACAAAACCATAGCGGTTAAACATCTCACTATCAGCAGTAGCCTTTTCTGTAATAATAGGTTTTATTAAGATACTCATGGCTTCTATTTACTTAAATTCGTTTCAATTCCTTTCAAAGAACTCTCAACAAGTATAACATTATTTGCATTAAGTATTTTGTAAGTACTTAATTCTGAGGATGTTATAACTTCTGAGCTTTTCAAATTGCGTGACGACAAATATACATTTTTATTTGACTCAGCCAACACAAACAAAGATTTTTTGTTTTCAAGCCCTAAAGACTTCAAAACAGCAGTAAAATTCTTCGTTTTTACATCATCAAAAGTGAAGTCTTCAACAACTGTTATTGCCTTATCACTTGCTTTGATACTTAACGCAGATTTACGTGCTAATCTCTTTAAGTTCTTATTTAATTTGAAAGAGTAGTTACGTGGCCTTGGACCAAATACTCTACCTCCTCCTTTAAAAATAGGAGACTTAATACTACCAGCTCTGGCCGTACCTGTTCCTTTTTGTTTTTTGATTTTCCTGGTACTACCAGTAATATCTGCACGCTCCTTAGCTTTGTGAGTACCTTGACGCTGATTAGCCAAGTACTGTTTTACATCTAAGTATACTGCATGATCGTTTGGCTCTATACCGAAAACAGCATCTGAAAGGTCTGCCTTTCTTCCTGTTTCTTTTCCGTTTATATCAATTACCGTTACTTTCATTACTTCTGAATCGTTACATATGCGTTTTTGTGTCCAGGAACACATCCCTTAACCACAAGTAAGTTCTTTTCAGGAACTACTTTTAACACTCTTAAGTTTTGAATTTTTACTTGATCTCCACCCATTCTACCTGCCATTTTCATTCCTTTGAAAACTCTAGCAGGGTAAGATGCAGCACCTATAGAACCTGGCGCTCTCAAACGGTTATGCTGACCATGAGTTGCTTGACCAACACCAGCAAAGTTGTGTCTTTTTACAACTCCTTGAAAACCTTTTCCTTTAGAAGTTGCTGACACATCAACAAATTCTCCTTCAGCAAAATGCTCAACTGTTACTGTATCTCCTAATTTGTACTCCTCATCAAAACCTTGAAATTCGACAACTTTACGTTTAGCAACAGTTCCTGCTTTTTTAAAGTGACCTAAAGCCGCTTTAGTAGCATTTTTGTCTGCTTTGTCATCGAAACCTAATTGAACAGCTTCATAACCGTCAACCTCTTCAGTTCTGACTTGGGTAACCACGCATGGTCCAGCTTCGATCACAGTACATGGAATATTTTTTCCATTCTCGTCGAAAATGCTGGTCATGCCGATCTTTTTTCCTATTAACCCAGACATATTTATTAATTATTAATTAGTACTCTTTTTTTAATTTTTGCAAAAAAACAGGGTCAAAACACTTCAACCCTGAATGTATTTTTCGCCGTTTTTCCCGCGCACGCAGCTTGGGACATTTTCATTTTTCTCTTAGTGAAATTCCCACCTTCATGGGAATAGAAATTAAGGTTTTATCAAACCTTAATTTCTACTTCAACTCCACTAGGTAATTCCAGCTTCATCAACGCATCAATCGTTTTTGAAGAAGAGCTATAAATATCCAATAGTCTTTTATAAGAACTTAATTGAAATTGCTCTCTGGATTTTTTATTTACGTGTGGAGAACGAAGCACTGTAAAAATCTTCTTATGTGTTGGCAAAGGAATTGGCCCAGTTACTACAGCACCAGTACTCTTTACCGTCTTTACGATTTTTTCAGCAGACTTGTCTACTAAGTTGTGATCGTAAGATTTTAGTTTTATTCTAATTTTTTGACTCATTTCTGTAATAATTAAGCGTTAACTCCTTTTGCAGCTGCAATTACTTCTTCTGAAATATTAGAAGGAGTCTCAGCATAGTGAGAAAATTCCATTGTAGATGTTGCTCTACCAGATGACAATGTTCTTAATGTTGTTACATACCCAAACATTTCAGAAAGTGGAACAGTAGCTTTCACAGTTTTTGCACCTGCTCGATCTCCCATATCACTAACTTGCCCTCTACGACGGTTAAGATCACCTACGATATCCCCCATGTTTTCTTCTGGAGTAATAACTTCTAGTTTCATAATTGGCTCCATAATTACGGCTTTAGCAGCTTTTGCTGAATTCTTAAAACCTAATTTAGCAGCTAATTCGAAAGATAGCTGATCAGAATCCACATCGTGGTAAGAACCATCTTTTAATGTTATTTTCATAGCATCGACCTCGTATCCCGCTAAAGGACCGTTAACCATAGCCATTTTAAATCCTTTTTCAATTGAAGGGATAAATTCTTTAGGAACATTACCACCTTTGATAGTCGATTCAAACTGAAGTCCTACAACTCCTTCATCAGCCGGCTCAATAGTAAATACAATATCTGCAAATTTACCACGACCTCCAGATTGCTTCTTATAAACCTCTCTATGGTCTGCAGCCTGCGTTATAGCTTCTTTATATTCTACTTGTGGCTGACCTTGGTTAACCTCAACTTTGAATTCACGTTTTAAACGATCTACAATTACATCTAAGTGCAACTCACCCATTCCAGATATAATAGTCTGTCCTGAAGCTTCGTCTGAACGCACCGTAAATGTCGGATCTTCTTCTGCTAATTTTGCTAAACCAATTCCTAATTTATCAACATCTGCTTTGGTTTTAGGCTCAACAGCTATTCCAATTACAGGATCAGGAAAATCCATAGATTCCAAAACAATTGGATGCTTTTCAGCTGTAAGTGTATCCCCTGTTTTGATAGATTTAAATCCAACAGCAGCACCAATATCTCCAGCTTCTATATAATCAATTGCGTTTTGCTTATTTGCATGCATTTGATAGATACGAGAAATACGCTCTTTCTTACCAGAACGGTTATTCAACACATAAGAACCTGCATCTAAACGACCAGAATATGCTCTAAAGAATGCTAAACGACCAACGAAAGGATCGGTAGCAATCTTAAATGCCAAAGCAGCGAAAGGCTCTTTTACATCTGGCTTACGTAATTCCTCTTGATCTGTATCTGGGTTCACCCCTATAATACCTTCCTTATCTGTTGGAGAAGGTAAGTAACGACAAACTGCATCTAACAAAAACTGAACGCCCTTATTCTTGAATGCAGATCCACAGATCATAGGAATGATACTCATATCCATTACAGCAGCTCTAAGCGCAGCATGCACTTCTTCTTCTGTAATCGAATCTTCGTCTTCCATAAATTTCTCAAGAAGATCTTCATCATACGCAGCAACTTCTTCAATAAGTTTACCACGAAGCATTTTAGCTTCTTCTTTAAGGTCTTCAGGAATATCAACAACATCAAATGTTGATCCCATTCCTTCCTCATGCCAAACAATAGCACGATTCTTAACCAAATCAACAATTCCTTTGAAATCTTCTTCGTCACCAATATTTAATACAATAGGCACTGCATTAGAACCTAGCATATCTTTAACCTGCTGACATACTTCCATAAAATTAGACCCTTGACGGTCCATTTTATTTACAAATCCAATTCTCGGAACTTTATAATTATCAGCAAGCCTCCAGTTAGTTTCTGATTGTGGCTCTACACCATCAACAGCACTAAACAAAAATACCAACCCATCAAGTACACGTAAAGAACGGTTAACTTCAACCGTAAAATCAACGTGACCCGGAGTATCTATAATATTAAAGTGGTACCCTTTGGTATCACTAACAGGTTGCCCATTTTCTGTTGGGAAATTCCATTCACAAGTTGTAGCAGCAGAAGTAATCGTGATACCACGTTCTTGTTCTTGTTCCATCCAATCCATTGTAGCAGCACCATCATGCACTTCTCCAATTTTATGACTTACACCCGTATAATAAAGAATACGCTCTGTAGTAGTAGTTTTTCCTGCGTCAATATGCGCAGCAATTCCTATATTTCTTGTATATTTTAAATCTCTAGCCATTTCTTAATGATTAAAATCTAAAGTGTGAGAATGCTTTATTTGCTTCAGCCATCTTATGAGTATCTACTCTTTTCTTAACCGCTGCTCCTTCTTCTTTTTCTGCAGCTATTACCTCTGCAGCAAGTTTTTGAGCCATTGATTTCTCGTTTCTTTTACGAGAAAACTGAATCAACCACTTCATAGCGGTAGATATCTTACGGTCTGGTCTGATTGGATTAGGAATCTGAAAAGTAGCTCCACCAACTCTACGGCTTCGCACCTCTACGTGTGGCATTACATTAGACAATGCGTCTTTCCACATCTCTAATGCAGTTTTTTCTTCGTTCTGTTTTTTCTCTTCAACGATATCCATCGCATCATAGAAAATCTTAAAAGCAGTTGACTTTTTACCATCCCACATCATCATATTTACAAAACGAGTCACTAATTGATCGTTAAAACGTGGATCTGGTAAAATAGGTCTTTTTTTAGCCTTTCTTTTTCTCATGTCTTCTTCTTAAAGTTTTTTAATTACTTCTTAGGGCGTTTTGCACCATACTTAGATCTACGTTGCGTTCTTCCTTCAACACCAGCGGTGTCTAAAGCTCCACGAACGATATGATATCTAACTCCTGGTAAATCTTTTACCCTTCCACCTCTAACTAATACTATCGAGTGCTCCTGGAGATTGTGACCTTCACCACCGATGTATGCGTTTACTTCTTTTCCGTTTGTCAACCTAACACGCGCTACTTTACGCATCGCAGAATTTGGTTTCTTAGGAGTAGTAGTATAAACACGCGTACAAACACCGCGGCGTTGCGGGCACGAATCCAAAGCAGCCGATTTACTCTTCTTAGTTATTTTGGCTCTACCTTTTCTTACTAATTGTGAAATTGTTGGCATAATTTGCTTTACACTATATATTAAATAATTTTTACTAATATCCCTTTTAAAGGGCTGCAAAGGTAGAAATATTTTTGAGCAAATCAAATCTTAAGAGATTAATTTTTATATAATTAGAATTAATGGTTTGTTCCAGAAGAAGATCTCCTTTAATCTAGCTTATTTTTTCAGTTTTTAAAGCACTAAACCGGTTCCATTAAAACAGAACAAGAAAACCTTTATTACACAACTCAAAAACCATAAAATCGTAAGCTACATAGTACTTAAGCGCAAATTTCACAAAAACAAAATATCTATTAAATTATTATAATTTAACACCTTAAACAGTTAAAAAAAGTTAAAAAAATCAAAAATACACCTTTTTAATGCGATTTAATTATGATTTTTGAAATTGGCCACTTTAAAATAAATCACACAAATGAAATTATCAAGAAAGCAAATTCTAATGCTTTTTATGGCATTAGTCGTGCAATTATCTTTTGCACAAGAAAAAACCGTAACAGGTAAAATTACAGATGACAAAGGCTCACCACTTCCAGGCGTAAACATTATCGTCAAAAACACCAGTACTGGAACTCAATCAGACTTTGATGGAATGTACACACTACAAACTTCTGAAGGAAGCTCTTTAGTCTTTAGCTACGTAGGCTTTACTAATAGAGAAATTATTGTAGGAACATCCAATACCCTAAATGTACAATTAGAACCTGCAGCCTCTCAATTAGAAGAAGTTATTGTTACCGCCCAAGGTATCAAAAGAGAGAAACAAGCACTAGGGTATGCCGTTGCCGAGGTTAAAAACGAACAACTCGAGCAAAGAGCAGAAGGTGACATAGGGCGAGTATTATTCGGAAAAGCATCTGGGGTAAACATTACTCAACAAAATGGTTTATCTGGATCTGGTACTAATATTGTCATTCGAGGATTAAGCTCATTTAGTGGCAGTAATCAACCTCTATTTATAGTCGACGGAGTTCCTTTTAGTAGCGACACTAACTCTCAAGGATCAAATGACGGAAATAGTCAAAATGATTTTGTAGATGGAAATTCTGGATCAAGTAGATTTTTGGATCTAGATCCTAATAGTATAGAGAGTGTAAACGTATTAAAAGGTCTAGCAGCAGCAACATTATATGGAACCGCTGGTAGAAATGGCGTTATATTAATAACCACCAAAAACGGATCTTCAGGAAATGCTGTTAAAAAGAACGAAGTTACTATTACTTCATCTTTCTTTTTTAACGAAATTGCATCATTACCCGATTACCAAGATCAATATGGTAATGGATTTGATCAAGCTTTTGGATGGTTCTTCAGTAACTGGGGACCAAGTTTTGACCAAGAAGGAGTAGCAGGATGGGGTAACGGTATCGATGACAGACCCAACGTAGGATATGATGAGAACGGAACATTAGCACACCCATACAGCACAGCTGCTTCAGCTACGGGAATCCCTGCTGCATTTCCTGAATTTGCAGGAGCAAGATATGAATGGAGGCCTTACGATAGTGTAGAAAATTTCTTTAGAACAGGAACAGTATCCAACACTGCGATTAACTTCAGAGGTACAACAACAGACAATACTTTAAGCTACAATGCAAATTATAGTTACTTAGAGGACGAAGGTTTTACACCTGGAAACAAACTAAGAAGAAACACATTAGGATTTGGTGGTAGAGCTATTTTATCAAACAAAATCACTATTTCTAACACCTTAAACTACTCGAAAACCGATTTCAAAAGTCCTCCTGTCTCAGCTAGTCTAGGTAATGGCGCAACCGGAACAGGATCCTCAGTTTTTGGAGAATTGTTTTTTACACCTCGTAGTGTAGATTTACTAGGACTACCGTTTCAAAGCCCTGTAGACGGGCGAAGTGTTTATTACAGACAAAACAACAGCATTCAACACCCTTTATGGACTGTAAACAATGCTCTTAATAGGCAAGTCACTAATCGTGTATTTGGCAACGGTACTTTACAATATGATTTTAACGACAACCTAAATTTAGTATATCGATTTGGTCTAGACAATTATACTGAATCTAATATTAATCAACAAAACAAAGGTGGCGTAAGTGATGATGCAGCATTACGAAGTGGTATTTATCAAACATGGACAAACATCAACACCATTTTTGACCATAACTTTATAATAAATGGTGATTATGATCTTACTGATGAAATAGGAATGACATTTAACCTTGGTGCCACCAGTAGAAGAGAGGTATTCGAGCGTAATGGTGTTGCTAGTAGCAGCCAAGTAGAGTTTGATTTTTTTAGACATGTTAATTTCTTGAATCAGAATGAAATTGAATTCAAATCAGAAAGAAACATAGTAGGACTTTATGGTCAAGCAGATTTTGACTATAAAAGAATGCTATATGTTACCTTTGCAGGAAGAAATGATTGGGTATCTAACTTAAGCACCGAAAATCGATCTATATTTTATCCAAGTGCAAGTTTATCATTTTTACCTACAACCGCATTTTCTGGTATAAAATCTGAGAACGGTATAAATTACCTTAAGATTAGAGGCGGATATGGTACTTCAGCAAACTTTCCAAGTGGATTTCCTATAGCCGCAACGCTAGATCTGGATACACAAAACTTTAAGGACACCGACCAAGGGTTAGATATTGTCACTAACTCTACACCTGCAAGAGAAGGAAATCCAAACTTGAAGCCAGAGCGATTAAACGAAATCGAATTTGGTATAGAATCTCGTTTCTTTAGAAATCGAATCAGTTTAAACGCTTCCTATTATAATCGTATCACTGAAGATCTTATCATTGATCGACCATTAGACCCTTCAACAGGATCTGCCTTAAAAAGTGAAAATATTGGAGAGATACAAAGTGATGGTTTCGAAATAGACCTGGGCGCAGACATTTTAAAATCTCCAAAAGCTGATGGTTTTATATGGAATGCCAATATTAATTTTACCGCAAGTGAAACAACAGTAGAAGATCTTGGAGCCGACACTGACCAAATTGTCTATTCTGGGTTTTCGAATCTAGGTAATGCTGCAAAAGAAGGTGAGCCTTTAGGTGTAATCGTAGGTAGCCGTATACAAAGAGACAGTGATGGTAATTTTCTAGTAAATGACGCTGGTAATTACAGAGAAGAAGAAGGAGCTTTTGTAATTGGAGATCCAAATCCAGATTACTTATTAAATATATCGAATTCTTTTTCGTATAAAAACTTCAATCTAAGCTTCTTATTCACCTATGTAAAAGGAGGCGATATTTACTCAAGAACAGTATCTACATTATTAGGCCGTGGATTAACAACCGATACTGTAGATAGAGAAAATACATTTATACTCCCTGGAGTTCGTGATGATGGATCACCTAATAATATCCAAATCAACAACTCTACATTTTATTTCTCTAATGTGTTATTTGGACCAGACGAACTGGGTATATTTGATGGTACAGTATTACGATTACAAGAATTATCTTTTGGATACTCAATGCCTTCTAAGTTTTTAGACAACACTCCTTTTGGAGCAGTAAGCATAAATGTTACTGGATATAACTTATGGTTTGATGCATTCAATATTCCTGACGGAACTAATTTTGATCCTAATGTAGCCGGATTAGGTGTGGGTAATGGTAGAGGGTTCGATTTCTTAAACGGTCCTAGCTCAAAAAGATATGGTATGAGTATTAAAGCTTCATTCTAAAAAAATAAGTCATGAAAATAACAAAAATAGTAGCACATAAAATTTCAGTAATCATAGTCCTAATGATAGGATTATTATTTACTTCGTGCGAAAGCACAGAACTTGATCTAACCAAAAATCCTAATCAGTTAGATAGTAACCAATCTGACCCAGACTTGCTTTTAAATTCTATACAAATTGATTTTGGAAAAGTTGTAGAGCGTTTTGGTGCCATTGCTGGCCAAGTTACTCGTATAGATAATATGAATGGTAGGGATTATCAAAATGTGTATTCCCCAACAGATTTTAACGACGTATGGAGCGGGTCTTATCAATCTACCGATGTTTCCTTTGGCGATCAAAATGGCCACAACCAAACTTTTAATGGTATTCTGGCCGACATAAGAGAACTACAACCAATAGCAAAAGAAGAAGAGCTATATCACCATCTAGCAATAGCGCAAGTTATTGAGGCTTACACAATTACCACATTAGTTGATTTTTTTGGAGATGTTCCTTATAGTGAAGCCTTACAAGGTAGTGAAAACCTAAATCCAAAAGTAGACGATGGAGCTATTATCTATCAGGCTGCATTAGATCTATTAGACGAAGCTATTGTAAATTTTGAAAAAGAGGCAGATCCTGAACCAGAAAATGATTTTTACTATAATAAAAATTGGGAAAACTGGATTAAGGCAGCCAACACCATTAAAATGAAAATTTATCTACAAAAAAGGTTAGTAGATAGCGAGGCATTAACAAAGTTTAATGAAATTTATGACAGTGGATCTGGCAACTATATTATGGACTCTAGTGAAGATTTTGAATTTTCTTGGGGCACCAACGTAATACAACCAGATAACCGCCATCCAAGATATGCAAACAATTATGAAGGAGACGGAGCAGACGAATACATGTCGAATTGGCTAATGAATTTGATGTCTGAATCAGATGACCCAAGAATTAGATACTATTATTATAGACAAACTAATGTGGTGCCTGGCGCCGAAACTGCGCCAAACGAAGAAACATTAAGTTGTTCTCTAGAAAGCCCTCCTCAACATTATATTGACAATGGTTTTACATTTTGTTTTTTAAACAATGGATATTGGGGGCGTGATCATGGTGATGATGATGGCATTCCACCAGATGGATTTTTACGAACTATTTTTGGGGTATACCCTGCAGCAGGTCGCTTTGACGACAGTAGTTTTGAAGGAGCAGAGCAAGGGGATGGTGGTCAAGGAGCCGGAATCACCCCTATCCTATTATCATCTTGGGTAGACTTTATGATCGCTGAAGTAGCATTAGAAGACATGAATTTTTCTGATGCCGGAACAGCATTAAACAACGGACTAACAAAATCAATTAACAAAGTAATCAGTTTTAGAAATAGAGATGCATCTGCACAAACAGGTTTTGAAGCAGATAATACTATGATTAATAATTTTATATCAACCAAGGTTAACCAATTTAACGCTGCCACTACCATGGATCAAAGATGGAATGCCGTGGCAGAGCAATATTGGGTTGCTCTATTTGGTAACGGAATTGATGCTTATAATTTTTATAGACGAACTGGGTATCCAAAAACATTACAAACTAATGTAGAACCATATCCTGCAACAGGAGATTTTATTAGATCTTTTCCATATCCAGCAGATTTGACCACAAACAATTCGTCTGTAGATCCAAAACAAAATCAAGTGCAAAAAGTTTTTTGGGATAATAATGGAGATTCTCCAGCTTTTCCGGCAGCAAATTGATTTTAGGCGTTAACTCAAAAAAGAGCAACAAAAACATAAAAAAAATGAAAACAATAATTAATTATATAACTACAATTGTCACTGCATGTGTCTTGATTGGTTGCAGTGGAGACGACAAAACTGTAGATCAAGTAATAGACCAAGTAACCAGTGGAGCTGTATTAAGAACCATTGATATTGACAATAATATGATATACAATGATCTTACATTACAATTCGATGAAGGGTCAAACTATATACTTACTCTAGAAGAGCAAGATGCGCAACAAGGGGGGCTATTAGATGAAATTGAAATCTATACTCGTTTTATTGAAAATACAAGGGTAGACACAAATAATGATGGCGTGATTGATAAAAATGATGATGATCTCTCTACAGAAATAGGGTTAATAAGAACCATAAATAGTTCTGATTTTCAACCTGGAGATAGAGGTGTGCCCGTGTCTATTATCACTTTTACAGCAGAAGAATTAATAGCATTTACACAAGTAGACGAAAGTAAAATTCAAGGAAAAGATGATTTCGAACTACGTTTCCTATTAAAACTTACAGATGGTAGATCATTTTCAGTAGATGATGCCAATGGTAATGTATCGGGCGGATCATATTTCTCTTCACCTTATACTTATCGAACAACTGCAGGATGCACTATCACAGAGACTCTTGCTGGCACATATACCTATACTGTTACAGAATTAATATCTGCCCCAGGAGGGCGAAGTCAATGCACCAACAGCTTACCTACTGGAGAAGTAACGTGGTCTGAGACAGATGGTAGAGGAGAATACGGAACAACCGACATTAGTTTTGGCCAATTTGACAATTGCTATGTAGACACTTTTAGTAAAATTGATTTTGATAAAATTAAAGTCACATGGGATTGTACTGGACTAGTCGCTAGTGGAGCTATTAAAACTGTAGAAAAAGAAACCAAGAAAAAAATTGATTTTTCTTATACCTACAAAATTACTGAAATTTCTGGTGGCGATATGACTATAGAATTTGGTAACTCTTCAGGAGATAGAGGAACAGTTGTATTAACACGACCAGGAGGATTAACATGGCCTGTACTTTTTAAAGCTATTGTGGATTAATATCTAAGCATACAAGGACAACTATTACAACAAAGACCTCTTGAATAAGAGGTCTTTAGTTTTTTATATCCAAAAAAAATAGATTCAAAAAAGCACATTTATTAATACTTGGCAATTACTTCACTATTCATATAAAAGTAGTTCATTATGTGACACTTAATCCTAAATACGCTTCTGTTTTTATAATCAATACCCCGCAAGTTAATACTGGCAAGGCTTTACAATTTAGGCATTCAGCAGTGGCATGAATTTAAATTTTAATAACAAAAAGTTGTTTTATAAAGATATTATTATGATTTTTGGAACTGGCTAATTCAAATAAATTGTAAAATGAGAACAAAGTTTAGTGGAATTTTAACGCTATTGCTAGCGTTTGTTGTGCAATTAACTTTTGCACAAGAAAAAACGATTTCAGGAACTGTAACCGATGATAAAGGGTTACCTCTTCCTGGAGTTAATGTTGTTGTAAAAAATACAGCAAGTGGTACGCAAACTGATTTTGATGGTAACTATACCATTCAAGCAAATCGAGGAGCAGTACTATCATTTAGTTATGTAGGCTTTCAAACTAAAGACGTAGTTGTCGGAGATGGAGATTCTATCAATGCCCAATTAGTTGCATCTGCTTCAGAATTAGAAGAAGTTGTTGTAACTGCACAGGGGGTTAAGGCAAAACCAAAATCTTTAAGTTATGCGATTGCTACAGTAACAGATGACGAAATTGAGAATACTGGGGAAGTAAATGTAGTAAGTTCATTATCTGCAAAAGCTCCTGGTGTATCAGTAGTTACATCTTCGGGTTCTGTTGGTGCTTCGGCAAACATAAGAATTCGTGGTAACACAACTATCTTAAGAAACAATTCTCCTTTATTTATTGTAGATGGTGTACCAATTGATAACTCAACCAACGGTAATGGTGGTGCAGGAGTTGGAAACAGAACCAATGGTGTAGATAACTCTAACAGAGCTATTGACATTAACCAAAATGACATCGAAAGTATTTCAATTCTTAAAGGTATTGCCGCACAAACATTATATGGTTTACGTGCTGCAAATGGGGTTGTAATCATTACAACTAAAAAAGGTAGAACTGGAGCTCCATCTGTAAGTATTAACTCTACAGTGCAATTAAGTGAGATTACTCAAGGACCAGAACTACAAAGAGAATTTGCTCAAGGTAGAAATGGTGGATATAGAGGTCCAGAAACTGGAGAAGGTTTTAGTTGGGGTCCAAGAATCTCTGATCTTGAATATGATGGAGACACATCTTATCCTTACCACAGATTTGGAGCATTGGTTCCTGCTGGTGAAGGAAATGGAAGAGCAGCTGAATCTTATGATCACTATGATTTCTTCGTAAAAGGATTATTAACAGATCTTAATGTATCTGTTAGAGGTGGTACAGAAAGTGTAAGATATTACTTATCTGCTGGTAAATTAGATCAGACAGGTGTAGCACCTACTGAAGAATTTGGTAAAAAATCATTTAGAGCAGATATTACTGCAGACCTATCAGAAAAATTTGAAATATCTGCAAGTGGATCTTTTGTGAATTCAGGAGGTATTAGAGTACAAAGAGGATCAAACATTTCTGGTATTATGCTAGGTTTATTAAGATCTACTCCTACTTTTGATAATGGTAATGGACTAACAGGTAGACAAGCTGCTAGAAATAGAGATGTTTTTGAACTTGCTGATGGAACACAAAGAAGTTATAGAGCTGGTATCTATGATAACCCATATTGGACAGTTGCAAAAAATCCTGCAACAGATGATGTAAACAGATTTACAGGTCGTTTATCATTTGAGTACCGACCAATCGATTGGTTAACACTTCAAGGTAGATACTCTTATGATAGATATAGTGATGTTAGAAAAGCAGCTTTTGATATCAATTCTGCTACTCAACGTCAAGGTAGAGTAATAGACAATAACTTCTATAACGAAGATATTACGACTAACTTCTTAGCTTTATTTAACAAAGATTTTTCTGATAAAATAAATATTAGTGGTTTAGTTGGTTATGAAAACTACAGGAATGACTTCTTAAGAAGAACGGTACAAGCAGATGGTCTTACTATCCCAGGATTCTTTGATGTTTCAAACTCTGCAACGCAAATTACTACTAACGGAGTAAATCAAAAAAAGACAAACGCAGTTTTCGGAGAACTTAAATTTGGTTATAATGAAACGCTTTTCTTAACAGCAAGAGCCAGAAATGACTGGTCTTCTACATTACCAATAGACGATAATGATTTCTTATCATATAGTGTTGGTGGTAGTTTTGTTGCAAGTGAACTTTTTGAAAGCGACATTTTAAATTACGCAAAATTAAGAGCTTCTTATGGTAGAACTGGTAATGATGCTCCTATCCAAGCGACTAGTACTTTTTATAATGCTGGTGTTGCTGCTGGTGATGGATTTATTACTGCAAATTCATTCCCATTATTCCAAACAGTAGCATTTGAAAGATCTATTGTTGCTGGTAGTAATACAGTTACTCCAGAGGAAACTACTGAAATTGAAGTTGGTGCTGAGTTAAAATTCTTAAACTCTAGAATAGGGATAGATGTTACTTATTATGATAAAGAAACAGTAGACCAAGTGCTTAATGTTGATACTGCTCCTAGTGCTGGATTTACAAGTAGGTTTATTAATGCTGGTAAAATTGAAAATAATGGTATTGAGCTTGCAGTAAACTTTGTTCCAATACGTACTGATGATTTCTCATGGAATATAGATATTAACTGGACAGCGTATGAGTCTAAAGTAGTAGAACTTGCTCCTGATGTTGAATCTTTCACCTTAAATGGATTTACATCTACTTCTTCTAGAGTATTACCAGGAGAATCTTATGGTGCCATATTTGGAAACAAATACCAAAGAGACGATAGCGGGAATATTTTAATTGGTGATGATGGTTTCCCTCTACTTGATAACACATCTGGTGTGATTGGAGATCCAATTCCAGATTGGCAAGCAGGTATTAAAAATAGTTTCTCATATAAAAACCTAACACTTGGATTCTTATTTGATGTAAGAAAAGGTGGTGATGTATGGTGTGGTACTTGTGGAATTATTGAATATTTCGGTGTTGCCCAAAACACTGCTGATCAAAGAGAAATTACAGATTTTGTATTTGATGGTGTTGTAGCTTCTACGGGTCAGCCAAATACTCAAGCTGTAGCTCTTGCAGATAATGCAGCAGGATTAGGTGCCAATAGATGGGTGCGTTACGGATTTGGTGGTGTTGCTGAAGATAACGTATATGATGCTTCATGGGTACGTTTAAGAGAAGCTTCTCTATCCTATAACTTTGGTGATAAGCTTTTAAGTGGTACAGCGATCTCTTCTGGATCTATAACTTTCTCAGGAAGAAACTTATGGCTAGATACAGATTATCCTGGTGTTGATCCAGAAACAAATTTGACTGGTAATTCTAATGGTATTGGTTTAGAATATTTCAACCAACCTAATACAAGAAGTTATGCCGTTTCACTTAAACTTAACTTTTAAATAGAGTAAAAATGAAAAGAATATATAAAATAAATAAGTTCTTTATTTTCGTGATGGCAGCTTTGATGACTGTATCATGTGAATATGGTGATACAAATGGTGATCCAACAAGACCAAGTGGTGATAATGTTCCCGCTCTTGCTATCATGCCAATTATGCAAATCCAATCGCATAGAAATCTTATAGCTGGATTAGGTAGATTATCTGGGATCATTACACAACAATGGACTGGTTTTGATGCACAACAGGTAGCATATACTAGTTATGTAATTACAGAAAATGACATTGATAACTTCTGGAACACTGGTTTATATACAGGGTCTTTAAGAGATTGTATTGATATTATAGGTAGAACTTCTGATACAGAAGGAGTTAACACCCGTGGTGTTGCTAAAATATATTTAGCAGTAAACATAGGTGCGATTACAAACTGTTGGGGAGATGCTCCTTTTTCTGAAGCAATTCAAGGAAATGATAATTTATTTCCTAAGTATGATCGACAAGAAGCTCTGTATGCTGATATCTTCAGGTTATTAGATGAAGCTATTGCTGATCTTACTGCTGAAGATCCAATAGGTGCTGTTCAAGGAAGTCTTGTGACACTTACTAATAAACAATGGATCAAAGTAGCAAATGCTTTAAAAGCACGTCATTATATCCAATTAACAAAAAGAGATCCTCAAGCTGCTCAAAAAGCATTAGCAGCTATTGCAGGCGCTATGGGTAGCAATGGTGATCAAGCTGTATTCAATTTTGAAAATTCGTTAAATGGAGGTAATCCTTTAGCTCAATTTGGACAAGACAGACCTAATACCATGATCATCGATAAGCAATTTGCTAGTGTAATGAGTGGTGATCCAAGAAAACCAATTTTTATGGTTGCCAATGGGTCTGACAACCTATATTTCGAAGGTGATAATACAGATTTGTTTTGGGCACAATTAGATTCTCCTGGTTTATTGATTACTTATGCTGAGCAAAAATTTATCGAAGCTGAAGCAATAGTAAGATCTGGTGGTACTGCAGCTGATGCTGAAACTGCGTTAAAAGCTGGTATACAAGCAAACATGGAATATGTAGGAGTTGACGCTCAAGATATAGTTGCTTATAATGCTGGAATATCATTAAGTGGTACTTCTGAAGCTCAGATAGAAACTATTATTAATGAAAAGTACAAATCTTTATATGGTAATGCACCAATTGAAGTATGGAATGATTATAGAAGAACTGGGTTCCCAACTTTAACTCCAAATAAAGATGGAGATAATGGATTAAATCCAGGAGGTGCGATTCCAAGACTATTCTTATATCCAATTTCTGAAAGAGTTGCTAATCCAGATTCTTATGAAGAAGCTGTTGCCAGAAAAGGTGGTAACCTATTAAGTTCTGGAAGTTGGGCTTTCGAATAAAAAATTTGAATACAATAATTAAAAGTACGTTTTATACTACTTTATTTAAAAAAATAAGATAAATGAAAACATTAATAAGAAGCATATTTATCACTTCACTAATTGTCTCGGTAGCATCTTGTTCTGATGACGATGTGAATGGAGCCACCGGTTCAAGTGCCGGTGGAACAAAGGTAGCGTTGACAGATACTCAAATAAGTTTATTTGATGTAAATTCTGATTTAAGCATATCATTAGAGTCTAACGAAGGTGTTAGTATTACTGGTGTTGAAGTCTTTGACGGTACTGGAGCTACTAAACAAGGAGATGCGACTGTCTCTGGCAATACAGCCACTTTTAATTCATCAGCACTTACGCAAACAGCTGGAGCTTTTGCGTTTCCAACTGATGAAGAAGGAGTAACTTCTCCAACAGGAAGTATTGATATAGAAATGGTTTATGCTATTTCGGGCGGTAATTTATCTAGTGCCTCTGCAAATGGTACACTAGATGTAGTTAATGCAATTAGTTTTACTCAAGAAGTACCTGCTCTTAAGTTTAACGATACAGCAACTTCTAATGTATTAAAGTATGAAACTTTTACATTAAGAGAAGATATCATTGATGAAATCTCTGTGACTCGAAGGCTTAACAAAACTGGTGCTGAAGTACCATTAACTGGTTTTGAGATAGAAAAAGATTCAATAAATTTTGCAGATGCAGCAGAATATGCTGGCTTTGCAAAAGGTGATACATTAAACTATACTTTTGTAGTAAGAAGTGGTGTACTTACTGATACAATCAAAACTTCTGTGCGTATTGTACCACAGCCATTTGGAGGCGGTGCAAGTGGTACTATAAGTAGTGATATCACAAGAAATAAATTGGATTTATCTACTGGTGGTACTTTTATCGATGGTGATGATAAAGGAGATCTTGTTTTTGAAGCTCCACAAGGTATAAAAGCTACAGATGATACAACTCCTAATGTTCAATTTGTTCTACTTGGTGTAACAGGTGCAGATGAATACGGAAAATATAACGATGTAGAACAAGCTAAGATAGATTTTGATGGTGGTGCTCAACTTACTACAGCCCAATTATTAAAAGATCAGATATATGTATACAAGTTAACTAGAGACATAGGAACTGAAGATGATCCTAGAGTTGTAGATGTATACGGTACATTCTTAGTTGGAGATATTACTGTAACTAACCCGCCTAGTACTGGTGATCTTACTGATATAGTATTATTATCAAAAGAAAATTATATTGCGGTTCAACCTGCTCCATAATTTTCAAAGTAATAAAATAATTATCAAAATAGGCTATCCAATGGATAGCCTATTTTTTTTACAAATATCATAAACAACTACACCCTATTATACTATCTTTGACCACATAAAATGAGCAGTAATTAGCATTTACAATATGCATTAGAATAATTATTCTGAGAAATCTATCTGATCATTTAAAAAAGAATAATAAAACAGATGAAAGAAGAGTCTTTAGTTTTTGGCACACGTGCAATAATAGAAGCTATAACAGCAGGCAAAACTATTGATAAGCTTTTTATTCAAAAAGGCTTACAAGGGGATATATCCAAAGAATTAATGGGGTTAGTAAAACACAACAACATTACCTATACATATGTTCCTATAGAAAAACTAAACCGCTTAACTCGAAAAAATCATCAAGGTGTAGTAGGATACATCTCCCCTATCGATTATTATGATTTAGAAAATCTCGTTATGCAAGTTATAGAATCTGGCGAGACTCCCTTATTTTTGATTCTAGATCAATTGTCTGATGTGCGTAATTTTGGTGCAATCATTAGAACAGCAGAATGTACAGGAGTACACGGTATCATTATACAAAAAAAAGGAGGAGCCCCTGTAAATGCAGATACAATAAAAACTTCGGCTGGGGCAGTGTTTAAAATACCTATTTGTAAAGTAGATCACATTAAAGACGCTATGTTTTACCTGCAAGGTTCTGGTGTACAAATTGTGGCAGCTACCGAGAAAGCTTCGCAACCAATATATGATGCAGATCTCACTATTCCTTCTGCAATTATTATGGGTAGTGAAGGCAAAGGCATATCGCCATCAGTATTAAAGCTGGTAGATCAACAAGCAAAACTACCGATGCAAGGAGAAATAGGATCGCTAAATGTTTCTGTTGCTTGCGGTGTATTTTTATATGAAGTCATTAGACAACGATTATAAGAACCCTCACCAAAAAAACCTATTCTTCATCAGGCTTTTTTGCTTCTTTAAATTCATAAATGATTTCAATATCATCTATGATAGTGTTATCTTCTTCAGGTAAACGTTCTATAAAATTTCCATTTTCATCAAAATGTTTTAAAAAATCATCTTCTTCTGGATCATAATCTGGCGCTTCCCAAATATATCTTTTTGGTTTTACCACACCTTTTTTAATAAGAAAAGCTAATAATACACCTGTAATTAAGCCTGATAAGTGACCTTCCCATGAAATTTTAGGGTCTACTGGTAATATATACCAAACCAAACTTCCGTAAATAAATACAACAACAAATGATAGCGCAATTAGTCTAAAGTGCTTAGCAACAATGCCTTTTAAAAACAAGAAACCAAATAGCATATACACTACCCCACTGGCGCCAATATGATTAGCTGGCCTACCTAGTAGCCAAGTTAAGAGCCCTGTGAAAAAAATCCCAAAAAGTAAAACTCTCCATGCATTGTTTTGATAAAAATAAAACAATGCTGTAGATAATATAAGCAATGGTAACGTATTATGCCATAAATGTGTAATATCTGAATGAATCAAAGGGGAGAATAATATACCCCTTAATCCAATAATTGCTCTTGGATACACCCCGAAGTGGCTAAAATCAAAACCAAATCGAACCTCGAACCAAAAAACAATCCAAATAATCAATACAAATAATAAAGGATATCCTATAACACCTGTATGAAACTTAAAACTATTTTGATCTTCTATCATAAGTTATAGAATATATCAAAAAAAATTCCAAAACACGAATTCCAGTAAAAATGACAGGTTTATATGTTTAATACAGACACTTCTATTCATTTTCTCGTTAAAGAATCCTATAAAGCTTTGTAAATTTGTGGTTATGAATACAAATGAACCTTTAGCAGAAAGAATTCGTCCTAAATCATTAGAAGAATATTTAAGTCAAGAACATTTAGTTGGCGATGATGGATCTTTAACTCAACAAATCAAAAAAGGTATTATCCCTTCATTGATCTTATGGGGCCCTCCTGGAGTAGGAAAAACTACATTGGCTAATATCATTGCAAATGAATCAGAAAGGCCTTTTTATACACTTAGCGCCATAAATAGCGGTGTAAAAGACGTAAGGGAAGTCATAGACAAAGCAAAACAAAGTGGGGGTTTATTTACATCCAAAAATCCAATTCTGTTTATTGATGAGATTCATCGGTTTAGCAAATCACAACAAGACTCCCTATTAGGAGCTGTAGAGAAAGGATGGATAACGCTTATTGGAGCTACTACAGAAAATCCAAGTTTTGAAGTAATCCCTGCCCTACTCTCTCGCTGTCAGGTATATGTACTAAATCCATTTGGAAAAGCAGAGTTAGAAGCCTTACTTACAAGAGCTATACAGGAAGATGCCTATCTAAAATCAAAAGAGATACAGATCAAAGAAACAGAATCATTATTACGTTTAAGCGGGGGTGACGCTCGTAAATTATTAAACATCTTCGAATTAATTGTTTCAGGGCAAGAGCAAAGTCCGATTATAATTACAAATGACATAGTTACAAAACTAGTGCAACAAAACACAGTACGATATGATAAAACTGGTGAGCAGCATTATGACATAATTTCTGCATTTATCAAATCTGTGAGAGGTAGCGATCCCAATGCAGCTGTTTATTGGCTTGCTCGTATGATTGAAGGAGGCGAAGATCTTAAATTTATCGCAAGACGAATGATTATTCTTGCTTCGGAAGATATCGGAAATGCAAACCCTACAGCTCTGATTATGGCAAATAATACATTTCAGGCTGTTACTACTATTGGATATCCTGAAGCTCGCATTATATTAAGTCAATGCGCAGTGTATATGGCTACCTCTGCAAAAAGCAATGCCTCATATATGGCTATAAATAAAGCGCAACAACTAGTAAAACAAACGGGAGATTTATCAGTTCCTTTACATATTAGAAATGCCCCAACCAAGCTAATGAAAGAATTAGGGTATGGAGAAGATTATAAATACGCACATAATCATAAGGATAATTTTGTAGAACAAGAATTCTTACCTCAAGAAATTAAAGACACTAAACTCTATGATCCAGGAGAAAATCAACGTGAAAATTCATTCAGGGCTTTTCTTAAATCAAGATGGGGTAAAAAATATGGGTATTAAACAAAAAAAATACTCCTTAATTTATTGTCTAGCTAATACGTCAACAATTAAATTATTAGTTGCTGGGTTGATTCTTTCTAGCACAAAATTGCCATAGGCATCAAAAGATCCTCCTCCACTATAATCACCTGCACTAAGCAAATAACTTTCCCCTATACTCATCTTAAATATTTTACCTATAGATATTGCGGTATTATCTTGTTTTTTAAACAACTCAAAACCATACTCAGATTTCTTGAATATAAAGCTATCTCCATTCAATTTGTATGTAGTTTCTTTTTCAGATGCTACTTTTTTAGAATCTTTTTCCTCTTTTATTTTCTCAGTATTAACTGGTTTTTGTGAAACTGCTATTTCTGGTGTTGATGGCTTGTCTTCAACTGCTGCTATATCACTGTTTTCATTATAACTATAGTTAAGTGCTGTAACCCCATTAAAAGCATTGCGAAGCGCTTCTTGAAAAGCTTTTTTAAATTCTTTTTCTCTACTCTTTCCTTCTGGAGAGGTAAAAATTACATTTCCATTACAATCCTTTAATTCTACAATAAGGCCTGTCGTAAAAACTCCAGATTTTTTTATTAAATCTGCTTGCAATGCTTTACAGCCATTTGCCGTCAGATCCTCAGGGAAATTCTCTCCTCTTACCAAAGCTTTAAAACCATTTTTATTAAACAAAAACTTGGTTAGTGAATTTAATTGATACTTATCAGCTTGTTTAAAAAAACTATATTGTTCAGGTATTACTACATATTTGTAATCATTTACACTCTTTTGAGCTGAAATTTGTGAAGTGAAAGCCAAAATTATTCCGAAAAATAAAATACGTAACATATGTGTGATATTATGATATTAAACCAAACTATAATGAAAGTCTCTTATTTTAATAAGAGTACTATATTCAAAATAGATTATTCGTCGAAATATAGTTTTTTTCCTTTATCCAGAAAAGAAATCATTGATCGTATTGTAAATGAATCTAATTACAGGTAGTTTTTTATTTGCAATAACTCTGAAGTTTGAAGGTATTTTTCAGGTATTTTTTCTTTGTGGTAATTAAAACAAATAGTGTCTAGTCCAAGTGCTTCAGCGCCCAAAATGTCGGCTTCATAATTATCACCTATCATGATACTATTTGTAGCTAGAGCACCAGATTTCTTAATAGCTTCTTCAAAAATTAATGGATTAGGTTTTTTTACCCCAACCTCTTCACTATTTGTGATCGTTTTGAAATACTGTTTTATACCAGAATTAGATAGCTTTATATTTTGAACCTCTTTAAATCCATTAGTTATGATATGCAAATGATATTTAGGTTTAAGATATATTAATAATTCTCTTGTACCCTTAATTAGGTGATTATTAAGAGGCAAAAAATCAATATAATTATGAGCTATTGCATCAATTACGGCTATAGGAAACTCAACATTAAATACGGTAAAAGCTTCTACTAGCCTAGCTCTTCTAAGTTCTTGTTTATTAATTTTCTCTTCTCGATAGAGTTTCCAATATTTCATATTAATTGGCTTATACTCTTCTAAAAAAAGATCTATGTTAAGATCTATAGAAAATTTTTCAAAAATCATTTGAAACGCTAATAATGAATTTTGATCAAAATCCCATAATGTATGATCTAGATCAAAAAAAACGTGCTTAATTGTATTATTCATCTTCTTGATTCCAAATAAATTCTAATATTGACTTCCAAAACGGTTGTCCATTAAGGTCACTAAACAATTTACTATTAAAGACTGGTATAAAAATACCTTTTACGCTCTTTATTTTCTCTATGTATAAAAGCGCCTCTTTTCTTGCTGTTGCTTCATCATCGATATCAGAAAAACGGTCATCATTCGAAAAACAAAAAGAATAAATAACCAGAGGAGTTTGCACTTCATAATCCAAATCATAAAACATAAAAGGAGTACATGTACCTGCTCTAAACCCAAAATGCTTAGAATATCCCATAGAGTAATCTTCTTCGACTTCTAATTCTATAAAATTACGATATGCTTCAGGTAATTTTATTTTAAAAAAAGAACAGATTACATATTTGAGCCTCCTATTAAAAACCCCTTCTATTCTTTGCTTCTCCTTATTCAATGTTGGCAAATCACAAATCGCCTGGTATGACACCTTAAGACCAATATCTATATAATCAGCAATATGTTTTATTAGGGTATGGTGTTTTAAGTGGTTATACCCTATGTTTTTTTCATAATTAGAGTAGTCTCCCAATCCGATCAACACTTTTGCTTTTCTTTTTTTCTTTTTCTGTAGATCTATTATAAAATCAAATACAGCATATGGATCTTTTTTAAGTCCAATAGACACTTTAACCCTATCAGTAACCTCATCAAGTTTTAAGCTCCACAGGTCTCTTAACGCACCTCCTATAGATCTTAAAATACCTTTGTTTTTGTATGCAAAAGTTTCAGCTACAGAAATGACGGGCATGATTTTAAATTTTTTTTCTTCAAACTCAAGATCTGGGTATTTTTCTAAAAGGTTTTTCTTGAATTTATGTGCCCATATATCTATAACCGGATCTTGTAAAAAATCATTTGTATACGCTATACTTTCAGTCGCAGGAAAACGTCCCAAATCATCCTTTACATGTGGTAAATACTCTTCGTATCGAGTCAAAAGGTAAAATGTTGCAGCAAATATATCAAAGGGTAATGCAGAGTTTTCGTGTTTAACCGGAAAAAAACATTTGGTTTCTTCCCAATCAAATACACTAAAGTTTAAATCATTTAACCCATATTCAAAAAGTAAATCTACGCTTTGAAAATAAAGCTCTTTACCCAAAGGCTTCTTACCATATGAAAACTTAGGACCATCATGAGCAATAAATGATTCGATTTTAGAGGTTAGATCTACATCAAGGCCTAGGATTCTCTTACAAATTTGCTTAAAAGTATAAGATACTCTAGGTGTAATTTTTTGCACATGGATTAATAACATATTTTAATTTACGATTTACGATTTACAACATAGACTCATCAGCAAAGCTAAAATAGCTTTTTTCTGTAATAATAAGATGATCTAATACATTGATATCCAAACTTGCTCCCGCTTGTTTTATTTTTTGGGTTAAATTTTTATCAGACTCACTTGGTTTTAGCAAACCACTGGGATGATTATGTGCTATGACTATCCCGGTAGCGCCGTATTCTATTGCTGCTCGATATATGATGCGAGGATCTACCAAGGTTCCGGTTTTTCCTCCCACACTAATTTGCTTTTTTTGAATTACTTTATTCGCATTATTCAAAAATAAAACCCAAAATTCTTCATGATCGAGATCACCAATAACAGGCCTTAAAATAGTAAATACATCTTTGCTAGAGGTAATTTTTGAAATCTCTGGAATATTTTCTTCCCTTCTTCTTCGTCCTAGTTCTAATCCTGCAATTATAGCTATTGCTTTTGCTTCACCTATTCCTTTAAAACTCATTAACTGACTAATAGACAGTTTACCTAAAGCATTGATATTATGATCTACGCTAGCCAGAATTCTTTTACTCAATGCAACGGCAGTTTCATCTCGATTACCAGAGCCAATAAGAATGGCGATTAACTCGGAATCTGTCAATGTATTCTTCCCTTTAGCGATTAATTTTTCTCTTGGACGATCATTTTCACTCCATTTTTTTATGGAAAAAGAGGAATTTAACTCACTCATATATTATTTTTAACAGTACTTATTTTCCTTGTAAGTATAAACTATTTATCTCAAAAACAACACATTATTAACCCAATAATATATATAAACTACGCTTTTTATTTTTAAAAAATTATCAATATTTAACATAGATATTTGTTTGAAAATGAAAGTTTTACTATATTTGGGCACCCGAAATCCAAAAATGAACAATTTAACAACTTCAAATTAACCTATTTATGAAGAATATTTTTACTATCGTTTTATTTCTTGTAACTCTTAGTTTTTATGGCCAGGATAAAAAAGTATCTTTTTTAAACCTAGTAGGAAATAACATACAAGTACCTAGAGGATGTGAAGCCCAATCTGAATACGAATTACAAGCATGTAATGGAACATCGATTAAATGGGATTACTATAGCGCAGATATGCTATCTGAAGTATTTAACGCAACTATATCCGCATTTGGTGAAAGTAACAGTTCTAAATCCGAAGTAACTTTTACTTCTTTTGGCGCTCAATTAAAAGGATACAAGTTCAAAATGGGAACCACTTTTCAATACTTTTTACAAGGTACCATTAAAGACCAACCATTAATGATTAATTTAGGAACTATGGTAGATATAGCTAGTAGTGATGATCTTGATGGATTCTTAAGTTTATTCTTCGACGAAGCAAGTTAATAAATAGGTATTATCATATACAATAAAGGCTAATTAATATGATTAGCCTTTATTTTTATTTCTATTTTTAAATACCTTATTTTTGATTACAAATCATCTTAAAATCAAAAATATGAAATCTTTGTTTGATGAAACTACACAAAACGAGATAGAAACCCGAATCAAAAGCTTATCATCTGGCAGCTCTCCTTCTTGGGGGAAAATGGACGTGTCGCAAATGCTATTTCATTGCCAGTTTCCTTTAAAAATTGCATTGCAAAAAGAACATCCTAAACTTAAACCAAGTCTATTAGCCAAATTATTTTTTAAGAAATCGTTATATAGTGACAAGCCTTGGGCAAAAAATCTACCTACTCATTCAAAATTAAAAGTAGTAGATCAAAAGGAATTTGAGGTCGAGCAAAAAGGGTTGTTAGAACTAGTTACAGAATTTTCTAATCAAAAAAACAAAACCGATTGGGATCCACATCCTATGTTCGGAAAATTCACCACAGAGCAATGGGGCAAAATGCAATACAAGCATCTTGACCACCATCTTCAACAATTTAATGTATAAAACTGTGTATCCACCAAAACATCATCAGGATAATAATCTCGAAAACATAAAACAAGTAGCAATAGACTATCCCTTTGCCTCTTTGATATCCGCAAAAGATAATATTCCATATATTACCCATGCACCACTGATTTTTCATGGAGATACATTAGTAGGTCATATTGACAAGAATAACCCTCATACTCAATTATTAAAAGACAACCATCCAATCGCCACTGTATTTCAAGGGCCGCAAACCTATATATCCCCTTCTATTTATACAACAAAACAACTTCCTACCTGGAATTACATTATCGCTCATGCTACAGGTATAGTTAAAGAAATTACAGATCCAGATATGATAAAAAAATCTATGGTAATTATGACTGAATTTCTTGAGACGCCAAATCAAAAGTTTATTTTAGAATACAAAGACCCTAGAATGGATCGTTTAGTGCCGTATATTCATTGTTTTGAAATTGAAATTAAACAATGGGAAGGGAAATTTAAACTAAGTCAAGACAAAATTCCTGCAGATATTGAAAATGCTAAACGTGAATTAATTAATAACAATCAAAAAAATGTGGCAGATTTTGTTACTTCAATATTCGAAAAGCACTTTTAATCCTCAATCCATTGTTTTACTTCATTAAAATCCAAACCTCCATAATTACCACTACTCATAAGGAGTACGACAGCGTTAGAAAAATTTCTTTGTTTTAAAAACTCATGAAACTCTTCTGGATTAGTATATATAATGAGATCATCACGATTAAATGCACTTGCTATTTGCGAGGCAGAAACCTCTTCTAATTGTTTTATTTTAACAGCGTGCGGAGAATAGAAAACTACTGCTTCATCGGCTTTATCTAATGCACCTTCATATTCTTTTAAAAACTCTGCATTTAGACTACTATATGTATGTAATTCAAGACACGCTAATACTGTTCTATTTTGATATTGCTCCTTTACTGCTTTTGTGGTTGCACTTACTTTAGAAGGACTATGTGCAAAATCCTTGTACGCAACTACTGTTCTACTTTCTGCAATCTTTTCTAGTCGTTTTGAGGCCCCTTTAAAAGAGGCTATAGCCTCATAGAAATCATCTTCATCTATACCCATATGTTGGCATATCCATTTTGCGCCAGCCAGATTACTAAGGTTATGCCCCCCAAAAACTTCAATTGGCATTTCTCCTTCAGGAGTATCTAGCAAGGTTTTACCATCTTCAATTCTATAATTAGGGGTGGTGTATGCAAATTTACGAATAGGGTTTTCGGTTGCCTCTGCCAATGTTTTTACTTCACTATCTTCTTCATTATATACTAGTGCCCCTCCATTAACAATAGAATTCATAAAAATCCTAAACTGCTCTACATAATTCTCAAAAGTTGGAAACACATTGATATGATCCCAAGCAATACCACTTACCAAAGCAATATTAGGTTTGTATAAATGAAATTTTGGCCTACGATCTATTGGCGAAGACAGATACTCATCCCCTTCTAGTATCATAAAATCATTCTCTTCGGTAAGATGTACCATGGTATCAAAACCTTCAAGTTGAGCACCTACCATATAATCTACTTCTTTTTCATGATAATGTAGTACATGTAAAATCATTGATGTAATAGTAGTCTTACCATGTGACCCCCCTATTACCACCCGTGTTTTGTTTTTGGATTGTTCATATAAAAATTCGGGATAAGAATATATGGTTAATCCTAATTCTTGAGCTTTGAGCAATTCTGCGTTATCCTCTTTGGCATGCATTCCTAAGATAATTGCATCAAGTTCTGAAGTAATTCTATCGGGAAACCATCCAAATTGTGAAGGCAATAACTCATACCGTTCTAATCTTGATTTTGAAGGTTCAAAAATAGTATCATCACTTCCGGTGACTTGATATCCTTTTTGATGTAGAGCAATCGCAAGGTTATGCATAGCGCTTCCTCCAATTGCAATAAAATGTACACGCATAGTAGTTTCTTAAATCAAGAAGTAAAGATACAATCTACAATGAATAATAAAACAACGGAAGAATAAAAAATATTAGAGTATAAGGGTATAAAATTAAATGAAATGATAGTCTCTCACAAACTCAAATACTCAAACACTCATAAAATCACCCTCTAGAATAATCAAAACAACCGTTTCACTCATTCACGCTTTTATCTATTCTAGTTTATCGTTTTCTTAGTACCCAAAATCGAATTTGCTTTGTGCTGGATTTATAGTCTGAAAATTATCAAGGCTCATTTCAAATACGTAGTTTTATAATGTTATTAACGAATTTATACATCTTGCCAATAAAATTGGTATAAGTCTTGTTTGAGTGTATATAATAACCTAAAAGTTTTATAATGAAAAAATGCATCCTCTTTATAATAATCTGTATATCAAATCTAAGCTATATGAATGCCCAGAACGATTACCAAAGCGATTGGAAACAAGTTGAGGCTTTTGATCAAAAAGGATTACCAAAATCTGCTTTAGAGGTCGTTGAAAAAATACATAAAAAGTCTAAAGAAGAAGACAATCACAATCAGATCATAAAAACACTGTTATTTAAGGCCAAATACACCCTTGTTCTAGAAGAAAACGCACAACTTACTATTATAAAAGAGTTTAAAACAGAAATCAATCAAAGTGAATTTCCGAAAAGAAACATTTTAGAAAGCATTCTAGCCAATCTGTATTGGCAATATTTTCAACAGAATCGATGGAAATTTTATAACAGAACACAAACTTCGGCAAAAGTGGATCAAGAGGATTTTAGAACCTGGGATCTTCAAACATTGTTTACAGAAATCCATTTGTATTATCAAAAATCACTTCAAAATGGAGTTCTTGCACAGCAAACTGACCTATCTAAATACGATCACATATTATCCACAGCTACAGATTCAAAAAAATATCGCCCAACATTATATGACTTTCTTGTTCACAATGCTTTAGAATTCTATAAAACTTCTGAAACCAACATTACTAAGCCAGCATATGCATTCGCTATTGATGATCAAAAATATATACAAGAACATACAGCTTTTTCATCTCTAAAAATTAAGACCAAAGACTCGTTATCATTACAGTTTAATGCATTAAAATTATATCAAAATTTAATTACATTTCACTCTAGAGACACCTCACCTGATGCTCTTATAGAGGTAAATATAGAACGGCTAAAATTCGTTAATGAACATGCAACATACACCAATAAACAAGATTTATTATTATCTACATTACTAACCGAGAAGAAAAAAAATAGCACTAATGCTGCTTCTGCTTTATATGATTATGAAATTGCTAACCTCTATACAGAACAAGCTGCATCATTTATTCCAAAAGAAAATACAACACATCGATGGAAACTTAAAGATGCTATAGAATTATGTAATACTACCTTAAAAAAATTCCCTAAATCTAGAGGAGCAAATAAATGCGAAGCTTTAAAAGGTCGGATTCTAAATACTGAACTCGATATTAAAACCGAAAAGTATGTACCTATACAAACCTCTGGGCGGTTATTAATTTCATACAAAAACTTAAGCAAACTCTATTTTAGGGCTTTACAAATAAACCACAAACAACATAAAGCATTACAAAAACTATATAAGGCCGAAGATCAGATTAAATTTATCAATTCTTTAAAGACTAGTAAAAATTGGGAAACTGAAATCTGTAATGAACATGATTATCAAAAACACACTACAGAAGTACTTTTACCAAAATTAGAACAAGGCACATATCTAATTGTCGCAACAAGATCAAAAGACCTATCGCAAGAAAATATTTTCTCTTATGGTCAAACACAAGTTACTAATGTATCATTAATTGAAAACAAAACTCCAGAAAAACTTATCTATCAAGTTGTAGATCGTAACAATGGAATGCCTATCTCTAATGCCAAAATACATTTGAAATCTAACAATAATAGAAGCTACGGAAAAAAAATAGATAAAACCATAACCACAGATGCTAGCGGGCAAGCATCTTTGACAGTAAACACCTATTATTATGATGTAAGTATTACAGTAACATATCAAAATGATACCGCTCGATTTGATGGCTATTATTTAAATCAATCTCATAACCGTCATCAAGATATTGAGACTCGACATACAAGTTTTCTTTTTACAGACAGAAGTATTTATAGACCTGGGCAAACCGTATATTTTAAAGGTATTATGATGTCGTCTAAAGGAAAAGAAGATTTCAAAGTGTTACCCAATTATTCTACGTATACTACTTTGATAGACGTAAACGGACAAGAAATTAAAACCCTAAACTTTAAAACCAATGAATATGGGTCGTATAGTGGTGAATTTATACTTCCAGCTTCTGGTTTAAATGGCATATATACCATACAAACTTCAAATTATCATAGTACAACCATATCTGTAGAAGAATACAAACGACCAAAGTTTGAAACAAAATTTAATCCAGTAACTGAAATCTACAAAATAAATGAAACCATAAAACTTACTGGTATAGCAACGGCCTATGCCGGAAGCGCTATTACCGATGCCAAAGTAATCTATAGAGTACATCGTAAAGTACAATATCCACCTTGGTGTTATTGGTACCCAAGATATACATCTGAACCGCAAGAAATCACTCATGGCGAAACTAAAACTAATGACAAAGGCGAGTATACATTTGATTTTGAAGCATTACCAGACCTAAGTGTTTCAAAAGATAATTTTCCAATTTTTAATTATGAAATTACAGCCGATGTTGTTGATATCAATGGCGAAACCAGAAGTACTACAACCATAGTAAATGTTGGATATCATGCTATGATAGCTACAGTTACTATACCCAACAAAATTGACAAAACCCAGAAGGAACATTCATTTTCTATCAATACTTCAAACCTTAATAACGAAGCTGTTGTAGCTACAGGAACTTTAAACGTTTTTAAGCTCAAAGCACCAGCAAAACCTCTGCGTTTAAGACCATGGAAAGCACCAGATTACGAAGGTTTTGCAAAAGAAGAATTTACTACCCTGTTTCCTCATGATGCTTTTGAAGATGAACATGATTATAGAACCTGGCAAAAAGGAGCATTAAAATTAAACACATCGTTTACTACTGCTGCCACAAAAGAAAATAAAAAAGGAACTCAAAACCAAACCTTAGGATCAATCAAAAAATGGGAATCTGGCAAGTATGTTATAGAGCTTAATACCAAAGATCGGTATGGTCAGGAAGTAAAAGACATACAATACTTTACCCTCTACAACCAACAAGATAAGGTGGTTAGTGATGAGCAATTATTTGAGATCACTACTGATAAAACCACCTATAATATTGGTGATGAAGCGCAGATAAAACTAAGTTCGGCTTCAAAAAATATTACGGTAACTGTCGATATAGAAAAAAATCATAAAACGATTAAAACGCAATTAATAAAGCTATCAAACAACAGTGAAATCATAAAAATACCTGTTACCAAAGAGGATCTTGGTGGGTTTTCTGTAAGTTATAGTTTTGTAAATTACAACAGCTATCAAAATGGAATTGTACCTATTGCAGTACCTTATGAACCCACTGATCTTAGTATAGAGACCAAAACATTTAGAGACAAACTACTACCAGGACAAGATGAAACATGGAGCTTTACTGTAAAAGGACCAAAAGGAGATAGCGTTAGCGCAGAACTTCTTGCTAGTATGTATGATGCATCACTAGATCAATTTAAAAATCATCAATGGTATTTTAATCCTATCAACAGGCCATCATATTATACACAAAATACAAGACAAGCCACCCAGAGTTTTGGCATACATCCTTTCAGGCTTCAAAACAATAAAAGATATAATACATATTATGATACACAAGGATATGATCGCCTTAATTGGTTTGGGTTATATTTTGGGCAACAGTATTTTGGTGGTAACAATAGAAGAATGAAATCAAATGAAATTGCTCCTGCACCTATGATGCAAAGATCTGCTGCCAAAATGGGAATGGCTGATGATATGGTAATGGAAGAAGCAGAAGCAGCTTCATTAAAAAGTGAAGAAATTATTGAACAAGACAAACAAAACAGCGATGTTGTCGAAGCAAAAGCAGTAAAAAAAGAACAATCCTTAGAAGGAATAAAAATTAGAAAGAATTTACAAGAGACTGCTTTTTTCTTCCCGAAGCTTACTACTGATGCTGAAGGAAATATGAGCTTTAATTTTACAGCTCCCGAAGCTTTGACAAAATGGAAATTACAATTGCTTGCTCATACCAAAGAGATGCATTCTGCTGTAGAAACTCTAGAAACCGTTACTCAAAAAGAACTGATGGTATTACCTAACCCCCCAAGATTTCTTAGAGAAGGAGATAATATCGTATTGAGCACCAAGATTTCTAACCTGGCAACAAAAGACCTAAGTGGTATTGTAGAGTTACAGCTATTCGACGCATTAACAAACAAAACAATTGATGCTGATCTAAAAAACAGTAATGCGCGTCAGAGTTTTGCAGTAAAAACTAAAGGCAATACCAATATCGCCTGGGAGTTACAAATACCAGACAATGTACAGACCGTGCAGTACAAAATTATCGCCAAGGCAGGAGATTTTTCTGATGGTGAGCAAAATGTATTGCCAGTGCTAAGCAATAGAATGTTGGTTACTGAAACTTTACCGATGTGGATACGTTCTGATCAAACCAAAACGTTTACCCTTGATAAACTAAAAAACAACAGCTCTAATACCTTAAAGCATCACAAGCTTACTCTCGAAATGACTTCGAATCCTGCATGGTATGCTGTACAAGCACTACCCTATCTAATGGAATACCCTTATGAATGTGCCGAGCAAACATTCTCTAGATATTATGCCAATGCATTGGCCAGTCATATTGCAAATGCTAACCCAAGAATACAAGAAGTATTTAATCAATGGAAATCTACTGATGCCTTATTGAGTAATCTAGAAAAAAACCAGGAACTTAAATCTCTAATGATCCAGGAAACACCTTGGTTACGTGATGCGCAAAGCGAAAGCGAACAAAAGAAACGAATCGCATTACTTTTTGATCTTAATAAAATGAATAACGAGTTGCAATCTGCACTCAACAAGTTAAAGCAAATGCAATACGGATCGGGTGGCTTTCCTTGGTTTAAAGGTGGTCGAGAAAACCGATTTATCACACAGCATATTGCTACAGGATTTGGACATCTTAAAAAACTTGGGGTTACTCAATTTGATCCTAATACATCTAGCATGTTACAAAATGCAGTTAGATTTCTTGATGCCGAATTTGTGAGAGAATATAATGACCTAAAAAGATATTGCAAGAAAAACAAAATCGATATTAATAAAAATCATCTAAGCTATACCCAAATTCATTATCTATATATGCGCAGTTTCTTTGCCGATATAAAAAGACCAAATACAACCAATGAAGCTTGGAAATATTATTTAGGACAATCCAAAAAATATTGGTTAAAGCAAAGCTTATATGCACAAGGAATGCTTGCATTGATTTTGGAGCGCAATGATGATCACACAACCGCTACCAAAGTGATAAGGTCATTAGATGAAAGGAGTATTACTAATGAAGAGTTAGGTATGTACTGGAAATCAAATACCGCAAGTTGGTATTGGTATCAGGCACCAATAGAAACCCAATCATTAATGATTGAAGTATTTTCTGAAATTGAAGCAGAACCAAAACGTACAGAAATAGTAGACAATCTTAGGGTATGGTTACTCAAAAACAAGCAAACCAATCGTTGGAAAACTACCAAAGCTACCTCAGACGCTACCTATGCATTATTATTACAAGGTAGTGACTGGCTATCGGTAACTGATATGGTAGATATTACATTAGGAGATCAAAAAATCGATCCTAGTACAATGGAGGATGTAAAAGTAGAAGCAGGCACCGGGTATTTTAAAACTTCGTGGAATGGAAATGAAATACAACCAAACATGGCTACCGCTACCATCTCTAAAAAGGGAAAAGGTATCGCATGGGGAGCATTATATTGGCAATACTTTGAAAATCTGGATAAAATTACCTCTGCCGAGACTCCTCTCAAATTAAAGAAGAAATTATTCTTAAAAAAGAACACCGACACTGGAGAAGAAATTACTGAGATCACAAATAAAACCAACCTTCAACTTGGTGACTTGGTAAGAGTGCGTATTGAACTAAGATCAGATCGAACAATGGAATTTGTACACATGAAAGATATGCGTGCCTCTGGATTAGAGCCGATTAATGTAATCTCGCAATACAAGTGGCAAGATGGATTAGGCTATTATGAAAGCACAAAAGATGCATCAACTAATTTTTTCTTTGATTATTTACCCAAAGGTGTTTATGTCTTTGAATATGACCTAAGAGTAAATAACAAAGGTGATTTTTCTAACGGGATCACCACTATACAGAGTATGTATGCACCAGAATTTTCTAGCCACTCTGAAGGCGTTAGGATAACGATCAAGTAATCGTAGTAATATACCTCACAGGTCTTTGAGGCCTGTAAGGTGTATTCCAAACATATACCTCTCAAAGTATATAATCTTAATCTGTATTCTATGATTATCTAGAAATGTTTTACATAGCAGATTAAGCAAACAATAATCATAGATAAATACTAACAGATTTCAAAGGTTTTAAAAACCTTTGAAATCTAATCCTATAAAATTCTTCTCTCCTCTCTAAACCTAACCCTAATCAAGGAATGCTTTATTATATTTGCTAATTAAAGGTAAATGTTTGTAATTAGTTATATGAGAATACTAAAGAAAATATTAAAATATCTTGGGATTATTGTGATCATCCCGGTATTATATATCATCATTTCTATAGTTGCCTCTTATATTACCGTGAATAAAAATGATGGCTTAACAGAAAAAAAACACAGCATTTATCTAGCTTCAGATGGGATACACTTGGAAATTATTATTCCAAAACTCGATTTAGATCCTACTATTCTTAATGGATTAACATATACTGAAGAGGAACAATTCTTCTCATTTGGGTGGGGTGATAAAACTTTTTATATAAAGACCTCGACTTGGTCAGATTTTACCATTATAAATAAATATAAAGCAGCATTTGCAAACACCCCTGCCCTATTGCATGTAATACGATACTCAACATTAAAAAATAATTGGGTAGAAATAAAAATGAATTCGTCTGAGCTTAGAAAAATAAATACTTACATCAATAACACATTTCAATTAGATCCTGATAACAAAAAAATAATCTTACCTGGTTTGGGATACTATAAAAATGATGACTTTTATGAAGCCAAAGGAAACTATAACTGCTTTAACACATGTAACACATGGATAAACACGGGATTAAAACAAAGTGATGTAAAAGCTTGTCTTTGGACTCCCTTTGATTTTAGATTACTTGAGATTCACAAAAAATAAAGGAAAATCTATTTTTTTATAACAGTATCTAAATACGTTTCTAGGCCTTGAAGCTTTGTTATTACATCATTATGTAGCTTTATTTGTTGTTTTAACAAAATGCCATAGCCTATTAATCATATTTTCAAACCTATGAGCACAAAAAAACGGAGGCCTATATATTAGACATCCGTTTTAAAATATAATTGAGTTTTAAGTGAGAGTGCGATTATTTTTTAGGTTTCAATACGATATCTACTGTATTAACAAAACCATTAGACGCTTCAAGATCTGTAGTAATCAATTTACCTCCATTACCCATTTCATCAATTAAAAAAACATTGCCTCCTTTTAAAGATGCAGTAATTAAACTCCCTCCTAATGTTTTTAAAGGCACGCTTCCACCACGGTCATTAACTGTATATATAATATCTTCCTTAGTTATTCTGGTAGGAATGATATGATATTTTAAAATATCAATTAGTTTTTCTTTATTTTCTGGTTGTAAGAGTTTTTCTAATGTTCCCTCGGGTAATGTTTCGAAAGCAGAATTTATCGGAGCAAAAATGGTAAATGAGCCTTCTTCATTCAATGCTTTATCTAGCCCTGTAGCTTTTAAAGCTTCAACAAACGTAGAAAACCCCTTATCTACTTCTATAAACTCTAATATAGTTTTCAATTTCTCTTCTACTGCTTCCTCATTTTCTTGTATGTCTGATATTTTCTGAGCTATTAATTTTCCATTCTCATCCTTTGTAACTTTGTATTTTTCGGCTTCGTTACATGCTGTAGTTAATAATAATCCAGATAGAGCAAAAACAGTACATATATTTCTAATCTTCATTGTGAAGGGGTTTTAGTTTTTAGATTTCTTTAACGTTAGAAATCATATTTTCATTGGTAATTTTAAGTTAAAAAAATGTTAACGTAATATTAAAAAAATCACTTAATCTTACACAAAACAAGAACCGATTCAAATAAAATTAATTTGGTATCTTAGATAGATCATTTCAACAAATCACTTATGCGTAAAGCCAAAAGAATTACTCTTCTCATTGTAGTATTAATTATTGCTTTTGTTGCACACACTTTAATTTCTACAGGTTATTTTAGGACTATCGAGAATCAATTTGATGGTACAGTTATAAAAAAAATCCCGCTTCCCGGTGTTGAAGATATTACTATAAGCAGGATCGATAGTTTTGCATTGATTTCATCTACAAATAGATTAATTTATCCTCCAAAAGAAGAAGAACAAGGCGGGTTATACGCTGTAGAGTTAAAAAGCGGAAATTTTAATGTTACACACCTTACTGCTTCTTTAAAAAAGCCCTTTGCTCCTCATGGCATCTCGATGTTTAAAAAAGATAGTACCTATAAAATAATGGCTGTTAATCACACGTTGAAAGGGCATTCGATAGAAGTTTTTTCTATGAACAATACAACGCTTACTCACGAAAAAACTTTAACAGACCCATCTTTGATTAGTCCTAATGATCTTGTAATGATCGATGAAAATCGTTTTTATTTTACTAATGATCATGGTTATACCAAAGGAGTTGGGAAATTTTTTGAAGAATACGGTGGCCTTTCTGTATCTAATGTAATTTACTTTGATGGCAAAAAATTTATTGAAGCAGCCAATGGCATTGGTTATGCTAATGGGATCAATTTTGATCCTAAACGCAACTTACTTTATGTTGCTTCTCCTCGAAGGTTTCATATTAAAGTTTACTCTAGAAATCCAGATGGCTCATTAGATTTCATCGAAGACATACCCTGCGGCACAGGAGTAGATAATATCGAGATTGATAACCAAGGAAATCTTTGGAGTGGTGCCCACCCAAATTTACTACGTTTTAAAGCTTATGCAAAAGGTAAAAAAGAGACAGCTCCTTCAGAAATTATTAAGGTTGAGTATCGAGGTAATAATGATTATACCGTAGAAAAAATTTATGTAGAAGACGGTAAAACAATGTCAGGTTCTAGTGTTGCAACACCCTTTAAAGATTTTATTTTAACAGGAAACGTAATGGATAATAAGTTTCTAATTTTGAAAACTAACTGATCGTTTTAATAATTTTAAAACATTCTTATCTTAAAACTGGAACTAGACTATTACAAAAAGGGTATTCTAATAATCAACATTGATTATTCGTTTAGCATTTGCCACAATTTATCTTTTAACTCTTGTAAACCTTGCTGAGCTACCGATGAAATAAACAAATAAGACACATTAAGTTGTTGATCTAGCTGTGCTTTTAACTCTACTTTTAATTCATCATCCAACATATCGCTTTTTGAGATCGCTACTAGCCTTTCTTTATCTAAAAGATCTGGATTATAACGACGCAATTCATCCAAGAGGATCTCATATTGTTCTTTGATATCAGGAGCATCAGCTGGAACCAAAAATAGTAATGTAGAATTACGTTCTATATGTCGCAAAAATCGATGTCCAATCCCTTTACCTTCGGCAGCACCTTCAATAATACCAGGAATATCTGCCATCACAAAGGTTTGATAATTACGATACTCGACAATTCCAAGATTTGGTTTTAAAGTAGTAAACTCATAATCGGCAATTTTTGGTTTTGCAGATGTAATAACAGATAATAATGTAGATTTCCCGGCATTAGGGAACCCAACTAATCCTACATCAGCCAATATTTTAAGTTCGAGAGTGATGTCTTGTTCTTGTCCTTCGACACCAGGTTGGGCATAACGAGGAGTTTGATTTGTAGCGCTTTTAAAATGCCAATTACCTCGACCTCCCATTCCTCCTTCGGCAGCAATATATTCCTGCCCATGTTCAGTGATTTCGTGAATGATATTTTGAGTTTCTGTATCACGTATTACTGTGCCCAAAGGTACATCAACATATACATCTTCTCCATCAGCCCCAGTACTTCTGCTCTTACTACCATGACCTCCATGTTCAGCTCTTAAGTGACGCTTGAACTTAAGATGATGAAGCGTCCACATGTTAGCGTTACCTTTTAGAATAATATGCCCTCCTCGGCCACCATCACCTCCATCAGGACCTCCTTTGGTGATATATTTTTCACGATGTAAATGTACAGAACCTTTACCTCCATTTCCGGAGGTGATATGCAACTTTACGTAATCTACAAAATTTCCTTCTGTCATAATTCGATACTATCATTCTAGCTTAGACTAGAATTTTTCAATTGAAATAAATATACTTAGACCCTGATAAAAACCAGAAAAAAGATCCCTATAAACTGTCTATAGTGTTACTTAAACGCTCAGTAATTTCATCAATAGCTCCTACTCCATCTACGCCAAAGTACTTATCTTGCTTCTGGTAATAATTTTTCAGAATAGCGGTTTCGTTATAATATACCTTGATTCGATTTCTAATAATACGCTCATCAGCATCATCTGGTCGCCCAGATGTTTTTCCTCTTTCTAATAATCGCTGTACTAACACTTCATCTTCAACTTCGAGAGCTACCATAGCACTAACCTCTGACCCTTTGGATGCTAATAATTTTGCTAATGAATCTGCTTGATCTTCTGTTCTTGGGAAACCATCAAAGATAAACCCTTTTGCATCTGGGTTTTTGTCTACTTCGGCATTAAGCATATTAATAGTAACCTCATCGGGTACTAACTGTCCTTTATCAATATAAGATTTTGCCAATGTACCTAAATCGGTAGCATTTTTTATGTTGTATCTAAATACGTCTCCGGTAGAAATATGTATTAGATCATATTTTTGTTTTAAAACTTCAGCTTGTGTTCCTTTTCCGGCACCTGGAGGCCCGAATAACACTAAATTTGTCATGGTATTTGATTTTAATTGATAAACTTCAGTAAGATTGCGCCCTAACCCATTATAGTCTAGGCCATATCCTACAATAAATCTATTGGGGATATCAATTCCCAAATAATCTATATTAATTTGCTTGGTATATACTTCAGATTTAAAGAATAAAGTAGCTATCTTGAATGTAGTACACCCTTTATCTTTTAAGATATTCGACAATACTTCTATAGTGTTACCAGTATCTACAATATCCTCTAGAATTATTACATCTCTATCAGATATATTTTCTTCTAATCCAATTAACTGTTGTACTTGATGAGTAGTTTTTGTGCCTTGATATGATGATAATTTTACAAAAGTAACTTCACAATCATGATTAAATCTTTTAATCACTTCAGAGGTAAACATAAAAGCACCATTAAGTACACTAATAAACAAAGGAGTTTTATCTGCAAAATCTTTGTTTAGCTTCTCAGAAATCTTGTCGATTGCTACTATTATCTCATCCTCAGTAATAAAAGGAATAAACTGTAAATCGTGCAGTTTTATCATTTTATATGGTACTTCTTCCTTATCAGGGTTTTAATTTAAAGCCGCAAAGATAGTGATAATAAAAGTTTGCTAGTTGCATTTACTTCTTATTATTATGGTTATTCTTATTGAAAAAATTATTTTTGTCAAGTAAGATTAATATAGAAACCCCAATTAATGGTAAATTTTTTCTCTTCTAATTTCAAATTAGGAATTTTAGGCGGCGGTCAACTCGGAAAAATGATGTTATATGAAACTAGAAAATATGACATAAAGACTCATGTTCTTGATCCAAATCCTGAGGCTCCATCTAAGGTAGCATGTAATCATTTTGAGCAAGGCAATTTGATGGATTACGAAACAGTATATACTTTTGGAAAAAAAGTAGACCTCCTCACTTTTGAAATTGAGACTGTAAATGTTAAAGCATTAGCTCAACTCGAAAAAGAAGGTAAAAAAGTATACCCAAGTTCAAAAACTTTAGAAATCATACAGAATAAAGGAAAACAAAAGCTCTTTTATAAAAAACATAATATCCCAACAGCAGATTTTGTTAGATTTTCTAATAAAGCTCATCTAACCGAAGGTATTACTAGCAATAAGGTTAAACTCCCTTTTGTATGGAAAAGTACGCAAGGAGGATATGATGGCAAAGGAGTTTCTTATGTGAAATCTGGAGCAGATCTGGCCAAATTGCCCGATGTAGAATGCATTGCCGAAGAAGTAGTTGATTTCAAAAATGAATTGGCGGTTATTGTAGTGCGTACACCAGGTGGAGAAATTAAAACATATCCAGTTGTCGAAATGGAATTTCATCCAGATGCTAATCAGGTAGAATATGTGATTTGCCCAGCACGAATAGATCCTAAAGTAGCACAAAATGCAATTGATATTGCTCAAAGTGTATCACAGGTTTTTGAGCATGTTGGTATATTAGCTGTAGAAATGTTTCAAACTCAGGATGACACAATTCTAGTCAATGAAGTAGCACCAAGACCTCATAATAGTGGGCATTATAGTATTGAAGCTAGTTATACAAATCAATTCGAGCAACATATTAGAGCTATTTTAGACTTACCGTTAGGAGCGACAGAAAGCAAATTAGCTGGTATTATGGTAAATCTTGTTGGTGCAAAAGGGTATACTGGAGATGTAATTTACAAGAACATTGAAAGTATTATGAAAATGAAAGGCGTAACTCCTCATATATATGGTAAAAAACAAACTCGCCCTTTTAGAAAAATGGGACATGTAACCATAGTCAATGAAGATATAAATGAGGCGAGAAAAATTGCCGAAAAAGTAAAGAATACGATACAAGTAATCAGTAAAAATTAAGCTATGAGCAAAGTCGGAGTAATAATGGGCAGTACTAGTGATATGCCTATAATGGAAAAAGCTATTGAGGTATTACAAGGGTTTGATATCGAGGTAGAGGTTGATATTGTATCGGCACATCGCACACCCGAAAAACTATTTGATTATGCAAAAAACGCTCATAAAAGAGGTATAAAAGTTATTATTGCTGGAGCAGGAGGCGCAGCTCATCTACCAGGAATGGTAGCCTCATTATCTCCTTTACCTATTATTGGCGTGCCAGTAAAATCTCGTAACTCTATAGATGGATGGGATTCTGTACTATCAATTTTGCAAATGCCCGGTGGTGTCCCTGTAGCCACTGTTGCCCTAGATGGCGCATTAAATGCTGGTATCCTGGCTGCACAAATTATAGGTAGTAATGATGCATGTGTTTTAGATAAAATAGTAGTTTACAAAGAAGGTCTTAAACAAAAAGTAATAGAAGGTGCTAAGCAGATAAACAAATAATCATTCTTTTGAAAATATAGTAAACAAAAAAAGAGTCACCAATGGTGACTCTTTTCAATATCAGGTCTTACGGAAGAATATAACAATATTTATTAACCAACTTAAATATATTACACAAAAAATTCATCGTAAGACCATACTCTTAAAACCTATAACAAAGGTAAAACCTTACTTTAATTACACAATAAAAGTATTGATTATTTATTAACAATTTTCGACAAAAAGCCTTTTTAGCCGATAAATAGCGCAATTACAGCCTTTTTAATATTCTTTTATATTGAAAAAACATACGTTATTAACACAAAAAGCATAGAAAAAGGGTGTTTTTTTAACAAAATGAAAAGAAAAAGAGCTACAAAAAATGCAGCTCTTTCAATATATTTGGTCTTTGTAGTGTTTTTTTTTATTAATATCCATACCCCAGATAAAAATAAAAATTACATTTTTTACTACTAGACCATTACTAATAAACCGGTTCAAAAATATTAATCTAAAGCCTAACTATATCTAAAAATAGTATCATAAAACATATATTTATCGACAAAAAACCGTTTTTATCGATATCCAGAAAATAGTATCAATAATTAAAGAAATTATCATCAATAATGAACAATCCTTTACTAAAACTATTTGATCAATCTCCTTTTTCAAGCATAAAGTCAGAACATTATTTACCCGCTATCAAAAATGGGATATCTCTGGCCAAAGAAGAGATCAATACCATTGTAAATAATCCTGAAGAGCCATCTTTTCAAAACACAATAGAAGCTATAGAGTATAGCGGTGAATTACTAGATAGAGTCACCAGTGTATTTTTTAATTTAAATAGCGCAGAGACCAATGAAGAAATTCAAAAAATAGCGCAACAAGCCTCTCCTCTTCTATCAGAATTTAGTAACGACATTGCTCTTAATCTGGATTTATTTAAAAGAATCGAAACAATTTATAAAAAAAGAGAGCATTTAGATCTAAATCCAGAACAATATACATTACTTACAAAAAGATATAAGTCATTTTCTAGAAATGGCGCAAACTTACCTGAAAACAAAAAAGATCAGCTTAGAGAGATTGATAAAGAACTCTCTAAATTAAGTTTGAATTTTGGTGAAAATGTATTGGCAGAAACCAATAAGTTCGAAATGTTGCTAACTAATGAATCTGATCTAGATGGTTTACCTGATGGAGCTAAAGAAGCAGCAAAAGCAATGGCCGAAGCAAAAGAAAAAAAAGGCTGGTTAATTACTTTGGATTACCCTAGTTATATCCCATTTATTACGTATTCAAAAAATAGAGAATTACGTAAAAAATTAACTCTAGCATTTGGATCCAAAGGTTTCCACGATGATGAATTAGACAACCAAAATATTGTATTAAAAATAGCTAATCTAAGACATCAACGAGCAGAATTATTAGGATATGCATCACATGCACATTACATTCTTGAAGAAAGAATGGCCGAAACTCCTGAGAAAGTCTTTTCGTTTCTTAATGATATTCTTGAAAAAGCAAAACCCGCAGCACAAAAAGAGTTTAAACAACTAGAATCTTTTGCTAAAGAACTAGACGGAATAGATCAGTTACAAAAATGGGATGGTCCTTATTATGCTGAAAAGCTAAAACAAAAACTCTTTGATCTTGATGATGAAAAACTAAAACCATACTTTAAACTTGAAAATGTAATTGATGGAGTTTTTATGGTCGCTTCAAAGTTATTTGGACTTCAATTTGAAGAAACTAATGAAACTGACAAGTACCATCAAGAAGTAAAAACATTTAATGTTAAAGATCTAGAGGGCAATTATATTGCGTTATTTTATGCAGATTTTCATCCAAGACCAGGCAAACGTAATGGAGCCTGGATGACTTCTTATAAATCACAAATGAGGAAAAATGATAACAATATAAGACCACACGTGTCAATTGTTTGCAATTTCACCAAACCTACTCCTAGTAAACCATCTTTACTTACATTTAATGAAGTCACTACCCTATTTCATGAGTTTGGTCATGCACTACATGGTATGTTAGCAAACACAACCTATCCTGGATTATCGGGCACTAGTGTATACTGGGATTTTGTAGAGCTACCAAGCCAAGTTCTAGAAAATTGGTGTTATGAAAAAGAAGCTCTTGAATTATTTGCGAAACATTATGAAACGGGAGAGATTATCCCAATGGAATTAGTGAAAAAAATAAAAGAATCCGCTACCTTTCTAGAAGGTATGACTACACTGCGGCAATTAAGTTTTGGATTACTAGATATGTCATGGCACGGACAAGATCCGAGCGGTGTTATAGATGTTAAAGAGCATGAGAAAAAAATATTTGCAGAGACTTCTCTCTATCCAGATATTACAGAAAATTGTATGAGTACTGCTTTTTCTCATATTTTTCAAGGAGGATACTCTGCTGGATATTATTCTTACAAATGGGCTGAAGTATTAGATGCAGACGCTTTTGAGTATTTTAAAGAAAATGGAATTTTTAACTCCGAAATTGCCACCCAATTTAAGCAACATGTATTATCTAAAGGAGGTACCGAAAATCCAATGACATTATATAAGCGTTTTCGTGGTCAAGAACCTAAACCAGAAGCATTATTAAAGCGAGCTGGATTGTTAAAATAATGTAATGTAACACTTGCTAAAAAACAAAAGGTGCTTTAATATGATTAAAGCACCTTTATTATAGTACTACTACCTATTTTTATTGAATTACAATTTTTTCTGTAATTGGATCTTCTCCATCGGTTTTAATTTCAATAAGATATATCCCTGGTTTCATAGATAATTTTTTTGCAGACACCTTATTGGTTCCATTTTTTAATTGGATCTCTGCTATTCTTTTTCCTAAAATTGAATAAATAAAAGCAGTTACTTCGCTTACACTTTTTTCTCCAACACTAATTATAAAACTATTCTTTGTTGGATTAGGGTGTATCTTTAGGGTAGACAATACTCCTTCTTTTTCGTTTCCATATGTCGGAATGATAGATCCAAAATTTGTAACTTCTTTTACAGATCTTCCACAAGAACCTTCATATATCTTCACATTAGAAAATACTGAATTATTACCACTTCCTGCATCATTATCATTAACAAACACTAGTCGATTCATATTACCGGTATAGAAATTTCCAACAGGGATAGTATACTTCGTAGTACCACTCGAATAATTATCATAGTTTGTTACTCCATAATTTTGGCTACCATGAACTTTGAAATATCTAGTAGGTGTTAATGCATCGTCATCTTCAAAACCAATTCCATGAATTTCTCCTTGAGATGTACTGCTAAAATCAAATTCTATAACAGTACTAGCCGTTACATTATAATTAAGGGCTATTTCTTTCCAGGTGTTACCTTGTAAAGATAATCCAACTCCACCATTTACAATAGAAGCAGTACCTCCTCTATCCTGATTAGAGAAAGGAGCAACTGTGAAATCATTAAAGTTTAACTCCTCGCATGTTGGGCCTGGGCCTGGGCCTCCAGTTCCATTTTGTATACTCACGTCATCTATAGCAATATCACTTTGCCATCCACTGTTGCCACTACCGGTAACAACATTAAGTCGTAATTGCAGGCTAGAACTTCCTGCATAAGCAGCTAGATCTATATCTGCTGTATTCCAGTCACTACCTTGAGCGCCAGTTTTACTAAAAACACTTGTCCAACTTCCAGTATTACCTGTTCTAGCTTGCACATTTAATGAATTTATTGCACTTCCCAACATATGATATTGAAAAGTTAATCTTGGGGTAGTAAGAGCACTAAGATCGAAACAAGGTGAGTTTAAAATTGCTCTCTTGTTAGGAAATCCAGTACCGTTTCCTGAAGCCTCTACATATATATAAGACGACCCTTGTGCCGCACTACTTGGCCCTGTACTATTAGATGGAGTACCACCAGAGTTAACAGTCCAGTTGGTATCATCATTTGTGGCTTGTGTCCAATCTCCTATAGATCCTTCAAACCCTTCTTGATAAGGGTAACCAGATACTGTTTGTGCACATACATCGCCACCTGGGCCACCGCCTGTAACGCCATTAGAAATTTCGATTAAATACTCTAATGCAAGTTTTGCAAATTTGGCTGCATGTGTTGCATTTGGTGTTGGTGAACGATCAAAAGTATCACGAGTAGTATGAATATTAGGATTACTTTGATTAAATGAAGCTTCAAAAGGAAAAGCAACATCATACCCTTGTTGCGCCCAACTGTAATGATCAGAACAACCATAATTACATTGCGAAGTACCATACGTTAATCTATGTGGCCCTGATGCATTATAAAAATCCATCAATTCTATCAAAAAGCTATTTAAAACATCATCATTATAAGAATCAGTTGAAACATATATATCATTAGTAGATCCTTTATAATTGGTCATATCTAACTGCATATAACTTACAACATTTACATTTCGTCTTTTGTAATCTTCTGCGATTTCTTTAGACCCTCTTAATCCAACTTCTTCTGCTGCAAAGGCCATAAACTCCATCGTACGTTTAGGTTTGAAATTCATGTCAAATAATACTCTGGCAGCTTCAGTTATGGTAGCAATCCCGGACGCATTATCATCTGCTCCAGGTGCATTATCAGCATTACCCCCTCTTGCAGTTGAGTCAATATGCCCACCAATAATAACAAATTCATCAGGTTTTTCTGTACCGGTTATTGTCATTACAACAGACGGCATACTACTGCTTGTGTGATTTACAATTCTTACAGACACATCACTACGACCAGCGGCAAGGCCTTCCCATTTTACTTTTAAATCCAAAACAGCTTGTCGAGCAGTATTAGTTGTATGGTATCTCGAACCATAATTTTCGAGCTCCTGAATTTGATTTGCAATATTAAAATTATTTACCAAATCAAGACTTTGTCTCACTAAAGTTTGTTGCGTAATAGAAAAGGCTGCTTTCTGCGCTCTTGAAGATTTTTGTTGAATATTTTTAATTGAAGCTAAAGCATTTTTCTCTGAAGTTTCATAAATAAACCCTGGTCCGTGAACCAAAACCTTATGGTGTAATTCTTCTGCAGCATTATGACTAAGCATTACTGCACTGTAACCATTTTCTGAACTAATAATTTTAATATCCTCTGGGTGATCAATTTTAAGCCCTTGAGCATCCCTAGTTTGCATGGTAGCATAAAACATGCTTTTTGGTTCTTGAGCATAGCTATATGTCAAACAAAGACATAGCAATACTGTTGAAATAATTAGATTTAATTTTTTCATTTTAATATGAGTTTGTGTTAGACCATAACTTACATAATTTCATACATTAACAAAAATGGCTTGCCCGCAAAATATAAACTGTAAAACCTTTAGCTTATAATTGACAAGGCTAAAAATTAGTATTGTGTAACATAAAATACACTGTTGACTTAAACTAAATAGTAATTCATTAATGATAATAAATTATTTGTATACAATAAAAACATCAACACCTAGCAGGTAAATTACAATGAAGCAAAAAACAAGTTTATATCAACCTGGGTAGCACTTGGGAGTTTATGAGGTATAAACAAAACTATGGTGCAAATCCATGCTTTACTAATAATAAAAACCAAAATTGATATTAAACCTACTTTCCCATCCATTGTTAGTATCTCCGGTTGTAAGGGCATCGGTAGTTTGTGATCCTAACCAAGGATGATGAAGCCCTGAGGCATAATCTATATAAATGTAGGTGTGTTTCATAGAAAAAAGTGCACCTAAAACATTCATTTGTGTATCCTCCCAAGTATCAATTGCTTTATCCATATAACTATAGTCATTATAAAACTGAATAGATTGCAATACTCCTTTTTTTAAGGGCAATGTATATGCAAACCCCAAAGAATATAAACTTGCTTTGGCAGCAGTATTATAAGGAAATGCATAGGCCGTCATTTCTATCAAATCTCTACTTTGGCCGATGGCATTCTTTGGTTTATGGTGATATGTTAGAAACTGTGATTTAACATTCCATCTTTTATAATCCATTTCATAATGCAATCCCAGAGTTTTCTGGCAACCTATTTCCTTGGTATCAATATTCCAGATGCCTCCATATTGTAGAGAACACCCTAATTTTTGCTTTGCTTTATTATCAATTTTGTAATTAAACCTTGCATTAATCTGATTGATTTCTTTATTGCGTCCCGAAAAATCATATGCATATCTTGATCCCGAAACAGGGCTGTCATCAGCAAAATCTAATACTTCTGCATTTTTATAGAACCCTACATCTAACCGTACTTTTTTATTTTCATAATCATAACTCACTCCCATATCGTGATCATCCTCGTAACCCAGATAAAAAGGGAGCTGAAAAAACCAGCTATGCGAATTAAATTGTTGTGTTCCAAAATAAGTAGGAATAAGGCCTATTTTAAAATGAGAGGTTTCATTCATATTATACTGAAACCATCCATATTTCAGAAAAGCCCCTCCAAAGTTTTCTGCATAAAAACGTTGATCCAGATGAATTTCTAGATTTTCATAAATAACGTTTGCATCCAATCGAAATACTTCAAAACCAAAATCTCCTCCACGTTGTTTTTGATTCTGTTTCCAAGAAGAATAATTATAATTAAATCGTAAAGCCCCACCAATATCTATAACCAATTTACTTGGCAAAACATCTTGTGCTATTAGTTCTAGAGTAAATAACCCAACAAATAAAAGAAGTGAAATCTTTTTCATAAATAATGGCAAAAAATTATTTATCAAAATGTTAGGGTAATTTCGCCTTATAAATTTATGCAAAATTTAAAACAGAATAAAGCCTTTCTTAGAATATTCAGGGTGTTTTAAATTTCTATTTGGATCCAGTAATTAATTATACATTTGTTAAAGCATATTAAGATTCAACTTTTTATCCTATTTTTGATAAAGACAACAATAGAAATAACAATGCCAACAAACACCATAGACCCCAACACATGGATTGATAAGTATAGTGATTACCTATTTAACTATACCATTGTAAGAGTTGATGACAAAGAAATCGCACAAGACCTTGTGCAAGAAACATTCTTTGCAGGACTTAAATCCATGAAAAATTTTAAAGGAGAAGCCAGTGAACGTACTTGGTTAATCTCAATTCTAAAAAGAAAAATCATTGACCATTATCGTAAAATAAATAGTAATAAAGGAAAAGCTGAGGTAAGAATGAATTACACCGGAGATTCTGAAACCGAAGGAGATTGGTTAGAAGAAAGAGTGGCAGATCCATATGATGGTAATGCTGAAAGTGAAATAGAAAATGAAGAATTAGGTCTTGCTATACATAATTGCATGGGTAAATTACCCGAAAAACAAGCCCATATTTTCAAAATGAAAACAATACAAGGTTTTGATACCGAGGCAATTTGTAATGAATTTGATATTACTGCGTCTAACCTATGGGTTATCATTCATCGAGCCCGTACGGCAATGGCCGAATGTTTAGAAAAAAATTGGTTTTAAAAAAATGAGTAAGGAAGAAAACAAAAACAGAATATTTGTAAATTGTTCTGATGCAAATCACTTTTGTGATAAAAATCAGTATAAAGAAGCTACTTTTTGGGAAAAAGTAAAATTAAATATACATCTAATATATTGCAGAGCCTGTAGAAAATATTCGACAAACAATGGTAAACTAACCAAATTGATCAAAGATCCAAAAGTTATTAGTATTAATGAATATGAAAAAAATGCTATGAAAGAACGACTAAAGCAAAAAATGTCTGAATAAATTAATTCTAAATAAGCATATAACACCCCAAAAAAGAAGTACTAAGGATTATAATGAAAACAGCTAATAAGTTATTTGTATCATGCGAGCAAGCAAAACATATTTGTGATAAAAACCAATATGGCGAAGCCTCTATTATAGAAATAGTAAAACTAAATATTCGTCTTATATACTGTAAAGTAACCCGAGTGTATTCAAAAAGAAACACTAAGCTTACAAAGACTTTAAAAAAAACAGATATTCATACCATTAGTACTTCTCAAAAAGACAAAATGAAAAAGCAATTACAAGAAAAATTAACTAAATAAATTTTCTAATAAAAACAACCCCATTAACCACATTAACGGAACACTTTCTACCCAAAAAGAGCAATAATATTCAGATTGTTTTTTTTCTGTACCCCAAAGAAACAACAAGCTAATTGTAGCCACTAAGATTGTACTCAAAATTTCTATCGAAGAGATTTCATCTTTTACAGCAGTTAATAGCAAAAACAACACTAATAAAATACTTCCAAAAACTTTTGTCCTTGTAACCCCTATCTTTTGAGGTACTGTTTCTAACTCGATATTATCATATTCAAGATCTCTTATTTCAAAAGGAAGCATCATAACAACTATAAACAAAAATCGCTGTATCATCTCTATTAAAAAATCAAAACTCAAATCTATACCTCCATAAACTAATGGTAATAAAACTGTTACTCCTGACCAAACTAATCCAATTATGAAAATCTTGATTCCTGCAATACTTCTTAAATTTTTTCTGTTTGGAAAAACAGGTACAGTATACAATACCGTTAAAGCTATAAAAGGAGCCATATAGATCAACGTATTAGATGACACCTGAAATGCAAAATATACAAACAATAAAAGAGAGAGAATTGTTAATCCGCGAATTCCTTTCATTGATTTAGTTAATCGTCGATGATATAACTTAGAAACCTTAGAGTACTTAACAAAATTATAGGCAGCTACAGATCCTAAAAAAATTAGTAGAAGAAACGGATATCCAGTATCAATTTCAAATTTCACAAATGTAATCTGTACCAAAGCACAAATAGCCATAGCGACATGAATGCTACTATTAATATAGAATCTAAATATGCTTTTTAGGGTTTTCACATTACAAATTTAAGGTTATCTGTTAATAAGATCCGAAATTGGTTAAAAACTTAGTCATTTGTGGTTAATTAATTGTGAAATTTTTAATTAATTAATATGTATTTTTGCGCCTAAATCTCAACTGTTTTTTCGCTATGAAAACCGACTCTTTTAAACTGCGCCATATAGGTCCGTCTCAAAAGGATTTAAGCAGTATGTTGAATACAATCAAAGTAGATTCTATAGATCAACTTATTTATGAAACTGTTCCTGATGATATTCTCTTAAAAAAATCGCTAGATCTTGCTTCAGCAATGAGTGAGCAAGAATACGCTGCGCATATGCTAAGTTTATCAACAAAAAATAAAGTGTATAAAACCTATATTGGATTAGGATACCATGAAGCTTGCTTACCAGCAGTTATTCAACGTAATATTCTAGAAAATCCGGGTTGGTACACCGCATATACGCCGTATCAAGCAGAAATTGCACAAGGGCGATTAGAAGCATTACTAAATTATCAAACCATGGTTTGTGACCTTACTGGTATGGAACTAGCAAATGCCTCTTTATTAGATGAGAGTACAGCAGCTGCAGAAGCTATGACAATGCTTTTTGCAGTACGATCAAGAGATCAGAAAAAAAATGAAGTGCATAAGTTTTTTGTTTCTGAAGAAATTCTTCCGCAAACACTTTCATTATTAAAAACAAGAGCAATCCCACTAGGCATAGAACTTATTGTGGGAGATCATCAACAATTTGAATTCTCTACAGAATTTTACGGAGCTATTGTACAGTATCCAGGAAAATCAGGTCAAGTTTATGACTATGCTGATTTTGTCGAAAAAGCACATCAAGCTGAAATTAAAGTAGCGGTAGCTGCAGATATTTTAAGTTTAGTATCTCTTAAATCACCTGGAAGTTTTGATGCCGATGTAGTTGTCGGTACCACACAACGTTTTGGGATACCACTAGGGTATGGAGGTCCACATGCCGCATATTTTGCAACTCGCGAAGCCTATAAAAGAAATATTCCTGGTAGAATTATAGGAGTCACACAAGATACCAATGGCAATCGAGCATTGCGAATGGCATTACAAACTCGAGAACAACATATCAAACGTGATAAAGCCACATCAAACATTTGTACTGCACAAGTACTTCTTGCTGTTATGGCAGGAATGTATGCGGTTTATCATGGACCTGAAGGCTTGCAATATATTGCCGATAAAGTAAATGCTTCAGCCACTGAATTAAATGAGTTTATAACAGCACTTGGATTCGAGCAATTGAATACTATATTCTTTGATACACTACGGGTAAAAGCAGATGCAAAAAAAGTAAAAGAAGTAGCAGAAGCTCATGATGTGAATTTTTACTATCCAGATGCCGAAACTGTTTCTATATCATTAAACGAAGCTACTACTCTTGAAGATCTAAATACTATAGTAGCCATTTTCGCAAAAGTTGCAGGCAAACAAGCTATTAAAATTAAAGAAATAGGTAGAACAAACCTTATTGAATCAAGCATAAAACGAAATACAGAATTCTTAACGAATGAAGTATTTAACAACTATCATTCTGAAACAGAATTGATGCGTTATATTAAAAAATTAGAACGCAAAGACCTCTCATTAAATCATTCTATGATTCCTCTGGGGTCATGTACAATGAAACTTAATGCAGCCTCAGAAATGTTACCTCTTAGTGATCCACAATGGGGCAATATCCATCCTTTTGTTCCGATAGAACAAGCACAGGGATATCAAGAGGTATTAAACAAATTAGAAGATCAGCTTACAGAAATTACTGGATTTGCTGCAACTTCCCTCCAACCAAATTCTGGAGCTCAAGGAGAATTTGCCGGATTAATGGTGATCAGAGCATATCATGAATCCAAAGAAGACCATCATAGAAACATATGCCTAATACCATCCTCTGCACATGGTACCAATCCGGCTTCGGCTGTAATGGCAGGAATGAAAGTCGTGGTTACAAAAGCAACCGAAGAAGGTAATATAGATATTGATGATTTAAGAGAAAAAGCGCTTAAACACAAAGACAATTTGGCGGCTTTAATGGTTACCTACCCATCTACGCATGGAGTATATGAATCAGCTATCAAAGAAATCACCAAGATTATTCATGATAATGGCGGACAAGTATATATGGATGGGGCTAATATGAATGCGCAGGTTGGCCTGACTAACCCCGGAGCCATTGGTGCAGATGTATGTCACCTCAACTTGCATAAAACATTTGCTATCCCGCATGGCGGTGGCGGACCAGGTGTTGGACCAATCTGCGTAGCAGAACAATTGGTTCCATTTCTACCAGGTAATCCAGTAATATCTACAGGTGGAGATAAAGCTATTACTGCTATTTCAGCAGCACCATGGGGATCATCCTTAGCTTGTTTAATTTCTTATGGATATATCTCTATGTTAGGCGCTAAAGGATTAAAAGAAGCTACAGAATATGCTATCCTTAATGCAAATTATATAAAAGAACGCCTTGATGGTCATTACAGTGTACTCTACTCTGGAGAAAGAGGAAGAGCAGCACACGAAATGATTATTGACTGTAGGCCTTTTAAAGCTAATGGTATAGAAGTTACTGATATAGCAAAACGATTAATGGATTATGGGTTTCATGCTCCTACAGTTTCTTTTCCTGTAGCAGGAACAATAATGATTGAACCTACTGAAAGTGAAAGCAAAGCCGAATTAGATCGTTTTTGTGACGCAATGATTTCAATCCGAGAAGAGATTGCAGCTGCACATACAGAAAATGCAAACAATGTTATGAAAAATGCACCACATACATTGGCAATGCTTACAGCTGACACATGGGATTTTCCATACTCAAGAGAACAAGCTGCGTTTCCATTATCATACATAGCAGACAATAAGTTTTGGCCTTCGGTACGTCGAGTTGATGATGCCTATGGAGACAGAAACCTAATTTGCACCTGTACTCCTATTGAAGAATACATGGAGACTGAAGCATGATTATATATAAATTATTAAAAAAGAGGCAGTTTAGAAAACTGCCTCTTTTTTAATCGCTATACTATAAATTAATGAAAGACATCAATTCTAGAGAAGACATAGAATTTTTAATGAGATCTTTTTATAGAGATGCATTCAAGAATGCATCAATAGGCGATTTTTTTACCAAAATAGCAAAAATTAATTTAGAAGAACACCTACCACAGATCACTGATTTTTGGGAGCAACAACTTTTTAGAAAAGGAAATTATAAAAAGGATGTATTACAAATACATAAAAACCTTAATGACAAAAAGAATTTTGAAAGTGTTCATTTTAAAACCTGGTTATCAATATTCAACAAAACGGTAGATCAGAATTTTCAAGGAGAAAAAGCAGATATAATCAAAACAAGAGCATTGTCTATTGCCACTGTGATGCAATTAAAAACCCAGTAAGCACCTATTTTAAAATTAAACCCGGTGTTTATGAATTAGAAAATACACTACGGCCTGAAACTACTTCAAAACCTAACGCTTTTCTGCGTTTTTAAGTTTAACCTTAGCGATACTATGCCAAAACTTAAAAAATATATCAGGTTGTATTGCATTTACAACCCTCATGACGAAGTTCTAACATAGAAACCGGGTAAAATTCAATTATAAAGACGTTAGACATCGTAATTAGTCTTATGCATGCATAATAAAGTAATTTCTAATTCATATCTTACTACTGAATACACAATTATAGAAAATGAATATTAAGATAACAGGCACAGGAAGCTATATCCCTAATGAAATTGAAAGAAATGAAGATTTTGCTAGTCATCAATTTCATAATGAAAATGGAACTCAAATTCTACAATCAAATACCGTAATAATAGATAAATTTAAGAAAATTACAGGTATTGAAGAGCGTAGATATGCTTCTGCCCAACAAAATACTTCGGATTTAGCATTCTTATCGGCCGAAAAAGCTATCCAAGATGCAGCAATCGATCCCGAAACACTTGATTATATTATTGTAGCACATAATTTTGGTGATGTTAATAAAAATTCATCCCAAGCAGATACCATCCCCAGCCTTGCAGCAAGAGTAAAACACAAACTCAAAATAAAAAACCCTTATTGTGTAGCATACGACCTTTTGTTTGGATGCCCCGGTTGGATAGAAGGTGTCATACAAGCACAATCATTTATCAAAAGTGATATGGCAAAAAGATGCCTTGTTATTGGTGCAGAAACCTTATCACGGGTTGTAGACCATCACGACAGAGATTCTATGATTTATTCTGATGGAGCTGGTGCTTCAATTATAGAAAACACAAAAGATAGTGGTGGTATTATTTCTACAATCAGTGCTTCATATACGTTAGAAGAAAGTAATTTTTTATTCTTCGGAAAGACATACAATCAAAATTCTGAAGATACTAACAAGTATATTAAAATGCATGGTCGAAAAATATATGAGTTTGCTTTAAATCATGTTCCTCTTGCAATGAAAGCTTGTTTGGATAAGACTGATTTTGATATCGCAGATGTAAAAAAAATTCTTATTCATCAGGCGAATGAAAAAATGGACGAGGCTATTGTAAAAAGATTCTACGGCCTTTATAACCAAGAAGTTCCTGAAGGGATTATGCCAATGAGTATTCAAAAATTAGGAAATAGTAGTGTAGCCACCATACCTACCTTATATGACCTTATTTTAAATAAAAAAATAGAAAATCAATCGATAAATAAAGGGGATCTTTTATTATTTGCAAGTGTAGGTGCTGGTATGAATATCAATGCCTTTGTATATCAAAATTAAATCCTTTAAAAAAATTATATCCACCAGGTAGACAGTAATCTTAGTATTTGCCTATTTTTACATGCGTAATTATTGATACAACTACTATGTACGAAGGAAGCTTTCCTCACAAAAGATATAAAAACACATTAGAATTCCTTAGAGAAAACGTATCAGCACCTGCAAAAATACTGGATTTAGGAGTTAAAAATCCTTTTGTGGAGTTTATGGAAAAAGAAGGATATATAGTATCTAATACCTCTGGTGAAGATCTTGATCTTGATACTGAGGCAGTAAAAAATAATGATGCTGAAATTGTAACAGCGTTTGAAATTTTTGAACACCTCATCGCTCCTTTTAATGTATTACGAGATATCAAAGCAGATAAGCTTGTAGCTTCTGTACCCCTTAAACTATGGTTCTCGCCTGCTTACCGAAGCAAAACAGATCCTTGGGACAGACATTATCATGAATTTGAAGATTGGCAATTTGATTGGTTATTAGAAAAAGCTGGCTGGAACATAAAAGCTCGAAGTAAATGGACACACCCTGTTAAAAAACTTGGATTTAGACCTTTATTGCGATCCTTTACTCCTAGATATTATATTGTTTACGCAGAGAGAAGCAAATAGAAATTGAACATTTATATAGTCATACCCGCTCATAATGAAGAACGTTTTATTTCTAAAACCTTAACATCGCTTGTTTCTCAAACTAAGCTTCCAAAAAGGATAGTTGTAGTCAACGATAACTCTACTGATGATACACAAAGCATTGTAAACACATTTATCAAAAAATATGATTTTGTATCATTACTTAATACCGATTCTTCTGAAGAACACATGCCAGGCAGTAAAGTAATTAATGCTTTTTACCATGGGTATAAAACTCTAAATTCTGATTATGATATTATCTGTAAGTTTGATGCAGATCTTATTTTTCCGGAAAATTATTTAGAAAAAATAACAAATCATTTTGAACAAAACCCCATCACTGGAATGGTAGGTGGTTTTTGTTATATCAAAAAAGACAATGACTGGACATTAGAGAATCTTACCAATAAAGACCATATACGGGGGGCATTAAAAGCATATCGAAAAGGCTGTTTTGAAGATATTAACGGCCTGAAACCATCGATGGGATGGGACACTATAGATGAGTTACTTGCTCAATACCATAATTGGGCAATTAAAACCGATGAATCTCTTCATGTAAAACATCTAAAACCCACAGGTAACACCTATAACTCAAAAGCAAAATATAAACAAGGTGAAGCTTTTTATCGAATGCGCTATGGATTTTGGATCACTATGATCGCTTCAATCAAATTAGCATTACTCAAAAAACGACCTCAACTCATCACAGATTATTTAGCAGGTTTTTTTAAAGCAAAAAGAAAAAAACAACCCTTTCTTGTTTCTAAAGACGAAGGGATTTTTATTCGCAAACTTCGCTGGAGAAAAATAAAAGAAAAACTACTCTAACACAAAAGATAATACATCGCCTGTAGCTCCATTAGGAAATGTAATTCCTAATAATGCCGAAACTGTTGGTGCTATATCAGTTATAAAAGTTTTTTTGGTTGTACTACCTTTTTTGATGCCGTGCCCAAAAAATAATAAAGGAGCATGAGTATCATAGGCTAATCCACTACCATGTGTAGATCCAGTTTTAGAATAAGGTATTATTGTTGCAGGATCAAGTACCATAACAACATCTCCGCTTCTTTTTTGATTAAACCCTTTTTGAATCAACTCAGCAATGCCCGAAGTGTATTCTGTAGATTGCAACTGAGCTCTTGTAAACACTTTATCAATCTGATTTTCCTGAAGCACAAAATGAGCAATTGATTTCTCTAGTTTTTCAGCATTAATCGCATTTTTTTTCAAAGCTGCATAATTGAAAAATATTTGATTGTTTGATATATCTTCTATCAAACCATCTACTTTAAAACTTTCTTTTACAAACGCCTTAACGTTCTCTTGAAACCCTTTACTATCAAAATAACCTGAAGGAATCTTAACCGATTGTAGATATAATGGTACATGTACTGCTCCGTGATCGGCTGTTAAAAACACTGTATATGTACCTTTACCCACTTTTTTATCTAATGCTGCAAATAATCTTTCTAGATCTTGATCTAATCGCAAATATGTATCTTGAATTTCTTTAGAATTTACTCCAAAATTATGCCCTACATAATCTGTGCTTGAGAAACTTACTGTTAAAAAATCTGTTATATCATCTGATCCCAACTGCTCACCTTTAATAGCTTCAATTGCAAAATCTGTAGTCAAACTATTTCCATACGCAGATGACTTTATAATATCATATCCAGAATTTTGATCCTTTAGCTTTGCTAAATCATAAGGAAATGTAGCAGTTTCTTTCCCTTTATATCCTCCTTCAAATTGATTCTGATCTGCACCACTTTCTTTATAGGTATTGATATCATATAACGTATTCCATACTTTGAAATATGATTTAGCTTTGCCTGATTCATTAAAATTTTTAACCCACTCTGGCAACTCTTCACGATAATAGGTACTCGTAATCCATTTCCCTTCTTCTTTTCCTGCAAACCAATATGCACCATTAGCTGTATGTCCTGCAGGAAGTATTGCCCCTCGATCTTTGATGGCAATACCAATTGTTTTTCCTCTAAGTTGAGTATGTAATCTATTTTGATCACTAACCGTAGTAGTTTTCATACGATGTGGTGACATTTTTTCTAGTTCACTATCAGACCCCACTGCTTTTACCGATGGATCACTAGCACAATACACCATTTTTTTACTAAACTTATCATACCAATTATTAGAAATCACTCCGTGGTTTTTTGGGGTTGTACCTGTATATACAGATGTATGACCAGGGCCAGTATATGTAGGCACATAATCAAAGTGATTATTTTTACAATTGTACCCCTCAATGATCATACGCTTAAATCCCCCTTCGCCAAATCTATTATAGAAGCGAGTTAAATAATCATATCGCATTTGATCTACAACAATACCAACAACTAGTTTTGGTGAATTATTTATTGCATGAGTGTCTTGTGCATTACAAGGTATAAACATTACCCATAAAAATACAATCAGGAATACTTTCTTTGTCATTACTTTTATAATTTAGATAGCGAAAATAGCATTTATGCAAATGTAAAACTTTAATAGAAGGTTAAATGCTGTCGCTGATTTTTTTTCTATTTTAGCCTTTCTAATTATTCAGCATGTTTTACCTAGAGGATATTGGTCGCTATGTTTTAATGTTAAAAGGGGTATTTAGTCGAATGACTAAAGGTTCTGTATTAAGGAACCTAATACTTAAAGAAATAGATGATTTAATTATTGGTTCATTAGGGATTACCGTATTTCTTGCATTCTTTATTGGTGCGGTTGTAGCAATACAAACAGCATTAAATCTTACCAACCCATTAATTCCCAAAAAACTCATTGCTTTTGCATCGCGACAATCTGTAATCTTAGAATTTGCTCCGACATTTATTTCTGTGATCATGGCCGGTAAAGTTGGTTCTTTTATTACATCCAGTATAGGTACAATGAGAGTAACCGAACAAATTGATGCTCTCGAAGTGATGGGTATTAATTCACTTAATTATTTGGTGTTTCCAAAAATCATAGCCATGCTAATGTATCCTTTTGTAATTGCCATTGCTATGTTTACCGGAGTATTTGGAGCGTATGTCGCAGGTGTATACGGAGGGTTTGTATCTAGTAGTGATTTTTTAACCGGATTACGCGAAGAATTTGTTCCTTATCATCTGGTGTATGCGTTTATAAAGACTTTTTTATATTCTTTTTTATTAGCAACGATACCATCTTTTCATGGGTATTATATGAAAGGAGGAGCTCTTGAGGTAGGCAAAGCAAGTACTTCTGCATTTGTATGGACTACAGTAGTTATTATCATATCTAATTATATACTCACCCAATTATTACTAAGCTAATGATAGAAGTAAAAGATCTACATAAAGGTTTTAATGGAGAAGAAATCTTAAAAGGGATTACAACAACCTTTGATCGTGGTAAAACCAATCTTATCATTGGTACTAGTGGTAGTGGTAAAACTGTTTTTTTAAAATGTTTGCTAGGGCTTTTCACTCCAGAACAAGGATCTATTTGTTATGATGGCAGCACCTATTCTGATCTAAATGAGCAACAACAAAGAGACTTAAGAGAACAAATGGGGATGGTTTTTCAAGGGAGTGCTCTATTTGACTCTATGACGGTTGAAGAAAATGTGATGTTTCCATTGATGATGTTTACCAAACAGAAGAAAGAAGAAATGCTAGAAAGAGTGCACGAAGTACTGGATCGAGTAAACCTCGAAAATGCTGAAAAGAAACTTCCTTCAGAGATTAGTGGTGGTATGCAAAAACGAGTAGCTATTGCCCGTGCTATTGTTACCCGCCCAAAATATTTATTTTGTGATGAACCCAACTCTGGTCTAGATCCTAGAACCGCTATTGTAATCGACAACCTGATTAAAGAAATTACCGAAGAATATGATATCACTACAGTAATTAACACACATGATATGAACTCGGTAATGGAAATCGGAGAAAAAATCGTTTTCCTTAAAAATGGATATCTAGAATGGGAAGGTGATAAATCTCAGATATTCAAAACCGATAATAAAGCTGTAACGGATTTTGTATACTCATCAAATCTGTTTAAAAAAGTACGAGATGCACAGTTGAAGGGATTGTAATTGAATGCCTGTTTCTTCTTCAAATAAGCTTAATAGCAGTATTAACTATACTCTAAAGGTATTGCATTTAAATCTTTAAGTCGTTTGGCATTTCTAACAAAACGGATAGGCAATGCGATAAGCCCAACTGGAATAGAAACTAAAACTTTTAAAGCATAAAACACAAACAGTCCTGGTAATGAAAATATCAAAAAGAAACCTTTAAAGTTTGAACCAAAGCTATTAAGTGCATACCAACCAGGTACTATTGGTGCAAAAACAAAAAACGTTATTAAGGTTCGCAGATACACATCGTTTATGGTTTTGTCTGGTGGCATTTCTGATGTTATCAATAAAAAAAACATTGTAGCAGCTGTAATAGTACCTAGCACCAATGTCCAGAAAAATTCCTTTTTAATTTTTTTCTTTTCATAATCTATATGCAATTGATTACAACTTATACAAAGAGGTATCTGATAAAAGTGAGCACAATAATCACATAACCCTTTATTACAATCGCGGCATTGTGAAACTGCAACTTGATCCCCATGGTTATAACAGTTCATCGATAGTTAATTTTATATTTAATGTGAATTTTAAACCGTCAAAATAAGAATTATAACTTTTTAAATAAACGCCAACATCTTTAAATTTATAAATATCAACAAATTCTAAGGTCGTTACCCCTCTAATTACCCGTTTTACCTAAAAAAACATTCACCTTGGGGTTCATAGGGTTACCCGAAGATCTTCTGTAAGATACTACTTGTCCTACATGATACATTGCATCAGATATTTGCCCGTTAATCATATTCCAATACGGAAACTCTCTTTTATTATCTCCTGATTGAAAAATCACTTTATAAGTAGACACTTCGGCTGCTAATTTTCCAGAAAGCATTTCACTTGCTTTTTTAAAATTTAATAGAGTTTGTTTTCTAAGTTCTTCAAAAGTAAGATCTGGTTGATCTGTAGTTCTTATATTGGGTAGGTTTTGTGGGGCATTTGCAATTCCTTTTGACAATCCGTATATATGCTGCAGGGTTTGCAATGTTGTCCTCCCATCTTTTGAAGGTGCATACTTAAAATCATTTTCTGTAAGCCCTTTGGTTGCCCAATAGTATCGATATCCCAACCCATCAATAAATCGTGAAATAATATTTCCGGAAGTATAATCTGCAGGATATTCTGGGATCTGCTCATAAGGTAATTGCATAGTTTCTGAATTTTGACTAAAGCTATTTAGTGTTATACCAAACAATAGCAATGATAGTATCTTACATCTCATTAGTGAGTTTTTTTCTTTGTATAATTTATTCTACAAACAACGTATCTGCCTTCATCTCTTTGGTTATCCATTCTTGTAAGGAATTGACTCTAATAGCATTTAAACTATCAGACACTTGAAATTTCCATTTCGGAAAAATTACTTGTATCGTGTCTACTTTTAAAAAATTTGATCTTAGAACTTCGCCATACCCTAACTCTGCTAGATCAGGAAATCTAATTTTTGCATCTTTAGAAATATTAAAATAAGGCAATACTTCTATCGGTACTACTTTATTTGCTTCTCTTAGATTTGTTTCTAAACCTACTATTTGAATTTTAAAATCTTCTATTTCATCTAACAGCTTATCATTTTCTTTTTCTAAGCGATCTAACTCAACTATAGCACGATCATATGCCTTAGAAACCTGATCTAGCCCTCTTGACTTGTTTCCATTTATAGTAAGCTCAAAATCACTTATATCATCATATTCTTTGATTTCATTTTTAAGATCAGTCACTATTACATCTGGTATTTCACCATCAAAATATAGTTTTATAGTTTTCTCGCTGTAATTGTAAAAGTCTTTACGCAGATATAGGTTTTCATTTGTTTCAATTTCATTTTCAAGAAAAACTTTATAATCATGCTCTGCATTACTTTCATTTAAAGTAACATAAAAAGTATAACTAGCAGGAATCATCACCAAAACAGCTAGTAATGAAGCTAATTGTGCAGTACGTTTACGTTTTGCAGAGTTTGCATACCGTAACATTGGAAAACGCAATAATTTTGCAACAATAAAAGTTGATAAGGCAATAAATATGGCGTTGATACTAAATAAATATAATGCTCCTAGAAAAAACTCAGGTTCCCATACGGCAATACCATATCCTACTGTACATAGAGGAGGCATTAACGCAGTAGCAATTGCAACTCCTGCAATAGCATTGGGCATAGTTCCTTTTTTAGATTTAGCCACAATGAGTGCCAAACCACCAAAAACGGCCACCAATACATCGAGAATGGTAGGTGCAGTTCTAGCCTCTAGTTCTGGAGTTAATTCTGTTAAAGGTGAAGCCCAAAAATACAAAGTAGCAGCCAATACACTAAGCCCAACCATTACACCCAAATTCACTAAAGATCGCCTTAACGTATCGATGTCATTAATAGCGATAGAAAGTCCAACACCAACAATAGGACCCATTAGTGGAGAGATTAACATGGCTCCGATCACTACTGCTGTAGAACTTACATTAAGCCCAATAGATGCAACAAATACTGAGAAAATCAGAATCCATGCCGTATGTCCTTTAAACGGAATATCATTTTTAACATCCTCTATGGTCTGATCCTTATCTGTTTCTGATCTAATATTCAATAATTCTCTAAGAAACTTGCTTACACTTGCAAATAGGCCTTTGGCATCTCTTTTTACAGTCTCAGTTACTTCTTCCTGAGAAACGGGTTGGTTCATATTATCTTCCATAGATGTCATCCGTATTGTTCTCCGTATGTTTCTTTTACTTTTTTAAGTACTTGTTTGATATCCTGTTCTTTTTGTTTAGGATAAATCAAAAGTACATCTTCTTTATCGACAATGATATAATCTTCTAGTCCATCGACAACAACAATTTTATCATTTGAAGTTCTGATCATATTACCTGACGCATCTTGTGATACTACTCGGGCGTTTACTACTGCATTTTTTGCATCGGTTTTCTCTAATTTATCATATAGTGATCCCCAAGTACCCAAATCATTCCAGTCAAAGGTAGCGGGTAATACATATACATTTTCTGCTTTTTCTATAATTGCATAATCTATAGATATATTTTCTACCAAAGGATAGTTTGCATAAATAAAATCATGTTCCTGGTTGGTATTATATAGATGTTTACCTTTCTCGAAAAGAGAAGTCATCTCTTTTTGAAAGTCTGCAAATGCATTTAATATACTATTGACACTCCAGATAAAGATTCCTGCATTCCATAAATAATTTCCTTTACTTAGAAATGTTTTTGCGGTATTATAATCTGGTTTTTCGGTAAACTCTGCTACTTTTTTTATTGATTCTTCTTCTTTATTATATTGAATATATCCATATCCAGTATTCGGAAATGTAGGCTGAATACCTAATGTCATCAAAATATCTTTCTGAGCACAAGCATTAAAGCATTGCTCGAGATTTAATATAAACGCATCTTCATCTTCTATCCAATGATCGCTAGGCGCTACTACCATAACAGCATCCGGATTTTCTTTCTGTATTTTCATTGAAGCATACAAAATACAAGGAGCTGTATTACGCATCGCAGGCTCTGTAACTACTTGCCTTTGTTCAAGACCATGTAATTGTTCAAGAACCAGATCATTGTATCTCTCGTTGGTAAGGATAAATATATTTTCTTTAGGAACTATCTTCGCTAAACGTGAAAAAGTACGCTGAATCAATGTTTCTCCGGTTCCTAGCATATCATGAAATTGTTTTGGAAACTCGGTAGTACTTACCGGCCAAAATCGAGATCCTATACCTCCCGCCATTAGTATGGCATAATAGTTTTTATTCATAATCAATTTAACAGCTCTACTTCTGCATTGGGGTTAAACAGGTATATTCTACCTGTGCTTAGTTCTATACATTCATATCTTTTCACCTTCTTATTACCTTTTTTGAAGATTTTTCCATTATACAATCTAAATGTACTTCCGAAGGGCAATTCAAAGATATAGTTTTTATCACTTTCAGGATCAAATTGTTTTAGTGCCAAAGATAATTTTTCATCGGTATCACTACTTGCTCGTGGATTTTTGAAATGATTAGCAATAACTGGTAATAATTTTGAAGGAAAAACCTCTGGATTAATATAAGGCAACATTAATTGTTGAAAAGTACGTTTCCACTCTATACCGTGTGGTTTTATATATCTCCCGTATTTTTCAAAAGCTACAAGATGTGCTATCTCATGAATTAATGTAATTAAAAATCGGTATTTATTAAGTGAGGCATTAACGGTGACTTGATGTCTTCCATCTGGCATTTTTCGATAATCACCATGTCTGGTAACTCTTTCATTCACTATCTTGAGGTGTACATTACATCCAACAATTAAGTCAAATGCCATATCAATGGCTCGCTCTGGTATGTATCTGGCAAGTATTTGCTTCACGTACGCAAAATACAAAATTAACCCCATGAGCATAGCATGCTAAATTTATTATTTTATGCTCTCATTTATCTATACATAAATATCCAAACAAGCCGTAAATACTTTGTCATCATTTAAATCCATAACTTATTCATTTTCAAGTTTATATTTATTATATTGTTAGTACACCTGTTAAGCTCTAAATAAAGTTTCTTTATATGGTTAGTAAACTAAAATATGGGGTTATTAAATCAATATTAATGTATATTACCTTTTTCTTGATTTTTGGTTGTACAAAAGACAAGTCTAAGCAGACTACTATTGAGCAAACTGAAATCCCAAAAAATACAGAAAAAAAGATAATTGATTCAATCCCTGACCCTAATCTTAAACAAATTAAAAAACAATCTAATACAAAGAAGCCTAAGTACATACAGAAGTTTTCTTATCGAGATCTCACTTTTACCTGGGAAGATATTAATGCTTGCGATTGTTTATTTATGGTGAAAGATAAAAATACAGATTATAAAAAATTATATTTTGGCCGCTTTAAAGGAGACACCTCTGCTATTATACAACTTGGCAAGAATACTGAAAAGCAACGAATTCGAATAACAAAGCCGCGATCAAAAACTCGAAAACCAGGGAGTGCATGGATAGAAACTTACCAAAATGATCGTTATAAAATTAAGATCAAAGCTAATCCAGATCAACCAAAAGTTAAAAAAAAATATACCTATTATTTTAATTTTACTTTGACAGATTTGTCTTCAAAAAAATCTATCAAAAATATGGTAATCGCTAATTGCAAATCTTAATTATTTACGGTTTTACCTTTAAAACACTCCAACAAAACTATCGAATTTTGGTTTTTAATCGAGTAAAATTTAACATTTATCGATTATTTTAAGTTTTTAACTTGTTGTTAATCAATTATTAATACTTTTAAAATCTTAACTTATTTTTAACACAAGCTCAAAACTTACATATTATGAGAATATTAATAACTCTGATTGTTCTTTTTATGTGTATTACTAACACTAAAGCACAGACTCAAACTGAAGAGAAGGGAAAAGAGACTACAATACTTCGAAAATTAGCAACAGAAAAGGCTATCGAATTACAAAAAGAACTCAACCTTACGATTCGTGCGAGTAAAGTTCTTGAAAAAACGATTTTTAAATACTCTGTTAAAGCTAATAAAGTGTTACAATCAAATTTATCAATAAAAGAAAAATCAAAAAGTTTGAGTAATATAGTATATTTCCAAAATCAAGAATTAAAGGAAGTGTTTACTGTAAATCAATTTTATCAGTATCTAAATCTACAAAATGTGTCTGTAGCAGGCTATTAAAGCCTGTTATTTTAATTAAATAGTAAGATTACGGAGTACTGCTAGACACTTGCAGTACTTTACCATTGTAGATTGTATTACCTGTAAGTGCAAAATTTTTAATATAGGTAGCCATTTCAATAGCAGTGAGTGGTGCTTCATAACCAGGAAAAGCTTCTGCTAACATCTCTGTTTGCACAGCCCCTAGCGCTAATACATTAAAAGCAATACCGCTTTCTTTATACTCTTCTGCCAATAATTCACTAAGTGTAATAACGGCACCTTTACTAGAGCTATAAGCTGCTAATCCAGGAAATTTCATACTTCCTTGAATACCTCCCATACTACTTATAGTAACCACATGGCTTCCAGATTTCATTATAGGTAAAACCAAGCGCGTAATTTCGGCTACACCAAAAACATTCACCTTATACACCTCTTCAAAATCTTGGGTAGAAATTTCTTCAAAAGGTTTATTCAATAGTTTACCCGCATTATTAATTAGAATATCTACATGCTTCCATTCTTTGGAAACATAATCCACCATGGTTTTTAAATCCTTTGGATTACAGATATCAAAAGAAAATGTATGTATATTCTTATGTTGAAGTATCGAAATAGGTTTAGAATTTCGAGATAGGGCTAAAACCTGATGACCTTGATCTGCAAATAACTTTGCCAACTCATACCCTATACCTCTACTTGCACCTGTAATAATAATATTTTTCATAAATCTCCTTAAAAATTAATTCAATTTAATTTCTTTATTGGATGTATTGCTCATTTTTGTAATTGCAGGAAAACAATCATTAATTAGTGATGCCATAAATTTAAAATTCATTTCTGAAACTTCATCATCCACATGATGATAATACTCATAATTGGTAAAATCGAAAGTAGAAATTGTCTGACAAGGCACATTGAATTTTGAATAAAACGGGTAGTTATCACTCCTTCTAAATAACTGAAATTCTTTTGCTTTTGGAAGATATCCTATTAATTCTGAACCAGAATAATCATTAATTTTCGTAGCCATATTAGACACCTCATACCCGGTTATATAAGCTTTATACGATTTATCTTTAAGTGGTACTCCAATCATTTCAAAATTAATCATGGCATATAAGTCAAGGTTTTCTTCTTTTAATACTGTTGCCAAATGCTCAGAACCAAGTAATCCTTTTTCTTCGGCGCCAAACAATACAAAAAGAATACTTCTCTTATTATTTTTTAATTGAGCAAATTGTTTAGCCAAAGAAATTACTGCGGTACTTCCTGCCGCATTATCGTTAGCACCATTTGCAATAGTATCCCCATTAATTTCTTTTCCTGTTCCGATGTGATCGATATGAGCACCAAGCACAATAAATTCTTTTGCTAATGTTTCATCTGTTCCTTTAACATACCCAACAATATTATAAGTGGCAGTTCCTTTGGCATCAAAAACATCTCTATATGTTTTGAAATAAGGTTCGATTCCATATTTCTTAAATTCTGTTTCTATAAATTGTGCTGCTTTTTCTAACCCTTCACTGCCAGTATCTCTTCCTTTAAGCTGATCACTTGCTAAAAAATTCATGATACGCTCTACATCTGAAGCTTTGATATCCTCAATCGTAATCTTTTCTGATCCTTCAACTTGTTGTTGAGCAGAGGTAGTTTGTTTACAATTAATAAATAAAATTGAAATTGTTATAAGACATATACACCTTTTCATAAGAATCTTGTTTTGGTTAAAGATAAAAAATCCCACTTCAATTGAAGTGGGATTTTTTATCAAATATTGTATCTCCTTTTGAATTATGCCAGCATAGTTACTGGATTTTCAAGATATTGTTGTAATGTTTGTAAAAACTGTGCTCCAGTGGCTCCATCTACTGTTCTATGATCACAAGCAAGTGTTACTTTCATGGTATTACCAACAACAATCTGACCGTCTTTAACAACTGGTTTTTCCACAATTGCACCTACAGATAAAATTGCCGAATTAGGTTGGTTAATGATCGAAGTAAATTCTTGGATCCCAAACATACCTAAATTAGATACCGTAAATGTACTACCACTCATCTCTTGCGGAGTCAACTTTTTATTTCGTGCTCTACCAGCCAAATCTTTGACCTTTGCACCTATTTGCGTTAAGGACATCTGATCGGTAAATGGCAATACAGGCACTACTAATCCGTCGGGTACAGCTACAGCTACTCCTACATTAATGTGTTTAGCATAAACAGTATTATTATCTGTCCATTGCGTATTCACCTGGGGGTGTTTACGTAATGCCATAGCACAAGCCTTTACTACCATATCATTAAAAGACACTTTTGTATCAGGTAATGCATTAATATTTTTACGAGAAGCCATTGCATTTTGCATATCTACTTCTATTGTAAGATAATAATGTGGTGCTGTAAATTTAGAAGCCGAAAGACTCTTGGCAATTGCTTTACGCATTTGTGAGTTCTTTACTTCTTCAAAACTTACCTCTCCAGCAGGAGCAAATGCAGGTACTGCTGTTTCTTTTACAGGAGTAGAAACCTCAGTAGTAGATACTGTTGAAGGAGTAAATGATTCTACATCCTTTTTAACAATACGTCCATTTTCACCAGTTCCTTTTACTTGAGAAAGATCAATTCCTTTGTCTGCTGCTATTTTTTTGGCCAATGGCGATGCTAATATTCTACCTCCGGTATTGGTAGTAGCAGTTTGTTGTCTATCTTCAGATTTTATTTCTTTAGAAGGTGCTACTTTTTCTGCAACTGGTGGTGATACAACACCAACTCCATCTTTAATACCAGAAACATCTGTTCCCGCAGGACCAATAATCGCTAATAAAACATCTACAGCAGCTGTTTGCCCTTCTTCGATACCTATATGTAACAAAGTACCATTATAAAAAGATTCAAACTCCATTGTTGCTTTATCGGTTTCGATTTCAGCAAGAATATCACCTTCTTCTACAGTATCACCAACTTTTTTTAACCAAGTCGCCACTGTTCCTTCTTCCATAGTATCACTAAGACGAGGCATAGTAATCACTTCAACTCCTTCAGGTATTGAAGTCTTTTCTACAAAAGCTGCTGTAGCATCTTCAGTTATTTCTTCTTTTGGCTTATCATTTGACGCTGTCGCATTTCCGTTTAATAACCCTGAAATATCTTCTCCTTCATCACCTATAATTGCTAGCAATTGATCAACGGGTGCTGTCTCTCCTTCTTCAATACCAATATGCAGCAAGGTACCTTCATAAAAAGATTCAAATTCCATTGTTGCTTTATCAGTCTCAATTTCGGCGAGGATATCTCCTTCACTTATCTTATCTCCTTTTTTAACAAGCCACTTTGCAACAACACCTTCTTCCATGGTATCGCTCAATCTTGGCATATTTATTACTGTAGCCATAATTTATTGTGGTTTGTGTGATAAAAATGGGTAATCATCTTGTTCGTATACAACATCATACATTACATTCTTTTCAGGAAATGGTGAATCTTCGGCAAACTTCTGACATTCTGCTACCCTTTCTTTTACTCTTTTATCTATTGCAGAGATTTCATCATCTGTAGCATATTTTTTCTCTTTAAGGATATCGAGAACTTGAGTAATAGGGTCTATTTTTTGATATTCTGCCACTTCTTCTTTAGTTCGATATTTTTGAGCATCACTCATTGAATGTCCTCTATATCTATATGTTTTTAATTCTAAGAAAGTTGGTCCTCCCCCGGTTCTTGCTCTAGTAATAGCTTCATCAAAAGCTTCAGCAACTTTAACTGGATTCATAGCATCTACAGGTCCGCAAGGCATTTCATAACCCAATCCAAGTTTCCAGATATCAGTATGGTTAGCTGTTCTTTCTACCGATGTTCCCATTGCGTATCCATTATTCTCTACACAAAATACAACAGGTAAATTCCACAACATTGCCAAATTAAATGTTTCATGCAGCGATCCTTGACGTGTAGCTCCATCACCCATAAAGGTAAGTGTTACCGCATCTCTTTTATGGTATTTATCCGCAAAAGCAAGACCTGCACCTAGAGGAATTTGTCCTCCTACGATACCATGGCCTCCATAAAATCGATATTCTTTAGAGAATATATGCATTGACCCTCCTAAACCTTGAGAAGTACCTGTTCCTTTACCAAATAGTTCGGCCATTACTCTTTTGGGATCAACGCCCATACCAATTGGTTGTACATGATTACGATATGCTGTTATCATACGGTCCTTGGTTAGATCCATTGCATGCAATGCGCCAGCCAAAATAGCTTCTTGACCATTATACAAATGCAAAAAACCTCTAACTTTTTGTTGAATATATACTTGTGCAAGTTTATCTTCAAACTTTCTCCAGAAGAGCATTTCTTCGTACCAATTTAGGTAAACTTCTTTGGTTATTTTTTTCATTTACAATTGTGCTGAAATATGAGTAAAAAACTAACTATAAAACTAGTAATTATTTAATTTTCTCCTTTATTTTCTATAGAGAATTAAAAACAAAAATAACATATTCGAAATTAAGGGAAAAGGAGTTTTATAATAAAATCCACGAAAACGTTATAGATATGAACTATCAAATGTAAGCGGCAATAGATTTACTAAAGATTTTGATTTCACAACTTTCCCTGTTTCTCCCATAAAATATATCTCGATAGGTATTTTTTGATTTAATTCATACTCTCCGATAGCTTGTCTACAGGCACCACAAGGAGGTGTAGGCGTAAGTAATTGATATTTAAGAGATTTTGCCGATAGTGCCATTTTTAGAATTGGAACACCAGGAAAATTAGCTCCTGCATAATAAATTGCTGTTCGTTCTGCACATAGGCCTGATGGATAGCAAGCATTTTCTTGATTATTACCTAAAATTACTTCTCCATTCTCTAATAATAAAGCTGCTCCTACTAAAAATTCTGAATATGGTGCATAAGCTTTATCTCTAATCATAATCGACTGATTCATTAATTCCTTAATGTCATCAGGTAATTCATCAAACGAATCATATATATGCAATACTGATTTTATTTCTATTTCCTTCATTCGTGTTTTATTTTCAGTATAAATAATGGGCACACAATGTACTACAAACAAAAAAAGTATCAAACTGGATAGCTTGATACTTTTATATTATTGTTTTGTATGTATAATTAGTCGGTATACTCGTCTCCGAAGCTAAAGGTAAGACCAAAACGAAGTGTTCCTTCTAGTGGGCTTTTTACTGCTGACGTTGAAAATAAGTAAGAAACATCTAAATTAACGACATTATACTTAAAACCAGCTCCTAATGACAGGAATTGACGAGCGCCTTTTTCTTTACTCTCATGAAAGAATCCACTTCTAAATGAAAATACATCTCGATACATATACTCTGCCCCTAAGGACCAAGTAATTTCTTTCAACTCTTCACTAAATCCACCGTCTGCATCTCCCCATGAAGAAAAAACAGCTGAAAAAGAATCAATCTCTTGATATTCTCTATTATCTTCAACACCTATTTCTCCATCTCCATCAAAATCTTGTGGCGTAGGCACTAATAATTTACTAAATTCTATCGAAGGTGATATTCTATTATCATCATCTAAAATGAAATCAAACCCAGCCCCTAATCTAAAATTAGTAGGAATAAAATTTTCTTGCCCTGCATCATCATAGCTTATTTTTGGACCTAAATTAGAAATTGTAGCACCAGCTCTCCATCTACCATTAAAAGAATTGAAAGCAATCTCATCACTTCTATAGAATCCTGCTATATCAACCCCAAAACTACCTGAAGCACTAGCATCATCAGCATTTTCTGTCTGTAATCTTAAATCAGATCGCAAATAACGTCCAGCTACTGCCATCGAAAAACGATCACTAAGTTTTAAGGCATAAGATACATCCAATGTAAACTCATTAGGTCGTTGTGTATTGGCTGCACCATCTGCTGTTTGCCTAAATTCTATATCCCCAAGACTAAAATATCTAAAACTTGCTGCAACCGCACTTCTTTCATTAATACGGTTGTAGTAATTTAGATTTCCTAAAAATATATCATTAACCAAGCTACTAAGATATGGTGTATAATTAACCCCAACACCTTGTTTAACTTTAATAAATGCATATTTAGCTGGGTTCCACTGTTGCGAAAATGCATCAGCAGAAGTAGCAACACCTTGATCTGCTAAACCAGCCGCTCTGGCATCGGCAGCAATTAATAAAAAGGGTGTAGCTGTTGTTATAGCCCTGTTGTCTTGAGCCTTGCCTTTAAAATTAGACAATGTTAATAATACAAGACCAAGAATAAATGTTTTTTTCATACCTGCAAAAAAATTGAGTTTGACAAATATATAGTTATTTAGTGATTAAAAAATAGTGAGTCATTATTTTTTTGAACTTACTGTTACCTAAACGCACATTTTAACGATATCTTATATAAAACTGTATACTTTTCAATATTCTTTTATATTATGTTTATTTTAGGCGACAATTTAAAAATGATTTTATTGCAATATTTTTATAGTTTTCTTTAAAACAAGAATAATAAAACTTAAAAAATTGCGTTAAACCAAAGTCGTTGGAAATTCATAAAAAATTGTGAATTGATAATATTTTAAAAAATTTAGGGTATTTTTAACGTTTATTACTATATTGCGAGCCCTAATTTCTACTTTTAACGAACTTAAGATTATGAGAAACGCGTTTATTTTTAAGTCGCTAATGGCACTTTCCATTAGTGTTTTACTGCTCAGCTGTAACAAAACTGACTATGGTAGCAGTTCTAGAGCCACAGGTTGGAAATACAATTCCAAAGACGGTGGGTTTCAGGTAGCATCAAATTATAAAGAGCAAGAAACTGGACCAGGCCTGGTATTTATTGAAGGAGGTACATTTACCATGGGTCGTGTACAAGATGATGTAATGCATGATTGGAACAATACTCCAACTCAGCAACACGTTCAATCCTTTTATATGGATGAAACTGAAGTAACCAATATAATGTATCTTGAATATTTAGATTGGTTAAAAGGTGTATATCCGCCAACCGAGCCAAAATACAGAAACATTTATTACGGTGCACTTCCAGACACATTAGTTTGGAGGAATCGTCTTGGGTTTAATGAAATGATGACAAACAATTACTTGCGTCACCCAGCTTATGCAAATTACCCAGTTGTTGGAGTAAATTGGATACAAGCTATAGAATTTAGTAATTGGAGAACTAATCGCGTTAATGAAAGAATCCTTGAAGAAGAACAAGTAATTAAAGAAAATGCGCCTTTTGAAGACGTATCTGCAGAAAGTACTTTTGATACTGAAACTTATTTAAACTCTCCTTCCCATACTTATGGAGGTAATGATGAAGCCATTAGAGGTGGTAAATCATCTGAAAGATATGCTAAAACAAACGACTCTACAGGTTTATATATCCAACGTAAAGACGGATTACTTTTACCAAAATATAGACTTCCAACTGAAGCCGAATGGGAATATGCTGCTTTAGGTTTGGTAGAAATCAGAAGCTATAACATCTATAGAGGTAGAAAAAAATACCCTTGGAGTGGAAAATATACTCGTTCAGGAAAAAGAAGTAGTCGAGGTGATCAATTAGCAAACTTTAAGCAAGGTGATGGTGATTATGGTGGTATTGCTGGATGGAGTGATGATGGCGCAGATATTACTGCACCTGTAAAAACTTATGATCCTAATGACTATGGGTTATATGACATGGCAGGAAATGTAGCAGAATGGGTTGCAGATGTATATAGACCGATTGTAGATGATGAGTATAACGATTTTAACTACTATAGAGGTAATATATATACAAAAAATGCAATTAACCCAGACGGAACTGTAAAAATTGTAATGACAGATTCTATAGTATATGACACATTAAGTAATGGTAAAATTATTGCCCGAGTATTACCTGGCGGTATCTTACAAGTACCTATCGATGAAAACGAAACGTACATGAGAACTAACTTTACTGATAGTGACAACAGAGATTATAGAGATGGTGACAAAAGTTCTTCAAGATATTTTGAAGGATACCAAGATGAAAACCTACCAAATAGAAGAATGTACAATGCTCCTATTCATTATGTAGGACCAGATGCTGAAGATAGCACTAAACTAGACAGAAGATATGATGAATCTAGTAAGAGAACAACAATTGTAGATGACAATGTACGTGTATACAAAGGTGGTTCATGGAAAGATAGAGCATATTGGCTAGATCCTGCTCAAAGAAGATTTATGCCACAAGATATGGCAACAGACTATATCGGGTTTAGAAATGCAATGTCTCGTGTTGGTACTAAAGCTAAAAAAAGAAAAACACCTAGACATCAAAAACCAAAAAATTAATATTTGAAGTATATTAAAGTTCGTTATAAATAAAAAAAGCCCTGCCATTTATGTATGCAGGGCTTTTTAATACAATTAATTCATGACTACAAGCCAATTACACCAATTATTCTTAAAAAGCGATGGAATTTGTACCGATACTAGAAAAATCAAAAACAATGTAATCTTTTTTGCTTTAAAAGGAGAAAGGTTTAACGGCAATACATATGCAAAAAAAGCTATCGAAGATGGAGCTTCATTTGCAGTTATTGATGAACATGAATATAAACTATCAGATCAATACATCCTAGTGAGTGATGTTTTAAAAACTTTACAAGATTTAGCATCACACCATAGAGCACATTTAAATATCCCGATCATTGCTTTAACCGGAAGTAATGGAAAAACGACAACTAAAGAATTAATCAACAATGTTCTTTCAAGCCGTCTTAAAACTACCGCAACGGTTGGCAACCTTAATAATCATATTGGAGTACCTTTAACCCTTCTATCTATGACAAAAGATACTGAAATAGGTATTGTAGAAATGGGAGCTAACCATATAGGCGAAATAGATTTTTTATGCTCAATTGCAAAACCCGATTATGGATATATTACTAATATTGGCAAAGCACATCTAGAAGGCTTTGGAAGTATCGAAGGCGTATTAAAAGGCAAAACAGAACTTTATAACCACCTAAAAAAACATCAAAAATTAGTTTTTATTAATATTGACGATAAAAAGCTTCTTGACGCGTCATCCGGACTTAATAAATATAGTTTTTCACAAACCGGAGAAAGTGATATTACTATTCAGGTACAAGACAACAAACCTAACGTATCCGTATCCTATCAAAATACAACAATACACAGCAACCTAATAGGAGCATACAACTTTACCAATATTGCTGCAGCAATAACTATTGGTAATTATTTCAAAGTCAACAAAGAAGACATCAAAAAGGCTATTGAAAATTACACCCCTTCAAACAATCGTTCTCAAATCATCCAAAAAAACAATTATACGATCATTATGGATGCTTATAATGCAAATCCAACAAGTATGGAAGCTGCTATCAAAAATTTTAAGACACTCGAATCTAAATATAAAATTGCCTTTCTGGGAGACATGTTCGAACTAGGTAATGATGCTACTATAGAACATCAAAGAATAGTTGATCAAATTATAGATGCTCAAATTAACGAGATTTATTTAATCGGAAATAATTTCTATAAAACAAAACATCGTAATGATTCACATGTTCAAAAATATATGTCTTTTACAGATCTAGAAAACAGTTTAAGAATAAAAAATAAAGAATGTGCAATCCTTATCAAAGGATCACGTGGCATGCAACTTGAAAGAATCTTAGACTTACTCTAATCTAGAAAAAATACCTTTTACAGCAAACACTCCTAAACATAGTCAAAGAAACTTTTATCGAAGTACAAATTACTCTTTTAATTACAGGAATAAAACCATACGCCTTAGTTTATAATCTTTAGGCAAATCAGTTGCTTTAAAAAGATCTTTTACTCGTTAACGCGTTATGGCTTACTATTAGATTTTCAAGCAATCTATGAGCCTCTATTCAGTCAAACAAATAGGTTTTTGTTTTTCTTGGATTGTAGCAAATTATAACTTATCCCAATTTTAAGTTATAAACCTGTAACTTTTACAAAAACATCACAAGGGAAAAAATCGATTTTTTTCTAGTAATATATAATAGCATAAAAAAACCTGTAAATAATAATTTACAGGTTTTAAAAAAATTAAGTGGGCGCTAAGGGATTCGAACCCCTGACCCCTTGGGTGTAAACCAAGTGCTCTGAACCAACTGAGCTAAGCGCCCGCTATCTTGCGATTGCGGATGCAAATATAAGACAGTTTTACTGTCTACCAAAAGAATTTTAAAGAAAATTTAAATTATTTCTGCAACTACAAATGTACTACCTCCAACATAAATTAAATCTCGCTTTGTAGCTTGCTGTAAGGCAGCTTTATACGCTTTTTTTACAGAGAGATATTCTTCTCCAAATAATTTATATGTTAAGGCTTTTTTTCTAAGTTTCTGTTCATCTAACCCTCGAAGAATATCTGGTTTAGCAAAATAGTATTGAGCTTTAGTTGGAAAAAGCGGTAAAACAACATCCAGATCTTTATCATTCACCATACCCATAACTATATGAAGATGATCATAATCTTCATTTAACAGTTGTGCAAAAACTGGTTTTAGCCCATCCGGATTATGAGCAGTATCACAAATTACTCTAGGGTTTTGCTGTAATATCTGCCATCTTCCTAATAATCCAGTATTAGAAACCACATTATTCAAACCTCGCCGAATAGACGAATCATCTATTTTCCATCCTTTATTCTGCAAAACAGAAATACTTTGCAATGTTGTTTTAATATTTTCCTTTTGATAATCACCTTTTAGGTCTGAAGAGTAGACCGCACCATTATAGTCAGAAGCCAAATACAATGTGCTATTACAAGCCTTAGCTTTTTCTTTAAAAACTTTTTCTGTTTCGGGAGTAGTCCTTCCTATAATTACTGGGACATTTTGCTTGATAATTCCAGCTTTTTCTGAAGCAATTTCTTCTAAGGTATTCCCTAAAAACTGAGTATGATCTATACCTATATTAGTAATTATTGAGGCTTCAGGAGTTATAATATTGGTAGAATCTAATCTACCACCCAGACCCACTTCAATGACCGCTATATCAACTTTGGTATCTACAAAATATTGAAACGCCATCCCAACTGTCATTTCAAAAAAGGAAAGGTGGTTTTTTTCAAAATACAATTGATGACTTGCTATAAAATCCACAACATAATCTTCGGAAATCATTTCACCATTAACTCGAATACGCTCTCTAAAATCTTTAAGGTGAGGAGACGTATACAAACCTGCTTTATAGCCCGCTTCTTGCAGCACAGAAGCCAACATATGACTTGTAGAACCTTTTCCGTTGGTTCCAGCTACATGAATACTCTTAAATTTATTCTCGGGGCTACCAAGATGTTGTGCTAATTGTAAAGTTTTTTGAAGATCAATCTTATAAGCACTGCCGCCCTGACGCTGATACATTGGTAATTGGGTAAACATCCAATCGAGCGTCTCCCTGTAATTCATTCTTTATTATTCGGATATTTTAAATTGATATATTATTGTTCCTACTTGTTTAACTGGTGCTTTAGAATCACTATTAAACTTTGTTGCAAATGCAGCTCTTTTTGCTGGTTCCATTAAGCAAGAAGCACTATTGGTAGTTCCTTTAACTCCAGGAATTGCTCTTACCACCTTACCACCTTGATTAACTTCTATCTTAACCACTACGATGCCAGATTCATTACAATCCTGAACAAATTTCTGTTTATTAAGTGCTTTACGCCCCCCTAAACGATAGTTCCCATCACCATCCAAGCCTTTACCTGTTCCATAATAAGATTTAGCATTAGGATCTCCATTAGGGTTACCTTTATCTCCTGGCGATCTATCATTACCCTCTCCTCCTTTTGTCTGACCATCATTTTTTGGACCATTAGAAAAACTGCTTAGAATATCTAATGTAGATTTATCAGGTTTTGGATCAGGTTTCTTTTCTTCTACTTTCTTTACTGGTTTTTCTTTTGTAGTATTTTTTGAAGGACTCTTATCAGAAGGTCTAGGCTTTTCTTTTGGTTTTTCAACCTTTTTTTTAGGCTTCTTTTTTGGTTTTTTCTCTATTACAGGTGCATCTTCTAATTCCTGGGTAACAACTTTTTCTTTAACTTCAGGAGAATCCTCTTGTGGCTCTGGAATTGATGAAGTAAGCTCTGGAGTAGTTTTTTTTGGTGATGACTTTATAGGTTTAGTTGGTTGCACTTTACCAGAACCCATATCTGTAGTTCCAAAATTTAAAGCGATACCACTTTCTTCTTCTGGAGCAATATAATTTAAACTTAGATAAAACAACAAAAAGATAATCCCTACGTGCAAAAACACTGTTAATGCAAAGGATTTTCTTTTATGTTTTGTATCTAGCTTTATCATTTCTAATTGGGCTTAACTGCCAATATAACTTTAAACTTATTTCGGTTTGCAATATCCATTACACTAACTGCCTTTTCTATTGGCACTCCTTCTTCAGCTCTTAAAATAATCGTAGGCTCTTTTTGACCTTCCAAACGTGATAATAAGGTAGATTCTAATTTGCTTTGCGTAATACGTTCATTATCAATATAATACTGAAGTTTATTTGTAATACTTACCGATATATTTTGAGCATTAGAACTCTTACCCTTAGCTTTTGGTAATACCAAATCAAGGGCTTCTGGAGTAATTGCGGGGGATGTTAGTAAAAAGAAAACCAATAACAGAAATACAATATCTGTCATTGATGACATACTAAACTCTGGACTAACTTTATTTCTACCTCTTAAATTCATATTACGCGGGTTCGTTTAATAAATCAAGGAAATCAACAGTATTCGCTTCCATACTATGGATAACTTTATCTGTACGTACAACCAAATGATTATACCCAATATAAGCCACAATACCTACTACCAACCCTGCAACGGTTGTTGTCATAGCTGTATAAATACCTTCTGCCAAAACTCCCATATCAGCAGTTCCTTCACTCGCTGCCAAATTATGGAATGCTAAAATCATACCAATTACTGTACCAAGAAAACCTATCATAGGAGCCGCTCCTGCTACTGTAGCAAGGATACTAACATTCTTTTCTAGCTTATATACTTCTAGTCTTCCAGCATTTTCAATAGCTTTATTAATATCTTCTAATGAATGACCTATTCTTGAAATTCCTTTTTCAGTTAATCTCGCTACAGGATTATTAGTTTGAGCGCATAAAATTTTTGCTGCTTCAATTTTACCACTTACAACATTATCCCGAATCTTGTCCATAAAAGTTTTATCATATTTTGAAGCTGTTTTTATAGCAAAAATCCTTTCAAAATATATATACACTGCTACAAAAAGCAATACAAAAAGAATAGATATGATGACCACTGCACCAGTTCCTCCGCTAAACAATAGATCCATAATGGACAATGAATTGTCTTCATCGGCAACTGACTCGCTAGTTTTTTGGGCTAAGGCGCCAAGCATAAATAAATTTGTCATTTTAGTTTTATTAATTTAGTGTTAGTATATTAACGTTGTTTCTATAGCTTAAGTATATGATTTCTCTTTATAATATATATATAATTCCCAACAAACCAATCCCTCCCAATACTATTGTATAAGGAAAAGCCATTTTAACCATTTTCATATATGACAATCCAATTAGTGGCGCTAATGAAGAGGTTAGTAAGAATAAGAACGCAGCCTGCCCATTAGGTGTTGCAACACTTGGTAAATTTGTACCTGTATTAATTGCAATCGCTAATTTTTCAAATTGTTCTCGTGATATTGCTCCATTATCAAAAGCTTGTCTAACTTCTCCTATATATACTGTAGCTACAAAGACATTGTCACTAATCATAGATAATACTCCATTAGCCACATAAAACATTGAAGGTTGTTTCCCTGGATCTAAAGACAAAGCCCAGTCAATAATTGGTGTAAATAAATGTTGATCATGAATCATCGCTACAATCACAAAGAAAACAACTATTAAACCTGTAAATGGAAGTGCTTCTTCAAAAGCTTTCCCTAATTGATGTTCTTCAGTAATCCCAATAAAGGCAGTTTGAACAATTATTAGTGCTAAGCCTATAAAACCAACCGGCGCTATATGCATTGCTAAACCAACAATCAAAAGTAATGCAGATACCGCTTGTACAATCAATCCATATTTGGATTTATCTGATCTGTTAGCATCTTCTTCTTCTGTATAACTTTCAATAATCTTTCTGGCAACCTCTGGTAATTTTGCTCCAAAGCCAAACGTTCCTGTAGCTTCTAAAATCATTGTTGTAACTAATCCTGCTCCAAATACAGGTATAGAAATTGGTGCCATTTTTAAGAAGAATTCTATAAAATCCCACCCCATACGTTCTCCAATAAGTAAGTTTTGGGGCTCTCCAACTAGGGTACAAACTCCCCCAAGTGCAGTACCAACAACACCATGCATCACCAAACTTCTTAAGAAACTTCTAAATTGCTCTAAGGTTTCTCCGCTTAATTCTTTTTTATCCAATACTCCGCTCTCATCGTAATCACCAGATCCTGAATGAATTTTATGATATACCCCATAAAACCCAACCGCAACACTTATTAAAACAGCAGTAACGGTTAAGGCATCCAGAAATGCAGAAAGCACAGCCGAAAGAAAAACAAATAATAATGATAGCATCATTTTTGATTTTATTTTAGTAAAAACTTTACTAAAAATATACATCAACAAAGGTTTCATAAAATAAATCCCAGCTACCATAAAAACAAGTAGTAGTATGACCTCTAAATTCTGTACAACTTCAATATACACTCCACCTTTAATCCCTTTTCCTAACTCGTCGTATACAACTTTTCCATGATCCATTTTATACATAGGGTGTGTTAACCCTAGAGCTAAAGCCTCTATAGCAAGCAATCCTCCCGACTGTAATGGGTAGCACTTTAATGCCATTGCTAGCGTAAAAATAAACTCTCCAATAAATAACCAAGCAGTTATTGTTGGACCTAAAACGAAATAGGAAAAAACATTAAAAATTAAAAATCCGATCATTACGGTTTTGAACCATTTCGGACTACTTCCTAAAAAATACTTGAACATAGTTGTATTTGGTTATACGATTAATACTACACCAGCTGTTTAAGAGCAATCTCAAAAGCTGTTTTACTAATATTAGTTTTTGTTTGATTATTATTATAAGTGTTTTGAATCGCTCTCTTTATGGTTTCTGAAGTATCCATAAAAATAGCTTCATCAGTCATCTGTACTCTTCGCTCCATGAAATATGCAAAAACCCTGGCCATCCCACAATTTGAAATAAAATCTGGTATCAAACTTACGCGTTCATCAGTATACTCCATTATAGGACCAAAGAATATTTCTTTATCTGCAAAAGGAACATTAGCTCCACAGGAAATCACTTCAAGACCAGCTTCAATCATCTTAGTTATCTGATCTTTTGTAATTAATCGTGATGCTGCACAAGGTGCAAAAATCTCTGTCGGTAATGACCATATCTTTTCATTTAACTCTTCAAATGGAATTAATATTTCACTATATAATTTATTTCCTTTTTTATTTAAGTACAGTTGCTTTATTTCTTCAAAAGAAAAGCCGTCTTCTTTTATGAGCCCACCAGCATGATCAATGATTCCAACCACTTTTGCTCCCATTTCTGAAAGATAATACGCTGCAGCTGATCCTACATTACCAAAACCTTGCACTATCGCTCTCTTTCCTTTTACATCACCATTATATATATCATAATAATGTCTTACCGCTTCGGCTACTCCATATCCTGTAATCATATCAGCGACAGTATACTTTCTTGAAACATCAGGAGAAAACATAGTGTTTTCTAATACTTTGATCACTCCTTGTCGTAATTGACCTATTCTATTAATCTTATCGGCTTCTGTAGGTTGAAAATGGCCATTAAAAACTCCTTCTTGAGGATGCCAAACTCCACATTCTTCTGTTATCGGAATTACTTCGTGAATTTCATCTACATTTAGATCTCCTCCTGTACCATAATAACTCTTTAATAATGGAGATACGGCTTTGTACCATCGTTTTAGCACACCTTTCTTACGTGGATCATTTGGATCAAAATTAATTCCAGATTTTGCACCTCCAATTTCAGGTCCAGATACTGTAAATTTTACTTCCATGGTTTTTGCCAACGAAAGAACTTCGTTCATATCCAGTCCATCACGCATTCTAGTACCACCTCCAGCTGCACCTCCTCTTAACGAGTTTACAACTGTCCAACCTTCTGCTTCTGTCTCAGAATCTTTCCAGTTAAAAACAATTTCTGGAGTTTTATTTTCGTATTTTTTTAATAATTCTTTCATTTATAAAATTTCAATTCATTGAGTACTTAACTCTTTTTCTAAAAATAACACGACTAGTGTTCTATACATTACTATTAAAATATTCCTCCAAACGGAGGTTAGAGTTGAGTCATATTACAAGGGTATTACAATACATTGAAACTATAATTAAAATGTGACCTCACAAATATAAAAAACTAAATATGGCAAAAGCTTAAATAAAAATAAAATTATATCTATAAAATCAACTATTATTTTACATCTACATACTAAAATACAAGAAGAAATTTGTTTAATTAAACGCTAACAAATGATGTTCTCAAAAAACAAAAAAAACATTAAAACTATCGTATTATCACTTATATTTGTAGGATTAATAAAAATATCGAAACAATCTCGATTTATTTTCATCAAAAAGTACAAATTGCGTGTTATGCGCGCACAGTAAATTATAGAGAAATATGGACTTTAAACTATCCGAAGAACAGTTAATGATACGAGATGCCGCTCGTGATTTTGCAAAAGCCGAATTATTACCTGGTGTAATTGAGCGTGACAATAAGCAAGAATTTCCAAAGGAACAGGTTAAAAGAATGGGTGAACTTGGTTTTTTAGGTATGATGGCCTCTCCAGAATATGGTGGCGGTGGTATGGATACTGTTTCTTACGTTTTGGCTATGGAGGAGTTATCAAAAATTGATGCATCTTGCTCTGTTATTGTATCAGTAAATAACTCTTTGGTATGTTGGGGACTTGACACTTATGGAACTCCAGAACAAAAAGAAAAATACCTTTCTAAATTAACTACAGGCGAATCTATCGGTGCATTTTGTTTATCAGAACCTGAAGCTGGTAGTGATGCTACTTCACAAAAAACTACAGCAATTGACAAAGGAGATCATTACATTCTTAATGGAACAAAAAACTGGATTACCAATGGCGGAAGTGCAGATTATCATCTAGTAATTGCTCAAACCGATAAAGAAAAAAAGCATCGTGGTATTAATGCATTTATTGTTGAAAAAGGATGGGAAGGTTTTGAAATCGGCCCAAAAGAAGATAAACTAGGTATTAGAGGAAGTGACACACATTCTCTTATTTTTAATGATGTAAAAGTACCTAAAGAAAATCGAATAGGAGAAGATGGATTTGGTTTTAAATTTGCCATGAAAACACTTGCCGGTGGTCGTATTGGAATTGCAGCACAAGCATTAGGGATTGCAGCAGGAGCTTATGAATTAGCAAAAGAATATTCAAAAGTTCGTAAAGCCTTCGGAACAGAAATAATGAATCATCAAGCAATTGCTTTTAAGCTTGCCGATATGCACACTCAAATTGAAGCTGCAAGAATGCTAGTATACAAAGCTGCTATGGACAAAGATAATCATGAGGACTACGACCTATCGGGTGCAATGGCCAAATTATACGCTTCACAAGTTGCCATGGAAGTATCTGTAGAAGCTGTACAAGTACATGGAGGTAATGGTTTTGTAAAGGATTATCATGTTGAGCGATTAATGAGAGATGCAAAAATTACTCAGATTTACGAAGGAACAAGTGAAATTCAAAAAATTGTTATATCAAGAAGTATTCTTAGAGATTAATTAGTTAAAAATTCTCTAACCCAAAAGCCCAGATTGTAATTACAATCTGGGCTTTTTAAATTTATAAAAAATATAAACGTTATATTTATGAATCATTCATTGTTAATTGCTGAAAGACAACATATCATCGACTTCTTTAAAAGAACGTTTACCTATCAACACACCTTCAGGGGAAATTAAAAATTTAGCTGGAATCTCTGAAACGCCATACTTTCTTGCAATTGATGATAACATCACAAATTTATTTTGATTAACAATTTGATGTTTCCATACAAATCCATCTTTTTCTGCAGCTTTTCTCCAATGTCTTTCATCTTTTTCTAGTGCAACCGTAACAATAGTAAGCTTGTCAGAATATTTTTCATATAGAGTCACTAATTTTGGATTCTCTTTCCTACATGGAGGGCACCAAGAACCCCAAAAATCAAGCAACACATATTTACCTTTTAAGTCAGATAATCTAAATGATGTACCATCTATAAGAGTGGCTTCAAAATCTGGAGCTTGTTCTCCACTATTCGCTTCAGAATACTTTGTATGCATATAGAACAAAACAAAAGCAATAATAGGCACAAATATGAGATATTGAAATAGTCTTTTCATAAAGTCAATACGATAAGAATAATAAATATATTAATTACTAAAATACAGTTTCTTGGAAAACTTAATGTATTTGTCGCATTAGTATCGTAACTATAACAAAAAATCAGGCATAAAAAAACCCTTCATTTTTATAATGAAGGGTTTAAAATCTACCGGTTATTGGCAGATAAAGAAGGC
>CANMWA010000009.1 GCA_947501475.1 uncultured Aquimarina sp. | reverse complement strand
CAACAATACCTTTTCGTAAGTATTTTTTAATCTTTTTTTAAAACACTGATAACATAATAATTACATCATGAAAAAAAATAGAATGAAGGCTATTTTAGCTATTTACCTTTTCGACTGTAACCACTATAGACTTACTAATAGGTGTATGACTTTTATCTGCAAAGTGATTATAAGGGACTAAAACATTTGTTTCTGGAAAATAAGAAGCTAAATTTCCTTGAGGAATATTATAAGGAATTACTAAAAAATTAAATGCTTTTCTTTCTTTATTATCGTAACAACTTATTAAATTAACAACATCTAGTTTTTTTAAAGCATACTTATTCATATCCTTTTTATTCATTAATACAATTCTTCTTTCATTATATATACCCCTATATCGATCATCCAAACCATAAATTGTAGTATTAAATTGATCATGTGATCGGATAGTCATTAATATGAATTCGTTCTCTTTTACCAAATGTTTTGGCAAATCACATATACTAAATTGTGCTTTTTGATTTGGAAGTTTACTAAAATCCAAATCTCTTACATTATTAGGGAGATAAAAACCAGATCCTTGGGATTTTTGATTTAAGTCTTTAAAACCTTTAATTGTTAATTCAATTTTTTTTCGAATTAGTTCGTAATCCTCTCCTAAGTTTTTCCAATCTACAGGATGATTTCCTTTGAAATAAGTATCAGCAATCCTTCCTATAATTTCGGGTTCACTTTTTAAAGTATCTGAAACAGGTTTTAGTAATCCTTTTGACCTATGCACCTTACCCATACTATTTTCGACTGTAAAAAATCTAGGCTTACTGTTTTTCTCATCTAACTCTGATCGACCTAATGTAGGTAAAATCAAAGCTGTTTTACCTGTTACTACATGTGTTCTATTAAGTTTTGTACTAATATTAACTGTAAGATTGCAATTTTGAAGTGCTTGTGCCGTATATTCTGTATCTGCGGCTGCTGATAAAAAATTTCCTCCTAAGGCAATAAACACCTTAGCCTTGCCTTCATACATCGCTTCTATGGCATGTACTGTATCTAAACCTTCTTTGTCTGGCGGATTAAACCCGAAAGTTTTTTGTATTGACTCGTTTAAAGCTGGTGAAACATGATGCATAATCCCCACTGTACGATCACCTTGCACATTACTATGCCCTCTTACCGGACATGTTCCTGCTCCTGGCTTACCTAAACTACCCTTGAGTAACAATAGATTGACACATTCTTTTATATTATCAACACCATTTTTGTGTTGTGTTAATCCCATCGCCCAACAAATGATAATTTTATCATTATTGGCTAACAACTCTACTACATCATCTATTTTATCCTCTTCTACTCCACATAATGCCAAAAGATCTTCTTGAGAATGTTTCTCTACATCTTTTAATACATCTTCATATCCTTGAGTATAAGTATCAATAAATTTATGATCAAACACATTACCTCTTTCTTGATCTAATACTTTAAGTTTCTTGATGATTAATTTCAATAGAGAAACATCCTGATTTATTTTTACCTGAAGATGTATATCTGTTATTGATGTTCCAGAAGATAAAACTCCTTTTACTTCTTGAGGGTTTTTGAATCGTATCAAACCTGCTTCTTCCAAAGGGTTGATGCTAATGATTTGACCTCCATTTTCTTTACATTTTTGCAATGCAGATAACATTCTTGGGTGATTTGTACCTGGATTTTGCCCCATTACTATAATCACCTCGGCCTGATCAAAATCTTCAAGCTTAACCGATCCTTTTCCTATCCCTAAAGTTTCACTTAATGCAACGCCACTAGACTCGTGGCACATATTAGAGCAATCTGGCATGTTATTGGTCCCAAAAGCTCTTACAAACAGCCCATATAAAAACGCAGCTTCATTACTAGATCTGCCTGAAGTATAAAAAACCCCTTCATTTGGAGTATCTAGCTTATGTAATTCTTTGGCGATTAATTGATAGGCATCGCCCCATGAGATAGGTTCATAGTATACACTATCTGCTTTAAGAATCATAGGCTCAGTAAGTCTCCCACTCTTTCCTATTTGATAATCTGACCAATTTGAAAGTTCTTCTACAGAATATTTTGCAAAAAAACCTTTACCTACTTTTTTGTTTGTTGCTTCTTCTGCTAATGCTTTTACACCATTTTCACAATACTCTCCTAATTTTGAAGGTTTTTCGGGATCTGGCCAAGCACAACCAGGGCAATCAAAACCATCTTTTTGATTCATATAAGAAAGTGTATGTAATGATTTTACCACTCCCATTTCTTTAAACGCATGTTGTAATGCTACTTTTACCGCAGGAATACCCGCAGCATACTCTGCAGGGTCTTTTAGTTTGATTCCAGTAAACTCTGTAGGCCCTACGACAGAAATGTTTCTTTTTGTAATATCGCTCATTGCTTTTTAATCTAAAAAAAGTGAAGTATTGATCAATATCAAAGATACATCTAAATCCTATAATTGCATTAGGGATAGTAGTGAAAATCCCACAGCCTGACCCTTCGACAGGCTCAGATGTCAATATATTATAAAAAGAAATTCCATACTATACCAAAACGCAATACAGCATCTCGAGTTGCATAGCCTGGAGCAGAAAACTCATTGTTTTGCATAAAGGCTTCGCCAAAATTTTCGACTTTAAAATAAATCCTTGTCTGCCTTACTTTGGCATTAAAAAACAAATCAATTTGCGGAAAACCGCCTATTTCTTCTACATTTTGAACATAAAACTCTGATAAAACCGGGTCATAAGCATCGGCGGTATAGCTTGTAAAGTATTTAAAAGTTACTCCTGTTTGCAGAAAGAGAGCATTTTTCTTGAACCAATGATCTTCGTAATATAAACTACTTCTGGTGATAACCTCTGGGACATTATATATCTGATCACCACCTTGTACATTTTGATACATTACTGTATTATCCAAACCAATTTTCCAGAACTTAAAACCATTAGTAAGCTTAACTTTTAATAGCTCTATACTTTCTGAAGTTTGCACGGGGATGATTTCTAAATCTGTATTTTTAGCAAAAAATGTGTATTTATCAATTGTACTATAACTAGCTTCTATATTAGCGATTTTTTTGGCTTTGAGATTTAATTGAATTTTTTGTGTTTCGGTATTTTCAAAATTATTTTCCCAATTGTAATTGATATAATCACTTTGATACAATAAGAAATTATAGTTTGGTGCTACAGAACTAGAGCTTATTTTTATTTGCCCGCTATAGTTATCATTAAGCTCATAACCTGCTCCGGCGTTAAAATAATTTCCATCAAAATCACCCGATACTATACTATTTGCATCTGCAAAGAGCTGAAACCCTTTGTATGTGTTTTGATACTCTCCACCTATCGTATATACATCGCCTTTGATACGGTTTGTGATATTATTTACATTACCAGCATTATCTACCTGACTTAAGATTGAGTTATATCCATAATTATAATTAGAACTTCCTCCATTCACTTTAAGATGTCCTAGTCGTGTATTTGAAAAGTCTATAAATACTTGATTGCTAAAATCTTCAAGCGCCACCTTATCTGCTATTGCTCCCGACACGTACGATTCTCCTAAAAGGTCATTAGGAGCAATCTGAGCTTGATCAAATCGAAAAGACTTGTCGGTAAGGTCCATAATATGCCCCAAAGCCAATTTTGTTGAAGAGACACTGTCGGCTTTTTTAATTAATGCAAATTCATGGTTTACATAAAACCTTTTTCCTAAGAGAATACTTTCTGCATCTTCATAATTAACTGACACCGATCCTCTATCCGCAAACTCGTCTTCTCGTCCTTGAAATTCTCCTATTGCTAAATATTCATTAAGCCCCTGAGTAGACAATCCTCCATTTTCTTCATTTAATAAATCCTGAGATACAAAATGTGATCGTATTTGATAACGATCATTTTTAGTAGTATAACTTGCTGTGGCTCTAAAATTACCTGTACTTGTTAACGCGTGCTGATATTTACCTAATGAACGCACCCCTTTGTATGCTATAGAAAGATTAAGCCTAGGTGAAGTATTTACTGTAAAAAATGCATCTAATTGCTGCCCTTGCTCAAAAGTGGTTTTAAAATATATCTCTGTAAGCGGGGTAGGCACTTTATAATAATTAATATCATTGGCTTCCATAAAATTGAAATGCCTTGCTCTAGCTCCAAAAAGTGGTAGCACACGATCTTTTTCTTCTCTCTTTGCTAAACTATTATAGGTTTGACCAACATTATGTATTGGTAGTAATTCAAAATCATCTCTTCTAAGATAATTAAACTTATAATCTTTTTGTATGGTTAAAGTGGTATCGACATAGGTCGTGTCATTTTGTATAGTTATGATTTTATAATCGGTAACTGGAGGTTTCTCTTTTTTATCTATAGAACCATCGCCTCTTAAAGACCGATCAGAATCTCGATTTGAATTTCTATTTCTTAAAGGACTCCCTTCTAATTCTCCCTGATTTCTATCTTGCGCCCAAATTGTAGAAACTGATATCAGTAAAATTATAAATAGTATGTTTTTTCTCATTAGAATGCTAAACTGTGGCAAAAATATACTTTTTTAACGAAAGTAAATCCTCTTGATTGTTTGTTTACTTTAACTTTTTTTTCAGATTTAAAAAAAATAGTTTTTTTGAAATTACATGGTTACCGTATATTCGTATATGCTAAAATTAAAATTACATATAGACCTACTTGAATGTGGCACTGATGAAGCAGGAAGAGGATGCCTTGCAGGCCCAGTTACTGCAGCTGCTATATTATTACCCGATAATTTCAGCAATTCTATTTTAAATGACTCTAAACAACTTAGTGAGGCTAAACGAAAATCTTTAAGACCTCTATTAGAAGACTGTTCTTTATCCTATGGTGTTACACATATTTTTATGGAAGAAATCGACCAAATAAATATTCTTAATGCCTCAATTCTTGGGATGCAACGCGCCATTGAGCAGTTACAACCACAACCAGAGCACATCATTGTAGATGGAAACAAATTTAAACCATATCATAATATACCCCATACGTGCGTTATTAAGGGAGATGGTAAATATTTGAATATTGCAGCGGCTTCTGTTTTAGCAAAAACATACCGTGATGAGTTTATGGAAAAAATACATGAAGAATACCCGATGTATAACTGGAAAAAAAACAAAGGATATCCCACTGTAGAACATAGAGATGCTATCAGAAAACATGGCATTACAAAATATCATCGTAAGAGTTTCAGGTTACTACCAGAACAATTATCTATAGATTTTAAATAATTATATCTTTGAAAACTAAATTGAGTAAAAAACAGCATTTTCTAATTATATTTTGACCATTAAAAATAGACTTTATATTTTGCAAACTGGAAACCCAAAATTTTTAATGTTGACTGCCAAACTCAGGAACATAAAACGTATGAGCATAATGAAAAAAGTAATTGCTGTATTTATTCTAATTTTTGCCACTATTTCTTGTGACACCGAAACAGAAAAATCCAACTCTTTAATTGACCATGTTCCCAGAGACTCGCAGATTATTATAAAAATTAATAATCTAGAAGATGCTACAAACAAACTACGCAATAACAATTTCATTAAAAAAAATAAACATATTGCTCTCTTTGATTACTTCAAGAGTTTAACTGTATTAAATGACACTAAACTATCAGAAGGTTTATTATGCTTTTCTCCCCTTGGAAAGAATGATTTTGAATACACCTATGTTTCAAAGTTTGATCCATCCACCATCAAAGTAGATTCTTTGAATACCAAAAAAATTGAGACGATAAACTATTCAGAAAAAATCATTTATAAGGTCACATCCAAAGGAAAAACTTTTTATGCAATACGCCAGGACAGTTTACTTATTGCATCTTCATCACAAATATTGATCGAAAACGCTATTAGAATACAGGCAAACCCACTTCCTATCGATAAAGATCTGCAAAAAGTGTATGATGTTTCTGGTAATGATAATAGTATGTCGATATTAGTGAACGGGAAAAAATTATCAAATATTCACAATTCTTTATTACCAAATACCGAGTTAAAAAGTCTAGATAATTTTAGCGGTTGGGCGTCTCTAGACGCAACTATTGATCAAAATGCAATCTACCTGGATGGAATAGCCATAGAAAAAGATTCTTTATCCAGTACCATAGGCATCTTTGATAATACCATCCCTCAAGAAAATCGAATTGCCAAAGTCACTCCTATAACTACCAAAGGTTTTGTTTCTTTTACGTATGATGATTTTGACATTCTTAAAAAGAATTTATCCCTAGCACAAGATAGAGCCTTAGAAGACATCCCTAATGATCTTGACGACATCTTATCGGGTACTTCTGAAATTGGAACCATATTTCTTGAAAAAGAAAATGCATTAGTATTAACATGTTTGGATGCTGAAGCTGTAAAAGAAAACCTGGATGGAAATAAAGTTGAAACCTATAGAAACGTAGTTATATACTCATACAAAAACAGCAATTCATTTACACAAATATTAACCCCATTGGTTAAAAACATAGAGGCCAAATTTTACTTTGTTAAAAATGATTTCATTGTTTTTTCATCATCACGAAATACGCTTAGAGATATTATTGCAAACATCTTAAATCAAACACTACTAAGTGAACAAGAATATTACAAGAACGCAATAAAAAAATTATCAGGCGAGTCCTCTATATTAGTATCGGGAACTATCACGAATTTAAAAAAATATGCAACCCAAAATGTATCTGAAAACTATACAAAACAATGGGAAAATCTTGATAAAAAAGGCTATCAACTAGGTATTATACAAATCATAAAAGAAAATGATTTTGCCCATATACATAGTGTTTTACAAAAGAATATTGCCAAAGGAGCAGCTACTTCGGTTACACAAATAGCGTCTACCACTTTAGAGAACAAACTCCTAACCAAACCTGTTTTAGTAAAAAATCATAGAACAAAAGGCATGGATGCTACGGTACAGGATATTGATAATAACCTATACCTAATTTCTGATAAAGGAACTATATTTTGGAAAAAACAAATTGACGGAGAAATCCTAGGGGATATACAACAAATTGATATTTATAAAAACGGTAGATATCAACTGCTTTTTAATACCGCTAACACTTTGTATCTTATTGATCGAGACGGAAAAGATGTTGCTCCGTATCCAAAAAAGTTTGAAAAAACAATTACACAACCTTTAGCGCTATTTGATTACGATAAAAGTAAACGATATCGTATTGTAATTTCTCAAGGCAATGAAATTAAGATGTTTAATGCTGAAACGAAGACTGTAAGCGGTTTTGGTTTTAAAGGCACCGAAACTGATCTTATCCTACCTCCAAAGCACATTAGAATTGGAACCAAAGATTATATTTTGTTATCAGAAAAAAATGGAAAACTCACTATTTTGGATCGATTAGGAAAGGTACGAGTTAATGTAAAGGAGAAAATTGATTTTTCTAAAAACGAATGGTATCAATACCAAGATAAATTCACATCTACTGCAAAAAATGGAGACCTAATCCAAATACAAGAAGATGGTAATGTTATTACACAAAACCTAAACCTTAAAGAGGATAATAAAATTGTAGCAACCAATAAAACTTTAGTGAGTTTCTCTGAAAACAAATTATCTATAAAAGGGCGAACTCTTGAGCTAGATTTTGGGGTATACACTAAGCCTAAGTTATATTACATTAACAATAAGATTTATATTACTATCACAGATATACAATCCAAAAAAGTATATTTATATGATAGCAACGCAGAACTGTTTCCTAATTTTCCAGTATATGGCAACTCTGTTCTAAATCTTGGCAATATGGACAAGGATCCTAACTTAGAGTTTGTAGTACAAGGAGAAGAAAACAGCATCTTGATCTACAAAATAAATTAGATACCATCTTTTTATATACTAAAAAAAACCAAAGTAAAACAACTTTGGTTTTTTTGTTTAGTATAATTCACTTCAACAAAAGCAGCAATAACCCGAATATTAATTTTAACATTTAATTAAGGTTTCTTAGGGTTTTCTGTTAAACATCAATTTTTAAACACTAAACTAATTCGTTTAGAGTTGTAAATTCTATGAAATAAATTTACTAACACAAAACAAACTCAACTTATGAAAACAAGTATTTTAAAAAAAATACTAATTCCCTCATTTTTAATGATGTGTATTAGTATTAACGCGCAAATATGGTCTCCCATATCTGCTAACAAAACAGCTTCTGCTGATAAGGAGCTAAGAAAAACCACTCCGAGCGAGTATCAATTATTTAGCTTAAACACCCAAATGCTGACTTCAGCTTTAAAAAGTGCACCTTCAAGAGCACAACAAAAAAGCTCAAATACGATTATAGAATTTCCAACCAAAAATGGTGCTTTAAAACAATTTATTATAACAGAAGCATCTGTACTTGGCGAAGGGCTTAAAAAAAGCTTTCCTAGTATCCAATCGTTTGTTGGGTATGCTGTAGGTGACCCTAGTACTATTGTACGATTTAGTGTATCAAAAATTGGTTTACACGCTATGATCACTTCAGGAAATCACAAAACAATTTATATCGATCCTTATACAAAAGACAAGGGTAGTTATATCTCGTATTCTAAAGCCGACTTACCAGCTAATCCTGATAGTTTTGAATGTTTAGTAGAAGACAATATCAAATCTAAATTTTCAGATCAACAAATTCCAACTACCAAGAATGCAAATGATGGTCGATTAAGAACTTTTAGACTTGCCATTGCATGTACTGGAGAATACTCACAGTTTCACCTTAATAATCAAGGTATAAGTTCTGGTGCTTCAAATCAAGTAAAAAAAGAAGCTGTCTTGTCTGCTATCAATACTACTATGACAAGAGTTAATGGTATTTTTGAAAGAGATTTGGCACTTACTATGGTATTGGTAAACAACAATACCGATATTATATTTTTGAATGCAAGTACAGACAATCTAAGCAATAGTAATGCTAGTGCATTAATCAACGAAAGTCAAACGGTTTGCGACCAATTCATTGGCCGTAATAATTATGATATAGGACACGCTTTCAGTACTGGAGGTGGTGGATTAGCGCAACTTAGATCTCCTTGTACAAATTCTAAAGCCAGAGGAATTACTGGTAGCGGTAGACCCATCGGAGATTCATATGATGTAGATTATGTTGCACACGAAATGGGACATCAGTTTGGTGGAAATCATACTCAAAATAATAGTTGTCAAAGATCCAGTGCATCTGTCGAACCAGGAAGTGCTTCAACAATTATGGGATATGCCGGTATTTGTAATCCTAATGTTCAAAATAATAGTGATTCTTATTTTCATGCTATTAGCATCCAAGAAATGTGGCGAAATATTTCTCAAGGTAATAGTCGATGTGGTTCACAAAGCAGTACTGGAAATGCAGCTCCATCAGCAAATGCTGGGCAAGATTATACTATTCCGGCTTCAACACCTTTTGTATTAAAAGGTAATGGTTCTGATCCAAATTCAGGAAATTCTCTTACATACTGCTGGGAACAAATGGATACGCAACCCGCTACGATGCCTCCTTCTTCAACTTCGACAGGAGGACCTGCATTTAGATCTTTAACTCCTACTACATCGCCAGATAGATACATGCCAGCTTTGTCAACCGTAAAAAATGGTCAAACAGCTTCAACATGGGAAGTTGTGCCATCGGTTAGCAGAACAATGAATTTTAGACTTACGGTTAGAGACAATGTTCCTGGTGGAGCAAGTACTGCTAGCGATAATGTAAGAATAACCGTTGCAGGAGCAGCTGGACCATTTGTAGTAAATACACCAAATACAAATGTTAGCTGGTCAGCAGGATCATCACAAACCGTAACTTGGAATGTAGCCGGTACCACTGGTAATGGTGTGAATGCTGCCAATGTAGATATCTTACTATCTACCGATGGAGGAAACGCATACCCAATTACAATAGCTTCGGCTGTAGCTAATGATGGTTCACAAAACATTACTGTTCCTAATGCTGTAGGAACACAAAATAGAATCATGGTACGTGGATCAGGGCATATTTTCTATGATATTTCTAATAGAAACTTTGAAATCACTCCTGGTAGTGGTGGAGACACTCAGGCACCTACAGTACCCACAAGCTTAACGGCTTCAAATAGTACTCAAACTACTGTTGATCTTTCTTGGAACGCTGCTACAGATAATGTTGGAGTTACAGGATACGATGTATATCGAGGAAATACAGTAATCACAACAGTTACAACTACTACGTATCAAGTAACAGGGTTAACTGCTGATACTGCTTATTCTTTTAGAATTAAGGCTAAAGATGCTGCAGCCAACGAATCTGGTTTTAGTAACACTGCTAATGCAACTACACTACCGATTGACACAGGTGATAACGAAGCACCTTCTGCTCCAACTGGTTTAACGGCCTCTAATATTACACAAACTTCTGCAGATCTTTCATGGAATGCATCTACAGACAATGTTGGTGTTACAGGATACGATGTATATCAAGGAAATACAGTTGTCGCTACAATTAATGCAACATCCAATACTATTACTGGATTATCACCTAATACATCTTATGCTTTTACTGTTATCGCTAAAGATGCAGCTGGAAATGAATCTAGTGTGAGTAATACTGCCAATGTAACTACACTACCTACTGGGGGTACAACTTGTACAGGTGGTATTTCATCATTTCCTTATACTGAAGGATTTGAAAACACATTAGGTGGATGGACACAAAGCACAGCTGATGATATCAATTGGACAAATAACACCAATGGTACTCCATCACGTAATACTGGGCCATCAAGTGCTGCCGAAGGAAATTACTACATGTATATTGAAGCATCTGGAAATGGAACTGGATATCCAAACAAAAGAACTATCTTAAACTCTCCATGTTTTGATTTAAGTACTTCTACTCAGGCTACTTTTTCTTTCCAATATCATATGTTTGGTAGCAGCATAGGGACATTAACTTTAGAAGCTAGTAGTGATAATGGAGCTACTTGGTCATCTGTTTGGTCAGAATCAGGAAATCAAGGAAATTCATGGCAATCTGCAAGTGCTGATATAAGCTCTTATACAGGAGCTGCTGTACAACTTAGATTTAATGGTATTACAAGTACTTCTTGGAGTGGTGATATAAGCATCGATGATGTACGTTTATCTGAAACTGGAGGACCAGTCACTTGTACTGATGTTGTATTGACTCTTAATTTTGATGATTACCCACAGGAAACAAGCTGGCAAATCACAAACAGCAATAATCAGGTTGTTGCTTCTGGAGGAACTTATGGTTCTCAACCAGACAGGTCTACCTTAACATTAACTGAATGTTTAGATCCTGGAACATATACACTTACTATTAATGATAGTTATGGCGATGGTCTTTGCTGTAGATATGGAAATGGATCTTATACATTCACTTCAGCAGGAACTACAATAGCATCTGGAGCTTCATTTGGAAGTTCAGAATCAACTACATTTACTATTGGTGCAGCTGGAAGAGGTGCAAATGCGAATATTAATGTTGATAGTATAACTACTACTGAACAATTTGAGGCTAAAATATTCCCTAATCCAGTAGGAAGTGACAGAATTCTAAACGTTATCTTTTCTAATAAAGAAGCTCAATATCAGATTGTTGATTTATTAGGAATAACTGTAATGAAAGGTAAACTGGTACAAAAAATAATAAATACCAGTCAAATACCTTCAGGAATGTATGTTTTAAGTATAAATGATGGAGGAAAAACTACCTCTATGCCATTTGTGCAAGAATAATTTTTTCTAAAAAGTTATCTGCTTAAGCGGTGTGTTTAAAAAACACACCGCTTATTTTATTTATAGCTTTATCGTTTCTTTGATTCTTATAACTTTGTGCGAAACTTCACTTAATCTAAATGATAAATCAATAGCGATCTTTTGTTTTGTTTTTTTGACTATTAAATTTCCTTGATCAACTTTATAATAACCCGCTTCTCCTTTACAAAAACAGTGTTTACCAAAAATCAACTTCGATTGTTCCAGCTTTTTTCCTTCTAAGTTCAAATTTTGTGTTGTATTATTAATCTCAAAATGTATTGTTTCAGAATAATTTCCATCTACAGTTCCTTCTGGACCTTTTACTAAGAATGTATATTCAATAACAATATGCTCTCCTTTTTCAATTACCGGGTAATATTTTTCTGTGGTATCTTTTTTTAATACAATTTCAGCATTTTCATGAAGTTTTACAGTACAGTTACCGTTTTCGGGACAATCTGCTTTGTTGTTTTGAACTTTTGAAATTGTATCAATTTCTTGTGAAGTATCGATAATATTTGAGGTTTTACAAGCAGATATTAGTAATAAGAGCATAAAAAAAGTGTACATCTTCATAAGTTTTATATTAATCCCCCAGAAACTCCTGGGGTATTGATAAAACATAAGATTTACTTTTTTAGTATGATTGTGAAGAATTTAAGCTTCTGTTTTTTGAGTAATAAATTCGGCTTCAAAAAGTGTTTTAAAGTGCTTTAGTAGTTTTTCTTTCACTTCATCTAGAGCTACACTTTCAACACCCAATTCTACATGTAATGAGGTCACTGCTTTTCCTTTAATTCCGCAAGGGATAATATTATCAAAATATCCTAAATCAGCATTCACATTTAACGCAAAGCCATGCATAGTGACCCAACGACTGGCCCGCACACCCATAGCACATATTTTGCGAGCAAATGGTGTATCTATATCGATCCATACTCCTGTTTCTCCTTTACTTCTAGTACCATGAATGCCATATTCTGCCAAGGTTAGAATTACCATCTCCTCTAATAATCTAAGATACTTATGAATATCGGTAAAGAAATTCTCTAAATCCAGGATAGGGTATCCTACAATCTGACCAGGACCATGATACGTGATATCACCTCCTCGATTAATTTTATAGAACGTAGCTCCTTTTTCTTTAAGTTGAGTTTCAGACAATAGAAGATTACTAATATCACCACTTTTACCTAACGTATATACATGGGGATGCTCTACCAGTAGAAAATAATTAGACGTTTCTAATCCAGCATCTTCTCTTCGGTTTTTGATTTTGGTATCTAATATCTCTTTGAATAGTAGTTCTTGATACTCCCAGGTATCCCCAAAATCTTTTTGCCCTAGCTCTCTTACCTCGATATTCTTATTCATATATTCACCTGATTTTAGAGATCACACAATCGTATACAAAAGTAATCATTTTGATTACATTACTTTTTCGAAGGGTGCTAATTTCAAGAATTGGGGTTGTTAAGTATTACCAAAGCAGCTATTACTCCAGGTACCCAACCACATATAGTTAATAATAAGACGATCACAACAGATCCGCAACCCTTATCCAATATAGATAACGGAGGAAAAAAAATAGCTAATAAAACTCTCCAAATACTCATTTGTTTATAGTGTAATAGTAAATTAATAGTATATCTATATGTAGATAAGAATTTTATTATGTTACAATATTACTATAAAATTAATTTCTATATTTTTAAACTCTGGTACTATTTTTAACTTATGAAAAGAACAGTCTACATATTTTATATTACTATACTTATATGTCCTATACCATTAATTGGGCAATATGAATTTTCAGGATATGTAGATAAAGAACATTGGTCTGGGGATATTTATCTTTCACTTATTGAAGATTATAGACAACTATCTGGTGTGTACCCTAAACAAATTATTCAAAAAACAGTAAGTGATTCTACAGGGTATTTTCGTTTTTTTGGTGATAACCTTCCTACACAAAATCATATGTATAGAATACATATCGAGAATTGTTTGCAAGACGAAAAAACTCAAGTACATTTCAACGGATTCTGTCCTTATAGCAAAGAGGTTTTATTTATTGCAAATAATACCGACACGCTTTCACTCCCTTTTTCTTTTGATAAAGAAATGTTCTGTAAAGTGGTTTCTGATAACGAAAAAAGTAATGCTTTTATAAAAGTAGATTCTATTATAGACGAAATGCGGTTTGCCTTTGCTACATATAGAAGTGAAGCCAATCATAAAATAAATACCAAAAAATGGTTTTCTACCTTACAGAACTATGTAAAAAATAATGATGAACCTCTAACTGAGTTATATACTTATGCATTTTTATCAGACAAAGCAAACAACTTACACTCGTATTATATTGAGGACTTAAAAAAGAATCCTTACTATGATGGTTTATTAGAACGACTTCAAAAACAATATCCTAATAGCACATATACAAATCAATATGATGCAGAATTGGCTTCAGATAAATTCTTGATCAATCATAAAGAAACTTCGACTAAAAACTCATGGCAATGGTTTTTAATTATCGGGTTAATTCTTTCAATATTCATTAATATTTTTCAATTTCTTAAAAGAAGAAAAGCAGAAAACACGCCTAATTTCTTAAACAAAAATCTCACTTTACAAGAGCAAAAAGTATTAGATCTAATTCTTCAAGACAAAACTAATAAAGAGATCGCTTCTGATATGTTTGTAAGCATTAGTACTGTAAAAACCCATATCAATAACTTATATAAAAAACTTGAAGTAAGTTCTAGAGACGAAGTCAAACTACTACAAACCAACAAATAACAAAAAATCCACCCAGGGTCTAGTCCTTATTTCAAACCCCTTCTTATTGATTTTTCATTCTTAAGTATAGAATTTTGAGCGTATTAATTCAAAAAACTAAAAAATGAAAAAATCAATCTTATTTACTGCAGGAATATTTCTTATTGCAATGACATCATGTACTAAAAATACTGCCGAAAAAGTAAAATCTGAAACCGCAATAATGGCTTCAAAATTGGATGCTAAAGTTGTAAATTTTCCTGTAATGGCATTTGCTAAAACTACTCATGATTTTGGAACCATTGATGAAGGAGCTATTGTAAAACACACATTTACTTTTACCAATACAGGCAAAACACCACTATTGATTATAAAAGCCAAAGGTAGTTGTGGTTGTACAGTTCCAGAATGGCCAAAAGAACCTATTGCCCCAGGAGCATCAGGAAAACTATTAGTAGCATTCAATTCTGATGGAAAACCAAATATGCAGAGCAAACAAATCACTTTAACTACGAATACCGAAAAAGGTACAGAAATTCTTAAAATCAAAGCTATGGTGACACCCAAAAACAAAGCATAGAAACAGCTATTAATTATGATGAATCAGTTGGGGATAAAACAATTCATATCATCGACTGATTCACCTTTGCAAGACACTTAAATATATTACCAATGAAAAAACCAATCTATTTTATAGTAGTACTTCTGATTTCAAAAATGACAGTATACGCACAATCTTTTAACAAAGAGATTATTGAAGAAAATAAACCTATACAACTTTTAGGAAAAATTAATAAACAAGGGCTACAAACTGATCCATACAACCAATGGTTTTCAAAAGGTTATGAAGAATACATCCCTAATCAAAATATTATAGATTCTTTAAAAACCGAGCTAAAACCCTACACCATTACTCTATTTATGGGTACTTGGTGTGGTGATAGTAAACGAGAAGTACCTCATTTTTATCATGTTCTGGAAAAAAGTGGTTTCTCTATAGATCGCTTAACGACTATAGCAGTAGATCGTAGTAGAGAGGCCTACAAACAAAGTCCTGGAGGTGAACATGAAGGTCTTAATATTCATCGTGTACCTACATTCATTTTTTATAAAGATGGAAAAGAAGTAAATCGCATTGTAGAGTCTCCCAAAAATACTATAGAAGAAGATATTTTATCTATTCTCAAAGAGAAATATACTTCAAAATATTCATCAGTACAGCTTATCAACGAAATTCTTGTCAAAAATGGCAGTTCTTATATCATCAACAATATCGATAATTTAATAAAAAACATTAAAGATTCTACAGATAGTTTGTATGAGTTAAATACCTATGCCAATGTTTTATTTTATAGCAACAAAAAAGAAGAAGCACTTGCTATATTAGAGCTAAATGCTCAATTATTTTCGAAAAACGCCGATGTATATACTAGCCTTGCTAATAAATATGCATATATAAATGACACCACAAAAGCAATAAGGTATTATAAAAAGTCTTTAGAGATCACTGACAACAAAGAAATAAGAGGAAAAATCAAGGAATTACAAACAGGATTAAATTAGGGTAAAAGTTTTTAAGCAGACTTTTCTTTAAATTCTTCAAATACTATACTTTTGTGCCTTTAAAACGGCAGAACTATGCAATTATCAGAACAAGAATTGGTAAGACGAGAAAAATTGAACTCATTACGCAATATAGGGATCAACCCATATCCAGCAAATTTATTTCCTGTTGATCATACATCAGAACAAATAAAAAATGAGTTTGAAGAAGGAAAAAAGGTAATTGTTGCAGGACGATTAATGTCTAGGCGAATCCAAGGAAAAGCTTCTTTTGCAGAGCTACAGGATGCAGATGGCCGTATACAAGTTTATTTTAACAGAGACGAGATTTGTATCGGTGAAGACAAGACCAAGTATAACGAAGTCTACAAAAAACTATTAGACATAGGCGATTTTGTTGGTGTAGAAGGTGAACTTTTTACTACCCAGGTAGGCGAAAAAACGGTTATGGTTAAAGATTTTACACTATTAAGTAAATCTCTAAAGCCTTTACCTCTGCCAAAAACTGATAAAGATGGTAATACATTTGATGAATTTAACGATCCCGAATTGCGTTATCGCCAACGATATGCAGATTTGGTTGTTAACCCACAGGTAAAAGAAGTTTTTGTAAAAAGAACTAAGCTTTTTAATGCTATGCGTGAGTTTTTTAATGATCGTGGGTATTTTGAAGTTGAAACACCAATATTACAACCTATTCCTGGCGGGGCTGCTGCTCGCCCTTTTATTACACATCACAATTCTTTAGACATTCCATTATACATGCGAATTGCTAATGAATTATACTTAAAAAGATTAATTGTTGGTGGTTTTGATGGGGTGTATGAGTTTTCAAAAAACTTTAGAAATGAAGGAATGGATCGTACTCATAATCCAGAATTTACAGCCATGGAAATCTATGTAGCCTACAAAGATTACAATTGGATGATGGATTTTTGTGAGCAATTATTAGAATATTGTGCTATTGCAGTAAATGGTACTACAAAGGCGACTTTTGGAGAGCATGAAGTAGATTTCAAGGCTCCATATGCAAGAATTACTATGGCAGATTCGATCAAGCACTTCACTGGTTTTGATATTACTGATAAATCTGAAGATGAAATCAAAGAAGCCGCAAAAAGCATGGGAGTAGAAGTTAACAACACCATGGGGAAAGGAAAACTTATTGATGAAATTTTTGGAGAAAAATGTGAAGGGAATTATATCCAGCCAACATTTATTACTGATTACCCAAAAGAAATGAGTCCGCTTTGTAAAGAGCATCGTGACAATCCAGAGCTTACCGAACGTTTTGAATTGATGGTTTGCGGTAAAGAAATTGCCAATGCATACTCAGAGCTTAATGACCCAATAGATCAGCTAGGACGATTTGAAGATCAATTAAAACTAAGTGAAAAAGGCGATGACGAGGCTATGTTTATCGATCATGATTTTGTTAGAGCTCTAGAATATGGTATGCCTCCTACGTCAGGTATGGGTATTGGTATGGATCGCTTGATTATGTATCTAACCAATAATCAATCAATACAAGAAGTATTATTTTTTCCACAAATGAGGCCAGAGAAAAAACAAGTTGAACTCAAGGATAACGAAAAAGTAATCTTTGATATCCTTAAAAAGGAAAAAAGCATGACGCTCACTGATCTCAAAGAAGCTACAGAATTGAGTAACAAAGCTTGGGATAAAGGCATGAAAGGATTATCAAAACTAGGACTAACCAAGGTTACTAAAACCGATGATAATCTTATAGTAGAGGTTGCAGAGTAAATTAAAGTCCATTTATAAGTTAAATAAAAACGCAATCCTGAAGGATTGCGTTTTTATTTTGATTATGATATATTTTTCAGGTCTAAGAAGTCGCAAACTCTATTTTATACTCACACAAAATACTCTATCATTTTTTAACCTCTTAAGTTCTATAAGAATTCCTATATTTGAGTGTTTTAAAAAACTAATAACCATGCCTTTTATAACAGACGAAGAATTACAAGAGTTAAAAGATCAAGTTGATAAAGCAGAAGAAAGCAAGCGTTCAGCAAATTATATGAGCGAAAAAGCTGTTACGGATGAACAAGAAAAGTCTAGAAAATTTAAAATCGCAACGATCATATTAGGGATTATATCTGCTCTTGGTGTTGCTGGTACTGTATATTTCATGAATTTTAACACACCTTCTAATATGATATCTAAAGAAGATCATAAATCGCAGGTTAGTGTTTTAGATAGCAAAATCAATGAACTTGAAAGTACTATCCAAAATCTATCGATGAACCAGGAGTTAGACTCAGATGGTGGTGATGGTCTAAATAATGGAAAATCTTTGCAGGATGAATTAATATATGCAGTACAGATTGGAGCTTTTGAAGAGAAGAACTTATCTATGTACTCAGATAATTTTGTAAATTTTAAAGAAATCAAAAGCGGTAGTTTTAATAAATATGCTTTAGGAAACTTTGAAACCCTTAATGAAGCTAAGAAATTTCGTAGAGAATTGGTAAAACTAGGATTTAGGAATGCGTTTATTGCTTCATATCAAAACGGAGAACGTCTTAAAATCGAAGAAGCCTGGTAACATAGGTGATAGTAAGTAGTAGTTAGAAATTAGTTTACTAGCAACTAACTACTACTTAATAATCAGTAAAACCTATTTCTCTACATATTCTTGTATTGGCACTCCATCAATAATTACTTCTTTTAATACCGATCGCCCTTCTTTAATATGTACCACGGCATACACATTGTCTTCTAAGTTATTTCGATTGGTTTGGCGATACGCTTTTTCTGCATCATATGCTTTGGTTTCTTCCATATAAAATCTATTAAAAGGGAGTTCAAAATTCACAACCTCTTTATAATTGCTTGTTACTTTGGCAATTACATAATCAGTATCAATATCTAAAGGTGTTTTACTTACCCTAACCGCTTTTGCAAAACCATCGACATCCTTTTCTATATACACAAGTATCTCGTCTCCCTGCACATACGGTAAACCTGCATTTGTAAAAGAATTCATCTCATATTGCAGTGTGATATATTTACCTCTGAAGGGATCTGTAGGATCCACTGGCCTGGTTTTAAATTTATACATCTCGCCAGAGGTTAAAACATCTTCTTGCTCCCAAATCATCTGTACCGGCACAAAGATTTGCACCAATGTCAATACTATGAACCCTATAAATAAATGAATTGTTTTCATACCTGTAAATCTTTAATTTGTTTTTTAAATTTCTGTTGTCTTTTCAGCATTATATAATTCGTAGCAAAGAATCCTGTACCAACCAGTACAAATAAAATTCCTCTTACTACAAAACTCATCCCTGTATCAAAAAACCTACAAACAATAAGTACAGAGATAATTAACAATCCATAATTTAGGATTCCGAAGTTAAATTTATCGGCTCCAATTTTGATTGCCGACACCCCCAAAGTCAATACGAGTAGATTCATTAACACTACCGGTAAAACTTTAACTCCGGGTAATAAAAAGTATACAAACAAGAATATAATCCATGCGATTTGAAAAAGATTAATCGACCGCCATCCTTTTTTTAAGAACAAGTATCCCAAAACGGTAATAGTCATTAACAATAAACCAATAACGATATATAACTCCTCGAACTGATACCCAAATTTATGAGGAAACTCATCCCAAATCCATCGAAAAGTAAATATCATTAATGATACTACCGTGCCCAGTGAACCAATGATCAAATAGCCATTTCTTAATGTTCTAAGCTCTTTAAATATGGCTAGTCTACCAATGCTATACAATAACCCAAAGAGGGTGATATACATAACAAATGCCAAATTACCCGTGTTACCAATAAACGCACTTAAGGCAATCGCTATACTTGCTGGTAAGATCCAATTAAAGATACTAATCGTATTACTGGTTACATTATTTTTTAATAATATCCAATAATGAGGAAGTATTGCTATAAAGAATACAATATACAACCAAGGTGTTTTAGTACTTCTATAATTCCATAACCCTACTTCGACAGCATAGTATGTAGATAGCAAAACAATGAGTAATGTCACTGCATTTGATCGCAATAGATAAACCAAAGGCAAGCAAAGCACAATCCAGCTAAGTAAATATGATCCTAATTCTCCTGGGATGTTATAAACCTGACTAATCAAAGCAATACAAGCCCCAACCGAAAAGAATAAAAACGTACCTGAAGCTTCTTTCCATGTTCTGGATTTTTCTTTAAGAATTGAAAAACCTGTAAATAATTGGCCGATCAATAAAGGTACAAATGCCAAAATTGTTTTTATAGTTTTAGAGAAATCATCCCAATTATGTGCAAGCATTAAAATAATACCCGCACCAACTAATAATGCTCCAAAAATTCCAAAAATCATAAATAATTTATTGGATTTTCCAATATCTTTGGTTGCATAATACTGTTCTATTTTGTCTGCGAGCTCTGGTGAGATCACCTTATCTACCACCAAAGTTTTTAGTTCTTTATTAAACTTTGAACCCATGATATAAAATTGTTTAGTTATAAATGTAATCAAAAAGACAGCTGCAGCGATACAGCTGTCTTCTCTATCATCAAAACAAGAAGCCTCCCCCCGGATACCAATATGACGAATCAAATTAGCACGGCTTCTTCTTTTGATTACCCTTCACTATTCTCGATAAACTTTTTATCCCTTGTGTTCTTCTGTACCGCAATTGCAGCAAATAAACTTAAGGTAAAAGCCATCCCGTAGAACCCTTTCTCACTTAATTCCAAGTTTGCATTCCACAAACCGATAACTAATAATAAGATCGAAGTAATTGTTGTAAACCAACTAATCCCATAATAAATATCTGTAACCGGGATTCCTTCTAATCTATCTCTAACACTTTTTTGCACAGATACCGCAGAGAATAATCCAAATAATAGGATGGTAAAGTAGTATCCTTTCTCATTAAGTTCCATATATGCGTTCCATAATCCTATACAATAGGATACCATCCCGATAAATAATGCAGACCATGATGCAGATATAAAAGCTGGTGTTGGCTTTTGATCATACACTTTTTGTTCTTTCTTTTCTAATTTTTCATTTACTGTATCCTCGGATACATCGTTACTAAATTTATACTCCATGATAATTTAATTTTGATGATTAATTAACGGTACAAATGTGCAGTGATCTGGCGAGGTATGAAATTCTATTTTATAAAAAAACTTACGATATAATTTTAAATAAAAAAAATTATAATCATTATTTATAGTATATTTAAACAATTTATACTTACGATATAATGAACACTATATCTTCTATTATACTGACTTTATCTGATGAAGAAAAGCGAAATTTTGTTGCTTTATTACGTCAAAAAAACAAAAGAAACGATACCAAAAACATTCAATTGTTTAAACTTTTGGATACTGCAGAACCAGTTAAAGATCTAGATATAAAAATTTACAGTAAACGATCCAAAGGTGCTTATCATGCACTTAGCAAACGATTGCATGACAGTTTAATAGACTTTATAGCTTCAAAAAGTTTTGAAGGAGAAACCTCTGAAGAAATGGAAACCCTAAAACTACTACTGGCAAGCAGGATATTTTTTGAACAGAAACAATATAAAATCGCTTTCAAAACCTTACAAAAAGCAGAGCTTAAAGCAACATCATATAACCTCTACAGCATCCTTAATGAGATCTATTACACCAAAATACAATATGTGCATCTTAATGTTATGATCTCGCTAGAAGACTTAATCGAAGCTTTTAAAAGTAATAAAGCATCGATACAGCAAGAAGAAAACCTCAACTTATTTTATGCCACCGTACAAAGCAAACTTATCGATCACCAACAAGATTACACATCGATCATAAGAGATACCTTATCCAAATTCGGAATCTCGATGACTCAGGACCTTACTTTTAGGTCATTGTTTAAAATTTTAGAAATCACCAATAAAACCGCCCAAGCCACTAGGGATTATTTTACCATATTACCATTTATCGAAGAAGCATATACTCAAATTGAAACCAAAGAAGATTTGATTGACAAGCATATATTCTATCATATTCAGATCTTGTACTATGTCGCCAATGCCTATTTTAGAAATAAAGATTTTGTCACCTCACGGCACTATTTAGCACTGATGAAAGCACAGATGCAAAAATATGAATACAAATATAATCGTCGATTTTTACCCCAGTACACTCTGCTTTATACTTTAAACCTTAGCTATACTAGTCATGCCGATCAAGCTATTGAAATCCTTGAAGCCTTTGATCATAACAGCCATAAAGAGCAAATCTCTTATGTATTAGATATACAACTAAGTCAGATTGTCTTTTACTTTATGCAATCTCGATTTAAAGATGCATTGGGAGTCCTATCCAACTTTTACCATAGTGACCAATGGTATACCCAAAAAGCTGGAATCTTATGGGTCATCAAAAAAAACCTGGTCGAGATCCTGTTACATATCGAACTCGACAACCTGGATCTTGTAGAATCCAGAGTAAACAGTTTTAGAAAAAAGCATGGTTCCTATCTTAAAAATAATGGCGAGATACGAGCTCTAGCCTTTATCAAACTAATCCTTGAATATTACCGTAACCCTGAGGTTGTCACTACCGATGCTTTTAAAAACAAAATATCAAATGTGCTTACTACCCCAACAAAAATACAAGAGGATATTTTTGAGATGAGTTTTTATGCCTGGTTAAAAGCAAAGACATACGGGGGTGATTTATACAAAACTACTTTGGAGTTGGTATCCTAAATTTGATAAACTTAGAATCTAACTACTAATTATTACCAACAACTCTCTACCTAAAAACACCCTTTCTAAGCACCTTCTTAAAAATGAGAAAACACTTATTATAAATTAATAATTATCTTATAAGGTCTAATTAAAGAATACATCTCATCCAGCAACAACAATAATCTTATTTTAATATTTAGACTTAAATACAACTTCTTTTATTTGTTATAGAGTTAAATTTTTATAAGTTTGGAAGCCAATCAAAAGCAACAAATAATATTAGATTGATTTAGGTGTGTTCACCTTACTCATATTTATATATTTAGAGTTGTTTCTTACAAAGAACTTAAAGATGAATAAATATATATATAAATGGATTGATCATATTTTAGTCTTTATATTTAGTTTTATTATATTTTCATTTTTGATTAAACATGTAAGTACTGATATTCAATTACACGTACGTCAACTTGCAAGAATCAATGTAGGAGAATCCTCTTATACACCTAATTTCTTATTCTATTTTCTAGTAAACTTGTTCTCGGGATTTTCTAATAATATGACTATAATGTTAAATGTAGCTGCCATTTTATTATCAATGGCAACTACAGGAAAATACATGTTATCAAAAAACATAATTATTGACTTGTTAGCATCAAAAAAACAGTACTCTAACAGATCTATAACGTTAATCTCAATTGCACTTCTCCTTTGTTTTGCAATTCCAGATTACTATGCTGTTTTCACTCTCAACCGCATGTATTTAGGAAGAATCGTTCCTATAGTATGGCATAATTCTACTACAATTTTCCTATTCCCTTTTGCTATTCTATTGTTTTGGCAACAATTAAGAATATTATATTATAAAAGCTCTCCTTCATATAAGGAATCTTTGATTTTAATTTTTTTAGTTATCATCAATATACTAATCAAGCCTTCTTTTATTTTTGTTTTTATACCAATTACTTTTTTTCTAATTCTAAAAAAGAATGGGTTATTTAATTACAAAAAACTATTCATAGACCTATTACCTCTTTTTATTGGTTTTGCTCTTATAGTTATTCAATATTTTATTCTTTACTATTTTCAAATTGGTTCATTTCAGAAACAAACTAGCTCAGTAACAATTGAAACTCCCTTTAAAGTTATAGGTAACTGGATACCATTTTGGTATATACCTATTGCATTTTTATTATCTCTAGCATTACCATTATCTTCTATAATATGCTATAAAGAAATTTTAAAGTATAAGCCTTTTATGTATTCTTTATATTTAACAATCTTTGGTATTCTTATAGGCGCCTTTATTGTAGAGACAGGTCCAAGAATGTACCATGGTAATTTTATTTGGCAGAATGTTATTTGTGCTTATTTATTGTTTCTCTCTAATGTTACTTTTCTGATCCCAAAATTTTTAAATAAGGAAAAGAAATCAAAAAAAGTAATTTATTTAGGCATTATATTTATGCTACACTTTATATCAGGAATTTTATACTTGGCAAAAATCTATATTACAAGACAGTATGTTTAACCATAGGTTAGCTTACAATTAGTTATGACAAAAACATAATTTTCACATACAAATCCATAATTAATCAAAAATTAGTGGCTACAAATTATACAACTTTTTTGTGATTTTTTGATATTATTACACTAACTACTTACCCCCAACAACAAAACCAATACATACAACGTTATATACAGCAACAAAATGTTATCACACAATTCATGAGTATATTACCCAGATATGGTTTACTGCAGTTACGTAATTCTGCAAGGATATACACCAAAGACGTAGAAGAAAGTCTTAGACTATTTAAGGAAGAAACCAAAAACCTAAAAGCAAGCTTGTTTATTTGCTTTCACCCCGATGAAAAAGAAGAATTGGATAGTGCTATTAATTTTTTAAAGAATTTTGGAGTACTGATCTATGCCGACTGGTTAGATGATTCTATGGATAAAGATAAAAGTGATGCTACCTCGCAACGTTTACAAGAACAAATCAAAGAGAATAAAAAGTTTATTTTCCTGGGTACCGAAGCTGCTATAGCATCAAAATGGTGTAATTGGATTTTACGATTAGCCAATACCTTAAAACCCATAGAAGACATTGCAATTTTACCCGTACGAGAAGATTTCACAGATTACAGTGGTGAAGAGTTGATCAAAAAATATGCATATATTCATGAAAATGACTATACCCCACTTGCTTATGATGTTACTACAGTTAACGGAGAGACCTTAGAGTTGGCTACTTGGTTACAGTCATAGCTATTAATTATTTATCACCTCATCCTTCTGTAGAATGGCAAACTAAGTTTTATAAACTTCCAGCCACTTTATCAACAGCAGCAATCGTAAAATCAAGATCTTCGTAGGTAAGTGCCTCGGTAATAAACCAAGTTTCAAAAGCACTTGGTGCTATATATATGCCATTATCCAACATACCATGAAAGAATTTTTTAAAGGTATCATTGTTACCAAGAGCGGCAGTATCAAAATCGACCACAGCATCTTTGGCAAAATGTATTGAGATCATAGATCCTACTCTATTAATGGTATGAGTTATCTTATGATGTTGTAATACTTTTTCAATGCCATTATGAAGATATTCTGTCTTTTCTGCCAGACTTTTAAATATTTCAGGACTTGTATTCAATTCGGTAAGCATCGCTAATCCAGCTGCCATAGCAAGCGGATTACCACTTAATGTTCCGGCTTGATATACTGGCCCTAACGGCGCTAGGTGATTCATAATTTCGGCACGTGCTGCGAATGCTCCAACGGGTAATCCACCACCAATCACTTTACCGAAGGTTACAATATCTGCATCGACCCCCAATAGTTCTTGTGCTCCTCCTTTGGCCAGTCTAAAACCTGTCATCACCTCATCAAAGATCAAAAGAATATCATGTGCATCACATAACGTTCTTAATCCTTCGAGAAATCCTTTTGCAGGAGGGATACACCCCATGTTTCCAGCAACTGGTTCTATAATAATACAGGCTATCTCTCCTTTATTCGATTCAATAATTTGTGCTACATTTTCCAGGTCATTGTACCTCGCCAATAAGGTATCTTGCGCGGTACCTTTTGTCACTCCGGGGCTATTAGGGCTCCCAAAAGTCACAGCGCCACTACCAGCTTGGATCAAGAAAGAATCACTATGCCCATGATAACAGCCAGCAAATTTGATGATCTTATCCTTACCTGTATAACCTCGAGCCAATCGTACTGCACTCATGCAAGCCTCGGTACCCGAATTTACAAATCGTATTTTATCGATATTAGGCACCATCGATACTGCTAATTCTGCAATCTGCGTTTCGATTTCGGTAGGCATTCCAAAACTGGTTCCTTTTTTAGCTTTTTCTACTACAGCATTTACTACTGGCGAGTGTGCATGTCCCAGAATCATTGGTCCCCAAGAATTGATATAATCAATTAATCGATTATCATCTTCGTCATAGAGGTAAGCTCCTTTTGCCTCTTTTACAAATATTGGATCTCCTCCAACTGCTTTAAATGCTCTTACTGGTGAATTAACCCCTCCTGGGATCACTTTTTGCGCTGCTGTAAATAATGCGCTACTTCTTTGGTAGATCATGCTTAGTTGAAATCTTCTTCTTCATCCTCGGTTGCAATCTTAAGTACTTGCCCGATTTTGATATTATTATCTGCTAGATTATTATATGCTTTGAGTTGTTGTACAGAAATCTTATATCTGCGCGAAATTGAATATAAGGTATCTCCTTTTTGCACTAGGTGTTCATCACTATTTGTGTTTATAATAGGTGTTGTAGTAATTACCGGAACTGCTTGTTTCTCCTTTTGTTTTCTGGGTTTTCTTCCCAATACTTCATTATCAAAATTATAGAGCTGATATTTTTCAATAATCCCAATTAGTTTTTCGGGATATTTTTTGTCGGTAGCATACCCAGCTTCTCTAAGTCCACGAGCCCAGGACTTATAATCTTTTTTACTGAAGGTAAATAATCTTGCATATCGTTTTCTATCTTTCAAAAACAACGAATGATCTCTAAAAGAATCACTGGCATGATCATATTTTCTAAAGCATTCTTGGGCTAAATCATCATCATGATACACGCGCTCTCCTTCCCAATCATGGCATTTAATCCCAAAATGATTCTTCGCTCTGGTGGTTAGTTCTCCGTACCCTGCTCCAGATTCTAGAATCCCTTGTGCCAAGGTTATACTTGCAGGTATTCCATAGGTTTTCATCTCGCTTTTTGCGATATCCGAAAATTCAAAAATATAGTGCTGCACACGTTCTTTATAAGAGAGTGTTGTCGCTGGTTTTTTTACTGCTTTTTTTGGTAATTCTTCTCGAATAACTTCTTTGGTACTACGTTCTACTGTAGTTACCGAAGTTTGCCTTGGTGTCGGCCTTTTTGTTCTAGATGTCGAGGTTACGGCTTTTTTGCTTCCTCCACAAGAAATCAAAAATGTAGCAATACATAGGAGTGAAAAAAATTTCTTCATTATAACATCAAATTGTAATAAGGGGTAGCTTCTTTTTCATTAATACTTTGTTCATTCCAGCTATACCCTGTAAGCCGCCGGTATGCGTGGCTAAAATACGAGTATTTTTTGAAAAAACACCTTTCTGTACCATATCAAAAATACCGAAAAGCATCTTACCCGTATAAACTGGATCTAATGTAATATGTTGTTGGTCTATAAATGTGTTAATAAACTGAATGAGTTCTTGATTTACCTTACCATATCCTCCAAAATGATAATCCAAAACAAGCTCCCAATTCGTTTTGGATGTATATTTTTTTATTTCCTCAGCAAGAAAATCTCCTTTTAAAGCGGGAAATCCCAGCACTTTTTGATTTCGATTTGTACTATTAATAATCCCCGAGATTGTTCCTCCGGTACCAACTACACAACAAATAATATCATAATCGCTATCTTTTGAGGTCAGTATTTCTTCACACCCTCTAACAGCTAATTCATTGGTTCCGCCTTCGGGAATCAAGTAAAAGGACCCGAATTCTTCTTTTAGTTTATCCAAGAAAACCTGAGATGTTTTATTTCTATAAGCATCTCTAGTGATAAACTTAAACTGCATTCCTGTTTCAGAAGCATAACGTAAAGTATCATTTTGTGATAAGGTGTATTCTAGGTTTTTACCTAATTCATCTCCACGAATTACCCCTATAGTTTTGACACCTACTATTTTTCCTGCAGCTGCAGTAGCAGCAATATGATTACTGTATGCGCCACCAAATGTAACAATAGTGGTATGACCCTGTTTTTGGGCTTCAAAAAGGTTATATTTTAATTTCCTGAATTTGTTTCCCGAAACTTCTTTATGGATTTGGTCTTCGCGTTTAATGTCTAAAAAAACTTCGGCGGTATCCAAAATAGGATGGGAAATCGATTGATTTTTTGAAAGTACAGTTTCCGAAGAAAAAATATGCATCTACAGATATTTAATAAAACTCCAAGGTTTTCTACTCTTTAAGTAATAAAGATCATCTTCATTATAGTATGCTTCTCTTTCAAAAGAAATATTACGATAAGCTCGTTCAGAATTTCTGTATTGCAATAAACGAATAATATATTCTGTAAAATATAAAATATAAAAGGGTAGCACTAATAGTTCTGCTTGTTGTCTGATATGAATGCGCTCATGATTAATAAAAGCCTCATCTTCTTTAAGAAAAGAGTCTTTTACTACAATAAAAGGCCATAATGCAATACCAACAAAGTGGCGACCTATCAAATATTTGTTAACAACAATACGCATATAACTGCAAGTTACTTATTTTTGTATAATATGAATAACCCTAAAAAAGTATTAACTCCAAAAGAAGGAGATTATTATATAACACCCGAAGGATATCGATGTTTTACAGAACAATATCATCTACGTCGGGGATATTGTTGTGAGAGCGGATGCAGACATTGCCCATATGGTTATGACAAAAAGACCAATAGCTATTCTAAAAAATAGTTTTATGTCTGTCTCATGGTATGATTATTGTGGTTAAATTATTACAAGAAAAGCTATTGTTAAACCAAAAAATAAAGGATTATGAAGTATTTTTCTCTTTTATCATTAATCCTTATCATAACTTTTAGTTCTTGCACCACAGTTCGTGTTGCTTCGGATTATGATAAGCAGGCAAGTTTTGATACTTATAAAAGCTATGCGTTCTTTAAACCAGGAATCGACAAAGCCGAAATTAGTGATCTAGACAAAAAACGTATTCTAAGAGCCATAGAATCAGATATGACAGCAAAAGGGTTCATCAAATCAGAAAATCCTGATATGCTGGTGAGTATTTTTACAAAAACCCGAGAAAACGTAAATGTATACCAAAATAATTGGGGCTGGGGTCCAGGCTGGGGCTACGGCTGGGGTTGGAATCCTTGGTTTTGGGGTCCTAATTACAACTCTGTATCTCGCGTTACCGAAGGAACTTTATATATTGATCTGATTGATGCCTCTAAAAAAGAATTGGTATGGCAAGGGATGGGTACATCGGCGTTAACTAACAAGGTTGAAAAAAAGCAAGAAAAAATGAATGAAATTGTTGGTGCTATTCTAAAAAAGTACCCTCCTGAAATAAAATAAAAACTAAAGCGTATTAGCAATAGTATAGCCTTTCTTTATAGAAGGGCTATATTTTTTTATGTACATTTATGCTCAACTTGTACAAAACTAACCTTATGCGTAATTTTCTACTCGGTGCAGTAATTACAGCGCTATTAGCGTTTGGAATAAAATATTTTATTGATCAATCCAATACCAAAAAAACAGAGTTACAATCCTCTGATCTTATTCTTAACCAAATTAAAAATGTAGGTAAACTAGTCGTCACCGAAGGGCATTTTTCTGAAGTGATTAATTATAAAGAGGATAAAAAAGTACTTTCTTTTATTCCTACTATAAAAACTGCTTTAGTTGTTGTTAATGCCAAAGTAGAAGTATCGTATGACCTTAGTAAAATTGATTATATTCTTAATAAAGACATTAAAACTGTTGTGATTACAAAAATCCCTGAACCCCAAATTAATATCAACCCAGATATAAAGTATCATAGTCTTCAGTATGGTATGTTAAATCAATTTAATCCGAAAGATCATACACTAATCAGGAAAAAAGTAGTGCAACAACTTGAAAAAAAAGTAAAAAAATCTAGTCTTGTTGCTAATTCACAAAATCGGCTGATTAGTGAGTTACAAAAAATATATATTCTCACAAATTCTTTGGGTTGGACATTAAAATACAACAACACAATAATTGATAGCTCGGTTGGTATTGAAGAAGTATTGAAATAACCTTTATTATACTATTATGGAGTCTTCATATAGTAAATTGTCATCCCGAACCATTAGGCGCGGGATCCATAACAACAAACTCAACTAATTTATGGATTCTGTCCTGATCCTATAACTGGAAGCAATAAGATATCGTAAAGAGCAGAATGACAATGTTTTTTTGACTCTTGTAAAAAAGATGGAAAGAAAAAATCTTCCCATCTTTGAATTTAAAAAATCTACATAGTATAGAATTCGTTTGTCCCTCAAACTCTATGTTATTATACAGATTATTTTTTTGTTTACATATCTATAACGGTATACCTATAACATACCCTACCCCTGATTCAAAATATTTTAAAAAAATATTTATCTACATATTGTTTATTTTTAGTCAATTTCATTTCCAAACGGTTTTAGGATAACTCCAATGCTAAAAATAAAACCATCGGTAGGCGCATAGATTTCAGGAAAAGTTGGATTTTCATGAGGTGGTAATACTAATGGCGAAAACCTACTTTGTCGCCTATCGGTAAAATTTTCAAAATTTGTAAAAACACTACCCCATTTAAAATTATACATCGCAAGGAAACCCATAGTAATATAATCTGTAGTTTTATTTCTATTAGACAAAAACTGTTTACCTGTATAATAGGTCTCAAAGCCAAATCGCCATGTTGGAGATTCGTACATGATTACACTTCCTGCATTATGCCTTGGGGTTAAAGGTTTTTGTGGATTTCCTGCCAAATAGTTTAATTGAGCATCAATCATAGCGTAGTTCAAAAACCATCTAAAATCTTTGTAAGTGAACTTTATATTGGTTTCAGCACCTTTGCTCAAAATAATATCGCTTGCGTTTTCAAATGCAAAGAAGTCATTATTTATACTATTTAATAACAGTCCGTCCTTAATTGTCGATAGATAAAATAATTGATTTATAGAAAACCCTACTTGATCAAACAAGCTTGTTTGGTAGTTAAAATCTAAATTAACACCATAAGATTTTTCGGCTTCTAGTTCATCTTTATTAATAGAAAGCACATTATCAAAGTTTATAAATTCTGCTTCTTCGGTAAAAATATCAGGAATTTTATATCCTAAACCTCCGCCAATTCTGCTCGAAAATCCACCATTATTTTTATATAACAAAGAAATTCTAGGCAATGGAAAAAAACCCCAGTCCATTGCATAATCAGCTCTTAAGCCTGTTTCTAAAATCCAGTTATCCGAGAGGTCTAAAATGTTCTTTGTAAAAAAACCAATGGTTACATCTTTTTGGTCACGATTTAATGTATTGTTGCCCTCATTAAAATTTACTGTATATAAATTTGTTCCAAAAATCCATTCTGATTTTAAGTTTTGCCGTTGATAATTTACTTCAGTAAAAGTATTGATTTGTTCTCCTGCAAAGTTTAAATCCGGAATGTTCAAATCTCTATCAAAAAATGCGAAACTATTTTTGGCATGTATTGAACTTATTGAATCTAATTCAGTTTCAAACACCGTTTGTGTGCTTAATCGTTTTGAAATATTTTTTTCGGTATATTGATGAATACCACCTTCTCCATTTTCGATTTTTGTAACATCACCACCTGTTCTATCGTCGTATGTTCCGTTTACACCAATCCAGAAAGTAGTTTTCTCTGAAGGATAGTAAAAGAATTTAGGGTTAAACGAAATTGATTTTGTTTTGGGTAGATTACTAAAACCATCATCTTCTGGGTCATAGACTTTTTGGTAATGCCCAGAACCGTATAGCGTTACTCCAACTTTTTTATTGCGTTTACTGTAAAATATATTGGCTGTACTTCCTAACGCCTGAGTCTGCGTTAGCATAATATCTAGGTTGGGTTCTAAATCTGGTGTTTTAGACACCATATTGACTAAACCAGCAATAGCTCCGCCACCATACAATGTTGATGAACTTCCTTTTACAATCTCAAATTGTTGCAGGTCTAACGGCGGAATCTGTAAAATACTCAATCCGCTAGAAAATCCACCATATAGTGGAAAACCATCTCTTAAAAGTTGTGTATACCGACCATCGAGACCTTGTATCCTTATCGTGGTATTAGCACTACTCAAAGATGTTTGTTGCATTTGTATCCCTGTACTTTCACGAAGCACCATCGAGATATTGGTAGGATTCATCATCGCTTTCTCTCCTAATTCCTCTGCTCCAATATACTCTATTCGCGTCGGTATTTTTTTAATAGATCTTGTACTCCTTGAAGATTGTATAACTACTTTGTCTAACTCATTACCTATAGGTTTTAAATTGAATATAAATTGCTGATCGGTGGGTAGTTTTATTAATGTTTTTAATACCTCAAAGCCTAAATAAGATATAATAACTTCATGTTCTCCATGATAAATATCAGTAAAAGTAGCTATACCATCAAAATTGGTTATACTTCCTTTGTCTAATACCTTAAAATAGATCGTTGCTCCTACCAATGGCTCTTTTTGGTCTTCAGAGATTACTTTTATTGTTATATCGCTTGTTTGTGCATATAATGAAATGCATGACTGCATGATGAGTAGTATACTCACTATTATTTTATTCATTTACTTTTGTATTTTGATTAACTAAAAATTGTGGTTTATTTATCTTTATTAGCTAATCAATCTTGGTGGTTGCCAAATACTGGAAAGAAAATCAAACCTATAGTTTGATTGGTATTTTGAAAAATCCACAGTCGAGATTTCGGGATTCTTTTTTATTGAAAAATGTTTTACAGGCACATAAGTTATATAGATCCCACAGCAACTACAAATACAGATAAGAGTACAAGAATCATCACTATCATCTTGATGGTTGTGATTATCACTAATCTCATCGGCTAACTTATCTTCAGTGTTATTTCCATCTGAACAAGGTTTTAATGACAAAAAAAGTATTAAAATCGATATTATAAATGCTAGTCCTTTCATTTCGGATACAAAGTTAAGAAAATAGCCAATAAAAGATAGTCTTTTGGCATATAATCAATTCTATTTCATCTCCTTTAGTTTGAAGAAATTCTATTTGTTTATCTATTACAGTTTTATGACTAGTAAACTTAATTAATTGTATTCTTAAGGTTTTTATTCGCTTGAAAATAATGCAAAAACAAACACATCTTTACTTATATATTCGATATCAATTTTTAAAACCACTTATTTTAATCTAAAAAAACATAGCTACCAAAAAAAACATAACGCGCTATCTATCAGCTTATTATTCATTTTTAAACGACTACAAACGGTTACAAACGAAATTAAACACTTCCAAACCGAGTAATAATCAGAGCCCGCTATATGTTTGCATTGTCGAATAACAACAAGCATTATCTAACAATCAAAAATGTTTAAAATTCGATAATAATTAAAAGATCCTGAAATAAACTCAGGGCATGGTATCAATTGTTTAACACGAAAAAAACAAAATTATGAACACGATTAAAAACAAAGTACAGTTGATTGGAAACTTAGGACAAGAACCAGAAATAGTAAATCTTGAATCTGGTAAAAAACTAGCCAAATTCTCTATTGCTACAAATGATTATTACTACAACAAACAAGGTGATAAAATCACAGACACCCAATGGCATAATATTGTTGCTTGGGGGAAAACTGCAGATATTATAGAGAAATATGTGAACAAAGGTCAGGAAGTTGCCATAGAAGGTAAGTTAACTTCTCGCAACTATGAAGATAGTGAAGGTAAAAAAAGATACATCACTGAGGTGGTTTGTAATGAATTATTGATGTTGGGTAACAAATAAAAATTCTTTCACTTTATATATCATCAAAAGCCCTCAATTCGAGGGCTTTTAACATTTAAAGGTTCTAAAACTGAAAAAATAAACTTTTAGCAATTGTCGTCTAGAGTAAGTTTCCAAAATTTATTTAGAAAGTGTATAATCAAAAATCATTACTTTTAACAGTCCTAACTAATACACCAACTTTTTTTGAATACGTATACCAAATATTGGTTTCTAGAAGGGTTCAATCTTTTTAATAAACTCGGAAGAATTACTATGATGCGTATGTGCGAAATTCTTGAGATGGAAAACATCGACAAAGGGACTACCATTCAACTACTAAACGCAGATAAAAAAAGCATATTTTTTCTTAAAAAAGGAACCATTAAGATTGTAGATACTCCTAATGACACCGTAAAATATATTGTAAAGAAGGGCCATATCTTTGGAGAACTATCTTTATATGATGAACAAGCCGCAGCTCAGGAACAAGCTGTTGCTCTAGAGGATTGTATTGTATGTTATATAGAAGCTGATCGAATGGAAAAGATTATGGAAAAACATAAATCATTAAAAAATGGGGTATTAAAAGTATATGGTCTAAGAATTAAAAAGCTAGAACGAAGACTCAGAGATTTATTATATAAAGACAGCAACACAAGAATCACAGAATTCATAAAAGATTACATCAATGAATTTGGCGAAAATAATGATCACAATAAAATTGTTGCAAAAAACCTTTTGTCACATAAGGATATTTCACACCTTACTAATACTTCAAGGCAAACGGTTAGTAATGTAATGAGTCGCTTGCGAAAAGATGGGATAATTGATTATGATTCTCAATTCGTTTCAATGCCAATAGCATAAAAATATGGATGAAATTAATTTTAAGACATCATAAAATCATTCTCTTATGAATTATTATGTGGTTTTGTAAGTTGGATTCACCAAAGCCATAGCTGTTTTGATATTGTTATACTTTGTAATGAAAGCTTTGTTAAAATTTATCGTCAAACCAATATAACTAATGAAATCAACAACCCATACAACCAAACTTTTAGGCAACCTTAATATGATCACCGCTATAATGCAATTTACCAATACTGGTGAATATCCAAAAAACACAAAGCGACACCCCCTTTATGTTACCTGTTAGTTTTTTTAATCATTAATACTATTAAAAATATATCAAATAAAAAAAGAATAATACATACAAGACATTATTAAAACTCGTGTATATGAAAATATTAATTCACACAAAACATCTATATTTTCTATGTATCTTTTTCCTTGCTCAGCAAGGGTATACTCAAGATATAGAAAAATCTATTTTTATTACTGCAAATACAGGAAATACAGATAATCAAGATATATTAAATCAAATTATTAAAGACGCTCAAAGAATAAATGCTTCTACCCTTTTAATTTTGGGAAATGCAATTACAAAAGAAGGTTTTAGTAACACTAATGCAGAAACTGCAATAAGTACTCAACTTAATACCGTATCTACTTTTAATGGTGAAGTAATATATACTCCTGGCCATAATGAATGGGCAAACAAAGGCCATAAAGGAGTACGTAATCTCGAAAAATTCATCCAAAATAATAGCAACGCAAAATTCTACCCAGATGAAGGTTGCCCTATTAAGAAAAAAGATATAAGCGAAAATGTAGTCTTAATTACCATAGATTCTCAATGGTATCTAGAAAAATGGAACAATCACATTTACCTCAATGAAGATTGTAATATTAAAAACAGAACTCAGTTTTTTTTAGAATTTGAAGGGATGTTAAAAAAATCTCAGAATAAGATAAAAATTGTGGCGATGCACCACCCTATACACTCTAATTCAAGACATGGCTTTATTGCCAATACTACAGGGGTTTCTCTACATGATTTTCAGAATAAACAATATCGAAGTTTAAGAAATCGATTAATGACAATGGTAAGACAAACAAAAAACGCTGTTTTTGTTTCGGGTCATGATAAAAACTTACAGTATATTAACAAATATGGTGTACCACAAATCATTAGCGGTGCAGCATCAAAAATCGAAAAAGTAAAAAACGTCTCAAAAGGAAATTTTGCAGCTGCAAAAAAAGGGTATTCTCGATTAGATATTTATAAAAATGGAAAAGCCATTATAAACTTTTTTGCTTTAGAAAATGAAACTCCAAATACGATCTTCTCTACAATGGTTTTAGATGGAGAGAAAAAAAATATCGAGTATACCTTTATACCCAAAAACAGTTTTGCTAAAACACACAAAGCTTCAGTATATTCAATAGACGAAACCAAAAAAAGTAAACTATACAAAGGGCTATGGGGAAATCATTATAGAGATTATTATAGTAAATCCGTAAATGCTCCTACTGTATTTCTAGATACTTTACTTGGTGGATTAACACCTATAAGAAGAGGTGGCGGACATCAATCCAAATCATTACGCCTAATTGACAATAAAGGGAAACAATATGTTATGAGAGCAATCCGAAAAAGTGCTATCAAGTTTATTCAATCCACCGCATTTCAAGATAAATTTGTAGAAGAAGATCTCGAGAATAGTTATGCTGATCGTTTTTTATTAGATTTTTATACAACAGCACATCCTTATACCCCTTTTGCAATAGATAAATTAGCAGATGCTGTCGAAGTTTTTCATACTAACCCTGTGTTATATTATGTGCCAAAACAAGAAACCTTAGGAGAATATAATGATGAATATGGAGATGAATTATATATGATTGAAGAACGAGTAGAATCAAATCATAATGATCTTAAGAGTTTTGGGAAACCAAAAGATATTCTTAGTACTACTGATTTGCTACAAGAAATTCATAAAACAGGAAGATCTATTGTAGACGAGCCATCTTATATTCGAGCAAGATTGTTTGATATGCTAATAGGTGATTGGGATCGACACGAAGATCAATGGAGATGGGCCCGTTTTGAAAAGGAAGATGGTACCGAAATTTGCAAACCAATTCCAAGAGATCGTGATCAAGCATTTTCAGTATTTGATGGTAGCCTCTTATCTTTTATTAGATGCGCTATCCCAGCTCTTAGAATGATGCAATCTTTTGATGAGGAACTACCAAGCCCAAAATGGTTTAGCTTTGAACCTTACCCTCTAGATATGACTTTCTTAAATCAATCAAACTGGACTGATTGGGAAAAACAAGCAAAAAGTATCCAAACTAATCTAACAGATGATATTATCAATGGTGCTTTTGAAGGCATTCCTGAAGAAATGAAGGGAACAACAATTGATGAAATTAAATCCAAACTTAAAGGAAGACGAGGTAACATTGTTGCCATTGCAAGAAAATATTATGAATACCTCAACAAATTCGAAGTGCTTGCCGGCACTCAAAAAGATGATCTTTTTGAAATTACCCGATTACCGAATGGGCAAACAAAAGTAGATATTCATCGTAAAGATTTAGGAATATTCAATAGAACATTCACAAAAGAAGAAACCAACGAAATATGGATCTATGGCCTTGATGGTAATGATACTTTTAAAGTAGAGGGCAAAGGAGATAACTTGATTACTATTAAAGTTATTGGAGGCAAGAAAAATGATACCTATGACTTTAAAAATACTAAAAAAATAAAGCTTTATGACTATACAGGCAAAAATAATACAATAGTAAACAAACGTTCAAAAAAATGGTTAGTAGATGATTATGAAATCAACAATTATGATTATAAAAAACGTAAATACAACGTTAATCAATTACTTCCACTAGTCGCATTCAACCCTGATGATGGTTTGCGTATTGGTGTTCTTAATCACTTTACACATTATGGCTTACAACGCAATCCGTTTACTCAAAAACATTCTATAAGTGCTTCATATTACACAGGTTCTTCGGGATTTGATGTATCTTATAAAGGAGAATTCTCTAATATCTTTCATAACTGGAATTTTGGTATCGAAGGGTTATATACCAGCCCAAATTTTGCTATTAATTTCTTTGGCCCTGGTAATGATACAGAATATGACAAAGATGAAGTTGATTTAGATTTTAATCGAGTTAGGATTAGAAAATGGAATGCTGCCATATCATTAATCTGGAGAGGAAGAGATGGGGGTTATTTTCAGTTCAAACCCCTTGTAGAATCATTTGAAGTAGAAAATACCGAAGATAGATTTGTAAATACTGTTTTTGTAGCTAATAGTACTGTTTTTGAACAACAAACCTATGCCGGAGCAGAAGTCTCTTATAAATTTAAAAACATGAATGACCTGGCCTTTCCTACTTTGGGAATGGATATAGGTATTACCGCTGGTTATAAAACAAATATCGATGGCGGGGATAACGAAAACCGATTTACGTATGTAGAACCACATCTTGCTATAGACCATAAATTGATAAAAAGCGGAAAACTAGTACTAGCAACCAAGCTTGGTGGTAAGGCAATTCTTGGTGACGATTTCGAATTTTATCATGGAGCACAACTTGGGGGAGTACATAGTCTAAGAGGCTTCAGAAATGAACGGTTTACAGGTAAATATTCATTATACCAAAATACAGATTTACGCCTGCAACTCGGAAAATTCAAAACCAGTTTCATACCTTTAAAATATGGTATTACAGGAGGGTTTGATTATGGAAGAGTTTGGTTAGAGGACGATGATTCTGATACCTGGAACAATAGCGTAGGTGGCTCCTTTTGGGTGAGTGGTTTAGATACTTTCACCGCTAATGTAGGTTACTTTGGCAGTTCGGATGGAGGTAGATTAGTCTTTGTTCTTGGATTTGCTTTTTAATTGAAATGAAATACCAAGATACTTCTTGGACTTCTTAATAAATGATAAAAACATACAGATGAAAAAACCTGTTGCAATTGCACAACTTAGCAACTTAGAGAACAAAAAACCAGCTCACGCTCTGCTAAATGGATTAGATTTAGTAATCATAAAATTTGATGCCGATATTTCTGTCTTATACGGAAGGTGCCTCCACAGAGGTGCACTAATGGCCGATGGGCATATCGACGGACACAATCTTATTTGTGGAGTTCATGGCTGGGATTACCGTTATGATACCGGAGTTTCAGAATATAATAATAACGAGGTTTTACATAAATTTACTTCAAAAATTGAAGGCGATACTATATATGTAGATGAATTAGAAATCGATGCATATCTAAACGAACATCCGCAACCTTTTAATCGTGAAGAATATCTTGGCTCATATGCCGATACGCATCCAGAAGAGACAGAGCCTTACACAGGATACATTAAAGAATTAGCAAAAAATGGTTTAAAAAACCTGGGGCATCACGGTTTTTCGGCATCAATGGGGGTCGATAGAAATACCTTACCCAAATGGAACGACATTCAGTTTTTACCAGCTCAGTTAGCAAGCAGACCTTTATTAGATCATGAAGAAGTAGCTACTAAAGTAGTGATTGGTCCTAATGCTAAAAAACCATTAACAATCGACATACCTCTGTTTGTTAGTGATATGAGTTTTGGTGCGCTTTCAAGAGAAGCCAAAATTGCATTATCCAAAGGTGCAGAAATGGCCGGAACCGGAATCTGTTCTGGTGAAGGCGGTATGCTCCCCCAAGAACAAGAAAATAACACCAAATATTTCTACGAATTGGCCTCTGCTCAATTTGGTTTTTCGTGGGATAAGTTAGATAAAGTTCAGGCATTTCATTTTAAAGGAGGGCAAGGTGCAAAAACAGGAACCGGAGGACATTTACCTGGCAACAAGGTAAGTAAAGAAATTGCAGAAGTTCGTGGGTTGCAACAAGGGCAAACAGCTATTTCACCTGCCACTTTCCCAGATTTTCATGGCGTACAGGATTTTAAAGATTTTGCAGAAGAAGTAAGAAAACGTACAGGGGGAATTCCTGTTGGTTTTAAAATTGCTGCTAGTCATATCGAAAAAGATATCCAATTTGCATTAGACGTAGGTGTAGATTATATTATTTTGGATGGACGAGGTGGTGGAACAGGCTCTGCTCCTACTATTTTACGTGATAATATTAACGTCCCCACCATTCCGGCGTTGGCCAGAGCTAGAAAATATCTCGATAAAGTTGGTGCGACAGATATTACACTCATTATTACTGGTGGACTTCGTGTTGCTGAAGATTATGCAAAAGCCATGATGCTAGGTGCAGATGCTATTGCTGTATCTAATGCTGCTCTGCAAGCCATTGGTTGTTTAGGGATGCGGGCATGTGGTAGTAATAATTGCCCTGTAGGGATTGCTACACAAAAAGAATCACTAAGAAGTAGATTAATTATAGAATCTTCTGCTAAACAATTATACAATTATTTTGATGCTACCAATAACCTGATAAAGGTAATTGCAAGAGCTTGTGGACATGATGATGTTTCAAAATTCAATCATGATGACCTTTCTACTTTTGATCATGATACGCATCGATTAACAGGTATTAACTATGCAGGAGTTATGTAAACATCTAAAAGAAATATATTACTTGATAAACCAATAAAATATGACTACTCAAATGCACTTGGCAGCTCAATATCTAGCTGCCGCTGGAATAAGTTTTTTAGATAAAAAAGAGGATGACAGCCATACTAATTTAGGGTTTTCTACCACCGAAGGAAGTATGTATACCCACCCATTAAACAAAGATGGTGACACCCTTTCTCTCAATTATCAACGTTTTACCCTAGAGTGGAATTCTAAAAATTCTAAAAATTCATTACGATTAGACGGGGCTACACATGCAGAGGTTTTGGAATGGATTACACAAACGGCAATCAAAGCAGGTATCAAAAAACCTTTCAAATATAATCTTCATTATGAGTTGCCTTACACTCCCATTACAGATGATTTTACTTTTAAATTACATGATATAGCGAGGCTAGGAGAATTAACAAATTTTAGGATATTAGCACAACTTACGCTAGACACTTTCTTAGAAAATCAGAATCTTAAATCAGACATTAGGACTTGGCCACATCATTTTGACACAGGAGCTTTTGTATCTCTAGGAGATAACACAGGGCTTACCATAGGTTTAGGTCTTGCTATCCCTGATGCGATGATTAATGATTACTATTTCTATCTAAGTGCCTATAAAGGACACGATGGATTAGATACGTCAGACCTTAATCCATTAACAAATGGTAAATGGTATAATGATGGATTTAAGGGAGCTGTTTTACCGGTAACCGGTATTGATGAGGTTACCGTTGCAACATTTTTCGAAGAAGCTATTACTGCATATAAAAATTAAGTATTATGGAGCATTGGTATATTCCGGCCACTATAATACCTGGCATTGGACTTTTGATATTATCCACTTCTAATCTTTTAGTAAATCTCAGTACAGAGATTAAGACATTGATTGCTGAAGTAACTATCGATAAAATCCTAATTAAGCAGAAGCTAAAACAACTTAAGTTATTAAATAGCGCCATGGTATTCTTATACACTGCCGTTGCTCTTTTTGTGATTTCTGCATTGATTTCAGGAGTATATAAAAGTGTAGAAACCAATTTTGATTCGGCTATATATATAACTATTGCCGGTATCATTAGCGCTCTATTAGGTTTGATTGCATTAATCATCTATTCCTTTAGAGCAGTAAAAATTAGACAAGACCAATTTAATAACAAATGTTAACCCCTAAAAAATAACTGATCATGACTCCAAAAAAAGAAACAGTATGGTATAAAGTACTGGATAATAAAGATAAACTCCCTGAAGGAAGGGTACAAACTGTTACTGCGGGTCATCAGGGTGTTTGCTTAACACATTTCGAAGGAAAATTTTCTGCTTTAGACAATCGATGCCCTCATCAAGGAGGACCTTTAGGAGAAGGGTCTATAGAAAATGGATTACTCCGTTGCCCATGGCATGGTTGGGATTTTCACCCGTGTACAGGACTCCCTCCAGGTGGTTATGATGATGGTGTAACTACTTTTGAAGTTAAAGAAAAAGGCGATGCAATTTATGTAGGTATTCCTGAAGAAACTGCTCACGAAGAAACCATTTCTGATGTAATGGTACAAACCATGGTAAACTGGGGTGTGGATACAGCATTCGGAATGGTGGGACACAGTAATCTTGGTGTTGCTGATGCTATGCGAAGACAAGAAAAAGAAGGTAAATTAAAATATTTTGGTGTTCGTCATGAAGGCGCAGCAGCTTTTGCAGCTTCAGGATATGCAAAACTTACTGGTAAGCCAGCTGTTTGCTTTGGTATTGCAGGTCCAGGAGCTACTAATATGTTTACTGGGATGTGGGATGCAAAAGTAGATCGTGCCCCTTTACTCGCAATATCAGGGCAAGTAAATACTCAGGTGGTGGGTACCGGAGCTTTTCAAGAAGTAGACTTAGCAAAGGCATTTGAATCTGTAGCAGAATTTAATCACGCAGTACATCAAAATTCTAATCATAGCGAATTAATGTCTTTGGCTATTAAAACAGCGCTTATTAAACGAGATGTTGCGCACCTTACGTTCCCAGACGAAGTAGCTTTCAGTAAAAAACATGAAAAAGACAAGGCGCAAACTCCAGAAAATCGCATTACTCCTTTCAATATTTCCCCTCCAAAAGAAATGGTTAAAAAAGCTAATGATATGATTTTATTAGCTAAAAGACCTGTTATAGTCGTAGGACATGGTGCCAGATTTAATATGGATCGTATCATTGCGTATGCAGAAACATTGAATTGTCCTGTAATTACTACTTTTAAGGGTAAAGGACTTATCGCTGATAATCATGAATTAGGGTGTGGAGTATTGGGTCGAAGTGGTACCCCTATCGCTTCTTGGTTTATGAATGAAAGTGATCTATTGATTGTTTTTGGTGCTTCTTTCTCTAATCATACCGGTATTACTCCAAAAAAGCCACTTATCCAAGTTGATTTTGACCCTATGGCATTGAGTAAGTTTCATAAAGTAGATGTTGCATTATGGGGCGAAATTTCAGAAACTTTGGAAATTCTAGAAGAAAAAACTAAAGGAAAAACCAATACAATAGACCAGCGCCCAGAAATTGAAGAACGCTGGAAACTTTGGAAAGAAGAAAAACAAAGTCGCCTAGAAGATAATAGTAGTAAAGGATTAAGTTCTATCGCTGTTTTTGACGCGATGAATAAGGTTACTCCGGCCAATGCAGTAATAGCAGTCGACGTAGGAAATAATACATATTCATTCGGGCGATATTTTGAGTCAAAAAATCAGTCTGTTTTAATGTCGGGTTATCTAGGTTCTATAGGGTTTGCATTACCCGCAGCTATGGGTGCTTGGGCTGCAAAAGGTCATGAACGGCCTATCTGGTCTGTATCAGGAGACGGAGGCTTAGGACAATACCTTACCGAAATCACAACTTTAGTAAAGTATAATATGAACATTAAACATATTGTACTCAATAATTCTGAACTTGGTAAAATATCCAAAGAACAACGTGCTGCAGAACTAGATGTTTGGCAAACTTCTTTACACAATCCAAGTTTTGCACAGTTTGCAGAAAACTGTGGTGCTCTTGGCATAAGAGTAGAAAAACTTGAAGATTTAATTCCTGCCATGGAAAAAGTGCGAGATCATGATGGACCAGCACTACTAGAAGTAATAACTGATGTAAATCTCATATAGTTTGCATATAAAACCCTAGAAAACATGTTACAATCTTTCAGCATTATTTTTGCTATCGCTGCTTTTTTCAACTTTGTGAATTATAAGTGGCTTAAGCTACCTACAACTATTGGTTTGATGCTGATGAGTTTGGCCACTATCATAATTATAACATTTAGTAAAAGTCTTATACCAGAATTCTATCAGTTTTTTTGTGATATTGTAACTAATTCTGATTTCAGATCACTTCTTCTTGATGGGATTTTAAGTTTTCTTCTTTTTGCAGGAGCATTGCACGTAAATATTGATGAATTAGCAAAAGAAAAGTGGCCAATTATTTTATTTGCTACACTAGGTGTATTAATATCTACTTTTATTGTTGGTGGATTAACATATGGAGCAGCTCAATTGATTAGTATCGAACTCCCTTTTTTACATACCTTACTATTTGGGGCATTAATCTCCCCTACAGATCCAATAGCGGTAATGGCTATTCTTAAAAAAGCGAATATTGCCAAAAGCCTGAGTATTAAAATTGAAGGAGAATCCCTATTTAATGATGGGATTGGTGTTGTTGTATTTTCTGGAATTCTAATTCTTTCAGGAATGGGAGAACATCACACAGAAGGTTCTGTTGGTTTTGAGATCGGAAAATTATTTCTTGAAGAAGCTGTTGGCGGAATAGTATATGGAGCTTTGTTAGGATTTGTTGGATATCGATCTGTAAAATCTGTAAACGATAATCCCCAATTGGCAGTGATGATAACTCTAGCTATTGTAATGGGTGGATATGCTTTTGCATCTCTCATTCATGTTTCAGGCCCCTTGGCTATGGTAGTTGCCGGAATGATCATTGGCAACAAATTAAATATTGCTACTAATAAAGGGCCAACAAGAAAAATGATTAATGAAATATGGGAAGTGCTAGATGATGTTTTTAATGGAATTCTCTTTGTGCTTATTGGCTTAGCTATTCACCTTTTAAAATTTGATATCAATCATCTCACTCTGGGGAGTATAGCAATCTTAATTGTATTGATTTCAAGATTTATCTCTGTTTTTATCCCATATTCTCTATTGAAACATCAAGAAAGTAGTTCTATAAAAACAGTAACTATATTGACTTGGGGAGGTCTTAGAGGAGGAATTTCTATAGCTTTGGCATTAAGTCTAGCAGACAATCCTTCTTCAGAAGTACTATTATACATTACCTATGTAGTCGTTTTGTTTTCTATAATTGTGCAAGGACTTAGTATCGGAAAAGTAGTGAAAAAGATATATAACTAAAGTATCGCCCAATATAAAGACATGTTTTTTACATAAACACGACTTAAATCTAACTTTAGGCTTCATTTTTTAAAGAAGCATCATACATTGTAACCCAACTAGACTATACCCTAGTGCAATAAAGAATTTAAAAATGGCATTAATATCAAAAAAGTATTACAATAGAGATCTTTCTTGGTTACGTTTCAATCATAGAGTATTACAAGAAGCTGCAGATGAAAGTAACCCCTTATATGAACGAATTAAATTTCTGGCCATTTTTTCATCTAATCTGGATGAGTTTTTTAAGGTACGCGTATCTGATATTAGAAAAATTAAAAATCTGGATAAGACATTAAGAAAAAAACTAATTACTAAGCCCAATAAGCTTTTAAAAAAAATTAAAAAACAAGTAGATCTTCAACAAAAAGAATTTGGTGATCTTTTTAAAAATCATATCCTTCCTGAACTTAAAAATGAAGGCATTCAATTAGTGAGATGCGAAGATTTCACAGCATCCCAAAAAGCATTTGCCGAGAAGTATTATAAAGAAAACCTGCAAAACAAACTTACACTAGGTATTAATGTCGAGCGTGAAAATAAAAAGATTTTTATAGAAAATGAAGAACTATATCTAACAGCGCTACTAAACAATGAAGAAATTATTGTTGTCAAAATTCCATCAGACACTCCTAGATTTATTACATTTCCAGATGAAAACAACACACATTACATCACTTTTGTTGATGATATTTTAAAGCATAATCTTGCAAAATTTTATGCACAAAAAGAAACATCGGTATTTCATTCTATAAAAATTTCGCGTGATGCAGAGTTATATATTGACAATGAATATTCTGGAGATTTATTAACCAAAATTAAAGATTCTCTAGGCAATAGAGATACAGGACAGGTCACCCGACTTTTAATAGATGATACAATGCCACCTGAACTATTAGAACATCTAAAAAAAATATTAGATGCTAACGAAACTGATATTTTACGTGGCGGAAGATACCATAACTTCAAAGATTTTTTTGGTTTTCCAAATCCCACCAATAAGAAGCTTTCTGAAGATGAATTAACACCTACTCGTGATCCTCAACTTCAGAAACATTCTAGTATGTTTGATGCGATTACCGAAAAAGACAGGCTATTTTATTATCCTTATGAATCCTTTGATGATGTTCTTCGTCTTGCTAGACAAGCTTCCGAAGATAAAAATGTTACCAAAATTAAAGTTACATTATATCGAATTGCAAAACAATCAGGTCTTGCTGACGCCTTACAGAATGCAGCAAAAAACGGAAAAGAAGTTTTTGTATTTATTGAAACAAAAGCAAGGTTTGATGAAGAAAACAATATACGATGGGGGAAAATTTTAGAGGAAAACGGAGCAACAGTAGTGTATAGTTACCCAGGAATTAAAGTACATTCTAAAATACTACTTATAGAACGCACTGAAGCAGACAACCCAAAAACCTATGGATACATTAGTACCGGTAATTTTAACGAAAAAACGGCAAAAATATATACTGATTTTGGGTTAATGACCGCCAATACAAAAATCACTTCAGAATTAAATCAGGTTTTTCAGTTATTGGAGCGAAAAATTATAATTCCGAAAACAAAAAAGTTACTAGTTTCTCCGTTTACAACCAGAGGTACATTTAAGACATTAATAGAGAAAGAAATTGAAAATGCCAAAGCTGGACAAGAAGCATCTATAATCTTAAAACTTAATAGTCTTCAAGACGATAAAATGATAGATCTTTTATATGAAGCTAATAATGCGGGAGTCAACATAAGGCTTATCGTTAGAGGTATTTGTTGTCTAGTCCCGGGCATTGAAGGTCAGAGTGAACATATTTATATTACCAGCATTGTTGATCGTTTTTTAGAACACGGCAGGGTATATATTTTTGCGAATGGAGGAAATGAAAAAATGTATATCGGTTCTGCAGATTGGATGACCCGTAACCTGGATCACAGAATTGAAGTTATCACTCCAATACTGGATAAAGATGTGTATTCAAAAATAAGAAAGATGATCCAGTTACAGTTAGATGATACTGTAAAAGCAAGGATTATAAACGAAGATCAGGATAATGATTATATCAATTCAAATTCTAAGCTTAGGTCTCAATTAGAAACCTTATCAAACATTTAAAAAATATTAATATGAGTGATAAAAGAGCAGAAAAAGTTAAAGATCGCCTGTTAATGGAGGAGCTTAACATAGATAAGAATGAATTAAAGTCTTTAAAAAAGAAGCTATCTAAAATATCGCCCAGGTCAGAACGTGGTGTAGAGACTTTATTTCGATTAGTATCCAAAAACCAGTATACACTCAACTCGATGATCGACAGAAAGTCGAATATTCTAATTTCTATTAATGCCTTAATATTATCGATTGTTTTAGGAACGGTTTTAAATCAGCTTGATAGAGATCCACACCTTATTTATCCAGCCATATTAATATTATTCACTAACCTGGCTTCGATTACGTATGCAGTTATTGCTACACGACCAGAACTTAAACATGGAGATAGAGCATCAAATAATTTGATGTTTTATGGAAATTTCTACGAAATGACCGAAAAAGACTATGTAGATAACCTAACCAATTTAATGAATCAAGGAGATGAACTCTATAAAACTATTGCTAAAGACACTTTTCATTTAGGAAAAGTAATTGATTCTAAATTTAAATTACTTCGTAAATCATTTAATGTTTTTTTAATTGGAATCATTCTTTCTGTAATTGCATTTATTTTATGCCACTTACTTTTTGGTCAGTATTTTGGATAAGAAATTAATGCTTCCTGTTTATTTAATTTTTATATAAAATTAGTTATTGCAATTAGTTTTTTCATGTCTTTAATTGTAATCATACTTTCCTTAATATCAATAACCTCCTCTTCCTTGAAATCATGTAATACTCTTACCAAAGATTCGATTGATGTGCCAACAATATTACTAAGATCTCTCCTGGATAATTTGATACAATGATCATTAAAAAATTGTTCAAGTTTTATAATAGATAATGCTGTTCTTTCTCTAACACTATGCTGAGCTAAAATTTTCGAATTAATAATAAACACTCCAAATTCGTGACTTATACTTTTTAAAAGACGATGAAGTATTTCACTGTCATTTTCAATTACCCAATAGAAGATTTTTTTAGGAATAAGTTCAAAAGTACAGTCTGTAAGACACGCCGCAGAATGTGAATATGTTTCTTCACTCAATAAGCTATGGTATCCAAAGATTTCATTTTCTTTTATTAAATAAAAAATATGTTCTTTACCATTTACGCCTTGAGTATATTTCTTCACTTTTCCTGTCTTTAGGACATATATACCCATAGGAATAGTACCTTCATGAAATAGCACTTGCCTTTTTTTAAGATTCAAAACAGTTTTATTTTCTTCGATCTGATCTAAGATGTTTTTTGGAAGATTTTCCATCACGGGTTCATTTATAAACGAATACCGCTTATAGGGGAAGAGGGTATTAATCATAACGATGGTTAATTAATGTAATATAAGTTGGTTCTAAATTAAGTTACATCTAAAATACTCATTACTAATACAATAATAGATAAATATGAGATTTATTTGGGTTTGTTGGATAAATTGAAGAAAAGAAACTCTAAAAACTAGGAAGTATAAAAAATAAAAAGGCTCTTTATTAATAATAAAGAGCCTTTTTGAGTTTGTGTGTTAACCTTATTCTATTAATCATTAGCCCAAACAAGTCTTCCATTAAGTGCTTGTGCAGGCCTAAAGTTTTCATGCATAATCTGCTCAAACCTCTCTAATTGCCAATGTGATGCCTTGATAGCTTCCTTAACTACATACCAGGTAACAATTTCTGAACAAGCTGGTGTTGTTAAGGAGCCACTGTAGGTATAAAAATCCATATCTCCAGGGAGCATATCTTTAATATGATATTTTTTATTACTAACATAATGATCATCTTCATGTTCGGGAAGATTATTCATAAATTGATTTAATTCTTTATTTGTTTTTCCTTCTTCAAAGAAAACCCCAATTACTGCTAGTAATTTAGTTACAGGATCTTGGTGTACCAAATGCATTTCCATCGGGTATTGAACCCCATCTACTATATGTTCGCTACCTGTATGGAAATGAAACTGTAAAAGGTTATAATCGATATTGTTTAATGAAGCCGAACTACCTGCATCATAATTAAATTGAATGGTATGTCCATTGTTAAAAATATTTGTGCTACTAATAGTGTAATTAGTATTGATATTGTTAATACTTGCATCTTCAACAACAGAGCTTGTTATAATATTGATAGGAGATTGCGAATTACCACCACAATCTTTCCAATCTTCTCCACAAAGGTCAGCCCAAAATTCTGGGCCATCTATCCCTTCATACTCAAAATGGCAATCTGTTGAGGATTTACGACCAAAAAAATCATTAGAAAGGCTAGTTTCATCATATTTAGGAACCTCTTGGTTTTGATTTTGATTATCGATTTGCTCATTCTCACAAGAAGTAAAAACTGAGATCAAACCTAGTACTAATGCATACTTAAAAATGTTTGTTTTCATAATACGTTGAGTTAATTGTTACTAATAACCCAAATGTATTTGCTTATTATGATTTAAGGCTAAGGAATCATCAATACAATCATTGATATTTATCAAAAGTTGTATTGACTAATCATATATAATGCAGAAAATGCATACACTTTGCTAACAATACTTATTAAAAACCTAATATCATATATGTTCAGGTTTTTCTTATTATAATTCTTTATCCTAGAATTAAACTATTTCTTGTTAATTGAAATCAATTGAATTTATACGAAATTAGAAGCCTTTACTAATTTTTTTATGTCCTTTGTTATAATCATACTTTCTCTAAGTTCGATAGCGCCTTCTTCTTTAAAATCATGTAACGTTCTAACCAAAGATTCGATTGATGTGCCAACTATACTACTATGATCTTTTCTTGATAATTTAATGCAGCCATTATTATCAAAAAAACGTTCTAATTTTATAATCGATAATGCTGTTCTTTCTCTAACACTATGCTGAGCTAAAATTCTAGTATTGTTAGTAAACACACCAAACTCATGACTTATACTTTTTAATAGGCGATGTAACATTTCATGGTCATTTTCAATCATAGAAAGAAATACTTCTTTAGGGATTAGATCAAATTCACAATCTGTTAAGCACGCTGTACTATGAGCGTATGTTTCTTTGCTTAACAAACAATGATAACCAAGGATTTCGTTTTCTTTGGCCAAATAGAAGATATGTTCTTTACCATTTAGACCTGTAGAGTACTTTTTAACTTTACCTGCCCTTAATATATATACTCCTGTAGGAATCGTTCCTTCATAAAACAAAACTTGTTTTTTCTTTAATTTTATGGAAATTTTCTTTTCTTCAATTAATGAAATTGCATTCTTCGAAAGGTCTTCTAATATAGCTTCATTTGTAAAAGAATACCGCTTGCAAGGGAAAAGAGTATTAATCATGAGAATAAAGTTAAGACTTGTGTGCATATATATAACAAGTTCAACTTAAAAATTCCTTTTTGATTTTCAGGTTTTTTGTAAAAAATTATCAAATCAATATGTTTTAACAATTAACTGATTACTAGTGTTTTATGTTTAAAAATTGATATTTATCAACCCTTTCATTGACATATGTCTGATTTTACAATCTTATAAGAAGTTATATTTGATTTTAGCCCATTTTCTGGGTGCTATTAAAGGTATTTTATTTATTTTTAACTTACTAACCTTTTACCTCGACCAATGACACAATCATCTAATCTACAAGATAAATTAATTTCTATTTTAAAGATTTCTACTTTTCTGATTTTTCTGGGAAGAGCCTATCAACATATCGTTTGGGATGCACCATATAGAGCTTTTTTATGGGATGAAGGTAACCTAAAAGGTATTGTAGAAAATATTTTTGGAGTGACCTGGAATGATTATGTAACCAGTCTCTCTGCAGCTAGTGCAATTTCTTTTTCTATAAGAACAATTGGTGTGTTTTATCTTCTTTGCGCCATCGCTACGTTACTCATGAAACCTAATATGAAAAAACTTGGTAAATTATTTTTATTAGGAGGAAGTATAGGGCTTTTTATTTTGGCACTTTTATATTGTAAAGAAAAATTCTTTCACGTAGGACAATTTTTTGAATACACTATTCAATTTATGAGTCCTGTGTTACTTTATATGGTTATGTTCACTGCTATTGAATTTAAAAAGATACGTTTAATTGCACTAATTGCAATAGCGCTTACCTTTAGTTGTCATGGCTTGTACGCCATAGGATACTACCCTAGACCGGGGACATTTATTGATATGACATTAAATACATTACCTATTACCGAACCTAGCGCTCACTTAATGCTTAAAATAGCAGGTGTTCTGGATTTTGTAGTTGCTATTGCCATTTTTATTCCTAGAATATCTTATGCTGCGCTAATTTATGCATTTGTCTGGGGAGGACTAACCGCGATAGCCCGTTTGGCTGGTCATTTTCATATCGATTTTTTAGGAAATACCTTCAGTCAATGGACTTGGGAAATGCTCATTAGATTACCACATGCATTAATTCCTTTATTTGTAATGATTGCAGATCGACCCGAAATACGTTTATGGGAAAAGCTTTCTTTTAGGAAAAAAACACAAACGATTTGATCCGAAAACATGTCAAATTAAGCCTATAAAAAAACTGCCTGAAATGGATTCCAGGCAGTTTAAAACAACTAAAAACTAAAGCTCTATCTTTTAACGAACTTTATACTTATTTTACGTTTTCCATCCTTAATACTAACAAAATAAACTCCCTTATTTAGTTTATCTATGTTATATGTTTCGGTTTTAGATTTAAGAGTAATTTGATCAATCACTTTTCCAAACAAATCTCTAATGACTGCTTTTACCCCTTGAGTTTTGTTATAATTAGGGTGTGTAATGTGTAACAATCCTGATGTAACTGGGTTAGGATGAACACTAAAATCAAATACAGAACTACTTTTAGTAGTATTAGTAGTTACACTACTTCGTAATGTTAAGCTATGTGGATTATCAATCGTAACTACGCTACCGCCTGATGGATTCCATACATCGATATTAGAAGGCAGAGAAAATAAATTGTTATCATTCACCTGACCAACACTACTTGCGTTATCAACCTTGATCGTTCTCATTATGATTTGGTTTTGATCAACCCATAACCACTTAAACTGATTAAAGGATCCTGCAGCTCTGGTCCAGTTCTTAGTATCTGAAGCATTTCTTAACGGAGCTCCCCAACATCCTTCTCCAACATATACTGCACGTTTTGGGTCATTATCAACTCTCACAAATCCTTCATCACTTCCTGCACCTGTAGATGGCTTAATTGGCCAGGTACGTTTCACAACGTGAGAATCACTCTCCATTACCAACTGTACTGCATGGGTGTAAAATGGCTTTGACCATGCCTCATATTGATCATTCTGTTCTGATTTTCCCGGCTCATGTGGTCGAGTTGATCTATGATACTGAGCTACTGCCCAGGTATGGCTTGCCGAATTAGCTGCCAAATCATTGGCTAACCACGTACCTTGCGTACCGGCTGGAGTAACTTCTGTATTTAAAGTATAGGTTCTCATTAGATTACCTCCAAAACTTAAAGCATAGTACTCTCCTCCTGCTCCCGTTGGAATATCAAATAAATCTCTAATATCATTAGAGCTCTCATGGTTCCCTCGTGCAGCAACTACCGGAATCATTCTACCATCTGATCCGACGGTTAATTGCCAATCATTAAACCAGTTTTGCCATTGTGAACTACTACTTGAACTCGTCATATCTCCTCCAAACAATACAACATGAGGTCTAATCTTAGCAACTAACCTATTGGCATTCTGTCTAGGCGTACGGTTGTTTCTAGAATCTCCTCCAGCTACAATCGATAATCTTGTTGTAGGATCATTTGGTGCAGTCTTAAACCAATATCGTTTTGAAACTCCTTCGCTATCTCTAATTACAAAATAGTAAGCAGTATCGGGCTGAAGTCCTGTTAATCGTGCATAACGATTGTTCATCCCTTTACTAGAAACACTTCTGTCTACTGTTTTACTAAAAGGATATGAACTAGAACTAGATCCAAAATCTGTAGGGCCATAATGTACTACAGGGTTGGTTCCTCGTACTTGGTTCCACCCTATAACCATAGTCGTAGATGGGTCTGTTCTCCAGGTCAAACGATACTTTTCTGTAGAAGTACTAATTACGATAGCCTCTGTAAATGTTGCTGTTATAGATTTGTTAGCGTTCATAATCACAGATGATGGGTTTACATTTCCTGATAAGGAACCACTCCATCCTGTAAATTCCCAACCTGTAGCAGCTGTTGCAGTGACAGTAGCGGTTTCTCCATCATTATATGCTCCACCACCACTTACAGTTCCTTGACCTACTGTATTGGTAGTCAATGTATATTCTATAACATTAGTAGTTGTAATATTAATTGCACTACTATTGGCAGAAACATTACCGGCAGCATCTTTGGCTCTTACACTAAAACTATATCCGGTATTTGCTGTAAGACCATTAACACTATAACTAGCTGTGGTAGATGTACCAATAATTGTACTGCCTTGATATACATCATATCCTGTAACACCAATATCATCTGTAGAAACGTTCCAACTTAAATCTACTGAAGTATTTCTTACATTAGAAGAAGTTAAATTGGTAGGTGTAGAAGGAGCTTGCGTATCAACAAATTGAGTATAATTGGCATATATTGAATATCTAAAATCTGCCTGGCTCCCGCTGCCATAACTTGAAGGCATATTGTTTCCACTTGTGGACCAGGTTGTTCCAGTAGCACTATATCTTCCAGGGCTTCCGGTAACATAAGCAACACCAGGATTAGTTGAAAGCATCCAAGCTAACCATATAGTATCGCCATTACTGATAGTAATTGGATTTTCTAAAGCAATGGTTTGCCAACCAGTGGTTGCATTAACAGATGTTACAATAGTTTGTGTTAGTTTGTTACTAGGCACACCATTATTATCAGCATAAACACCCAGCTGAATATCTCCAGAACCACCTACAACATGGATAGCAATGCTTTGCAGTGTTCCATTTTCGGGCATAGTATATGGCATTGCTCTTCGGTCGGCGTGAGTAGATGTACTGGTTCCTATGGTGGTAATCCCAACTGTAAATAATTGAGTAGGAGTAGCTGTTGTGGTTACATTTATTGTAGCACTATTACTAGATACATTTCCTGAAGCATCCTTGGCTCTTACTGCAAAACTATATGTAGTTTCAGCAGAAAGTCCCGTAACATTAAAGTTAGTAGCAGTAGATGTTCCAATGACAGTTCCATTTTGAGAAATATCATATCCACTTACTCCTATATTATCGGTAGAAGCGGTCCAAGATAAATTAGTACTGTTAGATGTAGTACTAGAAGTAGTAAGTCCAGAAGGAACAGATGGTGCCTCATTATCAACAATTTCACTAAAAGTAGCAGTTATACTTTTATCAGCATTCATCACTACCGTACCTGGATTAATCGATCCAGAGAGTGCACCACTCCATCCATCAAATTGCCAACCAGAAGAAGCTGTTGCAGTAACAGTAGCAGTTTCTCCATCATTATAAGTCCCTCCACCATTTACAGAACCTTGCCCAACAGTATTGGTTGTTAATGTATATGTAACAGGAGCCGGACCTGTTGAATAGTTTGCATAAATAGAATATCCCCAATCACCTTGTGATCCATTGCCTATGTTTGTTGGCATATTATTGCCGCTGTTAGACCAGCTTGTTCCAGAAGTGCTATATCTTCCATTTTCCAGACCTCCTCCAACAATGTAGGAGATACTAGTGCCGCCACCAGAAAAGATCCAAGCTAACCATATTTTTTGCCCATTATTAACTGTAACTGGGTTTTCTAGAGCAATAGTTTGCCATCCTGCATTTGAGTTGGCTGTCGTTTCTGCTGTTTGACCTAATTTAGGCCCTGGCACTCCGTTATTATCAGAATATACTCCCAACTGCATATCACCACCTCCTGCAGTAATATGTACAGCAATACTTTGTAATGTGCCATTTTCAGTCATCATATATGGCATTGCTCGTCGGTTGGTAGTGGCAATAGTTCGATCTCCTATAGTTGTAGTTCCTACTGTAGATAATGGAGTTGATTGCTCTGATAGTTTAACATTGGTAATACTACTAGTATTACCTGATGTCATTTTGAAACTCTTTCCGTCTTTATTATTTCGTGCGTTTACGAATATCGAAAACAACAAAACAGTGACTAGAAAGAATATGTTCTTCCTTAAATTCATAAGTCGAGTTTTAAATATTAAATTTTTGTGTTTGAAAATTGATTTTAAGATCTTAATAAGAAAAATCTTTTATGTCTGAAATGACATTGGGGTCGGGGAAACGTAATTCTTGTTTTTTTGCTTGAGGTTTTGTGAGTCTGCATATTTATAATTTGGTTATTAATTAAAATTACATGCTGTTTATTATTTAAGACGTATAAAAGTAATATCATCCCCTATTTAATTACTGTTATTATTCAAAATTATATCGTAATAATTTGTTTATCAATTATATACAAAAACAAACAACACGAAAACCATTACCTGTAAACACATAAATCATGACATCTATCAATTAAAGTTTTGACATTTATCAATTGTTATTTTGATTTATATCAAGTGGTTATTTTATGGATGTCATTTTCTTAAATTTCTAGTACTAAAAATGAGTTTTTTTACTGATAAAACAGCTTTGCTTTTGCCTCAAAAAAACAATCAATATAACTTTGGGTGTAATCTGTTTGGGAATGGATAAAAATTTCCGGTAGTTTTTGATTTCACAGGCTTGGGATATTGTGTAGTTAATCACATATCAAAAGTAGATACTTCTCTATTCTCATGATCTCGAATTCATCAATATAAGCCCTGATTTTCGTCAATTGTTTTTTTGACTTATATCAGTTTAGGGTTGTTGATCTATTAAAAACAAAATAGTTTTAGCGATGATTTTTTGCTACATCAATGTTGATTAACAGCTTTATTTTTCTTAATTCCAAAATAAATCGCAGCTCCTCCTGTAAAAAACATCAACAAGCTATATACCGCCGGGGCGATGGCAAATGAAGCATTTTCAAGCAATACAACTGCAATAGTTATAGCTAAAGTTCCATTTTGAATTCCGGATTCTATAGCAATTGAAATAGCACTTTTATTCTTGATATTAAATAATTTTGCTGAAAAATAACCTACCATCATAGTTACAACATTAAGACACAAGGCTACCACACCAGCCTGTTGAAAATAGGATACAAAATTATCCCTTTCTTTAATTGTAAGGCCTATTATAACCAGTGCAATCACAATACCAGATGCTATACGAACGGGTTTTGCCATTTTTAAAGCGAAAGCCTCTCTGTATCGTCTAATTATCATACCTATACTTACTGGGATAATGGTAATTACCAAAATCTGAACTATTGTATTAATAACATCTAATTTGATCATTTGCCCTTCTTCTAAAAAATGTAACAAGGCATAATTTACAATAAAAGGTATCGTCAAAATGGTAATAAAACTACTAATCGCAGTCAATGTAACCGATAATGCGATATCCCCCTTTGCTAAATGAGATATCAAATTAGACGTTGGGCCTCCTGGACAAGCAGCCAAAATCATAATTCCTATAGCTACTTCAGGTTGTAATGGAAATAAAGATGCCAGCGCAAATCCTAATAGGGGTACTATTAAAATCTGATTCGTTACTCCTATCAAAATGGCTTTAGGATAAACAAATATTCTTTTAAAATCATCTATAACAAGTGACAACCCCATCCCTAACATAATAATAATAAGAGATGAGGCCAAAATAATTGTTGATATACTATCCATAATTTGTAGTTCCTGATTTAATTAACAATATAGAAAAATTAAAAGTTATTTTTTAGAAAATATATAGATCATAGTACTACTCTTTTTTATTGATTTACGATCAATTATATTTAGATAAATACGTAGCAACACGTATATAATTTTTCTATAAAAACTGCTACCTTTAAAAAACACAAAAAATTAAACCAACCTAAGCCATGAATACTAACCAAGCTCTCTCTAATCTTGTCAAAAAAGACAAGATTTGGATTATTGTTATCACTGTAATTCTTGTTCTATTAGGTTTTAGCAATGTACTTGTAAAACCCGCTATGAAATTTTTATCTGATGTAAATAGCGATATGATGTTAAGCCTTGGCGTTGCACTAGAATTAAAAAGCATTGCAATTGGCATTAATCACTCTAAAATCCCTTTGATTGGTGGGCTTGCAATAGAACTTTCGGATATTTTTACCAGAGTAATTAATTACCTAACTTTTTCAAATATTGTAATTGCAATCCAAACCATCTTGGTGCAAATGGGCAAATCATTATTTTTTAAACTACTTCCTCTTATATTTCTCATTGGTATATTCTTAAACAAATACAAGCAACTTGCTATAAAATTACTCATTGTAGCTTTACTTATTAACCCTGGGATTTCACTATATGTAAATGGGATCCATTATGTGTCAGATACTATGCAACTAGATCTGGGGTCTGCATTACATGAACATTTATCTTCGATAAAAAACAAATATGAAGAAAAGAGAAAAAAAGTCAAATCAAAACAACAAACCAGAAAAGAAAGGCAGCTAGAACGAGCAAAAGAAAAGGGACGAAAAGACATAAGTGTATTTAAAAAAGTTGAAGATGCCGTTGTAAATAAAGTCGAAGATGTTGGAGTCGATGTTGAAGAAGGGTTTTCTGAAACTTATGAAGTCCTTAAAGAAGGCAAAAAAGAATTGATGAAACTTATCATCAATATGGTAAGCAACCTTATTGTCCTTTTCTTGATCTTACCTTTATTGTATTTCTATCTTATGGGTTTTTTCCTTAAAAAATTCTTTCATTTTTCAGGATTAAGCACAATACAAACTACCGAAATCGAAAACCTCAAAGAACTCAAAAAAGACCTAACAAACGATTCAAAATAGTATAGTACTCTTAATATCAAATAACCAAAATCAATGAAACAATTATTACCACAAATGTTAGTCTTATCGTTAGTGCTTTTTTCTTGCAAAACCAATAAGAAAGATCCTTGTTATTTGGAACATAAAAGGATAGAAACAGAGCTTACCATTCAAGGAATGGATATTTCTCATTTCCAGAACAACATAAAATGGGATGAGATCAAAAAAGATGGTGTTAATTTTGTTTATATAAAAGCATCACAAAGTACGCATTTTAAAGATCCAAGATTTAAACAAAATAGAACTGCTGCAAAATCTCAATGTATATATAACGGAGCATACCATTTTTATGTAACAGGTAAAGATCCTATAAAACAAGCAGAAAATTTTATTGCAGCCATAGGTCAATTAGAACCTGGAGATTTACCACCAGTACTAGATCTAGAAGAATTAGGTATTAAAACAGCTGTAGATAAACAGACGTATCAAAAAAACACATTGTCTTGGCTAAAAGTTATAGCAGAACACTTTGGGGTAGCTCCAATTATTTACTCTAATACTTCTTTTGCTAACAAATATCTAAACAATCCTGATTTTGCCAAATATCAACTATGGGTTGCCGAATATACAAAAGCAAAATCACCCAAAATTCCTGATACATGGATAAATAAAGGATGGACTATCTGGCAACGTACCGATAGTAAAAAATTAGAAGGTATCAAAAAAGTAGATTATGATTTATTTCATGGAGATGCCAAAGCATTTAGAAAATTATTAAAAAAGTAGCCTTAAATTTTTCAGGAGTCAAGTAAAGAAATCATTAAATGTATTTTTTACATTAATTATTTTTATTTAAGTTTGACTAACCTATGCTATACTACCTGTATGATCACTTTTTTTAAGTGAATCTTTATTAAATGATTGCTGTTTATGGTAATCATAACCATTTAATAAAATCGTGCTTATGTTTGCTGTTTCTACTTTTATACTTTGTACATTATTGGTTGCTTATATTTCTTATCGAAAAACCAAGGGAGAAGCTCTTAATACCTCTGACGGATATTTTTTAGGAGGTAGAAGTTTAGGATGGTTTGTAATTGGTGGATCTCTCTTTCTTACCAACATGAGTGCCAATAATTTTATTGGAGAAAACGAGCAAGTGTATATTGATAGCGTAGCCGTAATGGCATGGGGTATGACCTCTATCTTATCCTTAATTATAGTTTCTGAATTTATCTTACCTATTTATTTACGAAATGGTTCTGTGACCACTCCCGATTTTTTAGAAGATCGATTTGACTCAAGCATTAAAAAATGGATATCAATTATCTTTCTAGTTGGCTATGTCATTAATATGATGCCACCTGTATTATATGCTGGAGCAGTTGCTTTTAATGGTATGTTTGATCTCTCTGATGTCTTTGGGCTAAGTAATTGGGCGACCATTTGGATTTTAGTATGGTCTATTGGGATCGTAGGAAGTATTTATGCCATTTTTGGTGGTCTAAAAGCAATTGCAGTCTCTGATGCCATTAACGGAATAGGACTTGTTATCGGCGGATTAATGGTTCCATTTTTTGGTCTATTATATATCGGCGATGGTAGTTTTTCAGTAGGGTTAGATATGATTTTGACTCAAAACACCGAACATCTTAATGCCATCGGAAAACCAGACTCTCCTGTACCATTTAGTACACTATTTACAGGAATGTTATTAGTGAATTTAAATTATTGGGGAACAGAACAGTATATCATGCAGCGTGTTTTGGGAGCAAAAAATCTAGCCGCCGGTCAAAAAGGTATTGCTCTAGCCAGCGTTCTCAAAGTAATCTCTCCTATTTTATTGAATATTCCAGGGCTCATCGCTCTTCATATTTATTTTAACCTAGAAAATACCGCCGAAGTATATCCTCGATTAATTGGTGATGTAATGCCCGAGTATTTAACAGGGTTTATGGCTGCAATCATTTTTGGCGCAGCGTTAACTACTTTTAATTCTGGACTTAATAGTTCTAGCACACTATTTATGCTTAATATTTACAAACCTTTTCTAAAACAAAAAAACAAAGAGATAGGTGATATGACATTAATCAAAAGAAGTAAATATTTACAGGTGTTTCTAGCTATGACTGCCATGTTTATTGCCCCATTTATTGCCTTTGTAGATGGTGGTTTTTTTGATTATATTCAAAAAGTAGCAGGATTCTTTAGTGTACCTATTTTCACAATTTTATTCGTAGGATTTATTACCAAAAAAGTCCCTCCAATAGGAGCAAAAGTTGCCTTAATATTTTTCATTACCTGTTATGGCCTCACTCAGTTAGTGTTTGACACAGGCTTACATTTCTTGCATATCATGGCTATTTTGTTTGTAACGAGCACTAGTATTATGCTCCTTTTTGGAAAACTATATCCGATGAAAGTTCCTTATCAACCAGTAGATAAAAAGTTAGTTGATATCAAACCCTGGAAACATAGGCATATTGTTTCTTTAGTTCTAGTAGCTATTGTAATTGCTGCTTATATTTTCTTTTCTCCATTGGGAGTTGCTACTTAAAATTATTACCGATCACTATGGCAAACTTGACAACAAAAGGATGGAATTTTATTCAAGAAATTGATAAAGGCTTACTTCCTCATAATGGTATCTCGATATACTCCAAAGAAAGGGACTTTAATTTTGAGTTATTAAATAAAATCGAGCAATTAGAAAATGACCTTTTTAAAGCAACTATAAAATTATTAGCACCGACTCCTAAAAATGTAAAACCAATAAAATTCGTCTGGAAAATTCCTGCGATCAACCTAAAAGGGACTTGGCTGTCTAATTTTGAAAGTGATCGGCGTGTATATGCCGAGTTTGATGCAGAGCGCATGCTGATTTCTCGCACCGCATATGAAGCTCCTCTAATCTGCCTTTATGGTCATAATGATCATAACATACATACTTTTGCATGTTCTGATGCCATCACCACATTATCTTTGGGTGCTGGTCTCCGTGAAGAAGATGGGTGGATATATTGCAATGTGATTTTATTTAAAGAAAATGTTCCAGGTTTTAGTGAATATGAATTTAGTATTTTATTAGATTATCGGAAACAACGATATGAACATTCATTGGCCGAAGTTTCTAATTGGTGGACATCTCTCTATACACCTATGTTTGTTCCTGAAGTTGCCAAATTACCGATGTACTCTACCTGGTATTCTTATCATCAGGATATTACTACTAAAGGCTTGTTAGAAGAAAGCAAAACTGCTTCAAAATTAGGATACAAATCCATAATTGTTGATGATGGTTGGCAAACCAATGATAGTAATCGCGGGTACGCGTATACAGGTGACTGGCTTCCAGAACGATTCCCAAATATGGCAGATTTTGTAGCTCAGGTTCATGATTTGGATATGAAAGTACTATTATGGTATTCAGTTCCTTTTTTAGGCAAACATTCTAAAGCTTTTCAACAATTCAAAGGCAAGTTTTTACATTTTTCTGAAGAGTTTCAAGCTGCCATTGTTGATCCCAGATATCCAGAAATCAGAGCATATTTAATCAATATATATGTAAAAGCACTTAAAAATTGGAATCTAGATGGTTTTAAACTCGATTTTATAGATCATTTTATTCCTTACGAGGATACTATTTTGACAGCCGAGGATGGAAGAGATTATGCTGCTATTGGTCCAGCAGTTGATCAATTAATGACAGATGTAATGCTAGCCTTGATTGCCATAAAACCAGATATTCTAATTGAATTCAGACAACATTATACTGGTCCAGTATTACGAAAATGTGGTAATATGTTTAGAGCTCATGACTGCCCAAATGATGCCATAACCAACAGAAAACGAATTATTGATCTACGATTACTATCCGGTACGACTGCTGTGCATTCTGATATGTTTATGTGGAACTATGACGAACCTTTAGAAATAGCCGCTTTACAGTTTGTAAATATTTTATTTTCGGTTCCTCAAGTATCGGTAAGGCTTAATGAAATTTCAGAATCTCATCGGCAAATGATCAGTTTTTATACTAAGTATTGGGTCAAAAACCGAAAAATACTACTTGATGGTGATCTAACAGCTTCGGGGCCTTCAGAAAATTACCCGTTAATTAAGGCAACTTCCAAAGAAAAACAAATCATCGCCGTGCATGCTAATATTGTAATTGAATTATCTGGCGAAAAAGATTATATTGATATTATTAATGGCAAAACGTCAGAAAATACAACTCTAGAGGTTCTAAATAATCATAAAACCTATCAAGTACTCATTTATGATTGCCTTGGAAACAAAGTTCAAAGCAATGTAAAAGCACTTAAAAAAGGGGTGATCTCTATCAAAGTACCCATATCTGGTATGATAACCTTAGCTCTAACCTAACATGAAAAAGGAAATCAATTTTGATAGCGCTCATTTTTGGGAAAACCCAGAAGTCTTCAATATTGGTCAGGAAACGCCTCACACTAACTTTTTACCCTATCCAAATGCTGGGTTTTTATGGCAAAATGAAAAAGAAAATTCCCCTTGGTACAAATCCCTTAACGGAAACTGGAAATTTAAATATGTAGATGCTCCCAACAACCGGCCAATAGGTTTTTATAACAATACTTACGATACTTCATCCTGGGATGATATCAAAGTACCTGCAAATTGGGAATTAGAAGGATATAGTATTCCGATTTATGTGAATGATCGTTATCCGTTTCCTAAAAACCCACCATACATCTCACATGATAATAATCCAGTAGGATCTTATAAAAAAACGTTTACTATCCCCAATGAATGGCAAGAGAGACAAGTGTACATTCATTTTGGATCCGTAAAATCAGCTGCTCACTTTTGGATCAATGGCTTATGGCTCGGTTATAATCAAGATTCGATGACACCTATTGAGTTTAATATTACCCAACACTTAAAAAAAGGAGAGAATACTATTTCAGTAGAAGTATATCGTTGGTGTGATGGCTCGTATCTAGAGTGCCAGGACTTTTGGCGTTTAAGTGGGATTCAAAGAGAAGTATATTTGTTTTCAAGAAATCAGATTCATATTCGTGATTTTTTTGCAAAAGGAAATCTAACTTCAGATTATAAAGATGGATTACTTGATATTAATATTTCTCTTCATAATACAACTACAAAATCATGGAATGGAGTCCTACGATATGAATTATACACTCTTGCTAAGGAACTCCTTTTTTCCAAAGACATTGAATGCGAAAAAGTATCAAAAAGCTCATCTTTTTCAATACAAGAACAGTTTAAAAACCCTTTGAAATGGACCGCCGAAATGCCAAATCTGTATCAACTCTCATTAACGCTATTAGATCAGAAAAATACTATTCTAGAAGTTGTGGGCTGTAAAGTGGGATTCCGAAAGGTTGAAATCAAAAATGCACAACTTTTGATTAACGGAAAAGCAATTACAATAAAAGGTGTTAATCGCCACGAACATGACGAAGTCAACGGGCGAATTATTACCAAAGAAAGCATGATCTTGGATATCAAATTGATGAAACAATATAATATCAATGCTGTACGCAACAGCCATTACCCTAATGATGCAAGATGGTATGAACTATGTGATGAATATGGTTTGTATGTCGTAGACGAAGCCAATATAGAAACCCATGGTATGGGCTCTAATTATTCTACTCCTTATGATGAGTCTGCTCACCCTTGCAATTTACCAGAATGGAAAGCTGCTCATTTAGATAGAATAAGTAGAATGTTTGAGCGTACCAAAAATCATCCATCAATAATCATATGGTCTTTGGGAAATGAAGCAGGAAATGGTCCAAATTTTAAAGCCGCCTATCAATGGATCAAATCCAAAGATGACTCTAGACCCATACAGTTCGAACAAGCAGGCGAAGAAGAAAATACCGATATTGTTTGCCCCATGTATCCATCAATCGAAGATGTTGAATCCTATGCTACAAAAAAACCTAAAAGACCCTATATCATTTGTGAATATGCACATGCCATGGGAAATAGCGTAGGCAATTTGATTGATTATTGGGATTTGATCAATACCTATCCTGTTTTGCAAGGTGGTTTTATTTGGGATTGGGTAGATCAAGGTATTGCTGCATATACTGAAGATGGTAAGAAATATTGGAAATTTGGTGGTAATTATGGCCCTCCTGATACGCCTAGCGATGGCAATTTTTGTATTAACGGATTGTTATTTCCAGATCGCACTCCTCACCCAGCAATTTGGGAAGTAAAGAAGTGTTACCAGCCCATTAATTTTAAAGTCATAGATCTTAAAAAAGGTATAGTAGAAATTAGTAATGGCTTTGATTTCATTTCACTATCCCGCTTCGAAATCAACTGGGAAGTAATATCGTCAAAAGGAAAAATCATAAAACAAGGATACCTTCAAAATCCAGAAATCATTGCTGGGAAGTCAAAACAATTTCAATTTGATTTTAAGATCGATTTCGAATCAAATACTTCGTATTATTTAAATTTCTCAGCGGTTTATCAAAGAAAAAATGATAAATCGATTCCCTTCGGACATGAAGTAGCAAAAGAACAGTTTGTATTGCATGATACTACTATAATACAGCTTGAAGAAGAAGTGCGCGAAAAAAAGCTTTCAATTAAAGAGAATGAATCTTACTATCAAATCTCTGGAGATTATTTTGAAATTTCTATTAGTAAGACAACAGGATTACTTGCATCTTATACATATCATCAAACCGAATGTATAAGTGAAGCTCTACGTCCCAATTTTTGGAGAGCTCCTAATGACAATGATTTCGGAAACCAAATGCCTGATCGCACCAAAATATGGAGGTATACCGGACAAAACTGTGAATTAAAAAATATTCAGGTCACTAATCAATCAGAAAAACAGATAGTGATCAATACAGGTTTATATTTACCCGATGTAGATTGTAATTTTGAGATAATCTACATGATTAAAGACAATGGTGAGATTACCGTAGATTGTGATTTTAAAGTAGTAGAATATCCTTTACCTGAACTCCCCAGACTTGGTCTATATTTTAAAATACCTAACTCTTTTGATCATGTACAATGGTTTGGTCGGGGTCCTTTTGAAAATTATGTAGACCGTAAATATGCTGCACACATAGGCTTATATGAGAAAAAAATAGTAGATATGGGTCATGATTACATCAGTCCACAAGAAACAGGAAATAGAGAAGACACCAGCAAATTAGTTCTAAAGAGCCACAACCAAGTGCTAATAGAAATTTCTGGCAACTCTACCTTTGGTTTTAGCGCTTTACCCTATAGTACCGAAGCGTTAACGCAAGCACAACGAGGTAGTAAACATCATATTGATCTAAAAGAAGAAAACGAAATTTCTATCTGTCTAGATCATTTTCAAATGGGAGTTGGAGGTATTAACTCTTGGGGAGCTTTTCCTCTAGATAAATATCGTTATCCCGCAAACAATTATAGGTTTTCTTTTAGTTTTAGAGGGAAGAAAAATTTCTGAATTTATTAAACCAATACATTTATAACCTCAATTCTTCCACCTTAAGATTATCTTAATACCTACTGTTTGCAAATTTATTTATATTTAGCCATTAAATTAATTCAACATTCTCAGTCAATGAAATCATACATTACTCTTAGGGCTACTGTCCTGCTTTTTTTATTGCTATCTACTACAGCAGTATTTTCGCAAAACGATAAAAAAGAAAATGACTCCATCAAAAAAGCCACCAAAGAACTCCCTCTAGAACCAGAGCGAACCATATCCTTTACTACAGATAAAGGAACATGGATTTCTTTGGATGTAAGCCCCGATGGCAAAACAATTGTCTTTGACCTTATGGGTGATATTTATTCTATACCTATTACAGGCGGCAAAGCAACACAAATCACCAAGGGTATGGCTTATGATGTGCACCCAAGATATAGTCCTGATGGCAAATCATTGGTCTTTATTTCGGATAAAAGCGGATCAGATAATATATGGACATTGGATCTTGCTACTAAAAAGGATAAACAAATCACTGAAGAAAAAAAACACAATTTCTTTTCAGCAGAATGGACTGCTGATGGCGAATATATTGTAGGTGGCAAAGGACGTAGAAATATCAAATTACATATTTATCATAAAGAAGGTGGTTCTGGAAGTCAAGTATTTGAAAAGCCAAAAGAAATTAAAGCGATTGACCCTGCTTTTAGCCCAGACGGAAAACTATTATATTTTTCGCAGCGTAAAAAATCATGGGATTACAATGCTCAATTACCACAATATCAGATTGGCACTTATGATATGGAAGATGGTGATATGGCAGTAATAACTTCACGATATGGTTCTGCTTTTACTCCTACGCTATCTAGTGATGGTAATTGGTTAGTATATGGTACTCGGTTCGAGGAAGAAACAGGTCTTGTATTACGAAATTTAAAAACAGGTAAAGAGCGCTGGTTAGCCTATCCTGTACAACGTGATGAACAAGAATCCATTGCTCCATTAGGGGTATTACCTGCAATGTCTTTTACACCAGATAACAAAAACCTTATTGCTTCATACGGCGGAAAAATATATTCTGTTTCTTTAGAAAGTAATAATGCAACAGAGATTCCTTTTCAGGTAGATGTTAGTCTTGATCTAGGACCTAAATTAGCATTTAAATATCCTATTAATGATACTCCAAATGCTTTGGTTACTCAAATACGAGACGCAAAACCATCACCAGATGGTTCTAAACTTGCATTTACTGCTTTAAATCGTTTATATGTAATGAGTTTACCCAACGGTACTGCAAAACGCCTTACAAATAATAATTATACCGAAGCACAACCAACATGGTCACCAGATGGAAAACATATTGTTTTTACTACCTGGAAACAAGGAGGAGGTCACTTATTCAAAATTAATGTTGATGGTCGTGCAAAACCTATACAATTAACTAAAGAATCTGGTATCTACACTAAGCCATCGTGGTCTTATACTTCTAATAGAATTGTATTTCATCGAGGAACATCTCAAACCTATGATGATGCTATTGATCCTTTTTCGAATCGTACTCAAGAAGATTTGGTATGGGTATCTACAGATGGTGGAACTATTAATTTCATTGACAAAACTAAAGGAAGACAAAACCCTCATTTCACTAAAACAGATAATCGAATCTATTTATATCATCAAGAGAAAGGGTTAGTTTCAATTCGTTGGGACGGATCTGATCAAAAAGAGCATTTAAAATTAACCGGTATCACAACATACGGATCTCAGGATGTTTTTGGCAAAGATCACCATGATAGCTTTAACTTTAATAATGCCCCTAACGCATTACCTTCTTCAGAAGAAGGATGGCGTGATAAAAGCAAAGCTTCTAAACCTGCAGAAATACATATTTCACCTGATGGAAAAAGAGCATTAGCACTTATTAATAACGATGTTTATTCTGTTATCATACCCAAATACGGTAAAACACCAACTATAGCATTGGCAAAAGCTGATAAAGCTTCTTTCCCTGCTATGAAACTTACGATCATAGGGGGAGAATTTCCTTCCTGGTCTTCAGATAGTAAAAAAGTACATTGGTCTCTGGGAGCAAGTCATTTTAAATATGACCTCGAAGCAGGAGAAAAATTTAAGGACAGCGTAGCTGCTGCTAAAAAGAAGGAAGAAGAACTTAAAAAGGCTGAAAAGAAGTCCGATTCTACAAAAACAGATAAGAAAGACGATGAAGAAAAAAAGAAAGATCCTAAATTCGAGGCTGAAGAATTTAAAATAAAAGTAAGCTACAACAAAGATATTCCAAAAGGTACTTTAGTTTTAAAAGGTGGACGTATTATAACAATGAATGGGGAAGAAGTTATCGAAAATGGAGATATTCTTATCGAAAATAACCGAATTAAAGCAATTGGAGGTTCTGGAAGCCTAACAATACCAAGTGATGCCAAAACTATTGATGTTTCAGGAAAAACTCTTATCCCAGGGTTTATAGACACTCATGCGCATATGTGGCCTTATTGGGGGATACACAAAAATCAAGTATGGATGTATTCTGCCAACTTAGCTTATGGCGTTACAACAACTAGAGATCCGCAAACAGGTTCGACAGATGTTCTTACTTATGCAGATATGGTCGAGGCAGGAACAATTCATGGGCCACGTGTATATAGCACAGGTCCTGGTGTTGGGTTTTGGAAATACCAGATCGAAAGTTTAGATCACGCAAAAGAAGTGCTGAAGCAGTATAGCGAATATTATAATACCAAAAGTATTAAAATGTATTTGGTTGGTAATCGCCAACAAAGACAATGGGTTATAATGGCCGCAAAAGAGTTAAAATTAATGCCAACAACAGAGGGAGGATTAGATTTCAAATTAAACATGAATCAATTACTAGATGGATACCCAGGCCATGAACACTCATTTCCTATTTACCCTATCTATAAAGATGTTATAAAAACGGTAGCAGACTCAAAGATGGCAGTTACACCAACATTATTGGTGTCTTATGGCGGTCCTTGGGCAGAAAACTACTATTACTCTCGTGAAAACGTATGGGGAGATCAAAAAATACAATATTTTACTCCTTATGAAGAGCTAGCGCAAAAATCAAGAAGAAGACCAGGTTGGTTTATGGATGAAGAGCATATCTTTAAAAAACACGCCAAATTCATGAAAGATTTAGTTGAAGCGGGTGGTCTTGCAGGAGTTGGAAGTCATGGACAATTACAAGGATTAGGTTTTCATTGGGAGTTATGGTCTGTTGCCAGCGGTGGAATGAAAAATCACGATGCCCTCAAAGTAGCTACCACTCATGGAGCCGAAGCTTTAGGATTAGACGGCGATTTAGGAACTTTGGAGGCAGGAAAATTAGCAGACATCTTAATTTTGTCTAAAAACCCACTAGAAAATCTGCGTAATACAAATACACTTACTCATGTGATCAAAAATGGTAAAGTGTATAATGCAAATACTTTGGATGAAGTATGGCCACAAGAAAAAAAAGCTGAAACTTTTCATTGGCAAACTAAAAAACCAGAAGGAATACCAGGAATTAAAAAATAAATATCCTGTACATTATATTCAAAAAAGTGCTGGTTTAATATGCTAGCACTTTTTTGTTTTAAAAAACACAAATATTATTTTTTGAATTATATTCATTAATTATGAATCAACGACAATCTCAAGAAAGTCAATATTGGTCACAACGATATACTGAAAACCGTACGGGTTGGGACATTGGATATGTGGCAACCCCGCTCAAAGAATATATCGATCAGTTGAAAGACAAAACCATTAAAATCCTGATTCCTGGAGCAGGAAATGCTTATGAGGCTGAGTATTTATTCCAACAAGGGTTTATGAATGTTTTTGTTTTAGATATTTCTTCAGAACCATTAGATGCTTTTGCAGAAAGACTACCTAGTTTTCCTAAATCACAACTCGTACTAGATGACTTTTTTACACTAGAAGGAAACTATGATCTAATTCTCGAACAAACTTTTTTTTGCTCTTTTATCCCTACAGATAAAAATAGATCAGCCTATGTAGCACAAATGGCAAATCTCTTAAAACCCGAAGGAAAACTAGTAGGTCTTTGGTTTGACATACCGCTTACCGATGATCTGGAGAAACGTCCTTTTGGAGGTGATAAAAAGCTCTACCTATCTTATCTGGAAATGCATTTACAGACCATCATCTTTGAGAAATGCTATAACTCCATCCCACCAAGGCAAGGAAATGAATTCTTCGGGGTTTTCAAGAAAAAATAAGATGTACTTCAGAAATATATCATTATCAGAAAACTTATATCTTTGAGATATGGGCTTTCTGTATTTTTTTTCTTTTCCAGATTTTAACCTCTATAGCACTCCATTATTGGTCCTGGTATTACAAGGATTAATTTTTTCTGGATTATTACTTATAAGATATCGCAAAAAAAGAAATATTTCAGATGTATTATTAGGTATCATATTACTAATAACCTGCTACCATCGCACCACATATACTATTGGTTTTATGGGTTGGTATGATACATTTCGTAATACAAAAATCAACTACTATTTGGTGAATTTGACGCTTTTCATGGCTCCTTTACTTTATTTTTATGTAAAATCTGTGACCACTTCAGATTTTAAGTTTACAAAGAAGGGGTATTACCATTTTATCCCCGGTGTACTTTATTTCCTTTTCAAGATGGTTGTTCTTGCTTATGATTCTACCCTACCTGGATTTAGTGATACCCAAAATGGATACTTAGTAGTTAACTTACAATGGAAATATGTCGAGCCTATTTTGACCATCCTTACTATATGTCAAATGCTTTTATACTTAGCTTTTACATTTCAATTATATTATTTGTATAGAAGTAATATTCAACATTTCTTTTCAAATACATACAAATTAGAACTGAATTGGATTCGCAGTTTTCTATACATCTATTCTTTCCTCTTTATTTATGAAATCATGCAAACAGTGATCAATCTTTCTATTACAGAACTGAGTTGGAAACAAAAATGGTGGGAACAATTCTTTTCTGCCTTGGCAATCATATATATTGGGATCAAAGGCTACTTTACAGATACCATAAAACTTACAAAGCTAAATTACGGAAATTCAAGTGCTATTTTTCACAATTCAACACTTCAATCTGAAATAGCGAATCCGAAAAAAGATAATGAAACTAAAATCAAATCTCCTGATATTGTTATTAAAAAAGAGCAACTAGAAACTTTTATTGAAAACAAAAAACCATATCTAGATCCGGATCTTAATCTAGTAGAGTTTTCTAAAAAACTAAACATGACTAGAGCAGAACTTTCTGAAGTCATTAATGAAGGGTTTGCCTTAAATTTTAATGATTTCATTAATCAATATCGTGTAGACGCAGTAAAGCAAATGTTAACCGATGGTAAACATCAACAATTATCATTATTGGGTATTGCTTATGAATGTGGATTTAATAGCAAAGCAACATTTAATCGAGTCTTTAAAAAAATGACACAAACTTCTCCCACAGAATATCTTAAATCTACTTCTAATCAAACACTTTTAAAGTAATATTCTTGGTTTGCTGAATAAAAGAGAAGTCTCAAATCGTATTTGAGGCGACTCAATATCCTATGAGGCGTAGAGCTCGTAATGGTTTCGCAATTTTGACTTGTCGAATCACAAAAACCTATTACGATGAAAACTATATTCTTAAAAATAATTACCCCAATTATTCAAACTTCCTGGGTCTCTGACCTATCATTTGCCATACCTCGCGTTTTATGTGGATTCTTTTTGACTGTCAATTTTGGGAGCAGCAAATTTGGAATGCCCTGGACACCTGCAGATAAAAATCTATCACTTTTTGAAGTAGCAGAATGGTTTCCAAAAGACATTGCCGAATACGGAGGTGTTTTTACACTTGCTCCCGTATTTTTTGCATGGATGGGTGCCGCTAGTGAAGCAATAGGAGGTATTTTTCTTGCACTTGGATTAAAAACCAGAATCGCTTCATTTTTTATTCTATGTACCATGTTGGTCGCCATCTTCTTCCAGAAATGGGATCAAGGCCTATGGGGAATGTTACCTGCAATGGGGTTTTTATGGGTGTCTATCTATAATTTAATATTAGGATCTGGTCGTTTTGGATTGGATTATATACTCGCAAAGAAGATAGAAACATTCAAATATTTTAATACACCTATCAAAAAAATTATCTAAATCATTTATCAAAATAAATTTAAAAATCATGAAAACAATTTTAGTAAGTATCAATCTATTTTTTACCACAATTTGTATAGCGCAAAACATCGTTCAAATATCAGAATTTGAAGTATTAGAAGGTGATTGGAAAGGTGAACTGATGTATATTAATTATAGTGACAATCGTGAAGTAACTTTACGATCTACTTTACAGGTTGAAATAAAAAAAGATAAACTTATTGGTAGGATTGGCTATACAGATGAGCCTAGTGCCAATGGTAAACTTGTTGTAAAATTAAAAGAAAACGGATCCTTCATTAATGATCAAGAAATTATTACAAAATCAAAACAAGATGATGGTTCGTTAAAAATCATAACGAAATATGATGGAAAAGACAATGATAAACCAGCAACAATATTTATTACTTACGTCTTTAACAAGGCTCATTTCACAATGACCAAAGAAGTAGTTTTTGAGAACACCACAGAGCGTTTTATTCGTAATAGATATACGTATTCAAAATTATAAAAAATCAATACTAAAGTAGATGGAAATTGTTTCTTGATTAATTTTCATCTACTTTTTAATACCTCAACAACTCTTCAATCTTAGTTTTTACCTTTTCTGTAGACGGAATCATAGTTTGTTCTAATGTACTATTCAAAGGGATTGCAGGCATGTTTTCAGATCCTATAGTCATTACCGGAGCATCCAAATGTTTGAAACATTCTTCCTGAATTTTTCCTGCCAATGCTCTTGCAAATGAATTATTGCTTGGTTCCTCAGTCACTACAAGGCATTTTTTGGTCTTCTTTACCGATTCCATAATCGTTTCTTCATCCAAAGGATATAATGTGCGTAAATCTATAATTTCTATTACATCCTGTATATCTTTTGTAGCATTTAAAGCCCAATGTACTCCCATTCCGTAGGTTACTACTGTTATCGTTTCTTTTTCATCTTCTGGCCAGATACGTTGCACGATATTGGCTTTTCCAAAAGGTAATACATAATCTTCAGAGGGCTCAATCGTTCTTGCTGCATCTGTTCCTTTTACTTTTGACCAATACAAGCCTTTATGTTCCAAAATCACCACGGGATTTGGGTCATAATAAGCAGCTTTCATTAACCCTTTAAGATCTGCTCCGTTACTTGGGTAAGCAATTTTAATTCCGCGGATATTGGTAACCACAGATTCTACTGAAGAAGAATGATACGGCCCACCACTACCATACGCTCCAATAGGTACTCGTAAAATCATCGATACTGGCCACTTTCCGTTAGATAAATAACAAGATCGGCTTACTTCTGTAAATAATTGATTTAATCCCGGCCAGATATAATCAGCAAATTGTACCTCAACAATTGGTTTTAATCCTACTGCAGACATTCCCACTGTAGATCCTACGATAAAGGCTTCCTGGATTGGAGTATTAAAGACTCGTTCATCACCAAATTTCTGAGCCAGTGTAGCGGCTTCTCTAAAAACACCTCCTAATCTTCCCCCTACATCTTGACCATATAATAAACATTCTTTATGCTTCTTCATTAATTCTTCAACCGCAAACAAAGCACAATCGACCATTACGACCTCTTCTTTATCTGTCGGAGATCTTTCTCCTGTTTCTTCTGTAATAGGTGTAGGTGCAAAATCATTGGTAAACAAATCCTCTGGTTTTGGATCTTCAGCTTTCATTGCTTCAGACAAATCTTTTGCCACGACGGTATTTGCTTCAGCTTCAATAGCACTAATTTCAACTTCTGTAAAACCAGTATCCAATAATTGATTTCTAAGTACCGGATATGGATCACGAGAGCGAGCTTCTTCAAGATCATCACGATACCACTCCATACGTACTCCAGAGGTATGATGATTCAATAAAGGAACCTTGGCATGCACAAGCATCGGTCTACGTTCTTCACGAATGGTTTTAATGACTTCTTGTATTGCCAGGTAACTCTCGGTAAAATTCGCTCCATCTATAGAAATAGCATCTAATCCATTAAATCCAGCAGCATATTCAAAAGCGTTTTGTGCGCGAGTTTCTGCTTCATTAGCCGAAATATCCCATCCATTATCCTGTACCAAATATAGAATCGGTAATTGTTTTAACGCTGCCATCTGGAACGCTTCAGCAATTTCACCTTCAGTTACCGATGCATCACCAAGTGAACAGACAACTAACGGCTTATCTTTTAGATCTTGATCATCTAGCCCAACTAACTCCTTGTATTGCATTCCCAAAGCCACACCTGTTGAAGGAATCGCTTGCATACCCGTTGCCGATGATTGATGCGGTATTTTGGGTTTATCATCATCTCTTAAACTTGGATGGCAATAATAAGTTCTTCCGCCAGAAAAAGGATCTTCTTTTTTAGCCAATAATTGCAACATCAGGTCATACGGCCGCATTCCGATTCCTAATAACATGGCATCATCTCGATAATACGGAAACGCATAATCCTGTGGCAATAATTGCATTGCTGTAGCAATCTGGATCGCTTCGTGTCCTCTGGATGTGGCATGCACATATTTTGAAACCGTCTTGAAGTTCTCTTCATACAAGGCTGTCATTGACTTTGCTTTGCAGAGTGTCAAAAATGCCTTTTGTAATACTTCTTTTGCTATTGTTTTTTCAGCTAACATTTTATTCTTTTTTTAATCTACGATTTACGGTTTTTGATTTTTTCTTTGGGTGCTCCCTATGGGTCGGGCTATCCGTTATATCTTTTCTGTCATACTTTTCGACTCCGCTCAAAGTGACAGAAAAGGATGTCACTTCTATCCCTTGCACAGAATTTCTATTACTACTCTATCATTCATACATCCAAATTCGTAATTCCTCACTATCCTACCTTCTCTTCAACATCTACGGGAATAATCCATCCATGGATATCTTCTCGTTTTTGAACCTTAATTTCGTCTAATGTATTTTTTACATCCTGGCTAACAGGGTTTGAATCTGGTAATGTGATCAACTCATCTTTATAACCAATAGCTTCTACCATGGCAATAGCTACTGCTGTACCTGTTCCGAAAGCTTCTTCAAGCTTTCCTTCTTTAGAAAACTGAATGACCTCATCGATAGTGATCGGGCGTTCTTCTACCTCAAAGCCTTTATCTTTTAGCAATGTAATCACACTATCTCTTGTGATTCCTTTTAAAATAGACCCGCTAGTACTCGGCGTAATAAATTTGCCTGCTACTTTAAAAAAGATATTCATCGTTCCAACCTCCTGCACATATTTATGCTCATTGGCATCCAACCACAATACTTGATCATATCCTTTGGCCTTGGCTTTTTCTGTAGGCAAAATTGCTGCAGCATAATTACCTGCAGCTTTAGCTTCACCTGTTCCTCCATCTGCTGCTCTTATATATTCAGTTTCGGCATATAATCGGATCTTTTTTGTAAAAAATGGCCCAGCAGGTGAACAAATCACAATGAACTTATAACTTGTTGCAGCACGCATCCCAATAAAAGGTTCATCGGCATACATAAAAGGTCGCAGGTACAATGCACTCCCTTCCTGGGGTGGTATCCAATTATGTTCTACCCCAACGATTTGTTTAACCGCTTCTACAAACAATTTTTCTGGAACTGATGGCATTCCCATTCGTGCAGCACTGTGATTAAAACGCTTTGCATTTTCTTCTGGTCTAAATAACAATGGAGTTTTATCCTGACCAACAGTGGCTTTCATACCTTCAAAAATTGCTTGTCCATAATGCAATGCCATGGCAGCAGGATGCGTTGGTATTAATTCTAAAGGCTCTATCCTAGGGTTTTGCCATGCTCCATCTTCATACTCACAGACAAACATATGGTCTGTAAAAGCTCGTCCCAAAGGAATGTTATCAAAATCAATATCCTTTAGTTTTGAATTTGAGGTTCTTGTAATTTTGATTTGTTGTTCCATTATAAATTGTTCTGAGGATTATTTTATTTAATTCTAAATTTTTCTATTACTATCAAAAGCTTCTAGTTCATCACCTATTTTACGTAAAAATGAACCTCCTAAAAATCCATCAACCACCCGATGATCAAATGACAAAGACAAATACATCATACTTCTAATCGCTATTTCATCACCTTTCTCTGTGGTAATAACTTCTGGTCTTTTCTTTATGATTCCTAAAGCCAGAATAGCAACTTCTGGCTGATTAATAATCGGTGTACCCATAAGACTTCCAAAGGTCCCAACATTAGAAATTGTAAATGTACTTCCTCCTATTTCATCAGGTTTCAATGCATTATTTCGTGCACTAGTTGCCAAATGGTTTACATTTTTAGCTAGCCCTAAAAGATCCTTTTCATTAGCATTTCTAACCACCGGAACTATAAGATTCCCACTTGGCAAAGCTGTCGCCATACCAACATTAATATCCTTATGCACCACAATTTTTTTACCATCTACCGAGACATTAATCATCGGATATGCTACAATCGCTTTAGCTACTGCTTCTACAAAAATCGGTGTAAAGGTTAATTTCTCTCCATGCATATCCTGAAACTCTTGCTTTACCTTATTTCGCCAGTTTACAATATTGGTAACATCTACTTCGATGTAACTTGTCACATGCGGAGAAGTATGCTTAGAGTATACCATATGATCTGCGATCATGCCGCGCATACGATCCATCTCTACAATACGATCTTTTCCTTCTACAAAAGAAATTGGCGGTGCATTGTAAGTTGATTTTGGAGCCTGAGGTTGTGACCTACTTGGTAACGGATACTTTCTATGCTTCAGATATTGTATTACATCACTTTTACGAATCCGCCCATCGGTTCCTGTACCAGAAATACTTTGTACTTCTTCAATAGTGAGGTTCTCCTTTTGAGCGATACTGATAACTAACGGTGATAAAAATGCATTGTTTGTAAATGAACCTTGTAACTTAAATTGCCCTCTCTGTCCGCCTGAGGCGGACATCTCTCCCAGAGGGAGAGAAGCTTTTTTAGGGCTTTTATTTGAACTCTCAGTTATATTTGACCGCCTCTGTCCTTTGGACATCTCCCCCTCAAGAAGGGGAGAATCTTCTTTTTTCACAGCTGTAGTAGTTACTTCAATAATAGCTATTACTTCTCCTACTTGAATCACTTCATTAGGTTGGCACCGTATTTCGGCAATAACTCCTGAACAAGGAGAAGGTACTTCAGAATCTACTTTATCGGTTGCAACTTCAAGTATCGTTTCATCTTCTTCTACAGTATCACCAACATTCTTTAACCAATTAAGAATGGTAGCTTCTGATATGCTTTCACCCATTTTGGGCATTTTTAATTCTACTGTTGTCATTTTGATTAACTAATGTTCGTTAGTTTAAATAATATTTATTATTAATCTTTTTCATCGATCTCTACATTTTCAATCATTATGGATCCCAGATCAAGTCTGGGATGACAAATTTAATAGACCTATTTACTCTTAAACTCTTCCAAAGTCCTATAAAAGGCTTCTTGTGTTGGTCTATTTTTTGGTATTTCTCGTAGCGGTTCTACTTCTTGTAATGATTCAAAGCAATCGGCTGGTAATTGTTGATATAGCTTAGTTCCTTTTGTTTTCCATGCGATCATTTCATCACTCACTTCTTTAATAGCCTTGGCGGGATTCCCGACAATTAAGCTTCGTTTTTGAAAAACTGACTTTGTTTTTACAAAAGACATCGCACCTACAATACATTCATCACCAATCTCTGCATCATCCATAATTACAGCATTCATACCTATCAGGCAATTACGTCCCAGATTGGCTCCATGAATTACAGCTCCGTGGCCTACATGTGCACTCTCTTTAAGTACAATTGATTTACCCGGAAACATATGTACCGTACAATTTTCTTGTACATTTACCCCATCTTCAAGGATAATTTCGCCCCAATCACCACGAATTGCTGCTCCCGGACCGATATAACAATTTTTACCAATAATCACATTACCAGTTACTGCCGCCAGAGGGTGCACGAAACTACTTTCATGTACTACGGGTATGTATCCTTTGAAACTATAAATCATATTCTATTTTAGGTTTTTGAATTACGATTTACGATTCTAACTCTTAAATTACTTGAATCGTTTCAATGTTTCTTTTGTAAATTCACTTAGTGCTAATCTTCCACTAATTACTGCTCTATCTGCCAATAGTGTATCCCAATGTTCTGTTCCTTCCCAAAACACTTTTTTCATATCCATCATCGCTTCAGGATTATACGTACACAAATGCTCTGCAAAAGCCTTCACTTCGGCATCCAAAGTTTCAATATCTTCAAAAACCTTGGTAAATAATCCTTTATCTCTAGCCCATTCTGCATCGTAAAATGAATTTGCATCAATAGCAATCTGTGTCATTGCTGATAGCCCTATTTTACGTTCTATAGCAGGTCCTACTACAAATGGACCTATACCAACATTAAGTTCACTCAACTTTATAGATGCGTATTTTGTAGCCATACAATAATCTGTTGCAGCTGCTAATCCTACTCCGCCTCCAACAGTCTTTCCTTGTATACGCCCAATCACAAATTTTGGACATTTGCGCATCGCATTAATCACATTGGCAAAACCAGAGAAAAAGATTTTTCCTGTTTCAGCATCATTAATATTAATCAACTCTTTAAAACTTGCTCCCGCACAAAAGGTTCTATCTCGTCCGCTTTTCAGTACAATTACCTTAATTTCATCGTTATTTCCCGCATCTGTAATTGTCTGTGCTAATTTTGCCAGAATATCTCCTGGTAATGAATTATGTGCCGGATGGAAAAATTCGATAGTTCCTACTCCGTTATCTATGCTTATGTTTACGTATGGGTCACTCATCTTATTATTATGTCAATGCGCACTTGTTGCGCATTCGGTTTAGGCTATTCTTTATTATATTTTGTAAAATCCCAATCTATACTTAAATCTATCCATTCTGGATTTAACTCATTTACTTGGTTAATCTTCCATTGTTTTTTCCATTTTTTAATGGTCTTTTCTCTTCTAATCGCAACTCTAATATCTGAATGCTCTTCAAAATACACTAATTTCTTAATGTTTTAACGTCCAACGTGTGTTCCAAAAGTTGCTAACTTATGCTCACTCATCCGTCTTTCAATATTATTTGTCACTCCTACATAGAAAATATGATTTCTTTGGTGTGTAAGAATATATGTATAATATTTTTTAGACATTCCTTTTTAATTTCGACCGAATGCGCAACAAGTGCGCATTGACGTTATTAGAGTATCCCGAATTGTTCAAAATGATGATTTAAATGCTTAACATTCAACAAATCCCACTCAAACTTATTCATTTCTCCAAACACTGCATTTTTTGTTATTGCATCTGGATTTTCTTTAAAATAAGCTTCAAATTCTTCATAAGCTTCTATTAATTTAGTTTTGGCGGTTACCAAATCTTCATGAATTAGTTCTTCTAACGCTCCTTCTTTCATCATTGGGTGATAAACACCTTTTGGCATTTGCTTATGGTTATAAATCATTTCTTGCACTCTCTCCAAATATTTCTCTGGAGTAGCTATATCAAAGTTCTGAATCTGTCCTGCACCAATCCTAATCGTTTTCTCTAGATGTTCTACCATATGTTGAGATGTCATCGTTCCCCATTTAGGCTTTGCATCTTCTTTTAACTGTGCTAGATATCCTTTTAAATTTGAGCTATCGATTTGTACAAAAGGTGATTTTTTTTGCACCATTGTTAAGATCGTAGCAATTGCAGCTAATTCATTTTCCTGATCAAAGACCTCAACAAACCATTTTACAATTCCGCTAGGAAGTTCTTTCCCTCTATGATCGCGATCTATTTTTTGTTTACAGGTTAACCTAACATATACAGTATCGTTATGATAAATAGGTCTCAGAAATCTACATTCTTCTAATCCATAATTAGCCGCTACTGGTCCTTTATTTGGGTACACAAATAACCCCGCTGCTGCTGCCAGAATGAAATACCCGTGTGCAGTACGTTTTTCAAAAATACTTCCATCTAGTGAGGTAATATCTGTATGTGCATAGAAATGATCCCAGGTAAGGTTTCCGAAATTGATAATATCAGTATCAGTTATGGTACGCTTATGTGTTTTGATAGACATTCCTGTTTCGATATCTTCCCAATGATATGAAAACGGATGCTTTTCTGATTCTTTATATGCTGAATTTGCTTGATAAATACCTGTTACTTCTGTTAGTGTGGTTGGTGTGCCTTGAATTGCACATCGCTGCATATAATGTTTGATACCACGCATTCCTCCCATTTCTTCTCCTCCACCTGCTCTTCCTGGACCTCCGTGAGTTAACATAGGTAACGGAGAACCATGACCTGTACTTTGTTTCGCATTTTCACGATTTCCGACTAAAATACGGCCATGATGTGAAGCTGCTCCAACAATGTATTCTTTGGCTATTGTATCATCAAAAGTGAAAATTGAAGATACTAATGATCCTTTACCCATCTGTGATAATGTAATGGCATCTTCTAAAGTATCATAAGGCATAATCGTAGATACGGGTCCAAAGGCTTCGATCTCATGAACGCCTTTGTTTTTAAATGGATGATCCTCTCTTAATAAAATTGGTGGTACAAAAGCTCCTTTTTGAGCATCTGCTCCAATGGTTTCGATTTTATCTAAATCGCCATATACTATTTGAGCAGTTTTAGCAATTTCTGACACATTATTCTTAAAACTTTCTACTTGTTGTTTGCTTGCCAAAGCTCCCATTCGAACTTCTTTCAATCTTGGGTCTCCAATAGTTACTTTATCTAACTGTTGACCCAAAGCAATCTGTACATCTTCGACTAAAGTTGATGGTACTATAATTCTACGAATAGCTGTACATTTCTGACCTGATTTTACAGTCATTTCTTTTCGAACCTCTTTAATAAACAGTTCAAATTCTGGAGTGCCTGGAACAGCATCTATTCCTAATATTGAAGCATTTAATGAATCTGCTTCCATAGTGAACGGAACCGATTCTTCTATTAGCCTTGGATGCGCTTTAAGTATTCTTCCTGTATGCGCAGAACCGGTAAAGGTTACCACATCTTGAGACTCTACAGTATCTAATATCGTTTTAGTCATCCCGCTTAATAGCTGTAATGCTCCTTCTGGAAGTATACCTGAATCAATAATCACTCTCACTACTGCTTCTGTTAAATATGCTGTTTGGGGTGCCGGTAACACTACTGCTGGTACTCCCGCCATCCAGTTAACGGCACATTTCTCTAACATTCCCCATATCGGAAAGTTAAATGCATTAATATGTACTGCAACCCCTCTTTTGGGTACTAAAATATGGTGTGCCATAAAACGACCACCGCGAGATAGATCAATAGGATCACCTTCTACATGATAGGGTTGATTTGGAAAAAGTTTCCTTAGCGATGCATTTGCAAAAAGATTTCCGAAGCCTCCTTCGATATCTATCCAACTATCAACACGTGTGGCTCCTGATCTATAACTTAATTCATAAAACTCTTCTTTGCGTTTAGTAAGAAACAATGCTAGTTTTTTAAGCATATTACCTCGTTCCTGAAACGTCATTTTTCGAAGAATTTCTCCTCCTTTAGTCCTACCATATTGTAATACTTCTGGAATATCTAGTCCTTCAGTAGTAGATACACCGATTGGTTCACCTGTAACGGCATCGTGCATTACGATTCCATCACCTGAACCGGCAACCCATTTTCCGTTTATATAGTTTTCTAATTTTTTCATTATTCTAACATTTTTTTACTTCTTTTTCTTTTTTGCATTGCCCAACCCTTCGACTTCGCTCAGGGTGACAACACAAAAAAAACAGTGCCATGCATTCTACAAATTGGCGTTTTCAATTATGCAAGCATATCCTTGACCAACACCAACACACATAGTAATCAATGCGTATCGTTTCTTTTGTTCTTGTAATTCTAAGGCCGCAGAATAAGCAATTCTGGCACCTGTTACCCCTAACGGATGTCCTATCGCAATAGATCCTCCATTTGGATTTATTCTTGGATCATCATCTGCCAATCCCCATTCTCTTATACATGCTAAAGCTTGTGAAGCAAAGGCTTCATTAAGTTCTATCACATCAATATCATTCATAGTGATTCCTGCTTTCTCTAATGCTTTATTAGAGGCCTGAACAGGACCTATACCCATAATTCTAGGTTCTACACCTACTACAGCAGAACTTACAATTCTGGCAACAGGTTTTAAATTATATTTTTTAACCGCAGCTGAAGAAGCTATAATAGTTGCTGCCGCACCATCGTTTAATCCTGAAGAATTCCCAGCAGTTACACTTCCATCCTTCTTGAAAGCAGGTCGTAATTTTCCTAATATTTCTTTTGATGTATTCGGCTTTACAAACTCATCATTAGAAAACCGAATCGGATCTTTTTTTCGTTGCGGAATTTCGACAGTAGTAATCTCTTTTGCCAATCTACCAGATTGTTGAGCTTTGGTTGCTTTCATCTGACTCCAGTATGCAAAAGCATCCTGATCTTCACGTGAGATATTATATTTTTCTACTAGATTCTCGGCAGTATTTCCCATTCCATCGGTTCCATATAACTCATGCATTTTTTGATTTACAAATCGCCATCCAAAACTAGAATCATACATCTTAGCATCATTACCAAATGCAGAAGACGGTTTTGCAACCACGTAAGGACCACGAGTCATATTTTCGACTCCACCAGAAATAAACAGATCGCCATCACCTGCTTTTATGGCTCTATTGGCATGAATAATCGCTGATAATCCAGAACTACACAAACGATTCACGGTTTCTCCAGGAACGGTAAAAGGTAACCCTGCTAAAAGTGAGCACATACGAGCTACGTTACGATTATCCTCGCCTGCCTGATTCGCACACCCCATAATCACATCATCATAAACTTCTTTTGGGATATTTGGGTTCTTTTCAACTAATTTTTGAATAACAAGTGCTCCTAAATCATCAGTTCGAACTGCTGATAGAGTTCCTTTATAGTTTCCGATTGGAGTACGAACTCCATCTATAATATATGCTTCCATTAAATATCGAATTTTGAATTTTGAATACTGAATATCGAAATATACCTCAATGCAATATTTATGATTATCATTTGCTTTTGTTTTTTGAAGTTCGAATACTTGTTACGAAAATCGCAATAAGTTCATTATTTTCTTTTAAAAGATCTTCTTGATTCTTGCTTTCCTTAATTAATTTCGCGCCTTTTTGAATTTTTAAGTTTACAAGTGATTCTCTTAATTCTTTTAGGCATAATTTCATTTTATGCTGAAAGTCACGAGAAGATTCTGCACTTTGAGCCTCACCATAATTTAATGCGGCAGATGTTGTTGATCGAATCAATTGTTTTGATAAATGTTGAGAGGCATAGCTTCCATCTAATTTTCCATTTGCCAAAATAATAGCAATTGAAAATTGAATTAACCTATCTTCTATATCATATAATTTTTCTTTCATTTATTTAATCAATTCCAAAAACTAAAACTTCATTATTTATTATTCTCTTATTCTGTATTCGTTATTACTTTACTTAAGTTTAGCCGATAATACCGACTTTTCAATTAGTGGTAAATATTTTGATTCTTCTTCTTTCGGGTAGAATGAAGATATCATCATTGTTTTATCACCAGCAGGTAATGCATGCATCATCATGATCATCTCATCGCCTACCTCATCTACCATTTTAGATTTTTGTTGTAGTATTATTTTACCTTCTCTTTCGATTTCTTCTATACCGATGAGTGTATACCCTTCTTGATTAGGTTCTTTTTCTAATTGTGCTTTTAACTGATCATATGGTTGTGGGGCAAGCATAGTCATGATTCCTGCAGACATATCTTCAGTTACTCTATTGCTTCCGTTATCAATCACAAAAACAGTTTCATCGACCTCAATCTTAATTTGAGAATTAAATACATCTCCAAGAGTTTGATTAACTTCTTCTTGTGTAACCTCTTGAGAGGCTTCAGAATTTATAGCTTCTGTTCCTGGAAGTACTTCTGTTTTAGATTTAGTTTCTTTTTTGCAAGAAAAGAAGAGCACAATTGTTATTAATATTAAAGTTTGCTTCATTTTAAATTTTATTTTTTCTTTTCCCTCATCCCAACCCTCTCCCAAAGGGAGAAGGAGCTATGAGTTACTATTTTATTCCCAATCTTTGTTGGTTCTATATACTACTCCTTTAAATAACGCTACGATTTGATCTTTGCGCTTTACTTCTATGATATTAAATCCGATTTTGGTCTTTGTCACATCTGTCACAGCTTCTGCCGTTAAATAATCTCCTTCTTCTAAAGCTTCGATATGATTGATCGATGTTTCTATAGAAACCGCATATTTACCATGAGTATTCGCCGAAAAACCAAAAGCGGTATCTGCGAGACTATAGGATATTCCTCCGTGTGCTTTTCCCATACTATTTAGCATTTCTTTTCGCACGGTCATTCCCACTTTACATCTGCCTTTTTCAACTTCTATGATCTCAATACCTAGCCATTGACTATATGGATCAAGTGAAAGCATCTTGACAGGTATGAGGTCTGAAGATAAAGGTGTTAGGTTTTTCATGTTATTTGTTTCTCTTTTCTTTTATCCTGCTGGAAATTCTTTTTCTTAAAGTTGTAATCATTTTAGAAAGCTCTGTTAATATTCTTCTATTTTCTTCATCTTCCTCAAAAGTTATGTATTTTCTCAATCTTGCTTTTGAACTACATGAAACACATTCATGAATACTATGCCAAGCATTTCCTAAATAATTATGAAATTGGGCATCTGTACCGCTAGAACCTTCAGCTATATTCAAAGCAATTAAATCAGCTGCTCTCATAAATTGAGAACTTAACTCAAACCTTTCCTCTTTAGGAAACTTTTTTACCATACCATTAACTATTTCTGCAAACTCCATTGCTCTTTGATATACCGTGAGGTCTTCAAATTTAAAATGATATTCAGAATTCATTTATTCAAATTTTATCTTCTACATTCCTAATCACTCACACCTCAAACCAAAGAGAAAAAACTCTTTTTCTCTCTCTTCATTTTTCTCAACAATGGGCTACATCGATATCGATCTTCATGATATTCATCATAGAGTTTATCTAATGCGTTTACACACCAATCCATTCCTTTTTCATCTGCCCAGGTTAATAATCCTTTTGGATAATTTACTCCTTTGGTCATTGCATTATCGATATCTTCTGCTGAGGCAATGTTCCAGAAAAGTGCATCTGCAGCTTCATTGATCAACATCACTAATACTCTATCAAAAATATACTGTGCTAGTGTTGCATCTTCTTTTGGAGTAGGTTTTACTGCATTATCACTATATTCATAATATCCTTTACCTGTTTTTCTTCCTAAATAACCAGCCTCTGACAATCTTTTTTGTGTAAAAGCAGGTTTATATCTAGGATCATAATAAAATGCTTTAAAAACAGTTTCGGTTACCGTATAATTAACATCATTACCAATGAAATCCATTAACTCGAAAGGGCCCATTCTAAACTTTCCTAAAGTTTTTAGACTCCAATCTATAGTTGCTATATCGGCAAGGCCTTCTTCATAAATTCGTAAAGACTCTCCATAAAAAGGTCGTGCAACACGATTTACAATAAAACCTGGTGTATCTTTTGCTATGGCTACCACTTTTTTCCAACTTTTAATGATCTCAACAACCTTATTCGTTATATCTTCAGAAGTTTGTATTGCAGGAATTACCTCAACCAGTTTCATTAATGGAGCTGGGTTGAAGAAATGAATCCCTATACATCGTTCTGGTTTTTGTAAAGACGAAGCTATAGAAGCTATCGACAATGAAGAGGTATTAGATGCAATAATTGTATTTTCAGAAACATAGCTTTCTAACTCTGAAAACACTTTCTTTTTAATATCTAAATCTTCAATAATTGCTTCGATAGTAAGATCTGCATCCTTTAAATCTTTCAAAGAATTAACATAGGAAATATTATCCTGGATACGATCTTTTTCGGTTTGATCGATCCTACCTTTTTCAATTAAACGAGACAACACTTTTTCTAAAGTTTGCTTGCTTTTATCTAGCGCTTCCTGTTTTGTATCAAATACTTTTACTTTACAACCAGAGGTAGCTGCCACTTGTGCGATACCACTTCCCATTGTTCCTGATCCTATTACACCTACAACCATAGTTAATATCGAATATTGAATGTCGAATACAGAAATTTGAAGTTTTTAATTTCAACTAGCTGAAAAACAATCATTATGTTTATTTTTAGTTTGCGTATTTCAAATGCTTGAAATAAAATCGCGATTAGTTCATTATTTTTTCACCCACAATCAAACTCAACTTCATTATTCGATATTCTTTTGTTTGATATTCAATATTTTTATTTGCCTTTAAATACCGGTTTTCTTTTTTCTATAAATGCATTTACACCTTCAGTATAGTCTTCGCTTTCTGCAGCTTCTATTTGTAAATCAGACTCCATAGCCAATTGCTGCTTAAGGTTATTCACTATAGATTGATTTAATAACCTCTTGGTCAACCCTAAAGCTTTTGTTGGCATTTTTGCAAGTTTTGAAGCAAGTTTTATTACTTCTTCTTCAAAAGTTTCGCTAGAAAACACTTTATAAAGCATTCCCAATTGTTCTGCTTCGTTTGCGCTTACTTTATCGCCCAACATCATTAGCGCCGAAGCTTTTTGTAAACCAATTAACCTTGGTAAAAAGAAGGTTCCTGCACTATCAGGAATTAATCCAATCTTGCTAAATGCCTGAATAAAACTCGCGGTTTCGGTTGCTACTACAATATCACAAGCCAAAGCAATATTTGCACCAGCACCTGCAGCTACACCATTAACAGCCGCAATAATTGGTTTTTCTATTGTCCTTATTCTTTCAATTATCGGATTATAATGTTCTTCAAGTATTTTTCTGAAACCTGGGTTTAATTCTGGTGATGTTACTTCATTAAGATCTTGACCTGCACAAAATGCTTTACCATTACCTGTAAAAACAATAGCTCTTACCTGATCATTGCTATTACAATCATCTAATGTTTTTTGTAACAAAAGAGCCATTTCTCTATTGAAACTATTGAAGGTTTCTGGTCTGTTTAACGTCACTTGCGCTACTCCATTCTCAATTTGTAGTTCGATTGAAGGCATATTTTTAATTCTCTAGTTTAAAATGTGGGTTATAAATAATTCCAATACTATTATTCCATGGGCATTTTACAGATGCCACTACGATTTCTCCTCCTACATTTGTAGGTTTTTCATGTTTTGCAGCCCCCAAATTGATTAATTTTTGATATTCAGCTTCGATATTTTCAACTCCCCAATAAGAAAGCACGTTATCAGACTTTTCTGTTTCGTTAGTTTCTTCTGGAAGTAATCCCAATTCAAATCCACCAATATTAAATCCTACATAAAAGGGTTCGTCAAAATATGGTTCCTTACCAAAGGCTTCTCCATACCATTTTTTGGCAGCACTCAAATCATTTACTTTATATATTGTTGTTCTTAATCCTAACATTTACTTTTTTTGGTTTCTGACCCTTCGACTCCGCTCAGGGTGACAGAGTGTAATCATTTTAGGCATTTAAAGTAATCAAAAGGCTCTAAACATTCGTCGCACTTAAATAATGCTTTGCAGGCAGTAGAACCAAACTGACTTACCATTTTTGTATTTGTTGAACGACATTGGGGACATTTTACTATTTTTTTATTATTAAGTAATGCTTCTTTATCTGCTTCTTCATTTAAGGGAGCTGCAATACCATATTCTTCTAGAGCTTTTCTACCTCTATGGGTAATCCAATCGGTAGTCCAAGCTGGTGACAAGACCAGAGAAACTTTTGCTTTAATATTAGCCTTTGCAAAAGCATGAATAATATCGTCCCCCATCACATCCATAGCTGGGCAACCACTGTAGGTTGGTGTTATTTTAATTTGAGCAATATTATCTTTCATATGAGCAAAACGTACCACACCCATATCCATAATAGATAATACCGGAATTTCCGGATCATGAACTTCTTCCAGAATTGGAATTAGCTTTGGGTCTATATCTTGCTCTAATGCTATTGTCATAATAAATATCGAATATCGAACGGTTAATAATGAATCATGAAATTTTTACTTCACTTTGTGATTCAATATTCTAAATTAGGTATTCATTATTCTTTTACCATTTCATATTAGGATACGCACGTTGCATATACTGTAAATCTGAAAGTAAATATCCCATATGTTCACTATGAATTCCTTCTTTACCGCCTTTTTGAAACCACTTCGTTTCAGGCACGCTAAGCGTAGCTTCTTCTAACACTTCTCTTACTCTTTGATAATATTTTTCTTTAAGAGTTACTGTATCTACTCCTATTTCATTTTGCATCACAATCGTATCATCTTCGGTCATATGAAATAGCTCATCGGTAAATCTCCATAGATCATCTACAGCCTCTTGTGCTTTTTTATGACTCTCTTCTGTACCATCTCCTAACCTTTTTATCCAATCAGAAGAAAACCGTTGATGGTAACTCACTTCTTTAATTCCTTTTTTTGCAATGGCAGCTAATGTTTCATCTGTGCTATCTTGTAATTCTTGTAATAACAATAAATGAAACACATCATAGAAAAATTGCCTTGTAATCACATACCCAAAATGTCTGTTAGGCTGCTCAACAAGAAGTACATTTTTATACTGTCTTTCTATTCTTAAAAAAGCAATATCGTCTTCAGTTTTTTCATCTCCTGAAAGCTGAGCTACATATTGATAATAGCTTCTTGTTTGCCCTAATAAATCTAGTGCCATATTAGTCAAAGCGATATCTGTTTCAAGATTAGGTCCATGACCACACAATTCTGATAATCGCTGACCAAGAATCAACGTATTATCTGCAATGCCGTAGATGTATTGAATTATATTTTCGTTTTTCATATAATGAATTTGAACTTGAAGCTGAACTCGAAATCGAACTAATAATTACTCATACTTCAGCTATGGTTTCTATTTTAACCAATATTTTTTATTCTTGTCACTATTATTCTGATTAATTGATCATTTTCATCCTTTAATGGTTTTACATTTTCTTCAGATACTAGCTTTGATTTTGTTTGAATATTTAAATTTCTTAATGATTCCCTCAATTCTTTTAAACAAATCCTTAATTTATTTATTTTATCCTTATTTGTTCCTGCACCTAAAGCTTCACCATAATTTAAAGCAGAAGAACAAGAAGATCTAATTAATTGTTTTGCTAAATACTCACCAGCAAATGAACTTGGTTTCTTATCAAACAATACTATTATAGCAGCTGCAAAATCTTCTAACCTTTCACTCAAATCAAACTTACTACTGCTCATATATTAAGGCACTATTCATTTTTAAGATTCAATTTCGAATTCATTTTCAATTTCGAATTCAAAATTACATATGCTTTACCTCATCGGGTAAAGTATAAAATGTTGGGTGTCTATATACCTTATCCTGAGCAGGTTCAAAAAGCTCACCGCTATTATCTGGGTTTGAAGCTGTAATATTTTTAGATTCTACTACCCAAATACTTACGCCTTCATTTCTACGTGTATAGACATCTCTAGCATTTTCTAATGCCATTTCTGCATCAGCAGCGTGAAGGCTTCCAAAATGACGATGTTCTAAACCATTTTTACTTCTTACAAAAACTTCCCAAAGTGGCCAATTATTTTTCATATCTATTAGCCCTCACCCCCAGCCCCTCTCCCAAAGGGAGAAGGGAGTAAGCAAGGAATTTATTTAAATTGCTTTTTTAAGCTTTTTATCTGTTTGTTTTTTTGAATATGCCATTGCTGCATCACGTACCCATTCTCCTTCTTCCCATGCATTAACTCTAGCCGATAATCGTTCTTTATTACAAGGCCCATGCCCTTTTACTACTTGCCAAAATTCATCCCAATCAATTTCTCCGAAATCATAATGTTCAGTTTCTTCATTCCATTTTAAATCTGGATCAGGAATAGTAAGTCCTATTAAATCCGCTTGTGGAACAGTTTGATCTATAAATTGCTGACGTAGTTCATCATTAGTTTTACGTTTCAATTTCCATTTCATAGATTGTTCGGTATGTACAGACTCTGCATCTGTAGGTCCAAGCATCATTAATGATGGCCACCACCATCTATTCAAAGCATCTTGTGCCATTGCTTTTTGTTCTGGAGTACCTTCAGCTAGTTTCATCATAATCTCAAATCCTTGTCGTTGATGGAAACTTTCTTCTTTACAAACACGAACCATGGCTCTGGCATATGGTCCATACGAAGTACTACAAAGTGGCACTTGATTTATAATTGCTGCACCATCTACTAGCCAACCGATAGCACCCATATCTGCCCAAGTGGTTGTAGGATAATTGAATATACTAGAGTATTTTGCTTTACCAGTATGTAATTGCTCATATAACTCTTCTCGAGAAATTCCTAAAGTCTCACAAGCACTATATAGATATAAACCATGCCCTGCTTCATCTTGTACTTTGGCTAACAAAGCTACTTTTCTACGCATCGAGGGTGCTCTGGAAATCCAATTTCCTTCGGGTAACATCCCTACGATTTCTGAATGTGCATGTTGAGAAATTTGACGTATATGTGTCTTTCGATATTTCTCTGGCATCCAATCTTTAGGCTCTATCTTTTCATCTCGAGCAATTCTTTGATCAAAGATTTCTTCTAGGCTTCGAGTAGCCTCAGTCCCTGGGTTTTTTATTTCTTTTTCGCTCATAACATTTGAGTTTTATACATCAAAATCAACTACTACCTTTTCTGTAGTAGGAACAGCTTGACAAGAAAGCACTAAACCTTTTGCTACCTCATCTTCTTCTAATGCGTAATTTACTTTCATTTCGACTGCACCTTCGATTACTTTACATTTGCAAGTACTACAAACACCTCCTTTACAAGCAAAAGGTAAATCTGCTCCTGCACCCAAGGCACCATCGAGAATATTATCATAATCATCGTCCATTTCGAAATGGAATTCTTTTCCACCATCAATAATGGTTACTTCTGTTCCTTCATACTTATGTTCTACAACTTCAGCAGCTCTTAACTTGTCTTCTTCGGTAACTCCAGAAAAGAAAAGCTCGTAATGAATTTTATCTTTTGGCAGTCCTGCTTTTTCCAATTCATCTCTAATTAAGAAAATCATTTCTTCTGGTCCGCAGAGAAAACATTCATCAACATTAGAAACATCTATTACTTTTTTTGTGAGTTCCTGTATTTTTTCTGTTGTAAACCTTCCGTTAAGTAATGGAATATCTCGCTGTTCTTTGGTCAAAAAATAAAATATCTCTAAACGTCCAAAGTGCTTATTTCTAAGTGCTTCTATCTCTTCCTTAAAGATAATTGATTTTACATTTCGATTCAAGTAAAACAACTTGAAAGTGCTATTTGGTTCTGTTGCCAAGTGTGTTTTTATAATAGATAAAATTGGAGTAATACCACTACCTGCAGCAAAAACGATATAATTTTTAGTTTTTGATGGCTCAGCTTCAACAAAAAAACTTCCTAATGGAGGCATTAGTTCTAAAAAATCTCCTTCTTTAAGTACATCATTTGCATAGTTAGAGAACACCCCTCCATTAATTCGCTTAACTGCTACTTGCCACTTGTTTTCAATAGGACTGGAGCATAAAGAATAAGAACGTCTTATTTCTTCACCATTAATAGAAGCTTTAAGTGTAAGATGTTGACCTTGCTTGTATAAAAACTTTTCTTTATGTTCTTTTGGAATATCAAAAGTGATAGACATGCAGTCCTTGGTTTCTTTATTTAACTCAGAAACTCGTATGGGATAAAAATCAGTCATGCAATTATTTAACTAAAACGTTATAGTTAAACAAAACTAACAATTGTTAGTCTGATACGCAACTAATTATTTGTTAATTTTAAAAGTCAATAAATAAGGATTATACAATCCCTGTGAGCAATACAGATATCATATCGTGCTTTAGAATATTTGCATCGATATTTTTTTGTTTTGGATACCATAAATAAAGGGTTCTAAGCGTTGAAAGCGTTGAAAACACCATAATTTCTATATTAAACGCTTTTATCTCTCCTTTTTCTAAACCTTTATACACTATATCTCTAAAATTCTCTTCATATTCATGGCGCATTTTTTCAAAGTATTGAAGGTTTTCTTCTTCTAAATGCATCCAATCATTGTTTAATGAAGCTAAACCATCTGCATTTCGTAAAGTAACATCTACATGTAATTCAATAATGTTTTCTAATTTTTGGATTGCGCTTTTATCTGAGCTTACGATTTGATTCATACCATTAGTAAACTCTTCTGCAAGATCTATTATAATTGTAGATAAGATTTCTTGTTTAGATTGAATATGATTATACAGACTTGCCGCTTTGATACCCATAGCCTTAGCTAAATCTCTCATGGTAACCGCGCTATATCCTTTTTCTTTAAAAAGAATAGATGCTGCATTTATAATTTCTTGCTTTCGATTTTCGATTTTCATTTACGAGATTCTTAGTTTTCCCTATCAAAAATAATTTTTAATCTCATATAACATATGTTTTTCTCCTTTAAAAACTAAGATTATCATAAATTTGTTATTTTACCGTACAAAGTAGCTATATAAACAAAGAACTTATGAAATATTTAACCATACTTGCATTCAGTCTTATCATATCAAATACGGATACTTGCAATAAAAAGGGAGAAACTATTGCAAATACTAGAGAAAAAACAACTCTACAAACCCATAAAAACAAGTTTGAGATCACTTCTCTTAATGGCAAAGATGTTTCAGAACAAAAACTATATATTGTCTTTGATGATGAGCGCAATTCAGCCTCGGGGTATTCTGGATGTAATACTTTTTCCTGCAAATATACTTTAGAAAAAGAGTCTCTATCTTTAGGTTTCCCAATGGCTACAAAAATGTATTGTGAAAAAACTGCTGAATTAGAAAAAGAATTTTTTACTACTCTTATTGAAGCTAAGATTATGATTCAAAAAGAAGGTACTTTGCTTGTCAAAAACGCAGAGGGTAAAGAATTATTTACAGGATTAAAGTCTAAAGAATAATTAGCTTTACAACTTATTGATAATTACTTTCTTTATAAAATTATTGCCATTAGAAGTATTGGTAATAGAAATAAAGTACATCCCTGAAGACTTACCTGTCAAATCTATTTGCTGATCCTCTGTAGCCAATCGACCTGAATCTGTTTGTTTTCCTGAAATATCGTATACGATATACTCTAAAACATCATCTGTAGTATTATCTATCTTTACTATACCATCAGAAGGGCTAAAAGTCAGTATAACTTCTTCTTCATCAGGAGTACCCCCCAATAACTCTACAGAAAGCATATCTAGGGTTTGTCTCCCTGTATTTGTTGGGTCTAACCAATTTGAAAGTCTTGTACTATCTGAATTTCCAAAATCCCAAGACACGTTAAATCTACCATAAAAATCAGGTTGGTTATTATCATTAGTCCCATTACAAGCAGCTCCGCCCCCAGCAAGTTGGCCAACAATTCTACCACTTAGATTAAACAATGCAGATCCAGAAGACCCACCTTCTGTAACGCCAAGATCCCAATTTTCTACCACCCATGATGCAACAGGAGCTGCTATACCTCCAATATCTGTTTTTGTTACACTCAGTGGATTATTCTCTTTGCACACTTTCATAATATCTCCTGAGGGATGATGAATCCCTACCGCAGCCCCAGGCACATCATTTGTTCTATCCCATCCTGCCCATTCTAAATCCCAAGATGGATCTAAACCTCCATCAAGTCTTAGTAGTTTGAAATCAGATTCTGGATTAGAAGCCAAAAGAGTAGCTCCACTTGTCGTTTGATCTACAGCTGTATCTGTACTATTATTGGTTGTGCCACAAGAAGGATTACCACTAATCCAATTAAAACGAAAAGCCCAAGTACTTTCACTATCACCATTACAGTGATTAGCGGTTAAAAAATATGGTGCTTTATCATTACTTGTATTATTAATAAGTGTTCCTGTACAAACAAAATTGCCTAGTATAATAAAACCTACAGATTTTTTTAATTTATCTTTTAATGTATCAAACCCTTCAATTGAGCAGTTTACATCAAAATTACAATCTCCAGAATTCCCTATAGCTTTTTCTCTAATTTCAGAATCAGTAATTGATCGATACCCATGTACAATCTTAGCAATATTAAGTTTACCTTGTCCTCTTACATTAGCTGGTTCGAAATATTCAATCCATACATTATCTCCTTCAACAAACCAAGTACCCATCATCTGATCTGGTCTATTAAAAACATGAGTATATGCTCCTAATACATCTGACTTATCGTTATTGTATAAATGTACAGTAGCTCCTTCTGGTATATGATAAGTATCAAAAACAGAATTCAATGTTTTGGCACCTTTAGACACAATATTAATTCTCCATATCCTATCACCATTTGGCAATTCATCCCAAACTCCAGAATTATTAAGACCAAGATCTACTTTAAGCTCATACCCAAATCGCCAGGGCAAAGATTTATCAACATCATTACGAGCATCTTCTTGCTTAATTTTATTTAAATCAAAGCTTTTCATAGACATCGGCGCTATGTTTGACTTGCTTTGCATATCCCAACTTACAGGTACACTTTTAGTAATCTGTGCATTCACTCCCAATACATACAACAACCCTATAACTATCAGCTTAATTCTCACAACTAACTTTTTTAATTAAAAACAAATTTAACCATTTAAAAATACTTCATTATCAAAATAAAACTATTAATTTACCATTTATAAATTTTTTGATCAAAAATTACTCCTTAAATGTCTCTAAACATAGTATCTAACCCATTAATAGACAAACTACCTCCTCACCTTAAGCAATTTATAAAACCACAGGATTATGAAGAGTATACCCCAATAGATCAAGCTGTTTGGAGGTTTGTAATGCGAAAAAACATTACTTCTTTACGTAGTGTTGCTCATGATTCTTACATCAAAGGATTGCAAATGACAGGGATCTCGATTGATGAAATCCCCAGCATGTATGGTATGAATAGAATCTTGAAAGAAATCGGTTGGGCAGCTGTTGCTGTAGATGGTTTTATCCCACCTAATGCTTTTATGGAATTTCAAGCCTACAATATTTTGGTTATTGCTTCAGATATAAGACAATTAGAAAATATCGAATATACACCAGCTCCAGACATTATCCATGAAGCTGCAGGTCATGCCCCTATTATTGCCAATCCTGATTATGCTGAGTATTTAAGACGTTTTGGAAAAATAGGCTGTAAGGCTATCTCATCAAAAAAAGATTATGAAATTTATGAGGCTGTGCGTACACTTTCTATTTTAAAAGAAGCCCATGATACAAAGCCAAAAGATATTGAAGCAGCAGAAAAAAAAGTAGAAGAATTACAAAATCTAAAGTCTGAACCTTCAGAAATGGCATTGATTCGTAATCTACATTGGTGGACTGTAGAATATGGGCTTATAGGCACTACCGATGCTCCTAAAATATACGGTGCTGGTTTGTTATCTTCTATTGGCGAAAGTGAATGGTGTATGACTAATCATGTTAAAAAGTTACCATACTCGCCAGAAGCAGCACATCAGGATTTTGATATTACTAAACCTCAACCTCAACTATTTGTAACTCCAGATTTTGCATATTTATGTCAAGTTTTAGAAGAATTTGCAGACACTATGGCGCTGCGTAAAGGAGGACATAGAGGGCTTGCAAAATTAATTGAATCAGAAAATTTAGGAACTATAGAATTAAGTACCGGTTTACAAATTTCAGGCGTTTTTACAAGAATGATCAAGAATGAAGATAATGAGGTAATTTATTTTGAAACCACAGGACCTACAGCGCTTTCATTTAGAGAAAAAGAACTTATTGGCCATGGAACAAATACGCACGATAATGGTTTTAGATCTCCTCTAGGAAAACTAAAAGGTATTAATTTGGCTATAGAAAACATGTCTCCAAGAGACTTGAAAGCCTATAACTTTTATGACGGCGAATATATTGAGTTTGAATTTGAAAGCGGAATCACTATAGCAGGAACAAATATAACTGGAATACGAAATATACAAGGCGAGCTTATTTTGATACAATTTAGTGAGTGCACCATAAAATACAAAGAAGAACTTCTTTTTAAACCTGAGTGGGGAACTTTTGATCTAGCTGTGGGGAAAGAAATTGTTTCAGCATTCTCTGGTCCTGCAGACGACTATTCTTTTGATTTGGTTACGCACGATTCTTCAACTACACAAAAACGAATGTATTCTAACAAAGAACAAGAGTTACACTCTTTATATCAGTCTGTAAGAAATATTAGAGAAGGTGCAACTACTAAATTTTCGTTAGAGGCCATTTTTGATATTTTAAAAGCAGACCACACAAACGATTGGCTGTTACCTATAGAAATCTACGAATTAGTATATGATCGAGACACTGGGTTTGCATCACAAATTCTAGAACATCTAGAACGTATAAAGCTTGAAAAACCTAAAATAAAACATTTAATAGATGGTGGTCTAGATATAATTAAACACAATCCTACTGCTTGATCACGTATTGTTTTTAGAAGTTCATAAAAGGGTATTCTTCTTGAAGCTGACTTCTTTTTGATGTTATTTTTTTTAAGAATTCTATATATTGCTCACTATCAGGATTAAAAGGTTTATGAGACAATCCTTTTTGAATTTCTTCGACTTGTTTCATTGTTTTCTTTGCTTTTTCAGAAATCCAAATTTCTGAAAAATACTCCCAAATATATTGAATAGCTAATTCACTAGGATGAATCATATCTTCTTTATAAAATCGATAATCTCTTAGCTCATCCATCATAATCTCATACGAAGGAAAATATCCGAGATTTAGACCCGACTCTATCATTTTATGTACTGCTGTTATTAGGTGTGATTTACTTCTATTATTCTCTACAAAGCCATCTTTGACATGTCGCACAGGAGAAATTGTAAACACGATTTGAGCAGAAGTATTAATATTTCTTATTAAATGTATACAGTTTTGAAGACATTGCTCTATATCTTCAATAGACAATAATTCTTTATCAAACTCTTTTTGAGGAATCTTATGGCAATTTGCAACCACCATATCTAATGATTTAAGATGATATACCCATGCCGTCCCTAATGTGATAAAAATATGAGTTGCAGATTTGATCTTTTGTTTTGTATGTGATAGACTCGTATTCAAATTTGAAAGCAAAACATTTCTATCAGGATGACTTAGTGAAGAATGCGCATCAAAACAGTGCCAACGTTCGTTGTGATAAAACAAATCTGTTTCGGTATATTGTTCTTCTTGACTAGTCATCCATAAGAATGTTTCGATAGCTTTTGGATGAAATAAAATCCCAAAAGGATTGATCTCGTTTTTGAATTTATAATACCCGAACTTTTTGCCAACATTTTCTGCAAAACAAGAACCTAGCATAAGTACTTCAGATTCGTAACCAATTTTTGGTTCTTGGGGTTTTAATGGTATTTTGGTTTGTAGATTCATATAAGCCCCTCACCCCAACCCTCTCCCCAAAGGGAGAGAGGGAGCTTTTTTATTAGTATTACTTTAAATATTGTTTTACATTCTTAAGTGCCTCTTCTATACCGGCCGGATTTTTACCTCCTGCAGTAGCAAAAAATGGCTGTCCACCACCACCGCCTTGGATATATTTACCAAGTTCTCGAACTATTTGGCCTGCATTTAGATCTTTTTCTTTCACTAAATTCTTAGAAACATAACAAGATAATAAAGCCTTACCATTTTGTTCTGCTCCAAAAACGATCAAAATATTTTCTAGCTCTCCTCCTAATTCAAAAGATAAATCTTTAATCCCAGCAGCATCAATATCAACTTTTTTTGCTAAAAATTTAACTCCGTTGATCTCTTCGAATTCAGACTTAAGATCTCCTTTTAAATTTTTAGCCTTGTCCTTAAGCAAGGACTCAATTTGTTTTTTAAGCTTTGTATTTTCTTCCTGCATTGCTGTAATTACCTTTACAGGATCATTCGTTTTAAGAACATTTTTGACTTCTCCATAAGCTTCAGACTGCGTTGTAAAGTATTCTTTTGCAGCATCCCCAGTAATAGCTTCTATTCTACGAACTCCTGCTGCGATTGCGCTTTCTGATGTAATCTTAAAATGCCATATACTACTGGTGTTTTTTACATGCGTACCACCACATAGCTCCATAGATTCTCCAAATCGTATAGCTCTAACAGCGTCTCCATATTTCTCCCCAAATAACGCAATAGCCCCTTCTTTTATAGCTTGATCATATGAAATATTGCGTTGCTCTTCTAATGGGAGTTGCTCACGAATTCTAGCATTTACAAAGTTTTCAACTTGTTTTAATTCTTCTGTAGATACTTTAGCAAAATGAGAAAAATCAAAACGTAAATTACCACTGTGAACCATTGACCCCTTTTGCTCGACATGAGTACCAAGAATAGTGCGTAGTGCCTGATGCATTAAGTGAGTTGCTGTATGATTAGAAGCAGAACGAGAACGTTGTTTCTCGTCTACAACTGCAGTCAACGTTTCATTAATATGTTTTGGTAAGTTTTTGGTAAAATGAATAATTAGATTATTTTCTTTTTTTGTATCAATAATATATACCACATCTCCATTAGGTACTTCAAGATATCCTTTATCACCTACCTGTCCTCCTCCTTCAGGGTAGAAAGGAGTTTGATCAAAAACCAGCTGATATAGTTCACCATCCTTTTTACTATTCACTTTTCGATATCGTGTTACTTTGACATCTGCAGAAAGGTGATCATATCCAACAAACTCTTCTGAAGAACTTTTAATCAAAATCTCCCAATCGCCAGTAGAGACCTGAGAAGCCGCACGAGATCTTTCTTTTTGTTTCTGTAATTCAGCCTCAAAACCTTTTTCATCTAACTCAAATCCTTGTTCACTTAATATTAATGCTGTTAAATCAATAGGAAAACCATAGGTGTCATACAACTCAAACGCTTTCTCTCCTGAAACCATTTTCCCTTTGGTGTTTTTTATAACAGTATCTAAAAGTGTTAGTCCTTGATCTAATGTTCTTAAAAAAGATTGCTCTTCTTCTTTAATCACATTTATAATAAGATTCTTTTGAGATTTTAATTCTGGAAACGCCTCGCCCATTTGACTGCTAAGTGTTTCTACAAGTTTATAAATAAAAGGTTCTTTAGTATTCAAGAAAGTAAAACCATATCGAATAGCTCTACGCAAAATCCTTCTAATCACATATCCTGCACCAGTGTTACTAGGCAATTGACCGTCTGCTATAGAGAATGCCACCGCTCTAATATGATCTGCTATAACACGAATTGCGACACTTACTTTACCATTTTTGTTTGTTGGCAAACTATCTTTGTTGTATTTAGAATTGGTGATAGTTTCAATTTCTCTGATGAGCGGAGTAAAAACATCGGTGTCATAATTTGATTTTACACCTTGTAATACCATACATAAACGCTCAAACCCCATTCCGGTATCTACATGTTGCGCAGGTAGTTTTTCTAATGCTCCATTAGCTTTTCTATTATATTGCATGAACACTAAATTCCAAATCTCGACTACCTGAGGGTGATCAGCATTAACAAGATCTTTACCCGGAATTTTTGCTTTCTCTGCTGAAGAACGAATATCTACATGGATTTCTGAACAAGGCCCACAAGGTCCCTGGTCTCCCATTTCCCAAAAATTATCTTTTTTATTACCCATGATGATTCGATCTTCGGGTACAATCTTTCTCCAAAGATCATAGGCTTCCTTATCCATCTCTAGGTTTTCATCTTTTGCTCCTTCAAAAACAGAAACATAAAGTATATCTTTATCAATCCCTAATACATCGGTTAACAATTCCCAAGCCCATTCTATCGCTTCTTCCTTAAAATAATCACCAAAACTCCAGTTTCCTAGCATTTCAAACATCGTGTGGTGGTATGTATCCATCCCTACCTCTTCTAAGTCGTTATGCTTACCACTTACCCGCAGACATTTTTGAGTATCAGTTATACGATTACTCTTGGGAGTAGCATTACCCAAAAAGAATTCTTTAAACTGATTCATCCCTGCATTGGTAAACATTAAAGTAGGGTCATCTTTTATAACCATAGGTGCTGATGTTACTATGCTATGTTTTTTGGTTTTAAAAAACTCTAAAAATTGATTTCTGATTTCTTGGGATTTCATGAACTCTTAAATTATTATAATTCAATAGATTAAATACAAGCTATTACACTCATGATTAATCAATATTTGCTAGTTTTTTCTTGGCTTTCCAACATTTTATTATATTTGTTGCGTTATATTGGTTGTAAACAAGCCTTTTTTGTTTGATATCCTGCAAAAATAGCATATTTTAGATTATGTCAAAGGTTAAATATTACTATGATAGTGAGACGCTTTCTTATCGCCGAATAGAGCAAAAGAAAGGTCGTAAATTTGGTATTGCTGCATTAAGCGTTATTGGCGCCTTTTTAGCTGGTTTTGTGCTGCTTCTTGTATACCTTAATATCCCTCAATTAGAAACTCCTAAAGAAAAAGCATATCGCAGAGAATTAGAAAATATGCAATTTCAATATGATCTAATGAATAAAAGACTAGAGCGGGATGAAAATATTTTAAAAGAAATTGCTGAGAGAGATGATAATATATATCGTCTTTATTTTGGTGCTAACCCCATCCCAGAAGAATTACGTAATGCAGGCTTTGGTGGAGTAAATCGATATCAAAATCTTGAAGGTTTTGATAATTCTAGAATGATTATCAGTAGTAGTGAACGAATTGACAAGCTTACTAAGCAAATTGTTGTGCAATCAAAATCACTGGATGAAATTGCGGACTTAGCAGAACAAAAAGAAGAATTATTAGCAACAATCCCTGCGATACAACCAATACAAAATTCGGATTTAAGACGTATGGCATCTGGTTATGGATGGAGAAGTGACCCTTTTACCAAAGCAAGAAAATTTCATTATGGTATGGATTTCTCTGCGGCAACAGGAACACCTATTTATGCATCGGGTAATGGAGTTGTAAAAAGAGCTGATGCAAATTCTACAGGTTACGGAAGACATATACGCATTGATCACGGTTTTAATTATGTGAGTTTATACGCACATTTAAGCAAATACAATGTTAAAAAAGGTCAAAAGGTTAAACGTGGTGATGTTATAGGATATGTTGGTAGCACTGGTAGATCTGTTGCACCACATTTACATTACGAAATATTTAAAGACGGCAAAAAAATAAACCCAAGAAACTTTTATTATGGAAGTTTAACTCCTGAAGAGTTTGACAAAATGCTGAAAGCTTCTAATCTTATCAATGAATCTCTAGATTAAGCATCTATGCGTAAAATATTTCTTTTTGTTGTCATTTTTGGCTTCAGTTTTTCTATCCAAGCTCAAAAATTTTCAAAAGAAGTATTAGATTCAATCTATACCATTACAAAAAACACTCAATTAGCATTATCAAAACCCAAATCCATAAAAATAATGGCTGTGGGAGATATTATGATGGGTACCGATTTCCCAAATGACAGTTATTTACCGCCAGAAGGTAAAGGACCTTTTGATGATGTGAATACGATTCTTACTCAAGCAGATATCCTTTTCGGAAATTTAGAAGGCACACTTACTGATGAAGGTGAAAATGCCAAAAGATGCTCAGACCCCTCAAAATGTTACTCTTTTAGATCCCCAGAATTTTTTGGAAAATATCTTGAAGAAACAGGTTTTGATGTGATGAGTATTGCCAATAATCATATTGGTGATTTTGGTGAGATTGGTATAAAAAACACATCCAAAACCCTTGAAAAACATAATATAGCCTATGCTGGTATATTTGCTCAGCCATCAACTATTTTTAAAAAAAATGGAATTACTTACGGATTTTGTGCTTTTGCACCTAATAAAGATTGCATAAAAATTCATAACTTAACCAATGCAAAAAAAATTGTTGAACAACTCAAACAAAAAGTAGATATAGTAATTGTTTCTTTTCATGGAGGAGCCGAAGGCTTAAAACACACACATGTGACCAGAAAAACAGAACGATTTTATGGCGAAGATCGTGGAAATGTATATCAGTTTGCACATACTATGATTGATGCTGGCGCCGATATGGTTATTGGCCACGGCCCACATGTATCGCGTGCTTTTGAGGTGTATAAAAACAAGTTTATTGCTTATAGTTTAGGTAATTTTTGCACCTATTCTAGATTTAACTTAGATGGAATCAAAGGGTATGCCCCAATTGCTGAAGTCGAAATTGATCTAGAAGGCAATTTTATTAAAGGAATGCTTCATTCGGCCAAACAAATCGACGAGGTATACCCATTTATAGATGAGAAAAAAAGAGCACTGCAAGAAATTAAAAAATTAACTGAAGAAGATTTTCCAGAAAGTAAACTCATTTTTGATGAAAATGGAAGTTTTACACAACAAAAAGAATAATATTATGTATGTAGACTTGCCTAAAAAAATGTATTATGGTATCGGCGAAGTAGCAGAAGCCTTTGATGTTAATACTTCTTTAATTCGGTTTTGGGAAAAAGAATTTGATATTTTAAAGCCAAAGAAAAATGCCAAAGGTAATCGCAAATTTACTCCAGAAGATATCAAAAACCTCGAATTGATCTATCACTTGGTTAAAGAACGTGGTTTTACACTAGAAGGTGCCAAAATACACCTTAAAGAACAAAAACAAGAAGCTCTGGATAGTTTTGATATCATTCGAAAGCTAGAATCTATTAAAGGGCAATTACTTAAAATTAAAGAACAACTCTAAAAACAAATTATCATATATTGAAGCCATGAAAAAACTTTTAATACCAATTCTAATAATTGTAGTGATAGCTGGTATTTTTTATACATTATTTGCCGGTAGATATAACCAAGCCATTACCTTACAAGAAGATGCAAAAACAGCATGGTCAAATGTAGAAAGTGCCTATCAAAGACGTAGTGATCTTATTGGTAATCTAGTAAAAACAGTACAAGGAGCAGCAGATTTTGAGCGCAATACTCTTAAAGATGTTATTGAGGCAAGAGCAAAAGCAACCTCGGTTAATATAGATCCAAGTAACATCACTCCTGGTCAAATGGCACAATTTCAACAAGCACAAGGTGGATTAACCTCTGCTTTATCAAGATTGTTGGTTACAGTAGAACGTTACCCCGACTTAAAAGCCAATCAAAACTTTTTAAACCTACAAACACAATTAGAAGGTACCGAAAATCGAATTAATGTAGAGCGTAATCGCTATAATGAAACTGTTGGTACATTCAATAAGTATATAAAGATATTTCCTAATAATATCATTTTAGGTCTTTTTGGAAGTTTTGGTGAAATGGCAAGATTTGAAGCTGATGAAGGTTCAGAAAAAGCACCAGATGTAGATTTTGATTTTAAATAGAAATACAAATTATAGATATTAAAATAGATCCCGCTCTTCAGCGGGATTAATTCAACACATCATTTTTGAAGGTTTTACTTTAGTTAATTTTCAAAATAAAGTTTCACTAAATGTCACAGGTAGAAGATTTTCTAACAGCAAGTCAAGAACAGCAGATTGTTGCTGCAATACGGCGTGCCGAAAAATCTACGTCTGGAGAAATACGCGTACATATAGAAAAACATACAGATTTAGATGTTTTGGATAGAACTCGAGAGCTGTTTCATTCACTTAAAATGGATAATACCATCCAACGTAATGGTGTTTTAATCTACGTAGCTGTAGAAGATCATAAATTTGCAATTTTTGGAGATGAAGGAATTAATAATCTAGTTGCAAATGATTTTTGGGAAGACACAAAAGATGCCATCCTAAATCAATTCAAAGAAGGGAATTTTACACAAGGGTTGATAGATGGAATTCTTCTTGCAGGAGAACAATTACAAGAATATTTCCCTTGGGATCATGGTGATACCAATGAACTTTCTGATGAAATATCAAAAGGATAAATGAAAACTACGCAACGATTCATAGTGTCTATTGTATTTTTTATAGGATTTTTTTCTTCACCCTATGCTGCACTATTTGCTCAAAGAAAAATTCCTTCTAAACCCAAATTACAAACTGCGGTTTATGACGAAGCAAATATGCTTTCAGTTTCGCAAGCTAAACAGCTTGAAGAGAAGCTAATCCGATATTCTGATACAACCACTACACAAATTGTAGTTGCAACTATACCATCATTACAAGGAGAAAATATTGGCTTATATGCGGCCGAATGGGCTCACGAATGGGGAATTGGACAAAAAAAGGAAGATAATGGTGTTTTTATACTAGTTGCCAAAAATGATCGGAAAATATGGATTGCTACAGGATATGGCGTTGAAGAAAAATTAACTGATTTTACTTCAAAAACTATTATTGATCAAATTATTACTCCCGAGTTTAAAAAAGGTAATTTTTATAGTGGATTAGATCAAGGTACAACAGCCATTTTCGAGGTTTTAGATGGTACATTTAAAGGGTCTCGAAAAAAGAATAAAGATGGCATCCCTTTTATAGAATTAATCTTTCTGATTATCATTTTTATCATCATTATCAAAGCATTTTCAAAAAGCAATCATAACAATAATGGAAGAGGAAACCACGGAAATCGAAAAGGCAGTAGCCTTCTTGATGTTATTATCCTAAGTAACATGGGCCGCGGAAGCTTTGGAGGCGGTTCTAGTGGTGGTTTTGGCGGAGGAGGTTTTGGAGGCGGTTTCGGTGGTGGCGGTTTTGGTGGTGGCGGTGCTGGCGGGGGTTGGTAGTATTAGTTTACACTGGTTAGCTATCATTGTAAAAAGATTTACTTAAAACCACAATAGCTCACTTAAGCAATATAATCATTTATACAAAATATGAGATATACACCTGAAGATGGCTTCCCTTATTATTTTGATTTAGTAAAGGATATAGATTGTAAGCCACTTTTTTCTTCTTTATCAACGATTACATTTCTAAATACAATCAATGAAGAAAAAGCTACTTATCGTTATATGTCTGATAAATGGAGCATAAAACAAATTGTTGGACACATTACAGATCATGAAAAAATAAAGATGTTTCGTGCATTTTTAATGAGTAGAAATGAATTAGTGCAACTATGGGGTTATGATCAAAACTTCTTAGTAAACAATAGTCGTTTTGAAGAGTTAACATTTAAACAATTAATAACAGATTTTAATACTATAAGAAAAGCATCCATTAGTTTTATTGAATCGTTATCTGAAAATCAGTTACAAATAAAAGGAATGGCTCAGCAATATGAAATTACACTTGAAAACTTTCTTAAGTCTATTATTGGTCATGAAATGCACCATATAAACATTATTAAAGAAAGGTATATCTAACAGGGATGTAATTAGCTTATTTCTTCCTAAAATACACTGAAACTGGTACCCCGTTAAAATCAAACTCTTTACGTAATTGATTCTCAATAAAACGCTTATACGGATCTCTAATATACTGTGGCAGGTTACAAAAGAATGCAAATTGCGGCTGTGGTGTTGGCAGTTGTGTAATATATTTTATTTTTACATACTTGCCTTTATATGCTGGAGGAGGGTTTCTCTCAATAATAGGTAATAGAATATCGTTGAGCTCACTTGTTTTGATCTTTTTGGATCTGTTTTTATATACTTCTACTGCAGTTTCCATTGCTTTAAATAAGCGTTGTTTGGTTAATGCAGATATAAATACAACAGGAACATCTGTAAAAGGTTCTATTTGTTTACGAATATATTTTTCGAAATCTTTTAGGGTATTACTTTCCTTATTTTCGACAAGGTCCCACTTATTTACTAAGATCACAACACCTTTTCGGTTACGTTCTGCTAGCCAAAATATGTTTTGCACTTGTCCGTCAAATCCCCTCGTAGCATCAACCACCAAAAGACACACATCACTATGCTCGATAGCACGTACAGATCGCATCACCGAATAAAATTCTAAGTCTTCTTTTACTTTTGATTTTCTTCGTATCCCAGCAGTATCTACTAAATTAAATTCGAACCCGAAACGGTTATACTTTGTATCTATTGCATCCCGAGTGGTTCCTGCAATATCTGTAACTATGTAACGATCTTCACCAATCAGTGCATTGATAAAAGATGATTTTCCTGCATTTGGTCTACCTACTACTGCAAATCGCGGTAATTCATCTTCTTCTTTTTCTTCTTGCTCTGGCAATGCTTCAACCAATGCATCTAAAAGTTCACCTGTACCGCTTCCATTTATACTCGCGATAGTATAATATTCCCCCAGGCCTAAACTATAAAATTCGACTGCATCTGCAGCTCTCTTGGAGTTATCGACTTTATTTATAGTCAAAAACACAGGTTTATTAACTTTACGAAGCAAATTTGCAACATCTTCATCCATACCTGTTATTCCGGATTCTACATCTACCATAAAAATGATCGCATCTGCTTCATCTATTGCCAATTCTACTTGTTTATCGATTTCGGCTTCAAAAATATCATCACTACCTACTACATATCCTCCCGTATCAATCAGAGAGAATTCTACCCCGTTCCAATCACTTTTTCCATAATGACGATCACGAGTAACACCACTTACCGCATCTACTATCGCCTCTCTTCTTTGTATTAATCGATTAAAGAAAGTCGATTTTCCTACATTAGGTCTTCCTACAATTGCCACTATACTACTCATTGAAATCTTGTTCTAAAATTTTGTGCAAAATTAGACTTTTTATTTAAGCTATGCTATACATATTTAGTATGATTAAAATACAAAAAAAGGAAGTAAAAAATAAAAAGCTCCAAGGGCTATGTTTCAGGCCAATGGAACTTTTCATAATTGATAGTCAGTCAGTGAAATAATTACTCATCTCAAATATACCAAGTATTGTGGTTAAGTAGGTTACTGTAAAACAACAAAGTTTTTATGGAAGTAATTTAGCAATAACTTTTATACTACTTCTTACTACTTATTTCATAGATTGCCACTGTATTTGAAACTTCGTGAGTAACAATAATTAAATCATTTCCTGTTGGGCTATCTGATGCTTGAATCCCTATTAATCCTTCTGGGCCTATATCATCTACATCTCTTAACCAAGTCATGAATTTTGGCTGAGATGGATTAGAAATATCGTACACCATTACCCCTCCTGTTCTTTCTAGGCCTACAAACAAAAATGTTTTATGTCCTATTTTTAGAGTTTCTACAGCTTCTGGCTCTACGCCTTTATCATCAGATCTTTTATCAGCTTCACTTCCTTCATTATTATTAAACATGTTTGGATCAAGTTCAAAAATTGTTTTTCCAATTTGATCTCCGCTATCATAAATAACAGATCCAGAGGTAGACCATATGGTAAACGATCTTCCGCCATAGGCATAAATAATATCGGTATCTCCATCTTGATCTATATCTCCATTGGCTGTAGTGATTTTTAATCTTCCTAAATTCTTATCCAATTGTAGCGTTGCTGCATTAGGAAAAGCAGTTGGATCGAGTAAAAGATCTTTTACTCGATTTTCTTCAGAATACCCATCATAATCTCTAGCATCACCTTCGTTTGCTGTTATTAAATATTCGCTGCCGTTAATTTTGGTACATGTTATTGCATCTGGATGGTAAAATCCTAGAACAGGCCAATTTTGAAAATTACCTATAATACCATCTTTGTCACTAGCATCAATTTGATTATTTGGCAGCGAATAATCTTTTACTCCTAGACCAACGATATCTGTTATCGTCTTGCTTTCTAGATTTACAATTGCTATCCCATTATTCTCTTGAAGCGTTACATAGGCAGTTTTTGAATCGTTAGAAATTGCAACATATTCAGGCTCTATATCTTGAGCTAATGAAGCTCCAGGGCCAAAAACTCGAAAATCGTTTCCTATTTCTCTACTATTAAAAGCAGAAAAACCAAGGATATAGGTTTGAGCTGATGCAGTTTCGACTATTGTAATCGAACCTTCTGGATCATCAGTATATAAATCATTAGGCTCTCCTTCATTAGCAGCTACAATATATTTACCATTTGGGCTAAAAGTCACCATATCCGGCAATGCACCTGTTTCATAAGTATTTAATAATGTTTGAGACTCTGAATCAAAAGTAGCAATCATACCATTTGCTTGTTTATTAGTAGCATTTTCTATTGCTACTGCTATAGTTCCATCATAAACCGTTACACTATTAGGAATACCTACTAATGGAATATCTGTTGCAGGGACTGGTATCTTTGGATTAGAAAGATTCCAAACTGAAAGTTCGGATTCATTAGGATTTACTACAAAAAGTTTATTGGTTTCTGGATCAAAAGCAGAGATCTCTGCAAAGCCTTCATCTCCGGTTCCGTTGATAAAACTTCCTATTTTAGTAAATGTTAGATCACCGCCATTTCCTCCTCCTGTATAATCATCAAGATCACAAGAGTTTAGCACAACTAAAGCGATGGCAGCCATAAGAATTGATTTGTTAAAGATTTTCATTGGTCATTATTTTTGTTTGATTAAACTCACAAATTTTAATAATCAATGTATCCTGAATGTTATCCGAAGAATAAGTTATAACTATTTATATACCTACTAAACATTACCAACAAAAAAGCCTGCTATATGCAGGCTTTTTATTACAGTTATGATTTTCTATACATTAGTTAATAATAATTCTTTGTACATCTTCGTACCCATTATCTCCTTTTATACTAATCATATATATCCCTGAAGATAATTTAGAAAAATCATTAAGATCAATATTCATGTTGACTTTGCCTTTAGGCATATTTTTAGTGATTATTGGACCTACAGTACCTCCTGATAGATTGTGAACACTAACTCTTATCTGTTGGCTAGTTGTTAACATAAAATCCAACGCAACCTCTCCATTCGATTTTAATAGTGTTGGATAAGCTCTTGCAGCCGTTCTAGAGCTAGACCCGCCACAATCTTTAACAACTACTACTACTTCGGCAAAACCTTCACAACCATTTAGAGTAACAATCACAGAGTAGCCCGTAGTTATATCTGGTGATACCGTGATACTTTGTGTAGTTTCTCCTGTTGACCAAAGATATGTATCGCCTTGACTTGCTGTAAGAGTAACTGAAGCTTTCAATGCAAAAGTTGATCCACCACCATCAGTACAAATCACTTGATCTTCACCGGCAGATACGTTTAATACAGTAACCGTAACTTTTACCATTCCTGTAGCTGTACAATTACCATTTGATACAGTAACCGAATATTCTGTAGTTACATCTGGAGTTACTGTAATAGACTGGGTCGTTTCTCCTGTTGACCATTCATAAGAATCTGCATCTCCAGCTGTTAATGTAACAGATTCACCGATACAAACTTCTTGATCTTCACCTAGATCTACAGTAGGGGTATTATCAAATATGACTTCTACTGCATCCGAATTTCCACAGTCATTACAATCCCCAACAGTAACTGTATATAATCCTGGTTTATCTACAGTAATAGACGGGGTTGTTTCTCCTGTAGACCATAAATAATTAACTTCATCGGTTTGAGAAAGTATACAATCACCAATATTAATATTAAAATCGCCTTGATTGAAGTCACTATCAGTAGTATCAAACCATCCTGAACCACCATATTTACCAATCTCAGTTTCGCTTACATTTGCTCCGTTACCTAACTGAAACGAAGGGCCTCTTCTTGTGATATCAAAAGACCAAGAACCATCAGTTTGAGTAATTGTTCCTGTTACACCCGTATAATAAATCCATCCATTAGAGTTTTCAGTATAGCAAAAATGATTTTTTGGGCTATTTTGAGGTTTTGTAGTAGTTTTACCAGAATAAGTTACATCGACATCTAAAGTGATTTGCGCATCATTATTATCAACTACAGTTCCTTTTAACGTTGCCGTTCCATCTGCAAATTCGCTCCAACTTAAATCTACATTAGAAAAAGTTCTTACCTTATTTTTTTTATCATCTTTCAACCAAAGTACATAATTGTAATTTTTTCTACACTCTAAAGTGTTCTCAATTTTATATACATTGGCGCAATCGGTGCATTGTGATTGTCCCGACACTGAAGCTGTAAGAATCACCTCGCTTTGATCACAAAGTCTAACATCTTCTCCAGCATCTACTGTGAGTGTACAGATGTTATCGTCAAGTGGATCACTATTTTTTTTATCTTCTACCTCATTAAATCCAGCGGTAGTAATAAAAATTACCATCATTATTAAGCTAAAAAACAAAGGAGTATCGAATTTCGATATTTTTTTGCTTAAAACATTAAGTTTACATGTAAGTTTTGACATTGTTGTTGTTTTATTTAATTCATTAAAATGAATTGATTAGCAAATATATTAGGGGTATTCGTAATTAGAAAAGATAATCTTATTATAGATCTTCAATCAAAAACATATAACTATGTATAAACCATCAAAAGATATTTCTTTCCTGTTTTATACATAATTAAAATTTTGATTAACTAACTGCTTAATAAGCAAGTGTGAAGAAGTATTGTATGTTTCATAATTAGGGCTTTTAGAAATTTGGATTCCTAAAATAGAGATTAACCGTTGAAAATCAGCTACAAAACCTCATTAAAACGTTAAAACACTCATTTTAACCCTTAAAAAACACAATTAAAAAATATAAGTAAGAAAAAAACTACAAATAATTAGTTAACATACTCATTTAGAATTCTTAATAAATAGATTAATTATTATAGCCAAAACGTTTTAATTGCCGTTGATTACTTCTCCAGTTTTTATTAATTTTCACATAGAGTTCTATGTGTATTTTTTTTCCAAAAAACTTTTCTAGATCTTTTCTAGCTTCGGTACCTACTTTTTTTAATGCAGATCCTTTATGGCCAATAATAATTCCTTTTTGAGAATCTCTCTCGACCATAATTACCGATCGAATTCTGATAATATCTTCGTCTTCGACAAACTCTTCGGTTTCAACTTCTACAGCATATGGGATCTCTTTCTTGTAATGCAGTAAAATCTTTTCTCTAATTGCTTCATTTACAAAAAAACGTTCGGGCTTATCTGTTAATTGATCTTTTGGGTAAAATGCTGGAGAATCAGGCAACAGTTCAACCAAACGATTAAATACTTCTTTTACATTAAAATTTTCTAAAGCAGAGATGGGATATACCTCGGCATTAGGTACTTTTTGTATCCAAAACTGCATCTGTTCTTCAAGTTTTTCTTGGTCAGACAGATCTATTTTGTTTAGTAGAAGTAATACTGGGATTTTAGCGCTCTGTATTTTATTAAAAAAAGCTTCATCCTTGAGTTCTTTTTCTCCAATTTCTACCATATAAATTAATATATCTGCATCTTCAAAAGCAGACTTCACAAAACCCATCATAGATTCCTGAAGTTCGTAAGCTGGTTTTATAATCCCTGGGGTATCTGATAAAATTACCTGAAACTCATCTCCATTAACAATCCCTAGAATTCGATGTCTGGTTGTTTGTGCCTTAGATGTTATTATAGATAGTTTTTCTCCTATAAAAGCGTTCATCAATGTAGATTTACCAACATTGGGATTGCCAATAATATTTACAAAACCTGCTTTATGAGCCATACTCTTAATTTTATGCAAAGGTAGATGAATATTAAACAAGAAAACAATTCATAATGGCATTATTGATTTGTTAACATTTAAAAAGCAAAAATGGTTAGCAAATAATTAGTATTCTGTTAATTTAATTTGATTTTTTTTATAATTTTAGATTCGAGCAAGTTTTCAAACACCCCGTGGAAACAATTTATCTATTAATAAATACTGGGACATTTGAAAGATTACTTATTAATTTCTTTTTTTACTACTGCAAAAAGTAATTCATTACTAGCATACATTTTTTTACTTTTATCATTAAGTCTCACAGCCCAAGATTTTGAAAAAAACATAACAAAAGCCGATGAACGTTTTAACGCATTTGCCTATATAGATGCTAGGGCAATCTATCTTGATGTGGCTCAAAAAGAATACTCGTCGCCTTTGCTTTATCAAAAACTTGCCGATTCGTTTTATTTTACCGGAGAATTAGAAAAATCGATGGAGTGGTATGAAAAATTAATCAATACCTATCCAAATGATTTTAGTCCTGAATATCTATTTCGATATGCACAAAGTTTAAAAAGTGTAGAACGTTACAAAGAAGCTGACCAAGTTATGGATCAGTTTAATACCATTACTGGAAACGATAAAAGAGCGCTGTCGTTTGTTAAAAAAAGAGATTATTTAGATTTTATCGAATTGCAATCGGGTAAATACGAACTCTATACACTGAATATCAATTCTAAAAACTCAGAATACGCACCAAGTTTTAATAACCAAAACCAGATTATTTTTGCATCATCTAGGGGCAAAGAAAAAAAAGACTCTAAGATACATGGATGGAATAGTATGCCATTTTTAGATCTATTTTCTTCAAATATCAAAGAAGACCAAATTGCATTAGAGCCACCAGTAAAATTAAAAGGCAAAATCAATACTAAATTTCATGAATCGTCGACAAGTTTTAGTAAAGATGGTAAAACTGTATATTTTTCTAGGAACAACTACTTCAATAATAAGTTAGGAACTAGCAAAAAAGGTGTTGTATTATTAAAAATATATATGGCAACTATGAAAGAGGGGAAATGGGCAGATATTAAAGAGCTTCCATTTACAAGCGATAATTACTCTGTATCACACCCTTCATTAAGTGCTGATGGTAAAAAACTATACTTTGCAAGTGATATGCCAGGCACATTAGGTCAATCGGATTTATTTGTTGTTGATGTATTAGGTAATGGAAAATTTGGTCAGCCCAAAAATTTAGGAGATAATATTAATACCGAAGGTCGAGAAACTTTTCCATATATAAGTGATAGCGGTAGTTTATATTTTTCTAGTGATGGTCATGTAGGCTTAGGTGGTTTAGATATTTTTATTGCTGTACCTCAAGAATCAGGATTTTCTTCGGCATTTAATGTTGGTAGGCCTGTAAATAGCCCAAAAGATGATTTTACTTTTGTGCTTAATGAGGATACCAAAATTGGGTATTTTGCCAGTAATCGAAAAGGAGGAAAAGGAAATGATGATATTTATAGTTTTAAACAAACCGAAGAATTAATAACTTCATGTAAGCAATATATTGAAGGCACCGTTTATAATAGCCAAACTAATGAAAGTCTACCAAATGTTACTGTTACATTAATAGATTCTGTTGGAAATCAAATAGCTGAAACAACGTCGAATACTACTGGTAATTATAACTTTAATGTAGATTGTAATACCGATTATCTTATAAAAATAAACTTAGAAGAATATACTCCAAAAGAAATAACCTTAACTACAGATGATGTTTTAGAATTTGTAAACGAAGTTCCTCTTCCATTAAACTCTATAAACGACGGTGATAAATTATTGACCTCGGTTGCTGTAAATGTTGGAGATGACTTATCAAAAGTCTTACAGATGGAGCCTATTTATTTTGGCCTTGATGATTCTATAATTACTCCTGAAGCTGAAGTAGAATTACAAAAGATTATTTCTACAATGAACACGCATCCAGATTTAAAAATTGAGGTTCGATCTCACACCGATAGCAGATCGAGTTATTGGTATAATAAAAGACTGAGCGTTAAACGAATGAGAGCTACCATAAAATATATTGTCGAAGAAGGAGATATTTATTGGCGAAGAATTAGAGGTAAAGCTTATGGCGAAAGAAGATTACTTAACAAATGTAAAAACGACGTGCCTTGTACCGAAGAAGAGCATCAAGAAAATAGAAGAAGTGAGTTTATCGTTAGGAAGTAAAGAATACTACTATATCAAGGTTTCTTAAGTTTTATAAAATAAGTTTTTGCCATAGCATTCACTTTTGGGGCCAGTATCAATCCAGAAATTACAGTAGGTATAGCCATTAAAGCAAAAGCACTATCTATAAGATTAATTGCAAAATCAATTTTGACCACTGCTGCAATTACAATTGATATGATATACAAATAATTGTAATATTTACCATACTTAGGTTTGGTTAAAAACCCTAAACAAGTTGCACCATAATAAGAATAAGAGAATAAGGTAGAAAAAGCAAACACCAAAACCATAATAACCACAACCACATCTCCTAATCCGTAAGGAAGTACAGCATTAAAAGCCTTTAAAGTAAGAGAAATCCCATTATCGTCTGTATCTTGCCAAGCTCCAGTAGAAAGTATCGCCAAAGCTGTAAGAGTACATACTAACAATGTATCAATAGCTGGGCCTAACATAGCCACTAACCCTTCTCTGATAGGCTCATTGGTTTTTGCAGTACCGTGCATCATTGGAGCAGTCCCTATACCTGCTTCATTAGAGAAAGCCGCTCTTTTTACACCTGTTTTAATTAAATATCCAAGAGCACCACCTGCAACAGCTTTACCTGAGAATGCATCTTCAAAAATCAACATAAACATCTCAGGAAGAACCTCGAACTGCAATATTAAAATTGTAATTACCGTAACAAAATACAGCACAACCATAAACGGGACTAATCTACTCGCAACAATCCCTATTCGTTTGATCCCTCCAAAGATTACAAGAGAAGCTATTCCTGCCAGCACAAACCCGATATACCACTTATAACTATCATTCCAGTCTAAAACATCAACCAGCGTTTGTGTTAATTGATTAGCCGTAAAAGCAGGCAAAGTACCAACCAATCCCGCTACGGCAAAAAGTATTGCCAAGGGTTTCCAATGTTTACTCAAACCATTGGTAATTACATACATTGGACCACTTAATAATCGACCATTAGCATCTTCAGAACGATACATAACTGCCAACGTACAGGTATAAAATTTTGTTGCCATACCGATCAAAGCGCTTATCCACATCCAAAAAACAGCTCCTGGACCTCCCATAACAATAGCTACAGCAACACCACTAATATTACCCATGCCGACCGTAGCTGCAATCGCCGAAGATAACGCTTGAAAATGGCTTAATTCACCTGGCGCATGTTCTTTATCATATTTTCCACTAAGTACCTCAATCGCATGTTTAAAATAGAAAAACGGTGTGAATCGAGAATAAATCAAAAAGAATATACCCCCTCCAATAAGAAGTATCAGTAAAGGCCAATCCCAAACCCAGGAACTAAAATCTTCAACAAGACTTTCTATTGTTTTTAGCATAAATAGTAATCGTAGTTGTGATAAATGTAGTAACAAAAATTGTAATTAAACTTGTATTGGTCACAATTCAACCAATAAGTAACCAATCTATACCTCAGCAGGATATATATGCAGTACAAAAAACTTCAGGCGCGTTACAATAAGGTTTTGGTTTGTAACAACACACTTGCGATATGTTACAATGTCAGTCTGGTGCTATACAATAAGCTCCAGCTATTCAACAATGTGCTTGCGATATGTTACAATGTCAGTCTGGTGCTATACAATAAACTCCAGCTATTCAACAATGTGCTTACGATAAGCAACAATATCAATTTACTATGCTTATACAAGTATCAAGTATTCAACAATAAGGATCTGGTATAAAGCAATCATTATAAGAAATCATACTATCGGGTTTTAATTACTTATAATGATCTATTAAGTTTTCGCATCTCATTTATTCTATAGCTCTTATAAATCTAGGTTTTGAGATGCCACGATCATACATAATAATACTTCCGGCTACAGCTACATTGATACTCAATTCTGATTTGAATTTTATCAAAAATTGTGATTTTTCTATAGCTTTTTTAGATAACCCATGATCTTCGGCTCCTAATAAATACACACATCGTTTAGGGTGCTTAAAACTCTCTAAAGGTTCGGCATCAGGTGTGAGTTCTACTCCAACCAACATAGCACCTTTTGGTAAATGAGTATAAAAATCATCAAATGTATTGTAATGAAAATAAGGCATTGCTTTTACAGCATTATGGGTATCACTGGCTTGTTTTGCATATCGATTGCCAATGGTAAAAATAAAACTAGCTCCCATATTTTGAGCAGAGCGCCATAGTACTCCTAGGTTTTCTGGAGTTTTACCGTTTAGAATACCGATACCAAAAAATTCGTTTTCAAAGTTGTCAATCATAATGTTAAAAATATAAAAGAATGAATTAATTTTGATTACTCTTCTTCTATATTATTTTTTTACTTTATCACATAAAGCATCATAACTTTTAGTAATACATAAGGCTTAGCGCACTTATATCAAAGTTACACTTCTTACCAAACAATCAATTTATGGTTTATAATTCTTAATTATTTTAGCTCGTCTACTATTTTAACTGAAAGAAAAGTAGTTAAAATTTGAATCATGGTTAACCCTCTTTGTGTAAACTTATTCTTTTCTTTCCCAAAGATGCAGAAAACAGCTACTGTACCATTTATCTGCTCAAAAGGCACTAGCATTCTGGACGGATATCCTTCATCATTTTTTTTATTAATATATTGAGTGCTTTCAAGATCAAAATCTCCTATCACCACAGATTTATTTCTTAATAGCGCATACGTTGCCAGATTTTCTTTTTCATTAAATCCTTCATTTCGATCTTTTATTTTAGAATCTTCTCGTTTACAACCACGATATCGTATTTTTTCTCCTCTTTTAAAAGCCAATTCAAAAGCATCGACTCCTGTAGGAAACTCAATTAGTTTTGCTAAAACCGGTAACGCCTCATCCCAAACTGCTCGCTGTGGTATTTCTTGTATCAATTGATACAAGAGATCAATATTGGTTCCCGCACTTTTTAGTTCTTGTTTCTGAGCTTTTAATATATTCGTTTGAGAAACAATTACTTCTTCTTTTTCGCTAAGTTCCTTTTGTTTTCTTGAGAGTGCAGTTTTAAGGTTTTTTGTTTTTCTAAACACCAACAAACGCAAGAAGTACCATAATAATAAGATACCTGCTAAAATGAGAAATAACATTCCTAAAAATGTTTTATACCACTTTTCTTTGATTTCAAGATCAATTTTCAAAGGGTCACTCCATGAGTATCCTCCTTGTTTTTGTGCTTTTACCAATAAAAAATATGTGCCTGCTTTTAGTTTTTGAAGTACAATTTGGTTATTTTCTGTAGGTGATGACCAAGGAATGTTTAATCCCTCATCTTGGGTATTTTCTTCATAAATCTTATATTGATACTTAATATTATCTCCTGGATAAATTATTGTGTTAATATGTAATGCAATAGCAATGTCTTCTTTAAAACGTAATGGTTTTTTAAATTTTTGCGACTCATTATTTATGCTTATTGTATCACAAATAGGCGTCTTGGTGGTAAGTGGTTTTGGGTTAGATTGCGTAGAATATACAGCACCTTCGGCTGTACCAACCCAAAGTTGTTTGTTACTATCTATAATCATACTACGATACGAGGCCACTTTGGATAGTGTACCACTTTTTTCGTCAAAAATTACATAATCTCCTTGCTTATCCAAATGCACTAATCCATTGGTATCTGTAGCTAACCATAACCCTTCTCCGTCTGGGATCACACAAACAGATCTGATCTCATTCTTAGTATAAGGACCAAGATCAATACGCTGAATAGTTTGAGTATCATATTTTAAAAGACCATCTGTGGTACCTAGCCACACAATGCCTTTATCGTCTATGGATAAATCATGTACTTCAAAATTACGACTAACCTTAAATGAAAAGGGTAGGCTTTTATTTTCAAATACATCAGCCTCTCTATTGTATTTATACAAATAACTATTACTACCTATACCTGCCGCATATAGTTCTGAATGGTTTCCTTCACGAATCACCAAAATACGACTTACCAAACCATTGGCTTCATCATATAATATGACCCTGCCATCTACATCAATTTTGGCTACACCAACAATAGGTTCATCAGTTGGTGCCTGACAAAACCAATTATCACCAACATGATCTGTAAACATGTAAAATATACTCCCTCCTCTGTCTTTCATATCATAGGTCGCATGCAAAACCCTTTCTTTGTATTGAAAAATAGTTGCATCTGCGGTACCAAACCACGTATTGTTGTTATCAGAGGTTATGGCTGTGGCACGATCTACTCCTTCAATCGGTTCAAAACTTATCTGTCCATCTACATTTTTTATCCTATTGACTGTATTTTCGGATACTAAAACTTCATTGTCTTTACCTGCACTTATACTAAATACATTATCATGCGACATACCAGACACACTCTGAAAATAACTAGAGGATAATAACCCAAAGCCATTAGAGGTGCTTACCCATATTTTCCCGCCTGAACGAATCTGATCTGGAGAGAAATATAAATGGTTTATCGATGTATATCGAAGCTCATCTACTCGATGCGGATCATTAGATCCAAATATTTTATTGATATACTGGCTTTGACCATCTTTTAGTGTATAGATACCTTGATCCGAAGCTAGAAAATATGTTCCTGATATATCTTTATTGATAGTATAGAAATACAAACCTTTATTATCTATAAGGTTCTGACTTAAAACATTTTGATCATTATCAATTTGCAGTTTTTGAATTTGATTACCTAACAACCAAATATGGTTATCTTCTACATAAAAATGTAATGCATCATTATATGAATTTAGTCCTATAAACTCTTTGGTAGTTTCCTCAAAATAATAGAGTCCATTTTGAGGAACTAACACCCAAACTATACCAAACTTATCCTCTCCAAAGAACATTTCTGAAGGTTTTTGTTCAGTTATCAAAGGTGTTTTTTGTAAACTACCATCTGTAAGGTTTTTTAAAAATATGGCTCCGTCTTGTTGAGCAATCCAAAGTCTATTGTTAGAATCTTTGAATAATTGCTCAGGGTAACTTATCCTTTTTTTTGAGCTATCACTTAGACTAAAAGGATGTATTTGTGGTTCATTTTCTTTATAAAACAATTTGTATACTCCTGCATCATTTGAAAAAAGCAAGGTGTCTTTTGTCCAAGGAATTATACATTTTATGTGTCTACTTCGTGATGAAGTGTTATACTCTTGAAATGTTGTGCCATTAAAGCGATACAATCCCTGATCGGTTGCCAACCAGGTGTATTGGTGTATATCCTGAAGTACTTGATTTACTTTCTTAAAAGGCACTTGATCTCCTTCATAAGTGACATACTTGAACTTTTGAGCTATAACTCCCCAGACATTGATTATTAGAAAGAATATGAGATAAGTACTCTTCATGGATACAATAGAAGGTTCACTCTTAAAGATACTAAAAAAAATAGCTAATTACTTAATTTACAACCTGTAAAACATATATTTCAAAAAAGAAGATTTATCCAATAAGGTAAGGTTTGTTATGAAGTAATTGTAATGGTTTTCCCTTCTTTGGTATATTCTTTTTTAAGGCCTTCAAGAAGGTAACTCAGCCTAATTTGCTGTTGCTTATTTGCTATAGTTTTTAAACTGGCATATTGTATAACATTTACAATATTTGCTCCTGTAATAGCATACTTTCTAGACAATTCATCCAAAGATATCTTATCTTCTAATTCAATATTGTTAGGTAATATTTTTTGCCATAGTTGTAGTCGTTCGGCGTTGCCTGGAAGCTGAAATTCGATAATAGATTGAAACCTTCTTGTAAATGCAGTATCGATATTTGTTTTAAAATTTGAAGCCAAAATAACTAGCCCAGGATGCGCTTCTATACGCTGCAATAAATAAGAAACTTCTTGATTAGCATATTTATCATGGGCATCTCTTACATTAGTTCTTTTACCAAATATAGCATCGGCTTCGTCGAAAAAAAGGATCCAATCTTTATTGATTGCTTTATCGAACAAAGAAGATAAGTTTTTTTCGGTCTCTCCTATATATTTTGAAATCACCATAGATAAATCTATACGGTATACGTCTCGGCCTGTATATTTACCTAGTAAACTAGCGGTAAGTGTTTTACCGGTTCCAGGAGCGCCATAAAACATTACTCTATATCCAGGTTTGATTTTGCTCTTCATGTTCCATTCATTCATCAATATATCATTATGCTTCAACCAAACTTCTATTTCCTGAATTTGATCTAATGTTTTTTCTTGTAACACCAAATCGGTCCATTCAAGATCTGTGGTAATAAGGCTGGCAGGAAAATCTTGACCAAGTTTAGGTTTTAATATCCTACCCGTAGTTAATAATGATAAATATTCCTGATCTATAAGTAATTTACCACTCATCACTGGTTCACCTTTGGGTACATTTTCTATATATAATATTTGCTGTTTGAAAAGTGATGACCTAGAGCTTATATACTCTATAAGTGATAAGCGTTCATCAAGGTTGTTTCCAACAATGATATATAAAGCTGTTTCTCCTGTGGGGATAATGCCTCTATGATATTTACCTGTTGCCCCACCAAAATCTATAAATTGACCTCCATCTGGAAAATACGCAGACACGATTTGTTGCAATAACGCAGGGTTAATATGTGGTATAAGTGCAAGAAGTATTAATACTACATCTACCTCAGAGAGTTTGTTATTTATTATAAAACTTGCTAAAGGAGACTTGTAAGAATCTAAATACAGTATCGGTAATTCGGTTTTTTCATTTTTAAACTCTTTATCAAGTCTATATGTTATATACCTTTCTAGATATTGAAATAACGTTTGTATTTCGGTTTCATGTATGGTATTAGTTGTTACTGTACTTGACATAGGCGTTCTTCAATTTGATATCGTATTTATTCTTTTTATATCCTGGTCCATTATATCCTTCTGCAAATTTGGCCCAATTTTTCTCTTTTATCCAATCGATTAGTTTTTTTCCTTTAAAAGAAGTCTTCTCGATAAATTTGCCAAAAGCTTTAAGGTGTTCTCTTTCGTGCTCATACATTTCTGAAACAAAATGATCTATAGATGCATATCCCAAATGGTCATAATGAAACCCCATGATCTGAAAAGCCCCCCATGAAGCAGCACTATATGCAGCATCATGAAATGCAGGTATATCTGAAATCCCTGCAGCTTTTTCTAATCGATCATATTCACCAGCCCCACCTTTATAATGAGTTCTAGTCCATTTTTTATATAATACATTTTTGGTATGCTCAGACACGTATTGAGAAGGATTCACTCCTCGTTTTTCTAATTCTCTCCAAAATATATGTCCTTCAAATAAAATTACAGGTCTTCCATACACCAAAAACCCTTTACCTCTGCTTTCTACTTCATTAACTGCTTTTACCATTGCTAATTCAAGACCAAACTGAGTTGCAAACTCTTTGGCATCCTGCTCTGATAAAAATTTATCATTAAATGCTATCAGGTTTCTTTCGGCTTCAATAAGTTTTGACCAGGATTTAAGACCAACTATACCATCAACCACCAATCCATTTTTAGCCTGAAAATCCTTTACAGCTTCATGGGTATCTTTTCCAAAAAAATTAGAAACATAAACCGTATATCCTAATTTTGTTAGTATCTCTTCTAAGTAATGAACATCTTCTCCTCGAGAACGGTATCGTATTGTTTTCATAATTTCTCTTTTAATATAGTATATAAATTTAAACATAAAAGATCAGGATTTCGTGATCTTTTATACTGCTATAATCAAGTAGCAACTCTTATTCTTAATACTTGCGCGACTGCGGTTTCACAAAACCCATCAGAAACTGTTAATTCTACTGGCACAGCAACATCACCTCTATATCTATAGCGATGTGTAGGGTTCTTCTCTTCAGAAGTGCTATTATCTCCAAAAATCCAAGAAAATTTATATTGTGTTTCATCAAACTCATTTAGATTCACAATACTAAACTTAACACTACTTGCAAATATTCTTCCTTCTCCTCCTCCGATAATATCTCCTTCTGAATCTTCTATTATTTCTCCAATCTCGAGAGGTCCAATTTGCATACTGAAATCAACATTAGGTTTCTTCGTTACCGTTAAAGTATCTGGTACTGGTTGGTCATTTACTGTAAACGCTATAGGCGTATCATACCTCCTAAAGGTTGAAGGGGTAAATACAATCTGATTTGTTCCTATACGCATTCCGTTGGTTCGTCGTACAACCTTTAATTTTCCTCCTTCGGGAGTGACTACAAATGGTACCGTAAGAGCGCTATCCATTTCGGTAGCCGAATCCAAACACATTCTAGGATTAATTCTTAGTGATACTTTTTCTTCGACATCTTCGAATACTACTCTTACTCCTTGTGTAACTGGGCCACATATAGGGTTTGCAATTTCTACACTTACACTAGCAGTTCTATTGGGTAAATTTGCAATATCTGTATACTCATGCTTTTGAGCTAATTCTGACCCTTGTTGTTCTTCAGTTCCATCACCAAAGTTCCATAATAAAGAAGGAAATACTGGTAAGAAGTTACCACTAACACCAAATGTTACTGTAGCTTTTGTTCTATCCTCGTTATATACAATCTCATTTACTGCAACCCTAACTTCTTCTGGAGCTCTTTCTACGAGTAGTGTTTCATTTGTTTCAAATCCATCTACTGTAAATGCGATCTCTTCACCATAGGCATCAAACTCTTTTGGATTAATTGAGATCGTACGCCCTTGTATGTCTATACCATTATACACCGTACTTCCTGCTGTCTGTACAGATCCTTGTATAGGTTGCAATGCCGTTATGTTAATTTTTTCGATACAACCAATTGCATTATCTAAAATCTGTTTTAGATTCGTTAAAAATCTTGCTAATTGGTTAAAACTAGCAAATGTGCCATAATCTGCTGTTTCTATATTTGAGAAATCAGCATTGATTCTAATAGGTGATCTGTCGAGCACTTGATTTCTAAGGTACCCTGGTAAGTCATTACCATATCCTACTGCAGTTTCAGTTGGGCTACTTAATGCATAAAAGAACAAATGTGATCTCGAATTTAGCGCAGCCACTCTTTGCTTAAATCGCAAAGAATCAGTAGCAGCAACACCATCGGCTATTAAAATTACAATGTCTGGATTTGTTTTAAGGCTATTGAGAACATTAGGTAAATCATTAATTAAATACCCTATTCCGCTGGTCCAAAAATGCGAATTGCCTGCTGCTCCAGATGCAGATGTACGATAATTATCTATCCATTGTGTAAACCGACCTTTTGTGCTGGCAATTATTGGTAATTCATCTATAATATTAAGAGGTCTTCCGTTATCTGAGTCATGCATATTTAATAATGTGATCACATTATTTGTACCTTCTTGACCGTCAATAAAAGCTCTTAATCCATCTTTTATTTCGGTAATTTCATTTCCGCTTATAGATCCAGATTCATCTACTATCAAAGCAATGTGTGTAGGAACATCACATGCTGCAGGATTCACGCAAATTTCGTTTCTATCAAAATCGAGTTCTATTACTATTGGGTCATCAAAAATAATAGGATCAATAAGTATCGTATTGCTACAAAAATCAGTTTTTACATCGAGTTTTGAACTGATTACAGTAGGGTTTGGTGCTACTGGGTTTTGGTAGTTTCTTACCACATTTCCAGAAGCATCTGGTTCGATAATAACTGTATTACCGTCTCCTAAAAAGTCCCATTTGTATTCGGTAATTTCGCTACTATATGGACCAGATACCGTATATGTTACTGTAACTTCTGTTTTGAACGGATTATCATAAGTAACCGTAGTTGTAATTATTGGTTCTGGTCTGCGATGAATTGTGATTACCGCATCTGTATCCTGATTATTTATTTCAAATCTTATTGGGGTGTTAATAAGCTGCGGGCTCACTAGTTTAGGGTTAAAAAATGATCTCCCATTTGCGTTTCGTGTAACTCCTCCGTTTAGACCTCTAGGTACCAAAGCGACTACAAAACCATCTTTGGGAGTGGTTTCGAATGGTATTGGCTTGGTATCGCTATCAAAACATATAGATTCTTCTGGGAGTTTTAACGTTGGCAGACTTTCATCACAGTATAAGTAAGGAACCATAAAATCTGCTATTACAGGATTAAATGATCCTTCAAATCCCTCAGCGGCTTCTATTTTTGCTACTCTATTTTTTAAACTTCTACCTTCCTGTATAAGGAAATCCTCTAAAAATACAATCACAAAAGTTCCTTTTGGGGTTACTCCTGCTTTATGCTCTAGTCCTGGCCTATTATTTACATAATATGACGTATAGTTTTCTTCGCCCCCTCTCATAGGGATACTAATTTCTTCGCTATTGCCTTCTTGCGTAAAGAAATTACTAGAAATCCCTAGTGCGACAACATTAAAACTTATCGCATGTTCTCGTTTTAGTTCTTTTAATCGATTAAGTACAGCTTTATAATCTTGACCTCGATGTCCTTCGATTCTATAAAAATCTTTATCGATACATATTGCAAATGGATCATCAGTATTTAATAAATCTCTATGATAACTTCTATTAGAGGTTTCTATTCCTTTTGCAGATTTCTCAAAATCCCAAAGTTTTAGTAATGTGTTGTCTACATCATTATAAAACGGAATCGCTTTTCTTCCTAAACTACCTTGTAAGAATGAAGGTGTTATTTTAATTTCAGTATGTTTTGAGTTATAATTTTCGAGTTGTTTAACTACTCGTATCAAAAGACTGTAAAGTAGTTGTTCTGGCTCATGAATATCAAAACAAATAGTATCGTTTTGATCATTTGCTATTGCATTACAATCAAAACAAGGATCCCCGCTTTTAGAAGTATGTAATATCGATTTATAAAAACTATGCCTACAGCTATAACAAACCCCCTCTTTTGATACTTCGCCCAACATTAAATGCTTAGGAAAATCTCCTTGATTTGCGTTGCATGCTCTAGAGGACAATTCTAGCAAAAGTCTTTTTATCTCATTATAAGTATCTACTACATCTTTTAATATATCATATCGATATTGTAAATCATCTAGTATAAGATCAGAACCCGTTGTTGATATAAATAAATCATTGAACTTTGTTAGTAGTCTTTGTTTGAGATCTGGTAATTGCAAAACATCGAATATGGCTGAGAAACCTTCGACAAGATTATTTAATAATTTTAGGTTTTCGAAAGGCAATGATAAACGTTTGCCTAATTTTATTGAGCTTTCAAAATCCTCGGCGGTTACAATTACTTTTGGAAGTAATATCTCTGGAATCTTATAATATAACTTACCATAATTAGGTTTGCTTATTGTATTATCATAGCTATTAATATATGCTGCATCGGCTTTAGAAGTAATTAAAATTCTATAATTTGCTACAATATCTGTCCCTTCACCATCACAGTTTAAACTACTACATTTATTAATATTTCGCTCATAGTTTTCTAGGTAAATAAGCACTACCATATCTTCTAGATCTGGTCTATCTTCTCTCGGAAAATTACTTAAACTTAGTGTTTCTGAGTTTTCGTATCCGGGCAGTAATTCAAATAACTCTATTTGATTATTGTCTTGATAAAAAAACGGGCTATACTCTGATTTACTATTGTCATACACTCGAAAATGTGTATACGCTATGCTAGGAAATTTAATACTCTTACCGCCTTCGTCTAGATCAACATACAGGTGTAACAAATCCCCATCTGTAGTAACCCCAAGTCCTTGTTGTATAGTAATTACATCAGCAGTTTTGCTTACCTCAAAACCACAGACAATCCCAACACCACTTAGATTCACTCTAGATAAACGAATCTGGTCATCAAAATGATCAAATAGTTGGTTTAACAGGTTTTCTGTCAGAAATTGACTTCTGGAAAACCTTCTAAAACCAGGTGTTATTTTGGCTAATTTGGTGATCATGATTTGTGTGTATTTTATTAGTTATTTCACTATTTTATTATCTATGTATCGCTACCAGTCTACAAAGATTAGCTTGTCTTTCCATGGTAGTTTTACGATACTTATATTCCACGGCAATCTATCCAAAAGAATATCTTGTGTTTTTCTTTCTACAATAATTTTGGGGCTCTTATCAGTGAGCACAAGTTTACCAGATCGTTGCAAAAATTCATTGCGTAATAAATCTGAAGAGGCATTTTTGAGTGCTCCCCAGTTTTGAATTACTGCTTGTAATAACTCCTCTGATTGTTCCTTGATTTTTTGAGGTATTGTAATATTTCTATGAATTGATTTATGAATTGGGACATTACATAAAAATTTTTCGAGTATCATAAGATATTCTGGCTGATTTTCATTTTTTGTCGTTAGATAATGTAAGACATGCACTGCCAATTCGGGATCATTAATGGTGCCATCTTCATTGAGTAATTCGCAATGTTCAAAAAAATGTTTCAGGAACGGATGTATTAGTATTAATCCTGCATTTTCTAGATAGTATCCTTCTTGTTCAAGAACATTATCTTGATCTATTTGATCAGTATTTTCATCTATTGGTTCTACCTTGGGTTCTCCTATATCATCTTTAATACCCTGACGGTTTTTATCGTCAGTTTTTATTTGATCTTCAATATTTTTATCTGTATCCTTTTTCGCTAAGTGTATTGGTTTTGGATCATCACTCTTAATTGTATCATTATTAGATTGTCGTGTTTCGATCAACATATCGAACCATACAATCTTCTTTTGAAAATTTTTAAAGATTTCTGAACTGTTAATCTGAATTGATTTTATAGATTTCTCGTTTTCTATATACAAAGTATCCTTTAGCTTATAAATCGTCTGATATAATGATGCTGGATTAACTGTGGTGTAAAAGATGATGATTTGATTCCAGATTTCTGTTCTAAATTCGGGTTGTACAGCTTCTAACAACAAAATCAATTCATCGTTTAAGAGTCTTGTGATATCTATATGATTATTGGCGCTACTATTCTTATACGAGTGTATCAATATTGTGATAATAGCTTGATCAGAAAACTGTTTTATAAATCGTTTTCTGACATAAGATTGTTTTATTTTTTCTTGAAACAAGCGCTCAAATTCATTTTTTTCTAAGACGCCATATAACACCTCATCATCCAGCAAAAAACTTGAAGTTTCTATTCCTTTCCACCAGGGCATAGTGCCTCTCTCGAGGAAATAAAAAAAGGATGTAAGGATATTATCATCACTCGTTAGAAATATATCCTCATGATCTTTGCTAACAATACTATCTTCTATTTTTTCGCGAATCACTTTCTCTAATCCTACAGTAATTTTTTGTTTTAAATCATCATATTTAAAATCACTGTTTACCGTTAGATCCAAATCTAGCTTTTCTATTCTTACAATATTATTTTTAATGTCTTTTTCAATGGTGTCAAAATGATTTTCTATTTGCTGAAAAACATGCTCTTTTAAAAACACATCGAGATTATCTTTGATATGGTAGGCCTGTTCTTTGGAAGCAGTATTTACCTCTACATAGACTTTATTAATGATATGTTTTCCTGCGTTGGTCATTTAACAAATATGTTTCATTTTTACCATTAATTTTGAAAACTCTTTAGGATAGTTCGTAAATGCATATTCTACTACATCTGTCAACACTTCTTCATTTTCTTTAAAATACATCAAATGCGTATATCCTGTTATATCAATATTTTTAATATCGGATGGTGCGTGATAATTTGGGTCAAATTCTAAATCATCATTATCATATTCATTCATTATTGCATTTGCTTTATCTATAAAAACATCAAAACCAAAATTATTATATTGATTCTGCCGAGCAGGAAAATGCTCATGTACCTGGTCGAGTAAATTATTCTTTTGTAACACTTTATAGATATAATTTTGTTCTAAAAACATCACATATTGAGGAGTCAGTACATCATCTATTTTTATATATTGATTTTGATATTTTGTAGTGAAATAGGATTCATAATACTCGTATACAATTCTTTTATCAGCACAACGAAATAATCCCATATTGAAGAACCTTAAATCCGAAAGTTCGTAATCATAACAAAATTCGATTCCTTTGTCAATCAAATATTGATATATACGATATGGATAAGGCGATGCTCCTTCGTCACATTGCACAATAAAATCTTTTTTAAGAACCGGTCTAGTAATAAAAATATCAAAATCAAAGTACAAGTATCCCGGAATAATATCAGAGAGCATTTTGTAAGCAAGAACTTTGGCATCAGGAAATGTAAAATCACTTGTAGCTTGATCTAATCCCAAATGCACTTTGTCATAAGGCAATCCTAATTGATTGATTAAATACTCACCGTATCTATCAGTAATCACATGAATCTCGCCATAAACCTGTTTGATCATGGTAGCGCTTAAGAACATATGAGTACACGATTCTATTTTCTTATTATTCTTCTTAAATGGCTCTGTCCAGAGTATATGTACGGGTGTCATATATTTTAATTCTTTGTTTTTTATGATTAATCTTAAATAACTCAATATCCACTATCTCATTGAGGTTTGGATACAATTCAAAGTCGATCATCTTATTTTCATAATCAGAATCTTCTAATGCATTATCAAATCGAACTTTTTCTCTTGGTTTCTCATTAGCCATTCGATCATGATCTCCATGATCAATAGCATCAAGACATATGTGTGAGGGTACATTGATTTGTTTAATACCGAGTTTTCGTAATCTCAATGTGAATTCTGCATCCTCATATCCGTAATTAGATATTTTAAGGTTGTACCCTCCTAATTTTTTAAAATCATCGCGGTGCACAACAATACGTCCTAGACTTCCTTTGGCACTATGCATTGATGGTCGTAAAAAGAAGTTTTTCTCATGCTCTGCAATTGTTTTGCAATACATTAGATAACTAGGGCTTATATAATTATCTGCATCAACATTGATCAAATACTCACCTAATGCCATATTATGGATGGTATTTTTTGGCAGCGTTCTATGAAAATACTTAGCCTTATAATTTTTATAATAGTTGATCAAGCCATCTGCAATACCCTCTACAAACCAATCTTGCAAAAACAAATGTTCTTCAAGTCCATCAGTAGAATTATAATCAAGAATGTTAATGTCTACTTCTCCTTTAAATTGCCTTGCAACCTTTACATTATGCTCTAATGTGGTTACCATATGATCAAAACGATTCATCACCACTGTACAAAGGCTTAACTTTATTGGGTTATTTATTGTAGGTTTTGGAGAAACCAAATGGTTATACTGAGGAAATTCTTCATTAATCCTAGCGACAATTTTGTTTTGTATCACTTTTGTATACTTACTCAAAAATGAAAAATGGGTGTATCCTATATCATTAGCAGTTTCCTGGATATTATTGGTACTTGGTAATATTTCAGTAATTGTTGTATTATTTGATTGTACAGAACAATACAATGAATATTGGTCTATCACTCTAGAGATATCCATCCAATCTGTTTCTTCTGAAATTTCAAGGCATTTTAAATAATTTGAGACATAGGCATCCTTTACTTTCATATCATTAAAACCAACAATAGCTGTGTTACAAACAGCATCATATGTCTTGATAATTTCTTCAGCGGTATTTGGCTTAAAATCTATCATCCACTTTAAGTATTTTAGCTCTTCAAAAGTAATCTCCCTGGCTCCTTTTGATTGTCGATCAAAGCCTACTTTATCTACACTTTGCACCAATACTCCTGTAGTACATTGCCTGATCATATTTGCAACCTCTTTCTTTCTAAGAATTACATCCCAATCCATATGTACAAACGGTCTGGTTTGCTTTGCTATAGCAAGCATTTTCCCTTTTGTCCATGTCCTGTCATAACTCAAAAAAGAAAGATCTGTAGAGATATGATCTACAGGTAGATCCTTAAAATGGTGAAAGCTATCTAAATCGGTAATAATCTCTACCTCAAAACCCCATTTTTTGGCATACAATACAGACAAACACATACAATTAATAGAAGATTGAAGCATATCTTCAAGATTATGCTCTTCACTATATCTTGCCCACCTATGGCGGATTGGTTTTGTCCAGAAACTGTAAACAATTTTATTCATTTATATTAGTACTTTATTGTATTAATCACATCGTTATTGTTGCTTCTTAATGCTAATTTTCATTAAGCATTTATGATGCTATTTTCTTCAAATTTGTTTTTAATCTTGTTATAATGAGATAAAAACTTAGTCTTTAATAGTTCTTTCATTTTATTTACATTTTTGGGATGATACTTTGATGCTCCCAATAAATGAGTATAGCCTATTTGATTTGCATATACCGATTGTTCTTTTTTACTATCTCCGGGTATCAAAACATTTGGTTGTACTCTTAAATAAGACAATAAACTTGTTAAGTTATATTGCTCTAATAACAGTGCAACTTCTAAATAGCCTCGTTCCCCTTTTTTAAAAGATTCATAGGCCTGTCTATGTTCTCGCAAAACATTCTTAAGTATAGTATAACATTGAACGAATTCATTTTTTAATCTCAAATCTTTAAACCCTATGATACCACAACTCCATGCATATGGAATTTCTGGATTCCAGAATGATATATCTTTACAATATTGATCAAAAAAGGTGATCAAATTCTTGTAATAATAATATGCTGCATCTTTGCGCTCAACTATGACTTTATCAAAAATAAACTCGATCGGTTTTTTGATAAACACATCGGTATCCATATGCACAAAAGGCTCATGTTCATTTTTTATAGCATATAATTTTGACTCCATCCATAATTCCTGATCAATATCAAAATCAACCTTAATAACCTCACAAGGCAAACCCGAAAGATATTGATACGCAATAGGGTCTACATATAGTTTTATTGTATCGTACCATAAACAGCTATGCAAAACACTAGTAGCTGTCATATAAATTGTATCTTCAAATTTATTTCCCATGTTCCATCGATTATGGATAATGGGATGTGTATTAAGGCTATATATTATATTTATCTTTTCCAAAATGTATTATAAATCTCCTATAGATATAGATAAAATACTGTCTGAGTCGAGATCAAAACCTTTAACATTATCAGAACCATAGTAATAGTAATAAGGTACTTCTCCAAAATCAATTTCATCGATAGGTACTTCTGTTTCACATAGCCCTTTTACCACAGTTAATTTTGGATTAACAATATTGGCACTATTCACTGGTAAACGATAACTATGCACTACTTGTCCAGTTGAATTTGGTTGTTGATCAGATATTGGAGAACCATCTCCAAAATCCCATCGGTATAAACTAATTTGGTTTAACTCGCTTCCTGTAATGGTAAAGATTACACGAGCAACAGTCCTATTGCTTTCATAGGTTAATGTATTTGTAATTTCTAGTTCTGGTTTTCTAAATATTTTAACCGAAAATTTTGATCGTTGATTATTTACTTTAAATCGAATCTGAGTACCATGAAGTATTTCACTTACAATTTTTGGATCAAAGAAATAATTACCAGCTCTATCAATTACTACTCCCCCATTAAGGCCTAATGCAACATCTGCTGTTACTACAGCGTTTCTTGGAGTAACTTCAAAAGGAATGCGTTCTGTTTCCTCATCAAAGCATACTATTTCATCTGGTAAGCAGGCATCTGGTTCGTTTTCATCACAACATAGATATGGTAAACAGAAATCTGCTACCACCGGGTTGGTTTCATTTACAAATAAAGTATTAAATTGAGATGCTACAGGCAAACGTTTTTCGTTTTTCTGTCCTTCTTCGACTGTTTTAACGCGGCGAACTTTATCAGATCTTCGAGTTTGTTCCTCTATAAAATCTTCAGAAATTCTATCTTCTTCAATTTGGGTAGTCTCTAAATAAAATAATATTAATGTTCCTCCCTCTGGCACTCCTGCTTTATGTTCTAAACCATAATTTTTACTCAGATAATATTCCTTATAATCTATACCCACTACATCACGAGAATTAAGTGGTAATGCTACCACATTAAATCCTAAACTATTAGATTTTTTTACCGTATTGATTCTATCAATTACTTCGAGGTAATTACGCCCCAAATGTCCTTCAACGCGATAAAAATCATTATCTATACAAAACTGTAATGGTTTTTTGATTGCCAAAAGACTATCGTGATAACTAAGATTGGTTTTATGTCTACCCATCACGGTCTTATCAAAATCCCAGTATTCGATCAGTTTTTCTCCTACATTATAATAGAATGGAATTGCTTTTTTACTTAAAACTCCTAGTTCTAGTGATGGCGTTATTTTGACAAATCTATACTCAGGATTATAATTGGTTAGCTGTAATGCTACTCTCTTAATTAAACTAAAAAGTCGTTGTTCACTTTTATCAGCACTATAACAAATGGTAAGTTCTCCTTTTGAAGGATCTACCTCATCTGCTGTTGTTTCCTGGCAAAATATATTAGAATTGATTAGTGATTCATTTAGGTTTTTGATCTTAATTTCAAGATCATTAAAGTTGGCTGTAAAAAAGTAATCGGCAGTGTCTAGATCAGACTCTCCATCGATACTTGCAATGTTGCCTGGTGGTAATGAATTAGCAGCATTAGGGGCAAGAATATTATTGTTATCGTAATCCACGATATAATTAAAAAGTTTTGTTCTCTTCTTAATATAGGTTGCCCGTTCTGCAGAAATTATATGAGTCCCCCCGGGGTATTCGTCTGCCAAGGTGATCACAATGGCCGGGTCGGGAACTCTGGTATTGAGAATTGCATCTATTACTACAGTATAGCCTGTGCCCCAAAAATCACCCCCAATACGATAACTTGGAGACGACGGATCGGCAAACATAGAGATCCAATCTCGTAAACTTGGATCTGCTACCGGTCTATAAATCAAATGATCTTGTCTTACTGTATTATCGTTATACGTCATCCCGATAAGAGACACATAGGTATTCGTATTCATAACAGAATCCAAGTATCCATTAAGTGCTTGCGTTACAAATTCTTTTTGTCGCCTAAAAGAACCAGACTCATCGATTACAAAAACGATATGGTGGCCATGATCTCCATTGGGATCGATACTACCCTCGCAAGCAGGTACATCATCGGTACTGCCTTCAAAATCATAATCTAGTGTTACCGGATCGCAACTTTCACATCCAGTAGATGTATTATTTGCTAATATCGGAGATTTATAAAACCCATGTCTATATGCGTAGCATTGACCTTCTTTTTGAACCTCACCTATCATTAGATGTTTAGGAAAATCCTGGTATCCAGCACAACAATCAGATACATCAATATGTAATAGTATTTGCTTGATTTCATTATATGTATCGACCAGATCTTTAAGCAGATCATAACGATATTGTACATCTGCAGGAGCATTAGGTGCTTCAAAATCGAATACCTGATCTATTTTTGTTTCTATTTCTGAAAGGAGATCAGGAGCATCGATATAGTCCATTCCTAACATGATTTTAAAACCGTCACCTAGATTTTTGATCACTTCTTTATCTAAAATAGCATCGGCAAAACTTCGTTTTAGATCAGTATATGAATCAAAAATATCTGGGACAGCTACCACTTTATTCATGATCACCTCGGGCAGATCATAATATAGTTTACTATAATTAGTTTTTTGAATCGATGGATCTTGATCAATAATATGCTGCGCATCGGTTTTATTTACCAATAACACCTTATGATTTGCCACTCTATTTTCACCCTGATTATCACACCCCAGAGTCGTACATAAATCTGTGTCTTCAACAAAGGTTTCGAGGTATAATAACACAACCATGTCTTTAAGCGTAGCTAGACCATTTAGAGGTTTAACCCCATTACCACTATCCTCAAGAGTGAGCTCTCGTAGGGTAATCTGTTTATTATTTTTATAGAAAAATGGTTCATACTGTACATTACTATTATCATAAGTTTTGTATCCTTTGTAGGCTAACGATTCGAAATCGATACGAAAATCGCCATCATCTGCTGGTAAAAACAGGCTAAACAGGTCTCCATCGGTGGTTACCCCTACTCCTTGCGTGATGGTAATTTCTTTGGTAATATCATCACAGTTTACCTCAAAACCGCACACGATTCCCACGCCACTAAGGCAGGTTCTGGACAGTCGTATCTGATCATCAAAATAATCTACGATTTGGTTAAGGTGCCCCTCGGTAAGCACCTGGTTTTTAGTAAACCGTCTAAAATTGGTGGTTATTGCCTCTAATGTCGTTGTCATAACCTTATGTGTGTTTTGTTATTGTATATGTTGTTGTCTCTATTCTTTTTTTATAGCCTCTCATACTATTCTTATCTTCCTGCTCCTACTTTTTATCGCTCTACCCCTACAAAAAGGCTTCCTGCTTTATTTGCTATCGACCATCGGCACCTGATCACCTTCCCGTGGACTACATCTACCGCTCCTCGTCCTACAAAGACCCTCCCGCACACTACTTTTATCGATCAGCGGTATACTGTCACCCATCCGCGCACTAGTTTTATCGACCCGCGGTGCGCGGGTTGTTATTTATGTACCGCTGGTCGGTCTTTGACCTGCGTTGTATTTATTTGTATGACCGCTGATCGATTTTATATTACGCTGCAAACGTTTCGTGTTTTGCAGTATTGGTATTATCCTCTCTATGCGCTTATACATATCTTTTTCTTACTCTTACCGCCACTAGTTGCAAACTAGCGGTAGCGGGGGTAATAGATTATTATTTATCAATCCTTACAGACTCGTATAGTTCTATAAATTTATCATAGTCAAAATCTGGAAATAGACTGGGCATTATTTCCTTAAAATTTTTGGTCTCATAACTCTCTGATCCACTTAAATGATCCAGAATTACTTTTTGCCAATACAAAAACCCTTTAGTTTCTCCCAGAAGTTTCATGTAGCCTTCAAAATCCACATGTAATGGATAAGTCTGATTCTCGAAATCAAAATAGTGAATCCCAGGTAATTCTGGATGATTGGCATAGATCCCTACACACGCTTCATCAACAAAAAAATCAACGATATAAAAATCTCGTAAGACCGAATCCTCTGGAGTATGATCAAAATAGACCATGTCTTTGCCGTCTATAAAAATTTTATCAAGCTTTAAAATTTTTATGCATCCTGATTCTTCACCTTCTTTTAATTTCCAGTTAACTATCAAGCCATTGTATAATTCATAATACTCTTGAAAACCTAAGACTGTAGTTTTATAGTTGCCCATTATACTTTCAATCTTTTTAGAACTCAAAGAACCTGGAGTGTCTAAAGAGTTAATATCAATTTTATTCTCTATTTGATATAACTCTCCCATCAACTTTCTTACTTTATTAAAATAAAAATCTTTATTCATAATCTTTAAAATATTAGGTTGCAAATGAAATTAGATTTTGACTGTACCAGGTATCTACTATTGTAATATCTAGTCCTTCAACTCTGGAAGCCAAATTATTTCTAGTTCGATATATTCCATTTTGCTGTTTTTCATTAAAAATTTTAGTAGCTAATTCTAGGCTAATTGATAATTTATTTTTTATTACAAATTCATTAGCTTCATTAATTTTTATCGCCTCTGGTCCATCCCCATCTCCAAGTTCGTATTGATCCAAACCTGTTTGAAGTACAGGGTTATTGATTGGAATGGTTTCTTGTCCTCCTTTTGGATCTCCTGTCAAAGGATCTAATTCGGTAACCCTGGTGGTTAAGCTAAGAGGCACATCTGCCTCTGCCTTAATTATTTCTCTTTTTATTTCTTTATCAGGGTCATCTGATCCATTTGCAATAGAAGAATTATCTCCTTTACCATAATTAGGTATTACTTCATAACGATATACTTTATCTTCATCTACACCCGTTTTTAATCTACTCTCGATACCAGATTCATGTTGACTATTACCACTTCTAGACAAAGGAGTAAGGTTTGGCCAAATCCCAGGACCATGAAGTTTTTCGCTAAGTAAATGCCCTTTGATATAAAATGCTCCGTTTCCTCTTCTTCGTTTATTTAGTGAATTATATGTTGGTGTGTTCGCTCCTGTAGGGTTAGAACCTTGAACTCCTGGGTAAGGCACTTTACTAAGGTATTCTATAACCATATGTGTTCCGAAACCGGCATTATTTACTCCTTCAAAAACAGGAACTGAGGATTGCCCCACTTCAAACAGCGTTCTGGTATGCGTAAGCATCTGGTTAAAAATTTCTTGTATTTGATTTTTCTTACTTTCATCATCTTGATCCACTAAAGCGTCTAATTGTTGCACCAAACTGGCTAACTGATTTTTTGCGTTTACTTTTTCGGCATTAGAAGTATCTATTTGTAACCCGTTAATAAATCCTGCATATGTCTTTTTCTCACTAGCAATCATTAATTCATAATCTTCTCCTTGTCGTTCGAAGAACAGTGTATGTGTTTCATTACCAGGCGCTTCAAATTGTTCTCTAAATTCATCTAAACTAAGCTCATCTTCACCAAATACTTCAAACAACTGCTGTAGTGTATTTTTTAATGTTTCTTGAGCATTTTCTGCCTCTTGATCCGCCTGTTCAGCTTGTTGTATCTCTTGAGCATCAGTACTACTTTCGGCTTCTTGTATTTCTCTATTCGCCTGCTCTCCTTCCGTTTTGGTTTGGGCATATTGCGATCTTGCAGATCCTATTAAACCAATAGCTCTTTGTTTATCTTCATCAGGTAGAGTGCTTACTTTACCCTCCCAACCATTTAATCGTTCTTCTACAGACATAGGAGTACTGGCCACCATCACTTCAACATCATTGCCATTGACTTGCAACCAGGTTCTATGCTGTTGTTCATCTGCAGTAAACCTGATTGTTTTTCCAACTTCAGAATCATCTAAGTCCTCATCACTTTGGTTTTCTGCACCTTCTTCTTCACTGCCACGACCCGTCAATCGTCTAAACAATCGTTTTGCAGCACTCTTAATGCGATTAATCAAACTTGTAACTGCTGTTGTAATCTTTATACGAACTTTTTTGATGATCTCCTGTACTTTTTGAGTAAGCCCTGTAACCCCTAATAAAGAAGCTAAGAAACCGATCAAGACTGGTATGGATTTCTTTAAAGCATTCTCGATCGCACTAGCAATCACACTTACATTACCCGAGGCTACTGCTTTAACACCTTCGATAAAGGCACGTACCATCTCCATGATCTGGCTACCACGCTGTATAAAGAATTTTACAATATCAACAATCAACATCGCTGCTTTGATAAATGCTCCTGCTGGGTTTAACAATCCAATTATCCACTTAATACCTGCTTCGACTACTTTGGAGATGATCATGTCGCGTATCGCATCCATCACCATCTCTTTAAGGTTATTAAACTGCTCTTTGATATATTCCCAAAGACCGGCAATACCTTCTGTACGTAGTATGGTAAAGATCTCGAATGCTGTTTCGACCACACGCACTACGGGTTCTCCTAATAGTTTTACTGCAATACCTCGTACAAAATCCCAGGAGATTCCTAATATCTGGGCCACCAGGTCAAAAATCCCTGATAGGCTAAAGAGGTTATCGGGTATCGTAATCCCTACGCTACCTAATGACCCTGTTAACCATGCAATGAGTCCCTCTTGCATATGCGACATGATATTACTCACAAAATTGTTAAGTCCTTGCCCTACTCCTTGTATCAATAAGCTTAAGAACCCTATTGGATCTTGTATGATCGTACCTATAACACTTAGTGCAGAACTTAGCAGATCCATCAACATATTCTTGATGTTGATGATGGTTTGGATGACTCCTACCAATGCCCCTAATGCCATATCGATCAATCCACGATTGGCCGCTTGCATCTCTTCGATACGGGCATCTACAGCTTGTAAACTTTCATTATATTGATTCGCCAGACTATCGATCAACTCATCTTGTTTATCGTTTACCGATTGTTCTAGTTCGTCAAACTGTTCCTGGATGCCCTCTGCCGCATCGCGACCTATATCTTGTAAATTTTGTGGTAGGGCTGTTACATAATCCTGTACTTCTTGTTTACCTCTGGTAATACGATCTTTGGCCGCAGTTAATTGCGTAGCGACTACATTGGCAATATTTGTAATCACGCCGTCCATACGCTCTATGAATACTTCTCGACCTTCGGTAAAAAATTCATTCACCTCATCTGGTAATCCTGTGAACACATCCCCTACACGATTTAAGAAACCTCCAAATCCACCGTAACGCTCATCGAGGTAGGCATCCATTTTTCGTTCTACATGATTCTCAAACGCTTGTTTTGCTCGTTCTGCGCCTGCGGTAAATAGTTCAGTAACTCGTGTATCAAGACCGGTAAGAATTGTTTCTACATCGGTTTTGGTATTTTCATAAATGGTATTGATCTCACCAGCGATACGTGCGCGTTCTGCTGTATCTGTGTCACCAGTTTGTACCTGCTGTCCTTCTACCTGATTTAAAAGCCCTGCACGATCCCCGTGCATTCCTTCTAGAGACTGTTGACTTGTACCTTCTGCACTTGCTTGAGCGCCTTGCAATGTACTTTGTTCTTCGGTTCTAAACTGCCCCGGTGCTTGTACTGTATCTTGTCTGGCTTCATTTGTAGCATCTAGCGCTCCTGTAAAGGAAGGTTCGTTAGAATTTGCCAGTTGCTCGTCGGTGATCTCGTTATCAGTCATTTGCTGATCAACCTCTGACATATTATCCTGTAGCGGCTGATTGACTTCGGTAGCTCCTCTTTGAGGTGGCATTGCATTTTGTGCGCTTACACTAGCTGGGGCTGTACCTATAGGCGCAGGAGGCAATGGTGTTACCTCGCGTTCTGGTATTGCTTCTGTATTGGGTTCTTGTGCTGTACTGGTAGCAATATTACCAGCTGCAGTAGCTTGCTCTGATTGTGCGTCTTGTGTTGCTGCATCACGAACCTCATTGATATTATTATTATCCTCAAAATCGGCAGCTTCTTCTTCATTAGCAGGTAATTGCATACTCTCGATGCGCTGCATTAATTGCGCTTTGAAGGCCTCTGCACTAAACTCACCTGCTTCTTGCTCATCCATGGTGCCTACCTGTGCTGCTTGCGCACCACCTTGGCGTTCATTTGCCGGAGATGCTGCTGCGCCTTGTGCGCTACCAGCTGAAGCGGTTGCAGGCTCATGAGTTTGTTGCTCTTCGGCTGTGTTTTCTACGCGTTGCTCTAATTGTTGGAAATTTGGATCCTCCTCTGGACTACGGGGTGTAGTAGGCTCTGCGGCCTCTGCAGCAGCTTCGCCTTGACCCTCTGCTCCTGCAACTACTTCCTCTTCTTGTATGGGTGTTTCTAAAGTTTCTACAGCGGCCTCGCTTACAGGAATTTCTGTAGCTCCCTCTGCTGCTGCAGTTTCGGGATTAGTTGTTCCGCTTTCTGAGGAAACAGTATTTTCCTGGTTTGCAGGACCAGATGCACCTTGTTGGATGGTATGTGTAAGCTCGTGTGCTAATAATGTTTGGCCTTCTGTTGTGGTTGGACTAAACTTACCTTCATTAAAAAAGATATCATTTTTATTGGTAAATGCCTGTGCTCCCAATGTTTTGTTCATTGCAACAGATTCACTACCAGTATGCACTCTTACACCACTGAAATCTGCTCCAAATCCAGATTCCATTTGAGTTTTCACTCCATTAGGAAGTGGAGAACCTTGCCCCCTAGTATTCCTAATTGCACTACTAATATTAGTCGTTGTATTTGCTCCAGAGCTTCCAGGGTTTTCTCTGGTCTGCACCTCTTCATCTTCCATCATTTGCACATCTTCTTCTGAAGACATGGTTTGTACCTCTTCATCCTCCATCAATTGCACGTCTTCTTCCGAAGACATCGTTTGTACTTCTTCATCTTCCATTCGTTGCACAGGAGCATCAGACAGATGTGTAAGTGGTTGAATACGTTCTGCTATGGGTTTTTCCTGAATATTCTCGTCTTCGGTCATGGTTTGTACCGAAACCGGAGTCGAAGAAGTATTAGGTTCTACACTATTTTGTTGTTTATTTACGACTTGATCCGCTGTATGATCGGCTTCTACTTCATATTTATCACCAGGTTGCCCCACCTTCAATTTAGGCTGTATAAACATATCGCTTCCGTTTTTTGGTTTAAAAACAGAAGGAGTGTTACCCTTTGTTGAAGTATTTGCGGTTTTTGATGCAAACATGGTTTTTACTTAATTATTTTATTTTTTATATGATGTTATTATAATGATCCTAAACTTGTTCTACCTAATATAATTTGTCCGTCGATATCATCATCATTCTCACAATCTATTAATCTTCCTGCTGGATATAAACTTTGAAGACCAAATAATGCATCTAAAAACTCTTCTAACTTAGAATTACCGTTTTCTAATGGTTTTTCCTCTTCTAGTCCTTTGTTTTCGGTTTTTGCTTCTAGGTATTCTTTATATGCTTTTTCAAAATTGAACAATCCATTTTCTTGATTAGGAATTTCTCCTTGCCTGTGCCCCACCCAGCATATTCTTGCTACGATATGTGCAGGTAATTCTTGCTTGATTATATTTTCCATATAATTTCTAAAATCGGTATCTGCAAATCGAAATGTATAGCCCGGCAAAATGATACTTACACGATATGAATATGGGTCTAGAGGTTCACAATTATCACAAGCATCAGCACATATTGGGATAAAACTACTGGGCGCTGGGCGTGTATCTAATCCTTCATCACTTTTGTCTTTAAAAGCTGGTCGCAATATGATATGTTCTACAAGAAATAAGCCTTCTTCGGTAAAATCATTTTCTATAAATGCCAAAGCATCTAGTATACCTTGTTTGAGTTTTTCTTGAGTGTTATAAAACCTTGAGTGTATTGCTATAATCCTATCTGTACTTGTAACTTCAAATTCTGGATTAATTACACTAAAGGAGAATATTCCTGTACTTGATTTATTGATTTTAATATTATCAACTACTGTATCATCTTTAATATCTTTAGAAAAAGCAGCATCAAGTTCATAATTACTGGTTTCTATAAGTTTTAAGACGGTTAAATTCAATTCGTTTATTGCTGCAGTTTTTGAACCATAATCTTCAGTTGCTCTAAAAATTGCTTTCCCTTTTTTATCTTTTATCTCCCATCTAAAAACTTTACAGTCGTTACTATCAATTGCAGATGTAATAGTAATAAAGGAATCAGAGATATTTCTTCGATTATAATTTTTGATTCCTAGCAATCTAGCTAGTCTCTTTTGTGTACCCGATACGTTATTAGTATCCCACAGGTTTTGGGGTTGTTTATAATAATTAAAAGCATTGCCTCGCTCTGCACTAATAATCTTGTAATCTCGTAAAAATGCCTCTTTATTACGTAATACAACCTCATCTGTACTATCGCCATATAAAGTTTTCATCAAAAAGGTATACTCACCAAATCGTTCGGCAAAACGAGCCAAAAGGTGATCCAGAATTTGATTTCTTCGTTCAACATTATTATCTATCTCCTTGAATAAACTGTTGGTTAATACTTCATCATTATCTGTGATATAATTATTCACCAAACTGTCTAAACCAGCAATATCTTTTACTGCTTGCGTAAAATAGGTGCTCGAGGATCTTCCGCTTACAGATAACAATTCTTTTACTTTTCCTAAATGCTGAAAATAACTTGCAAGTATCTTATCAAAAAACAGTAGATATCCTTTGAGTTGTTTTGCTTGCGCTTTTCTTTGGGTTGTTGCTCTTGCAGATAATCCATCGATACTAATACCATAGGTGTCTGGAAAATCATTTTGTATCGTTGTATACGAATCATTTTCAAAGTATTGGCCCTTAGGAAAAGAAAGGCTTTTATCTAAAATCTGATCTTCTGGTGGTTTAAGTTGATCTATATACGCTTCTACTTTTTCTTCATTAATCGTAAGGGGTAAAAAACCCTTATTATAGTTGATTACACTTTTACTACAAAGTGCTGGTTTTTTACCTGGATCTACACATATCAACCAATCATTGGATTCGGCAGTATTATCATCACATTCGCCAATAGAAATTTGTTTGATAAATTTTACGCCTTCGATATCCATTATTAGTTTTATGATATCAGAGAGTCGAACTTCGGTAAGTAAATTAGCTTGCTCTAATTCTTCGGTATCGATGAATCCTTTTTTAAGAATCGGGCCATCAAAAATCTCATCTGTAGTATAGCCTCTATCCAACATTTCTTGTATAGAATAGAATTTTATTGAAGGAGAAAAATAGTTATCAATAGCTAATAATATCTTGGCATGTATGAGTTCTTCATCGGCTTCATTTTCGACCTCAATACTGGCACAAATAGAGATATCATGTATTTGCACTTCGCCAATATCAACAATATCCTCGCATAGGTTTCTATTTTGATGATATGCTTTATGAATCTCTTCTATTAAATCTTCTTTTCTTTGATTAATAATAGCTTCTCTATTTTCATCATCATCTGCTATACCATCCTCAAGAAAATCCTGATCATATTCTAATGTTATATCAGAAAGGCCTTGAAATATAAATTCTTCCTTAAAATCATCATTTTGCGCTGCAACATCCTCTTTGCTGTATGACAGTAATTCTCTTTTACAATCAAGATATACTGTTTTTTCATGTTTACTTAACCAACTGTTTTTAATTCCTGGGATATCAGCAAAAAGTCTTCTATAATCTAAAGCTGTTACAGGTTTTGATGGAAATATTTCTGCTGGTTTAAAAAACTGGGTTTCGAGGCTTGTTTCTTTTTGATCAGATGCCAATAGATTTTCGATAGGCATGTTAATGCGCATACCCAAATCTGAAATGGCATAGGATAACATTTCAAGAATCGTAATCCCTGGATCGTGAGAATTATAGTCAGTCCATAATTTCCCGCCTAGTTGAGAAATATATTCTATTCCTTTTTTACGTAAAAAATAGAAATCCAGGTCGTCCTGTGTTGCGACATCTTTTGGGATAGTGATATTTGAATCTAAATTTCGCATGTTTCTATTGTTGCTTCGTTACTCTCTTTACATTCGCCTTGTATGTTGGTTGATATTTGATGGTTTTTGGCAGAAACCAAAATTGATGTTGGGTTTGAAGGCTCTAGACTATTACCTGATTCTTTTCCTTCTTTTTTGAGGATCACATCCTGAAGAAAATCTACATAATACAGTTCTTCTAAATAATCGATAAGCACACTACGATGTAATGTAACTCCAAAATCTATAGTTCTAGAGGTATCAAAAGCCCATGGCGATAAAAACTTGGTTATATCTTCGCTTAATTGTTTGGTATAAAAATTTTCGTCATATTGATCAAAAAACTTAACTGAAAGTGATATTTCTACTTCTTCATAGGTAGGGTTAACTACCTCTGTAGTGACATGCATCGTGTTTAATTTATTTATATACCGCTTTACTTTATTTAATGTGGCTTTACTAACTCTAGGTTGAAAAATATCAAACACATTTTTATTAATTGTATCAGGTATAACTACCAGTGCTACATGTCCTGGTGATAAAAATGATGGTGGTGACACCAACATATTAGTATGATTAAGGCATTTTACCTGATAGATTTCTGGAAATTTTTGTAATACCAGGTTTTCATAATCCCATAGTGTTATTGCTCTATTTTTATGACGTAGTCGTTCACTAATACGTCTATAATACGTTTCATCTGATTCTTGAGGGCTTCCATCAAAAGAATTATACGGTTGACTAATGGACTTGATCTGTGGTACTCTAGTGATCAACTTACTTATACTACCATTAGGTAGGCTATTCTCTAAATGAGATAATTCATTATTTCGATCATCAAAAACTGCAACTACCGCTTGAGCATGAATTGCTTTTACTTTACTAACGGCATTATATTTTTTATGAATTCTTGCTCTTATCCAGATGTATCCATCTGGTAATCGAGTATTTTGAGAGGTCGCTTGTTTTGGAATTCCGAATTTTATAATTCCAGATTTTAATAAATTATCTGTACTATTGATAATGATATCGTCCTGAATATCTTTCCAGTGATTGCTACACAAAACTGACCATTCTACTCGTTGATTAGATAAAAAACCTTCATCATTTGGGTTTTCACTTCCTTCGAGCACTTGTATTAGTAATGAAATTTGTTGATTTATCTGTGCTTCTTCTAATCCAATAAGCAATGAACCTCCTCTACAATATGTTGGAATAAGCGTACTGTTGTTCTGTATATCTTGAACTTCAAATTCGCTTAAGGAGTTTTCTTGCGCAGCAATAGTAGTATTAAAATCATCCTGATCCAGGATATCATTATCTTTTTTTACCTTCTTAAGGTATCCATGCTCTTCATGTTGTCCAAAAGCATTTTCATGAAATAATTTGATCCGGTTTTGACGATACCCTTTTTCATCAATTACATTCGTATAATATTTTCTTCTTTTATTGTATTTAGAAAAGTACGTAATCTCTTCCGCTTCATAGTCTAATGATATGGTTTCTATTAATGGGGTATACGGTTCTCCTGGCACTGGAAGCTTAGGATCTTTAATTGCCTGAGCAATAGCAATTGCATACACTCTTGGAAAAATACTATGTAAAAATGATTTGTTTAATGAAAATCGTAACGGACCGCTAGAACCCGCCAGATGGTCATTTGTATTATTTATTATATGATCGGCAGTATATACTCCTTCATTGATAGTAAACAACCTAAGCTGGTCTTCTTTTTCCCATATTTCTTTTCTTAGGATCTCTGTTTTTGCTGTAAAATAGCTATCCTGTATATCTTGATAAGCAGTCCCATAATCTTTATACAAAGTATTAAAGCTTGGTGGTGTATTTTTCCACTCGACTTGTACTCTCATATTTCTCCATTGTTTAGAAAACAACTCTGGGTAATCGATATAAAAATTTGATTTAATGACTGGTTGCGTAGTAAAAGGATAGAAAGGTTTATTTGCATTAAGCACCCCTGTATCATTCTCTAAAGCTAGTGATGTCACATCATCTACATCTACAAATATTTTTATGGATTCAAGAGTTTTGGTGGCAATCTTGGTATACAATGAGTATCCTTTTGATGAAACAACCTCCCCATCTTGATCTATTTCTTTGTTTTGATCTATCAAAAACCGAAATATCGGAAACGCAGTATCATACGCCCCTGGTATTATCTCTGGATTATAACCAACAATACCTGGTATATCTTTCTCTAAAGTAAAACCAAGTATTAATTGTTTATCTTGAATTTTTGTTTCATTACTATCAAGTTTAAATGGCCCTACCCAATCTTCTTCACCAGTGCCATAAAACTCTATAACATCTGCCAAATCCTGAGGATCCATTGATTCTAATGTTTCTTGAAAGGAAATAGTAATTGTTACCTTACGTTTTCCTTCTTGAAGTAATAATAACGGCGAGGCGATAGAAAAACCAATTGAAGCAGTATCTAATTCTGGATAATTGGTTTCGGTACTAGGGTATCCAAAAGGCCACCAATTGGTTTCGGTATCCGGAAAATCATCTCCATTACCACCATAAGAATTTGCTATTTCACTTACTTTTAAATCTTTTGAATTAAAATCGTTATGGATATTCTTGAGTACAGCTACTTGTGCCTTATTGGCTATTAATTCTTCTGAAGTTTTATAAATACGTTTATTCCCGTCTGCATCTTTACCGCTATCTAATTCTGTTCCTTCTGCCACTCGTTCGTTAACACTTTTTTTAGCAATTTCGAATAAAACATGTACTTTATCTGCTTCTGGAGCGAGTTTTTCAACTTTCAGGATTTCTTTATAATAAAAATCGAGGTGTCTTTTGGTGAGTCCATTAAATCTTTCTTGCGACAGACTTAATAATTTAAGAAAACAAATAAACAAGGTAAAGTGAGGAGTAACTTCTCCTTCTTTTTCTTGCGCCGCAAGCGTTGCCGTAATCTCATCTTTTAGTTTTTGATATGCTGATTCACCTCGTAAGGGAATAGTATCACCATTAAAACTAAAATAACGAAATAAATCCTGCCAATCTCCTGAAGGAGCGCTATCATTTTCTGGTTTGAAATAGTTGATGTGTTTTGCAAAGTTATATGCAAATAACATCCAATCCTCGATTTCTAAATCATGTAGTTTTAGACTATCTGGGTCGAGTATTTTATTATATCGTTGTTCTTGATCCCTAGCATTTCTTCTTAGGATACTATCAATATTTTCACATTTTTCTGACATTGTTTGGTTTTAAGAATTAAATATCAGTTCCTTCTTCTAAATAAAATGGAAACACTACATTACTTCGAGAATTTGTTGCTCTTATGATATATTCTACCTTAATAAATAATTCTCCTTGCAGTGTATCACTCTCGGTAATATCTATACGGTCTGCATCTATTCTTGGTTCATGATAAAGAATAGCTGTTTTTATCAATTCAGAAACATAGGTGATTAATGTTCTATTTAGACTCTCAAATAAAAGTTCATCTAGATTACACCCATAATCCGGAAACATTACTCGCTCAGTCAAACGTGTAGTTAATAGAATTTCGAGGCTACTCTTGATATCCTCTTCATCAGAAATCATTTTTACACTTTTAGCATTCTTGCTAAATTCTGGAGGAAAACTCCAACCTACTCCTAAAAAAGATTTTTTATTTTCCATATTATCCTATCATTACCGTTGGTTCTCCTACTACTATAGATCCTCCATGTGCTGTAGAGTCTCCCATACGTGCTGCTGGCATGCCTCCTATCATCACAGTCCCCGATCCAGCTACTATTGAGTCTGGTGGACCACTACATGTTGCCATATCTCCTACTCTAGCCGCTGGCACCCCAGCAATTAATACTGTAGGTTCTCCTGCTGGTAAAATTGGCCCTCCTACATGAGGTGCTCCTCCTGGGTTGACCATTGGGCAAACATGCATATCATTTATTCTTGCTGCTGGTGGCATATTGTATTATTCTTTAATTTTATTATTTGTTCAATACTTTCTAATTTATTTGCACTAATGATCCTTTTAACACTGCTGTTGCACCAGAAGAGACTTCGGCTCCAGAAGAGCCTTCGGCTTTAAAGGCTGCGCTTGCCGTAATATTTACATTAGTTCCTTCGATGGTTACATCTCCAGAGGCTTTGAGTTCTATATTGCCGGCACTTTCCATAAGAATACCTGCGCTATCTATAGTCACAACATTAGCGTTTTCATCTTCAATAATTATTGTTCCAGCGTCTTCATCTAATGCTATATGTTTTCCTGCGGGTGTAGAAATATTAATTGTTTTTTTATCATCATCAAAAAGTACCTTCATCTCACTACGGGTTACAAATCCTTTTTCATGATTATCATCTGCAGCAGTTATAGGTGCTGGTTTTGCACTACTATGAAGCATTCCTAAAACTACAGCATCATTTGGATCCTCATTGATAAAACCAATAATAACCTCATCTCCTATTTCGGGTCTAAAAAAAGCGCCTCTATTTTCGCCTGCATCTAATGATGCCATTCTACACCAAATACCTTGCTCTTGATTATCAATAATAGGTATTTGTACTAGTATACGTTCTTCGCCATCGGGATCATCTTGCAATTGGGACACAACCCCTATTTGTAATCCTTGAATGGCTGGAAGTAATCCAGATGCTGGTGTAGCATTAATATCATAGGTTTCAGAAAACCATTCTGGATTTAATCCAAATTGAGCATCTACCGTCCAGTTTCCTTCGGTAAGGCTATGTCGTACTCCAGTTACATACACATTACCATTAAATCGATCTCCAACTCCTTCTAACTTAAGTATGGTATTTGGTTTTACTTGCGGTATTCCTTGAAATTTTACACGACCGCGAACTTTTGATAATTGTTGAAATAACCATTTGGCATCTGCCCAATCTTGTAATTCGGTATCGGTAACTGCCCCACCATGTCTTAGTTCTAGGTTTTCGAGCCCTATCGTTTGTGATAAATCATCTGCGCTTAGGTTTCCATTAAGTGAAACCGCTGGATCATTTGCTTCAATTTCTAATAATTCTTGATCTGCATAACTCCATGAATACGATGAAACTTTACTAATTTGATGTCTTGCATCGATCTCTGCATCAAAATCGAGTAATGTAGCCCCATAGGTTATTGTCTCTATTTCGGCTTGTCCCAGATCTGGTACTTTAACACTTATTGTTCCATCATCAACAAAACACAATTTACCATTGGCTTGAGCTCTAGCCAATATAAAATCCCAATCAGACGAATTATACTGTACTAGCTCTGGATGAGAAAAATTTGTAGCTTCTACATCGCTTTCTAGCCCATAGGTTCCTATGATTTCTTCAAAAATGTCGCTATCTGTACTCTCATAAAAATATTTACTTTTTTTACCTATAGTAAGCTTTACAGACTCATCTTTACACTCGATTACCAATTGACTTGTATGAGATCTTATTCTGAGGTTGTGTTTGATAACGATCCCTTTAAAAATAGTTTCTTCATCAGAATGATAGCCGGCTGTAATTTCAATTTCTTTACCTGGTATCAAAAACTCATCATTACTTAATTGAAAATCCCTAGCAGAAGCGTCTCCATCTAGAAGTACTAATTGTGCTGTAGGTATTCTATTTACTTCTTTGTGTATATGAATACTTTTTACTTGATATACTTTAGACAGTTCTTGCCCATCAACAAGTACTTTAAAAGTAACCAGATCCGAACTCTTAGAAGTTTGTATGACACCACTGTTATTCATCTACGATTGTTTTTGTAAAGGTGGAAAATATAATTCCTGACCTATGGCAAGTTTCCTAAAATTACTGATGTTATTCACTCTTGCTATTTCTAGATAATACTTTGGATCTCCGTAAATTCTATAGGTCATTAAGGGCAGCGTATCTCCTGCTTTAACCACTCTATAGTGTGTAAGGTCTGGAGATTGATCATTCTGCTCCTTGGCTCGTTTTTCTTTTTCTATAAACTTTTTAAACTTTGCCTTAACGATTGCTCTTAAAGGAGTACCATCGGGTTTGAATAATTTATACTCAACATCCATAGAAACCAAAAGGCAAGGAAAAGTAAGTGACCCCCAAATAACCTTAAGATAATTAGGTTTATGGGTGTCCCCATTATACTCATACACTGCTTTCTTAAAAGCCTCTAGATCATCAATGATTCCGTTACCTTTATCTTTATATACCTTGTCATCATTACTTGATTTTGGATCATCTCCATAATGTACGATTACCCCGGTACGATCAAAAAGAAATTCTAAATCAAGGTCTTCTGGGATTGATCTGATAAATTTTACATCATCAGAGCTAGTTCCTTGAGCTTGATCTTCCTGAACTTCTGTTTTAAGTGAAAAACTATAGGTTTCTGGATTTAGTAATGCTGTATATTTTAGTTGAGGTAACTCCTCATTAAACTTTTCATCTTTATAGCATCTTATAATTAGTTTCTGTAATTTTCCTTCGCTCATAATCAAAATAATTTTAACGTTCCTGCTGCTTTTCCAAAATTTCCATAACCTGCTCTACACAAGCTGCAACCAATGCTGATTTTTCTTTCTTACTATTCACCTCTATAGGAGGTTGTTTGCCTTTACCTTCATCTACATTGATTTTGATATGTAATTCTTTAATTTCTATCGGCATCAGATAACATTTATAAAGTTTCGAAATAATTGTATGTAAGCTCAAGTGATTCTATCACCAGTTTATTTTCTTCAGCATTAAAATCTTCGACTACCCATTTTACAGGATATGCATGTGTTACACTCCATGTTAATAGAGGTTCATGCTTTTCATTGAGTAACATCACAGTAAGGTTGATGGGTTTAATATCAAAATTTTCAATAGCTTTTCTACACCATTCTATCAAATCAGAATCGAGCAATAAGCCTCGTTTTAAAACCAGATTAGGATACTTTGTTCTTACAGGTATTTTATGTTTGAACCTATTTTCTCCTCCTTCTGCAACTTCTTCGGTTTCTAGATCTACAGAAAGACCAGAAACCGATTGAAATTGATAATCATTAATTTTAACTTCACCTTTTATATCCTGAAACTCGACTTTAAAATGAAAACCTACTGGCGGATAGTACGAAGCCATTATAACAAGGATAATTTTTCATGAACAAACTCTGCTGTTTCGATAGCAATCTCGTTACCATCTGCTTTAAGATCTGTCGACTGTATTTTGGTAACATAAGCACGTTCTGCTTTCCAGGTAACTACAGGCTCATGTTTTTCATCTAAAAGGCTTATGGTAAGATCTCCTCGATATTGTTCTTCGCCTTCTTGGAAATATACAGTTTTTACCCATTGGTCATAGAATTGTTTGTTGGTATCAACAAATGTTCCTCTTTTAACGGTAATATTACTGTATTTTGAAAGCCCGGGTTGCTTAGTTTTATGATACTCGTTATCTGCACCCGCTCGATATTCGATCATTTCTCTTTCAAAATCTAAACCTGAGACTTCGGTACAGTTAAACTCTGAATCTCCGAAAGATACTCTAAAATGAAACTTAGGTAATGGATATGTTGTTGCCATTTTTTTATGCTTTAATAATTATTATTAGATGATTTTATTGCTTATGCCTCTTGCATTTTGTGAGAGAACTTAAGAATGATAAATTCTGCCGGACGTACTACTGCCATTCCTATTTCTACAAACATATATCCTTCTAGAATATCCTGAGCGGTCATGGTTTCGCCTAGTCCTACATTTACATAAAATGCTTGATCTGGTGTTGCTCCGGCTAGTGCTCCTGCTCTCCACTGCAAATTCAGGAAGTTAGTAATCATAGCTTTAACTTTTACCCAGGTATTGGCATCATTGGGCTCAAAAACAAATTGCTCGGTTGCTTTTTTGATAGACTCTTCAGCAAAATTGAAAAAACGTCGCACAGATACGTATCTCCATTCGTTATCATTACCTGTTAATGTTCTTGCTCCCCAAACTAATGTTCCTTTACCAGCAAAGGTTCGTATGGCATTAATTGATTTTCCTGTGGTGTGAATATTTAATGTTTGTTGCTCTTCATGAGAAATATGCACTGTAGGTTTTATCACATAGTTTAACCCAACGTTTGCAGGTGCTTTCCATACCCCACGATTATTATCTACTCTAGCATACACTCCTGCCATAGCACTACTTGGAGGTAATACTACTGGCACTTGACCAATCTCTGATTTAATACGGTTGTATAACGAATTATCAAAAGATTCTAGATCATTAAGAGGGCAATCTATTTTGCTTTCTACTGTAGCCTGATCTCCTAGAGTAACATTAAGAGTTGCCATATCAGAAGAATCTATATTATCGCTTATTGCTTTTAGTATTGTTGATTGCGACATATCAGCTTCATTAATCCCTAAAGTTTTAAAGATACTATCAGCATTTGTATCAACAGCTTTTAGGATATTAGCTTGTGTTGTTGCGCTTTTAAGTTTATTTAAACTTGTTGTTAAACTAATTCCTAGGCTTGTTTTTAATGCATTAAGTTTTGTAACAATAGCTCCCAAAGCAGGTTCTGCTCCAGCTGCAGTTACAACAGCATCTATAGATGTGATTGTTGATTTTAAAAGCTTATCAACATTCTTGGTAATTGCCGTTATATCTGTTTTTATTTCTTTTGCCTTGGTATCTGTTACTCCTGTAAGTGCAGTTTTTGCACTGATTAATTGCGATGTATAAGAAGTAAAAGATGCTGCTGATGCATTTATTAATTCTGAAAATGATTTGCTTGAGCTTGCAGTAACCTGTATATCTACATCATTATATAAGAAATCTAATATGGTTTCTACAAAAGGGTAGTATGCTGCACCATATTTCTTGAAATCTTTACCTAATGTAATCCCATTACGTAATGCTTCAATATTAGGGTCTACTATACTTGTATTATCATAACCATTTGTATCGATGATTGTAAATCTATCTTGCAATTTATTACACTGTAATAATGCATTTTGATATAAACCATAAAATGCATCTGTATCGGTTACCGATGTAGCATCAGGAAACAAAAGCAATGTAGGTTCATCAATTTTTTCGATTATTTTAAGTCCATCATTTAATGCATTTGTATTAGCAATTGCAGTAGCTGCAACATCATCTGTATCTAGATCGTCTCCATAACGCCCTATAGAAACAATATAACAAGGCCCTCCTCCATTAGCAAAATACAGCTGTAAAGAATAATACATAAGAAAAGGAGATGCTGTTTTACCGGTAGCAGGCTTGGTGATAGAAATCACATCTTCGACTACAGATACAGCAATATCAGTTTCTGGTTTTGCAAAGCCAAAATACGTTTCATACTCTAACATTGATGTGATACGAGTTGCCAATCCCTTAAGATCACCCTTGTTTTTGTTTGTTGCTTTTTCGGTGTATCCTATAAATGCCGGAATTGCAGTTTCTACTTGAGCTACCGAAGGAGGAAACTTGGCAATTTCCTCGATGTATACTCCTGGTGTGCTGTACGTTGCCATAATTAATGAATTTTGATTTGTATAAAGGTTTTAAATAAATATTTCTGAATAAATTTTATCTTCTTCTATTCTAACCCCATCCTTGCCTGGGTTGAGAATAAAAACATTACTTAATTTTGGTTCTAACTTGTTTGGTTTGAGTTCTACAAATCCATTTTTTGTAAGTGGTTGTACTTTTTTTGTAGTAAATATCTCATTGGTATCTAATTTTATATACCTCCAAAATGTTTTTCTGTTTTCGAAATTAACTATTGGACTTGGTACTTGATCAGGTAAACACCCTAGTTCCTCATCTGCACCATCTGGTATTTCTACATTGGTATCCGTCAAAATATCATTACCTCCATTTCCATTAATACCAAAGCGAAAATATCCTATTAAACCGCCACTCTTTTTAGATGCTATATACGTATTTAATAAAGCTGCATTTTCAGGCTCTTCTATTTCTTCTTCTTTAATCAATACAATATTTTCCAGACCAAGAGAATTTATAGGAGCAATCTCATTTGTAATTATATCAAACATGATGCTTCTACTAGTTTCTGGTTTGAGTAAAAATTTGGTGTGCTTATTTTTATTTTTAAAGAAGATAGGTAACGAGTTATCTTCACCATCTGGTCTTGTATTCGAGAAATAAAAAAAACTATTTTTCTCATCTTCAATACTATCGGTATAATTTCTATAGTAAGCATCGGTAAACCTAAGTTCGAATGTTAACATCAAATCTTTTGAAGGCTGAATCTTAGGACAAAACACAGTTGCACCTCCATTAGATGCCGTATATTGATCAACATTAGCTAATAATGTAAAACCATCATCTAATTGCCGTAAGATAATTTTATGATCGACAAGACACTGTCTAGTTTTTAATGTCGGTGTAATAGAAAGAAAATCTGAAATACGATAGCTAGCTCGTTGAACTTTTTGTTCATCATCTGATAGATTCTCAAACTTTGTTATACCATAATCCAAAAAATAATCATGATCAATTTTAATATCTATCAAAGGCTTATATTCGATCCTAAAACTCATTAATTTTTGTTTATAGTTGTGTCGATCTTTGTAATCACTGAACCTTGTGCTTGTACAATATCTCTTTCGATCTCTAATAATCTCAATTTATATAGTACCGATGGATATTGTTTACCTCCTAATATCCCCCAGATATAACTTAACTGCTCGAATGTAGGGGTGTATAATTCTGTAATGAACTTGAAATCACCAATACCTTGCATATCTGCATCTCCTCTATCAAAATTACTGTTGGATTGTGTAAATACACTTTTACCTTGAAAAAACTCAATTATTTTTGAGATACTCTTTAAGGCTTCTGTATACCTATTATTATTTGCACTAAAAAGGATATAGAGATTTACATTTACTTTAGGGTTTTTATAAGAAACCGTAGTACCTTCAATCTTATAATTAGGTATATTCTTTAGTGTAGATTCTTCATCTATATTGATCAAGGTTAAAATAATATCTGAATCATCTTCATCATTATCTCCAGAAGATACAGCAGCTATATTTGCTAATGATACTGGATTAGAATCTTCAAAATAATCATTTACCTCTTCTCTTAATATTTGCAATACCTGAAATATCATATTAAAATTAAATTTTAAGCAATAGAAATCCTCTTTGACAAAAAACAGAAACTGTCTTCACATTTTTTAAATAAAAATGTTTTGTCAACGTATTTTAAAAATCTCTGGCATTAAACTTATATGAGAAACATATAAGTCTTCCTCTCATTTATATCAATAGGAAAAGATTTATCTTACTAGAATGTAAATGACAAATCATTAAAAAAGAGGGTTGCTAAACCCATAATTTTATCGGGGTAATCATGGTGAAGGTACAAAAAAAAATGAGTAAAAAATGTTATCTAAAAATTAAATTTTCACCTTGAGGTTACACCGTAATAACTGTATTGACAAACCTTATCGAAAACATCTACCCTGTTATATGCAACTTAATAATAGACAACAACAAAGCTGTTCTAGAGTATTAAAATGTTTACTTAAATATTTAAGAATATTTCTTATAACAGCCTATAAATATTGGCTATACTTTATGATCTACATCTATAGCTGCTATAATATCTTTTTTTAGCATAAACGAATTCTAATTGAATCGTGACGAATTCTAAAACTGTGTGTCTAGAGAATATGAAAGACATTACTTTTACTTTAAATAGCCAACCTCAAAATAATGATGCTATGAAAAATATTGCCTTAATTATCATTCTGTTTCAAAGTTTTCAACATATCTATGCCCAAAAAGATTTTGTTAAAACTGATAAGTATTTAGTGACAACAGAAATTAAAGATCAGGGACAAGAACTTCCTGCTTTAATCGTCAATCTGGTTAGGTCTGGAAATAGCTCCGAAAAAATTTCGACCCTAACCATTGACGATACCGAACTTTTTGAGGACATATTTATTACCACCTTAGAGTACCCCGGTCTGGATGGGGTCTCTGAGGTGATTAAGATGGAAGTAGAATATTTAGCATGTTGTGCTCATGTCGATGCGTATTATTTTACAGTATCACAGGATGGTGATACTATTGTAGCATTGCCAGAACTTAAAAATGTATACTGTGAAAATTCTGATACAGATTTTCAATATATATTTCCTAGTCAAGAGTATGGTATAAAAGATAACATCCTACAGACACAAACATTTTATAAAAATACATCAGATATCAAATATGTAAACTTAAAACAAAGCTATTCGTGGAATGGTGGCTCTGTATATCCCTCACAAACCACAGCGATTACGACAAGTTACTAAACTTAACTAACACAAACTCAATCTGATAAGCAAAAAGGGGGAAACTTTTGTTTATTATACCGACATATCTTATTCAGATATGTCGGTTTTGTTTTATTACACAAATAAGCATTTAATTCTTTACCAAAAAACAGTTTGATTATATTTGTTATCAACCTCATTAATCTTTTATGAACCTGTATAGATTTTTATGTTATTTATTTTCTTTTGTGGCATTAAGTACCTTAAGCTCTTTATCTGCTCAGAATAATCAATTAAGAGCATATACATTAGAAGACGGCTTACCGCAATCACAGGTTTATGATATTATACAAGATGAAATAGGATATCTATGGTTAGGAACCCAAGGAGGTGGGCTGTCTAGATTTAATGGTGAAGAATTTAAAACCTGGAATGAAACTGATGGATTGCAATCTAATTACATCCACACGCTTACTTTTGCAAATGACAGCCTTTTTATAGGGACCAAAGGGGGACTATCTATAAAAACAAAAGATAAATTTACTAATCTTGAAGGCCCTAGAATTAATAAAATATGTCGTATAAAAAATAAAACCTACCTCGCCACAAATATCGGAATCTATCAATACCAAAAAGAATTAGGTTTAAAAAAGATACAGCTAAACACTTCCATAAATACAAGTATCATTAGTAATATTGTTTTTGATGGTAGGTTATTTTGGGTAGCAACAAGCAAAGGGTTATGGAAACTTAATGCAATTCGTAATGATGCCAGTATTATAGAAAGGCATAGTGCTCATAATTTTACAGCTGCTATTTATCATAAAAACAAAGTTTTTGCAGCAGCCTTTAACCAAGGTGTCTTAGTAATTAACACCAATGCAAAATCTTATGGAAATCGTTGGATTGCTAAACCCCTACGCGTAAATAATATCTCTGCACATAATGAAAATGAATTATGGTTTGCAACCGATAATGAAGGGATTACTATAATAGACGCCAAAAAACGTAAACTAAAAAAGAAAATCAATCGTAAAAACGGCTTGACGGTTTCACATATCAGAAAAAGCCTTTTAGATCAACAATCAAATATATGGATTGCAACTTCTGGTGGTGGGTTTTATAAATATTTTCAGAATAACTTTATTCATTATGATCAAAATAGTGGTTTAAAAGGTAATCGTGTATATGCAATTCATAATACAAAAAAAGATATCTGGGCATCTAATTCTGAAGCTGGTCTTATCAAAGTTGATTCAATTGGTAAAATACACCACATCCCACAAACAGATCGTTTATCTGAGGTAAAAATCAAAACCATAACCAGTGATGCCTCGGGAAACATATGGGCAGGTACCGATGGTAAAGGGATTCTTTTTAAAGAAATCAAACAAATTGACAGCATTGTTCAAACCAAAGAACCAAAAACAGATTCGATCATAAAGATTGATACCATTACAAAAACAGTATTCAAAAATTATATTATAGATCGTGATAAAGGCTTACCATCTGATTGGATTAGAACAATACATGTTAATAATAATACAATTTGGGCAGCATCATATTCAACAGGTATTGTAAGATTTAAATTTGATACAGAAAAAAATAGTATTACCAATGTAAAAAAGTTTGAACGTAGAAATGGCATCAAGGATCTACAGATTAGTTATATGAAGCAAGATTCTTTAGGAAAAGTATGGTATGCTACTCAAAATGGTCATTTAGGATATATCAAAAATAATAAGGTTACCCATTTTGGAAATGTTTTAAATCAAAAAACAGCTATCATCACCTTAGTTTTTCATAAAGGTAAATTATATATAGGTACAGCTGGTAGAGGGATATGGTGGTCTGAATTAAAAGGAGAAAATATTGCTGTCAAAAAATTAAAAGGAAGAAAAAAACCCTATTCGGATAATATCTATCAAATGATCTTTGATGATCAAAATAATTTATGGGTTGGTAGTGAACGTGGAGTAGATAAAATAGAACTCAATCAGTCTAATGATATTGTTGATATATTTCATTTTGGCAGAAATGATGGCTTCCTAGGAATAGAAACCTGCCAAAATTCGGTTGCCAAAGATGAAAATGGAAACCTATGGTTTGGAGCCATATATGGATTAACAAAATACGAACCCAGTGAGACTACAAAGACCACAATAAAACCCAAGTTATTTTTTGAAAATATCGAAGTAGCCTACCAAACTGTAGACTCTATAAATTTAAATACATGGACCAATAGTAATAATGTCTTAAAACTAAAACCAACCCAAACCGAATTATCATTTAGTTATAAAACGATAGATCTAGATCACCCCAATGATATACAGTATCGTATACGGTTAAATAATTCTGAATGGAGTCCATGGTCATCAGATAATAAACAAAACCTGGCAGGGCTTGCCTATGGGGCACACGCCTTTTCTGCACAATCCAGAAACTACAGATGGGAAGAGAGTGATCCTATTACATTTCAGTTTTTTATTGATAGTCCTATATACGAAAAAACCTGGTTCCAACTGGCGGTTCTCGCTGCCATACTATTAATTTTAGGTGGATATGCTTTATCCTATATCCGTAAAGTAAAACAAAAAAACAAAGAAGAACGCAAACGATTAGAGATGCAAAATCACCTACTCTCTCTAGAACAAAAAGCTTTACGTCTACAAATGAATCCACACTTTATCTTTAATGCACTTAATGGAATTAAAGCTATGGGGACCAACAACCCGCAAAGAATGAATACAACGATCAATACCTTTGCTACCTTATTAAGAGAAACTTTATATAACTCTAGAAAAGATTATATTACTCTTGATCAAGAAATACAAACCCTGAAGCATTATGTAGAAATAGAACAATTAATGGCCAATAAGTCTTTTACTTATGATATTCATATAGATTCTGATTTTGATCCCGAAGAAATATTAATCCCTCCTATGCTTATTCAACCATTTGTAGAAAATGCAGTACGACATGGTATTTTAAAAGGTAGTAGAGATGGTGAATTAAAAGTACGGTTTCATACTACCGAAGAATTCTTACATTGCACTGTAGAAGATAATGGGCAAGGAATTTTTCAATCACAGAAAGCAAAAACCAATACAGATCATCAATCTATGGCATTAACAGTAACCAGAGAAAGGCTAGAATCTATTTCTGGCAAAAACTCTTTAGATATAAAAGAAATCATTACTAATGGCAAAACTGTTGCAGGAACACAAATAGCCTTCAAAATCCCATTACAAACCGATTATTAATATTATTATGCTAACAGCTATTATTGTAGAAGACATGACAGATGCACTCCAACTTTTGAAGAGTGATCTAGAAACGAATCATCCCGAAATAAAAATTATTGATACAGCCCAAAGTGTTGTTGAAGCGGCAAAATCATTAAGAAATACAGAGCCCGATATCCTATTTTTGGATATTATGTTAGGCGATGGTACTGGTTTTGATGTTTTAGAAATATTTCCTGAATTAAAATCCAAAATCATTTTTGTAACAGCTAGCGATGAATATGCTATCAGGGCATTCAAATTTGCTGCTATCGATTATGTACTAAAACCATACTCAAATGAAGAACTAGCGCAAGCCATAGCCAAAGCTAAAGAGCAAATTCAACCCAATAGAGAGCGTTTAAATATTTTAAAAGACACACTGTCGGCTCCAGAGCAAAAACCCGATAAAATATCATTACATACACTCGATAAAATTATTATTGTGAATCTAGATGACATTATACGTTGCGAATCCGACAGTAATAATACTATTTTTTATCTACAAGATGAGCAAAAGATTTTTGTAACCAAAACTTTAAAATACTTTGCTGATATGCTTAAGAACTATCAATTTTTAAGAGTACATCAAAGTCACTTAGTTAATTTGCAATGTATTAGTGCTTTTATTAAAACCGACGGAGGGTATCTTATGCTAAAAAACGGAGAAAACATTCCCGTGTCGGTAAGAAAAAAGAATGAGGTCATGGAAATTTTGGATCGATTACATCGATAAATATAGAATTCATAAAAAGAAGGGCTTGCATTAACAAAACGAGCACTTACATTTGAAAAATGATCCTTTACTGTAGAAAAATGTGTTCTGGCATCTATGTAATAGTCATAAATTAAGCCAATAGGTAACTTTAAGCACAACAGATCGGGTACGTACATTAAACGCAAAACGATCTAAAGGATCTACTTCTCCGGTCAGGAAATTATCGGTATACACAAGTATTAGATCTGATACCGGAGCAAAACGCCACTGGATCCGTGCATTGATGTTGGTATTATCATCTTGAGAATTATATTGCACAAATAGCGAGGTAAATAAACTCTTTGAAAACGTATAATCTATTCGCGGACTAATTAAGAACGTCTCTCTGCCACCATCAAGATGTGGTAAATCAAAAAAGTTTACCGCATAATTAAGAGAAAATGAACCTCTGGGTTGGTAACGAATAGTAAAATTTCCTCTTGTCCCATATCGCCAACCATTAAAATATTCGCCTATATATGGGTTAAAATTCCAACTAAATACTTTCCGCCTATCACTTCTATAGCTTCCTGTAAAACTGAAATATGAAAAATCCTGATCAGCATCCAGCTCAAGAGAATCTGTTCCTGTTGGATCAAACGGATCAAATAGGTAGACATAATTATGATTTAGATTTACGCCAAAAGAAGCCCTTTCTGCAAACTCTCCTCCCCATCCTGCAGAAAAGAAATGATCTGTCTTACCAAAACCTGGGCGCCAAAAAATATCGCCTTCTGCGCTATAAGTATGATTGTTTAAAAACTCGTTTTGAGGATAATATCTAAGTTCTGTAACTGGGTTAATTCTATAATAATTAGCACGGGGTACAAAACCAACCTCGGCATTATAATCTTCATCTACATATTCATGTTTCCATAATACACCAAATTTTCTGGTATTATAATTTAATGTACTTCCTTGAGCAATTGACACATCTTGTTCTGGTGTAAAAGTGCCATGTACAAATGTTTTTCCAGACCAGGTATTATCTTTTGTTGCATAATTAAAATCTACACCAGCCATCCTATTGTATCTATTGATATCTAGGGTGTCGGATTCTTCATAATCAAAAATCTCCTTATTTACGGCTATTATACCAATATTTGAACGCGTCCATAATTTTCGTTGTACCACAGCCACTCCATAATTAGTACTTGATATACCTTGATTATCACTAGCAGCCGTTTGCATATTTAAAAGACCAATTCGTGTATCGGTATCAATTTTTCCGCTAATGCGCAAACCACCGTAAATTCTATTTTGCACTAAATCTTCGGTATTTACATCTTCAGCAACCCCTATACGTCTAGAAAAAAACGGATTGATATTGGCAAAACCAAACTGACCAAACAAATCGGCATTTTCCAGAAAAAATTGTCTGCGTTCTGGGAAAAAAATCTCAAACCGATCCAAATTTGTGATCTGCTCGTCTACTTCTACTTGCGAAAAATCAGGGTTAACCGTTAGATCCAAATTAAGTCCTGGTGTTAGTGCAATTTTTACATCACCTCCTGCTTCAAAAAAATCATCTGAAGGTGTATCATCTTCGAAATTTTTATTAAAACCAGACGACACAAATGGAATTAAAGAAACTGCACTACTTTTGGTAGTTAATTCTTCTTCCCAAATCATATCAGCGGGATATGCCAACGTAAAAACAATCTGGTTACGAGGTACTCTAGAGTAGGTACTTATTTCATTAGATTGAGAATCGAAACGGTATGTAGAAAACCCCCATTTTTTGGAAGGTGTGGGGTATCTTAATGTACTGAAGGGGATCTCAAGCTCAGCAGTATAATATCCATCATATTTCTTTGCTTCACCTATCCATTTATTATCCCAGGAGGTCGAAAAATCCCTTAATACATTACCTCCGTTGCTTATGATTCCTTCACGAAGTACGCCTTCTGGGTTAATTCCAAAATACAATGCATTGGTACCATCATCAAATGTATCAAACAAAAAGGTAATGTTATCTGATCCTCCGGCTCTATAATCTCTGCGTAACGAATTTACGATCCAATCATTACCAATCGCATAACATTTTATACCGATATATAGGTTTTTCTTATCGGTACACATATAAATTTCTGTCTGTGCTTTTGCAGGAAGGGAGTCTGAAGGGAAGTACTGTACAAAATCCTTGGCAGGAGTTAATTTGCTCCACACAGCTTCACTTAGATCACCATCAATCTCAATTTTTTCTGAAGTATTACCAACTACAAAAGATTTTTTTTCATTGGTATTTATTTGCCCCCAGCTTAATGAAACTGAGCCAATACTAATTAAAATTATCAAAAACCTTATCATGAAACCCTTAAATATGTATTGTTTTGCACAAAACCCTTAATTATGAAATTCTTAAAAATAGAGTGCTAAAACTTAGTTTTTGTTAAAGTTATTTAAAAATAAGAGGTTTTAATTATGATTTATCATTTTATTTTACTTTTCCTAGTTAAATTTGTTATTAACTACTAGCTATACTTTCTTAAAAAAGCACATTATCATTATAAAAAAATGTGCACCTGACTGAGTGCACATTTTTTTCTCTAAACGTTATACGTATTAGGATCTACTGATTACAAAAAAAATCAGGCAAATTCGTTTTCACATTGTCCATTAGTTGGGCATTCTGCAGTCGTACCTGTATTACGTGGTCTTACTGTTAAATCTGGCTCACAGCCATTTACACCTATTACTTGACTTTCAACATATCCTCCTACTACAAAATTTAGTTTAGTTAATTTTGTAATATTTAATTTGTCTAGGCTTAATTTTTTGTTTCTTGCTTTTTTCATGAGTTTGAGTAATTATTTGACAATAAAAATTGAGTTTTTAGTAATACATTTTTTGTAAAAATTATAAAATGTATACACAAAAGAGCTATTCTAATTCAATGCTGCCTCACATTGACCACTTGAGCAACCTGTAGTTGTATTTGTAGCACGAGGTCTTACCGTTAAATCTGTTTGACAGGTAAACTGGTAAGTATTGTAAACAATCCCCCCTTTAATGGTATTTTGTTTAGACAACTTTGTAATATTTAGTTTGTCTAAGCTTAATTTTTTGTTTGTTGCTTTTTTCATTGAGTTTGAGTAATTACGTTTTTTCAAACCGGAAATTATGAATAATTCTATAAAAAAACGGAAATATTAATCTACCACCTGTACGTTTTCCGGAATGACACTTTTTAAATAACTGAAAATCAATAAATTATAACGAAATAGTTTTCGGTTATTATTATTGTCTTTGTAGCTGTTTAATGAAATAAGAAGGGTGAATTCCATTCTTTTTATAAAAAGATTTAGAAAACGCCTGGGTTGTATTAAAGCCAATTTCCTGAGCAATAGCTTTCATCGTATAGTGTTTAAACTTTTGATCTTCTTTAAGTTTTGCTACAGAGTAATCGATTCTTAAATCATTTATATATACACTAAAATTTTTCTTTTTGTATCTATTTACCACTTTAGATAAATATTTAGAATTGGTATTAAAAGTCTTAGAAAGTGTACTTGTAGTGATATCGGGCTGTAAAAAGTTTAAATTTTTCTCAAATTCATCAAGCTTATGCAATATATCTTCGATAATCTCTTCAGATACTCCTATTGGCTCTTGGTTTTCTTGATTTAATGAACCTTGTCTACCAACTTTGGTTTGCGCAGAAGAATAATACAATTCATGAAATTTTTTCTTATAATTTCTTCTTTTAAAGTAATTAAATATCCAAAAACTTAAAAACAATATGCTTACAACAACCAATATAATATTCATCATCGTTGATGACTTTTTATCATCTTCTAACGAATCAATAATTTCTTGTTTTTCGGAAAGAAGTCTAGGGGTATCATACTTTTGTACTACATTTTTAATTAAATATTTATAATTACTATTGATAACACTATCGATAGTAATCAATCGTTCGATATATTTTAATTGATTATCACGATCACCTATTTTTTTATAATGACTAATTAGAATTTCATAGCTTTGTCGACTCTCAGGAATTACTCTTGGGGTTTTCTGAAATATTTCATCGACTTTCTTATGTGCATTAATAGCCCCTTGTTGATCATTCAATGCAGATAAGGTTTTTCCCAAATAATAATAGGCCATTCCTTCATTTGCCAGATCTCCTATCGCGGTCAATGTATCTAATGATTTATCCAAACTATCTTTTGCAGCTTGATAGTTCTCTTTATAGTATTGATTAATCCCTTCGTTAAAGGTAAAATAGAACCCATCACCAAAATCCTTATTATCCAAGCGTATTGATTCTTCTATTCCTAGCATATTAATAAGTGTAGCAGAATCCAACATTTTATGTTTATTATATGAGTCTGATAATGCAAAAAGTGTTATCAAATAATCAAGCGAATTTGTTTCTTTTATTTTAGAGAAGTATTCATAACACTTTTTTAAAGGTTCTAATCCTGTTTCATGCTCACCAACGTGTGCTTTTAATATTGCCATATCCCTAATACTCTGGTGAAAGTATAACTCGTTATTATATTTCTGGGCTTCTTCATTTGTTTTAAGATAATAATCAAAAGCTTGTTTAAAATTACCTTCATTATAATAAATAGTAGCTTTATTTTGATAGGCTAGCATGGGATAATTCTGAAAACTACGGTTTTGAGTTAATGCTATAACACTATCACTATATTTTTGAGAAATATTACTATCAGTAATAATAGATAAATAATAAAAGCCTTGAGCCATTTTTGCAGTATCTTGATCTCTTTTGGCAATGTCAAGGTCTTTTTTATGTAGGGTAAAAATCGAATCTATCTGTTTTAGATCTCCTTCACTCTCTTGAGATATGGTAGTATCTTGATAAGCAATTGCAGATATTGTGTACAGTAGTAAAAGTATACTTTTATAAAGTATTTTTTTATAGTTCATTCTTACTTAATTTCCTTGTATTTACAAGATATTTAAAGGCATAACCATTTATTTTTTAATAGGTTATATATCTAATTTTTGCCTTCCAATCCCTAAAATAATTCAAACGTCTTTTCAAAAAAAGTATTGTTTACTATGCAATATCTTAAAGTTTTTTGCTAAAAGATTAAAATATTAATGATAAAATGTACCAAAATATATACTTGCTAAGTCATAAATATACTCATTTCTATTTTAGATACATTTTTTATCCGAAAAAAACATAATAACTTCATTATCAATAATTTAATGTAGATAAATATACGAACGCATTCACTGAATTGATAGTAGTTTTTCCGGAATACGTAGATATTCTGTTTGTTTTCAGGATAATGACACCTGTATATTTGGGCCTAAACAAAATTGGTTAGTTATGAATTTTGAAAGCCTCACAACGCAAATTGGAAACATTGATGAGTATACGCAAAACAAAGTAAAACATTATGATATGCTCACAAAACAAAATCTAATCACAACATCTGCTATTAGTATTGATAAATCTTTTAATAGTTATTGGACCTGGAATAAAGAAGAACTCAATACCTATATCGAAAATCTAATTGCAATCCGTGAAAAGATTAAAAAAACATATCAAAATAACACTATAGTTGATCTTTCAGGAGTCAAAATACAAACTCGGGATCAAAAATTTTTACAGCAGGCTTCAAATTATATTAAAAGTAATATAAGTAGCCCTGGACTTAATGTTTCGACAATTATGTCTGAAATGCATATGAGCAGAACACAGCTTCATCGAAAATTTAAAGCATTAACCGGATTATCTACTACAGAATTTATTCGAACAATTCGATTAAAAAAGGCAGCACATTTATTACAACAAAACGTAGATTCGATTACTCAAATTGGTTATCAAACTGGGTTTTCTGATCATTCATATTTTGCAAAGTGCTTTAAAAAACAATATGGTGTTTCACCATCAGACTATTCTAAAGAGTATCATAAGAAGGTTTTATCTTACTAAGATTTCTAGGTTTTCTTTTATACGTTCTTCCATACCACAATAAAATACCACTTATTGGTAATGAAGCACAAATAAGGCTTATTAAAAACGCTATGATTTTACCAACAATGCCGCCAATAGCACCAATATGAATATCATAGTTCATACGAATTACCTTATCAGCAAATTTGGCATCCTTATATTTTCCATAAATACTGGTGGTTTCTATTTCTTGTAACGTATTCTGATCAAAAAAAAGGTAATCCATGTTATAATACAATCCTTTAGAATTACTTACCTCGACCAGCACAGACGTTGAATCATTTTCGGGATAATGAAGTTCAAAACTTTTTGCATTTGTATACTTTTTATATAAAAAAGGAATCAATTCATCATACAATGGATTTTGAACAGGGTCAACGCTATTTTTACTTATATTTTTGGGCATTATAAATTGTGGTGCCTTATCGCCTCCAGTAGCTTTATATGCAATAAAATAGAACCAATTAAATGCCATAACACACCCTGTAAATGCCAATATCAATCCAAATGAAGAAATGTAAAATCCTGTAACTGTATGTAGGTCAAAATTTTTACGTTTCCAGCGTGTTTTACTGTTCCAATCAAATTTTAAGCGCTGACGCCAATTTTTATTATTCCTGGGCCACCACAAAAAAATTCCGCTAACCATTATGATCAAAAACAATAAAATTGAATAGGATACAACTCTAGAACCTATTGCATCTGGTAGCCATAAACGCAAATGTCCTTTTAGTACAAAACCAAAAAAACCCGAATCATTATTTATTCGTTTAATGAAATCACCTGTATACGGATTCAAAAAAACACTTTGATAAAATATTTCAGGTTCTGATTGATAAAAAACTACCTCAATGGCTTCATTGGGTTTACCATATACAACACCATGAATGATTTTATCAGGAATTATACCTTCGGCTATATTTTTTACTAAAGAAGGTGCTATAAAACCTTTTTCTTGAGGAGTTACATATGTATAGTCGTCATAAAAACTTTCGATTTCATCTTTAAAAACCCATAAACAGCCAGTAATGGATACAATAAAAAGTACAATACCAGTAGCTAATCCCAATATTTTATGGAGTTGCAGAATTGTTTTGCGAGTATTCTTCTTTTTTGCTGAAAACATGCATCAAGATTTTAGTGATTAGAAAACACTCCTAAAAAACATTTTAGGAGTGTTTTATTCTCAAAAGTTGAATTACTTACTTACTTTAAAAATACCTTTGAGAGCATATCCATTAATCTTTGCTCCTTTGGTTGCGGTTGCGGTTGCAGGATCTACAATGTATACATAAGTTTCTCCGTCTGCTGTATTGGTGCTGCTTTCATTTAAAAGTTCTCCTGTTCTTGCACTTATATAAGCTTTTCCATCTTCAACAAACGTTGGTGAGCTATACCGATTAGCATGAGGAGGGATTCCTTGTACATCGGTAACAGTTTTATTTATAAGATCTAATACTACTAATTTTAATTGTTCTCCTTGCTCTCTAAAGGCTACCCATTGACCTAAAGTATCATCAAGAACAACTCGAGCAAGAGCTTTTCCATTATCTATATAATCCATCCAATATATTTTACCTCCGTTAGCTGCGTTTTCTACGTCAAAAAAGTATGTTGTATCAAAATCAGTTTCGCCATTTTTAATTCTTAACACACCAGAGGGCTTAGTAGCTCCAGATATACCAGATGTTAGTGAAGAGGAAGAATATGAATAAATATCTCCATTTTCTGTTTGTTCAATACCTGTACTTGGCCCATTAGTCCCAATAGAACTTGTTCTATCGTCTTCGATCAATTTTTCTAATTCAAATTCTGGGTATTTTAAAACTGCTATATAGGCTTTATCAACTGCGATAGCATTTCCATTTCCATCAGGAAAATATTTATGATACGACAAAAATAATTTACCATCTCTTACCACCATACCCGTTATCCAAGGTAAGTAAGGCGGATTTGCAGCAGTTCCGTCACCTACACTACTATCGACAGGATGGCTAATTATACGATCCACCTGACCTGTTTCTGCGTTTATTTCATAAAAACTACGATCTGGGATCGAAGTCGCATCTGGATCCGATACGCCAAAAGCCAACTCTACAGCTAGCAGCGTTTTATCGTCTACAGTCAAGTAGTTATTTAATGTGGTTTGATATACAAAATCGGTTTTCTTTTTAAGTTCACCATTTTCGTCTAATTGATATGAGATACATGTTCTATCTTCAACATAACCTGCTGTAAAAATTGTATTACCTGCTTGATGAAAAAATCGCCAACCAGTTTGAGGTATACCTTGCCCCTCTACAGTTAATTCTCCTGTAGTTAAAGATTCTAAAGAGTTTAATTGTAACATATAATCAACCGGTCCAGCTTGAGCTACAGGTAATGTTTGAAAACCAACCGCATATTTAGTAGTCGCTGTTGGGTCTGGATTTGATCCGGTTTCATTATCATCATCACTACAAGAAAAAGCAGACATCGCTGCTATAATCATTATTATACTATAGAAATTCCATTTTTGAGTTTTCATACTTACTTAATTTTAAATTTTGGATTTATTTTGACTGAAAAAATATCTTAGTTTCACAAAAAAGGCACGCCCTTGTTTTTGAACAGCAATATTATCAAACACGCTAGCATCTGTTAAATTTCTAACCTGAAGAGATATATGATAGCGGTCATCTAAAGAATACCCTAATTGTAAATTGTGCGAAAATTGTTGTGGAATGCGTAATCGATCATTGGTATTTCCATCATTAAAGGACTGAAAAGGAAACTCTTCTGTAAAAAGAGAATTCCACGATATCGTAAGTTTTCCTTGAAATGAGAATAAGTTCTGAAATGTGTAACCTGTTCTAAAATTTCCGAAAAAATAAGGCTGATTAGGCACACGAATATCCCTAACGGCATCAGTGATATATTGATATGTAGCATTAGCAATTACATAAAAACGTTCCTTATGAGAAATCGATATTTCTCCTTCAAAACCTACATTTCTGGTTTCGGCTAGATTTATATAGCGAGCTTTCACACCTTCAGGCGACAAAAAGAAAAGGTTTTTAGTACCTCTATAGAAAGAATTCATATCTACATCTAACTGAAGGTTACTGGCTTTACTTTTCCATAAAAAACCAACATTAACATTAGCACTTTGTTCAGGTTCTAAAAAGGGGTTAGAACTAAGTAATAACCCATCTCCAAATAGCTCTGTACCTTCAGGTATTCTGAATGTTTTTTCATAAGAAATCTTTGCCTTTATCTCATTATTTATATCAAAGGAAGATGCAATACCATACCCCCATTCTTGAGAAGTATTTTTATACGCTGTGAATCTAGTTGCTGCGTTTGAATCAAATTCATCCTCGATTATTCCTTTTACTGTTGTCAAAAACAGCTTTGAAAACACTGTAGTTTCCCATCTTTCCTTAAAGGTTTCTACCTCATAAGACAAGCCTAAAATGTTTTTATCAATATGATGTGGATCTTCAAAAGGAGATTTGAAAATACTAAAAGGATCACTGCCTTGTCGTTTTAAGTGATTTTTTGTGTAATTAAAATGAAGCGTATTCGAATTATTTGGCACATACGCTATAGAGGTATTAATGATATGCCTTTGATCATCAAAGGTAAATAGTGTTTTGGCGCCTCCCAACTCTCCTCGTGTTTGATCATTTCGTTCTAAAACTTCTCCAGACCAATTATAATTATTAGAAAAGGTATCAATTTGTTTTGATTGTATTTTTGCAAGCTCCCCATATATTTTCAATTTTATAGGCATTCTAAGAATCCTATTTTTTTTATAAACCAGAGAACCTAGCGTTACATTTTCTTTAGTTCTTACATCTCCAAATGGGTTTACGGCGAGAATCCCGTGCTGTATTTCATTATCATTAGAAGCTATTGTTGCTCCAATAAATAGCTCATCTGCATATGTTTTATCTACCAACCCTATTCTTGCTTGTACCATTTGTGATTGGTAAGCATCATGAAACCGTTCTGCACTATCAAGTATTTCTCCTGTACGGTTACCATTTTCATCTCGTATAACAATGCCTTTTTCTCTTGGGTCTACTTGATTGATCGTATAATCATTATCAGAATAGTTAAAAAATGAGACTACTCGAGCCACAAATCCATTTTTATTGTGATAGTTTCCATTTAGTGTAGCCCTGTGTGTATTAAAAGAACCTGAATCATAAGAAACATCCAAAAATGTTTTTTTACTTTGGTTGGTAACAATGTTAATAGCACCTCCTAATGCATCGGCTCCCAGGTATATTGGCACTACCCCTTTATAAACCTCTGCTCGTTCAATAAGGGTAGCAGGAAAGTTGTTAAATGTCAAAGAAGTACCCAAATTATCCTGGGGGATTCCATCGATAAAAAATCGTACCTGATTTTCTGAAAATCCATGTAGTGAAAAATTAAATCTCGAACCTAAGCCACCACTTTCGCGAACAACCACGCCAGGTATTGTATTTAAAACCGAATTTATATCTACGCTTAGATTCTTAAGATTTTTGGTTTCTACTACTTCAACTTCAAAAGCCTTTTCTCTAATATTTTGAGCTTGTGTTTTCCCTGTAATGATTACATCGGTCAATTCTTCAATATTTTCTTGAAGGGTGATCGTGACAAATACTTTTTCAGGAGTTTTTGCATTGATCAAAACGCGTTTGGTTCTAAAACCTACAAAACTAGTTTCTAAAGTATAAGAACCTTGAGGGACTGAAATTTCAAACTTCCCATCAAAATCGCTCATTACACCCACATTTTTAAGTTCTATTATAGTAATAGATACTTCAGAAATTGGATTCGAATTTTGGTCTAGAACAACTCCTTCAATGCTATTTTGTGCTATACATGATAGTATAGCAAAAAACAGAAAAAAGACATTGCATTTTTTTCTTAAAACTACCACTGACAATTACAATTTTTTTGAAACAATTTAGTTAGAAGTTATAATATTATTTATATTTGATCTAAATAAATATAATCGCAAAATTACTACCTATAGAAAGAGAAAAATGACGCTTTATGGATAAAAAAAGACGTAAAAAAACGTCACTTAAAACCGAAACCAATACCCAAAAAAACAAATGTACTTTATATACTATTTCGCAATTAATTACTACACAAGAACAGTGTGGGATCACTTCAAAAAAATTTAAATGTTTAGAGGAATACGGAACTGGATATTTTGAGCTTCATCGTTTTGATGGGTTATCAGTAGGCGTGTTTGATATACTTTTTAATAAAGATCTTACTATTGAAGGGTATTTTTCTAAAGATTTTCTTGAGTTATCTTTTCTTATCGAAGGGGAGCAAATCATCAAAGTCAATGGTCTAAACAATGATTTAGTATATGAAAGTCAAGAAAGTTATCTAGTCTATGCATCAAAAATTAGTGGTTCTATCGCATATTATAAACGTAAACATTTAAAAGAAATAAAAATCAGAATGGATATTGCATTTATCAAAAGGCATCGCCTTAATGAAGCCTATGATATTCTGGATCGATATTCATTAAAAAGCTTAAAAAACAACTTTACTCAACCCTTGTGTTCTAAAACTCAAGAAATACTTTCAGAAATCATATCAGATCAAAGAAAAGGGTTGTTAAAACGTTTATTTCTAGAATCAAAAATACTGGAGTTGATTGCCTTACAATTAGATACCAAAAAAGTAAACAAACCAGAAATACTAAACCAAGTTGACAATCTGATCAAAAAATTATACAAAACCCAGCATCTAATTTCTTCTGATCTTACAGTTCAATATTCTATACAGCAATTATCGCGACAAATTGGATTAAATGATTTTATTTTAAAGAAAGAATTTAAAAGAGTATTTGGTAAAACTATCTTTGAATATGCAACCGATCAACGCATGAAAAAAGCAAAACAGCTGCTACATCACACCAAAAAACCTATATATGAAATCTCTGAATTGGTAGGTTATAAGAACTCAACACATTTTACTGCTGCATTTAAGAAAATTGAAGGTGTAACTCCCAAAAAATTCAGAAACACCTATGCATCTTATGACCATAAATCATAAGATAGATTTAGTTTTTCTAGCCTGTGCTTTTGCCAAAATTTCCATTTTACGTAAATCAAACGGCTTAATTTTCATACATGCGTCTACCCAAATATCAGTTATTTCTAGTAATTCTTTCTTAAATAATGGATTGATAACTTTTTTACATTGGATATGATGATATTCAAAATTAAACCGTTCATCTATTTTTTTTATAAAACTATGTAACGATTTTCTTCCTAAACCTTTAGTAATAAGCTGTTCGATTAGTCCTAAAGATTCAAGATATCTGGCTTTGTAAACTTTTCCACTTCGAATAATAGCGTCGACATCTACTGCATGTAGTTTACGATATAACAAACTATATCCTCCCATCCCAGGAAATAAATTGAATTTATTTTCTGGCAGTCCAAATTGAACAGTTTCATCTGCGAGTATAAAATCATGGGCCAAAGCACATTCAAAACCACCGCCGTATGCATTCCCTTCTACTAACGCAATGGTAATTACAGGTAACTCAAAAGAGGTATATATGTTGTGAATAGCATCAATACAAAGATGAGCATATACTCTTAATCTTTCTATATTATTAGAGGTAATACAATCCAAAAAAAAAGGCAAATCCCCTCCCATATTATATATACCATGATGTTCTGATCCTGAAACGATAAATTTCAAAGGCCTGTCAGGATGTGAAAAGTAATTTTTTACCCAATAAGAGAACTCCTTAAATTCTTGAAGGCCTTTTAGACAAAAATTAGGCATTCCGGTGTCTTTAATTCTCCAGAACAAAAGTTGCTCTTCTTTAAAATATTCTACTGAAACACAATCAAACTCTCGCATAGCATACTATTTTTATACCGTTACTTGTTTTTTAGTAATAGTAATTGTTTGTTTTTTAGGGTTCTTTGAGGTTTTTATTTTGTCTAATACAAACTTTTGAATCCCTAAAGTCAAAAGAATATAGAATGGGATTAGTAATACAACACCAATAACTCCAAACTGTTGATATCCTAGAAAACCCATCCCCCAACAGATAATTACCCATTGGATTACATAGATTGTGGTAACTCTTTTACTACAATAGTAAAAGAAATTAAAGATTCTATTTTCTTTTATCCGGTTGACTAAGACATGTGCTAACCACATTAAAACCAAATTGAATCCTGCCAAATACATCGTTCCGCCAGGACCTAAATGAAAATAATCTCCAAAGTGATATTTAAAATTATAATAACATAATCCACCACCAATACTCATTAAAACTACACCAGCAATGAGCATTCTACTAAAGAGGTAGTTATCGCTTTTATTTCTCTCTTTATACCACATCCCAAAGAACATCCCGATAAGGATAAAAGAAAACCATGGAAATACGGCAAAATATACATTCCACTCTGCTCCCCACAAAAGGTCCATAACGTAGTCTATACCAGTAATACCAAATCTAAAACCATGAACCTCTTTCGTTAAAACTGCAATACATAAAGCAATAATCAATGGCACATATTTATTCTTAGAGAGTTTGTTAATAAGCCCCATAAATAATAATGAAACCCCTGCCAATTGTAAAATATCGCCAGTCCCCAACATGTAGATCATATTATCAAAGGTTGCAGGAGTTGTCCAGCCATAGGCTTCTATAAAACTATCAGGGACCGTTCCTACCAGAGCAGGAAGTACAAACTTTAGAAAATTCATTACATACCCCATGATAAGAATATAGAAAGCTCTTTTAATAGACAATTTTATATTTTGATTACGAGATAATGTAAAAGATACGCCCATAGCGATCAAAAACATCGGGGTTCCTTTTCCTATAAAGTGGATTATAGATCCCAACCAGGTTTGGGATTGAGTTTGGGTATCACCATAAATCCAAAGCGTATGTACCAAAATAACCATAAGTACACTTACACCCCTTGCAAGGTCTATTGCTAGTATTCTATTGTGCTGCTGCATAAGATTGATTTGATTTTGTGTGTTTTTTATTTGTTTTATATTGAGCAATAGGGTTTTTTAGAGTTCCTTTAAATTGCAAACTTTCTACTGGATCTACAAGATTAAGCATGTGCTGTGTATTCATCAATTGCAATCGATTAAGGCAACATCTTTTGAATTCTGGTGCAAAAAGATCAATTTGCTGGAATTTATCTGAAAGCTGAGGATGTTCTTCTTGATACTTTAGAATACAGTTTGCCACTTGTTTCCAAAATATAGTTTCACAATACCCGCCTTGTACTACCAAAATATCGGATAGAAATCTAAAGAAACAATCAAAGACATCAGTAAAAATAGCTAGTGCTTTGATTTCATTATCAACTTCGATATATAATCGTTTTGCTTTTTCTGGTAATTCTATTGTTTTATCAAAAATGGCAACCTCTTCGGTAATATCTTTCATAAGTACTTTTACCGGAATATTATTTTCTAAAACCATGATCAAATTTTCGCCATGAGGCATAAACACTAATTCATATTGAAATAAGCAATGCAAAAGCGGAGCTAAATAAGCCTGTAAGTAATGTTCTAACCATCCCTCAACAGATAACGATGAGGCTTTTATTAATTCTACTACAAGCGAATTATCATCTTTATCTATATGTAAAAATGCAGCCATCGTCATTAATTTTTGCCCCTTATCAATCTTAGAAAAAGGACTTTCTCTCCATAAGGCAGATAGCATTTTGTTATGGGCTTTGGTTTTACCTAAAGTCTCATAATATCGATTTCTATAACCAACCGTGGCTACTTCTCCCAGCATGGTGAATTTGTTCTTTTTAAGAAAATCATCATGCTCTAGTAGTTTAGAAATCCAATCTGTAATTACTGGTGTACTGCTCATATAATAAGGAGATAGTCCCCTCATAAAACCCATATTAAGTATAGATAGTGCAGTTTTGGCATATAATTTCTCTGGATGAGTGGTATTAAACAAAGTACGAATAGATTGCTGTGCAGCATATTGATCGTTTCCTTTTCCTAACAAAACAATATACTGTTGTGCAATATCCTGGGCAAAAATAGTACTGATCTTTGTATCCCATTGCCATGGATGGACAGGGATAAAAATATAATCTTCTGGATCAAGACCAAGATCAACTAGTTGTTTTTTAAAAAGTTGGAAAACCTCCTTACCTAGTTCATTTTTCATCAAAACATTATAATTATGTGATGATACACTATGATAATCTGTTTTGGCTTTGTGTCCTGCTATCCAAATCAAAGAAAAGGTAGTTGGTGTTTCTGGGGCGAAATGATGATATTGTTTTATATTAAAGCCATTACGGCCATTGTTTGCTATAAAACAAGGATGACCTTCGGTCATTGATTTTTCTATTTCCTGAAAATCTGCTTCAGCCAATTCTTTAGCATTATATTGTTGAGACACATGCTTATATGCTGCTCCATGAAGAGTACTGGTAATTTCTTCCATGTAAGTGGGTAACATATCATCAGGTATCCCTAGTGTATTCTTTAGTTCTAAGACAAAATCCAGTGCATCTAGCTCTGTTTCTTTATCATTATCCATTTTTATGATAGAAAAACGATCAATTTGCCAATGGTCTAATGCCTGTTTTTTTGTATTAAAATAATACACAATCTCTGGGGTATCTGTATTTAACTTATAGATATCACAACTATCTTTTTCTTCTATTAATTCAAGTTGCAGTAATTGCTCATGTGCAAATTCGCCAATTGCCTTTCTGATCAAATTTCGATTCACTATGGCCCAAACTTCTGGGGTTAGGTGTGAGACTTGATCTAATATTCTTGAAGTGTTTGAAATATTCATTAGCTACGCTTTTTTAATGTGAGTTTTGAATTGCATTTTCATAATCCATGCGAGTACATAGGGCTATATGTGCTTTTTTATGAGGTAATTGAATTTCCTTTTGATATCTAAACCCAGCTTTGGTGTTCAAAACATGAATTTTTTGATTCATAACATCAGGTTCGACTACGATTCTTTTTGTTTTAGGATTAGAAAACAAAAAATCCATAACTGTGGTAAATACATTCCATGTAAATTTTGAAATTTTTTTCTCTGCAGGAGCAACTAGAATATGCATTCCTGTATCTCCTGGTAAGACCTCATAATGGTCAGCAATACTATCGTTATTGGGGCTATAATATTCCATCAAAAAAATAGGATCGTCATTTAATACTCCTATACATATGTGATGATGCTCTTGACTTTCTGTTTTTTTATACTCCTCTTCAAACTGCGCTAAAGTATATCCCTGCATCCCCCAATATTTTGCATAAGGTCTGGTCACCCAGGCATATAGCTTCAATATATCATTTTCAAGATCAAAAGGGCGTATCTGTATTTCTCCAAGATCTTTGCACGATTTTGAAAACAATACCTCCGTTTTGGTTATTGTATCCATATTATTAGGTTGTTTTTAAGATGGTTTTTTTGAAATTTATTTTAAACAGTAAAACATATAATCCCAAAGTGGCTACAAAACCAATCACCGCTATTGTAAAAGGAATTTCTAATCCGTATTGATCTACAAGAATACCTACCAAAAACGAAGAGATTAATACTCCAAAGTTTTGAAAGAAATGTACTTTACTATAATCTATTGCATAGGTATCTGGTGTACTAGATTCAAAAAGTAATACATCAAAGCGAACAATAGCTCTAAATACTGCCCAGCCGTATACAATTCGACCAAAAATTACAATAGCAGGCACCAGAGTTCCTTGTGCTAATAAACCAATCACCCCAATACATAATGGAATAGCGATGCTACTGGATTTTGTTCCCTTTGTTTTGATATCCCACCAAAGTACCAGCAATGCAACAAACCCTGGTAATGCATACACTACACCCGAAATAAACGTATTGTCATAGGTCTTTATATGTTCCCAATAGGAAGAAAAAAACGGTCGAGTAATAAATCCACTTGCATACAATAGTAGTGTAGTAATCCCTATTTTGAGGATGAATCCTTTCGGAATTATTTCTTTATCAATAGTCTCTTTTTTCTTAGTTTCTTTTCTTCTTGAAGTATCATATTTTTTACTTTTCAGTAAATAAGCACTCATTCCCATTTGGGTAAAATCACCCAATGCCATAATCAAAAAGATATAACTGGCATCGATTAAATCGACTGTTAATCCACCAATAACGGCGCCTAAAATCCCTCCAAGATGCACTATTACTGATAATATTCCGATCGTGGTTGGATGTTCTTTTTTGGTAATGATTTTTAGAATGTATGGATACACCAAGAGGTAGCTACCTTTAAATAAGATCATGACGAGTGATACTATCCAAAAATTGATATATGAAGTTGTCCAGTAACAGTATAATGCTAACACACCTGCTATCAATTGTGTGTATACCAAAATATTAAGCTCTGCGACTCTTTTAGAGATATATGCCCAAAACGGAAATGCAATCATGACCATAAAACAGATCGCGGCAAAATAGTACCCAACATATTTGGGGTCTGTAACTCCGAAACGAGCTTCAAAAAACTGAGGGTAAAAAGGATGTAATAGATAGTCACTTATTACAGCTACAAGAGTCATTATGATTAGAAAGTTTTTCATAATATAAACTCCTGTTTTTTAATTTCTTCTTCTTGGGTAACTACAAACTGTTGAAAAGCAATTTGCTTTTCGATTGGATAATAATCTGTACCTGTTAGTTCTTTAATAATGTAAGAATTACGATAGCAGGCCATTCCCAGATCCGGAGTTACAAATCCGTGTGTATGCAATTCTGCATTTTGCACAAAAATATCTCTACCATTATGGTCTATTGCATAATTACGATGCACATGATATCGCCCTTGCTCATCCCAACGGATATGATTTTTTATTTTTTCTATACACTTAGGTTGTTCATATACATATCCAGTGGCTAATACCAATCCATCAGTCTGATGCTTAAAATGTTTATCTTCTTCATGCTGATGCAATTCGAGATAAAAACTCTCTAAAACATCATCATATACTGCTTTTTTTAATTCTGAATTTGTTCTAAGATTAATTTTCACATCGTTCGAGAGTCTTTTTGTATAGATTAAATCATAAATATTGGCGATCAAATCCTGATTAATACCTTTATATAAATGCTTTTGGTTCTTAATGAGATCATCTCTTTTTGCCGAAGTAAGATTATAGAAATAGTCAACATACTCTGGCGAGGTCATTTCTAACGTAAGCTTTGAATATTCTAAAGGAAAGAATCTTGGCGAACGTGTAATCCAATTAAGTTCGTATCCTTTTTGATCAATATCCTGCAAAAGATCATAAAAAATCTCTGCAGCACTTTGCCCACTTCCTAAAACTGTGATCGATTTTTTTGATTGTAGTTTTTCTTTATGAGATAGATATGTAGCAGTGTGTATAGCTTTCCCTTTTAGTTTCTGGCAGCACTCAGGAATGTAAGGTTGTGTGCCTGTTCCCAGCACCAATTTACGTGCTTGATAAACCTTTTGTTGATTGGTTTTTGTACATCTCGAAAACACTACATAGCATTTTTTTGCTTCACTATATAGTATTTCTATAACTTCGGTTTGAAAATAAATATTAGGCAATTTACTAATAGCCCATTGGCAATATTGATTATATTCTTTTCTAAGTAACAAAAAGTTTTCACGGATATAAAAAGAATATATTCTCCCTTGTTCTTTGATATAATTTAGGAAACTAAATGGATTCGTAGGATCTGCTAAAGTCACCAAATCTGCCAGAAAAGGGATTTGAAGTGTCGTATCTTGAAGTAACATCCCAGAATGCCAATCAAACTTTTCCTTTTTATCTAAAAAAATACCATCTAACTCGGCTATAGGATTTGTTAAACAAGCTAGCCCAAGGTTCATGGGGCCAACGCCTATGGCAATAAAATCAACAATAGTTTCTTCTTTGGTTCGCATTATAGTACTTATTAATTATTGTTTTTATAGGCATTCCCTGTCTCTTTGATCATTTGAATAATATTCAATACATCATCTATAGTACTTTTAGGGTTTAGCAAAGTGAATTTTAAATACACATTTCCATTTAATTTAGTACTAGCTACTGAAGCTTGTCCAGATTTAAAGAGTGTATTCTTAACATAGAGATTAATCGTATCATGAATACTATCATCATCAATACCTGGCACAATACACCTAAATACCAAGGTGCTCAATTCTGGTTTATGAGCTACTTCAAAATAAGAATCGTTTTTAAGGGTATGATATAGATCTAATGCTAGATAATGAACTTTTTCTAGGAAAGAACCTATAGCCTTTTCACCGGTCATTTTTAAAGTAAACCAAAGCTTTAAAGCATCAAATCTGCGAGTTGTCTGAATAGATTTTTCAATCAGGTTAGGGCATTCTTCGTCTCTATGTTCAAGAGGATTTAAATAATCTGCATAGTAGGATATATATTTAAAATGTTTTGTGTCTCTTACCAAAAATGCGCTAGAACAAACTGGTTGGAACATCGTTTTATGAAAATCAATAGTGATAGAATCTGCATGTTCTATTCCACGCAATACATGTTGATGAGTATCTGTCAGCACATAACAACCGCCATAAGCTCCATCTACATGAAACCAGACATTATATTCTTTTGCAATTGTAGCTATCGTTGTTAAAGGGTCAAAACTACCAAAATCTGTTGTCCCGGCTGTTGCTACAATACCTATAGGGATATTACCTAATTGTTTTTCTTTTTCTATAGCTTGTACTAGAGCGTCAGGTTTCATTTTCATTTGATCATCTGTAGATACAGAAATTACAGCATCATACCCCATCCCCATAAGAGCCGCATTTTTCTTAATACTAAAATGCGCCTTCTCTGAGCAAAAAAAACGAAACTTACTCACAACATCAGACCACCCATTTTCTTTAAGGTTAAGTCCGTAATGCTGAAAAGCATAATGATCTCTAGCCATTGATAATGCCATAAAATTAGATTGTGTACCTCCACTGGTAAATACCCCATCTGCTGAAAAGGGGAATTGCATTTTAGAACAGATCCAACGAATCATCTCTTGCTCTATTAATGTCGCTGAAGTACTTTGATCCCATGTTTCGACAGCTGTATTTACTGATGACGCTATCAAATCCCCTACAATTGCCGGTAATAAAACTGGGCAATTAAGGTGGGCTACATAGTTAGGATGATGAAAAGCAACAGTATGATCAAGGTATAATTCTTTGATCTGCGCTAGTGCATCATCTACCGATAATATGCTATCGGGATTAGCAGAAATTAAATGTGTCTTTGATCTTAGATTACTAGGTAATTCACCACTATAAAAATTCTCATTATTTAAAAAAGAGGATATATACTGTACTGCTTTTTGTACATATTCTTCATAAATATATTTTGACTGTGGGTCAAAAAACTGATCAATTTTGAGATCAGATATTAAGTTGGTTCGCGTTTCGAGGAGCATATTATTTTTATTTGATCTAAATAAGCTTCGCAAATGTAGAGGCTAATAAAAATTAAATCGTGACGCATTAAGGATAAAAAAAGACGTAAAAATGTTCTGGGTTATTATTTAGTACTTAAATAATATAATAGGATTGCTTAATCCAGGAAGTAAAAAACTACTTGTATCGTTAGTTTCTGGTTTATTTAGGCTCAACCGATATCTATTCAATACTATAGGAAGTATTCATTTGTTCATCCATTTTTTAAAATCACTTGTCTTTGGCCTACTCACAATAAATTCTTGATCACGTGGATTTGCAATAGAAAGTTTAACACGATGATTAAAATAAGAATCTATTTTCTGAATTGCATGTTTAGAAATTATCTGTCCGCGATTAATTCTATAAAATTGATCATGATCTAATGAACTAAATAATTGATCCATCGTTTCGTCGATAATATGTCGCTTGCTAGAAGTGACCCCGAAAGTAATGCTCTCTTGAGAATAGCAATATAAAAGATCCGAAATTCTAATCTGAACAAATCCATTGCCCTCTTTAACCAATATACCTTCGCGATGATTTGTTGTTTGCATACTACTAAGAAGCTGCTTTAAAATAGCTGGTTGCACAGTAGGCTTATTTGATTTCTTAAATTTATTTAATGCATTATCTAATTCATCTTGCTGAATGGGTTTTAGTAGATAATCTATACTATTTACCTTAAATGCCTGGATAGCGTATTGATCAAAAGCCGTTGTAAAAATAATAGGTGCTTCTACGTCTATTTTCTGAAATATCTCAAAACTCAACCCATCGGCTAATTGAATATCCATAAATACCAGATCAGGTACTGTATCTTTTTGAAACCAAAGCACAGCATCTTCAACGGTATCGATGATATCCAATAATTGATACTCGAAACCACATCTTTTTAGTATGTTTTGCAATTGATTTGCAGCCCTGGGTTCATCTTCGATAATTAGTATCTGCATAGGTATTACTTTTGATCAGATGATTTTAATAATGGTAGTGAAACAATAAATCGATTTCCATCATTTTTGATTTTCATTGACTTACTAGAAATCAATGCATATCGTTTTTCGATATTCTTTAATCCTACTTTGGTGGATGGTATTTGAGTAGATTTTGCTTGAATTTTGTTCTCTACTATCAAACAATTGTCTTTGACTTGAACATTTATGACTAATGGTTTCGCTTTTGAAATTACATTATGTTTTATTGCGTTTTCTAATAAAAGCTGTAGGCTCATTGGGGCAATCATTGCATCCAATGATGTTTCTGGAATATTCCAATTCAATCTTAAGTTATCCCCAAATCTTTCGGATTGTATATGAATATATGCTTTGGCGAACTTCAATTCATCTCGAAGCAAAGTTAGGTTAGCGTTTCCAGACTCTAATATAAACCGATAAACATCTGATAACTTATCGACAAATTGCTTTGCCTCTTCTTTAGAATTTTGATCAATAATATCCCTAAGTGTATTCAGTGTATTGAATAGAAAATGAGGCTGTGCTTGATTCCTTAATGTGTCTAACTGCGCTTGTACGATCACTTGCTTAGCTTGTTCTTCTTCCCTAATGGATTTTTTGAGCCGTACATAATAATAAATAGCTTCATATATAGCCATGGTCATCGTACTGATTAATATAATAGGCAAGAGTATTTTGAATCGTGTGCTATGATTGAAGTTTTCTCCAAAAATATATGCCAAGAACTTTCCGCCAGCAAAATCAACTAGTATTACTGTACTAACAATAGCAATAAAAAACAACACTATACGCTTTACATCATCCTCAAAATTGGGGTATTTTTTCCGTAAAAGAATCATGATTGCTCGCATAATAAACCAATCACATGTTGAAAAGAACAATGACACACTCCAGTTAATGAAAGCTTCAACAAAAGGTAAACGTGTAAATGACGAATTACTAAAAAGATAGTCGGTTACAAAGCTTAGAATTAAAACACCTACTACAACAAACCAAAAGTCATTAAAGCCTAAGTATTTAATACGTTTTTCCTTATTGATTAGCATTGACTTGATTTATAGTTTAATTAATGGCATCCCTTGTTTGGCTTGATAGAAAGTAAAACCAATCCATCCTGCATATAGTAATCCAAAAACAGTAACAGTAATAATTTGATTTCTACTCGTTGCTTTCCATGTATTAGATAGCCATAATGCGAATAACGGAATTATTTGTATACCGTGCAATCCAAAAAAATGAGCTATTCTTAAATCCCCTGCAATTGTGCTCCAATTCACTAATGGTAGTCCTGCTCCTCCATCCACTACTCCAACATTGTGAGACATTTGACTGATCATCTGGCCACCAACCCAACTACCAAAAAGTACAACCAACCAACCTAGTAATATAGCAAACTGTATCGATTTGGTCGTTTTTAATCTTAGCCTTACGGTTTCGATGATAAATACCATCATGATCAAAACATTCACGGCTATCAATATTCCCATTGCTGCAAAAAGCAATCCATCAAATAGTGTGCTCTCATTATAATGCGATTGTATGCCACGTGATGCCTGATAGACAATGATGCATATTTCAATGAGTAGTGTCCAGGAAACAAGGTTGTTGATTATATTTCTTTTTCTTTTAGAGAATGGATATAACGTATTAAGGTATCCCAAAGTCAAGATATAAATCCCTCCTGAGATTGAAAATTTCAATGGTTTGATCCAAACATTGACCCCCATCAACATTCTGTCATCAATAAAAAGCCCTACTACACTTACTAAAGCCAAAATAAGGTGGACCATTACAATTCCATAAAGTATTGGGCTTTCTGTTTTTACGGTGTTTACTATTGTGTTTATATATTTCATGATTATTTTTGTTTTATGGTTTTGATGATGAAAAAGAGTAAAAAACCTACTGGACCGAACATAAATGTTCCGAAAAGACAAGGAGCCATCAGTAGTTGGTGAATACCTATTTTTTTGTTTTGATCTAACATCCACATCCCAACCATAAGATCAAAAGCCAGATAATGAACCCATCCTGCCAGAACGGCATTTTCTTCGGTAAATAATGCCATCACCGATTCGAGGCTACCAAAATCCATTCCTCCACCAATCTGTATTGCTAGAAAAATGTAAATGGCATATATCGTGGAAAGTAGCAAGGGAATTACTTTAAAATCGATTAAGAATCGTGTAACTTTCCATTTTGGTAAGAGAATCATCAAGATCCACATCGGCATCGTTATCATACCGGCTATTGAAAAAACTTCTGTTGGAGTCATAATTATGTATTTAAAAAAGATATAATTTGATTAATTAATGACTCAAATATGTGGCTGTTGGATAGAAAATAAAATGACTTTATGCTCAACCGTCGTTAAATACAATTGAATTGTAACATCTTTGTTTGACACTTAATTTCAAACTAAAACCTGAGAGGCTATTGGTTTAGTAATTATAGTTTTTGTTCAAAAAAATAAGTGGAAGATTAATTTTTGCCACAAAAAAACCAGTTACTTTCATAACTGGTTTTTGTTTGTAGCGGGATCAGGGTTAAAAATCAATCTCGTTTATTTGATATCTGACTAGTATATTTTCCTACCACAATCGCTGTTAAAATCACCAAATAAAACTGTCCCATCATCCCGATTAAAATAGCAGCTTTTTGTGCCAAAGAAGTTATCGGTATAATCTCACCATACCCAATAGTCATTAAAGTAATATAACTATAATACATTAATCGCTCTGTAAACAATTGTGGTTGATCAATAGTTGCTTGTAGTCCCTCAAAAGATCCTGGGGATGCCATTTCTATGCTTAAACAAATAAAAAAGCTGATCAGTCCTAAAGAAATGTATCCACTTATCAATCCAAAAATCACATTCTTATTGACAATTTTAGATTGCCAAATCTGTTTAACAATTTCAAAAGTAACGATGGTATAAAATAGGAAAGATACTCCCATATTAAGGAAAGCCAGAAATTTACTATTTTGACTTTCGAACAGATCTGCACCAAAAACAATTCCTGACACTATTAACAATGCGGTACAGAATAACATTAGCTTTTTCTTTTTTGAAATCAAGACAATTCCTGCAACCAAATTGATCAAAAACAATATCGGTGATATCACAGTCTCAAAAAAATCTCCCGGAATGATCAAAGATCCAAATAGAATTGCAATCTGGCTAAACAGAAAAAGTTCAAAACGATATGGATATAGTTTTTCAAGCATACCCTTTAATCCAATAATTCCTCATTAAACTCATATCCTTTATAATCTACCTTATACAATACACTATAAAAAGCAGGAATAAATAGTAAGGTAATCACGGTACCGAATAGTAACCCTATCATAATAGTTACTGCCATAGGCTCCCACATTTCGCCTCCACCAAGATATAACGGAATTAAACCTAATACTGTAGTAAATGTGGCTAATAAAATAGGACGAAAACGTTGAATACAAGCCGCTATAATGGCATCTTGAGGTTTTCGTTTCAATTCGTTTTCTTCGATTTCAATACGATCAATCAGCACGATTGCATTATTGATGACAATTCCTGCCAAAGAGATCACCCCTAAGAACGCCATAAATCCAAAAGGAACACCAAATAGTAGCAATCCAATCACCATACCGATAACCCCTAATGGAATTGTAGTAACAATCATTGTCATTTTTCTAAAAGAATTGAATTGTATAATTAACAACATGACGATGATAAAAGCAGACAGCGGTAAATATTTTGCTACAGCGCCCATATTCTCCGCACTGTTTTCTGCATCTCCTCCTAATTTATAGGTATACTCCTTTCCCCAAATTTCTTCTTGTTCTTTTAACCAAGGTGTAATTACAGCCGTAATTTCTGAGGCATTCCCATCTGCTGTTAACTCACTAGATACATTGATGGTTCTCGTAAGATCTAATCGTTTTATTTTGGAATATTGCCATTGCGGAATAATATTGGCCACCTGTAACAACGGAACACTTTTCCCTGAGTTTTGTCCATAAATATTCAGTGTTTCTAATGAAGCTAGTGATTGCTGTTTTCCTTGATTACTGGTCATTACAATAGGAATAGATTTGTCATTTTCTCTAAACTCACCTGCCTGAAAACCATCTAATACTGTTTGTAGCGATATTGCTACGTCTTGATTAGTAATTCCTGCTGACTGTGCTTTGTTTTGATCAATATCAATCACAAATTTTTTCCCTTTGGGTCCCCAATCGTCTTTGATATTTTTGGTGCCCGAAATACTAAATAGTTTTGATTTGATTTCTTCGGCTATACTAGCCAGTTTATCAGGATTATCCCCCGAGACTTTAATTTCAATGGGAGTTCCACTACCGCCCGACCCTAATAATCCAACTTTGATATCTGCATCAGGAAAGGTATTAAAACAAAAAGCATCCAATTGCTTTACCATATCATTATTCACTAAAAAAGAAGAAGTATTGACCAAAATATGCGCATAATTAGAATTGGGCTCATCTGCATTATACCCCAGATCATACGATGATGGTCCTTCACCGATGTAAGAAGACCAATCTACAATACCAGCTGTTTTTTCTTCAGTAACTTTTAGATTATTGGTAATAAATTCTTCGATAGCCAATATGGTCTTTGTGGTACTTTCAATTTTGGTTCCTTCGGGTAAGTTAATATCTATGGTGATCATATTTCGATCACTATCCGGAAAAAACACAAATGCTAATTTTGTAAACCCATAAAGTGATAAAAAGAACAATGCAACAATACTTAATAATACTGTTCTTTTCCACGCCAAAGCTAATAGAATAAGATCTTTATATTTGGATTTCAATCCATTGATCATACGATCCAAAAAGCCAGCTTTTCCATCCTCTCGTTTTTTAATTTTTAGAAAGAATACGCAGAATAAAGTAATGATGCTCAACGAAATAATCCAGGAAGACAAAAGGGCTATCGTAATCACCACAAAAATAGGTCCCATAATATCACCCATTACGGATTCTGCCATAAAAAATGCCAAAAATGCTGCCGATGTAGTCAAGGTAGAAATCAATAGCGGCATAAATAACTCTGCACACGAATCAATAGCTGCTTTTTTTACTTCAATGCCATTTTCCATTTTTACCATAATGGATTCTGCAACTACAATGGCATTATCCACCATCATCCCTAATGCCATAATCAACGCAGCTAGCGTAATCTGATTAAGACCTACATCAATAAGTCCCATAATCATCAAGGTGGTAATAGTAACAATAGGAATCAAACTTGCAATTACCATCCCTGTACGGAATCCTAAGAAAATCAACATCACAGCTAATACAATACCAATAGCTTGCATTAAATTTCCTAAAAAATCACTAATCTTAAGATCAATATATTGATCTATGGATGCCAATCGAGACACTTCCAGACCTACTGGAAGTTTTTTCTGCCATTCGCTTAACATCACATCAATTTCTTCTCCTAATTTGATAATATTTCTACCTTCCTTTAAAGAAACATGAAGCGAAACAGCATCTTTACCATTAATACGTACTTTCTGTTTGGGTGGATTGATATATCCTTTTTCAATGATGGTAATATCTCCTAAACTAACTACTTGTCCGCTTTGTCCAAGGGGGATTAGCATGTTTTTTATATCTGAAATGGAATTAAAATTACCCGTAGGTTCCAGAATAATTCGTTCTTCTTCTATATTAACTTCTCCTCCAGAATTCAAAATATTTGTACTGGCTATAATTCCTTGCAGGCTACTTGAAGTCAACCCATACGTTTTGAGTTTTGTATTATCAAATTTCACAAAAACACGTTCTTCTTGTGCCCCGTTGATCTCTACTTTAGCAGCATCTTCTAGTTTAATTAAATCATCACGTAGCTCGTCTGCTTGTTCTTTCATAGCAGCATATGAAAATCCATCACTGGTAATTCCAACAGCAATACCAAATACTTCTCCAATGCCATCATCATTCAATTGAGGTTTTACATTATTAGGTAAGCCTTGAATCGTATTTAATTTACGTCGCAATCGATCCCAAACAGCTTGTAATTGTTCTGGAGTAACTTCCATTTTTAACTCTACCTGAACAACAGAAAGTCCGGTTCTGGAAGTACTGGTCACTTTTTTGAGTTCTGGAAGTTCTTGTGCTATTTTTTCAATTTTATCGGTTACCAATTCTTCAACACGCTCAGGACTTGCTCCTGGAAATGATGAAACAACAGATGCCACACGAATCGTATATGGCGGCATGCTATCTCGTGAGAGTGAAGCGTAAAAAACCATACCCATGACCATCACTACCGTAAGAATACTAAGAGCAACTCGATTTTTTTCAATGGAAAATTTAGCAAAATTCATAGTTAATACTTTTAATAACGATTATTGTAATTTCACTTTTTGTCCGTCTAACAAGGTCTGAAGCCCTGCTGTAGCTATTCTTTGGCCTTCAGAAAGCCCACTTTTAATTTTAAAACCATCTGTAGTAAGTTCTCCAATTTCTACACGATGCTTCTTTACAACCCCTATGGCTTCATCTTCAGATTCAATTAAAAAAACAAAATTACCTTCACCATCTTCTCCAACCGCTTTCACCGGAATCACTAAAGCACTACTTCCTTCGGTGTCACCTACTTTAAAATCAAAAGTAACATTAGCAGTCATACCAGGTTTAATTTCTTTAGTAGGATCTGTAATGTCAATCTTTACCGGATACGTAGCAGAACCTTCATCTACAACAGGAGCAATTTCAATTACAGTTCCATTCATTTTTTTTCCAGCCAAGGCTGAAAAAGAAATTTCGGGATTCATGCCTAATTGTACTTTGTTAATTACATTCTCTGGCAATCCTACTTCGATATTCGTATGATCTCCTGCGTTTAATATCGCAATCACCTGTCCAGCGCTTACATTTTCATTAAGCTGACTGTTTTTTGCTGCAATAATTCCTGTTTTAGGTGCTTTGATATACCCATAACTGATTTGTGACTGTTGGATACTTTTGTTACGTTTTGCAGATTCATATTGATCTAATGCACTTTGGTATAAATTTTTAGCAGATTCATAATCACTTAATGAGTTACTTCCCTTTTCATATAAAGATTTAATACGATCCAAACTAGATTTGGCAGTATTCATAGCTGATTTAGCACTATTGAGTGCGGAAACTGACTGCTCATAAGCAAGATTTGCTTGCACATTATCCAACTTAGCAATCAAATCTCCCTTATTTACTTTCTGTCCTACTTTGATGTCCAGTGTTGTGATAATCCCAGTACTTCTGAAACTTAATTCAATTTCGTCACCAGCTTTAGCAACACCGCTAAACGTTCTGATATTTTGTGAATTTGAATTTCCCACCACCTGAAATTGTACAGGTCGCAATACCTCTTCTTTTTTCTCCACTTCCTTTTTACAGGCATTTAACGTCAAAAATATGAATGCTGATAGTAGTATATATTTTATAAATCTCATTTCTATAGGTGTATTAGTGGTTTTTAAGTTAAACTTTTATGTCTCCTCTCCTTTGAGGGAGAGGATTAAGGTGAGGGTGTTCTTCAAAAACACCCCTCACCCTAACTCCAATGCTTCTTCTCGCCCATCGCTAAGCGATGTCGTCCAAGGAGAAGGAACTCTTATGCTTCATTAATTTCTATTAAGTATAAACTCATTAGCTCTTTGAATAAAATCTTGGTTACTTGCGGCTGTATTCATTAAAAAGAAATAACCAATAGCTCTTTCTAATTGCATAGAGGTCAATAAATAATCATAATTGGCCGTTGCTCTGGCAAGCTGTGCTTGCAAATAATTAGTTTGGGCATCAATCAATTGTATAAGGGGTACCGCGCCTTGAGCATATGCATTTTGTGTAAGATCCAAACTCTCTTTGGCAGCTTCTTCTGACACTTTGGAAATTTCAATATTTGCAATTTGATTCGTCATATCCAATAAAATGTCATTTACATTTTTTTCGATGTTCAGTTCTACATTTTCTTTTTGCACCAATAATTGATCTTCTTGAATCTTTGCTGTTTGTCTGTTAATATTTCGTTGATTTTGCTGAAAGATCGGCAAGGAAAGGTTGAGTCCTACATTGTATGTGCCATCGGGAGCATTAGGGAAACCGGGAGGAACGGTTGTTCCTTTACCAGATTCTGAAATAGCAAGACTATATTGCCCTTGTAACGCTACGGTTGGGACAAATCGGCCCAGGTTATTCAATCGATAATTACGCTGTGTAGCCTCCATGTTATACCCGATATTTTTTAATTCAGGAGCATTTTTCTTCGCTTCTTCGACTAAAAATTCAACTAAAGCAGGTCGCAATTTTGGATCATCCAGAATCTCCAAAAAATCCAAATACCTATAGTTTTCAAATATACCTTCTGATATTTTGGCATCATCAACATCTATTTCGGTTGCGATTGGATTATTCATTAATTGATTAATCGTGTTGAATGCTTGTCGTTTTTGATTTTCTGCATTGATCAAACTTTGCGTATTCTGGGCCAACTGACTTCTAAAACGTAGCACATCAGACTTGCCCGATTCTCCAGCTACAAAATTTTGATCTGAGATTTCTAAATTCTTTTTGGTAACCTGAAGGTTTTGATTTTGAATCGCCACATTCGTTTTCAGCACCAAGGCATTAAAATAAGCTACCGAAGCATTAAGAATTGCATCTAGTTCTACCGCATTATACGTTTCTTGTTGTGCCTTTTGTAAATTTTCATTGATCGTGATATTGGCTCCAGCACCTTCAGAATAAATTACTTGTTCCAGTGTTACGTTTCCAGAAGTAGAAAACTCAGGATTAGTGCCATTAGAGATCTCTGCAACCTTGGGATCTAGATATACGCCATTTGCACTGGCAGTTACATTTGGCAAATAACTACTCTTAGCAGTTTTTACGTCCTGACTAGTTAACTCAATATTTTTTCTTTCTGCGTCGAGTGAAAGGTTTTTTTCTACTACACCTTTCATGATATCAATAATAGAATACGATGTTCCTACAACTACATCATTCTCCCCTCCTATAAAGTCTGCATTAGCTAACATGCTATACCGTAATGGAAAGCCAATTTGTTTTGCTGTGCTAGAGTTAATAGAAAGTTTCTTCTTATAATCTAAATACATGGGTAATGTAGATGGGTTTGTTCCCTCAATAATAGATTCTACATTAAGGGCAATACGCCTAAAAAACTGATCAATATTAGTTTCTGGCTGATTAGAGGCTAAAATTCCTTTTTCTACGTCTTCTTTGCTATATGCCGAAAAAGAAGGGAGTTTTTTAGAATTGATATTCGTAACCAATGTTTTAAATTGACTATCATCCAAATAAAACCCACCTGCCAGATATACGGCATCTATATCATTTAGATCGGTAGTTATACTCCCGTCCTTCTGAAGAGGGATAAGCTGATAAGAACCATCATTTTTAGAAAAGTAATCATCAAATAACTCTTTTATAGGTAAATTTTCGGGTATAAAATCATCAACTACAATACCTATTTTTTTATAGTCATACAATGATTTGAAGGTATCGAGGTCATTTGTATATGAAAAAGGAGCAATGAGGTAGGTGATATTATTAACTTTGGAAGTCTTTTGACCTTCCGGGAAATCATAAAAATCACTATTAGCACTACCAAAAAGAATAATTGGTTTTGGATATTGTTTTTCTTTACCAATCACTATGGTATTTACTACTCCAAATGATAAGATGATATCTACATCAGAATTTAGTAATGTCTGATAGTTTGATTTTGCCGTATCGGTATTAAATTCATTTTCTAATACATCCTTAAAGACAATAGTCGCACTCTGTCCAACAACCCCTTTTATTTCGGTTTGTAATTTCGTCAGCAGAGGCTTTGTTTCTTCTGATGATTGATCAGCAAGAACACCTATTGTTACTGTTTTGGAGGATTGTGCAAAAATAAAGGTTGTGCTAACTAATAGTAGAAATATAAATAGTGCATTTTTCATAAGCTATGAATAATTAATTTAGTCTTTACTATTCTTTTTTCCAGCCTTTTCTATTGTATACACTAGTCACAATTTTACCAAAACTTTCTCTGTGTATTTTACATTGCTCTTCTGTCAGAAACTCTTTAACCTCATCATTTAGATGGATTACCATAGCGTCAAGTTTGGTTTTTTTCTCTCCCTCGGTATATCCTTTATTCTTATCTCCTATACGGCCCATTTTATTTGTATAGTACAAAAGAATACCATAGTACTCTTCTCTTAATTTTTCAGAAAGCTTCATTTTTTCAACTTGCTCGGCAACAAAAGCTTGTAAGTTATCTTTCTCATCTGAAGTAAATATCTCTACTTTGTTGTTTTGCCTTTCTTGTAATTTTTCTTCTTTTGTTTGGCTAAATGTGGATAGGAAAGCCATAAACAATAGCCCTGTGATGTTAAGTTTCATTGTATTTAAATTTTAAAGATGATCTTAAAAGATAATCTGTGACTCATTAAAATTAACTAAATTTATTGTATAACAATTATTTATTACGATATTATGAAATCAGAGAGTACCTATCATTATCAATTTGGCGCAGTTGTTAAAATTACCTTAAGAGATGGCGAAGTATCGGAAGAAGAGAAAACCTTTTTAGGCCATTTGGCCAAAATCTTAGAAATTTCGGGAGAAGAATATGATCACATCATGCAAAACTATCTCACCTATCCATTAGAACCTACAACTACCCATAATGAGAGATTAGAGAGCATGTATACCTTAACAAAACTAATTTCTGACGATGAAACCATTTCTGGAGAACAACAAACCCTTTGGTTAGAAAGAATGGCTAAAGCAATAGGATTTACCCCTGGGAATGTTAAGTACATCGTTGCAAAATCGTTAGCTGTTATTGAAAAAGGATTAGATCAGGAAACGTATAAAGAGGAAATCAGGAATATTAATAAATAGATACTTAGTTTTTACTTAAATTTATATACTAATTCACACCACACAAATCTTGGCAATAAAAGACAAAATATTACCAGATAAAAAATCCCGATGGCGTACTACTGCGGTTTTTCTCATAGCCGCCCTTATTGGTTTGGGACTATTTATGGCCAAAGAATCAGAGGTGGTATCGTATATGGGTGATAATCCACAAACCTGCGTTAACTGTCATGTAATGACTCCTGTTTATAATAGTTGGATGCATAGCTCACATCGTGAATGGGCATCTTGTAATGATTGTCATGTGCCTCATGATAATGTATTCAACAAATATTATTTTAAAGCTAAAGATGGCTTGTATCATGCCTCTATCTTTACACTACGCGCAGAGCCCGATGTGATTTTTATGAGAGAAGCCTCTCAAGAAGTTGTTCAGAATAATTGTATTCGTTGCCATGTGCAGCAAGTAACTCAAACTAAGTATGAAGGTTGGGTAGATGGTCATGCAGCAGATAGAACAGATAGACAGTGTTGGAGTTGCCATCGTGAAATACCACACGGGCGTAGCCATGGAATTTCGACCGTAAAATATAATATAGCGCCATTGCCAACAGATGAAGTAGAGGCAGTTATTCCCGAATGGTTACAAAAAGAAATTGAAGAAAAATAAACATTCAGTATTATGAAAAATAAGGTATTATTCATTGTTACTATTATCGTAGTATTTTTATTGGGATTACTGGCTTCCAGTATTATTAATAGAAAGTCTGAAGCAAAATACAAATATGTCCCAAAAGTAGATATTAGTGAAAATGAACCTCGAAATGCAGTTTGGGGCGAAAATTTCCAAAAAGAATATCAATCCTTTATTCAGACGGCTGATACTAGTTTTTCTAGCTACCAAGGAGGTTCTGCTATGCGGGATATGCTTGAGGAAGATCCTCGATTAGTTGTATTATTTGCAGGATATGGCTTCTCTAAAGACTACAACCAGGGGCGTGGACATTTATACGCCATCGAAGATATTCATAATACCCTAAGAACAGGAGGGCCAAAAGGAAAAGGTGACGGACCAATGCCAGCTACTTGTTGGACCTGTAAAAGTCCAGATGTACCAAGATTGATGAATGAGATAGGAATTGAAGAATTTTATAAAGGAAAATGGGCCGATAAAGGAGCAGAAATTGTAAACTCAATTGGTTGTGCCGATTGTCATGATCCTAAAAGCATGAAACTTCGTATTACCCGCCCTGCATTAGTAGAGGCTTTTGATGCTATGGGGAAGGATATCAATAATGCTACACATCAAGAAATGCGTTCGTTGGTATGTGCGCAATGCCATGTAGAATACTATTTCAATAAAAATATACCTGGAAAAGAAGGGACTCCGTATCTCGTTTTTCCATGGAAAAACGGAATGGCAGTAGAAGATATGGAGAAATACTATGATGAGTTAGAATTTAAAGATTGGACTCATAAAATTAGTAAAACTCCCATGTTAAAAGCACAACATCCCGGCTATGAAACCTATGTAACAGGTGTACATGCAGATCGTGGAGTATCCTGCGCAGATTGCCATATGCCTTATAAAAGTGAAGGAGGACAAAAATTTACCGATCATCACATACAATCTCCATTAAATAATATAGCGAATGCCTGTCAGGTATGCCATAGAGAAGAAGGAAGCAAATTAATGGCCAATGTATTTGAGCGTCAACAAAAATCGACAGAAAACCGTTTAAAATTAGAAGACTTACTCGTTAAAGCTCATATCGAAGCGAAAAAAGCATGGGATCTTGGAGCTACCGAAGAACAAATGGATGCTATTTTAACAGATATACGTCATGCACAATGGCGCTGGGATTATGCCGCTGCTTCTCATGGTGCTTCTTTTCATTCTCCTGTAGAAACTGCCCGTGTTATTGGTGGCGGATTACATGTGGCGCAAGAAGCCAGAGTAAAACTAGCACGGTTACTCGCCGATTTAGGATATAATAAACCTGTAGAAATGCCAGATATATCTTCTAAGGAAAAAGCCCAAGCTTATGTGGGTCTCGATATAGAAAAATTAGAAGCAGAAAAACAAGAATTCAAAAAAACACTATTGCCAAAGTGGTTAGAAGAAGCAAAAGCCAGAGAAGCAAAACTAGATGTGAAAACAGTTTCAATGCAAGAAGAATAAGCAATCAAATATACTTTTATACACAAAACACCTTCAGTAGTATACCTATTGAAGTTATCTTTCTTTTTCTAAACAATCCATAATGCATAAATTATATCGTTTTTTTTCCTCACCTATATTGGCTGTTCTATTATTATTGCTTTTTGCAATCGCCATGGCTACGGCTACTTTTGTAGAAAATGATTTTGGTACCGCCACCGCATGGAAAATCATCTACGATGCCTGGTGGTTTGAACTGGTTATGATAGGGCTTGGTATCTGTTTTGGTACTAATATCTATAAATACAAGCTGTGGAGAAAAGAGAAATGGCCAATCCTTTTGTTTCATGTAGCATTCATCGTTATTTTATTAGGTGCCGGTATTACGCGACATTCTTCTTATAGTGGTATTATGCGTATTAGGGAAGGAAGCGCTTCAAATGTTATAATTTCAGATAATAATTACCTGCAAGTACACATTTCTGATGGCAGCAAGACAAAAGTAATTCGAAAACAATTGAACTTCTCTCCTATCAGTGATAATGATTTTACGATAGAAACAGATTTTAATACAATACCCATACGTATTTCTCACGATAAGTTTGTTGCAGATGCTGTACCAGAAATAGTAGATGATGTTGAAGGCGGAAAAGCGCTCTTGCAATTAGTTGTGTCGTCTGGAAACGGAAGGCAAACGGTGTTTTTGGAAGAAGGTGAAGTAGAGAGTATTGGTAAACACCATCATAAAGTTGGATATAATGCCAAAGAAGAAGGCATTATTAATATCATAGAAAAAGATGGTGATTTTAGTGTGCTATCCCCTCGAGATCTGGATTTCTTTATGATGGCCTCTCAAACTGCCGGGAAAATTAAGAAAGATAGTCTTCAGCGATTAACGTTACGTACTTTATATCGTGATGGTGATGCCTCTTTTGTGCCATTGTCCTTTCACCCTAGCGCAACTATAGAACTAGTAAGTGAATCCGAAAAACCAAAGGATAATGACAGAGCCAAAGATGATGCGCTTATTGTTAATGTTCAGGTTGATGATCAAATAGAAAAGTCTTCATTACTATATCGCGAAGGTTTTTTGCCTACAACTCATGAACTTGTGCTAAATGGATTAACCATACAACTTTCTTATGGCGCACAACCACAAGAAATACCTTTTTCAATACATCTTAATGATTTTCAATTAGAACGATACCCGGGTTCTACAAGCCCTTCGGCATATGCAAGTGAGGTAACTATTATTGATAATAACAAGAAGACACCCTATCGAATCTTCATGAATCATGTACTAGATTATCAAGGCTATCGGTTTTTTCAGGCAAGTTATGATACCGATGAATTAGGAACCGTACTTTCTGTAAGTCATGATGCCGCAGGAACCTGGATTACTTATCTAGGGTATTTACTAATGGGATTGGGTATGTTTTTTACATTATTTGGGAAAAATTCGAGATTTAGAGTCATCAATCAAAAACTAAAGCAGCTAAAACAACATCAAGTAGTACCAGTATTCCTTTTCTTTTTTGTTTCAGGTTTTTCTAGTGCAAATACAACAGATCCAATCATAGAAAAAGAGCTTGTACAACAACAGCAAATCGATGTATATCATGCCGAACTCTTTGGTCGATTGATGGTGCAAGATCTAGATGGACGAATCAAACCCATAAATACACTTGCTTCTGAGTTTTTGAGAAAGATATCTAGAAAACCTTATTTCAAATATTCAAACAATGGATCAAACATACGCTTAGATGCTAACCAAGCATTTTTAGCAATGCATGTAAATCCAAATGCATGGCAACAAATTCCTTTGATTAAGATCGATCAAAAAAAAGGAGGAGTATTATTTAAGCCTTTAGCACTAAGTGAAGATGGTCTGGTTCCGTTTAATGCTCTATTGGATAAAAAAGGAGCTTATATATTGACTGAAGCGGTTGAAAAAGCTAATCTTAAGAAACCTGCAGAACGTAATGAATTTGACAAAGAAGTAATAAAAGTAGATGAACGTTTCAATATATTGTACAATGTTTTTAGTGGAAACTATTTAAAGGTTTTTCCTAATGGTAATGACAAGAACAACACTTGGCATAGCTATACCTATCATTTTAGGGATTTTCCTGCTGAAGATGGTAAGTTTGTACAATCCATTGTTCCTTCCTATTTTCAGGATATAGTATCGAAGAAATGGGGAGCCGCCACAGAGAAGCTTTCGTACATAAAGACCTATCAAAATGTATTGGGTAAAGACATTATCCCTAATGATGAAAGAGTCGCAGCAGAAATATGGTACAACGAATTGAATCTCAATTTTTGGTTATTTCAAGTGTTTTTTACCTTGGGATTCATATTATTGGTAATTGCGATCACTAAAATTTTTGTTCAAAAAAAATCCATTGAACTGCTATGGAATACATTGATTATCCTATCGCTAATTTGTTTTTTGATGTTTACAGGAAACATACTATTAAGATGGTATGTAGCCCAGCACGCACCCTGGAGTAATGGGTATGAGATGTTGGTTTTTGTAGCATGGGTATTGATGCTTTGCGGATTGATGACTTTTAGAAAATCTGATTTTGCATTGCCATTAGCTACTTTGTTTTCTGGCGCATTATTATTTGTAAGTTATCTCGACTGGTTAAACCCTGAGATTACTAACCTTATGCCAGTACTCAAATCTTCTTTTTGGTTAAAAGTACATGTAGCAACTATTATTAGCAGTTATGCACCATTGGCTTTATCTGCTATTTTGGGTCTAATGGCACTTATCTTGATGATTATAAAAACAGATAAAACAAAGATTCCTATTGATATACGTATTAAAGAACTTAGCTATATTAATGAAATATCTATGACTATTGGATTGTTTGTATTGGCAGTAGGAACATTTTTGGGTGGTGTATGGGCTAATGAGTCCTGGGGGCGTTACTGGGCATGGGATCCTAAGGAAACGTGGGCGTTGATAAGTATTATCGTATATGCAGTAGTGTTACATTTACGATTCATCCCTGGGTTACAAAATCGATATGTATTGAATGTAGCCAGTACATTTGCTTTTTGGTCGATTATCATGACTTCTTTTGGAGTGAATTATTATTTATCAGGGCTTCATAGTTATGCAGCAGGAGATCCAATACCGATTCCTACTTTTGTCTATGTCTTAGCATTATTGATGATACTTATTGCAGTAACAGCCTATTTCAGGAATAAAAAAACATCCTATAAACAAGTTTAGTTATGCTGCCAGAAAGAACTATTATAAAATTATAAGTCCGCCATTTTTTGAATCCCACAGCTTTAGCTTTATTGGGTTAAGGTTTTCAAAATCAAACTTAGCATAAACTTCCCATAAAATTCAAAGAAGTTTATTGTACTATCAACGAACTGGATTAACGATCTAAAGGTATTTAAATCTATATAAAATCTTTTAAAATATCTTTTAGAACCAAGGTATCATTCTCTGTATTTCTAATCAATTTGTTTGCATCATTGCACTCAAATACAGCATAGTTAATCGCAATTAAGCGTAGCTTTTTCTTAAGAATAGCTTTCTTTTTAAGCTCGTCATAATATTTTATTTGAGCCTTACGTGCTTGTTCTTTTTCATCCAACTCATCAGTAGCCTCATTTTTTTCAAAAAACTCAAGAACCAATTTCAAATCTTCATAATAGGCATCTAACGGGAGTTTTGTTCTTCCTTTTCCTCTTTTGTGGAGATTTCCTACGAGGGTGTCAAAGGTATGTTTTCTTGATGCTTTTTGTTTTAATAACTCATCACATAAATTTACTAGATAATACTCGTCACTATTTTGAATATTAAGTAACTTTTGTTCTTTTTTGGTGATGGGACTTCTTAGTTCTTTTGGCGCATATTTCTTACCAGATCTTACCAAATACCAATAAACGTTATCCGAACTTCTTTCTGCATGCACCGCTGGTATTTTATCAAGCTGAGATTCTAGATCTAATTTTCGAAATACTTTACGAATTGGTAGTCCTTTTTTTTCATCCTTATTAAAAACTCCTGCTTCAATTAATGCTGGCATAATTGCTTTTGCAGGAATCCAATCAATAGATGTATTTGTATTAAAATAATGAGTGATGACTTCATTAATCTTTACTATATTTTCTTCGCTCATAACATTTAATCTTACCAATTAATTTTGGATTATATAAAAAATCTTGTTCTCATTAATATAATATTTTTCAAAAGTAATGTATTATCGAATACTTCTCTTATATCTGTTCAATAGAAAATAAATTAAAGAAGATTATTCTCTTTTATTCCAAAAAGTTCTAACGGAATTTATTTAAAAATTCTAAACTACGAGATCTACAGAATGAGTCCCGGTTTTTATCGAATTTCAATGACACAAAATAGTCATAAAGCACATTCAATTCCTCAAAAAGTAAAACAATCTCGTCAATTTTTAGGGCATTTTATCTTTTCTTAACCTGGTAGAAATCGAATTTTTAACACACTAAAAAGCTTATGTTACCCCAAATAAAAGAAGTTTTTAAAAATATTTAAGTAATTGATTATCAGTTATATGTGTTAAAAATTTTATTCTTTTTTCATAATCCTTAATTAACGACACCGGTTTTTGCGAATATAAAATATTTTCACATTTTTAAATATTTAGCGAACGTTCGCTTTTTTATTCAAAAACTTTTTTATAATATTGTCCTGTAATTAATTCACTATGTAGAATAGCAGATTATTAATAAAACAAAAAAAGGAAAAGATGAAATCTAAAGTAAAAACAAAAACATTGGTTACAAATTGGGCTATTAATAATACGATCGATTACAATACGTATGATTACAGTGCGCAAAAAAACAATAGATAAAATAAAGACATAAACCTAAAATAAAAAAAGTAACATTATGAGTAATTATAATTCGGCCCTTGACATTGTACGTAAACTAAAGGCTAAACATGGAAATACTTGGGCAACTATAAACCCAGAAAATGCAGCGCGTATTGCGGTACAAAATAGATTTAAAACAGGATTAGATATAGCTAAGTATACAGCGTCTATCATGCGTAAAGATATGGCAGAATATGATGCTAATAGCGTAAATTACACACAATCGTTGGGTTGCTGGCACGGTTTTGTGGCACAACAAAAAATGATTGCAGTAAAAAAGCATAAAGGTACAACAGATAAATCATATTTATATCTTTCTGGTTGGATGGTAGCTGCATTACGTTCTGAGTTCGGACCTTTGCCAGATCAGTCAATGCACGAAAAAACTTCGGTTCCTAAGTTGATCGAAGAGATATATACCTTCTTACGTCAAGCTGATGCAGTAGAATTAAATGATCTTTTTCGTCGTCTCGATGCTGGAGAAGATGTTCAAGCTGAGATTGATAATTTCGAAACTCATGTAGTGCCAATTATTGCTGATATTGATGCCGGTTTTGGTAACGAAGAAGCGACGTATCTTTTAGCTAAAAAAATGATTGAAGCCGGTGCTTGTGCGCTGCAAATCGAAAATCAAGTATCTGATGCCAAACAATGTGGTCACCAAGATGGTAAAGTAACAGTACCACATGAAGATTTTATTGCTAAGATAAATGCACTTCGATATGCTTTCTTAGAACTAGGTGTAGAAGAAGGTGTAATTGTTGCTCGAACAGATTCTGAAGGAGCTGGTTTGACACAAAAACTACCTGTATCTATGGAAGAAGGAGATTTGGCATCAAAGTATATGGATTTTGTTGAAGCCGAAGAAGTACGTTTAGATGAGGTGAATCAAAATGATGTATTATTTAAACGTGATGGTAAATTGGTTCGTCCTGTACGTATGCCAAACGGATTATATAAATTTAAAGAAGGATCTAACATTGATCGTGTTGTATTAGACTGTGTTACAAGTCTTGAGAATGGTGCAGATTTATTATGGATTGAAACTCCAACACCAAATGTGAAGCAAATTGCACATATGGTAAATCGAGTTAAGGAACAGGTGCCAAATGCAAAATTAGTATACAATAATTCTCCATCGTTCAATTGGACTCTTAATTTCCGTCAGCAGGCATTTGATGCTATGGTAGAAGCAGGAGAAGATGTATCTGCCTATAATAGAGCTGAACTAATGGAATCAAATTATGATGGTACTGAATTATCAAACCGAGCAGACGAAATGATTCGTATGTTCCAGGCAGAAGCGTCTCGTGAAGCTGGTGTGTTCCATCACTTAATTACATTACCAACATATCACACAACCGCATTGCATATGAATGATCTTGTAGAAGGTTATTTTGGAGACATGGGAATGTTGGCTTATGTAGGTTCTGTTCAACGTCAAGAAATACGAAAAGGTGTATCCTGTGTAAAACACCAACGTATGGCAGGTTCTGACCTAGGAGATGATCATAAAACCTTCTTTGCCGGTGAAAAAGCCTTAAAAGCTGGTGGTGAGAAAAACACTAGTAATCAATTTGAAGTTAAAACAAGTGTTAAAGAGCCGGAAATGGCTCTAGATAAATAAACTTTGTGCTGAAGTTTTTTATAAAGGTGGCTCTATAATAGAGTCACCTTTTTTTATGGTTTTAAAAAAAAGCATTCATAAAAAATAGGGTATTTTCTATGTTAACTGTAACACATATAGACAAGATGATGAATCATCCTTTTGATATGAGTAAAAGTTAATATATGTAATAAAATTACCCCAATAGTAAATATTTATGCCCCTTATTATGAAAAAACTACTACTATGCCTATGCTTATTAATTAGCTACTTAATTAATTCACAAACCTTTACCGAACTAGCTACTGCAAATCTAACTGATGTAACTCAAAGTGATGTAGCTTGGGGAGATTATGACAATGATGGAGACTTAGATGTATTATTAACTGGTAGGGCAGGAAGTCCTAGAGTATCAAAAATATATACCAATACAGCAGGAACGTTTACCGAACTGGCTACAGCAAACTTAACAGGAGTAAATAATAGTGCTGTAGCCTGGGGGGATTATGATAACGATGGAGATTTAGACATACTATTGACTGGCTTGACAGGAAGTACACCCATTTCAAAAATATACACCAATACAGCAGGAACTTTTACAGAACTAGCTACAGCAAATTTAACTGGAGTATATTATGGTACTGTAGCTTGGGGTGATTATGATAATGATGGGGATTTGGATATCCTATTAACAGGAAATACGGGAAGTACGCAGGTTTCAAAGATATATACCAATACAGGAGGAATTTTTACAGAACTAGCCACAGCAAACTTAACAGAAGTAACAGATAGTGCAGTAGCTTGGGGAGACTATGATAATGATGGAGATCTAGATATTTTGCTAACTGGATATACAGGAAGTGTAGGGGTTTCGAAAATATATACCAATACGACAGGAACCTTTACCGAACTAGCAACAGCGAATTTGGCACAAGCATCTTTTAGTTCTGTAGCTTGGGGTGATTATGATAATGATGGAGATTTGGATATTGTATTAACCGGTATTGAAGGGGTGAACACAAGTATTTCAAAAATATACACCAATACAGCAGGGACTTTTACCGAACTTGCCACTGCAAACTTAACAGGAGTTAATGTTGGTGCTGCAAGTTGGGGTGATTATGACAATGATGGGGATTTAGATGTTTTGTTGAATGGCTGGACACCAAGTGGAAACATTTCAAAAATATACACCAATACGACAGGTACTTTTACTGAGCTTGCTAAGGCAAATTTACCAGGCGTTGCATTTGGTCGTTCTGCTTGGGGTGATTATGATAATGATGGAGATTTAGATATTTTATTAACGGGAGAATTTCCTGTAAGTTCAAAAATTTTCACTAATCATACAGTTACACCTAACACGGCTCCTACTGCACCTACGAATCCAACAGCTGTAGTAAATAAAGATGAGGTTACCTTAAGTTGGACAGCCAGTACCGATGCAGAAACTCCTAGTAGTGGATTAAGTTATAATGTGTTTATAAAAGATGCTTCGGCATACGCAGTTAGTCCAATGGCACAAGAAAATGATGGATGGCGTAAACTTCCTGCTTTAGGTAACGTGCAACAAAACACTTCATATACGTGGAAACTACCACAGCAATATCATGGTTCAAATACTAACTTTACTTTTAAAGTACAAGCTATTGATCATAGTTTTGCTGGGTCCGCATTTTCTACTGAGGGTACTTTTAGTGTGGACTTAAGACCATTTACTGAACTTAGTACTGCAAACTTAATGGATTTGCTTAATAGTTCAGTATCATGGGGCGATTATGATAACGACGGAGATTTGGATATACTTTTAATAGGGCAGGATTCACCAGTAACACTTAATGCATACTCTAAAATATATACGAATAATAACGGAGCTTTTACCGAGCTAACTTCGGCTAATTTACAAGGTTTGAATTACAGTAAGGGAGCCTGGGGCGATTATGATAATGATGGTGATTTGGATGTATTAATAACGGGTTCTACAGGTAGTTTTTCAGGAGTAACGAAAATATATACCAACACTAATGGAGTTTTTACTGAAGATACTGGTGTCAATTTACCAAACGTTGCAGGTGGTTCAGTAGTTTGGGGGGATTATGATAATGATGGTGATTTAGATGTTTTAATAACAAGACCATCTAAATCAGAAATTTACACAAATGATAATGGAGTCTTTTCAGAACTTGCTACTGCAAATTTATTAGGGGTTAGTGACAGCTTTGCCACCTGGGGTGATTATGATAGTGATGGAGATTTAGATATTTTATTAACAGGATATACCGGGAGTACAGATGTATCAAAAATATATACCAATACTAATGGAGTTTTTACAGAACTTATTTCGGCAAATTTAACAGGGGTATCTTATAGTCATGTAGCTTGGGGCGATTATGATAATGATGGCGATTTGGATATTTTAATGGCAGGGCTTACAGGAAGTACTACAGTTTCAAAAATATATACCAACAATGCAGGTACTTTTACAGAATTGGTTACTGCGAATTTACCGGGAGTTCAATACAGTTCAGTTGCTTGGGGCGATTATGATGATGATGGCGACTTAGATGTGTTACTCTTTGGATTAAATAGTGGTATTCCTATTACTAAGATATATACCAATACTTCAGGTGTTTTTTCTGAATTAATTCCTGCAAGTTTAACTAGTGGATTTAATGGTAATGCTACTTGGGGTGATTACGATAATGATGGAGATTTGGATATATTAGTGTCTGGAGATAAGTCTCTTGGGGTAGGTTTTTCGAAAATATATACCAATAACACTGTTACTCCTAATACGCCACCTACAGCACCTACGAATCCAACGGCTTTGGTAAATGGAAATGAAGTGACCTTAAGTTGGACAGCGAGTACCGATGCAGAAACGCCTAGTAGTGGGTTAAGTTACAATGTGTTTATAAAAGATGTTTCGACAAGCTCAGCATATATAGCTAGTCCAATGGCACAAGAAAATGATGGATGGCGTAAACTTCCTGCTATAGGTAATGCAGGACAAAGTACCGATTACATATATAAACTTCCTGCTGCGTGTACTACGAATTATACGTTTAAAGTACAAGCCGTAGACCATAGTTTTGCAGGGTCGGCTTTTTCTTCAGAAGGAAGTTTTAGTACAGTAGACACTACTAACCCAACAATAGTAACACAAGATATCACCGTACAGTTAGATCCTTCAGGAAATATAAGCATAACTACTGCTCAGATTGATAATGGTTCATCTGATAACTGTGGAATACAATCGATGAGTTTAGATAGTACATCTTTTGATTGTACGAATGTTGGAGCAAATACAGTGACCTTAACGGTAACCGATGTAAATGGAAACTCGGATACCAAAACAGCAACCGTAACGGTAGAAGATAAAATTCTTCCAACCGTTGTTACCCAAAATATCACCGTACAGTTAGATGCTTCAGGAAGTGTAAGTATCACTCCTGCACAAATAGATAATAATTCATCCGATAACTGCGGAATTCAATCCATGAATTTAGATATTACTTCGTTTGATTGCACTATGGTCGGAACAAACACTGTGACTTTGACTGTAACTGATGTCAACGGAAACTCGGATACCAACACCGCTACAGTAACCGTTGAAGATAACATAGTACCTTCGGTAATAACGCAAAATATAACGGTACAGTTAGACGCTTTAGGAAGGGCAAGTATTACACCAGCGCAAATTGATAATGGTTCCTCAGATGCCTGCGGAATACAATCGATGAGTTTAGATACTATCTCATTTGATTGTACCCATGTCGGAACAAACACAGTGACCTTGACTGTAACCGATGTCAATGGAAACTCCGCTTCGAATACAGCTACGGTAACGGTAGAAGATACTACACAACCCATGGTAGTTTGTCAGGACATAACTATTCAATTAGACGCTACAGGAAATGCCACCATCATCGCAGCCGATATTGACAACGGCTCTAGTGATGCTTGTGGAGTTGTTTTAACCTTAAACAGAGCTCAGTTTTCGTTAGCCGATGTAGGCATCCATACAGTTACACTTACAGCAACTGATTCCTCGGGTAATATAAGTAGCTGTAATGCTTTGGTTACAGTAGAAGATAATATACCACCGGTAATTACTTTGTTAGGAGACGATCCTCAAGTAATCACAAAAGGCTCTGACTATATTGAGTTAGGAGCCATTACAAATGATGGATCTGAAGTGATTATTGATAGTTCTGATTTTATAGATGCTACCGGTACATATTACATTTCATACAATGCAACAGATAGTAATGGTAATATGGCAGATGAGGTAATTAGAACTGTAATAGTAAATAATCCCAGTCCAATTTTAGAAGTATTTCCGAATCCTACTTCAAATTATATAAGAGTTTTAAATTTTTCGAATCTTGAAAGCTTAGAGATTTATAATCTTACAGGAAAGAAAATTCATCATTTTAATCAGGAACAATTACAAGAATATATTAAAGTTGATCATTTACAAGAGGGGATATACTTGTTACGAGGGGATTTTATTCCTAAGGGAACTGTATATGAAAAGATAATGATTAAACATTAAAGTATAAGAGAATAGATAAATTCAAAGGTAAATATGTATTAGACAAAAGAAGAGATTCTACTACCAACCTAATCCGGGATTTTTGACTCATCGAATTCTACATTTTAGTATTTAAATAAAAAAGTTCCAGAAATGTTCTGGAACTTTTTTAGTAGTGGAAACAGGGTTCGAACCTTTGACCTTTAGATTATGAGGAAGGAAAATAGTCAAAAACACCTCCTAAATCCTCTACACAACTCACACCTAAATTATGAGGAATTTTATACATTCTTTTCAAAAGGTTCTATAAAACATTATAAAAAAATCCACTCACCTACACAAAACTACCTTTCATCTACATTAAAAGTATCTTTCAACGAAAGAAAAAGTAGAATTGAAGGATAAAAGAACATCTTTACATCTGTTAATTTCACTTTTTAACCTAAATTAAAACACAAAAAACAATGGGCCTAACTTTTTTACTAATAGAAGATGATGAAATTGAACGATTAAAATTTGCAAGAGTCTTGCAAAAAAACAATTATAATCATACCTTGATAGAGGCAGAAAATGGAGAGAAGGCATTAGAAATTTTAGAAAATAATAAAGAACTCCCTGATCTAATTTTTTTAGATCTTAATATGCCAAAAATGAATGGCTTGGAATTCTTAAAAAACTTAAAGTCAAACCCCGCTCTAAGATATACCCCAGTAGTTATACTCAGTACTTCAAGTAATCATAATGATCTTAAAGAAACTTATGAGGTTGGAATTGCTGGATATATTGTAAAACCATTAAAGTATGAAGATTACGCCCATAAAATAAAATGTTTAATCGAATATTGGAGTGTAAATGAACTTATAAAAAGATAATTCTAAACCCTACTTAGTATATGAAAGGTATCGTATTTACAGAATTCTTAGAATTGGTTGAAGACAAATTTGGCTTAGAGATGGTAGATAAAATTATTGAACAATCTGCACTAGCTTCAGGTGGTGTTTATACCTCTGTTGGTACCTATGATTTTTCAGAAATGTTGAGTCTACTAACACATTTAAGCAATCATACCAGTATTAGTATTGATGATCTACTACTCACTTACGCAGAACATTTTTTTGGAGTACTTGCAGCAAGTTACCCAGGATTAATCGACAAGTATGAAGATCCTATAGAACTGCTTTCCTCTATTGAAAATCACATCCACGTAGAAGTACAAAAGATATATCCCGACGCAGAACTTCCAACTTTTGAAGTTTTAGAAAAAACCTCAACCACTTTGATTATGATCTACAAATCAAGCAGAGCAATGTATAACTTTGGTTTGGGGTTAATGAATAAAACCTTTGAGCACTATAACAGTACTGCAACGATTCTTCTTGAAAAAATAAAAGAAGATGGAACAGAAGTAAAATTTAGCATCACCAAACATTAATGAGTAATGAGTTAGAAATACTACAACGCGCCTTACAAAGAGAAAAAGCAGCAAGAAAACAAGCCGAACAAATTCTTGAGGGAAAATCCAGAGAACTTTACCAACTCACTCAGGAGTTAAAGGATGCTAATGCAAAACTCAAAGATGGGCTCACCGAAAAAACCTCAGAACTACAAGGGGTTTTCGGAAATCTTGTTGATGCATATGTATTAATAGATATCTCAGGAAATGTCATTAAAATGAATAACTCTGCCGAAGAATTGTTTGGCTATGATATTAATCAGGAAAAATTAAATATTGTAAAGCTTATCTATAAAGAGGACTTTACTTATGCAATGACTTCTTTTCAAGAATTGATTACCAAAGGATCTTTTTCTGATTATCAAGCACGGGTATATACCAAACATAAAGGAGTTAGAACCGTACATATTAATGCAAGTCTTATACTCAACAAAGACAATCAACCCATTGCAGCACAAGGTATTGTAAGGGACATTACAGAAAAACTTGAGAACAAACGAATTTTTGAAGAACAGAAAAAGCAATTATCTGCCATTGTAGAAAACTCTTCTTTGGGTATTGCGCTTACACAATATGGAAAAATACTTCAAACCAACAAAGCTTTTCAAGACTTATTAGGGTATACACCTGACGAACTGCTACAAAAAGAAGTGAAAAATATATCCCTTAAAGATGAATATGAAGAATCTGCCAGTAATATGCAGAAAATGAATGATGGTGAGATTGATAATTTCTCGGTAAATAAAAGGTACGTAAAACGAAATGGAACTGTATTTTGGGCCAAAACAAATGTTGCGGCAGTAAGAAATGAGGATGGAAGTATCAAATATCAAGTCGCCCTAATTGAAGATATCACTGAACAATTAGAGTTCGAAAAGCAAAGAGATCGATTGGTAAAAAATCTCGAAAAGAGTAACAAAGAGCTTAATGATTATGCACATATTGTTTCTCATGATCTTAAATCTCCTTTGCGAAGCATGAATGCCTTGTTAACCTGGTTAAAAGAGGATTATGTAGATGTGTTAGATGATAATGCGCACAACTCTCTAAACATGCTGCTTAAAAAAGTAGATAAGATGGACCATTTGATTAGCGGTATTCTTAAATATTCTAGTATTGATAAAGTGGATCATCCAAAACAAAATATTGTACTTCGAGATATTGTAACTGATATCATAGATGTTATACATATCCCCGATCATATAACCATAAAAATCATAACAGAGTTACCCGTTATAGTGGGAGATAAATTTAGTTTGCAACAGTTATTTCAAAACCTACTTAACAATGCAGTAAAATATAATGATAAAGAACAAGGTGTTATTACAGTTTCTTGCGAGCAAAAAGATGAGTTTTGGGAATTTGCGATAGTCGATAATGGTCCCGGGATTTCAAAGAAATATCATGATAAGATTTTTCAGATTTTTCAAACTTTGGATAATAAAAATGAATCCACTGGAGTAGGATTATCTATAGTGAAAAAGATTATAGATATATACGAAGGTACTATTTGGTTAGAATCTACTCAAGGAGTTGGAACTACTTTTTATTTTACCTTAAAAAAAGAAATAAAATGACCGAAACGCCAAATCTTATATATATTAAAGAATTAGCTGCTGGTTCAACAGATTTTGAGCAAAAGCTTATTGGTATCGTAAAACGAGAATTCCCAGAAGAACAAAATGAGTTTCTTACCAATTATAATTCAAAAGCATTTACCAAAGCAGCAGAGAATGTGCATAAACTAAAACATAAAATCGGAATGTTTGGATTCGAAAGCGGATATCAGATTGCCATTGATTTTGAAGAAGGATTAAAGGAGAATAATCCCTCATTATTTGCAGAATTTATGTTAATTTTAGAATCCATAGAAAATTTCCTTAAGACAATTTAAAAACAATCTACTTATATGAATTGTATAATTATAGATGATGAAGAAACCGCAAGAGCAATTATTCAACAACTTTGTTCACAGGTTGAAGGGCTTAATGTTATCGAAGAATTTCCTAATGCAATTCAGGCAATTAAATTTTTAAACAACTCAACAATAGACCTTATATTCTTAGATATTCATATGCCGGATTTTACAGGTTTTGATTTTATTCAGACCTTAAAAAACCCTCCAAAAATTATACTTACCACTTCTGATAAAAACTTTGCATTAGAAGCTTTTGAATATGATTGTATTGTAGATTATTTAGTAAAACCAATTACCTTACCTCGTTTTCTTAAGGCCATTCAAAAGGCTGAAACCTCAACGAGTACTGCTAGCACAAAAACACCTGATGATTCATCGACAGGAATCTCTTCTGGAGAAAATGATTTATATATCAATATTGATCGACGACTTATTAAAATTGATATCCCTACCATTAATATCATTGAAGCCAAAGGAGATTATATCTTAATCAAAACTGAAAGTCAGAACTATACAGTACATTCTACTCTTAAAAAGATTGAAGAGAAACTACCCAATGATCTTTTCCTAAAAGTACATCGGTCTTATGTAATCAATATCAAAAAAATCATTGATATCGAAGATAACAGTGTTCTTATCAAAAAGGATGTAATTCCGGTAAGCCGCTCTAATCGTCCAGAATTAATGAAACGACTCAATTTGCTTTAATCTCGTATCTTCCCCTTAACTTCCATTCGTCTATAGCAAACGCCCAATGACCGAATAGCAACCACTTTCATAGTACATATCAAGTAGTTTTGAGTATCTGAAACCCAAAATCAATGGTATTATGAAAAAAATTACTTTTCTACTAGGACTTCTTATTACATCTCTAATGAGCGCACAACAATCCTTTGATTGTGATGACGGTAATTTTTACCAGGTAATTTCTGGAGCAATGAAAGCATATGATCCTGTAACCGGATCTTATTCTGATGCATTACACTCCTATTCTTCCTATAACGCAGGAGGTTATAATATTGTTGACAATTACCTATATGCTATAAAAAACAGTGATAAACATTTACTTAGAATTGCCAAAGACATGGTGATTGATCTAGGAGCGGTAAAACCAAATGGTACTACAGCATTTGGTGGTGGGTATGCTGCAGATGTAGATGCAGAGGGTAATCTATGGGTTTTTCAAAACAATAACAAAAAGACATTTCATAAAATAACCAATCTAAAAGATTATGATGGTACTACTTCTCCCATTTTTGAAGTCATCGAAACTGATGTAGCTTCACCCAGTACTTGTGCAGATATTGCATATGTAAATGGGTCATTTTATGGAGGTAGCAGAGGAAAACTGTATAAATGGGATCTTTCTTCTGGATCACCAGTATTTTCTAGTAAAACAGTAACTAATCTACCTAAAAGTTCTTTTGGAGCTGCGTATGCAGATGCAAGTAATCGTCTTTATTTATCAGATAATAACGGAGGGTTATACCTTATCAATGATTATGATAGTGCTACCCCAACGGCCACTTTGCTTAATCTTACCGAAACCACCAATTCTAATGATGGTTTTAAATGTGCCAATGGTATTTCTCCTTTGGATAGAGATCAGGATGGTATTTTAGATTCGATGGATGCTGATTGTGATGGTGACGGAATCACAAATATAGTAGAGTGTAATGGTATGAATCCTTATGGAGATCATGACGGAGATGATATGTACAACTATTTGGATAATGACATTAGTGGTAATGGTGATAATGTAGTACAAGATGCCTTTGACAGAGATGGTGATGGTATACCAGATTTTTTGGATATAGACTCGGATAACGACGGCATTTATGATATTGTAGAGGCCGGACAAGGAGACAAAGACACAAACAACGATGGTATTTGTAATGGGTTAGACACAAATTATGCAGATACCGATAATGACGGTATTGCAGATGCTTTTGATGCTGATCAAACTGGTATTGAATTTATACCAAGAGACACTGATAATGATACCATCTATAATTGTTATGATACTGACTCTGATAATGACGGGATTGTAGATATTATAGAAGGACAAATTAGCACCTTATACCTAGGACTTTCTAATATAGATGAAGATAAAGATGGATTAGATGATGCTTTTGATACTGATTTTGGAGGTAACACAAACGGAACAATAGATACTGATAGTGATGGAATTTATGATCATTTGGATATCGACTCTGATAATGATGGAGTATTAGATACTACCGAAGCTTACGATAGTGATGGCGATGGAATTGCTGAAACAACTGCTTCAGGTAATGATGCTGATCAAGACGGATTAGATGACAACTTTGATCTAAGAAAAACTAGTTTTTCTCCAGAAAACGGAGGACAAACCCCTACTAGTTTCCCAATACCAGAAATATGTGACAGATATAAGTATTTAGGCGAATTTTCTTCTGATGGTACTCCCTTATATCTAGAAGAAAGAGATGTGGTGAGTCAAGAAACGATTACGATGATTAATGATGCTTTACCAGAAGGCTACCCAGTACCGGATTTTAATCCACATTATATTTCATCTGGTTATGATACCGATGTAGTACTACAAGAAGAGGCAGATATCTGGATCACTTTTGTTGGTGAAGGTGCAGGATATAAAAATACCTTAGGATTTTATACCTATGATAGTAATGATCCTAATCCATCAATGCCCGTTCCTGAAGATATTACCATTATTTTTCCTAACGTATCTGCGGCAGGAAGCGGCGGTAGTCTTGAAATTGGTGACAAAGTAAACATAGGTAATTTTCCTCCTAATACCAGAATTGGATGGGTATTATTAGCCAATGCATGGTCAGACGGTTGTGTAGGTACAGGAAACTGGCAATTACATTCTAATGCCGATTATAACCCTGAAAGCGATCCTGCATTACGGTATCATAATGTATTATTATCTGACCCCAATAATGAAAGAATTATACTAGGATTTGAAGATATTAGAAGAGATTATGATTCTTGTGATCAGGATTTTAATGATACCTTATTTTATATCACTGCTAGTTCTTATACAGCAATCAAGACAGACAATTATGTTGGTATTGATACTGCAACAGATGTTACTTCAGCAAATGATGGTGGATTAGAAAGTAATGGTGATTTGGCAAGCTTAATCGCAAAACGTAATTTTAATAGAACAAAAACAAATTCGATTTTCAACACTAAAAAATCGCAGCAAAAATTTCAACCAGGAGTAAAATCATACAAGTCTGCTAATGGTGAAGATTTAAGTGCTTATCTTCCTAAAACAGGAATATTGGGTACAGAATCTACGTATGTATCCAGTCCAGAAGACCTATTGGGGATTACCAATGCAGAAACCGTATTCTCTATAGACTATTATCAAGGAGATAAAAGAGTAGCAGCTGCATTGGCTACATCGACAAAAGGTTCAATATATGATCACTCCAAAACGATTTGTGATCGATTAAATGGTTCTAAATTATTAGATGTAAGAACCGTAATGATCAAAAACCATACTATTGTAAGTACTAAAATTGAAAGAGCTACCGGAGAAATCGAATATGCATTAACCTTCTCTATCAAAAAAGCAGCTTCTGAAAATGAAATCTATAGTTTATGGAATATAGCTGACTATCCTGAAGGAGATTATACTAACTTCCAGATATGGGGTGGATCAGTACCACAAGTAGCTAATATTGCAAATCATATCATTACAGAATTTGTCGGCAATAAACCATTGCGAAGTCACAAATCAAGTAATCGTGTACCTACAGTTTTTGTAAAACAAGGTTGGTATACCAATGGTACATTAACATTACACATGGTGAACAAACAAGGCGTAAAGCAAATGAAATTTTCTAGCAACATCAGAAAAACAGAACTGTCAAAAGAGGAAAACTTTACGCAAATGGTAACATTATCAGGATCGTATACCGAACAAATTACTGTAGACACAGGACATTTGTTTGACATCGGATTCTCTATTAAAGGAGAAAACTCTAACCAGTTAGATGCTTTATATCTGGCAGATGGTCCATGGGGGATTGATTATAAAGATCAAGGTGTGGTCATTGAAAACTTTGAAGTATTAGAACATACTACTGTAGAAAAAGATAATGCTCATATCATAGAGCGTAATGCAAAAGTAAAAGGAGAAGTAAAAGAAACTTTAAATCTATTTAGAAATATATTGGCGGGTGAACTTACTCTAGATGCATCTGCATATGAAGCACTACAATTTGAAATGCAAAACGATAGAGATGTTGAAGTAATCTTGGTCACCGAAGGTCTTACAGACTGGAACAACAGACTTAGATATAAAATTAAAGCAAATGATGAAGAGCAAGTGTACAACATCCCTTTTTCAGAGTTTATAAATAATAATAAAACGAATGAAGCTATTGGCAACATCAAAAACATAGTATTCTCTGTACAGGGAGATTATAAAAACTTTGCCCCTTTTTATCTAGAAGTAACTGATGTATCCTTTACAAAGGTAGACATACCAGAAACTGAATCAGAAACAAATACTGAAACAGATATCGTAACACAAGAAGAAACCCCAGAAGAAATCAAAAACATTGCACTAAAAAATTACCCGAACCCATTTAGTAGTCAAACAACAATACAAATTCCTGGAGAACATACTGTATTACAAATGGTGGTAATCGATATGCTAGGTATAATGGTAAGAAAAGAACAAGTGGCACCAAATAATCACAAGATTATTTTTGAAACCAATACCCTACCTGCAGGAGTATATTATTATATGCTTAGAGGTGAAAACAAAGAGAAATATAAAGGTAAATTTTTAATACAATAACAGTATAAGGTTAGTTTCAGGTTTGGGAAGATAGCGAGGACAAGGTTATATTTTGTTCTCGTTATTTTATTGTCATTTTCTTTTATCCAATTGAAGATAAAGCTGTTCTACCTTATCTCTTGCCCATTGTGTTTTTCTTAAAAACTTTAGACTAGATTTTATAGAAGGGTCTTTTTTAAAACAATTGATGTCAATTTTTGCTGCTAACCCTTCCCAACCATAATGGCTTGCTAAAGATTCTACTATATCTGCCAATTTCACCCCATGCAAAGGATTGTTGGGTTGTTCTTTCTTAGGATTATTTTGTTTCTCCATTAATGAGTTTCGTAATTATTAAAAATCAGAATTACGTATTTTGATTTTGATTTTAGTTAGTCATGTTCCTTAAGGCAGATTTATGACCTAATTTTATGTTTATAGCTTCGTTTTAACACTTACTTCGCTATTTATTATTTACTTTGTTGAAAGTAGTTGTTTTTCATAGTCAAATAACAAAGTGTTGTATATCATATGATTTCAGACACTTCAGTTTACTATTATCAAATAACCATCAAATAAGATTATGCCCAAAAAGGTATATATTTTTTATACTTTCTAGAATTACTTTCAGGGTCATCTTCCTTTATTACATTATCTTTTAAAGCTTCTTTAATAATTCTTGAAGCAATAGCTGCATTTTTACTTTCTATTTTAAACCTTTCTCTTAAGGATTGGTTGGTCATTTTATCATTAGAGACATATCTCAAACAACAATGTTGATAGCACGCTCTTATTTTGTCCTTTTTGTCCATTTGATTTAAAGTTTTATAAGAGTACATTATGACTTTTGTGTGTTTTTCCTGAATTAGAATATTAGGTGCTGGTAATTGATACATTTCATTATAAAAAATTACTTTATCAACTCCACTTCCTTTTTCTTCACAAATACCTAGTCTTCTCATTAAATCAGCAAGCATATCATTTCTAGATTGATATTCGTCAATAAAACGTTCGGGTGTTATGAGTGGTATTCCTGGGTTAGTAATTTCAATTCTATCAGAAAATATTTCAACCATAGGAAAGCCTTTTTCTTCAAAATCTTGATGAATTATTGCATTGGCTAATAATTCACGTACTGCAATTTCAGGATACATTCTTTTATCATCTCTAAAGGCTTTTCCTATTTCTTCATTAGCAGGCAATTGACTATTTACCCAGTCAATTAGTCCTTGATAGCCTGAAACATATCCTTTTCCTCCAATTTGTTCTCGTACAGTTTCAATTTTATTATTGTGTTTATAAACAATTACCCTAATTGCTTTTCTTTTTAAATCAGGAAATTCTTCGAGGTTTTTTGCAAATAAAATTGCACCTAAATTTGTAATAGAGTACTTAGATGTTTTTTTAATAATTAAATTCTCTGAGATGAATTTATCTATAACTCCTTGTCTATTTGAAGGATATGGCAGCTTTAATAAATCAAAATATGTTTGAGTATCTAAAAGAGAAACAATTAAGTCTGCATCTATATTTTCTTTTGCTAATTGTAGTTCAAATCTTACAATATCTTTCCTATTCCAAATCTTAGATTCTTTTTCTGGAAACTCTTTAAGTAATCGAGTATAACTTCCAATTCTAATATATGCTTGGTTAATAAATTTAACAGGTCTATTTATTGCTGCTGGAATTACATACATACTAATATTAATTCCTTCAGAATATTCAAACTCATAAGTCTTAAAGTCAATTCTCGGGTCTAGTCTTTGAATTAACCAATTCTCTAATTCTTCTTTTCCTTTAGTCGCTGTTTTCACTTTAAAAGTAGTTCCCTTAATATTATGGGTTTTGTCTTCAACTCCAAAAATTAGAAATCCATATTGTTTCTTACTTAAACAAGCCCCATTAGCTAAAGCCGATATCCTTTCTCCTATTTCTTCATTAGAATGAAAGTTTAATTTGAATTCAAGCCACTCAGTTTCTTGTGAATAGCTTACGAGTTCTTTTAGAAGTGATTTTAGTTCAGTTTTTGTCATTTGTCAAATAAGGATCAAATAAAAACCCCCTTGAATATAAGGGGTTTAGCAGTTATTTACAACAAATATATTGTATTCTATCAAATAAGATCAAGATTGTCAGTTATAATTACCAATCAACAACTGTATATGTAAAAATACACATATTTATCTTCTCCCAAATCTATAAAATCTAAGGCCTCAACTCCTTAATTTTTTGATCAAAAATAGGTTTCTGCAAAAAGTACCATTTCAGTTTAAACCCAAATTCTACAAACTCAAAACCAGCCGCGGTGGCCGAGGCTATATTGCTATACTTACCATAGATATTAGCCATAAATCGATCAGAAAATTGATGCCCAAACTTAGCTTCGGCTCTAAAAGTAGATGAGGCAGGATCTTCTTCTACAAATTGCTGACCAAAAGCTGCGCTGGCACTATAAAACCATTGTTTTTTGGGATCGCTCACGACCTCTGCAAATACTTCGCCCAAATGAAACTGTTCTGGGCTAAAATATATCGTAGGCACTTGATCAGCAAAAGCAATATATTGATAGTTGATACCTGTCTTTAGCAAAGGTTTATTCAAAATCGAATAATATAATGATGTAAATAATAGATTTCTGGTATTATCATCTGTTTGTGATGTATGTATGAGTTGTGTATACCACCCCAGATTAAAATTTGTACTCAGGTTATAAGTAAGCACATAATTATTCATAATGATCTCTCTGTTCAATAAATCTGCATTAAAGTTTTGCAACTCTCTTTTGTAGCCAATATCCAAATTTTGCAATCTAAAAGGTTTGATTTTTAGTAAGGCTTCGCCAACAAGTGATGTAAATGTATTGGTAAATCCATCGGCATTGGTGACTCCTATGTTACCCATCATAGAAACCTTGCCATTCAATTTATAATCCACCCCCAATGTTGCATTATGAGAAGTAGCTTCGTTAGTAGTAACCGTGTTCTTTGTTGTACGATAGGTATAGTTAAAAGTCGTCTTTAATTTAGTTGATAGTGGTATTTCTGAAGCCAAACCTACACTTACGGCCTCATTATCGCCATTATCAAAGGTAAAAGTTGTTTTTTCTTCAATAAAAGGAGTGTGAGCCTTCTTTAAAGTATGTATCAATTTTTCTGCATCTGGTTGTTTGGGATAATGTTGCAATGTTTTAAAAGCATATTCATAAGATTTCATATCCTCTCCTATGGCTCTATAAGCATTAGCAATTCCTAAATTACCATCAAACGATGTCGTATCCTTATCCAAAATGGAAGTATACGCTTCTGTACTATTTTTAAATCTACTCGTATACATTCCATAAGTTGCTTGCAAAGCCAATACTCTAGCATTATCTGGATATATTAATTGCAATTGATCTATTTGCTCCTTTGCTGCATTAAAGGTTCTATTCCACAATAATGCCTGGATGTATCGTTCTTGGGTAGACACGTATAGATTCTTATAATCTTTATATTTTTCAACTTTTGAGGCAGCCGTAGTCGCTAGAGAAAGTGCTTTCTTTTCTTTATTATTTTTATGAGCTACCAAAGCCAAACCGTTTAAAGATGCAATACTATCTTTTGCATTGGTCGCTAAAGCTTTATATGTTTTTTCTGCAGCAACAAGATCATTGCTTATTAAGTTTATGTTTGCTTTATTGAGCTGGGTATCTTTGTCATTAGAAAAATCCTCTAAATTTTGATCCAACAATGTTAATGCCTCTGTATATTTTTTATCCTGAGATAGCTCATTTGCATATCCCAACCGAATATATTTTCTTGAGATCAATGCATTTGGGTTTCCTTCTTGTAATTGTAATGCTTTGTTTACCCATTCTAATGCCTCTTTATATCTCTTTAGATTAGAAAGTGTATTCGCATATCCCAAAACTGCCGAAAAGCTTGTTTTATCCTCCTGCGTTAATTTTTCATAGTAAGACTCTGCTTCAGAAAACTCACTATTCCATAATAGAGATTCAGCATAATTTAGTTTGATTTCAAAATCATTAGGGTATTCACTTTTCAATGTTGTAAAAATAGCAACAGCTTTTTCTGAGTCTCCTGATAGTCCGATGGCTCTTCCGTAACATAGTCTTGCCGTACGGTTTTCGGGATAGGTTTTTAAAACGTTTTCAAAAAAAGTTTTGGCTTCTGTATATTTCCCGGTTTCCAAATACGTAAACCCTTCTTGCATTTCTTGTGCATAAGAAGATAGTATAGATAACCATAGAAAAATAAAAGATAGTAATCGAGACATAGGCTACTTGGGTTTCTTTTCTACAAGGTAAGCATATGTTTTATGACAATTGTGGCATTCACTATTTTTCCAACGTCACTATTTTTCCATTCGTCTACACCAAATTGCAACTCACCGAAATTGGAGATAAAAAACTGCTTTTAACCTTCATATTTGTACTGTTACTAATCCCAAAATAAAAATATTATGGCACTTCAAATTACAAACAACTACGGAATTATAGAAATAAGCGGAAACATTGTAGCAGAAAACACAAGGTCTTTAAAACAGCATTTTGAACAGTTATTATCAAAATCTGATCAAATAATCTTATCTGTTGATCATGTTACCAAAATTGACGCTTCTGGAGTACAAGTTTTAACTACGCTCTATAAAAATGCAATGAAACTTAATAAAATATTTTGCATCATAGGAAAGGAAAACAAGAACATTCAAAATGCCTTCGGAAAAGTAAATTATATATTGAGAAGTGATTTTGTATAAAACATAAAACCCCAAACCTTACGATCATGAAACTACAAATACAAAATACACAAGGAACTTTTGAGGTGATCGGAAACTTTACCTCACAAAACACAAAGAAAGTAAAAAATTATTTCAATTATTTACTTGATCATTACGAAGAAGTTGTAATGTGCCTTAAAAGGGTGCAAAAAATTGATCATACTGCATTAGATGTTCTTAATGACATACACAAAAAGGCTTGTAGAAGAAGTAAAGTACTTTTTGTGTTAGGTCAAGATAACGAGACCGTATCTAATGCATTTTTTCAGAATCAATTAACCCATATCTTCAGAGATGACTATTAATACCTACATACCAAAATTAAGTGCCGAGCAAAAGTTTATGGGTAGTGTAATTATTGTTAATGGCGGTAATTATCTATATAATCTTTTATTAGGAAGGATTCTTGGCCCAGAACTTTTTGCAGATGTAGCATTATTAATTACTTTTTTATTAGTGCTCTCTTTTGTAGCAATGACATTTCAAGTAGCTACCGCAAAATTTTCTGTGTTATTCGAAAAGCAAGTGTTTACCAATTTTGTCAATATCAGCTATAGATATGCAACTATAGTTGGTACTGTATTAGGTATTCTATTAATTGTATTTGCCAAAGATTTGCAGCAAATTTTTAACACACAGTCACATTTAATGTTTACCATTTTTGGTTTTGGGATTCCTATCTACTTCATCATGAGCGTAAATAGAGGTATTTACCAAGGCAAAAAGAAATTTGACAACCTAGCGATCACCTATCAGGGAGAAATGATGAGTAGATTATTAATCACATTAATCTTGATATATTTTCTTCCGTTTAAACCATCAGTATTAATTGCTATTGGTATTATTATCTCATTCGGTTTAGGATTAATACCATTTAAGACCAAAAATGTTTCTATTTTTAAAAAATCTGTTCTATCAAAAGAACATTCAAAACACATTATACAATTTTTTGTGCTTACTGCATTTTATGAATGTACTCAGATCATTATCAACAATAGCGATATTCTATTGGTAAAGCACTATTTTGATCAGTATGAAGCAGGGTTATATGCTTCGCTGGCCTTGATAGGACGTGTAGTATACTTTGTTGCCTGGATGTTCGTGATGTTATTATTACCAAAAGTGGTACAAAAACAGAAAGATGGAGAGGCACACACACCAATACTTTTTAAATATGTAAGTTATATTGCCTTACTCTCTGTTATTGTTATTTCTGGATGTTATCTTTTTCCAGAATTGGTCATCAACTTGATGTTTGGATCAGATTATATGGCTATTGCTCCGTTATTATGGAAATATGCTGTAGCTACATCACTATTTGCTATATCAAACATATTTGCCTACTACTTCTTGTCGTTAGACAGATATATCCCTGTAGTGATATCTGGTCTTCTGGGAATCTCTCAGGTAGTCCTCATTATCTTCTATCATGATTCATTGGCACAAGTAGTTCTAATGCAAATCATGGCGATGGCAATATTACTTGTTGTACAATTGATATATTTCTGGACTCAAGGCAAAAAAAATAAACCGGGATAAAAGACACATCGTTATATTCTAACCATTCACCGAAAGGTAATTGCAACCCATCGAAAGTCAAGACGCTAGCTTCTGATTATGCTTCATATTTGTACTATAATCAAACCCAAAATATTATGAAACTTGCTATCGTTACTTCATATCCACCAAGTAAAGTCACCTTAAATGAATATGCATATCATCTGGTAAAGCATTTTAGACAACAAACTGAAATTACAGAGCTTGTATTATTAACAGATACGGCTCAGGAAGAAGCCGATATCAATTTTGAGGAACAAGGGTGTAAAGTGATTGTAAAGTCCTGTTGGAAATTTAATAGTTATAGCAATATTGTCTCTGTAATGAAGGCTGTACAAGAAACTACACCAGATGCAATACTGTTTAATCTACAATTCATGAAGTTTGGAGATCAAAAGATCCCTGCAGCATTGGGATTATTACTGCCTTTGTTTTGCAAAATGAAAAAAATCCCAACAATTGTTTTATTACATAATATTTTGGAGCAAGTTGATTTACAAAGTGCTGGGTTTACCAAAAATAAATTCTTACAAAAAGTCTATAATTTTATAGGAACATCTCTAACTAAACTCATTTTAAAAGCTGATACTGTAGCAGTAACCATAAATAAATATGTTGATATTCTTGAAAAAAAGTATCATGCAGATAATGTTATTCTAATTCCGCATGGCACCTTTGAATTACCTTCTACCCCATCGTATGATATACCTGAAGGACCTCTAAGAGTTATGACCTTTGGAAAATTTGGTACCTACAAAAAAGTAGAGATACTTATCGAAGCTGTCGAGAAAGTTCGATCAAGAACCGATGCTACTATAGAAATTGTAATTGCCGGAACAGATAACCCTAATGTACCGGGGTACCTAAAATCGATGAAAGAAAAGTATGCAAAAGTGCCTCAAATAATCTTTACAGGATATGTAGCAGAAGAAGACGTGCCAACAATCTTTGGAGAAAGTGCCATGGTTGTATTTCCGTACACGGCTACTACCGGAAGTTCTGGGGTATTACATCAAGCAGGTAGTTACGGAAAAGCGGTTGTAATGCCTGATCTAGGAGACTTGAGTATTCTGGTACAAGACGAAGGGTATCGAGGCGAATTCTTTAACCCAAAAAGCATCGATAGTCTGGCTGATGCAATCGAAAAAATCGTAATGAATCCAGATTATCGAATCGAATTAGGAAAAGCGAACTATAAAGCTGCCACTGCGTATCCTATGAGTAGAATTACAGGAATGTATTTTGAAGAGTTTATGAATATTCAACAAAACAGCTTACAACTATCAAAGTCAAAAATGAGATCCATATAAAAATATAACAACTTATTACCCCATGAGTTGTCGCTTCGTCACAATTGCTAAACATCCACAGATAATGTGGGTGTTTTTTGATTTATTGTACAAATAACCTCACCTCTTCTGTTTTAATACCAAAATAATCAATTGACCATTTCAATGGAGCCAATAAAAAATCATATATAATGAAGGGGTGAGTTGAATATTCAATAGCATCCAATAATTCTTCTAACTTCTTATTATAATTATCCAAATGAAAAAAATATTTGTCTTCAATAATAAATTCTTTTTTTCTCATTAAAACAGTGCTATCAATTTCACTTATATAAACAACTTCGTCTATAAGATAATTACTATTGGGACTAGTATCAAAATAATCATTTATTACTTCTGAATACATTAATAAATCAGAGAAAATTTCTTTATTCCGATTAAAGATTAAAGCTGGTTTGATACTATCAATATACTTAATGTTATTCCTTAAATTATCTCTAAATATTATTAACCCTGCATTGTCATAATGTATCAACGTATCATTATCTATAAAATTTATGCCTTGTACTACTGTTTGATCCAGCATGTTTGTTTTCTCTACTAAACTGTATGGCTTTCCTCTGATATTCATTATATTTTTTCCATATTCATTATATTCATTAATTATGGGATCAAATGAGCTTAGTTTAGAATATGGATCTCTCATAACCAAACCCATAACAAGAAATAATAAATTTAAACCTATTATATTTAAAATATAACCACCGATAATCCTAATACTTGATTTTGAAAAGGTATTCCAAATGAAAAACATTATATATAGCAAAGCAATAACAAAACAAAGGTTTGAAAAAAAGACGAAAGAAAAATTTTCTGTTAAAAAGAAAAATTTCAGAAGTATTAATGATGGAATAATAAAAATTGTTAACGATAAATAAACAAAAGAAAAAACTTTCCAAAGGTTGAATTTTTTTCTATGTAATACAAAAAAAGAAAATGAATTAATGATTACAAATGGTACAGTTAGTAATAAAATCATATAAAACATTCTAAAAACAGGTAAGTAATCTGTAAAGCTGAAAAAGATTAAATAAGTTAATAGTAATATCCCCGTATAAAAAACAAGTTGAATTATTTGATTTTTGATTTTTTGGCGAAAAAACCTTTTAATAAACTTTTTGGGCTTAAACAAAAAGACTATTAAATCGCTTAGCCAAAATATTAAATTCTTGATCCTAAATTGTTCAAGAATCTGCAACAAAAACTTTGGCAAATTTTCCATATTACACCCTTTTTTTAATTAACCAAAAATCAAACCTATTTAAATACTTTATTTATTTACTCCCTATAAACTCAAAAGCCTTCTTTTTATTCCCTTCTTTATCAATAAACCCAAAATGCTTTTGTTTGTGTTTCCGCCAAGGCAAACTCCCCACTACACTACTTGGTACTTCTTCAAAATCATATAAAGTCCATGAGAGATAATGAATAGTATTTGTTTTGATCATTTCCTGAAACTGTTTATGATAGTCGGCTTGTTTTTTTTCTGATACTCCAAAAGGACTCCAAAGACCTTGGCTACTAGACACTCCAAATTCTTGTAATACCAGAGGCTTATTTATTTTGGTATTCAATCCTTTGTATACTTCTTCAAAAACATCAATATCCTGATAATAATGAAAAGAGACAAAATCCACCTCATCCTGTAAAATACTGGCTGATGCTATATCAGACCACCCAATAGTAACCAAATGATTTGGATCAAATTGTTTGACCTGTTTTGTTATTTCACGTAGCCATGCTACTACGTTTTCTTGCCCTCTACTTTCAAAATCAAGATTAGGTTCATTTTTAATATCCCAGGCTAATATCGCTTCATGATTCTTAAACGTACTTGTTATCTGCTCTACGTGGCGATGGGTTAATGTCCAATCTAACACCGAGTAGTCTCCATAAAAATCAAACAGAGTAATGATCACTTTAAAATCCTTGGCTTCAGCCTGATCTAATACCTGTCGTAACTTTTGCAATTTCTCTGTTATTACTGCTGCTTTTCCAAAGTCTTCATACTGTACAAAGATTCTAATAGTATTCAGACTCATAGTTTTCATAATATCGAGGTCTTTTGCAATCACATCAATATCAAAATCATTTCCAAACATATCCCATGGGCTTTTCTGAGGGTAATAGTTGATTCCTTTGATTTGAAATTCTTGATGATCAATATAGATTTTAGTGCCAATCACTTTGGCAATTTTCTTGATTTGAACGCTATCTTTTGTTATCTGACTTTCTTTTTTTACCATATGCCGTATACGCCAAAAGCCATCTTCTAGCAATAACATAATCTGATAATCCGATTGTACTTCAGTTTCTAGTAGGAGTTGTTTTTTTTGATATATCTGTTGATATTCTTTTACATTTTTATCTGTCAAAACGGCTAACTGCCCATCTGCACTATAAAAATCTAGTAGCAAATTGTGGTTAGTGGTAGTTCCTTTTACAATTATATCCTTTTGCTTATTTGCTTCCAGGTTTTTGATAATATGTTGCTGTGCACTATTTGTATAATAATCATCAATTCCACTGGTCAAATTGGTCTGATATGCTACTTGACGCACATACCAGGCATTTAAATAATCCTTTTCTATATCAAGTAGTGTTTGTTTCTCTATGGGTCTGCCTGGATTGATGGTATCTTTCCAAGTTACTTTGGGAAGATATGCTTGATCTTTATCTAATGCCAAATGTAACATCGATGACCTATTTGCTCCTGTATTGAGGTATGACAATGTTTTACCAATCCCTAAAAGAATTAGTACTACAATCCCCAGAAAAGAAGAAATGATTAAAGATCTATATATGTTTTTATTCCAATTCTTCATTTTAATGGTGTCTGTGAAAACTCTTTTTGAACCCCTAAGGCTTCAATTTTTATAGCATACTTCCCCGAAGGGTAAAATTCCTCTTTTAGCAGAAATCTAACTATTCCATTAGATGATGATTTGATTTTAGTTTCAACACTTTTATCTTTTTTAATTTTTAAAGCCACTATTGCTCCGTCTGGTATTAATTGGTCCATAAAGCTTAACAATGGCCCTACTACAATTTCACGATTGTCATTAGAAAACTTCACCTCAAAATCATTAAGCACCGATGCATATTCGAGCTGTATTACATTGCTTTTTGCGATCCCAGGAATAAAAGCTATTACTTCCCATACATCCTGATGATCAGGATGTAATATTTTGCCAATAGCCTGCCCATTAACAGTGCCTCCCTGTGTTTGTAAAACAACCCCTTTCTTATCTTTGATCTTAAACTCAACCAAAGTACCATCACTCACAATATTTCCGTAATCATCTTTGAGGACAGAGGTAATGAATTCGGTAATTTGATTTCCGTCTGCATACGAGTGCTTTCGTTGACTACTGATCTGAAAATCTTCGGGGAGTGAAGGAAATACCTCTACCGAAAATTCTTTTGAAGCCGTCTCTCTAACTTTTGATGATATCAATAATCGCCCCGATTGTTCATAAGAGAATATGTTTACCCATCCTATCATATCCTTACTATACAAACCTTCTTCTTTTTCAGTATCCAAAAACTGATACTTTAAGCGCATTGCAGTGCTATCTGGCAATATATTGTCATATATATCTGTAGGTACAACTACTTGCATCGTATAATCTGTTCCTCCAGCTATAATACTAGGTGGTCCAACATAAGACTCTAATTGTACTGGATTTGTAGCATTAGCTTTAACCTCTATAGTGCCTTTCAATATTATTTTAGAATCATGCAGCAACGTATAATGTATGACTCCTTTTTTATTTGAAACAAACTCTGGTAGTGTATAATGGGCTGTATCAGAATCCAGGACAGTACTACCAAATGAAGCATGTAAAAAAAGTTGTGTTCTGGCTGGAGTATTCAGCTTAAAATTCAATGCAATCGTGTCCCCAGCTTCAAATACCTTCTGTTTAGTTTCTATAACTGCTGATACTTGTTGCGCAGTATTTAATACTGTCGTAAAACCAATGCAACATACAAGGAATATGGGTAACCAAAAGATGATATGTTTTCGTTCTAAACTCATTAATTTGGGGAAGCTATATATGTGTTTATTTCTATTTTAATATAACTAAATCCTTTACCATTTACTGATAAAAATTGATTAGACTGTTGTTCTTGATCTCGACTAGGAACTATCTTTTTACTGATTTCGGCATTTGATAACCCATTTACAAAAACATACTCTAAGTCTTCGTTTACTACTTCTAAATGAGAAATATCCAACAACGAATAAGAAAAAATCTGCTTATGTTGTGGTCGTATTCCTTCTTCAAGATATTGATGATCCACCCAAAGCAATTTCTTATTCGTATTATAGTACGAAATCAATAATTGCGGGATAGTAACTTCTTGCAATCCTGAATTAAAAAGGGTCCCGTTTATTTTATGTTCATGTATTGAAATATCATTAATTGCAACCTCTTTATATAAATCAGTGATAGCTACATTTCCGGCACATTGAAGATTAAATTTTTGAGGATTATCTTCTAAACGTACAGGCGTAAATTGATCTGGATTAAAAGTTTTTGGTTTTGATTCTTCATTATTTACCCAGGCAATACCTTCTAAATTAATACGGAAACTAGTGGTTTCTTTTGGCATCAGTTTATGTTTCATCTGGTGCATTACATTATAAGCGGCTAATTTCTTGTCTTCTTTATCGTATAATGTTCCCGTGACAACAACATCTGCAGGTACATTATCGACATTTTGTAATTCCCCAATAATACTGTACCGTTCTTCATGTTTAACGATTTTTGCTGTAAGAACTTCTAAAACCGGTTGTTTAAGCACATCTTCATGATGTGTTTGCTCTGAAGTAATTCTACGACGCCCGTGATTATAAAACGTTGTTCTATTCTCGGCAAACAATTGATCTGGTGGGATATCCAAATCATACTCCAATGGCAGCATATACCAATCACCTTGTCGTTTTACCAATTCATGATAAAATGTTTTATCAATTTTTTCTAAGGGAGTGATCCATTTTGTAATTGCTTTAACCTTGGCAGTGCTATCAGTTTGCTCTGTAATTTTCACTACAATTTCATCTAGTTTTGCATACGAGCTAAGTAATCCATCGGTGACAGAAACCTCGAGCATATATTGATCAAGAGCCTTATTACTTTGCGGATCTATATAAGAATAGGCTCTTTTAAATTCCTTAAAATCCAACGCATCGTAGTATGCTGCTATAACATTTTTAGGGTTGATTTGTGTTGCATTTTTAACATAAAACGCATACATCCCAAAACCAAAACCAAATAGCATTACAAAACCCCAGATATGGGATATCTTTACTATGTTGCCTCTAAACTTATGATATGATAGTCCGTATTTCAAATACTCAGTAGCACCAATTTTTATAGACTTTAAAGCTCTTATCCATATCATTTGAATAGTTAATACAAAAGCTAATATGGCTGTCCCCACAGGAATCAAACCCCACATTAACTTTTGGAATGTAGGCACATCTTCTTTGGGCAAAATAGTAGACAACGGGGGAACATTTAGTTTTTCCCAAACCATAATTCCATTTTCTAATTGTCGCAATCGTTGCCATCCACAGAAATACAAAATTGGATCATAGAATTTATCATTCGAAAACACATATTTTAAACTATACTTTTCTGGCACTGTTAGAAACTGTTGTAAAGAACCAATGCCTTCTACTCCTCTAAATTTTGAATTCTCTAGTCGTTCTACCGCTCTAGTAGTTAGTTCGGGTAGTCTTCTTGCAGAATGATAATTGCCATCAACGGTCATCGCTTGCGTTTGGGTAGATAGCCAGGCCATCTGGTCTCCAAATCCAAGAGGTAAATATCGCCAATGATCATGTTGATCTTGTTTTAAGAAATTAAGAATCGGTAGCATTTTTAACTTTTGGGGTTGTGAGGGTCTAAAATAGCCCAGACTCATAGTAAATACAGCAGTAAAAATAAATGTCCCGGCCAAAAGCCCTCCCAAAAGTCTATGATATATACTTCCGAACTTCTGTTGAATATACTGTTTTAAATCACCTTCTATAAACCGAAAAGCAAACTCTCCAAATATTGGTAATGCCATAATAGACGCCCAGAGCGTAAACCTATCCAACGTAAGAATATTAAATGCATTCTCGCCAAGCATCATTCTTGGGATAGGTGTTGTACCTCCTGTTCCAAGAATCGTTAGTAAAGAAATAGATAACCCAAAAAATAAATATCGCTTACTAAAAAAACGATACCATATATAAGGAAGTATAAATAATATAATACCCCATGGTATCAAGAAGAACACTAATCCCGAAGACGTAACCTCAAGAAAATTATCTCTTGAGCCATGTGGTATTGGAACCTGTGTAATCGGATTATTTTTAGTATTGATCCAATACGGCAAAATACAAACAACAATTAATACTAAAGATCCAACTCCAAAACTTATGATTCTTTTAAACAGTTTAAAAAAGGTAGAAAGAAAAACAGAAAAGGTAACCTGCTTAAATGTAGTAACCCTGTCTTTTGAAACATCCATAATCACCATACCAATCAAAGGAAAAATAAAAAATACCATCCCAAAGATCGGGGTCACGTGATGAGATGTAACTGTAACCGCAATTAAACTAAGTGATGTAATCAAATATCTGTATGCCCCCGTTTTGATCCACAAATAGGTCTCTGGTAATGCATGCAGGAGTATAGCAATACCAACAATACTTGGTAATTGCCCGAAAATGTGTAATGTCTCTACAAAAGAAGAAGAAAAAACAGCAAGAATAGCTGCATAACCGGCAACAGTTCTATTAGAGGTTAATAGCAATGTGAATCGATAAATACCGGTAATAAAAAGTACAACGGCTATTATAGCCACTGCAAACAAACCAAATTTCAATCCTCCAACATAAGACAACAATGCAATAGTTTGGTGTACTAATGGTGGATATCCCATCACGGTGAAGCCACTATACCAACTATAGTTCCATGGATCGAACCAACTAGTAGCATAGTGATCTGCAAAAAACAAGTGGATCAAGGCATCATAGGTAGATTCTAATGTAAAAAAGATAGTGGTACCATGAAAAACGACTCCAATGAGTAGAGCACTGATCAAATACTTATTTGTAGTTTTCTTGTCTATATTCAAAGTATAATTTTCTAATACTTAAATATACAATAAAGGTTTCGGTTTCGACCAATGGTACATCCTTCGATAAAAACCATTCGTCTACAGCAAATATCTACTCATCGAAATACTCCATTTTCAGGAGTCAATCATAGCTAATTTCAAGGTGTAACCCAAAATAATCTATCATGAAAACTGGAATCATCATACCTTGCTATAACGAAGAGAAGAGACTAAATGTAACTGCATTCTTAGACTTTATAAATAAAGAAAATGAGTTTCATTTATGCTTTGTGAATGATGGTAGTAAAGATGACACTATCACTATTTTAAAGACTATACAATCTGAGAATCCTTTTAAGATTAGTGTAATCGATATAAAAAAGAACTCAGGTAAGGCAACTGCAGTAAGAGCGGGTGCAAGATATTTTCATAGCAGAGGAGACATTGCCTTTATTGGATTTATTGATGCTGATTTGTCTACAGATTTTGAAGATTTTGATGGACTTCTAAAAACCCTAAAAACTAACAATAAACTAAGTATGGTATTTGGATCAAGAGCTAAGAATGCATCTGAAGCTATCGAAAAAGATTCTATAAGAGCTATTTTCTCAAAAATTATAAAAATGTTAGTATTCTTTATCTTAAAACTACCCATAGAAGACACACAATGTGGTGCTAAAGTATTTAGAGCAAAGCTTGTTCCTGTATTATTTAAAAGAAGCTTCTTCAGCAGGTGGTTATTTGATGTAGAAATGTTTTTAAGAATGAAAAAACACTTTGGCAAAGTATTAATTCTAAACAAAATCCATGAGCAACCATTACAAAGGTGGGTACATATGGAGGATTCAAAACTTGGGATTAAAGATTCGCTAGAAATTCCCTATAGGTTATTATCAATATGGTTTAATTATAATGTACTACAAAATTTAAATTATGGTAATAAAGAAGAAATAATTGAGCCAGTTATTGAAATATTTGGAATGCCAATTACAGCTTTAGCAGCATAATTCATAAAATACTGTCACGTACTATCCTAATTGTATAATAATAAAAAAGCTTCAGAACAATTCTGAAGCTTTTTCTAGTAGCGGGAAAGATTGAAATATCTAACCATTCTATTGACAATTTATTTGAATTTGAAGCATTTATAAAAACTCATTCTACGTTATTAATAGCTTTTTAAGGTAGCCTTCCTATTCATCTCTGTTACAGTAATACAAAAGAAAGTATTTTAAGATTTTTGATGCAGACAAAATACTGCGAATCAATCATATTTTTTCTAGTTTAGCAAAACCTACTGTCTTTCTATAATTATCGGGAGAAACACCTACTTTCTTTTTAAAAAACCTACTAAAATAAAATTCATCATCATAACCAAGACTAGCAGCGATTTGCTTCAAAGGCTTTGAGGTCAAATATAGTTCACGTTTAGCCTCTATAACAATTTTATTAGAAATTAATGTGCTAGGTGTTTGCTGCAAATATTTTTTTACAATTCCTGCCAATGTTTTAGTACTAACACACAAAATATCTGCGTAATCTTTAGGAGAGTGCAACTCACTGTAATTATTCTCAATAGAATCTACTAAATTTTGCAAGATTTCAGATTGACCATCAGAAAATTTTGGTACTATATCTTTATCAAATTGTTTTTTCTGTCTCACTGCTTCTATTAAAAATACTTTTAAAAAAGCCACAAGAACTTCATGTTGAGCTATAGAATCTCTATCCATCTCTTTTGAAATTTGGTCTATGAGATTACAAAACAACGCTTCTTCAGAAATTTTAAAATGTGGTAATCCATGAAAATTGTTAAAAAGAATGCCTTCTGTTTCAATTTCATTTTGATGTCGATATGTACAAAAAAAATCTGGATGAAAGTTTAATAACCATCCTGAACAAAATTCATCAGAAGTAATCATAAAAGGTTGATAAGGCGACAAGCAAATCATCTGGTCACCTTGCAATTGATAATTAGAAAGGTCTACACTTAATTTATAATTGTTTCCTTTTAATAAAATGATAGAATAATAATTTTTTCTCTGCAAATGGTCAAATTGATTAAGATCTTCAAATCTTTCTAGTCTAAAGGCTAGTTCACCATTTTGCTTATCAACAATAATTTGAGCCATAAGAATCTATTTCTTTATTTAACAATACTTAATAAAAAGAAAGGAGTGCTTGCTACACTCCTTTCTAAAGATAACAATTATTTCGAAGCTATAATGTCTATTTCTTGAATTGCTGATGCTTCAAAACCTTCCAAAAGAACAGGTGCATTTTCCATAAGTGCTGCTGCAACTTTACCTGTTAAATGTGCATTTCTACCAGAATCATCTGCAAAGGTGTCAAAGATTGCATAAGTAGTTGCATCTATTTTTATTGCATACCAAGATAAAGTCTTTGACTCATCACTTACTAATTGTTTTCCAACATTAAGGAAGTTTTCTACATCTGTTGTCTTTGCGTCTTTAGATCTCATAATAACAAGCAACCCTTTGTTTTGTAATCCAGACTTATGATTAGTCGCTAATACATCTATTGTCTGAATATCTGTACTAGGATTAAAATTCTCTAATAAATCACCTGCATTTGCTAATAATGCTTTGGCAACTTCGCCTGTTAAATGTGCTTGTCTTCCTTCTTCTACTTCAAAAGTATCATAGATTCCAAAGGTGTTATTATCTATCTGAAAGGCAAACCAAGATACGGTTTGAGGTTCTTGATTTACTAATGCTAATCCACCAAGCAAAAAATCTTTAACATCCTGTTCTTTTCCAGATTTAGCTTTCATAATTACTAATAATCCGATAGTTTCTTTTTTTGTGTTTTGCATAATGTTTGTGTTTTTAGATTTTGAAAATGTTTGAATTGTACATCCTAGTAAAAAAACTAGGAGTGCTAATTTTAATGGAACTTTAGTTTTCATCTTTTCTTGTTTTTTATTACGGTACAAATTTGATGTAAAACAGAGGACTATGGAATGAACATTTATTACTAATGCATGGACAATTTTCAAAAAAACAATATTATTAAATCCTGTATGTACATAACAAAGATCTGTGGTAGTATAAATTTTCTAACTAGCTTGTGTAGGTCAATATCAATAAATAATTTAGGATACTGCTGTTCAGATAGTTGTTATGATATATACAAGCCTCTGGGTATTAAACCCTCCTAGAATAAAGCATATTTAATATTTTAACTATGCTTCAAAATTTCACCATGTTAGTAGCCAGAATACTTAAGGTTTAAGTTTGTATTAAATATTTATAATATAATCTTCAAGTGACTCTTCTGTAGTAAGGTTCATTTTTTTTCTTAGTCTGTAGCGAGCTTTTTTAACCCCTTCTGGAGTTATATTAAGAAATGTACTTATCTCTTTTGAAGAAAGGTTAAGTCTTAACAAGCAAATAAGTCGTATCTCTTTTGAAGTAATAGAAGGAAACCTGTCGTTTATTTTTTTATAAAAATCATCATAGGTTTCTTCAAAAAGTTCTCTAAAAAGTTCCCAATTCTGATCTTCTTTTTCATCAAAATTTATAGCCTGTAACACCGTACGGTACTGATATACATTTTCACCTTGTGTGTTGCATAAGTCTGTTACTTTTTCTTTGACGTTATTAAGGGTGTTATTTTTTCTTAGCAAATGAAGTGTATTGGAGGTTAACTCTTTATTTTTTCGTTTCACCATTTCCTCTAATTTTCGTTTTTGCTTATTTTTTTTTCTTAATATCTTTCCACCTACAAGCATAAAAACTATACAAACTAACCCCAAAATCATTAATGCACCAATTTGTTTTTGTTTCGTTTTATTACTTTTTTCGAATTGCTTAATCTTTAAGTCTTTATCATTGGCTTCATATTCAGCACTCAGTTCATAAACCAGCGTTTTATTTTCTAATTCTTGTATAGAATCTTTCAATATTGCCAATTTTTTAAAATATTTAAGTGCAACAATATTATTGTTTTTTTCTTCCGCAGCAAGCGCCAATAGATGATAGGCCTCCATTTTTGCTCGTAAAAAACCATTTTTATGTGTATATTTTAATGCCTTTTGTGCATAAAAGACTGCTGAGTCCGTTTTTTTTTGCTTTAGAAAAAGTGTGCCCATAGAAATATAGGTGTACGCTTTCCCTAGCTTGTACATTTTTTTATTGGAATTCAATTCTTGTACGGCTTTTTTTTGATAGTAGGTAGCTTTATCCAGCTGATTTAACTCGTAATAGATCTCACTTAACATGGATAATACATAAGAACTATTAGATATTGAATATTTGTTTTTATAAATTTCTAATGCTTTTTCATAGTGTTTAATGGCATTATCATAATCTTTTAATTCTTTGTAACACCATCCTAAATTTTGATGATTAATTAATATGAATTTAAAATTACCCATTTCTTGAAAGCCTGATAAAGACGAGTTCAAATAAGGTAAAGCTTTTCTATATTCTTTTTTTATCGATAAAATATCCCCTAATTGATATTTTGAATGTGTTATTCCCGTTGTAATGTTAAGTTGTTGATAGATTTTTATTGAGGCTAAGTATTTCTTAGTCGCTACGCTTAGCTGCCCCAATCCTTTATAAGCAACCCCCAAAGTTTGCAGGGATTTTGCATAAGAGAGAGAATCATTCTTTTTCAAAAACAACGCTCCAGATTGCTCAAGTACAGTGATTCCTTCAAGATAATTTCCTGAATAAACGTGGGTAGCAGCAATTTGATGCAGGGCAGAAGCCTGTCCCCAAATATGATTTGATTTTTTATTAATCTGTAACGCTTTCTCAAAATATTTTAGAGCAGTATCATACTCATCCTGATAAAGGTAAACCTTACCCAAACAATTGTATGAACCAGCTATTCCTCTAGGGTTATTATTTTGTTCTGAAATCGCTAATGCCTTCATTATATAATCTTTTGCCAATAAGGGTTTTGATATGGCATATTGAACCCCTAGATCATTAAATGCTTTTACAAGGGTTGTATCTGCTACTGATTTTTGATGTATAACCTGTAAAAGGCTATCCACTATTTTAGTATTTTGTGCATTTGCAAGAACACAAATAAAAAAAAGCCAAAAGAGTATGAAGGTTTTAAGATACATTTTTAGATTTTTTTAAACCAAGTTAAATTTTGTTTATCTATAAGATAATTATAATTGACCTCTTCCCAGATTTAGACTTAATTTAAAAGTAGAAAATCCGAGTTGTTTTCACTGGAAATAGAGTAAGGTACCTACTTCACCTCTTTTTTGTATGCAGTTTTTAATACTGTTTCAGTACTTGAAATTCATCATAGGTTAAAAGCCATTTACCATTTATTTGTTCCCATTTTTCTTGATAGATTTTGCCTTCACCTATATTCATACTCCATTGTGATGATAAAGTTACACTTTTATCCGTTTTAGCTTTAAATATAGGATTATGATATGTTAAGTTTTTAGCACCATCATTAATTAATTTCGTCCAAAAATCTTCAATTACTTCTTTTCCTTGAATAGAAGTAAATGGTACAGCATTCATAAAAGCATTTTTAGCATATCCATTTCCACAAGCCTTATTATCTCCTGAGTTAAATGAATTGGTCCACTTAATAGAGGCTTTTATAACTTCTTCTAAAATTATGTGACTTGCAATAGGATTTATATCATTTTTATTTGGTGTTTCGAATTTCTCTAAAACCTCAAAATCATCATAGGTTAAAAGCCATTTGCCATTTATTTGCTCCCATTTTTCTTGATAAATAACGCCTTTTCCGACATTCATACTCCAGTTTGCAGACAAAAATGCAGTAGTTTTATTAACTACTTCAATGCTTACATTTGTATACATTAAATTAGTGGCACCAGAAGAGATGAAAGGCTTCCAAAATCCAGAAATTTCTGACGGCCCCTTTTTTATTCCAAATGGCATAGCTCTCATTATTGCTTTTGTATCATATCCTTTTACACAAGCTATGGCATTTCCTGAATTAAAGTTCATAATCCAATTTTTACTGGCATTTAATACTTCTAATGCTACTTCGTGATGTGATGTAGGTGTATGTGCTACAAAAGATTGTTTAATTTGGGTTTTTTCAGTGTTCGACTTTTGCCCGCAAGAAGTTAAACATGTCATCAATACTGCGACTGTAACTACTGTTTTAATACTTTTCATTTTCTTTATATTTTAATTTAATACAAAGGAAGAAGTATTTAAGTATAATTATTTGTGACTTTTGGCACAACAGTAAAAAAATTATTTTAGAATTTGAATCTCTTTTTGTCTTAGGTTTAGTTTTCCATTAGATTCTAATTTTTTTAGCAACCTAGAAATAACTTCTCTAGTTGTTCCTAATTCTTTTGCTAATTCTTGATGTGTTTTTTTAATAACCGCATCATTTGCTTTAGAAATTAAGTAATCAAATAATCTATCTTTAAGTGGTTGAAATGCTAAATTTGAGTATTGACTAATAAGATGATTATAACTTTCTCTATACGTCTTCGTAGTAAAAGAGTTCCAAGACTTGTATTTAAAATTCCAATCTCTAACAAATCTCACTGGTATATTTAGGATAATACAGTCTTCTTCTACTACTGCATTTACCGCACTCTTACAATCTTCAAAGCAAGCTGAAAGTGATAAAGTGCAAGCTTCTATAGGATTTAAATAATAAATAAGAATTTCACGTTCTTCATTTTCTTGATATACTCTTACTTTTCCTTTTAAAACAATTTTTAAAACTTTAATGTATTGGTTGTTCTTAATTATAATATCATCTTTTTTATGTATTGTTATAGATGATTTTTCTTGAAGTTCGTCTTGAAGTTCTAATTCTGTAATTCGTAGCTGATTTATGAAATTATTTAGCATTGCCTTAGGTGATTCAAAGTGTTCATAAAGATACATAGTTTACAGAAGTTAACCCGAAAAATTCACGGCATTTGTTTTATAATCATAACGTTTTGTACTTCGCTTAATCTACTTCTTTTCATATCCTAGATTTATGATTTTTTCTCATTTTAACTAACTGTAGCGGATTCTAGGAGCACATATACTAAGCTGTCCCCTCTTTGTCCACCTTGTATTTTTGTGAAAGATCAATTTGATAAATATGTTTGTAAACAAAACTTTAATACCCTAAAAAATAAAGAGGATTAAAAAAAAAGAAAAAACTAATTGAGGAGTATTCATGAGAGTAAATGACACAATACTTTTAGTGTATTGTTATTGTAGAGGATACTACACCTTTTATTATTACATCAGTGCAAAATCAGCTTTTAATCAACAACAAACTGTATAACTACATAAATTACAGGTATTTAAATCAAAAATAATTCTTAAACAAACTTTAAAATGACTGAATGTAACAACGAAACCAAACACTGGTAGCGTAATTAACAAAAATTAAAATCGAACATTAAAAAAAACAAAAATGATCCGTATTAAAACCCACAAATCAATTTTATGTATTCTGTTTTCTCTAACTCTTTTTTCTTGTGATTCTGATAATGATTCTAATCCAGAAAACAATGAACAAGTTTCTCAAGAAGTAATAGTTACCAAAGAAAAATTAGTTGGAAACTGGAAATTGGTAAGCAGCACTATTGACAATAAAAATGTTTCACCATCTGAATTCGAATGCTTAAAAAATTCAACAGCAACTTTTAATCAAGACGACACCTATGAAGTAACTTTTTTAAAACTAGGGAGTAATTCTACAAATCTTTGTTCTCGAACAGTTACACAATCTGGGACCTACACGGTTGTTGGCTTGAACAATGTCACTTTTTTCAATTTTGATTCTGAAATCGAGTTGATTGACGATACTTTACAGATTACTTCCAAAGTTACCAATGGTAATGAGCAACAAGATCAGATAGATATTTTTATTAGAAGTGACAATTCAGAATTAGGAGAAAATCCGGAAGATGAAACGGATGATGTGGAAACAGATAACCAGACAGATGGGGATAATGAAGACAATACTTTTGATGGAACAGAGGTGATTCAAACTATATTAGGGAAGTGGAAAATCGACTCCGACCGAGATTGCCTTCAAAAAAACACAATAGAATTTAAACCTCAAAGTGTTTTTGAATTTATTCAACATAAAAAAACCTTTAATCGTAGAGATTTGTTAGACTATAATGTAAGTGTGAGTTATCCTTTGCCAGAAAGTATTAATGCAACAATTATCAAAGGAAATAGCACGGTTGTTTTTGATACCAGTGCAGAATGTCAATTTATCAAAACGAGTACTCTAGAATATGTGGTAAAAGATGAGAAGACCATAGTACTTAAAAACATATCAGGTTTGAAGCTTTTGTTAGAAGATAACACTACTATTAAACTTATATATACATTCACTGATAGTAATACCAATGAACAGGTCAGAGAATTCGTTTACAAAAAACTATAAAAACCAATTTGTTTATACATCAGTTATATGAAGAAAATGGAGGGAAATCCTCCATTTTTTATTCAATATTCTTAATCATATCATATACTCCTAAAAGAACCAGGTGCAATTAGAGAGGTTATTTCGAAATTATTAAAAGACTAATCCAAAATTAAACGGAAGCTCTTTGAAATGATTCAACTTTAATAATTTCAAAAATTTAAATGAGTTTTAGAAAATTATCCATGCCGTTGTCTCGAAGATCCATTCCAAGGTCTTTGATTTAGTTTCACCTTTGTATAGTAATAAAAAAATAACAAAAAATGAAAACCAAAATTCCATTAAAATTTGTTAGCCCAATAATACTTCTAGGATTTTCGATTCAAATACTTTCTAAATCTAAAAATAGTAATAGATGAAACATACAAAAGATGAAAAAATAGCATTATTAGTAATTATGACTAGAAAAATGGAGATTTGATAATTTCCGCCCTCTTGGCCTCAACATTCTACAATGAGTTAGATAGAGCATTAGAAAATCTATTACAGCTTAAAACTACTTTAAACACTATCACTTCGTTTTTTAATGTAACTATAGCTATGCTGAAATCAAGAAAACATCAGTTTTTATTGCTTTTTCAAGATTCACAACGAAATTCCAATGTATAATGAGGGTTTAAATATTTTGAATATAATAATTTACACGTTGAATTTACCGTAATAAAATAAACTACCTAGTCTATATGTCAGAATAAAAAAAATCTTGAAACCGACTATCCTCGAGGCAGAGCCTTCGCGATGAATTATGTAGGTAAAAATAGCTGATATTCTTTCCTAGTAAATTCATAATCTAACTGGTATAATATAACATCATGTCAATAAGTATTATTGACTAGCAAAATAACAAATTGGTCTTTAGGCTAGAACAGTTTGATTATTTATAACAAAAAAAATACTAATCCATTACCTATTATGTAGTAGTAATTTTAATGTGAAAGTAAATTTTTCACAGTATCAACTCAAAGAAAATCATATAATATAAACTTGAATGAAAAAGACACAAATACTTTTATTTGAAGATAATAAAGAGGATCTAGAGTTATTAATTTCTATACTTCCTGATACATTTAAGATAGTTGGAATTGCCAACAATATAAAGAAAGGGTTGCGTTTATATAAAAACCTCGATATTGATATTATCATAATTGATATTTTTCTTCGAGGAGAACCCTTAGGAATTGAGTTTGCACATCAAGTTAGAATCTTGGGCGATCCTAAACCTTTTATTTTTTTAACTAATTCAATTAATAAAGATGTTTTTAAAAAAGCAAAAATTACCAATCCTTGTAACTATCTTATAAAGCCACTTAACCCTTCTGAATTATTATTCGCAATCGAGTTAGCTCTAGAACAATTTGTGCAACAAAAAGGTGATTTTGATACTAATGAACCTATTTTTTTTGAAAACTCTATCTTTGTTAAAAAGGGGCAATCTTTAATAAAAAATAATCTTGATGACATTCAATATGTGGAAGTAGAAGGTTGCTATTGCAATATAATTACAGATAACGACAAATACATTCTTCAAATTTCTTTAAGCAAGCTTATGAATGAATTACCATTTGGGCGTTTTTTAAAAACACATCGTAAATGTGTGGTCAATACAAGCAAAATAAAAACTATCTTTCCTAAAGATAATTTAATAATGTTAACCGGAGGTGAAAAAATAGTGTTGAGCCGTAGGTATAAAGAAACTCTACTTAAGAGTTGCAAAATATTCAGATGAGAAATACCTATTCTGGAAGTAAGGAACATAGTCCTGTTTTCTCTAGAAGTTTAAATGTAATTAAAGATAAGTTGTATGGTACAAATTATTGTTAATAAACAAAATAATGAATTAGCATTTCGGTTGGAGCGGTTTAATAACCTAAACCAATTTGATCATTTACAACGAAAAAAAATTATTGTGGATAGGACGGACGGTTTAGAATTAGAGAATTCATAGTAAATCAATTATAAATATCTTCTAATTTTCCATAAAAAACATCTAGATCTTCTCTTGTGGATTTGATATGATAGTTGTTGCTTTTTTGCCAAATTTTGTATCCAACATTTCTCCAGGTTTTTGGAAGTCTGGGTGCTTTTTTACTTTTATAATCTGCAATCCATAAAGGATATTTGGCGAATTTTTTATTAAGTAAATATTTGTCCGCAAAACTTTTACTCACATAAATCATAGGTTTTCGTTTAGTATTCTTTTCTATATGTTCCAAAAAAAGTAACAGATCTTTCTGTAGTTTTTCTTTATTGATTTTCTTTTTAGTTGAAGTAGATATACTATTTTGTTCTATATCCACAATTGGCATAATATCATCGGGATTCCATTTTTTTACCACATTGATATAGTGATTTGCCTGTTTAGTAGGATTCACATTAACACGATAGAAGTGATAGGCACCTCTTATAATTGATTTTTCTTTTAGCCTTTTCCAGTTGTAATCAAAATAAGAGTCCCTATAATGTATTCCTTCAGTAGCTTTACAAATCACAAATGAAATACTGTCTGAAAGATCAATTTTATCTACGACGTCTTTATTATAATGAGAAATATCTATTCCATAAAAAAAACCTATTTCTGGCAATGGCTTTGGAGTACTTTCTTTTTTAGGGAGCTTTTCTATAAATAAACTGTCTAGTGTACCCAATGCAATTTTTACCGAATCAATGTTAGAAATCATTTCTGTATTTGAAGCCGTAATTGTGTTGATATTTACGTTTTGATGTTGCAATTCATTCCAAATTAAATACATCATTATACCAAATTTTAGTATCATGAAAACATTCAAAAGACTAGACCATTTCCATTTTTTTTGTTTTTTTGTTTTTTCCTCTATTTTGGGCATCTCTTCAACCAGTAAATTTTTGAGTTGCTCAGCCATCAACAAAACTTCGTTGCAATGGTTAGCCAAAAAACTACTGGTATCCTTGTCAAGAAATACCCCTTTGTAAATGATATTACCACCTTTATCCATAATATTTTGAGGGTGATTGGTATACTCGCCTTGTTTATTAAGAATAATACTATCCTTTACAATTTCAGGATGGTCAAATCCATCTTGGATACAATATACGTTCTCATCTTTTTCATAACGTATAGGCAAAAAATAAATATAAAAGTTTTGTGACAGATACTTTAATAAAGAAATGACTTCTAAAAACGCTGAACATTGTTCTTTTTTTGCTTCTTCATTATCAAACAAGTTATTTTTTAGGTAGAATACGGAATAACACTCCGAAGTCTGAATAATAACTGCCCTTCCCTTTTCTTCGATACAAAACATTTTTTCGAGAAGCTTTTTTAAGGAGACATTTTGGGCAGATGTCATCGAAATAATAATCTTGATTAGTTTTTTTTCCTTTGTACTGAAAGATCTCATATTTTAATTGATTTATTGACGTTACATAAAAACATTATGTGTTATTCGCTGTCCTTTTTTTTCTCCTCTTTATCTGGAAAATATTTGGTTAACCACAATCTGGCAATTTGCGGTGCTGTGATTTTTTTAAGATAAAAATGTATGGGTGTACCAATAACTTTTCCTTCTTTTGGTAGTATTGCATCAAGATAATTTTCAAATGCAAGCATTAATGAGTTAATGTCCATCACTTTGTTCGTTTGATTATCCATAGAACCCAATGTATTGAGTAAACTAGCGGTTCTTTGATGTTCTATATTGGCGTTCATATTTTGATTTCTAGCTTCATTGGCATCAGAACTGGTACTATGTTCACCGTTACCCGAATGTGATTTTCTTTGAGCATTATCAAAACCTGAGATTTCTTTTAAATTAGACGACAAATTATTGGATTTAATAGATGGAGTAGCTCCCATAACGATAAGGCTAATATGAGAACTCACTTCATAGGAGTTTAACATTCTCTTTATATCCTCGACAACAGAAGAATCTACCCCAACCCCTCCGCTTTGATATTGAACCCAACCGCTCAATTTAATTCTTTCTTGTAGTCGCTTCAATTCTTCATCTGATGGATTGGCAGCTATTTTTTCATTTTTTACGATATGTACCATCCCTACAAAACTAGAGCCATACGCTGCACCAGAAATAATAGTAATACCTTCCTCATGATTACTATTACTTTCGGATATAGCGATCTGTGCCATACTTTGGAATTCTCTCTTCAATTTTTTTGTTTGATGGGCATTCCATACATCAATAGCCTTCTCTATATCTATCTTAAAAGGTTCTATAATGCCAATGTTTTTATGTGTGCAATTTGCGGTAATCACCAAGGTTCCTGAGAGCCTATGGTTTTTTTGTTGTTGATGCACCAATTTGGATACTTTATCGCCTAATTTCCTAGAATTTTCTGAGGTCATATCCATACTTTCCTCTACATAATTTTTGATCTCAGTAGCTACGCTATCATAGTTTTCGTGAGAAAAATACTGAGCATCTAGTCTTAATGATTCTGCTGATAGCGGTAGACCCTTCAATTTGGCAACCCCATAATCCAGTGGACTCTCTATTTCATCTCCGACCTCTAATTTTGAGATTTCATTTCTTGTATTTAGGATTTCTTTTTCATTTTTAAGTCGGGTTTGCAAGTACTTTTGGGAGGCTTCCAATATGTTTTTATCGATTTCTTTTATTCCTTCGGTGATCTCCTTTGTTTCTTTTTTTATCACTCCCAAGCTCATCAATTCACTTTTGGTCATCTCAAAGCTTCTTTTTAAGGTAATATTTGAGTTTAGTTTATCCTGCGCTGCATCAACTTCTTTTTGTAAACTGCTAACAACATTCAACCCTTTAAGAACTTTTTTGTTCACAATATTGCCTAAGACTAATGATGGATGATCATATGGTATTGAACTTGACATGATATTCAACTATTAATTATTATTTAATTTTATTAGTAGTTGTCGATCCCTCTTTAGATCAAGAAAATATTAGGGGACCTTTTCTAGTAAAGAGAAATCAACAACCGTAAGACTTAATTTGATCAGTACTCTGATGTTTAGAACTTAATTCGGAGCGAAAAAAACTTCTTCTGTAACACCTTATTCATAATTCTCAAAAAAAAGCTCTATATATAAAATGGTAGATTGGTTTGCTTGAATACTAATTATTATTCATCAGTATTCGTTGTTTCTGTATCGGCAGTATTTCCTCCCTTGGTCTTTCTAGAATCAGAATCATCACCAGAAATAGAAAGGTATTGATCCGGATAGTATTTTGACATCCACATTCGCGCAAGCTGTGATTTGGTTATTGGCTTGAGGTAATAATTAATTGGCATTCCGATATTGCCCTCTAAACATTTTTGCAAATAATCTTCCATAGCATCCATCAACGAATTGATATCAATCATTTTATTACTTTCATCATCGATCTTTGCAAGCGCACTAATTGCTGATTCAACTTTAGCAGTTTGAATGGCGATCATTTGCCCTCCGGTTCGGGCTGCATCAGCAGCTTGACTAATCGATTCTTGATCATTGGCGGTCGCATTTTGAATTTTTTGCAAAGCGGCCATTGATTTGGCGCCATCATCATCGGCAAAACCTTTTACTCCCAATTGTACCTGATTAGATTTGATTGAAGGAATTGAACCCATGGTAAATAATGAACAATGAGAAGATATATTTTGAGAGCTTAACATTCTTTTAAAATCATTAGAAAAACTACTGTCGAGACCAAATCCTCCTTTAATTTTTGTAAACCATCCCGCAAACTTTGCCTGTGCTTGCATACTACTTGCAACAGAGTACATGGATTCGCTACTGGTAGTAGATGAAGAATTTATAACATGTACCATTCCAATAAAAGAAGATCCATAGGTACAGCCAGACAACAGCGTTATCGATTTTTCTTTTGCAGTATCTGCCTCTTTGGCAATCCTTTCTATGTTTGAAACATTATCTGTTTTTATCTTGTCTGAATTTTTAGGAAAAACCTGGTTCCATACTCGAATCGCTTTATCTACATCCAAAATAAATGGAGCCAACAATACTGCATCTTTATGGGTACAAGAAATACTTATTACCAAAGTTCCGGCGATATCGTGTCTAGACATCTGGCTATGTACTTGTGATTGTACTGAAGATGTGGCTTGTGCTTTGGCAGAAAAACTCAAATGACTTACTTCTCCACTTACAAAAGATTTTACGGTCGCAGCATGTGTATTAGAACTTTCTGCATTTTGATCTACTGCAAAATACTGAACATTCATCTTTAAAGAATCTGCAGATAACGGCATTTTCTTTGTACCCGTTCTATTATAATCAATTGGGCTTTCCATATTTTGATTAACAGTCTGCACTTTTGACTTTAAAGGTCTTATTTTCTTTTCTGTATCTAGCTTTGTTTTTGCATAAGCAATGGCAGCATCTTTTATACTTTTACCAACGACCACATTTTCTTTTTCAAGATCCGATGTATCTATTTTCATACCAATAAGTTCTTGTATAGTCATATCTAGACTTCGTTTCATATCTATAAAGGAGTTTAATGTCTCTTCTGCAGCGTCTGAAACAGATTGTAATTCACTTATTTTAATCAAGTTATCCAATTTTTCTTGGCTAACTATATTCCCTAAAACTAATGAGGGATCATACGGGATAGTAGATGGCATATGTATGTATTTTTATTTCTTCCTACTCTAATTGCTTTTCGGATTTCGCATATATTGTTTTACAAACTTATGTTCTATAATGAGATCCGTTTAAAAAAATAGATTAAGTGGTAATTTTTGAAGCATGATTGGTGATTTAATACTTCTAATTGGTTTTAGTTTCTTTAATAAGTATTTATAAAAAGTCGTATTTGAATAAATTTTCAAAAAAAATAATACTGGATCAAAATGGAAATTCTTATCAAATTGAATACAATCAACAATCTCGAAACAAGCTAAGGCATAAAAAAAGCTTTTAATTTATAGGCAAGCCTCCGGAATTAGTCCCCTATGAAGGATTAAATCCCTTAAAAACCCAAAAGTTATACCTTTTAACTATCACAATGGTCACTCTAAAAAGAAAGCACATACCTCTTTTGGGGAGAGTCTGAGAAGCTTTACTATGAGATCGGTATGCTTCCTTTAACCCTATATGATCTTTCCCAAACGAAAGAATATGATAGATGGTGTAGAGCAAATGATCATATCACTGTATGCTAAAGAAATGACCAACAGTGATTTTGAAATCTCTACTACTAGCATATCCCTTATATTAGGGATAAAATCAACAATGATATCGCAGCTTGGCAAAACCGTTCTTTAGAACCTTTGTATTTGATTGTCTGGATAAATGGGATTGTTTTTTCTTTTTGTGCAAACCTAGTTTAGGACAAGACACTTTCCTACTTAATTCTTACGTGTTTGTGTGTTTTTTGCCTTTCACGTTTAAAGGGTAACCGTTTATAGCATGATCATCTCCGTTTGAGTAATTTTTTAATTTTTCCTTTTGTTAATTATCCATCTTTGAATCATTAAAATTTCAAATCAAATAATTATTAATTTAAATCAAGAAATATTATGGAAAAAAATGTAGAAGATTTAGACGGTTATAAAGGAGATATTGAAAAAAATGGTAAAACCGTTTTTGAAAATTGGGTTGATGTAGATGAAGATAGAAAAATTGCCAGGAGTTCATCACCAAATTATACAGGTGCAGATAATTCTCAAAATATGGATGATACAGCAGTCCAATATTTGAAAGACAAGAGCATTAAGAGAGTAATAAGTTTTAATGAACTTGAATTATCAGATTTAGAAAAAGGACGTCTTACTAATGCAGGTATTGAATATTATCATTTTGGAACTAAAGACTTTACCGCTGCAACAAAAGAGCAATTGACAGCTGGTGCAGAAAAGATACAGCAGGGTAATGCCCTTGTGTATTGTGGCGCTGGAATTGGTAGGACTGGGACACAGATAACAGCTTGGGAGATTATTTATAAGATCAAAGAAAAGGATAAAGCTATAAACGAATCAACCGCCGAGAAACCTGATCAAAAAAATGTGCTACTACAATTAAATCCTGTATAAAAAATAGAATTACTTCTAAATCGAAATTAAGAAAAACAAAACCCTTGTAAATATCTCATTTACAAGGGTTTGCCATTTAGTAGCGGGAACTGGACTCGAACCAGTGACCTTCGGGTTATGAGAACGAATCTGTGGCCACACAACCCATTAATAACGAGGGTTTTATGTATTTTGGAGTATGCAAATCCCTACATTTGACTACATTTCCGTACGTAAAAACCATACTCCAAAACGGAGTATGGTTTCATTTATATTAATTATTGCCAAAGTCAGCACCGTGATTTCACTTCTAGTTCAATTTTCAGCCTGCAAATACCTGCATTTGGTTACAAATAGGAACATTTGGATACAAATCACAACAATATAGTATATTTTGGTTGTACTCCAGTTTCTAAAGATTTAAGCTTTTGTTAATATAAATTTTACTGTAAAATCATTGATTTTCGCTTCATGCTTTTCAATTTAGAAATAAAAGATAGTCTCAAAAATAGCCATAAACAAAAACAACACCTTCAAAATGGATAGGTTATATAGTAGCAGGAGAGATTGAAATATCTAACCATTCTATTAACAATTTATTTGTATTAGAAGCATTTATAAAAACATTCTACATTATTAATAACTACATAAAGGATACACTCTTATTTACTTCCATTAATACTAAAATCTTATACTAGTATATTTTTGCTTAGTACTATGGTACATATTTTATGTTGTGCAACACAAATGTCTTCAACCCTTTTTTTATGTTCTAAAAACTTTAAATGAGTTCAAATATTAACAACATTACTAAAACAATTAAAAAAGGGTATTGTACATAGATACAATACTCTTTTACAGAAAATTACTTGTTTTTAATTCTACTTCTATTATCATTGAACAGTAGCTTTAAACCATTGTGAATCCCCTGTAAATCTTTTTAGTAATGTTTGATAAGATCCTCCATTATATAAAAGCTCTTTTTCTCCATTACCTTTTGTACCCCAAATTTTTAAGCAATTAAGATATCTTAATTTTCTATCACTATAAATTCACTTCTTCTATTTTGCGAATGCTCTTCTTTACTACATCTAACACCATTACCACATCTATTAATTAAGACAGTTTCGCCATAACCTCTACTTTTTACACGAGAAGGATCAATTCCTTTACTAATGACATAGTTCGCTGTAGAAACCGCACGTCTTTGGGATAGTTTCATATTGTAACGATCACTTCCTTTACTGTCCGTGTGAGAGCCTATTTCTATTTTTATTGATGGATATTCCTTTAAGTATGCTATGACTTTATCAAGTTCTTTAGCTGATTTATTGAGTATTAAAGCCTTATTAGAAGCAAAATAAATAGGTTTTAAATTTAGAAGTTTAGCAAGATCAAGACCTTTCTGGGGAGTGTTGTTTTTTAATTTTATAGTCTCGAATGGGTATGGATTATCTCTGCTTGTTGTTATATTTCTATCTACAGGATCAAAACCTTCTTTTTTTATTGTTAATTTATATGTTTTATCTCCACAGTCCAAATTACAATATACTTCACCTTTTTGGTTTGTTTTTCCTTTAAAGATAATTTTGTTGTTATCATCTCTAAGTTCTATATCGGCATTTTCCAGAATACGTCCAGATTTCTCTTCAGTAACAATTGTTTTTAAACTACCTTCACAGATAGTGATCAGAGGAGTAGTCTCCATAAAGCTATATATATCATCATTTCCTCTTCCTCCAGATCTATTCGATGCGAAGTACCCTTTTCTAGTACTCTCATCAAAAATAAAAGTCACATCATCGGCAGAACTGTTTATAGGCTCTCCGATATTATAAACAGTTTTATCATTTCCTTCTAGTTTTACAGCAAATATGTCTAACCCTCCTAATCCAAGATGCCCATCAGAAGAAAAATAAAGTGTTCCTGATTCGCTTATAAAAGGAAAAGTGTCTCTACCTTCCGTATTAATTGTTGGACCTAAATTTTGAGGTGTAGTAAAAGAGCCGTCTTGATTAATACCAATTACATATAAGTCAGACATACCATATCCACCCGGCATATCTGAAGCAAAATATAACTTAGTTCCATCCGGACTAAGAGCAGGATGAGCAACAGAGTATTCATTATTATTAAATGATAGGTCTTGGATATTATCCCATTTTGATTTATTATTTAATTGAGCTCTATAAATCTTTAATCGGTTTACTCCGCTAGAATCTTTGCCAAACTTTGAATTTATTAAATTATTTCTTGTAAAATATATTGTATTTCCATCTTTTGTAAATGTAGATGTGGACTCGTGTAATCTAGAATTTAAATCTTTCGAAAACTGTTCTGGGTAATCAAAATCACCAGATTCTTTTAGGTTATAACTTAATAGATCTAAATAAGGTTGCTGTGTCCATCTATTCTTCTTAGCTGTCGATTTTACAGTTCCTCTTGCTGATGAAAATACTAGTTTATTCTTATAAATAGCTGGAGCAAAATCAACATAGGCGGAGTTTCTAGGAAGGTTTTCTATAGTATATCTGCCGGATTGTAAAGATATTTTTTCTAAATAGTCTGGATTGTCAATCAAGCGTTTCGCTCTTGAATCAGAAATATTAGACTCTTTTACCTTAATCATCAAGCTATCTGCTTCTTTATATCGTTTAAGAAATTTAAGGGATTGTGATGTACGGAAATAATATTCCGCTGTAACTTCATTTACTTCTGTTCCGTTTTTTTCTAACTTCTTTTTCTCTTCCATCATTTCGAGATACCACTTAGCGGCATCTTTTAACTCTGAATTAAAAAAATAACAATCACCTAATTTCTGATATACTTCAAGTGAAGCATTTCCTTTTTTTATTATTTTTTGATACGCTGAAATAGCATCAGCATATGCGTAGTTTTCATATTCAGAATTTGCTCTTTTTAATTCACTCTCCTGTGAAGAAAGTATAAGAGTATTCATCAAACAAATTATCAGGATTATTTTTATGGAAATTTTCATAGTCATCATTAGTTTAGGTTAAAAGAATCTTGGGTAAATGATCTTTTCTTTTCTTTTGAAAATCTCGTATCGTAAAACCAATTCATAAGATCCAGCATTAAATTCTGTATTTCCTAATCGAGTAGTTTCCCAATCATAGGCAAATCCTAACATTAGATTATCTGAAATTTGAAATCCTGCGATAGCACTTAATGCAGCACTCCAACGATAGCCTAATCCTAATGTAAGCTTATCATACAATAAAAAATTGGCAGATACATCTACTTGTAATGGTGCTCCTGAAACCGCTTTTAACAATGCAGCAGGTTTAAATTTTGTGGTCTCATTAATATCAAAAACATATCCTCCTGTCAGATAATAATTTACTCGTTCTGCTGCTAAAAATGAAGATGCGCTATTATCTAAAGCAGATTCATCAAAATGTTTGGTCTGAAGTAAATTTGGAGCGGATACCCCTAAATACCATTTTTCTGTATGGTAATATACTCCAACTCCAACATTAGGTGAAAATTTGTTATCGATATTAGTATCTAATAAAACATCTGTATTTGTATATTGATTTAACGCATCAAAATTAACATCTAGTAAATGCCCTCCGGCTTTCAGACCAAAAGCAAGTTGTCCTTCTACTGAAGTATTAATGGTATATGAAAAATCAATATCAAAATAAGTTTCCTGCGTAGGTCCAATTTTATCATTTACAATAGAAAGGCCGAGTCCTACCTTATTACTTTGCCCTATTGGAGAATGAATGTTTAGTGTTTGGGTTACTGGAGCTCCACCAATGCCAACCCATTGATTTCTGTAAAGTCCGGTAATACTAATGGCATCTCTTGATCCAGCATAAGCGGGATTTACACTTATGGTATTATATATGTATTGGGTATATTGTGCGTCCTGCTGCCCAAATCCATCTTTGGTAATAATCACAAGCAGTATAAATAATATATATATGTTTTTCATCTCAAAGGAGGTTATATGGTTTGTATGGGGAGTAGTTGTACTCCCCAATTATAATTTATCTGTTTATGTATAGGTAATCTGATCGTTTTTTAGTCTCTCCAGTATTTGTTTTATAGGTTAAGACATAGAAATAAGTTCCTACCGGTAGCTGGCGATCTTGATTAACATTAGCTCTTCCGTTAGATTCTCCTCGGAAAAATTCTCCGTTACGACCGTATCCAAGTGCTTCATAAACTTTAACTCCCCATCGATTAAATATCTGTAACTCGTTTGACGGGAACTTATCGATATTTCTAATGATAAGAACATCATGATCTCCATCACCATTTGGAGTTACCACGTTAAACACTTCAAGATCATCTTCTGTGTCAGGGTCTGAATTATTATCTTCTAAATAGTCCGGAATATCATCACCATCTGAGTCTACAGCATCATCGGGGTTACCATCACCATTGGGATCTGGGTTTTCATCTTCTGTTTCTATTCCATCGCCATCATCATCAGTATCTTGATAATCTGGTATTCCATCTCCATCTGTATCATCATTTGTTGGATCACCATCTTCATCAATATCTTCTTCAATAGTATCAACACCATCACCGTCATCATCCATATCTACATAATCTGGAATACCATCTCCGTCTGTATCTTGTGTATCACCCGTACTTGGATCACCATCACCATCTGAATCAGGATTTTCATCCACTGTTTCTATTCCATCTCCATCATCATCTGTATCCAGATAATCTGGAATTCCATCACCATCAGTATCATCATCCGTTGGATTACCATCCATATCAATATCTTCGTTAATAGTATCTACTCCGTCACCATCATCATCTACATCTTGATAATCATCAATACCATCGCCATCAGTATCTTGTGGATCATAATCTATATCTCCTCCATTAGGATCATCTTGTACATCATCGGCAATCCCATCATCTCCAAAAGGACCATCTAACATTCCATCACCATCTGAATCATTTCCGTCATGTCCTGCTTCCTCTATATCTAGTACACCGTCACCATCTGAATCTAAATCCAAACTATCTATGATACCATCACCATCAGTATCCAAAGTAGGATCTCCACCTTGTTCTACTGTATCTGGTATACCGTCATTATCGTCATCAAGATCAACGGCATCCGGAATTCCATCTCCATCAGTATCATCTCCTATTACTGTAATAGTCACAGTAGCATTTTCACAAACATTAGGGGTAACGGCTGTATTACAAACCTGATAAACGACAGTTACTGTAGTTCCTCCTTCACCCGCAGCAGCGATATAACTCATTTCACCCGTCAATGGATCAAAGGCTACTGTACCTGCTGCTGTACCTAATCCTGTATCAATAATACTAGTATTAGTCCCTGGGAGGAAATCATCATTAATTAAAATATTCGTGCTGCTACTAATTCCTTCAACCACTGTGAACAAATCATCATTTGCTATAGCAATTTGAGGATTCGGATCAGTAACATCTGGATTCCCATCATTATCATCATCGGTATCGGTTACATCCGGTGTTCCATCATTATCGGTATCGGTTTGTACGGTAATCGCTACGGTGGCATCCTCACATACTTGTGGAGATACTGCTGTATTACATACCGTATATACTACGGTTACTGTAGTACCTTCTTCTCCCGCAGCAGGCGTATAATCTAATTCACCTGTTAATGGATCAAAGACAATCGTTCCGTTAGCTGTTCCTGTTCCTGCATCTACAATAGTGGTATTTGCACCCGGCAAAAAGTCATCATTGGTCAATATATTCACTGTTCCTGTAGTTCCTTCTACAACTGTCAATAGATCATCCATAGTGGTAGCCACTAATGGATTTGGATCGGTAGTATCTGGATTCCCATCATTGTCATCATCGGTATCAGTTACATCCGGTGTTCCATCATTATCGGTATCGGTTTGTACGGTAATCGCTACGGTGGCATCCTCACATACTTGTGGAGATACTGCTGTATTACATACCGTATATACTACGGTTACTGTTGTGCCTTCTTCACCAGCAGCAGGTGTATAATCTAATTCACCTGTTAATGGATCAAAGACAATCGTTCCGTTAGCTGTTCCTGTTCCTGCATCTACAATAGTGGTATTTGCACCCGGCAAAAAGTCATCATTGGTCAATACATTCACAGTTCCTGTAGTTCCTTCTACTACGGTCAACAGATCATCCATTGTTGTTGCCACTAATGGATTTGGATCGGTAGTATCTGGATTCCCATCATTGTCATC
>CANMWA010000008.1 GCA_947501475.1 uncultured Aquimarina sp. | reverse complement strand
TTGTTTTGAAAGGTGACATAAAAATAAGCTACTTCATTTACACTATTGGTTTTCCAATCAAACTTGATGGTATGATCGGTATCACTAGTTGGATTGGCTTTCCATGCTTTACCAGGTGCTCCTTGTTCTGTCACTCTATTAAGAGGTGAAGCCTCAAAAACACTTTCTGAATATGCATTGACTTGCGCTGCATTGGTGATTCCAGGAAAATCTTCACTATACGTATTCAAATAATAACTATTGATATCAGTATTAATAGTTACACTTTTAATACTACCTACAGTGGTATTAGATTCAAAGGGTAAATATTGTCTGGCTTGTCTTCCATAATCATCATATTCGATATGCGTTACAATATCTTTTTGATCTGGTGACCCTTTGATAGCAGTTTGTTGTTTTGATCGCCCTAATCCATCAAAATAGGTAACCTCTTCTATGACATCTTTATTAAACTTAATTTGGTTAGGTGAGGTGATAGGAGTCTGATATGCTCTGGTGAATACATAGTTTTCATTAGATAATGAAAGCGTATGTGGAGTATAAGGACACCCTTGTTGATCCCCATATTGATCCGGACATTTATCATTTTTATTGTTTACATATCCTGGAGGTTGTGCACAAGAGTTTTGTGTGGTACTTGGATCTCCCAGACCATCCCCATCACTATCGGCATACCATATAGTGGGTTGCAGGATACTATAATTTATGGTTTTAGCCGTTCCCCAACATCCAGAGGTATTGTTTCTGGCTCTTAGATAATATATAGTGCCACTGGTTCTGGTAGTAGATTCGGTTGCATTAGCTGTACTAGTTCCTGAAGCATTACTTTGCCAATACCACGTAATTCCGTTAGGTGGATTATTACGGGTGATTACTGTACTTTGGCAATTTTGAGTTACCGATTTTATAGTGGGGGTAGCGGGTATTGTATTGATGCTATAGTTTATCGTTAACGATGGACCCCAACATGCTGTAGTGTTGTTACGAGCACGTAAGAAGAATTGTGTTCCGCTAGTACGTGTATAGGTTTTAGAGGAGTTCCCTGTACTAGTTCCTGAAGCACTACTTTGCCAATACCATGTAATTCCATTAGGAGGATTTCCTCTGGTCAGTAGTGTATTGCCACAATTATTTGCTACTGTTGCCGTGGGTTTACCAGGGAGGTATTTTACGGCATAGTCTACTTGTACATACCCACTCCAACAACCATTACTATTATTTCTAGCTCTTAGATAATATTTGTTTCCAGTAGTTCTGGTAATGGTTTTTGCAGCATTTGCAGTACTATATTCACTTTGAGTGCTTTGCCAATAATATGTAAACCCACTAGGCGGGTTACCTCTAGTCAAAATACTACCGCCACAATTATTGGCCACACTGGGAATAGGAGGTCTATCAGGAGATGGCTTTATGGTGTAGTTTACTTTTCGAGCTGTACTCCAGCATAGCGAGTTATTATCTCTTGATCTAAGGTAGTATACACTTCCTTCCCATCGGATGGTAGTTTTTAAGCTATAGCCAGTAGTGGTTCCCGAAGCAGAGCTTTGCCAGTAATAGGTTATTCCTGTAGGAGGATTAGCTCTTGTAAGTTCTGTAGCACCACATTTATTAGTAACTGTTGGAGCAGGAGGCATGATAGGCACTCTTTTAGGAGCATAATATATCGTACGGGCAGCACTCCAGCATTTTTTGACATTATCTCTGGCTCTTAGATAGTATGGGCTTCCACCAGTACGAGTAATGGTTTTAGCACTATTGGTAGTACTGATTCCGGTAGCACTACTTTGCCAGTACCATGTAATTCCACCAGGAGGATTTCCTCGAGTAAGGCTACTACTACCACAATTATTTACAGCAGTGGCTGTTGGAGTAGCAGGTACCGGGTCTTCATCAATTCGACCATCACAATCATTATCTTTTCCATCACAGATTTCTGGAGCTCCAATTCTGATCGAACTATCATTGTCATTACAGTCATTGTAATTAGTAGAATATCCTGCAGGTCTTGAGGTTCTGCAAACTCTATAATTTCTATCTCCTTGTCCATCTCCATCCTTATCTCTATAAAAATAGATACATCCACCGCCACCATCTCCATCTCCAGGAATAACAATATTGGGAACCACAATACTAGGGTCTATAGCAATGTTTTTATCTTTCTTTTTTTGATCAAGCGCTGGAGGTTCTTGAGCATATCCTATCGAGATGACCAATAGAAGAAGAATTAAGATTGTTTTTTTACTTCTGAAGTTTTTGAATACAGTTTTCATAAGATCTTCTGTTATTGGTTTTTGTAGTTGTATTTGTTTTCAGAGACAAGTTTGCCTTGAGCATCTTTTATAAATTGCAGGCGATTTTGTGTGTCATAATGATAATACATTGTATAACCTCTGGGATCGGTCATACTAGTTACCCCAATCAAAGGGTCATAGGTGTATGTGGTGATCATAGCATTAGGGAAAGCGTTTCTTAACCCATTGAGTGCTTGTCGTAACGCTCCTTCTTTACCCGAGTTGCCTTGAGTACGGTCATTATCGGCATTAGATTTGGTTTTTAGATTAGCAACATATGAAGCTACCTGGCTATAGGTGGCATTCTCTATTTTGGCTATTGGTAGCGCATCTTGATACCCCCAGATATATGCTATATGGGTTCCATCAACTTTGGATACTTCTAATGGATTTCCATAATTGTCATAATCATAATAGGTAAGTCTAGGTTCTGGCGTGTCACTTTTCTTTGCTGTTTTCACAACCTCTGGAAGTAAGATGTTATTTCCCCAGTTTTTATAATCATTATCTTGTGTGCTAAGTAGTTTTTGATCTTCAAACACTTGTTTTCTAAGTGGATAAGAAACCCTATTGAGGCCTGATAAGCCATTTGCTATACTAGTACTAAAATTATAAGGATAGAAATATTTATTAATGGTTTTCTCATTGTTACTATTAATAATCTCCTGCTGTTTTATATGCCCTTGTGGATTATTATATCTATAAAAGTTTTGAGTATATATGGTACTACCCTCAACATGATCTGTCGTGGCGGTTTGAATTACCCGATCTACATTACGATTGGCATTAAAGGTTGTAATGTCTACTACATAATTACCTGGCCCCTGAGATGCAAATACATTTTGACCCACTTTAACAGAATACACTCTTCTATTAAAGTTTAAATCGTCATCAAAATCATAATGATTTGTAGTCTCTTTTACTGGGGAACCATCGGATTTGGCAATTACTTCTTTAAGGAGTTTTCCATTTTTATAGGCATTATCATCTTTTATAGGAAACGGAAAAGCAATAGGCTCTGGAATATTACGATTAAAAATTAATTTCCGGGTTCCGTTATTACCATTTTCTGAAGTGAATTTTTCGATCACTTGTTTATAAATGATATGGCTCCCCATATAATACCCAAGAGGCATATTGCTAGAACTCGAATAACTTTTATACACACAAGTTTGCACATAAGGGTTACCGCTGCCATTCATTAAAGAAGATGTTCCATAATCATATGTGGTTAGATTTCTTCTTCTAAACAGTAGCCCTTCACTAATACCGTCACTGTTTTCATACACATATTCTTTGGTAATACAGTTAGCAGGATTGTTGCCTGGGCAACTTTTGATGGTTTTGATTCGTATACCTCCCGTTGCTCTAGATCTAGCTTGTGGATGTGATGCATTACCTCTATTTATTTTGACTGTTATTGAAGCGCTAGAGTATCCATCTGGTCCTACATTATTTACAAAAGCTGTAACAGAATAGGTTCCTTTTTTTAAATATACTTTCTTCTTAAAATTCTTGGTAAGTGATTGGCCTGGCTGTAAAAATCCTGCACCATAGTTAAGTTGCGCAATAGTACATGGTTCTCTTGAATCACATTCTGCTAGGAGACTTGATTGACATGCGGTAGGTGAATGATCAGTTGTATTTTTTTCATAAACTTTTGCTCCAAGTGCACCTCCAGAGGTCCCTTTGGTAACCGATATAGTAATTTCGGCAGCAGTATCTTCGGTAATAGTAAACTCTTTTCCATCACCATCGCTTCCAGCTGTAGCAGATGCATTAGCACTGTGTGACTCATTACTAATCCCACATGAAGAGGTGCTAGCATCATAAAAATCATCGTATTCATCACCATCTACTCCAGGATCATAAGTGTTTTGTTCATAGACAAACTCTGTACTTCCTTTGGTAGGATACATAATTTTTTGAAGCGCACCACTTGAGCCTTGACCAAAACTTGGTTTTCTTGGGCCGTATAAGTCATTGATATTAACAAGTTTACCTGTATTATTAGCATTGGCATATCCCCAAAAATCTTGTTTGGTATAAAAGATATTATCGGCAGGGTTTCCTTTATATTGAAATTGATACTGATTCGTATTATCGTTATTTATTTTTAAACTTGTTATTAATTTTCGGGTATTGTTATTGTTATTATACGTTAAATCATAGGTATAGATTTCTTTGTTAAAAATATCTTTAACCTTTATTTTGTCTAGTCTTGCGAGGTATTGATTGAGTACTGTTGCATTAGGTCTAGTGGTTGTAAATTCGACCTTACCTAATGAAAATGAAATACTTTCAATGATTTTTGAAGATACACCGTATCTGGCTTGAGAGCTTCTTAAGTTATTTCCACAACCACCATAACCGGCTAAAGCTTTTGTATAGGATTGCGAGAATGTTCTTTGCGTATGATAATATCCTGTATACTTAAAATCAATAGTTTTATTGTTAGTTAGTTGTATTTTAGTAAGTTTCCAACTAGAGATATATCCATTAACAGGAGTTGCAATAATATCACTAATTCCATACGGGGGAATTCTTTTGGTGATCTCTTTTGCTTGAAAAAAATATTGTATCCCGCTATCATCGGTTACTTTGATCCCTTGATTGAAATCTCCATTAATAACTTCGATTTTATAAGGTTTATAGGGTTTGATGACTACGTTTTTGTTTTCATCAAAATAAAAACTAGCTTGTACATTACCCACACTGATCATAAACTTATCGGGTTGTGTGTCCCAGCTACCAGAAGCAGCACTTTCTTTAAATCTATTTTTTTGATCAGTTGAAAGTTGGTTGTTTACATAAGGAAGTACCCAGTTTAATCCTATTCTATTAGTTCCTATATAGCCATTAGGTTCTTCATCGGGTCGACCTCTTAACTGTCTGGTGATGATACCACCAGCATTTAAGGACCATCCCAATCCGGTAATCCCAGGGATTTCATCAACAAGCAAACCAGTGTAATTATAGTTTAAAGAAATTGGCAATTCATAACCTCCTTCTTGTATGGTATAAATAGGAACGGTTTGATTGGCAACTCCTATACCCATGTTTACAGGTATTTCACCAAATTTACCTAATGTTGATGCCTCTGGCGAACCAGGAAATATTTGCGGTACATCTACTGGGCCAGAACCCGTTTGTATCCCTCCTTGAGAGAACATATATTGGGTTAGTAAGATGAAAAGCGTGAAGATGAGATGTCTTTGCATGATATTGGTTTATTTAGTGTTGTTTTGTAGCAAATTTTCTAGCTTCTCTAATCGAGTTTCTAGCTCTTGATTTTTGCTTTCTTGTTGAAGTATTTTCTTTTCCTGTGCAATAGCGTAAAGTGTAAGTTCTTCGATTTTTTCAAGAAGTTTTTTGTTCATTTCACCAAGTAGAACTCCATCTTGTTCAACTTTTTCTGCAGAAGGTATATTGATCAAATGACCATTTTTCTGGATGTGATTTTCTACTTCTGTTAGAGTAGGTAGGTTGTATGTTGTTTCAAATACATAATCAGGCCAACCTGCAAGATCTACTTTGACTTCTTTGGCATGTATTTTACCATTTACAGCAAGTTTTGCATCTGGAGTATTAGTACCGATACCAACAAGCCCCCCAGATTTGATCACCATCCAGTTTTTTGACACATTATCGGTAGGAGTATGACCTCTAAAAACAAATCCACCATCAGTATTACCATTGGTAGAATTACCATCTTGCATCTCGAAAATGACCCCATCCAAATATTCTCCAAAATAATTGGCATCCCCAAAAACTCTAAATCCTTCTCCGGCATTCATAAATAGATCTCCGTTGATGTGTAATTTTGATTTTGGAGCAGTAGTATTTATACCAACATTACCACTTACATCATCTACTCGTAGCCTTTCTGTTCCTTTTGTTCTTAAGATTAAATCATTATTATATGATGAGAATGCATTGGTAGTAGTATAGACATCTTTGTTAAAAATTATTTTTGGTCTATCGGTGTAAATATGCGCCCAACTGGTATTTTGAGCTCCAACATCTATATAACCATGTGCAGATTTTAAACGTACCGAACCACCTGCGACATTACCGCGAATGCTTCCATTAACATGTAATTTTTCTGCAGGTGAGCTTGTTCCTATTCCTACATTTCCTCCTTGTGTATTCAGATACGTATTTCCTTTACTATAATGGTTAAGATATGTAGCATTGCCATCTTTTGAATCTAAATGTAAATTTCCATTAGTGGCAACTACAGAGGCTTTGGTAGTTCCTCTACCATTACCTCCAACTTTTAGATATTCTCCCCAACTTGTATTTGGTCCATAATAGTGAAAACTGTTTCCACTTATTGGTACAGATTGTGCATTTGAATTAAACGTAAATACTGCTGTTATAAAAAGGGTAAAAATTATTTTTTTCATGATAGTTAGTTGTTAGTTTTTTAGTAAAAGTTCTAGTTTTTGTTCTATAACCTTGATTCTTTTATTTTGATCTTGTAACTCTTTAATTTTCTTCTCTTGTGCTATTGTATATAGGGTGAGTTCTTCAATTTTTTGAAGTAATTGTATTTGGAAGTTTCCAATGTTAACTCCATTGGCTTTCATTTCTTTTGCTGAAGCAATCTCTGGTAAATGCTTATTTTCTTTGATATGTTTTTCAATAAAATCTAGACTAGGAAGCTCGTAAGTTTCTTCAAAAACGAAATCTGCTGTTGGAGTAGTAGACACCTTAATTTCTTTCGTTTCTAACTTGCCTATGATTGAGACATTTCCATTAGGTTTAAAAAACATTTTATGGGTTCCATTAAAAGCAAATCCGATACCATTGGTTTTGTGAATATTGATTCCGTAGCCTGTATTGTCAAGGGTACCAATTGCAGGATCATTGGCAGCAAATGTATTCGCAACTCTTATTTCATTACTTACCCTTAATACAGGAGCTATAATTTCGCCATTGGGATCTATTATAGTTTTATGAGAACCATTAAAGGCAAACCCTATACCATGTGTTTTACTTATATTGATTCCGTAGCCTGTATTGTCAAGTGTGCCAATTATCGGGTCATTGGCAGCAAATGTATTTGCAACTCTTATCTCATTACTTATCCTTAATACAGGAGTTATAATTTCGCCATTAGGATCTATAATTGTTTTATGAGAACCGTTAAAGGCAAACCCAATACCATGCGTTTTACTAATGTTAATACCGTAAGCAGAGTTGTCAAGTGTTCCTATAGATGGATCATTAGCTGCAAATGTGTTCGCAACTCTTATTTCATTGCTTAACCTTAATACGGGAGCTACAATTTCGTTATTGGTAGTAGCTTGGTTATTGCTAAAAGTAAATTGAGCATTCAGATTAAAATTCAATGCGCTCAAAAGACATAAAAAGATAACTTTTTTCATAATTGAGTATTACTATTTTATTCAATTTTGGTTAGAAGTGTTGTTTTCACAGTGTAATATTACCTGTTCTTTGTCTCATTTTTTGAGACCGATAAAAAACACACTTATGAAATAGTAAGAAGTAACGTATAGAGCTACAGGTTTTTTGGTAGAGAAGAGAAACCCTTATGAAACAAAAAACGCCGCAAATATTGCGGCGTTTCTCAATCAATTTTACATATCCCTATGTGGTTGCAGTAGTTACAGGAACTGCTACAACTTTCTTTTTATAAAACCTAACCTTAAATCTGTTTACAATAAAGAATAAACAGGGTACTATAATTAAAGTAAGGAAGGTGGCGATAATCAATCCGTAGATTACGGTCCAGGCTAGTGGTCCCCAAAAAATTACATTATCACCTCCTATATATATCTTAGGATCCCCAGTACTAAATAATGAGAAAAAGTCTAAGTTAAACCCAATGGCTAATGGTATTAACCCTAATACGGTTGTAATGGCCGTTAATAATACGGGTCTTAAACGAGCTCTACCACCTCTAATAATGAGTTTCATGACCTCTTCATTAGGTAATAATTGATCATCGGGTACATTAAGCTCTACCTTTTTTCGATCTATTAAGAGCTGAGTATAATCCAGCAGTACCACACCATTGTTTACAACGATACCAGCAAGTGAGATAATACCCATCATGGTCATCATAATCACAAAAGAAGCTCCTGTTGCAATAATCCCTCCAAAAACACCAATAAAACTCAAGAAGATTGCAATCATGATGATCGTAGGTTTAGAAATAGAACTAAACTGAAAAACAAGAATCAACATGATAAGCCCTAATCCAGAGAAAAATGCTCCCATCAAGAAAGCCATTTGTTTGTTTTGCTCTTCTATCTGACCGGTATAGTCAATCTTAACACCTCTAGGCAATTCGGTAAAACTAGCCATTTCTGTTTGGATTTGAGATACAATAGCTCCTGCATCGGTATACCCAGGTTGCAATCCAGAATACACAGTTACTACTCTTTTAGTATCCTTATGCTTAATGGCACTAAAAGATGATGTGTTCTTATGCGAAGCTACTGTCGAAACAGGAATTTCTTTTAACTTTCCGCTAGCTTGATCTCTAAAGGTGATATTTTGATTAAATATAGCGCTGGTATTATATCTGTTCTCTTCATTAAAACGAACATAGATATCATAATCTTCTCCGTCTTTTTTATACACCCCTGCTTTTTCACCAAAAATAGAGCGACGTAATTGGTTACCTACCTGGCCAGCAGAGACACCTAATTCTCCTGCTTTTTCACGATCAACGACCACTTGCATGGCAGGTTTTCCTTTATTCACATCGATTTTTAGTTCTTCGATCCCAGGTATATTTTTTTCATTGATAAAATTTCGCATTTGCTCTGCGATATTGATCAACTCATCGTAGTTTGGACCCTCAATTTCAACATTGATTGGGTACCCTGCAGGAGGGCCTACAGCATCCTTTTCTACAGAAATAGCAATCCCAGGATAAATCCCTTTTAGGGTTTCTTGAACTTTTTGACGTAGTAGTTCAGAATCTTTTCCTTTTCTATATTTAAATTCACGCATCGTAGCCGTAATCTTAGCACGGTGAGGCATCTCGGCATTACTTCCTCCATCGGTTTGGGGATTACCGGCACCTTCTCCTACTTGAGAAACAGCAGATTCTACAAGGAAATTATAATCAGCACTATCTTCAATATATTCTTTATCATTAACTACTGCATATACACGTTGTTCAATTTCTTTGGTAATTGCATTGGTTTTATCGATATCAGTTCCTTGCGGATACTCTATGTATACAATAATTTGGTTGGGTTTGTTATCAGGGAAAAACTCTACCTTGGTACGTTGACTTCCAACAGAAGCTCCAAACATTGCAAAGACAATAAATAACAATATAAAGGTGCCAAAGGTAAATGTATAGGCTCTCCACCCTTTTAAAGCATAGGTTAAAAAACGTTGGTATTTATCTTCAAGCCAAGCCAGAATTCTTTTTTGAAAGAAATTAGCAGCTCCTTTGAGTACATATTTATATACCCAAAACATAGCTGCAGTAAATATCATAAGTGTTCCCAGCCCTTTTACGGCTCCACCAACAATCAAAATAAAGATTCCGATGCCTCCTAGAATGATAGTTAATCGTATCAGTTGTTTCAAAGACAATACCTTTTCTCCAACCTCCATAAATTGAGAAACCAACATTGCGTTAATAAAGATTGCGACAAATAATGAAGAACCTAATACGACAGAAAGTGTAATCGGGAAATAGATCATAAACTCGCCCATAACCCCTGGCCACATACCAAGAGGTATAAATGCTGCTACAGTGGTAGCTGTAGAAATAATGATAGGAAATGCAATTTCACCGATACCTTTTTTGGCTGCTTCGATACGAGACATGCCTTCTTCTTCCATCAATCGATATACATTTTCTACCACCACAATACCATTGTCAACCAACATCCCTAATCCCATAATCAAAGCAAAGAGAATCATCGTATTCATCGTATACCCTAAAGCAGATAAAATCATAAAGGACATAAACATCGACATTGGGATCGCAAACCCTACAAAAAGTGCATTTCTGAATCCTAAAAAGAACATTAATACACCTACAACCAGTATAATCCCGAAAATAATATTGTTCACCAAATCATCTACTTGATTAATGGTCTTTTCAGATTGGTCATTGGCAACACTAATTTTTAGATCTTTTGGAAATACATTTTCTTTGGCATCTTCTAAGATAAGACCTATCTTTTCTACGGCTTCGATCATGTTTTTTCCTGAACGTTTTTTAACATCCAACATGACAACATTTTTACCATATTCTCTAGCGTATGTAGTTTTGTCTTCTTCTTTAAAAGTTACTTTTGCAATATCCCGAAGATATACTGCACCGTTCTGAGATTTTACTACGAAACCATCAAGTGCAGAAGGATTGTCTATTTCTCCAAGGATCCTTATAGTACGTCTTTGACCACTAGCAATCATGTTTCCTGCAGACATGGTCATATTACCATTGCGAATGGTATTAATAACATCATCAAAACTTACTTTGGCAGCCATCATTTTGTAGATATCTACAGCTACAGCCACTTCTTTTTCTTGTGCCCCCCGAATATCCGCTTTTTTGATTTCAGAAAGATCTCCTATTTCATCCTCTAGATATTCTGCATACTCTTTTAATTTCTCTACTGGATAATCTCCTGTAATATTGATATTCATGATCGGAGTTTCTTCAGAAATACTCAAATCAAAAACATTGGGTTCTACCTTGGCACTATTAAATGTTGGCCAATCTTCATTTGCTTTTTCAGAATCTACCTCGTCTTTTACCTTTTGTTTAGCTTCAGGTACAGACATATCCTCTTCAAATTCTACCGTAATAATAGCATAATCCTCTTGAGAAGTAGAAGTGATTTCGACTACGCCACTTACATTTTTTAATTTATCTTCTAAAGGGTCAACAATTAATCGTTCTATATCCTCTGCAGTATTTCCTGGATAAGGAACACTGATGTAAATTTTGGTCTCATTGATTTCAGGAAAACTTTCTCTGGGCATAGAAAAATATGCCGAAAGTCCTAAAAACAAAAATATACCAATCATGACATAGATCGTTGTTGGATTATCGATTGCCCATGACGATAATCTAAATTCCTTATCTACTTTTTTCTTATTGACTTGCATAGGATTTTAGTTTAAAATTTTCACTTTTTGACCATCTTTTACACTTCTTGCTCCTTCACTTATAACAGCATCACCACTATTAATACCTTGTAAAATTTCGATAAGATCCCCTTGTGTTTTTCCTGTTTGTACAATTACTCTTTTGGCTTCGGCAATATTTTGTGCATCTTTTGTAGAAGTAACATAAGTGTATTGGTCCCCATCTGCATTTTCTGAAAGTATACTTTGCGGAATTAATATCGCTTTATCATTTGTGTAGTCATTGATCTTTACTTTGGCAGTAAGATTTGGTTTAACAGTTCCTCCGTTAGACGGAATCCCAACTTCTACCATAAAAGAGCGGTTGTTTGGATTAATATAGTTTCCTACCTGGCGGATTTTTGTGTTAATTGTTTTTCCGAGAATAGGGAAATACACTTGTACATCTTTACCTACAGTAACATTTGAAATGTAACGTTCTGGTACTTCTGTTTCGATATACATATCATCTAAGTTAATAATACGAATGATTGCATTTTGCCCTGGTGAAACCACGCTACCTTGTTCTGTAATAACATCGTCAATAACCCCAGAAAAAGGTGCGTTTACAGTGGTTTTGGCTAATTGGCGTTTAATCTGATTTACTGCATTTTGTTGCGCTTCGAAATTTGTTTTTGCCTCTAGATATTGGATTTCTGAACCGATTTTTTGATCCCAAAGTCTTTTTTGGCGATCAAAAGTTGTTTTTGCCAATTGGGTTTGTACTTCTATCTGAGATAATTGTTGACTCAATCCACCGTCATCAATTCTGGCCAATAATTGTCCTTTGGATACTTTTTGACCTTTTTTGACATACACTCGAGTAAGAATACCTCCCATTTCTGGATAAAGGACTATATTTTTCTTGGTTTCTACATTTCCTTGTAGCTCTAAATAGTGATTAAACAACGTATCCTTTGCCATGATGGTGGTTACCAAAGGAAGTTTTTTTACCGAATCCAATGCGGCAATTGCTTCGTCAAGTTGATGTAATTGATCTGCAATAGATTGTTGTGCTGCAACAACCTCAGTTCTTTTGGTACGTAATGCTTCAAGATTACCTTTTTCTATAATCTTTTCTATAGATGCAGTATTATCTTGCCCGCATGAAATGATAAGAAGTGATATGGATACTATGGTAAATATCTTTTTCATAATTGGATTAATTATTGTTTGGTGTATTTAAAATCGTTTCTAACGCTGCTTTCTTATTTATAATATTAAGCATAGCGTTTAATATTTCGTCTTGCGAAGAATATAATTGCAGCTGTGCTTGTCTTAATTCAAAACTACTGGCAAGGCCTTCAGAATATTTGATCTGATTCTTTTTCTCGATACGCTCTGCTAGAGTTAAGTTTTGCTTTGCTGTATCATAACTCTCTATCGAAAACTTATAGTCACTTATCGCAGTATCATATTGAAGTTGTATTTCATTCTGCGTCCTAATAAAATCTGTTTTTGATTGTTCTTCTGCAATTTTTGCTTGTTGCGTTCTCGCACTTCTTTTAAAAGAACTAAAAATAGGAATGTTAAGACTGGCTCCTAAAATTGATGATTGAAACCATGGGGTTTCACTATCCAAAAACACAAAATCGTTATCAAATGCAGAAGTCCCATAATTTACAAATGCAGATAGAGAGGGTAGTGCTCTACTTTTTTCTAATTTTAATTCTAATCGTCGTTGTTCTGTAAGAAGTTCTGCTAATCGATAATCGATATTGTTTTCAATAATAAACGGTTTTGTTGTGATTGACGGATCCATATTTTTCATAGATAAATCATCCAACGTTTCAGAAAGTGTTGTACTAACATTAATATCTACTCCTATAGTAAGATTAAACATTTGCATAGCTATTTTTTCTAAACGCTTTGTATTACTAAGTTGATTTTTTATCTGTAGTAATGTGATCTGTAACTGTTCTACATCTTCTTCTTCGGCAAGGCCATTCTCAAATATTTTTTTTGTTTCTAGATAGTTTTTTTCGAGTGTAGCTACATTATTTTCAAGGATTTTTACACTTTCTTGAGAAACAAGCACACTTCCGTAGGCATTAATAACCCCTTTTCGAACTTCTAATTGTGTTTTTTCTTGTACATCATTATTATATTGTAAAAAGCTTTTTGCTGCCTGTAAACCAACTAGGTAAGATCCATCAAAAATAAGTTGTCTTAGTGTAGCTGTAGCGGTTGCTTGCTGCTTTACTCCAAAAATTACTGGAACAAAAGTTCCGACTTCTCCTCCAACTATTTCACCAGGTAAAATAGTTACTGGTTGTTTTAATTGATTTTGATAATCGATAGTAGCATCAAGTTGTGGCAAACCATCTGCCGTAGTTTCCCATTTTCTTTTTAATGCTTTTGCAACATCTCGCCTGGCATTAATAGATTGATAACTATTTTCTAATGCAAATTCAACAGCTTCATCTAAGGTAAATGAATAAATAGAATCGGTTGACGCTTGTTGCGCTTGCATTGCGGTGGTGAATATCCAACCTAAACAAAGTAACCAAAGGTTGTTTTTCATATGTATTATTCTTTTATAAGATTGTTTAAAATTGTACGTCCTTTTTCTGTGGTGATTCCTAGGATATGATACTCTAGATAATCATCCATAAGTTTTGTTACTGGAAATATTTCATCAGGAAACATTGCTTTGTCTTTGATTCCATTGGTTCCAATAAAATATATCCTAGATATAAATTCAATATCAATATTCTTCCTAAAGACCCCTTTTTCGATCCCTCTTTTTAAATTATCTACAACACACTTTTGAAAAACTTCAAATTGCTTTCCTTTTAATCCTTGGTGTATCTTTGGATAATATTTTTCTAGTTGATGTAATGGAGCCGTTTTTTCATTTTTAAGATGGTGCATTACAAAGGTTTTGATAGCATATAACTCTTCGATCGGATCAAAATTTTCTTCTAAAATTGCATTTATACCATCACTTATTTTACAAAATAAATGATGAGTAGTCGCCTCTACGAGTTTTGTTTTGTTTTGAAAATGCGCATATATAGTTTTTTTAGAAATTCCCATCTCAGAGGCAAGATCATCCATAGTAACACTCTTGAAACCTAAGTTCAAAAACATATCGTTGGCTTTTTCAACTATTTTTTCCTTCATTATTGGGGTGATTGTGTACTAATGCTGACAAATGTACACATGGAAACTAAAAAAACAATAAAAGTTTCCTAAGTTTTACATTTATTTAACATACCTACTTATAATAAAGGGGACAATGTTAATTTTTAAATATTAATATTGAGACGTATGTTGGGGCTATTTTTGGACAAAAAATTGAAATACTGATCTCAAATTTTATTTTACCTTAGCATAAAAAATTACTGTGCATACAATTTCAGATTATCAAGGATATTTTTTAGAATATCTAACCCAGAAAACCACTACCAAAGAACCAAAAAACTTGTATGAGCCCATTAATTATATATTAGCTTTGGGTGGTAAGCGGTTAAGACCAACGTTGGTCTTAATGGCTTCTGAGATTTTTGGAGGGTCCTATAACAATGCTTTAGATGCTGCTCTTGCTGTCGAAGTTTTTCATAACTTTTCTTTAATTCATGATGATATTATGGATGCAGCTCCACTACGAAGAGGTAAAGAAACCGTTCATGAAAAATGGGATATTAATACAGGGATTCTTTCTGGCGATGCGATGCTTATTAATGCATATCAGTTATTTGAAAGCTATGAAGGAGATACGTTTAAAAAACTGGCTAAATTATTTACCAAAACGGCAATAGAAGTATGTGAAGGACAACAGTATGATATTGATTTTGAAACTAGAGATGATGTCACCATTCCTGAATATATCAAAATGATAGAATATAAAACTGCAGTGCTAGTTGGAGCTGCTTTAAAAATGGGAGCTATTGTTGCAAATGCCGAAGAGAGTTGTCAATCATCAATTTATGATTTTGGGAGGTTATTAGGATTGGCGTTTCAACTTCAGGATGATTATCTTGATGCGTTTGGAGATCCTGAAACTTTTGGAAAACAAGTTGGAGGAGATATTATAGAGAATAAAAAGACATTTTTATACTTAAAAGCTTTAGAATTTTGTTCAAAGGATGAGCAAAAACAATTACAAGGATTGTTTTCGTTGAATCCAGATGACCCATCGGATAAAATAAATGCAGTAAAATATTTTTTTGAAACTACAGGCGCCAAAGAAGCGACCAGAGAAGAGATTGAAGCCTATACTCAAAAAGCTTTTATGGCACTTAAGGATATGAATATTTCAGAAGATAAAAAATCACTTTTACGTCTTTTTGGTGAAAACTTAATGAATAGAAGTGTCTGATCATCAAAATATAGCTTTTTTTAAAGAACTTCTTAGTGAAGTTGCTACATTTAATCTATATCCCCAAGTGTTGGCACAACTTCAAAAAGACATAATTCGAGCTGGTATTACAGATGGTGTAATTGCTAAGGAAATACTGCCCGATGATCTTATTATAGAATTAACAAATTTACTTTTAGATAAGCTGAAAAATGCTTTCGACCAGTATCTGAATTTATTATATGCAGTTGATGTTTCTGAAGCCGAGATGCGAAATTTTAACTCTGAAAATATAAATGAAATTGCCAATCATGCAGCATATTTAATTTTAAAAAGAGAATGGAAAAAGGTTTGGTTTCGCAATAATAGTATGAATTCTTGATAGTACTAGATTATGTCTTTTTTTTAATTTGTTTTTTAATTTGTACGTTATTAAAATTAGAATCTGTAGTTACTATAAATTTTTGACCGTATCTCACATTCGAAAATTTCCACCAATATCCATTTTTTGTTTTTATAATTTGTGATCGTGCAATATCTTTAAGAGCATATTTCGTATACTTTTCGATAATTTCTGCAGCTTTCTTTGAAGTGGTTTCAGAAGTATCAATTTTACCCACAGGAGCATTTTTTAAACTGTTTGTCTTTGGATTGTTACTGTGCGTTTTTGGTTTGGAGGTAGTGGCCGTTTTAGTTCCTGAACATGCAGTAATAAAACCACAAAGGATCAGTATCATTAAAAATTTCATGACATAAGTATTTGGGTAAGATGAGTTTAAATATACGAAAAAAATTAAAAAACAGATGTTTTCACCTGTTTTTAATATGGTTTTACCGCATCTGATTTTTGATTTGAAATAGAATAGTTTTCAGAAAAACACCCCTACAAAAGGGATATAAGCGCTACCATAAATACTTTTATCGTCGTCATAAAGAATATCATAACGAATACCCAGACTTATATTACCTATACGATACCCACCACCAAGAAATAGTGCAGGGTACCAATAATCTTCTTTTATGTCTGCGGCATTTTCAATTTCAAAAGTTCTAGAAACTCCCATTTCTTGAAACTCAGCAGATAAACGGATTTCACGTATGGGGCTATAAAAAGTAAGGATACTTGCGCCATAATTTGTAGCTGTAAAATTATTAGCTTCTGTGTATCCAAAACTAATTCCGGTACCTAAGGCAAACTGATCGTTAAAATTATAGATTGCCATCGGTTCTAGTACTCCACTAAAAGTGTCATTATTAAAACCTATTCCAAGATTGCCACCAAAACTTACTTTAGACCAAAAATCATCATTTTGTGAATAACTAATTTGTAAGGAAAACACAATAATTGAAACTAAAGTAAAAGCTTTAAATTTTTGAAGAGTATATACTTTCATCGTTAAATTTCAAAAAATGTTGTATAAATATAGATATTTCAATGGTCAATAAATTGTAATTGTTGTATTTTTGTAGCGTTTTGTCATAAAAAAGACAATTGAGTACTTACATATGGATAAATATTCATTTTTGAATGCGGCTCATACCGCATTTTTTGCAGATTTATATGATCAATACTTACAAAACCCTGATAGCGTAGAACCTAGTTGGAGGGCTTTTTTTCAAGGATTTGATTTTGGTTTAGAAAATGCCAATGGTTCTGGAGAAACCATTTATGTCGACAAAGAATCAGGAGGAACTACAACAGTACCCGAGAGTGTTCAGAAAGAGTTTCAGGTAGTTCGACTAATAGATGCGTATAGAACAAGAGGTCATTTATTTACGAAAACCAATCCAGTAAGAGATCGAAGAAAATATACACCCACGTTAGCCTTAGAGAATTTTGGATTAAGCCAAGCAGATCTCAATACTGTTTTTAACGCAGGAGAGATTATCGGGATTGGTCCTAATACGCTGAGTAATATTGTTGTTCATCTGGAGCAGATCTATTGTGATTCGATCGGGATAGAATATATGTACATTCGTAATCCAGAAGAACGCGAATGGATTCAATCTAGAGTTAATTTTAATACCAATAGAACCAAGTTTTCTGCCGACCAAAAGAAACACATTCTTAAAAAACTCAACCAAGCAGTTTCGTTTGAAAGTTTTTTACATACCAAATATGTCGGGCAAAAGCGTTTTTCACTCGAAGGAGGAGAATCTCTTATTCCTGCACTAGATGCATTAGTAGAAAAAGCTGCAGATTTAGGAGTAAAAGAGTTTGTAATGGGGATGGCACATCGTGGACGACTCAGTACACTTACTAATATTTTTGGAAAGAGTCCCAAAGATATTTTTAGTGAGTTTGACGGTAAAGATTATGAAGAAGCTGTTTTTGATGGAGATGTAAAGTACCATTTAGGATGGACTTCAAAACGAGAAACCGATTCTGGTAAAGCTATAAATATGAATATAGCTCCCAACCCTTCACATTTAGAAACTGTAGGAGCTGTAGTAGAAGGAATCGCTAGGGCAAAACAAGATCGTCATTACCAAGAAAACACATCTGCAGTTCTGCCGATTGTTGTGCATGGAGATGCTGCTGTTGCAGGTCAGGGACTAGTCTATGAGATTGTGCAAATGGCTAATCTAGATGGATATAAAACAGGAGGGACTATGCATATCGTAGTGAATAACCAGATAGGGTTTACTACTAATTATCTAGATGCCAGATCATCTACCTATTGTACCGATGTAGGAAAAGTAACCTTATCTCCAGTATTGCATGTTAATGCAGATGATGCCGAAGCCGTAGTACATGCCGTTAATTTTGCACTAGACTTTAGAATGACATTTAAGCGAGATGTTTTTATTGACCTATTGGGATATCGTAAGTACGGGCATAATGAAGGTGATGAACCACGTTTTACACAACCTAAATTATATAAGGCAATTGCAAAACATAAAAACCCAAGAGATATCTATGCTGAAAAATTAATTTTTGAGGGTATTATTGATGCAGAATATGTGTCTAAACTTGAAAAAGAATACAAAGCTTCGCTTGAAGAAGAATTAGAAGATTCTCGTAAGCAAGAAAAAACGATAATCACTCCGTTTATGCATGATGAATGGGTAGGTTATGAAAGAGTTCAAGAAGTTGAAATGATGGATGTGGTTGACACCACATATGATAAAGATAAATTGACTGAAATAGCCGAAGTAATTACTAAACTTCCGTCTGATAAAAAGTTCCTTAGAAAAATAGAACGATTAATTGATCAAAGACATAAAATGTTTTTTGAGAATGATCAATTAGATTGGGCAATGGGAGAATTATTAGCGTATGGTTCTTTGTTGAAAGAAGGCTATGATGTGAGAATGAGCGGGCAGGATGTAGAAAGAGGAACGTTTTCTCATAGACATGCCGTTGTTAAGGTTGAAGATAGCGAAGAAGAAGTTGTTTTATTAAATAATCTTAATGGTGATCAGGGAGATTTTTATATCTATAACTCCTTGCTTTCAGAATATGGAGTAGTAGGTTTTGACTATGGGTATGCCATGGCAAGTCCAGATACATTGATGATTTGGGAAGCGCAATTCGGGGATTTTAGTAATGGAGCGCAAATCATGATCGATCAATATATTTCTTCTGCAGAAGATAAGTGGAAACTACAAAATGGTTTAGTGATGCTATTACCTCATGGTTACGAAGGGCAAGGGGCAGAACATTCTTCTGGCCGTATGGAGCGATATTTACAGCTTTGTGCTAAAGATAATATGTTTGTCGCAGATGTAACTACACCTGCAAATATGTTTCATTTGTTACGTAGACAATTAAAGGCTAAATACCGTAAACCTTTAATTGTATTTACACCTAAGAGTTTATTACGTCACCCTAAAGCAGTTTCGTCGGTAGATGAATTTGCTAATGGAAGTTTTCAAACATTAATAGATGATGCAGACGTAAAAACGAAAGATGTAAAATCATTAGTGTTCTGTACCGGTAAATTCTACTATGATTTATTAGAAGAAAAAGAGAAGTTAGGTAGAAAAGATGTAGCACTAGTTAGAGTAGAACAGTTATTCCCTCTTCCAGCGGCAGAAATGGATACCTTGATTAAGAAATATAAAGCAAAAGATGTCGTTTGGGCACAAGAAGAACCTCGTAATATGGGAGCTTTGGGACATATGCTAATGAATTATGATACAGCAAGAACATTTAGATTTGCAAGTAGAAGACCTTATGGTGCACCGGCAGCTGGTTCTGCAACAAGATCCAAGCGAAGACATCAAGGAGTAATCGATTATGTGTTTGATAAAACAAAGGATAATCAGAAAAGATAAATTTAATAAGTAACTATAGTTAAAGGATTTCCAAAGGAAATTGTACAAAGGATAAATTCAAAATTATGGCTTTAGAAATGAAAGTCCCATCACCGGGAGAATCTATTACAGAAGTAGAAATAGCTCAATGGCTTGTTGAGACTGGTGATTATGTTGAAAAAGATCAGGCAATTGCAGAAGTTGATAGTGATAAAGCAACCTTAGAGTTGCCAGCTGAAGCAAGCGGAATTATTACATTAATGGCAGAAGAAGGCGATGCCGTTGAAGTAGGGCAAGTGGTTTGCCTTATCGATACTGATGCCGCTAAACCAGCAGGAGGAGATTCAAAACCAGCAGCAGTTGCAGAGACCCCAAAAGTTGAAGAGAAAAAACCAACTGCTTCGGTAACGCCTGCAAAAACTGAAACGTATGCAACAGGAACAGCATCTCCTGCAGCAAAAAAAGTACTTGCCGAAAAAGGTATGGATGCTTCTCAGGTAAAAGGTACAGGTCGAGATGGTAGAATCACTAAAGCAGATGCTGTAGATGCTAAACCATCTTTAGGAACTCCTGGGCTTGGAGGTAGAGGAGAGAGTCGTAAAAAACTATCAATGCTTCGTCGTAAGGTAGCAGAACGTTTGGTTTCAGTTAAAAATGAAACGGCAATGCTTACTACTTTTAATGAAGTAGATATGCAGCCGATTTTTGATCTTCGTAGTCAGCATAAAGAAAATTTTAAAAGCAAGCATGGAGTAAGCTTAGGGTTTATGTCATTTTTTACACTGGCATGTGTTAGAGCTTTACAGCAATACCCTGCGGTAAACTCAATGGTTGATGGAGATTATATGGTATCCTACGATTTTCAGGATATCAGTATCGCGGTTTCTGGCCCTAAAGGATTAATGGTTCCTGTAATTAGAAATGCAGAAAACTTAAGTTTTAGAGGCGTAGAGTCTGAAGTAAAACGATTAGCGATAAGAGCAAGAGAAGGACAGATTACTGTTGATGAAATGACAGGAGGAACCTTTACAATTACAAACGGAGGTGTTTTTGGCAGTATGTTATCTACACCAATCATCAATCCACCACAGAGCGCAATTTTAGGAATGCACAATATCGTAGAGCGTCCTATCGTAAGAGATGGTCAGATCGTGATAGCACCGATTATGTATGTGGCATTATCATACGATCATAGAATCATTGATGGTAAAGAGTCTGTAGGATTCTTGGTAGCAGTAAAAGAAGCATTAGAAAATCCTGAAGAATTACTGATGGATAATAATGTAATGAAGGCTTTAGAAATGTAATAATTGTATACTTATATAATGAAACCTCAGTTTTTAAAAGCTGAGGTTTTTATTTTCCTATCCAAGTATCATTTCAGAATACGGGATAATAGTTGAATACCTTTTTTCTTTAAAATAGTTCATTTCAGATAAAGTTCCCGTTACAAGGACAAAATCTCCACCCCAGCCACCAAGGCTTTTAATACCTCCTGGGTAATCCGAGAATAATCTTGATTTTACAGTTGGTGTTTTAATGATGTTAGAGATAATTTCTTCGTGTCGATCAAGGAGTATATTAAACTCAGTAAGGGTAGTGCAATCTAGTATTTTAGAAGTAATTTCGTTAATTGCGGTTTCGGCTTTATCAAAATCTTTTAGTGGCAGTGATTGATATTGTTTAATAGATGCTTTACTATCTTGCTTTTGATTTAGATATACAAAAAATAAATGCTCCTTAAAAGGAGGATAAAAATCTATTTCTTTAACAATCGGTTTTCCTTCGGTGCGTTTATATAATATAGGCAAATCATGCTGTGTACATGCAATATCATATCCACTACCTCCAAAGCTTTTTTCTAACAGTAAAAAAGCATCTACTTTTGCCCACTGGGCAATATTATTAATAAGTGTTGAAGAAGATCCTAGACCCCATTCACGATGAAATTCTAATCGGGTTTCGACATCGTATCCTTTTTCTGAAGTTAGGAAATCGGGATTTAACTCTTTTGCAGCGTTTAGAATATTGATTAAGGTATTGGTTATAGGGTTTTCGTCGATTTTATCATTTGCTTGTCTAAAAATATTGTTTTCTATTGCAAGGTTTAACTCAAACCAGCAATTGCCGTTTTCATCAAAGCTTTTCCAGCTTATCTGATGATTTGGATCCTTTTCTTCTATAAATAACCATTGTCCTTTTTTGGTAGGGATAGCCAAAGCTTCTACACTATCTAATACCAGATACTCTGCAGTAATTAATAATTTACCATGGCTGTAAAAGGATTTTTTCATGTGTTTGTTAGCTATTTTTGAAGGTATTTATAATCTGGATCATTAAAAAACTCTAATACATACGGGTTTATTATGCTCTTAGTTTCTCAATTTGTGTTACCACATCACTATGAGTAACCGCATTTGTTTTAAAATATTTTATAAGATGTTCTTTTTCGGTATTTGTGGCTTTAAATTGGTTTAGGATATTCATCAAATGCATTTTCATGTGGCCTTGCTGTATCCCGGTTGTAATCAATGAATTTATAGCTGCAAAATTTTGAGCTAAACCAGCAACAGCAGTAATTTTCATTAATTTTTTGGCATCGGGTTTGCCTAAAAGTTGCAGGGCTAGTTTTACTAAAGGATGAAGAGAAGTTAAACCTCCGACAGTACCTAATGCAAGTGGAATTTCTATGGAAAAGATAAACTGATTATCTTTAATCTCGGCATGAGTAAGGCTTTTGTATTTTCCATCTTTGGCAGCATAAGCATGCGCTCCGGCTTCAATAGCTCTAAAATCATTTCCTGTTGCCAATACAACAGCATCAATGCCATTCATAATCCCTTTATTGTGGGTTACAGCTCGATAAGGTTCTACTTCTGCAATACGAACTGCTCTAATAAATTTTTTGGCATATAGATGTGATGATAATAACGATGTGCTGGGTAATTCCTCTACTTTGCAAGTAACAGAGGCTTTTACTAAACATTGTGGGACATAGTTAGAAAGGATACTCATGATGATTTCGATTTCTTTTTCATGGTTAGAAAAATCATCATATTTTTTGGCCTCAAATTGTAATGTCTTTGCAAACTGCTCAAGGCAGGAGTTGATAAAATTAGCACCCATTGCATCTACGGTTTCAAAAGTACAATGCAATTGGTAGTAATTATCGATCTCTGATGTTTTGTTTTTAAGTTCAATATCTTTAACGCCACCACCACGTTTCTCCATGTTTTGAGTAATAGAAGATACCGATGTAAATAACCTAGGCTTAATTTTGGTAAAGAATTGATGTAGCTTTTTTAAATCTCCGGTGTATGTAAAGTGTACCTGGCCAACTTTAGTTGTTGATAGTACTTCTGCTTTAAATCCACCACGAGTTTGCCAAAATTTAGCGGCTTTACTAGCGGCAGCAACCACAGAACTTTCTTCAATAGTCATGGGTAAGGTATAACGTTTACCATTGATCAGAAAGTTTGGGGCAACAGAAAAAGGGAGATAATAATTAGAAATAGTGTTTTCTGTGAATTCATCGTGGAGTTGTTGGAGTCCATTATCAGAATTCCAATAATTTACCAAAGTATCAATGGTATTTTGATCATTATTAAAATGATGCTCTGCTAGCCATTTAATTTTATCGGTTTTAGAGAGTTTAGAAAATCCTGAAACTACTGGTGCCATTATATGTTTTATTATTAATAATCTCAAAGATACTATTCTGTTTTGTGATATGCATAATCATACCGTATTTGGCATTAACTAAAATTAACAATTAACAATTTCTGAAAACCAGAGAATTATGGCTTTATTTATGAATATGTTAAAAAAAATAGTTTTAGACCTTATGATTTTATTGTATTTAACAGCAATTGTTGTATTTTTCACGGATTTTTTAGTATTCTTGGCGTTAACAATTTTTAAAATTATAATATGAAGATCACAAAATTGTTTTTTGGAATTACATTATTTATTGGGGTCGTAACCTATGCCCAGGACAAGGCATTTACTCTAGAAGAAATCTGGGGAGGTGCATTTTCAACAGAAGGATTTGAGTCCTTACATTCTATGAAAAACGGAACACAGTATTCTGTTTTAGAAAAAGATAAAGCCACTGGGGCTTCAAATATAGAAGTCTATGATTATGAAACAGGAGAAAAAGCCAAAACATTAGTTACTTCGGCTTCAATAGAAGGCTTAGATTCATTTCAAGGATATGCTTTCAGTAAAGACGAAAATAGAATTTTGATTTCGAGTGAAATCGAGAGTATATATAGACGTTCAAAAAGAGGAATCTATCATATTTATGATGTTCCTACAAAAGGAGTTTTTAAAGTCAGTGATAAAAAAATTCAATCCCCATTACTATCACCAGATGGCAACAAAATAGCATATGTTTTAGATAACAATATATTTATGCTCAATTTTGTAACTGGGCAAGAAATTCAATTAACAGATGATGGTAAGAAAAATGAAATCATCAACGGGATTACCGATTGGGTATATGAAGAAGAATTTGCTTTTGTAAGAGCTTTTGATTGGAGTGCCGATAGTAATAAAATAGCTTTTTTGCGATTTGACGAGAAAGAGGTGCCAGAATTTTCTATGGATGTATATGGTAAAGACCTCTATCAAAAACAAGACGTTTTTAAATACCCTAAAGCTGGAGAAAAGAATGCTAAAGTCTCATTGTTTGTTGCAAATATTACTGCAATGACTTCAGATGAGGTAAAACTTGGAGAGTACAAAGATTTTTATATTCCAAGAATTAAATGGACAACTAATCCAGATATTTTGAGTGTACAAGTTATGAACAGACACCAAAATAATCTGGATTTAATTTTTGTAAATGCCAAAACCAAAGCTCCTAAAGTTGTACTTAACGAAAAAGATGAAGCCTATATAGATGTTACAGATAATCTTACTTTTTTAGAAGACAATAGTTTTATCTGGACAAGCGAAAAAGATGGATACAATCATATTTATCACTATGATGCTGCCGGAAAATTAATCAATCAAGTTACCAAAGGTACTTGGGAAGTTACCCAGTATTATGGATATGATACCAAAAATAAAAAAGTGTTTTACCAAGGTGTAGAAAATGGTAATATCAATAGAGATATATATTCAATTACGTTAGATGGAAAAGACAAAAAGAGATTAAGTACTAAAGAAGGAACCAATGATGCAGAGTTTAGTGCTGATTTTAGTCTATATATTAATTATTTCTCGAATGCAACAACACCCTTTGAATACACCCTTAATAAAGGTGCCAATGGAGAAGTAATTCGTGAACTTAAAAATAATAAAACCCTACTAGAAAAACTTAAACAATACGATCTAAGATCAAAAGAATTTTCTACGATAGATATCAATGGTGAGACATTAAATATGTGGACCATTAAACCAAAAGATTTTAATCCTAAGAAGAAGTATCCATTATTAATGTATCAATATTCTGGTCCAGGGTCACAATCAGTAAAGAACACATGGCATAGAGCTAATGATTATTGGTATATGATGTTGGCACAACAAGGTTATATCGTAGTATGTGTAGATGGAAAAGGAACTGGCCTAAAAGGAGCAAAATTTAAGAAGGCAACTCAAAACGATTTGGGAAATCTTGAAGTACAAGATCAGATTGCTGTAGCTAAGCAATTAGGAGCATTACAATATATAGATGCCTCTCGAATTGGTATTTGGGGATGGAGCTATGGAGGTTTTATGTCAAGTAACTGTTTGTTTAAAGCTCCCGAGACCTTTAAAATGGCAATTGCAGTGGCACCAGTTACCAGTTGGAGGTATTATGATACTATATATACGGAACGATATTTGATGACTCCACAAGAGAATGCAAAAGGATATGACGATAATTCACCTATTAATTTTGTAAAAGGATTAAAAGGAAAATTTTTATTAGTACATGGTAGTGCAGATGATAATGTGCATGTACAAAATACAATGCAATTGGTTGAAGCATTGGTACAAGCCAATAAAGATTTTGACTGGGCAGTGTATCCCGATAAAAATCACGGAATCTATGGTGGTAACACTCGATTACACCTATATAACAAAATGACAAACTTCATTAAAAACAATTTATAAATCATTTTAAGCTAATAAATTAAACTAACATAATGGCAAATACAGTTAAAGCGGCTCATCAAAAGGAGCTTTTTGGACATCCGGTGGGATTATACATATTATTTTTTACAGAAATGTGGGAGCGTTTCTCTTACTATGGGATGAGAGCAATTTTTGTGTTGTATCTAACCGCAAAAACAGTTGATGAAAATGCTGGTTTAGGTTGGTCTTCTGGAGAAGCTTTAGCACTTTACGGCTGGTATACTATGTTGGTTTATGTGGCATCAATTCCAGGAGGATGGATTGCAGATAAATTTTTAGGCCAAAAAAAATCTGTGTTAGTAGGAGGGATTCTATTAGTTGCAGGGCATAGTATTTTGGCAGTAGAACAGATGTGGGCGTGGTATTCTGGTCTTGGTTTAATTATAGCTGGAGTAGGAATGTTAAAACCAAATATCTCAACAATGGTAGGTGGTTTGTATAAACAAGGAGATATTAGAAGAGATAAAGGATTTACTATTTTTTATATAGGGATTAACTTAGGTGCTTTCTTATCCAGTTTGATAGTAGGGTATGTAGGTGAAGTGCATGGATGGCATTATGGATTTGGTCTTGCAGGTATAGGAATGGCCCTAGGGTTAATACAATACCTTGTGGGTCAAAAATATCTTGCAAATGTTGGTGATTTTTTAGGAGCTTCAGAAAAAAATGAAGACAAAGAAGCAATGAAAAAACCACTTACCAAAATAGAAAAAGATAGAGTTATTGTACTTCTTATTTCATTTTTATTAGTGATTGTTTTCTGGGGAGCCTTTGAGCAAGCTGGTGGACTAATGAACCTTTATGCGAAAGAGAAGACAAATAGAATGCTTATGGGGTGGGAAGTTCCAGCTTCTTGGTTCCAGTCTTTAAATGCAATGTTTATCATTTTCTTAGGTACTTCAGTAGCATTATATTGGGCAAATAGAAAATTAAAAGGTAAAGTTTCAAGTTCATTGTTTAAAATGATTATTGGACTTATTATTATGGGTACAGGCTTCTTTTTTATGACAGCTGCATCTATGGAGTTTAATTCTGATGGCTCATCAGCAATGTACTGGTTAGTTTTGGCTTACCTGTTTCATACCATTGGGGAACTTTGTATCTCACCAGTAGCACTTTCTTTTATCACCAAATTAGCTCCTGTAAAATATGGTGCACTAATGATGGGAGTATACTTCGCAATGACTGGTTTTGGAAATAAACTTGCTGGATTACTAGGAGAATGGGCTGAGAGTCAAGGAGAATTTGCAATTTTTACAGGTATAGCAGTTTTTTGTGTAGCATTTGGATCGATTGTGATGTTATTCAGAAAGAAATTAGAAGTATTCACGCATGGTGTTGAAGACAAAGAAGGTACTATTAATGAAGAGGCTGAAGGTTTCGAACTAGCTGATGTTGCTGAATAAATTGAATTTATGAGTACAGTATCAAACGATTCAAACACGTTTAGTCTTCTAGGCCATAAACCTTCATTATTTGTACTATTTTTTACAGAAATGTGGGAGCGCTTTTCATATTACGGAATGCGTGCTCTTTTCGTCTTATTTCTAACAAGCCAGATTATTGACGGGGGCTGGGCATGGAGTAACGAAGATGCTCTTAAACTTTATGGTTGGTATACAGGTCTTGTGTATCTTACACCAATACTTGGAGGGTTTATAGCCGATAAATTTCTAGGGTATAGAAAAGCCGTGGCGCTTGGAGCATTGTTTATGACCTTAGGTCATATTTCTATGGCATTAGAAACCCCTATGTTTCTATACATAGGATTGGCATGTTTAATTATAGGTAATGGTTTGTTTAAACCAAACTTAACATCTATTGTTAGTGGATTGTATGATAAGAATGAAGAAAAGAAAGATGGCGCATATACAATTTACTATATGGGGGTTAACGCAGGAGCTTTCTTAGGGATAATGCTTTGCGGATATATTGGAGAAAAAATAAGTTGGAGTTTTGGTTTTGGTTTGGCAGGGATATTTATGCTACTAGGAATGCTTCAATTCTGGTTTGGTAGAAGTATTTTTGAAAAAGTAGGACTATCTCCTAAACAGAAGCTGGAACTCGATGAAGTTGATGATGTAATTGAAGACACGGTAGAAGAAGTTGTTGAAGAGGTAAAGGTGAGTTCGAAAGTTCAGAAAGACAGGTATGTTGTAGTAGCAATTTTGGCATTCTTTACCATATTCTTTTGGGCAGCATTCGAACAAGCAGGAGGGTCAATGACTATTTTTGCAAGTAAGTATACTAATCGAATTTTGGTCGGTGATAGCGCGACAATTTTTAAAATAGTTGATGCGATAATAACATTAGTACCTTTGGTAATTATTACTTGGGTGCTTTATAAATTATTTGTTCAGACCTTTAAGAAAATATCATTATCCAATAGTATTTTAGGATTTAGTTTTGCGATAATTTGGGCCATAGTCGCATGGAAATTATATCGCGAGTTTAATGCTGATACTACAGAAGTACCTGCTTCATGGTTCGGGATTTTAAATTCATTGTTTATTATCTCATTTGCACCCTTATTTTCAAAATTATGGGAGAGTAAATACAACCCATCAGCAGCTGTAAAGTTTGGATTAGGCCTCATACTTTTAGGTTTCGGTTTTGCTTTATTAGCGTTTGGAGCGATTTCTATTCCGCAAGGTGCAGAAACTGCTGCAGTAAGTATGGTCTGGCTAATTTTGGCATATTTATTTCATACTATCGGAGAGTTGTTCTTATCCCCTGTGGGATTGTCTTATGTTAGTAAATTGGTATCTCCAAAGCTTATCGGTTTAATGTTTGGAGTATGGTATTTAGCAATTTTTATTGGAAATTGGTCTGCAGGACAGCTAGGAGGTATGATTGATAAAATTACTAGTGAGTACTCATTGTCAACCTTCTTTTTGATATTTACCATAGTACCAGCAGCAGCAGGTGTACTAATGATATTATTAAACCCATTATTGAAGAAACTAATGCACGGGGTGCGATAAAATAATAATACTTAACTTTACTCGTTTCCCAAAAACGAATTATAATGATTTCTAATATTCTTTAATATACTTAAACACCAGTTAATACTGGTGTTTTCTTGTTTTTAAGCACTATTTGAAATTGTTTAATGACATTAGAATATGATATTTGTTTAATATATGTTTAATTGTATATTTGGGTTGATATTTATAGTTCAATATGGCATCATTAAAAATTCTATTATATAAAAGTAATAAGAACAGTGACGGACAATACCCTATTGCTTTGCGTATTATTAAAAACCGCATTCCAAAATACATTAATATTACATGGATTGATGAAAAGCATTGGAATGCTAAGGATAGGGTAGTCAAAAAATCACATATTAATCATTTACAAATTAATAATAAAGCTGATAGCAAGCTCGCTTTGGCTAGAAATCTTATTACTAATTATGAATCTGAAAACAAAGAATATGATCTTGACAGACTTGTACAAAGGGTCAAGGGTAATCGCGTAGGTATTGGTTTTTTTAGAATCGCTGATGAACACCTTAGTTATTTGAAAAAGACAAAAAAACTTGGCACAATAAGATCTGTGAAATATCATGTTCAGAGGTTTAGAGATTTTACAAAGGATGAAAATATAACATTTGAAGAAATTAATACAAGACTATTAAAAAGGTTTATTGCTTATTTAGAAGAACACGGCTATAAATCTACTACGATTAGCAGTAATTTATCCTTTATAAGGAATATGTATAACAATGCTATTGATGAGGATTTGGTCAAAGCTGATCTTTACCCTTTTGGTAAAAAAAGTAGTATAAAAATAAAAAATACTTCAACTGCAAAAATTGGCTTGAATACCGATGAATTAAAAAGGTTTGAAAATGTAGAACTTGAAGTTGGTAGTAAAATATGGCATACTCAAAAAGTGTTTCTGTTTTCTTTTTATTTGGCAGGAATGCGAATAGGGGATGTGTTGACTATGAAATGGAGTGAAATACAAAATGGTAGATTGTATTATTCTATGAATAAAAACACGAAATACGATTCCTTGCAATTGCCTAAAAAAGCCTTAGAAATATTAGAACATTACAAACCTTTGAAAAAAAGAGCAAATGATGTTGTATTTCCTTATTTAAAGGATGTTAATTTAAAAAACATAGAAGTTTTAGATAAAAAAGTAGACAATGCAAAATCTACTTTCAATTATTATTTAAAGCGAATCGCAAAAAAGGCAGAGATCCAGAAAACTATAAGCTGTCATATAGCTCGTCATAGCTTTGGTAATATTTCTGGAGCTAAAATACCTGTTCAAAGTTTACAAAAATTATACAGACATTCAGATATACAAACTACGATAAATTATCAAAGCAATTTTGATCATAGTAAAACAGATGAAGCTTTGAATAATGTTTTAGATTTCTAAAATTTTAAATCTATTTCTTTAACAATATAACTAATTGTAGAACTTTCTATTATACCCTTTAATTGTATAATTCCCATAGGGTAGTATTTATCAAGAATACTTGTTATTTCTATAAAAGAATGTAACCATATTAATAAAAAAAAAGCCATCCCCTAAGGATGGCTTACATTTATATATTTAAACTCTACTGCAAAATTCTGTATTTCTTTTTATAAGAAGTAGGTAAATTAAACTATTATATTTGATTAAAATATTTTAAACATAATCTCAATTCTTTTGCTGCTTTCAATAATTTTCTTTCTAAATTGTCTTTGGCATTATACTTAGAAAAGTACTGAGCATTTAAATTTATTTGTTTTTTGTCAATTTTTTTGACAAGTAATTTATTAAGTTCAGATAAATGCAGTGTTTTAGACTTGTCATCATAGTCTGGTACCGCACCATTAAATAGTTTAAAAACAATTACTTCTAAATGATCTTCTATATTTTCATAAGAAATAGAAACTAGTTTTTCTTTATTCTTGTATTCAACATCATAAAAAGCATTTCCATTAATTATTTCATTCACTTTATTAAAACCAAATTCCAGTTCAAGAAAGGAATAAAACGATTTTACTATTTTTATATATTCTTTTCCTTCAATCATTATTTGATAATTTGAAATGCATTTGGGTGAAGCTTTAAATAGTTCCTAATCATATTTTGTTCCATTTGATAAAAAATACTTGGAGTTCCTCGTCTTGGATCTAATCCTATATCCTTAATTGGTTTTCCACTTCTCATTTGCTGTAATAGCCATTTACGATTATACTGCATCATTTGGCTGGTTACTTGATGTGGCGAACCAGAAAATTTAGGCATATTATTTAATATTGTAGATCCAGGGTTTTGCATTGCAGCTGTACTAACTCTTTTCATTCCTTCGCCGACAATAGTTTGCCCTCCTCTCGCGGCATTCATCAATCCTGCTCCTCTGGATACCAGTGCTATTTCAGCAGCTTTTTCAAAGCCAAAACCTAAACCATATCCTATGTCATAACTAGACATGTTAGGGATATTAGCAACATAACTACTTACATTACTTACAATCAAGACAGTTTGATCATATCCAGCAGATGCTAAACTACGAATTTTATTCCATTGTTGTATAGAGTTACCACCCATAACTATAGCAATTAGGTTAGCCCTACCCGAGAAGCCTTGTGCAGAAAAATGCTGTTTTAATCCCTCAAAAGTAGAATACGCACCTCCTAAAACCCCATCGATCGCACCGCTACTAAACATCACTGGCACTACACCGGCAAATGAAGTCATCATCGGATCACTCACCAAAGATTGGGGTGGAATCACGTTTGCTGCCGGGCTAGATCGCCTGTCTCTTCCTCTGTCTCTTCCTCTACCAAACAAACTAGACAGAGCACTAATCGGAGCACTTAATAGATCTTTAATGCCACTGCCGATAGTATCTCCTAGATTTTGAAACCCTTCTCCTATAGCGTTGTTTAAACCATCAAAAGTACTTCCTAAAGCACTAGAGATTTCTCCAATATTATAAGGCTGCAAAGCATCTGCAATCGCAGATCCCAACATAATAGCTCCCGCAACAGCATAATAGCCTCCAACGGCTGATTCTACAAGAATCTCCCCACTAGGGTCGGTATACTTTAAAGGATTGTTTAACACATACCCATAACGGTTATAACTTTGTGTATCATAAGGGTTTTGTATATAATTATCAGGGGATAAAAACCTACCCAATTGCGGGTCATACATACGTCCGTTCATGTGGATAAGGCGTATATCGGTAAAATGCTCGTGCCCGGTATAGCCTCGCCCCAATAATGTATTGGCATAGGTAAACTCTTGTTCTGTACCATTGGTTGTAAACGCATCAACAGTTCCCCAGGCATCAAAATGACGCTGTTCGACTACTGTGGCCTCACGATCACTAATGGCTAGAATACTCCCCAGGTGATCTCTATGCAGATAGTAGATCCCTCCTGTTGGTTCCTCTAGTGGTGAGGAGTTTTCTTTGATATCTACCATCGGCGCATTATACGCATCACCACCTATATAAGTAATAATCTTATGGGTATTGTTTTGTGTATCCTGCACGACCTCTACCGGCATGATCGAGGAGTAGTACTTATGATAGCGTCGTTTGGTTTTATCCTCTTGCTCGCCACCATACCACGCATGGGTACGATTCATCATTGGGCCATAGGCAAAACTCACGCGTCCTTTACCTTTTTCTATCACCTCTACAGGTTTTTTAAAGGCATTATAGGTCACTTGTTGTCTTGCTCGGTTTTCATACAGTGTTTCTCCTGTTGTATTAAGAGCGATCTCTTTTAACTGATACCGTTTATCACCCGCCTTATAACGATACGCTCCAATCTCATCTCTTTTATCAAATCTTCCTGAGTTATCATAAGTGTTTTGGGTACTGCTAATGGTAACCCCGGCAGCATCTGTTAAGCGCGTAGTGATCAAACGATCCTGACTGTCATAATTAAATACTTCTTTGGGAGATAATAGCTGCGATCTGTTTAATAAATTACCCCGCACCGGATCAAATTTGTAGGTATTATCTAAAGCTACTTTGGTAGTATTACCATCAACAAAAACATCTTTTCTTATGGTCGCAAATCCCAGACCATCGTACTGCATGGTACTCACCATTTCATTACCAAAGACTGCCTCGGTAGCTTGCCCTCTGCGATTGGTTTTGTTTAATTTCCAAACGGTTGTTGCTGGATCTAACCCATCGGTCACAGAAATTGCGTTGGGTATCCCCGAAGCCGTATCGTAACCATTACTGCTTTTTATCGAGTTACGAATACCATTTACATTGATAGTAAATATTTCTTCCTCAACACGACCAAACCGATCATAACTCACTCCTTTTTCAAACGTATTGGTATTGGCACGCTCTGTAAGGGTGATAGGCCGTTGATAGCTATCATACCCATAGGTATACACATAACTATTATTAAGATGGGTATCGTTAGCAGTGATCGTTTTTAAAAGTTTGGTATTGGTATCATACGCATATTGGGTAGTCATATCAGTCTGATCCCCTTTGGTAGCGGTGGTAAGCACCTTACCATATACATCATAGGTATGGGTAGTGGTACCTTTAGGGGTCGTTTCTTTGGTGATTTCTCCAAAACCATTATAAGCATAGGTATATACCCCGGCAGAAGGATCGGTAAGTTTGGTTTTGCGTCCCCAACCGTCTTGTTCTATGATTTGGGTGATCCCGCCATAACTTGAAGATTTCATCGCTCCATTACCATAATAAGTATAAGTAATGGTACCGCCCGGGTCCTCTACTTTTGTGACATTACCCATGGCATCTCTGGTGGTGGTCACCGTTTTGGTACCATCATTTACGGTAGTAACCAGACCATTATAGGTATAGTTAATGGTTTTACCAGTGGCTAAGATCTGAGATTTTATCCTGCCATATATATCATATTGTGTCGTGTTCCATAAAGAGGATGAGCCTGGCTCACTCACATCAGACACTCTACCTAATGCATCATATTTATACTGTGTTTCGATCCATGTACCTTTAAACCCTTTTACCTTTTCACTTACCATACGCTTTAAAGGGTCATAAACTACTGAGGTCGCACTCCCATCATCCAGCTTGGTATTTACCGTATAAGCTCCACCAGATTTGATATACGAAGTACTAGCTGCATTGCCCAAAAAATCTAAACTATTTTCTAAACGATCAAAAGCATCATATTTGTTTGTCGTGGTTCGATTATAGGGGTCGGTGGCAGTAAGCACCATACCCGTTGTCTGATCATAGGTATAGGTAGTTTCTAACCCTTCGATGTCTGTCGATTTTTCTATAAATCGACGAGAGGGATCATAGGTAAAAGAACTGGTTCTACTGGCTTCTCCATAGGGAGTAACAGTCACTTTTGTAATGTTACCGTACCTATCATGGGCATAACTCGTCGTGTTGAATTGAGTGCCATTACCTTTGGTTCGTTTTTCGGTGACCAGAAAATTGGTATAGTCATACTGTTCTTCTGTACTAAAACTATCACCGCCAATAGTGGTGGTCTGTTTTTTTATCTTGGGCCTTCCCATATAATATCTTCCCGTAAGACTATTTTCATATATGGTTTCAGTCACCGTACTACCGTGACCAGAGTAATTAACTGTCTCCCGAGTAAGATTATTATAACTATCAAATACATAGTTTTTGGTAATGCTAGTTCCTTGCAACTTATTTTGTATCGTGACAGACTCTGGAGTGATCTTAAACACTTTACTTGTCGAGAGGTTGTGTATGTATTTATAATCGGTTTTGGTAATATAGTTTACAGGGGTGGTAAAACTATAAAAGCCTTCCATCTGGTATTGTTGGGTGACCGCCCCCATACGTTTGGGGTCATAATGAGTTACAGTAAATAGGCGATCATCATTGCCAGTATGCCAGTTACTGCGAGCTACAGCTTCAAAGCCTAAAAAACCTTTACCATCAATATGGGTAGTAGCACCTTTGTAGTAATACTCTTGTTTTACGATGGGGTGATTGCCACTACTGCGTTCTATAGTACTTACCAATCGCATACCCGGGATGGACCTCAAGCCACGATAGGGATATATATTGTCTGGATTATGTATATAGATAGGATATTGGGCATTAGCATCAAGATTACGGTACCCAAGGTCGTAAGATACCCCACCTTTTGTTACCTTTTTTAGAGATACATCTTTTCTATGATCCAAAGAGAAAGTAAATGATGAAATCCATTGGTTGCTGATCGATGCAAACTCAAGACTACGATTGGGTTGGTTGGGGGATAAAAATATAGGAATGGGATAATGTACTACATTACCCGATTTTGTGGCATACCCTTGAAATGCAAATTTTGGAACTCCGGTATCGGATACTGATGTATTATAATATACAAAGACCGATTGATCTCCATCAGTTCTTCCGCTACGGCTGTATGTATGATAATCGATGATATCGGTTTTACCGTCTCCATTAATATCAATAGGGATCAGATTATATGTATATAAAGAACCATTTGTATTGATACCGGTGGTTTTTCGGTAACTAAAGGGGTGCGTCGTTGTTGTAAGTATAAAGTCATTACCTACTGATACGTACATTCTATAATTTTTAGAACCATAAGCGGTAGTAATCATGATATCGGTTTTACCATCTCCATTGTAATCTCCTAACAGTAGTAGTGAACTAGCATTTAGAGTATTGTCGAGAGTTGACCATAATTTTACCAAAGATGTATTGTCGTCATCCAAAGTATATACCGTAAATCCTGTTTTGCCTTGAGCTAAAATATCAGTTCGCCCATCTCCATTAAAATCACCTGTTGAGAGTTTTGCATATCCAAGCTCATCTATAGCATTAGAAAGCTCTGTAACAAAGTTATTGGTCTTACGGCGGTCTAACTCAATCATACGTGGCTTTTCTGTTAAGGTAATGTTAGGACAAGAACATTTGACACCAAGAGGTACACAAGTTCTTGAAATCACAACCTTTGGTATAGCTAGAATATCAGTTAATCCATCTCCATTAAAGTCTCCAGAGACATATTGTTGAGGAACTGGTATTGATATTCTATTACAATTACTGTCGTCATCTTTTCTATAGGTCGGTGTATACCATACTTTTTCATAATCTAAACCAATGTTTCCTGCACCTCCTGTTCCATATACACCAAACCTTACCTCAGGGCTATTACGGGTACGTTGTTTTATGACTGTTAATGCTTTGGCTGCCGAGATTCTATGTTGAGCATCCAGAATGGTCGTAGGCACTGCTGCTCTAAAGCGATATCTTATCCCTGCATTTATTGAAGTTGCGGTAGTATATCCATCAGAATAGAATCTTTTTTGATGAATCCATAGCGTGTTACCATATCCAGGTTTGGGTACTACTGCAAAATCCATTTTGCCATTACCATTGATATCCAGGGGTACAACATAGGATGAGGGTTGTTCTACACCAGAGTTATCGATCCCAGTTGATGAAGTGTACCCTATAGACGATGGATCTGTAGTGTCATAATCAAACACAATAGGATCATATACCGATGTGCCACTTTTTTCTTGAATACTTGATACTCGATCATATCCCAAACTATTAGTGTTGTGTGCTATTGTGTAGGTGCGATACAATTTGTTATTACCATAGACTTCAATTTTGTTTAGTAAATCGCTACGTACAAAACCAGTACCTTTGATATACGATTGCTCATTACGGGTACGAGTACCATACTTAAATTTTATACTATTGTTAGCCCCGTATTCTATACGATCTAATCGTAATACTTCATTTTTTTTACTATGGTAATATTTAATTGTAACTCCTTGTGGGTTTTTCCATAAAGTCATTACATACTCGTTTCTTGATTTTTGCAAATATCCTGCTCGTGAACCATCGGGATACCCTACTGAAAACACGTTTCGAGCTATACTTATTCTCAGATTCGAATAGTTTTCAGTTTCATAAAGAGCATCCAGACCAGCACCTCTACTTTTAAGGATCAATCGTTGCCCATCGAGAGCAAAGCGGTCGTTACCATCAAAATCAACAGGATCATCAAAACCATCATGATACTTTGTGGCGGGTATGCGGGTGATCGAGGAGATTCCGGAGATATCCCATCCCCAACCGGCGATACCGTTACCGCCTTGGCTGTTATAGGTAATAGCGATTTGAGGGGCTACTCCATCAATACCAGGGGGTACTGCAATAGGTACGGCATAGGTAGCCGCTCCTGTAAGAGATACAGATAATACACCCGGAGTTTCTTCGACACCCGAACCCGAAGAACGTGCCACTGTTGGGGCAGCAGATGACGGGTATAGACGCCCTCCGCTAAGGGATAATGATTCAGTTTCGTTAACCTCTAAATCATGGGTCTTAATGACAGTTTCATCATCTGTTGGGTTAAATACTGTATAATTTTGTGCATGTAAACTTGTAGTGGTCACAACAAAGCATAACAAGCAGTATATCGTTGTATATAAAGATTTCATTTTGTGTGTTTTTATGTGAGAAATAATGAGGATTATTAGATTTACATCCTTATGATTTTCTTTTGGACTTTTTGTATTTGTTGATTGTTTAAATGAAACACCACCAAATAGAGTCCTGAAGGTTTTGAATACAGTTCTATAGATACAGAATTAGTAAAACGCCAGGAAACCGGTTGCGTCTGACTGGTCATCATACTAATCAGTTCTATCTTGGTAATTTGCTTGGTAATACCAGCATCCCATGACAAAGTAACTTTACTTGCAGTCGGATTGGGAAATGCAAAAATTCTTTCGGCAATATCTGAAGGCGAATCTATTATCGGAGGACCGTCTCCTCCTCCTAAGGGGTCTTCTTTTTTGTCCCGCAGGGTTTGATTACCTGCCGGGTCATAACTAAACTCGATGACTGTTTGAGCGCATATCGACGCAGATCCCAAAAGACTCATGACTAAAAAGAGTGTTGTGGTTTTGTTTTTCATACTGTTGATGGTTTTAAAAATTTATTTTTGGTTTTGTTAGTACAATATTAACACATCCCAGTTTCATTTTCTGATACTGATCGATTACAATATGTTATATTTATGTTAAAAACATAAGTAGGTGTTCATTGGTCGGGGACTGGGAGAAAACTCAAAATCAACTTTGTTTATGGTTTTTTAAGAATCATAGTTTTTATTGTTTTCCAAACATTAGTTTGAAATTTTAATATGTTATTATTAGCTTTTAGTTCTTTTGCGTAAAACAACTCGTCTAAAAGTTCTGATGCTATTTTCATGGTTTTTACTGCCTGTGTATTTATATCTACATACTTGTCAATTTTTTTCTCGATGGCTATTTTTTGTTTCTTGCTCATCTGTTGATATTGCCGATTTGATTTTAGTAACATGATAGTTTACAAAAGCAACTCTTAATTTTTGTTTATATCATTATATTGTTTGTTTTCATGATATAGCATATATATTTTGCTATACATCATTATTTCATGGGGTTTATCATTTAATAAGCGATACATAAATTCGCCATAATCAATGTTTAACATTTTCAATATACCGTAAAGAAAATCTGGCGGTAATTCATCTAGTCTATCTGGCATCATTTGATATTGGTCATTCTTTTTTAAAAGGAACGAGAGTAGTTATAAAGTAATGGGATTACTATATAAACTCAACTCAACTTGTAGTACTTTACTACTCCCGTTTTCCTTGTACACTATTAAAACAACAACGTTGATTCACTAGTTCGGGGTAATTGAGTTATTATGTTATTTAGATGTAATGGTTTACCTTCTGAAAGTTCTTTTAGAGGTAAACTAGAGTTTTTAATTGTCCTTGCTACTTCTTCTGGTGTATCCCCATTGAGATAAGCATCTTTAATCCAGTTGCGAAGAATAAGTGTATAACCTCTATGTGACGATACGCACAAATCGAACAAATTAGAATCTATAAATAGATTTGCTAATACTTTCTTTTCAAAATTTTCTATTCTTTTTTTCTTTAAAGTAGGTTTTGTAATAGTTTTCATATTTATTTTTTTTCTTTCATCAATTGTTCGGCTAATTCTTTTATTTCTCTGGTGCATTTAGTTTTTCTATCTGAAAATTTTCCGTTTAGAATATCCCTAACATAATTTGAAGAATACCCTAACCGATTCGCTATCAATGAGCCTATACCATAGAAATATTTATCTTTTAATTGAATTTTATTAGTATTAGAATGCTTATTTATTTGCTTCATCTTAGAAAAAACACGTAATTTGTTTATGAACTTGAACACAAATATAAACATTTTTATTTATAATAAACATTTTTATTTATAAAATATGACAGGGGAATATATCAGAACTAAAATTATTACGTCTGGCTACCAACAGGTTGAGGTAGCCCAAAAGCTTGGTATATCTCCCCAAAGCCTTGAAAACAGATTAAAAGCAAAAGATGTAAAAGTTAGTTTTTTGCTAGAAGTTGCAAAGGCAATAAATAAAACTATTTATTATTTTTTTTCGGACTTTTTAGATGAAAATTTTTTGAAAAAAGATCAAAACGACAGTTCTTCTTCGTATGTAAATGAAAAAGACGTTAAAGCTTCAACAGACGATTACATTCTTTTAAAGATCGCTGAGGTCTTATCGGCACATCTTTCCCCAAATTTTGAAGTGTCACAAAAAAGTTTAAATGTTGTAACCGAATCTCAATCAAGGATTTTGCTAAATCAGGGTGAACTTTTAGACAAAGTTGAAGAACTTTTGGCTATATATAAAAAAGAAAAAGACTTAGGTTAATCAATCCGTCTCGTTGATTTTGTCAATCGACTTTTCTAATAAATCCAATAACCCTTCAATTACAAGTTTTGAATCTTTTCTAATTTGCTCCCTAAGTTTTTTCTTCTCTTCTGGTTTTAAATCCTTACGGTGTTCATCCAAAAGAAGCGCATAATGTAAATTTTTAAGACTCATACGCTTTGTTTATTTTTTTTAATCTTTCTGAGGAAATAGAACAAAAACACCAATAAGCTAATAATAAAGGTGATTAGAAACTTTAAATTTAGATCGTTAAAGGATGTTTTCTTTAAATTGAGAATATAAATAAAGAGTTGATACATTATATTTATTATCGGTACAATCATCACAAACCGATAACGTTTCCCTTTAGCTTCTGAGTAAGCTATTAACCAACCGATCATACCGAAAACATTAATTAGGGTTATATAAAGAAAAACCCGTAAACTAGAATACCCAGAAATTCCCGATTGAGTCTCTCTGGGTATTGCATCGTGTATATATGGTAATACCGAACAAATCAATATTAATGCTCCTATTAAAAATTCTTTAGATGTCGTCGTCGTCGATTTCATCTTTGTCAAGTGCTTCTGTATCATACTCATTTATCGGTTCAGGAGAACAGCCCACATAGATAAAACTTGTCGCACATAATACAATCAAGGCTAAAATTAGTTTTCTCATTATATTGGATTTTATATTAGTTATGTGCCTAAAATAATCCAAAATAAGTTCAAATCCTATGCGCTAATGTGGGGTAAGCTAAGGAAAAGAGTGATCTATGTAGATGAAACCCCTTATTTATAAATAGTTTCATTTATTGGATGCAAGATGGTAAGAATTTTCGACTTTTCATTATGGTAAAACCATAATATTTATACTTTATAATATTGCTTTATAGGAAATTAAACGCTTGAGAGATATTTTATCTTTTAATTTTTTTTAATTTTTAATTTTTATTACGGAAACCCGTAAACACTAGCCTCAAGGATTTTACTTGTAAATTCTAATTCCTTTAAAGTACTGTATTTATAAATAGATTTCTTTCTCTTATCCTAATTTTATAAATACCCCTTCTCGTTGTCTTGATCTGTATAATTGTGCAAGTTCTGTATGATGTTTCCCAAACCGCATTTGAAAGTGAGGTTTATCGACAAGCTCTACCCAATCGCCACCCCATTCAAAACCTAAAGACTTGCCTAGTTCTCCTATCTTTTCCCAATTTGAGTTATTCCAGATAGCCTTGCCATTTTTAATTTCTACAACATCAAAAGCCAGTCCATAGTTATGATAGCTTTCTCCTGCTTTGGCGTTGGTCACTCTGTTACCAGGAGCGGATCTCCCTTTGTTGTATAATCGGGTTTGTTCTTCCCATGTTCTAAGGGCAGAAGTAACCCGTAGTTTAATGCCTAATTCTTTTTCTGCTCGCACTATAAACTCTTTTGCTTTGGCTCGAACTAATGGGTGTAGTGTGTCAATTCTGCGGTCTGTAATAATATCCCATGTTTTCTCTTTAAGAAAGTTGATGCTTTGCATAGCTAATGAAGTTAAAGATTTACGTTTTTTATAAGCAATCACAATGATGATGATAAACACGATTGGAAGTATAATTTTAGCGGTTCGATTAGGAGTGTATTTGATAATCATATTTTAAAAGTAAAAAGGGAGCTGGTGCCCCCTTTAATCAACAATGTTTCGCCAGTTCTGAAATTCTTTTGGGTTCAATTCTTTTCGCAATCTATCGCTTAGTGATTCATCAAATTTTAATCGATAAGCATCTGCAATTGGTTGTAAATTTCCTTTGGTTTGAAATCCTAACTTTTCAATTTCTTCTTCATCCGTTCCATCTACATTTATCATCCAAGAAATACCAGAGGGGTTAGAAGCAGACCGATATTGTTGTGCGACTTGGTTAACGTCTTGTGCTTCGTTTTTATCAAATCTTCGCTGTCTCATTTTATGGAGTAACTGCTTAATTTTTTTTTTAAAGATGAAATACAGCACGATAATGAGTAAAGCTATTTGCACTTTTCTATTCGAGAAAAAAGAACCTGCGCCTTTTACTGCCTTTGCTATTACTAATGGGTTCATAATGTATGTTTTTTAGGGATTAATTTATAGCTGTCGTCTTACGACCAACTAGGCGAAACGCGTGAAGGCTTTTTTGGCAATTTTAATATAATCGGTCATGGTCAGTTCTTCGCCTTCTTCGGGTATCACTTCTTTGATAAAATCGATGATATCGGGATGCTCTACAATAATGGTCGTAGATGCAATAAAATCATCATGCTCTAAGTGGTCTTGTAAGTCCTGAAATGCTTGTAGTTTCTCTTGCAGTTGTTCTTCGTTCTCTGCGGATATGGTAAGGGATATATTAAAGTTCTTCATGCTCTGTTGTATTTTTGCCCTCATCGAGGGTTTTGTTGTTAGTTTCTTGCGGTTCTTGTTCGATTTCTTCGGGTATCACTTCGCCTACCTCGTCGGCATCATGTACGTCGATATTAAATAATTCATCATCACTTATATCATAGGGCTTATCAAGTACAGGCTCTTGCGGTTCTTCTGGTGTGTCATTGTCAATAGAAAACTGTACAGGATTTCGGGGTTTTGTTTTGCGTTTTGGTTTGTTTTCTGTTGTACCTAATCCTGTGGCTTTAGTTCCAAAAGGATTACCCTTTAGCCATTCTGTGACCACACCACCCAATGTCGAAGGAATTAATTTTACGTAGCCTTTCAGCCCTTCGCTCATTTCTGTTTCTTTTTCTTCCAATATGGCTTCTTTGGTCGCTAAATCCTGTTCTCGTTCTGCAATTCTGGTTTCGCGATCTGCTAACATCATTTCTTTAAACTTCAAAGTTTGTTCTGCCAGTTTGTTATGCAAATCAGCTTGATAGCGTTGCTCTTTTAATTCACTTTCTTTGCGTAATCCTTCCAATTGTAGTTCCATTTCCTGACGTATCACATCGTTAGGGTGCTCTATAATAGGAGTTTCAACTTGTGGGTTAGTTAGGTTAATATTGACGTTCCCGTTTTTATCCATTTTATGAGGAACACCATTAATTTTTATGGTTTCATCTTCTTCGGGTTCTACCCATTCGATAGTTTCATTCACACGAATAAAAATAGGTGCGTTTTGTCTGGAAGATTGTTCGTTAGTCCCAAACTTAACCTGTACTTCTGCATCTACGTTATCGGCTATAATGTTATCTAGCACTTCCCCGAAGCTTCGCCCGTCGGTTATATCTTCAGAAGAAGTAATACTTATCCCGCTTTCATCTTTGATATTCCAATATTTGTAACGCGCTATTTTCTTTTTGGCGAGGTCTGGTGCTATGTAGTTCTTAACCTTTTTCATATTTAATATTGGATTCTAAGGATTTGTACAAAAAAGTCGGGGGGTAGCGTATTTGCATTAGGGGTAAATGTGATATTAGACAGCGCACGTAAAATCGTATTACTATCCCCGTTAAAAGTGTTTTTACGATCTAGGGTGATACTATCGGTAGCGGTTTTAATGTCGATACTAAAATCGGGTACGTTAGAGTGAAAAAAATGTAGGTATACAACTTCGTTCGGACCGACATTGATCTCTGTTGGAGTCTCGATTCGCTCGTCTGTAATTAATTTAGCTAGTTTATGAAAGTATTTTTCATTTCTGTTGATGATATGGGATAATAAAGCATCGTTAGTTTTCATTTAATTGAATTTTTATAGGTTAATAGATACAGGCTTACGCTTTGTGTATGCGATTTGATATTGGTAATACTACCGATCAGCACACGACTATCTTTCAGGTCTTGTCGCCATGTTAAAATCCGCTTATTGGGTGCTACGGCATTATCGGTAACTAAGGTTTCAAGGCTGTGAATTTCAAGTTCCTTACCATCCAGAAAACTAACCGTTAGTTGAGTGCCGTTGGTACAAAGCAAACCCGTTGTATAGGTAGTTTCTTTATCCAGTAGATACCTAAAGGTTTTTGTTTTATTAGGGGCAAGTTCTGCCCTTGCTATGGGTAATATGTATAGTTTAGGATTCATCAGCATCATCGGTTAGCAATAAATAAATCTTCAATTTATAGGGATATATGGGTGCTTTTCCACTATCTATAAAATCAATCTCCAACTTTTTACCGTCTGCGATATCATCCACCTTAAAAAAGCGTTCGTTAGGATTCACCGAAGCATTGGACTGTAAAAAATCAACTTCAAAATTTTTAGGGAACAATTCCATATTGGAGATGTTAAACGATCGAAATACATGTCCTTCTCCGATACTGCTTAACACCGCAACCCCTTTCAAATGCTTATATCCATAATCAAACTCTTGGTTAATCTTAACAACATCGTTTTTTTTTGCTACTTGCTGTTCTAGCAATTGGATTTTTGTTTTCATCATCTTTTTTTACTTTATATTGAAATTAAATTCGGTAACGCACCATAATTAAATACGGCATAGGCTTCAATTCCTTTATCGGTAGTACGGATTAAAGAAGGAAGTAATTGCACTTCTTCTTCTGGCAATGATAATATTGCCTTAATCAGTTGTTCTGCTGTTTTTATTTCTGGGTCGTTGTCTTGGCAAGCCGCAAGTTGTCTTTGTAAATCATTGATACGGTTTTCGTTTTCCTCTTGATTCGATGGTACAGAAGCTTCATTTTCTTTTAAGGTTGCAATTTCTGAATCGCGCTTATCCAAAAGGTCTACGAGTTCCGTTTTTAATAGGGCGGAGTATGCTTTATTATCTTTCATTTTGTTTGATTTTAAAAGCTACCGCATTAGGTTGGGGTATCTGTTGCGGTAGCTTTAAGGTTAAGGGGAATTAAAAATTGTATACGCTTATTCCTTCCAGAAATACTTTTAAATATCCTTTGAGTTCACTAGGAACATCAACATTAAATTCAATGGGGGTTTGAGGTTGTACTACCTTGGGGCTATCTACTAAATACAGTCCAAAAGGTTTTGTGGTATTGTACCCGTAAAAACCATCAAAAAACTTACGTATCGGTTGCTTTTGGAATACCGTTTGTCCGTTTAGTTCTAGTTCCCACTCTCCGTTAAGCAATTCAGCAGGAAAAGGGTCGGTAAAGCTTCCGTTAATGCTGTCTTTATCAAAAAGCAATCGAATACCCGAAAGGGTTAAATAGCGATCTTTATTCAGTTTACCATTATCGATATTGGTGATTCCTGTTTCTTCGGAAACCGAAAGTTTAATAAGTTCGGAACGTGTACCTTTAATTTCTGCGGTGGCATAATATGGGGCATCAGAAATTTGTGCTTTTCCGCGCATTAATTCTTGTTGCAGGTTGCGTGGTAACTTTTGTACACGTTCTAAAAAATGCCTTCGGTACGGTGATGCTCCAATCTCTGATTTTACGGCTCTGCGTACTTTGCTCATTCTGCCACGTCTCCCGTCTACTTCTCCAAGTCCAGCAAGTATGATTTCTTCGTTTGTTAAATCGTCCATGTATGTCTAGTTTAAAAAATTAATAATTTGTTTTTTGTTATATCTTTTTAGCAGCTCTTTTTAGAAGGGTGCTATACTTCGTTTTTGGATGTGTTTTTTGTAGCTTTTTTGCTTCTCTGTGCATTGCTTTTAAGCGGTTTGCATTAGAAGTTTTACGTTTTCTTGTTCCGCTTACAGGTCTTGCAGGTAAAGCGCGTGGCACTCTACTTTTTAATGCAGGGGTTCTGCGTTTTACAGGAGTTCTACGTTTTATAGTGCGCTTTGCGGTGGTTCTTCTTTTAGGGGCAGAAGCTAATCGCTTACGGTTTTTGGCTCTGGTTTTAGCCGCTTTAATCCCTGCTAGAGAACGTTTCTTTTTCTTTTCGTTCTTCTGGTAATATTTATATCCTACAATGGCAAATACAGAAAGTACAATGGCTATAATCCATTTCTTTTTATGCCTCGTAAATACTTGTTTTACCTTCTCTAAAAACCTTTGTTTTGAAGTTGCAGGTATACTTGTATTCACAAAACTTGTTGCGCTTTGAGTTGGGGTAAATCGCTGTACAGAAACAGGTGCACCTGTTCTTCTTGTAGTTGGAAATGTTCTTCTAGGAAATGACCTACTTTGGCTTGTAATTCTATTGGGTATAGATCTTCTTGGTAATGATCTACCAGAAGCGTTACGCCTGTTGGCAATCTTAGATTTTATTTTTTGCACCCCTTTTTTGATTAATCGTATAGGGTTAATCTTTTTCAATAAAGATTTCATAAAGACAATAAAACCACTTGCAGGGGCAACCGTTGTGGTTGCTACTGCTCCTAAACCGCGTAATGGTAATCCAGCTCGTCTGCCACCTTTTCCTCTTACAATAGCTTTACGAAACTTGCTGGCACGCCCACCAATTTTGGTGAAAAATTTTTCAGCCCTTCGTAATTTTCGTACTCTGTTTTGCCATTCGTTTATGTTTAAACCTTGTTGTCTGGCTTGGGCTTGGGTTAAATATCCGTAGATCAATTTTTCTGAAAATTTAAACAGGTTCAATTTTAATACTAGAATGATTGCACCACGCATGGCAAGGGTAGCAGGGTTAAAACGCACTACGGCTTTTACTACTTTTTTCACTCCTTTTCTAATCTTGCGGAATACCTTTCTAAAGAAGCCACTTAAGTCTTGGGTATCTTCATCGTCGAACTCGTTAAAATCCTCGAAATCATCCATGTCAAAACCATCATCCATGCCTTGTAAATCCTCATAATCTTCAAAGTATTCAAATTCTTGTTGCTCATCATCGATCATGCCCAACCCTTCTAAATCCTCATCTTCTAATACATCGAGTAGCAAATCTTCATTATTTGGTATACGGGCTAGGTACAAGGGCTCGTCCAGTTCATCATCATCAAAGCCATTTAATTGTTCATGCTGTAATTGATCTAAGCTAGATTTTATGGCTCTAAAAAAGTTAGTGTATTGACTATTCGATCGAATAGCGCTCATAAGGGTACTGTCTCTTAAATCTTCGTCTTGCCATGATCTCATTAGGTTATCGAGAATACGCAATTCCATATTCACGTCAACGAGTTGACTTATTACAGTAGGTTGTCTTTTTTCATTGACTAAAACCTCTCTTGCTTTATTGACTTCTGCTAAAATGCCACGCTCTAATAATGCCATAGCATCAGATGTACCGTTTAATACAATATCGGCTTCGGTTTCGTCCATCACTTCCATAAAACCAGATAAAAAGGTGTTATCTAGTAGGGTATCATCTTGGTCGTCGTCAATACCTGCAATAGTATTACCTTCGTCCATTTCTTCTGCAAAATCGTTTAGTATTTCTTCGTCTGTTATTTCGATATCATTATCGTCAATGATTTCTGGGGCAACGCCCGATAATTCGTGTAGTTCCATAGGGATTGTTTTTAAGTCTATTATGGGTTTTTCTTCGTAATTAAAATGTGGGATTTCTGGTACTATGTCAATGACATAGGGTGTGCCGTCTGTATCAAATGCAACGGGATAGATATGTTGAAATTTGCCTACTTCTTCATAAGCTGTTACCCTATATTCATGCTCAATACCAAGATTCAAGAGTAAAGCACTTACCAGAATGGTATAATCGTCACAGTCAATACCGAAATTAGTATCATGTAATCCTTTTTGCCCGTCTATGATACTTCGAGTAGGGGTTCTTAACTCCTCGATTCCATTAGTATCTAATTTGTATCGGGTATTCTCTCTTAGGTAGTTCCAGATATTTTCGCTAGTCTCGGCAATCGAATTGCCTTTAAGTGCTATTGCCAGACCTTCGACCTGTTTAAAATCACGCAAGGCAATTCGTTTCATGGCTTTTAGCGTATCATCTAGGTTTGCATTTTCTTTGATGGTGTGTCTAAAGCCTTTATATCCTGTAGGAGTTGTGATACCCTCTAAAGGTTCTTGCTTGTTTTTTCTGATTTCACCAAAGTTTTTACGATCTATACCACCTCCACGAACGATTGCTCCTGCATCTTCTATTTTGCCTAAATCATTGGCGTTAAACGTTTTCATCCTTTGGGATTTATTTCAGTTTTTCGATTTCGGAATAGTTCTGTTGTGATAGTTTGTATAAACCTTTGATATCGGCTTTCATTTCTGTAATATCGGTTTCGATACTCTTATCAATTTGTACCTGAATACCGCTAATGAGATTGCGTAATTCTTGGGTGTATTCTGTGAGTTCTTTTAGTAGTGCTTTTACTTCACTGTGTACTGATTTTAGGAAATACCCTAATGCGGCGATTACACCACTAAGTAATACGGATATGATAAGGATATAGATTTCTTTCATGGTTTAAATAGTTAAAGATTCTTCAATGGGGATTTGTATGTTTTCAGCCTCCACAAAGCCTTTTAAAACGATAGGTAGTCCATACGTTCCAGAGGTCAAAAAATTAGCGGCAACACTCGATAAACCACCAATAGATTTTAAAGCACTAATAACCGTTGTGGGATTAATGGAAAAGGATAAGGGTAAGGCACTATTTTGATTTGGGTTAAGAATAAAAGGTTGTGCTAAAGGGGCGGTTTGTTCTGCCAGTAGTTGCCCATCTTGAGTATAGGCATCTACCTTGATTTGTGAAATAGTAAATGTAGAACTGCTAAAGTTTCCTAATGATAGAATGATATTACTAACAGGGGTAAGCGATAGACTTAATAGTTTGAATTTTTGAACCCCAATTTTAAGACGCTTGGCATGGCGTATCTTGGTGTAGATACGCCAACCTTGCGTACTGGCTAGTAAAACAAAAAAAAGTAGGGAAACAACAAATATTTTTTTCATAGGGCTAATATGCCACTATGAAAAAAAGTGCTTCGAGCATTACGGGGTAAAGTCGAGTTTAAAAGGGATTAAACTGGTGAAAAAGTTAAATAAAGGATTTAGGTTATAGGTTTAGGGTTGTATTTTTTTATAAGACTTTTTGCAGAAGTATGTGAAAAGAGATCAAAATCGTAGTAAAAGTAATAGTTTGTATATGGGGTTTCAGTAAAAGCATAAATATATCTTATCTCTCCGCCAAATCGTTCTTGTTGAAAATCATCAAATTTTTTGTAAAAGATATCAAAAGAACTAGCTTGATTTTCAAAGAGAACGATTCCATCTGATTCTAAAACATCTAAAATCATATCAAAATCACTTAGAAGACCATCCTTAATAATTTTCAGTTTCATAAGATATAATTATTGTGTTTAGCTAAGATTTTTATTTTCTTCCTAAAGAAAATGAAGATTACTTAAAAATAATGACTTCAAAAATAATTTCTGAGAGATTTATTAACGGTCATTTTTTAAGAGTCTTCGATTCTTCGCAAGCGTCCAAATTAAAAAGGGTATTAAACTCTAAAACTGTAATAATAGATTTTGGCGACTTCTCTACTTCATTTTTTAATGTTTTTGGAATATCCTTAAAATAGAGTTTTACAAAAATATAGTCGTCGTTAAAGTATTGTATCTCATAATCTTCAACTTCATGTTCAAATGCTTTAGTATCCAAATAACAATATATATTGTTCTGGTTCTGTATATCATCAAAACGACTATTGGCAAAATTAATAAGGAATAAAAGAAGCAATAAGAATAATGAATAGAAAATTATAATATGATACCACCTTATATGATCAGAATATTTTTCTTCTTTGAGTGATTGTTCCTTATTAGATCCTTTCTTTTTAAATCTAACCACAATCACTACCACAAGAGCTGATAAAAAAGAAACTATTGCTAAAGCATAAAAAACTTCAATAATTTCAAAATCGGAACGGATAAAAAAGCAACAACCAAGTAGAATAAAAAAAAACACAATAGTATTTACAAAAATATCAGTTATAAAAAAGAACCCATCCCTTAACCAATTCCATTTGATATTTTCAAGTACCTTCTCTTTAAATTTTTGATAAGGTTTATGAAAAAACAATAAGATAATTACTATAATCGTCACGGTTATTATAAAAGACAAAGATAAAATACCATCAGTCAGTGCTTGAGTAATTGAAAAAAAGCGAACGAAAGAAACAGACATTAATAAAAGTTGTAAAACTTGAATTGCCCCACCAATTATAGCAGGTAATAAAACGATAATTGGTAAATATTCTTTGAATTCTTTAAGAGTTTTCATTCTTAGGTTTTAAAATTGACTATCGAAACTAGGTAAATTTTGTTAAAATTTAGGAATATTTAGTTTGTTTTCTAGTTGATATTGTACAATACCAGATTAAAAAAAGCCAGTACCTTTAAAGATTTAGACTAATTTTAGTCAATAGAAAGGCTCCTTAAAAACTAAAAATAAAAAACCTCGAAGTGTAAAAACAACACTACTACACTACTACAAAATTACTTTTTTGCGAAAACAGAACTACAATAACTACATTTTGACTACAGAGCACTATAGTAATAGTATATATATAATATTATAATATATTATATATAAAGGGATTAACACTCTTTATATTTGAGTGTAGTTGTGTAGCTAGGTAGTTTAATAAATGAAGTACTTTTTTTAAATAGCAAAATAGCTGTAGTATTGTAGCTAAAGTGTAGTAGGGAGGTTTTAAGGAGTTATTAGCAATAAAAACAACAAAAGGGGTTAAATCAATACTCATGGCAGCAAGCTAAATTTATCATCAATTAGCGATTCATATATAAATTGAGCTGTTTTCTTACTTATAAGTTCTTTTAATGCTAAATCGAGGACTTTCCCTTTTACAAGTTGTCCCCAAGATTTCTTAGAAAGATTTTTAGAATCGGTTCTTAACTCTTCAATTTCTGAGAAAATTATTTGTTGACCGAAGCGTATTTCATCTAACTTTTTTAATTCATCTATGACATAGTCAATTTTATCATTTAAGACTCTCTTTTCGTTTGTTTTGGTTTTAGCTTGCGAAGATTTTTGTTTTCTCTCAACATAGGCTGCACCTTTGACAGTAATCTTTAAAAAATCATTTGTTTCCCATTCTGAATTTTTATTTCCATAGCCTCTTTTTTTTAAATTTTCAGCTATTTCATTTGTTTCATCCTCTCTATAATCAATATTATTTAAATCAAATATTAGTGAAATTGAATAAAAATGATCATTATCCAACATATATAGTTTTTCTAGAGTAAAAAATATTTTTTCATTAATTGTACTTAGTTTTGGCGATTCATTATTTGTAATAATATTCGACACAGATAAATAATCATAAGTTTTTTTAACTTCTTTTATTCTTCTTTCAAGATATTCATTAAGATGAGTTAAATGATTAGAAGGATTATTTTCGAGATCATTGATATAAAATTGAAGAATCGAAAATTTATCTGAAAAATCACTATCTATATATGAAATAAGTTTTTCTGGTACTCCAATAATGTTCGTTTTTAGAAACTGAATAACAATTTTCTTCCAATCATTTATTTGCACTTCTAAAATTTGAGGTTTAGAAATTTCGTCTTTTAATATTTTGTTTCCTTTTGCAATTAAACCCTTAAGTTGTTTAAAAAAATCTTCTGTACTAATTTTTAATTCAATCATCAATTTTTATATAAATACGAATTTTGTGTAACGTCACAAATAACTAAGTTAAAAAAATATTTTACTTGTATCACTTGTTATGTTGTCATGAAATAACAATTTTACTTAATAAATACAAAAGAGATAAGTGCAAAAACAAAAGCTGATAGTAAGAAACTATCAGCTTTGAATTAAAATAAGAATACAAGGCTTACATCAGTCCTTAAATAAGTCTGGATTATCTGATTCGTTATTGTTATTCTTGTTGTCGTCTTTTTTGTTTTTACTATCTCTTTTAGTATCTCGTTGAAATTTGTTTTCCTGTTCATCTGTCATTTTACGAACACTATATACCTTTCTTGGGCTTCTGCCATCAATACGCTTAGATATAGGCTTACCATACCCTAATTTTTCAAATGCCTGTGATAGTTTTTTGTGATTTAGTTTTAGTCCGGAGAAGGCAGAGAGTGTAGAAAGGATTTCAGAAGACATTAAAAACATAGCTTGTGGTGCTTCTGGATCGCAAGGTTCATATATTTTGGCTAACCATTCTTGTTCTACTGTAGCGGTTTGGAAATGCTCATTCATTTTGTTAAGCTGTTCTATTTCTGAATCTGAAAACCAATAGGAATACCCTTCGTTGAGTAAGTGTAATGCTTGCGCCCATACTTTATCTATAGGTACATCATGTTTAAAGTTTATCTTCTCTGTGGAAAACACTAGATACCTTCGGTTAGAGGTATCGGTTAGGAACTGTGGATTATTAACAGACCCCATAAAAGAACATGTTCGCGCTCTGGTTTTTGTAAGTCTGGCAAATGCTTTTCTATTGGTTACAAATGGGGTGGTAATAATAGCCTTTAATGAATTGAAATCTTTAAAGAATATATTTTCTAATTGATCGTCAATATTCACTAGCCATTTTTCGGCTAATAGGTTAACCGTATGGTTATCTGTCATAGATGGGTTGATATGACCGCAAACACTAAAATCCTCCATTCCTTTAGGAGTTAATTTATTGAGCCATGTTGTTTTTCCACTTCCTTGCCCTCCGACCAGGATAAGACAAGTTTGGTTAACCCCTCTTTTCATAACAGTAGCCACACTTGCTACTAACCACTTTTCTAAATAGGTGCGCCAAAGCTCGGTTAACTTTAGTTCATCAGCTTGTAAATCGGTAATCTCTATAGTATCGGCAAGCATTCCTATGTAATCTTTTCCGTCATGTTTTGGTAAATTGTTAATGTATTGCATAAGTGGGTGGTATGATTGTGTGTATTCTGACCGTAGGATTTTGTCTAATGTTTTATCAGAGCATTTTAAACCCTCTAGTTGTAGGTCTATCCAGATCGTATTTAATACTCGGTCATCAAGTGTTTTAAAATCTTTTTCGTTATTCTTTTTAAATTCTAAAGTTAGGGTCAGCGTATTAAAACGCATTTGGTAATTTTCTTGTAAATAATCCTGAATATCGGTAATGTAATTAGTACGCCTTGCTTTAGGTTTTTGATCTCCGCTTTGATCTTCTATTGAATAATTATTGTCATTGCTTTCTGTATTAGAATCGAGGTTAGTAGTACCTCCAATTTCTTTATATTCTAGTGCCATTTTTTAATATTTTACTGTTTTTTACTCCTTTGAGTAATGCCTTGATTTCTTCGTGTACACGTTCGTATAGGATGCTTTCAAGCAATTTGCCCTTTTCTGGTGGCAGATCCGCAATAAAATCTTTAAGCATATCAGAATACAAGAATCTTTTTTCCTTGTGTAAACGTTCTGCCCAATCCACTAAAATAAATTTAGGCAAGGCAATGAAACGGGGAAAATCCATAATACCATGCATGATACAAACCGCTTCAAATTGTATGATACGGTTTGTTAGTTTTTCCCTGTGCCTGTTGTTGGCAATTTGTGTTTGCCTAAGTTCTGATCTTGAAAATTCTATTTGCTCTTGCGTATGATTATAATAACTGATAAGGGTTTTAAGTATTTGGTTTTGTTTTTTGATAAACCGTTTACTCACATTACCCTTATCAGCTAAATACTGTAAATCATTTTGCATCTGACGGATTGCCCGTTCAAAATCTAAAGAAATATCCTTGTAGACTTTATGCACAAATTAATTCTGAATGTTGGGGGATTCCTAGGTGTTTTACAATGGTCTCGACCTGTTTAGGAGTGTAACACCGGGAGAGATATTGCCCTATATGATTGTCTATAGGTTTGAGCCAAGTATTAAAAGTTTCTGTGGTTACTCCGTAAGCTAAAGCTAATGTCTTTTTTGATGATGATTTGTATATCCCTTTCATCTTTAGTGTTTTTTAATGTTTATACCCTTATGTTTTTCAATTAGATTTTACTACGCTCTAAAAAATCTAAAATACTTTGTCGACAATACATTTTAGTTCTTCCATGTTGTGATAGAGTAATATGCTTGTCTTTACTTAAGTTATTTAGTTTCCCATTGCTCTTAATCCCTAATAGTTGTTTTGCTTCTTTACCATCTATCCACTGATCGGCATTTTTTGTATTGGTAGACGGTTTGACTCTTTTAGTAACCCTATTGATGACTTCTTCTACAAGTCGGTTAAATTCTTTTTCATGGATTACAAGAAATTTTCCCTTCATTAATTTTCTAGGTTTTTTAAATTAAACTTGATTTAGATAAAACAAAGATTTTCCCCTTTGTTTGTGAGTACTAAATTTTGGCCTTAAAAATTAGAAAGTCAATACTTTTTCTGAGAAAACCAGAAAATGAACACTAATACACTTTAATGGTCTCAAATAGTCAGTTAAATTTTTGTTAATGCAATTATACGGTACTCAAACATACTTTAATGAACAATAGATTTTGTTCATTTTGACATCAAAAACATAACAAAACTGATGAAAAACGTCAGATAGGGGTGAAAACCTGATAAAAACTCTTCAAAAGCGATAGGGTAGGGTGATGCTTTTTTGTGGGGTAAGTTTCGTTTATCTTTTACTTACTAATCTTATACAATAGCCAAAAATTAGTATCATAGTAACTGCTTTAGATATTATTTATTACATGTAAATATTAATTTTTTTTGCTATGATTATATGTTGTTGTAAATGAGCTGTTTAGTTTTCTATGTTTTTTTTGAAATTTGTACAGAATATCTGCTAAAGGTTTATCAATGGATCAAAGTGGATAATTTGTTTTTGTGCAAGTTGTTAGCTCATAATTCAATAAATTAAGTATATTTCCGTTCGGAAAACGTAGAAAAAAAGGAAATGTTTAATCTATGTTTACTGTAAAAACTTTAAAATTCCTTATAATCCTTGTGTTTGTTGATGCTTGGGTAATTTGAAATTTGTTTCCCAAAAACGAGTAAAGTTTTTAAATAAGGAACAGTTTTTGTTTCCGACATACTATAAAAACTATTAAAATGAAAAACCTACTTATTATTCTTGGATTTTTGATGTGCTTTTCTGCCCAAGCACAAGAAATCAAATGGATGTCTATGAACGAGGCTCTAGCTGCTCAAAAAAAGGAGCCGAGAAAGATCTTTATGGATGTATACACCAATTGGTGTGGCCCTTGTAAATTACTAGATAAAAGAACTTTTCATAATAAAGATGTAGTATCATATGTAAATACATATTATTATGCTGTAAAGTTTAATGCCGAAGGTGCTGAAGAGGTGCATTATAACAATTTTACCTATACCAACCCTAACTATGATCCCCAAAAAAAAGGAAGAAATAGTCAACACTTTTTTGCAAATGCTTTAAAAATATCGGGGTACCCTAGTATGGTCTTTTTTGATGAAAATGGTAATCTAATTGCTCCTGTTGTTGGTTTTAAAACTCCGCAGCAATTAGAATTGTATTTAAAAATGATCCATAAAAATGATTATAAAAAACTAACTACCACTGAAGCATGGCAGGAGTATGAAAAATCTTTTGTAGGTACGTTTACGAATTAAGGGTAGCTTTTTTTTAAATATCCATCTTCCTTTTTATCTATTATGATAAAAAGGATTTTTTTTGGCTATTAAGTAATACAATTAATAGTAACGATAGGATGTGTCTGTTTTTTTCGTGTAATTTTTTATTTAAAATACAATTAATTGATTCTGTTGCCGTTAACTAATACGTGAACCTGAAATAATACCCAAATTTGGTTCAAAAAAAGTAAAAATGGTATTTTATCGGATTTTTATTTGATTTTATCGGATTTTTTTACTTTTTTTGAACCACAAATCTACTTAATGAAAAAAATTATAGTCATAGCTGCCCCCTCTATGTTGTTAATTGCTTTGCTCTTATCTTTTATGCCTGTAAAGCAGCATGAGTTATCGAATTCATCTAGACAACAAGCAACACTATTTAAATTTCCTCAACCAGAGCCACCAGAAATTCATTTAACTGATCTTTATAAACAGCGATTAGTAGATTCTATAGAGGCTTATTTTAATAAGGCAGTAAAGCAAGGCCAAATTGTTGGCGCTTCTATTGCAATAGTAAAATGCGACTCAATTATATATAGTGATGGTTTTGGCAACAGAAATACTAAATTAAAAGATACTGTTGATCAAGAAACTATATTTAGAATTGGTTCTGTATCCAAAGGGTTTGCGGGGATATTAACAGGTATACATGTGCAAGAAGGCCTAATCAATTGGGAAGATAAAATTATAAATCACATTCCGAATTTTAGATTAGCCAGCAAAACTGAAACGAATAATATAACCCTTTCTCATGTGTTATCACATACTGCAGGGTTGCCTTACCATAGCTTTACAAATCTTGTAGAAGAAGGTTTGTCACTAACTACAATCGCAGGAAGATTTAATGAGGTATTGCCATTACAAAAACCCGGTACAATATATAACTATCAAAATGCAATTTTTGCACTAAGTGGTGAGATTATAGAGCGAGTTACTGGTCAGCCTTTAAAAGATGTATTTCAGAATAAAATTTTTAACCCACTTAAAATGCAAACTGCTTCTGCAAGTTATGAAGCATTACAAGAATCTGATAACGTTGCGATGCCACATCAAAAAGTACGATATGGTTGGAGACCAATGAAGATTAATAAAAAATATTATAACGCTGTTGCAGCTGGAGGTATAAATGCAAGTGCCATTGATATGGGAAAATGGATGAAATTTCTTCTGGGGAATAACCCAGATGTTTTAATGCCCGGTACAATGGAAGATGTTTTTAAACCTATAGTTCAGGTAGGGGGTAGAAGAAATTACTACCAAAGATGGCCTGGATATAAAGCCTCTTTTTATGGTCTTGGGTGGCGTGTTCATAAATTTAAAGAAGCGAATACAGAAGAGTTAGCTACAGTAATTCATCATGGTGGAGGTGTAAATAACTACCGAAGCGAAATTGCAATTTACCCAAAAGATGATTTAGGGATCTGTGTGCTTTTTAATAGCCCAAATAAATTGGCAAAAGATTGTATCCCAAAAATCTATAAAATGATACAGGAAATAATAAATTCTATGCCAGAAAATGACTTGCTGATAAAAAATTCTTTGGTAGCCTTATAAAAACTATTTTTTTACTTTACAATATAAGCCCCCTTTTTATTAATTTGATAAAAAGGGATTTTGCTTTTTTGGCAAGTTACTTCCCATTGTTTTATATAACTTTTATAATTACTACCATCTGCAATAATCTGCTTAGGTTGTAAATTGCTAATAATCCTATCCAAATGTATTTTTGGAGATCCTGATAATAAAATAATATCAGGTTGCAAGCCTTTGATTGTATAGATTGAAGAACTATCAATAACCAATAGTATTCGTTCTTTATACTGATAACTATTTTTTAACTGAACAATAGTGTCAAGAATCGCATGATGTTGAGTGAGGTAATTGCCAAATAAAAATTGTTGTGCCTTTATGGGTATACTATCCTTGCTATAGATTTGTAGTTTTTGGTTTTGAAGGATTCCAATGGTAGTATTGCGCTGATTTTGAAATATAATGAGCTCCTCTTTATTCGATACTATGTGCTTTTCAAAAGTTAAAATAGATAGCATTGCTATAAAGCTAAGCCCTATGCTGTATGTTCTTCTTTTCTCATAATTTTGTAATGTAATAACCAAACTAATAATCACTGCGTATACTGCAAAAATCATTGGCCATGAAAAAGGAATATCTGTAATCAAAAATTCTTCTTGTGTGGCAATCCAACTAATTATAGTATTCATAACATTAATACAGCTACCAAATAAGCTGACCATAAACTCTGGTAAAAACCCTATTATGGCTAATAGAATAATCAAAATGCCAAATCCTAGTATTCCTCCTAAAAAAGGTATAATAATTAGATTAGAAACAAAAAATAGAAGCGGAAACTGATGAAAATAGAATAATGCTAATGGTAATATTCCTAATTGTGCAGCTATAGTGACAGTAAGTGTTTCCCACATTTTTTTGATACTATAAAATTTGGGATTATATATTTTTGATAACATAGGTTGTATCCAAACTATTGCAAAAACTGCCACATAACTTAATTGAAACCCAACCGAAAATACTAGTAGAGGGTTAAAGCATAGTAATATGAATATAGAGGTAATAAGCGAATTGTAGATACTTGTTTTTGATTTCAGTTGTAAGCCAATTGCAAGAAAAGAAAACATGGTTACAGATCTTAGCACCGAAGGTGATAATCCAGCGATAACGGCAAAGCACCAAAGCAAAATAATAGCTAATAATAACTTGAGGCCTTTACCTCTTTTTTTAAGCCTATCAAGCGGTTTTAATATAAAATTTATAATCAATAGAAGAATACCTACATGTAATCCAGATACGGCTAGGATATGTATAGCTCCGGCATCTCTATACGCATTAAGGGTTTCCTGACTTATGTCTTGTCTTTGTCCCAAAATAAGCGCATTGATTATAGATAATTGTTTCCTGCTAAAATTATATCGAACGAGTTTTTTATTAATGTACTTTCGAATTTGATCTGCAATACTTAATACAGACCATTCATGATTATGATTTTTAATAAGTAAATTAGGTGTTGTTGTAATTTGATCAAAAATATATAGTCCACTCATATACTCTGCATAGTCAAATTGATTTGGATTTTTTGGTTTTGTTATACATTGTATCGTAGCAAAGGTAGTATAGGTATCACCAATATTCAAGATGTTTTGTGTGCTGTTTTTAGGGATCCTAAGCAATAATTTTCCTTGCGTAGGCTTGCCTTTAATGATTTTAGGTATAATAATATACTTATCGTAATACGATGAAGACTTCAATCGTTCACGAACAGAAAATAGAATTCCTAATTCATCTTTGTAGAGATCTTTTGTAGCTATTTGGTTAGTATAATGAGTAGAGTAACTTTTTGGATGATGGATTTTAACTAATACTATTCCAAAAACGATAAAAACTAAAATGGCTCCTATAGTAAAAGGATATAATTGGGCAAACATTTTTCTTGATTGTCGCCATAAAACCCATAAAAAACTAATGGAAATTAAAAGGCTTACTAATGCTGTCGTTATATCGATAAAAACATAATAGCCTATAAGTATTCCAATAATAATTGAAAAAGTTATAATAATAAAAGGTACGTTCAAAAGCTTCACATCATACGATTAAAGTATTTGGCATACAATTAAAATATGCGCTTATGATACAATAATACGAGATATTAGTTTCGTTTTTCGAAACTCGATTCTTTTTTAAAAGAAAAAGGGATATACTCTAAAAATCTATAACATTCGTTTTGCACTTACAAAAGCTTTGTTCCAGTATTTTTCATCTAGGCTAGATATAATAACACCTCTAGAGGTAGATGCGTGAATAAATTTTATTCCTCCTTTGGTTTGAACTACTATCCCTACATGAGAAATAACATTCTTTCTTTTATTGGTTTTAAAAAATAATAAATCACCAATGCTAGCTTTTTTAAGAGAAATTGCTTTGCCTTGCGTTGCCATTGTTCTCGAGGTTCTAGGAAGAATTACATTCTCTTTTTTGAAAGAAGTATAGACTAAGCCAGAGCAATCCATTCCTCTTTTGGTAGTGCCTCCGTATTTATATCTAGTGCCATTAAAAGATTTGGCATAACTAACAATGCTTTTTATTTTTTTGCTATTAGGATTACTAGTGGTTTTCTTGCTAGAAGAGCTTTTCGTTTTTTCAGAAATAACAGCTTTGTTTTTTGAAGAGCTTCCGCAAGAAGTTATTGTAAAACTAAGTATAGCTAGTAGGTAATACAGTATCTTTTTCATTGTGGGGAGGTTTTATTTTATAGACTCAACAATTAATTTGGCAGCTTTGTCATTAGCACCTTTACCACCAAGCATTTTTTCTAGGTCATAATAGTCTAAAAACATAACAGCACGATTATAATCATCAATTATGGTGGTAAGTTCTTCTTTAAGTCTTTTGGTATTAAAATCACCTTGTATTAATTCTGTCACTACTTGGCGATCCATAATAAGATTTACTAACGATATATAATCAAGATTAATCACTCGTTTAGCAATTTGATAAGAGATATAGCTTCCTTTGTAGCATACTACTTCTGGAACTTTAAATAATGCTGTTTCTAATGTAGCAGTGCCAGATGTAACCAAGGCTGCATTACTAAGGCTAAGTAAATCATAGGTTTGGTTCATCACTAAATGAACTCCTTGTTTTTTGATAAAAGGAGTATAAAATGAAGCATCCTGGCTAGGAGCACCTGCAATTACAAATTGATAATCAGGAAAATCATCTACAACGGTAAGCATGACTGCAAGCATCTTACGGATTTCTTGTTTTCGACTACCAGGTAGTATGGCAATAATTGGTCGGTCATCAAGATTGTGTTGCTTTTTAAAAATATCAGGTTGAATCTGTGTATGATCTGCAATGGCATCAATAAGAGGGTGGCCAACAAATTGAACAGGAAATTCATGCTTGTCTTCATAAAAAGATTTTTCAAAAGGAAGTATCACATACATCATATCAATGCATTTCATTATCGTTTTAATCCTTCCTTCTTTCCATGCCCATATCTGAGGGGAGATATAATAATGTGTTCTAAACCCTTTTTCTTTTGCCCATTCTGCTATGCGTAAATTAAACCCCGGATAATCTATAAACACAATAACATCAGGTTGATATTCAAGAATATCCTTTTTGCAAAGTTTTATATTTTTTAGAATTGTAAATAAATTAAGAATCACTTCTATAAAACCCATAAAAGCCAAATCTCGATAGTGTTTTACCATTATTCCACCTACAGCTTGCATAAGATCACCTCCCCAAAATCTAAATTCGGCTTTGGGATCTTCTTTAAGAATAGATTTCATGAGATTAGATCCATGTAGATCTCCAGATGCTTCTCCTGCTATCAAATAGTACTTCACGTTCTCTTATATTGTTTTAAAAAGGATGCTTTAATTGTATTGACTTCACCTTAATAATGTAATTTGTTATTTACTGTAATCTTACCCAAATTTACTAATTGCTATGCAAATAGCTGCTATAAGGGTAGCAAGAAGTACACCACGTGCACGATAAGGAGTGTTTTTCTTTAGAAAGAAAAAAAAGACCCCTAGGTTTGGTATGGCTCCCAGTACAATAAGGTTACCAAAAGATCCATTTTTCAATGACTCTTTTATGGTTTCAGTAAAAGTAAAATCATTTGAGCTTAATGCCGAAAAAATATATACACATAGTATAAATCCCAATATATTAATAGCTAAACCTATTAAAAGACCAATTCCTATTTCTTTTTTAATCATGTAATGACCAATTGTTTAGTTCCTGAATAAAATGATGAGCGGTAAGATCAAATTGCGTTGGTACAATAGATACATACCCTTGTCTTAGTGCCCATTCATCGGTGTCTTCACCTTTATCTTCGTTAATAAATTTTCCTGTTAACCAATAGTATTCTCGCCCCATTGGATTGGTTCTTTTGTCAAATTCTTCAACCCAATGCGCATTTGCCTGTCTACAAATTTTTACCCCCTTTATTTCCTCTTCAGGTAATCTAGGGATGTTTACATTAAGTACTACTCCCTTAGGTAAACCATTTTTTAGTACATTCTGTACAATGGTTTTTACATATTTTTTTGCAGGTTCAAAGTTCGCATGCATGCTATAATCAAGTAGTGAAAATCCAATTGCAGGAATTCCTTCGATACCAGCTTCTACAGCTGCACTCATAGTACCTGAATAAATGACATTAATGGCAGAGTTTGATCCGTGATTTATACCACTTACACACAAATCTGGTTTTCTGTCCATGATCTCTCTAGAGGCCATTTTTACACAATCTGCAGGGGTGCCCGAGCAACTATATTCTTTTTGAGGAGCATTTTTATCAATAATAATTGGGTCACAATATATAGTATTGTTTACTGTAATAGCATGACCCATACCACTTTGAGGACTATCTGGCGCAACAACAAATACATCACCGATTTCGTTCATAACGCTTATCAATGCACGTATTCCCGGAGCAGTTATTCCATCATCATTTGTTACTAAAATTAATGGTTTTTTTTTGGCCATAGATTTTATTTTTTTCAATTGTAAAAATACACTTTTTTTATCCCAAATATTGGATAGACAAAGAGGGGGCAAATATTATTAGTTCATTTAAGAAAAATTTAGTATTATTACCTGTTATTGGCACGGTTTTTAATGTATTTTGCCATCAACCCCTAAATTATATGAGCGTATGAAAAAGAGTTTTTTGATTTTGATGCTTACCGTTATCGTTTCGGCGGCTTCGTGCAGTTTTACTACCAAAGTTGAAAATGATCCGGATAAGGATAAATTGTTGATCGATTTAATAAGTTATGTCTTAGGTAAAGGACATTATGATGCAAAGGATATAAATGATGATTTTTCTAAAGAAGTCTTCTCAGATTATATTGATGCTTTAGATCCATTGAAGCGTTATTTTTATCAAAGTGATATTAATGAATTTAAGAAGTATGAAAAATTAATTGATGATGAAATCAGAGATAAAAAAATCACGTTTTTTAATTTAACATATGATCGTTTACAAAAAAGGATGGCAGAGGCAAGAGCTCTATATAAAGAGATTTTAGAAAAACCCTTTGACTTTCAGAAAGATGAAAACATAAATACAGACTATGAAAACCTAGCGTATGTTAAGGATACAAAAGAAATGATGAATCGTTGGAGGTTACAACTTAAATTTAATGCGCTATCGAGTTATTATGACAAATTTGAAGAACAGACCGATTCTGTAGTAAAGAATAGTAATTATGAACGTAAGACTTTTACAGCTCTAGAAGAAGAATCAAGGGGTGTAACTAAGACATCATTAAAAGAATATTTTGAATTTGCAGATGACCTCGAACGTAAGGATTGGTTCACGATATATATCAACTCTATAGTAGAAGAATTTGATCCTCATACCTATTATTTTGCTCCTCAGGATAAAGATAGATTTGATATAGCCATGTCTGGTAAGTTAGAAGGGATAGGAGCGAGATTGCAAAAGAAAAATGACAATGTAAAAGTAATTGAGATTATCTCAGGAGGTCCAGCTTGGAGGGGTAATAAAGTAGAGGTTGGAGATTTAATTATGAAAGTCAAGCAAGAAGATGAAAAAGAATCTGTAAGTATCGTTGGGATGCGCTTAGATGATGCAGTAAGTTTAATCAAGGGACCTAAAGGAACAAAAGTCACACTTACTGTAAAAAAAGTAGATGGTACTATTGAAGACATAAATATTATAAGAGATGTTGTTGAGCTAGAAGAAACATATGCAAAATCTTCTGTAATAAAAAAGAACGAAAGAACTTTTGGAGTCATCAATTTGCCAAAGTTTTATTTTAACATGCAAGATTATAACCAGCGTAATGCTGCAAAAGATGTAAAGCAAGAAATCATACGTCTTAAAGAGCAAGATATGGATGGGCTGGTAATTGACCTAAGAGATAATGGAGGAGGATCGTTACAAACTGTAGTTGATATTGCAGGTTTATTTATAGAAAAAGGCCCAATCGTTCAAGTTAGAACTAAAGGAGAAACCCCAGAAGTTTTAAGTGATAAAGACAAAAGTGTACTTTGGGACGGGCCTTTAGTAATTTTGGTTAATGAGTTGTCTGCTTCAGCTTCTGAAATTTTGGCAGCTGCAATGCAAGATTATAAGAGAGCCATTATTATCGGAAGTAAACAAACTTATGGTAAAGGAACCGTACAAAACGTTATGGATCTTAACCGATGGATGCGTAGCAACGATTTTGGAGATCTAGGAGCATTAAAACTTACAACACAAAAGTTTTATAGAGTAAATGGTGGATCTACACAACTTGAAGGTGTAAAAAGTGATGTGGTAGTACCAGATCGCTATAGCTATATTGATATTGGAGAAAAAGATCAAGAAAACCCATTGTCATGGGATAAAATTCCTGCCGCAGATTATTCATTGTGGGATGGGTATATAGATTTTGATCAAACTATTAATAAAAGTAAATCTAGAATGGCTGTCAACGATCAATTAAAATTGATCGATGAAAATGCAAAATGGGTTAGACAAAAAAGAGATATAAATATCTATTCTTTGAAATTTGATAGATATAAAGCCAATATAGAGCTTAATGAAAAACAGGCAGAACGTTTTGATATAATAAATGACTATCAAACTGATTTGACTTTTGAATCATTGCCTTATGAAAAAGAGCTAATCAAACAAGATACTATCTTGGCTGAAAAGCGTAAAAGATGGCATAAAAGCTTAAGCAAAGATGTTTATGTAGAAGAAGCTATTAGTGTATTAGAAGATATGAAGATTAACAATATCAGAAGATCTAAAAATCCTCTTACATTGAAGAATTAAATAGTAAATGCCAGAAATAAAGTCAAACTCTTTAAGTATACTAGCGCTCCAAAAATTCAAGAAGAATTTTTGGGGCGTTTTAAGTTTTTACTTCATTGTATTTTGTGCATTTATATCTGTGTTTGCCTATGTTTTTGCTCCAGATAATTCTCAAAATGCGAATCAAATGCATTTGTCTATCCATTCTAGAGCTCCAGGTTTTAAAGTTCAGATATTAACATTACCTTCTCAAGATATATCACCTCAATCATTTTTGAATACAGTTTTTTTTGGAAAAAAAAATACAGATAATGAGATCCCGATAGATCATTATACGCTAGAAGATACCATTTTAAAAATCTACCCTTATAGTGGGGGCGAAGCAGCTGGAATCTCAAAAGAAATTTCACTCAAAAACTTTCCTGAAGAGTTAACTCCTAAAGAGGTAACAGATAAATTTATAAAAACGCATACCTTTATATTAGGAACAGATAAATATGGAAGGGATATGTTAAGTAGAATGCTAGTCGGAATCCGCATTTCATTTTCTATTGGTTTTGTAGCAGTGTTGATTTCTTTGCTTTTAGGAATAACTCTAGGGGCTATTGCAGGTTATTTTGGAGGAAAAATAGATGCTTTGGTCATGTGGTTAATTAATGTAACATGGTCAATACCTACATTACTATTAGTCATTGCTATTACATTGGCATTAGGAAAAGGTTTTTGGCAAGTGTTTATTGCTGTAGGATTAACTATGTGGGTAGAAGTTGCTCGTGTAGTGAGAGGACAAGTATTAAGTGTAAAACAAATGCAATATGTAACTGCTGCTAGAGCATTAGGTTTTACAGATTTTAGAATAATTACAAAGCATATACTACCTAACAGTCTGGCTCCGGTAATTGTAATCTCTGCGGCAAACTTTGCCGCTGCAATTCTTATCGAGAGTGGACTTAGCTTTTTAGGTATTGGAGCACAACCACCTATGCCTAGTTGGGGCGCTATGATCAAAGATCACTATTCTTATATCATATTAGGTAAAGCTTATCTTGCAATTATTCCAGGTTTAGGTATTATGAGTCTGGTAATGGCTTTTATGCTAATCGGTAATGCACTTAGGGATGCATTGGATGTGAAAGGATCATAAATGTTTAATAAAATAATAAACAAAGGATTTCAATGCATTGAAATCCTTTGTTTTTAGTTAGGTTTTAAAAGATAATAATTTTACCAATTACCACCACATACATCACTAGTACAGGTGAAATAAGGGTCGGTTGCCAAGAATGGGTAATGACTTATCCACCACCCCTGTGATCGAGGACCACAACAAAACTCTCTCAAAGTTGGTATTCGGCCACCAGTGATGGTTTTTTGTTGATTTTTGTTTAATTGTTGAACTTCTTTTAATTTTAGAATTTTGTGTAGCATGATAATTATATTTAAGTTGGAATTATATAATAATTTTTTTAGCCAAACTACATTTCTATAGTTTCTTCTTCTGATACTGAATCAGATTGATTTTCAACCATGATACTCATAAAATGAAAAAACTCTGCATAACTATACTTTTTAGGGTATATGGTTGTGTTAATCAGTGAAGCTGGAGTGTAACGCAACTCATTTTTTTCTGACCATTCAGACTGTTTTTTTAACACTTCAATATGCTTAGAGTCATTTGTAGGAGCTCCGTATTTTTTTATCCATTTGGTATACGTTCTATCTGCAAACCAATCATTATAGGCGTCGACAAAACTATTACTTCCTTGATCGTGATATATTTCAAAAAGTTTAATCCCTATTTGTGTGGCTTCATTATCGATATCATCCATAGTTAAAGCTAGGCGAATAACTATTTGTAGATCTTTACCCATAGTTTTTAAAACACGAGAATACGCCTCGAATGCATCTTTGCAATACCCACACATAGGATTTGTAAGGCTAATGATCTTAAAGTCTGAATTGGGATTACCTAGTACAATTTCGTTTTCTATGGTTGCAGTGTCTTCAATTTTTTCAGAAATGCTTAATAAATGATTGTAAATCTGGCCATCTCTTTTAAATTGATTTAGTTTTAGATTTTCAGCTTTAAAACTACTACTCTCTACTACCTTTTCTTTTGCAAAAAGATATACAAGGGTAAATAGTGCAAAAACTATTAAAAGCCCAGAAATTTGAGTAAGGTTGGTGTCAAATTGTAAGCTTCTTAGTGCTACAATTGCTATTCCTGTTGATACAATACCCATTGCTATACATATAGCGCACCATTTTTTGATAACAAATGCCTGAGAATAAATAGAGTATAGTATAACCGGAATTCCTATTACAGAAGGTATAAATAATGCATTATTAAAACCATAAATAACTTGATAAATAATAAGAGACCCAAAAAATACAATACCAGCATCTGCAAGTGAAAAATTCTTGAAAAGTTTTCCGCTATTATTATTGATTACATCACCACAATTTGTGTTGCCAACAGATGTGCAAAATTGGTGGATAGTTTGAGATTGAATCCCTAAACTTTCTCGTAAAGCAAAAAAACTAAAAACTACTCCTATAACAGAAATTCCTAGAAAAAGTAATTGATCTACATTCAAAGCTCTTTCGATAAAAGTAAATGCTAGCCCAATACATAAAACTGCTAATAAAAAGTATTGCAGAAATGGTTGACCTGTCATCAATTTTTGTTTTGCAGTATATTCTACAGCAATAACTTTAGGAACCCAAATTTCTTGAAATTGATCTAAACTATACTTCTTTTTCTTTAACGATGTGTGCTTGAGTTCTATGCTATCATTTTTTTTGATAACAGCTACAATCTCTTCAACTTCATCATTTTTTACCAACGAAACAAAGCTTTTTGGTAACTGATCCAAAGCCTCTTTTGGAACTTCTACGGCAATATTATCAATACCAAAGTAATCTAAAGTATCTGTGATGGATTGAAAACTTGGATAATTAGGGTGTATCTGTAGTTGAAGTTCTAAATCCTTTTTATCGTAATTGCTAATTCGGTTTTGTATTAAAACACTTTCAACAATTTTTTCAATATTATTTTTCATGTATTTTATTAAGATGGTTTATGTGTGTGCTGTAAATAAAGTATCTAAAATAAAAATTGAATGAATAGATGTCTTATATTTTATGTTAAATTTTTTGATATTCAATAGCTAATGATCTGTTTATTAAAAAATATACACCTTATTTTTCTTAGTATTGTAATTGCTATTTGATACTTTTATAGCCCTTATTTTGTCAAATTAAAAAAACACAGATTGAATAGAAAATATATATATCCGCTGTTAATTATTATTGTTACTATAGGCTTTTATTATTTTGAAGAAAACCTTGGTAATAACAAATATTCAGATCCAGATACTAAATCAAACGAAGAGGCAACATCGAGTTTTTTCTACCTTCCGACTTCGACAACAGGCGCTATAATTACTCATAAATACTATTCTTTGTCATATTCAGAAAAACATGAGCAAGCAGAGTGGGTCGCATACGAATTAAAGAAAGAACATCTTACTAATAACGATTTTAAACGGCCTTATTTTGAAAAAGATAAAAAGGTTAGAACATCTTCTGCCGATTGGCGTAATTATAAAAAATCAGGTTACGATAGAGGACATTTATGCCCTGCTGGTGACAGACGATTTGAATACAATGCTTTTGAAGAAACTTTTTTAACCTCAAATGTTACACCACAAGATCATGAGTTTAATAGTGGAATATGGAACAGTCTGGAACAAAAAGTAAGATATTGGTCAAAGATTTATAATGGCGTTTATGTGGTAACCGGAGGTGTTTTATCTAATGATTTAAAGTCAATAGGATATGAGGCAGTATCTGTACCCAAGTATTTTTATAAGATTATATTGGATAACAGCGCTAAAAACCCAAAAATTATTGCTTTTCTTATGGAAGGTAAGCAGACCAGCGTACCCCTTAAAGAATTTGTGGTATCAGTAGATGAAATTGAAAAGCTTACAGGGATTGATTTTTTTCCAAAACTAGAGGATGTTATAGAAGAAAAATTAGAAATGTCTTCTACTACAAAAGGATGGAAGCTTTAATGATTAAATTACCATTCATTAACTCGATTTGCATCTAGCTTAATAAAGATGAATAATAAAATGGTAAACCCCCATAATCCCGACCCACCATAACTAAAAAATGGCAAGGGGATACCAATTGTAGGGATCAACCCAGTTACCATACCGATATTAATAGCAAAGTGTATAAAAAGAATACCAATTACACTGTACCCATAGACTCGACTAAATTGAGATTTTTGCCTTTCGGCCAAATTGATAAGTCTGATCAGGAGTAAAACAAATAAGATTATAACAACAGAAGCCCCTAAGAAGCCCCATTCTTCACCTACCGTACTAAAAATGTAATCGGTGTGTTGTTCTGGTACAAAACCTCCTTTGGTTTGTGTTCCTTCTTTCCATCCTTTTCCTGTCCAACTACCGCTTCCAATAGCAATCTGACTTTGGTTAGTGTTATATCCAATACCTTTAGCGTCTACTTCTTTACCAAGAACAATATTAAATCGATCTCGGTGCCTTTGCTCAAAAACATTATTAAAAATATAGTTTACCGAATAACAAAACCCAGTAATCACAATTATAGTTAAAAGATACCTTGAATATTTTGGCTTTTGTTTTCTGTTTTTTACCAAAATAAATATCATGATTGCCGCTATAGCTAATACAACCCATATGGGTTTAAAAAGTAATGTAAGTATAAATAATACAGCTGCAGAAACACCAACAATAAGATAAATTGCGGCTAATCCTTCTCTGTAAAGAGGAAAGAAAAAGGCAGCATATACCAAAGCACTCCCAGGATCTGGTTGGGGGATAATTAACAATGCAGGTAATGCAATAATTAAGAAAGCTCGAAGCTGGTGACCAAGAAACTTGATGTTGGTTTGCATGTCGCTTAAAAATTTTGCCAAAGCCAAAGCTGTAGCTGCTTTTGCAAATTCAGATGGCTGTAAGCCAACTGGGCCAATAGCATACCAAGAGGTAGCTCCCGATATTTTTTTACCAAAAATAAAAAGCCCTAATAATGAGAGTAATGATATTACATAAATTAAACCGGCAAAGCGTTCATAAAACTTTACTTCTATAGCTTGTATGATGATAATTATTACTACACTAAATAAAATCCAATAGGCTTGTTTGATGTATACTTGAGACAAGTCTGTAAATGAGAATGCTTCATTTTCATAAGATGCAGAATAAATATTACCCCAGCCAAATCCAACAAGTAATAAAAATAAAAGTACCGTTATCCAATCAATAGCGGCGACACTAGATTTTGCCATTATTGATTGATTTTAAAAGGTTTGCCACTATATGGTTTTGCATATTCTTCTTCTAAACTGTGTGTAAGAACCCATTGTTCTAAATCTGTTCTGGAAATCACGCCATTTAAATATTTTTCTATCATCAGAGAAGCAATTCTACCCGCATATCGAGCTCCCCAATATCCGTTTTCAACAAATACTGCCAAAGCTATTTTTGGATCATCTTTTGGTGCAAAAGCAATAAAAACCGAATGATCTGTAAGTTGTGTTTTTATACCATCTATTTTCATAAAATTCTCGGCAGTTCCTGTTTTTCCACATATATCTATTCCTTTAACTTGTAAAAAACTTGCAGTACCTTTTGTGTAAACTTCATGCATCCCCTCGACAACAGGGTCAAAATGTTCTCTGTCGATTGTTGTAATTTTTGGCTTAGTATATTTTTCGTTTTCTATAGGTTTACCATCAATTGCTTTGATAATATGTGGCGTGTAGTAATGCCCTCTATTAGCTATAGCAGCTGTCATATTAGCTAATTGTATCGGGGTCGCCAATACTTCTCCTTGCCCAATTGCATTGGATAAAGTGGCAGATGCATACCATTTATAAGTAGGGTATTGATATATTTTATTATAATATTCTGAAGAAGGTACTTTGCCCCGCCTTCCTTCTGGTAGATCATTTCCGAGGTAGTTTCCTAACCCAAAACTTTCTACATGTTTTTTCCAGGTATCCATGCCTACCTGTGGTGTGTCATATTTCTCAATAATTCTTCGATATACTGTAGCAAAATAAGCATTACAAGAATTAGCAATCCCAGGTATCATGTTAAGAGGGCCTCTATGAGAGTGACAACCAAGTTTTTGTCCTCTTTTTCCGTAATAATACCCCATTCTGCATGAAATTTTTTCTTTTAAATCTATCACATTTTCTTGCAATCCTATCAATGCATTTATGGTTTTGAATGGAGATCCAGGAGGGTATTCTGCTTTTAAGCCTCTATCAAATAATGGTATTGCTATAGTGTCACGTACTAACCGGGTAAAATTTGGAGATCTTTTCCTACCTACAAGTAATTCTGGTTTATAACTGGGTGCTGTTATTAATGCTAAAATATCTCCAGTTGAAGGCTCTAGAGCTACAATGCCTCCTCGTTTATTTTTCATGAGCAAATCTCCATAGGCTTGAAGTCTTTTGTCTATAGTTATAGTAAGATCTTTTCCATTTACTGGAAGGGTATCAAATTTTCTGTTTTTATAAGGACCAATATCTCGGTTAAATCGATCTTTTTGAATCCGTTTTACACCTTTGATACCTCTGAGTTCATTTTCATATTGTTTTTCTACTCCATCGATACCAATAAGATCTCCCGATAGATAGTATGGATCTTTTTTTATTAAGGCGTCATTTACTTCGCCAATATATCCTAATACATTGGCTGCGAGCACAGTTTGATAATCTCTTAAAGATCGTTTTTGAATGTAGAAACCTTCAAATTTTCGCATTTTTTCCTGAAGGTAAGCATACTCGTCTTTGGTTAATTGAGGAATTATTATCGAAGGCACTCTAGGAGAGTATACTCTGGCTTTATGTAGTCTATTTACTAGTTTGTCTTTGGTAATATTAAGAATTGAACAAAACTCTAAAGTGTCAAAAGGTTTTAATTCTCGAGGAATAACCATAACGTCATATGACGGCTGATTGGTAACAAGTAAAATTCCATTTCGATCATAAATCGCACCTCTTTGCGGATAATCATAAATTACCTTTATTGCATTATCATCTGATAAAGAAGCAAATGATGTATTGTAAATTTGTAAGTAAAAAAGCCTCGCTATAAAAACAAAACCTGTTGTAACAATAATAAGATACAGTAATAATTTTCTCATGAATCACTTCTTCTAAACAATACCATAACCAACATGGTAATCACAATGGTGAATAAACTAGAAAATAACGTCTTTTTTGCTATTAATAGTATGTGAGAGAAGTTAAAAAATTCTAATGAAAAAAGTACAATATGATGTGTTAAAACCATTAAAGTTACATAAGCTAATCGTTCTCCAGATCCAACATGACTTAATTTTACGGTTTGAAATTCGTAACTAAGCCCAAATACAGTTCTTAAAGCAACTGGGCGAAAAAAGGCTATAATGACACAGGCTGCTGCATGTATACCTCCAGAATCCCCAAACATATCGATAATTAAACCTAATATAAAACTTACAAATAAAAAAAGGCTTTTGTTTATGTTAAGAGGGGCAAGTAGGATAAAAATTATGTAAATATATGGGTTCAAAAACCCTAGAAAATCTATATGATTTAGGATCAAAACCTGAACCAGAATTAAAATAATAAATCGTCCTATATGTAATGCCGTATCCCTATTCATGATTTAATTTCTCAAGGCTTTTAATTTCTTCTGCAGCACTATTTTTGATGGCATATATAAATCCTATATCGGTCATGTCATTAAATAATTTTACATCAATTAAATAATAACTTTTGTTTTGGTTCAGTTTATAATTCAAGATAGTTCCAATCCCTATTCCTCTAGGAAAAATAGTAGAACGACCATGAGTTATAATTGTATCTCCTTCTTTTAAAATGGCTTGTCTCGGGATCGTTTCTAGTTGAACAATATTGGGGTCTTTACCATCCCAAATCAATGAGCCATATTGGTTAGATTTTTTTAAACCAGCATTAATGCGAGAATTACTGTTTAGTATCGAGATTATTCTACCATAATTTTTTGAAGTATTCTCGATGATTCCTATTATACCTTTATCGGTAATAACGCCCATATCTGCTTTTATGCTATCATTATGGCCTTTATCAATCAGGATATAGTTGTCAATTTTATTGTAATCATTCTTGATCACTCTTGCTTTAATAAAAGTATAGGGCTTGTCAAATGATGTAGTATCTATTCGTTTTTGTAATGTTGTGTCTATACTTAATGCACTTAATTGATTATGAAGACGTTCATTTTCTTCTAATAATCTTACATTTTCTTGTTTAAGCTTCAAATAATCACTTAGAGAATGTTGCCACGTATAAAGGCCTCCACTAAAAAAATTACTTGAGTTTACAAACTTACTTTTATGATAAGAATGCGATTGTATGGTAAAGGCAAGTGATAATAATAATAGCAGGAGAAATAACAAAAAATGTTTATTTCGTATTAAAAAATTAATAATCTGCTGCATGATTTAGGGTGCTATAATTTCTTTAGTTAAACTTTTTTGTGTTACTTAAGCTTTGCTTAACAAGTATTAAAGCAGGATAACGTAAAATCAGAAATTTAGGTATACTTTCAATACTATTTTTTTACATTATTTAATGAGTACACTTTTGTATTTGTTTAAGTTTTTAAGTGTAATTCCTGTTCCTCTTACTACTGCTCTTAATGGGTCTTCTGCAATGTATACTGGTAGATCCGTTTTTTGAGATAATCTTTTGTCTAATCCACGTAACATAGATCCACCGCCTGCAAGATAAATTCCTGTATTGTAGATATCAGCTGCAAGTTCTGGAGGTGTTTGTGATAAGGTTTCCATTACTGCATCTTCAATACGTAAGATTGATTTATCAAGTGCTTTTGCCATTTCTCTAAAAGAGATCTGTACTTGTTTTGGTTTTCCCGTTAGTAGGTCACGGCCTTGCACATTCATTTCCTCTGGAGGTAACTCTAAATCCTCTGTAGCTGCTCCAATCTGAATTTTTATTTTCTCTGCTGTACGTTCTCCAACATATAGGTTATGTTGTGTACGCATGTAATATATAATATCGTTGGTGAAAACGTCACCAGCAATTTTCACTGATTTGTCACAAACGATCCCGCCTAGAGCAATAACAGCAATTTCGGTAGTACCACCACCTATATCTACAATCATATTTCCTTTAGGCTGCATAATATCTACACCAATCCCAATGGCTGCTGCCATCGGTTCATGAATAAGATATACCTCTTTTCCGTTTACACGTTCTGCACTTTCTTTTACCGCTCGCATTTCTACTTCGGTAATTCCTGAGGGGATACAAATTACCATTCGTAAGGCAGGTGCAAAGAGCTTTTTCTTTAATGCAGGAATATCTTTGATGAACATACTGATCATCTTTTCACTAGCATCAAAATCTGCAATTACTCCATCCTTAAGTGGACGAATAGTTTTTATATTTTCGTGGGTTTTTCCTTGCATCATTGCAGCTTCTTTTCCAACGGCAATAATTTTACCAGTTACAATATCTCTGGCTACAATAGAGGGGCTATCCACTACTACTTTATCATTATGAATTACTAAGGTATTAGCAGTACCTAAGTCTATCGCGATCTCTTCAGTAAAGAAGTCAAAAAATCCCATAAAAAGTCAAAAAAGGGGTTAAAATTTAGTAAATGTAATAAAATTAATGTTTAAAATGGCGTGTTCCTGTCATAACCATTGCAATTCCGTTTTGATCACAGTAATCTATACTTAATTGATCTTTTATAGAACCCCCTGGTTGAATGACTGCTTTGATCCCCGCCTTATCTGCTATTTCTACACAATCAGGGAACGGAAAAAAGGCATCACTAGCCATCACAGCACCGTTAAGATCAAAGTTAAATGATCTTGCTTTGTCGATAGATTGTTTTAAGGCATCTACTCTAGAGGTTTGACCTGTTCCGCTTGCAAATAATTGTCTTTCTTTTACAAAAACAATGGTATTTGATTTAGTGTGCTTACAGATTTTTGAAGCAAATAAAAGATCTTCGATCTGCTCTGCTGTTGGTGGTACTTTGGTTGCTGTATTTAGATCAGCTTTAGTATCAGTTTTAAGATCTTTGTCCTGAACAAGAGCTCCGTTAAGACATGAACGCACCTGTGTTTTAGGTAAGTCAATTTCTTTTTGAACTAATAATATTCTGTTTTTCTTTCCTTTTAAAATTTTTAATGCTTCATTGCTAAATGAAGGTGCAATAACTACTTCGCAGAATAATTTGTGGATTTCTTCAGCCGTAGCATTGTCAATTTCAGTATTACTAATTAATATTCCTCCAAATGCCGAAATAGAATCCCCGGCTAGGGCATCAACATAAGATTGTAAAACGGTTTCTCGTTGTGCTAAACCACAGGCATTGTTGTGTTTTAAAATGGCAAATGTTGGCGCTTCACCCTTAAATTCATTCATTAAATTAACAGCGGCATCAACATCAAGCAGATTGTTGTATGATAATTCTTTACCGTGCAATTTGTCAAACATCGCATCAAAATCTCCAAAGAAAAATCCTTTTTGGTGTGGGTTTTCTCCGTAGCGTAATACTTTTCCTTGAGTTTCACTTATTTTAAGAGCGGCAATTTCATGATCACTATTAAAATAATTAAAAATAGCAGAGTCATAATGCGAAGAAACATTAAAGGCTTTTGCTGCAAAACGTTTACGATCTTCGATAGAGATATTTCCGTTACCTTCAGTGATAACATTTAAAAAGTCTGAATAGTCATCTACCGAGGCTACACAAGTAACATCAGCAAAGTTTTTGGCAGCAGCTCTAATTAATGAGATCCCACCAATATCAATTTTTTCAATAATATCTTGTTCTGGAGCTCCCGAAGCTACAGTTTTTTCAAAAGGATACAAATCTACTATAACAATATCGATCTGTGGGATCTGGTATTGTTCTAATTCTGCAACATCACTATCGTTGTTTTGACGATTAAGAATTCCTCCGAAAACTTTTGGGTGTAAAGTTTTAACTCTTCCTCCTAGAATAGAGGGGTATGATGTAACATCTTCTACAGGAACCACATCAATGCCTAAATCTTTGATGAATTTTTCTGTTCCGCCAGTAGAATAAATGGTGACATTAAGTTCGTCTAATTTTTTTACGATAGGAGCTAATCCGTCTTTACTGAAAACAGAAATTAAGGCAGATTTAGCAGTTTTTGTGTTGCTCATGAGGAATTTTAGTTAGTAAAACGCAAAAGTAGTAATTTAGTATCCAATTAGACAACCAATTATATACAATTGTTTGGAGCAAATTGTAACAAAAACATAACGAAAACGTCCTATCTTTAGATTATCTAAAATCGAGAATAAAAAAAGAGCATGCTAATCTACCTTAGAGTACTTAAAGAGAGTTTTAACTTTGCCGTAAATGCACTTATCAATAATAAGTTGCGCACCTTTCTCTCTCTTCTGGGAGTGACTATTGGGATTTTTTCGATAATCGGAGTCTTGGCAGCAGTGGATTCTTTAAAACAAGAGATTAAGGGTAGTATTAGTTCGTTAGACAATAGTACTATTTATTTAACACATCTTTCTTTTGGGCCCTCAAGTATCCCAAAATGGAAAAGAGATCAATTTCCAGATCTCACTTATGATGAGTATCAATATTTTAAACGTACTACTCCTAATATCGAGGCTTCTAGTTATATGTTATTTGTTAATCCTGAAACTATTAAGTACGAAGATCAAAGTATTAGTAATGTTAATGCTGCGCCAGTTAGTAGTGAGTATTATGATGTTGAAGAGTTACAGGTTGTGAAAGGAAGGTTTTTTAATGAGCAAGAATCTGTAGCGGGTAATACTGTTGTTGTTATTGGTGATGAGGTGGCTAATAGTTTGTTTGGATCTCGTGATCCTATCGGTAAAAAAGTTCGTATTTACGGAAGGAAATTTACTGTAATTGGAGTGCTTAAAAAAGAAGGAGCAGGTCTTTTAGGGGGGTCAAAAGACACATCAATTTTTATACCTGTAAATATTGCTAGACGTATTTATGGTGATAATAATAAATTTGCTGTTCCGGCCATGATTATTAAACCAGAACCCGAAGTCGATGTCCAAGAATTTACCGCTATGCTAAAGCAAAAGGTGAGAATGCATAGAGGTTTAAAACCAGATGAAATAGATAATTTTTTTGTAAATCAATTACAAGGGTTTACAGATTTTATAGATAATATTACAGGTCAAATGAGTATCATAGGCTTATTGATTAGTTGTTTTTCGTTACTAGTTGGTGGATTTGGGATTGCAAATATTATGTTTGTGAGTGTCAAAGAGAGAACTAATCTCATTGGGATCCAAAAATCGTTGGGTGCAAAAAATAAGTTTATCTTATTTCAATTTTTATTTGAGGCGGTAATATTATCGTTAATAGGTGGGCTAATAGGGTTGTTCCTGGTTTGGTTAGTATCGGTCTTACTTTCTCAATTTACAGGAGATTTTGAATTTATCCTATCCCCGGTTAATATTTTTTTGGGTACAATTGTATCTTCGGTAATAGGATTGATTTCTGGTATACTACCAGCAATATCAGCTTCTAAGTTAGATCCTGTTGAGGCGATTAGAACAGGGATGTGATTTTAACTCTGTAACGTTATTAATTTGCAACTTATTTCAAATACAAACACATTCTATCATAATCAATAATTGCTTTTCCTTTTTTAAGGATATCGGCACCAATAATACCATCTACAGGTTCTGCCTGGTGAGCTATTAATGCTGTATTTACATGATTGAGGTCGAATAACACAAGAGGAGTCTTTTTTCTTGACCATTTTCCTATCTTAATAGTGTTTTTCTGTGATGTTTGCGTAAACATATCTGTTGCTCCGGCTCCAGCAGCTTTAATATCACTTTCTTGGGTCAAGAGATTAAATTTTTCTACAGCTTCAAAACCAACACAAGAATTAGAAGCTCCTGTGTCGACTATAAAATTTCCTTCAATACCATTTAGATTAGCTTTAATTTCAAAATGATTAGTCTTTGTAAAAACAAGTTTAATTCTATAATATCCTTTTTGAATTAGAAGTTGGCGAAGCGTCATTGTTTTATATTTAGTAGAGGGTAAAAATAATTAATTAAAATGCTAGTTTGTGTTTTATGGTTAGCGATCCTTTAAAATTTAAAATAAAGTGTTAATTAACAGTATTTTGAGTGTGAAAATTCTAATAAAAATGTAAATTATATCTGGTTTATGACGACTAAAATTAAAAAGTATACATTGTTATGGAAGTACATGATAGGATAGAACATATTAAGAAAGAACAAATACAGTTTCTGCATTTTCCGCATCAGGAAGTATTAGATAATAAAAGAGAAAAACGTAATCGATATCAAAAACTGAAACGTGCCATGAGTTTGGGCAATCTAGAGCATGTAAAAGTAAAGATTGTTTTTGCAGATGATGAAGGAACAAAAGAAGTAGAAACTACAGTATGGGGGATAACAGAAAGATCTGTTATTCTTAAGCAATCCACAGTCATTCCGTTGGAGCGTATTATTAGTATCAACAACTAGAATTTCGCATATTAAAAGTATATATAATTGCATGCAAAATTTAGTTACTTTTGCGGCATGATACTTACCGATACACACACCCATATTTATAGTGAATCTTTTGTAGAAGATCAAGACTTAATGATGCAACGTGCCATTGAGAGTGGAGTGTTGCGTTTTTTTGTTCCGGCAATCGATTCATCATACACCAATGCGATGTATGATATCGAAGCTAGGTATCCCGATCATGTTTTTTTGATGATGGGATTACATCCAACACATGTAAAAGAAAATTATCAAGAAGAATTACAACATGTAGAACAACAATTAGAAAAGCGTTTAAGTATAAGTTCTGATAAAACTTTTTATGCTGTAGGTGAGATAGGTATTGATTTGTATTGGGATAAAACATTTTTAAAACAACAAAAAGAAGCGTTTCAGTATCAAATTCGATTAGCAAAAAAGTATAAATTACCAATTGTGATTCATTGCAGAGATGCTTTTCAAGAAATCTTCGATGTTTTAGCGTTAGAAAAGGATGATGATTTATTCGGGATTTTTCATTGTTTTACCGGTACAATTGAAGATGCTCAACGCGCAATTGGTTATAATATGAAGCTAGGCATAGGAGGGGTGGTTACTTTTAAAAATGGTAAAATAGATCAATTCCTGAATCAAATTCCTCTAGAACACATTGTTCTTGAGACCGACTCACCATATTTGGCACCGACACCTTATCGGGGGAAACGTAACGAAAGTTCTTATTTGCTAAATGTTGCCGAAAAACTTTCAGACATATATCAAAAACCTCTAGAAGAAATCGCAGCGATAACTACCAAAAACTCTAAAGATATATTCGGCATCTAGATCAGTTAAAAGTGACATAAATTTTGTTCATTTGTGATATGAACACTTCGCCAAACATACTACTAATATATACTGGAGGTACAATAGGTATGATCAAAAACTTTGAAACAGGTGCCTTGATTGCTTTTAATTTTGATGAACTGTTATTAAAAATACCAGAACTTAAGCAATTAGATTGTATTATAAACACAATAAGTTTTGAAGAACCTATTGATTCGTCTGATATGAATGTTGATCGGTGGAAAGAAGTAGGGGATATGATTAATAAGAACTACGAAGATTATGATGGTTTTGTAGTCTTACACGGTAGTGATACGATGTCGTATACTGCATCTGCAATTAGCTTCATGTTTGAAAACCTGGGCAAGCCCATTATTTTTACAGGTTCTCAACTTCCGATAGGTGATTTAAGAACAGATGCCAAAGAAAACTTAATAACTGCAGTGCAAATTGCAGCGTTACAAGAAAAAGGCAGGCCAGTAATTACCGAAGTAGGTCTTTATTTTGAATATAAATTACTTAGAGCAAATAGAACAACCAAAGTTAATGCCGAACACTTTGAAGCATTTCAGTCACTTAATTATCCCTGTTTAATTGAATCTGGGGTGCACTTAAAAGTGAATAAAACTTTTTTACGATCAATTAATCGTCGCAAAAAAATGGTATATCACACCCATTTTGATAACGATATTGTTGTTATTAAAATGTTTCCGGGAATTAATGAAAGTATTTTAAGGAGTATTTTTTCTTTAGATACTATTAAAGGAGTTATCATAGAAACCTATGGAGCAGGTAATACTACAACTCAAAAATGGTTTATTGAGGTCTTAACGGGTTTAATAAAAAAAGGAATTCCGGTTGTTAATGTTACACAATGTATTGGCGGAAGTGTAGAAATGGGAAAGTATAATACCAGTGTTGCTCTTAAAAAAACAGGAGTTATCTCAGGAAAAGATATTACTACTGAAGCGGCTATAGCTAAGTTAATGTACTTATTAGGAGAAAATTTACCACTTAAAGTCCTCAAAACCATTTATGAAACCTCACTGCGAGGCGAAATGTCAGAAAATTAACGCCCCAAATTTTACTACCTAACATTTTTTTTGTTATTTGCCCATCCCTTTTTTTGGGAAAATCTTATAGAGAGGTGGCCGAGTGGTCGAAGGCGCACGCCTGGAAAGTGTGTATACGTCAAAAGCGTATCGAGGGTTCGAATCCCTTCCTCTCTGCAATATATTTAAAATATTGATGGATTTTATATTATTTTTATATCTTTAACCCTTTAACTAATTAAAATTAAGAATCAGCGCAATGAAAAGATTATTTTCTATTCTGGCAATCGTAGCGGTAATGGCTTTAGGAAACTTACAAGCAGCTACTGCACCTGCCCAGTTATTAACGGCAAATGTGCAATTATTAATTGCTCCTATAACTACGACAACAACACAAGATGATGTAGCAGCAGATGCTACAGAAGAGTTATCCTTCCATCAAAACCTTAAAAAACGTTTTATTGAAGGAGGACCTGAATTTATGGGAATCGTACTTTTATGTTTGATCCTAGGTCTAGCGATTGCAATTGAAAGAATTATCTTTTTAAATCTTTCTACAACAAACACCAAAAAACTACAACAAAATGTAGAAGACGCTTTAAATAGCGGTGGTGTTGAAGCTGCAAAAGAAGTTTGTAGAAATACAAAAGGACCTGTTGCATCTATTTATTATCAAGGTCTAGACAGAGCAGACGAAAGCATCGATGCTGCTGAGAAAGCAGTTGTTGCTTACGGAGGTGTACAAATGGGACAATTAGAGAAAAACGTATCATGGGTTTCTTTATTTATCGCTCTAGCACCAATGCTTGGTTTCATGGGTACGGTAATTGGTATGATCCAGGCATTCGATAAGATTGAAGCTGCTGGAGATATGCAACCATCACTTGTTGCAGGAGGTATTAAAGTAGCACTTCTTACAACAGTATTTGGACTTATTGTAGCAATTATTCTTCAGATTTTTTATAACTATATAGTTGCAAAAATCGATAGAATAGTAAACGATATGGAAGACGCTTCGATTACATTAATCGATATGTTAGTTGCTTACAAAAACAAGAAATAATAAGTAGATTTTTGTTATCCTTAGGCTTATTGATTAAGTTTTAAGTTTTGATAAAAAATTCTTATTTATTTATTCAGAGTGCGGTAAGCATTCCAAATTAAAAAAAACAGACACATGAAAATTTCTAAAATATTATCATATGTTGTGCTAGGAGTAGGTATCTTAGGAGCGATCCTTTGGTATGTTATGAGTAGCTCAATCAGCACATTGATGGATGAGAATGGTGTTTCTGAGGCTAGAGAACTTCCTTTGGAAATCGCTGAATCTTCAGTGACTCCATTGTATAGTCTTACATTGATCATTTTTATCATCACAATTGTAGCCACTTTAATTGCTGTGTTTTCGACCTTGGCCAAAAATCCAGCAAGTCTTAAAAATGCTGCTATCGGAATTATTGCTTTCCTTATTGTTATGGGTATAGGTTATGCCTTAGCAGAAGGAGTAGAAACTCCTCTTAAGGATGGAGAAATACTTTCTGCTGGTGGATCTAAATTAGTAGGAACCGGAATTTATGCATTTTATATACTAGCTGTTGTAGCTGTAGGTTTAATGTTCTTTTCTGGGTTAAAAAAATTAATAGGTAAATAATATGGCAAGGAGATCAGCACCAGAAGTTAATGCAGGATCTATGGCAGATATCGCATTTTTACTTCTTATATTCTTCCTGGTTACTACAACTATCGAAACCGATAGTGGTATTAGCCGTAAGCTTCCTCCTCCACAAGAGGATCAAACTGTACCACCAGTTCTTAAGGAAAAAAATATTTTTGTAGTAGAACTGAATAAAAATAACGACTTATTAGTAGAAGAAGCTCCTATGGAATTAAAAGACCTTAGAGAAGCTGCTATTAAGTTTTTAGATAATGGTGGAGGTAAAGGAGAAGACGGTTGTAATTTTTGCCAGGGAGCAAAAAACCCATCTTCTTCAGATAATCCTACCAAGGCAGTAATATCTTTACGTAATAACAGAGAAACAAATTATGCTACATATATTGCAGTTCAAAATGAATTGGTTGCAGCATATACAACATTACGTAATAGAGAGGCACAGCGTCTTTTTGGTAAATCTTTCGTGCAAATGAAAAAAGACCTTAAAGATGTTAATTACTCTGGTAATAAGGATAGATTAAAAGAAGATATCAAGCAGATACAGTTTATGTTTCCAGAGAAACTCTCTGAAGCAGAACCAAAGAAATAAGTATAACATAAAACAGAATTCTTATGTCTAAGTTTAAAAAGAAAAAAAGCGGCGAATTACCTGCTATTTCTACAGCTTCATTACCCGATATTGTTTTTATGTTATTGTTTTTCTTTATGGTAGCTACGGTAATGCGTCAAAATACATTGATGATTGAAAACAAATTACCTATGGCTGATCAGATAGAGAAACTAGATAAAAAGGATTTAGTAATGTATATTTATGCTGGTAAACCAAGTTCTAGGTATCGCGCTAGTGCAGGTAATCAAGCTAGAATACAGCTTAATGATAAATTTTCTGATGTAAGTGATATAAAGTCATTTATTTTGGCAGAAAGAGCCGCTAAGAGAGAAGAGGTAATTCCTTTTTTAACTACTGCCTTAAAGGTTGATGGAGAAACCAATATGGGATTAGTAGGCGATATTAAAAGTGAATTGAGAGAGGTTCAAGCGTTGAAGATTAACTATACTACTCGATCTGGAAGTGCGGTAGACAATCTTAAATAATCAGAAGAATATTTTTGACTATAGAAAAACCCTGCAATTAGCAGGGTTTTTTAGTTTTATCTTCAAAAATTTATTACTATTTGGGTTAGTGTTTTTGTCAAGTTTCTCCTAGTTTTTAAAGAAATAGATTTATTTTAGTGATCTATTATGAAGAGGTTATTTTTATTTGTTACATGTTATTTCGTCATTTTTTTGTCTTTTGGGCAAGAAATTATCGTAAGCCCAAGTGCAGAACATGCATTAGATTCTTTGTATCGCGAAGATCAATTCTATGTCGGAGTGACGTTTAATTTACTTCTTAATAGACCTGACGGAATCAGCCAATCAGGGTTTTCTGGTGGTATGCATCTAGGGTTTATTAGAGATATGCCGATTAATAAAAGGCGTAATGTGGCTTTTGGTCTAGGCTTAGGGTATTCATTGAATGTTTATAATCATAACTTATTTATAGGGGAAGAAGAAAATACAGGGCAAAGTATATTTAATAGTCTTAAAGGAGTAGAATTCTCTACCAATCGATTTGCTAAGCACTTAATAGAGGCTCCTTTTGAGTTTAGATGGCGTACATCAACTCCTGAAACTCATAAGTTTTATAGAATATATACGGGCTTAAAAATAGGTTATTTGTATTATTTTACTTCAAATTTTAAACAGTTGAATAATGAAGTAAGACAAACAAAAATTGATGAGCTAAACCGATGGAGAATGGGAGCAACCTTTACTTTTGGTTGGAATACGTTTAATTTTCATTTTTACTATAGCTTAAATACATTATTTGATGATAATGCCTTGATCAATGAAGTAGATTCGGTAGGGTTAAACCCAATTAAAATAGGTTTAATGTTTTATATCTTATAACCAAAAATTAACGAGAGTTAATTGCGGAATAATACCAATCAAAAACCCTAAGATTAATTCTAGATTACTGTGTGCTTTAAAGTGTAATCGCGATGTTGCTACAAGACCATTGCAGATCATTAGCCCGGCAATCAAGAGTGTCAAGTTTACGCTAAAATGGATACTTATCGCTATAGTAAACATTGTTACCGCACTAATTCCTATCATATGAAGACTAGCTTTGATATTAAAAAGTAACATGAAAATTGCACTTAGCGAAGAAAATAAAACTCCTAGGAAGAAGAAATACAATTCTGGATAATGATATACATCTATAATAATCTTAATAACTACAACAAGTAAAATAGCTTGTAATAATAAGGGTATTCTACGTTGTTTTATTTGCTTAAGATGTATAGAAGTAATAGTGCCTATGCTTTTTAAGAAGAAAAACAGTACTATAGGTATCAAAATAGTTAAGACAGTTAATCCAAAAACTTTATCTTTAATAATATCTATAGGGATAAATCTTGGAGCTGCTATAAAATAGATAATTGCTCCAGTAAGAGGCATCAATAATGGATGAAAAATATACGAAATACTTTGTAAAAAAAAATTCATCAAATCTTCTTTCGCAACCTAGCAACAGGAATGTCTAATTGCTCCCTATACTTGGCTACAGTTCTTCTGGCGATAGGATATCCTTTTTCTTTAAGAATCTTAGCAAGCTTCTCATCGGTTAGAGGTTTTTTCTTGTCCTCTTCTCCTATTGTTATTTCCAGTATCTTTTTTATTTCTCTGGTAGAGACTTCCTCTCCTTGATCATTAGTCATGGATTCAGAAAAGAACTCTTTGATGAGTTTTGTTCCATACGGAGTGTCTACATATTTGCTGTTAGCCACTCTAGAAACAGTACTTACATCCATATCAATCTCATCGGCAATGTCTTTTAAGATCATTGGTTTAAGATTGCGTTCGTCTCCACTAAGGAAATAACTTTTTTGATAGTGCATTATTGCACTCATTGTGATAAAAAGTGTCTGTTGTCTTTGTTTAACTGCTTCTATAAACCATTTTGCAGCATCTAATTTCTGTTTTATAAATAAAACAGCATCTTTTTGCGATTTAGATTTTTCTTTACTGGCTTTATAGCCTTGTAACATGTTATTGTATTCTCTGGATACATGTAACTCTGGAGCATTACGACCATTTAAAGTGAGTTCTAGTTCGCCATCTACAATTCTAATTGTAAAATCAGGAACAACATGTTCTATCAAGCGATTATTTCCTGCATAGGCACCTCCTGGTTTTGGATTAAGGTGCTCTATTTCATCAATAGCTTCTTTTAACTGTTCTTCGGTAATGTCAAATTTTACTAAAAGTTTATCGTAATGTTTTTTGCTAAAAAGATCAAATGTCTTTTTTAGTATTTCTGAAGCTAATTTTATGGGTATTGTTGTTTCTTTTCTGTCCAATTGAATCCAAAGGCATTCTTGTAAACTACGGGCGCCAACACCAGCAGGATCTAATTGATGAACAATCATTAAAACACTTTCTATTTTTTCTTCAGTAGTATATACATTTTGAGTAAATGCTAAATCATCTAATATATCAGATAATGATCTTCTGATATAACCACTTTCGTCTACACTACCTACTAAGAACTCTGCTATTTCACGTTCTTCTTCATCAAATCTATAGGTGTTTAGTTGATTAATAAGATGTTGATGAAACGATGTTCCTGAAGCATATGGTACACTTTTTTCTTCATCATCAGAACTATAATTATTAGAACTTAATCTATAACTAGGTATTTCGTCGTCACTTAGATATTCATCTACGTTGATTTCGGCATCTATTTTTTCTGTTCCAAAATCATCATCTGCACTATTTTCATTGCTAAAAGTATCCTCATATTCATCAGCTTTTTCTTTACCACTATCCAAAGCTGGATTTTCTTCCATTTCCTGCTTTAAACGTTGTTCAAAAGCTTGCGTAGGAAGTTGGATCAACTTCATGAGCTGAATTTGCTGCGGAGAAAGTTTTTGAGAAAGCTTAAAATTTAATTGTTGTTTTAGCATAAAAAGTATCAATATTCTTCTACTTACAAAAATAAGCAAAAAACGCTGTTTTTGAAGAAGTACAAGAGGGTTAGTTTATTTATAAAAGTGTGATAAAACCATACTTAGTGTATTTAGGTGTATGATTCTATTTTTTGCTTCATACAATAAACGAGCCAAAAGTAATTATAATATGCTGTAAAGGTGGTTTTTTGGATTTAAAAAAAACTTAAATTATTTGGTGTTAGGGTGTAAATATCTTGTTTTTGATGGCATATATAACTAGGCCAGTTCTGTTTTTTAAATTTAGTTTCTCAAAAATAGAGTCTCTATAGCCCTCAACCGTTTTTGGACTTAAACACATTTCTCCTGCAATTTCTTTATATGTTTTTTCTGTGCACGCATGTTTTATGAATTCAATTTCTCGATCTTTTAGTGCTATTGTGTCCTCTTTTTTTGGGTTTAATGATCCCAATAGTAGGCTTGTCACACTTTTGGTGTGATAAAACCCCGTTTCTTGTACTTCGACAAGCGCATTCTCTAGGATACTTTTTTCGGTATCTTTTAGTAGATAGCCTTTTGCACCTGCTCTAAGCATTTTAAGAATTGTTTTTTCATCTTCTTCAACAGAAAGTGCTAGTACCTTGACTTGTGGGTATTCTTCTTTTAGCGCTGCTGTTGTTTCTATCCCATTCATGATAGGCATATTTATATCCATAAGAACAACATCTGGAATGTTTTTTGGATCTTTAAATCGGGTTAAGAGTTCTTTTCCGTTTTTGCAGATATATAATATTTTAAATTTTTCGAACCCATTAACCAAACCTGATAAGGCCTGGGATAGTAAAATATGATCTTCGACGATTACAACTGAATATTTCATTTTATACCTGTTTGTTTGTGCGAATTATTCTTTATCAAAAAAGTTAGATTCACGCTCTAATGAGTTAAAATTTTCTTTTTTATAATAATAGGTTAGCATAATTGCTGTTCCTTTACCTTCTTCAGAGTCTAATTGAACATCTGCCTGGATTAATTTACCTCTATTTTGGATATTACACAAACCAATACCTTGCATGCTGTTAGAATCTTTACTATTAAAGCCTACGCCATCATCTTTTGCATGTATAACCAACTTATCTTTATCATAATGTACATTTACATGTAGATGAGATGCTTTTGAGTGTTTTACGGTATTGGTAAAAAACTCTTGTAGTATTCTAAAAATGATAATTTCTACTTTGTCATCTAGTATTTCAATTTCTTCATTACTTGTTATGGTTGCCTTAATAAATTGCAGGCGATTAAATCTTTCTATTTCTAATGTAATAGCTTCAGTAAGGCTAAGGCTTTTTATAGCATCAGGGTTAATTAGCTTTGATAGTGCCCGTAGCTCTGTAAGGCTTTTGGTTATAGTATCGGTTACCTCTTGTAGTTTTCTTGGGTCATCTTGTGCTAAACTCACTTGTATTTTGGCCAGCGTGAGTAGCTGGCCAATATTATCATGTAGCTCCCAACTTATATTACGCAAAGTTTCTTCCCTAATTTCTACTTGAGTTTCTGCAATAGCAGTTTCATATTTCTTTTCTGCTTCTTTTTGTTGTAGCAATAGGCTATTCTTCCTTTTTTGGAAAATAATAAAAAGGAATATCATAACTACAATTATGACAGTCAAAATTACACTTGCTATTAATATAGCTGTTTCCTGTCGCTCCATATAAATCCGATAATAAAGCAAATATTCATTATAATAGTAAGAACTACATTTATAAAAAATAGAATAGTAATACCATCTATATCTGTATAATAGTTTTTGACAATTTTAAAAGGAATATTTCCAATATAGTAAATCAATAGCCCAATACTTATCCAAACCAACAAATTCTTTTTAACACTTAATACTTTTTGAGAGTTTAAAATTTCAATAAAATAAAAGCTTATACATACAATAAGAAAACTAGAGGCTATAATGTATGGCCAGCTTAAAAATTCGACTAGATAATTTTCAAAAAAACCATTAATAATATATGAACCTATATATATAATGATAAATATTTTTATACAATTTTTGTGTTTTTTAGTGATTAAGAAATTTTTGAAAATTAAGAATAATACCGTAAAATTTATTAAATGGTATATGTTGTAAATAATAGCATTAAATCTTGAAAAGTATTCTATAAATAATATTCCTGCAATTTCATTTAAAAATGTGTACCATAAAAGAATGGGAAAATATTTGAGAATAGTATTATTGCATTTTCTGTAATATATAGTACTTATGATAGCAGCTAAAAACTGAATAAAAGTACCAATATTTAAAGAAGTTATAAGAAATTCTCTGCTAATATCCACGTGCTAATATTTATTGTTCATCTTCACCTCTTGGAGGCGATCCATTTAGTTCATTTGCAATAGTACTATTCCCGTTAAAAAGTAGATTGGTACTAATACTGAAGATTCCAGCTTTTTGCATTGATGCTCCACTGCCAGACTGCTCTGGGCTCTCTTTTGTTGCTATTTTATCACGTAGAAATACTTTTTTATTATCTTCATCAAAAGTGTACCCTAGGTGCTCCGTTTTTTCACCTGATTGTATAGTTTCAGTAGGTGCAATAAAGATAGTTTGTCGATATGCATATTCATTGCTGCCTTTGCGCATGTAATCTTTGCCATATGAACCAAAATAAAATCGCAATCCAGAAGGTGTTACTCCAGCTTCTTTGGATACTCTTTTGATGTATGCCAGATAATTGTTTAAATTATCCAAATTATAAAACAGAGACGTAGTCGCTTCAAAATTTTCTTTACCTCTATTTTTAATTTCTTCATTGGTCCATTTTACCCGCGTAGAATCGTAATTATGAAATAACACCTTTGCATCATCAAGAGAAATAATATTGTTTGGTTTTTCGTCATTAATTTGCCCTAATTCGGTTTTTAGTGCTACAATTTCTTGTTCTAACTCTTTAATCTGTTTGGATTTATCACCCTTAAAAATAAATTTACCTCCAAATACAATAGCTGCACCTGCAAGTACTAGACCGCCACTTTGTAATAGTCTTTTTGTTTTCATTGTTTAGGTATTTAAGATGTTTGTACATAATAAATGTACTATTATTCTATAGGTTTAAAAAAAGAAAGAAGGGTTTTGTTAAAGTAAGATCGCGACAAGTACTTGATAATAAACATATTTGAGAATAAAAAATCAAATTTGTACTATTGTAGTGGGTGTGTAAAAAGGGGGAAAAGCCCCTTTTGAAAAAAGGGAATTGACTGTTGTTGATTTGTTTTAGATTATTTGGTGCTTCAAAAAACGTTAACGCCTAGGAGTTCTTTTTTTTGTTCATGATAAAACCAATAATAAAACAAATATTCATAATAATAGTAAGAATACTATTTAAGATAAAAAGAATGGAAAGGTTACTAAGATTAGCATAATAATCTCTTACAATACGAAATGGTATTTTTCCGATATAATAAATTAATAAGCCTGCGCTAATCCAAAATAAAAGATCATTACTTACCTCTTGAGATTGTTCTGATTTTATTAGTTTTCCATAATAAAAAATAATAATTAACATTAATAGAGAAGCTCCTAACAGAAAGGGTGTGCTCTGCAGTTGGGTCATATAATCCTCATAAAACCCGCATATCAATAGGGTAATAGTGTACAGTGAGAGAGAAAATAGCGTAAAACGCTGATCTGTTTTTTCTTTGGAAGATTTATAATACACAAAAAACAAAAATGTAAAGGTGAGCGTGGTCGATATATTGTATAGTATAAGATTATTAGAGTTTGGAAACAAATGTCTTGTATTAAAGCCAATAAGGTCATTAATAAAAATGTAGGTAAGAAAAACAGGAAACCATTTTAATATTCCTTTGATACGATGTGTATATAAAAAAAATAGCCCTATGACCGCTGCAATACACTCGGTACCAAAGGCTATTTTTCGTAATAATATAAGGAGTTCTATTTTATTCACCGTACTCTGGTGGGGTGGCACCCAATTCGTTTGCAATAAGACTATTGTTACCTCCTTTGTTTTGCGCTAAAAAATTAAAAGATTTTTTGGCCGTAGTCTTATTTCTATTTCTTCTTAAATGACTAAATCCATTGTTTCGATCTAGTAATATTATTTCACTTTGATCGTCAAGGGTATACCCTACGTGTACATTCTGATTATTGTATCTCTTTTCTGTAGTAGGAGCTATAAAAATAGTTTGGTGTCTTGCATTTCTGGTGCTGCCAGTAGAGGATTCGTAATTTTCTGGATAAAGCGCAAAGTAAAACCTAAGTCCTGTTGGTTTTACTCCTGCTTTTTCTGATAAATCATCAATATATGATAAATAGTTTCGCAATTCAGAAATTTCATAAAACAATGATCTCGTGGGTTGAAAAGCTGTTCTACTTATATCATCAGTGTTAACGACTGCGCTAATTAGATCTGCTCGATCATCATAGGCACTATATATTCTTTGTGCTTGGCTCAAACTAATAATATTATTTGGCCTCCTTCGATTTGATTTTTCCTGACTTAATTTTTCTTCTAAATCTTTAATCTTTGTTTCATAGACTTCAATTTTTTTTAAATATTCTTCTTCTCCAAGAACTTCTATAGATTCATCTTGTTGGCAAGAAGTAAAGAAAAATAAGCTTGTTGCTGCTATCATAAAGCAGTTGATGAAGTGTGTTGATTTTTTCATGACGATTACTTTTGGTTTGAATAATTATTACTTTCCAATGTAAGAGTCTTCGTTTTAGGTTTTAAGAATACTCCAGATATTGGGTGGTTGTTTCTGGATATCGTTTCACATATAAAACAACATCCTGTTATGTTTTAAAATTACAATTTATTATTGTCTTTTTAGTGTGAGATTATTCCTTGTTTTACCTACAAAACATACTGGTTTAAGATAGCTTAATAACATATTTGAAATTGTTGATTTTAACTTTTCGAAAAATTTATGCAGGATTTTCGTAAAAACAATAAAAAAGCTTTTCGTAATACATAACAGCACGATAATTTTCGAAGGATTTTAACTATAATTTTTCGTGAAAATACGATTTTAACAAAGATAATCTATGCCTTTTAAATACCTAGTAATTCCAATTTTTCAGGTTTAATTTTAAGTTAAAAATGAGGTATAGCGAAATCGTTTTTGGTAAAATAATTGTTAATTCTAACGGATTAGATTGCCGGATTCAACCCTCTGATTTATCTTAATACTAAAGCTTTTAAAGACCACTAAACTTTTCGAAAAGTTAAAATCAACAACAATCAACAAAAACCTAAAAAACATCAATTATGAAAAATATATATCTATATCTATTTGTATTAGTTATTCTTGCGATGTATTCTTGTTCTACAGATACAGATACAGATTCTTTAGGCTCTGAGATAGAATCAATAGAAGTAGCATCAAAAAACAGTTCAGATAAGGTAAAGCTTCTTAAAGCTTGGACATCAAATAGCAGTAGCCCTGTAAGACGACGATATGTAAGACGTTTTGTTGTTAAAATAAAAAACCTGGCATTTCAAAAGGAAGTAGTCATTCATCATGCTACCTATACTGGAAATTGGGTCGACATCCCATTACAGTATGAGCAAAGTATTGGTAATGATGAAGAAATTTGGGTAGGAGAAGTAACACCCGATACTGAAATTTATAGCGATGAATTTGTAGTAAAATATACTACAAATGGTAAAACGTATTGGGATAATAATCAAGGTTCTAATTACAGTATGTTGGTTAATATTGGAGCGTTTTTGGGGCCTGAGGTAGCGGTAAAGATTGATCCACAGTATACTCGATTTTCAGGAAACTACTTTGCGATCAATGCAGATGCCAGAAGAAATTACGGATCGGCCGGATCAGTAGAGATCGTCTATACAACAGATGGCTGGGCAACAACACAAAGAGCTCCTTTAAGTTACCAAAGATATTTTAGAGTTGGTTATGCGCATTATATACAAAGCCCTAACCAATTTGATATCGATAAATGGGAAACCTCGGTACACATAGATCCTGCTGTAAGCTCTATAGAATATGCTGTAGTTTATAAGGTAAATGGCAAAGAATATTGGGACAATAACTATGGAAAAAATTACACAATAAATAAATCCAACTAAATATTAATTTTTAAAATCAACAATAATGAAAAAGTACTTTTATTTAATACTTAGTTTAATCATCTTTTCATGTACAACCGAGGATGATACTATAGAGAATCATGAAAATAGTATTGATCAAGTTTTTGAAAAAAGCACAAGCGAAGTAAGCTTAGTCAAAGCATTCAACTCTTATAGTTTCTACAGAGGGTATAATACATGGCGAAGAGAATTTACCGTTAGAGTTGCAAACCTGGGTTTTGAAAAAAACGTAAGTATTTATCATGAAAAAGTAGATGGAACCTGGGAAGAGGTTCCATTAACTTATAGCCTTACTCTCGACAATCAAAACGAAATCTGGTCAGGAAAATACGAGTATACCGCAACTACTGGGAATAAGATTTATGACAATGAGTTTGTTGTAAAATACGATGTCAATGGTAAAACGTATTGGGATAATAATCAAGGTTCTAATTATGTCATAGAAGAGAAGGAGATAGGTTCTCTTTTTGCTCAGCAAGATCTTAATGTAAATGTTGATTTTAGCAGTTTATATCCTTATAATAATGAAAAAAGCTTCAATGTGGTTGTGGATGTAAGAAATATTTCTCCTTCAAAACAAGTAGAAGTAGTGTATACAACTGATGGATGGCAAACTAAACGGTATTTACCGCTCAACTTTACACCACGTTATTATAGTGGTTATCAATATGTGCTTATAAGTCCTAATCAATTTAATATAGAAAGATGGACAGGATCGGCCATTGTTGATGCGTCGATTGATAATATCGAATATGCCGTAGTTTATAAGGTTAATGGTCAAGAATACTGGGATAACAATTACGGAAAAAACTATAGTGTGTTTTAATCCCTTCAAGATTAGTTAAAATAAAAAATAAATGGACCGCTTTACTTTTATAGTAAAGTGGTCTTTTTTTATAGCATTAATTCCATTTTGATATTGCTGCGTTTATAAATTGGATTTTCTTCTATTGGTATTTCCTCGAAACCAAATTTTGTGTAGATATAAATAGCATTTTCAAGAATTCGATTTGAATATAGTATGAGTTTTTTCCAATCTTGTTTTTTGGCAAAATCTATACAAAACCGCATCAATTGTTGCCCTATCTTATGTCCTTGAAACTTTGGAGAAACAGCCATTTTTCCTAATTCATAAATACCTTCTTCTATTTTTATTAAAGAAAAAGTTCCGGCGATTTTTTCATCAACTTTTGCAAAGAAAATATATCCCCCTTTATTGATAATCGTTTCTTCACAATTTTTTAATAATTCGACATCTAGAGGTTCTACTACAAAATATTTTTCTAACCATTCTACATTAAGGCTGGCAAAATCTTTTGCATATTTTGGATCAAAGGGGATGATGTTAGCTTTATTTATAGTTTTCATTTGATATTATATTTTTCTAGTATTCGTTGACTTAAAGATTTTTCTTTCAATTGATTTTCTAAATGTGTTAGATGACGAGTTAGACTTGCAGCCATTCCTTCGGTGAGCCATTTTACCTGTTCATCGATTACGTGCCATAGCGGGACCATCTGATGATGAATATCTTTTCCTTTTTGGGTAAGTCGGAATATCTTTTTCCGTTTATCGGTTTTGTCGGTTTTGTAGATAACAAGTTGTTTATCCATTAATTTTTTTAAGGATTGAGTGATCGCGGGTTGGGTGTATTGCAGTGCTTCTTGTATATCGGTTGTGGTTGCCGATCCTTGATCAAGGACTACCCTAAAAATTGGAAATAAATACGGATCAAAATCAATATTACAAGTGCTGTATACGAGTTGAATCTCCTTCATCATATATTCGCTTAAGCGTTTTAATCGAGATCCCAAACCTAATTCACCATAGTGCTGCAAACTATCTTTCATAAGTAGTTATATAAATGCTTATGTAAAAATATAAAATATTTTTTAATTTTTAGAGTAATAAGGTGTAAAATCCTCAAATGGTTTTTAAAACTTTTGGGGTTGATAGTTTTGTAGAACCTTTTTGTCAAGCAAATAAGTATAGTATACACCCAAATAGTAATGTTATCATCAAGCCAAAGGCGATTAAGTTTTTGTGAAAGACTGTTTTTCGCTGTTTCTTGAGTTTTTCTCTTATTTTGGCAAGAGAATCTTCTGAAATTGGTTCTATTTTAATTCCTTGACTTTCTTTATCTAATGCTACCCACCCATCAAAAGCTTCACGTTTATTACGTCTACTATTATTTTTGAGTGATGTAATCATTGCTGCTGTTGATCCTCCGAATCCCATAATAAAAGGTTTAAATTAGACAATTCCCACCCTGGCTTTCAGCATCTGAAAGCTTTAATGGCTATATATGTTTTGATATAATATAAAGAGGTACGATTGTATGCTCTTTTGAGCATTCCTTAAAAGGCGGTAATTACTTTAGTACCTCGAGAAGTTAATAATTTGCTCAGAATATTCCCCCAAAAGAATTCCTATTGAGTTTAAAGAACCTTCAAGCTCGTTAAGATCTAGATTTGCAATTTGTAGAGTGTCTCTAAAAATCACCTTTTCTCCAGTTTCATCTAATACAAAGGCTCCATGCAGAATATCTCTGTTCTTTTGTAGTAAATTGCGATAAACGGCTTCACTTTTGTTTTTGATATTACAAATATGTTGCTCCATAATCAAAATAGGTGGTGCAACCCCAAGGATCATATTTTTGATCCCCTCAGTTTGTTTACTGATCATAATAATCCCTTCTCTATCATTTTCATGTATGATATCATAATGAAGTTGTAGTACATATTTTTTTACTACGTGATAATGATCTTGCATTAGGTTGATTGTTTTGTTTGATGAATAATTAAATGCTTCTGGTTTTTCTATAGGTATATCAATATTACAAAAAGTAACAAAACTTTTCAGTAATATCCTTAACTAAATTAGCAAGATAAAATATAAGAGTAATCATAGGTATGAGTGGTTTAAGTTAGTAAAAAATGTGATTTGCTAAAAATTTTAGTATAATTTCCCTTACTTCTTAATAAATGAATAAAATCGTGAAGTATTTCTACTAAAATTAGCTTTTTTGTCAAATATTAGCTAATATTGTTAGTGTAAATGTACGATTAATTTTAATAATTGCAAATAAAATTAGCAAAAATGTCTTTCTTTGGAAAAAACATAAAGAAAATTCGAGGAGTAAAAGCCCTCAGTCAGCAAGCATTTGCTGAGCTTTTTGACCTTAAAAGAGGTACTCTTGGCGCTTATGAAGAAGGTAGGAGCGAACCCAAAATAGAAACTATCATCAAAATTGCTAACTATTTTAGCATACAAATTGATGATTTGTTAACTAATGAGCTTACTGTAAATCAACTTTTAAAATTTAAAGGAGACCTTACCACCTATGCTGAAGATGTTAAAAGAGAACGGTTTGCTTCTATACCCTGCATTACCGAAAATACATCCAGTGACTATATCACTTTTTTTGATAAAGAAGGTTTTGTAAAAGAATTACCAGTAATGCAACTACCTCTTAATCCAACAAAAGAATTTAGAGGATATACAGTTTCTAATTTAGAAATGACCTCGCATGATAAAGGGTTTTATCCAAAAGATATTGTGATAGGAGAGAAAGTACCGAATACAATTATTAAAAAATTAAATAATGGCACCTTGGTTTTTGTGATTGCAGAGGGGAAATTGATTTTTAGAAGACTTTATCTTACCAAAGGAAATGCTGTTTTGCGTGCAGATCATAAAAACATTGAAGATGAAGAATTTCCAATTTCAGAAATTAAAGAACTATGGAGAGTACGTTATGTTTTTTGTAAACGTATTCCCGATTTTGCAGATCATGTAGAAGATAAATTACTGCTTATCGAACAGGAACTCATGAAGATGAAAAATCGATTTTCTGAATGATTTACTCGTTCATAATCATGAATTTGAGCTTTTTAGATATAAAATTAATGAATAATAATTTTTAAAAGATGATTATGACCGATTCGACTCTTTTTTAACCCACTTCATCAGAATCACCTTTATATAGAAAGAAGACACCTCTACATTTGTTTCAATAATTTAACGAAACAAAAAAGGGAAACATGGGATTCAAAAAAATAATTTTCTTTCTATTATGTATAGCAACAACTATTGCTCATGCTCAAAACACAATTTCTGGACGTATTAGTAATACAGATAACTCATCACTGTCGTTTGCTAATGTGATTTTGTATCAAGATAAAACAGAAACAGCCATTCGTGCTGCTGCTACAGAAAAAGATGGGACATATGTTTTAAAAAATGTTGAAAACGGGGTCTATCGTATCGAAGTGTCTATGCTTGGTTATCAAACAAAAAAATCAGAATCCTTTAGTTTTACTAATGAGGTTAAAGATTTAATATTCGACTTTTCTTTACAATCAGAACAATTAGACGAGGTTGTTTTAACCTATAAAAAACCAATTATAAGGCAGACTGCCGAAAAGCTAATTGTTGATATCGAAAAATCTGAGATGGTCAATACCAATTTACAAGATGTCATGAAAAAAATCCCTGGTGTTATTGTTACTAATGGAAATCTCAATTACGGCGGACAAGGGAATATTCGGATACTAATTAATGGAAAAACTACTGATTATATGGATGTATCTGCATTATTGCGCGAAATGCCAGCAGATAATATAGCCAGAGTAGAACTTGTACAACAACCCGGAGCAGAGTATGATGCTGAAGGGTCGGGGCCTATTATTAATATCATTTTAAAGAAAAACGTCAAATTAGGAACTCATGGTAATTTAAAAAGTACAGTGGGATACGTAGAAGATTTTTTGTACGGCACAAGCGCATCGGTTGCTAGCTATAAAAATAAACTTAATTGGCAAGCTAGTGCTGGTTATAACAGATCTTCATGGCGAGAGGATTTAATAATATCTCGTAAAGTTTTAGATGAAACGTATAATCAAACCTCTATTTCACCATTTGATCCAGAAACATTTAGAATAAGCGGTGGTTTGGATTATTATATTAATGATAACAACACTTTTGGTATAAACGCAAATAGAATTCAATCACAATCTGATCGTGTAACATCAAATAATACAACAATTATTAATGAATCATCAGAAACAGGTTTATTAACCGATAATAGTTATGATAGAGATAGAATAACCTTTACTTTGAATCCTTATTATGAATTTGATGATCAAAAAAATAAAGTGACCTTAGATTTTAATTACATTGATTATAATTATCAAAACGAAAATAATTTATTCAAAGTTGCTGAAAGCCTTATAGATTACGATGACCAGCGTTATTTTCAAGATGCGGCTTATGAGATATTAACATATAAAGGAGATTATAAGCGAACTAGTAACGATAATCTAAGTTGGGGTGCAGGAGCAAAATATTCAAAAATAGACTCAGATAGTGATTTGCAGGCTTTTACTCAAAATCAAGAAGGTGTTTTTGTAAATAATACAAACCAGACGAATCGATTTTTGATAGACGAAAGTATTTTGGCACTATATGCAAAGCTTAATGCTAAAATTGATAAATGGTCATTGTCTGGTGGATTGCGATGGGAAGAAAGTGATACCAAAGGGACTTCAATTACACAAAATAAAACAAGATCCAGAAATATTTCTAAACTATTTCCAAGTGTAAGCCTAGGAAGAGAAATTACAAAAGAAGTAAGTGCCAATGTAGCATATAGCTATCGTATACAACGACCGTCGTATACTTCCTTAAATTCATTTGTATACTATTATGACCCTTTTACCTTTGAGGCAGGGAATCCAAATCTTAAACCGGCATTTACCAATAGTTTCCGATTTAACCTAACATACGAGGATCAACCATTTTTTAGTGTAGGATATACACAAACAACCGATGCTTTATTTGAAATTATTACTCAAAATGATACCTCAGCAGAAACTTCACGATCTGTTATTAATCTTGCCGAAAATAATAATCTAAGTGCGAGTTTGTTTGGACCTTTGGATTTTATAAAAGGATTAGATGGATTTACTGGGGTGATTGTAAATTATAATGAGTATACATCCGAAAAATTAACTCCAGCCCTAGATATATCTCAATGGAGTTTAACCTGGTATACCAGTGCAGAATACAAATTGCCATGGGGGATTAATTCAGAAATTTCAGGATATTATACTACAGGTGGACTCGAAGGGCAAATCGAGTACAAATGGATTGCAGGATTAGATATTGCTTTAAGTAAGAAATTTTTTGAAGATCGCTTAAAAGTTAGTGTAGAGTTCGAAGAGGTTCTAGACAGAAAATTTTTAGGTAATATTAATTATGATAATGTAAATGCTAGTATAGTAAACGATTGGCCAAGACAAAACTTATATTTACAACTGAATTATAGTTTTGGCTCAAAATATAATAAAAACAAAAAAAGAAGCAATGCCTCAAAAGAAGTACAAGACAGAATTAATGATAAGAATTAAAACAATCTCATGAAAAAGTATATTCAACAATTTTATTTCATTGTATTGCTTAGTATAGTAATGACAAGTTGTACCTCAAAAAATAATACTTCTGTAGATAGTTATTTAGGGTTTGATATTCCTAAAGATTCTATTGATGCTTTTATTACTTCTAAAATGAAGCAATATAAGATTCCAGGATTGACAATTGCTTTTATTAATAATGGAGAAGTTGTATATCATAAAACACAAGGATATGCTAATGTCGAAGAAAGAAAACCTGTAACCAATCAAACTATTTTTGAAGGGGCATCTTTATCAAAACCGGTATTTGGTTTTTTTGTGATGACTTTTGTCGAAGAAGGAATACTTGATTTAGATAAACCTTTGTATCAATACATTGAGTACCCTGATATTGCCTATGATGAACGCTATAAAAAAATAACGGCTAGAATGGTGTTGAGTCATCGATCTGGTTTTCAAAACTGGAGAGAAGATGATAAGGATAAAAAACTAAAAATTCAATTCGAACCGGGAACAGATTATTTCTACTCGGGAGAAGGATATCAGTATTTAACCCAAGTACTAAAACATATTTTAAAAACAGATGATGATGGATTAGAAGCTGAGTTTCAAAAAAGAATAGCTAAACCCATTGGGTTAGAGCATACCGTTTATATTCAAAATCAATATACACGACAACACAAAGCCGAACCTTATGATGAAGACAACAATTGGATTGATTGGAAAAATGAATATTGGGTTCAAAAAGAGGATGGCAAGTTCTTTGCACCTTCCTCCATACACTCAGAACCCATAGATTTTTCAAAATGGATGATTGCCGTAATGAATAAAGAAATTTTATCTACAGAGAGTTACAACGAATTACTAAAACCCCATTCAAAAGTTCCATTCGATGATTTTGATGTGTCTTATTCTTTAGGATTTACTATTCCTCATTTGCCTTTTACTAATATTTATCTTCATGGTGGCAATAATCAAGGTTTTACCAGTTGGTTTGTATTGGATACAGAAAAAGATTGGGGGTATATCATGTTTACTAATTCTGAATATGGAGAACAGCTAGGTCAGGAATTATTTTTTTATGCGCTTGCAGATCCAGGTAGAACAAAATTATATAGTACATTAAGTTTAATTTCGATTTTTCTTATTGTTGTAATACTATTTTTGATACGATGGGGTGTACGACGTATAAGAAAACAAAAAAGCTAATAGATATAAAGCATGAATACAAAACTTAATAGATCAGATTGGATAGTAATTACGATTGTTTATACAGTCACTACATTTTTTAATTCTATAGATTATTATAAAATAGGGAACGATCTTATTGAGTATATTGTTGATTTTCCTACTGCGATTATAACATCATTTAGTGTTATTCTTATCTTCATGTATTGGCTTATTCCAAATTTTATTGTCAAAGAAAAAAAATATGCACATCTTGTTTTTTTTGGCCTTATAGTGCTTTGTTTTTTTGGAACTATAGACTATATCGCTGGATTTTGGTCTGGAGGAAATGACTGGAGCAAATTTCCAAAATGGTATAATTTATTACTCGAAAGTGTTTTTAGAGCTACAGATGATGCTGGTTTTACATTTGGAATTTTATTGGCTAAAAAGTTTTATGAAGGCCAGGCACAATTTTTTAATGTACAGAAACAACAAAAAGAAAATGAGTTAAAACTATTGCGCTCGCAAATAGACCCACATTTTTTATTCAATAACCTTAATACACTTGATGCATTAATAGACAGTGATACCGCAAAGGCAAAAGAATATATCAATCGCTTGTCATTAATTTATCGCTATTTGATCCAGACCAAAGATGCCGAGGTGATGGAGCTTTCTGAAGAAATCGCTTTAGCAGAAAATTACATCTTTTTAATACAAACCCGATTTGGTAAGGATTATAAATTTCAGATTGAAAAAGATACATCGTTTGTCGATAAATTTATCCCAACAGGAGCTATCCAAATATTACTTGAAAATGCGGTAAAACATAATAAATCCGAACAACAAAATGGTATTATTGTAACTATTAGGGTTGATGAAAATTGGTTGACAGTAATCAATAATAAATCCAAAATTCGTTCTGGTGAAGAATCTTTTGGTACCGGTTTAGAGAATTTAAAGGCACGTTATAAATTATTATCTGATCAAGAAGTACAAGTTATTAATACAGCATCAAAGTTTAAAATATCTATTCCAGTTATTAAATTAAGTAATGAATCTTGAGACCATGAATATTTTAATTTTAGAAGACGAAATCCCTGCATATCAAAAATTGACAACATATCTCAATGAATATTTTGGTGAAAATGTTAGTTATGATTGGTCACGATCGGTTGCTGAAGGTCAGGCTTTTTTAGAATCAAATACTTATGATTTTATATTGTCAGATATTCAATTATTAGATGGTGTTTCATTCGATTTATTTGATGATATAACCGTTGATTGCCCCATCATTTTTTGTTCGGCTCATGACGAGTATTTATTTCAGGCATTTAATACCAATGGTATTGCGTATATTTTAAAACCCTATTCAAAACACGATTTTAAGAAAGCACTAGAGAAATACAAATCCCTATTTAAGCAAGGAGATTATAATGCGTTAAACCATTCTACATTACATGCATTAAAGTCGGCATTGCAAGAGGAACAAACACAATATAAAAAGAGATTTGTAATCAAAAGAACTAAAGGGATACAACTCTTAAATGTTATCGATATAAGTATTATTGAAGCTTCTGGAGATTTTTGCATGGCTACCGATTTAACTGGTAAAAAACATCCTGTTTTACAAAAAATAGGAGTACTTGTCGAACAATTAAATCCAAAAAAGTTTTTTAAAATTAATAGAAGTCAAATTATACATATAGAGTATATAGAAACTATTGAAAATCATTTTAAGAACAGACTATTGATTAAACTGCAAGGCGTAGAAGAAAAAGTAATGACGAGTTCTTCAAATACTTCAGATTTTAGGAAATGGATAGAGCAATAACTTTTTTCTTACGGGGTATTAGCGCTTCTTTTATATTATGAAGAGTTTCTATTATTTTATTTCTCAAATACATATAACAATTTTGTTATAAAGTTCGTCTTATAAATGGAGTATATGGTTAAATAAATCTTATATATTGAAAAGATAAAAATAATAAGAAAATGTTATTGTAAATTTGAGTTAAACAACACATAATCGTTTAATCTTAATTTATCGGCAATGGAAAATAACAATCTTAAAACCAAAAACCCACATGGTTCGAGTTATAGCGTTAATGGTGAGGATATGTGTCCTTTTCTAAACGGAACACATAAGCAAGGCGCAGGTGGGGGTACTTCTAATCGTGATTGGTGGCCAAATCAATTAAAACTGAATATTCTTCGTCAACATTCTTCATTATCAAACCCTATGGAAGAAGAGTTCGACTATGCCAAAGAATTCAACACTCTTGATCTCAAAGCTATAAAAAATGATCTTTTTAAAGTCATGACAGATTCTCAAGATTGGTGGCCAGCCGATTATGGTCATTATGGACCGTTTTTTATTCGTATGGCTTGGCATAGTGCTGGTACCTATCGAATTGCAGATGGTCGCGGAGGTTCTGGGTCAGGAAATCAGCGATTTGCACCATTGAATAGCTGGCCTGATAATGGAAACCTTGATAAAGCACGTTTATTACTTTGGCCAATTAAACAAAAATATGGTAAGAAAATTTCTTGGGCAGACCTAATGATTCTTGCAGGTAATTGTGCTCTAGAATCTATGGGATTCAAAACTTTTGGTTTTGCTGGAGGGCGCGAGGATATATGGCAACCTGAAGAAGATATATACTGGGGTTCTGAAACCGAATGGCTAGGAGATAAGCGCTACGAAGGTAATCGAGAACTCGAAAACCCATTGGGTGCTGTGCAAATGGGATTGATTTACGTAAACCCTGAAGGTCCAAACGGTACTCCAGATCCAGTTGCATCTGCTATAGATATTCGTGAAACTTTTGGGCGAATGGCTATGAACGATGAAGAAACAGTGGCACTTGTTGCAGGAGGCCATACTTTTGGTAAAGCCCACGGTGCCGAAAACCCCGATAAGTATGTGGGCAGAGAACCTGCTGGGGCGAGTATTGAAGAACAAGGCTTAGGATGGAAAAATACTTTTGGTAGTGGTCACGGTGACCATACTATTACTAGTGGAATAGAAGGAGCATGGACACCGCACCCAACACGGTGGGATAATGAATATTTTGATGTTTTGTTTGGTTATGAATGGGAGTTAACTAAGAGTCCAGCCGGAGCACATCAATGGAAACCTACTGCAGCATCTACAGCAAAAATGGCTCCAATGGCTCATGATGCATCTCAAACACAAGATCTTATGATGACTACCGCAGATATGGGATTAAAGATGGATCCTATTTATGCAAAAATTTCTAAACGTTTTCACGAAAATCCAGAAGAGTTTGCAGATGCATTTGCTCGTGCTTGGTTTAAGCTAACGCATCGTGATATGGGACCCGTAAATCGTTATCTTGGTCCAGAAGTGCCTAAAGAAGTACAATTGTGGCAGGATCCAATCCCAGAGAGGACTCATAAATTAATTGATGATCAGGATATTGCTTCATTAAAAAATGATGTGCTTTCTTCAGGGTTAACCATCTCTCAATTGGTATCTACTGCTTGGGCATCGGCATCTACATTTCGAGGGTCTGATATGCGAGGAGGAGCAAACGGAAGCCGTATTCGTCTTGAACCACAAAAAAACTGGGAAGTTAATAACCCGACTCAACTATCAAAAACATTAGAAGTTCTAGAAAATATCCAAAATGAGTTTAACAAAGCACAATCTGATAAGAAGGTCTCATTGGCAGATTTAATTGTTCTTGCGGGATGTGCAGGTATTGAGCAAGCAGCAAAAAATGCAGGCTATAAGGTAATCGTGCCATTTACACCTGGACGTACAGATGCATCGCAAGAGCAAACAGATGTAGAATCTTTCTCTGTTCTTGAACCTAGAGCTGATGGATTTCGTAATTATGTAAAAGGTAAATACGAGGCTTCAACAGAAGAAATGTTAGTAGATAGGGCACAACTTTTAACACTTACAGCACCCGAGATGACAGTTCTTGTAGGAGGTATGCGTGTTTTGAATACCAATGCTGATCATTCAAAGCATGGTGTTTTTACAAAACGTACAGATGCGCTAACCAATGATTTCTTTGTGAACCTACTTGATTTACGTACTACCTGGAAAGCAACTTCTCAATCTGATGAAGTATTTGAGGGGCGTGATCGTACAACAGGAGAACTTAAATGGACTGGTACTCGTGTTGATTTAATATTTGGATCCAATTCTGAATTAAGAGCACTTGCCGAGGTCTATGGGTGTAAAGATGCTCAAGAACAATTTGTAAATCATTTTATTTCAGCTTGGAGTAAAGTTATGAACCTTGATCGCTTTGATCTAGCATAATTGTAGCGATTATAGATATTAAATATACTTAAAACGGGTGAGCTAATGATTCGCTCGTTTTAAGTACATATTTGATAATAAGAATTATAATTTTCAATAATGTAAGTGAATTCGAGTTTTTTTTGATACTTTACTATGAAATGTGATACACAAACTTATTTATAATAATAAAAAAGATGTCACTCAATGGAAGAAATTTTTAATGCTATACGATTAGAAGAAATAGAAGAGGTAAGATCTATTTTGAAATTAAACCCAGAACTTGTTCATGTAAAAAATACTAGAGGTTCTACACCATTATTATTAGCTTCTTATTATGGACTTGAAGAGATCACTAAATTAATTTTAGGGTATAATCCGCATATTGATGACAAGGATAGTTCCGGTAACACAGCTTTGATGGGGGTATGTTTTAAGGGATATTATGATATCGCAAAATTACTGATTCAATCTGGGGGCGATGTTAACGAAAAAAATTTTAATGACGCGACTGCATTAATTTATGCAGCTACTTTTGGACAAAAAGAGATAATTACTTTATTAATCGAAAATGGAGCAGATATACATGCTAAAGATAATCGTGGTTATACAGCAGCAATGCATGCCCAAAATCAAGGTTTTAAAATTTCTGAACTAATTAATCTTGCATAGTGAAACATGATAAAGATATAGAGGGTATAAAATCTGTAAACATCAGATCTATTGATATTAAAAGAAGATTATTGATGTCATCTTCTATGGTTGCTGTTTTTGAAACTTTTTTAAAACAAAATATTGGTGATGAAGTGCTTGTGGTGAATACCAATATTGGTATGGAAATTTACTATTATTCTAAGCATGATTGTAGTGCCTTTATAAAAGAAAGCACATTATCATATACTTTGAAGCAGGTAGATCAATCAAAACTGAAGTTCAGGAACAATTTAAATAACGAAGCGGTGTATCAAAGCTTTTGTGAGGCATTAATGACTTTTGCTCAGTACCCACAAATATTTCTTGCGTATAGTAAGAAATTTATTCATCTCAAAAAACAAAATGAATCTAGCAAGTATGTAATACCTATTCTTAGTGGTTTTTTTGAAAAAGTTCTCAAACACCTTAATGAAACTGATAGAATACCACATTACGAAAAGATAAAAAAAGCAAAAAATAAATCTCAAAAACCAGATCCTGATACGTTAATTATTCATGATTTGGTTTCTGAGATATTATTAAAGAAACACTACAATTAAGTTGAACTTACTCCATTGTAGAGCGATATTTTTTATTATTAAAACTCTGCATTAAGCGGTGTTCTTGGATAAGGAATCACATCTCTAATATTACCCATTCCAGTAACAAAGAGTACTAAGCGCTCAAAACCAAGACCAAAACCACTGTGAACACAAGTTCCAAAGCGTCGTGTATCTAAGTACCACCATAGCTCATCTTCAGGGATATTAAGGGCTGCCATTTTTTCTTTCAAAACATCCAGACGCTCTTCTCGTTGAGAACCACCTACGATCTCGCCAATCCCTGGGAAAAGAATATCCATAGCTCTTACCGTTTTCCCATCTTCGTTTAAACGCATATAGAATGACTTAATATCAGCAGGGTAATCAAATAAAATTACTGGGCATTTAAAGTGTTTTTCTACAAGGAATCTTTCATGCTCACTTTGTAGATCAGCTCCCCATCCATCAATCGGAAATTTGAATTTTTTCTTTTTATTAGGCTTAGAGTTTTTCAAAATTTCGATGGCTTCGGTATAGCTTACTCTTTTAAAGTTGTTCTCTAAAACAAATTTTAGTTTGTCTCTAAGGAGCATTTCGGCACGTTCTGCTTGAGGTTTTTGTTTGTCTTCTTGTACAAGACGATTTTCTAAAAATTCTAGATCATCTTTACAGTTATCTAACACATATTGAATCACATACTTGATAAAATCTTCTGCCAAATCCATATTACCATCTAGATCGCAAAAAGCAACCTCTGGTTCTACCATCCAGAATTCGGCCAAATGGCGAGAAGTATTAGAATTCTCGGCCCTAAATGTAGGTCCAAATGTATATACTTGACCTAGTCCCATAGCATATGTTTCTGCTTCTAATTGACCAGAAACAGTAAGATTTGTTTCTCCTCCAAAAAAGTCTTCTTTATAATTTACTTCACCATTCTCGTCTTTAGGAATATTATTTAGATCCAGATTGGTAACTTTAAAAGCTTCTCCAGCACCTTCAGCATCACTTTTTGTAATTACCGGAGTATGTACATAATAAAAATCATTTTTCTGAAAATATTCGTGAATTGCGAATGATAGCTTTGATCGCAAACGCATAATTGCGCCAAATGTATTAGTGCGCACTCTAAGGTGTGCTTGTTCACGCAATTTTTCTAAGGTATGACGTTTGGGAGATAAAATGGTTAATTTTAACTCTTCGGGATCAGCTTCTCCTTCAATTTCAATATTCGAAACTTGAATTTCTACGCGCTGACCCTTTCCTTGGCTTTCTACAAGAGTACCGGTAATTGTTAATGCAGCACCAACATTAATGCGATGTATAATAGATGCGTCTATAGTGTTGTCTTCTATAACACATTGGATATTATTTATAGTTGATCCATCATTCATCGCTACAAAGCGATCATTACGGAACGAACGAACCCATCCCTTTATAGTTATGGGTTGTAATAGTTTATCACTTTGTAGTACTTCTATTACTTTGGTATGCTTCATTTTATTATTTATTTTCTGAGTTTACTAACTCCCATAGTACCTATTTCGATAATAATTCGAAAAATTAAAAAATATGAGGTTGCAAAGATAATTTTTTAATCTGATTGAGACATAATCTTATGAATTCAAAAATAGAGTTTGAAATTGATTACTGTAAGTTCTGACGCTTTTTTAAATCCTAATTCTATGAGGAAAACCGTAAAAACATCTTTTTTTTATTAAAAAGTGATCATTTTCAAAAAATATTAATAATAAAATTACAAATTAGATAAGCTCTAAATATTTGTTAAAAACCTGATTTATAGAATTTTAAACTTGTTTTTAGTATGTTATGCTTGTGTAAATAATGTTAAATCTTGATTAATAATGAAAAAAGGGGATTTTTCCCCCCTTGGTGCTATTTCAAAATCTAAAAAGGGGTGGTATCTTGCTTTTGCAATTATGACGATTGTGTTTACGTTAAGTTTAGTTCGATAGGTTTTGGGGTAATCTATCTTACATAAGTCCCGTTTTACAACGGGACTTTTATTTTTTATAAGAAATGATTATTCTTCTTCGTCGGTTGGAATAATTTTTAGAGTAGGTTCTTTTAAGGTCTTTTTGTTTGCAATGCTGCGTTCTAGTGACAGTAATAAAGATGGCAATAATAATAAGTTTGATAACATTGCAAATAGTAGCGTAGTAGAAACTAACCCTCCTAAGGCCTTAGTGCCACCAAAACTCGAAATCATAAATACCGAAAAACCAAAAAATAAAACGGTAGAAGTGTAGAACATGCTAACTCCTGTCTCTCTTAGTGCAGCAAGTACAGATTTCTTAATCCTCCAATGATTTGACTTAAGTTCTTGCCTGTATTTTGCAAGAAAGTGTATGGTATCATCTACAGAGATCCCAAAAGCAATACTAAACACCAATATAGTCGAGGGTTTTATTGGAACTCCCAAATATCCCATTAGACCTGCTGTCATTAAAAGAGGTAATAGATTAGGGATTAATGAGATGATGATCATTTTAAAGGATCTAAACATCCAGGCCATAAATAGAGCGATCAAAAATACAGCTAAGCCCAGCGAAAATGTAAGATTCCAAACCAGGTATTTTGTTCCTTTCTGAAAAATAAGTGCTTTTCCTGTAAAAGAAACATCATAACGATCTTTTGGAAATATTTTTTCTAATTTTGGTGCTAAGTATGTTTCAATACGATCCATTTTATCAGTTCCAACATCTTTCATGAAAACCGTGATTCTAGCATATTGCCCAGTAGCATCTACATAACTTTTCATAACTCCAGATTTTGACTCAAAACTTTTGGCATAGGGTAAGATAAAGTTTCGCTCTTGACTAGTTGGGATCTGATAGTATTTTGGATTTCCGTTATAAAAAGCCTGCTTAGAATACTTTACTAGATTAACAATAGAAATAGGTTTTGATAATTCAGGAATCTCTTCTAAAAGTTCCTGAAGTTTTTCCATACGCTTAATCGTTGGTAATTTTAATACGCCCTGCTTGCGTTTTGTATCAATCAAGATCTCTAGCGGCATAATCCCATCAAATTCATTCTCAAAGAATTCTATGTCTTGATAAAAACCTGCAGATTTTGGCATATCTTCAAGTAAACTACCAGAAACTTTTATGGTATAAATCCCTATAATGCTTACTATTAATATGATTACCGATGAGAAGTAAATGGTAACACGTCTGGTTTTTACCATGCGCTCCATCCAGTCTACTAATCTTTCTACCCAGCGTCTGCCTAAATGTTTTAAATGCCTTTCTTTGGGTTGAGGCATATAACTGTAAATGATAGTAATTACGAGTAAACAGAGTATAAATAATGCAATTATATTAAGCGATGCTACAATACCAAATTCTTTGAGTAATTTACTCTCTGTTAATGCAAATGTTGCAAACCCAGCAGCTGTAGTAACATTGGTCATTAAAGTAGCATTTCCAACTTTGGTAATTACTCGTTGTAATGACTTGGCTTTGTTACCATGTTTTTTTATTTCTTGTTGGTATTTATTGATTAAGAAAACACAATTAGGAATTCCTATTACAATCACCAAAGGAGGTATAATAGCAGTAAGTACTGTAATTTCATATTCTAAAAGACCTAAAATCCCAAAAGCCCACATCACGCCAATAATAACAGCAGTCATAGAGATAACAGTAGCTCTAAATGACCTAAAAAAGAAAAAGAAAATTAATGAAGTAACAATAAGAGCTGCAAGGATGAAAACTGAAATTTCATCCATAATGTTCTGAGAGTTTAAAGTTCTAATATATGGCATACCAGATACTTTTACATCCATAGCATATGTTGCTTCAAAGGCTTCAATTTTTGGCAATAAAATTTTGGTAATAAATTTCTTCCTAACTGGGGTGTTTACAATATCTTTTTTTAAATAAAGTGCACTTTGAACAGTCTGAGATTTTTTACTGTATACTAATCCTTCATAAAAAGGAAGTTGATTAAATAGCTCGTCTTTGTATTTAGCCACCTGTTTTTGGCTATAACTAGAGTCTTTTATAAAAGGAACAAGCTCAAATCGAGAGGGGTTATCTTTTTTCTCTAGTTTTTTAAGATCGGCGATAGAGATGACAAGATCTACTTCTTCATATTTTTTGAAAGAATCATTAAGATCATTCCAGGCTTTAAACTTTTCGGGGGTAAAAAGAGTGCTGTCTTTTACCGCCATTACGATAAGGTTTCCTTCTTCTCCGAATTTCTCTAAAAAGCTTTGATATTTGATATTTACCTCATGATCATCGGGTAGAAGATTAGCTTCGGAATATGAAAAACGCATGTTTTTCCACTGAAATCCTAAGAAAACAGTGATTCCGATAATTGCTAAAAATATGATAGCCCTATTACGGAGTATAATTCCAGCCAGTGCATTCCAAAACCCGAAACTGAATAATTTTGCCATTCCTGTATTTTCCTGATGCAAATGTAAGAATTTGAAGGAGTATTATTCATGAATTTTGATAAAGAAAATTATTTATTCTAAAATGTATTAGAGTTTGAGATAGAAAGTGAATTTAAAGGCAATGTTATCTTCAAATCTTGGTAAATGATATGCACCATATCGATACGCAAAACTCAAACCAAAACCTGCAAATAATTTGTTGAATTCTAAGCCAGATTCTTGATAGAGTTCTCCTAGTGATGTAAAACTTGTTCCCTGATGGTTTTCAATATTACGAACATCACCAATAGCATATCTAGTGATAAATACTATTTCTGGATTAAGCCAGCTTACAACTTTAACAGGTTTGATACTATGGGTTACCTGTAGCGTAGCAAGTCTGTCACTAAAAAATTCTCCAAAATACATGGTCTCAAAAGTTCTACGACCAGCAACAGAAAACCTTTGTAATACAGTTTCTTTGGTTGGGGCATTGGGATATGCATGGTACAAGTGGGTGAGGGGTATATCTCCGGTAGCAATATCTGCTTCAAATAAAATACTAGTGCGTGATTGATTTATGCGATTGATAATATATTCTGTTTTGAGGCCTATTTTGCTGTAATTAAAATTACTGTCAAATACCCCTCTCAAGCCTTGAGTATATTGTGCAGTAATCTTTGGATAGCCATCATGAATCTCTTTGATTCCTTTTGGAGTTTTTAAAAACTTACTAAACGGAGTCCATCGTAGTGCAATAGTAGATTCTGTAGTTTTATATTTCGAAAATGTATCGCCATTGTTAAGGTACCGATACCCACCAGTTTGATTGATGTTACTTACCGAAAATTGTGCTTCAGACCAGAGCCTAGGAAAAATTTGATGCTGTATGCTTGTCGCCCATGTTTTATGTTTGTAATAGAAATCAATATTTACTAAACGAGGCTCAAAAAGAGAGTATACTCTTCTATCAGTAAGATATAGAAAGCTGCCTACTTCTTTGATGTCATCAGTATAATTTATATTAAACCAAGAATTTGAACTTTTATTGATTAAAACCCCTCCGCCAGCACCATATTTTGATTGATCATCTTTAAAACCATAGACAAAATATCCTTCTAGCCTAAATCTCTCAGAGAGTTTAGAGTTCGTTACCCCTCCAAGTCCTAACCTCATGCCTTCAAAATTATTATACTTAACCGGATAGGTAAGGTCGAAATTAAAAAAACCAACAGGGTAATATCCAATATTAAAACTTTGAATAACATCAATTTTGCGTTCGATATTTTGTGCTTTTACAATACTATCTACTGCAAAAAAGGAATTTATATCTTTTTCTGTGATTGTGCTTGTGCGATATTGATTCCAATATTGTTCTGTTCTGTGATTGGCCTCAGGGTGTATTTTTATCGAGGCTTGATTTAGTTTTATGTCTTGTTTGTCATTAAGTTTGATATCAAACAAATCAGTTTTAGAAATTAAGAAATCATTATTTCCGGTAGAACTCTTTTTGTCATTACTTAATCTTCCTACAGAGATTTGACCACCAAAAAGACTTACTTTTTGTCTCCCTTTACCTGGTCGAATAGTAATTTCTTGGTCTTTAGGAAACCAGCTTTTTTGCTCAGGAAAATATTTAAAATTATGTGTAGCCATAACATTAAGTTGCCCCCTTAACTCGATAACAGCTTTTTGAATTGCTAGCGTTTTTATATCTAGATAAAGTACTCCTTCCAGACTTGCTATTTTTTTCGATTTTCGAGGCTGAAAAAGAATTACAAAAGCAGGTTTTTTATCTTGAGTAGTATTTAAGATTTTATAATAATAATTTTTGAGCGCCTTATTAGATAGGGGGCTAATATATTTGTCATTAAAAATCGTATAATCTTCTTCGTAAAGCGAATTAGATTGTATTTTGATGCCTAATACTGTATATATCGGATCTTTGAAACCGGTCATTTTTTTTGCTAGAACAGTTTCTTTTTCGCCAATCCTTTTACTAAATTGATGGATGCTTACTTTTTCTGAAAGAAAAGAATGAGCCTCATTAAGAAGGCGTTCCATTTCTATGTTTGTGGTGTCTTTTGTATTTAGAGTAGCTTGGTTATCTTCAGTAATTTTAAATTTATTATAACTTTTATAACTATAGCTGGATAATGATTTCTTGGGGTTATTCTGTTTTTTTTTGCGAATAGCTTCTTTAATAATTTTAGACGCAATATTTTCAGGGGTCTTTATTTTTACTACATCTAGATTTTCTTCTTTAGCAATAAGCTTAATTTCAATTCTATCATTCTTGGATTCAAGAAGAATGTTTTTAGTCTGATAGCCTACATAGCTTACCGAAAGATTTACGGGGTAGGTTTTGCAACGTATTACAAATTCACCATTTACAGAAGTTAAGGCAAAAGAAGTATTCGCTTTTACTGTGGCAAATGGTAATGGTTGATTAGAATTAGTATCAAGTACAACACCATTGATGCTAATTTGAGATAGTAAAACAAAGTGTGTAAAAAATAACAGGCAAAATAACTTATTGTGCATCAATACCAAATAGATTCAAAAAACGAAGATACAAAAAAAGCGTCTTCATTATGAAAACGCTTTTATAGATAATCATCGTACATATACTATGTTAAACTGTCATAATTTCTTTCTCTTTAAGAGCTAACATATCATCAATTTTTTTAATGTAACCATCTGTTAATTCTTGAATGTCTACTTCTGTATTTTTTGCCATATCCTCTGATAATCCATCTTTTTCAAGCTTTTTGATTTCATTATTGGCATTTTTGCGATCATTACGTACGCCAACTTTAGAATCTTCAGCTTCAGACTTGGCTTGTTTTGCAAGATCTCTACGACGTTCTTCGGTTAAAGGAGGAACATTAATAATAACACTTTCGCCATTATTCATTGGATTAAAGCCAAGATTTGCTATTTGTATACCTTTTTCGATCTCAGGGATTAAAGATTTTTCAAATGGCTGAATGGTGATGGTTCTTGCATCTGGTGTAGAAACATTTCCTACTTGATGTAACGGTGTTGGCGTACCATAATACTCTACTTTTACTCCTCCTAACATGGCTGGAGATGCTTTTCCGGCTCTAATGTTAAGGAGTTTTTTTTCTAGATGCACGATGGCTGCTTGCATAGCTTCTTTAGTCGAATCTAATATAAAATCTATTTCTTCCTTCATTGTTTAATTCTTTTTTATTGACTGAACAAAAAAGTTTGTACCAGATCTTAGTCGGTACAGGGACTATTATTTAAAGGTTTACTCGTGTACCGACAGATTCTCCTGAAACTACTTTAAAAAGATTTCCAGCTTTATTCATATCGAATACTATTATTGGTAATTCATTTTCTTGGCTTAATGTAAATGCTGTAGTATCCATCACTTTTAATCCTTTTCTAAGAACATCATCAAATGATATGAAGTCAAATTTGGTCGCATCAGCATTTTTCTCAGGATCAGAGGTGTAGATTCCGTCTACTCTTGTACCTTTTAATATTACATCTGCATTGATTTCAATGGCTCTAAGCACAGCGGCAGAGTCTGTAGTAAAATATGGATTTCCTGTACCTCCTCCAAAGATTACGACTCTTCCTTTTTCGAGATGACGCATAGCTCTACGGCGAATAAAAGGTTCTGCAACTTCGTTGATTTTTACAGCAGATTGTAATCTAGTTGGTATTTCGGCATCTTCTAGAGCACTTTGTAGTGCTAAACCGTTAATCACAGTAGCGAGCATTCCCATATGATCGGCTTGTACACGATCCATGCCTTTACTTGCTCCGGCAACGCCTCTAAAAATATTACCTCCTCCAATCACAATAGCTACTTGTACACCTTTATTGGTAATTTGTTTGATTTCATGAGCGTACTCTGCTAATCTTTTTGGGTCAATCCCGTATTGGCGTTCACCCATTAGAGCTTCGCCTGATAATTTTAGTAATATTCTTTTATATTTCATTGCTAGGTTTAACTGTGATGCAAATATAATGATATTCTTAATTTAGAAAATACTTTATAATATAAAGGTAATTTTTTGAATTTACTTGTAAAATGTTAAAGTTTGGTAATTTTTTGAAAAAAGGGTGATTTTCCCCTGATGGTGCTATTGATTGGCTTTGATTTATGTTATACGTTTGCCTCAGGGAAAACAAAAAAAATGAGGGGGATGATAAATATTTTTAGAACAGACATATACGTCTTTTTAGACTGATTGGGGAGTTAGTCTTTATTGGGGGTAAGACCTTAAATTTATTTAAGGTGTTATGACGTAATGAAGTTCAGGGTAAAAATATTTTGAAAAATGAAGAAGAAAAAACCGCTTCTGAAAAGAAGCGGTTTTTGATTTTTTACTAGGTTTTGTATTATCCTAGTGATACTCTTTCGAATGCAGATATAGCAACATCACCATATGATTGAACATATTTCGCAACATTGATTTTCTCATCTTTAATGAAATTTTGATCTAATAAACATTGTTCTTGATCAAGAGTTGTATTGTCAGAAATAAAACGCTCCATTTTTCCTGGAAGAATTCTATCCCAGATTTGTTCTGGTTTACCTTCTGCTTTTAGCTCTGCTTTTGCGTCTTCTTCTGCTTTTGTTAAAACTTCTGGAGTCAATTGAGACATAGAAATGTATTGAGGTACATTTTTAAGTGTTTTACCTAGACGACCTAATTCTTCATTTTCCTTTTCAATTTCAGCAATTCTTGCTTCAGTTTCTGAAGCTACATAAGCAGGATCAAAATCTTTATAAGAAAGTGTTGTTGCACCCATAGAAGCAATCTGCATTGCCAAATCTTTTGCTAAGATGTCAATTTTGTCAACTTTGGCAGTTAATCCAACAAGGGCAGCTATTTTGTTAATATGTACGTATGAACCAACATAAGGAGCTTCTAATTTAGAAAATGAATTGATTTCTAATTTTTCACCAATAACGCCGGTTTGTTCTATTAATTTTTCTGCAACAGTCATTCCTCCAAAATCTGCTGACAAAAACTCTTCTTTAGTAGCATAATTTAATGCAAGATCTGCTAATTCATTCGCTAATGCTACAAAACTTTCATTTTTACCAACAAAATCTGTTTCACAACCTAGAACGATAGATACACCAGCAGTGTTATCTGCGTTTATTTTAGAGATTGCAGCTCCTTCAGAAGACTCTCGGTCTGCTCTTTTTGCTGCAACTTTTTGACCTTTTTTACGCAATACATCTATTGCTTTGTCAAAATCTCCTTCAGCTTCTACAAGTGCTTTTTTACAATCCATCATTCCGGCACCTGTTGCTTTTCTTAATTTATTTACTTCTGCGGCTGTAATCTTTGCCATACCTTTAAATATTTAATGTGTGTAATGTGTTTGTTTAAAAAAACAAGTCGTTTAGCTATTACTGCAAAAGTAAAGAACCAAACGACTCATCAATTTTATGTTATAGTTAAGCTTTGATTTATCAATTGAAACTTAACAACTAACTTTTAAAGATTGTTAAACGATTAATTCGTTTATTCTTCTTCTTGTTTTGCATCTTCAGTTATTACTGGAGCTTCAACTTCTGCTACAGCTTTTTCTGCTTTTGGTGCTTCAGTTTTTACAGGAGCTTCAACTTCTGCTACAGCTTTCTCCGCTTTTGGTGCTTCGGTTTTTACAGGAGCGTCCTTTTTAGGAGCTTCTACTGCTTCAGCTTTTGCAGGGGCATCCTTTTTAGGAGCATCTTTTGAAGCTTTTCTTTCGCTTAAACCTTCAATAATTGCATCACTTACATAAGTCATCACCTTGTCGATAGATTTTGAAGCATCATCATTTGCAGGGATTAGATAATCAACCTGACGTGGATCAGAGTTGGTATCAACCATTGCAAAAATAGGAATGTTTAATTTCTGAGCTTCTTTTACTGCGATATGTTCGCGAGTAATATCTACAACAAATAACGCTCCAGGTAAACGAGTCATATCAGAAATAGAACCAAGGTTCTTTTCTAATTTTGCTCTTAAACGATCTACTTGTAAACGTTCTTTCTTAGATAATGTCATGAAGGTACCGTCCTTCTTCATTCTATCGATTGCAGCCATTTTCTTAACTGCTTTACGAATAGTAACAAAGTTGGTTAGCATACCACCAGGCCATCTTTCTGTAATGTACGGTTGGTTTGCTTTAGCTGCTTTTTCAGCTACGATTTCTTTTGCTTGTTTTTTAGTCGCAACAAAAAGGATTTTTCTGCCGGACGCTGCAATCTTTTTTAAAGCTTCGCTAGATTCTTCAATTTTTGCAGCAGTTTTGTATAAGTTAATGATGTGAATACCATTACGCTCCATATAAATATATGGTGCCATGTTTGGATCCCATCTTCTTGTTAGGTGACCAAAGTGTACACCTGCATCAAGTAATTCTTTTACTTCGATATTGTTTGCCATTTTTGTAATAGTTTACGTTCTGTTGAATTAGCAATGCCCAAGTGGCTACGTTTGTATGGCCTTGTGCATTTAGATGCTAAACTAACACCTCAAAATTTGAGGTAACAACAAATACTGTTTTAATAAATTAACGTTTAGAGAACTGGAATTTCTTACGAGCTTTCTTCTGACCGAATTTCTTACGCTCTACCATTCTTGGATCTCTGGTCAACAAACCTTCTGGTTTAAGTACAGATCTGTTTTCTTCGTCTAGTTCGCATACCGCTCTTGATATTGCTAAACGAACAGCTTCAGCCTGACCAGTGATTCCTCCACCATATACGTTTACATTTACATCGTATTTATCCTCGTTACTAGTTAAAGTTAAAGGTTGATTTACTTTGTATTGTAAAGTAGCAGTAGTGAAATAATCGCTAAGGTCTTTTTTGTTAACCGTAATTTTTCCAGAACCATCCTTAAGATAAATTCTAGCTACAGCCGTTTTTCTACGGCCAATTTTGTGAATAACTTCCATTACTTAACTTCGTTTAAGTTAACAGTTTTAGGTTTTTGAGCATCCTGATTGTGTTCTGCTCCTGCATAAACCTTTAAATTACGGAATAAAGCTGCTCCTAATTTGTTTTTAGGTAACATTCCTTTTACCGCTTTTTCGATTAAACGCTCTGGGTTCTTGTCATACAATTCCTGAGCAGTAAGACTTCTTTGCCCTCCAGGGTATCCAGTGTGACGGATATATGATTTATCTGTCCACTTTTTTCCTGTTAAGTTGATTTTTCCGGCATTTGTAATGATAACATTATCACCGCAATCAACGTGTGGGGTAAAGCTAGGTTTGTGCTTACCTCTAAGTAGTATTGCTACTACAGAAGAAAGACGACCTAAAGTCTGTCCTTCAGCATCTATGTGCAACCATTCCTTGGTAACGGTGGCTTTGTTGGCAGATACTGTTTTGTAACTTAATGTGTCCACACTAATTAATTTTACTTATTAAACATTCCTTTTCCTATATAAAATAGGGGTGCAAATGTACAATTATATATTTATATAGCAAACAGCTGATTGATATTATTTTTTTGAGATGAATCATTGGTTATCAATGGGATCAGAATAGGCTGTAATTATTTGTTTAATTTTAATAGCTAAGCCTTTATTTCTTGTTAATTTTTTATTAAAAAAGAGTTTTAAGTGTGACAAACGTAAATAATTTCTGTCATCTTAGAGAGATCAATCATCAAACCCGCTACTCATATGTTTTATTTACGTCAATTATGGATACTTTTTATGTTTCCAATTTTTGCTATTGCACAAGATTCTACCAAAACTGTTACAAAAAGAATTTATACCACAAAACCACTTAATGGTAGCGAAGCTCCAACAATAGATGGTCTTATTGATGACTCTAGTTGGGATCTTGTAGATTGGACAGGAGATTTTATTGAAAATGAACCCGATGAAAATACACCTCCTACAGAAAAGACTAAATTTAAGATAATATATGATCAAAAATACCTTTATGTGGCGTACCGCTGTTATGACACAGAGCCTGATAAGATTGAAAAACGATTATCAAGACGTGATGGCTTTGCTGGAGATTGGGTAGAAATAAACCTTGATACATATCATGATAAACGAACAGGTTTTTCGTTTAGCATTACAGCAGCAGGTGTAAAAGGAGATGAATTTATCTCTCGTAATGGTAATAATTGGGATAGCAGTTGGAACCCTATTTGGTATACTGCTACTAATATTGATGATGAAGGTTGGACCGCAGAAGTAAAAATCCCACTAAGCCAGGTGAAATTTGGGAAAAGTAAAGAACAAATATGGGGGCTTCAGGTTAATCGTAGACTATTTAGAAAAGAAGAACGATCGGTGTGGCAAAGGATTCCTCAGGATGCCCCTGGTTGGGTGAGTGAATTTGGAGAACTACACGGGTTAATCGATATCGAACCCCAAAAGCAATTAGAGATTCAACCTTTTGCAGTAACACAATTAGATACGTATCCTAAAGAAGATGGTAACCCTTTTCGAGATGGAGACGACTTTAAATTGAATGGCGGATTAGATGCAAAGATCGGAATCACGAATGACCTCACTTTGGATTTGACTGTAAATCCTGATTTTGGACAAGTAGAAGCAGATCCAGCCGCAATAGCTCTTGATGGATTTCAGATTTTTTTTAGAGAACAACGACCATTTTTTGTAGAGAATAAAAATATATTCGATTATCGATTTGCTAATGGTCAGGATAATGTATTTTATTCACGTAGAATTGGAAGAAGCCCTCAAGGATCTATAACCGAGTTAGATGGCGAATTTATTGACCGTCCTAATAACACAACAATGTTAGGAGCGGCAAAATTTAGCGGTAAAACCAAAGATGGGTGGTCTATTGGTATCCTAGAAAGTGTAACTGACCGAGAAATTGCCAAGATAGAAGATGAAAATGGAAATGAGAGAGAGGCAATTGTAGAGCCGCTTACGAATTATTTTGTAGGGAGAGCACAAAAAGATTTTAATGATCGTAATACATACATTGGGGGGATCTTTACTGCAACCAATCGTAATTTGGGAGATGCTTTTGAAATTGATAGCGATGATCCAAATACAGATGAAACATTAGAGCTAGCTAATACTCGCGAAAATAATTTGAATAATTTAAGGAAATCTGCATACTCTGGGGGCTTGGATTTTAGACATAACTGGAAAGAAAGAAAATATTATATCGAAGGAAATATTATAACAAGTCATGTAGAAGGATCTAAAGAAGCAATAGAGGAGACGCAAAATGAACTTACACATAATTTTCAAAGACCTGATGCTGATCATGTGCAAGTTGATCCAAATAGAACCTCTCTTACAGGAACAGGAGGTAAGCTTACCGGAGGAAGATCGGGTGGTGGAAACTGGAGATATAATGCAGGGATCTTTTGGAGATCACCCGAATTAGAGCTTAATGATATTGGGTTTTTAAGACAAGCTGATGAGATTCGACAATTTGCAAATGTTAGGTATTTATTCCTAAAACCAACAAAACTCTATAGAAGAGCTAATATTTTTGCAGAGCAGTTTTCTACTTTTGATTTTGAAGGAAACTACAATCGTATTCAATATTTCTTGCGAGGAGAGATTAATTATACAAACAATTGGTGGACCGAGGTTGGTTTTGGACATAAACCAAGAATTTTTTCTAACACCATTTTACAAGGGGGGCCTAGATGGCGTTTTTCTGATGAAAACTTTGCTTTTCTGTTTTTTGGGTCAGATCGAAGAAAGAAATTTAATTTTACCTTAGGCTATGATGGGTCAAGAGCAAACCAAAAAAACTTCTCTTTTAACAGGTATGTGGTGAGGCTAAATTATCAACCTTTTAATGCATTGAGCCTGTCACTTAATCCACAGTTTAGACAAAATCCTAATAAAACACAATATGTTACCGATGCAGATTTTAATGGTACAACAAGATATATTACAGCCAATATTGATCAACAAACGTTGAGTGCTAGTATTCGAATAAATTATAATATCAATCCTAATCTTACGATACAATATTATGGAGAGCCGTTTGTCTCTAGAGGTAGATATAAAGATTTTAACTATGTTAATAATCCTGTTGCTAAGGATCTGAGTGAGCGTGTAACGCTGTATGAACAGAATCAAATCTCTTTTGCCGATGATGAATATTCTGTCGATGAAAACAGAGATGGGACCATAGATTATACCTTTGATGACCCTGATTTTGCATTTGTACAGTTTAGATCTAATTTGGTATTACGCTGGGAATATATTCCTGGCTCTGAAATATTTTTGGTTTGGTCGCAAGGAGTTACAGGTGATGGAGCCCCAGGTGATCATTTGTTTAGAAGCCTGAATAATCAAATCTTGGACCAACAACCCGAAAATACATTCTTGATTAAAGCAACGTATAGATTTGTACTTTAAGGAGGCAGGAGATAGAATTTGCCTTTCTGGTATTTGAGTTATTACTTAAGGTAACTCCAGCCAGAGCTTACTTTTAATACGAGGATATAAAATGATTACATAAACTTTTTCTCTCTTATTATTTTAAATGTATTTTGCAACACCTTAGATTAGTTAGTGTATGAAGTATATTTATATAGTGTTTATTACTGTTGCTCTGGCAGCTTGTAATACATCAAAACCCGATGAAAAAGTAAGTAGTACTGTTGATAAGAGTCCTAAAATTGAGAAAAAAGATTCTTTATCATTTTTTTTAGAGCATTATGAAAAGTTTTTTACTACCAATTTTAATGTTTCAGAGTGCCCTGGAGCAGCTATTGTGATTGTTAAAGATTCTACGATTATTTATAAGAAAGGATTTGGCGTAAAAGAAATCCATACACAGGATTCTGTAGATACAAATACCGTTTTTAGAATTGCAAGCTTATCCAAGGGGGTTACATCTGTTTTAGCTGGAAATTTGGTAGATCATAATGAGTTACAATGGGATGCCAATATAAAAGAATCTGTACAAGGGTTTGATTTAAAAGATAAAGAACAAGCAGGTCGGCTTCAGGTTAATCATTTATTATCTCATACCACTGGTTTGTATAAGTATACCTATAGTAAGCTTATCAATAGAGGGTTGTCTATTGACCAGATTATTAAAAGCTTTAAAAGGAAAGGAGTGGTTTCAAAAGAAGGGGTAGAGTATGAGTATCAAAATGCAATGTTTTCGGTTATTGAAAAAATAATGGAAAATAAAACCCAGAAACCTTTTGAAACATTACTCAGAGAACGAATATTCGATCCTGCAGGTATGCAGAATGCTTCAAGTACATTTTCTACAATAAGAAATCATGATAATGTAGCATTACCACATTCGTATAATCATTACTCTAAAAAATACAAAAAAGATAAACTTCATAAGGGTTATTATAATGTTGCTGCGGCCGGGGGTGTAAATGCCTCTATTTCTGATATGGGGGAGTACTTAAAAGTGTTGTTGGGATATCGCCCTGATATTATTTCTAAGAAGAGTCTTAGTGATGTTTTTAATCCAGTAATCTGTACCAGTAATAAAGATACCTATGTTAATTTATGGGATGGCGTTACAGATTCATACTATGGTAAAGGTTGGCGTATATTGGATTATAGAGGCCGAAGGGTGATCTATCACGGAGGAAATGTAAATCAATATAAAACACAATTAATGATAGATCCAGATAATAAGATTGGTATTTGTGTCTTATTTAATGGTCCTAACCCATTTAATGGCCCAGTGATCCCTACTTTTTTAAATTATTATGATTTTTATAAAGATATGATAGATAAAAAAAACTCCATTATGCAAAGTGAATAATGAAGTTTAATAGGTTGTTTTTTTAATTAACTTTAGTTGTTGTTAGTGAATCTATTTATTTAGATGAGGTATAAAAAAATAATTAAGATTTAAATCTAAATGTTTTTTTACTTAATGAGGTGTTCTCATTTTTATCTTTGGTAATAACCTCTAGAATATAACTAATGTCATAGGTTATGCTGATGTTATTGAGCTTGACCTCTTGAGTGTCTGCAATTAGATTTAGAGTTCCTGTAGCATCACTTAAATAAACTTCATATTTTTCAATATCATTATCTAGATCTATAGCTTTCCAAGAGATATTTATAGTACCATCTTTATTATCTTCTAAAGTAATTTCTGCAGGGAAAGGAATATGGGCTGTAGTAGTAGTCCCTTGAGAATAAAAATTCCAGATTGCATTACTTTCTTTAGTTTTTCCTTCTAGTAAAGCAGAAACTTTCCAGCTAAATTGGTTTCCTTTAGGGATTGCGATTTCAGTTGAATTTGTATCAGAAGTAGCTTCGTATTTTTTGCCATCCTGAGTGTTGGTTACTTCTATCTTGTATGAAGTCGCATTTGTAGAAGAAGACCATCTAAAAGGTATGTTGATCATAGTATTAGAAACATCAGTTCCTTCTATACATAGTTCATTATTATTAGGAAAAGTAAGATTAAAGTTTCCTAATTGTAGGTCAGATCCTGGACCTCCTGTATCCGGTCCTGCACCATCATCACTTCCGCCACAAGATTGAAGGATTAAGGCGAGTATAATTAATGTTTTTATAAGTCTCATTGCTTGAATATTTTGGTGTTAATAGTTTGGGTTGGGGTAGTAATAGTTATTAGATACATGCCTGTTGCTAAATTGCTTAACGGTAACCTGTATCCACTGTCGGTATTTTTTACTGTAGTGGATAGCGCGATAGTACCAGCTAGGTTAGTTACTGTTACAGAGACATTAGCATCGCTTAGACCCGCGATGTTCAGGTAGTCAGTTGCAGGTATAGGATGTAATCTAAGCTCATCGGTAGTAATTGTTTTATTAAATTTTCCCTGACATGCTTTGTCTGTTATTACTTCAATATCATTAGTGCCATTTTGTAGTGCTACACTTATTTTTTGTGTTGTAGTATCATTAAAAGTAAACTCATAAATCTTAAAATTCACTGTTGCTATATAATTTGTACTTCCAGATACCTCGAAAGTGGCTGTTTTATTTTGGATATCCACTTTGGGAGTAGAAACTTGAAGGTTGGCAGGGGTTTCAATTACAGTAGTAAAGCATTGTTTGTAACCTGAAATGGTAGGTATTGTAATACATAAGTCATAAGAACCTGCAGCTAGGTTTGAAATGACTAATCCAGTACTAGAATTGACATCGGTAAAGGATCTATTTTCTGAGTTACCTGTTATTGATACACTATAAATATAGTCTTTTACAAAAGATAAGTCAACTTTTCCATTGGCTACCCCAGGGCAAGAAGTGCTGGTAACGCTAATCTGAATATCGTTTGAATCAATATTGATTAGTTGATCGGTCGAGCATCCATCTTGGTTTACAATTTCTCCAGGGAGAGTACCCGGACACAGATCAATACTATTACTTACTCCGTCATTATCTGTATCGGTAAATAGTACATTAAGTGTTACAGGTTCTTTCCTGATTTGTAAATCAGTTACGATACTATTGGTAATTAAGCAATCATAAACCCCTACATGTGAAGAATTTGTTCTTGCGATATTATAAAAATAATTATTAGCTCCAGAAATGTTCACTCCATTTTTACGCCATTGATACATATTATTAGGGCTTATTGTAGCTCGTACCACGAATATATAAGAAGCTTCTTCTACTACAGTTGCAATTTGTTGAGTGTTAATGTTTGCTTGCGGAGCATATCGAAACGTTGTCAATCCATTGTAGTGGTTAAAATCATCTTCAAAATCTTCAAAAACGAACTTGTTTTCAGAAATATCAAAAGTGTTCAGATTTGTAAGGTTTGTAATTTGAGTTGGAATAGATCCCTCTAGTTGATTATCATGAATTCCTAATGCCACTAATTTGGTCAAATTTCCTATTTCTGAAGGAATAGAACCTGTTAATTGATTTTCACTAAGATACAATACTTGTAAACTGGTTAGATTTCCTAACTCTGTAGGTATTGTGCCAAATAGTTGATTATCAAAAAAACTTAGTGATATTAGTTCTGTTAGATTTCCTATTTCTACAGGTATTGTGCCAGATAATTGATTGTCGTATAGGTACAAAAATTGCAAATTAGTAAGGTTTCCAATTTCTGTGGGAATACTACCAGATAGATTATTCCTAGAAAAGTTTAAATAATTGAGTTTTGGTAGATTTCCAATTTCTACTGAGATGAGTCCTTCCAATTGATTATTACCAAGATTGATCCTTTCTAGATTTGTTAAATCATATATACCTGTAGGGATTTGACCGGTAAGTATATTTGAAGAAAGGTCTACATCAATAAGTTTGTTTAAGTTTATGATATTAGAACCTATTTCTCCTTCCAATTGATTATTAGAAAGCCCAATAGTCTCTAGGTTTGTTAAATTATAAAACTCTTGGGGTATAATTCCTGGTAATTCGTTACTATTTATGTATAATGTTTTTAATGATGTGAGATTGCCAATCTGGGGAGGTATAGTCCCCTTTAAGTTATTATTGCTAAGGCTTAAGCTCTCTACATTTCCAGAATTATTTAAGCGAACTCCATACCAAGAATCAACACTACTGTTTAGATCCCAGGTATTGGTCCAGTTAGGTCCATCAGTAGCATTATATAAGGCAATTAACGCATCTTTTTCTGCTTGAGGGACTTCAATTATTGAAGTTAGTGCTTTATATATGGTCAGGCCGGGTACATTAGGATTGGTGATACTACAAGTATATGTCCCAACATCTGCTCCTGAAAGATTCGATAAAATCAAGGTGTTATTGGTCTCGCCGGCAATATTATCTGTAAGATTTTTTACCCATTGATATTGGTTGTTAGGGCTTTGTGTTTCTGACACTGTTAAAGTGATAGTGCTGCCAGGGATGAGTTCTATGTTTTCTTCATCATCAATTGTATATTGTGGAATGTATTCAAAAGCAGCAATACTGTTTAGTGCACTAAAATCATCTTCAAAATTCTCAAAAACAAAAGAGTTGGTTGATATGTTGAAGCTTTCTAAACTGCTTATGTTTTTGATCCCGGTTGGGATAGTACCAGACAATTGATTATTATCTAAAGATAGCACCCCTAAAGAAGTGAGGTTTCCAATTCCTATAGGTATTGTACCCGATAATTGATTGGTGCCAAGATATATTGTTTGAAGATTTGTAAGATTTCCTATGGATACAGGAATATTCCCAGAAAGCTGATTGTTTCTTAGATTTAAGGATCTTAACGTAATTAAGTTTCCAATTTCTGTTGGTATTTCACCAGACAGCTGGTTTTCACGAAGAATTAGAAGATCTAAACTAGTTAAGTTTCCAATTTCTACAGGAATACTATCTGTTAATTGATTATTATAAAGATATAGTTCTTGCAGATTAGTTAGATTTCCTATGGATGAAGGTATTTGCCCTGTTAATTGATTTTGGCCTAAGTTCAGAAACTCTAACTTGGTAAAGTTTCCAATTTCTGAAGTAATACCGCCAGATAGTTGATTATTACTTAAGTCCAGTCTCTTTAGTGATGTTAAATTTCCAATTTCACTAGGTATAACACCTTCTAATCCATTATTGTTTAGTTCTATAGATTCAATATTTCCAGAATTATTTAAGCGAACTCCATACCAAGAATCAACACTACTGTTTAGATCCCAGGTATTGATCCAGTTAGGTCCACCAGTAGCATTATATAAGACAATTAACGCATCTTTTTCTGCTTGAGGGACTTCAATTATTGAAGTTAGTGCTTTATATATGGTTAGGCCGGGTACATTAGGATTGGTGATACTACAAGTATATGTCCCAACATCTGCTCCTGAAAGATTCGATAAAATCAAGGTGTTATTGGTCTCCCCGGTAATATTATCTGTAAGATTTTTTACCCATTGATATTGGTTATTAGGGCTTTGTGTTTCTGATACTGTTAAAGTGATAGTGCTGCCAGGGATGAGTTCTATGTTTTCTTCATCATCAATTGCATATTGTGGAATGTATTCAAAAGCAGCAATACTGTTTAGTGCACTAAAATCATCTTCAAAATTCTCAAAAACAAAAGAGTTGGTTGATATGTTGAAGCTTTCTAAACTGCTTATATTTTTGATCCCGGTTGGGATAGTGCCAGAAAGTGTATTGTTAGAGACATTAAATGTTTTAAGACTTGTTAAGTTTTCAATCGTATTAGGTATTGATAGGAATAATTTATTATTGTTAAGGTTCAGTTCTATTAACTTGGTAAGATTCCCAACTTCGACTGGGATGTCTCCAAAAAATTGATTGTTATTTAATGTAAGATATTCAAGGTTAACTAGACTCCCTATTTCTGATAGAATGCCACCATCTAATGAATTGTAACTTAAGTTTAATGAATTTAGGTTTGTTAAATTAGAAATAGTAGTAGGGATTTCTCCGGGCATACTATTGTTACTCAAATCTAAAATTGTAAGATTGGTCAAGTTTCCAATATCTACAGGGATAGTGCTTTCCAATTGGTTTCCTGCAATTAAAAGTGCTTCTAATTTTGTTATGCTAAATAATTCTGGAGGTAATGGTCCAGATAACAGATTGCCTGATAAATTTAAACTCTCCAGATTAGTAAGGTTACCAATTTCTGTAGGTATTGTACCGGATAATTGATTGTCTGTTATCTGTAAAAAAAATAGAGCAGGAAGATTACCAATTTCTGCAGGTACTGTACCTATTAGGTTATTATTTATTAAATTTATCGCCAGTACATTTCCTGAATCATCAAGGGATATACCATACCAAGTACTCATGTCTGTATTTAAATCCCAGGTGTTTGTCCAATTAGGTCCATCAGTAGCATTGTATAAAGCAATTAGAGCATCTCTTTGTGTTGGCTCATTTACATCAATGATTCTTACATTATCAATGTATACTTCAAAAGCATCTGCAATAAATGAGTTAAGGCTAATTTCCAAACGCCAAAGTTCGGTAACGGTAGGAGTGATTTCTGTACTTACACTCTCCCAATCAAAACCTTGAGGGATACGGTTGCTATTTGTGTTGGGAGTAAAGTCCACACCTCCATAACTATAGCTAATTACTTGCTGCCCAAAAGTTGTATTAGCAGTTTTTACTTTATAATCAAAACTAAGCTGATATGTCTTACCAGCTTCTAAGGTATAGTTGGTCGCAATTAATTTTGGAGCTGTAGCACCATCGATAAATAGGGCACTTACCCCACCATTTGTTGATTCGTCAAGATTTAATCTAACGTTCCCTTCAACTCCCCAATCTAGCGGTTCTATCCCTGTGAGCCATACATCGAGGTTCCCATTTTGAATAAAGTTGGTTTGTGATAAAGCAATAGCAGGTAATGCTATTAATAAGCATAGTAGTTTTTTCATGTTCTTGATGTTTAGATTCGGGTAGGTGCTGCGAAAGTAATTAAAAATCAGCAATTAACAAAATGTTAACTTAGTAAAGGGCTCGAAAACCTTTGGCAAATACCCCTAAGAGGTTGGCTTTTGATTCTCTATTATGAATGAAGATTTAATAAGTGTTATTTCGTTAAATTGATAGTGTTTACAGAGAGAACATAAATTTTTAAGTCAATATAAATAGTGGTTTTGCAGCTTTGTTTTCAAGGTTTTGTTTAAAATTTTATCTCCGTGTTTAGCAATATTTTTAGGGTTTTAATGCGCCTCCAGCCAATTATTACCTAATCCAAGATCTACATCTAGTGGTACTGCCAAAGTATAAGCGCTTTCCATTTCTGTTTTGATTAGAGTTTGGATAGTTTCTAGCTCTGGTTTATATACATCAAAAACCAATTCATCATGTACCTGTAGTAACATTTTGGTTTTGTGGTTTCCTTCTTTTAGTTTTTTGTGAATATTGATCATCGCAATTTTGATGATATCGGCAGCGCTACCTTGTATAGGGGCGTTGACTGCATTTCGTTCTGCGGCTCCGCGAACTATTGCATTAGCAGAGTTAATGTCTTTAAGATATCTGCGTCTTCCTAAGACAGTTTGTACATATCCATTATCCCGAGCAAAATCTACTTGCTCACTCATATAGTTGCGAAGTTTTGGGTATGTTTTGTAATACGTGTCAATCAATTCTTTGGCTTCGCTACGCGAAAGGCTAGTTTGATTACTTAATCCAAATGCCGAAACCCCATAGATAATCCCAAAGTTTACTGTTTTTGCATTACCACGCTGTTCTCGGCTTACTTCTTCGATAGGAACATCAAAAACTTTGGCTGCAGTAGATGCATGAATATCTTCTCCGTTTTTAAAAGCTTCGATCATGGTTTCTTCTTCACTTAATGCTGCGATAATCCTTAATTCTATTTGCGAATAATCGGCCGCTAGTAATGTGTATTCTTCACTTCTTGGGATAAATGCTTTTCTTACTTGCCTTCCTCGCTCAGTTCTTATAGGGATGTTCTGCAGGTTGGGGTTATTAGAACTCAAGCGCCCGGTAGCGGCTACGGTTTGCATATAATCGGTATGTACTCTTCCTGTGTTTTCATTGACCTGGGTAGGCAATGCGTCTACATAAGTGCTTTTTAATTTTGATAACCCTCTAAAATCTAAAATATTTTGAATGATTTCATGATCTTTTGCCAAATATGATAATACATCTTCGGCGGTAGAATATTGACCGGTTTTGGTCTTTTTGGGTTTATCAACCAACTTCATTTTTTCAAATAAAATAACTCCCAATTGTTTAGGTGAAGCAATATTAAATTCTTCTCCGGCTTCAGCGTATATTTTACGTTCTAAATTTTTGATGTCATTATCTAATTCTTCCGAAAGGGATTCAAGAAATTTCTTATCAAGGTTAATGCCTTCAACTTCCATGTCAGCAAGAACACGTAGCAAAGGGATTTCGATATCTTCAAATAAAGATACTGTTTTGGCTTCGCTAAGTTCGGGTGCGAAATGCTCTTTTAATTGAAAAGTAATATCAGCGTCTTCGACAGCATATTCTGTTTGCTTTTCTATCGGAACGTCGCGAAAAGATAATTGATTCTTACCTTTTTTTCCTATTAACTCTGTAATCGAAACAGGGGTGTAGTTAAGGTAGGTTTCAGAAAGGACATCCATGTTATGTCGCATATCTGGATTTATGAGATAATGTGCAAGCATGGTATCAAATAAAACTCCTTTAACCTCGATATTATATTTTGCTAATACTTTAATGTCATATTTTAGGTTTTGACCAATTTTTGAAATATTCTCGGCTTCAAAGAAAGGTCTTAACTGTTCGATAAGTTGTTGTGCTTCACTGCGATCTTCAGGAAAAGGAATATAGAACCCTTTGGTTGCTTCCCAAGAAAAAGAAATCCCTACTAGTTCTGCAGTAAGAGGGTCAAGGCCCGTAGTTTCAGTATCAAAACAAACATTTTCTTGTTTTAATAAATTTTGAAGAAATAGCTTCATAGCCATCCCGGGGGCAATACTTTGATAAAAATGCTCGGTATTGGCTATCGTTTTTCTACTAGAGTATGAAGTTGCTTCTTCAGGTTGTTCTGCATCACCAAATAATGAAAACTGACCTGCGCCAGCTGGTGTTCCTTTCTTTTTAGTTGTTGGAGTATTAGCAGCTTGATTGGTTGAGGTGTCTTCTCCCGAAAAAATCTTAATAAATTGATCTTTCAATCTTCTAAATTCGAGTTCTTCAAATATTTCATGTACTTTTTGAGCATTGGGCTCGGTAAGTTCGTAATCTTCGGCATTAAAAGTTACATCGCAATCCAAGATAATGGTAGCCAATTTTTTTGAAAGAAGGCCTAATTCTGCATTAGCCTCTACCTTTTCTTTCATTTTACCCTTCAGTTTGTCGGTATTGGCCAATAGGCCTTCCATAGAACCATACTCAGCAAGGAATTTTTTAGCAGTTTTATCACCTACTCCTGGCAACCCTGGGATATTGTCTACTGCATCTCCCATCATCCCGAGGTAATCGATAACTTGTTCTGGACGCTCTATTTCAAATCTCTTTTGTACTTCGGGGATTCCCCATATCTCGATACCATTTCCCATACGGGCTGGTCGATACATAAATATATTTTCTGAAACTAATTGGGCATAATCCTTATCAGGAGTTACCATATACGTTTGATACCCTTCTTTTTCGGCTTGTTTAGCAATTGTTCCTATAAGATCATCTGCTTCTACTCCTGCGCGTTCTATAATCGGGATATGCATTGCTTTTAATATTTCCTGAATGATAGGAACAGCAATTTTTATAGCTTCTGGAGTTTCGTCACGGTTAGCTTTATATTCTGGAAATATCTCTAAACGATCTTTACTTCCTTGTTTATCGAAAGCAACAGCTAAGTGATCTGGCTTTTCTCTTTTGATAACATCAAACAATGAGTTTACAAATCCTAATACTGCAGATGTGTCTTGACCTTTAGAATTAATTCTTGGGTTTTTAATAAGTGCATAATACCCTCGAAAAATCAGAGCGAAAGCATCAAGAAGAAAAAGACGTTTTTGTGACATGGTGCGTGAAAAATTTTAGAAATGCAATATAATACCAATTCAATTAAAAAATGAAGTCAAGTATAAGAAGTTGCTTTTTTTATTTTTATTACGCTGAGAATAAGATTGATCTAGATTATTTTTCAGGTTGTTAACTAATAAAAATAAGAAATGCCGTCAAAATCTGACGGCATTTCGCCCCAAAATAAAATTGATAACAATGTATCAACTGCTATAAATACGATAGTATTTTTTATATATAGTATAAGATTTTATTAATTTTTTTAAGCCCTATGTAGGAATTCTGAAACGAAGTTACAAATAAAAAATTTAGTTCCGAAAGAAATTGTTAAGATTTATGATTTTAAATAGTAGCAATTTTATGACTTTTTTATAATTTATAGTATACTATCGTTAATTTTTACTTAAAAAATGATAGGAAGTTAAAAAGAGGGATAGTTTTGTTGTGAATATGAATTTTGAATAAAACTATGCGCTGGTTAATCCCTATTATTATATATGTACTGCTTGAAGTGTATGCATATCAAGCTATCAAAACAATTGGTAGAAACCTATGGATTCAAATAGGGTACCTGATATTATCATTGATAATATTAGGGTATGTTATTTATATTTTTGCTAATTATGATCGCAGTGTGGGGCCTACTAAATATACATTAAGGGCTAGCGCTATGTTGTTATTAACATTGGTGCCTAAGCTAATCTTGGTTCTTTTTATGTTTGGTGAGGATATCATACGTGTTTGTGTAGCGGGATATACGTATCTCACAAATACTTTTTTTGAAGGTACGGCTACCGAATATCTGCCAAATCGCAGAAAATTTATAAGTCAGATAGCTCTAGGTGTGGCTGCTATCCCTTTTGCAGGTCTTTTGCATGGGATTTTTAGAGGTAAATATAATTTTAAAGTAATCAAACACGTGCTTCATTTTGATGACTTACCAGCGGCTTTTGATGGATTTAGAATTACGCAGATTTCTGATATTCATTCTGGTAGTTTTGATGATGTTGCTAAGATTGAATATGCTGTAGATTTGATCAATGAACAACAGACGGATCTTTTGCTTTTTACAGGAGATATTGTGAATACTATGGCAAAAGAGATGGATGATTGGATAGATACTTTTAAAAGGATTAAAACCCCAAAACATGGCAAATATTCGGTTTTAGGAAATCATGATTATGGAGAGTATGTTACCTGGAATAGCCAAGAAGAAAAAGACGCCAATTTTGAGGCAATTAAGGATATTCATAATAAAATTGATTTTAATCTGTTACTTAATGATAGTGCTTTCGTTGAAAAAGACGGTGAGCGTATTGCTGTGATTGGAGTAGAGAATTGGGGTCATAATTTTAAGAAAGCTGGTGATTTGAGCAAAGCTTCAGAGCAGGTAGAAAAAGATGACTTTAAAATATTGTTGAGCCATGATCCATCACATTGGGAATATGAAGTGAAGAAAAATGATGACCATTATCACCTTACGTTAAGCGGTCATACCCATGGATTTCAATTCGGTATTGAAATTCCTGGATTTGTAAGATGGAGCCCAGTGCAATATGTGTATAAACAATGGGCCGGAATGTATAGTGAAATGGGGCGTTATTTGAATGTAAATCGTGGATTTGGATTTCATGCTTTTCCTGGAAGAGTTGGAATTTGGCCAGAAATTACAGTGATCGAATTAAGAAAAGGACCACAACCTGCTTAATTCTAATAAAATAGTATATTTACAACGGTTTAAAGGTCAATTGTAATCGGCCTGAATATAAAAATTTTGAACAATGTCAAAGTTTGGAGATATAATAAGTATAGGGGTTCCTGTTTTGTTGGACTTTTATACCGAGTGGAATGAACCTTCATTATCAATGCATCCTGTATTAAAGGACGTAGCTGCTGCACTTGGTGACAAAGCAAAAGTCATTAAGATTGATGTGGATAAAAATGAAGAGTTGGCGACTGCACTTCGGATTAAAGGGTTGCCTACTTTAATGATTTATAAAGCTGGTGAAATGGTATGGAGGCAAAGCGGTGAGCAAGATGCAAATACCTTAATAGGATTGATGAAAGAGTATGTTTAGAACTCGATCTTATCAAAAATAAATCCTTTTTTTGCGAAATGTTCTAGTACCTTAGGTAGAACAAACTTTAATTTTTCTGAAGCTTTTATACTATCATGAAATACTATGATACTCCCTTTTTTTGTGTTTTGAATTATGTTTTCAAGGCAAATTTTTGAAGTAGTATTTTTCTCCCAGTCTTTTGATAACACATCCCAAAGTATAATTTTGTACCCTTGTTCCTCTAATATTTTGAATTTAGAGTAACTTATCTGTCCGTATGGTGGTCTAAATAATTTTTTAGTACTCTTAGTGTCGTAAAACTCTTGAATTATAGCTTGGCAATCATTGATGTCATTGATGTATGTTTTTGAGTCAATTTTCCATGCTTTTAGGTGACGTGTGGTGTGATTACCAATGGCATGGTTTTCGGCTATTATTTTTTTGAATATATCAGGATGTTTCTTGATATTACTCCCAATGCAAAAAAAAGTAGCTTTAGCTTTGTGTTGTTTAAGTTGTTCTAAAACAAATTCGGTTACTCCCGGTATTGGGCCATCATCAAAGGTGAGGTATAGCTTCTTTTCGTTTTTTTGATAAAGATCCCAAACATAACTTGAAAAAAATTGTTTGAGTACTTTAGGTGTTTTGTATGGTATTAAATCCACCTTTTATAAAAAATAAGAAATAGGAGCTTTAATAATTTAAAACTCCTATTTTTGATTAGTCTATAATACTGTCTTGATTTCCTGTAGAGTCTTCTTGTTGTTTTTGTAGCTCTTTTAAGTATTGTTCTTCTTGCTCACGAATTGCCTCTTCATCATCATATTCTTCATCGGCAGAGTATAACCTGGTAAACAATCTAAGGTATCGATTAAATTCTTCTGCTTTTTCTTCAATCATTTCTCGATCTTTATTGATTAATAATAAATCAACGACACTTCGATAGCGTTCTACATTGGTTACAATATCTTCAGCATACATATATTGATCTTTAAGCTCTAGGCTTCCAAAATAGGTGAGCTGATCTTGATATTTTTTTGCAACCTTATTCCATAGATCACGTGCTTTGTCTTTTTCTCCTATTTGGTAGTACCCTGTAACGTATGCTTCTAATAAGGTATAGTATTCATAATATTCGACAGGCATTTTTTCCATAGCTAAGTCTAGAATTTCTTTAGCTTTTTCTTTTTTGCCCTCATTAATCAATGCTTCTACAAGTCTTGCTAAATTACTTCTATAGGTAATTGCATTTTTTCTGGTTTCTGGATCATGATAAATATTTGGATCTTCACTATTTCCCCAATCCCAGCTTGTAACATTTTTATACATAAGATCAGTGTCGATTCTACCCATTTCAAAAGGATTCCGTCGATCAAGCTTTGTAAGTATTGGCACTAACTTGTAGGTCACTCCATCTAACTGTAGATAATCTTTCATCCATAAGAAATCATCATCGCCATAACTACCTCCGGTAAAATATATAGGTCTTTCCCAGTTGTTATTTGCGATAATATCTAACATGAGTAGACGGTTTTTAAATAATAGATCTCCTTTTAGATGAATATCTATATAAGGAACGATAAGATCTGCATCTTTTAGAGATACAATACCGTTTCTAAGCACAGCTTCTTTGTCTACGGGTATCCTGATATGTTTTGAAGGAAATGTATTTACTTTTTTACCGCTTTGTAAATCACCTTTTGTTTTTGGGTTATCATTTTCTATCCAATCCATCCATGTTTTGATGGGTACGGTGTCTTTTGTGATAGGTTTGTAATAAATAGCATCATTGTTGCCAAATCGATAAAACTTATGCTTTAGTTGAGAAGGAATAGGTTTACCTTTGTAGGCAGCACTTTTCATTTGATCGATATACCAATCTGTAGCAAAAAGGCTAGTATTTACAGTTCTTACATCGGTACGGTATTCTTCAATTTCTTGCGCATACCATAATGCAAATGTATCATTGTCTCCAATGGTAAAAAGAATAGCATCTTCTTGGCAAGATTGTAAATACATTTTTGCCATTGCCTGTGCTGTGTATCGATTAGAACGATCATGATCATCCCAGTTTTGCGCTGCCAAAAGTACGGGTACAGCTAATAAGCATACAGCTGTTACAATCGGTGCGAGTAATTTTGGTTTTAAGTATTCTTTGAGTAAATCGAATAATGCATATACTCCAAAACCTATCCAAATAGCAAATACATAGAATGAGCCTACAAGTGCATAATCACGTTCTCTAGGCTCAAAAGGCCTTTCATTAAGGTATATTTTTAAGGCCAAACCTGTAAAAAGGAAAAATACGAGTAATACCCAAAAATACTTTTTATCACGTTGAAGCATGAATACAAACCCAATTAATCCCAATAATAATGGTAAGAAATAATAGGTATTGCGGGCTTTATTTTTGAGTGCATCACTAGGTAGATTATCTTGAGAACCCAAATGCATTTCATCTATAAATTTAATTCCGCTAATCCAGTTACCTTCGAGGTTGGTTAACTTGCCTTGGTTGTCATCTTGTCTTCCAACAAAATTCCACATAAAATATCGCCAATACATATATCCCATTTGATAGTCAAATAGATAAACTACATTATCCCAAAAAGAAGGTTTTTGGACATCGAGATAGTTGCCAAATGATTGAAGAAATTTATGATAATCATCATTGTCAAGCTTTCCAGTAGCGTATTCTCTTCTAAATTGAGTTACCGCTTTTAGTAACTCGTCTTCATCTTGATATTCTGGTTTTATAGTAAATTTAATGGGGCCAGTATATTCCATATAATTTGCAATATGCTCTGTGCTCCACATTCTTGGTAAAAATGCTTTGTGTGCATTGTCAAGGTTTTGTCTTGCATTCTTCCAATCGTTTACGATAATATATTTTCCTGATTTTAGATCTTTTTCATATTTTGGTTTGTCGTCTTCGTATGGATCGTTTTGATCTAAGCCTGCATAGATTTCAGAAAACTGTGGTCCATAAAAAAGATGTGTTTCTGGATATTGCTCTAAATTGTAGTATGCCAATAGCTCTCGAGCATTGTTAGGGTTGTTTTCATTAATTACTGTTCCGGCATTTGCTCGTATAGGTAACATTACCCAGCTAGAAAAACCTAGGAGGATAAACATGATACATAATAATAATGTGTTTAGTTGTACATAATCTTTTTTTCGAGTATACTTTATTGTAAAATAAAATGCCGCAGCTATAATTAGTCCCGCGATAATAGTTCCTGAATTAAATGGAAGCCCAATAGAGTTAATGAAAAACACTTCAGCAGCACCAAAGAATTTTAATGTAGAAGGTAAAAGAAGTTTGAATATAAATAACAAGATAGCTACAACGGCAATATTGGCTATAATAAAATTCTTTATGGTTATTTCTTTATAATTTTTAAAATAATACAATAATCCTATAGCTGGTATAGATAAGAGCCCCATAAAATGTACCCCAAAAGATAACCCTACAATAAATGAGATTAAAATGAGCCATTTGTTTCCTCTAGGTTGATGCATATCTCGTTCCCATAATAAGCCTAGGTAAAAAAGAATTGATAATATACATGTGGCCATAGCGTATACTTCGGCTTCGACTGCATTAAACCAAAAGCTATCAGTAAATGTAAAAGCCAAAGCGCCAACGGTTGCACTCCCTAATACAGCAATCGCTTTACTTTGCGTAAATTCTTCATCTTTTGTGATTAGTTTTTTTACAAGAATTGTAATAGACCAAAACATAAATAATATAGTAAAAGCACTAGCAAAAGCAGAGGTTAAATTTACCATCAATGCAATATGAGTTGGGTCTGATGCAAATGCGCTAGCAAATGCTCCTATCATCTGAAACAATGGAGCTCCAGGAGGGTGACCTACTTGTAATTTTGATGACGTTGCAATATACTCTCCAGCATCCCAGAAACTAGCTGTTGGCTCAACTGTCGTTGAGTAAACACATAAGGCAATAGTAAAAACTACCCATCCTAATATTTTATTCCACTTAGTAAAGTTGAATGTGCTCATAAAATTTTATCTGTTATGTAATGTGTGGCGAATTTAGTAATAAAAATACTTCTACCTTAGTTTTTTTAGCAAACGCTTAACAGAAGTTTATATTTTTAAGATGCATCATTTCGGGAGGTTAAATTTTTAAAATCTGAATTAGATCAAATTTTTTGATAAAAATATTTGCAGACCCAAAAGAATGTTTTAAATTTGCACCCGCATTGACACATTGGTCTATGGTGTAACTGGCAACACGTCTGGTTTTGGTCCAGAAGAGTCTAGGTTCGAGCCCTAGTAGACCAACATAAATTGAAGGAATTAGTATAAGTCTAGTTCCTTCTTTTTTTTTGGAATTAAATGTTTGGGCAAGAAGTTTATCCTGAGCGATAGCCGAAGGGAGCCCTAGTAGACCAACATAAATTGAAGGAATTAGTATAAGTCTAGTTCCTTCTTTTTTTTTGGAATTAAATGTTTGGGGTAAGAAGTTCATCCTGAGCGATAGCCGAAGGGAGTCTTAGTAGAACAGAATAAAAAGGAGTAGCGTATTAACGCTACTCCTTTTGTTTATTGAAATAGTTAAATAAGTAGGCTAGTTATATCTTAAAAGTCAACACAGGTCTTTTGGCATGATTTACAACATCTTCGCCTAAGCTTCCATTAATAAAATGTGAAATACCTTTTCTCCCATGTGTACTTATGCCTATCATGCCAGCTTTAACAGAGTCTGCAAAGTTTAAGATTCCTTTTTCAACAGTAATGTCATTGTAAATGTTTAAAGTGTGGTTCTCAATACCTAGTCCTGATATCATATTATTCATTTTGCTCTCAGTTTCGTAGGTGGTTTTGAAACCGTTAGCGGTATTGATCCAAACAAGATGTAGTTTGGCGTTTATTGATTTTGCAAATTCATTTGCGGCTAATAAAGATGGTTTGTCTTCATCATCAAAATTTGTTGCATACACAAAATCATTAATATCAAATAGTTCACAATCTTCTTTTATGACTAATGTTGGTTTTTTTGATGTGCGAACAATTTTCTCTGCATTTGAACCTATAAATAACTCTTCAAAACCAGAAGATCCGTGTGACCCCATTATAATGATGTCAACATCATTTTTTGTGCTAGCATCAATAACTCCGTGCATTACGTCTTCAAAACTTACAGTTTCAACAACCTCTATGCCTTTTAGGTAGTTTTGATCCAAAATTTCTTCAAATTTTTTATGAGTTTGTTTCATGAAAAAAATTGCTTCTGGTGCCGGAGCCGGAGCGCCAGATGACATTAAATCAGATAAATGCATAGGTAGCTCTAAGATATGTAACAAATAAATTGTTGCGTCATTCTTTTTAGCAATTTGTGCTGCAACTTTCAAGGCGCTTTCAGCTTGTTTAGAAAAATCGGTAGGTACCAGTATACTTTTAATCATAATCTTGCTTTTTTGAAATTAATTAGTTAATTATTGTGTGTGTTTAGAGTTTTTAGAGTAATTCTACAAAAGAAATTAAATGAGGTAGAGTTAATAACTTCTTAATTGTAAAGGAACTATCCTTTTATTTTATATCTTAAATTTACGAATAAATTCATTCTTTGACATATTTTGTATCTAAGATATTATTGCTATCTTTGCACCGTTGAAATTAAAAAACCAGGATGAGGGGACGAAAAGTCCCCTCTTTTTATCTATTTATGTCATTAACAGACAAGGTTCATAAACTATTAGAAGAGGCGCTTCAAGAAAATGAAGCATTATTTCTAATTGATTGTAAAATTCACCCAGACAATAGTATCGAAGTTATTATTGATGGAGATGATGGTGTTAAAGTTGAGGATTGTATCTCTATAAGTAGAGCTATTGAGCACAATTTAGACAGAGATGAAGAAGATTTTTCACTTCAGGTAATGTCTTCTGGAGTTTCTGAAGGGTTGAAACATATTCGTCAATACAAAAAAAATATTGGTAGAAAACTTAAAGTAAAAACTAAAAATGAAACTTTTGAAGGAGAATTAATTTCGATTTCAGAGGATTCAATTATCCTTACCTGGAAAGCCAGAGAGCCTAAGCCTATAGGAAAAGGTAAAGTAACGGTTGCCAAAGAAGCTAATGTAGCTTATGAGAGTATAGTAGAAGCTAAAGTTATGATAACATTTTAATTATAATATTGATATGGAAAATATCGCATTAATAGAATCATTTTCAGAATTCAAAGATGATAAGTTTATAGATCGTGTGACATTAATGTCGATCTTAGAAGATGTATTTAGAAATGCTCTAAAAAAGAAATTTGGTAGTGATGACAATTTCGATATCATTATAAACCCAGACAAAGGGGATTTAGAAATTTGGAGAAACCGTATTGTGGTTGGGGATGGAGAAGTAGAGGATGATAACCAGGAGATTTCTTTAACAGCAGCTCAAAAAATTGAGCCTGATTTTGAAGTTGGTGAAGATGTTTCTGAAGAAGTGAAGTTAATTGATTTGGGAAGACGTTCAATTTTGGCACTACGTCAGAATTTAATTTCAAAAATCCATGAACATGATAACACGAATATCTACAAGCAATTTAAAGAATTAGAAGGAGAGATATATACAGCAGAAGTACATCACATTAGACATCGTGCCATCATCATGTTAGATGATGAAGGGAACGAGATAATTCTACCAAAAGACAGGCAAATCCCTTCAGATTTTTTCCGTAAAGGAGAAAATGTTAGAGGAGTGATAGAATCTGTAGAGCTAAAAGGTAATAAGCCCTCGATTATTATGTCTAGAACATCTCCATTGTTCTTAGAAAAATTATTCGAATCAGAGATTCCTGAAGTTTTTGATGGATTAATTACTGTGAAAAAAGTAGTTAGAATCCCTGGAGAGAAAGCAAAAGTTGCTGTAGATTCTTATGATGATAGGATCGACCCGGTTGGAGCTTGTGTAGGTATGAAAGGTTCTCGTATACATGGTATTGTAAGAGAATTAGGAAATGAAAATATTGATGTTATTAACTATACTAATAATGTACAATTATATATTACAAGAGCATTGAGTCCAGCAAAAGTGACTTCTATTAAGATTAATGATGAAGGGAGCCGTGCTGAAGTAATGTTAAGACCAGAAGAGGTTTCTAAAGCAATCGGTAGAGGAGGTCATAATATTAGATTAGCCGGACAGCTAACAGGTTATGAAATCGATGTATTTAGAGAAGGAGTTGAAGAAGATGTAGAACTTACAGAATTTACAGATGAAATTGACTCTTGGATTATCGAAGAATTTTCAAAAATTGGATTAGATACAGCAAAGAGTATTTTGGAACAAGATCTGGCAGATTTGGTTAAAAGAACAGATCTCGAAGAAGAGACAGTGAGCGAAGTTCTCAAAATATTAAAATCAGAATTTGAAGATTAATAAATACAATTAATTTATATTTGAGCATTAAATAAAAGGCATTTATGGCTGAAGCAAGAACAATGAGATTAAATAAAGTATTACGCGAATTCAATATCTCGCTAGATCGGGCTGTTGACTTTTTGGATTCAAAAGGTCACGAGATAGATGCGCGTCCTACTACCAAAATCTCTTCAGAAGTTTATCAGCTCTTGTGTGATGAATTTCAAACAGATAAGAGTAAAAAAGTGGCTTCTAAAGAGGTTGGAGAAGAAAAAAGGAAAGAGAAAGAAGCGTTGCGCGTACAGATTGAAAATGAACAGGAAGAAAAACGTAAGCGTTCTGAAGCTCGCGAAGTTGTAAAAGCTAAAGCTCAATTAAGTGGACCAAAACAGGTTGGCAAAATTGAATTAGAGAAAAAGGAAGAAACACCACAGCCCGAAGAAAAAGTGGAAGAAGCTCCTAAAAAAGAAGAGGAAAAGAAAGTAGCTGCTCCCGAAATAGTTTCTAATAGACCTGTTAAAAAAGGTATTAAAATAACAAAGCAAGCTCCAAAACAAGAGGAGAAAGTTGAAAAGCCTAAGGAAAAAGCTCCTGTTAAACCTGTCGAAGAAACTATCGAAGAACCTGTTAAGCAAGTTGTTAGTCAGGATAAACCAGTAGCAGATGAGCCTGTGGCCGAAACAGAAGCTTCTTCAGATACTGGAACAGTAAAAACTCAATATAAAAAATTAGATGGCCCTAATTTTACGGGTCAGAAAATTGATTTAACGAAGTTCAAAAAACCAGCAAAAAAGAAAGACGATAAGGCTGATAAGAAAACTGCTGGTGGAGGAGATCCTAAGAAACGTCGAAGAAGAATTAGTAAAGAAAGCGGAGCTCAAGGCTCAGGTGGTGGAAAACCTGGAGGTAATCAATCTGGCGGTGGTAACAGAAGCCAAGGTAATAGAGGCCGAGGACCAGCAAAAGGCAAAAGAGCACCGATAATTAAGGAAGAGCCTAGCGAAGAAGAAGTGCAAAAACAAGTTAGAGAAACCCTTGAGAAATTACAAGGTAAGTCTAATAAGTCTAAAGCAGCCAAATATCGTAGAGATAAGAGAGATCAACACCGTCAAAAAGCCGAAGATGATGTTGCACAACAAGAACAAGAAAGTAAAGTATTAAAAGTAACAGAATTTGTTACTGTTTCTGAAGTTGCTACCATGATGAATGTTTCTACAACAGAAGTGATCTCTGCTTGTATGTCACTTGGTATCATGGTTACAATGAACCAAAGATTGGATGCCGAAACCTTGTCTATTGTTGCTGATGAATTTGGGTACGAGGTTGATTTTGTTACTGCAGATATTGAAGAATCAATTGAAGAAATTGTAGATGCTCCTGAAGATCTTATTCTAAGAGCGCCAATTGTTACCGTAATGGGTCACGTAGATCATGGTAAAACTTCTTTGCTTGATTATATTAGAGAAGAAAATGTGATCGCCGGAGAAAGCGGTGGTATTACACAACACATAGGTGCGTATGGAGTGCAATTAGAGAATGGACAGAAGATAGCATTTCTTGATACACCTGGTCACGAAGCATTTACCGCAATGCGTGCTCGTGGTGCTCAGGTTACAGATTTAGCAATTATTGTAATTGCCGCAGATGATGATGTGATGCCGCAAACCAAAGAAGCAATTAGTCACGCACAGGCAGCTGGTGTTCCTATCATATTTGCAATTAATAAGGTAGATAGGCAAGAAGCGAACCCAGAAAAAATAAAAGAGAAGCTAGCTTCTATGAATTTATTGGTAGAAGACTGGGGAGGTAAAATCCAATCTCATGATATCTCGGCTAAAACTGGACAAGGTGTAAAAGAATTATTAGAAAAAGTGCTTCTCGAAGCTGAAATTCTTGAGCTTAAAGCAAATCCTGATCGATTTGCATCAGGTACAGTTGTTGAAGCGTTTTTGGATAAGGGACGTGGATATGTTTCTACTATTTTAGTGCAAACAGGAACACTTCGTGTAGGAGATTATGTTCTTGCAGGTAAAAATAGTGGTAAAGTAAAAGCAATGCAGGATGAGCGAGGTAATAATGTTAAAGAAGCAGGGCCTTCTACACCAGTTTCTATCCTTGGATTAGATGGAGCACCTCAGGCAGGAGATAAATTTAGTGTCTTAGAAGATGAGCGTGAAGCTAAAGATATTGCTTCAAAACGTGCACAATTACACAGAGAACAATCTGTTAGAACACAACGACATATTACACTTGATGAAATCGGTCGACGAATCGCATTAGGTGATTTCAAAGAATTGAATATTATTCTTAAAGGTGATGTAGATGGATCTGTTGAAGCATTAACGGATTCTTTCCAAAAATTATCTACAGAAGAAATTCATGTAAATATTATACATAAAGCAGTAGGGGCAATTACAGAGAGTGATGTGCTTCTTGCTTCTGCCTCTGATGCAATTATCATTGGATTTAATGTTAGACCAGCAGGTAATGCTAGACAGGTTGCCGACAAAGAAGAAATTGACATCAGAACATACTCAATCATTTATGATGCTATAAATGATCTTAAAGATGCTATGGAAGGGATGCTTTCTCCTGTAATGAAAGAAGAAATTACCGGTACAGCAGAAATTAGAGAAACATTTAAGATTTCTAAAATTGGTACTATTGCAGGATGTATGGTTCTGACTGGTAAAATATATAGAAACTCTGGAATACGATTAATTCGAGATGGAGTAGTGGTATTTACGGGTGAGTTATCTTCTCTAAAACGTTTTAAGGACGATGCAAAAGAAGTTGCAAAAGGATATGATTGTGGTTTACAAATTAAAAACTATAATGATATCAAAGAGGGTGATGTAGTTGAAGGATACCAAGAAGTAGCTGTAAAGAAAAAATTATAAAACATAGATTTCTATAATAATCAAAAACCCCAATGTGAAAACATTGGGGTTTTTTAATGATATCGTGTGGTATTGTTTCTATTTTTTTTCTGGCTTAAAGATAAATGCATTCGGAAATTTAGTATGTACTTCCTTTAATGCTCTATCAGCTTCAAGTCTGGTGCGGTAATTGCCTGTCCATACTTTATAATTTGGTGTTTCCCATTTGATAGTAGAACTCCATTTAGGGAATGCTTCTTTTGATTCTTTCATTACCTCATTGGCCTTGTTTAAGTTTCCGTAGTATAATTGAATCTTATAGCGGTCACTAAGATCTCCGTTTTTGACCATTTTTGACTTAATTCCTAATAATGCCTGAATTTTTGGATCTTGATTGATGGTTACCGAAGCCTCAGGAGGTGGTAATATGTTGGCAGGAATGAAATTATTTTGATTTGCAGTATCAAGATTGGGATTTAAGGTATCTTGAGCAGTTATAATGTTGGTAAACAATAGGTAAAAACCTAAAGATAAAAGATAGTGTGTTGTACTTAACATTCTCATTACAAATTAATTTGGTGCAAAGGTAAAGTTTAATAACTCAAATTTGCTGGAAATTATTATTTAGAACTGTTATAAATTACTACTTAACGCTTCTCTAACATTTCCAAAATCGACTTATTATAGTATTTTTGTCCTCGAATTAAAAGTGGTGGTTTTATGTCTTTTTTAAGACAGTTAACGAAAAAACCATGCCAAAATTAAGACGATAATTCTACTTAATAATATGAAACAGGTGAAACACCGAAATTCAGCCTCCAAACTCCTAATCCTAGGAACTGTTTTTTTATTTACTCTTTTTAGTCCTGTTTTTGCGCAGGAAGAAGCGACTACAGACGCACCTGTTGTTGCTGAGCCTTCATCTGGAGGAGATGTAGCAAAAGGCGAAGAATTGTTTAAGTCTCTTTGTGCGGCTTGTCATAAGCGTTATAAAAAAATGACAGGTCCAGCTCTTTTTGGAGTAGCTGACAAGTACGAAAGAGAGTGGATATATTCTTGGGTAAAAAATAGTGCTGCAATGGTAGCATCTGGTGATGCAAAAGCAGTTGCTATTTTTGAAGAGTATAATAAAACTGCGATGAATGCATTTCCGCAGTTAAACAATGCAGATATTGATAACATCCTTGCTTATGTGATGGTGCCAAAAGCTGATCCGGTTACTCCGGTTGGAGGCCCTGGTGCAGTAGCAGATTCTGGTGAAGGTTCAGGGGTTTCTACAAATGTTCTTTTAAGTATTTTGACAGTAGTTTTCTTGATGTTAGTGGTGATTTTGTTTTTAGTAAACAAAACACTCAGAAACTTTGCGGAAGCTAATAATGTTGAATTGCCAGATTCAGATAGAACTCCAATTTGGAAAGCATTTGTTCAAAATCAATTTTTAGTATTGGTAAGTGCGGTGTTCTTACTATTGGCAAGTGGCTATTTTGTATATGGCTATTTTATGCAGGTAGGTATTGATCAGGGGTATGCTCCGATTCAGCCTATTCATTATTCTCATAAAATTCATGCTGGAGATAATAAGATTGAATGTAAATATTGCCATTCTTCTGCTAGGGTAAGTAAAACTTCGGGGATTCCTTCTCTTAATGTATGTATGAATTGCCATAAATCAATTAGTGAAGTGGCAGAAAATACTGCTACCGCAGAGCATTCGAAAGAGTTTTATGATGGTGAAATCGCGAAATTATATAAAGCGGTTGGATGGGATGCAGAAAATCAAAAATATACCGGTGAAACCGAACCTGTGAAATGGGTGCGTATTCATAATCTTCCGGATTTCGCATATTTTAATCACTCACAACACGTAAGCGTTGCTGGGGTTGAATGTCAAAAATGTCATGGTCCTGTTGAAGAAATGGAAATTATGTATCAACATGCTCCATTAACTATGGGTTGGTGTATCAACTGTCACAGAGAAACTAATGTGAATGTTGCTGATAATAAATATTACGAGAAAATTCATAAAGAACTTTCGAAAAAATATGGTGTTAACCAATTGACTGCTGCTCAAATGGGTGGTTTAGAATGTGGTAAGTGTCATTATTAATAAAATTTTATCCGAAATTCGGAAAATAGTAAGAAGCTAATATCAATTATATATGTCATCAAACAAGAAATACTGGAAAAGTGTTGAAGAGCTAAACGAAAATAGCTCTATTGTTGAGACGCTACAACAAAATGAATTCGTTCAGGAAATCCCTACGGATGAGTTTTTAGGAGATAAATCATCCTTGGAGAATTCTTCGACATCGCGTCGTGATTTTCTAAAATACGTAGGTTTTAGTACTGCAGCTGCATCATTGGCAGCTTGTGAGGGCCCAGTTAAAAAATCAATACCTTATGTGGTTCAGCCAGACAGAATTGTTCCTGGTGTAGCAAATTATTATGCTACTACAATTGCTGATGGATTTGATTTTGCTAGTATTTTAATTAAGACTAGAGAGGGTCGACCAATCAAAGTAGAGAATAATAACCTGGCTACTACAAATGGTGGGGCTAATGCTAGAGTAAATGCTTCAGTATTGTCTTTATATGATAATACTCGTCTTCAAGGTCCAAAAAAGGCAGGTGAAGATATTAGTTGGGCAGACTTAGATAAAGAAGTAGGAGCCAAATTAGCATCGCTAGGTGGTAAGCAATTAGTATTGCTTACTCAAACGTATGCTAGTCCATCAACTTCAAAATTAATTTCAGAATTCAAATCAAAATACCAAAATGTTAAACATGTGGTATATGATGCGATTTCACAAAGCGAAGCTTTGGATGCATATCAAATAATGTACGGAGAGCGTGCACTTGCTGATTATGATTTTTCTAAAGTGAATACTATAGTAAGTGTTGCTGCCGACTTTATAGGGGATTGGCAAGGTGGAGGTTATGATAGTGGTTATGCCAAAGGGCGTGTTCCTAAAAATGGAAAGATGTCTAGGCATATTCAGTTTGAGGCAAATATGTCTCTAACAGGTGCTAATGCTGATAGAAGAGTTCCTGTAACGCCATCACAACAAAAACAAGTGCTAGCTGCATTATATGCATATGTAACTGGATCTGGATCTAAGAGCTCTCTAGGGGCTGATCTAGACGCAGAAGTAGTAAAAGCGGCTAAGCAGATTCAGAAAGCAGGAAGTAATGCAGTTATAGTTTCTGGAATTCAGGATGTAGATGCGCAATTAATAGTGTTGGCTATTAATAAGGTTATACAGAGTAAAGCTTTTAATAAGGATACTCCACGTAAGACACGTCAAGGTGATGCAAAAGCTGTTGCTCAACTTGTAAAAGATATGAATACTGGTCGTGTAGGTGGTCTTTTGATTGCGGGTGTTAACCCTGCATATTCTCTTCCAAATGCAAGTGAATTTAAAGAGGGACTTAAAAAAGTTGGTGTTTCTGTTGCTTTTAGTATGCATAATGATGAAACGGCAGAACTTTGTGGTTATGTAGCTACAACTCCTCATTATCTTGAGTCTTGGGGGGATGTTGAGTTTAAGAAAGGTAGCTATAGTTTGATGCAGCCAACAATTCAGCCTTTATTTGATACACGTCAATTTCAAGAAACATTATTAAAATGGACAGGTAATACTGTTACCTATCATGATTATATAAAAAGTGCATGGACTGGAATTCTTGGAGGTGGCTCTTGGAATCAAACATTGCATGATGGAGTGTTGGTAAAGCCAACGCTTCCTAAACAAGAATTGGTAGAGGCTATAGAGACTCCAGAAGGAGATGTTGAAGCTGTTCCGACTCCTGTTGCAGGACCAAACCTAGGTGCAGCGGCAAGAAGACTTTCTAATGCAAAGTCAAGTAACTTAGAACTTACTTTGTATACCAAAGTATCATTGGGTGATGGGCAACAGGCTAATAATCCTTGGTTGCAAGAGATGCCTGATCCAATTACTAGAGCTTCCTGGGATAACTATTTGACAGTGTCTAAGGCTGATGCAGAACAATTAGGTTTGACGAATGAGAATGTGGCTAATGGAGCTTTAAATGGTAGTTATGCTAAAATAACTGTTGGTAGTGCAGAAGTTGTAGCGCCTGTTATTATTCAACCAGGGCAAGCAAAAGGATCTGTTGGATTAGCTTTAGGTTTTGGTAAGACCAAAGGCCTTAAAGAAGAAATGCAAGTAGGTGTAAATGCCTATACATTATATCAAAACTTTAATGCTGCACAGAGTGTTTCTGTTGCTGCTATAGAAGGTGTACATGAATTTGCTTGTGTACAATTGCATAATACATTAATGGGTCGTGGCGATATTGTAAAAGAAACGACTCTTGAGATATTTAACACAAAAGATCATCATGAATGGAATGTTATTCCTGAAGTAAGTAAAAATCATATTGAGTATGAGGTTACTTCTCCAGAAGTTGATCTTTGGGATGAATTTGATCGTTCTGTAGGGCATCACTTTAATCTATCAATAGATTTAAATGCATGTACTGGTTGTGGTGCTTGTGTGATTGCTTGTCATGCTGAAAACAACGTTCCTGTTGTTGGTAAGTCTGAGATACGTAGATCACGTGATATGCACTGGTTGCGTATCGATAGATACTATTCTTCACAAGATAGTTTTGAAGGAGATAATGAAAAGAAAGATAATATCGCAGGCCTAGGAAGCTCTTTGTCTGAGTTTGGAGAGATGGAAAACCCATCAGATAATCCTCAGGTAGTATTCCAGCCGGTGATGTGTCAGCACTGTAATCATGCTCCTTGTGAGACTGTATGTCCAGTGGCAGCAACATCACATGGTAGACAAGGACAAAACCATATGGCGTATAACCGTTGTGTAGGTACAAGATATTGTGCAAACAACTGTCCTTATAAAGTACGTAGATTCAACTGGTTCTTGTATAACAACAATGACGAGTTTGATTATAACATGAACAATGACTTAGGCAGAATGGTACTTAATCCTGATGTTGTAGTGCGTTCTAGAGGAGTTATGGAGAAATGTTCTATGTGTATTCAAATGACTCAAAAGACAATTTTGGATGCAAAACGAGAGGGTAGACTAGTTAAGGATGGAGAATTCCAGACAGCTTGTTCTGCCGCATGTTCTTCTGGAGCAATGACATTTGGAGATATTAATGATAAGGATAGTAAAGTAGCTAAACTTAAAGAAGATAATCGTATGTATCACTTACTTGAACATGTTGGAACAAAACCTAATGTAATGTACCAAACTAAAGTTAGAAATACTACAGAAGCTTAATTAACAAAATAAAGAATCAATTCAATATAAAAAGGATTATGTCTCATTACGAAGCACCTATAAGAAAGCCTTTAGTAACCGGCGATAAAACATACCATGATGTAACTGTGGATGTTGCCGCACCGGTTGAAGGTAAAGCAAACAAATCTTGGTGGATTGTATTTTCTATCGCACTTGTTGCTTTCCTTTGGGGAATAGGTTGTATTATATATACAGTTTCTACAGGTATAGGAACCTGGGGATTAAATAAAACAGTAGGATGGGCCTGGGATATCACCAACTTTGTTTGGTGGGTAGGTATTGGTCACGCAGGAACTCTAATTTCTGCGGTATTATTGTTATTTCGCCAAAAGTGGAGAATGGCAATTAACCGATCTGCAGAAGCAATGACTATCTTCTCGGTTATCCAAGCGGGATTATTTCCAATTATTCATATGGGGCGCCCATGGTTAGCATATTGGGTGTTGCCAATTCCTAATCAATTTGGATCCTTATGGGTAAACTTTAATTCACCATTGCTTTGGGATGTATTTGCGATCTCTACATACTTATCTGTATCACTAGTATTCTGGTGGACTGGTTTGTTACCTGATTTTGCAATGATCAGAGACCGCGCTATTACTCCTTTTAATAAAAAAATATATGCCCTTCTTTCTTTTGGATGGAGTGGTAGAGCCAAAGATTGGCAACGTTTTGAAGAAGTATCTTTGGTACTTGCAGGTTTAGCGACACCATTAGTACTTTCTGTACATACTATTGTATCGTTTGACTTTGCTACTTCGGTAATTCCTGGATGGCATACAACGATATTTCCACCATATTTTGTCGCTGGGGCAATTTTCTCTGGATTTGCAATGGTAAATACTCTTCTTATTATTATGAGAAAGGTATCTAACTTAGAAAATTATATTACTGTTCAACATATAGAGTTAATGAACATTGTGATTATGATCACTGGTTCTATTGTTGGTGTAGCATATATTACAGAACTGTTTGTTGCTTGGTATTCTGGAGTAGAATATGAGCAGTATGCATTCTTAAATAGAGCAACCGGACCTTACTGGTGGGCATATTGGGCAATGATGTCATGTAATGTGTTTTCACCACAATTTATGTGGTTCCCGAAATTAAGAAGAAGTATCATGTTCTCTTTCATTATCTCTATTGTTGTAAATATAGGAATGTGGTTTGAGCGTTTTGTTATTATCGTGACCTCGCTTCACAGAGATTACTTACCATCTTCATGGACAATGTTTTCTCCAACATTTGTAGATATAGGAATATTTATAGGAACTATTGGATTCTTCTTTGTGCTGTTCTTATTGTATGCACGTACATTCCCAGTGATTGCACAAGCTGAAGTAAAAACAATCTTGAAATCTTCAGGAGAGAAATATAAAAAATTAAGAGAAGCTGGGATAGATCATAGAGATGAACTTCCAAAAGGCAAAGCTCAAGTAACTAAAGATGAAAAGCCTGTAGAAGAAACAAAAACTTCTAAAAAGTCTAAAGCTAAAGAAACAAGTCAAGAAGATATCAATAGTCTATTAGGAAATTTAGGAGCTTTTGATTCATCTACGCAAACTGCAGATGATCTTAAAAAAGTAAATGGTATTGGCCCTGTAATGGAAAAGAAACTTAATGAGATCGGAATATTTACTTTTGATCAGGTGAGTAAGATGACCGAAACAGAGTACAATTTATTAGATAGTATTACAGGATCATTCCCAGGAAGAGCAGAACGCGATGATTGGGCTGGTCAAGCCGAAAAACTTAAAAATAATTAGAAGTATGGCATCAAAAGTTATACATGCACTTTATATAGATGATGACGTTCTGATGGACGCTGTCAAGAAAGTCAGAGCAGAACATTATCATATCGAAGAGGTATTTTGCCCTTTTCCAGTTCATGGACTTGATAAAGCAATGGGGATCCCACATACACGTCTGGCTATTACATCTTTTATGTATGGATGTGTTGGATTAACAGTAGCAGTTTTGATGATGAATTATATCATGATCGAAGATTGGCCCCAAAATATTGGTGGTAAACCAAGTTTTAGCTATATCGAGAATATGCCGGCTTTTGTTCCGATTATGTTCGAGCTTACAGTGTTTTTTGCAGCGCATTTAATGGTGATTACTTTTTATATGAGAAGTAGATTATGGCCGTTTAAAAAAGCTGAAAACCCAGATGTAAGAACTACTGATGACCATTTTTTAATGGAAGTTGATCCAGGAAATCAAGATGTAGATACATTGACAAGCCTTTTAGGAGACACCGGAGCAGTAGAAATTAAAGTAATAGATAAGGAAGAAGATAACCATTAGTAATAATGAAGAATACTATAAAAATATTAGCATTGGCAATTGTAATGATTAGTGTTGTTTCTTGTCAAAATGACAAAAGCCCTAATTATCAGTATATGCCTAATATGTATGAGTCAGTAGGTTATGAAACTTATGGCGATTACAGTATTTTTCCTGGAAGTCAGGAAGCGATGCAGCCAGTAGAGGGTTCAATACCAAGAGGGTGGATGCCTTATGAACTTGAAAACTCTAATGAAGGGTATCAATTAGCAAAAGATTCTCTTAAAAACCCTATTCGTTATACTAAAGAAAATGAAGAAAAAGGAAAAGCATTGTACGATATTTATTGCGCAATTTGTCATGGTGGAAAAGGAAAAGGAAAAGGAACTTTAGTAGAAAGAGAAAAAATCCTTGGAGTACCAAGTTATGATGATATAGGTAGAGCAATTACTGAAGGTAGTATCTATCATGTAATGTACTACGGGATTAACTCTATGGGATCATATGCTTCTCAAACTAGTGAGCATGAGCGTTGGCAAATTGTTCAGTATGTAGAAAAACTAAAAGCAGATCTAGAAGGCAAAACTCCTCGTATAGATACAGACGTTGCAGTTGTAGAAGCAAAACCTGAAGTAGAGCTAGAGCAGGATCACGATCACGAAGCAACACAAGAACATAATAATGCACACTAGTGTGCAGTAGTAACAAAGTTAAGAATAACGATATTATAAAGATATGTATACGCTATCAAATAGATTAAGATTATTTTCTATCATCCTTATGGTTGTAGGTCTTGTAGGTCTTATTATAGGATTTGCTCAAAGACCTGGGTCTATAGAAGAGGTAAAAGAAATGATGGCAGCGCACGACGCTCATGGAGGTGGTCACGGAGAAGCACAAACTGCTGATCATGGTGAATCACACGGTAAAGAAGATGCTCACGGTGGTGATGCACATTACGAGCACGTGTTACATCAATTGCAAAATAAACCTTGGGCTTCATTATATGCTGCAGCGTTTTTCTTTTTTATGATCGCACTTGGTGTATTAGCTTTTTATGCGATACAATTTGCATCACAAGCAGGATGGTCTCCAGTACTATTTAGAGTAATGGAAGCTATAACGGCATATCTTGTGCCTGGTGGATTGATCCTTTTTGTAATCTTGGCGTTATCTGGGTTTCATGTAAACCACTTATTTGTATGGGCGGATCCTGAAAAAGTGCTTGGAGATAAGTTGTTGGAAGGAAAAGCAGGTTGGTTGAACGGTACTGGATTTATCATAAGAGCAGCTATCTTTTTAGGTGGTTGGTTATTGTATCGTCATTTTGCTGTAAAATATTCTAGAAAACAAGACGAAGAACCTACAGGGAATAAATGGTATAAAAAGAGTTTTAAGATATCTGCAGGATTCTTAGTGTTCTTTATATACACAGAATCAATGATGTCTTGGGATTGGATTATGAGTTTTGATCCGCACTGGTTTAGTACGTTATTTGGCTGGTATGTATTCGCAAGTTTATTTGTATCAGGAATTACAACCATTGCTTTAATCACGATCTACCTAAAATCTAAAGGATATTTAGACTTTGTAAATAATAGCCATATTCATGATTTAGCTAAATTTATGTTTGGGATTAGTATCTTCTGGACATACTTATGGTTCTCTCAGTTTATGTTAATATGGTATTCTAATATACCAGAAGAAGTAACGTATTTTATTACACGTATTGAAGATTATAAATTACCTTTCTTTGGGATGTTAGTTCTGAACTTTATTTTCCCATTATTAGTATTAATGAATAGTGATTTTAAACGTGTGAACTGGTTTGTTGTAATGGCAGGAATTGTTATTCTTTGTGGTCATTATATCGATGTATTTAATATGATAATGCCTGCAACAGTTGGAGAATCTTGGTTTATAGGGATTAGTGAAATAAGTGCAGTATTATTGTTCTTAGGGTTATTCATATTTGTAGTATTTAGGGCACTTACTAAAGCTCCATTATTGGCAAAAGGAAATCCATATTTAGAGGAAAGTAAACACTTCCATTATTAAAAATTGAATTGTAAAAAAGAAGATAGATAAAAATGACTGTATTCTTAACCATAGTAGTAATAGCACTTTTCGGGATCACATTGTGGCAAATGTCGAAGATTTTAAAATTGTCACAATTAAAAAATGAGGATTCTCAAGTAGCCAATGATAAGGATAATAATATACATGGTAAGCTAATGCTTGCGTTTGTAATATTTATGTACTTATTAACCGTATATTGTTTTGTGCAGTATCATACCTTTTTCCTTCCAGAATCAGCTTCTGAGCATGGGGTAGATTATGATCAATTGATGATGATATCTATGGTATTGATCTTTGTCGTACAATTCCTTACACAAGGACTGTTACACTTCTTTGCATATAAGTATAGAGGTAAAAAAGGAAACAAAGCATTATTTTTTGCAGATAATGATAAATTAGAATTTATCTGGACAATAATACCGGTGATAGTATTGGCAGGATTGATTATCTATGGACTATTTACCTGGACAGACATCATGAATATCGATGAAGAAGAAGGAGATCCTTTAATCATAGAACTATATGCATATCAATTTGATTGGAGAGCCAGATATTCTGGAGAAGATAATGTATTAGGAAAAGCTAATGTTAGATATATTGAAGGTATTAATACACTAGGTGTTGATGTTTCTGATAACTACGGAAAAGATGATAAAATAACTAACGAATTGCATTTACCTGTAAATAGAAAGGTGATTTTTAAGATGAGATCTCAAGATATTTTACATTCAGCATATATGCCTTTCTTTAGAGCTCAAATGAATGTAGTTCCAGGGATGATTACCGAATTTTCATATACTCCAACAATGACTTCCGAAGAAATGAGGAATAGCGAGTTTATGGTAGAAAAAGTAGCAACAATAAATAAGATAAGAAAAGAGAAAAGCAAGAAATTAGTTGCTGCAGGAGATGAGGCTTTAGAAGAATATACATTTGATTATTATTTGTTATGTAATAAAATTTGCGGAGTTTCGCATTATAACATGCAAATGAAGATTATTGTAGAGTCTGAAGAAGATTACAACGCCTGGTTGAAAACACAACAAACTTTTGGAGAGCAATTATCTGCTCAGGCAAGTAACTAAGAAGAAAAGAAAAATTAATATATTTTATTAAAAAGAAATAGCGATTATGTCAGCAATAGTACACGCAGATGATCATGCTCATGATGATCACGGACATCACAAAGAGACATTCATCACCAAATATATTTTTAATCAAGATCATAAAATGATCTCTAAGCAGTATTTAATTACTGGTTTGATTATGGGTATTATTGGTATTGCAATGTCTTTACTATTTAGAATGCAATTAGCATGGCCAGACCATAAATTCACTATTTATGAAGTATTACTTGGTAAGTTTGGAGAAGACGGAGTAATGGATCCTAGTATCTATTTAGCCTTAGTAACCATTCATGGTACTATCATGGTATTCTTTGTACTTACTGCAGGTTTAAGTGGTACGTTTAGTAATTTACTTATTCCATTACAGATAGGAGCACGTGACATGGCTTCTGGATTCTTAAACATGGTATCATATTGGTTATTTTTCTTAAGTAGTGTGATCATGGTATTATCACTATTTGCTGAAGCAGGTCCTGCATCTGCAGGATGGACAGTCTATCCTCCGTTAAGTGCATTACCACAAGCAATTGGTGGATCAGGCACAGGGATGACGTTATGGTTGGTTTCTATGGCAATATTTATTGCATCATCACTACTGGGTTCATTAAACTATGTAGTGACGGTCATTAACTTACGTACTAAAGGAATGTCTATGACTAGAATGCCATTAACGATATGGGCATTTTTTGTAACGGCAATTATAGGTATTGTATCGTTTCCGGTATTATTATCGGCAGCATTGTTACTAATCATGGATAGAAGTTTTGGTACTTCGTTTTACCTAAGCGATATTTATATCCAAGGAGAAGTATTGCATAATCAAGGTGGTTCACCAGTATTGTTTGAGCATTTATTCTGGTTCTTAGGACACCCAGAGGTATATATCGTATTACTGCCTGCTTTGGGGATTACCTCAGAAATTATAGCTACAAATTCACGTAAACCTATATTTGGATATAGAGCGATGGTTGCTTCGATATTAGCAATTGCATTCTTATCTACGATAGTATGGGGTCACCATATGTTTATTTCAGGAATGAATCCATTTTTAGGATCTGTATTTACATTTACGACCTTATTAATTGCAATACCCTCAGCAGTAAAAGCATTTAACTATATCACCACCTTATGGAAAGGTAACCTGCAGCTTAATCCTGCTATGTTATTTTCTATAGGATTGGTGTCTACATTTATTACTGGTGGTCTTACAGGGATCATTCTTGGAGATAGTACACTAGATATTAACGTTCATGATACATACTTTGTAGTAGCGCATTTCCACTTGGTGATGGGTATCTCTGCATTGTATGGCTTATTTGCCGGGGTATACCATTGGTTTCCTAAGATGTATGGTAAAATGATGAATAAGAACTTGGGTTATATTCATTTCTGGGTAACAGCCATAGGAGCATATGGAGTATTCTTTCCGATGCACTTTATCGGTATGGCTGGATTACCACGTCGTTACTATACAAACTCTAATTTTCCATATTTCGATGATTTAACAGATACGAATGTATTGATTACAGTATTTGCATTGATTACAGGAGCAGCACAATTGGTGTTCTTATATAACTTCATTAGTTCTATTTTCTATGGTAAAAAAGCAGTTCAAAATCCATGGAAATCAAATACTTTAGAATGGACTACGCCAGTAGAACATATGCATGGTAATTGGCCAGGAGCTATCCCACATGTATATAGATGGCCTTATGACTATAGTAAAACTAATGAAAATGGTGAATATGTAATCGCAGGACAAGATTTCGTTTCTCAGATCACACCATTACAAGAAAATGAAGAAGAAATGCATCACTAAAAATTGATGTTTATAAAATATATAAAAAGCCTTTTCATTTATATGAGAAGGCTTTTTTTTGAAAGGTAAAAATGTTTTGATTAGTAAATTGTTATGATATTAAATTTAAGCTTTATTTTTAGACATGTTTATAATAGTATAAATTGAATTTCACCTCACCAGCACATATCTTCTGTTATTTAACGATCGTTACTGTATTTTTTTGCGGGCTATTTTTTGGTAATCAAGAATTAGTTTTTATAAAACCCATTTCATCCTTAGCACTTATTTGGATTTATTTCGAAAACTGGAAAAAGGTAAATGCTCTGTATCCACTGATTATTGTAATCGTTATGATAATTGACGTATTTGTCTTGACAGATTTTGATCGATTTTTTAAATATATTGGTATGCTACTGCCGTTATATTATTTGTTAAGTTCTTATCTTTTAATATCATTTATCTCTTTTAAGAATATTAGATATAAAGAGATTTTTACACCATCTATATTGATAGGTGCAGTATTGATTATCTATCTTACTTTTTCTGTTCTCAATTTATTAATGCCAAATTTTGAAGATTCTATTGGTTATCTTATACTAATTATTATTTCATTGTTTTATTATTTAGGATGTTGTTTTATAATTTATATAAGAAACCTGTATGCTTATGCTTATTATTTATTAATTGCTGCAATTAGTAGTATTTTAGTAAATGCAATGCTTCCCATACAAGAGCTTTATCACAATAACTCAGTTTTTGAGGCGGTTGTATATTCAGCAGATATTGTAACCATGTTTTTTTATCTAAAATTTTTAATAAGTGCTAAGCCTAAAGAAGATATTGACCATCTTGATTTTCTTTAGGTTATTTTATTAAATTTAAAAAAGTTAAGTTCTTGAATACTTAAGATTTTTGCTTTTTGCAGGGTTAGCATTCAATAGATGTATAGTTATATGGATATGTGTTATTTTTATTTCTTAACGAGAAGAGGATAGAGACTTTTTCTTAAAAACTGGAATAGTTGTGGATTGTTAACTAAAACAATCTTGTAATACAATCTTAAAAAAGAAAGATAATTCTTGGCTCTATTTAATATGAAATCGAAATCATTTTTCAGGCTTAGTATGTTATCTTTGTTCTAGAATAATGGCATATAATATAGAAAATTAGTTGTTTATGAACCAAAATCTTGATCCAACAAACGAAAACTTTTCAGGCGAAGAACTTGATATCGAAAGAGCATTAAGACCATTGGCTTTCGAGGATTTTGCAGGACAAGATCAGGTACTAGAAAACTTAAAGATTTTTGTACAGGCAGCAAACCTTAGAGATGAAGCCTTGGATCATACATTGTTTCATGGTCCTCCAGGATTGGGTAAAACCACATTGGCACATATTTTAGCCAACGAATTGAGTGTGGGGATCAAAGTGACTTCAGGTCCTGTGTTGGATAAACCGGGTGATTTAGCTGGATTACTTACAAATCTAGAAGATAGAGATGTGCTGTTCATAGATGAGATTCATAGATTAAGCCCTATAGTAGAGGAATACCTCTACTCTGCGATGGAAGATTATAAGATCGATATCATGATCGAGAGTGGCCCTAATGCACGTACAGTACAGATTAATCTTAATCCATTTACATTAGTCGGTGCTACTACGCGATCGGGATTGCTTACAGCGCCTATGCGAGCACGTTTTGGGATCCAGTCGCGATTACAATATTACACCACCGAATTATTATCAACCATCGTAGAACGAAGTGCACATATCCTTAAGGTGCCTATTACCATGGAAGCTGCAATAGAAATTGCAGGAAGAAGTAGAGGGACACCTAGAATAGCAAATGCTTTGTTGCGTAGAGTACGCGATTTTGCACAAATCAAAGGAAATGGTAATATCGATATAGAAATCTCAAAATTCGCTTTAAAAGCGCTTAATGTAGATGCACATGGCTTGGATGAGATGGATAATAAAATCCTAACAACATTGATTGACAAGTTTAAAGGAGGTCCGGTTGGTATTACTACAATTGCTACTGCGGTTAGTGAAAGTGCAGAAACCATAGAAGAAGTATACGAACCGTTTTTAATTCAGCAAGGATTTATAATGCGTACCCCTCGAGGTAGAGAAGTCACCGAAGCTGCCTATAAGCATTTAGGACGTGTAAAAGGAGGAATCCAAGGAGGCTTGTTTTAATACTTACTTATACTAAATACTAATCATATGGGTAATACTATTGCTGTAGTTTCTTTTTTTAAAGTGCTTAAAAATGCCAATCGCATTCTTAAAAATCCACTTCCTTTTCATCATGAAAATTTTAAGAAATATGGGGATGTTTTTAAAGTTCATTTAGGTTTTGGTAATTATGTGATATTTACTCGCGAGGCAGGTTTAGTAAGACATATTTTACAAAAACAACATAGAAAATATGAAAAGTCATCTTTGCAAACAAAAGATCTGGCTAGATATATTGGCGAAGGGCTACTCACAGCAAGTGGTAAAAAATGGTTAAAACAAAGACGTTTAATTCAACCTGCATTTCATAAAAAAAAGTTAGAAATCCTTATTCATACTATTCAAGAAGTAATTCGAGAAGAGATTCTTAGAATAGAACCCAATAAAGCCATAAATACTTTGCCTTTAATGAGTGATTTGGCATTTAAAGTAGTAGCAAAATCATTATTTAGTTATGTAGGTACAGGAGATACAATCTCGCGTTTACAATATATAACCGAAGCCGCCCAAGAAACATTAATTAAAGAAATCCGACAACCGTATAAGAAATTTTGGTTTTATCTTAGCGGACAAGTGAGAAGTACTCTTAAGTTAACTGATGAAGCGCGTGATATTTTAAATACAATTATCGAAGATCGCAGAGCATCAGACACAGAACATCATGATTTGTTAGATATGCTTTTGGCAGCACGATATGATGATGGTAGCGCCATGGGTAATGAACAGTTGATAGATGAAATCTTCATCCTTTTTACGGCCGGGCATGAAACCACTTCTAATGCCTTAACATTTACAATGATGCTATTAGCACATCATCCCGAAATTCAGGAAAAAGTATTTCAAGAGGTTTCAGAACAAATAGATGACTTGTCTCCTATAGAACAGATTTCAAAATATCAATATACCAAACAATGTATCGAAGAAGCAATGCGATTATACCCTCCTGCATTTCTTTCAGACCGAGTGGCTATCGATGATGATCAATACAATGGTACCACTTTAAAAAAAGGAACTACGATTTTGATTTCATTTTATGAAATTCATAGACATAAAGATTTCTGGAATGATCCTTTAGTATATAATCCAGATAGATTTGACCCTGCTGTCGATAAAAAAGAATATGCAGATTGGTATTTTCCATTTGGGGCTGGCCCCAGGATGTGTATCGGTAATAATTTTGCAATGTATGAAATGATTCTCGCAATAAGTGATATCGTGCGTAAATACAAAATTACTACAGCACTAAAAACAATACCAATTAAGCCGTTAGTTACTTTAAGGCCAGACAATGCATTGTTGTCATTCGCGCCTAGATAAAGCCTGTGTAGAATTAATGCTAAATACTTCAAGATTTTATAAGGGTGATTTTTATAAATTTTGATAAAATGGTAGTGTAATTTTTTTGAAAGTCAAAAATATGAGACTACCATTAACTAATGATCAACTAAATATGAAAAAAATCGTCATAATTAGGCAGCTAATGAATAAATAGATGGTTTGTTACAAAATTCAATGTGTTTGCGATTCTACAAAATCAAACTGTGGCTTCTCACGGGGGTACTTATTTGCGATCATCTCCAAACATATGGCTGGATAACATGAGTATTAGATCACGAGATGAGTATTTTACAGATCGAATAATAAGTGGTGTATTGTCTTTTTCTAGACCTGTAATACAAAATTAAAAATCTAAAAACTGTAGCTGTTAGATAAAAAACATACGACCTCGTTCGGGATAAAATGAGATGAGTTTTGCTGGTAAAAGAAAAAGTCTAAATGAGTTTATTATATCAAAAACAGATAGATTACTTTTGAATAAAGCAAAGAAAACATATTGTACCTTAAAACTAAACATACTCAGCTCATAAAATCCGAAGCAAAACGTTTGGGGTTTTTATCTTGTGGGGTAAGTAAGGCTGGTTTTTTAGAGGAAGAAGCTCCGCGGTTAGAAAAATGGTTAAAGCAGAATATGCATGGAGAAATGCAGTATATGGAAAATCATTTTGATAAACGGTTAGACCCAACAAAACTGGTTGAAGGATCAAAAAGTGTAATTTCTTTATTGCTGAATTATTACCCTTCAGAAAGTCAAAAAGATCACCAAGCCCCCAAAATATCCAAATATGCTTATGGTACCGATTATCATTTTGTGATAAAAGATAAATTGAAACAGTTGTTACAATACATTCAAGAAGAAATTGGAGATGTTCATGGTCGCGCTTTTGTCGATTCGGCTCCGGTTTTGGATAAAGCCTGGGCTGCAAAAAGTGGTTTAGGGTGGATAGGTAAAAACAGTAATCTCCTCACTCAACAAGTAGGTTCTTTTTATTTTATAGCAGAATTGATCGTAGATTTAGAATTAGAGTACGATACTCCAGTAACTGACCATTGTGGTACCTGTACAGCATGTATAGATGCTTGCCCAACCCAGGCAATTGTTGATCCATATGTGGTAGATGGTAGCAAATGTATTTCATACTTCACGATAGAACTTAAAGAAGAAATCCCCGCTAGTCATAAAGGGCAGTTTGATAATTGGATGTTTGGCTGTGATGTGTGTCAGGATGTATGCCCTTGGAACCGATTTTCTAAACCTCATAACGAACCGCTTTTTAATCCGAAACCAGAATTATTAGAGATGACCAAAAAGGATTGGGAAGAGATTACACAAGAAGTTTTTTCAAAAGTCTTTCAGAAATCGGCAGTCAAAAGAACCAAGTTTTCTGGATTAAATAGAAATATTAAATTTTTGAAAGATGAATAATTTTGTTGAGAATTTTACCCACAGCAGTATATTGTTTTTTAAGATCAGATACAATCACAAATAAACATTTTTAGGGTATTTGCTTAATTTTGATTGCTTATTTCATAATACAAACGTTTGTATTAAAGGTTTTGACTATTTTAATTCTTAAAAATTAACTCTTTTTGCAATAATCTTGTATATTCAACAAGTTTTTAACAAACAATAATGTGTTTTTAAAGCTTTCTCCCCAAATCCTTACACTTTAAAAGCAATTAAATCTTAAGTTTAGCTTAAATACTTCGCACATGAATGAATTATCGTATATCGACATTACTGTCATTGTAGTTTATTTAATAGGGATTATTATTTACGGAATATCAAAATCAAAAAGAGGAAGTTCAGAGGATTACTTTTTAGGAGGAAGAACAATGACCTGGCCTATAGTTGGTATTGCATTGTTTTCTGCCAATATTTCAAGTTCTACTTTGGTCGGATTAGCTTCAGATGCCTACCAAACCAATATAAATGTATATAATTATGAATGGTTTGCAGTAGTGGTTTTGATATTTTTTGCCATATTTTTCCTTCCTTTTTATCTTAGATCAGGGGTGTATACCATGCCAGAATTTTTAGAAAGACGATATGATAGCAGATCTCGATATTACTTTTCGTTTATCACGGTTGTAGGTAATATCTTGGTGGATACAGCAGCTGGATTATATGTAGGTAAAATTGTATTAACATTATTGTTTCCGTCCTTAGACTCAACATTGATTTTAATTATACTTGCTGTGGCAGCAGCAGCTTACACAATACCAGGAGGGTTAAATTCGGTAATACAAACTGAAGTAATACAAGCTATATTATTAATCTTAGGTTCGTGTTTACTTACTTATTTTGCATTTGATCAATTGGGTGGTGGATGGTCTGGTATGATGGCAAAACTGGATGCTATGCTATCAGCTGGAGAGGTTAATTTTGGAGATCGAGCTACTGAAGGAAAATTTATACCACAAAACTCTGATGAGGTATTTAGTCTAGTAAGACCAGATAACGATGAGTTTATGCCTTGGTGGGGATTATTAACAGGAGTGCCTTTACTTGGGTTTTACTTTTGGGCAAATAATCAGTTTATGGTTCAGCGAGTGCTTGGAGCTAAAGATTTAAATCACGGACGATGGGGAGCACTTTTTGCGGGATTATTAAAATTACCTGTAATATTTATTATGGTAGTTCCAGGAGTTTTAGCATTACTTTTATTTAGCACTTTAGATATTTCAGGGCTTAACTACGCATTAAGTAATGGCGAAGTTTGTAATAACCTTGCTGATTGTCCGAATCTCACATATCCAGTACTATTATTTCAGTTACTACCTGTTGGAGTTTTAGGATTGGTAGTGGCCGGATTAATGGCTGCAATGATGTCATCTGTTTCTGCAACATTTAACTCAGCATCTACCTTGGTTACTATGGATTTTGTGAAACAACTCAGGCCAGACATGACGAGTAAACAGTTGGTAAGAGTTGGGCAGATAACTACAGTTATTTTGGTCGTTCTTGCAATTTCATGGGTGCCTTTTATTGAAAGCGTGAGCGACTCTTTATGGACCTATTTGCAATTGGTAATTGCCTATACATGTCCGCCAGCCGTTTCTACTTTTATTTTAGGATTATTCTGGAAACGGGCCAACGGTACAGGATCGATTGTAAGCTTATTAACAGGGTTCTCATTGGCAATCTTGATGATATTATCCCAAACTTTTGAATGGGTTCCCGAAGTTAATGAACTGCATTTCTTAGCAAAAGCAACTTGGTTGTTTGTGATTTGCGTAACCTTACATATGATAGTAAGTTTGGCAACCAAACCACAATCAGAGCAACAAATCAAAGAGTACACGTATAAAAAAGAAATGTTTGCCGAAGAATCAAAGGATCTTACAGGATTACCTTGGTATAAAAACTATAGAATTTTATCTGTTATTCTTTTGATTGTTACTGCTATCGTAGTTGGGTTCTTTTGGTAATATAAATCAAAGTTTATGAGAATTCAGAATTTTAAGTTTCAGTATCTGATTTTAGGTATCGCCATTCTTTTTCTTTCAGGCTGTAAAGAAAATGTGGTAATAAAACTATCACACAAAGAAGTGTTAGAAAAACTAGTCGCTCAAGAAGACACCGATGGAGATAAAAAAATAACGATAGAAGATATAGGACCAAAGAAATTTGAGCTTATAGATGCAAAAAAGAACCCCCATGTTATAAAAGGAACTTATCATTTATCAAACCTGCTTCAGGAATTGGCAATAGCAGAAGATATAGATACTATTTCTATAGATAGAATCAAGGAGGCTCCTTCAGATCGTATTTCAAGATTAATTAAAACACGTTTTTGGGATAATCTTACGAGATCTATCGACAAAGAAGGGTTAGCAAAGGTACTTGGAGATACAAAATCTAATACGGATACCTTGCGCTTATATATTCCTATTGATGATAAAAAGGCAGTTTCGTATTTTCAGTCTTTAGAAAACGAATTTCAGAAATTAAAAGTTGTTATTCTTCCAAAAGAAATTACACCAGAATATGTAAAAACGCTTAATGATAAACCTGGTATCCTGAATTTAGCACATATAAAGAATGGTGAAAATTATCAAGGGCAACCTTTTGTGGTTCCCGGAGGGCGATTTAACGAGATGTATGGTTGGGATAGTTATTTTGAATCAGTAGGATTGTTAATCGATGATAGGGCAGATTTGGCAATGGCGATGGCAGACAACTTTGCATATCAAATCCAGCATTATGGTAAAATCCTGAATGCCAATAGAAGTTATTATTTGACAAGAACACAACCTCCTTTTTTTAGTTCTTTACTTAAAGAAATATATCTCAATAATAATAATATTTCAAAAGATTGGCTTGCCAAAAATCTTACAATGGTGATACAAGAGTATCAAAGCGTTTGGATGCAAAAAGGAGTGCGTTTAACTACTACAGGTTTAAATCGTTTTTATGGTGAAGGGATTGGGATACCACCCGAGACCGAAGAAGGTCATTTTGATTTTATATTAAATAAATATGCCAAAAAACATAGTCTTTCACTTCAAAAATTTAAAGAGAGGTATACTAATGAAGAATTAATTGATGAGGAGTTGGGTCAATATTTTACCCATGATCGGTCAATGCGCGAGAGTGGTCATGATACCTCTAATCGATTAGATGATGTATGTGCGGATCTAAATACAGTGGGATTAAATAGCCTACTGTACAAATATGAGGTCGATATTGCTTATTTGATTAAAGAAGTATTTGATAATAGTTTTGATTATAAAGGAAAATTATTTACTGCAGAAGATTGGCTCGCAAAAGCTGAAAAAAGAAAAGGCATAATGAATGATCTTATGTGGGATGATACAATTGGAGGGTATTATGATTATAATTTTATCACCCAAAAGCAACAAAAAATAGAATCAGCTACGAATTATTTTCCTCTCTGGGCTGGTATTTGCTCTGATGATCAGGCTTCAAGAATGGTAAAGCAATTGTTTGCTAGTTTAGTCCAAAAAGGAGGGATAGCAAGTACATTTGATATTGCCGACAAAACAAATGCAACTGCACCACAACGACAATGGGATTATCCAAACGGTTGGGCACCACATCAAATGATGATTTGGCGAGGATTAATAGCTAACGGGTATCAAAAAGAAACTCAAGAATTAGTGTACAGGTGGCTATGGATGATTACTAAAAATGCAGTGAATTATAATGGCACCATTCCCGAAAAATACGATGTGGTTAGATGTACACATAAAGTGTATGCCGAGTATGGTAATGTAGGGACAGATTTTGATTATATTACTCCTAGCGGTTTTGGTTGGATGAATGCTTCTTATCAATTAGGATTAAGTTTTTTAAATAAAGATTTTAAAGATAAATTAAATCAATTAGTAGATCCTGATGATATTTTCAAAAAAACAGACAGATGATTGTGTAATTGTCAATAGATCCGTTAAAAAAATAACTTCTTTTTTCTATTCTTGATTTTTTAGAAGATAACCCAGTATTAATTTCTGCATTTCATGCAGAGGTGTAACTTTGTATTGCACATTTATCTTGATTTAGTATGAGTATTGAAAGTAAAAGAAGAGAAGCTTTAGTATATCACGCAAAGCCAACTCCAGGTAAAATTAAAGTGGTTCCTACCAAAAAATATGCTACACAAAGAGATCTGTCTCTTGCATATTCTCCCGGAGTTGCAGAGCCTTGTTTAGAAATAGAGAAAAAGAAATCAAATGTATATAAGTATACTGCAAAAGGAAATTTGGTAGCAGTAATATCTAATGGTACTGCAGTTTTAGGGCTGGGAGATATCGGGCCAGAGGCTTCAAAACCGGTAATGGAAGGAAAAGGCCTTCTTTTTAAAATCTTTGCAGATATTGATGTGTTTGATATCGAAGTAGATACTAAAGATGTAGATGCTTTTATCGAAACTGTAAAAAATATTGCACCAACTTTTGGAGGCATTAATCTGGAAGATATTAAAGCTCCTGAAGCTTTTGAAATCGAAAAGCGATTAAAAGAAGAACTAGACATTCCTGTAATGCATGATGATCAGCATGGTACAGCAATAATTTCAGCTGCGGCTTTATTAAATGCATTAGAAATTGCAGATAAAAAAATTGAAGAAGTAAGAATAGTGGTAAGCGGAGCAGGAGCTGCAGCGGTTTCCTGTACACGATTATACAAGGCTTTTGGTGCAAAACCTGAAAATATTGTAATGACCGATAGTAAAGGTGTAATTAGAAAAGATCGTGATAACCTTACTTCAGAGAAAGCAGAGTTTGCAACCGCTAGAGATTTACACGAATTAGATGATGCAATGAATGACGCAGATGTGTTTATCGGTTTGTCTATGGCTAATCTGGTAACCCCAGAAATGTTAGTCTCTATGGCAGATAACCCAATTGTTTTTGCAATGGCAAATCCTGATCCCGAAATAAAATATGACCTAGCCATAAAAGCTCGTAAGGATGTTATCATGGCAACCGGTAGAAGTGATCATCCTAACCAGGTAAATAATGTACTAGGATTTCCTTTTATTTTTAGAGGGGCTTTGGATGTAAGAGCCACAGCAATTAATGAAGCAATGAAAATGGCAGCTGTAAAAGCACTAGCTGAGCTTGCCAAAGAACCTGTTCCTGAACAAGTAAATATAGCGTATGGTGAAACTCGCCTTAACTTTGGTAAAGAATATATCATTCCCAAGCCTTTTGATCCTAGGCTAATTGCAAAGGTACCCCCAGCAGTAGCAAAAGCCGCTATAGAAAGCGGTGTAGCAACCGAACCCATAACCGATTGGGAAAAGTATGAAGATGAATTGTTGGAGAGAATGGGTAATGATAATAAATTGGTAAGACTATTATTAGATAGGGCAAGAACAAATCCAAAGAGAGTTGTGTTTGCTGAAGCTGATCATTTGGATGTTTTAAAAGCTGCACAAACCGTTAAAGAAGAAGGGATTGCTTTTCCAGTTTTATTAGGACGAAGAGATATTATCCTCGAATTAATGCAGGAAATTGATTTTGACCCAAGTGATGTTACTATCATTGATCCTAAAGCAGATGAAGAATGTGATCGCAAAAATGGATATGCCAAAAAATATTGGGAGACCAATAAACGTAAAGGAATTACATTGTATGATGCCGAAAAATTAATGCGAGAGCGTAATTATTTTGCAGCTATGATGGTTAATGAAGGTGATGCAGATGCATTACTTTCTGGATATTCAAGAAGTTATCCGGCAGTGGTTAAACCAATGTTGGATCTTATCGGATTGGCCAAAGGAGCTACACGTATTGCTACCATGAATGTAATGATGACTGATAAAGGACCTTTGTTTATTAGTGATACTTCGATCAATATTGATCCTTCTTCTAAGGAGTTGGCAAAAATTGCACAGATGACAGCCAGAACAGTAGAAATGTTTGGAATTGAACCTGTAGTGGCTATGATTTCGTATGCAAACTTTGGGTCATCGAAACATCAAACCGCGTCTAAAGTGCAAGATGCAGTAGCTTATTTACACCGATATTATCCGAATTTGGTTGTAGACGGAGGGCTACAGATGAATTTTGCATTGAACAAAAAGATGAGAAAAGACAAATTTCCTTTCTCTAAATTAAATGGTCAAAAAGTAAATACACTAGTGTTCCCTAATTTGGATTCGGCAAATAGTAACTATAAATTGTTAAGTGAATTAAATAATGCAGAATCTATAGGGCCAATTATGATGGGAATGAACAAACCGGCACATATCCTACAATTAGGAGCAAGTGTAGAGGAGATGATTAATATGGCTGCAGTAGCGGTAATTGATGCACAGGAAAAAGAAAAGAGAGAATTTCAATTGTCTATGATGGTAAAATGAGTTTAAAATTATAGTATAAATAACGCTATATAATTATATAGAAAATTCAACACCCTTTAAAGAACACTTTTTTAATGGGTGTTTTTTATCCTATTTATATAATAGAATTTTATTACATTTGGTTGCTTAACATCAACTTAACAAATGATCACACATATCAAGGGGAGGCTTGTAGAAAAAAACCCTACCGATGTTGTTATAGATTGCGGTGGAGTAGGGTATATTTTACATATCTCACTGCATACTTTTTCTTTAATTCCCGAAGGAGAAGTATTGCAACTCTATACACATCTTCAAGTAAAAGAGGATTCCCATACATTATTTGGTTTTGCAGAAAAATCAGAAAGAGAAATTTTTAGACTTTTGATTTCTGTTTCAGGCATAGGAGCAAGTACAGCCAGAACCATGTTGTCATCATTACATCCTGATCAAATAAAAGAAGCTATTGCTTCTAATGATGTAGCTACAATACAATCTATAAAAGGAATAGGAGCTAAAACTGCCCAGCGTGTTATTCTTGATCTTAAAGATAAAATACTTAAAGTCTATAATATTGATGAAGTTTCAGTATCTCAAAGCAATACTAATAAAGATGAAGCGTTATCTGCATTAGAAACCCTTGGATTCAATCGAAAGCTTGCTGAAAAAGCTGTTGATCGAGTTCTAAAAACTACCCCCAAAGAAACAATAGAAAATATTATTAAACAGGCACTAAAAAACTTATAAAAACATTGAGTTCGTTGAATTATTTACAATTTAATTTTTTTAGGATATTTGTATGTTTGATAGCACTTTATAGCGGGGTGTTACAAGGTCAGGAGAACGAAACTGTTCGTGATTCGACAAGTACTACATTTTCGTTAGGTGAAATCTCCTTACCAGATCCTAATAGTATAGTTACCAAATACGATTATGATCCGATTACTAATCGGTATATCTATAGAGAAATGCTTGGGGATTTCAATGTGAAATATCCTCTTTTTTTAACACCAGCAGAGTTTGAAGCTTTGGTGGAAGAAGAAGGACGAAGAAAGTATTTTAAAGAAAAAATAGAAGCATTTAGTGGTAAAAAAGACGGAAGTGAAGAAAAACGTAAGAATTTATTGCCAATTTTTTATGTAAATTCTAATTTCTTCGAATCTGTTTTTGGTAGTAATGAAATAGAAATTATTCCTCAAGGATCTGTAGAGATGGATCTTGGATTATTGTATACCAAACAGGATAATCCTGCTTTTTCACCTCGTAATCGAAGTAATTTTACTTTTGATTTTGATCAGCGGATCAGTCTAAGTCTATTAGGGAAAATAGGTACAAGATTACAAGTAACAGCTAATTATGATACAGAGTCTACCTTTGATTTTCAGAATCAATTAAAGTTAGAATATACCCCTACAGAAGATGATATTATTCAGAGTATAGAAGTGGGTAATGTAAGTATGCCGCTTAACAGTTCTTTAATCCAGGGAGCACAAAGTCTTTTTGGTGTTAAAATGGGATTGCAATTCGGTAGAACTACTATTACAGGAGTCTACTCTGAGCAGAGATCAGAAACTAGATCTGTAAATGTAGAAGGAGGCGGAACAGTTGAAGAATTTGAACTGTTTGCATTAGATTATGATGAAAATCGACATTTTTTCCTTTCACATTATTTTAGAGATAATTATGATCAGGCTTTAGCGAGCTATCCTTTCATTAATAATAATATTCAGATTACCAGAATAGAGGTGTGGATTACAAATAGAGCTACCAGTTCTCAAACCCTCACCAATGCCCGTAATATTGTTGCACTTCAGGATATTGGAGAATCACCAGAAACAGGTAATTCTACTATCCCAGCTAGTTTATTTAATACAGGTGCAGGAGCTTTTCCAAACAACAGTAACAATGATCTGGATCCAACGGCAATTGGTCCAGCTGGTCCTATAACCGATGCGATACGCCAAATACCAACAGTACAGCAAGGTTTTACCGGGGCAATATCAAGTTTTAATGAAGGTTTTGATTACGCTATTCTCGAAAATGCAAAGAAATTGAACCCAAGCGAATATACATTAAACACACAGTTAGGATATATCTCATTAAACCAACGATTAAATAACGATGAAGTATTAGCAGTTGCGTATCAATATACAGTTGGTGGCCGTGTTTTTCAAGTAGGAGAATTCGCTAATGATGGGGTAGATGCAACAATTGGAGATACTACAGGTACAGATGATGTGCAAGCAGGATCTAGTCAAAGTTTGGTAGTTAAAATGTTAAAAAGTCCTATTGTAAATGTTACGCTTCCGATATGGGATTTAATGATGAAAAACATATACAGTACTGGAGCATTTAGAATAGAACAAAATGATTTTAGGCTTAATATTTTGTATTCTAACCCGTCTCCTATTAATTATATAACTGCAGCAGAAGGCTCTAACCTTGCGTTGCCTGATGACGTAGAGCAAACTACCTTACTTAAGGTGTTTAATCTAGATCGCCTTAATCCAAATAATGACCCTGTTCAAGGAGGAGATGGCTTCTTTGATTATGTTCCAGGAGTTACTATAGATTCAGAAAATGGGCGTATCGTATTTACTACAATAGAACCCTTTGGGGAACATCTTTTTAATAAATTAGATAATGGCCCGGCGGGAGCTAATTATATAAACCCTGATTCATATAACCCCAATCAGGCAGAATATGTATTTAGAGACCTGTATACACAGACAAAAGTAATAGCCGAACAAAGATCTGCCGATAAGAATTATTTTCAATTAAAAGGTAGATACAAATCTTCTGGTCAAGATGGGATTCCTCTTGGAGCGTTTAATGTGCCACAAGGATCTGTTACAGTTACAGCTGGAGGTAGAGTGTTACAAGAAGGAGTAGATTATACGGTCAATTATCAATTGGGTAGAGTTACTATACTTGATGAGTCCTTAAAGGCTTCAAATACACCAATCCAGGTTTCTACAGAAAACAATGCTGTTTTTGGACAGCAAACTAAACGATTTACAGGATTAAATATAGAACACAAATTTAGTGATGAATTTATAATAGGTGGTACATATTTAAACCTTAATGAAAGACCGATTACGCAAAAATCTAATTATGATTTTGAACCTATAAACAATACTATATTAGGGCTTAATTTAAATTACTCTACAGAGATTCCTTTGCTGACCAGGATCGTAAATAAATTACCAAATATCGATACCGATGTTCCTTCAAATGCATCCATTAGAGCAGAAGGAGCATATCTTGTTGCAGGTGCACCTAAAGGTGCAGATTTTGATGGAAAAGTTACTACGTATATAGATGATTTTGAAGGTGCGCAAACTAGAATAGATGTTAGCTCGCCGCTATCATGGGAATTGTCTAGTGTACCTATCGGGTTTGGAAATCCAGACCCCACAAGCACAAATGTTATTGATGGTATTGAATCAGGGAATAAAAGAGCAAAATTATCGTGGTATTCAATAGATCCAATTTTTTATAGTAACGGTAGACCTAGTGGAGTCACCGACGAAGACTTAGCAACCAATAGAACACGAAGGGTGTTTATAGATGAGATTTTTCCAGAAACAGATATAGTAACTGGGCAATCACTGGCATTGTTTACACTAGATTTAAATTATGATCCAGGAACTAGAGGGCCTTATAATTTTAATCCAGGTTATGCCCCAGGAAGTAATATAACACCAAACCCTAGAGAAAATTTCGGAGGGATAACAAGACAGCTTACTTCTACAAATTTTGAGCAAGCCAATGTAGAGTTTATAGAATTTTGGTTGATGGATCCTTTTGAATATGATGATGTCGATAATCCAGGAGGGACCATCGTTTTTAACCTAGGTAACATTAGTGAAGATGTACTAAAAGATGGGAGGAAACAATATGAAAACGGATTACCAGCTGACGGAAGTGATACAGATATTATAAATACTGATTATGCTAAAGTGCCTATTAATCAATCATTGATCTATGCATTCGATTCTGAAGGAGCAGCAAGAAGTATTCAAGATGCAGGTTTTGATGGGTTAAGTGATGCTGATGAGAAGCTAAAACCTGAGTTTGAAGCTTTTCGATCTTTAGATGATCCATCGGCAGATAATTATACTTATTTCCTTCAAGCAAGTGGTGATATTGTGCAGCGATATGATCAATATAATGGTACCGAGGGGAACTCGCCAACAGATGTGTCTAATGATGATCGTGGTAATACCACTTTTCCTACCGCAGAGGATGTGAATAGAGATAATACTATGAATACTATTAATAGTTATTTTGAGTATGAAATTCCGATTTTTAGAGGCATGGGTGTGGGTAATGATGGGGGTACAGGATATATTTCTGATGTAATAGATGCAACGGTTCCTGTTTCTGGACGTGAGATTAATACACGTTGGGTGCGATTCAAAGTACCAATTTATGATCCGGATAGAGCTATAAATATTAGTGATTTTAGATCGATTCGATTTATGAGAATGTATCTTACAGATTTTTCTCAACAGACTTTATTAAGATTTGGTAATATGGATCTGGTAAGAGGAGATTATAGAAGATATGTTGTAGAAGGTAACCAAGTTAATGACCCGACTAGCGGTCTTAATGTGTTTGGAGATAGCGAAGTAATTGTTACTTCGGTAAGTGAAGAAGAAACACCAAATTATTCAACCCCACCTGGAGTAGTAAGAGAGCAATTAAATAATAATAATAACATTATTAGAGAAGATGAAAGATCTTTGGCACTTACTGTAAATAATCTTCAATCAGATGATTCTAGAGGGGTGTATAAGAATTTTAATGTTGATATGCGTCAGTATGAAAACCTTGAGTTGTTTATACATGCAGAATCTGTTCCTAATCAAACTGCGATCAATAATGGTGATCTTACAGCGTTTATTAGAATGGGTAATGACTTTACTAATAATTTCTATCAGATAGAATTGCCCTTAGAAGTTTCAGATCTAAATGACAGAAATGCAGATGAAGTTTGGCCGAGTAATAATAGATTAAATCTAGACTTGAGTTTATTGCAAAAAATTAAATCTGCAGTTATTGGAAATGCAGATTTGGATGCAAATACTTTAGTATATTTTGATGGCAATGGCGAAAACCCAAACCCAAATCCAGCTCCAAACGATGCATTAGGTAACCTTAGACTTGCTATAAAAGGTAATCCAAATTTTGGAGATATACGTGTGATGATGGTGGGTGTTAAAAATGATAGCGGTACTGATCAATCGGGTACTGTTTGGTTTAATGAGATGCGTCTTAGCGATCTTAAAAATAGAGGTGGTTGGGCTACAGTAGGTAGCTTAGATGCAAATATTGCAGATTTTGCAAATGTTAGTGCTTCAGGACGGATTACTACTATTGGATTTGGTGGTATAGAACAAGGGCCTAATGAACGAAGTAGAGAAGATGTTAGACAATACGATGTAACTACTAATGTTAATGTAGGTCAACTTTTACCCAAAAAATGGGGGATACAAATTCCTTTTAATTATAGTCGAGGCGAAGAGTTAATTACCCCTCAGTTCGATCCAGAATTTCAGGATTTAGAATTACAAGAACGATTAGATAATATTTCAGATCCAGAAGAAAAAGAGAGAATAGAACGACAATCTACGGATTATACAAAAAGGCAAAGTTATAATATTATAGGATTGCGTAAAGAACGAACAGGTGATAAAAAACCTATGCCGTATGATATAGAAAACTTTACATTTTCAGGAACATACAATCAAACGGATCATCGGGATTTTGAAATAGAAAAATCCCTCGACCAGAGTGTAAGACTTGGAGGTACTTATGATTTTAGTTTTCAACCAAAAGAAGTAGAACCCTTTAAAAAGATAAAATTCTTGGGTAAAAGCAAGTATTTTGATTTGCTTAAAGATTTTAATTTTAATCTTCTTCCTACGAGTATATCGGTTAGTTCTAATATTAATAGGCAGTATAATGAGCAAATATTTAGAGATATTACTCTAGGTCCAGATGATATACGTTTACCAACATTATTTCAGCGTAATTTTCTTTTTGATTGGCAATATGGTGTTAATTACAACCTTACTAAATCATTGAATTTCAATTTTACATCTGCTAATAATCGTATCGTTAAAAATTTTATTGATGAAAACAATAATGTAGATGATACTATTGGTGTTTGGAGTGGGTTTTTTGAAATAGGAGATCCAAATACCCATAGTCAGCAATTACAGGTTAATTATGAAATTCCTTTTAAGAAAGTCCCGGTATTTAAGTTTATGCGTGCGACGTATAGTTACAATGCAGATTTTCAATGGGTGAAAGGAAGTGAGGCTTTAAAAACATTAGAGGGCATTCCTGATTTAGGTAATACCGTTCAGAATGCTAATGTGCATACTGTAAACGGGTCTTTGGATATGAATACATTGTATAAATATGTAGGATTAACCAAGAAAAAACCTGGAAGACGAAAAGGCAAGAAAAAGAAAGATGCTAAAGGAAAAGAAGATGCAAAATCAGAAGCAAAATCTGAAGAAAAGAAAGTAGCCAATAGTCGTGCTAAGAGAACTAAAAGTAAGTTGAGTGTAGGTGATAAAGCATATAATACTCTTGTTGGATTAGTTACTGCAGTTAAAAAAGTAAATATTAATTATCAGCAAGACAATGGGATTTTCTTGCCTGGTTATACCAGAGAACCCGGATTTGTGGGTACTCTAAAACCAACTGTAGGCTTTACTTTTGGTAGTCAATCAGAGATTAGAGATATAGCAGCACGTAACGGATGGCTTACTTTGTATGATGATTTTAATCAGCAATATCAAGAAGTTGAAGGCAGGCAGCTTAATATCCAGGCTTCAGTAGGATTATTAAAAGACCTTAAGATAGATATTAGTGCCAATAGAAATTATTCTGAAACATTTACCGAGAATTATAGAGTTAATGTAAATAATACAACCGGGGAAATTGATCAGGAGAATCCATACGCATCTCTTACACCTAATACTTTTGGTAATTATACAGTTTCTACATTGTTGATCAATACAGCGTTTAAGAAAAGTGATGAGTTTACCTCAGAAGCATTTAATGAGTTTAGAGAAAATAGGCAGGTTATTGCAGAACGCTTGGCAGCCGATTTTTATGGTACGACAGATTTTCCTAGAAGCGCAGAACAAGAGCCTAATGGATATCGTTATCCAGTAGGTTTTGGTAAATCCAATCAAGCTGTATTGTTACCAGCTTTTCTTTCTGCATATTCGGGCTCTGATCCTTCAAAAGTTCAAAAAGGAGCTTTCAGAGATGTACCATTGCCAAATTGGGATGTAAAATATACAGGATTAATGAATCTGAAATGGTTTAAGAAACGTTTCAAGCGTTTTTCGGTAGCCCATGGATATCGCGCTAATTATACGATTAATCAATTTCAAGCCAATCTTGAGTTTAAAGAAAATGACGCAGTTAATGGTATTGTTGATCAGGCAGGTAATTTTAGAAATCCAGTATTATATTCTAACATTAACCTTACAGAGCAGTTTAGTCCGTTGATGCGATTGGATATGGAAATGCAAAATTCTATTAAGATTCTTGCCGAGTGGAAAAAAGACAGAGCTTTGTCGTTAAGTTTTGATAATAACCTGCTTACTGAAATTCAAGGAAACGAGTATATCATTGGATTAGGATATAGATTACAAGATCTTACTTTTGCGACAAGGATAGCTGGAAGAAAACAGATTATTAAGAGCGATCTAAATCTTAGAGCCGATTTATCATTCCGTCAGAACGAAACATTGATCAGGTATCTGGATTTAGAGAACACTCAGATTACATCTGGGCAAGATATTTATGGTCTAAAGTTTACTGCGGATTATGCTTTAAGTAAAAATCTAACCGCATTATTCTTTTATGATCATACATTTTCAGAGTATTCGATTTCAACAGCATTTCCTCAAACAACAATTAGAGGAGGATTTACATTGAGATATAATTTTGGAAACTAATAGTTTACTCGCTATTGATCTATAAAAAGGGTATTGATAATTGTTTTTTGATAAATTTTTGTTAGGTTTTCTGAAAATTTAATAAAATAGAATTATTTTCGTCGTTAAAATAATAACAATTCATAAATACTTTTTTTCGGATGAATATTCCTTCAGAATTAAAATATACCAAAGACCACGAATGGGTTAAAATAGACGGAGACGTAGCGACAGTTGGAGTAACTGATTTTGCACAAAGCGAACTAGGAGATATCGTTTATGTCGAAGTAGAAACTATGGGCGAAGAACTAGATCGAGAAGAGGTTTTTGGTACTGTAGAGGCTGTCAAAACAGTTTCAGATTTATTCCTTCCATTATCTGGAGAGATTATAGAATTTAATGAAACACTTGAAAGTGACCCAGAATTAGTAAATAGCGATCCTTATGGAGAAGGTTGGATGGTAAAGATTAAGATCTCTGATGCTTCTCAAATAGATGACTTATTATCTGCAGATGGGTATAAAGAAGTTATTGGGGCATAAAACCCTTTTTGTTATAGTAGTAACATCTACTATAGTGATAACCCTGGCATCTCTAGCGAGATTTATACTTCCTTTTAGAACAGGTATTCAAGGAAGTGATAAAATTGGACATTCTATAGCCTATTTTATATTCACACTAGTGTGGTTTAGTTTTTTCTTTTTATCTAAAAATAGAAATGAAAATTTTAAGCAAAGTTTAGTCAAAAGTGCATTATTGTGTTTTTTTTATGGAGGTCTTATGGAATTATTGCAAGGGCTATTAACCAATTATCGAAGCCCAGAATGGAACGATATATTGGCCAATACAAGTGGTATAATTTTTGCTGCTATAGTGTTGAAAGTGTTTGAGAATAAGTTGATTAGATTTAATCAATAACGATTCGTAATGAATTAAGCAAATACTCTAACCTGAGTTTTTGTTTCAATAGTAAGAATAAGATAAAAGTTAAAAAACATATTTTTTGTTTTACATTTTTGTCATTAATTGTAATTTACAAAAGAAATTAGCTATTTTAGCAATCCTATAACGTAATATAATTATGGAACCAAAGAAAAATCCTAAAGCAGATTTAACTAGAAGAAGTACATTGTTTCTTCAACTAGGGCTTATTTTAGTGCTTATTATAACATGGCAAGGTATCGAGTGGAAAACCTATGATAGGAGTAATATTGATATTGGTCAGGTAAATCTTGATGAATTAGAAGAAGAGGATGTGCCAATTACTCAAAATTTAAATACACCGCCACCGCCACCGCCACCGCCACCTGCTCCAGAAATTATTGATGTAGTAGAGGATGAAGAAGAAGTAGAAGAAACTATTATAGAATCTACAGAAACTAATCAAGAAGAAGAAATAGTAGAAGTAGAAGAGGTAGAAGATGTAGAAGAAGAAGAAGAAATAGGTGATATACCATTTGCTGTTATTGAGAATGTGCCAATCTTTCCTGGATGTGAAGGTGCTGGAGGAAATGCAGCCAAAAAGAAATGTATGAGTGATAAGGTTAAAAAGTTTGTTAACCGTAAATTTAATACAGAACTAGGTAGCGAATTAGGATTATCAGGAGTGAATAGAATCTATGTTAGATTCAAAATCGATAGAGGAGGTAATATTGTTGGTGTACAGGCTAGAGGGCCACATCCAAGGTTAGAAAAAGAAGCACAAAGAGTAGTGAAGCTTTTGCCTAAGATGACTCCAGGAAAACAACGAGGAAAAGCAGTAGGGGTACTATACTCACTGCCAATAGTTTTTCAGGTGCAAGACTAAGAAAAAAAATACTTTTTATTATATGAGAACCCCGTTACTAGTGTAGCGGGGTTCTTTTTTGGTATGCTTGTTGATTTAGATTTAATTGTAACGTTAAAACTAAATATTATGAGTAACAAGCACGATGCTAATGTACGAAAAAGTACATTGGTGAATTTTCAGATTGGACTTATTGCAAGTCTATTATTTACTTATTTGATGTTTGAAGTCTATACAGCTTCGCAGGCTATTATTGTTAACCCTGAACCTGTTGATATTTTTGAAAACCCTGTTTTTACTATGGGAGATTTTGAAATCGAAAAAGAGGTAAAAAAAGAGCTGGCAATAAAAGTGAAACCTCAAAAAGTTGTTGAACCATCTGATCCAATTGTTGTAAAAGATGATGCAGTGATAGAGGATATGGATAGGATTTTTAAAAACAAACTAATTGAGTCAACCCCTTTTAATCCGGATGCTCTACCCGATGATACCGATGATGGCGAAGACGAACCTAAAAACTACCCTTTTACAAGAGTAGAATCTGTGCCTGTTTTTCCTGGGTGTGAAAATCTAGGTACAAACGAAGAAAAAGCTGCCTGTTTTTCTGAAAAAATCAGGAATATTGTATCGAGAAAATTTAATACAGAACTTGGTGAGAGATATGGGTTAACAGGAGTTCAACGTATTTATACTCAATTTGATGTTGATGCTAGTGGGATGATTAAGAATATACAAGTTAGGGCACCACATCCAAAACTACAACAAGAAGCAGAAAGAGTGATTGACCTGTTTCCTTTGATGACACCCGGTAAGCAAAGAGGAGCGCCAGTAACGGTAAAATATCAATTGCCGATTGTATTTAAAATACAGAACTAGAACAATCTAATTTACATGCTGTCGCATTGAGCAAAGTCGAAATGTATTGTGATACATCTTTCGTTGCTGCTCAATGCGACAGCTGTTATTTTGATCGTATAAGGCTTTGGTAAATAGTTTTTCGCATTTGTTTGGGATTGATATAGCCATTGCCATATCCTTTTTCATCATAATTTGCAGTTAGCAATGCATTATTTATAATATCATTTTCAGATTTACCAGTATCAATTTCTTTTTGGATGATAGCTGTAATTTCTTTCAGCATAGTTAAAAATGTCTCAAGATCTTTTTTTGAAGCCAATTTTCCATGACCAGGAATAATTTTAGTATCATCATTGGCTAACAGCAATGCTTTTTCAGAGGCTTTAATATATCCTTTTATGCTTCCTCCTGATTTGAGGTCAATATAAGGATAGCGACCATTAAAAAACGTATCGCCCATGTGCAATACATTTCCATTAGCAAAATAAATCAAAACATCGCCATCAGTATGGGCATTATGAACATGGTAAACCTTAATGTTTTCATTTTTAAAAACACCTATATTTCCACCTTGGCCGATAAGCATATGTATATTTTTAGTAAGAGGCTGTATTTGAATATTGACTTCTTTTTTTTGAGTATATGAAGTAATTGAGGTAATCAATAATCCTATAATCAATAACTTTTTCATCTGAGTATGTGTGTTTTGGTTTTCTGTCGAATTGAAATTACAAAAATTACGCTTGGCGTTTAGGGGGATGAATAAAATATTGTGGTTAATTCGATGTGTAATTGTTGCAATACATTAGTTTGGATGTTAAAAGGTGAATTATACAGAGTTATAAGTTGCCTAAAAAGCATTTAAGATATATCTTTGCACCACTTTTAAAAAAAGCTATTAAAAAAACGTGCAAAATTTGAGCGTAACCCAAATTAATACTGCAAAAACTTCTGTTGTTCAGGATTTTAAAGAAATTACAAAAATGCGTTTAGCGCTAAGTGTAGTTTTTTCTTCTGTGGCAGGATATTTATTAGGTGTTGATACAATTTCATGGAGTACGCTAGTTCTTCTTGCGGTTGGAGGGTATTTTATGGTTGGTGCATCAAATGCTTTTAATCAGATTATTGAACGAGATCTGGATAATTTGATGGATAGAACCAAAAACAGACCCATTCCTTCAGGAAGAATGTCTGTTAATACAGCTTTTGCTATTGCAACTCTTTTTACTATTGCAGGGATTACTGTGTTGTATGTGATTAATCCACAAACAGCAATGTTTGGAGCAATTTCGATATTTATATATGTAAGCTTATATACACCCCTAAAAACAAAAACGCCTTTATCTGTTTTTGTAGGCGCGATTCCAGGAGCAATTCCTTTTATGTTAGGTTGGGTAGCAGCAACAAATGATTTTGGAATAGAACCAGGGACTTTATTTATGGTTCAGTTTTTTTGGCAATTCCCTCATTTTTGGGCCATTGGATGGTTTTTGTATGACGATTATAAAAAAGGAGGGTTTTTTATGCTTCCTACCGGCAAAAAAGATAAAGGTACTGCAACACAGGTAGTGGTATATACGCTCTGGACAGTAGTTACTTCTTTAATACCTGTTTTTGGAGTAACAGGTAAACTATACCTTACACCGGTTTCTGGAGTTATTATTTTAGTACTGGGGTTAATTTTATTGAGATCAGCAATTCGATTATATAAAACAAGAGATACAAAAACAGCAAAGCAATTAATGTTAATGAGTGTTTTGTATATTACATTATTACAGATCATTTATGTGGCTGATAAATTTATTCGTATATGGATTTAACACAAGGAACGACGCAAGAAAAAATTAATCGATCCAAAAAAACTATGATGTGGTTCGCAATGGTAAGTATGGCCATGGTGTTTGCCGGACTTACAAGTGCATATGTGGTAAGTAAAACAAGAAAAGATTGGGTTACAGATTTAGTGTTTCCTCAAGCATTTGTATATAGTATATTGGTGATTGTAGCGAGTAGTGTTACATTTTATCTGGTAAAAAAAGCAATAGAAAAAAATAATAGAAGCCTGGCTACAATTTTATTATTATCAACCTTGACACTTGGTATTATATTTATTGTATTGCAATTTGAAGGCTTTAAAGATATAATTAATCAAGGGTATCATTTTACTGGCCCGACATCAAATATCGTTTCGACATTTATGTTCATCATAGTGGTTACACATCTTGCACATATTGTTGGCGGGATTTTGGTGCTTTTAGTTGTAATTTATAATCATTTTAAACAAAAATATAAAGTGGGTCAAACTTTAGGTCTAGAATTAGGTGCTATGTACTGGCATTTTGTTGATTTTCTGTGGGTTTATCTCTTTTTGTTTTTATATTTCGTGAAGTAAGAGTTAATCTAAGACTTGGTGTCAAAAAAATAGATTGATTAATTTAGATGAATTTGACCTAATTAAAAAGAGGATTTCAGCAGGTGAAATAATAAAATTGATTATTTTTGTGGAAAATTTAACAATACCAAATTCTTTATATGGAAACAACTGTTACTAAAACAGGTACCGAAGATAAAACCTGGGGCGGTGGTAATCAACCACTCAAGGTGAGTTATGGTAAAATGATGATGTGGTTTTTTATCCTTTCGGATGCACTTACATTCTCGGGTTTTCTTGCCGCATATGGTTTTTCAAGATTTAAATTTATTGATTCATGGCCAATAGCCGACGAGGTGTTTAATCACTTTCCGTTTTTACATGGAGTAGATGCACCAATGTACTATGTGGCTTTGATGACATTTATATTGATCTTCTCTTCTGTAACAATGGTAATTGCTGTTGATGCAGGACATCACATGAAACAGAAAAAAGTAATTCTTTATATGTTTCTTACCATTATCGGAGGAGCAATTTTCGTTGGATCACAAGCATGGGAGTGGAAAAACTTTATTAAAGGAGAGTATGGTGCAGTTGAAACCAAAGGAGGGCAAATATTACAATTTGTAGATACTGAAGGTCATAGAGTTGGTTTAAAAGAAATTGCTATTGTTGAGTCTCATGCATATAGAGCTCAACATGAAGAAAAGAACGGAGTTTGGTATGAGAAAGAAGCTACGCTTCCAACATATACTATAGATGAGATAAGAGCTGGTTTTGCTAAAAACAAAGACCTTTTGATAAGAACACAAATCTTAACCAAAGAAGGAGAAAAAACAATTTTATCTAGAGAAGAATCAATTAAAAGGCTAAATGCCGATGCTATTGGGATTGTAGAAGGCGCTAACCTAGTTCATAACGAGTATGGTACTCCATTATTTGCAAACTTCTTTTTCTTTATTACTGGATTTCACGGGTTTCACGTATTTTCTGGTGTAATTATTAATATCATCATCTTTATCAATGTAATTCTTGGTACGTATGAACGAAGAAAGAATTATGAAATGGTAGAGAAAGTCGGTTTGTACTGGCACTTTGTAGATTTGGTATGGGTATTTGTATTTACATTCTTTTACCTGGTTTAATAAAAATATAGTAGTTATATAATATGGCACACGATACAGCACATCACGAATCAAATATGGGTAGAATCTGGAAGGTGTTTTTTATACTTTCTGTGATTACTATTGTTGAAGTAATTTTGGGTATTATAAAACCTGCTTTTTTGGTTGAAACAACCTTAATAAGCATGAAATTATTGAACTGGATCTTTATTATCCTTACCATCTGGAAAGCATATTATATTACATGGGCATTCATGCATATGGAAGGAGAAACAAAAGGTCTTAGACGATCAGTAGTATGGACTGCAACATTCCTTATTTGTTATTTAATTTTTATCCTTCTTACCGAAGGTGACTATATATATGAAATATTCAAAGGTGGATATAAGGCATGGGACTTTTAATCCATTAAACATATAAGTTAAAAGCTTTGTAAAAAGACGGTTTTTTAAACCGTCTTTTTCTATTTTTACGAAGTAATTCTGAACTTGTTTTCAGAATCTGAAAAAATATTGATTTCAAACCTAATTGATAGGTGAAAAGCAATGGTTAGATGAAAAAATTTCTTGTTTTAGGTGTTCTGTTTATATTACCACTAGTAGCGTATTTATTCTTTGCTTCTGGGGTTCATAATTTTGCTAAACTACCAGTTTTAAATGATGCCGTTAGTACTGTTGCAAATTTTGAAAGCCTTACAAAAGAACAAGTAACATTTAAAGATAAGATTACGGTACTTGGGTTTTTGGGTAAAGAAATCTATAATAAACAAGGTAACGCTTTTAATCTAAACCAAAAGATCTATAAAAAGAATCATGAATTTCAGGATTTTCAATTTGTGATGGTACTACCATTTGGCAGTGAGGATAAGGCAACAGAACTTTTAGAAGAATTAGATAACATTACAGATGTGTCTGAATGGAAATTTGTGTTTGGCACTCCTGAAAGCATTAAAAAATTGTTTAATAGCCTTAATACACCACATCAATTAGATGATAATTTATCAACTCATTATGTATATATTATTGATAAAAGTGGAAACCTAAGAGGAAGAGATGGTAAATTAAAAGAGAATGATCAAAAAATATATGGTTACGATGCAAGCTCTGTAGCAGATTTAACAAATGTGATGGATGATGATATCAAAGTAATTCTAGCAGAGTATCGTTTGGCACTCAAAAAATATAAAGCAGACCGTAAAGAGAAATAAAGCTTATGAAAAAATACTCATACGTAGGGATATCATTTATAATATTAATTTTTGGAATCATTTTTATTCCTAGAATAGTGAAGAGGATAAAAAGCACAACAGTGATTCAAAATGATCGAATGAGTGCCAATAATCCAATTGCAAACGAAAAATTAGCATATATAAAAAAAAATGGAGAGCCGAAAAAAGTGCCAGAATTTGCATTTTTGAATCAAGATAGTATACTAATGACTAATCATGATTATAGTGGCAAAGTATACGTAGCAGAGTTTTTCTTTACCAGTTGCCCAACTATTTGTCCTAAGATGAGTAAAAATTTGGTGTATTTACAAAATAAATTAAAAGATTATCCAGAATTTGGGGTAGCGTCTTTTACGATCAATCCAAAATTTGATACACCAACCCGATTAAAAAAGTATGCAGAGCATTATAAGGTAACTGATCCTGATTGGCATTTTTTGACTGGAGATAGAGAAGATATTTATGAATTAGCTAATGCAGGGTTTAATATTTATGCAGCAGAAAATCCAGATATTCCTGGGGGATTTGAGCATAATGGTTATTTTGCTCTAATTGATCAAGATGGTTATATAAGATCACGATATGATGTTTCTGGCAATCCAATCATATATTATAGAGGAACAATAGATGTAGAAAAGAAAGTCGATAAAAACGGAGAAGAAGAGCAGATTTCAATTTTATTAGAAGACATAAAAAAACTGTTAAAAAAAGATGAGTAATCCATCAGTAGTAGAACAAAAGTATAATAAGTGGATTATTGCATTATCAATAATCATCCCGCTTGCAGTAGCAGCATTATTTGGCGTAAATCTTAAGCGCATGGGTTTTGATGTGCAACCACTTACTTTTTTGCCTCCAATTTATGCGTCAATTAATGGGTTTACTGCCATAATACTAGTTGTCGCTTTATGGGCTATAAAAAATAAAAAAATAAAACTCCATGAAAGGTTGATGAAATCTGCAATTGCTTGTTCTGTACTTTTTTTAATATTGTATGTAGCATATCATATGACCAGTGACTCAACAAAATTTGGAGGAGAAGGGGTAATACGATATGTGTATTATTTTATTCTGATTACGCATATAGTGCTATCCGTTGTGGTAATTCCTTTTGTGTTAATCACTTATGTGCGTGCATTAGCAGGTCGCTTTGATAAACATAAAAAAATAGCAAGAATCACATTTCCGATATGGTTATATGTAGCTGTAACTGGTGTAATTGTTTATTTGATGATTTCGCCATATTATATCTGAAAAACGCAGTGCTGAGCTAGTCGTAATATATTTATGAAAACAAAAATTCTTTACATATCGATCTTATTGTTGTTATTCTCTATACCAGTAGATGCACAATGTGCAATGTGTAGAGCAGTATTAGAAAGTGAAGAAGGTCAAGAAACAGCAAAAGGAATTAATAATGGAATTATATATTTAATGATTATTCCATATATCCTTATTGGAGCCGTAGGATATTTTATCTATAAGAATAAAAAGAAATCTATAGGCCCAGAAAGGTAGCGTATTGTATTAAGTCTAAACTTTAACATTTTCATAACAATGTAATGTGTAACAAAAAGGACATGTGCTTAGTCTTATGTAACAAGACTGCACTAACCGAATCAAAAGTCTTCAAAAGGGAAAAATAGAGGATTGATAAAAAAAACATCTGTTTTAAAAGTAGTTAGTGGGTTTTTGTAGAGGTATAGTAGTATATCTCACGTATCTTAATCAACTATTATGATTGAAATTAAAGACTTGCATAAATCTTACCAAATGGGGAGCAACTCGCTTCATGTACTTAAAGGAATAGATTTTAGTGTAAAAGAAGGGGAACTCGTAGCAATCATGGGATCATCTGGTTCTGGAAAATCTACATTGCTTAATATTCTAGGGATGTTAGACGAGGCGGATAGTGGTAGTTATTTTCTAGACAATGTTCCGATCAAAGGGTTAAATGAGACCAAAGCTGCACAGTATCGAAATAAATTCTTAGGTTTTGTTTTTCAATCTTTCAACCTTATCAATTACAAGACAGCTTTAGAGAATGTAGCTTTACCATTATACTACCAGCGTAAAAAACGTAAAGAGAGAACTGATAAAGCCATGAATTATTTGGGTAAAGTTGGTTTGGCTGAATGGGCAACACATTTACCTAGCGAACTCTCTGGAGGACAAAAACAACGTGTAGCTATTGCACGTGCCCTTGCAGCTGACCCCAAAGTATTATTAGCCGACGAACCTACTGGAGCATTAGATAGTAAAACCTCGTATGAGGTAATGGATATTATTCAAGGAATTAATGATGAAGGTAGAACAATATTAGTCGTTACTCATGAACCAGATATTGCTAATATGTGTAAGCGTATCGTACATCTTAAAGATGGTGTTATCGTCGAAGATAAAAAAGTAGAACAAGTTAGAGCATCTCAATATGTTTGATAGAGACCGGTGGCAAGAAATATTTGAGGCTATAGGAAAAAATAAGCTACGTACATTTCTTTCTGGGTTTACAGTAGCTTTAGGAATCCTGATCTTTACTGTTTTATTAGGGATGGGAAATGGATTGCTAAATAGCTTTTTAAGTAGCTTTGTAGATGATGCTCAAAACATCATTTTTATCAATTCAGGAAATACTTCAAAGGCTTATAAAGGTTTTCAGGAAAATAGAAAAATTCAATTTAAAAATGAAGATTTTGAATTTGTCAAAAGCAATTATATAGGCAAAGTAGAATTTGCTACCCCAAGAGTATATCGTAATAGTCAGGCAAAATATAAAAAAGAATCAGGTAGTTATAGTATAAGAGCAGTACATCCAGATCATCAATATCTTGAAAAAACCATAATGATGAAAGGTAGATATCTTAATGAGATTGATGTAAATGAGCGAACCAAAAATATTGTAATCGGTAGATTGGTAGAAAAAGATCTATTTAAAAATGAGAATGCATTAGGCAAAATGCTTGATGTAGATGGTATACCTTATAAAATAGTAGGTGTTTTTCAGGATAGTGGAGGTGATAATGAAGAACGAATCATATATATACCCTATAAGACAGTTCAATTACTTTTCGGAAATAATGATCATATAAATCAGATTAATCTATCTTATAATATGGCCATGAGTACCGAACAAGCTATTGCTTTTGCTGATCAGATAGAACAAGATTTTAAAGAGAGGTTTGAAGTAGCGCCAGATGATCAAAGTGCAATCCGGGTTAGAAGTTTTGCAGAAGACATTAAAGAAACAATGGTCATTTTGGGGGGAATATATTTTGTGATTTTTATTGTAGGTATAGGGACCTTAATTTCTGGTGTTATTGGTATTGGTAATATTATGACATTTAGCATTAAAGAAAGAACAAAAGAATTAGGAATAAGAAAAGCACTTGGTGCATCTCCAAAATCAATCATTGCAATGGTACTTCAAGAATCAATTTTGATCACATCGGTTGCAGGGTATTTGGGGCTTCTTTTAGGGATATTTGTACTTAAATTAATAGGTAACAATTTAGAAGAATTTTTTATTCTCAACCCCAAAGTAGATACAGGAGTGATTGTTGTAGCAACAATTACATTGATTTTAGCGGGTCTTTTAGCAGGGTATATACCAGCGCGAAGAGCAGCAAGGATAAAGCCGATTATTGCTTTAAGAGATGAATAAATAATAAAAAAACAGTCATTATGAAGTTTATTTTTGAAAGAGATACATGGCAAGAGATTTATGGAGCTATTCGTAAAAATAAGATCAGAACCGTGATTACTGTTATTGGAGTTACATGGGGAGTGTTCTTGTTTGTTATCCTTTTGGGGATGGCCAAAGGTTTGGATAATGCTTTTCGAAGTCAGTTTAATGATTTTGCAACCAATACGATGTTTTTATGGGGGCAACAAACGAGTATACCTAATGGAGGGTTTAAAAGAGGACGAAGGATGCAACTCACATTAGATGATGTTGATGCTCTTAAATCTCAGGTAGGTGATATAGAATATATAACACCACGTAATGTTACAGGAAGATGGGGGACACCTCCTGGTCAATTTGTAAGAGGTTCCAAGTCGGGAGCATTTCAGATTTTTGGTGATTATCCTACGATAGATAAAGTTTCAAAGAAAAAGATCTTTGATGGAGGAAGATTCATTAATGAAGAGGATATTAAATATGAAAGAAAAGTATGTGTTATAGGAGAAGATATTTATAAACAGTTCTATGACAAAGATGAAGAAGCTATAGGCGATTATGTAAGGATTAATGGGATTTATTTTAAAGTGATAGGAGTATACAAACCAACGCAGGCTGGAGGATTTGAAGGAGACGACTCGATATTTCTACCTTTCAGTACCTTTCAAACCATATTTAATCAAGGCAAAAACATCTCCTGGATGGTAATTACCGCCAAGCCAGACAAGAATATTGTAAATACTGAAACTACTATAAAAACAAGCCTTAAAAGGATGCATAATGTGCATCCAGATGATACACAGGCTTTCGGTAGTTTTAATTTAGGAGAAGCAGTAGCCAAAACTAATGGGTTTTTAGCAGGAATGCGATTAATTACATATATCGTAGGGATAGCAACACTTTTTGCAGGTGTAATTGCTATTGGTAATGTATTATTAATTACGGTAAAAGAACGTACAAGAGAAATAGGAGTACGTAGAGCATTAGGCGCTACACCTGCAGAGGTAAGAGGACAGATTATGCTAGAATCTATCTTACTTACTTTTGTAGCAGGATTAATAGGTTTTGTTTTTGGAACACTAGTACTGTGGATAATTAATAGAACCATAGGTAATGATGAAGATATACCTATATTAAACCCAACCGTTGATTTCTTTGCCGTAGTGGGAGCATTATTGTCGATAGTACTTTTAGGGACAATAATTGGCCTTATCCCAGCGCAAAAAGCAGTAAGTATAAAACCAATAGAAGCATTAAGAGAAGAATAAAATAATAACAAAGAATAAGCATCAATCAAATGAAAAAGTTTTTTAAAATTTTATTAATAGTAGTTTTTATAGCATTACTAGGTTTTTCTGGGAAATACCTTATAGATTCAAACAGTAAATCACCAATCGTTTTTACTACAGAAAAAGCCTTTAAGACATCTATTGAAGAAAAAACGGTAGCAACAGGAAAAGTAGTTCCTCAAGACGAAGTTGAAATTAAACCTCAAGTCTCAGGAATTATCGAAAAGATATATGTTAAAGAGGGGAGTGCAATTAAAACAGGAGATCTAATTGCTAAGGTAAAAGTAGTACCTAATGAACAAGCATTGAATAGTGCAAGAGGTCGTGTTAAAAATGCACAAATAAGCCTTGATAATGCCAAGCAAGATTTTGATCGTAACAAAGCACTTTTTGATAGAGGAGTTATTGCTTCTCAAGATTTTCAAAATGTAAAATTACGTTATGATCAAGCAGTACAAGAGGTAAGTAATGCGCGTAATGATCTGCAAATCATACGTCAAGGGTCTACTGGTGGAGCCCAAGCAATTACCAATATTAGAGCTTCGGTAGCAGGAACAGTTTTAGAGATTCCAGTAGAAGAAGGAGATCAAGTAATCCAAAGTAATAACTTTAATGATGGAACAACAGTAGCAACCATTGCGGATCTAAGTAAAATGATTTTTGAAGGAAAAGTAGATGAGGCAGAGGTGAATAAGCTTAAAATAGAGATGCCACTTAAGGTAAGTCTTGGGGCGATAAGGGATAAAGAATTTGATGCAAAGCTTAAATTTATTGCTCCAAAAGGAAGTGAAGAACAAGGAGCTGTTCAATTTAAAATCGAAGGCGAAGTTTTTCTGGATGAATCCTATTTTATTAGAGCAGGATATAGTGCAAATGCTTCAATAGTATTAGATACCAAAAATGATATTTTAGCTATAAAAGAGGCCTTATTGCAATTTGATAAAGAAACAGAAAAACCTTATGTCGAAGTGCAGACTGGAGATCAAGAATTTGAAAGAAAAGACATAGAAATAGGACTTTCTGATGGGATTAATGTAGAAATCTTATCAGGAGTGACAGAGGAAGATGATATCAAAGTTTGGAATAAAACAGAACCTGTGAAAAAAGAAGGTGAGGATACTCAAGATTAAAAATTATATTTGACTGCAAATTTATAATTCAATATAAAAAATAAATTTTTTTTGTAACAACATCGATCAATTATATACTTATAGGCATTATGCGAATAAAGATTTTATTAATATTTACACTTTTAATAGTGTTGGGGGCGCAAGCACAAGAAAAAAAGTGGACATTGCGAGAATGTGTAGAACATGCACTTGAAAATAATATTACTATTAAACAATCAGAGCTCAATTATGAAGCTACAGCAATAGATAAACTTGATGCGTTAGGAAACTTTCTTCCTAGCATAAGTGCTTCAGGGTCTCTTTCTTCAAATACTGGAGCAAATATAAACCCAGTAACTAATGCTTTTGAGTCTAGTACATTTACTTCGTTTACTACAGGGGTTAATGTAGGGCTTACTCTATTTGATGGGTTGCGTAATTTTCGACAGTTGCAAAAAGCAAAATTTAATAAATTACTAAGTCAGTATAACTTAGGTAAATCTAAAGATGATATTGCTTTGTTTGTAGCCAATAGCTATTTACAGGTATTATTGAATAAAGAAGCATTAAAAGTAATTGAAAAGCAACATGATATTACTTTAGAGCAATTAAAACGAACCAAAGATCTAGTTGATGCAGGAGTTTTACCACAAGGAGATCTGTTAGAAATCGAAGCAACATCTGCAGACGAGCTAACTCGTATTGTGCAAGCACAAAATGCAGTACAAATTGCACGTATAGGATTAGCACAAACTTTATTAATTAAAGATTATGAAAGTTTTGATACTGCAGAGCAAGAGTATTTAATTCCTGATGCCGAAATTTTAGAGAAACCTATTGATCAGGTTATAACTAAAGCTCGTGAGTCAAGATATGAAGTTCAAATTGCAGAACAAAGTAAGTTGATTGCAGAGAAAGATAAGCAACTTGCTAGGGGCGCCTATTATCCTACTTTAAGTGCGTTTTTTGGATATAATACAAGATGGGCAGATAATGATTTCTTTGATAGAGGTTTCGTAGAACAATTATATGAAAATGATGGTTTCTCTTATGGTTTACAACTAAACCTTCCGATATTAAACGGCTTTTCTACGCGTACAAGTGTGAAAAGAAGTAAGATTAATGTAAAACGATCCGAATTTCAATTAGAACAAGCAGAGTTAGATTTGGATAGTAACGTATATCAAGCATATCTTGATGCCAAAGGATCGGCAGAAGCCTATGAAGCATCGCTTGTGGCTGTAAAAGCTCAAGAAAGAGCATATGAATATGCCAAAGACCGCTATGATGTTGGACTGACCAATGCATTTGATTTTAGCCAATCAAAGTTTAGACTAGAAAATGCACAAAGCCAGGAAGTGCAAAATAAATTTGATTATATTTTTAAGCTGAAAGTATTAGAGCTTTATTTTGGGATAAAAATCGCAGATATAAAACTATAACATATCATATTTTCTAAATTTTCACTACTGATTAGACCTAAAAAGGTTGTATTTTCATACCATATAATTAACGTTTATATCTCATGAATAGGAAAACATTACTCTTTATTTCTGGTGCAGTTATACTATTAATTGTACTACTTGTTTATGGTAAAAAAGCTGGTTGGTTTGGTAACGATGGAAACTATAAAGAAGTTTCTGTTACCAAAATTGAAAAGATTGATATTGTAGAAACGGTTTCAGCAACTGGTAAAATTCAACCCGAAGTTGAGGTAAAACTTTCTTCAGAAGTTTCTGGAGAGATTATTGGTTTACCCATCAAAGAGGGACAACAAGTTAAAAAAGGAGACCTTTTAGTACGTATAAATCCTGATATCATTCAATCTGGTTTGAATAGATCTCAAGCAGCATTAGAAAATGTTAGAGCTGGTCTACAACAAGCCGAAGCAAGCCTTAAAGAGTCAAAATTAAGCTATGATCGTAATAAAGAACTGTTTGAAAAAGGAGTGATTTCTAAAGCAGAGTGGGATAGAGCCGTATCAGGTTATGAGGTAGCCGAGGCTGCTAAACAATCTGCATATTATAATGTAAAAAGTGCCAGAGCTACAGTTAATGAAGCTAAAGATAATTTAAGCCGAACTGTTATTTATGCCCCTATGAATGGTACAATTTCTAAATTGTCTGTAGAATTAGGAGAACGAGTAGTAGGAACTCAACAAATGGCTGGTACCGAGATTGTACGTGTGGCTAATCTAAGCAATATGGAAGTTGAGGTCGATGTAAATGAAAATGATATTGTTAAAATATCTATTAACGATTCTACCATAGTAGAGGTTGATGCATATTTAAAGAAACAATTTAAAGGAATAGTTACAGAGATCGCAAACTCAGCAGAAAGTGCTGTAAGCGCAGACCAGGTTACTAATTTTAAAGTTAAGGTTCGTATTCTTGAAGAATCGTATAAAGATTTGATGGAAGGAAAACCAGAGAACTATTCTCCTTTTCGCCCAGGAATGACTGCTACAGTTGATGTTATTACAGATAAGAAAAGTAAAGTGATAGGAGTTCCCATTAGTGCTATTGTTGTAAAAAATGATACCTCTAGTACTCGCAAAGACTTATCAAAGGATAATATTTCGGTTTCAGACAAGAAATTTGAATGTGTATTTGTTAAGAATGGAGAAGAGGCAAAATTAAGAGTAATAGAGACAGGTATTCAGGACGATAGTAATATCGAAATCAAGAAAGGATTAGAAGAAGGTGATGAGGTAATAACAGGGCCTTATAATGTTGTTACCAAGATTCTTAAAACTGGTGATAAAGTAATTCTCGATACCGATAAAAAGTCCACAAAATAATTTATACAATTAGGTTATCTTTGCGTAAATTTTTTAATAGATGGCCTATATTTTATGTATAGAAACTTCAACTACAAATTGTTCTGTAGCGATCACAAATGATGATACTGTTTTAGAATTGATTGAAGATTATGATACTCAATATTCTCATGCAGAACGATTGCATAATTATATAGATAAGGTGATTAAAAAGGCTGGTTTGTCTATGGGCGAATTATCGGCTGTTTCTGTAAGTAAAGGTCCTGGTTCTTATACTGGATTAAGAATTGGTGTTTCTACAGCAAAAGGCTTATGTTATGCGCTTAACATCCCGTTGATATCGATACCTACATTACATTCGTTATCGTTGCAAGTACAACCACAAAAAGATAGTTGTATTATCCCAATGATTGATGCCAGAAGAATGGAAGTGTACTCTGCTGTTTTTTCTGATTCTTTTGTTCAAATTAGAGATACTAAGGCTGAAATCTTAGATAAAAACTCATTTTCTAAGTATTTTGATCAGGGGCAAGTATATTGTATAGGTAATGGTGTCGAAAAATTTTCAACTATTTGTACCAATACCAATGCAATCTTTATTGAAAATAAATTGCCATCTGCAAATGAGATGGCAAGTCTAAGCTATTCTAAATTTTTAAATAATGATTTTGAGGATATTAGTTATTTTGAACCCTATTACTTAAAAGATTTCGTGACGGGTTAGCATCCATGTTTTTTAAGGCATTATACTTGGCAACAAGCCTTACTAAGTCTGTTTCTTTTTTAATGCGAATCTTTTCTTTTTTAATATATTCTTTTAATTCTTCTTCTTTGTCAGAAAATGCAGCTAAAAACTCTTTTTTGTTCATAGGTAACTCTACGATCATACCATCTTCTTCAAGGTAAAAAGTTGTTTTAACCTTAACTTTTCCTGTAGATGATGTTCCTGTTAAAGGGTCCATTTCTTTAGGTTCGGTTATATCAAGATCATATTTTTTATAAACACGATATACATCATTTAATTCTACAAGAATATAATATCCATTTCTTCTACTACCATGCTCAGTCTGAAAATTACAATAGTAGTAATAATCATCATTAATTCTTGCATAAGTAGTTGGGGTTTTAATTACCTCATTTATTTTACCACCTTTTTTGTGTTCTAGTGCATCAGTATATATGTTATACTTAAGCATAGTTTCGTATGTTCCTGATTTTTCATCAATAACACTAGCTTTTTGATATTGTTTATCTATATATATAGAACCAGCATATGATTCTAGTTCAGTCATTCTTTTTGAAGGCTCTCCAACAGCTTGCGAAAATTGTGCACATAAAGCTGAGGTAGATAAAAAAAGTAAAGTGTGTAGTATTTTTCTCATAACAAAAAGTTTTAATTAGGGCTAATGTAATAAAAAAATCGATAAAAAGCAAAAAACAAAGCTGTAGTGTAGTTTTTTAATAAAATTTATCAAAAATAAATTAGATTGTATCACAAATTACAGTGACGTTGCTTATCATAAACAGTTGTGTAGAATTAATCTAATCTTGTATTTGAGTTGGAACTCAACTTGTATAACGACAACATGATTTAATAGCTTATGGTTTACTTGAGGATTAAGTATTCTTAAAAATGTATAGTTGCTGGTAGATAGAATAAAAAAATGCCACCCTAAATATAAGATGGCATTGAGGATGTTTATTTTTATTACTATTAGTTTCTACCAGATCGAGTGCTTAGCAAGCTTTGTGAAGGACCTTCATCTGTACTTTTTAATGCATTATATCTAGCTACTAATCGTATTAAATCTTCTTCTTTCTTTAAACGAATTTTTTCTTTCTTCAAATATGCTTTCAATTCATCTTCCTTATCACTAAGTGTGGCAAGCATATCTTTTTTATTCATGGGTAACTCCATAATTTTTCCAGACTCTTCTAGAAAATACGAAGTAATCATTCGTAATTGCCCAGGTTCACTTGTTTGTGTCAATGAACTTTGGGATGGATCTTTGATATCAAGGGTAAATCTTTTATAAATTCGGTAATTATCATTTAATTCTACTAATACATAATAACCATCTCTTTGAAGACCTCTTTGGTTTTTAAATTCACAATAATAAAAGTAGTCTCCATCAATTCTTGCATGAACTGTTGGGCTTTTAAGAACTTCGAATAGTTTAGAACCTTGATTGTATTCTAAAGCATCTGAAAAGATGTTATATTTTAACTTTGCATCAAATGAGCCTTTTTTCTCATCAATGATGCTAGATTCTTTATATCTGGATTTCATATATATAGAACCATCATATTCATCAAAAGTAGAAACTCTTTGTGTTGATGTAAGTAAATCACGTGGTAATTGTGCAAATAATGCAGACGACATTATTAAAAATAGAGAAAGTAGTAACTTGTTCATATATAATTGATTTAGGCTCAATAAAATTAGTAAAACATTAAGATCTATACAATTAAATGCAATTTTTGGCTTTTTTTTTGCGAATTCCGTATTATAATTATGTTAAATGACTGATTTTTTTGAGTAAAAATGTGTTTTTCATGAGATATTCACATATTTATAGTGAGGTAAAACCGTAATTCTTGTAAGAATTGTATTACGAAAACGTTATAGTTGACGTTTTATGTCGATAAATATGCAGATAGACGTTAAGACTAATGAAGTAATTTAAAAGCCTCATTTATATTTTCTACGGGATATTTGCATGAATTATTTACGCATACATAAATTAATGTTCTCTCTTCTGAAAATCTGTTTTTTAATAATTCTCTCTCAGAGTCTGATGTACTTCCTGCTAATAATTTGTTTGGAATATACATTTTGTTTATTTCTACTAATTTATGTTCTGCTTGCTGGCCAACAATTACAACTTCATAAAAATTTGAAGTGTAATTAAGCATCAAATCTAACCAATTTGAATATCCCATTGGATAATCTTTAATTTGGGATGTTATGTTATGTAGCATTGATGTGCTAATTTCTTTATATTTCGCTTGATTATAATAGTGTGATAACAAAAACAAATTTTTTGCCATAATCGAATTCGATGCTGGTATTACATTATCACTTGTTTCTGTGGTACGTGCAATCAGTTTAGGGTCTTGATCAGAGGTAAAGTAAAATATACTCGTTTTGTTGTCATAAAAATGTGCTAGAGTATAGTCTGTAAGTTTTTTTGATATATCTAACCATTCATGATCAAAAGTGTTTTGATATAAAACAATAAAAGCTTCGATAACTGTTGCATAATCTTCTAAATATGCATTTATAGTACTCTTGTCGTTTTTGTAGTTATGAAATAATGAATTGTCACTTTTTAACTGTTTGTTCTTGATAAAAGTAGCATTCTGTATTGCTATTTTTAAAAACTCTTCTTCTCCAAAAACCCGGTAGGCATCAAGATATGCTTTTAACATCAAAGCATTCCATGAGGTTAAGGTTTTGTCATCTAATCTTGGTCTTGGACGCTTTTCGCGATGTTTTAGCAGCGTGGTTTTCCATTCCGTTAATTTTTTCTGAAAGGAGTCATTGTTTATATTGTGAACATCACAAAACTTTTGAGTATCATCTTTTCTGATTAGTACATAATTGCCTTTCTCCCATAGGCCATAAGAATTTATATTATAATATTTTGAGAAAAGATCATAATCGTTTTTTAGAAGCTCTTTAAGTTCTTCTTTAGTCCAGACATAAAAAGCACCTTCTTCAAGTTCACCACTAGGGGTATTACTATCTGCATCTAGCGATGAGTAAAAGGCACCTTCTTCATTAGTAAGTTCTCTAGCTACAAAGTTTAATGTTTCATATACTACATCTTTGTACCATTGATCTTGCGTTGTCAAATATGCATTCGAGTATAAACTCACTAATTGAGCGTTATCATACAACATTTTTTCAAAATGTGGTACATGCCATTTTGCATCTGTAGAATAACGTGCAAAACCACCTCCAATATGATCATAGATACCACCATAAGATATTTTTGTTAATGTGCTTTTGACATATTCGATAAGATCTTTGTCGTTTGTTTGATGTGCATATCGAAGTAAAAATTCGTAATTATTGGGCATCATAAATTTTGGAACTTTTTTTGTGCCTCCTTTTTGATAATCAAAAGAGGTGCTCCATTTTTTTACAGCAGTATCAATAAACTCTTTTTTAAAATTGATTTCTTCAGTATTGATTTCTACAATATCTACCGCTTTAATACCTTGATCGAGTTTTTCGGCATATTCTATTAATTTTTCGGGCTGGGTTTTATATAGTTTTGTAACTTGTTGTAAGGCTTCAATCCAATTTCCTTTTGGAAAATATGTGCCACCCCACACGGGTCTTCCATCTGGTAATGCAATTATATTAAGAGGCCACCCACCACTACCTGTCATTAGTTGTATAGCATTCATATATACTTGATCAATATCGGGGCGCTCTTCGCGATCTACTTTTATATTGATATAGTTTGTATTCATAACTTCTGCTACTTTTGGGTCTTCAAAACTCTCGTGCTCCATAACATGGCACCAATGGCATGCAGCATATCCAATACTTATAATAATTAATTTATTTTCATTTTTTGCTTGTGATAAGGCTTTCTCACCCCAGGGCTGCCAATCTACTGGATTGTGAGCATGCTGTAGCAGATACGGACTGGTTTCATGCACTAGTTCGTTGGTATAGGGGTGTTCTTTCATGGATTTTTTATTTTGACTGGTGCAAGAAGTAGTTAGAATTAATATAAGCAGAAAGGAATATTTCACAATATTTGATTTTGATACCTTCAAAAATATAAAAAGCATTTTGATTCAATCAAAATGCTTTTTATAAAGAAAAGATAAATTTTTTTTAACCTATCTCAAAAGATACTTTAAGGTTTACTCGGTATTCTGACACTTCATTGTTTTTTACCACAACTTTTTGATCAGATACCCAAGCAGACTTAATGTTTTTTACTGTTTTTGCAGCTTGCTTAATACCGCTTCTTGTTGCATCTTCCCACCCTTTTTCTGAGCTTGCTATTATTTCTATAGTCTTAACAATTGCCATTTCGATAAATTTTTAGTTAATATTTTTAAGAATCTCTAAGATACGAGATACTTCACTCTTTTAGAAATAAAAGAGAGTAATATTTTAACAGTTTTTCGATATAAGTAATTGTTTTTCGTCAAACTACCCATTTATGGCTTCAACATACTCAACTTTGCCTTTAAGCATTTCTTTAAGCATGTTTTCGATACCATTTTTTAAGGTAAATGTAGAAGAAGGGCACCCACTACATGCTCCTTGTAAGATTACTTTTACGCCTTTACTTTCTGGATCATAAGAATCGAATAAGATATTACCACCATCACTAGCTACTGCCGGCTTGATATATTCTTCAATAATATTTACAATATCTTTAGAGACATCATCAAGTTTTTCAAAATTTACATCGGCTTGTTTCTCGATTTCGGTTTTAGAAATCGATGCATTTTCAGATAAAACTTCTTTACCTTGTTCTAGATAGTTGCGTAAAAACTCTCGTATTTCTATAGTGATGTCATTCCAATCGGCCATGTCATACTTATTAATAGAAATATAGTTTTCGTCAATATACACTTCTTTTACAAACGGAAGGCGAAATAATTCTTGAGCAAGAGGAGCTTCTTTGGCATCATCTATATTTTTAAATTCATGCCCGGCAGTTACTAATTTTTTATTGGCGACAAATTTTAACACAGCTGGATTTGGAGTGCTCTCTGCATAAATAGTGATTGGTATTTTTTTAGTAGTTTCAACCTCAGTAATTGCAGGTTGCCCGCTATTAAGATAATTTTTAATTTGTTCTGCTACCTCGTCTTGTACATCTATCCATTCTACAATATCATATTTGTCTATGGCAACAAAATTTTGTGCGATAAATACTCGTTTAACAAATGGTAAATAAAACAATTGTTGAGCCAAAGGAGCATTTTGGGCTTGATCTATATTTTCGAATTCGTAGCTTGTATGTTGGGTCAGAAAATAGTTGGCTTCAAACTTGATAATACCTGGGTTTGAGGTAGCTTCTATTTTTATTTCAAAATTCTTTTCCATGCGCTTATTTTTGGCAAATTTACTAAAAAGCTATACGATAGCCTACGGTATTTGTTTTACTAACATTTTTTTACAATTAACACTAAAAAACTGTAATAATGGATGTTCTAACAAAAATTTATATCTTTGAAAACATCATTGTATAATGATTTAATTTAAAATAAATAGTGAAGCCCCACAATATAAGCTGTTTTTGATAGTTTAAATTTATTTCACAGATTCTATTTAGCCCCATAAAAGATAGAGCCCAAATGAACTTAAAAACGATTTATGTATTATCATTAATACTATTTTCTCGATTTGTTTTCTCGCAAGAAGGAATTCCTGTATATTCTGATTACCTTTCAGATAACTGGTATCTGTTACACCCTTCTATGGCTGGAGCATCAAATGCTAATAAGATTAGACTTACAGCCAGAAAGCAATGGTTTGATGTAGCTAATGCTCCTAATTTGCAAACACTGAATATGAATTTTAGAACTGGAGATAAAACTGGTTTAGGAGGGATAGTGTATAGAGATGAGAATGGGCGTTTTTCTCAAACAGGAGTTTACCTTACTTTTGCTTATCATTTACTGTTTTCTAGAGATAGGACCGATTTAAATATGCTTTCTTTTGGTGCTAGTGGTGGATTTATTCAATCTAATGTTGATTTAAGAGGGTTAGAGGATTTTACAGATCCAGATCCTGTTATTCTAGATCGAATACAAAAAGATTCATATTATAATGTTGATGTAGGGATGTCATATCATTTTTTAGAATGGTATACTCACTTTACAGTAAAAAATCTTTTACCTACTGTAAGAAATATTTTTGATAATAATACGCCAATACAAGAATCTAATAATCAACGACGATATATTTTCTCTTTGGGATATTTATTTGAGATTCCTGGATATGATAAGTGGAGTATAGAGCCTTCAGTGATGTATCAGGCTACTGATCAAACTCTAGAAAGTACAGTTGATGGTAACTTAAAAGTATACAGAGAATTTGATTTTGGAACTCTTTGGGGCGGATTGTCCTATAGACGTAGTCTGGATGGTGCCGAGTTTTCTCAAGATGGTACCTCGGTACAAAATCAGCAATTACAATATTTTACCCCATTTTTAGGGGTGAATTATAAGAAGTGGCTTTTTGGGTATACGTATAGCTATCAGTCCAATTCGGTAGTGTTGAGTGATGGAGGTTTTCATCAAATCACACTAGGGTATGATTTTGGAAAAATCAAAGAACGTTGGAACTGTAAATGCCCTGCGGTCAATTCTAAGTAATATTTTTATAAGTAGTATATTAATGCTCCTCTTTAAAGGAATAGTTTTTTAAATTTATTTCTTGTCAATTTCCATTGATTTACTTCTAATTTAAAATTCCATCCCGCGGGTATAGTGATATATCGTTTCTCAAATTCAAAACCAATTTTTTCTAAAGTTTTATTAGGCGCTATGTTTAAAAAATAAGGTTCGCACAATAGGTTTTTTAGTTCTAATTTATCAAAAAAGAAGGGTATTGATTTTTGAACTAATTGAATTCCTAACCCTTTTTGCCTACTATTAGAATCCCAAATATGCAGATGCATACTGGCTTCTTCCTTAAACTTGATCCCATTTACATAGCAGTGCCCTACAGCTTTGTTATCAATTACTCCAATCATAAATAGGGCTGATTTTTCAGAATAGTTGGCACTTATTTGTTTTTTTAGATACTCCTCTAAATTGTCTAATGCATATAGCTCACTTATATCAATTCCCATCGCTTTTAAGTGTTCAGGAGTACTGTTTTTCCAGTATCCAACAACATTAGAAATATCCTTTTCTTGAATTTCTCTTACGGTTATCATACTTTTATTTGCTAATGGTTATAGCAGTAGTATAAATATAATTAATTATACACTGTTGTAATTAATTTTATTTATTGCTATACATATATAAAATTATGTGGATTGGTACTTTTTTGCTATTTAATTCCAATAATCTTTTTAATTCCATCTTCTTTGCAGTGCATACCATCATAAAAATGACGTCTGTCTAATTTTAATTTTTCTGGATTAAAAGAACCGATCAATTTGATATTATTTTGTTTTGAATATTCAATGATATAATCCTCTACTTTGGTAGCTATTTTATATTTCTCAGTTATTTTTTTGTATACAACAGGAGGATATGGAGATAAGAAAAACTCTATTTCAATACCATTGGACTTTAATTCTTTTATAAGCATATTTAACTCGTTCGAAGTTCGTTCAGAAAGTGAATTAAAATCACCCAACTTGTATATCGTTTTTGAAAGGTATGATTGTATTTTAGCTTTTACTTGTTCATCGGTTACATTTCTATAACTTTTTCTATGGATTAGAGAGTTATCTAACAATTTTGTATCAGTTACATTATACTTTTGATCAGTTTCCTCTGGTTCTTTTTTAGATATTGATATATCTTTTTCTTTTTTCAGTTTTTCTATTGATTTTTGAAAATAGGATAGCGATAATAATTCTTTATATTTATATAACAACAAATTAGTGCTAAAGAAACTATCCTTATTTATAAACTTTTCATAGAATGATGAGATAGATTTCCACCTGGTTTCTTCAGTATTTTCATTAAATATCCAAGGATCAATGCCAATAATTATTTTTTTTGGAGTAATATGATTTTCTTTATAGATCTGATATATTGCAATAAAATCTTCTATTTCAGAACCACTTACAGAGTTATTTACAAGTTTTTTATTAGGATAATAATCATTGCTTATTAACATAGTTCTACTAGAACCAATAACAACGATGTCTGGAGTATAATCTAATTGATTTATAAATTCTAATTGGTAAAGTCTTTCATCATAATTTGTAATATTAGTGACGTATTTTCCTTTTTGGATAATATCTACCATTTGTTTTTCGATGCCATGGGATAACATTGCTGGATCTATATAATAGTTAACCGAAATTAGTAGACACAGAATCGGAGAGATAATTACAAGAGATTTACATAGAAACTTTACCATTATTTAAAACTGAAAATAAATGAATTGATTTTCACCAAAATTACCAAAATACATTATGGCTATAACAATACTATAATACAATAAATATTTAATTACCCGTCGTTGCCCATTTATTTGTTCAATGGCATATTCATTTTTTCTTCCAATCCATTCAATAAGTATAAAAATTCCTGTTATAATTATAGTTATTCTAGGCCGAACTTCTGGAATAGAAAAAATAGTGCTAGAGAAAATACCTGCAATATAACTCATTGCATGTGTTACGTTTTCTGCTCTAAAAAAAATCCAAGCAAATACAGTTAGACTAAATGTTAATAGGATCGATAAGGTATCTTTTATACTGGGTAAAAAAGTAGTTTCAGCAACAACAGTTATGTTTTTTCGATTGTTATTACTTAGCAATAATGGTAAGAAATAAAGTGCATTTAACCCTCCCCATATTATAAATGTCCAATTGGCTCCATGCCAAAACCCACTAACTATAAAAATAATAAATGTATTTACAATTTTTTTTGAAGTACTTCCACGACTACCCCCTAAAGGGATATATAGATAGTCTCTAAACCAAGTAGAAAGCGAAATATGCCAACGCCTCCAAAATTCTGCTACATCTCTTGAAAAATATGGAAAAGCGAAGTTTTTCATTAAATTAAATCCAAATAATCTCGATGTACCTATAGCAATGTCTGAATACCCCGAAAAATCACCATAGATTTGAAATGTAAAGAATATAGCTCCCAATACTAATGTGCTTCCAGAATAATCTTCGGAATTATTAAAAATTTGATTTGCATATTGGGCACAGTTATCAGCTATTACAATTTTTTTGAATAAGCCCCATAGTATTTGACGCATACCATCAACAGCTTTAGAATAATCAAAAATTCTATGTTTATAAAACTGTGGAAGTAGATTTGTTGCCCTTTCAATAGGACCTGCTACTAATTGAGGAAAAAAACTCACAAATGCAGAAAAAGCTATAAAATCATTGGTAGGTTTTAATTTTTGTTTGTAAACATCAATAGTATAACTCAATGTTTGGAATGTGTAGAAACTGATACCAACTGGTAGTATTATGTTTAGAGTATTGCCTTGAATTTCTTGTCCGAAGAATGAAAAGGCCGTAATAAAATTATCAAGAAAGAAGTTGTAATATTTAAAAAAACCTAAAAAACCTAGATTTACTGTGATACTTGTCCAAAGTAGAAGTTTTCTCTTTGTTATGTTTTCTTCATTTTGCAATTTTTGCCCAATAGTATAGTCAACAATTGTACTGAAAATAATCAAAGACAAAAATCTCCAATCCCACCAGCCATAAAAAACATAACTCGCTACAACTATTAATAAGTTTTGTAGTTTCAGGTTTTTGTTAGTCACAAACCAATAGAGGATAAAAACTATTGGTAAAAAGATAGCAAAGTCAATTGAGTTAAAAAACATCTATTGTTCTTATTTTATTCATTATTTTTTGTGCCTATTTGTATAGATTTCTATGTGATATACGGCAACGAATATAACAATAATATGAATTTAAACGATTATTTATAAGGATCAAAAAAGGAAGTGATAATAAATATTATAGTGCAATTTTCGGTAAACATATCTTGAGCTTATCACAATAAAAAATGCCTACAAATTGAGCAATTGTAGACATTTGTATGATATAAGGTGTTTTACTTAGTAACAGTTCCTGTAAACTGCAACCTTTTGTCTTTTGCCTGCACCAAAGAGGATAATTCATAAATGTTTTTATATCCATATCCGTAAAGATTTATGAATGTAGGAATGTTTAATGCCAATGGCGCCTTTTTGGATGCAAAATGAACTAGATCACCATCTATATTGTTATTGCAATAGATCAGTATCCGTGTGTTTTTTGAAGGAATATGTTTTGTCAGTTCTTCTTTGGTGAAATCTGAAAAATTGATGTGGGTAGCTCCCTTAAGATGTTTCTTTTTATAAGCAGCTTCAGAGCGAGTATCTAATAAAATTGTATTGTCATCTTTCATATACGCTAGAAACACCTCTAGGGTAATCAATCTTTCTTCTCGATGCTGCATTATTTCTTCAGACATTTCAAGAAAAGTAGCATAATCAACTTTGGATTTCGGTAATTTATTTTTCTTTTGTGATTGCATGACAAATGGTAGTAATAATACAATGATTATATGGATTGAAGTTTTCATAGATGTTTCTTTTATTGTTCCCAAGAGAACGATTTCTTTTGACCTTGCTTTTTGATGGCATTTAATAGGGCAGCTTCAAGATTGGTGTCTTCTTTTTTGCGATTTTCTTTGATATATGCTGTACGCTTTTTGTTTAAATCTTGAATTTTTTGTTGTATTTCTTTACGATCCTTACTCTTTTGAGTGATGTGTTGTTGTAATTCTTTTTTAGATTTATTTTTCAGCTCTGCTGGGAGTTCTTCGTCTACAATTTCGTCGAGTTCAAAACTTTGATCCTCTAGAGCATCAACCAAATCCCAACTTTTATTTTTATAGAAGCTAGAACTTTTACTGATTGTTCTACTCACGGCATTAGCGGCACTGTATGATTCGGCATTTTTATCCTGCTGCCTTTGCATAGTTCTTTTTTCTGCCCCTCTATTTCCGTAGTAGATATAGGTGTCGTTTAATCGATTATTCAATTTTAAGATAATATCATCATACGGAGTAGCAATATGCACCGTTTGTTGATTGTGATCTATAGCGCTATATTCTCCATAAGTGATATCAGCACCGTGTTTCCACATAGTATCGATCCCTTGTCGGTAATTACCACAAAAGATAGTATTGATGGTGATGTCTTTTTCTAAGGCGTCTGTTGCAGCATCTTTGTAGTTTGTTGGGCCTTGAGTAAAAGGTTCGTTTCCGGCAATAAAAATTAATTTTAAGTGGTCATTATTCTTTTTCCAATCTAACTGATTGATCGAAGTATTAATAACCTTTCCGCAGTATTCATTTCCGCCATTAGTGGTTAAGGCAAACAACTCTTTTGATATTTCATCCAGATCGTCCGAAAAAGGTAATACTTGTCGTATGAAACCCTCTCGAGAAGGTAAACCATCATTGCCATATTCATATAATGCAATCTCTAGTTTGATTGTATTATGCCCACATCTGGCGTAGGATAGTTCATTTACAATTTCCCAAAGTTGTGCTTTGGCCTGGTCGATTAATCCATCCATACTATTACTGGTGTCCAGCAATAGGGCTACTTGTATATTACGAGTATTAGGATCTGTCTTTGTGGTATGGATTTTATGGGTGTTCTTGTTCTGAAATGCTAATTTTGATTCTGTAGTCGTATTTGCATTACACGAAGTATAAGTCATTAAGCTTACAATACTCCATAGGAAAAATGTTTTCATCGTCTATCTTTTTTAGAATTTAGGATAAAACTAGATCGAACTTTGTTACTTAAAAATTTAAAATGAGTGAATTGCCCATTTCATTTAGTGAACGAATCTATATAATTAGGGAGCTTTTCTTTTTGATACTAAAAACGCTTACAAAACCTATTAATCAATGTATGTCGATTTTATTATCCCATTTAAATGGATTAAGTTTATCCTATTCAAATGTAATGCAATGAAGAAGATAGGTTTGATAATAGTATTGTTATGTGTACTGCCCAAGTTGGTTTTTGGCCAGGAAGAGTCTAAGATGATGCTAGAACCAATGACTATTAAAGGCACAGTTAAAGAAGAGAAAACATATGCTCCAATCAAAGGGGCAGAAGTGACAATTCTAGGAAAAGGAACTGTCACCACAGATGCTAGTGGTAATTTTAAGGTTAATGCTCGAGTAGGAGATGAACTCATGGTAAACCATGATAGTTTTAATACAGTGCGATATACGATTAAAGATGGTCAAAAAATAGATATTGTTGTTAAAGACAATCCTAAAAAATTTACATTGAGTTCAAACAGAAGAGCTGTAAGTGTATCACAATATCAATCTAACTTAGTAGCTGCAAAAAATACTTTAAAAAAAGATGCAGCAACCAGTATAGAATATATTACAAATGCCTTAGAAAATGTTAGAGAAGACGATCCAAATATAGAAAATAAAAAAGCCGAATTATTTGAAATCTTAGCAGATATTTATAAATATTGGAAACAACCAGACCTTGCCGAGAGTAATTACCTGATTAGCTTAAATAATAAATATAATACCGATGTAAAAATTAAATTAGCCGAATCGCGATTGGCAAATAACAATTACCAAAAAGCACTAAAAACATATAGTGAATTACAGCGGTCCAGATTAAACTCAAATCAAAAAATATTGGTTTATGAAGGGTTAGGAGATTGTTATACTGGTTTACAAAAATATACTGAAGCTACTACAAATTATAACAAAGCTCTTTCTTTAAGTAAAAGAAAAAGTATGGATAGCAAGGTGATCTCATTACAATCAAGGTTAGCGGCAATACTACAACAACAGGGTAAGATTGTGGCAGCAGAGCAATACCTGGATAATTCGGTGCAATTAGCTCGTAAAAAAGATAAAAAGACCGCAGCAAAACAAAGGAGTGTAGCTGCAGATTTTTATAATAAGAGTAATAGTTATGATAAAGAAATTCAATTAAGAAAAGAAGCCTTAGAAGATATTGAAGAGTTTGAAGAAATCAAGGATGAAGCTCCGTTAAATGAAGATCAATCATTAACCCCACAAGTACAAAATTATAAGATAGCTAGGGCTTTTGCAGCACAAGAAGAGTATGATGAGGCGATACCATATCTTGAAGAAAGTATTAAAGAAGCTGCATCAAAAAATGATCTTATTGTTCAAAAAGATGCTACAAGAAAACTAGGCGAAGTATATAGAGAAAAAGGAGAATTAAAAAAGGCTTCTGAAGCTTTTGAAGAATATGAGGTGATTATTGATAAGTTATACATTCAAAAAGATCAAGAAATATCACAAGCGAATCGTTTTAGTAGAGAGCTAACCCTAAAAGCAAATCGAATTGCTACATTAGAAAAAGATAGAGAACTTAATGAAGCCAGATATGAGTTAGCGTTTGCTTCGCAGGAATTAATTAATCAGCAAAGCATAAGACAACAAATAGTGATTTATTTTTTGGTGGGTTTGACAGTATTATTACTTCTTGCTGCATATTTGATGTATCGTAATATGCGACAGCAACGATATGCTAACAACTTGCTGGCCTTAAAATCTTTGCGATCACAAATGAATCCACATTTTATTTTTAATGCATTAAACTCGGTCAATACCTTTATCGCTACTAGTGATGAACGTACCGCTAATCGATATTTAACAGATTTTTCATTGTTAATGAGGGCAGTTTTAGAAAATAGTGAAGAGAATTTTATTCCGCTAGAAAAAGAAATCGAATTATTGCGGCTATATGTGCAATTAGAACATTTTAGGTTTTTAGATAAATTTGAATACAATATTGAGATTGACCCCGAAATAAATATCGAAGAATATATGATACCCCCAATGTTGCTTCAGCCTTATGTAGAGAATGCGGTATGGCATGGGTTACGATATAAGACCGAGAAAGGATTGTTATCTATTCGGTTTCAAAAAATAACATCAGATAGTATCGAGATCATAATAACTGATAATGGAATAGGACGTAAAAAATCTAAAGAACTAAAAACTCAAAATCAGAAATTACAAAAATCCCGAGGGATGGGTAACATTAAAAAACGAATAGCAATTCTTAATACAATGTATAAAGATAAGGTTGATGTCTTTATTTCTGATTTAGAGGATAATGAAGAGGGTACTAAGGTCCAATTAATATTAAAAAAAGATAAATGAATTTAACTGCAATTATTGTTGATGATGAGTTAAACAGTAGGGTTATTCTTAGAAACTATTTGGGTAAATATTGCCCTAAGATTACGATTATAGGTGAGGCTGCTAGTGTACAAGAAACACTAGTTTTATTAGCGTCTAATACTCCCGATTTATTATTTCTTGATGTCGAGATGCCTTATGGAAATGCTTTTGATCTGCTTGAGCAAGTGCCAGATCGTACATTCGAAATAGTGTTTGTTACTGCATATGATCATTATGCCGTCGAAGCATTAAATGCACAAGCCACATATTATTTATTAAAACCTATTGCAATTGATGACTTAATCAAAGCTGTAGATCATGTTAGCTATATAAAACAACGTGAAAAAGAGCTTCAAGATAAAGTGTTAATACCTAAAGTAACTACAGCCGAAGGAAAAATAACAATCCCGCAACAAGATGGTTTTGAAGTATTGAAAATTTCTGATATTATGTACTGCGAAGCAGATGATAATTACACTAAAATTTTTCTCGACAAAGGACAAAAATTAGTAAGTAAAACCCTAAAGTATTTTGAGGATTCTCTACACCCGCATGGTTTTGCCAGAATACACAAAAGCTACTTAGTTAATGTGAGTAAAATAACTCGTTACAAAAAAGGAAAGGGTGGGAGTATTGTACTTTCATCAGGAAAAGAATTAATAGTCTCTTCTTCTAAAAAAGGAGCTTTATTAGATTATTTCAAGTAGATTTACTCGATAATCGAGATTTAAATGCTCCGAGGCTTGCCTCGAAGCCAAAATTATTTTCCGCTCAATGCCTCGTGGGCTTGCCCCGAGGTAGTTTACTAAAACGAGATGATCTAATGTTAAATTATGTTAAGTTAATTTTATTTCTCAATGAGTTTCGAAAAATGAAACTAAGATTGTTTAATATTGTTCTTTAAATCGTTCAATACTTAAATTCTCATAAGAGAGAAAAATCTAAACAACTTAACAGATGAAAAAAAACATTCTTTTTTTTGTATTACTTTGTATCTTTTATTGTGCCGCTCAAAGCCAGAGCAATGATAATCAAAGATTTAGAATAGGAGTGCAAGGAGGTTTTAGCTATCGATTGGCTTCTTTGGATAACGTTTCTGATGGTTTTAAGGATTATGCTAGAAAATTAAAATCCGGATTTAATATTGGCCTTGAAGGTTCTTATTTTATTAAACCAAAATGGGGCCTTGGGCTAAAGTATAATTCTTTTAAAACCAAGGAATCTTTGGGTGATGTTATTATAGAATTTGAAGATGGGTCTGTAGCTCAAGGTAATTTGTCTGATGATATACAAATTACATTTATAGGACCGATATACATAGTTAATTTTATTCCTAATAATCCCGAACATGCATTTTTTGGGAGCTTTGGAGCTGGGTATTTAAGTTATAGAAACCAGTCAGTAATTGTAGATAGAGCTTTTGAGATTACAGGGGAGACATTTGGATCTACCGTAGATTTTGCATATGATTATAAATTATCAGAAACCATCGCAGTTGGAGTTCAGACATCTTTGATGTTTGGAAGGCTTTCAGAAATTACTATTGAAGATGATTTTTCAAAACGAACAGAAAGGTTAAATGGGGATGATCAAGATGATTTGGTTAGACTTGATTTTTCTTTAGGATTGAGGTTTTATTTATAAATCTATTTTAAACAATCAATCTTAAGAGGGTAGTTGCTATTTTCTTAAGATTGGTTTTAATTTTTTGTCAAAAATCCAATATACTTACAGTTGTAGTACTGTCTGGTTTTATAATATCTTTTAGTACATCAACATTGCCATTTGTATATAGCGTATGTATACTCTTGTTTGCGGTTGAGTTTAATAATTTATTAGCTTTTAATATCGCTTTGGTTTGTCTTGCTACTGCTTCACCAGAATCGATAATGGTAACTTTGTTAGAAAGCATTTTTTTTAGAACAGAAATAAGATAAGGGTAATGACTGCATCCTAATACAAGATAATCGATGTCTTTTTTGATCATAGGATCGATATAAGACTTTAATAAGGTATACATTTCTGGGCTATCGATTTTGCCTGCTTCAATTAATTCTACAAGACCTGTGCCTATAACCTCAATTACTTTTATGTTTTGAGTATATAAATCAGAGGTTTTAGCAAATAACTCACTAGATAATGTGCCTTTTGTAGCTAGAACTCCTATTTTTTTTGTTTTAGAATGTATCGCAGCTGGTTTAATGGCTGGTTCAATACCTATAAAATTAATGTTTTCATAAGTAGACCGAAGTGTTTTTATAGCATTGGTAGTCGCAGTATTACATGCAACAACGATAATTTTGCAATTTAATTCTAAGAGTTTCTCAGTGTTTTTGATACTTAGCTCTATGATTTCGTTTTTGCTCCTTTTGCCATAGGGTGCATATTTGCTATCTGCTAAATAGACAGTGTTTTCATTGGGTAGTAGGCTAGAAATTTCTTTCCAAATAGAGGTTCCCCCAATACCAGAATCAAATATACCAATTGCTTTGTCTTGCATTATTTTTTTAGATAATAATGTCTCAAAAATAAAGAAACAGTAAGATATATATCTTACTGTTTCTTTATTTTATTCAAAATAGAAGGTATAGTACTATTAAATACCTAAATCTTTTTTTACGTCTGCCATAAGATCTTTACCATCGGCCATAATCACTCCTGTACCGGTAGTAGAATCTAATACATATGAAAATCCTTGAGCTCTAGCAACCTTTTGGATAGATGTACGAGCTTTTTCATAAATAGGTTTCATTAATTCGATTTCTTTCTTTTGAAGATCTTGAAGTGCATTTTGTCTATAATCGTTAATGCTTTTTTCGGTAGCTTGAATTTCTTGCTGTCTTTTCAGGTTTTCTTCATCTGTTTTAGTTTCAGCTTCTTGAGAATACTTTTTAATAGTATTTTGTAATTCTAGAACCATATTTCTAATTTCAGCATCATAAGTTTTGTTTAGCTTTTCAATTTCACTTTTTGCAGCTTTAAATGCTGGCATCGCTTCAACAAGTTCTTGTGATGCAATATGTGCTACTTTTGATTGTGCATTTACAAAACCTGATGTTCCTATAGTTATTGCCAAAGCTACTAGTAATGTTCTAAATTGTTTCATTTGTACTTAAATATTAAGGGTGTTATAAATTTTAAAAATTGATTATTTAATTATTATCATCTTCATTATCCTGACTTGATGATTTATTGTTATCGTCTTGTTTTAATTTTTCTCTTTCTGCTTTTAAAGCATTAATAGAGTCTTTTTTCTTTTTTTGTAATTCTAAGAGTTTTGCTCTCCTAGCTTCAAATTCTTTCTTTTTAACAGCTCTAATAGAATCTCTTTCAGCTTTACGTTTTGCAAGTAAATCATCTCTTTGAGAAAGTTTTTTCTGTACTTCTTTTTCTCTATCTGTTACTTCTTTTTCTTGATCAACATTTCTTTGTTCGGATCTTTCAAGAGATTTCTTTTCTTTTTTAGTGTTTAATTGCTTTCTTTTTGAAGCTCTATTGATTCTTAATAAAACCTGATCACTTATATCATGTCTATCAGCAGAATATAGCATAACCAAATCGGCTGATTTATCAAATACAAAATCGTATTTTTTGTTTTTCGATATTTCTTGAACAGCAACAAAAACTTGATCTTGTACAGGTTGTACTAATCTTCTTTTTTGAATAAATAGATCGCCATTAGGCCCAAATCTCTTTTGCTGATATTCTAATATTTCTTTTTCTTTAAAAAATATATCTTCTTCTCTTTCTTCAATCAACTCTTTGGTAAGTAAGACTCTTTCATTATTTAAGTCCTTACGCATTTCTTCTACATCTTTTAACTCTGCTTCGATTTCTACTTTCCACTTTTGTACTTTGGTTTCGAGCTCAGAGGAAGCTTCATTATATTCAGGAACATTTTCGAGAATATAATCCATGTCTATGTAACCTATTCTGATGCCTTTTTGTGCATTTGCTAATTGAGTAAAAGACAAACAACTAATTGTTGCAAATATCAGAAGAACCTTTGTTTTCATAACTCTTTGTGTGTTTATTGAAATAATCGTGCCAAAACTAAAACTGTTGCCCTATTATAAAATGGGGTTCCCATCCATTAGCACCATTATTGGTACCTGGAACGGGATCAAATCCATAACCAAAATCTATACCAAGCAATCCAAATGCTGGCATAAATATACGTAAACCTACACCAGCAGAACGATTTAATTGAAAGGGGTTAAAACTTTTAAAACTATCATAAGATGCCCCACCTTCTAAAAATGCAAGCATATAAATAGAGGCCGCTGGTTTTAGTGTTATAGGATAACGAAGCTCTAACGAGAATTTATTATAAATTGTTGCCCCATCTGCATCAAAATTTTCATTATTTGTTCTGCTTAAAGGAGTAATCGATTGATTTGGATATCCTCTTAATCCAACAACTTCTCTACCATCTAATGCAGTAGCTCCTAAACCATCTCCTCCTAAGAAAAATCGTTCAAAAGGGATATTACCTCTATCACCATTATATGCACCCAAAAATCCGTACTCTGCTTTTGTTTTTAAAACGAAAGGGTTTTTACCTAATCTAAATAAACTGGTATACCATGTACCATCAAATTTAAGTTTATAGTATTCTAACCACTTAAAACGTTCTTGATCGATTTCTCCAATTTCAGTATTTATTTCACTATTTCTAACTAGATCTCTAGAATCATTTGGATCAAGATTTCTTTGTTCTTCATTAAGGTTATCTCTTTGATCAGCTAAAGCACTATAGTCGATCCCATCAAATAGGGAGTAGGGTACCGATAATTTGGCAACAATATTAAATTCTGAACCACCTATAGGGAACACTGGATTTACTGTAGTATTATTACGATTAAGACCGATGGTATACGATAAGTCATTAGATGACCCATTTCCAAATGTAAATAGTCTAGTATTATAATTTTTAAGATTATAATGTCTAATACTAAATGCTTGTGAGAGTGTAAAATAGTTATCTGGCCAATTTAATCGTTTTGCAATACCGACGGATCCACCGGTAATCAAAAACTTACTGTTTCTGTCTGGTTCACGATTTCTATTGTTAAATAAAAACTGTATGGTGTGTGAGAATGATGTAGATAGTTGATAAGGTCTTTTACCTCCTAACCATGGTTCTATAAATGAAAGGCTATAGGTTTGAAAGAGTCGACTGGCTTGTGCTCTTAGTCTTAATGTTTGTCCATCTCCCATTGGTAAAGGGCTATAAGCTTCACCATTAAATATGTTTCTAATAGAAAAGTTATTAAAAGCTAATCCTAGCGTACCAACAAAGCCACCGCCACCAAAACCACCCTGAAGCTCAATCTGGCTAGACCCTTTTTCTACTACTGGATAATTAATATCAATAGTACCAGCTTGAGGATTTGCATTCTTAAATTGTGGTTCTAATTGTTCTGGATCAAAAAATCCTAGTTGCCCCATTTCACGTACAGTACGTACTACTAAGTCTTTACTGTATCGTTGTCCTGGTTTGGTTCTTAAAATCCTATAGATAACATGATCATTGGTCTTATCGTTTCCGGTTACAGTAATATGATCAAAATATGTTAATTTACCTTCACGTATTCTTATCTCAAAATCTATGGTGTCGTTATATACGTTGGTTTCTACTGCATCAATAGAAGAAAATAAATATCCATTATTTTGATATAGGTTTGTGAGATCATCGGCATCTGGTTTGGTGTTATCGGCTATTTGCTTCTCTAAAAGAACACCATTGTATACATCTCCCTTTTTTATTACTAATTTTCTGGCTAATTGACGATCTGTATATACGCTATTTCCTAAGAAATTAATATCTCCAAAGTAGTATTTATTTCCTTCTTCGATAGAAATGTTAAGCGATACACTATTGTCATTTTCAACAATCAAGCTGTCAGAAGTAATACGAGCATCTCTATATCCTTTTTCTTTGTATTTTGTAACTATGTTTTCTTTGTCTTCTTGGTAATCTGCTTTAATGTATTTTGATCTTTTCCAAAAACGTAAAGGTTTTTTGCGTTTGGTGTTTTTCATTGCTCTACGCACTTTGGTGTCTGATAGTTGCTCATTACCATTAATAGTAATTTTATCAACTTTTACTCGGTCACCTTTGTCTATTCGTACGAGCATATTTACCTTATTACTAGCAACAGTATCTTTTACTGAGGTTGTATTTATGACAACTTTGGTATTAAGAAAACCTTCTTTTTTGTACTTATTTGAGATAAAGTTACGCGTGGTAGTAATAAGGTTTTCGGTCACTTTTGCACCTTTATTTAAACCGTTATCTTTAATGAGTTCTTCTGCTTTGCGTTTTTTGACTCCTTCTATACGCGTTTCATTCAATTCAGGAACTTCTTGGATGTTAATTTCAAGATCAGCAACTTCTCCTTCTACATTGATAACATAGAAATTAATATCACTGAATAATTCAAGATCCCATAATTTTTTAATGACTTTACTTATTTTGTCACCAGGAAGGAAGATGCGTTCACCTTTCTTAAGGCCGGTAAAAGTAATTACCGTGTTTTCATTATAACTTGTTGTTCCTGTAACTTTTATATCTCCTATGACATACTCTCTTCCATTGGCACCAGGTATGCTTTGTGCTGAAATTGATATTGAGTTGATTAATAAGGCAAGTAACGTAAAATACGTAATAGGTAATTTTTTTGTCATTTCTTTAACTGAGCTGCTCACTAGTTTTTCCAAATCTTCTTTCTCTTTTTTGATAATTGTATATGGCTTCTATTAAATCAGATTTTTTAAAATCTGGCCATAAAACTTCTGTAAAATATAATTCTGCATATGCAATTTGCCATAATAAGAAATTACTAACACGTTGCTCACCACTGGTACGTATTAATAAGTCTACATCTGGCAGATTTTTTGTATACAAATGCTCATTAATGACTGTTTCATTTATAAGATGTGGCGAAATTACACCATTTTTAACTTTAATACTTATTTCTTCTATAGTTTTTATAAGTTCTTCGCGACTTCCATAACTTAGAGCTAGTGTCAAGGTCATGTGATCATTAGCTTTTGTTTTTTCGATAACCTCAAGGAGTTCTTCTCTAGCTTTTTTAGGGAGTGAATTTAAGTTTCCTATTGCATTAAGGCGAATATTGTTTTTTTGAAGTGTTTTGATCTCTTTTTTAAGTGAATTAACCAAGAGTTTCATTAATGTGTCTACTTCAAGTTTTGGTCTATTCCAGTTTTCTGTAGAAAATGCATATAATGTAAGGTGTTTTATCCCTATTTCTGCACTACTTTCAACAGCTTCTCTTACAGCTTTAGTGCCATTTTCATGGCCTATAGCTCTAAATAAGCCTTTCTTTTTGGCCCAGCGACCATTGCCATCCATGATTATGGCTACATGCTTAGGGATATTAGTGCTTAATTGTTTTTTATCAACCATTTTAAAAACTACAATAACAAGGGATCCTACCCCAAGTGTATGATATTGTTATACCGGTAAACATATACCAGTCATTATTATTTAAATTACCAAATCCTTCACCGAATCTACTCTCAGGATTGCTACCATCAAGATTATCTGTAAATGTATACCTGGCTCCAATTTCTGCTCCGATTACAAAATCTCTGCCCAATGTTTTTTTGATCCCTAGAACCATTGGGATAGCAAAACCCCATTTATCTGCATAGGCCTGAATTTCGTTATTTGCATTAATCGCCTGTGCTCCATAATTAAATGTTGTGATTCCGGTATATAAATATGGGGTGAATTGTTGTTCGCCGTCATAAAGATACCAATCCCAGAAATTATATTCCATTCCTAAGGATATTTCTTTTATAGAATTATCAAAACTTAATCCTCTTTCCTTTCTTCTATCATCACCTTTTGCATCGTCGGCATTAAATTCTGCATATAAAAAAGATGCCCTGAAGGCGTGTCGTTTACTTCTGTTCCATTTTCCTATTGCTCCCAGAGCAATATCATTGGGTGAAATATATTGGGTAGACCCAACATCACCTATATAGTTAGACCCCCCAGCGATTAAACCGACTTCATAGGTTTGTGCTGCGATAGATTGCACAAAAAACAGAACAATTACAATTGATGTTAAGTATCTCATAGATTTTCAAAAGTTTGCAAATATAACAATAAACTTTACTACACAAGAATTTGAGTAAAATAGTATGAATTAAAAAACACTTTTTAGTAGATTTTATTGTTTAATTACGTTTATCTTCTCCCCAAAGCATCTTTTTACGTAAAGTTTTTAGGAAACTATCGTCGTTTAAAATGACCATATTAATTTTAAAAGATGCCTTTTTGATAATTACCGTAGTATCATTTGGTAATGTGTGTATTCTTGAATCTAAAGAAACCAAATAGGTGTCTTCTCTTCCAGAAACTTGTAGTTTAATTTCTTGGTTGTCGGGGATGACCAGTGGTCGGGCATTAAGGTTGTGCGGAGCGATTGGGGTTAATACCATACTTTCGGCATCAGGCATCATAACTGGTCCGCCACAACTTAAAGAATATCCTGTAGAGCCTGTGGGCGTAGATACGATCAAGCCATCTGCCCAGTATGATGTGAGAAATTCATTGTTAAGGCTTGTGTGTACGGTAATCATAGAAGTTGTATTTCTTCTGCTTACAGCAATCTCATTCATAGCAAAATTTAATACTCCAAACTCTTTGTTTTTTGGTAAAGTTTCTATAGTTACGAGGCTTCTTGAAGAAAGATAAAAGTTTTTGTCTAATATTTGTTTGATACTATCTTTTATTTCTTCTTTTTGTATGGTTGCCAAAAATCCAAGTCTACCAGTATTAATTCCAGCAATAGGGATTCCTAAATCTCTTACATAGGTAACTGTTTTAAGAATGGTTCCGTCTCCTCCAATGCTAAAAAAAAGATCGTATGATGTGTCTAACTCCTCAAAAGTGCTAAAATGAGAATAGGTTTTATCGATTTGGTCATTTAGATTAATGAGCTCTAAGAAATTCTTTTCAATTACAACTTCTACACCATTTTTATCCAGTGTTTCAAGGAGTTGTTGAATGTATATTCCAGAATTTTTATGATAAAACTGGCCGTATATACCGATCTTCATTATGATTAAATTTGTATGAGTTGGTTAGGTAAAATTGTTTTTAGATGTTCAGATATTTTTCTAAATATTGAGATCGTTCTTTTAGATTTGTTAAAAATGAGTCTTCGTGATGTTTTGATACAATATTGTAACTATACCTTCTAAAAGTCTGTACTATATTGTTGATATCACTATCATTAATTTTAATAATTATTTGTGCAACATCATTTTCCATATTCGAAATAAATAAACCAAGAACTTTGGCATTATTAGATTCTATGATTTGTGAAATTTCACTAAAAGAATAGTCTAAAATACCTTTTTCTACAATTAAAATGTTTCCAGGTTCACTTAAAAATGGAGTTTCATTAAACAGATTCATGATATCACCTAGTTCAAAAAAACCTAAATAACTATTATTGTCATCTAAAACAGGCATAATATTAGAGTTTTTTTGAGCAAATGCTTCTAAAACGTCTAACCAATTCTGGCCTTTTCTTACAAAAAAGCCTTCGAGAGCATATTGATAAGCTTCTAATGTTTTATCAGTTTCAAAACATCTAATATCAGCTTCAGAAATACATCCTAAATATGTTTTTTCTTTGATAACTGGGAAATGTGTATATGTAAGTTCGTTAAATAATAATTGAGCTTCGGTAACATCAACTTTTACGTCAAGAGGCTCTATTTCATTAACGATGTACAAATTTGTTTTCATAATTATTTAGTGAACTATATTATGCAAAATAATCAAAAAATATACAATCAAGGCGTTATCAAGTTTGTATTTTTGCTTTTTTAGATAAAGACATCAAAAACTATGACAAAGTTAAGTGTTAATATAAATAAAATAGCAACCTTACGAAATTCGAGAGGGGGTAATACCCCTGATTTGCTTAAAGTGGCTAAAGATATTCAAGATTTTGGAGGAGAAGGTATTACAATACACCCCAGACCCGATGAAAGGCATATTAAGTATCAAGATGCCCATGATCTAAAACCAATTGTATATACCGAATATAATATAGAAGGAAACCCAATCCCCAAGTTTATAGACTTGGTTTTAACTGTTAAGCCCACTCAAGTTACTTTGGTTCCTGATGCCGAAGATGCAATAACTAGTAATGCAGGTTGGGATACAAAAAAGCATAAAGATTTTTTAAGTGAAGTAATATCAGAGTTTAAACGTAATAATATAAGAACTTCAATTTTTGCTGACCCATTATCTGATATGATAGAAGGTGCTGCTACAACAGGGGCAGATAGGATAGAGTTGTATACCGAAGAGTTTGCATCTCAATATACAAAAGGAAATAAAGATGTTGTTACTCGGTACTCAAATTGTGCAAAAATAGCTAATGAATTGGGTATGGGAGTCAATGCTGGTCATGATCTTTCTTTGGATAACATTAAATTTTTTAAAGAAAATATCCCTGAGCTTTTAGAAGTTTCTATAGGTCATGCTTTGATAAGTGAATCTATCTATCTTGGATTAGAAAATGTGATCAATATGTATTTACACCGTCTTAAATAATTTGTTATATGCAATTACATGCTAATGTATTTGGAGAAGGTCACCCTTTTATAATTCTTCATGGTTTTTTAGGAATGGGAGATAATTGGAAAACCTTGGGTAAGAAAATTGCCGAACAAGGTTTTGAGGTGCATTTAATAGATCAACGTAACCATGGTAGAAGCCCTCATGATGATAAATTTAGTTATGAAATTATGGCTCAAGATTTGGTAGAGTATTGTAATATGCATAACTTGAAACATATAGACCTCATGGGGCATTCCATGGGAGGTAAAACCGCAATGTTTTTTGCGGTAAAGCATCCAAAATTGATCAATAAGCTACTTGTTGCCGATATAGGACCAAAATATTATCCGTTACATCATCAGGATATTCTTGATGGATTAAGTTCTTTGGATTTTGAAGTTATCAAATCAAGAAATGAAACTGATCGCGAACTAAGTTTGTATGTTTCAGATGTAGGTGTAAGAATGTTTCTCTTGAAGAATTTATTTTGGAAAGATAAAGGTAAACTTGGACTAAGAGTACATTTGGATGCATTGATCAAGAATGCTTCAGAAATAGGAGTAGAGCTTCCAGAAGATTTAAGTTATCAAGGCAATACACTCTTTTTAAAAGGAGAGAAATCTAAATATATAATTGATTCAGATGAAGATAGGATACAAAGGCAATTTCCAAATTCTAAAATTACCGAGATTGCTTCGGCAGGACATTGGTTACATGCCGAAAATCCAACCGATTTTTTAACAGAAGTATTGAGTTTTGTCAAAAAATAAATAAAAAATGCTATGTATGCATAATATTTTAATCATTTCGTTGTATAATTGGTATTTTCTGCTAAATTTGGAAAATCAATTTTACAAAATCCTATAAAAACAAAAACAATTCTAATTAATTATGAGAAAACTTTTATTATTAGTTCTATTCGTCTCGGTGACCATGGTCACATATGCAGGTGGATATAGAGTTAGTATACAAGGACAAAGAGCCATGGCGATGGGACATACAGGGGTAGCAGTAATAAACAGTGCTGAACTTGTATTCTTTAACCCGGCTGGTCTTGTGTATTTAGAGAATAAGCTAAACGTGAGTGTTGGTGCAAGTGGTATTTTTGCAGATGTGATTTTTCAAAATGAAGAAAATGGTGTTACTTCAGAAACAGATAGTTCTGTAGGTACACCTCTAAACGCTTATGTTTCATATCAAGTTAATGAATGGATGTCTTTAGGGCTTGGTGTATACACTCCTTACGGTAGTGAAGTTACTTGGCCAACCGATTGGGCAGGATCACATTTAGTGAATAACATTGATTTGTCAGCGATCTTTATTCAGCCTGTAGTTTCATTTAAACTTTCTGATCATTTTAGTATTGGAGGTGGACCTATATATGTTACCGGTAATGTAAACTTTAATCGTAATGCTTCAAGAACAACTACAGATATAGAAGGAGTTCGTTCAAATATCACGGTAGATGACACTGGAGTAACGAATTGGGGATGGAGTATCGGTGCTATGTTTAATCCTACAAAAGATTTTCATGTTGGATTTAATTATCGTAGTGAGATTATTATTGAATCTGAAGACGGTGAAGCTACTTTTGCTAACTTCCCTAACTCTTCTGCGGCTCCACCAAATGGAACAACAAGTTTTACAGCAGAATTACCATTACCTGCAGAGCTAACACTTGGTTTGTCTTATCAGTATAAAAAATGGTTATTTGCATTTGATTATAATAGACAATTCTGGGAAGTATATGAATCTTTAGATCTTGCATTTGGTAATGGTCAGACTTCAATTAACCCACGTAACTATAAAAATTCATCTGTATATCGTTTTGGATTGCAATATGATGCAACCGAAAAAATTACACTTAGAGCTGGGTATTATATCGATGAAACACCAGTACAAGAAGGGTTTTTCAGCCCAGAGACACCGCGTAACTCATCTGATGGATTTTCAGGAGGGTTAAGTTTTGCAATAACACCTAAGTTGGCTATCGATGCTTCTTTCTTTTTCTTAAGATTCGAAGAAGTTGATGCTTCTTATGATTTTGCTGGAGATGGAGTTCCTTTTTCAGGAACATATGAATCTAGTGCATTTGGTCCTGGAATTGGTTTAACTTATAAAATGTAATTAAGATGATGAAGAAAAATATAAAATATTTAGCGATTCTGGCATTAGGTCTAGTAGCATGTGAGCCAGAATTTGATAACCCTATTGAAGAATCAGGAATATATACAAGTGGAGAAGCCGATTTTAGTAACTTCGTAGCATTAGGGAACTCACTAACGGCAGGTTTTGCCGATGGAGCATTATATATTACAGGGCAAGAAAATTCTTATCCCAATATATTATCTCAACAATTTGCTGTAGCAGGAGGGGGAGAATTTACCCAACCATTAATGGCAGATAATACAGGAGGAGCTTTACTTGGTGGTAATCAAATTTTAGAAAATAGATTGGTATTGGTTTTTGATGGTGTAACCCCTGTAGGTCCTGCAAGGTATACAGGCGCTCCAGCAACTACTGATATTTCAACTAATCTAGGAGGTTCATTTAATAATATGGGAGTGCCAGGAGCAAAGAGCTTTCATTTAGTAGCGCCAGGATATGGTAATGTTGCAGGAGTAGCTTCAGGTGAAGCGAATCCTTATTTTGCTAGATTTGCTTCTTCAGCAACAGCGACAGTGTTAGGTGATGCCGTAGCACAAAGCCCAACATTCTTTACATTGTGGATTGGTAATAATGATATCTTAAGTTATGCAACTTCTGGTGGAGTTGGTGTAGATCAAAATGTTACAGGAGAATTAGATCCTACAAAATATGGGCCTAATGATATTACTAATGCTAATACATTTGCAGGAGTGTATAAACAAATACTTGATGCAATGACAGCTGGAGGTGCAAAAGGTGTGGTTTTGAATTTACCAAGTGTGACCTCAATACCATTTTTTACTACGGTTCCTTCGAAAGCAGTCCCATTGGATGCAGATACTGCTGCTTTTTTAAATTCACAATTTGAAGCATATAATACTCAAATCCTTCCGGGATTGGTTCTAGCTGGTCTGATTAAAGCAGATGAGGTTGCAAAAAGACAAATTAATTTTGTAGCAGGTCAAAACTTTGTAACCATTACAGATGAATCATTAACAGATATATCAACTGCTATACAAGGAGCTCCTTTTAATGTTCCAGCACCTCAAGCGGCTGTTTTGGGGCAATTAAGACAAGCAACTTCAGAAGACTTAATTCCTTTGACATCGGTAGGTAATATTGGTGTTGACTTATCAGGAGATGGAACTCAAGTAACAGGAGTTTCTGTTCCATTAGGAGATGCAGATGTGTTAACAACAGCAGAACAAAAAACAATAGAGGATGCCCGTGTGGCGTTTAATGCTACGATTGCTGGGCTTGCTGCTGCTAATGGTCTAGCTTTATATGATGCTGCAGGTGATTTAGCTCAAGCGGCAAACGGCGGTATCCCTTTTGAAGGAGGGGTGATTACTTCTGATTTTATTGCTGGAGGAGGATTCTCTTTAGATGGTGTACATCCAACGCCTAGAGCTCATGCTCTGGTGACTAACGGTATTTTGAATGCTATAGAAGCTACGTATGGTGCTAGTTTGCCAAGTGTAAACCCTATAGACTATGGTACGGTTACTGCAAGTAATGAAGTGAATTAAAAAAACTTAAATAATTTCTATATATAAAAACCTGCTATTTTTTAATAGCAGGTTTTTTTTATGCATGATAACCTTTATATTTGAAATATGAATTTTATACTTAAACTTGTATTAAATGCCGTAGCTGTAGTGGTTTTGGCCAAAATTCTTCCAGGAGTAGAAGTAGATAATTATGTAAGTGCATTAATAGTAGCCGTTGTTTTAGCAATTTTGAATACAATTGTAAAACCAGTACTAGTTATTTTTACTTTGCCAGCTACAATAGTAACATTAGGGCTATTTCTTTTAGTAATTAATGCCGCCATTATCTTGCTGGCAGATTATTTTATAGCAGGGTTTAATGTTAGTGGATGGCTTTGGGCACTGATCTTTAGTGTTTTGTTATCCATATTTCAATCAATACTACATTCTATTTTAAAAAAAGATTAAAGCTGACTGTTTTTCAGAGAGTTAAAAATTTGTTGGGATGTAAAAAAGTATTACTTTTGCAACCCAATTTTTAGTAGTAAACGTAGTATATCATGAATATTTCAAAAGAGCAATTAGACGAATTAAATGCAGTTGTTACTGTAGATATAGCCAAAGCTGATTATAACGATAAAGTTGATAAGATACTTAAAGACTATCGTAAAAATGCTAACATTCCTGGTTTTAGGAAAGGACACGTTCCTATGGGGCTTGTTAAAAAACAGTACGGAAAAGCGGTTTTGGTAGATGAAGTTAATAAGCTATTGCAAGATGCATTGAATAAATACCTTACAGAAGAAAAATTAGATGTGCTAGGTAACCCATTACCAAAAGAACAAGAAAATTTTGACTGGGATGCTGGTGATTACTCTTTTGAGTTTGAGCTTGGATTAGCTCCAAAATTTGATGTAAAATTAACAGGTAAAAAAGCCATTACGCATTATAAAATTACAGCTAATGATGAGATGATTGAAAATCAAATCAAAACCATCCAAAAGCAATATGGTAAATTGGTTTCTAAAGATGTTGCTGAAAAAGATGATGTAATTGCAGGTACTTTTGTTAATGAGGAAAAAGAAATAGAAAATGCAACAACTGTTTCTTTAGATAAAATTAAAGGCAAAAAAAATCTTGATAAATTTATTGGAGCTAAAGTAGGAGATGTTATTAAATTAAAGACCAAAGGTTTATTTAATGATGATCATGATTTGATAAATGCATTAAAAGTAAATCAAGATGAAGCACATGATTTAGACATCGAAGTTTCTTTTACAGTTTCCGAAATTAATACACAAGAATTGGCAGATTTAGACCAAGAATTGTTTGATAAGCTTTATGGCGCAGGTAAAGTGAAGTCTGTAACCGATTTGAAAGAAAAAATCAAAGAAGATGCTGAGCGTCAATTCGAACAACAATCTGAACAACAATTGCTTAATGCTGTTACCGAAAGTATTTTAGAAAACACAAAATTTGACTTACCTGTTGAGTTTTTGCAAAAATGGATTCGCACCACAGGAGAACAGCCTTTATCAGAAGATGAAGCTAAAGACGAATATGAGAAAAGCGAAAAAGGATTGCGTTATCAATTAATTGAAGGTAAAATAATTAATGACAATAACCTGCAAGTTACTTTTGATGAACTAAAAGGTTTTGCAAAAGATTTAGTTAAAGGGCAAATGGCTCAGTTTGGACAAAATTCTCCAGAAGATAAAGAGCTAGAAGATATTGCTTCTAGAATACTATCAAACCAAGATGAGGTAAAGAGAATTTCTGAGCAATTAATGAGTAAGAAATTATTGAATTTCTTTAAAGAAAATGTTAAGCTAAAGACTAAAGAGGTTAGCTTTGATGAATTCATAAAAGAAGTTTACAAATAGTAAATGTTGTAACTTGCTAAGGAATTTATACTTATATTTAAGGCGTTAAACTATCGAAAGATTAACGCCTTTTTTTTAAATAAAATATCAGAAAATAAATATGGATTACGGAAAAGAATTCGAAAAATATGCAACGCAACATCATGGGATTAATAGTAATTATTATGAAAAGATTGTTAGCAGCATGTATCCAGTTGGTATGACTCCTAATATTATCGAAGAACGTCAGATGAACATAGCGATTTTTGATGTTTTTTCTCGATTAATGATGGATCGTATTATATTTATGGGTACTGGTATTAATGACCAAGTTGCTAATATTATTCAGGCGCAGTTGTTGTTTTTAGAAAGTGTTGACTCTTCTAAAGATATTCAAATATATATAAATTCTCCAGGAGGTAGTGTTTATGCAGGTCTTGGGATATATGATACCATGCAATTTATCAAACCTGATGTAGCAACTATATGTACAGGTATGGCTGCATCTATGGGAGCTGTATTATTGTGTGCAGGACAAAAAGGAAAACGCTCAGGTTTACCACATAGTCGAGTGATGATTCACCAGCCATTAGGAGGTGCACAAGGACAAGCAAGTGATATAGAAATTACCGCTAGAGAAATCTTGATCCTAAAAGAAGAATTATATAAGATTATTGCTAAGCACTCTGGGCAAACATATGACAAAGTATATGAAGATAGTGATAGAGATTATTGGATGAAAGCTGATAAAGCTCTTGAATATGGAATGATTGATGAAATTTTGACTAGAGAATGATATAATTTTCTTGTGTATAAGGAAAGATTTTTCTTTCCTTGTTTGTTTACATGCAAAATACAAGAAATTTTACCCAATTGAAACTAAATAACTATGGCCAAAGAAGATTTAGAATGCTCTTTTTGTGGGAGAAAAAAGCCAGAAACAAATCTATTAATCGCTGGATTAGATGCTCATATCTGTGACAGATGCATCGTTCAAGCACATGGGATTGTTGTTGAAGAAGCCAAAGATGAAGAAACAGGCGAGCTTAGCAATGAATTAATGCTTCGCAAACCAATGACTATTAAGAAATTTTTGGACCAATATGTTATTGGGCAAGAATTTACTAAAAAAATAATGTCTGTTGCTGTTTATAATCATTATAAGCGCTTATTACAACCAGAAACTGAAGATGATGTAGAGATTCATAAAAGTAACATTATCATGGTAGGGCAAACAGGTACTGGTAAAACATTAATGGCAAAAACAATTGCTAAGATGCTTAATGTGCCTTTGGCTATAGTAGATGCTACTGTACTTACCGAAGCAGGATATGTGGGTGAAGATGTAGAGAGTATTCTTACCAGATTATTGCAAGCTGCAGATTATAATCTTGAAAAAGCACAACGGGGTATCGTTTTTATTGATGAAATAGATAAAATAGCTCGTAAAAGTGATAATCCAAGTATTACAAGAGATGTCTCTGGAGAAGGTGTGCAACAAGCATTGCTTAAATTGTTAGAAGGTACGGTTGTAAATGTACCGCCAAAAGGAGGACGTAAGCACCCAGATCAAAAATTTATTGAGGTCAATACCGAAAATATTCTTTTTATCGCAGGAGGAGCATTTGATGGTATCGAAAAAATTATTCAGAAACGGTTGAACATGCAAGCTGTTGGATATAGCGCCTCTAAAACTGAAGATACTATAGAAAAAGATAACCTACTGCAATATATTATTCCTAGAGATTTAAAAGATTTTGGATTAATCCCTGAGATCATAGGTAGATTACCGGTACTCTCTTATATGAACCCATTAGATGCTGAAACATTAAGATCTATATTAACTACACCAAAAAATGCTATTATAAAACAATATAAGAAGCTTTTTGAAATGGATAATATATCTTTTTCAATTACAGACGGCGCATTAGAATATATTGTTGAAAAAGCGATGGAATATAAGCTTGGAGCTCGTGGTTTAAGATCACTTTGCGAGGCTATTCTTACCGATGCGATGTATGAAATGCCTGAAAGCGAAGAAACCGAATTTAGAGTTACTAAGGATTATGCAGAGAAGAAATTGAATAAGTCTACAATTAAAAAACTTAAAGCAGTTTCTTAATAAGAAAACATAGATAGAAATAAAAAAGCTCTTTCATGAATGAAAGAGCTTTTTTATTGGTTGGGTTGTTGGATACATCTTATATTTTAATCCGAATATGATATACGTTCTTTATTACTATTAATTATATCTTCGGTATTCCTTAATGTAATCAAAGTGTCATTACTATCCTTAAGTTGTATATCAAAACCGTTTTGACGAATTAAAGCCTCGTAAAATGCTGTTTTTGATATCTCTCCATAGCACATGTCCTTTTCTAATGAATTATTATTTACATCTGTAGTGACAGCATTAGTCGTTTCTTCTACAGTTAATATAGCAATATCTGTAGCTTCAGTTTCTTGTGCGTTAACACCTATAGTTAAGAATAGGAAAATAAAGGATAGTATAGTAGTCTTCATAGTGTTTGGGGCTTTAATGAGTTTATAACTAACTGGTAACAAATTTAATATGAAAAGTAGAGGTTAAAAAATGATTTGCTATTTTTTAGATTAAACACTTTTTTTTCTCGATGAAATACAGCTTTTTTTGTTAAAAAATACGATTCTTACATAGTTTTTTTACGGTTTAACCGTAAAATTTTATGATTTTATTATGGTTTTTTGTTAAAAAAAGTCAATTCTTGGAAAGAATGGTTGTCGTTGATTAAGAAGAAAAAGAATTTACCTTATTTAACTCAAGTAATTCTTCGACATAAGTTCTTTTATTAGATAATCTAGGTATTTTATGTTGCCCGCCAAGTTTTCCTTTCTTTTTTAACCAATCATAAAAGAGTCCTTTTCTTGCTTGGCATATCTGAAGCATGTTTAGTGTGGTGTTATTATATCGCTTTGCTTCATAATCACTATTAACTTGTTGTACATTTTGATCTAGGATAGATTCAAACTCTTTTATACAGTCAGGATGTTTTTTGAACTCTATAATCCATTCATGGGCACCTTTTTCTCTTCCTTCCATAAATATTGGTGCTACCGTATAATCTACTATTTCACAATTTGTAATTTTGGCGGTCTTTCTTAATGCTTCTTCAGCATTTTCAATAATAAGCTCTTCTCCAAATACGTTAATATGATGTTTTGTTCTGCCAGAAACTTTAATCCTATATGGATTAATCGATGTAAAACGAACAGTGTCTCCTATTTTATATCTCCATAGCCCTGCATTAGTAGTGATAATGACTGCATAGTTTTTTCCTACCTCTACATCACTTAAAGGAATTACTTTTTCATTAGTAGTATCATACGTATCCATAGGTATAAATTCATAAAATATACCATAGTCTAGCATTAATAATAACTCTGAAGAATCATTATGATCCTGGATGGCAAAGAAACCTTCAGAAGCATTGTAAATCTCATAATATTTAAAAGAAGCTTTTGGTAAAATTTTATTGTACTGATCGCGATATGGATCAAAATTCACTCCGCCATGAAAATATACTTCAAGATTATTCCAGATTTCAAAAAGGTTTTCATTTCCAGTTGTTTCTAGTACCTGATTTAATAAAACCAGCATCCATGAAGGAACACCAGCCAAACTGGTTACATTTTCCTGAATAGTTTCTTGCACTATTGCCTTCATTTTATATTCCCAATCGCTCATTAGCGATACTTCACTACTAGGAGTAGAGCTATAATCTGCCCAAAAAGGCATATTAGCTATCATAATGGCAGATAAATCGCCAAAAGAAGTTCCGTTTTTTTTGTATAATTCTTTACTTCCGCCTAGGCGAAGACTTTTTCCTGTAAATAATTGAGAATTTTCATTATTGTTAAGATACATGCATAAAAGATCTTTCATTGCTGCATAGTGGCAATCTTCTAATGATTCTTGACTTACAGGTATAAACTTACTTTTTGCACTAGTTGTTCCACTTGATTTTGCAAACCATTTTATAGAAGTAGGCCAAAAGATATTATTTTCTCCTAAACGACTTCTTTCTATCATGGATTCATAATCTTCGTATGATCGTATAGGAACACGTTCTTTAAACGTCTCATAATTAGAGATCGAATCAAAATCGTATGTCTTGCCTAATTCTGTGTTCTTTGCTGTTTCTATTAGTACATTCAATAGCTCAAGCTGAACTTCATTGGGATACTTAAGAAAGAGTTCCATTTGATGAAACCTTTTTTTTAAGAACCAGCTGGCAATAGAATTAACTAATGGAATTGGCATTTTTTGACGTATATTTAGACAGAAATATGGTTGGCTTACTTTTTCTGGTTGTTGTCAACTAAAATAATAAAAATAATTACATTCTCCCTACAAGGTCAATTTATAACAAAATTTTATGCAATATCAAGGGGTGCTTACCAAAATGCAAACAGAAATAGGAGACCCTATTCAATATTATATGGTTTTTGATACCGATTTTATCCATGTAAATCAATTATTAGATAAAAAAATAAGTATAACATTTGTGGGGTATCAATGTTTGGCATGTGGTGAGAATAAAAAAATATTTAGACAAGGATATTGCTATGATGATTTTTATAACCAACCCCAAGTAGGTGATTGGGTGATGCGTCCTGAGTTAAGTACAGCACATCTTGATGTTGAAGATAGAAATTTAGAATTCGAAAAAAAAGCACAGCTTCAACCTCACATTGTATATTTGGCAAACTCTAGTAATGTTAAGGTAGGAGTAACCCGAAAATCACAGGTGCCGACTCGATGGATTGATCAGGGAGCACATGAAGCTATAGAAATTGTAGAAGTTCCTAATCGATATTTGGCAGGGATAACAGAGGTAGCCTTAAAAGATCATGTTGCTGATAAAACAAATTGGCGTACAATGCTTAAAAATGAAATAGTCGATGAAGATCTTATCGAATTTAAAAATAAACTCAAAGATTTTATACCAGATGAAGTAAAGGAGTATTTTATTGAAAACGGAAAGGAAACTGCTCTTAAATTTCCGGTTTTGCAATATCCTGATAAACTAAAAAGCCTTAACCTTGAAAAAACACCTGAGTTTTCTGGAGTTTTAAAAGGAGTAAAAGGACAGTATCTTATTTTTGAAGATAATACGGTTTTTAATGTGCGTAATAATGAAGGGTATGTAGTAAAGCTAACTATTAATTAGTTTTATGGTTTATCTCTAGTGTTTTTTCTTCTCCATAAAGTTCACATTTTTCTAGTGTATTTTTGATATCATCAATAGTAGTTCGAGGATTTATTAAACACATTCTTAGTACTATTTGGCCCTGTAATACAGTGGTGACAAGCAGTGCTTCTTTAGAGTCAATTATTTTTTTTGAAATGTATTGATTAATATGGTCAAGTTCTTCTTCTGGTAAATTTTGGTGTATTGGATTATACCTAAAATTGATAATTGCCAAGGTAGCTGGTGATGTGATTTCCCAGAGTACACTTTTCCTTAAAAATGCTTCTGTTTGTTCTGCTAGATCGATGTTATATGTGATCGCTTTTTTGAAAGATGCAAGCCCAAAAGTTTTTATTGACATATAAAATTTTAAGGCACGAAAACGACGAGTTAATTGAATACCATGATCATAAAAATTGATTTCAGACTCATTGCCCTCTATATCTCTTAAGTATTCAGGTTTTTCACTAAAAGTATTACGTAGCCAATTATGATTTTTAACAAGTAGACATCCAATCTCATAAGGTTGAAAAAACCACTTATGCGGATCGACAGTTAACGAATCTGCTCTTTCAATCCCTTTTAAAAGTTGTTGTCCTTTATCTGCCAAAATAGCCGCTCCGCCATAAGCCCCATCTATATGCAGCCACATATTTTCATACTCACAAATATCTGCAATCTCGTTTAAAGGATCTACAGTTCCTGTATTAGTAGTTCCTGCCGAAGCGATAATACAAAAAGGCTGTAACCCTTCTAAGCGATCCCGGGCTATTATATTTTTTAATTTATTTAGAGATATTTTGAATTCTATATCGGTAGGAATGATGCGTATTTGTTCTTTTTTGAAGCCAATCACCTTAATGGCTTTGATATTTGAAGAATGTGCTTGATCTGAAAGATAAATTGTTGCTTTAGAAAAATCATCCCCACATTTTATTCTCCTGGCAGTAACCAAGGCGGTAAGGTTAGCCATAGATCCCCCACTGGTGAATATACCTCCTCCTTCTTTGGTTGGAAATCCAAAAATATCGAGAAGCCAATTCATTGTTACTATTTCTAACTCTGCAGCAGCGGGTGAGGCAGCCCAACCTCCAGAAAATATATTAAAACCTGTAGCTATGGTATCTGCCATTACACTTATATAATTACTTGGTCCAGGGACAAAAGAGTACGATTTTGGATGTGATACAATGTTACTATTAGGAATGATTTCCTTCATTACAAAATCTAAGATTTCATTAGCAGGAGAGGGGTGATCTGGGATATTCTCGGTTAATAAAGAATCCATCTCTTCTCTAGAGGCTAATGCAACAGGCTTTTTTGTGGTTTGGGTCTCAAAATGATCTACAATGTGGTCTATAATTTTATAACCATATTGTTGCATCTCTTTTTTTGATAATGTTAACTTATGATTTAGCTTATTTTCAATGGACATACTATAGTTTTAGACATAACAAAGGTAAAGTTAACTATAGATAATTACTTGTATAATTATGTAAAAAAATAGTATTTTTACTACGGATCAAAGTGCTATTCTACTACAAATTTTATGCTTTGAAAAACTGAAATCAAAATTAAAGCTACTCCTGTAATTCTATGAAATTTGGTTTTTGAACCTTCTTGTTTTTGCGCCATTTTACTTCCCCATTTACTATAGAAGTACAATGTTCCTATTTTTCCCACATATATTCCTAAAAAGAATAGTAGAAGCGATGATAAGGGGTTTTGAGCTGTAAGTGTAAAAATATATTTGTTGGTAAGAGAAATTGCTAATATCCAGTAAATAATTACTGGCGGGTTTAATACGGCAAGAGAAAAACCAGTTAAAAATTTTGATTTTGAAAGCTTTATTGGTGACTGCAATCTATTTTGATGATTGTTGTTATAGGCAAGAGACATAAAATAAATACCAACAATAAAAAAAGTGGTTATAAATAAAATCTGAATCCATTGATTTTCTCTAAAAAAATCTGATAACTCCATACTGCAATGCAATGCAAAAAATGCTAAGACGATCTCACCGATTCCTGCTGCAAGTGTTATAGATGAAGCTTTTTTGATATTTTCTTTTATCGAAGCATTGATCACTACCAAATTAACAGCCCCAAGAGGTATGGCACCTATTGTAGCTATAAAAATCCCTAATATAAGATATAGTATTATCATGTTTGATTAGTAGTAGTTGATTGTTTAATCTTACACTTTAATTTGATGTTTAAAAAAAGAAGCGGCATTACACCGCTTCTTTACCCTAAGTAAATATGATAATTTAAACACGCTATTCTTCTCTTTTTTAGTAATTTCCATTGACTCCAATTCTCATTTTTTTAATGATTTCTTCAAAATAAAGTATGGTCCAAATTATTTTTTCAGTATCTGCATATGCTACTAATTCTTCAATAGCTCCTTTTGTTGTTTCAATACTTTTTGCAATGGTATCTTTATTATTTTTAAGAACTTTTACATGTCGAGAGTCTTCTTTAATCCCTATATCACTTAACCTCACATTTGCTTCATTAGTTAATGATAAGAACGGTAATATAGTCATGATTTCCTCTACTCTATCCTGATAGAGCATGATTAGTTCCCCTTTTTTTAATGATTCTAAATCACTAATAGAGTGAAATTTATTGATTTGTTTGCTTTTGGAAAAAAATGTTGCTTCTTCTACTTTTTGAGCATAAATGCTATTTATGAATAGAAGTAATGAAAGGCTGAAAAATAATTTAATCATAATAGTTAATAATATCTAGTATATATTTTATTTACTGCATCACCATGTAGGTGTTTAATGATTGTTTTAATTGAAATTTTGGAGCGACATTACTTTGAGGGTCATTGAATAGATCATTTACCGTCACAAAGCTTTTCGTAAACCGATTGTACTTTAATATGCTTAGAGCATCTTTTTTTATAAATTGATGAGCAACTTTTACTCCGTCATTATGGATGTTAAAAAAACTGTTATCCATCATAAATGCTTTTTGTATGGTTGGTAATGATGTATATGATTTATCAAACTTTACAACATCTGAAAAACCTGAAATTTTTGAGTTATTGATGTATGTAACTGCCGAATTTGTAGAATGGATGGCAGCACTTGTATGTTGGTAATTACTTTTGTCAGACAAATTTACTAGAGTAGCATTTGTTATGGTTACATCGGTAACTGTATCTGGTCGGTATCCAGCGTCATTATTATATCCTGATACTTCTATAGCATACGATCCTTTTGGACTGGCTATATATGGATGTCTTACTGCTAATATGCTATTTAGGTCTCCTGTAAAACCTTCAGCGATATGATAATCACTCTCATTTGATTTAAGTGAAATTAGGTTTCTGATGTTATTTGCACCTCCTTGAATACTGTAAGAATCCTGGCCAGAATAGCTTACCATAATATTTTCTACAATCGATCTAGAACCTAATCCATATAGTGATAATCCATTTGATCCTTCTTTTCTTTTCATCGTACTGCCCGGAAATTCTATTCTAACGTGACTTATAATAGTAGTTTCTTCATCATGTTTATCACCTCCGTATACAGAGAATTGTGGATTAAAATTTTCTTTTATAATATTATTACCAGAAACCGTATTCACTTTTCCAGAGCCTAGAATAACAATACCACCCCAATCACCACTATTTCTTGATTTGGACGCTTTATTTGATGTGAAAATAATAGGATAAGCTTTTGAACCAGCAGCAATAAGTTTAGCTCCTCGCGTAACAATTAGACTAGCGGGGTTTTCATGATCACATCGTATTATAGTGCCTTCTTGAATCGTTAAAAATGCATTATTGATTACATATACATCACCAGTCATATAATAAACAATGTCATTTCTTAGGTAAGTAGTGCTAGCGATTATATTAGGTAGTTTTTCTTCGGCTTTTGGATAGTCTGTTTTGTTAGGCGTAAAATTTGTCCAACCTTTTGACCATTTGTCATTGTTCTTTTCAAAATCTTGAGCGTTAATTAAAAAACAAGTTAATAGTAAAAGAAAAGTTGTAATTAAAGAACATCTTTTTTTCATAAGTAGTTTATTTTGGGTTTAAATTTTTGGAGGAAATTTCTTTCTTCCAACTTTAGGGAATACTAAGTTAGTAAGAGTTTTGTTAAAATAGGTTACGTGTTTACCGTAGACTTTGTACGTTAGTCGTTGTTTTAACTTAAATTGGCAAAGTATTGTGAGTAAAATTCCTACTTTTATGATTTTGTAGATGCCTGACAATCAAAAAATTAACCAATTTTTAACATTTATAGTCAAAAAATGAAAGACTTGAATTTACTTGTGCGAATTTTGTAAAAAAAGGGGGTATTTCCCCTGGGTTTTATTCTTTTTTTAGTAGATTTTCACTCTTTTTCCCTTATCCTTTTTACTTTTTTAGCGTACTTTTTTTCCTAAAAAAGGCAATGTTGTTTAATATTTTTGTTGAAAATTTATTATTGAATATCATTTTTTTCCAGTCGAAAACACGTTTTTTTAAGATAATCAAATAAAAAAACAGCTTAATAGCTGTTTTAATTTTTTATAAGTATGTTTAATTGGATTTTAGAAAGTACTGTTAGCGTCTATTCTATTTTTTAACAAAAATACAAATACATCATCCTTTTTTATTAGTTCTTTGTTTTAGTAGAGTCTTTTTTCTTTTTCTTCCCTAAAAACCCTCCGAGAATATTTGTTGCCGTGTTTTTGAGTACATCTTCTGTATTTGTGGATGAACCATTGGTTTTAGTCGAATCGGTTTTTTTAGATCCGCCTAATAAATCTGTTATTGCATTTTGCCCTTTGCTAATCAATTGGTCTTTTGCCTTTTCTTTTTGTTTATTTACAAGTTGTTGGGTAAGTTGCTTAACTGCCTGCCCCGTATTCATATTGATCTTAGGGTTTGTGAAATTTCCTGAGATACCAATAGGAAGCGGCACAGTCATAGTATTTGCTTCCTTATCATTGAGTTGTGACATCAGGTTACCAGCTTCACTGCCCAAATATTTTGCAGGTACATCTAATGTTAAATTATAGTTCATACTTCGATCAAAACTATGATCTCCGCCTGCAGTAATTTTGATCCCTTCAACATCAAACTCAAAAGGTTCTACATTGATTTTTCCATCATCAAAATTTAAGTTTGTTTTTACACCTTTAAGATTTAGTTTATTAAGCTCAACAAAATTAAGTTGACTATTTAATTTAGATAATAATGGTGTTTTTGCTGTAGACACTTGCGCATTTAGAATTTCTGCCAATGCTTTTCCTTTTAATGAGGTCAAGACAGGAGTTAGATCATCATTTAAATTACCATTTAGGTTTAATTGAGTAGTAAGGTTTCCTGTTAAGGCTTTTGCTATTGGTGCTAAGCCTTTTATTAACTCAAGATTATTGAAGGATTGTACGATGTCTACCTGGCTTAAATCTAATGCCATATTAAAAGTAGGGATTTCAGATTTGGTTGATACATTACCATTAATGGCCATGCCACCATCAAAAATATTTGAAGTGATGTTTTCAAGATATGCTGTTTCGTCCTTTATTCTTACAGTACCTTTTGCATTTTGCAATACTAGATTGTCATAGATTACTTTTTTTGTATCAAAATTTAAGGTAGCATCCAAGAATGATGGGATCCTCATTGTTTCATCTTCCTCTTTAGTATTAGTATTTTCACCTGTTTTTCCCTCGGTTGTTTCATCGTTACTTACCATAAAATCACTTACAGCAAAAACAGTAGAGCTCACATCAAAATTTCCTTTTAAATCTTGTTTAGCAAATAAAAACCCCATAAGATTATCGATAGCACCTGTTGCCGCAAGATCTGATTGACCTGTAGTGGCTTGCATAGTATCCAACGAGATGGTTTGTGGATTAAAACTTACATCAGCCGTTTCAATTTTTATTTCATTTGGTAAGTCTGTAGAGGCGTACGTAAATTTAGAGATGCTGGCTTTACCCGAACTTTTTACATTTTGGTATTGCTCATTTTCAAGAGATTTCATGTCAAAATGCGTTTTGACATCTGCAGTAACAATTCCGTTTATTTTATCTTCAAGTTGTAATGGATATGCTTGATTTAGATTGGCTAGGTTTAACGTTCCTTTTAATGCCATATCTATAATCATGTTTTTGGTCACATTTTTTAAGTACCCATTGGCAGCAAACGAATCCTGATCTATTTTGAAAGTTAAGTTTCCGATTTTGATATAGGTGTCATCTACCAATCCGGTTTCGTTCTTGATTTGAGTATCGATATTAATATTTTTTACCCCTTTAGGAAGGTCAGGGTATTTAAAAGAGGCATTATGCGATAAAATCTGGATATCCATTTTTGGAATGTAGGTATCGTCAGATTTTCCTTTGATACTCCCTGCAATAGAAAAATCACCACTGGTCTGTACTCCATCTAAGTTTTGAGTATAGGTTTCAGGAATAACCGCCAAGAAGTTTTTAAAATCTGAAGTTGGTGTCTTAAAGCTAAGATCTATATCGGTGTGTTTTTCTTTGGGGGCTACAAAGCCTGTAAATTCTAAAGGTAGTCGATTGATTAGAGCTTTATTATCTTTAAAAGAATATTTTTGATTTTTTAAGTCTAGTTCTATTTGTGCATCAAGTTTCAGTTTATTTTTATTTAAATATTTGGTATCGCCTAACCCAAAAGAAACCTCAGAATCAGTATGCGTATCCAAAATTACTATATCACCAGATACAGATCCATCACCACTATGATTAAGGTGTGTAATTTCTAAAACCGTTTTGCTCACATCATCTTGATATAAAATCTTACTATCATTAAGTTCATAATGCTCTAGAGCAAAAGTAAAATCACTACTTTCTTCTTCTTTAACAGGAGTTTCGGGAGCGTTTTCTTGTTTTTTTGCGATATCAAAGTTAGAATTTCCCAAAGAATCTGTTTTGATAGCCACATTAGCCTCATTAATAACTATCTTTTGTACACTAATCGCTTCGGTAGCATCTTTAAAAAGCTCATTAATCGACATATCCAAGGCAATCTTTTTTGAATAAGCTAGAGTGTCTCCCTCAAAAGGAGCTTGAGTAATAATAGAGAGTTCTTCTATAATCACAGATGCCTGTGGGAAACTTCGTATCAAGCTAATATCTACATTAGCAAAATCAACCTTTGCGTTTACATGCTCATTTACCAGATATCGCACTTTATCCTGTATAGTGCCTTTAAATAAAAATGGAATAGAGATTACGGTAATAATAAAAAGTAATAAAACAATACCAAGAATTTTTAGGGCTTTTTTCATGAGTATAGGGCTTTTATATACAATAACGATATGTAAAGATACTATGTTACATTTTTAAGTTAACCATTTGGTAGCTTTAAATTTCTAAAGTCAATTCCCCACCTTGTTTTAAACCAAATCGTCGTCTTAAAATATATACCCCAAGATATAAAACTGGAGTATCTAGAGCAGCAACAAGTATTTTAAACAAAAATCCATTAAGAAGCAATACTCCAAAACGATCCCATTCAATAATACCAGCCGAGCATAATAGTAACAAAACAGTTAGCGTATCTATAAATTGAGAAGCGAAAGTAGAAAAGTTATTGCGTAACCAAAGGTGTTTGCCATGTGTAATTTTTTTCCAGAAATGAAAAACCTGGATGTCTATATATTGTGCAAAAAGATATGCCATCATCGATGCAAAAACAGCAATTATCGTAGCTCCAAAAACCTGGTTAAATATCGCATCATTAATTGGCGACCATGTTGTAGCAGGAACTGCAGCTGATGCAGATACAATTAATAACGAAAAGAACGATGCAAAAATACCCGCAGTAACGATCTGATTTGCTTTGCGTTTACCGAACACTTCACTAATAATATCTGTAATCAAAAAAGTAATTGGGTAGGGTAGGATGCCTACAGAAATTTCAAAAGTATAGATGCCAAAAAAATTCCAATAAAAGAATTTTTGAAAGATCAAGTTGGAGGCAACCAAAGATGAGATAAACAGCGCGCCTAAGATCAAATATATTCGATAGGCTACTCGTTTGTCTTTAAAGCTCAGTGAGGATTCGTTCAAAATAGAATAAGTTAATAATACTTCATCAAAAAATAAGGTGAAGTGATTTTGTTTTGCTTAATTTGCTTCTAAAATAAGGAGTTCTGACCAGAATATAAATATCCAACCTTGAAAATAACTCAGGTACTACATATTTCATTAGGAAGCAATATTGGCAATCGTCTGGATTTTATCCAAAAAGCGATTCATGAAACCTATACTACGATAGGAGATGTAGTTTCAATTTCGGGTATATATCAAACGCCGGCATGGGGTTTTGATAGTGATGATTTTTATAATGCATGTATCGTTGTGCATACTTTTTACTCGACCGCAGAGGTTTTGGATTTATTAATGAAGATTGAAACGTTACTGGGTAGAAAAAGAGGTGATGCCAAAGAATATCAAGCCAGAACTATCGATCTGGATATTATTTTTTCTTCGGAAGGAAGGATAGAAACCAAAGATTTAATAGTTCCGCATCCGGCATTGCAGGACCGAAGATTTGTTTTAGAACCATTAGCCGAAATTGCAGGTAAAGAAGAGCATCCTATACTAAAACAAACCGTATCACAATTATTACAAAATACTACAGATACCTCTGAAATTAATAAGACTGAAGAAAAACTTATAAATCCTAAGGATGCATATAGGCTGTCTCAATTTCAATACCTAACCATCGAAGGCAATATTGGTGCTGGTAAAACTAGCCTTGCCAAATTAATTGCAGGCGAGTTTAATGCTAAACTTATTCTCGAACGTTTTGCCGACAATCCATTTCTGCCTAAGTTTTATGAAGATATGGAGCGGTATGCTTTTCCGCTCGAAATGTCCTTTCTGGCAGATCGCTACCAAAGGCTTCAGGAGGATATCGCCCAGTTTGATTTGTTTACCGACTTTGTGGTGAGTGATTATGATGTGTTTAAGTCCATGATTTTTGCAAAAGTCACTTTACAGGAAGAAGAATTTATACTATATAAAAGAGTATTTGATCTTATGTATAGAAACCTGGCAAAGCCAGGTATGTATATTTATTTATATCAAAATACCGAACGTCTTTTAGAAAACATCAAAAAAAGAGGCAGGGATTATGAGCAAAAAATCCCCGCAGAATACCTCGATAGGATTAATAAAGGATATCTACAATTCATAAAATCACAGTCAGCATTTAATGCAAAAATTATTGATGTTTCAGCACTTGATTTTATAGCAAATCGCTCAGATTATATATCGATATTAGAAGAAATTTGCAATTAACTATAATTGATTTGAATATTAGATATATAAATATCTCCTACAGCTTACGATAGCGCTTTTACTTAACTATCTTGAAGCTCTTTTGCTACTTTTTGTACTTGATCAAGTACACGTAATAAATTGCCGCTCCATAATTTTTCTATTTCTTCTTCAGTATATCCTCGTTTTACAAGTTCTAGGGTAACGTTAAATGTTTCAGAAGCATCGCTCCAACCTTCAATTCCACCGCCACCATCAAAATCTGAGCTTATACCCACATGCTCAATGCCAATTTTATTGACCATATAATCGATATGATTTACAAAATCTACGACATCTACAGCTGGAGGAAGGTCGTTTCTTTTCTTTACTTTGTCTCTTCTAATGGCTGCCATTTTTCCTAAAAAGTCATAATATTTTTCTTTCTCTTCTGTGCTTAATTTCATGACCTCTTCGCGCTCTAACCATGTTACACCCATAGAATCTGCAATTTGTTTTCCTATTTCTATTTCTTTAACCACTCTCTTTTCAAATTTTTCGGTATTTAAGTATGATGTAAACGCAACGGTTTGTACTACACCGCCATTTTCTTTTAACCATTGTAGTTGCTCGTCATCAAGATTTCTACTATGATCACAAAGTGCTCTAGCCGAAGAATGTGATGCGATAATTGGTGTTTTAGTAAGGGCGATCATTTGTCGCATAGATTCTTTTGATGGGTGCGAGACATCAATCATAATCCCTACTTTATTCATTTCTGCAATTACTTCTTTACCCAAATCACTTAATCCATTATGTAACCATACGCCATCGGCTTCGCCTGTATTTGAGTCACAAAGCTGGCTATGCCCGTTATGTGATAACGACATGTATCGCGCACCCAAATCATAGAATTTTTTGACATTAGTGATGTCGGTACCTACGGGATATCCATTTTCGATACCGATCATAGCAACTTTTTTTCCTTTTTTATGAATTCGGCGCACATCATCAGAGGTTAATGCCAATTCAATCTGATCTGGTGCTATATCTTTGGTTAGTTTATGTATGGCTTCAAACTTTGACATGGCTATTTCATGTGCTTTTTCGTATCCAGCCGTAGTTAAAGAATCTTGACCGGTATAGACTATAAACCAGGCAACATCTAGCCCACCTTCTTTCATTTTTGGCAAGGTTATTTGCGAAGTAAGATCTTGGGTATAATTAATAGAGTCTGTAAAGTTTTTTACATTGATGTCACAATGTGTATCTAATGTAATGATCTTGTTATGAATTGCTTTTGCTTTGGCAATCAGTTGTTCTTCAGACATGGTGTCTTTTTGAGTGTTTTCTTGTTTGCATGAGATAAAAAATAAACTAAGAGTAAGTAATAATGTGAAGCGTTTCATTTGGTTTTTATTTTTTTATTAAGCAGTATTCAGTATTCAGTATTCAGTATTCAGTATTCAGTATTCAGTATTCAGTATTCAGTATTCAGTTGTTTTGTAAAATATCAACCTCAAACCTCAGACCCCAGACTTCCAACTTCCAACTTCCAACTTCCAACTTCCAACTTCCAACTATTTAACACTAAACTTACAAAACAAATTTCAGATGATATCTTAATAAAAACAAAACTGCCCGAAAACAAGTTTCGGGCAGTAAACAAAATTTAAAAGCAAACTCTAATTTTTAATGAGTTTTCTATTAATTCTACCTTCTTTACCTTCAATGATTATAAAATAGACACCCTTGCTTAGATGGCTAATGTTGTAGGTTGTTGTTTCTGTATTGAAATCAAATGCATCAACTCTTTTTCCTAAGAAATCTGTGATGGTAATGTTTACAGACTCATTTGTAGTTGATGTTCTTGGATATTGTATATTCAACAATCCAGATGTTATCGGATTCGGAAAAATACTAATACTTTTAGAGATACTACCATCGATGTCATCACTATCAGCATTGTCACTACTACTCGATGTGATGTTTATATTATCAATGGCCATATCACTTCTGTAACTTGAACCTGTTGTACCTTTAAGTTGTAATTTGATAGTGCTACCACTATATGCTGATAAACTTACGGTTTGAGCATTCCAGGTATTTCCCTGATCACCATTAAGACTCCAAATAGTAGTCCATGAACTACCATCATTTGTAGAAGCTCTCATTTCAAGAGTTCCCATATTAGCACCATACATATGATAATCAAAACTAAGTTGTGCATTGGCTTCGTTAGTTAAATCTATACAAGGACTAGTTAATAAAGCTACCTTATTAGGATATCCGGTTCCGTTACCTGATGCTTCAGTAAATGTGTAATTACTTCCGTGGGTTGGAGCCGATGGTCCTGTATTTGATGATGGAGTAGTATTGCTATCCAAAGACCAATCTATATCATCGCTAGTTTCTTGAGTCCATGAGCCAAAATCTGGTTCAAAACTTTTTCTGTATGGAAAACTTGTAATACCATCACAAGCACTAGGAGGGTTTGTTGTGGATGAGGTGATCTTTATATTATCAATAGATAGATCACTTCTCCAGCTGCTTCCGGTGGTTCCTTTAAATCGTATTTTGATAACAGAACCCGAATATGCAGCAAGACTTACGGTTGCTTGGTTCCATGTATCTCCTTTGTTTCCGTTTTGAGACCAAATAGAACTGTATGAAGTACCATTATTAGTACTTACTAAAACTTCCATGGTTCCCATATCTGTTCCTAACATATGATATCCAAACTCTAATGATAAGCCAGATGCATTACTGAAATCAAAACACGGACTGTCTAATATCGCAACTTTACTTGGACTTCCTGGGGGTGATACATTTGTAGAAGCTTCGGTATATAAATAGAAAGAACCATCTTGCCCGTTAGATGGGCCAGTTCCAGTAGAAGGAGTTCCGCCAGAATCTCTGGTCCAGTCTATATCATCACCAGATGCATTGTTCCAGTCTCCGAAACCAGATTCAAAACTTTCACTGTATGGAAAGTTACTAATATTGGTACATGCAGGAGGGTTTGTTGTGTTTAGTAAATATGCTCGATCCGATTGTAATGATACTACAATAGCATCTTGTTGTTGATTTGAAAAACCTCCGGTACGACAACTTTTTCGAGTATATGACATTACATTACGAGTATCAGGCTGATATCGATCTCCATTAGCATCTGTAGCAGAGCCAGTATAGTTACAACTAGAATTTACAAGGCTACTAAGTCTTGGATCTGCAGGAGTATCACAGAAAAAATCTCCAGCACTATTACAATTAGTACGGCGTACTAATTCTCGCCCCCTAGATGTAGAGTGCGTATGAAGTATCGAGAAATAATGGCCTATTTCATGAGAGGATGTTGATCCGTTTTGAGAGCATGATGCATCTAATACTACTCGGTTTCCGCTTCCGGGAAATTTTGCAAATCCACAAATCGTAGAACTTCCTGATGTTACTTCTGTAAAATAAAAAACATTGATCGCTTCAGCAACTTCATACTGTCTTAGTTGGCTATCATTATTTTTATTAAAAGTAGGGTTCCAGCTACTATTATCAATAAATTTTGTTGGGCTATATTCATAAAATGAAATATTCATGGGTGCATAAGTAGCATTAAGCTCCCTCATCACATCTCGAATATCTGCACTGGATACTGCAGCAGAATTTCCGTTTGAAGTACGCGAAACATGATGTTGTACGGGTAATGATACCGGTGTAGATAATGCTTTTGCGTTAGAAATTGATTTAAGTCTTTTAAGCATGAAAGCGCCATAATCTTTTGGTGTTTCTGCACCACATTCTTTTTCTTCTTGTGCATACCCGAATCTCACCAGGGTTAACAATAAGAAAGAAAGAATAACTAATAATCTTTTCTTTGATTTCATGGAGTTTGTGTTTAGTTAATGGTTGTCTAAATAGTTCTTGCTTATATAGACGTACAATAACGCAAATACCCCTACAAAATTGTTTTTTGTGTTAATATTTTAACATTTTCGGATTTGGATTATCTCGAGATACTGTAATGATATCGAAGAGGATAGGTTAATTTCTTATAATTTATTGAACAAATCCCAAACAACAACTCCGGCACTTACAGAAATATTTAGTGAATGTTTACTTCCAAATTGGGGGATCTCGATAACGGTATCGCTTTCTGAAACTACCTCTTGTTGTACGCCTTTTACTTCATTTCCAAAAATCACAGCATATTTTTGATTGGATTCTGGTGTAAAATCATTTAACATGGTTGCATTTTCGGCCTGCTCGATAGATAATATTTTTACATTTTCGGATTTGAGATTTTTGATAAGCTCTAAAGTATCTTTTTGATGTTCCCAATCTACAGTTTCTGTTGCGCCAAGAGCTGTTTTTTGGATGTCTTTGTGTGGTGGAGTTGCAGTAATACCACAGAGATAAATTTTTTCAATCAAAAAAGCATCGGCAGTTCTAAAAACCGATCCAATATTATTTAAACTTCTGATATTATCCAAAATAATGATCAAAGGTGTTTTTTCTGAAGCCTTGAATTCTTCGATAGTTTTACGATCGAGCTCGCTGTTTTTTAGTTTTCTGTTCATTTCCATCGGTGCAAAAATATCATTTATTGTCATTCCAGCGTAGGCTGAAATCCAAAATTCGTTTTTATGAATGCTAACAACTACCGGTTACCGATAAAGCATTATCAACCTCGAGAAAAAAATGTGAATAAAATTGAATAACTCCTAATGGCTATATTTCAAAAAAAATAGGAGAATAGTTACTTTAGCAGGATTCATAAATTATATGCTGAATGGCAGGAAAGAACGAAAAGAAAGTGACCCCATTAATGAAGCAATATAATGCGATCAAGGCTAAATATCCTGATGCATTATTATTGTTTAGAGTTGGAGATTTTTATGAAACTTTTGGTAAAGATGCCATCAAGGCAGCAGGGATTCTTAATATTGTTTTGACCAAAAGAGGTAATGGAAGTGAGCAAGAAACAGCATTGGCTGGATTTCCGCACCATTCTTTGAATACCTATTTGCCAAAGTTAGTTAAAGCAGGAGAGCGCGTAGCGATTTGTGATCAACTAGAGGACCCAAAACAAACCAAAACTATTGTAAAAAGAGGGGTAACAGAGTTAGTGACTCCAGGAGTAGCATTAAACGATGAGGTGCTACAAAGCAAAACCAATAACTTTTTGTGTGCACTACACTATGGAAAAAAAGAAGTTGGAATTGCTTTTTTGGATGTCTCTACTGGTGAGTTTTTGACAGCACAGGGCGATGTAGCGCATATGGATAAATTACTGCAAAATTTTAACCCTAGTGAAGTGCTGATCACAAAACCAAAAAAGCAAACTTTTTATCAGGATTTCGGACAAGATTATCATGCTTTCTTTTTGGAAGATTGGGTTTTTAAAACCGATTTTGCCAACGAAACACTGAATGATCATTTTGAGACTACTTCATTAAAAGGGTTCGGGGTAGATCATTTACAAGAAGGGGTCATTGCTGCCGGGGTAATTTTACATTATTTAAATGAAACCCAGCACCATAAGCTAAAACATATTACTGCGATACAACGTATTGCCGAGGATCAATATATCTGGATGGATCGGTTTACGATTCGTAATCTCGAACTATATCACGCTAATGCTACCAATGCAGTTACCCTTTTGGATGTGATTGATAAAACGATTTCTCCTATGGGAGGCCGTACATTAAAACGCTGGTTGGCGCTACCGCTTAAAAATAGCACCGCCATACAGAAACGTCACGAAGTGGTTCAGTTTTTTCTAGATAATTCTGAATTGCATCAAAAAATCCAGCATCAAATCAAACAAATAGGGGATATCGAGCGATTGATTTCTAAAATTGCTACCGGCAAAGTAAACCCTCGTGAGGTGATCCAACTTAAAAATTCTCTAGAAGCTATTGTGCCTATAAAATCACAAGCATCAAATAGTAAAAATGATGCATTAAAAGTGATTGGAGACACCTTGAATGATTGCGAATTACTTCGGGATAAAATAAAAGAAACGCTTAATGAAGAAGCTCCGGTAAATATATTAAAAGGAAATACGATTGCCAGTGGATATTTGGATGAATTAGATGAATTGCGGTCTATTGCATTTTCAGGAAAAGATTACCTGGATAAAATGCTGGAAAGAGAGACCGAAGCTACAGGAATTACATCCTTAAAAATAGCATCAAATAATGTATTTGGATATTATATTGAAGTTCGAAACACGCATAAAGATAAAGTGCCAGATACCTGGATACGTAAACAAACTTTGGTAAGTGCAGAGCGATATATTACTGAAGAACTTAAAGAATATGAAGCCAAAATACTAGGGGCAGAAGAAAAAATTCTAGCACTCGAACAACAGCTTTTTAGTGATCTGGTACTTTGGATGAATGAATATATTAAACCTGTACAATTAAACGCTGCATTGATTGGTCAATTAGATTGCTTATGCTCTTTTGCACAATTAGCTCAAGAAAATAAGTATGTACGGCCTTTGATCGATGAATCGTTTGATCTCGAAATTAAAAACGGACGTCATCCAGTAATCGAAAAACAATTACCACCAGGCGAACAATATATAGCCAATAACGTATTGCTGGATAGAGAACAACAGCAAATGATTATGATTACAGGGCCTAATATGAGTGGTAAATCTGCTATATTACGCCAAACAGCATTGATTGTATTGTTAGCACAAATGGGATGCTTTATTCCTGCGTCAGCAGCAAAAATTGGAGTGGTAGATAAAATATTTACCAGGGTAGGGGCTAGTGATAACATCTCTATGGGCGAGTCTACGTTTATGGTAGAGATGAATGAAACCGCGAGTATCCTTAATAATATTTCAGACCGAAGCCTTGTACTATTAGATGAAATAGGAAGAGGTACCAGTACATATGATGGTATTTCGATAGCATGGGCAATTAGCGAGTTTTTACATGAACATCCTGCAAAACCAAAAACACTTTTTGCTACACATTATCATGAGTTAAATGAGATGTGCGAAACTTTTGGTCGTATCAAAAATTATAACGTATCTGTAAAAGAACTTAAAAACAATGTATTGTTTTTACGAAAACTTGTGCCAGGAGGTAGTGAACATAGTTTTGGGATTCATGTAGCAAAAATGGCAGGGATGCCTCAACAAGTTTTGCATAGAGCTAATAAAATGCTTAAAAAACTCGAAAAATCTCATAGTAGTGAGGAGCTAACTGATAAAATTAAAGGGATGCAGGACGACGACGAATTGCAATTAAGTTTCTTTAATCTTGATGATCCTTTACTAGAAGAAATCAAAGAAGAAATTTTACATATTGATATCGATACGCTTACTCCGGTAGAGGCATTAATGAAGCTTAATGAGATTAAACGTATGTTAACCAGACAGAAAGCATCAAAGGTGTAAAATTTTTAATTCTTTTTACAAAAAAGACTTTGGTATTATTAGAATTGTTTTAAATTTGCATCCGCAATGACGAATTGCGAAGTTCTTTACAAACTGCGAAAGTAGCTCAGGGGTAGAGCATCACCTTGCCAAGGTGAGGGTCGCGGGTTCAAATCCCGTCTTTCGCTCTGAGATAAAATATACCATGCTGAAGTGGTGGAATTGGTAGACACGTTGGACTTAAAATCCAATGTCCATTAGGACGTACGGGTTCAAGTCCCGTCTTCAGTACTTTAATTAACCCTTTGAAATTCAAAGGGTTAATTTTTTTTATCGAATACTTATGTTTTTAAAATTAAATCTTCGGGTAAAACATAGGTAAAACATTAAAATAGATCAAACCTAATTATAAGGTATATGGATCTCTTCAACTTTTAAGATTTAATTGCTTATTAAAACCTTGTTTAAAAGTAATTACTCCTTCATCAATTACAAATTTCATATAATCTATTTTAGTTTTTACCCCGATACCGCTAGTCTGTGACTAGTGGCGGCCATACCAATCATCTTGATCTGCTACCAATCTTGTATTAAGAAATTCTTCAAAATTGTCAAATTGTTTTGCCAATGGCCATGAATCTTTTTCCTTTTTACCACTCCAAGTGAGATGAACGACGAAATATTCATTATTTTCCTGATTCTTGAATAAACAATCATCACTAGGTCCATATCTTGCTATTAACTCTAGTTTATCAATTTTATCTGAAAGTAAATGTTCCCGATTTATTTCTTTTTTCAATTCTTTAAGAAAAATGCCTTTTGTTTCTTTATCAATAATAAAATCCCAAGGCTCAATATCTAAGGATTTAAATGGAATCTCTGAAGTTAACCATACATCTTGTTCGGTTTTGTAGAATTTCCATCCGTGTTCTATTAATGCCTTGGTTTCTATTTCAATAATAACAGGTTTGCCATGTCGTTGTGCTACTTCTTTGGCCATATCTATCGTTTCGGATAGGTGCACATATTGTCTTTGTTTGGAAATCAACCCTTTATCCATAATACTTTCTATAAACCTAGTGGCCGTACCGTGATATAAAATTTCTGGAGGTGTTTGTGGTTCTTCTTCCTGAAGAATAGAAATTGAATGTCCATGAGTGGCTTTTATCTTATTGGCCACCTTATCTATTTTCCATCGTACCTTATCAAAACTATTACTTAGAGTAATCAAATCATCTTTATTACACTCGATCTGATTGGTTTTGAGTGCCTCTAAAATAGCTTCGATATTGGCCCAGCCAAACTCATCTAGTTGGATCTTGGCATCCTGGGGTTTATGTCGTAACCAGTAGCTTATGAGCTTACTGATTTTTGTTTGTGTTTTGCTCATTGATTTATACGTTTGGTGTATCCCATTTACCTGGGTTAGCCTTAAAAATCTTAGCAATATTTCTTGCATCATCAATACCTCTATGGTGGGTGCCATCTAATTCTAATCCCTCTTTTTTTAAGGCACCATCCATGCCGATGGGTTTTTTTAAATTTTTGATGTCTGCATATTGGTGTTTAAGGCTTATATGATTTTTGAGCCAGTCTGTTTGTAAATCATGTAACTTACAATCTTTTTCGAACTGTTTTTTATCATAAAACCCCCAACTGCATAATACATATGGTTCTTTTATATTGATCCAGTTTTTAAATCGTTCTATAACTTTATCATAAGTATCTGCGCTGTCGATTTCGTTTTGTGTTATTGTTGTTAATTCTATACAAAAATCTGATAGTGTAGGATTGAGTTTTGGTTTAATAAACTCGCAAAACTCTTCTAGAGATTCTCCTTTATCATTTATTTTGACAGCACCTATCTCGATGATTTCATTTTGTTTATTGATGCTTCTGTCTTTCCAACAGCTAGCTTCTAGGTCTAATATTATATAGTTCATTTGTTTTTTTAACTAACTTTGCTTTTTTGTTAGTCCTATTTGTTTTATTATTTGATCATTTTTAGGTTTGTAAATCCATTCTTTAGGAACTTGTAAGTTATCTATTTGACCACTATCAATTATTTTCTTTTGTTGCTTTACAAAATCTGTCAAATCAATGATTTCGGATATCATCTCTTTTCCATATTTTTCGAGTAGGTTACCTTTCATCCCGAGTTGAATGGCTTTTCGTTCTTGTTTGTTTCCATAAATATCGTGGTCAGGATCCCATTGTAGTCGAACAGGCTTATTAGCGAGTTCCTGTTTCCATCTATCGTGAGTTTTGTAGATATTTTCTTGAAAGGAACTGAAAACACTTTCGTTAAGAATGGAATCAAAATCAGATTTACGAATCCAAATTCCAAGAACTCTTTCTTGATTTTCTTTTTCTGCCCATCCACAGCGATACATCATCCATAGAAAGTTTGGTTTGATCCAGGACATTCTTGAATAGCTGAAAAAAGGACCGCCAAAGTATTGATTATCAATCGCAAAATTAGCAATAGAATTGTTATAAGCTTGGTAAACGATTATCAGGTCGTCTCTTTGTTGACCGAGAATGTGTCGCCCTTCCTTAGGTATGTTTTTTATGTATTGATTATATGTTATCGTTTCTATATTCATTAGTTTCTCTTTACTCTAGAACAAATTTAAAATATCTCTGTTTCATTTTTCGGGACTGGTGTTTTTTTAGAGCATAAAATTAAAGTCGATTAATTATACCCAGCACAGAAAACATGTCTGCACCATCATATCTGAGCGATTGGTTTATTAATATCATTTTTAGATTTTGTCCAAATGTGTAAATCACTAGGTGTTCCATAAACAAAAGAGTTTCCGGTATCAGAAAATCCATAGGCTCTGTCTATCCCGTAATGAAACGTTTCAATTTCTATTTTCTCTTTGCCATTGACTAAGAATAATACTTCAGATTTTTGTATTTCACCTTTCCAATTTGAACGATTTTCTTCCCGAATTTCAATTGTCCAATCATCGAAAGTCTTTTTAGACAATGGGTCTTGGAACTCAAAACCTCCACAAATAATGGTTTCACTATCTAAAACTCCAAAGCCTTCAACTTTTCCGTTTTCAGAGTCCCATTCTTCCATATAGTAATCAAAATAATCTCTATCAATTTTTTCAGCCTTTTCACAATCGAATATCCCTCTTCCTTGGCTAGATAAAACCATTAGCAAATCAGATTTTGGTTTAAACCCAATTTCTCTTAATCCCCCAATTGCGAATATTTCTTTTTTTGTCCACATTGTATTATACTAACTGTTGTTAATCTGTCTCGATCCGATGGCACGGATTTAAGGAACATTTTCGCGCGATCGGGAAAAACACTTTAAAACTAAATTTAATACAAACTAATAAGCTTTAAATTTTTGAGTTTTTCTTTTGATAATGGTTTGATTTCATCGAAATATTTCTGTTTGATCAAATTTTCAATATTACTTCTAATTTCATGTTTATTTACTTCAGTAAGAATTATAGTATTAGGTTCAATAGAAAAAACTCCGTAATGTTCTATTTCTGTTTCGAAATCTTGTTTTAATCTTACAATATCGTAAAAGTTTAAATTAAAATAATCATCTCCAAATTTCACATAAATATCTTCTCTATAACCCCTGTTTATAGAATCAATCTCTTTGAATTCGTTATTGTCTAAACAAAAAATATTTACGTCATTCATATACAAACTATTTACATTTTAAAAAATGATACTTTTATTTGATTTAACAAAGATTGAAAATTTATCATCGACATTTCTTGTGTAGGTACTATTTCAAAATGTTCCATTCTTTTTCCCCTCTGAATTACTTTTAGACCTTTAGGCAAAGACTCTAGTTTAAAAGCTCCTCCAAATTTAGAAACAGTGTCTGGATTAGTATCCAACGAAAGTCCATGAGTAGTTCTAACTAAACCTGTTTCTTTATTAATTTTATATTCCCCCGAGCGGGGGGCTCTAAAATAGCTTCGATATTGGCCCAGCCAAACTCATCTAGTTAGATCTTGGCATCCTCTGGTTTATGTCGTAACCAGTAGCTTATTAACCTGCTAATTTGAGTTTGAGTTTTATTCATTTTTTAAAGCTTTTGGTATCTAGATTTGTCCTTATTCATAAATCCTTCCCATTTCTAGTAGTTCTCCAATAAAAGACCAGTCTAGACTGGCTAAATTTTGGTCATTATCAACCATACATCTGGCCCCACATTCTAGGTTTCCAAAGGGATCAAAATTATACCAGCGATTTCCGGTTTCTGAATCTATACCAAGATATCGAAATTTATCTTCTAATTGTTTACCTCTCATTTTATGTAAATCCGATATTTGAAATTGTAAAACTTCTAATGTAAACTCAAAAGAGCCTGGCATTGTAGTATTGGTTTTATGAATAGCATCACTAATCTCTGGATTTGTAATTTTTTCACTCATTATGTTATCGTTGGGAGGTTTTACAATCTCGAGCCATTTTTCTTGAAATTCGTACACCTCACTTGTAAAAGATTCGGTGATCATCTCTAGTAATAAGTCATAGGTTAATGTTTTTTCTTTGTGCCTAAGCACTTTTTGATATAATGCCAAAAGAAATTCTTCTAAATCTCGATTTTCACATATTTCTGGGAGACTACAAATTCTATCGTAAAATTCTTCTGAGTTCATTTGTTTTTAATTTGTTTTTATCCATAGAATGCTGGAGCGGTGATTTCACTATGGAAATCGGGAGATGTGTTTACGTTATTTTTCTTTTTTTGAAGTGGTTATCTTAGCGTCCTATTCTCTTTAAATTGTTTTACAACCTCAAAGATATACCTGGAATTTACCTTTAAGCAATAAAGTTGGTCGAAATTTATGAATATCGGGTTATTTAAATACCAAAAAGATTGGATTTTTGATAAATACAATAACTTTATTAAAAGAACATCTTATTTTTATTTAAAAATCGATCTTTACCGTAAATGAGAACAATCACCAAAGGATTTTATAACCAATATTTTCTGCTTTTTCTATTAAGTTTTTTTACCAACACATTTTTACTTGCACAAAATACGAGTCAACACAATGTTATTTTGGAAAGTCTAATTGAAATTGATGAAAAAATTGATAACTGGCAACGTAAAGAAGCTTTGTCAATATTAAAGAACCTTGAAAAAAAGAAGAAAACACTAAATATTAAAGATAAATATGCTATTGAACTGAGACGTTTTAAGGTTGAATATTATATAAATGATAATGATGAGAACTTCGATATAGTTTTAAGACGTGTAAAAGAAATTGAAAAATTAAAAGACCTTAAGTTAGAATATGATTACTTAAGCTTTATTGGCCAAGTTTATAAAATCTCGTTTAATTTTGAAAATGCAATACATTACCATAGAAAAGCTTTATTTATAGCGGAAACAAGAGAAGATACTGTAGATATAGTTTTCAGTTGTTGGAGTTTAGGAAGTAGTTATTATCTGATTGAATACATTAACAAACCTGAGTTCTATAAAAACAAACTAGACAGTGCCTTACATTTTTATAACAAGGCTTTGAAGTTCCCAGAAAATAAAAAAACCAATACATTCTTACCCAGAGTTTATAATAATTTAGGTAGAATCGAAACTGCTAAAAGAAACTTTAACAAATCCAAAAATTATATTTATAAAGCTCTAAGTCTGCATAAACAAGCTAACGATTCTTTTGGAATATCAATTTCTCTAAATAATTTAAGCAAACTATCTCTTGAAGAAAATGAATATAATAAATCTATTGATCAAGCAAATAAATCTAACGAATATATTAAAGGTAAGTCCCTTAGAATTAAACGAAATAATCTTGAATATATCGCGGAATCAAATTATAAACTAGGTAATATAAAGGTAGCTTATGCGAAAATGAAGGAAACTGTAAAAGTTTCGGATGAATTAACAAATAGAACCTTTATTAATAACGTTAAAAAAATAGAAACAAAATATGAGGTGGCCAAAGAGCAACAAAATACATTAGAAGAAAAAAATAAAAGGCTACAACTACAAATGCTATTATACATCACTGGGTTTTCTATAATAATACTTGGTATTATTGGTTTTATTTTTTATTCGAGAAATAAACGCTTTAGGAAAAGTTTTGACGAGTTAATAGAAAAAAACAAAACTTACAATAGTAAAGGCGGTGATATTGACTTGCCTTCAGATACTATTAATAATATTTTAAATGGATTAAAAAGATTTGAAAAGGAAAAGCTTTATCTTCAAAAAAACACCAATTTAAAAGACCTCGCAAAAGAATTGAAAACCAACTCTTCTTATTTGTCTAAAGTGGTAAACACCTACAAAAATAAGAATTTTACTGCTTATTTGAATGAACTTCGGATTCAATATGCCATTCAGGAACTAACAAATAGTAAGGAACTTCGATTATTTACTATTGAAGCAATTGCAGATCATATGGGGTATAATAACGGAGAATCTTTTGCTTCCGCTTTTCGTAAAATAACAGATATCTATCCTTCTTATTTTATCAAGCAATTGCAAAAGCAATAGTGTTATAGTATGAAAATTTTAAACAATGATAGAATTATAAGAGCCGTATTTGATAAACAAACTATTGCCATTTATCAAGTTGTTAACGCAACATATTAAATGATGACATTAAGATCTTTTTTCTATTGATTATGTGGTTTTTTCAATCTTCTAATTTCTTCAATAAGTCTAGGGATATCTTGTTTAGCATTTGCGATAAAATCATAGTCATCTGCTCTAGCTCCGTCTATTTCAAATGCTTCTCCATAATCCCCACTTTTGACTCCAGTTATAATAACATGACTACCACTTGTATGATCACGTCCTTCTATATATGCTTTCCAAGGTCCTTGTGTAGAATGTTTACATCTTTTTTCAATTTCCACTAATTCTTGTTCATTTATCATAATTCCTCATGGTATATTTTTAGTCTAATGAAAGAACAAACCAATCCTTGGAAATAGTTTTTTTTATTGGTTTTTGAGTTGAAAAAAAATTTTCTTTTATTAATGAGCGTACAGCTTTCAGAATTGCATCTTTAGTAATTACATCAAGAATTATTAATCCCGTATCAGTGAAATAATTCTTTCCATTTTTTTTATTACCTAAAAAATCTACTTTTAATCGATCAAGGTCAATTACATTTAATTCATAAAACATTCCTTCATGGTCTTCAACTAGAATGTCACTTCGATGCCCTTTTATAGTAGTAAGCTCATCATCTCCATTGAGATATCCAGTTTTAAAAATTATTTTTTTTATCATGGAATACTATTTTTTAAAACATTTAATATTGCACTCCTTTTTTAAGTAATTCTTTTTTTGCATAATTAGATATAACTTCATTTTCATCATTCAAAATCAATTTTAGTTTACTTATTGCATTTTTATCATTAATTTGAGAAAGCGCTTTTATACTTTTTCTTGCAAGCTGAAATGTATCATCATAATCCAAGTACTCTAACTTCAATTTTGTGACTTCGTACAAACTCTCAATAGTATTAAGGTTAGCTATATCTTTTAATAAAGAAACTATATCTTCATGTTTTGTATGCCACTGTGCAAGTAATAGTTCAGAAAGGTGATTAGTAAATAAAGAATTAGGAAAGGAATTAGTATACAATAGAACTATTGCTTCCTCTATTATGTCTCTATCTTCATTTACTATTCCTTTTTTTAACAGTTCAGATAACCTTTTACTATCTGGTGATTTACCCTCAAAATAGATTTGCAAAAATTCATTTTTGTTAATCTTTCCTAAATACAAAGAGTTTATTAGTTCTTTTACTTGCTGTTTCATTTTAACTCTTTAAAATTAATACTATTTTTTGTTAAATACATTCAAGGCATTTCTATTACTTAACCCAATATTTACTTATGTTCCCCGCTCCCGCTAGTCTGTGACTAGTGGCGACCCTGCTTTGTATATTCTAACAAACATTCTTTCTTTAACATAACATAAACCCTTATAGTCTCTACTAATCTTACCAAAATACAAAAAGCTATACTATTGCTAGTATAGCTTTTATACTTTTAATTATACCCAATCACTTATAACTTACTCATAATCGCCACTAGTCGCAGACTAGGAGTAGTGGGGGATTAAGTATAAATATGTAAACTTTTTTTAGGACGATACAAGCTGTAGAAATTATAAAATATTTAGCATTACTATAAATCAAAAAATAGAATAACTGGCTATTTCTTTAAGTGTTAATTTTGCTCCAAAGCTAGGTGAACTCGCATTAATTATTTCTACGTCTCCACTCATAAGTGATATTATTTGATCATCTATTTTTAAATTTAGTGAAGATATTTCATCTTCTATTTCTTGTATTTTAAAATCAAAACGTTTCCTTAAGATAATTCTTTTTTGATTAACTATAAATTTAAAATCTTTATATTTAATAAGACGATTAAATCCATTAGATAATATCCTAAATCCATAAAACCCCAAAAGCAAAAGAAAACTATTAAAGATTATACCCATAGTAGTAAAAGGAACATCAAAAAATAAATAGCCTATTACAAATGATAAACCAAAAGTAGCTATTACTGAAAAAATAAGCCCAAAAAAAATAGCTAATGTATCTATAATTGTAGCTTTTGATGATCTAGTTATTTCAAAAGATTGGTTATCGTTAAACCAATTGACGTCAAAACCAATATCGCTCATAAACTTAAGCTGCTTAACATTTTTCATTTCTTTTGCTATCAGAAGATCTAGTTCTTTAAAATCAGCAGTATCTAAACTAAGATTACGGTTCAATAATTCCTTTTTCAATTCGATTTTCGCCAAAAAAGTTAATGAGTCGTACTTGCATAAAATTGCTTTAAGCTCTATATCAGAATATTTTAGATAATTTGCCATATGAATATATTTAAATCAAAAGTAATATTTAATAGGTGAATAAAGTGTTATTCTTTTCTAAAACTTACCATTGTTTCTTATTGCTTTTCGTCGAAAAGAATTCCCCGCTCCCGCTAGTCTGCGACTAGTGGCGACCCTGCTTTGTATATTCTAACAAACATTCTTTCTTTAACATAACATAAACCCTTATAGTCTCTACTAATCTTACCAAAATACAAAAAGCTATACTATTGCTAGTATAGCTTTTATACTTTTAATTATACCCAATCACTTATAACTTACTCAAGGTTCTTTATTTTCATTATTCTTTACACATTACTCCATTAATGCTCTCACTAGGCGGGTCTCCTTTTATATTAGAGGTGTAGTAAAAACAATTATCCTTTACTTTTGTAACTTCAACAACAATACCTCCAACACTATTAACTTTCTTCTGAAAATCAGTTAAAGAAATTTTGTTTTCATCATAAAGCAGGATATAACTACAATCATTTAACCATTCTATTTTTGAATATGATGTTACTATTCCTTCATTAATCTCTTTTTGCACGTCACCATTTCTGGTAATTTTGTAAGGTGTTGTACCCTCTGTATCATTTGGCATAACAAAATTACCTTCTTTAATCCCTGTACAATCTAACTTTTGAGAGCAAGAAGTAAGGCTTGCAAATAGAAAAACTAATCCTAATATATTATTCATTTTTATTTTGTAAAGCCTGACAATTTGAGCATCTGATAATTTCTAAGTTACTACAATCTTCAATAGCCGAATCACATTTATAGCATAAAAACCAATTATCTCCAATTGATTTGGACTTTGGATAAGAATTGTTAGCAAATTCTAAATCCATTAATTCTTTGTACTGTTTAAATATTTGGCAAGTATTATTTTTACAGTCCAATATCTCATCAAAAAAATACTCATTTTCTATCATTTCTTTAAACGATATCAAAACAGGGTATTCAATTTTTGATAAAGGAAAAATCAAATCTCCATCTAAAACCCAAAATTTAGACAATCTATTGTCTTCTATTTCAAAAAAATCAGATGGATAAAATTTAGGATAAATAACACCTGTATCATCTTCAACTAAAAAATTCACAAATCCTTCTTTAGAATAGTCAATACCATAAACATTATAAGATTTATCATAAGTCAAAGGAAATTGTTCAGGCAAAATAGGCCATCTATTATAATACCTTTCTTCATTAATTAAAAGACCATTTTCTTTATGCCTTCTAATATCTTGAACTTTATACTTAACCTTCATTACTTATCCTTTATTGTAGTCCAGGAATTTCCATTTTTATTTCCTCGACTATTCTTATTTGTGTCATCTTTAATTTTATAACCAGACCCTTCACCTGTCTTACGGTTTCTATCATAATGTACTTCTGTTGATGTACCATCCCCATGATCATGGTTATGCCCCATTTTATCTACAGTGCCAGTTTCAGGATCATACTTCCCATCTTTTAATTTTCCTTGCATTATCTTTTCTCCTTGCCCTGACTTAGCCTCATCTAATGTTAATTGTTCTTGTAAATCCTTGGGTTCTGTTCTAGAACCAGCTTTAACAGCATCAGCTCCTTCATCACTAGTTTTAAAAATCTTTTTAACGGCTCTCGCAGCTTCATCTGCAAACTTAGATAATCCTCTTATAATAGCTCCTCCAAATTTAGTAGCAACAAAAGCACCTATTACAACATCTTCAGGGCCAGGAGTAATTAATGAAATCCCTGCTAATGCTCCCTTGCCTTCAGCACTTCCTTGTTGAATAAACTCATCCGTAGTAATATTACCCTTTATGTGTTGTTTATCCCTATATCTTTGACGTGATTCAAAACTTGAGTTCTCAAGTCCTTCAAGCTCAACGCCCGAACCAAGTTTATTTTCTTGAAAAGCATATGTAGAGTTATACACATATTTCTCAGCCAAAGGATCAATCTGCCAAAACCTACCCGTTGCTGGATCACTTACTCTATATCTCCACTCGTGGGTGTTTAATCCTAAGTCCTCGGTAAATTCCTGACCTTGATAGGTTTTTAGATTGTTTTTAACTCCGTACGACATGCTATTATACCCTTTGTGTTGCATACCAAAAGGATAGTAGTTTTGCTCTCTACGTATTTCGGTTTTAACAACCTTTTGATCATTATTGTCATCGGCATAGGTGATACGAGTATTACCCCAGATATCACGGTATTTATATACATATTGATAGCCTCCAGAACCATTAGACTCTATATAGCCCTCGGGCTGTGTAATCGATTTCAATGAACCATTTTCGTATACAAAGTTACCATTATATTCAACAATAGTTTCATTACCATTATCATTTGCTGTCTTTTTTAGTTTGGTACCATTGGCATCATAGATATATTGTATAACTCCATTATGCGTTGTATTGGTTACTTCAACTTTTTTAGGGAGGTTAAAACGGTTATAACTTACACTGGTAATACCTTTGTTTTTATCCATAGAATGCGGGAGCGGGGGATACCTCTGTATTAGTAAAGCATAAAGAAGTTTTACAGCGCATCGAAGATATTTCTAACCTATCAGATGATCGTAAAAAGTATATCTATGACTTTATTGATATGTGCCTGCGTGACTATAAAACACAAAAAGCTTACTCATAAAAAAACCATCCCGAAGGATGGTCTTATTAACACCTCTAATTTGTAATATTAATCGTAGAATACTTCTGATATTGAATCGATTATTCTTTCAATTCTAACACCTGTACTAGTTAAATTGTCATTATTATCAAAACCTTTGTCTGCTAAAACATCTGATAATCTATCTAGAAGAATCTCAGTTGTTTTATTATCAGCTTCAAAAGTTATATTAAACTGATCATCTTTGATATAGTTTAAGTCCTCTGGTAAAGACTCTATAATCTTGATAATAAATTCAAAATCTTTCTTTTGCAATTTAAACTTCATAATTCTTATTTGATTTGATTTGGATTATAACTAGCTCCTGTTTCCTTTATATTCCTTCTTTGAGCTTTTCCTCCTCCCTGTGGTCTACCTTGCGGCACACTAGTTTTAGAACGAGATGAACCAAAAGTAGTTATAATTTTTCCATCTGAGTTTGTAACAACAGTAGCTTTTTTACCTTTATATTTAGTTCTTCCTCCACTTTGTGATGTAACTGATTTAGGATTTACTATTGCGTCTGCTTTGGCTTTTGCACTAACTCCACGACCTCCATTTCTATTAATTGATTGATTGAGACCGTGCTTTGTATGACCCGTTACACCTGCTTGTTTTATTTTTCCTGCTCCTTTGCCTCCTTTACCTTTAACAACACTTAATGCAACACCAGCAGTAATATTTTCAGCATCTTGAATAGTTCCCTCACCGTTTTCTATTCGGTTCATCGTTTTACCCATCTCAGACATACCTGCGTCAGTGATCTCTCCCATATTCTGACCTTGCATCCCTGCATTCCAAGTGCCTGCAACACCATTATAAATAGAACCTACAGTATTTCCAACAAAAACTACTGCGTTGGTAGCTGCATTATCCCCATAAGCCCTTCTTTCTGCCATTGGAAGTTCTATGTTATGAAGCCCAAAGGTGAGTACAGGTTTGCTCCCTCCATTAAAGTTAAACATATCAGTAGCATTAAAGGGAAGTAATTCAGCTCCTTCCAACTCAATTCCCATTCCCATTTTATTCTCTTGGAAGGCATAGGTTGAGTTATACATATAATCTTCTGCAAGAGGGTCAATTTGCCAGAACCTACCAATACTACGATCACTTATACGATATTTCCATTCATGGGTATTTAAACCTAAGTCCTCGGTAAATTCCTGACCTTGATAGGTTTTTAGATTGTTCTTAACTCCTCTTAAAGCAGTATTATACCCTTTATGCTCCAACCCAAAAGGATAAAAGTTTTGCTCTCTTCTAATTTCAGAAGTTACTATAGAACCATCTTTATCCGTATCTGCATATGTGATTCTAGTATTACCCCAGATATCTTTTAGATGATACACATATTGGTAGTTGTTTCCATCAGGTTCAATATATCCTTCAGGTTGACTGATAAACTTAAGGTTTCCATTTTCATACATATAACTACCAGAATAATCTGTTGTCGTAACAGAACTACCTTCGGTTTTTATTTTTCTAAGTTTAATACCATTAGCATCATAAACATATTTAAGATTTCCGTTATGTTCGGTATTACTTACTACAATATCCGTAGGTAAATCAAAATGATTGTATAACACACTGGTTACTCCCTTATTACGATCGATCGTTAAGTTCCCATTGGCATCATACTGGTAATCATTATCAGTATTGGTGCCGTCTTTAAAACCATAGGTGTTGTTACCCGTATCGGT
>CANMWA010000007.1 GCA_947501475.1 uncultured Aquimarina sp. | reverse complement strand
CGAATACCTATACCTTAACGGTACGAAGTACTACTGATACTACCTGTACTACGGATGCTGCTGCTACGGTCACGATTGGTAATGTAATTTGTGCAAATAATGATATTGTAAGTATAGACGGTAATACAGGAGGTAATTCTGTTAATGTAGTTGATGATAATGATACATTAAATAATAATTCAGTAAATATTGGTGTAGATGTAATTATTACATCAGTAAATGATCCTGCACCAGGTGATGATGTTAGTTTAGATCCAATAACTGGTGAAGTGCTAGTATTACCAAATACTCCACCAGGTGATTATACCATCGAGTATACATTGTGTAGTATAGCGGATCCATTATCGTGCGATGATGCTATAATTACTATTACTGTTACTGGTGTAATCATAGCAAATGATGATACTTTGAACTTAGACGGTAGTTTAGGAGATACTTCAATTAATGTAGTTGATGATAATGATATATTGAATGGAAATGGAGTTACTTTAGGTAATGATGTTACCATTACTACAGTAACAGATACAGACCTTACAGACGGTGTTAGTTTAGATCAAACAACAGGAGAAATTGTAGTGTTACCAAATACTCCATCGGGAGATTATACTATTGATTATAGATTATGTAGTATAACTACTCCGTCATTATGTGATGATGCTAGAATTACAATTACTGTAGTTGGAAGTGCTAATCTGGCTTTAACCAAAACAGGAATATATGTAGATACAAATAATAATGGAGTTCCCAATGCTGGTGACGAAATTAGATATGTATTTACAATAGAGAATACGGGTAATGTTGATATTACTAACATAGTACTTTCAGATCCATTACCCGGAATTGTAGTTGGAGGTGATCCGATTGATCTTGTCGCAGGTGAAACTGATGATACTAGTTTTACGGCTACTTACATTTTAACAGAGCAAGATTTGCTTGCTGGTAGTGTAACAAATCAAGCAACTGTGACAGGTCAGGATCCAAATGGAAATGATGTAGTTGATATATCTGACGATCCGTTAAATGATACAAATATAGATCTAGATGATGATGGTGATTATGAAGATGAAACAGTAACCGTGATTGTACCAGAAGATAGTTTGATAGTATATACAGGTATTACGCCTAATGGAGATGGTGTTAATGATGAATTTAGGATAGTTGGATTGAGTAATTTTCCAAATAATACAGTGCAAATATTTAACCGTTGGGGAGTTAAAGTATTTGAAGAAGATGGGTATGAGCAACCAGGTGCAAGGTTCTTTGAAGGGATTAGTGAAGGAAGAGTTACAATAAATAATAAAGAAGAGTTGCCTGTAGGAACTTATTATTATATCTTAGAATATGAAAACGCTAGCGGTATTCGTAATTCTAAAGCTGGTTATTTGTATATAAATAAATAAAAATATTTTTGAATAGTATATATGTTATTCCCTAAATCGAATTTAAATGCTTATGAATAGATTATTAACTATATTTATGCTTGGAGCAATTAGTTTTTCCTACTTTCAAGCCCATGCCCAGCAAGATGCACAGTATACTCAATACATGTATAATACAATAAGTGTTAACCCTGCTTATGCAGGAAGTCGAGGAGTAATGAGCATTATGGGTCTGCATCGTAGTCAGTGGGTTGGCCTAGATGGAGCACCTCGAACTCAAACATTAACACTTAATACACCTATTGGAGATAATGAACGGATAGGTTTAGGATTTTCAATTGTTAATGATGAGATAGGACCAACAAATGAGACCTATTTTGATATCGATTTTTCATATACAATACCTACTTCAGAGTTGGGAAAGTTGAGTTTTGGTTTAAAAGCTGGAGGACATTTGTTGAATGTGGATTTTCAAAAACTAACTCAGTTTAATAATAATGATGCATTATTCGAAAATAATATTGATAATAAATTTAGTCCTAATGTTGGAGTTGGTGTATATTATCATGATGATAAATTTTATGCAGGTTTAAGCGCCCCTAATTTATTAGAAACAGATCATTTTGATGAAAATACAACAGATAGTAATAGTACAGCTGTTAGTTTTTTGGCAGAAGAGAGAATTAATTATTATTTGATTGCAGGATATGTATTTAATATAAGTGATGATGTAAAGTTTAAACCAGCAGTATTAAGTAAATTAGTATTTGGAGCACCATTACAAGTAGATGTTTCTGCTAATTTTTTATTATATGACCGATTAACTCTAGGGGCAGCATATCGATGGAGCGCTGCATTTAGTGGCATGTTAGGTTTTCAAATATCAGATTCGATGATGATTGGTTTTGCATATGATAGGGAAACTACACAACTGGGGCAGACCCAGTTTAATGATGGAAGTTATGAAGTGATGTTACGTTTTGAGTTATTTAAGAAATATAATAGAATGTTAACACCAAGATTCTTTTAACCACATTTTATATAACTATAAATATGAGCAAATATTTACTTAGATTATTGTTGGTTTTTATAATTTTTTTTTCGGGAGATACCCTTTTCTCTCAGCAAAAGAAAATTGATAAAGCTAGAAATCAATATGATAAATATCAATATGTCGACGCCCAACAAACTTATCTTAGAGTAGTCGAAAAAGGTCACAAAAGTGCAGAGCTTTATAGTAAACTAGGAGATAGTTATTATTTTAATGGTCAATATGAAGAGGCTTTACAATGGTACGAGGAATTGGTTAATTCTTATCCAGAAGAAGTCGAAAGGGAGTATTATTATAGATATGCTCAAACTCTAAAAACAGCACAGAGGTACGGAGAGTCAGATATATTTATGAAAAAGTTTGCAATATTAGATATTAGTGATAAACGATCCAGATTATTTATACTTGCACCAGATTACTTGGCGCGTATAGAGGATCAATCCGGAAGATTTGGTATTGAAAACTCATCTATTAATTCTTTATTTGCTGATTTTGGAGCGGCTTTTTATGGGGATCAAATTGTTTTTAGCTCATCTAAGGATACATTGATATTTAAAAATAATCTCCATCAATGGAATAATGAAGCTTTTTTAGATCTTTTTGTAACCAGTTATGATAGTGTAAGTGGAAGTTTTTCTAGAAGTAGAAAACTGGATAAAAACATAAATTCTAAATTTCATGAATCAACACCTGTTTTTACCTCAGACGGTAGAACGGTTTATTTTACAAGAAATAATTTTGATGAAGGAAAATTAGGTAGAGACAAAAAAGGAACTAATAAATTAAAAATATTTAGATCATATAAAAACCCGAAAGGAGGATGGACAACCCCGCAAAATTTATCATTTAACAATGATGAATATTCTGTTGCTCATCCTGCATTGAGTATAGATGAAAAAACACTATATTTTTCGTCAGATATGCCAGGAGGTATGGGAGCTTCTGATCTTTATAAAATAGAGATTAATGCAGATGGTAGTTTTGGAGAACCAGAGAATCTAGGAGATCGTATTAATACAAAAGGTAAAGAAACGTTTCCTTTCATAAGTAAAAATAATGACATATATTTTTCATCCGATGGTTATATGGGATTAGGAGGGTTAGATGTATACGTTACTAAACTTGAACCTACTACCGGTAAAGAGGGTTGGATTATTAATGTTGGTAAACCAATAAATGGCCCAAAAGATGATTTTGCATTTATTGTAAATGATGAAACTAAAAGAGGTTTTTTTTCGTCTAATCGCGAAGGAGGAAAAGGAAGTGATGATATTTATAATTTCACGCAATTTGATGGTTTAAAAAGCTACAGTGGTGTTATTGTTGAAATGCCAACAGATAAAGATACTGGCGAAAAACTTGTAGGATCAGTAATATCGATATACGACGGGAATAATAAACTGATTCGTGAATTTGTTGTGACAGATGAGGAAGTGCCTGCATTTTATTCTGTTAAAGTGTTGGATGGCGAGGTATATACTGTTCGTGTTGAGAAAAATGGATATGTAACACAAGAACGAATAATAAGCACTCCGGGAGAAGAAGATACTTTTAGACTAGTTTTTACCTTAGAAAAAGTAACGAAATCTGTAATAGTTGGAGATGATTTGGCAAAAATATTGTCTCTGAACCCTATTTATTTTGACTTTAATGATTATATAATTAGAGAAGATGCTAAGGTAGAACTTGCCAAGGTTATTGAAGTAATGAAACAAAACCCAGACTTAAAGATAGATATTAGGTCGCATACAGATAGTAGAGCTTCTGCAGCGTACAATAAAAAATTAAGTAGTAGAAGAGCTGTAAAAACGCTGAACTATATCGCAATAATAGGAGAGATAGATAGAAGCCGATTAACGAGTAAAGGTTATGGCGAAGAAGAGTTGATAAACAATTGCGTTTATGGTGTAGAATGCTCTGAAGAAGAGCATCAAAAAAATAGAAGAAGCGAATTTATTATCATAGAACAATGATAACAAAGTTTAGTATATTTTAGAAACACCTTAATCACTAAGGTGTTTTTTGTTTTTGATCAATTATACTATATTCAATTATGCTAGGTTATACATTATGAATTACTAGTATGATTTTGTAATTTTGACGTAATTAAAAATAATGGAAGAAGAAAAGGTTATTTTAGTTAATGAAAATGATGAGCAAATAGGCTTAATGCCTAAATTAGAAGCCCACCAAAAAGCAATATTACATCGCGCTTTTTCGGTATTCGTAATTAATAGTAAGAACGAATTAATGCTTCAACAAAGAGCTCTTCATAAATATCATTCACCAGGTTTATGGACCAATACTTGTTGTAGTCATCAAAGACATGGAGAGAGTAATATAGATGCAGGAATTCGAAGACTGCAAGAAGAAATGGGTTTTACTACTTCACTTAAAGACTCTGTTTCGTTTATTTATAAAGCCCCTTTTGACAACGGTCTTACAGAGCACGAATATGATCATGTATTAATAGGGAAATATGAAAACTCACCTGTGATTAATCCTAATGAAGTAGCTAATTGGAAATGGATGCCCATAGAAGAAGTTAAAAATGATATTTCTATACATCCCGAAGTTTATACAGAATGGTTTAAAATCATTTTTGATAAGTTTTATTCACACATCACTTTATGAAGATAAAAGCCTGTAGAAAAGCGCATTTTAACGCTGCACATAGATTGTATCGAAAAGATTGGAGCGATGAAAAAAACTTTGAAGTATTTGGTAAATGTAGTAATCCAAAATACCACGGGCACAACTATGAGCTTATTGTTGGTGTTATTGGAGAGGTTGATCCAGAGACGGGTTATTTAATTGATCTTAAAATATTGAAAGATTATATTAAGATCGAAGTTGAAGATTATATGGATCATAAAAACCTTAATGAAGAAGTAAAGGAATTTGCTACTCTAAACCCTACCGTCGAAAATATAGCAGTCGTTATCTGGAATCGATTACGAAATAAGATTGATCCTAAATATAATATTGAAGTAACCCTGTATGAAACCCCTCGTAATTTTGTAATTTATAAAGGCGAATAACTATGGCATTAGTAGTAGGAGACAAGATACCCGAATTTAGCGCATTAAACGATAATGGAAAAGATTTTAAGAGTATAGAAATTATTGGAAAAAAACCAGTGGTAATTTATTTTTATCCAAAAAACTTTACACCAGGATGCACCAAAGAAGCATGTAGTTTTAGAGACAGTTATGAAGAATTTAAGGTATTAGGAGCAGAGGTTATAGGAATAAGTTCTGATAGCATCGCATCGCATACAAAATTTAAAAATCGTTATAACCTACCCTATGTGTTTTTATCAGATCCAAAAGGAAAATTAAGAAAGCTTTTTGGGGTAAAATCTGAATTATTAGGACTGTTGCCAGGAAGGGAAACTTATGTAATCGATAAAGAAGGCATAATACAATTAAAATTTAATAGCCTCAATGCGTCCAAACATATGAATAAGGCTATGACAAAAGTAAAAGAATTGACTACCATTTAATCTAAAACACTAATTTTGCATAAAATAATTTGATATGGCAAACAAGAGAGACCTAAAGAAAGATATTAACTATGTGTTAGGAGATATTATAGAAGAAGTTTATGTATGGCAATTGGATAACCCTGATAAAGATGATAAATCAGGAGAAGCTATTATTGATGAAGCAATCACATCTTTTGATGGTTTTATGACCAGAGTTAATGATAGCAAAGTAGAAAATGCTTCCAAACACTTTAAAGCTATTCGTGTGGATTTACAGAAAACTGCAGAAGCTTTAATCAAGAAAGTAAATTCATTGTAATTTTTTTAAAAAAGTATTTGCAAATATGATTGTAGAAATTATATTTGCATCGCTTTTGCCGATGTAGCTCAGCTGGCTAGAGCAGCTGATTTGTAATCAGCAGGTCGTGGGTTCGAGTCCCTCCATCGGCTCTTTAACAAAATCCTAAACTTTTATGTTTAGGATTTTGTCGTTTTTTAGTGAAATAAGATCTAAGAATGAGAAGTTTACTAAGATACTGTCAAAGAGAGAGTCTCTCTATTGTCTCTTTTAAAACAAAAAGTCCTGAATGTACATTCAGGACTTTTTGTTTTATGCATTACTAATAATTTATTCGTTAATAGAATCATTTTTTTTTGTGGCAGCTTCTTCTTTTGCTTTTCTATCGGCAATATATTTGATTAATTGTTTGCCGTAGAGCGACTTTTTTACCTTAGGGCTTATCGATTTTGCAATCGTATCTAGGTATTTGATATTAGCATCATAAATTTCGTTGAGCGTAACATAAGGAGCAACTTCAAGTTTTTTATTAAACACAGCAAAATTGATAGTGTATAAATATTTTTGTCGCATTAATTTTTTATAAGCTTCATCATTTTCAATCAGTTTTTCATCGTCATTTTGCTTACTGGCCTCAAAGTTTTCTTTAATAAGTCTTAGATTTCTCTCGTCAAAACGTAGCTTCATTTTCTTGTATTCTTCATACTTTTTTTGATTCTTACCTTGACTAATTACTTTAATATCTTTTTCAAAGTGATTAAGAGTAGTGGTAATAGTAATCTCACCTGGTTCAGCAAAAAAATCGATACGATCATTATATTGTGCACCATCTTTCTTATCCAAGTATAAGTAATGTACCTCTGGTTCTTTTACTTCTGCTTTTAGAATAAATTCAGAATTACCATCTATTTTAACAGAATCTAAATTTATAAGTAAAGTGTCTTGTATTTTTTGCAAATACACTGTTCCTTTTTTAAGCCCTTTGATGTTGCCAATTATAGTAACATTCCCTTTTTTTGGACTACTACAATTGGTTAGTGCGATTGCTAAAGATGCTATGATAAACAGATGTCTCATTGATGGAATTTTGTTTTTTTAAATGGCTACAAATATGCGTATTTTATTTGAAATAATTATCGAAGAAAAACCAATAGTCCTCGGTTAATATTTTAGGCTACTATGGTCTTTGTATAATTAATTTCCTGATGCAATTTGCATTAATATCGTGCATAAAATAGCTCCATAAGTTCCTACTACATATCCAAAAACTGCTAAAAGAACCCCAACGGTTGCAAGTGATGGGTGAAATGCTGCAGCAACAACCGGTGCAGAGGCTGCTCCGCCAACATTGGCCTGGCTACCTACTGCTAGAAAAAAGTAAGGAGCCTTTATAAGCTTTGCTACCCCAATAAGTAATGCAGCATGTATGGTCATCCACACAAAACCGATAGCTATTAGTCCAGGGTTTTCGAAAATCATACTTAAGTCCATTTTCATCCCTATAGTGGCTATTAGAATGTAAATAAAGATAGTTCCTAATTTACTGGCTCCAGCACCTTCATATTGTTTAGCTTTTGTATACGACAATATAATCCCAATGGCAGTGGCAATAGTAACCATCCAGAAAAACTTTGAGGTAAATGATGCCAACGCAGAACTTTTGTCATTGAATACTTCAAAATTATTTGATAATACATTAGAAATCCCTTCGGCACCCCAATGAGCAATTCCTACGGTAACAAATGCTATCGAAAGCATAATGATATAATCTGTAAGTGTAGGATTGCGAGTAATACTATCTGCATAACTAGATACTTTTTGTTTTAAGGATTCGATAGCACTAGTATCTGCTTTTAGCCATTGATCTATCTTTTTACTTTTACCAATTCCTATAAGTAAAATGGCCATCCATACATTAGCGACAACGATATCTACCAGTACCATTCCTCCATATTTTTGTGGATTATACTGGTAAATCTCTAGCATTGCGGCTTGATTAGCACTGCCACCGATCCAACTGCCTGCCAGCGTAGAAAGTCCTCTCCATACAGCATCAAATTCAATGCCTCCTACGGTTTCTGGTGAAACCAAAGAAATTAATAATATTGCTATTGGCCCTCCTATTATAATGCCGATGGTACCAGTTATGAACATTATCAGCGCCTTTGGGCCTAAATTAAAAATACTTTTAAGGTCTATACTTAATGTCATTAATACTAAAGAAGCAGGTAGTAAATATCTGCTGGCAATATAATAGACATTTGAAGATTTTTTTATAATCTCTCCATTAGCATCAATTTCTTCCCAATTTGGAGCTATAATACCTAAACTATTAAATATACCTGGGAGTAGATAACAAAGTAATATTGCAGGAACAAATTTGTAGAATGATTTCCAAAATTTTGTATTCAGTGATGCTGTATAAAAAACCAACCCTAAGCATAGTAATAAAATACCAAAAACAATAGTGTCATTTGTAAAAAATGGAACATTTTTCATTATAAGTTTTTTAGTTTAATAAGATGTGGTGTTAAATATATGAATTAAAATATGCAGACAATGACCTCTCTAGTCATTAATCCATTTTTTTAATAACGCTAGTTTTTCTTCTGATGCAGTTGGATCTAGTTCTAAAATTCTTGTTTCAACAGTGGGTTCTATTACTTTTGATTTTAGTACTATTACTTCATTATTTCGTTTGATTTTGAAACTAATTTCGTCTCCGATTTTCCATTTGTTTGAATCGCCAAATAAATCATATATATTTTTAATAGTATACATTTTATCGTTAATGCTTATTAAGACATCTCCTCCTTGGATTCCAAGGTTTTTTAAAAAATTATTGTATGTAGTACCAGGCGTAAATATTACTTCTTTAGTCTCTTCTGATCCAGTTACAAAAGGTTGCTGTTCAAAAATAAAGTAAGATGATGGTGCATTTTTTATTCCATAATGTAAGCCTACCTTGTTAAGGTAGTATTTGTAATCTATAGGAGTATTACCTATTACATGTTTTTGTAAAAAAGCAATAATTTCGGGATATGAGGCTTTTTCAATACTTTTGATAAGATCTTTATCTTCAAATGGCTTGTCGGATCCGTATTCTAAGGATAAGTTTTTGATAAGATATAATATACCATATACACCCCCGCTTTCTTCTCGCATAATAATATCGAGGCACATAGAGATCAATGCTCCTTTTTCATATACATTTCTATAATTTTCGTGATACGGAGCTTTTAATATATTTTTACTCATATTGGTAAACGAAATCGAGTCATCAAAATTCTTAGAAGCTTTAATCTTATCCCGAATTCGTTGAAAAAACTCCTCTTTTGAGATTAATCCTTGAGTAATCTGAAATAAAAGTGAAAAGTATTCTGTTGTCCCTTCATATAACCACAAATGTTCTGACATTTTGGGGTTGTTATAATCAAAATCATGAATTTCTTTTGAATGAATTGTTAAAGGGGTTACAATGTGAAAAAACTCATGTGATACAACGTCTGTAAGAGCTTCGTTAAGTTTTTTTGGTGATAGAGATTCGGGTAGAACAATAACTGTAGAGGTATTATGTTCTAATGCTCCAAAACCTTTTGCATCTTCAGATTTTTGAGAAGATAAGTAAAGTAAAATACTGTATTTTTTTGTAGCATTAATATCTCCCAAAAAATTCTTTTGCGCTCTAATCATACGCTCCATTTGAGGCATTATTTTAGCAGCCCTATGTATGGGATTATTAGAGTATACACTTAATAGTATTTCGATATTATTTACTGTAAAAGTTACCCTATCTAGGTTAGAGTACATGATTGGATTATCAGCTAGTTCTGCATAACGTTTTAAAGAAAAATAGTCAATGTCGGTTTTAGCATTTGTTGCTTTTTTAGTGTTTTCAAAAAAAATCTCTTTAAGCGAAGTTGAAGCTTCTAGTTGAGAAGGATGTTTGATGAATAGTTTATAATTACTTTCTTTCATCCCGTTAAAATAACCTACAAATGCATATAAGTTTAATACAAAATTTTTGTCTTTGATAATGTTAGTTCCAGTAGGAGAAAAAACATCGTGGGTATCTTCAGAATCAAAAGTATCATTAACCCAATATGTGATTTTTTTTAGGTCCTTGGCTTTATTTATTTTCCAGCGATTGTTACCATGTTTTTGAACATATAATGGATTTCCTTGTTGATCAAACGCTTCGAGATCTTCAATATACTTTCCATAATCATTATTTTGATAAGTGCCGGGTACAATTTTTGGGATAAAATAGCTAATGGTATCTGTATCTAGGTTTGAAACTTTTATTTCAACCTTTACTTTGTCATCGACTACATTAACAAGATCTATTGTAGCAATAATACTAGAGGTATTGGTATTTGTTTGATTTTGTGTGGCTTTACAACTAATCACAGAATTAAGGATTACTATGGTAGTGATTAGTTTTATATGTATTAGTATAGTTTTTAACACAGTTATATAATATTATTTTTAATATAAGTTGCTACGCCATTTTCTTTTCCTGACTGTGTGACCACATCAGCAACCTTAAGTGTTTCGGGTTTTGCATTAGCGACAGCTACTCCAGTACCTACTGCTTTAAGCATAGCAATATCATTATAATTGTCTCCAAATGCTACTGCATCAGAGATAGGGATTTTGAAGTGTGAATTTAATAAAATTTCTATCGCTGTTAGTTTTGAAATACTTTTGAGCGCAATTTCTATGTATGTAGATTTTGAGCGATATAAATGTAAAATATTTCCATAGGTTTCTTCCAAAAAATTATACATTTTGTCTATGTATAGTTCTTCACCCATGCACATTATCTTGTGAGCACCTTTATTAGTTATCTCCCATTCTTTTATAACACTTTGCGTTGACCTAACTATTGGGGTAACCTTGGTGTTATTTGCTTCTCGATTTGCCCAAAAATCCATTTGGGGCACAAACCATTCATCATTAAAATATAAACTGATATGAACTTTTTGATCTTTATTAAATTCATGAACTTGCGATATAATTTCTGTAGGGATGTATGTAGAATGAATAGTTTTATTATTGACTAAAATTAACCCACCATTATAACATATCAATGGTTGATTTGTTATTTCTAACTCTTCTTGTAGATGTGCCATAGCACTAGGCATTCTAGATGAAATTAGTATAACAGGAACGGTGTCTTTAATTCGTTTAATTTGTGCAATAGTTTGTTCTGAAAGTTCTCTTTCAGAATTTAATAAAGTACCGTCTATATCAGAGAATACAATACGATGTGGCATTATTGGTTTTTAGATTTTGGTTAAAATGATAAATTATTGATTTACAAAGTTAGCAATACCATTTAGAACTTCGGGCATTATTTTTCGCCAGGATTCATTGTAAGATTTTTGATTCTCTAATCGATCTGCTTTTATTTCTTTTAAGATGTGATTCATATTATTAACGATCAGATACTCGGCTTGTGGAGCTGATTCTTTTAGTTTTTCAGCTTGCGATAATTCTACTTGAATATCTTTATCTCCATGAATGATTAAAATAGGTATTTCTAATTGTGATATTTCATAAGAAGGATCATATTGTAGCCATGATCTCATAAATGGTTGTAAATTATACCTAAAAATAGATTCTAAAGCTGGTTCGTAGCCAGTTGCTCTACCACTTTCTTTAAGTTGTTTAAAGGCAATTGCAGCACTTTTATCTAACCCTGGCGCTTGTTTTGCAATTTGTTCTACAATCACTTCATCTATCGATTTTGCATTTCCGGCTATAGATATAAAGGCATCTGCTTTATTTTGAGCAGCTATCATACCTATTAATGACCCTTGGCCGTGTCCAGCAATAATAATTTTGTTGTAATTTTTGTTTTTATTAAAATAGTTTACAATCGATTTTACATCTTCTATATAATGGTCAAAAGAGATCTCATGTTCTTTTATGCCTAAACCATCCATTTTAAAAAGTCTTTTGTCATACCGATATGTTGCTATACCAGATTTGGCTAACTCATATGCTAGTTGTTTAAACGTATCGTTCTTTGACATTCGGTCATTACCATCTCTATTAATAGCACCAGCATCCATTATAAAAATTACTAGGGGTACTTCTTGATCAGAATATGGGGTTACAAGCGAGCCTTCTACATATTTATTGACTTTTACAATTGCAGAATTAAACTCTTTCTCTTGTGTATAACCTAGATTGAGGGCGAAAATTAAAAGTAATAAAAGCTTAAACCTTGTCATATTGTAGATTAATTATTTGGGGTAAAATAACAACGCAAAATTGGTAATCATATTTTTAAATTACTTTTTTAATATATAAATATGGCAAATATTTTATAGTGTAATTTTAATCGTATGATATTTCTATTGATTTTTAACGATTCACTAACATACCCTTTTTTATCTTTGCCTCAAAATATATGATAATGAATCTTAGATATAAATTGATACTAATTTTTGTATTCACTTCTTTACTTGGTTTTTCTTCTGAAGATGATTGGGGCAAAACTGGACATAGAGCAATAGGCGAAATCGCCAACATGCACCTTACCAAAAAAGCTAAAAAGAAAATTATGCAGCTACTCAATGGGCAAAGTCTTGCTCTTGTGTCTATTTATGCAGATGAAATTAAAAGTGATAAACAATACAAAAAATATAGTGCATGGCACTATGTTAATTTTCCTTTTGATAAAAAATATGGAGTTGAAACCCCAAGTGAATTTGGAGATTTGGTAAAAGGTATTGACAAATGTATTGAAGTTCTTAAAAGTGATCAATACTCTGATGTAGATAAAGAGTTTTATATTAAAATGTTAGTGCATTTTGTAGGTGATTTACATCAACCATTACATGTGGGTAGAGGAGAAGATAAAGGAGGGAATGATATCCAGGTACGTTGGTTTAATGATGGTTCTAATTTGCATAGCGTTTGGGATAGTAACATGATAGATTATTACGGTATGAGTTATACAGAATTAGCCAAGAATACCATAGTTTTATCCAAAACACAAATAGAAACTATTAAAAAAGGAAGTGTTATAGATTGGGTACATGAATCACAAAAACTTGCCAAAAAAGTATATGCTTCGGCAACCGTGGGCGAAAAGCTTGGATATCAATATATGTATTATAATTTCCCAATAGCCAGATCTCAATTGCAAAAAGGAGGTATTCGTTTGGCAAAAATTTTAAATGAGATTTTTGGGTAAAAATTAATCTGTGAGCGTTAATTCTTTTCGATATTGTTTAGGAGACATAGCAAAATATTTCTTAAACGTTTTTGTTAAGTGACTTTCATCTGTATATCCTAATTGATATGCTATTTCTGCAATAGTAAACTCTGTGTGCTCTAGGCGATACTCAACTAATTTCATTTTATATTTTGTGACATACTGATGTATAGATTCTCCTGTTTTTCTTTTAAAATATGTACTGATAGAACTTTGAGACATATTAAACTTATCTGCCAAAAAATTTATTTTGGTTAAGTCATTATCATAAACATTTTGTCGGATATGACTTAGGATTTGGTCTATCTTGTTATGATTAATTGGGATTTCCCTTTGATTAGAATTATATTTTTCAGAAATATTACGAACAATTATACTTAAAATAGTACTTATAGCATTAGATATGATTTCTTGATAATATATTTTTTCGTTTTTAAATTCTTCGAGAACAACATTATGAATATCCCAAATGATTCCTCTATCCTCTTCATGACAAATCACATCGCCTGGAATAATATTTGGATGATGTAATAATTGCTCTATACGTTGTAACCAATACTGTCTATCGGGTAAGTTAACTTTACTTGAAAACAAAAGTTCTGTAAATTTGAAGTACGTAAAAGTAGAATACATATCAATTTCAAAATGATGTGTGTCCTCTGGAGCCAATAAAAATATATTGTTTTCTTTGTATGGAAATCTTACTCCATTAATGGTGTGATAACCATTACCTTTTTCAACAAAAATAATTTCGAAATAATTGTGATTATGAGGTTCAGCTTCCCATTCATTATAAGAACATTGATCTACCACAAAAGTTTCATGTAAAGAGTAACGGTTCATGTGCAATTTTTTTTAACTTTCTTAAAGTTACGAAAATTTTAATTAATATTTTAAGAATTGATTTATACTTGTATTTTTGAACGAAATCGTTTGATGTTGTTGAAAACCAGTAATTTGTATAATTAATCTACAAGTAGTGTGTTGTTTTTTACAAGGATTTTTATGTTTGCTATTTATAGATTTGTTAAAATTTTTAACGATCTTCACACATGAAACTTAAAATTTATTTATATCGGTTTATCAGGATATCTTTAGGAATATTGCTTATGTTTTATAGTGTGTATAATGCAATAAAGTACCCTGTATTTTTAGATAGATTAGATGTGTATTTTAATTATGTTTCGATATTTGATTTAAATTTTATTGAAGCTTTGGCGCCATTAGTTCCTTTCGAAGAATTTGTATTAGGTTTTTTCTTGATTCTTGGGATGTTTACTAGAAAAGCATTAATAGCTTCTATTGTTTTATTTACATTTTTTACTTTGTTTTTGATTGATGCAAATCACTACAGCTTTGCATTTATATATTTTTTGATATGCCTTATTTCGATAGTATTGCTAAGAAAAAATAACTATGATATAAATACAGGTTATAAAAATGATTTTCATCAAGTCATTCAATAAAAATTTAGACCATAAATAAAAAAAGGACATTTTTCATAGTTTAGTTTTAATTGTTATTGCCCTATGTAATTATGTACAAGGTTTTTTTTATTGAATTATTCTAAAAGTAAGATTGATCCTTGGGTTAATTGTTTTTTTTGTTTTAGGAATTTGGTGTAGCCAAAATTCTTGAGTTTTCCCTTTCATGATAAGTAAACTGCCATTTTGCAATATAATTTTGTGTTTTAGTGTGCTATTGGTTTTATGTTTAAAATGAAACCATCTCTCTGTACCTAAACTTACTGAAGCAATTATAGGATTTTTACCAAGTTCTTTTTCATTATCAGCGTGCCAACCATTACTATCTTGACCATTACGATACAAGTTGAGTAGGCAAGTGGTAAATGCGGTATTGCTAATTTTTTCTATTTCATTTTTTATAAAAACTAACTCCTCGTTCATGGGATGAGGTTTCATAGTTATATTTGAGTAGGAGTATGATTTTTCATTATTAGCATACAAAGCTGTAAGCCTTGGTTGTGGGTGAGTTTTACCGTAAACGGTAATATAATCCTGTTGCCATTTGATGTTCTTTAATAAGCTTTCATACAAGTGATTAGATAATTTTTTGTCAAAAAAAGCAGGATGATATAAAACATTTGCATCGACCATATCTAAACGAATTGGTTCATTTTGAGGTCGAAATAAACTAGGGTTCATCAACAAATAAAAAGATTAAATATATTGATATGCCCAATAGATTAAACCAAACTGTAATAAAAGCCTAAATCCTAAAATTGACTTAGGTAAATTTAGCCCAGCTTTCTTATTCATAAGCATATGTATGTGCACAGGAAAAAATAAAATAAGCATAATAACAATCCCCCATAGTGCTATAGTTTTGGTTTGTATAAACAATACGCCAATACCAGCAGAAATCTCTGCAACACCACTTAAGTAAACGATACGTTTATGATAAGGGATATAAAGTGGCATTATCCTCATAAAAGCCTTTGGCTTTATAAAATGTAAAATCCCGGCAATGATAAAAAGTGAAGATAAAATATATAAATGCCAACTCATTAAACTCCGGTAGTTTTTTGTTTACCAGCTTCACTAAGAGCAAAATCTTTACTTCTGGACATATTTCTTATAAAACTAACTTTTCTGAAACGTAAAGCTGACCAATCCTCATCAATAGATACTTGTCGTACAGGTTCTAGGTTATAATCGCCTAATACTCCCCAACCATAATCTCTGGTGATTTCAGATTTATATTTTTTAGAACTTTTTTTAGGGTAAGCAAACCACAGTATTGCATCGCCAACAAGTTTAGGATATACAGTTTCAATTCGATTTTCAATTTGTTTTCTTTCGGTAACAAATACAATAGCAAAATCTACTTCTGAAACCTGAATCAATGACTCTTTTATAATTACATCTTTAAGACAATCGAGTTCTTTACAAAACCCCTCAGGTTCATTAAGGATCAATATCTCATCTAGAGACGGTGGCAGTTGTAATTTTTTAAAAAGAGGAGTCATGACAATCAATTTTGTGCATTACTAAAGATACAAAAAAAACCAGTATTTTATATCAATAGTAAGCAATCCTATACATATTTAACAATATAGAATCTTATTTCTTAAGAAAATATACAAACTTAAGGCAATAAAACTTTCATCTTACAGTTAGTTTCATAACAAACTCAAATATCTTAATTATGAAAAAAGCTTTTAAAACTAGCAAGCTAAGTATCTTAGCACTTGCTGTTTGCACAATGTTCATTTCTTGTGAGAAAGAACAATTCGACAGCGCAGAACAGCAAACCGAAAATCCGGAATTATCAAAACAAGAATTCTTACAAGAGGAGGCTTATCCAGATAAATCAGGAGAAATTGTTACTGTACAATTAAATGGACAGTCTCTTAAGGCAGAAAAGATCGATAATGAATTTATCGTACAAGGTGATATGATTTTTTCTGAAGAAGATATCGCTTCGATGAATAAAAGTACTGGTCGTACTACAAGACGTTGGCCAAACAATACAGTATATTATAGTATACAAAGTAGTTTGCCAAATCAAAGAAGGGTAACCGATGCAATTGCACATTGGGAAGCCAATACAGATCTTACTTTTGTAAGAAGAACAAATCAATCTGCTTATATCTTTTTTAGATCAGGTAGTGGGTGTTCATCTTCGGTAGGTCGTACAGGAGGTAGACAAAATATCAATTTGGCTAATGGATGTTCTACAGGTAATACGATTCATGAAATAGGTCATGCAGTTGGTTTATGGCATGAGCAAAGTAGAAAAGACAGAGATCAGTATATCAGAATCAATTTTGGAAACATACAGTCTGGTAGAGCATTTAATTTTCAAACCTACCAACAGCAAGGAACTGATGGTAATGAGTATACAAGTTCTTTAGATTTTAATTCAATCATGTTATATGGTTCTTTTGCATTTTCTACTAATGGGCAACCTACGATAGTTAGAAGAAGCAACGGGGCTACTTATAATGCACAAAGAAACGGTTTGTCTACTGCTGATATTGCGGGTCTTCAAATAATGTACCCAGGCGATGGCGGCGGAGGCGGCGGAGGCGGAAACGACATCTGTGATGGCGTTTCTCCATGGTCAAGCTCTCAATCTTATCGAGCTGGTGATCTAGTAACTTACCGAGGATCCTTATTTAGAAAGAGATCAGGTAGAGGATGGGATCGTCTAGGACAGTGTGGAACTAGGTAGTTAATGTTAAAAAATGATATTTTTTAATTGATTCTTTCTTAAAAAGAATAAAATATAAACCCCTCTAAAGTTTTATTTAGAGGGGTTTGTTATTATTTATCGGTTATGCCTAAAGCTTTATTTCTTTTGCATTGTCGGGTGTGTCAAATATAGTCCCTTCATCATCTATAAAAGTGATATCGGTTATGGTAGCTTCGCCAAGAAGTTTGTCTGTCATACCTTTTTCTTCTGTCCAGCCATAAAACATCCATTTGGTGGCAAAAGGGATTCCATTAATTTCTTTAAAATCTTTATAGTGTATGGCATGTGGATCGGCCTCGGCTTTTGAGGTGTCTCCATTACTACCAAAGGATACAATATACGCTGCAGCTTGTAGTACATTTTGATCATTACTATAGATCACATACCAATCATCGGGTGCATCACCAATACCTTGTTCAAAGGTAAGCTTTGCAGTTTGGTGTGCTACACCAGCTAGAGGTCTCGGATTTTTAAGTTCCCATTGGGTACCTGGGTCACTTAATTTATAGGGTAACCCAAAAAAATAAGTCCAGGTAAACATATCAAAACGAGCACCTTTATCATTAGCATCTTCTGGGTGTAAAAAGACGTTCTCGCCGTTGTAAATTAATTTGCTTTCGTCTTTTTTATCGATTCTGATTTTGGTTGAATTGGTAAGCATAGTGATTTTACCTTCAAGATGCTGTTTGCCTCCAAAAAGAATATTTACATGAAAGCTAATGGCTTTATGTTTTAGAAAATCTTCTTTTTTATGCGCTTTTTCGATACTATTTACAAAAGCATCTTCTATAGAAAGGCCACCATCACCGATACCTCCATCGGGTTCTACGGGCATTGCTTCGGTATTGTTTTCTACCTCTGTAGTAGTTTCTTCTTTTTTGGTTTGATTACAACTAATAAGTATGATTGTAAGAAGAATAATCCATGAATGTTTCATTGTTTTAAAATTTGTGTTACGTATGTTAAAATTACTAAAACGGCTTATGTTATATGGTAATTTGTGATAATTGTAACATAAATCAATGATTATGTATTTTTAGATCGTTTTTTTTTATTCCCTTATCTGGCAGGAGTTTTTAGATCACTTTTTAGTAAAATAGCTTTAGTTACGTTACCATTTTCTTTTATGATTGCAAACTATAGAGCTGTTTAAACATCCATAAGTATCGATTGAATTCTTCAGTTTTTGTAACAATAATTTCTTCATCTTCATTGTTGATAAGTTGATCAATCATACTTCTATAATATTCGACATTGAGTACAATTTCTTCAGCAAATTCATATTGTTCTTTTATAGGCAAGCTACCGTAATAATTTAATTGCTCTTGATATTTTTTTGCAACCTGAGTCCAAATTTCCCGAGCTTTTTGTTTTTCACCTATCTTATAGTACCCTTTTATAAATGGTTTTAGGGTGGTATAATATTCATAATATTTTATAGGTACTTTTTCTATGCCAAGATCCAGGATTTTTTTTGCTTTATGGTTTTTTCCTTCTTTGATTAGCGTATCGGCTAGTCTACCTAAGCTGTTTCGATATGAGATAGCATTTCTTCGAGTTACTGGAGCGTGGTATATATCAGGGTTTTCTGAGTTACCCCAATCCCAATTCATCACATTTTTATACATTAAATCAGTGTCAATTCTTCCAAACTCATAAGGATTTTGGGGATCTGTTTTGGTACGTATAGGAACAAGCTTATAGGTTAAACCATCTAATTGTAGATAATCTTTCATCCATATATAATCATCATCGCCAAAACTACCTCCTGTAAAATAAATGGGTCGTTTCCAGTTATTATTAGCAATGATATCCAGCATGATCAATCGGTGTTTGAGTAAGTAATCTCCTTTAAGATGAATATCGATATAGGGCACAATTTTATCTGCATCTTTTAGAGCAACAATACCATTGCGAAGCACGGCTTCTTTGTCTACAGGTATTCTGATATGTTTAGTGGGAAATGTATTTACTTTTTTTCCGCTTTGCAAATCGCCTTTGGTTCTTGGATCATTAGAGCTGATCCATCGCATCCAATTTTTAATTTGCATAGTGTCTTGAGTGATAGGTTTGTAATAAATAGCATCATTGTTACCATACCTATAAAACTTGTGCGCAAGTTTAATCGGTACAGGCCTACTTTGATATGCAGTTTTTTTCATTTGATCGGTATACCAGTCTGTAGAGAGATAGCCAGAAACAATTGTACGCACGTCTGTTCTATAGCCTTCGATCTCTTGAGCATACCACAATGCAAAAGTGTCATTATCACCAATAGTAAATAAGATTGCATTTTCTTGGCAAGATGACAAATACATTTTTGCCATTGCTGGAGCTGCATATCGACCGGATCGATCATGATCATCCCAGTTTTGAGCTGCTAGTATGCCTGGTACGGCTAATAAACAAATTACGACAATTATAGGAGCTAGTATTTTGGATCGTATAGCATTTTTAAGGAAATCGTAGAGTGCATAGACACCAAAACCTATCCAGATTGCAAATACATAAAAAGAGCCTACCAAAGCATAATCACGTTCTCTTACTTCAAAAGGTTTTTCATTAAGGTATATTTTTAGTGCAATTCCTGTAAATAAAAAAAACACGAATACGACCCAAAAGTTTTTTTTATCTCGTTGTATCTGAAATATAAATCCAATTAATCCTAGTAGAAAAGGCAAAAAGAAGTAGGTGTTACGAGCTTTATTTGTAATCGCATTGCTAGGTAAATTATCTTGAGATCCTAAGTGTAATTCGTCTATAAATTTAATGCCACTCAACCAGTTTCCGTTTAGTTTATCTAGTTTTCCTTGAATATCATTTTGCCTGCCAGCAAAATTCCACATAAAATATCGCCAATACATATAACCAATTTGATATTCGAATAGATAGGTTATGTTATCCCATAATGATGGTTTTTCTATATTCATGTAGTTTCCGAATTTTTGCAGAAATGTATTGTAATCGTCGTTATCGAGTTTGCTTGCCGCATAATCTTTTTTGAACTGTGATACGATATCAAGTAGTTCTTTTTTATCTTGATATTCGGGTTTGATCGTAAATGCAATGGGCCCAGTAAATTTCATGTAATTTGAGATATGCTCAGTACTCCACATTCTAGGTAAAAATGATTTATGGTGATCATCTAGATTTTGTTGTGCATTTTTCCAATCATTTACAATGATATACTTACCATTTTTTTGATCTTTTTCGTACTTAGGTTTGTCATCTTTATATGGGTTGTTTTCATCAAGATGACTATAGATTTCGGTAAACTGAGGGCCATAGAACAATGGGTTTTTGGGATATTGTTCTAAGTTATAGTAGGCAAGTAGTTCTCTTGCATTATTAGGGTCGTTTTCATTAATTACCGTGCCGGCACTAGCGCGAATCGGTAACATAATCCAACTAGAGAACCCAATAAGGATGAAGAGTATGCATAATAACAATGTATTGTATTGGATGTACTGCTTTTTTCTAGTATAGGTCAACCCAAAGTAAAATAGAGCTAGTAGGGTTATCCCTGCAATAATTGTCCCTGAGTTAAACGGCAACCCAACGCTATTGACAAAAAAGATTTCTGAAACGCTAAAAAATTGTAGAGTATAAGGGGTCAGTATTTTAAAAATAAATAATAACACTGCTACTACCGCAATATTGGCAATGATAAAATTTTGTAGCGTTATTTTTTGATACTTTTTGAAATAGTATAGGAGTCCTATAGCAGGTACAGATAATAATCCCATGAAATGTACTCCAAATGATAAACCAGTGACAAAAGAGATTAAAATTAACCATTTGTTTCCTCTATGGAGGTGCATATCTCGTTCCCATAATAATCCTAAATAGAAAAGAACCGATACTAGTAAAGTAGCCATGGCATACACTTCGGCTTCGACAGCATTAAACCAAAAACTATCAGTAAATGTAAATGCAAGACTGCCAGTCAAACTACTTCCTAAGGTAATAATGACCTTACTTTTGGTAAGAAGTTCTTTATTGAAACTCTTGCGAACAAGAATTGTGATAGACCAAAACAGAAAAAGTATAGTCAGCGCACTAGATATAACAGATGCCATATTGATAACAAGTGCAATTTGTTCTGGTGTAGGTGCAAATATAGAAGCAAAAGCACCAATCATTTGAAATAAAGGTGCTCCTGGAGGATGACCTATCTGAAGTTTGGATGAGGTTGATATATATTCGCCTACATCCCAAAAGCTATTGCTTGGTGCTACGGTTAGAGAATAAACAAGTAGAGCAATCACAAAAACTACCCATCCTAATATTGTATTCGATTTTTGGAATTTTTTTTCTAAACTTTTATTTTGATTCACCGTATTAAAATTTGTGAACCAAAAGAATATAGAAATCTTCTAATCTTTTAATTTTACTAGGATGATTATGGTACTAGTACCCGTATGATTTTACTTTTTAAGCTGGAGTTCTTGCCTGTTTGCTACGTTTAATTTGCTATAAATATTCGAGATATGAGTTTTTACAGTACTCAAGCTAATAAATAATTCGTTTGCGATCTCTTTATTGGTTTTGCCAGATATGATTAATTCTTTTACGGCTCTTTCTTGTTTGCTAAGTGAATCGAGGGAGGAAGATGTATTGTTTTTGCGATACTTTATTAATACTATTGATAATATCATAATGATTACAATAGTAATGCTATTGATTAATAAACTAATTTGATAATTGCGTTGTGTAACTCTTTGAGTAAGAAATACAAGCTTATTCTCTAGATACGCATATGTTTGTGGATCAAGATCACTAGTTTTAAGTTCTTTTAAAAGGCTGTTGTAATACTTTGGGTTTGCTTTGATATCGGTTTCTAATAATTTTTGGTCATCTAGTTTTTTAATACTGATTAATTTAACTAACAAAATATGAAGAGAATCTTTTACATAACCCTTAGTCTCAAGTAGATATTGTTTAGGATCAAAATCATCGGATAGGATATTATGTCTAGCTTCAAATTGTTTTAACCTTTGCCATTCGATGTCGGCTTTGTTATTTGTAGTATATTCTGCAAATAGGGTTGGCCCTTTTTTAAAATGAATAGTGTCATTTTTTGATAAAATAAACAACTTAAAATTTTCTATCGTATTAGATAGTGTTTTTTTTTCTCTAGGTGATAAAGGGTTAAGTTTTACTTTATAAATATGATTTTGAGCAGTAAACATACTTTGATCAAAAGCAAAATAACCATTCTTATCTACCGAAGAAGTTGCTATTGTAGTGTCTGTTTTTTTATCAATATCTAGCTGACTTAAATATACTTTTTGTTCCCAATCTTTAGGATTCTCGATAGTTACATAACCAGTAATAGCATTTTGGCTATATATAGAGACACTCATTAATACTACAATTGTAACTATGTAATTTTTGAATTTCATTTTCAATCTTTCTAGTGTATGATACTAAAGTAATTTTTTTTAATGCATTATACAAACATAAAAAAACCGCTTCAATTGTATAGCTTGAAGCGGTATATGGTGTTTTTTTGATAAAACCAGTTTATTTTATCATCTCAAAACTACGTTTAATGAAATCTGTCAATTCTTCACCTTTCAGTAAATTTTGAGAAAGCCTAGCTAAATCAAGTGATTGTTTAATCAAACGTTCTTTTTTCTTATCAGTTTTGGTACTTGCAATCTGTCCTACAAGTTCGTGATTTGTATTTACAACTAGATTATACATCTCAGGCATGTTACCCATACCAAACATGCCGCCACCGCCACCGGTTTGCTGCATCTCTTTCATACGACGCATAAACTCGGGTTGAGTGATCATAAATGGTGCAGCAGTACTATCCATAGCTTCTAATTGTACCGTATATTTTTCTGCCGGAATTACTTTTTCTAAATCGGTTTTAAGACCCTCTTTTTCCTCATCAGATAATTTAGAGATGGTTTCTTCATCTTTTTTGATAAGGTTATTTACATGATCAGCATCAACACGTACAAAGGTGATATTTTCTTTGCTGGTTTCTAATTTTTGAATAAGATGCGATACAATTGGAGAATCTAATAATAATACTTCATATCCTTTATCTTTGGCCGCAGAGATATAAGCATGCTGCTCATCTTTGTTTGAAGCATATAGTATGACAAGCTTATTATCTTTATCAGTTTGGTTATCCTTAATCTTTTCTTGTAACTCTTCAAAAGTCAAAAATGTATTATCTACTGTTGGATATAAAGCAAACTTATCGGCTTTTTCAAAGAATTTTTCTTCAGAAAGCATTCCATATTCAATAACAATCTTGATGTCGTTCCATTTTTGTTCAAAATCTTCTCTATTATTTTTGAACATTGAACCTAGCTTATCTGCAACTTTACGAGTGATGTAGCTTGATATTTTCTTTACATTTCCATCGGCTTGCAGATATGAACGAGAAACATTTAATGGAATATCAGGAGAATCAATTACACCGCGAAGCATGGTAAGAAACTCTGGCACAATACCTTCTACATTATCAGTTACAAATACTTGATTTTGGTATAATTGAATTCTATCTTTTTGCATATTCATATCCTGGCCTAACTTTGGGAAATATAAGATTCCGGTTAAGTTAAAAGGATAATCTACATTAAGATGAATATTAAATAATGGTTCTTCAAATTGCATAGGATACAACTCACGATAGAAGCCTTTATAATCCTGATCTTTTAGGTCTGTTGGCTGTTTTGTCCAAGCCGGATTAGGATTATTAATGATATTGTCTACCTCTTGAGTAGGAGCAGGATCTTCTTCTTTTGCATCTTCTGGCTTAGGTAGTGTCTCAGTTTTTGTCCCGAACTTTATAGATACAGGCATAAACTTATTGTACTTTACTAATAACTCATTAATTCTACTTTCTTCAAGAAATTCGGTATCATCTTCACCAATATGTAAAATGATTTCTGTTCCTCTTTCGGTTTTGTCATGCGCTTCTATACTGTAAGTAGGAGAGCCATCACATGTCCAATGAGCTGCAGGTTCATCTTTATATGATTTAGTAATAATCTCTACTTTATTAGCAACCATAAAGGCAGAATAAAAACCAAGACCAAAGTGTCCAATAATTCCAGAATCTTTGGCGCTATCTTTATATTTTTCTAGAAATTCTTCAGCACCAGAAAAAGCTATTTGATTAATGTATTTTTCTACCTCTTCGGCAGTCATACCAATACCTTGATCAATAATATGAAGTTGTTTCTTTTCTTTATCTATTTTAACTTCAATAAGTGGATTGCCATATTCTACTTTAATTTCACCTGTACTAGTTAAGTGCTTTAATTTTAAAGTTGCATCTGTAGCATTAGAGATGAGCTCTCGTAAAAAGATCTCGTGATCAGAATACAAGAATTTCTTAATTAGAGGAAAAATATTTTCTACTGATACATTAATATTTCCAGTTGTCATTTGTATGTCGTTTTAATTTAATGTCGATTTTAAAAGATATTGTCAAAAAAAATACCAATACTATTTTTATGACAAACTGGCATTTATATAATGTTGCTATGTCTGGTATACGATACTTTTAATTAGGTTTTATCTTTTATGTAAAAACTTTAACATATATTTTGTTTAACTTTTTACTGAATAAGTTAAACAATCACTATATTTACTACTGCCATTAAAAGTATAGATATGCCATCTTCTAGTAGTAAAAAAACAATCGATAAGCAGAGTATTATAAAAAAGTATATGCAACATGTGCTTGATCAAGATAGTCATCCAAAATCGGTATATAAATTTTGTAAGGATATTAAGATAAAGGAAGAAGATTTTTATAAGTTTTTTGGCAGTATTGAAGGTCTTGATAAAACGATTTGGATTACTTTTTTCTCAACGACAATTGATGCAATGAATAAGAATTCAGAATATAATAATTTCTCTAGTAGGGATAAAATGCTAACGCTGTTCTATACATTTTTTGAAATGCTCACTTTAAATCGTAGTTATGTACTATTTGCGTTAAAGAAATATGATATGCCTTTTAAAAATTTAGGACAATTAAAAGGCCTACGTTCACATATTAAAGAATTTGCAGAAGAACTTATCGAGGCTGATAATGATATGAAATTGTATAAAATCACTAAAAATCCGGCACCTGTTTTTTCTGAAGGTGCTTGGTTGCAATTTTTATTCTTATTAAACTTTTGGATGGAAGATGAGTCTATTGGTTTTGAAAAAACAGATATGGCAATCGAGAAATCTGTAAATACCATTTTTGATCTTTTTGATAATACACCATTAAATAATGTATTGGATTTTGGAAAATTTCTCTGGAAAGAAAAAGTAATGTACAATTAGTGTAAGGAAAATAGAATATTTCAGACTTTTAATAGATAAATAAATTAATGAAGACCATAGATAAAATACCAACAACAAAATTAGGAAGAACTACCGAACTTGTTAAGACCGGTGTAAAAGTTGGGGGTAATTATCTTAAGTATTATAGTAAAAAGGCAGTGAACCCAGATCTAACCAAAGATCAACTCAATGAAGATAATGCTACAGATATATATGATGGTCTTAAAAATTTAAAAGGAAGCGCGCTTAAAGTAGCGCAAATGCTTTCTATGGAAAAAAATATATTACCAAATGCTTATGTAGAGCGTTTTTCTTTGGCACAGTTTAGTGTACCTCCATTATCAGGGCCGTTGGTAAGAAAAACCTTTAAAAAGTATCATGGTAGATATCCCGAAGAATTATATGATACGTTTGCAACTCAATCTATAAATGCCGCGAGTATCGGTCAGGTACACAAAGCAGTTAAAGATGGGAAAAAACTTGCTGTGAAAATTCAATACCCTGGAGTTGCAAACAGTATAAGTTCTGATTTGGCGATGGTAAAACCCATCGCCATCAGAATGTTTAACTTAAAAGGAAAAGATTCTGAGAAATATTTTAAGGAATTAGAAGGCAAATTGCTAGAAGAAACTGATTATATATTAGAGGTAAAACAAAGTAAAGAAATCACTTTGGCATGTTCTAAAATCCCTAATCTAAAATTCCCAAAGTATTACCAGGATTTATCCAGTGAGCGTATCATCACAATGGATTGGATGGATGGTGTGCATTTAAGTGAATTTACAAAACAAAATAAAGATCAAAATAAGGCGAACAAAATTGGTCAAGCATTATGGGATTTTTATATGTATCAGATGCATGTTTTAAAAGCTGTACATGCAGATCCACATCCAGGTAATTTTTTGGTTGATCATAATGATAATTTGATTGCTATAGATTTTGGATGTGTCAAGAAAGTTCCACTAGAATTTTATACTCCGTATTTTGAGTTAGCAGACAAAAAAAACATAGACGATTCACGTTTTTTTGCCCAAAAGATGTTTCAATTGGAAATACTCCGAGAAGATGATACTCCCAAAGAAAAAAGATTCTTCTCGGAGTTGTTCCATGAGATGCTAAGTCTATTTACCAAACCCTTTAATGAAGAAACATTTGATTTTGCAGATGAAGGTTTTTGGAGGAAGATTACAGAATTAAGTGAAAAATATTCTAAGGATACTGAACTAAGAAAAATGAATGGTAATAGAGGAAGTAAACACTTTCTTTATATCAATCGTACTTTTTTTGGTTTATATAATTTGTTACATGATTTAAAAGCTAAGATTCATGTAAAAAATTATGAAAAGCACCTATAGTCAGTCGACCGACTGGCTTGGTTTGTTTATTTATTGGTTAGGTTGTTAGAAAGATGCGCTGTGGTTGGCGCATCTTTCGGTTTTTAAAGAATAAAATGAAAGCCAAATATATCCTTAAAATACATTTATGCTTATCTTCACGGTTACTAATTTCTCCCTAGTATGTTTAGACGCAAAATGTATATATATATTGTTATTGCAACCTTGCATTTGCATGCATTCTCTCAAGAAAAAGAGGCTATAATTAATTTAATAAATAAGGTTGAGAATACAATTAAATCAATAGAAAAACTAAAATTATTGGATTCGTTATCCCAAGAAATTAGCAAAATTAAATCAACTGATTTTGAGTTTTACATGGATAACTACTCTAAGTATAGCCTTCAACATATAGAGTTAGCAAAAAAGCTAGATAGTTTTGATTTGGCCGCTTTTAAAACTTCTAGACTTACATATCATTATCTTACGATAATTGGGAAGCCCGATTCTGCACTAGTAATTGTTAACAATATTATTGATGATAGTAACAAAATCAAAAACAAAATAAATTTGGGTCACTTATATGTTAAAAGAGCAGGAGCTAATTATCAAATTGATAAATTAACAAAAGCGGTTACAGATTATACCAGAGCAGAAAAATGGTACAATATAACTAGAGATTCTATTTATGAAGCAGATGCAATTTATTTTGGCGGACAGGCTACAGAAAGACTTGGCAAACTTTCTAAAGCAGTTTTAAAATATCAGAAAGCTAATAAATTATATACTCAACTTAGAGATACAGCTTATATAGCTTATACTGGATTGGCTGTGTCAGGAATTTTTAGTCAGTTATATCTTCTTGAAAAATCTTTTGAAGAAAGACAGAGGATAAGAATATTATTAAACAATCAAAAAAATAAGGATTTTAGAGCATTATCAGAATTAAGTATAAATGATGCTCGGGATTTTGTAAAGAAAAAAGAATATAAAAAGGAAGAAGAAGCTTATCTAAACGCTCATAAATTATTAAAGAAAACAGCTGATAATAGAGGAGGAATGTTTAGAGTAAGAGCGTATTTGTCAGAATTCTATTCTAATCAAAATGAACCAGAAAAAGCAAAGAAGTATCTTGATACAATGGAGTATGACAGTGATTTGATAGCAAGTCCTTTTGACCGCATATTTTATTTAAAAGCTCTGAGCAGACTTAAAGTAGCAGAGGGTAAATATAAAGAAGCTATTCCTGTTTTAGAAGAAGAGATTAATATTTTTAAGAAGTCAAATGATATAAGAGGGCAGGTACATTTGGAAAAGAAATTATCTGAAGCGTATCACAAAATAAATAAACCATCTGAAGCCATGGTGCATTTGAATAAGTATATATTACTCAAAGATTCTATATATAATTTAACCAGATCAAATAGTGTGATCTACTATCAAGCTCTGTATGAAACAGAAAAAAGAGATAATAAAATTGCTATCCAAAAAGCAAACATAGATGTACTAGAAGCAAAAGATAAAGCCAAGAGAAATCTAATATTTTTTGGTGGGATAGGATTGTGTTTATTATTCTTTTCATTATACCTGTACAGGAATAGAACATTGTTATTACGTAATAAAAAATTACAACAATCTTTTTTACAAGAACTTCTGCAAACTCAAGAAAGAGTTGGTAAACGCATTTCAAAGGATTTACACGATAGTGTTGGTCAAAGCCTATTACTAATTAAAAATCGAGTGGTACAAAATGAAGACGCTAAAACCGCTACAATTGTCGATGGTGTTATAGATGAAGTAAGAGAAATATCAAGAAGTTTACATCCCTTTAAGTTAGAAGAATTTGGACTTACAGTAACATTGCAAAGTAGTGTAGAAATGATTGATGAAAATTATGATATTTTTATTTCGGCAGAAATAGATAATATTGATACTATTTTTGATAAAGAAAAAGAAATCAATATTTACCGTTTAGTACAAGAAAGCTTTAATAATATCCTTAAACACTCTAATGCTAGATCGGCAGAAATTATAGTGGTTAACAAAGATCAAAATGTAGAGATATTGATTAAGGATAATGGAAAAGGATTCGATGTTGCAAAAGAAAAATTATCTGCTTCAAAAATTGGATTAAAAACACTAACAGAACGATCAAAATTTTTGAAAGCTAATTTCAAAATACTTTCCGAAATCAATCAGGGAACTACATTGATATTTAATATTCCAAAACATGTTTAAACCCAACATACTTATTGCTGATGATCATCCACTTTTGCTAAAGGGGTTAGAAGACTTTTTAAATGAAAAAAAATATAACATTATAGCAAGCTGTACAGATGGTCTTTCGGCATACAATACTATCATAAAAGAAAAACCTGATATCGCAATATTAGATATTGAAATGCCAAATATGACAGGTATAGATATAGCCAAAAATTGTAAACGGCATGATGTTAAAACGAGAATCGTTTTAATAACATTACACAAAGAAAAAAAGATTTTTGAAGATGCGGTTAAGTATAACATACATGGGTATCTGCTTAAAGAGTTTGCGTTGTCAGAAATAGAAGAGTGTATTGCTAGTGTATGTGATGGAACATCTTATTTTAGTGAGAAGATATACAAACGATTCTCTCATAGTTTACATCAAGAAGTACATATTGAAAACCTAACACGATCAGAGATAAAGATCCTAAAACTTATCGCTGATGAAATGACTAGTATGCAAATTGCAGATTTTTTAAACATATCGGTAAGAACGGTAGAAAAACATCGTGCTAATATGATTAAAAAATTGGAGATAGACCAAAAGCCAAATTCACTTCTTATCTGGTCGCAAAAGAATAAAGAACTACTACTATAATTAATCAGTGAATAAGACTCTGTTATAATTACGTAGCACTACGTATGTTTTTGTATTGATTGAGTACATACATTTGTATGTATATAGTATTAAAACAATCATTGAAAAGAAGATGTTAAAGAGATGATACAAGATGCAGAGATACATAAAGTATATATATATCCAAACCCATTAAAAGGAGAGGTATATATAGATCTTTGCAATCTCTCTTCAATGATGTCCTATGAAATTTTGAACAGACAAGGGCAGATTATACAAGAAAATAAAAATCTAATCATTAGGAACACGATTTCACTAAAAACATTACCGTCTGGCTTATATACTGTAAAAGTTAAGAGCAAAAACACGGTAATGATCAAAAAATTTCTGAAACTCTAAAGTTTTAGGAAGATGGGGATAAAAAGCTACAAATGTTTCCGGTTTGTAGCTTTTTTATAGTTTAATATTCTTTTCTATACTGTAAATATTACTAAGATTTTTTAGGGATTAATATAAATAGTAAAGTGAATTACTTTAATGTTACTCAATTTTATTATGCGCGCATACAATATAATTACACTTTGTTTTATCAAGATGGTAAGAATACATATATTGCTCGCCAGTTTTTAATTGAGCATGAGTAATGCAAAAATACACACTAAATTAACTATATGTATACTTCAAAAATATCTGGATTAGGGTATTACGTTCCTGAAAATGTGGTAACAAACGATGATCTTTCAAAAATTATGGATACTAATGATGCTTGGATTCAAGAAAGAACGGGTATTAAAGAAAGGCGGCATATTAAAAAAGGAGATGGTAATAGCACTTCTATTATGGGCGTCAAAGCAGCAAAAATTGCTATCGAAAGGGCAAATATAAGCAAGGATGATATAGAGCTGATTATATTTGCCACATTAAGTCCTGATATGTATTTTCCGGGAGGCGGAGTTAGAGTGCAAGAAATGATGGATATGAAAACTATTCCAGCATTAGATGTTCGAAATCAATGCAGCGGTTTTGTGTATGCTATATCTGTGGCAGACCAGTTTATTAAAACGGGTATGTATAAAAATATTTTAGTGATTGGTAGCGAAAACCATAGTGGTGGTTTAGATATGTCTACTAGGGGTAGGGGAGTTTCAGTGATTTTTGGTGATGGTGCGGGTGCTGCTGTATTGACTAGAAGCGATAAAGAAGGAAAAGGGATCTTATCTACACACTTACATAGTGAAGGAGCACATGCAAAAGAATTATCTTTAGAAGGTCCTAGTACAGAGCATTGGGTACCAGAGATTATAGCAGAGAATCCTCAAGAGAATATCCCATATTACCCTTATATGAATGGACAGTTTGTGTTTAAAAATGCAGTAGTTCGTTTTTCTGAAGTTATTAATGAAGGTTTACAAGCAAACAACCTTAGTGCCTCAGATATAAACATGCTAATCCCTCATCAAGCAAATTTAAGGATATCTCAATTTGTGCAGAAACAATTTAAGCTATCTAATGATCAAGTATATAATAATATCCAGAAGTATGGTAATACTACAGCTGCATCTATACCTATCGCTCTTACTGAAGCTTGGGAAAAAGGCAAAATAAAAGAAGGAGATCTAATCGTCCTTGCAGCATTTGGTAGTGGATTTACTTGGGGTAGTGCTATTATTAGATGGTAAGAAATATATAAAAAGAAAAACGCGAGCGTAATACTACACTCGCGTTTTATATATAATAACAAGGTTATTAATTTTTTAAAGGCTAATTCAAATAAATCATAACCATAACTGTATTATATTAAACGTCACAAATCCTGATGTGTTACAGATTGTGTTGTTTTTTTACAATAATTTAACGTTAGTGCTTTTTTTGTGTATTCGATATTAAATTTAACGAATTACTTAAAAAATATGCAATGAATTAACATATTTTTTAATAAAAGCTCAGCTAAAGTATACCTCCTCCTGACTTTTCGTTATTATCTCTTCTTTTTCTTGATGCTTTTCTGTTTTTTCCGCTTCCAAATCGGTACGATAAGCCTAGAAAAACTGTTTGTGTTTCTCCCTGAAATCTACCACTTTGCGGAAAAGGCGAATCACTAGAAAATCTAAATCGCATGGTATTAAAAATATCATTAAAGTTAATACTAGCCGTACCTTTACCATCTAAGAAATTGTATCTGGCTCCAGTATTGATAAAATAAAATGGTTTTGTGTTAAATTGAACACCCTCTTGATCTCCACGATAAAACCCAAATACCTGAAAAGTTAAATTTTTGGTAGCTTTAAAACTATTGTTCATTCTAAAATTGTAAATCACCGCATCAACCTCTTTGGATATACCTTCTACAATTCCTTTTTGCGTTTGCCCATAAAGGTCAAAACTAGCATTAAAACTCCACCATTTGGCTACTTTATAATTACTTGAAACCTCGATTCCGTATGCAGAATTGTTATCAAAATTATTAAAGGTTAGTATTTGCCCTTCTTCTACGTCGGGATTTTCAATTAAAGTTTGATTGATCTCATCGTTGATTAATCTATAAAAAACACTGCTGGTAATAGATCCGCTTTTTAGCTTTCTAGTGTAATTACCCTCAATAGAATTGGTAAATTGAGGATCTAATGATGGATTACCTATTGAAATGATTCGAGGTGTACTCCATTCTCTTATTGGATTTACTTGATTTAACCCTGGTCTATCTACTCTTCTGCTATAACTTAATTGGTACGTATTTTTTTCTCCTGGATTATAAGTAATGTAAGCTGAAGGATATGCTGTAAAAATATCATCTTCAAATATTTTTTCTCCATCAAAAATTGCTTCTACTTGATAGCTTTCAAGTCTAGTTCCAACTTGATAAGACCATTTTTCAAAATTATTTCCAAAAGTAGCATATAATGAATGTATATCGCGATCATAACTGTATATCGAATTAGGAAATAGAGTAGACTGATAGTCATTATTGGTTCTTCTTAATCGAGTTTCATACCCTAATTCTAATTTCATCTTTTCTGATAATGGATTTACATAATCTAGATTAATAGTTGTGTTTTTTCTTTCGTTATCGATCAGGTCATTATAATTAGTGAAAGAGCCATCTCCTCCTGTAAAGTTAAAATCGTCATCACTATCACTATTAAAAACATTATAATCTACCTCTAGCTCTATGTTGTGCCCTTCCTTTTTGAAATCATGCTTAAAATCAAAATTATATGTAGAACCTAAATTGTCACTATCACTTATTAAATCTTGAGAAAGATCATTTTGATCATTGTTTAAAAAGGTAATATCTGTAGATCCTTTTGTTAAACCGTCAAATAGGTTTTGATTTGTATATACCGAAACTGTGTTTTTGTCATCTAAAAAATAGTCTATACCGAGTTTAAATAAATGAGATTTGTTGTTGTCTAAAAATTGAAAATCTGTCAAGTAATTTTGATCTTCTCTAAGTACAAATCCAGCATTTAGGTTTTTGTTTATATTGTTTCCGTAATTTCCATACACATTAATTTTTCCGGCTCTGTAATTTAGATCAACAGAGCTATTAAATCGAGCATTAATATCGTAGTTGAGTCCAAGGTTTAGATTTCCATTAAATCCAATATTACTATTTTTATGTAATACAATATTAATAATGCCACTCATCCCTTCTGGATTATATTTAGCCGAAGGATTAGTGATTAATTCAATTTTTTTGATTGAAGTAGATGGTATTTGCTTCAATAACTGTGTAGCACTAATGTTGGTTGGTTTACCATCTACAAAAATGCGAACATTTTCATTTCCTCTTAGTGCTATATTACCGTCTTGATCAATATTAACCGACGGGATGTTATTCATAATTTCGGCTGCAGTGCCTCCTGTAGTCGTAAGATCTTTACCAACATTAATGACTTTACGGTCGATTTTTTGCTCTATAGTAGTGCGTTCTGCCACTACAGTAACATCATCCAAAGATTCTGCAGTTTCTTCGAGTGTAATAGTACCCACATCAATGTCCTTATTTTTTCTTGAAATTTCGATGGGTTGTGAGTGTGTTGAGTACCCGATAAATTGCACTTTCAAAGTGTAGTTGCCTTTTGGTATATCAGTAATTAAGAAATCACCATCCTCTGTACTAATACCTCCACTTATAATTTTATTAGCTCCGTCATTAATTACTATTGTAGCATAAGGAACAGGCTGCTGTAAGTTTTTGTCAATTACTTTTCCTCTTATAGTACCCACAACGGCATCATTTGATGGCTGAGCAGAAATGAAAAAGCAACTTAATAAGGAAAAAAATAGAACAATAGTTTTTTGATTGAATGTTTTCATCTGAACGTTTTTTGATTGTTTTGTTATGCATCGTACTTTGTATTACATAATACGAGTGCATGATTTTTTATAAAATTATTACGTTGATTAAGCGTATATATAGGACTAGACGATCGATATACTTTTCTGTTACAGATACTGTTGACTTTAACATTATTTTAAAATCAAAAACCGCCCCATTAACCAGGGGCGGTTTTCTATAATAATCAAATAGTAACACTAACCATCAACTATGAATAAAATCTGATTATTAATAAGTAACTAACTAACTAAATTTATGAAAAATCATATCTTATACTTGTAAGACGTAATGCATTTGTTTGTGTTACACTCATCGTTTGTTTTTAACATTTTGATTTATTTTTTTAACATTTTAAGGCTATATTTAATAGTACAAAAGGTATAGTTTACTTCTATATTTTTGAAAAGTTAGTTATGAATAAAAAAACATTAGTATTAGGAGCATCTTTAAAAACCAATCGATATTCAAATTTTGTAATTCATAAGTTATTAAATCACGATTATAAGGTAATGGCGGTTGGGCAAAGATCAGGTGAAGTTGCAGGAGTAGAAATTAAAACAGATATGATTGATGTTGAGAATATAGATACAATCACTTTGTATTTAAACCCACGAAGACAACAACAATATTATGATCAAATCATAGCCCTGAAACCTAATAGAGTAATTTTTAATCCAGGAACAGAAAACCCAGAGTTTTACACTTTACTTGAAAAAGCAGATATACAAGTTGAGGTAGCCTGTACCTTGGTATTACTTTCTACGAATCAGTATTAGTCCTAAAAAAGTTAAGAAACCATTTAAAATTAAAATAAAGAAACCAAACTCAAAACCAAACCAGGTAGCACTATTATCACTAATTATATAGGATAAAATAGGAGATAAGATTGCTATAACCGGAACCCAATTGTCTTTTACTTTTAGTTTGGTAAATAACCCAAATGCATATAGCCCTAATAGCGGTCCGTAGGTATATCCAGCAAAAACAAATAATTTTGTAATGACACTAGCATCCCTAATAACATATTTAAATATGATAATCACTAATACTAGTACCACAGAAAATAGGATATGAATCTTTTTTCGGGTTTTTACCTGATCAGTAGGGTTGTATTTCTTTTCAATATCTAGAATGTCAATACTAAATGATGTTGTAAGCGAGGTCAATGCACTATCGGCACTACTATAAGCAGCAGCGATTAGCCCTAAGACAAAGAATATGGCAATCCCCATACCTAACCCACTTTGCGTAGCAATTACAGGAAAAAGCTGATCCTTATGTGCATCTATGCCATTTTGAGAAGCATATTGCGTTAGTAATAACCCTAATCCCAGAAATATAAAATTTACAATAGTTAAAACAATAGTAAACCAAAACATGTTTTTTTGTGCATCTTTTAGACTACGACAAGTTAGGTTTTTTTGCATCATGTCTTGATCTAATCCAGTCATCACAATGGCGATAAATATTCCCGATAGAAACTGTTTCCAGAAATAATTAGCACTTTTATAATCGTCAAAAAAGAATATTTGTGATTGATTGCTGTCTAAAATATGACTTAAAAGCCCGGCGCCTTGAATATTAAGACTGTCTGAAATATAATAAATAGCTACCCCTAGGGCAATTAACATAAATAGCGTTTGTAAAGTATCGGTCCAAACAATGGTTTTAATTCCCGATTTAAATGTATACAGCCATATTAATAGAATAGTGATAATTACTGTCACCCAAAAAGGAATATTCATTGCATCAAACAAAATAGTTTGTAATACATTAGCGACTAAGAATAATCTAAAACTAGCTCCTGTTATTCTGGATATTAAAAAGAAAGAAGCCCCTGTTTTATATGAATAATTTCCAAAACGTTCATCAAGATAGGTGTATATAGAAGTAAGATTAAGTCTATAATAAAGAGGTAACAAGATAGATCCTATCACAAAATATCCTATGATGTATCCTAAAACTACTTGAAAATACCCAAACCCAATTTTTTCGACTGCACCAGGAACCGAAATAAAAGTAACACCACTCAACGAGGCGCCGATCATACCAAATGCTACAATATACCAAGGTGATTGCCGATTGGCTTTAAAAAAAGCATCGTTTCCTGAGTTTTTTCCTGTCAAATAAGAGATTAATAATAGAACTCCAAAATAAGCTGCTATGAGTAGCAGAATGTGTGTGGGTTGCATAAATTTTGGTTAAAAATGATTCCCCAAAATACAAATTAACTAGAAACCCATCTCATAAACTAGAAACTATTTGTTTCTCACATCACTTTCAATAATACCATCACGTAGTCTAATCACACGATGTGCATGTTCTGCTACTTCTTCTTCATGTGTAACAACAATTACTGTATTACCGGCACGGTGAATTTCATCAAATAAGTTCATGATTTCTATAGAGGTTTTAGAATCAAGATTTCCCGTGGGTTCATCTGCTAAGATAATTGAAGGTTTATTTACCAAAGCACGACCCACAGCAACACGTTGTCGTTGTCCACCAGAAAGCTGATTGGGTTTATGATCCATTCGGTCTGAAAGGCCTACATTGGTCAATACTTCTTCAGCACGAGTGGTTCTATCTTTTTTTGATACTCCGGCATAAATCATAGGCAAAGCAACATTATCCAGAGCAGTAGTACGTGGTAATAAATTAAAGGTCTGAAAAACGAACCCAATTTCACTGTTTCTAATTTCAGCTAATTCATTATCGGTCATTTTACTTACATCATTTCCGTTAAGGTTATAGCTTCCTGCAGTAGGCGTATCTAAGCATCCCAAAAGGTTCATTAATGTAGATTTTCCTGATCCCGATGGCCCCATAATAGCAACATATTCACCTCTTAGGATATCAAGATCGATACCTTTAAGTACATGAACAATTTCCTGACCAAGTCGAAAATCTCTAATAATACCTCTAATTTCAATAACGTTTTCCATGTGTTAACCTTTGCAGATTGTGAAGATACAATTTTAGACTATATGACGCAGTAGGCAAAAAGTTGTTACAATCGAATTATAAAATTTTCCTTAGCTTGTTCTTTTCTGATAAAAACAAACCCCAAACCAAAAGTGTCGACAGTTACGGTAATCTTTGGGTGAGTTTTTATTTTTTCCCATGCTGTGGCATTAACCTCAGATTGATACATCGAATTTATGATGATAACACTATTATTATGAGCGATAGATGATAATGCCTCAGTATTGAGGTAATGCATAAGTGTGTTTAAATCCATATACACTAAATCATAATGCCCTTTAAATTGAATTGAATTGTGAACCTCAATAGTATTGTTTAGTGATAGAATTTCAGAAACAAACTCAGAGTTTTGAGATAGGATTATTGCTTTTTTATGTTCAAAATAGGCTGGTATTCTATTAAGAAGTTTAGCTGTTTTTATACTAAATGGTGCGCGACCATCTTGTTGTTTTATTAAGGTCGAAATAGCGGGATAAGATGCTCTTTTTTCTTTATTATAAAAACATTGAGTAACCATATCATATACAAATGGCGAATGAACCCCATGTTGATTGGTAGATTTGATAAGAAATTTTCGATACTGTTTACTTCTGAATATCATAAATCGAAATTCGTAAATCGTACATTTTGTATTACCCTTCCATTTTTTCAGAAAGTTCAAGCCAACGCATTTCATTTTCCTCGATTTGATCAATAATTTTTTGAAGCTTCAGTGATTCATCATTAATTTGATCTCCTTCAAGTTTACCTTCTGCAAAAATGCTTTCGATTTCTTTTTTCTGAAGTTCTAATTTTTTTAGATCTCGTTCAATTCTATTAAATTCTTTTTGCTCGTTGTATGACAGTGCAACTTTGGTTTCTTTTTTCCAGCTATTCTTTCCTTTTGTTTCTGGGGTTTCAGAGATCTTTTTTTCGGGTTCTTTACTATCTGCATAGATGCGATAATCTGTATAATTACCAGGAAAATCTTGTATTGCACCATCGCCTGTGAAAACAAATAAATGATCTACAATTTTATCCATGAAGTAACGATCATGTGATACTACGAGTAAACACCCAGGAAAATCGAGTAAAAAGTTTTCTAAAACATTGAGCGTAACGATATCTAGATCATTTGTAGGTTCATCTAGGATCAAAAAATTGGGATTTTGAATCAAAACAGTACATAGGTACAAACGTTTTCTCTCACCACCACTTAGTTTTTCTACAAAATCATATTGCTTTTTACGATCGAATAAGAAACGTTCTAGCAATTGCTGAGCAGAAATTTGCCTTCCTTTTTTTAGAGGAATATAATCACCAAATTCACGAATCACATCGATTACTTTTTGCCCTTCTTTGATATTAATTCCTCGCTGAGTATAGTATCCAAATTTTATGGTATCTCCGATAATAATTTTGCCATGATCTGGCGTGATTGCACCAGTAATCATATTTAAAAAGGTAGATTTTCCGGTGCCATTTTTACCAATAACTCCAATACGTTCTCCTTTTTTAAATACATACTCGAACTTATCCAACAATACAAGGTCGTCAAAACTTTTGGATACTTTATGAAGCTCGAGAATCTTACTCCCCATACGTTCCATATTAATTTCAAGCTGTACTTCATGATCATTGCGACGTTTATGAGCACGCTCTTTGATCTCATAAAAATCATCAATTCTGGATTTGGATTTGGTGGTACGCGCCTTAGGCTGGCGTCGCATCCAATCTAATTCTTTTTTATATAATTGTTTTGCTTTGTCGGTAGCTATTTGTTCGTTGGCTACTCTGGCTTCTTTATTATCGAGATAATAAGCATAATTGCCTTTGTAACTATATAATTTGCCGTTCTCTAATTCAACAATTTCATTACAAACATTCTCTAGAAAATAACGATCATGAGTCACCATGAATAGGGTGAAATTTTCTTTGGCAAAATATTCTTCTAACCATTCGATCATTTCTAGATCCAAGTGATTAGTAGGTTCATCAAGGTATAATAAATTAGGTTTACTTAAAAGAATATTGGCAAGTGCTAATCGTTTTTTTTGCCCACCCGATAGTTCGCTTACTTTTTTATTAAGGTTATCGAGTTTTAGTTTAAAAAGTATTTGTTTGTATTGGGTTTCAAAATCCCATGCATTTATAGCATCCATTTGCTCAAAGGCTTTTTGGTATGCCTCTGCATCATCAGGGTTTTGCAATGCTTTTTCATAGGTGTTGATTACTTGTAGGGTTTCATTATCTGAAGCAAAAATAGTTTGCTCGATAGTGAGGTTGGGATCCAGATTAGGTTCTTGAGGTAAAAAAGCAACTTTTAAATTTTTGCGATACACAACCAGCCCTTCATCGGGGTCTTCATCTCCAGCAATAATATTAAGTAATGATGTTTTTCCTGTTCCGTTTTTGGCTACAAACCCTATTTTTTGCCCTTCGTTAATTCCAAAAGAGATGTTCTTAAATAAGATACGTTCTCCAAAAGATTTAGCAACATTTTCTACTGATACGTAATTCACAATTATTTGTATAAGACCTCAAAGGTACAAGGTTTCTATATGACAAGAAAGCAAAGTTTCAAAGTTTCTATGCGAATAAATAAAGTTTATAATTTTGAAAAGTATATGCTATTATTTCTAGAATCCATTTTGCTAGATGAAATGTTCATTTCTTGTCTCTAAACTGGTGTTTTTGTACCCCGAGCATACATTTCGGTACTTAAAGACTACATTTTTATACATAAAACTGAAATTTCGGCAGTCGGAGATGATATTTTTGTACACTGAGCTGAAATTTCGGCAGCCCGAGAGGGTATTTTTGTATCCTAACTAGATATTTCGGGAAACCGAGTTGATTTTTCTGGGTACGAAGGAGGCATTTCATTAATTAGGGTATATGTTTCTTTCCTTTCCTTTTGGTCACAGAAAACAAAAAGATAAATACGGATAAGAAAGCTGATATTCTTGCTATATAATTCCCTGTTCTGGTATAAAAAGTAAGCTTATCATTTGTTTTTAAAGTACCTACTAATGTTCCTCTTTTTTCATATCCTAATTGTGATACAATAGTTCCTGTTTGATCAATAATTGCAGAAATCCCGGTATTAGCACTACGGGCAATGCTACGTCGATTCTCGATGGCTCTTAGCTTTGCATAGTGTAGGTGTTGTTGGTGTCCTTGTGTATTGCCCCACCAAGCATCATTGGTGATAATAGCCAGAAAATCGGCTTTGTTTCGGGCATATCCCGTAGCAAATTCGCCATATACACTTTCGTAGCAGATCATCGTACCTACACCAATACTATCTTTAGTAAAAAAGACCTCTCTGTCTTCTTGCGTAGTTTTTTTAGCTACTGTACCTCCTAAATCAATCATCACATCACCCAAAATTGGTTTTAAGACACTTTGATACGGGAAATTTTCTATACCTACGACTAATTTGCTTTTATGATATAATTCACTAGTGCCATCTGGGCGTACAAAAAAAGCAGAATTATAATCATCATAATAAATACCTTTTTTGTAGATATTGGTTTGTTTGTGAATTCTATTAGGATCGTTAAATACATCAATGAGTGATATGCCTGATAAAAAATGGGCATTACGATATTGGTTAGTAATATTGCTCGCAACTTTTTTTGCAATAGAATTCGGAAACTGGTGTATTTTATTATTATCGGCAAACACTGTTTCGGGAGCAATAATAAAGTCTGTTTTTTGAGTAATTGAAGTATTGATGAGTGAATCTAATAACAAGCCTATTCTCTTATCGGTTGTATTGTATTTTTCGGTATAGGGGTCAATATTGGGTTGTAGGATCACAATATCGATATCTTTACCTTCTTCAGTATAGGTTTTAAGAATAAGTATCGAAATAATAATTGGGATAAGAATGATCAATCCATTGCGGATACCTGATCTGTATAAGATCTTTTTGTCTTTGTGTTCTAAAAATAATAAAACACTTTTAAAAACACCAATGTTAACGATCCATACCCAAAGTGACCCACCAAAAGTTCCTGTATATTCATACCACTGTATCCATGAGGTAAAACTTGCAAACCCATTTCCTAAATTAAGCCAAGGCCAGGAGATTTGCCATTGTAAGTGAAAATATTCAAAACCCATCCAAAAACAGGCTAAAAATATGGTGCTGATCATAAACGTAGTTCTTTTGGCAACGATATGGTACATGAGTAGAACTATAGCCATCAATAAACTATTAACAAGTATAGCAATTGCCATCCCAATGCCAGAGGAATTATAGATCCACCAGGTGGTGATGCTATTCCATATAAAAAAAGTAAGATATGCCAGACCTAATAATTGAGTTTTACTATACTTATTTTTACGGATATTATATTCTGCTAGTAATAATGGGATAAACCCAAAGAATAAAAATAAAGGGAAGCCATATGTCGGCCAACTCACGGCAAGTAATAATCCAGATAGGATTGCTAATAGAATATTTTTCATATTGAACAGATAGACTATATCTAATAACGAAATTAAACTTATTTAGTTACAATTAATACAATTGAATACTTCTTTTTTGTTAAGGATATGACTTCGTGGTTTAAATCTATATTAAGAACTCATCTTGACTTTTTCTTTTCCCTAAAAAATGACTGAAATTCACCCATATTTCGTTACTTTTCTCACCTGTAGCCCTGCTATGACTTTTAAAAAGTGCCTTATCTGGTCAAATTTCATCTCATTTTCGGTCAAAAACAAAAAGTCAAGATGAGTTCTAGTAAAATAGTTTGCTATTTTTACACAAAATCAAATTTATGTGGATTAAAAATCAAATTCCAAATATGATAACACTCCTTAATCTTTTTTGTGGGTGTATTGCAGTTATTTTTGCTGTCCAGGGGCATTTAGAAGCATCAGCCTTACTTGTAATGCTTGGAATAGGATTTGATTTTTTTGATGGCCTAGCAGCAAGATTATTACATGCACATAGCGAATTAGGATTGCAACTTGATTCTTTGGCAGATATGGTAACGAGTGGGGTTGCACCAGGTATTGTAATGTATCAGTTGTTATCTCAAGTATTTGGAAAACCTTTTTATGCAGTGCCAGGAGCATGGGATTCTGAACAAATTATGGCAGGTTTTGATACATCGTATGTATCACTTTTAGGACTTTTAATTACCATGGCCTCAGCCTATAGGTTAGCTAAGTTTAATATAGATACTCGCCAAACCACATCTTTTATTGGCTTACCTACACCTGCTAATACATTATTGATTATAAGTTTACCTTTGATTCTTAAGTTTCAGCAAGAACCATGGATTACACAAATCATTTTAAATAAATGGTTTTTGATTGTATTAACCTTGGTAAGTTGTTATTTGTTGAATGCCGAAATCCCTTTATTTTCTTTAAAGTTTAAAACATGGGGAGTCAAAGAAAATAAAGTTCGCTATATGTTCTTGTTATTTGCAGTGGTATTGATTGTTTTACTGAAGTTTATAGCTATACCTGTTGTGATATTATTTTATATTTTGACATCTTTAATAGTTAATAATAAGAAATAAAAAAAGCGAGACAAACTCGCTTAATAGTTTAAAATTATTGTTTAGATAATTTATTGACATGCAAGTGATCCATTACAACATGGGTGATATGGATTAAAACGACAATAAGCTGGATCAAATGGATATCCACCTTTAATTGCTTTCTGTTGTTGTTTTTCTAGGGTAACCACTTCTTTTAGTTTTAAAATATTTTTTAGCATAATTTAAAAATTTAATATTATTTTTTAGTCAAAATATACTATATAAATATATGGTATTAAGAATTGTTACTTTATGAATTTTAGAGAACTTTAATAGTTATAAATTTATTTTCTTTATTAATAATTATAGGGTGAAACATGTAAATAATGATTGCTATATACTTAAATAACAAATTTTTATAAATTCTTTCGGATAAGAATTCGATAATAAGAACATATTGTCATACTAGAATACTGTTTATAATTCTAGTTCGTTGTTTTCTATGCTCATGAGTAATTAGTAGAAGTCTTGTAGCACTAATTAAAATCAAGTTTCTTTTTTCTAAGCTCAAAGTTTTGACCCAAGTATACTTTACGTACCATTTCATCTTCTGCTAATTCTTCAGGAATACCAGCTTTTAAGATACTTCCTTCAAACATCAAATAAGTTCTATCGGTAATGGCAAGAGTTTCTTGTACATTATGATCAGTAATTAGGATACCAATATTTTTGTTTTTGAGTTGTGCAACAATTCGCTGTATATCTTCTACTGCTACAGGATCAACTCCTGCAAATGGCTCATCAAGCAAAATAAAATTTGGATCTGTTGCCAATGCACGTGCAATCTCAGTACGTCTACGTTCTCCACCACTTAATAAATCACCACGGTTTTTACGAATATGCCCTAAACCAAATTCTTCTATCAAGGCTTCCATTTTATGTAGTTGCTCTTTTTTTGATAGTTTGGTCAATTGTAGAACACTTAAGATATTATCTTCAATACTTAGTTTTCTAAATACTGATGCCTCTTGAGCCAGATATCCAATACCATTTTGAGCACGTTTATACATAGGAAATTTAGTAATATCTGTATCCTCTAAAGTAATCTTACCTCCATTAGGTTTTACTAAGCCTACTATCATATAAAACGAAGTTGTCTTACCAGCACCATTTGGTCCTAAAAGGCCAACAATTTCACCTTGATTTACCTCAAGAGAAATACCTTTTACCACTTTACGGCCTTTGTAGGATTTCATTAAATTATCTGCTTTCAATTTCATAGTATAATAACTTCTTTATTTTTGTGATGTTGCTTAAAAGAGTTGCTAAATTTAGAGTATTACTTTTTAATCAGATGATAGATTTTAAGAAGCCTTTTCTTCTAAGGCATCCCAAAATTCGTAAGCACGGCGCAAATGCGGAATCACAATTGTACCTCCTACTAGAGTAGCAATACCTAGTGCTTCGGCTACTTCTTCTTTGGTTAACCCTTCTTTATGACAAGTTTCTAGATGATATCTTACACAATCATCACATCTCAGCACAGCAGAAGCGACAAGGCCTAGTAGTTCTTTGGTCTTGATGTTAAGAGCCCCTTCCATATATGCATTGGTGTCTAGATTAAAGATTCTTTTGATAATCTTATTATTATCTTCTAGAATTCGAGAATTCATCTTTTCTCTATAAACATTGAATTCGTCAACTATATTACTCATGCAGATTGTTTTTGTAGTTTTTTGTTTTGTTTTTTAATAACAGCTTTAGAAATAAAAATACTCACCTCATATAGTATCAAAACTGGAATAGCGACAATAACTTGACTTGCTATATCTGGTGGAGTAATTATCGCAGATAAGATTAATACAATGACCAAAGCAAATTTGCGATATTTTCTTAAAAACTCTGGAGTGACTAATCCTACTTTGGTAAGGAAGAACATAATTACTGGGAGCTCAAATATAAGTCCACATGCAATCACTGAGGCTCTAACCAGAGCAATATAACTGTCGATATCAAACTCGTTTAGTACTTCTTTACTTACTTGATATCCACCTAAGAAATTAATTGATAAAGGTGTAATTACATAATACCCAAAAAGTACTCCTATAAAAAATAAGAAAGAACATACTATAATAAAGCCTTTAGAATATTTCTTTTCTTTATCATACATCGCCGGAGCGATAAATTTCCAGAATTCGTATAATACATAAGGAAACGCAATAATAAAACCTGCGGTTATCGAAGTCCAGATATGAACTGAGAATTGTCCAGCTACCTTTCGACTTTGAACACTAAAAGGCAATTCTTTAAAGCATAAACTTTGATCTAACCCAAGGGCTTGTGATAAATTACATAAACCTTTGTAGGTTGGAAAATCAGGTTTTTTAGGACCAAAAATCAATACGTCAAAAATAAATTCTTTGGCAATAAATGCTGCAATACCAGCAATTAATATTGCTACAGTTGCTCTTATTAAATGCCAACGGAGCTCTTCTAGGTGATCTAGAAAAGACATAGATTGCGGATTTTTCTTGTTTTTTGCAGCCATTATATTATACCCTCTCTCATTAGATCATGAATATGTATTAAACCCGCATATTTGCCATTTTCTTCGGCTAATAATTGTGATATGGAGTTCCCTTCTAATTGTTCTAGGGCATCTACTGCCATAGCATTATTGTCTATGCGTTTTGGATTAGTAGACATAATATCTTTGGCGGTTAGCCCTGCAAAAGATGTAATGTTTTTTGTTAACATTCTACGTAAATCTCCATCGGTTATTATTCCTATTATAGAGCCATTTTCTATAACAGCTGCGGCTCCAAGCCGTTTTTCTGTCATTTCCACAATAACGCTATTAATATCAGAATCTGGAGTAACTTGAGGTTTCTCATTTCGCGAAGTAATATCACTCACACGTAAGTATAATTTTTTTCCTAGGGTACCGCCAGGATGATATTTTGCAAAATCACGACTAGAAAAACCTTGTAAATGTAATAGGCAAACAGCCAAAGCATCTCCAACCACCATTTGTGCAGTTGTACTTGTTGTTGGAGCAAGATTATTTGGACATGCTTCTTTTTCTACATAGGCATTTAGAACATAGTCGGCTTCGATCCCTAAAAACGATTCTTTGTTTGCAGTTAAACCAATGAGCGTATTCTTAAAGCTTTTTATTAAAGGCACCAATACTTTTATCTCAGGAGTATTACCGCTTTTAGAAATACAAATTACGACATCGTCTTCAAGAATATTTCCTAAGTCTCCATGTATGGCATCGGCTGCATGCATAAAAACTGCAGGAGTCCCTGTCGAGTTCATAGTAGCAACAATCTTATTTGCGATAATAGCACTTTTGCCAATACCTGTAATGATTACTCGACCATTAGAATTGTGTATCGCTTCAACGGCATTAGAGAATTCTTCATCTACAAGTTGTTCTAAGTAAGCTATTGCTCGGGCTTCTTCAGCAATGGTTTTCTTAGCGTATGAAATTATAGTATCTTGGGTATTCAAAATTTGAAAAATTTGCGTGTTATAAATAAAGATTTTATTATCTTTAATTTACGCAAAGGTATACAATACCTTATTAATTTTAAATAGTGTCAAAAAAAAGCATATTAATTTATGCTTTGTTTATCTTTGACATGCTAAAATTGAGAATGATAGCATCCACTAAATCTGTGTTTGGGGAAACAGGTTTTAGTGCTAGTGAAATCTTTATTTAATTGGTATATAAAACATAAAAGATTTAATGAGTTTAAATGAAGCTGACTTGCAGAGTGCTTTAAAAAAGTATTTTGGATTTAGTCAATTTAGAGGATTACAGGAAAAGGTAATACAAAGTATTCTTGGAAAACAAAATACTTTTGTTATTATGCCTACAGGAGGTGGTAAATCCCTATGTTACCAACTACCTGCTATAATGTGCCAAGGGACTGCTATTGTGGTCTCTCCACTAATTGCATTGATGAAAAATCAAGTCGATGCCATTCGTAGTATCTCATCTGAAGAGGGGATAGCCCATGTGCTAAATTCATCCCTTAACAAATCAGAGGTAAAAAAAGTAAAAGATGACATCACCAGCGGAGTTACAAAATTATTATATGTAGCGCCAGAATCATTAACAAAAGAAGAGTATGTTGATTTTTTAAAATCACAAACCATATCATTTCTTGCTGTAGATGAAGCGCATTGTATTAGTGAATGGGGACATGATTTTAGGCCAGAGTACAGAAATCTTCGTAATATCATCAAAAGAATAGGTGAAGATATTCCAATCATTGGTCTTACCGCAACAGCAACTCCAAAAGTACAAGAGGATATCTTGAAAAATTTGGCAATGAGCAATGCACAAACCTTCAAAGCTTCTTTTAATAGGCCTAATTTGTTTTATGAAATACGACCAAAAACAAAAAATGTTGATGCCGACATTATTCGTTTTGTAAAACAAAATAATGGGAAGAGTGGGATCATCTACTGTCTTAGTAGAAAACGAGTAGAAGAACTTGCGCAAACATTAGAGGTTAATGGAGTAAAAGCCGTACCATATCATGCAGGGTTAGATGCCAAAACACGAGCAAAACACCAAGATATGTTTTTGATGGAAGATACAGATGTTGTGGTTGCAACGATTGCTTTTGGTATGGGAATCGATAAACCCGATGTAAGATTTGTGATTCATCACGATATGCCTAAAAGTATAGAGAGTTATTATCAGGAAACCGGTCGTGCAGGACGTGATGGTGGAGAAGGACATTGCCTAGCATACTATGCGTACAAGGATATTGAAAAATTAGAAAAGTTTATGAGCGGTAAACCAGTAGCCGAGCAAGAAATAGGTCATGCTTTACTGCAAGAGATGGTTGCCTTTGCCGAAACATCAATATCTAGGCGTAAATTTATACTACATTATTTTGGAGAAGAGTTTGACGGAGTAAATGGAGATGGTGCCGATATGGATGATAATGTACGCAATCCTAAGAAAAAACATGAAGCCAAAGAAGAAGTAGAATTACTGCTTGAAGTTGTAAAAAAGACAGGAGAGATTTATAAGTCAAAAGAGCTAGTAAATACCATTGTAGGTAAAGGAAATGCACTTATCCTATCACATAAAACAAATAAACAAGCTTTTTTTGGAAGCGGTAGCTCTAAAGAAGATAAATATTGGATGGCACTTATTAGACAGGTTTTGGTAGCTGGATATCTAAAAAAAGATATTGAAACATATGGTGTTGTCAAGCTTACTAAACAAGGATTAGATTTTATCAATACTCCTGTTAGTTTTATGATGACCGAAGATCATGTATATAACACAGTAAATGATGACACTATTGTTACTGCGGCCAAATCGGGAGGAAGAGGGGCAGGCAATGATGAAAAATTGCTAGCAATGCTTAAGGATTTAAGAAAATCTGTAGCTAAAAAATTAGCAGTGCCTCCCTTTGTAGTTTTTCAAGACCCTTCATTAGAAGATATGGCGCTAAAGTACCCTATAACTATCGAAGAATTAGGAAATGTTCATGGAGTAGGAGAAGGTAAAGCAAAGAAATATGGAAAACCATTTGTAGAATTTATAGCTAAATATGTAGAAGAGAATGATATTATTCGCCCAGATGATTTTGTAGTAAAAAGTACAGGCGCTAATAGTGGTTTAAAACTATATATAATCCAAAATGTAGATCGTAAATTGCCACTTAACGATATTGCTTCGGCCAAAGGTATGGGAATGCCAGAGTTTATTAAGGAAATGGAAGCCATTGTTTTTAGTGGTACCAAGCTTAATATTACCTATTGGATTGATGATATTCTTGATGAAGATCAACAAGAAGAAATCCATGACTATTTTCTAGAAGCCGAAAATGATAAAATAGATATTGCTATAGAAGAGTTTGATGGTGATTATGATGACGAAGAACTTCGTTTGTACCGGATCAAATTTATTAGCGATGTGGCGAATTAATAAAGATTTTATTTTGAATATATGAAAATGGCTTTGTGTGATATCACACAAAGCCATTTTTAATTAATGATTTGCGTCAGGAGGCCCTGGGCAAATAGGGATATTAATTGGAGGCCAACCTGGCCCAGACCAGCAATTAGGAATTGTGCCACCATTAACTTTTTCTTGTGAACTTCTACTTATAGAATTAATACCTTCTAAATTTAAAATGTTTTGTAACATAATTTTGGTTTAAAGATTAATGATTAAAAAAATGCGTCATTACTGACGCATTTTACTTTTTTATTGACAACCTCTACTAATAACGTGACAATCTGGATTGCAGTTATTAGGTTCACATTCAGGGCCAAAATTCCCCCAGCCTCCGCCATTAATGATTTCTTTTTGTTTGTTCTCTAACTCCTTAACACCGTTTAATTTTAAAATGTTTTGTAACATAATTTTGATTTAATGATTAATGATTCTTGATGGTTTAAAGACACTCAAGATTTGTGTCTATTTTTTAAACTACTAATTGTAGTTGAGCTATAAACTTAGTACACAAAATCTGATTTGAATGTTGCGAATTTTTAAACGATCACTTTTGAATGATAAGCGTAAACAATATTAGGTTAAGCGAGTTGTTTAATGAGTTCTGATAATTTTGATTTGTTTCTTACTGAAACTATTACCTTTTCTTTATTACTGAGTGTGATAGATTCCTTTTTATATATAGAGTGAATATGTTTTATATTAATCAATGTGGATCTATTGGCTCTGAAGAACCCTTTTTCTAAAAGTAAGTTTTCATAATATTTTAGAGCTTTGGAAGCTAAAAATTTTTCTTTTTCAGACGTTATTAGTATAGTATAGTTTCCGTCGGCCTCGCATTGTATGATTTTGTCCGTATCTATTGCTATATGTTCGTTTCCTGTATTAATAAGTAATTTGGATTCTGAAAGAAATTCTTTGAATAGCACATATTTTTGTTTGGTGTATAGTCTCTTTTTTAATTCAATATATCTATTGATTACTTTTTTTAAATGATCTATGTCTATAGGTTTTGTTAAAAAATTAAAAGCATAGTATTCTATAGCTTTTTTAAGATAATTGTTATGAGCAGTTATAAATATAACCTCAAAATTGTGATTTTTTACCGAATCTAGGATCTCAAAAGCATCTCCATCTAGAAGTTCAATATCCATAAATACTAATTCAGGAGCGCTATTATTTAAAATTTTAATAGAATTTTTAATGGTATCAGAAGTGCCAATAATTTCTATTTCATTAAAGTGGTTTTTAAGTATAGATAATAAATAATTTAAAGCTTCTTTCTCATCTTCAATCACTATGGCAGAAATTGTTTTACTCATAATAAGGTTGAATTATATAGAATATCATTAAAGCTAAATTAGCTAATTTAGCTTATGCTAATTTAATCTTATATAAATTATAGATGAAAAAGATTCTTCTAATTTTACTTATAGTATCAATTACACAAATAGCTGCCCAACAAAAAGAATATTCTCAAAAAGAAGTTGATAGTTTTAATATGAAAGGTCCTAATCCAAAAAAATTAGGACAGTTTAAAATGATGCTAGAATCTAATGAAGATTTGGTTGGCTGGATGAGCTATTATAGACAAAAATGTTATTATCACTTGGTTCAGCGAGAAAGAGATTCAGTTCTTTTTTACGGAAAAATAGGTTTACAGTATTTAAGCCAAAAAAAGTTATCAAAAGAAAAGTTTTCTATAGAAGAGAAATATGTAAAAGAGATATGTCTGTATATTGGGATAGTATTAAATAACAAAAGGCAATATAGAGAGTCAACAGAATATTTATTGAAAGCTACTGCATTTAGTAAAAAATACCCAGATTATAATAGTAAAGCTAATCCTTGGATAATATCAAATTTGGCAAATAATTATTTGATAATGGGGGATAAGAAAAAAGCCTTTGATTATCGATTAAAATTGACCAAAGACTCTGTTTATATGTCAATTCCTAGAGAGGTTGCTATTGTATATAATCATCTTGGAATATTATATGAAGAATTTGGAAAAAAAGATTCAGCTTTATATTGTTATAAAAAATCACTAGAGAACCGTATTATGTATGATAATTATGCAGGTATAAGAGCAGCATATAATAATATGGGTGATTTATATAGAGAAGAGAATAATATAGACTCGATGCTGCATTATTATAGAAAATCTTACGAAGTTTTGAAAGCTCATCCAGAGCCATTTTATACAGATTCTAAATATTTTACGCTTGCCAATTATGGTTATGTTTTGTTAAAAGATGGTAAAACCAATGATGCAATACAAAGATTGAATATTGTGTTGGATAGCACCAAACACATAAATAAAATTGGAGATAATGTTAAGTCGTTGAAAATAAACACAATGAGCTATTTGATAGAAGCTTACCAAAAAAACAATCAACTTGACAAAGCTTTAGAAGTTTCTGAACAAAAAGTAGATGTCCTGAAAAAGTTTCATCAACAAGTACTAGATGAAAAACTAAGAGAACTTAATATTGCATATGAGGTAAAAGAAAAAGAAGAATCTATAGAGCAATTGGAAACTACTACTGAACAACAAAGTTCCATCATAAAACAACGTAATTTTATCTCGTTGGTTCTTGCTGGATTGTTGCTTTCAATTTCAGGAATTGGATTCTTAATTTTTAGACAAAGAAAGCTTAAGAACAAGTACGAAACGGCAAATCTTGAACAGCGGTTATTGCGATCTCAATTGAATCCTCATTTCGTATTTAATGCTTTAAACACTGTGAGTAGTTTGGCAAATAAAAAATCAGAAAATACTAGTTCTTATATAGCAAAACTGAGTAGTTTAATTCGATTGATTCTCAAGAATTCTCGAGAAGAATTTGTATCACTAGAAGATGAGTTAAAATCTATTGATGATTATTTAGAGTTACAGTCTAACTTTTCTCAAAAATTTACATACCAAATTGAAATCGAAAATAAAATTGATCTGGAAGAAACCTATATCCCACCTATGTTTATACGGCCCTTTATAGAAAATGCAATCGAACATGGTTTAAGAGGGGTAGAAGATGGAAATATAAGTGTTGATATTAAAATCAATGAAACTGATAAATTGCTTGAATGCAAAATTACTGATAATGGTATCGGTGTTGTAAAAGCGTCAGCGTTTAAACGTAAAAATGAAGTCGAGGATGAATCCTTTTCAGGAAAAATCTTAAAAGAACGACTTCAGATTTACTCGAGATCCTTAAACAAAAAGGCAAAATATACAACCGAACCCATAAGCAAAGAAAAAGGCACCGAAGTGAATATATCGCTACCTTATATTTTTGAATCATAAAAGCACTAATAATCTGCTTTTATGTTGTATTGATTTATCTACGGGCATCATCTGGCGGAATCCCATCATTATCTCCATGATCTTTACCTATAGTGGTAGTAAAATTAATTACCAAAAAGCCGTCTGGTGGTACCCCAGCATCATCATGATGATCTCTATTATTGCCGCTTCCTCCGTAAATTACTGTTGGATTTTTAATTTCAAATTGTTTATACCTTTCTAGCATGATAAAATTTCTTTAAGATTAGAGAATAAATATAGCAAACCATAACCAATTACTTATCTTTGCAGCTCAAAAATTAAAACGCTTAAAACAACGCTGTTATGCAAGACGGATTATACGCAAAATTCAATACTACAAAAGGAAGTATTCTTATTAACCTCGAGTATCAAAAAACGCCGGGTACTGTAGGTAACTTTGTTGGCCTTGCCGAAGGAAACATAGACAATGAAGCAATACCACAAGGGAAACCTTATTATAATGGACTTACATTTCACCGAGTGATCGCTGATTTTATGATTCAAGGTGGGGACCCTCAAGGCACAGGTGCTGGTGGTCCTGGATATCAATTTGATGATGAAATTCATCCAGATTTAAAGCATGATGCTCCTGGTGTATTGTCAATGGCTAATGCTGGTCCAGGAACAAATGGTAGTCAGTTTTTTATTACTCATGTAGAGACATCTTGGTTAGATGGTAAGCATACTGTATTTGGTAAAGTAGTAGAAGGACAAGATGTGGTTAATAGTGTTGCTCAAGGAGATGTTATCGATACAGTAGAGATCATAAGAGTAGGGGCTGATGCCGAGAACTTTAATGCTACAGAAACATTTAGAAAATTTAATGGCGCCAAAGCAGAAAGAGAAGCTGCTTCCAAGAAAAAAGCCGAAGACTTGTTAGAAGAACTTGCTGCTGGATTTGATAAAACCGATAGTGGATTGCGTTATCAAATAATTCAAAAAGGAGATGGTGTAAAAGCAGAAAAAGGTAAAACAGTCTCTGTGCATTATAAAGGAAGTTTAACAGATAGTACCGTATTTGATTCATCATATAAGCGTAATGAACCTATCGATTTTCCATTGGGTATGGGGCATGTGATTCCTGGATGGGATGAAGGGATCGCTTTATTACAAGTTGGTGATAAGGCTCGTTTTGTTATACCGCCTTATCTAGGGTATGGAGCAGCAGGAGCAGGAGGAGTAATTCCGCCAGATGCAACACTTATTTTTGATGTTGAATTAGTGGATGTAAAATAATTCCTTAAAAATATTATATAAGGCCTCTAAACAGTTGTTTAGAGGCTTTTTTTATGAAAAGACAATGGTAATATGTGTTAAAAATATAAATGGTACACTTTATGATATATAGTTTTTGAAATTATTATTTAGTGACCCCATTTCTATCTAATTTAAAATCATTACATTGCTTTTATTAAGTTTATCGCAAAAAGTTAGGATTTTCAATTGATAATTGCGTTATTTTCAATTATATTTTTAAATTAGGGGCAGGGGATTAAGTTATAAATATGAAGAAGACGCTAACAACTTTTATTGTTTTATGTATAACAAACTTCTCTTTTAGTCAAGAAAGTGATGAAGATATATTGGTAAACATCAAAGATCAAATGGAGATTATTGATGGATATATCGAGTTTGATACATTTTATTTAGATCCAGAAGAGTTTTTGGATAAAATGGCAGACCATGGAGCAGAGCTTAATGGATATTATGAGCACGAACGGCTCAAAAAAATTACTCGTAAAGTAGGTACTAGAATAGCAGATGTATTAACTACATTCTATTTCTGGAATGATCAATTAATATATGTTAACTATAAACAAAGACCATATCTTACGTCAACGAATACTAACGGTCAAAAGACACTAGATTATTCTAAATCTTTTACAAAGTATGAGTCTATGCATTACTTCAATAACGGGAATGAAATTAAGAAAGAAACTGTTGGATACGCATTAGATGAGGTAGCTCTCGAAGAAAATTTCTTGGAGTATGCAGAAAAGATGAAATCCTTACTAGATAATAAGTTTTATAATAGGGATACATACGAGGCATTACAAGGCAAGTGGGCTTATGTGCAAAATACTGAAGATTATATAATTTTTGAAGGAACAATACGATTCAATTTTTATGATGGCAGATTTGCTAATCGATTAAAAACAAGAATAGAAGATGATACTCTTGTTTGTTTTTTTCCTATGGATGATCGTACATATCGCTATAAAATTGAAGATATTAATGAAAATGTACTTGCCCTTAGAGATCTTTCTTCGAAAGAAGAGTTTGTATATGCAAAAATTGATTAATTAATACAGATATGATAGATCTTAGGTATCCTATCGGTAAATTCGAATGCCCAGATGTTATTACTGATGATCATATAAAGAATTGGATATTTGATATTGAAGAACTACCTAATAAAGTAATATCTATTGCTTCTAGCTTTACTGAAAAACAATTAGAAACACCATATAGAAATGAGGGTTGGACAGCCAGACAGGTAATACACCATATTCATGATAGTCATCATCATGGATATATTCGTTTTAAATGGGCTATGACCGAAAACAAACCTCTTATCAAGGCTTATCAAGAACAACTATGGGCTGAATTATTTGACGCAAAATCAGCTCCAATACAATTATCCTTGGACCTTCTTGGTGCATTGCATGCAAAATGGGTATACTTTCTTAAAGGGTTAACTACTAATGATCTTGAAAAAGAATTTATACACCCCGAAGGTAATGTGACTATTTCTTTGGCCGAGGATATCGGAATTTATGCATGGCATGGTAATCATCATTTAGCTCATTTAAAAATTGTTGCTGGATTATTACCTTAAATAGGCAATATCATCCTTTGCATTTCTCGATATCCATCTTTTAATCCAGGGTAATCCAAACTATAAAAAGATATAGTCTTGAATCCCATTTTTTGATAGAATAAAAGAGCAGGACTTGTAGTCATAACATCAAGCCAAATTACTTTTTTTTGTAAGTCATTCGCATATTGTTTTACAAATTCTACCCCTTTTTTACCAATTCCTAAACCTGTAGATTCTTTTAAAAGATATATTTTTTCTAGTTGTAGAGCTTCATTGTTATTATAAATGTCAATTTCTTGATACTTTCTAATTTTTAATAACCCAAGGTTCTTGTTTTGTTTTTGAATTAAAAAATAAATGATATTATCAACTTCAAAATCTTTTTCAAAAGCTTTTCGAGTAAAACTTAAATTTATATAATAGCTAGTATCTTCATTTTTCCAGATATGAGCATAATGTTTTGGGTAAAATTGTTGACTAACATCTATCAGTTGGTTTATATCATTAGTATTGCATTTTTTGAAGACAACTTCAGTATTCATATTTTATTCCTTCCATTTTATATTACAACCAATACTTGGTTTTTGATCCTCAGAAACTTTTGCGTTGCGTAGCACTGCATCTAGTGCCTGTCGTATATCTCGACCGTTTACAGGTATTCCATTACCTGGTCTTGAGTCGTCTAGTTGACCTCTGTAAATAAGTTTTAACTCGGCATCGAATACATAAAAATCAGGAGTACAAGCTGCATCGTATATTTTGGCTATTTCTTGAGTTTTGTCAAATAAATATGGAAATGTATAATTATTTTTTTGAGCTGTTTTCCACATGTGCTCTGGAGCGTCTTGTGGGTATTTTTCGATGTCATTACTGCTTATTGCAACAAAACCAAACCCTTGAGCTCTATAGTCATTAGCAATTCTTACAATTTCTTCATTTACATGAATAACAAAAGGACAATGATTACAGATAAACATAATCATGGTACCTTTTTCGCCTTTGACATCTTTTAATGAGATTGGATTATTAGTAATTGCATCGATTAATGTAAAATCTGGTGCGATAGTGCCTAGAGGTAACATATTTGAAGGAGTGCGTGCCATATTCTCAAGTATTAGAAGAATCCAAATTACAAATTTCTATAGTATAAGTCTAAAAATTATTACCTTAGTTACAACTAAATTCAACTTTATGAAAACATTAGAAAATTGGTTTAAAGAATATGCTGTGAGCCACCAAAATAAAACAAATATTGCAATTCATTTTATATGTGTCCCAGCGATATTTTTCTCTATTGTTGGTTTGTTAATGAGCATTCCAAATGGTATAATAGCCTCGATAGTACCTGGGGTAAACCCGTTTATCGAAAATTGGGCATTTGTAGTTTTGCTATTGCTATTGTTTTTTTACGTACGCTTATCTATTAAGATGGCTTTTCAGATTTTAATTTTTTCTGCAATTTGTATTGTTGGTAATTACTATATTGGTCTATATGCACCTTTGTGGATAGTATCATTAGCTATTTTTGCTATAGCATGGGTGGGGCAGTTTTATGGACATAAAATTGAAGGACAAAAACCTTCTTTTTTAAAAGACCTTCAGTTTTTGTTAATAGGACCAGCATGGGTGATCCAAAAAATGTTCGGAAAAAAATAATATGGCTTTAAAAGACTGGAAAAACTCAGGTTCTTATTTTGAGTATAAAGAGAAATATCAAATATTTTATAAACGAGATGGAAAAGGAGTACCGTTAATTCTTGTGCATGGTTTTCCAACTTCCTCATGGGATTGGGAGAAAATTTGGAGTTCACTTACTGAAAAATATGAAGTTTATACACTAGATATGATGGGGTTTGGATTTTCTTCAAAACCAAAAGATTTTAAATATACTATTGCAGCTCAAGTCGACTTGTGGGAAACTTTTCTTAAAGAAAAAAACTTGTCTTCATTTCATATTTTTGCTCATGATTATGGGGATACTGTTGTGCAGGAAATGTTAGCAAGATCTAAAGAAGATAAGAATTATGAATTTGAGATTAAATCAGTTTGTTTTTTAAATGGAGGTATGTTTCCTGAGACTAATTTTCCTACACTTACGCAAAGAATGTTATTAACTCCTTTTGGGACTATTCTAAAACATTTTATGGGTAGAAATACACTTGCTAAGAATTTCAAAAAGATATTTGGGAAAAATACCCAGGCTAGTGAACAAGAAATTGATGAATTTTGGGAAGTAATAGATTATAATTCTGGTAAGGATGTGATTCCTAAACTTATCAAGTACCTTACAGAAAGGGATACGTATAAGATTAGGTGGCGTGAGGCTATACAATATACCAATATGCCAAAGCGACTTATTGACGGTGGGTGTGACCCTATTTCTGGAAAACACATGGCCGAATTTTATCAAGAAATTGTGCCCAATGCTGATGTTATTGTACTAGAAGAAATTGGCCACTATCCACAAGTCGAAGCTCCGCAAGAAGTATTATCCCACTATTATGAGTTTAGAAACATGATTACCAAATAACCTGTATTACATTTCATCACTAAAAAAGATAGCATTCATTAATAATTTATTAGTACCATACCAAAAGGCTCTAAAATTAGTATTGTCTGTAAATAGGATGATATTACCTTTTCCAAGATCATTATGTCTGAAAGGGACTGTACCTGATAAAGAATCTAAGTTCTTTTTGCTAATATAACCGCTTAATAAAGGTTTTTTGGTGTATTGTATGGGGTTGTTGTAACTCTGTTTATCAGGTTTTATAAATAATCTTGTGTTTCTAAATAGCGATATTTTATTGTTTTTATATCCAAAATTAATCGGGTGTGAACGATCAATTTTTGCTTCAAAAATAGCTCCACCAATTACTTGCGCACCAGAGAAATCACCTTTTTGTTCAAAAGAAATATTTTTTGCATCATTTTCGGGTTTAGTAAACTCGATTTTCATGAGTTCGTTAGTAGCAAAAAACTGCGCTGCATTTCTGTATCCTATAAGGGTTCCGCCGTTACGAACCCATGTTTTTAATCTTTCAGCTTTATCTTTAGAAAAACTCTGTTCCCAACTATTCGGAAGAATTAAATGTGTGTATTTTGAGAAATCTATTTTATTAAAATTATCTGTTTTTAGTTTTGTAATAGGAATATTATACCGTTGATCCATCAAATGCCATATCTCTCCAGCATCATAAGGCGTGATCCCTGAACCAGTAAATAGGCCTATTTTTGGTATTGATAATGTTTTAAATTGGTTACTTCCCAAATCTATACCTCTAGTTAAACCTGTAGATACTGCAGTTATATCAACATGATTATCTGATGCTATTTTTTTCATAAATTGATGTAATTCCTTAGTACTTAATCTTTGATTTTGCACAGGAATCATAATAGTGCCATAGTCATAGTCATTTTTTTCTAAAGAAAATGGTTTCATACCTACTTTAGCACGCAATCCTTTGGTTAAGATTTGATACAACGCTTTTGGAGTATAGTACTCGTGCCATTGCATTAGATATGCATACTTACTTTGTTGTACTGTACTTGTTTTTCTGTGCGTAAGATTTGATACTTCATTTCCTTGATTTGATAGCGATATTTTGTCGCTATAATCCAAATTAAAAGCCAAAGGAAATGTCCATGCAGAAATGTCATAAAAAAGACTGTCTTGAAATGCCGTTCTCTTTTCGAAAATGGCTTTTATTAATCTACTTTGACGTTGATTTGTGGGTACTATGTAGCTGTATTCTTTTTTGTATGTTTTGTTTTCAGATGTTATGTCTTGCTTGGGCTCATAAAACTTAATATGATGTCTTTTCAGAATTTCTGCCAGATGGTAGGTAGAAGCAGCATCTTTTTCGTTTCCGAAGATGTAAAAATTATTAGAAGCTTCTTTTCGTGCATTGTTATAAAAATCGCGTTTGTATTGCAATAATTCTTTACGCATTGCTATTGCAGCTTCTAATGTAGAAAGCGTTGCAGTGAATTGATTTCTTATAGTAAAGGGAAAAGTAAGTAATCCATTAGCTGTTTGTTGAGCGTGCCCTCTTGAGCTTCCCTGTTCAAACAAAATCCCTATTCCGCCATTAATATCTGGAAAGGTAGATCCTTTACCATAATAAAAATCATCAAAATTCTCTTCAGTATAATATAATGAACCAAGATTATCTAATGCTTTGGCGTGATAGTTAGCAATTTTTTTAGTTAATTCTTGATTTAATTTTGGGGTTAAAGGGTGTGTTCTTGATTGTATTCCTGGTTGAAAAAAAAATGTGCTATTAGAACCCATCTCATGATGATCGGTAAGAATATTGGGATACCATTGATGGTAGGTTTTTATACGAGCTCTTGATTCTGGTAATTGCACTGGTAACCAGTCTCTATTCATGTCAAACCAGTAATGATTTGTACGACCTCCTGGCCATACTTCACTATATTCTCTGTCTTGGGGATCAGAACTAATGTTTTTACTTTTGTTCGTGTTTGCCCAATATGCAAAACGTTGCAAACCATCTGGATTAAATGAAGGATCAAATAAGATAACAGTATTGTCTAGAAGATTTTCAATTTCTGACCCTTGAGCTGCTGCTAGGTGATAAGCTGTCACTAGTCCTGCATTAGCTCCACTAGGTTCATTGCCATGAATAGAAAAGCCTTGGTACACTACAGCTGGCAAATTCTCTATATCTACAGTATTTGATGTGTTTTCTGTAAGTTGTATGTGTTTACTTCGAATTTGTTCAAGGTTTTGATGATTTTTTTCTGAAGTGATAGTTAATAATAATATTGGGCGATCTTCAAAAGTTTTCCCTCGATCTTCAATAGTTATCCTTGGTGAAGCCTTAGCAAGATCTTTCATATAGTTTACTAATTTGTCGTGAGAGACATGCCATTTTCCAGGAACAAAGCCTAGGACACTTTGTGGAGTTGGAATATTTGGATTATAGGTAATGTTTTTTGGAAGATAATATGCTAAAGAAGGGTTATTTTGTGCTTGTGATATAAGTCCTAATAGAACTAAAGAAATCGTAAAGATATATTTCATTTCTGGTGAGTTATTTTTAATCTTTGTGAATATAAAAAAAACCGCTTCACAGAATGAAGCGGTTTGCATAACTTTAACTTAACGTTCGATAGTTAAGTTCGTCTTATATGTCGTCAAAATTTACGTCTGTAAAACTTTCTGTAGAAGCGGTTGCTTTTTCAGTAGCTTCTGTAGTATCTTTTTCGTACGATTTTTGATAATCTTTTTGGTGCCTTTCACTAATTACTTCTTCACCTTTTTGATCAACGATATAAGAAGTCATCTCGTTTAGAATCTCAGAGAATCCTGTAAAATCTTCTTTATAGAGATAGATTTTGTGCTTCTTGTAATGAAAAGACCCATCATCGTTAGTGAATTTTTTACTCTCTGTTATTGTCAAATAGTAATCTCCTGCCTTGGTAGCCCTTACATCAAAGAAATATGTTCTTCTTCCTGCTCGCAAAACTTTTGAGAAAATTTCTTCTTTTTCCATCATTTCATTATCACTCATAATCCTTATTTCTTAAATTAATTAATTTGTTATGATGCTTTCAAAAATCCAAAAAAATTGTTAATCGCACAAAAAAAACTCATATTTCTTTTTCACTTAGTTGTTTTAAATAAAGATCAGCATAATATCCTTTTGTGTCTATTAGCTGATTATGAGTACCTTGCTGGATGATTTTACCATCTTGTAATACAATAATTTTATCTGCATTTTTTGTGGTTGAAACCCTATGACTAACAATAAAAGTCGTTTTATTTTTAGAAATCTTGTTAAGATTACTCAGGATTTCTTCTTCAGTTTCTGTATCAACAGCAGATAAACAATCATCAAAAAGTAGAATAGAAGGGTTTTTAATAATAGCTCTGGCTATGGATACTCTTTGTTTTTGACCTCCAGAAAGCGTAATCCCTCTCTCTCCAAGAATAGTTTCGTATTTCTTGCTAAACCCTACTATATTATTATGAACAACTGCATTTTTTGATGCTTCATATACTTCTTCGTCTGACGCATTTTCTTTGCCAAATTTTATATTATTTTTGATAGTATCGCTAAACAAAAAAGCATCTTGTGGCACATATCCTATGCTTTCTCTCAGGTCATTTAGATTTAAGTCTTTTACAGGAACGCCATCAATTCTTATTTCTCCTGAAGAAACATCATATAATCTACCGATCAGATCTAATATCGTGGATTTTCCTGATCCTGTTTTTCCGATGATACCAATTGTTTCTCCGCTTTTAATATCAAAACTGATGTCTTTTAAAGCAGTTATATTGGTGTCATCATAAGTAAAAGAAACATTGTTAAAACTAATATTTCCAATAATTGGTGTTTTTTCGAATACTGTATTGACGATCTCTGGCTCTTGACTTAAAAATTCATTTATCCTCACTTGCGAAGCTTCGGCTTGTTGTACAATAGAACTTACCCATCCAACAGTAGCTACAGGCCATGTTAGCATATTGACATATAAAATAAATTGTACGATGATTCCGAGTTCTTCGATAGTACCATCAATAAATTGTTTACCACCGATATAAATTACTAACACGTTGCTAAAACCAATTAGTAATACCATTAAAGGAAAAAATAAGGCTTGTACTTTGGCTAGATCAAGGTTTTTATCTTTACTTGTGTTAGACAAGTTGGTGAATTTTTCTTGTGTTTGCGGCTCGATACCATATGCTTTTATCACGCTAATACCACTAAAAGATTCTTGAGTAAATGTGGTTAATTTTGATAAAAACTCTTGTACAATGGTACTACGTTTATGTATGGCTACACTAAGTTTGTATATAGATATAGACAATATAGGTAATGGAGCAACAGTGTATAAGGTAAGTTCTGGGGCAATACTAATCATATACCCAACCACGACAACAAATAAAGTAATTGTATTAACACTGTACATAATTGCAGGACCTACATACATTCTAACTTTAGAAACATCTTCACTAATACGGTTCATAAGATCACCGGTTCGGTTTTTCTTATAAAAGTTTAAGGATAATTTTTCGTAATGTTGAAAAATTTCGTTTTTAAGGTCAAACTCAATAAACCTTGATACTACAATAAAAGTTTGTCGCATTAAAAAAGTAAATAATGCCGAAATGAGTAAGGCCCCAAGTATAAGAAGAATATTAATAATAAGCCCATTTTTAACTTCACTAATATCTGTAATTTCACGATCAAGATATTGTTGAACAACATCTACAGATTTTCCAACAATTGCAGGGATCAAAGTAGAAAAAATTCTAGCAATTATAGTAATTACTAACCCAATGAGAAGTCTGTATTTATAGGTTAAGAAATATTTGTTTAAATGGCGTAATGCACGCATAAAAAATTAATTTAATAGAAAGGATTTATTAATGAATTCGTAAAATTTAATAGCATTGAATTTAAAATTCATAAAAATATATTATTTTAGCAACCTAATTTTGAGTATAATATAATTTATAACATTTTAAATTACCCATAATATGATAACTGAAGTGCTTACTGCAAATCAATTAAAAAAAGAAGCCCCTGTATTTGGTCAACTATCTTTTGATGATCATGAACAAATTGTTTTTTGTCAAGACAAAGATACAGGATTGAAGGCAATAATTGGTGTGCATAACACAATTTTAGGACCAGCCCTTGGAGGAACAAGAATGTATGATTATAAAACAGAATGGGATGCATTAAATGATGTTTTGAGATTGTCTAGAGGAATGACTTATAAGGCAGCTATAACTGGCCTTAACCTAGGTGGAGGAAAAGCAGTGATCATAGGTGATCCTAAAAAAATAAAAACTCCCGAATTAATGAAACGCTTTGGTAAGTTTGTTCACACTTTGGGAGGGAAATACTATACAGCTGAAGATGTAGGGATGGAAACCTCTGATATGGATACTGTAAGAGAAGTAACACCATTTGTAACTGGTATTTCTGAAGCAAAAGGAGGAGCAGGGAATCCTTCTCCAGTGACTGCATATGGAGTGTATATGGGGATGAAAGCTGCCACCAAATTTGCTTATGGAAATGAAGCTTTAGCAGGAAAACGAATTCTTGTACAAGGTATTGGTCATGTAGGCGAAGAGTTAGTGCGTTTGGCATCAGAAGAAGGGGCAAATGTTGTGATTACTGATATTAATGAAGAACGCCTTTCTGAGGTTAGCAATAAATATGGAGTAGAAATTTATAAAGGAAATGATATTTACGCTGAAACAGCCGATATATACGCTCCATGCGCTCTTGGTGCTACAGTTAATCATGAAACTATTGATAAATTAAAAGTAAAAGTTATCGCCGGAGCTGCAAATAACCAATTGGCCGACGAAAATATACATGGACCATTACTACAGCAAAAAGGAATTGTTTATGCTCCAGATTTTTTAATTAATGCAGGGGGAATCATTAATGTCTATGCAGAGATCGAAGGATATGGTAGAGAACAAATCAAGGCTAAGACAGAGAATATTTATAATACTACGCTAGATATTCTTAATAAAGCAAAAGCAACAAATAGTACAACTAACGCAGCTGCACTGAGTATTGCCGAAGATCGAATAGCTACTCGAAAAAAAGAGTTGTAAAATATCTTATAAAAAAGATGTTTTAAGGTAGCTAGATTAAAAATAATAGTATTTTTGCAGAGCGAAAGTTACAAACTACTTTCGCTCTTTTTTAATATAAAGTTCTTTGTAATTTTCTATGTTAACCAGAAGACATATTAGAGTTAAAGTAATGCAATCTCTCTATTCGATAGAGCAGACGCATAGTGACAACCTAGATAAAGAAGAAAAGTTTCTTCTTTATAGTATTGATCAGATGTATGATTTATTCCTTATAAATCTTCAACTTCTGGTTGAAATCAGAAAACATGCAGCAGTTTTTTTGGAAAAAAGCCAAAAGAAATACTTAGCAACATCTGAAGAAAAAAATCCAAATACAAAGTTTATTAATAATGAAATCTTATTGTTGTTTGAAAAAAACGTCCAACTAAAAACAGAGATTGAAAAGAAAAAAATGAATTGTTGGGAGTTGGATAGTGAATATGTTTCCATTTTATGGAAAGAAATCCATGAAAGCGAATTGTATCAAGATTACATGAATACTAAGCTTAGCTCTTTTAAAGAGGATAAAGATTTTATTCTTGATATTTTTAAAGAAATCATAGCGCCCAATGAAAAACTTTATGAATACATAGAGGATAAAAAACTGACATGGGTTGATGATTTACCGATAGTGAATACTGCGATCATGAAAATGTTGCGTAAATGTAAAGCATCTCATGATGAACAAATGTCTCTGCCAAAATTATACAAGGATTTAGAAGATAAAAAGTTTGCTGTCGATATTTTTAAGAAAACTGCTTTAAATGGAGTAGAGTATACAAAAGAAATCGATATTAGAACTCCAAACTGGGACAAAGATCGCATTGCAGAACTTGATAAAGCTGTCATTAAAATGGCTATTTGTGAGTTTTTAAAATTTCCTTCGATACCAATAAAAGTAACAATTAACGAATATTTAGAAATTGCAAAGGAGTATAGTACTCCAAAGAGTAGTATATTTATCAACGGTATTCTTGATAAAATATCTAAAGAATACCAAGAAAATGGTAAATTAAATAAAGTTGGCCGTGGACTTATGTAATTCAAAAAAAATAGTATTTTTAACCCTTTAAATAATTAAAAACCCAAGTAATGAAAAAAGGAATCTTAATTTTAGCTGGAGTTTTTGCTATGACATTTGTGTCTTGTAAAGATGATGCTACAAAAAAAGTTAACGAAGAAAATGTAGAAATTGCAGCAGAACGTGATGCAAAAAATACAGATTTTCCTGTAATGACTTTTTCTGAAACAGAGCATGATTTCGGTGTAATTAACGAAGGAGATGTGGTAGAGCATAAATTTGCATTTACTAATACAGGTAAAGCTCCTTTAGTAATCGTTAGTGCAAAAGGAAGTTGTGGATGTACTGTGCCAGAATGGCCAAAAGAACCTGTTGCTCCTGGTGCTACCGGAGAAATGTTAGTAAAATTTAACTCAAACGGAAAACCAAATCAGCAAGCTAAGCAAGTTACTATAACTGCTAATACTGAAGCTGGAAAGGAAATTCTTAAAATTAAAGCAATGGTGACTCCAAAAGCTAAACCAGTAAGTGGAACACCAGTAAGCGAATAATTTTATGGAACAAATTCAACAGTTTCTTCCTTTTATACTAATATTTGTAGTGATGTATTTTTTTATGATACGCCCGCAAATGCAAAAAGCTAAAAAGGAAAAAAGATTTGCTGAAGAACTTAAAAAAGGAGACCGTGTTGTTACCAAAAGTGGGCTTCATGGTAAAGTTTTTGACTTCAGTGAAAAAAATAATGCTGTTATTATTGAAACAGGATCGGGTAAATTAACTTATGATAAATCTGCTATTTCATTAGAGATGAGTCAAAAACTCAATGCACCCCCTGCTGATAAAAAATAATGTACAGTAACAATAATAGAAAAATCGCGATGTGTTCTAAACATATCGCGATTTTCTTTTACTCTTTCTTATTTGAAATAATATTATCGTTTACTTCTTCGCTGTAAGTTCAGTTATTTTAACAATAACCTCTACAGCTTTAATCATACTCTCTACAGGTACATACTCATAACGACCATGAAAATTATGTCCTCCAGCAAATATATTAGGACAAGGCAGTCCCATATAACTAAGTTGTGATCCATCTGTACCACCACGAATCGGTTTTATGATTGGTTTAATATTTAGAGCTTTCATAGCTTCTTCTGCAATATCAACAATATGCATCACAGGTTCTACTTTTTCTCGCATATTATAATATTGATCTTTGATGTCTAGTTGTATAACTTCTTTTTTGTGTTGTGTGTTTATTTCTTCAACCAGTTTTCTCATCACATTTTTTCTAGCTTCAAAATGCACTTTATCATGATCTCTTATGATATATTGTAATTGGGTTTCTTCTACATCTCCTTTGATACTGTGTAAGTGAAAAAAACCTTCGCGACCACTAGTGTGTTCTGGGGTTTCCATTCTGGGTAATGAATTAATGAAATCCTGCGCAATATACATGCTATTAATCATTTTGCCTTTAGCGTAACCAGGATGTACAATTTTTCCTTTTACAGTAATTGTAGCACCTGCGGCGTTAAAATTTTCGTATTCTAACTCTCCTATTTCACTTCCATCCATGGTATAGGCCCACTCGGCACCAAATTTGTCAACATCAAACTTATGTGCGCCTCGACCAATTTCTTCGTCAGGAGTAAAACCAATACGAATCTTACCATGTTTGATTTCGGGATGTTGTATAAGGTATTCCATGGCAGTAACTATTTCTGTAATTCCTGCTTTATCGTCGGCTCCTAGCAGTGTAGTGCCGTCTGTAGTAATTAATGTTTGGCCCTTATATAGCTTTAAATCTTCAAAATAGTCGGGAGAAAGAATAATGCTTTCTGACTTATTTAGTATAATATCTTTACCGTCATAGTTTTCAATAATTTGTGGTTTTACATTCGCTCCTGTAAAATCTGGACTCGTATCAAAATGAGATATAAAACCTATCGTAGGCACTTCTTCTTTGATATTTGAGGGTAGTGTAGCCATGATATAGGCATTATCATCAATAGATACATCACTAAGACCAATATCTTTTAATTCTTTGACTAGTTTATTGGCCAAATCCCATTGCTTTTCTGTACTAGGAGTAGTATTACTTTCTGGATCACTTTCGGTATCAATGGTTACATAGCTTATGAAACGGTCTGTAATGTGCTTTTTTGAAATCATAACGATGAGTAATTTTTTATATCTAGAAGATTTCAAAAATACACTTTTATTAGAACCTTGTATAACTTATTTTTGCGCAAGCAAATCCTCATTCAATGTATAAACTATTAGTACGTTCATTATTATTTAATTTTGACCCAGAAAAAGTGCATCATTTTACCTTTAAAATGATTAAGTTCTTGTCTAGACTTCCATTGTTTTCTTCAATATTTAGAAGTCTTTATCAAGTTAGTGACGTTAAACTTGAAAGAGAAGTTTTTGGACTTACATTCAAAAATCCAGTAGGTTTGGCTGCTGGATTTGATAAAGATGCCAAATTGTTTAACGAATTACATGATTTTGGTTTTGGTTTTATTGAGATAGGAACCTTAACTCCTAAATCGCAAGAAGGTAATCCGAAAAAAAGATTATTTAGGCTTAAAAAAGATGGTGCGATTATCAATCGAATGGGATTTAACAATGGAGGAGTAGAAGATGCTGTACATAGGTTGAAGAAAAATAAAGGCGTTTTGATAGGTGGTAATATTGGTAAAAATAAAATTACTCCTAATGAGAGTGCTGTAGAAGATTATAAAATATGCTTTGATGCGCTTTTTGATTATGTAGATTATTTTGTGGTTAATGTTAGTTCTCCAAATACACCTAATTTAAGAGCACTACAGGATAAAGGGCCACTAACAGAGTTACTAAATACGCTACAGAACAAGAATCAACAAAAACCTTTACAAAAACCTATTTTATTAAAAATAGCTCCAGACTTAACAGATGAGCAATTGCTGGATATTATTGATATTATAAAAGAAACTAAAATTGCCGGAGTAATAGCAACCAATACAACTATTTCTAGAGATGGACTAAAATCTAATGATGATTTAATACGTGAAAAGGGTGGATTGAGTGGTAAACCATTAACCCATAGATCTACCGAAGTGATTCGGTTTTTATCCGAGAACAGTAATAAAGCATTCCCAATTGTTGGAGTAGGAGGTATACATTGTGTACAAGATGCATTAGAAAAATTAGAAGCCGGGGCCAGTTTGATCCAATTATATACAGGGTTCATTTACGAAGGACCGAGACTGGTTAGAGATATTAATAAAGCATTACTTTATAAATAGGTCTTAATGGATATAAATTACGAAATTTTATATACGTTTATTGCTGCTTCAATGGCATTAGCAATTTCGCCTGGTCCAGATAATATTTATGTTTTAATGCAAAGTATTGTGAATGGGAAAAAATATGGATTAGCTACAGTAGCAGGATTGATGTCTGGGTGTTTTGTACATACTACTCTAGTTGCTTTTGGTGTATCAGTGCTTATTAAACAAAGTGATACATTGTTTTTTATCATAAAACTTTTAGGAGCACTATATTTATTTTTTTTAGCCTACAAAGTATTCAAAAGTGATGCTGCTATACAACTTTCAGGAGAAACAGTAGAGAAAAAAAGTTTAGGGCAATTGTATCGTCAAGGGTTTATTATGAATGTATTAAACCCAAAAGTCTCTATATTTTTTTTAGCATTCTTTCCTGGGTTTTTGTTTAGTAAAACAATAAGCAATGTTTCTCAATTTTATGTATTAGGAATATTATTTGTGATTACTGGTATTATTGTTTTTGGATCGATCGCGATTCTTGCCGGAGCTATTTCTGAGTATTTAAAGAAGCACTCTAAAGTAGGGGTGTTTTTAAAATGGCTACAGATTATAGTTTTTGTAGGAATAGGGATTTTTATCCTTTTTTCTGAAAAATAATTATACTTTTATAGTCCGAATTAAATATCCTTTAGTTTGATACTCTAAAATGACTAAAAAAGTAAAGATTATTGAATGCCCAAGAGATGCCATGCAAGGTATCAAGGAGTTTATTCCTATAGAAAAAAAAGTACAATATATACAATCGTTATTACGGTGTGGTTTTGATACCATAGATTTCGGAAGTTTTGTGTCACCTAAAGCAATACCACAGATGGTGGATACAGCAGAAGTATTATCAAAGCTAGATCTTTCTGATACCAAAAGTAAATTATTGGCAATTATAGCAAACATACGTGGTGCTAATGACGCTGTTCAACATTCGGAAATAGATTATTTGGGGTATCCTTTTTCAATTTCTGAGAATTTTCAAATGCGTAATACGCATAAAACTATTGCAGAATCTGTTGAAACGTTACAAGAAATTTTAAATATAGCAGATCAAGCTAATAAAGAAGTAGTAGCATATCTGTCTATGGGGTTTGGTAATCCTTATGGTGATCCATGGAATGTTGATATTGTAGGAGAATGGACCGAAAAATTAAGTACAATGGGAGTAAAGATTCTTTCACTATCAGATACAGTCGGTACATCAACACCAGAAATTATAGATTATTTATATGCTAATCTTATCCCAAAATACCCAGAAATAGAATTTGGAGCACATTTGCATACTACACCAACTTCATGGCATGAAAAAGTAGATGCGGCCTATAAGGCTGGTTGTACAAGATTTGATGGAGCTATCCAAGGTTTCGGCGGTTGCCCAATGGCAAAAGATGAATTAACAGGTAACATGCCTACCGAGCGCATGGTTTCCTATTTTACTTCAGTAAAAGCAGACACAAATATCAGACCTCTAAGTTTTGAGTCCTCATATAATGAAGCTACTAAAATATTTTCTAGATATCACTAAATAACTTAAAATGAAAAAGATTTTTAAAATTATAGCAGTATCACTTTTAGGAGTACTATTGATAATGCAATTTATTAGACCAGATAAAAATGAATCTGGATATGAGTCTGTTGCTTATTTTGAAAATGAAGTTAAGCCCTCAGCTCAGATAAAAATGATTTTACAAGATAATTGCTATGATTGTCACAGTAATCAAACCATATATCCTTGGTATGCCGAAGTTGCTCCGTTTTCATATTGGTTATCAGATCATATTGATGAAGGAAAAGAACACTTTAATGTATCAAATTGGGAACAGTACACAAATAAAAAGAAAGATCATAAATTAGAAGAACTCATTGAAGAAGTTGATGAAGGAGAGATGCCGCTAGATTCTTATACATGGATGCATGGAGACCTAAACGAAGAACAAAAAGAACTATTAATTGATTGGGTCAAACAACTTAGGACTCGATATTCTACAACCCAGTAGTTTTTTATTTTTTTTAAATACAGACACTTTTCTGATTACTAGATTTTTAAGTTTATGTAAGCGTTAAGGTTCTTAAGTTTATTTAGATTTATTACAAATAAAGTTTGTGAAATTAATTTTGATGAATATATTTGCATAAAATTAATTATCTATTTGAATTAAGTCTAAATAAAAAAAGCAATGAAAATCAACAAATTATTTAACCTTATATGTATATCAGGAGTTCTTATTTTTGGTTCATGTTCTTCTGATGATGATGCAGGATCTGTAAATCAAATAGAAGAACCAACTACTTATGTTTTTGAGCGTGATGATATAACTACTGTTAGTTTTGGAGGACAGACAACAAGAATAGCAATGTCTGAAGAAATCATAAAAGCTTTTATGGATACTAGTTTTGATGAAGCCAAGATAGATGGTATGTATGCACACGAAGAAAATAAACCAGATTTTTCTGATGAAAACCTTAATAGCTCTGATAAAAGCGCTCGTAGTAAAACTGCTGATTCTAGAGATTATTTTTTTGAAAATGTTACCACTGCAACTGCAATAAAAAATGAATTTGATGGCTGGATCAAAGGTCAGGTTGATGATGTGTTTCCAAATTGGACTACAGAAGCAAAAGCTGGGATTGCTGGTTTTATACAAGAAGGTGGTGCTGATCCTGCTACACGTTATGTTACAGCTAAAGGGTTAGAGTTAAATCAAGCTTTTGCAAAAAGTTTGATAGGAGCTTTAATGACAGATCAAGCACTAAATAATTACTTAGGTACCTCAGTACTTGATGAAGCAGATAATGTTGAAAACAATAATAATGGAGTAGTTGTAGAAGGTAAAAACTATACAAAAATGGAGCATAAGTGGGACGAAGCTTATGGATATCTATATGGTGCTTCAGAAAACACTGCTACCCCAAATACAACTATAGGAGCAGATGATAGCTTTCTTAATAAATATATAGGAAGAGTAGAAAATGATGATGATTTTAAAGGAATAGCTGCTAGTATCTACAATGCATTCAAATTAGGTAGAGCTGCTATTGTTGCCAAAGAATATACAGTTAGAGATCAACAAGCAGCTATTATTAGAGAAAAAGTATCTCAGGTAATTGGTGTACGAGCAGTATATTATCTACAACAAGGTAAAAAAGCTCTAGAGGTATCTACCGTAGATTATGCAACAGCTTTTCATGATTTGTCTGAAGGTTATGGTTTTATCTATAGTTTACAGTTTACCAGAAATCCAGATACCAATGCACCATATTTTAGTAGAACAGAAGTTCAAGCACTAATCAATCAATTAATGGGCGGTACAAATGGATTATGGGATGTAACACCAGAAACTTTACAAACTATTTCTGAAGCTATCGCAGCAAAATTTGATTTCATTGTAGAAGAAGCTGGTAGCTAAAAAAGATTAAACGAAATATAAATGATAAAAAAGAGGTAGAAAGTTACACGTTTTCAGCCTCTTTTTTTACATTTGCAAAGTTTTATTAAGAATAAATAAAAATAACAATGAGAAAGGTTTTATGTTTGGTTTTGGTGTTGGTTACATTTTTTTCAGCTTGTACATCAAGTGATGAAGATGGAGGAACTTCTGGAGATAATTTTGATAGAAAAGCAATGCTAGCAAATTTAGCAGACAATATTATTATACCTTCTTATCAAAAGTTTTCTGTCAAGATGACTGATTTAAAAAATGCTGCTTCAAGTTTTGTAACGTCTACCAATGAAGAGAACTTGATTACTTTAAGAGAAGCTTGGACAGATGCATATGTTTTTTGGCAATATGTGAATATGTATGAAATAGGAAAAGCCGAAGAGCTTTCCTATAGAAACTTTATGAACGTATACCCTGTTAATACAACCGATATTGATACAAATATTAATTCAGGTTCTTATGATCTTACAGCAGTTTCAAAACAAGATGAGCAAGGGTTTGGCGCTCTAGATTATATGATTAATGGATTGTCGGATACAGATGCTGGGATAGTAGGTTTATATGCCGATAGTGCTAATGGAACAAAATATAAGGATTACCTTACAGATGTAGTCGATAGAATGGATGCCCTTACCAAAGAAATAGTCGCTGATTGGACAAATGGTAATAGAGATATTTTTGTAAATAATAGTGGATCATCAGCGACAAGCTCAGTAGATAAAATAGTAAACGATTTTATTTTTCACTATGAAAAACATCTCAGAGCCGGAAAAATAGGAATCCCTGCTGGTATTTTTGCGCAAGGAAAAACATTCGAAGATAAAGTCGAAGCTTTTTATAAAGGTGATTTGTCTAGACTCCTTTTTTTAATAAACCTTGATGCAATGCAAAATTTCTTCAACGGGCAAGAGTTTGAAGGTATTGGTACAGGTGAAAGTTTTAGAACGTATTTAAGTTTTTTAAACACCATTAAAGGAGGTCAAAATCTAGGTAACATTATAAATGAACAATTCGATGTAGCGAGAAATACTGCGATGAAGTTAGATGAAAGTTTTTCTAGCCAGATTAAGTCTAATAATAATTTAATGCTTAATACCTATGATGAGCTTCAAAAAAACGTGGTTCATATGAAAGTCGATATGGTCCAGGCATTTTCTATTAGTATAGATTTTGTTGATGCCGATGGGGATTAAGTTATTTCTATATGAATTTTAACGTAAAAGAATATATCAAAACAAATACAGAGGCTGCACCACTTGCAGTCTTTCGTATTTTTTTTGGGATAATGATGCTACTCAGCATTATTCGTTTCTGGAGTTATGGGTGGATCGACAAACTGTACATAAAACCAAGATTTTTCTTTTCATATTATGGTTTCGAATTCATAAAACCAATAGGAGAATATACCTACTTGATTTTTATATTATGTGGGCTTTCGGCAATTTGTGTAACGATAGGTTATACATATAGAATAGCGATAATTATGTTCTTCCTTAGTTTTACCTATATCGAATTGATGGATAAAACTACGTACCTAAATCACTATTATTTTATTAGTGTTTTAAGTTTTTTGATGATCTTTTTACCAGCTAATGCATATTTTTCTGTAGATGCAAAAAAGAGAGGAGTTTCATTTCAACACATCCCGAGATGGGCTATTGATACTATCAAATTACTATTAGCAATTGTATATTTTTATGCGGGACTCGCCAAGCTTAATTCTGATTGGTTAATTGAAGCAATGCCGCTCAAAATTTGGTTACCTTCAAAATATGATATTCCATTTTTAGGAGATATAATGCATCAAGAATGGGTTCATTATACATTTAGCTATACTGGGGCTATCTACGATCTTACAATTCCTTTTTTATTACTGTATAAGAGAACCAGGATTTTTGCATTTGTCTTGGTAGTTGTTTTTCATGTACTTACCCGTGTTCTTTTCCCTATAGGGATGTTTCCTTATATCATGATTATTAGTACGCTCATATTTTTTGATGCTAATCTTCATCATAAAATTTTAAAATTTATTTCAGGAATTTTTAAAATCAACAAGAATTTTTTCGATACAAAACAAGTTTTATCATTTATACCCAAGCGTCACAAAATTGTGATGTCTATTTTGTCCATGTTTTTTGTAATTCAGTTACTTTTGCCGTTTCGGTATTTGTTGTATCCAGGAGAATTATTTTGGACCGAAGAGGGATTTCGTTTTTCGTGGCGAGTCATGTTAATGGAAAAAGCGGGTTACGCTAATTTTAAGATTGTAGACAGTGAGACAGGTAATAGATTTTATATTGATAATGATGACTTTCTAACCCCGTTTCAACAAAAACAAATGGCTACACAGCCTGATTTTATTTTAGAATACGCTCACTATCTTAAACAACATTTTGAAAACAAAGGGCATCAAAATGTACAAGTCTTTGTAGAAAGTTATGTAGCACTTAATGGTAGATTAAGTAGTCAATATATAGATCCAGAATTGGATTTGGGAAAACAAAAAGAATCATTTAAACACAAACATTGGGTTATTCCATTTAAAGATGAGATTAAGGGATTTTAGAATATTTTTAGTTACACTGTTTATCATAAGCTCTTTTTATGGGCAATATACATTGACCGGTACGGTAACAGATCAAAATAGTAAACCTATTAGTAATGCAGAAATTTATAACCAAGGCACAGGTCAGCAAACTATAACCAAGGCAGATGGTAGTTTTAAATTTGTAGATATCAATAGTGGTGATTACTTGATTACGGTCTTTAATTATAACTTCGATATTCTCGAAAAAAAAGTTACCATTAATGGTGATACCCAAATAGATTTTATACTTAATCCACTGGGAGAAGAATTGTCCGAGGTTTTAATCACCAAACGTAGAGAACGTATTTTTGGATTAAAACAATTAAAACCTGTTGAAGGAACTGCCATTTATGCAGGTAAGAAAAGTGAAGTGGTTTTATTAGAAAATACACTAGGTAACCTTGCTTCGAATAATGCAAGGCAGATTTATGCTCAGGTAGCTGGACTTAATATTTACGAGAATAGCGTTGGGGGATTACAACTTAATATCGGAGGAAGAGGTTTGGATCCTAATCGAACAGCCAATTTTAATACACGTCAAAATGGTTATGATATTAGTGCAGATGTATTAGGGTATCCCGAAAGCTATTATACGCCACCGGCTGAGGCTTTAAGCGAAATACAAGTGGTAAGAGGTGCAGCTTCATTACAATATGGTACGCAGTTTGGCGGCTTGATCAACTTTAAAATGAAACAACCAAATCCCGATAAAAAAATAGAATTAGTGTCTAGACAATCGGTAGGTTCATTTGATTTATTTACTAGTTTTAATAGTATAAGTGGCACTATCGGAAAATTTAGCTACTACACCTATTTCAATTATAAACAAGGAGATGGTTTTAGACTAAATTCTGAGTTTGACTCAAAAAACACTTATACACACATAGGATATCAGTTATCTAATAAAACAAAGCTTTCTGGAGAGTTTACCTATTTAAACTACCTGGCAAAGCAACCAGGAGGGTTAACAGATACTCAATTTGAATTAGATCCTGATTTTAGTAATCGAACTAGAAATTGGTTTAAAGTAGATTGGAAATTATTTTCCTTAAAGTTAGAACACCAATTTTCTAAAAAGACAGATTTTAGCCTAAATGTATTTGGATTAGATGCTTCAAGAAAAGCTTTAGGGTTTAGAACTAATAGAGTAGATCAGCCTGATCAATTAGATGCTCCCAGAGATTTAATTAAGGGCGGCTTTGAAAATTTTGGTGCTGAGGCTAGAATTTTATCAAAATATAATCTATTAAATCAAGAATCTATTTTTTTATTAGGAGCAAAGTATTATGAGGCAAATAATGCTGAGCAACAAGGGCCTGGATCTAATAATTCAGATGCTGATTTTGATTTAGCATTCGATCAATTTCCTACATATCCAACACAATCCGATTACGATTATCCAAACCGTAATGTTGCTGTTTTTGGAGAAAATATTTTCAGTATTTCTGAAAAAATATCGATAACACCTGGTTTTAGATTTGAATATATTAAAACTGAAATAGCAGGATCAACCAGAAATATTGGCACAGATCTGGCAGGGAATGTAATTTTGGATGAGGTTGTACCAGATAATAGAGCATTTGAAAGATCTTTTGTATTGCTTGGTGCAGGTATTAGTTATAAACCTTTATCAGGGATAGAAATTTATGGTAATATATCTGAGAATTATAGATCTGTTACTTTCACAGATATCAATACCGTAAACCCGTCTTTTGTCGTAGATAGAAATATCACTGATGAATCTGGTTTTACAGCAGATATAGGGGTTAGAGGAAAAATAAATAATTTGCTTTTGTATGATGTAAGCCTGTATGGCTTATTTTATAATGATAGAATTGGTTTTATTACTCAAGAGCAGAATGATGGTAGTGTCAAGAATTTTAGAACAAATGTAGATGATGCTAGTATTTATGGTATTGAATCATTATTAGATCTTAATTTGAATAAATTGCTTCTTAATAATAATTCAGATATGAACTTCAATTGGTTTTTGAATACCGCATTAGTAAATTCTGAATATAATGGAACAAATAGAGAAGTAGAATTTGTACCGAATATCAATTTTAAAACTGGACTTACCTATGGTTATAAAAACTTTCTTGGATCAATTCAGTACTCGTATTTATCAGAGCAATTTTCTGACGCAAGTAATTCTTTAGAGCCAGATTTAGCAGGGATAAGAGGTCAAATGCCTGCATATTCAATACTTGATATTTCTTTTTCGTACACCTATAAAATGTTTAAGTTAGAAACGGGGATAAATAATGCGCTAGACGAAAGCTATTTTACACAACGAGCAACGGGTTATCCAGGGCCTGGGATCATTCCTTCTGCACCAATATCATGGTATACAACCTTACAGATTAAGCTTTAGGTCGATTAATTTTAACCTTTGTTTAATCAAAGAATTAACTTTTGTTCAATCACAAATGCAAGTTTAATTCTATATTTTTGGTTAAAATCAGGTTTATGAGAGAATTTTGGGGTTACGATAATATGATGGCTGGGTATTATGAAAAAATGTCTAATTATACATTGCCTTTGCTATCTTGGGAGTTTTATGGAGAGCATCATGCAGCATTAGAAACATATAAAGAAGATCTTACGTCACTGAAGAATATCACAAAAAATTGGGATTTTGATAGAAATTATATCAAAGAATTTATCGAAGAACAATCAGTGATAGTAATTACCAACCCCAACCTTAAAATTATATACGCTTCTCAAAACATAGAAAAACTTAATGGATATGCTCCTGATGAGGTCATAGGCAATTCTCCTAAAATGTTTCAAGGAATAGATACATGTGACCAAACCTCTTCAATGGTTAGAAAAGCAGTTAATAATGGCAATCCTTTCGAGGTATCGATCCTTAATTACAGAAAAGATAATACAACCTATATGTGTATTATTAAAGGATTTCCTGTACTCAATAAAAGAGGAAAACTCATTAATTATATAGCCTTCGAAAAAGCTGCTTAAGAAAGTAGCCTTCTACTAAATTCTGGGATTAAAAAACTTATTTCTTTCTCATTTTAATGATATGATTATTTGATATCAATGGGTTGAAAAAAGTGCACTAAAAGCGATATCTTAAAAATTTGTTAAATGATTCTTTCAAATCTTCAAATGAAAGAATTTTATTTAAAGTCGTAAATTATGTTTGGGGAACATAAAAAGTACACAACATCATAAAAGTAATTACACAAGGTAACATTCTTATATATTAAAACATAAAGCAAAGTAATGTTTTTAATAAATGTAATCGTTGTGTCTACACGCATCAATTACATACATTCAAACCTTTTATTAATTAAAATTTTTTACACAAATCAATCGGTGAAGTAGAAAAGTTCATTGATTTAGAGGTATAAAATAAATTTTTAAATAACATTTCTGTTTTTATGGTAAATCTTTGTAAATCAATAAGTCAAAGTAAATGGTTTCAAAACTTTGTAACTATTGCTATTTTAATTGCAGGCGTTCTGGTAGGTATTGCTACATACCCCGAATTTTCTGAAAAACATGAAAGTATTCTTGAATTATTAAATAAAATAATTCTTGGAATCTTTATAATAGAAATTGTTGTTAAACTAATTGCAGAAGGTAATAAACCCTGGCTTTATTTTACAGATGGCTGGAATGTTTTTGATTTTATAATAGTTGTAGCCGCATTTCTTCCTTTCGGAGGTAGCTCTATAGCAATATTACGTTTACTACGTTTATTAAGAGTTTTAAAACTTATCAAAGCATTACCAAAACTTCAGATGTTAGTGAGTGCACTTCTTAAGAGTGTGCCCTCTATGGGATATGTGTCTATTTTATTAGCATTATTGTTTTATATATACGCGGTTGCCGGTGTTTTCTTTTTTGCAGAAAATGACCCAATCCATTTTAAGGATTTACAAACTTCAATGCTTTCTTTGTTTAGAGTAGTTACCCTAGAGGACTGGACAGATATTATGTATATCAATATGTTTGGATGCGAAAATTATGGATATGATGGTAATATGGATGTATGTGTCAATTCAAATGGAGTATCAGCACTTTCTATTACATACTTTGTTTCATTTGTTTTGGTCGGAACAATGATTTTCTTAAACCTTTTTATAGGGGTAATTATGAATGGTATGGATGAAGCCAAAGCCGATATGCTTCTTGAAGAGCAAACAGCTTCAGGTGAAGGAAAAACAGATGTAGAAGATATCGAAAATAAATTAGCAGAACTGCAAGATCTTTTAACATTGTATAAAGTACAACAAAAAAGAGCTTAATAACAAAAAGCAGAGGTACTAGAAACAGCTATGTTTATAATCAAAAGTGAAACTTTATTTCCTTTTAATTGCTTATTACTTAATAATGTTAATAATATAAATAACTAATTAATCTAAAATAATATCAATATGGGTTTTTTTACCAAAATCAAAAATAAACTGGGTATCGGTGGCGTAAAAGTGACCTTACAAGTACCCGGCCAAGTTTCAAAAGAAGATGGTCAAATCGAAGGAAAAGTAGTGCTTACTACCAAAAGTGAACAAGAAATCATAGAAGTCGAAATTAAATTTGTCGAAGAATTTACTACCGGACGAGGAGATGATAAAAAAACAAAAACATTTGACCTGGGAATAGTTAAGTTTTCAGAAATGTATACCATTAAACCAGGAGAAGCAAAAGAAATATCTTTTGTATTACCTTTTCAATTCATTCAATCTAAATCTGATAGATTAAAAGAAAAAGGAGGAACACTTGGCGCCATTGGTAAAGTAGGTAAATTTACCAATAACGAAAAGTCAGAATATTATGTTGAAGCACAGGCAGATGTAAAATCTGCAATACTAGATCCTTTGGACAAAAAAGATATTAAATTGATCTAAACAGAGATATTGTATCTTAGTATGTCATTAGAAACATACTCTTTAACAAAAAAGAGGTTTCTGATTATACATAAAAAATAATAATAGTCAGTTTTGTTGTTTATAAATACAATAGCACTGACTTTTTTATTATAAAAAACATAATATAGCTATGATTTCACTTCATAAAATTAGTATACCATGTTTTAAAATATGGTATACATAAATTATTTCAAAATACATAAAAACACATAAGGATAAATATATATTACGTAATAATTTGTGTACTTTAGTTTTACACAAATTTTAGAATAAATATGATACCAGAAATAGAAAAACTATTAAATGAACAAGTGAAATATGAGGCCAAAGCCTCTGCACAATATCTTTCTATGGCAAGTTGGGCAGATACAAATGGATATAATGGTGTTGCAGATTTTTTTTATACGCAATCAGAAGAAGAGCGTGTACATATGATTAAATTAGTCAAGTTTATTAATGAACGAAGTGGTAAAGCGATTGTGCCCGCAATAGATAAACCAAGAGATGATTTTAAATCTTTAACAGATCTTTTTGAAACGTTTCTAGAAAGCGAAGAGTTTGTTACCGCAAAAATTAATAATATAATATACGAATGCCTTCAACTAAAGGATTATAATGTGCATAATTTTATGCAATGGTATGTAGCAGAGCAGTTAGAAGAAGAAGCTACAGCTCGTACATTATTAGATAAACTTAAGATTATAGGCGAAGATAAATCTGGTCATTATCTGTTTGACAGAGATATCAATACTATGCAAACTACAGGACAAGCTAACTAATTGTTAATAAGTTGATAAAGAAAAATATTGGATTCTTTTGAAAGGATTCTTTTTTTTATATTTTTGTGCTTTATTTAGATTTAATAAAAATTGTAAAGAGTGCAAAGTTCGAATACCCCATCATTATATTCTCCTTGTGTAGCTATGAATTGCGAAGTCGCTTGTGGAGGAAAAAAGAAAAAATGTTGTAAAAAGTACAAAAAGAAAGGAAAATCAAATTGTAAAAGATGTCCTAAGCTTTGATATATCTATCTATATAAAATACATGATGGATTCTGGATCCATTTCTAAAAAAGGAAATACTAACAAGTATTTCCTTTTTTTTATTTAATGGGGTAGGGTATTTTTCTATATAACTGTATAATAAGTAGTGGTTAAATTGTAAACATAAAGAAATACCTACTTTTAGGTATAATATTTGAAATGATAATTATCATTATTAATACGAATATCGTATTGCAATTTAGCGACTATCAAGCGGTAAAGGACTTGATTATATAGGTAATATAAAGTAGATTTACATGAATATAAAAAAGATTTGTATTGGATTATTCTTCTTTTTAGGAATAAATACGTTAAGTGCCCAGCAATGGCTAACTAACTTTGATGATGCAAAAAAAATAGCATTAGAGAATAGCAAACCTATAGTTTTGGTGTTTTCGGGTTCAGATTGGTGCGCACCATGTATTAAACTAGAAAAACAAATACTAAATACCAAAGAGTTCGAAGAATATGCAAAGGATAACTATATATTAGTAAAAGCTGATTTTCCAAGAAAGAAAAAAAATCAATTACCCGTAACATTACAAAATCAAAATAAAAAATTAGCCGAAACTTATAATAAAAGCGGAGGCTTTCCTCTGGTAGTAGTTTTAGATAAAACCGGAATCAAACTAGGAGAAATTGGGTATAAAAAAGTTACTCCAGCATCATATTTAGGAATGTTAAATCAAATGATTAAATAGTATTTTGAAATATCTAATTACTTTTTTATTTCTTTTTGTTGTCAATGTTACAGGATTTTCGCAACAGATATACAAACGAACCCTTAAACTAATGGGTAGTCGTTTTGATATTACTGTGGTCACCAAAGATCAGGTTACAGCAGATAATTATATTGATATTGCAATCACCGAAATACAAAGGATAGAAAAACTAATATCTTCATGGGATAAAAATTCTCAAACGTCATTGATTAATAATAATGCCGGTATACAAGCTGTCAAAGTTGATCAGGAGTTATTTGATTTAATACATAGAGCCATTGGGGTTTCTAAGATTACCGATGGTGCTTTTGATATTAGTTATGCATCAATGGATAAGATATGGAAATTCGATGGTAGCGTAAAAGAAATGCCTTCTTCATCAATAATTAATACCTCGGTAGCCAAAGTTGGATATAAAAATATCATACTAGATAAAGAAAAATTAACCGTGTTTTTATCACAACAAGGAATGAAGATAGGTTTTGGCGCGATAGGTAAAGGGTATGCTGCCGATAAAGCAAAAAAACTTTTGATTAAAGAAGGAGTATATGCCGGAATCATAAACGCATCTGGAGATATGAATACTTGGGGTAAACAGCCAGATGGAACCGATTGGAAAGTAGCAATCACTAACCCTTTAAACAAAAACAATGCATTTGCATTATTACCAGTTGTAGACAAAGCTGTTGTAACTTCAGGAAATTATGAAAAATATGTAGTTATAGACGGTAAACGATATTCGCATATTATTGATCCAAGAACAGGATATCCTTCTACAGGTATAGCCAGTGTTACTGTTTTTGCACCAAAGGCAGAACTTGCAGATGCATTAGCAACATCTGTTTTTGTAATGGGAATAAAAGTTGGGTTGAATAGAATAAATCAGTTAAGAAGAATTGAATGTATCATTATTGATGATAAAGGAAAAATCCATACCTCAGATAATATAAAAATAGACAACTAGTAATCGTTATGGTACTATTAAAACATACTTTATGAATAAGTTATTACTAATTTTAATACTACTACTATCACTTAATTCTTGTGTAGCAGTAAAAGAATATGAAAAAGTGCAGCTCAATGATCCAGATATGCAATTGACCTTGAAAAAGATTGATCGTTTCGAAACCAATTTTCAGGCCTATAGAGAAGCCGCTGCTGGTGCTAACGGAGGAAAAACTGGTGGTGGCTGTGGTTGCAATTAAGTGAAACCCTATTTTGAAAATCCTGTAAAAGGAATCCTCAAAGTAGTACGTTGAACCTGACTTTGCGGCAGACAGGCTTATCCTGTTAAAGGACAAGATATAATGATTTTTAATACATATTAAAAATGAAGTTTAAAACTTCATAAAACAAATTACATTTGAAACAATTCGCCCTAATATTAGCATTATTTTCTTCTATACTATTGATCGCTCAGGACACAGAGCAAGAAGAAACTACTTCTTATAAAAAAAGAGTATTAGAATCTACCGAAATAGATTTTTTAACGAGTTATTATACACAAGATGGTGATAATGCAGCAGTAACTGGAGGTATCGGTACCGAAGAACTTACAGATCTTACGCCCACCATTGTGGTTTCTATTCCTTTAAACGATGATGATGTGCTAACCATTGATGCAGGAATATCGGCATATTCTTCAGCTTCATCTAGTAATGTGAATCCTTTTGATGGTAATGCAGCCGCCAATCCGTTTGTGGCATCAACCGGAGCTTCAGAGAGCGATATTTTAGCAACATTTTCAGGAACTTATAGCCATAGTAGTGATGATCGTAACTCTATTTGGTCTGCTAATGCAGCAATAGCTACTGAGTATGATTATTTTTCAATTGGTTTCGGAGGTAGTTATACCAAACTGTTCAATGAAAAAAATACAGAACTTAGCATTAAAGCTAATGTGTTTCTTGATACCTGGAACGCCATTTACCCTTCAGAGTTAAGAAGCTTACCTTCTTTTATCCCGTTTAATGACGAATCCCGTAATTCATATTCTATAGGATTAGGGTTTTCGCAAATACTAACCAAAAAACTACAAGGGTCTTTATCTGTCGATCTCATACAACAAGAAGGACTATTATCTACACCTTTTCAAAGAGTACAGTTTGCAGATGTAGACGATTTTGTAGTACAAGAGTTTACTTATGCCGATGATATCGAAAGACTGCCAGATTCTAGATTTAAAATAGCAGTAGGAGGTAGATTACATTATTATATCAATGAATTTTTGTCATTACGTACTTTTTATAGATATTATACAGATGATTGGGGCATTAATTCGCATACTGCCAGTGTAGAAGTCCCGATTAAGATTACAGATAAATTTACGGTGTATCCAAGTTATCGTTTTTACAATCAAACTGAAGCAGACTATTTTGCACCTTTCAATCAACACCTATCCACTCAAGAGTTTTACACATCAGATTATGACTTGTCTAATTTTGATGCTAATCAATACGGATTTGGTGTGAGTTATACCGATATTTTTACAAAATTACACATCTGGAAATTTGGTTTAAAAAGTATTGATTTGAGATTTAGGCAATATGAACGTAACACAGGCCTCAGTTCAAGCTTGTTTTCTGGAGGTGTTAATTTTGTAATGGATTAGTATAATAATTTGAATTCAACATAATGGAGTGTACGTCAGTCTAAGCGATTTTCGATAGAAAATTGTATCAAAGACAAGTCAATTTTATTACATTTAACTTAGGCCAATACTTATATTGAGCAAGTAATGGGTTTTGTATTATCTTAGTACTGCATACTTTTATATCGTTTTTAAAGTATACTAGTGATGATAGAACAAAACCAAATTGATTATAATCGTATTGCAGATGCGATAACATATATCAAACAACATTTTAAAGAGCAACCCAACCTTGATGAAGTTGCAGAAAAAGTACATCTAAGTCCATTTCATTTTCAAAGACTTTTTACGAATTGGGCAGGAGTGAGTCCTAAAAAATTCTTGCAGTATACCAGTTTAGAACATGCAAAGAAGGTTCTTAAGAATCAACAAAAAACAGTATTTGATGCTACGCATGAAACCGGACTTTCGAGTACAGGTAGATTGCATGACCTTTTTATAAAAATTGAAGGGATGACTCCAGGAGAATATAAAAAAGGAGGAAATAACCTATCAATTAATTATAGTTTTGCCGAAAGCTCTTTTGGAAAAATTCTGGTTGCATCAACACACAAAGGTATTTGTCATATGGCATTTGTAGACAACGAAAAAGAAGCTTTTTTGATTTTATATCAAAAGTTTCCTAATGCAAATTTTAAACAGATAGTTGATAAAGTTCAGCAAAATGCACTGTTTATTTTTACCAAAGATTGGAAACAATTAGATCAGATAAAATTACACCTTAAGGGAACCGAATTTCAATTAAAAGTTTGGAATACATTACTTAAAATCCCCAAAGGAGTAGTAACCACTTATGGTACTGTAGCAAAGCATATCGACAAACCCAAAGCATCCAGAGCAGTAGGAACTGCAATTGGCAATAACCCCGTGGCATTTTTAATTCCTTGCCATCGAGTGATTCAATCTACAGGGGATCTTGGTCAATATCATTGGGGCAATACCCGAAAAACAGCCATAATCGGTTGGGAGGCAGCAAAAACAGATCAAAACTAAGCAAGATCTGGGTGTTATATCTCTAGAAGGTGTATGATCTTTATATCCGAAACTTAAAAAAGATATAAAATGAATACTTTCAAAATTATTCCGATAACAGAAAAATATGCCTCACAAATTCGCAAAAAAAAGATAGATAAGTTTAACCATCCAATTGTTGAGCAGTTAGCTACAGGATATGGTCCTTGCAGAGTTTCTTTACAACCTTTTATACCAGGAAAAGATGAGAGAATCTTGATCAGTCACAGCCCTTTTGAAAAAGAAAATGCTTTTAACCAAATAGGACCAATATTTATCAATAAAAAAGAAGTAAAACCATATCAAGATGTTCATCGATTTCCGCCTGAGATTAAAGCCGATAAAAAAAATTTCCCGTTGTCGCTAATAGGATATAGCGAGGATCAAAAAATGGTATTTACCAAAATGGTAGGCGATAAAGATATTGATCTGTTGATTCCTGAAATATTTAAACAACATTCAGAAATAGCATATTTACATGCTAGAAACTCTGAAGCAGGTTGCTATATCTGTAAAATAGAAAGAACTTAGAAAATTTTGATAAACGATAATTCATATACAAAGATTAAAAAAGGATGCTTATAAAGCATCCTTTTTTGCCATCTACATGATATAGATAAGTCATGGGCGTTTATATTAAAACGCTTAAAAAGAATAATGCCCTACCTATAAAGGATTAAGTTTTTTTTATGAATACCTTCAAAAATGTTTTTCTACATTAGAGAACAACATTTATTGTTAAAATGATGCCTGTATTCTCACTTTTCAAAAAAATAGTATAGTATGAAATTTATATGTTCGTTTTTGCTAATGATTGTTTTTCTATCAGGATGTGTGTCTAAGCATCATGAACTTAGTAATGGAGAACAAAGCCAGATTATCAAAGAAATGATCAGAGCGGTTAATGAAAAAGATGCAGACAAATATGTAAAAGGCTTTGCTGATAATGTTGTTGTCTATGTAGCATCCGAACTCAAAGTTAATGGAAGAGAAGCATTACAAAAGAATAGGGCTACCCATTTTAAGAAATACCCACAAGTCCATTCAGAAATACAATACCTTATAGAAATAGATAATAAAGTTATTATGCATGATAAAGTATGGTTAGATGATGTCGATAAAGAGGGGCGTGATATTGTAGAGATATTCACATTTAATAATAAAAAAGTGGTTAGAGTAGATGTAGTACAATCCAAGGATTTATTCAGGTAAAAACATGTAATCAAATATTTTTAACATAACATTTATCAAAATGAAAAACATATTTATAGTAGTATTTTTAAGTGTCGTTAGTATTTCGCTTCAAGCACAAGAATCAGATTCTACCATGGTCGCAAAAACAGTAAATTATTATTTAGAAGGAGGGACTAATAATGATTTTGAAACTCTCAAAAAGGCGTTTCATAAGACAGCCACGATGCGATATATTGCCGATGAGTATAAAGAGGTTAATGCACTAGAGTTTTTTGGAAAAATGAAACCAGGACCCAAGCAAAATCGAAAAACCAAAATTGCATATATCAACGTTACTGGCCATGCAGCAAGTGCAAAACTAGAAATCGAATACCCTAAATTTTCTTTTATTGATTATATGAACTTGCTTAAAATTGATGGAGAATGGAAAATTGTAAGTAAAATTTTCTACAAAAAAGTACATGCAACAGAATAGAAATAGTTTTAAGAAAAAAGACGGCATCTAGACCGTATTCAAAACACGAGGGCTCCAATTATACCCTTTTGTTACCAAAGATGCTAAGTGTTTTTTCTATACCAGAAATAAAGATAGCTATTGGGTAGCTGCTAAAATTATTAATAACTACCGATAATTTATATGTATACAAGTATCGCATTTCCATCAAAAGAAGAATATCCATCATATGCGAGTATGTATATGGAGTATGTAAAAAAAGATGGGAGCCTTTTACAACAACTAAAACAAAGTTTAATAAAAGTAAAAGAATTTGTAAGATCACTGTCTCAGGAAGAGTTAAATTATAGGTATGCTCCTGATAAATGGTCGGTAAAAGAAGTTTTAGTGCATATCATTGATGATGAGAGAATATATGGATATCGAGCACTTACTTTTGCTAGAAATGATAAAACTAATCTTCCTGGTTTTGAAGAAAATGAATACACACAATATGCCGATACCCAAGGTAGATCAATAGAAAATATTTTGGCAGAATATGAAGCAGTAAGAATGGCAACAATTACATTATTTGATGGGTTTTCTCAACAGGCATTGATAAGAATAGGTACAGCCAATAAAAATAAAACTAGTGTTAGAGCTTTAGGGTATCATATCTTAGGGCATGAGTTACACCATATTCATAGTATTAAAGAACGATATCTAGGAGCCTTAATATAATTCATGGTATTATATTATTATATAGAGTACAAAAGTTATTAGATGCTTCCTTTTAGTCTCTAGAGGCCTTTCTATTTGAAAAAAAGCTTTTCCATGGTATTAATAAAGCTACACAACCTTTTTAAATAACTCTTAAAACCATAAACCAATGAGAAGAATAGTATATTATGTAGCTATATCCTTAGACGGATTTATAGCCGGACCAAATGAAGATATTAGTGGATTTAAACAAACTGGTAATGGTGTAGATAAATATATAGATGATTTAAAATCATACGATACAGTGATTATGGGAAGGAAAACATACGAGTTTGGATATAAATACGGACTTAAACCAGGACAACGCGCTTATGACCATATGACGCATTATATTTTTTCGAATACATTGAGTTTTGATGACGCAGACCAGCAAGTACATGTGTGCACACTTGATGTAGGAACCATAAAAAATCTTAAGAAGGAGAAAGGTACTGATATATATTTATGTGGAGGAGGAGAGTTTGCAGGATGGTTATTTAAAAACCAAATGATAGATGTACTCAAAATAAAACTCAACCCCTTTATTCAAGGACAAGGTGTTAGGTTATTTGGAGAAGTAACAAAGAGTATGCAGTTAGAATTAAAAGAAACTGATGAGTACGAAAATGGTTTACAAATCATGACCTATGATGTAATACATTAATTTCAACAATAGGGTAGAAATTTTAAGATATAAGAATTAGTATTTTCAGCATCTAATACGTTATCAGACCTCACAGGTTTTCAAAACCGGTGAGACCTCTGTATAACTTTGAATTAAAAATATAGGTAACGCTGTCCAAATATTAATAATGAGTTCGTTTTAGAAGTATAAACCATAAAACAAACAAACATATGAAACAATTTATGTTCCTTTTTAAAGGTGGAGACGAAGTATGGGATAATAAATCTCCAGAAGAACAAGATATCCATATGCAACATTGGCAAGAATGGATTGGCAAAATAGCCGAGCAAGAAAAATATATAGGAGGCGAAAGACTTCATCCACATGGTAATACAATACACCCTGGAGGGGTTAAGGTTACCGATAGACCTCTTACCGAAGCCAAAGAAATTGTTGGAGGATATATTATCGTAAAAGCCAATACACTCGAAGAAGCTACCGAAATGGCAAAAGGATGCCCTGGATTACAATGGGAATCATCGTTAGAAGTTCGCGAAGTATGGCCTATGGAAGATTAAAAAAAGCAGAAAAATGAAAGAATTCTTATATATTATACGAGGAGGTCAAGAGGTATACGAAAAAAATTCTCCCGAAGAAATGCAAAAACATATGCAACATTGGGAACAATGGATGGGCGGATTAGCTCAAAACGGCCAATTGATTGGTGGCCAACCCTTAATGACCGAAGGAAAGACCTTGATTGATAATGGATCAAAAGTTATTGATCGCCCTTTGGCAGAAGGTAAAGAACTTATCGGAGGGTATTTATTAATCAAAGCAGATTCGCTAGACAATGCTGCAGACATAGCAAAAGGTTGTCCGAGTTTTGAATATGGCTGTAGTGTAGAAGTTCGCGAAATCAGTCCTATGGAATAATACTTTTTGGAAAACCACAACCACATAAATACTACTGTCAACCATCTTTTTCGTGAAGAATCCGGAAAGATGGTTGCTGTATTAATCAAAATATTTGGTGCAGAAAATATCGAATTGGCCGAAGATGTTGTGCAAGACGCACTCGTAAAAGCATTAGAAACCTGGAAATATAGAGGGATGCCAGACAACCCGAGGGCATGGTTGTATCGCACAGCAAAAAATAAAGCTATCGATATTATAAGACGTAATAAACATAGTACGCTTATTGATTTTTCTGATCCAAAAAAACAATTGTTAACCTCAAACTATACCCTTAACGCTACGATGAATAATTATTGGCAAGAGAACCATATCAAAGATGATTTTCTGGCAATGATGTATGCCTGTTGCCATCCTAATATTTCACAAGAAAACCAGATTACATTTATCCTTAAATCATTATGTGGTTTTAGCACCAAAGAAGTAGCAAAATCATTTTTAACTAGCGAGGATACTATTTCTAAACGCTTATATCGTACCAAAGAATACTTCAGAAAACATAAAATAAAACCTACAATTCCTGGTCCAGATGCAATAGCAACAAAAACAAGTACAGTACTCAGTGCTATTTACTTACTATTTAATGAAGGGTATAACTCGACACATGCCGATCAATTAATACGAAAAGATCTTATAGAACAAGCAATGTTACTCTGCAAGTCTTTGTTATCAAGCGAGCGCACCCAATTACCCGAAGTATATGCACTCATGGCATTACTATGTTTTCATGCTGCTCGAATACAGAGTCGTACCACTCCCGATGGAGAGCTTATTTTATTACATAAACAAGACAGGAAAATTTGGGATAAAGCATTAATAGCAAAAGGAGAAGAATATCTTAATAAAGCCGCCTTTGGAAACATGATAAGCACCTTTCATCTAGAAGCAGCAATTGCCTACGAACACTGTAATGCCAAAAAGTATCAAGATACCAATTGGGTCTCAATCTTAAGCTATTATGATCTTTTACTAAAAATAGGATATGACCCTATCGTGTTTTTAAATCGATGTCTGGTTATTCTAGAGCTAGATGGCCCAGTAAAAGCACTAGAAGCGTTAGAAAGGGTAAAAGAAAATAAAGTACTACAACAATATTATGTCTATCATGCTACGCTAGGAGAAATACAACAACGATTAGGGGATCACGCCAAAGCAATTACATATTATCAAACAGCAATCAAACTCACGCAATCCAAACAAGAACAAAAATTTCTTAAAGATAAAATTGCAAAACTCCTTAATTAAACCGTTTTGCATTTTGATTTACTGCCTCCCCAAAACCACAACGGGTAAAAGGTAAAACGATACTACACTTCATGTTTTTATTAGAAAATGGCCTCAGGTTTACCGAGGTCATTCTAACATTCTAGTATGCTCTGCCAGAAAATCTGGCACGATATACTATGCTACCAGAGTTATCCCAGGTTTTCTGGCAGTATATCAAGACTACTTGAAAACGTCCCCGAAAATCTGGCACAACTTCCAGTTTGTTATAATCATTCTAAATAATAAAATTAAAATACTGATAATCAGTTTTTTGAAAAATAATATTACATTTTTTTTAACCAGTATCAGAAAATGAAACTCGGATGTGGTAATCTTGTACCAGAAAAGCAAAAGAGTTACTAAAAAACAACATGTAAAATGGTTTTATGAATATAAAAAGAAATAATGCGTCAAGTGCAATCATAAAAAATCAATTTTCTCTCCTAGGGGTAGGATAGGAGAAAGTTGAGTACCGAGGAGACCCATTATCTCCTCACAAATTTCGGCGATTCGCTGATTTTTTGCAATTCCTTAAATTCTCCTGCATCTAGGTGCAGGAGAATTTTAAAAGCAGATAAAAGAGTTGATTATCAATGATGAAGAAAATGATTACAAATTAAGAATTTATTAACAATTACAGTTTTTGATTATGGAAATACCACAAAATTTATATATTTGCGCCCTCTTCTTACCACCCCAGAATAGAAGACTAACTAAACAATCCAGGTTTATGAAAAAATCAATGTTATTATACAGCATTGCAATGCTGCTATGTGCCTTTACTTTTGGGCAAGCTGTAAATGTTCAATATCTAAACCCTACTATTGGAAATGGCAATCCATATCAATTCTTAAGATTTGGTACTGCACAAGATTATAAAGCAGGTTTTATGTGGAACAACACAAGCACAGCTTATGGAGATGGTGATGATTTTTCTATTTTCACCTATGGTAATAGGGACATCACATTAAGAACAGGAACGGGTAATGTAATTATTTTTCCTGATAGCGGAGGGAAAGTTGGTATAGGTACTACTAATCCAAATGCAACTTTACAAGTTGGTGATAGTGAACATACAGGTTCTCCTAGTACAGAGGTTGAGAAGAAAAGACTATCACTGGCTCCTGTTACGCATGGAGGTTCAGATTGGTTTTTTTCAACTAGAGATAATAATCCTTACGCTAATCTTGACATCGGCTATTCTAATAATAAAACATTAACCTTAAGACATGATGGTAACGTAGGTATCGGCTCCAAAAACCCCGACTCCAAACTCACCGTAAAAGGAAAAATCCATGCCGAAGAAGTAAAGATCGATCTAAGTGTTCCTGCGCCAGATTATGTATTCAAAAAAGACTACGATTTATTATCGATAGAAGAAGTACAAGAACATATCAAAGCACAAGGCCATTTACCTAATATCCCTTCTGCCAAAGAACTAGAAACTAATGGTGTAGAATTAGGAATAATGAACATGAAATTGTTGGAAAAGATTGAGGAGTTGACGTTGTATACTATTGCGCAGGAGGAAGAATTAAAAGAGCAGAATCAAAAAAATAAAGTGCTAGAAGATAAAATAAGAAGCTTCGAGCAACACGATACTAGAATTAAGATTATTGAAGAAAGATTAGAGTTCTTATTAAATCGCAAATAATAAAATCAAACTTTTATGAAAAAAATATTCTTTTTGCTAATTGTATTTGGAGCTCACTATCAAGTTGATGCTCAGGTAATAATTGCCAATGCACTAAATTCGAATCTAGAAGGAGGAGAGATAAAATTGATGAATAGCAATGCAAATTATAACCCTTGGCAGATTGATAACTATGCAGGTATGTTTAGGCTACATCATTCAGGGGCAGCACCTTTTGTAATGGCAAGTAATGGTAACCTGGGGCTTGGCACATGGAGCCCAACATCCCCTTTGCATATTGCTAATAGTAACGCTGTTATTAAACTACAAAATACGACCCATGAAGATACAGAAGATGGTTTTTATGGCTGGTTAGGTGGTTATGATAAAAGTGGAGATGAAGTCTGGTGGATAGGTGAAGGAGGTACTGGGAGTAAAACACTGGGTTTTCATACCTATAGAGATGGATATGATTTGAGTATCTATAATAAAGGAAAAGGAATTACTATTAAAAATAGTGGCAACATCGGCATTGGCACTAAGACCCCCGACTCCAAACTCACCGTAAAAGGAAAAATCCATGCTGAAGAGGTGAAAATAGATCTAAGTGTTCCTGCACCAGATTATGTGTTCAAAAAAGACTATGATTTATTATCGATCGAAGAAGTACAAGAGCATATCAAAGCCCAAGGCCATTTACCTAATATCCCTTCTGCCAAAGAACTAGAAGCTAATGGCGTTGAATTGGGTGTAATGAATATGAAATTGTTAGAAAAGATTGAGGAGTTGACGTTGTATACGATTAATCAAGAAGAAAGAATAGAAGCATTAGAAAAACAGAATTCTGAAATAAAGGATATACAAGATAAGTTAAATCAACTATTGAATAATAAAAACAAATAATTTTGATATGAAGACAATAATATTAACCATAATTACATTAAGCTTCTGTCTTGGATTGAAAGCACAAATTCAAACTGGAGTATGGAGAAGCTCAACCTCTAATACTAATTATCATCACTTTGTAAGAAACGGTACAGGGGCTGTAGTATATGTAAATCAAGGATCTACAAATGCCAGTCATCCTATCATGCGATTATCGAGCGGTACTGTAGAAGCTGGTAAAAATGTAAGGTTCACAGTGGAAAATAATGGTAATGTGGGTATAGGTACTTTAAACCCAACAAGATTATTAGAGATTAGACAAAAAGAAGATCCAAATGGTGATAGTGCTTTATTGATAACAGAACCAAATAATAGTCAAAAAATTCAACTTCACCTGGCTAATAATTCTTCTGGGCAATATGGTTATTTATCATTAGGAGGTAAGACAAGCCTTAGAGGTAATGGACTGCCTTCTTTTTTTGAAGGCAACGTAGGTATCGGTACTACAACCCCCGACTCCAAACTCACGGTCAAAGGAAAAATCCATGCCGAAGAAGTAAAAATAGACCTAAGCGTTCCTGCACCAGATTATGTGTTCAAAAAAGACTATGATTTATTATCGATCGAAGAAGTACAAGAACATATCAAAGCACAAGGCCATTTACCTAATATCCCTTCTGCAAAAGAGCTAGAAGCTAATGGTGTTGAATTGGGTATAATGAATATGAAATTGTTAGAGAAAATAGAAGAGTTAACGTTGTACACCATTGCGCAGGAGGAAGAATTAAAGAAACAAAATCAAAATAATAATCAACAAGAGGAACGTATTAATATTCTAGAAGAGAAGTTGAACCTTTTGTTACTAGGGAAAAAAAACTAATTAATTTATCATGAAAAAATTATTCTTTATCATTTTTATACTTGCAACTATCAATGCAAGTTTTGCACAACAAGCATATTATAATGTAACCCCGCGTGACGGTTATGGGTTGCGATTCTGGAATAGTGATCACTATAAAATACATATGGGTAATGCTGCAGAAAATCATTATGGCCCTGTTACAGATTACAGTATTAAAATGAATATGAGTAATACTGTCGGGCGAGGATGGACATGGGGGGTTATGGGAGCCACTCCAATAGCAGCTTTAAACATTTCTGGAAATATGCAAATCGCTGGAAAATTTGAATCGCGATCAATTAAAATTAATGGAGCAAACCCTATTTCGTCAGTCGGGGGGTTTTTAAATAAAATTGAGCTCACTGGCGGTAATCACGCAGCAATAGTTTTCAAACCAGGAGAAACTAAAGAACTGATGTTTGGGTTTCACGATAATGGTAACTTCTATTGGGGCACAGGTAATTCTGCAACGGTACCAAACTATTATTCAATGTTTCTTAACGGAAGTAATGGTAATCTGGGGATTAAAGGAAAATTAACGTCAAGCGAAGTAGAAATTAAAATAGGAGGATGGGCTGATTATGTTTTTGAGGAAAAATACAATCTTCCTACGCTATTAGAAGTAGAAAATCACATTAAAGAAAAAGGACATTTAATCAATATTCCTTCTGCCAAAGAGGTAACAGAAAACGGAATCCAACTTGGTGAGATAAATATGAAACTACTCGAAAAGATTGAAGAGTTAACGCTGTACACCATTGCCCAGGAAAAAGAAATCAAAAACTTACAATCAGAGTTACAACAACAAAAATTTGGGAACCAAAATTTGGAAAGTAGGTTATCTAAGCTAGAAGAATTTTTATTGAATAATAAAACCACAAACAAGAACTAAATTTTATGAAAAGGATATTATTAATATTGAGCCTTTGTACTAGTTTTCTATGTAATTCACAAGATGAAGGTTTTGATTATGTTACTGAATTAGCACGATCAGTTTCTATACCGAGCTCTCCACAATCTGCTGCTTTTATGCAATATGGAAATACTAATGTGAATTTATACACAGGAACACCAGAAATAAATGTTCCAATATATACATATAAAGGAAGAGAAATGAATCTTCCAATAAATTTAAATTATGATGCAACAGGAATTAAAGTAGACCAACTGGCAAATCATGCAGGTTTGTCATGGAACCTAAATGCTGGAGGAAGAATAACTCGAGTGACTAATGGTTTCCCTGATGATTTCTTAAAATCTGTTCCTTCAAGATATTTAACGATTATGGACAATGAGGTAAGGGAAAAGATTCTAAAGTATAAAAAAAGCCGCACCCGTTTTGATACCAGTCAAGGAGTATTAGATTATTTTAATTTCTTGACTGACCTTAGCACAAACTATATAGATGCACAACCTGATTTATTTAGTTTGAATGCCATAGGTATTAATGATTATATTGTTTTTGATATGGAAACAATGATGCCAAAAACTTTAAATAATCCAAGAATAAAAGTAGATGTCTTTTTTGATTCAACAAATAGCTATATTGTATCATGGGTTGTGACCAATGATGATGGTACGAAATTCTTTTTTGGAAGAAATGGGAGCAAACAATATATAGAACTAACTAGAACGGAAGGAGATAATGATAATTCTCCAGGTAGTGTTCATGGATTTATAAAAGAATTTTATAGTTCTTGGATGCTTACTAAAATAGAGTCTCCAAATAAAAAAGACAAATACGAGTTTGACTATACAAATTTTGATATTTATCAAAACCTAACTGCATATAATGAAATCCATAATATTAGAAATGAAATAAGACCAAATGCTCATGGAGTTCAATATGGAATTCCTCAAAGTAATATTTCAGGAAATAAAACAGAAGTAAAACAACAATTTTTATCGTCTGTCACATATAATGGCAAACCAATTATAGACATTTCATTTAAAAATCGATGTGATGTTGATGTAAATTCGGCAATAGACAAGATTGTGGTAAAAAACACCTATAATCAAGTATTGCGCAATTTTACTTTTTCTCATAGCTATTTTGGCGACATTGATGGCTGTAACACAAACAAAAAGTCCAAGATAAGACTCAAATTAGATGAAATCATTATTACAGACGCCAAAAATAAAAATCCACATTCTTATCAGTTTGTATATCAATCTCCCGAACAGGTCCCTGATCGCGCATCTCTTTCAAGGGATTATTTGGGCTATTATAATAATGAGGATAACACTGTGTTATACCCAGGGGTAGTATCTGGGGATATTATTTTTCCTGGAGCAAATAGAAAGCCTAATCCTACCACATCTATTTTTGGTATGATTAAACAAATATATTATCCAACTGGAGGCTCAACTGAATATCATTTTGGTAATCATACATCTACCTGGACAACCGATGATGAAATAACAAGAGAGAGAGATGTAAGATATGCTGACTTAAGAGTTATTGGTGGGGTAGATCTTACAACACCATGTAATCTATGTTGTCAGGATGCATATGGATCACCAACCCCCCCTCGGATAGATCAAGAAATGTTTACAATTAATGAATCTGATTATTATACGTTAAAAGTAGTTGCTGCCCCCAGAGGTGTAGACTTTCAGAAAGAAGCCTATATTGTTAGAACATCGAGTCATATACCTTTTGATAAAATGTTTCATGACTCTTGTGTTCCCATAGATATTGATATTGTCTGGTTAGGAACCTCAAGTGATAATGAAAAGATTTTTTTAGAAGCAGGTACTTATGAGGCTACTGCCGTAGCAGGAGTATCCCGTGGTGGTGACGGTGGCGGTGGTGGAATTCGAAGTAATAATTCAAGCTCTAATGGAGGGGGTATCACTTTAAGCCTTAAAAGAAATGAACTTGTAAGATTTCGCGAACCTGGAACAGGGAAAGCAATTAGAGCCGGTGTTAGAATCAATACTATTATTGATCATACAAATGGCTCTGAAGGAAATGATCGGATACGAAATTTTGACTACTCAACTCTTTTAGACGGAGATGATTCCTCTGGAAACATAATGTATAAACCCATTTTGCATTATTTTTCTGATCAATTAGAAATAGGAAACAATCTTGTAGGTAATCCTTATAACTGTAACCTGATCACTAAACAATTTTTAAATCGATTTTCTTCAGGAGGAAGTAGTGCAACTCCACATATCGTGTATTCTCGAGTATATGAATATGAGAATATTCTTAAAGAAGATTCTGATGGTCAGAAAAAAAGCACCTTTAATGGATACATACAACACGATTTTAATATAGGTAAATCAGGTTCATATACTACACCGCTACCACCGTATGCTTCTTTTTATGAACCTAATTACGAAATAGGAAAAGAAAGAGAAACAGCAGTATACGACAACAAAGAGGTAGAAAAAGCTAAAACGACTAATGCATATGAAGATACTGAATATTTTACGCAAGGTGGATTTTACGTTAGCCATAAACCCGAACGAGCTAATCAGCTGATCCAAACTTATCGTAGTAATGGTAAATACAAGTTTAGATATATATCTGCACAGGTAGCAAATTTTGACGGTGGGTGTGGTTGGTATCCGCCTCCATCGTGTAGCGACCCTAACACTCCTTGCTTTTCTTCTACTACTTTTGCAAGATTACAAGGCAATAGCACATTTGTAAAAGGAAAAATTGGAAATAGAGTAAGTAAAACGTCGACACAATTTTTTAAAGGAAACAGTATTACTTCTACCAATTTCTATGAATATGACCCAAGTGCAAATTTTTTATTACGTTCTACTAAGACTATAAATAGTAACGCTGAAGAGGTTCGTACAGAATTATCATATCCACAAGATTTTGATAACCCTGTGTATCAACAAATGAAAAATGATAATCATTTGAATACTATTGTTTCATCTAAAAATTTCAGAAATAATAAATTAATTTCATCCAGAAAAACAAACTATAACAAGCAAGACTTCGGGTATTTTCCGTCAACTTTGGAATTAGCAAAAGGAGGTAATCCAATTGAAGAACGTATAAAATACAATCAATATAAAAATGATAACCTGGTTGAAGTAATTAGAGTAGATGGCACTCCTGAAAGTTTTATTTGGGGTTATAACAATACATTACCTATTGCAAATCTAAGAAATGTGTTCTACGATAATATTCCTACAAAAATTATTGATGATCTTAAAGATTTATCCAATAAAGACATAGATAAAATTACAGAAGTGTCCTTAATAAATAAATTAAATGAGCTTCGAGAATTATTTCCAAATGCTTTGTTAACTACATATACTTATGATCCATCAATAGGGGTAACTAGTATTACTGATGCAAATAATATTGTGACGTATTATGAATATGATGATCGCCAAAGGTTAACTATTGCCCGAGATCTTAATAATCATATTATAGAACGATTTCAATACAATTATGAACCGACAGCAGAGGTATTAAATACCTTTACCTTAGATTTAGAAGTTCCGGATTTCGCAACAATAGGAAAATCAACTTCTTTTATTTCTAAGGTAACAGGAGGGTCTAATAATTATAAATTCGAATGGAAGTTTATTACACCCAATGGTGTAGTAAAAACAAGAACTACTGCCAGTGTTGATTTTGTTTTTGGAGCTGAATTTTTAGGAGTTACCAAAGTGATTTATACAGTTACAGATCTATCTTCAGGAAAAATAAAAAAGAGGCCTTTTGATCTTAATGTATATAAACCGATGTCTGTTAATAACATTACGATACCTGCATCTGTTAATATTGGTACTCCGGTCAATTTTTCAGTTAACCCTAGAGGGGGGTCAGGTAATTATTCGGTTCGTTGGGAATTAAAGTTTAATACTTTTACTCATCGTACATATGAGAAATCATTTACACGATCGTTTACATGTGATCAAGCTCCACAAGTAGTTGTAGATCTTGTAGTTGTAGATTTTAAAACAAATGAACGCTTTACTTTAAAGAAAAATGTTCAAATAATCTATGATGATTTTGAAGTGAGACTGTCTAAAACATCAGTTAGTAAAACCAATGTAGAGCATCGTGTAAAGATCAATGCTGCTATTATTGGAGGGTCTGGTGATTATGGTATTAAGTGGTATACAGATGGAAGATTAGTAGCGAGTCAAGCAGGAGTTAGACGTCTAGAATCATCTCTCAGATGCGGAGGAATTCCTAAAACTTTTACATGTGTAGTAACCGATAAATGTTCTGGTCTCGAGACTTCATTATCAAAAGCCTATAAATATACCCGAAGCTGCCCTGGTGGTGGAGGTACTGGTGGAAACGGTGATGTAGATCAAAATGGAGAAGATGAAGACGGTAATAACTATTAATAACAAAGAGTAATCATATCATGAAAAAAAATATAACATACATAAATATCGTACTCTTTTTAGCGCTAATTTCCAGTACATTGTTGCGTGGGCAAGAGCTAGACTTAAATAACGAAAACTATGTTTGGCATACTATAGCCAGAGATAGTTTTAAGAATGTTTCTGATCTTCAAAAAGCTCCTCATTACAAAAAAGTAAACAATGTAACTTATTATGATGGATTAGGTCGCCCTCAACAGTCTATTGCAGTTCGTGCAGGAGGTAAACAGGAGGATATCATAACTGCTATTAAGTATGATAATTATGGAAGACAGGCTAAACAGTATCTTTCATATGCGGCTACAACAAAAAACGGAAACATTATTTATAATCCAGTAATACAATTGAATACCTTTTATAATACGGATAAATATGAAGGTACTACTAACCCATATTCTGAGAGTATATTTGAACCCTCTCCACTCAACCGGGTACTCAAACAAGGAGCTCCTGGTAATGCATGGAAAGCAGATCCAGATAGCAATAGTGATCATACGATAAAATTTGATAGAGAAACTAATGATGCAAATGAGGTTGTATATTTTTATATAACTTTTTTGGACACTGCTAATCAGCAACCACAATTGGTAAAAGGGACATATTATGCAGCTAGCCAATTATATGTAAACACTACCAAAGACGAAAACTGGAAACCTGGTCAAACCCATCCAGACGATCATACCACCAAAGAGTATAAAGACAAGTCAGGAAGAGTAATTTTAAAAAGAACCTATGAGACAGGAGAAGCCCATAACACCTATTATGTATACGATCGATTTGGCAATCTTACTTATGTGATACCACCCAAAGTAAATGTAACCGATGGTGTCTCTAGCACCGAGCTTAGCGAGCTTTGCTATCAATACAAATATGATACCCGTAACCGATTGATCGAAAAGAAGATTCCGGGTAAAGGCGATACTGATACATGGGAGTCTATTGTCTATAACAAACTAGATCAACCTATCTTGACACAAGATCCAAATCAAAAGGCAAAAGGCGAATGGTTATTTACCAAATATGATGCCTTTGGCAGGGTGGCTTACACCGGTAAGATTAACGATAGCCGTAGCAGGAACGATATTCAAATAGAAGCCAATGCATATACTAGCAAATTGTGGACAGAACGAGATAGTGCACTTACGGTAGGGGGGGTGAGTATGCATTATACAGATGATGGGTATCCCAAAGCTGCAAGTGGTGAAGTATTCACAATTAATTATTATGATAACTATGATTTTGATAGACCAGGTATCAGTGCTCCAACCACAGTTTTTGATCAGGCTATTGACACGAATGTCAAATCTCTGGCCACTGGATCAAAAGTAAAGGTGCTTGAAACCAATAAGTGGATTACTACAGTGACTTACTATGATCAAAAATCAAGGCCAATTTATGTAGCCAGTATCAATGATTATCTTGTTACTACAGATGTAGTGACCTCTAAGCTGGATTTTATAGGAAAAGTACTCAAGACCAGAACCAGGCACCAAAAAGGAACCAATCCAGAGATTGTAACACTGGATACGTTTACCTATGATCATATGGGTAGGTTATTATCCCAAAGCCAATGTATAGGAGATGACACCCTTGTTGATAATTGCGGAGATAACGTTACCAGCCAACCAATAGAATTGAATACGGCGATAACAACCACCCAGGATATCGAAACCACAAGTATCAAATTAACACCAGGATTTGTGTTTACAGCTGGAGCAGGAAAAACCTTTATAGGTAAAGCAGTGTCTTCTGGTATCACAAGTGACCCTAATGCAGAAGTAGTTGCCACCAATACCTATGACCAATTAGGGCAGTTGGTAAGTAAAACAGTAGGCAAAGGCCTACAAAAAGTTGACTACAGCTACAATGTGCGTGGATGGTTAAAAGGGATTAATGATGTAAATAATTTGGGAGATGATTTGTTTTCGTTTGCTTTAGACTATAACAGTGGTACAAACCCATTATATAACGGTAACATCTCCAAAACATCTTGGCAAACTGCAAATGATAATGTGACTAGAAGCTATGCATATACCTATGATGCCCTTAACCGGATTACAAGTGCTACCAGTAACGACAATCGATACAATCTTAGCGATGTAACCTATAATAAAATGGGTGGTATTTTATCACTTACCAGAACAGGATGGCAGAATAGTAGTAACTTTACTGACATGGATGTATTGACCTATCAATATGATGCTGGTAACAAGCCCTTAAAAATTACCGATACCGGAAATAAAGCCTATGGTTTTAAAGATGGAACGAATACGAGTGATGATTTTGAGTATGATGCCAATGGTAGTAGAATTATAGATCGTAATAAAGGGATTACAGGGATTACCTATAACCATTTTAACTTACCAACACAAATTACGATAGCTAGTAATAGTGATAACGGTAACCTTCAATATATCTATGATGCTAGTGGTGTTAAATTACGAAAGATTGTAAATGATGCAGGAAATATAACCACAACAGATTATAGTGGGAAACATATTTATGAAAATGGCGTATTAAAATCTATACAACACCCAGAAGGCTATACAGAACCAGAAAATGATGGCACTTACAGTTACGTATACCAATACAAAGATCATGTAGAAAATGTAAGACTATCTTATTCTGATCGTGATGGTAACGGTAGCATAACGACCGATGAGATTTTAGAAGAAAACTCGTATTATCCCTTTGGAGGAAAACACGCGGGATATAATATTATGATAAGGAGTACTAATCCTGCCCTTAGATTTAAGTTTGCCAATAAGGAGTTAAGCCAAGAATTAGGGTTAAGCATGTATGATTTTGGAGCAAGACAAATGGATGAATGGGATCCAACTTGGTGGCAAATCGATCCTAAAGCAGAGTTGATGCGAAGACACTCACCATATAACTATGCCTTTAACAATCCTATCTTTTTCTTAGATCCTGATGGAATGATGGCGTGCCCTAATGGGGATTGTCCAGATCTACCAAGTAACAATATAGCTCCTCCACCTGTTGATAGTAGTATATCAGGAACCAAGGCGACTGGAGATGCTCAAGGTGCTCATGTTGAAACTACAGAGACAGGAGAAAGGTTCTATGGATTTAAAGCTGAAGGACAAGTTAAAGGAGAGAATGGTAAAATCAGTGGTAGTATATCAGGATTTAGTGCCGGTTATGATGGATACACTGAAGAAGGTGGTGCTCATGGTAGTGCTAGTGTTTATGGTCTTGAAGGAGAGGCTGGTGCAAGACTGGGGACTGAAGATAATAATGTAGCTGTAGATGCAGAAGGTAGTGTTTTTAAAGCTGAAGTTAGTGGTGATGCTGGATTCTATACAGGTCAAAATGGTAAGTATGGGGGAGAATTAGGAGGTGAAGCTGGTGCTTATGCCCTTGAAGGAGATGTTACTCCATCGGTATCAATAGGTGGTATTAATTTAGGGTTCACTATTGGAGGTTCTTTGGGAAGCGCTCATATAGGAGCTAGAGGAGCTGGAACAGTAAATACTCAAACTAAGGAATTTGAAGCTACAGGGAATTTTCATATAGGTCTTGGAGCTGGCTTTAAGGTAGGTATTTCAATTTCTAATACAAGTCAATCAATAGATAAAAGAAAGAAGTAAATTGATGGTTATGATTTTAAAATATTTAATGTTTTTTGGAGTATTGAATTTCTTGATTTTTATGTTCTTGACGAGAAAAATAAAAATCAATTCAAAAGTTAAAATAGGATTGTTTTCGTTTCTATTTTTAGTGTTGATTTTGCACTTTTTGATTTTTTCGAAGACTATTATATCTGATAATCATTTTTTTCACTTGTTAATTTCAAGTATAATTCTTATTGTTCTTCATTATATCAGCTTACTACCAATCTTGGCAATGAAGAGGATAAATAAAAGCTTTGAGAATCACATAGCATTATCAGGTTTTAATTTTATCAGATTTTATATAATTTACATATTAGTATATTTGTACCAATGTATCTCACTTTTATCAAATAGTGCAAGAGAACATTTTAATTCAATAGATTTTTTAATTTGATGAGATTTTTAATTCATTTTTTGATTTTAGTAAATACTCTTAGCTGTACACAAGACAAAAAGGTAAAGCTTGAGAAAGACGATTTTTCCATATCATATCCATCTGATTGGAATCTTGATGATAGTGGAAAAGAAGGTACTTACTTTATTTTGACAGCCGATAAAGATGGTGAAAATGATGTTTTCGTTGAAAATATTAATTTATCAACTCAAAATGTTGGAAATATTACATTTAACGAGTTTGCTAAAAAAATGGAGAAAGAAGTCAGTAGTGTTGCTAAAATAGTTGAAAGAAAGAAAATAAAAGTAAATGGCAAAGATTGTCTTAGTTTGAAGATGACGGCTACACAAAATAATATTGATGTTACTTTTGTTCAACACTATTATATTGAAAATCAAAGAGCTTATGTTCTTACGTTTTCTAGCGAAACTAAAGAGTTTAATAATTATTTTGATGAGATGAATGAGGTATTATTGAGTTTTAAATTAAACTAAATTTGACAATATAATTTACTACAAGCCACCTTTAACGAGGTGGTTTTTTTATTGAGTTAAGAGTATGCTTTTTTAGCTTTAAAGTCACGGATAGACATATCGATGAAGTAGAATAATTTTTCTTTGACTTCTACAGGAAGATTTTGTACTTCGAGAATACGTTGTAATGTAGTATTGTCAATCTCTATATCTGTTTTACCTACCAAATAGTCTAATGATACTTCTAATAGATCAGCTAGTTTTGTTGCGGTCTCGATAGAAGGCTTCATCTCATCACGCTCATATCTTCCAATTACAGGGGCTTTAGTACCTAAGTGTTTAGCTACTTCTTCTTGGGATAAACTTTTATCTTTTCTAACCTCTGCTAACCTTTTTCCAAAACTCATAAGTGCTGATTAATACAGTTAAATCAAGTATTTAGCAAATGTACAGAACCTAAAAGTATTTATCAAATCGTATTAATGTTGTTTATATAGAATCTATTAGTTACTTTTGAAACTGAAAAGTTCTATTAAAATGTTTTCAACAATGCTCAACACAACCAACCCTCACAACTACAATTATATCACTAAAGAGATAGAAATACACATCTTAGGCGGTATCAAGTTCAACAATTTAGACCGTATGAGGGTTACATTAAGTATCAAGAAGCTAAAAAATCATAATGTATTACGCCATAGTATCGACCTGTATAATGACAATATGGTAGAAAAGTTAGTTAGAAAAACAGCAGAGCGTATAGAAATGGGTACAACTATCATACGTGAAACATTACAAAATCTCACGAGTGCCTTAGAACAATATCGTACCTGTGAACTTGCCAGAGAAGCAGAAGAAGGACAAATACAAACCAAACAGTTATCCAAAAAAGAACAACAAGCAGCAGAAAAGTTCTTAAAGTCTAAAGACCTATTAAGCAAAACAAATAAACTGATAGGAGATAGTGGTGTAATCGGTGAGGAAGTTAATAGACTATTAATGTATTTAATCTTTACTAGTCGTAAAACATCAAATCCATTACATTGTATTAGTCTTGGTAGTAGTGGCGTTGGTAAAACCCATTTACAAAGTAAAGTAGCCGAACTCATACCCGAAGAAGATAAAATAGAAATCACGGTATTATCCGCCAATGCCTTTTATTACTTCAATCGTACAGAACTACGAAATAAGTTGATCCTTATAGAAGATCTGGACGGAGCAGAAAGTGTACTCTACCCATTACGAGAATTACAATCCAAACGAAGAATTACCAAAACGGTAGTACATAAAGATACCAAAGGCACTACCAAAACAATACATCTTACTGTAGAAGGCCCTGTATCTGTATCGGGTTGTACTACGCAAGAAAGTATCTACGAAGATAATAGCAATCGTAACTTTTTATTATATATCGATGAATCTAGTGATCAAGATCAAAAGATCATGCACTACCAACGTTTATTAAGTGCTGGAAAAGTAAATAAAGATAAAGAGTTTATGGCTGCTCGATTTTTAAGAGATGTACAAAGAACCTTACAACCTATCAAAGTTGTGAATCGTTACGCAGAATTTTTAGACCTTCCTGAATCTGTATTTAAACCTCGTAGAACAAATAGTCATTACTTACAATTTATAGAAGCCGTTACCTTTTACAAACAGGCTCAAAGAACTAAAAAGTATGACGAGCAAAGCGGAGAAGAATATATAGAGACTACGATCGAAGATATAGAAGAAGCTAACGAGCTTATTAAAGAAGTCCTCCTGCGTAAAAGTGATGAAATCACAGGGGCATGCCGTAACTATCTTGAAGAACTTAAAAAATACTTGCTACAAAATAAGCAAACTACATTTACCGCTCTAGAAATCCGAAGGAAGTTAAAAGTAAAAAAGACAACCCAATGGCGATATCACAAACAGCTTATTGAGAGTTACTACATCAAGAAACAGCGAAAGAAAAAAGGAGAAACGATTGTAGGTTATGAGATTACTAATCCTAACGAATACAAAGAATTAGAAGAAGCCATTAGCAAATCACTACAGGAATGTATCATTAAGATTAATAGTTCCACTGTTCCAACCCGTTCCACTAGTAAAATGGAACAAATAACATCATAAAAGACAGTGAGTTAACAGGCTGTTCCGAAAAATCACAAAAAACACATACCGATGCAAGAAAAAAAGCTACACAATGCTAGCTATAGGCTACTATTGTCCAAATTTAAAGAATGGTTAGATATTTTAGGCTACAGTACCAGTGCTGTAAGTAGCTACCCAAGATACATTAATGAATACTTCTGTTACTTAGAAGATAATGAAATCAAAAGGCTTACAGATGTAACCCCCGTTATTGTAAAACAATACTACGAGCAACTTAGCGAAAGACCTAAAAAACAAAGTTACGGAGCATTAAGTAAATCTAGTCTTAATCAACATCAGCAAGCACTACGTAAGTTTAACGAATACCTAAAAAAGCATAATACTACTGCACAACCTATACACTTAAAAGCAGAACGTATCCATCATTATGATGTAGCCAAAGACATCTTAACCTTAGCAGAAGTTAAACAACTCTTTGAAATCACAGACTACAGTAATCCATTAGCCAGAATACGTCACAGGGATAAAGCAATGCTTGTGATACTCTATAGTTGTGGGTTACGTATTAATGAAGCGGTACACTTAGATATTAAAGATATCCTGTTTGATAAAGAACTGCTCTATGTACGTAAAGGAAAGAATTATAAAGAACGCTATGTACCGCTTAACTCTTATAACCTGAATGTACTGGAGGATTACATTTATGAAGGGCGACCAGATTTTTATCAGGCAAACACACACGAATCCTTATTTACAGGTGTATCAGGTACACGGTTACAAAACCAAACCTTTAGAAACCGTTTACGGGAAATGATTAAAGCCACAGGCAATGAGGACTTGATACAAAAATGGATCACACCTCACACCCTACGTCATAGTATTGCTACCCACTTATTACAACAAGGAGCAGATATTGATCAGATCAGACAATTTTTAGGACATAGCAGCTTAGAGACTACACAAATCTATACACACCTTTTAAAACACATTACCGAATGAAAACACCTATTAGTTACACCGAATACTTAGAAAAAGAAGGTCATACCAAATCTAGTATCGAGAGTTATAAGCATAGTACAGATCGTTTTTTACGATGGGCAAAGAAGTTGAAATACCACATTCCTACTTTTGATTATAAAGCAGCCTTACGATATGTTCAATATCTAAAAAGAAAGCAACGTAAAATCAAATCAATTAACGGATTACTTATTGGAGCGCGTAAGTACTTTAATTATTTAATTGATATAGGAGCGCATACTCAAAATCCTTTTAATGATGTAGTTGTCAAAGGAGAACCCAAAGTACGAATGCTTAGCAACCTATTATCAGAGGACGAACTGGAAGATCTTTATTATAGTTATGAAACCCCACAACATAAAAACACAAAAGTAGCTCTAGTAGCCAAACGAAATAAAGTGATTATAGGTTTACTAGTGTATCAAGGGCTATCTACAGCAGATTTACAACGTATAGAGTTAGAACACCTGCAACTACAAAAAGGGAAAGTATACATACCACATGGAAAGCTAGGTAATAGTAGGGAACTAGAATTAAAACCGTGGCAAATTATACCCTTGATGGAATACATAAATGAGGTACGTCCTGAACTGTTGCGCAGGATGAAAATGCATACCGAAGCCCTTGTTTTTGCCAAGACAGGAAAGTTAGTAGGAGTTATAGATGCGCTAATCAAAAAACTACAAAAGATCAACCAAAAAGTAGATAATGTACATAACATTAGAGCAAGTGTGATTGTATTATGGTTGTCCAGGTACAACCTTAGAGAAGTACAATATATGGCAGGTCATAAACGCATTAGTACTACCGAGCGATACCAACAACAAGACCTTGAAGAATTACAAAATACTATAGCAAAGTTCCATCCAATCAACTAATCATTATGAAAACAGATACCATCAAAATCCCTAGAGAAACACTTAAAAAAATACTGGAGGGCTTAAAAACCTTTGAAGAAAAAAGAATGTTTTTACATCAAAATATAACTTTAGGTAGTATTGCAAAACAGCTTAATACCAATACAAGTTATTTATCCAAGGTCATCAACTCTTATAAAAGAAAAAACTTTAAAAGCTATCTTAATGAGCTTCGTATACATTATGCAGTAGAGGAATTAAAGCATAATAAAGAATTACAGAAATATACTATTGAAGGTATTGCCCAAGATATGGGCTTTAATAATGCAGAATCCTTTACTATAGCCTTTAGAAAAGTAACAGGATTATATCCTTCGTTTTTTATCAAAAAAGGATAAAAGCTAGAATTTATAAAATCCAAGTGACTCCCTTTGGTCGAATCATTATTATGGGCGCAGACAAAAAAGTCTTTGCCCATAAGCTGTTATAAGGTGTTCCTTCGTCACTCGTTCACTGCTTCGTCGGTTGCTATCGCACCGTCGATACTTCCTCACCGCTGGTCGTCAGCATCGACTACCGATCTTCGCGTGACTCCTTCCTCTATCACCCGTAGCTACTTTTTTGCTTAAAAACAATATGGTTGCCTACGGCTTGAATTTAATTAAGCAAAACCGCTACTTCATGGGCTACGCCGCTTGGTCGCAGCCTAGCCAATTATTTATGTTGAAGTTAATATCTGATAAATAAGAAAACATAAAAATCGTCTGGCACACAATCGCTTTATCAAGCTCTTTTTGTGTGTCGGCTGCTCCTCTCCGCTAGGCTCACGCCTTGTTATGCGTACACGCAGTTATCTTCAGTCGCCAGATGGCTATGATTAATCTTAAAACTGAAGGTCAACCGCAACTGCCGTTGCGCACTTCAGCTTTAAGATCAATCGTTCTTACTCAGAAGGTAAACTATTTTAGTAAAAAGCGGAATGCGCGGGCTGTAGCGATTGAACTTCCGCTTTTTATTAAAATACTAGCCAAATGGCGATTGAATGACCCCATAACGCTTGGGATCACGTCTACGATACGATTACCCTTGTATAATATTGTAATATTGTTCTAAAAAATCGTTCGTTAGAAGCTCTTTTTAATGACGAAACCCTCCATAACACTTGCGGAAGGTATCTAAAGGGTAACAATCTGTTTTACAATGGTTGTGCAAGCTATCTAAGGCATTAAAATTGCCTTTACATTACTTGGGGATTGGATCTTCGCACCAATAATCGGCTTTACATTACTTGCGGACGCTCTCGTTGTATGCACGAGACCCTCCGCAACATTGCAGAGCAAATCCTCACATTTTTTGTTCAGTAGCGGGGCTGCGCGGCTATTTTACATAGTTGCGTTATAGACCCTGACGGCAGGAAGAGCGACTATAACTACCAATTATGTAAATATAGCTTTGGTGATGCGGTGGGCTTTATGAAATGTAATTTTAGTACTTTAGCTATGAGGCAGAAATGCTGTACGTTCTTAAAAATTTTTGACCAGTGGAATAGAGCCTAGAAAAAGGGTGTTCGAGCAAAAAAAATGCATTAGTTTAATATATGATGCCCTTAACCGGATTACAAGTGCTACCAGTAACGACAATCGATACAATCTTAGCGATGTAACCTATAATAAAATGGGTGGTATTTTATCACTTACCAGAACAGGATGGCAGAATAGTAGTAACTTTACTGACATGGATGTATTGACCTATCAATATGATGCTGGTAACAAGCCCTTAAAAATTACCGATACCGGAAATAAAGCCTATGGTTTTAAAGATGGAACGAATACGAGTGATGATTTTGAGTATGATGCCAATGGTAGTAGAATTATAGATCGTAATAAAGGGATTACAGGGATTACCTATAACCATTTTAACTTACCAACACAAATTACGATAGCTAGTAATAGTGATAACGGTAACCTTCAATATATCTATGATGCTAGTGGTGTTAAATTACGAAAGATTGTAAATGATGCAGGAAATATAACCACAACAGATTATAGTGGGAAACATATTTATGAAAATGGCGTATTAAAATCTATACAACACCCAGAAGGCTATACAGAACCAGAAAATGATGGCACTTACAGTTACGTATACCAATACAAAGATCATGTAGAAAATGTAAGACTATCTTATTCTGATCGTGATGGTAACGGTAGCATAACGACCGATGAGATTTTAGAAGAAAACTCGTATTATCCCTTTGGAGGAAAACACGCGGGATATAATATTATGATAAGGAGTACTAATCCTGCCCTTAGATTTAAGTTTGCCAATAAGGAGTTAAGCCAAGAATTAGGGTTAAGCATGTATGATTTTGGAGCAAGACAAATGGATGAATGGGATCCAACTTGGTGGCAAATCGATCCTAAAGCAGAGTTGATGCGAAGACACTCACCATATAACTATGCCTTTAACAATCCTATCTTTTTCTTAGATCCTGATGGAATGATGGCGTGCCCTAATGGGGATTGTCCAGATCTACCAAGTAACAATATAGCTCCTCCACCTGTTGATAGTAGTATATCAGGAACCAAGGCGACTGGAGATGCTCAAGGTGCTCATGTTGAAACTACAGAGACAGGAGAAAGGTTCTATGGATTTAAAGCTGAAGGACAAGTTAAAGGAGAGAATGGTAAAATCAGTGGTAGTATATCAGGATTTAGTGCCGGTTATGATGGATACACTGAAGAAGGTGGTGCTCATGGTAGTGCTAGTGTTTATGGTCTTGAAGGAGAGGCTGGTGCAAGACTGGGGACTGAAGATAATAATGTAGCTGTAGATGCAGAAGGTAGTGTTTTTAAAGCTGAAGTTAGTGGTGATGCTGGATTCTATACAGGTCAAAATGGTAAGTATGGGGGAGAATTAGGAGGTGAAGCTGGTGCTTATGCCCTTGAAGGAGATGTTACTCCATCGGTATCAATAGGTGGTATTAATTTAGGGTTCACTATTGGAGGTTCTTTGGGAAGCGCTCATATAGGAGCTAGAGGAGCTGGAACAGTAAATACTCAAACTAAGGAATTTGAAGCTACAGGGAATTTTCATATAGGTCTTGGAGCTGGCTTTAAGGTAGGTATTTCAATTTCTAATACAAGTCAATCAATAGATAAAAGAAAGAAGTAAATTGATGGTTATGATTTTAAAATATTTAATGTTTTTTGGAGTATTGAATTTCTTGATTTTTATGTTCTTGACGAGAAAAATAAAAATCAATTCAAAAGTTAAAATAGGATTGTTTTCGTTTCTATTTTTAGTGTTGATTTTGCACTTTTTGATTTTTTCGAAGACTATTATATCTGATAATCATTTTTTTCACTTGTTAATTTCAAGTATAATTCTTATTGTTCTTCATTATATCAGCTTACTACCAATCTTGGCAATGAAGAGGATAAATAAAAGCTTTGAGAATCACATAGCATTATCAGGTTTTAATTTTATCAGATTTTATATAATTTACATATTAGTATATTTGTACCAATGTATCTCACTTTTATCAAATAGTGCAAGAGAACATTTTAATTCAATAGATTTTTTAATTTGATGAGATTTTTAATTCATTTTTTGATTTTAGTAAATACTCTTAGCTGTACACAAGACAAAAAGGTAAAGCTTGAGAAAGACGATTTTTCCATATCATATCCATCTGATTGGAATCTTGATGATAGTGGAAAAGAAGGTACTTACTTTATTTTGACAGCCGATAAAGATGGTGAAAATGATGTTTTCGTTGAAAATATTAATTTATCAACTCAAAATGTTGGAAATATTACATTTAACGAGTTTGCTAAAAAAATGGAGAAAGAAGTCAGTAGTGTTGCTAAAATAGTTGAAAGAAAGAAAATAAAAGTAAATGGCAAAGATTGTCTTAGTTTGAAGATGACGGCTACACAAAATAATATTGATGTTACTTTTGTTCAACACTATTATATTGAAAATCAAAGAGCTTATGTTCTTACGTTTTCTAGCGAAACTAAAGAGTTTAATAATTATTTTGATGAGATGAATGAGGTATTATTGAGTTTTAAATTAAACTAAATTTGACAATATAATTTACTACAAGCCACCTTTAACGAGGTGGTTTTTTTATTGAGTTAAGAGTATGCTTTTTTAGCTTTAAAGTCACGGATAGACATATCGATGAAGTAGAATAATTTTTCTTTGACTTCTACAGGAAGATTTTGTACTTCGAGAATACGTTGTAATGTAGTATTGTCAATCTCTATATCTGTTTTACCTACCAAATAGTCTAATGATACTTCTAATAGATCAGCTAGTTTTGTTGCGGTCTCGATAGAAGGCTTCATCTCATCACGCTCATATCTTCCAATTACAGGGGCTTTAGTACCTAAGTGTTTAGCTACTTCTTCTTGGGATAAACTTTTATCTTTTCTAACCTCTGCTAACCTTTTTCCAAAACTCATAAGTGCTGATTAATACAGTTAAATCAAGTATTTAGCAAATGTACAGAACCTAAAAGTATTTATCAAATCGTATTAATGTTGTTTATATAGAATCTATTAGTTACTTTTGAAACTGAAAAGTTCTATTAAAATGTTTTCAACAATGCTCAACACAACCAACCCTCACAACTACAATTATATCACTAAAGAGATAGAAATACACATCTTAGGCGGTATCAAGTTCAACAATTTAGACCGTATGAGGGTTACATTAAGTATCAAGAAGCTAAAAAATCATAATGTATTACGCCATAGTATCGACCTGTATAATGACAATATGGTAGAAAAGTTAGTTAGAAAAACAGCAGAGCGTATAGAAATGGGTACAACTATCATACGTGAAACATTACAAAATCTCACGAGTGCCTTAGAACAATATCGTACCTGTGAACTTGCCAGAGAAGCAGAAGAAGGACAAATACAAACCAAACAGTTATCCAAAAAAGAACAACAAGCAGCAGAAAAGTTCTTAAAGTCTAAAGACCTATTAAGCAAAACAAATAAACTGATAGGAGATAGTGGTGTAATCGGTGAGGAAGTTAATAGACTATTAATGTATTTAATCTTTACTAGTCGTAAAACATCAAATCCATTACATTGTATTAGTCTTGGTAGTAGTGGCGTTGGTAAAACCCATTTACAAAGTAAAGTAGCCGAACTCATACCCGAAGAAGATAAAATAGAAATCACGGTATTATCCGCCAATGCCTTTTATTACTTCAATCGTACAGAACTACGAAATAAGTTGATCCTTATAGAAGATCTGGACGGAGCAGAAAGTGTACTCTACCCATTACGAGAATTACAATCCAAACGAAGAATTACCAAAACGGTAGTACATAAAGATACCAAAGGCACTACCAAAACAATACATCTTACTGTAGAAGGCCCTGTATCTGTATCGGGTTGTACTACGCAAGAAAGTATCTACGAAGATAATAGCAATCGTAACTTTTTATTATATATCGATGAATCTAGTGATCAAGATCAAAAGATCATGCACTACCAACGTTTATTAAGTGCTGGAAAAGTAAATAAAGATAAAGAGTTTATGGCTGCTCGATTTTTAAGAGATGTACAAAGAACCTTACAACCTATCAAAGTTGTGAATCGTTACGCAGAATTTTTAGACCTTCCTGAATCTGTATTTAAACCTCGTAGAACAAATAGTCATTACTTACAATTTATAGAAGCCGTTACCTTTTACAAACAGGCTCAAAGAACTAAAAAGTATGACGAGCAAAGCGGAGAAGAATATATAGAGACTACGATCGAAGATATAGAAGAAGCTAACGAGCTTATTAAAGAAGTCCTCCTGCGTAAAAGTGATGAAATCACAGGGGCATGCCGTAACTATCTTGAAGAACTTAAAAAATACTTGCTACAAAATAAGCAAACTACATTTACCGCTCTAGAAATCCGAAGGAAGTTAAAAGTAAAAAAGACAACCCAATGGCGATATCACAAACAGCTTATTGAGAGTTACTACATCAAGAAACAGCGAAAGAAAAAAGGAGAAACGATTGTAGGTTATGAGATTACTAATCCTAACGAATACAAAGAATTAGAAGAAGCCATTAGCAAATCACTACAGGAATGTATCATTAAGATTAATAGTTCCACTGTTCCAACCCGTTCCACTAGTAAAATGGAACAAATAACATCATAAAAGACAGTGAGTTAACAGGCTGTTCCGAAAAATCACAAAAAACACATACCGATGCAAGAAAAAAAGCTACACAATGCTAGCTATAGGCTACTATTGTCCAAATTTAAAGAATGGTTAGATATTTTAGGCTACAGTACCAGTGCTGTAAGTAGCTACCCAAGATACATTAATGAATACTTCTGTTACTTAGAAGATAATGAAATCAAAAGGCTTACAGATGTAACCCCCGTTATTGTAAAACAATACTACGAGCAACTTAGCGAAAGACCTAAAAAACAAAGTTACGGAGCATTAAGTAAATCTAGTCTTAATCAACATCAGCAAGCACTACGTAAGTTTAACGAATACCTAAAAAAGCATAATACTACTGCACAACCTATACACTTAAAAGCAGAACGTATCCATCATTATGATGTAGCCAAAGACATCTTAACCTTAGCAGAAGTTAAACAACTCTTTGAAATCACAGACTACAGTAATCCATTAGCCAGAATACGTCACAGGGATAAAGCAATGCTTGTGATACTCTATAGTTGTGGGTTACGTATTAATGAAGCGGTACACTTAGATATTAAAGATATCCTGTTTGATAAAGAACTGCTCTATGTACGTAAAGGAAAGAATTATAAAGAACGCTATGTACCGCTTAACTCTTATAACCTGAATGTACTGGAGGATTACATTTATGAAGGGCGACCAGATTTTTATCAGGCAAACACACACGAATCCTTATTTACAGGTGTATCAGGTACACGGTTACAAAACCAAACCTTTAGAAACCGTTTACGGGAAATGATTAAAGCCACAGGCAATGAGGACTTGATACAAAAATGGATCACACCTCACACCCTACGTCATAGTATTGCTACCCACTTATTACAACAAGGAGCAGATATTGATCAGATCAGACAATTTTTAGGACATAGCAGCTTAGAGACTACACAAATCTATACACACCTTTTAAAACACATTACCGAATGAAAACACCTATTAGTTACACCGAATACTTAGAAAAAGAAGGTCATACCAAATCTAGTATCGAGAGTTATAAGCATAGTACAGATCGTTTTTTACGATGGGCAAAGAAGTTGAAATACCACATTCCTACTTTTGATTATAAAGCAGCCTTACGATATGTTCAATATCTAAAAAGAAAGCAACGTAAAATCAAATCAATTAACGGATTACTTATTGGAGCGCGTAAGTACTTTAATTATTTAATTGATATAGGAGCGCATACTCAAAATCCTTTTAATGATGTAGTTGTCAAAGGAGAACCCAAAGTACGAATGCTTAGCAACCTATTATCAGAGGACGAACTGGAAGATCTTTATTATAGTTATGAAACCCCACAACATAAAAACACAAAAGTAGCTCTAGTAGCCAAACGAAATAAAGTGATTATAGGTTTACTAGTGTATCAAGGGCTATCTACAGCAGATTTACAACGTATAGAGTTAGAACACCTGCAACTACAAAAAGGGAAAGTATACATACCACATGGAAAGCTAGGTAATAGTAGGGAACTAGAATTAAAACCGTGGCAAATTATACCCTTGATGGAATACATAAATGAGGTACGTCCTGAACTGTTGCGCAGGATGAAAATGCATACCGAAGCCCTTGTTTTTGCCAAGACAGGAAAGTTAGTAGGAGTTATAGATGCGCTAATCAAAAAACTACAAAAGATCAACCAAAAAGTAGATAATGTACATAACATTAGAGCAAGTGTGATTGTATTATGGTTGTCCAGGTACAACCTTAGAGAAGTACAATATATGGCAGGTCATAAACGCATTAGTACTACCGAGCGATACCAACAACAAGACCTTGAAGAATTACAAAATACTATAGCAAAGTTCCATCCAATCAACTAATCATTATGAAAACAGATACCATCAAAATCCCTAGAGAAACACTTAAAAAAATACTGGAGGGCTTAAAAACCTTTGAAGAAAAAAGAATGTTTTTACATCAAAATATAACTTTAGGTAGTATTGCAAAACAGCTTAATACCAATACAAGTTATTTATCCAAGGTCATCAACTCTTATAAAAGAAAAAACTTTAAAAGCTATCTTAATGAGCTTCGTATACATTATGCAGTAGAGGAATTAAAGCATAATAAAGAATTACAGAAATATACTATTGAAGGTATTGCCCAAGATATGGGCTTTAATAATGCAGAATCCTTTACTATAGCCTTTAGAAAAGTAACAGGATTATATCCTTCGTTTTTTATCAAAAAAGGATAAAAGCTAGAATTTATAAAATCCAAGTGACTCCCTTTGGTCGAATCATTATTATGGGCGCAGACAAAAAAGTCTTTGCCCATAAGCTGTTATAAGGTGTTCCTTCGTCACTCGTTCACTGCTTCGTCGGTTGCTATCGCACCGTCGATACTTCCTCACCGCTGGTCGTCAGCATCGACTACCGATCTTCGCGTGACTCCTTCCTCTATCACCCGTAGCTACTTTTTTGCTTAAAAACAATATGGTTGCCTACGGCTTGAATTTAATTAAGCAAAACCGCTACTTCATGGGCTACGCCGCTTGGTCGCAGCCTAGCCAATTATTTATGTTGAAGTTAATATCTGATAAATAAGAAAACATAAAAATCGTCTGGCACACAATCGCTTTATCAAGCTCTTTTTGTGTGTCGGCTGCTCCTCTCCGCTAGGCTCACGCCTTGTTATGCGTACACGCAGTTATCTTCAGTCGCCAGATGGCTATGATTAATCTTAAAACTGAAGGTCAACCGCAACTGCCGTTGCGCACTTCAGCTTTAAGATCAATCGTTCTTACTCAGAAGGTAAACTATTTTAGTAAAAAGCGGAATGCGCGGGCTGTAGCGATTGAACTTCCGCTTTTTATTAAAATACTAGCCAAATGGCGATTGAATGACCCCATAACGCTTGGGATCACGTCTACGATACGATTACCCTTGTATAATATTGTAATATTGTTCTAAAAAATCGTTCGTTAGAAGCTCTTTTTAATGACGAAACCCTCCATAACACTTGCGGAAGGTATCTAAAGGGTAACAATCTGTTTTACAATGGTTGTGCAAGCTATCTAAGGCATTAAAATTGCCTTTACATTACTTGGGGATTGGATCTTCGCACCAATAATCGGCTTTACATTACTTGCGGACGCTCTCGTTGTATGCACGAGACCCTCCGCAACATTGCAGAGCAAATCCTCACATTTTTTGTTCAGTAGCGGGGCTGCGCGGCTATTTTACATAGTTGCGTTATAGACCCTGACGGCAGGAAGAGCGACTATAACTACCAATTATGTAAATATAGCTTTGGTGATGCGGTGGGCTTTATGAAATGTAATTTTAGTACTTTAGCTATGAGGCAGAAATGCTGTACGTTCTTAAAAATTTTTGACCAGTGGAATAGAGCCTAGAAAAAGGGTGTTCGAGCAAAAAAAATGCATTAGTTTAATATATGATGCTCTCAATCGAATTACAAGCGGTATCAGTAATGATGGTAAGTTCGATTTGTCCTCTGTATCGTATGATAAGATGGGTAATATTATGTCACTTCAAAGAAAAGGAGGTATTGTAGCCAATATTGACTATACAAAATCAGAGCATTTTGGGATGATGGATAATTTGGACTATGAATATGATGGAGCAAATAAGCTTACCAAAGTAACAGAATTACCAGGTGGCAATATCACTTTTGGTTTTAAAGATGGGAGTAATACTAATGATGATTTTGAGTATGATAATAATGGGAACTTAATCATCGATCGTAACAAAGGGATCTCAAGCATTACATATAATCATCTTAATTTACCAGTAACAGTTGCGATATCTAATGCAGAAGGTACAGGAAATATTAGTTATATTTACGACGCCACAGGAGCAAAGCTTAAAAAAACGGCACCAAGTGGAGGTTCTTTAATAGAAACAGAGTATGCGGGTAAGTACATCTATAAGAATGGCAACCTGGAGTTCTTTAACCACCCAGAAGGGATTGTAGAAAAAGAAGCAGATGGGTATAAGTATGTGTATCAATTTAAAGATCACTTGGATAATGTAAGATTGTCATACAAGGATGCCAATAAAGATGGTAGCATTACCCAGGATGAGATTGTACAAGAAAAGAATTACTATCCATTTGGGTTAACGCATAAGGGATATAATAGTGTTCTTAGAGGTAGGAATCATACCTATGGATTTACCAATAAAGAAGAGCAAGATGAGATTGGACTGGGTTGGATTGATATTACAGCTAGAAACTATGATCCTGCTTTAGGAAGGTGGATGAATTTGGATCCTCTTGCAGAGCAGATGAGGAGGCACTCTCCGTATAACTATGGGTTTGATAATCCAATCTATTTTATTGATTATGACGGGATGATGCCAACAGGTAGCTGTTGTGGTGGTTTAAAAGGATTAGCTCGAGCAGTCAAAAAGACTTGGACAGAATCTTGGGCAAGAAGTGTTAATCAAGTTAAATCATTTTTTGCAAAAGGTGATAATAGTAGTTTAGTAGGTAATGAAAAACAAACAGCCAAAGGAGGTATTCAACCTTTTGTTAGCAAAGAGTTCCAAAAAGATGGAATAGCTACACCTAACATACCAGAACCAGGAGCAGATATTACTTCTGGAGATGGAGATGGTATAGCTGTTTTAGCAGAAAGTCAACCCGGGCCTGATCTTGGTTTAGATAAAACAACAGATATTGTGGTAGGAGCAGCTCAACTAGTAGATCAAACTGTTAGTACTGTAGATGCTTTATCTGGTGGTAATTCTAATGAAGGATCTATAAGTACTACCAATACTACTGATAATGTTAATGAAACCACAACTATATCAGTAACAAATGTATTAAGAGTTGATGTTAATGTGAGAAATGGCGATACTATTGCTAATGCAGTAACAGCTACAAAAGATACAGTCGTTAACACTCAAGATGCATCTAAGATACCTGCACAGAAAGATTCTATTTATAATGCAAAACTTGAAGAAGCTAAAAGAAATTATGGACAACAATAAACTTATTTACTTTACAGGATTAATATATATAATTACTTGCCTTAGTTGTAATGAGGTGAAAAAAGAAGAACAAAAACCATTGGAACCTAAGATAAAGGAGGTAGTTTATACTCTAAGTTTTCCTGATACTGTAATTGTAGGAAAAAAGAATAAAGGTTTAATTAAGTATTCCTCTATACTAGATACGATTAAATTGAAACCACAGGATAGAAGATATCTTGTTTTTTATGCGAAAGCTCATAAAGACTCTCTTGAATTAGAAAACTTATTAAAGAAAGAACACGATACTTTTGTTTCTATTGGTGAAGGGAAAATACCTATCTATGATCTTTCTTTTAATGAAAAAGGAATAAATTATCTTGATGGTTACATTGAAGATCAGATAGTTGTTTTTGGTCATGAAGGAGATGAAAATAAATCTAGAATAATTACTAAGACATCAAAAGTGTACAAGAAGGTGATAGTAATTGATTCTGTAAAAACGGTAATACAAAAACAGACTTCAGGCTATTTATAAAATATTAATAAGATTAATAAACGGTTACAGAGATGTAGCCGTTTTTTTTAAGCAATCGATTTTTATTTGTTTTTATCCATAGAATGCGGTAGCGGGGGGAACTACCGGAGTAACATTGTCTAACAATGCGGGTATCACTTACGATATCTACAATCTTATTACCGAGCAAAAAATAGGTACTGCTGCGGGTAGTTTACCCAACGGTTTTTATAGAATCGCTGTTAGAGATTTAGACAGTTACAATCCTGCAAATCCTATTCGTGTAGCATATAAAGAAAACTACTACGACTATAGTCTCAATTACTACGACAAAGCAGGACGCTTAGTGCGATCTATGCAACCGCTTAACAAACTCGAAAGTACATTTACCTATAATTCCCCCGCTCCCGCTAGTCTGCGACTAGTGGCGTCAAAGATTGGGAGATGTAAAGTAAGATATAAGAACCAGTTACAGCGATGTGACTGGTTTTTATATGCATACTAAAATATTCTTGTTTCAAAAAATAAAACTGATTTATTGTATTTTGTGACCATGAGCAGAAATTATAAATTTCATAATAAGTCAGGATTATATTTTGTTAGCTTCGCTACAGTATACTGGATAGATGTATTTACTAGAGAAACGTATTTATCTATCTTGGCTGATAGTATTGATTATTGTAGGAAACATAAAAGTATGGAAGTTTATGCGTACTGTTTTATGCCCAGTCATGTACACTTGATATTTCGTTCCCCCCGCTCCCGCTAGTCTGCGACTAGTGGCGTCAAAGATTGGGAGATGTAAAGTAAGATATAAGAACCAGTTACAGCGATGTGACTGGTTTTTATATGCATATTTTTTGTTTTACTAAAATATTCTTGTTTCAAAAAATAAAACTGATTTATTGTATTTTGTGACCATGAGCAGAAATTATAAATTTCATAATAAGTCAGGATTATATTTTGTTAGCTTCGCTACAGTATACTGGATAGATGTATTTACTAGAGAAGCGTATTTATCTATCTTGGCTGATAGTATTGATTATTGTAGGAAACATAAAAGTATGGAAGTTTATGCGTACTGTTTTATGCCCAGTCATGTACACTTGATATTTCGTTCCTCGAATGATGATCCTTCGGGATTAATAAGAGATTTTAAAAAGCACACATCAAAAAAAATAATGACTGCCATAGAAAAAAATCCTCAAGAAAGTAGAAAAGAGTGGTTGTTGTGGATGTTTGAAAAAGCAGGTAAAAAGAATGCTACCATTAGTAAAAGACAGTTTTGGCAGCAGCATAATAAGCCAATAGAATTGTGGAGTGATAAAGTCATTCAGCAAAAAATAGATTATATTCATAATAATCCTGTAGAATCAGGTTTTGTAACAGACCCTGTTGATTGGAAATATAGCAGTGCGAGAAATTATCAAGATGATCAAACTGTTTTAGAGATTGATAGTGATGGGTATTTATTTGGGCTTACAAAGCTATAATACCACTAGTCACAGACTAGCGGTAGCGGAGAAATCCAATACACGGCCAAAAAGTACATTTACATTTAAAAGATGGAAGGGCATTAAACTTAGATGGTACATGGAAGCATGGTAGTGGAGAAGTGCCAAATAAAATACTAGATTGGATTAAAAAATCTATTGACTAAATTTATGAACATATCAAAGTGGATATCAAACAATATTGATAGAATAAATCAAGATAAATATATCTCTATTCATTTAGATCAACTAAATATAAATGATGACTATTTTCAGAAGGGAATAGAAGTATTTAAAATAGCAAAAGAGAATATAGAAACTTCTAATATTAATTTATCAGGCATAAAAATTGAATTATTGTATGAACTCTCTATTAAAAATACAACACTAGAAGGTGTTCCTCAATCTTTAGGAGAGCTAAAAAGGAAAATAGATAAGCATAATCCTCCAGAATTAATAATAAGTAAAAGAGAAAAAGGATATGTAGATTATACGCCAAAAATAGAATACTATATGTCACCCATACCTTTTGCTATAGAAGGGGTAAATAGTAATAAATTTGATTGTTATTATACGGAGTACAGGACTATTGAAAATCTATTAGAAAAGGAACCATATACAAGTTGGTTAAATTTAAGTTGGGTTGCTTCCCCCAGATGCCGCTAGTATGTGCTCCCGCTAGTTTTCAAAACTAGTGGCGGTAAAGATTGGCAGAGTATGAGTAAGAAAATAGTAAAAGCAGTCACGATCGGTAAAAATGGATTGTGGCTGTTTTTGTTTTTTATGCAGAGTATGCTTTTTTAGCATTAAAATCACGGATAAGGGCATCTATAGTAATATAGATATGCTCTTTTTCTTTTTGTGATAGTTTAGAGACGTGTTCTATACGTTTAAGGAGTTCTGTATCAAGTTCTAAATCCCCCTGATGCCGCTAGTATGCGCTCCCGCTAATTTTCAAAACTAGTGGCGGTAAAGATTGGCAGAGTATGAGTAAGAAAATAGTAAAAGCAGTCACTTTATGTAAAAGTGGCTGTTTTTGTGATCAATACTGCGCTAGAAACAACGAGATCAATTCTACTACAGGATGATATAACTGTAGTATTATAATAGCTCTTCCAAAAAATGTTGGATTAGAACTAACCCTATCGCTTGGATATGATAACGCTGATTTAAGATACAAATCTGCGCTATCTGGTGATCGGGTTATATTAACATAGTTCCCCACAAGTTAACCTACATACAAAGGCTTCTAGATCCGTTGCAGATATGATAGTACACCCCTCAGAACAACCATCTATACAGTTGTTAGTTTCATTTCTTGACCCATTGATCAATTTTAATTCGTTTTTCGGAATTCTAAATGCTGCCAGATCTTCTAATTTTTTCATTTTTTGTGTTTTATAATTAATAATACTATTGATGTTTTTACAATTATAATTGTTACCCAGTATTATAAAATCGATCTCGTAATACTATTTTCTACTACGTTTTTGTAATCCTATACTCAATTTTGAATAGTAAGAACTTGTTGTGTGTACAATCATTACTAAAAAAATCAATTCGAGTACACATAGCAATACATATTAAATTATTGAAATAACTATAGATTTTTTTATCAGTCTCAAAAAATGAGATAACCTCGCCGTATCCTTGTACCAGTAAAAGGTATATCACCTTTTATGATGTGATTACAGATAAAACAGAGGAGAAATTTTTCTAGTGTTTGATTTCTCTGATGTGATTCGATTTTCTTTCCTAGGGGTAGGATGAATGAAAATCGAGTATAGAGGAGGTAGTTATACCTCTTCTACATTTCGGCCTAGCTGAAGTATTTTCTAATTCCAGACTTCTCCCATACTACGGTATGGGAGAACTTGGTTGATAGTATGGGGTTTTGATTTAAAAAAATGAATTTTTTTTCACCAGTATCAGAAAATGAAACTTCTATGTTGTACTATTGTACTTTGAAAAATGTTTTAATAATTCGTATCACATTTAGAATAACATTTTATGATGTAGATACATAAAGTACTATAAAGTAAATAATAGAGGTAATTTTTGTTATAAAACGGAAATAATGAATTATAGAGGTAGAAGTACTATAAAAGAAATAGAAGGAACTGATGTATACATAGATATTAAAGCATGTGGCACCTTATATTCTTTTAAAAATCTTATTTTTACCACCATTTTGAAGATGGAATACTTATGACATACGATCATAATAATGTTGATATAAACAGAGATGATGAATAGTGATGTTATTTCTGTATATGATCAAGTCGAAGTATGAGAATTAAAAATAAAGTAAAAAGGACAAATGAAAAAAATAAAACCTACAAAAGTAAAAGCCTTTAACCTGCAAGAAATGCTCTTGGTATTGGCAATTATCGGGATTTTACTATTGATAGCTTTGCCTAACTTTTTGCCGTTGATAGCACAAACCAAAGCGCAAGAAGCCAAAATACAACTTAAAACCATAAGTAATATGCAAACACAGTACCGCTATCTTAATTCTAAATACTCGTTGGATTTTACAGAGCTAAATTATGAGGCTCCTAAAACGGTAAAAAATGGAGGTACAGCCAATTATGCATATGAGGTTTTAGAAGCCACGGTTTCTAATTTTAAAGCTAGAGCTACTGCAGTAGTTGATTTTGATGGTGACGGAGTGTTTAATGTATGGGAAATCGACGAAAGCGGAAGCCCAAAACAAATCATAAAAGACTAATGCTTCTGGTAAAAATAGGTATTGTATGCGCCTTGGGAGTAATTACCTTTCAGGATATTAAAGACCGACAGGTATATGCATTTGTATTACTGCTACTGATCGGTTTGCTTGGCCTTATGCACTATCAAAGTGTAATGCCGATCCATTTTTTATATGCTGTAGGGATAAATATAAGTGTTGTTGGGTGTATTATGATGGTTTTGTATCTGTATGCAACCTATAGGTTAAAACGATCATTCTTTACCGAAGTATTTGGGTTAGGGGATCTATTGTTTTTTCTGGCTGTGGCTATTGGATTTCCGACCGTGACCTTTACAATACTGTTTGTATTTTCGCTACTATTCTCGATATTGGCATGGATACTACTCAAAAATAAAACAACGCATACAACTGTACCTTTAGCAGGGTTTATGGCACTGTTTTTAGGAATAATTTTTATAGCAAATTGGATGACTAATATAGTAACTCTGTATACGATATGAGTAGTATAAGTACATACGAAATACCAGTACATCTTAAACAGCTGATTACTTCTAATCAGGCATTTCATTATAGAGTGGTACCTATTGCCAAAGAAGACGATGTATTGCATCTCAAAACTGATGCAGTCGATCCTAATACGTTACAAAAAGAGCTGACTATAATTTTGGGTTGTGATGTTAAAATAATTACAGAAACAACCGAAAATATACAATCATACCTCACCTTTAACTATAGAAAAACGACAACATCATCTAGCGAAAAACTAGAATACGAAGATCGTTTTTTACAAAAACTGATTGCTACAGCCAAAGATTTTGGAAGTAGTGATATCCATATGGAACCCTATGAAAAGTTTTGTAGAGTACGGTTTAGGTTAGATGGTAAATTAAAAGAACAATATACGATTACCAATACCGAGTACCCACAATTGGTAAATCAGATCAAAATACAATCGGGATTAGATATTTCGCAAAAACGATTGGCACAAGATGGTCGTATTACCTTTAAAGAAGGAACAGATGAGTTTGATATACGGGTATCGACCATGCCTACTTTATACGGAGAAAAAATAGTATTGAGGTTGCTTAATCGCAATACCCAAGAAGTCTCTCTAGAGGATCTTGGATTTACCGATGTAGAATTAGAAAGCTATCGCGAAGCCGTAAAAAAACCGCAAGGAATTATCCTGATATCTGGACCTACAGGGTCTGGTAAAACTACCACACTATACGCTACCTTAAAAGAACTGAATAAAGAAATATCTAATATCCTTACCATAGAAGACCCTATCGAATATACCCTGCAAGGGATTAATCAGGTGCAACTTAGAGAGGATATCGAGTTTGATTTTCCGGCAGCATTACGAGCATTTTTACGACAAGATCCAGATATTATTATGGTCGGTGAGATTCGGGATGATCGTACCGCAGGTATGGCAATCAAAGCAGCACTTACAGGGCACCTGGTATTATCAACAATACATACCAACTCGGCCTGGGCAACAATATCTAGATTGATCGATATGAAAGTGCCAGCATTTTTATTGGCCAACACCATTGCCATGAGTATTGCACAGCGCTTAGTGCGTAAACTATGCCCGAATTGTAAAACTCAAAAACAAACAGAAGCCAAAGATTTTCCGCAAGATTTTGAAATTCCAGAAGAACTACAACAGCATTATGTAGCTGTTGGATGTGATCGATGTTATCATACAGGGTATCTGGGGCGTAAAGCAATTTATGAGATATTGCCGGTTACCAAAGAACTCGAGACTTCCATACGGCACAATGAGTTGCAGATAGATGATTATATAGAACAAAGAAAAATAAAAACATTACAGCATAACGCCATACGAATGGTTATAGAAGGGGAAACGTCGGTAGACGAAGTATATTCATTGTTAGCTGATAATTAAAATAACAAGAAAACACTGATGAAAATAAAACAAAAGATACTTATCATTGGTATTGCACTAGCTCTAGGGATACAGGGCATGGCTCAGGAAAATTTCCAGAACCAGGCTCAGGACAATACTCGTATTGCTAATATCGAAAACAAATTACAATTACTTAATGTAGATATTCCCGGACTTACCGAAAAAGTGAATGTGAATATCTCTAATACCTCATTACTCAATTTTTTAAGAGCGGTATCACAGGTACACAAAATTAATATTAACCTTGCCGATGAGCTTAATAACATCACCATTGTTAATGGATTTAATGATGTAACCGTACAAGATCTATTAGTGTTCTTGGTAAAAGAATACCAATTAGATATTGGATTTACAGGAAATATACTTTCTGTAAAATCATTTACACCACCTGTAGCAGCACCAGTAGAAAAAGAAATAGTAATTGATTATGATGTTTTAAAAACGACACTATCTGCAGATTTTAATAATGATCCATTACCCAAGGTGTTTAGAAAAATCACCGAAATTTCTGGTAAGAATTTATTATTTACACCACAACTCAATACTAAAAGTGTAAGCATGTACATTAGTAATGTTCCTTTTGATATTGCGATGAAAAAATTGGCTGAAGCTAATAATATGGAGTTTCAGAAAACACGAGATGGATTTTATGAGTTTGATGCTTTTCCGCAATCAGGAAATGCAGATGGATCAGGAAACTACCGTGCAAGACGTTCAAATTTTACTTATAAAGTTTTGGATACAGTAGCCAGAGTTGTATCGGTAGATTTAAAAAACACACCCATTGCCGATGTGATTTATACCCTATCAGAGGATCTAAAGCTTGATATTTTTACAGCTTCTCCGCTAGAAAATGCTGGAACAGTGACGGTAAAAACCGAATCTATTTCTTATGATGCATTACTGGTTAAGATTTTTGAGAGTAACCGTAGCGCTCCCAACAGAAGTTCTGTTTCTAATCAGGGAGATTCTAATAATTTTAATGGGCAGCAAAACTCACAAAACACTAATGGATCTGGTTCTTCAGGTACATTTACATTTAAAAAAGAAGGTGATGTTTACTATTTTGGAACCGAAGATCAGTTAGCATTAAAAAAGGTAGAACTTGTACAAATGATGCATCGCTCTATTGCAATGCTTGGTGATGCCAATCCATCTACTTCTTATGGAAATAGTTTTGGTGGAGGAAATTCTAATTTTACGACTGGAGGCACAAATTTCTTTGGAGGAGCCAATCAAGGATTAAACCAAGGATTAAATCAAGGACTGAATCAAAATGGATTAAATAACAGAAATCAGAGAGGGTCTTCGTTTAGAAACACAAGCGCCTCATCATCATCTTCTAATAGTGGACAACAAGGTTCTATTTCAGATATTTTTCCGGCAACCATAGTAGATGGACTAGATATAAAAATTGATACCGAACTCAATAGCTTTGTCGTTAGTGGTCCCGGTACACGTGTAGAAAAATTTAAAAAATTCATTACCTATATCGATAAACCCGTTCCCTTAATATTAATTGAAGTAATGATTCTTGAGGTAAATCGTACAGCAACCATAGAGACAGGGGTAGAGTTTGGTATTGGTAAAGAACCTGTTACTGATCAAGGAAGTGTTTTTCCTAATGCTAATATTACTCTTGGATCGCAAACTATTAACCGAGTGATTGGAGGATTTGATGGTTTTGGGTCTTTAAATCTGGGGAATGTAGTTCCTAATTTTTATATGGATATCAAAGCGATGGAAACCAATGGTAATGTAAAAATATTATCGACTCCAAAGTTGAGTACTCTTAATGGACATAAAGCATATTTATCGAGTGGGCAAACCACATATTACACCGTAACTAGTCAAAATATTTTTGGATCTCAGAACCCACAAACATCAGAGATCGTAAATTACTTACCTATCGATGCCGAGTTGGCATTAGAATTTAAACCTTTTGTATCTGGAGATGGCCAGATTACTTTAGATATACAAGTAATCCAATCCAATTTTAGTGGTGAGCGTATTGCAGAAAATGCTCCGCCAGATATTAATAGCCGTCGATTCTCTTCTATTATGCGAATGCGCGCTAATGATGTTGCTATTTTAGGAGGAATTGAGCAAAAAGTAAAAAATGATTCTGGATCAGGAGTACCATTTTTAGCACGTATTCCGATTATAAAATGGTTGTTTAGTAAAAGAGTTAGAGAGGATTCTAAGAAAAAACTAAATGTGATTATAAAACCTACTGTATTCTACTAATGATAGAGAAGTTATTGTCATATCAACCCTTCGCAAAGTCTTTATTGGCCATAGAGCATTCTCAAAAAGAAGATGCAACTGTGATCTATGGTATAGCGCTTGCACAAAAAAAAGGAGAGCTGGATATTATTCAGACTTTTACAGGAGAACATGTCGATGAGATTTCTGAATATATAAAAACAGCAGCACAAGCCAATCTTGTAATTACTGATGAATATATATTATCCAAAGAAGTCACTAATGTAGGTGCTGATGCAGAGATTTTGGCTGAAGCCTTTCCTAATCTTAATCTTAATGATTTTTATTATCAAATCCTTCGTACTGCTAATCGATCTTTTATCGCTGTATGTAGAAAACAACATGTAGAAACATTAATTGAAACCTATCAAAAAGCTGCAATTACGATTACAAGTGTTTGCCTTGGAGGATTAAAAATGGCAGCACTGTCGTCTTTTGCTGATGCAGATAAACGCTATAGTCATAATACCGAGGTGAGTTATAAAGATGGTGAAGTCATTACTATAGGTATACACAACGCTACTTCAAAAGAGCATTATGATATCGAAGGACTTACTTTTACCTCGAGTTATACTTTGCCTCTTGCTGTAGTTTTGGATGCGGTATTAGGTACAGAAACAATCACAGGTAATATTGATAGTAGAAATAGTGAATTACATCAACACTATAGAGAATCTCGATTTTTTAAAAATACCTTACAATTTGGTATTGGATTTCTTTTGTTGGCATTGCTAGTTAACTTTTTTGTTTTCAATACAAAATATAAAAAATGGCAAGGGTTACAAGAAGAGTTACAGGTATATACTGCGCAGCAAGAACAAATTAAAAGCAAGCAATCCGATGTCAATACCAAAGAGGCATTGGTGCAAAGTATTCTTACGACAGGATTTTCAAAAAGTTCTTATAGTATTGATCAAATGATACAAGCATTACCTAATACGGTTTTGCTAACTACATATACCTATCAACCTCTAGAAAAACCTATTAGAAAAGGTAAAGCGATCGATTTTAAAACAGGAGTTATTGCTATAACAGGAAAATCTACAGATAAAAAGCAGTTTACTAATTGGTTGCGAGCTATGGAAAGATTATCATTTGTAGAAACAGTGACCATAACACAATATGGATTGGATAAAAAAAACACATCTGATTTTGAATTAACAATAGGAATTACATCTGATGGAGCAGCGAACTAAAAATATAGTGCTAGTAGCAGGGTTATTGTGTGTGCTTTTTATAGCGTATCGCTATGGTTTTGCTAAAACGTTTACCATAAGTAGTGAGCTGGATAAGTTAGAAAGCCAAAAGGAAGAATACCAAGCAGCACCTATGCAATTGGCAGCATTAACCAAAAAAGAACAACAATTAGATATTATTTTGGCCAAAAACAATGTAGAAGGTAGCTCTTTACAACATAATCTTCTAAAAACATTGAATACGTTATCAGATTCATCAAAAGTAAAAGTTGTTGCTTTTGAAGAACCTCATAGATTTACCGATGAGGCAACAAAAAAAGGAACAACTACGTATGATTTTACCTTGCAAGGAGATTATAAAGCACTATTGGGTGTTGTCTATGCGCTGGAACAGAAATATAGTTTTGGAAATATAGTTCAGGTAGATTTTGAAAAAAAGAAAAATTTTAGAACAGGAGCCTCATATTTACAATGTAGGCTATTGTTACAACGACTTAATTAATAATAGAAAATAGAATAATAAGATATTATGAAATGAGCCATAACAATTAAGTTGATACCAACCGAAAATGTTCAATGGCGAATTCCATCTGACAATTAAAAAACAATAAAAAAAGAACAGATGAATTATAAAATATATGGTATAGCAATCATTTTGATGTTGAGTTGTGTAGGTTGTTATAGTGTTAAGGTGAATAATGCCAACATGCACACTTCTACTACAAATCCTATCGCTTTGGGTGTAATTGGAGTGCAAAAAACAGATGTGCTTAGTTCTGATTTTAAAGTTTCTGCAATACCAGAGTATCAACAGCAGATAAGAGTGGCAGTGAAATCTGTTGATTTTAATGCTACAACTTTTGATACGTACCTAAAGGTCTCTAAAGAAAATAAACTTGGCGTTACTTATATAGACTCTGTAGATCGTAAACCTAAGTTTGTTATCCTCGATTTATTAGATCGTGTTGGTACTACTAATGAGCTACAATCTGAACATAATATACAGACAATAACGTATCTTAAGAGTCAAAAAAATGCTTCGATGGTAACTTCGGTTTCTATGGCTTTGCCAGAAGCTTTACTACAGGAAATTACAGATGCAGAAGCAGTGTTTTTAAGCAATAGAGCATACAAACAGTATCAGTTATCTTTGGTTAAAGGCGGTAAACCATACAAGACTATAGATTTTGCAGAGGTAACGATTTTTGCTTATAAATTATCTTTTTTCTGTTGGAGCGAAAATGAGAGAAGACAAATCACCTTGGCAAGTATTATAGATGAAAAATCTTCTTGCCCAAAAAATGCGTATCGAGATGCTCAAAAAGCATTAGAGAAAATGAATTACTTTAAATTATAGTCATGAATAAATTACCAATATATACAGCTTCACTTTTTGTGCTTTTTCTCACTTTTTTTAGTTGTGAAGAAGTGTTATTTGAAGAAGATCTATCTGATAAAACCATAACGTTAATAGCACCTGCAGATAGTACTGCCGTGCGTAATACATCGGTAACATTTAGCTGGGCAGAAGTAGAATTAGCTGCCGAGTATCGTCTACAGATTGCTCAGCCCAGTTTTGAGAATGCTTCTCAAATTGTTTTAGATTCAGCAATTACGGGAACTAATTTTAGTACTACTTTGTTAAAAAATGAGTATCAGTGGCGAGTAAGAGCACAAAACTCTGGTACCGCTACACCTTATGCTACTGCAAGTTTTACAGTATTAGAAAGTGAAGATTTTTCAGCTATTGAAGTATTGTTATCATCTCCAGAAAATAATAAAGTTACCAATACTGCCGAAACAACTTTAGAATGGCAATCAGTAACCGATGCAACGCTTTATCGAGTTCAATTATTAAATGCAAGTAATGAGGTTGTCGAAGAAGAAACTATCGCCGAGACCAGTATCTCATTTACTTTTCCAGAAGGGGTAACCAAATGGCAAGTACGGGCAGAAAATAATACGCAAAGTACGTTGTATACAACCAGAACATTAACAATAGATAGTAAAGTACCTAATAAACCAGTAGCTACTGCACCTGCTAATAATGCAACCCAAACTGCTACTGCAGTTACATTTAGTTGGACTAGAGAGGTAGTAGAAGGAACAGCAGAGGTAGATAGCATTTATGTATACAAAGATGTAGGACTTACAGATCTAGCGACCAAAGATCTTGTAACATCACCATCTGATATTACTTTGGATGCGGGGACTACTTATTTTTGGATCATAACGGCTTTTGACGAAGCTGGTAATAAAAGTGAATCTAGTGATGTGTCTCGTTTCACTATAAACTAAAATGATATGCTAAAAGGTAAAAAAGCGTTATATGTCTTATTACCAGTTGTTGCTTTTGTCTGGGGAGCGATCATTTTTCAGGTGATTGGTGCTTTCTCTGATGAAGATCCAGTAATTAACAGTGCAAAAGAAGTTACTGTAACTCCTGTTGAAACAAAAGAAAGAGAAAAATTTACGATCAATACAATAGAAAGAGATCCTTTTTTGGGTACACTCTATAAACCCAAAAAGAAAGTTAGCACACCTAGATTAAAAGTAAAAAAGCCAGAACTGGTATGGCCTTCAATTATATATAAAGGAGTAGTGTCAGGAGGTCAAAGCACAAATGCGATCTACCTAGTATCCATCAATGGTACAGATCAGTTAATACAATTAAAGCAAACTATTGCCGAAGTTACCTTGTTAAGAGGTAAATCAAATTCAATTCGAGTTAAATATAAAGGAAAGATTAAAGATTTTAAAATTGCAAATTGAGGATTTTTTCAAAAATAAAAGCACAAGCAATGCAATTTGCCATACTGATTTCGGTATTGGTAGCATTACTGCTAGGTGCCTTTTTGTTACTTACGCATGCACAATCTTTTTTTAGAATCAAATCTCAAGAATTAACGCAAGCTTTTGAAGAAGTAAACATACAATTATTTAATAGCCTTGCTAATGTTTCAGTAAGTAATGATACCTTGATTTCTTCATCTGGCACAAAAACAAGTAGACAGTTTTCAAAATACCAAGGCGCTTGGTTACAACAATATTCTGAAATTGAGGCGCATAACCGTAAAGCAATAAAAGTTGCATATACAGGGGCAAAATTAACAGATAAAACGCCTAACTTGTATTTGGTGAATACCAATTCTCCTTTGGTGGTCGTTGGTGCTACCCGATTAGAAGGAAATAATTATCTCCCCAAGCAAGGGGTAAAGGCAGGTAATATTTCTGGAACATATTACCAGGGCAGTAACTTATTTTATGGTAGAGCAATAGAAAGCAATACATCATTGCCAAAATTAAAACACGATTGGATCAACTATCTAGAGTATATTTCTAAAGGATCACTAATCAATGATTTCGAACCAATTTCTATTGAAAAAGAAATTGAAAACTCATTTTTGAAACCATCCCAAATACTATTTAGTACAGCCCCAATCTTTTTAGAGAGTGAAAAGATAACAGGAAATATTACGATTCAATCAAAAACTAAAATAGTCATTGGTGCTGGTTCGCAACTTACTCATGTGACCTTGATTGCTCCTAGAATCGAAATTAAAAATGGAGTACAAGGTAGTTTTCAATGTATCGCAACAAAAAATATTGAAATCGGAAAGCGATGTTATTTATCATATCCATCTTCGGCAATACTATTAGATCAGAATGTGTATCCCGAAAATGCAAATAATAATCAGATACAAAATGCCAAACCATTACTAAACATAGAGGCCGATACTGTTATTGAAGGAGCAATAGTATATGTGAACAAAAAGAATAATACAGCTGATCGAATTAAAACACATGTACAGATAGCGCCCAAAGCAGAAATCGTAGGAGAGGTATATTGCCAGGGGAATACTGATTTTCAAGGTATAATTAGAGGTTCTTTGTACACACAACAATGTATTGCGAGACAATCTGGATCAGTGTATTTAAATCATATTTATAATGGTAAAGTATTGATTAACCCTGTAAAAGATTATGCAGGATTGCCTTTTGAAAACTCAAAAAATAGTATAGCAAAATGGTTGTACTAAAAAAAATAAAAGCAGCTACTTTAATCGAGGTATTAACCGCTTCGGTATTGATTATTATTGTATTTATGATTGCTAGTTTGAGTTTTAATAATGTTTTTGCAAATCAAATACAACGAGATCAAAGTGCAATAGAAAATAGAGTAAGAGAACTCGAGTATTTTGTGATTCATGAGAAAATAAAGCTTCCGTATAGTGAGGATTTTGACGGTTGGGAAATTATGATTACCAAAGGAAAAGATAATACAACGATATTGTATAGTAAGCAAAATATTGAGCACGAAAAAAAACTGATCAATCTGTGAAAGCGATTTCAAAAATAAAGGCATTTACACTTACCGAGATTATGGTAGTTCTTGTGATTTCTGCTATTGTAGCCGGGTTAGCATTTACAGTGTTGGGAATTGTACAAAATAACATGCGTACTATTGGCGATAATTATGAATATAGAACACAACTACAATCGCTACAAACAGCTTTGACTATCGATTTTAACACATTTTCATATGCAGAGTGGGATTCGAGAGAAAATACACTAAAGGTTTTTTCGCCGATACGAGAGAGAGTATATCAATTCTATACCGATAGTATTGTGACTGATGTAGATACCCATATTTTAAAAATAAAGGATAAAATGTTTTATTTTGAAGGAAAATCGGTCAATTCGGGTGCTATTGATGCTATAAAATTAATCTTTGATAAAACCAAAAGATCACATAGTTTGTTTGTATTTAAACATAATGATCCTACGATACACTTTTAACGCATGGGAATAAAAATTGAGAATACTAAAAAGCAAAACATCAAAAGGGATTCTTCTTTTGATATCTCAGCGGTATTAACCAAAGAGATTACTCTGTTTGGTAGTGCGTTTAATGCAAAAAAGAAGGAGCAATGGTATGCCGAACTTAGTGTGCTTTTAAAGTCGGGAATAGATCTAAGAAGTGGACTCGAATTATTATCTGAAACGCAAAAGAAAGAAAAAGATCAAAAATTAATGACATCTATGCTAATGCAATTGGTAGATGGTAGTTCTTTTTCTGAAATCCTTAAAAAGGATAAAAATTTTACTGATTATGAGTATTATGCTATAAGAATAGGTGAGCAAACAGGGCAGTTGGCACAAATTACTTTAGAGCTTAGTGAGTTTTATAAGCGTAAGAACGAATTGCGCAGAGAGATAATATCATCACTAACCTATCCTATAATTGTACTATGTACCTCATTGATTGTTATCATCTTTATGTTGCGTTATGTAGTGCCTATGTTTGTTGATATTTTTAAACAAAATAATGTAGAACTTCCTGGTATTACCAAAGGTATTATTAGTTTTTCTGATTTTATGGGTAATAATGGATTGTTATTGCTAATTATTGCGATTCTTAGCATTGGAGGACTTATTTATACCTCAAAAAAACAATGGTTTCGTAGGGCTATGGGTAATTTTCAGTTAAAACTTCCTATTATGGGAAATTATTTTAGAAAAATCTATATGGCACAATTTACCCAAGCAATTTCATTGTTAACCTCGGCAAAGGTACCGATGGTTGATAGTATAGATCTGGTAAAGAATATGATAAATTTCTATCCATTGCAGCATGGTTTACATAAAGCGAAGCAAACTATCCTTTCTGGAGGGACACTAAGTAAATCTTTTAGTGAAAGTCCGATTTTTGATAAAAAAATGATCGCTATGGTTCGCGTTGCTGAAGAGACTAATCAAACAGAATTTATTTTCCAGAAGTTGAATGAACAATATAATCAGCAGGTTAAGCATCAATCGCAAGTAATCTCTAATGTGCTTAATCCTTTGTTAACCATATTTGTAGGGATTATTGTTGGTGTGATTTTGATTGCGATGTATTTGCCAATGTTTAGATTAAGTAGTGTTATTGGTTAAGTAATACCATTTACACTTTGAATTTACTGTAAAAGAAAATCAGCTATTTTTTGTTTATGTGAAGAATAAAAATTCAACATAGCCATAGCTACGGTTAAATTTTATCCTGAAACAGATACGAAAAAGAGTATTTTATTATAGTAAATTCAAAGTGTAAACGGTATAATAAGGGTATTATTTGTTATTCGTGTTTAAAAAATTATATTTGCGGTTCGTTATAATTGTATTATTAACGAGACGTAAACACTTTTTAAAAACGGAGGCAGTGAATAACTAACTCCGTTTTTTTATTTTAGTTAAGCACATAAATTAACCTACCATCCATATGGTCTGCTCTTCGACCATAGGTAATTAATGAAGCTCCGATGGTCCAACGATTAGCAATTCGATACCAAAAGGAGTATCGTTGATACATCCAATTGGGTTGAATGTTTTTTGGTCGGGTCATATAGACACCAAATTGCTGTAAAAAGTAAAAATCACCTACAGAAAAATGATGCCCTAAGGTGATTGCTGATGAAAAAGAAGAATCATCTACAGCTAACTGTTGAGCTATTTTACGATCAGACCAGTCATACCATAACTCTGTACCCAAATTAAATCCATTTATTCTAGAGAGTGGTTTTAATGCCCCTGCCATTAAACCAATTAAAGGATGATTTGTAGATTCGGCTTCTCGATCTGCCGATCTTAGACTGGCAAATGACCCCAGATAGTAACTCCATGAACGATTATATTGTTTTAATTCTTCTGGCTTAGGCTTTAAAGGAGTATAGTCGATGATTTTATCAAATCCAATTGATACCGTAGGGAAATTCATGCCTTTATTGGGTTGTTTTTGCCCTCCGTTAGATATATGATTGTAATTTGCCGATAGATTTATAGCATACTTGGAATTAAAATGATAGTTGAGGTTAAGAGATAAGGATAAATAAAAACTCAATCTGGTACTAAACAGAAGATTTGTAGGGTTCGATTCTTCATCAAATATAGTATCAAGATAAGTAGCCCCGATAGATCCCCTGAGAGAAAATTTAAGAGGACCTTTGTAGGTAAAGTATGGTTCTACAAAGTATATTAAATTATAAGAACTACCTAGTACATCTGGATTAGCATAATTAAAGTATGTGAAAGAAAATCCAGTCCTACCATAACAAAAACAGGTTTTCCATGCTTTGTCGCTAGTTCTTAGTTTACTCATTTCTATTTGAAACCCATAAGGTTCTGTTTGTGATATAGGTTTTAGATCTGGCGTATGGGCAATGATAAAACCATAATGAGATTTTACACTATAAAACTTGGGGTTTACCTGCGCTTGAAGTACTTGGTATATGCATAACAGAATAATAAACCATATAGTTTTGTTCATGAAAGTATGATTTAAAAGTCACTCTATAATATATTGAAAATTAAACAGGTATAAAATAATAAAGCGAACATATTACTGCTCGCTTTATTATTTTATTACAATTTATAATTAAGGTTCTATTGTTTTACCATTTTTGTGATTATTTGCGAACCATCTTTTCCTCTCATATCTATTAAATAAATCCCAGGGTCTTGCTGACTTAAATCAATGGTTAATTCTTGACTTATCCAATAATTAAACTGCTCTATCATTCTCCCTTCGATAGTGTATATAGACCCTTTATAGAATACAATATCTTTTAGTGTTGATTTTATTGTAAACTTATCTTCGGTTGGGTTAGGGTAGATAGCAAAAATTTCTTTTGGGTTAATAGGAGGAGCGGGATCAGGATCAGTACCTATTGGTTCTGCTAGTGTAGCTTCAAACATACCTCGACCATGAGTAGCGGCAACAATTTTACTGTCTGACTCGCGAATTGCTATCATATCTGTTCTCACATTGGCCAAAGACTCATTTTTAGGGAACCATTCTAAGGTTTTTGATGTTATATCACTCGTAGACCAAACACCAATTTCTGTTGCTAATAACACTTCAGAGTAGTTCGTAGGATTAAATAATCCCCATCGTATTGGCATATCTGGTAAGTTTGCCTCTTTTTCTATCCATGATTCACCTCCGTCATTAGTATACCAAACCGAACTAATGCCGTAATTTGAAAAAGTAACTAGGAGTTCAGCTTCATTTTGACCAATATCTATACTTGATATATTGGCTGTGGGAAATAAGGTACTACCAATATCTGTTACACCTGGAGTATCACTTTGGGCATTTGTAACTTTGAATAGCTTACCTGATTGTGTACCTATAATTAAAGTAGCGGATGGTGCTTTTTGATAAGGAGAAACTTTTATGCTCGAATAAGGTACTGTAGATCCTGTATTTAAAGGAATAAATTTTGTGATCACTTCATTTTCCTTTATTTCTATTCTTAACAATTCATCAACATTTAGATTATCAGTAGATGTGATTGCCCCGCCTAATCCCATGCCATTAGCAAAAAGTGTATTGATTTGCGAATTATAATCTACGGCATTAATAAAAGTTCCACTAACAATATTAGATATATACTCTGAAGTAATACCACCATCTCTAGAGATAAAATATTGATTATGGTATACCGAAGTTATGGTGATATTAGGCTCATCTTTATCTACAAATGCAAACACACCATCACCACCACTTACCATATCGGTTTTATCAATTGGAGTACCATCATATCTTAAAGTTCCATTATCCTGGGTGCCACCATAATAAAAATCAATTCCTTTACCAGGGTGCAACCCTATGGTATAATATTGAATGGTGTTCAGGTTTTTGTTGATTTCAAAAAAAGAAGGAAATACATTTGCAGGATTTTGATATTCTGCAACATTTGATGTGGTCATATTATTTGAATAGAAAACACCTCCATCTGTGGAAATAAATACTTCGTCAGAAGAGCCAGGCTTATACATAACTGTATGATGATCTGCATGCACAAACTCTGGAAAATCTACTCGATCAGACAACCAGTATGAAATAGCTTGCCATCTTTTACCCGTAGTTTCTGGATCAATATCTGCGGTATCGGTTCCTGTTAATTTAAAACTATTAAAACCACCTATGATAATAGTGTTTTCATCATTTGCATCTACCCCCAGCGCCATGGCATGCCAGGTTAGTGATCCCCAACCACCCCAATTTAATGCGGTACTAGGACCTGCAAATTCTGCCCAAGTAGTACCACCATCAAAAGATTGTAAAATGACACAAAAAAAACTTGAATCTCTAATAAACCCTGATGCACGCTTAATTCCTCCACTTATTATTGCATATACTCTATTTGGATTAGAAGGAGCGACTGCAAATTTTATTCTACCAGGATACAGATCGGTTGATGGATCAAATCTTGTCGTAGCAAAAGAATCATCTATGGTCCAGTTGATTCCATTATTTGAGCTTAATATAACGCCAGCACCATTTTCATCGATATTTCTCATGGTACCTACCAATAATTTACCACCCGCTACTTCTTCAATATCTGATGGTGCATAAGGTGTAGTGTCTCCTATTATATTTGGGAGTACTTGTATCCAGTTTACACCTCCATCTTCTGATCGATATAATCCATTTGTTGAATTAGAACCTTGTGCAGCGCCTTTGTATGTACCCGAGGCTACTGCAGCATATAGTACAGTTGTACCTCCTTCATCTCTTATTAAAATGTCATTAGTATATGCAAAATCTGTACTGTTAGCTAAGAGCTGCCATGTTATACCATGATCAGTAGATTTCCATATACCGGTACCTCGACCCGAAGATTCTCGATAGATATTTACTGCGGTATAAGATTCTCCGGTTCCCACATACATTACATCAGCGTTACCGGGATCAAAAGCGATGGCTCCAACAGATAGATTTTCAAAAAATCCAGAAACATTTTCCCAGGAAGAATCTGGATTGGTGGCATCATTATTATACCATAATCCACCAGTCACTGATCCAGCCCATATTTTTTTATTGGTAAGATCCGAAGGATCAAAAACCATTTTTCTTATTCTACCGGATATATTAGCAGGAACATTTTTCCATTGGATTTGATCCTCCTCATTTTTTTTAATCAATTTACTCTTAAGAGTCTGTGCTTTGGTTTGTTGATATGATTTTAATAATCGTTCTCTGGGCACAGTCTTAGTACTTGGATCTAGAGTAGTAAGATATTCATGAAGCGCAGCAAAATCTGGTCTATCGGGTTTTTTACCATTGAGTTTACCAGGTGATGCATATGCTTTTTGTTGAGTTTCTACTAAAAATGATTCATAAGCACTCCTGTTATTCATATAGAAATTAGGATATAACAACCATGCTAATAATGAAATTGCAAAAGTGACAGTAATTATTTTATAGTAGGTAGTTCTGTTTTTCATATAAGACATTTTATAATAGTAGAATTTTTAAACAATTAATTCTCTGATTGTTGCAAAGATAATTAATTGTTTTTACACTATGTAAAGAGCAATCTTATCTTGTGCATATGTTTTATATGTAACCTTTTTTTAAGGTTTTTTTGTAGTTTTTTGAAGTTTTCTGGTAATGCTTCTTTAAATGAAAGGAATAAGATTGTAGCTTTTTGAGGATATATTTATCAAGTTACACTCTTGGGTTCTTTTTCTAGATCAAAAAGATCTAAAAAGGTTCGTTTTACTATTGGTTTAATGTACTTCCACTGTTGTCGATTGTGAACCAATTACATTTTTCACAATTTATATTTTTTTATTCTCTCGTTGTCGACTGGCCCATACATTAAATGAGAGTATTCGTAAAACGGATCTTTTTAGATCTTTTGATAATTATGCAGCAAGCTCTTTTTTGCTTACTGATTTTTTGCCTGTTTCCAGCAACCCCCATCTATAGCTGGTGTTAAATTTTAAATATACAGGACTTTGATTTTTAAGGATGTTTATGATTGGTTGCAATTCTTTCTCGTTAAAATAAACACATACAGTACCATCATCAAATTGTAAGTTTTGTGGCAAGGTTTCTCCATCTTTAATGATACCAAATTGTCCAAGGTATTTAGAGTTTTCTCCATATAAATACACAAATCCAATTTGATACCCACCGCCATCGGCATAATTACTAATGATTTTGATGCTATAACTTTCTATTTTGTTTGATCTAATCATTGATATTGATTTAAAAATTTATGTGACTGCGATTTATTTATAAACGATTGTTCTATTTGTTTCAAAAGTAGGACATCCTTCAATGTAAGAAAAGAGGGAAACCCCGCAATTTTGTACAGGGGTATTTCCCCTTGAGGGCTATTGTATTTAAAATGTCATTGTAAAATACACCCCTAATTCGTCATTATTAAACTGAGGAACAAAGGCTATTCTATCAGATTTTTTGAAAGGATTCCATGATATAAGATGATCAAAATGATATACAAGTCTCGTTGCTAGGATACCAATTCCTGCACCCACCATTACATCCGAAAGGTAATGTGCGTTATTCATTAACCTTAAACCACCTGTTGAAATTGCAAATAAATATCCGCTATAGGCCAAAATTGGATTTGTGTCTATAAATTCTTCATACAAAACAGTAGCTGTAGTAAATGCAGTGGTCGTATGACCCGATGGGAATGAATTTGGATGTGTAGACTCTCCGGGTCTTTTTTTATCAATTTGTTTTTTTAATATAGTCGATGCACCATTGCTAATTAAAGATGAAATTAAAAGATTCTTTGTTTGATCAAACCAATGATTTTTTGCTTGTGCTCCAAGGATATCTGCAGCGTATAATTGCACTACAGGAGCATATCGCGTATAGTCATCGATACTAGAGTAGAAATCGCTACCTACAGCATTTCTAATGTTTTTTTGAAGTGATTTTTCAAAATCACTAGTAGAAAGTAAAAATCCTGCCGAGATTAACGCTACCGGAATTATCCTTTTACTAAATAAACTTTTTTTGGGTTTAAATTCTGTTTTTTGAAATTTAATAAACTGCTTGTTGGCAATAGGAGATTCAGTAAATTGAGCACTAATAATGTTAACATTCAAGCATATCAAAACTAGGTATAAGATAGTTCTCATAGGTATTCATTTTGGGGGTTATTTAGTAGTTTGGGACTACTGTTATCAACAATATAGAATATTAACATTAAAAAAATGTTAAAATAATATATTTTGTTAATAAATATTTAACTTTTTTTGATAAAAATACCAAACAAAACACTTTTAATCGATAAAAAATGTTTTTAATCGTGATTTTGTTGTGATGTTAAAAAAATCAATATAATTTTTGGAGTGTTTTTTATGAAATTAGATTACCTAATTCTGTTTTTTAAAATATATATGTAATACCTTATTGTTCTTTAAAAAAGACGTATATTTGCACGCAATTAAATTTTAATTGCAATGACAGCACATGATTCCAAAATCATTGGAGAAGGTTTAACCTACGACGATGTCCTTTTAGTCCCAGCATTTTCTGAAGTATTACCCAGAGAAGTAAGTATACAGACTAAATTCACAAAAAATATAATTCTTAATGTTCCTATCGTTTCTGCTGCGATGGATACTGTTACCGAGAGCCGAATGGCAATAGCTATGGCTCAAGAAGGGGGAATCGGGGTATTGCATAAAAATATGACGATAGAAGAGCAAGCGATCAAAGTACGTAAAGTAAAACGTGCCGAAAGCGGTATGATTATAGATCCTGTTACTTTACCTAAAGATGCCAAAGTATTCGATGCAAAAAATAATATGCGAGAGCATAGTATAGGTGGTATCCCTATTGTTGATAATGATCATAAATTAATTGGTATTGTAACCAATAGAGATCTTCGTTTCGAAAAAAATGATGAACGTCCAATTTCTGAAGTAATGACTGTCGAAAATCTTGTAACGGTAGCAGAAGGGACTTCATTACAAGAAGCAGAAGTTATTCTTCAAAATAATAAGATAGAAAAATTACCAGTTGTAGATGGTGAGAATACATTAGTGGGATTAATCACGTTTAGAGATATTACTAAACTGACCTTAAAACCAATGGCAAATAAGGATAGTTTAGGTCGTTTACGTGTTGCCGCTGCTATAGGAGTTACTGGAGATGCTGTAGATCGCGCTGAAGCATTAGTGAAATCGGGTGTTGATGCCGTTGTTATTGATACAGCCCATGGGCATACCAAAGGAGTTGTGTCAGTTTTAAAAGAAGTAAAATCAAAATTCCCTGATTTAGAAGTTGTTGTTGGTAATATTGCTACCGCCGAAGCTGCAAAATATTTGGTAGAGGCAGGAGCAGATGCTGTAAAGGTAGGAATAGGTCCAGGATCTATTTGTACCACTCGAGTAGTTGCTGGTGTTGGTTTTCCGCAGTTTTCTGCAGTATTAGAAGTTGCAAATGCCATCAAAGGCTCAGGGGTCCCTGTTATAGCTGATGGAGGTATTAGGTATACAGGTGATATTCCAAAAGCTATTGCAGCTGGAGCAGATACCGTTATGTTAGGCTCTCTTTTGGCGGGTACAAAAGAATCCCCAGGAGAAACAGTAATATATGAAGGAAGAAAATATAAAACCTATAGAGGTATGGGGTCTGTAGAAGCTATGAAAAAAGGCTCCAAGGATCGTTACTTTCAAGATGTAGAAGATGATATCAAAAAATTAGTTCCTGAAGGAATTGTAGGTCGTGTAGCATACAAAGGAGATTTGATAGAAAGTATTCATCAATTTATTGGAGGATTACGGGCAGGTATGGGGTATTGCGGAGCAAAAGATATTCCTGCACTTAAAGAAAATGGACGCTTTATAAAAATTACGGCTAGTGGTATACATGAAAGCCACCCGCATGACGTAACCATTACTAAAGAAGCGCCTAATTATAGTAGACGATAATTTTAAAAAGATATTTTTCATAAAAAAAACGGCATCAATTGATGCCGTTTTTTTATGTCAAGTAAATTATTAGTAATTACTTTTTAGTTTCTGTTACTTTGATACCTAATTTGGTCATAACCGTTTTGGTTACATCATAATTTGGATCAACATATGCTAAGCCACTGGTAGTAATTGTAAATACTTGGGTGTATTTTTCTGCTTTTGCTACCTCTTCAAGTGCTTTTCCTATTTTTTGGTATAACGGTTGTAATAATCTATTTTGTTCTAATTGCACTAACTGTGTACCGTTTTGACGAAATTTAGCAATATCATTTTCCAGATTAATAATTTCTTCTTGCTTTGTCTTTTTCATAGGCTCTGTAAAAGAAGCTACTTTTTCCTGATACTGTTTTACCTTAGCTTGATATTCGTCTACTTTTACTTTTAGTTCTCCTTCAAGTTTGGTATTATAAGCTTTTAAATCTTCCTGAACTTTGGTTAACTCGGGCATTTGAGAAAGGATATACTCGGTGTCTATCGTTCCGGTTTTTGATTGAGCATTTAATTGTAAACTTGCAATCAAAACTAGGATGCATACTGCTATTTTTTTCATCTGATTTTTTATTAACTGATTTTTAAATTTTTGCAAATATATAAGGTCTTAGACAATATCTATACCATTCCTTATATTTTTCAGATTTATTCCTCATAAAGTTGGCCCCGATGAGGTTTTAAAGCATCTCTTACAGGTTTCATTTCAGAATCAATTACCACCAGATAAGCAATACTATGCATGTTGGAGATATCATTATACCCAGTAATGTTTAATGATAATTTTTCTGAGATTATATATTCTTTAAGGTGAATTTCATGATGTTGAGCTGTTTTATGTGCATTGGGTCCTCTAAAATCCCATATAAGTTTTAGTTTTCTTTCCATTTAATTATCTAAAACACTTTTGCCTTCTTCTACAAAGGATTTAAAATCTTCCATGTATGTATAGGATTGCTTCTTGAAGGCTCCTGGCATTAAAAACCCCATTACTTTCATAAAACCGCTAAATTTGAATTCATTTTTAGAAACCCATTTAGTGTTTCCATTTGAGAGCTCTTCAAAATAATTTTCTTGAATATTATATACGTTTTTTGCATCAAAAGTAAGGTGAAATGCTTCTGGCAGATCTATTAATGTTATTGTTTCAATCATTTCGATCTCTCGCTTACCCATTTTATATGTAAGTTTGGATATCGCCCCTGTCTTTCCTTTCTCACCATTTATGTGTTCTATACTAACAAAACCTTTTTGCCAATGTTTTATGTTTTCATCATTGTTGAATTTTTTAACCACCTCATTTCTAGGTTGTTTTAATTCAATATCTAGTGTGTATTTCATGGTGTAATCTTTTGTTTGTTACGTTATAAAGGGTATACAATATACGCAGATCATAAAAAAATTAAAAACAAATACTATAGTCAATATTAGGTTCGTTAACAAAGGAGCTTGTAAAACATCTTAATATTATTATTTTTGTCCGGTTTAGGGACTTTATCATACAAAGAATTATGCACAAAATATCATTAGCGTTTTTTATAGGAATTATTTTTTTTACTATTTCGAATGCTCAACAAAAAGAAGAGGTGTTATTAACCATTGATCAAACACCAGTTAATATCTCAGAATTTAAAAGGGTCTATCTTAAAAATATAGAATTAGTTAAAGATGATGCTCAGAAAAATGTAGATGAATATTTAGAATTATTTATCAGTTATAAATTAAAATTGAGAGAGGCAGTAACCTTAAATTTAGATAAGAAAGAAACATATCAAAAAGAGCTAGAAGGGTATAGGAAACAATTAGCGAAGGGGTATCTTACCGATACACGATCTTCAGAAGTAATGATAAAAGAAGCTTATGATCGTTCATTAGAAAGAGTAAATGCAAGTCATATTCTGATTACACTACAACCCAATGCCTCTGTAGAAGATACATTAGTTGCACATCAAAAAATATCTGAAATAAGAAATAAAATCTTACAAGGAGAATCTTTTACTGATGTAGCCAAGGCCCATAGTCAAGACCCTTCTGCGGTAAAGAATGGGGGAGATTTAGGATGGTTCTCTGTTTTTAGAATGGTATACCCTTTTGAAAATGCTGCATATAATACAAAGATTGGAGAAGTTTCGAAACCATTTAAAACTCAGTTTGGTTATCATATAATGAAGGTTAACAAAAGAGAAAAAAGATTAGGAGAAGTAACTGTAGCTCATATTATGATTGCTGTTAATGAAAAACGAACCGAAGAAGAGGCTAGGCAAAGAATAAAAGAAATAAATCAACAAATAGAGCAAGGAGTTTCTTTTGAGTCATTAGCAAAACAATATAGTGATGATCCCAGTACAGCGATCGATGGAGGTAAAATTAGACGCTTTGGCCAAGGAGCGCTAAACTCTGAAAAATTTGAAACTACTGCTTTTGCACTTCAGAAAAAAGATGAAATTTCTAAACCTATTCAAACAAAATATGGCTGGCATATTATTAAGCTAATTGAAAAGCATCCTCTAAAAACTTTTGAAGAACAAAAAGAAGAATTAACTAAAAAAGTTAAAAGAGATAGTAGGTCAAAGCTAGTGACAAAATCATTTGTTGATTCTTTGAGAAAAAAATATGGTGTTACCACAAATAAAACCGCCATAACTTATTTCAAAAAAATGGTTTCTGATTCTATTTTTACAGAAGGATGGGATTTTACAAAAGATGTAAATCATAAAAAAGAAATATTCCATTTAAAAAACGAAATATATACATACAGTGACTTTATAGAGTATTTACAAGAAAGTAATAAAACTGGAAGAAAAATAGCAGATGTATCTTTCTTTGTTGATGAAATGTATGATAGATTCGAATCATCTACAATTCTTAAATACTATGAAAAACACCTAGAAGAAGATAATCAAGATTTTGCAGCTGTAATTAATGAATATCGAGACGGTTTGCTGCTTTTTGATCTTATGGAGTCTAAAATATGGAATATTTCAAAAACTGATTCTATAGGGTTAAAGAGTTTTTATGAATCTAACAAGAATAATTATTCTCAAAATGAAACGTATAAGATGATTAAAGCATCATCGTCAAAACGCGAAGCAATACTTAAAGTGCAGGAACTGCTCAATCAAAAAAAATCTATAGAAGAAATAAAAAAAGAAGTAAATAAAGGAGATGTCGTTTTAGTACTTTTTTCTGAAGAAGAATTAATCAAAGAAGAAGATAAATTGCCAAAAGGCTTTACAACTGAACAAGGCAAAACTATAATAACCGAAGAAGAAAATTTTATTACTTTGTTTATGCTTAAAGAAATCTTACCTTCAAGAATTAGAACTTTTGAAGAGATTAAAGGCGAAGTTATAAATGATTTTCAAAAAGATATAGAAAATAAATGGCTTGCTCAATTAAGAGTAAAATACAAAGTTGAAGTCAATAAAAAAGCTTTAAAAAAGGTTAAAAAAGAATTGTCAATTTAGAAGCGAAATAAACCATAATTATATCTATGCTAAGTATAATTTCTAACAAAGAGTACCATCTGCACATTAAAACGATAAAAAATAATAGATGAAATACCACACATTAATATTAATATCGCTATTGGTTTGCTCTTGCCAAAATTTTAAAAATCAAGTAAAAAAAGAGACGATCGCAAGAGTTAATGATACTTATCTTTATAAAGAAGATATTAAAACACTAGTGCCAGAAAATACACCCAAAGACGATAGTACAAATATTGTTAATAGTTATATTAATAACTGGGCTACTCGACAATTATTTATAGATCAAGCAAAACGCAACCTTACTGAAGAAGAACTCAATAAATTTGATGAGTTGGTAGAAAACTATCAGAGCACCTTATATATTAATGCTTATAAGAATGCTGTAATCAATAAATCTATTAATATGGAGATTACAGAAGAAGATTTAAAATCATATTATGATCAAAATTTAGAAAATTTTAATCTTAATGAGGAGTTGATAAAATTACGTTACTTACATTTGCCATCTGATTATGGAAATATAGTTGCAACCCAACGACAGTTAAATCGTTTTAATGAAGAAGATGTAGAGGAATTAAATATAAAAAAAGATGAGTATTTGGCATATTCATTAAATGATTCTACATGGATAGAGTTGGACCAGGTAATAAATAGAGTTCCGATTCTTAAAAAACAAGATAGATCAAAATTGTTAAGAAGTAGCAAGTATATGCAACTAAGAGATTCTACAGGAGTCTATATGGTAAAAATTAAAGATGTTTTAAAACGAAAGGAAAAAGCACCTTTAGAATATATTAAACCTACAATAAGACAAATTATATTAAATAAAAGAAAGCTGGAGCTGGTTAAGAAAATTGAAAAAGATATTACAAGAGATGCAGTCGAGAACAAACAATTTGAAGTGTACAATTAAAATTATGCTAAGTTATGTTGTGCTTATAACAATAAGCACACAACTATATGCTCAAGAAATTATAGAAGAAACCATAAAGGATACCATTGCAACTAATATAGATACAACAGCGGTTTCTGTAGATTCTTTACAACTTGCCAAAGATCCAGTTGTTCAACCATTTCAGCGTCTTAAAGTCGATGGAGTTGCTGCTGTGATTGGAGAACATGTAATACTTGATAGCGATATTGATATAGCATACAAACAGTTGATTAGTGAAGGTGTTTCAGCCAAAGATGTTAGTCGATGTGAACTTGCAGGTAGTTTGTTTGAGAATAAGTTGTATGCACATCATGCTGTACAAGATAGTATAGAGGTTAGAGATGCAGAGGTTAATTCTATGGTTGATCAACAGCTTAGTTATATGACTAATGAGTTAGGATCAGTTGAAAAAGTTTTAAGGTTTTACAAAAAAGATAATCTTGATGATTTCAAAAAAGAACTTTTTGAAATCAATAAATCGAATAGATTGTCTGAGCAGATGAGATCAAAAATAATAGAAGACATAGAAATTACACCCGAAGAGATTAGAGAGTTTTTTGATGATATTCCAGAAGACGAAAGACCACTTTTTGGAACAGAAATAGAATTGGCTCAAATTGTAATCGAACCAAAAATACCTCAAGAAGAAGAAGACAAAGTAATCGACCGATTGAACCAGTTTAGAGAAGATATTGTAGAGAAAGGTAGTAGTTTTGCAACCAAAGCGGTATTGTACTCTCAAGATCCAGGTTCTAAATCTACCGGAGGAAAATATACACTTGATCGCCAGACAAATTTTGCAAAAGAATTTAAAGATGTAGCCTTTAGTTTACAAGAAGGAGAAGTAAGTGAACCTTTTAAGACTGATTTTGGATGGCATATTGTAAAAGTAGACAAGATTAGAGGTGAAGAAATAGACGTAAGACATATTTTACTAACACCAGATGTAACCAGTGAAAGCGTAAAAGAAGCAAAAAGAGTAATAGATTCTGTACGAACTAGTATTGTATCAAAATCTATTGAATTCAAAGAAGCAGCCAGAAAATTTAGTGATGAAAAAGAAACTCGCGAAGATGGAGGGCAATTAATTAACCCAACAACAGGAGATACACATTTTGAACTTACCAAAATTGATCCTATATTGTATGATCAAGTTTCTAAGTTAAAGACTAATGAGGTTTCATTGATAATTCCTGATCAGGATCGTCAAGGCCGAAAAAAGTTCAAATTGATAACCGTGCTTAATCGTTATGATGAACATATTGCAGATTACTCAAAAGATTATCTTAAGATTCAAGAACTTGCACTTAGAAAAAAGCAAATCGATGCGATTAGAAAATGGCAGAGTGAAAAAATAATGGATACTTATATAAAGATCAACGGAGAGTATAGAGAATGTGAATATAGTGGTAACTGGTTAAAAAAAGAAAAATAATATGTCAGACGACGTAGCAGCTGTAAAACAACTTGTAAAAAAACATTCAGAACTTAAAAAAGAAATTTCCAAAGTCATTATCGGACAAGAAAAGGTTATCGATCAAATACTCATATCAATCTTTTCTGGAGGCCATGCATTATTAATAGGAGTGCCTGGATTAGCCAAAACACTTATGGTTAATACAATATCACAAGCCTTAGGGCTGGATTTTAAGCGAATTCAATTTACTCCAGATCTTATGCCAAGCGATATATTAGGAAGTGAAATATTGGATGAAACAAGGCATTTTAAATTTATAAAAGGCCCAATATTTTCAAATATTATTCTGGCAGATGAGATTAACCGTACTCCACCCAAAACACAAGCAGCTTTACTAGAAGCGATGCAAGAAAGAGCAGTTACAGTTGCTGGACATCATTATAAACTAGATTTACCGTATTTTGTTTTAGCAACACAAAACCCTATAGAACAAGAAGGAACATATCCTCTTCCTGAAGCACAGTTGGATAGATTTATGTTTGCGATAGAGTTAAAATATCCAAGTTTTCAGGAAGAAGTTGAGGTTGTAAAAAGTACTACTGGAGATGTTACTAAAAAAGTTAACCCATTATTTACAGCTCAAGAAATTGTCGATTTTCAGCACCTTATTCGCCGTATTCCTGTAGCAGATAATGTGATAGAATACGCTGTTGAAATGGTAGGAAAAACAAGACCTAATGGCGAAACTGCCACAGATTTAGTAAAGAATTATGTTGATTGGGGTGCAGGACCAAGAGCATCTCAAAATTTGATTCTGGCAGCAAAAGCTAATGCTGCAATCAAAGGTAAATTTTCTCCAGATATTGAAGATGTTCAAGCAGTAGCATCAGGTATTCTTAAACACCGTATCATTAAAAATTACAAAGCCGAAGCCGAAGGCGTGAGTGTAGAAGATGTAATTAATAGTCTTTTGTAAATAATTCTAAAAAGAAAAATTCCTTAATTTATTCTTTTTTAATAGCTGCTTAAACCTTTTCTTATTTTCATTGTCTTATAGATAAACCTTTTTAAAAGTTTATTTAATAATGTACCTATGAAAAATATTTTAATTACAATGGCTCTATTTGCAACAGTTTTTTCCTTGTCTGCACAATCTGACAACGACCGTATGCAACATAAAGAGTTAAAAAAAGAATTTTATGAGAGCCTTTCTGAAGATCAAAAAGCCAAACTAAATAGTCAAAAGCAATTGCATAAGGATCATAAATCTGCAATGCGAACTACTTTTAATGAAGAGCAATTAGCAATTGTAAGTGATGAAAGTCTTTCTAAAAGAGAAAGAAGAAAAGCGTTAATACCTACAATGAGTGATGAACAGCGCAAAATGAAGAAAGATCACAGGGCAATGATGAAAGCAAAAAAAGAAGATTTTAAGACGACGCTGTCCAAAGAACAATTAGAAAAGTATGAAAGCTTTAAGAAAAAGAAAGGGGAGAGAACAAGAACACATAAAAGAAAGCATAAAAACTAGTTTTTTTTTGAATTTTAAAAGTGAAGTCAATCGGCTTCACTTTTTGTTTTTGGGCAAAAATTAAGCTTTTTTTTATGGATTAACTATAACGTTTTCGTGAATCCTAATTCTAGGATGGTATTTTCTTGCATATTTTTTTAAAGATTCTATAGAATTACTAAATAGAATTTGTGAATTTATAGAAATGAATACTTTAATTTTTTGAAAAATGCAAAAAGATAGGATTAAGACTATTCATTTAATAAAATCCTTTAAAATTCGTATTTTCGCAAGACTTTCAATACTTAAAATTAATAGCATATGGCATTCGATATCGATATGATAAAAAAGGTCTACAGTCAAGTAGCAGATCGCGTAAATGCAGCACGTGAAGTTACTGGTAAACCTCTAACACTAGCAGAGAAAATTTTGTATTCGCATCTTTGGGATGCAAAAACAAATAAAGCATTCACAAGAGGAAAAGATTATGTAGATTTTGCACCAGACCGTATCGCTTGTCAAGATGCAACAGCACAAATGGCATTGTTGCAATTTATGCAAGCAGGAAAGAACAAGGTAGCTGTACCCACAACAGTACATTGTGATCACTTAATTCAGGCTAAGGATGGTGCAGCGACAGATTTAAAAAATGCGAATGATGTTAGTAGTGAGGTATTTAATTTCTTAGAATCGGTATCTGATAAATATGGAATCGGATTCTGGAAACCAGGAGCTGGTATTATTCATCAGGTTGTTTTAGAAAATTACGCTTTTCCAGGCGGGATGATGATCGGTACAGATTCGCATACAGTTAATGCAGGTGGATTAGGAATGGTAGCCATCGGAGTAGGTGGAGCAGATGCAGTAGATGTTATGGCTGGTATGGCTTGGGAATTAAAATTTCCAAAGCTGATAGGTGTGAAATTGACTGGTAAGTTGTCTGGTTGGACTGCACCAAAGGATGTGATTTTAAAAGTAGCAGAAATTCTTACTGTAAAAGGAGGAACTGGTGCTATTGTAGAATATTTTGGACCTGGAGCGACATCAATGTCATGTACAGGAAAAGGTACTATTTGTAATATGGGTGCAGAAATTGGCGCTACTACATCTACATTTGGTTACGATGAGTCTATGGAGCGTTATTTACGTGCTACAGAAAGAGCAGAAGTAGCTGATGCAGCAAACAAAGTAAAAGAACACTTAACAGCAGACCCTGAAGTGTATGCAAATCCAGAACAGTATTTCGACCAGGTAATCGAAATTAACTTATCTGAATTAGGGCCATTATTAAATGGGCCTTTTACTCCAGATTTATCAACAAAAGTTGGTAGTTCAATGACAGAAAAAGCAAAAACTAATGATTGGCCAATTCAAGTAGAATGGGGATTAATTGGTTCTTGTACAAACTCTTCTTATGAAGATTTATCACGTGCCTCATCGATCGCCCAACAGGCTTTGGATAAAGGTTTAAAAATGAAAGCAGAATTAGGGATTAACCCAGGTTCTGAAAAAGTGCGATACACAGCTGATAGAGACGGTATTCTCGGAATATTCGAAAAATTAGATGCGAAAATATTTACAAATGCTTGCGGACCTTGTATAGGGCAATGGGCAAGATATAGTGATCCTAAAAATGCACCAAAAAATAGTATTGTACATTCTTTTAATAGAAACTTTGCTAAACGTGCAGATGGTAATCCTAATACACATGCTTTTGTTGCGTCACCAGAATTGACAGCTGCAATTGCTGTTGCAGGACGATTAGATTTTAATCCGTTAACAGATACCTTAATTAATGAAAACGGAGAAGAGGTTATGTTTGATGAACCAACAGGATGGGAATTGCCTCCTAAAGGTTTTGAAGTAAAAGATAATGGATATTTAGCTCCAGTTGAAGATGGTAGTAGTGTAGAAGTAAAGGTAAGCCCAACTTCAGAAAGATTACAATTGCTAACACCTTTTGAGCCAATTGGTAGCGAGATAAAAGGAGCAAAACTTTTAATCAAAGCTTTCGGAAAATGTACTACAGACCATATTTCTATGGCAGGCCCTTGGTTACGTTATAGAGGACACCTTGATAATATTTCTAATAACTGTTTAATAGGAGCTGTTAATGCATATGGTAAAAAAACAAACTTTGTTAAAAACCAATTAACAGGAGAGTTTGGTGGTGTGCCAGATACTGCAAGAGCGTATAAAGCTGCAGGTGTACATACTGTAGTTGTTGGAGATCATAATTATGGCGAAGGTTCTTCTCGAGAGCATGCAGCAATGGAACCAAGACACTTAGGTGTTGTAGCTGTAATAGTAAAATCATTTGCGCGTATACATGAAACAAACCTTAAGAAGCAAGGTATGCTGGGGCTAACTTTCGTTAACGAAGCAGACTACGATAAAATTCAAGAAGATGATACCATTAATTTCTTAGATCTAGATGCATTTGCACCAGGAAAAACTTTAAATATAGAGTTTGTACATGCAGACGGTTCTAAAGATGTAATTGAAGTGAATCATACATATAATCAATCACAAATCGATTGGTATAATGAAGGTTCTGCATTAAACTTGATCAAGAAGCAGAATGCTTAAGTAGCGATAAAAATCTTATAATGATAATGTAAACTCCTGAAGAACTAAACTTCAGGAGTTTTTGTTTATATTCTAATAGAAGGTGTTTGATGTAAAAATTGACTATGCGAAAACTTGTAATTGGTGATGTTCATGGTGGTTATAAGGCTTTAATCCAAGTTTTGGAAAAAGCCAAGGTAACTTATGAGGATACTTTAATTTTTCTAGGAGATTATGTAGATGGATGGAGTGAATCTGCGCAGGTTATCGAAAAGCTGCTAGAGCTTTCTAAATCTAATGAATGTATATTCATAAAAGGTAATCATGATTTAAAATGTAAAAGTTGGTTGGAAAAAGGAGCTCCTTTTCCAATTTGGAAACATGAAAAAGATAACGATCCATTTTGGTTATTAAGCGGAGGAAATTCAACAATAAATAGTTATATAGATAGCGGTTTTTTTAAGAATAAAGAGCATTTAACTTTTTTTAGAAAATTAAAAAACTATCATTTAGATGAAAAAAACAAGCTGTATTTACATGCTGGTTTCACTTCTTTGTTGGGCATAGGGCATGAGAATGAACTGAATTATTGTTTTGATAGGGCGCTATGGGAAGATGCAGTATCAATTGCAGAGATCAGAAAAAAAGGAAACGGTAATGAACTTTTTCACGACCCTTTAAGATTTAAATTTTATAAAGAGATATTTATTGGTCATACGCCTACATTACATTTTGATTCAACAGCGCCTATGAATGAGCTAAATGTATGGAATCTTGATACTGGTGCTGCATTTACAGGAAGTTTATCTATGGATGTAGATACTAAACAATATTGGCAAAGTGATCCACTACCATTTTTCTACCCTAACGAACGTGGACGGAATTAAGTCAATATATTAATGTTTTTTAATTTAAATTGTAAGGTTTTATTGTTTTTTACGACGCAGTGTTTAACTAACATGTAAACACAATCATCATGAGTGCTATCTGGTTTTTTGAGGATGCAAATCTCTTTAAAGTTTTATGCCCTCATAAATTTAAAAGATATAAGAAAGATCACGATTTTGACGCCTATCGAAAAAACGACTACATTTATTTTGAACAAGACTCTGCTAATAAAGTGTATCTCATTGAAAAAGGAAAAGTAAAAATAGGGTACTATGCAGAAGATGGTCATGAAGTTGTAAAAGCAATACTCACTAGAGGAGAGATTTTTGGTGAAAAGGCTATTCTTGGCGTTGACATAAGAACTGAATTTGCCCAATCTGTAGATAATACTACTTCAATTTGCCCTATCGGTGTTGATACCATGCATGACCTTATGCGAGATAATCAATCTTTTAGTCTTAAGATATATAAATTTATTGGATTGCGATTCAAAAGATTAGAAAGAAGGTTGCAATTATTACTCTTTAAAGATACAAAGACACGATTGCTAGAATTTCTTAATGAACTTAAAGAAGATTATGGGCATTGTTGTCCGGATACCGGGGATATGGTTATAGAACATCCCTATACACAAAAAGATATTGCAAACCTTATAGGTACTTCTAGGCCTACCTTAAATATTATCCTTAATGAATTAAAAGAATCTAATGTAATTGATTTCAACAGAAAAGAAATTCGCTTAAAAAATGTTGCTTAGTGTTAGGTAGCTAACATATTATAAGGTTGGTTGTCTATACTTTTATGAGATAATAATCATAAAAATTAAAAGCAATGTTTAAGAAATTAATTATAGGGGTTTTGGCAATAGGTTTAATTGCAGTCTCTTGTAGTGATGATGATGATAATCAAACAATTACTCCCGTTGCAGGAACAATAGCGGGTGGCCCATTCACTTTTTGTGTTGATAATACAGTAGATAATGTTAGTGGTATTACATTAGATAATACCAATACAGTAGGTACTAATAGTACTTGGGTAATTACAGATGAAACGGGTCTTATTTTAGGACTACCTCCTACATTAGAAGCTGTAGAAGGAGTTAACTTTGATGAAGCAGGCGCTGGAGTTTGTTTAATCTGGTATCTACGTTTTGAAGATGGGTTACAAGGAGCAGAAATGGGGATGAATGCCAATGACCTAGAAGGGTCATTTAGTTTATCAAACTCGATTACAGTTACCCGTAACGCTAAACCAGTTGCTGGAGTTATATCAGGAGGTCCATATGAGTTTGCAGTAGATGGTACAGCAGACTTTGCTACAGATCTAGCTATAGATGCTACTAACGCGACAGGAACAAATAGTACGTGGGTAATAACCGATGAAGACCTTAATATTTTAGGTCTTCCACCTACATTAGATGCTGCAAAAATGGTAAACTTTGACGCTGCAGGTCCTGGAGTGTGCCTAATATGGTATTTACGTTATGAGGATGGATTACAAGGAGCAGAAATGGGGATGAATGCAGGCGATTTAGAAGGCTGTTTTGCGTTGTCTAATTCTATAAAAGTTACACGTACATGTAGTGCTAAAGCTGGAGTGATTTCTGGAGGGCCATATATGTTTACTGTAGATGATACACCAGATTTAGCAACAGATTTAGCAATAGATGCTACCAATGCAGTTGGTAAAAATAGTACTTGGGTTATAACAGATGCAAGTGGTAATATTTTAGGTTTACCACCTACATTAGCAGATGCTAAGATGGTAGATTTTGATGAGGCTGGGCCAGGTGTTTGTTTAATTTGGTATTTACGTTATGAAGATGGGGTGCAAGGTTTAGAAATGGGAATGAATGCCAATGACCTTAAAGGCTGTTTCGAACTTTCTAATTCTATAGAAGTAGTTCGTAGTGCAGCTCCATAAATCCACTTAAAAAATTTAGTACGCAAATAACTTAATGATTTATTTGTTAGTTTTTTAAAGCGCAATCGATGATTGCGCTTTATTAATTTCATAGATTTGTTAACGTCTTAAAAATATCAAAAGGTAGTGCATGAAATTAGATAGAAAAAAAATATCAAACTTAGTTTTTGTTGTCATATTAGTGTTATTCTTTATCCCTAATACAAGAGGAATGATGCAGATATTTCTTACCAGAATTTTCGCTTTCAGTCCGGGAATAGTAGAAGTAGATGAAAGGATAAAAGTAACGTCTTATGATTGGAAATTACATGGGGTAAATACAGCGTCAATAAATTTTGATGTAGCTGAAGGTAAGGTCGTTTTGATTAATTACTGGGCGACATGGTGTCCGCCTTGTATTGCCGAAATGCCTTCGCTACAAAAATTGTATAATGATTATCAAGAAAAAGTTGTGTTTTTGTTTGTCACCAATGAAGTAGATGATGATATTTCAAAATTTATGAGCGCTAAACATTTCAATTATCCTGTATATAGGTCATTATCGCCCAATCCTAAACCATTTGTAAATAATCCTATCCCGCAGACATATCTTATAGATAAAAAGGGAAATATTGTTATAGATAAAACAAATGCAGCAGATTGGAATACTGCTAAAGTGAGAGAAACAATAGATAAGTTATTAGCTGAATAGTAATTATGCGGTTTTTTTAAAATATTTAAAAGGCACTACTAGCATCCCAAAACATTCTCCTTTTTCTTTACCAATATTTTTGTGGTGTATTTTATGAGCTCTTCGCACACCTTTTGCGTACCAGTTATTCGCATTTCTGAATAATTTAAAGCGTTGATGGATAAAAATATCATGAACTACAAAATAAGCTATTCCATACGCCAAAATCCCAAGTCCTATTGGTCTTCCTATCCAAAAGGTTTCTGAATCATGAAATAAGATACATGACATGCTAACTATAGCATAAAATATAAAGAAAAAATCATTACGTTCCCACCAACTGCCATGATCCTTATGATGATGATCCTTATGCAAGGACCATAAAAAACCATGCATAACATATTTATGAGTGAACCATGCCATGAATTCCATAATAGAGAATGCGGCTAAAAAAACTAATATCTGAATAAGAATTTTCACAAAGTATATTTTAAAACAAAAATAGGGCTAAATTAAATTTAATCGATAATCAAAATAAGATTTTGCAAGCAATCCGAATTTTTGATAATTAGGAACTCTAATACGAGTGTTTTTTATTTCTAATGAAGGAGTTTTTTTAAGTTTCTTAAGTAGTTTTCTGTAATATATAAATGCAGTATAAACTCCAAATTTTGCTTCTACAGGAAGTTTTAGTATACCATCAAGTCCTTTTTCAAAATCTCCTTCTATTTCCGAGATAATTCTCAATTTCGATTCTTCGTCTAATTGATTTAAGTCTGTATTCGGGAAATAAGTTCTATCTAAATCTTCATAATCTGCTTTTAAATCCCTAAGAAAATTTACTTTTTGAAAAGCAGAACCCAAGTGCATAGCGCTTTCTTTAAGCTCATTATATTTTTGTTCATTTCCTTTTACAAATACTTTAAGGCACATTAACCCTACAACATCTGCAGATCCATAGATGTACTCTTTATACTCTTCATTTGTTAAGTATGTGGTTTTATGTATGTCTAATCGCATACTCTTCATAAAAGCTTCATACAATTCTGGTTGGATATTATATTGGTGAACTGTTTTCTGAAAAGCATTTAAAATAGGGTTTAGACTGATTTTGTTTTCAATGGCCTTGTACATTTCTGTTTCAAAGTCATTAAACAACTCCTCTTTATTATAATCATGAAAAGTATCCACAATTTCATCGGCAAACCTTACAAAACCATAAATGTTATAAATATCCTGTCGTATAGAATCAGATAACATTTTGGATGCTAGAGAGAATGATGTGCTATATGAATTTGTAACAATTTTACTACAATTATATGATACAGTATCAAAAATGACTTTCATAAGGGATCGGTTTTAAGGTTTTGTGTGAGTTTAGATTATTGTTACGGGTTTTAATTCTTGATTTAGCTTATATTGATCTTCAATTAATCCAGCTACTAATTTTCCTGAAATTAATGAAGGAGGTACACCAGGCCCTGGTACAGTAAGTTGTCCTGTAAAAAACAAATGTTGCACCTTTTTGCTTTTTAATTTTGGTCGAAGAAATGCTGTTTGTAGTAGCGTATTGGCCATTCCGTAGGCATTTCCTTTATATGAATTATATTCAGAGATAAAATCTTTGACGCAAAAGGACTCTTTAAAGATAATATTATTTTTAACATTTTGATCTGTCACAGATTCAAAACGAGTTATGATTTTGTCAAAATATTGAGCTCTTAACTCATCAGTATCCTCTATTCCTGGAGCTAATGGAATAAGGAAAAAACCATTTTCTTTACCTTTTGGTGCTGATCCAGAATCGGTTACCGATGTAAAATTTGCATAAAAAAGAGGGTCTTCAGGCCATTTTGGATTGTCATAAATTTCCTTAGCATGTGCATCAAAATCTGTATCAAAAAATAGATTATGATGATTAATGTTTTTTAATTTTTTATCAAACCCAACATAAAAGAGAAGTGATGAAGGGGCAAAAGTTTTGTTCTCCCAGTATTTTTCAGAATATTGGCGATATTTTTTATCTAATAAGGTTTCACTATGGTGGTAATCAGCACCGCATAATACAATATCAGTTGTTATTTTATTTGAATCTACGATCACTGCATTTGCTTCTCCATTTTCTACGATTATTTTTTCTACAGGAGAATTAGTGTGAATTTTAACACCTAATGATTTTGCTAGTTTCTCCATACCAAGAATCACTTCATACATTCCGCCTTTTGGATGCCAGGTACCCAAACCAAAATCTGCATAATTCATGAAACTATAAAATGCTGGAGTATCACTTGGTTTAGCCCCTAAAAAAAGCACTGGAAATTCGAGGATTTGAATTAATTTTTCGTTTTTAAAATCTCTACGAACTTCTCTTGAAATTGTACTAAAAAACTGATTTAATTTCAGTATAGTTTCTTTTGTTACTAATTCTAAAGGTGAGACACCAGGTCTGTATACCAGGTTTTTAATAGCGATATCGTAATTGTTTTGCGCTGCTGCAATGAATTTTCTTAATTTAATAGAACTTCCTTCTTCTATTTCTTCAAAAGCCTTATAAATCTTATCTAAGCTATCTTCGATTAATACTGATTCATTATTTTTAAAAAAAACTTTATAAGCAGGGTTGAGTTTCTCTAATGTATAAAAATCCGATACCAAGGTGTTAAAGTCCTTAAAGAAGCTTTCAAAAACATCTGGCATCCAATACCATGATGGTCCTATGTCGAATGTAAAACCATCTCTTTTTAATTGACGAGCTCTTCCTCCTATAGTTGGGTTTTTTTCAAAAATCGTAACATCATACCCCATCTTTGCTAAATAACAAGATGCAGAAAGAGAAGAAAATCCAGAACCAATAATTACTATTTTTTTTGGGATCATATTTTTTAGGAAAATTTTAAAGCTCTAATGTAAGCGCGCTAATAGAGTCAAAGTAACGGTGGTTAGGAGCGCTATTTTTAGGTATATGAATAGTTTGTTTTCCTAACATCCAGAATTCGCTAGTTTTTTCTTTACATAGTATTGTGTTGAAATCTTGAACATATTTGGTTATGTTATCTTTTTCGGGCCTTATAGTGAAATAAGATACAAATATCGTGTTTTCATGAAAAGATAACATATTCGGAAGATTATCCAAAGGAATACTGGGACCTAGATAAATTGCTTTATATCCGTGTAATAATATCTCGTAATTGATATAGAGTAAACCTAATTCATGGATTTCATTTTCAGGGAGAAATAATACAAATGCTTTATTGTTTTTAGTGGGTTTTGAATATTGGTTTTTTTCAATATTTAATAATAATTTTTGTTTTATAAGATTTGTTACAAAATGCTCATGAGCAGGACTAATAGTGTCAGTTTGCCATAATAACCCTATCTCTTTTAGTAAAGGGATAAATACATCATTAAATATTTGCTTAAAATTTCTTCGTTGCTCTAATTGCTCATAAGTGCCTAAAAACAACTCTAAATCATAATTAAGCATAGCTATTTTGAAAGAATTAATAGCTTGATTTTTTGAGCTATTATCAGACACAATACTTCTTACATACTCATTGATTTCTTGTTCATTAAGTTTTGAAATTCTTGAGATTTTGTATCCGCTATTTACTAGATAAGTAACATTGAGTAATTTTTGTAAACTTTTTAAATTATAAGTTCTTATATTAGTTTCTGTTCGATTGGGAGATAACAAATTGTACCTTTTTTCCCAGATTCTTATAGTATGAGCTTTTACCCCACATAAGTTTTCTAGATCCTTGATACTAAATGTTTGTTTAATATTGTTCACTTTTTATCTAAAATTGTTAAACAAATTTAGTTAAAAGAAATAAGATATTTTTTTAATATTTGTTAAAATAGAGTTGGTTATTGTTAAAATAATATAATTTGATATGAACTTTATTACGTAAGTACAAAAGCTGTAAATGATCCTTAAAAAGGAAGTATTTGGTTTTTAGGGCTTTGTTTTTAAACAATTATTAACAAGAACTTATCTGTTAATTTGAAAATTCGTAATTTTTGTATATTTAACAGTAGTTTTTATATTAGATAAAGGCCATAAGTAGTTGTATTATTAAAAATTAAGGGTATGAAAAAGAGTATATTTTTTTGTGTAAGCTTGATATTTTTATTTTCCTGTAAGTCTAAAGGTGAGAATAAAGAAAATGGAGCTTCTGTATCACCAGTTAAGTTAAGAGTTATCAAGGGTAAGGTAGTTGATGATAAAAGAAAAGAAATCGCATTTGCAGCAGTAAAATTATACCTTGATGATAATGATTGTATGAATGCATATACCGATAATGATGGTGCTTTTGAATTTGAAGTAGACGAGTTAAGAATAAAAGATCAAACTCATTTCGAAGTTGTTTACAAAGGTTATGCTATAAATATGCTATCCTTAAGAAATTTTGAAGAGAAAAAACCAATTGCACTTAGTAAGAAGGGTAATGTTGTTACAACGGCAGATTATCATGTTTTTTATGAGTCAATAAAAAGCTGTTCGAGATAAACCAAACAAAGCAATAATATTCCACTTATTATTTTAGATTTTTTTTAGTGCCTAGAGCGGGAGTCGAATCTACCTGGCTAACACCAGTTAGACAGGCTCGCAAGCCCTAAGTTAGATGGTTTTTTCTAATTCAGCGTTTTCCAGAAGTAGATTTAAGGAATTTTTCTCTTTCTCTTGCTTCGATAGAGTTTGGATAATTTTCAGTGAATATTAGCGTAAATGGGAGATGTGGTTTTGTGCTTTTATTTTGGCCTTTGTTATGTTGATCTAATCTTCATTTGGTATTATTGGTCATGCCTATATAAATACAATTTTTAATTTCACTACGAATAGCATAAACAAAAATCATAGAAGTAAAATGAGTTAAAGCAAAAGTGCCCAGAGCGGGAGTCGAACCCGCACGCCCTAATGGACACATGGCCCTCAACCATGCCTGTCTACCAATTCCAGCACCTGGGCAATAAATGATATTACAATATACCATAAAACTAAAAAAGTACCGTAGAGATTACGATACTTTTTAGTGACCGGGCTGGGGCTCGAACCCAGGACCCTCTCCTTAAAAGGGAGATGCTCTACCAACTGAGCTACCAGGTCATTGATAATTTTTTATCAAAATATTTTTTAAGAACTTATAAATACTACTTAAGTAGTATTTATTTGTGACCGGGCTGGGGCTTCCTTCAACTTTGCTCAGGACAGGCTTCTCGCCATAATCACTTGATCAATTAAATAAATAATAAGTAAAATTTAATTATTATTCATTCATTTGTGACCGGGCTGGGGCTCGAACCCAGGACCCTCTCCTTAAAAGGGAGATGCTCTACCAACTGAGCTACCAGGTCATGCATTTTTTTCCTTCAATGCGGGTGCAAATATACTATCATTAATTTATTTTTCAAGAAGAAATTGATATAAATTTGCGTTTTGTTTAAAATGATATTTCTTTTGGGCAATATCTACTTAATTTTGATACCATGAATATAGTTTTAATGGGATATATGGGAAGCGGAAAATCGCTGGTTGGCAGGCACTTGTCAGAAAAAATGGAATTAAAGTATCTAGATTTGGATGATTACATCGAAAATCAAGAAAAAAAAACAATTTCTAAAATTTTTGAAGATCAAGGAGAAATATATTTCAGAAAAAAGGAATCTAAGTATCTAGATGAGGTCTTAAATGTTTTTGATAATACTATTATTTCGCTTGGAGGAGGTACTCCATGTTTTGCAGGTAATATGGAAACCCTTCAGCAAAATAAAAACACAAAAAGTATTTACTTGCAGACATCTCTGGATGAATTAACAGAAAGATTATTTGTTGAACGAAGCAAAAGGCCAATCATAGCACACCTTACTGCTAAAGAAGAACTGAAAGATTTTATTCGTAAACATATATTTGAAAGATCATTTTTTTATAACCAAGCAGATCATAAGATAATAACGGATCAAAAAAATGCCGATCAAATAGCAGAGGGGATTATTTCACTATTATGTTAGAATAGCAAGATCTTCTTCTCCAAATTTTACTTCAACATGTTCGTGTAATGATGTAGATAAAGAAATTCCTTTAAAATCGGCTTTAATAGGGTATTTTTTATGATTTCTGTTTACTAAAACTGCCGTTTTAAATCTGGCTAGAGGAACATCCAAAAAGTGTTTTACGCCATAAATAAGTGCTGTGCCTGAGTTAAGAACATCATCTGCAAGAATTAAAGATTTGTTGATATAATCAATTGATTGTAACGATGTTTTTACAGTATCTTGAGGTGATTTTTTATTCATAGTAACCTCGCAAAGCGTTACTTTTATGTCAGAAATGGCTTCGAGAGTTGTTTTTAATCGTTGTGCAAAAACATATCCATTTTTTGCAATTCCTGCTAACACAATTTCTTTTTCATTTACATTGTTCTCATATATTTGATACGCAATACGTTTTATTTTATGTTGTATTTGTTCATGAGTAAGGATTATGTTTGTATCTACTTGCATGTTTGAAAATTATTTAGCTCTTAAACGATATTAGGCATTGCTTTTACCTGATTTTCAAATATAAAAAGAGTTTTGTTAGCATGGTAAGATTCTATTAGATTAAAATGATTTTTTAAGCTTTGATTTAATTATTCTTCTTCCTCTTTCTCTTCTTTATTAGGTGTATCTATATACCAATCATCTAAGTCTCGTCGATCCTTTTTTGTAGGTCTTCCGGCGCCCTTTTTTCGATAATAATCTTTAGAATATTTTAATAAGTCTAATTTTTGCAACGCTTCTTTGGGAGTGGTGTCTTTACGATATATATCAACAAGTTTTGCCCCAATTCGATTATCTGGTGTGTCTAGTACAGCTAGTTCATAATTGATTTGGTTTTTGCGAATAGTAATTTTATCCATTGGATAGATCTCACGAGAAGGTTTTATAAGATTTCCGTTTACACGGACCTTTCCTTCTTTACATGCTTTTGTGGCAATACTTCTAGTTTTAAAGTATCGAATACACCATAAATATTTGTCGACTCGCATAAAAAATATTAAAAATGCGTTTTTATATTAATTAATAATTAAACAAAAGTACAAGAAAATTGTATCTTGCGCCTTCAAAAAAATATTCAAAATGAATGTAAGAAAATATAGTTTCGCCATTATAATTGCTTTGGCAACTTTATATGCTTGTAATAATGACGATGATAATGCGGCAACAGTTACTCCGCCAAGAGATAGAGCAGAACAGCAAGTCACAGATGATCAAGAATTACAAAGTTATTTAAAAACACATTTTTATACTTTAGAAAATGTTGATTTAAATGGCGATGATATTCCAGAATATCAGATTGCAAAATTTGACACTATTACTAATGGACAAACACCAATCATAGATTCTCCTCTTTTTACCTCTAAGAAAGTAACTTTGGCAGATGTAGAATATGAATTGTATATATTAAAATTAGGTGAAGGAGTAGGTAATCAACCTACTTTTTCAGATTCTACTGTAGTAACTTATAGAGGTAAGTTGCTTTATACAGATAATGATGATTTATTTGATAGTGCAATTACGCCAGTTACATTTGATCAAGTTAGTGTCGTTAATGGATGGAGAGAGGCTTTAACTGAAATTAAGAGTGGATCAGGACTAACAGTAGGTGATGATGGAGGTCTGATGCCTACTAATGATGATTATGGACAATTAGTTGTGTTTATGCCTTCTGGACTTGGCTATTTTAATGTAGCACGAGTTGGTATTCCTTCATATTCTCCTTTAATTTTTAATATACAGTTGTATGTTGTTAATGAAGCAGATCATGATAGAGATGGTATTCCTTCTTATCTAGAAGATTTGGATGGTGACAGACAGGTACTGGATAGTGATGATGATACTGATGCTGATAACGTAGCAAATTATCTTGATAATGATGATGATGGCGATGGTACTTTAACAAGGGATGAAATAACTGTTAATGATTTAAATAAAGATGGTTTTATCACTGAAAATGAAATAACTTTTTATAATGATGATGGTGATGATTTGCCAAATCATCTAGATCCCGATGATAGAGATCTTAAAAATGAATAACATAAAAAAAGTCTCGCTTTAAGCGAGACTTTTTTTATGTTATAATTTATTATACTAAATGATAAACTGATTAAGCTTAGCATCAATTCTTTATTACAGGTGCAGAGTTTTGTATGATGAGCTAGATATGCTGTATAAAAGCAAAAAATCCTTCTCAATTATAGATGAGAAGGATTTTTAATACATTATATATAAAGGATTATTTTCTTTTTATAACATTTTGCACTGCAGTACTAATTGCCCCAGCGTTTAAACCATATTTTTCCATAAGTTGTTCTGGTGTTCCGCTTTCTCCAAAAGTATCATTAGTTGCAATAAATTCTTGAGGGGCAGGATGGTTTTTTGCAAGAACTCTAGATACACTTTCTCCTAGACCACCTAAGAAATTATGCTCTTCGGCTGTAACTACACATCCTGTTTTCTTAACAGAATTTATAATAGCTTCGTCATCCAAAGGTTTAATGGTATGAATATTAATTACTTCGGCACTAATTCCTTCAGAATTTAAAGATTCAGCAGCTTGTAGAGCTTCCCATACCAAATGACCGGTTGCAACAATAGTTACATCTGTACCTTCTTGTAAAAGTACAGCTTTACCAATCTCAAATTTTTGATCTTCAGCAGTAAAATTGGCTACTTTTGGTCTACCAAATCTTAGATAAACAGGTCCGTGATGATCAGCAATTGCAATAGTAGCAGCTTTAGTTTGGTTGTAATCACATGTGTTAATCACTGTCATTCCTGGTAACATCTTCATCAAACCAATATCTTCTAAGATTTGGTGCGTAGCACCATCTTCACCAAGAGTCAAACCAGCATGCGAAGCACAAATCTTTACATTTTTATCGCTATACGCAATTGATTGTCTTATTTGGTCATATACACGTCCTGTAGAAAAGTTTGCAAAGGTTCCAGTAAAAGGAATTTTACCTCCTATGGTTAAGCCTGCTGCAATTCCCATCATATTTGCTTCTGCAATACCGATTTGAAAAAATCGCTCGGGGTGATTAGCAATAAAAGCATCCATTTTTAATGAACCAATTAAATCGGCACATAATGCTACAACATTTTCATTGGTTTTACCAAGTTCTTCTAAACCGGCTCCAAAACCTGAACGAGTATCCTTTTTTCCTGTATCTATATATTTTTTCATTTTCTTTTTTAATTTGGATAAATTAGTAGTCTCCTAAAGTTTCAGGGTTTTGTGATAAACCAATTTCTAATTGCTCATCATTAGGAGCTTTACCATGCCAAGCATGAGTATGCATCATAAAATCTACACCATGTCCCATAATAGTATGCATTAATATACAAACAGGTTTTCCTTTTCCTGTTCTACTTTTAGCTTCTTTTAATCCTTCAATGACTGCAGTAATTGAATTACCTTCTTTAATTTCCATTACATCCCAACCAAAAGCTTCAAATTTTGCTTTCAGGCTTCCCATAGCAAGTACATCATCTGTAGATCCATCTATTTGTTGACCATTAAGATCTATAGTAGCTATAATATTATCTACTTTTTTTCCGGCGGCATACATAATAGCTTCCCAATTTTGACCTTCTTGAAGTTCGCCATCACCATGCAGGCTATATATAAGGTGATCATCATTATTTAATTTTTTTGCTTGTGCAGCACCCAAAGCAACCGACATTCCTTGTCCTAGTGATCCAGAAGCAATTCGTACACCAGGAAGCCCTTCATGAGTAGTAGGATGCCCTTGTAGTCTACTATTTATTAACCTGAAAGTGTTTAACTCTTCAACAGGAAAATAACCGCTTCGTGCTAATACACTATAAAATACAGGCGAAATATGTCCGTTGGATAAGAAGAACATATCTTCTCCAATTCCATCCATATCGAAACCATCTTTTCTTTCTAGGATCTCTTGATATAGAGCTACAAAAAACTCTGTACATCCAAGAGAACCTCCAGGGTGTCCTGAGTTTACTTTGTGTACTTGTCGTAAAATATCTCTACGAACTTGTGTTGCAAAATCTTCTAATTGTTTTGTTTTTGGCATTACAGTGGGTGTTATCTTAATAATGAAGGCCCAAAAATACAGGTTTTGTATACGGTGACAAAATGTATAGGTAGCTTTTAATCAAGAAACTAATGTTAATAACGAAAAGTTTTCGAAAACCTAAATTCATCATTGTGATTTTTGTTAGCTATCTTTGCGCTCTATCAAACAGAAAATATGCAATTTGACCTTTTGTCCAAGGACCCTCAAAGTAAAGCGAGAGCTGGAAAAATAACCACAGATCACGGTGTGATTGAAACTCCGATTTTTATGCCTGTAGGAACTGTGGCAACCGTAAAAGGAGTACATCAAAGAGAATTAAAGAATGATATAAATCCTGATGTTATATTAGGAAACACATATCATCTGTATCTAAGGCCAAAAACACCAATTTTAGAGAAAGCAGGAGGACTACATAAATTCATGAATTGGGATCGAAACATTCTTACAGATAGTGGTGGTTATCAAGTATATTCTCTATCTGCTAATCGTAAAATTAAAGAAGAAGGAGTAAAGTTTAAATCACATATCGATGGTTCGTACCATGTGTTCACTCCAGAAAATGTAATGGAGATTCAGCGTACAATAGGTGCAGATATCATTATGGCATTTGATGAATGTACTCCGTATCCTTGTGATTATAACTATGCTAAGCGTAGTATGCATATGACACATAGGTGGTTAGATAGATGTATGCAACATTTAGAAAAAATACCGGTTAAATATGGGTATGATCAAACATTTTTTCCAATTGTACAAGGAAGCACCTATAAAGATTTAAGAATGCAATCTGCAGAATATATTGCTAATGCAGGAGCTTTAGGAAATGCTATTGGAGGATTATCTGTTGGCGAACCTGCAGAAGAAATGTACGCAATGACAGAAGTTGTTACAGATATTTTGCCCGAAGATAAACCAAGATATTTGATGGGAGTGGGTACACCTATTAATATATTAGAAAATATAGCGTTAGGAGTAGATATGTTTGATTGTGTGATGCCAACACGTAATGCACGTAACGGGATGTTATTTACGGCACACGGTACTATTAACATGAAAAATAAAAAATGGGAAGATGATTTTTCGCCGATTGATGAGATGGGGATTACTTTTGTAGATACAGAATACTCTAAAGCATATTTGAAACACCTTTTTTCTGTAAATGAATTATTAGGGAAACAGATAGCTACAATACATAATCTAGGTTTTTATTTATGGTTGGTTAGAGAAGCAAGAAAACATATCTTAGCAGGGGATTTTTATTCCTGGAAAAACATGATGGTTAAACAAATGGATAAAAGGTTATAGATTGAAAATACTTGATTGGTACATACTTAAAAGATATTTGGGCACGTTTTTCACAATGATTATGCTTTTTATTCCTATTGGGATAATCGTTGATCTTTCTGAAAAAATAGACAATATGCTAGAGCATAAAGTTCCTGTGAGTGCAGTTATGGCTTATTATCTTGATTTTACTGTTTATTTTGCCAATTTATTGTTTCCTCTTTTTGTATTTCTATCCGTAATTTGGTTTACTTCAAAACTGGCTAATAAAACCGAGATTATTGCCTTTTTAAGTTCTGGTGTTTCTTTTTGGCGATTTTTAAGACCTTATATGATAGGTGCGGTGATTATTTGTATCGCTGCATTAGCTATGGGATTATTTTTAGCTCCAAAAGCAAGTCAGGGGTTTAATGAGTTTAAATATTCATACCTCAAAAAAGGCAGAAAAGTACAAGAGACAAAGAATGTATATAGACAAGTAAACGATAGTATTTATTTATATGCAAATAATTTTAAGCCTATAGAAAAATCTGCAACCAATTTTACATTAGAATATTTTAATGGTAATAAACTTGATACAAAGATTTCTGCCAGGAAAATTACTTTCAAGGATAGTATTTATGAATTAAAAGATTTTGTGAAACGTATAATATTGTCTGATAAAGATATTATAGAAAAAGCAGTAAAAAAAGATACAGTACTACCATTCAATATTGATGAGTTTACTCCAGTTACGTATGTTGCTGAAACACTTAACTATACAGAGTTGAGTGAATTTATAGAAAAAGAAAGTAAGAGAGGTTCTTCAGATATAAATCGATATAAGGTAGTTGCATATAAGAGATGGAGTTTACCTATATCAGCATTTATTCTTACCATTATAGGTGTAGCAGTATCGTCTATGAAAAGACGAGGAGGTATGGGAGTTAACTTAGCGGTAGGAATATCCTTGGCGTTTGTTTTTATATTTTTTGACAAAGTATTGGGTACATTAGCCAAGCAGTCGGATTTTTCACCCTTAGTAGCAGTATGGTTCCCTAATATATCCTTTGGTATCTTAGCTATTTATCTTCTATATAATGCCAAACGTTAAACTTCAAAATTACCTGCATTTACATTTTATCGTATTTATCTGGGGTTTTACTGCTGTTTTAGGAGAGCTTATAGCTATCGAAGCATTACCATTAGTCTGGTATAGAATGTTGTTGGCATCTGGGTTTATTTACATTTACATTTATTTAAAAAAAATATCATTAGTAATATCAAGAAAATTATTTTTCACACTATTTCTTGCAGGTGTTATTATCGCCCTACATTGGATTACTTTTTTTGCAGCAATTAAGGTTTCTAATGTCTCTATTACCTTAGCAATGTTATCTACAGGTGCTTTTTTTACATCAATTCTAGAACCAATATTTTATAAGAGAAAAATAATATGGTATGAAGTACTTTTTGGGTTGTTAATAATTATAGGACTATATATAATTTTTAAAGTAGAAGGAGAGTATATAACAGGAATTATTTATGCATTATGTTCTGCATTACTATCCTCGGTTTTTTCAATTATTAATGGAAAAATTGCTCAACAATACAATCCTTCTATGATTTCTTTTTATGAATTATTAAGTGGGGTAGGGATTATTTCTGTGTATTTACTTTTTTTAACTCTTTTTGGTCATGAAACTGATGGATTTACAATAGCATTTTTTCAACTATCAACTTCAGATTGGATATATATGTTGCTATTAGCATCAGTATGTACAGCATATGCATTTATAGGTTCTGTGCAGGTAATGAAGTACTTAAGTCCATATACAGTAATGTTGACGGTTAATCTAGAGCCTGTGTATGGGATATTGCTTGCCTATTTAATTTTTGGAGAATCCGAAAAGATGAACCCGCAATTTTATTATGGCGCATTGATTATTATGGGTACTGTAATATTGAATGGAATATTCAAAAATGCTAAAAAAAGAAAAAGGGTATCAACTTTAGGTAATATTACGAAGTAAAGTTTTTATATTTGTCAGCTAACCCTAGTTAACATAAATTATATTCTTAGTTATGGAATATTTAGAATTTGAACTCCCTATAAAAGAGCTTGAAGAACAGTTTGAAAAAGCTTGCGCTATTGGCGAAGAAAGTGAAGTAGATGTAACAGATACTTGCAAGCAGATCGAAAAAAAACTGAAAGAAACCAAAAGAGATATATATAAAAATCTTACACCTTGGCAACGAGTACAGTTGTCAAGGCATCCATCAAGACCCTATACATTAGATTATATTGATGCAATTTGTGGTGAATCATTTTTAGAATTACACGGTGATCGTAATGTTAAAGATGATAAAGCAATGATTGGTGGTCTTGGTAAGATAGGTGATCAAAGCTATATGTTTGTTGGTCAACAAAAAGGTTATAATACCAAAACCAGGCAGTATCGTAATTTTGGTATGGCAAACCCTGAAGGATATCGTAAAGCCTTACGATTAATGAAAAGCGCAGAGAAATTTAATGTTCCTGTAGTTTGTTTTGTTGATACCCCAGGCGCATATCCAGGATTAGAAGCGGAAGAAAGAGGACAAGGAGAAGCGATTGCCCGCAATATTTTAGAAATGACACGACTAAAGGTGCCTATTATTGTAGTGATTATAGGTGAAGGCGCTAGTGGTGGAGCATTAGGTATAGGAGTAGGAGATAAAGTTCTAATGCTCGAAAATACATGGTACTCTGTGATTTCGCCAGAATCATGTTCTTCTATTTTATGGCGTAGTTGGGAGTTTAAAGAACAAGCAGCTGAGGCGTTGAAGCTTACTGCTATAGATATGAAAAAGCAAAAGCTTATTGATGAAATCGTGAAAGAACCATTAGGAGGTGCTCATAGTGACCGAGAAAAAATATTTAAAACTGTGCGAGATAGAATTTCTTTATCATATGAAGAATTTAAAAACTTATCACCAGAAGAATTGGTCGAAAAACGTATGGACAAATATGCCAATATGGGAGTCTTTAAAGGGTAACCCCTAAAAAACCACTTATTACCTAAATCTGAAGTTTCATACTTCAGATTTTTTTATGCTTGTTAACAAAAAAATAAACTTATTAACAGTTCAATTGTTGAAGACCGGTGAACATTCGTATCTTTATAAGTAGGTACATCTCTTTACAATTTTTTTACATTCGTAGTCATGGAAAAAGTACAGCAAGTTCAGCAAATAAATTACGGTCGGGGGAACGTAATATCGCTGGAGAAAGGAAAAATACCTCCTCAAGCAGTTGATTTAGAGGAAGTTGTGCTTGGGGCGATGATGATTGATAAAAAAGGGGTAGACGAAATTATTGATATTCTAAACCCTGATGTTTTTTATCGAGAAGCACATCAATACATCTTTGAGGCGATCTATAAACTCTTTGAAAACTCTGAGCCAATAGACTTATTAACGGTTTCTAGCCAGCTTAAGAAGGATTCTAGACTAGAATTAGCAGGTGGTGACTACTATTTGATACAATTAACCCAAAAAGTAGCTTCTTCTGCTCATATTGAGTTTCATGCTCGTATTATTCTTCAAAAATATATTCAACGTAGTTTGATCAAAATATCAAATGAGATTATTGAAGAATCATATGACGAAACTACAGATGTTTTTGATCTTCTGGATATGGCAGAGTCTAGATTATATGAAGTTACGCAAGGAAATATCAAAAGATCAACAGAAACAGCTCAAAACTTAGTAATACAAGCAAAAAAGAAGATACAAGAAATCTCAAACAAAGAGGGTTTAAGTGGAATCCCATCTGGTTTTGATAAACTAGATAAACTTACTTCGGGTTGGCAGCCAAGTGATTTGATCATTGTGGCTGCCCGTCCGGGTATGGGAAAAACAGCGTTAACACTTTCTATGGCGAGAAATATGTCTGTTGGGCAAAATATTCCTGTAGCTTTCTTCTCATTAGAGATGTCATCAGTACAGTTAATTACACGTTTAATTTCTTCTGAAACTGGGCTTTCTTCGGAAAAACTGCGAACTGGTAAGTTAGAAAAACACGAATGGGAACAACTAAACGTGAAAGTAAAGGATCTTGAAAAGGCACCCTTATTTATAGACGATACACCTTCATTATCGATTTTTGACCTTAGAGCAAAAGCAAGACGTCTTGCTTCTCAACATGGGATTAAAATGATTGTTATTGATTACTTGCAATTAATGACCGCAGGGGGGACTGGTAAAAATGGAAATCGTGAACAGGAAATATCTACGATCTCGCGTAACCTGAAGGCACTGGCAAAAGAATTAAGTGTTCCTGTTATTGCATTATCACAATTATCACGTGCTGTTGAAACACGTGGAGGTAGTAAAAGGCCCCTACTTAGTGACCTTCGTGAATCTGGAGCCATTGAACAAGATGCTGATATTGTATCATTTATCTATAGACCAGAATATTATAAAATTGATGAGTGGGACGATGAAGAAAGATCGCCAACTCAAGGACAAGGAGAATTTATTGTTGCCAAGCATCGTAATGGAGGCTTAGACAATATTAGGTTAAAATTTATTGGTCACTTAGGTAAATTTGATAACTTAGATGATTTTAGTACTCCTTTCGAATTTCATTCAAAAATGAATGATGGTGATGAAGAACCTTTCAACACTGGCCATCTTCCTAGTGCGGATGAAGCTTTTGGGAGTAGCATAAACGACTCTAGTGATGATGATGAAGTACCTTTTTAAAATACAATCTTTTTTAAACAATAGTATAAAGTTTTCTTTATTTTATGGTATTGTTTTTTTGTTTAGTTTCAATGCTTATGCTTCATATGTATTGATACCCATGGATGCAGATGGTCAACAAAATCATTTAAAGGCCTATGGGATTACCTATTGGACATTAAGTAAAGATCTTAAAGTAAAATGGTTGCTAAACTATAGAGGAGGTTCATTTCTTTTACCAGATACAGATGCTATTCGGAAAGAATGTACTATTCGTGGAGTTACCTATGAAGTAGTAAGTGATGCTCAAACCGAAGAAATTCTCGAAGAAATAAGCAGCCCTTCTCAAAACATGGAAGCTGTTATTTTAGAGAAGGCTCCAAAAATTGCAGTATATTCTCCAAAAGGAAATCAACCTTGGGATGATGCCGTTACGATGGTGTTAACTTTTGCTGAGATTCCTTATGAAACGATTTATGATCAAGAAGTTTTAGAAGATAATCTCATTTTATATGATTGGTTACATCTACATCATGAAGATTTTACAGGACAATATGGTAAATTTTATGCCTCGTATAGAGCAGCACCTTGGTATATTAAAGAAAAAGCCGCTGCAGAAAAATTAGCCAAAAGTGTAGGGTATTCTAAAGTTTCACAAGAAAAATTAGCAGTTGCTTTAAAAATTAGAGACTATGTAGTAGGTGGTGGATTTATGTTTGCGATGTGTAGCGCGACTGATAGTTTTGAAATAGCATTAGCAGCAGAAGGTGTAGATATATGCGAACCTATGTTTGATGGAGACCCAAGTGAGCCAGGCTATCAATCAAAAATCGATTATAATAAAACTTTTGCCTTTAAAAACTTTACTTTAGAACGAAGCCCTAATGTATACGAGTTTTCATCAATAGATATGACTAGAAATCGTCGGATCTCTAAAACAACGGATTATTTTACTTTAATGGATTTTTCTGCAAAATGGGACCCAATCCCTACAATGCTATGTCAAAATCATACTGCTCTAGTAAAAGGATTCATGGGGCAAACCACAGCATATAATCCTAATGAAATCAAATCTAGTGTCCTTGTGCTTGGTGAAAATAAAACCAATAATGAAGCTAGATATATACATGGCATCAAAGGTAAAGGCTTCTTTACATTTTATGGAGGTCATGATCCAGAAGATTATACGCATAGAGTGGGTGACCCAAAAACAGAGTTAGAGCTTCATCCTAATTCGCCTGGATATCGATTGATACTTAATAATGTATTGTTTCCTGCTGCAAAAAAGAAGAAACAGAAAACCTAATTTTTTGTAAGGTCAGGAATGCAATGCGACTACTCTTGCTAAAATTAACTCATATCTTAACATTTTATCATGAAAAAACTAATCATAATACTATTAGTGTGTACAACTGTAGTGGCTTGTAAACAAGAAATACAATCAGAGAAAGAAAATGAAGCTTCTGAGATAGAAAAGGAGGAGATAATTTCTGACAGATCCAAAGATTTCCCCAAAGATATCGCATCAATTTTTAAAGCTCATGGAGGGATCGATGCTTTTGATCAAATGAATACTCTGATTTTTGAATTAAATAACCCCGAAGGTATCGAAAAGCATTTAACAGACCTTAAAACTCGTCATGCCCGTATAGAGACCGATAAGTTTATCTTAGGTTTTGATGGTAATGAGGCATGGTTAGAACAGGATTCAACTTATTTTAAAGGAGATCCACGTTTTTATCATAACCTGATGTTTTATTTTTATGCTATGCCTTTTGTTTTAGGTGATGAAGGGGTTTCTTATGAAAAAGTTGAAGACCTTAAAGTAGCAGGGAAATCATATCCTGGATATAAAATTTCGTATGGTGATGGAGTAGGAGATTCACCAAAGGACAACTACTTTTTATATTATGATGAAGCATCACAACAAATGAATTTTTTAGGATATACAGTAACTTTTTTCAGTAAAGAAGCTAGTGAAAAAATTAGTTTGATTGAATATGCTGACTGGAATGATGTAAATGGATTATTACTTCCTAAAACCCTAAAATGGAGAGCATATAAAAACGGAGTTGTTGGAGAAATTAAAAGTGAAAGAAAGTTCATAAATGCTAGCGTAAGTAAAGAAAAACCTGCTAAAGCTTTATTTAAAAAATCTATAGCAGAAAAGAAAGCAACTTTATAATAAATTAATATTTTACAATATTAAAACCTGTCAATATATTTTTATTGACAGGTTTTCTTTTACATAAAAATATTTTTTTTCATAAAAATTCACCTATATTTTTCAAAATGTCGAAATCTATAAAAGCTAGGTATTTGTCGAATTATGAAATTTATAAATAAAAGCTGGTTTTTACTAAAAGAGCTTCTTCGATCAGATTTTATGCATTAAAAATTACCTAATTTTACGAAAACGATATAGTAGAAAATAAAGAAAACTTAGTTATGTATAATGAACTAAACACAAGTAATAGAGTTTTGATGGGGCCAGGCCCATCTGATACACACCCACGAGTACTTAAAGCGATGGCAACTCCGTTAATTGGCCACCTTGACCCAGAGTTTGTTACCATTATGGATGAGGTTAAAACGATGGTTCAGGATACTTTTTTGACAAAAAACCATTTAACCTTTGTAGTATCTGCTCCTGGTAGTGCAGGGATGGAAACCTGTTTAGTTAACCTTCTAGAACCAGGAGATGAAGCTATTATCTGCATTAATGGTGTTTTTGGAGGCAGAATGGCAGATATTGCAGAACGTTGTGGAGCTACAGTGCATAAAATTGAAAAAGAATGGGGAACCGTTGTGTCTACCGAAGATGTGAAAAAAGCTCTAGATATCTGCCCAAAACCAAAATTAGTAGCATTAGTACATGCAGAAACATCTACAGGAGCATTACAGCCAATTAAAGAAATTAGTGATCTGGTTCATAATGCTGGTGGCTTATTAATGGTTGATGCAGTCACCTCGTATTGTGGAATGGAACTTAGAGTTGATGATTGGGGTATTGATGCTATATATACTGGAACTCAAAAAAACTTGAGTGCTCCCCCGGGATTATCACCAGTTAGTTTTTCTGATAGAGCTATAAAAGTATTAGAGAATAGAAAAACCAAAGTACAAAGCTGGTTTTTAGATTTGACATTGGTTAAGAATTATTGGGGAGGTGCTAAACGTGCTTATCATCATACGGCTCCTGTATCATCAGTTTATGCATTACGAGAATCACTTCGAATCGTTTTAGAAGAAGGGTTAGAAAATCGTTGGAAACGACATCAAGATGTACATCAAGTACTTAAAACAAAGTTAGAAGCTTTAGGGTTTAGATATTTAGTCGAAGAACAATATCGTTTACCAAACTTGAATTCAGTGTTTCTACCAGAAGGAAATGATGAAGCTTTGATTAGGAATAAACTCTTGAATGATTATAATATCGAAGTAGGAGGTGGTTTAGGAGCTTTTTCAGGAAAGATTTGGAGAATTGGTATTATGGGAGAGAGTTGTACCCTTAACCATGTAAATATGCTAATTAGTGCTCTTGAGGATATGAAAGAGTTTAAAAAATAAGCTTTCTATATTTTTGAGCGGAGTCGAGAAATAAGTTATTTTTCGACTCCGCTCAATGTGTTGTAGTTACTGCCCATATTTATTACTATATCGTTTCCAAAGTTTTGTTTGATGACTTTCTAAACTAATATCACGTCCTTGTATAAAAGCTTTCAGTAATTGATTGGTACGCATGTCTAAGGCGTCTCCTATACTTATAAATAAAGTAGCATCTTTTCCAACTTCTAATGTTCCAACGTTACTATCAATTCCTAATATTTTAGCACTATTACCAGTAATAAGCTGTAATGCTTTTTCTTTGTCTAGACCATGTGCAGCTACAGTTCCAGCTTGAAAAGGTAGATTTCGTGCATTAGCACGTTCCATACCCCCGCTATTTTGTATAGCAACTAATACATTAGCATCCATTAGTAATTTTGCATTTTTATATGGGAGATCATAATCTTCATCTTCTAACGCGGGAGTTTCGTGAGTTCTTTTAATTAGAACTGCAATATTATTATTTTTCAATTGATCAGCTACTTTATAAGCTTCATATGCACCAACTAATACTATTTTTTTTAAATTATTCTCTTTTGCAAAAGAGATTACATCCAAAATTGCTTTTTCAGCTTCTACATTTATATATAATGTCTTAGTTTCATCAAAAACACCTTTCATTGCAAGGTGTGGCAGGTTTTTATTAGATGATGTTGATTTAATAGAGGCTTTAGCTTGGTTTATAAAATCTTCTATTTGACTAACTTGTTTTGCATATTCTTTATTAGGTTTAAACCCTGGATCTTCGCCCAACCACCATTGACCTCTTGTAAAAATATTTGGCCAATTCATATGGATTCCGTCATCTGTTTTTAGGACTGCATCTTCCCAATTCCAAGCATCTAATTGTACAATAGAAGAAGTTCCTGAAATAACTCCTCCTCTTGGAGTTACTTGTGCTATCAGAACTCCATTAGGCCTCATGCTTTCTACAATTTTACTTTCAGCATTGTACGCGATGATACTACGTATATGTGGGTTGTAGTTGCCTATTTCACTGTCATCATCAGTAGCACGTACGGCAGCTATTTCTACAAGTCCTAATGTAGAATTTGGAGCAATAAATCCTGGATATACATGTTTTCCTGATGCATCAATTACCTTTCCTTTTGTAGCTGCACTTCCATTGGCCCCAATTGCAGTTATTTTGCCATTTTCAAAAATGACAATGCTGTTTTCAATAACCTCTCCATTGCCAATATGCGCAGTAGCACCTGTAATACTTATGGCTTCACTCTGTGTTTTGGCAGGAGTTTGTTGCGCAACTACTTTTCCGAAGAAAAATATAAATAGTGCTATTATATATGCTATTTTTTTCATGTTATATTTTCAAGATAATTAGTGTATCGTTTCTATAGTTTCGCATTGAAAATGTTGCTTTTCGTTCTTCTTAGGTGGTTGCGTTTTTAAACCACTATTTTTAACTTTTAACATCATCATAGAAAGTTTGTTTCTTTCTGAAGCGATAGATTTTCTCATAGATTTATCTTTTTCAAGATCAAAATAGATAGCACCTTCAATAATAGTTTTTTCAGCTTTTGCATATATAGAAAGAGGATGATCTGTCCAGACAACCAAATCAGCATCTTTACCTACTTTAATGCTTCCTACTCGATCGTCTATGTGTAATAACTTTGCAGGATTTAGAGTTACAAATTTTAAGGCATCCTCTTCGCTTATGCCGCCATATTTTATAGATTTTGCTGCTTCTTGATTTAGACGGCGTGACATTTCTGGGTCATCACTATTGATTGCGGTTACAACCCCTTGATTGTGCATAATTGCAGCATTGTATGGGATTGCATCATTTACTTCATACTTGTATGCCCACCAGTCTGAGAAAGTAGATCCGCCGACACCATGTTTAACCATTTTATCAGCTACTTTATATCCTTCGAGAATATGAGTAAAGGTATTGATCTTGAAGTTAAATTTCTCAGCCACTTTCATGAGCATATTAATTTCACTTTGTACATACGAGTGACAACTAATATATCGTTGGCCATTTAAGATTTCAACCAAAGTTTCCATCTCAATATCTTTACGATAAGGTTTTCCACTCTTTTTGAGCTTTTCGTAGGCTTGCGCACGACCAAAATAGTCTGTAAATAGTTGTTCTACACCCATTCTGGTTTGTGGAAATCTTGTAGTACTTCCCCAATTACTTTGCTTTACATTTTCGCCTAATGCAAATTTTATAAACTTAGGAGAATTTTTATAAATTAGATTTTCAGCACTTTCTCCCCATTTTAATTTCAGAATTGCAGATCTACCTCCAATCGGATTGGCAGAACCGTGTAATACCTGAATCGAAGTTACACCTCCTGCAAGATTTCTGTATATATTAATATCACTTGGCGAAATAACATCTTCAATAGTCACTTCGGCTGATGAGTTATGCCCAGCTTCATTGATAGCATCTGCAGCAATATGCGAGTGTTCGTCGATAATACCAGCAGTAATATGCTTTCCTGTAGCATCTATTACTTTGGTATTTCCAGAACTAAGGTTTTTACCCACTGCAGAAATTTTACCATTCTTAATTAAAACATCAGTTTCAATTAAGATACCATCAACTTCATTTGTCCAAACCGTAGCATTTTTAAATAGAAGATCTTTAGATTTTGGTAATTGAGCATTACCATAGGCTATGTTTGGATATAGTATAGGTAGTACTTCTGGTTTTTCTTTTTTATTCGAGGACTTTTCGTCTTTCTTTTTAGCAGAAGCTTCTTTAGATTTCTTTTTGGCGGTAAAAGATGTTTCAGATCCATTGTCTAGAATTGCTTTGCCACTCCAAAAATTTGGAGTGTCGCCAATAGTAGTTACGACCCTTGTATACTTTGTTTTTGTTGTATCTGCATCGGTAAATGTTAGTGTTATCCAATCGTTTTTATAGCTAATTTTTGAACCTAATTTAATATCTCCAAGTTTTATTTCTGCTTTAGGTGCAGAGGGTTTTCCTGAAATTGACATATCATATGATTTTCCGGCTACAGTAAGTTCATACTCGCCATTTATATCTTTGATACTCATATCGGTGATAACATTTTTATGGCCTTGTACCCAGTTTTCAAAAATGATGTTATCCTTTGAGAATAATTCATCTTTGGTTATCAAAAAATTAGCATAAGCACCTTTTTTAAGACTTCCTAAAAGGTCGCTTTTCCCTAGAATCTGCGCAGGAACAGTAGTTAAACTTGCTAGAGCGACTTTTTTGTCAAGACCATGCTTTATAGCTTTCATTATTCGAGTTTTCAGGTCTTCTATTTTTTTTAATTTATGGGTAGTTAAAGAAAAAGAAATGCCATTTTTGGATAGGATAGCAGGATTGGTGGGGGCTTGGTTCCAGTGGCGCATATCTCCTAGACTTACTACATTGGTCATATATGGATTTGATACATCGTAAGCCTCAGGAAAATCTAGCGGAATAATATAGGTTGCATTGGTAGCTTTTACTTTATCAATTCTGGCGTATTCATCTCCACCGCCAACAAGAGTATATTGTATGTTAAATTGATCACCAACTTTATCTGCCCTGAAACCGTTAATTCGACTTCCAGCTTCAAAAATTTGTGGTAAATTTTTATTTCTGTTTAATGCCTCAATAGATAAATCCTTGTTGTTTGTATTGTTTGATGAGTACCAATTGGCATCATAGTAAACTTGCCTGAGTAATGCCATAGCGCCCATTAATGATGTAGGATATACTTGTTTACTTCTATTACTTTTTGAAAAAGATAAAAATTGAGCAGATTTATCACTAAGTAAACGTTCACCCTCGGGGCCTTCATTATTTAGTGCAATTAATAATCCAGTCCCTCTTATAATTCCATCTGGCATATGGGTGTTTAATACGCCAAAACCCTCTTTTATATATTCTGTAGCTTTTTTATTGTCATATTTAAAATTGGTAAGAGCACTAGTTTCTGGTCGAATATGATCGTTCCAATAGTATCCTTCTCTTGTAGCTTTCCAAGCTAACTTAACTCCAGGGCTAAAGATACCACCCTCTTGCTTCTTTGGTTTTTTAATGCCAAAATTTGTAAAAGGATCAATAAAAGAAGCATAAATATGTTTTCCTTTGAGGTCAATAATTACACTGTTTTCTGGAGTAGTTACAGAAGTTCCTACAGCAATAATTTTGCCTTTTTGAATAACTAAAGTTCCATTTTTGATTTCTGAACCTGGTGAGGTATGAATTGTTGCATTTTTAAATACGGTGTAATTAGAATTTGTTGTTTTGACTCCGTCATTTTTTGGAAAGTATTCCTGAGCATATAAATTAAGCCCACAAAATATCACCATAAACGATAATAGAAGTTTTTTCATAAAAATTGTGTAAAGTGTATAACTCGGTTTTAAAGATAGTAGTTGGCCAAGAAAGACATTGTTAATTAATAATTATTTAACAGGGTAACACATAGGTCACATCTAAAATTAATTATTATAATTGCATTCAATTAAAAATGAATATTATGTTAACAACAAGAAAAGTAATTTTAATTGTGGGCTTGTTTTTTACTGTATTGACTAATGGTCAAGATGCTAAAGATACAGACAACGACGATAAACACCACAATGTAGGGATTAATGATAATGATACGTTTATTATTTTAAACGGTTTTGTTCGCCCGATCACCAAAAAAGTTGGAGAAAAGGATATTAAAGGGAGTAAATATCATGAAGAAAGTTTTAAAATGGCAACAATTTATGATGGCGATAAGATGCTTCATAAATCTCTGATAAAATACAATGCGTTTAATGATGAGGTAGAGGTGTTACAGGATAACAAAGAATTTGCACTTTTGAAGAAAGAAAGTATCAAAGTAGTACTAAACAATTATCAGTATGAAATGTTTAAAGACAAAGGATACTTTATTATTTTTAATAAAAACAAGAGTACTTCTTTGGTATTAAAACCAAAAAAGAAACTTAGAGAAGGGTCTGAAGCAGAATCTACGTATGGGCAGGCTGTGCCTCCTAGTTTTATTGATAAGTATGAGTATTTTATCAAAACAAAAACAGGGGAGCTAGAGCAGATTAAATTGAAAAAGAAAGATGTGGTAGGGATACTTAAGGATCAAAAAAGTAAAGTCGAAGAATTTGCTTCTTCAAAGAAATTAAGTTTCAAAAAAGAGAAAGATTTAATAAAAATTATTGATTTCTACAATACACTATAAGCTTTATACCTTATTTTTATAATAATTAACCAGGAGGGCGACTACATAACTGTAGGTTTCCATCCCGTCTGGTTGATTATTTGCCTTTAAGTAACTATCATAGGTAGATTTAAAAATGGGTTCCAAGGGGTTCTCATAAGATTCCCAAAAATCATTCACTTCTTGATAATTCTTTCTAATACCAGGCCTCAATTTCTCGAGAAGACAAATTGCTTTTTCTTCATTACGGTGATACAAGTCGTTTAAACAAAATCTAAGCGCAAAAGTTACTCCGCTATAATTAAAATAAATATCATCGTAGTTGATTGTGGTTAGTGCTGCTATAAAATTAGCTTCATTTTCTTTGGCAAACCCTAATTGATGGGCTTCTTCATGACAACTTGTTGTGGGCGCTTTATAATTGAGTATAAGCCCATTTACCTGAGCCTCATTGGTTAATGGGTTTAGATAACCGCTAAATCCCATATAGGTAAGAGGTAGACTTAATATCGAATTTTTTATGCTTTTTGGATGATAATCCAATCCAGGCAATATACTGCTTAATTGACGATAAGCAGGGATTGTTTTTTGATATACTTCATCTTTAGAATAAGGGATTTTTATAGATAAAGAATCATTAGGTTCTAATCTTAAATGTAAAATATTGGCTTTACTAATTAATTTTTCAGAAACTTGAATCAATTCAGCCTCTGTATATTCATCATCAAGATTCATTATTTCATGTAAAGGTAATCTATAATAGTTCATCCCCCATAGAAGATGAAAACTAGCATACACAACTGATAATGTTGCTGAAGCTTCTAACAAAACTTCTTTCCAAAGCACATTCTTTTTAAACACTTTTCTATATAAAAAACGAATTAAAAAAATAATTAAAACGGTATATAAGATATCTCCAAAAGAAAATGGAATCCACCCGAATACATATCGTAATATCTTAGAAGTATATACAAAAATACCTTTACTATAAAACTGCTCAATAAACTCTGGGAAAAAAGAAATAATCTTGATCAGAATAATTTGAACAGGTAATAATATTGCTAAGATGAATTTAGTTTTTCTCTGCATTTTGTAAATATATTTACAATTCTAGGTTGAGTGACAAAATTTTAGATTTTTTTAGTACCGATATCTTATAAATTTTTGATAACATACTGGGATTTGGAATTTAAAATTTAGAATTTCGCATTTCAAACACAATACATTTATATGAATTCAGAAATAAGAAACCTAGAACCCAAAGTACTTTGGAATAAATTTGCAGACCTTAATGCAGTTCCAAGACCTTCAAAAAAAGAAGAACGCGTTATAAAGTTTATGAAAGATTTTGGCGAATCTCTTGGGCTACTTACAGAAATAGATGCAGTAGGAAACGTTTTAATTAGAAAACCAGCAACCCCAGGTTTAGAAGATCGAAAAACTGTAGTAATGCAGTCCCATTTGGATATGGTACATCAAAAAAATGCAGACACCAATTTTGATTTTGATACCCAAGGGATCGAAATGTATGTTGATGGCGATTGGGTAAGGGCTAATGGAACCACTTTGGGAGCCGATAATGGGCTAGGAGTAGCTACTATTATGGCTATCCTTGAATCTAAAGATATCCAACATCCAGCTATCGAAGCATTATTTACTATTGATGAAGAAACAGGGATGACAGGTGCTATGGGGCTTGAAGGAGGATGGTTACAAGGTGATATCTTATTAAACCTAGATACTGAAGAAGATGATGAAATAGGAGTAGGATGCGCAGGCGGAATCGATGTCACAGCCAAGCGAACATATAAAGAAGAACCAACTCCAGACGGAAAGATTGCCTATACGATTTCGGTAACCGGACTCAATGGCGGACATTCTGGAATGGATATCAACAAAGGATTGGGTAATGCTAATAAAATTATGAACAGGCTGTTGTTTGATGGATTTGAAAATTTTGGGTTGCGAGTAAACGAAATCAAAGGTGGAAGTTTAAGAAATGCAATCCCAAGAGAGAGTTTCGCTACAATAGTAGTAGATACGATACAGGAAGAAGCTTTTGAATTTGAAACTGTAGAACTATCTAAAACCATCAAAAACGAACTTTCTATCATAGATCCAAATCTAGAAATAGAGATTTCAAAAGTAGATTTACCTACTAATGTGATGGATTTGGGAGTACAAGAAGGAATATTAAAAGCCTTGTATGCTGCACATAATGGAGTATATACAATGAGTGCTTCGATTACTGATTTGGTAGAAACCTCAAATAATATTGCTAAGGTTACTATTAAAGATGGAGGAATTACTATAGAGTGTTTAACCCGAAGTAGTGTAGAGTCGTCTAAACTAGATTTGGTGAATACATTAAGAGCTACTTTTGAGCTGATCGGTTGTGAGGTATCTACTAGTGGTGACTATCCAGGGTGGGCACCTAATATGGATTCGTCTATCTTAAAAGTAATGGACGAGTTGTACCAAAAACTAAATGGAGAAAAAGCTCACGTTGCGGCTTGTCATGCAGGCCTCGAATGCGGTATTTTAGGGCAAAATTATCCCGATATGGATATGATATCTTTTGGTCCCACTATTCTAGGAGCTCACTCACCTGATGAGCGCGCCAGTATTTCTTCTGCACAAAAATATTGGAAGTTTGTTGTAGAAATTCTCAAAGAGATTCCTAAGAAATAAAAAACTATAAAAACCAATTGGGATGTCTGTTTAATAATTATAATCCTCTATATTTAAGACACATTTGTAATATTTAATGCTAGTTCTTGTGAGAAATGTAAACATAACATCAAACCCTGACGTACAATTGGTTTTTGATAATTATCCTGATTTGATTAGAGATAAAATGACACACTTAAGAAGACTAATTATAGATACCGCGAACCAAATAGAGGATATAAAAAGTATAAATGAAACCTTAAAATGGGGAGAACCAAGTTATCTTACTAAATATGGTAGTACCATCCGTATTGATTGGAAGAAAAACACACCAGATCAATATGCTATGTATTTTCAGTGTACCAGCAAGTTGGTGCCAACTTTTAGAATGGTTTATAAAAATACATTTAATTTTGAAGGAAATCGAGCGATCGTTTTTCAGATGAATGATAATATTGCTGAAGTTGAGTTAAAAAAATGTATTAAAGCTGGGTTAACTTACCATAAAGTAAAACAGTTGCCTACTTTAGGGTTATAATAAATTTTTAAAACTCCAAATTTGTTTAAAAAAATAGAGTAGCTAATTGGTTCTAAGGATTCTTATAGTTCTCTTTATATAGTGTTATAAGGTTATAAAGAAGATAGAATGGGGTAATTTGGGTTTGGATACTAATAGGATAGTATAAAAATATAGATACAGATAATCACAAAAAAAACATCCCGATTATTTCGGGATGTTTTTTATAAATAGAGAACATTTATTATTTCTATTTTCCTTTAATATCTACAATTTCAAGCTCGAATATTAAGTCTGCATTTGGTGGTATTGGTCCGCCACCTCTTTCTCCATAAGCCAAGTGTGCAGGAATAAAAAGTACAGTCTTATCACCAACTTTCATTTGTTGTGCTCCTTCTTTAAAACCAGGAATCATTCTAGCTTCTGGTGAGTAAGGCATTGGCATTGGGGCATAACCTCTTGGATCTGCAGCTCTACGCTCGTTAAAAATCCCTGTTTCTTTTGCCTTTTCTGCGATATTGGTGTCAAATATTTTTCCATCAGCAAAATATCCAGCATAGTATACATTTACCGTATCAGTTGGTTTTGGTTTTTCACCATTTCCTTCATTAGTAAATACAATTTCTAATCCACTTTCTAATTTTTTTGCTGTTGCTTTTAACTCATTAAATTTAGCAGCGATAGCTGTGTTTCTTTCATTATCTAATCGTTCTTTTTCTGCCTTTTCTTCTTCAAGTACTTTAAGCTTATCAGTAAATGCTACTTTAGTATCAAAAGCTTTTGCATCATTACCTTTGCGAATAATATTAACTTCTAACATCTTTATTTCGCTCTCTGGCTTATCACCAGGGGCAGTTTTGATAACCCCAATACTGTCTACTACATCTTGACCTATCACAATTTCTCCAAAAACAGTATGTTTTCTATCTAACCATGGAGTTTCTTTTAGGGTGATAAAAAATTGACTTCCGTTGGTGTCTGGACCCGAATTAGCCATAGATAAAATACCTTTTGATTTGTGAGAAAGAGAATCTACAATTTCATCTGGGAACTTATATCCAGGATCACCTGTACCTGTTCCTAATGGATCTCCTGTTTGTATCATAAAATCTTTGATTACTCTATGAAATATGATTCCGTTGTAATATTTTTTACCTTTATAAGTACTATCTACCATTGTATTTGTGCCTTCTGCCAAAGAGACAAAGTTGGCCACGGTCATTGGTGTAAGGTCATAGTATAATTTTGCAACTGTTGTACCTTTATTAGTTACAATTTCTGCATAAACTCCGTCTTGTAGATCAGGATATTTTTCGTTACAACTAGCAAGGGCTATTGTGATAAGAGCTAATAATAAGAGGTTTAATTTTTTCATTTGTGTTATTAATTAATTTCTGTTGTTTATTCTTTTGTGATTTTATTAAGTGTTACTTTAGACATTAACGGAATATTTGTTCCAATCTTATTTTCATCACCATAATATCCGTATGCTTGATAAGATGGAAATAAAAATGTGATTGTTTCACCTGCTTTCATGAGTTTTATACCTTCTCTTAATCCTAAGAATAATTCTTCTTTATCGATATAATAGGTAATAGTATCTAGTTCTTTTTTTGAATAAATTGTATTGCCGTTTAAATCCTTGATGTTGTAATTAAAATTTACAATATCTCCAAATTTTGGAGTATTGCCAGGAAGCGTATCTTTTTTATTGTAGAAGTACCAAAAACCTCCTTTGGATGTTATGTATTTATGAAGCGTATCTTGATCGATGATTTTTTGAATTCTTGCTTCTTCTTTAGAGGCTAGTTCTTTATTTCGATTGATAGATTCGTCGATAAATGACCCTGATTTAATACTTACTGGTTTACGTGCTTCTGGGGTCTTGCAAGAAGAAAATAAAAAAACAAGACCAAATGTATAAAGAATTATTCTCATTGATTCAGGACGTTTTTATAAGCTGGCAAGATACTAATAAATTTATCAATTGTATTGGGCAAAGAAAGATTACTTTTACCCCCTGCAGCATTGTGGTGGCCGCCTCCTTCAAAATGATTTCTAGAAAATTCGTTAACAGAAAAATCACCTTTAGATCGTAATGAAATTTTAATAATCCCTTCACCTCTATTTTCTATAAAAATTACAGCGAACTTGATACCACTGATAGATAATCCTAAATTTACAAAACCTTCTGTGTCTCCTTTTCTAAAATTATTTTGATCTAACTCATCTTGGGATATAGTGATATAGGCTGTTTTATATTCGGGTAATACTTTTAGGTTTTTTAATGCAACACCTTTTAATTGAAGCCTTGAAATAGTATTGGTGTCATAAATGTTTTCATGAATACTTGTATTATCGGCTCCACGATTAATAAGATCAGCAATTACTGTATGAGTAATATTGGTTGTTGATCTAAACCTGAAAGACCCAGTATCTGTCATAATACCAACATAGATACAGGTAGCTATTTGTGGAGTAATTTTTTCTAAATCACCTAATTTTTCTATAAAATGATAGATCATTTGGCATGTTGAACTCATCCCAGTGTCGCTATATGTATATTTGGGATAACTATCTGGTTGTTGGTGATGATCAATCATGATAAAAGTAGTATTGGTTTTTGCCAAAACACTTTCCATATCACCACTTCTGGATAAATGATTAAAATCTAAAGTAAATATAAGATCAGCCTCTTCTATTTTTGACTTTGCAGCTTCGGTATTGTTGTTATATTTAATAATAGTATCTTGACCTGGTATCCATTTTAAAAAATCAGGATATTCATTGGGTGTGATCACGGTAGAATTATGCCCTAAGGATGTGAGATAATGATGTAAGGCCATTGTAGAACCAACAGCATCTCCGTCAGGGTTTTTATGAGTAACAATAACAATGTTTTTTGGAGTAGATAAAAGCTCCTTTATTTCTTTTATATCTAGATTATTCATAAGTCAGCGAATATACAATAAATAATATTTTAGTAATATTAGATCAATTATTTTTGTTTTTAATCTTATTGTTATGATGAATAGATATGTAACATTACTCGTATTTTTATGCTTCTCATGTATACTATACCCTCAAAAAAATTTAGAACCTGACCAAAGTGATTTTGTGATTGCCTTTGGAAGTTGCAATAAACAAGATCTGCCACAGCCATTTTGGAATGAAATTCTAAAAAATACACCCAATGTATTTATTTGGGGGGGTGATAATATTTATGCAGATTCTGAGGATATGACAAAAATAAAGAAAGATTATGATCAGCAGAATAATAATTCAGAGTATCAAAAACTAAAACAGTCTATCCCAATTATGGCGACATGGGATGATCACGATTATGGTAAAAATGATGCTGGGGTAGAGTGGAGGAAGAAAAAAGAAAGTCAGCAGTTATTTTTAGATTTTTTAGAAATACCAAAGGATGACCCCAGAAGATCACAAGAAGGGGTGTATACATCTAAAATATTTGAAATTGAAAAAGGAAACATAAAAGTAATCGTTTTGGATACAAGATATTTTAGATCCCCGTTAACAAAAAGTAAAACAAATGAGAGGCGATATCAACCTTCTGAAAATAATGAGGATACTATTCTGGGTGAAAAACAATGGAAATGGTTAGAGAAAGAATTAGAGAACAACTATTCTGATTTTGTAGTTATAGTAAGTAGTATTCAGTTTTTATCTGGGGAACATGGTTTTGAAACTTGGGGTAATTTTCCGCATGAAGTCGATCGATTAAAAAACTTATTGAAGCAAAAAGCAGTTAGAAATGCAATATTACTTAGTGGAGATCGACATATTTCAGAATTTTCAACATTAAAAATAGATGGACTTAAATATCCGTTAATTGATTTTACTTCTAGTGGTCTAACGCATTCATATTATAAATATAAAGGAGAATCAAATCAATATAGGTTAGGAAGAGTTATTTCTATACCAAGTTTTGGAGTTTTAAAATTTAATTTTGACACGTATGAAGTTACAATGCAAATGAGAGGTCAAGACAATATCGTGCTTCAAGAATATATTAGGCAATATCCTAAGAATTAAGTTTTTAATAAGAAAAGGCTATTGGTGAAATTCACTTTCTTATGATAATTCTTGTTTTTGATTCTTTTATCTATACTTTTGCACAAAAAAATAAAAAAGGAGCAATTATACTCCTATAATAACTCAATAAGCTTCTTGTAAAAGAGGTAGATAACAAAAAAAATTACGATGGCAACAAACAGAACATTTACAATGCTTAAACCTGATGCAGTAAGAAAAGGATACATTGGGGCAATCCTAGAGCAAATTACAGCTTCAGGATTTAGAATTGTAGCAATGAAATTGACTGAACTTACTACTAACGATGCTAAAGCATTTTATGAAGTGCATAAGGAACGTCCTTTTTATGGAGAATTAGTAGAATATATGACAAGTGGCCCTATTGTAGCAGCTATTTTAGAAAAAGAAAATGCGGTAGAGGATTTTAGAACTTTGATCGGGGCAACAAATCCTGAAGAAGCTGCAGAAGGTACTATTAGAAAGAAATTTGCTACTTCTATAAGCGAGAATGCTGTGCATGGTAGTGATAGCGATGAAAATGCTGCAATTGAAGGAGCTTTTCACTTTTCGGGAAGAGAGCAGTTCTAAGAAACAACGTTATAAAAATATTAAAAAAACCATTCTGATTGTTCAGAGTGGTTTTTTTTACCAAAATACCCTAAAACTAATATTAGGAGTAATGCCTAATGAAAATATATCTGTGTTAAGCAGTTGATTGTTCAGAGAATTCGTAGTTCTAAACTCTTTGTTTAATAGATTCTTTCTATCATATATGTTAAGTATAGAAAAACCGATTCGGTATTTTATGTTTGGATCATATCCTATCTTGAAATCATAAATAGCAGAGAAATCTAATCTGTGATACACAGGCAAATTGTTACTATTGATCTTACCAAAATCTAAAATTATTATTTCTCCACTTTCATCAACACCTGCAATATTAGTATATGACTTACCGGTATGCCAAAGCCACCCCAAAGAGAATTGAAAATTATTAATTTTATAAAAATGTGACCATTTTACAGTGTGCTCTATATTCCAATTACCAGGAAAAGATTCTTCATTATTGATTCCTTCAAATTTATTACGTGTATCGATATACGAATAGCTTACCCAGGTTTTATATTTTTTAAATCTTTTTTTTAAGAAAAAATCCACTCCAAAAACCTTACTACCTCCTGTATGATATGTATTATCAGTAGGGTTAATAAATCCAGCAGTTAATGTGGTGATATTATCAATTTGTTTATAGTAACTATCAATATCTAAATACCATTTGTTTTTTCTAAAACTAGTGCCAAATGTGAACTGATAACTAGAAATTATCGGAAATTGTTCTTTGTTAGCCAATGTCCAGACTTGATTCTCGAGAGACAAATCACTTACAACAGATTCTTTGATTTGACTATTAGCCTGGCTTCTATATTCTGCACTGGTATTTACACTCCAATCTTTAGTGATATTTTTTTGAATAAAAACTCGTGGTTCTACAAATGATTCATTAAGTTCTGCATAGTGATTGAGTCTTAATCCAATCGAGGCGTAAAAGTTTTTTGGATTTTCAAATTTATATTCAGAGTAAAATGCATGAGTATTAAGAAACCGATCATCTTGATCAAGAATTAATTCATAATCAGGTGTAGTGGTTACAAATGCATATTTAATTGTATTTTTAGAATACTGGTATCCTGCAGAAAGGTTTTGATATGTTGAGAATTTATAATTTACATTCAATTCGCCTCCATAGTCAAGTACGCTATTTTTTTTACTTTCGATTTCTGAAATGACATCTAAGTTTCTAGTAATAAATTGATAATTAAGAAGGTATTTGGTATAGTATCCATTAGTATCAATAAATAATTTATCGTTGTAAGAACTTTTCCATTTTACACTATACCCTTCGTTTTCGGTGATCAAATCATCATTAAAAGACTCGGCCTGATTGTTTTTTCTAAAATCAAGATCATTTTTATTGTAGAGCGTATTGATTTCTATAGTATGATTTACTGTGGGTTGAATAATTAAGTTTGCATTGTAATCTATATAAAAAAAGTTGTTTTTTTGACTGTTAAGATCTTGGTTTTCTTCGATTTTTGTGTTTTGAAAAACTCGATCTGAGAACTTTTTATAAGTAAAAGTTTCTAAGATATCAGTATAGGATCTTCTACCAGAAACCTGAAGCGATATTTTGTCACGAATAATTGGCGTATGAATTACTGCGTCTGCATTAATCATATTAAAACCAGCCCCTCCTGTAAAACGATCTCCAATTTGATTTTGAGATTTAATATCTATTACCCCAGCAATTCGATCTCCATATCGAGCACTTACGCCACTTTTTGAAAAATCAACTTCTTTGGTAGCATAGGGATTAAATGCTGATAACATTCCAAAAAAATGTCCTTGTTGATATGTTTTAATGCCATTCCATAACACCAGGTTTTGATGAGGAGTACTACCTCGTACAAATAATCCAGATGCAGTTTCAAAAGGATTGTTTACTCCTGGAGTAAGCTGTACAGTTTGTAAAATATCGGGCTCTATTCGCCCGGGTAGGATTTCTATATCTTGCAGATCAATATTAACCACTTTTTTATTCTGAGTAATCCCTTTGGCTAAATATTCTTGAATAAATACTTCGTCTAGAACTTCTTCAGATTCATTAATGAGATATATTTTGATACATTCATCAGCTAGAAATATTCTTGAGTTTAGTATTCTTTGTCTAAAACCAGGAGCACTAATTAAAATCACAGAGTTGTACGGTACTTTACTGTATTCAAAATAGCCATTCTTATCTGTAGTAGCATTAGCGCGTATGGCTTTAAAAAAAATTCCAATATCTTTTAGAGGTTTTTGCTCCTCATCAAAAACATATCCGCATACTGAAATATAATCTTTTTTGTTGTATGTACTAATAGTGATATAATTGCTTCCAGTAATTTCAAATTTTAATGAAGTTTGCAATTGAAGAGCTGAAAGGATTTCTGTTATAGTGGATCCTGATGTAAGGTTTAGAGTGATTTTTTTATCCTCTACAACCTTGTTAATATAAGAGAATTTAAGGTCATATTGTGCTTCTAGAATAGAAATCACATCTGGTAATGGTTTGTTTTCTAAAACAATGACTTTAGTTTCTTCTTGCGAAAAAACAGATATGGCCCATAAAAAAACATATACATATAAAAGTCTAATCATTCTTTTACTTTTCTAGTACGACGGTTTTGCCATCTGGTGTTAGGCTATATTCAATGCCTAAGGTACTAAAAACTGTTTTAAGAGCAACTTCTATATCATTATTTGGAAATGTACCAGTATAGATAGTATTGGTATTAATATTGGTAGTATTTATTTGTATGTTGTATTGTTCTTCAAGTTCTTTGAAAACATATTTTAAAGGAACACTTCTAAAGGAACTAGTATTAGTAACCCATGAAGGCTTTTTCCTAGCAAAAATCCATTTTTCTGGGGTTTCTTCTATGTTTCTATAAGCTATACCTGCAGTTAATATTTCTTTGTTTTTTTGATTTATAACCTGAACTTTTCCTTCATAACAATTTACTTCAAAAAAAGAATTATGTGATTGTACATTAAACTGTGTTCCGAGAACCGAAACATCTCCATTATCTGTAGAAACTGTAAATTCACTTCCTTTTTTGACCTTAAAAAATGCTTCACCTTCTAACTCCACCAATCTCGTGTTTTTCCAATTACCTTTGTCAAAACTTGCTTTAGATTTTGCATTAAGAATCATTTCTGATCCATCAGGAAGTAGTACTACTAATTTTTCTCCGTAATTTGTCGAAAAAGATTCATTTTGACTAAATATAAATAGTCCAATAATTAATGCAATTGATGCAGCTACGGCCATGTATGGCCATAATTTAATTACATTTCTGGATTTTTTACTACCGCTTTTAGATTTTATAACTAATAGTTCTTCTTCTAAATCATAATCTTTAAGTCGTAATGCATCTGCTCCCGCCATTATTTTTACATAATGTTCGTATTCGGGATGAGATTGAAAATCACGTAGTTCTTCTTCAGAAAGCTCTCCGTTTATCCATCTTGATAAGAATATATCATCTTTTTTATCATCTAACATAACATCGATCTATATAATGTGAACGTTTTACATTTCAAATACCCTACCTTTAATTTTAAAAATCAAATCTGAGAACCTAAATTTTAAAATTACGTATTATTTTACTTTCTTATTAGCTTATTTTGTATCGAATAATTACCTACACATTCCCTATCTTTTTTCTTAATGTTGATAGTGCTTTATGCATTAGTTTTTCTATTGCTTTTACAGATACATCAGATAATTCTGCTATTTCTTTATAGGTTTTTTTATCAATTCTACTTAATAAGAAAACTTCTCTTTGCCGCTCGGGTAAGTCTGCTATTGCTTTTTTGAGCTTCTCCATATATTCTTTTTCAAGCATAACAAATTCTGGAGATTCATTATGAGTTTCTTTTTTGCGTTGCGTAATATAATCTTGATATTTAAACCTTACTTTTTGATGCCTGGTTATACTTATCCCAAGATTTGTTGCTACAGTATAGATATAACTCTTGGCCTTATCCAGAGGTACTTTAGAGCAATTGTTCCATAATTTTATAAAAGCATCTTGTACAATATCTTCAGCTTGATTTAAATCTCCAAACTTATAATAGATATAGTTTCTCAAAAGTTTAGAATGGTTTTTGAAAAAATGATCAAAGACTTGTTCGTTGCATGTAGAGTTTTCCTTTTCAGACATCAGGGACAAAAATATATTTCCAAAGCTATATTTTTTTTCTAAGCTATCAAAAATTAATACTGGGGGTAGGGTAAGTTTTTTATTAGACGTTTCATTTATGTGAGACATAAAACCCTCACTATTTAAAAACAATAACCCAAAAAAGCAATAACAATGAGAAAACTTAGTGTATGGTATGTAGTGTTAATTACATGTATTTTAGGATTTACTTCTTGCGAACAAACAGAAGATTTTGATAATAATGATTCAGAAGTTGAAATTTTGGTAGATCATAAAGAAGGAAGTGCAGTGTACCGATTTGAAGCAAAAACTAATGGTGTTAATGATGCAGAGTTAATATGGTCTATTGATGGTAATATTATAGATGGTGAGAATCAAAATGATATTATCAATCAAATTTTGGACTATTTATTCGAGCCTGGCAAGCATACTATTTGTGTTAAAGTAATAAGTGAAGATATTACAAGAGAAGCCTGTATTGATATAGAAGTTACTATAGACGAAAATAACCCTTGCCCAGATCTGTTCTTTAAAAGTAAACAATATGAAAGACCATATACATACAAGTTTTATGCAGATTTTAGAGGCGTTGAAAATACACCTTACCAATGGTTAATCAATGGTGAATTGGTTGAAGATTCTGCACCAAATGAAGATAATTATTTAATATGGGATTTTAAAGAGTCAGGAACATACGAAGTATGTATCATGACAGAAACATCAGATTGCCCAGAAGGAGCATCATACTGTAAAGAAATCATAGTAAAAGAATCTGATTTAGTATGTCCAGAAGTTTCTTTCGAAAAAGGAATGGAGCCAGGTAGTGTTAATACTTATGTTTTTGAGGCAAATATAAAAGGAGCTAAATTGAGCGAAGTTAATGAGGTGACAGAAATTAAATGGTATATCAATGATGATCTAATAGAGAATCCGTCAGATCCACAAGAAGGAAACAGAGTATTAAGGTATCAATTTGAAGATGGAGTGTATACTATTTGTCTAAAAGTAATTACCCCAGATTGTCCAGAAGGAGTTAAGTACTGCAAAGAAATTAGAGTTGGTGAATTTGCATGTCCGGAATTATCTTTTGAAATAGAACAACAAGGAAATAGTAATGGGTATAAGTTTTTCCCAGGAAACTTTGAAGGAGTTCAAGATGTATCATCAGAGTGGTTTGTAGATGGAGAATACGTAGGCAGTAGTTCGGGAAAAGAAGACCCATTTGCTTATGATTTTGAGCCAGGTTCTTATGAAGTGTGTTTGTTGGTAGAGACCCCACAATGCCCAGAGGGAGTAAAAAAATGTGAAATGCTTGAAGTAATAGATCCAACAAATTAATACAGTAGATAAAAAATAGTTTTAGGTTAGATTAATTAGGTTAATTCCCCAGAAGATATTGCCATACTTCTGGGGATTTTTTTTGATAGTTATAATGCTTTTTCTTATTCTGATTAAAATTTTATACATTCATAAAATGTTAATTTTGTTAAAAGGGGTGGGGTAAATTAATTTTTGAGCGTTTTACATATATAAGAAAAGTAATATTTGAAAACAATTATAACATATCTAGGAAGCGTTTTTGTGTTTTTATTAACAATGGTTTCTTGTGTAAATGATGATTCTTTCTTTCCTGATGAAACAGAAACAATTACATCATCAATAACCATTGTAACCATTTTTAATGATATTAATGCCAAAGGGGCTACTGTTTCTGAGAATGAATTATGTTTTAGATTTGATTACCCTATTGTTTTGGGGTATAATAATGATTCGAGTATACGGATTGATAACTTTCAAGGATTACTAAATGCTATATCTGGCCAAAGCGCCAATTTCAATATAACCGGGCTTCAATTTCCTGTTGAAATTTTAATAAAAGGCAGTAATAATTTATTTACTGTAAAAGATGAAACTGCACTATTACAGTTGTATAAGGAATGTGAACTAGATACTTTTAGAGATGATTTTGTTTCCCTTTTTAGACAGTGTTTTAAGTTTGACTATCCGGTTATTTTGTTAAATAATGAGAAGGAAGAACAAACTTTTAATGATGATGAAACCTTTGATAGTTTCCTAAGAGATCAAGGAATTATATATCAACCAGATTTTAAGTTTCCTATTAATATATTGGTAGCACCAGATTTTAAATCGACTACAGTTTCTACATATTACGAGTTTTATGAAGTCATAAATAAATGTGTAGGTTGCCCAGATATACGATTCGATATTAAACTATTATCTAATAATTCATACCAGTTTACTCCCGATTTTGAAATTAAGGATGGCTATGAAGTTTTTTTTAAAATTAATGGAGAGCTAATTACAGATGTTGTATTGAATGGTGGTGTTTTTACAAGAGAGTTTCTTCCTGGAACCTATGATATTTGTATAAAAATTATAACCCCGGATTGTGCACAAGGAAACACAGTATGCAAAGAACTAGTTGTAGAAAATTCTTGCCCTAATTTGCAATTCGAATTTGAAAAAGAGCCTGGGACTTTGCAATACAATTTTACAGCTAATTTTATAGGAATAAATGAAATACAGTATGATTGGAAAGTTGATAATCAGGTTGTAGAGGTAGGTGATGGAGGAGCAAATGGCGATAACATATTTAGTACTTACCTCACCCCAGGAGTTCATAATGTTTGCATAACAGCTACGCCACCACTATGCCCCGATGGAGTTGAATTTTGTAAAGAAATACTAGCATGTCCAGAGTTTTTTATTACTCAAGAACAGCAAGGTGTTTCAAATACATATATATTTTATGCAGATTTTCCTGGAATGCAAGACCTTGTTTATGAATGGAAAGTTAATGATGATATCCTAGAACAAGATGGAGGGCCTGGAGGAGATAATACATTTACTTTTGAATTTGATATCGCTGGCACATATGAGGTGTGTATTTTTTCTGAAGTAACTGTAGATTGTTCACCTTCATATTGCAAAACTATAGTAATACCATAATACTATTTTAAGTTTTATAGTGTTTTTGTTAGATTCGTATATTCGATAGGTTATCTAAGTACTAGTTTCTTAATTAACTCTTTACCTAGCTCTTCATTAAGGTTTGTAATAATTTTTTCTTTACCGTAACTAAGTTCTTCTCGTAATACTGATGAGGTTAGTTGTACAAATAAAGTATTTCTTTCTAACTTAATATTCTGAGTGTATTTTGTAATCGCAGGTCCCATTACTTTTTCCCAAACATCGCGAACTGCAACTTTGTCTAGACCTTTTTGCAGGTTGTTGTCTGATACAAAATCTTTTAAAATTTCATTTAGACGTTGATGTTCTTGATGACGTTTTGCCATTACAGTTCTATCTTTTGGTATGGTTTATAAAAGTAAACATTTCCGATTTCATTTTTGAGGATCAGTTGGTTTTCTTTTGCAGAAATTACAGTTTCTTTCCATGCAGATAATGAAGTTCTATAGTACATTCTCAAACTGTCATTTTCTATTTTAATAACAAATCTTTCGCTATGTTTTGTAACAATAAAACTTCCATCTAATTTTGGTTGCACTTTTTTACGAAGGCCTATAGAATCTTTGATGTCAAAAAAATCAATGCTTTGGTTAAAATTATATTCTTTTTTTGTTCCATCACTTAATACTACTTTGTCAATTTCCCAATATCCATGTATGAATTGGATATAGTTTTCAGGATTGGGTCTTGAGCAGGAAACAGTAAATAATAACAATATGATATATAAGATTTTTTTCATGCTTTTATTAATTACTTTATTTCCTCATTATTTTTCAATTTAATAATCTTGTAGGATTGTGATATCTTCTTTACTACTTCTTCTGTTCGATCTGCATGTGTATCACTAATAAAAAGTTGACCAAAATTCTGATCATCTACTAATTTGATGATATGTTCTACGCGTTTTTCATCAAGTTTATCGAAAATATCATCTAATAATAGTATTGGATTTACATTACTTTGTTTTTTTATGAAATCAAATTGAGCAAGTTTTAACGCAATTAAAAATGATTTTTGCTGCCCTTGGCTACCAAACTTCTTAATAGGGTATCCATCAATTTCAAATGATAAATCATCCTTATGTATCCCAACACTGGTATACTGAAGCATTCGATCTTTTGCTAGGTTTTGGTTAAGTAGTGTTAATAAATCAGTTTCTAATAGCTTACTTTGATAGACTAAAGAAACATCTTCGTTTCCAGAGCTGATCGCTTTGTATCTATTGATAAATATAGGGATAAAAGTTTTCAGAAATGTAGCTCTTTTTTCATGTATTATAGTACCATGATCGTTGAGCTGTTGATTATATATTTCTAATTGTGTTGGATCAAAAGTAGTATTAACAGCAAAGTATTTTAGCAACGCATTACGTTGTGATACTATTTTAGAATACTTTATAAGGGTGGTAAGATAGGCTTGATCACTTTGCGAAATTACACCGTCAATAAATTTTCTTCGAGTGTCGCTACCTTCGGTGATTAGATCTCGATCTGCCGGAGAGACAATAACTAATGGTAAAAAACCTATATGCTCACTAAACGTATCATATGACTTGCCATTACGCTTAATTACTTTTTTCTGGCCTCTTTTAGCACTTATGATGACTTTCTCATCTCTATCTTCTTTTTTATAAAGACCGTCAACAACAAAAAAATCTGTACTATGTTTAATATTTTGGCTGGTAATTGGATTAAAATAACTTTTACCAAAAGATAAATGGTAAATGGCATCCAAAATGTTTGTTTTTCCTACTCCATTGTTTCCAACTAGACAGTTTATCTTGTCATCAAATTCAAAATTGATAGATTCAAAATTTTTATAATTGATTAAAGAAAGAGATTTTAAAATCATAAAATACTGATGATCAAGGAGTCGTAACTTTTATAGAATTCTTAATTATTTTGGGCAAATTATTGAAAAATAACAAATATTTTCTCTTTTAATTATGAATAAAAATTTTATTTTTGCCCTTCATTAAAGAAAATTTATGGCAACTTACAAGAAACGAGGATACAAACCAAAAAGTAAAGCTGAAGAAGTTGAGCAGATTGAAGATAATTCAACAACCGCTGAGGTGTTTAATACCCTAGATGAGGGTGCTTCTAGAACTGAAGAGTGGGTTGCAGCCAATCAAAAATATATACTTGGAGCTGTTGGAATAATAGCTATTGTTATATTAGGATATTTAGGATTTCAGAAATTCATTCAGGAACCTAAAGAACAAGAAGCTGCAAACGAAATGTTTAAAGCACAACAATACTTTGATATAGCTGTCAATGGAAACTCTACTGTTCGTGATTCATTATATGGTCTTGCACTTAATGGAGGTGAAGGGAAATACGGTTTCATAGAAATTATTGAAAATTATGGAGGTACCAAAGCGGCGAATCTTGCAAACTATTATGCAGGTTTTTCTTACCTTAATATGAATAAATACCAAGAAGCGATAGAATACCTTGATGGTTTTAAAAGTGATGATGAAATGCTAGGGCCATTGGCTTTAGGTGGTATCGGTGATGCATTCTCTCAATTAGATCAGGTTGAAGAAGCATTAGGCTATTATGAAAAAGCGGCAAATACAAAGACAAATGATTATACAACTCCAAAGTTTTTGTTGAAAGCAGCAATTACTGCAATGTCGTTGAATAAGATTGATGTCGCGGTTCCTTATTTAGAGCGAATTAAAACAGAATTCCCCAAAAGTGTAGAGGCTAATCAAGTAGATGTTCACCTTGGTAAGGCTCAGGCAATGAAAAAATAGTTTGCAGTTTAAAGTTTCAAGTTTTTAGTAGAAACTTTAAACCTGAACGTAAAACTTTAAACTGATATGGCTACAGAAAATAAAAATTTATCACATTACGATAAGACGGTAATCCCAAACGCGAAGAATTTTCGGTTTGGGATTGTTGTTTCAGAATGGAATGATAAAATCACTCAAGGTTTATTTCAAGGAGCATTCGATGCGTTTATGGATTGTGGTGCGATAAAAGAAAATATTGTACGTTGGAATGTTCCTGGTAGCTTTGAATTGGTATATGGGTGCAAGAAGATGCAAGAATCCTTTGATATGTTAGATGCAATTATAGCTGTAGGATGTGTGATCCAAGGCGAAACCAAACATTTTGATTTTGTTTGTGAAGGAGTAACCCAAGGAATCAAAGATCTTAATATTAATAATGAAATTCCTGTTATTTTTTGCGTATTAACCGATAACACCATGCAACAGTCGATAGACCGATCTGGTGGTAAACATGGTAATAAAGGAGCTGAAGCTGCTATTGCCGCTATCAAAATGGCACAGCTGCGCAAAGATGCCAAGTTCTATAAAGAATAGGTTCTTTAGTCGATTACGGTATAATCATTGCAATTAGTTGTATGATGTTATTGTAATGCTAAAAGCTTTAGATTACAATGCATTTTAAGTATATTTGGTTTTATTATGGGAATATTTAAAACAAGGAAAAATAAAAAATTTAGCTATTCTCCACGTTATTGGAATGATGATGGAGAAGGTAGTCCATATCAAATGGAACATAAATTTGATAAATTTCGAAGCACTGTTGGTAAAAATGCAAATTTTAAAGACAAACTAAATAATGCTTGGGAAGAATTAAGACACGATTCTGATAGAAAGACAAATAAAAGAGTGTTGTTGATTTTTGTTATTTTACTTTTTGTTTTTTTATTTCTCATAGATTTTGATTTATCCATATTTACTGCAAGACGATAAATGTCTGATATAATTCAACTATTACCAGATCATGTAGCCAATCAAATTGCTGCTGGAGAGGTGGTTCAAAGACCAGCTTCAGTTGTGAAAGAATTGCTTGAAAATGCTATTGATGCTCAAGCTACAAGCATTAAATTAATTATTAAAGAAGCTGGGAAAACGCTAATTCAAGTCATCGATGATGGAGTAGGGATGAGTGTTACCGATGCCAGATTGAGTTTTGAGAGACATGCTACTTCAAAAATTAAATCTGCAGAAGATCTTTTCGAATTAAATACAAAGGGTTTTAGAGGAGAAGCCCTTGCTTCTATTGCTGCTATTGCCCATGTAGAGTTAAAAACCAAGCAAGAGAGTGATGAGGTAGGGACAGATATTAAGATTGAAGGTAGTGAGGTCGCTGCACAAGAGGTTTGTGTAACTCCTAAAGGCACTTCGATTAGTGTAAAAAATTTATTTTATAATATTCCAGCACGCCGCAACTTTTTAAAATCTAATGCTGTAGAGCTTCGACACATCATAGATGAGTTTCATCGTGTTGCTATGGCACATCCTTTTATACGATTTGATATGTATCATAATGGGAGCGAAGTTTTTAATTTACCAGAAACAAATGATCGTCAACGGATTGTTAATATTTTTGGAGGCAAAACCAACGAAAAATTGGTTCCCATCAAAGAAGAGACAGATTTGGTTGCTATAAGTGGTTTTGTTGGTAAACCCGAATATGCTAAGAGATCAAGAGGAGAGCAATTCTTTTTTGTAAATGATAGATTTATCAAAAGCCCCTACTTAAATCACGCTGTGAATTCTGCATTTGAAGGTCTTTTGAAGGATAAAGCACATCCAAGTTATTTTATATACTTAAAAGTTGATCCCAAGTCCATAGATATTAATATCCATCCTACTAAAACCGAAATCAAATTTGAAGATGAGCATGCATTGTATGCAATGCTACGTTCTACTATAAAACATAGCCTTGGGCAATTTAATGTGGCTCCAGTTTTAGACTTTAATAGAGATGCATCTATGGATACTCCGTATGAATATAAAGAAAAAGTAGTCCAGCCTCCTGTAATTGAGGTGGATAGAGCTTTTAATCCATTCAAAGAAGAAAAAACAGGGGCAAGTACTTCGAGTAAAAACTATTCGTCTTTCAAAAAAGAATCAACGGGGAGTTGGGAAGGGTTATACGCTGGATTAGAATCTGAAATGCCTTCTAGTAGTGCCTCAGAAAAGAATAGCGATTTTTCATCAGTCGAGTTTGAAAGTACAGAAGTTACTAGCTCTTTTTTTGAAACAGAAAAGAAAAAAATAGAACATCAGTCGATATATCAACTTCAAAAAAAATATATTGTAACCACGATCAAAAGTGGTCTAGTTATAGTCAATCAAAACCGTGCCCATCAGCGTGTGTTGTATGAAGAGTTATTGCGAAGTATTACTATGGCGAGTAGTTCTGTTAGTCAACAACTATTGTTTCCGTTAACACTTTCTTTTTCAAAAAAAGAAGTTGCACTATTAGAAACAGTAAAGGAACAGTTAGAAAACGCTGGATTTGTATTCGCAGATTTAACTTTGGGAGAAGTGCAAATAACAGGTATTCCTGCTGTTGCTACAGAAAAAGAAGTTTCAGTTTTATTAGAGCAATTGCTTAGTGATCTAGAAAATGAAGTGCCGGATAGTGGTTTTTCTCAAACAGATTTATTGGCAAAATCAATGTCTAAAAGCATAGCAATACGTACAGGGGTAGAATTAACCCCCGAACAGCAACAATATATGGTTAATAGCCTTTTTGCTTGTACAGAACCTACAATAACACCAGATAATAAGCCGACTTTCATCACGTTTACAGTAGATGAGATCGATAAGAAATTTTAAGAAATAGATGAGAGGGATTTCACCAGCTGTTAAGCATATATTGATTATAAATGTACTTTTTTGGATAGGAACACTTTCTATAGGTGCAAATGGTACTTTGTTTAATAACTTGTTCGCATATAACTTTGTGCTCAATGATTTATTCAAACCTTGGCAAGTAATCACGCATATGTTTATGCATGCAAGCTATGTGCCAACTGGAGATGGGGGGCAAACAATATATTTTCAACATATATTATTTAATATGTTTGGTTTGTGGATGTTTGGTACACCTGTCGAAAGGTTCTTAGGGCTTAAAAAGTTTGTGTTTTTCTATATCTCTGCAGGATTAGGAGCGCTGTTATTACATGCTGGGTATGATTATATACAGTTTCAGGATTCATTGTCTCAATTAATTAACGCAGGTTATGAAAAAGAAGCCATTTTTGATGTTATTAGTGAGGGTAGATATATGGTAGCTTGGGAAAATGTGCTAAATCCACAAGATTTAAGACAGCTTGCTGGTAATTATGGAAGTGTTTTGGTTGGAGCTTCAGGAGCTTTGATGGGAGTCTTGGTAGCATTTGGAGTATTGTTTCCTAATAGCGAATTGATGCTGATTTTTTTACCAATACCGATAAAAGCAAAATATTTTATACCAGGTATAATTTTAATGGATCTATTTTCGATGTTAACAGGGTATTCTCTCTTTAGTCCATCTAATACTGCATATTTAGCACATTTGGGAGGCGCATTGTTTGGCTTTATTATGATTTGGTATTGGAAAAAAAATTCGTTTAATCAACACCGTTGGGATTAAAAATGACAATTAATAATTTATCATATCAGTATAAAACAGCTAATATCATTATTAAGCTGATTGTAATCAATGTGGTTTTGTTTTTGTTTGTAACGATAGGTTCGTGGGTGTTTAAATCCAGCCCTGGAGTTTTAATGAAATGGTTTGTATTGCCAACAGAATTTAACTCCTTAATTCTTCAGGTGTGGGGATTACTAACCTATAGTTTTTTACATTTTGGTTTTTGGCATATATTCTGGAACATGTTAATGCTATATTGGTTCGGGCAATATGTGCTAAATCTTTTTACAGAAAAGAGATTTCTTACAATTTATCTTTTGGGAGCCATTTGTGGAGGAATATTATTTGTTTTAGCATACAATTTTTTTCCGGTTTTAAGTGGGCAATTAGGATATCTGATAGGTGCTTCGGCAGCGGTATTGGCTATTGTGATTTTTATAGCAGCATACACTCCAAATACAGAGGTTCGTGTTATCTTTTTTAATGTCAAATTATGGCAAATAGGTTTATTTGTAGTACTATCAGACTTGATTCAATTACCAACATCTGGTAATGCGGGGGGATTAATTGCACATATGGGAGGTGCTGCTTTTGGGTATATCTATGCGATGCAGCTCAAAAAAGGTAATGACATGGGGTCGTGGTTCGAGAAACTAATGGATGGTATAATGAACTTGTTTAAACCTAAAAAGAAAAGCCCTTTAAAAACTGTTCATAAATCAAAAAAATATAAAAGTACGAGGAAAACTAGTACGACTAAAACAGGGTCAAAAAGCCCAAATCAACAAAAAATAGACGCTATCTTAGATAAAATAAGCCAAAGCGGATATGAAAGCTTAACCAAAGAGGAAAAAGACTTTTTGTTTAAAGCGGGGAAAGAATAGTTATGAGGAAAGTAATTAATAAGGTCATTTTTGTGATGAATTCTGTGGTAGCCTTTATGTTACTTATGTCGTATTTATTACCTTATGTTTCTCCAAAAACATTCTCACTTTTATCTGTATTAAGTTTAGCTGTACCTATATTAATTGTTATTAATGTAGCATTCTTATTGTATTGGTTAGTTCAATTAAATAAAAAAGCAATACTTTCTTTGTTGGCTCTGGTTTTGGGGATTTCACATGTTTCTTCATTGTATAAACTTAGCGGTAAATCTACCGATGAGACCGAGAATACAATATCTTTAATGACTTACAATGTGCATACATTTAATCGTTTTGATTGGATCGATTCAGAAACGATTCCTCAAGATATTTCCAGATTAGTAAAAACAGAAAACCCTGATATATTTTGCGCTCAAGAATTCTATAATAACCCTGATATTGATTTTAGCCAGTACCCGTATGAATATCAAGATTTTAATAATGATAATGGAGAGTTGGCCCTGGTTATTTTTTCGAAGTTTCCAATCATAAAAAAGGGGTCTTTAAAATTTAAAAAAACAGCAAATAATATTATTTTTTCTGATCTAGTTGTTTTTAACGACACCTTGCGAGTGTATAACATGCACTTACAATCGCATAAGATAAGTCCAAATACAGATAAATTAGCTAAAGAAGATTCAGAAAAATTATTAGGAAGAATTCAATCATCCTTTATACGGCAACAAGAGCAAATAGATTTGTTGCTGGATCATATGAAAACTTCTCCATATAGAAATATTGTAATGGGAGATTTTAATAATACAGCATATTCGTATGTGTATAATAAATTAAAATCTACAGGGTTAGCTGATACCTTCAAAGAAGCAGGCAAGGGGTTTGGAAAAACCTTTGAATTTGATTTATTTCCTGTACGTATAGATTTTATTCTAGTTTCAGAAGATTTTGATGTGGTGGGATTCAAAAGTTTTGATCAAGAACTCTCTGATCACTATCCTATATTTTCAAGAGTGAAACTATAAAATCAATAGTATAATATGGATTTTTAAAATTGCTTTTTATTGACTAAAAAAAATCATCGCAATTAAGTTTATGTAGCCAAAACATTTTTTATTCTATACGTGTAGCTTTTAGTTTCATTTCCTTTTCCCAATCTTTAGCAAAAAATGCATGCTTGTTTTGCGTCATTAATCTTATTTTTTCTTTTACAGCTTCTTGTATTGGGGAGGGTAATCCATAAAAATTTATATTAATTTTGGTAATTCTCCCATCTTCTATTGCACTATTTTGATGCTTGATTGATACTCTTTTTTTAGTATGATATACTAAGATTTTTATTCTACCATCGGTATACAAATCTTGACCAGTGGCACCATAGACTAATATAATATCTACAAGGCCATCATTATCAAAATCAGATATTTCTGAGTATTGGTTCCAAAACCCAATAGATGTTTCCCAATCATTGTCTATTTTATCTTTAATGGTAGATCTCTTTTTTAATTGATTGTTTATGTTGGAGGCATTTACCGCATATATATTGTCGTATATCGTGTCTTTTTCTTCATTTATTGTTTTCATATGATCAGTTAATACTAGATAATATTCGCCGGATTTATCTTTATAAGAATATGCTTGATAAATAGTATTTGAAATACCTAACTGATTTTGTTTTCTTCTTGTAAAAATTGATGCCAGCTCTTTTTTTGAAAGTTTACTAACAAATTTTGAATTTATAGAAATAGGATCGTATTTTTTTATTGGTCTAGCTGGAGTAGAATCTTCTTTCGCTTGGTGTTGATCTGTATTGGCTTTAGATTCTTTGGATTGTTTATTACAAGAAATGAAGATTAAAAATATGGTAAAAAGTATAAATCTATTCATAGTAAAATAAGGTTAAAATTTGAGTTGATTAACACATGTTCTACAATAAATGTAATCAATATTTTGTAAATGAGTACGTTTGTACCGTTTTTACATCATCCAACAATCTAATAGATCGGTGAGAATATGCCAAAGTAAGGCTACACCAATAACCCTAGTTTTTTTAGGGATTAATAAAATTATATACATAGCAATTGCATAATAACTATGCAGTGGATGAAAACCTACACTACAACGATTTGGATCAAAAATTCGATCAGCAAACAGATGGTCTAAATCAATTAACATAGCGACTATAAAAATAAAGTATGTAGCTTTCCATTTTTTTGGAAAGAAGATAAGTGCTATAACTAATGGAATTATAATATGAAACCCGTAATGAATAATAGGTCGAATCATTAAAAAATAGATTGATTCTCCAGGTAGGTTAATGCATTAGTTCCTTCATTAAATAGCAAATCCAAAATAGAGAGATTTGGGATAAAACCATGTTTTTCTGAAAAAACCTGAATGTAGGACCCCAAGGCGTATGACTCTTCTTTTTTTACATTTGCTAGTATTCTTAAATCCGTAATATCTTTTGGGGTTTTGATATACTCATTCGTTTTTGAATAAGGAATTTCTAATTGTAGGCAGTCAAAAACTGTCTGTAAACATTCATAATTGAAATCTAATAGAAAATCTTTTTTCTTTTCGAATAAATGTACAAATTCATCTTCATAATATTCAAAAAAAGGAGAAGTGCGGTAAGCGGTTTCCATGGATTTCCAATGTAGTGTTTGCCATTCAAAATCATTTTCTATACGTACATCTTTATAGCGTTGTCTTTGTTCTTTTTTATTGTGTTTTACAGGAATAGTTAATAAAAGTTTACCATTAGCACCATAAATATAGGTGCGATTACGATAGGTTTGCTTTTGATAATTATCTTCATTTTCAAAAAGAATACTATTGGACTGTGCCATAGCAGTATATTGTGCTATAGATCCAAAATACATGGGATGCAATAAGATAGTTTTCAATATAACTTTTTACTTTTAAGCGTTCTTCTTTCTTTTGCGATATTGATTATAGATAATCCAGCCAGCTAAAATAATTAAGAAGTATTTAAAGTATGACACTAATTTACCATTACCACCTACTGTAGTAAACATGCGTTCCCATCTAATTTTATTAAACAATCCTTTGGCATTTGTGTCCCAACTAAACCAAACAAAAACAGGTTTTCCAACCACATGGTTTTCAGGGACAAACCCCCATACGCGACTATCTTCACTATTATGACGATTATCACCCATCATCCAGTAATAATCTTGTTTGAACGTATAGCTATCAATTGATTTTCCGTTCAGTAATACTTGTGTGCCGTTAACTGTAAGTTTATTGTTTATACCTAACTCAGATCCTTCATATACTTCAATGATTCTTCTGTATAAAGAAAAATTAGTAAGATTCATTTTTACTGTTTTGCCAGCTTCTGGGATATAAATTGGGCCAAAATTATCCGAGTTCCAATTTACTTTTCCGTTATTAGGAAAGATAGAAGGATCTTTAAGACCTTTTGCAGTTACATTTCGTTCTATACTTACTACATTAGGGTGATTTTTAAATTTTTTTGCAGCATCTTCGGTCATTCCGGCTGCTCTAAACTGGGTGTTACTATAAAAACCAAATTCACCTGGTTTTATTCTATAGCGATCATATAGGTTTTGAGGGTTGAAATTTCTCCCTTTACTGGTTCCTATATAAGAAAATTGAAGTTGCGCACGATCTGGTAGTTGATTTCGCTTTCCATTAATATGTACATAACCATCGACAATAGATAGAGAGTCTCCAGGGACTCCTACACAACGTTTTACATAATTTGATTTCTTATCGATTGGTTTATAAAAACTTTTTTTGGATTGATCTCTAAAAAAACGAACCGTATCGATTGGCCAGCTAAATACAACAATATCATTGCGTTTTATTTTTTGAAAGCCTGGCAATCTAAAATATGGGTATTGAGGTTTACTGGTGTATGATTTTGTACGTACCAGTGGGATAGTATCATGCACCATAGGAAATGAAACAGCAGTCATAGGTGTACGAGCTCCATAATGAAATTTACTTACAAATAAGAAGTCTCCTACTAATAATGTTCTTTCTAAAGATCCTGTAGGGATTGTATAGGGCTGCATGAAGTATGTGTGCACAATGGTTGCAGCTACTACTGCAAATAAAATTGAGCTCACCCATTCTCCAGTTGCTGTTCTTGGTTTTAGGCTGCGATCCTTTATATAAGTTACATCTAACATGTAATTTACATAGAATATATAAAAGCCTAGTGTGACTATAACTAATACTGTATCGGTGGTAGAGTTTTTTCCAAAACTTCTAATGGTTTCTACCCAGATTACGGGCAGCATAATTACATTGATTACTGGGATAAATAGCAATATAACCCACCACCAAGGGCGATTGATGATTTTCATTAAAATTACTGCATTATATACAGGTACTATTGCTTCCCAGCCTTTTCTTCCTGCTCTAACATATAATTTCCAAGTTCCTAAAAAGTGGATCACTTGTAGTATTAAGAAAAAAATAAACCATTCTGTAAGTATCATCTTTGTTGTATTTTGTAGTATAAGTACTTCTAATTGATAATGTGTTACATTTTTATAACCCTAAAACATCTTTCATGCCGTAGACTCCAGTTTTACCTTCTAGCCATTCTGCCGCTACTACAGCTCCTAGAGCAAAACCATTACGATTGTGAGCAGTGTGTTTAATTTCTATTTCATCAACTTCAGAAATGTAAGAAACTGTATGAGTCCCCGGAACTTTATCTATTCTTTTAGCTGTAATGGGGATAGTGTTATAGTCACCATTATTATCTAACTGCCATGCTGTTTTGGTTGTGTTCTCTATAATTCCTTCAGCGAGAGTTATAGCAGTACCACTTGGGGCATCTAGTTTTTCTGTATGATGAATTTCTTCCATAGCAATGGTATATCCTTCTAATGGATTCATCATTTTTGCAAGCTTTTTATTGAGTTCGAAAAAGAGATTCACACCCAAACTATAATTAGAGGCATAAATAAACCCGCCTTTTTTTTCGTTGCATAAAGCAGTGATACGCTCATAGTCTTCTAACCATCCTGTTGTGCCTGAAATTACTGGCACACCAGCATTAAAACAATTTGTTATATTATCTACAGCTGCTTTAGGAATGCTAAAATCTATGGCTACGTCTGCTTCAGAAACATCGTATGACGTATCATCTTTATCGACTTTAAGGATAATAGTATGCCCTCGCTCAATTGCAATTTTCTCTATTGTCTTTCCCATTTTCCCATATCCCAGTAATGCAATTTTCATAGTCGTTTTGGTTGGTGTTATTTGTGTTTTTTGAAACTTGATATTTAATCTAAGCGATAGTTGAAAGATAATCCAAAACTTGGACTCGAATTAAATTCGCTAAAGTTTATTTTTGGTTTAAAAGATAGATCGTCAGAGATATTGTATTGTTGTAAATGGGCCGTTACATTGGCATCAACAATGTTTAAGAGATATGCGGCTACCGTTAATAATAGTGATAACTCTTGTTCGCGACGAAAACGTTCTTGTAATGAAATTAATTGATCATCAGAAATATTAGGGAATTCATCATCAGTAAAACCGGCTAGTCTACGTTTATAGATATCTCTAAACCGATTATAGTTACTGTTATTATCGATATAAAAGTAAACTCCTGTTCCTATGGCTGCATATACAATAGGTATTTTCCAATATTTTTTTGTGTAAGCCTGTCCTAATCCGGGGAGAACAGCAGAATAAAATGCTGCACGTGCGGGTGCTAAAGGTTCATAAGGTTGAACTTTTCTCTCCCTTTTCTTCTTTTTTTTCTTTACAGCTACTTCTTCTGTTGTAACTTTTAATTCTTCATTATTATCTTGTGAAAGAATATCTTGAAAAGAAAATAGTAAAAAGAGAATAATATAACAGCATTTAATCTTCACTATTAATAAGTTTCTTTAAACGTTTAAAATCTTCTTCAGAAGAAAATGGGATAATTAGTTTTCCACTTCCTTTGCCAGAAACCTTTACATCAATTTTTGCGCCAAAATAATCAGAAAATTCTTTTACTCCTTTTGCGATATGTTTTGGCAAAACATTATTTCCAGTAGCTTTTGGGTTACTTGAATTTTCGCCAGTATCATTTAAAGATCGTACTAATTTTTCGGTTTCACGAACAGATAAGGATTTTCCGATGATTCTTTCATAAATATCCAATTGCTGTTGTTGGTCGTCTATATTAATTAATGCGCGACCATGCCCCATGGATATAAAGCCATCTCGCATTCCTGTTTGTACAATGGGATCTAATTTTAAAAGTCGTAAATAATTAGCAATAGTAGATCGTTTTTTGCCAACTCGATCACTTAATTGTTCTTGGGTCAAACTAATTTCATCAATAAGCCTTTGGTAGGATAATGCAATTTCGATAGGATCTAAATCTTGTCTCTGTATATTCTCTACTAATGCCATTGTTAATGATTCTTGATCATTAGCAATACGAATATAGGCAGGTATAGTTTTTAATCCAGCTAATTTTGATGCACGAAAACGACGCTCACCACTTACTAGTTGATAATTGTCAAAATCGAGTTTACGAACAGTAATAGGTTGTATTACACCAACTTCTTTAATAGATGTAGCGAGTTCGCGTAATGTTTCATCATTAAAACTTGTACGAGGTTGAAAAGGATTAACATCGATACTCTCTAGTTCTAATTCTATAATATTACCAACTACTTTATCAGCGTTTTTATCATCTACAGATTTGATATCATTGTCAGGGTCTTTTAACAAGGCTGATAACCCTCTGCCTAAAGCTTGTTTTTTTGTTGCCTTCGCCATGAATCCTTAACTATTTTTCTTAATTATTTCGTGTGCCAAACTTAAGTAATTACTAGCTCCTTTACTAGCTGCATCATAATTAATTATACTCTCACCGTAACTAGGAGCTTCACTTAATCGTATATTTCTTTGAATGATTGTTTTAAATACCATTTCACTAAAGTGTTTTTGCACTTCTTCAACTACTTGATTTGATAACCTTAATCGAGAATCATACATTGTAAGCAATAACCCTTCTATGTCTAAGTCCTTATTGTGTATTTTTTGTACACTCTTTATTGTATTGAGCAGTTTACCTAATCCTTCTAATGCAAAATACTCACATTGTATAGGGATCATTACAGAATCTGCTGCAGTTAATGCATTAAGAGTTAATAAACCAAGTGATGGAGCGCAATCTATAAGAATATAATCATATTGGGATTTAAGCCTTTGGATAGCTTTTTTAAGCATATATTCTCGCTCATCTTTATCAACAAGTTCAATCTCTATTGCTACCAAGTCTATATGAGCAGGTATAATATGTACATTAGGCGAACTGGTTTCTACAATTGCATCTTCAGGTTTAATTGTATGTTCTAAGATCTGATAGGATCCTTTTTCTACACTATCAACATCTAAACCAAGCCCAGAAGTAGCATTAGCTTGTGGATCAGCATCAATTAATAATACTTTTTTCTCTAATACACCTAGAGAAGCTGCTAAATTTACAGAGGTAGTGGTTTTACCTACACCACCTTTTTGATTGGCAATTGCTATTATTTTACCCATGAGGGGAGATTTGGATTTAAGAGGTAAAAATACAATTAATTATATATTATAAAAATGAAAAATGTTAACAGTAATAAATAAAAAAGACCATCCCCCTTTGTGAATGGTCTAGTTTACTTTTCTTATTGTTAATAACTAGTTATTTCTTGTTTTTTGATCGTATTGATGCTTCAAGCATGTCCCACATTTCTTCAGGAACTTGTTCTAGCATATTAAACTCGCCAGCTCCTTTTAACCATTCACCACCATCTATTGTAACTACTTCACCATTCATATAAGCAGAAAAGTCTGATACAAGATATGCGGCTAAATTTGCAAGCTCTTGATGACTACCAACACGCCCTAAAGGTACTTGTTTAGTAATGTCAAGTTTTTCTTTTAAATCTCCTGGCATTAATCTATCCCAAGCTCCTTTTGTAGGAAATGGACCTGGAGCAATGGCATTAAAACGCATTCCGTATTTTGCCCATTCTACGGCTAATGATCTGGTCATAGCTAGAACACCAGCTTTTGCAGTTGCACTTGGTACTACATAAGCAGAACCTGTCCAGGCATATGTAGTAACAATATTAAGAACTGTTGTATTTTGATGTTTGGTATTAATCCAGTGTTTCCCAAAGCAAAGTGTACAGTTTTTAGTTCCTTTTAATACAATATCAATAATGGTATCAAATGCATTTGCTGATAAACGCTCTGTTGGAGAGATAAAATTTCCTGCTGCATTATTAAGTAAAACATCAATAGTGCCAAATGCTTTAAGAGCTTGATCTCTCATCGCTTCAACCTGGTCGTAATGCCTAACATCACATTGTAATGGTAAACAAGTACCTCCGGTTTCTTCTTCAAGTTCTTTGGCTGTGTTTTGTAGTTTTTCTAGGTTACGAGAAGTTATTGCTACTTTAGCTCCTAATTCTAGAAAATATTTGGTCATCGCTTTACCTAATCCGCTACCACCACCGGTAACAACTATGTTTTTTCCTTTTAGCGCTCCGTCTCGAAGCATTTTGTCTGTATAACTCATATCTATATGATTATCAATATTTGGTGAAAGTTACAATTTATACTTTAAAAAACTATGCACGCATAGCTTTTTATTTTTGCATAAAATGTTTAGCTAAAATACTATTATTTATCTTATTGATAGTTGTATAAAATGATAAAACATAGCATAGAAAGTATGGCTAGTTTATATGATTTTTGGAAACAAAAGGGTAGTGGCTTTTTTATTACTATAAAGAAGTTAACTATAAGAAAATGTATATGTACTATTATAAATTTATTACTTTTATAGTGATTGGGAAGAGCACATAGATTAGGAAGTATACTGTATTAATAAACAACTTACTTTATTATTCAAATGTTTTAATAACACACATTATAGTTATGGGAAAAAAAAATACTCGTTTAAAAAAAATGTTGCTAGTAATATTGATAAGTATTAGTGCCACTACTTACAGTCAATCAGAAAATAATTCTAAGGAAATTTCTGGATATGTTAAAAGTAATAGTTCTCCAATAGAAAATGTAAATGTAAAGGTGCAAAACACTGATATTAAGACTATCACAGATAAAAACGGATATTATGTTATAAAAGCTAAGATTAAAGAAATTATTCAATTTTCTTATTCTGGAATGGAGCCTGTAGAAATTATGGTTGAAGATGTTACTAAAACACTTAATATCAACATGAAGAGTAAAGTGAATACTCTTGGTGAAGTAATGATTAATACCAAAAAAAACACCAATAAATTAAGTGAAGAAGACATTGAAGATAGTAAAATTATTACTGCTTATGGAGTAATGGATAAAAAGAGTAGATCGTTTGGTAAGGTAAAGTCGATCAAGAGTAAAGATCTTTTAATTCAGGGTAAAGATTTGATTGAGACATTAAGTGGTTTGGTACATTATCTAGGGATAGAGTATGAAGGCAATACTAAAAGAGTAAGAATAGTGCCAAATTTATCATTGAGCAATCGATTTGAGAACTTAGCTATTTTTGATATCGATGGCACTGTTTATGAAGACCCACCTAATTTACCGGTAGATGAAATCTATAAAGTTGATGTTATCACTTCTGTAGCAGGAACATCGAGATATGGTATGCGAGGTTCTGGTGGGGTTATTGTTGTAAGGACAAAGGGAGCTAAGAACACACAGAAAAAAGGCAAAGGTAAAAGGAAATCCAAAAGCAAGAGCTTAGTCCCTACATATAAAACCGAATATTCCAGGCCCACTTTTGGTATATTAGATACCATTTCTGATGATGAAGATATTTTATATAGAAAATATAAAACCATAGCAAGTGTTCATAAGAATTCTCCTAGTTTTTATCTAGATGCTTCAGAATATTTTAAGGCCGATAAGAAATCAGATTCACTTTATTTAAAAGTACTTTTAGATGCCGAAGAAGTTTTTAATGAAAATCCAGAAGCTTTAAAAGCTATTGCATATTCATACCAAGAAAATGGTAAAGATCAGCATGCTATTAGGGTGTACAATAGACTAACGAAATTGAGACCATCCTATGCGCAATCTTATAGAGATCTGGCAAACGCCTATGTGGGGAATAAACAATATAAAAAGGCATGGCGTTCTTACCTTAATTACTTAAAAACTGGTAATTCTGTATATTCAGAAGGTATAGAAAAAACAGTTTTTAGTGAGATGAGTTATCTATATACACAAAAAAAGAATTTAGCTACGATCAAAGATACCTATGATATAAAAGAATTAAACCTTTGGAATTCTGCCAAAGGTGATCTGCGAATTGTTTTTGAATGGAATACCTCTGAGGCCGAGTTTGATATAGAATTTGTTGATCCAAAATCCGGATCGTTTTCTTTTGAACATTCTTTAGAGAAAAATAAATTTCTGATTCTAGATGAGAAAGATATAGGGTATTCTAGTAAAGAATTTTATATCTATAATTTAACCCAAGGTGATTGGTATGTAAATATCAATTATTTAGGAAACAAAAATTATGAGCCTACCTATTTAAAAGCTACAGTATATAGAAACTGGGGGAAGATCAATCAGACTCAAGAGGTTAAGCTTTATAAATTACAACATCAAAATCATAAAATGCAATTGCTAACATTTAACTCAAAAGCAATAACTTCAAAAAAATAATTTATGAGTTCTAATGTGAAAAACAAGAATAATACGAAGTCAATCATAAATTATTGTTAATTGATAGTTTTAAATGTAAGTGTGGCAGCATTATTGTGAAATATTTAACAATAAATATTTATTGTAAACAGGCTAGAAAAATAGTTTGTTTTTTAATTATTAAAACCATCACACATGCCAGTACAACTATACTCTATTCTTAGATTAGCATTATTTATTTTATTAACTAGTTTAAATTTCACTCCTGTTTTTGCGCAGTCCGAAATTTCAAAAGAAATTACGGGATATGTCAAAAATAACAACCTCCCATTAAAAAACGTAAATGTCCGAGTTCAGAATACTAATATTCATACTATCACAGATAAAAAAGGATATTATACGATCAAGGCAAGAGTCAAAGAAAGTATTCGATTTTCATATTCAGGAATGGAGCCCGTAGAAATTATTGTCGAGGATGTCACCAAAACCCTCAATATCAATATGACTAATAAGGTAAATGCTCTTGATGAGGTAATGGTTAATGCTAAAAAAAATACTAATAGATTAAGTAAAGAGGAAATTGAAGAGACTAATATTTATACTGCTTATGGAGTAATTGATGAAAAAAGCAGATCCTTTGGTAAAATAAAAACCTTAAAAGGAAAAGATATGTATGTTCGAAAAGGGGACATGATAGAAACCTTAAGAGGATTGATAGACTTTCCTCACGGAACAGATTTTGATTCTAAAGGTAGAAAAAGAGTAAGAGTCGTTCGTAATCTTTCTATAAACCTGTCTAATCCAGATGCAGGTTTGGCTATTTGGGATGTAGACGGAATGATTTCTGAAGAAACACCACTCTTATCTACAGATGAAATTGATAAAATATCCATATTAACATCTGTCGCAGCAACAGGGAAGTATGGTATGCGAGGATCTGGGGGCGTTATTGTTATAAGAACTCATAAATGGAGAGGTTCTAAAGAAAAAGGGAAAAAGACAGAGGAAAAGAAAAATTATAATCAAGCTTCTGTATATACTACTGTATATTCTAGATCTTCTTTTGGCGTACTAGATACCATTTCTGATGACGAAGATATTTTATATAAAAAATACAAAACCATAGCAAGTACTAATAAAAATTCTCCTAGTTTTTATCTAGATGCTTCAGAATATTTTAAGACCGATAAGAAATCAGATTCACTTTATTTAAAAGTACTTTTAGATGCCGAAGAAGTTTTTAAAGAAAATCCAGAAGCTTTAAAAGCTATTGCATATTCATACCAAGAAAAAGGTAAAAATCAACATGCTATTAGGGTGTACAATAGGCTAACCAAATTGAGACCATCCTATGCACAATCTTATAGAGACCTGGCAAACGCCTATGTAGGCAATAAACAATATAAAAAGGCATGGAATTCTTACCTTAATTACTTAAAAACCGGTAACTCTGTATATTCAGAAGGGATAGAAAAAACAGTTTTTAGTGAAATGAGTTATCTATATACACAAAAAAAGAATTTAGCTGCGATCAAAGATACCTATGATATAAAAGAGTTAAATCTTTGGAATTCTGCCAAAGGTGATCTGCGAATTGTTTTTGAATGGAATACCTCTGAGGCCGAGTTTGATATAGAATTTGTGGATCCGAAATCCGAGTCATTTTCTTTTGAACATTCTTTAGAAAAGAATAAATTTCTGATTCTAGACGAGAAAGATATAGGGTATTCTAGTAAAGAATTTTATGTCTATAATTTAACCGAAGGCGATTGGTATGTAAATATCAATTATTTAGGAAACAAAAATTATGAGCCTACCTATTTAAAAGCTACAGTATATAGAAACTGGGGGAAGATCAATCAGACCCAAGAGGTTAAACTTTTTAAATTACAAAATCAAAATCATAAAATGCAGTTGTTGTCATTCAATTCAAAAATGAATACTTCAATGATATCCTTAAAAAAATAATAATTATGGAGTTTTAATCATAAATTACTGTTAATTGAGGGTTGTAATATTGATTTTGGTAACATTATTGTGATGAATATATGTGTAAATATCTGTTTAAAAACTAATTTAAACAGATATAGGAAATTGGCTTATTTTTTTACTTAAAACCATCACATATGTCCATACAACTAACTTCTGGTATTAGATTAATATTACTTATTTTTATTAGTTTAAATTTCATATACACCCATGCCCAATCTATATCTTTAAAAAAGGTTTCTGGCTATGTTACTCATAACAACATTCCGTTAAAAAATGCTCATATTAGTATTAAAGATTCAAACAGAAAGACAATTACTAATGAAAATGGACATTATTTTATAGAAACTTCAGAAAGAGAAATTATTAGATTTTCTTTTGTTGGTATGATACCTCTAGAAATTGTAGTAGAAGATGTTACTAAGTTTCTTAATGTAAAAATGAGCGAAGAATTAAATAATTTAGACACTGTTTTTATTCAAGATAATCAAGAAAAGAAAAATACAAAAGAGAGTAAAGTAGAAAAACCGATTGTTGTATCAGCATATGGTAGTATTGATAAAAATAGTGCGGCAACTTCAATACAAATTTTAGAAAATAAAGACTTGTGGCCAGGAGCTGTAGATATTATTGATGCAATACAAAATCACTTGGTTTATAAAAGAGTAATCTTAGATAAATTTGGAAATAAAGGCATTCAAATACGTCCTACAAGTTCGATTTCGACCACTAGGCGGGAGGGTGCTAAGCCAAACACTGCTCTTTGGGATATCGATGGAATGATTTATGAAAATAACCCACCACATGTTGATCTTGCTGATGTTGAGTATGTCGCAATTCTAAGGTCTATCTCGGCAACGACATTGTATGGTAAACGCGGTTCAGAAGGAGTTATAGTAGTTAACACAAAAGGAGCTTCAAAAATCAAAACAACAATAACAAGTGTATTGAATAAAAATAACCAAAGCAATTATGATTATTTAGCGAAACCTTTTAAATATGAATATTTTAAAGCCAAATACATTAACATATTAAACAAAGTTTCTAATGATAAATTATATAGCACCTATAAAACATTGTTACAAGAAAATTCACATTCTATAAACTTCTTTTTGGATGTCGCTCAATTTTTAAGAAAAGAAAAAGGGAATAAAAATCTTTATTATCAAGTGCTTGGTGATATGTATGAAATATTCTATAATGACCCAGAAGCTTTAAAAGCTTTGGCATATATGTATCAAGTAAACGAGGATTTTTCTGAAGCAATAAAGGTTTATTATAGAGTAGCTTTTCTTAGGCCATCTTACAAGCAATCTTTTAGAGATTTGGCTAATGCATATATAGAGAATAAACAATATAAAGAAGGCTGGGATATATATATGAGATATTTGCACCGAGGCTATACTTTGAATGAAAAAGGCATAGAAGAAATAGTATATAGCGAGATGAAATGGTTACATAATCATAAGAAAGATGAGGCAGAAATCAAAGAATTGTTTGTAGTTAAAGATAAAGAAGAAACCTCGACTAGTGATATACGTTTGGTGTTTGAATGGAACACATCTGAAGCCGAATTTGAACTTGAATTTGTAGACCCAGAGTTGAACTCGTTCACTTTTGAACATTCTTTAGCAAAAAATAGCGATCGCATTGCAGATGAGAAATTAAAAGGATATTCGTCTAATGAGTTTTTTATATATGATACAGGATTGGGTAATTGGATTGTAAATGCTATTTACCTTGGTAATAAAAACTATGAACCTACTTATCTAAAAGCTACAATTTATAAAAATTGGGGAAGAGAAAACCAAAGTAAAGAAATTAGACTTTTTACTTTAACAAAACAAAATTACAAGATGCAATTACTTAAGCTTAAGGCAAATTTTGTTCGTTAGGACAAATACATATTTTTTTATAAATACATAGTCGCTATCAAATCATAAAAATGGTTAATTAACATTTTTATACAATAATCAAAAAGATATCTTTAATATCTTTAGATTAGATGTAATGAGTTGATTTTTAGATTTTAAAACTTAAAACTTTAACAACATGGTATCACATTTTTCTCGATTTTGTAAGACTCTTTTATGTTTGGCTTTATTCATAAATAGCTCTCTTCTTTTTAGTCAATCTTCTGAAAAAAATAAAGTATTTGGTCACATAACACACAATAACAAACCTTTGCAAAATGTAAAAGTATTGGTAAAGAATACCAATCGAAAAGTTGTAACCAATAAAGAAGGTCAATATAATATTAATGCATCAGAAAGAGAAGTGATTCAATACTCGCATGTTGGGATGGAGCCTCTAGAGATTATGGTAGAAGATGTAACAGGATTTCTAAATGTTAAAATGAATAAACAGGTAAGTAATCTGGATGAGGTTTTAGTTAATGGAGCTTCAGACAAAAAGACGCTTCGTGTAAAAAAGAGAAAAAGAAATAAGTTATCTACTGCATACGGCAATATAGATACAAAAAGCTTTTCAAATCGAGCACAAATTATAGAAGGTAAAGATTTATGGTTAGGTTCAGCAACAATTGTCGAGGCTATTCAAAATCAGTTAGCATTTAGTGGATACGGGACTGCAGGAATTCGCCCTACGGGAACCGTTTACGGCAGGAGCAATGCCTTATGGGATATTGATGGTATGATTTTTAATGGTAATCCGCCACATGTGGATTTATATGATGTGGATTATGTTACTATTCTTAGATCAGTAGCAGCAACTACATTATACGGGATGCGCGGTGCTGCAGGGGTAATTATAGTAAAAACAAAAGGGGCTTCAAAAGCACAGGACTTAAAAGAGTTAATAAGTTCTTATAATCAGCCCAAATATAAATTTGATGCGTTTCCATACAAATACACAACATTATATTCTAAGTATCTAGAAAAATTTAGGAACACTCCTGATAAAGATTTGTATAGTTTATATAAGGATGTGGTTTCAAATTATAAAAACACACCGAGCTTTTACTTGGATGTAGCCGATTTTTTTATAACAGAGAAAAAGAATAAAAAACTTTCTTTGAAAGTTTTAAAAGATATGAAGGAAGAGTTTAATGAAAACCCTGAAGCTCTTAAAGCCTTGGCATATGCTTATGAAGGCTATGGAGAAAAAAAGCAGGCTATAGAAGTGTATTATAGAATTGCATATCTACGACCATCTTATACTCAGTCTTTTAGAGATCTAGCTAATGCATATGTCAAAAACAAACAATATAAAGAGGGCTGGGATATGTATCTAAGATATCTGCAAAGAGGATATAAGCTACAGGATAATAAGGGCATAGAGCAAATCGTTTATAATGAGATGCAATCGTTATATTCTCAAAAGAAAGACATTGCCAAATTTAAAGAAAAGTTTATACCCAAAAGTAAGAAGGAAAGTCTAGAAAGTGATATACGTGTTGTTTTAGAGTGGAATACTTCTGAAGCCGAATTTGCCTTTGAGTTTATAGATCCAAGTTTGAATGCATTTGAGTATGAACATTCTTTAGCTAAAAACAGTAGCCTAATCGCTGATCAAAAATCAAAAGGATATTCTTCTAAAGAGTTTTTTATATATGATATGAAAAAAGGTGATTGGCTGATCAATATGAAGTATTTAGGGAACAAAAAGTATCAGCCAACATACTTAAAAGGCACAGTATATAAAAATTGGGGTAGAGAAAATCAAACTGAGGAAATTAAAGTGTTTAAGCTTGCGGATTTAAATAAAAAAATACAGCTTTTTAGATTTAATTCTATTACTACGCCTAGTATTCAAACCACTACTATTTCGCCTGCTATTTCATCAAATTAGAATAGTATTGTAGTTACTAGTTTAATATAGTTTTAGTTTCTTAAAAAGTCGATATTAAAATATCTAAAATAGTAATGGCAGCATCACTAATTTTGGTGCCAGGGCCAAAAATAGCTACGGCTCCTGCTTCGAATAAAAAATCGTAGTCATCAGGGGGGATAACACCCCCAACGATGACCATGATGTCCTCACGGCCATATTTTTTTAACTCTTCTACGATTTGTGGAACCAAAGTTTTATGCCCTCCAGCCAGCGAAGATACACCTACAATGTGCACATCATTTTCTACGGCTTGTTTAGCTGCCTCAACGGGGGTTTGAAAAAGTGGGCCAATATCGACATCAAAACCTACATCTGCATAACTGGTTGCAACAACTTTTGCACCACGATCATGGCCGTCTTGCCCCATTTTTGCAATCATGATTCTCGGTCTACGTCCTTCTAAATCAGTAAATTGATTAGCAAGCTCTCGTGCCTTGTTAAAGGATTCATCGTTTTTTATTTCTTTAGCATACACTCCGGTAAAAGTTTTTATTTGTGCTTTATGTCTTCCGAATTTTTCCTCTAGAGCATCACTAATTTCACCTAGAGTTGCTCTTAATTTTGCTGCTTCTACTGCTAAAGCTAATAAATTTTGATTGTCATTGGTTGCAGCTTTAGTTAAATTTTCTAGTGCTTTTTGTACAGCATCTTTATCTCTTGAAGCTTTTACTTTTTCTAGCCCTTCTATTTGTTGGGTTCTAACAGCTTGATTATCTACTTTTAGCGTGCTAATGGCCTCTTCTTCTTCTAATTTAAATTTATTAACACCAATGATCACATCTTGTTCACTATCAATCCTAGCTTGTTTTCGCGCTGCAGCCTCTTCAATTCTCATTTTAGGAATTCCTGCTTCAATAGCTTTTGTCATTCCACCTAATTCTTCTACTTCTTCAATTAATTTCCAAGCCTTTTCTGCAATACCATTGGTCAGGGATTCTACATAATAACTTCCTGCCCATGGATCAACTGTACGTGTGATCTGTGTTTCTTCTTGAAGATAAATCTGTGTATTCCTAGCTATTCGAGCCGAAAAATCTGTTGGTAATGCTATTGCTTCATCAAGGGCATTTGTATGTAAGCTTTGCGTGCCGCCAAAAGCTGCTGCACTAGCTTCTATACAGGTACGGGCAACATTATTAAATGGATCTTGCGCAGTTAAACTCCAACCACTAGTTTGGCAATGTGTACGTAACATTAGCGATTTAGGATTCTTTGGATTAAATTGTTTAATCAATTTTGCCCAAAGCATTCTCGCAGCTCTCATTTTGGCTATTTCCATAAAGTGATTCATGCCAATAGCCCAGAAAAAGGATAGGCGAGGAGCAAAAGAATCGACATCGAGCCCTGCTTCTATACCTTTTCTAATATACTCTAAACCATCTGCAAGAGTATATGCTAATTCTATATCACAGGTTGCTCCAGCTTCTTGCATGTGATATCCTGAGATACTAATTGGATTAAATTTTGGCATGTTCTTAGAGCAATATTTAAAAATATCACCTATTATACGCATAGAAGGAGTAGGAGGGTATACATAAGTATTACGTACCATAAATTCCTTTAAGATATCGTTTTGGATGGTTCCCGAAAGTAAATTTTTATCCACTCCTTGCTCTTGAGCTGCTACAATATAAAAAGCCATGATTGGTAGTACTGCTCCATTCATAGTCATAGAAACCGACATTTTATCCAAGGGGATTTGATCGAAAAGGATTTTCATATCCTCTACTGTATCTATGGCTACTCCTGCCATTCCTACATCACCAAATACACGTTCATGATCACTGTCATACCCTCTATGCGTAGCAAGATCAAATGCTACTGATAATCCTTTTTGGCCCGCGGCAAGATTTCTACGATAAAAGGCATTACTTTCTTCGGCGGTAGAAAACCCAGCATATTGTCTAATAGTCCATGGTCTACGAACATACATTGTAGAATATGGTCCTCTTAGGTATGGTGGTAATCCAGCAGAGAAATTAAGGTGATTTATATTTGCAATATCCTCTTTGGTATAGGATGATTTTACAGTTATCCCTTCAGAAGTATTAAAAACTGAAGTTTTGAGAGTATTACTTTCTGTTTTGTTTTGGGATAATTGTATATGTTGAATATCTTTTCTATTCATTTTCAAAGCCTCATTTTTTCTGAGTGACAAATGATAAATTAATGGGCTATAAAATTAAGCTTTTAGAAATGATTTTTATTCAAAAAATGATTTCAATTTACTTCTTTTAATAAGAATAGGATAATAAATTATTATCCAAAGGCTTTTTCGATAATCATTAAGATAGAATAGTAAATATCAAAAGCTATGAAGTTTTTTACTTGATTGGTATTAAACTCATTGTCTATAAGGTAATAGATTTTTTGCGAAATAAGCGAAGTACTTACATTGCCATCTTGTTCAAGTGTATTAATAATATCTACAAAATCATCACTACCACTATTGTTTTTAAGACACTGTATAAAACCTCCTCTGTAATTAAAAATTAAGATTTCTTCTTGATTTTTATTGCTAGATGTTGATGGATGAGATTTTTTTGTAGCTTCTTGATTTTCATATTCACTTAGTTTAATCCAAAGTGAGTTTTTATTATTTGCAATTTTCTTAAAGGCTCGGGTTAGTTGTATAGAATTATCTGAAGGAAGTTTTCTCAAATCTATTGACAAACTGGCTACTTCTGCTAAAAAAGTTCTATATGTTTTGATAGAATCATTACCAAACTTATAATAACTAAAAATATCCTTCTCAAAGGAAGCATAAGCCTTTTGTATAAGGCCAGACTCATCTACATTGTGACAATGTAGATTTGATTGAGCATAAGTATACGAGGCGGATATTAGCAATATTAAAGCTATGATCCTAGATCTAATCTTAAGGGGCATTAATTTAGATTTAGTAATGTTAATGTATAGGCTGACGATTTTAATTTGTCCGAAAGTTAACAATAAGTTGCGGAATATTAACGTTTTATTATGGTTTTTTTCTCTAAAGTTTCACTTAATCGGTTTTTTATGACAGGTTGTAGTAGTGTTTTTCTTACTTTTTTTTCAGGAAACACAGGTTTTTGTATTGATGGAGTGTGTTCTTCAGAATTTTTATATTTATTAGATCCTGTAAGTATAATTTCTTCGTTATCAAACAATTCTTGCTCTTTTTGAGCACTTTCTTTAATCTTTTTCTGAATGATACCAGATTTTAGCTGACTTAAAAAACCACCGCCTTCTTCGATATTTTTGAATAGTAATAATGCTTTTTCTGCCAATTGGTTGGTTAGTGTTTCTATGTAATAAGAACCAGAAGCAGGATTTTGTACTTGGTCAAAATAACTTTCGTTTTTTAGGATTAGAAGTTGGTTGAGTGAAATTCTTGTTCCAAAATCATTTTCGAGATTATAGATGTCATCGTATGATAGATTAGCTATGTTATCTGCTCCTCCTAATACTGCACTCATACATTCGGTAGTAGTACGAAGCATATTCACATTATAATCTAGGATTGTTTTATTTCGATGAGATGGATAAGCAAATATTTTACATGTTTTAATAACCTTATATTCTGAAGCTAATGTGCTCCATAAAAGGCGTAATGCTCTTAATTTTGCTATTTCAAAAAAATAATTACCTCCAATTGCAACTTTAAATACAACTTCATGCTTTTTGAACGGGTTTACTTCTTTTTTATCAAAGTGATTTAAGTACTCGTTTACATGTGCTAAAGCATAAGCCAATTGTTGTATCATTATAGCTCCAGCATTTTGATACAGATCAATATCTATACTAATAAAACTGTTTAGGTGATTAGTATGTTGTGCAATTTCTTCAAGAGATTTATGATCTTCTTTTAAATTTGTATACCAATTACCCGTCTTTGCAAGGTTACCAATTATGTCTATAAAAACACTAATGTTGAGATTAGAATCCTTGGCGTAATTATCTATATTTTTTATGTACGAAGTTGAAAGAAATTCGGTTTCGATAAAAATTGGCGTTTCTTTAATATTCTTTACAAGCTGTTCTAAATCAAGATGCTCTTTTTTTATTATAAAAAACACACTTTCTGCACCTTTATTAATGGCATCCAAAGCTTTTTGATTCCCTGTAGTCGCATCTTCAACAATGATTTTTAGAGAGTTTTTCCAAGAAGTTGGATGTGTAACAGGGGTATCAATATTTACAAGATCTTCTTGATGGTAAAAAGGTTTGATATCTATACCTTCTAAAGATTTATAAATTAAGGCCTCATTATAATCTGCACCTTTAAGATCAAATTGAATTTTTTGTTTCCATTGTTTAGCAGAAACATGTTCAAAACTATCAAATAAGGATTTAGTCATCTTTTTTTTCTTTTGGTAGGCTGTCTTCGTATTCTATAATATAAATTTCTTCATTATCTCGCTTCATAAAATATTCTTCGCGAGCAAATTTCTCAAGTTCACTACTATCTTTTAATACTTTTATGTCTTTTTGATCTTCAATAATTTCTTTAATGTAGTACTCCTTATTATCTTCGAGTTCTTGAATTTCCTGATCAAGTTCTCTATGAATTAACCATGAGTTGGTATCCAAAAAAAGCATCCAAATCACAAAAAGCAATACGATAAGTACATATTTATTTAAAAATATTGCAAATATCGGAATCAGTGCCGGTTTGTTTTTTAGTTTTTGAATATAACTCTTAAGCTTCAATCCTATTTGGGTTAAAATTGGTTGTAAAGGTACAAAAGTTAATTCAAGCGTTCCTTGATAATAGTACGTACAATATCAACTGCTACATTATTGTAATTATTGTTTGGTATAATAAGATCTGCAAATTCTTTAGTAGGATCTATAAATTGTTGGTGCATTGGTTTTAACGTGTTTTGATATCGATCCAATACTTCGTCCATATCCCTGCCACGCTCTGCAATATCTCGTTTTAACCTTCTAATCAATCGCTCATCACTATCTGTGTGAACATATATTTTTATGTCAAACATATCCCTGATTTTTGGATTTGTAAGAATTAAAATACCTTCAACGATAATTACCTTACTAGGTTTGGTGCTAATTGTTTGTGTAGTGCGATTATGTTCTACAAATGAATATACAGGTTGATCTATTGTTTTACCTTGTCTTAAAGCAGCTAAGTGCTCTGCTAATAAATCAAAATCGATAGATTGTGGGTGGTCAAAATTGATTTTTACTCTTTCGTCATAGGTTAGGTGACTTGTGTCTTTGTAATATGAATCTTGTGAGATGACACATACTTCATTTTCAGGCAGTTCGTTGACGATTTGATTCACTACAGTTGTTTTTCCACAGCCTGTTCCTCCGGCAATACCAATAATCAGCATTTCTTTTTATTTTTTGGCAAATTTAGAAATAGTTTTTGAGTATGTGAGTTTTTTTGAATACATAAATATTTAAGTATACTAGATAATTATGATAAATCTAGTATAACTTATTTTTATGATGGATAATATATAACTCCAGAAGAAGAATCTTTTTTGGCTCCAGTAACAGATGTAAGGCAATTTATTTCATTTTGCTCTCTTAAAACTCCCATAAATGCAAAGATCATAGCTTCTTTAAAATCGATAATATCTGTTGAAGGAATGATAACTGTTGAGAGTCCTTTTAATTTTTGTTGAAGTGTTTCAATAAGAAAATCATTTTTTGCTCCACCACCAGTTATCAACACAGTCGAATTGTCTTTTTTTGTCTTTTTTATAGAATTAGCTATTTGGATAGCGATATGATGTGCAGATGTATGCAAAAGGTTTTCAACAGAATCTGAGGTACTATTAATAATGGGGATTACTTTTTTTGTAAACCATTCATATCCGAGTGATTTGGGATAAGATTGTTTGTAGTATCCTAAAGAATTTAATTGATTTAGTAATTCTATATTTATTTGTCCCTGCCTTGCAATTTTTCCTCCTTCATCATATTCGAGATCAATGGTTTTGCATATATAATTTAGTAGCATATTAGCTGGAGATATATCATATGCTATTCTTTTTCCATTATGATCATAAGATATATTACTAATCCCACCTAGATTAAGGCAAAAATCATTAGTATTAAATAATAATTGATCTCCGATCGGTACAAGAGGTGCCCCTTGTCCACCTAAAGCTACATCATTGGTTCTAAAGTCACAAATTACTTTTTGACCGCTAGTATTTGCCAAATGTTGACCAGAACCGATTTGATATGTTAATCCAATCTCTGGTTGATGAAAAACGGTATGCCCATGACTGGAAACAAAATCTACTTTAATTTTGTTTTTATAGACAAAATCTTTGACTTGCTCTCCTAACCAGTTGCCATATTCGTTATGAAAAGCTAATAATTTTGAAGTTTCTAGATGTACAGTGTTTTTTAATTGGTTTTTGAATACTGAGGTGTAATTAATACTCTCAGTTTTTTCTATAGAAAAAGTCCATGAACCATTTTTATTTTCAAAATGACAATAGGCAACATCCAAACCATCAAGAGAGGTTCCAGACATAAGGCCAATGACTTTATATGTTTTTGAAGCATTCAAGGTTTACGAATATACATTAGCAAAATAATAATCAAGGTATCTTTTTCTAAATTCTTTATATTTTGGTAATGTATTGAAGATCGAGAATTTCTGGATTGATCTCGGGCAATGATTTTTTGTAAAAGAAATCAATAATCTGATTTTCTAGGTAAGGATTTATTCTTTTGATGTCGTTTTCAATGTATAGTTTATAGACATGCACAGCTTCTGTTTTTTTAAAAGCTTTCATTAGTTCATCTGGATTCTTGACAATGTCTATGTTTTTATATTTTTCAAATTTTTTCTTCATCCATCTGTGGCATGATAATTTGGTTTGACTATCAATAAGGTCTTTTTTAAGTTGATCAAATTTCTCTATATCCGTTATATCTTCTTTTTGAACACGATCAAATTTTACTTTACTTTTTGTAAACTGTCTTTCAAATTTAAAGTCAACTACATACATGTCTTTTTTTACTTTATAGACTATTTCATACAGAGCATTCTCATATATAGTGGCAAATTTTTCATAACTATACAAAGCATCTAGAAATACAATGGCATGTTTTTTATAATGTTTGGGGATTGCTTGTTTTTTGGTTTTTACGAAAAGAATATTGAGCTCTTGTTCTATTTCATCAGGAATATTTAGAAATTTAGAATCGTTTTTTAAGGCTCTTAACTGTGCATTTATCTGAAGCTTGGTCCCTTTGTATACTTTTGATTGGTATTTGAATCTATATCTATTGGGAGAGATATCTTCCTGTGCGTTTGCCAGGTGTATCATTAAAAATATCCCAAAGAATACAAGAAGCCTCATAAATCAGAGTTTGTTAAGTAAACAATTTTAAGTGTGATAAGTGTAGGTGTAAATATAACCAAAATCTCCCTATTAAAAAGGTAACGTGATATACTTTAGTTTGTTATATTATTTATTGATATTTTTCACCTCTTCTGTAGTTACCATTTTTTTTTGCACATTACCCCAGCTATTCATGATATAATTCATAACATCAGCTATTTCTTCATCCTCAAGACCTAAAGAAGTCATAGCGCCATTATACGATTCTCCATTCACCTCTATAGGACCGTTTAAACCATATTTTATAGAATGGATACTTTCTTTTCGTTTATCGGTTAGCCAATCTGATCCTGCGAGTGGAGGGAATACTTTTGGAGTTCCTTTTCCATCGGGTAAATGACACTGCATGCAAAAATCAGAATAAATTTCTCTACCGCGAGCAATACTTTCTGGTAATTTTGAATCCTGAATTTCTAATGCTTCAATAGATGTATACTTGGTGTTAGGTTTTCCTCGCTGGGCTGCAATAGAAATACTAACAATTAATACTGTTATTTCTAATAAGAAGAGGCGCTTGATGTGTTTTTTCATGTATACTAAAGTTTGTTAGTTAGGAATTATTTTTACAATCCCTTTGTTTTCTATAGCTACATAGATATATCCATCTGGCCCTTGCCTTACATTACGAATCCTACCCATGCCATCTAATAGTTTTTTTCGTGCTGTTACTTTGTTGTCATTTAACTCTACCAATTCCAAATATTGAAATACTAAAGAACCCACTAACAGATCATTTTTCCAATCTGGATATATATCACTGGTTACAAAATCCATTCCACTAGGGGCAATAGAAGGTATCCAATAGTATAGTGGTTGCTCCATACCTTCTTTTTTGGTACTATCGGTAATGCTTGTGCCACTATAATTAATGCCATAGGTGATCACAGGCCACCCATAGTTAATACCTTTTTTGATAGGATTGATTTCATCACCTCCTCTTGGGCCATGTTCATGTACCCAAATAGTACCATTGGGATGTATTGCCATTCCTTGCGGATTGCGATGACCATAAGAATAGATTGCTTTTTTTGCTTCTTTTTTGTCTACAAAAGGATTGTCTTTGGGGATCGTGCCATCATCATGTAAGCGATATACTTTTCCGCCATCTTTTGTAAGATCTTGAGGGTTTACATCTCGATTACCACGATCCCCAATAGAAAAATATAGGTAGCCATCGTTATCAAACTCAATTCGAGATCCAAAATGATGACCCCGAGTAGTATTTGGAGTGGCTTTGTATAATTTTTGGATATTGGTTAACTGATTATCTTTGAGTTTGGCTCTTATTAAAGCTGTATTTCCTCCTTTTTCAGTACCTTCTTTTGAAGAATAGGTGATATAAATCCAACCGTTTTCTTTATACTTAGGATGTAACTCTATATCTAATAAGCCTCCTTGGTTACGGTTATATACTTCTGGTACGTTAGCAATCATTATTTTATTGCCATCTTTAAAATGAATAAGCTGCCCACTTTTTTCTGTAATTAGCATGCTGCCGTCTGGTAGCCAAACCATTCCCCAAGGGATTTGTAATTCGGGTACCACTAGTTCTGTAGTATAATTTTTTGGATCTTCTTGTATAAGAATGTCATTTATCTTTTTTTGTTGTGCGCATGCTGAAAATACTGTACATAAAATGATCAGAAATGAAAATAACCTCATAATAAGATGTTTGGTTCTATGTCTGAAAAATACAAATAAAAATATTTTATAATCTATATTTTATGTTAATCCCACCATATATGTTAAAAGGCAATCCGGGATAAAAATACCTGGGTGCATTGCCACCAAAACCCCTTGCATTGATTTGCAATTGTGATGCATATCTGGTATCTAATATATTGTTGGCCCCGATAGATAAGTCGTAATAAAGATGGCTGCCTATACTGTTTTTAAAGCCAATTTTACTATGAAGCAACTCGTAACTATCGCTAAAAGTAGTATTGGCATCATTAGCAGGGATTTTACCAACCGTTTGAAAGCTAAGATTACCATAAAATCCTTTCTTAGCAGTATAATCTATACCGAGATTAACTACTCCTGAAGGTGCACCGGTAAGATCATTGCCCGAGAAATCGTTATCCAAGTCTATAAATTTATCAAAAGTATACGCATACATAGATGCATTTGTAAAGAAAATCAATTGATGCGCTTTCTTTTTTAAAATAACATAGTTTATTTCGGCTTCGATACCATTATGAATTGTTTTCCCAGCATTGATAGCAAAGAAATTATCATCTATCGTTCTTCTAGAAACTAATAAATCATTTACTCTAAGGGTGTATAGGGATAATGAACCAAAAAGTTTGTTGTTTACTAATTGATATCGTGTTCCTATTTCAAAATTCCAGCCTATTTCGGGTTTGATATCTGGGTTAAAAATTCCATTAGGTAAAAGTGTTTCAGAAGTGGTAGGCGTAGAGAAGCCATGAGCAATATTTCCAAAGAATATTAAATTTGAATTTAAAGTATAGTTAACCCCTAATTTTGGAGAAACAATAGGTTCAAAATCAAACTTTCCAGAACTGTCTTCTGCATCTGATAAGAATTGATCATCGATATCAAAAAAGGTTTGGTTAAGGTGAACACCAAAATTGAATCTAAGTTTTTTATTAAGTATATAATTTGCTTCGGCAAAAAGATTATAATAATATCGTTTTTCATCGAGATCAGAAAGAGGATCTCCTTTTACACTGCCTGTTCCTATTGGAAAATCTTCATAAAGGTTTTCAAAAGTTTTACCAGTATAGTTGTCAATAAACAGTTCACCACCAAGTGTCCAGTGTATTTCTTTTTGTGCGAATAGATGATTGCCTAATACTCTTGTTCGTATGCCAAGGGTATTCGAGTTTTCTTCTAGAATATTAAAAGGCCTGGGTTCGTAATTTTTTCTGATAGAGGAAAAAATACTAGTATTATGAGATAGTTTTTGATTATACTGATGCTTCCATGTGATCCCTAAAATTCCATAATCTACATCTTCAAAAGCTTGAGAACGACCCCAAGTGAATGCAGCCTGTCTGGGATTATTGTCAAAATCTTCTTGATCTAGAGAACTAGGAATACCTGCTTTAAGATTCACATAACTTCCTACTATAGAAAAGTTGTTTTTTTCTCCTGCATTAATACTAGAGGTAAGCGTTACTGTATTTCTATCGTATTCGTTGTTATCTCGATATCCATCACTATGGTTATTGCTATATAAAATAGTAAAATTAGCGTTTTCTTTACCCATAGAAGCTTTGGCCAACGTACGGCGTAATCCATAACTCCCAAATGTAGAAGATAATGTGCCCTCTGTGATAGTATTGAATGTGTATTGAGGTTGTAATATAATGGTACCTCCTAATCCTACTCCATAACTACTCGATGAAGGGCCTTTGTGTATTTCTATGGTAGATAGCGCACCCAGTTCTAGATCTTCTATTGAAGATTCTCCGTTACCATCGGTTAGAGGGATGTCTCCAAAATAAGCTCTAATGCTAGCGGTACCAAATAAGTTACGCGCTCCGATTCCTCTAATTGCAATTCTGTTGGTGTTTAAGGTACCATTTTGCATAAAAACTCCTGGTACACGATTAAGAATTGGGTGTAGTGCTAAAGGATTCCCTCGATTAATGTCTTCTGAAGAAATAATAGATACAGACTCGGTAGCAAATTGTTGCTGTTGGGGTATTGTAAGGGTATTGATGAGTACTACATCAAGAGTTGTGATACTATCTTGCTGAGCTGCTAGTGTAAATGATAGGATCAACAAAAGGTAAATGATATTTTTTCTCAAAGTATATTATTTTTACTCAAAGTATATTATTTTTACTCAAATATCGGAAACTAAAGATGGATGAATTTAAAAAACATGATTGTTTTAATGATTTATCTTGATAGCATTATTTTTATATAGTAATAAAGCTTAACTAAAAAATAATTCTTAAATTTAAGATAGTAAACACATAACCCCTATTTTTTTGAATGCATTCAAAAAAATAGGGGTTATGTGTTATAAGTATTAAAACTAAAACCAATAAACCATGAAAAACAATACTTTATTATTTTTTTTACTGCTATTATGCTTTAAGAGTATTTCTCAAACTAATCAAGACCCTTCTTTATCTGTAGGACTAGAAGCTTTGACTTATGGAAAGGGAACAATCGATGTTGAAGTATTAGGAAAAATACTCGCAAAAAAACAAAATGAATTAAAAAAAGAAGGACTAAAAAGGTATGTTTTTGACCGAATGGGAAATTACAGCTATACCACAAAACTTTTTATTCAAAACAGTATGATTGTATTGTTGGATGAAAGGAATCAAGATATTATTGAAAAAGAATTACTCGAATTATCTACTAATTATGCAATGATTATTGGTTTTACTGAGATTTATGTGAAAAATTATAGTAATAAAAAAAATGAAACTAATACTCAAGTTTCAATAAATAATCAAACGAATACGGTTTTGGATAGGTATTTTAACGAACTTAAAAGTATAAATGTAAGAGAAATTGATACCTCAAAGATTGACAAAGAAAAAATAGCTAAACAACTATTAATAGATATTGTTGGTACAGCACTTAGTGAAAATAAAGAATTAAAACAGCGCGGGTTTTTTGATTTTGATTCAAGAATCAGCTATGAAAAATCAAAACTATTTCAAGCATATAAAGGACAAATAAATGAAGAAATAATAGAAGGAATACTTAATGAAGTGACTACTGTAGTTTCTACATACTTAAAAAGTTATCGATACATTAAAGATATATTAGTTAATGAGGATTATTCTAAACTCAATAATTTAAAAGACGAATACTTAAATCAAATTGATTTAAACAGTCTTGCAAATTCTAATAGCATCTTGTTGAATTTTGGTATTAAATCTAATAATAAAGAATTAATTAATGTATTTAAAAGCTCTGCTTTTTTGAACAATCTAGATAAGCAAATCAAAAACTATAATGAAAGCTTGAAAAATGTAAAACAAATTATAGTTAAGACTAAACCAGATATAGGTAATATGTTTAAGAAGGAAAGCAATCTCTATAAGAAAATAGATTCTGGTTTAAATGAAGATGTTTTTGAAAAAAAGATCGCTGCATATAAATTAACATTTCAAAGTTATGATGATGAGTATCAGAAATTGAAAATAAATGCAGAAAGGATCGTGAATTCATTGCGAGAAATAAAAAAGTTTTCTCCATTGTTAGCTAACGAAGATATTACATTCCTTTTATTCAAGGGTAAGGTAGATAAGGTAAAAGGCGATTTAGCTAAATTGAAAATTAAAACCGATGATGATAAAGAGTTGTATACTACTTTTTCTGAAGTATTTAAGAAAACAAGAAATAAGGATTCTATATCCGAAGAAGATTTTAATCAATTAAGTAAAAGCTTAGACATTGTTGAATCAAAAATCAAAGAAATAGGAAAATTAAAAAACGTCCCTCAGCTAAGCTCTGCTGATCTAAATTCATTCAAAGAAAGATTTATCAAATATGAGGATACAATCAAAAATGATGCATTAATAAACAGAAACTTTATAAAACAAGTTCTAGCAAGTGTATCTGGATCTTTATTGTCAAGAAATTTTAAGAATACGGATACTGTATTTATAAAAGAAAGCGCCGATTTTTTATCTAAATTTTATATAAAAACAAGAAAGCTATCTCAGAAAAAAGATTTCTCGATCGATGATGTTTTATATTTCGAAAATGTTGCATTACCTGAGTTAGTTAAGTTAAAAATCTTGGTATCTGATACCGATAATGATAAAATTCTTAATGAAATTCTTCAAACATCTAATATTCTCATTCCATTAATGAAGTATTATATGACTCCAGATAAATTAAAAGAATTGAAAATTAATGATGATGTATTATCCTTTTTTGGTTTTATCGCTAATATTAATAAGCTTGATAAAGCAAATACATTTACTTTTATTCTTCAGCTATTAGATCAAACACATACCTTTATTACAGATACTTTTGAGAATAGTGATAATCAAAATAATAGTAAGTTTAAAAAGATATATGAACAATTAGTAAACGGAATTGAAAAATACACTATTATCAATAATAAACTTGAAGTAATTGAAATCGACGTAATCTCTTTTCTTAACACTTTTATTACTAAATATAATAAAGAAAGTGCATATGGTAAGCATTCACTATATTTTACACTTGGGTTTGCACAAAATATATTTTTGTCGGATTATAAGATTGAAAATGGAGCGCTAGAGGAAGATAATTTAAGTTCGATCGGATTCGCATCAGAAAAAATAGGATATAAACTGAAGTTACATAGTTTCAAGGGGAGAGATTATGAAAATTTAGCTATATCTGAAATAAATGATATTTCTGATGATATTTCTAATAGCCCAAATCCATTTATTAACGAATGGTATTTAGTTACTTATGGGTCAGGTATTTTATATAAATTAGCTGATCTTACAACAAATGAAAATTTTGATTTTCCACATGTTGGAATTGCTACAGGTTTAAGGTTTTATAATTCTCTTGATGTAAATTTGTCTATAGGTTTTCCTTTCATCGAAAATGAAAAATTTGGTGATAACGCATTTTTAGGTGTTTCTTTAGAGATTCCTATTGGCGAATATATCGAAGCCCTTGGAGGGAATAAATAATTTCGTTTACATTTGATTCGCCCTAAACTGTTAACACAGTTATTATTTTTATAGAATACTTTCACTCAAGTTTTGCTTGTCAACGTATCCCATAAAAAAAACCTAAAAATCTTCTTAGATTTTCAGGCTTCTTTGGTCGGGGTGGCAGGATTCGAACCTGCGACCTCCGCGTCCCAAACGCGGCGCGATAACCGGGCTACGCTACACCCCGAAGTATAGCTTTTGCTTTAAAGGAGTGCAAATATAGGTAAATCATTTTGTTAAAATGATGAAATTAAAAAATAAAATAATAGATGTTTTGTTAAGAGGTGTTTTCTGATCAGTATTGAAGCATGTATAGGACCATTCTTAACAAGAAAACCCTTTGTGTATAGAATACAAAGGGCTTAGTTAATCACAATAAAACGTATCGTTTTTTTTGATTAAGCGTGATAGTATCGCTCTCTATAAATTTTTTCATCTCTCCATTCGGTAACAACCGTTTGTTCAGAAAGCATAGTGCTACCATCTTTTAATTTCAATTCCATTACTGCATCATAAAAAGAATGGTTTCCATTAATAGCATAATTGTTCACTTCATATTTTACAAACTCTGCAAGTTGATTATCTATAAAATCCTGTTCAAACTTAAGATTAAACGCTTTTCCTTTTTTTGGTCACTATTGGCTTCTTTTAATTCTACATCATCGTGCAAATAAGTTTCCATAGCTTCAATAAACTGTCCTTTGGATAAAAGTTCATGAATGTGTTTAAGGTTTTTTTCGATTGTAGTTTCCATATTGAATTTAATTTTTAGTTAGAATTTAAATATTGATATACTCTTAATAATTTGATACTACAAAGATGCTTTGATGATATAGATAGTAAAATGTAGTTTTTACCTTAATTATTGTCGATTCTTCCCTAAATAGAATATTGTGAGATAAAACAATATGGTTTATAACAAGAAAATGAGATTTGCAATTCGGTAAATTTCAATGATTTTTTTTGATGAAGATTTAATTTTTTAACGTAAAAAAAACGAAATATTAACACTCAAACGTTTGCGCAAAAAAATGACACTTCTAATGTTATCAAAATCCACTTTTTTTAGAAATATTTATTACAACGTTTGAGGAAATTATTAAAAAATAGATACTCAGATGATTAATGTATTTAAACACACAAAACAACACTTATTATGAAAAAACGCTTACTCTATTTTGGAATGCTAGTATGCTTACTCTTTCCAAAAATTAATGTTGCACAATCTCTAAGAAATTTACCTTTCTCATGGGATAATGTTACAGTTTATTTTTTGATTACAGATCGTTTTAATAATGGCGATACAACTAACGATACTAGTTTTGATCGTCAACAAAACAGTAAGAATAATGAATTAGATTTTCACGGAGGAGATATACCTGGGGTTACTCAAAAAATTCGTGAAGGCTATTTTGATAAATTAGGAGTTAGTGCCATTTGGGTAACTCCGGTTGTCGAAAATAGACATGGTTTTAATAACCCACCAGCAAACGATCCTTCTTTTAGAGATTATCCTTATCATGGATATCATACTAATGATTGGACAGCTTTTGACCCTAATTTCACTTCTGCCGAGCAGTTCGAAGAATTTATTGATGAAGCACACAATCACGGGATACGTGTCCTTATTGATATTGTAATGAACCATACAGGGTATCGAACATATAAAGACGTTAATGGTAACCTCGAGTTTGTTGATGATGATTACCCTAGTGATTGGGTAAGACTAGAATGCCAAGAAGAAAATAAGCCTAATAATGGAGAATTAGATTGTGATGATTATTCAACACCTCTTTATGGCTTGCCAGATATAAGAACTGAATCTTTTAGTGCTGTAAATTTACCGCAATGGTTATTGAATAAATGGGATGCTGAAGGAAGAAAACAACAAGAATTGTCTGAATTGGATGCATATTTTGCCAGAACAGGAAAACCAAGGGCTCCAAGATACTATTTGATTAAATGGTTAACAGACTGGGTAAGAGAATACGGTATTGATGGTTTTAGAGTAGATACAGAACGACATGTAAGAGCTGATGTTTGGAGAGAGCTTAAAGATGAAGCTGTATTAGCATTAAAAGAGTGGAAGCAAAACAATCCTACAAAGAAATTAGATAACCTTGATTTTTATATGACTGGAGAAGACTCTGGTCTTAATATCAAAGGAAATGTAAATGATCCATTACCAGAAGATTTTACTGTAAGTAAATTCAATAGTATGATTAACTTTCAATCTCCTAAGGCGGCTTATACAGAAATGGGGCAAGAAGCAATTTTTAGTTCTTTTGCAGAGAAGCTTAATCAAGATGGCGGATTCAACACACCTAATGAATATAATATGATCAGCTACCTAAGGTCTCACGATTTTAGTGAGTTTTATACAGGTAATATGTATTATGGTGGAACAACCTTATTACTTTCTCCTGGAGGGGTTCAGATTTATTACGGAGACGAGTCTGGAAGACAATTTTTTGATTCAGAAACATATGTCGATGCTGGATATCGTGGTGATATGAACTGGAGTTCACTTGATGAGGGAATGTTGTTTCATTGGAGAAAATTAGGAACTTTCAGAAGAGAACATACTTCTATAGGAGCTGGATCTCATCAAAAATTAAGTGATTCACCTTATATTTTTAAAAGAGAGTATAATCGCAATGGAAAAACTGATAAAACATTAGTTTTACAAGGACAGGATGGAGATTTTGTAGGAGCTCTTAATGTTTTCGGAATATGGCCTGACGGAACAAAACTAAAAGATTATTTTTCTGATTTAACAGCTACAGTTTCTAATGGTACAGTAACTTTTGGAACTACCTTTGGAATGGTGCTAGTTGGAGAACCTTTTGAAGTTTCAAATGCCGTAAGTGTATCCGTAAATCCAGCTTCAGGATCATACACAAGCCCTGTAAATGTAGAAATGACTGCCTCTACCACTACACAAGATGCTTCAGTTTCTATATTTTATACAATAGGCGGCGATACCCCAACTATTACAAGTACACTATATAATGGCTCTTTTGAAATTAATACTAGTACAACAATTAAAGCAATCGCAATAGATTCTGACGGAAATGAATCTGATATAGTTACAAGAGAATATGTAATTGGCGAAGGTGGACCTTTTGATATATATTTTAAAAAACCAGCAGATTGGAACTCAGCTTTTGTATATATCTTTAATCAAAATACAGGAGAAGCATTGTCAGATTTCCCAGGATGGCCAGGAGTTGCTATGCAACAAGAAGGAAATTCCTCATGGTACAAATATACTGTAGATCAAAATGTACAAGTCGGTATTGTATTTAATGATAATGGAGGTGCAAAATCGGATGATTTAACAAGAACTGCAAATGGCTGGTATGATAACCAGTGGTTTAATGATTGCCCTAATGAATGTCCAGGTGATACAGGCACATCTTTCGACATACACTTCAAAAAACCAAATGGATGGAATACTACCTTTGTATACCTTTTTAATAAAAGCACAGGGTCAGCATTGCCAGGATTTCCAACATGGCCAGGAGTTGCAATGCAACAAGAAGGTAATTCACCATGGTATACATATACAGTAGATCAAAATGTAGAGGTTGGTATCGTATTTAATGATAATGGCGGTGCACAAACAGATGATTTATCAAGAACCAGTGATGGTTGGTATGATAACCAGTGGTCTAATGAATGCCCAAGTGAGTGCCCAGGAGATATTATTGATACCTCATTTGATGTATATTTCAAAAAACCAACTTCATGGAATAGCGCTTTTATATATGTGTATAACAAAAATACAAATGCAGCAATACCAGGAGCACCAGCATGGCCAGGAGTTTCTATGAATGCAATTACAGGTTCTTCATGGTACTCATATACTATTGATCAATCTGTTGAGGTAGGAATCGTATTTAATGATAATGGTGGATTACAATCTGATGATTTATCAAGAACTGCAAATGGTTGGTATGATAATCAGTGGTTTAATTCTTGCCCAAGCGAGTGTCCTACATCTAATACGATGACAGTTAATTCAAACGGATTCCTGAAAAGAAATATCACTAACATGGTTAAAGCATCATCAAACCCATTTGATGATACATTGACATTATCTTTTACTGGTGATGCAACCAAAAATCCAGTAAGAGTAGTAATGTATAATCTAAATGGAGAAAGAATGAAAGTAGCTCCTAATGGAAATATAAGAGCTAACAATATTACCTTGGATACATCTACATTACCAAAAGGAATATATTTATTTCAAGTTACCTCTAGTACAGGTACTGAGATGATTAAATTGGTTAAATAATAAGTTTTTTATTATAGTAAAAACCTGCTGTGGATATGATATCCATGGCAGGTTTTTTGTTTTTATTTTAATTATTAATTGTCCAAACTCCTAGGTCCATACATTTTACGTTAGACATTGAAGTAGATGGATAAATGATTTTGTTATAAGTATCCTTTTTTGATCTACACGCCCTTAGTTGAAACAGGTTATTTGGGCATACCCAAAACTGGATATATCCATTTTCATCAGGAACATATAATCCGTCAAACCCTCGATAAGTAAGCCCCATAGCTCCTATACCGCATCCTGGATCTCCATTGGTATATTCTATTCTTATCCTTACACATATCAGCTCGTTTGCACAAGGTCTATCTGCATTATAGCCGTTATTAACAGAAGTTATTGAGCCTTGTAGTGTATTATTTACTGTCGTCAGAACTCCTGTAGAAGACCAATACCCAGATGTTCTATTTAACTCATATAAATTAATTTTTTCTGTGGTGTCACCGTCAAGAATCGGAAAGGACACTCGTATAGACTTACCATCAACAAGTGTTAATGGCGAGGAGGTTCCTGGAATTGTTGCCGTGATCTCCATCATTCCGTATGACTCTAATGGGGAAAGATTCGTACCGGGATTATTTTCGGAAATATAAGCTCCTGGTGCACTTTCTAATTCAGCATCATCGGTTACATCGATATATGTGGCGCGAATATCAATAGGCCCATTATACATAACACCATTATTACTAAACGCGTTGGGAGGAATAATTATTTGTCCACCTGGCCCTACATTTATTACTGATTCGCTATCAGAGTTGATTCGATTGGATTGTGCCCTTTCTTTCATTAGAAAAAAGAACTTGGTATTCTCGTTAATGACTTTATACAGGGTTACAAAACCCGGATGTTCGATAGTAATTACATCTCCAATTTCAAAATTATCTTCCAGTATAAATTTTCCGTATTGATCGCTTCGTGCTATCTTTTGATCCCCTAATTTTATGATAGCATTCGATATCGGTACATTAGAGGTGCTTTGAATAAATCCAACGGCGCTAGTTTTTGATGTTTCAAATTGTATTACTTCGGTTTTACTTTCAGTAATTCCTTCTTTCTCACAACTTTGTATTGTACAAATAATGGCGAGTAATATAACGGTACAAAAAAATAGAGTACCCTTTCTATTTCGATTTAGCGCTCGGCTAATTTGATTAGTTTTCATAATGTATGTTTTTTATAGTGATCCCTTTTTTTTAATTATTTACTTTATAGTCAGGTAGATAGAAGTGCTGCTTGTAGTAATTAGATACTTATATCATAGGCCTATGAGAAGTAAAGAGGATATCTATGATTCTGATACCCTCTTTGAACTAACAAAAGATAAGTGTTTATGAGGTTGTTTTTTTAATTTAAAAATTTAACCTACCTGGTGAAAGAACTATCGGTGTAGAATAGTAATCCCAGTCTGTTGCATCATCACCAGTCAACCAAATTTCAGGGTATGTCACGACTTTTGAAACTCCTGTAGCAGGAACAGTTTGATGTTCGGGTAATATTTTGGTTTTAAAAGAGCTAACAACCCATCCATCTGTACCTTGTAATCGGATATGTGCATGTTCTACCTCAATCCATGAAATGGTTATGTTCGGAAAATAGATTCTAATAAGATAAAAATCTTTTTGTCCCTCTTCTCTGTCATTACCAGGATTATTTAAGGTGATATATTGAGTATGAAAAGATCCTCCGCTATGATTAAAATCTGCTGAAGCTTGCACCAAGGCATCAGTACCATTATTGGTTTGACTACCAGTTTTGGTAACTACTTGGTAATATACCTCTGTACTCACCCCTTTATTTTGATTAGGATTTTTAATCAAATAATTTTTGACTGCATTATCCCATGCACGCTCAGCATCACCTTCATTTAGGTCTTTGTCAAAGCGCATGTGCAATACTGATCCAACTTGTACTTCTTTATTGCTTACTCCATGATCATGATTGTCTGCCTCACTTTGAACTCCTTCATCATTAAATTCGATAGCTTCTTCAGAAATTACTTCTTCTGGTTTTTCGCAAGCAACAAATACCACCCCGAGCATCATTATTAAAATTGATGTTTTTAAAATTGAATTTTTCATAATTTATGTGTTTAATTAATTTTTTTACCAGAGCTTTTCTGGTATCCTATATTGATGAACATATTATTAGGCCTATCCCTTTTTCGGGAACTCATCATAGTAAAGGGTAGATATGCGAAATTCATTACCCAAAAAATGTAGTTTTTTTGAATTATTATTTGGGAGAGTAGAAAATAACTGGTTTGCTAGGGTTTAGTTTTGTATCTAATTACTATAAATACAATGGCAAGAAAAAGTAAAATGTATATGTAAGTACTATTAGTTGTTTGGGGTATGGAGTTTTTGATACTTCCAGTCAAAATTAGGGGTGCCCAAAAACAAGGAGAACTTTCTGAGAATTTATTTTCTTGTAAATATTGAAGTTTTGCTTTTCTAAGTGCTGCAGATTTTGTTTCTCCTTTTTTAAAATTTGTATAAAAATTTGATATAATTGTTGTGCTAGACTTTTCATTGGTACTCCATAATGATGAAATAACACTGTTAGCTCCCGAATGAAAAAAACCACGAGATAAGCTCATTACAGCTTCTCCCGAATGAAGTTTTCCTATACCTGATTTACAAGCATCTATAACCACCAAATCTGCCTGGTTTTTAACAAAATATAACTCATTTAGAGTCAATAAATCTTCGTAAAATGCTATCCAGGGCTCTTGATCGCTTACAGAACTTGCATGGGTAGATAAATGAATTATACTGTACTCATTGGCTTGAGCAACGAAATTTGATTTAGAAGCATCTTCTCTAAGTACTATAGTACTCGAAAAATGATCGTCTATCTCCTTCATTTTACTTTCACTTCTATTTAGATCAGACAATCCATGTTTCTTGAAGTGTATGGGAGCAAAACCAATTAAAAAGGATTTTGGGTTTCGTTCTTTCTGCTCTATTTTTTTTAATAGTGACATAGAATAGGCGTAACTAATTTCTGTATTATAGATCAAATACGGAATTTTATTTTCTTTAGAATACGGATGAGTTACCAGGGCTTCAAAGGGTAAATATTGTAATGTGTAATCTGGGATTATTAACAAATTTTTGTTTGAAAGTAATATTGAAGCATCTGTAAATGGTAATAATTTCTTAAATATAGAAAAAGACATTTTCGCATATTCATTTTTCTGTTGATTGGTGATAAGAGGACCTGTGATTAGCCTACCCAAGACTCGGATTTCTTTATTTAACAGTTTTGCATTGGGAATTTTAAAAAACCGAGTTGAGATGCTCGATATCAGTATGCCATACCCTTCATTTTCGGTTAAAATATATTGTAGCAAATTACTGGTAGAAGAAACGATTTTTGAGCGACTTTCTTCAAACGAAGAAATATCGATTTGTTTTTTGTAATTATAATATCCAGGGTATTTGTGTTCTAAAGAATTTATGAAATTTTCATATACTTTTTTCTGCTCAAAAATGAGTGATTGTTTTTCTAATTCTGTATAGGTGTCGTCATCTTTTAATCGTTCACTGACTTTGTGAATCTCATGTTTTAAGGTATGCTCTTTTTCTACTATAGATTCAGGAAGGTTTGCTCTGTTTTTTGCTTCTTCATGAGTTAAGTTTTCTAATAAAGATAATGACTTGCTTTTTTCCATAAAATAGAAAGCTTGTTTGGGATCGTCTAGTTCATAGCATATAGAGGTCGCTAGCATATACAAGTCAACACCTTTCTCTCGCCAGAAATATTTTGATCGTTGCTCGATGCTTTCTGATCGAATGATGTCGATTAACTGATCTGCTAGTTTAATAGTTGCTAAGGCATGTTGTAAATATGCTGTGTTTTTAGTTTTTGAGAAAAACGCAAACCATCCTTTTGCTTTGTCTTTTAGATTGCCTACTAAATTAACTTTTTGATTGGATTGAGCCAATTGCTCTATTTTTGGTAATGTTTTATAATCAATATTTTGATATTCTTTGAGTTTATAACTGATGGCTTTCTGATAGTTAAATAACGATTCTTTATAATTTTGTTTAGTTAAATAGTAATCTCCAAGATTATTATAGACAGCAGTTAATAACGAGTCATATTGTATTGCCTTTCTATAGTATTCATAAGCCAAAGTATGCTTATTCATTCTAGCAGAAGATATACCTAAATTATTATAGGATTTAGCAATATTAGATTTGTTTATTTTTTTGGCTTTTAGTCCTAGTTCTAATGCTTTTTTACGATTTTCTAAGGCTTTGTTGTAGTGTTTTTGCCCCAAATAAACAGAACCATATCGATTATATATTATGATCTGATTTTCTAATTGACTTTTCTGAGATAAATGAGAGATCGACTCTTCTGTTTTTTTTAGATATACTATTGCTTTTTTATAGTCGATATCTTTTGAGGTCTTAGAATATACACGAGAAAAACCATGATATACATGAAATAGTTCTTTATTCAGAATAGAATCATTAGCTTGTATAATTGTATTCTCGACCTCCTGAAGATAATTGATAGCTTTATAAAAATCCCCTCGATTTATATACAAATCTGTTAACCATTTTGTGTAAGAACTAATAACATATCTATCTTTATGGGATTGTTTAGTTAGGGTTTTAAAAGTTTCAAGCGCTTTTGTTTCGTTCCCAGAACGGAGATAAAATAGAGCGAGGTTATTATAACTTTTATTGACACTAGAAGGAATTGAATCAATAAAATTTACCTGTATAGCCAGGGCTTTTTGCACATTAAGAATAGCATTTTCATAGTCCCGGCGCGTATAGTTAAATTTACTCAGATCATTGTATCTATAACTTAATTGGATAGAATCAAGATGTGCTTCTTCAGTTTCGAGTAATTGGTTTATTTTTTCAATCTTACAATTATACTCAATATCAGAAGTCTCTAATACCTTATATTGTAATTTTAAAGAATCTGGAGTATTCTGAGCATATCCAGGATTTAAAATACCCCAAATAATCATATAGAGAATGACATAATACCAAGATTGTATAAATGAGTTCTTGTCCATGCCAGCATAGTAAGTGTATTATAAAATTAGGTATTTTTTTGTAATTACAGATCGATGAAAATAGAAATTCTCTTTTACAGTGTTGGTAAGATTAAGCTAGAGATATCTTACTATCTTAATTTTCAGTAGTACAGATATTGGAAATCCGCTAATGGCAATACGATTAAATCTAAAAATGTAGCGTTTCGCTACATTTTTAGATTTAATCGTATTGAAAAATATTTTCTGATGTATAAAAAGTATTTAATCTATGACCTTGTCATTACATCGCACAGGGACAAAAATCCCAGGATCTAATGGGGTTGCATTTGCGTGAAGTTGCTTTAGAATATCCAGAGGGTTCCTATACCCATCAATGAATTGTATTGTCGATTTAGCCGTTACGAAAGGAGCAGCATACGAGGTGCCAAAAACTATATACTTTTCACCATTAATATCATAAAATATGACACTATCACCTAATGAAAGAAAATCAACATTAGATGTTCCGTAATTTGAAAACTCTGCGATGTCTGTTTTGTTTGCGTTTATGCTCCCAATAGCAGCGCTATGTGCATGTCTATATGATGAAGGAAAATGAGGTTCAATATCATTATTGATAGAATCGTTTCCAGCTGATGTTACATGTAGTATATGATCGTTTTCAGAAATATACCTATTCAGTAACCTACCTTTTTTGTAGTACCATCCAAAACTCATATTAATAATAGAAACAGAGGGTTTGCTCGTGGCATATTTATAACCACAAAGCAATGTGAAATATGATCCTTCGCCCTTGTGATCGAAAATCTTAACAGGCAGAATTTCAAAATCATTAGTATTAGAAGATAGCCCTGATTTTATAATACCTGTAACGATGGTTCCATGTCCATTATCATCATGTGGGTTATTATCATGATTCACAAAATCCCATCCCGATAGTTCCCGCTTTCCGTTTTCTACACAACCTGATTCGTTTGGTCGAAGTTGATATAAAAAAGGACCAGTATTAGGTAATTGATTTAGGTCTATACCTGTATCTAGAATAGCAAGAGTTATCTTAGTAGGAGCAGACACAATATTAGATTTAATTAAGGCTATACTTTGTTCTATGCTTGTTACGGCTAAGTTTGAAGGAATTGTGTGTGTGTTTGTGTAGTAGAATTCATTTTCGACGTCAATACCTTTGTCTGTAATGTCTGCTTCTTCTTCTTCAATATTTACTCCACCTTCAAATACCCATTTTTCTATTTGTTTATTCGAGCAATCACAGGTTTCATAACGAATTACCCCAAACTGATGCCGTAAATTAGCTCTCTCAGACTCAGTCGTGAATCTGTCTTTAGGATATTCAATAATTAATTCTGTAGCAGATACTACAGGACCGCTTACTTCATTATATGCCGTATTATTTTTTACATTTATTTTTTGTCCTAAATCAATAGTATTGATTTCTTCTCTCGTACACCCCAAGAGTACAAGATAAGTTACCAATAGTGGTAACAAAGAGTTTAAATTTCCCATTTTTTGTGTGTTTTAAGTAGTACTTTTATGATATAGTACATGAATGATGAATTCATTACCCATTATTTTTAGTTTTTTAAAATATTTTAGGAAAAGTTTCTGTTTATGAGCTATAATAGTACTTTTAAAGTACGTAAAATGTTTTAAAATTTATAAAAGGCTATTAAAATTTGTTAGAAATCAAACTCAAAAATAGATTGGTTTTATGAATAATGATACATCAAAACAATCATTAGATAGGTTTATAGATGCATTGCTGAAAAACAATAGTGTAGTTATTTCAGAAATTTATTCACGTTTTTTTCCAAAAGCGTTACATTTTATTTTACAAAATCATGGAACTCGTGCTCAAGCCAAGGATATTTTTCAGGAATCTTTAATGTACATTATAATTGGAGTGAAAGAAAGAAATTTAAAGATAGATAATTTTGAAGCCTATTTATTTACCATTTGTAAAAATATGTGGCGACGAGAAATAGAAAAACAAAAAAAGCGGGTAATAAAAGATGGTTTATATACACTAGAGGATAAAGAGACGAATTTTGCTTCTTTTATGATTGAACAAGAGCGGTTAGAATTATATCACGAAAAGTTTAGTTTGCTTTCTGATAATTGTAAGGAAATTTTATCTCTTTTTTTTAATGATGTGTCGTATGAAGATATTGTTCTAGAATTATCATATGCAACAATTAATACGGCTCGGCAAAGAATATTTAAATGTAAAAGTAAGTTGATCAAATTAATAAAATCCGACTCCAGGTTTAATTAATACCCCCTAATTATGGAATTTGATAATAGCATATACGAGCAGATTGAAGCCTTCATTTTAGGAAAGATGAGCGATGCTGAAAAAAAACTATTTGAAGCCAAAATTCAATCTGACAAAGACCTTAGAAAAGAAGTCGAATTGCATCGATCTTTAAAACATGTTATACAGGATAAGGAATGGCATTTGACAGAAAGTGTAAAAGATAACAAAGCGTTTAATCAGATTAAAAATAGTAGAAGAAGTAAGAAATATGCCAATATAGAGTCATCAATACAAGAGGCAGGTGATCAGTATTTTGAAAATGAAATAAAACCTAAAGGAAACAAAAATTGGTTATATTATATAAGTGCTGCTGCTGCCGTTGTTTGTATAGCGTTTTTTATAAACTACTATAATAGCAATCAATCTACTACTTCATTGTACGCAGAATATAGTAATTGGAAAGATTTACCCTCTCTTACCGTTCAAAGCGATAACGAAAATATTCTTGCCGAAGGAGAGCATCTTTTTTTTAAAGAAGAGTACACCAAAGCGATCATGATTTTTTCTCAAGTGTTAATAGATTCTTCAGTACAGAACCAAAACCTTAACCCTTACATTTTATCATATTTAGGGGCTTCTTATTTAGAATTAAATGACTACAAAAACGCAATATTTACTTTTGATAAACTAGTAAATAGTAATACTGTTGATAGTTCTAAAGGGTATTGGTATAAAACCATGGTATATCTTAAACAAGGAAATAAACAAAAAACAAAAGAGCAATTAAAATTAATTCTACAGGATGAAAGAAATTTTAACTTTCAAAAAGCAAGAGAACTTTTTGAAAAGTTGGATTTTGATTGATTATGGATTTTGCTATTTTTCAAAATGACTGTTTTAAGATACAAAGTGTTATTTATAGATATAAAACAATAAATTTTATTGGCAGAAGTTTAACTCATTTTTAAATAAAACACAGCTACTTTTTCTTTCTAAAACCGGCTGTGAGATGTATCTTTATAGGTGTTAATTAGAAACCAAATTTCTCCTCTAAATTATATCTATGGAAAACCTTGATGCGGCAAGACTCCAAATGGCATTTACCCTAATATTTCACATTGTTTTTGCTTGTATTGGTATGGTGATGCCTTTTTTTATGGTAGTATCTCATTATAAATGGTTAAAAACACGTGACCAGATTTATCTAACACTTACAAAATCATGGCAAAAAGGAGTCGCCATATTTTTTGTTACAGGAGCAGTTTCAGGAACAGCTTTATCTTTTGAACTAGGATTGCTTTGGCCAGAATTTATGAAACATGCCGGACCTATTATAGGTATGCCGTTCTCTCTAGAAGGAGCAGCTTTTTTTGTAGAGGCAATAGCACTGGGGTTTTATCTTTATGGGTGGGGTAAGCTACCAGAGCGATTTCATTGGATTACCGGTATTATAATAGGAGTATCTGGTGTCGCTTCTGGTATTTTGGTTGTAGCCGCCAACGGATGGATGAATGCGCCCAGTGGATTTGATTATATCGATGGGCAATTCTTGAATATTGACCCCATTCAAGCAATGCTTAATCCTGCATGGTTTACACAAGCATTACATATGACATTGGCAGCATTTACCGCTACAGGTTTTGCAGTAGCCGGTATTCATGCATATCAAGTATACAAGAAAAGAAAAGTTGAACTTCATAAAAAAGCATTTAAGATTGCAATTACATTTGGAGCTATTGCAGCTATATTACAACCTATAAGCGGTGATATTTCGGCAAAAGATATTGCAGAGCGACAACCCGTCAAATTGGCTGCTATGGAAGCACATTATAATACCGAAAAAGGAGCTCCATTATATATCGGTGGAGTAGTGGATCCTGTAACACAAGAGGTAAACTATAAAATAGCATTACCAAAAATGTTATCCTTTCTTGCTTTTGGAGATTTTGATGCCGAGGTCAAGGGGTTGAATGATTTCCCCGAAGACGAACATCCTAATGTGCCAATGGTACATTATGCTTTTCAGATAATGGTAGGGATAGGAACAATATTGCTCTTTGCAGGAATCTTATATTTTATTTCATTAAAAAGAAAAAAATGGTTTGATAATAATAAATATTGGTTGCTGTTTGTTGTATTGGCTCCTATGGGGTTTATTGCCTTAGAAGCAGGTTGGATTGTAACCGAAGTCGGTCGACAACCTTGGATCATACATAAAATAATGAGAACAAAAGATGCTGTAACACCAATGCCAGGTATTGTTTTTAGTTTTTATATGTACGTTGCCGTTTACCTCGCATTGTCGATATCAGTAACTTGGTTAATGCTTCGACAAATAAAGGTTCTAAATAATTCTAATCACTAAAATATGTTATACGTTGTTTTATTCTTTTTGATATTTTCATTGTATCTCTATGTGGTGTTGGGGGGTGCTGATTATGGTGCAGGTATTGTTGAGCTTTTTTCTTCAGAAGAAAACCAAAAAATCACCAAGAAAACTATTTATAGAGTAATGGGGCCGGTATGGGAAGCCAATCATATTTGGATTATCATTTTAATCGTGATCCTATGGGTTGCTTTCCCTTCATATTATAATATTATGGTGGTACACTTGCATATACCACTTACTATAGTTCTATTAGGGGTCACCCTTCGCGGAGTAGCTTTTGTATTCAGACATTATGATGCGGTTATTGATAATTCTCAAAAACTGTATGATGTTATGTTTAAAGTATCGAGCCTTATAACTCCAGTTTTTTTGGGGATGGTGTTTGGGGCATTAATTAGCGGTAAAATTATGATAGTGGATGATGTGAGTACCTTAACTTTTTATGAAGCTTTTATCAGACCATGGCTTAATATATTTAGCATATTAGTAGGGCTGTTCTTTGCTGCACTTTGTGCATTTTTATCTTCGGTATTGCTAATAGGAGAATCAGATAAGAAAGTTTCAGAAATATATATTCGAAAAGCTAGTATTGCTACTGTAGTTGTTTTTATAGTTGGGTTGGTAACTTTTGTTTATGGATATATATATGAATATGTTTTTGTAGTAGACTTCATTCAAAACAAATATGCAATTGCTTTTATGCTCCTTTCGGGAGTATTATTATTACCTCTTAGGATAACCATTAGAAAGGGTAGAAGAGTATTAAGTCGGTTTTTTGCTGGATTGCAAGTTTTTTTGATCTTGTTGGCTGCTTTGATTTCGCTTTTCCCAAATATCATAATTACAGATTCGTCTAGTATTAGTATAGTAAATAATGTTGCACCCGATTCTGTTATTAATGCATTAGGAGTTTCATTAATTATTGGTGGTGCAGTTATTCTTCCTGGATTATTTCATTTACTGAAATCTTTTAAAATGATTAAAATTTTAGAACAACATAATAATCCTTCTATTTAATTACAAGATTATTATATTTGCAATCTAAATTTTCGGGATGTGGCGCAGTCCGGTTAGCGTACACGGCTGGGGGCCGTGTGGTCGCAGGTTCAAATCCTGTCATCCCGACCAACAAAATCCATTTGCAAGAGCAGGTGGATTTTTTTATAAAAAGAATCCCAATGCTTTGCTTTAGTGGGTGTTTTTATAAAAAAGGACAAAGGGGTTAACCTGTTATTGGGTTTTATTGAGCAACGGTTTTTATTAAAGTGCCAAAGGTAATTCAAGCTCTTAACTGATGAGGTATGGTCAAAAAATAAGCCCCATTTAGAAGGAGCTTATAGTATCTTGTCGTATAATGAATAATCATTTCACCTTACCATAGTTTTCGGCTAGTAAATAATGCCCATTATCATCTACATCAATTTGTTGATAAGACCCTTTGCCCATTACCAGATCAAATTTAAATACTTTTGTAGTATCCACAATTTTCATCATTGGACCAGAGGCATATTCTATTCGTTCTTCAAGAATACCGTCTTTTATAGTATATGTTCCGTAGCCAAACCATTCATTATTGTCTTTGGGATCAAATCTTGTCCACATGACTTTTCCTTTACTATACATTTTTACCTGGCGATATCCATTTTGATTTAAAATTGTATCGCTTATCTGGTTGTTTTCGTTATATAAGAATTGATGTTTAAGTTCCCAAACACCTTCAAGGTTATAAGGCTCTGTAGCAGTTGTCTTTTTATCTTGCATGATGGCAAGAAAAGAAGACATTCCTATTAGGATCATTATTAAATTTTTCATGAGTAAGCAGTTTAAGATCTATACCATATTAAGTTACAAAAATTTTACTAGATTATTACTTTTTAAAATAGTTTTAGCTTTTATTTAAAATTGATAATCAGTATTTTATGGTTTACTTTTTGTTGTAGTGTGGTTTATGAATAACAGTGCTACATTGATAGAATATATAGATTCATTTTTTGTGATTAGAGGTGATTTATGAAAAAATCAGTAGATTAAGTGATATTTAAAATAGCTTCATAAGCTTTTCCAGGATGAATACTTCAAAAACAAAGCAACTGTTCTTAATTGATGGTCTAGGGGCGCTAATATCTGCGTTTTTATTAGGGGTGATTTTAACAAGATTTGAAGCTGTTTTCGGGATTCCTTTGCAAACATTATATGTGTTATCGATCTTTCCTTGTATTTTTGCAGTGTATGATTTTGGTTGCTATGTGTTGGTTTCAAAAAAAGATAAGATGTTCTTGAAAGCAATTGCTTTTGCTAATCTTTTATATTGCTTTATTTCTATTGCCTTATTATTTCAACATTACGATAGATTAACATATGTAGGATGGATATACTTTTTGCTAGAAATAGTAATTATAATAATTCTTGCAAGGATAGAATTAAAAATAGCTTCTTTAAGGAGTTAACAATCTCTTTTTACTTACCAAAATACCATCTTGGTCTATATAGACAAAGTTTCCTGGTATAAACTCGATTCCGGCAAATGATACTACTATATCATGTTCTCCGATATTACGTTTCACACTTTTTACTGGACAGGTATTCAAGGCTCTGATTCCCAAATTCATGTCATTAATAATACGACTATCTCGAATACATCCATATACTACGATGCCAGCCCAGGCATTATCTATTGCTAATTGTGCTAATTTATCACCGACTAAGGCACAACGCAATGATCCACCACCATCGATAACCAAAACTTTGTCTTTTCCGTTAGTCTCTAGTTGTTTTCTTACCAGTGAATTATCTTCAAAAAGTTTTAGAGTCGTGATCTCACCCCAAAATGATGTTTTTTGGCCAAAGGATTTAAAAATAGGAGTAGCACAACGTAGATGATCAAAATATTCATCGTATAAATCTGCTGTTTGAAAACTATTAGCATTCATGGTTATTTGATCTATTGGGTTAGTAGTTGGTATTAAAATTTAAATATAGTTATTTATATATTTTTTATTTAAACAGCTTAGGGAAACTGGTAATATCAATCTCCCAGACTATAGGTAATACAAAATATACCAGTATAGTAGCTATGATTATAGAAATGATATTCATCCAGAAACCAGCTTTTATCATTTTTGGGATGGTTAGTAATCCAGAGCCAAAAACAACGGCATTTGGTGGTGTTGCTACGGGTAACATAAAAGCACATGATGCTGCTATTGTTGCTGCTACCATTAAAAAATAGGGATGTACATCTATAGAGAATGCAAGTGCAGCTAATACAGGCATAAGCATTGCCGCGGTAGCTACATTGGAGGTGATTTCGGTAAGAAAATTTACTACAGCAATAATGGCCAGTAGCAATATGATTTCAGGAAAAGCTTTAAATAATGTAAGCTGACCTCCGATCCATTGTGCTAATCCCGATATTTTGAACCCTTCTGCTAATGCAAGTCCACCGCCAAAAAGCAACAAAATACCCCAAGGGATGGTTTCGGCAGTTTGCCAATTGATAATTCCAATTTTTTTCTTTTCACCCGATGGAATTACAAAAAGAATGATCGCTCCTGCAATGGCAATCAGGGTATCATTAATCCCTGGAATGAATTTTTTAAGAAGAAACGAATTAGTGATCCAGCATAAAGCTACTATAATGAATACAATCAAGACCGATTTTTCTTTATATGATATTTTTCCTAAGCTTTCAAGTTGTACTGCAATAGCTTTTTTCCCTCCAGGAATACCTTCTACCGTTACCGGAAACACTACTTTGGTTAGATATAACCAACCAATAACTAACATAAATATTGAAAAAGGAAACCCTACAGACATCCATTGTGTAAACGAAATCGTTTGACCGTATAACTCTTCTATAATTCCTACAAAAATAACATTGGTGGGTGTACCAATGATTGTAGCGATCCCACCAATAGAACAACCATAAGCAATGGCTAGCATTAAAGACCGACCCATGCTTTTCTTCATGGTTTCTTCTGCTTGTATTTGTGAGGTCACTGCCAGCCCTATCGGCAACATCATAACGGCAGTTGCAGTATTGGATATCCACATACTTAAAAAAGCTGTTGCGATCATAAACCCTAAGATGACTTTGTTCCAGTTACTGCCAATTGTATGGATGATATTGAGTGCTATTCTTTTATGAAGATTGGTCTTTTCTATAGCTACTGCCAGAATAAAACCTCCTAGAAATAAGAAAATCATTTGATTAGCAAAGGCTCCAGAAACACCTTTTACCGTCATTACTCCAGTAATAGGAAAAAGTACAAAAGGTAATAAAGCTGTAGCAGCAATCGGAATAGCTTCTGTTATCCACCAAACGGCAATCCAAGCGGCAATACCTAATGTCGCTATGCCTTCTTGAGATAAACCTTCGCTTTTAAAGAATAATAAAATTAACAAAAACAGAATAGGGCCTCCCCAGAGTCCGATAGACTTTGTCTTTATATTGATCATTAGTTTTCTTTAGGTTCTTATTTTATAACACTGACTTTGTGAATTTAGTGGAAATATTTGACTCTGTTTTAAAGTTGTAGTATAGACTTAGGTATAGAGTAATGAAATGACATCCATAAAACTCAAAAATCCGATCATATGACCGGATTTTTGAGTTTTATATGTATATTTTTTTACTCTTTAGAGCCGTTTTTCATGTTTTCTTTAACAAGTCCATAAAACTCATTAAATTTTGCATCTATTATAATTCTGGTTGAAGTTTCAATACTACTAGAGCCATATTCACTTTTTCCTAATATTTCCATTCTTTTTGGATCTACTTTGAAATCATTTTGTAGTGCTCTTACTACCGAAGCAGCTTGTTTTGCACTAAGGTCCCAGTTGTCACTGATACTTGGATCTTTAATATTAAGAGCATTGCTATTTCCTTCAACAATAATTTTTAAATCTGGTTTTGCATTAAGTGCATTAGCTATTTTTCCTAGTATACCTTTCCCTTTTTCATCGACTACATAATTTTTATCACTTTCACCAAAAAGTAGGGTGTTGGCGATTGTCATAAGTACGCTTCCGTTTTTTATAGCTATTGTATTTGCTTGATCTCCTAACGAATTTTTTAAAACCTTTAGAGTCTCTAGTTTTTCAGCATCACTTTTGCTAATAGCATCATTAATAGACTTAAGTTGTTTATCTTTTTCCTGAAGACTTTCTAATGATGATTCAAGATTTTGAGCTTTCTTTTTAGAGAGCTCTGTAAAGTTGCCCATATTTGTTAAAAGGGAAGCATTGGTTTCTTTTAAGTCTGTAACCTGCATCTCCATTGTTTCTATTCGGGTTAACGTTGCTTTTTCCTTTTTACGCGAATCGTTTAATTCGCCCTTGGTTGTTTTTAGTTCTTGTCTTAATTTAGAGATTTCATCAAGAAGATCCTTTTTTTTCTGGGCATATACAGAAGTGGTTGAAACAAGTAGTACAGTGGCTAATAAAATAATTTTTTTCATCGATTTCAATATGATTTGTTGCAGTTGCTAAAGTAGAAATTTTTTACCAATTAAAATGCAAACAGTGTTCTAGGACTTTTCGAGCAATTTTTTAGCATTTTTTATACTAGAATTAATATGATCCTTTAATTGATTTACTTTAACTTCTTCTTGTTTTAATAACTCCATTTGTTTTGAGAGTTCTTTTGAATCCGCCTTTCTATCTTCAGCATAAGGGAATGTATCACTAAAATCACTCATCCATTTCATCATAAAATCATAAGAGTCTTTTAGATCTTGTTGTGCTTTGGCATAGGGTTTACCAATAGCAGTAGTATCGACTTTTGGATCAATGCGTTTGATCAAAGTACTTACTTCTCCCATTTTAGGCATAACCTCATCATGTACATCAATTACTTTTTGCATTAGCGTATCAAATTCTTTCTCTTCCCCAGAAAGTAAATTGCAGGATGTAAAAAGTAACATCAGCATTAATGCTGAAAATATAAAAGATAATTTCATGTCTGTAATTTTTTAAGTTGTCTTTGTGCTTGAATAATTAATCTCAAAGATATCACTTTTCCTTGTTATGTCGATGCTTAGTTTGTTTGTAATGTTTTCCAATTTTATTCATTTTATAACTCTGTAAAATGATTTGAAAAACACAAAATATGATGGCTGCAATTATTATATAGAGTAACATATTATATTAGATTTTATGAGGTTTAATTTTATTTTTCAGGTATTCTATGGATAATAGAAAAAGGATACTCACCCCAAACAGTGGAAATATAAATGCAAGGATTCCTATCATGATCACTATTACATATCCAACTTTGAATGCTATGGGTACTTTTGGGATCCCCCAAGATCCTTTACGTTTTCGTAAAACATAAGAAACCAATGCTGCACTACTCATGATAGCCAACACTATTGTGATGCAAAACATCAACCACCAGTTCCAGAATCCAAACTCTCCTTGATGAAATGCCATAACCCACATTCGACCACGCATAAGTATTCCTACATCCTGCCAATCATTTGATAAGATTTGTTCTCCAGAATATTGATCAAAATGTATTTTTTTTTGAGATTGAAGATGAGAAGGGTTTTGGTTTGAAACACTAAAAATACCTTTTTGTCCTTTTGGAAAATGAATCGTTACTGTACCAGGAAGATTAAGTGCTTTGGCTTTGGCAACTATTTGATCTAATGTTATTGGTTTTTCTAGCTGTTGTGATTGTAACTCGTGCCCTTCCCATGAAGCAGGAAATCCAGTATTTGTAATTTTTTGAACCTGTTTAAAACCTTCGCCAAAAACATCTGTCCATGGTAAACCACCAGCTAGAATGAGCAGTAATACACCAGAAATCCAAAATCCACTTATTGAATGCAAATCTCTAAAAAACGTTCTTTTTCCTTCATTGGTTCTGGGTATAAATAAACCTTTCAATTGCCAACCACGAGTTGGCCACCAAATATAAAGTCCGGTTATTATCAAAACAATCATCCAACTTGCTATGAGTTCTATGATTTTGGTTCCGAATTTCCCCATTAATAACTCACCGTGTAATTTCCGGATTTTGAACATATCTGTTTCTCGACCAACAATCTCACCAGAAACTGTTCCAGTATATGGGTTTACGTAAATTCTACTTTTTCCACCAAATCGGCCAGATACAAACTCGGTTGCTTGATTCGCTTTGGTTTTCAAGACCATCGCATTGGGTTTTTTTATTGCAGATGTATTGGCAATTTGCCATTGTTGTTGCAGTGTAATAGGAGTTCCTTGTACAGCAACCTCTTTAATGTGTTGTTGTCTTGGGGTTTCGTAATCTGCCTTAAAAAGGTAGATTGCTCCAGTTATAGATAGTATAAGTATAAACGGAAGTGATATGATCCCGGCAATGAAATGCCATTTCCAAAGCCACTTATTTAGTTTTTCGTTTTTTTTCATCTTATATATAGAATAAGATCTCACAGGTTTTAAAACCTGTGAGATTTTTTATTTTAGAAATTATATCTCGCTCCAAAGTGAAATGCTATCGGATTACCAATCGTAAAGCTATTTTCTCCTCTAAATTGATTAAAAGAAGCTCTTGCAGCATAGAGTTCATCAGAGATATTTAGAGCATGACCCCAAATTTCAAACCCTTTGTAGGTTACATTTGCTCTAAGGTTGAAAACATTATGACCATCATAAGTTGCGGTTCCAGAAGTGCCATCTTCATTTTCAACTTGCCCCTCAAAACTTGTATTATACTCACCAACCAATTCATGTTCTGCAGAAACACTAAAACCAAGATTTTTGTTTAAATTTTTGCGATATGTAATAATTGATGTTCCTAAAAGGCTAGGAGCAGTTTCTCTATCGGTATCTGAATAATCTACTCCACGATCAAAAAACGCTACATAGCGATGCATTGCATAACTACCATTATGAGTTATCGATATTTTTTTTATAGGAAGCCAAGTAACTCCGTATTCTATTCCGTAGGATCGGGTTTTACCAGCATTGGTATTAAAAAAATCATCATTTTGATCTCGTAGTGTGATTAGTGTATTCTCTCCTTCGAGAAGGTAGATAGCTGCATCTAGTTTTATTTTAGATGATGTTGCTAAGTAGCCACCAATTTCATAATTATGGTAACGACTAGGTTTGATTCCTCTTAACTCATTACGATTACGATATAATGTAGAAACTTGTGGAGGAGTGAATCCTTGAGAATAGTTTGCATAAACTCCTGATCGATTGGTGAGGTTGTAGTTAATGCCTAATTTTGGAGTTATGTTATTAAAGTTATCGACAGCATCGTCTACACCAACGATACCATCGGCAAGATTATCATAATCATACTCAAAACCATCATAACGCAGCGCAGCAGTAATTTTTATATCATTAATAGGTGATATTTCATATTGAAAGAATCCTGCATAATTAAAAATATTAGCCTCATAGTTGAGTATAAAATCTCCAGAATTAATATTAAAACCCGTGTTTCTACCAGTTTCTGGATCTACAATTACATTAATTGTTTCTGCACTATATTTTTGTGGCGAATAATCTGTTGTCGCTCCAATAATCAAAGATGAGTTGGCAAAATTAAAATTTAGTTTATGCTGAATCAATCCAACATAACTCTTAAATTGATTAGAATTGATTTCTCCTGATCCAAAACCAGTTAATTGCCCCTGATTTCGAGATTGCCTGATTCTATACGATGGGTTTTGATCCATGCGATTATCTCTAACAATGAAATTGAAAGAAGTCTTGTTCTGATCATTCCAGAATTTATCTACAGTGGTTCTAACTCTAAAAGCTATGGCTTCTCTCTCTGTAAAAGTTTGATCACTTTCATAATTACCATTAGTATAGTCTTCTACACTTAAAGAACCACTCATGTCAGATCGATAATCTATAAGATCCATAACGGTAGTCCACTTTAAGGTTTCATTGATGTCATATACGGTTTTAAAAGTGATAGCAGTTTTCTCATAATCACTATGCTCAATTTGTCCATCTTGTCTTTCAGAATATTGCCCTCCCAAATAGAAGCCAAATTTCTCGCTTGGTTGATCAGAGATTTCAAATTCATATCGAGTAAGCCCTAAATCATTGGTTTGAAAACCAACACTACCACTTAGTTTTTCTGAAGGTTTTTTTGTGATAAAATTAAAACTACCTCCTATAGCTTCGCTACCATAAGTGCTCGATGCAGGACCTTTTAAGACTTCGACACGACCATATGAAATATCATTCATTTCTAACAAAGCATTATGGTTAAAAACTGAAGTTGGCCTAATCTGTAATCCGTCTTCGAGGTATAAAAACAAAGCTTTTGTCGAAATTGGAGACCGCACAGCCATAAAATGCTGTTCGTTACTGGCAACTCTAGATGTTGACATAAACACCCCAGGTACCTGGTTGACTAATTGATCGATACCAAATGCTTTGGTTTCTTTAATGGTTTGTGCATTTATAGTAGTAATAGATCCAGGAACTTCTGATCGTTTTTGAATCTCTCGACTTGCAGAGGTTACTAATACTTCTTCTAATACTTCTTCAGGTATAGTATTCTTTATGTTTTCTTGTGCAGATATAACTTGAACTACCACTAAAATTAGGGCAGAGATATATTTTTTCATTTTGTATAATGAGTTTAATGATAACTACTTCGGTATCTATCAATACGAAGGAATTACCTTTTTTGATTTAAAAAGATTTGAATTTTTACAATGATTAAGTATTGAATAGAAATTAAGTTTCTATTCATAAATTGTATTCAAAGTATGTTAGAGTAATTAAGAAAGGATATATTCTGGTGGGTGATCGATATCTTTGGAAATCGTTTTTACATGAAAATATTTTAATTTCCAATTTTGAGCGTGTTCTGCAATAAAGGGATTTATGTTTTTTATCTGAATCGTATGATCCTGAAAGAAAAGAGGAATAAAAGCTTCTACGATAAGAGTGTTTTCAGATTTTTCTTTTGAAGGTTGTTTTTTTGCCTTCATCTGAGTCATTAAGTAACATTTTCCGTTACAATTAAGTCTTGGTCGTTCTTTGTTTACACAATATTTATCAACGATATAATCAATATTGAGTTGATAATATAAAACGTTACTGATTTCCATAGCTGGTCTTATCGCAAAAGAGGCAAATAATAATATGGAAAATAGAATTCTTATCAATTTGGGATAAATTTCATGCAAAAATACAAATTCGAATTATTTTTTATCCCAAAATTTGAATAAGGTGTTGTTAAAATCCTTTTTTAAAGAGAAGTCATATTTTTATAGGGGTATTATAAACTCTACTCAGACCATTTTCATATGAATTCATCAATTTTATAAGTTGATCGAGGCTTTTAGATACAGTATCATCTTCTTTGATAGCAGTTCTCTTGCTTGTAAAGTAAAGGGTTTGTGTTTTAGAATCATAAAATGGGCAATAATCCATTTTGTCTGAGTTGATTTGTGTAAGGTTTTTTGCCTGAGACCATGTTCCTTCTTTGTCTCGATATGAAATGTATAAATCCCCACTACCTAAACCATCTTTGCGCTTATACCCTCCGAAAATAAGAAATGTTTCATCTGCTGAAATATAGGCGTTGTACTCATATCCTTCAGAATTTATGGTTTCGGGTAATGAGACAGGTTGGGTATAGGTATTATTTTCATAAGTACTTATAAAAATATCGTCTTTTCCTTTGGAGCTAGAGGCTGTACTGGTAAAATATAAGTTACCATTTTTTGATACCGATGGATAAAACTCATCTCCCTTGGTATTTATAGGGCTACCTATATTTTTGGGAGCAGACCATTTTGTAGTTAATTCGGTACGTTCGATATACCATATATCATGATTTTTCTTTTCTGCAGTAGTAAATTCGTTGGGGCGGTCAGAGACAAAATATAATTTTAATCCATCGGGAGAAAACATAGCTTCTAGATCTCTATATTTTCCTGAAAAATTAGCTACCTCGGGCTTAGACCATATCTCATTCTCTTTTTTAACTTTAATAATTGTTGAAAGTTCACCCCCATATCCTTGAGCAGTAAAATAAATTTCATCTTGATTAGGAGACATAGTAAAATCTCTTACTGTAGGGAATTGAGAAATGATATCTGCTAATACTGGTTTTATTATTGTTTTTTCTTGACTATATGTATATTGAAGGACCAAAATTAATATAAGGGTAATGATTTTTTTCATAATAGATTGTGATTAATACCTTAGGAAGGTAAATATTATTCCTTAATTCAAATATTAAGATTTTGATAAAATTAAACTCAAAAGTGTAGTTTCATCCCTTCATGTGAAGCTTTAAAGCCTAGTTTTTCATAAAATTTTATAGCATCGGGACGTTTTTTATCTGTAGTGAGTTGTAGTACATGTGCCCCTTTTTGCTTTGCACGATCTATAGCCCATTCAAACATTTTTTGACCAATGCCTTTTCCTCTTTGATCTTCTCTAATTCTTACAGCTTCAATTTGTGTACGTATTCCTCCTTGATAAGTTAAATACTGAATAAAAGTAAGCTGCATTGTTCCTATAACTTCTAAATTATGATCTTCTATTACGATTAATTCTTGATTGGGATCAATATTTATATTTTCAAAAGCTTCTAAGTATTCTTTTGGCAATGGGTTCTGATAATTTTCTCTTTTTTCACCAAGTTTATCGTTAGCAATCATTTGTACGATTACCAGAACATCTTCTAGAGTTGCTTTTCTGAAATTCATTGCTATTGTTTTGGTAGATACTCTTTCGGGATTTGGTTTTCTTGAGTTTCTTGAGTCCAATAAATATTAATAACCCACCATCTTTTTCCATCATTAAGTAATTGTATACTATTAATACCTCTCATAAATGGTTTTTTGTCGGTTTTACTTTTAAAAGATTCATAAGTGCTAAATACTTGAGTAATATTACCAAAAGTATCTACTGTTCGGTGAATTTCTTTTTCATAGAAACCATTTTCAATAAGCCATTTTCCCGAAGCTGTTATGTATTCATCAGGAGACATATAGCGAGCGTTAAAAACACCTTCTTTATTTTTTCCTGAAGCAATAAGCTTTGCTTCCGGCTTAAATAAAAATTTAAATAACTCCCAGTTTCGTTCTTCACCTTTTTCACCAGAGATAACACCATATAATGTTTCTAATGTACTATCTAAAGATTGAACCTTTTCTGAAAAATTTTCAGTATTTTCTTGTGCTTGTAAATTTATAGTTACTATAAAGCATATTATAATAATCAGTATGTTTTTCATAGTGAATAGTGTTTATTTTAATCAATATCTTCTACAAAGAAGATTGCATTATTATTTGTATCATAGAAACCAAATTCATGAGTATTCCAAGGAGTATTTAATCTTAGCTTGTTGTTATTGATAGTGCCTCTTTTTACAAACTCTTCAAACAACAATTTTATATTTGGAACAAAAATTTTAATTACAGATCCGCCCAATAATGGATCATTATAGGTATCTGCATGCCCTTGCAAATGTATCGTTAGATGCTTTCTGCGAATACCTGCATACATATCATGAACAAATAAAGTTTTGAACCCTGTTTTTTCATTGTACCAAGCCAAATCCCTTTCAATATTAGCAGAAGGTAATACAGGAACTATAGTTGGAAGTTGTGTAGCCATATTAATTGTTTTTGAAAACTAAATCAGTATTAACATTATGATTTTTGAAAACAACAACTAACATTTTATTAGACTCATCCCAAAACTGACCAGATTTTTCTTGTGTAAGATCCTTAATAGATTTAAATACCTTTAATTTTTCGCCATTAGATATCAGGTTTTTGGGTTTATTAATTCCGTGGAAATACACTTTATAACTTCTATTTGATATTGCTTTATCATACTTTCCTTGTGCTGCATAAATAGTAAGTTGTTTGCTTGCCTCTTTATATTCAATCTTGGTATTTAGGTTCTCATTTTTTGTTCTAAATTTTTCACTTACGCCATCATCTTCATAAAGTATAAATTTGCCATCTTTACCGGTATACACATGTATAATTAATTCTGAAGGGTCTAAAGTAAATGTGCTCTGAGAATAATTGTACTTAGGAATAATAGCTCCTTCTTTTACAAATAGTGGTATTGTTCCAAAATTGGCTTTGTGTTTAATGGTCTGATTTCCATCTATGATATGATCGGTCCAGTAGTTATACCATTTTTGACCAGGAGGCAACCATATATCTAGAGTAGTATCATTTGGTGAATAGGTAGGAGCCACTAATAGTTCATCTCCCCACATGTATTGTAAATCGTATTTCCATGCTTCTGGCGTATTTTGATAATCGATTACCATAGCCCTTGCCATCGGAACACCTGTTTTATATGCATTATGTGCATAGGTATAGATATATGGCATCATTTCATACCTTATTTTTCCGTATTTATGAGCAGCATCCTGACTAATTTTTGATCTATCGAGAGGCCAACGTTTATTTTCGCCCATACCATGTGGTCTCCAGATTGGTGTGAAACTACCAAATGCCATTGCCCATTGTACATAAAAGCTATCATCTGGTCCGGGTGGTCTAAATCCACCAGCATCATGATTAAAATAAGGGAAACCTGCAAGCCCCGATGTTTGTAATGATCTTATGGTAGATTTCATCCAATCCCAATCAGACTTGATATCACCTATCCAATGTGTTGCATATCGTTGTGCCCCAGCAGACATTGATCTTACCCATACATAGGGTCTTTTTGACTCTCCTATCCCTGGAGTAGTTGTATTGTTTTTATTATCCCATCCTTCTTGTACTATTGCTTTTGAAATAAGAAAAGGATAATAGTTTTCATTTTCTGCCCAGCTTCTTCCGTTTGCACAGATAATACTATCATTTAATTCCCATAAATCATCAGTTTCGTCAATCCATAAGCCATCTCCCGGGTACTTTAATTTGGGATCAAATGTTTTTTTCCAGAATAGTTTCCATATCCATTCGCGCGTTGCTGGATTAGAATAATCAGGAGCGCTATTGCCAAAGAGTTCGGGTTCTATATACTTTTCTGCATTTGGAATATTAAACTCTGGTTTCCAACCTTCACATAAGGCGGCATTATTTCTATTGAAATCTAGTGTTACAGTAACATTATTCTCTTTACACCAGGTTGCGAATGCTTTGGGATCGGGAGTGCGGGTAGGATCCCACTCAAACCAAGAATCAGACCAGGCACCAGAACCAGCCCGCCATCGATTATCATTGACTAGATGATCAAGAGGAAATCCTGCATTTCGATGTGCTGTGATTTTATTTTTCCACCATTCAACTCCATTATGTTTAGGATCTCCTTTATCTGAAAGTTGTAAGCCAAAGATAGATTGTTGAGGTAATCTTGGTCTTCCGGTTAATTGTGTGTATTTGTCTAATATGCTCTTAAATTCGGGGCCAAAAATGAAATAATAATCCATTTGCCCATGAAACCCTTTGGTATCAATAGTAAACTCATATGTGTTATTTTTTCCAAAATTGAAATTGTGTTGGAAAGTACTATTTAGAAAAACCCCATACCCTTTATTTGATAAGTAGAAAGGTACAGTTAAGACTCCTTGTGGCGCTCCCCAATCCACAAGCCCATCTCCATAATTGCAACTGACTTGTTTTCCTTTTAGATCGATAGATGCTACTCTTCCAAAAGATTGATAACCCATACCGCAAAAGTGTTCTGTAGTATCAGATTCAAAATTGCTGATGATCTTGTTTTCACTCCAAGATATTCCATTTTTTTCTGATAGTAGCACTTGATTAGTAGTAGTGTCAAAAATTTTAAATTTCATTGGCGATTTTTGCAATTCGATCTGAATTTTCTTTTTTGACCCTGTGTTTATTAGAAATAAATTGTCTTTTTCTTCTATTTCGTAGGTGACACTAAGGTCATGATTCTCTACCATTTCATAATGATCATCTGCAAAAAAGGATTCATCTTTTTTTACCCATTGAATTCTAACAATATCATTAGCATAAAACTGAAATCTTAATGTAACACCTGTGTTTGATTCAAACGTTAATTCATGTTGATCTTTCTGATAGGTTTTAAAATCTCCACTTTGAGCTTTGGTTTTATTACTAATAAAAAAAGTGAAGAATAGTATTGCTACTGTTTTAAAGCTATATGTCATATTTATCTATTTTGCAGAAGGTAATCTACTTTTTATCCATTTAATTTGCCCATTATGGTTAGATTCATGTTCGCATACATGAAACCATTTGCAATAATTATTAGTTGGGCCCCATGGCCAGTCTTTGTCAACTGCCATTAACCAATCATCATCACGCTTAGCAAGTTCTTGTAGGGTGTGTTCTCTAACTTCTTTTAATTTTGTCAAGTAAAAATCTAAATCATTTCCTTTTATTACCTCTCTAGCTTTTTGTCCTAGCCCCGATGCAATACTCCAATTTTCTTGATCTTCTTTGCTCCAATCCCCCCATTTTTTCCCTTCGAAAGTATGGATTTGATAGAAACGCTCTGTTGCTGCTAGATGAAATAGCATCGCGCCGATAGAGTTAGAATCTTTATCGTGTATATAATCTAAATCCTCAACACTCATTTCGTTCACTGGACTTAGCATTACCATTCTCATCCAATTCATCATAGATACCAATATTCCAACCTGTGGTGTGAATCCCTCTTTTGGACCAAATACGTTAATGTCATTTTCACTGGTAATCGGAAATGCATTGGCCGTTTGTGGCAATGCAAGTAAACTTCCTGTTCCTAATGCTACTAATGTGGTTTGTTTTATAAAATTTCTTCTGCCTAATGATTGCTTTATGGTTTTCATTTTTGATAGATTACTATGAATAATAGGTCATAAATTACTAATTCTTATTTTTTATAGCCCCTTATTTAACAGCATTTTGACTTCTAACGGTAAACAATGGTAGTGATACTTTATATCGAACAACCAATAAGCGGATCACTATAATAAGTAATGTAGTAGATATATAGATAATATTTTCATCCATGTTTACATGATGTAAACTCATATAACAAATACCTCCAGCTATTGATGCTGTGGCATAAATTTCTTTTCTAAAAATTACAGGAATCTCATTACATAAAATATCACGTATTACTCCGCCAAAACATCCTGTTATTGTTCCCAAGGCTATACATACAATAGGATCTAATCCCTTTTGGATTCCTGTTTCTACACCTATGATGGTAAAAATTCCTAATCCTATGGTATCAAATAAGAAAACGGATTTCTTAAGGTAATTTATTTTATTTCTAAAAATGATAGATAATACTGTAATCCCACCAATCAAATACAAATTTGTGGTGTTTTGCATCCAGGAAACGGGTGTGTTACCAATAAGAATATCTCGTATGGTTCCACCACCAATTGCAGTAACAAAAGCAATTATAAATACACCAAAAAGATCTAATCTACGGTTCATAGCACTCAATGCTCCAGATATTACAAAAGCGATTGTTCCTAAAATGTCTAATATGTCAAAAAATGTCATAATTGTATAGTATACTTTTATATAGATGTAAATGTAATAGTATTGAGTTGTAAGAAAAAATTCAATAATTGAAGTTTATAGGATAATAACAATTCTTAATAACTTTAATGTAAGGTTTATGATCAAATTGCTACTTTTACATCAGATAAATAACGAAAAGAATATGTCTGATACCATAGAAAGAATAAAATGCCTTATCATAGGCTCAGGACCTGCAGGATATACTGCAGCAATATATGCAGCAAGAGCTGATCTTAAACCAATTATGTATACTGGTATGGAGCCAGGAGGTCAATTAACAACGACTACAGAAGTTGATAATTTCCCCGGTTACCCAGAAGGAATCGATGGACCAACAATGATGGTGCAGCTACAACAGCAAGCAGAGCGTTTTGGTACAGAAGTACGTATCGGGATGGCAACAGCTGTTGATTTTAGTACTGAAGTAGGAGGGATTCATAAAGTAACTATTGATGGTACAACACAGATTGAAGCTGAATCTGTAATTATTTCTACAGGAGCTACTGCTAAATACCTAGGAATACCAAGCGAACAAAAATTACGTGGCGGTGGAGTTTCTGCTTGCGCGGTGTGTGATGGGTTTTTCTATAAAGGTCAAGATGTAGCAATAGTTGGAGCAGGGGATACTGCTGCAGAAGAAGCTACTTATCTGTCTAATATTTGTTCTAGTGTAACAATGTTAGTTCGTAAGGATCACATGAGAGCTTCTAAAGCCATGCAACATAGAGTAAATAATACTCCGAATCTTAAAGTATTATATAATACAGAAGTTGATGAAGTATTAGGTGATCAAGTAGTTGAAGGGTTACGAATGGTAAATAATCAAACTAAAGAGAAATCTGAAATAGAAATAACTGGATTGTTCATCGCAATTGGTCATAAGCCTAATACTGATATCTTTAAAGGCCAGGTTGATATGGATGATACTGGGTATATTGTTACCGAAGGTAAATCTACTAAGACTAATATCCCAGGAGTATTTGCCTCTGGAGATGTTCAAGATAAAGAATATAGACAAGCAGTTACTGCTGCTGGTACCGGGTGTATGGCTGCACTAGATGCAGAACGTTATCTGGCAACGGTAGAAACCAAAGAAGAAGTTTCTGCTTAAAAATAATATAAAAAAATACCCGCTAGATTTATAAAACCTGGCGGGTATTTTCTTTTAATATGTTCTGATACTCTATTTTTTAATTAATTTAGTTGTTTTTACAACTTTTCCATTTGTGATCACCCTAACATAATATAAATCATTAGGTAAATTACTTATATCTATTTGCTTATTTTTTTCAGAGGTTGCTACCTTTAATCGGACTTTTCCGTTCTGATCTATCACTTCAACAGAATAGGGTGTTTTGATTTTACTATTTTCTGAAGTTTGGATTAATAATAAATCATTTGAAGGATTGGGGGAGATGAAAAATCCACAATCCAAAAATTGAGCTAATGTAAAAGCATTAACCTGTGTATTATTACAAGTTGATGTGAAGGTTAAACTTATACTAAAACCAAAACTGGTAGATGATTGCACATTAAGAGTTTGATTTGTATTAGATCCTACTATTGTTCCAACTCCGGAAGGGATGCTCCAATTAAAAGTTCCTGAGGCATTAACAGGATTTGTAACGGCATTGAATGTTAAAATATCTCCTTGACAGCCAAAAGGTTCTTGTGCTATAGAAACCGATGGCACTCTACAAGGAGGTATGATACTAACTGTTTTGCAATAGCAACAGGGTTGTGTGCCGCTTTTATATCTGGTGACACATACTTTTCCACTACCAGCGTTTGTGCCTTTTACAGAAACAGAAGATGATGTATTACTTCCTATTATTGTTAGCCCTCCGGTAGTTGACCAAAAGTAATTTGAACCACTTAGGGTACTTGTAGAAAAAGTTCTGGTTTGATCTACATCTATTTTGGTTGGCCCATTCAAAGAACAACTTGTACACTGAGAAAATGCATCATAGTAACTTGTAAGCATAAAAAATGTTACCAATACATGGATTGAAATTTTTTTCATGGTTTTAGGTTTTAAGAGTTAAAATTTGATAATTAAAATACAAAATTATAGAACGTTTTGAATTCTTTAATTTAGGATATTTTCATTTTTAACACTTCTGTTTAAAAAGAATGCTTTACAAAGCAAATATAGTTGGGAAGTATATATTAATTTAATGCTGCTTACTAATATTTCAATAGATTATTCAACTCTGAAAAATTAAATATATTTATTTTATTTTTAATTTAAATTGAAAACCTTAACGTTGTTTTTTATATCGATTGTTTTTAATAAAACTGTGAATTTCTAGCAAGAATATATTTTACAACTTTATTTAATTCAATCTAAGTTTACTAGGAACGTAATCTATATTTTTCTTAAATAAAGTAGCTTCATTTGAAAAGGTTTTTATATTAATTTTTGGCTCGCCAAGCAGAAAAATTTCAGCTTTATCAATAGCTTCGATAGTTATTTCTTCATTTGTCAAAATATAACAGTCAGTTGCTCCTTCAGCAATTAAAGATGTTTTTGCAACGTTTAATTTTTCACCATAAAAATCGGTATCATTATCCGCTCTTATCAACATTGATTTTATTTCTCCTTCGAGTTTTGCTGATCCTTTTTGATATAGGTCAACCTTAAGACTATCAGAAGTTACTATTCCTTTTATTTCAGAGTTTTCATTAATTTGATAGACAGCTTCATTGGTAGTTAGATGTAATTCTGCAGTCGATTTTCCGTAAGCAATACAAGTCACTTTATTTGCTTCTACAGTTAAAAACATTTCGGCGTTGTCATTTACTTCTAGTTCAAGATCGGTTGTATTTATAGATGATAATGATTTTATATTAACTCTATCATAGATCTTGATTTTTTTTAATTCTGATGCATAATTAATGTCTAGATTAAGCACTTTGGTCCGTCGTAGATCTTTATCGGAAGTAATTTTGAGTACCCCATCGATAACTTCTACTTTTATTTCTCTTTGTATATTACTATCTGTTTCTATTTTGATAAGATTATCACTGCTCTCCTCAAATGCTACTTCAAAACCCTCATAGATTTCTATAGAATGAAAATTTTCTACTTCATATTCTTCGGTACTTATAATTTTATTGCCCTTAATTTTTTCTTTTTGAGCATTTACATTGCCTAGAGTAAGAAGAAAAATAGATAATAACAGTTGTGTTCTCATAATTGTATGAAATTTATATTTTCTAAAACAGATTTTTTTAAGTTTAAGTATAGTGTTTACTAAAATTTGTTTGCAAATATAATAGACTATAATGTAAATAATACGTTGCAAATAGAAAGAAGGCAATACATAAAAACATACTTAGGTATAAGTATGTTTTTGTAAACTATAAATACTGCCTCAAAAGATAGTGCTTTTGGTAAACTATATCTTTCAATAATGAGTATGAGGCAGTATTAATTTTGGTTGGTTATGATTAGTTTGACTGTTAACGCTTATTGTCTTCTTACATTTCCTCCAGAGTTATCTACTTCAGATACTCTTTCAGGCTTCCCATAATATACAACATTAGCACCACTGGTTGCTTTTCCTGTAAATTCATTTTTTGCATGAATTCTTATCGAGGCTCCGCTACTAGCTTTAGCTTCAGAAACTAGACTTAATAAGTCTTTGGCTCTAATATTTGCACCACTTGAGGCACTTGCCTTATGCATGTTTACTTTACCCGTTAGATCCATCATTGCGCCGCTATTAACCGATGTGGTCACATTTTCTGCTTTTAATTCTAGTTTAATATCTGCTCCACTGGTAGCATTAAGCTCTATATCTTTTTGTATTAATGTTTGGCTAGAGGTAATACTTGCTCCGCTATTTACATTTAATTTTTTTAGTTTATCATAGGATACGAATACATTTTTTTCGTCTGCCGAATAAATGTTTTGATCAGAAGTTACATATAGGGTATTTTCTTTTACATAAACCTCTATAATTTCATGTAGATTTTTGTTGGCTTCTACTACAATTTTTTTACTTTGATCATTTACAAGTATTACATCTAATCCTTTGCTAGCTTTTATAGCATCAAAATCTTGATTAATCGTTCTCTCTTTTTTAACTACTTCTCCTTGACCTTTCACTCCATTAAAGGCTATGTTACAAGAGCAACACAATAATGAAAGAGAAAGGGTTACTAAAATTTTAACTAGTGTGGTCATGATTGTATGTTTTTAATTATTTAACTGTTCGTTTTTTGATTGATTTAATTTTCGGTTTTGATTTCTATACCGTCCTCGTCTATTTTTACTTTTACAGGTTCGTTATTTAATTCGACACCTTCGTCATTGATTTTTAGTTTAAAACTATTATCATCATTATTAATATTGATTTTTACATGGTCATCATCATCATTTTCTTCCCATTCACCATGTTCCCAATCATTTTTATCATCAGGGCAATCTTTGCATTCGAATTTGCCATCTATTAATTTGATATAGCGATCCTCTTTACCATCTATGGTGATATAATCATTGTATATCCAGGAATTATTATATCCAGAAGTATTATCATCTGCAAATAGTGTAATTCCTTCGGGTAATGTTAAGATTACGTTTACTTCTTGATCTCGATATTTATTGACATAATCGGTAATTGCATATCCATTAAGTTGTAATGTATTACCATACATCTCATATCCATATTTGATTTCTTCTGCTCTTTGTAAAGCTTCGTCATAAGATCTGCCATCTGCCTTCTTTTCTATGGTGATACTAGCAGTAGAGTCTATTCTAGATGCTTTTATATATATTTCTATATCCTGAATTACAATGACACGATTACCATTAGCATCTCTTTTGATTTTATAATCATTTCTATGTTGTAGATATTTTGTATATCGATCATTTCCTATCATTCTTATTGTTAATGTATCTTTACTAGTAACCGGAATGATTTTCTTTTCAATGATCACTTCGGCATCATAGGCTTCAAGAGTGGCTTGTCTTATTCCAAAAACTCCTAAACCAATTAATGAAAGTAACCATACCCCTAATAGGCCTAGTTTTGCAGGGGTGCCAATAGATTTCAAATTCTTGAATAAGATTTTAAGTCCAAGTATGAATAAGAAGAAAAATGGAATTCCTACTGCAAAAAAAGTAGTTAACGATAATAACCACAATGGTGCTTCAGGATGATTACCTACTTCTATATACTCGGCCCAAGGAGCATCCATAAATCCAAAAGTTCCTAAGGTAAATAGCCCAATAAATAAACTTATTAAGGTGGCTCCTGCAGTTATAATAAACAATACTCCAATAAATTTTACAAATATTTTGAGTACGAATAATAATACATCTCCTAGTGCATCAAAAAAGGTTGTAGAACTACTTTTTACTTTGTCGCTGTACTTATTATAGTCTACATTTTTTACTGTGTCAGCGACTCCATCGAAACCCTCTTTAATCTTTTTTTCGATATTGCTAATATTTATTGCTTCTCCTTTCATTGCTAAAAAATCAGCTGTAGTTTTTGCTTCTGGTACAAAAATCCAGAACGCTACATAGATTAATAGAAAGGCACCACTAGAAAAGATAGTGAATAATATCCAAGCTAATCGAATCCAAATAGGGTCGATACTCAAATAATGCCCTAATCCAGAACTTACTCCTCCTACATATGAATTGGTTGTATCTCTGTATAGATTCCTAGAAGTTTTGGTATTTTGATACGATGCTCTAGGTTCGTCTTCAAAAATCTCCTCATCTAATCGATAATCTTCGGGTTGCCCCATAATACTGATTACTTCTTCTACCTCTTTGTTACCAATTACTTGTCGTTCGTCTTTTATTTTTTCACTAAACAATTCAGCTATTCGAGCTTCGATATCCGCTATAATCTCATCTCTACCTTGTGAATCAGTAAAAGATCTTTTTATTGCGTTGATATATCGTTGCAACTTTAGATAAGCGTCTTCATCGATGTGAAAAAATATGCCTGCTAAATTTATATTAACTGTTTTATTCATTTTACTTCTTCTTTTTTTGTTTAGTTACTAGGTTTACAGCATTTTGTAATTCATCCCAAGTAGTATTCAGTTCTTTTAGGAAAAGTTTTCCTGTTTCTGTGAGGCCATAATATTTGCGTGGGGGTCCTGATGTGGATTCTTCCCAGCGATAACCCAATAATCCAGCATTCTTTAATCTTGTAAGCAGTGGGTATATAGTACCTTCTACTACGAGCATCTTTGCATCTTTAAGAGTTTCCAAAATTTCAGCAACATAGGCATCATCGTCCTTAAGGATAGAAAGTATGCAATATTCCAGAACACCTTTGCGCATTTGCGCTTTTGTGTTTTCGATCTTCATAAAACTATTTTTTAAAAGTTAAACTGTTCATTTTTTGATTGATGTTTGATGGTTATTTTAATAAAAATTGGTCAGAGAGTATAACACCGGCAACAAAAACCGATACTAGAATACAATTGATGAGATTATATTTTATAGTGTATCTCTGCTCTTTTGATGTTTTAATTACTAGAAATAGTAACATAAAACATACTGTTAATGGTAATATCCAGTATCCAAGCCCTAACCATTCGCTAATTCTAGCCTCGTCGTTTGGTTGAATTATGGAAAAAATCATTGCCAAAAATCTCATATAAAATCCAAAGAATAAGATTGGATATAAATATCGATTGTTCGTTTTTCTGATGATGTAAAAGAACATAAATGAAACAATAATAGTAAATATGGGCCCTGCTGCACTTACTATTTGTTCATGCCATATGTTTTTGTACTCTCCTTCTGCTAAAAAAACAGAATTAATAGTCATCTTCATATCATAACCTAACAGTTCTCCTGCAATTAAATGTGCTAACTCATGAAAAAAGAATGAAAGCACCACTGCTAGAGCAGTTATTAGGATATATTGTATGTTTATAGATAACTTCATTTATTTATTTTATAAATCTTATACATAGGGGATACGTATATGTTTCTCCCTTATTTGCTTTTAATGCAGCTGTAACTACAAAAATTATTTCTAAGAAAAATCCAACTAAAGCTATCACACCAATAAAAGAGGCTCCTATGAGTGTTCTAAAACCTGCTGCATCAGAAAAATTAATAGAAATATCATTAAAATTTAATAGATCATAAATGGTAGTATCTCCAAAGACATTAAAAATGAAGAATGGAAATGAAAGTGTTCCTAATATTACAGTATATAATAAAATACTTAATTGAAAATTGATCGCCTCTTTACCATTGTGATCTATAAACTCTGATTTATCCTTATTCGTAGTCCATAATAATATGGGAATAATATAATTACCAAAAGGGATAAAGTATTTTGTAAATGCTCCTAAGTGCATGAATGTGGCGATGTTTTTATGATTATTGATTGACATTTTAAAAAGTATATAATAGTTTCTTATGCAAATATATGGTTAAAAAAAGGTATTATGCAAAACATAGTACCATAATTTAACAAAAATTTAAGATTTTTTAATCTTTTGCTCAACACTTCTTTTTACTTATATTGTGCTTTCTAATAAAAAATATAATGAATATTACACCAAGAAAACTTAATATATTTTTACTGTTTAAATTACCCTCGGCCTGGTTATGTGGTGTGCGACTAAAAAGTATAGATAATACCAATTGTGTCGTTACTGTAAAACACCGTTGGATGAATCAAAACCCTTTTAATTCAATATTTTGGGCGGTACAAGGCATGGCTGCAGAATTAACCACAGGCGCTTTGGTAACAGGGTACATTAGAGATAGCGGAAAAAAAATATCTATGCTAGTCGCTAATAACAATGCAACGTTTACAAAAAAAGCTACAGGAAGAATTACATTTGTTTGTAATGATGGTCAATTAGTAAAAGAAGCAATAGAAAAAACTGTTGCAACTGGTGAGGGACAAACTGTTTGGATGAAATCTATTGGTACTAACAAAGATGGAATAGAGGTATCTACGTTTAATTTTGAATGGACCCTGAAAGTGAAGAATTAATAATGAATAATTTATAATGTAAAAATGATTGGGTTTGTAACACTTTCTTAAAATCGTTTACTAATAAATAAATAATCCATTAATCATTAAAAAATATACTCTTAATTATGACAGCACACGAGATTGACTACGAAATAATTGGCGAAGAAATGCAGTATGTGGAAATAGAATTAGATCCGCAAGAAGGTGTAATAGCAGAAGCCGGAAGTTTTATGATGATGGATGATGGCATTAAAATGGACACCATTTTTGGAGATGCCTCAGGAAAAGATAAAGGTGTTATGGGTAAAATCTTTGGAGCTGGTAAACGCTTATTAACGGGTGAAAGCTTATTTATGACAGCTTTTTATAATGAAGTTTCAGGTAAAAAGAAAGTAAGTTTTGCGTCTCCTTATCCGGGTAAAATTATCCCTATAGATTTAACCAATTATGAAGGAAAATTTATTTGCCAAAAAGATGCATTTCTTTGTGCTGCAAAAGGAGTTTCTATTGGAATTGAGTTCTCAAGAAAATTAGGAAGGGGATTATTTGGTGGCGAAGGTTTTATTATGCAAAAACTTGAAGGTGATGGAATGGCATTTGTACATGCAGGAGGAACAACGGCCAGAAAAGAACTGAAACCGGGGGAGAAATTAAAAATTGATACAGGTTGTATTATTGGTTTTTCTAAAGGGATAGATTATGATATCGAATTTGTAGGAGGTATTAAAAATACCATTTTTGGAGGAGAAGGTTTGTTTTTTGCAACACTTACTGGACCAGGAGTAGTATATGTTCAATCTTTACCTTTTAGTAGACTTGCTAATCGTGTATTGGCATTAGCACCTAGATCAGGAGGAAAAAGTAAAGGAGAGGGTAGTATATTAGGAGGAATTGGAGACCTGTTAGATGGCGATAATAGCTTTTAGTTGTGTTAAATAAGCGCTAAAAGACCTTTTTTTTCGTTTTATTTACTATATTAGCAATAGACAACTATAAAAAAGTAAGCCTATTCCTACAATTACTTGTTTAAATTAACAACTTTAAACCCCTATTAGTTTATGGCTAGAGCAATGTTTGATTATACCAAAACTGTGCTTAAAAAAGTTAGTTTTGATGTTAATCTTTTTACCAAGGAAGTTCTTAAAGCACTAAATAGATTACTTCCGCATGAGATTGAAGAATTAAAAATATGGATTCAGTCTCTAACGGTTAAACAACCAGAATTACAATCTTGTTTAATTTATTTAAAAACATAATAAAAAAAGCGACTTTCTAGTCGCTTTTTATTTTTGTTAGAGGGCTTATAATTTCTACATTTTGAAATGTGATAGCACCTTTTACAACTCCAGCTATAGAGGTATGTAATGCTTCTATAATATGCATCTTTAATTCACTTTTATTAAAAATTAGGCTAACTTCTCTGGCAGGAGAAGGCTCATTAAAGTAATGTAAATTATTCTTTTCGTTATCTTTAATGTCCAAAGTATGTAAATATGGTAATAAAGTCATTCCTAATCCTTCGTTTGCAAGTTTTACTAAGGTTTCAAAACTTCCACTTTCTAATTGAAAATGATCCTCATCATAACTTTTTTGAATTTTACATAGATTGATAATTCCATCTCTAAAACAATGTCCATCTTCTAGTAATAACATATCATCAATATCTAGATCTGTAATATCAATTTTATGCTTTTGATTTAATCTATGGTTAGATGGGATGTAGCCAACAAAAGGTTCATAATATAATACTCGTTCTTTAATATTCTCACTTTCTAAGGGTGTAGCAGCTATAGCTGCATCTAGATGACCATCTAATAAACGTTCTATTATCGCCTCGGTATTAAGCTCTTCTATTTTTAGCTTTACTTTTGGGTATTTTTTAATAAAATTATTTAAAAACATAGGTAGTAGGGTAGGCATCACAGTTGGGATTACTCCCAGCTTAAATTCACCACCTATAAATCCTTTTTGCTGGTCTACAATATCTTGTATTCGCTCACTTTCATTTACAATATTTCTTGCTTGATCAACTAATTTGCTACCAACTTCAGTAAGTTCTATTGGTTTTTTACTACGATCAAAAATAAGAATATCCAGTTCTTCTTCAAGCTTTTGTATCTGCATACTCAGTGTAGGTTGAGTAACAAAGGTTTTTTCTGCCGCTTTAGTAAAATTTTGGTGTTCTGCAACTGCAAGAACATACTTTAATTGTGTAATTGTCATTTTTGTATTGCTATTTTTTTATTTTCAGGTTTCAGACTTCGAGAGCCTCAGTCTTCATCCGACTTCCGACTTCCGACTTCCAACTTCCAACTTCCAACTTCCAACTTCCAACTTCCAACTTCCAACTTCCAACTTCCAACTTCCAACTTCCAACTTCCA
>CANMWA010000006.1 GCA_947501475.1 uncultured Aquimarina sp. | reverse complement strand
GGGTTGTAAAGGTAATCGTTCCCGTTGGAACAGCACAAGTCGGTTGAACCGTACTGGAAACTGTAGGAACACTTGGAAGCGTATTTACCGTCAATGTCCTTACCTCAGAAGTCACAGAATTACAAACATACGTAGAACTAGAAACAATAACCCGATATTGATTTCCATTATCAGATAACGCTGTTGCACCTGTAATTACTAATGTAGCAGTATCTGTATCGCTATGTATTCCTGCATCAATTAAATCAACAAAAACAGTACCATTAAATAGTTGCCATTGGTACGTATTTGCATCAGAAGTAGCCACAGTAAATGTAGTATTTGCTCCTGAGCATATTGTAGAGTTTGATGGTTGCGTATCTATTGAAGGCGCTGTTCCTGCTGTAGTTACACTAGAATTAGTGCCTGTATATCCATCGGTTCCCGAAGTAACTAAACCATTACTATCAACAGTAAGACCAGCTCCAAAAGTACCGTTTCCTAATAAACCATTGTTATCTCCATCGGTAAAACCAGCTTCAACAACATCATCACATCCATCATTATCACTATCTAATTCTAAGAAATTATCATTTCCATCTGAATCACTATCTGCAATGGTATAATTTATAACTCCACTATTTTCCTGTCCAGCATCCTGCACCGCGTCTGGTACTCCATCTGTACCAACAACGCCAGATATAATACCTCCTGTTTGAGAGGCTCCATGCCCCGCTTCAACAGCATCATAAATTCCGTCGTTATCAGAATCCAAATCAAAACAATCGGATATACCATCATCATCGCTATCGGGTACGACAGAAACGTTTATTGGAGAACGCCCATTACCAGAAGCTTGAAGCGTTAGCAAAGGTGTTTTATCATTAGTTGTAAGTGACCAATCACGTGGTCCAGCAGGTCGATTTGTGCCTTGTTGGGGTCTAAACACAACAAAGTTTGCTCCCTGATCCATTATTAAAATTTTTCCTGTTGGGTTGATGATAGTAAACCCACCTGCAGCTTCTACGTACCATTCATCACCACCAAAGGCTTGACCATCAAATGAAGCTAATTGTACCGTTTGATTGCTAATTACAAACCTTTCTGGAGCAGAAGGTGTTATTACATATCGATCCCCAATAGTATAATCTGGTTGCGTATCTACCTGATCACTTAATACTAAGTTTCCTAAAGCATCGCCAAAAGCAACCGAGCCACCTGGTGCAGGAGTTATCGCTCCTGAGAATGTAGATGTAAACCCATCAATAGTTTGGTTTGTAAAATTTAATGTTGAATAATCTAGATTCCCAGGTAAGCATTCTACAGTATCTAAAATACCGTCATTATCATCATCTAAATCTGTACTATCATCAACAGAGTCGTTATCGCTATCAGGATAAACATTAAGAATCACTACATCAGAAGTTATATCACCACATACATTAGCACTATTGCCAACAATAACTTGATATTGATACTCATTCATACTATGCAGAGCGCCAGTAATATTTAAAGTAGTAGTATTAACTCCTGAGTATATTGCGTCATCACTTAAGTTTGTAAATATTGATCCGAAATCAGTACTTACCTGCCATTGATATGTTAGATTTGAACCTGATGCAGCTACTTGAAAACTACCATTATTTGCAATAATGATTATTTGATTAGTTGGTTGCGTAGTAATTGATGGAGCAGTTCCTGCTGTAGTTACACTAGAATTAGTACCCGTATATCCATCGGTTCCTGAAGTAACTACACCATTACTATCAACAGTAAGGCCTGCTCCAAAAGTACCATTTCCTAATAATCCATTGTCATCTCCATCTGTAAAACCAGCTTCAGTAACATCATTACATCCATCATTATCGCTATCGGTTTCTGCAAAATCTGGAATATTATCTATGTCAGAGTCTGTTGCTGTATAATTAGTAGTACCGCTATTCTCTTGTCCTGCATCTTGTACAGCATCTGGGATACCATCAGTTCCTATAGCTCCAGTTACAACACCTGCTGTTTGTGAAGCGCCATGTCCTGCTTCAATAGCATCATAAATACCATCATTATCACTATCTAAATCAAGATAATTAGGTATATCATCACCATCAGCATCAACAAATAGTGGAACATCACATAAATTTGTAAAACGTATTCTTTGATCATTAGTAAAAAGTCCTGTAGAAGCCGTGAATGCAAAAAACACTAAATTGCTTCCTCCAAAATAATTATTAATCAAGTTACTATCGGTAAAACTACCAGCAGATATACCATCTACAAAATATTCTATCGTACTCGTAGTAGCATCCCAAGATAAAACTACATTATGCCAAAGACCATCTTCAATATCTCCTAAATCTACAGGTGTGGTTAATAACCCTACTCCTGCTTGATTATCAGAATCCCATATCATACCATGATCATTTGCGATATCACCTGCTGCAGGATTTTCAAAAGTATCTAATTCTAATACGATACCATCTATTATATTTAGAGCCCCAATACCAGCTCCTGCATCACCTACAGCAGCTGCTCCAGCTGGATCGTTATGAAAAACAATCGCAATACCATCGGCTCCTCCATCATTAATACCGAGAAATGCTTCAAAAGAGAAGTTAAAACTATCATTAAAATCTATTCTATCGTTTATCGCTATAGAATTGTTCTGACTAGCAATATCAGCTGTTAATTGAACTTCTAAGGGGTTGTCTCCATCTGGATCTGCGGTGGCATTTCCATTAACAGAAAAAATATCTGCAACATCATTATCCTGAGCACCATTTTCTTCGCAATCAGAAATTCCGTCATTATCATCATCAAAGTCAAAAATATCAACTATATTATCGTTATCTGTGTCTGGTAAAGCAGTGACTAGTAAATCATCAATTCCAGCTTCAATAATATCTCCATCAATTGTTCCATCTTGAGCAGAAACTCTAACCACAAAATCTGAACCCGCAGGAATAATAACCTCTGCCGCTTGTATCCAAGCAGGATTCGATGTCACATCTCCAATAGAAACCCAGTTTGTATAACTTGTCCCGCCATTAAATGAATATTCTAATAAAAAAAAGTCAGTATTATCATCACCAGCATCTCTTTGTCCAAAAAAATACCAAATTGATGCAATAGAAGTAGTAGGTATATTGTATGATATAGATTGTACAGTTACTACACCACCATCAACATCGTCGGTACCATCTGAGTTGGTTGCATTTAAAGCAGTATAACATGCATGTATTCCTCCGGGGGTATGGTCATCTTCAAGTTGATAATTGGTTGCATTAGGGTCATCTACAATAAAAGTTCCTGTAGAGGCTGTACCTGATGTAGTCCAACCAGCGGGTAGTGTTCCTCCTTCAAAATCCTCATCAACTACTTGAGAAAAAACTTTTGCAGGTAAAAAAATCAGAAATAATAAAACAATAAAAACCAACCTATTAAATAGGTTAGTTTTTTTGAATTTAATCACATTTTGACTTTGGGTGGAAAAATAACATCCACACCTTAGGTTTGGGGTAATTTTTTGCATATGACAGATGTGTTTACAATTATATTTACGAAAACTTAAAAAGGGGTATTTTCGCAAACCACTTATAAAACTATATATTTAATAGTTAACACATAATTAAATTACGGTTTAACCATAGTTGATTATATCCAAATCTAAGAAAAAAAAACAATAAAAAGTTAAAATTATTGAATTGTTTTTTCGTTTTTATCGATATAATACATGTTTTAATCGATAAAAAACACTTTCTTGTCAAAATTTTTTAATATGTTTAAGCAAGGGGAAAACTCTCTTGTTGTTCTATTTTTAAGGCATACTCTAACTTTATAATATTCATTATTTTAAAATCACTTATAAAAATTTAATTTTTGCATATATGATTTTTCTATTTATAAATATAGTATAAATTTTAACATTTTTAACATTTTTTTTACGGAAATCCATAAAAAAATTCGACTAAATGATTATTTCGACGACAAAACAACTAACATCTAGTAGTTAAATTAAGTATGTAACAGGTCATTATTAATCCTTTTTGGTCTTTAAAATCATGCTCGTTGTTGTCCATTTAAGTACTATATTTGCATCCTCATTAGATACATTTTATGAAGTTTATAGAAGAAATAGGTAGAAGAAGAACATTTGGTATTATTTCTCACCCTGATGCTGGAAAAACTACGTTAACCGAAAAATTACTACTCTTTGGGGGGGCAATACAAGAAGCCGGAGCTGTAAAATCAAACAAGATTAAAAAAGGAGCTACTAGTGATTTTATGGAAATTGAGCGCCAACGTGGTATTTCGGTTGCTACTTCTGTCTTAGCCTTTGAATATAAAGATATTAAGATCAATATTTTAGATACTCCTGGTCATAAAGATTTTGCAGAGGATACTTTTAGAACACTTACTGCTGTAGATAGTGTTATTGTAGTAATTGATGTCGCTAAAGGAGTAGAGGAACAAACCGAAAAATTAGTATCGGTATGTAGAATGAGGAATATCCCTATGATTGTTTTTATAAACAAACTTGATAGAGAAGGTAAAGATGCTTTTGAATTGCTTGACGAAGTAGAACAAAAGCTAGGCCTTACAGTTATTCCACTAAGCTTTCCTATCGGAATGGGGTATGATTTTAAAGGAATTTACAATATCTGGGAGAAGAATATTAATTTGTTTAGTGGAGATAGTAGAAAAAACATAGAAGAAACTGTTAAAATTTCAGATTTGTCATCTCATGAGCTTAATGATATTATAGGTGATAGCTCTGCCGATACTTTGAGAGAAGAAATAGAACTAGTAGAAGGTATTTATCCTAAATTTGATCGCGAAGCATATCAAAATGGAGATTTACAACCTGTATTTTTTGGATCTGCTCTAAATAATTTTGGTGTACGAGAATTATTAGATTGTTTTGTTTCCATTGCTCCTACTCCTCGCGCAAAAGAAAGTGATATTAGGTTAGTAAAACCAGATGAAAAAGATTTTACTGGGTTTGTATTTAAAATTCATGCAAACATGGATCCAAAACACAGAGATCGATTAGCATTTATAAAAATCGTATCTGGGACTTTTGAAAGAAACGTACCATATTTACACACCAGACATAATAAGAAGTTTAAGTTCTCTAGTCCAAATGCTTTTTTTGCTGAAAAAAAAGAAATTGTGGATATATCTTATCCAGGAGATATTGTTGGTTTACATGATACTGGAAATTTTAAAATTGGTGACACATTAACCAAAGGGGAAGTTTTACATTATAAAGGAATTCCAAGTTTTTCTCCTGAGCATTTTAGATATATAAATAATGCAGATCCTATGAAATCCAAACAATTGGCTAAAGGTATCGATCAATTAATGGATGAGGGAGTTGCTCAGTTATTTACTCTAGAATTAAACGGAAGAAAAGTAATTGGTACGGTAGGCGCACTTCAATATGAGGTTATTCAATATCGATTAGAACATGAATATGGTGCAAAATGCACTTATGAAAATCTAAATGTGCATAAAGCTTGTTGGGTAGATCCTGAAAATCCAGACAATGATGAATTCAAAGATTTTAAACGTGTAAAAAGTAAATTTCTTGCAAAAGATAAGCAGGGTCAATTGGTATTTTTATCAGATTCTTCATTTAGTTTACAAATGACTCAACAGAAATATCCAACAATTCAATTTCATTTTACATCTGAGTTTTAAAATTAATTTAAGACTAGCACAACTACTTTAATACGCTAAAGTGAGGAGATAGGTATTTAAAAAAATAAAAGCCAATTAAAACGTATTATTTTAATTGGCTTCTAAAGCTTATATCAATAAAGTTTATATAAAAAAATTAAACTATAATTTTTTTATATTCTTTATGCTTCTCCTGTTGGTCCAAAATTCATAGGAATTGGTGGTTGCTCATAATCTTTAATTTCACCATGGGCATCTTCAAATCTATTTACATTATCATTTAGTGCTTTGAGTAGTCTTTTTGCATGTTGCGGAGTCAAAATAATCCTACTTTTCACTTTACTTTTTGGCCTTCCAGGCATAATATTTACAAAATCAATCACAAATTCTGAAACAGAATGATTAATAATTGCCAGGTTACTATATATCCCATCAGCAATTGATTCGTCTAATTCTATATTTAATTGATTTTGTTTTTGATTTTTATTCTCTGCCATAATTGATTATTTATTTAGGAAATATCTAAATATTAGATCTCAATAGATGGCGAGATTAATTCACCATCAATTTTGAAATCATTACGTACTATTATTAAAATAGTGTTTCTCTAAAAAGAAAGCCTGCCTAAAAAGGCAGGCTATTATAATTAATTATAATTTACTTCTTGTCGTTGTTCCATCCTATCTTCAAATTCTTCCTTAGAACCAACAATAATGCTCTCATAATCTCTCATTCCTGTTCCTGCTGGTATTCTATGTCCAACAATAACATTTTCTTTAAGACCTTCGAGTGTATCAATCTTACCACTTACAGCAGCTTCGTTTAATACTTTTGTTGTTTCCTGGAATGAAGCCGCTGAAATGAATGACTTAGTTTGCAGCGAAGCCCTTGTAATACCTTGAAGTATTGGCGTTGCTGTTGCAGGAGATACATCTCTTGCAGTAACTAAGTTTTTGTCATCTCTACGTAAAGAAGAATTTTCATCTCTTAAGTCACGAGGAGAAATAATCTGACCTGCTTTAAGGTTCTCACTATCTCCAGCATCTTCAACGACCTTCATGCCAAACATTTCATCATTCTCTTCAATGAAATCAGATTTATGTACTAATTGGTTCTCTAAAAAGATAGTATCTCCCGGATCCTGAATTCTAACTTTACGCATCATTTGTCGTACAACTACTTCAAAGTGCTTGTCATTAATTTTCACACCCTGTAGTCGGTAAACTTCCTGTACCTCGTTAACTAGGTACTGCTGTACTGCAGATGGCCCTTTAATTTTAAGAATATCTTCTGGTGTAGTAGACCCATCAGATAATGGCATACCTGCTCGTACATAATCATTCTCCTGAACAAGGATTTGATTAGACAGTTTTACCAAATATTTCTTAATCTCTCCTAATCTAGACTCAACAATAATCTCACGGTTACCTCTTTTGATTTTACCAAAAGATACTACACCATCAATCTCACTAACCACAGCAGGGTTAGAAGGATTACGTGCTTCGAATAATTCTGTTACTCTTGGAAGACCTCCTGTAATATCACCTGCTTTTGCAGATTTACGAGGAATTTTTACTAAAATCTTACCAACTCCAATCTTATCATTATCATCTATCATAAGGTGAGCACCTACAGGAAGGTTATATGAACGTAATACTTCATCTCCTTTGCCCATTACTAGAAGTGTTGGGATTTTTTTCTTATCACGAGATTCAGAAATTACTTTTTCCTGGAAACCTGTTTGTTCATCTATTTCAACTTGATACGTAATTCCTTGTTCTATATTTTCATACTTCACTTTACCAGCAAATTCTGAAATAATTACACCATTATATGGATCCCATTGACAAACAACCTGATCTTTTTCAATCTTATCGCCATCATTGATAAATAATTGAGAACCATAAGGAATTAGGTTTGTACTTAAAACAATTTTTGTTTTTGGATCAATTACTTTTATTTCAGAAGTACGAGAAATTACAACATCAATCTCCTTACCATCATTACTCTCTCCTTTTACAGTTTTAAGTTCATCAATTTCAACTTTTCCTGCAAATTTAGATTTCAATTGATTTTCTTCAGAAATGTTACCTGCAATACCTCCAACGTGGAAAGTACGTAAGGTAAGTTGTGTACCTGGCTCACCAATTGATTGAGCAGCAACTACACCAACAGCCTCACCTCGTTGTACTGTTTTACCAGTAGCAAGGTTGCGACCATAACATTTTACACAAATACCTTTCTTAGCTTCGCAAGTAAGTGCAGAACGTACTTCTACAGATTCTACTGGAGAATCCTCGATAGTTTTAGCAACAACATCATCAATTTCAACTCCGGCCTCAACTAGTACTTCTTGAGTCAAAGGATTAATAACATCTACTAATGAGGTTCTACCTACAATTCTAGCTGCTAATCCTTCAATAATTTCTTCATTTTTCTTTAATGGAGAAACTTCTACTCCTCGTAATGTACCACAGTCCTCTATATTTACAATCACATCCTGAGCTACATCAACTAAACGACGTGTAAGGTATCCAGCATCTGCCGTTTTAAGTGCGGTATCTGCAAGACCTTTACGAGCACCGTGAGTAGAGATAAAGTATTCAAGAATTGAAAGTCCTTCTTTAAAGTTAGACAGAATCGGGTTTTCGATAATTTCACCTCCAGCAGAACTTGCTTTTTTAGGTTTTGCCATCAATCCACGCATACCAGTTAACTGTCGAATCTGTTCTTTTGATCCCCTTGCACCAGAGTCAAGCATCATATATACAGAGTTGAATCCTTGTTGATCTTCTCTAATACGCTTCATTGACAATTCTGTCAATTCTGCATTTGTAGAAGTCCAAATATCAATTACCTGATTATAACGCTCATTATTGGTGATAAGTCCCATGTTATAATTCGCTACGATATTATCTACCTGCGAATTTGCGTCTGCAATCATCGTATGTTTCTCTTTAGGGATAATAATATCACCTAAACTGAAAGACAATCCTCCTCTAAATGCAAAATTATATCCTAAAGTTTTGATTTCATCTAAAAAAGCCGCTGTTTCAGGCACACTAGTTACTTTAAGAATTCCACCAATAATATCTCTAAGAGATTTCTTAGTTAAGACTTCATTAATATAACCTGCTTGCTCAGGAACTTTTTCATTAAATAAAACTCTACCAGTAGTGGTTTCTATAATCTTAGTTACTAACTCTCCTTCTTCATTAAAATCTTTTGTACGAACCTTGATATTAGCATTAATATGTAGTTGTTTCTCATTATAAGCAATAACAACTTCTTCTGGAGAATAGAACGTAAGATCTTCTCCTTTAATCTCTAATTCTGGAGTAGATCTACGAGATTTAGTCATATAATATAGTCCTAATACCATATCCTGAGATGGTACAGTTACTGGCGAACCGTTAGCTGGGTTAAGAATGTTATGCGATGCTAACATTAATAACTGAGATTCTAAAATTGCCTCAGGTCCTAATGGTAAATGTACTGCCATCTGATCTCCATCAAAATCGGCATTAAATGCTGTACAAACCAATGGGTGTAATTGTATTGCTTTACCTTCGATAAGTTTAGGCTGGAAGGCCTGAATACCAAGACGGTGAAGCGTAGGAGCACGGTTTAGTAATACCGGATGTCCTTTAAGAACATTCTCTAAGATATCCCATACTACAGGCTCTTTTCTATCTATAATTTTTTTAGCAGACTTTACAGTTTTTACAATACCACGTTCAATTAATTTTCGAATCACGAATGGTTTGTATAACTCTGCTGCCATATTTTTTGGAAGACCACATTCGAATAACTTCAATTCTGGTCCTACAACGATAACAGAACGAGCAGAATAATCTACACGTTTACCAAGTAAGTTTTGACGAAAACGACCTTGTTTACCTTTTAAAGAATCTGATAATGATTTTAATGGTCTGTTAGAATCTGTTTTAACAGCAGAAGCCTTACGTGTATTATCAAATAACGAATCTACTGATTCTTGAAGCATACGTTTTTCATTACGAAGAATTACCTCGGGAGCTTTGATCTCCATTAAACGCTTCAAACGATTATTACGTATAATTACACGACGGTACAAATCATTAAGATCTGATGTTGCAAAACGTCCTCCATCTAGTGGTACCAATGGACGTAATTCTGGCGGAATTACTGGTACTACTTTAAGGATCATCCATTCAGGATGGTTTTCTCTATTTTTGTTTGCATCACGAAAAGACTCTACAACCTGAAGTCTCTTAAGGGCTTCTGTCTTACGTTGTTTAGAGGTTTCGTTATTTGCTTTATGTCTTAATTCGTATGAAAGTGCATCAAGATCTATTCTTCTAAGAATCTCAATCAAACACTCTGCTCCCATCTTTGCAATGAATTTATTAGGATCTGTATCATCAAGATATAAATTTTCTTGAGGGAGACTATCTAATATATTCAGGTATTCTTCTTCCGTTAGGAAATCCATTTTTTGTACTGGCTCTCCTTCTTCATTTTTGGCAATACCTGGCTGAATTACTACGTAACGTTCGTAGTAAATAATCATATCTAATTTCTTAGAAGGAAGACCTAATAAGTATCCTATTTTATTTGGTAAAGAACGGAAATACCAGATATGTGCCACAGGAACAACTAAGTTAATGTGCCCCACACGATCTCTACGCACTTTTTTCTCGGTAACTTCTACCCCGCATCGATCACAAACTATACCTTTGTAACGAATTCTTTTATATTTACCACAAGCACACTCAAAGTCCTTTACAGGCCCAAAAATACGCTCACAGAACAAACCATCGCGCTCAGGTTTGTGGGTACGATAATTGATAGTTTCAGGCTTAAGTACTTCTCCGTTTGAAACGGCCAAAATTGATTCTGGAGAAGCTAAACCAATAGAGATTTTATTAAATCTCTTTACTGTATTCTTATCATTATTTCTTGCCATAATATATGGTTGCTAAAGAATTATTGTAATTTAAATTTAAATAATTTATGGTTTAATCGTACCCTTCGGTTTCGCTTAGGGTACGATTTTGCATATATTATTCTTCTAATCTGATATCTAGACCTAGACCTTTTAGTTCGTGCATTAATACATTAAAAGATTCTGGTAATCCAGGTTCTGGCATAGGCTCACCTTTAACTATACTTTCGTATGTTTTAGCTCTTCCTATAACATCATCAGATTTCACGGTCAATATCTCACGTAAAGTAGCTGAAGCTCCATAAGCCTCTAGAGCCCATACTTCCATCTCTCCAAAACGCTGACCTCCAAATTGTGCTTTACCACCAAGTGGTTGCTGAGTAATCAACGAGTATGGACCAATAGAACGTGCGTGCATCTTATCGTCTACCATGTGACCTAATTTAAGCATGTAAATCACACCTACTGTAGCCGCTTGATCAAAACGATCACCTGTTCCTCCATCATATAGATATGTATGACCAAATCTTGGGATTCCAGCTTCATCTGTAAATCCGTTTATCTGATCCAAAGTTGCACCGTCAAAAATTGGGGTAGCATATTTTCTACCTAATTTTTGTCCAGCCCATCCAAGTACCGTTTCATAGATCTGACCAATGTTCATACGAGAAGGTACCCCAAGTGGATTTAATACAATATCTACTGGTGTTCCGTCTTCTAAGAAAGGCATATCTTCTTCTCTAACGATACGTGCAACAATACCTTTGTTACCGTGACGACCTGCCATCTTATCCCCTACTTTAAGTTTACGTTTCTTAGCAATGTAAACTTTAGCAAGTTTTATAATTCCTGAAGGTAATTCATCTCCTACAGAGATTGTAAATTTCTCTCTTCTAAGATTACCTTGTAAGTCATTTTCTTTAATCTTATAGTTGTGAATAAGATCTGCAACCATTCCATTAAGATCATCATCTGTTGTCCACGTACCTTTTGTAAGGTGGGCATAATCATCAACACTGTTAAGCATTTTCTGAGTATACTTTTTACCTTTTGGAAGTACTTCTTCTCCTAGGTCATTTAAAACCCCTTGAGAAGTTTTTCCTCCTACTATAGCGAATAGTTTATCAACTAGTTCAGATTTTAATAATTCGAACTTAGTGTCATAAGATCTTTCAAGGATATCAATATCCTCTTTATCTTGAGAACGTTTTCTCTTATCTTTTATAGCACGAGCAAATAATTTTTTATCAATTACAACTCCGTGTAATGATGGAGAAGCTTTTAAAGAAGCATCTTTAACATCTCCTGCTTTATCACCAAAAATTGCTCTCAATAATTTCTCCTCTGGAGTTGGATCACTTTCACCTTTTGGCGTAATCTTACCAATAAGAATATCGCCTGGCTTGATTTCTGCTCCAACACGGATCATTCCGTTTTCATCAAGATCTTTGGTAGCTTCTTCAGAAACATTAGGAATATCATTAGTTAACTCTTCGTTACCTAATTTTGTATCCCTAACCTCTAGTGAATATTCATCAATATGAATAGAAGTAAAGATATCATCTCTCACCACTTTTTCAGAAATCACAATTGCATCCTCAAAGTTATACCCTTTCCAAGGCATAAAGGCAACTTTCATGTTTCTTCCTAGAGCAAGTTCTCCGTTTTCTGTAGCATAACCTTGACATAATACTTGGCCTTTAGTAACCTTATCTCCTACTCTAACAATAGGTTTAAGGTTGATACTAGTACCTTGGTTTGTCTTACGGAATTTTATTAAGTTATATGTTTTTGAATCACCATCAAAACTAACCATTCTTTCCTCTTCGGTTCTATCATATTTGATAGAGATTTTCTGAGCATCAACATATTCTACAACCCCAGATCCTTCTGCATTGATCAATACTCTTGAGTCTGAAGCTACTTGGCGTTCTAACCCTGTACCAACAATAGGTGCATCAACTCTTAATAATGGAACAGCCTGACGCATCATGTTTGATCCCATCAAAGCACGGTTTGCATCATCATGTTCTAAGAAAGGAATTAATGAAGCTGAAATAGATGCTATCTGATTAGGTGCAACATCTGCATAGTTTACTTGTGCTGGATCTATAACTGGGAAATCACCTTCCATACGGGCAATTACCTTTTCACTTATAATAGTTCCATCATCCTCCAAAGGAAGGTTAGCTTGCATTATCAGTTTTTCTTCTTCCTCCTCTGCACTAAGATATCTAAACTCAGCAACATCTACCTTACCATCAGTAACCTTACGGTATGGTGTTTCAAGGAATCCCATAGAATTCACTTTAGCAAAAACAGCCAACGAAGATATAAGTCCAATGTTTGGTCCTTCTGGAGTTTCAATCGGACATAAACGACCATAATGGGTATAGTGTACATCACGTACCTCAAAACCAGCACGTTCACGAGATAAACCTCCTGGTCCTAATGCCGAAAGTCTACGCTTATGAGTAATCTCTGCTAATGGATTCGTTTGATCCATAAATTGAGATAACTGGTTCGTACCAAAGAATGAATTGATTACAGAAGATAAGGTTTTAGCATTGATCAAATCAATTGGTGTAAATACCTCGTTATCTCTAACATTCATACGTTCGCGAATTGTTCGCGCCATACGAGCCAAACCAACTCCAAACTGTTGTGATAATTGTTCTCCTACTGTTCTAACACGACGATTAGAAAGGTGATCAATATCATCAATTTCTGCTTTAGAGTTAATTAATTCTATTAAATATTTTATGATAGTAATGATATCTTCTTTGGTAAGCACTTGCTTATCCATAGCAATATCAAGACCTAATTTCTTATTCATTCTATAACGACCAACTTCACCTAAGTTATAACGTTGATCAGAGAAAAATAATTTATCTATAATACCTCTAGCAGTCTCTTCATCAGGCGGTTCTGCATTACGTAGTTGACGATATATATGTTCTACTGCTTCTTTCTCAGAGTTCGTAGGATCTTTTTGTAATGTATTATGGATAATTGCATAATCTCCTTTTTGATTATCTTCTTTATGAAGCAAAATTGTTTTTGCACCAGATTCTATAATCTCTTCAAGGTGATCTTTATCTAAAATCGTATCACGATCTAAAACAATCTCGTTACGCTCTATAGATACAACTTCTCCTGTATCTTCATCAACGAAATCTTCATGCCATGTATTTAAAACACGAGCAGCTAATTTACGTCCTAGTACTTTCTTTAATCCGGATTTAGAAACCTTTATTTCCTCAGCAAGGTCAAATATCTCTAATATATCTTTATCACGTTCAAAACCAATTGCACGGAAAAGAGTAGTCACCGGTAATTTTTTCTTTCTATCGATATAAGCGTACATAACACTATTGATATCGGTAGCAAATTCTATCCAAGATCCTTTAAAAGGAATTACTCTTGCTGAATATAATTTTGTTCCATTTGCATGGAAAGATTGTCCAAAGAATACTCCAGGTGAACGGTGTAACTGAGATACAACAACACGTTCAGCCCCGTTGATACAAAACGTACCACTAGGAGTCATATAAGGAATTGTACCTAAATATACATCCTGAACGATAGTTTCAAAATCTTCGTGTTCTGGGTCTGTACAGAACAATTTAAGACGTGCTTTTAAAGGCACACTATATGTAAGACCTCTTTCTATACACTCCTGAAGATCATATCTTGGAGGGTCAACGAAATAATCTATAAACTCTAGTACAAATTGATTACGGGTATCTGTAATCGGGAAGTTTTCCATGAAGGTATTATATAGACCTTCGTTTCCTCTTTCTTCAGATTTTGTTTCTAATTGAAAGAAATCCTGAAAGGACTTAATCTGAATATCAAGAAAATCTGGATAATCAGGTCTATTCTTTACAGAAGAGAAATTCAATCTTTCAGTTTGCGTTGCTAACATCAATGGACGGAATTAAATTAAAATTTTAAAAAAGGTTGCGTATTTTAACACTTAGTATTTATATACGCAAAATGGTTTAGACCTCAGAGAATGCTCTCTGGGTCTAAACCTATGTGTTAATCTATGGTAAGCTTACTTAAGCTCAACCTCTGCTCCAGCCTCTTCTAATTGAGTCTTAAGAGCTTCTGCTTCATCCTTAGCTACTCCTTCTTTAATAGCACTAGGAGCTTCATCAACTAATCCTTTAGCTTCTTTAAGACCTAAACCAGTAAGTTCTTTAACAAGTTTTACAACTGCCAATTTAGAACCACCAGCAGCGGTAAGGATTACATCAAATTCTGATTTTTCTTCAGCAGCATCACCACCTCCAGCAGCAGCTCCACCAGCTACAGCAACTGCAGCAGCAGCAGGCTCGATACCATACTCATCTTTTAATATATCAGCTAACTCATTAACTTCTTTTACTGTTAAGTTAACTAATTGTTCTGCGAAATCTTTTAAATCTGCCATTTTCTATCGTTTTAAATAATTTTTTTAATTGAAATATAATTTGTTAAAAAGTGCGTACACTACTAATTATTATCCTTCTTTTTCGGATAATGTTTTAAGGATACCAGCTATAGTACCTCCTCCTGATTTTAATGCTGAAATAACATTCTTAGCAGGAGACTGTAATAAGCCAATAATATCTCCGACAACTTCTTCTTTAGACTTGATATTAACCAAGGCATCAAGGTTTTCGTCACCGATAAAGATTGCTTCTTCAACAAAAGCCCCTTTTAATAGAGGTTTCTCAGATTTCTTACGAAATTCTTTGATAACTTTTGCAGGAGCATTTCCAGCTTGAGCAAACATTAATGAAGTATTACCTTTTAATACGTTTGGCAATTCTCCAAAATCCTTATCAGAATTCTCCATTGCTTTTGCAAGGAGTGTATTCTTAATTACTGTTAATGATACATTAGCTTTAAAACAAGCTCTACGTAAGTTTGAAGTTGTTCCTGCATCCAAACCTGAAATATCAGCTAAATAAATATTAGTGTTTTCAGCCAACTGAGCAGTTAAGTCTTCAATTACTTGTGATTTTTCTTCTCTTGTCATAATCGTTTATCTTAATTACCCAGCAAAGTTTTTAGTATCTATTTCCACTCCAGGGCTCATTGTAGATGATATATATATTGACTTAATATATATTCCTTTTGCCGTAGACGGTTTTAACTTTACTAATGTTGTTAATAATTCTTTAGCATTTCCAGCAATTTTCTCTGCGTCAAAAGATGATTTACCGATTGCAGCATGTACAATAGCAGTTTTATCAACTTTAAAGTCAATTTTACCAGCTTTAACATCAGAAACAGCTTTTGCAACATCCATAGTTACAGTACCTGTCTTAGGGTTTGGCATTAATCCACGAGGTCCTAATACTCTACCTAATGGTCCTAATTTACCCATTACACTAGGCATGGTAATAATTACATCAACATCTGTCCAACCACCTTTAATTTTATCAAGGTATTCATCAAGACCAACATAATCAGCACCAGCTTCTTTAGCTTCAGCTTCTTTATCTGGTGTTACTAATGCTAATACTTTAACATCTTTTCCTGTTCCGTGAGGTAATGTTACCACACCACGCACCATTTGATTAGCTTTTCGAGGATCTACGTTCAAACGAACAGCAAGATCTACAGAAGCATCAAAATTTACGTTAGTTATCTCTTTTACCAATGCGGAAGCCTCTTCTAATGAATACGCTTTGTTCTTATCAACTTTAGCGTTTGCTTCTTTTTGCTTTTTAGTTACTTTTGCCATTTTGTAAACGTTTTTGGATTAAAAAGGAGCCTGTCCTTTTACAGTTACACCCATTGAACGAGCAGTACCGGCAATCATTTTCATAGCAGATTCAACAGTAAATGCATTTAAATCTTGCATTTTATCTTCTGCTATTGCACGAACTTGATCCCAAGTAACACTTGCCACTTTTTTACGATTAGGCTCTCCAGAACCTTTTTTCTGTTTTGCTGCTTCCAGTATCTGAACAGCTGCGGGAGGAGTTTTAATAACAAAATCAAAAGATTTGTCAGTATACACATTGATCACAACAGGTAAAACTTTACCAGCTTTATCTTGTGTTCTACCATTGAATTGCTTACAGAATTCCATGATATTTACTCCGGCAGCACCTAAAGCAGGTCCAACTGGTGGGGATGGGTTTGCCGCCCCGCCACGTACTTGTAGTTTTACAACCTTACTTAACTCTTTAGCCATTTTTCTAATTTTAAATTAGAATTGTTCTATATGTGGAAGCAAAAGAACAACTCTGGATATATAATGTAACAATTATTATACTTTTTCTACTTGCATATAGCTTAACTCTAACGGTGTCTTTCTACCAAAGATCTTAACCATTACTTCAAGCTTACGCTTCTCTTCATTAACTTTTTCAACAGTACCGTTAAATCCATTAAATGGACCATCAATTACTTTTACTGTCTCACCAATTGTGTAAGGAATTGCAACATTATCAGTTTTTACTGCAAGTTCGTCTACCTTACCTAACATTCTATTAATTTCAGCTTTTCTTAGCGGCACAGGATCTCCTCCTTTAACCTCTCCTAAGAAACCAATCACTCCATTAATAGATTTTATAATATGTGGTATTTCGCCCGAAAGATTTGCTTCGATCATTACATATCCCGGAAAATACACACGTTCTTTATTTATCTTTTTCCCATTACGAATCTGCACCACCTTCTCGGTAGGCACAAGAATTTGGGCAACATAATCTTGAAGACCCATATGAGCGATCTCACGCTCAATGTAGTCTTTAATTTTGTTCTCTTGGCCACTAACAGCCCTTACCACATACCATTTCTTCGTATTATGTACTTCAGCCATGTTGAAAATTTAAGATTTAACCAAAGTAAAATAATACTCTATCATATTACTAAACACAGTATCAATTCCCCAAATAGCCAAAGAAAAAATAACCGAAAATACGATTACAACCACTGTAAGTCTTTGAGCTTCTGCCCAAGGAGTCCATGTTACATGATTCTTCAACTCGTTGTATGATTCTGCTATGTAGTTTATTAAACCAGCCATCCTGTTTTTATTTTTTTTTGATTAGATCGAAATATTCTTAATAATATTACCAACAAAGGTTTCGACTAACTAATTTTCTTTTACAAACTATTGTATGATTAAAAAACCACCCAACATTATATAAGCATAGGTTTTGAAAGATCCCCCTTCGACTTTGCTCAGGATATGTTCTCCTCACCTTAATAACATTCTTTAATTCAAAAAATACACTCTTACTAAAAACAGCATATCCCTTAAGCACGGGTTGAGAGGCTCGAACTCCCGACACCTGGTTTTGGAGACCAGTGCTCTACCAACTGAGCTAAACCCGTATACATAAGTCAAGGTATTCGCCTAGGCGAATACCTTACACTTATATATAAATATATTGTATTAGTCTAAAATTTCAGTAACCTGTCCAGCACCTACTGTTCTACCACCTTCACGGATCGCAAAACGAAGACCAACATTCATTGCAATTGTTTGAATCAACTCAACAGTAATAGTTAAGTTATCTCCAGGCATTACCATTTCAACTCCATCAGGAAGTGCAATATTTCCTGTCACATCAGTTGTACGTACATAGAACTGAGGGCGGTAGTTATTATGGAATGGAGTGTGACGTCCACCTTCTTCTTTCTTAAGGATATAAACCTCAGCTTTAAACTTTTTATGTGGAGTTACAGAACCAGGCTTAGTGATTACCATACCACGAGAAATCTGAGTTTTTTCAATACCTCTTAATAAGATACCAGCGTTATCTCCAGCTTCTCCTCTATCAAGGATTTGACGGAACATCTCGATACCTGTTATTGTAGAAGTTAATTTCTCAGCTCCCATACCAATAATCTCTACAGGATCTCCAGTATTTGCAATTCCAGTCTCAATACGACCAGTTGCAACAGTACCACGACCTGTAATAGAGAATACATCTTCGATAGGCATTAAGAAATCTTTATCTACATCACGCTTAGGCAACTCGATCCACTCATCAACATGCTTCATTAATTCTAAAACAGTGTCTACCCATTTTTGCTCACCATTAAGAGCTCCAAGTGCAGAACCTGAAATTACAGGACCATTATCTCCATCATACTCATAAAAAGAAAGAAGTTCTCTTACTTCCATTTCAACAAGCTCTAATAATTCCTCATCATCAACCATATCCACTTTATTAAGGAATACAACAATTCTAGGAATACCAACCTGACGACCTAAAAGGATGTGCTCACGTGTTTGTGGCATAGGACCATCTGTAGCAGCAACAACCAAAATTGCACCGTCCATTTGAGCAGCACCTGTAACCATGTTCTTCACATAATCGGCGTGACCTGGACAGTCAACGTGTGCATAGTGACGATTCTCAGTTTGATACTCTACGTGAGATGTATTAATAGTAATACCTCTTTCTTTTTCTTCAGGAGCATTATCGATTTGATCGAAATCTCTTGCTTCAGAAAGACCTGCATCAGCTAATACCTTAGTAATCGCAGCAGTTAAAGTCGTTTTACCGTGATCTACGTGTCCAATAGTACCAATATTTAAGTGCGGTTTGGAACGATCAAAAGTTTCCTTTGCCATAATTAATTTATTTAATCTTAGTTATATATAGTGTTCAATTTATACTTTAGCACTAAGAGCCAATGACGAGATTTGAACTCGTGACCTCTTCCTTACCAAGGAAACGCTCTACCCCTGAGCTACACCGGCTTTTTAACGAGCATAATGAAAAACCAGAATGCTTTCATATGTTTGAAAGAAATTCCGACCAATCATTATATTTATCTTAAAAATCCAATCTTAACAGGCGACCATTAAAATTAGCCCTATTTTTAGAGCGGGAGACCGGGTTCGAACCGGCGACATTCAGCTTGGAAGGCTGACGCTCTACCAACTGAGCTACTCCCGCATTATAATCCAAAATTATCAAGTACAAATCTTGAATTATATTTTTAAAATTTATTGTGGGGAGAGCAGGATTCGAACCTGCGAAGACATAGTCAGCAGATTTACAGTCTGCCCTCGTTGGCCGCTTGAGTATCTCCCCAATTGATAAATTCAAAATTTCAATTTCATCATGAACTTATGAAATTTGAGTGCGCAAAATTAGTAAAATATTTTACAATTCAAAATTTCATCAAAAAAGCTTCTGTTTTTTATCAAAATTTCAACTTTTTTTGAGCCGATGGAGGGACTTCCTTCAACCTTGCTCTGGATAAACTTCTCGTCCCTAATTTCCATATAGCTTAAACATAATTTAAACCAGGAAAATCCTTTGCAAATTTCAATATTTCAAGAGCCGATGGAGGGACTCGAACCCACGACCTGCTGATTACAAATCAGCTGCTCTAGCCAGCTGAGCTACATCGGCTTTTCACTATGTTTTAGAACATAAAAAAGTCCGCTATTTCTAACGGACTGCAAATGTATATAATTTATTTTGCACACAAAACTATTTTTTAAAAAAAATAGCTAAACATGTGCATTTAATTTTTCCTTCCGTTTTTTTAATTGCCTCTCTAAGGAACTAACACACTCATCCACACCCTCTTCGAATGTTTTATTGATTTTTTTAATTATAAATTCATCACCAGGTACACTTAATAAAATTTCAGTAATTTTATTTTCTTTACTACTTGTATTCATAACTTTCAAGAACACATCTGCATGAATAATACGATTAAAATGACTTTCGAGTTTATCCAATTTAGTCTGTGTAAAATCCACTAACTTTTGATCTACATTAAAATTTACGGATTGCAAGTTCACTTTCATAGGTGTGAGTTTAATTGGTTATACAAATATTTTAAGCTTAAAAGAAAGATAAACAACAATCTATCTTTTACTTTTTATTCCTTGGGTGAGATTGTTTATAAACTTTTGTAAGTTGAGCTACACTATGATGTGTATATATCTGTGTAGCCGCTAAACTGGAATGACCAAGTAATTCTTTTACAGCATTTAAATCAGCTCCTTCATTAAGTAAGTGAGTTGCAAAAGAATGCCTTAGTATATGCGGACTCTTTTTTACTTTAGATGAAGCCTTACTAAAGTAACTATTTATGATTCGATAAACAAGTGTTTCGTAGATTTTAACTCCTTTTTTGGTCAATAACAAGTAAGGATTTGAAGCATTAATTAACAAATCTGATCTTAACTCAAGATATAATCTAAGGGTTTTACAAACCGAAGGAAGAAGAGGAAGGTAGCGTTCTTTATTTCTTTTGCCAAGCACTTTAATCTGACCTTTATTAAGATCCATATCTAACAACTTAAGATTTACCAACTCTATTCTTCTAATACCTGTTGCATAAAACATTTCTACAATTAACTTATCTCGAACACTTTCAAAATCCCGCTCATCAGCCAAATTACTTATAACACTCTCAACTTCTTGTGATGAAAATGGAATCTGAAGCTTCCTTGAAACTTTTAATGCCTGATGTTTTGCTAATGGGTTTTTTTCTATATGCCCAGTTTTAAGTAAAAACTTATAATATGTCTTAAGTGAAGATATTTTTCGGTTTATTGTCCTATTAGAAACACCTTCATCAACCAACTTTACAATCCATGAGCGTATTTGTGAATAATTAACCTTGGATATATCAGGTATATTATATTCATTTTGATAAAATTCTAAAAAAGATAATAAGTCAGCTTTATATGCCGTAGTTGTATGTGTAGAATATTTTTTTTCTAGAAGTAAATAATCGATAAACTCAGAAATGAACATAAAAAAACCGTTAGAAAACAAAAATATAAAACTTTTGCCATCCTAACGGTTAAAATTTATACTGAAAAACGGAATCTAGTTTCCTGTTACAGAAACATTATAAAGACGACGTTATATCTTATTAAATTTCTTCTTGATCTCTTAAGTGCTGAATATATTGCGCTTTTTGGATCTGAGCTCTTCTTTCGACAGAAGGCTTTGAAAACGCTTGGCGTTTACGAAGCTGACGCATCGTTCCTGTTCGATCAAATTTACGCTTAAAACGTTTTAACGCTCTATCTATATTTTCTCCGTCTTTAACTGGTATAATTAACATAGTTGCACCTCCTTTCGTTAGAAATAATTAGGCTGCAAATATAATACAAAACTATTACCTGCAAAGTTTTATTCAATAATATTTAATAATTATTTCAAAGACCAAACAGAATATCCTTTTGGCGGAGCTTGTATCTTAACCCATCTACTTGATTGAGTGGTTGGTTGCCATCCAGAATTACCTGTATAATCTTTAATTTGCCTGTTAGACCAGTTTGTTTCAATCCATCTTTCTTTCCAAGAATTGGAGTTATTAATATACACAATCAAACCGTTCTTACCTCCTCCTCCATTTCTTTTTGCAATATACTCATCATTATCTGTCCAAAGGTTTGAAGTGTTACCTCCGGCAAGGTTATTATGAATCCAAATTAGATTATTAAGTTTGTTCTTATCTAACCACTCCTCATAATCCCTATAAAAAATTGCAGGATATCCTTCATGAGTCAAAATATAGGCATACGCAAGTAACTTATTGTCAATAATCTCATCGGTATCATGATTTGCAACAAAAGTAACCGCTCTAGATGCATTTCTTTTCCAGAGCATATCACCATTAAGAGCATTAAGGTTATTACCCATAAATGCATCTCTCATTTTATAGTAACATCCAAAATCAAAAGCCGACATTTGTGCTTGATCCACCCATTTTTTTAATTTGTTCACATCGCCATCCCAATACTCTCCAACTGCAAACCCACCTGCATTACGCTGCCACTCTCTTGCCACCCATGGAGCAAAACCTTTTACATAATCAAATCTCCAACCATCAAATTTCATTGTATTCTTATAGTATTTTGCAACAGAATTAGAACGTTTCCATAACCAATCCTGAACATAAGGTTGAGCATGGCTTAAATCAGGAAACCCTCCAAATATACCATCGTCTTTCTTAAAATCCTTATTAGGGTGGAAATCTGATTTTGATCTATAAAACAAACCAGACATAGGATTAAAATCTGTATACGTATCCTTTTCTGCCCATTCATTGGGTTCTGAGTCTCCGCCACTATTATGATTAATTACTATATCAGCAATTACACTTAGTCGTTCATTATGTGCTGTTGTGATCAGACTTGTTAACTCTGATCGTGATCCAAACCTGGTTTCTACACTTCCCATTTGGTTGTATTGACCAAAATCATAATAATCAAATGGATCATAACCCATTGATAGCGGCCCATTCATAGCCTTACTTACTGGCGGAAGCCATATTGCATCGATACCTGCATCGCTCCAATCATCTACTTTTCCTTTTACAACATCCCACCAGGTACCCCCGGCTGGAACATTCCAATAAAATGCTTGCATCATTACACCTGATCCAATTGGTTTAAGAGCTTTTGAAGAAAATTCTGTTTGTAAAACATCAGATTCTACCGAACCAGAATCTACAATTTCTTCTTTACTACAACTTGATAATAGAAAAGCCGAAGTAAGAAATCCGTAAAAAAAATTACTTAATTTCATAAATATTTAGTGTTTTGTGTTAATATTTTTTGAAATTAAGAATTTCACTAAAAATGAAAACGTTTGAAAAAGAGCGAAAACGTTTTCGTGTTAACAACATTTCAATTTTAACATTAACATAAAACTATTTACATAAAAAAAGTGCTAAAAAACATGTATTTAGCACTTTATGAATAATTTTAAAAATATATAGTTGTTTGTTATTGCATAGTAAATCTAAGTAGCGGGTTTATACTCTTTTTTATCAATGATTATTTTAGCAATAACTTCTCGTAATATTTCAGATGTTCCTCCGCCAATAGGTCCTAATCTACTATCTCTGAACAATCGTGCAAGAGGATATTCTTCCATATAGCCATAACCCCCTAATAACTGCAAGCACTTATATATAGCTTCATCTGCCATTTTCGTAGAAAGCAATTTGGACATAGATGCTTCTTTAACTACATACTGTCCATCATTAAGCCTTTTTGCAACAGAGTAATTAAACTCTTTACACATCTCGACTTCACTTGCAATATCTGCAATGGTATGCCTTAATGCTTGAAATTTATCAATTGATTTTCCAAAAGCTTCTCTTTCTGACATATATTGTATCACATACTCTAATGCATATTCTACACGGGCATGTGCATTTACTCCCATAATTAACCTTTCTAAAGCAAAATGCTGCATAATATATGAGAACCCTTTATTTTCTTCACCCATTATATTATGCAAAGGGATTTTTACGTTATCAAAAGCTATTTCCCCAGTATCTGAAGCTCGCCAACCTAATTTATCAAGTTTGGTAGCCGAAATACCTGGTGTATCTCTATCTATTACAAAAATACTTAGTCCTTTATTACCTAACTCGGGGCTAGTTTTTGCAGCGATAACCAAATAATCACTAGATACTCCATTGGTAATAAAGGTTTTTGATCCATTAATAATATAATGATCATCTTTTTTAACAGCTGTAGTTCTCATACCGGCTACATCAGACCCTCCAAATGGTTCGGTGATACACAAGCAACCTATTTTATCCCCTGATATACTAGCGGTAAGATATTTTTCTTTTATTCTATGATCACCTTCTTTATTGATATGAGTCATTGCTAAATAGGCATGTGCCCATATAGCAGCAGCAAAACCACCTGAGTTGATTTTTTGCAATTCTTCTAAAAGAATCACTGTATAAAAAAGATCTAGATCTAAGCCCCCATATTCTTCTGGGTATGCAATCCCAAAATATCCCATTTCGCCAAATTTTTTCCAAATAAATCTGTCGATATCACCGGTTTTTTCCCACTTTTCTATGTGTGGTACTACTTCTTTTTTAAGGAATTCTTTTAGGCTTTGTCTAAATAATTCGTGTTCTTCTGTAAAATACATACTATTCATATGATAACTTGTGCTTTTGTAGTTAGCATATTACTGTGTATTGTGATCCTTAACTAGATATTAAAAATTAAACAATAGGATAACACCCCCGTTTAGGATTTATCAAAATTCACAGCAATTTTCTCCAATTTTTATTTTAATGTCAAATATAATGCTATTCTATCTATTTTTTCTAAAGAAAAACCTTCGATTTTTCCTAATTCTTTAAAACTAGAAACATCTCCATTGTTTTTAATAAAATCTCTTATTTCTAATGCCATTTCAAAATCAAAATAAGGTACCTCTATCAACTCATTTACTGATGCTCTATTAATATTGATTTTTTTAATATTCTGAGCAGTCTTAACCGTAAACAATGACATTATTTTATTTCTTTGATGATCATAAAGGCCTTTGATATCTTTAAGCTGTATATCACTAACAAAACCTCCTATCTTATCCCTATACTTTATAATCCTTTCTGCAATAAAATCTGGTAGTTGTACTTTGTCTTGAAGCTGTTTAACTGTTATAGTATTCAAATCATTTTTTTGGTCATACGATTTTGTAGGCAATGCTCTATTTCTATATTTCTTTCCTTTTTTATTATTTTTCCAATCAGGGAATTTAAATAACGGGGAGATCTTTGCCAAAAGAGAATCTGAAACTTTTGTAACTCTTTTAAAATCTGAAATAGAATTTATCCATTGATCTTGATTTCTATATGCTATTAATCTGTCTAATTCTTTTACTGAAAGGCCGAGTTGATATCCTTTATAATCAGAAATAAAATTTGGGTTAAAAGGTTTTATGTGATTTGTTATTTTTTTTGTTTCCTTTAATTGTTTTAAAGAATCAATCTGATGTTGAAATTGGGTTAATTCGACAAAACTATTTTGCGATTGTGTTTGAGTTGGATAGAAGTAATATCCTAACATACATATAAAAAGTAGTACTGCTAAAAGAAAAATCCCATTTCGGAAACGCGTGTGTAACTCGAAATGGGACTTGAAATCGTTCATTAACTTTTATATCTTATTTTCCTGATGCTTTTATAGCGTCAAAATACCTTACTAATTGTTTTTTAACGACTGGGAATAAGAAGAATAATCCGACCATATTAGGAAATACCATTGCAAAAATCATTGCATCAGAGAATGCCCAAATAGAGTTCATACTCGCTGCAGCTCCTATAATCACAAAGGTTAAGAATAAGAACTTATATGTTAAATCGGCTGCTTTTCCTCTTCCGAATAAAAATTTCCAAGATTGTAACCCATAGTAAGACCAAGAAATCATTGTTGATACTGCAAAAAGTACTACCGCTATAGTTAAGAAAACATTAGAATAAGGAATATATTTTGCAAAGGCCATTTGTGTTATCCCTGCACCTTCATAAGAAGCTCCATCAATTAAAACAGCTCCGCTTCCATCTCCTCCGTACTGAAAAGCTCCACCAGAATTAAATATAATAATCACCAAAGCAGTCATTGTACATATCACTACAGTATCAATAAAAGGCTCTAATAATGCTACTAAACCTTCAGAAGCAGAATATTTTGTTTTTACCGCAGAATGGGCAATAGATGCAGAACCTGCTCCGGCCTCGTTAGAAAATGCAGCTCTTTTAAAACCAACTAGTAAAACTCCTATTATTCCACCTACTCCTATTGCTTTAGGATTGAATGCTTCGGACACAATTAATCCAATTGCATCATCAACAAAAGAAAAATTACTAAAGATGATATATAAACAAGCAAGAATATACATTACGGCCATAAAAGGAACTACTTTTTCGGTTACAGAAGCTATACGCTTAATTCCTCCGATAATAATAATCCCAACAAGGATAGCAAGTACAATTCCGATCCAGAAACCTGCTCCTGTACTCTCTAGTCCAAACATATCTTTTAAAACTATTGTTGCCTGATTAGACTGTGCAGCGTTTCCGCCACCAAAAGATCCACCAATACAAAAGATAGCAAACAATACTGCTGTTATTTTACCTAACCAAACGAAGCCTTTTTCTTTAAGACCTTTGCTTAAATAATACATAGGGCCGCCATATACGGTACCATCTTCTCCTACATCTCTATATTGAACACCAAGTGTACATTCTACAAATTTTGTTGACATCCCTAGTAATCCACAAACAATCATCCAAAATGTAGCTCCTGGACCACCAAGTGCAATTGCTAAAGCTACTCCTGCAATATTTCCGTTACCTACAGTACCAGAAACTGCTGTTGCTAATGCCTGAAAGTGTGAAACTTCTCCTTCTTTGGATTCGTCTCTTATTGTATCTCTAATATCTCCATCTACTACATTAACTTCAGGTTTTCCTTCAATTCCATGGCCTTCTACATCATCATATTTACCACGTACTACATTAATTGCTTTAGCAAAATATCTGACATTAGGAAAACCAAAGTAAATTGTAAAAAACAGGGCACTTAATACCAATAGGATAATTACAAATGGTGCCCCATCAAAAACTTCAAAAAATATTACATTAGAGAAGAAATCTGAAACAGGTTTAAAACCTTCATCTATTTTTTGATCGAGGCCTTTTTCTGTAGTTTCTTGTGCAAATGTTAAAAATGGAATTGTAAGCGCTAAAATTGAAAGAAGAATTCTCTTCATGATTGTATGAGTTAATTGAATTTTATAATTAAGAAGTCAGCAAGATGCTAAAAAAAACGGTTGTGTACAATTTTTAAACAGTTAAATGTTCTGTAATTATTAAATGTTAAATTGTTTATTTAATAAATCAATCTGTTCTGGTCGACCCAAAACTACAATTTTTGATTTGGGCTTCAAAAGGGTATTAGCTTCGGGGTTTACTATATACTCGCCTTCTGGAGATTTGTAACCTATAATAGTACAGCCTGTTTTAGATCTCATATCTATATCCAGTATGGTTCGTTCTTCACCATTATCAAACATATCTTCAAAAGAAATTTCTTCGATATTAATAGATTTTTTTCCTACTATAGAAAGGTTATCTAAAAACTCTATTAAATCTGGCACAACTACTAATGAAGCCATATGATCACCTCCTATACGATCTGGCATAATTACATTATCTGCCCCAGCAAGCCTTATTTTTTTATATGATGCATCTTGGGATGCTCTACTTATGATCTTAAGTTCTTTATTAATTTGCCTGGCAGTTAATACAATAAATAGATTATCTGCATCTTCAGGCAATGTACATATCAAGCAATCTGCATTTTTAATCCCAGCTTCTATCAAGACCTCATCTTCTGTAGCGTTACCTTTAAGAAATAAGGTTTTTTCGTTTTGATATCTTTCGATGATTTCAATATTATTTTCTACAATAATGAATGGTTTATTATAAGCTAGCAGTTTGGCTGCTGCTTGTTTTCCATTACGACCATATCCAATAATAATGATATGATTTTCGAGCTTATGTATCATTTTTTGTATTTTTCTTAATTGTACTCTTTTAGGGTCATTTTTGCTTACAATATATTCTGTGATTACGGATACAGCATATGCAAAAATCACTACGCTGGTAGAAATTAGAAATACGGTAAACAACTTACCTTGATCATCCAAAGGCTGAACCTCTTCAAAACCAACTGTCGTCATCGTAATGACTGTCATATATAATGCATCTACCCATGAATAATCAGAAAAATACCGAAAACCTAATACTCCTATAATAATTACAACAAGTAATAAAATTACAGCAATATAAATTCTTGGTCTTCCCCAATTTTGAATTCTTATCATAGATCAAATACCGAAGTTCGTTTAGTATATATAAGGTCTTTTAATTTTAACCAGAATGCCATATTAAGGTATATAACAAATCCAAGACCTGCTGTAGCAAAGGTTAAGTAAATAAAGAACAATCGTACATTTCTTGCCCTCATCCCTAACCTATCGGCTAGTCTAGAGGACACATAAAATCCATTACGTTCTAAAAAGTGTCTTAGATTATATAGCATACCGCAAAATAATTATATTATCCTAAACTTCAATCTTGATTTAGTAAATAATTGCCGATTGCACATTTTAAACAAGCTTTCTTTTCACAATAAGTACTCTTAAGTTGTATCATTGCTTGGGAATGCATTGCATTATCTATAGACAGACCAAGTGTAGAAAACCGATCAATAATACTATTCTTTTCTTTAGGTAATTGTGATATTAATTCGAGAAGTTCATCTTCTGGATTTTTACCTAAGTATCTTGCATACACAAATTTGATTGGTAGTATTGTATTGATTAAGATCAGATCTATAAATGATTTAGTCAACCTTTTTTTTCTAGGTGTAGATTCTTTTTCGAATGTATAACGGTTTTGCCAAAAATCGCTAGTTTCAATATCAAAAAGACGGTACAACTCTGAAATATTAGTTGTTGCTGTAATATCACCAAAAAGTTTTTGATTTTTAGCGTATAGACTAGCTAGTTGTGCCATTCGTATAGTTGGAAAATTAGGAGGTCGTAATCTAAAAAATTCAAAGTGCAATGCGTTATTAGGCTCTAATTGAAACTTATGTTTTAAAAAAGCATATTCATTCTGAAGTTTTTTGACATATTCTATTTCTGACTCATGATCCAAAAATCCTGCTTGACCAAAAAGTATAGCTTCTATTTGAGTATGGTTTTTACTACATTTTCTTAGTATTGAAAAGTCTATTGATTTGGCAAGGCTGATAAAAGCTTCTCCGTTTACTTTCAAACCAAAATTTTTGGCTAAAAGCTGAAAAAACACCGAATCCCAATCATTAGCAGAATCTTTTAAGAGCTTTAAAATTAATCTAGATTTCTGTTCTAATCGTTCAAAATACAATCGTTCTTGCCAGTTAGAAATCACAAAACTAGACACTTCTGCCAGTTCATTTTCGCATGGTATCGATTTTTGATCTACATCTCCAAAAAGTTTTTGATATTTTTCTAAAGTAGTTTTATCAATATAATCTTTAAGTTCTACTGTGGGAATTAGTGTATTATCTTTTCTGTACACCTCAACATCATCTTCCCAAACTACATGAAGAATTACATTATCGTAGGTATCATCATTTTCATGATTATGCAAATACCAATCACTAGATTTAATATGAACCTCAACATTACCAGCCCATTTTTGATTATTAATGATCATTTGAGCGTTAAAGAAATCAGGTCCAGAATTTTCGGTATTATGAGTCCCAACATTTTGAAGCACTACTTCTTCTAGATGGACAGTTTTTAAGTTAGAAAATTTAAACTTTTTATATTTCCATAAATACTGAAGGAAATCTTCGTTCATTGTATATGTTTAATAGTTATAATTAATTCAATATACCTGTTGGTAAACTGATGGTTTTAGCTACTAAACATATGGGTAGGATAAAAAAATATAATAGCCTTTATAAATAATTTTGTCGAAAATAATAAAATTAATTCTAATCTTGTAAGCCTATTCTCATAACCTTGACTAATTAAATCAAAAACCAATACATAAATGACAAATATTTTAAAATCTGCTTTTATATCTCTATTTCCAGTAGTTGCACTTTATTTTGCTATAGACAGTGTTGTTCACCTTATAAATCATGAAGTTTCTTATCGTTATATAGGAAGGTTAATAATTGCACTAACGATCGCATTTTTCTTTATCAAGATTTTTATTAAACCTGTTGCAAGAACTGATTCTAATTTAAAGGTATATACATTACCAATTACAATTGGATTTTTGGTTAGTATCATCAGTGGAGGTATTTTCGAAAACGACATTAATGGTTCATTACCTAGTGTTGGATTATTTTTGGGGTGGGTATTGTATATAAAATGGTACTCGTTATTTGATCATAGAAAATCAAATGAAGTTATTAAAATTGGTAATCAGTTTCCTGATGTTAATTTACAAGACTCAGACAAAAACACTGTAAACACTTCAAAATTTATAGGTAATCCGTCTATTTTTTTATTTTATAGAGGTAATTGGTGCCCTTTGTGTATGGCCCAAATTAAAGAGATCGCGTCTCAATATAAAGAACTTGAAAAAAGGAACGTAAATACTGTTTTCATAAGCCCACAACCTCATAAACACACAAAATCTTTAGCTAAGAAATTTGATCTTAATTTTAATTTCTTGGTAGATCAAGGAAATGAAGTTGCCAAAAAACTAAACATTTTTGCAAAAAATGGACTACCAATGGGCTTTCAAACTCTTGGTTATGATAGTGACACGGTAATGCCTACAGTAATTATAACTGATAAAAAAGGAGAAATCATTTTTGCAGACCTCACCAACAACTATAGAGTACGACCAGAACCTGAAACATTTCTGAAAATTTTAGATACAAGAGACATATAAACGTTGATTTTTATATTTATACCATACAAAATCAAGGTTAATGCCATTAAAAAACGACAAATAATATCGTTTCGCTTAAAAAAAATGCAAATACTAGCTTAAAAATCTTAAAATCTAGTTAATAATTGTGTGAAATGTACTATTGGAAAGATTTTATGTATTAATGGAAAACTTTACAACAATTACATTTCTTTACTTTGTTGTAGAATTAAAGGGAAAATAATTCACAAAAACATAAAGATTACAAAACCCTAAGCTAAGTTGAGTTTGTGTTAGGTTATAGATGGTTGCCATTTTTTGGTGACCATCTTTATTTTTATAGGTTTATATCTGGGTAAATATCAAACTTATTAAAGAAAGCTTTTTTAAATTTTGAAGAATTAGAATAGTTAAGTGCATCCATAACTTCTTTGATTGATAATCCATCGCCAAATATCATATTATATGAACTTTCTAGCTTTTTATTATTAAAAAATTCTAGTGGTGTCTGATTATGTATTTCTTTAAACATATTAAAGAAATTAGTTCTACTCATATGGGCCATTGCCGCCAATTGATCAACACCTACAAAAGGTTCATGAAGATTATTTTTTAGGTAATTACTCACTTTAAAAATACCACCAACCTGTGTACTATTAATATTAAATGGGTTGCTTTCTGTTTCCCATTTTAAAACATCTTTCCAGAACGTTTCTAATAAGCGTATTCCTCTGGCGATATAATACAGATAATTCTCTACTCTATTTAAGTCTGGTTGTACAATTTGATCAAAAAGAATAGACTGCTTATAAGAGAGATAAAATTTATTGATATCCTGATGTGAATGCCGGATATAATTATCTACCCTTTCGGCCATATCACTAGTTTTCATAAAATAAGGTCGGGTATATGAACTTTTTAGCACAATCATAGTCGATTTTACTTCTGCTCCCTTCGGAATAAAAACTTGTTCTCCCTGTCTTCCATCCATACACCTCATATTACCAGGAGTATAACTATCAGAATACTTACTGATAATCTGATTTCCTTCGATTTTGTGATTTAAAGCATATTTCCTAAAATGAAGAATGATATCTTTTTCATCAATTGGTTCTCTGATGTATTCTATATCTGTATTTGCTTTATAATTATTGACTAAGAGAAATACTTCGGGAGATATTTTATAATATGACAAATATCCCTCTCCTATTTCTGGTGGAAAATAAATACGATCCGAAGTACTATTAGGATCCAATTGGGATCTGAAGTAATTTCTTAACTTATCGATATCAGAAAAATCGAATATATATTTACACATACACCTACTCTATTTGTACTCCAGTTTTACCCTAAAAGATAAAATCCACTCAATAAAAAACACCCCTTTAACAGCAAATAACGCTGATAGAGGGGAGAAATTATATTTAAATATAACGAATTATTTTATATGACTTATCACATCGTATTTAGTAATGATATGATGTTTGCCATTTCCTAGGTCAACCAAAACAGCTGGATTACCATTTTTAATGAGTTTTGATATCTCATCTAATGAAGCTTTTGTGTTCACTATCGGAAAAGGATCTTTCATCACTTCTTTAATAGGGGTACTATCCATATTCTTATCTTCAATAAAGGCTTTAAACAAAGCACTTTCGTCTACAGAGCCTACAAATCCTTCGCTATCTACAACTGGTATTTGAGAGATTTGAAATTTACGCATACGCTCAATAGCATGCGAAACCAATTCTTCAGTTTTAACCGTAATCAAAGGTTTATCAGCATGGTCTTTTACCAAATCTACCGCAGTAGAAACTTCTTCATCTAGAAAACCACGCTCACGCATCCAGTCATCATTAAACATTTTACCAACATATCGACTACCATGATCGTGATATAAAACAACCACAACATCATCTTTTGTAAAATGCTCTTTTAATTGTAACAATCCTTTGATTGCAGCACCAGCGCTATTACCCAAAAACATACCTTCTTCTTTGGCTAGCTTCTGTGTGTATACTGCTGCATCTTTATCGGTAACCTTGGTAAATCCATCAATTACTGAAAAATCAACATTTTTAGGAAGAATATCTTCTCCAATGCCTTCGGTGATATAAGAATAGATTTCATTTTCATCAAAAATCCCGGTTTCATGATATTTTTTAAATACAGAACCATAGGTATCTACTCCCCATACTTTAATGTTTGGGTTTTTCTCTTTTAAATACTTCCCTACTCCAGATATTGTTCCACCAGTACCTACACCTACTATAAAGTGAGTAATTTTTCCTTCGGTCTGTTTCCAGATTTCTGGGCCTGTACTTTCGTAGTGTGCAATAGCATTCGATGGGTTATCATATTGATTTACATACCACGAGTTTGGTGTTTCTTCTGCAAGGCGTTTTGAGACTGAGTAGTACGATCTTGGGTCATCGGGCTCAACATTGGTAGGACACACCATCACCTTTGCTCCTACTGCTCTTAGAATATCCATTTTTTCTTTAGACTGCTTATCTGCCATGACACAAATAAGTTTATATCCTTTTATAATTGCAACCAAAGCTAGTCCCATTCCTGTATTACCCGAGGTACCTTCGATAATGGTTCCTCCTGGCTTTAATCGTCCATCTGCTTCTGCGTCTTCAATCATTTTTAGCGCCATACGATCTTTTACAGAATTACCTGGATTAAAGGTTTCGTATTTGGCCAATACTAAAGCGTCTACATCTTTAACTAAAGCATTCATTTTTACCAAGGGTGTATTACCAATGGTTTCTAATATGTTTTTTGCGTATTCCACTCTTATAATTTTTATTACCCTGTATCATAGGGATTTTAACACGGCAAAGATACGATCTAGAATATCGATTGGCAATATACCTGTAGAACTTTTTATTTTACCAATAGATTTCATAATTTCCCTTTTCTTGAAATACATTTGTCATTATATTAACCAACCTCTGCACAATGAAGAAGAAATTTTATTTAATATTTACTCTCTTTTTTTTATGCAGAATAACAACGTTACTTTCTCAAGAAGTTGATTCGCTTCTTCTTCGTTTACAAAAAGAGGTCAAACTCGCCCAAAAAGATTCAACAAAAGCAAAAACTCTTTTAGCATTAGGGACATATCAATTAGCTCATGATTTCAGTGATGCTGAAAAACACTTAACAGAGGCATTAAACATATTTGAAAAAGCTAAAAAAACTACTAAAACTGAGCAGTTAGCAACCGTTTATAAATCATTAGGGGTAGTAAAAAAAAGAAAAGGTAATTATCCTGAAGCCGTAGAATATTATCTAAAATCCAAGACATTTTATGAACAGATAAACGATTCTTCCAATGTAGGCGATATCTATCATAATATGGCTATGGTATACAGAGATCAGAAGGATTATAAAAAATCAATACAATACTTTAAGAAAACGATATTAATAAAAGAACAACAAGGTGAAGAAAATGGAGTAGCTATAGGGTATAACATGTTAGGAGTGGCTTACCGACAATCCAAACAAATGGATTCTGCATTGTTTTGTTACCAAAAGGCTAAGGCTAGCTTTATTAAATTGAAGGATGAAGAAAATATTTTTCGAGTAAATTCTAATCTGGCCGCATGGTATCATACCCGAAAAGAATATCAAAAAGCTATCGATATATACAAAGAGAATTTAGCCTATAATACTAAAACAAACCAAACACTTTCTTTGCAAAGAGTATACTATAATATTGCAGGGAGTTATATGCAATTAAAAAAGTATAAAACAGCATTAACCTATATCGAACAAGCCTTGGCAATAGCCAAAGAGCAAAATGCCAAATCCAGAATTTCAAAGTCATACTTGAGAAAAAGTTTTCTTCAAAAAAAGCTTAATAATTACAAGCAAGCTTTAGAAGATTATCGGATGTACAAAAAATACTCTGATTCGGTATTTAATATTGAAAGTGTCAAAAAAATACAAGAATTAGAGCTAACTCATCAATTTGAACAAGAAAAATTAGCAGACAGTTTACAATTTGCCAAAGAAAAAAGTGAATTAGAGCTTATCAATAAAGCAGAAAGTTCTAAAAAAAGCTTGTATTTGATTTTATTAATCACAACAGTTATAGCAGGAATAGTAATAGGATATCTGATTAGAAGAATCTATAAGAACAGAGTTCTTATAGCGAAGGAAGAATTAGAAAAAAACAAACGAGAATTAGCAGATTTTACCAAACAATTAATTACAAAAAGTAATGCACAAGAAGCATTGACCAAAGAGTTAGAGGAGCTAAAAAAGGACGTCGGAGAAAAAGAATCTATTCATAAACTGCAAGATCTGGCTACCTCAAAGATTTTAACTCAGGATGACTGGTATAATTTCAAAGAAAAATTCACTACTGTTTACCCTCTTTTTTATAATATTATTAAAAACAAAGGGTATGCACTTTCTAAATCAGAAGAGCGTTTGGTTGCCATGGAGAAACTTGGATTAGACACCAAACAGATTGCTAATATGTTGGCTATCTCAGAAGATAGTGTGATCATGAATCGATACCGCCTACGTAAAAAAATCAATGCTCCTAAAGGAGCACCGATTCTTGAATTCTTAGAAGACTAAAAAGATCGCTTTATTTATTTTTTACCTAAAAATATATTCTAAATACCGCATTTGGCGTAAAGCCAAGCGAAAATCGTTGAATTACTTGCTCCAGTATAACCTCTAGTTCTTCTGGTGTTGACCCATCCGTACCAGGCACAGCAATTCCGCCATCATCCAGAGGTTTTCGTTCTGCTTTATATATTAGATTTAAAGGTTTTATTCTGTCATAAATATTCAAGAATGATAGTCCTAGCTGCGCTTTAAGTTTTTTGTTACCTGTTTTAATATTAAAATCATACAATATAGAAGCATCCAACCTGTGAAAATCTGGTAATTTGTCGCTATTAACAGCACCAAAATCTACTACGCCGGCATTCTCGCCATCGGCATCAATTTGAATTTCATAACTATTCACAGGAGTAATAGGTTTTCCGGTTCTAAACTGCCAACCTAGAGAGAATTGCCATTTTTCAAGTTGCAACGTATTCGAAATTCTAAATGAGTGAGTGATGTCATTATTTCCCGGAAATTTAAAAGGAGTGTCTTGTAAATTTGGGAATTGAAACGTAATATCATTATAGGTATAACCGCCCCATATTTTGTAGTTATCCCATCTGTATTTCAATAAAACATCTAAACCTTTTATCGTACTTTCACCTTCTTCTAAATTTTCAAGAGGATTACTAAATCCGTTAGTAAACGTAGTCAACCCTTCTAATTCTTTATAATACGCATCAACATCAATATTAAAATTTTTATAATGATATAATACTCCTCCAGAAATTTGATTACTACTCAATAAAGGAAATTGTTCATCGTCGGATAAACGCCATAGTTCATTTTCTAAGCGCAACTCGGTATGATTAAACTCTACCAATTGAGAAATGGGTTGATTTCTTTGTTCGACAGCAGTTTTAATCCTGAACCGATCATTTAAAGGAAATTCCAGATTAATACGTGGTTCAATTAAAAATTCATCCAAAGAGCTATAATGTAAAAGTCGAACTCCAGCATTTATAAATCCAGTATTTTTAAAATTGAAAGTGTACTCCCCAAATAGAGCATTTTTAAGATTACTATCATCTTGACCAGAGCTTTCAAATTCGGCATCAACGGGATTTTCTTTACTTATAATTATATTTAGATCAGTATAAGAAAGTTCATATCCCAATGTAAGTTTTTGTGTTTCTTTAATGGTAGAAGTAGAAGTAAATTTTAAACCCAAATCCGAAATATCGTTTTTACGAATATTAATTTCTGCCAGGTCCAAAATACCATCACCCGTTTCATCCTTTATTTCATCGTTTTGATAAAAAGAATTGTATTCAGAGAAATAAGCCGTTAATTTTTCTTGTTGCTTTTCACTTGTTTTATGTTTCCAATTTACACTAAAACCCTTGTTTTGTGTGATCAGAGAATCTACAACCAATTCTTCGCCTCCTGTGAAATCAAAATCCAAACGGTTTCGGGTATACAAACCACTAACAGAAATACTATTCTTGGCATTAGGCTTTACAACAAGTTTGGTACTAACATCGGTAAACGAAAAATCATTATTGCTCGTTTCACGACTGAAGTCATCATCGGTTTCAAGTTCAAGTACGTTTCCATTGATATCCTGGGCCACACCAAAATTTGTAAAAATTTTATCCGCATAACTGTTATACGTTGGCGTTTCTACAATACCGGCATAAGATCTTCTTGCAAAAGCATATACCGCAATCTTTTCTGATAAAGGAACCTTTACATATCCATTTGCCGATAATCCATCTATTTCGAGCCCCCCTTCTGTTTTTTCAGGAATACTTTCGCCACTCGAGATATCAATAATACCTGAAATGCGATCACCATAACTTGCACTGGTACCAGACCTGAAAACGGTAGCCTTTTTTGTTGCAAAAGGATTAAATAGTGAGAACATACCATAAAAATACCCTGTATTGAATAATTTGATATCATCATACAACACCAAATTTTGATCGGGTGATCCCCCACGAATCTGTATACCTGTCGCTGATTCATCTAAGGTCGAGATACCTGGGATTAATTGAATACTTTGCGCTATATCGGGGCTTACCAAACCAGGTAAAATTCCTAATTTTTCTGTATCGAGTGCTACCGAACCATCTTTATTTCTATCAATCCCAGAGGTAATATATCCTAATACCACGACCTCATCAAGAGCAGAAGATAATGGGTCCAATGCTATCGTTTGACAAGGATCATCAGCCTTAATTTCTACCTCTTTATCATCATACCCAATAAAACTCAGTTGTATATTTTCAGTGGCAAAATTAGTATCTTCAATACCAAAATATCCATTATCATCTGTGGTAGTATTCAAATCTGAATTGATAATTACGGTTACATAAGGAAGTACTGCTTTGGTAATTGCATCTACAACATATCCACAAATCACTTTTCTTTGTGTAATAATTACTTGTTGAGAAGATACTTTTTCAAAAATAAGATCAGTCTGCGTGGCCAAAAGGGGTAACAGATTATCAATACCTATCTCCTGTTGAGATATTGTAATTATTTTTGAAGCAATAACTTCTTGAGAGTAAGAAAAAAGAATTTCTGTTTTGGATTCGATATCACTTAGTACTTCTTTCAGAGGGGTATTGGTATACGAAATCTCAAATTTTTCTTGGGTATAACATAGTGTAGACACAAAAAGTGCTACAATAAGCATTAGACGTTGGTACATGAATAGATATAATAAGCTGGTTTATTGCAAATATACGATAGTTTTGTCTTCAGAAAGCGTATACGAAATCCCCATAGGGGTTAATGTAGATTTTAATGCTTTCTCTAAATTATTATGTAAAAAACTTCCTGTAAATAATCTCGACACATCTATACCTTTATTCTGAAACGTAACATTATATTGAACTCGGATTTCATCCAAAACCTCTTGTAAGGGTCTTTCTTTAAACACGCTAATCCCTTTCATCCAGTTGGGTTGCTCTTCCTTGGTTTTTTCATTAACGATCTCTTTGTTGGAGAAACTAATCTTATCGTTTTCTTTTAAAATATGATATTCATCTGAGTTTAGTTTATCAAACCGAACGGCTCCCTCGAAGCAGTTCACTTCAAAAGCTTCGCCTCTTGTTTTAATATTGAATTTGGTTCCTAAAACAGATATTTCACCTTGTGAAGTTTTCACGACAAAATCGCCTCCTTTTTCAACTTCAAAATAGGCTTCTCCTGTTAAGTTTACATCACGATTATTCGCCCAAAAGAAACGTTTATGTTTTAATTCTGAATCGGCATTAAGTCGTATTTTAGATCCATCGGGTAAAGTAACCGCAAGTTGTTCTCCAAAACCAGTTGTGTAGCTTTTAGTTGAAGTAAACAACCCGAATACTCCTAATATAATTACAATTGAAGCTGCAATAGAAAGCCAGGCAGTATTGGTTATTTTTTGTTTCTTTCCAAAGGTAATTTGTTCTTTGGTTTTAATCAAAGCATCACGAGTATGCACAGGAGGTGCTTTAAAGTTTTGAGCCACCCTATTGATTCGATTGAATTCTTTGTATGCTTCTGATTTTTTGAACTCAGATAATTCTTCTTCGCTCAACTCTCCGGCAACCCATCGTGCTATATATGTTTCATCTGATTCGTACTTTTCCATAATAGTAAGAAAGTGTTTTTTACTTTCGGTAATACATGTTCATATTCTTTTAATCCTCATCATTTTCACCTCTATATCTATAATACAGCTAAACAATAAATTACCCTATTTTTAAACTTTAAAATCTTCACCTAATAGTTTTCTAAGGTTAATAAAAGCATTACTCATACGTCTTTCTACCGCTTTTACAGTAATATTAGTAATCTCGGCGATCTCTTTATATGTTTTTTTATCGATTCTACTTAGTAAAAACACTTCACGTTCTTTGTCAGACAACTTCGAGATTGCTTGTTCTAACTTGATTCTAAACTCTTCGGTTTCCATTATAAAATCCGGGCTTTCGTTGTTTTTATCATCTCGAGGTGCAGATTCATAACGCAATACCACTTTCTTGTGCGCGAATTCATTAAGTAATGCATTATTACATATCTTAAAAATGAGGGATTTTGCCGTTTCGTAGATAATATCGGCGCATTGTTTCCATAATTTCACAAAAGCATCTTGTACAATATCCTCGGCTTGTTGTATATCTCCACACTTGTAGTATAAGTAATTTCTGGCCGATTCAAAATGTGTATTGAATAGGGTATCAAAATTCTTTTCTTCACAAACAGATTGTTTTTTGTCGGGCATGGGAAAAAGAAATTAATCAATATTCAAAGCTATTAAAAAAACATAAAGTTAGAACGTTTCGATAGGCGTTATTTTCTTACTGTCATTGTAAATAGCTGTTTTTCATTTATCTCTGAATTTTTGTAGGGGTATTTGTAGGGGTAGGTTTTAACCAATATGTATACATCTGTGTATATTTTTGCATTGTTATCCCCCAAAACTTTATCCTATATGAGCACCCAATATGTAACCTACAACTTTTCTAAAAACCATACGATCATTCTACCTTCTAACGAAGAATGAATTACGAATCTGATTCTCATCAATTTTTCGAAACTCTAAAAAATTTAAAAATAAAAATAGGGTATCCCGAAACTTGACTGTATTAGATACGAAACAATCATTAAACAATTAATTTTAATACCCCCCTTATTATGAAAAAACAACTACTATTGCTATTTGCCCTTTTTCTATGCATTTATAGCTCACAAGCCCAATGTGGACCTGGACAGGATACCACTCCCCCGGTCATTGAAACTGCAGGAGATGGAACTCTTGCTAAACCTTTTCGAAATTTATTACAATCCACAGTAGGAAGTGTTCCTAGCGGTACGTACTACTTCAATTTTAACGGTAGCACGTTTCAAGGAGCATTAGATAATGATACCGATGGTGGTGGCTGGTTAATGATTTTGAATTATGTACATATAGCTGGTGATAATTCTAACCTAACAGTACGAAACACCGATTTACCTTTATTAGGATCTTCTACCCTAGGCGATAATGAAGCCGGAACCACTAATTGGGGACATATGGGTAATGCTTTGGCAGCTGCTATTGATTTTGAAGAAATGCGATTTTATGGAGTAACCACGGGACATAATCGTGTAATCAACTTTAAGACAAGCTTTCAAGGAGTATTAAATTATGTAAAAACAGGAACAGCTTCTTTTGATCGAATTAATGAAGTATCAAATCATACTGTATTATCAAACCATTCTGCTAATATTCCGGCTCAAGCTTATCATGAATGGGCAGATCAAGGGGATCTCGCACTAACCAATTTCCCGTTTTGGACTGCAGGGAATTATCATTGGGGAATTCGTGCAGGAGGTTCTCGTTGGGAAGTTGATGATTTTGCTAATAATACACAAAGTACTATACACCGTGTATGGGTGCGTGGTGATCTTTCGCCAGCTGCTACAACAACAATTACAGCAAATTTAGATCAAACAGGTAATGTTACTGTTGCTCCACAAGACTTTGGACTTAACATTACCGATAATTGTGTAAATGTAACCCTGAGTTTAAGTCAAACTGACTTTGATTGTACCGATATTGGTAATAATATCGTACAACTCACTGCTACAGATGATCAAAATAACAGCATTGTTATTGATGTAACTGTTGTTATAGTTGAATCTGCTCCTGTTATTACTAATGATACATTTGTAAACATTGATCTGGATGCCACAAGTAATGTTTCAATCACGTTAGCAGATCTTAACGCAAGTGCAACCGATGATTGCGGGTTACAAAGTTTAACGCTAAACCGAACAGATTTTGACTGTAGTAATGTTGGGAGACCTATTTCACTAATACTTACAGCAACCGATGTTAATGGCAATGTAAGTATTAGTAATCCAGTTGTGTTCATTAACGATAACATTGATCCTGTTGTACAATGTGTTGCGCCTTTTACTTTAGAATTAGATGCTACGGGTAACGCCACCATCACCGATAATGACATTGTTTTGAGTGCTACAGATAATTGTACTACTAATATCAGTCTAGATAAAAGTACATTTACCTGTGCAGATATTGGAGATAATATAGTAACCGTAACTGTTTCTGATAATGGCAGAAATAGGGTAACATGTACAACAACGGTTACGATTACCATACCTTCGTGTCCATCTGATTTTACCTTAGAAAGTGATGCTGACACATGTGGAGCTACATACAATTATCCATGTGCTAGCAATATCACCGCAGGTCCCGCAAGTGGAACGCTATTAGCTGTTGGAAGCACTACAACGTATACCTATGATACTCTTGATAACACAGGAGCTACCGTATCTTGTAGTTATGATGTGACTGTTGTTGATACCAGAGCCCCATTACTTAATACGAAAGACGCCACTCTTACATTAGCAAACTTTGAGGATACTATTACTGTAACTCCTCAAGACGTTATAGGTGTAGACCCAATAGCTCGCGACTATACCATAGAAACTACGGGTACATTTGATCGTGTAGATATTAGTACCACGGGAACCGAAGTAACGCTTGATGATGATGAACTAACTTCAGCATTACCTATAGGGTTTGAGTTTGGTTTCTATGGGGACCGATACACAGAATTCTATATCTCCTCAAATGGTTTTATCACATTTTCTGATGAAGGAGAGGATGGATGTTGTAATGGACAAACGTTACCCGATACCAGTGAACCAAACAACCTAATCGCTTTTGATTGGAATGATATAAATCCTGAAGACGGAGGAACCATGAGATATACGACCATAGGAACTGCACCAAATCGAATCTTGATTATGGATTGGGATAGCGTTACTCACATTGATGATGATAATGATATTACAACAACTCAAGTAAAACTATTTGAAGGAACCAATCGTATAGAAATCCATACCACTAATATTCCACTAACCGCAGATGACAAAACCCAAGGATTAGAAAATATTGATGGCACAGCGGCTATTATCGTTCCTGGTCGTAATGCAGCCAATTGGGGAGCTACCAATGATTATGTTGCTTTTGTACCTGTAAGTGGAATCTTTGATAATTGCGGAATCGATACGATGGTAGTTTCTCCAAATACGTTTAACATCAAAAATACTGGAGACAACATCGTAACACTTACCATTACCGATGTTAATGGAAATGTTTCTCAACAAACCGCTACAGTAAGCATAACTGGAGATTGTTTAATAGATGATTTATCCGATACTAATTTTCAGATTCAAGCCTCTAGTGAGACCTGTGCTGATAAAAACAATGGTATTCTAAGTATCGATGCAGTAGAAAGCCTTAATTACATAGCAACACTTAATGGCGAAGTTTATCCTTTTAACACTAATCTTGTTATACCTGATTTAATACCAGGAACCTACCCACTATGTATTGCCCTTGCAGGAATTGCAGACTGCCAAAAATGTTATGAGTTTGTGATCGAAGATGCTCCTGTACTAGAAGGCAAAACAACAATGGATACTATCAATAACAAAGTGCTTGTTGATATCCAATCGGGTACGGCTCCATATACTGTTACTATCGATAACAAAGTAGTGGGCGAATACAATACCAATAATTTTGTAGTCGATGCCAAAAATGCAGGAGTAATAGAAGTATTCTCTAGTAAAGCAGCTTGCCAGGGTAAACTAACAATGGCTATTGGCGAATTAGGAAACATTGATGTATACCCTAATCCAACACGTGCAAATGTAACCCTTAGCATCCCTACTACTGGTAGTGCTACTGTGAGTATTGAAATTCATAATGCATTAGGAATGACCATATCTTCTGGAGTATATAATATTGTAAGTAATACAGTAGAATTACCAATGCATACTTTACCTGCAGGAATATACTTTGTGACCATTAACCAGGGAACTTCAAAAACATTTAGAATTATAAAACAATAAAATAGAGCAGTCTCTCCCTTTGCTTTTCTAAAGTGAAGGGAGAAACTATACAGTTATTAAAAAAACAAATACTACATATTCATGAAAAACATATATATAGCCATATTAAGCATAGTACTATTATGTTCTTGTAATAGTGATGAAGAAGGAAGTATATTAGTAAGTTACCCACTAAATAACTTTAGGGTAGAACCAACTACACCCGGTTTGATATACCCAACTAACAATTTAGTATGTACTAATTTTAATCTAGAATTTGATTGGACTACATCTACTACTGTTACTCTGGGTACAATTAGTTACCTGGTAGAAATTGCTGCAGATGCAGCATTTAATCAACTCGTATTTACCACTACAACTGCCCAGCCTAAAGCTACTTTTACTCTAGAACAGGGAACCTCTTATTTCTGGAGGGTAAAAGCTCTAAATAGTAAGGGGTATGAAAGCTCGTATTCTACGATTCAAACTTTTATTACAGAACCAGAAGCAAGTATAAATACAATCCCTACAATTTCTTCGGCAGTAAGCCCTGCCTTAGAAGAAACTGTATCTGGAAACAATTTACTATTGGATTGGAATGCCATAGATAGTGATGGTGATGCACTTTTATTTGATGTATACTTTGGCGAGTCCAACCCTCCTCAATTATTAGCAGAAAATCTGGATGTTACAACATTAAATGTTCAGATATCAGCCAATAAAACCTATTTCTGGAGGGTTGTTGCCAAAGATGATAAACAAGGAGTAGCCATTGGCCGGGTTTGGAATTTTAGAACACAATAAGGGGGAAAACTTATGATCTAAATTCTAGCCACGGTATTATTTAAAAAACCGCTCAAATTATTGAGTGGTTTTTTTGTGTAAAAGATCAATACACCAGTCGAGTTAAAAAAATCATAATGCACCATCATAACACATTACAAAACAATGATTTAATTACAAGCGCTACGTTAAACAAATGCAAAAAGGGAAAAATCCCCTATCCCCGTTCTAAATCCTTTTTTTAGATTCGCCGCCATGTTTAACCAACGCAGCCAAAAATATATACACAAATCAAATAAGGCTGTGATCTAAAATTATTTATACTATGGCAATACCATATGCATTACAAAATTTACCGATTACACCAGACCCAAACGATAAATCTGGAAGAGTTCAAGCTAGAGGTTCTTTGACCGAAGATGATGTTCTAGAGAGAATGCTAAAAAGAGGCACGGGTATAAGTGCAGAAGATATGAGAGCTACATTAGACCTATTCACCAAAGAAATCTCGGATTCTGTATCAGATGGGTGGAACATCAATACTCGTATCGCCAATATTAAACCAGGTATTAAAGGAGTCTTTACCAGCGCTACCGATCCATTTGATCAAAGTCGTCATCACTTTAGGGCAACACTAAGTGAAGGAGTTTCGCTTAAAAAGAAAATGAGAGAAGCTACAGGAGAGCGTATTAACAATTCGATACCAATACCTGCCATAATCCAATTTATGGATTATGCTACCCGAACTGCAAATGGACCTATTACTCCAGGTAATATTGGCGAGTTGGTAGGAGAAGAATTAAAATTTGATCCAAACAAAATCGAAGAAGGAATTTTCTTTGTTAATGAAACCGAAAATACCGAAACCAAAGTAGAAACCATATCTGTACTTACCGAAGGTAAATTAATGTTTCAAATACCACTAAATCTTCGAGCAAACGAATATCGATTAGAGGTAAGACGTGCATATACCAACAAAAACACCATTAGAATTGGTGTACTATCAGACACCTTATTTATAGGATAAGTCCTAAAAAAAACTGTACTCATATCATAACTGCATGCCCAACAAGTATGCAGTTATTTTTTATAAAACTTAAACGTGCAGCTAAGTTTTTAAAAACATGCAGCAAGTTCTTCAAGAACCTGCAGCTAAGTCTCAAAAAGATTGCAGCTAAGTCTTCAAGAACTTGCAGCTATCTTTCCAACAAGTAGCTGCAAAGTCGTAAAAAAAGTTAGATCCAGATACAAAAAAACGGAAGCCAGTTAAATGACTTCCGTAGAGTGAGCAATTATTAGACGTGTTACTATTTTTAATTGGGCATCATTACTGATTCAATGGTATGAATAATCCCGTTAGATGCTTCAATATCATTTACCATCAATCTACCAGCATTGCCTTTTTGATCAATCAGATAGATTCTATCTCCCTTCATGGTAGCTGTCAATCGAACCCCACCAATGGTTTTTAATTTTACACTACCATCATATTCTTTAATTGCCTTGAGCATATCCTGTTTATTAATTAATCCAGGGATAATATGATAATTTAAAATCGCTTTTAGTTCTTCTTGATTTTCGGGTTTTTTTAGATTCTCCAACATTTTTGGTGGTAATCTATCTAGTGCACCATTGGTTAGTGCAAAAACCGTATAAGGTCCTTTTTTTTCAAACATATTTATATGCTCTGTAGTTTTTGCCATGTCATACAATTTTGTAAATCCAACATCTGTGGATATTACTTCAGAGAGGGTAGGTACTCTTTTTTTGACAGTTAATACATTGGCTTGAGCTATACGTTGGTCTTTTTTACTTTTTGAAGCGTCTTTGTTAGGTGTTGTACATGCGCTAAAAAATAATAATCCTGAAACAATAAAAAGATTAAATGGTGTTTTGAAATGCATTGGCTAAATTTTGTTTTCAAATATATTTTAGAAAATAATAGTATAAACCTATAAATGAGAATTCGTAGTGTTTTAATTAGTAAGTGTTTTTAAAACATAAATCTATAATCTGTCATGAAAAGTTATATCTCAATTTTTATTAAACCTTGAGCTTTTGATTTTTTCTACTGCCTTTTTGAGAATCCAAAACCTCTAAAACCCCTTTCATAGCATAGTCTTACAATTTTGTAGGGGTGTTTGTAGGGGTGCATTTTTTTTCAAAACAAAAAGCTACACATATTTTTGTCTCACCAAATCTAAAACCTTTTAACCATGAACTCTTTTAACCGTATCTCTTTCACTTCCAAAAACCCTCACTTAATGGCAGCGCATAAAAATTTCAAAAAAAATTGCAACTAAAAATAGGGTATTCTAAAACTTAACTGTAATACCTATGAACGGCACCGCAAAAATTGCCAATAAATTAGTAGTAATAACAACTAAGCCCCTAGTATTATGAAGAAAAACTACAATCTCAAAGCTCAACCTACAAATTGGTCAAACCTTTTATCAAAACTCTGGCTTTTTCTGCCAGCACAAAAGAGCAACATCTCATATACTGCTCTTTAGATAATCGATATCAAATACCATCAAAATATCACTTAAGTATGCCTGCATACTTATAGTTTATTGTAAAAACAATTCCAATTACTAATAAAACCCCTTATGATGAAACTTCTTTTACCCAAAACTAATTCAGGAATTACAAGAAGAACGCAAAAGCTTCTTTTTATGACCTTGTGCTTTTTGGTCACTACTATTTCTTACGCTCAATTTGATTTTGCTACAGAAACAGAACCCAATGATAACACCAATGATAGTGGTGTACAAACCCTAACTGTAGCGACTACTAATACGACTACTATTATTAGTGGTGGTACTGTTGTCGGCTCTGATGAAGATTATTGGAAAGTTGGTAGATCGCCTTTCACATTCGGTAATGTTGGAATGGCTATTCAATCCAATAGCGGATTAGCTCAGCCACAGATGTGGCTGGAAAAAAGAACAGGAAGCTATGATGGCCCATTAGTGTCTAATACTCTCATACACCCCGGTACAGACCAATCGAACAGAGCTATGACATTGAGTTACACCGCTGCAAATGAATACTATTTGATAAGAGCAGGAGGAAATCGATCTGGTGGATATAATTATAGAGTTCATTTTCCTAGGTGCGATATTCCCGGTTTAACAACGGTATTATCTACAGCCCCTACCGAGACTGATTTTACTATAACTGGTGTTGCGGGAAGTACCAATATATCATTAATAAAAGTAAATACCGTAAATAGTTTTACGGATCCTACAGCTGGAACAAATTATCCTACTGCAGATGGTACTGCTTATTCGGGCTCAGGAGAACAAACGGTATATGTAGGAAACTCAACGACACCTAATGTCACTGTTACGGGACTTACAGCGAATACAACATATTATGTAAAAGTATTTAACTATAGTGACTGTGGAGGGAATTTAAAACTAAATGCAGGTAATGTATTCACAGTAACAACTTGTGGTGCAGCTCCTGCAACTGCTACGGTATTAAACCTAGCGGCGAACAACGAAAGCTCAAGTTATGTGAGTTCTATTACCGGAACAACAGGAGCATCTATACGATATGTGGTAAAAGTAAATACAACCAATAGTTTTACTTCGCCAACAAACGGTACAACATTACCAACTGCAAATGCAGTCTATGGTGGCGGAGAGCAAGTAGTGTATGCAGGAGATTCAGCAACTCCAAATGAATTAATAACAGGGTTAACTACCGGTACTGAATATTTCTTTAATGTATATACTGCTGAATTATGCGGTGGAAATTACTATTTCGAATCAACAGGAGTTGGCTCATCAATAACACCAGTTTGTTCTCCACCAAATAGTAATGCAGGGATTTATTTATTTGCAGAGCCAACCAATCTACATAACTCCATTGGTGTAGTAAACTTTACAGGAGGTAATAATGCTGATGGTAAGATTATCTATATGAGTGATGAGAATAATTTCACATTACCCACTACGTTACCAGTTGCTTCATTACCTACTACTAATACAGATTATTCAGGAAAAACAGGTCAAACAGCTATTTATACTGGAGTGGAAACAGGATTTAGAGTAACTACTACAGGGCTATCACCAAACACTACCTATTACTATTCTGCCGTAAATTACAAAGAGTGTAATGGGGTACTATATTTTTTCCCAACAGGTATTTATAGTCAACAAACCACTTGTGGTGTAACCTCAGAATTAGCATCTGGTGCAGTTCTAAATAATGTGGACACAAGCTCTATGGATTTAGAATCTTTCATAGCTCCAACCGCAGCGGTAAATGCTCCTGATGGATACGTGATTAAAATGAATACTGCCAACAGCTTTTCAGCTTTGGCTATTGGTACTGCTGTTCCAACAGGAAATACCGTATATGCAGGAGGAGAACAAGTAATATATTCAGGAACTTCGGTTACTCCTAATCTTAATATTACTGGACTTTCTGAAGGCACTCAATACTTCTTTATGATTTACGGGTATAAAGATTGTAACGGAACACCTGTCTATCAGCAAACAGGATATACTTTTTCACAATCTGCTTTAGGGTTGAATTTTACACCACCAACATTTGTTTATGATGCAGCAGCAACTACTTTAAATGCTACAACGACCAGTACAGGAGCCATTTCTTATAGTTTAATAAATGACACTACGGGTGCATCTTTGGTGGGAAGTGATTTTACTCCAGGAATAGCAGGTAGTACAACTTTAAGAGTTTCGGTAGTAGCAGATGGTATTTACCAAGCTATTTCAAAGGACTATAGTCTAACGATCACAAAAGCTACCCCTGTAATCACTTGGAATGCACCAGCAACAATTGGCGAAGGTATACCTATTGATGCTTCTTATTTAAATGCGACAGCCAATGTACCAGGTACTTTTGAATACTATACCTTTTATAATTCTTTTACGAATACTTATTCAGGAAGAATCACAGAAGGAGTTACCACATTACTATATAATAGTGGTTTCCCTACAACAATTTATACCAGATTTATCCCAGAAGATACCAATTATAATGTAATTGCCGGAAGCACTTCTGTTACAGTAACACGGTCAGGAGCATCTAATGTTTTAGAAATTACTCCAAATGCAATTATAAAAGCTTTAGGAAGTGCAGATCCAACTTTAACATCATCTATCACGACAGGGCAATTAAACTCTGGTGATATTATTTGGGTTCCATTAAAAAGAGAGCCTGGAGAAACCGAAGGAACTTATGTAATTTCTATAGACCAAACAGCACAAGCGCCTGCTAGTTTTGATCCAAGTGGCCTTTGCCCTTCGGGGGTTTGTATAGGTACCGATCCTTTCGGATATGGTTATATCGATGTAGAAGACTCTTTCGGTAGAGTAACAAACGCTGATTATACTATTCAGTTACAAACAGGAGCTTTTACCATTACAACTAAAGAACAAGTGACAATTACATTAGATCGATTCGATTTATATGCAACTTTTTACAATGCAAATCCAAGACAAGCTGTAGATATTTCTAGTGTTGTGCTAACTTCTGATGGTACTCCTGTGTCACCAACCATAAATTTGTCATATGCAGGAACTGATAATTTTAGGAATTCATATGGTCCTTCTGTTACACCACCAACAAATGCGGGAAATTATACCGTAACAGCTTCTGTAGATTCAGCCGATCCTAATTATTTTGGATCTGTAACTGGAAACTTTACTATTAATCAAAGATACATCGCTATTACTCCAGATACCCCGCAAACAAAAGTATATGATGGTAGCCCTAAAACTTTTGAAGCTACCGCAACAGGATTATCCGGAGAAAATATTCCATTAAGAATATCATATAGAATCGGAGCTTATTTTAGTGAAGCAGCACCTATAGAGATAGGAAGTTATCCGGTATCAGTTTACGCATCCGGAACAGGAAATCATAATGTTAACTATTCGGGAGGAACTTTAGTTATTACCGATAATACAGAGGTAACTATAACTCTTGCAAATCTTACGCAACAATTTGATAATACTCAAAAACCCGTTACAGTAAGTAGTATTGAAACGAGCCCAGGAGTAGCTGCAACACCAACACCTACCATAAACATAACTTATGAAGGAATTAATGGAACGAATTATAATAAGACTACTACACCGCCAAGGAATACAGGAGAGTACAAAGTATTTGCCTATGTAGATACAGCTGATGCCAATTTCTATGGAAATACAAGTGCGACATTAACCATCTTTAATAAAGAGTACGTAACCTTTAATTTTGGCCCTGGAAATTTAATCTATAATGGGACATCACAAGGAGTCAATATTGTAAGTATTACAGATAGTAATGATGATGTTATTACTCCTACTCCAGTCTATACCATCTCGTATAATGGAGAAGATTACGACGGAAATACATATGGACCAACTACCGTACCACCTACAAATGCTGGAGATTATACCATAACAGTAGCCATAGATCCAACAGATCCAACGTATCAAGGAAATGATACTTATGATTTTACTATAAATACAAGAGCTATTGAAGTTACTGCCGATGCTAAAAGTAAAGTATACGGAGAAGCAGATCCTGCATTGACGTACCAAATTACTAATGGAAGTTTATTAGGTGGTGATATCCTTACAGGTTCATTAGGCAGAATTAATGGAGAAAGTGTAGGAACGCGCGCCATTACCCGAGGAACCCTTAATTCAGGTGGAAACTATGCAATAACTGTTATCTCTAATGATCTTACGATTACCCCAAGAGCCATAGAAATTACTGCCGATGTTAAAAATAAGGAATATGGTGGGGTTGATCCTGCACTAACCTATCAAATTACAGCTGGTGGGCTACAGTTTAGTGATGCCTTTACTGGAAGTTTAACAAGAACAGCAGGAGAGAATATAGGCAATTATGCAATCAATCAAGGAACATTAGCATTGAATAGTAATTATGCCTTGAGTTATATACCTAATAACTTGAATATAAGTAAAAGAGCTGTTATTGTTGCAGCTGACAATAAAATAAAAACTTATGGAGATGCAGATCCAGCATTAACGTATACTATTACGGCGGGTAGTATAGTTGTGGGAGATGTGTTTAGTGGTGAACTTACTCGTGTTTCAGGAGAAAATGTAGGAAACTACAGAATAAATCAAGGAACATTAACATTGGGAGCTAATTATACTATGATTTTTACATCTAATACTTTGGATATTAACCAAAGCGCGATAGAAATTACCGCAGATGCTGCAAACAAACAGTATGGAAATACTGATCCAGCACTTACTTATCAAATTACTTCTGGAACGCTTGTGGGTAGTGATGCTTTTACCGGAAGTCTGTCCAGAGCGACTGGAGAAGATGTAGGAGATTATGTCATCAACCAAGGTACATTAACATTAAATCCTAACTATGCCTTAAGTTATGTGAGTAATAATCTTACTATTGGACAAAGAGCAGTTGAAATTACTGCAGATGCTAAAACCAAAGTTTTTGGAGATACAGATCCAGCATTAACTTACCAAATCACCTTAGGTAGTCTGGTAGGTAGTGATGCCTTTACAGGAAACTTAACACGTGTTGCTGGAGAAAACGTAGGAACCTATGCTATTAATCAAGGAAGCATAGCTTTAAATGCAAATTATGCGTTGACCTATGTAAGCAATAATCTTACTGTTGGTCAAAGAGCTATCGAAATTACAGCTGATGCCAAAAGCAAAACTTATGGGGATGCAGATCCTGCTCTTACGTATCAAATTACTAGCGGAAGCTTAGTAGGTAGTGATGTCTTTATAGGAAACTTAACAAGAACAACAGGAGAAAATGTAGGTAACTATGCGATCCAACAAGGAGCAGTTACGGCAGGTAGTAATTACAATGTTACTTTTGTATCAAATGATCTTACTATTAGCCCAAGAGCGATTACGGTAACTGCAGATGGCAAAACAAAAATCTACGGTGATGCAGACCCTGTGTTTACCTATACAATTACTTCTGGAAGTTTAGCAGGAGGTGATGCCTTTTCAGGTGCTTTAGATAGAGTAGCCGGACAAGCACAAGGAAATTATGCCATTAACCAGGGAACATTATCTCTAGGAGGAAACTATGATCTAACTTTTGTGCCTGGTAATTTCTTTATTAATTATCGATTCATTCGAGTGATCCCTGTCGCTCCTATTTCAAAAACCTATGGAGATGCGGACCCAGATTTAACCTGGCCATATATTATAACACAAGGATCATTAGCATATGATGACACTTTAGAAACTTATGGAACATTTAGAACCTTGGGTGAGAATGTGGGAAGATATCAAATAAGGGGATTGTCTGCTCTATTTACTTCTAACAACGGTGGGGAGTCTTCTTATTCAATCACATTTACTAATGGAGGATCCGTAAGCCTTGATATAACCGCTCGCGCCATTGAAGTAACCGCAAATGCGCAATCAAAAGCGTATGGAGATACAGATCCAACATTAAGTTATCAAATTACTAATGGTGCTTTACAATTTGGTGATGTTTTTGCAGGTTCTTTATCTAGAGCCACGGGTGAAGATGTAGGTACTTATGGTATTAATCAAGGAACTTTAAGTGCTGGAAGCAATTATACAATGACCTATGTTGGTAATGATCTTACTATTGGTCAAAGAGCAATAACGATTGCAGCCGATGATCAAATAAAAGTTATAGGAGCAACAGATCCGGCACTTACGTATCAAGTTACGTCTGGAGCATTACAGTTTTCTGATGCAGTTACGGGTAACTTAACTCGAGTAGCAGGAGAAACATTGGGTAACTATGGTATTAACCAGGGCACATTAAGTGTTGGAAGTAATTACAACCTGACTTTTGTACCTGGTAACCTAACCATTACTAATCTGATACCACAGGCAATTACTTTTGATCCATTGACCGATCGTATTTTTGGTGATGCAAATTTCGCATTAACGGCAACAGGAGGCGCTTCTGGTAACCCGGTTACATTTGTTAGTTCAAATACCGCCGTAGCTACTATATCTGGAAATACAGTAACTATTATAGGAACAGGAACGACCACTATTACTGCATCACAGGCTGGCAATGCTACCTATGCAGCTGCTACAGATGTACCACAGATATTAACGGTTAACAAAGCGGATCAAACTATTACTTTTACTCCTTTAACTGATGTAACCGAAGATGATACCGATTTCAATCTAAATGCAACAGCTTCATCGGGATTAGCAGTTACTTATATCAGCTCTAACCCTTCAGTAGCTACTGTATCTGGTAATACAGTTTCGATTATAGGATTAGGAACAACAACCATTACGGCTTCACAATCAGGAGATACAAATTGGAATGCAGCTAATAATGCTTTGCAAACCCTAACCGTTGTAGAAGCTTGTCCGCTAGTTAATATTGCAGCCGATAATTTCCAGATTCAAACTTCAAGTGAAACTTGTGATGGTAAAAACAACGGAATCATTACAATCAATACGGTTGAAACATTAAACTATATTGCAACGATTAATGATCAGGCATATACTTTTAGCTCAACCCTAGTGGTGCCAGATTTATCACCAGGAGATTACAATGTTTGTATTATGGTTGACGGATTCTCAAGTTGTGAGCAGTGTTTTGAGCTTGCAATCGATCAGGCCTCGGTGTTAAGTGGTAAAACTACTATCAATGATAATAGTATCAATAAACAAGTACTGGTAGAAATCGAATCAGGGACTGCTCCCTATACGGTAACCATTAACAATGAGGTTGTTGGTGAATATAGTACAAATAGCTTTTTGGTAGATGTTAAAAACGGTGATGTGTTAGATGTACATTCTAGCTTAACTTGTCAGGGTAAACTGTCTACTACTATAGGTACGTTAGGTAATATTTCAGCATATCCAAACCCAACCAGAGATAATGTAACATTACTATTACCTGGTACAACAGAGGGTGCTATTGCTATTGATATCTATAATGCAATCGGAATGAAAGTTTCTTCAAGCGTATATTCTGTAGTCGGTAATAAAATAACCTTACCTATGGAGAATTTAACAGCCGGAGTCTACTTCGCATCTATTAATACAAGTACTTCAGAAATTATAAAAATCATTAAAGAATAGAGTATACTATCCCCTGTCTTTTGAAGACAGGGGTTTTCTATTACACAATTACTAATCGAATACATTATGAAACATATATATATCATACTTTTAAGTTCATTACTATTACTTTCATGTAATGCAAATGATGAATTCATAGTATCCACAAACCCTCTGGTTCCAAATATAGAGCCTGAAACACCGAGCTTACTATTTCCTACAAATAACCTGGTGTGTACCAATTTTAATCTTCAATTTGATTGGAATGCTTCAAGAGATATTAACGGAGATGTATTGACCTATGTGATCGAAATTTCAACAGATATCAACTTCTCATCAATATTGTTTACTACGGTTACCTCACAAACGGCTCATACATTTACGTTAGAAAAAGGAATACCCTACTATTGGAGAGTAAAAGCAAGAGATCCTGGAGGAAAAGAGAGTGGCTATTCTGCAATACAAACATTCTTTACAGAACCCGAAGCAGGAATAAACAACATTCCATATATACCAACAGTAGTATCACCATTAGTAAGAACAACGGTATCAGGAACAAATATTACTTTAGATTGGAATGCAACAGACAAAGATAAAGACCCATTAGTATTTGATCTATATTTTGGAAACACTAATCCACCAACATTATTTGCAGAAAATATCACTACATCATCATTTGATGTTACCGTATTAGTAAATACTGAGTATTATTGGAGAATCGTATCCAAAGATGATAATCAAGGAGTCACAATAGGACAGGTCTGGAGTTTTAAAACAGCTCTGTAAATAAGAGTAAGGGAGGAAGAAATTCTTCCCTTTTCTATTTATAAATACTACTGAAATCGAATCGATTTGGTAGGTGATATTTTAGAAATTATGTATGATGGAAGTAGCAACATAAATAAACATAATAGCATCGTTCCTAGATTAAGTAATAGAATGTAGCCTATATCTATGTATACTGGGGCCGTAGTAACATAATAGGTTTCAGGATTAAGCCCTACTACTCCATAATGATACTGAATGAATAATAATCCAATTCCTATAAGGTTACCCCAAAACAAGCCTATCAAAATTAAATATGAAGCATTATACAAAAACATCTTTCTAATACTCCAATCACTAGACCCCAAGGCTTTTAATATTCCTATCATTGGTGTTTTCTCAAGAATCAAAACCAATAAAGCTGTAATCATATTAATCCCAGCCACCAAAATAATGATACCAATAATACCAACAATATTGAGATCAAAGAGTTTTAACCATTCAAAAATGGTTGCATATTTTAAGGTTATTGTTTGGCTATCTAAGGTAGATGGTATGCTCTCATAAATCTCCTGCCCTTTTTGATCTATTTTATCAAAATCATCTATAAAAACCTCAAAATTTCCAACCTCATCCGCTTTCCATTTGTTCATTTTGATCACATGTCTTATATCTGCAAAAAGATATTTCTCATCAAACTCTTGAAAACCCGAATTATACAAACCTACAATTTCAAAAGCGCGTATATAAGGTTCTGAATTAGATGTCGCATTTTTCTTTAAAAAATAAGTAATAGCTTTATCACCTATAGTAAGCCCCAAACGATTTGCAATATGTGTTGAGAGTAAAATTTCAGAATTTAATTTTCCTTCAAAATCAGGAATACGGCCATCGACCAGGTATTCTTTAAAATAATCCCATTGATAATCTGTACCTACCCCTTTGACTACGACTCCATCAAAATCAGATTCGGTCTTAATAAGCCCCATTTTTGTAGCCACTCCTTGCATATGCACAATACCATCAACATCAGGCAATTCGGGATAAAAATCTTGATTTTTTGTAATCGGAATAAAAGATTCTACACTACTATTATTATCAAAACTTGTAATTAAAATATGTCCGTTAAATGCGGCAACTTTTTCACGTATTTTACGTTGTAAACCTACACCAGTAGCAATTGTGATTAACATCATAATCATACCAATAGCAATTGCCGAAATTGCAATTTTTATGATTGGAGTCGAAATGCTACTTTTATGTTCCTTACCTTTGATAAGGCGTTTGGCGATAAAATATTCGAAATTCAAGCTTAAATATGATTTTTATTAGAAATGCATCTACCTATTTGGAAGACAGGTTCAAAAATACATTTTTATTCTTTTGTATAGTTCTTATTTCTTGCGGAAGTGGTGAAAGACTTTCGTCTCAGACTACTTCTACAAGTATTCAAGACACAATTTCTAAAAAGAATAGCGACCAAAGCACTGTTACAATTACTCAACCCATTATTACTGGCGCTAATCAAACTGAAGCATATTTATCACTACTAGAAGGCAAAAAAGTAGGCATTGTTGGAAACCAAACTTCAGTAATTTTTAGATACCCAAATATCACCTCACTTATTGAAGATGAAGGAGGAATAGCATCACAAAAATTTCAGCAATACACTCATTTGGTAGATTCGTTACTCTCTAGAAATATAACAATTCAAAAAGTTTTTGCACCAGAACATGGTTTTAGAGGAAAAGCCGATGCTGGAGAATTAGTCGCCGACTCAAAAGACATAAAGACGGGACTACCTATCATTTCATTACATGGCAAAAACAAAAAACCTTCGGCCGAATCATTATCAGGCATAGAAATTATTGTTTTTGACATACAAGATGTAGGAGTTCGGTTTTATACCTATATATCAACACTTCATTATGTAATGCAAGCTTGTGCAGAGAACAATATTCCTGTTTTGATATTAGACCGTCCAAATCCTAATGCTCATTATATAGATGGGCCTACTCTAGAACCAGAGCATTCTAGTTTTTTAGGGATGCACCCGATCCCATTGGTACATGGGATGACTATTGGCGAATATGCTCAAATGATTAATGGCGAAAATTGGCTTGGAGATGGTCTAAAGTGTGATATTACTATTATTCCACTCAAAAATTATGATCATCAAACTTCATATAGTTTACCTATACGACCCTCACCAAATTTGCCTAATGACAAAGCTATAAACCTATATCCTAGTCTTGGTTTTTTTGAAGGTACAACGATCAATGCTGGTAGAGGTACCGAAACTCAATTTCAAATTTATGGCTCTCCTGATTTGTCTATAGAAAAATATGATTATGCCTATATTCCTAAACCCAATTTTGGATCCAAGTATCCAAAACACAGAGGCGAGGTTTGCTATGGTAAAGATTTAAGCAAATCCAAACATTTAAGTCGTATACATTTAGACTGGTTAGTGTATGCTTACAAAAACTCTAACAATAAAGAAAAATTCTTCAATACAAAATCATTTACTGCACATGCTGGTACAAAAAAACTACAGCAACAAATTCAGGAAGGTTTTAGTATTCAACAAATTAAAAAATCCTGGTCTGATGGTCTTACAAAATATAAAACAATGAGGCAGCAGTACTTATTATATAAGTAATACCGATTTACAATAGTAACTGATGATGGTATTACATTCACAATAAAATTAAATAATTCATCATTTTTTGACAATCAAATTTTACTAAGAAAGTATCATTTTGTAATTAATTCTAAATAACTTAGAGGTTATTATTACTATGTAAGTGTGTGTCACTAACTAATTAATAACTAAAACTAAATCATCAATTATTATGAAAACAAAGATCTTAGTGCTATTAAGCATATTTGCCTTAGTTTTTTCTGTAGATTCTCAAGCTCAAAAATTAAAAAAGTTTGGTAGTTCTGTAGAAAAAAAGATAGGCCCAAAGACTATTAAAGTCCCCTATACCGATGTAGTATCTTATCTTGGATACGCTGCTCCAGGTAACGAAGACGAAGTAAAAGATGGAAAGAAGTTTTATTACATTTATCTATGGGTTCCTGCAGTAGCTCCAGAGCTTGGAGTAAGGATGATGTCTCCTGTTGGGAAACTAAAAATTAAAGGTGCCCCCATGTCAAAAGCATATGAAGAAAATGCTAGTTCTGAAGAATTCTTTGATACCTACATTACTCTAGAACGTTCTGATATTATTAGTAAAGATAAAATTAGTGATGAAGCTGTAAAAGCTGCTAATTGGACAACACTAGAACGTAATGATGACAGTAGCGAAATGCCTAAACAACCAAGTGGAAGTAGTTATAACTCTTTATTAAGATATAAAAGTCAAACTGGAGATCCTCTTAAAGCCTTGACTGTTGGGCTATATAGAATTGGATTTACTACTTTTAAAACTGGAGAAGTAAAAGGTACTTTCTTAGCGCAAGTAGCTGCTCCAATAAAACTACCGGGAGTAGTAATGGCAAAAACTATCGAAGATTTAAAAAAAGGATTATAGTTTATAATTCAAAAAAAAAGACACACATCAAAATTATCCCTATGCCTTCAATAAAAGCATAGGGATAATTGTTTTTATATAGGCACATTAGTCTTCCTTCTAATTATTGATGTAATACTATACACGTCTATTACTCTTATGTTCTAAAGGTATAGCTGCTTTCATTTTCTCTACTATATTATATGCTGCAGGACAGATTTCTATATTTTTCATAGTTAAATCAGAAATCTGCTGAAACTTTTTATGATTCGTATGTGGATATTCTCGACATGCTTTTGGGCGCACTTCATAGATCGAGCAATAATTATCTTCCCCAAGAAAGGCGCAAGGAGTTTCTTTAAGCACCATATAATTATCTTCATCTCTTCGTAAATATTGAGATTCAAACTGACTAAGTTTCATTTTAAAATGCTTAGCAATCCGTTCTATATCTTTATCTGTAAATAATGGCCCTGTAGTTTTGCAGCAATTACCACATTGTAAACAATCAGTCACAGCAAACTCATCATCATGCAACTTTTGCATGATTTGGTCTAACTTTTTAGGTGGTTTTTTTTTTAGTTTGGTAAAGAACTTTTTGTTCTCGTTATATTTATCTTTGGCCAGCTTTGGTAATTGATTTATAAACTCTTGCATACTGCAAAATTACAAGTTAAGAATTACGATTTACAATATACGGTATAGAATTATGAACAAAGATATTTTTGGGACAGCTATAAAAGATTTTTATACTAACAATTATACAGAAGACATCATTGTTAAAGCACCAGATTTTGATGATGATCATATTCCTATCTCTTATCTTTTTAGAGCTTATCAAGAAATGCCTTTAATAGAACAAAAGGCCTTGGCATTATGTAATGGCAATGTCCTTGATATAGGTTGTGGAGCAGGGAGTCATAGTCTTTTTCTGCAAAATGATAAAAATTTGAATGTTACCGCTATTGATATTTCTAAAGGTGCTATAGAAATATGTAAAAAAAGAGGGATCAAGCACACATATGTTCAAGATATTTTCTCTCTAAAGAATGAAAAATACGATACACTATTACTCCTTATGAACGGAAGCGGAATCATAGGAAAACTTAACCAAATCGATCGTTTTTTTACCCATATCAAGACACTTTTAAAACCAGGAGGGCAAATTCTTATGGATTCGTCAGACATATCATACCTCTTTACAGATGATGATGGTGGGTTTTGGGTTGATGCAGCTGCAGGATATTATGGTGAAATGCAATACAAATTAAAATATAAAGAGCAAGAATCAGATTGGTTTGATTGGTTGTATATCGATTATAATACGTTACAAAATGCTGCTAATACTAATGGATTTGTATCTGAATTGTTATGTGAAGGAGAAAATAACGACTACTTAGCAAGGTTTACAATGGTAAATTGATTTGATTATCATTTCAATAAATATACTGGTACAATCTTTGTGACTAAGATTCTGTTTTATACATACGTTTATTACAAACCATTTATATCAAAAAAGCGCTATGCAAATTTTGAAATTCTTAAGTATTATACTCCTTTCTTCATTTATTCTTGTAGGCTGTTCTAATGATGATGATAGTAATGACAATACAATTAACAGTGTATTACCATCTAGCAACAGGCAACCCTTAGGAAGCTCTGCCAACGACCTTTTGAGTACTACAAAATTTAATAGCTTAACCATAGAAATGGTTTCTGTGCAAGGGTTTGAACCTACCACTACAGCTGTAAATGCATTTCGCCAGTTTTTAGAAGAAAGACTATTCAAACCAGATGGGATAATCATAAATCAGCGTAGTATACCATCATCAAACAATGCGCCTTTCGATATTGATGAAATTGTAGCAATAGAAAACGATCAACGTACTCTTTTTAATGTTGAAGACGATATCGCTGTGTATATATATTTTGCTGATGGAGCAAAAGAAGGAGATACCAATACCGAAGTAACTCTAGGATCTGCATATTTAAATACTTCTATAGTCATTTATGAAGGCACATTGCGCAGACTTAGTCTTAGGCAAAATTCTCCTTCTATAAATACCATAGAGACCGCCACGCTTAATCATGAGTTTTCACATTTAATGGGATTAGTAAACCTAGGTACTTCTTTGCAATCTGATCATGAAGATACAGATGCACCAAATCACTGTAATGTTCCTACTTGCTTAATGGAAGCAGCCATCCAATTTGGTAGTGGTATGATGGGCATGGGAGATGTAATTCCGCAACTTGACCCCTTATGTATTGCCGATCTACAGGCAAATGGAGGGAGGTAATTAATATATTAAATACAGCTATCACACCAAAACTAAAAAACATGAGAATTAAAAGCTATTATTACCTGGCACTGGTAATCTTATTCCAATTAGCGATGTAAACTTTTGCGTTATAACAAGTAACTAATACACCTTCTCTCCACTTATATAGGTCGATTTTACTTTAATATTTGGGATTTTATCCTCTTCAATTTCCATGATATTATCTTCTAGGATCACAAAATCAGCAAACTTACCAGCAGTAATACTACCTTTTTCTGTTTCTTCAAAATTACTATACGCTGCCCATAGTGTCATTCCTTTTAGAGTCTCTTCGCGAGTAAGTGCATCTTTTTTCTGAAAACCTCCTTCGGGATATTGTTTTAAGTCTTTACGGGCAACCGCAGCATAAAAAGTATAAAACGGACTTACATGCTCTACAGGATAATCTGTACCCAAAGCAATTCTACCTGTCTTTTCTAACAATGTTTTATAGGCATATGCGCCTTTAATACGCTCTTCTCCTAATCGTTCATCGGCCCAATACATATCACTAGTCGCATGAGTAGGTTGTACACTCATCACCAAATTATCATCTAATAGCTCAAACTCTTCAGATGCTACTACTTGTGCGTGTTCTACTCTCCACCTACGATCAGACTTATTTTTAAGCACATCATAATAGGTTTTTATCACTACCGCATTAGCAGAATCACCAATAGCATGGGTATTCATCTGAAAAGGCGATCCAGCTAATTGCTTAGCCAAAGCTTTAAAATCCTCGGTACCAATCACCATAGCTCCATAATGGTTTTCTTGATCAGAATACGATTGTTTTAGTGCAGCTCCTCTTGATCCTAATGCACCATCAGCATATACTTTGAACGAAGAAACATTTAACTTATCAGTTTTATGAACCCCTTGTTTTAAATAATGATCAACATACTCTGGCACATTACTCACCATAGCATACATCCTAATGTTAAGCTGTTTTGTTTTATGTAAACTATCGATCAATGTGATCACCTGCGGGCTTAACCCAGCATCATCTACTGTAGTTAACCCGTAACTAAAATTAATTGCCTCTGCATCTTTTAGAGCCTGTATCTGTTCTTGTGTTGTTGGCTCTGGTACTACAGCTGCAATCATCCCCATAGGGTTATCAATTAATATCCCTGTAAGCTTTCCATCTTTTTTAATAATTTCTCCGCCTTCTACTTTGGTATCTAAAGTTATTTTGGCCATATCTAATGCCTTTTGATTTACCAATAAAGCATGACCATCTACTCTTCGCATAGCCACTGGAGTATCTGGAAATAAGCTATCTAATTTTTCTTTGGTTGGAAACTCTTTTACCTCCCAATCATTTTGATCCCAACCACGACCGGTAATAAAAGATACATTCTTTTCCTTTTGAAAAGCTACAATACGGTCTAATACCTCATCATAGCTTTTGGTTCCTGTCAAATCTACCTTTTGCTGCTGCAAGCCTAATCCATAAAAATGACAATGCGCATCAATCAATCCTGGTATTATTGTTTTACCATTTGCATCTATTGTATCTGTAGTAGCATAAGCTCTTATAATTTCTTCATTACTACCCACCCCTATAAATTTACCATCTTTAATCGCTACTGCCTCGGCCTTTGGTTGTGTATCATCTACCGTATATATATTAGCATTATAAACAACCAGATCGGCTTCAATACGTTCTTGACAAGATGAAAATAGTATAATAGTAATCAGTAAAAGAATCGATTTTTGCATGATTTTGTTGAGTTTGATTTGTATTAATAAAGTTTAAAAGTAGGGATATCTATGTTTTATAGAGGTTAAGATTTTCTTAAATACAATTAGCGGCTTCGATTTGCCTAGAATACAACGTTAGATCTTGCCAAAATCAAATGAAAAAATCGTGATAAACCTACCTAATCTAGATCATATTTGACCTATTGTAAATCAAAATAATCCCGATATAAATCCAATAAAAAAATGAAGTTCTTAACACCATAAAACCAATATTTTTACAAAGATTTAATTCTTAAAACTAAAATCAAATGAAAAACTTAAGTCATCTAAAAATACTAGTTTCTCTATTAGTTTGTGCAGTATTGATAGTATCCTGCGAAAAATCAGACCTGAATACAGAAACCAATCAATCTATTGAAACCGAAGAAGGGTTTAAAAGCACCACAGGTAACAATGATCAAGTTATCGAAAACAACGACTCTAAAATAAATCAGCCTATACTCCAATTACATTTTGACGAAAATATAAGTAAAGAAGAGGCTATGCTTAAACGAAATGAAGTCGTTGAAGAGTATATGAGTAGGCAACCAACTCAGCAGAAAGGTTATAGTACAGAGTGGCTTTTTGAGGTTTGGGTATACACTGGTACTCAAACCGACAATAATACTGATGCACATGTTTTATTAATTACAAACTTTAATGTTGACCAAGGAAAATTTATGAAGCGAAGAGAAACAGTTCAACTTGACAAACCTAATTATGATGACCGCGAGGGTGGATGGGATTACTATTTATTTCGTAGTAGCAGACCTGAAAGTACTCGTATAACATGGGTGGAAATTGATAATGCTAAATTATCTCTTAAAGGTACTGATGGATGGTTTGTTAAAGAACTAACTATAGCTATCTTCCCTGATGTTCAGACTGCACCAATGAGTAGGTGGTCATACTTAAACGTTTCTCCAAACGTATGGTTGGATAACGAAAAACCAAAAGGCTGGGATGCATATAGAACTGGTTCTATTGAAAATACTGGTAAGGCATTATTTTAAAAGGCTAAAAAAACATATTAAAAGGTCTATTGTAGACAAATAGATCTTTTTTTGATCAAAACACACTACATCTCCTAACTCATGTCGTATTCAGTTATATATAAAACCATATAAACTAGATATAAATCCAACAACTAAAACCACATATTTACATACTGTGAATCAGTAATTTCGCACAAATTCAATTTAAAAAAACCAAAATCAAATGAAAAACTTAAGTCATCTAAAAATACTAGTTTCTCTATTAGTTTGTGCAGTATTGATAGTATCCTGCGAAAAATCAGACCTGAATACAGAAACCAATCAATCTATTGAAACCGAAGAAGGGTTTAAAAGCACCACAGGTAACAATGATCAAGTTATCGAAAACAACGACTCTAAAATAAATCAGCCTATACTCCAATTACATTTTGACAAAAATGTAAGTAAAGAAGAGGCTATGCTTAAACGAAATGAAGTCGTTGAAGAGTATATGAGTAAGCAACCAACTCAGCAGAAAGGTTATAGTACAGAATTGTTTTATGAAGTTTGGATAATCACCGGTACTCAAACCGACAATAACACTGATGGATTTGTTTCATTAGCTACAGATTTCAACTCTGACCAGGTAGATCTTCTTATTCGGGAATCAGTTCAACTTGATATACCCAATTATGATGATCGCGAGGGTGGATGGGATTACTATTTCTTTCGTTATAAGGGCTACCGGCCTGAAAGGGTACGTGTATCATGGGTTGAAATTGATTCTGCTAGATTAGCTCTACAAGGTACTGATGGATGGTTTGTTAAAGAACTAACTATAGCTATCTTCCCTTCTGTTCAGACTGCACCAGCAAGTGGGGGGTGCTATTTTAGTGTTTCTCCAAACATTTGGATGGATAACGAAAAACCAAATGGTTGGGATTTATATTATACTGGTTCTATTGAAAATACTGGTAGGATCTTGTTTTAAAAAGCTTAAAAAGCATATGAAACGACACTCCAAGGTTTGTGTGATCTTTGGAGTGTCGTTGTTATATATCATAAAGGCAATTACTTACTAGCTGCTATCCAATTATTAATTTTATCCTCTAATAATGCCAAAGGCACACAACCTGTTTCTAGTACTTGATTATGAAACTGGCGAATATCAAATGTATCACCTAATGCGGCTTCGGCTTTTGCACGAAGTTCTCTTATTTTTAATTGTCCGATTTTATACGATAATGCCTGACCTGGATTTGCCATATAGCGTTCAATTTCTGAGGTAATGCCAGCTTCAGATTCGGCTTCGTTATCCAAAGAGTATTGAATGGCTTGCTCTCTGGTCCATCCTTTCGAATGTAACCCTGTATCTACTACCAAACGTACAGCGCGATGCATCTCTGCTCCCAACATACCGAAATATTGATATGGATCTGTATACAAACCCAGTTCTTTACCTAATGATTCACTATATAATGCCCATCCTTCACCATAACCACTATACCAAAGTGTTTTTCTAAATTTTGGTAACACTTCACTTTCTTGTGTAAGTGAAATCTGGTAATGATGTCCAGGAATGGCTTCATGCAAGAATAAAGACTCATCACTATACGTATTATATTTTGTTACTTCTGGAATTGGTGTATAAAAAATACCTGGTCGGGTTCCGTCAAGTGATCCTGGATTATATTCGGCACTGGCAGAGTTTTCACGAAAGGCCTCTGTACGACGCACCTCAAACAGAGTTTTTGGTTTTACATCAAACAATTTCTCAATCTGTGGTTTCATACGATCATGAATCGCATTAAAATTATCAATCACCTGTTTTGGTGCTGTAAAAGGCATTAATTCTTTTTTATTACGCACATGATCAAAGAATGATTTTAAATCTCCTTTAAAACCAACTTGTTCTTTTATTTTCTCCATTTCAGAAGAGATACGTGCTACTTCAGATAATCCCAATTCATGAATTTCATTGGCAGTCATATTGGTTGTAGTATATAACTTAATTTGATAGTTATAAAAATCAGCTCCGTTTGGAATATCTGCAATACCCGAACTTGTTCTACCAGCTTCTAGATACGCTGTACTCATAAATTCATGTAGCGACTTGTATGTAGGGATGATTTTTTCTGAAACCATTTTAGAATACGCTGCTATCAATTGTTTTTTATCTTCTTCAGAAAAATCTTCAGGAAAATTTTTTGCTGGAGAATAAAAAAGATGTTTATCAAGATCTGCTACAGTTAATGCTTCTAGTTGCGGAAGTACTTTTACGATCAAAGACTTTGGTAATACATATCCATTTGCCATTCCTTCTTTCATTTTTGCACCGGCAGATGTCATCCATTCCAAATATCCCTCAAGGCGTTTTAGCCAATTATTATAATCTGCAACGGTTTTAAAAGGTTGTGCACTGGCTCCACTAGCTAATTGACCTGCCACAAGATTAATAGACCACATTTGATCAATCGGAAAGTAATCACTTTTAAAATTAAAAGCTTCCAAATTCATATCGCATTCCCATTTTAGGATTGCTTTGGTCATTTTTTCGCTATCAGAAAGCGTAGTGTCATCAAATTGTGTTAATGCTTCTTTATATTTATTGTAGTATGCTTTTGTCTTAGTTACAGTCTCATCTGCCAAGGGGTTTGGAAACTGATCATTAAAACGATTATCTCCTGTAAATGTAGCCTTCACAGGGTTTAATTGAAGGCCTTCCTCATAGTAATTATCGAGCATCTCGTTAAATTTGGCACTCACATCTACATCTTCTGATGGTTTTTGGCTAGCTGTATCTTTTTTACAAGCAGTAAAAACGATAGCAAAGCACGCCACAGTAAGCATTCTTTTGATCATGGTATTTTATGTTTTTGTTTTAAGGAATGAAAGGTAGGAAAATTTGTAGTACAGATAATATCAAGTAGTTTCTTTTAGCATTTTTTTAAACCCTAAGCTTGTTTTTAAGCTTCGTTTTTTCTTCGGTAAACCACTCATCTTTTAAAATACTAAACAATACTCCATCGGTACGTCCTTCTCCATTAATCGCAGGAAAGATTCCTCTTAATGTCCCTTCTTGCTTGCATCCCACACTTTGCATCGCAGCAATACTAACTTTGTTTTCAATATAGGCTCCCATCCCTATTCGTTCTGCCTCCATAGTTTCAAAAGCAAATTCAAACATAAGGTATTTGCAATGTTTGTTTACTCCTGTTCCCCTAAACGCTGATCCATACCAAGTATATCCCAATCTGATTACTGATAAAGCAGGCATTATTTCACAGTACCTTGTACTCCCCGCATATTGTTTTTGTACTTTATCATATACAATAAAAGGGTATTCTTTTTTAGCTTTTCGCATATCGATAGCTGATTGTATATAAGAGGTTAAGTTTTCTAATCCATCTCCTTTTACAAAAGAATACTCCCAAATACTAGGTTCGTTAGCAACATCTAATAAATATTCTACATCGGTTATTTCTAATGGTCTTAGTAAAACAAAATCATTTTCTAGGCTATAATCTTTTAAACAATCAAAGTGAAGCATACATACAAAGAGGAGTTAATTTTTACAAATCGTTATATTTTTTGAATTGATAAAGTTATAAAGAATACATATGATTATAACTAATATGCCCTAGTATATTGTTCTTTTTCGACAAGTGCAATAGCTTTTTTTCCGTTTCCGGTTAAGAACTTTGTTTTTAAGGTAATTCTTTCTTTTATTCTTTGGAAAAATACAATGAAGTGTAAATGTGGTCCTGTTGCCCAACCAACATCGCCGCTATAACCAATAAACTGACCCATTTTTATTTGATCTCCTGCTTTTACTTTGGCTCCGTCTTTTTTGATATGGGTGTACTCGGCAAAAGTGCCATCACTATGATATACCAATATAAAGTTATTGTATTTGGCACATTCTGATGATGTACAACTTTTACTATAACTTTCTTCGACATCAATAACAATACCATCTCGTGCAGCATATATCTTGGTGCCGATAGGCATTTTAAAATCTAACGCATTTTCGTTTTGATGTGATGTATTGCCATTATACCCTTGCGAAAGCCAAAATGTTTCTCCTTTTCCGAAAGGTAAATAATATTTAAAATTTGAATCGTACTCTTTTAAATTATGGTTTCCGTGGTTAAAAGAAGATTCATAACCAAGTTTTATTCTTTTTTTTCTATCTATTACAGTAAGATCTGTAATAATGTGTCTTTTGGTTCTTGGGGGTACTACAAAAACTTTGTTGTTTCCTTTGGAGGAGTTAAGATTCTCTAATCTAAAAGTCATTTGTGCAGAAACCGGGCTATATTCATCATTATCTGCCAGGATTTGAAAACCAGTATCGGTCTGTTCATAATATAGTTTAAAATTGTCTTGAGCAACCACCACCACTGATGGCAATAGCAAAATAAAGAGTACTATATTTTTCATACGATCCATTTTTATCTAAAATACAACAAAAATCGTACCTTCTCTATAATCTACTGATTTCTAAATGTATTACGACTCAAGTTTTCTTTAACTACAAAGAGATCTTCACAAGATGTAATGCCGCATATTGATTATAACATATAAATAGTTCTCGCATGGGCATACCCATATTTTAATAATCAAACTTATACGTCATCCCACCTAAAACCTGAATTCCTTGCACCGGAAAGTTTACCCATCGCTGATAGTTTTCACCTACCAGATTATTACCTTTTACAAAAAATGAAAGCTGATCATTTAAACGATAGCCCAAATTAACATTAGCATCAAAATAAGAATCCAAAGTAATTGTAGCTTCAGGAAGAGCCGGTAGTGTAAACACAGTGTTATCAATATCCTTACGCTCACCAACATAAAATAATTGCGCTCCCATAAACCATTGTTTATTGATTTGATAGTCTAATAAAATAGATGCTTTTACTTCGGGTAAATTCCATGCTTCTTGCTCATCTTCATTATCATAACTAAAATACTCTGCCGAGGTTCCTAATTTAAAGGTATTGCTAATTTCAAAATTTAGCTCTGCATACCCAACCAAAGTAGTTACATCATCATAACGGTACGAGAAAGAATTTCCATAATCAAATCCTTTTACTGGTAGTATAGTTGCCGGATTGTTTACAAATAGTGGCTTTTCATCTTCAGAAATATAACTTCCTCTAAAGTTATAACTCACCACATCAGATATTTTACCTTTTAACCCTACATAGGCATCGTATAATGTATTAGTAGGCTCTAAAATTAATGTTGGGGATACAAAAGGGTTTTCTTGTACTGCATCTCTATAGGTGTTTTGTTTCAACTCACCTTCAAGCCCACCGTATGCTATAACACTTTCATCAAGTAATCGATATGAAGCAGTAATTTTTGGATACATAAAGAAATCATTATCGTCATTTTCTGTATCGATACTGTAGTATACTGCTGCACCCAAATTTACTGTAAGATTATCTCGCAATATCACCAAACTTGGATTTACGCCCAAGTTAAGCACCCCATATGTATTAGGAACTTGTGCTATTGGGTCAAGATCTCGGTCAAAATTTCCATTAAGGTAATCAACTATAAAATTTGTTGTGATTAGTGAATTACCCATTTCGAACTCAAAAGTAGGTTTTGCTATTATATGATGTTCTATAGATTTTTCTGCATCTCCAAAAAAACGATATCGTAATGATGCTTTTTTAAAGTATAGGTTATCAAATTGAAGTTTTCCTCCTAATTTTACTCCATAATAGTTTTGTTGTGGATCAATAGCATCGATTTGTTCTTGGTCTAACACTGGTATTTCGGGTAGACCATACCAATTATATAACTGGTGCTCTGCCCCTACTTCTATCCCATACGTATAATTTCGGGTACGCGATGTATAATTAAGATCTACATAAGAATTATAAAACTTATCATCTAATTGTACCTCATCGATACCGCCTTGCGAAGAATTATGATGTAGGTATAACCCTAGATTATCAGAACGATTTAACTGAAAATTACTATAAAATTCGGCTAATACCGAAGTAAAATTTCCGAAACCTAAAGTAGCATAATTATCATATATATCTATAGGTTTTGGGCGATCGATATTGGCAGCTCTTCCTTTTGCTGGAGTATATGTTGAGGCCACCGGAACCGAAAAAATACTATATCGTATCTGCTTTTTCTTTTGTGTTACCGAATCATTAAGAAGCGGAATGGATTTTATCTTAAATGCATCACTAATTGTAGGTGTATATGCTTTAACGATAACAACACGTTCGGTATCAAGGGTTTCTTTTTCTTTTTCTTGTGCCATTGCTATAGTAGAAACCATACCACTTAAAAAAAGTAGTACTCTAGACCTATAAGGTCTGTTTATTTTTACAAAATATCTAATCATAATAAGATACAAATCGTTTTAAAACTGATTATTACTGTTCGGTTTGGATGGATGAATTAGTTTTTGCTTCTTCGGTTTTGATTATTTTGAGTTCGGATCGAGCCTCATCAACTACATCAGGAAAATCAGAGAAATTTTTGATCACACTTTCTAATATATATGTAGCTTGGTAAGCATCTTTAAGTCCGTAGAAATTTTTGGCCATCAATACTAATCCCTTGGATCCATATAATCGATAACCAGAATAATCTTTGGCTAGTTTTTGTATAGTTTCATTAGAACTTCTATAATTTTTTTCTTCATTTTTGAAATATGCTTCGTAGTATAATGCTTCTGCTGCTAACTCTCCAGTTGCTATTTTCTGAACTTCATTATACGCTCTTTTGGCTCGACTCATATCATTGGTTTGTAATGCCGCTCTTGCCGTAAATATCTTAGCATCACTTTTTACATCATTTTGGATCTTAGGATTTGCCAAAACTTTATCGGCATACGCAATGGTTTTTTGGTAGTTAAGCAATTGATAAAAAGATTTCATCAAATTAGATTGTGCAAAAATGATATTTTGTGGATAATCGGCATCACTTTCTAAACGTTCTAATACAGGTATCGCTTTTTCATAATTACGATTCTCGAGATATACCTGAGATAATCTTGCCAATGCTTGTTCTGTATATTCGGTTCGATCCTTTTGAAGTACATATTCGTAATGTGGGATTGTTGCAGCCTTATTGTCTTTTTTGAAATATAACTGCGCTAGATGAAAATGACTTTTTAAAGCATGTAGGCCGTTAGGAAATTCATTAAGATATTTTTCAAAACCATTAATTGCAGCGTTATCATTATTTTCTAAAAACTGCTTTTCGGCAGCTTCAAAAGAAGTATTATCCAAATCTGCATCGCTAACATCTACGAAGCTTAATCCTTTTACCCAAGAGGCATATTCATCGGTTCTGCCTAAATCTACATAGATCAGTCTTGCGGTATTCACAGCCTGTACAGCTTCATCGGTTCCTGGGTATTCTGCAACTACCTTTTTAAACTTAGACAACGCTCTATTTCCTTGATCACCATTATAAAAGACAAGACCTTGTTTCAATAATGCCTTAGGCACATAAGAACTTCTTGGGACATCCCTGATCAAACGATCATAAGCTGTTATACCTCTATCGGTTTTATTTTCAGAAATATAGACATCGCCCAAAGCAAACATGGCATCATCTCTATAGGTAGATCTCGGGTATTTTTTTATAAACATCTCGAGATCTTCAATCTTTTGATTGTTTTTATTTACAAAACCATAGCTAATTGCCTTTTGATAATGTGCATAATCAGAGTTTGGACCGTTTTTTTGAATTGCTTTATTATAAGCCTCCATCGCAGGCCAATACTTACTCGAGATAAAGTGACTATCTCCTAACCTAAGATAAGTATCTATTTGCCTTGACTCGTCTACATCATTATTTTTAGAAAAATTTTCAAAATATTTAGCTGCTTGTGGGTATTGCTTTAATTTAAAATAGGTATAGCCTAAATGATAATCAACATTTTCATACTCAACTGTTGATGAAGCACCGGTACTACCCTGAAATTGTTTAAACCCGATCAATGCTGCATCAAAATCATTAAGTAAATATTCACTTTCGGCTTTCCAATAGATCGCTCTGGCTGTAAAAATAGGAACTACTTGTTTTTCTATGGATTTATCAAAATACATGACTGCTTCGGTATAATTGTTTTCATTATACAATTCGATCCCGCGATAAAATGCAACTTTTTGATAGACTTCTTTATCAGCAAAATTTCGACTTCCTTCAAGCAAATCCATTGCTTCTTTATAATTTTTGGAAGTAATATACGAGCTAATCAATAGTTCTTTGATTTCTTCTTCGAACTCAGTTTTTGGGTATTCATCTAGGTATCTAAGCAATATTTTTGGTGCACTCTCATAAGAGTTTCCAATCTCATAACTCAATTTTGCATAATTATATAATGCATCCTCTTTTATTTTGGCTTCAAAATCCATTTCTGAAGCATTCTTAAAAGCATTAAGCGCCTGTTGTTTTTGATCTGTCTTTAAGTACGATTCTGCAAGGTGATAGTAGGCATTTTGTGCTGTTGCATTACGACCGCTTACAATTTTATTAAATTCTGAAATCGCATTTTGAGAATCTCCTTCTTTATAATAGGCATACCCCAGGTAATAATGATCGGTATTTGTCCATTTTCCTTTTTGCCCTTTGTATTCTTTTAGGTATGGGATTGCTTTTTGATATTCGCCAAGGTTGAAATAACTCTCTCCTATGATCTTATTCAATTCAGATTTTTCTGATGGTTTTGATTTTGGTAATTGCACCAACCCTTCAGTTATGGCTTCTTTAAAATTACCTGATTTGAAATTCATATCGCTTTGGAAATACGATAAATTCTTATTGTATTGATCCAAATCTTTTACTTCGTCAAAAAGCTTATCTGCTTCTTGATAGTTATCTCCTTCATAAGCTATAAATCCAAGATAATATTTTGCTTTGGCACCGTATTCTTCAGAATCCTGAACTCTGTTTAAAAATCTTGTAGCTTCATTAAATCTTTGGATTTTAAAATACGCATAGCCATTATTGAAATTAAATTTCTCTTTTTCTTTACGGCTTAAATTAGCGGTATCAACTTTTTCATACCATTTACGAGCATATGCATATTTTCCGTTATCAAAATAATAGGTAGCTGCATCAAGATATGCAGAATTACGCTTTATACTTGTAGGATACTGTACTACAAAGTTCTCTAATAATTGATCTGCATTTTTTTGATTCAACCATACGGCGCAATTTGCAATATAATAGCTACAATTGGCATCGATGTTTTCGTCATCTACAATATCGCGAACCTTATCAAAAAGGTTTTGAGCAGCCAAAAATTGTTTATTATTATACAATTCTAATGCTTGATTATACTGTACTAATTCATTAGTATAAATTGCGGATTGCTGTGCAAATAAATTAATCGACAGGCCAACCACAAAAAGCATCGAGGTGATGTATTTGTTCATGTAACTATATATTAAAATCAAAAAAGTAAATTTTATCCCCCTTGGAAAATTTTTGCGTTAAAGATAGCCTTATCTTGATAGTAATAACGAAAGATTTTGTAGATAATTACATCTCAAATTTAGAATTATGAATTCTTTATGAATAAAAAGTGATATCATGCAAACCAAAATATTTATCTAAAAAACAGGTTATATACATAACCGTTAAAAACTATTTTTAATACACATTTTTTTTAATAGAAAACTTTTTACTTTTACCACATCTATTAATCCTGAAATATAAAACTATGTCTACTATGGTATTAAACCTTAAAGATGCATCGATCTACCAACGTGAAAGCTTGATTCTTTCTGATGTTAATGTAGAGGTTAACAAAGGTGATTTTGTGTATCTTATAGGTAAAACAGGCACAGGAAAGAGTAGTTTTATGAAAACTTTGTATGGAGATTTACCTTTGCTAGAAGGAGAAGGAAGCATTGTTGATTTTGACTTGCCTACTTTACAAGAAAACCAAATTCCGTTTTTACGTAGAAAACTAGGGATCGTATTTCAAGATTTTAAACTGCTTAATGACAGAACTGTAAAAGACAACCTTCTGTTTGTTTTAAAAGCCACTGGGTGGACAGATGAAAAAGCAATGGATAATAAAATTGATGATGTATTAGATAAGGTAGGAATGAAAACCAAAGATTTTAAATACCCATATCAACTATCAGGAGGAGAACAACAGCGTATAGCTATCGCCAGAGCATTACTAAATGATCCAGAATTAATATTAGCTGATGAGCCTACCGGAAATCTAGATCCTCAGACCTCTGTAGAAGTTATGGAAGTGCTACAGGATATTAATAAAAATGGCAATACCATTCTTATGGCGACCCATGATTATGCCTTACTTCTTAAATACCCATCCAAAACATTAAAGTGTGATGGCAATAAAGTTTTTGAAGTTGTTCAAAGAAAAAGCTAATTTTCTTCCAAAATATTTTCCAAAAAAAAGATATAAAACCCTATTTTTTACTTTAAAAAGAAATATCAATTCATAACGAAAACGTTATGGCTTGTGTATTTTGTCGTAAAAAAATTGTATTTTACCGATTATTTGTTGTTTTATACAAGTTTCAGAACAATGAATCTTCTTACATTTGTAATGTAAAAAATAAGGAATGTTTTAAAGCATTCTTCTAAAAAACTAAATACCCCAAAAATTACCCCAAGATATTTGGATTAGCCCCCAAATCATACCCCAAAATATCGAACGTAAATCCCGAGCCCCCTCTCGGGATTTTTGTTTTAAATTAATACAATTTTGGTTTTATATCTATAGTAGCTACCAACTTATATCTTTTACAAGTCTCTTTTCTTTAATAAGAAACTAGATTAAGGCAATTTATTCCTGTAATTTCTCTTTCAAAAAAATAAATATTAATATCAAAATTCAATTTATAAAGTACAATAAATTTTAACGCAAACGTTGTAGTTTGTGTATTTTATCGTAAAAATACTGTGTTTTACCGATTATTTGTTGATTTATACAAGTTATAGTATTATGAATCTTCTTACATTTGTAGTGTACAAAGAAATAAACATTACGGCAATTCGCCCCAAAATCGAAAAGCCTCAATACATTACCCCAAGATATTTGGATTAGCCCAAATTTATACCCCAAAATATCGACTAAAAATCCCGAGCCTACTCTCGGGATTTTTTAGTCATTATAATTTCGCTTTATCATTGGCCTATTCTACTAAATTCTTAAAATTTTTATAAAACTTTGATTTTGAAGTAACTTGGTCTAATTTCTGCATACTAATAAGTAGAGGGATATTAGTATTCCTTTGGGGAATTTTTGTTTAACATTAAAAAAAGGGGCATGAAATTATTTTATGGGACTATGGTTATAAACTTTAAGGCACTAAAAGGCTTTCTAAAGCAACTACCAGGAGCAAGTAGATATGCAATGAGAAGATAATCTTCTTAGAAATATTATGAACTAAAAAACCCAGATCAGATGATCTGGGTTTTTTGCTTGAATAAGTGTAGACTTACATCTTATACAATTTTATTTCGCTTACGCTCGACTTCGGTAAGGAATACTTTTCTTAATCTTAAGTGATTAGGTGTTACCTCTACATATTCATCTTTTTGAATATATTCTAAAGCTTCTTCTAACGAAAACTTAATTGCAGGAACAATCTTAGCTTTATCATCTGCTCCAGAAGAACGTACATTGGATAACTTCTTCGTTTTAGTGATGTTAACAGTCATATCATCTCCTCTAGAGTTCTCGCCTATTACCTGTCCTTCATAAATATCTTCTCCTGGGTCAACAAAAAACTTCCCTCTATCCTGAAGCTTATCAATAGAATATGGTATAGCTGATCCTTTTTCCATAGAAACTAATGAACCATTAATACGTCCTGGGATATCACCTTTTATAGGTTGATACTCTTTAAAACGGTGTGCCATAATTGCTTCTCCGGCAGTAGCAGTTAATAATTGGTTACGTAACCCTATAATCCCTCTAGATGGGATCATAAATTCACAAACCATACGATCTCCTTTGGCTTCCATACTAAGCATTTCGCCTTTACGCATACTCACCATCTCTACTGCTTTTCCTGATACTGTTTCAGGAAGGTCTATAGTTAATTCTTCTATTGGTTCACATTTTACACCATCAATCTCTCTTATGATCACTTGTGGTTGACCGATTTGAAGTTCATACCCTTCTCTACGCATTGTCTCGATAAGTACAGATAAGTGTAATACACCACGACCAAATACGATGAATTTATCAGCACTGTCTGTATTGTTAACTCTTAGCGCTAAGTTCTTTTCTAATTCTTTTGCAAGTCTTTCTTTAATATGCCTTGAGGTTACAAATTTTCCATCTTTACCAAAGAAAGGAGAATCATTAATTGTAAACAACATACTCATAGTAGGCTCGTCGATAGCAATAGTTTTTAATCCTTCAGGATTTTCTATATCTGCTACAGTATCACCAATCTCAAAACCTTCAAGTCCAACTAATGCACAAATATCACCAGCTTCTACTTTCTCTACTTTCATTCTTCCTAGACCTTCAAAAGTATGAAGTTCTTTGATTTTTGTTTTTTTTATAGATCCATCTCGTTTCACTAAAGAAACTTGCATTCCTTCTTTCAAAGTTCCTCTTTGCAAACGGCCTATTGCTATACGACCTGTAAATGAAGAGAAATCTAAAGACGTAATTAACATCTGTGTTGTACCTTCTTCTATTTTGGGTGCAGGAATATGTTCGATTACCATATCTAATAATGGTTCGATATTGTCGGTTTCATTCTTCCAGTCATCACTCATCCAGTTGTTCTTTGCAGAACCATATACTGTAGGGAAATCTAACTGCCACTCTTCTGCTCCCAACTCAAACATAAGATCAAATACTTTCTCATGTACTTCATCTGGGGTACAGTTCTCTTTATCTACTTTATTTACAACAACACATGGTTTTAATCCAAGGTCAATTGCTTTTTGTAATACAAAACGAGTTTGTGGCATTGGGCCTTCAAAAGCATCTACAAGTAGTAATACTCCATCTGCCATATTTAATACACGTTCTACTTCTCCTCCAAAATCGGCGTGACCAGGAGTATCAATAATATTGATTTTAGTTCCCTTATATACTACAGAAACATTTTTTGAAGTAATTGTAATCCCTCTTTCACGCTCCAGGTCATTATTATCTAAAATTAAATCACCAGTGTTTTCATTTTCACGAAATAATTGACAATGGTACATAATCTTATCTACCAACGTAGTTTTACCATGATCTACGTGAGCAATTATTGCAATGTTCTTTATAGCTGTCATAAACGCCTCATTTTTAAGGCTGCAAAGGTACGAGTTATTTCGACAGGTTGTATATGTTTTGTTTGTTATTTAAAAAGTAAGAGAATTCTTATGACAAACTCTTGCAGGTTATCCCTTATTTCTCATCATAAAACTTCTATCTTTGCACGATAAAACAAGTTAACATGCGACTAGAGAATATCCCTAATCTTAAAAACCTTGAAGCAAATAATTTCTTTCTTCTTGCCGGACCTTGCGCCATAGAAGGAGAAGAAATGGCATTAAGAATTGCTGAAAAAGTGGTAAATATCACTTCAAAATTAAAAATACCATATGTTTTTAAAGGGTCTTTTAAAAAAGCAAATCGTAGTCGTATTGATAGTTTTACAGGAATTGGCAATGAAAAAGCATTAAAAATACTACGTAAGGTTGGTGAAACTTTTGAGATCCCGACGGTAACCGATATTCATGAAAATGAAGATGCTGCACTAGCAGCACAATATGTCGATATTTTACAAATTCCAGCATTTTTGGTACGTCAAACTGATCTAGTCGCAGCTGCTGCAAAAACAGGTAAAACGGTTAACCTTAAAAAAGGACAGTTTATGAGTCCTGAAGCGATGCAACATGCTGTAAAAAAAGTTAAGGATAGTGGTAATGATAATGCTATGATCACAGATCGGGGTACCATGTTTGGATATCAAGATATGATTGTAGATTTTAGAGGAATCCCTACCATGAAACAATACGGCACAACAGTATTAGATGTTACACATTCTTTACAACAACCCAATCAATCTAGTGGGGTTACTGGTGGCCGACCAGATATGATAGAAACTATTGCTCGCGCTGGTATAGTGACTGGAGTAGATGGGCTTTTTATGGAAACTCATTTTGACCCAGCTAATGCAAAAAGTGATGGAGCAAATATGCTACATCTAGATCACCTAGAAAAACTGTTAAGTAATTTGGTTGCGATTAGACAAACTGTAAATAATTTATAACCTCAAGTATTTTATTAGTAGAACTTCTTATCCTTTACTTGATAAGCATTTTGCAGAACTTCAATTAAAATAGTTTCATTAATTTCTTTTATACTATAATATCGTAAAGATTTCATGACTTTGCGCCCATCTGTAATCATATGTTCTAGATGTACGGTTATATATCCTGCATTCCAAAAGCCTATATCTACATAACCTTTCTTTGCTACATTAAGATAACAGAAAGGTCTGCCATCGGTATAGTAAAAAGGAATCTTGTATTTGTAAAGTAATTCTACAGAAGGAATTGTATTTTCAATCAGTACCTGTAAATGCAACAACATTGTTTTATAAGGTTCTGATTGTTTTAAAATGTACTCTTCTGCAGGATTCATACATCAAAAATATACTATTGAAATCATTATCTCAAAAAATCATTTGCATAATTCAATATTTTAGTTTTACTTTGTATTTCAAAGTACTTTAAAAATGAGCACAGAAGAATATTTAAAAGACATCACCGAGATTAAAGATATGATGAACAAATCGTCTCGCTTTTTATCACTTAGTGGTTTCTCTGGAATTATGGCAGGTATATACGCACTTATTGGTGCTGCAGTTGCCTACTACCTAGTAAGTATCAGTGGTCGAGAATACCTTATTCTCGATGGCAAAATATTTAACTACATCCTCATCGATCTAGTATTAGTTGCATTGCTTAGTATCGTTACCGCTGCGATATTAAGTACCACAAAAGCAAAAAAAAATAATGAAACCTTATGGAATAGCGCTTCCAAAAGATTACTTACAGCTTTTTTGATTCCGTTAATCACAGGTGGTATTTATATTATTATAAAAATTTCTAGCCACCATTATGGTCTTACTGGTTCATTAATGCTTATTTTTTATGGCCTTGCACTAGTAAATGCTTCAAAATATACGATTGGTAACGTAAAATATTTGGGGTATATAGAAATTATATTAGGTTTGATCTGTGCAGTATATCCAGGATATGGATTTTGGTTTTGGGTACTTGGATTCGGAGTGATGCATATTATATACGGAAGCCTTATTTACCTTAAACACGATCGATAACTTATAGTATAGAAATAATCTAATAATTCAAAAAAGATTTCCGCTTATGCGGAAACGAGGATGAAAAATATAATACATAACATAAACAAAGCTTTTGATCATCGAATCAGATTAGGGATCATGTCTATTCTTGTGGTCAATGAGTTTGCCGATTTCAAGATGTTAAAAGAGCTTCTTGGTGCTACCGATGGTAACCTGGCAAGTCATACCAAGGCACTAGAAAAAGAAGACTATATTCTTGTCGAAAAATCTTTTATTGGTCGAAAACCAAATACCCGTTATAGTGCCACAAAAAAAGGAAGAGAAGCTTTCAAAAAACATGTAGAAGCTATCGAAAAACTATTAAAACAATAACTATATTTTTTTATAATTATACTTTGAAATTCAAAGTACTTTTAATATTTAACTATGAAAATAAACCAACCGATTAACAAAAAAGCATTGATGGTAGCCACTGTTAGTTTTCTTTTAGGAACATCTATTCTACTTCTATATTTAATTTTTGGATCCGAAACTTTTCTAGTTGGTGGACTATTTTATGCACTTGTAGCATTAACCTTAAATACAATTACTTTAATCGGGCTCTTCACTAATGCTATTATCAATTATCAGCATTATAAAGAAAACCTAGCTACTATTTTACTTTTTCTGACCAATATCCCTATAGCTATTGGGTATGTATTTCTAGTAGTGAACAATCCTTTACAATATAATATACTATGACAAATATGCTTTACAAACAAATACCCTTCATTAAAAGTTTTATAATCTCTGTAGTTTTTAGTCATATATTACTACTTACCAGAATCATAAAAACTGATTCTCTTTTTTACCTTTTTCTGGTCTGGAATCTCTTTTTGGCGGGAATACCCTATGCAATCACAATTCTACTAAGTATACGCAAAGTAAAAAACATAGTATTCTGGTTTGGTTTTATAATATGGCTGATCTTTTTACCTAATTCACCATATATACTTACCGATTTACAACATATTAGATTAAGTACATTACAATCAGTTTGGTTTGATGTTTTACTCATTCTTTCATTTGCTATAAATGGGATGATTATAGGATTTGCTTCACTAAGAATAATGCAAAAATTACTACAAAATAAATTCTCTAAACAAATCACTAATTATCTAACGTACCTCATTTTACTACTTTGTGGATTCGGTGTTTATCTCGGTCGCGTGTTACGATGGAATAGCTGGGATATACTACAAAATCCTATCGGAATTATATCAGATATTTTTAAAAGAGTTCTATTTCCCTTAGAACACATAAATACCTGGGCATTTACACTTGGTTTTGGCGGTTTTTTGATCATCACTTATCAGCTAATCCAATATTACCAAGAAAAGAAATAATACAAATACTATAAAATTTATTAACTATGGAAACCCAAAAACAAAAAAAGTCCTTCGGGCAATGGATCAAAACTTCAATAACCATACGCATGTTTATGGTTGGGATACTAATTCTAGTTTTATTAATCCCATTATCATATATCCAAAGCCTAATTAGAGAACGTTCTTATAGGCAAACTGAAGTGGTAAAAGAAATCAACCAAAAATGGGGAAATGAAGTATTATTATATGGTCCGGTATTAAAAATTCCGTACCAGATACATAATCTCAAAAAGAATTGGGATGAAAAAACAAAATCATATTACGAAGAAGATCTTGTTACGATAAAACATGCCTATTTTTTCCCTAATACATTAGATATCAAAGCAAATATTGATTCCGAAACTCTTGGAAGAAGCATCTATGAATCTGTAGTATATACAGCCGACATGAAGATTACAGGTTCTTTTACGTTACCAAATTTTGAAATTCAGGACATAAAAAAAGAGGATATTTTGTGGAACAAAGCAACCGTCATTATAAATTCTACAAATCTAAAAGGTATTAGAAGTAATCTGGAGCTAAAAATCAATACCAATAGTTATCCACTACGGTCAAGGTATACACAAAATTCATATACAAATACACTAGAAACAAAATTCTTAAAAGAAGCTTCATTACCCAAAGAAAATCCAATAGATTTTAGTTTAGACCTTGTTATCAATGGTAGCGAACAATTACGGTTTATCCCAGTAGGTAGAGAAACTAATGTTGCTATGACATCTAATTGGGCATCGCCAAGTTTTAATGGCAATTATTTACCAAACACAAAAACCAAAGAAATTACCGAGAGTGGTTTCAAAGCCCATTGGAAAGTTTTACAAATTAACCGAGAATTCGAACAGGAATTTTTTGGAGAATTGCCACATATCGATACCTCAGCTTTTGGAGTAAAGCTTTTAATTCCTGTAGATGAATATCAAAAAAGTGAACGTGCCGCCAAATATGGGTATTTGGTTATTGCGCTTACATTTTTAGTGTTCTTTTTAATATCTAATGATCGGATTAGCATTATCTATGTTCTACACCTTACTAATTTCAATATCCGAACACTCTAGTTTCCTAAAAGCCTATGTTGTGGCTAGTGTCGCTGTCGTTATATTAATCTCTATGTATGCTAAGGCAATACTTAAAAGTTTAAAATTCATGGGATTTATCTCTGCATCACTAATAGCATTATACACCTTTATTTTTGTGATCATACAACTAGAAAATTATGCATTACTTGTAGGTAGCATAGGATTATTTATCATCTTAGGTACCATTATGATGATATCCCGAAAAATTGATTGGAAGAATGATTAATTAGTAAATACATAAAAAGTCGCATTACATATTTTTGAAGTGCGGCTTTTTTACATACTTTTAGTTTCTTCAAAATAAGATCTATGAGAAAAAGCATTTATATTTTAGCAATTGCATGTACTATCTTACAATTGTCTTCTTGTAAAACAGAAACAAACAAGAACCTCGTTAAAGAAGTAAATTTCACTAAAGAAGGAGAACTTTCTTTATTTAGCATGAAAGATTCTATATCATCTGTCATTACAAAATTAGATATAGAAATTGCAGATAATGATTATCAAATCCAAACTGGTCTAATGTATCGCAAATCAATGCTAGACAGTCAGGGCATGTTATTTATATTTGAGGATGAAGTTCCTCGTTCTTTTTATATGAAAAATACTGAGTTTGCATTAGATATTATCTTCATTAATAAAGAAAACAAAGTGATCAGTATTCAAAAAAATGCACAACCTCTTGATGAGTCTTCGTTACCTTCTAATGGCCCTGCACAATATGTTTTAGAGGTAAACGCCAATTTAACTGACAATTGGGGACTTAAAGCAGGGGATTCTATTACATTTACCAAAATGTAATAACCCTAGAAATTATATAGAAATAAAAAAATCCATCGTAAACACGATGGATTTTTTTATTATCAAAACTAAAAGTGTTTTTCTACTCTTCTGTTTTTTTCTCTTTTAAACCTACTTTACTCACAGTATCGTGCATAATTGGTGTAGCTATAAACAAAGATGAATATGTACCTACTAATACACCTATAATTAATGAGAACATAAATCCTCGTAATGGTGCTGCAAATATAAATATTGCAACAAGTACTAATAATGTAGTTAAAGAGGTATTTAACGTACGGCTTAATGTACTATTAAGTGCTCCATTTACATTCTTATCCAATGGCCATGTTGTATGTTCTTTAAAGAATTCACGAATTCTATCAAATACAACCACGGTATCATTCAGAGAGTAACCAATTACAGTAAGTATAGCTGCTATAAATGCCTGGTCAATTTCCATATTGAAAGGCATAAATTTCCAGGTTATAGAGAACACACCTAATACAACTAATACATCATGGAATACAGCGGCAACTGCACCTAAACTAAATTGCCATCTTCTAAATCGTAATAAAATATACAAGAATACCACGATCAATGATCCTAATACAGACCAGAAAGCTGCTTGTTTAATATCATCGGCAATTGTAGGACCAACCTTCATAGAAGACATAATACCTACTTGCTTATCTTCATCTCCATTAGAAAATTCATCATACGTCAAGCCATCAGTCAAATATGGCTGTAAAGCTTCAAATAATTTTTTTGTGATTTCAATATCTACTTCTGTTCCTGTTTCGTTAACCTTATATTTAGTTGTAATCTTCAGCTGGTTATTTGCTCCAAGAGTTTTTGCCTGAGCACTCTCGAATGCAGCAACTAGATCTTTCTCTACTGTTGTAGGAACAACATCTTTAGCAAAACGAACAGTATACGTTCTACCTCCAACAAAATCAACACCGTAATCTAAGTTATTAGTAAATAAAGAAGCTATACCACCAATTATAATAACACCAGAGATCACATAAGCTATCTTACGTTTCTTTAAGAAATCAATATTTACATTCTTAAACAAATTCTTGGTTGCACCAGTAGAAAATGCTAATTCTTTTCCATTTTTACCATATCCATCTATAAATAATCGGGTTACAAAAATTGCAGTAAATAATGACGTAAGGATACCGATCAATAAGGTAGTTGCAAAACCTTTAATTGGTCCTGTACCAATCGTTAATAGGATCAGACCAGTAAGTCCAGTAGTAATGTTAGCATCAAGAATAGAAGACAATGCATTGTTAAATCCATCTTTTATTGCGTCTGCTTGAGATTTTCCTTTTGCTAATTCTTCTCTAATTCTCTCAAAGATCAACACGTTTGCATCAACCGACATACCGATTGTTAATACAATACCCGCAATACCAGGAAGCGTTAATACTGCTTTTAATCCAGCTAAGACTCCGAATATAAATAAGATGTTAACTACCAAGGCTACATCGGCAAAAGCACCTGCTTTACCGTAGTAGAATATCATCCAGATAAGAATTAATACTAATGCAATTGCAAAAGACATGACACCACTATCGATAGCTTCTTGCCCTAGTGATGGTCCTACAACTTCACTTTGAATAATATCTGCAGAAGCTGGTAATTTACCTGCTCTCAAAACGTTTGCTAAATCCTGACCTTCTTCTATAGAAAAATCACCTGTGATCTCACTTCTTCCTCCGCTAATTGCTCCAGTTGTAACTCCAGGTGCAGAATACACAACATCATCAAGAACGACTGCAATCTGGCTTCTTTGTGCAAAAGCACGACCCGTCATTTCTTCCCATTTTTTAGCTCCTTTACCATCCATTTGCATGGTAACTGTAACTTTTCCTACTTGGTTATATTCTTGTCTTGCATCGGTAATAACACCGCCACTTAGCTCAGGTTCGTTATCTCGATTCCCTTTAACCGCATATAGATCTAAAAATTCAGAATCCTTTTCTGGTTTACCCCATGCAAATTTTGCATAACGTTGCTCTGTTGGTAATAAAGCTCTTACTTTAGGATCATTAAGATACGCCATAAATTGATCAGCGTTTTTCCTTTCTACCGAAACAACTACCGGGCCACCTTGATTACCTTGTACTGCGATTAAATCAAATAATGGATTTACTTGCTCTGCTATGTTTGTAGAATCTTCAGCATCTTCTAATAAATCATCGATAGCCGAATCAGCATCAGATTTTGTGGTATCAACTTGTGTCGAATCAACAGCTACTTCACTTTTCTCTTCAACTTCGGTTTTTACTTTATCAACTTCTTCTTTCAGTAAATTATTAGCTGCAAACAAAAAAGGAAGCACTTCTTCTGATTTGTACACATCCCAGAATTCTAACTGAGCTGTACTTTGCAGTAAGCTTTGCACCCTATTTACATCCTTTGCTCCCGGTAATTCTACAAGAATACGACCAGACTCTCCTAAACGCTGAATATTTGGCTGAGTAACACCGAATTTATCAATACGCTTACGCAAAACCTCGAACGCAGAAGTTACTGACTCATCAATTTTTTCTTTAAGTTTTAGCTTAACCTCATCATTAGACATTCCAAATTCGACTACTCCTTGTAGATCTCTATTTGCAAAAATATCTGGAGATGCTAATTGTGCATCTGGTACTTTTTCAAATTCAGAAAAGAAGTCATCAATGTAATTATTCTGACTATCTTTTTGCAACTCATCTGTAGCAAGTAATGCTTGATTAAAAGATGGGTCTTTAGAATTATTAGCTAACCCCTTAAGGATATCTTTTACTGAGATTTGAAGGATTACGTTGATTCCACCTTTAAGGTCAAGACCCTTATTAAGTTCTTTGTTTTTTGCATCATTATAGGTAATACCAGCAAAAATTTCTTCTTTACCTATAGAATCCAAATAAGTTCCTTCTGCTGTTTCTCTTAACTTCGAATCTTCAGCATTTGGATACTTTTGTTGAGCATAGACTTCAGCCTCTTTCTCTTTTGTGTAGGTTAGATACGTATATGATAATTGGTATACACATACCAATCCAAATAAAATCGCAAATACTCTAACAAGTCCTTTATTTTGCATTATTTATTTATTTTGGTCAAACCCAAGTAATTATAAAATTTACTCAACATTTGACAATTAGTTTTAATTATTTAATACTATGTAAATAAGCTTTATCATAGTAATGATAAAAGCTAGATTTAAAAAGTTAATGACATCCAAGAGTTTATAAATCGCTCTTTTTTTAACTTTTTAATAAAAATCTGATTTGTTTTAGGAATTTCTTAAAGCTGTGAATTCCAATTAAGAGATTGGTCCAGCTCTCACTTCTGGGATGTTATGAGAAGTATTATCTATTGCTATTGCAATATTTTTATTTACTTTCTGGGCTACTTTTATGAGCCTACTTATATCATTGTCATCAATTTGAGTAACAAAACTATATGTTTTAGTGCCATAAGACCCATCTTGTTCTTGCTTTATTTCTAAAATAGATATACCACTAAAGTCAGAGTCAAAATCTGTACTTTTTTGGATTTCATAAACATCAAGATTATAGTCTTTTGAATTTTCATCTACAGGAAATTGGCTACTACTTTCATTTTGATCGTAAAGAACATGGTCTAGAGCCACATTTTGAGATGTAGAAAGTATTCTTTTTATAAACTCTACATCTGCGTCGCTGTAATAGGAAATTTTAAGGGTACCTTTTTTTAATTCTTTTGATATCCTTGCATTATTTACCCCAATGGATTGCAATTGTTTCTTTACAATTGCTATCGCTTTTTGGGCTTCTTGAGAGGTAACCTCAATATTAATAAACTCTAATACAATTTCCTGATTAGGTACAACAGTTTGCTGCTGAACAACAACAAGCAATGCTAGTGCAGTGATTAAAGTCCCGAAGTACCATTTTTTCTTCATGCGGCAAATATAAAAAAATTAAAACTGCATTTCTAAAGACTTTAAATAAATATCCAATTACAATCTATTGAAAGTTATAAATCATTAAAAATTAAAGCTTTAAAAACAAAAAAGATCGCTATAATAGCGATCTTTTTTACAAATTTTTATAACAAGGGCTTATAGTTCTAATAATCCATTTGTTTTCTTAACACCTTCTGCGCTTTCTGTTAGTTTAGTTTTTTCGGCATCGCTTAATTTGATTTCAACAATTTTTTCGATACCATTTTTACCTAGTACCACTGGCGCACCAATACAAAGATCACTTAAGCCATATTCTCCTTCTAATAAAACAGAACAAGGAAATATCTTCTTTTGATCGCAAGCAATTGCCTGTACTAAACCAGATACAGCTGCTCCTGGCGCATACCATGCAGATGTTCCTAGCAATTTCGTTAATGTAGCACCACCTACTTTGGTATCGGCTGCTACTTGCTCTAGCCTATCATTAGATATAAATTCTGAAACAGGCACACTATTTCTTGTAGCTAATCTAGTTAATGGCACCATTCCTTTATCACTATGACCACCAATCACCATACCATCAACATCAGAAATCGGAGCTCCTAATGCTTCTGCCAATCTATATTTAAAACGTGCACTATCCAAAGCACCACCCATACCAATAATTCTATTTTTAGGAAGGCCTGTAGTTTTATGCACTAAATACGTCATTGTATCCATAGGGTTACTTACCACAATAATAATTGTGTTGGGAGAATGCTCGATCAAACTAGAAGATACGGCTTTAACAATACCTGCATTAATCCCGATCAACTCTTCACGAGTCATCCCTGGTTTACGAGGAATCCCAGAAGTAATTACAGCGATATCACTACCTGCAGTTTTAGAATAATCTCCTGTAGTACCTGTGATTTTAGTATCAAATCCATTTAAAGAAGCTGTTTGCATAAGGTCCATCGCTTTTCCCTCTGCATATCCTTCTTTAATATCTAACAACACTACTTCTGAAGCAAAATCCTTAATTGCTATATATTCGGCACAACTTGCACCTACTGCACCAGCTCCTACTACTGTAACTTTCATTGTTTTGTATGTATTTTAATTAATATTAATGTCCTATTGAAAAGATTTCAATACCAGCGCGAAAATACGAATTCTTTAACGAATTAATTCACAAACAGAAGGTAAATTACCAGCCAACAGCCAGCCCTATAGATAGATTATTATAATTTTGCAAAGTGTAATCCAAATTAGCCTTAAAGAAGCCATATTTTACTCTAGCTCCAATAGTGGCCTTAACCCCTTTAGTTTTATTTTTTACTCGAATGGGATCTGTAACTATCTCTGAAGCAAATGGCCCATTTTGTATTTGATATGTTCCTAACAGGTCTGCATTTGTAGCTCCAAAATAATACCCAAGACCTCCATAAAAATTTAATACTGGTAATTTGGTAGATACAATTGTAGTCAACAACCAAGAATTTGAACGTAACTCAACCTCTTGATCTGAACCCGGAACGCCACTAGAAGTATTTAGATCATAAAACCCTTTCACATTTGTATAGCCTAGTAAAGCTGCAACTCTAACAGGCCATCGTTTTAATGGAAACACCCAATCGGTTACCTCATGTTGAAGTGCCGCTCCATATAATTGAATTTCGGCATTTCCTACTGCTTTTATTTTAGGCAAAAAACGAAGTTTTATTTCTGTACTTTTTATGAGTCCCATTGACGCTTGAACAAATCCGCCTGGCAAAGAACCAATTTCGGCATCACCAATCCCGCCTGGTAATACAACTTCTAGCGCAGAGCCTGCTTCGCTAATAATTACCGAAGTACCGCCTTGATTTGTTCCTAAAGCATTACCAACTAATTGACTAATTTGCCCGTCACTAAAGGCTAAATTTTCATACTCTTGTGTACGAAGAAGAAAAGACTGTTTATCCTCTCTTATAAAAGAAAGGTTTCCTACTATACCTACTTCAAAATGCCATAATTTTTTGGTCTTTGCTGTAGTATACCAACCATTAGACATGTTATTTACCAGAGCTTCTCCAGCCGGCGCAAAATAATCTTCGCTAAATCGTTGTGCATTAGTAATACCAATTTCTAGAATTTGATCTATATCGGTTTGTGAATAGGTAGTATACCCTAGAAGAAATACCAATAATAGTGTACGTTTTTTCATTTGATTTGGGTTTAATAGGCAGTGCAATATAAAAAAAATCCGCTATACCAATTTATATAGCGGATTTTAAAATATAATCTAAAGTTTTAGTTAAGCATCGATATTTGCATATACTGCGTTCTTCTCTATAAACTCTCTACGCGGTGGCACTTCGTCCCCCATAAGCATCGAAAAGATTCTATCAGCTTCTGTAAGATTATCAATAGTAACCCTACGCATTGTTCTGTATTCAGGATTCATCGTAGTATCCCACAATTGTTCAGCATTCATCTCTCCAAGACCTTTATATCGTTGTATTTTGGAGTTTTCTCCAAAATCTTTTACAATAAGGTCTCGTTGGTCATCGTTCCAAGCATATTGTTTTTTAGCTCCTTTTTTCACTAAATATAGTGGTGGTGCAGCAATATAAATATGACCTGCTTCAATCAATTCTTTCATATAACGGAAAAAGAATGTAAGTATCAATGTAGAGATATGGCTACCATCAACATCGGCATCACACATGATTACAATTTTATGATATCTTAATTTTGAAAGGTTTAACGCTTTACTATCTTCTTCAGTTCCTATGGTAACTCCTAGTGCAGTAAAGATATTTTTGATTTCTTCATTTTCAAATACCTTATGGTGCATTGCTTTTTCAACATTCAGTATTTTTCCACGAAGTGGAAGTATTGCCTGAAACATACGATCTCTACCCTGCTTAGCTGTTCCACCTGCAGAATCTCCCTCGACAAGAAACACTTCGCACAATGCTGGATCCTGCTCAGAACAATCTGAAAGCTTACCAGGCAAACCACCGATACTCATTACCGACTTACGTTGCACCATCTCACGCGCTTTTTTAGCAGCATGACGAGCTTGTGCAGCAAGAATAACTTTTTGAACAATTATTTTGGCATCATTAGGATTTTCTTCTAGATAATTTTCTAGCATCTCAGAAACTGCCTGTGACACTGCAGAGGTAACATCTCTATTTCCTAATTTAGTTTTGGTCTGTCCTTCAAATTGCGGTTCTTGTACTTTTACTGAAATAATCGCCGTCAATCCTTCACGGAAATCATCACCGGCAATTTCAAACTTCAATTTATCTAGCATCCCAGAAGCATCTGCATACTTTTTAAGTGTAGCTGTCAAACCTCTTCTAAAACCTGAAAGGTGTGTTCCTCCTTCGTGAGTATTGATATTATTTACATAAGAATGCAAATTCTCTGCATACGAATCATTATAAATCATTGCCACTTCTACAGGAATGTCATTTTTTTCACCCTCCATAGAAATAACATCGCCAATAATGGCACTACGACTTGTATCCAAAAATCTTACAAATTCCTTTAAACCCTCTTCAGAATGAAAAGTTTCTACAACATTATTTCCTTCTTCGTCCTGATGACGCTTATCGGTTAATGTAATTGTTATACCTTTATTAAGATATGCCAACTCTCGCATACGACTCGCCAACGTATCATAATTATACTCTAAGGTTTGTTGAAAAATAGTTGGATCTGGTCTAAAAGTAACTACTGTACCATTAAAATCTGTATCTCCAGTTGATTTAACAGGATATAATGGTTTTCCTTTTTCATATTCCTGCTCCCATACCTTACCATCTTTATGGACAATAGCATGTAAGTGATCTGATAGCGCATTCACACAAGACACCCCTACTCCATGAAGTCCTCCTGATACTTTATATGAATCTTTATCGAATTTTCCTCCTGCTCCAATTTTGGTCATGACAACCTCTAAGGCAGAAACTCCTTCTTTTTTATGAATCCCAACCGGAATACCACGACCATTATCCCTTGTAGTAATAGAATTATCTTCGTTTATGGTAACCTGGATAGCATCACAGTGTCCTGCAAGTGCTTCATCAATAGAATTATCCACAACTTCATATACTAAATGGTGCAACCCTCTAGTACCTACATCTCCAATATACATCGATGGACGCATTCTTACATGCTCCATCCCTTCTAATGCCTGAATACTATCGGCAGAATAATTATTTTCCTTTTTTTCTTCGCTCATAAACCAGCTTTATTTTTATGATAATTTTGGTTAACGAACAAAGATAAAAAATCAACTAAAGGATAAAAGGATTTTATCAAAGATGATTTAAAGAGTTATCAACAATTAGTTAAGATTAGTACCAGAAAAAAAGAAAACGCTCTTAAAAACGATAAAAACAGCCTTAAATGGATTTTATTATAATTTTATAATTATCAAACCCTCTTAAAAATCTAACTACAAATCTAGAGAAATCAGAAGCACAACTGCTTGATAATTATATTGTTTTTTTATTATCAAAACACCTTCAGTCTTAAAAAAAATATGCCAAAAACAATATAGCAAAACTTTTTTAGGCAACCATATAGTACGATTAATAGCTTGCGCCTTACGGATACTCATTCATTAACATGAATTAACACTTTTTAAAATACTTTTAACCCATCGGTTTGAAATAACAAGCTCAATATGTTAGTTATCACAGCTGAAATAATTCACAAACTCAAATTTTTAATTAAAAAAAATGAAAACTAAAAATCTAATTCACTTAGCAAAATTAACTGCGTTAAGTTTAGGGCTTTTAATCACTTCATGTACCAATGAAAGTTTTGATGAAGTACCAGACGAAAGTAACGAAACACCAAAACTTGTTCAAAAATTCTTCTTGGGTGATCCAGTTGAGGTAGAAAAATTAAGCGATGGTTCTTATCTATATGGTGACATTATCCTTGATGAAGAGCAGGTAACTGATATTGCAATAAAACTTGATGAAAATCCAAGTCCAGATGCTGAAATCGACGCAAAACTTGGTTTAGCTGGTGGTATTACAAAATGGCCTAACAATACAATTATCTATGTTCTTGATAACAGCTTGACTAGTAACCAGAGACAAGTTACTAGAAACTCTATGAACGAATGGTCTACAAAAACCAGTGTACGATTTAAAGAAAGAACCAATGAAAATTATTATGTAACGATTAGAAATAATGGCCGGGATTGTAATTGCGGTTCAGCCGGTTTAGGAGTTCAAGGTACAAGAGGTAGAATTAATATTGGTACTAGAACTAGTGAAGTGGTGATGATTCATGAGATCGGGCATACACTAGGATATGTTCATGAGCAAACACGTTCTGATAGAGACAATCATGTAATCATCTTATTCGAAAACATACAACAAGGTGCTGAGAGCCAATTTAGAAAAAACAATAGAGCACAACTTATTGGTGATTTTGATATCAAGTCTACTATGATGTATGGCGCATATACCTTTAGTAAAAATGGGCGACCAACAATTACACTTTTAGACGGTACAACTCACCCTAGAAGAAGACCAGAATTATCTGCTGGTGATATTGCAGGAACCAACCAAGTATACCCTGGCGGCGGCGGTGACGGCGGTGGAAACACCGATAGCTGTGATGGCGTAGATGAATGGTCAAATGCTAGATCATACAATGTTGGAGACAGAGTAACCTATAGAGGGTACTTATTCGAAAGAGATTTTACTAGATGGAATCGTATCAAAGAATGTAGCGACACTCCTAACCCACCACCATCTGGAGATATCTGTGAAGGAGTTGATGAATATAGTAGAGGTAGAGGATATGTACCTGGAGATAAAGTTACCTACAGAGGGTTCTTATATGAATTACAAAGCAACAGAAGATGGCTTAATAAAGGACGATGTGGTAATTAATATTTAGAATACCACATAACCAAATATACAAAGAAGGCTATAGTTAATTCTATAGCCTTCTTATTGTTTATATAACAACAAAAACCCTGAAGACATATCTTCAGGGTTTAATCTCAATTAACTCAACTTGCAGCTAAAAAATAAACTGTTCTTTTTATATTGTATAATTAATAAGCTTCTTCATGAACGTTAGCCACTGCTCTACCGCTTGGGTCGTTCATGTTTTTAAACGCTTCATCCCATTCTAGTGCTATTTTTGTACTACACGCAACTGATGCTTCTTGAGGTACACTAAATGCTGCAGCATCACTCGGGAAATGACCTTCAAATATCGAACGATAGTAAAACTCTTCTTTGTTTTGTGGAGTTTGTATAGGGAATCTAAAGTGTGCATTTGCCATTTGCTCATCAGAAACTTCTTTGTCTACCACTTCTTTTAGGGTATCTATCCAACTATACCCTACTCCATCAGAGAATTGTTCTTTTTGTCTCCAAGCCACACTTTCTGGCAAATAAGACTCAAAAGCCTTACGAATTACCCATTTTTCCATTCGCTCTCCATTAATCATTTTATCTTGTGGGTTAATACGCATGGCCACATCCATAAACTCTTTATCCAAAAATGGCACTCTACCTTCTATACCCCAAGCTGCTAATGATTTATTTGCTCGCAAGCAATCATACATATGCAACTTATCAAGTTTACGCACAGTTTCTTCATGAAACTCTTGTGCATTAGGTGCTTTATGAAAATATAAATACCCTCCAAAAATCTCATCTGCTCCTTCGCCAGATAACACCATTTTAACACCCATTGATTTAATCACTCTAGCCATTAAGTACATCGGTGTCGACGCTCTAATTGTTGTGATATCATAGGTTTCTAAATTGTAGATAACATCCTTGATCGCATCGAGACCTTCTTGTATTGTAAATTTAATTTCGTGGTGAACAGTACCAATATGGTCTGCAACTTTTTGTGCCGCCTCCAAATCAGGAGAGCCCTCTAAACCAACAGAAAACGAGTGCAATTGTGGCCACCATGCTTGTTTGGTATCATCAGATTCAATTCTTTTATCTGCATACTTTTTGGCAATTGCAGAAGTAACAGATGAGTCTAATCCTCCTGATAATAATACACCATAAGGTACATCAGACATTAATTGCCTATGAACTGCCGCTTCTAAGGCATCTCTTAACTCTTCTATACTTGTTTGATTTTCTTTTACAGCATTGTAATCTGCCCAATCTCGTACATACCATTTTTTAAGTTCGTTATGCTCACTAGATAAGTAATGTCCTGGAGAAAACAATTCGATCTTAGTACATACACCTTCTAAAGCTTTTAACTCTGAGGCCACATAAAAAGTACCATTTTGATCCCATCCCATATACAACGGAATAACCCCCATATGATCTCTGGCTATTAAATAGGTATTTTTTTCTACATCATACAATGCAAAAGCAAAAATACCATTCAATTCATCAATAAAATCAGCTCCTTTTTCTTGATATAATGCTAAAATTACCTCGCAATCAGAATCAGTCTGAAAATTATATTTCCCTTCAAACTGTTTACGAAGCTCTCTATGATTATAAATTTCTCCATTTGCTGCTAATACTAATTTTTTATCTTCACTAAATAAAGGTTGTTTTCCTGAAACCGGATCAACAATTGCTAATCGCTCGTGAGCTAATATTGCATTTTCATCGGCATATATCCCACTCCAATCTGGTCCTCTATGACGAATTTTTTTAGACATTTCTAATAATTGAGGCCTTAAAACCTCTACATCTTGCTTTAAATCAAAAGCGCAAACAATTCCACACATAATCTTCTTTTTCTATTAATTGAGAGTTCAAATATCATTTTATGATTACAAAATAAAAACAATAATTACATTTTGTATTTCATTTTAAAACAATAAATCGAAAATAAATAACAAAAAGTAATCAATCTTAACATATGCACATTAAAACACTATCAAATTGTTATTAGTAACATTTAACAGAATTTATAGAGTAGATTAACATTTAGCTTACAGGATCACATATATCTTTACGTATATCATAAAAAATTAAATTCAACATTATGAAAAAATCACTCGCTTTACTTATTATTATGTTTTTTGGAGTATTATCTACTACAAATGCTCAAAAATTTGCAGGTTTACAAAAAAGCCCAACAGATATTGCTTATGCAAAAGCAGATAGAAACGCAAAACCTGAGATTAAGGTTATTTATAGTCGTCCACAAAAAAAAGGAAGGAAAATATTTGGAGACCTTGTAAAATATGATAAAGTATGGAGAACTGGCGCTGATGAGGCTACAGAGATCAAATTCTTTAAGGACCTAAAAATGGCTGATCAAGAGGTAAAAGCTGGTACATATTCTTTATATACCATTCCTGGAGAAAAAGAATGGACCATTATACTTAGTTCTGAGCTAGATAGTTGGGGAGCTTATTCTTATGATAAAGGAAAGGATGTAGCCAGAATAAAAGTCCCTGCTGCTACTGGTGATGCTTTAGAAGTATTCTCTATAGCTTTTAAAAAGGTAGACAAAGGGTATCACATGGTTATAGGATGGGATACTACCCGTGTAGAAATCCCTTTTCTTATGTAAAAAAGTAAATTAAATAGTATAAAAAAATAGCTCGGTATCTATACCGAGCTATTTTTATGCCCTAAAATAAATGATTGTGATTACTCCATAAAGGAATAATAAATGTCTTTTGATTACCTGTGTATAGCGTGCCCCGATGCTCCAGGTAATTCTTTTAGAAATTCCATTACAATTCTAAAAGTTAATCTAAATTTTGTGTAAAATAGCCCCATATTTCTATATTAAATTAATATTAAACAAATATAACATCCAAATTAAGTGAAGTCAACAATTTATCTGATTTTTAGATATAATCAGAGATTTTACCGATAACTAACACAAAAACCTATCTATCTGAAAGTTAGCCTTGTATTTGTTGTTATTTTTTACTAGGAAAAAGGGGTTATTTCCCCAAATCCATGTGATTATTATCTGTTCATGTTTGTAAAAAGCCTTAATTAACATTGAATTCATATAATAGATAAACGTATACACTAATTTATCTATGAATTGCATGACTACATGCTGATGGTAATTGTCTTAAAAAACTTTTTAATGCCTTAATATCTATCGTCAAAATACCGTAAAAAATTTTCATAACTATTTGATTTATAATTTCTTACACAAAGATACTGCAAGGGTTCTATCAAATAAAAAAATTAACATTATAGAAATAGAGTTTTAGATAAGGAATACTATAAAAACGACATACTACCAAAACACATTTATTTCGTTGTTAATTTTTGAAGAAAAAACCTACATGTTAAAGTGATAATTTAGGGGTTTTTTCCCCTATTTATCATGCTCTAATAATCTGCATGCATAGACAATAAGGTAATTGAATACAAAAGATTGTAGTATATTTTTAAATAACATAAGTTTAAAAGTATATTGCATAAAAAAAGAGAGACTATATATTATGTCTCTCTTTTTTTATTTTAAATGATAGATATTAAAATTATTTACGTATTGCGTAAACTGATGCCCCAGGTAAATCTTTTAAAAATCTAACAATAGCTTTGAAATCAAGCCCCTCAAAAGTAAAAATTGAATTCATATGAAATTGTTTTTTAATTATTTATCAAATTTATAAACTAACAAGTGTTAATTTTAAAAAAAAATTAATTAAAAATTAACAATTCGACACAAATATGTAAAAAACTGATAAAGCAACACCACGAATGTTAAAAATTCATAATATTGTAAGTTTTTTCCTTCTTTTTAATGCTTGGTTGAAGGGGAAAATCCCCCTATATTATGGTTTAACCACATATTTTCAATCATGAATTACTTGTAGTTTTGCTTAAAAAATTTAAAAAACTTATTTAATTAAGATTTTTACTATGGAATATTCAAATATTTATGAGTTTGAAGAGAAACTTTCCATTTTGGGTTTTGCATAACATAATCAACTATCATTGGTATTATTTTCTCTCGAACACTCCATTCGGGTTGTAGATATAAAATACAAGTATCCGAAACCATTGACGCTTGTTCTTCTGCAAATGCAAAATCACTCTTATTATAGATAATACATTTTAACTCATCTGTAACATTATAAATCTCTGCTTTAGGAAGTTTTATCTTCTTAGGAGAAAGACAAATCCAATCCCATTTTCCTGTTAATGGATACGCTCCAGAAGTTTCGATATGAGTTTTTGCTCCTTTAATTTTTAACCCTTCTGTTAAATGCGACATATCCCAAGTTAATGGTTCTCCTCCCGTTACCACAACAACTTCACTATATTTCAAAGCTTTTTCAACAATAAGATTTGTACTCGTTGGAGGATGCAAATCAGCATTCCAGCTCTCTTTTACATCACACCAATGGCAACCCACATCACAGCCCCCTATTCTAATAAAATAAGCTGCAGTTCCTTTGTGATAACCTTCTCCTTGAATTGTATAAAATTCTTCCATCAAAGGAAGCATTTTACCCTCATCTACTAATTTTTGTGTACTCTCTTGCATAAGGCAGCAAAGGTACATAACATTAAAGAATTATAAAGTAAATATTATTCTTGAATACTCTTTTTACCGCTATTTTTAACTGCGATACATTCTATTTCTATCTTTGCTCCAACAGCTAATCCTTTTGCAGAAAAAGTTGTTCTGGCAGGTTTTTTAGGAAAATACGTCTTATATACTTCATTAAAAGCAGAAAAATCATTGATATCTGCCAAAATCACAGTACATTTTACAACATTATCCATCTTTAAATTGTGGTGTTTTAAAACTTCTTTAATATTTTCTAAGGTTTGTTTAGTTTCAGCCTCTATACCACCTTCAACCAATTTCCTTATTTTATGATCCATCCCAACTTGACCCGATAGAAAGAATAAATTGCCTACTTGTACTGCATCAGAAAAAGGAGCGTTTTCCTTTTTTGGTTCGTGAGTTTTATGAAATATAATATCTCCTGCGGATTCTTGAGCTTTTGTGGTGTAACTTATAAAGAATGAAGCAACGCAAATAATGGCCAGTATTCTAATCATGACTTTGATATTAGTTATTATTATCTTATACTTTATATTAAAAGTAACTTATAATTTCAATAGAAAAGTTAAGATTCATATTTTTATCAAAAATAAAATCTAATCATGAGTAAAAATCAGGAGTTTCTAGATCATATAAATGAAGGGTATAAAACAAAAGGAGAATTTCTTACTATGGGTGCTGCCATGCTTAATGGCGAAACTGTAACAAATGCACATGTAAAAGTGCCTTTAAAAACATTAAACCGACATGGATTAATCGCTGGAGCAACTGGTACCGGTAAAACCAAAACCTTGCAAGTAATCGCAGAAAACCTAAGCGAGCAAGGGATACCAGTCCTTTTGATGGACATTAAAGGAGACTTAAGTGGAATTGCTGCTGCTAGTCCTGGTCACCCAAAAATTGATGAACGTCATGAAAAAATTGGTATTCCATTTGAAGCCAAGGGTTTTCCGGTAGAAATCCTTTCTCTTTCAGAACAAGATGGCACCAGACTTCGAGCTACCGTTAGTGAATTTGGACCTGTATTATTATCAAGGATTTTAGACGTCACAGAAACACAAGCAGGAATCATTTCTATTATTTTTAAATATTGTGATGATAATAAATTACCATTATTAGATCTAAAAGATTTAAAGAAAGTATTACAATTTTCGACACAAGAAGGTAAAAAAGAATTAGAAAAAGATTATGGACGAATTTCTACTGCATCTACCGGATCAATTTTAAGAAAAATTGTCGAGTTAGAACAACAAGGAGGAGATGTGTTTTTTGGTGAAAAATCATTCGAAGTCCAAGATCTTTGTCGTGTTGATGATAACGGCAGAGGTATTATCAATATCATTAGATTAACCGACATACAAGATAAACCAAAGTTATTCTCTACATTTATGTTGAGTTTACTTGCCGAGATCTATGGCACTTTTCCAGAACAAGGAGATAGTGGAAGACCAGAATTAATTATTTTCCTTGATGAGGCACATTTAATTTTCAAACAAGCCTCAAATGCTTTAATGGATCAAATAGAAAGTATTGTAAAATTAATTAGATCCAAAGGAGTTGGATTGTATTTTGTGACTCAAAACCCTACCGATGTTCCTGATGGAGTTTTGGGTCAATTGGGACTAAAAGTACAGCATGCACTTAGAGCTTTTACAGCCAAAGACAGAAAAGCTATAAAGTTAACCGCAGAAAACTATCCCGACTCTAAATATTATGACACCAAAGAGATACTTACATCACTTGGTATAGGAGAAGCACTTGTTTCTGCACTTGATGAAAAAGGCCGCCCTACTCCGCTTGCAGCAACAATGTTAAGAGCACCAATGAGTAGAATGGATGTGTTAACTGACAAAGAATTAAAAGCACTTCTAAAAAAATCTAAGCTTATTCCTAAATATAATCAAGAGGTTGATAGAGAAAGTGCATACGAACTTTTATCAGAAAAAATTGAAAAAGCTGAGGCTGCAGAAGCCAAAGCTGTAGCAAAAAAAGAAAGAGAAAAATTAAACAAAAGCTCATCAAGTTCACGCTCAAAAAGTAGGAGAACAAGCGCAACAGAAAAAGCAGTAATAAAAGTACTCACTAGCGCTACTTTTATTCGTGGCGCTCTTGGTGTACTTAATAAGTTATTGAAATAATTTGCGTTAACTATTAAACATAAATCATTTTAACTAACGTACCATGAAAACCAAAATTTTTCTAACACTTTTAATTCCAATAGTTATATCTAGTTGTCAAAAAGAAGTAAAACAAGATCCTTTTGAAATATCTAATAACAGAATAGGTTTATTAACTCATGAGGTTATGGTTAGCCAATTAGATTCTGTCTTTGCAACTGATTCTATTACTAAAAGAGTTTCAGCTAATCAATATCTAGCAGCTACAAACGAGATCGAAGTTTATGATAAAGGAGGGAATAAACTTCTTATCCTTGAAGCTAGTGATCAATCTGATCCGGCATCGACTATAGAAAGTATTCAAGTCATAGATGCTAGATATAAAACTAATTCTGGTCTATCGGCAAATAGCACCTTCAAGGATATAAAAGAGCATTATAACATCTCCAAAATCAATAACACATTAAGTACTGCTGTAATATTTGTCGATAGTATTCAAGCCTATTTCACTATAGATAAAAAGCAGTTACCAGGAAAATTTCAATCTAATACTGATTTAAAAATAGAAGTCACTGACATTCCAGATTCGGCAAAAATCAAGAATTTTTGGATAAGCTGGGATAAAAATTAATACGATAGATATGGGTAAAAAATATCATATTCAAAAAACTCCATTTGTGGTTCCTACTACTGATGGAAAACTAATCGAAGAGCATTTTGGCAACGCCACAGATGGTAACTCACAAATTAGTATTGCTCATATGATTGCACCCCCTGGATGGTCTGAGCCCTTTCAAACACCCGAATTTGAAGAGTACACATATATTATACGTGGTAAAAAACAATGTATTATTGATGGTGAAAAAATAATATTAGAGTCAGGGCAATCCATTAAAATTGAAAAAAATACAAAAATTCAATATTCTAATCCTTTTGAACAAGAATGTGAGTATCTTGCCATTTGTCTTCCAGCATTTACTATGGAAGCTGTACATCGCGAAGGTGAATGAGAGAAAAATTTAAAAAATATGCACCCCTTCTAATTGGAAAATATATCCAGTTTATTTTCTTTTTCTTTCCTAAAAAAGCGGTAAACAAGGCTTATATTTTATTTTGCACTCCAAGAAAAGGAAGGATTTTACCAGAGCAGGAATATTTTCTTGAAGAATCCGAAGACGAAATTATACAGATTGATGATCTTCAAATTCAAACTTATAGATGGCCTAATCTAGGAGAAACCATACTACTAGTACACGGCTGGGAAAGCAATGTACATCGTTGGAAAGCACTCATCCAGAAATTACATGAAAAAGGATACAACATCGTTGCCTTTGATGCCCCAGCGCATGGAAACTCTTCTGGTAAAATTTTAAACGTACCCCTGTACACACAATGTCTTCAAAAAATTATAGAGTTATACCGTCCTAATCACATTATAGGACATTCTGTAGGTGGCATGACAACTATATTTCATCAATATAAGTATCCCAATGAGGAAATAGAAAAATTAATAGTGCTAGCGCCTCCATCAGAGCTATCAAGGATTATGAAAGGGTATCAAGAGATCTTAAAACTATCTCCAAAATTCATGAAAGCTCTTGATCAATATTTTAAGGACAAACATGGTTTTTACTTTGATGAATTCTCTGTATCAAATTTTGCAAAAAAATTAAATCACAAAGGCTTACTTATTCATGATAAAAATGATGACGTTGCTCCATATGATGAGTCAGTAGCCATTAGTAAAAAGTGGGCAGGTGTACAATTCAATGCTACTGAAGATTTTGGTCATTCCCTGTTTTTTGATGAAGTAGACGATATGATTATTGATTTTTTGAAAGCTTAATTTTTATGATGACCTTTGCTTGTGGAAAATTCTAAACGTACCAGACTCAACAAATACCTTAGCGAAGTAGGGTATTGCTCACGCCGCGAGGCCGACAAGTTAATCGATCAAGGACGGGTAACTATAAATGGGAGTGTGCCAGAAATGGGGACCAAAGTAACTCCTGAAGATAGTGTACATGTTGATGGCGAATTGATTAACAAACCCAAAGAAAAACATGTTTACCTTGCTTTTAACAAACCTGTAGGCATTGTATGTACAACGGCACAAAATGAAAAAGATAATATTATAAACTACATCAACTATCCAAAACGTATTTTTCCTATAGGTAGACTTGATAAACCAAGTGAAGGTTTAATTTTTTTAACTAGTGACGGAGATATTGTTAATAAAATCCTTAGAGCTCGTAATAACCACGAGAAAGAATATGTGGTCACTGTAAACAAACTTATCAATCCACAATTTATAAAACGAATGAGTAATGGCATCCCAATATTAGATACCGTAACTCGAAAGTGTGATGTTGAGCAAATCAATAAGTATACTTTTAGAATAGTACTCACTCAAGGACTTAATCGTCAAATTCGTAGAATGTGTGAACATCTTGGATATGAGGTTGTAACTTTAAAAAGAATTCGAATTATGAATGTCTCTCTGGATGTGCCTGTTGGTCAATGGCGTTATCTTACCACAGAAGAATTAAAAGTTATCAATACAGACGTAGGTGACTCAAGTAAGACTGAAGAGGCTTCGATTACAGAAAACTCTAAACCCAATCGACAAAGTACAATCAGAAGACAAATACAACCATCTACAAGAAAAAAACGTAGCGATCGAAGGAATTAAATTCCAAAGAGTAGTAAAATTAAGTTAGATGTCCAGAATAAAATAAAAAGCCTGTTTTTCATTTTAGAATTGCCTATTAAAAATATATCAAAAAATGCACACCGGTTAAAAGAGTAATCTTTCCTGAGTTTAAAAAACGACACAAATTTTATACTATGAATACAAATCTATCTCCGTTTCATCTCGCAATCCCAGTCGATGATCTAAAAAAAGCTAGACATTTCTATCATACCGTTTTAGAATTAACAGAAGGTCGTAGTAGTGATCATTGGGTAGATTTTAATTTTTTTGGACATCAGTTAGTAATCCACCATAAACCAAAATCAGATACTAGTAATCATAGTAATTTGGTAGATGGTAAAGATGTACCAATACCACATTTTGGCATTATACTAGAGTGGAGCGTTTGGCAAGCATTTGCGACAAAACTCTCAGACAAAAGTATTGAGTTTGTAATAGCCCCATATATAAGATTTGAAGGAGAAATAGGCGAACAAGCTACTATGTTTTTTTATGATCCTTGTGGTAATGCATTAGAATTTAAATCTTTTAAAAATACATCGCAAATCTTTGCTAAATAATAGTAAATGCATCAAATATCACTCCGAAAAACGCTTAAAAGTCAAGGTTTTAACATAAAATTATAATGGTTTACACTTTTTTCATATCTTAACACTTGTAATAAATACCTAAAAATCAACCATAATTAATTAGTAAACACCATCGTCATGAGAAATGTTAATACAACACTACATGCATTTTTCTTTCTATTTGTAATAGGCTGTGGAGTGCCTCAAGCAGATTTCGATACACTGAAAGAAGAAAATGAAAAGCTAAAAAAAGAAATTGCAGAATGTCAACTTACCCCTAGTGAAATATTAGAACAAGCTGAACAATATCGAGAAAAAAAAGATTATGCAAAAAGCAGAGATTTTCTTAAAACTTTAATCAGTAAATACACCTTTACCAATGAAGGAAAAAAAGCTAAGAGCTTATTAAAAAAAGTAGAAAAAGATATCATAGAAACTGCAAGAACCCCAAATAAAGAAAATACCGAAAATAAAGAAGAAGAAAAAGAAGAAGCTGAAACAGAAGTAGCCGAAGAAGAGATAAGCGAAGCTCGCAGAAAAGAAAATGAAAAAGCAATTTCTAAAATGAAAAAGAAATATGATATTAATGATCATGTTACCTGGTACTCTGACAAGTCTTCTATACAATCAGCCACAAAGAACTATATCCAAACCTATGTAGGTAAAAAAGAAAAAAAACCTTGGTTAGGATTATCGATAAATTATTTCACAAAAAAGAAATGGCTTCATATTGAAAGAATAGAAATAAATGCTGGTGGAGAAATATTTGAAATAACAGAAGATACACCAGGAGAGTTTAAAGAAAAAGAAGAATCTGGAGGAAAAAGAGAGTGGTTAGATCGCGTTATAAAGAAAAAAGATATACTCATGATAAAAAAAATTGCTTCTAGCAAAACCACTAAATTAAAGTTTGTAGGTAAAGATAATGTCTATAAAAGAACAGTAAGTAAAACAGAGAGAAAAGCGATTCAAAATGTATTGGCAGCATATACTGCTCTAGGAGGTAATCTCTAACCAAAATTGTAAACAGGTAAGAATAAAATCTAACAAATGATCGTTTTTTTATTAGACAATCGTTAAAAAAATAGCTTTTGAGTAATTACCATGATATTGTTAAAGGTATACTAAAAAAATCTCCCTATATTCCGCCCCTGTTATGAATTGAAAAAAAAAGAATGGATTTCACAAGCCCCTTAGTCTACGGAGTACCCTGTTTTTTAGGGTTAATTTTAGTAGAACTTACCTACAGTAAAACACATGATCACAAACATAAAGAGCTTTATAAATGGAAAGATTTAGGAGCTAGTTTATTTATGGGTGTCGGTTCGGCTATATTAGGCCCATTGATTAAAACAATTTTTTCTATCGTTCTTTTTGTCTATGTCTATGAGCTCTTTAACCCCGAAATTAATGGTGTACGCACAAACATTATGGGGTGGGAATCTTTTGGTTATGCATGGTACATATGGTTGCTATGTCAGTTAGCAGATGATTATACTTATTATTGGTTTCACAGACAAAATCATATGGTAAGAGCATTATGGGCAGCTCATATAGTGCACCATTCCTCTGATAACTTTAATCTTGGAACAGCTGTTCGTAACGGTTGGTTTACTCTTTTATACAAACCCTTATTTTATATGTGGATGCCAGCTATAGGGTTTCCTCCAGAAATGGTAGTAGTTTGTTTAGGTATTGAAGCATTATGGCAATTTCAATTACACTCTGTATATATCCCAAAGATGGGTTTTATCGAAAAGATTTTCAACACACATACTATGCATCAAGTACATCATGCAAAAAATGTAGAGTATATGGATAAAAATCATGGTGGATTTCTAAATATTTTTGATAAAATATTTGGAACATGGAAAGAACTAGACGATAATATAAAAGTTCAATATGGCGTAACCCATGCACCAGATTCTTATAATCCCTGGGTGATTCTAACTCATGAGTATAAAGATATATGGAATGACACTAAAAAATCCAAAAACTGGTATCATAAATTCATGTATATTTTTGGGCCTCCAGGATGGAGTCATGATGGTAGCACACTAACTGTCAAACAAATGCAACGCGAGCTTGAACTTAAGAAACAAAAAGCTTAACTTAGTTTCCTCTATTTTTATAACCTATTTACAATTTTACTATGAACTATCAGGATATTATAGATCAGCAACGTCATTTTTTTAATACTAATGCTACAAAAGATATTTCTTTTAGAATTCAACAATTGAAACGCTTAAAAAATGTTTTGAAAAAAAATGAAGCGTTACTATACGAATCAATTTATAAGGATTTTAAAAAATCCGAATTCGAAACCTATGTGACTGAGTTATCTATAATTTATCATGAAATTGATCTAGCATTAGTAAAAGTTAAAAAATGGTCTAAAAAAAAGAAAGCCTCTACAGGTTTAGCAAATCTTCCTGGTAAAAGTTATATCATCCCAGAACCCTATGGTACTATTTTAGTAATCGGAGCTTGGAACTACCCTTATCAATTATCTTTGTGCCCAGCAATAGCAGCAATAGCAGCAGGTTGTACTGTAGTACTTAAACCAAGTGAAGTTCCTTCTCGTACAGCAGCCACAATGGCGCAATTAATCAATCAGAATTTTGACTCCACAGTTTTTAAAGTTATTGAAGGCGGTATAAAAGAAACAACCGAGTTACTGAACCTCAAATTTGACAAAATATTCTTTACAGGCAGTGTACCCGTGGGGAAAATTATTTATCAAGCCGCAGCAAAACATTTAACTCCAGTTACTTTAGAATTGGGTGGAAAAAGCCCTGCTATCATTACCAAAGATGTTAATATTGATATGACAGCAAAACGATTGGTATGGGCAAAGTTTCTTAATGCTGGTCAAACCTGTATTGCTCCAGACTATGTCTTGGTAGAATCTAGCATACAAGAAAAATTATTATCAGCCATGAAAGCGCAAATAGAAAAATCAGATTATCATGTAGATAATGATAATTACACTCAAATCATTAATCAAAAGAATTTTGATCGACTAAATGATATGATTGATTCTAATAAAGTATATGTTGGTGGTAATGGTGATAAAGAAGAACGAGTTATACCTCCTACGGTGATGAAAGATGTTAGTTTTTCAGACAAAGTAATGCAAGATGAGATTTTTGGACCTATTTTACCTATTGTTTCATTTGATACTATCGAAGAAGCTATCGAAAAAGTAAAAAGTTTATCTAAGCCTCTTTCTTGTTATGTTTTTACAAAAAACAGCACTGTAAAAAAGAAAGTACTTAATGAAGTTTCTTTTGGTGGCGGTGCAATAAATGATGCTATGATGCATTTTACAGAGCAAACGCTTCCTTTTGGTGGTGTTGGAAGTAGTGGCATTGGCAATTACCACGGAAAGTATGGATTTGAGACATTTTCACATTACAAGAGTGTTTTACAAAAACCATTCTGGATTGAGCCTAACTTTAAATATTCGCCATATAGTGCTAAAAAATTGAATTTCTTAAAGCGATTTATAGGGCTATAATACTAGTTTTATATAACCGTTAAAAAGATTCCAAAACTTTAATAAGAATACTTTCTTTACATAAATCGGTGTTTTATGTGTATGTTTCGTGCATTTTGGCGCCCGATATCACCTTCCGCAATATAATTTGCGGAAGATTCTATCTTGAGTCTTATTAAACTTCTGGCCTACTTCACACCGTATCAGCATGAGTAAGGACACTATGTCGTTGATCTACAATTCTTCCAATAAGCCATATAAATGGCTCGACTTGCCCCTTTAGCACACAGGTTCCTTTACAAATGCTATCAAGCAGTCCTTGTACATTAGATGACTGCAAAGCAGAAACCGCGACTCTATCAGTAAGAAGTAATGAGCAAGAAGGCAAATCACAATCCTTAAGAGCACTCAATGTCACATCGCTATCTTTACATAAAATTGTGATTGGTTCAAACTCTTCCGAAACATTAACAGATATAGCGAGATTTGGGGTTGGAGCAGAAACTTCTGTTATCAATTTTTTCAGATAGTCAGCAAATGCACTGGCCCAGACTTCGACATCAGCTTGTGTTATGTGTAAGTCTCTTATTTCATCATTTTTTGCAGCAAGTTGTTCATCTACCTCACGTTCTGCTTCGATGAGAGCTTCGATCGTTTTATCTACGTCTTCACGTGTATGAGCGGCCGAGCAGATGAGTCTTAAGCGACCTCGTCCACTTTCTACAATTGGATAAGTCACTGCCGATGTTTGAATGCCACGCTGATATAAGCTCTGCACTATTGCATAAAGCTTATCCTTGTCACTAAAATGAGGAGTAACGATAGGTCCGTCTCCAGTTCCTAGATCATACCCTGCATCTTCAAATCGCTGGCGCATGTAACGAGTTGTATCCCATAGTCGCTCACGCAATGCCTCATCAGCACGGAGGCGTCGTAATGAAGTAAGTGCTGCTGCCATATCTGCTGGGCTAATGGAAGCCTGAAAAATGTAAGCTCTAGAAGACGATTTCATAAGGTCAACGTGTTCTTGGCTAGCTGCAACAACTCCACCAAGACTACCTAATGCTTTACTAAGTGTTGTCATGATGAAATCCACCTCTTCAGTAACACCTTGAGCAGCACAAATGCCGGCTCCACCTTCACCATAAAAACCAAAAGAATGCGCTTCATCTACTAGAACGAGTGCATTATATTTTTTTGCCGTGCGTACAATTTTTGCAACCGGTGCAGCGCCTTCACCCATACTATATACACCTTCAAGAACTACTAGAATAGTTCGATAGGGTGATACTTCTGACTCAAGAACAGCTTCCAAATCAGCTGCATTGTTATGTTGAAACGTCCTAATAGTCGCACCACATAGACGAGCACCATCAACAATAGACGCGTGACAGAGCTGATCGATAATGACAACATCGTTTTTTCCCAGAATCCCTGCAATCGCTCCGACATTGGCTGTGTATCCTGTCGGAAACAAGCAAGCACTAGGCTTTCCTACTAAATCGGCAAACTCTGTTTCGAACTCCAGGTGTTGATTGGTCATACCAGACGCTGCCGCCGAAGTACCCATTCCGGTTCCAAAACGCGCTAATGCGGTAGTAGCTTCCTCTATGACTTTCTGGTCACGATTCAAACCAAGGTACAGATTGGTGGTCCATATAACCGCTTCTTGCTCTTCATCATTATAGGCATCGCCAACGATACCTCTAGTGGCACTTCCTGTTCGCAATACCTTACTATAAGGATTTCTGCGATTATCGTTCACCATGCGCAAGACTTCTTGAACCAGCTTACCTTTATCAGTGGCGTTCCATGCAGGTGCTTTTGCAGCCTGAAATGTTGGATGACTCGACTGAATATGAGTTTGAAAACTAGCAAGTGTATCTGTAGCTACCTTAGGCAACTTATCTACTGAGTTTTTATCAACGTCACTTCCCATCATATTGATAATATAATTGGCTAGTGCGTTTGGGGTAGAGTGTTCAAAGACTGCATTAGCTGACAATTCTAACCCCAATAATTTGGTGAGTCGACAACTAAACTCTAATGTAGTTAGAGAATCAAGACCAAGACCATCGAATGAATAGTCTGGTAATACATGTGCTGGATCACCTAAGTTAAGGAGAGAAGCCACTTCGTTCTGAATGATCGACAGTATCGCTACTTGCTGTTCATTATTTGAGCCTACCAAACGTTGTATGAGAATGCTAGTACTATTGACTGCGTCAGCACTTGGGGCACTTTGTTCAAAACGCACCTCTTCTTCTAGACTTATTAGCTTTTTGCGATCAAGTTTGTCATTGGGTAAAAGAGGCAATGCCTTAATTTGTTTCACCACCTGAGGAACCATATATTTTGGTAATCGTTCTGATAAATAAGACTTGACTCTAGCGGCTGTTACTGCTTCATCCCGACTTACAACATAGACTACTAATATTTTCTGACCAATACTTCCATCAACAGCCGCAGCTGCAGCTGCATCAACACCTTGCATAGACTCCAGTGTCGACTCAATTTCTTCAAGTTCAATTCTAAAACCTCTGATCTTTACTTGTTGGTCGACTCGGCCAAGAAATTCGATTTCTCCATTTTCTGTCCAGCAACACAAATCGCCCGTTTTGTACAACCGATGATCTGGAATCAGATCACTCGGCTCCATTTCGATAAAACGCTCCTTGGTCATCGCTTCATCATACAAGTATCCTCTAGCAAGCTTACTTCCTGCAAGATACAGTTCTCCAGCTACGCCCTCAGAAACAGGTTGCAAAGTATCATCCAAAATGTATGCACGTGAGTTTGGCACCGACTTACCTATCGTTACAACTTTGGTACCAGAAAGAACTTCGGCAATGGTTGAATATACGGTATCTTCTGTAGGACCATATGCGTTTAATACTCGCAAGTCTGGTCTTAGTGTATACACTTGCTCTACCAGTGAGCGTTTGAGCGCTTCGCCACCAAACACCAGACATTGTATCCCTTCAGGTAATTTTTCGGTAGAGAGTAATGCCTGCACTGCTGATGCAACCATTACACATGTTCTCACCTGATCTACTGCAGGAAGTTTGGTCAGCTCAAGAGCATTTTTCGCTAATATTATAGTGCCTCCCAGGGACAACGTGCCCATAATTTCCATCACTGAAGTATCAAAACAAACTGAGGCACCAGCAAACATCCCTTTCAGTTCTTCGTCACTAAATTTTTCACGCATAGACTGACGCATGGCCACAACACTACTATGTTCGACAGCGACCCCTTTGGGTTGCCCCGTTGAACCCGAAGTATAGATAACATATGCCAAATCGTTCGCAGAGGGATGTATCGAACTATCTGTATGACTACCCAACGTATTGATCCACATTAGTTCACGTACTCCACTGCATAGGTTGGCAGTGCTGTCATTATCGACAATAGCAGCTACAGCACGAGAATGCTCTAACATATATCGAACCCGATCTTGTGGATATGCAGGATCCAACGGTACATACGCACATCCTGCTTGCATCACACCAATTAGAGTAGCTACTAGCTCCCATGAGCGGTCCATACATACTCCGACCAATGATCCTGGTTTTACCCCACGATTATTAAGCTCTCCGGCAACCTCATTAACTCGTTTCATGAGACCCTTATAGTTAATTTTGGTCTCGCCATCGATAATTGCTATCCGTTCAGGATATTCTAGCATTTGCTTAGCAATCAGTCCACAAATTGTTGTTTCTAAATTGTCACTGGTTTTTTGAGCCAGCTCTTTTTCCATTAATTTTTGTAATTCCTGGGCATCCATCCCAATTATGTCTCCTGCTTGCTTTACTCCCGCTGCATTCAACATGCTTTGCCGATTGCTAGTAATTTCGTCCTTGCTCAAGCCTGAATTAAAACGGTCTAATTTATCTGCATTGGTTAACAGTTCACTAAAAAACTGAGTTAATTTATCCATTTATTCGTTCTTTTTTGTAAAAGTAAAGATAGCTATAGATATCTCGAATAAAAACAAAGTATACAATAAGTAGACTTAAAGAAATAAGTTGTTAAAAAAAGTGTACAAACAATAGACAAAAAAAAATAAATCACTAATGATCAATTATTTAAATTTTCATATTTTTAATACTATTGATTTTACAGTTTGTAAAGTTAAACCTAAGAAAAGATTACACAATATGTAGTTAACAGAACGGTTACAGTTTTATGACTGGTAACTATTCTATTTTTTTATAGCATATTTATCTTCTAAAAGACTAAGAATATATTGCTCTACTTCATTGGTATTCCAAATAGATTCTATATTATCCATTTGCATCACTTTATCCATAATAGCTGCTTGTTGGTCTCCGGTCTTTAAGGCTTCAGCATAAGGCCCATGACTAAAAGTAACTCGAGAATATAGTGGCAACCATTTGTTAGGGTGTTTTTCAGAAAATAGTTTTTCAATTTTCTTTCTTAGAATAAAATCAGGATCAGCTGTCTTACTGCTCATCTCTATAAAATTACGATAAGAAAGTTCTGCAATTGCATCTGCATTTGGTTTACGAGATTTTTGATACATCTCAAAAATATGTTGCCAGTTACTATCTCCGTTTGATCCTATGATTTCATCCAATACCGAGATATCTTCAAAACCAGCATTCATACCTTGACCATAAAAAGGAACGATTGCATGAGCAGAATCCCCAACCAGAGCTACTTTATCCCAATATGTCCAGGGGTAACATTTCATAGTTACCAAAGAACTCGTTGGATTATTTTTAAAATCTTCTAATAGTGTAGGCATTAATTCGATAGTACCAGGAAAATGTTCTTGCCAGAATTTCTTTACTTCATCATCAGTAATCAATCCTTCAAAAGAATTCTCTCCTTCATGAGGCATAAACAATGTACAGGTAAAACTACCATCAAGGTTAGGTAATGCAATCAACATAAACTTACCTCTGGGCCAGATATGAAGCGAATATTTATCGAGTTTATGGCTTCCATCAGCGTTAGCAGGGATCCCTAATTCTTTATATCCGGTATCTAAAAACTTTTGCGAATAATCAAACCTACTTCTACGTTGCATTTTATGTCGCACTCTCGAAAATGCGCCATCGCAACCAAAAATCATATCATATTGATATTCTTTCCATTCGCTTTTTTCGGTCTCGCCAGTATAAATTTTTGCTTCCGGAAGGTTTATATCCCATACTTTCTCATTAAATCTAAAAATAACGCCCGCTTCTTCAGCAAGAGTAATCATTTTTCTATTCAATACGCCTCTAGAAATCGAAGAAATAGCTTCTCCATCTTTACCGTATTGCTGATGATATATTGGTTCTCCTGCTATATGTATGGTACGTTTATCCATTGGGATTGCCAATTTTCTTACCTCATCACCTATCCCAATATTGTCTAATGTTTTCCACCCACGTACAGACATGGCAAGGTTTATAGATCGACCACTAAATTGAACTGTTCTAATATCTGGTCTTCTATCAAAAACAGTAACTTGGTATTTACGTTTTCTTAGATAGAGTGCTAATAGCGAACCTACAAGGCCGCTTCCAACAATAGCAATATTTTTTGTTTGCATACAATAATTGTGATTCACAACCCATTAGAAATTATATAGGATCGTAAGAAGACCCGAGCTTTAATGTCTCTAATAGGTGCGCTCAATTTTATATAAAGAGCATATGCAAACATTAAAACCTTCGGTAAAAATAACAAATATTGTCGAATTATCGTAGTGGTGTGCGGTGAGTGAAAAGTGAAAAGCGAAAAATGGTTAGTGAATAGTGGTTAGTGGTTAGTAGTTAGTAGTTAGTAGTTAGTAGTTAGTAGTTAGAATATGCAAAAAAACCTTTATCGGCATCAATCCACAACTACAGCTTAGCTTTTATAGCAAAGAGTAAAGGGTATAATTTGTTTTCAGTTTCAAAAAGCCCTTTTTGTTTTTCTATCAAATTTGGAAATATTTTATACGGCGATTGATCATACTCTTTCATATATTCTATCGTGAGTCCTGCCTCGGATAAAGAAGATATTATTTCGCCAAAGCCATGATTCCAACCATACTCTTTACTAAGCATTTTAGAGTTTTCGTCGGCATATGTTCCTTGATACTCTTCATAAATAGCTTCTTTTTGATGGTATCCATATCTAATAATAGGTTCTTTCTCTAAATAATCAAACATCCAAACAATGGGATGAAATTCTACGATATAAAAAGTGCCTCCTGGTTTTAATTTTTCTGCTATCATTTTACCCCAAGGTTTTAAATCGGGCAGCCATCCTATAACGCCATAACTTGTATATACAATATCAAATTGATCTTTGATATAAGTCGAAGTATCTAAAACATTACAACATACAAATTTTGCATCCAATTCTAATTCTTCATTAAGTTGTGATGCCAGTTCAATTCCTTTTTCAGATAAATCTACTCCAGTACATTGTGCTCCCATCCTACTCCAACTTAAAGTATCTTGCCCAAAGTGGCATTGCAGATGCAATAAAGATTTACCAGAAACATCTCCCAATGCTTCTATTTCGTATCGGTTTAATGATGATTTACCTTTCTTAAAAGCATCGATATCATAAAATTCGCTAGCAGCATGCACATCAACCTTCTCGTTCCAGGTTTGCTTATTAGTTTCAAAATATGTTTTGAATTCTTCAGACATCTCTTAAAGGTTTAATTAGTTTTGAACTACAACTTCTTATAAGATTTAAATATAAGACAAATGAATTATTTTGAGAATGGAAACTATCAGAATTTGCATGCTGTTCTGGTAAATATAAATCAACCAAAACCTATCGGCCATCTATCACCAAATTAGAATTAATAAGCCACTACTAAATAAAAATATAGGGATCTATCATATCCAGATCGCGATTAACACTTAACTTTTCTTCAAAAATATTTGCGCAAGTAAATACTTGCATGTATATTTGCAAGCATATCCTTGCATATAAATATATTATGGAGACAAAAAGAGATGTTTTTCAAGCAATTGCAGACCCTACCAGAAGAGAGATCATAGGGTTATTAGCAAAACAAAGTATGAACCTCAACTCGATTGCAGAAAACTTTACTATGAGTAGACAAGCAGTCTCTTTGCATATTAAAATTCTTCAGGAGTGCAATCTTATAGCAATAAAACAACAGGGCAGACAACGAATTTGCGAAGCTAAACTCGAAAAACTAAATGAAGTTCATGAATGGACGGAGCAATTTAACCTCTTCTGGACCAAAAAATTACACGCACTTAAACATGTAGTAGAAACTGAGTCTAAGACAGTTCTGGATACCTCTGTAGATAATATTAAACCATCATCTAAAAAGAAAAATAAAAAATGAAAACAGTAGTTGTTGAAGAAATGTATGAAGCAACCATCCAAACCGTATGGAAAGCATTAACTGACAAAGAAGAAATGAAAAAATGGTACTTTGATTTATCAGAATTCAAAGCCGAAGTAGGTTTCGAATTTCAATTTGCGGGTCAGGGAGTAAAAGGTGAACATTATATGCACCTTTGTAAAATCACCGAAGTAATCCCACTTAAAAGACTTCAATATAGTTGGGCGTATGAAAATCTTAAAGGATTTTCTCTTGTTACCTTTGATCTTTTTAAAGAAGGAAACAAAACACGGTTGACATTAACTCATACAGGAATCGAAACTTTCCCGCAAGATAATACCGATTTTGATCTCAAAAACTTTGAAGGTGGATGGACAGCCTTACTAACAAAATATCTAAAGGAGTATTTAGCAAAATTATCATAAATACAATCGTTAACTATTTACTTAAACTCTAGTATATATTAGATTCGTAATTATTTGCTAAAATATAGTATTCAATAAAAAATATTACAAATACTTACCTGGATCAAGTTTTAGAGGGCGACACTACCCCTATTTTAGATTAGAATATAACTATATCCCTAATTTTTTTACGAAAGGTGAAACCGAGGAGCAAGATCGAGATTTCTTCTCTTAGATTAAATATAGCTTTTTAAAAAACTTATGATATTACACATCCAAGGGTAAAAAATATTGGAGTAGATTAGTGGAATGTATAAAGAGAATATATGCAATAGTTAGGTGCACAAGACGAAAAAAAATATGAGTAAACAAAAACTGATTAAAAGATTAAAGAGTTATTATCCTATGGAAAGATTTCACGCTTTTGTGACTTTCCCAGCGATATTAGTTTATCTATTCCTTAATAACTCATTTGTAGATATATTTTTTCTGTTGTATGGAATTTTAGTTTGTATAATAATACTAATTCAAGGTCAACACTATTGGAAATTAAAGTTATACAGACTGATGGATAAGCCCTTTAATCAAGAAAAAAACTTAAATATTTTCAGGAATTCTAAAAAATTAAATTTAATATTAATTGGTCTGATTCCAATAATATTTGCAATTCAATTGTATCAAAATGACTGGAGTATTATTCCTAAAAACTTCATTTTTTGGGGGATATTAGCCAATTTTTTCGCAATTCTTGAGCATATAAATTATTATAACCGTCAGTTAATGATTGACAATTTTGCTGATTTAGAGTACATAAAGCGAAATAAAAAATTAAAAATTGCAAGTTTAGCTAAAGATTTAAAAGAGAGTGAACTATAAAACCAGCACCTAACAAAGGCAGTAATTAATACAAGATTTGGTGTTTAACCCAAATTTTTAAAAGCCTTTGCTGAGCTTGTCGAAGTATAGCTTTTAAAGCTGTAACGAAAAATCAAAAAAAAGAAAATGAATAAAATTTTAATACTTTCATTGTTTATAACAATGGGGTTTGTATCCTGTAAAAATTCTGAAAAAGGAATTGATAAAATTGAAATCGCAAAACAATACTACAGTGTTCTTGATAATTCTGATTACTCAGGAATAAATGCTTGGTTTGCGGATAGTCTTATCACAAAAGAAGGTAAATATGAACAGACATATTCTCAAAATGAGTACTTAGAGTTTTTAAAATGGGATTCTGTTTTTGACCCTAGCTATACAATACTTGAAATTGAGCAACAAGACGAGATTGTTAAAGCAAAGATTTCAAAAATGGACAAAAGAATCTCTTTTCTTCATGAAGAACCATTTATAACAAGTCAGGTTATACGATTTCAAAAAGATAAAATAATTACTGTAGCGACAGATTACGTCAATTTTAATGAAAAGACTTGGGAAAGAAACAAAACTGAACTCTTAAACTGGATTGATAAAAATCATCCTGATTTAAACGAATTTATACACGATCAAACAGAGACTGGCGGAATAAAATTCTTAAAAGCCATCGAATTATATAAAAACAGAAAATAACGAACTACAACAACATATCCGCGGTCACAACAGTTGAGGGATCGATCAAAAGGCTATTCCCTTTTTGCAATAGCACTAAATTTTTATAAATTGAACCTGCCATCCGCCAGGTAGGCAGGGATAAATCAATTGGTTTAGGTATACTTGTCTTGCTCCAATTTATATATTTGGCGTTGTATGTAGGTAATTAACTAAAAGACAGAAATTGAATATTAGAAAAGCGATAAAAACTGACTTTGATAAAGTTTGGAAAATTTTCTCGGAAGTCATTAAAACCGGAGACACCTATGTCTTTGATCCTGATACCCCGAAAAAGGATTTGAAAAAACATTGGTTTGCCGAATATATGGAAACCTATGTAATTGAAGAAAATGAACAAATACTCGGAACATATATAATCAAGCCTAATCAAATTGATTTAGGAAATCATATTGCAAATTGCAGTTATATGGTAAGTCCAAACGCACAAGGAAAAGGGATTGGAAAAAAACTTTGTGAACACTCTTTACAAATAGCAGAAGAAAACAGATACGTGGGAATTCAATTCAATATTGTGGTGAGTACAAATAAAGGAGCAGTTGAATTATGGAAAAAGTACGGATTTGAAATAATTGGGATAACACCAAACGGGTTTAGACACTCTGAATTAGGCTTGGTAGACACCTATATTATGTATAAAAATTTAAAAGAAAAAAAATAAAACTACCAACAACAATGTATCAGTTGCATTAAAACGATCACTTATACGGTACATTAGGTACAAGTAGCGCAAAGCCATATGAAGAACTTGAATCATTATGTTGAAATTTACAAAGAACAACTCGACAAAGGAGATATATTAATTGCGTATAATCAATTAGTGAAGTTTGTTATGAAGTTAAGAGTAGACTTTATCAAAAGCCTGTCTGAACAATATTCGTTTACAGGTATTCTTCACGGATATATGGACTATACATATTTCTATTATTCTAATGAATTTTTGAAAAGTAAAAAGTTAAAATTAGGATTAGTATTAAATCATTCGGAAATGAGATTTGAGATTTGGCTCTTGGGAAATACTATATCTGTTCAAAAAAAATATTGGAATGTATTGAAAACATCAAAATGGAATAAAGACAAAAATGAAATGCCTAAATATTCGGTTTTAGAAGTAATCCTCGAAAATAAACCTGATTTTGATAACTTACCCTTGTTATCCCAAAAGATTGAAAACAAATTGATTGAATCATCTAACGAAATTATTAGTGCGATTAAAAAATTGAATTAAAAAATATCCCTCCCCGATCACGAGGATTTGTAACCCCGTACTTATACCCAAAACTCAACATATAAAACCCTAAACGTGTCGAAGGGCCATACAAAAAACTTTTTAAAAACACTTACGGTTTCCCACATCCAAGGGTAAGAAATATTGGGGTAGATTAGTGGGGCTTATAAAGGGGATATAGGTAATAGTGCATATATTTATACGTTATGGGCAATTAAAAAAACTGAATGACTCATGAATTAATACTAAAAGAAATTCAATCTGAATTTAAGTTAATAGAAAGGTTAATAGATGAAAGTCCCGACAATTCTCACCTTAAAAGAATAATGGTTAGGAGTGTTTTTTCAGGAATAGAGGCTTTTGCATCAGCTATTCTTGAGTTTTCTAAACTTAAAAGATCATCTCAAATTTTAAAATCGATGACTGCTCATTCAAATCATCAAGAGCTTCACAAAGAATTTTTCGAAATCTGCGCTTTGAATAATATGGACTATAAAATTGATGATAATGGAGAAATAAAAATTTCACCTTTAAGAACCCGGTTAAAGGATCGAGTGGTTTTTGCGTTAAAAGTTCTCGGAAAAAGTACAGCGAATGAAATAAATCCCAAAGCTATCGAAGGATGGGACGAATTCGTAAAAGCCATAAAAGTACGTAATCGGGTAACGCACCCTAAATCCTTTAAAGACTTAGAAATTTTAGATCAAGAATATGAATCAATAATAAAAGCTTTTCAATGGATGATAAGATGTAACCATCGAGCAACAGGAGGGAAAACGTATTAAAACAAGACCTATCAACAATAGCAACCTAAAGCATGCGACTGCTCATAGTCAGACGTTGGGCATCATTAATAAAAACTAAATGGAATTAAACGAATTATATAAGTTAAGAAGAAATTTTTCGATTATCGGTTTAACCGGTCGAACTGGATCAGGTTGCTCAAAAATTGCTGAGCTTTTGTCAAGTGACTTCAATACGCTTAAAAAAGGAATTAGAGAATTATCAGAAATAAATGATGTTATAGCAAAACGGAAGCATCGTATATGTTTTGATTATTTATCATTTGGCAATAATTGGCAACCATTTGAAATAATCAAGTATAAAGATATTCTTCTGTTTTTTTTAATTAGTTATTACAAACAGGATTATAAAGCATTAAAGAAAATTCTTTTAAAATTCTATCGAGAGAATAAAAATGAAAACAATACTGAGGTTGTAAATATTGTTTCAAAAGACTTAAATCACTTAATGTCAAATTCATCTCTTGTACTACAAATCGAAGTTTATAATGGAGATTTTTCAGGTGTAAAAACAAAAAATGACCTTGAAAAATTACATGATGAATTTTTCGGTAATGATTTTAAAAATCTATCATCTAAAATATTTACCATACTAGAGAAACATGGTTACTTTAGGAGATCTTACCTATTGCATCATTTAAGTTGTAACATTAGACAAAGTGGCAACCCTTTAAACCCTGAAGAAACTCATGATATCAATTATATCTATACATTAGCTCAGTTAACAAATAGATTAATAAAATCAAGAAAACAGCATAATGACCAAAAGAGTGCTCCTACGAAAATAGTGATTGATTCTCTAAGGAATTCTCTTGAGATAATGTTTTTTAAGGAAAGATATTCGGGGTTTTACATGCTAGCAACAAAAGATGGGAATAATAGGCTAAAAAGCAGATTAGAAGATAGGGTTAATACAAAAAAATTAAAGGAAGACATAACAACATTAATTGACAACATTATTGATTTAGACTCAACAGAGTATAAAACTAGTGATCATTCAAAAGGAGTTTTCTCAAGTCCTGATGTTTATAACTGTATTCAAAAAAGCGATATTCATATAATCAATCATCGCTTAGACGATATTAATGATTCAGATAAAAATGAACCTTTCTTTACTCGTGAAGAACAATTATTAAAATTCATTTCGCTCATACAACAACCAGGTATTGTTACACCTTCTTCAAGCGAAAGATGTATGCAAGTTGCATTTAATGCAAAATTGAATTCGGGTTGTGTTTCTAGACAAGTTGGTGCAGTAGTCTCAGATGCTTTTTATTCCATTAAAGCTGTAGGTTGGAATGATGTACCAAGTGGTCAAACCCCTTGTAATCTTCGCACAGCAGATGATTATAGAACAAACAATCTTGATGAGAATCATTACAGTAAATTCGAGCGTGGTGAGGGACTTGATAAAGTTGATATAGACTTCAAGTATAAAAATAAAGAGCCAAAATCTTTTCCTGGTGCAATTTCTGAATATTTCAAAGACTCTGATACTTCTCGGGGTAATAAGGATTTAAATGGTAAAAACTGTTCTTTCTGTTTTAAAACAATTCATAACCACTTTGAGGGGGAAAAAAATCAAGTTCACACGAAATCTCTTCATGCTGAAGAAAATGCAATGCTTCAAATAAGTAAGTATGGTGGTCAAGGTCTAAAAAATGGAATTCTATTTACTACTGCTAGTCCATGCGAACTTTGTTCAAAAAAGGCAACACAACTTGGAGTAAACAAGGTGTACTACATTGATCCCTATCCTGGAATTTCAGAACCACAAATTCTATCTTATAACCGGAACAAAAAATTAAAACTTATTCAATTTAATGGTGTAATAGGGAAATCATATACGAAATTATATGAACCCTTTATGGCATACAAAGATGAGGTCACAATAATGCTTGAAAACACTCCAAGTAAGAAAACTATTTGGGAAAACTTTATTGAAAAAATTCAAGACGCTACCTTAAGAGAAAAATTGACGTCTGTTTTAACTGAACAGAAGGATTTAGATGAACAAAAATTAATAGAATTATTAAAATAACGAATACCCAACAAAGGGTATAATGCATCCCCTTTGTTGGGTACATACCATACACAAACCATTCACCATAATCAAAAAACATGAACTTAATAGCTTTTCTTTTACAGTTACTTTGTTGGTTTTTTATTGCAAAAAAAGGAATACGACAAACTGAAGAGGGAAAAGAATTCATAAACAAATTAGATTCTAAAACAATAGACTTTTTAAGGTGGAGGTCTATTTCGGATATAAGTTTAGATTTAAAAAAACTAGGTAACTTTTTTGGGGTAATTGCAATTTCAGGAATAATTCTAAATGCAATTTTAATGTCATTTAAAATAGAACCTGGTCTATTCTTTTTAATTACAATTTTAATTAGCCTGCTATGCTGGATGTCATTAAAATGGGGAACTAACAAACGAAAAGAAACTTTACATTGGTTTAAATATTTAGGATTAGTAGTTTTTAGCCCTTGGCTATTTTATACAACTGACCTATTAAACAATACCACTGACAAAAAAATATTACCAATTTTTGGAGAAATTTTAAAATCATTTTATGGATTTACTATTTCTTCAAGCTTGGATATCGCTATTGTTTTGACAATAATATCATTAGTAGGAATGACACTAGTAACGTTGTTTTGGTTTATTCAAAATACCCTAATCCTATATACATTCATTTTAGCCCTTTGGATTTTAAATAAAACATCAAAGTTGCTATTAAAAATAAATGAGGATAAAATTATTTTTTTAGCATATTTACTTATGCCTGTATGCATGATAGTTATGTACTTTACATAAACCAAAGAGCCGCAATAACAAAACACCCAACCAATTCCACCTTCCAACTTCCACCTTCCAACTTCCACCTTCCAACTTCCAACTTCCAACTCCCGACTCCCCCCCCCCAACTTTCAAATTAAAAAAACATTTCCTATATTCGCCACCGCTTAACGGCAAACCCACCCCATGCAATCGTCACGTTGCAATTACATACATAGTATTTTATAGCAGTTGGTTATAATTTGTCAAGAGGATCTTCCGTGTTGTCAAGAGAAGCTTTCATGTTGTCAAGAGAAGCTTCCCGATTGTCAAGAAGACCATTCTTTTTGTCAAGATAGGCTTCCCGATTGTCAAGCACATTGTGCATGTTGTCTAGAGGAGCTTGCACCTTGTCAAGATCGGTATTCATACTGTCAAGATAGGCTTACGTATTGTCAAGAATGTTGTGCCTGTTGTCATGAGGGTTATCTGCTTACAAAGTAGCATTTGCTATAAAAATTATATGTATTTCGATATTTTTTTACTAACAAATCAAAAACTAAAAAATGGCAGAACGCAATTTTAGATTAAAAGACAGTGAACTTTTAGAATTTGGGGACACTACCGTAGCACACCTAAAACAAGACATCAATCAATTTACCACATTTGATGCAAAACTCAACAACACTTTTATTGCCCAGTTAGAGCAAAAAGTAGTACTGGGGTATAAAGAGGGTGGTGATGAACTTAATGTAGCGCAGTTACAAGAAAAAACAGAAGCAGTAGATATTGCGATGCAAGATTGTCGTGCTTATTTTAAGCGATTAAAATATTGGGTGCTTGATGCTTTTCCGAGTCAAAAAGCAATACAAAAGCAGTTTGGGGTTGGTCGATATAGAAACATTACCGGTAACCAAACCAAAATGATCCAATTTATGGAAGGATTAACCGATACCATCGCCCAGCATTGTACTACGCTCGAAGCTGTTGGGACTCCAAAAGAGATCTTAAACCAGCCTGTTACACTGGCAAATGCATTGCGAGAGGCCAACAAGATACAAGAGCTAAAAAAAGGTACTCGTACTGTAGATACCGAGGGTCGCGTAGAACTGCTAAACGATCTGTATGCTATTTTGCGAAAGATAAATGCAGCCGCCGATATCGTATTCGAGGATGAGCCCTCTAAACGAGAATTATATCGTATCCCTAACAAAAATGGTAGCGTTGTGGTCGAGGAACAAGAAGAAGAGATTGTATCGTCTCTTAATAATTTGTAACCAAATACAAAAACCTCATCAGTTTTAAAAAAAGAGTAACCCCCACAGGTCTCAAATACCTGTGGGGTTTATTCTTTTTTTAAATAACCTGACCTGTAACATTTCTATCCTCTAATACATTAACCTATAACATTTATATTATAAAACATGACAGAAAAAGAAACTGCAAACGATCTATACGTTACTACACCAAAAGAAAGAAGAAGAAACTTATTACCTGTATGGATCAAAATATTCTTGTGGATATTTGTTCTTTTTGGTTTTTTAGGCCCAGTTGGATTAGCTTTTGGCTTATTAGGAAAAGATTTTGATTTATCATTATATGGTATAGAAACTATCAAACCCCTTTCGGTAATCGGAGTTACTCTAATATCATTATTTGCATTAAAAGGTTTAGTATCATTTGGACTTTGGACCGAAAAAAGCTGGGCCGTTACATTAGCTATTACAGATGCAGCACTGGGGATTATACTATGTATGTCTGTAATGATATTACCATTGGTAGTAGAAAACACAGGTTTGGATTTTACCGTAAGGCTAGAATTAATCGCATTAATACCCTACCTTAATAAAATGATCAATATCAAAGAGGATTGGAAAAATAGCATTGCAAAAGGTTGATCTCAAAATTTTTAAAAAAGAATAACCCCCGCAGGTCTTTGAGACCTGTGGGTGTTACTCTTTTACTATCTATATGTAACATATACTGTAGTATATCGTCATACAAAGAGTAAAAACATTCATCAATCAATCAATCAAATCATGAAAAAAATCCTTAGCACAGTTGTTCTATGCTTCATAACGCTGTTAGCGTTTGCATCTAATGAACACAAAGACATCGACTCTTTATTAAATTCACATTACCAAAATGGTACCCTTAACGGAAATGTGCTCATTCTTAAAAACGGAAAAACCATCTACGAGAAATCATTTGGCTATACCGATAGTACTAAGAAAACGATGCTTACCAGCGATTATCGATTTAATATTGGATCGGTATACAAAGAGTTTCCTGCAGTAGCCATCATGCAGCTTAAAGAAAAAAATCTACTGCAAATCGATGATAAGATTAGTACTTACCTATCTGGATTACCAAAATGGGCCGAAACCGTATCTATAAAACACCTGCTACAATATTCTGGTGGGTTACCTAAGATAAATTGGGGTGCATATTTTAGTAAAAACCTTGCTATACATGAGCAAGATATCATGAATGATCTTACTAAGATCGATACGCTTGCCTTCGCACCGGGATCAGATTATTTATACACCAATTATAGCCCAATCTTATTGATCAAAATCATCGAAAAGATCACCAATCAACCGTTTAAGAAATACGCACAAGAACATCTATTCGCACCCAACCAACTTGCAGGTACAGTAATCAAGCAACAATACCCGTATCAGGATCGCTCACTTATGGCCATCCCTTTTGACAAAGAATTTAAAGAGGATAATTATAAAGTAAATGTTCCTTCGGTTCTATTTAATGCAACAGCAAGAGATCTAAGCAATTGGCTGCAACGATTACATAATTTAAAGATTATTAGTAAAACATCGCTGCAATTTCTTTCTGAAGTGGCCAAGACCGGAGAGCATCATATTCAAGCTCCGTTAGGATCATGCCAATGGAAAAACAATACTGTCATCGAACATTCTCACCACGGATCAAGTGGCAACTATGAGTGTATCGTTCGCAATTTTAAACAAGACAAAATCACTATTGTGATCCTTACCAATCAAAAAAATAAAAACGTAGGAGATATTTCTGAAGCACTCTATGCCATGACTAAGGATATGTAGCGTAAACTAAAAATCAATACCTTTATTCATCATCAAAAAAACGTTTTAATCATGAAACGAATATCTTTTTTTGTACTACTCTTTAGTTTTGGATTATTAATATCAAACTGCAAAACTAAAGAAGGCGAATATGTATGTACCCCTTGTGATCTATCCTGTGATGCGCTTTCTTTTGTTGAGCCCGGTACTTGCCCACATTGCAAAATGGATCTGATCAAAAAAAGTGATCTCGAGGCCAAAAAAAATCTGGTGATAAACGACATTACTATACAAGAAGGCTCTGGTGAGTTTTTGATCGAAGGTAAAAATGGCGACCTCAATACACCAATACGTGTCTTTTATCACAAACCCAAAAACTACACCACCAACTCCAGGATTTTGATGGTGATCCCCGGCGCGGGTAGAAATGGTGATAGTTATCGCGATGCCTGGATTGAAGAGTCAGAACAATATGGCGTTTTGATCGTATCCCTCATGTATCCAGAAGAAACCTATGATTTTGGAGCCTATCACTTATGCGGGATTATGTATGATCTTGACTTAAAAAATGGAGTAACCTATATCGAGGATACCAATATCGCCAAAATGGATGAGGATAAATTTACCTTCAAAGTAAATACCGATCCCAAGCAATGGATCTTTAATGATTTTGATAGGGTTTTTGATGCAGTAGTGCAACACCTTAATTCTACACAAACCAGTTATGATATCTTTGGCCACTCTGCCGGCGGGCAAATCCTGCATCGCATGGCTGTATTTAATACCACATCAAAAGCAAATCATATTATCGCTGCAAACTCTGGTTTTTATACTTTACCGAGTTTTGATTTTAAACTTCCGTTTGGGGTAAAGGGCGCTCCTTTTTTTGAAGAAAACCTACCTTTGGTGTTTAAGAAAAAACTGGTGATATTGATAGGAGAGCTCGATAACGAAAATGAAAAAGGAGGGACATTACTACATTCGGTTTCGGTCAATAAACAAGGGATGCACCGGTTAGAGCGAGGCACTTACTTTTATAATAATGCCAAGGCAAAAGCCGAAGCAATGAACACAGATTTTAATTGGCAATTAAAAATAGTACCCAATACCGGTCATAATCACAAAAAAATGGGTGATGTGGCTGCAACATACTTATACGCAAAGGATAATCAATAGTTATGAAATATTTACTTACAGGGCATCAAACCGAAAGGCTAAGTTTTAGACTCTTAACACCCGATGATTTTGACATTTGGGTTCCTTTGTTTAAAGAAAAAAATGTAGCCCTGTTTTTAGGACTTGATGTAACATTATCTCCCACCGGATTATGCAAAGCCTGGTTTGACAAAGCTTTTAATCGTTACGAAAATGACCTGGGAGGCATGAATGTTTTGATTGATAAACAAACCAATCAATTTATAGGGCAATGTGGCATTTTGGTACAAACAGTAGACGATGTCGAGCGATTAGAGGTTGGGTATTCTATCCTTCCCAAATTTTGGAATCAGGGATATGCTTTTGAAGCCGCTAATACCTGTAAAAACTACGCCTTTGAAAACAATTTTACTGATTCATTAATCTCTGTGGTACATATCGACAATATCGGTTCTGAAAAAGTGGCCATAAAAAATGGGATGACCTTTGAAAAACGAACCGAAGATGTATTTAATGTTTTTAGTATCGACAAGAAGGATTGGAAATAAACTTTGTAATGATGCTTTCTAATCCCTCTTTCTTACGATTCCTACGGTATTGAAATTTACACAAAGAGAGCGCTTTTGCTTAGATCATATAGAATTGAATATCATAAAGCTTCTCCCTTGGATCTGAAGGGAGGTGGCTTCACTCCTTTCATAGAAAGGAATGAAGACGGAGAGTTTGAGATACGCACCACTATTATTAACACAACCTTATCATTTACTTTTGTAATAAAACACACATAAGCACGACTTATGATATATGATCAAAGAGTTTACAGAATTTTCGACAGCAGCAGTATTAAAAATAGCAGACCAAGAGCTAATAACATCATATAAAACATCACAACTTGTAGGGTTGTTTACCTTTATATGGGTACGAGATAAACCACTAACAATAGAGATTGATGGGATATCTACTACTATCGAAAAAGATAATATTATTGTATTAACCCCAAACCAATACTTTAAATATATTGAAGGTTCAGATTTGATCGTATACCAGTTTAACAGAGAGTTTTATTGTATCAAAGATCACGATAAAGAGGTAAGCTGTATGGGTGTTCTTTTTTATGGTAATAGTGTGATCCCTGTAGTGCATCTTGATGATAAGGATCGCAATAAACTAGAGCTGTTTCATCAGATATTCTTAGATGAGATGGATACCATAGATACCATACAAGCAGAAATGCTACGTATGTTAACGGCTCGATTTATTATCACCACAACACGATTGATCAAACAACAGGATAATTATAATAAAGTTGGGGATCAGGTAGATCTATTACGTAAGTTTAATGGCTTGGTAGAATATAATTTTAGAAAAGAGCACTCTGTAGCGTTTTATGCCGAAAAATTGTTTAAATCTCCAAAGACATTGTCGAATAATTTTGCTAAATTTGAGAAGAGCCCTTTACAGATCATACATGATCGCATTATTTTAGAATCTAAACGCCTACTTTTCTATACAGAAAAAACTGCTAAAGAGATTGCATACGAACTTGGTTTTGAAGATGCATCACACTTGAGCAGAATGTTTAAAAAGCATACTTCTTTTTCGCCTTCAGAGTTTAGAAAACAACTTAAATTAGAACCTGTCGGGAAAAATTGACAAGCATATAGGAAAAAGTACTATGCTATAACATTTGTTTTTGCCCCAATTTTGTATTGCAATTAATTACAAACCACCGAAAATTGATTTCGGGTAAAACATATAGATATGAGAACTTTCGCACAGTATATCAAAATATCATTATCTACGCTATTACTACTTAGTATTAGCATAAGTCATGCACAAGTAGAATTAGAAACGGTATATCTAAATAACAATGCCGAAGAGTTTGTATACACCAATAATTTTAGTGACTTTAATAATGATCTGATTGCAGAAGATATCATTAGTTTTAGAGTAGCAATAAAGAAAGCTAAGCAAGATAATAACCATTTATTGTTTCTGTCAGAAAGAAGTACGTTAGAAATTTTGACTACTGCTTACCTTAAAACCATACGCAAAGGAGCTAACAGAAGCACTGATGCTAAGCAATTTGAGAGCTTTCTTAGAGATAATCTCCCCGAATTGATTCTTCAATTTAAAAAAGATAATAACCTCGAAGAGTTGTATATCATTTCTAGAAAGAATACTTTTAACGGTAGAATAGACGCTTTGCCGAGCGTTCTATAAACATTAAAAGTAACACAAACTCAAAAATGAAAAAGGCATTACCCCTATTGCTGCGCATTGCTGTAGCAATTATTCTTGTTCAAACATTACGATTTAAATTTACCGCGCATCCAGACAGCGTCTACATTTTTACAAAAGTAGGCCTCGAACCTTATGGTCGTATTGGTACTGGGATCACCGAGCTTATTGCTGGGATCTTATTGCTAATTCCTAAAACTATATGGATCGGCGCTATGCTCACTTTGGGTATTATTGGAGGCGCAATTATGATGCATGTAACCAAATTAGGTATTCAAGTCAATAATGATGGCGGAGTTCTTTTTATTACAGCCGCGGTGACTTTTGTACTTAGTGCTATTATCTTATGGATACATCGAAAAGATGTTCGGTTTTTTTAATAAAAACTTGTAATAAGCTACTCAAAACCTCTGCAAATGCAGAGGTTTTTTTATATCCGGGAAAAATTGACAAGCCCTCGGGAAAAACCTCCATTTCTTTACTACATGTTCTACCGCATCTTTGTATCAGAATTTAGAATAACATAGTACAGATCCTGAAACGAGTTCGGGATAAAATTTAAAATACTAAAAAGATGAACATACAAAATAAATCAATTTTCAATTTAATAGAGATCTTCAGACAAGGAAAAAAACAAATCATAAATTCTATTTCACCAAAAACGCATTGTGAGCAAAAAGCGATTCATGATTTTTATTGTGATGCCGAAAAACCATTTATAAGAGAACAAAAATAAAAGGTCGGGAAGATTTGACAAGCCATCGGGAAAAACAAACATTGTACTGCCCTTGTTTCTATTAGATCTTTGTACCAGAAATTAAAAAGTAATTAAAACAAATAAAAACCAATCCTGAAAATACCTTCGGGATAATAAAAGAAAAATAAAATTATGAGCACATTTAATGTACCCACCAGAGAAGAAGTTAGCGCTAATAACCAAGCAATATTTGATAACCTTGAAAAAGGGTTAGGATTTGTACCTAATCTATATGCAACCTATGCATATAGTGATACAGCTCTAGAGAACTACTTAAGTTTTGCAAATGCAAAAACTTCACTTTCTAATAAAGAGAAAGAAGCTGTTAATCTTGCTGTAAGCGAAGTAAACGAATGTCTTTACTGTTTATCTGCCCACACAGCTATCTCAAAAATGAATGGTTTTACAGATGATGAAATAATAGAGTTAAGAGCTGGTAAAGCATCATTTGATACTAAGTTAGATGCACTAGCGAGGTTAGCAAAAAACATTACCGAAAACAGAGGAAAAGCAAGTCAAGATGTAGTAGAAAATTTCTTTGCTGCAGGATATACCAAAGGAAACCTAATCGATACTATTGTTTTGGTAGGAGACAAAACCATCTCTAACTATATCAACAATACTACAGAAATAGGTATTGATTTTCCTGTGGCGCAACCACTAGAAGCAGCTTCGGTATAAGTATAACCACAAGAAGATTACCCCTATATACTCCTGGAAGGGGTAAGAAGAAAAATGCTTCTTCAAACTTCCAGGAACTTTTTAAACATTAGTAAATCATTTAAATACACTATATAAACATCAAAATTATGAAAAAGTTAATCTCATTATTCACTTTAATTTTAGTAATCACTTTTAGTGCTAATGCACAAGAGGTAAAAACAGTTTCGCTTGAGCAAACAAAAGGAGAGTTTACTCAAAAAGAAATTAAATTATCTGAAGGAAGCTATGTCTTTAATATCACTAACAATAATGTTGGTACAGATGTAGGTTTTGTATTGGTTCCTAAAGGCAAAGATGCTTCGGATGCAAAAAACCACATCAAAGAAGCCTATGTTACTAAAGTAGTAGCCGATGGAAAAACAGAAAGTTCTAAAACTGTTACTTTACAAAAAGGAACGTATACATATTTCTGTCCCTTGAATAAAACTCCGCAGTATACATTGACTGTAGAATAAATTCACAAATCAAAGATGATTCTTAAACCTGTGGGGTAATAAATACCGCACAGGTTTTTTTATACTTTTTTGACAACATAGGTAACCACTCCCCAAATGGTTAATGTATTCTCTTTGGTAACTTTAATAGGTTTGTAGTTTTTATTTTCTGGCATTAAATAGATGGTATCTTTTTCTATTTTTAATCGCTTTACCGTAAACTCACCATCGATAAAACATACTGCTATTTTGTTATTTTCGGGATCGACACTTCTATCGATTACCAGTAGATCTCCATCATCAAGGCCAGCATCAATCATAGAATCGCCTCGCACCCTGGCGTAAAAAGTAGCTTCTTTATTCTTGATCAAGGTCTCGTCGAGGCTAATACGTTTTTCTTTAAAATCATCTGCAGGCGACGGAAATCCAGCAGCAATGCCTTCTTCTATAAAGGGAAGATGAATCTGCTCGGCATTTGCAGGTTGAAAAAAATCTAGATGATGCTCTTTGTTGTCTTTCAAAACGTTATTTTACTTCAATGATTTCATCAATATTAGTTGTATATCTGGGGGAGAGATGTTCTTGTTTCATTTTCCAGGTACGGTCTAAATCTTGATTTGCTATTTTTACTTTGTACCCGTATTTATTATTGATAGTATCCATAGTTTTCATTAATGAAGCATGCTTTGGATTCTCATTAGAAAAAAGATCTAATTGTTTTCTATCTGTGGGTATCAAACTAGTAACAATCACTCCTGCCCTTTTATATTTTACTCCTGTTCTAAACAATGTTTCTACTGCCTTTACAGCACATTTGGTAATCACTAATGTAGAATCTGTTGCATATGATAATGGGATAGCAATACTACCGCGGTGCTGCTGAGTATCTTTATTATGGCGATCACTTCTAAGAATAACAATTACCATATTACAGCTGCTATGTTGTTTACGAAGTTTTTCTGCACAACTCCCTGCAAATGTTGATATTCGTTCTTTGATATTATTAATATCTGAAAACGTGTATTCAAAACTACGTGTAGTAGCAATCGCTTTCTTGTTTTTATCATGATCTTCTAACTCAAGTGTAGGATTACCTTCGAGATCTTTTTTAAGGCGTAATCCTATAATAGCCAGATTATTTTTGACCCATGTATCGGAGAGTTGAGTGAACTCGAACGCTGTTTTAACATTTCTGGCAGATAATCGTTTTGCATTACCACGCCCTATCCCCCATACTGATTCTATAGAGGTCCATCGCAGGGCTTTGATCCTCTTTTCTTCAGAATCGATGACGTATACCCCTCCTGTTTCTTTGCTAAACTTTTTTGCAATTTTATTAGCTACTTTGGCCAAGGCCTTGGTAGGTGCTACACCAATACTAATAGGAATACCTGTCCATTGCTTTATGGTACTTCGTATCTGTTTGCCATATTCTTGAAAATCGTAGTTTTCAAAACCGTTAAACTCTAAAAAAGCTTCGTCTACGCTATATACTTCGACATCGGGCGTAAACCGATATAAGATATCCATTACTCTATTACTCATATCTCCATACAATGGGTAATTAGATGAGAATACATGGATCCCTTTTTCTTTAAAAAAACGCTGATATTTGAATGCTGGTGCGGCCATCGGTAGTCCTAAATCCTTGGTTTCATTGCTGCGCGATATCACACAACCATCATTATTAGAGAGTATGGCTATAGGTTTGTTTTCTAACTGCGGCTGAAAAGCGCGCTCGCAAGAAGCATAAAAGTTATTACAATCTACCAGTGCAAACATGCAATAAAGTTAAGGCAAAACGCTCACAAATTATATTTTTTATCAAAAATCTAAAAAGCTGTTAATTTATCTCTTCAGCTTTATTGTTTTATCTACTTTAGCTAAAAACTAACTCCAAATGAAACATTTCATCTCAATACTAATAGTAACATTACTTTGTGTAGCATGTAAAACCGAAGTGAAAAAAGAAAATCAATACGAAGATGAAGTAGAAGTACGAGATCCAGAACATATAGGAGAAAACAGTAGCGATAAGATGCGTACTACAGCAGAGGCTATTGCTTATGCAAATGGATTGCAAAACTGGAATAAAGTAAAGGAAATCAAATTTACATTTAATGTAGATCGAGATACTGTACATTTTGAGCGTTACTGGACCTGGAAACCCAAAGAGAACTTAGTTACCATGACTTCAGAAAAAGATACGATTACTTATAATAGAACCCAAATAGATAGTATCTCTCAAAAAGCAGATCAAGGGTTTATTAATGATAAATACTGGTTATTGGCTCCTTTTAACCTGGTTTGGGATGCGGCGAGTTTTACGTCAGAACATAAAGTAAAAGAAATCGCCCCCATAAGTGGTAAAGAGATGCAAAAATTAACTATCATATACAAAAACGAAGGTGGTTACACACCTGGGGATGCTTATGATTTTTATTTTGAAGGAGATTTTATGATCAAAGAATGGGTGTTTAGAAAAAAAAATGCAAAAGAACCCTCTTTAACAACCTCTTGGGAAGGTTATCAAGATTATAATGGCATTAAGATTGCCAAAACTCATAAACGTAATGAGGGTGACTGGACACTTCATTTCACCAATATTGAGGTGATTACAGAATAGTAGTAGTATCAGAGAAACACAGATAATATTGTTTATTTATCGATTCTAAGCGATTCATATAGCTCATAAAAACCCTTTACGGTTACTTCGGGAAATAGTTTGTTTATTTTTTCGATTGTGCGACTTGATGTTTTATCAACTATAGGTTCGATAATACTTTTTTGCCAATAAGCCACTCCTTTGGTGTATTTAAGCATCTCTAAATATCCTTTGAAATCAAGGTTTAATCTTTGAGTATCACCATCAAATTCGTGATAAAACAGGCCTTGCTCTGGCTTATCTAAATAAAAACCAACTCCAGCTTCTGGATAAAAATAATCCAGTAAAGTAAAATTTTTCATTATCGGGAATTCATCTGGACGAAAATCAGTATCTCCGATTAATACATCTTCTATAGGAAGAATATTAAATGTTCCTTCTAACGCTATTTCAGAATTTTCGTTAGTCTTCCAAAAGAGTTTCCATCTTTTAATTACGGAATAAAATCTAAGTAGTTCTTTATTGAAATTAAGTGATTGATCAATATCGAAATCTTCATTTTCGATCAAGGTATTTTCTATAAAATCAATTTTGTCCTCCAGCGAATAAATAGAATCGCTTAATACCTCATCATAATTATCAAGGTATTCATCAAATATTTTTTCACTCATATTATTTATTTAAATTTCAATATAGCTTTTTAATACATCTTATCGCATTTGTCAACCATCTGTTATATAGAATTTTGATTTTACTTTATCAAAATTTTGACTGAATCTATATGCTAAATATATTATGGTTTCAAAACAAATACAAACAATAGGGTTAAACATAAATTAAATATTTCATAGGTTATAAAATACCTTTGGGGTTTAATTATATGTCTATAGCTGTAGTGGTCGTTTTTCTTTTTAAGAAAAATGTAATGACCATTGCAATAATTGCGGCTATTAATAGTGCCATAAAACTAAGTTTTAAGCTATCAATCTTTGAAAGAAATCCTAACACTGGAGGGCTTAGTAAAAATCCTAAATACCCAAAACCTGCTACAAAAGATATCCCGGTTGCCGATGAGATACCTTTTGTTTTTCCTGCCAATCTAAATAACTCAGGAATAATCACAGAAAAACCTAAACCTACCAGACCAAACCCTACAATGCTAATCATTAATTGAGCAGCTAATACTGCAAAGAAACCGAATATACTGATCACGCAACCACTAATAATAATGACAAACGAACCAAATCGTTTACTGATGGCATCGCCAAAAAACCTACCTAAAGTCATCATCACCGAAAAGGCAACAAATCCAAATCCTGAGATTTTCTCTGAAGTAACCTCCACAATATCCTGAAGATATAGCTTACTCCAGTGCTCTATTGCTCCTTCACTTCCCATAATTAAAAGAGCAATAATAGTAAGTCCGAAAAGAGGTTTCATTAACTTTATTGAATGTGATTTTTTTATACTTTCTTCTTTTATGCCTTCAATAGTAAAATATGCTTTAGCTAATATCAGGTTGGTAATGATTACAAATGCAGCTGCATATAGCATGTGTTTTATTGGCATTTCTATATATACAATCAACAAACTACCAATACCAGCCCCAATAACGCCACCAAGGCTAAAAAAACCATGAGATGCAGACATAAAATTTACATTATCTTCTTGCTCTATATCTGAAACTAGTGCATTCATCGATACATCGGTCAAACACCCTAATAAACCAATACCAAAAAGAGAAACACAAAGTGTATTGTAGCTAGGCATTACTACAGGTAATAAAAATAATATCGAAAAAGTAACAATCGAAAAAAGTGTGACTTTACCCACTCCTATTTTTTTTATTAAAACTGATGATATCGGTATCATAACCAATGTGCCTAATGCAAAGCAAAACAAGGCAATCCCAAGTTGAGCATCGTCGATTGCTAACTTTTCTTTTACCTTTGGAATATACAATACCCACGTACCAACTATAATATTTAACGAAGCAAATACCCAAGCTGGTCCAAAATAACGCAGTTTTGTTAAGATTAGATGTAATGAATTCATTCTAGCGAATTATAATTTTAAGCGTCTATTCAAAATTAAAAAACATAATCGGCTGATTATTAAAACAAAATATTCAGATGTTAAGACAAAATATTCTGTATTATACTTTTATTTAAGTAAAAATGATAATTTTGTTACATGCAAATATCTTATGAACAAATCTATCTCGATCAATCAAAATCCTTAAAGATTGAGAGTTATAATAATAAATCGCAATGTAATGTGGTAAGCTGGCATTTGCATCCAGAGTATGAATTGGTTTTTATTAAAAGTGGAAAAGGGAGTATACAAATAGATACTCATTTTGAAAATTATACCGATGGCTTGTTAATTTTTCTTGGTCCTAATATCCCACATATGCCCTTTGGCAATAAGCAATTTAACAATAATGTTGAGGTTGTTATTCAGTTTCCAGAAAGTTTTATCAATGAAAAACTGGCTCGTTTTCCAGAATTTGATGTGATCACAAAATATATAAAAACATCAAGTAGCGGCATTATATTCTCTCCAGAAATTCATAAAAAACTATCTCCTTTATTTTTAAAATTTAGCAAGCAAAATAATACTGAAAAGCTGCTTAATTTTATTGATATCTTACATCAGCTTTCGGTTACCAAAGAACAAAGAACAGTATTAAAAGGCAAACTCTCTTTGGACATAAATAAACATTCACTCGAAAGAGTATCTAAGGTGTATCAATATATAAATGATCATTATGATAAAGAGATTCGGTCTGAAACTCTTGCAAAACAACTAGGGTTAACACCTAACTCTTTTTGCAGAATGTTTAAAGCAGTAACCAATAGGGGTTTTATTGATTTTTTAAATGAATTTAGAATAAAAAAAGCACAAGAATATTTTGAGCACAATGATGCCACTATATCTGAAGTAATGTATCAATGTGGGTTTAATGATCCTTCATATTTTGCAAGGCAATTTAAGAAGTATTCTGGGGTTTCGCCTACGGCATACAATGATCGGTAATCTATTGAACTTTTTGATTTGTTTTTTGCAAAATACCCTGTTTTAAAACTTGTCCAAATTCATACATATCTTCAAAAGAGCAATACAATGGTGCTGGAGCCAAACGAATCACATTAGGTTCTCGCCAATCTGTGATCACACCATTTTTCATGAGGTAATCAAATAATTTTTTCCCTTCGCCATGTAAAAATACCGAAAGTTGCGTTCCTCGTTCTTCTGGATTTGAAGGTGTTATAATTTCAAAGGTGCTTTCTACCTGGTGATCTATTTCTTTTAAAACAAATTCAAGATAGGATACAATTAAATCTCGTTTTTTTATCAAAGCATCCATACCTACTTCATCAAATATAGCTAAAGAAGCTAAGTATGGTGCCATTGCCAATATCGGAGCATTACTAAGTTGCCATGCGTCTGCTGTTGACATAGGCTCGAACTCTGGTTTCATTAAGAAGCGGGTTTCTTTGCTGGTTCCCCACCATCCTTCGAATCTCGGAATGTCTTTTTTATTATGAAAGCGTTCATGTACAAAACATCCTGAAGCGTTTCCTGGACCGCTATTCATATACTTATAACTACACCAAGCTGCAAAATCAACATCCCAGTCATGCAATTCTAATTTAATATTACCTGCACCATGCGCAAGGTCCCAACCTACAAAGGCTCCTATATCATGACCGGCTTTTGTAATGGTTTTCATATCAAAAACCTGACCTGTATAATAATTAACTCCACCAATTAAAATCAGGGCGCATTCGTCTCCAACTTCGTTGATCGTAGCCAAAATATCTTCGGTTCTAAAGTTATGTTCGCCTGCTCTTTTTTTAATTTCTACAATAGCATCATCTGGATCATATCCATGAAACCGAACCTGACTTTGTAACATATACTGATCACTTGGAAAAGCTTTCTCTTCGCAAATAATTTTATAGCGTTTACCTTGTGGTCTATAAAAAGAAACCATTAATAAGTGAAGATTTACAGTTAAGGTATTCATCACTGTAATTTCGGTTGGTTTTGCTCCTACAATTTTAGCCAATGGTTTTGCTAATCGCTCATGATAATCCCACCAGGGTTTATCTGCATAAAAATGGCCTTCGACGGCTAGCTCTGACCAATCTTTCATTACCTCATTAACATACTGTTGTGCGTTTTTTGGTTGAAGTCCTAAAGAGTTTCCTGTAAAGTATATTACCTGCTTACCATTAACTTTGGGAAAAAGAAATTGATCTCTATATGATCTTAACTGATCTTGTTGATCTAATTGCTGAGCAAATTCTCTGGTATTCTCAAATTGCATTTTTGGCATTTTGATTCAAAAATACAGATTAGAAATGATAGAAAAGAAAATCTTATCCACAAAGTTTTTTAGCTTTGCAAAAAATAATGATATGCACTTCATCCCGGAAGAGTTAGATAATTACGTTGTAGAGCATACTCAAAAAGAGCCTGAATTACTACAACGATTAACTCGCGAAACCTATCAAAAGATATTACAACCTAGAATGTTAAGTGGGCCATATCAAGGTCGGGTATTAAGTATGCTATCCAAACTTATCAACCCAAAAAACATTCTTGAAATAGGTACATATACTGGGTATTCTGCACTGTGTATTGCTGAAGGAATGCAGAAAAATGGGCAATTGCATACTATTGATATCAATGAAGAATTAGAAACTTTTCAGAGAAAATATTTTGATCTTTCTCTGTACGGAGAAAAAATCCATCAACATATAGGGGATGCCACAGAAATTATTCCTAATCTGGATATCAATTTTGATATGGTGTTTATTGATGCAGACAAACCAAATTACCCAGCGTATTTTGAATTAATTATCACTAAGATGAATCCAGGAGGAGTAATTTTATCTGATAATGTGCTTTGGAGTGGCAAAGTAATTGAACATGTTACAGAAGATGACATTTCTACCAAGGCTCTTTTGCAGTACAATAAGTTACTGATAGAAGATAAAAGAATTGAAACTGTACTATTACCCATACGAGATGGATTGACCATTAGTAGGGTTCTATAAAAAAAGTGGAACCCTAAAGCTCCACTTTTTAACATTATCATAGTTACTACTACTACAGTTTTATACTTTCTTTATTGTACCGCTTTTAACGCATCTATATTGCCATAACCATATCGACCATTACGGTTAGGATAAAACTCTCCTGAACGTCTTAGTTTATCTAGTACTTGATCTCGAGACATATTGGGGTTTCGCGCCCAAACCAATGCAGCTATACCTGCTGTCATTGCAGTAGCTACTGATGATCCTCCTGTATAGGCCTGTGACCCCGAATTAAACCCTAGTACCGGTACATTTCTGTTTGAATCACCTGCTCTTTGCATTACGATTGTAAAATCAATTTTACTTCCATCGTGACAATTATCGCATCTATTGTATCCATTATCTTTTAAACCTGTTACAGCTACTGTTTCGTTCATACTTGCTGGAAAAATCACACCATACCAGTTGGTAAATGTAGTTGATGTTCCACCAGCAGCAATAATCATTTTACCTTTTCCGTGGGCATATCTTACAGCATCTTTTACATTACCAATTGACCATGGATATCCAACGGACATAGAAATGATTTTAACATCTCCTCTATTACCCAAAGCTTTGAGAGCATTACTTACTCCTTTTCGCTCGTGATAATCTTCAAGAACTACATCAGATGTTCCTCGATATGCAACTAGATTACTATTATAAGCAACACCAACCGGCATACCATCATCATTACGAGGAGAAGCAATTGCTGAAGCCATTTGAGTACCATGCCCACATCTATCATTTGGACCATCAATATTATTTGACCACCACCAAGGAGAGTCGATATAGGTACCAAATTTTTGTACTGATCTTCCACTTGAAAATCCATCATTAAAATTGTTACCTAATAAGTTCTGGTTTGCAGATAATCCAGTATCAATCAAACCTACAGTTATACCTGCACCTGTACTATAATTCCATGCTTGTGTTACTTTATGTATATCAAAGTTCCAAGGCAATCTTGCATTAGGAGAAATGACTCTATAATCTCCTCCATTAATTGATTGTCCGCTCTGACTACAACCTGCAGATTTTTGTTGATTATTATGGTATGATGCATATCCTATAGGCTCAATATACCTAATCCCAGGCATTTTCAACAATTCATCAACAGTTGCTAACTGTGTAACATTAACATCTACAACATTAAGAATATCATCTGCGGATTTTATGCCACTAGACTTAGTAACGCCTTCACTTTTTGCAATAACATTAGAGATATTTTCTACAGTTTCTAATAATCGCGGAGATCGGTTTTTGGAAAAAGATTCTCCTTCATTACCAAAACCAACACTTAACACTTCTCCGCCACGCACTGCTGCGCTCCATAAAATTTGAGCAGATGCCGCGCTCCAAACATTTTGATTTCCTTTCTTAAGTTCATTATTGATAAAGGAATTGATCTCTGTTACTGAGAGTAACTTTTGGGTATTCGAAGACTCTAGGGTCAAATCTGTGGTTTCATTTGGATTTTCTTGTTCGCAAGAACATACAAGAAAAAGCCCTAAAATAAAGAGAGTAATTTTTTTCATTTTTAGAATAAGATTTATGAGTTTGTGTGTAAAAAATAGCAAAATGAAGAATTCTTAAAAAACAAGAATAATTATCATTTATATAATTTCAAAGCTAATATATTAAATATAACTTAAATATTTGATACTTTCTTTGAAAGAATAATAATAAAAATACTTTTACTATGCCTGCATAGCATTAAAATTTAGGTTGAAATTTCCCCTAAACCCTAGTAAACATAGGAGCTTTATATAAATAAATTACACTTTACATTAATCTAAAAAAAAGTGAAGTTTTTTTACAGATATCATAAGGTATTCCCTTAAAAATTTAGAAAATTATAGAAGTCGATTCTCTTTGAGGGGTGCTTTGGAATAAAAAATGGATATCCTAGAGGTTACGTTTTACTGGACCAGTAATTTTATTGATGTCATCTTTGACTTTATCAACTTCATTTTTTATATCTGAAGTAATTGAAGTTGGTATATCTGTGTCTATACCATGTTTCTCTGCGCTTTTAGTGATTTCAGTTTTGATATCATTTGTAGCATCTTTTACGATACGCATACCTTTACCTAAGCCTCTTGCAATCTCAGGTATTTTATCGGCCCCAAAAACCATTACCAATATAAAAACAATAAAGGCTATTTCGGTTCCGCTAATAAATAAAGGCATTGTAGTAATCATAACAGTGCAAATATATACATTATAAGAAAAAGAAAAGCCATCCTGATACATCAGGATGGCTTTATTTATGAAAATTTTATTTTATTGACCTTTAACTTTGTTTTTAAACTTTTCAAACTTACCTAGTTTTTTTCGTTTTGGCCAGCTATTATTTGAGGTATCTATATCAGCTGTCTCCTCATTTGGATCTACAACAATTTTTGTAATAGCTTTTTCTGAAGCCATGGCTCTTTTTACAGTATTATCATTTTTACGCCAAATTTCAGCAGGGTATGTTATTGTTTCTGAAGTACCATCTTCATATGTGTATTCTACGATTAAAGGCATTACTAAGCCTCCTGGTTTTTCAAATGTAATTTCATAAAAATACTTAGGCTCTTTAAGTTTCTCTCTCTCATCTACTGAGAAGTTATCCATTAGGTATTCTTTTAATGTTTTTGCATCATCGATTACATTTCCATTAGCCTTTATTGTATTATATTCTTCACTGCCTTCTTCTACAAGAAATACTAAAGGTCCAAAATCTTCAACTCTAGCACCTCTTGACGCAGCAAAATCTTTTGCTTTTTGTGTTGGTTCTTTTGAAACCACATATTTCCTTACTTCACTTACTCCAATATCAGTATAATCTGTGGTATAAAACCATCCTCTCCAAAACCAGTCTAAATCTACTGCAGAAGCATCTTCCATGGTTCTAAAAAAGTCTTCGGGTGTTGGGTGTTTAAACATCCATCTTTGTGAGTATGTTCTGAAAGAGTAATCAAAAAGGTCTCTACCCATTATGGTTTCTCTAAGAATATTCAATCCAGTAGCTGGTTTGGCATATGCATTTGGACCAAATTGATGAATATTATTTGATTGTGTCATTATAGGAGATAAACGGTCTTGATTTCCGCTCATATAAGGAACAATCTTTTTTGCTGGTCCTCGTCTAGATGGGTAAACTTTATCACTTCCTAATGCTTTTGGATACCATTCTCCAAAATCTTGTTCTGCTACATATTGCACAAATGTATTAAGTCCTTCATCCATCCATGTCCATTGGCGTTCATCACTATTTACAATCATCGGAAAAAAGTTATGTCCAACTTCATGAATAATCACGCTCATCATGCCATATTTTACTCGATCACTATATGAACCATCAGGGTTTGGTCGTCCGTAGTTCCAACAAATCATAGGGTACTCCATACCTTGGTTTTTTGCATGAACAGAGATTGCCTTATGATATGGATAATCAAATGTCATACGACTATACGATTTTAAAGTACTAGCCACTGCTTTTGTAGACCAATCTTCCCAAAGTGGATTTCCTTCTTTTGGATACATGGATACTGCCATAATATCTTTACCTCCTATTTTTACGGCCATCATATCCCAGATAAATCTTCTAGAAGTAGCAAACCCGAAGTCACGAACATTTTCTGCTTTGAGTTTCCATGTTTTTTTCTTTTCTGAAAATGTTTTCTCTTTAGCTACAGTTTCATCTTGAGTAACTATCACAACAGGTTCATCATATGATTTTTTTGCTTTCTCATAACGACTCATCATCTCTTTGGTAAATACTTCTTTTCTATTTACCAAAACTCCTGTACCATCAAGAATATGATCTGCAGGAACGGTAATATTTACTTCAAAATTACCAAAAGGTAATGCAAACTCTCCTCTGCCCCAAAACTGGTGGTTTTGCCACCCTTCGACATCATTATACACTGCCATACGAGGGTAGAATTGAGCAATAACATAGGCTCTATTACCATCAGCAAATTCTTCATATCCAGATCTACCACGACCATTTACATGATCATTGATATTGTACCACCAATCAATCGAGAATACAAATTTCCCTCCTGGCGCAAGGTCTTTTGGCATTTCAACTCTCATCATAGTCCTGTTGATCGTGTATTGTAACGGTTTACCACTAGCGTCTTTAACAGATGTGATATTGAATCCACCATCAAATGGTGCTCCCATAAATTTAGACACAAAAGAACCAGGCTGATCTGCTGGTGGAACTCCACTTCCTTCTATTAAAGGTGTTTTAGAGTCTTTTGCGCGCATATTCTGATCTAATTGCACCCAAAGAAATTCTAAATGATCTGGTGAATTATTGGTGTAAGTAATTGTTTCTTTTCCTGAGAGCTTTTTATTCTTATCATCTAGCTCTATATCCATTTTGTAATCGGCTTGTTGCTGATAATAAGCCGATCCTGGAGCTCCAGATGCTGTTCTGTACATATTTGGAGTCGAAAACTCCTCGTACATTTGCTTAAATTTATTTTCGTTGGTATGCCCCAATTCTCGGTTTTCTCCTTGATTCTGACCATACGTCATTGTTCCTGACATTAAAAATGTCATTGTAAGTGTGAACAGTACTTTTTTCATTGTGAGATATGTGTTACTTATAATAAGTTGCAAAATAACTGTTTTTTGAAATTTTAATGATTTATTTACTAAAATTTTAACAGCCCTTCGCTTTTTCCTTTTTCAAGAATAAGACTTTTTCTTTGATTTCCGTTTTTAACATGAACAATATTTTGTTGTTCTTCAAAAACATCCATCAAAAGCTCATTCGATATTTTAATAGATGTTAAGGAAGTTATATTTTCAATTTCTAGATAACATATTATTAAATCATCTTCAAATTCTTTTCCTATAAAAGTAAATGAAGTGTCTTTATCATCTACCACTAGTTTAAATTTTTGATTAAAATATTTTATCAAGTATTGATCTACTTTAGGGTTCTCTTTTTTTACATCAATACTTATTGACTCATCATATCTTTGTTTCAAAAGGTCTTCAATATCATCAACAAAAACTCTTGTGATGATTTGTAATGAGTCTTGTTCTTGATTATACTCTATCTGTGTCACACTCACATAAAACTTATGAACTACAAAAGAACATAGGGAAATAGCCAATAGTAGTAATACAAGGGTTTTCTTCATTTTATAGAATTTATAAGGCATTAAATGTAACTAATTTCGAGGGTATGTATTAAAAAATTGTGCCAAAGTTAAAATTACTGGTGTAAATATCAATAAGTAGCTTTACTCTATTTCTTTAATCGTTTTATATGATTTTGATTTTTTTTGAAAGAATTCTAGCAATGTAAACCTCTCTTGGTTTTCAAGCAATCCTTTAAAAGACAAATCTTGCGCGCAATAGTATATAAAATCTGATATCAAATCTTGTGGTATTCCTATTGAATCTACAAAAAAAGAAGTATTGAATGTTGCTTCTGCCTTTTTGAGATCTACTTGTGATTTTTCTAGAGCTCCAATTTTATTTAATTTTTTTAATCTACCAGAAATTACATTGATCAAAAAATCAAGAGGTATTCCTGATGTAGATGTTTTAGCAGTATAAATTCTTCTTTCTACCTGCGTGGGTTGTATTCGATCTTTATAAGGAAGTCCTAATGTTCTATTATTCACCAAAGGATTCACCTCTATACCTTTGGTATCATTATTAAGGTTTCCTGACAATCTTATATTACTAATCTCTACCTGTTCTAATTTTTGTATTACGGGTTTTAAAATAATCGCAACCTCTTTATTTTCGAGATCTTCTTTGGTGATAATAAGTGATAATTTTTGATATTGTACCGATGAAAAAACAACTAAATCTCCTGGAGATGCTAGGATATTAAAGAATCCTTTTTCATCATTTGTAGTGCCAACTCCTTTAGTAAAATTTACAATATTGATGGCAAAACCTTGTAATTCATCTGCGCTAATTTTCCCTTTCAAGGTTTTAGATTGACCTGAAACTTGTATAGAAGTAATTAAAAAAAATAGAAGTACTACTCTTATCATACAGTATAGAAACTAATTATAGTTTTGAACTATACTAAGAGACGGTATTAAAAATAAAGTATTACAGGATTATTTATTGACGTTGTAGATATAACTTACTTTGGTAAGCCAAAAACTGAAGAAGATCTAGCTCTTTTCCTGTTTCAAAATATGCATTATTCAATCCATTATTCTCGGCAAAAAATATAAAATCGTTTATCTGATGAATCTCTAGTGCTAAATAGTCTTTAAAAAACTCATCATTATATACATCTCTTACTTTTACATCAATATCTAATGGTTTTTCCTTCTTTTTAGACTTTCTTTTATTATCATAAACCAATTTAAAAAGGTTTACAAAATTTAGCCCATTAATCATTCGATCCTCTAAAAACACTTTGTTTTCGAGAGTAGATAACTCATCAGGCCTAAAATCGTAATCGGTATCATTGATGCGAACCGATGTTTCTTTTGCAACACTACTTATACCACTTTCACTAAATCCAATTTTTTTCACATCGACAGTCACATTTCCATTCAAATCATAAGGTGTAACGACTACTTCTTCTAATTGATTTATGGATTCATTAAGAAAAATATTTAATTTTTTACTGTCTACAACTCCTTTATCAACCAAGATAATAAAGTGCTGATATTGCATGGCAACTACTTCGATTCTATCATTAATTCCTGCACTAATTTTAAAAAGCCCATCTTTATTGGTAATGGTACCTTTATTAGTACTTCGATTATAAATTACGACTCCTTCTACATCATCTCCAATAGGTGCGCTCACTTTTCCGTCGACCATAACTCTAGAGGTAATTTGCGCTGTAGATATACTTAATGCAAAACAGAAAAAAATAATAGATAGCTTTACTTTCATAATAGACAAGGTTAATTTCTTCATTAAGATACTACATTTTTTTTATCTTCATTGCAGATTTCTATATAAGAAAACGTTAAACTACCTTTACTAAAAAAACAATGACAAACTGTATTATAGCTAGTACTTCAACACTTCATGGAAGTGGCCCTTTAGAATATTTACAAGAAGCTTTAACAGAATTATATAATGATGTAGATGAGATACTTTTTATTCCGTATGCTCGTCCAGGGGGGATTTCGCATGATGAGTATACCATTGGTATTAATAATATTTTCAAAAAAATTGGAAAAAGAATAATAGGTATTCATATGGTCGAAGATCCTATTGAAGCTTTGAAAAATGCAAAAGGAATTTATACTGGTGGTGGTAATACATTTTTGTTAGTTGATCAACTATACAAAAACAATGTTTTAGAACCTTTAAAAGAGGTTATATTTTCTGGGACTCCGTATCTAGGAACCAGTGCTGGAAGTAATATTTGCGGACTAACGATGCAAACTACTAATGATATGCCTATTGTTTATCCTGCGAGTTTTAAGACATTAGGAATTATACCTTTCAATATAAACGCACATTATCTTGATCCCGACCCTACATCAACTCATAAAGGAGAAACTAGAGAAACCAGAATTAAAGAGTTTCATAATCTAAATCCACAACCTGTAGTGGGGTTACGAGAAGGTAGTTGGTTAAGGATAAAACATAAAAATGTTACTTTAGAAGGTAATTTATCTGCAAGGATTTTTGAAAAAAACAAATCTCCTTATGAGCTAAAACCCGGAGATTCTTTAAGTGAATTAAATTAAAAATCTAATGGATTATCAACAAATACTTAATACTATAAAATCTGAACTTGATTCTCTAAAGTATACTGGAAAAGTAGCATCATACATCCCTGAGTTAGCAAAAATTGACCCTGATGAATTCGGAATGCATTTGCATTGTATTAATTCTGGGCATTATAATTTAGGGAACAATGAAAAGCGATTTTCTATACAAAGTATCTCTAAAGTTTTTGCGTTAACTCTTGCCATGTCTATATCTGGGGATGACTTATTTCAACGAGTAGATGTAGAACCTTCTGGTGATCCATTTAACTCTCTAATACAATTAGAATACGAGCAAGGCATACCCAGAAATCCATTTATTAATGCTGGGGCATTGGTGATTTCTGATATTCTAATTTCTGAGTTAGATGATCCAAAAAAGAGTTTTCTTGATTTTATACATAAACTTACAGGTGATAATTCTATCGGAATAAATACAAAAGTATATGAATCAGAAAAACAATACAGCCATCGCAATGCCGCTCTACTAAATCTCATGAAATCTTTTGGAAATATTAAAAACAACATTGAAGACGTCTTGGATTTCTACACCTATCAATGTTCTATAGAGATGTCTTGTCAAGAATTATCAACTGCATTTATGATTTATGCCAATGGTGGAAAAAAACTAGAAAACAGTAAAAACATAGTACCTCCTCAAAAAGTTAAGCGTATTAATGCGATTATGCAAACTTGTGGTTTTTATGATGAAGCGGGTGAGTTTAGTTTTAGAGTAGGGTTACCTGGCAAAAGTGGCGTTGGTGGAGGTATCACTGCAGTACACCCTGGGCAATATGCTGTAACGGTATGGAGTCCTCCTCTTAATCCAAAAGGAAATTCAGAACTAGGCATGTATGCTTTAGAACGATTGACTACTTTGACGGGATATTCTATTTTTTAATATTTATAGTCATCTAATGGTAAGATCCTGTGAAGTACATTTTAAATAAATACAAAAAGCCAGATAAAACATGTAAAATAAAAACGCTCCATAAAAAAATCATCTTTTTTGAATATCTATCCTTTCCTTTTAATTTAGGTAATAAAAATGCAATAGCTGTTAACATTAGTAAGTAGACACAAATTACATTTTGCCAAGTAAAATTTCCATGAAATTTCCTAGGTCCAATTTCTATAACAAAAGCACTTATTAGAATCCCTAAAAGGGCTAAATACAAAGCATACAAAAACGGCTTATATTTCAAAATTTCCTTGTAACATAATAATGTAGCGATAGGAAATGCATACGATAGTATAAATGCAATAGGAACATACCATCCTGGTATAAAACTTCTTATAAACTCAAAAGGTATCCCAAAGCCAACAGAACTCTCGCCTTTATTTAATGATCCAATTTGATAATGATAGATACTAATATATTGAAATATGACAAATATTGCTCCAATAAATATAGGAAGTAATTGAATTATACTTTCTCTTATATTATTTAACTTATTTTTTTTAAAAATAAAAAAAACAGATATCGGCATAAAAACAAAAAGAAAAGAAGGTTTTATTGAAATATTCACTATTACCAAAAGACAACTAATGAGTACATCTCTATTAAAAAAGCTTAAGTCATCTGACTCCATTATCTTGAACTGTTTCCAAAATAAAAGCAATGCGAATGGAAAAAGAAAAATAGTTGTAGAATTATGCCAAACAACTGATGGAACTCTCCCTAAGTACATTTTTTTTAAGATAAAAAAATTATAAACATCTGGAATTGCAAAACAAAATAAAAGTGCAATTGATAAAAAGACAATAACTTCTTCTCTATATTTAAGATTAGTAGAAACATTTAATTCAGAAATAATTAGTCTTGATACTGAATATTTAGCAGTGGTTACAATAGATAATAATACCGATGTAACAAAATTCATTAAAGGTATATCATTCGAAAAGCCAGAAAAAAAATTAATCAGAAAAAAAAACAAAAAATGCGGAGGATAATGCTTCGTATCATTTGTATTAATTTCTACTATAGCGAGAATATGAGCTTGAATATCAGTAAAAATATTATCTATAAAAAACCAAAAAAAGATTAAAAAAAAGGAAAAAACAATAACGTCTACATATTTAAACTTATTTGTTTTTTCTACAAAATCTATTTTTTTCATACTCCCATTTCTTTTTAAAAGTAATAATTTAAATTATTAGCATAAAACTATAACTTATTAGTCCTTTAACTGTTTTTTTACCCTCATTAAATTATTTTTAGCTAATTGAAAATCAGGTTTTAGCTCGATAGCTTTGTGACAGGCTTCTAATGCTTTCTTGTATTCTCCCAAAACATTGTATGCCGAACAGATATTATTATATGCCACTTCATTTTTTGGTTCAATCACTAATACTAGTTTACTTATTTCGATACACTCTTTAAAATACCCTAATTTATAATAATTATAACTAAGCGTAAGATATTCTTTTGCTGTCAATTTCATATTTTGTACTCTTTCGATATTGGTAACAGCTGTATTAAGATTATTCATCGTTAATGATACTCCTGGTTTAATCGACAATGATTTTTCACAAGCAATTTTAGCTTTATCATACATCATTAATCTATTATAAGCAGAGCATATGTTATTATATGCAATATTATTGTTAGCATCTAACGAAATTACTTTTTTCGAAATTTCGATACTTTTAAAATAATTTTCCTTTTTAAAGTATAATAAACTTAAATCTATATATCCATTGACAGAAGGTGTTTTTTCAACTCTTTCTTTTACATCTAATAAATGTTTATCTACTTGATATTTATTCTTTACAATATAACAGATGGGCGCACCATCAATTTTAATCTCATGCACTGTACTCTCTGGAGACCAGTTTACATTATGATTTTGTTTATATTTCCCTTCTGCTTGCATGATAATCGAATAGTCCCATGCCAAAGAATTACGACGTGTCAATGCATGTTTTATACCTGAAGAGCTTTTATCTGTATGATATGTTAATTTAGTTTGACTTCCATAATACATTCTTACTTTGGGCGGGTTCTCTTTATCTCCTACATTTTTCTCCAGCCAATCTATGGCAGGTCTAATACCAATACCATAATAATCGATTTCATAATTCTTAAAAGCACCTCCTACTCCACCAACAATCGGGCTAAAATACAACGCTTCCATAGGGTGATATTTAATCATAAATCGCAATGGTTGGAGCACTAATAAAAAGAGTGAAATATATCCAATTCTTTTAGCATTCTCTATAGTAATAAACTTAAATAGTTTTACCCAAGCCAGCGCACTTAAAACAACCAATGGAAGTACTGAAAACATAAACTGCCTTGAACCATCATGACTATTAGGTTTACCAAAAATAACCAACAACATAGGAAACACTGATGTAAAAAGAATTATCGTGATATAAAGTCTACTTTTATTTGAATTCTTGTAAAAAAGCAAGGGTATTAGAAAGAAACCAATAAATACATGCAAAGGCATTGTAATTATAAAAAGGTTTTTTATAGCATAGTACCATGGGACATTAAAACTACTTTGCCAGTTTCCTTCAAATAACTGTAAATTTTCAAATGCTCTTAACTCTCCCATTTTAATCAATACTTCAACAGGAACCGTTATAGGGTTTGTATGAGCATATGGCCAAAAAATACTTGCAGATAAATAAGCGACCACAATTATTCCAATGATTTTACCAGCAAACAACAGTGTATTTTTTAAAATAACATTTTTAAATTTTGATTTATAATTCTCAAGCAACCACCATAGTAAAACCGCTAGCAACAAATAACCAATAACAATCAATCCAATTACACGAATATTAATTAATAAAGAAATATTCAATATTAAAAAGAAAGATCTCTTTAATGTTATTTCTGGAAGTTCTTTTAAGAGTTTAATGATATGATATAATGAAAACATGTAAAATGCTGCAGCAGGGATATCCTTTGGATTATTCATCGAATACCCAAACATTACTGGAGTTAATACTACAAATAATAATGTTACAACCCCCGCTTTCCATCCTCCAAATTCTTTTCCTAATAACCCACAAAATAGAAAAAGTAAAAAACCAAAAATGGAGTTTAAAAGGTTTCTAAATTCATACACCCCAATAAAACTGAAAAATTGATGCAAAAAATTAGATAGCAAATCAAAAAAGCCACCAAAACCATTCATGCCATGATGTTCGCTTTCCAAACTTTCATTAACATCATAATAATTGCCTTGATCATCAACAGGGCTTAAAGCTGCTGCGTTATCAATACCTTTGAAATAATTCAGGATTCTAACACCATGATCTTGATGAATTTTTGCATCTTCCACAGGACCATAATCAAAACTTAAAAAAGTCATTATCAATCCTATCAAAAGCGCTGAAAAAATAAATGTGTTATGATAATTAATTTTCGAACTAAAATTTAATTTCATCATTTTAACTTTTAAAAGAGTCTGCAACCAAGTTAATAATTTTGTTTTGATCTTTAATATTCAATTTATAATACATTGATAGTCACAATAACCCACCTACAAAGGATTCACAATTCTTGATAATTAGAGGGAGTTGTTTTAAAGATGGACTTCAATGCAAAAAAACAGCATCTAATCTATTAGTTTTAAAATAAAATTAATCCTCTTCTCTCTTCACCTTTCATACAAAGAACATAAAAACAAATAACTATTCGTAATTCTATAATCCAAAATTTTTGAAAATATTATAACTCCTTTGTCTTCAATGTTTTTTAATCCGATTATATAAATTTACCATGTATAATTGCTCCCTTAATATAGCAAAACTCATCACCAATCATATAAAATTTATAAAAGGAATCATTATCTTTGATTTTCAAGTTTTGATATTGGTTTGATTATTATTTTGTCATTTAGATTTAACATTCCCCTTTACAAAAGCATAATTAGTCTACTCAAAAAAGCGTAATCTATAATAATTTAAACATTCTAATATTTATAAAAACAAATTCTATTATTATATATACTACTATGCAAAAATCTACGATTTAGTTTTTCAAACAGATTAAATACCGTATATCATTAATTAAAAAAAGAAAGTATCACCAAAAAAGTTATATTTAGGTTTTTTTAAATAGAATTAAACTATTACATCGACTTTTAGCAAAAAAAACAATCTATCAAGAACCAAACTTTAAAAGCTTAAAAAGGAAAATGCTTACTACGCCTCTTACAAAAAGAAATGAATTTCTAGTTCTAGTTTCTATATTGGTTATTACTTTTTTTGTTTATTTAAATCACTTCGATAATCCTTTTTTTTTCGATGACACTCATACCATTTCTAACAATGAATCTATTAAAAGTTTAGATAATTGGACAGAGTTTTTTACTAATGCAGATACATTTAGTTCTCTTCCTGCTAATAGATCATATCGACCTATAATTACATTAATGAATGCTATAGATTATGCTATAGCTGGGGGTATCAAATCAAATGTTTTTCATTATCATATTTTCTTTTGGTATTTAACCCTAATCGTTTTAGTATTCATATTAGTGAAACATATTTATAAAAAATCCTTTGATAAATTTCAATGGATTGGAGTCATTGCTCTTTTTGCTACTGCTTGGTTTGCGCTTCATACAGCAAATGCAGAAACCATAAATTATATTTGTGCACGTTCTGATTCTTTTTCTACTCTTTGTGTAGTGGCATCCCTACTCTTGTATATACATCCCGTCGGAAAGAAATGGCATCTATATTTATTAACCATGATTATAGGTATATGGACAAAACAAACAGGAGTTATATTTTTTCCTATACTTTTAGTATACATCATTTTATTTGAAGAGTATACTATAATCGATGAGTTTAAAACTAAAACAAAAGAGAAGATATTAAATATCTTAAAAAAAATTGCACCTACAGCAATTGTAGGTACTTCTATTTTCCTCTTTAACCAATTTTACTTAACGCCAAAATCAACTGTTTCTACTAATTATTTTGTAACAAAATTCGAATACATTAGTACACAATGTTACGTAATCGTTCATTATCTAGGAAATTTCGTCCTTCCTATAAGACTAAGTGCAGATCCAGATATCGCTATTATTAAACCATGGTATGACATAAGAATTCTATTCGGAGTTTTAGTTATTTCTGGAATGATATTCTTAATGATAAAAACTGCTCTAAAACAAAAACTAAGGCCTATCTCTTTTGGTATTGCTTGGTTTTTTATTGCCTTATTACCCACAACACTAAATCCTTTATTTCAAACAGCTAATGATCACAGAATGTTTTTCCCTTTCATTGGCCTTTTTATAGCAATTCCTTGGGTAATAATACTTCTTATTGATCAATACAAATTATTACAAAAAAGGAATAATTATTATTCTTCAGCTATTATCATATTACCATTATTGCTATTAACGGCTCATGCATACGGAACTATTCAAAGAAACAAAGTATGGAATTCAAAAGAATCATTATGGTTAGATGTTGTGCAAAAAAGCCCGAAAAACGCAAGAGGCTTAATGAATTATGGATTAAATCATATGGAAAAAGGAAATTATGATGCTGCCATTGAATATTTTAATCGTGCTTATAAGCTACAGCCCAATTATTGCTTAATACATATAAATTTAGGAATTGTCTATAGTGGTAAAAAAAATTATGTCAAAGCAGAACAGTATTTCAAGTCTGCTTTAGCATTCAATATAACTTCTCCAGATCCAGAATATTTCTACGCAAGATATCTTGTTAGCCAAAACAAGTATACCGCAGCAGAAAATTACTTAAAAAAAGCTTTAGTCAAAAGCCCAAACCACTCACAATCAATACAACTATTAAATTCCATTTCTGAAAAAATAATAAGCCCGGAACAAGAAATTAAAATATTATTAGAAAAAGTAAAAAACGACCCTACATCAGAAAACTATATTAATTTAAGCTTAAAATATTACAAAAAAGGAGCATATAAATCAGTAATATCAACATGTAAAGAGTTATTAAACATAGATCCTAATAATGTTGCTGCATATAATAACATCTGTTCTGCATATAATCAAATGAAGCAATGGAAACTTGGAGCCGAAGCATGTAAAAAAGCTTTAGAAATAAACCCAGATTTTCAATTAGCAAAAAACAATCTTAAATGGGCAACAGACAACATTAACTAATTATTAGAATTAAAAATATAGACAATGCTAAATAACAAAACAATTGCTGTAGTAATTCCTTGCTACAATGAAGGCAAGCAAATATCAATGGTTATTGATAGTATGCCTGATTTCGTAGATCGTATTATAGTTATTGATGATGTCTCCAAAGACAATACTATTGAGGTTGTTTTAGAATATTTAAAAAAGAATAACACTTCTACTCTTAAACTTACATCAAACCTAAAAAAAGATATTTCTCCAACAATATATAATAGAGCAGATCTCGAAGTACATCAAAAAAACATAGACGAAGTGAAAAAGTTTACTTCAATTGAAGTTTTGAACAAAAACCCTGATGAAGAAAAAATTATACTTATAAAGCATTTAAAAAACGGAGGTGTCGGAGCAGCTGTTGCAACAGGATATAAATGGTGCAAAGATCATGATATAGATTGCTCTGTAGTAATGAATGGTGATGGGCAAATGGATCCTAATGAGCTTGAATCTATATGCAACCCTATAATAAAAGAAGATATTGACTATGTAAAAGGAAATAGATTAATCCATAAAAGTGCTTGGATTATCATCCCAAGGATTCGATTCTTCGGAAATTCAATTCTAAGTATTCTTACTAAAATTGTCTCAGGGTATTGGGGTGTTTCAGATACTCAAAGTGGGTATACTGCAATATCAAACAATGCCCTAAACTCTATTCCTTTATATGACATTTATAAAAGGTATGGCATGCCAAATGATATGTTAGTTAAACTTAACATTGCATTCTGCACTATTCGAGAAGTAAAGATAAAACCTGTGTATAATGTAGGAGAAGAGTCAAAATTAAGTGTGATCAAAGTTACCTTTCCTATCCTGTTCCTATTAATACGTTCATTTTTTAAGCGCTTAAGAATTAAATATTTATACAGAAGTTTTCACCCACTGTTTTTATTATATTGGATATCATTTATTATTGGAATAGTAAACATGTATTTCCTTTATCATCTACTGATGAACTTTTTTATTCCAGATTCTAAAACTCCAACTGATTATTTAATAATTTTTATTTTCTTAACCATTTCTGGTTTTCAATCATTCTTATTCGCAATGTGGATGGACATTCAAGACAATGAAAGATTGTCTAAATAATTTTATTTTAATTCTTTCAATTGACGTAATTGAATTGGAGAAAGATAAAACCAAATAGCTCCAGGTATCAGAGCAATAAGCTGTAATAGAAATATAATAAGAGATAAAGCTATAGCATCTTTAGCCGGAAGATTATACAATTGAAAAATGACTATTAATGAGGTCTCTCTAACCCCTATTCCTAAAACAGTAATTGGAAGTAGTGTTAATATACCTAAAATAAAAGTCCCCAAAAATAAACCTAAATGATCAATTGGTATATCCATTCCCCATGCCATATAATTGAACACTCCATAAATTAAAATCATGCTAAGGCAAGTAAGACCAAAAGCTAATATGCTTTTATATCCTAAAGCATGTGAATTAAAAGCTGCCCACCAAGGGTTTATAGTTTTTTTTATTTTCTTACTAAATATTATTATAAACAGCACTATTATAAAAAAAACTACGCCCCATAATATAATTGACAAGTAATCACTAGGTAGTTTTAATATCCTAAAGTTAATTTGAAAATACCAAATAGCAATTAAACTAAAGAAGGCTAAACTAATCAAATCAAAAAGACGATCCATTATAAGGCTTGACCATCCGATCTTTTGATTAGGTAATTGATCTTTAATATAAAATAGTCTCCCAAAATCACCTAATTTCCCAGGGGTAATATTCGCAAGAAAAAGTCCAATAAAAAAAACTTTAAGCGCCTTATAACCTAATATTTTTATCCCATAAGAGGCAGAAATGATCTTCCATCTTACGCTTTTTAAATAAAAAGCAACCCAATAAACGATTATAGCCATTATCAAATGATAAATAGAAATTTTCTTCATCGAATCCAAAGTTTCACTCCATCCTACTTTATAGATCAAAAAGGAAAACAGTAGTACTCCTAAAAATTTTATCCAAAAACTAAATCGTTTCAAAACATAAAAGTTATAAAATTAATGTTTAAATAAAAAAAGCTTCATCAAGATGATGAAGCCTCTGAGCGGGAGACCAGGTTCGAACTGGCGACATTCAGCTTGGAAGGCTGACGCTCTACCAACTGAGCTACTCCCGCTTTTGTGATCGCAAATGTATTAGATTTTTTTAAAAAAACAACCTAGTATAATAAAATTATTTATAAAAACTTTTTTATAAAAAAAATGTTCTATAGATTAGTATATAAAAAATAAAATACGCTTTTTATCGATAAAAATTGTTGTTAATCGAAAAAAAGATATATTTTTGTAGTTAAAGAAATATTAATATATTGCAACATAATGTATCTTTATCATATTTAAATAGTAAATCTTTAAATATTAAAAAACACATTATGTCTTTACCATAAAAGAAAAAAGGTAAACATATTAACATAAAGAATTGCCCCTAACATATGAAGATAAAATTACTTCTCATAATCTTATTTTTGTCATTTGCGTCTACACAGGCGCAAGTTAAGGTTGGTGATAACCCTAATCAAATTGATACTGCTTCTTTATTAGAGCTAGAAAGTACAGATAAAGCTTTCGTATTAACAAGAGTTACTACTTCCCAAATGAATGCCATTACTCCTCTTAATGGTGCATTAGTATATAATACAGATGACAATTGTGTTTTTCAATATAACAATAATAGCTGGAGCAGTTTATGCACTGGAAATGATGATCAACAATTAACGTTTAACCCTTTAACAAACATCTTAACACTAGAAGATGGTGGTTTTGTTGACTTATCTTCTCTACTAACCTCAGGTCCAACAGGTCCAACAGGAGCTACAGGACAAACCGGTGCTACAGGTCAAACAGGAGCCACAGGACAAACCGGAGTCACGGGACAAACAGGTGCTACAGGACAAACCGGTGCTACGGGTCAAACAGGAGCCACAGGACAAACTGGTGCTACAGGACAAACCGGTGCTACGGGTCAAACCGGAGCTACTGGTCAAACAGGAGCTACAGGTCAAACGGGTGCTACAGGACAAACAGGAGCTACAGGACAAACCGGAGCCACAGGACAAACCGGAGCAACAGGACAAACGGGAGCTACGGGTCAAACTGGAGCAACAGGACAAACAGGTGCTACAGGGCAAACTGGTGCTACAGGACAAACTGGTGCTACAGGGCAAACAGGAGCGACAGGACAAACCGGTGCTACAGGACAAACCGGAGCAACAGGGCAAACCGGAGCTACAGGACAAACTGGTGCTACAGGACAAACCGGAGCTACAGGACAAACCGGAGCTACTGGACAAACTGGAGCTACAGGACAAACCGGAGCTACTGGACAAACAGGTGCCACAGGACAAACCGGAGCTACAGGACAAACAGGTACCACAGGACAAACCGGAGCTACAGGACAAACCGGAGCCACAGGACAAACAGGTGCTACTGGTCAAACAGGAGCCACAGGTCAAACAGGAGCCACAGGACAAACGGGAGCTACTGGACAAACAGGTGCTACAGGACAAACAGGTGCCACTGGACAAACAGGTGCTACAGGACAAACCGGAGCTACTGGACAAACCGGAGCCACAGGACAAACGGGAGCTACAGGACAAACAGGTGCTACAGGACAAACAGGTGCCACTGGACAAACAGGAGCTACAGGGCAAACCGGAGCTACTGGTCAAACAGGAGCCACAGGACAAACAGGTGCTACGGGACAAACCGGTGCCACTGGACAAACCGGTGCCACTGGACAAACAGGAGCCACAGGACAAACAGGAGCTACAGGACAAACAGGAGCTACTGGTCAAACAGGAGCCACAGGACAAACAGGCGCTACAGGACAAACAGGTGCTACAGGTCAAACAGGAGCTACAGGACAAACTGGTGCTACAGGACAAACAGGTGCCACAGGACAAACAGGTGCCACAGGACAAACAGGAGCTACTGGTCAAACAGGTGCTACAGGACAAACAGGAGCTACAGGACAAACAGGTGCTACTGGTCAAACAGGAGCTACTGGACAAACAGGAGCTACTGGTCAAACCGGAGCTACAGGACAAACAGGTGCTACAGGTCAAACAGGAGCTACAGGACAAACCGGTGCTACTGGACAAACTGGTGCTACTGGTCAAACAGGAGCAACAGGACAAACAGGAGCCACAGGACAAACAGGTGCTACAGGACAAACCGGTGCTACTGGTCAAACAGGAGCTACTGGACAAACAGGAGCTACTGGTCAAACCGGTGCTACAGGACAAACCGGTGCTACAGGACAAACTGGTGCTACTGGTCAAACAGGAGCTACAGGGCAAACCGGAGCAACAGGGCAAACCGGAGCTACAGGTCAAACAGGTGCTACTGGTCAAACAGGAGCTACAGGACAAACAGGAGCCACAGGACAAACTGGTGCTACTGGACAAACAGGAGCCACAGGACAAACAGGTGCTACAGGACAAACCGGTGCTACTGGTCAAACAGGTGCTACTGGACAAACAGGAGCTACGGGTCAAACTGGAGCTACAGGACAAACCGGTGCCACAGGACAAACTGGTGCTACAGGACAAACCGGTGCTACAGGTCAAACAGGAGCTACTGGACAAACAGGAGCTACTGGTCAAACCGGTGCTACAGGACAAACCGGTGCTACAGGACAAACCGGTGCTACAGGACAAACTGGTGCTACTGGTCAAACAGGAGCTACGGGACAAACTGGTGCTACAGGACAAACCGGAGCAACAGGACAAACAGGAGCTACTGGTCAAACCGGTGCTACAGGACAAACCGGTGCTACAGGACAAACAGGAGCTACAGGACAAACAGGAGCCACAGGACAAACAGGTGCTACAGGACAAACAGGAGCCACAGGACAAACAGGTGCTACGGGACAAACAGGTGCTACTGGACAAACCGGAGCAACAGGGCAAACCGGAGCTACAGGACAAACCGGAGCTACAGGACAAACCGGAGCGACAGGACAAACAGGAGCAACAGGACAAACAGGTGCCACGGGACAAACGGGAGCTACAGGGCAAACAGGAGCCACAGGACAAACCGGAGCTACTGGTCAAACAGGTGCCACTGGACAAACAGGTGCCACAGGACAAACAGGTGCCACTGGACAAACCGGAGCTACAGGACAAACCGGAGCCACAGGTCAAACTGGAGCTACAGGACAAACCGGAGCTACTGGTCAAACCGGTGCTACTGGACAAACAGGAGCTACTGGTCAAACCGGAGCTACAGGACAAACAGGAGCTACTGGTCAAACAGGAGCCACAGGACAAACAGGTGCTACAGGACAAACAGGAGCTACAGGTCAAACAGGAGCTACTGGACAAACAGGAGCTACTGGACAAACTGGTGCTACAGGACAAACAGGAGCTACAGGACAAACAGGAGCTACAGGACAAACAGGAGCTACTGGACAAACAGGAGCCACAGGACAAACTGGTGCTACAGGACAAACAGGGGCTACAGGACAAACTGGTGCTACAGGACAAACAGGTGCCACAGGACAAACAGGAGCTACTGGTCAAACAGGTGCTACAGGGCAAACCGGAGCTACAGGACAAACTGGTGCTACAGGACAAACCGGAGCTACTGGACAAACAGGTGCTACAGGACAAACAGGAGCTACAGGACAAACAGGAGCCACAGGACAAACCGGTGCCACAGGACAAACCGGTGCTACAGGACAAACAGGAGCCACAGGACAAACAGGAGCTACGGGTCAAACAGGAGCTACAGGACAAACAGGTGCTACAGGACAAACTGGTGCTACAGGACAAACAGGTGCCACAGGACAAACAGGTGCTACGGGACAAACAGGTGCTACTGGACAAACAGGAGCCACAGGGCAAACTGGTGCTACAGGACAAACAGGAGCTACTGGTCAAACAGGAGCCACAGGACAAACAGGTGCTACAGGACAAACAGGAGCTACAGGACAAACTGGTGCTACAGGTCAAACCGGAGCTACAGGGCAAACAGGTGCTACAGGTCAAACCGGAGCCACAGGACAAACAGGTGCTACTGGACAAACAGGAGCCACAGGGCAAACTGGTGCTACTGGTCAAACAGGAGCTACGGGTCAAACAGGAGCTACTGGTCAAACAGGAGCTACTGGACAAACAGGAGCCACAGGACAAACTGGTGCTACAGGACAAACTGGTGCTACTGGTCAAACAGGAGCTACTGGTCAAACAGGTGCTACAGGACAAACAGGAGCTACGGGTCAAACAGGTGCTACAGGACAAACAGGTGCTACTGGACAAACAGGAGCCACAGGACAAACCGGAGCAACAGGACAAACCGGAGCTACAGGACAAACAGGAGCTACAGGACAAACTGGTGCTACAGGACAAACCGGAGCTACAGGGCAAACCGGAGCTACTGGACAAACCGGAGCTACTGGACAAACAGGAGCCACAGGGCAAACTGGTGCTACTGGTCAAACAGGAGCTACGGGTCAAACAGGAGCCACAGGACAAACAGGTGCTACAGGTCAAACCGGAGCTACTGGACAAACAGGAGCCACAGGGCAAACTGGTGCTACTGGTCAAACAGGAGCAACAGGGCAAACCGGTGCTACTGGTCAAACAGGTGCTACAGGACAAACAGGTGCTACAGGACAAACAGGAGCTACTGGACAAACAGGAGCCACAGGGCAAACTGGTGCTACTGGTCAAACAGGAGCAACAGGGCAAACCGGAGCTACTGGTCAAACAGGAGCCACAGGACAAACTGGTGCTACTGGACAAACCGGAGCCACAGGACAAACTGGTGCTACTGGACAAACAGGAGCCACAGGACAAACTGGTGCTACTGGACAAACCGGAGCCACAGGACAAACTGGTGCTACTGGACAAACAGGAGCCACAGGACAAACTGGTGCTACAGGACAAACCGGTGCTACAGGTCAAACAGGAGCTACAGGACAAACAGGTGCTACAGGACAAACCGGTGCTACAGGACAAACAGGTGCTACAGGACAAACAGGAGCTACGGGTCAAACAGGTGCTACAGGACAAACAGGAGCTACGGGTCAAACAGGTGCTACAGGACAAACTGGTGCTACAGGACAAACTGGTGCTACAGGACAAACTGGTGCTACTGGTCAAACAGGTGCTACAGGACAAACTGGTGCTACAGGACAAACCGGAGCTACTGGTCAAACCGGTGCTACAGGACAAACCGGTGCTACTGGTCAAACAGGTGCTACAGGACAAACTGGTGCTACAGGACAAACAGGTGCTACGGGTCAAACTGGTGCTACAGGACAAACAGGAGCCACAGGACAAACAGGTGCTACAGGACAAACAGGTGCTACGGGACAAACGGGAGCTACTGGTCAAACTGGTGCTACAGGGCAAACCGGAGCCACAGGACAAACCGGTGCTACGGGTCAAACAGGAGCTACAGGACAAACTGGTGCTACAGGACAAACCGGAGCTACAGGTCAAACCGGTGCCACAGGACAAACCGGTGCTACAGGTCAAACAGGCGCTACAGGTCAAACTGGTGCTACAGGACAAACTGGTGCTACAGGACAAACAGGAGCTACTGGTCAAACAGGAGCTACAGGACAAACAGGTGCTACAGGTCAAACCGGAGCCACAGGACAAACTGGTGCTACTGGACAAACTGGTGCTACAGGACAAACCGGAGCTACGGGTCAAACAGGAGCTACAGGACAAACAGGTGCTACTGGTCAAACAGGAGCCACAGGACAAACCGGAGCTACTGGACAAACTGGAGCTACGGGTCAAACCGGCGCTACGGGACAAACAGGAGCCACAGGACAAACTGGTGCTACAGGACAAACAGGTGCTACGGGTCAAACCGGTGCTACAGGACAAACTGGTGCTACAGGACAAACAGGAGCTACAGGACAAACAGGTGCTACAGGACAAACAGGTGCTACGGGACAAACGGGAGCTACTGGTCAAACTGGTGCTACAGGGCAAACCGGAGCCACAGGACAAACCGGTGCTACGGGTCAAACAGGAGCTACAGGACAAACTGGTGCTACAGGACAAACCGGAGCTACAGGTCAAACCGGTGCCACAGGACAAACCGGTGCTACAGGTCAAACAGGCGCTACAGGTCAAACTGGTGCTACAGGACAAACTGGTGCTACAGGACAAACAGGAGCTACTGGTCAAACAGGAGCTACAGGACAAACAGGTGCTACAGGTCAAACCGGAGCCACAGGACAAACTGGTGCTACTGGACAAACTGGTGCTACAGGACAAACCGGTGCTACAGGGCAAACCGGAGCTACGGGTCAAACAGGAGCTACAGGACAAACAGGTGCTACTGGTCAAACAGGAGCCACAGGACAAACTGGTGCTACAGGACAAACCGGAGCTACTGGACAAACTGGAGCTACGGGTCAAACCGGCGCTACGGGACAAACAGGTGCCACAGGACAAACTGGTGCTACGGGTCAAACAGGAGCTACTGGTCAAACTGGAGCTACAGGCCCGACAGGACCTTCTTATATAGAAAGTGTAACAAACACGATTGCTGGTAATAGAATTGCTACGGTGAATTTTACAGGAGGTACTATTGTTGATATTGATGAAACCATAACTACCTTATCACAAAACGATGCTAGCCCAACTGGTGAGATAACATACACTAATGAGGCTGGAGGAACTCCCGTAACAGCACAAGTAGTAAGTGCTAATCCAAATAATCAAGTTTCAACAGGAACCGATGGAGGAGCTTTCTTAAACATTCCTATTGTTTATGCCGCTGGGCGTCATGGTGAAGCCGAATTAACTGGAACGGGATCAAAAACAGTCTACGAAGCTACTATACAAAGAATTGATGAAGGTGATTTCCAGGTAACTTTTGATACAGATATCGGAACCACAAACTATATTATACAACTATCTGTAGAACTTTGTACAGGTAATGATTGCCCAGGTAATGGAAATCGAACTTATGATGATCCTGGAGTATATTATTACGACATACAGACTACTGGATTTAAGATTAATGCAGCCGATAGTGATAACGGTACAACCAGAGGTGATGACTCAGATCTTGGGTTTATGTTTACAGTGATTAAATTACCTAATTAAAATAAAAGGAATCTATAAGAAGATTGAAGGTTGAATTCCAAAGGAAAATGAAAAGAATCAAATTATTCATATTATTAAGTGTCCCATTCTCGGTTTTTGCACAAATCGATGCTGATCAATTAATGGGATTACCAACTGCAACGGATTTAGCAGAAATTACTGGTATAACTGGTCCGACAATTGGAGCGACTGTATATAATTTGGATGATGATGAAATCTATCGTTTTACCTCTACAGGATGGCAAATAGCTACAGATGATCAAACCGCTTCGGAAGTTATTCTTGACGCCGCAACAGATATAGATGGTGATGCAGTAAATGAAGTGACAGTAGAAGATGCAATACAGGATATTGCACCTATTACTTCTAAAGCCGGACGTGTGTTCTATCCACCATCCATTGAGATTGATGCTTCGACCAATATAACAACCTCAATTAATTTATATAATGCCTATACGACTCAGTTTACTGGCCCTGGTTTAGTAGCGTCCTCTACCGATGGAGGAACTACATTTGCACCGCCAATACCGGTATACGGACCGACAGAATTGTATTATTATGTCACTTTTGCGGACCCAGCAGTATTTTCAAATATTAGTATTGATGGCAATACAGGAGAAATGACATATACTATTATAGGTCAACCTACAGATTTTAACACCTTAATTAATGTTGTTTTTGTAGTTAAATAGTGTCCAAATATGAAGGTATTAAGAATCACATATCTTTTTTTACTTATGTTTCTATCTGGCACTTTAGTACAAGTGTCGGCTCAAACTACTTTTGCTGATAATTTTACAACTCAAACTTATAATAGAAATGATGGCACTGGAAATTGGTCTACAAATTGGATAGAAACCAATGATGATGGTTCAGCCAATTCTGGAGATGCATTTATTTTTTTAGGATTAGGTAATGTACTCGCATTTATTAATGGAACAGGGCACGGAATCAACAGAACAGTTAATCTTAGTGGAGCGTCGTCGGCAACTTTAACATTTGATTGGAGAGCTGAAGGGCTGGATGTTTTTGCTGGTGGACAAGAAGAGTTAGGAATCTTTATTTCTAATAACAATGGCACCACTTTTTCTCAAATCGGTGCTGGAACTATTGTAGGAACCAATACCGGAACGTTTTCTCTGGATATTTCAGCTTTTATTTCTGCCAATACGGTATTTAGACTTCAAGTTATTGGTGGTAATCAAACTTTTGAAGGAGGAGAATTTGCGTTTATAGATAACCTGGTCATTTCAGGGGTTTTTGGTCCCTCTTTAATTATTGAGGATTTAGTTGTAAATGAAAATGCAGGGACCGTTTCTTTCGATGTTACTCATATTGGGACCAATACTGCAGGTGGTTTTGACGTAAATTTTGCTACCGCAAATAATACTGCTACGGCAGGAAGTGATTATACGGCTAATAGTGGAACTCTATTTTTTTCAGGAACTGCTGGGGATACAGAAACTATAAACATTGATATTTTAGAAAATTTCAGTCCAGAAGGTACTGAAACATTTTTTATTAATCTTTCCGGTGTTAGTGATCCTACTGTAAATATTACTGATCAAGGTCTAGAAACCATTTTGGAAGTTGAAAATCCAAGACCCTATAGTGAAAGAAATACGCTTAATGTAAGAGGTAATTTTGATATGATAGGTAACACAAATCTTACTTGTACTGCCAATTGTGCAACCCCTGTAGCTAATAATCCAACAGTAGTAATGGGTAATGCTAGTATAGATGGAACCACCACAAACTCTAGTAGTGCTGATTTTACTTTACCTGCAGGAGCTACAGTAGCTTGGGCAGGTTTATATTGGGGTGGATCACATCATTCAGAATTTGCAGATATAACTAACCCTGATCCTTCTTTAAATTTACAAGAAGTAAGATTTAGACAACCCGGTGCAGGTAACTATACAACGATTAATGCTAATGTAACTAATATAGAGAACACTGTATCAGGAGCAAACTGGAGTGCCTTTATGTCATATGCTGATGTAACTTCTTTAGTACAAAGTGCTGGATCTGGCACCTATACCGTAGCAGATATTCCATTAATAACAGGTAGTGCTTTTACAGGACCTTTTGGAGGTTGGAGTATGGTGATTGTCTACGAAGATCCGGCTGACATTACACGTAGTGTTAGTGTTTGGGATGGATTTGACTTTTTTGGGTTTGGAGCAAATGATTCTTTTACAGTTACTGGATTATTAACCCCTTCTAGTGGTACATTTGAAGTAAATTCTGGTTATTTTGGTATGGATGGTGATTCAGGGGGTTTTACCGGAGATTTTATAGGAATTAACGGCACCCCACTTTCAAACGCTTTAAACCCACCAGATAATACTTTAAATAGCACCATCTCCAAATTTGGAGTTGACGTAGGAGGACGTAATCCCAATCAAAGTTTTAACTGGGGGGTAGACATCGATATTTTTGATGTCAATAATCCTACTCCCATAGTTCCCAATAACGCGACAACATTAGATGTAGATCTAGGAAGTGCCAATGAAGGTATCTGGGGTGGAGTATTTGTGGTATCGACAGAAGTAGCTTTTCCTGCTGTAGCAAGCAAAGCGTTCTCTCCAACTACTATTGGTTATGGTGAAGAATCAACTGTAACTCTTAGTTTAGAAAACCCTGCCACAGGAGTAGATCTTACTAATTTATCGCTTACCGATAATTTACCATCAGGGATGATTATTTCAACCTCACCAAACGCTACTTCATCATGTGGTGGTACAATAACTGCGATATCAGGCTCTGATAATTTTTCTATATCTGGTGTTAGCTTGCCTGCCGGAAATAATTGTACTTTTACATTTGATGTAATTGGTAGACAAGCAGGAAGTCTTGATAACAGTTTATCATCAGGAGATATTACAAATGATCAAAATATTCCGCTGGCTGGAACAATAACAGGAACACTAAATGTGATAATCAGAAGCGTTATCACTAATAGAAGAATAACTTATAGGGTTAATCCTAATTGATATAAAAACAGTAATTAACATATTAATCAAAAGAATAATTATTTTTTATAAAAAATCCATTTTACAGATAAAAACTGTATTTTAGCTATTAAAATTGCATTTTATCGGTTATTTTAAGCGTTTTATCGTCAAAAAGTAGTACAAACTATTAATTTTTAAGTACATTTACCATAATATAAATTACTGTTAAACCGTAAACATAATAATACCCCTAACTTTGCAAAAAATAATTTACATACTTATATTCTTTTCTACTTATGCATCGATAAGTCAGCAAGCAATATTCTGTAATTTTGGTAATGTACAAACTCATCCCGGAGCCGAAGTTGGTTTTCATATTGACTTGGTAAATAATGGGGATTTTACTGAAAATAATGGCGGACAAGTTGGATTCTATAATCAAACAGGTAGTTTGACTGTTTCGGGAGATAATCGCCCAACCTTTTATGATATGGAAATTGATGTAAGCGATGATCTTTTTCTGGATGTCGCAGTTGCAGTTACAAATTTTCAAGAATTTATTACGGGTAGTGTACAAACACCTCGTGATAGAATCAATGTTTCTTTAGATTACTTAAACGACGCTCCTTACATTGGTGAAAATGACGATCGTTATGTCGATGGATATGCATCAGTAAATGGCGTCTTAGACTTTACATTTCCTGTTGGCGATGATTTTAGATTACGGCCCATTGGTATAGAAAGTCAAGCAGCTGTTAATACAGCTAGGGGAGCATATTTTTTTGAAAACCCAAACACTCCAAATTTTATTCCAGGAAGTTTTGATACAAATAACTTTAGTAACTTATTGTTTGGTGTAAGTACTTTTGAATTTTGGGATTTAAATGGTGATGTCGAAACGCGAGTTACGCTAACATGGGATGACAATAGCAATATACCTACCTTGGTAGATGATCTCGAAGATCTACGAGTTGTAGGTTGGGATAGAGAACTAGAACAATGGGTTAATCTAGGTAATTTTACAATTTCAGGAGATTTAAACAATGGTCAGATCACTTCAGAATTAATGATCCCAGACAACTATGTGATATTAACTTTTGGAACTTCAGAAATAATTCTAGATGGAGATTTAGAAATATTCACCGCAGTATCTCCTAATGGGGATGGTTTAAACGACACCTTTATTATTCAAGGGATTGCTCAGTTCCCTAATAATGAACTCTCGATTTTTAATCGATGGGGAGTTGAAATTTATAACAAAAAAGGGTATGACAACTCTTGGGCAGGTATATCTGAAGGTAGAGCAACCATTGCAAAAGACCAAGAGCTTCCAGTAGGAACGTATTACTATGTTTTAAAAATTGAAGGTCAAAAAGATCGTGCCGGATATCTTTATATAAATAAATAAGAATAGTATTTATAGTAAATTAAAAACATTACTCAGTAATTTATAATTTACAGACCTAAAGTACAGTTTGTATTACGATTTTCATTAGGTATTTTTTTAATAAAATTCTTATATTTGAGATACAATACTAGGTAAGCAAACGTCAAAATTGCAATTAACACTACTTAATTAAGAATACTAATTTTATTAAGTTAATTTCTCTTATCTAATCAAAAAAATGATTAGAATTCAAGCCTTAAAAATGAAAAAACTACTACTCTTTCTATTGATTATTGCTCCGCTAACTATTTTTTCTCAAATTGATGAAGATTCAGTTATGGGATTACCTACTGCTGCTACTACTTTAGAGATGAATGGTGTAACTACTGCTGCTACAGGGTCGATCTTATACAATTTAGAAGTTGGTAGTATATTTGTTTTTGACGGCACTAATTGGGTGGCTACAAGTAATGATAATTGGCTGGTTACAGGTAATAATGGATTACCAACTACTTCATTTTTAGGACACATTGATGATGTCGCTATGGAAATCAGATCCAACAATTTACCTTTATTACAATTCGGAAGAAGGCAAACTTTAGGATTAACCGTACTTGGGTTACCAGATTATACTGATGATAATCAACCTTTAGTATTTGTTAACGGAGATGGTACTACCTCTGCAATAGAATTTGCAGCAGCAGGTGCAGGGCTTTACAAACCTATATTTTTCACAACCCCTAATGGAAGTTTTAGATTAAAAGGAAGTTCTGGAAATACAGATCTTTTTGAAATAGGCTCTGCTGGGCCTGCAAACGACGGAAGATTAGAGTTTGTCATAGGAGATGACGGTAATGAGCCTATAGTTTTTAAAAGATATGATTATAGAAATGGTCAATTTACTACAGAATTTTTTAGAGTACAAGGTAGTGATGGTACCGCTAATGCTAAGCCAAGATTTGGGATCAATCTAAACCCGCAACAGGTAGCTATAGATACAGATTATGACGATCCTAATACTGGGTTTAATGTTGCAAATTCAACCTTACAAGTTGAAGGATCTGTTTCTACTTCAATACTCAGCACTACAGGTAATTTAACATTAACAGAGGATCATCATACTATAGTTATTGCTGGAGCACATAACATAACATTACCTAATGCGAATACTTGCGAAGGAAGGATATATGCACTTAAAAATAGAACTAATGCAGATAGAACAATTAGTACATATGTAGATCTTACAAATACTAATCAAACTACGATATCAAGTGAATCTATGTTATGGATAAAAAGTGACGGTACCGATTGGCAACAAATAAATAATAATTCGGGATCTGCAGCTGTTACTGTAGTTAGCACTGATCCTAACAATGACATCATTCCTGGAACAGATGGAGGCGCATTTTATAATGCTCCTGCTGTTAGCACATTAAGGGTATTCGAAGCTTATGATAATACTGGAGGAACTGCTGCAAATGAAGGAGGGGGTACCTATAATATCTTAAATTTAGATACAGAAAGAACTAATCAGAGTGGATTTATTCTAAACAATGATGTGGTAACCATACCTGAAGATGGAATATATGAAATTAGTTATTCTGTAACATTTACAGCGAATGTTAACAACAATAGTACAGTAGAGACTATTATCTTTTTAAATGCGGCAGAAATTGATGGATCATCAACATATATAACTCTTGATAATAATGGGGATGATTATACTGCCTCTAAAAACGTAATAATTTCTTTAACAAATGGAGATGAAATTTTAATAGCATCTAATCGAACAGGTTCTACAAATGGTACAGCTACATCTGTAATAGATGCAACTAACATAACCATAAAAAAATTGGATTAAACAGTTAAAATAAACTATAGCTTCTTTACAAAATGATGCGCCCAAATTTCGTAGCCTTCATTAAGATAGAACTTATGTGAAGGATAATTTGCAACATAGCTATTTAATTCAGAAGTTTCACAGCCCTTACTCTTGGCGTATTCATAAATCCACTCAAAAACCTTCTTCCCTATCCCCTTACTCCTATATGTATTATCTATATATACATGATCAGGTTCACAAGAACGTCCAACATAATGACGGGTCATAAACCATAAACCAAAAATTCCAATCTGTTTTTTGTCTAGATACACTCCCCAACATTCATAGTTTTGCTCAAACATTTCTTCAAAACGCTCTAATAGAATATCATCACTAAATTGATTATTCATCAATTTTTGAACCATAGGCAGACTCTCAGGGAAATCTTGTTTTAAAATTTTGTGAAATGCTAAATTCATATGATGATTTTCTGCAAAAATAATTATACATTTATCTCGAAGATGTAAAGAAATCTTAAAAAAAATTAAAATCATAAGAATGAAAGAAAAATCAGGAAAAACACAGGACCTTATCGATAAAAAATTTTTAGAAGAGCGTAGTGTTTTTCTATGGGGACAGGTCGATGATAAATCTGCTAAACATGTTATCGACAGACTAATGTACCTGGATATGGTAAGTGATAAAGAAATAAAATTATATATAAATAGCCCAGGTGGATATGTAACTTCTGGGTTTGCAATGTATGACACCATAAAAAGTCTAAAAAGTCCAGTATCTACAATTTGTACTGGATTGGCAGCCTCAATGGGTTCAATTCTATTAAGTGTTGGTGAAAAAGGACGTAGATTTATACAACCGCATGCCAAGGTAATGATCCACCAACCAAGTGGAGGTGCTAGAGGTCAAGCTTCTAATATAGAAATTCAAGCTGCCGAAATTTTAAAAACAAAAGAATTAAGTGCTCAGATCCTTGCCGATAATTGTGGACAAGATATCGAAAAAGTGCTAAAAGATTTTAATCGCGATTACTGGATGGATGCTCAAGAATCTTTGGAGTATGGTATTGTAGATGGGATCTTAGAATAACACTTAATATATCGACTGTATGCAAAGGAGAAGCTTTATAGAGGTTGGCGCATTGGGAATGATTGGACTTACAATGTCTTCATTTACTATGATTGAATCACAATTTTCTAAAGATGATCTTATGGGAAAAAGCAATCCTTTGCTATATGGAGAAGGTTATACATTAAGAAAAAAAGCTAATGATGCCTTTTTAAAAATGAAAACTGAGGCTTTTAAAAGTGGGTTTAAAATAAAAGTAGTATCGAGCTATAGAAATTATGCACATCAAAATAGGATCTGGGAACGGAAATTCAAAAAATTCACTGCTGCGGGCCTCTCTCCTATCCAAGCTATTCATAAAATTATAGAATATTCAACAATTCCTGGAACCTCAAGACACCATTGGGGAACCGATATCGACATTGTAGATGGCAATGCTCCCCAGCCCAAAGGATTACTCTTGGAAGAAAATTTTGAAGGCAATGGCCCGTTCTGTAAGTTTAAAGTATGGATGGATGAGCATGCAAATTCATTCGGGTTTTACCTAGTGTATACAGATAAAGAAAATAGAAAAGGATTTAAGTATGAACCTTGGCATTACTCGTATGCACCATTATCTATACCTATGCTAAAAGCATATCAAAAACTTGATATTCATCTAGAACTACAAAAAAGCAACCTAATTGGTAGTGATTTTTTTACCGAAAATTTTATTAATCAATACATTGCAGAAAATATATCCGATATTAATCCACAATTATTATAAGAGTATATACTAAAATTATACTATTTTAGTTCTTTATTTATAAAAGCCCCAAAACTAATGAAAACTACTTTTTTAAATTACCTACTTGCCTTTGCTCTATTATTTGGCACATTTTCATGTTCTAAAGATGACGATAGCTTACCTGAAGAAGGAGATAACAAAGAGCTTGTTAATGAAATTTCAGTTGCTGATGAGATATTAAAATTGGTAAATGAATATCGCGACAGTAAAGGTTTATCTGCTATAACAACAAATGAAACAGCAAATCAATTAGCTGTTGATCATTCAAAATATATGATTGCTAAAGGCAATATAAATCATGATAATTTTGATCAAAAATTTAAAACGCTAAGAGAAAAAGAAAATGCTACTTCGATTGCCGAAAATGTAGCCAGCTCTTATCCAGATGCTAAAAGTGTAATGGAAGGCTGGATTAATAGTAAAGGACATAGAGATAATCTTGAAGGAAACTTTACACATATTGGTATTGCTGCCGTAAAAAACGAAAACGGAAGATACTATTATACACAAATTTTTTATCGCTAAACTACGCAAACTCAACATGCTGGTTAGCACTAATCACGTTCTGTAACAAGAACAAAACCTCTAGTAGTTGCTTACTAAAAAGTGTTTTATGCATTTTATTAGTAAGCAACTTTTTTATTTATTAACTTTAACTAATTAATTTTAAATTAAACCTTAATGAGACGCGGTGGTTTAAAAATCAGAATATTAATAGGTGTAGCAATTGTTGCATTTGCATTTATCAAAAAGTGCAATAATAAAACCACAAATCCATATACCGATAGAGTACAAAATATTAATATGACCAGTGATCAAGAAATCGCTATTGGTTTACAAAGCGCTCCTGAAATGGCTCAACAACATGGGGGGTTATATCCAGATCAAAAATTACAAAGTTATATTGACATGGTCGGCGATAAACTTGTTAGTTCAAGTATGGCAAAACAAACACCATACAAATATGAATTTCATTTGTTAGCCGATCCAAATACAATTAATGCTTTCGCGCTACCAGGCGGTCAAATATTTATAACTTATGCACTTTTATCAAAATTAGAAAACGAAGATCAAGTAGCTGGGGTATTAGGCCATGAAATTGGGCATGTGTTAGGTAGACATTCGGCAGAAAGAATCGCAGAACACGAATTTTGGAAAACTATATCAACGGGAGCATCAGTAGGTGCAGATATGGGAGGACTTGTTAATGGAATTGGTAAAAATATCCTTTTGGGTAATGGACGTGATGATGAATTAGAAAGTGATAAACTTGGCATCTTATTTATGATTAATTCTGGATATAAACCAGAAGAAATGATAGGTGTTATGAAAATATTAAAAGCTGCAGCTGGGCCTAATCGCGCACCAGAATTTCAAAGTACTCATCCCGATCCCGATAATCGTATAGAAAAAATCAGAGAGGCAATAAAAGAATACAGTAAATAAAAGAAAACCCTTTTTTTATAATGTAAACAAAAAAGGGTTTATACAGTACGTACTAATACTTTAAAAAAGTATTAGAGCATCTCTTCTAAAAGAGCGATAGCATCTTTGGCGTTAGATAATTTAGCAAATTTCATCGCATTATACCCTTTACCATCCTTGGCTTTAATATTAGCTCCTTTTTTAAGTAATATTTTAATAATACCAACTCGATTATAACGAGCAGCATACATTAAAGGTGTCATTCCTTCAGATTTTTCGTTAACATCACTCCCATGCTCTATCATTTTTTTTACGGCATCCAAATCTCCTTTTACGATTGCCATACAGAATGGGTTAACCTTAGCTTTTAAACTAACAAGATCATAATCATGACTATTAATAGTCATAGTTACTCCTGTAGCATAACTAGCAGAAGTAATACACATAAACGCCAAAATGGCAAAAACTGTTTTTTTCATAATGAAATAGATTTTAAGTTATTTGATTGACTCTATCTAAAGTAGACCTTCAAAACATCACATTAGTTACACTTAAATACTTAAATAACAGAATTTTAACCTTTAAAAAGCAAAACATTATGATAATGTCATCATATATGCTATTCTAATAAAGTATATAGTCTTAATTTTTGAATGATTTTTGTTTATTTAATCTGGCAAATAAATTATAATATTCTCACAAAAAACAACATGAAATTAGGGATAGCTCACTTTTAATCATTTTAGCACAAATTCGTTACTAATTTGTCAAAAAACATAGATTATACAGCCTTAAGAATAGATTAAAATGACTTAGTAATACCTTCAGCTTTTTGTTCGCTTATTATTGAAGTTGTAACTTTGCTTCTTGTACATTTTTAAAAAAACAACCAACCAAAAACTTTAATTGAGCGCATATTATGAATAAAAAAGTAATTTTGATGATTCTAGACGGATGGGGAACTTCACCAGATCCTAAAGTATCAGCAATAGACCAAGCTAAAACTCCATTTATTGATAGTTTATACACAAAATACCCCAATGCTTCTTTGCGTACCGATGGATTACATGTGGGATTACCCGAAGGACAGATGGGAAACAGTGAGGTTGGGCATATGAATTTGGGAGCAGGTAGAATTGTCTATCAGGATTTAGCAAAAATTAATATGGCCGTCAAAAAAAATACGCTAAAAGATGAATCTGCACTCATTGATGCTTTTATATATGCTAAGGAAAATAATAAAGATGTTCATTTGTTAGGTTTGGTTAGTGATGGCGGAGTTCATTCACATATCAATCATATCAAAGGGCTATTAGATGCTGCTAACTCGCATGATTTGAAAAATGTTTTTCTTCATGCCTTTACTGATGGCCGTGATGTAGATCCAAAATCTGGAAAAGGCCATATTCAAGATATCCAGGATCACATGGCAAAAACCACAGGTAAATTGGCCTCTGTTATAGGAAGATACTATGCCATGGATAGAGACAAGCGATGGGAACGTGTAAAATTAGCCTATGACTTACTAGTACATGGAGCTGGAGAGTCTACTGATAATGCTTTAAAGAGTATACAAGCTAGCTATGATAATGATATAACTGATGAATTTATTAAACCAATTCTAATTAAGGAAAGTGGAGCTCCTGTTGCTACTATAAAAGATGATGATGTAGTGATTTTCTTTAATTTCAGAACAGATCGTGGTAGAGAATTAACCGAAATGCTGTCGCAAAATGATATGCATGAATACAATACGCATAAACTGCCTCTATACTATGTAACCATGACCAACTATGATGATACTTTTAAGAATATCAAAGTAGTGTATGATAAAGAAAATATTACTGAAACTCTTGGAGAGGTATTAGCAAAAGCCGGAAAAAAACAAATTCGTATTGCTGAAACAGAAAAATATCCTCATGTTACTTTTTTCTTTTCTGGCGGACAAGAAGAACCTTTTAAAGGCGAATCCAGGATTCTTAGAAACTCACCAAAAGTAGCAACCTATGATTTAAAACCAGAAATGAGCGCTTACGAGCTTAGGGATGCTCTGGTCCCAGAATTGCAAAAAGGAGAAGTAGATTTTGTTTGTCTTAACTTTGCCAATGGTGATATGGTAGGGCATACTGGCGTGATGGAGGCAGCAATCAAAGCTTGTGAAGCTGTTGATGAGTGTGTAAAAGATGTAATTGATACCAGTCTTGAAAATGGGTATTCGACTATACTTATTGCCGATCATGGTAATTGTGAAACCATGATTAATCCAGACGGCACTCCTAATACAGCACATACAACTAACCCTGTGCCATTTATTTTTATTGATAAGGATCAAACTGAGGTAAAAGATGGTGTTCTTGGAGATATTGCACCAACAATTTTAGAGTTCATTGGAGTTAACAAACCTGATGCAATGACACAACATTCATTATTAAAATAAAGAAGAAATTATATATCTTAATATTCTTTGTAAATTTGCCTTCTTTTAATAGCGGAACCGTTTACATACTATGATTATTACTAAAACACGTGAAGAAATAGAATTAATGCGAGAAAGCGCATTAGTTGTTTCAAAAACATTAGGGATGTTAGCTTCTGAAGTTAAACCAGGAGTAACTACGCTACATTTAGATTCACTAGCAGAAGAATTTATAAGAGATCATGGTGCTATCCCAGGTTTTTTAGGGTTATATGATTTTCCTAACACGCTATGCATGAGCCCTAATGCTCAAATAGTTCATGGTATCCCCAACAATACTCCATTAGAAGAAGGCGATATTATATCTATTGATTGTGGTGCTATTAAAAATGATTTTTATGGTGATCATGCGTATACATTTCCGGTTGGAGAAATATCTGAAGAAGTAGAACGGTTACTTCGTGTTACAAAAGAATCTTTATATGTTGGTATTTCAGAATTTAAGGTTGGAAAACGAGTAGGTGATGTAGGGTATGCCATTCAAAAATTTACAGAAGAAGCTGGCTATGGAGTGGTAAGAGAATTAGTAGGTCATGGCCTTGGTCGCAAGATGCACGAAGATCCCGAAATGCCTAATTATGGACGACGAGGTAGAGGAAAAAAATTCATTGAAGGTATGGTTGTAGCTATAGAACCTATGACCAATATGGGTACTCACCGTATAAAACAACTGCGGGATGGTTGGACTATATTAACTGCAGATGGTAAACCAAGTGCTCATTTTGAGCATGATGTAGCTATTATTGATGGGAAACCAGAAATTCTTTCAACATTTAAATATATTTATCAAGCCCTGGGTATAGAATCAGATGAAGAAGATGCTTTTAGACAAGAAGTATTAACAGTATAATATTTACTAAAGTTATCTTTTGTACTATTCCTGAATGAAAAAACTATTTAAATTTATACTAAACAAAATTCCCAGGCCACTATTGATTCGTTTGAGTTATATAGCAAGACCACTAATTTCTTTATTTTTAAAAGGGAATACCTATACAGATCCTATAGATGGTAAAAGTTTTTCTAAATTCTTGCCTTATGGATACGAAAATCAACGAGATAATGTACTCTCGCCTTCTACATTATCCTTAGAACGTCATCGATTGCTGTGGTTATTTCTACAAAATGAAACAGATTTTTTTACTAAAGAATCAAAAGTACTTCACTTTGCTCCAGAGCAAGCTTTTTATAAAAGGTTTAGAAAATTAAAGCATCTAGATTATACCACTACAGATTTAAACTCTCCCTTGGCTGATGTAAAAGCAGATATTTGTGATCTTCCATTTGAAAAAGATCAATACGATATTATTTTTTGCAATCATGTCTTGGAGCATATTCCAGATGATACAAAAGCTATGCAAGAAATTCTTCGGATTTTAAAACCCGGTGGTATGGCAATTTTACAAATCCCACAGGATTTAAGTCGAGCAACAACTTTTGAAGACAATACAATTACAGATCCAAAAGAGCGCGCAAAAATATTTGGGCAATATGATCATGTAAGAGTCTATGGTAGAGATTATTTTGAAAAATTAAGAGCTATTGGATTTAATGTAGAAGAAATTGATTATACCAATTCTGTACCCCAAGAAGACGTTATAAAATACTGTCTTGCTCCTGGTGAAATACTTCCTGTTTGTTATAAATCTTTAAAAGAAAATTAAAGTTCCTTTATCTCTCTTTTAAAAAGCGTATAGCATCTTCTTTATTAGTTACATGAAGTTTTTCATAGATATTACGCACATGATACTTAATTGTATTCACGCTAAGATGTACGGTTTCGGCAATACTTGCATAACTCTTTCCTTCAGACAATAACAATAATACATTGTTTTCACGATCTGTTAATTCATCAATCTTTTTTTCTTTAAAAGAATCTACTACCATACGGGCTATGGCAATACTCATAGGGGCTCCTCCATCTCTTGCTTGACACAAAGCATAAAGTAACTGATTTTCTCCAGTTGTTTTGGTCAAATAACCCACAGCACCAGAACATAATGCCTGAAATACATACTTAGAATTTTCATGTACAGTTACCACGATAATCGATACTTCTTTTAAAAGCGCTTTGATTCGCTTAATGCCTTCTATACCATCGATCCCAGGTAATGTAATATCGATCAAAACAAAATCAGGTATTTTTTGTTCAATTTCTAAAAGAGCACTTTCACAACTTTTATATGTCCCCACTACTTCAAAATCTGGGCTAGAGTTAACAATCTCTGCATAAGATTGTAAAACAACCTCATAATCTTCAATAATAACAACTTTTTGCTTAGACATATTTTCTCTTCTATTGAATTATAAAGATCGAAAAAACATTGATGAATTTACTCACCCAAAATGGGTAGTTTTTAGGATATTTCTCCTGTAAATGAAATATGAGTTCCTTGAGTACTTATTACAATTAATTCTCCATTCAATTTTTTGGCTCGTTTTTGAATATTAGACAATCCATTTTTTCTTTTTATTTTATTTTGATCAAACCCCAAACCATTGTCATCACATATTATCTTAAGGCTATTTTTTTTTAGAAAAAACGTAAGGATCACTTCAGAGGCTTCAGAATGTTTTAAAGCATTAGTTAGTGCTTCTTTAAACATTAATAATAATTGACGACTCCAATAATATGGTAATGTAGTTTTAGATTGATCAAGATTTTTCTCTATCCTAAAAACAATCTTGGTATTCGCAAAAAGTTCTTCGCCAAAATCACTAAGGTAAACAATAAGCTCGTCTAGCTGATCACTTTTTGTATCAATTGACCAAATAAAATCTTTGATCCCAAAATATAAATCTTTAGCATCCTTTTGTACCCGTAATATTGAATTAAAATGCTTTGTAGATTGTTCATTCTCCTTTTTCATCATTAATTCTGAAAGTACCGAAATTCCAGCCAATTTATTTCCTAGTTCATCATGAAAATCTTGTGCAACATTTTCGCGAACAGTACTTAATTCTTTTTCTAAAGTAGCTGATTGCTCAATAGCCGCCTCAAGCCTGCTGTTGCGTTCTGTAACTCTTTGCAAGCGAATATAAATCAATAGTGTAATTAATAGGGCAACGATAAGAGATGTTATAACAACAAACACTGTTCTTTTGTACCATACAGGAGTGATCACAAATGAGTATTTTTGTGAGTAACTCCAGTTACTTAAAGGGTTTCTAACCCTAAATTGAGTTTGATAGTTATTAGTTCCAAAATTAGAGATGTCTAATATATTACCGTTCAAATTCTTCCAATTGTCATCAGGTTTTGTTTTATATTGTGTTATTGTTGTTTTTCCTGAGTAGTCAATAACATCCAAATCAAATCTGTCTTTACCATGCTGAATAATAAATTTGGGTGAGGTTAATGGTTCAAAAGGTTTGGTGTTATCAATAGCAATAGCTCCTTTATTGCCTCCTATCCAAACCTGATGATTATTCTTATCTTCTACAATTTTTGATACAAAAGATGAACGCAATCCATCTTTTTGATTAAAATTATAAAACATTCCATTTTTGAAGATAGAAAATCCTTTTTGCGTAGCAATCCATAACACACCACGATGATCTAACATGATGTCATTGATTTTATCGCTAGCTAATCCATCTACTTCTCCATAATAAATTAAACATTCTTCATCCTGCATATTCACTAATTTATTAGACATTACTGTCCAAATTTTATTAGTAGGGTCCTGAATAATTTTTTTAACATAAGACCTTGAGTTTGTCTTATCAAAAGAAATAACTTTTTTATACTCTAATGATTGAGCATTATAGATTATGACTCCAAAATTAGTTGCAACCCATATTTCATTACCAATTTTAGTAATATCATTAATAGTAGTTCTTTTAACATCGTAAATATTAACATTTTTAGATATTCTAGTACTATCTACATATGTAAATGATGATTGATTAAAAAAGAATGTATGATCATTTTCATCTTTTCTCAACCCTCCAGAGTTCATTCTTCGAAATTCATTATCAAAAAAAGAAAATTCTTCAAATGGCTCTCCACTATAAAAAATCACTATACTATCTTTTGAGCTAGCAACATCATAAAAGCCTAATGCTTTTCCTTGTAAAAACCTAATTTGTGTCTTCTTTAATTTGTAATCATACCCATATATGCTTTTTAGTGTAAGAAAAAAAACTTTGTCATTTTCACCTATTGCAATATCAATAATATGGCTATTATACTTCAAGGTTTCTGATATGTCTCTATATTCTTTTGTTAATTTATAAAGACCATCAGCTTTAGAGGTAATCCATATATTTTCATCTCTATCAACCAATATATCACTTAGCATGATACCATCGCCTATTTTGTATGTTTCAGATATATTTATCCATATATTGTTTTTTTTATCATAAAGATGGATAATATCGTTACCACTCTTGTTATCTTTTACTCCAAAAACCTCACAATAACTAGTTTGCACATATTTATGTATAATATTATTTTTAAAGGGTAGTTTTTTTCTACTGATAATACGATGCTTATTAAAAACAAAAAAAGAATCTATTTCGGTTGCATAAAACAGATTATGATTATATGCCCCTAGCTCATTTATAATTTTATTTTTTAGAAACGGAAAAACAGGTTTTATCTTTTCTTTAGAGGTATACTCATACACACCATTGATTGTTCGAGTTTTATTCTTTGAATGGATCCCTCCATAAAAACAAAGAATATTATTAACTAATCTGATTGTGCTATAAAAATGTTCGCCTCTTTTTATATGTTTCTCTCTTAGTACAAATCTATTTTTTTTGTCTTTAGTAATTCGAAATTCATATCTTTTAAATGTCATATTTTCTTGCCGTTCATAAAAAATGTGACGTTCATAAAATGAAGCAAAAATATCATCTCCAAAAGGGTAGATAGAATGTATATTACTTAAATCTGATTCATTTTTAATAATTTTGGGAACTATAATAGAATCACCCTTAATAAAATGTAATCCTCCTTTCCATACTGCAACAGCCAATGTATCAGCTTTGTATTTATTAATATCAATAATAAAATTTGAAGCAAAACCATCTGTACGGTCAAATACCTTAAAAGTACTACCATTAAACTTAGCCAAACCATCATCTGTACCAATCCATAGATACCCCTGATCGTCTTGATATACCTGAAAGGTAAAATCGTGCGGTAATCCATCTTCAACTTTATAATGAGTAAATTTAATTTGCCCATGTAATAATGATGAAAGGCTGCATATACAACACAAAACATATACACTTCTTTTTATTTTTATATCTCTAAAAAACGATATCATAATTAAAGGTACTATCATAACGAAGATAGCATGTAAAAAGAAATACTGCTAATGCTTATGGGAATAAAAACTAAAGCTCTTTCTATTAAGAAAGAGCTTTTTATTAGTATAGCAATTAGTAACATTAATTTCTAATCAGTTTTTTAGTTATTGAACCTCCTTTATGACTTAAACTCATAAGGTATATTCCTTTAGACTGAGAGGTTAGGTCAATATTGAACCGATTCATCTTCGTATTTTTAATGTTTTTTTCATAAATCAAATTCCCATTAATAGTATATACTCTAATCAAAAAATTATTAACTTTTTCTCCAAAATCTAAAGTATAAATACCATTACTAGGGTTTGGGTAAACTTTAGTTGATGCTTTTATATTTTCAACTTTTGAATCATCTAAGTTATTCTTAACCTGAGCAATTGGCCCTACAATTCCCGCACTTCTAGAAGAGCAGCTAAATGAAGCTTTTGCATTTGTAATGGTTCCATTTGGATTATACATACTTATATCTGCCATTAAAGGAATGTGTGGATTTGTAGGACTACTATAAATAGTAGATCCGTTCTTTTTATATAATATTTTATTCCAAGCACGTTCTACACGAATCTTATCTCCAACTTTATAAGTTCCGCCATCCGTTTTAAAGATTCCTTTTTCATAGATTTTGATCTTTCCTCCAGCCATTAGATAAAAGTTGTATTCTATTGAATCCCAAGTAGCATTAGTATTGGTTTTTGACAATCCAAACATACGATGAGTATTGGTCTCTGACGCGGTCATTTCTATCCAACCATCCTTTCTTGCAGGTAACTTTCCTACAGATGCTGCTCCAGCATTCCACCAAGAAGTAGTATTCGTTTTCTTAAGAGAATTACCATTTACTTGAAGTCCTACAACATCTTTCCAGCAAATATCATAACTATTTCCTCCAGATGATTTTGGTTTAATTTTAAAAGTACGTCCATTAGGTCTTCCTTCAACCTCTGCCTCTGGGAACGTAGCAATATGTTTTACATTTGTGTTTACATCCCATCTGCTAATTTCTACACCATCTATTCTAAGTAATCTATAACGATCTATTTTGATATAGTGAATTGCACGCATAATCTCAGTAGACGTAAAAGTCGTTTTTAATGTCTCCTCTCGCTCATATGTCTCTTCTTTTGTTACTGTATTCTTTTGAGAAAGCTCTAACCCTAATGATAATGATCGAGTAACTTTTGCAGTCAATGGACCAATAGGCCCTCCTACTTCCTGACTTGATGTAAATCCAACATTAAGTTTTCTAAATGTTTCTTCAGATTCTGATATCTTAACCCCTGTTTTTACTCTAATTGTTCTTTCTCTAACCTCTCCAGGTCTAAATATTTGATCAGGTTGCTCATCTGCAGGACCTGACACTCCAGGTTTTTTCCAGAATTGTGTTCTTACTAATCGATAATATGGTGTTCTGGTTACTTGAGCAGAAGGCGGCAAATCATTCTTAACTAATGGAAAAGGTATCAAGGTTTCTGAATAAAAAACTTCAGAGGTTTCATTATTCTCAGGAGTATAAAGTCCCTTAGGATTTGGAGGAAAAGGTATATCTACTATTCTTCTATATCGAATTGAAGTTATACGATCTGGTAATGCACCTTCATTAATAAAACTAAATTGTTGATTATTTCCTCCGTGAAGATTTCCGGAATAAATATTATCCCTGTGCTTTGTTGGGTGTTTAAATGGGTTTCTATTTTTAGAACTTCCGGTTCGGTCAAATACTCTTCCAGTATTACTTGGACTTGTAATTTCAAAGAAATTTGAAGGTCTGGAATTAAAATTAAAAACTTGATTATCTCCACCATGAAAACTTGGATAGCAGTAGATATTTGTTGATCCCGAAATATCTAAGACTTTACCATTTGATCTACAGGCAATAATATGATCTCTACTAATTTGCACATCTCCTTGATCTGCTCTAATATACAATGGCATTACTGCCCATTGTTGATTGGCTCCTCCATGGCGATTTGCTACATATACATTACTATCATACTGGCCGCCTTCTTGATCAAATACACGATTGACATCTCTAACGGTTATTCGCTGATAATTTCTGTAAAAATTCCCCAAATTATAGGTCTGGGCGGTCACTGAAAAAATAGTGCTCATGCATACGCACAAACATAAAAGTAAACTTCTTTTCATCGGTTTTGGTTTTAAGAATTAGTATTATTTTTTTGTGTGAAGTAAAGTTATATCACTAGAAGATAATTCCCCCACCCAAATCGGGTAGTTGTGATTATGAAACTGTTAAAACATCTAAAGAAAATTTAACTTTAAAAAGAATTAGGAATTAAATTAATTGTAGCATTAATATGCATACATTTATGAATTCATAAGTTTACCCTTCTGAAAAACCATTCATAGAAAGCGTCTTTAATTCCTTATTATGATCTTCATAAATAAAAAACACTTTTAGTTCTGGGTGTTCTTTTAAAAACTGCTTCGAATGCTCTAACCCCATCGACATGAATGCTGTAGCATAAGCATCTGCTTCCATACAAGTATTGGTAAGTACAGATACACTTAACAGATTAGATTTATGAGGATATCCTGTTTTGGTATCAATAATATGTGCATAACGGTTTCCGTCATCGTCAAGTTTGTATTTTCGATAACTTCCAGAAGTAGCCATAGCTTCATTTTGTAATGAAATCACTTTACTATAGGATTGTGAATCATCAAAATTAGGATCTTCGACTCCAATACGCCAAGGCTTTTCTTTGATTATATTACTGCCTTTTCCTCGTATCTCTCCCCCTATTTCAACTAAATAATTTTTGTATCCTTTTTCCTCCAAAAAATCTGAAAATATATCAACAGCATACCCTTTGGCCAAAGCATTAAAATCAATAAATGTATTAGGGTACGTTTTAATAATATGATCTCCTTTTAGAAAAACCTTGTCCAAGCCTGCTAAAACCAATAAACTATCTATTTTAAGACTATCTAATGAGGTTATTTTACCTTCTGGGCCAAAATCCCATGCATTTACTAAAACCCCAATGGTGGGATCAAAAGCACCGTCAGTTTCTTTATGTATCCTCTTTGAAGTAGTGAACACTTTTTTGAAGTGACTATCTATAGCAACTGTCGTGTCTCCTTGATTAATTTTGGATATATCTGAGTCTTTGATATACGTAGACATTGATAAATTAATAATAGTAGTAAGGCTATCATAAGATGTTGAAAAATCTGATTCTTTATCATCTATAAATTGAATAGAAAATGTGGTTCCAAATGCTTCCCCTTTGTTATAATTAAGGTATAAACTTGGTGTTTCTTTACAAGAAAAAATCAATCCTAAAAGTGCTACTATAATGATTTTACGCATAGTATCTGTTTAATTCAGATGTGTTTCAATAGGTTGCAAACCAGCATATTCTAAAATATAATCTTCATTTAAAAAAACTGGCTTATTAGGGTCTTCTGCATTTTGCAATCCCACTCCTGCATAAAATACTTTAGCATCTTGTTCTCTGGCATGTTTTTTAAAAGACTCCATCCAGATCATATCATAATTATGGGGATTATCGGGATATGAAATTGCCTTAACCACAACAAAATATCGTTGATTGGATGTATCGATACATACAAATTGTGGGTGCTTACCTAATTTACTATTGATGGCTATAAATTCGAAGCCTTTTTTCTCTAGTTCTTTTCCTACGATATTCATCGCAAGGTTATGTAATTCTTGTTTGGTAAGTATCCTAGTCATAAGGCAACAAAGATACAATCTAAATAAGAAAATTTGAATTATTTAAACCGTATAAATTGTGCCTCATCAAAATAATAACTAGGTGTGTCTACGGGCTGATTTTGATTAAATTTGTACCAAGGCGAGATGGCAGTATCTTCAAAATTCTTGAGTAAACATACACTTTGCGCTGGGGTATTACCTTGAGCCAAAAGATACATTTTATCTCCTTGCGCATTTATAACTTCATCAACAATAATCTCGATATGACCTGGAGATCCTGGTTTAACAAGCATATCTCCAATTTTAATATCTTTTACAGTTATTTTTTGAAGTTCATTATGCATTGATAATGTTCCGGCATACATATATATCAAGTTTAGATATTTATAAAAATTAGCTTTAGAATGATTAGCAGATGCCGTTTTGTGAAACGTAACCTTGTTTCCTTTAATTTTTGGTCTATACCCTTCTGCATATTTTAACCAAGAACAATAGTGACCTGATGTAAAATTAAATCCAATTTTATTTTTTTTATTAGTTGACCATAAGTACTCAGACCTAATTCTCATCAATGCATCTGCACATTGTTGCAAACCATTAGATGGTACTGGTACTTCTAAAATTGCATCATGCCAATCTTGCGCAAAATACTCACTATCATCGTAATTGATAATCTTGCTTCCGTGAGGCTTTAATTTATAATGACGAAGATATTCTTGAAAAGAACCTTTATTATATTCTACTCTTTTATACCCATCTGGAACTAATACCCTAGTAGAAATAGAATCTCCGTCTTCGCTTATATAGTTAGGTTTCGATATTGCAGTGGTAACTTTACTTTGTATATGATTTGCTACCATCTTGCCTTTTACAGTACTCTTGAATATCAGCAATAAAATAACTATCACAGTAATTGATATAACATATTTTTTCATACGTCTAGATAATCTTTATTCTTTAAAAGTAAAAAAACCGACACATTAAATGTGTCGGTTTTAATAAATTATTGATTTTTATGCAAAAGACACAATGTGTCTATCCTCCAAAGTCATCAAATCTGATATGCTCGTCAGGGATACCGAAATCTTCTCCCATCTTTTGAACAGCTTTGTTCATCAATGGTGGTCCACAGAAATACAATTCAATATCTTCTGGTGATTCATGGTGATTCAAATAATTATCAATTACACAATTATGAATAAATCCAACAAATCCATCACCTTCAGCATTGATATCACTTTTTACTTTCCAATTATCTTCTTCTAATGGTTCTGATAGTGCCAAATAAAATTTGAAATTAGGAAAGTTCTTTTCTAAGTCATAAAAATGGTCCAAGTAGAACAATTCTCTTTTAGAACGACCACCATACCAATAGGTTACTTTACGTCCTGTTTGTAATGTTCTGAATAAATGATAAAGATGCGAACGCATTGGTGCCATACCTGCTCCACCACCTACATAAAGCATTTCTGATTCTGATTCGTTAATAAAGAATTCTCCATAAGGACCAGAAATCACTACTTTATCTCCTGGTTTTTGTGCAAAAATATACGATGAAGCAACCCCTGGGTTTACATCCATCCATCCATTTTTTGATCTATCCCATGGCGGGGTAGCAATACGCACATTCAGCATAATTTCTCTACCTTCTGCAGGGTAAGAAGCCATAGAATATGCACGCTCTATGGTTTCATTATTTTTCATTACTAATGGCCATAAACCAAATTTATCCCATTCTGCCTGAAACTTATCTGGAGTTTCATGCTCTTCAGGGTGAGCCGTAATATCGATGTCAGAATACTTGATTTCACACTGTGGAATTTCAATTTGAATATATCCTCCAGCTTTGTATCCCATATCTTCTGGAATACGTACTACAAATTCTTTAATAAATGAAGCAACGTTGTAATTACGCACAACTTCAGCTTCCCATTTTTTGATACCAAATACCTCTTCTGGAATTTCGATATTCATGTCTTGTTTTACCTTTACCTGACAAGCTAAACGAGCACCGTGTTGTAACTCTTTACGAGAAAAGTGGGGTGTTTCTGTCGGTAATGCTTCTCCTCCTCCTTCTAGTACATGGCATTCACACTGAATACAGGTTCCTCCTCCTCCACAGGCAGATGGTAAAAATATTTTTTCATTTCCAAGAGTAGACAATAATGTACTCCCAGAAGCTACTTCTATTTCTTTTTCACCATTAATTGTGATTTTTACAGGTCCTGATGGTAATAATTTATCTTTTGCAAATAATAAAATCCCAACTAGAACCAAAGTTAAAATCAAAAATGAAATAATGGTAATAGCGATTGTTCCAATTGTTGACGCTAAAAATATCATATTATTTAAGTATTGTAACGTTAGTATTTTCGGCTACTTCTTTTGTAGTCTTTTTTTCTTCAATTTGAGCAGCTTTAGTTTCTTTTTTCTCTTCTTCATCACCACCAGTTAACATCCCTCCAAAACTCATAAAACCAATAGCCATTAATCCCGTAAGGATAAAGGTGATTCCTAATCCTCGCAGAGGAGCAGGTACATTTGAGTATCTAATTTTTTCTCTAATTGCTGCAATAGCAAGAATTGCCAAGAACCAACCAATACCAGATCCTATACCATAGACTGCAGCATGTGATATCGTTGCGAATTCTTTTTGCTGCATAAATAAAGATCCACCAAGAATTGCACAGTTTACTGCAATTAATGGTAAAAATATACCTAATGAATTATACAATGCTGGAGAAAACTTCTCTACTATAATTTCTACTAATTGCACCATAGTTGCAATCGTAGCAATAAAAAGTATAAAGGTTAAGAAACTTAAATCATAATCTGCATATTCTGGTCCTAACCATACCAAAGCACCTTCTCTAAGAATATATTTATCTAATAAGAAGTTTAATGGCACTGTGATTGCCAATACAAATATTACTGCAGCTCCGAGACCTACAGCAGTAGATACTTTTTTGGATACCGCCAGATAAGAACACATTCCTAAAAAGAATGCGAATACCATATTATCTATAAAGATCGATTTTAAAAATAACTCTAAATATTCCATGTTTCTTTATTTTAATGATCTTCGATTAATGCTTTATTTCTACTTCTTTGGATCCAGATAATAACCCCTACAGTTATCAATGCCATTGGCGCTAATACCATAAATCCATTATTTTCATATCCAATTGCATATAATCCTGTTTTCTCGATTGGATCTCCCAATACTTTTGCACCAAATAATGTTCCTGACCCTAAAAGCTCTCTAAAAAATGCTACGATAACTAATAACACACCGTATCCTGCAGCATTACCTACTCCATCTAGGAATGATTTCCAAGGGCCATTACCCAAGGCAAAGGCTTCAAAACGCCCCATGATAATACAGTTTGTGATAATCAATCCGATAAATACAGAAAGTTCTTTACTTAGTGTATATGCAAAAGCTTTTAATACCTGATCCACTACAATTACTAAAGCAGCTACCACCACTAACTGAACAATAATTCTAATTTTTGATGGTATAATGTTTCTCATTAAAGAGATAACAACATTACCAATCCCTAGTACAAAAATTACTGAAATCGCCATAACTATAGATGGCTTTAGTTGTGCGGTGATTGCTAATGCAGAACAAATCCCTAATACTTGGATCGTAATTGGGTTATTATCTGCAAGAGGATCTGTTAGTAATTTTTTGTTTTTCGACGAAAACAAAGGCTCTTTTGGCTCTTTTACTTTAATTTCTTTTTCTGTTACTTCAGCCATCTCTTATTTTTTTAAAGTTTCGAAATAAGGTTGATACATCTTTATTCCCTTTTTCACCATTGCAGTAACACCATCTCCGGTTATTGTAGCACCAGCCATCGCATCAACTGCATTATCATCTTTTCTTACATTTTTAGGATCTGCGTTACCTTTCTTTACTGTAATTCCTTTGTAATTACCTGAAGCATCAACAATACTTTCGCCAATAAAGTCGTCTCTAAAATATGCTTCTTTTATATTAGCTCCTAAACCTGGCGTTTCTCCTTTATGGTCAAAAAATGCTCCCTTTACAGTTTTGAATTCTTTATCCAGAGAAACATAGCCCCAGATTGCATCCCAAAGTCCATTACCTCTCATGGGTACAACATAATACTCTTGTCCATCTTTTTTTCCAATAAACAAAGGCATCTTTCTTTGGTAGTTAGCATCCTGTTTTAGCTTATCATTTTCTTTTTTTACTTCGATATTAAATGCATCAGTAGTTTTTTGCGCAGTACTTCCTGTAATGATGTATTGCTCATCTCCTACATACTGATCAAATAACTCTTGTGCTTTTTCTGCCGGCACGAATTCGTTAGGGTCTTCGGTATCTGCAATACCCATTGCAAATAGAATATTCTGTTGCTTTTCTGTTCGCTTATTTGCATCTATTCTACCTTTTAATGAGGATGCAGTAAATGCTAATAATGAACCAACCACAACTACCATTGCTACGGCAAATATGATTGTATATGAATTTTTATCGGTATTCATTGCCATGATTAAGCAGTTTTTAGTTTTAAACGTTTCATTCTCTTCTTGATATTCCCTTGCACCACATAGTGGTCAATTGTAGGAGCAAATACATTCATTAATAATATTGCTAACATTACTCCTTCTGGGTATGCTGGATTAAATACTCTAATTAGTATAGATATAAATCCGATAAAGAACCCATAGATCCATTTTCCTTTATTGGTTTGAGATGCTGTAACTGGATCTGTTGCCATAAACACAACTCCAAAAGCAAAACCACCAATAATTAGGTGATGCCAAAATTCTGTACTCATCAAACTATAGAATTTACTTCCTTCGCTAATCCATCCTGCATTTGCAATTCCATTAAAAATTAATCCCATTACTAAAGCACCCAAAGCGGCACTTAGCATAATTCTCCAGCTTCCGATTTTGGTAAAGATCAAGAATAATCCTCCTAATAAGATCAATAATGCAGAAGTTTCTCCAACAGAACCAGGAATAAACCCTAAGAACATATCTGAAACTGAATATGAAAAATCTTTTCCTTGAGCTAATGCGCCCAAAACAGTTTCTCCAGAAATGGCATCTAATTGTGCTCCTCCTGCTATTTCATTTGCTCGTTCTACAGCACCATGCACCCATACTTTGTCTCCCGACATCCATGTTGGATAAGCGAAGAATAAGAATGCTCTAATGGTAAGTGCAGGGTTAAGAATATTCATTCCTGTTCCTCCAAATACCTCTTTTCCTATAACTACTCCAAAAATTACTGCTATAGCCAACATCCATAAAGGAGTATCAACTGGCACAATAAGAGGAACTAGCATTCCTGTTACCAAATATCCTTCTTCTACTTCGTGTCCTTTAATAACGGCAAATAAAAATTCTACTCCAAGCCCAACTCCATAAGAAATAACAACCAATGGCAGCACTTTCCATAGCCCAACAGTAAGATTATCTAAAGTCCAAAATCCAGCACTAAAGAAACCATTAGCTACAGCTTCTATTTCTCCGGCTGCAAGATGATGCTGATATCCAGCATTAAACATCCCAAATATTAAACATGGTAACAAAGCCATGATAACTGTATTCATAGTACGTTTCAAATCATCTGCACCACGTACATGAGAACCAGAGTGTGTAGTCTCGTTTGGCAAATACAAAAATGTATGGATTGCATTAAATGCAGGAGCCATCTTTTTGCCTTTATATTTAAGTTTTAGTTTATGTAATTTATCTTTTAATCCCATAGCACTATCCAATTTCTTTTAACATTAAGTCTAACCCTTCTCTTATAATTTGCTGATGTGGCTGTTTGGACACACAAATAAATTCGGTAAGGGCAAAATCTTCGGGAGCCACTTCATACATACCTAATTGCTCCATAGCATCTAGATCATTTACCGCACAAGCCTTCAACAACTGTAATGGGTAAATATCTAACGGAAATACATTCTCATAGTTTCCGGTAACCACAAAAGCTCTATGCTCACCATTAGTATTTGTATTAAGAGCATATTTTTTATTTGGGAACATCCAAGAGAACGTTAAGGCTCTTGAAGGTGAAATTTTATTGAATATAGGTTTATTCCAACCAAAAAGTTCATAATCATCTCCTTCTGGAATCACAGTAATACTACTGTGATAATATCCTAAATGCCCATCTGGTTTTACATTTTCCCCGGTAAGTACATCACCACTAATCACTCGTATGTTTCCTTCATCATTAACTCCAGAATTATATACAACTGATGCAACCTCTGCTCCAATCTTGGTTTTATAATATTTAGGATTCTTTACAGAAGAACCTGCAAGAGCAATTGTTCTTTCTGCATTAAATTTACCTGTAAGTAATAGTTCTCCTATAATTACGAGATCTTGAGGGCTTACAACCCAAACCACTTCTCCTTTATTAATCGGATCAATCTTAGCGATTTGTACACTTACATTACCCGCAGGATGTGGCCCTGAGATTTTATGAAGTGTACTATGGTCTAATCCTTCTAGTAGAGAATTACTTTTCTTACCAACAGAAATATGTACTTCTCCTTGAGTTAATTTACTTAAAGCAGTAACCGCTACCTGAATTTCTTTTTCTCTTCCTTGAAGAATATAATCACTATCTGCCGCAAGTGGTGCTGTTGTATACCCTGAAATAAATATAGCTTTTGGAGCTACATCAGGATTAGCTATTACATCATAAGGTCGTCGCTTTATAAAAGGCCAACAACCAGATTGTAAAAGATGGGTTTTAACCTCATCTCCACTCATAGCATTTACATCTTTTACCTCAAAGTCTGCATAGGATTGCTCTTTGTCTGCAAGAATTTTAAAAGCTAAAATTTTTCTTTTGGCTCCACGTACAATTTCCACAACTTCTCCACTAACTGGAGACGGAAAAAGCATTTGCTCATTTGATTTTGAGTGAAAAAGTGGTTCGCCGGCTTTAACTTCTGTACCCTGTTTTGCAATAACTTTTGGCACTATACCGTGAAAATCGTCAGGCTTAATTGCGTAAACATTACTTCTGGTAGCATTTGCAGTAGTTTTCTCTGCTTCGCCAACAAGCTTAATGTCTAAGCCCTTTCTGATACGAATGTCTTTTGACATATTTGTAGTCTATGTTAATTAACTAAAAAAATCGTGCAAATTTAATAATTAAAACACGTAAGTGAAAGCTGGCGGCGCTATAAGATTTTATTTATAACGTTTCTAAATAATAGATTTCCTGTTAAAGAAATACACTTTATTCTTTAGGCATACATTTTGTTTATCTTTACAACCATAATATTCTTATAATGCTTAATAAACTTCAACAATTCTTATTGTTTTTTACATTTTCTCTGTGTAGCTGGCATTTATCTATTGCTCAATCTATAACTGAAGAAATAGCAGCTGTTAATTACATCAAAACTATACAATTTAAAGGAGATACTGAATTTGCCAGTATACCAATAATCAAATTAGGAGATCCTATCACAATTACCTTTGACGATATTAATGGCGATGAGGCTGATTATTATTATAGAATAAAACACTATAATTTTGACTGGACACCATCTGTTTTATACAAAAACGAATATATGGATGGCTTTGATGAGATTAGGATCGTGAATTACGAAAACTCTTTCAACACCTTACAATTATATAGCCACTATACTTTAGCTATACCAAATGAAGACACTAAAAGACTTAAAGTAAGCGGAAATTACATATTAGAGATCTATAATGATGACGACGAAGTAGTGTTTTCGAGAAAATTTATCATCTACGAACCTTTAACATCAGTCAAAGTATACACAAAGAGATCGAGGGATTTAAAGCATATAAATGCTAAACAATCAGTTCAATTCGAAATAAGTTCACCTAATGAAATTTTAAGAAACCCTAAACGATCTGTAAAAACATTGATCATTCAAAATAATGATATCAAAAACAGTATTACTAACCTGATTCCTCAATTTACTATTGCTGATAAATTGGTTTATAAATATGATCAAGAATCAAGTTTTTGGGGAGGAAATGAATATTTATCTTTCGACAGCAAAGATATTAGAGCCTCAAATTTAGGAACCCGTAGCATTGAACTCAAAGATATTTATCACAACTACCTATACACTAATATTGTTAGAGCGAATAGAAAATACACCTATAATCCAGATATTAATGGCAGTTTTGTAATTCGTAATCTAGATGCAGAAAATAGCAACGTTGAAGCAGACTATGTTTGGATGCATTTTTCTCTAGAATGTCACGAACCTCTTAACAATGGAGAGCTTCATATTTATAGTAATTTCAATAACTTTAACCTTAATGATTCTACACGATTAGAGTACGACAAAGAAAGAGGCATCTACCACACTAAAACTTTATTCAAACAAGGTTTTTACAATTATAAATATGTTCTTTTAAGACCTGACGGGACTATAGATCCAGGATTTATTAGTGGTAATTTTGATGAAACAGAAAACGAGTACACCATAATCCCATACTATAGAGCCCCTGCCGCACGATACGATAGAGCTATTGGCAAGGGAACGGGAAACTCTGTTAATATCACAAATTAAAATATTCCTGAGTACATTTTTGGGATTGTCACAAACTCCTTTTATTTTAGGCGTCTTGCAGGATAAACAATCAAAATGAAAGAAAAGGGGAGATTTCTTAAAAAATACAGAGGAAACGAATGTCTTAATTGCAGTGTTCCGCTAGACATTATTGACAGATACTGTCACAATTGCGGGCAAATAAATACAACTAAAAAACTATCTTTTAAGGATTTTTTTGGTGAGTTTTTTGCAAGTATTTTTTCTTATGACTCTCGCCTTAGGCACACTATAGTTGTATTATTATTCAATCCTGGTAAAATTTCTAAAGAATACATTGAAGGGAAACGTATCAAATATGCCAATCCTTTTCGTTTTTATCTGAGTGTTTCTATCATTTTCTTTATTATAAATGGGTTGTTTATTGATTTTGATGGATTAAGTGCCGGTGTAGAAGATCAGGTCTCTAAAGCTAAAATAATAAAAAACAGCTCCGATATAGATTCATTAAAACAAAAAATTAATGCGGAAATAGAAAAAAATGAAGGGCTTTCATTATCAGACAAAAAAATCCTGAACACAACATTATCAAACGTAGATAGTATTACATTTCTAGGAAACAAGAAAGACAAGCCAAAAGAGGTTATGTATTACACCCAAATACAGATCGACTCTATGGGTTTTGTAAAAAAAACAACAGAGCTTTGGTCAATGTATGACGATTATTATGACAAGACAGGTCAAAAATCAGTTTCTAAAGCACTCACAGAACTAAAACACAACAAAAATTGGTTTAATAAATACCTGTATCATCGAGCAATAAAAACCAATAGTATTGACGAAAATTATGGTCAGGAATTATTAGAATTTATATTTAATAAGCTACCTTTTATTATATTTTTCTTCCTTCCTTTATTTGCATTGGCAATATGGGTCTTATACATCAGAAAACCTTTTAATTATATGGAACATCTGGTGTTTATATTCCACACGCAAACCATGTTTTTTATACTAATCGGAATCGCTATTTTGATAGATCAAATTACTAAAACTGGTTTAGCATCTAGTATTGCAATGCTTATATTTTTATTTTACCTATACAAAGCCATGCGAAAGTTTTATAATCAAGGAAGGATTAAAACTATTGTTAAATTTCTGTTAGTGAATGTTTTATTTTTTATATTAGCAAGTCTAGGTGCTGCGATTACATTTGCAGGATCAATTTTTATTTTTTAAGATGGTTCAACAAATCACAAGAGGCATAAAAATTTCGGTAAATACTACCTTTGAAGGTACGTTCTATAAGAACTACAAGATTCACTTTGCCTTTGGTTATCAAGTTACTATCGAAAATCAAAGTAAAGACTCTGTTCAATTAACTTCTCGTTTCTGGGAAATTAAAGATGCATTAAATAATACTGAAATTGTTGAAGGTGAAGGAGTAATCGGAAAAAAACCCGTCTTAAAACCCGGAGAATCACACACATACAATAGTGGATGCTTGCTTAGCTCTCCTTTTGGTTCTATGAAAGGGTATTACAATATGGTTAATTTTACATCTACTCGAAAATTCAGAGTCTTAATCCCTGCTTTCAAACTCAGTTCTCCTTTTGCTCTTAACTAGTAATTCTTCTCACCAAATCAAATCTAATTCTTGCTTGATTTTGCTCTACATGGCAATATTTACAGTTTGAATCATATACAAAACTATATTTTTTAGTATAATCAAAAGAATTATCATCAGTCATAAAAAGCCCCTTAAAATCTTCTTTACCATACTCATCATACCTAGTGATTTCAAATACATTTTCCTGAGGAAAAGGGTTCAAAGCAAAATATGCGCTACTACCAATACCAGTAAGAAAGCATGCATTTTTTAAAACCCCGATTGGATTTACAACATGATTATTTTTAATTTCAGGGATATTTTTATCAAAATAATTGGTAAGATTTTCTTTAAAAACTGAACCCGGATACATGTTCAAATTTCCATTCTCGACTTGGTAAATTGGGTTACTTACAGCTGCTTTCTCTACATTTCCTAAAGGACTTGGTGTAAACAATTTATTACGCAATAACGGCTTTCTGATTTTAGCATAATCTGTACCTGCCAGAATTGTATCTGTAACAATACGAGAACAATTACTACCATCTTTCCCAAAAGCCTTGTAAGGAATACTACCTTTTGCCTGAACAGACAATACAAAGTTTTTTGCTTTATTATGATCAATATAATCACAAACAGAAGCTACCAAGCGACCACTACCATGAGTTTTATTAGGGTTAGCTTCTAGCCATAACAAAAACTCTTCAATATTATCCAAACTACCATTTGTCTTAAAAACAGCCTTAAAAGGTATTTCTAGTTCTACATCGGTTACTGCACTTCTCACCCTGCCATACCCCTGTGGTGTAATATATCTCCCAAAATCATAATACTCTGCATTACCCGTCTTATTATCGACAATCACAAATGCAGCATGCCCTGCTTTAATATAATTATGCTTACCTAACCCTAAAGCCAAAAGTACCTTAGTAGAATATTCGTCGGAATGCTTTACAAATGTATCAGGAAAGGCGAGTGAAATTATTTTGCCTGTATAGCTCACTCATTCAAAATTTTAGTTAATCAATATATCATAAATATCAAGCAATAATTGCTTCAAAAACAACAGTATTTACTTCTTTGTTCTGAAGATTCTCATACCTCATACTAAGTTCTTCTTCATTTTTAACAATCTGAGTAATACTTATGGTTTTCAAAAAATCCCTATCTATTTGTAAATCTACATCTTTATTACCGATCCCTGCATTTTTGTGAAAATCCAAAAGTGAATCTGAGGTCAACATATTTTGGTCTTCGAATGCATTAAACCAATTTTCACGCATACTTTTCATTTCTTTTGTATACAATGTCGAAGATGACCATATATGTGTTTCTTTCTCAAGAGTACGGAAATGTTTTTGTCGACCATCCCAAACTAATTCGAATAACAAAAGATCAGATTGCCAATTTGCTGCAATAATAGTAAAAGGTTCAATACCTTTATAATCATAATCTGAAATCGCCTTTTTTAGATCATCTGCCTCTAATAAATCTTTGACCACTACTCCCCTACTTTGTCTATAAGAAACTTGCCTTTCATGAATATCAAACCCTCCATTAAGCAAACAAATCATAGTATTTTTATCACTTAAACCGATCCAGGTACCACCAGCGACTGCATCCTTAGGAAATAACATCCTGGTTTTATTAATTTGATAAAATTCTGGAAGTAATGTTTTTCGATTGATAACCTCATCACGATTTGAGGTAAGAATAAAATTATTTTCTTGAGTTGGGATTAAGGTAACTGTACACATAAATTCTGGGTCGGCTAAATAAGGCACAACTTACAAAAAAAAATACATACGTCACAATGTTTATAAAAGGTTAAAATACATATTAGCTTTTTTAATTTTCTATCTTTGCTGTCCTAATTGACGAACTCATTAGACAAACACATCTTACTAATTAAAAATAACACATAACATCATGGGAAAAGGTTTTTTTCAAGTTCCTACAGCAATAAATGAGCCTGTTAAGTCATATGCACCAGGCACACCAGAAAGAGAAGAAGTTCTGGCCACCTACAAAGAAATGTATAACACCACTGTAGATGTCCCTCTATATATAAATGGAGAAGAAATAAGAACAGGAGACACATCAACCATGTCACCACCTCATGATCACAAACATATTTTAGGGACTTATCACAAAGCTAAAAAGCAGCATATCCAAAAAGCTATCGACACAGCAATTGAAGCAAGAAAAAAATGGGCTGATCTAGCCTGGGAACAACGTGCAGCAGTATTTTTAAGAGCTGCCGAATTAATTGCAGGGCCTTATCGCGCAAAAATCAATGCCGCTACGATGTTGGCTCAATCTAAAAATATTTTTCAAGCAGAAATTGATGCAGCTTGTGAATTCATAGATTTCTTACGTTTCAATGTAGAATTTATGATTCAGATTTATGAAGATCAACCAGATTCTACATCAGACGCATGGAACAGATTAGAATATCGTCCACTTGAAGGTTTTGTATACGCCATCACACCTTTTAACTTTACTGCTATATCCGGAAACCTTCCGGCAAGTGCCGCTTTAATGGGAAACACAGTAGTCTGGAAACCAAGTGACAGTCAAATTTATTCTGCAAAAGTTATTGTAGATATTTTTAAAGAAGCAGGAGTACCAGATGGTGTAATCAATGTTGTATATGGTGATCCTGTAATGATTACAGATACTGTATTGGCTAGTCCAGATTTTGCTGGAATTCACTTCACAGGAAGCACGCATGTATTTAAGGATATCTGGGCAAAAATTGGAACCAATATTCATAATTACAAAACATACCCACGGATTGTAGGAGAAACTGGTGGTAAAGATTTTATCATTGCCCACCCAAGTGCTAATGCTAAACAAGTAGCAACAGGTATTTCTAGAGGAGCTTTTGAGTTTCAAGGGCAAAAATGCAGCGCTGCATCGAGAGCTTATATTCCAAAAAGCCTATGGGCAGATGTTGAGAAATTTATAAAAGAAGATGTCAAATCTTTTAAAATGGGATCTCCTGAGGATATGAGTAATTTTATCACTGCTGTAATCCACGAAGGATCTTTTGATAAACTTGCAAAATATATTGATCAGGCAAAAAGTGATGCAGATGCAGAAATTATTGCAGGTGGTAATTATGATAAATCTAAAGGGTATTTTATAGAACCAACAGTAATTGTTGCCAAAGATCCAAAATACACTACTATGTGTACAGAACTTTTTGGCCCTGTAATCACAATTTATGTGTATGACGACAATAAATGGAATGAAACCCTAGCATTAGTAGACGAAACTAGCGAATATGCTTTAACCGGAGCCATATTCTCTACCGATAGATATGCCGCTGCAGAAGCAACTAAAGCATTAGAAAACTGTGCAGGTAACTTCTATATTAATGACAAATGTACTGGAGCCGTTGTTGGACAACAACCATTTGGCGGAGCCAGAGCATCGGGAACTAATGACAAAGCAGGCTCATACCTTAATTTATTACGTTGGGTATCACCTCGTATGATTAAAGAAACTTTTGTTTCGCCATCAGATTACAGATATCCTTTCTTAAGAGAGTAACCACAATATGCAAAAAAGACGCCAATTGGCGTCTTTTTTTTATGAATACCTCTAATAATTTCACAATGACTATACGACCAGCCAAAATTGAAGATTTACCTACGTTACTTGATTTTGAACAAAAACTAATTGAGGCAGAACGACCAATGGACCCAACGTTAAAGCAAAATGAAAAAATAAGTTATTATAGTATAGAAGATTACATCAAAGCAGATCATACCGAGGTTGTTGTTGCAGAAATTGAAGGTGAAATTGTAGGTAGTGGCTATGGTCAAATCAGAGATCGGAAAGAGTTTTTCCAACAAAAACAATTAGGATATATTGGCTTTATGTATGTAAAAGAAGAGCATCGCGGTAAAGGTATAAGTCAAGCCGTAATCAACTATTTATACCAATGGTTTACAACCAAAGATCTTGAAGAAATTCGATTAACAGTATACGAAAAAAACCCAAGAGCTATTCGAGCTTACGAAAAATCAGGTTTCGAAAAACATCTTATAGAAATGAGAATAAACCTAAAAGACTAAAGCTTATATTTTATCGGCAAATACACTACTTTTTTAGTTTCAAAAAATTCGCCTTCAAAATAATCTGAAAGATTATGCTGTACTGCTTTTGGGAATAATGTTAACTCTTCAGTTAAATCACCGCCTTTTAAGTACAAAATGCCGTTCTTTAATTTGTGGTTGCTTTTTTTAGCAATATTTTTCCTTACCCATTTCACAAAATCAGGCATATTGGTTACAGCTCTACTTACTACAAAATCAAAACGATCTTCAAAAGTGCCTGCTCTACGTTGTTCTGCTTTTACATTTTCTAAACCTAGTGCCTGCGCAACTTCATTTACTACTTTTATTTTTTTTGCGATCACATCTACCAAATAAAACTGAGTTTCAGGAAAAAGAATCGCTAATGGTATCCCAGGAAAACCACCACCTGTACCCACATCTAACACACGTGTGCCAGGTGCAAACTCTTGGATCATAGCAATCCCTAAAGAATGTAGTACATGCCGCTCATAAAGGGATTCTATATCTTTACGAGAGATGACATTAATCTTTGCATTCCACTCTGTGTATAGATCTTCGAGTTTAGAAAATTGCAATTGTTGCTCTTCAGTAAGATTAGGAAAGTATTTTAACAGAATATTCACGTGTTTAAAATTTTATAATCAAATTTAAGAATCCTTGTAATCATCTATTACAATCACTCTTTTATTAAAAATTTCAATAATTTTTTTGAAAAAAATTATTGAAATTTACTTCTGTTCGTTTCATTTAGAAACAATTAAAGAGCAAAAATACACGTTAAGTTTATATATTTTAGGTTTTTTAAGAACTTAAAAAAATATAAATACCTAACTTTACCAACAATATAACTAGGAAATATCCTATATAGATAGAATGAGATTATGACAACACCCCAAGTACGATTTAGCAAGGTTGATTCTGCAAAATTTTTCAGAACATTAAATAAGCGTGTAAACGAATATTTTAAAGACAACAATATTAAGAGAACAGGCAATTGGAGACTACACGTAAAAACAATTGCTATGTTTTCTATGTTTCTAACTCCTTATTTTTTGATTCTAACCCTAGATATTTCTCAGTGGTGGATGTTATTACTCACTATAGTAATGGGTGTCGGCATGGCTGGAGTAGGCATGAATGTAATGCATGATGGTAATCATGGCTCTTATTCTTCAAAAAAATGGATTAACAAAGTAATGGGAGGCAGCCTTTATATTCTTGCAGGTAATGTTTATAATTGGCAAGTACAACATAATGTCTTACATCACACCTACACCAATATTCATGGTCACGATGAAGATATGGATGCAGGAAGAATCATTCGGTTTACTAAACATGCAGAATGGAAACGTTTTCACAAGTTTCAGCATTATTATTCTGTGTTTCTATACGGTTTACTGACGTTTAACTGGGCACTAACTACAGATTTTAAACAAACTAAAAGCTATCTTGCCCGTAAACTTTCTTATGGAAAATTACCTAGCCCATTAAAACAATGGAGCACAGTTGTAATTACTAAAATAATCTATGTGATGATATGGATTGCAATTCCGATGATATTTATGTCAATAGCATGGTGGAAAATTTTACTAGGATTTTTTATTATGCACTATGTTGCTGGATTAATATTGAGTATTGTATTTCAATTAGCTCATATGGTAGAAGAAGCAGATATGCCTCTACCAGATCAAACAGGGAGTATGAAAAATACTTGGGCGATTCATCAACTGTTTACTACGGTTAATTTTTCAACAAAAAACAGGTTAGTGAATTGGTTTACCGGTGGATTAAACCACCAAGTGGAACACCACATTTTCCCAAACATAAGTCATGTTCATTATACAAAAATTTCTAAAATCGTAAAACAAACGGCCTTAGAATTTAATTTACCGTACAACGAGTACAAAACCACACGTATGGCAATTGTTTCTCATTTTAAACATCTTAAAGAAATGGGAATGAAGCCTGCAATACAACCATAAACTTTTATTTTCAAATTAAAAATGAGCACACAAGTATCGGAGATGAGTGTAAAATTATCAGACAGAATTAATGCACTTAAAGCGTCAGCTACATTGGCAATGGCTGCAAAAGCACGTGAACTAAGAGCCGAAGGAAAAGATATCATTGGTCTTAGTCTTGGAGAACCAGATTTTAACACTCCGGATTTTATCAAAGAAGCAGCAATACAAGCTGTAAATGACAACTACAACTCATATACTCCCGTAGATGGTTATGTAGAATTAAAAGATGCTATTATCACAAAATTTAAGCGTGATAATAACATCACTTATGATCGTTCGCAGATAGTTGTATCAACAGGAGCAAAACAAGCATTATATAACATCGCCCAAGTGTATATCAACCAAGGCGATGAAGTTATCTTACCTTGTCCATACTGGGTAAGTTATAGCGATATTATAAAACTAGCAGGAGGAGTTCCCGTAGAAGTAAAAACATCTATTGATACGGACTTTAAAATGACCGCCGAAGAGCTAGAGAAAGCAATTACGCCAAAAACCAAAATGATATGGTATAGCTCTCCTTGTAACCCAAGTGGATCTATCTATAGTAAAGAAGAATTAAGATCTCTTGCAGATGTACTACAAAAATATCCAGATATTATAGTTGTAAGCGATGAAATCTATGAGCATATTAACTATGTTGGAGGTCACGCATCTATGGCTCAATTTGAGGATATGTATAACAGAACTGTTACCGTTAATGGGGTTGCAAAAGCATTTGCTATGACTGGATGGAGAATCGGTTATATTGGCGCTCCAACTGCAATTGCTAGAGCTTGTAACAAAATACAAGGGCAAGTTACCAGTGGAGCAAATTGTATTGCTCAACGTGCTGTAATTACTGCCTTAGAAGCTCCGGTTAGTAAAATTCATTACATGGTTGATGAGTTTAAAGAACGCAGAAAATTAATATTGAATTTATTAGCCGATATTCCTGGATTTGAATGTAATGAACCTGAGGGAGCTTTTTACGTTTTTCCTGACATTTCATATTATTTTGGAAAAACCCTACAAGGACATAGCATTGAAAACGCAACAGATTTTTCGATGTTTTTATTAGAAAAAGCAAATGTTGCTACAGTAACAGGAATAGCTTTTGGAAACAGCAAATGTATTAGAATATCTTATGCTGCGAGTACAGAACAAATCACAGAAGCTATTAAGCGAATAAAAGAAGTTGTCAGCTAGTTAATACTAATTAGATAATTTTAATAAAAACCGATTATTTTATAAAAAATAATCGGTTTTTATCTTTTTTATATCCTTTAACCTTTTTTACAATTAAATTAACCTTCTTCTGCATACTAAAACCCATAAAAGTAGAGTTATCTTTTTTCAGCTTTTATATACAAAAGTAAATTTTAAAACCAACTTAAAGCCATATCCCCCATGGACAATAGCGAAAAAGAACGTATTGTTAAAAAGAACATACTTCAAATCTTCAAAGAAAACTTTAATGTTATAATCACAGATGATGAGATTCTGGACATGAAACCTGAAAAAGAATCTGAAGCCAGTCTAAGTTATTATGAATCTATTCTTGATATTTTTTTAATAGAACCAGAACATCTTGATAGCATTACAGGAAAAGTAAAAGATACTATAAAAAAGGTAACCGAATTATGGACAATAACGTTACATTATTCTATTCCTTAATATTATCGATTTCGCCAGAAAAAAGGTGTTAGTAATATCAATACTGTAAAAAGTTCTAACCTTCCTATTAACATAAGGAAACAGCACCACCATTTTCCAAAAGCTGGGAGAACATCAAAATTATTTACCGGGCTTAGTTTACCAAAAGCAGGACCTACATTGCCCAGTGATGAAGCTGCTCCTCCGATAGCAGTTTCAAAATCCAAACCTAAAGCTCCTAATACCACCGAACCAATAATAAAAGCGAGCATATACAAAATAAAAAACGCCAATATATTAAAAACAATCTCTTTAGAAACTGCTCTGGTATTATACCGTACTGGCAACACCGCTCTAGGGTGAAGTGTTCTTTTAAATTCTAAAATACCATTACGAATTGTGATAAGGTGTCGCATTACCTTCATTCCTCCAGAGGTAGAACCAGCTGATCCCCCTAAAAACATAAGACCGAAGAAAAGCACCGTTAAAAAAGGGGTCCACATTGTAAAATCTGCACTCACAAAACCAGTTGTTGTAATCACGGCTAACACTTGAAATAAGGAGTGTCTAAAAGCGCTTTCTGCCTCACCCCATACCATAGGATGATCTATTGAAGAAATAGACACATCGGCTTGATAATAAATAATCAAAGTCGCAATAAGAGTAAATGCAACGATAAAAAACGTATAAAATTTAAATTCTTCATCTTTTATAATCTTTTGTACTTTTCCTTTAAACCCGAAATAACTCAAAACAAAATTCATTCCGGCCAGAAACATAAACAAAATGATAATATATTGTATAATTGGTTCATCATTCCAGTATGCTACACTAGCATTTTTGGTAGAAAAACCACCTGTAGACAATGTACTTAATGCATGATTGATTGCATCAAAGAAACTCATTCCTGCAAGTTTTAATAAAATAGTCTCTGCAGCAGTATAGCCAAAATAAATCAACCACAATCGTTTTGCGGTATCTGTAATTCTTGGATGTAATTTATCTGCATTGGGGCCTGGGGCTTCTGCGGCAAAAAGCTGCATCCCTCCGATCCCTAACAAAGGCAGAATAGCAATTGCTAATACAATAATCCCCATCCCTCCTATCCAATGTGTTAAACTACGCCAAAACAAAATACCTTTCGGGATAATTTCAATTTCATTCAAAATTGAAGATCCAGTAGTAGTATAACCAGACATGGTTTCAAAAAAAGCATTAGTAAAGGTAGGGATAGCGCCAGAGAACAAATATGGTAAGGTCCCACTTAATGACATAAATATCCAGCCAAATGTCACAACAATATACCCTTCGCGTTTATTGATTTCTTTTTGATGTTCTCGTGTTAAAAACATTAAAGCAATACCAACAAACAGTGTTGCCAAAGCTGCCATCATAATTTCTATAGTAACCCCATCTTTATAAATAAAGCTTATAACTGTAGCAATGAGCATAAAACACCCATTACAGAGTAATAAAAGCCCCATAATATGAGATATGATTCTATAGTTTAGTTTAGACATCTTAAAGGAAAAGCTTTTCTATTTTCTTAATAGATTTTGGTAAACAACAGACAACAATTCGATCTCCTGCCTGAATGAAAAAATCACCCAATGCTATCATCCCAATACCATCTCTAATCACGCCAGCAATTATAGCAGAACGCGGAAAATCTAAATCTTTTATTAAATTATCACTAACCTCTGATGTTGGCTTAACAACAAACTCTAATAATTCAGCATTCATATTATTAAGTTTAGTCATCGCAACGACTTCTCCTTTTCTAATAAACCTAAAAATATTATTAGCAGCCAAAAGTTTTTTATTAATCAAAGTATCAATACCTATTGAATGTGATAGTTGAAAATAATCCATGTTTTCAACCAAAGCTATGGTCTTTCTCACACCTTTGGATTTAGCAACAAGACAAGACATAATATTAGTTTCAGAATTACCCGTTACTGCAATAAAAGCATCCATATCATCAATACTTTCTTCTTGTAGTAATTCTACATTGCGCCCATCTCCATTAATAATTAACGCATTTGGTAGCTCATCTGCCAAATCAAAAGATTTTTCTTTATCTTTTTCTATTAGCTTTACACGAAATTTATGATCGCACAAATCACTAGAGGTTTTAAAGCCAATCTTACTACCTCCTAGAATCATTACATTTTTGATTTGCTCCTTGACTTTTCCAGTAAGTTTGTATAATTCTTCTACTCCTCCTTGAGAAGTTACAAAATACACCTGATCTCCTTCTTTGAAAGATGTATCTCCTCGAGGTATAATAGTATACTGTGTGCCTGATCTCTGAATAGCGATAGGCATAAAATGTAATTCGGGAAATATATCTGCAGCTTGTCTTACAGTTTTACCAACAAACAATGCTTGGCTAGACAAAGTAGTTCCAACCATTGTTAAGGCTCCTTCTTCGAATTCATAACTGTCGTGAAACGCTGATTGATTAAGAAGTAATTCTATTTCGCTTGCTGCTAGAGCTTCAGGAGAAATCAATTCATCTATCCCAAATTTGGTAAAACCTACTTCTTCTTTATTTTCTATAAACTCTGTATTAGAGATCCTAGCAATAGTTCGCTTTGCGCCCAATTGCTTTGCTAATACACAAACAGTAATGTTGGTAGTTTCACTAGAGGTAACGCTAATAACCATGTCCATGTTTTCTACTCTCGCATCTTTGAGAATAGAGATCGAAGTAGCATCTCCTTTAATAACTCTAATATCTAAATGCGTATCTGCATAGTTTAGACATTCTTTATCTGTATCTATAAGTGTAATGTCTTGAGACTCAAATGAGAGTAATTTGGCCAAATGAAATCCTACTTCACCAGCTCCGGCAATAATGATTTTCATTGGTTTTGTTTATTGTTTTCCATCTAAAGATAAAATCAAACCAAGACTTACTATTTTGATTTATCGATAACGATAAATATTGTCTTAGAATATAAAAGCTTACAAAGATAGTGCAAATTGAGTAACTGATAAAATTTGATTATCCTCAACTTAATTTAAATCTATTCTGGCTATCAATATCAAAAATGTATATTTGCCTAAATTTTTTTGAATGTCAGAAAAGATAACACCATATAAGGACAAGAATAGAACCAAGAAAGAGCAAGTTACCGAAATGTTTGACACCATCTCGGGAAATTATGACGGTCTTAATCGTGTTATTTCTCTTGGTATTGATGTAAAATGGCGTAAAAAAGTTGTAAAACTTGTTAGCAAAATCAATCCTGAAAAAATTCTTGATGTTGCAACAGGAACTGGTGACTTAGCCATTAATCTGGCTAAAACAGGAGCTTCAAAAATTATTGGTCTTGATATTTCGACCGGAATGTTAGACGTTGGTAAAAATAAAGTTAAAGCAAAAAAATTGGATACCATTATTGACATGGTAACTGGAGATAGTGAGAACTTATCTTATGAAAATGATTATTTTGATGCAATAACTGTGGCTTTTGGAGTTAGAAATTTTGAAAATTTAGAAAAAGGGCTTTCTGAGATTTTTAGGGTACTTAGGCCAGGAGGGATTTTTGTAGTATTAGAAACCTCTATTCCTACAAAAACCCCGTACAAACAGGGCTATACGTTTTATGCCTCAAAGATTTTACCCCTAATTGGGAAAGTCTTTTCTAAAGATAGATCTGCATATTCTTATTTAAGTGAAAGTGCAGCTGCTTTTCCTTATGGAGAAGCGTTCAACAATATTTTGAAAAAAATTGGGTTTATAGATGTTGAAGATAACCCCCAAACTTTTGGAGTAGCAACAATTTATAAAGCTACAAAATGATATAAAGCTCATATTGAGCGTTAAAAAAGCAACTCATGCTAATCGACAAATTATGGTTATAGGCCTTAAGATTAGTAAATTTTTATGTAGATGAAAAAACTTTTTATTGCAATTGTTCTTTTAGTATGCACTCAAAGTATAAGTGCGCAGTTATTTTCTAAAGAAAAGGTACAAAACCTTCAGAATTTTGACAAACCAAGATTTAGTTGGGGATATATCCTTGGAATGAATTTTTATGATTTTAATTTTGATTATACATCAGATTTTCAAGATGCAGATATTTTACACGATGAATCTCTAGGATTTAGCGTAGGACTTTTAGGAAACATGAGAATCAATGACTACCTGGATCTTAGGTTAGAACCTATTGTAACATTTAATACAAGAACTCTTACATTCACAAATCCAATATTCGCTTCAGAATTTGAGTCCTTAAGAGAGGTGAAATCGACATATGTGCATGTACCGCTATTATTAAAAATATCAACAAAAAGATTAAACAATTTCAAACCTTTTATTATAGGGGGTATTTCTACATCACTTAACTTATCGAGTAACGAAGACAATCCAGATGATAATAGTGCAGGAGAGTTTAGAATGAAAACAAATACTAATTATTATGAAATTGGCTTTGGTGTAGATTTCTATTTATACTACTTCAAATTTACGCCTTCAATAAGAGGAGTTTTTGCTATGAATGATGAATTAGTGCGAGATAATGACCCTAATAGTCCATGGACATCAACTATAGACAAAATGTCCACCAGAGGAATATTTATCAATTTTACTTTTCAATAATAAAAATTTAAAATCTTTTAAATTCACTTAGAACAATTGCAGTAGCTGTTGCTACATTTAAGCTTTCTGTTTTTTGAATAGCGCCAAATTGAGGTATTGTTATTCGGGAATTTATGCAATTCTCAATATTTTTAGAAATACCACTAGCTTCGTTACCCATTACAATTACAGCTTGTTTTGGCAATTGCTCATTATAAATATTAGCCCCATTCATAAAAGTTCCGTAAACCGCTACGCTTGATTTTTTTTCAAGCAAAAATTCTTCGAGATCAACATAACTAACATTAACTCTTGTAATCGACCCCATTGTAGCTTGTATAACTTTTGGATTAAAACAATCAACTGTTTGTAATGAACACACTAGGTTTTGAATACCAAACCAATCACATAAACGAATTATGGTTCCTAAATTACCTGGATCTCTCACATCATCTAATGCCAAAACCAAACCATCATTACTAATTTTATCATTAATAGGGATATAAAAAATTCCTAATACCGTTTGAGCAGTAGTTAAAAAGCTTATTAGCTTAAGTTCATCTTCGGTAATAACATATTGTTGCTCTCCAGAAACCCCAAATGCTCCGTCATCTATAGTAAAAAGCGAATGTAACTTTATACCAGCATCAAGTAATTCTTTAACTACTTTTTTACCTTCTGCAACAAACAAACCGTGTTGTTTTCGGTATTTTTTTTGATATAAACTTTTTATTAGTTTCTTTTGGTTTTTGCTAACCATACAAATAGTGTATTTTTGAATCAATAATGAATCGGGATTGAAGGACTCTCTGACAAAAATATTATTTATTACCCTAACCACAATCTTTTTATTTTCGTGTAATGCGATAAAAAGAGTACCGGATAATGAATATTTATTACAAAAAAATCAAATTTTTATCGATAGCGTTAAAACTAATGATATAAAGCTTAAAAATCAATTATATCAGAAATCAAACACAAAACTTCTTGGTATCCCTCTCAGATTACACATCTACAATCAAGCGCGAATAAACCAAGACTCATTATACAGAGATTGGTTAAACAGAAAACCGAATCGTGAAAAACGAATGACAAATTTTCTTTCAAAAAAACAACTAGATAGATTAGGTGTAGGATTAGCAGGTATTAATGAGTGGGTAAAAAAAACAGGAGAGCCACCATCTATTGTTGATGAATCAAAAGTAAAACGGTCAACAAAAAGATTACAAGCCTATTATTGGAATAATGGCTGGTTTAACAATAAGGTAGATTATAAAATCAACAGAAATGAAAATAAAAAAGCAACTGTTGATTATTATATTAAACCCAACAAACCATATTATATAGATTCATTAAACACAAAAATAGAATCAAATGTTGCAGACTCTATCTACAACATTAATAGAGAAAATACTAAAATTACAAGTGGCAATCAATACAAAACAATAGATATAGAATCTGAAAGAGAAAGAGTAACCTCTTTATTTAGAAATTCAGGATTATTTCATTTTGAAAAAGAATACATAAAATTTGATGCCGATACCATTAATACAAATCAAAAAGTAAACTTAAACTTACTTATCAAAAACAGACCTGTTACTTTTGGAGATTCTACAGCAAGAATTCCTTTCAAAGTTCACAAAATAAGTAATGTAAATATTTTTACAGACTATGCATACAAGAACAGAGATCTTCAACCAAGAGACAGTACATCTTATCAAGGATATAACATATATGCGTATGACAAGATAAAATTCACTCGAAAAGCAATTACAAATTCGGTACTAATTAGTCCTGGCGAAATTTTCAGAGACAGAGATAAAACCTACACCTATACACAAATTAACAATTTAAGAATGTTTAAATACCCTAATATAAGGTATGATACAGATCCTAATGACCCCTCTGGAGAAAGTCTAATCGCAAATATTTTACTTACCCCTAGAAAAAAATATAGTGCTAATGTAGAGTTTGATGTTTCAACTTCAAGTATTCAAGCATTCGGTATAGGTTTTGGTGGGTCATTCTTAATTCGAAACGTTTTTAGAGGAGCTGAGATTTTAGAAATTTCAGCCAGAGGAAGTATTGGATCCTCTAGTGATGCTGTTGATGGGGGAGAACAATTTTTTAATATTTCTGAAGTCGGTGCAGACATAAAACTAACTTTCCCTAAGATTCTATTTCCATTTAAGACCAACAAAATTATTCCAAAACGCATGTCACCTGTAACCAATCTAATTTTTGGAATCAATAGTCAACAAAATATCGGTCTCGATAAACAAAATGCCACAGGGGGATTTAATTATCAATGGAAACCTAGTAAAACTATAACTAATCAATTTGACCTTGTTAACATACAGTATGTTCGAAATTTAAATACTAGTAATTATTTTAACATATATAACACATCCTTTAATCAATTAAATGCAATTGCTAGAGACGTCTTAAACCCTGACTCTCCTCTCTTTTTTCAACCAGAAACAGGAGTTCCTAATATCAATGAAGCCTCATTAACCATACCGCAAGGAGCAAATGGATTTATTAATCAATCCTTAGGCACTGATAGTGATCCCAATTTAACATCAGAGCAATTGCAAGAAATCCAAAGTATTAATGAAAGAAAAGTAAGATTAACAGAAGACAACCTAATACTAGCATCGAGTTACACCTTCACTAAAGATAATCGAGAAAATCTTTATGATGAGAGTTTTTCAAGATTTAGAACCAAATTCGAATTTGCTGGTAATGTATTAAGTACAATATCAAATCTAGCTGGACTAAAGGAAAATTCGAATGAACGTTTTGAAATATTTGGTGTTGAATTTTCACAATATGCTAAAACAGAATTAGATTATATTAAACATTGGGACCTTGGCAGAAAAAACATAATTGCATTTAGATCTTTTGGTGGTATTGCGATCCCCTACGGAAATGCTAATAGTATTCCTTTTGCACGAAGTTTTTTTGGTGGAGGACCAAATGATAATCGAGCATGGTCGGCATATGATTTAGGCCCTGGAAGCAGCGAAGGCCAAAATGAATTCAATGAAGCAAATTTTAAATTAGCGTTCAATGTAGAATATCGCTACAAGTTATTAGGATCAATAAATGGCGCATTATTTATTGATGCTGGAAACATTTGGAATATCTTAGATAATATTGAAGAAGAAAATCAGGTTTTTTCTGGACTTGAAGATCTACAAGAAATTGCCGTAGGTAGTGGTTTTGGATTTAGATACGACTTCAACTTTTTTGTACTAAGACTTGATATAGGGTTTAAAACTTTTAACCCTGCCAACGATGAAGATCGAAGATGGTTTAAAGGATATAATTTCTCTGAAGCTGTTTATAATTTCGGAATTAACTATCCTTTTTAATCGTATCGGTTTCAGTATAATTTTACTACTTTTGTACCCTTATAAACCAAAACTAAATTATGAGTCACAACATTAAACCAGGAGTTGCTACGGGAGATGAAGTACAAGCAATTTTTAAGTACGCAAAGCAAAAAGCTTTTGCATTACCCGCAGTCAATGTAATCGGTTCTAATACTATTAATGGAGTTTTAGAAACGGCTGCAGAATTAAACGCTCCGGTAATTATTCAATTCTCTAACGGAGGAGCACAATTTAATGCCGGAAAAGGATTATCAAACGAAAATCAAAAAGCTGCCATTGCTGGTGCAGTTGCAGGTGCAAAACATGTACATTTGTTAGCTGAAGCTTATGGGGTACCAGTTATCTTGCACACTGACCACTGTGCAAAAAAACTACTTCCTTGGATCGACGGATTACTAGACGCTGGAGAACAATTTTATGCAGCAACCGGAAAACCACTATATAGCTCTCATATGATTGACCTATCTGAAGAGCCTCTAGAAGAAAATATAGAGATCTGTAAGGAATATTTAGCTCGTATGAGTAAAATGGGTATGACCCTTGAAATAGAGTTAGGAATTACTGGTGGTGAAGAAGATGGTGTTGATAATACCGATGTAGATGATTCAAAACTATACACACAACCAGAAGAGGTTGCATATGCTTATGAAGAATTAAGCAAAGTAAGCGATAAGTTTACAGTAGCAGCAGCTTTTGGAAATGTACATGGGGTATATAAACCAGGAAATGTAAAACTTACACCAAAAATACTTAAAAACTCTCAAGAGTTTATTTCTCAAAAATACGGAGTAGAAGCTAACCACATCGACTTTGTATTTCATGGAGGAAGCGGTTCTTCTCTAGAAGAAATTAGAGAAGCTATCGGATATGGTGTTATTAAAATGAATATTGATACAGATCTTCAGTTTGCTTTTAATGAAGGGATTCGTGATTATATGACCAATAATATCGAATATCTAAAAACACAAATTGGTAACCCAGAAGGAGCTGAAGAACCTAACAAAAAACATTATGATCCTAGAAAATGGTTACGCGAAGGTGAAATCACCTTTAAGAACCGTCTAAAAAAGGCATTCGAAGATTTAAATAATGTAAATACATTATAAAAATTGAAAACTAAGCTGAAACTCTTAATAAGAGCTTCAGCTTTTTTAATATATTAATTTATGGCTTGGTTTAAGAGAACACAAAAAGGGATTCAAACAGCTACCGAAGACAAAAAAGATGTCCCAAAAGGGCTTTGGTACAAATCACCTACAGGAAAAATTGTAGATGCAGAACAACTAGAAAAAAACTTTTATGTAAGTCCCGAAGACGGATATCATGTAAGAATAGGTAGTAAAGAATATTTCGAAATTTTATTCGATGATAACAAATACAAAGAACTAGACAAAAACCTAACATCAAAAGACCCTCTTAAATTCGAAGACAAAAAGAAATATGTCGATCGTCTTAAAGATGCACAAGATAAAACAGATCTGAAAGATGCCGTACGAACTGCAGTTGGACAATCTAACGGAAATGACTTAGTCATTGCTTGTATGGATTTTTCTTTTATCGGAGGTTCTATGGGGAGTGTAGTCGGTGAAAAAATTGCCAGAGCTGCAGACCACTCATTAAAACATAAAATACCATTTATGATTATTTCTAAATCAGGTGGTGCCCGTATGATGGAGGCTGCTTTATCATTAATGCAATTGGCTAAAACTTCTGCAAAACTAGCTCAATTGGCAGATGCAGGGATTCCTTATATATCATTATGCACAGACCCTACCACAGGAGGCACAACAGCTTCTTTTGCTATGTTAGGAGATATTAATATCGGAGAACCAGGAGCTCTAATTGGTTTTGCCGGACCTCGAGTAGTAAGAGATACTACAGGGCAAGAATTACCAGAAGGTTTCCAAACAGCAGAATTTTTAAAAGAACATGGCTTTTTGGATTTTATAACTTCTAGACAACATCTAAAGCATAAAATAAACCTATATCTTGATTTAATTTTAAACAGACCTTTATCTAATTAAATTAATCATCGAAGAGAATAAAAAGGATTTGCGAAATGCAAATCCTTTTTTTATTCTAAAACAAGTCATATACCCTTTTATAAATGGGGTATTCCACGCTTACATAAACAACTTCTTCGTTTTAAATTTATAGTATTAATAAAACTTATATTATAAATTATGAAACTAAAAATAGCAGTATATAACGTTGAGTGGATGCGTAGATTATTCCACAAGGATGGAACGCCAATAACTACTGGAGACGAAGGAAATAGAAGTCAACAATTAGCTAGTATTGTTTCTGCTATAAATCCTGATTTTATAGGAATAGTCGAAGGACCTGACACCCTTGCAAACGGAAGTAAAACAGCATCGCTTCAATTAGAAAAATGGGGAGCCCATTTTGGGTTAAATAATCATTTTAAAGGAGTTCATGGTTATCCATCCAATGGGCAACAAGAATTATGTGCGTTATACGATAGCTCAAAAATCAAAGTAGAATTCACTCCTACCACAAATTCAAAAAACCAATTTAACGAGCCATTTTTAGTAGATACCACCAATAGACTTATCAAAGAACAATACAAACATTTTAGACCTCCGCTAGAACTTACTGTAACGTCTTTAGCCGATAACCACTTCTCTAAAATCATCATTGCGCATACAAAATCCAAAGGCATATTTGCACCCGTAGACTATGCCAAATTCGAGCAAATATCAAAAAGAGACAGAATGAGATTATATGCAGAATGTATGTCTATTAGAAATAAATGTGATGAGTATATAGGCACAGATAATAATGTAATTGTTATGGGTGATATTAATGATGGTGTTGGTATGGATTTTTATGAAAATAAATTTAATAAAAGTGCTGTAGAGATATTATTAGGAGATCTATGGAAACCTAATATGATTCTAAAATCTGTACTATCCAAACCCAAATGGACCAGCAATGGCTGGAAACCCTCATCAAGCAGGTATAGAGATCGAATAACAGAAGATAACATTAATGTATTAATAGATCACATATTAATTAGCGAAGGGCTTATTTCTTCGAATGCAAAAGTATGGAACCCTTATCTCGAAAAAGATGATGCAACCATAAAAGCAATAAGTAATGAACTAAAAAATGCTTCAGACCATTTTCCTATAGTAGCAGAAGTAGAAAATATATAAAAAAGCACCTTCTTAAAAATAAGAAGGTGCTTTTTATACGTAATCATCAAAACACACTATAAGCGTATTTCTTTTTCCTCTCCATCAGTATTCACAAATACTGCTGTATTATCACATTCACCATCTCCATAATCAAGTGAGCCGCTATAATTTGTTCTCACCAAGTCCACTACTCCACTAACCAAAAATTTACAGCTAGCCTCTCTTCTCAATGGCGTTATAATGGTAGTACTATGTACATTTCCATTTACAAAATTCGTTTCCCAGGCTCCCGTAATTAAGAATACATTATCTCCCCAATTTCCATTAAAAGAACCTTCTACCCATTCTCGAGTTTTGGTGCCAGTTCTTGTAGCTTCAGTTCCATCTGCGAATGTAACTTTAAGATCCAGGTCCATCACATATTGCGGATTACCATTATCATTAGATTTCTGTCTGGTAACAATCCTTTTTCCTTCAAACCTAATATCATCAATAAAGAAATCTTCGAGAACATAATTAAGAACCAGGGTCATCGCATCAACATCTACCATATACGACATATTAATCATTCCTTTAATCACATGTCCTCTTACATCACAACCTTCAGACCCGAAATCTACAGTAACATTTTTTGACATGTCTGTAATTTCAACTGTAATCACTACACAATCAGGTAAAAAAGGATGAATAGGTTTTTTAATAAGACCTTCTTCGTTTTCATAAATTTGTAAAAACGTATCGCTTATCACTTCGGTTGCATTATCAACTTTTGCATTAAGTGTTGTTTCTTCGGTATTCAGGAGTTGAATTACCTGATCCTCAGCTTCATCTTTATTACACCCAATTAAAATGACAGACAAAAGTGTGATCAGTCCAAACTTAAAAATGCTGTTTTTCATAATATTTAATTTTAACGTTACATTTTTAAGACTGAACATTTTACAAAAGGTTTAGTAACTGATGATTTTTTTTAATAAAAAGTATTTATCATTCAAAAAATAGTATATTTGCACGCTGATAGCAAAATGTTATCAATACATAAAAATCATTTAAATAATATTGGAATGTATCTAACAAAAGAGACTAAAGAAGAAATCTTCGCAAAACACGGTAAAGGAAAAAATGACAGTGGTTCTGCTGAAGGTCAAATCGCATTATTTACACACAGAATTACTCATTTAACTGAGCATTTAAAAAAGAATCGTAAAGATTATAACACTGAGCGATCTTTGGTAAAGCTAGTAGGTAAGCGTAGAGATTTATTAGACTATCTTATTAAGAAAGATATCATGAGATATCGTGCTATTGTAAAAGAATTAGGATTAAGAAAGTAATAAAAAAAAGAGGCTGTGCGCCTCTTTTTTTATTTTATATATATATTAAAAAAGCATTTGTACTTTTAACGTATTGATGTATGCCTTAGTTTTTCATTGGTTACGCAATTACTACAACAACACAACCTTGTCCGTCCAAGTTAAGACGGAAAAACCAATGTTTAATGAAGCATATCGTTATGTAAAATAATGATATGTTAGAATCAAAAAAATTATGATTCCAAAAGTTTATAGAGAGGTTATAGACCTTGGTGACGGTAGAGAGATTTCTATCGAAACTGGAAAATTGGCAAAACAGGCACATGGTTCTGTTGTTGTGCAATCGGGCAAGTGTATGTTATTATGTACAGTTGTTTCAAATTACAAACAAAGTGATGTAGATTTTCTACCCTTAACAGTAGATTATCGTGAAAAATTCGCTGCATCTGGTCGTTATCCTGGTGGTTTCTTCAAAAGAGAAGCAAGACCAAGTGATGGTGAGGTATTAACAATGAGATTAGTAGATCGTGTATTGCGCCCTCTTTTCCCAAAAGATTATCATGCAGAAACTCAAGTGATGATCCAATTAATGTCTCATGACGATGATGTAATGCCTGATGCAATGGCAGGATTGGCAGCATCTGCAGCAATACAATTATCTGATTTCCCATTTGAATGTGCTATATCAGAAGCTCGTGTGGGTCGTGTAAATGGTGAATTTATCATTAATCCAACCAGAGCTCAATTAGACGAATCTGATATCGATATGATGATTGGAGCATCAGCAGATTCTGTAATGATGGTTGAAGGAGAGATGAAAGAAATTAGTGAAGAAGAAATGGTGGAAGCTATTAAATTCGCTCACGATCACATAAAAATACAATGTGCTGCTCAAATAAAATTAGCAAAAGCTTTCGGCAAAAAAGAAGTTAGAGAATATGATCCAGAACGAGAAGACGAGGATTTAGCAAAGAAAATTCACGACATGGCATATGATAAAGTATATGCTGTTGCAAAAGCAGGATCTTCTAAAAAAGAAAGAAGTACTTCATTTGCAGAAATTAAAGAAGAAATTACTGCTTCTTTCTCTGAAGAAGAATTAGAGGATTTTGGAGATTTGGTTTCAAAATATTATGCCAAAGCTTCAAAAGCTGCAATACGTGATCTAACTCTTAATGAAGGGTTACGCCTTGATGGTCGTAAAACAGATGAGATCAGACCAATCTGGTGTGAGGTTGATTATTTACCATCTACTCACGGATCTTCTATATTTACCAGAGGAGAAACTCAAGCATTAGCGACAGTTACCTTAGGTACTTCTAGAGAAGCTAACCAAATAGACATGCCTTCATATGAAGGAGAAGAAACATTCTATTTACATTATAACTTCCCTCCTTTTTGTACAGGTGAAGCTAGACCTATTCGAGGTACTTCTCGTAGAGAGGTAGGACATGGAAACTTGGCGCAACGTGCATTAAAAGGTATGATCCCTGAAGATTGTCCTTATACAGTACGTATCGTATCAGAAGTATTAGAATCTAATGGTTCTTCTTCTATGGCAACAGTTTGTTCAGGTACGATGGCATTGATGGATGCTGGTGTACAAATGGTAAAACCAGTTTCTGGTATTGCTATGGGACTAATCTCTGATGGGGATTCTGGAAAATATGCAGTTCTATCTGATATCTTAGGTGATGAAGATCACTTAGGAGATATGGATTTTAAAGTAACTGGTACTGCAGATGGTATTACTGCTTGCCAGATGGATATTAAGGTAAAAGGTCTTTCTTATGAAATCCTTGTAAATGCTTTAAAACAAGCTGCAGATGGCCGTATACATATTCTTGGTAAATTGACAGATACTATCGCTACACCAAATGCAGATGTGAAAGCACATGCACCTAAGATGGTAACCAAAACCATTCCTGGAGAATATATTGGTGCTCTAATTGGACCTGGAGGTAAAGTAATTCAAGAATTACAAAAAACTACAGGTACTACTATTGTAATCAACGAAGATCCTGTTACTGAAGAAGGAAACGTAGAAATTCTAGGTACAAACCAAGAAGGAATCGATGCTGTATTAGCAAAAATCGAGTCTATTACCTTCAAACCAGTTGTAGGTAGCGTATATGAAGTGAAAGTAATAAAAATGTTAGATTTTGGAGCTGTAGTAGAATATCTTGAAGCTCCTGGTAATGAGGTTTTACTTCACGTTTCAGAATTGGCATGGGAACGTACAGAAAATGTTAGCGATGTGGTAAACATGGGTGATGTTTTTGATGTAAAGTACTTCGGAATTGATTCTAGAACACGTAAAGAAAAAGTTTCTAGAAAAGCTTTATTACCTAGACCTCCTAGACCAGAAGGTAGTGATAAACCAAGAGATGACAGAAGACCTCCTCGTAGAGAGAAAAAAGAAGATTAATTTTCTTTTAAATGATAAAAAAACGCCTTCAGAAGTTTCTGAAGGCGTTTTTATTTTGAGAGTTTTTTAGATTGAATAAGGTTAATTCACCTCTGCGAAGCTCATAAAAAATATAAAAATGTATTTTTTTAATAAAAACATACAAACCCAGTGTTAGTAACACATAACAGTTACGACTAATAGAGAATAATTATTGATTTAAATAAAAAATAAACATTTTTGTAACATTTTGATAACATATTACGTATAATAGATAAAAGCCCTAAATATTCATATATTAAATTTCAAGGAGAACATAGATGAGACAACTTAAAATTACGAAGCAGGTAACGAATCGTGAAACTGCATCGCTGGATAAATATTTGCAAGAAATAGGTAAAGTAGATCTTATTACTGCAGATGAAGAAGTAGAATTGGCTCAACGTATTAAAGCAGGTGATGAGAGAGCCCTTGAAAAATTAACGAAAGCAAACCTAAGATTTGTGGTATCTGTAGCAAAACAATATCAAAATCAAGGATTAACGCTTCCTGACCTTATTAATGAAGGAAATTTAGGATTGATAAAAGCTGCTAAACGTTTTGATGAAACTCGTGGGTTTAAATTCATTTCATATGCGGTATGGTGGATTCGTCAATCGATTTTGCAAGCATTAGCAGAACAATCTCGTATTGTACGTTTACCTTTAAATAAAATTGGTTCGATCAATAAGATCAATAAAACATATGCTTTCTTAGAGCAATCTCATGAGCGCCCACCAAGTGCCGAAGAAATTGCAAAAGAATTAGATATGACTATCAATGACGTAAAAGAGTCTATGAAAAACTCTGGTCGTCACGTAAGTATGGATGCACCTCTTGTAGAAGGAGAAGATTCTAACCTTTATGATGTATTAAACTCTGGTGAATCACCAAACCCTGATAGATCTTTATTACACGAATCTCTGCGTACAGAAATAGAGAGAGCATTAGAAACACTTACACCTAGAGAAGCTGACGTAATCAGACTATATTTTGGGCTGGGAGATCAACACCCAATGACTCTAGAAGAAATTGGAGAAACGTTTGATTTAACTCGTGAAAGAGTGCGTCAAATAAAAGAAAAAGCAATTCGTAGATTAAAACATACATCTAGAAGTAAAATTTTAAAGACTTATTTAGGATAAATTCCTAAATTGCGGCTACAAACAGTTTTATAACATAACTGTTCGTTTTTTGATTGATGAATGACCTCCGGCTGATTACCGGAGGTTTTTCATTTATCATGTTTTTTAACATCTTTTTTGAAGATAACTTAAAAAAAATAACAATATTTAAATAATATTTTAAATTACCCTATAAAATCAATCTATAAATCTCAAATTCATGAGATATATACTTAGTTATGTAAGCACCGTCAACCCAGATTTGTCTACTATCGATATCAATGAACTTATGGAATATGTTAAGATTCATAATAACGATATCGGTATTACAGGCATATTAATATATTCTGAGGGTAATTTTTTTCAGGTTCTTGAAGGCGAAAAAGAAATTGTTAAAATGATGTTTGAGCGAATAAAGAAAGATCCTAGACATTATAATGTAATCAAAATGCTGGATAAAGAGATTGACAATTATTCTTTCTCAAAGTACCATGCTCCTTTTATGGTTATTTCTAGTGATTATAATCATGAAGAGTTTCAAAAGTTCTTAAAAAAAGAAAAAACACATAATCCCGAACATTTTAAAAGTATATCATATTTAGCTCAAAAATTTATGAAGCTCTCATAGCATAATTGTGTAAAACAAGTAGTATTTTTGCTCAAAACAACACAACTTTATGGCTTCAAAACGTATTGCTCCTTCAGTATTAGCAGCAGATTTTGCTAATCTACAACGTGACGTAGAAATGATTAACAATAGTGAAGCAGATTGGTTTCATATCGATATCATGGATGGTGTTTTTGTTCCTAATATCTCTTTTGGAATGCCTGTACTACGTGATATCGCAAAACATGCCACCAAAACGATCGATGTGCACTTAATGATTGTTGATCCTGATCGTTATATCAAAACTTTTGCTGATTTAGGAAGCAATATTCTTACCGTACATTATGAGGCATGTACTCACTTGCACAGAACATTACAAGCTATTAAAGCTGAAGGAATGAAAGCTGGTGTGGCTATAAATCCACATACCAATGTAAACCTTCTAGAAGATGTAATTAATGATATTGATTTGGTATGTATAATGAGTGTAAATCCAGGGTTTGGAGGGCAATCATTTATAGACAATACATATAAAAAAGTAAAACAGCTTAAAGAAATCATTACTAGAAATAATGCAAATACACTGATCGAAATTGATGGAGGTGTAACCAGTAAAAATGCCAAAAAATTGACCGATGCAGGAGCCGATGTTTTGGTAGCAGGAAGTTTTGTCTTTAAAAGCGATAACCCTACGAATACCATTAAAGAGTTAAAAGAGATTATAAAAACTTAGGCCTGATAATGCAGCAAAATCCCATTCCTTCATTTGATACCTGGACATCAATCTTCTTGTTGGTAAGCTCATTGGGGTTCTTTTTATCATTAATTTTGGGTAGTAATAAAGCAAGTAGATCACATAATCTACCTATTATATTTATTATATTAGGATTCTCTTTTATTTTGGTTCAATATGTTCTTTTTTGGACTCGGTATGAATCTTTATGTCAATATTGTTATTTTTTTGATTCTACCTGGTATTTGGCCTTTGGACCCCTTCTCTATACTTATATTACCAGATTTTATCATAAATCTTTTACAATAAGATGGCATCACTTTTTTCTCGTCATTATATCGTTTTTTATAAATGCGTATTATCTTATTAAATCAGATGGTTTTGAGTTTTTAAATGATTTTAAGGGCGAAGTTTTATTATACATTTATTGGTCTTTAAAATCACCTTGGGTTGCAATTATTTCTCAAGTAACATATTTAGTAGTGATAAAAGACTTTATCTCGTTGTCAAAAAATGAAGTTAACTCACAATATGAAGCTATTCGAGAAAAATGGACCTCAATACTTACTAACTTATTTTTGATATTTATCATTTCTTTTACTAGTTATTATATTCTTTCTAAATTCTCATTCTTTAATTTAAGCTGGGATTATGCAATTTCTTTCTCAATGTCATTTTCGATATATGCTATAGGCTATATGGTATATAAAGAACCGTCTATCTTTAATGGAGAGCTTCTATCAAATTTATTCTTAAAAGAAAGCAATGGTCAAGAATTAACCAATGACACAAAAGATGAGTTTTATACACAATTACTTTTCTACATCAATAACAACAAACCCTATCTGGATAATAATTTAAGGTTAGTGCATTTGGCGGATAAGACAGGGTTCTCTACTCACATACTTTCAAAACTGATTAATGAACGAGCTCAAAAAAACTTTAATCAATTTATAAATGAATACAGGTTAGAAGAAGCCAAAAAATTACTTTTGGAAGATCCATCTACAAGTATAAAAACTATTTATTTTGATGTTGGCTTTAACAATAAAGCTACTTTTAACAATGCTTTCAAAAGTAAATTTAAATGTACTCCATCAGAATATAAAAAAAGACATTTAGAACTTCAGGATAAATAAAAAAGTAAAGAATTATAATTCTAAACCACTACGCTCAGGGTTTTACTGAAATTTATAAGTATAAATCTTAAAAATCCTTGGCTTATGAGAACTTTACTCTTTTTATTCTTTTTTTGTTTTACCATCTCTTCTTTTTCTCAAAGATTTACTTTAATTAAGGATTCAATCAATCCAATTATTTCAGGCCCTACAATTGGTGGAACCTATTTTGGGACATCATGGACAGACATAGATAATGATAATAATATTGATCTCTTTTATGGTGGCATTATTTATAGAAACCTTGGAAAAGGAAAATTCGAAGTTGCCGAAGGAGGAATAGACATTCCTATAGCAACTGCACTAGCTGGATCTAGTTGGGCAGATTATGAAAATGATGGAGATCTTGATTTGATTTATTCTCGATTCTCTGTTCCTTCTACCCTACAGACTAGAATTTACACTAATAATGGTGTAGGAAAATTTACAGAAGCCAACACTATCTTAAATACTATTAATTCTACAACCTGGAGCACACAATGGTGTGATTACAACAATGATAGTTATGTTGATTTTATACTCACTTTTGCAGATGGATTTTTAAACCCTTCAAGTTTCCCGAATAGGTTATATAGAGGTAATCCTGATGGTTCTTTTACAGAGGTTACAGAGCCCTACGAGTTTCTCACAGAAAAAGAAGCATATACGGTATCAAATTGGACAGATTATGATGAAGACGGAGATACCGATTTATTTATTGCCAGTGGTCCTGCAGCTGGCCCTACCGGGGTAAAACAAGATTTTTTATTTAAAAATCTACAGATAGAAACCGGAAAAGAAGGATTTAAAAAATTAACCAATAATGATTTATCATTTGCTGAAGATCCTCAGGATGGGCAATGTTATAATGTAGTAGATTATGACAATGATGGAGATCTTGATGTGTGTCTTACCAATTATTCAGGTATCAAAAACAGATTTTATGTAAACAATTCTGGAAACTATACAAGTACTGATACCCCATTTACAACTAATAACAATCAAAACTTATCAAATGCATGGGGAGATTTTGATAATGATGGGGATTTGGATGTTATTATAACCGCTTCTAATGCAACCGGCAGTGGTTACTTTATCAATAATGGAGATGGAACCTTTACAGAAAGTGGTTCTAATCTTATAAATACGGCCACCTCAGGAAACTCTACTGGGGCTGCAATTGGAGATTATGACAATGATGGGGATCTTGATTTTTTTGTTGTGGGCAGGCGTATAAAAGGGCTTTTTAGAAACGATTTTAGGATCAAAAATCATTTTGTAAATATTAAACTTATTGGTAATCCATCAAACAAAACGGCATTAGGTGCACGATTAGAATTAACCGCTAGAATTAAAGGTAAATTAGTGACGCAAAAAAGAGAAATCTCTGCTTCAAATACATTTATGGGCCATAATAGCTTGAGGGCTCATTTTGGACTTAACAAAGCTCCTAAAATTGAAAAACTTACCATTTATTGGCCTTCAGGAAATACATCTACCTTTTCAAACCTTAGAGTAAATCAATTCTACACTATAGAAGAAGGCAAAAAAAAACCAACCTCACCCCCTATTAAAGAAATTAAAACAAGAGTGATTGTATATCCAAACCCCGCTAGAAAATTTGTAAAAGTAAAAATTATCCATTCGAAAACTACAAATCCAATTGAGGTTAAGTTAATAAACTCAGCAGGAGTTATTGTATCAGAAAATACTTTTAATCTCAATGAAAAAATTAAGGTAGATACTTCTTCTTTTATCAAAGGAAACTATCTAATTAATGTTAGTATAGATAGTGGAAAAATTGTAAAAAAATTGGTCATCAGGTAAACTGATATTCTTATCCATTAAAAAAGGCAAGTTTTTATTCGGAAGCTTGCCTTTTGACGTTTTAAAACTTTAAAAATTAGTAGCTTTATGAGCTACCATATGTAGTCAATAAGAAATGTACTCGACTACCTATAGAAAAAAAATTAAATGAAGCATGTAGAATTAATAATTATTGGTGGTGGTCCCATAGGAATTGCCTGTGGATTAGAAGCTAAGAAAAATAATATAGAATATCTTATTATTGAAAAAGGGCCTATTGTAAATTCATTATTTAATTACCCCGTGAATATGCAATTCTTTTCTTCTTCAGAAAAACTAGAGATTGACAATATTCCTTTCATAAGCAATGAAGCCAAACCAAAACGTAATGAAGCTCTAGAATATTATCGCAGAATTGTAACTTCTAATAATTTAAATATTAATTTATTTGAAAAGGTGATCGCTGTAGAACAGCAAAATAGACAGTTTGTTATTGAAACCGACAAACAAGAATATACCGCATCATATGTTATTGTAGCTACTGGGTTTTATGATATCCCAAATACTATTAATGTACCGGGAGAAAAATTACCAAAAGTATCTCATTACTACAAAGACCCACATTTTTATGCCAAACAAAAGCTGGCGATAATTGGTGCTAGTAACTCTGCAGTAGATGCTGCATTAGAGTGTTATAGAAAAGGAGCCGAAGTTACTATGATAGTACGTGGACCAGAAATCGGAAAGCGTGTAAAATATTGGGTACGTCCAGATATAGAAAACCGAATTGCAGAAGGTAGTATAAAAGCCCTCTACAATGCTACTGTAAAAGAGATATTTCCTGATAAAATTTTGGTAGATACCCCAAAAGAAGAAATTACTATTGCAAATGATTATATACTTGCCTTAACTGGGTATACCCCTAATTTCAAATTTCTTCAAAAACTAGGTATTAAACTTTCAGATGATAAAAAATTATATCCTCAATATAATGAGGAAACTATGGAATCTAATGTAAAAAACTTATACTTGGCTGGTGTAATTTGTGGCGGAATGGATACTCACATTTGGTTTATTGAGAATTCTAGAATTCATGCAAAAACAATATTAAAATCGATTCTTAAAAAACAATCATGTTAACTCTTATTGGCTGTCACATATTTAATATTAATTATTAGTATGCTAGTCACCGCTAAGCCTAGATAAGATACTTAAGATATACCAGAACAATAACATTAAAGAGGCAAATAACCCAAGTGAAGCTCCTACATATTGATCTTCAGAATATTTATGAACCATATTAGAAGTTTGGTACAAAATTGATCCCGAAGCCAATACCACCACCCCAACACTAAACCAAAGTCCAAGGTTAAATCCAAATAACAATCCAGCTACCATTAATCCTAAAGCGATAAAAAATCCAATAGTTAGTATTGATTTAAGAAAAGAAAAATCTTTTTTGGTGAGTACTACTACCCCAGATAGCCCTGTAAACAAGGCCAAAGTTAATATTGCTGCTTGATTAAGAATATTAGCGCCTCCGCTCTCAGCAATCATCATCGCAATCCCAATAAGGGGGATAAAAATAAAAGCCTCGGCGACTACATATAACAACAACCCCAAATATTGTTGATTAATATTATGATTTTTGAATGCCATTTTCTCAGCATAACTGGTAGCTAACATAAAACCTCCCAACATAAGTAACCATCTCCATCCCTGCGTCATAGAAAATGCAAAATTTACGATAGGTTCTATTTGAAAAAAGACCCATTCTACAATTACAAATAACAGAACAGCCATAGCAAGATGCGTATAGGTTTTTTTGTAAAATGCAACTCTCTTTTCATCAGTAAGGGAACTAACTGGTGGCAATATTTGCTGAAATTCTTCCATATTCAATTATCAGTTAAAATTTTTTAGCGTATAAATATAATTGTTTCTTTAGAATAAGACTTTTCTAATCTTCAAAATATCTAAAATTTAGCATTTGCATAACATAGGTATATATCTCTGGAAACTTTTCTTTGAGCGTATCTGGCGACTCCATAAAGACCTCAATCAATACCGCTATAAACTCAAATTTATCCGTAAAAGCATACTCCCTAAGTATTTTAGCGTCAACAATTTTTTTTCTTATTTCTACAGATCCCAAATATCCTTCTAACTGTAAAAAAGTATCATAAAATATCTCTGAGCTTATATCATTATTCTTTATTGAATTATAGTGTATTGCATGGGTGATTTCATGAATTCCAAGGTTTCTGCCATCATCTTTGTGCTGGTTTCCTTTTTGAAAATCCTTCCATGACAATGCTAATGCTTTTGACATTGGATTATACTCTCCAATATTCTCAGTTTTATTCAAAATCGAATAAAAAGATGAAGGATATACAATAATGGTATGTAAATATTCTAACAAATAATGACGCATCCCAAAAGTAAGTTGAATGACCATCATAGCTATCTGCATACGCATAAAATCATCAATTACCAGCTCTTCTCTACTTACAAAATTTGTACCTTCTAAAAACCTTACCGTTCTATGTGCAAAATATCGCTTTCTTTTTTTGTCCAATCTGTCATAAAAATCATTTTCTTCTATAAACGGCTGTAAATGCTTAGGTAGTTTCTTAATCTTTGGATATAAATGAATAAAATATGGTTTCTTGTGATAATGAACATAAACAGATTCTAGATATCGTAAAACATAATAAATACAAATAGAAACAATGCCAAATGTGATTGCTACCCCTAATATTTTTTGAAATATTGAGATTGAAGGTTCTTCTTCAAAAAAGAATAAATATGATATTAAAAAATTCAAAAAAAGAGAAAATGTAGGTTAAGACTTCTAAAAGTAACGTTTTAGAGCTAAAAACATTGCTAAAACTATAATTTAACATAATCACTCTTGTTTTATGAATCATAAATATTCTAAGGGCTTTTAGAGAGTATTTACTTAATCTTAAAAAAACAGAACTAAAATTATAATTTTAGTTCTGTTTTTATTATGCGCGCATAATATTTTATTATATTCGCGGCGTAAAAAACTTAACCTAAGCTAACTATCATGAAAAATTCTAAGAAATTATCAAGAAGAAAATTTGCTAAAAAAACTGCTTTGGCTGCTGCTGCTAGTGCAGTAGTGCCCCAATTATTAAATTCAAAAACAACAAAAAGTACGACCAACACTAGCTATGACTATATTATTGTAGGTTCTGGAGCCGGTGGAGGGCCTCTTGCAGCCAACCTGGCGAGACATGGTTTTAAAGTATTAGTACTAGAAGCTGGTGCAAAAGATGCAAAAACAGACAATTATAGGGTACCTGCTTATCATACATCTGCATCAGAAGACAAAAATCTATCTTGGAGTTATTTTGTAAAACATTACTCTGGAGACAGAGATCAATTAGACAGTAAATATGTTCCTGGCAAAGGAATATTATACCCTAGAGGAGCTACTATTGGTGGATCTACTGCAAATAATGCATTGATCACCGTATACCCACATGCTAATGATTTTGAGTATATAGCAGATTTAACTGGAGATGAAAGCTGGAGAGCAGAAAACATGCGCGAGTATTTTAAGCATTTAGAAGATTGCGAATACTTAAAAAGTTGGGAAGCAATAAGACAAGGCCACGGAACAAATGGATGGTTACCAACAAATTATCAAAATTTAGATATAGGTAGTTTACTGCAAAATATTCCTTTGGCAGGTTTAATTAAAGCAAACCTAGCGCATACTGGTAGAAATATTTTTGATTTGCTTTTTAATGAAAAATCTTTTGATGTAAATCAGCCATCTTTTGAAAAAGGTGGTGAAGGGCCTGTAATGGTTCCTCTAACTATGGATAATAGAGCCAGAAGACATTCTGTAAGAGAATATTTATTAGAAACTCAAGAGCAGTATCCAGAAAACTTAACGATTATCACTGATGCTCTGGTAAGCAAAGTAGTATTTAATGACCAAAAAGAAGCTATTGGTGTAGCGTATATAAAAGGCGGTAACTTGTATGAAGCAGATCCTTTATATGAAGGTACAACACAAACAAAAGCAACTCAATTTGTAAAAGCATCCAAAGAGGTTATCTTATCTGCAGGTACATTTAACACTCCGCAATTGCTTCAGTTATCCGGTATTGGAGAAGCTTCTTTATTGCAAGAAAAAGGAATTGACGTATTACAAGATTTGCCCGGAGTAGGAAAAAATCTTCAAGACAGATACGAATTAGGATTGACCTATGAATTGAATGGTCGACTATTAGAAGCCTGTACTTTTTCTGAAGGTGATGATGCTTGTCTTGATAATTTTAATAGAAATGCTGCAGGACCTTATACTAGTAATGGTGCTGTTGCTGCCAACATTATAAGAACAGATCCAAAGCTACAAGATCCAGATCTTTTCAACTTTTGTTTGATCAGTGATTTTAAAGGATACTATCCAGGATACAGTGAGGTGATTAAAGAATCAAAAAACAAAGTGACTTGGGCCATATTAAAAGGACACACAGAAAACACTGCAGGTGAAGTAAACATACAAAGTGTAGATCCAACAAAAACTCCAGACATTAATTTTAAGTATTTTAATGATGGTCAGGATTTAGAAGGTAATGATATGCAAGCCTTAATAAAAGGAGTTGATAATATACGAGCAATTATGAAAAACGGAAAAGTTCGTAACTCTATCAAAAAAGAAACTTGGCCAGGAGTTGAAGTTGCTACAAATGAAGAAAAAAGAGATTTTATTGCAAAAGAAACTTGGGGTCACCATGCGTGTGGTACTTGTAAGATTGGAAATGGTGGTACACATGACGTATTAGATAGTAATTTTAAAGTAAGAGGGGTAAAAAACCTACGTGTTGTAGATGCATCTGTATTTCCAAAAATTCCTGGATTTTTTATCGCTGTGCCTATCTATTTAATTAGTGAAAAAGCAACCGATGTCATTCTTAAAGATGCAGGTGTAACACGTAATCAAAATCTACTACGTAGAAAAATTAATCAGTTTACAAAATCTAGAGCAGAACAAAGATTAGATGCAATTAATGTAAAAACATATCCAAATCCATGTGTTAACGAAATTCACTTTAGTATTGATAATGATTATGCAACCTCTGAAGGTAGTATGATAATCGTTGATATGAAAGGACAAATAGTATTTAATAAATCGTATTCAGATTTTAAAAAGGTAACAGTAAACACAAATGATTTACCATCGGGTGCTTATTCATACCTTATCCAAACAGCTAGTTTACGAAAAGTAGGAAAGTTTATGAAGAAATAGATCTATTAGATACATATTCTTAAACGTCATAATACAACACCGCTAACTAAAATAGTTTGCGGTGTTTTTGTGGGTAAAAACCTGGATGCTTTTATTTCCCGTATTAGAAAAAAACTTAATAAAGACCCTTCTATACAAATCATAAACGTGCATGTTGGGTACAAATTAGAAATTTCCTAAAACGAGTGGGTTGTTAATATATGAACCCCCTGATTACAAATCTGTCTACTGACAGGCAGCTACAAAACTCCAAAATTCTTTATTTATATTTCAATATTTGATATTCAAGGAACTACCTTTGCACAATGTCTACATCTATTAAAAGCCAAACAGCAATATTATCTAAATTAGGAATAGCAGCGTTGAATCCTATGCAAGAAGAGGCCCATTTGGCAATAACATCCTGCGATGAAGTTATTTTACTGTCACCCACCGGAACTGGTAAAACATTAGCGTTCCTACTACCATTGATTAATGAATTAGATAAAAACTGCGACGAAATTCAAACTGTTGTCATCGTTCCTTCAAGAGAATTGGCTATTCAGATTGAGCAAGTGATGCGTGAGATGGGTACAGGTTTCAAAGTAAATGCAGTATATGGCGGTCGTTCTGGTTCAAAAGACAGAATAGATATAAAGCATCGACCTGCAGTATTGATAGGTACACCGGGTAGAATCGCTGACCATTTAAGACGAGAAGCCTTCTATGCTGGAGATATCAAAACATTAGTGTTAGATGAATTTGATAAATCACTAGAAGTAGGTTTTGAAAAAGAAATGAGTGAAATCTTAGATTTACTTCCAAAAGTGAATAAAAAGATATTGACATCTGCAACCTATGGTGTAGAAATTCCAGAATTTGTAAGGTTAAGAAAACCAATTACTATCGATTATTTAAACGAGGAGAGTACTCAATTGCAAATCAAAAATGTTATTTCTCACACAAAAGACAAACTAGATACACTAGTAAATTTAATTGCTCATATTGGAAATCAGAATGGGATTATCTTCTGCAATTTTAAAGAATCTATTAATCGTGTAAGTGATTATTTGTCGGATCACAATATTTCTCATGGTACGTTCTATGGCGGAATGGAACAAACTGAAAGAGAAAGAGCTTTAATTAAGTTTAGAAATGGTACGCATCAAATATTATTAGCAACAGATTTAGCGGCAAGAGGTATTGATGTTCCAGAAATTAAATTTATTATTCACTATCACCTTCCTGTCAAAGGCGAGGAATTTACACATCGTAATGGTAGAACTGCTCGTATGAATAGTGATGGAACAGCTTATGTATTAAAATATGATAAAGAAAATTCACCAGATTTCATAGGAGATTTACCTATTCAGGAACTTAAAAAATCAGAACTTCCTATGCGTTCTGAATGGAGTACATTATTTATTTCTGGCGGTAGAAAAGATAAAATTTCGAAAGGTGATATAGCCGGATTATTTTTTAAACAAGGTAATCTTACCAGAGAAGAACTGGGTGTCATAGAACTAAAAAATGATTGTGCTTTTGTTGCTGTTAAAACTGCTACTATAACGAATCTTTTACCAAATGTAAATAATGTGCGATTAAAGAAGAAAAAGGTAAGAGTATCAATTATTTAGACGATTTAGTTTTCCATTTAGCTGTTCTCCATTCTTTTTGTTCTAAAGCAGAAAGGAATGTCCAAGCCACAATTCGACTAGATTTATTTCCTGTTCCCATAGGAATGGTTTTGACTTGACTAGCTTCAAATTTTTTTAAGGATTTATAAATTCCCTTTAGATTAGATTGTTTTGATACTAAGGTCGAAAACCAGTAACAGTTCTTAGAGAATTTTTTACTTTCTCCAACCATAGTTGTGATGAACTTATATTCTCCTCCTTCACAAACAAGTTCATTACCAATTCCTCCAAAATTGAGTGTTGGTCTTTTTTCCTTTTTCCCAGATAGATTCTTAATTTTTCTTTGAGTGCCTTTTTGTGCATCTTCGATAGAAGCATGAAAAGGAGGGTTACATATCGATACGTCAATTTTATCTCCTCTATCAATTATGCCGTAAAAAATATCTTTTGGATCCTTTTGTAATCTAAACTCAATTTTATCTTTAAGCGATGGATTAGCATTGACAATATGCTGCGCTGATGTAATTGATTTTGGGTCAATATCAGAACCAATAAATTTCCAATCGTATTCTGTAACTCCAATAATCGGATAAATACAATTAGCCCCTACTCCAATATCAAAACATGTGATGTTATCACCATCAGGAATTCTACCAAAATTACTTTCAGCTAATAAATCTGCAATATGGTGTATATAATCTGCTCTCCCTGGTATTGGAGGGCACAAATTTGAATCAGGAAATTCCCAATGTTTTATTCCGTAATAATGGTTTAATAATGCTTTATTTAGAATTTTTACAGCAATAGGATTTGAAAAATCGATCGAATCTGCTCCAAACTTGTTAGGTTTTACATAATTTGCCAACTCAGGGTTAGCTGCTATTAATGCATTTAAATCATATCGCTCTCGATTTCTATTTCGAGCATGAAGTCTTGTTTTTTCTTGTGATTGTTTTTTTGATGACATGATTTAATTTTAGGAATCCTGCAAAGATAATCGCTCTGGGTTGATAATCACAAAAAAAGCTGTTTTCGATACGTTTTGTCTAATTTCATTAATCTAGAACATAGTCGAGAAGTTATTACAACAAAACACTCGAACTGACGTTTTTTTTAATGTACAATGTCAAAATACACAACAGGCTATATTACTTAATATGTTAGATAACTAACATGTTGTTTATATTTATTGTATTAAATTTGAAATACCAACTTAAATAATTATATAATATGAAAAATCTAATCAAAGCTTCCACCTTCTTGACAAAGAATATCTACATGTATTTTAATTTCCAATGAAATTATTTTAAAAAGTTTACTATTCATATTTCTTCTGTTTTTTATCTAACTCTAAAAAAATTAATTTGAAATAATATTCAGTTTAATTATAGAGTAGATCACTATAATGGCAGAAAAATACAGGCTGTTTTTTTGATTTTTTATTCAAATTTACAATGGCTATATGGGCTCATATGATTTTAAAATATGGTGCCTAAAAACTATTCTTAATAAACTCAACCTGTATTATAAGAGAAATTATTATCCCAGCGCACATATAATAATATGTACATTATTCATAATTTTTTATTAATATATAACGTAAATATCATGACTCTAAAACCCACCTTTTTAATTGCCAGTATTCTATTTACATTCTTAAGCGTTTATAGTGTAAAAGGGCAAAACACTATTGGAGGCCACTTTGGCTTTGTTCAACCTATAATAACCATTCAAGACGGAGAGACTACAGATGGCTTCGACCCATATGCTATTGGATTTCCTATAGGTATAACGGTTCGAAAAAGTGAGAAATTTGCTTTTGATGTAGAACTTGTTCCATTTATTAGTTCTATTGAAAATTCTGACGGAGATAAAATAAGTGCTGTAAACGAATTATTAATACACCCAGGTTTGTTATGGGGTATTGGTAATAAACTTACGTTTGGAAATCGAATTGCTTATGAAACTAAGAGCGGAAGGTATGGAATTACGCCTCTTTTAAATAGAGGATTTACATTAGGAAAAACTAATGTTTTTGCAGAGCTAGTACTACCGATAAGAGTAGGCAATGATCAAGAAATATCATTTACAGCAGCTTTGCATTTTGGTATAGGTTTCTAAGTATTAGATACTAATATCTGTTCTCATTAAAATAACGTGATCATAAAGAGGTATTTATAAAAAACCTTTAATTCCTATATATATTTCTTGGATGTGTATTGTAATAGTTCATAAATATTATCTATTTATCTATAATTTTAAATATGCAATCAATTTTTATCTATAAAAAAATAACTTCTAAATTTAAATATTCGTAATAAACCATTTATTAATTTAAGAAACACACAAATGAAAAAATCACTCTTAATAACCCTAACATGTGTGGCATTTCTCTTAGCGGGATGTCATCAAAATGAAGTAAAAGGTGATGCTTCCGAAAAAGGAAAGTGTCCTTTCGGTTTCACCTCAGAAGGGCCCTCGGGAGGCCTTAATGTAAGTAATGATGCTAAAACCAACAGAGATTGGTGGCCTAATCAAATTGACTTAAGCGTGCTTCGACAGCATTCATCTAAGTCAGATCCTATGGGCGAAAATTTTAATTATGCCGAAAAATTTAATAGCCTAGATTATGATGCTCTAAAAAAAGATTTAACTGTGTTAATGACAGATTCACAAGATTGGTGGCCAGCTGATTATGGCCATTATGGAGGATTGTTTATTCGTATGGCTTGGCATAGTGCCGGAACCTATAGAACGGGTGATGGTCGTGGCGGATCACGTGAAGGACAACAACGTTTTGCGCCACTCAACAGTTGGCCAGATAATGGTAATTTGGATAAGGCAAGAAGGCTTCTATGGCCCATTAAACAAAAATACGGAAGTAAGATTTCATGGGCAGATTTAATGATCCTTACAGGAAATGTAGCTTTCGAATCAATGGGCTTTAAAACTATTGGCTTTGCCGGAGGTAGAGAAGATGTATGGGAACCTGCAAGTAATGTGTATTGGGGTCCAGAATCCAAAATGTTAGACGATGAACGCTATACAGAAGATCGTGATCTTGAAAAGCCTCTAGCTGCTGTTCAGATGGGGCTTATATATGTTAATCCAGAAGGACCAAACGGTAAGCCAGATCCTGTTGCTGCAGCTATTGATATACGAGAAACATTTGGCCGAATGGGAATGAATGATGAAGAAACAGTAGCTCTTATTGCTGGCGGACATACGCTGGGTAAAACACATGGTGCCGCTCCTGGGTCACACGTAGGTGCATCACCAGAAAAAGCAAGTATTGAAGAGCAAGGTTTTGGGTGGAAAAATGATTATGGTACAGGAAAAGGAAAAGATGCAATCACTTCTGGTTTAGAGGTAATCTGGACAGCAACACCTACGAGATGGAATAATACTTTTTTTGCTAATCTATTTAATTTTGAATGGGAATTGACAAAAAGCCCAGCGGGAGCTCATCAATGGGTAGCAAAAGGTTCTGAAGAAATATTTCCAGATGCTTTTGATTCAGAAAAAAAGCATAAACCAACGATGTTAACTACCGATCTTTCGTTACGATTTGATCCTATCTATGAAAAAATTTCAAGGAACTTTCTTGAAAATCCAGAAAAATTTAATGCTGCTTTTGCTCGTGCATGGTTTAAACTAACCCATAGAGACATGGGTCCTCGAACTACCTACCTCGGACCTGAAGCCCCGAAAGAAGAATTTGTCTGGCAAGACCCAATTCCAACATTAGATCACGAAGTTGTGAGCACAAAAGATATCGCTGATTTAAAATCAAGTATCTTAAATTCGGATCTAACGATCAGTGAATTGGTTTCTACAGCATGGGCTTCTGCATCTACGTTTCGTAATTCAGACAGAAGAGGAGGCGCTAATGGTGCACGTATTCGATTAAAGCCTCAAAGAGATTGGGAAGTCAATAACCCTAAACAATTAAATAAAGTATTGACAACTTTAGAGAAAATTCAAAGTGATTTTAGTTCAAAAGGCAAAAAAATATCTATTGCCGATCTGATTGTTTTAGGAGGATCTGCCGCTATAGAAGAAGCCGCAAAAAAGGCAGGACACACCATTAATGTTCCTTTTACTCCTGGACGAATGGATGCTTTACAAGAGCAAACGGATGTAAATTCAATCGCTGTACTTGAACCAATGGCTGATGGATTTAGAAATTATCTAAAAACAAAATATACCTTAACTACCGAAGAATTACTAATTGATAAAGCTCAGTTACTAACATTAACTGTTCCTGAAATGACAGTTCTTATCGGCGGTATGCGTGTTTTAAATGCAAATTATGATAATTCTAGACATGGTATTTTTACAAAAAACCCTGGAACTCTAACAAATGATTTCTTTGTCAATCTTTTGGATATGAGTACAGAGTGGAAAGCAGTTTCTGATGCAAAAGAAAAATATGAAGGAAGAGACAGAAAAACAAACGAGCTTAAATGGACCGCTACGCGGGCAGACCTAATCTTTGGTTCAAATTCTGAATTACGAGCTTTAGCAGAGGTTTATGCCAGTAATGATGCAAAAGAGAGGTTTGTGAAAGACTTTGTTCGTGCATGGCATAAAGTAATGACACTTGATAGATTTGACTTAATCTATCAATAAGATGTAATTAAACTATGCATGATTAAAAACAAAAGGTCAGTCTTCTTGGACTGGCCTTTTTAGTTATTAAGATGTGTTTCATAGTACACTTCTTATTAGATGTATTTTTTTAGTTCATTCAAAGTATTGATTTTGAAATTAGCTATTTCTGAAGCCCTAATTCCTTCTCGAAGAATTTGAATTGTTTCGATTCCTATATTATTTCCAGCTTTTAGCTCTGATTCAGGATTATCTCCAACTACTAATAGTTCAGAAATATCATAGTTATTATTTTTAATAATTAATCTCATTATCTCTTCCTTATCGTTCCATTTAGGATCAATAGGATCATCAATATATATTTCAGTAAACCAATTTCTAATTCCTAAAGCGTCAATTTTTAGATTTTGGTATTCTCTAAGTCCTGAAGTAACTAAATAATTTATCATATTAAGCTCTTGAACAACATACCCGTCTTGGTATGTTGTTAGTGTAGATAAAGTATCTATACTTCTCAATTTTTTAATGAAATGTTCTTTTGATTTATCATTAAGATATTTTTCAATAAAAGTATTTAATGACATTGAAAAGAAATCATTTTTCAATTTTATAAGAGTACTTTCAGTAAAATATTGAGTTTTAGTTAGGGTATCAAAAGCTGGTTGAAAAATATCTTTTTTTATAGTTTTTGGATCAAAGAGTGTATGGTCCAAATCGTATAGTATTACTTTCTTCATATTTTATTTATAAGGCATTACATCCTTGCATATTAGCAATAGTAGATAAGCAGCTATTACTTTTCGAGAAACAAGATACCTATTAAATGAGAAAAACGGTTCAAGTATGCACCAAAACCGCTATTACTTATTTACCTTATTACCAACTGGTATTTACTTCCAAGTTACAATGTCTTTACAATTTCTTCTTGATTTTGGGCGTGCCGGTTCTTCTTTTCTGTAACCAAAAGCCACCATATATGACAAGCCGTATTTTTTTGTATTAACGTTAAATTTTTCGCTTAACAATTTCTCTGCTTTTTCTTGATGAAACCCTTCAATAGGGCAGCTATCAATTCCAGATAATGCCGCTACAGTCATCATATTTCCCAGGGCGATATAGGTCTGCTTAGATGCCCAATCAAATAGTTTATTATCTGTATCTAAATTGAAGTCACGTTCTTGAAATTCTCTGTATTTTTGTAAATAAACCTCGATTACATCTTCTGGAAATTTTTTCACCTCTTTCATCATATATGTGATATAGTCTTCATTCCATTTTATCATAGGAGCTTTCATACTCAATCCTAAAATAAAATGACTTGCAGTATCTAATTTTAAAGGTGCTCCCCAAGCAACAGGTTTTAATAATTCGCGTAATTTTTGGTCTTGGACTACAATAAAATGCCAGGGTTCAAATCCAAATGAGCTTGGGGATAAATTTGCTGCTTGGAGAATAAAATTTACGTCATCATCAGACAATTTTTTAGTAGTATCAAATTCTTTTGTTGCATGCCTAAATATAAAGGCATCAATAATATCTGTTTTTGAAATATTTGGTGTGTTCATTTTATTACTATATTAATTATAGTTGCAAAATTAAGTATAGTATTTTATCTTTGCAATAACGGTCAAAAAGGATAGTTCAATTTTTTATCTCGATTATGCATCAATTAAAAGGAAAACAATACCCTTGCTCTACAAGTTTAACAATGGGAATAATAGGTGGAAAATGGAAAACAGTAATATTGTTTTATCTAATTGAAGGAACCTTAAGATATAATGAGCTAAGAAAAAAAATGCCTACAGTTACAGAGCGCACCTTGAGTTTACAACTAAAGACATTAGAAGAAGATGGAGTTATCAAGAGAAAGGTTTATACTTCAAAACCACCTTTAAAGGTTGAATATTCATTAACAAAGTTTGGAGAAACCTTAATCCCGTTAATACAATCTATTGCAGATTGGGGTAATTTTGCAGTTGAAAATTATTCAAAGTAGTTTTTTTAGATTGTTGCTTACGTTTCATACAAGCGATCGTTTTAAAACTGCTTATACATCTTAAGTTTGAATTTCAATAGATTTAAGTATTAATTAGTCTATCTTCCTTGAAATAAAGGCTTTGTGCTTTTGACAATAGTTAAGGAGAGGCTCCTTTTTTGAATCTATATTTCGAATTTCAGTATTCTATATTACTTATTGTTTTTTACCCATATAGCTCCTCTCATAATTCCACCACTATATCTGAGGTAGGAATGGCACAACACAACAATAGGCTTTTATTTGAATTTTGACCAGGAATTGAATCATCGTAAATTATCGAGCCTGCTTTCAAATTAACCCTACAAGCATTACAGATCCCATACCGGCACCCGAAATCCGGTTGTAAACCACAGCTTTCAGCGAGTTCCAATACGTTTTTTGAAGAATTGCTCCAGGTAGCTTTTAAATTGGATTGAGAAAAATGAACCTCGTATGAAGCTTGGTTTAGATTATTTGCAGTGGTTTCAATAGGATTTGATTTACTAAAGTGTTCATAATTTATATCTTTCGGTTTAACACCCCATTCAATTAAATCCCAATACATACTTCGCATAAATTCATCTGTGCCACAGAGATAAAAGACTGTATCAACAGAGTTTACAATTCCTTGGATCGTCTTAATGTCTATGCGCCCCTCTTTTTGATACTCAGTTTCTGAATCTTTCGGTTGGCTATAACAGGTATACGTTTCAATATTCGTTTGCTTTTTAAGCATTCCGATTTCATTTTTAAACAGATGATTTTTATCATTTTGACAACCATAAAAGAAAGAGATTTTTTCTCTTCGATTTATTTTTTGAGCATATTCCAACATAGACATGAATGGTGTTATCCCAACTCCAATACTGATCAAGGCAATGGGTCTTTCTTCTTGTGGATGAAGGAAGAATTGTCCTCTTGGTCTTTTAACGTAAAGTGTATTTCCTATTTCAAATTTATCATGCAAATAATTAGAAACAAGGGCATTTTTACTTTCTCGCTTTACAGAAATGCGATACGTTTTACTTTGTGGGCTATAATTAGATATAGAATACGCTCGTATGATTAATCTTGTATAATTGGGGATATCCAATCCAACTATAAGATGCTGACCCGGTAAAAATGAATAGAAATTTGACCCTTGTAAATAGAATGATTTTACTAATTTACTTTCTTCTACGATCTTGACAACTTTGAAAGCTTCAAAACCACTTCCTTCCAAAGTTTCTTTGGTTGATTTACTTTTTGTTTTCTTCTTAAATTTTGGTTCAAATTTGGCTAAGGTGGTAACTATGGGTTCCCGCATCTTTCTGGCTAAATTAGCTTGCATCTGCCAGATTTTTCTGGCCGGACGATACATCACTTCATCCCCTTCAACTATTTTTCCACTTTCTATTACCGAGCCATAGCTCCCAACAAACTGTTTGGCAGTCATTTGTATCGCTTTAGCAACTTCAATGTCTTCTTTTAATTCGGGCTGCGCCTGGGCAGGCATAGAACAGCGTATCGTTGGAGCACCAATCTGAATAACGGTATTTCCAATTTCCAAATACCCTCTTTGCCACTGACTCTCAGGATAATCTCCTAGTTCTCTTAGGCTATCAATTAGAAATGTAGGTCTAAATCTTCTAACATCAATATCTGCTGTTGGGTGCGCTTCTTTTAACCAATCTAAAGTATTAGTTGTTAAAAAGTGAATGGGATGTGCATCGTGTAGTCTTTTGGGAGGGGTCGCATATTTTAGAAGTATTAAGGATAATCTAACGGAAAAAGTTGCCATATTTTTCATCGAATCTGTAGGCGGCATACCAAGTATTTGCCTAAGCTTTTCTAGTCCTTTACTTTCTGGGCTTTTTAAATAAAAATTCTTTTTATCTGATCTAAATTTTAAACTTAGAGGATGCCCGATGAAAGCAGATAACACATCATTTAAATAAGGTGTTCCAGAGGCAATAATACTGTCATCAGGAAATTGAATAGTAACATCAGGTTTAGTAGCAATATGGTTTGGGTTCGCAAAAGCAGCTTTTAATTGCATAATTTTATTAAACTGCTTAGCTCCAACCAATTCCTTATTAATCTCATCCCAAAGTGTCCACATTCTATCTCCCTGCAGTCCATCCTTTGTTAATATACCTTCTATTACTCGGCAGCCTTTCATAGATTTTACGGGGTATCGCCATATAGATTGTATCTGACCAATTTTCTTTCTCATTAAAATACTATTTTTTTCATTCAAAAGAAGCTGACTATCTTCTAAAAGTTCAAGATTAAACTTTAGGATTCTTTCACTATTTAATGACTAACAACAACGGTAGGTTTATGGTTAGTTGCATCATCCTTGTTCCATATCCTTTATTCAGATCCGTTTCTTCACCAATCCAAATATCAATAGCTCTTTTATTGCGTTATACTATTGCGCACAAAAAGCAGGGTTTTGATGATTAATTTTCTAATTCATTCTTCGACTTTTAAGAGGTTCTACAACAGTTACCATTATTGCGCCGTAGTTATTTTTTCCAAATGTGGTAAAACAGTTCTATAGATTCAACATTATACCCACAACTTTCATATAATTTACACGCTGGTATATTATCTCCTTGAGTTACAACCTGAATTGATTTATATCCTGAATTTGAAAACCATTTTTCAGCACTTGTCATTAATGTTTTCCCTATTCCTTTTCCGCGAAATACATTATCAACTGCTATTATTCCAATATCCGCTCTGTTGTTTTTTTCTCCTAAAGTGACAAATCCTGCTATATTTTTATTTTCAGTGAAAACAAATACTTCTTTAGCAATTTTGCGGTTTACTGAATTGATCATCCATAACCTATACATTTCTTTAAATTTTTGCTTGCCTATTTTTTTGTCTACATTAAATCTAGAATATACGCCACTTTGTATTGCTAAATCAATTAATTTTTCTTCAGGTATTTTATGATCAATTGAAGAAATTGATTTATTAATTTCTAAATCTGAGTTAATACTTTTAGAGTATGTAGTTTTCCTATCTACTAATACTATATCAAACTTGTTACTTTCAAACACAAATTCGGGTAATTTTTTGGATGTTGAATAATAAGAAAGTTTATTCTTATTTTCTTCTATCAAAAATTCAACATTTTGAATGTCTTGTTTTTCCTTTATGGGCCCCATAATTCTACCCACATTAAAATTAAAGAAATTAGAATCCCAATCTAATTTTACAAACCTTTGTTTCATATACAGCCTCTTTCTTTTAATCTTTTACAACGTTAAATGTATATTTTGTTTGGCGATAATCGTTTGCATAGCGATAGCACAGACAAACTATTTACCAAATGAAATCATACACAGTGTTGTATGATTTAGGGTTTTAAATTTATTTTCTAAAATTAAAAAAAATAAAGGGACAGTAGTTCAGTTTGGGCAACAATTTTATGGTCAAATTCAACCATGTTCGATGCTTCTTTTACTATGATGTCTTCATTAAAATTAACATCTACATACTGTTCTCTTAAACTATCGTTTTTTTTATAATACTCAATATATGATCCTTCTGCATTATTTGCCTTTTCTATATTGTCAAATATTCCAATAATCATTTCATAATCGTCTCTTCTAGGTATTTCTTTCAATTAGAAACATTAATTTTAGATTATAGTATTTATAACTAAAAACAATATTGTTTAAAATTGATCAAAGAGTAACTCCTTTGATCACTACAACGATTCCTTTTGCAAGCAGGAAAATTAAGAGTTGTCGAAAAAAAAGGATAACTGTTTAAATCTATACCCAAACCGCTATTACATTTAAATAATGTTAGTCACTGTTTTTATTCAATTTTGAAGTGTTGTTCCAAAAAATCGAAAACAAGATTGAAATGTTCTAATGGAGCTGCATGTCCCCCATCAAGTTGAATATGCGAATAGTAATGACTAAAATTGTTTTCTTTCAATCGGGTTACAATTTTGTCTGACATTTGAGGAGCAGGCCATTGGTCATCATCTTTACCTGATAAAATTAATATGGGCCCATTTATATTTTCTACTTGAATTTCTGCTTTTTCTACCGCCACTTCATCTTCGAGCATCATGCTATGTGCAGTGTATAAATCACCTTTCAATGCGGGTAATATCATTTTAAAAGGAGCAGGCACATAAGCAACTTCTTTGTTTTTATAAGTCCAAGAAGCAGTGTTTGCAGACCAGGTAATAGCTGGAAAACTAACATTAGATGTAGACCCTACAATTACACCATTAAATTCTTTATATCTGCTCGCTAGATTTAGAGCAAGCTCGCCACCTCGTGAACCTCCAAATAATATAATTTTTGATTCATCTATTTGAGGATTTTGCGCAACAGAAAGAATTGTATCTCTTATTGCATCTAGTGATATTCTATCTAAACTTTTTTGTGTCCCAATCGATCTAAAATATCCTATAGCTAATACGGCATAGCCTTTCTGATTTAAGCTATCACGTTTTCCCTTTAAATAATTCCTTACCCAATCATTACCCCCTCCACCTCCTCCAAAACCAACAAATAGGGGTTGTTTATCAGAGTTTCCGAGATATAGTTTTGCTTCAACCACTCCGTGTTGTTTAGAAAGTTTGGGTACGTAAGTAAAAACATATATTAGCCCAAAGGTTAGAAATGATATAAAGACTATTACGATTATTTTAATTTTTCTTCTCATTTAGTTTTAGTTTTAAAACCCAAAACTACAGATTGAAACCTTCATAACTTTTGACCTATATCAAAAAATCATTTTTCAGATCTTATTCTACTCAGTGTTTCTTGAGTAATACCTATATATGATGCTACCATTCCAAGTGGTATTCGTGGATATATGTCGGCATAGACATTTTTGAAGTGTAGATATCTTTCTTTAGCTGAGGTAAATCGCATAGATGCAATTCGCTCCATCAAGTGTCCGAAAACACTTCCCATAGATAATCGGGCATAACGTTCCATTTCAGGAAAATTATCAAAAAGGAAGACAAGATCATTCACTTTTAGCAGAAAGGCAGTTGTGTCTTCTACCGCATCAATGTAGTACATGTCTTTTTTTCTTTGCATAAAGCTTTTAGGTGAATTTACCCATTCATTTGCAGAGCTGAAATATTCGCTTATTTCCTTTCCATCTTTTAAAAAATAAGTTCTTAAAACTCCCTTGCGAATAAAGTAACTTTCTTTACAAATTTGATTTGCATCCAAAACCAATTCTCCTTTTTTAAAGATTATTGGTTTTAATCGATTTGTAAGCTCTGACTTTAAATCTTCTGAAAGCTTGATGTAAGTTTCAAAATGCTGGTATATGTCTTCTATTTTTTCGATAGTTTTTTGTTTGTGATTAACAATTATATAATAACAATTGGTATTATTTTCTAAATATAAAAGTAACAATATCCAACAAAATGCTTTACCTTTTTTATGACTTATGGAGAGTTATTAAATAACGGTTTATGTAGAGCTACTTTTTTACGAAGAACGAGCAAATAATGTTACTTGCTTTTCTCTATTTTCAAATTATTAGTTTGTGTGGTTTCATGAATTATAGTAATCACAGCTTAATAACACCATTATTTAAAGTATCTTTAGTGTCGGATTATTTATCCGTTGATATTATCATACTTGTCGGTTCTAGTCTTGAGAACCCAAAAGGTCACTTATCTGTATGTCCTTTCTGATTATTGATGCGCTATATCACTTAATGACTGATTTTTAATAAGTAACCGTTTATAAGAATCTTACAAAGACGTCTTGTCTATTTCATTAATAGCGGTCGTCGATTTCAATTGAAAAAACAAAATCATATGGCTTTATCAAAAATTGGTATTATTGGAACTTCAAAAAAAGAAGATGAAAGACGCGTACCCATTCATCCAGAACACCTAAAAAGACTTCCAGAAAACATTCGCAGGCAGCTCATTTTTGAAAAAGGATATGGGGCTCCTTTTAATATTGAAGATGAAGAAATCGCAGATCAAACAGGAGGAATAGCCACACGAAATGAAATATTATCAAATATTGGATCTGCTATAATAGCTAAACCAGTAGTATCTGATCTTGAACAGTTAAAAACAGGAGGTGTTCTTTGGGGGTATCCTCACTGCGCTCAGCAAATCGAGGTTACACAAACTGCTATAGATAGAAAACTCACCTTAATTGCCTTTGAAGATATGTTTGTCTGGAAGCCAAATGGAGAAATGGGCAGACATACTTTCTATAAGAACAATGAAATGGCTGGTTACTGTGCTGTTATACATGCCTTGCAACTGAAAGGGATAGATGGGCATTATGGAAATCAAAGGAAGGTGATTATATTTAGTTTTGGTGCCGTTAGCCGGGGAGCTATATACGCATTAAAAGCTCATGGCTTTAGAGACATCACCGTCTGTATTCAAAGACCAGATCATGAGGTTAGAGAAGAAATATTGGATGTAAATTACGTTAGAATTATAAAAAGCGAAATAAATGATCCTCGATTGCTTATCGTAGAACATGACGGATCAGAAAAACCACTATTAGATTTGATAAGTGAATCCGAAATCATAATTAATGGTACTTTTCAAGATCCAAATAACCCTATCAATTTTGTGATTGAAGAAGAAAAATCTAGGCTAAAGCCAGGTACTTTAATCATCGATGTTAGTTGCGATGAAGGAATGGGCTTTTATTTTGCTACTCCAACCAGCTTTAAAAATCCAATTATAGCAGTAGATAATATCGATTACTACGCGGTGGATCACACTCCTAGTTATTTTTGGGAAAGTGCTTCAAGATCAATTTCTGCTGCATTGATTGTACATTTAGCATCAGTGCTCGAGGGTCGAGCAAGTTGGATAGAAAATCCTACTATCAAAAATGCAATAAACATAGATGAGGGGATAATAGTAAAAGAAGCCATTCTTAGATTCCAGAACCGCCAAAAAATTTATCCTCATATAGTGAATTAAGTAGAGGCAGTTAATAAGGTTTGCATTATTGCAAAAAAAACAGACAAAATTGTCTGGGTATGGGTAATTACGTTTCCGACTGGTAATTAGCCAAATTTTATATTTAGCGGACTTTGAATATAAAAAGCGTTCGGTACTTAATCCAAACGCCCTATGTTTTTATAGATTATTATTTTATTTTCATTTTTTTTATCATTTCCTTAGCGTTATTGTTTTCAGGATTTAATTCTAAACTTTTTTTATAGTTTAAAATGGCTAAATCGATGTCTCCATTTTTCATATAGGCTTCACCTAGAGAGTCAAATGAGTAGTACGATTTAGGGAAAGCTAAAGTCTCCAGTTTAAATATTTTAATGGCTAAATCATACTTTTCTTTTTGTAGTAATTCATAACCTTTGGAGTTCAAGTCGTTTTCAGACAAATCAATTGTGCTTGAACAAATCAATTTAGAAGCTGTTTTATACCCCTGGTCAATACAAGTTTCGATAACTTTTTTTGTTAAAAAGAAAGCATCAATGGATGGAGTTGAACCAGAAATTAAGCGCTGTATAAAAAATCGGGCTTCCATAAAACCTTGTTCAGCATCTCTATTAGTTAGTATTATAACAATATACCCTTCATCTTTATAGATTCTCCATTCACTACCCACTCCAAAATGTCCTCCACTATGCCCAAATATTGTTCCTTTTTCTGGATTAGTGAATGATAACCCATAACCATATCTTGTTTTTTTGTTTAAAGGTTTTGTCAAAATATCAGTGTAAGTTTTATTTAATAACTTACTTTTTTTTATAGCTTCGGCGAATTGGTAAAGATCATCTAAGGTTGTATATCCACCACCTGCTGAACTTCCTCTCACCGTTCCCATAAAAGTGTTGAGCTGGTACTTGTTAGGATAGATATTAGAAATTGTATATCCCTCGGCAGCATTTTCAATGACATGATCTATATCAAAATTACCTGTGTTTTTCATTGACAATGGAGAAAAAATATGTTTGGCAACATATTCATCATATGATAAACTTGTGATTTTTTCTATTATTCTACCTAATAACACATAGTTAGTATTTCTGTAAGAGAATATTTCCCCTGGTTTTGATTCCATAGGTTCGTTTTCATATAGAGGTCTTAAATCTTCCATTGCCCTAAAGCGGGTTTTGGATGATTCTAAAAATTCCTTTTTAGCAAAATAATTAGGAACTCCACTTGTATGAGTAAGGAGGTGTTTAATAGTCACCGAGTCTCGTATGATTTTATTGGGATAGTCTATTAAATATTTACCAACATTATCAGTTAGCGATAATCTTTCCTTTTGTATTAATTGAAAAATTGCAACTGAAGTAAAGGTCTTTGCTATAGATGCATAACTAAATTTTGTATTGATATTATTTTTTACTTTTAGCCCTAAATGAGCATATCCAAAAGCTTTTTTTAGTAAGATTCTTCCATCTTTAGCCACAAGAACTGCTCCGCTGAATTTATCTTTGGCAGCTAATTCAGTTATATATTTATCTATTAATTCTGTTTTTTTTTCTATAATTGTTTTCTTCTGATCTTGACTATCTGATGTACAATTGGTTACTAAAATTATTGCAAAAATTAGAATTAATTTTTTCATGATTGATTTTTACAGTTAGAAATGATTTTTTGTAGAGAATTATATAATTGATGCATTTCGTTATCGTCAAAATCCAAAAGTGCTATTTTCCTGTTATATTCGATAACAGGTGTAAGCTTCTTAATAGCTTCTCTACCTTTCCTAGTTATTTTTATAGATGACCTTCTATGATCATTTTGATTAATGTGTTTTTCAAGATATGCTTTAGATATCATAAGATTTATTATTCTTGTGATAGAAGCATAATCTTTAAATACAAGTTCGGCTATTTCCATTTGAGTATGCTCTGGGTATTTGTCTATTATAATCAATATCAAGGTTTGATCTACAGTAATATCTTTGATGATATTCGAAATATTTTTTTGACAAAATTTTCTATATGTTTTAATTGCTTCTTCGATAGAGTACAATGCAGTGGTTGTAGGAGTGTTGAATTTCATTTTGTTTGATATATCAAACAAATATAGTAAATCATTTGATATATCAAACAAAATCGAGTTTATATAAGATTTAGCTTTGACTAGCTATGTTTTTGGTTTTTATTTATTAGACTTTTCCATTTCGTATAAATCAAGACCTTCTCCCCAATAATTTTTTTCGATTCGATTAATACTATACTCAAATTTTTCAAAAAACCTATATGCAAGTTGAGATGTTCTTACAATGAACTTTTCTACTCTTTTATCTTTACTTAATATTTTCAAACAATGTTCTACTGACTGTTTACCTAGACCTTTCCCAGAATAGTTTGGGTCAAAAAAAATCCAAGTAATTCGCCCTGATTTATCATTTTCATTTATATAATATCCAGTTCCGCCAACAATATTATGATCTACTTCAATAGTCAAATAGGTTTCTGCCTTTTGCTCTAGATATTCTTCAAAATCATTTATTTCGTTTTTGTCAAAATATTTTGGAGTATTAAAGCTGAAAATTTTCAATAAACTCTCTTTATCAGTCGGTTTGTAGGGTCTAATCATCGTTTTTCAACTTGCGGTTAACCAAGGGTATAAACCTAATTGGGTTTATTTCTTATATATAAAGGTTTTTATGTAAATTGAATGTAATTGCAGATTTTATAAAAAATTAATCCAATTTTTGTAATTACTTCATCAAATAAATATGAACCAATTTAAGATTTTATTCGTTGTCATTCCGGAAAGAGGACATATTAATCCATTAATTGGAGTTGCTAAATGTTTATTTGATATGAACATGAATATTGCTTTTTTTGCTCAAGTTGACATTTCTGATCAGTTAAAAAAAGTAGGAATCAATTTCAAATGTTACACCCCAAAAGAAGATTTCAATATTTCCGATGATTTGTCTGTGCATGGTGCTAATTTTGCAAAAAAAATTAAAGATAAAAAATGGTTACAACGATGGATTAAAACTTTACTTATAGATAATGTTCCTTTTTTAGTTGATGCTTTAGAAGAAGTCTTAAATTCTTTTAAACCTGATATCATAGTTTCCGACCCTATGGTATATGCAAGTGCTATTGTTGCAGAAAAGAAAAAAATCCCTTGGATAGGAATTTCTAATTCCCTTAATCCATTAACACCAAAAGAATGGAATAGTGATTTAGTAGAAACTCTAAATAAATACCAAACTGAACGATTAGCTCTTTTTTCACCTATACAACAGAATGTTCGTTTTTGTATTGCTGATTTAATATCTCCTTGGTTGAATATTGTATTTGCTTCTGAAATGTATATTCCAAGAAATTTAAGTGGTAATGATTTTTCCTTTTATGTAGGAACACCCTTCGTAGATAAAGGAATAAGAGGAGATGAAACACCTTTCCCTTTCGAAAAATTGAATAAGAATAAAAAAATAGTATATATGTCTCTAGGTAGTATGTTGTACCATCACCCTACATTATTTGCTACCGTTGCAAATGCATTAGATGGGTTAAATGTTCAATTAATTGTCTCCGTTGGGAGTTTGTACTTTGAAGGTTTTGCTAAAATGTTTTCCGAAGATTCTATTGTATTACCATATGTACCACAACTTCAAGTGCTTGAAAATGTTGATGTCATGGTGAGCCACGGGGGAGCAAATTCTGTTTTAGAATGTTTATCAAAAGGAATCCCAATGGCACTACTACCTATATGTAATGATCAGTTTTTTCAAGCAAGATTTTTAGAAAGAGCCAAAGTAGGAATTGTTCTATCTTCTGACAACCAGGATGTAAAACTTTATAGAAAGGCTTTGGTAGAATTATTAAAAGAAAACAATATTTATCATAAAAATGCCCAAATCATTAAAAAGTCATTTAACAATTATAAAGGACCGCAAGAAGCTGCCGATTTAATTTATGAATTATTAAAAAAAAAGCAGCCATTAAAACCAATTATATCAGAATAATGAAAATATTATTGCCTTTTAATTAATCTTTTATTAACCAAATCCTTTTGCATTGCTAAATGAATAAACTTTAATAATGTCTTCAAATAGTTTTGAGTAGTCTAGGTAATTGGCTCATCGTAGTTTATTCTCAATCATTCTTATAATTTTCATCCCCAGCCCCTCTTCTTCTTTCTTTAACTTTTGTATTTTAGACTGTGAAAAATTGAGAGCCTTATTGCTTGATTAAAGACTAACTACCAATCATTATTATGACTAATTCGAGCCAAACTTTTTTAAAAAAACTTGAGTCTTTAATTGCTGCCAACCTCAATAATGAGCAATTTGGGGTAGAGCAGCTGGCAAATCTTGTGGGTCTAAGTCGTTCACACCTCCATCGTAAACTACAAAAGATTAATAAAAAGTCTATAAGCAGGCTTATTCGAGAATATCGCTTAGAAGAAGCTAAAAAAATACTTATTGAAAAAGAGATGACCGCTTCAGAAGTATACTACCAAGTGGGATTTGGTAGTCTATCCTATTTTAGCAAGTGCTTTAAAGAATATTTTGGTTACCCGCCAAGTAAAGTATGTTCAAAAATCATTCAGTCGACCAACACAGATATACAATACAGATCTTTAAAAATAGGAGGATCGATAATGGTACTTCCTTTTAAAAATCTAAGCCCAACCAAAGAGAATGAATATTTAGCCCACGGTATAGTGGAAGCAATTAGTAGGAATTTGTCAAGTATTAATAACCTTAGCGTAATTTCCTCCTCAGGGACAACCTCTTCAAGTTCAATGAAAGAAATCAGGGAAAAAATTGGAGTGGCAACAATTTTACAAGGAAGTTTACAACAACAAGACCATATTTTAAGGATAGAGATAAAGCTATTTAATACATCTGATGGGCGCCAAATTTGGGCACAGCATTACGACCGTAAAGTTTTAGATATGTTACAAATACAAAGTGATATAGCAAAAAATGTTGTTAGCACATTGAAATCGAGCCTCTCCATTGAAGAACAAACTATTCTCGCAAAAAGAACCTCATATAACCCTTTAGCATACGATAATTATCTGAAAGGTATGTACCACATGAACCAAATAGGAGATTATGGTATACATCAATCTTTGACTTATTTAAAAAAAGCAATTGCTATAGATCCTTTAATTGCACCAGCTTACTCAGCAATAGCAAATATTTATCATATGAAAGCTTCTATTTTTTCAGCATCCATAAATAGCAAAGAAGCTCTTAAAATTGCTGAGGGATACTTAGATATTGCCATGAAATTAGATAAAGATTGGCATTTTAACTATACTATGAAAGCTTTTCAATTGACTTTTTTTTATTGGAATTTCAAGGAAGCTGATAAATACTACAAACAAGGCTTGAAGGATAAAAAACCTTTAAATTATATTATGTATCGTGACTTTCTCCAATTCGTAAACCGGCATCAGGAAGCTATGGAGATTTCATTAAAGATTGATAGAGAAACCCCTTTTTATCCTAATGTACCTATGATAATGCCCTACTATTACAGTGGCATGCACAAAAAAGGATTTGCCTATATACAAGAAAGATTAACCTCTTTTTCATCACAACACCTAACTTACGATAATGCTGGTTTTTTTATGTTGAACACAGGTAATTATGATAAAGCTATCAACTTGTTTCAACATTTGATTGAAATCAAAGGCAAACGTTATCCAAGGATAATCGGTTGGATGGCCGCCGCCCACGCCCACAATGGTGAGAAAGAGAAGGTTCAAGAGTTACTTATAGAACTCAAAGAGCTGAAGAAAAGAACCAATGCAGGTTCTCCCAATTGGTTTATAGCAATTATATATGCTGCTTTAGGTAAAAAAAGAGAGGCTATCAAATGGTTAAAAATTGCTATTGAAGACCATGAGATGGAAGTGCCATGGTTGGTAAGCGAACCTCAGTTTTATCTCCTTCATGGTATCCCTGATTTTGACACTTTGGTTCAAAAGGTCGGCTTTCCTGATTATGCCTATCCTATAAAAGTGTCAAAAACAATTTACTAGATTTAATAGTTTTAAATTCTATAACTAATTCTTGATTTAAGGAAAACTTCTCCTAGCATTTGTTCATGCTAATATTTTCATACTTTCGTCTTTATTAATGGTTTTTAATATTTATAAAACCTTATGCAACATAAGTTAAAATAGACAAAAAAACTTAAAACATCTGCAACATAATTGCTCACGTGAACTAAGAAATTTTATCGAATTTTGAAATAAGTTGAGTATAATTTAGAATATCCGTTTTTGTGTCATTTAGAGCTTTATTACGTTATGCTGAATTTATTTCAGCATCTCATATTGGCAGTAAGCCTTTTCTGAATGAGACCCTAAATCAAGTTTAGAATAGCAAGTACTTTATGATACATAACGGACATTCAAAAATATAATTTTTGTTAAAAGCACCATCAAAAACCATAGAAGAAAATAAAAAATTTGAAAATACTACTACTATTGGCTATCACATTATGGCCTTGTAGTAATAGAAATGAAACGCCTGATAATACTAATGAGTCAATTTAAGATAATATAAATGTATTTACTGTTAATCATGTGTATGATCATGTAGTTCATGATATTGTTTTTAGTGATGCTTTTATACAAAATAATTTATGGCAACACCAACTTCATAAACTCATTAGGCGATAGCAAAAGAGTAATAAACTATTGGGGAAATGGGGTTACAAAGTACTTATCCGATGATGAGCTAACTTATATATAAAAAAACAAGGACACATATGTTTTTTGATTGACGTATAATGAGGATATATCAAGCGATGGTATTCTAATATATTGGAAAAATAGAAAAGCTACTGAATTAACAGATGGTAATAAATTTGGAATTGCAAGAGCCATATTTGTCAAGTAAAAAATTTGACAAACATAAACTAAAAACATACAAATCATGAAATCTTCAAAACTTACTATTTTAACGCTTTTATTTCTTGTAACTATTTTTCTTTTTAATTGCAAAAGTGATGATGAAAATACACTTGGATCAGGTTTAACAGATGATACTATTAAAATAAGTGATGATATCGATGAAGATCTAAGGTTAACAAACATTGTTTCTGATCCAAATCAAGCTGATTATTTGGTTACAAATTTAATAGATATTAATAAAGTTTTAACTATTGACCCAGGTGTTGTAATTGCTTTCGAAGCCAATGCAGGCTTTAATATTGAAGGAATAATTGACACAGGAGTTCTAATCGCAAAAGGTACAGCATCTGATCCCATAACCTTTACAGGGAAAAATAAAACAAAAGGATTTTGGCGAGGAATACGTTTCTTCACAAACGACGTTCGTAACGAATTAGACCACGTTATTGTAGAATATGCAGGTAGTGATAATATTTTAGATGATATAAAAGGTAGTGTAAAGGCGGCAATAGGATTGAATTATGAACCTGGTAATTTCATAAGTAGTGTTAAGCTTACCAATAGCACTATTAGAGAGAACGATGGGTACGGTTTAGCTGTTGAACAAGAATGCAATCTAAGAACTTTTAAAAACAATCAATTTTCTAATAATTCTGAAGCTTCAGTTTTATTAACCCCTCCATCAGTCTATTCCTTGGATATAGATTCAAAATACAGCGGAAGTAATGGGTATGATGGTATAGAAATTCATTCCAATAGCAGTAGCGCTACCAAACTAAGGAACGATGCTATTTGGCTATCTTTTAAAGATGGATCAAGTTATTATGTTTCTTCGTCTATAGAAATTGAAAGTATGTTAACTATTATGCCAGGGGCTATATTTGAGTTTGAAGCAAATACTGCTTTAACATTCAAACAGGATTTCACTGGTCCAGATGATGGCATTTTAATTGCGAAAGGAACAACTGAAAATCCAATCATTTTTACTTCTATTAATAAAACTCAGGGATATTGGAAAGGTATAATTATACAAAGCGATAGTAATTTAAATCATATTGATAATTGTATTATTGAGTATGGAGGGAGTGACCCTATCGATAATAATAATTACGGTGGAAACATCAACATAGACCTGATAAGAGGGTATAATATTCCTAAATTAAAAATTGCAAATAGTAAAATTCTCCAAAGCGGGGGTTGTGGTATAGTTATAGACACCAGCATAGAAGAATTACCAGATCTATTTTTAAATGAAAATAATAATAATTATAAGGATAATGTAGATGGTGAAATATGTAATTAATTGAATTATCTTATCAAAATATTCTCTTTATGTATTTGCTGTAGCTGTAAAAGCTAATAGAATGAAAGGATAAACTCTTGCCTCTGTATAATGGATTAGTTTCATTTTTAAGATATTTCGAAAATTTTCATCACCCATTACTATCCGAAATAATAGAACTGAGTTCATATTAAAATGAAATAAAGAATTAAACTAATTTAAAAATAGTAGGAATGAAAAATTATTCAAAAATGAGATTGAGAATTTTGGCTGTATTTTTCCTAATTCTCACCATCTCCTGTGAAAAAGATGACTCAATATTTTATCCTGAAATGGATACAAATGCTATAAAAGAAAAACCTCTGGTAAATTCCAATTTTGTTGCAAAAAGGACATTCATGCAAATATCCCTAGGTTCAATTAATAATTTATGCCCAAATACTCGTGATGCAGAATTGTTTGAAGGGAGCACGGAATTTAGAGGGCCTGTCAAAGTAACTAGATTGGTAAAATTATATATCGATCATTGTGATGGATCTCAGGATAAAATAAAAAGTAGGGTGTATATCTATATGAAGGGAGTTAATTCCAATACCAAATTAAAACAATCCTGGGTCCAAACACATTATACAGCCCCACAAGGAAAAAGAATCGGCTCGATTTGGGATCCTGATAATCAAAGATGGAGCACCTATAGTATTGGTTATTCATATTCTGATAAAGCTCAAGCTGATCGATTTGATGAATTTGATCAAACATTACCTGAAGCAGGTTGGGAAGGCCCATTCTGGTGCAATGATGGAAATTCTTATAAGCTAACTAATAAATATTTATTTGAAACTAATTTTAATATCATTGCCGATACAGGTAAAGATGATATTAGTGTAGATAGGAACTGTCATTGTGATTCGAAAATCAACAATATAACATTAAATAATGTAGTAATAAGTCTGGAAGAACCCTATGAATATATTGGTACTGGGTCATATCGAGTTTCAAATAGACACAGTAAAAACTATCTAAAGCAAAATGGTAACACTGCTACTGTTGGTAACTATGATGTTTTATCTGATTGGATTTTTGAAAGAGTTAACAACACAAAGTATTATCGCATAAAATCCAAAAAGCATCAGACCTATTTACATGCTGAATACGGAAGACCAGAATTGTTAGAAAATGTCCCCATTGGATGGCATAGCGCTATGTGGGAACTGGAACCTGTTGAAGCATTTTCGGGTCCTTGTAGAATCACCTATTTTAGAATACGATGTAGACATAGAGGCTTATACTTGCATACGCAATATGGTCCACTTTGGCTGATGCAAAACGTCCCTAAAGGTTGGTATAGTGCTATGTGGTCTATATCTGATTTAATTTATTAGAGCACTCAGCCGTATAGCTTAAAAAAAAGAAATCCAGTTTCAATAATTTAAATTAGCAGCTTGTTAAAATTATATATAATGAATATTATTGTTTCCTTTCTGAAAGGAAAAATTACCAACAAAAAACTCCTGCAAAAGTGACTCAAGGTTTTCAGAGTTCAAATTTTTCAACAGAATTTTCAGATAATATTAACTGTTATTTTGAAAGTAATAATTACATAGTTTTTATATTTAAAATTAATTTTAAATTTTTTATTATGATTAAAAACTTTTTGAATTTGGAAGGCGTACAAGTTTTAGGAAAAACTCAACAAATAACAATTAACGGAGGAGGTCCAAATCACGAGACTCCAGAATGTCCTCCAATTGATCCTACTGTACCACATATACCTAGCCACGATGAAGAATTTTGTGATGTCTAGCTCATGCGATCAAAATTAGATGACAGCTATCTATCTCTATACTAGCATTTAACTCGATGTAAAAAGTCTAAACTCGTATTGTAATAAATGAAAAAATCCTTGAAATAATATTTCAAGGATTTTTTCTGGTATGATTAAAAGTTTACTGGTCAGAATTTTCTTCTGCTGCTTTCTCTTGATCTTCCTTCATCATTTTTTGATCTTCTTCTGTAATTCGTTTATGCTCTGCTATTATATTTTTATGCTCTTTCTCCATATTTTCATGTTCAGCTTTCATAGACTCATGTTCTGTTGTCATTTGTTCTAGTGTAATCTCACCAGAGGTATGTTTTGTTTCTAATTCGGCATGTTTTTCTATCAATGCCTTATGTGCTGCAATAAGCTCATTATGTTTTGCTAATAAAGTTTTATGGTTCTTTTCTGTTAATAGGTGAATAGAATCATTTTCGATAGCTTTATGAGCAGCTTCCATTTGTTGATGATCATCTCTCATAGAATTGTGCTCTGCTTCCATTTTATTATGAGACTCTTCCATTTCAGAATGTTCAGTTACCATCGCTTTATGTTCTGGAGCTTCAGCAGGATTTTGTTTGCAAGAAACAAATAAAAGAACTGTTGCAATTACTGTTAATTTACTAAATGTTTTCATGATTTTGGTTAATTGGTTTACGATTTAAATCCTATATAAAACTAATTTTTTACTAAATTATTTTAATATCTCTTTTTAATATTAAAAAACTCCGTCTTCCTAATAATCAAATTTAAAAAGATTACCATTTTAGTAAAAATAAATTCGTTAAAATACAAAGTATTGAAGCATGACTTTTTCAATTTTATAGAAAAAAAACGCTAATGGCTAAAAAATTATTACTTTCGATAAAGTAAAGGAGTTTGAATACTATACCATGGAAATCAAGAAATCAAGAAATACTGAAAAGCAAAATCTTGTCAAGAAAATCCTTTCTGAAACAGAACATGCTATGTCTGCCGAAGATATTATGGCTGCAATACCTATAAAGGTTAACAAAACTACTATATATAGGATTTTAGATCGATTTGCTGAGAAAGGAGAGGTTCATTTCGTAACTGGTAAAAATGGTAAAGCGTATTATGCACTTTGTAATAGCTGTGGGACATCTCATAAGATTCATAATCACATACATTTTGAATGTCAAGAGTGTAAAGAGGTAACTTGCCAACCCAATACACTACATATCCCAAATTTAGAAGGTTTTACCATTCAAGAAACTCAATTCTTAGTAATCGGTATCTGTAATAAGTGTAAATAAAGCAAAACCACCCGCTCTCCAGCTGATGGTTTCATAACTACACATCTCCAAACTTAAAACATAGACTATGTCTTTTATCTTACAGCTATAGGATAGCTTTCTCCTCTATTACTTACCGTACCAGATGTTCTAGGTCCATTCCCTCTGGCGTGCATAATTCCTGCAACGTGAGGTGATGCCATTGAAGTCCCACTTAATGTAGCATAACCTCCATTCAAATATGTACTTCTTACACTACTACCGGTAGCGATTACATCCACAGGATTCATATTATAATTTGAGAACGATGAAAACCCCTGACTACAAGTCATAGAAGCCACCGTATAAATATTAGTTCCATTAATACAAGCTGGCTGATAATTTGCCGAGTTAGCACTACTATTTCCTGCTGCAATTGCAACTCTTGTACCTGCGTTTCCTAAAGCCAATATTGCACTTCTGTAAGAAGAATTACTTGCACACCTAGATCCAAAAAACCCTCCTAAACTTAAATTAGCTACATCTCCAGCTAAATCATATGTACCAACGTGATTTATTCCTGATAATATCGTAGCAGTACTACTACTACCATTACACCCAAAAACTCTTACAGGTACTACACTTGCACCTGCAGAAACACCTACAACACCGATACTATTATTAATCGCCGCAGCTGTACCGGCTACGTGAGTTCCATGTCCGTTACAATCATTAGGAGATCCTCCTACAAAAGATCTTGCATAAGTAGTATTGGTAACTACATTTAGATCTGGATGATCTAAATCGATACCACTATCAATTACCCAAATCCATTCGTCTTTACTTGCACCATTAACAGCTCCTCCAGCTCTTGTGATACCACAAGGAGTTTGTTGCGTCATTTTTTGTGACACTTCTGCAGTAATAACCTCTTCTACTTCGAACTTTGGCAATTCGACAACCCGATTATACTCGATTGCGGCTATATTAGGATCTTTAGATAATTTTTGAAATTCATCATCTCCAAGTTTAATAGCCACACCAGAAATTTTGGTAGTATAATAATCGAGTACTTTTGACTGCTCCAAATCATTTTCTGATAAAATTGTATTCATTCTTTTAATCGATACCTCAGAAATATCTCGAACTGATTTTGATTTTTCTTCTCTACTTGTAAAAGATCGTTTTTCTAAAACTTTCGATGCCGGTGCTATTTTAGAACCTTTAAATACTACAATGTACTCCCCAGGAATTATTTTCCCTTCTGTACTTGTAGGCTCTACAATCGTTTCTACTGCTCCATCAGAGAGTTTTTCATTTTGACAAGAAGTCATTACAAATGCTGAAAGTAGTATCCCTAAAGCTAGTTTACTTAAATTTTTCATATTGAGTTAAAATTTGTGTTAGAGCCCAAATGTATACATTCAAATGAAAAGATCATTATGGCAAAACCGCAAGCTAAGTTGCTGAAAAACAAAAATTAAGAAGGAATTTATAGGATAACAAAATACCTTATTGCAATTTTGTTGCTTTAGTATAAATAGGCATTCCTAAGTATTTAACCAGAAAAATCTTTCAATACAAATTTGTAAGAAATTTCCATAATTAGATAATAAAATCATTAACATATTTTAACGTTAAATAACTAAATTTTAACAACAAAATACAGTCATAATTTGATGAATTGGTCGAAACCAATGCTACTTAACCAGTAATTTATTCAATCTAAACTTTATAAGATTTTAATTAAAGCAACAATGTTGCATTTGACAAAATAGTACTATATTTGTCACGATTTAAAACTTATTGTCATTGAGATTACCAAAATCACATAGAAACTCAGACAGATTAGGGATTTCAGCAAGTAGCGTATGTTTAATCTATTGCCTCGTTACTCCTATTCCATTCTTAACTCATACAAGATTGATAATTTTGGAAGAAACTACATCATTAACCATGGGAAATTACTCCTTGACTGATACAAATGGGATAGAAACTAAAGTAGCAGAAAGTGTATGATTTTTAATAAATTAGAATCCAGCAACTGTCTGTTTATGATTTGCCCAACAGACAATTTAGAAAGTGTTTTACGACAAAGTTGTAGTAGTAAAGCATTTTTCTATACAGCCCTCGGGGCTAATTTTAGGTGGGATATTGATACTCAGCAAAGTCTTATTACCTTAATAGAGAATCAAAAAATTACTCAAGTTATTTTTATAACAAAATACACTAATATTTTCTATAGAGAAGTTCTTGAGCCAGAAATTGAACCTTTTTTTAATGTTAGTGAAACTTTATTACAAATGGATAGGACATTGCCAGATTATTTCCTAAACCAAAGTCATCCGATTTTAAGAATAATGCTTTTTGCATCTCGCCATCTACAAAGACAACAAAAGCATATTATAGAAACTCCTATACTTGGAAAAGCCCTAAAAAAAAATATAATTAGTATACAGAGTTTTGTATATCATCCCAAGAATCGAATTTTTTATCCCCCAAGAATAATCGAAAAAAAAGCTCTGCTATATAGTAAATTATCTCCTAACTAGATACTACTATCATCATCTCATATCCTAAAAAAATATTCGGATTAATTAAATAATATACACTATGAAAAAAAGTAATTATTAATAAATAAAATACATCTAAACTGCAATCACGTTTGTTTTAGAAACCTTACTTTTTTCGCTATCAAAATAGAAATCTATTCTTCCTAAATATAAACCATAACAACCAACTTGATTTACAAGTACATCTTTGTCTTTTCTGTTTTTTACTACAGTAGGTTCTTTAAGAAAGGTATGTGTATGTCCCCCGATGATAAGGTCAATGTTTTCTGTAGCTTTGGCAAGACTCAAATCACTTACTTTATTTGTTTCATTTTTATAATCATATCCTAAATGAGATAAGCATATAACCAAATCACATTTTTCCTCATTTTTTAATATGGCACTCATATCCTGAGCAATATCTATAGGATTAAGATATTTAGTTTCCTTATATAGATCTTTCATTACTAATCCTTCCAGTGCTATTCCCAGACCAAATATTCCTATCTTAATAGTATCTTTTATTATTATTTCATAAGGTTTAACAAACGTATCCATTACCGTATTAGAAAAATCATAATTGGCAGAAACAAATTTAAATCCAGCATAAGGCATTTGCGCATGTAATCCTTCAATACCATTATCAAAATCATGATTACCTATAGTTGCGATATCATATTTAAGCATACTCATCAACTTGAACTCTAGTTCGCCTCCATAAAAATTAAAATAAGGAGTTCCTTGAAAAATATCACCTGCGTCTAACAGTAATGTATTTGGATTCTCTTTTCTGATACTTTCAATAATGATTGCTCTTCGTGCAACACCTCCCTTATTAGAATTCCTGCCTTCTTCAGGACCAAATGGATCTATATGACTATGTACATCGTTTGTATGTAAAATCGTTATTTTTTTTGCTTGGCTAGCAGAAAAAGATGATAAACTAACTCCTCCAATAGTCATCAAACCTGCTGTTAACGCTGTATGTTTTACAAATTCTCTTCGTTTCATTTCTATATTTGTTAATTAACTTGCAAAAATCTATCATCTATTATTGGTGAGATCGTATCTACCTTTTTAAAATAGTCGATCATTGCATTTCGAATTTTGTAATGTAGCTTATGCGCTTTCTCAGCGTGCTCAAAAAAATACATCTCACTACCTCCGTGATACAGATAATCGTTAGTTGCCACAAAATAAAGCTCTTCATCTTTAATTTCTTTGTTCCTGATCAAAGCTTTAACTATATCAAAATTTCTATCAACAATCAATTTTAATCCCGAAATAGGATGTGCTGTTCGAGATTTTTGTAAATAGGTAATCAGTTTTCTAATATGGGTACCTTTCATTTCAACGACTATAATACTATTCTCAAATGGCATCACCTGATAGGCTGTACGTGCCGTAATATTACCTTTTGGGATTGGTGCTCGTATTCCGCCGTGGTTTAGTAGTACCATATCAATTGTATTTTTAGTCTTTGATAGAAAAAAAGGATTGGCTTGTTCCAAAACAATATCGGCCATTAAGTTACCTATAGCAGTATTTAAGATTCCATCTCTTTTGGAATATGTTTGTGGTGCATAAGCCAAAACACTATCTAAAGTCTTATTTACGTGTGCTCTGTATGGTTTGATAAAAGCCTCTATATCTGGATGATCAGGAGTTGTATCATTTATGTCAATTCTTACCCCTTCTACTTGTACAAGGTGTACCTTTTTCTGACAAGATGAGAGCACTATTATAAATGTGAGTAAAAAGAAACTTTTGAAAAATATGTTTTTAAGGAAGCAATTATGATATGTTATTTTATTCATTGATTATAAAACTTGATGAATTCTTTTTCTAACAACTAATGTATAATTTTTATTCAACTTACTGTACCAATTTAGCTGTTGCTTCTTTTAATATATAATTACAGTGATCTACATCATCTGTATTCAGTTCCAGTATTCCAGTAACTTCTACTACCTGATCTGTTTATATTTTGGTTTATTGTTCAAAAATAAATAAATTTATTAACGCAACAAAGTTGCATTTGTAAAATATATAGTATCTTTGCCCTCATTAAAATATACGCTTTTATTTTGAACATTTTACACATACGTAGTAACCCTGATACATTAGGGATTATAGCCAGTAGCTTATGCTTAGTACACTGCTTAGCAACTCCTTTTTTATTTTTAGCGCATACAGGATTGATAATTTCTGAAGGAACTCATCCCTTTTGGTGGAAATCTTTAGATTTTATTTTTTTAGGACTATCTTTTTTAGCTATATATAGAACTACTCAAACCACTTCAAATCAAAAACTAAAGTATATTTTTTGGATATGTTGGTCTCTTCTATTCGCAATTGTAATTAATGAAAAACTAGATCTTGTACCATTAGCTGAAGAGTATATGTATGTTATTGCTGTTTTTTTAATTAGCCTACATTTTTACAATCAAAAGTATTGTAGATGTAACAATGAGAAATGCTGCACAAATTAATTTATCATGAGCACTAGAAATGAAATAGAATATATTGGAGATGCCCATATTTCCAATTCAACAGAAACGCCTTTACGAGCAGATGCTTTTGATACATCTGATGATGATAAGATTCAAAATATACAATATCATTTTTCGGAAATCATGAAGGAGTTAGGATTAGATTTAACAGATGATAGTCTTTCGGGAACCCCCTATAGAGTGGCCAAAATGTATGTAAAGGAACTCTTTTATGGTTTAAATCCTAAAAACCGTCCAAAAACTTCCATTTTTGAGAATAAATATCAATACAATAAGATGTTAGTAGAGCAAAACATCAATATTGATTCTTCTTGTGAACATCATTTCCTTCCAATCGTGGGTACTGCACATGTAGGGTATATTCCAAAAAATAAAGTAATTGGATTGTCTAAGATCAATAGGTTAGTTGATTATTATTCTCATCGTCCTCAGGTACAGGAGAGACTTTGCTTACAGATTCTAAAAGATTTGCAGCAAACCTTAGGAACTGAAGATGTCATTGTAGTAATACAGGCTAAACATCTTTGCGTTTCCTCAAGAGGAATTAAAGATAAAAGTAGTTTCACAACTACAATCGAATATAGAGGAAAGTTTGTTGAATCTGATACTAGAAAAGAATTCTTAGAGGTTGTAAATAAACCTTTTGATGTAGCTTAAATGTTGTATGCCGTAACATAAAACCCAATAATGAGATATAAACTAACAATACTTCTACTTTTAACTTTTTTTAAGTGTTTTCTTTCTCATTCTCAGAATGGGAAGATTATAGAAAAAGAAAGGTTAATTTTAAGCGATTCAACCATTACCAAAATTCATAAGGCTGATTCAACAATGATTAAGGCTCTTAAAAATATTGAGTTTTTTAGAATTACCTATCTATCCGATTCTCTTAAAATTAAAGGTTTTATAGCCAAACCGATTCAGGAAGGTAGTTTTCCTTGTATTATTTCAAATCGAGGAGGAACTGGTGAATTTGGACAATGGAATGAAACTGGGGTAGGCTTCTTTTTGGGAAAACTTGCTAGCTGGGGATACGTCGTAGTGGCTGGTCAATATCGAGGAAATAGTGGTAGCGAAGGAAAAGAAGAAGTAGGAGGCAAAGACTTAAATGATGTTCTAAATCTCGTGCATACTTTAGATGAAATTGATAATGCAGATACTTCAAGAATAGGTATTGAAGGTGCTAGTAGAGGTGGTATGATGACATATCTTGCTCTTAAAGAATCTTGTCAATTCAAGGCTGCTATTGTTCTTGCTGGTGCAGCCAATGCTTTTAAAGCACTTGAAAATCGACCGGAATTTGAAAAACACGTATACGAGAAATTCATCCCAAATTATCGTAAGAATAAAGAGAAAGAGCTTACAGCTCGATCAGCAGTATTTTGGGCAGATAAAATGTGTAAAACTACCCCGCTTTTAATAATGCATGGTAGTTCTGATTGGCGTGTTCAAGCTTCAGAGTCACTAGAGTTAGTAAACAAGTTATATGAATATAAACATCCTGTGCGCTATATTTTATTCGAAGGAGCTGATCATGGAATAAGGGAGTTCCGAAAAGAGTTTTTTGCCCAAACCAAAAGCTTTTTAGATTTTTATGTAAAAGACCTTAATGACTTACCTAATATGGAGTTACATGGAAGATAACCAACTTGTATCTAAGAAAATAATAAGGAAGTTCTATGCTTGCGTATTCAGGAATCTGATTCATCTATTTGATTGTTGTAAAGTAACTTTTATATTAAAATATTAGTTAGCATTAGATAAATGTTGTACGTTTACACCACAATAAAAGATTCCTATAGAGTTTTAAGGTAGTATATAGTACAATTAGTTTTTTCGAGTTTCTTCTCTTCTTTCCAATTTTATTTTTACAATTACTTTTTCAATAGTGTTTTAAGTTATATTAATTGTTTTTACAATTTCATTTATAATTTTTTAGTATGCTTTTCTTAATTAGGATATTCTTTATTGTGAAAAAATAATTAATAATTTAAAATTAAATAAAGATGCAAGAAGGCGTAGTAAAATTTTTCAACAATTCAAAAGGATTCGGATTTATCAAATCATCAGAAACAGGTGAAGACATTTTTGTTCATAATTCTGGTTTAAGAGATGACATTAGAGAAGATGATAAAGTACAGTATGAAACTGAACAAGGAAATAAAGGATTAAATGCAATTAATGTAGAAGTTATTGATTAATTCTAAATAATATTTATCTTTTAATAGATAAAATCTTATTATAAAAAGATCGTTTTTTTAAACGGTCTTTTTTTATGATTATAAACCATTTTTTATTATTCAGATTGAAAAAGTTCAACCTATTTCGGTTAAATCCAATTTTTCTGCTTGTAGTGACCCCAAGATTTCAGAATTCGAACTTTTTGACTGATTTTTTTAGATGATATTTACAATTATTAGGAGGAATAAAAGATCTTGAAAATTGCCCATTAGTTTTTAACATTAAATGTTCTAGTATTGACACCACTATCATAAAAACCTCCATTTCCTGTATTCCAGTGGTTTAGTTTAACATCTTCGATTGTACATGAATCTGCAGATTTTCTAATTTCAATTCTTTCATAATAACCTCCTGAAATTTTTATCCCAGTACCCTGTAGAATAGTTCCATGTGAAGAATAACATCCTATATATCTAGTGAATTGTCCTTGGTCGGAAATATCCGAAAATTCAATATTCTTATTTTCGAAGCCACTTCCCATAAAACTGTTATATCTACAATCTTTCCCCAAAATAATACCATATTTCCTACAATTCTCTGCTGAACCTCCAAGGAATACATTTTGATCCCCTCCATTTTGATTATTGACTATGCCCATCTGTAACCCTATTTGATTTCCTTCTGCATACCAATGTTCAAAAATGTTATTAGAACATCCTCCCACACTGGTCCCTCTTCTTCTTCCAAGTTTTAAAAAGAAGCCATGATATGGGACATTTCCATCTACATAAGAAGTAATAAGAGATTCAAATTTGTTGAGCATACACCCTTCAAAACAAAAAGCACAAGTCCCATTAGCTCCACTAGTTCCATTTATCCTAATATCTCTCAAAGAACTTCTTGCCATACCTCTGGCAAACAAACCTATAAGCATATTTTTTCCGATAATTGAGATTCCTTCAATTTTTAAATTATTTAAAAAGGGTGGTACATCTATAGGCTTATCAAAAGCATCTATAGTAATTGCTGTTCCATTACTATTATATATCAAATTTGTTATTCCTGATCCAGATCCTTCAATCTTAAAATTTGCAATGGCCAAATTGGGCATTGATAAATAATGATAATTTCCCGGTGGAAATTTTAGTAATCCACCAGTCGATTTAAAGTAATTGACAGCCTTAGCAAAAGCTTCTGTATTATCAGTTACTCCATCTCCTATACCGCCGAATTCTGTAATATTTTTCTCTTCCATTCATGCAGTTATTTAAAGGTTAATAAACATTTTTTACAGATATTTAAACCTTAATCAAAAACAGCTATAAAACTAAATCTAATTGAGAAAATTTAGGATTCTTTCTAATTTTCAGGAATAATCATCTAAAGGACATATATGACCCTCGTATAAAAATAACAATATTCTATAAAAAAACATATGTAATTATGTTCCACTTCCTCTCCAATATTGAATCATCAAACTCATAATCCAAAGGTCACATGTTAGACTCTTCAGGTTGCATTTCGATTTTCTTATTAAATTATTTGTTTTTTTATAAATTCACAACTACACCTGCTAAAAAAGTATAAATTAGTAGAAACATTCAAAGAAATAATGTTCTAATTGATATCAGAACAGAGCTGATTTCATTTACAAAACCAACTTAATCATGATCAAGTCACGCATTTTGGTGTTTTTTGTCTTTCTACTTTTCCAACTTAGCATAGTTGCTCAGGAAATAGTAAAGGTAGAATCAGATAACTTATATAACATACGACCTGATCGACATGAACAACCTTTAACAAAGGGTTATTTACCAGTTGAAAAAATTACTAAACTACCCTTTGGAAACTCTGATTTTAATAGAGAAGAGATACAAAAAGAATATTGGAGTCGATTTCAATTACAGGTGGATAGTCTGAATCTATTCAAAACTATGAGTATTGTTTTTGCAGATTCTGATGAAATTGTATTGTTTGTTCCTCAAAAATCGGGAGGATTTAATACCTATAGAGCGGGACTTTTGATTTTTAATGGACCTTTAGCAGAATTCTATGAGGCAAATAGTATCATCGTTGAGGCTATAGACGTTGATTTTACCAAGTCTTTTTATTTCAAAAATTTTCCCAAGACACTTTATGGTACAGAAAATCTAAACTCGAATATTAAAATAGAAACCTATAATACAATACCATTACACCTCCAGAAGGTCTTCAAAGATTCAAAGCTTAGTTATGAGTCTAATGAGTTTTTATATGCAGCTCTCATAGGAATGATGATCATTTCTTTTGTTTTTGTGTTACTTCATTATGTAATTACCCAAAAAATATATTTTCTTTTCTATAGCATATATATGTTTTGCCTCATATTTAATTATGGATATCGAAGTTTTTATTTCTATAATATCTATGCGGATATAAAACCTGCTTTATATTTTTATTTCAATCAAAATGGCCAACTATTAGCGCAGTTGGCATATATGTTCTTTTTCAGGTCATTTATTGATATGAAAAATAATTACAAGAAACTAAATAGAGTATTTAGTTGGTCTATTTATATCTTCATAGGATTTATAATATTATACTATATTTTCATTTCAGTTTTTCCACATACCAATGTTCATATACAACTTATGGGTATAACTATGGTTATCTTCTCGATTACAAATCTTGTAAGTGCCTTATATGCGCTCATAAAAAAAGGAACTCCGGAAACCAAGATCATAATCATCGGAGGGCTCTTTTTGGCCATAGGGTATATTATTGCAGCAAAAATAAATTTTTTTATTTTTTTACCTATTGTTGTATTAGAGACTATCATATTTATGAGTGTTCTCTCTTATCTGGATTTAAAAAAGAATAAAGTAATTTCTGAGGCAGAAAAGCAAAAAGAAATGGAGGTTCTGAAATCTAATTTTTATTCCAACATTACCCATGAGTTTAGAACACCTCTTACATTGATTACTGCACCCATTGAAAAGAAACTAAAAAATAAAGAACTATCAGAAACAGATCGTGCTAATTTTGAAATGATACAGCGTAATAGTGACAGACTTCTGCGCTTGGTAGATGAATTACTTGATATTTCTAAAATCGAATCGGGAAGTCGCAAATTACAGATATCTCAAGGAAATATTTTAGATTTACTTAGCATCACCGCCCTTCAATTTAGACCTAGCGCCATTCAAAGACAACTAAATTATTCAGTAAATATCGGAAAAGGAACTTACGTTTGGTATGATGATGAAGTTTTAAGAAAGATAATTACAAACCTGTTGTCGAATGCATTTAAATATACGCAAGAACAAGGCACTATCATTTGTGATGCTTCTATTCATAAAAGTGTACTAAAAATTTCTGTAAAAAATACAGGGAAAGGACTTACAAAAGAACAGACTGATCGAGTGTTTGAACGTTTTTATCAGGTGAATGAAAATGAGCAGGGCAATGGAATTGGATTGGCTTTTGTAAAAGAGTTGGTAACGCTACATAAAGGTACAATCAAGGTAGAAAGTGAACCCAATGGTTGGACCACTTTTTTTGTGCATATACCTATAGATAGAAAGGATTTTTTGAATTCAGAAATTAGAGGAAATAGTAATAATGAACAGTTCAATTTGACAAAAGAACTGGAAGTAGCGACTAAGAATGATTCACTACAGAAGGAGGGTAATGAAAATTCGCCCATATTACTCATTGTTGAGGATCATAAAGATCTCAGGATGTTCCTTAAAAATACTTTTAAAAATCAATACCAAATTAAATTGGCTTCTAATGGCCAAGAAGGAATCGATTTAGCCTTAGCATATATTCCTGATATTATAATTTCTGATATAATGATGCCCATAAAAGATGGTATCACTCTTACCAAAGAGTTAAAAGATAATGAAAGTACCAGTCATATTCCAATCATCTTACTTACTGCAAAAGTTGGTGAAGAAAATGAGCTAAAGGGAATTAAAACCGGAGCAGATGATTATATTGTTAAACCTTTTAGTACTCGTGTATTAATTACCAAAGTAGAAAATATCATCAAACTTCGTCAAAAGTTGAGAGATCGATATAGCCAAGGATCTGTCTTTAGCCCTGCCGAGATTGCAACCACATCCAGGGATATGCAATTTTTATTGAAAGTGGAAGCTATTTTAAATGAAAAACTAGAAGATTCTTCTTTTAGCGCAGAAGAGTTCAGTCAATTACTGGGAATGAGTCGTATGCAATTGCACAGAAAGTTAGGCGCGTTAACTGGATTTTCTACTACGGAGTTTATCCGTAAAGAACGCCTAAAATGGGCTGCATTGTTACTAAAAAATGTAGATCTTACTATTTCAGAAATTGGATACAAGGTAGGTTTTAGTACTATAACATATTTCAATAGTTGTTTTAAAGAAATGTATAATTGTACACCTTCAGAATATAGGTCAAGTTAGACCCAGAATAGTATTACAATTACAACATGAGAGTATGATTTTGTGCTATTTATATGTAAAAGATGATATAAAATAAATACTCCCACGACTTATACCAATTGTACATATACAACCTGATTCAAAAACAGCATTCTTTTCCAGCTTTTGTATACTCTAATAAAATTTACAGACAATCCTTTTCACGATATAACCCCAGTGTTTTAGGGGTTTGTTACATATGCATAAATCTTTGTTACATATCTGATAATCATTAAAATAGGTTAAGTATAAGTTTGAATCATCAAATTATTAATTCCATTACGGGGCTTAAAAAAAGTATTAATTCTAAAACTAAAAACATGAAAGCAATGACAAATTTTTTAAAATTAACAGTAGTATTCGTATTAGCAATAAGCATATGTTCTTGTGAAGGAGAAGATGGCTCTACTGGTCCTGCAGGAGCACAAGGTGAGCAAGGAGCACAAGGCGATCAGGGGGCACAAGGTGATCAGGGGGCACAAGGTGAAACAGGAACAGCCAATGTGATCTATTCAGAATGGGTGACAGTTTTTCCAGATCCTACTATAATACTACCTATTGGCACCTTAGACGCTCCCGAACTAACGCAAGAAATTAAAGATACCGGTGTAATATTGGTATATGGCCAAAGTGAACTTACAGGAATCGGAATTGTGTCAGCAATACCCAGTAAAACAGCAAGTCAGGATTATTCTACTAATATAGGTGTTGGCTCTATAACAATTATTGTAGAAAAGCCTGTATCCGATTCTGTTTTCCTACCTCGTGCACGATATGTTATCATTCCAGGTGGAGTAGCCGTAAGTAAAAGTTTTTCTGTTACAGATTATACTAAAATGTCTTATGAAGAGATCAAAACCTTATTCAATATTCCTGAATAAGCAATCGTAAAGGTTAGTTAAATATCTAATAATAATTGGGATGCTACAATGCACAATACGACCTATTCTTCTTATAAAAAGGATAGCGTATTGTGCAGTTATCCCGATTAGAAATTCTAGTACAGTAAGCCATGTTATTTCAATATTGCGTCCAGCTTTAAAGCTATGACAGATAACTATTTAATAGGAATTATATATTGAAACTTCGTTATGAAGCTTTTCAAAAAACACCTCATTTAGCCAGGTCTCAATTCATTTTTGATTAAAAGTAAAAAGTCAAGATGAGCTCAGATAAAAAATAAAAACAAATCATATGGAATTAAAACAAAAAATACACAACTTAATAATTCTCGATGAGAGTGGATCAATGCACTCCATAAAGGATCAAATAATTAGTGGATTCAATGAAGTGGTTCAAACGGTAAAAGGAGTAACAAAACAATATCCAGAACAAGAACACTACATTACATTTATCACTTTTAATGCATTACACATATCTATGCACTTATATTGCAAACCCGTATCAGAATTAGAAGAACTAAATGGAGAAAGCTATAAGCCTAATGCGCGTACACCATTATTTGATGCCATGGGTTACGGGATTAATGAACTACGAAAAAAGTTAAATAGCAGAACTAAGACAAATGTACTAGTAACTATCCTTACTGATGGTATGGAGAATGCATCAACAGAATATGATAATTTGGCAATTAAATCCTTAGTAGAAGAAATGGAAGAAAAACATTGGACCTTTACATATATAGGAACAGACCACGATGTAACAAAATTTGCACAATCCATATCCATAAAAAATTCATTACGGTTTAAGAAAGACCCTGAAGGATTAAAAAAGATGTTTGAAAAAGAAAGAATTTCCAGAATAGTGTATAGTCAAAAAATAAAGGAAAACAAAAATACTAAAGATGATTATTTTAAAAATAAAGACTAATCGTTAAAAGACAGTATCGCGAAGAAGCAAATTAATCATAAGAGAATAACTATTACAAGAAATATTATTTGTTATGAAAATGTATATTATCCTAATAAACGATATCCCTGATACATTGGCTCCTGTAATCGCTGCACATGCATCATTAGCTTGCTATAAAAAGTTTCAAAATGATCATAGAATGTCTACATGGATTCATGGAATATTTAAGAAGGTAGTCTGTATCACTTGTGCACAAGAATTCAATCAATTAAAAAATGAAACCGATTATGTTTTGCTCACAGAATCTTCACTTGATCATAAAGAAGTTTGTATTGCTTTTTGTCCGAGAGAAGAATTTCCTAAAAAGTTTAAATTCTTAAAAATGTGGACACCGCAGAACACATAAATAAATGAAAATAAGTGTTGAAATTTCAATATTTGTGCTGCTGATATTAATTATAAATTAAGGATTTTCTCAACACATAAAATACAGAATTAACAATAATCAAATCTATCGCAATGAAAAATACTGCAAAAATTAAATTCACTGATGACTCTGGAAATAGTATCTCAAGAGAAGAATTAGCAAAATCAACCGGTAGGTTTAATTACGAAATCTTTGGGGTTGAAAATGTTTCTTCATTAGCCAAAACCTTACATAATCAGGCTAGACATTATGGGCAAACTGGAGCATATCAAAAAGCAATTGAAATCTTGTTACAAGCTAATAAGGAAGCCCCAAAGTGGCCATACCCTGTATATGATTTAGCATTTACCTATCTATTACAAGGAGATTGGGATAATGCGTTGAAATATTATATTATGACCGATAGTTTGGCACCGAGAGGTTTTTTTACTTCAAAAACAGCTTTACATACACTGGAGAGAGAAAGAAAAGGAGAGCTCAAAGCCGGATTGTACAACATGTATGTATCGCTGGAGTGGATCAATGATCCCCAAGAACGCTTCGAGAATATAAAATTAATAGTGGTTAATTTCCCCTCTTTTGCTCCTGGTTGGAAGGAGTATTCAAATCTATTAGAGGGTAAAGATAGAATCAGTGCAATAGAAAAAGGGCTTGAACTTGATGCAGATATGGATACAAGAGGTCTGTTGCTCATCAATAAGGCTTTGATGTTGGATCATCATATAGGGGTCAAATGGCTATAAAGATATTAAGCGAAGTGATTTTTGATACAAAAACTACATATGCCAATATCGAAATGGCAAAATTTGCATTGTATAGCATTACCGAAAAAGGAATGTAATTAAGAAAACACAAAACATGTAAATACATTGAAAGTGTCCGTAAAGTAAAAGTTTTGCTATAGAAAGAAAATTTGACCAATAGTAATCTTAAATCAAAATACTGATGATGAAAAAAGCAAGAATAAGTGTAGTCATTTTCTTTTTAAGTATCGTAAGTATGGCTCAAGAAAAAGGAACTAACCAGATAGAAATTGGACTTGATATAGGAAATTCGAATCAATTGGTATAACCTACTCTTTTATAAAAGAAGACTTTATGCTAGGTTCATCTTCCAACAGGTCTTTTACTCCAACCAAAGACAGTTTCTTTAATTTTCAACTCAATGCTGTAGGAATAAGAGTTGGAAAAACCCTGGCCAGTTTTATTGAATTCGGTTTCGGGTACAAGGGACTTATTAATTTAGGTGTTTCAGCACAGTTTTAATCCTATCTATAGTTATTTAATTTTCATATTTAAAAATATAGAACTCATGAAAAATTATACAATAATACTAGTTGTGACAGGCACTCTCTTTCTTTTTTCTTGTAAAAAAGATGATGGTATAATTAATCCAGATCCCATCATTGGGCAATGGATAATAAAAAGTGTTTTAGTCGATAATGAAGTGAATGCTTTGAATGCGTGCGAATTAAATTCAATATTCCAGTTTTTTGAAGATAAGACCTGGAGATTTGCAGAGTTTGATAACAATACTGATAGTACAGGGTGCATGATAGGCACATCTTCTAATAGTGGAACATGGGAAAACGCTGGGCAAGACACATATAATTTAACCCCAGAATCGGGAATGACATTTAATATGGCAGCTAATTTTACTAATGGAGCAAATACCCTTACGACTATTATAGAAGAAGAGGTTATACGAGTTTTTACATATAATAGACTTGATAATCAAGACCCTATCATAGGAAAATGGAATCTTGTTGGTGTAACCTATAATGATATTTCAGAAGAAGTCGATGCATGTAGAATGCGAACATTTTTAGAATTTTTTGCAAACAATATTGTCATAGGCTCCCAATATGGTCTTAATTCAGAAGAAACTGAATGCGTCCTGGAAGAAGAAAGCTTTGCTACTTGGCAAAACTCCGGTAATGGAGTCTATACCTCCGATGAGGGTAATACTGGTATAGAATCGATAATGGTATCGTTTAGTAACGACAATAACACCCTTACTTTTACTATCGAAGCTATAATCAGTGATCTACCAGTTACTATTGTTAGAACATATGATCGAGTTATGAACTGATTTTAAGCTTGGTGTATAGAAACAGAATAATTAATAAACTTATTCATAAAATAAGCAATGATGACAAATGTATTAATAGGAATAATCATTTTGATTGCGATTATATACATTTTAATCAACAACAAGATCATTGTTAAAAAGAATAAAGTTAATGAAGCTTATGGTAGTATTGATGTGTATCTAAAAAAGCGTTTTGATCTCATCCCTAATTTGCTGGCTGTAGTAAATAAATATGCCGCTCATGAGAAAGATTTGCTTATCAAAATAACTGAATTACGATCAAAAACAGAAAATACGATTAAACCCAAAGAAACAATTTCGTCGGCCAATGAAATGTCTTCTTTAATGAAAAGTTTACAAGCAACGATAGAAAACTATCCTGATATAAAAACAGATAGGCAGTTCTTGATACTTCAATATAATCTAACGGATATAGAAGAACAACTCTCGGCTGCGAGAAGAGCTTATAATGCGGCAGTAACGCATCATAATGATACCATCCAGATGTTTCCTGCAAATTTTGTAGCAGGTATAAGGAGAGATAGACCATACAAAATATTAGAAACTCCTCAGGAAGAGAAGAAGAACATTGATGCAAAAAACATATTAAGTTAAAGAATGGAACAAGCGGATATAAAAACGGTATATCAGAATCTTAAAAAAGATTTGGCTATTGCTTTGCAGCAAAAGAAAATGATCATGAAAAAGCAGAAGATTGTATATATAACTTATGCGATTTTTCCAATACTAGTTATTGGCTACTTGACTTATATTTTTGTGGTAAACAATACGCTGCAAACTGCTATTTATATAGACGGGGAATACCAAAGAACCAGTAAGAACATCTATTACTATTTTGTTACAGCGATCTTTGCTTTTTATTTCTTTTATAAAGGTTTGGTAAATTCTTTTACCAAGGAGTTTTCAAAATTTAAAAAAATAGAAAATGAAGCTATTTTAAAAATGGTGGAGCAATTATTTCCTTCTTTTCAGTTTTCGCAAGAGCAACAAGTATCATTACAACAAGTAAAAGCGAGCAAAATTTTCAACTGGATAGCCGATAATGACAATATGCATACGTATGGCACTATAAAAAACACCCATGATGGTATTCCTGTACATATTGCAGATATTGGAATTCTACATAAAAAAGATCTTAGCGGTTTGGTTGCAATTCCATATATGGGACAATTAACTGTGCTTTATCAATTGATAGAACCCATAAAGTATACATTTAGCAAAAAAACAGCTGATAATTTGCTTTATAGTTTTAGAGGGATGTTTTGCTCAGCGAATTTTCCAAAGCGTCTAGTTGGGCATACTCTTGTATTACCCAGATCAATAGCAACTAAAGCAGACAGATGGATAGTTGAATATATAGAAGATGAACCGGTGCGATTAGAAGATGTAAGATTTAGTAAGCATTTCCTCGTATATACCACTGATCAGGTTGAAGCACGATATGTATTGTCTACCTCCTTAATGGAACGAATTGTAGAATTCAAAAAAAGATCTGGTCAAAACATCATGCTTTCCTTCTTGCATAATACTATTTATGTTGCTATCGAAAACACAGAAGGTATTTTTTCTTTTCCTTCTGGAGACGTAAGCTCTATGAAAGTAATAGAAGAAATCGTAGCCCAGGTAAGCCTAACAAAATATATCGTACAAGATTTTAATTTGAACAGGAAGATTTTTAAACCCTTTAATACTCAAAAAGATGAGGTATAGCATCATTTTAAAACTTGTCATGTTCATATCTATGGGATGTATCAATGTTACTGGGCAATCCCAGGAACCTCAGAATTTCAAAGGTCGAGGCGAAATTGTTTTATCCTATGGTATCAAAAGTTCGAATTTTGAAACTGGTCCTTATGAAAGATTGATTACAAGAGATCTTTTTACCAGTGATGTATCATTCAAAAATAAAAAGACAACAGAAGTCTTTCGTCTTACGGCAAAAGGTGAGATGGATACTAAACAGACCATAGGAATAAGTGTGGCTTTTGAGGCAAATCAAAAAGAAGTATATCGTCTCAATCAATTAATTGGATCCCTAAATGCAGCATATTTTATGCTTGCATTTGACTGGGAATATAATTTTATCAAAACCAATTGGATAAGGATGTACGCTGGAGCAAGTTTTGGAGTGGGATATTTTTTTGGAGATTTTCGACCTGTTCCCAGATCTCGAGAATTAGACCAATCCATAAATCAGACAGTTTTTAGCTATCAAGGAACACTTTTGGGCATACGACTAGGAACAACTATAGCTATAATTGCCGAATTAGGATATGGGTATAAAGGAACTATTAATGCAGGAATGTCGTATAGATTTTAATAGTCAACCTATAAAAAACAAAATATGCAGATTTATTTAGATTTTGATGGTACTGTAGTAGAACATGAATACCCAAATATAGGAAAATATAATACCGGATGTTTTGAAGTGCTAAGAAAACTTGAAAAAGCACAGCACACAATTATATTAAATACGTATCGAGTAGATTGCACCGATGGGACATTGCAAGAAGCTATCAAATACATAAAGACTCAGGCTAAGATTTCACTCCATGATGTTGAGCAAAGAAAAATAATGCCATCACCTTGGGATTGGGAGGTTTTTAGGTTGAGGGATTTGATTTTTATCGATGATATCTGTCCTGGAATACCACTAAAAAAATCAAAAAACACTAGAAACAAAATAGTCGATTGGAAAGCAATAAATAAACTTAAAACTATATAATATATGAAAAACACACCTTTTCTAGTTAATCTATCAGGAATTATAAAAATTCTTTCTGATCACTTGTATTCTCAGAAAGAAGTTTTTATCAGAGAATTATTGCAGAATGCAATCGATGCTATCAATGCAAGAAAAAAAACAGAAACCTTTGAACCGTTAATAACCATAGAATATTTTAATAATTCAGATGGAGCAGGGTTTATTATTTCGGATAATGGTATTGGACTTACAGCTCGACAAGTGGAAGAATTCCTGGCAAAAATTGGGTCGAGTTCTAAATTAGACGATAGCATGCGCAATGACTTTATTGGTCAATTTGGGATCGGGATATTATCTTGCTTTATGGTTTCGGATGATATTGTTCTTATTACCAGACCTTCAGAAGAAGATCAAGCCATCAAATGGACCGGTAATATTGATGGCACGTATGTAATCGAAACTATAACCTACGATCTTACCATCGGAACCAAAGTTATCTTAAAACTTCGGGATAAGATAAACCTCAATTCAAATGGGATTGTATCAAGTATAAAAAAGTATGGTCAATATTTGCATATTCCTATCAATATCGAAATTAATAGTATTTCCAAAGGAACCATAAACAGATCATTTCCCTGGGAAGAAAATTTAGATGGTGACCAATGTCTAGCTTTAGGACAGGAGGTTTTTGACGAAGGTTTCACCAACTACATTCTTTTAAAAGATAAAAAAACCAATCGCAATCAAGGCGTGTTATATCTCTCTCCACAAGCAAGTTACTTAACAGATAGAAAAGAAGGGTACCTCTATGTAAAAAGAATTTTTGTGACCACAGCCTCTAATGATATCTTGCCAAAATGGGCTGTTTTTGTAAGAGCAATTATCAATTCAGAAAACATCTCTCTTAATGCTTCAAGAGAAAGTATTTATCCTAATGAAATTTCGGAGCAACTTAAAAAAAATGTTGAGGATAGTATCAAGGAATATTTTTATCAGTTAAGCAAAAGTGCACCCTCTACCCTAAAAAGAATTATTCAAACTCATAGTTTTCCCCTCAAACAAATGGCTTTAACAGATGAAAGCTTTCTTGTTTTTATAGCAAAATGGTTTGAGTTTGATACTACATATGGCCAACTGAATCTAAACGAAATAAGAGAACTGAATGAAACTATATTTTATGTAACCAATAGCGATGAATTTAAGCAAATCATCCCTATTGCTATCGCCAATAAAAAACTAGTAGTCAATGCAGGATATACGTTTGATAAAGGTATCATCAAGAAAATAAGCGTAATAGACAAAACAAGAGATTATGTAGAAATCGCAGCAAATTATTTTGGTGATTTTCTAGGAAATATCGATGTCGATGATCATCAAAAGTATGAACCGATCATCAATGATCTGCAACTTCATCTAGATAAATATCATTGCAAAATTAAATTACGAGGTTATGAACCTGAAAGTATCCCTGCTATCTATCATGCTAGTATTGATTCATTGATTGCAGAGGATATCAAAAATATTCAGAAAGATCAAAATGATTTATGGAAATCAATTTCAGAAAGCGTATTTGACCCACAAGAACAATACAATTCTCATTTATACCTTAATCTTAAAAATAAGGTGGTGTCCTCTCTTTTAAAAAAATCAGGGAGCTTAAATGATCTGATCATAAAAACACTATATGTTAACGCCAAACTTTTGGGACATTATCCATTAAATAATATAGAGCTTATAGCTATGAATGATAATTTTAACGACCTGATTCAATTAGCATTAATATCCGACAACAATGAAACTAAAGACTAAACAAGAAATAGAAAACATCATAAAAAAATGTCATAGAGACTATACAGAAGCTAATAAAAATTTGGTGTTCAAATGTGTTCAAAAAGCGCAGGAGTTAAAGGATCTGGATCTTGAATACAAAGTTAGATTAGAATATGTGGCTCAATTAGTTAATCTTAACTATCATGAAAAAGCCATTCCGATTTTTCCATGGTTTTTGGAATGCTGTGATACATACCCAAAGCGCTTTAGATATTCAAGCACATTATGGACTTATAAATGGATTGTCATTTCTTTATTTGATTTTGCCAGCATCTCTTATAAGCAGATTGAAACTGTTTTCAATGATTTTGAAAATAGATATAACAAATATGGATCCGGACAGCGAATCTTAGAACATTACAAAATGACAAAAGCGCATAGGTTGGGTAATCCAAAAGAAGCTTTACAACATTTGCGCAATTATGAGACGGTTTTAAAAAATGGACCTCTAGATGATTGCGAAGCCTGTATGGTAGATGGTACTTTTGACATCCTTATTGAGGTGGGGTTATTTGATGAAGTCTTGGAAAAGGCAAAGCCTATTTTAGACAAAAATCTTACATGCGTCAGTGTACCTAAAACTACCTATCCAAGAATTATGTATATCTATATGATCAAAGATAAGATCGAGTTAGCAGAAAAATACTATCAGTTAAGTGATCAAAATCTAAATTTGGAAGAGTTAAATTTTATCGACTATCACTATTTGGTACTATATCTGGCGGTGAACAATAGATTTGTAGAGGGGATTAGTATTATAGAAAAACAATTAAACTTAATTTTAGAACGAAGTAGTGATAAAGCCAAGTGCTTATTTTATCAGTCGTGTAATTTATTTTTCTTAAAAATGTATTTACAAGGAAAAGAAAACGCAACTCTTGATCTGTCATCATCGATTATAAAAGAGAATTTTCCTGGTCATCAGCATAACAAGTATCAAACAAAGGAATTATCAGGATGGTTTATAGATATTGCTTATCATCATGCAAAAAAGTTGGATCTAAGAAATGGCAATAATTTCTACGAAGAGAAACTGGATTTTTACTCTGATATCTTCAAAAAAGTGAAGCAATAACCTCACAGGTAAATAACAAATTAATTCAACCGATATTGACATCTGAGAATTATGAGACTAAAGACAAAAAAAGAAATAGAGAATTTCATAAAAAAGTGTAATAAAAACTACACCGAAGACAATAAAAATTTGATATTCAAATGTGTTCAAGAAGCAAAAGAGTTAAAAGATCTGGATCTTGAGTATAAAGCCAGACTAGAATATGTAAGTCAATTAGAGTTTCTGGGGTATACTGAAAAAGCAATCTCAATTTTTCCTTGGCTTTTGGATTGTTGTGATACATACCCTAAACGTTTTAATTATAAGGATACATTATGGGCTTATAAATGGATTGTCAATGACTTATATGAGTTTAGTGCTATCTCCCGTGACCAAATTGAAACTGTTTTCAACGATTTTGAAAGGAGATTCAATAAATATGGAGCAGGACAACGGATAATAACGTATTACAAAATGTCAAAACTCCACAGAATGGGTAACCCAAAGGAAGCATTACTCTATTTGCGTGCATCTGAATCTATTTCAGAAAAAGGACCTTTAGATAACTGTGAAGCCTGTATGGTAAATGGAACTCTTAATGTCTTATTCGATATGAAACTATATGCCGAAGTTCTGGAAAAAGCCAAGCCTATTCTTGATAAAAAGATTTCCTGTCTATATGTACCGGGTATTACTTATCCAAAAATTGTATTTACCTACATGATGCTAGGCAAGACAGCATTGGCAGAAAAGTATTATCAGTTAACGATTAAAAATTCAGAAACTGAAGATCTAAGTCACAAAATAATACTTTACCTATCTGCTAACCATAGGTTTTCAGAGTGTTTTTCTATCGTAGAGGAGAAATTAAACTCACGTCATGAAAGTTGGGATGATGTTTCTAAGTGTTATTTTTATCAATCATGCCATTTGTTTTTTCGGGAAATGCATAGATCAGGAAAAGAAAGTATTTCAATTGATTTATCATTGTTCAGCAAAAAAATGATGTACCGAATCATCAACAGAGCAAATACAGAACTAAAGAATTATCAAGATGGTTTGCAGATATTGCTTATCATCATGCAAAAAAGTTAGACCTAAGAAATGGCAATAATTTCTACGAAGAGAAACTGGATTTTTACTCTGATATCTTCAAAAAAGTATAATAGAAACTACACATAAAATTTGGTATTCAAATGTGTTCAAAAAGCGTAAGAGCTAAAAGATCTGGATTTTAAATATCAAACCAGACTGGGGTATGTAAGTTATATCATTACGAATAATTATGTAATGAACGGGATAATTGTTTTACAATCAAAGTTTAAAAACCAATAATATATTTAGTCTGGAAATAGATTAAATATCTACAGTATATATCCTCGACTGCACCTAATCTTTCACTATCAGAGAATATTCCCATATTTTCATATTTGTACCAATAAATAATATCTGACAATAGCTTATCATCCTGTTCAATAAAAGCCTGTTCCCAATGATCCAACCCAATGTCGCGCGTATAAACTTTTGTGTTTTCACTTATTCTAAGAACCAATTTGTCATTTAAAAGCAAATAATATTCCTCTTTACTTTGAAAAATAGTTGTTATTTTGAATAAGGAACGGCTAAATATTTTGCTGCAATTATCAAAGATTATTAATTGATTTCTCTTTTTCTCATCTTTACAATAGTAATATACATCTGAAAAGTTTAGTTTTTTATTCTCAACTATGTCTTTTATTTCCTTTGGAATAGGAGATACTCCAAACCAACCATTCCAGTTTTTAACTTTTTTGTATAGATCATATGCGATACTTTCAAATTTAATTATTTGACCCTTTTTGTAGACTTGATATTCATCTAGTTCTTCCTCTATAATTAGCCCCTTTCCTAACATTTTTTCGTAAAGTATTGATTGCATCGAATAAATTAGACAAATCTAATTGGATTTATTTCCAGAATATAAAAGTAATAATAACCAACAAAAAAGCGAGACAATATTGTCTCGCTTCGGTAAAAATTGTCTCATTGTGACCGCGGAGGGATTATCTTCAATGATCCCCAATAAACTCACTACTGCAAATAGAAAACCACGCCAAATGGCGTGGTTTTCTGCTTGATGTGACCTCGGAAAGACAAATGTCGAAACATTTTGAAAATGAATTACTGAAAACCAAAGAGTTGGCAGAATACTTTAAAGTTGCTTAGCGTTATACAATTATTTCAAGATCAGAACTTAAAAGATTCAATAAAAACTTTATGTTTTAAATTAAATATTGATTTTTGGTAAAATATTATAGTAAACGGCACTCTTCTGAACTGAGTTTCCAAAAGCATTTATAAATCCTAAAACCTATGATTTATGTAACATTCAATTTCTTTTGTATAACCAAATATGAGTTAATTATAAAGATCTTTGTAACAGACATCATAATTAAGTTTTATGCTTAGATGCAATCGTTTCAGGCCTGAAAGATTCAGAATTACCAAAATGATAATGAATGCGGAGTATCTGAGAGATACTACAAAACATTTCAGGTAATAAAAAGGCAGAAATTAAAAACTCTGCCTTTCTTAAATACGATAGAATAAAACTTCAAAAAACAAATATTCTTTGGCCAGAAGACATTAAAACTAACCGAAGATTAATGTAATACGACCGATTTTAAGGTAAAAAGACGACACTTAAGTAATCTAACTCTTAGAGCCATTCGGAAGGATACTTTAACGTCGTCATTTTTCTTGCTGATTCTTTTTATCCTCAGAGATTATTTACTTATTAACTTAACTCTCTGGGGGCAAAAGAAATAAAAAAATAACCGCTTCAAATATTAAAAATGAAATTGAATAAAAAAGTAATTCTAAAATATGAAGTTGGTGATACAGTATTCACTAAAATAAACCCTAGTATTTCGCTTATAGTAAAGCGATATATTGATGGAATATATTACTGCGGATTTCAAAATGATCCAGATAGATGGGAATTGGGTTTGCATGGAAGAGCACTAGTAGGAAGTTAAAATCTTTCTGAAGTTAATTTACTAATCTTACATCACTTAAATATGAAAACATCGGCAATAGTTTATTGCGAAAACGAATTTGGCAAATTGGATGGTAAAGTTGCAAATGGTCTTGTCAGACATTCTGGGAAGTATGAAATCGTTGGTATTATAGATAGCAGTAAATCAGGTCTTGATGCAGGTGAGTATCTCGATGGAACTAAAAATGGGATACCAATATTCCAGAATTTCAACCACGCTATTCAAATATTAGATAGTGCTCCAGAATACTTTATCTACGGAATTGCTCCCCTTAAGCCATTACTTAGTGATGATGAGAAAAAAATTATTCACACTGCCATTAAGACTGGAATGCATATTGTAAACGGACTTCCAGAGTTTCTTTCGGATGACGAAGTTTGTATGAATCTTGCAAAAAAATACAACGTATCCATTTTTGATGTAAGAAAACCACCTTCAAAAGAAAATCTCCACAACTTTACAGGACAGATAAGAGACGTTCAAACCCCTATAATAACAGTATCTGGTACAGATTGTGCAGTTGGTAAGCGAACTACAGCACTTAAGTTAGTAGAATCTCTAAAAAAAGAAGGTTTAAACGCCATCTTCATAACTACAGGTCAGACAGGAATACTTCAAGGTTCAAAATACGGTATTGCGATAGATATGCTAAGTTCTGGCTTTGCAACTGGAGAAGTTGAAAATGCTATTCTGGAAGCACTCAAAGAACAACCCGATATTATTGTAGTAGAGGGGCAGGGAGCGCTTAGTCATCCTGCATTTACCTCCTCAAGTGCAATCATTAGAGGTGCTATGCCTAAGGCTATTATCCTCCAACATCCACCAAAAAGGCTTGCCAGATGTGATTTTCCTAAAATCCCAATGCCAACACTTGAAAGCGAAATAAAAATGTTAGAAGTTTTCTCAGGATCCAAAGTAATTGCAATCACTATCAATCATGAAGAAATGAATGACCAAGAAATTGAAAGTACAACAAAGGCTTATGAAGATAAGTATCAATTACCTGTCACTGATGTCTTAAAAAATGACTGCAGCAAGCTGATAGAAAAACTTCATGAAATATTTCCTGATTTAATTCGTGTCAATCCTCTATTATGTCAACCCCAAGAATAGACATCCACCTTAGCAAGATCGCTCATAACGCTAAGACTTTGAGTACCCTTTTTAGATCAAAAGGTATAGATATAATTGCTGTTACTAAAGGTGTTTGTGCGCATCCACATATTGCCAATATTTTGGTAAAGAGTGGGGTTAAAATTCTTGCTGACTCAAGAATCGCAAATATCAAAAAAATGCGTGACGCTGGAGTGAAAGCTTCTTTTTTATTGATTAGGACACCCATGATAAGTCAGGCAGAATCAGTAGTATTAGATATTGATATGAGTTTAAATTCGGAGTTGTCTGTTATAAAAAAACTTTCAGAATTTGCTATCATACATGGTAAGATACATAAGATCATAATCATGGTAGAATTAGGAGATTTGCGCGAAGGAATAATGCCATCTCAACTCGAAAATACCATTGAAAAAGTATTACGTCTTCAAGGAATTAAACTCACTGGGATAGGTACAAACCTTGCTTGTTTTTCGGGAGTTAAGCCTACAGCAGAAAAGATGGAATTACTGTCTTCTATTGCTATTAATATTGAAAAAAAGTTCCATATAAAGCTATCTATGATCTCAGGAGGAAACTCAGCTAATTATAATTGGTTCAGCACTACAAAAGATGTTGGTAGGATAAATAATTTGAGATTAGGAGAATCTATATTTTTAGGTTATGAACCTTTAACAGGAAAACCGATTCCAAAACTTTATCAGGACGCCTTTATGTTGGTGGCTGAAGTTATAGAATTGAAAAACAAATCATCAGTACCAGATGGTGAGATCGGTCTGGACGCTTTTGGCAACAAGCCAAAATTTAAAGACCAAGGCATAATAAGACGAGCTATCTTGGCAATGGGTGTTCAAGATGTAATGGTCACTGGATTAACTCCAAAATTAGATATCGAAATCCTGGGAGCAGGTGGCGATCACATTATAATCAATGCCAAAAAAGAGGACTTAAAAGTTGGAAGCGATGTATCATTTACATTAAAGTATGGAGCATTAGTTACTGCCATGAATTCATCCTATATTTTTAAAAATATCATTACCCCTATAAGTGCGGCAGCGTATTGCGCAATAGTAGAAGAAAAAGACAGGTTGCACAAAAAGAAAACAGCCATTATACCTGTCAAGGAGGATCACACTCCATTGATAAGTCTTCAGGATTCAGATTTTAATTTAATATTTGAAAAGTCCATTCAAAAAAACTATCGCTATTTAGTTAGAAAAGAGGTATATGAAAAAATAGGTCGGATTAGTAAACTTCTGGATAATCAGGGCAAAAAGCTAATTATTAGATCAGCCTGGAGATCATTTGAGCATCAACAAAAACTATGGGATCAAAAAGCCGATTTTTTGAAAAAGAAATACCCTAAAAAAACAGTAGAAGAAATTAGCAAGATAGTATCTAGATTTATTGCTCCTCAAAAGAAATCTACCCATTCAACAGGAGGTGCGGTTGATGCCCTGATTTATGATTTGCGAAAGAAATGCGTACTGGATTTTGGAACCAACGATGGACTACATATTGATTTAAATGAAAAATGTTATCCCAAACATCCAGACATTAGTGAAGAAGCAAAGAAAAATCGTAAGCTTCTGATGAAACTTTTCGAGGATGAAGATTTTGTATGTGATCATAAAGAATATTGGCATTTTGACTATGGCAATATTGGTTGGGCGGTAGAAAAGTATAAGAAATACGCTAACTATGGTATTTTAAAAGAATCGTATGTACAATCAGCCGCTCTTAATTATCCAGATAAAGTGTTCTTTTATCTTTAGGCATATTGTATTTATAAAAATGTTCTTATTACGCGATTCAACAATCTTTCCAGATGTATACTCACGTAGCACTTTAGCTAAAATATATATTCCTTTCTCATATATCTGTTTCAATATTCTTATATAAGTTCTAAAGTAGTTGGTTGAATAATGCCAAAGATGTCCGACTCTTTCATAATAAGCGCATCAATACCCTCAATAGTAATTTCCGTTCCAGAATACTTTCCATATAATACGGCATCACCAACTTTTACAGTCATGGGTTCATCTTTTTTACCTTTTCCTACGGCTAATACGATTCCCTTTTGTGGTTTTTCCTTAGCAGTATCAGGGATGATAATGCCCCCCTTTGATTTTTTTTCTGCTATATCGGCTTTTACCAATACCCCATCGGCTAGCGGTTGTATTTTGAATTTATGCATCATTTTTTTTCTTAATTACAGTTCAATAGGTTTGGAGCTCAGCAAAAAGCAATTCTAACTCTGCTCTGGTTTTCTTAAGTTTAACTGCAAGATTATCAAGCATCATTTCTTTTTGCTCATCTTTAAAGTCAAAATCCTTGTCGGATAGAAAAGGAAATCTCCGTTTGAGCATTACCTTTTGTTCTCGCCAACTTCTTGTAATATTCGTTTTAGTCATTTTAATATTTATTTGTTCCCATTAAGCATTTGTTTCGTTGATGGACTTATGATTGTTTCTGGATCTAATAGGGTACTTTTTTTTGTATCAATATTAAGCGTTTGAACAAGGTTAAAATCAATACTATTAGAATTATTTATTATTTGATTTGTTGTGAAAACTTTCTCCAAAGTATCCAATATAGATTCATCAACTCTTTCATCAAATTTTCGGGCAAATAAGTTATCTCCTTGCATTAAAAAGTCAATGTCCGATCCTGTCAAAGTTTTTGGTTTCAATTTTATATCACCATCAGCTATCCATATAACAACTCTTTTATCATCGTTTATGATTGTTTCTTTGAATGAAGTATTCATTAGTGCAGTTTGAAAAAATGATTCATCAGCAATTAGGATCTTATGATAGAAATCTTCAAACTTTTTCACTTCGGGACTCTCACAGATAAATTCGCAGCATGCTCTGGTCAAGATCATCCATTGTCCACCGACATACGAGGTCACATTTTTCATGAAAGATCTTTTATAGGGTATCCCCGAAAAGCCAATATCTATCTCCTGAAAATAGTTTTCAACGCGGTTCGGCGTACTAGGTCGTTCCATAATTTGGTTGACTATTTTTATGAAGTTTTTCCCTTTATTCATGTTCAAAAAATCAAGGATAAAATCTTGAGATTTCAAGGGAAAATCCTGATCGCTCAGATTAATAAAAAAATCCCATTTCAGACAACGGTTTAAAAGGTACTTCATTCCATTAATTTGAGACTGTACCATGCTGTATCCACCACATACTATATTTTCATTTTTTAAGACATAAGCGTTGGAGTAATCTTCTATAAAAGCTTTAATATCCTTTTTTATATTGATGTCTGTTTTTTGGTCGATATGGATTAAGTAATGGTTTTCTGGATGGTAAATGGCTTTGAACAATCGTTTGAACTGTCTAGGGAAATGGTGAACTAATATGAAGTAGGCAATTTTCGGCTTCTTTTTTGGAATGTTAAAATGAAAGCTTTGCTTTTTTGTTATACCTAATTCTTGTGTCATTTTATATATGTGTTATTTAGTTCTTAACTTTTGTCGTTACAATCAATCATTATAAAAGTTCTCTTTCAAAAAATACTACTTCCTTTTTCTCAGGATCTTCTGCAAACGTACAGTAGTATATTCTACGGTAATATAATCGTACAATCAATTTAACTTCAGGGTTTGCTTTAGCGTAAACAGTATCGCCTGGTTTGAATTTACTTTCTTGTCCTAACATGTATTATTATATTTAAATGCTTATGTCCTCATAACCACTCTTAATGATGGTTGACAACATTTTAAAACGCTTGTTAGCCTTTACTATATTCCTTGCATGAGCAGGAATAATGATTACCTGACCAGTTTCAATTGTATTTGATTTTTCGTTAATAATAATCTCAGCTTCTCCATCTATAATCTGAATGAGGTTATCAAAAGGAGATATTTTTGAGGGTAATGCTTCTCCCATATCAAATGATGATATAGTTACAGTTCCTGTTTTTTTCTTCAGAATTGCCTTCATAACTACAGATCCAGGTATGTAATCAACGGTCTCAACTAACTCATGCGTACAGGATTTTTCTAATTCACTATTTTTCATTGATAATATGTTAGAAGATTAACACTAACTAGGAGAAGGTGATCAGATGGTTTCTTTTATAACATTTAATCATCATTTCTTTTCTGCTTTCTTTTTGCTGCTTTTGCTGCCCTTTTTTCTTTCAAATTTTTTGCAGGTGTTTTTTTACCTGACTTGGCTTTACCTTCTTTTTCTTTTGACATGATTCTCTGTTTTAAGATTATGAATAACGCACCCGATATGGGACGGTTTTAATGTGTATACAAAAATCAGTTAATTAAAGACTTAATGAGTTACACTAGTCTGAACCTACATTACATATATCACACTTTTGTATGATATTACATTAAATATATGGCAACCTATTTACCAGGATTAGTATGATTATATAGTAAGTTGACTTTAGAAAAGAGACAAATAATTATAATGAAGAAGGTATTATATCGCTCTTCTTTTCCAAAGGTTTTTTATAGACAATTGTACGATGTGGATATGGAATTTCAATGCCTTCCTTATCAAACCTTTTTTTAGTGGATTGATTAATATCATAATGCATTTCGAAGGCTTTGTATGGATTATCACACCATACTCTTGCTTTCAGATTCACAGAACTCTCTCCAAATCCAATGAGAAAAACCTGAACAATTTCTAAACCTTTATTTTTTTCCTTCTTAGATCGATTATCAATACAAAAAGGGTGTTTTTCTGCTTCTTCTCGCATAATGGTTATGGCGGTATCAATATCGCTTTCGTAACTAATTCCAATAACAATTGACTCACATATTTTTTCGTTTGCTATGCTACTGTTGATGACCGTTTCACTACTTATGATTGAGTTGGGGATAATAATCCTTCTATTTTCAAAATTAACAATTACGGTGTGTCTTAAAGTAATATCTTCTACCGTTCCTGTATGTTGATTAGCTATTGTGATAAAATCACCTACTCTAAAGGGCTTAAAAATAACAATAAAAGTTCCACTAACAATATTAGATAAAGCTTGTTGTGCGGCTAATCCAAGAATAGCTAGAAAAATACCTGCACTTGCAAAAACCGTAAGGGCATAAGCTTTGAGGGGAGGAATTAGAAAAGTAATGGTAGCTAAGGCAATTAGCCAAAATAGCAAAGCAACAGCATTTTTAAAAAAATGATAATGAGTAGGCGCTATTTGAGAGTTTTTTGAAGTATGTAGAATATATTTATTGAGTATCCATATCGATAATTTGATAAGTACTATAGTAATGATAATAACAATGATAATTATGAAGAGGTAATTGTTACTCCATCTCGTTATAAACTCTATTATTTTCATAAGTTGTGATTTGACTTTAGCAGACCGAATGATAAGCTCTATGCTTATTTTGATTATTACCAGAAATCAAATGAATCAGCACAAATAAAATTGTTAAGAACCATAGAGATTAAAACCCCAGGATCATAATATTATTCTTTTTGTTTTTTAACCACATCACTGACTCCAATAAATGGTATAGCACCTGCACCTGTTACATGCGGTAAAATCCCATTCCATTTTTCTATCGCTTTAAGGTTTGCTTCTATCTTTCTGAGTTCAATCAGATCAGGTGAAATATTCATTTTTTGTAAACGTAGCGCCTCTGCTTCAGCTGTTGCAGCAGCAATAGTTTGCTCTGCCTCCACTTTTATCCTATCTAAATCTCGCTTTGCTTTTAATGCATTTTGTTCTGCGGTTTGTTTTGCTTCAATGGCATCAGTAAAAGTTTGAGAAAAGCTAAAAGAGATAATCGAAAAGGCATCAACAGATATATTTGATGCAAGTAATCTCAAAGTGAGTGCCTCTTGCATTTCGGTGCTGACCGCAGGTCTTTTGGTAATTAATTCTTCTGCAGTATACCTAGCTGAAACGGCTTTCATCACCTCTTGAATTGCCGGATCAATAATACGCTCTTTAAATTCTACTCCGATGGTTTGATACACCAGATTTGCTTTATCTGGTATGATATGATAATTCAGTGCTACTGATAAATCTACATCCTGAAGGTCAGAGGAAGAAGAGGCAGCATCAGTCATTGCTTTTTGGATTTTTACATCTATTAGAGTAACTGTTTGTACTATTGGTATTTTGAAATGAATCCCTTCTCCTAGTACTACGTCTTGAACTGCACCAAAATTCTGAACAATTCCTCTTTCACCAGCTCCCACTTGAGTCCATGGCTTAAATACTATCAATAATATAGGTATTATTGCCAAAATAAATAATTTCTTCCATTTACCATTTTTCAATATGTCATTTATTTTGTTTATATCTTGATTATCCATCATAATTTTATTTTGATACAAAAATGAGATAATTAACGGCTAACTGAGTTACACCACGTAAGACCTATATTACATATATCACACATTATCAAATGTCAAAAAAAGAAAAGATTACTTAGGATAAAAAACAACTTTCAACGCTACCGATTGTCTGTAAAAATAACCTCATTTTTATGGTGATGAATAAAAGGGTGATTTCGTTTACAGGGATCACCCATTAGCATAAGGAATAGGGCTGAAAAAATAGTAGCCATCAAACTTAATGAGGGGTATTTTGTGGTATACAAGTATCAGAACAATATATCCGTTTATCTGAATGATACAAAATTAAGAAAATGGTATCCTGTAAATTAGTATAAAAGATTGGTCTATACATTTAGAATTTGGTTAATATGGTATTAGTCGATTATAAATCTTCTAAATTTTGTTTACGCTTTTCTTTCAGTTGCTTATAAAATGTAGGTGTCAAACCTGTAGTTTTTTTGAATTGATTAGATAAATGTGCAACACTACTGTAGTGTAGTTTATGGGAAATCTCAGTAAGATTTAATTCATCATAAATAATCAATTCTTTGACTCTTTCAATTTTATGAATAATAATAAATTGCTGAATAGTAATTCCCTTCACTTCTGAAAATATATTAGCCAGATAGGTATAGTCATAACCTATTTTTTCACTGATATAATCAGAGTAATTCACTTTGGGTAGTTCATCTGTGTAATGGATCATTTCGATAATAACATTTCTGATTTTTTCAATCAGAATACTTTTTTTATTATCCATCAATTCCAAGCCAGATTTGCTTAGATTTCTCTTCAGTTGAAGACGTTGTTCCTTAGTTATATCTTCTAAGACTTCAATAATACCTAGTTCAACAACTACATAATGCAATCCAAGTTTTTTCAACTCTTCTTTTACCATGAGTTTACATCGTAAACTGACCATATATTTTATGAAGAGTTTTGTGCTCATGACTTTATCCATTTATATTTCACAAGGTATTTGTTTTATATTATAAATAGGACAGTTTAAGAAAATAAACTCTATAAGAATCTCTAAATTATGAGTAGCTTTTTCCTATAGAGCCAAACAAGGATTCAGACCTTTTACTATTGAAAATTAAAGTATTATATCATTCTCGAAAATGTTGCCCAGACACAAGCTTCTGTAGGCGTATTATAGTCGATACTTCTCTGCTACCTTTTTCTTCAATAATTACATCCTTAGTAAACGAGATTATGAAATTTTGTCCAATATGTTTATTTATATGCAATGGATGTTTTTCAAGTACAACGGACAGAATTTCGTTAAAAATTAGTATGCTTTCGAATCCATCTTCAGTTTTACAGCAAAATGAATAACCATAATTATCATGGCCTTCGTAAACCCCTTCTTCTTTTTCAATTTTTTCTATTTCTTGAAAAGGATAAATGAACAATGAGGTTAAGCTGAGTAATAGCAGTGTAATCTGTATCATTGTTTTTTTGATTTTCGCAAAAGTTTACTATTGGAATTTATATTTGGATATCTTTCTGACTAATAGCCAATATACATCCTTTTATTCTTCCAACTTGCTACATTCGAGCTTCTTTTAGCTAATATCCAAACTCAGACAAAAGGGCTTAGATATCTCCTTAAGAAAATTATTCCTTATCTTGAAAGCATATTATCATTTATTTCATCATAACGATGAATAATCCAACACTACTCAAAATCTCTAAAAAATAACGGACCATTTAATTACAATCACAAAGTGTGAGATTCATACACATAAATCGAGTGTTAAAATGTAAGTATTCCTACATAAAGGAAGTAAGTCTTCGAGAAGATTCGAACTTTTTCTTTTGATTTTCAAATAGTTACAAGATATCTAAAAACAGCAAACCATTGAAAACTATTTGATTTTCAATGGTTTAATTAACTAAAGTGACCGCGGAGGGATTATCTTCAATGATCCCCAATAAACTCACTACTGCAAATAGAAAACCACGCCAAATGGCGTGGTTTTCTGCTTGATGTGACCGCGAACATTCACGGTTCAAACTTTTTAACCGAGTATTTAGAAGAAATAACCGAGTACGCAAAAGAACATCAAGCCTTGATGATAGCTTGTTGAAATAGTATTCGATTTTAATGTTTTAACTTTTTTATAACTTTTGGGAAGAATTAAAAATAACGATCTTGTATATGAGTAGTAGCAGATTTTTACTCACTAACTTTTCAGTTTAACACTGACCATAATTTTATGTTTATACTTTCGTTTTATTACTTACACACCATGTTGTAGCACGTTCTTTTCCTTTATATTTCAAATCTATTCATTCGATTGTACAAGTGGTTGAAACCCTCCATAAACCATTCTACTGCCATCAAATATTAACTTATTAGGGTCAGTTAAGGGTGCAACTAATTCTGTCATTCTTGGATCTGTAGGAACTTTTTTGTTGGCTAAGTCACGTATCTCTTTTGAAGGAAACACAACCCAACCAAATACAATTTCCTCGTCTTCTTTTGCTTCTACGGTTTCTATAAAAGATTTCGTGCCTTCTAAAGATAAATCGTCGCCAACGAATTCGAAGTAAGCAATTGCACCATACTCTTTCCAAATTTCAGCTACTTTTTCAGCTGCCTTTTTGTATTCGTCCAAATAAATTCGAGGAATTGGAAGAACGAAGCCATCTATGTAGTTTTTCATGTTTATAACTTTTGGGTTTAAGTACTCATTTATTCGTTTTGTCTAATGTGCTACAACAATTGGGTATATTTTCTAAATATAAAAGTAACAATTACAAACAAAAAAGCCAGACAAAATTGTCTGGCGTTGGACAATTTTGTCCAAAAAGTGACCGCGGAGGGATTAACTCAAGTTGATCCCATTAAACTCACTACTGCAAATACAAAACTAGCAAAGCTGTCGCTTTACAGTTTTTGTTATTCTCCAAAGATTCGAAGTTTTGACTTCGATCTTTTCCAAATAACAAAAACCTGCAATTTCATTGCAGGTTTTGTGCTTGATGTGACCGCGGAGGGATTCAAACCCCCAACCCTCAGAGCCGAAATCTGATGCGCTATTCAGTTGCGCCACGCGGCCTAATATTATTTTTATGCTAATTTTTTCTTTACAATAGCAGAAATAGTCTTGCCATCTGCTTGCCCTGCCAATTCTTTAGAAACTATCCCCATCACCTTACCCATATCCTTCATACCAGATGCTCCAGTCTCTTCTATTGTCATTACCACCACCTTTTCTATTTCTTCTTCTGTAAGCTGTTCGGGTAAAAACTGTTCGATCACCTTTGCCTGATCAAGTTCAGGTTGCGCTAAGTCACCTCTATTTTGTTCTGTAAAAATTGCTGCGCTATCTTTACGCTGTTTTACTAGTTTTTGTAATAGTGCCAGTTCTTGATCTTCTGTCAATTCCTCTTTTGCTCCAGTTTCTGTTTGAGCCAACAAAATAGCTGATTTAATGGCACGCAAGGATGTCAAAGCGTTAGTGTCTTTGGCTTTCATTGCCTCTTTCATTGCTGTCATTACATCTTGTTGTAAACTCATGATAAATAGTTTTAATCTTTTTAGGAATGCGAAGATAAAAAATAAACCGATACTCTATATTGAGATTATCGGTTTATCTAGTTATTTTTTTAGATTACAGCTTTACCTAGAATGGCACTTCGTATACTACTAAATAATATCTATACATATAAGCCTCTATTAATCTACATTATCATGTAAAAAAGAATTGTTCTTACGTAGTTGAATATCATCGTTGCTATCTGTACCTAATGATGTTCTCGATAATCCAGAATCATCAGGTTTGTCATCGACATCAATTCCTGCACGTTTATACGCTGGTTCTTTCTCTATATCATCAATTTTAGAAGAATTGTTTTTGAATTTATAATTAAATTCTTTCATTTTTGCGCGACGTTCTGCAGCTCTAGCTTTAAGCGTTTCAGAAATAGGCTGATTCATCGGATCTACATCTCCCGATTCTTCTGGCTGTGGTTCTGGAGCTATGGTTTTCTTTTCAAAAACTACTTCTTCATCTTCTTCGATAACTTCGGCAGGTTGCGCATCGGTTAGTCTTTTTTCTTCTTCCATATAATCTTCAAGACTATATTTACGTCCGCCACCAGATACCGTTTCTCCTGCAGGAACTACTTCTATTGGATCTTTGACTTCCATATCTAAGATATCATCACTTAAATCAAAAACAATAGATTGTTCTTCTTCTATTTGGTCATTAACAGGTTCTATTGAAGAAGCTGCTGGAATATCATGCTCTTCTTTATTTCCGTCTACAGGCATATCAAATGCCAATGCAAATTGATCTTCTTTTTCTTGTTCTTCAGCTGCTGCAATTTCTTTTGCATCATTAACCTCAATTTCTTTAATAATATCTTGCGCATTAATAATCACAAAATCATTGTCTGGAGTAAAAGCATCTACTATTTCGTATTCTACATCTATGTTTTTTAGCAAATCTGTTGTTGGAAGCAATGCATTATCTTCATCTTCAATCAACTCATGTTTTATAACCGATGGCTCTTCTGTTTTTTCTTTTTTAGGCAGTCGAGATAGTATTGGAGTAACTTTACCTGTAGATTTAGGTGTTAAATCTTGTACAGCTGCTCGTTGCTCGTCTTCAAGTGTATGAATAATTTTCTTAGTCTCAGTATTTACGATATCATCCTGTTGTTCTACATCAAAACCAGTTGCGATAACGGTTACAGAGATTGCATCTTCTAAAGATTCATCCTCTCCTACCCCCATAATGATGTTGGCTCCGTGGCCAGCTTCTTGTTGGATATGATCATTAATCTCTCCAATCTCATCGATAGTGATTTCTTCTTTACCAGAAACAATTAACAACAATACATTTTTAGCACCTGCAATTTTATTATCATTAAGCAAAGGAGAATCTAGCGCTTTTACAATAGCATCATGAGCACGTTTATTACCAGAGGCATTAGCAGACCCCATAATTGCCGTACCGCTATTACTAAGAACCGTTTTAGCATCGCGTAAATCTATGTTTTGTGTATAATGATGTGTAATTACTTCGGCTATACCACGAGATGCCGTAGCAAGAACTTCATCGGCTTTAGAGAAACCAGCTTTAAACCCTAAATTACCATAAACTTCTCTAAGCTTGTTATTATTGATCACAATCAAAGAGTCAACATGTGCACGCAACCGTTCTACTCCCAAATGCGCTTGTTCGTTACGCATTTTTCCTTCAAACTGAAACGGAATAGTCACAATACCAACCGTAAGAATATCGAGTTCTCTTGCCATTTTGGCAATAATAGGAGCTGCTCCGGTACCTGTACCACCACCCATACCTGCTGTGATAAAAATCATTTTGGTATTGGTATCTAGCATTCTTTTTATCTCCTCGTAGCTTTCTACAGCAGATTGCTCTCCCACTTCTGGATTTGCACCCGCTCCTAACCCTTCGGTTAGTGAAACTCCTAATTGTATTTTATTAGGGATTGAACTATTTTCTAAGGCTTGGGCATCTGTATTACAGATCACAAAATCCACTCCTTTAATCCCTTGTTGGAACATGTGGTTGATCGCATTGCTACCGCCACCTCCAACACCAATCACTTTGATGGTATTAGATTGATTTTTTGGTAAATCAAACGAAATATTCTCGAACTCTTCGTTATTACTCATAATTGCTAATTTTCTGGTTCTCCTACTTTTTTTAAATATTTTTACTGTTCAAAATATGAACATTATCACATCCTAATTAACTATTCGGCGTTATCAAGAAACTCCTTAAACTTTTCTGTCCATTTCTCTAGAATATTCTTTCTAGGTTTTAGATCTATTCTAGGATTTTCTTCTTCATTTATTGTATCCTCTATAGTTGTTGTTTCAACATTTTCTCTTGATTGTGCATTAGCTATAGCTTCTTCTTTTTTCACTATTTTTTGCTGCTTCTTCATATGCACAAGTCCATCCATTACTAATCCTACTGCTGTTGCATACATCGGGCTTGTAGTTTCAGAATCACTATTACCAGCAAGGTGTTCGTTTGGGAACCCTATTCTGGTATCCATCCCTGTAATATATTCTACAAGCTGTTTTAGGTGTTTAAGTTGCGACCCTCCTCCTGTTAACACTATACCTGCGATTAATTTTTTCTTTGGAGATTCGTGCCCATAGTTTTTAATTTCTAAAAAAACTTGTTCTACAATCTCTACAACGCGAGCATGAATGATTTTGGATAGATTTTTTAAGGTAATCTCTTTAGGCTCTCTACCTCGCAATCCTGGGATCGATACAATCTCATTATCTTTATTTTCTCCTGGCCAGGCTGATCCAAATTTTATCTTTAATAATTCTGCTTGTTTTTCGATAATTGAGCATCCTTCTTTAATGTCTTCTGTAATTACATTTCCTCCAAAAGGTATTACTGCTGTATGACGAATAATACCATCTTTAAAAATTGCTAAATCTGTCGTTCCTCCTCCTATATCAATTAGTGCTACTCCAGCTTCTTTTTCTTCTTGACTTAATACTGCATTTGCTGAAGCCAAAGGCTCTAGAGTTACATCAGACAATTCTAAGTCTGAGCTTTTTACACATCTTCCGATATTACGAATAGAGGTAACCTGCCCTACCACCACATGAAAATTGGCTTCGAGTCTTCCTCCATACATGCCTACAGGTTCTTTTATTTCGGCTTGACCGTCTACTTTATACTCTTGTGGTAATACATGTAAAATTTCTTCTCCTGGTAACATTACTAATTTATGCACTTGATTACATAGCTTATCGATATCATCTTCATCGATAACTGCATCGGCATTAGGTCTTGTGATATAATCACTGTGTTGTAAACTACGAATATGTTGACCCGCAATACCTACAGTAACATCGTTAATTTTAACCCCAGAAATACTTTCTGCTTCTTGAACAGCTTGCTGTATTGATTGGATAGTTTGTGTTATATTATTAACTACACCTCTATGTACACCAAGGCTTTTGGATTTACCTACACCCAAAACCTCCATTTTTCCATACTCATTGTATTTACCTACCATAGCAACAATCTTTGTTGTTCCTATATCTAATCCTACCGCTATTTCATTTACTTCTCGTTTCATATTGGTATTATTTTATGGTGCACACCACTTGATTACTAAATTGTAAACTCACTTTGTTATATTTTCCAAGACTTTGATCTCCTAATGCTTTTTGATAAAATGCTTTAAAATTTTTAATCTTACTATTTAAATTTTCAACCTTACCTATAACAATTCTAAAATCTAATACTCTTAATTCCAATTCATACAATTTTTCATTGTTTAGGTATACTCCAACTACATGTTTTTTCAAGAATTTATCTTCCTGAATTTTTTTTAGCAAAGGAAAAACTTCAAGCACTTCTCTCTCTGATACGTTATGCACTAAAGGCACATGTGCCGAATAACTATCAGACAAAGGCATCGTATTTCCAATAACATCTACATAAAAAGGAGTAATTGCATTAACCCGTGCAATTGGGGTGCGTTGTTTTATTCTTGCTCTAAGCTCCCCATTTACAGTAAGATACACATCAGAATGCTCTATCATTTTGTGTGAATCAAGATCTTGCTCTACAGTATTCAAAACTAAAATTTCTTTACCCACGTTCGTAACCCTCTCCTGATTTTGTATTAACAATTTATTAACCGTCGTTTCATTTACATAAGGATCTTGTTCTTCGATAAATTCTATAAGCACTTGATTAATTTTTCTTTGCTTGTTACGCTTTGCTGTAAAAGCAAAAAGAACAACGACCAAAATGATCAAGCTCATAAATTTTAAATATGTCAATATCTTTCTCTTCATACTAATAAAAATTCTTTTATACTATTCACTTCTTCTCCTATATCTCCTGCCCCAATAGTTAAAACAACTTGAGCTTTACTTTTTGTTATCTCGTCTATTATACCATGTTTTTCTATTAATTTTTTATTCTCTATATCGACCATTTCTAATAACCATTCTGATGTCACACCTTCCATTGGCAACTCTCTTGCGGGATATATATCCAAAAGAAGTAATTGATCAAACTGACTAAGGCTTTGTGCAAACTCGCTTGCAAAGTCTCTGGTTCGACTATATAAATGTGGTTGAAAAATCGCTAGTACATTTTTATTAGGATGCATTTCTCTTACAGCCTGATGTAGGGCATTGATTTCTGTTGGATGATGTGCATAATCATCGATATATATCAAATCATCTGTTTTTATTTGATAACTAAACCTGCGTTGAACGCCTTTAAATGAAAATAAGGCCTTCGCCAAAGATTCGGTCGGGGAGCCGTATAGCAAAGCTATGGCAAAGGCCGTAATCGCATTTAACAAGTTGTGTTTACCTGGCAGGTTTAAATGCAAATCTTTAATATATTGATCTGGTGTTTTTAAATCAAAAATATAAGTACCGTTATCTATTCGTATATGCTGAGCACAGTAATCAGAATCATCATCTATTCCAAAAGTCATTCCTACTACCGGAAGCCCATTACACACCAAAAGATAATCTTTTGCTTTAGCAGAAAATTCTATAAAAGACTCTTCTAACGCATTAGCTTTTTCATAAATATCTAAATGATCTGCATCCATAGAAGTTATAGCTGCAATATCAGGATGTAGTTGCAAAAATGATCTATCAAACTCATCTGCTTCGACTACCACCACTTCATTTCCTTCAAGAATAAGATTAGAATTATAATTTTCACTTATTCCACCCAAAAACGCAGTTACTTTTGCCCCACTTTCTTTAAGCAAATGCCCAAGAATGGCTGTTGTGGTTGTCTTACCATGTGTACCAGCCACTGCTAGTGTATAGGTGTTTTGAGTAATTATCCCCAAAACCTCTGCTCTTTTCTTCACAGAAAAGTTATGCTCCATAAAATAGTTAAGTTCTTTATGGTTTTTAGGCACAGCAGGAGTATACACAACAAGGGTATTCTCTTTATTTAGAAACACTTCTGGGATTGCTTGTATATCATCTTTAAAGTGAATCGCTATATGTAATGCAGATAAATCATTAGTAATCTGACTTGGTGTTTTATCATATCCCGCAACATTTTTATTCAAAGACTTAAAATATCGAGCAAGAGCACTCATACCGATACCGCCTATGCCGACAAAGTAAATGTTTTGTATGTTTTCTAATCCTTTATTCATTTGCACTACAAGCGCTATTACTTTTTTATTAATTTTTCAATTTCATCGACTATATCTGATGTTGCATTTGGCAAAGCCATTTTTTTGATATTATCTGAAAGTTCTTTTTGTTCTTTTTCAGAGGTTATCACTTCTAAAAAGGTTGTTTGAAATTTTTTATCAAGCTCTGCTTCTGTTAACATTTTCGCTCCTTTATGATCTGTAATAGCCTTCGCATTTTTTGTCTGATGGTCTTCGGCTACATTGGGAGAAGGAATAAATAGTACCGGTTTGGCAACGATACATAGTTCGGAAACTGAACTCGCTCCTGCTCTTGAAATAATAATATCTGCAGCAGCATACGCCAAATCCATAGTGTCAAGAAATTGATGTACCTGTACATCATTAGTATCAGAATACTTTTTATATTCATCATAATACAGTTTACCACACTGCCAAATTAATTGCACCTGATTCTCGCTAAAAAAGTCAAGTTCTTTTTCTATCAGTTGATTTACTCTTCTTGCGCCTAAACTACCCCCTAGTACTAATACTGTTTTCTTTACAACATCAAGGTTATATTTTGCAACTGCTTGATCTCTTTTACTATCAATTTCTAATAAATCCTGACGAACAGGATTTCCGGTTTTTACAATTTTTACTTCTGGAAAAAACCGCTCCATATCATTATAGGCTACACATATTTTGTCTGCCCCTTTTGCCAACCACTTATTTGTTATCCCAGGAAATGAATTTTGTTCTTGTAATACTGTTGGGATTTTTTTTGAATTAGCCATTTTTAATAATGGTCCGCTGGCAAATCCACCTGTTCCTATCACTACATCGGGTTGAAATTTTTTGATAATCCTTCTGGATCTCCAAAGGCTACTTAATAGTTTTATTGGAAACAATAAATTACTTACCGTTAGTTTTCGCTGAATACCACTAATCCATAAGCCAACAATCTCATATCCAGCCTGAGGAACTTTTTGCATTTCCATACGATCTTTTGCTCCTACAAACAACATAGACGCATCTGGATACCTATTGCTTAATTCATTGGCAATAGCTATTGCAGGATAGATATGACCACCTGTACCTCCACCAGACAATATGACTTTAAGTTTTTTACTCATAATATTTCATGCAAAACTTCTAATGGATTTTCTTCTTTTTCTCTATATTGTTGTTCTTCTATAATTTCTTCTCGTTTGCTACTAATACTCAAGACTATCCCTATCGCTAGGCAGGTCATCCAAATTGAGGTACCCCCGCTACTGATCAATGGAAGTGTTTGCCCTGTCACTGGAAATAACTCTACTGCTACAGCCATATTAATTAATGCCTGAAAAACTATTGGAAGGCCAACCCCAATTACTAATAATTTACCAAAAACATCAACACTTTTATGGGCGACTATAATCAATCGAAATAAAAGGAGTAAATACAATAGCATTAGAAAAAAGCCTCCAAGAAACCCCCATTCTTCAATAATAATGGCGTAAATAAAATCTGAAGATGACTGTGGTAAAAAATTTCGCTGTACACTTTTTCCTGGGCCAGTACCCATAACTCCTCCTCGAGCAATTGCAATCTTTGCTCGCTCGATCTGGTAATCCTCTTGGGTTTCACTATCATCAGCAAAATTTTCTATTCTATTTACCCAAGTATCTACACGATTAGGAAAAACCTCAGGAAATGCTTTGGCAAACAAAATAAAAAAAGTAAGTGCAAGCAAACCCGTTCCTAAAACTACCATAATGTATTTAAAAGGATAGCCCCCAAGAAACACTAGCATCATTACCATCGAAAATATAATCGCCGCTGTAGAAAAATTTGCAGGTAGAATTAGCATTAATATTAAAAATACTGGTAACCATAATGGCAATATTGTTTCTTTAAAAGAAACTACTTCATCTTTAATTTTTGAAAGATACCTTGCAACATAAGTCATTAAAACTACAGCTGCCAATGTAGAGGTTTGAAATGTTACTCCCACAAATGGGATTCGTATCCATCTGCTCGCATTTGCCCCCTCTATTGTTGTATTTTGAGCCATGGTAACCAACAAAAGTATAATCACCAGAGGAATCATTATGATAGATAATCCTTTAAAATATTGATATGGTATTTTATGTACCCCATACATAATCAAAAACCCTAAAACTAGATGTGCAAAGTGTTTTACCAAAAAAATAAAAGTGTCTCCGTCTCCGTATAAATAAGCTAAATTACTACTAGCACTATACACAGGAAGAAAAGAGAATAATGCCAACAAGGCTGCAACAGCCCATATGACTCTATCTCCTTTTATATTTTTAAGTATTTTGATCATCCTTTTGAACTAACTATCCTTATTTTTTTAATTTTTATAAATTGTATTTCTTTATCTATATTATAATTCTCTTACAGCTTCTTTAAATTGCCTTCCTCTTTCTTCATAATTTTTAAACAAATCAAAACTTGCACATGCTGGCGACAACAATACATTTTCATTTCGTTCAGCGATTTTGTATGCCATATTCACAGCTTCTTTCATAGATTGGGTTTCTGTTATATTGTCTACACAATTTCCAAAAGCATTAATAATTTTTGAGTTATCGACACCCAGGCATATAATCGCTTTTACTTTTTCATTCACTAGAGCATACAATTCACTATAATCATTTCCTTTATCTACTCCTCCTACAATCCATACGGTAGCAGATTTCATAGCATCTAATGCATAAAATGTTGCATTAACATTGGTTGCTTTAGAATCGTTGATATATTGAACATTATTAATCTTTAGCACACTTTCTAATCGATGCTCTACTCCGTGAAAATTCTCAAGACACTCTCTAATAGTAGCTTTTCTAATTTTCAGTAATTGTGCTACTGTGGCTGCAGCCATAGCATTTTTTACATTATGATTTCCTTCTAGTGCTAAATTTTTTGTTGGCATGATCAGTGTGTTGTTATCTATAGTTATTTTTATATTTTCTTCTTCTAAATACCCTCCGTTTTCTACCGTTTTCTTTAAAGAAAAAGGCAACAATTTTGAACGAATAGGATATTGTTTCAGATATTCTGTTATCAGTTCATTATCTGCATCATAAATAAAATAGTCCTCTTCGGTTTGATTCATTACTATTCTGAATTTTGATGCGATATAATTTTCAATTTTATACTCGTATCGATCCAAATGATCGGGTGTAATATTAGTCAGGATTGCAATATGCGGTGCAAAGTCTAAAATACCGTCAAGCTGAAAACTACTAATTTCAAGCACATAAAACGGTTTATCGTTTTCAGCAACTTGTTTCGCAAAACTATCTCCGATATTACCTCCCATGTTTACTTCAATTCCACCATGCTTTAGCACATGATGAGTAAGCATTGTAGTAGTAGTTTTTCCATTGCTTCCGGTGATCCCTACTAGTATTGCTTTGGTATATTTTGAAGCAAACTCTATCTCAGACACCACTGAAATTCCTTTTCTAAGCAAACTCTTTACCAGAGTTACACTATCAGGAATCCCTGGGCTTTTCATTACAACATCAGCATTGAAGATCTTATCTTCGGTATGTTGTTGCTCTTCCCATTCGATTTCAAAATTTCTAAGAACTTCTTTATAATCATCTGCAATTGTTCCTTTATCAGAAACAAAAACATCATATCCTTCTTTTTTTCCCAGAATAGCAGTTCCTACTCCACTTTCTCCTGCACCAAGAACTACTAACCTTTTCACTTTATCTCACTTTTAATGTAACCACTGCTATAATTGCCAGAAAAATCCCAACAATCCAAAACCTAGCTACAATCTTGCTTTCATGGATACCTTTCTTTTGATAATGGTGATGCAACGGAGACATTAAAAATATTCTTCGCCCTTCGCCGTACTTCTTTCGCGTATATTTAAACCAACTCACCTGTATCATAACCGATAAGGTTTCGATAAAAAATATTCCGCACACTATAGGTATTAAAAACTCTTTACGAATAGCAATTGCTATTACCGCTATTATGCCTCCTATTGTTAAACTACCTGTATCTCCCATAAACACCTGTGCTGGATAGGTATTATACCACAGAAATCCTACTAATGCTCCTGCAAAAGCAGTTATAAAAATGGTCATCTCTCCAGATTTGGGGATATACATGACATTGAGATAATCTGAAAAAACAATATTACCAGACACCCATGCAAACAGCGCTAGTGTTAATACTATTATTGCCGATGATCCCGCTGCTAATCCATCTATCCCATCTGTAAGATTAGCACCATTGGATACTGCTGTAACAATAAAAATTACAATTGGAATAAAGACCAGCCAAGCATATTTGGTTAAATCAGGACTTATCCATGTAATCAAATCTGCATAGTCAAATTCATTGTTCTTAAAAAATGGCAGCGTTGTTTTGGTAGATTTTATTGCTGGATTAAAATCAGAATCCTTCTCGGTTGTAACTACTTGTTGAGTGTCTGAATTCAATTTTTCTTGTTTAACTGTTATATCACCATGAAAGTACATTGTACAACCCACGATAAGGCCAAGACCAACCTGACCAATCACCTTAAATTTACCAGCCAATCCTTCTTTATCTTTTTTCTGTATTTTTAAAAAATCATCTGTAAAACCAATCACTCCCATCCAAAGTGTTGTCACGATAAGTAAGATCACATATACATTGTCTAGTTTTGCGAATAACAATACAGGGACCAAGGTTGCTAGAATAATAATTACACCTCCCATAGTAGGAGTTCCTGCTTTTTCTGCCTGACCATCTAATCCTAATTCGCGAATACTCTCTCCCATTTGTTTCCTTCTCAAAAATCTTATGATTCGCTTACCATATATGGTAGAAATCAACAACGATAATATAATCGCCATTGCAGCTCTAAAAGTGATAAATTGAAATAACGACGCCCCGGGGAACTGGTATTCGTTTTCCAAATATTCAAATAGATAATATAGCATAGGTTAACACCTTTTGCCTCTTCATAAAAGGCCTTAGGATTTTTATTTATTTAGTTTTTTTAGTTCTTCTTTTATAATTTCAAAATCATTAAAATCTATTCGTTGCCCATCAATTTCTTGATAGGTTTCATGTCCTTTTCCAGCTATCAAAATGATATCTTCTTTTTCTGCTAATTGGCATGCCGTTTTGATAGCTTGTTTTCTGTCTGTAATTGATAGTGTTTTTTTATAGTCTTGTGGCTCCACACCTTTTTCTATATCCTCTATAATTAGATTAGGATTTTCGGTTCTTGGATTATCACTTGTGAAAATTGCTTTATTACTATGTTTAGCAGCTATGTTACCCATTACTGGGCGCTTCATTTTATCTCTATCCCCACCACAACCAACCACTGTGATCAGTGTTTCATTATTAGTTCTTATATCATTAATAGTTTCTAATACATTTTTTAATGCATCTGGCGTATGTGCATAATCAACTATTGCTGTAATTTTTTGATCAGATATGAGGTATTGAAACCTACCACTTACACTTTCTAGATCACTTAATAATTGTAAAGTTTCGAGCGTTTCTAGTCCTAACAATTCTGCGGTGCCAAAAATTGCTAGTAAATTGTAAGCATTAAATTTACCTATCAGCTTACTCCAGACCTCGTGATCGTTTAATTTCAATAACAATCCACCAATGCTATTTTCTAAAATTTGCCCTCTAAAATCAGCGAAGGATTTCAAAGCATAACTATATTGTTTTGCTTTAGTGTTTTGAAGCATGATTGCCCCATTTTTGTCATCCTTATTTATTAAGGCAAATGCTTTACTTGACAAGTCATCAAAAAACACCTTTTTCACATCTCGATATTCCTTGAAAGTATTATGATAATCCAGGTGATCATGAGATAAGTTTGTAAAAATCCCTCCGGCAAATGATAATCCCTGGGTACGTTTTTGATGAATCCCATGTGAGCTAACTTCCATAAAGCAATATTCTACCCCTGATTCATTCATCATTTTTAAATAACTATTAATAGTTAAAGAATCTGGGGTTGTATGCGTAGCTTTAAACTCTTGATTATCTACTAAAACCTTAACTGTTGAAAGTAGTCCTACTTTATAGCCTGCTTTTTTAAAAAGTTGATATAATAATGTTGTTATTGTTGTTTTTCCGTTAGTACCAGTTACACCAATCAATTTTAGATTCTCTGAAGGCGAATCGTAATAATTGGAAGCCATTACCGCTAAGGCAACTTGAGTATCTTCTACCTCTATATAGGTTACATCTTTGATTCTAAGCTCTGGGATTTCTTCGCAAACAATAGTTTTTGCTCCTTTCTCTATTGCCTTTATAATAAAATCATGACCATCTGAAACTGTTCCTCGAATTGCTACAAAAACATCATTGTTTTTAATCTTTCTAGAATCAAAATCAATCTCACCAACACTCATTGTAGTGTTACCCACAACAGCATTGATAGCGACTTTATATAATATGTCTTTTAATTCTATCACGACAACTCTAACTTTACAGTTTGATTTAACTCTATTTTTACCCCTGGTTCTATAGATTGCTTTACTACTTTGCCAGAGCCTTTTAACATTACTTTTAGCCCCATGTTTTCTAAAAGCGAAATCACATCCATTGCTGGCATCCCTTTCACATTAGGCATTATAGTTTTATACTTCTGTGCTTTTTCAAAATATGCATCATAGCTTTTACTTACCAAATTACTTTCTTCAACCAACGGAGACACTTCATCAATCACTGGTATATCATTATATATTTTGGTAGCTATGGTTTTAAAAACTGGTGCAGCTACTTCATTTCCATAATATCCTATCTCTTTATTTGGTTTATGAATTACTACTATACACGAATAGATAGGATTATCTGCAGGGAAGTATCCTGCAAAAGACGATATATATTCTCGTTCTTTATCTTTACCATAATTACCCCAACATGTACCTGTTTTGCCAGCTATAAGAAAGTTATCTGTGTTAATATTATCTGCCGTCCCTCTCTTCACAACATTTCTCATCATCTCTTGAGCAATTCTAGCCGTTTCTTTAGAACAAATAGTAGGGTTTAGTATTTCTCTATCAAATTTTTCTCGGGTTTTATCCCAAGTCTTTACTTCTTTAATAAATCTTGGTTTTACCATCTCTCCGTCATTAGCAATAGCGTTATAAAATGCCAGTGTTTGCAACGGAGTAAGTGCAACTCCATACCCATGTGCCATCCAAGGCAATGTAGTACCATACCAATCTTTATCTCCTGGATAAGGAATCTTAGGCACCCCTTCTCCTTTAATAGACAATCCTAATCTTTCTCCTAACCCCATATTGATTAATCGATCAACAAATCGTCTAGGGTTATCTTTATAGTTTTGATCGATCATTTTAGCAAATGCTGTATTTGAAGACAATTCAAAAGCTTTTGCTGCAGATATTTTTCCATATCCTCCCCATTTAGAATCTCTAACAATTCTATCATAGAATCGTACCTGCCCTTTTTCGGTATCTATCACATAACTAGAATCTATTACTCTATCTTCTAGTGCTGCAACTATAGTCATCAATTTAAATGTTGATCCTGGCTCATGAGATTCACCCACTGCATAGTTTAACTTTTCATAATATTTACCAGCTTTGGTACGCCCAAGATTGGAAATAGCTTTTATCTCTCCTGTTTTGGTTTCCATTACGACAACTGTACCGTGTTCTGCTTCAAATTTCTCTAATTGCCCTAGTAATGCATGATGTGCTATATCCTGTACATTTACATTAATAGTAGAAACTACATCATAACCATCTTGAGGCTCAACCTCATTTGCATCTCCTATAGGTTTCCATTGGTTTTTTGCTATTTTTTGTTTTTTTCTTTTTCCATCCTTCCCTCTTAAAAACGATCCATAAGCCCCTTCTAAGCCCACACGTGTATAATATCCATTTTCATCCCTTCTTTCGTATCCAACAGTACGTTCGGCAATCTTACCAATGGGATGTTCTCTGACGGTACGTTGTTCTACAATTAACCCACCTCGGTTTGCTCCAAAACTAAATAGAGGAAATTCTTTAACCCTCATATACTGAGAATATCCTAGGTTTCTACGAATCAACAAATACCTGTTTTTGTTTGCCCTAGCTGTTCTTATAATTTTATCATAGTATGAAGTCGGTTTTCCAAACTCTTTTGACAATGCTTCACATAAAGGTTTTACTTGCTCTCTAAAATCTTTATCCGTTACTGTAAGTGCATCAAATCGAATGTCATATTTTGGTACAGAAGTAGCAAGCAAATTTCCATTACTATCATATAGATTACCTCTATTTGCAGGAATATCAAAAGTTTTAAAAACTCTTTCTTGAGCTTTTTCACGATATATATCACCATTAACAAACTGTATATTGATCAATTTAATCAATACCATAACTGCAAAGACAAACATGCATGCTGCGATAAAATACAAGCGATTTAATATGTTTTTCTCTTTTATTGCCAAAACAGTTTATTGATTTTTTACAATTATTTTTCTTGGTGGTCTTGTCGGACGGTTAAGTCCTTTTTTTTGCATCTTTTTAATTATTGAGGATTCCATTTTAAACCTCATTAATTCAGTTTTTCCATCAACGAATTGAGTTCTCAATTCCCTCACTTCGTTATTTAATCGAGCAATTTCATGAACTTTACTCTCTGCATTATGAGAACTAGCAATCATTATTATTGCCAGAAAAGACAAAAACAAAAGCATTCTCCAATTTTTCATTGCATCATCTGCAATAAGAAACTTACCTTTTAATATGTCATAAATTGTTTGCTTCAAATCTTTGTTGCTACTCTAAGTTTAGCACTACGTGCCCTGTTATTTTCTTTAATCTCTTTATCTGTTGGAATGATTAATCCTCCAACTTTTTTGAATGGCACAGATACATTTCCGTACAAATCTTTTTCTGGTTCTCCTTCAAACATACCGCTACGAATAAATCGTTTAACCAATCTATCTTCAAGAGAATGGTAGGATATCAAACTCAATCTACCACCTACACCCAACAAGCTCTCTGTTTGCAACAAAAACTCCTTAAGAGCTTCAATTTCTTGATTTACTTCAATTCTAATAGCTTGATAAATTTGAGCCAATATTTTATGTTCTTTATGCCTTACCAAAAATGGTCTTAACACTTCTTTTAATGCTACACTTGTTTTAATTGGCTCTTCTTTTCTAGCTCCAACTATTGCTCTTGCAAGCTTAGGAGCATTTCTTAATTCTCCATATTGCAAAAACATTGTTCTCAGGTCAGATTCTTCATATTCATTCACAACATTATATGCCGACAAATCTTTATTTTGATTCATTCTCATATCCAAATCAGCTTCAAATCGAGTAGAAAACCCTCTTTCAGCTACATCAAATTGATGAGAAGAAACTCCAAAATCCCCAAGAATACCATCTACTTTTTTTATTCCATGAAATCTTAGAAAACGCTTAATAAACCTAAAGTTTTCATTAATCAATACGAATCGATCATCTTCTATCGCATTCTTCAAAGCATCCAAATCCTGATCAAAAGCAAACAGCTTTCCTTTAGGACCTAATCTTTTTAAAATCTCTCTAGAATGCCCCCCTCCTCCAAATGTCACATCTACATACACTCCACTTGGTTTAATCACCAAACCATCAACAGTATCTTTTAATAAAACTGGGTTATGATACTCCATCTGCTTCATTGTCAAATCCCATTACTTCTTCTGCTAAATCAGCAAAATCAACAGCCACATCATCGATTGCTTTTTCATACTGATTCTTATCCCATATTTCAATAATATTAACCGCTGAAGACAGTACTAATTCCTTGGTAATTCCTGCAAAACTGATCAAATCTTTTGGCACCAAAAGACGACCTGCCGAATCAATTTCAACGATTTTAACACCAGCCGTAAACCTTCTGATAAAATCATTATTCTTCTTTTTAAAGCGGTTAAGCTTATTAATTTTCTGCATTAAAAGATCCCATTCTGCCATTGGATACAACTCCAAACACGACTGAAAAACTGATCTTTTCAATACAAAACCATCTTTTAGCATAGGCGAAAGTTGTTTCTTAAAAGCAACAGGCATCATTAGACGCCCCTTAGCGTCTGCCTTACATTCATATGTGCCTATTAGATTTACCACTTCGTTTCCCTAAACGTTTAATTAGCCAAATATATTGAAAAAATTACCACTTTTTACCACAATTTACCACATTGTTAATAAGTTATGGTATTTAAAAGCCATTATGAAGCTATTAAAAACTTTAATTTTTTGTCTATCAACACTCTACGAAAAGGCTTATGAATTCTTGGTTTTACCTAAACTGTTGGCATAAATAATAAGCAGAAAAAAATATATAAAAATTCATTCTGCAGTATTAATAAAAAAACTTAAAACTAATTATGAAAATGCTATATTTGCTTTTAATTCTTGTAAGAAGCATTAATGAGGCACGAATTAAAAAAAGACGGAAAATTTAATTATCTAGATTTGGGAGAGGGTACACCAATCATCATTTTACATGGTCTGATGGGTGGCTTGAGTAACTTTGAAGGTGTAAGCTCATATTTTCCTGAACATGGGTATAAAGTACTGATCCCTGAACTGCCCGTTTATACTTTACCATTGATCAAGACTAAGGTTAGCACATATGCAAAATACCTTAAAGATTTTATTGATCATTTAGGATATAAGGATAAAGAAGTAATTCTTTTAGGCAATTCTCTTGGTGGACATATTGGTCTATTGTGCACAAAAATGTTTCCAGAAAAAGTAAAAGCACTTGTAATAACAGGCAGTTCTGGCTTATATGAAAGCGCAATGGGAGAAAGCTACCCTAAACGTGGAGATTATGAGTACATCAAAACCAAAGCAGAGAATGTATTTTATGATCCTGCTATAGCTACAAAAGAAATTGTCGACGAAGTGTATACTACAGTAAATGATCGTAATAAACTAATTAGAACGCTGGCTATTGCCAAAAGTGCCATTCGTCATAATATGGCTAAGGATCTTCCTAAAATGAACACATCTACCTGCATTATTTGGGGAAAAAATGATAATGTTACACCTCCGGAAGTTGCAGATGATTTTAACAGATTATTACCAGATTCTGATTTATACTGGATTGACAAATGTGGTCATGCTGCAATGATGGAGCATCCAGATGAATTTAATCGATTATTACACAACTGGTTACAAGAACGTAATTTCTAATCACATTTGTTTGTCATGAAAATTAACAGCGCTGAATTTGTTATAAGTAATAGCGATGTTGCTAAATGCCCTAAGGACAAGTTACCCGAATATGCATTTATTGGCAGATCTAATGTAGGAAAGTCCTCATTGATCAATATGCTTACTGATCGTAAAAGTTTAGCAAAAACCTCAGGAAGACCCGGAAAAACACAACTGATCAATCATTTCATTATAAACAAAACCTGGTTCTTGGTTGATTTACCTGGGTATGGGTATGCAAGAGTATCTAAATCTGCAAAAAAAGTATTTCAAAAATTTATTACTGCATATTTCTCAAAGAGATCTCAATTGGTGAGCGCTTTTGTTTTGGTTGATTCTAGACACGAACCACAAAAGATAGATCTTGAATTTATGCAATGGTTGGGCGAAAATCAAATACCATTTTCTATTATTTTTACTAAAGCTGATAAACTTTCAAAAAATAAACTACCTAGTCATATCGATAATTATACCAAAATGATGTTAGAATACTGGGAAGAAATGCCTAATTATTTTATTACATCATCTAGTTCTGGATTAGGAAAAGAAGATATCCTCAACTACATCCAGGAGGTTAACTCTCAGTTAAAAAAATCTTAGCTAATTTTGTTTTTAACCAATTCGATTACATCTTTTATCGATGTAATAGATGCTAATTTTTCTGAATCTATTAAAAGCTTAAACTTTTTTTCTTCTTTTTGAAGAACCACAGGGAAATTGAACATTACAGCATCTGGATACGCTTTTAAAAATTCATTTTTATACATAAACACGAACTCTTGAGTAGCGTTTTCTCTAAAGTTTTTCCAATCTTTTTTTTCAGAAAAACTACCATGGGTTAAACTACAAAGGCTACAAGAGTAGGTATTTGGGCTTATAATTTTATGAGCAATATCCCAATACTTATTCAACACATCTGATTTTGCATTGTATACAAAAAATAGAGTTTTATTCAAGGTTTACATTTTTAGAGTTAGCCTAAAGAAACTTTAAAACCCATACATATTACTTTTGCTCTAACTCTAGCTTTTCGGCAAAATAATCACAAAAATCTTTCATTGTAGCTGACATTTTTTCATCCTGCGTAGCTCTATGAAAAGTATCACTCATTGCTACTAGCGTTTGGTGGAAGAAAATCTTCATTTCATCCACAGGCATATCTTTGGTCCACAAGTCAATACGAAGGCTTTCTTTATTTTTACTATCCCAAACTGATAAAAGCAATGCTTTTGTTTCTTCATTTTCTACACCTCCATCTTTGGCTGTCCATTTAAGTTGCTCAGGAATACGATTTTCATCTAGTTCTATGTCTATCTTGATCTCTGATTTATGTTTTTTTGCCATTATCGCGCTGGTTTATATTTTGAATTATTAAAAATTGTTTCGGCATCAGCCAATAATAATTGCCGCAAAGATACATTGTTATTTTTCATATAAGACATTACAATTCTCCATCCTATATATTGCCCGACTCTATCAGGTGCTTCTTTATCGATTTCTTCGAGATAAAACTTCGAAAAAGGTCCTGGATATAAAAACCTAGGCATTAAATCACTATCTGTGCTATACAACAATTGTCGATCAACAAAATACCTCCAGATTTGTTCCTCATTGATTTCTACCCATTGATATTGTTCTTGAGTATATCCTAATTTTTGAGCATCATCAAAATCTGGTAAAAACAAATCTTTTAGATATAATTCTTTTCCAAAAGATATAAGGTTACCTAAAAAAGTCCTATCTCTTATTGGACCAACTAAGTTTTTAGCATACATCCCTGCAACATCTGGTACAATTTGTTCTTTTATAAAGTTTCGCTTCAGGTATTTTTGTATGCCTTCATAAAAGTGATGATCTTTACCAAGATAAGTATCTAATGCTATGATAAGCAATTCTTTAGAAAGCACAATTTTATTTCGATAATCTACATCTGAAGTAATTGTCACTACCCGTGGTTCTTTTATTTCAGGAAAATAATACCTAACGTGCTGCACAAGTGAACGAAGTTGTTGTTCCTCTTCAGAAAAATCAGGAAAAATCTTGGTTACTTCTTTATTCACCTCTTGTTGGATAGTATCCTTAGATCTATTAATCCATATACTATCTGCATATTTTTCAGAAAATAAGAAGGGGTAGTTTTCCTTGAGTTCGGGTAAATTTTCGGTGGTTAATTCTGCAAATAATTGATCAAACCGTTCAGTTTCTATCGAAACAGGGATTTTAGCAATTTCTTTTTCAACTTTGCTTTCATTACCACAAGAAAACAAGAAGTAAAAAACTAATATAAATTTAAAAAATTTAACACTATTCATTCTCAAATAATAATATCTATGTAAATAATTCATCCCTTTGTAGAACGCCATCTTTTTTTATTAATTTTATCATTGCAAAGTTAAATTAAAGAATCTATTAAAAATAAAAATATGCAGACAGAAAAAGTAATCGAACATATCACCAATTGGCTAAAAGAATATGCAATCAAAGCTAAACTTGACGGTTTTGTTGTTGGTGTTAGTGGTGGTATTGATAGTGCCGTTACTTCATCATTGTGTGCAAAAACGGGTTTAAAAACATTATGTGTAGAAATGCCTATTCACCAGGCAAAAAGTCAAGTAACAAGAGCAGAAGAGCACATTTCGCAACTTAAAAAAAGGTTTCCAAACGTATCAGATACTCGAGTTGATTTAACTCCTGTTTTTGAAGAGTTAAAATCAGCTGTACCATCAACAGATCCAAGCGCACAGCTCGATTTATCGCTTGCCAATACAAGAGCTCGACTAAGAATGTCTACACTATATTATTTTGCAGGGTTACATAAATACTTGGTCGCTGGCACAGGAAACAAAGTAGAAGATTTTGGTGTTGGTTTTTACACAAAATATGGTGATGGCGGTGTAGATCTAAGTCCGATTGCGGATCTATTAAAAAGTGAGGTTTATGCCATAGGGAAAGCCCTAGGTGTACCAGAATCCATACAGATTGCAGCGCCTACTGATGGATTATTTGGCGATAGCCGAAGTGATGAAGATCAAATCGGAGCGAGCTATGATGAATTAGAATGGGCTATGAAAATGAAAGATCAAGGAAAAAAATCAGATGATTTTGAAGGTAGGCAGCAACAGGTATTTAAGATTTTCATTAGACTAAATACCGTAAACCAACACAAAATGAATCCCATACCGGTATGTAATATACCCGTTAATCTATTATAACCAACATTTTATCGATAAATTCATAAAAAAAAGTATACAAGGGTCAGTTCTTACTAATTTTGCATTATAAAAGTTACCCCTAACCTAAAAGTTGTTAAATCAACAAAATAACATTAACAATCGTAAACAAGAATGACAACCGTATTAATCGCAGACCATCATCCAATCACTAGGAAAGGGATCGTTTCTTTATTTCGAAACTCAGAAGATTATGAGATCATCGGAAAAGTAAGTAACGGAAACGAAATGTATGATGTATTAAAAGACACAACCCCAGAAGTATTAATTATGGAATTAGACCTTCCTCAAATTAATGGGATTATGGCCTTGAGAACCATCAAAAAAGAATTTTCTGGAATCAAAGTAATTATTTTTAGTTCACATCCCGAAGAAATGTATGCTTTAAGTGCTATCAAAGCCGGAGCATCAGCTTATTTATCCAAAACAGTCCCTACTAAAACCCTCAAAAAAGCAATCGAACGTGTTGCCAGAGGAGGAATTTATCTAAACGACAACTTAACTCAGCAATTAGCTAATGGTAATGCTAGTGAAAATAACATGGTTGTTAAGTACAAAAAACTTTCATCTAGAGAGATCGAAGTACTTAACTTGTTATCATCTGGCAAACGAAATAAAGATATAGCTACTACATTATCTATTAATGAGAAGACTGTAAGTACATACAAAACTCGATTGTTGAAAAAACTAAAAGTAGATAATCTTGCAGATCTTATCCATCAATCCAGATTATTACATATTAGTTAAACCACACGGTTTAATTTTTCTGACAATATTTTTCGTAATGACAGATAATCCATGATATCCTGAATGGATTCTTGATTATCTCCGGTATTTTGAGCTTTCACTTCTTGTGAGAGCTCTTCTACTTTTTGGCTAATTAAAAACCTACGTAAGTTTAAAACAATATCACTTACATATTGAGAAACGGTGTAATCCTTCTTTTTTACATGAATCTCCATATCTACCCATCTGTGCAGTGCATACCGCTCTTCATTCATCATAATAGCAGTAATTTCTGAGGCTATTTCTGGAGCAATATGATTAATAAAATTTTCGATCTTAAAATCATCTTCTTGATGTAATCGTTCAATCAACAGTGTATATATACTTTTAAAACTATCATTAGTAAATTCTATCTCATCATCTTGCAGGTCCAGATATACTTTTTCAAATACTTTTACTGTATGCACTTCTGGTTCTAAAACCAAATCCCCTTCGTCATTTTCTTTTAACACAAGATCTTCGAATTCTTCTTCTCGTTTTCCATAGAGTAGTAAAATTTCAATAATCTTACGTTCTAATTCGTACTGCTCATTAACTTTTGGTGCTTTTTGAGTTTCGGGTTTTACAACTTCTAGAGATTTATGTTCTTGCTTTTGTTGCTTGCGCTGACCTTTTGCATCTGCATTACGCATTTGTGCCAAAGTATCAAACAAGACATCTTCAGAAATATCCATAATTCGAGAACATTCTTGCACATATATTTCTCTCTTGATCACATCAGGTATTTTTGAGATACTAGCTACCATATCTCTTACCAATTCTGCTTTCTTAATAGGGTCGTTTTTGGATTCTTTTTGAAGTACTGATGCTTTAAATCGAATAAAATCTTGTGCGTTTTCTTCAAGATAAAGGGTTAGCTCTTCTTGGGTATTTTGCTTAGCAAAACTATCAGGATCTTCTCCTTCGGGAAAGCTACACACTTTAACATTCATTCCTTGTTCGAGAATAAGATCTATTCCTCTTATTGATGCCCGCATACCCGCTGCATCGCTATCAAATAAAACAGTGATATTCTTTGTAAGTCTGCTAATTAATCGAATTTGATCAGGTGTTAATGCCGTACCCGAAGATGATACAACATTTTTTATCCCAGTTTGATAAAACTGAATTACATCGGTATACCCTTCTACCAAGTAACAATTATCTTCTTTAGCGATTGCTTGCTTGGCATGATATATCCCATAAAGCACTTTACTTTTATGATAAATATCACTTTCTGGTGAGTTGAGATATTTAGCAGCTTTTTTCTCATTAGTTAGGATTCTGCCCCCAAAACCAAGTACTCTACCCGACATTGATTGTATTGGAAACATCACCCTACCCTTAAAACGATCAAATTGCTTTTCTTCTTTAACGATTGTTAGGCCGGTTTTTTCAAGATAATCTAACTTATATCCTTTTTTTATCGCTTGTATAGTAAACGCATCCCAGGTATCAGGAGAATACCCTAATCCAAAAGTTTTTATGATTTCTTCTGTAAATCCGCGTTCTTTAAAATAAGTTAACCCGATTGCTTTTCCTTGCTCTGTTTTATGTAATGAATTTTGAAAAAAGTTATTCGCAAATTCACTAACCAAGTACATACTCTCTCGCTCATCAGCCTGTTGCTTTTGCTCATCGCTTTGCTCAGTTTCTTCAATCTCTATGTTATATTTTTTGGCTAAATATTTTATTGCTTCAGGATATGTAAAATGCTCGTGTTCCATTAAGAAAGCGACTACATTTCCTCCTTTTCCGCTCGAGAAATCTTTCCAGATCTGTTTTACTGGCGATACCATAAAAGAAGGTGTTCTCTCATCACTAAACGGGCTTAACCCTTTAAAGTTACTACCCGCCTTTTTTAACTGCACAAAATCCCCTATCACCTCTTCTAGTCGAGCAGCATCAAATACAGCATCTATGGTAGTCTTGTGGATCATTTTTTAGTATATAGTAGTTAGTATTGAGTAGTTAGATCTTTCTGAACCTAAAATCTGTTTTGTTTTATGCATTGCCTGAAGCAAAAATAATATAATCTGTGACATGAAGCCTTTTTTAAATTAAAACACCTATTGATATACCAAAAAGACGCTCGATTAGAGGTTGAAGGCTCAAATTTGGGTATACTGAGTCTAAATTTAGGCTTTGTAGACTCATTTTTGGGTGCTTAAGGTTCAAAATTAGACTTGATAGCCTCATCGATAGGTGATGATTCTCTAAATTTTCATCAAATAGGCTCATCTGAAGATCAAATATACCCATCGGGGTATCTTAGGTTTAAAATTAGACATAAGAGACCTAAATTTATATTTCAAGAGTAGAGTTTGAAGTACATCTTAATCAAAAAAAAGAAGCTGTCTATACTAGACAGCTTCTCAAACTTTATACTATTTTTAATAAGGCTATTATTTTCCTCCCCCTACAATAAAGGTTCTGGTTTCAATAACCTCTGATCCTGTAATTCTAGCAAAATAAGTTCCAGCAGCATATTCACTTACATTTATCTGACTTGCACTACCTTGGTATACTCGCTGACCAAACATAGAGAAAATTTCTACATTTTGAATCGCTTTTTTACCAGTTGTAGTTATATTCAAAATATTATTCACCGGATTTGGAAATAATTTAAACTCATTAGCATTTTTATTCAAATCACTTAATGGGTACGTATCTAATCGTACAGCAGCATTTTCAACACAGAATGTTGTTGCTTCAGAGCTTGTAAATTCTCCTCCACTAACAATTTCTCCTGAAGCACTAGATAGTGTATATGAACCATTACCAAATCCACAGCAAATACCATCTCCAAAAGCATCAAAGATTGTAAATACATAATCTCCAGAAGCTAATCCCGAAATAGTTTCAGTAACTGTTGATCCATCAGGATTTGCAGTAGAATAGCTTTCAGAAGCTACTGTTGTTCCTCCTAAAGTTACTTCCCAAGAAGTTTCTTGCGGATAATCATCTAATGTAATGGTAAGTGTTAGATCTCCTGTAGCACAATCTCCTCCTGGACCACCTCCAGCTGTAAGTGCTATTTTATCTATTGCAGCATCTGCTTGCCATGTACCACCTGTTAAGCGGTTAAATCTTAATTGCAGACCAGACCCAAGATATGCAGCCAAATCTATGGTTGCTGTTTGCCAAGAATTACCTTGGTTTCCACTTCTATTCCAAACACTTGTCCAGGTAGCACCTTCATCATTACTTGCTTCTACATCTAGAGACCCAAAATCATTAGATCCAAACATGTGATAGCTAAATGAAAATGCTGCAGATGTAGCATCGTTAAGATCAAAACAAGGAGAAGTGATTATTGCTCTTTTGTTAGGGTATCCTGTTCCGTTTACTGACGCTTCAACATATAAATAGAATGTCCCGTCATCGGCACTTGATGGTCCTGTACTTCTAGATGGAGTCCCACCAGAATCTCTTGTCCAGTCTATATCGTCTCCAGAACTCTGAGTCCAATCTCCTATAGAAGTTTCAAAACTCTCGCTGTAAGGAGCACGTAAACCATCTAAACACCCTGGGCCAGTAGTACTTTCAAGAGTTGTTACACTTACAGTATTACTTGCTGCAGATTCATTACCAGAAGCATCTTTTGCTACAACAGAGAAAGAATACGTAGTAAGTGGTGCTAAACCAGTAACTATAAATGTTGTAGAAGCAGAATTAGCAACTACTACTCCATCCTGATATATATCATAACCAGTTACTCCTATATTATCTGTAGAAGCATTCCAGTTTAAAGTGGTTTCTCGAGCTGTAGTATCTGAAGCTACTAAATTAGTTGGCGCTGTAGGAGCTTCATTATCTACAACATCTGGTTGTATTTTAAAAGCAACTACATGACTTCTTCTTACATTTGGCGAAGGCCCTTTCATGTACTCACTAATATGCCAAAAGGTCATATCATCTAATGGATCAATAGTCATTTGACCATAATCTCCATAACGACCATCTCCTCTATTGTTTTGGCTATCACCATTTGCAGAAACTTGCTCTACTGCTGTCATTGTACCAAGTGGATCACTAGATAGTCTACCCGTGTAACGCAACGATGTAAATACATTGCTACTCACTACTGTATATGCCAATCCGATATTACCTTGAGCATCTTGTGCTATACTACCACAAAAAGCACTAAGCCCATCTGGCTGTATGTAAGTTCCTTCCTGAAATATAGTCCAAGGAGCACCATCACCTGTTTGTCTTAATTCATACCATCGAATACCTGCTAAACTATCTGTACCATCTAGATCTACTACAAAATTTAGTACCATAGAATTATGTGTACCAAAACGTCTATAGTTAGTCATGTACATCATCGTAGCTTGTAACGCATCGATGTCTGGTCCATTACCTGGCTCATCTAAGTTTTGGAAAGATCCACCATCAAATACACTATCAAAAGATGTTGTAGAAATGATCTGAGGTTGAGAAATTGTTGAACTTCCTGGATTAGACCAATTTACATCTGTTGTCCATACTTTTAAATGATCTGAAGATATTCCAGACCAAGAGTCATCTTGCAAATAAACAATAGAATGTCCTGTACCAACAGGAGGCAATGTTGTTCCTGTAGCATTTGATCCTCCTGGGCTATAGAAACCATTTGTTTCTGCTCCTGGAAGAGGAAATCCAATTAGCCCAGCACTAGGATCACCTACAAGCATTTTATCTCTTTCTACTGCAAATACTACATCATTAGCAGTAGGGTTATTTTGATCTTTGTTTGCTGTTATATAGTACCCATCACTCCAGATAGAAAGTTTTTCATAATCCGGGAATGAACCAGTATTAAATCGGTATGTAAACCAACCATCATTAACAGGGTCTGGCCCTTGACAAACGGCAATCAAAAACCCATTAGGTGTATTACTAAACTGCATAACGATAAAACGATCTGCAAAATTATCATACACTACAACTGGATCTCCTAGACTTTCTCCAGGAAAAAGTGTTGCTAATGAAGCTTCTGGTAGTAAAACATTGCCATTACGATCAAGAATTCCAAAACCAGAATTAAATGCATATACATAATGGTTTGGACCTATTGCTCCAGTTGCATCATTAAGTACCCTACCAATATGTGCATCAAAAGATGCTACTGGCGAAGTAGTTGCCATTTTTGAAGCATTTTTTTGTTGTATCCCCATTAATGGGTCTTTACCCTGAGGAAATCCTTTTCCCGGGATATGTGTATTAACACCTCTTTGTTTAGGAGGAGCAAAATGCTCTTGAAAGTCAGCAGAAATAATATTCTGCATTTTAGAGAGTGCAGGAATGTCAATTTTGTAGGCAGCTTTACTAGTTGAACTAGCCTTCATTTTAGGGCCTTTTTGGGCTAATAACCCAAAACTACAAAACATAAATAATGTTAGGTAAAAGAATTTTGTTTTCATTTGTGTGAAATTTGGTTAATTGTATATTAAGATTAGTATAAGTTTCAAAATGAGTTATCAAGTAATCATAAAAATGTAGAATTTTTTAATTATTTTTTAGAAAAGGATTACTTCATTCATGAGCCTGATAAATATAGAATATTTCAATAAGAAACAAAAAATATTTACCCCCAAAACTCTTTAAATCAATATGTTACGCAAAAACCGTAATTAACCTAAGGCTTTAGTTTATATTGATATATTTAACACGAAATGAATTATTAGTGAAATATTTAACAAAAAAGCCACTTATACAAGTATATAAATGGCGCGAATGTAAGCTATAGTAAGGCATAGCTAATCTAAAAAAAAATCCACAATATTAATAAGAAAGAAGAATGATATAACATTATCACTCTTCTTAAAAAACAAATAAATTATTAGATCTAATTAATTTTTAACAAAAATACCCAGCTTAATTATGTTAATTTTTTACAAAAAAAATAAATGAAAGTATTTTTTAAGTCAATTAAAGGTCAAAACGTATTCCTAGAGAAACATTATTTTGTTCAATTTCTGCATTTCTAAAAATTGGAGATAAATCATATTTTAAATACAATGACATATCTCCAAAACCTATATAAGAGCTTATTCCATAAATCAAATCACTAGTATTATAATCTCTTTTGATTTTATCCTTAATATTATCCCCATCTTCCTTAAATTTTAGCTTTTGACGTGTGCTAATATTAGTGCCAACATACCCTCCTAATCCTATTTTAAACATATTATCGGTAACGTATCTAATAGAATTTTCTGTTTGTTTTACTTTTGATGGTCCAAACTCAAAATGTATAGGTACTACTATATTATCCATTCTAAATTTTGATTTATCAAGTTCTACTCTAAAATCCTCTAGTTCGGTTTGATTTCCGTTTTCAACAAAGTATCTGTTCTTTGTTGGTTTTAAACCATTAGATTGATAAGAAACGCCATACTTAAACCTTAAGAAATTGGTATTCTTAAAAACTCTTGTTTTCCATGCCCATCCAATTTCAAAAAATCTACTTCCTGCAATTTTATAGTCTGAATCATCTAAAGATTGCCCATCTACTATTGCATTATTCAATCCAAAACCAACAACCAAGTCTGAAGATGTTCTTAGGTCGTATTTTACCTTTCTTTCTTTTCCTGTATTCACTTTAACCCCAAAGAGAATATCAGCATTATCCTTATCTTTTGCCCCTATGCCAATCCAAATTTCAGGGTCTTCTGTATTCAGGTTTTCCAAACCATTGCGCTCTAATAATGCAATCTTATTATCAATAATCGCTAACCGATTTTCAATATTTAAGGCATGGTTTTTTGCGACTACTTCTTTACGTTTTTGCGCCTCTTCGATTGTTATTTCGTTATTGGCCAACTTATCATTTATGGCTTCTACCTCTTTTTTTAGTGCATCTTTTTCAATCTGGATAACGTTCTCTTTCTGGGCATTTAACTCTTCTATTCTATGAGTATTAGACTCTTCTTGAGCATTTAATAATTGAGCAAAAAATGTCATGGCCACTATTGTGGCAATAGTAAATATAGTCTTCATGATATATTGATTTTGATTTGCTGTTATACCCTCTCATAGGCATGAGAGGAGAAACAGCTTTGATTGATGAATGAATTAATTTTCTCGTTCTACTACGGCGGTTTTAACTTTTTGAAAACCTGTTTTAAGGGCTTCAAAAACACGCTGTTTAAAAGTTTCATCGAGTTCTTGTTCTACATCTTGTAAAAGAGCCGATGCACTTACTGTATTAGATTTTAATATTTTTTCTGCTGTAATTTCACGTTGCGCTTTTCGTAGCAATCGATCAATTTCTTCGTCGGTAACTTCTATATTATTTTTTTGTAGATCTTCTATCTGCGCTACTACATTGGCTATTTTATCATCTATTATTTCAGATTTGGCAGATAATGTTGTTTCTTTTGATTGTTCAATTTCATTTGCTTCGTCATCATTTTTTACTATTGTTATTGCTGAGGATTTAGTACTGATTTCGGTATTTTCATTTAAAAAATTTTCTTTATCAAAAGTTGTCGTTACTAGATTGTTAGTTTTTTTCGGAATACTATTTTTCTGTTCTAAAACAATAGCTTCGGTATTTTTATTTTCGGGCTTATCTATTGACGTAATCTCTTCTTTTAATTCAGGATTTTTATCTGAGACAACATCTGCATGATTTTGTTTTATATCCTTATGATTTACATCAACAAATTGATTATTATCTTGATCAGAAGCTGGATTATTATTTTGAAATATAGGAATCATCATCAGAGTACCTATAAAGATGGCCGCGATGCCATACCACCAGATCTTTTTAAACCCCTTTTTTTGATGCTCTATATCATCTAACTGGTTGGCTAATTGCTCCCAGGAATTTTCTGAAGGTTTGATAGCGCGTTGCTCAAGTTTTTCCTTCATCTTTTCTTCAAATTTCAATGGCGCCATTACTTATTTTATTTTGTTGATTTAACTTTTGCTGTAACATCTTTCTTGCTTTAAACAATTGTGATTTTGAGGTGCTCTCAGAAATCTCAAGTGCTTTGGCTATTTCGTTATGTTTGTATCCTTCTACAGCATATAATACAAACACTGTCTTGTATCCTTCGGGCAAGCTATCGATCAATTCTTGGATTTGCTCTACCTCAAGTTCTGTATTAATATTATTCCAGGATTCTTCATGATGGTTTACAATATCATCGGTAAATAAAATTTGTTTTTCTTTTCTAAGAAATGAAATAGATTCATTAACCATTATCCTTCGCACCCAACCTTCAAAACTACCTTCGAACTTAAAGTTTTTCAAATTCAGAAATACTTTTAGAAACCCGCTCAACATTACCTCTTCTGCAAAATGCATATCTCTTATGTATTGTCTACATACGCTTAGCATCTTGGGTGCGTATTGAGCATACAACTGTTGTTGTGCATCACGATGTTGCTTCGCTGCTCTTTTAATGAGTTGTGTTTCGCTTTTATAAAACTGAATAACTTTCAAGATAAAATCAATTAATTAGATCTTCTATATACATAGACGCGATAAAAAACAAAATGGTTGCCTGGGGTAAAATAATTTTTTCCTTCGAGGAATTAGGATTACTTTTTTCGATCGATTACATAATCCACCATTAGTTCTAATGAGGATCTATACTCTGAATCTGGGTAGTCTGATAAGATAGAAAGTGCTTCTTCTTTAAAAGTATGCATAACGCCAATGGCATACTCTAACCCCCCGCTTATTTTTACAAAATCTATAACCTCTTTAACTCGTTTTTTATCCTTACTATGGTTTTTTACCGAATTAATGAGCCATTTTTTTCTTTCTTTACTACAATTATTCAATGTATAGATTAGGGGGAGTGTCATTTTTTGTTCTTTGATGTCTATCCCTGTTGGTTTACCAATAGCAGCGTCTCCATAATCAAAAAGATCATCTTTGATTTGAAACGCCATACCGATAAGCTCTCCAAATTTTCTCATTTTTTGAACGTCATCAGTATCTGGCATCACAGAACAAGCTCCTAAACTACAGCATGCTGCAATTAATGTTGCTGTTTTCTGGCGGATAATTTCGTAATAAACATCTTCGGTAATATCAAGGTTTCTGGCTTTTTCGATTTGCAACAATTCTCCTTCACTCATTTCTCTAACTGCTACCGAAATAATCTTTAAAAGATCAAAATCACCATGATCAATAGATAACAAAAGACCTTTGGATAAAAGGTAATCCCCAACTAAAACGGCAATTTTATTTTTCCACAGTGCATTGATCGAAAAAAACCCTCGTCTTCTATTAGAATCATCTACAACATCGTCATGAACCAATGTGGCTGTATGTATTAATTCTATAACTGAAGCCCCTCGATAAGTTCGATCATTAACTTCTCCTTTGGAAACCATTTTTGAAACTAGAAAAACAAACATAGGACGCATTTGTTTCCCTTTTCGATTTACAATGTAGTGTGTAATCCTATTCAACAAGGCTACCTTTGAAGACATTGATTCGGAAAACTTTTGCTCAAAAAGCTCCATTTCATCAATGATAGGTAATTTTATTTGCTCAACAACTTTCAATATGCTGTACTTGATTGTATTATCTTATTGTATGCGAAGATAATGTAAATAGTTTTTTCTTAGGAATTGAATATGATATATAATGAAATCAAAAAAATATTATAATTTTTATACTATGATTTATTTGCTAGTTGCCCACAAGCGGCGTCTATATCTTTTCCACGGCTACGACGCACATTAACGATTATACCTCTAGATTCGAGAGCATTAATGTAATTATTTATCGCACCATTGGATGCTTGTTGAAACGCTCCGTCATCTATTGGGTTATATTCTATTAAATTAACCTTGCAGGGCACATATGCACAAAATTGAACAAATGCGTCTATAGCTTCTTTGTTATCATTAATCCCATCCCAAACTACATATTCATAAGTAATTCTACTTTTGGTTTTTGCGTACCAATATTCTAAAGATTCTTTAAGTTCTGACAGCGGAAATGTTTCATTAAATGGCATTATAGATGTTCTTACTTCATCGATAGCAGAGTGTAGAGATACAGCCAACTTAAATTTCACTTCGTCATCAGCCATTTTTTTGATCATCTTTGGCACCCCAGAGGTTGATAGTGTTATTCTCTTTGGTGACATTCCTAACCCTTCAGGAGAGGTGATTTTTTCTATGGCTTTCAGGACATTATTATAATTCATTAAGGGTTCTCCCATTCCCATAAATACAATATTTGATAGTGGTCGATTATGATACAACCTACTTTCTTTGTCAATTGCCATTACCTGATCATAGATTTCATCGGGGTTAAGGTTGCGCATTCTTTTTAATCTAGCGGTTGCACAAAACTTGCAATCCAAACTACAACCAACTTGAGACGACACACATGCTGTTGTTCTTGTTGATGTAGGGATCAATACAGACTCTACTATTAAGCCATCGTGTAATCTTACAGCATTTTTTATAGTACCATCTGTGCTGCGTTGCATTTGATCAACATGAATATGATTGATTACAAAATGCTCTTCAAGCATTTGTCTTGTAGTTTTAGAGATATTAGTCATATCCTCAAAACTATGAGCTCCTTTGTGCCATAACCATTCATATACTTGATTACCTCTAAATGGTTTATCTCCGTTTTCTTCAAAGAACTGTCGTAGTTGATCCTTGGTTAATGCTCTAATGTCTTTTTTCTTTGATTTCATGTTGGTACAAAAGTAAAAAGATAAAACGGTACACTTACCCTTATTATCTTAATAATTAAAAACCCCTTGATGATATCATCAAGGGGTTTACTATAACTCTAGAGTTTTTATATCTTACTTGTTCTCTTTAACATCTTTTACTCTTTTCCATTCGTGGATATCTCTGCTTCCTTTATATTTTACCTTTAAGATGCCTTGATTACCTTCTTCAACCCACATTTGGCAATCAGATACGCTTCCGTCTTTAATATTAGTATACGTTCCTCCTTGATATTTATTATCTCCCACAGGTTTTAAACCTTTAACAATCACCAAACCTTCTACCTTTTGGTTTTTATCTTCACCTACACAATCATAGCAAATATCATCTCTTTGTGATTGGCGTAACATTTTTTCTATAGTTGCGAATACTTGATTCTTGATCATGTACACTTGTACAATATTTATAGCAACGCCTGTTTTTGCATCAAAAGTTTTCCATTTTCCTAAAACGGGATTGGGATCAATAGATGACAATAAATTTTCTTTTAACGTTCCATCTACCGGATTATCTCCTAACCATATTTTAAATAATGCTTTTTTGAAATCAAGACTTTTTAAAGTCCCAACTTTAGTTTTATTTTTAAATACAGTGATATCTCCACCTTTTTTGTGTAAGATTCTGAAAATGTCAAATTTCTTTACTTCGTTTGGAATAAGATTTATAAAATCTCTTATTTGATCTTCTAATACATAACTGTTACCATCGGTAGCTCTTTCCATTCCGTTTCTAATCACTTGTCTCAGTTCTTCGCCTTCCATTGTGGAAGTAAGCTTTATGGTGATAGCCATGTTGGTATCTTTATCAGCAACTTTATTTCCGTCATTTAGATTATCAACATCAAAATCAAGGTCTAAATATAATGCTATGGCATAAAGTTTATCTCTTGTTCCGGCTCCATTAAGCATAAGCTCTGTTTCACCAAAAACATCTTCATTATTGAAATAGACACTTCCTACTTTTGTTTGTGCTGTTGTGCACATAGTTATAAAAAATGTTACATAAAAAATTACTTTCTTCATTGTATTTTTAATTAGGTTTAAGTTCATGTTCATATTTTGGAATACAAAAAACGGTCCAAAAATTATAAAAAGTACATTTATAACCAATATATAATGTATTTTTTTCGATAAAAGTTCATTTTTATCGCTGTAAAACACAGAATGCAAATTACGGTAAAACCATAATCTTTAGCAAGTTAATCCTCAGTGTTTTATCATAAACTAAATAATTTAACATTTTAATTTTTGGAAATATATAAAAAAAGCCTGCTTAATATAAAAACTAAGCAGGAATTTAGTATTTTTTTATTGTTTTCTTAGATAATTAACATTGCATCACCATAAGAATAGAATTTGTATTTTTCTTTTACTGCTTCTTCATATGCTTCTTTAATGAAATCATGCCCGGCAAATGCAGAAACCATCATCAATAAAGTAGACTTTGGTGTATGGAAATTAGTAATCATACAATTAGCAATACTAAAATCATATGGAGGGAAGATAAATTTATTTGTCCATCCTCTAAATTCGTTTAATGTTCTCTCTGAAGATACTGAACTTTCTAAAGCGCGCATTACTGTCGTACCCACTGCACAAACTCTTCTTTTATTCGCTATACCGTTATTAATGGTATCTGTTGCTTTGGCTGTTACATAAGCTTCTTCACTATCCATTTTATGTTTTGACAGATCTTCAACCTCAACTGGGTTAAAAGTTCCTAAACCAACATGTAAGGTTACCTCTGCAAAATCAACACCTTTAATCTCTAAGCGCTTCATTAAATGCTTAGAAAAATGAAGTCCCGCTGTAGGCGCTGCTACTGCACCTTCATTTTTTGCGTAAATGGTTTGATATCTTTCTTCATCTTCTGGCTCTGTATCTCTCTTTATATACTTTGGAAGTGGTGTTTCACCTAGATCAGTAAGTTTTTGTCTAAATTCATCATAAGACCCATCATATAAAAAACGAAGAGTACGCCCTCGTGAGGTAGTATTATCGATTACTTCGGCAACCAAACTTTCATCATCACCAAAATAAAGTTTATTACCGATACGGATTTTTCTAGCAGGATCAACAAGAACATCCCATAGGCGTGTTTCAGAATTTAACTCTCGTAATAAGAACACTTCAATTCTAGCTCCGGTTTTTTCTTTATTTCCATATAATCTTGCAGGAAAAACCTTGGTATTATTGACTACCATTACATCATTAGGTTGAAAATAATCAATAAGATCTTTAAATTGTTTGTGTTCAATTGTTTGATCTTTTCTATTGAGTACCATAAGACGTGCTTCGTCTCTATTCTCTGCTGGATACTCTGCTAATAACTCCTGTGGAAGGTTAAAATTGAAATGTGATAACTTCATTCGTGTTTATTTTTTGAAGGTGCAAATATACGATCTCGCAATAGGGGTTGTCAAGTAAATTGAGATATATTTAGAATTTATAAAGTTTTAAAGCCTAATTTTTTTAGATCTGTCCAAAAATCAGGGTATGATTTTGATACAACATCTGCATTTTCTACAAACAAAGATGTTTTAAGTGCCAAAGGTGCAAATGCCATTGCCATACGGTGATCATTATATGTAGCTATTGTTACATCTTCTTTTATAACTGTCGAGGGTTCTAAACGAAGTGTATCATCTGTAATATATATTTGCCCGCCTAGTTTTTCGATTTCAGTTTTTAGTGCTTCTAATCGATCAGTTTCTTTGATTTTTAAAGTATGTAATCCCGTAAGATAACACCCTTTACCTAACCCAAAGCAAGTTACTACAATAGTTTGAGCAATATCTGGTGAATTAGATAAATCTAACCCGTTAGGGAGTTCTAAAACAGGATCTATCACCTTATTTAAGGTAATTGTATGCTTATCAAATATTGTCTTAACTCCTAAATATTCATATATCTTAGCTAAAGATGAATCACCTTGATAGCTATCTTTTTTATAACTTCCTAAGGTGACCGACTTATTATCTGATAAAGCAACGATACTATAAAAATAGGATGCCGAGCTCCAATCAGACTCTACCACTATACTTTTTTCGGCAACATTTTTGGCAGATGTAATCGTAATCTTATTATTTTCGAAAATTCCTTTAACCCCTATATCACTCAATAAACTCAATGTCATATTAATATAAGGAACTGAGGTAACTTTACCTTCGAGATTAATTTCTAATCCGTTTGGTAATGACGAAGCGATCAACATTAATGCAGAAATATACTGGCTACTTACATTTGCTTGTAATGTAACCTGATTAGTATTTGGCTGTTTTCCTAGGATTCGTATCGGAGGATATCCATGATTTTTTTCGTAACGTATATCACATCCTAATTCCTGTAATGCTTCTACCAAAATTTTAATAGGTCGTTCTTGCATTCTTTTACTACCCGTAAGGATTGTCTCTCTACCATCTTGAATTGCAAAATATGCCGTAAGAAAACGCATTGCGGTCCCTGCATGATGGATATCAACTTCTAAAGCATTACTTTTTAAAGCTTTTTGCATTAATTCTGAATCATCACTATTGGATACATTCTCAATTTTAATACCTGGGTATAGTGCTTGCAGGATTAATAATCTATTTGTTTCACTCTTAGATCCGGTAATTTGTACGCTACTTTCTTTTATATTCGAAATACGCTCTAATCTCAAATTCATCTTATCGATTTGATTTTCTTTTTCTTAGTTCTAAATAATATCCCATAATCATTCCATATAATAATCCCCCAACTAGCCTAGATAACACATATCTAACCCAACGCCCATTATGTATTCTTTCTTCAGCAAATGAATCTATTGCCAGACCACCATATGTCATCATATGTTCTACAATACTATAGATGATCATAAAACCAATCCCTATATAACTAACAGTAATCCAATATTTTTTGGAAGATAATATAGATTTAAGCATTATTTTAGTTTTTCATTATTATGATGACGATCATGATCTCTCTTTGTTTTAATATCTAATTTTTTATCAAAAGCATCTTGCAGATCTACACCAGTTTGATTAGCTAAACACAACACTACAAATAATACATCTGCCAGTTCTTCGCCAAGATCTTTGTTTTTATCGCTTTCTTTTTCGCTTTGCTCACCATAGCGTCTAGCTATAATTCTAGCGACCTCTCCTACCTCTTCGGTTAGCTGTGCCATATTGGTCAACTCATTAAAATACCGTACTCCGTGATTTTTGATCCAATCATCAACGGCTTGTTGTGCATTTTGGATATTCATATTACTCTTTATTTTTTGTATCAATACTAATTGTAACTGGTCCATCATTTATCAATGATACTTTCATATCTGCTCCAAAAACTCCAGTCCCCACTTTTTTTTGCAAATCTAATTCTAATTGTTTTACAAAACCTTCATATAGTGGTATTGCAATTTCTGGTTTTGCAGCTTTACTATAACTTGGCCGATTTCCTTTTTGGGTACTTGCATGAAGCGTAAACTGGCTTACTACAATAGCCTCTCCTTTTATCTCCTGCAAACTTTTATTCATAATACCATTTTCATCGCCAAATATTCTAAGGCGAGCTATTTTACCAGATAACCACAGTATATCATCTTCATTATCGTCATTTTGAATTCCTAATAGAATGAGTAATCCTTGACCAATAGAAGAAATAGTTTTATTCTCGACCTTTACTGATGCTTCAGAAACCCTTTGAATTAGTGCTTTCATATAACTTATTTAGCAATAGGATTAATCTTCATCATAATTATTTTTTCGATAATGTTCTTCTTCCCCTTCTAGTATCTGCAAATAACTTTTATACCTGGTCCAAGCTATTTCTTCGTTATCCAATGCTTCTTTTACTGCACATTTAGGTTCGTTAATATGCATACAGTTATTGAATTTACATAGAGATTTCTGTTCAAAAAACTCAGGGAAATAATCCCCCAGTTCTTCCTTATCCATATCCACGACACCAAAACCTTTTATTCCAGGGGTATCTATAATTTTTGCATCAAAACTAAGATCAAACATTTCGGCAAAAGTGGTAGTATGTTGTCCCTGTTGATGTTGCCCGCTTATTTCTGCTGTTCGTAATGACAATCCAGGTTCTATTGTATTGATTAAGGTTGATTTTCCTACTCCGCTATGTCCAGAAAACATACTCACTTTTCCTTCCATAATCGCTTTTACCTTATCTACATTTTTACCGGTTTTGGCAGAAATACCTATACATTCATATCCAATTTTTCTATATAACGCTGCGAGATATTTGATCTCTAAAAGCTCATCTTCATTATATGTATCTATCTTATTAAAAAGTAAAACAGCTTTTATGCCATAGGCTTCTGCTGTAACCAAGAATCGATCAATAAATGTTGTAAATGTTGTAGGGTTATTTAGTGTAACTAATAAAAAAACGATATCAATATTTGAAGCTATAATATGGGTCTGTTTTGATAAATTCACAGATTTTCTTATAATATAATTCTGCCGCTCTTCTATATGTTCTATAACTCCTGTTTCCTGATCATTTTTGGCTTCTAATTTAAATCTCACTTGATCACCAACAGCAACGGGATTTGTACTTTTAATCCCTTGTATTCTAAATTTACCTTTTATGCGACACTCGTATATCTTTCCGTTATCAGCTTTAACGGTGTACCAACTACCTGTAGATTTATAAACGATACCTGTCATAAGCACAAAGATGCGAATATTAATATTTTTGAGGACTTTTTTTTATAATTAAAAAATAATTAGATCTTTACAAGATGGCACGACCTTTGTTTTGATGCCTCATATTAATCATATAAATTCAATTATTTATGAAAAAATTTTTATTAGTACTAGCACTTATTTTTATTGGTTTTCAATCCTCATATGCTCAAGATGTGTATGAATATCAAATTGTAACGGTTGTTGAATCCATTGTTCCTAGTGGTTTAGGAAGATCAAGAATGATTACCACCAATGACGTAAGAGATTATAAAGAATTTACCTCTACTCGTACGGGTGAGAAAGACAAGAGGAACAAATCTGACCGTGGTGATATTCGTGTTAAGGGTTTTGATGAAACAAAACTTTTAAACTTCTTTAATATTGCAGGAATTCGTTTTCAAAACATTGCAGCAAATGACGCTATAGTAACCTCAAAAATCAACACTATGGCTTCTGAAGGTTGGGAACTTGCTTTTGTAACTAGTGGTGTAGAAAGCGTTGGTGGTAAAGGTGACAACAACGGAATATACGTGACTAGATATACCTTCAAAAAGAAAAAATAAAACTATTTTTTTTCAAAAGCCGCCTTTTAATTACAGTTAAAAGGCGGCTTATTTTTATCCTCTTGCTACTTTCTTTTGATGATTAATAGATTCCTGATGAATTGCTTTATAAATTCTAAGCATAAACTCTTCACTTAGTCCTTTCTCTTCTCCTTCTAAAATCATTTTTCCTAATATCTCATTCCATCTTTTAGATTGAAGAATAGCAACATTTTGTTTAGCTTTCACTTCACCTATTTCGTCAGAAATTTTCATTCTCTTAGACAACACTTCAAGTAATTGATTATCTGCTATATCAATTTTTGCACGAAGCTCTCCCAATGCTTTTTGATATGCTTCATCAACACCAATTTCTTTACGGATTCTTAAATCTTTCATATGCTGAATTAATGTTTCGGGTGTAATTTGCTGCTTTGCATCACTCCAAGCATTATCAGGATCATAGTGCGTTTCTACTATTAATCCATCAAAATTAAGATCTAATGCTGTTTGCGAAAGGTCAAAAATCAACTCTCTATTTCCGGCAATATGTGACGGGTCTAATATTAATGGCAGATCTGGAAAACGGTTTTGTAAATCAATCGGGATTTGCCATTCTGGAATATTACGATATTTTGTTTTTTCGTATGTTGAAAAACCTCTGTGGATTACTCCCAGGTTTTTTACATCACAGGTATAAAAACGCTCTACTGCCCCTAACCATAAAGATAGATCTGGGTTTATTGGATTTTTTATCAATACTGGATTATCAATTCCTTTACAAGCTTCTGCAATGTCTTGAACAATAAATGGCGACACCGTACTTCTGGCTCCAATCCATAATACATCAACCCCGTGTTCTAATGCCAGCTCTACATGGTGTGGATTTGCCACTTCTGTAGCAATTTTTAATCCTGTTTCTTCTTTTGCTCTCTGAAGCCATTTTAAGCCTAAAGCTCCTACTCCTTCAAAATTACCAGGTCTCGTTCTTGGTTTCCAGATACCAGCTCTTAATACTGTAGCATCAGAATCCTTAAGTTGATGTGCTATTTTTAATACCTGATCTTCGGTCTCTGCACTACAAGGTCCTCCTATCACTAACGGATGATCTAAGTTATATGCATCTAACCAGTTTCTAAGTTCTTTCTTATTTTCCATATCAATTTTATTCTATATATTATTGTCTGTTTTTTTATTGTTCCTCACTACGAGATTCCTTTTAATATTGTTTTTATATGATTTGTATCTTCCATCTCTTTATATATTGCTGTAAAATCATCATTTTCTATCAACTCTTTAAATTGGGTAAGATTAGTGATGTATTCTTCTAACGTTTCTATCACGTTTTCTTTATTATGTTTAAAAATAGGTGCCCACATCGCTGGCGAACTCTTTGCTAAACGAACCGTAGAGGCAAATCCACTACCCGCCATATCAAAAATATCTCTTTCATTTTTTTCTTTTTCGATCACTGTTTTTCCTAACATAAAAGAACTAATGTGTGACAAGTGAGAAACATAGGCGATGTGTTTATCATGAGATGCCGAATCCATGTATCTGATACGCATTCCTAATCTTGAAAAAATTTCCATTCCTTTCTCTTGTAATTTAAAAGCTGTTTTTTCTACTTCACAAACTATATTTGTTTTTCCTCTATATAAATTTGCAATAGCAGCTTGAGGTCCAGAAAACTCTGTACCAGCAATTGGGTGTACTGCCAAATAATTTCTTCGTCTTATGTGATTTGAGACGGTAGCACATAATTTTTCTTTAGTAGAACCCACATCAAAAACAAGGCAATCATCGTTGATTTTATCTAAAACAACTGGTAATATTTCTACAGTTGTATCTACAGGGATTGCTATGATTACAACATCTGCTTGATCTAAAGCTTCTAAGTTCGATTTATGATCAATGAGGCCTAATGATAAGGCTTCATTTAGATTTTCTTTGTTATGATCAATACCATATATCTTTGCATCATCAAAAGCCGCCTTGATATCTATGGCAAATGATCCTCCTATTAATCCTATTCCTATTACGAATACATTCATACCGTTACTTGTAATCTTTTTATAGCTTCTTGGATGTTTTCTTTTGTTACACAAAGTGAAAATCGTATATATCCTTTTCCATTACTACCAAAAATATCTCCAGGAGCAATAAACACATCATTTTTATATAAGATATTATCTATAAAAGCCATTCCATCTATACCTTTAGGTAATTTTGCCCAAACAAACATTCCTTTTGCATTTTTATCATAAGTACACCCTAAAAGAGTAGCTAACTCCCATATTAACACTCTCCTTTCTTTATAAATGGTATTCATTTTATCATACCAACTATTGGATATTTTTAAGGCTGCTATAGCACCTTTTTGAATCCCTTGAAACATTCCGCTATCCATATTGCTTTTCACTTTCAGGATGGCATCTATCTTATCTACACTACCACTAACCATACCTACTCGCCATCCAGCCATATTAAATGTTTTGCTTAATGAGTTTAACTCTAATGCTACTTCTTTTGCTCCTTCAATAGATAAAATACTTATAGGATTATCATTAAGAATAAAGCTATAAGGGTTATCTTTTACCAATAGAATACTATGTTTTTTAGCAAATTCAATTGTTTTCTTAAACATATCAATATTACCTGAAGCTCCTGTAGGCATATTAGGGTAATTGATCCACATAATCTTTACTTTACTTAGATCCATTTTTGAAAGGCTATGAAAATCAGGCTCCCATCCGTTTTCTTCAACCAAATCATAAAAAATTGGGGTAGCTCCTACCAAATTAGTTACCGAGGTATACGTTGGGTACCCAGGGTTAGGTACCAATACCTCATCACCTTCGTTAAGATATGCTAATGAAATATGCATAATCCCTTCTTTGGATCCCATTAATGGTAAAATCTCATTATCAGGATTTAATACGACTTTGTATTTATCTTCATAAAAATCAGCAATTGCCTGGCGTAGTTCGGGTATACCTTGATAGCTTTGGTATTTATGCGCCCCATCTACAATTACTGCTTCTTGGATTGCCTTTATCACTTCTGCTGGCGGATCTAAATCGGGACTACCAATTGCCATATTTAAGACTGGTTTTCCTGAAGCTACCAAACCTCTTACTTCTCTTAATTTTTTTGAGAAATAGTACTCTTCAACTGTTTCTAATCTTTTTGCGGTTTGAATACTCATCCGTTTTGATTTTTATATTCTCCTAATACTTTTAATTCTAATGCCATAATTTTTAAAATAGACATTGCCTTTTGGTAATTTTTATAGTCATTAAAAGTAACATCTACAAAAAATGAATATTTCCATGGCATATCAATGATGGGTAAAGACTGTATTTTGGTTAGATTCAAATTACAATCGCTCATCACATTAAGTACCGTTGCTAGACTACCTCTTTTGTGATCAGAAAGAAACTTTAAAGATGCTTTATTTATTTCGTCTTGTGCTACTTCAGAACTTTCTCTTGTATTTAAGATAAAAAACCTCGTACTATTAGATTTTATAGTCTGAATTTCTTTGGCCAAAATATGCAACCCATAAATATTGGCTGCAGTCTCCCCCGCAACAGCTGCAACACCTATTAATTGCTGCTCATTAATCCTCTTGGCCACATCTGCTGTATCTGCATCTTCAACTAACTTAATATGTGGATGTTCTCTAAAAAACTCTTTACACTGCAGTAGTGCCATTGGGTGAGAATACACCTCTTTGATATCAGAAATTTCTTGACCTTCTAAAGCCATTAAACAATGATGTATAGGCATGAAATACTCTCCGCTTATCGTAATATTATGCTCATCGATATATGCATAATTAGGAATAATAGATCCTGCTATAGAGTTTTCGATAGCCATTACCGCATCGGTACTTTTATTATCCTCTAGGCTATTAATCAGTTCCTGAAATGACATACATTCATCTACCTCTATATCGTTACCAAAATAGGCTTGTGCTACCCCATGGTGATACGATCCTTTTATTCCTTGTATAGCAACTTTTTTATTCAAATGTTTGAAATTTTTTTATCAAAAAAAAATCCCGACTTTTCAGCGGGATTTTAACTATATTTTTAAACTATTATTTACATAGCGATCCCGGTCTTACTTTTAAAATAAAAGAAGAAAAAATAAAATCGGTTCCAAGTAAATACGTTGTTCATTATTGTACTAAATTATACTGCTAAAGTAGGTAAAACAATTACTATTCAAAATCTTTTTTCATATTTTTCACCCACACAAAGCCATTATCATCAAATTTTGAAATTTAACTGTACTTCTATGAAAGATTTTAAATAAAACATAAGGAATACTATTAATCTTCTATAATCTGAAACACTAACAAACGTTCGTAATTAAATCACTTCCAATTCTTTACCAACTTTAGTAAAGGCTTTAATAGCTTTTTCGAGGTGGTGACGATCATGACCTGCTGATAATTGAACTCTAATCCTAGCTTTTCCTTTGGGCACTACCGGATAAAAGAACCCAATTACATAAATCCCTTCGTCTAATAATTTGGCTGCAAACTCTTGCGCAAGTTTTGCTTCATATAACATAACAGGAACAATAGGGTGATCACCAGCTATGATATCAAACCCTGCTTTGGTCATCTCTGATCTGAAAAATTTTGTGTTTTCCTCTAGTTTATCACGTAACTCTGTTGATGAACTCAACAAATCTAACACTCTGATTGAAGCCCCAACGATTGATGGTGCTACTGTATTAGAGAACAGGTAAGGTCTTGATCGTTGTCTTAACATATCTACAATTTCTTTTCTTGCAGCTGTAAATCCTCCTGATGCCCCCCCAAGTGCTTTACCATAAGTACCTGTTATAATATCAACGCGCCCCATTACATCACAATATTCATGTGTTCCTCGTCCTGTTTTACCTAAAAACCCTGTAGAATGGCATTCATCTATCATTACCATAGCTTCGTATTGATCTGCTAAGTCACAAATTTTATCTAATTGTGCTATGGTTCCATCCATAGAAAAAGATCCGTCTGTTACTATTAACTTTCTCCTTGAGCCTTCTGCTGCTTTTAGTTGTTTTTCGAGGTCAACCATATTGTTATGTTCGTATCTAAAGCGTTTTGCCTTACACAAACGAACTCCATCAATGATAGATGCATGGTTTAATGCATCAGAAATAATAGCATCTTCAGGACCAAGAATAGGTTCAAAAATACCTCCGTTGGCATCAAAGGCTGCAGCATACAAAATACAGTCTTCCATCCCAAGAAACTCTGCAGTTTTTCTCTCTAATTCTTTATGAATATCCTGGGTACCACAAATAAATCGAACCGATGACAATCCATAACCATGTGAATCTATTGCTGCTTTACCTGCTTTAATCACTTCAGGGTGAGAAGAGAGTCCTAAGTAATTATTAGCACAAAAATTTAATACATTAGTGGTTTTTGTTGTATCTATTTCTGCCCCTTGTGGTGTAGTTATAATACGCTCAGATTTATAAAGACCTGCCTCTTTAATTTCATCTAGCTCTTGTTGTAAGTTATCTTTTATATTTGAAAACATATCCTGCTAATTTCTATTCTTAAATGTTATAATTTGTTTGCAAAAGGCTCAACATTAAAAAAGTAATACTTCTTTGTTTGTTGACCCTGTTTTATATTTCTCTTCTAACTTTTCAATCATCTTGATTGTAATTGCTTCAAGATCAAATTCTGGTTTCCACCCCCAATGATTAGTTGCAGCAGAATCATCAATAGACTTAGGCCATCTTGATGCGATTTCTTGTCTAAAATCTGGATTATATTTTATTTCAAAATCCGGATATAATTTACGAATTTCGGCAACGACTTCGGCAGGAGAAAAGCTAATTCCTGCTATATTGTATGAAGTTCTGATTTTTATCTGCTCTTTGGGTGCCTCCATCAACTCGAGAGTGGCACGTATCACGTCATCCATAAAAATCATTGGTAATGTTGTATCTTCTTTAAGAAAACAAGAAAACTCTTTTTTAAGTACTGCTTTATGGTAAACATCTACCGCATAATCCGTGGTTCCTCCACCTGGTAAAGATTGATATCCTATAACACCTGGATAACGTATCGAACGTACATCTAGGCCGTATCTAAGAAAATAATATTGTGCCCAATTCTCTCCAGCAGCTTTACTAATACCGTATACTGTGGCTGGATCTAAATACGCATTGTTTGGAGTATCATCTAAAGGAGCGCCTTCGCCAAACACTGCTATTGAACTTGGGAAAAACACTTTATCTATGTTGTTTAATCTAGAAACCTCTAAAACATTAAACAATGTTTTCATATTAATATCCCAGGTTTGTATTGGGTTTTCTTCTCCTTTTGCAGAAAGAATAGCTGCAAGATGATAGATTTGTGTCACTTTATACTGCAAAACTACTTCTTCTATCCTATTGATATCGGTTGCATCAATGACTTCAAAGATTCCTTTAAAACCTTTTGATTTCCTAAGATCTGAAGCAATGACATTATCGTTTCCAAATTTTTCTTTCAGCGTTGTTGTTAAAACTGATCCCAACTGCCCATTTGCTCCAATTACTAATACTACGGTTTCTACATCCATATTAAAAAGTATTATTTACTTACAAAAGTACCAAATATGAGTTTTACAACCTTATATCATGAATAATTAAGTGTTTATTCCTGTATTAAATAAATAAACTAGTTATATTTACTAATATATAACTTCAATTTATCATTTTAGAGTAATTTTTTTATCATATATATGGAACACTTAGACCAAACAGATATTACTATACTTAGAATTTTACAAGAAGATTCTAAAAAAACAGCTAAAGAGATTGCCAATATTCTAAACCTTACTCCATCACCAGTTTATGAAAGAATAAGAAGATTAGAAAAACAAGGTTTTATCAAAAAGTATGTTGCCATATTAGATAAGAAACTAATCGATAGATCAGTAACCACCATCTGCCAAGTTTCAATGCGCTATCACAATGAGGCATTTATTGAAAAATTTGAGGAACAAATACAAAACCTAAAAGAGGTACAAGAGTGTTATCATATGGCAGGTCAGGTAGATTTTATTTTAAAGATCCACACTAAAGGCCTTGAAGAATATCATGATTTTGTAAAAACAAAACTTTCTAAAATTGAAAACATCGGAGTATTGAATAGCACTTTTGTTCTAAAGGAAATTAAGCACTCATCAGAGTTTTATATTTAACTTTGAAAATCATAATTTCTCAAACCACCCGTTAATTTAAGGAATCTAATTTCTTACTTTTGATAAAAATAATCATGCATGTCAATTTCAGTTTCAAATATTTCTAAATCATATGGTGAGCAAAAGGCTCTCAATAATATCTCTTTTGAAATAAAACAAGGAGAAATTGTAGGTTTTTTAGGACCTAACGGAGCTGGCAAATCGACCTTGATGAAAATATTGACCACCTATTTAGATCCAACTGAAGGTGAAGGTACTGTAAATGGTTTCAAAATTAATGCTCAACCACTCGAAGTGCAACGAAGTATTGGTTATCTACCCGAGCATAATCCTTTGTATTTAGATATGTACGTAAGAGAATATTTATTATTTAATGCAAAGATTTATAAGATCAGTACTTCTAAAATTGAAGATCTTATAAAACGTACTGGTTTAACCGCTGAGTCTAATAAAAAAATAGGACAACTTTCTAAAGGATATCGCCAACGTGTTGGGTTAGCGTGTGCACTACTTCATGACCCACAAGTTTTAATTTTAGATGAGCCCACCACAGGATTAGACCCAAACCAACTTTTAGAGATTAGAGAGCTTATTAAAGCTATCGGAAAAGAAAAAACAGTTTTTCTATCTACACATATCATGCAAGAAGTAGAAGCTATGTGTGATCGTGTTATTATTATTAATAAGGGTGAAATTGTTGCCGACAAGCACTTAAATGCTTTAATTGATGAAAAAGAACAAGTAATTGAAGTTGAATTTGATTACAGAGTAGAAGAAGCTTTTTTACTAAAACTACCAAATGTAACAGAAGTAAAAAATATTCATGGATTTATTTATCATATTACTTTTGATACTAATATAGATATGCGTCCTATCGTTTTTGATTTTGCCCATGATAATAAATTAAAAATCCTTCAATTATCAAGGAAAAATAAAAATTTGGAAAGTCTATTTAGAGAGCTTACAAATCCTTCTTAAATTATATCACTGCTTCGATCTCATTCAAAACTTCTTTGAGTTTTTTTATAGAAATAGGTTTAACAATATAATCACTTACCATTTCATAAGATTTAGCTTTTAATACATCTTGAGGGTCTACCGATGAAGAAACAATATAAATAAGTATATTTTTTTTACATGGTACTTTAATAAATTCTTCTAAAAACTGCCATCCATCAAGTATAGGCATATTTAAATCTAGTAAAATAACATCTGGCAATACCTCATTTGCAGATATAATTGCTTTTAGGTTATTCAATGCTTCTTCTCCATTTTTAAAAATCAATAAATTATTACAAAAACCAATAAGTTCCATTATTTTCTTGACCCCAAACACAAAAATGGGATCATCATCAATAATACATGCGATATCAATTTTTTTCATATTTCAAATAAATTTCAAAATTGGTTCCTTCATTTACTTTACTTTCTACTTCTATTCTTCCTCCCATCGCCTCAACTTGATTTTTTGTAATAAATAATCCAATGCCTCTGGCATCTTCATTATCATGGAACGTTTTGTACATCCCGAATAGTTTTGCTCGATGCTTTTTTAAATCAATACCTAATCCATTATCTTCAACACTCAACACTACAAAGTTTTCTTTCTTACTGGCTTTTAAAGTGACATAACTATTTCTTTCATTAGCACTATATTTTATTGCATTTGTAATAAAATTAAGTAGTATACTATCTAAATATGCAGGAACTCCTAAAACACTTATATTATGTTCTACCAAATTATTAATAGTTACGTTAGTTTCAAACGCAATAGCAGAAATACTTTCTACAACGTTATTAATAGCTTCATATAGATTTAATTCAATCAAATTTTCATTCACAGAAGTGTTTATCAAAACAACTTCATTTAAATGTATGATCGTTTCTGTAAGATGTTTTGATGCTGTTTTAAAAAGCTGTACTATTTCATCTTCCTCGATACCTGGGTTTTCTTGAATAAACAAGTCAAGAAGCATTTCAAAATTTCCTGAATGTGATTTTAGATTATGTGAAACTATGTGGGCAAAATTTCTTAATCTCTTATTTTGGCCTTCAGCAACATTTAATAATGATTTCAATTCATTCTCTGCTTCTTTAATCTCACTTATATCGGCTGCAACTCCTAAATATCCTATAATCTGATCATTGTCTTTTATGGCAGATAATGTTAAATGTGAAGAGAAACTGGTTCCGTCTTTTTTTATAAGTGTCCACTCTCTTGTATAATACTTTTCGTCTCCGGGCTGCATTACAAAAGCCTCAAAACCTCTAATTTCACGATCCAGCAGCAAGGATAATTCCTTTTCTTTTTTTTCTATTTCTTCCTTTTGATAAAATATTATTGCAGTTTCTTTATACAATACTTCTTCTTTGGTATATCCTAATAAGTTTTCTGCTCCTTTATTAAAAGTTGTTATTAAGCCATCTTTATCTGTACCCACAATAATTACTTGAGTGATATCATCAATTATATTTTTTAGGCTACTAAGTTTCTCCTCAACTTTTTGTCTGGCTACTATTTTATGGCTAATATCTGCAATTTGAGTCACGAAGTATGAAGGTGCGTTATTTTCATCTTTAACAACCGAAATTGATATATTTACATGTACAACCTGACCGTTTTTATGGAAACATCTTTTTTCTATATTACCGTATAATGTTTTTCCATTAAAAAGCTTTTGTAGCACTTTATTGCTAGATTTTATATCGTGTGGATGGATAACATCTTTTAAACCCAGTTTCGTTAATTCTACATTAGAATAGCCCAGAATATCGCATAACTTATAATTCACCTTCGTGAAATAACCTTCTTGATCTAACATCGCCATACCGATTGCAGCATTCTCAAAGTTACGCCTAAACATTTCTTCACTAATACGCAGGCGAATTTCTGCTTCCTTAAGCATCGTAATATCTGAAGTATGCATAAGGATTCCTCCAACTTTTTTTTCATCGGTATACCAGGGGCGCAACTCCCAGGTAAGCCATTGCACTGATCCATCCAACCGCTCAAAACGATCTTCTTCACTTTTTAATACTGCTCCACTTAAACATTCTTGATGATCAGCTTTCCATCTTTCGCCTATTTCAGGAAAAACTTCATAATGTGATTTTCCGATAATATTATCATCCTTAATATTGTAGTCTTCATACCATTTTTGTGAGGCTGCCAGATAATGCATATTGGTATCAAACATGGCGATTGCACTTGGTGCTTGTTCTATAAAAAGGCGATTTTTTTCAAATGCTTTTTTAGTCTTGGTTATTTCCTGATGAGAACCGATCATCCATTCTGGATTTCCTTCTTCATCCCAACTTATAACTTTCCCCCTATCAAGAACCCATATCCATTCTTCATTTTTATGCCTCATACGAGCTTCGCATTCATAAATAGGCGTTTTTCCAGCAAAATGATCTTGCAACAATAGATTAGACTTTTCAAGATCATCTGGATGTGAATATTTTATCCATGTATCAATTGAAACTGGAGCTAATTCTGAAAGTGTATATCCGGTAATATTCGCCCATCTTTCATTAAAGATAGTTTCTCCAGTTTTTACATTCCATTGCCAAGTACCTAAACCGGTACCATCTATAACATGTTTAAAAAAAGCAGATTGTAACCTGAATTCTTCTTCCTTTTTTTTTCTCTGGGTTATATCTTGGTGAGAACCGATCATCCATTCTGGATTTCCTTCTTCATCCCAACTTACCACTTTACCTTTATCGAGAACCCATATCCACTCCCCATTTTTATGTTTCATTCTAAACTCGCATTCATAAATAGGCGTTTTTCCAGTAAAATGATCCTTTATAAGTCTATTAGATTTATCTTGATCTTCTCGACTCAAATGTTCAAGCCAGGAGTCAATAGAAATTGGTTCTAACTCAGAAAGTGAGTATCCAATCATCTCGGCCCATCGTTCATTAAGAATAGTTTCCCCGGTTTTTACATTCCACTGCCAAGTACCTAAATCTGTACTATCTATAACCTGTTTAAAAAAAGTAGATTGTAATCTTTGCTCTTGTTCTTTTTTCTTTATCCCGGTAATATCTGTATGTGCACCGAGCATTTTCATGGGTTTGCCCTGATCATCTCTTATAATAACCCCTCTACAACGAATCCAAACTGTATGCCCTAATTTATGGCGATACCTTACAATTTGATCAAAAGGATATGAAGGGTCTTTAGAATGTTTTGCGAAATTTGCATATACATGTTTTAAATCTTCTGAGTATATAATATCTTGCCAAGCAGAAGCCTTATGAGGCATATCATCTGGATCATACCCTAAAGTAGTCCAAAATTTGGCGCTCATCCACTCATTTTCTGGTTGATTTAAATCCCAAAACCACAACCCATCTAACGCAGCTTCCTGTAAAAAATCAAATAATAAATTATCCTCTTTTAGTAAGCTATACAGTTCTGTTTTTAGGTAATTTTCTTCTTTACCCAATAAGGAATCTTGTAAAATCTTTTGACTTTCTTTCATCTTATTTATCCTTAATGAGATATGTTTACTTAGGCTAATTATAAATGTATGAATAATCTGATACAATGACCTTTTTTGCCGCCATAGTATTTTTATGCTTTTACCGCAATTAACAGCACAAATAAGGGCTGTATTAAGGAAATATCAATCTACCTGTAAAGAATTCTTCTACGGCTACAACTGGTGGTCTATTTACAGAAATCACATCGCCTGTACTTCGTATTTCGCCTTGTATTGATTGTTGTGGATTTACAATAATTTTATTAGTACCTCGATGAAAAACAACTATGTTTTGAGCAATCAAGTCGGTTCCTTCAAATCTTCCGGTTCCAGAAGCAAAATTAACATTTAATGTCTCTGTAATACCTTTAATAAAAAAAGAAGCTATATTATTACCTACCGCACTAATATTTTGACTATCGACCTCGAGGGTAAAAGTACCTGTTGTAGTATCTGTATCTGCGTTAAAATCCTCGGCCAATAAAGCTAAAGAATCGTACCTCAACACTCCATCTGAAGAAATATTAAACTGAGTACCACTTCGTATTTCGGTTATATTAGGAGACGTAACAAAAATTTTGGTTTGGTTAAAACCTCTAAAAAAGGAACAATCATTGGTATCTGAAAGTATTAGACGATCATCTTCAACCACCGCAGAAACTTCATCTAACAAATTATCTCCTGTTTCAATACTAACAGAAATTGTTTCACCTTCTTTAAGAATTAATTCTACATTAGGATTTACTAGGATTTTGGTAAATCCAGGAACTTCAACATCTTTCCTTACAATATTGCCCGTACGTTGAAAGCAATCTGCAGCATTTTCAGAATCACATCCCGAAATCAAAATTAGCAGTACTATGTAAAGTATTTTCTTCATAATCTATATCCAATAGTAAACTCCATTGATTCGGCTTTGGCTGCATGAGATCTAACGGTAAAAGCGCCAAATATTTTTTTAGTAAAATAATATCTCAGTCCAGCTCTAAGGTAGGTTTGTCCTTCAAAATCAAAAGGGTAATACACATAATACCCATACTGAGTTAACACAGAGATTTTATTTACTCGCAATTCGTGCCCCAAATACACTCCTACTCGTTTAGCATCTTCATCACCTGTAACCCCGTCATTAAATCCGCCTACTGCTCTAAAATCAATAAATCGCTCTAATGCTTTAGAAAAAAACACTTCTGTACCTAATTGAAGAGCACTTTTCTTATTTAACCTTTTATCTATAAAAGCACCAAGGGTATAAAAAGGAAAACGCCCCGATCCAACTACATCACTTTCATTCACACCACTCCTAAAAATGAACCCATATCCAAAAGGTTCTCCTCCTTTAGACAATCCTTTTTCTTTTGGTATACGCTCAGGAATATTCTCCTCTACTCTATACGTTAGCCCAGCGTTTAAAAATAAGGTATTCGTGCTTTTGTTTGGTGCCTTAGTATTACCATTAGAGTAATGAACTACACCCAAACCAGCTTGCAACCCTAATCCTTTGATGATATTTTCTTTCTTAAAATTTAATAATGCATATGATCCACTAACCAAATGTGTTCCGTAAGCTACATTTCTAAAATTATCATCTTCGTCATAAGGAGTAGTATTATAAGAGGCTCCTTGACCTATTCTTAACATCAAAAGGCGATTAAAAAAATAAAAGTTATAATGTCCAAAAAATCCAAAATGTTCACCTAGAAATTCATTGTCAAGATTTTGATATATAAAAGACACTCCATAATCAGGGTGGTTATACAACCGTTGCCAATCCTGATCTCCAAAAGTTTTTCGTTGAAAAGAAAGAATAACGCCAGACGGATGCCCTGTAATTAAATGAGAAATATCTGGATTGTGCTTTAGAATAGTACCATAAAAATTATTTGCATCTATGGTATAGTATGGTTTACTTTCATCTTGTGAATAAACACCATAACAAATAATAAATAACGTGAGGCAAATCCGTTTTATCATCCGGCAAAAGTAGTAATACTTTTTAAATACCCTTAGAATTCGTCAAAAAACACGCACAAACTATTTGCATTTATATAACATATTAGAAAACCTCTGAAGCTATCTTTTTGATATTATCAGATTTTCCCATAGAATAATAATGCAGCACCGGTACACCGTACTCCATCAGTTCTTTGGATTGTTGTATCGCAAATTCGATCCCAACTTCTCTTACAGCTGCATTATTCTTACATCCTTCTATAGCCCTAACCAATTCATCGGGCATATCTAGTTTAAAGACCTGAGGTAATAATTGTAGATGCCTTTTTACTGCAGCGGGTTTAATTCCAGGGATAATAGGCACATCAATCCCTGCTGCTCTTGCCTTTTCAACAAATGCAAAGTATCTTTTATTATCAAAAAACATTTGGGTAACCACATAATCTGCTCCGGCATCAACTTTGTCTTTTAATCTTCGAATATCAGAATCCATAGAAGGGGCCTCCATATGTTTCTCTGGATAACCAGCTACCCCAACACAAAAATCAGATTTATTATCAGTTTCTATAACTTCATGAAGGTATTGTCCTTTGTTCATATTTGCAATCTGCTTAACCAATTCATTAGCATAGCTATGTCCTCCTTTGGTAGGTATAAAATATTTTTCTTCTTTCATTGCATCACCACGAAGTGCCATCACATTATCGATACCAAGATAGTGGCAATCAACCAGCAAATACTCTGTTTCTTCTTTGGTGAACCCACCACATAACACATGCGGTATCGTATCTACATTATATTTATGAGTAATAGACGCGCAAATACCTAAGGTACCTGGCCGCATACGGGTTAACTTCTTATCTAATAGCCCTTCTCTATCTATATAAATAAACTCCTCTCTCGATGTTGTTACATCAATAAAAGGAGGATTAAACTCCATTAAAGGATCTATGTTATCGTATAATTCCTGAATACTTCTTCCTTTTTGCGGTGGTATCAATTCAAAAGAGAATAATGTTTTGTCTTTTGACTGTTTTATGTGGTCTGTTACTTTCATCAACTATTTATTTCTATCGTTTCCGCATCATCGGAAATCTATTCTTTAATTTTCATGTATTTCGGGCGTTCGAGCGGGCTTTCACTACTCGCTATTAAAACTGCATCTCGACTACGCTCGATATGACAGTTTTAATGAGCTCAGACATACCGTTCAATCCCTAACGCATTTTTTTTAGACCTCACAGGTCCTTGAGATCTGTGAGGTCTATATAATATACAACCTCGGAGCTTCGAAAAACAACCTCGGAGCTTCGAAAAACAACCTCGGAGCTTCGAAAAACAACCTCGGAGCTTCGAAAAACAACCTCGGAGCT
>CANMWA010000005.1 GCA_947501475.1 uncultured Aquimarina sp. | reverse complement strand
AAAACATTATCCCGTTTTGCGGGTGCAAACATACAACCATTTAACTATACAACAATACCTTTTCGTAAGTATTTTTTAATCTTTTTTTAAAACACTGATAACATAATAATTACATCATGAAAAAAATAGAATAGCGATTAAAACGGCATCCTTATATCACTTTAATATATGGTGATATAAGATATAGTGGAAAGCGTGGTCGGGATATTTTCTTATCCCGAATCCCCGTCATTACAGCATTCTAAACCAGATATGCAATTAATCAATTAAATATCCCTTATATTATTGTATGGATTTTATTAACGCATTATCTTTGCCTCTTTAATTAGAATATGATGATCAAGATTACGTTGCCCGATGGCTCGGTTAGAGAATACAATAGCAACATTACTGTAATGGATGTTGCTAAAGATATTAGTGAAGGTTTTGCTAGAAATGTGATTTCTGCAAAGTTTAACGGAACTACTATAGAAACCTCTACCGAATTAACTACCGATGGCAATCTAGTTTTGTTTACCTGGAGAGATGATGAAGGTAAAACAGCTTTTAGACATTCTACTTCTCATGTTTTGGCTCAGGCACTAGAACAACTTTATCCAGACGTTAAACTATCAATTGGCCCTGCTATTGATAATGGATTTTATTATGATATTGATCTTGGTAATGAAAGTATTTCTGAAAAAGATTTCAAAACCATTGAGGATAAAATGCTTGAAATTGCTCGAGGAAAACATGATTTTAAAATGAGATCTGTTTCTAAAGCTGATGCTTTAGCCAAATATAAAGAAGAAGGAAACGAATATAAAGTCGAGCTAATCGAAAACTTAGACGATGGAACCATAACATTTTGTGATCATGATACTTTTACCGATTTATGCCGAGGAGGTCATATTCCTAATACAGGAATCATTAAAGCGGTAAAAATTATGAGTGTTGCTGGAGCTTACTGGCGAGGTGACGAAAACAATAAGCAACTAACCCGCGTATATGGAACTTCTTTTCCGAAACAGAAAGAATTAAAGGAATATTTAGAATTATTAGAAGAAGCAAAGAAACGGGACCATAGGAAATTAGGAAAAGAACTTGAGTTATTTACTTTTTCACAAAAAGTAGGTCAAGGACTACCTCTTTGGCTTCCTAAAGGAGCTGCTTTAAGGGATCGCCTTGAGCAATTTCTAAAAAAAGCACAAAAAAAAGCGGGTTATGAAATGGTAATGACTCCACATATAGGACAAAAAGAATTGTATGTAACTTCTGGCCATTATGCGAAATATGGCGAGGATAGTTTTCAACCTATTAATACTCCTGCTGAAGGTGAAGAATTCCTTTTAAAACCCATGAACTGCCCTCATCATTGTGAAATATACAATAGCGGACCATGGTCTTATAGGGATTTACCTAAACGATATGCAGAATTTGGAACAGTATATAGATATGAACAAAGTGGGGAATTACATGGTTTGACTCGTGTAAGAGGTTTCACCCAGGATGATGCTCATATTTTTTGCACTCCTGATCAATTAGACCTAGAATTTAAAAAAGTAATAGATCTAGTACTTTATGTATTTGGCTCTTTAGGGTTTGAAAATTTTACAGCTCAAGTATCTGTAAGAGATCTAGAAAATCCAGATAAATATATAGGAGATGTAGATAATTGGGAAAAAGCAGAAAATGCTATTATTAGTGCTGCTAAAGACAAGGGACTTGATTATGTGATTGAAAGTGGAGAAGCAGCTTTTTATGGACCAAAACTTGATTTTATGGTAAAAGATGCTCTTGGAAGAAGCTGGCAGCTAGGAACCATCCAGGTAGATTATAACTTACCTGAACGCTTTGACCTTACTTATAAAGGAAGTGACAATGAATTACACAGACCAGTAATGATTCATCGAGCGCCTTTTGGCAGTATGGAAAGATTTATCGCTATCTTGCTAGAGCATACAGGGGGTAATTTCCCGTTATGGTTAATGCCAGATCAGGCTATTATACTCTCTATCAGTGAGAAATATGAAAAATACGCCAAAAAAGTTTTAAATTTGTTAGAAAATGACGAAATTCGCGCCCTCGCTGATAATAGAAATGAAACGATTGGTAAAAAGATTAGGGAAGCAGAAATGAATAAATTTCCATATATTATTATTATTGGAGAGCAAGAGGAAAAGGATAATACGATCTCAGTTCGTAAACATGGAGGAGAAGATTTAGGAGCGATATCTATTGATGCGTTTTCTGAAATTATAAAAGAAGAAATTAAAAATACTCTAAAACCGTTTAACGGATAATATAAAGTAAAGTAAAACTAAGTCTAATTTAAATATTCAAGCCATAGCAATAAGAAGAAGAAGGTCTCAAAAACCACTAAGAGTAATTAAAGAAGATGCTCACAGAATCAACAATAAAATTCATGTTGATGAAGTACGTCTAGTAGGCGATAACGTAGAGGTTGGTGTATATCCCACAAAAAAAGCACTTGAACTTGCCGAAGCGCAAGAGCTAGATCTTGTAGAAATTTCACCTAAAGCAGTACCACCTGTTTGTAAAATAATAGATTATAAAAAATATCTTTATGAACAGAAGAAAAGAGACAAAGCTTTAAAATCAAAAGCTACCAAAGTTGTTATAAAAGAAATTAGATTCGGCCCCAACACCGATGAGCATGATTATGAATTTAAGAAAAAACATGCAGTTAAATTCTTAAGCGAGGGAGCAAAACTAAAAGCTTATGTTTTCTTTAAAGGACGTTCTATAATATATAAGGATCAAGGACAAATCTTGCTTCTTAGACTGGCACAAGAGCTAGAAGAATATGGCAAAGTTGAACAAATGCCAAAACTTGAAGGAAAACGAATGATTATGTTTATTGCTCCAAAAAAATAAATAATTTCTTTTTTTAAATAAAAAGAGGTTAGTAAAATAATAAGTGAGATTATTAAAACAAGGATACAATGCCTAAAATGAAAACAAAATCCAGTGCCAAAAAGCGCTTTAAGCTTACCGGAACTGGTAAAATCAAAAGAAAGCACGCTTTTAAGAGTCATATATTGACAAAAAAATCTAAAAAGCGCAAGCTTGCTTTAACGCACTCTACATTAGTGCATAAAAGCGATGAAAAGAGTATTAAAGAGCAATTACGCTTAAAGTAATTACTGTTTAATCAGGTTAAAATTATTATAAACCCAGGAGTTAGGCATACAAAGAGTTGATTATCGACCGCCTACTACTAAAAAATTTAAAAATATGCCAAGATCAGTAAATTCAGTTGCGAAAAGAGCCCGAAGAAAAAAGGTTCTTAAGCAAGCAAAAGGTTACTTCGGACGTCGTAAGAATGTTTGGACAGTAGCAAAAAATGCGGTTGATAAAGCGATGCAATATTCGTATAGAGACCGTAGAAACAAAAAGAGAACTTTCCGTGCTTTATGGATCACACGTATTAATGCAGGTGCCCGTTTACATGGTATGTCTTATTCACAATTTATGGGAAGCGTTAAAGCTAATGATATCGAGTTAAACCGTAAGGTTCTTGCCGATTTAGCAATGAACAACCCAGAAGCTTTTAAAGCTATTGTAGAAAAAGTAAAGTAATCTTTTAGTAAAAATCAATACAGTCTCACTTATATAAAAATCCCACTTTTTGAGTGGGATTTTTTTTATATCAAAATTTACGAAAACCCACACTTAATCGATAAAATGAGTATTTAATCTGTTAAAAACATAAAAAAATCGCATTTTTTAATTACTTTTAACAAAAACAGATTGAAATGAAAAAACATTACCTTTTACTTGCGCTTGGGTTTATATTCATGAATCAAACACTATTCGCACAAGAACACACAACCCATTCAAGTAATGCATTAGGAGCAGAACAAATCTTTGGATTGCTCGAAATGCCTTTTCTAGCGATTGCCCTTGTTTTTAGTTTTCTTACTGCTACAAATTTAAAAGGTGGAAAATTTGGATCGGGTATGACTCTACTTGCATGGGGGTTTGTAGTCATGGCACTTGGTCATTTACATATGCAAATTGCGCATATTTTTAATTACAACATATTTAAGAACATATTTGGCGATACCTTAGGTAATTATATCTGGTTTATTGCATTGATTCTTACATGGGGTTTATCAGCTTTAGGCTTTTTTAAAATATATAAAGCCAGTAAAATATAATCTTTTTAATGATCCAATGGCTTAAAAGAATAGTACATCCTAATAAAGCCGATCATCCAAAGAAAAAAGAAGAGCAAGAAATTATAAGCCTTGTAGACTTTCTTTGGAAAGAGATCGACACATCTGTTGATGTTTCAAATTTAAAAACTAAGGTTAGAGTTTTTAAAGAATTGTCTTTGTGCAAAAAAATTGAAGCGCTTCCAGAATTTTATCTGTTTTTTGAAGAATATATTATCGAAAAAAACTTCATTCAAAAAACAAATAAGCAATTTTTACAAAATAAAATTAATGATGAATTTAATATATTATTCAAATACAAAAATTTCAAGTTAATATTTCAACCTCTTAAAGAGCAAGAACTTGTATTATGTAAAGTTTTTCTATCTAATGTACTAGCCAAATCATCAGAACTTATTGGTAAATATAATGATCCAGACATCTTAAAAATTGAAAAATATTTAGATGCCTCTTATGATTTTACAACTATTGATGTAATCAAAGAAAGGAAAAAACTATTAGAATTTTCGACTGAAATTTTTCTTAAAATAAAGAATAGTCTTGGTATTAATGCGATCACAAACATCTACCTTCTTATTTACAAGAAGCACTTTCAATCGTATCATCTTCTTGATTCTTTTACAGCAACACTTAATGTAATCCCCGAAGAGATTCTTGCAAAAGATCTAATTAACTTTCCTAGTAAGCAACAGATGTTAAAGATGTTACAAAAACAGCTTTACAGTCTAGAGGAAATAAACGAAAGACTTACTATAGAGATTATTGAACGAAAAAAAGTAGAAGAAGAACTAAAGCATAGTGAACAAGTCAAAACTACAATCCTAGAAACGGCAATGGATGGTGTAATTGTTGTAAATGGAAATGGAACTGTATTAAATTGGAATAAACAAGCAGAACATATACTAGAACTAAAAAGAGAAAATACGATAGGTAAAAATATTTTTAAAATAGTCCCTTTTAAGCTTAGTCAAGAACTAAAAAGTAGTTTTAGCAATTACACCAAAACAGGAGATGATGAATTGATTAACAAAAGAGTAGAAACTTCTGTTATTAAAAAAAATGGTACTATTGTTTATATAGAACTTACTATTGTCGCTATAGAAACTAAAGATGATTATTTGTTTAGTGCATTTTTTAGAGATATTACCAATAAAAAAATCATTGATAATGAAATCAGAGAAGCCAAAGTACTAGCAGAAAAATCTGCAAAAGCAAAATCTGTTTTTTTATCTAATATGAGCCATGAAATCAGAACACCACTTAATGTAATTCTTGGGCTTACCAGTATTCTTCAAAAAAGTAATTTTAGTCAACCACATACTGATCAAGAAAACCTTGATGGGATTCAATTTTCTGCTGAAAATCTTTTAGTTTTAATTAATGACATCCTTGATTTCTCTAAAATTGAAGCTGGCAAATTAACTTTACATAATACTGATTTTAATCTTCAAGAGCTCATCAATAACCTCTCGCGTGGTTTTAAAATAAAAGCAGACGAAAAAGGACTCGAATACTCAACAAATATCGATTCATCTATACCCAAATTTATTATAGGTGATCAATTAAGATTAAATCAAATCTTAACTAACCTACTAGGAAATGCTATAAAATTTACTCATAAAGGAAAAATAACGATAGATGTAAAAACAGAAGAGATCGATATTGATCACACTACCATTAAATTTTCTGTAAAAGATAGTGGTGTAGGGATTCCTGAAAATAAACTCAAGGATATTTTTGAAAGCTTTTATCAAGTTCATAAACCTGGAAAAAATAAAATAGAAGGAACTGGGCTTGGACTTTCGATATCCAAACAACTTATAGAAATGCAAGGAGGAACACTTAATGCTATAAGTAAACCAGGAATCGGCTCTACTTTTGATTTTTCAATTAAATATGCTAAAAGTGATTTTAAAACTTCAAAAACTATAACCGAAAATAAATCTACTACTGATAGCCACAATAGTTTATCTGGAATGAAAATATTAGTTGTTGAAGATAATAAGATGAATCAATTCTTTATCAAACAATTATTATCAAATTGGGATATCGATGCACATATTGCAGAAAATGGGAAAATTGCTTTAGAAAAAATCGAGAATAACATCTATGATTTAATACTAATGGATATGCATATGCCGGTAATGGATGGTCCAGAAACTTCAGAAATTATCAGAAGATCAAATAATCCAAAAATCAGTCAGATCCCTATAATAGCATGTTCTGCAGATGTATTTCCTGAATCAAAAAAGAAAGCAATTGATTCTGGCATGAACTTTTACCTTACTAAACCTCTTAGCGAAAAAGCCTTAGAGGAAATACTTTTTAGCTTACGACCAAATATAGAATTGAACAAAATTTCTACAGACAGAATCTCTGAAGCTTTAAAAAAATCACTCTCCCCAAACGTTGAAAAACTATGCGATCTATCCTTTTTAAGAGAAACTTTTGATAATGATAATCAAATCATCAAAAGTGTACTTGAAATATTTATTAAGGAAACACCCGAAGATTATCAGAAATTAAAACTTGCTATAAATCAACAAAATAAAAACAAAATCAAAGAAACTGCGCATAAGCTTAAATCGAGTTTTAAAACTATAGGTTTAAAAAATGAGGTGATTATCTTAGAAAAAATCGAATATAATTCAAAACAAGAAATTGAATTTATAATCTTTCATAAATTATATCAAGAATTAAATCAATCATACGCTTTAATAATAGAAGAAATACAGCAATATGTAGAAGAATTATCTTCTCTTAATACTTAAGAATCTTAGCTATTAGTATCTTTGCCTTTATGCAAAATCAAATCAAAAGCTTTCAAAACAATAAAATAAAATTTCTTAGTCAGCTTAAAGAAAAATCCAGGACTAGAAAAAAGGAAAATTGTTTTATTGTTGAAGGAAAACGAGAAATTGTATTAGCTATACAAGGCAAATATGAAATTACACAACTATACTTTTGTTCTTCAATTATTTCTCATGAAGAAGTTTTGTCTATTACCGCAACTATTAGTACCCCAGTTGAGTTATTTGAAATCACATCTGAAATCTATCAAAAGCTTGCGTACAGAACCACAACTGAAGGAATAATTGCAGTTGTTACTTCTAAAAATTTAGATATCAAAAATTTCACATTACCAACAAACAACCCGCTTATTCTTGTTGCCGAAGCTCCTGAAAAACCTGGCAATATCGGAGCATTATTAAGAACTGCTGATGCCGCACAGTTAGATGCTGTATTAATTGCCAATCCAAAAACTGATATCTACAATCCTAATATCATAAGATCTAGTGTAGGGTGTATATTTACCAATAAAGTTGCTACAGGATCTACCACTGACATTATACATTTTTTAAAAAAAAATATGCTAAATATCTATGGAGCTTCTTTACAAGCTTCTGTTAATTATCACACTCAGGATTACACTAAACCATCAGCGATTATCGTTGGTACAGAAGCTACTGGTTTAAGTCAAGAATTCTTAAAAAATACCACTCAAAACATTAAAATCCCCATGAGTGGGGTTATAGATTCTATGAACGTATCTGTTGCTGCAGGGGTATTGATCTTTGAAGCAAAGCGTCAGCGTGGCTTTATTAATTAAAAATAACATTATTAATACATCAAAAATCATTATATTTCCGTTCTCCTTAGCACCCCCAAAAGGATTTATAACTTACTAATTGCGACAACTAATGACCCCAATTGCCCTCTTTTACCTACTAATAGCCATTATTATTATTGTTTTTTTAATAGACTCATTATTAGATATTCTTAATGCGCGACATTATAATGACGCTATCCCAGATGAACTTTCTGATGTTTATCCACAAGAAGAATATCAAAAATCTATAGCCTACAAAAGGGCAAATTACAAATTCAAACTAGTTTCATCCAGCATTTCATTACTAATCATGTTATTGTTTTTCTTTTTTGAAGGTTTTGCATGGGTAGATAGTATTTCTAGAAGCTTTTCAAATAATTCTATTATTATTGGGCTACTATTTTTTGGTATCATTATGATTGGCAGTGATATTCTTTCTACACCTGTTGCTTATTATAAAATTTTTGTGATTGAAGAAAAATTTGGCTTCAATAAAATGACTCCAAAAACTTTTTTTGTTGATAAAATCAAGAGCATTATCATGATGATAATTGTAGGGGGTGGACTTATAGCTATCATTATATGGTTTTATGAAATTACGGGTAAATCATTTTGGATTTATGCATGGGCACTTGTCACTATATTTACAATTACTATGAATATGTTTTATGCAAAACTAATTGTTCCCATATTCAACAAACAAACTCCCCTAGAGCCAGGAGAGTTAAGAGAAACAATACAAGCTTATTCAAAAAATGTAGGGTTTCAATTAAAAGACATATTTGTTATTGATGGTTCAAAAAGAAGTACCAAAGCCAATGCTTATTTTTCAGGATTCGGAAGTGAAAAGAGAATCACCCTTTATGATACTTTAATTAAAGACCTTAATAATGAAGAAATTGTAGCTGTTTTGGCCCACGAAGTTGGTCATTACAAAAAAAGGCATGTAATTATTAATTTATTATTATCAGTCGCATTAACTGGTTTAACGCTATGGTTTTTATCACTATTTATCACTAACCCTCTTCTATCAGAAGCATTAGGGGTAGAAATACCATCTTTTCATATTGGATTGATTGCGTTTGGAATATTATATAGTCCTATTTCAGAAGTTACTGGATTAATAATGAATACCGTTTCTCGAGCATTTGAATATCAAGCAGATGATTATGCAAAAAACACTTATGATAGTGAAGCTTTAATCAATAGCCTAAAAAAATTATCAAAAAATAACTTGAGTAATCTTACTCCACACCCGGCAATGGTTTTTATTCATTACTCACACCCCACTCTATTACAAAGAATAAAAAATCTTAGAAAATAAATCAATTAGCAAGTGCTTGGTTGTTACAATTCTTAATTGTACTTTTAATTATTATTGACAAGTATTAAGGTTTATTATTGAGCTTTAATTTAGGCATAATTTTTGTCGATATATTAGTATTAAGGGGAATAATATCACACATAATTTAAATAGGGCTTTCTTAGAAAACGATATGTTATGACTGAAGCTGCTATCGAAGAAGAAAATAAAAAAATCGCTAAGCAATATAAAGAATTGCTTCGTATAAGTTATAGAGATCTCAGTAGTGATGACAAAAAACTTATTCGACAAGCTTTTGATATTGCTGTAGATGCTCATAAAGAGCAACGCCGTAAAAGTGGCGAAGCATATATTTTTCATCCTATTGCTGTTGCCAAAATTGTAGCAAGTGAAATTGGTCTTGATGCTACCTCTATTGCCGCAGCACTACTACATGATGTTGTAGAGGATACCGACTACACTTTGGTTGATATAGAACAAATGTTTGGTGAAACCGTTGCGCGTATCGTTGATGGCCTTACAAAAATATCCTCTCTTAAGAAAGATAAAGACATCTCTTTACAAGCCGAAAATTTTAGAAAAATGTTACTTACACTTAATGATGATGTACGTGTTATCATCATTAAGATAGCAGATCGTTTACATAATATGCAAACGATGGATGCGATGCGCCCAGATAAGCAAGTAAAGATTGCTTCTGAAACATTATTTATATACGCGCCTCTTGCACATAGGATAGGGCTTTATAATATTAAAACAGAATTAGAAGATCTTGGACTCAAGTATACAGAACCTGAAGTATATAAAGACATTTTTGAAAAAATTAAAGAAAGTAAAGAAGAACAAGATGCATATATTAAGCGATTCTCAGATCGTATAAGAGAAGGGCTTGATAAAGAAGGATTAAACTATGAAATAAAAGGAAGACCAAAATCCATATTTTCTATACGTAGAAAAATGGTAAAACAAAATGTGTCATTTGATGAAGTTTATGACAAATTTGCAATACGTATCATCTATAAATCTGATACCGACACAGAAAATGAAAAATTTATTGCCTGGAAAATCTATTCAATTGTCACAGATTATTATCGCCCCAATCCCATTAGATTAAGAGATTGGATCAACCAACCTAAAACAACTGGTTACGAGGCCTTACATATTACCGTAATTGGCCCAGACAGTCGATGGGTAGAAGTGCAAATACGAAGTGATCGTATGCATGAAATTGCCGAAAAGGGTTATGCTGCTCATTATAAATACAAAAACAATCAAGAAGAGCAAGATCAAGGATTAGATGGATGGCTAAATAGATTGCAAGAAGCGTTAGAAAACTCTGAAACCAATGCTGTAGATTTTGTTGAAGAATTTAAGCTAAATCTGTATGCAAAAGAAATTTTTGTTTTTACTCCTGAAGGGGATTTAAAATCCTTACCTAAAGGAGCCACAGCCCTCGATTTTGGTTTTGGAGTTCATACAGAAATTGGTTTAAAAACTCGTGGTGCTAGAGTGAATGGAAAATTGGTTCCTTTAAGCCATGAATTAAAAAGCGGAGATCAGGTAGAAATTATAACTTCAAATAAATCAAAACCATCATCAAGCTGGTTAGACTATGCAACAACAGCAAGAGCAAGATCTAGAATAAAATCTGCTTTGCGTGATGAAAGAAAGCAAATTGCCGAAGAAGGTAAAGTAATCCTAAAACGAAAGCTTAGATCTCAAAAAATAACGATGGGTGAAAAAGTAGTCAACGAACTTGTACTATATTTTAAACTCAAAACTAGCTTAGATTTATTCTACAGAGTAGGTATTGGGACTATTGATAATCAAAAAATCAAAGAATTTGCTACTACTCGAAGTAATGTCTTTATGAATTTTATTAAAACCAGAATTCGGCGAGGTAATATAAAAGATGTAAACAAAGAAGAAATAACTTCTAAATACGACCTCATTGTCTTTGGTAAAGATTCAGAGAAATTAGAATATAAACTATCAAATTGTTGTAACCCTATTCCGGGAGATGATGTATTTGGTTTTATTACGGTAAATGAAGGTATAAAAGTTCACAAAAACAATTGCCCTAACGCACTACAATTACAAAGTAATTATGCATATCGAATCATGGCTGCAAAATGGATTGATTCAAGTCAAGAAGAATTCAAAGCAGTGATTAGGCTTAATGGTATAGATAATATTGGAGTAGTAAATGAGGTTACCCAAATTATATCAAATAATATGCACCTTGCAATGTATAATATGAATTTTGATACCAATGACGGAGTTTTTATAGGCAAGATAACTGTAGGCGTAAAAAACAAAAACACCCTAAAAACCGTTATGAAAAATCTTTCTAAAATAAGTGGTATTGATAAAGTAGTTAGAGAATAAAAAATAATGTAACTTTGCGTTTTCAAGCGTATGAGTACTAGAACAACAACACAAAACGACCAAAATATCGTTAAAAACGTGTTTACCAGCTTCTTAGAAGAAAATGGACATAGAAAAACACCAGAACGATATGCTATCCTGCAAGAAATTTATGAGAGCGATGAGCATTTTGATATAGAATCATTATATATCAAAATGAAAAATAAAAACTATAGGGTTAGTCGTGCTACTTTATATAACACTATAGAGCTTTTATTAGAATGTAAATTAGTAAGAAAACATCAGTTTGGGCAAAATCAAGCTCAATATGAAAAGTCTTATTTCGACAGACAGCATGACCATTTGATACTTACCGATACAGGTGAAGTATTAGAATTCTGTGATCCAAGAATTCAATCTATTAAAAAAACAATCGAAGAAATTTTTGATGTAGATATTACAAACCACTCTTTGTATTTCTACGGAACTAAAAAGAAACCAACTAATCAAGACAACTAATGGCAGTAAATTTATTGCTTGGTCTTCAATGGGGAGACGAAGGTAAAGGAAAAATTGTAGACGTTCTTACAAAAGATTATGATATTATTGCTCGATTTCAAGGAGGACCAAACGCAGGGCACACCTTAGAGTTTGATGGTATCAAACATGTATTACATACCATCCCAAGTGGTATTTTTCATGACAAAGCCATTAATTTGGTTGGAAATGGTGTCGTAATAGACCCCGTGATCTTCAAAAAAGAATTAGACAATCTAGATAAATTTAATCTGGATTATAAATCCAAGTTACTAATTTCAAGAAAAGCACATTTAATACTTCCAACTCACCGTATTCTGGATGCAGCTTCTGAAGCCTCTAAAGGAAAGGCTAAAATAGGTTCTACCCTTAAAGGTATTGGTCCAACATATATGGACAAAACCGGTAGAAATGGTATTCGTGTAGGTGATTTAGAATTAAGTAACTGGAAAGAACGTTATCGAAACTTAGCGAATAAACATGAAGCTATGATCGATTTCTATGACGCTAAAATCGAATACGATTTAGAAGAATTAGAACGAGAATTTTTTGAAGCTATAAAAATATTAAAATCACTTACTTTTATTGATAGTGAAGAATATTTGCATCAGGCGCAGAGAGATGGTAAAACAATTCTAGCAGAAGGTGCACAAGGATCATTATTAGATATTGATTTCGGGACCTATCCTTTTGTAACTTCATCAAACACTACTGCAGCAGGTGCGTGTACAGGTTTAGGTATCGCTCCTAATAAAATTAAAGATGTTTTTGGGATATTTAAAGCCTATACCACTCGAGTAGGTAGTGGCCCATTCCCTACCGAGCTATTTGATAAAGATGGAGAAACCATGGCCCGTGTAGGTAACGAGTTTGGAGCTACAACCGGTAGACCAAGAAGATGTGGATGGTTAGATCTTGTTGCATTAAAATATGCTGTACATGTAAATGGCGTGACAAAACTAATGATGATGAAAGGTGATGTACTTAGCGGATTTAAAACCCTAAAAGTATGTACTGCGTATACGTATAAAGGTAAAACTATTACGCACTTACCATATAATATAGAACCTGAAAATGTTACTCCTATTTATACAGAAATGAAAGGCTGGTCTGAGGATCTAACTGGTATGACAGAAGTTTCTCAATTACCCAAAGAACTCAATGAATATATTGAGTTCTTAGAAAAAGAGTTAGAAACACCGATTACTATAGTTTCTGTTGGACCAGATAGGACGCAAACAATACATAAGTAAATAAGAACTTATCAACTAAAAAAGCTACCAAATATTTGGTAGCTTTTTTATGATCATCTGTTTATGAGTTATAATGACGTAGTTCTTTCTGTAACTGGTTTTAATTCTATGACTCTATCAAATTTCTGTATTGTTGTTGGTTTACGTCCTTGATATTCATCGAATAAAATTAATTGTCTAAAACCATAAATATCATCATCTCCTTTACCTCCTTTGCGGTTACTTGCAAAATATCCTATTTTATTTTTTTCATTAATAATAAAAGTGAAATCATCTTCAGAACTATTAATTGGCTCGCCTAAATTATAAATCTCGACAACATCGTCTTGATTTGACATGGCCATAAAAATATCCAAACCGCCAAAACCTATGTGACCATCACTAGCAAAAAACAACTTTCCGTTATCACTCATAAACGGAAAAGTTTCTCTCCCTTCAGTATTTATTTGATTTCCTAAATTTTCTGGGGTACCAAAACTACCATCTTCATGGACACTTACTACATATAAATCAGATTTTCCTAGACTTCCTGGCATATCACTTGCAAAATATAAAAATCTTCCATCTGGAGATAATGTTGGATGCGCAACAGAATATTCATCACTACAAAAGGGAACTTCTCTAACATTTATCCACTTACCATCTTGATAATTAGCCTTATAAATCTTCAATAACACATTACCCTCTGTACTTGTTTTAGATTTCTTATTAGAATAATTATTTCGCGTAAAATAAACGGTTTTCCCATCGGAGCTAAAAACTGGAGAAGATTCATGAAACTTTGAATTGATTTTCCCTTTTAACTTCTTTATTCTTTGCTTATCAGTTCCTTTTGAAGCGGCATACAAATCCAAAAAAGGTTGGTTATTAAAAGCATCAAAAGATTTTGTAACTCGATTGACGTCTCTCGAAGATGAAAACACTAGTTCTTCTTGATGAAAACTAGGTGCATAATCAGAATATCTTGAATTAATATTCAAAATACTTAAAATAAAGTTTTTTGACTTCTTCTTTTTAAATGTGAGAGAATCCAGCAACAAACTGTGTTCATTTTTCTCGTTTAAAACTCGACTATAATAGTCATTAGAATTATTAATTACCTCTGTATATTCTGCTTCAGTATCAACAAAAGCATAATCATTAAAAGCTTCATTTAATTTTTCTAACTGTTTTGTTTGAGAAAATACTGTACCCCAAATAAAGAAAAAAAACAGTCCCCAAAGGCTTTTTTTCAAAAACATGTATTATTATTTTGATGATTGTGTTACAACTCAAATATTCTTTTTTTGATATCCATATACTACATAACCTTCTCACCTATATACATAGGTCTGAACATGTTATTTATTATTATAAAAAAAAGAAAATCTATCAATACCATCCCCATAGTATTGATAATAGTTTGTTGTTAGCTAAGCGCAATTTACTGATGCTTAATCACATAAAGTGTTAAAAAAATAAAAAAACATCAATACGATCTATTTTTCTTACAATTCTAAAAACTATTTACCGTTTTATAACACCTCCCCAAGGTTTCAAATTTATCGAAGTTGCATTAGGTCGGTAATTTTATCAATTTTATCTATAGCTATTTAATTAATAACGGTATTGCAACGTATAATGTTCATATAAGTACTTATAATAAACAAAGGTTCTTATTTTATACGAACAGCCTACAATCATTAGGTACAATTTTCGTTATTTTGCATACAAATTTAAAACACTTGAAGAATATACCTTTTTATATCATCTGTACATTATTTTTTTCTTCTGTAGTTTTTGCACAAGAAGCAAAACAAATCAAGGTTCAATCTGATCGAACTATAAAAGATCAAAATAGATTTCCTGGGGCTACTATTTTGGCCAAAGTAGATAAGCAGGTGTATATGCAGCATGAAGGTGTAGAGATATGGTGTGATCAGGCGATTCACTATGGCGAAGATAAATTCGTAAAAGCTTTAGGAAATGTAATCATAAAACAAGGTGATACCCTTACAATGACTAGTAAGTATGCAGAGTATAATGGCAATACCCAATTTGCTTATGCAAGAGATGATGTGTTCATGGAAACCCCATCAAACACTCTGCGCACCGATACTTTATTTTTTGATCGCTTAAAACAACAGGCCTATTACCGTAGTGGCGGAACAGTAAAAGATTCTTCAAATACCACATTAACGAGTAAAATAGGGCGCCATTTTATGGATAGAAATCAATTTTCTTTTAATACCAATGTAAAAGTTGTGAATCCAGAAAATACGATTGATTCTGATCGATTAGATTATTTTCCTGATCTTGATCATTTCTATCTATATGGCCCATCTACCGTAAAAGGAAAAGAAAGTTCTCTTTATTGTGAAAGAGGTTTCTATAATACCGAATCTAAAACTGGTTATGCTATTAAAAATGCAAGGGTTGATTACAATAATCGTACAGTTTTTGGAGATAGTATTTTTTATAACAGCGCTATTCAATTTGCTTCAGCAACAAATAATATAAAAGTATTAGATACTGCAAACAATTCGGTAATCACTGGTCATTATGCTGAAATTTTTAAAGCCAAAGACTCAGTTTTCATTACCAAAAGAGCTTTAGCTGCCACTTTACAAGAGAAAGATTCTATTTTTATTCATAGCGATACATTAATGGTCACTGGGAAACCAGAACAAAGAATCATGAATGGTTTCTATGATGTAAGAATTTACAAAATTAATATGAGTGGTAAAAGTGATTCTATTAATGTAAATCAAACAACAGGCTATACTAAAATGATAGGCAATCCTATTCTTTGGGCTCAAAAAAATCAGATGACAGGCGATACGATAAAAATTATTTCTAATACCAAAACAGAAAAATTAGATTCTCTGGTTGTGTACCAAAATGCATTCTTAGCACAAGAAGACACGCTTAAAGCTGGATACAATCAAGTAAAAGGTCAGATTCTATATGGTCTATTTAAAGACAATGAAATTTATCAAGTAGATATTGATAAAAATACTGAAACCATTTTTTATCAACGAGAAAGTGAAGGAGAGCTAAAGCTAATAGGTATTAATAAGGTACTCTCAAGTTCAATTCGATTATTACTTAATGATCGCGAAATAGAAGATGTATATTATTATCAAAATATAGATGGAACTTTATATAGAGACATTGATTTACCTGAAAATGCTAGAGAATTATCTGGTTTCAATTGGCGTGGCGAAGAACGTATCAATAGCAAAGCCGATCTTTTTAGAGGTGAATCACCTCCTAAACTTATAAAAATTAAAGGAATTCCTTTACCCAAAGATGAAGCAGATTTCTTTGATGAAGAAACTATTAAACGACTTGAAGAAAACAAAACTGAAGGTTCTCGATTATTAGAGCAAAAATTAGAGGATGCAGAACTTAAAGAAACTAATGAACAATTAGACTCTATCCCTTCTAAAAAAAAGATTATAGAAGACATCAAAACAGAAAAGAAAAAGAATAAAAAAAAATCTTCTAATATCGATGAAGATCTTAAACGTACAGCTAGACAACGTGATAGCATAACGGTGACTACGCTTAAGTATCCTGTAAAAGTAAAAGATAGTACTAGTACAAATAGCATATCAAATAATTAAAACGATAAGACATTTACCGTTTTAAGAGATATCTCATAATTATTATGACATCCTTTAGAAGATTTTGAAAAAAGATTTTTTCACATATCAAGCACAAACCACGCCACATCCCTTGGCTATAGAAATATCTCATGCCGAAGGATGCTATATATATAGTACTAACGGAAGTAAATATTTAGATTTTATAGCAGGTGTATCTGCCTGTAGTTTAGGGCACAAACATCCTAGAGTTGTTAATGCCATAAAAGAACAGTTAGATAAGTACCTACATGTAATGGTTTATGGAGAATACATTCAGAAACCCGCTGTAGAGCTAGCCAAACTTTTAGCCACCCACCTACCCAATCCTTTAGAAAAGACATATCTCACCAACTCTGGCACAGAAGCTATAGAAGGATCACTTAAACTAGCCAGAAGAGTGACAGGAAGAAGTGAAATTATAGCCGCTAGGCAAGCATACCATGGCAATACCATGGGATCAATGAGTGTAATGGGGTATGAAGAGCGTAAACAAGCTTTTAGACCACTACTCCCAGATGTAAGGTTTATCGAATTTAATAATGATAAAGATCTCAAAAAAATCACAGAAAAAACTGCTGCTGTGATTCTTGAAACGATACAAGGAGGTGCTGGATTTATTGAGCCTAAAAATGATTATCTAAAAAAAGTACGAGAACAATGTGATCAGGTTGGAGCACTATTAATTTTGGATGAAATACAACCCGGTTTTGGTAGAACCGGAAAATTATTTGGTTTCCAGAATTATAATATTACTCCCGACATCATAGCCATGGGCAAAGGAATGGGCGGAGGGCTTCCTATTGGGGCTTTTACAGCTTCTTCAGCAATGATGGATCAGCTTCAGGAGCATCCAAAATTAGGGCATATTACTACCTTTGGAGGTAACCCTGTCATCGCATCTGCCGCTTTGGCAACATTACAAGAGATTACCGAAAGTGACTTAATGGCAGAGACTATAGAAAAAGAAAAAATATTCAGGTCATTATTAATTCATCCTTTGGTTAAAGAAATTAGAGGAATTGGATTAATGCTTGCCTTTATTACGCCTTCTTCAGAAATCACAAATGAAATCATATTAAAATGCCAACACCGCGGCTTACTATTATTTTGGTTACTTTTCGAACCTTGTGCAGTGCGCATTACACCACCCCTAACCATATCAGAAAAAGAAATCAGAGAAGGCTGTCAAATCATTATTGATGTATTAAACGATATTCAAAACATCAAAAAATAAACGATTATTAGAAGATTTGGTTCAAAAATTCGTATATTAATACTTACCTAATACCTCTTCTACACAAAACAAATTCAATTTATAGCTTACAAAAAGATAAAACTCCATACCATGAATAATAGTAATGGTACGTATTTTGTTAATTAGTTTGTTAAAAACAATTGTTTTTTGAAGTATAATCACGGCATTACATTTGTAATTTTAATACTGAGGAAATCAATTATGCAAAATAAATGAAGTATTGGAGTCTTACTATTTCTTTCTTGTTGGGGAAAACAAAAAGAGACCTATATTGCTTACATAATTTATTGAGCATCTATAATCAACGTGTATGAAATTTAACCACGAAGAAGAAAATAATTTCTCAATTACTCGTTACGAGTCTATGCTGAGATCTAATGATGTTAAATTTTTTGATTCTAATGAGTTTGAATCCATTATACATCATTATTTGGAAAACGGAAAAATAGCTAAAGCTAAAAAAGCAATATCTCTTAGCCTTTCTCAACACCCATCTTCTGTAAACCTTAAACTATTGCAAGTAGAAGTTATGGTTTTTGAAGATCGTTTAGAAAAGGCAGATAATCTTTTGGCACAATTACATGCTATAGAACCAGAAAATGAAGAAATTTATATTCAAAAAGCCAATATACTTTCTAAGCAAAATAATCATATAAAGGCCATAGAACTTTTAAGTAAAGCACTAAGCTATACAAATGATGAAGCAGATGTATACTCTCTGATCGGTATGGAGTATCTATTCATGGATGATTTTGAGAATGCAAAAATCAACTTTATGAGATGTTTAGAGACAGATGATCAAGATTACTCTGCACTATATAATGTAATATACTGTTTTGATTTTCTGGAACAGCATGAAGAAGCGATAGAGTATCTCAACATGTTTCTTGATAAGAATCCATATTGCGAAGTTGCATGGCATCAAGTAGGTAAACAATATTTTGACCTAAAAGATTACGAAAAAGCCCTTGCCGCATTCGATTTTGCAATTATCAGTGATGAATATTTTATAGGAGCATATCTTGAAAAAGGAAAAGTACTTGAAAAGTTAAAACGATATAACGAAGCGATCGAAAATTATAGAATTACTCTAGAATTAGATGACCCAACTTCTTTTGCCTTGCTTAGAATAGGTAAGTGTTTTGAGAAATTAGGCGATGATGATTTGGCAATTCAACATTACTCAAAAACTGTGCATGAAGATCCATTACTCGATAAGGGGTGGATTGCAATTACTGATTTCTATATGCGAAAACGTAATTATCAAAAAGCACTGTATTATACTAATAAAGCAATCAATATTGACGGAGAAAATGTATTGTACTGGAAACGATATGCTAAAATTAATAATCGACTTTCCTTTTTTGAAGAAGCAGAACGGGGCTATAGAAAAGCATTAGAATTAGGCAACTATGAATTAGAAACCTGGTTAAGCCGTTCGGATATCTTAAAATTTCTTGGAGAATCTAATGCCGCAATAAAAAATTTACATCAAGCTACAGAGTTTTATCCCGAAAATGCAGAAGTACAATATAGATTAGCCGGTATTTACTATGAAAATCAAGAAATTGAAAAAGGAGAATACCATTTACGTAAAGCTCTAGAACAAGATTATGAATATCATATTGTTTTAGAAGAACTTTTTGAGAATGTCTTTAGCCTTACACTAATTCAAAATATTATTTCAGAGTACAAATAATTTAAAAAAGACTGGTTTTTTTCTATTAAGTTTTGCATACATTTGTTTGTGATAAACAACATCAAAAAACAATACGAATGCGAAGAAGTCTTAAGGACTATCTTGTGATCTCAGCAAAAGGGCTCGCAATGGGTGCTGCAGATGTAGTACCAGGAGTTTCTGGAGGAACAATAGCTTTTATTTCAGGGATTTACGAAGAACTTATCGATACTATTAATGCCTTAGATATTAATTTTTTCAAAGTCTGGAGAAATGAAGGTTTTATAGCTTCATGGAAAAAATATAATCTATCATTCATTACAGCGCTTTTTTTGGGTATTGCTATTAGTATTCTTTCATTAGCCAAAGTAATAAAATGGCTTTTACATCACCAACCACTATTTCTTTGGGCATTTTTCTTTGGTTTAGTACTAGCAAGTATTTTATATATCGGAAAACAAATTACAGTTTGGAAACCCAAGGTTTTTATAGGAATCATTATAGCAGCTATTATATCCTATTTCATAACTATTGCAGAACCTTTAGCATCTCCAGATAGTAATTGGTATTTACTTTTTTGTGGATTTATTGCCATTATTGCTATGATATTGCCAGGAGTTTCTGGGGCTTTTATATTGTTAATTCTTGGAGCTTACCAAACATTTATAGATATTTTAAATCAGTTTCGTGAAGGATTAACAAACATGAATTTTGAACTATTATCACAAGCTATAATCAAATTAATGATTATAGCTGCTGGTGCAATTACTGGATTAAAACTATTCTCTAAGGTATTGAACTGGATGTTCAAGCATCACAAAAACACCACACTAGCTATACTTACAGGTTTTATGATAGGGTCTCTTAACAAAATCTGGCCTTGGAAAAAAGTATTGTCCTGGAGAACAAATTCTGAAGGGATAGATGTACCTTTTATAGAAAAAAGTATAATGCCTATGCAATTTGAAGGTGATCCAAAAATCATTTGGGTATTGCTTTTTGTCACTTTAGGTTTTCTATTAATTCTTATCTTAGAGCGCCTTGCAGTAAAAAAAGCTGACTAATCTATGCAACAAAGTACCCGCACTTTTACCGATAAACTTTTTCTTGTTATAAAAGGTCTGGCTATGGGTGCTGCTAATAAAGTGCCTGGAGTTTCAGGAGGAGTTGTTGCTTTTGTTGCTGGGTTTTATGAAGAATTTATTTACTCCTTACAAAAAATCAACTTTAAAGCTTTTAAACTATTTATCAATTTTAGGTTTCAAAGTTTCTGGAGATATATCAATGGTAAATTCTTAGGATTACTCATCTTAGGCATGCTCATTAGTTATTTTAGTGTTTCAAAAATCTTGGATTATTTTATTATCCATTTTGAGCTTTATGTATGGGCAACATTTTTTGGGATGATCCTTGGATCTATCTATTATATCGTAAAAGATTTTGATGATTGGAGCAAAAGAAATATATGCCTTATAATTATTAGCGTTATTGTTGGTATAAGCATTAGCTTGTTAGAACCTGCAACACAAAATGACAACCTCTGGTTTGTTTTTATTTGTGGTATTATAGGAGTTTCAGGTATGACATTACCTGGTCTTTCTGGCTCTTTTATTTTAATTCTTTTAGGCAATTATGTTCTTTTATTAGTAGACTCTGTTAACGCGTTATACGACACAATAGCAGATCTAATACAATGGGATTTTTCATTTATAGAAAACACTCGAAGGATTCGATTATTAAAAGTTTTAATCGTTTTTAGCTTAGGATCTATAACCGGATTAGTAACGCTGTCTCATTTTTTAGGATATGTCTTAAAACGTTATAAAACAGCAACATTTGCTTCAATAATTGGTTTTATTACAGGTTCACTAGGTGTCGTATGGCCATGGAAATATAAAATATTTAAAATTGATCAAACCGGAAATAAACTAATCGATGCAGAAGGCAATTCAATATTAGACAACTATGATCGATTTTTTCCTGATATGACCATCACCGAAACCTATATTGGAATCTTTTTTATTATAATAGGTATTAGTATAGTTCTATGGCTTGAATGGTATGGCAAACGAACTCTCAAAAATTCTAGATGAAAGCAACTTACGGTTTACTAGGAAGAAATATTAGCTATTCGTTTTCAAGAAGCTATTTTTCAGAAAAATTTATACAAGAGAGGCTTACATGTGAGTACCTTAATTTTGACCTCAAGGAAATCACTGAATTTAAAAACCTTATAAAAAATTCAGCCATAAAAGGTCTTAATGTTACTATCCCATACAAAGAGGAAATTATATCTTATTTAGATGATTTAGATCCGATTGCAAAAGAAATCGGAGCTGTGAATGTTATAAAATTTGATACTAACCAAAAGCTTATCGGCTACAATAGTGATTATTTTGGATTTACAGAATCTCTAAAACCTTTATTAAACAAAAATATCAAAAAAGCTTTAATTTTAGGTACAGGAGGGGCTTCAAAAGCTATTGCATACGCATTACAGCAATTAAATATAAGCTTCATTTTTGTATCTCGTAATCCCGATTTTAACGAGCTTAGTTATAATGACCTTGATGAAGATATAATACATGATTATAAATTAATCATTAATTGCACTCCTTTGGGAACTCATCCAAATATCGAGAGTTACCCAGATATTCCATATGAATATGTCAATGAGAATCATATTTTTTATGATCTGATATACAACCCAGAAGAAACCTCTTTTATGAAAAAAGGAAAAACACAAGGTGCTATAGTTTCAAATGGGCAACAGATGCTAATTCTACAAGCAGAAAAAGCCTGGGAAATATGGAATAGTTAAACACCTATTATTATCAAAATAACACTTAAGAAGTTCCTAAAAGCCCTTAATAACTTTGAGGTTTTCTAATATGTTAGTATCTTAGTCATAGATTAAGCTTAGACAAACAAAAACGTTCACACAATGTCAACACGCGATAACCTGCCACAAGCAGATGGAGAAAAGGAAAATAAAGTAGAAATTCTAGAAACAAGCTCGGAAGGCTCTGTCATAGACAAAAAAGAACCTACTACATCTGAAGAGCAAGAAAAAGAAATCATCATCCCAAAAACTGAAGTTTCTGAACCGATGATCGAAGAGAACCTACAAAGTGCCGATGTCGAAAAAGAAGTTGATGAAGAAATACCCACACCGATAGAACAGCCAAATGATATTGTTCAAAATCAAATGGATGAAGCTGTCGCTGAACACAGTGAAGATGAAACAACCATAGAAAGACATGATATCGTAAAAAAAGATTATCATGCAATGAACAAAGAAGAGCTGATCATAGAATTGCGTAATCTTATTAAAAGTGAAAAAATTCAAGCAATAAAAGAGCATGTTGATGAAATCAGAGCTGAGTTTAATGAAAAGTTTAATGAAGAAGTAGAGCAAAAAAAAGAAGAATTTTTAGCAGAGGGAGGAGATATTATTGATTTTTATTATTCTACACCTATAAAAAAAGAGTTCAATTCGGTCTATTTTGATTACAAAGAAAAGCGTAATGGTTATTATCAAAATTTAAAAAAGGATCTACAAGAAAATCTAAATAAGCGCCTAGAACTTATAGAAGAGCTTAAAGGGCTACTTAATGTAGATGAAAATATAAACACCACCTATAACCATTTTAAAAGTATTCAAGAAAGATGGCGTAATGCAGGTCCTATCCCAAGAGATAAATACAATACTGTCTGGAATACTTATCACCATCACACAGAAAATTTCTATGATTTCTTACACCTTAATAGAGAGTTTAGAGATTTAGATTTTAAACATAATCTAGAACAAAAACTTAAAATCATAGAACGCGCTACAGAACTTGCCCAAGAAACAGATGTAAATAGAGCTTTTAGAGAATTACAGTTGCTTCACAAAATGTGGAAAGAAGATCTTGGACCTGTAGGAAAAGAATATAGAGAACCTATTTGGGAAAAGTTTAGTGCACTAACTAAACAAATTCATGAAAATCGCCAGAGTTATTTCAAAGATCTTGATAAAGTCTATGAAAAAAATCTTGAGATCAAAAATGAAATCATTAAAGAAATTATAGAAGTAGGATCTAATCATCCTCAAAATCATAGCGGTTGGCAGCAAAAAATTAAAGAAATTGAAGTATTAAGAGAGAAATTCTTTAAAGCAGGAAAAGTCCCTTCTAATGTAAATGAACAAACATGGAGTCATTTCAAAAGTGTTGTAAGAGATTTTAATCGTAATAAAAATGCATTCTATAAACACTTAAAAAAAGAGCAATTTGATAATCTTAATAAAAAAATGGAGCTTATCAAAATTGCTGAAGACAATAAGGATAATGATGATCTATCTACTACTACTGCATTGATGAAAAAAATCCAAGCAGATTGGAAAAAAATAGGCCATGTTCCTCGCAAGGATAGCGATAAGATCTGGAAAAGATTTAAAGATGCGTGTAATCACTATTTTGATCGTTTACATGCTGAAAGAAATGAAGCAAACAAAGAAGAAGTTGTTTCTCTTGAAAAAAAGCAAGCACATATTGAAGCCTTGAAAAATTTGAGTCTTACAGGAGAGCCAAAAGCAGACCTTGACACCATAAAAGAGAACATTGCGTTATGGAAAACACTAGGAAGGGTTCCTTATAAAAAGAAAAATATCGAATCCGAATACAACAAGGTACTTGATGACCTTTTTCAACAACTTAATTTAAGCCGAAAAGAAACAGAGCTTATAAAGTACGAAAACAAATTAAATGCATTATCCAATCAAACTGATGACAGAGCCTTAAGGAGTGAGCAAAGTTTTATTCGCAAAAAAATTGATGATGTTAATAGCGAAATTCGTCAATTAGAGAATAACCTTCAGTTCTTTAAAAATGCAAAAGACGATAATCCTTTGGTAAAAGAAGTGCATAAAAACATAGAAAAACACAAAGAAAGCTTAGAGGTTTGGAAAGCCAAATTAAAAAAAATTAAGCAACTTTAATTTTTCATGTTAAGATTGCATCTGTTTTAAGAAAAGAGAGGTAATCGGATATAATCTTCCTTATAATAACCTATTACATTTTAGGAGAATTACTACAAAAAAGTGTCAATTCGAGTGTTTTATTATAATGGTCTATTAACTACGCTCGAGATGACATGAGACAAAATGTCAAGAGAATATCCAAACTAAGCATTCAAGTTATTATTTACGCTATTAAACCCAAGAGGTACTATATACTACAAAACTGCTTGGTTTGATATAGTCAATAGATCTTTAAACTTTGTAACACAAAGAATAATCCTACTTTTATGTATTTTATATGCAAAACATACCAAAGTGGATAAAATAAAAATTAGGATTTAAATCTACAGAAGCTAATCGTACTTAACCACCTTCTCTCAATTACTACATCTATTATTTAATACTAACAGCCGATTACTCTTTTCTACAAGTCAAAAACCATAATATGTTAATGATTTATTAACACTAAAACGTTTTCGTTAATCACACTAATTATCCTCGTGTAAGAATTTACTTAAATTGTGATATTAACAAAAAAATAATCAAAAAAATTCATTTTATGTAAAATTAAACACAATTATTTCACACAAACACAATTTTATACTAACGGTTTTAATCATTTAAAATCGGGCTTAACACAAACACACAACACTAATGAAAAAATTATTACTCGGTTTATTAAGTATAATAAACATAGGGATTATATATTTTATTCCCTTGTCTATGAATAGTCAGACAGATTTCAGAGAAGAAACTATTTATTTTTTGATGACGACTCGTTTTTTTGATGGAGATCCAAACAATAATGCCCCAACAGAATGGTCTTCCTTTAATCCAGATCCAACTATTAACCCAACCATTACAGACCCTAACGACGTAACATGGAGAGGCGATTTCAAAGGGCTTATTCAAAAACTAGATTATATCAAAGATCTAGGTTTTACTGCCATATGGATCACTCCAATAGTTCACAACCGAAGTCCGTTAGATTATCATGGTTATCATGCATGGGATTTTACCAAGGTAGATCCACGACTAGAATCACCTGGCGCTACATTTCAAGATTTAATTAATGAAGTACATGCACGAGACATGAAAATTGTGCTTGATATTGTTACTAATCATTCGGGGCGATTTGGGATTAAAGACGTCGCCGAGATAAAATATAATACTGATCCTACTGCTATATGGTATGCACCTGATAATCCAAATTGGGAATATGACGGATTGACCCCCAATCCTGAGGATGGCCTAATTTGGAGCAGGGCAAATCTCGCTAAAATGCCCCCTCCTTTTAATCAAAATTTAGCTGCCTATAATTTTCCAGGTAAAGAAAACTATGTTGATACTTCTGACCCCAATTGGTATCATCACTCAGGAAATGGATTTGCTCAAGGTTTTGATGATGTCGAAAATTTACAAAACAGGGCTTTAGCTGGTGATACTCCTGATCTAAATACAGAAAATCAAGTTGTACGTGATTATTTAGTGAATGCTTATACAACTTTCATAAATATGGGAGTAGATGCTTTTCGATGGGATACTGTAAAACATATGAGCAGAGAGGATATACTATATTTTTATGATGCATTTAAAGCTGTAAACCCAGATCTTTTCATTTTTGGAGAAGTTGCTCAAAAACGCCATGAATTACACCCTGTCGATGAGATTAATCCTCATTATTATACTTGGAGAGGCGCTGTAAACAATTCTGAACCTGTAGATCTAGCTGTATTAGATTTCTTTGCAGAAGCCACTTTTCATGGTACTTTTGAAGAAGGACAATCTTTTTCTACGGTTCGAGCAGCATCAAGATATGATAATTTATATAGTGACCCATCTACATTAGTAACATGGTTAGATAATCATGATTTTGGTCCCAATAATGATTGGAATAGGCGTTACGGAGGGACCGATGAAAACTTAGCTGCCTGCATGAATTTTATGTTTACCTGGCGTGGGATTCCGTCTATATACTATGGAACCGAAATGCGTTTTAAAACTGGAGAATTTGCTGATATTCATGATGCTTCTGGCATAGAAAGATCAATTAACGAAACCGGGAGAGCATATTATGGTGATGTTATCGATCAAGCTTCTAGTCATAAAATATATCAACATATCAAAAAATTAAATGCAATCAGAAAAGCAATTCCTGCTCTTCAAAAAGGGAGCTGGAGCTGGAAAGATGCTCCGGGTAATGCTGTTGCATATCGAAGAACATATCAAAATAGTGAGGTGGCTGTAGGACTTGCCAAAGATGGTAATGCTTCATTCTCTATTTCGGGTATGACCAACGGAATTTATAGAGATGCCGTTACCGGTAAAGAAGCTGTGGTATCGAATGGAAGTTTAAATTTCAACGTCACATCAGGCTCTGCAGGAATATATGTGCTTAATGGTCCTGGCCTTATCGGGAGTTGCGGTGGTGGTTTTTTTGAAACTTGTGTAAATGGCCCTTCAAATCCATTAGCAATTATAAACCCTAATACATCTCAGTCTGAAAACCCTATACAAATTTCGATAGAAGGAATCGGTGGAGCTGGCCCCCCATATCAAATCTTTTATACCTCAAATGGTAATGATCCAAGTATGTTGAGTACAAGGTATACAGAACCTTTTACTATAAACGAAACTAAGCTAATTAAAGCCATTGTATACGATAAAGATGGTATGGCATCAGAGATTTCATCAAAAAACTATACAATAGGTCCAATAGAAGGTTTACACATATACTTCAAAAAACCTTCAAATTGGTCACAAGTAAATATTCATTACTGGAATGAATCCCCAAATGTACTGCCTCCTAGTAATTGGCCTGGCCTGCAAATGAATAGAATTGATAATACTAATTGGTACGAATATGTTTTTATAGGAATTGACCGTACCAATCTATTATTTAGTGATAATGGCACTAATAAAACTCCTGATTTATCCAGAAATAGAGACGGATGGTATGACAACGGAATCTGGTATGATACTCAACCAGGAAACACTACAAACACTCCTCCTGCTCTAACAATGTCTCCTGAAGGAGGTACTTTTATCGATGGTGATACGGTTTCAGTTTCTTTAAGTGCAACAGATGATACCTCAAATACTATTAATATATATTATACCCTTAATGGGGATGAACCTACTACGGCATCTAGCATATATATTACTCCTCTAATGGTACATCAAAATACAACCATAAAGGCTATAGCATATGATACTGAGGGTTTAAGCTCTAATACAGTGAGTAATTCTTTTACATTCTCTACGAATAGTGATTCGATGACAATTTACTATAAAGGGACTTTAAATAACCCAAATATTTATTTTTGGAATACAAGTCCTTCAACAATTACAGCTAATTGGCCAGGAGAAAGAATGATTGATCAAGAAAATGGATGGTTTTCATATACTTTAAACAGTGTATGTGCTAACCTTATTTTTAGCGATAATGGAGCAAGCAAAACAACAGATCTCAATAGATGTGGAGATGGGTGGTATTATAATGGCACATGGTATGATTCAAACCCAGAACAGTCACAAGAATTAACAGTGTACTTTAGGTCAGACAACTATAATAACCCCAATATCTATTTCTGGAACGTTTCGCCATCGAACACTACCACTTCTTGGCCTGGGCAATCTATGACTCAAGAGTCAGATGGTTGGTATAGTTATACATTTATTAATACCAATTGTGCGAATATGATTTTTAGTAATAATGGTGATTCAAAAACCGCAGACCTTAGCAGATGTAAAAAAGGGTGGTATTATAATGGAATCTGGTATGACAACAACCCAAGTGCTATTAAATCAGGAATGAAGATCAATAATGATAATTCTGCGAAGTTTACAATTTATCCTAACCCTATTAATAACAATGCGACTATACAATTGTACACTTATAAAAAAGAAACTAATGTAAGTATAGAAATCAACAATCTTTATGGTGCTAGAGAAGTTATTTTTGACAATATAGTTCGTCAAGGAAAACATACCATAAACCTTGATCAACATCTATTAAGAACTTCTGGAGTGTATTTCTGTAGAGTTACTGTTAATGGGGTTTCTCAGGTTAAAAAAATCTTTAAGAAATAAATCCCCCTCTTTTTTAAAATAAATTCCCCATTAGCAAAATTATAGCTAATGGGGAATTTTGTTTTGCGTTTAAATAAGATTAATACCCATCGTTTTGACCAAAATTAGGATTAACATTTCTTTCTGCTATAGGTATAGGAAATTGAAATCTAAAATCTCCTGCTTGCAATGTTAATTCTACAGGAGGCGTTCCTGTTCCATCAATAACATCTCCATTATTAGATCTTTGTATAGACTCTCCTCTTCTTTTAATATCAAAAAACCTGTGACCTTCAAAAGCTAATTCGATTCTTCTATTAAACTGAATTGCATCTTCCAAAGCAGTTCCTGTTTCACCTCCAACACCAGCTCCTCCATTTCTAACTGCTCTTAACTGGTCTAATGTTGCAAGAGCTTCACTGGTTTGATTGAGCTCAAACTGAGCTTCGGCCTTGTTTAAGATCACCTCTGCAGCTCTTATAACTTTGATATCTACTCTACCATTATTCTCTCCTTCTTCACCTAAAAACTTTTTTATCGCATTATAATCGGTTTCTTCCCAAGTCCCAACAAACTGCATAACATCTTTTCTTGGATCAGTATCTGGAATACTATTAAAAAACTCAAAATCTATAGCATACTCGGATCTAACACCATTTCTATTAGATTGGCTATACAAAACACCTACATTATTGCTTGTTGTTTCTGTAGAAGAATTGATTGCAAACTCAAAAACAATACCTGCATTGGTCACATCTGTATATACTGTGGGTAATTCTTCTTCTGTAGCTAAAGCAACTGTTACTTTATCTGCAGCGTCTATAGCTTTTTGGTATTCTCCATTATATAAATGCACCCTTGATAACAATCCATATACTGCATTTTTATTAAATCTCCCTTCTATATTACCTTCTCCAATCAAGGATGCTGCTGTTTCTAAATCACCTATAATCTCTGTATAATTTGATGCTACACTCTCTCTCTCTGGTTTGGCTAAGTTATCCTCGGTATCACCATCTTCAACCTTCATATACACAATACCATCAGAAGCATTAGCATTAGGGCTTTGTGTTGGAATTTGCGCATAGGTTCTTACCAAATCAAAATGAGCAAAACCTCTTATTGCTAGCGCTTGACCAAGAATATCATCTTTATCCTCGCCATCTGGCAAATTATCTATTTGTCCAATTACAGTGTTTGCAGCATTAATTGCATTATATGCTTTGTTAAAATAAAAAGGAATTGGGCCTGCTGTATTTGGGTTGTATTCGTATTCAAAAAGAATTCTGTTTGAAAGCCTTCCTGAACGTACAAGAATTACATTATCAGAAAGAATATCTGGAATTCCTTGTAAACCAGAATTTGGATTCTCATAGTACAATCTTGCCTGTTGCATCGCTCCATCAACACCTAGTTGAAAAGTTCTAACAGAATTAAAAAACGTACTTGGGTTACCTTGCGAAAAGGGCTCTAAATCTTCTATTTCATCATTACAACTTGTAAAGAAAAGAAGCGTAATTAATGGAAATAATATTATATATTTTTTCATTTTGATTTCTTTTAAAATTCAATATCTACTCCTACTGTATATGATTTGGTTTGCGGGTAACTAAATTGAGAAAATTGACCAGCCACAAAACCTGCATCTCCTGGTTCTGATGTTTCAGCAGAGCCGAGTCCAATTTCTGGATCTCCATCATAATCTGTGATTGTCCATAGGTTTTGTCCTTGCACATATATCCTTATTCCTGAAAAGGGTAATGAACTCAATAATTTCTTAGAAAAATCATAGGATAAGGTTACATTACGCAATCGAATATAGTCTCCTTTTTGTAAAAACCTGTCCGACAACTGATTTGATGTTGCAGAAAACACAGGGCTTGGTAAAACATTTGTATCCCCTGGTTGTTGCCAATAGTTGAACGCATCCACACTTTGATTTAAGTTAATATTATTAGGATTGAGAACCGCACTTCTCTGAAAATTGAGAATATAGTTTCCGCTCTTGTAAACGAAATCTCCTCTCAAACCAAAACCTTTATACTTTAAATTGGTATAAAAACCTCCTTCAAGATTCGCTTGTGGAGATTTACCTTCTAATAAAACAGCATCACCAGCATTATAATCATTTGTAACGTTTCCATCTATATCTAAAAAAAGTGGCTCTCCATTTGTTGGATCTACTCCTGCATAGCGAACTAAGAAGAATGAATTAATTTCTTCTCCTTCTCTTAAGATACCTGGACTAGAAATAATATCCTGGCCGTCTACCAATTGCTTAACTTCGTTATCAATTAGAGTAAGAGTACCTCCTAGTGTCCAGGTTAGATTATCATTTCTTATGATATCTGCATTAATTCCGAATTCAAAACCTCTATTTTCTATTTCTCCGATATTAGAAACAATAATATTTTCGGGATCGGTTATATCATCCTCTGCAGGTAAACCTCCTACTGTTGCTGATATAGGCCTTGGCAATAAAAGGTCATCAGATTTTTTGATATAATAATCAAATGCTCCAGTAATTCTATTATTCCAAAAACCAAATTCAACACCAACATCTAATTGAGACTGAGATTCCCATTTTATATCTGAATTGGCTATAACTGTTGGCACTGCGGTTGATCCTCCATTATATGTGCGATCAAATGACAATAAATTTAAAAACAAAAAGTCATCAATATTATCATTACCTGCGGTACCATATGACACTCTAAGTTTTAAATCATTAAAAAATGAATCTGATAAGAAATTCTCTTTTGCAAGATTCCACGCTGCACTACCACTATAGAAGTATCCATACTTTTCATTTGGAGCAAAACGTGTAGAACCATCTCTTCTTACAGATCCTGATAGAATGTATTTCCCGTCATAATCATAGTCTAAAAGTAAAGCTTGTCCAAAAATTGCATTTTGTTCTTTATCAGTTTCTGTTTGTGTAGGCTCTGCTGCAACTACCTGGAAATTAATTTCAGGTGAAGGGAACCCTCTACTACCCGCTATTAAATCAGTAAACGTTCTTTGGAAATACTCTAATAAGAATGAAGCTCCAAAATTATGTCTATCATTAAAAGTTTGTTGATATTTGAATAAATTAGAAATATTAAATTCAAAATTAATTTCTTGCGTATTCCTTTGAGTACCCGGAAACTGTGCGGACCCTACAAATCCTTGTAAAACTCCACCTGGTAACGAGGATTGAATTCTATTAAATCTTCTATTACTAATTCCTACTTTAAAAGAGTTAGAAAAGTTTTCGGATAAAGTGATATCCGCAGATAAATTACCAATGGTAAGAAGATTTGTTGCCGAATCTGGTTCTGTCAAGAGTGCTCTAGCAACCGGAAAGCCCAAACTGGTAGGATTGAAAACTGGTGCTCCAAAATCATCCAAAGCTATATTACCATCATCATCTCTAGAAAATAATGGATCCCAAGGATTATAGCTATATATTCCTGTAAAAGGATTTTGAACATTATTTCTATCTCTAGGTCTATCATCAGTAAATCTACTTACTGCAACATTTGCCCCTATTCTTAACCAATCTTTGGCTTGGTATGATGTGTTCAACCTTGTTGAGATACGTTCGAATCCGTCTATACGGTCAATAATCCCTGTATTTTTATCATATCCCAGAGATAGAAAATAATTTAATTTTTCAGATCCTCCTGATATCGAGAGAGAATTAGATTGAACATAACTATTTCTAAGTAATTCTTCCTCCCAATCGGTATCAAGAGCTATAAGTCTAGCTCGTTCGGTGGCATCAGCTGTTGCACCTGGTAATCTAGCGGCGGCGGCTATTCCTAATTCGGCATATTGTCGCTCTAGTTCTAACTTTTGAGATGCATTCATCATATCAAAAGGATCTTGGATTCTACTTCCTGAACCAATTGAAGATCTGAATGTTATTTTGGCATCACCAGATTTACCCTGTTTAGTAGTAATCAAAATAACTCCATTTGCTGCTCTCGATCCATATAAGGCAGAACTTGCAGCATCTTTAAGTACAGAAAAACTTTCTATATCATTTGGATTAATATTGGGTATATTCTCATCATCTACTGGAATTCCATCAACAATATAAAGAGGTGCTGTTCCTGCTGATAAGGATCCTATACCTCTAATTTGAATAAATGCTGGTTCTCCTGGCCTACCATTTGCAGCCGTAACCTGAACACCAGCTGCTTTACCCTGTAACATATTATCTATACCTGTAGACGGTACCAGATCTTTAATATCTGTTGCGGCTACCGTAGAGATAGCTGTGGTGGTAAGTGTTCTTGTTTTAGCTCCAAAAGCCTGAATTACTACTTCTTCAAGTTCTGCAGCGCTTAGATTTAACTGAACATTTATTGATCCATTATCTCCAACAGCCACTTCTTTGGTTTCAAAACCTACATAACTAAAAGAGAGTATAGCCCCCCTATTTGCAGATACCACATAATTGCCGTCAAAATCACTTTGTGTTCCCTTATTCGTGTTTTTAACAAGGACATTTACCCCTGGCAGAGGTAATCCCTTGTCATCTGTAACGATTCCTGATATGTCTTTTTCTTGACTAAATGCCATGCTATAAACTAAAAAAAACAGCATCAAAAACTTGTAATGATGTACTCTCATAAACAAAAATTTTTCAAAAATTATACTTAAATAGTTTTCATAACCATAAAAGGAAGGCAAGAATATCTTGATGGCTAACTCAATTTTACTGTCATAAAACTTGAACAAAGTTTATATGGAAACAAGTAAACATCTGTCCCTCCTTTTTATGATTATCCTGTAAAGTAACCAAGAGATCAACTCTTATAGGTCAATGCCTATAAGGGTTTACTATAACCGAAGAAATCTTACCTAGGCTAGAAACATAAAGTTTTTTCTTGAAATAAGACTGCAGATTTTATATACTCAGACGGTGTAATCTGGCTATACCTTTTGAGTGATTTATTAAAAAACCTTTAACCCGAATATCCTCTAGCCAAACCCATAGAGGTATTCATCGATTTCATTTTGGCCTTTGGGTCAAAAACCAAATTATATTATCTTACCACCCTCCCGAAGCTGTCGAAAAAAGCAGTTCTGACCTCTCTCAAGGAATTCTTAAGAGTTAAAATTATACAAGGCCTGGTATCAATTATACATCACTCTTAATTTTTCATCTATTGGCAAATTACATATAGAAATCAATACAATTAGAAGTATGAGTATTGGTAATAAATGCCCTATATATAGTTTTAAATTTGCACCTTATGATACTCTCCTAAAATAAAAATAGAATAACGGACTAAACACCCATGAAAACAAAGTCGAAATATATAATGTATGCGGGTGGTATTACTTACTAATTATAATATAGTGTAGATAATTAAAGAGAATAAAATTTACATTAAATAGCTAATACAAGCAAACTGATACTAATAAGCTTCATCTTCATTTCTGAAAATCAAGAAACATACAGTTTTATATACTCTGAAGGCGTTATTTTATTATACTTCTTGAAAGATTTATTGAACGTTACCTTATTGTTAAAACCAACCTCATAAGCAACATCTATAATATTAAAATTCTTTTGCTTCTCTATCTTTAAAAGTTCTTTAGCTTCATCAATTCTATACTTATTAATCAACTCAAAGAAGTTAAGTTCAAAATGTTCATTGATAATCTGAGAAGCATTATGCCTGGTTGTATCAAGCATAATTGCTAATTGTTGTAATGTTATATTATTTTGTTTGTAGATTTTATCATCATTTAATAGCTGTAACAATTTTATTTTAAGTTCTAATGATAAACTTTGGGTTAACCCAGATTTTTCGTATTTAATACTACTATTATTATGATCATTATCAATCAGTTTTAAGTTACCAAACAATGATGGTTGAACAAATGCCGAATAACTAACATAAAGTACTAATACAGCTATTGAAGCTACTTGTATATTATACAGAAAAACACTACCCAAATGATTCATATTCAAGATCGCATATATTGCATAAGACAATATATAAATTGAACAGAAAATCACGATGTTTCTTTGCCAAGAAAATACCTTTTTAAAAACCTTAGTATCACTTTTACTAGATTTTATATGTATACTAATTACCAAAGCACCGTAAACAAGTAGTGAAATTAATTTTGAAACTGAAATCAGAGTAAGATATGGTCTTTCATAATTCAATACCATCCTCAATTTCTCATCTCCAGGTAAAAGATAAATCGGAAATAACAAAACAATTAATACGAGCGTTGGTAACAAATGTAATGCATCTCGATATTTAAATTTATATTGATACGTTACTCTTTTAAAATAAAAGTATATCAATGGACCATATAGAAAAGAAAATGTGGTAAATAAATATAGTGTATGTGGTAAATAATATTGATAATTCATAAAAAACAACCCAATATGGATCATAAAACATGAATGGAGTAATACAAAAGCACTCATCAAAAAATTTGCAACCTTATCCGATCGTCGTCTAAAGTTTAATACAAATGATAAAAAAAAGCCTACAAAAGCAACATAAAAACAAAAAATAGACCAGCTATCAAATTTTTTAACATACTTATTAGACAGTAATTGATAGGATTGTGTGCCACCAATCTGATTAAAATAACTATGATTTATAAATGCAACATCTAGACTCGATTTGATATACTTTTCTATATACACACAAGCCTCATCAGGTGCATCAGATTTTGCATATGCAAAAGATAATTCTTTAAAGATCCCCACAGAATCTGCTAGCTTTTGTTCTAGGACTATTTGGTATGCTTCTGCAGCTTGTTTGTAATCTTTCTTTTGATATGATTCTCTCGCAAAAGACAAGATACTATGAACATTATCGCCTTTGGTTTCAACATTTACATCATTATTAAAACAATATGTTTTATTAGAAGGAATGAGAAAAACAAAAACGATAAAGAAAATTATTGATATATATTTCTTTAGAGTTAGCCGCATAATTATTATTGAATAATTACTATCCCTAATTTACAATAAGTTTTAAGAAAACCCAATTAAATAGGGGTGTCCCGATAATATTTTACCAAAAAAACCAGTAAAATTAGTGGTTCGCAAGTTTAACATATTCAAAAAACTGTATAGAAAAACCGCAAATAAACTGTAGAAAAACACTATTTACAACAGTTCATAACATGAAAAAAGTCATTTTTCAAGAATCAACTATGGTTTCTTAACAAATATTTCTAAAACTTAACATTTCTTTATTTAGAAAAAAGAGTATACCTTTTCACGATAATATGCTAAAGTTTTTTAGCTTCTTCCCAAAAAATATCCATTTCGGCCAATGTCATATCCTTTAAGCTTTTATTTTTTTCTTTGGCTTTTTTTTCAAGATATTGAAATCGTTTTATAAATTTTTTATTGGTACGCTCTAAGGCATTTTCTGGATTCACATTAAGAAAACGGGCATAATTTATCATTGAAAAAAGAACATCACCAAACTCGGATTCTATATTTTCTTGATTACGTACATTGATTTCATGCTGTAATTCTTCAAGTTCTTCTTTCAGTTTTTCAAAAACCTGATGAGGCTCTTCCCAATCAAACCCCACACCTGCAACTTTATCCTGAATTCTACTAGCTTTTACCAATGCTGGTAGTGATTTTGGCACCCCTTCTAAAACACTCTCTTTACCTTCTTTAAGTTTGAGATTTTCCCAGTTACGCTTTACATCTTCTTCATTACTTACTTTTACATCCCCGTAAATGTGCGGGTGCCTATTAATTAATTTTTCACAAATTTCATTAGCAACATCAGCAATATCAAAATCATTAGTCTCACTTCCAATTTTTGCATAAAACACGATATGTAGTAATAGATCACCTAGTTCTTTCTTTACTTCTTCAAGATTATTATCTAAAATCGCATCTCCAAGTTCATAAGTCTCTTCTATAGTAAGATGTCTTAGTGATTGTAATGTTTGTTTCTTATCCCATGGACATTGTTCTCTAAGCTCATCCATGATGGTTAATAATCTATCAAAGGCATTGAGCTGATCTTTTCTGGAATTCATAATACGTATTTAGATAGATAATGTATTCATTTTATTTTTAGTTGTTCGAAATTCATTGATCATATCTTCTACAATCATTGCAGCAGGTTTGATATTATGAATTAAACCAGAAACCTGGCCTATTTCTAATTCTCCTTCATCAAGATCTCCTTCAAACATTCCTCGCTTAGCTCTTGCACGACCAAGTAACTCTTGTAGCTCATCTACAGATGGTCCTTTAGCATAAAGCTTTGCCACATCTTGATAAAATTTATTTTTAAGCATACGAACTGGTGCTAATTCTTTTAATGTAAGATGAGTATCTCCTTCTTTTGCATCAACAACCATTTGTTTAAAATTGATATGTGATGATGCTTCATCACTAGCCACAAAACGGCTACCAACTTGTACAGCATCAGCTCCCAAAGCCATAACAGCATACATTGCAGTACCGGTAGCTATTCCTCCTGCTGCTATTAAAGGGATTTCTATTTTTTCTTTTACCATAGGTATTAAAGCAAGGGTAGTTGTCTCATCTCTACCATTATGCCCACCAGCCTCAAAACCTTCGGCTACTATAGCATCAACTCCTGCATCTTGGGCTTTTAAAGCAAATTTAAGACTACTTACCACATGTACTACTGTAATACCATGGCTCTTTAAGAAATTAGTATATGTTTTAGGATTTCCTGCAGAAGTAAATACAATTTTTACACCTTCATCGATAATAATTTTTATAATCTCATCAAGATTAGGGTATAACATCGGGATATTTACTCCAAAAGGTTTATTGGTAGCTTTTTTACATTTTTGTATGTGCTCTTTTAATACATCTGGATACATTGACCCTGATCCAATAAGACCTAAGCCACCAGCATTGCTTACAGCACTTGCTAGCTTCCAACCGCTAGCCCATATCATTCCGCCTTGTACTATAGGGTATTCAATATTAAAAAGTTCTTTGATTTTATTCATTTATTTTTTGTTTGAAGACCCCAAAAAGATGCCAGATCAAGTCTGGCAGATGCCTTTGGGGGCTCAATGAATTTAAAATTTATATCAATCGTAAGTTACGAAATTACACCAGATCCAACCAATTCGTTATCAATATGCCATGCGACAAATTGCCCTTCAGTGATTGCGCTTTGATCATTATCAAAAACTATATACATTCCTGAATCTACCTTATACAACTTTGCTTTCTCCAGGGGTTGTCGGTACCTAATTCTAGCCATCACTTCGAGTTCTTCATCGATCTTAAGTTTAAGATCTTCACGCACCCAATGTATCTCTTGATTCGTGATAAATAATGCTTTTCGATATAATCCAGGATGTTTTTTTCCTTGCCCGGTATATATTGTATTTGTCTCTACATCAGTTTCTATAACAAAAAGTGGTTCTGGAGTACCCCCTACTGCCAACCCTTTACGTTGTCCTTTGGTATAATAATGTGCTCCTTGATGTTGTCCTACTATTTTGCCTTCGTTAACCTCGTATGTATATTTTGTAGACAAAAATTCTAGTTCTTCTTTTTTAGAAGTAAATTCTGGGATCGAACGTAAATATTTCTCTTCAGATGAAGGAATCTCTATTATATTTCCTTGTTTTGGTTGTAGTTTTTGTTGTAAAAATTCTGGTAAACGAACTTTTCCGATAAAACATAATCCCTGAGAATCTTTTTTATCTGCTGTCACCAAATCTTGTGTTGCAGCGATTTCTCTAACTTCGGGTTTTAATAATTCACCTATCGGAAATAATGTTTTTGCCAATTGCTCTTGAGATAATTGGCATAAAAAATATGATTGATCTTTATTAGGGTCTTTTCCTGCTAGCAAACGGTGAACTTCTTTACCTTCTTTTACAATTGTATCTTTTCTACAATAATGACCTGTAGCTACATAATCTGCTCCAAGAGAGAGTGCAATTTTTAGAAATACATCAAACTTTATTTCTCTATTACACAATACATCTGGATTAGGTGTACGTCCTTTTTCGTACTCATTAAACATATAATCTACTATACGTTCTTTATATTGTTCACTAAGATCTACCGTTTGGAAAGGTATCCCAAGTTTTTCAGCTACCAACAGGGCGTCATTACTGTCGTCTAGCCAAGGGCATTCATCAGAAATTGTTACTGAATCATCATGCCAATTTTTCATAAACAACCCTATCACCTCATATCCTTGTTCTTTTAACAAGTATGCGGCAACACTAGAATCTACACCTCCAGACAATCCTACGATTACTCTCTTCATTAAATACTTCTTTACGTATCATTTATAATTAATGGCACAAAAATAACAAATAAAAAAAGCAACACTAATGTATTGCTTTATGGTTTTATTTATAATTATATATTAAAAATCAATACTAGGAACCTCTTTTTTGTAATGGAAATAATTTTTGCTCCGTCAGTTTACCATCTTCATAATATTTCCAGACACCATCTTTACGATCTTTTTTATAATTGCCTTCAATAATAAGTTTACCATTGGTGTCGTAATATTTGGTAACGCCATGCAATTGATCATTTTCATAATGAAACTCTTTGAGGGTCGTTCCTTTTTCAGAATATATTATTCTTTTTCCTTGTCTTTTCCCGTTTACAAATGATATTTTCTCAGTCAATTGTCCATTTTCAAAATAAGTTAACTGTTTTCCATTTAATTTTCCTGATTGATATTGTTCTGTCATCATAATTTTATCAGAACCTTTATGATAGTATTTCCACTGATCGATTCTATCTTTTCCGACCATTTTTCCTTCACTTATTACTTTCCCTCTCTTGGTAAAATATTGTACAGCAACCGTATCACTATCCTTAGAAAATATTTTAATCGCAGTAGGAGAATCTCCACTACTTGGTTTATAGAATTTAAATTTGCCAATTTCTTTTCCATGTTCAAACGCTCCTTCATATCTAAGTTGGTCAGTATTCTCATATTTTTTTTGCCATTTCCCATGCCGCTTACCTTGGGCATCATATTGATTATATTTCTGGCCAAAAATGAGGAAATTTGTAAAAAATAAAACACAAAATATTAATGTACTTCGCATAATTAAATTATTTGGGACGTTATTTCAACGAATCTACTTTCCAAAAAGTATACCAGTATTATAAAATCAAAGTAATAAAACTAAGATTAAAATACAAAAAAGCCCCTAAAAAGGAGCTTTTTTTTTAATGTATACTTCTTTTAAAACTATTTCTTCTTACCAGTTTTCTTTTGTTCCTCGGCTTGTTCCATCAATTCTTTCATTTTTTTCTGGAATTTACCTTGTTTCTTAGGTTTCTTCTTATTTTCCTGAATCTTCGCATGAATCTTATCTTCATCGATAATTACATTTTTAATTACTAGCATGATACCAATTGTAATCAAGTTAGAAATAAAGTAATACAATGATAATCCACTTGCATAATTATTAAAGAAAAACAACATCATTAACGGAGACAAATACATGATAAATTTCATGTTTGGCATGCCTGGCTGTTGTGTTTGCATAGTTTGTCCTGTAGTCATTGTCATATAGATAAATATTGCAACAGAAGCTAATATTGGAAATAGACTTACATGATCTCCATAGAACGGAATTTCGAACGGTAATTGCGCTATATTATCATAACTTGATAAATCATCGGCCCATAAAAAACTTTTTTGTCGTAATTGAAATGCACTTGGAAAAAAGTTAAATAATGCATAGAATACAGGGATTTGCATTAAGGCCGGTAAACAACCACTCATAGGATTAACACCTGCTTTACCATATAATGCCATAGTCTCTTGCTGCTTTTTCATTGCATTATCTTTGTGCTTCTCATTAATCTCGGTAATCTCTGGGCGTAAAACTTTCATTTTTGCCTGAGACAAGTAAGACTTGTATGTTACTGGAGATAATATAATACGAACAATAATTGTCATAACTACAATTGCTACACCGTACGGAAGAAAGCCACTTAAAAACCCAAAAAATGGTATAAATAGATATCTATTTATAAACCCAAAAATTCCCCAACCTAGAGGTACAATTTCATCTAGATTACGTTCATAACCATCTAAAATTTTATAATCGGTAGGGCCATAATACCAATCCATATTATAATTAAGCTCTCCTCCTGCTAATTCTAAAGGCATTGTAGCTGCAAACTCTTTGGTAACTTTAATATCCTTGTCATCTAGTTCACTTGTGGTTGCTATATTTTTAGAAGTAAAAGAAGCAGTCTTAAATGGTGTATCTGTTAGCAATATCGACGTGAAAAAATGCTGTTTGAATCCGACCCAACTTACATTTTCTTCTTGATCATCATCAAATTCACCTTGTCCTGTAAAACTATCTTTATCCCCATCATATTCATAGTGAATATCTGTATAGCGATTCTCATAAGAAGCACTTTTGGCATGCCTTATGGCTTGAAGTTTCCAATCCAGGTTTACTGCTTGACCACTATTAATTACTTGTTGTAACCCTTGAGATCTAATAGTGAAGTCCAACATATAATCGTTAGGCTTCAGTTCATAACGATATTCTAAGAATTTAGATTCTGAAACCTTCCATTTCATTGACAACACCGTATTGTCGCCATTTTTTGAAACTGATGGCTCAAAAAACAAATCTTTGGTATTTAAAATTCTATTATCTGTTGTTCCAAAATTAAGATTGAAAGAGGCATTTTTTCCGTCTTTAATAAGATATAGAGGAACAGAATCGTATGTTTTGAAGTTTTTAAGCAAAGCTTCTTCAATATACCCACCTCTATTATTAATTTTTAAACTTAAAACTTCGTTTTCTATTTTGGTAATATTATCCTTTGCAGAAGGTAAACTTGCTGAATATGCTACAATCCCCAATTGAGATTGCGCTAATACCATTGCCAAAGAATCTTTTGGATCTACAGTAATCGCTTCACTTTTTGTAACAAAATCGGTAGTAGTAGTATTTTCTTTTGTTTTTTCCTTAGTTTCTACCTGCTCCTGCTTCGTTTTTTCTGCTTCTATTTCTTCGGGAGTAGGCTGATTAATGTAAAACATCCAAACAATGATCCCAAAAATAAGTGCAAACCCAATGATTGAATTAAGGTCAAATTTCTTTTCTTCCATCTATATTATGTATAAAAAGCCTTTATCTGACAACTCAGAAAGGCTTTAGAGATTTTATATTATTAATTTCTTGATTTCAATTATCTCGCCAATTACGATCTATGTGACACTTTGGCACTTTCATTATTTTTTGAATATGCTACAGCTGCTTTTACAAAAGCAATGAATAATGGATGCGGATTAGCTACGGTACTTTTGTATTCTGGATGATATTGAACCCCAACAAACCAAGGATGTTCGGGGATCTCTACAATCTCTACCAATCCTGTTTTTGGATTTACACCAGTAGTTTTAAGTCCAGCGTTCTCTAATTGTTCTTTGTAATTATTATTGTACTCGTAACGATGACGATGACGTTCGGCAATTAAATTACTTCCATAGGCTTCAAAAACTTTACTATCATTAACCAATTCACAATCCCAAGATCCTAAGCGCATGGTTCCCCCCATATCTTTGATGTTTTTTTGCTCTTCCATAAGATCAATGACTGGATTTGATGTGTTTTCATCAACTTCAGAAGAGGTTGCATCTTTAATACCTAATACGTTACGCGAATATTCTATAACTGCCATTTGCATCCCCAGGCATATTCCAAAAAACGGTAAACCATGCTCTCTAGCAAATTGTACTGCTTCTATTTTTCCTTCGGTACCACGTTCTCCAAACCCTGGTGCTACAAGAACTCCATCTAAATGTGCTATCTTTTTTTGTATCGTTGTATGGTCAATATGTTCTGAATGTATACTCTCTACATTAACTTTAACCTCATTCTCGGCTCCTGCATGAATAAATGCTTCGAGAATAGACTTATAAGAATCTTGCAACTCAACATACTTACCTATTAATCCAATTGTGACTTCGCATTTAGGGTTTTTATGTCTGGTAAGAAAATTATTCCAATTCTCTAAGTTAGGAACATTATCATCTCTTAATACCAATTGTTGTAGAACCACTTTATCTAATCCTTCTTCTAACATCAGGTTAGGCACATCATAGATTGTTGAAGCATCAATAGATTGAATTACCGCTTCTTGTCTTACGTTACAAAACAGTGCTAGTTTTCTTCGTAAATCATCAGATAATTCGTGTTCTGTTCTACACACTAATACATCAGCTTTAATACCACTTTCCATTAATGTTTTTACACTATGCTGAGTGGGTTTTGTTTTGAGTTCACCTGCAGCAGAAAGATAAGGAATCAATGTAAGATGAATAACCAAAGCATTAGCATCGCCTAGCTCCCATTTTAACTGACGAACAGCTTCTATATAAGGCAATGATTCGATATCTCCAACGGTACCTCCTATCTCAGTAATTACAATATCATAATCACCACTCTTTCCTAAGATCTGAATTCTTTCCTTTATTTCATTCGTAATATGAGGTACAACCTGAACAGTTTTTCCTAAAAACTCTCCTCGACGTTCTTTCTCGATTACACTTTGATAAATTCTACCCGTAGTCACATTATTTGCCTGCGATGTTGGAGTATTTAGAAAGCGCTCATAATGTCCTAAGTCAAGATCTGTCTCTGCTCCATCATCGGTTACATAGCATTCACCATGTTCATAAGGATTCAACGTTCCTGGATCTACATTGATATAGGGATCCAGTTTTTGAATTGTAACCCTGTATCCTCTTGCTTGTACTAATTTTGCTAGAGAAGCGGCTATGATTCCTTTCCCCAACGAAGAAGAAACGCCTCCGGTTACAAAAACATATTTGGTATTAGCCATGTAAACTAAATATTTAAACTATTGTGCTTGAATTTTGCGCAAAAATACAAAGAAAAGTGTTATAACTAATACTAATACATCACTAAATATAACTCTAAAAAAAGAAGTGAACAGTCATGAAAAATCCTTCACAAACACCTGTAAAACAAATATTTAAATCTATTTCACTAAAAATAAACATTAAAAAAAGTAGCTATAAACAGACTATTCAATCCTATAGAATTAGAATTTAGGTTACGTTTTTTATGTTTCACCTATCCTTCTAAAACACTAAAGTATTTGTTATTTGATTCATGTCTCATAATTTGAGACTTATAAGAAATAGTTTTGCCAAAGATCTTCATTAAAGGAGGTTAATTATTAACAAAAAACAATCATAACAAAAAAATGAAAACAAAAATCAAATTCTTATTATTATCAATCGCAATTGGGGCTATTTCTTGTTCCAAAGATGACGCTTCGTTTCAGAATTCTGAATCTCAAGGCGAACCTGTATTGATTGAAAAAAACAACAGACTAAGTTTTGATAGCTCAGAATCTATTGAAAAATTCATTAAAGGACAAGAAGACGAAGAGTTCGAATCAAAAATAAAAGAGTTTCAAGAAGATGGATTCAATTCTCTTTCTCCAGTTTTTGATGAAAATGACACCGAATTAAAAAAGGCATTTTTAGCAAAAAGGTTAAATAGAATTAATAGAGATTATAAATTCTCTGGAATTCCTTATACCGCTAAAGCTTCAGATCTAGAAGACGAAGATCTAGATGATCCATTAGTTATTGATGATAAATTTGCATCCATCTTAGACGAAGACAGAAGTATTTATGTTGGAGATTACCTTTATGTATACACAACTAAGGGGCTATTTAAAACTCATAGAAAAAATGAGGAAGAACTAATGAACTTATTAGACAAATATTATGAAGATGGCGTAGTTACCGAAAAATCAAAAAACCCTAACAACTTACCTGTTGTTCCTAGCAAAATATATATATGCGACGACATTATTCGTGCATCAGAAAGTAGTTTTAACCTTTTTGCTAATCCAGTGGTTAACACAACACAACTAACACCTGCAATTCAATTGATTCAAATTGACGGTTGCGGCGGTGGCGGCGGTGGCGGTGGTGGTGGAACTGGCGGCGGAAACGGCGGCGGAACCAGCAGTACAAAAAAATACCCATATGAAAAGAAAATTGAGTTAGGAACTTGTGTAATTAAGTCTGAAAGTATCTGGCAACAAATTTTTGGTGCTGCTGAAACCTGTAATGATTATTACGACAGTAAAAGAAGAGTAAAAACAAAATTTTGGAATCAGAATTATTTAGTATACTCTTCTATAGGTGTAAGTGTAAAACATCAAAAGAAGAATTGGGGGATTTGGGATAAATCTAATGCTACAGATTTTATTGAGCTTGGTATTAATAATGCTTCCTGGACATACGATTATGAAGCTTCTCATCTTAATCAAATCTATAACAACTTTTCAACAAATACTTTGGTAAAATACAAAGGAAAAACTTATAACATTAATGGTTCTGTTATTAACGATATCCCAATATCAGTACCTAATTGGCCATTTAACGGAGATGACCCTCTTATTGATGGATTAGAAATATATATGTTTGGTAATAACCTTTTATCAGGTGCCGATTGGAAACAGGCGAATAGACTTCTAAGAGATCAAGCTAAATCATTTATTAAAAAATTTGGTAATTTATTAGAAGGGCCTGCAAACACAGATAAATTAGAAGTTTCTGGAGCTGTGATTGACCCTTTAAACAGAAAACTAACATTTACAATTGTAGGTAGAGTAGAAAGAGATTATAATGACTGTTGTGCTACTTATTACCTTGATCAAAATGCTTTTGTTGGAGTGAAATTTAATATCGATTATCATAACACTTCGTGCTCTGGTACTGGGTGTACTAGTGGTGGTTATGACATAAATGGCTTTAGAACAGATGTTTTTAATGCAAAAGATTATAAAAATCTTTCTATTGATTTTTATGGATTAGCAAGAAGAGATGGCAGTAACTACAAAGGAAAAAGAGTTATATCCGATAATATAAAATAATTCTCATATTTATAAAGCGGTAGCAAACAATAAGCTACCGCTTTATTTTAGCTTTAAAAAAAATGAAAGGAAACATTCTAGCTATATTTCTAATTTTGGTTAGTTGGAACAATTATAGTCAAACAACTAATAACGTAAACAAACATCTTTTAAAAGGAAATCTGTTATTCACTCCTTCATTGAGCTATGAATTTGGCATCCACAAATCCTCGACTGTTAAGCTTGAAATTGGAACTTCGTTAACGATATTTGAAAAATTCAATAAAACTTCTGTTGGTTTTTTTCCTAAAGTCGAAACTCAATACAAATACTATTACAATTTAAAAAAGAGGCATAATAAAGGAAAGAACACCCAAAACAACTCGGCAAATTTTATTGCCATGCTTGGAATTTTTCATGATGAAAAAAATATAATTGGTCAAGACGACAGAGTGAGTGATGTTATTTTAATTGGTCCAGCTTGGGGAATACAAAGAAGCTATAAAGGCGGGTTAAGTCTTCTTGTAGAAATAGGGTTTGGGTATGATTTTGGATATGAAGAAATAAATGACACTAACGGAAGACCCTTTCCTATCATAGGTTTTGAATTAGGTTGGGTTATTTTCAAAAAATAGAAATCTCTTTGATTTATGGTTTACAAGATTATAATCAATATAGTATATCTGTGTATAGGGCTTATTAGCCACCACTGTGTAAGCCAGTTAAAAAACTCCAGCATTTATACAGAGCTATCTACCTACAGGGATACCGGATTTAAAAACAATGGTTTTGCTGATGCAGAAGTAGGTGTAGCATTTTTTAATAATTTCTGGATTTCTCCCGAGATAGGTACCAACTATTCTTTTGGAGCATTAGAAGACCAAAACAAAATCAATCCTAATGCACCAAACTTTGCTCCAGAATCTATATTAGAAACGAGATACAATGCATTTCTACTAACAATAAGCCCTAAAATTAGCATCGGAAAAACTGACGAAAACCTATGGTGGGTTATACAACCGAAGTTTTTTACAGGAAACCTTACTGTGAATAGTGATTATCTTACTTTATCCAAAACTAGAGAGAAATATGACATCACAGAATCACAAAAAGACAATGGTAATATATCTTTTTTCAATTTATCTATAGGAATAGAAGGTTACATAACAGATTCTGAAAAATTAAGTCTAGCATTTTTTATCAGATATACCACTATGCAGTTAAATAATCGATTTAGATCCATAAAATTTGACACACCAGATATATCAAATCGCAATGAAAGCACACAAACACTTGGGATTGGCTTAAAATTATATTTTAATCCATTTAAAAAGGAATAATTATATTATTCCTCCTCTTCAGCAGCCTTACTTTCTTCTGGTTCTGAAAAATCTGTAAATCCTTTGGATTGTAAAATGTTATACCATTGTAGTACTTTCTTAATATCACTAGCATATACTCTATCTTCATCATAATCTGGAAGCACTTCAGAAAAATAAGCCGCTAACTTATCTTTAGATTCTTTATGATTAATGGCCTGTTCGCCATTCTCTTTTTCTTGAATTTTCTGAAAAACTTCTCTTAATGGTACTTCTTCGGTAAATGTATAAATTGCTATTTCACTAAGTACACTAACATTATGTTGAATACTTACCGATAGTTTTTTACCATCTATCAAAGACTCTGCTAGAAAACCGCTGCGTGTTTGTGTTTTTAACTCGAATAAGCCAGGCTTTCCTGAAATTGCTAATATTTTATCTAAACTCATATATATTCTTTTCAAAGTTGGCAAATATCAACAGTTCGTTTTAAAAAATCAAACATTGCCTACTTTAAATTAGTTACCTTCCTTTTTTGGCTAATGGAAACCGCATTCTATAATCAGCATTAACTTTTCCTTTAGAAATATTAACCAATTTTCCTTTTATTAAACGTTTTTTTAAACTGGATAGTTTATCAGTAAATAGAATTCCTTCTATATGGTCGTATTCATGCTGGATAACTCTTGCAGCTAATCCTGTATACACTTCGGTATGTTCTACAAAATTTTCATCAAAATAATTAATTTTGATAGTTTCATTACGAAAAACATCTTCACGAATATCAGGAATACTCAAACACCCTTCAGTAAATGCCCATTCTTCTCCTGTTTCTTCAATTATAGTTGCATTAATAAATACCTTTTTGAAGGTTTTTAACTGATTTTTTTCTTTTTCTAATAATTCATCATCTTCAGAAAAAGGTTCTGCATCTACCAAAAATAAACGAATCGGAAGACCTATCTGGGGTGCTGCCAATCCTACTCCATGAGCAGCATACATGGTTTCGAACATATTTTCAAGTAGTTCATCAAGCTTGGGATAATCTTGGTTAATCTCCTTTGCTTTTTTCTTTAATACCGGGTCTCCGTATGCTACAATTGGAAATATCATATTTTATAATGTATATTTTCTATTTATTAATTTATAATCACAAGTTTTTAGACGCTGTTATTCTGCTTGAAATAAAAATTGCAGTTAATTCTTTTGCCTCTTTTAATACCTGTTCAGTTTCACTATCTATTTTCAAATTTTCATCTTTCAAAAACTCTATCCAAAAAATACTCTCATCTGCTTCTTCAATCACAATACTCAATTTTGAAATAAATCCTTTTTTTGTTTGAGCTAAGCAAGCTGACCTGTAATTAGCAGCCACTGAAGTCGAACACCGTATTAATTGTTTCTCTATATAATTACCTAATTTTGTATTGGGTAAACTTACTGCTAATTTAACGCTACAATGAGCAAATTTCTTTGATCTTATCTTTAAATCCATTAAAATTATTCCTTAATCAACATTCATTATAAATTATAAAGATAATCTTGCAATATTATAGTGGCACTAATTTGATCAACTAAAGCTTTATTTCTTCGTTTCTTTTTTGAAATCCCGCTAGCAATCATAGTGTTAAAAGCTATTTTAGAAGTAAAACGCTCATCAATTCTTTTTACAGGAATATCAGGGAGCATTTTATTTAATTTTCCTAAAAATGGTTGGATTAGTTTTTCACTTTCTGAAGGCTCTCCGTGTAACCTTTTAGGTTCACCTACTATAAAAAGCTCTATTTCTTCTTTTGACACATAATCCTTTAACCATGGCAATAGATCTTTTGTGTCTACCGTAGTTAAGCCCGAAGCAATGATCTGGGATTCGTCTGTTACAGCAATCCCACATCGCTTTCCTCCATAATCTATTGCCAAAATTCTTGCCATTATTTTTTTGTGCAAAAATATGATATTAAACTAAATAAACATTCTATTTATTAATGGTTTCCTAAAATATGGTTAATCCGTACTTTTTTCGAACTAAGCTATTATCTTTACCAAAATTTTTTTAATCAATGAACCAACTAAAAGAAACCATAGAAAAAGCTTGGGAAAATAGAGAGCTTTTAAAAGAATCAAACACGCAAAGTGCTATACGAGAGGTTATCAACCTATTAGATGCCGGTGAACTAAGGGTAGCAGAACCTACTGAAGGAGGATGGCAGGTAAACGAATGGGTAAAAAAAGGAGTTGTACTATATTTTCCTATTCAGAAAATGGAAACATTAGAAGCTGGCATTTTTGAGTACCATGACAAAATTCCATTAAAAAGAGGTTATGAAGCCAAAGGAATTAGAGTTGTACCTAATGCCGTAGCTCGCCATGGGGCCTATATTTCTCCAGGTACTATACTTATGCCTAGTTATGTTAATATTGGAGCTTATGTAGATCAAGGCACCATGGTAGATACATGGGCTACTGTAGGAAGTTGTGCACAAATAGGTAAAAATGTACATTTAAGTGGCGGTGTAGGAATAGGCGGCGTATTAGAACCTTTACAAGCAGCTCCTGTAATAATAGAAGATAATGCTTTTATTGGATCTCGCTGTATTGTTGTAGAAGGTGTACGCGTAGAAAAAGAAGCCGTTCTTGGTGCTAATGTAGTACTTACTGCATCTACAAAAATTATTGATGTTACAGGAGACACCCCTGTAGAAAGAAAAGGTTTGGTCCCAGCAGGATCGGTTGTAATACCAGGAAGTTACACTAAAAAATTTGCTGCAGGAGCCTATAATGTTCCTTGTGCATTAATTATTGGTAAACGTAAAGAAAGTACTGATAAAAAAACTTCTTTAAACGATGCTCTTCGTGAATACGATGTGGCTGTATAAAGAATATATAAAAAACTATGAGCTTGTCTTTTATTGAGACAAGCTCAATTATTTTGATCAACAGTAGATGAAAATTTTAGTTATTCAACAAAAAATGATTGGTGATGTACTTACTAGTACAGTTATTTGTGAAGCATTACGCAAAGAATACCCCGATGCTACTATTGATTATTTAATAAACTCTAATACAAAACCAGTAGTAACAGAAAATCCCTTCTTTGATTCTATTATAGAATTTAAGAATATTAACAAGGAAAACAAAGTTGCATTTTACCGTTTTTTAAAACAAATAAGGCGATCAAAATATGATCTCGTTATTGATGCATATGGAAAGTTGGAAAGTAACCTTATAACTTTATTTTCTGGAGCTCCAAAAAGAATATCATTTTACAAATGGTACTCTCAATTTTTATATAACCAAATTATTCATAGAGCACAAGAACCTATTACTAATGCAAGTATTGCAATAGAGAACAGATTACGATTGGTTTTTCCTGAAAACAGAATTACTTCTGAAATCATAAAACCAAAAATATTCTTGACTGAAGAAGAAAAAGATAAAGCAAAAGAATTTTTACAATCTAATGGAATAACTTCACAAAAACCATTAATAATGATTAGTGTTTTAGGAAGTGAAATGATAAAAACACTACCTTTTGAATATATGGCAAAAGTAATTGATGAAGTTGTAACGACTACAGGGGCCAATATTCTTTTTAATTATATCCCAAGTCAGGAAAAAGATGCTCGTACTATTTATAATTTAACAAATTACAAAACTCAAAAGCATATACATTTTGATGTATTTGCAAAAAGTCTTAGGGGATTCATTGCTATTCTTTATCATTGTGATGCTTTGATAGGTAATGAAGGAGGGGCAGTAAATATGGCTAAGGCATTAGAAATACCTTCTTTTACAATTTTTTCTCCCTGGATAATTAAAAACAACTGGAATATGTTTGAAGATGGAGAGAGACAAGTATCTGTTCATTTATCAGATTACTCGCCTTCTTTTTTCAAAAATAAAAACTCTAAAGAGCTTAAAAAAGAATCTTTAACATTATATCCTAACTTAAAACCTGAACTATTCATTGATACATTACGAGAATTTTTACACAAAAACTTGTAATCTACATTTAAAACCAAATTATTATAAAAAAGCAAACTCAACATAAAGAAAAAGTAACTGCAATTATACCGTGTTATAACGAAGAACATAACATGAGAGAAGTACTAGAATCTGTTTCTTTTGCCGATGAAATTATGGTTGTAGATTCTTTTAGCACCGATCGAACTGTAGAAATTGCAAAAGAGTACACTGATTTTATTATACAAAGAGAGTTTGACTATCCTTCTTTTCAGAAAAATTGGGCAATACCCCAAGCTAATTACCAATGGATATTATTAGTCGATGCAGATGAAAGGGTAACTCCAGAACTTAAAAATGAGATTTTAGAAATTCTTAAAAACCCAGGAAAAGATGATTTTGTTGCCTATTGGATAAAACGCATGAATCACTTTATGGGAGAAAGAATACACTATAGTGGATGGCGAAATGATAAAGTGATTCGTTTGTTTCATCGAGATAAATGCAAGTATGATGATAGACATGTACATGAAGAAATAGTGACTGATGGTAAAGTCGGAATATTAAAAAATAAGTTTTATCATAATACCTATACTACTTTTGATGCATACATCAATAAATTAAATAAGTATGCTACTTGGCAATCTGAAGATTATGATAAAAAAACCGGAAAAATTACGCCATATCATTTTATCTTTAAACCTTTTTGGGGCTTTTTTAAGCACTATGTTATACAAAGTGGATTTAGAGATGGTATTCCAGGGTTAGTAATAGGCTATGTACAAGGATATGCTGTTTTTATGAGGTATGTAAAGTTATGGTTGCTTCGACGAAATAGAAAATAAGACTTACTCTATATTTTTATATTTTTTACGCCAAAAGAAAATTTTTCTTTTCAAAGCAATTTTACCGTGATATTTCTTTTGAAAAGCTTCGGTCAATCCCCACATTTTTTCAAAAATCATGGGTTCATGCTCTCCCGTTAGTTTTGCATATTCATTTGCCATTATCTCAACCATTTCTTTTTTAGGAGTTAATCGTGCAAAGTTCTGAATACGAGCATCCATATCCATATCCTTAAACTGCATTCTATTAAGGTCTACCAAATAGAAATCATAGCCTGAACTTGTTTTTACAATTAAAGTATTTCCAGGAGAATGGTCTAAGAACAATACTCCTTTTTGATGCAAATCGTAAGTAAATCTTGTAAACGCTCTTAAGATATTTTCATGATCAGGATAATCTGGCTCATGTACTAATTCGCGATACGTTAAGTTATACGCTAATAATTCACTTACATAATAGCTTTTTTTAAACAAAAAAAGAGTTGTATTCAAATCATACGCAATAGGAGCAGGAGTTTTAATCTCTAATTCTAATAATTTATTAGCATAATTATAAGATCGTTCTGCTTTTGATTTTCTAAAAAAACGATAAGCTACCTGATTAATAAAATTAGGAACCTTAAAAGATTTTATAGTACACTTTACACCATTTATTTCAATGATTTTTATAACATTTCGTTCTGCAGCCCCAAGGATCTCTTTGTAGGTGTCAAAATCATCTATAGCTTGTTTTACATCAGCTTTAAAAGCTATATGTGATGAGTGTATCTTAAATTGGTTTGGCATATTGCAAAAAATAATGAACAAAGGTAGGTAATTAGTATTTTTTTATCTTCTTAAAGTTCCTTGTTATTTATAAAAAGTTAATTTTGCAGCAGAAAAACCTCAACTCTTTATTTATGATATATGATTGTTTTACATTCTTTAACGAATTAGATTTACTAGAAATTAGATTAAATGAGTTATCTAATCATGTAGACAAATTCGTAATAGTAGAGTCAGATAGAACTTTTCAAAACAATCAAAAACCTTTATACTTTAAAGAAAACAAGAAGCGTTTTGCTCCTTTTTTGGATAAAATAATTCATGTTGAAGTAACAAAACACCCAAAATTCGTTCCTGTTTTCAATCCTTTTTCTTCCTGGAAAATGGAGTTTCATCAAAGAAACCAAATTGCTCAAGGGTTAAAAAATTGTAATCCTGATGATACCATTATGATATCTGATGTAGATGAAATCCCTAATACAGAAATCATTAGCACTTACGCAAATTCTCTCAAAGAGATTTTAATACTTCGGCAACATGTTTCATACTACTATCTAAATAATAGAATTATTTATGACAGAAATGGTAAAATATCAAGAGAGGATGCTAAAGAAAATGGCATTTGGCACGGAACGGTAATCTTGCCGTATCATAAGCTTACTACACCTCAAAAAACAAGGGATAAAGCAACAAAAAGAAGAAAAAGGGTTAAGTATAAAATAATACCTAATGCAGGGTGGCATTTTAGTTATTTGGGAGGAGCGCAAAAAATTATTGAAAAACTTGAAGCTTTTGCTCATACAGAATTTAATCTCCCAGAATACAAAGACATTGATGACATTAAGCATAAATTAAAAAATGGTATTGATCTCTTTAATGATGGGTCAGAGTTTGAAATACAAGAAATCGATCATAACTACCCGAATTATTTACAAAAAACTCTTGCAGAAAATCAAGATAAATTTCAACATTTAATTCTAGAAAAAAATCCATAAAAAGCAATATTATATATTAATAGCAGTAATTATTGCAAAAATGATGTAATGTCTGTGAAACATTATCTTTAAAAAAACAACTATGTTCGATATTTCGATTATAATTATTAATTACAATTCATCTGAGTATACTATAAACTGTATAAAATCAATTGTAGAACATACTTCTTCTCAATTATCATGTCAATATATTGTGGTAGACAATGCTTCAGAAAAAGCAAGTTTTAAAACGCTACAAACGTATATAAATTCTATCGAATCTAATATCCCAATAGAATTAATACGAAGTAATATTAATACAGGTTTTGGCGGTGGTAATATGATAGGAGTACAAAAAGCAAAAGGTAATTACTTAGCATTTATAAATAATGATACTATTTTAGAAAGTGATTGTCTTTTATCTTTAAAAAGTTTTATGGATGAAAGGCCGGATGTTGGTGTTTGTGGACCTCAATCTCTTACCGAGAATAGAGATTTACTACCTGCTTTTGATCATTATGCATCTTTAGGCAAGGAGCTTTTAGGAAGAAAATTTTTACAACTCATAAATCCTAAAAAATACCCTAACCGGAAGAGTTTTTATTCAAGTCCACAAAAAATACAATTTGTAGCTGGTAGCTTTATATTTTTTAGAGCAGAAGATTTTAATCAAGTTGGAGGTTTTGATACTAATATTTTCCTCTATTATGAAGAAACAGACATCTGTAAACGTCTTACAAAAATTAACAAAACCGCCTATCTAGTTCCTGATACCAAATATATACACTATCATGGTGCGAGTACAAATCATTCGGTAATTATAAAAACAGAGCTAAAGATTTCTTTACTTTATGTACTAAAAAAACATTATGGGATTATTCCGTTTTATATTTTATTGACATACTTACAGATTCGATATTTCTTTATTAGCATTATTAAACCCAAATATTGGCCTTTATGGTATACTCTATTTTTACAAGCCCCTTTAACCAGGTCTATAAAACATAAACAAGAAATCAAATCAGTAATTTGATCTAAATACAGTTCATAATTGCTCGGTAAGAAGTAAATAGATTACACATATAATCAACAAAACTACTAAGCCATAAAAAGTAAAAAAAATGGATGTTTCTAATTTTCCAAATATTGCATTTGTAACTGGATATATCGGTCCAAAAGCAAAAGCAAAAATTCCAAAAAAACCACCTCAATATGATGGATACTATATAACTAATAACAAAAGAGTATTTAAGAAATTAAAAAAAAAACAGTGGGTTCCAATATTTATTGAGGATACAATGAATTTAATGTCAGAATTAACTCTTGACAATCCTCTCAAAAAATATAAAATGGAGGATCTATCAAAATTAGATGAGATCGACAGAGAAAGGTTTTATACCATGGCCTGTAAACCGTTAAAAGTACATCCTCAGCAATTCTTACCTAATACTTATGATTATGTTGTTTGGTTTGACAACAAATTTGATGTTAATGTAGAAGGATCTATAAAAACAATTGCAGAGTGGAATACAAATCTGGCTATGATGCTACATAAACATCCTTTTGTGGCAAACATTGCAAAAGAGTACGATGAATCAATGTATCAAGAAAGATATGTTAGAGAAAAAGATCAATATACTACATATATTAATAATAATATTGACAAAGGGTTTTCTTCAAAACATGATATGCATTATCAATGTGGTTATATTATTCATAACCTGAAACACCCAGAAACCAAAAACATTCAAGAAACCTGGAAAAAAAACATTTATGAATGTGGGATCAATGATCAAATATCATTCAATTTTGTAGCCCAACAGTTTAGTAATATAATTGGAGAATATAAATATGATATTGGAGAAAAAATAATTCCCTTATATAAGCAAGTATCCAAAAGCCTTAAACGGCTTATAATTAAAAAGTGAAAAAGTTTATATTCGTAAGAAATAAAACCCATATTCATATCTATGCAGAAGAAATCAGTGCATAGTTATAGTTGCCTTTCGTTTAACGATTTAATAATAAAATTGTATTAGTCATATTTATGGAAAAAGAAAATATAACTGTTGCATATGTCTCATCAAATAATCCAAGAGATAGAAAAGCCTGGTCTGGTACTCATTACAGAATGCTCACTGCATTAGAAAATGAATTTTCAAATGTTGAAGTCATTGCTCCTTTTAAATTACATTTTTTATTAAGTTTTTTTCTGAAATTACGAAATTTGCAACATAAAATGCTTTATAAAAAGAAATACAATCGAGCACATTGTAACCTAAGAAGTAAGTATTACGCAAAAATAATTACCAAAAAACTAAAAAGAAAAGACATAGATATCATCTTTGCTCCCGTAGGTTGTATAGAAATTGCACATCTAAAAACAGATATTCCTATTTGTCATTTAGGAGACACCTCTTTTAACCAAATTAAAGGGTATTATGGATCTTTTTCAGGGATCTCACAAAAATCGATAGACGAGGCTAATTCAATAGAACAAAAATCAATCGATAATTCTGCAGTGCAGGTTTTTTCATCTTCTTGGGCAGCAGATTATGCCAAATCGTATTATAACGCAAAAAATCCAGTGGTTATAAAGTTTGGCGCTAATATAGATACAGCTCCACCAAAAAATGAAATCATAAAGAATTATGAAGATAAGATCAATATTCTTTTTTTGGGTGTTGATTGGGTAAGAAAAGGAGGAGATATTGTATTAGAGACTATTGAACTTCTCTCTAAAAAACATGATAATTTTCATCTTACCGTTTGTGGCTGTACTCCACCCAAAAAACATCCAAAAATGACCGTAATTCCTTTTTTAAATAAAAACAAAGAAGAAGATAGGATTGCTTTTAATAAACTATTATCAACAAGTCATATCTTATTTGTCCCCACTAGAGCAGACTGTACTCCTATCGTATTTTGTGAAGCTAATGCTTTTGGAATGCCTATTATCACAACCAATACAGGAGGAGTACCTTCTATTATAGAAGAAGATATCAATGGGTACACGTTACCAATAGAAGCAAAACCCAAAGACTATGCTCAAAAAATAGAATCACTTTTTGAAGATACCGACCAACTAAAAAAATTAGCTATATCATCACGAGATAAATATGATACCGAACTTAATTGGGACATATGGGGGAATAAGATGAGAGAAGTATTCAAATCCCTTGTCTAAAAAATACATAAATTCGGTTCGTGCAATAAAAAAGCGAACTCTAGATTACTAGAGTTCGCTTTTTATACCAACTTTATATCGAATTTACGTTAACTGGGCTTGTTTAGAAGCTCACAGAGCTTGTCCAACGATTACTTTCTACATCTCCAACCATTTTTTGGGTTATTGTTCCAAAAGCTCCAGCTTTCCAATGATATAACCTTGGTGATAATTGGTGATATGTATAATAATATCTAAGGCGTACATATTGATGTGAGGCACAATCTGAAGAGAATGTATGTCTAAAAGTAGGTGGGTTCTGACTGTAATCCGTAAGAATCGTACCGTCATTATGTCTTAAAGTTGATTGATCATAAAAATCAATTGAAATTTCTCTCCCTTCTCCAGAAAGCCTCCAAGATCTACCTCGAATATTATACTCTAATTTAACTCTCAAATAAAGGGTGTAAGCATGAAAATTACTATAATTTACATATTCTGAATAAAGTTCATTAACATACTTAAATTCTCTACGTGAAGGTCCTTGAATTTTACCATTACCACAATCTTCTACATAGCGTTGTTTTCTGAATTGACGTTGATATGGTGCCACAGTATGTCTAGGATGAGGAGCATTACCTACATTCATAATAACATATTTGCTATTGGTATTTACATCTTCATTAGAAGTAGATACAGAACCAACTACTTTAAGACCTTTCTTGCTCTTCTTTTGGGTCTCAATTTCAGAGTCATCATCGATTTCGTAGAAATTCCCTTGATCAAACCAAATAGTTTTACCTGCTACTTTAAATTCATTATCATCATTTAAAATTCCTTGAATTGCAGGTGAGGCATCTATATTCCTATCAAATGAGAAAAAAGAATTCATCTCTAATTCTTCTATGCTTAATTTTGAAAATTCTTCATAACGATCGACAAATTCTTGTTCATTCTTAAAAGAAAATATTTCTTTATTAAATTCTGAAGTACTTGTATTGGTTTCTATAACTCCCTCTTCTATTTGATCAGTTGAACAACCAAATAAGAGCAAGCTAAATAGGGCTAAAGCAAAATAATTTTTCATTTTATATTATAAATTTAGAATAACTGGAAATTATCCACCTCCCAGATAAGTGGTTTGTTCAAAAGTATAGTTTCTAAAAAAAGATGAAGTTCTGTATCTTCTACTTTATAAAGATTCAGGACTTATTTATGATAAAATTTCAGCACGTAAATTTTATCAACAACATCTTCAGATATGATAATTCATTTAAAGTGCTTTCAATTCCACAAAACAAAAAGAACTGTTTTTAAGGATTTCATATTATTTCTAATAACTTTGGCCTTTCTATTAAATTTATATTCAACTATGTCAGATCTATATATAGAAATCGAAAAAGCTGTTCCTATTCTTAAAAAAGGAGGGCTAATATTATACCCGACAGATACTGTATGGGGTATTGGTTGTGATGCAACCAATGCCGCGGCTATAGACAAAGTGTTTGCATTGAAAAAACGTCAAGAAAGCAAATCTATGATCTGTTTGGTAAGTGATTTTAAGATGTTGCAACAGTATGTAGAAGAAGTACCAGAGGTGGCCTATGACATCCTAAAATACGCTACAAAAGCTACTACTATAATTTATGATCGACCCTTAAGAGTAGCAGAGAATATTATTGCAGATGATAACACATTAGGTATTCGCGTAGTGCGAGATCCTTTTTGTGGTAAATTAATCCGAAAACTAAAACGCCCTATTATATCAACTTCGGCAAATATAAGTGGAGCTCCCACTCCAAAAAACTTTAAAGAAATAGATTCAGCTATTTTGGAAGGCGTAGACTATGTTGTAAATTTGCCACTACAAAATAAAGGTGCTAAACCATCTTCAATTATCAAAATCGGGGGTGATAGTACTGTAAAAATTATTAGGAAGTAAATTGATTCATGTCGGAAACTAAGAATTATAAAGAGGCTTTACAACACCCCATATTCAATACAATTACACAAGCTGCAGCTAGTCTTACACTAGATTGTTATGTTATTGGAGGATTTGTTAGAGATCATATATTGCAAAGAGGAACCGCAAAAGATATTGATATTGTTGCTATTGGCAGTGGGATAGAACTAGCCAAAGAAGTCTCAAAACTATTGCCAAATAATCCAAAAGTTCAAGTATTCAAAACATACGGTACAGCAATGCTAAGAACAGATGATATCGAGGTAGAATTTGTTGGTGCCCGTAAAGAATCTTACTCCGAAAATAGCCGTAATCCTACTGTAGAAAATGGTTCTTTACAAGATGACCAAAATAGACGTGATTTCACCATCAATGCGCTTGCAATAAATCTTGCCAGCAAAAACTTTGGAGACTTGCTTGACCCATTTGAAGGTATCGATGATTTGAAATCGAAAATCATTCGTACACCATTAGATCCAGATATAACATACTCTGATGATCCATTGCGAATGATGCGTGCCATTCGTTTTGCTACACAACTAAACTTTAAGATAGAAGAAAAATCTCTTAAAGCAATAACCAAGAACAAGGACCGAATAAAAATCATTACCAAAGAAAGGATTGTAGATGAGTTGCACAAAATCATGAGTAGCAATACACCTTCTGTTGGTTTTAAATTACTAGAAAAAACTGAACTTTTAGACTATATCTTGCCAGAATTAATTGCGCTAAAAGGCATTGATGAAATTGAAGGACAACGCCATAAAGATAATTTCTACCATACATTAGAAGTAGTTGATAATATCTCAGAAAACACTGATGATCTTTGGCTACGCTGGGCAGCATTATTACATGACATAGGCAAGGCTCCTACCAAAAAATTCAGTAAAAAGGCTGGTTGGACTTTCCACGGGCATGAATTTGTAGGTTCAAAAATGGTATTCAAACTATTTAAACGCCTTAAAATGCCATTGAATGAGAAAATGAAATTTGTACAAAAAATGGTATTAATGAGTTCTAGACCTATAGTAATTGCAACAGATGTTACAGATTCTGCTGTGCGTAGATTGGTATTTGATGCTGGCGATTATATCGAAGAACTAATGACACTATGCGAGGCTGATATCACCACCAAAAATCCTAAAAAATTTAAAAAATACCATAATAATTTTAAAATTGTACGACAAAAAATGATTGAAGTTGAAGAACGAGACCATGTCCGTAATTTTCAACCACCAATTACTGGTGAAGAGATCATGAAAGCATTTAAGATAAAGCCCTCTCGTGAAATAGGCATTATTAAAGAAGCTATAAAAGAAGCTATTCTAGAAGGTGTAATACCGAATGAACATGATGCGGCTCATAAATTTATGCTTCAAAAAGGCAAAGAATTAGGATTGATTATTGAAAGTAACAAAGATACAAAGTAGCAAAGTTTCAAAGTAGATGAAAAAAGACAATAAAAAAGTAATATACTGGCTACTCACAGGGTGTTTATTAATTTTTATTATGGTGGTAATAGGTGGTATTACCCGACTTACACACTCTGGTCTATCTATTTCTAATTACAAATTAATTTCGGGTACCATTCCCCCTATGAATGAAACAGAATGGAATGATGCATTTGAGCTATATAAACAATATCCAGAATATCAAAAGATAAATAATCAATTTACCTTAGAAGATTTTAAGGACATATATTTCTGGGAATGGCTACACCGTGTCATAGGTAGGTTTATAGGTGTAGTATTTATAATCCCTTTTTTATATTTCCTAATAAGAAAACAGCTTACAAAACCTACCATAAGAAAATCCATTATATTAATGTTATTAGGCGGTTTTCAAGGGTTTTTAGGGTGGTTCATGGTCAAAAGTGGGTTGATTGACAGACCCGATGTAAGCCATTACAGGCTTGCCATGCATCTTACCGCTGCATTTATAACTTTTGCATACACATTCTGGGTTGCTCTGGATCTAATCTATCCAACAAAAAAAGTAATCAATGTAAAATTCAGAAATTTAATTCGACTGACTTTGAGCGTGCTACTACTGCAAATAATCTATGGCGCTTTTGTTGCTGGTCTTGATGCTGGTTTATTACATAACCATTGGCCATTTATGAATGATGGACAGCTCATACATGAATCTGTATATATAGAGCAAACTCCAGTCATAAAAAACTTTATAGAAGGAAAAAGCGGAGTACAATTTATACATAGATACTTAGCCTATATCGTTGTTGGGCTTATTGTTTTTGTTTGGTATCGAAGTAAGCAAATAGAAAAGAACAATACTCAGACCAACTCACTACATGTGCTATTAATTATAGTCTGTATTCAGTTTGTATTAGGGATTTTTACACTACTCTATAGAGTTCCTATAACATTAGGTATACTCCATCAAATTACAGCTTTTTTCTTACTTGGTGCAATGACTTTTTCATTACATCGTTTTAGTAAATAACAATGCATTTATAGTATCTTTGCTTTTCCAAATTAGTTAAGAATGATTTATCGTTTCAGAATTATACTCGATACAGAAGAAGACGTGTTTAGAGACATTGAAATTGAACAAGGTGCAACACTAGAACAATTTCATAATGTAATTACTCAATCTTTTGGTTTTGATGGGACAGAAATGGCATCTTTTTATATAAGTGATGACCAATGGAATCAAGGTGAAGAAATATCACTTTTTGATATGAGTGATGGTAATCAACCTGTACGATTAATGAACGAAACCACATTAATTGATATCGTTCATGAAGCATCTCCAAAATTGATCTACATCTATGATTTTTTAAGTATGTGGACATTTTTGGTAGAATTGGCAGAAATTGCAGAATACGAAAACGGAATGGAGTACCCCAATGTAATGTTTGTGCATGGGCAAATACCAGATCAAGCTCCTGATAAAGAATTTAAAGCAGATGAATCTGAAAATTTTAATGACGGAGATGATGATCAATTCATGGATCTTGATGAATATGATGAACTGGGGTTTGACGAAAACTGGAATTAATTTTTAAGCTTCATAGAATCTAAGTTTCAAAGTGTAAAGGCTACTTTAAAAAATTTAATTATTAATTAAAAAAGATCCTAGCGCAGGCTGGGATGACACAAATGTCATGATCAACCTATATAGTACCCAAATTGAATCGTTATCGGTTCACAAAATTGGAAACAAAAATAAAGGCGAAAGCATATTCTTATCAGAAACACCCTATCCTGTAAATGATGAATTAACAGCCATCTTAAAAGAGTATTTCTTTAAACCTTTTCGAGAGAAAGAAGAGAACTATTTTCAATTTACTAATGAAGTTGATGTTGAATTTAATCCTTTATACAAAATCGTAGCCGAAATTTTTGACAACCCCTCTTCGGTACATGACAAATCAAAACGTATAGCTTCTTTATTATATGAGCAATCTAATCATCCGCATATCAAAAGTGGAGAAGTGTATGTAACCTATCTTGAGAATTTAACAATCGACAATGAAAAAGTAGCTGCATTAGGTATTTTTAAATCTGAATTGAAGCATGATTTCTTACAGTTTGAAGAAAAAGAAGCTAATGTTGAGTTGTTGATTCAGCAAGGAGTTAATCTAAACAAACTTGATAAAGGATGTCTTATTTTTAATCACAAAAAAGAAGAAGGTTATAAAATTTTATCTGTAGATTCTAATCGATATGATGCAAAATACTGGTTAGAAAATTTCTTAGGTGTCGAAGCATTTGCTGATGAGAATTTTTACACTAAAAAATACATGAAATTCTGCCAGGATTTCGCAAAAGATGTAGTCTTACCCGCAGAAGACAAAAAAGAAGAAGTGATGTTTATGAACCGTGCTGTAAACCACTTTGCAAAAAATGACGAGTTCGAAGAAACTGCTTTTTTAAACGATGTAATCGACAATCCAGACCTAATCCCTGAATTTAAGAATTACAAGGTAGAAAAAGCTCCAAAATATCAAATAGAAGATCTAACCTCGTTTTCTATAGCCAATAATGCAGTAACTGCAGCTCGCAAAAAAATGAAAAACGTAATCAATCTGGATACTAACGTTCAGATAAAAATGGATTTTATTAATCCAGAGTCTGCAGAAAAATTTGTAGAAAAAGGTTGGGATGAAGAAAAGCAGATGTATTACTACTTGGTATACTTTAACAAAGAACAAAAAACATAAATAATAATCAAACCTCACAGGTCTTGAAGACCTGTGAGGTTTGATTAAAATAACCTCTATTTTGTATGGAGTATATTTTTGTAGGTATTGTCGCTTTATTAGGGTCTGGATTAACATTTTTCTCTGGTTTTGGCTTGGGCACTCTACTTATGCCTGTGTTTGCATTATTTTTTCCTATAGATATTGCTATTGCACTTACTGCAATTGTTCATCTACTCAATAATTTATTTAAGCTAACCCTTATAGGTAAAAAGGCAAATATAAAAACAGTCTTGCGTTTTGGGTTACCTGCAATTTTGTTTGCTTTTTTAGGTGCTTATATCCTGGGGAAACTAACAGATATCTATCCTTTATATTCGTATCAAATAGCTGGCAAATTATATGAAATTACTGTAGTAAAAATATGTATTGCACTATTGCTAATTTTCTTTTCTCTTTTTGACCTCATTCCAAAACTGAAACGATTAGAGATCGATACCAAATTCTTACCATTAGGCGGAGCCTTAAGTGGTTTTTTTGGCGGCTTATCAGGTCACCAAGGGGCATTACGAACAGCATTCTTAATTAGAGCCAAATTAAGCAAAGAAGCATTTATAGCTACCGGAGTAGTTATTGCATGTTGTATCGATGTATCCAGGATTTCAGTATATGCAAAAGATATCTGGCAATTAGGAGACAAACTCAACTACCCTTTGCTTATTACAGCTACACTAATGGCATTTATCGGTGCGTATTTTGGTAATAAATTTTTAAAGAAAATCACGATCAATACAATCCAGATTGTGGTCGGTGTGTTATTGATTGTTTTTTCTGTGCTACTTGGAGCCGGGATTTTATAGATTCCAGGCCTACCCCCAACTCCTGACTCAAACAACATACCTCCAAATTTATCAACAATCTCATTTTTTGAAACTAGATTTACTTATATTTGCCTCCGAATTCCTACCCTACAGTAATAACAATACGTATTTAATTTTTTAATTATGAAGAAAAGTATATTTCTATTTACATCATTTATATTGATGTCAGTAATGAGTATGGCTCAAAACAACACATTTCCAACTACAGGTAACGTAGGGATTGGGACAACAAGTCCTCAACAAAAACTAGATGTAAATGGTACTGCAAAAGTTGGCAATGGAGATTGGGGCGCTTTTATTATTGATGGAAAGGGTAAAAATGATTGGCTTTTTAATGCACATAATAGCGGTAATACCTTCGGGATACGGACTCAAAGAGATAATGGCGAAGCAAATTGGTCTTTTCAAGTATTAACTGCTCAACGCTCAACAGGTAACATTGGGATCGGAACAACAAGTCCAAGTTCGAAATTACATGTTGCAGGTGATGGAGCGATAATTAAGCTTCAGAATACCTCGTATGAAGACACCAATGATTCTTTTTATGGTTGGATTGGTGGGTATGATAAAAGTGGTGATGAGATCTGGTGGTTAGGCGAAGGAAGTAGTAACAAAAAAATTCTAGGGTTATACACCAATCGAGACGGTTATGATTTAAACCTTTTTAATAAAGGAAAAGGGATAACAATAAAAAACTCAGGTAACATTGGTATAGGCACAACAACCCCAGGCTCAAAACTAGCAGTAAATGGTAAAATACATGCCAAAGAAGTAAAAATAGACCTATCTGGATGGCCAGATTACGTATTTGAAGAAACCTACGACCTACCAACACTAACAGAATTAGAACAACATATCCAGGAAAAAGGGCATTTACCTAACATACCATCTGCTACAGTCGTAGAGAAAGAAGGTATCCTACTTGGTGAAATGAACGCAAAACTTCTTGAAAAGATTGAAGAATTGACATTGTATCTAATCGAGCAAAATAAGAAAACCGAACAGCTTCAGAAAGAGGTAGAATTACTTAAGAAAAAAAATAAATAAGTCAGATGTCTGGTGCCCGAAGTCGGAGGTTATATTAATTACTAGAATTTAGCTTCAGACATCGGACATCGAGCTTCAGTCTTCCAGCTTCGGACTTCAAGCCCCCCTATCCTTCTAATAATCGTTTCATATTTACATTTTCATAATTACGCCGCACAAAATCCATTGCAGTTTTAAGAACCTCTCCCATTGACTGACTACGTCTAAAATTAAGATCCAAAGTAAAATTATACAGATGTTCTCTTAATTCTTTCAGATTTTCTTCTGTAGAAATAGTATCCTTACACATGCAATCAACCAAAGTTTCATAACGTGACCTAGATGTTAATATTCGCTTTGCCAAAATAGAACGTTCTTCTTTTTTATATTGTTCTATCGAACTAGGTTGAAGTTTACTCATTACAACATCAACCATAGTAAAGTTTTCTTTAAAAAACTGGGGTTGATATACCTTCAACTTACCCTCGAAGCATTGTTGATCAAAATCGATTGCTCTAATCTTATACTCAACATGGTCAAAATCATGTATGGGTATAATAACATAATTATAAGATCGCATATCCCCTAGCAGTCGCATCTGGCAGCGCTCATTAAACTTTACAAACTCTTTGGCTATTTGTGACTTAGCCTGATCGCTCAAATCTGGGAGAAAATCCTTAATAAATACATCTCCAGGAATCCCAGCAATATGCTCTTCGATCAATGTGTTTTTATATACCAAAAAATTAATCCTATTGGGCGAGAACATATGTTCTAATTCTAATCCATAAATACGTGATGCATCTGCTTTTTTTACATAAATATAAGTGTAGTTATCATTCAGGATATTTCTAACTTTTATTCTAAAAGGTTTTGAGTTTCCGAAAGTGCAATAATCTATAGCATCAATATTTAAAAACTCAATAGCATCCTCATTTCCATCAGAGTGAAGAATGGTATATACTTTTTTAAGGCTGGATTCTATTTCTGGTCTTTCATGCTGTTCATAATATACTCGTACCCATAATGTATCTTCATCATTACTATCATATACGACTATGGATCCAGAAAATCGGAGCAAGTCATCATAAAACACAGGTATTTTAATCTTACGATTACATTCTTTTAAATACGCATCCAATTGATCATTTATCGGATACGTTGGTTTTTTCTTCGACATTAACTTTTCTTCCATAGCGCATAATTCTAGAGGGAGCAATTTACAAATTTCAAACCCCAAACACCAAAACAATCAACAATCGACTAGTAACAATCAACTATTTTGTAACAAAAACCATTACTTGTCGTCTTGTTTTATATAACCGCCAAAACAATAACAATTGGAAAATATACTCACCCTTACAAATCTTACAAAGAAATTTGGTCCTATTACAGCTGTAAAGGATCTTTCTTTTACCATAAAAAAAGGTAACGTTTATGGTATTCTTGGACCTAATGGAAGTGGTAAATCAACAACATTAGGTATCGTATTAAATGTAGTCAACAGAACTTCAGGAGGGTTTACATGGTTTGATGGCAATACATCAACCCACGATGCATTAAAAAAGGTAGGCGCTATTATCGAACGCCCCAACTTTTATCCTTATATGACTGCTTCTCAAAACTTAAAATTAGTTTGCCAAATTAAAGAAGTCCCTTCAGACAAGATTAATGAAAAACTTGAAATCGTTGGATTATTAGACCGCAAAGACAGTAAATTCAGAACTTTCTCTTTAGGTATGAAACAACGTTTGGCGATTGCTTCTGCTTTATTGAATGACCCAGAAATTTTAATCCTTGATGAGCCAACCAATGGCTTAGATCCGCAAGGGATACATCAAATTCGAGAAATCATTAAGAAGATTGCAGCTCGAGGCACTACTATTCTTCTTGCTTCTCATTTATTAGATGAAGTAGAAAAAGTATGTAGCCATGTGGTGATCATTCGAAAGGGAATAAAACTATATTCTGGCCCAGTAGATGAAATGAATGCCAGTAACGGATTCTTTGAACTAAAAAGCAATCAAAATAGTGTTTTAAAAGAATGGCTATCAAAGAGTAATGATTTCGGAAATATTAAAGAAGAAGACGATAAAATCGTTGCTTTTTTGACACATGAATTAGATGAAGAAAGCCTTAACAGGCAGCTTTTCAAAGAAGGAATTATTCTCACACATTTGGTAAAAAGAAAAGAAAGCCTTGAAGAGCAATTTTTACAATTAACCAACAAATCAAACTAAGATCATGTTACGACTACTCAATATAGAATTTCAAAAACTACGATACAATAAAGCTGCAAAGGTGATCACCATCACTTACTTTATCCTTTTTACATTTATAGCATTAATCGCATCTATAGAATTTAATTTTGCAGGGATAAAGTTAAGAGTAGCTGATCAAGGAATTTTTAACTTCCCTTATATATGGCATTTCAATACATATATTGCTGCATGGGCCAAACTATTTTTGGCAATAGTTATCGTTTCGATGATGGCCAATGAATATAGTCACCGCACCTTAAAACAAAATTTAATTGATGGGTTGAGCAAAAAAGAATTTATAGGTTCTAAGTTTTTAACTGTGATTGTTTTTTCTCTAATTTCTACTCTATTTCTATTTACTGTATCTCTTATTTTAGGGCTGAGTTTCTCAGATTATAATGAATTTTCGATTGTTTTTTCTGATCTCGAATATGTATTGGCGTATTTTGTAAAATTAGCAGGCTTCTTTGCTTTCTGTATGTTTTTAGGAATTTTGGTAAAGCGATCCGCTTTTGCATTAGGGTTTTTATTTATTTGGTGGATCATAGAAAACATTGTCTATGCTATACTGAAATTCAAATTGTTTAAAGGAACAAACATTGCAGACAACATCGTACAGTTTTTTCCTTTAGAATCCATGGATAACCTTATTGGCGAACCTTTCAGTAGATTAAATTTCATACAAACTACAGCAAATCAGTTGGGAGAATCATTACAAAGAGATTATACAGTGCATTGGTATGAAATCGTTATTGTTCTCGTTTGGACAGTGGTTTTTGTAAATCTTTCTTACGTATTGCTTAAAAAGAGAGATCTATAGCATAAACGTTAAGCTTTTTAAAAACAATTTGGTTTAATACATTCTCTCCAACGTATTCAGTATCTTTATTCTTAAAAAGAAAGAGCATACATGAAGTTCGAACTGGAATCAGAATTCAAACCTACAGGAGATCAGCCAGAAGCTATTAAACAACTCGTTGAAGGGATCGAATCTAATGAAAAATACCAGACACTGCTTGGAGTTACGGGGTCTGGAAAAACATTTACTGCAGCTAATGTTATTGAAAGAACACAAAGACCTACTTTGGTTTTGGCTCATAATAAAACACTAGCCGCACAGTTGTATTCAGAGTTTAAGCAATTTTTTCCTAATAATGCGGTAGAGTACTTTGTATCCTACTACGATTACTATCAACCAGAAGCCTATATTCCTACTTCAGGAGTATATATCGAAAAAGATTTATCGATTAATGAAGAGATCGAAAAAATGCGATTAAGCGCCACTTCTTCACTTCTATCAGGAAGAAGAGATGTTTTGGTTGTTGCATCTGTATCCTGCCTATATGGTATTGGTAATCCAGCTGAATTTCAAAAGAATATAATCTCTATCGAATCTGGCCAATTTGTCTCCAGAACAGCGTTATTACATCGCTTGGTACAAAGTTTATATTCTAGAACAGAAGCTGAGTTTAAGCATGGAAATTTTAGGATCAAAGGAGACACCGTAGATATATTTCCTAGTTATGCAGATGACGCTTTCAGAATCCATTTTTTTGGTGATGAAATTGAAGAAATTGAAGCTTTTGATGTTCAAACTAATGAAATCATTGAAAAATATGATCGATTAAATATCTATCCTGCCAACATGTTTGTTACCTCTCCTGAGGTTTTGAACGGTGCCATTGACCAAATTGCTTTAGATTTAGGTAAACAAGTCGAATATTTCAAAGAAATCGGAAAACATCTTGAGGCAAAACGATTAGAAGAACGCACCAATTTTGATTTAGAAATGATCAAAGAACTGGGATATTGCTCTGGGATTGAAAACTACTCTCGTTATTTGGATGGTAGAAATCCAGGCACGAGGCCTTTCTGCTTACTAGATTACTTCCCAGATGATTATTTAATGATTGTAGATGAAAGTCATGTAACCATACCGCAAACACATGCTATGTATGGTGGAGATCGCTCCCGAAAAGAAAACCTCGTAGAATATGGCTTCCGTCTTCCGGCAGCAATGGATAACAGACCTCTTAAATTTGAAGAGCTTGAAGCAATCCAAAATCAGGTTTTGTATATAAGTGCTACGCCAGCTGATTATGAATTACAAAAAAGCGAAGGAACTTTTGTCGAGCAAATTATCAGACCCACAGGCTTATTAGACCCAGTGATTGAAGTACGGCCTAGTTTAAATCAAATCGATGATCTGATCGAAGAGATGCATAAGCGAATCGAAGTCGACGAACGTATTTTGGTGACTACTTTAACCAAAAGAATGGCCGAAGAATTAGCAAAATACCTCACTAGAATTGATATACGCTGTCGTTATATTCATAGTGATGTAGATACCTTAGAACGTGTAGAGATTATGCAAGACTTACGAAAAGGTATTTTTGATGTCCTGATTGGTGTAAACCTTCTTCGTGAAGGTTTGGACTTACCCGAAGTATCACTGGTAGCTATTTTGGATGCCGATAAAGAAGGGTTTTTACGAAATAAAAGATCTTTGGTACAAACCGTTGGTAGAGCAGCAAGAAATGTGAACGGAAAAGCAATCATGTATGCAGATAAGATCACAAATAGTATGCAAAAAACGATAGATGATACCGAATACAGACGTGAAAAACAAATAGCTTATAACACCAAACACGGCATCACTCCTACCGCAATCAAAAAGTCATTGGATAATGCTCTGGCTGGTAAAACAGTAGAACCGTATACTTTTGAAACCGCTCCAAGTCTTCAGGCTGCAGAAGAAGAGGCAGCATATTACACCAAAGAGCAACTCGAAACTCGTATCCGTAATGTGCGTAAAGAAATGGAAAAAGCAGCCAAAGAACTTGATTTTATGACTGCTGCACGCCTACGTGATGAGATTAAAATGTTACAAAGTAAAATACAAGACCAAAAAGTGTAGTGATAGCAACATAACTTAAGTTACTAATAACAAAATGTGTTTCCTTTCTTTTTTATGGAAAAGGGACTTTTAAGAATATATAAATTATTATGAGTACTATTTCAAGTAAAGAATTTATCGAAGGTATCCCAAAGGCAGAACTTCATTTACATATCGAAGGAACTTTTGAACCTGAATTAATGTTCGAAATTGCCAAAAGAAATCATAAACAAATTAAGTATTCGTCTGTCGAAGAATTAAAGAAAGCCTATAGCTTTAACAACCTGCAGGAGTTTCTTGACATCTACTATGCTGGGGCCAATGTATTGATCAAAGAACAAGATTTTTATGATCTCACTTGGGCCTATTTAACAAAAGTTCATGAGCAAAATGTGATCCATGTAGAAATATTTTTTGATCCGCAAACACATACCGATAGAGGTGTTTCGTTTGATACGGTTATCAAAGGTATTCACAACGCTTTAGAAAAAGGAAAAGAAGAACTGGGTATTAGTTTCAGGTTAATCATGTCTTTTTTAAGGCATCTAGACGAAGCTTCAGCTTTTAAAACATTAGAACAGGCTTTACCTTATAAAAATTGGATTAGTGCCGTTGGATTAGACTCTTCAGAAGTTGGCAATCCCCCTTCAAAATTTGAGCGTGTTTTTGCTAAAGCAAGAGAAGATGGGTTTATTACCGTAGCACATGCAGGCGAAGAAGGCCCTTCAGCATATATATGGGAAGCGCTCGATCTACTTAAAGTAACACGTATCGACCATGGCAATCGCTGTCTTGACGATGATAAACTTGTTGAAAAACTTGCTTCGTTACAAATACCACTTACGTTATGCCCTTTATCTAACCTGGAGCTAAAAGTGGTTACCGATCTAAAAGATCATCCTATTGTAAAAATGATGGACAAAAATCTATTAGTAACTGTAAACTCTGACGATCCTGCTTATTTTGGGGGGTATATGAATGAAAACTACCTGGGCATAGCGCAAGCGCTTCATCTGTCAAAACAACAAATAACCGAACTGGCAAAAAACGGTTTTAAAGCAAGTTGGCTGACTGATCAGGAAAAAAGTAGCATCATTGCAAAAATTGACACCTATTTTCAAAATAATTAATTACGAATAATATATGCCACATTTTATATTAGATTGTTCAGAACATATTATTGAAATAAAATCTCCTGAAGAAATTATACAAGCTGTATATGATGCAGCAGAGTCGACAACGCTTTTTGCTAAGGGAGATATTAAAGTAAGAATCAATCCTTTTAAATATTACACGATCGGAGGCACCAAAGATGATTTTATTCATGTCTTTGGTAATATTATGGAAGGCAGAACTGATCAACAAAAAGCTGATCTATCAAGAAAAATAGTAAGCACTCTTAAATCTCTGTTTCCTGATGTTCCTATTCTCTCTATTAATATCAGAGAGTTTGAAAAGGCCTCTTATATAAAAAAATCAATGGTATAGTTTTTTAGGAGAGGCTTTGGTATGTGATAAAAAGCTTCACCCCAGTAAGAAGGAAACAATTTTACTGTTAGGATAACCTCTTCCGGTAAGGAGAAAACAATCTTTCTTTTATAAAAACCTCCTGCGACAAGGAGAAAACAATTTTACTGTTAGAAAAACATCTTCCATCAGGGAGGAAACAATCTTACCATTAAAAAAGCTTCCTCCTTGCCGGAGGAAGCTTTTTTAAATCAATAGTGTTACTATTATTATTTGATAATTTGTACAACTTGACCCGAAAATGCAGCATTTCCTGTTAAGGTATCTATCCTATCATGATCACTAAGATCATTAACGCTAACACCTGCATGAGCTTCGGCTACTTTTAGTTTAGTTCCTTTTTTATGATGACCAAATCCATGAGGGATACTCACCACACCAGACATTATATTTTTTGTAACCTCAACTGGTATTTTAACTTCACCTACTCTAGATTTAACAACAACTTCTTCTTCATTTTTAAGCCCTAATCGTTCTGCATCAATAGTATTTATCATTACGGTACACCTATTTTTACCACTGACCAGCTTTTCTACATTATGCATCCATGTATTATTACTTCTTAGATGTCTTCTTCCGATGAGTCTAAATTCGTTATCTAGCAGTTTATCTTTTTCTTCTTTAAATCTTGTATGCAATACTTCTAATTGATCTAAAAACGGTTGTGGTGCCAAGTGAATTTTTTGATCTTTTGTTCTCAATAACTTCGGAAACATAGGGACTAGTGGTCCTAAATCTACACCATGTACAGATTTTTTTATCTTTCGCAAGGTAAGCCCCGTAAATAACCTCTTTATACTACTCAAATTACCATACGGGCCATTAAGCAGAGCTAGTTTCAGCAATAGTTTTGGTGTGCTCACTCTATACAACCACGGAAGTTTCTTTTTTGACAACCGTTTGGTTAATGCTTTAAAAATTTGCCAATCGTGCAATTGCCCGTATTGAGCAGGGAATAATGCTTCAGAGAATTTTGCTGTATTAGAAACGGCAAACGAATTAAAAATAATATCGTAATGGTCGACTTCTAGTCCAGTCGTTGGCGGTAGGATAATATCGGCATGTTTAGTCGTTTCATTGAGGTAAATATCTATAGAGACCATAAATTCTAACCCGTCTAGCGCTGTATCCAAACGATGACCATTAGGAGAAGACAACACAGGATTTCCTGCATGGGTAACCAATGCTTTTATCTGGCCTTTACCTTCGGTTTCCATTTCTTCTACCATTGCGGCTACAGGAAGTTCTCCTTGAAACTCGGGTAAATTTCTTACTCTACTTTTCCATCTGCCATAGGGTTTACGTCCTTTTATATTTCGAACTACTGGTACTGCCGGATTGGTAAACATTGCTCCTCCGGGCTTATCAAAATGCCCTGTAATGATATTTATCAAATTAATTAACCAATTGCATAAACCGCCATGAGATTGTGTGCTTACGCCCATTCTACCATAAAGCACTGCTTTTTCGGTATTTAGGTATTCTTCTGTTATCTTTCTGATATCATCTGCTTTTATCCCTGTGATTTGGGATACATTTTCGGGAGTATATGCTGTTGCGATCGATTGTATTTCTTCAAAACCAGCACTATACTTTTCTACGTGTTTTAGGTTCGTTTTTTTCTCCTGAATAATGATATGTAACATTGCCAATAGAAAATAAACATCGGTATCGGGTTGAATAAATAAATGTTCATCTGCAGATTTTGCAGTTTCTGTTATTCGGGGATCGATCACGATATACTTACCTCCTCTTTGTTGGATATCTCGCAATCGTTTTTGAACTCCGCCCGCAGACATAATACTGCCGTTAGATGCTGAAGGATTAGCTCCGATAATAATCATATAATCCGTTCTGTTTATATCTGGAATTGGTATAATCATGCCATTACCAAACATAAACTGAGATGCAAAATGATGTGGCAATTGATCCATTGATGTCGCACTGTAGTTATTTTTACTTCGTACAGCTTTTTTAAAATCTGCTACATACAACAAAGCTCCATAATTATGTACGGTAGGATTGCCAAAATAAAGTCCGACAGCATCATTACCATACTGTGTTCTTATTGAATTAAGTCGATTCCCTACTATATCAAAGGCTTCTTCCCATTCGATTTCTACAAAACCTTTATTTGTCTTTTTTAAAGGTTTACGCAATCTGTCTGGATCGTTGTACATATCCCCCATAATAGCTCCTTTGGGGCAGATACTACCTTTGCTAAAAGGGTCTTTTTCGTCTCCTTTTATGCTAAGCACTTGTTTCTTATCGTGTGTAATTTCGAGTCCGCACATGGCTTCGCAAAAGTTACAAACTCGATAATGTGTATATGTATTTGTAGAAGAAGGATTCATATAAATTTTGGTTTTAGAGCAATTTTTGTCTTACTAAATGTAAGAAAAAGTCTTTAGTACATCACTACTCTTTCAAAATATCCTTTGGTATCTATAGTTTGTTCTACAACTTAATAGTTGTTCTTTTTTTTGTTAAAAAATAAAAAACCTGTTGATTATATATTCAATTTCATAAAAAAACGCCCTTTTAAAAGGGCGTTTTCTGATCTATTTATTATTTTCTTGTTCTGAGCTACCAGGTTTGTTTTTAGGCTTAAATCGCTTAGCATCTTTAAGGCTTTTATGAATCATCCACTCTAATTGACCATTAACACTACGAAATTCATCATCTGCCCATTTTTCTATTAATTTGAAAGTTTCTGGGTCTATTCTAAGAACAAATGACTTTTTCTTACTCATATATTATGAATGTAGTGTACCCGTATTAATTACAGGGGTTGCCTCTTTATCTCCGCATAAAACAACCATTAGATTACTTACCATAGATGCTTTTTTATCATCATCAAAATCAATGATACCGTCCTCAGACAATTTAGATAAAGCATCTTCAACCATGCCTACTGCTCCTTCTACTATTTTTTTACGAGCAGCTACAATAGCAACTGCCTGTTGTCTTTTTAGCATAGAACTTGCTATTTCGGGAGCATAAGCCAAATATCCTATTCTTGCTTCCATAACTTCAATTCCTGCAATCGCTAAACGCTCTGTTATTTCATTTTCTAACGCTTCATTGACTTCATCTCGCCCTGATAACAATGTTACATCTTGGTGACCTTCGGCAAAATTATCGTATGGATAAGAACCTGCAAGTTTTCTTACTGCTGCATCTGTTTGCACTCGAACAAATTCTTCATATTGATCTACATCAAAAGCTGCCTTAAAAGTATCGCTTACTTTCCAGACCAAAATTACATTAATCAAAATTGGATTACCAATCTTATCATTTACTTTTACTCGCTCACTATAAAAATTTCTAGCTCGTAATGAGATTCTCTGTTTTTTATAAAAAGGATTAGTCCAAAAGAAACCATTATCCTTTATGGTCCCTTTATATGCTCCAAAAAGCACCATTACCTTAGAACTATTTGGATTTACAATAAAAAAGCCTTTAGCAATAAACAACACTATAATTATCAAAGCCATAAACAAAGGGCTTTCTGTAACAACTACACCAATTATCATTGTTAATATTACTAATACTAATATACTAAACATCACATAACCATTACTTGCACTTATTTTCTTTTCATATTTCATAATAATATCATTTTGATATCACAATGATAAATATATTTTTTGATAAATCAAAAAATAATTGTACGAATTATATGCTGTAAAACAAAAACACCCTTTAATAAAGGGTGTTTTTTAATATGTACGATTTCTTAAGATCTAAATTATCATCTATCTATCGGGATTTTAAAACTAAATACACTTCCTTCATCTAATTTGCTTTTTACAGATATAGAGCCATTATTTTGCTCTACTAATTCTTTACACAACTTAAGACCTAAACCTGTACCTACCTCTCCTGAAGTCCCTTTTTGCGTCAAGACTTTACTATCATCAAAAAGAGCATCTAGAGTTTTTTTATCCATACCAACCCCTGTATCTATAACAGAAATTGTAACCGAATCTACTGTATTCTCATAATTTACAGTAATTCTACCACCTTCGGGAGTAAATTTAATTGCATTAGCAAACAAATTTCTAATCACAAATGATATCATATTTTTATCTCCATACACACTATCATCATAACTTACATGGTTATAAAAATCTAGAGATTTTTTTGTGATTTTTTCATGAAACAAATCAAATATCTCCTGTGTTACTTCATATATACTTATATATGTTTTATTTACTTCTCTATTTGCTAATTGTGATCTGGCCCAGTAAAGCAAATTATCCATTAAAGATTGGACTCCATTCAACTCTGTTTTTACTATACCTACATATTTTTTTAATTCATTTTCATCTAATGGTATATTCTCATCATTAAATATCTGTAATAAACCATCTAAAGTAGTTAATGGAGCTCTTACATCATGAGATATAATAGAGAAAATTTTATCTTTAAGCTTATTTAAGTTTTTTAACTCCTCATGTTGTTTAGAAATCAACAAGGCTTGATTGGCAATCTCATCACCGCTCTTTTTAATTTTAAGATATGCACCTTGAAGCTTAAGAGTTGCAGTAACTCTAGCCATAAATTCAAGCTTATCAAATGGTTTTTTTAAGTAATCATGAACTCCAGCTTCAAAGCTTTCTTTCATTGATACTGCATCAACCTTTATTGCAGAAATCATAATAAACGGTATATCCTTTGTCTTATGTGATCCTTTTAAAGCCTTTAATAATTCTAAACCATTCATCTCTGGCATTCCCCAATCAGATAGAATTAAATCAAGAGTGATTTTCTCTACTAAATCTAAAGCCACCTTTCCATTAGGAGCTGAATAAATTTTATTTCCTAACTCCATTTCTTTTAGCAATATGCTTATAAATTTAATATTCTCTGGTTGATCATCAACAACTAATATAGAGTATTCCATAGGGGTATTATTTCACAGACGCGTTTACTACTTTTTCTTTAAGGTATAAAAATGCATTTTCATCAAAATTAGTAAGTGCTTCCATCATCATATCCTTCCAGTTTTTAATATTATCAGTTTCTTGAATCGCTAGGTCATCAAAAACATCTAACCACTCACCCATTTCATATATCGTTAATATATTAATTTTTTCTATATGAGAATTAAACAGATTAAAATCTTTTGCATCTAAATTTAAATCATACAAAGGATTCTTAAATTCTGTATTTTTGGTGTCATTTTGATTTTCAACGACTACACTATCCTGTAATCTAGGAAGTGTAAAAAAGAATGAACTTCCTTTATTAATTTCTGATGTAACCCAAATTTCACCACCATGTGCTTCTACTGCCATTTTACAGAAAGAGAGCCCCAGTCCAGTAGAGCGAGCCACTCCAGAATCCTTTGCTTCCACTTGCCAGTATTTGTTAAATATCGAAGACACTAGATGTTTTGGTATTCCCGAACCATTATCCCTTACACAAATGGTGATCTCATCAGAATTCTCTCCTTCTACTTTTGCTGAGATTTCAATGTCTTTATCTGGCTTTGAGAATTTAATTGCGTTTGTGAGTAGGTTTACAAAAATTCTTTCTATAACATCTTTATCAACACTTGTACTATAAGTGGCTTTGACCTTATTATTTATTTGTATTCTTTTTTCAAGAGCCAATAAACTCACATGTTCAATTCCTTCTAGAGTTATATTTTTAAGGTTACATCTACTAATATTTAATTTAACATCTGTATTCTCAAACTTTTGCACCTCTAGCATGTTCTCTATTAAATTAAGCATTATTTTACCTGACTTATTAATACTTTTCAGGTTAGGATTATTAGAAATTTCAGAAGAATACCCTAGAATTGTAACTAAAGGATTCTTAAGGTCATGTGCTAACATACCAGTAAATTCATTCTTAAAATTCTCTAACTTTTTTAATTGTGTATATGCTTCTTCGGTTTTATCTTTTTCTATACTTAGTGCTCTATTTTTTTGTTGAATAGTTTTCGTTCTTTCATCTACGGTTCTTTCTAGTAACTTATTGCGTCTTTCTGCTCTATTTAATTTTACTCTATAATAACTATAGGAGGCTAATAGAAATAACAAAACCAAACTTCCTCTAAAATACCAGGTCATATACCAAGGGGTAGGAATATACATAACAACGCTTGTATAATATTTATTCCACAAGGCATTACTATTAGTAGATTTTACTCTTAATTCGTACTTCCCGGGGTTTAGATTCGTAAACTCTAGATAACGATTCTTACCTATATAACGCCAATCTTTATCCTGACCTATTAGCTGGTATGCATAACTGATTTTATCTGTTTTATCAGGATTAATAGCTGCAAATTCAAAAATTGTATGACTTTTATAAGGAATATTTAATTTTTCAGGAATCTTATTATAGACACTATCTTCTATCTTAATATTTGTAAATGCAACAATCGGAAAAGCTGTATTTGCTTCCATTTCTGTAGGGTTGAAATACGTAACACCATTTTTACCACCAAAATACATTACTCCATTCTTTGTTTTTGCATAAGCTTCAAGATTATAATCATCACTCCCCAGCCCATCTTTCATAGTGTAATTAACAAAAGTCTCTTTTTTTGGATCAAAATGCGACAGCCCATTATTAGAACTAATCCAATACATTTCTTTATCATCCTGCAACATACCCATGGTAGAATTATTAGATAATCCATCTTTTTCGGTATAATTCAGAAATTTATTTTCTTTATAATAATACTTGTTAATCCCCCCTCCTAAAGTTGTTATCCAGAAAAAATCCCTATCTGGTTCATCAAAAATATGTAATGTTTTATGATTATTAAGGCTATTTTCTTTTTCGGAATCAGGTAAGAACCTTTCGAATTTCTGTGTATTTTTATCATATACATTAAGTCCTCCTCCATAGGTACATACCCAAATTAATCCCGTTTCATCTTGATAAAAAGAAGTTATATGATCATCACTAAGAGAATATTTATTCTTGTTATCATGAACAATTGACCTAAAATCATCTGTTTCTGGTTGATAAATATTAATTCCTCCACCATAAGTACCAATCCACAACTCTCCATCTTTATCTTCGAATATAGCAGTAATTATATTGTGATTAAGATCATTTGTTTGCCCTGGTATTGGTAAATAACGTTTAAAAACACCAGTGCTTTTATTAAACTTATTAAGCCCTCCTCCCCATGTTCCAATCCACATTGTACCATTACGATCCTCATAAATAATTCGAACCCAATCATGGCTTATCGTAGTAGGGTCGTTTTCATCATGCCTAAAATGTTTAAATCGAGTAGTTTTAGGGTCATAACGGTCAAGTCCACCACCATAAGTACCAAACCAAAGAATATCGTCATGATCCAGATACATGCAATAGACATTATTATTACTTAAAGTATTATTTATTTTAGGATTGTTTTTTAAGACCTGGAAAGGATTCTGTATTACTTTATCAAAGCCTTTGGTATAAAAACCAACATATAGAACGTTATTACTCCCAGAAAAAATGCCGCTAACATCGTTATCAAATAATGAATTAGGATCATAAGGATCATTTACATAATTATAAAACCGTTTTTCTGTATATGAATAATAAGAAAGTCCTTTTGTAGCACTTCCTATCCATAATTTATCTTTACCCCCTTTTACTATAGACTTTATCTTATCACTTGCTTTATAGTTAAATTTTTCTGCATATTCTTTATAAAAAACAAATGATTCTGTATTACTATCATATCTAACTATACCATCTCTATCAGTTCCTATCCAGACATCACCTTCTTGATCAGAATACAAACTCCAAATAGTCTCACTTTGAAACAATTTCTCATCCACAAAACTAACCACTTGAGATCTATTAGAAGAAATTTTAAAAAGCCCTAAATTTTCTGTCCCAACCCACAAGTTACCAGATAAGTCTTCGGTAATCGCACTTATTTTTGTAGTTGGTGGCAATTCGTCTATCAAAGCAAAAGTTTCTTTGTCTTTAGAAAAAATATACAACCCTTCACCTTCAGTTCCTATATAAAAGCGCCCTTTTTGATCTTCAAACAGAGTTTTTACAGCTAGTGTTCCTGACGATTTATTATCTCTTATAAAATAGTTTACAAAATTGTCGCTCTCGAAATTATATTTACTCAATCCCATTTTAGTACCAAACCATAATGTCCTATCTCTGCATTCAAAAATCGTCCAGACTGAGTTATCCGAAATTGAAGATTTAATGCCAAATTCATTAGCATAGGAAGTAAAATGATATCCATCAAACTTATTAATACCACCAAAATTAGCAATCCAAAGATATTCTCGTGAATCTTGAAATATAAAATTTACACTACTCTGATTAAGGCCATCTTGTTTTCCGTAGTGTGTGAATTTTTGGGATACTTTTTGAGCAGAACTCACAAAATAAAGTAAAAGAAGTACTATTATAAAAAAGAGTTCTCTATTAACAATAAAATTGAATGAATAACTTTCTGTTTGCATTACCTTTCTCTTTGTAAAAATCATATTACAGCACTGCATAAGGTTAGTCATTATTAATTACCCAAAGATACTTGAAAATGTAAAATACACCTATTCATATGGTAAAACAATTTTACATATACTTTAACATATATTATATTAGCGTATTAGACAAATAATAAAAATCAATGCATTAAAAAATACGGAAAACCTCAAGCTTCTATACGCTTAAGCCACAAAAAGTATACTCGATTCACGAAGATTTTCTATCATAAAAATGCTTATATTTGCTTTGAATTTATGATTTAATTATAAATTGTTTAACTTTTTGATTAAAATAGCTAATATTCCATACCCACTTAATTAACTATTTATCATTTTAGAAGCACTATATAAAAAACAAAGTTATCAAGTGACTTGTTTATTATTTTGATGCGCTATAAAACAAACCCCACATTAGGTATGGATAGCAATATTTTACAATATGAAGTCTTATTTAATCTAAGTCAAGATTTAATTGTAATAGCCAACTCAGATGGTTATTTCAAGAAAATAAACCCGCAATGGACTAAAAAACTCGGATATTCTGAGAAGCACCTGCTTTCTACTCCATTTATGGAATTTATCCATCCCGATGACAAGAATATAACTTCTAATATGATCCGACAACAAATTGATGGAATCAGTATTAGTCAATTTGAAAATAGATACATCGGTAAGCAAGGGCAAGTAATTTGGTTAGAATGGAGTACGACTGCAGTAGATGCTACTGGTGATATTTTTGCCATAGCAAGAGACATTACCGATTCGAGAAATCAACAAGACAGACTTGAGTCATTAGTTTCAACATTACAAGAAAAAAACAAACAATTTGAAGACCTTTTTAACTTAAGCCAAGACTTAATTGTTATTGCAAATACTGATGGTTATTTTAAAATTTTGAACCCACAGTGGGAAAAAGCACTTGGATACGAAATAAAGGCACTAAAATCAAAACCTTTCTATAGCTTTATTCATCCTGATGATCTTGAAAGCACTAGTAACGAAATAGAAAAACTTAGCCGTGGATTGTCAACTGTTTCATTTAAAAACAGATTTATAAAAAGTGATGGAGGTCATATCTGGCTTGAATGGAATGCCATTTCTATAAAAGAAACTGGGGATTTATTTGCTATTGCTCGAGATAAAACTACAACAAGAGAAGACGAAATCAAGCAAGATTTAATGCTAAAAGATCTGAAAGCTAAAAATAAACAGCTAGAAGATTACGCATATATAGCATCACATAATCTAAGATCTCCTGTTGCAAATATTTATACATTGGCCCGTTTTTTAAAAGAAACCGAATTAGAAAAAGAACAACAGGAATATGCTGATTTAATTCAAAACTCAGCAGAAACCCTAAACAATACTATGGAGGATTTAATTAACGTAGTACAAGTTAATCAATCCACAAACTTAAAAATCAAACATATTTCTCTTGAAAAGATATGTGAAAACGTCTTGAAGCAACTAAGTGGCGAATTAATCTCTAACAATGCGCTAGTTAACACTAATTTTAATGAAATAGACACTATAGAATATTCAGAGACTTACATGCACAGCATTTTTTTAAATCTAATATCTAATTCTATAAAGTATAAATCTCAAAAGAGACCGCCTCTCATTAATATTGAATCTAAAAAGAATGAAAATTCAGTTCAACTTATATTTAAAGATAATGGTAGTGGAATTGACCTAAAAAGACATAAAAATAAAATTTTTGGTTTCAGAAAAACATTCCACAACAATGCGGATGCAAAAGGTTTTGGTTTATTTATGACAAAATCACAAGTAGAAGCTTTAAATGGAAAAATATCTATTGAAAGTGAACCGGAAAAAGGTACCATTTTCACAATTAACATTGCATCATGATAGGAAACCAAAACACACTATGCCTTGTAGATGATGATGTCATTCACCAGTTTATTATCAAAAAACTAGTGAAGGATGTCAAAAATTATCATACTGAACTTTTGGTATTTTCTAATGGTGAAGAAGCTATTGAATACCTAAAATGTTTTTCGGAAGCAAAGAGCGAATTACCTGACCTAATTTTATTGGATATCAACATGCCAATTATGGATGGCTGGGAATTTTTGGATGAATACATTGTTATCGCTCCAAGTTTAAAAAAGAAAATTAAAATTTACATTCTTTCATCTTCAGACAATCCAAAAGACATAAGAAGAGCAAAAGAATACGAAAAAATCTCTGATTATCTTATCAAACCTATTAACGAAGCACAGCTAGTTTCTGTTTTAGAAACTATGTAAAAACCCTACAAGAATAAAAAGAAAAACACCCTTCTTAAGTAAAGGGTGTTTACAAATTAACTAATTAAAAATCCAACTCAAATTATGAAATTTCTATCAATCGTTTGGGCTGTACTTTTGCTTCTTCTTTTTTAGGTATGGTTACTAAAAGCACCCCATTGCTATAAGAAGCTCCTATAGCTGTAACGTCTGCAGTTTCAGGTAAGTTAAAAGATCGCTTAAATGAACTGTAGTTAAATTCTTTTCTGGTGTATTTACCTTCGTTCTCTTTGATTTCTTTTTCAGGTTTAATTTTAGAAGAAATTGTAAGTGTATCATTATCTAACTCTATGTCAAAATCTTCTTTAGTAATTCCTGGTGCTGCAAATTCTACAGTAAAATCATTATCTGTTTCTCTTACATTTACCGCAGGGGTATTAAATCCTATTTTATTTGTGTTAATAGTCCCCCCATGCCAATCGGTAGTAAATAAATCATCAAAAAGGAAAGGTAATCGATCTGTTCTTTTAATTAAACTCATTGTATTTTATTTTAAAGATTATTCAAAATTTTAACTTCAATGAGTGTATAGCAATTTGAGTTCCATTGTAATATTTATGACATAATGGCGTTTTTCCTTATTCTTTTAGTGACATTTTGTCTATTTTGTCAAAAATTAGATAACAAAACCACATAAAAAAGACCTAAAAAGTAAATTAAACTATCACAAATCATGTTCTATTATTTACTTTCGAGGTCTTCTTAACCAAAATTCCTACTGTAGCTCTACCTAAAGAGCTGTTTAATAATTACCTATGAATTGCATTACTAGATGCAGAAGGTAAATGTTGAACAAAGCTTTTTAAAGCTTTAAGATCAATAAAAAAAATTCCGTAAAAAAATTTCATACTATCGTGTTTTAAGGTTAAACAAAATCGCAATTATTAACACTAAAAATATAATCTGACATCAACATATGGTATTCCAAATCATATAATATAAACCTTATGTTTCATATTGTAAAGAACGTAAAACATGAACTTTGATTAATCAAAATCGTCAAAATTAAAGCATCTGAATTCGACAAGAAACAGCAATCCTCGGTAAAATGTAAAAAGGCTATTATTCAACCACAAAATCCTGATTAACAAATACTTATTAATTCATTTTAACAAGTAATTATCAATTAAAGAAGTCGATCATGTAGATTTAATTCGCTTCCAGCTTTAGAAGCTAGAAGTCATTAATTATAGAATTTTGTAAAAATAGCTACTAATTCTTTTGGAGGAATCACCTTATTTGGATAGTCATGCATTTTCTTAAGAACTGTATCTATGGCTTCTGGTCTCAACCCCATTTTCATCCCCATATCCTTTATATTATAAACTTCAAGAGGTGATGTTTCCTGATCAATATTCATCAATAACACCAATCGATGAAATTGTAAGATTCGCTGAGACTCTGGCTGAAGGTTTTTTTTCTCACTACCGTTATCAATCAACACACCTACTTCTTGCTTAGAAACACCTAATTGAGAAGCTACGGCCAGAATAAAATTATATTCTTGTTCTTTAAATTTTTTATCTGCTTTTGCAAACTGAATCATTTCAGAAAGCAAACTTAATTTTTCTTCTTTACTATACATTAAACCAATTACTTTTTGTCGAAAATAATAAATTTCAAATTATATTTGGCCACAATCTCAAGACAAAACATACCTTTGCAATATGGGTTTAACAAATAATGATATTTTTAAAAAGCTTCGTGTAGCCCACAAGCTTAGAGACGATGATATAGTAAAGATATGTACTTTAGTAGATTTTAAAGTCTCCAAAAGTGAATTAGGTGCTATTTTCAGAAATGAAAATCACCCAAAATATATGGAATGTGGTGACCAGATTCTTCGTAATTTTCTAAATGGGTTGATTATTCACCTTAGAGGACCTATGCCCGAAAAAAAAGAAAAATTACCCCCAACCAAGAACAGTAAATAAGGTTCTGCTTTTAAAAAATAAATGCTTAATTTGGTTGTAACTAATCAAGTAAAACTATATTAAGTGCTATGCTAACAAAGGAGGAAAAACAACTATATCGTGGAGAGCTATTTTGTCATCTTGACGGCATAGCTGTAGCCCCAATTGCATATTCATTATACAAAAACAAAATCACCGATTATTTAATAGAAAAAAAAGAATCATCGGTTTCACAAATAGCTCATACTAGCAAAGCAAATGAAGGATACCTTAATGTTGCATTGCGAGTATTAAGTGCACAAGGCTGGATCGACTATACCGTTGATAAAGATGACGTATCTATACGTATCAATGATTCTTCTGAAGTAGCTTTCAAGCATTTCTATTTGTTTAAGGATAGTGTAGAATTATTAGAATATTCAGGAAAATTTCATCCACGAAAGTTTGAATTAGAACCGTTTCATAAACTTGAGAAATTATTCAAAAAACACAAAAATAGATTTGATCTAGAACCCACTAAAGATAAAACCACAGTTGATATACAAAATCAAATACTAAAACACATTGAAGGGATTCTAGTAGGACCAACAACGGTTCATCTAGGAATGGGAGGTATGTTTCATAAATATTTTATGGAAGCCTCATTTAGTGCAGACGAATACCATCGGTTTCCAAAAAGTTTTGATACCATTCTCACTTTTTTATATTACTTAGGATGGTTTAACAAATCAAATAATAATTACACCTTTACTAACAAAGGGTTATTTTTTGCAAAAAGAGCATCAGCTTACGGAGTTACAGTTTCTTACATTCCGATGTTTAGACAGATCAATTCTTTGATTTTTGGAGATCCAAATATATTATGGAATAGCCAAGACGGAAATGAAACTCATGTTGATCGAGAAATGAACGTATGGGGAAGCGGAGGAGCGCATGCTACGTATTTCAAAAAAATTGATGAAATTATCATAAGCTTATTCAACAAACCTATAGAAGAGCAACCCAAAGGCATCCTGGACATGGGATGTGGCAACGGAGCCTTTTTAATTCATCTTTTTGAAGTTATAGAATCTAAAACATTGAGAGGTAAACATTTGGATGACCATCCATTGTTCCTTGTTGGTGCCGATTACAACAAAGCTGCTCTAAAAGTTACGCGCGCCAATCTTATTCAAGCAGATATCTGGGCAAAAGTAGTATGGGGAGATATTAGTGATCCCGATCTTCTAGCTAAAGATCTTAATGAAAATTACAATATACAACTTCAAGATCTTTTATCTGTAAGAACCTTTCTTGACCATAATAGAATATGGAGTACCCCAGTATCAAAACTAGACGCACCAAGCATATCAACTGGCGCATTTTCGTACAGAGGAAAACGATTAAACAATAATGATGTAGAGCGTAACTTAAAAGATCATTTCGCAAAATGGGCCAGACACATAGAAAAATTTGGTCTAATTGTAATTGAATTACACACAATACCACCAGACATAACTTCAAGAAATATAGGAAAAACATCAGCTACAGCATATGATGCCACTCATGGGTTTTCTGATCAATATATTCTTGAGATCGATTCGTTTTTAAAGGTTATTAAAGAAGTAGGCTTACAAAGTGATGCAACATACTTTTCAAAATTTCCAGATTCTGAGCTAGCAACAGTTAGTATCAACTATATTCTTGGCAAATAAAAAAATCTCGGTTGATGAGTCCCGAGATTTTTTTATTTTTAAAGTATCACATAACCTATTCCTCTACCAAACGTACTGGTATTTTGAATAATTTCACTTCAGAATCAGATTGCGCATTGACTTTTCTATAATTTAAGCGGTCCTTGATATAACTTTCTAAAACCTCGCTATCAGAATCAACAGACAACACCACAATCTCTTGTTTATCATTCAAGGTAAATGTTACCTGGGCTGTTAATTCTTTTTTGATTTTAAAAGAAGGTTTTTTTAATAATGTTTTAATTTCTTTATTTAAAACATTTTCAGTTTTCACTGGACTTGTACTAGCACTTGCCACACTACTTACAGCAAAAGCTATTGCTAAAAGCGATACACTTAATTTTTTCATGATCTATTCGTTTTTTATTGATTTATACTTATAAGACCATAAACAATTAAAAAATGTTACAGTACATTCGATTATTTAACACAGATTAACAAACTAACAATCAGTAGTTACAACTATTAATCTACTCGAGTATACTGCATGATTATATCATCACATTCTGGAAATTCACTTATCAATGCTGCTCTATTTGCAAGCTCAAAATCATCATAATCAAAACCTGGAGATACTGTACAACCAACCAAAGAGTAACTATTTATATCCTTTACGCTAGAAGCAAACCAACATCCCGCAGGAACAACCAATTGTGGTAATTCATCTTGATCCAAATTAGCTCCTACGGTATACTTAGAATATTTTCCTTTTAAATCAATTACATGCACATACAAAGAAGATCCTTTATAATAATGCCATATTTCATCTTGATTAATCTTGTGAAATGCTGAAAAATTATCAGAAGTTATAAGAAAATAGATAGCTGTACTATAATAACGTTCTCCAGAAAAAACTTCTCCCAAAACAACTTTAGGAATAACTCCAGTACTACGATAAGTTTCTTTATAAAAACCTCCTTCAGGGTGTGGAGTCATTTCTAATTTGCGAACAATTTCTTTTATTTCTTTATCCATGATAGGTATACTATGATATTAACGTATAAAAAAAGCGACCTAAAAACAGGTCGCTTATATACATTTTTTTTAACTCTTAGGTTATTAAGCCAACACTGCTTGTACTTTATCAGCAGCTTCTTGAAACTGAACTGCACTTTGCACATCCAATCCACTACTGTCAATTAGTTCTTTTGCTATATCAGCATTGGTTCCTTGTAAACGAACAATAATAGGCACTTTTATAGCATCTCCCATATTTTTATAAGCATCTACAACTCCTTGTGCAACGCGATCACAACGAACAATTCCTCCAAAAATATTAATCAAAATAGCCTTTACATTATCATCTTTTAAGATAATTCTAAAAGCTTCTTCTACACGTTTAGCATCTGCTGTACCTCCAACATCAAGAAAGTTAGCTGGCTCTCCTCCTGCTTGCTTAATCAAATCCATCGTAGCCATTGCAAGACCAGCACCGTTAACCATACACCCTACATTACCATCAAGATCTACGTAATTAAGACCTACTTCATTTGCTTCAACCTCTATAGGGTTCTCTTCTCTAATATCACGCATATCTACATAATTCTTATGACGATATAATGCGTTATCATCTATAGTCACTTTAGCATCTACCGCCATGATCTTATCATCACTAGTCTTAAGCACTGGATTTATTTCAAATAATGATGCATCAGACTTATCATAAGCTGTATATAGTGCCATTACGAATTTGGTCATTTCTTTAAATGCACCTCCGCTAAGTCCTAAATTAAATGCCACACGACGCGCTTGAAAAGGTAGCAATCCTACTGATGGATCAACCTCCTCAGTAAAGATAAGATGTGGAGTTTCTTCTGCAACTGTTTCTATATCCATTCCTCCCTCGGTAGAGTACATAATCATATTGCGGCCAGAGGTACGATTAAGTAATACCGACACATAAAACTCATCTGGTTCACTATCCCCAGGGTAATACACATCTTCTGCAACTAATACCTGATGTACTTTTTTACCTTCTGCAGAGGTTTGAGGTGTAATTAAATTCATCCCAATGATCTGACCTGCAATTTCTTCTACTTCTTTAAGATTTTTAGCAAGTTTTACTCCTCCACCTTTACCTCGCCCACCTGCGTGAACTTGTGCTTTAATAACATGCCATCCCGTTCCGGTTTCGGCAGTAAGTTGTTTTGCCGCTGCGACAGCCTCATGTGCATTTTGTGCTACAATACCGCGTTGAATACGCACTCCAAAACTATTTAATATCTCTTTACCCTGATATTCATGTAAGTTCATACTATTATTTTTTTACCTTATTTATAGGAGTTCCAAAAATATAAAAAGTCAATGTACTGTGCCAATCTTTTACAGTAAAAAACATTGACTGATTTTTATACCAAAAATATCTTTTAAACCAAGGCTCTGATCAATCTCTAAATTTATCTATTATAACTTAAAATCCTCGAAATCGAGGGGATCAAAATTTTTAAAATGCCCATTCATCTTAATTATCTCTTTGGTTCTATTCATTTCTCTAACAACCGGGATAGTAACTTTAAGATGCCCAATAAGGTATTTTAGTCTTTCTAACTCACTACGCAACGTTAATAAATGATACTCTTGATGTAAAGCCATCCCAATTTTATGAGCTACTTGATAACTTACAAAAGGGATATCAAAAACTGGTGGGTTATCTATCGTTAATTCAACATATAATACAGCTATATTTTTTAACAACTCTTCTTGAAGGTCTTGCGCACTACTTTCATTATCATTAAGAAACTCAACTTCTCCTCCAGCATATAACTTACCCGGTAGTTGTTGATCAAAACTTTTTATTCTAAAGATTCTTGTTCCTATACACACAACATCACTTTCTCCCCCAGGATGTCTTTCAGCAATTTTTTGAAGCTTTACTTCGGTTCCATAATCTAATTTTTCATCAATGTATGCGGGTATCCCAAAAGAAATATTTTCTTCCTCACAATCTGCAATCAATTGCTGATATCTTTTTTCAAAAATATGCAACGGAACAGTTTCGCCAGGATACACAACAATTTGTAAAGGAAAAAGAGGGAGCATTTTTTGTTTAAAAATAATAATAAACCAAAGGTTTTACCCTTAAACACAAGTTAAAAAACTCAAAATCTATCGTTGTAGTAGATTTTTTCTGCGCTAGGCATAAATATCTCTATTTTTATTGATAATTTCGTAGGCTTAAATTTGTGACACGATGGAAAATGAAAATTTATTAGCAGTAGCAAGAGAGTTTGAGAGTCCGGTATATGTATACGACTCTTCAAAAATTATTTCGCAGTACAATCGCCTTTCGGATGCTTTTAAAAAAGTCAAACGGATAAAACTTAATTATGCCGTAAAAGCATTATCTAATCTTGCCATCTTAAAGTTAATAAATTCATTAGGAGCAGGATTAGATACTGTTTCTATTCAGGAAGTAAAGCTGGGGTTATTAGCAGGTGTAAAACCAAATGATATTGTTTTTACTCCTAATGGAGTTTCATTAGAAGAAATCGAAAAAGTTTCTGCCATGGGTGTGCAGATCAATATCGATAATCTTTCAATCTTAGAACAGTTTGGTACAAAACACCCTAATGTTCCTGTATGCATTCGTATGAATCCACATGTAATGGCGGGAGGGAATAGTAAAATATCGGTAGGACATATCGATAGTAAGTTTGGTATATCTATTCACCAAATACCACATATTCTTAGAATTGTAGAAAATACAGGAATGCATATTAATGGTGTACATATGCACACAGGTAGTGATATTCTGGATATCGAAGTATTTCTACGTGCTTGTGAAATACTTTTTGAAACCGCTATGCATTTCAAAAACCTTGATTTTATAGATTTTGGTAGTGGCTTTAAAGTACCCTACAAATTAGGTGACATTGAGACCGATATTGAAGAATTTGGCCAAAAAATGACAAACCGCTTTAATGCATTTTGTAAAGAATATGGCAAAGAGCTGACTCTAGGTTTTGAACCTGGTAAATTTCTTGTGAGCGAGGCCGGGTATTTCTTAGCTAAAGTAAATGTTGTAAAACAAACTACCTCTACTGTTTTTGCAGGAATTGATAGTGGGCTTAACCATTTAATCAGGCCAATGTTTTATGGATCTCATCATGAAATTATAAATATTTCTAACCCTGAAGGAAGAGAACGTTTTTATTCGATTGTAGGGTACATATGCGAAACTGATACATTTGCAACCAATAGAAGAATCTCAGAAATTACTGAAGGCGATATTATTGCCTTTAAAAATGCTGGGGCTTATTGTTTTTCTATGGCAAGCAACTATAACTCACGCTATCGCCCTGCAGAAGTATTATGGCATAATGGTGAAGCTCATTTAATTCGTAAACGCGAAGATTTTGAAGATCTTACAAAAAATCAGGTTGATGTAGATATACTTACTAAAGCTAGTGAATCTGTATCATAAAATTATTTTTAATAATACATATAAATGCCAGATTTTCATCTGGCATTTTATTTTATATCACTCTTTTATACCGGGTTGTAAAATTTTGAATTTTTCTTTTTCCTTAGCTTCATCTACCATTCTTTTAACATCGGCAAGTAATTTTTTAGCATCATAAATAATACCATCTTTGATTGTATATTTTACACCTCCTGCACGTATTACTTCATTATCCTTAGTTAATCTAACAGCGCCAGTACCATATAGCACTTTTAGGTTTTTCAATGGATTTTCGTCTACAATCACAAAATCTGCAAGTTTACCTACTTCGACAGATCCAATTTTATTAGCAACTCCTAGGGCTTCAGCTCCATTTAAAGTAGCAGATCTTATTACTTCAAGCGGATGAAAACCTGCCTCTCTTAGCAATTCTAATTCTCTTACATAGGCAAAGCCATACAACTGAAAAATAAATCCAGAATCAGAACCAACAGTGACACGCCCTCCTCTATTTTTATATTCATTTATAAAGGTCATCCATAAGCGATAGTTTTCTTTCCAAGCCACTTCTTGTTCTGTACCCCAATCATGCCAATACGATCCATGTGAGATTTTACTAGGCTGATAAAAACGCCATAACGAAGGTAAAGTATACTCTTCATGCCATTCTGCCCGTCGTGCTCGTTGCAAATCCCTGCTAGCTTCATATATATTAAAGGTAGGGTCAAGAGTAAAATCAAGTTCTAAAAGTTCATTCATCACATTACTCCAATGATCTGAGTATGGTTTTGCTGCTTGTTTCCATAATTTACCAGCTTCTTCAAATCTATCTTGTTCATTTTGATAGTTATAATCCAATGGATAATGTTGTACAGTTTTATCTTCAAACAAAGCTTCTGGCAATCCATACCAATGCTCCATCGAGGTAAGCCCTGCTCTTGCAGAATTTAACACATTCCAACGTGCCACATCTGTTTGTGCATGATGACATGCCGAGCGTAGCCCCAACTTTTTATTCTCGTCTAAAGCTGCCGCCATAATATCTGGAGCTGCTCCAAAAAACTTGATCCCATCTGCTCCTTTCTTTGCATTTTCACGAACCCAATTTCTAGCCATCTCTGGAGTACTAATAGGATCTTTACTGCCTTGACCAAAACCGGTGTATGCAAAAATACGAGGGGCTATGATTTCATTTTTTTCGCTGGATCGTTTTAACTTCATTGTCCAATCTACTCCTCTACCACTAGGTTCTCTAACTGTTGTAATACCATGTGCCATCCATAATTTAAAAACATAATCAGATTCTGCCCCTTGGGCAAGGCCACCTATATGCCCATGCATATCAACAAAGCCAGGCAATATATACATCCCATCAGCAGTAATCTCTTTACCGCCAGGTTTTAATATTGGACGTTTATTATTATCAATCGGAACTCCAGGATACCCTACAACTTTTATGTCTTTGATCACGTTTTTTTCTATAATAATATCAACAGGCCCTCTGGGAGGTGATCCATTACCATTAATCAATGTAGCACCTCTAATAATAAGTTGAGAAAAAGGCCCTTCGCTAAAATTTTGGGCATATAATTGTAAGCCTACAAAAAACAATACGTTCAAAAACAGGTATTTATTTATTTTCATTATATAAAAAATTAAGATGTGTGTTCGCACGAAATAATGTGAGTTTCTAATTGTCATTAAACTTACAGAATTCAGTATAAAATGAGGTAATTGCTATGAATAATTTAACTAAACACAATTCAAAACACTCTATTACAATTGTTTAACAAATTATACGGTAGATTTTCTTTATTTTTAAAGTACTATTTAATCAAATTCATTTTAATCATGAAAAAGTTACAATGGAATTCATTTATCAAAAAGATTTACATTCATACAACAACAAATAAACTGTATGATTTATGGGCTACACCTAGAGGTATTACTTCTTGGTTTTTACAACATGCTGAGTATGTAAATCAAGAAGGGAAAATCCGAGAACCACAAGAACACATACAAAAAGGTGACATTTATACATGGCAATGGCACAATTGGGATATAAATGCAAAAGGAGATGTACTTGAAGCTAACGGAAAGGATTACATAGAAATATCTTTTGAATCCTCAAAAGTATCTATACAACTAGAAGAAAAAAACAATATCACGATTGTTACTTTAACACAATTCGAAATCCCTGAAGATGAAGAAAGTAAGTTGCAAATACATTATGGATGTAGTAATGGATGGACATTCTGGCTTGCAAATTTAAAAGCCTATGTAGAACACGGGGTGTTACTTAATGAAACCGAAATCAATTTACAAGAAAATGAACTTTCTGGATATGAATTTGTAAATATGTGATTACAATTTTTTTATATTTCTGATTAAATACTCTAACCCATTTAATTTTAGTTCATAAACCATTTGCAATTGTTTACCTAATGTTCCTTTAGGAAACCCTTTATTATGATACCATACAACATAATATTCTGGAAGATCAATGAGATACCTGTCTTTGTATTTACCGAAAGGCATTTTGGTATGAGCTAATTTTATTAAGAAGTCTTTTGGAAATTCAATATTCATCCCTTAGAATAGAAAAGAATTATTCGTTATAATCTCTGTAATACCACATGAGAGTTTGTATTTTTTTCTCCCATTTCTTTTGGTTGATTTTATTTTTAGAATGCTCAGTTTCTTCATCATATCGCTCCTGCATATTGATTCTCATTCGCTCAACCAATTTATACATTTTATTAAGATCTCTTCTAATATTTTTTCCGGGTTTATAATCTTTCAATCTTTTTCTCATGATTCTGGCATGCAACTCAGAAATATCAAAATGTAATTGTTCATGAGAAAGTAAATGATCAGACATTTGCCCGCGTTTTACCCATGACAATGAAGGATAGCAAAAGCTATCAACTTGATAATTAAGTTCTATATCACCTTTATCTTTTCCGTAAGACCACTGGTAAGTTATTCCTGTATTTACACTGGCATCAAAAGTACTACTAGTTTCAGGTCTTCCTCTAAAATCAGACCAAGCTAGTTTGCTTCTTTCAGTATAAGAGAACTTTCCGACATAACCATTATTATTGGCAAAAAATAAAAATAAAACTATAGTAAAGTACTTACTCATAATTGCAACAATTATGCCCAACCAAAAGTTATATTTATTTCTATTTTAAGATGTTAGATGATGCAATATGGGGCAAATATTGTCAACAAATCTTAAAATAGGCTTATATTTATGATTCTAAATATACAATGTATTTTTTCAATTAAGCATTGATATTAGAATCTATTGGATTCATTTTTCCACTGTTTTCCACGTATACCTTAAACAATCAATTATAATGCCAAGGATGAATTTGATATAAAAAAATTATAAAAAAGACATTTTATACAATATCAAATATATAGAAAAATCTTTTTTTTTCTAATTAATATGCATTTTTATTTTACACAAATAAAAAATCCCTTATTTAATACAAGTATAGTCGTATATTTTTTGCTATTATTACTCTACTACTGTTAACTTTAAATCATCGTCAAACTTAATAAGATATGCAGCTTCATTAAAATATCCGCCCATTAGTTTTTTGGTGTAATTAAATTTATTCTCTACATATTCTGTTGTGCCATTAAAAGAAACTGCATGATATAAATCATCTGCCGCACCTAATCTCATTAAGATATCATACGCTATATCAAAACCTCTAACTGCCCAATTATTAGGATCAATACCGTATTGTTTCTTATACTGCTTTACAAATGATGTTATTGGCTTTTTATCATCATCATCGACACCTTCATTATTAAATTTTTTATCAATTGATGGATAATGCAAATGTAACTTTGAAAAGTGTTCATTCTTAATATGGTCATTATCAAATGCATTATTTTTATCAGTAGTAAATAATGTAATTTTATGGCTCTCTGCTTTAGCATTTAACAATGGAACTACATTACTTATCATAGCCACATCGCTAGACTCTAAGAACACCCAGTTAGGTTTATTATTATCAAGCACTTTATTAAGGCGAACTTCGTAGAGGTAATTACCCTCTTCTATTTTGGCTATTTTAGCTTCAGGAAACTTAGCTATTAATTTTTCTTTAATTTCTTCATGTTTTTCTCCTTGCTGTACTATAATTATAATGTTTTTATCTGTTGAGTCTTTTTCAACAAAAGATATAATTCTTTCTTGTAACATAACAGTTGAGGGTATTGTCTGAAAGAAATTGTCATATGCTTTTGATTCTTTTCTTGAAGCAGGAGAAAACACAGGTGTATTATATTTTTTTAACTCTGATGCCACTATTTCTAAATTAGCTTGATATAATGGCCCAATAACCGCATCTGTAGTATCAAAATTATTTTGATCGATCAATCCTTTTACATGATCTTTATTCTTGTTTTTTTGTGTATCAAAAACATTAAGCTCAGTTGTAATCCCTTTTGTTCTTGCAGAATCTACCGCAATCAAAATACCACTATACAGGTCTAGCGAAATCCTAAGACTTTGTTTGTTCTTAATGTATTCTTCGGCTTTCTGTCTTGCGTTAAGATCCAGAGTATCTAAACTAAAAGGTAGCATTACTGCAATCTTCTTAGGTTTAAAGTTATATAGTTTACTCCCAAAATCAATATAATCACTTTTAGTTAAATCTTCAATAGCCAGAGTATCTTTGGGAATTGTAATAACCATACCCGCTTTAAGTCCTTCTCTTAAATAGGGATTCATTTTAAACAGTGAATCAGACGAAATCCCTGTACGGTTAAGAATTCCAAAAATAGTTTCTTTGGGTTTCACCTCGTATAATTCGAATCCAGATTGTATAGAATCTTTTAAAGGCACAAACACTGTTGTAGGCACAACGATTTCCATTCCTATAGGAAAATCAGGATTCATTGCTGGGTTTAGCTGTTCTAACTCGCTTATGGTAATCCCATGTCGTCTGGCAATACCATATTTGGTTTCTTTTGGTTTTACAATATATTTTGTAGTAGCAGATAATCTATTTATGATAGAGTCTTTATCAATTACTTCGCTAGGCTTTGAATCTTTTGCAAATACTGGCACTCTAATTTTGTCTTTCTTTTTAATCTGCTCAGAATACAATCTTTTGTTTTGCTTTTTTATATCTTCTACAGTAACATTATATTGTTTAGCTATACCGTATAATGTCTCTTTTCGTTTCACTTTATGCGTTATAAAACGAATAATCTGACGTTCTTCAGGGGTGTTTTTTAAACTATCCAGAACAGCATCTTTACCTCCTTCGGTCGTTCCATCAATAGCAGAAGGCTCTTTCTTTTCGATTTTACCAACTCTAAGGATTTGGCCTATATTAATACCACTAACTGCTTCTGGGTTTAATATATAAAAGGCTTCTGTAGTAATATTATATTTTTTAGAAAGACTATAAACGGTATCACCTTTATCGACAACATGGGTTTTATATTCTTGATCATCAATAACCGGAATAGCTAAAATCTCTCCCTCTTTAATACCATCTTTGGCCGTTGGATTAATCCTATATATTGCCTCTGGAGTTGTATTATAACGTTTGGCAATTCTATATACATTTTCGCCCTTAGCGACTTTATGACTCTTATATTGCTGAGCAAACACAGTAACTGATGTTGTCAACAGTAGTAAGATCAATAACAACTTTTTCATTCTATTTATTTTTTTTATTCCCTGAATCCAAAAACTTAAATTAGGATATCTCTATTCCCATTCTATCGTTGCAGGAGGTTTTGAGCTTATATCATATACTACTCTATTAACGCCTTTTACTCTGTTTATTATTGTATTGGATGTTTTTTGTAAAAACTCGTATGGTAAATTTACCCAATCTGCGGTCATCCCATCTGTACTTTCAACTGCTCTTAATGCAACGCAATTTTCATAGGTTCGTTCGTCTCCCATTACTCCTACACTTTGTACTGGTAATAAAATTGCTCCAGCTTGCCAAACTTTGTCATACAATCCATTTTCTTTAAGGCCATTAATAAAAATAGCATCTACTTCTTGTAAAATACGAACTTTCTCTGGAGTAATGTCACCTAATATTCTAATCGCTAATCCTGGTCCTGGAAATGGATGTCTACCTAGTAACTCTTTATCCATATCCATGGATGCTCCCACGCGTCGTACCTCATCTTTGAATAACATCTTTAAAGGTTCAACTATCTTCAGTTTCATATAATCTGGCAAACCTCCCACATTATGATGACTCTTAATTGTAGCACTTGGTCCTCCGGTTACTGAAACACTCTCGATTACATCTGGATATATTGTACCTTGTGCTAACCATGTAACATTCTCGATAGCATTTGCTTCATCATCAAAAACTTCAATAAACACTCGCCCAATGGCCTTACGCTTTTTTTCTGGATCACTTTCTCCTGCTAGAGCCTCCAAAAAACGTGCCGAAGCATCAACTCCTTTAACATTTAAGCCCATACCTTTGTATTGCTCTAATACTGCTGTAAACTCATTTTTACGCAATAAACCGTTGTTAACAAAAATACAATACAAATTTTTACCAATAGCCTTATGCAATAGCATAGCAGCAACTGAAGAGTCTACACCTCCAGAAAGTCCTAGCACGACTTTATCTTTACCTAATTGTTCCTTTAAGTTACTTACAGTTTCATCTACAAAAGAATCTGGAGTCCAGTCTTGAGCAACACCTGCTATATTTACCAAAAAATTGTGTAATAGTTGCGTACCATCTTTAGAATGATACACTTCTGGATGAAATTGAATTGCATAGGTTTCCTCACCATCAATCTTAAATGCAGCATTCTCAACATCATGAGTACTTGCCAAAAGCTTACCGTTGGTTGGTAATTCTTTTATGGTATCGCTATGACTCATCCAAACTTGCGAATCTTTTGAAATATTTTGAAACAACTCATTATCGTTAATGTACGATAAATTTGCACGACCATACTCCCTTGTATTAGATTCTGCTACTTGTCCTCCTCCAAAATGCGCAAGATATTGTGCACCATAACAAATACCTAATAGTGGTTTTTTACCACGTATCAAAGTAAGGTCTGGATGCGCAACATTATCGCCTCTGACTGATAATGGGCTACCTGATAAAATTACAGCTTTGAAACTATCAATATCCTTTGGTGGTTTGTTATATGGATGTATTTCTGAATAAATGTTAAGCTCTCTTACACGACGCCCAATGAGTTGTGTTACCTGTGACCCGAAGTCTAAAATAAGTACCTTGTTGTTTTGCATAGGCAAAAATAAAATTAAATTCCTACCCTCGAAATCCTGAATGAAATAATTTTCAATATTATTTGTGATAAAAATACATAAAGTACTATATCCATAAAAAAACACCTTCAAAAGCTACATTTTTTATGTAGTAATTCTACGTGATTAACTTTTGACATGCGTTATAAATTCTTGTAACTTTAAGAAAACTTTAATAAATGACCAATATTATTTTTTCGTCTATTTTTAATGACCTAAAAAATGCTATAAAAACTAAAGATCATCCTTTCAGGTATTTTACCATGGCAACTACAGATATTAGTGGTACCCCCAGACTAAGAACCCTAGTACTTAGAGATATAGACGATCAATTAAATTTTACTATTTACACCGATTCTAGATCAAAAAAAATCACACACATTCGTGAACAAAACAAGGTCAGCCTACTATTTATGGATTCTAAACGACTTATCCAATTATCTATACATGCTAAAGCTGAGATGATAACAGATGATAATATCTTAAAAACTATTTGGGAGCAAATTCCGCAAAAATCTAGAAGAGATTATACAACTCAATTAGCGCCGGGTAAAGAAATCAAAGATCCTGATGAAATTGATTTTCTTGAAAATAAGCACTTTTTTTCTGCAATTAAGATCATACCCCATCGTATTGAATTTTTACGTATACAAAGACCTAATCATATGCGTGTTTTATTTAAAAAAGAAGATACTTATTGGAGAGGAACTTATTTGGTACCATGAATGGTAACACCAACCAATAAAGCTTTTATAAATAATATAGAAAATCAAATCAAAATTATGAATTGACAGCAAAAAATGCCTATTAAAATATTTGTATATTCGTCCACTATTTTTGTATTACAACTAATAATTTCTATTGAATTCTAATTCAATAATGAATACGCAATTAAAAAAACGGATGAAAAAGAAAGTTTTAACCACAGATAAAATTATTGGATTATCTGCCATTTTTATAAGTTTATTAACCCTCTTTATTTTTTTATACCAAACTAGAGTGATTAGCAAACAGGCTAGGTTATCGGTAACCCCTAGAGTATCTTTTACTTCAGGAGTTGCTAATTCAGATTCTACTGTTGTATTTAGTATAGGAATTAAAAATAACGGACTGGGCCCTGCAATTATCGATTCTACTGCTATTTTTGCTAAAAATAAATATTACCCACTTAATTTTAAAGACTTTACAACAAAAAACTACCCTCGTGTCGATAGCATCATTTCTAGATCAAGTTCAAATTTTTTAACAAAAGGAGCTACCATATTACCAAATAATGAAGTCTTACTAATTGCGGCCACCGTACCTAATCAGAATGTAGAATCCTTTTATCTGTTTTACGGCCTAGAAGAAGGAGATACTAATTTCCCATTTGATATTATCATATTTTATTCTTCTATATATGAAGAACAATGGAAAGTATCTCTAAATGCCATAGGAGAACATCCAATTAAACTATAATTTTTTTATTGTATTAAAATCTTATAGTGAAAAACTCTCCTTTTAAAGGATCTAAGTGTTTAATCAAGTTCGGGATCAGATCTTTACCATACTCCAAATACAGTTCAGAAAAATTAGCAGTACGCTCTTGTAAACTTTGATTAGGAAATAACTCGTTTTGTATAGTAGTTAATCGTTTTACATGATCTCCTAACTTACGTTTTTGTGCTTTTAACAATCGCTTCTCGAGCATCTCTAACCCTTTGAGTTGTTTTACTTCTTGAGCTTTTACAGCATTTTTAAAAGTAACATCGGTTTGTTCTGCTAATTTGTACATAGCTTCAAATTGTTCCTGAAGTAGTTTACGTTGTGGATCAAAATTAATATCGATATTTGAAATTTGTCGAACTTTACGATTGATTAGTTCATGCTGTTTTAGAAACAATTCTCTATCAGATACATTTAGTTTTTTGATTTTTTCTGCTTGTTTATCGGTCTGGATTAATACTGAATTACGAAGTAACAACATAGGAAACGGAACCTCTACCGTTTCAAAATAATCCTTTAATTCCATCCAATACGCTAATTCTCCGCCACCACCGATATAACAAAGATTTGGTAAAATAACTTCTTGATACAAGGGTCGCATCATCACATTGGGACTAAATCGCTCTGGGAACTCATAGAGTTCTTTTAGCATCTCACTCTTGCTCCACTCTATCTCAGTTTCGTTTACAAAATAGCTTCCTTCTTTTTCGATAATACGTTCGCGCAATCCTTTCGTTAAATAGAACAAATTAATCTCTCTGGGGTTTACCTGCACTTTATACCCTGCTTCATCTAGTTTATTTGCTTTTGGCAGCACCGATGCATACGATGTCTGTTCTAACAATTCCTTTTCAACATATGGAACAAAAAGGTGCTTCAATTCTCGATCATCACCATCTATAATGACCAAACCATATTCGCCAAATAATTCGTTAGCGAGATATCGCGTAGCTTCAGACAGCGTATTATGGTTAAGATACGCTTCTCTAAAAAGAAATTTTAATCGTTCTGCATTTTTTCCTATACCAATTTCCGAAGAGAAAATCTCAAAAACTTTATCCAAACCTTGTGTATCAAAACAACCAACAGCTCCCCCATCCTCACGATTCCATTGTATTTTCTTTCCGTTAAGGTTAAAATAATTAATCTCATCAAAATCATGATCTTCTGTAGCCATCCAATAGATAGGCACAAAATTATATTCGGGATATTTTTCTTTTAAAACCTTGGTAAGGTTAATTGTAGAAATGATTTTGTATAAAAAATAAAGTGGGCCTGTAAATAGGTTTAATTGATGCCCCGTAGTGATCGTAAATGTCGATACTTGCCCTAATGAGGCTATGTTTTGCTCGGTAGCTTCTGAGGGATTAAAACCATTATATTGCTTTTTTAAGGCCTTAAGCAATACTTCTCTATTCGAAATAGGAAAAGATTTTTGTTTTTCATCTATCTGAGCTTTAAAATTTTCTAACTCTGGAAAGCGGCTATAAAACACCTGTAAATCAGCTTTTTGATCTAAGTAATCGCATATAAGGGATGAAAAGTAATTCGTTTCTCTAAACGGAATACAGTCACTAGGCATAAAAATCTTTTTTTGAGAGGTTAAATATACATTAGATTGTGATTGTAAATCCTAAATTTTAGTTAATACAGATTACAACCTAAATTTAACTCGGTAATTTACCATTTTTAAAATTTCAATCAATCAATGAAAACAGTACTATTTACGTTATTTGTCGTAATAACATCTCTTTCTTTCTCACAAAATACATTACAATCGCCATCAGAATTTTTAGGTTACGAGATCGGTGATCAATTTACACGTCATGCAGATGTAGTGCGTTATTTTAAGCATGTAGACGAAAACTCTAACATGGTAACTTATCACAACTATGGTAAGACAAATGAACGTCGCCCCCTAACCTATGCTATAATTTCTTCTGAAGAAAATTTAAAAAATATTGAAAATATACGATTAGATCATCTTAAAAACACAGGCATCGTTAAAGGGACTTCAGATCCAAAAACGGCTATCGTTTGGTTAAGTTATAATGTACATGGTAATGAGGCATCTAGTACAGAGGCTGCGATGCAAACGATATATGAGTTAATTACAAAAAAATCCGACTGGCTGCAAAACACAGTAGTAATTATAGATCCTTGTATTAATCCAGATGGTCGGGATCGATATGCTAACTGGTATAATCAGGTAAAATCTACACCTTATAACACAGACCAGAATGCAACAGAACATAATGAGCCCTGGCCTGGCGGGAGACCTAACCATTATCTTTTTGATCTTAATCGTGATTGGGCATGGGCTACCCAAGTAGAATCTACACAACGTTTAAAAATATACAACACGTGGATGCCACATATTCATGTAGATTTTCACGAACAAGGCATTAACGAGCCCTATTACTTTGCTCCTGCCGCTGAGCCTTTTCACGAAATTATTACTCCGTGGCAACGAGATTTTCAGACGCAAATAGGTAAAAATCATGCAACATATTTTGATGCAAAAGGCTGGTTGTTTTTTACCAGAGAACGTTTTGATTTATTGTATCCTAGTTATGGCGACACCTATCCAACTTTTATGGGAGCTATTGGTATGACATATGAGCAAGCGGGCCATGGTCGTGCGGGATTAGGTATTCAAACCGATGAAGGGTATATATTAACGCTAAAAGATCGCGCATTGCATCATACTACAACCGGGTTATCTACTGTTGAAGTTTCATCAAAAAATGCAACAAAACTGAATACCGAATTCAAGAAATTTTTTGATAATGCTAATCTAAAATATAAAAGCTATGTGTTGACTGGTGAAACAGACAAGATTAACGCATTAACCAAATTGCTTGATAAGCATGATATACAATACGGCTATACGAATGCTACAAAGGTTTCTGGTTTTAACTTTAGAGAAAATAAACAAGGAAGCATTAGTGCAAATGGAGCGCTGGTTGTAAACACCAATCAACCCAAGGGCAAAATGGTAAAAGTACTTTTTGAGCCTAATGCCAAATTAAGCAATCCTCTTACATATGACATCACAGCTTGGAGTGTTCCGCATGCATATGGATTAGAAGCTATTGCATCTACATCATTGATTACAGCTAACGGAAATAAAAAACAAAACAACATAATTAATACAGAAAACCCAAGTGGACCAGGTTATATCGCAAAATGGAATAGCCTTGATGACGCAGCATTTATGGCTAATTTATTACAAAAAAACATTCGGGTTCGTTTTAGTGAAAAAGACTTTTCAAACAATGGAGATACATTCAAAAAAGGAAGCTTAATCATTACTAAAAGTGATAATCGCAACATTAAAAATTACGACAAAATTGTAGTCGATATAGCGAATAAACATCATAGAAAATTATATAATGCTCCCTCGAGTTTTGCTTCTAGCGGAGTAGATTTTGGTTCTCCTGATGTAAAACTGATCAACAAACAACGTATTGCAATCCTAAAAGGAGATTATATTTCTTCATTGAGTTATGGAGAACTATGGCATTTTTTTGAACAACAACTTAAATTTCCTGTAACATCTATAGATACTGATTATCTTAAAAAAGTACATCTTGAAAAATATGATGTCCTCATTATGCCAAATGGATATTATAAGGGTCAAATAAACACGGCCTTGCTAAAAAAGGTAAAGGATTGGGTTCAACAAGGTGGAAAATTAATCGCCATAGCTAATGCAGTTAGCGTTTTTGCTGATAAAGAAGGTTTTGATCTAAAAAAGAATAAACCCGAAGAGAAGAAAAAAGATTCTATAGGTAATCTTACATCATACAATCAACGAGAGCGTGAACGTGTAAAAGGCTTTATAACGGGTAGTATTTTTAAAACCAAGGTAGATGAATCTCACCCTATGGCTTTTGGATACGACAATACTTATTTTAGTCTTAAACTAGGGAGTAACTCATATAAATTACTACAAAAAGGATATAATGTAGCGTATATACAAAATCCAGAAAGCGTTTCTGGATTTGCGGGTAAAGATGCGTTAAAAGGACTAAATAACTCCTTGGTTTTTGGCGAAGCTAGAATGGGTAGCGGTAGTTTTATTTATATGGTAGACAACCCAATGTTTAGATCCTTCTGGGAAAATGGCAAACTTTTCTTTGTTAATGCCATCTTTTTTGCTAACAATAATAAATTTAGACTTTAAATTAAATAATCATGATTAACTCAAACATCTCTACAACTTTCAAGTCAGTTGCGTTACTTGCAATTGTACTTTTAACCAGTTGTAATCAAAAGAAAGAAACTGTGGAAACAACAACAGAAACTAATGAAATATCAAATGTTTTATTAGCAGATTGGACTGGACCCTATGGTGGTACACCTGCATTTGACAAGATGACTCTGGAGGATTTAAAACCAGCCCTAGAAAAAGGAATGGAATTAAATCTTACCGAAATTGATAAAATTGCAAATAATACCGAAGCTCCTACTTTTGAAAATACTATTGTAGCTATGGAAAAAGCTGGTGAGGAACTAAATCGAGTTTTTACCTATTATGGTATTTTAAGTGCTAATATGTCTTCTCCTGAATTTAGAGAAATTCAAAAAGAAATGGCACCGAAATTATCTGAATTTAGTTCTAAAATATCTCAGAACACAAAGCTTTTTCAACGTATAAAAACAGTGTATGAAAATGCCCAAAAAGAGCCTTTAGAAGCAGATCAGCAACGTGTTGTACAATTAACCTATGAAGGGTTTGCAATGAACGGAGCAGAGCTCGATGAAGAAAAAAAGAAGCGGTATGCAGCAATCAACAAAGAACTTTCAGAACTGTATACAAATTTTTCTAATAACATTCTTGCAGATGAAGAAGGATATGTAACCTATCTTACCAAAGATCAATTAAGCGGTTTATCAGAACCGATGATTAAAGCCTATGCAAAAGCAGCAACCGATCGTGGGCAAGAAGGAAAATATGCAGTAACCAACACACGTTCATCTATGGATCCTTTTCTTACCTATTCTAACGAAAGGGAACTTCGTAAAAAAGTTTGGGAGAACTACTACTCACGAGGTGACAATGGTGACGACAAAGACAATAATGAGAACATTGCCAAAATCTTAAAATTAAGAAAAGAGCGTGTTGCATTACTAGGGTACGACAACTATGCAGATTGGAGATTACAAAACCGTATGGCCAAAAACCCAGAAAATGCAATGAAGCTTATGAATGCTGTATGGCCGGCTGCCATAGCAAGAGTAAAAGAAGAAGTAGCAGATATGCAAGCTGTAGCTAATGCTAATGGAGATAAAATCACAATTGAACCATGGGATTATCGATATTATGCCGAAAAAGTAAGGAAAAAGAAATACGATCTTGACTCAGACGAGGTAAAGCAATACTTACAACTAGATAAACTTACTGAAGCTATGTTCTTTGTAGCCGGAGAATTATTCAATTATAAGTTTACCCCTCTTGAAAAAGGTAAAGTTGCTGTATTTCATGAAGATGTAAACGTATGGGAAGTAAATGATAAGACATCAGGAGAACATATTGGATTATGGTATCTTGATCCTTTTGCTAGAACTGGTAAACGCTCTGGTGCATGGGCTACTACCTATAGAAGTCATACTACTTTTGATGGTAAAAAGACAGTATTAGGATCTAACAATTCTAATTTTGTAAAACCAGCTCCAGGAGAACCTGTATTAGTATCTTGGGATGATGCTACTACATTCTTTCATGAGTTTGGTCACGCATTACACTTCTTCTCATCTGAGGTAAGATATCCAACTCTTAATGGCGGTGTTCGTGATTACACAGAGTTTCAATCGCAATTATTAGAGCGTTGGTTATCTACAGATCAAGTGATCGACAACTACCTTGTACATTATAAAACAGGAGAACCAATGCCAAAAGCATTGATTGATAAGGTGAAAAAAGCGGCAACCTTTAATCAAGGGTTTGGTACTACAGAATATTTGGCCTCTGCCCTTATGGATATGAAATTTCATTTAGCAGACCCTACCAATATTGATGTAGATAAGTTTGAAAAAGAAACCTTAACAGAACTTAAAATGCCTAAAGAGCTTGTTATGCGTCACCGTACTCCCCATTTTGGGCATGTGTTTTCTGGTGAAGGTTATGCAACAGCTTATTACGGATATATGTGGGCAGATGTATTAACATCTGATGCAGCCGAAGCTTTTGCTGAAGCACCAGGAGGGTTCTATGATAAAGAAGTAGCAGCGAAACTGGTAAAATACTTATTTGCACCACGTAATGCAATGGATCCTGCAGAAGCCTATAGAAAGTTTAGAGGGCGTGATGCCAAGATTGAAGCATTAATGAAGGATAGAGGGTTCCCGATACCTAAATCTTAAATCAAAATATTAACAATACATAAAACACACATATATCCTGTTTATTTGGGTATATGTGTGTTTTTATATACTAGGTATATGTATTCGTACATATATACAATTGTTGTAGTGCATTTTGATAAAGCCATCGAGATTTGAACTAAAAAGAAAAAATGAAGACAATTAATCGAATAATGACGAATATCTGTTCGGACAATTTAGCAGAAAGTCGGGACTTTTATATTAAGCTTTTTGACTTTAATGTGGACTATGATAGTGATTGGTTTGTTCACTTAATCTCAAAAGACAAAAAACTTGAATTAGGAATTATAGACCGTACAAATGAAATCGTACCGAATGATTTTCAGAACAATCCACAAGGATTTTATGTGACATTCGTGGTTGATAATACGGATGAAATATTTAAGATAGCGGAATCGGAAAATTTTGAAATTATAAGCGAACCTAAAGATACATTTTACGGACAAAGAAGGTTATTACTAAAAGACCCAAATGGAACTTTAATAGATGTTTCTTCACCTATTAAAGGTTTTGAGTTTTAGAATAGATTTTAAATTTGAACAGACGAAAACACTAATGTGAACGAAAAAAACACACTACAACACGGTGTATAAAATATAGCTAATAAGTACTAAATCGATAGATTTATATATGTTTTCAAAGACCGCCAAATTTTTTACATCGGTTTATAAACACACAGATGACAGAAATCGTAGTAAACTACAATTCTACCATCTGCGTTTATACAATTCTTATACAAATTAACAAGGTTATTGACATCCAACGTCACGACCGCCATCTGAAATATCCCAATTACTTCCATTCATATCAATCAAAGTAGCTCTTGCGGCAGCTGCTTCATCAGAACAAAAAGTGGTTCCAGGTGCATCAAAAGGAACATCAATTTGTCGTGTTTGATTCGCAAAGCTAATGAGTAGTTTGTCATAGTTTTCTGTTGACAAAGCTGAATCAGAAGAAAACATACTACCCGCCCTAGTAACTTTAGAAATATTCCAGTTACTAATATCGGGGTTTGCTAATGGAGCAAATGCAAACATAAGTGTCAATCGTGTGACATTACCAGTATCCCATTTACTAACATCAGGGTTCGCCAAGCTTGCACTAGTAAACATACCCGTTAGATTCGTTACATTGCTAATATCCCAATTACTTACATCAGGATTTACAATAAACGCACCAGCAAACATGAAGGATAGATCGGTAACACTTGATAAATCAGGAATATCGGTTGCAAGAACTTTAAGATTAGTACAATCTTTAAATGCCCTATCCATAGATAACCACGTTCCCGTTCCCCATTGATCCACAGAGATAATTTTATTAGCCTCACCTTGCCCGGTATTTGTACTGTTGTCAAATTGTATTGAAGGAAAAGTACCGGTTATACGTATGGTATGCTCTTCATCAGCATCAAAAGTATGGGTGACATCTCCTGTTATTCCAGATTCATCTACCACCCCATCATTATCCCAATCTACATTATAGTTATAAGTGAATGCTGAATTTGTGGGAATGGTAATTTCGCCAGCAGACCAGGTCGTTATAAATTCTATTCCTGAGGCTGTTCCTAAACCAACACTAACAGTTACCGTAAACTCTTGAGTATTTCCGTTTTCTGCAACTACAGTGTATACTACAGGGTTTGTGAAATCTTGTACCGAACCGTTTTCAGGAGCTATGCTTACTCCAGTATGTTCAATAACGGGAGTCAAAGCCGTAATATCTGTTCCTGTATCTAACTCAAGGGTAATCATGTTATTATCTATAGTGCCCTGTTGCTCATTAATACTAAACGAAGTAATCTCATTTGATTCTATTATGGTCACAATTACAGTAAATTCTTGAGTATTTCCATTTTCTGCAACTACAGTGTATACTACATGAAATCTTGTGTAACTCCATTGGCAGGAGCTATACTTACTCCATTATGCTCAATAACGGGAATCAAAGCCGTAATATCTGTTACTGTATTTAACTCAAGGGTAATTATGTTATTATCTATAGTACCCTGTTGCTCATTAATACTAAATGAAGTAATCTCATTAAGATCGCTTAATACCTGGCCGTCATCATCGTTAGAGCATGATATACATAGTAAGAACAGACAAATGTAAATAGATAGTGGTTTCATTTTTTTTGTATTTCTATATGAATTGATAGTGTAAATAAAGGTTGGTAAAATTTTTAAACCAAAATAAAATATGTAAAAAGGAAAAAATGAGGTTAAAAAGGAAAATAAATGCTTTAAATATCCATCTCTTATTTACGAAAGTTTGCTTGTTAATGAAATGAGTTACGAAAAAGCAGCTTAGGTTTACTAGTATTATGAAAAAATAAAATGACGAATCTAGTATTAATTTTATTTGCTCAGAAAACTGATGGTTTGCAATTAGGATAGATTTATCAAAAAATTGACTCGATAAAAATATTCAGAATCGGATTTTATGAAAATGCAAAAGTATTTTACTAAGAATTCTGAATTAAATAAGCTAATTTCTAAAAATAAATAACCAAGAAGATAAAAACACAACAGACTTTCTAAAAATACTAACTTTTTCATATGACGAGGTAAATGAAAAATATGGGGAGAAAGAAATTAAAGATTTGGCTTGCTGCTAAATTAAAAATAATCGCTTGTTTTTTGCCCTACTTGCTATATATTTAACGTAGTAGCCTATTTGAAAAAAAATCTATGAATATGGAAAAGGACAAAGAATTTGTCAGAATGGCAATTGAAATCGCAAAAGAATCAAAACGAAAAAGTAACTTACCTTTTGGTTGCGTTCTCGTAAATAAAGATGGGGAGGTTATTTTAAAAGGGGAAAATACTATTAATACAGATAATGATTGTCTTGCCCATGCTGAAATCAATTTAATAAGAGAAGCGTGCAAAATATACGATTATTCATATCTAAATAATTGTTCTATCTATACAAGTGATGAACCATGTCCCATGTGTACTTCGGCTATTTATTGGAGTGGAATCGGAAAACTTGTTTACGGATTGAGTAAAACGGAATATTATAAAATTGTAGGAAGGGATAACCCGAATTGGGTATTTGAAATGCCAACAAGAGAATTATTGAAAAAAGGAGGCAGAAAACTTGAGGTAATAGGACCGCTTTTAGAAGACGAAGCCTCTATCTTACATTTAGATTAATAATTCATGTGAGCAAACTGGTTACAACAACTACTACAATTCATTGTGGCGGAATTTTCCACTGAAAATTCCTATCTTTCAATCATCGCTTGGTCTCGGCGGGATGGTCCTAATGAGACAATTCCACAACAAAACCATAGCCCAACCGTTAGACAATATTTATGAAAAACGAGATTTCTATCCAAACACTTAAGGGGTTTTTGCAGGCTATTTCAAATTATCCATCATGCGGAATGGGATTTGCGTACGAATCTAGATTTTTTGAAATTAATGAAATCGATAGTTCAGAAAATACACTATTAAATAAAATCGCTAAAGATGATTTTCAAACCATAATGCTATTATGGTTTGTAGGAGATGAAGGGAAAAATAAAAATCCAGAATCTCTCAAATCCATAAGACTGAATTATCACCTCCTGAAAAAGACTTAAAAGCAAATTTTATATATAGATCAAGTAGTGCTGTTAGTGATTTTATTGAAATATTGGATAAATGCTAGTGCAATTCTTAATCTTAAAAGAAAATAAACAATTGCCAACAACATATAAAAATAACAACCAAAAAAGTGGTAAATTGAAGGGTTGTTATCTGTTACAAATTTCTTGCTCACAGGACATAAACAATACATGTAATGAAAAATGAAATTAAGAATATTTGGATAGATTTACATGAAGAGCTTTACAAGTTTATTATTAGTAAAGTTAAAGATGAGCAAATAGCAAAAGATATTCTTCAAGAAGTTTTTTTAAAAATTCAATCAAAAATTAGTCAACTAAAAAATACTTCAAAGCTTACCTCTTGGGTCTATCAAATTACAAGAAACACTATATTCGATTATTATCGAAAGCAAAACTTAAAAAAAATAACAATAGAAGATTTCGACATTCCTGAAAATGAAAATGAGAGTTTCAATTATGCAAAACTTAGTAATTGTATCAATCAAAAAATTGAAAACCTAACTACAAAACACAAACAAGCTATTGTTCTGACTTCTTTCAAAAACTATTCTCAAAAAGAATTAGCAGCATACCTAAAGATATCCTATTCTGGAACTAAATCCAGGGTTCAAAAAGCTAGAGAAGTTTTAAAAGAAAATATTTTAAAATGCCCAAATGTAGAATCTGATAAATCAGGCAAACTACTAGATTTTGATAATAATTTAAGTTGACGCTACGTCTTTTTATAATAATCCTCGTCCATTAATTATAACTATTAAAAAAATTATAAAAATGGGCACTACAAAAATTATTGATGTACAAATCCTAAACGCTTTTGTTGACAATGCAAAGGGAGGAAACCCTGCAGGAGTTGTACTAAACGCAGATAATTTATCTAACAAAAATAAATTAGAAATTGCCACAAAAGTGGGTTTGTCTGAAACCGCTTTTGTTTCAAAATCTAAGTCAGCAGATTTTAAATTAGATTTCTTTACTCCCAACAAACAAATAGCACATTGTGGGCATGCCACCGTAGCAACATTTTCATACCTAAGACAATTAGGTATTCTAAAAAAAGATATTTCTTCAAAAGAAACAATAGATGGACACAGAGAAATAAAACTCATTGGCTCCTTAGCATTTATGGAGCAATCTGCCCCAAAATATACCGATGTTAACCATCGAGAAAATAAGATTTTAAATTCACTGGGGCTACACAAGTCAGATATCATGCAAGGTGCTCCTATACAATTAGTAATCACAGGAAATTCATTTATAATAATCCCTGTAAGAAGTTTAGAAGTTTTAAAAAATATAGTTCCAGATTTTGATTTAATACGTAAAATAAGTGATGAGTTTAATTTGATTGGGTTCTATGTGTTCTCTAATGATCTTGATAAATCCCAAAGAGATGCTAGTACAAGGATGTTTGGCCCACGATATGATATCATCGAAGAAGCCGCTACCGGAATGGCAGCAGGTCCTCTTGCTTGTTACCTATTTGATATACTAAATATTAAGAAAGATAGATTTTTAATACAACAAGGAGAATTTATGAATACTCCTTCGCCAAGTTTAATAATAGTTGATTTAAAAATAGAAAAGAATAAAATAACAACTTTAATGGCCGGAGGCGAAGGGATACAAAAAACGCAGATGAAGATCGAGATAAGTATCTAAACACAAAAGAAGAATTGAAAGCACCAAAAAACCTGAAACCTTTAGTACAGTCAAAGCAAGAATATTATAACAACATTAGTAGTACAAAAAATGACTTTTTGATTGTACATAGAGTTTCTTAACTATAGATCGGTTATTTGTGGCGGTGCATAAAACTCCTTCACTTTGGGAGAGCATTACCAGCAAATCGTTAAAAGGTGTACCACTAAAATAGAAAAAGAAAGCACAACCGAAACTTCAGATTAAATCACATTTTATCATACAAAAAGCCCCAAAAACTGGGGCTTTTTATTTGGTTTTATATACTCTAAAATCCAAATAGATCTCTTACAACAAGATCAGTATCTGTTCCGCCACCCTCTGTACCATCATCGCCTCCATCGGCCGGTTTACAATCTGCAGATGACTGACATTGAATTAGTTTTGGACAAACCTTTTGAGCTTGGACGCATCTATAATTATTTTTATTTACCACAGAGCAATGTTGATAAAGGCAAAATTCAATATCTTTTTCAGTATCATCTCCTTCTCCTCCTCCTTCTCCTCCTTTTTTATTCTGAAGTATAATATAGTCCTCTTTAAAATCTTCTATTCTAATTTTTTCAGGCACCTCTGCAAAAACAAGACTGTTACCATTGATATCTTCGGCAATAAATGCTCTTACTCTTTCATTTCCTAAGGATGAATAGATTTCAAATATTTTTTTATAATTGCTATTCTCTAACCATTTTAGAATTTGAGGTAGCTCTGCGTTTTTTACCGTTTCTGGTGCGACTTTTCCAAAAATTGGTGCTACATAGTTCACAAATGCTTGTACCTGCGCTTTGTTTGATCTTTCTATCTCTTCAACTTGTTGAGTTACATTTTCTTTATCCTCTGTGGGATCTGGCTCTGCTACTTGAGGACTATCTTTCTTTTTACAAGAAAACAGAACAAAGAGTACTGTTAGTAAACTTAATAAAATACTTTTTTTCATTATTTAGGTTTTAAAAGTTAAAAAATAATAACATAAAGCTAAGTGTTTCTAAATAGAATAAAAAAGGTTTTAAAAAAAATCAATCAATTAAAGAATAATTAAAAGCACCAAAATTTTATGTTTCAAGACCAATAACAATTCATTACTTTTATTGTAATACAATATGCTATACATTTAAGTGTGTAAAAAATATAAATACTATCTATAAATATTAAAAATCATGTTAAAAAATGCCACCTTACTAATAACTCTTTTAATCTCTTTTATAGGAAATTCGCAAGTAGACACAATTGCCGTTAAATCAATTGAAGGTATTACTAATAAGATGATCGCACTAATATCAGGCGAAAAAGATGAGCCCAGAAATTGGGATGAGTATCGAAATCTATTTTTACCAACAGCACAAAAAATTTCTATTAATCGTAAAGCGCCACCCAAAAAGCAAGTGAGAACTATGAATTTAGAAGAATTTGTAAGAAATGTAGGTCCTTTATATAAAAGAGATGGTTTTGATGAAGTTTCAATTGGTCTAACAATCAACGAATACAACGGTATTGCAAATGTTTTTCAAAGTTATTATTGTAAAAACCTGATAGGCACTTACGAAAAAAGAGGAATCAATAGTTACCAACTCGTATATGCAGATGATCGCTGGTGGATAGCAAGCACTACATTTATTAATGAAACTGACGATAACAAAATACCAAATAACTATCTCAACAAAGAGCATCAAACCAAAAATTAAATATTCGCAATAAGATAGTACAAAAAATGCCATACAACATAGTTCTTATAGAACCAGAAATACATACCAATACAGGTAACATTGGTCGATTAAGTTTAGCTTCAGGATCAAATTTGCATCTGGTCAAACCTTTTGGTTTTGAATTAAGCGATAAAAGAGTAAAACGAGCAGGGCTTGATTACTGGAAACATATCTCTCTAAAGATTTATGAAAACATTGATGATTTTTTTGAAACTCACGAAGGTAAGAAAATGGCTTTTTTCTCTAGCCATGGTGAAGCAATGCATTGGTCTATTGATTATGAAGATGATATGTTTCTAATTTTTGGAAAAGAATCTACAGGTTTACCTATAGATATTATAGAAGCTAATCGAGATAGAACCTATAAAATACCAATTTATAATGAACATATACGAAGCTTAAATTTAGCTAATGCGGTAAGTATTGCTGTATACGAAGGTTTAAAACCTAAAATTTAAAGCATAAAATCATATCCATATATTTTGAAAAAATACAGCCAAAAAAATCTTAACAAACCGCCTAAAAACTTCTTGAAATTACTATATCAATTTTTTAACGTTCCAATCCTTAACAAACCACAAGCATTAGACAGTAGAACATGAATTATTCTTGTTAAAATGAGTTTTTTTATAAAAAAATCATAATAATAATTCAAAATAGGCTTTTAATATTACCAAATTGTTAATTATTAACATTTCTTAAACAGATAAAGGTGTAATAATTATTCAATATAATTGTTCAAAAATTACACATATCAAATCAAACTCCTTGTATTAATTATAGTATTCAAAATTTTTATCTTGTTTGCATTGAAAAACTCTCAGTACACCTTTCTATAATTTTATATATATCCACCATTACGTTAATGAAACTTTAAGATTTTGATTAAGTTTTTTATATACATTTGCCTCCGATTTAAAAAACACAAAAAATTAAACCAAATGAAGAAATTAACATTCCTACTTGCAATTACAGCCATCTTATTTTCATGTGAAGCAGAATCTGTAAATGATGACAATTTTTCACCAGAAAACAATCCGTCTCAAAATCCAACGCTTGAGCCAGGTAAAATTACTGATACTTACGTTGAAACTGACGGAGGTTTAAACAATTAAAAAAAGGGATTACATCCTAAAAAAAGAATAGCTCTCTTTACTATTTAGAGTTAGTCAAAACAAAATACAAAGAGTCTGTTATTAAAAAAAGAAGCCTATATAGGCTTCTTTTTTTATTGAATAAATCGATATATTTAAAGAATAAACATTTTAAAATGAAAATTACGGTTACCATAGTAGTCCTCTTTTTATTCAGTTTTAGTATACCACAACTTAAAGCACAAGATCATAAGTATAAAGAATTTGATTTTTGGATAGGAGAATGGGATGTGTATAAAAACGGTACTGATTCTATTGTTGGAAGAAGTACGATAGAGCGTATCATAGAAGGAAAAGTAATCAAAGAAACATATTACTCTACAACTTCAAAGTATCATGGTACTAGTTTAAACAAGTACAACCCTCAAATAGATCAATGGGAGCAGTTTTGGGTAGATAATAGTGGGCTTACATTACATATCAAAGGGAATTTAGAAAGTGGAAAAATGATATTGCAAAATGAAGTATTGACAGATAAAGGTTTACAATTAAATAAAATTACTTGGCAAAAAAATGATGACAATACGGTACAACAAATATGGTATCAAAGATCAAACAAGGGAGAAGCTTGGAAAGAAATATTTAACGGTAACTATCTGAAAAAAGAAAAATAATACACAACTTTTAAGGAATCATATATTTATGATTCCTTAAAAGTTTACTATCTTCGAGATACCCCTGTTTATAAAAATATCGTCAAAATAGTTTTTCATTAATTTTTAAAGTAAAACTAACTCATTGATGAGTACTCTAAAAAAACCCTTTAAGCATAATGAGCTTACATTTCAGGTAATGGTAGATGCAGCTCCTAATGCATTAATATTGGTTAATCAAGAAGGTAAAATAGCATATGTTAATAGTTATGTAGAAAAGTTGTTTCAATATGATAGATCAGAAGTTATTGGTCAAAAGATTGAAGTACTGATTCCTACCAGGTATAAAGGTCGTCATACAGAACATCTACAAGGTTTTTTTAATAACCCTGAAGCTCGAATGATGGGAGTTGGTCGCGAGTTATTTGCTTTAAAAAAGGATAAAACCGAATTTCCGGTAGAAATAGGACTCAATCCCATTATAACTGTAGATGGTAATTTAGTATTAACTTCTATTATTGATATTACTGAACGTAAAAAAGCAGAAGAACGCTTTCGGCTTGTTGTTGAATCTGCGCCTAGTGCCATGATATTAGCCGATAAAAAAGGTATCATTAGGCTTGTTAATACACAAACTGAAAAACTATTCAAATATCGTCGTGAGGAAATACTTGGTCAAAAAATAGAGATTTTAATTCCAGACGAAATAAGAGGGAGTCATCCAAAATATAGAAAAGAATTTTCTAAAAACCCCGAGGTAAGATCAATGGGCGCAGGAAGAGATCTGTATGCTGTTGATAGAGACAATAATAGATTTCCTGTTGAAATTGGATTAAACCCAATGGATACCTCTGATGGCCATATGGTGCTTGCTTCTATTATAGATATTACTGCAAGAAAAAAAGCAGAAGAAGCTTCTAAAAATTATACAAAAAAATTAGAACACAAAAACAAAGAGCTTGAACAATTTACTTTTATAGCTTCTCATGATTTACAAGAACCTCTTAAATCTATTTCCAGTTTAACCGATATACTCACCGAAGATTATTTTGATAAGTTTGATGAAGAAGGCCAAAACTCACTAAGCTTCTTAACCGAATCTACAGAGCGTATGAGAGAACTTATTACTGCATTATTAGATTATAGTAGACTAGGCCAGAAATCGCAATTAGAAGAAATTGACTGTAATGAGTTGATCGAAAAAATTAAGATAGATCTAGCTTCTTCTATTGAAGAAACAAATGCCAATATAAAAATTGCTCCTTTGCCAGTAATATGGGGTTACAAAACCGAATTAAGGCTACTATTTCAAAACCTAATTAGTAATGCTATTAAATTTAGGAAAAAAGACAGTGACCCGAGTATTACTATCTCTGTACAAAAATTAGATGAGGCATGGCAATTTAAAATAGAAGATAATGGAATTGGCATGGATATGAAATTTGCTGATAAAATATTCACCATTTTTCAGCAATTAAATCCTAAAGACAAATACCCTGGCACTGGTATTGGGCTTTCGCACTGCAAAAAGATTATGGAGTTACATGATGGTGATATTTGGGTAAACTCGCAACTTGATCAAGGCAGTATTTTTTATTTTACAATAAACACAAACCCCCAGAAATCATGAAAAAAATTAGCGGATTAGATTGTATCATATTAGTAGACGATGATAAGATTACAAATTTCATTAATAAAAAAATAATAAAACGTGCGGATATAGATGTCGCTGTAAAAGTTAATAGTTCTGTTACAGAAGCATTGAATTATTTAAAAGGCATGAACACACACCCAATTAATGAATACCCTAGACCAGGGATCATATTTTTGGATATCAATATGCCAGGAATGAATGGATGGGATTTTATTGATGAATACAAAAAGTTACCTAACGAGCAAAAGAAAAAAATTATAATCGCTATGCTTACAACCAGCATAAATCCCGATGATGAAAATATAGCTAATCTAACTCCTGAAATTAATATGTACTTACAAAAACCTCTTACTGTTGAAAAGCTAGAAAACACTATTGATTCCTATTTTCCTATTGCATAATTAAGAAAATAAACCATGACTCAAAAGAAATTATAGTACTTCGGCATATAGATCAAAATCTTCTGCTTCATATACTTTTACTGTTGTATATTCTCCTGTTTTAAGATAAAACTTTGAGGCATCTATTAATACTTCGTTATCTACATCTGGAGAATCAAACTCGGTACGGCCCACAAAATATTGTCCTTCTTTGCGATCAATAACCACTTTAAACTCCTGCCCTATTTTTTGTTGGTTTAACTCCCAAGAAATCTGAGATTGGATTTCCATAATCTCGTTAGCTCGTTGAATTTTTACTTCTTCTGGCACGTTATCTTCGAGGTTAAAAGCGTGTGTGTTTTCTTCATGAGAATAGGTAAAACATCCTAAACGTTCAAAACGCATTTCTTTTACCCAATCTCTCAAAGTTTCAAAATCTTCTTGTGTTTCTCCTGGGTATCCTACAATCAAAGTAGTACGAATTGTCATTTCTGGAACGGCCTCTCTAAATTCTTTTAAAAGTTTTGTAGTCTTTGCTTTAGTGGTACCACGACGCATTGACTTTAAAATTGGATCTGCGATATGCTGAAGTGGTATATCAATATAGTTACATACTTTAGGTTCTTTTTTCATTACTTCTAGCACATCCATCGGAAAACCAGTTGGAAAAGCATAATGTAATCGTATCCACTCAATCCCTTCAACCTTTACTAGTGCTAATAATAAATCAGCTAACTTTCTTTCTTTATACAAATCCAGTCCATAGTATGTAAGATCCTGGGCTATTAGAACCAGCTCTTTAACTCCGTCTGCGGCTAATTTTTTTGCCTCGGTTACCAGATCTTCTATTGGTGTTGATTTATGTTTACCTCGCATTAATGGGATTGCACAAAAAGAACAAGGACGATCACATCCTTCGGCTATTTTGAGGTATGCATAGTTTTTTGGAGTAGTTGTTAATCGTTCTCCTATTAATTCGTGCTTATAATCTGCTCCTAATGCTTTTAATAACCCCGGAAGCTCTGTGGTACCAAAATATTGATCTACATCAGGAATTTCTTCTTCTAGGTCAGGCTTGTAACGTTCTGATAAACATCCAGTTACAAAAATCTTGTCTACAGTTCCTTCTTCTTTTTTCTGAACATACTCTAAAATAGTATTTACAGATTCTTCTTTGGCGTTTGCTATAAAACCACATGTATTAATAACTACTATATTACCTTCTTCTTCATGAACAACTTCTTTATTATTGGCTTTTAACTGCCCCATTAACACTTCGCTATCGTATACATTTTTACTACAACCAAGTGTAACGACATTGATCTTGTTCTTTTTTAAAGTCTTTGTTCTCATGTTTTTCAGATAAAGGTGTGCAAAGATACAACGATTAAGTAGAGTGATGCATAAAATCTATCTTAATTTAAGATATTGATCCTTAAAAGGATATTCTAAATGCTGCATTTGGAGTAAGGCTTAAAGAAGATTCTACAACTTCTTGAGGTAAACTCTCATCAATCCTATAATAGTTATTAATTACATTTTGTTGATCAGTAAGATTCCATACAGAGAATCCAACTTGAGCTTTAATTTCTCTAGTGATATTAAAATTATATGTAGTAGAGATATCTACTCTTAAATACTTTTCAAGTCGACTATTATTTGCACGTTCATAATTGATTTCATTATTAGTTACTGGGTCATCGGGCAATGGACGTGTTGTGGGCAACCCAGAATTCCAGTTTAAACCTGCAGAGATTTTGAAATCTTGAAAAGAATATGAAGATCCTAAAGTTACAGCATGTGTTATATCTATATTATTAGGGAATTCTTGTTCCTCAAAAGGTTTAAAAATATAAGTATTATCTACATAAGAATAACTTATCCACGCACTAAGGTTTTTAAACCTTTTATTCAGTAAAAAATCCAGGCCATTAACCACATAATCACCAGTTGCCTTAACAAATTCATATTGGTTTTGAAACCCCTGACTTCTTGCTGTAATTCCGTTTACTTTTTTATAATACCCTTCTGCACTTACTAACCAACCAAATCTATCATATCGAGTGCCTATAGAAATCTGTTTGCTTTTGATTACTGGTATATCCTCATTATTTGCCAGGATCCATCTACGTTTCTCTATGCCTAAAAAATCATTTTGGAAATTTATTATCTGAGAGGTAGTTTGATGTTTATATTCTCCTAAAATTTCTAAATTAAAATGTTTCAAAAATTTTTGATTATAACTTAATCGTGGTTCTATACTATGAGAACCAAATTTTTCATTATAGTTATATCGCATTCCCAAGCCTAGTGAAGTAGATTTTAAGGGTCTGTAATGTACTTGAGAAAATAAACTATGCATACGTATTACTCGAACTCTTTTCTCTCTAAAAATTGGTGTATCTATATCATTAAGATTAGTCACTCCTGTTTCAATAAATTGATAGCCATTAAGTACCATGATCTCATCATTAAGATCATAATAGCTTTTTAATTTAATCGAAGTTTCTGAGATCTTATTTTCTTGCAAAAACCTTTGTTCTTCTTGTAGATTAGCATTAATAGATTTTAGACTGTAATCAGTTTCATAAATTTGTAGAATAGACCTAAACCTATCACTCCATTTTCTTTGATACCAAACGCCTCCTGCTATACTGTTTTGCTTTAAGCTACTCTGTCGTGATTGCTCAAAATTATTCACAAAAGCATTTTCTGTAAAAACAAGTTCATTATTGATCAATAAAAAATTAACTCTTAACAAATCCTTGTCGGATATATTATAGTTCCAACGTAAATTTGCATCATAAAAATCAAACCCTATATCAGAAGTCAATACCTCCTGCCCTTCTCCTTGAATTTCACTATTTTGAGAAATTCTATCAAAATATTTGGCATATGTTGTTGTTGTTACCAGATCTCTAATTGATTTTCGAGCTGTTAATTGCAATGACGATTTAGAAGTAATAGGTATATCAGTAAACACATCTGTATTAATCATGTTTATTCCTGTACTTATCGCAAAATCATCATTAACAGCTGGATCTGTATTTATTACCAAAGTTCCTGATACCCCATCTGTATACTCTGGGTTAGTTCCATTTTTAATCAAAGTAGCTTTATCAGTAATTAATGGGTTAATTGCAGATATCAATCCAAAAAAATGACCAGACTGGTACATTTTAATTCCATCCCATATAATTAAATTTTGATCATGAGTACCCCCTCTAATATTAATATTAGATACGGTTTCATCTGCGCTTTGAATTCCTGGTAATGCTTGCACTGTTTGTAACACATCTGTTTCAATAAGGCCTGGGAGAATATCAAAATTTTTATAATCTATTTGAAAACTTCCATCATTGACTTTACCAATTCCTTTGGTGATATAATTACTTAACACAACCTCGGCCAAGGTTTCTGTTTTGGGATCTAGATAAACTACAGAGCATGTATCTTTTTGAAAAGTATTAGCCAAATGATATGATGTCCTATACCCCAAATGGCCAATAATAATTGTTTCATCTTCTTTATCGACTTCTAGCTCAAAACTACCCCTTAGATTAGTTATTGCTGAAGATTTTTTACCCTTTATAGTAGCTCCTTCAATCAATAAATCAGAATATCGGTCCTTAAGAGTACCACAAATTACAAAAGTTGTATTTTTTTTGTTTATGGAAATAAAATTATTAGCAAGCACACTAAACACTAAATCTGTTTGTAATTGTAACTCATCTAATACTTGTTGGATAGTAGTTATTTCTTGAAGCGGTGAGATAAATATATCTTCGATAGTATCATCTGCATATGTAAATTTATATTGAAATTGATTTTCAATATTTGAGATAATTTTTTGAAGCGGTATTGTATCAGTTTCAGTCTGAGCAAATGAAGAAAAAAAACAAAATATAAAACATAGAAAGCTTATAGCAGTTTTCTGCCAACTATCGTTTGCGTTTAAATAGTGTAATTTTTTTATTAGAATCAAATCTATATTCCAAATCTAAAGGTAAAGTTATGGATTTTAAACCATCTTCTATATTGGTATGTACAAAACCTCCAGTAAATATACGTGAAGTATCTATATTTTCTATAGAAATAACAACATCATATTGTCTTTCAAATTCTTGAATTACTTCGTAGAACGGAACACTTTTAAAACTACTTACATCTTTTATCCATTGCGGTTCTTTATCTGATATATGATCAGAAGTAACCACATCCATTACAACTTTAAAAGTACTACCAGCTGATAAATTTTTGGTGTGCTGTCCATACTTTACATTTACCAGCCCTTCAAAACATTGTACCTCAAAATATCCCTTACGATTTTTGATATTAAATTGCGTTCCCAAAACACTTACCTTACCAACATTTGTAATTACATCAAATGTTGATCCTTTGGTTACTTTGAAAAAAGCTTCTCCATCTAGGATAACTTCACGTTTTTCTTTCCAATTATGTTTATTAAATACAATTTTTGACTTAGAGTTTAACATTACAGCCGATGCATCAGGTAATTCTAAAGATATTTTCTCACTAGCTATAGCATTAATAGTTGATTCGTTATTTAGAAAGAAGAGTGATCCTAAACCTAAAAAAACTATTAAAACTGCTGCTACTTTTAGCAATGGCTTGTACCATGTATTATTATGAGGCAATTGCTCTTTGTTACCATCAACTTTTTCATAAAAAGCATCCAAATCAGCAACTTTAGAAACATCAGTGGCCCTAAAAAGTTGAGCTCCTTCAAGGATTTTGACATGCATGTCATAATCTTCAAGGTTCTTAAAGGCTTCGCTTTCTGCTTCGGTCAATTCATCAACCAGCCATTTTTTTATAAGGTACTCTTTTTCCATTTTTTGTATTGCCTCTATATACTAAACAACTAAGTTCTAGTTATTCCTTTTATTTTATTAAAAAAATTATTTAAACCCTTCTATTTGGCTTTTTAGTTTATTATAAGCCGTATAAATTCTATTCTCTACAGCTTTTCTAGTAACACCTAACATTTCTGCAATTTCTGCATGTTTTTTACCTTCCACTTTATTTAATAAAAAAGCTACCCTTTGATCTTCGGTTAGTGCACCCAACGCTTTTTGATATTTTTGTAAAAATTCCTTTTGTTCAATAATAAATTCGGGAGATTCATTAGTATACTCTTTGGGTTTTACTTCTCGATGCCTTAACACTACCTTTTGATGCTTAATTTCATTTAACATCATGTTCTTAGCCACACTAAATAAAAATCCTTTTGCTTTTGCCGGGGTAACATTTTTACAATTATCAAGTAGTTTTATGAAAGCGTCTTGCATTTTATCATTTGGACCAAATGATTCTCCGTATTTGTAATACAGATAATTATATAAATCTTTAGAATATTTATTGTAGATTATAGAAAAAACATCTTCTTTACAGACATTATCTTGAAGCTCTTTTGGCATTTTTGGGTAATTTCTTAAGGATAAATGTAAAAAAACAAAAATAAAAAAAGGAGTTTTTGCTGTTTAGTTGTTTTATTATTACCAACCCACTAGAATGAATACTAGGTTTATGAAGTCAAAAATTAATTCAATTTTACTTTTAATTACATTATTTACATTAGTTCTTGCTACTTCTTGTAGAAGTGAGTCAGATGAATTAATCAAAGCTCCCGATGGTCAATCTCTTGAGGCTAATTCTAAGATCGCCGATTTGATACTTCGTATATCGATGAATAACGGATCCTTGGATGACGATATTGATAATTCGAGCTGTTTCAATATTAAGCTTCCTTTTACTATAACTGCTAATGGCCAAGAAATAACTTTTTCTACACAAGAAGATTTAGAAGCTATTGAAGGGGTTTTTGAAGATTCTGATCAAATTGCATTTAGTTTTCCGATTACATTAGTTTTTAGTGGTTTCTCTGAAGTATTGGTAGAAAATACAGATGAACTCGATGAACAAAAGGAAAAATGTAATGATAATGAAGAGAATAAAGATGATGATAATGATGATGAAGTTGAATGCCTAAAATTTAAATATCCTTTTTCGGCCTCAGCTTTTGATGCACAAAGTGAACTAATTACCACTGAAACTTTTGAAAACGATAAAGATCTTCACCTTTTTATAGAAAATTTGGATAGTGATGATATTACCAATATAAATTTTCCAATAACTATTATTATTTCTGATAGTACAGAAATAAGCATCAGTGATCTTGACAATTTAGAAGATGTTATTGAAGATACTGTTGAAAAAGGATGCAGTGACGATGACGATGATGATGATGATGATGGAAATAATGATGAAGGTGATACTATAGAGTCTGATCGCTTTACTGAAATATTAACCAGTCAAACATGGGAAATTCTTAAATACAAAGACAACCAAAGTAACGAAACTAAGAATTATATAGATTTTACTTTTGAATTTATTGCTAATGGAGTTATTATAATTGAAAATGAAGAAACCGAAGAAATAATTAATGCTTCTTGGTCTACATCTGCTAATCCATCAGGAAAAATATTAAATATTACTTTTGATTTTGGTTCACAATCACCTCTAGATAAACTTAATGGCAGTTGGGATGTAAAGAAAGCTAGTGAAAACCAAATAAAACTAGAACAAGTAGACAGTGATGGAGTAAGTAAAGATCAACTATTTTTTATGGAAGAATAAATAATTAAAAACTATGAGAAATACGCTAAAAACCATTTTCAGTTTGTTATTTATTGCAACAATCATATTATTTACTACAATGGTTATTTTCTCAAACAATGAGTCAATAACAACTCATAAAAAATCACAAAAAACTATTGTAGAAAAAAAAGAAACAAATCAAGAAGTAAAAAAGACAAGTCCATAATTACCTATACCCCTATAGAGGACTAACATAGTAAACACAAACATAAAACTCATGTCAAAATTAATCAAAACAATGTCAAAATATAAGATCCTAATTAGCGGGGTTTTTTTGGTGATCTATTGCATTTGCATGACCTATCTAATTTTAAATTATTAAAAATTAATCAACTCACTATATATTAACTCAACTATCGACATTTTTTATAAAAAAGATTGTCAAGCACAAAAACTAACCTTCAATATTATTGAAGGTTAGTTTTTATAAAAAAAATTCACAAGAAATAAAACAAGAATTCTTTATTGAGGATCTTTGTTCTTTTTTAATGGAGTATTCACCCAGTATTTATCTTTATTTTTAAACAGGTTTATTGGAGATGTAGATAAAGGAGCATTTTTATTCATTAATTTCACATCGCCCTCTATCGTTTTACTAGGAAAAACTTCTTGCACAAATACTTCTCTATACTGATTTAATGATACTTTTGGAATTTCATTTAATACCTTTCCATTAGTATCCTTTACATTTTTGATTTTTAATCGAATTACCTCTGCAAGGTTTTCTAATTTAAAGTCTGGTAAGGATAGTAGTTGCTGTTTATCTATTACAACTCTTAAACGATCATCAAGAACTAAGACTTCTTTCACCTTTACTTTATGCTCTTTGTATGTGTAGGTAACTTTAATTTTTTTATAAAAAGGGTCTATTGTATTTTTATCCAACTCATTATTAAAATAAACATCAAAATACATCTCTTCAACATTAAAATCTATATTTTTTATTTTAAAATAGTGATCACTACCGGCTTGAAATTTATTATTAAAGGTTATATAATTCAAGTACATTTTTTTTCCAATAGGGGCATATTCTATGGTTACTCCGTATAATGGAGCTTTTCTGTCCTGACCATACAATTGGTAGTTCAGTTTATGAATAGCAAAAGTTTCTTTTGAAATAAATATTTTCCCTTTAGCAAAATGTAGTTGACCTGAAGCAAATGATTCTGATACAAAGCTAAGCTCATATATTGGTGTATCATCAAGATAACTAATCCCTTCTAGATTGAAAAAATGATTTTTTATAAAGTCTTTATCTAAAATATCAATAAAAGAAAAAGACGATCTATCATGGTTGCGTATTGCATTAGTAATATTAAGCACATTAAACTCATTACCTCCAAATGGTGGAATAAAAACATTTTTTAAATATTTTTTACTCTTATTATCATAAGGAATGGCTAGCGTACTATCTTGAACAAAAGTTGCATTTTTATTATAACTATAAACAAGTGTTTGGTTACGATTATTTGTTAAATAATCTGTACCAAACCCAGCATCAAATACTTCGATGATACTTTCATTAAGGTTAATATATTGAGCACTGCTTTTTTGTTTTTTTGCAACTCTTTCATAAGAATCACCTATCGGTTGTTGGTAATCACGAAAATACCCTATGTACGAAAAAGGTTCTTGTGGATAATTCAAAGGGATACTATTCAATGCCTTTGCTATAATTTGTTTTGCATTAAGCTGACGTTCTTTCTTTTGTTTTGAAATCAGAATTACCTCATCCAAGCCTTCTACATTTGGTTCTAAATAAATGATATTGATCTGCCCATTTTTAAGTTCTTTAACAGCAACCTCTTTAGTCTTATATCCTATAGAAGATAATCTGATTTTTTTTGAAACATCCAGATCCACTGGAAGTCTAAATTCTCCTTGATCATCTGCAATAACCCCTCTATTAGTACCAGATAGTTTTATCGTAGCATAGTAAACCGGAAAACTTGAATCTGCATCCAATACTCGACAAAGTAACTCAAAAGTTTTGGGTTGATCTTGAGCATTAATCCCATGTAAAAAAGAAAAGAAAAGAACTACTTTAACTATCAATATTTTTTTTATCATAACTACCTACTTTATTACAAAACTCGTTTCGTTTATATATGTATTTCTCAAATTTAACCTTTTAATCAACAAAATACTTATTGCTACAGCACTAAATGAAACCAAAACTACGCCTGCTTATCTAAATAAGTTATTTCGCATTACAAAAATCATCAAGGTATACCACAATATATTTACTGATTAAAAATAAAAAAGGAATTTTGAGTATCTCAAAATTCCTTTTTTACAATTTATATATTTTTAGTTTTATCTAAAAAACGAATCTACAAATTCGAATTTATTAAATACCTGAAGATCGTCGATGCCTTCTCCTACTCCAATATATTTTACAGGAATTTGAAACTGATCACTTATACCAATTACAACACCTCCTTTAGCTGTTCCATCAAGTTTTGTTACAGCCAATGAGTTAACCTCTGTGGCTGCTGTAAATTGCTTAGCTTGTTCAAAGGCATTTTGCCCCGTAGATCCATCTAAAACCAATAACACATCATGAGGAGCATCCCCTACAACTTTTTGCATTACACGTTTTACTTTAGTTAATTCATTCATTAAATTAACCTTATTATGCAATCTACCGGCGGTATCAATAATAATTACATCTGCGCCTTGATTAACTCCGGATTGTAATGCATCAAAAGCCACTGAAGCTGGATCACTACCCATTTCTTGTTTTACAATTGGCACATCAACTCGATCAGCCCAAACTTGTAATTGATCAATCGCAGCTGCTCTAAATGTATCTGCAGCGCCTAATACCACTTTTAATCCCTTATTCTTAAATTGGTTTGCTAGTTTACCAATAGTAGTAGTCTTTCCTACTCCATTTACCCCGACTACCATAAGAACATAAGGTTTCTTATCTTTTGGAATTTCAAAATCTGTGGCTTCACCCACATTAGTTTCAGATAATAATCCAGCTATCTCTTCGCGTAAGATTTGATTAAGCTCTTCTGTTCCTAAATACTTATCCTTTGCTACTCGGTTTTCAATTCTCTCAATGATTTTAATCGTTGTTTTTACACCAACATCACTGCTCACCAATACCTCTTCGAGTTCATCAAGAACCTCATCATCAACCTTGGATTTACCAGCTACAGCTTTTCCTAACTTAGAAAAAAAACTAGTTTTAGATTTCTCTAGTCCTTTATCAAGTGTTTCTTTTTTTTCTGAAGAAAAAATATTCTTAAAAAGTGCCATTATTATTATTTACTATACTAAAAATTACAAAACCTAATCCTTATTTATAAGATTCTATAAATATAAAAAGAAAGAGCCATTTCAATACAATTGAAATGGCTTCCTTTTAAAATATTTTCTAGTGAATTACTTTTTCTTCAAAAAGTCACTCACAGCTTCTGGTGTCATAATAGATTCTACAAAAGTATAAGCTCCGGTTTTTGGAGATTTTACCATTTTTATGGCTTTTGTTAACCTTTTGGACCCAGTCTGTAACGATGCTACTGATTTCTTTGCCATGTCTTATTATTTAATTTCTTTATGAACAGTCATTTTCTTTAGAACAGGATTAAATTTCTTTAATTCTACTCTATCAGGAGTGTTCTTCTTATTTTTTGTTGTAATATATCTTGATGTACCAGGTTTTCCTGAGGCTTTATGCTCTGTACATTCTAAGATTACTTGTACTCTATTACCTTTCTTTGCCATTTGTAGTATCTTTTAAAAAAGGAGATTATTTAGTTAAAAAACCTTTTGCTCTTGCTTCTTTCATAACAGCAGAGATTCCATTTTTATTTATATTTTTTAGCGCTGCTGTAGACACTTTAAGTGTTACCCAACGATCTTCTTCTGGAATATAAAAACGCTTTTTTATTAAATTCGCATTGAATTTACGTTTCGTTTTATTCATCGCGTGGGAAACATTATTCCCAACCATTGCTTTTTTACCGGTAAGCTCGCAAACTCTTGACATCTCTTCTTAATTTTGGTATTATTTCAAAACAGGGTGCAAATTAACGAATTATTTACCTAACAACCAATAATACTTTAGTGTTTTTTTATGCTTTTTGAAAGTTTTTCTTTCCAAGTAAAAAAAACAAAAGTAGTAATTGATTTTCAGGAATCATTAGTATATCTTAGACATACCAACTTTTATATATTATGATCCATAAGATGAGTAAAAAACTTATCAAGAAACACCAACTTGATATCGGTTTATTTTATTTCTATGAAAATTTTATTGTCGCAGAAATAAAAGAAAATATAAACCTAAATTTTGAAAGCGGTAAAGAACTATTTCAACTTGCTGCTACCTACTACAAAGGCATTACACCCTATGTTTATATTTCAAACAGAATAAATTCTTACTCTGTTAAACCAACAGAACATTATAAATTAGAAGACATATTCCCAAACTTTAAAGGTTACGCGATTGTAACTTATGATGGCATTAGTCAAAAAATTGCCGAACTAGAGAAATTATTTACCAATAGGCCAACTCACGTCTTTAATACCCTAGATAACGCAATTGAATGGGCAGAGCATCTAATCTTTCCTGATTAAAGTATTATATATCACCTCAACTCTTTTAACATAAGCTCCAAAGATTTAACAACAGCCTTACCAATGATACGCTCACGTAAATTACCAAAAGTAAACATCTTTGAGAATACTTTTTCTGGTGTTGCAATTGCAATAAAAACTGTTCCTATCTCAACATCTCCGTCTCCTTTTGTTGGACCAGCATTTCCTGTGGTGGCTATTGCGTACTCTGATTTAAATTTTTCTTTGACAGCCAATGCCATTGCCTCTGCCACTTGGGCGCTTGTTACGGTATGTGTTTTTATACTATTAGCAGATACCCCTAAAATATCAATTTTTGATTGGGTAGCATATGTAACTGCTCCTCCATTAAAATATGCTGATGCTCCTGCATTAGCAGTAAAAGATTGTGCTATCATACCTCCGGTACAGCTCTCAGCAACGGCGATTTTTTTTCCTTTTTGAATCAACAATTTGCCTATTTGCTGCTCTATAGAATCATCATCTTCATACCCTACAATAATATCTCCTATAATATTATGAAGCTCAGCTATCCTATCTTCGATAGTGTCTTCGATACGTTTTTTATCTATTCCACGACCAGAAAGCCGTAATCGTACTTTTCCTAAATTAGGTAAATATGCCAATTTGATAAATGAAGGCAGGCCATCTTCCCACTTTTCAATTTTTGCAGCAATAGCACTTTCTCCCATACCATAGGTTAGCACAGTTTTATGAATTATATAAGGGCGGTCAAATCTTTTTATAAGCCTTGGCAGCACTTCGTTTTTCATTAGACCTTTCATCTCATAGGGAACGCCTGGCATAGATATAAAAACTTTGTTTTCTTTTTCTATCCACATTCCTGGAGCTGTACCATAAAGATTCATTAACACGGTTGAATTACTTGGAACCAGTGCTTGTTGTTTGTTAACATCAGATATTGGTGTAGAAATATATTTTGCAAATAATTCTTCAACATGCTTCAAGACCTTATCATCTTGTACCAAAGTATCATCAAAATATTCGCAAATAGTATGCTTTGTTATATCATCTTTGGTAGGTCCTAATCCGCCAGTCATAATAATAATATCTGCCCGCGTCTTAGCTTGATCAATTGCATCAAGAATATGTTGCTTATCATCTCTTATCGAAGTAATTTGGCATACATCAACTCCAATTTTATTAAGTTCTTTACCAATAAAAGCTGAATTAGAATCTATGATTTGACCGATTAGTATTTCATCCCCTATTGTAATTATTTCTGCATACATATATTTATGGGAAATCAACTTTCAACTCTTCAATAGCTCCATTTACAATTTCAACTATGTGATTTAAAACTGTTTTAATCTGTTCTTTAGACTTATTAGATTTAGACCAAGCTTCGATTTGTTTGATTTGAGATAAAAGATCAATATCAAATAATTGAAGATTAGGTTTCATCTTATGGGCGTATTGATATGCCATTTGTGGATTATCAGCATCTACTGCTTGAACCATACTATCCAGATCAGGTGGTATTTCTTCTAAAAAGGTCTGTACTAGTACAGCTATAAATTCATTATCTCCTCCAGATAATTCATTTACATGTTTTAAACTATATCCTTTGCTCATTTATTTTACTTTTATTGAAAAAAATTGTTTGTCGCTAATATAACCTGTCAAAATATCATTTGTTTTTACAGTCCCAACACCTGCGGGGGTCCCTGTAAATATAACATCTCCTATCTTCAAAGTAAAATATTTTGACACATATTCTATTAATTCATCTATCTTCCACAGCATAAATTTGGTGTTTCCTTGTTGTACAATTTCTTCATTTTTTTCTAAACGAAAATCGATATCATCTACATTAGTGAATTCTTTTTTTGAAACCCAATTACCTATAACAGCAGCTCCATCAAAGGCTTTTGCTTTTTCCCAAGGCAATCCTTTTTGTTTCAGGCTAGTTTGCAAATCTCTGGCTGTAAAATCAATTCCTAAACTTATTTCATCATAATATTTATGTGCAAATTTCTTATCAATATATTTTCCAACTTTCTTGATTTTTATCAAAATTTCTACCTCATGATGTATCTCATTAGAAAAATCAGGAATAAAAAAAGGTTGTTTTTTTAATAAAATAGCCGTGTCTGGCTTCATAAAAATTACTGGATCTGTTGGCTTTTCATTTTCCAACTCTTCAATGTGATCTGTATAATTACGCCCTATACAAATAAGCTTCATAATTCAATTAATTATAAAAAAAAGAAATGATTATAAATTCAAGCTATTGTTCAACTTACGAAGTCTGACTGCTGTAAGTACTTTTTTAGTGTATAAAGGAAAATCTGCATTTTGTAACCATCCAAAATAACCAGGTTCTTCATCCATTATTTGCTCTACAAGTTTCCCTTTATGCTTTCCAAAAGAAAATACTTCTTTCCCCTTGTCATCATAAGCGATAAAGCCCGCAAAATCAGCAAATTGTTTTCTTGAACTAAACTCTGCTAAAAATTTTGCGTCATTTTCTAACTCAGGATACTTGTCTAATTGTGCCTTTAGTACTTCGTATGTTGCATTGGTATCTGCTTCTGCAGAGTGCGCATCATCCAAATTTTTATCACAATAAAATTGATATGCAGCCGATAATGTTCTCTTTTCCATTTTATGATAAATAGTTTGCACATCTATTGCTACTGTGTTTTTCATATCAAAATCAAGACCTGCTCTTAACAATTCTTCTGCTAATAACGGTATATCAAAACGATTTGAATTAAATCCCCCCAAATCGCAACCTTTAATCATTTCACTAACCTTGGTTGCCAACTGTTTAAAGGTAGGTTCATTAGCCACTTTGGCATTATCGATACCATGTATAGCCGTAGTTTCGCAAGGAATAGGCATTTCTGGATTTACCAACCAGGTTTTACTTTCCTGAGTGCCATTTGGAAATATTTTTAGAATAGAAATTTCTACAATTCGATCTTTAGAAATGTTTATACCGGTAGTTTCAAGATCAAAAAAACATATCGGTTTCTTTAAATTAAGCTCCATAAATTGATTGTGTGATACTCAAAGATAACTGCTATTCTTTAACATTCTTATAGACTAACTTTATTTTAACATTTACAAAAACTATACTATCTTCTTAACGAATACATTATCTGCAAATTTTTTAGTCACTGTCTCTATAACATTATTAAATTGAATACGAATAGACTTATCAAACTCTCTAACTTCGAGTACTTGTATTTCGCTACTTAAAGCTAGCCCTATTTCAGATACGTACTTTAAAAAATTAACAGACCCATCATTAACTGCTACCAATTTACATACATCACCTTCTTCTAAAGAGGATAATGTAATTTTTGGTAAAATAGAATATTCTCCATCGGCATTAGGAATTAATTCTCCGTGTGGATCTTTTTTTGGAAAATCCATAAACCTATCTAACTCATCTATTAGTTTATGAGATTTAATATGCTCTAATTGCTCTGCAACATCGTGCACCTCATCCCAAGTAAAATTAAGATAGTTGCACAAAAAAGTTTCCCACAATCGATGTTTTCTGATTAATCGTACAGCTATAGATTTCCCCTCTTCTGTTAAATCTAATTTTCCGTATTTTTCACTCACTACATACTCTTTAGCTTTCAGCTTCTTAATCATATTATTGGTAGAAGCCGGTGAAACTTTAAGATAATCAGCTAATTGATTATTTCCCACCTTAGCAGAATTATCCTCAATAAGCAATTGAAAAAGAGCTTTTAAATAATCTTCTTCGCTTTTTGTTAAATTATTCAAATTTAATTTGTTAGTCATGGCTAACTTTTTTAGTTTTGCATAAATAATAAAGCAAAATTACTAAACCTAATGCAATTACAAAGAATCATCTTATTTACTTTTTTAACTTCTCTAAGTTTTAACTCTATATTTTCGCAAGAAAAAACTAGTCCGGGAACTTTGGTAACTGATCGACCAGATGCTACAGAATCACCTACAGTAATACCTAAGGGTTATTTACAAATTGAGACTGGTGCTTTTTATGAAGATGCGGGAGAAGATGTTTTCAAACAAAAAACAACCACATTTAACACTACACTTTTGCGATATGGTCTACTTGATAATCTAGAATTACGAGTAGGTTGGGATTTTGCCGAAGTAAAAACTGAAATTAACAGTATAGCACTAGAAGATATTGCCAGTGGCCTATCACCGCTATTACTAGGAGCTAAAGTTGGTATTACTGAAGAAAAAGGAATATTACCTGAAATAGGACTCCTTGGGCATGTTTACCTACCTTTTTCTGCAGGCAATGACTTTAGACCCGAAACAACCGGGGTTGATTTTAGATTCTCATTTGCTCATACCCTCAATACAAAATCTACCTTTTCATATAACTTAGGAGCACAATGGGGAGATGATTCGCCAGAAGCTGCATATGTATACACTGTTGTATATGGTTATAGCATAACTGATCATCTAGGAGTATATGCAGAGCTATATGGCGACCTGCCCGAAGATAGTAGTGCTAATCATCAATGGGATGCCGGACTAACATATCTATTGAGTGACTCTATTCAATTAGACGCAACTATAGGTTCTGGAATTACAAAAGGACAAAATCTTTTATTAGCTGCCGGTGCTAGTATTAGAATACCAAACTAACTTATAATTAATACAAAATAGAATTAAAAATGACTAAAAAACTTATACTATTATTCATACTTACCGTAACTATATTTTCTTGTAAAAAAGAAGTGAAAAGTGAACATCAAAAACTCAATGTAGTTACCACTACGTCTATGATTACCGATTTGATCAAAAATATTGGTGGAGATTTGATTGAAGTTAACGGTCTAATGGGTAGTGGTGTTGATCCACATTTATATAAAGCAAGCGAAGGAGATGTAACCAAATTAATAAATGCAGATGCCATCTTTTATAACGGTCTGCATCTAGAAGGAAAACTAGTTGAAGTATTTGAAAAAATGGAACATCAAGATATCAAAACCATACCCGTAGGTGAAAGTCTTGACAAAAGCATACTTATTGGTTCAGATTATTTTGCTTCTAATTATGACCCTCATATCTGGTTTAGTGTTGAGAATTGGAAAAATATAACTGCATACGTAATCAAAACCCTAAAAGAAATTGATCCTAAAAATGCTGAAGCTTTTGAAACAAACGGAAAAAAATACATAAGTCAACTGAATACTCTTGAAAATAAATTAGAAACCATAATTGCAACTTTACCAAAAGAAAAACGAGTTTTGGTCACTGCTCATGATGCCTTTAGTTATTTTGGGCAAGCATATGGTTTTAATGTAGTAGGACTACAAGGGCTATCAACAGCAACAGAAGCTGGAGTACAAGACGTACAGAAACTAGCTAATTTTATTATCGAAAAAGAAGTAAAAGCTATTTTTGTAGAAACTTCTGTTCCAAAACGAACTATTGAAGCTTTACAAGCTGCTGTAAAATCCAAAAATCATGAAGTAACCATCGGCGGAACATTATTCTCTGATGCACTAGGCAATCCTGAAACAAAAGAAGGAACTTATATTGGTATGTTTGAATATAACGTGAATACTATCGTAAACGCATTAAAATAGTTTTGAGTTATTAGTAGTTAGTTATTAGGAGATTTAATAAGATATTAAATGGAAGAAGTAAAATTCAATTTTGAAAACCTAATTGTATATCAAAAGTCTTTGGATTTTATTGATATGGTTTATAATATTTGTTCAAAATTTCCAAAAACAGAAACTTATATACTCACTTCTCAATATTTAAGAGCTGCAAATGCCATTGCACTAAATATTGCTGAAGGTGCAGGTTCCTCAGATGCGCAATTTAATAGGTACCTTCAAATAGCATTAGATTCGACTAGAGAGTGTGTAGTTTGTTCTACAATTGCTTATAGAAGAAAATACATTCAAGAATAACAAGATCATATTAGCAGGGTTCAACTTGCAGAACTTTCAAAAATGATCACAAGTTTGCAAAAACATATTAGAAGTAAATTGACCTAACTACTAACCACTACCCACTAATGACTATAGAAAACAAAATCGCTGTTCAAATAGATGACCTTACTGTAGCCTACAACTACAAACCCGTATTATGGGATATTGATCTCTCTATTCCAGAAGGGGTACTAATGGCAATTGTAGGACCTAATGGTGCCGGAAAATCTACATTGATTAAATCGATTTTAGACATTATCAATCCAATAGCAGGCAGTATTCAGATTTATGGAAAACCCTATAAAAAACAAAGATCTCTGGTTGCTTACGTTCCTCAAAAAGGAAGTGTAGACTGGGACTTCCCTACTACCGCATTAGATGTGGTTATGATGGGAACATACGGAAGCCTTGGCTGGATCAAAAGACCTGGTCAAAAAGAAAAGAAAGCTTCACTTGAAGCATTAGAGAAAGTTGGAATGCTAGCTTTTAAAAACCGTCAAATTAGTCAGCTATCCGGGGGGCAACAACAACGTATATTTTTAGCAAGAGCATTGGTACAAAACGCAGCTATCTATTTTATGGATGAGCCTTTTCAAGGTGTAGATGCGACCACCGAAAAGGCAATTATCAATATCCTAAAAGAGCTCCGTAAAGCAGGAAAAACAGTGATTGTAGTGCATCATGATTTACAAACCGTACCTGAATACTTTGATTGGGTAACTTTTTTAAATGTAAAAAAAATTGCAACCGGACCTGTAAAGGATATTTTTAATGATGATAACCTTACTAAAACATACGGAATTAACTACAAAGTAAGCATACAGCAATAACAACCTATGGATATAAAAGAATACATAGAACTTGTTTTTACAGACTACACCCTACGCACAATCACATTAGGCACTGCTGTATTGGGGGCAATATGTGGTATGCTCGGTAGTTTTGCGGTATTACGCAAGCAAAGTCTTTTGGGTGACGCTATTTCTCATGCTGCCTTACCAGGTATTGCAATTGCATTTCTTATTATTGAAACCAAAAATAGCGCTATATTTTTATTAGGGGCCTTAATTAGCGGTTTAATAGGGACTTTTTGGATTCGAGGAATAACCAGTAAAACACACCTAAAATCTGACACCGCTTTAGGACTTATTTTATCATTATTTTTTGGATTTGGAATGTTATTACTTACCTATATTCAAAAAATGCCAAATGCCAACCAAGCTGGACTTGAAAGCTATTTATTCGGACAAGCAGCAACCTTATTAGAAAGTGACGTATGGTTAATGACAATTGTAACAGGAATCAGCTTGATAATTTTATTACTTTTCTGGAAAGAGCTTAAAATCTTACTTTTTGATGCCGATTACACAAAAACTTTAGGTTTTAACACTAAATTTCTTGATATTCTAATCACCACCTTTATTGTGATTGCCATAGTACTAGGCTTGCAAACTGTTGGCGTTGTATTAATGAGTGCCATGCTTTTAGCTCCAGCTGCAGCTGCAAGGCAATGGACAAACAATTTGGCTGTAATGGTTATTCTTGCTGCGATATTTGGAGCTTTTTCTGGAGTGTTTGGAACCGCGATCAGTGCAAGTCATAACAATCTATCAACAGGCCCTGTTATTGTATTGGTCGCAGGAGTTTTTGTATTATTTTCTTTTGTATTCTCTCCGGGGCGGGGATTGTTATTTAGAGAAATACGTTTTAGAAAGAATAGAAATGACCTTCAATTACATAAAACATTATCGTTTATGTACAATATTGCGAGCACTCATGAAGATATCGCTCACCCACATGCAATAAAAATTTTGAATAACTTTCAAGGTTTTACAAAGAAATCACTTCAGAAATTAGAAGACAAGGATTATATAAAAATCCAAGGAAACATGTGGTCAATGACAGCATCAGGGTATCATACTGCCGCCAATTTATATGACCAACTAATTAATAATAAAGATGAATAGTGCTCAAATAGAAATACAGTTAATCGCTAGTTTAGTTGCTATTGCCTGTGCTATCCCTGGAACATTTCTGGTGTTGCGAAAAATGGCATTGATCACTGATGCTATTAGTCATTCGATTCTACCCGGTATTGTGATTGGTTTTTTTATTACTCATGATTTATCTTCGCCATTATTAATTGTTTTGGCTGCGGCAAGCGGCGTACTTACAGTAATTTTAGTAGAATTCATTCAAAAAACAGGATTAGTAAAAGAAGACACTGCTATTGGATTGGTTTTTCCTGCTTTATTTAGTATTGGGATCATTCTTATTGCTCAAAATGCAAATGATGTACATCTGGATGTAGATGCTGTTTTACTTGGCGAACTTGCTTTTGCTCCTTTTGATAGATTAAATGCAGGGGATATAGATTTAGGACCAAAATCTTTATGGATTATTGGTACAATTCTATTGATCACATTGGGTTTACTTTTTGCTTTTTTTAAAGAATTAAAAGTTAGCACATTCGATGCCGGATTGGCTTCTGCACTAGGGCTATCACCTGTTGTAATGCATTATGGATTAATGACAATATCTTCAATTACAACGGTTGGGGCTTTTGATGCTGTTGGTGCTATATTAGTAATTGCATTAATGATTGCTCCTGCAGCAATTGCATATTTACTAACCAATGATCTTAAGAAAATGTTGATACTAGCGATTATATTTGGAGTAAGCAGTGCTATCTCTGGCTATTGGGTCGCGCATGCCTTAGATGCTTCAATTTCTGGGTCTATGACAACCGTATTAGGCTTAATATTCTTAATTGTTTATTTATTCGCTCCTAACAAAGGATTGTTTTCAGTACTCTATCGCCAAAAGCGACAACGTATAGAGGTTTCTTTACTTACTTTTTTACTGCATTTAGGAAATCATAGCGATGATGAAGCCGAAAGACATGTAAAACATCTCAACGAACATATTAATTGGCAAAAAGTTAAAGCTAGATCTGTTTTAGATCTAGCTTTAAAAAACAACATGATTATTATTGACAATGATATTGTTTTTTTAACCGAAAAAGGTAAAATCTTCACCAGCGAAGCCATTGATTATATCATAACCAACAAAAACTCTGAAATCGAAAATATGAAAGATCGTTTCTTTTTATTCAGAGGTTAAAACTTGTATATTTATAAAAAAAAGTAAATGCTAGTCTCTTGTAAAGGAAACATTATAAGTCTATTCATTTTCATATTATTATATGGTTTTATTGGTTATACTCAAGAAAAACCTGTTCGATTAGTTGAAGAAAAGCAAAAAAAACGAACCATTCTGTATGTGCAAAATGATAGCGAAACAGATAAAAGTGTGTTCTTAAAAGTAAACCCTACTGGATATCGTCGAAGCGCACAACGACCAATAATCAAGACCATTCCTGCAAAAAACAAAGTGCAGATGTTAATCCTTATTCCATTAACAGATGTAGCATCACATTACACCTATAATTTAGTCGTAAATGAAGAATTAGAAACTATAGATGTAGATCGAAGTAAAAATCCAAAAAAACAAGCTCCAGTTTCTTCAATAATGAGATCAGAAACTATAATTTTTACCAAAATAGATTGTGAAAAATGCACAATTTTAATTTCTAAACTGAAAGAAAAACATATCAAATTTAGGGAAGTTAATATCGACACTCAAAATCGATATCGAGATTATTTATGGGAATTATTAAAAAAGGATGGATATAATAAAAATATTATAGGTGTACCATTAGCAGTTATAAAAGGAAAACTAAAATATCCTATCGATAATATAGAAGATTTTATCTCACAGCTGAATAAATAAATACTATTCTTATCCTTATTTAACTCACTTTAATCGTATAATTTAAAGAGTCTGAAAAACTATTAGCAAAGCATCGGTCTATGTTATTTTTCATTCTTAATGTAGACCTTATATTTTTTGGGGTAATGCTACCTTTGGCAAGATCAATACAATAATCTTTACTCCATATACCATAGTATTTTGAGAGTTGCTGTATCGCATCTAATATATATACTATCTCATCATTGGTTTGAGTAGGGTGAATAGACATACGTATCCACCCTGGTTTATTAGAATAGTCTCCATGATCAATCTGGGTAGTTATTTTTTTTGATTTTTCTGGAGTAACATTAAGTAAGTAGTGACCATAAGTACCTGCGCAAGAACATCCTCCTCTGGTTTGAATTCCAAATTTATCATTTAACAACTTTACACCAAGGTTATAATGGAGGCCATCAATATAAAAAGAAACCACTCCCAATCGTTTTTTGTGTTTACCAGCAAGGATATGCAAATTTGGTATTTGTTCTAAAGCTTTCCATATCATGTTTAAAATTTCCTCTTCTCTTTTTTTAATATTTTCTACATTCATTTCTTCTTTCAACTTTATACACATAGCAGCTTTGATTGTCTGCAAAAAAGCAGGAGTACCCCCATCTTCTCTTTCTTCAATATCGGTTACATATGCATGAGCACCCCATGGATTGGTCCACGAGACCGTACCACCACCAGGGTTATCGGGTATCGAATTTTTGTATAACCTCTTATTGAACAGTAAAATACCTGTTGTACCTGGCCCTCCTAAAAACTTATGCCCCGAGAAATATATAGCATCAAGGTATTGACCTTTTTTATCATCTGGATGCATATCAATAGAAATATAAGGTGCAGAGCATGCAAAATCTACAAAACACAGACCATTATATTGATGTATCAGCGCTGCGATTTCTAAATAAGGAGTTATAATTCCTGTAACATTTGTGCATGATGTTATCGCTACAATCTTCATCCTTCGATCTATATACTGTAGAATAAGTTTTTCTAAATTCTTAACGGAAACCAACCCTTCTTCATTTGGCGGAATAATTACAACATCTGCAATCGTTTCTATCCAAGTTGTTTGATTTGAATGATGCTCCATATGTGAAATAAAAACAACTGGACGATCTTTTTCTTCTAAGGAAATATATTTTTTGTGTGATTCATGAACTCTAAGCCCTAATATTCGCTGAAATTTATTTATAACGCCAGTCATTCCCGAATTAGATGATATGAGCACATCATTTTGTGTTGCATTAACATGTGTTTTAATTATTTGACGAGCTTTGTGATAGGCATAGGTCATTGTTAACCCAGTATCATTGGTATCTGTATGAGTATTGGCCACAAATGGATAAAAATTTTCAAGCATTCGATCTTCAATGGGCTGATACATCCTGCCACTAGCCGTCCAATCTGCATAGATTATTCGAATTGAATCATGATAAGGTGTTTTTATTCTTTGATACTGACCAATTATATTATCATGATATTTTAAAAAAAGATGCTCCATAACTATTCTTCTACCGTATCATTAATAATATCCCATAAATTATTTGGGTGCTCACTAAAAGTCTCATTAAACAGAAATATAATGATCAGGATATAGAGGATAAATCCAAAAATGATAAATTTTTGAAATTTTGAAGTCTTTTGTATATCCTGTCTATCCTTTAACTCACATATCTCTCCAGGACAATATTGTACTTTATCTTTGTAAAACCAGCTATAAAATTTACAACCTAAACATATACCAAAGGCAGTTTCCCAAAATAAAAACACTAAACAGATGAGACAAACAAGTGCAGTTATGGGACCATATGAGTTAACTACGTTTGAAAGAAAGAATATAAGTGATGATAACACTAACCCTATAATCCAGGCAAATTTCTTTTGTGGTGCACCTACATATTCGGGGACTTGCTTACGTACAATTAATCGCCCTAATATTAAAAATGGGGAGAATTTAGGATTAATTAAAACTCTAATTATAATATCGGTTAGAAAAATCGTTACAGCATATTTAAGCATTGTAAAATTGCTCGTAAAAACAACAACTAGTATTGATATAAACATAATTAAAAAAAGAATACCTGCGGCTGCTCTTATTTCTCGCTCATTGAGAACTGGAATATTGTATCCTTCTACATGTTCTCCAAATTGTATCGTCTTATTTACTTTATTCATTTTGTATGTTTTTAATTCCACTTGATACGGAAAAGTTTATGATTAATTGATGATGATTCTTTCATAAAGTTGAAGAAAACAATCTTTACAGAAGAAATAATAATTATAGATCCTTATGCACTGTTATTTGCTATTCGCTATACAGGACTAGCCATCGTTTCTATAGATTTCGAAATGGTTTTAGACACATTAAACCCCTTAATCATAAGCCAAATTGATAGAAATAACCTATTTAATCCTAAAGGAAGGAGTAACATCATTTCTGTACTGTGAGCTCCTTGACCAAGTATTGTCAGTAAAATTCCGGTTAACATTAATAAAGCTCCTATTCCTCCCCAAACAGATATAAACCTGGGAATAAGTTTTGATATATAGAATACATAATAAAACACAGGAAGAGCAAAGAGAGCAACGAGCATATCCAAGTAGTGTGTCCACCAACGCGTTCTATAAAGTACATCTCCTAAGATTTGAAAATAATTAGTATCTAGGGCTCCAGCGTTCACATATTCTTGGCTTAATGATACTATAGACAACGTACTTATATTATCAATAACCGATATTGTAAAACCGATAATACTAAACCCAAGGTACCAAATGGCTAGACCTGGGGTATGCCTTTTAAAAATAGGCAAGAGTATAATTGCTATACCTACAGACACAGCACTACCTATTAGCCCCAAAAGCACTGACAAAATTACTTGAGTTGAATTTGCAGAAACACTGGTAAGAAAATCTGAAGCGAATATAATTGGCCCCAATAAAAATTGATTAATTAAAATACCAATAATAAATTGAATTAAAAGTAAGATACCTATAATTCTTGCGGTCTTTTTGTTTGATTTCATAATGTTCGTTTTTTGATTGATGATTGATTGATGATGAGTTGACAAAACTCTTTAAAAAACTTATAACGAATTGATTAAGTTCGTTTTACTAGAATCAATTTTTATATCATTCATTAGAAAAATCTACCTGTTTAGAATCTCCTTTAATATTTACTTTTGATCCAGATAATGCTTTACATATCACAGAATCATATGATAATTCAAGATTTCCGTTACTATTATCTTTGAATTCAATCTCTATTTTTTTTCCTGAGATTATTCCTTTTGTTTCAAAATAAGCGTTAGAAATTACTTTTAACTTTTCTAGTTGGTTATTTACAACTAGTATTTTTACAGTATCTTTTCCTTTTGCATCTTTTGCTTTTTCTATAATCAATTCTGTATCTCTAACTTCAGTTTTGATATAAGACATCATATTTTTTGAAGCTTCTATCTTTAGCTCTCTTATAGTATCTTGTTGAAAAAAAACTACAATACCATCACTCACAGATATTTTTCTAAAATAGGGCACATTTCGTACCTCAGTAACAAATTCACTAACTACTTCCTTTCTATCAATTTCATCAATATATTGATGCATAATTAACTGGAAAGCAAAGAAAAAAAAGCTTAAAATTATGAGTCCGATCATCAAGATCAAATTACTTTTTCTCATCATCTGTGTTTTTTACATATTGTCCATATGAACTTTTTACTTCTTCAAAAGTCACATCGAGCAACATCATTTTTTTAAATACATCAGGAAGAATTACTCCCATAAATTCTTTTTTCTTAATATCAAGAACAGTATGGTATCCATCTTTGGCAACAAAATACCCTATTCCTCTCTTGTTATAGATTACTTCTTGTTCTTGCAGGAAGTTAAAAGCTCGCATTGCTGTATTTGGATTAACTTCAACCATTACGGCAATTTCTCTTACTGATGGTATTCTTTCTTCTTCTTGCCATCTTCTTATGAGGACATTTTCATAAAAAAAGTCCACAATTTGTAAGTATATAGGTTTGCCATTGTTAAAATCCATTATCAAACTTCCTTTTCGATTATTTTAAAATAAGCAGCCCAAAGCATCATCGGCACCAAAACAATCCCGAATAGTACTGTCCCCAATCCCGAAAGTTCTTTTTGAGCCATATTGAATCCTTCTGTAGAAAAAGGATCTGATGTAAACACATCAAAAGCTCCTCCGCTAAAAACAAAGCACAGTATCATGTTATAAAGAAATAGTATAAAAATAACTAACAATGCTACCAACAGTGTTTTACCAATTCTATTCTTAGAAAAGGTGATTGCTCCTAACAGGAATACAGGTTGTATCAAAAAATATAATTTAAGTAATCGCCAATATCCTGCAGAAAAAATTGGTAATACATGAAAACTTGTATCAGGAAAAACACTTCCTATGATAATGGCAAATTGCCCAGCTAGATATGCAAACACCGTAAAGACCAGTGTATACATTATACTGGCAACAAACCAGGCAGCAATTATTCTTTCAGAAGGCGAGGCTGGTAGTAAAAAATAAAAATGATTTACTTTCTTATTATGTACTTCTTTAAACATCCCAAAAGTAAATACTATACCTAGCAGGATAAATGTAACAGAAAAAACACCAATAAACTCATTAGATTGCACAAGATGATCTCCTCTTAAACCTAACAAAGAACTAATAAAAATAAGGCCACCAGCTACCGATAAACCTGTAAGTATTGCCCCTTTTTGCAACACAATACTTCTGTAGATTAGACCGCCTATTCTTTGAATATTAAACTCCTGCATCTTGATGAGCATTTTTAAAAATGTTATTAATTTCTCTTGATTTATGTACCACAGCATTAAACAATAGTTCAAGATCAACCTCTGTCTCTTCTTGATCGTTACGAACTAGAACTGCTTTTCCACCGAATGATGGTTCAGAAAAAAGAACTGAGTCTTGAGTATCGTGTTTAGGTCTTCCAAACCATAAATTTCCAGAAACTACCTCAAGTGATTGATCAAACACAACTTTGGACTCTCCTAAAATTACTACATGATTTATAAGGCTGTGTAAATCCCTCACCTGATGCGTTGAAATAACAATACATTTTCCTTGATCAACAGCTGAGGCCATGATTTTACGAAACTGACTTTTTGAAGGAATATCCAGTCCGTTTGTTGGCTCATCCATAAGTAAAAGATTAGTATTTGCAGCGATCCCAAAAGCAATAAGCAATTTCTTTTTTTGCCCAAAAGACAAGGTTGCAATATTCTCTTCGGGAGACAGTTTGAATTCTTTTATCAACTCATAAAACTGCTCTTGAGAAAACTTAGGGTAAAATGAAGAATTTATTTTTTCGAAAGTAGAAATCTTTAATCCTGACAATTCGAAATCCTCGGGCACTATAAAAATATCTTGTAAGTTTTCTACTGTTCTTTTAGAAGAGTCTTTACCAGAAATTTGGCAATACCCACCTTTAGGAAAAAGCAGACCAGCCATTAATTTAATTAATGTGCTTTTTCCTTCTCCATTTTCACCAAACAAGCCATATATATTACCAGGCATAAAATTAAGCGAGATATCATCTAGCACTATTTTGCCTTTTGGATAATAGAATTTCAAGTTTTTAATTTGAATCATATCTAGTGTATTAGTTATCTAGTACACCTCAAAAATAGATAAGTAAATTGAATTAAACAAATGTTTTTTTGAAACATTGAAAAAATGAGTGTATGATTTTTACATTCTAAAATAAAAAACCACGACGTTGTCGTCGTGGTTTGATTATAAATTAATTATGATTTATTTCTAAAACTCTCGATTCACATCAAAAGCCTCTAGGTAATCTTTTACTCGTTGGACGAATTGCCCACCTAAAGCTCCATTTACAACCCTATGATCATATGAATGTGACAAGAACATTTTATAGCGAATACCTATAAAATCACCATCTGGTGTTTCTATCACTGCTGGTACTTTTCTGATGGCTCCAAGTGCTAAAATTGCTACCTGTGGTTGGTTTATTATCGGCGTACCCATAATACTACCAAATGTACCAACATTAGTAACTGTATAAGTTCCTCCTTGAATATCATCTGGTTTTAGCGCATTATTACGAGCACGACCAGCAAGATCATTTACAGCTTTAGTCATCCCCACCAAATTTAACTGATCTGCATTTTTTATCACAGGCACTATCAGATTACCATCTGCTAGCGCTGCTGCCATACCTAGATTAATATTTTTCTTTTTTATTACTGTGTCTCCAGATACAGAAATATTAATCATCGGGAAATCTCTAATCGCTTTGGCCACTGCTTCCATAAAAATTGGGGTAAACGTAAGATTTTCACCTTCTCTCTTCATGAAATCATCTTTTACTTTCTTTCTCCAATTCCAAATATTGGTAACATCTGCCTCAATAAAAGATTGCACGTGAGCAGAGGTTTGTACCGATTCTACCATATGATGAGCAATGAGTTTTCCCATTCTGGTCATCTCAATAATTTCATCTTCTCCCGATGCAACAACCGGTGCTGTTTTTGGCGCATCTTCTTTTTTTGAAGCTGTAACTATTGTAGTTTTTATTACTTCTTCAGGTTGCGGTGTAGATGATTTAGCCTTTACTTTACCATTTTTACGTCCTTCAACAAATTGAAGAATATCATTTTTGGTAACTCGCCCATCTTTGCCCGTACCTGGTATTGCTTCTAGTTCTACTAATGAAACACCTTCAGTAGCAGCAATGTTTTTAACCAATGGAGAATAAAACTTAGTACTACCAGTAAAATCTACCGCACCTGCAGCAATTGCTTCTGTGGTTTCTAATACTTGATTTTCAATAGCTACTGCTTCTAGCGGTGCTTCTTCTAATTCTATTTCAGTTTCTGAAGGGCCAGCATCAAGAGTTCCTTCACCTTCGGTTTCGATGACAGCTATGGTTTGCCCAACTTGCACTACATCATCAACTTCAAAAAGTTTTTCTAACAACACTCCTTCTACTTCGCTAGGCACTTCACTATCAACTTTATCTGTAGCAATTTCAACAACAGCATCATCGAGCTCGATAGTGTCTCCAACTTCTTTTAACCAAGTAGTTATTGTTGCCTCTGCAACACTCTCACCCATCTTCGGAAGTTTAAGTTCAAATTTTGCCATATTCCTAATTAAAAGTGTTTTTAAGTTATATTTTTTGCGAATTTAATTAAAAATAAGCTTCAATATTAACTTTTGTTTATTAAAATTAATCTAAAATAATTATTAACCTATAAATTTTAATCCCTGCACGAGGTATCAAAACTACCCAACAACCACTTATCCGCTCTTTAATGCATTCTCAAAAGGAATTCTATTCAATATACTTCTACCTAAAGTAATTTCATCTGCATACTCAAGTTCATCATTTACTCCTATTCCTCTTGCTATGGTAGACGTTGTAACTGCCTCTCCTTCTATTTGTTTGTATATATAAAAATTAGTAGTATCCCCCTCCATAGTAGCACTTAATGCAAAAATCAATTCTTTTACTTCTCCAGCATTAATTTTTGTTACTAATGAGACTATATTTAAGTCCTGAGGTCCTATGCCGTCTAAAGGGCTTATTTTACCTCCTAATACGTGATACAACCCTCTATATTGACCTGTGCTTTCGATTGCCATTACATCTCTAATATCCTCTACCACACAAATCACATCCTGAATTCGATTGGGGTTATTACAAATATCACATATATCTATATCACTAATGCTATGGCATTTCTTACAAAATTTAATTTCTTGACGTAGTTTCCCTAAAGCCTCAACTAAATGCTCTGTTTGAGCAGCAGGTTGTCTTAAAAGATGCAGTACCAATCGCAAAGCTGTACGTTTCCCTATGCCGGGTAACTGAGACATTTCATAAACTGCGTTTTCCAGTAATTTTGAAGAAAATTCCATTATGCAACAAATTTAATGTTTTTAATGAATATTGCTATAAATACACAAGCAATCTTATCACGCTATTAAAAGCATTTTTTTTACTTTTACTTTAAATTAAAAAGCCATGTTTGATTCTCTTTCTGAGGAAACCCAACTTATTGTAATGGTTATAGGAATCGCAATCCTATTTATTTTGGTATCGTTGAATACAAAACGAAATAAAGGTAAATTATACGATCGTAAGAAGCGTAACTTCAAAAGAAATTATTATACTAAGAAAAAAGAAAAATAGACATCTCCTAAATCTTAACGATGAAAACAATATCAGTTAGAAAAGCTTTATCAAGTGAAATAGAATGGATAAACAAAACCTATAAAAGTATCGGTTTTGTAACTTCTAGTTTTGATATAGAATATATAGCTGTTGCAGAAACCAAGGGTCTTATCTGTGGATTAGGTAGAGTTGTTGATATTGATCCCAAAAATTCTGAATTAGGAGGGATGTATGTTTTTGAACAGTTTCAAGGCTTAGGAATTGCCAAAAAAATAATTAGTCATTTGTTAGATCACTTTAACTCAAATAAAAAATTATGGTGCTTACCTTTTGAACACCTAGAACATTTTTATAAAAAATTTGGTTTTATTGATCAAGCAGTTGCTAATTACAATATTCCTGAAAAAATACACTCAAAATATAAATGGTGTAATTTAAATTATGACAAAAACGTTCTTTTACTAGTTAAGTAATCTATTACAAACAGATCTGATAAAACACAAACACTTATGATTCAATGAAAATATACACAAAAACAGGTGACAAAGGCACTACAGCATTGTTTGGGGGCACCAGAGTACCAAAACACCATATTCGCATTGACAGTTATGGTACCGTGGATGAATTAAACTCACATATAGGACTTATACGAGATCAACAAATTGATGAACATAGTAAAAAAATATTAATCAATATACAAGACAAACTTTTTACTGCTGGTGCAGTGTTAGCTACCGATCCAGAAAAGGCAATCTTAAAGAGTGGCAAAAAACGACTTAATATTCCAACCATCTCTATCAAAGATATTGAGTTGCTTGAGAACGAAATCGATCAAATGAATACATCTTTACCCCCTATGACACATTTTGTATTACCAGGCGGCCACCAAACAGTGTCATTCTGTCACATTGCCCGTTGTGTATGCCGAAGAGCAGAGCGTCTTGCAACAGCACTCTATGAAATAGAGCCTTTTGAAGCTACTACACTACAGTATTTGAACAGACTATCTGACTATCTTTTTGTACTGGCACGAAAGTTGTCACACGATCTTAAAGCAGACGAAATAAAATGGATTCCGCCAAAGAATTCCTAAAAATTTTAGAGCTAAAAATTAGTATGGGGTAACCCAAAAAAAATCACGTTCTTATAATTATTGTTTAAATAATTAATTTTTTACTTGACTTTTTAAACTAAAAAATTATTTTTGCAAAAAATTAAACCAGTAAACATATGTATTGGACTTTAGAATTAGCATCATATTTAAGTGATGCACCCTGGCCAGCTACAAAAGACGAGTTAATAGATTATGCAATTCGTACTGGAGCACCTCTAGAGGTTGTAGAAAACTTACAATCAATTGAAGATGAAGGAGATTCATATGATTCGATAGATGAAATATGGCCTGATTATCCTACTGATGAAGATTATCTTTGGAATGAGGATGAATATTAAAAAACATTGAAATAGTATTAAAAGTCTCGCCAGAGGCTTTTTTTTTGCGTAAATTACGTGGCTTTTTCGGGTTATTTATATAACCAAGAAGTATTGTATAATTATGACCGTATAGGTCCTGAGACAGTAATAGATCCCAAATATCGGGATCCAAGCTGAATGTTACTCAAAAGAGGTTCAACCAGTTAGTTTCATTTTTGAAATTGAAATCTCATTAAACACATTAACCATAAATTATGGGAATTTTAGATTCTGTATTAAAAGTATTTGTTGGAGATAAATCCAAAAAAGATATAAAAGAAATTCAACCAAAGGTTGAACTAATAAAAAAAGCTGAAAGTTCTGTCAATGGGCTTTCAAATGATGAATTACGTGCTAAAACTATCGAATTTAAAAATAGAATAAACGAAGCACGTATTGAAATCAATACTAAAATAGAAAAACTTAAAGAAGAAGCAGATACTATTGAAGATATTGACAGAAAAGAAGATATCTACGGTGAGATTGATAAACTAAAGGAAGAAGCTTATGAAGCTACCGAAAAAATATTAAACGAAATTCTTCCTGAAGCTTTTGCTGTAATAAAAGAAACAGCAACACGTTTTACCAATAATGACAGTATAGAAGTTACCGCCTCAGCATACGATCGTGAACTTTCTGGAACCAGAGAACATATCACCTTAGATGGCGAAAAAGCAATTTGGTCGACTAGCTGGGATGCTGCAGGTAAAGAAGTAAAATGGGACATGATTCACTATGATGTTCAACTCGTTGGTGGTATTGCTTTGCATGAAGGAAAAGTAGCAGAGATGCAAACCGGTGAAGGTAAAACACTTGTTGCAACATTACCTGTATACCTAAATGCCTTATCTGGCAACGGGGTACACTTGGTTACTGTAAACGATTATCTTGCTCGTCGTGATAGCGAGTGGATGGCACCTATATTTCAGTTTCATGGACTTACTGTAGACTGTATTGATAACCACAGACCAAACTCTGAAGAACGTAGAGCTGCTTATAATGCAGATATTACCTACGGTACCAATAATGAATTTGGTTTTGACTACCTGCGTGATAATATGTCTCATGCGCCAGAAGATTTAGTACAACGCCCTCATAATTATGCTATCATAGATGAGGTCGACTCTGTATTAATTGATGATGCTCGTACACCATTAATTATATCTGGACCAATACCAAAAGGAGATATACATGAATTTGATGAATTAAAACCAAAAATTGCAGATGTTGTTTCTGTACAACAAAAATACCTAACAACAGTTTTAGCCGAAGCTAAAAAACAAATTAAAGAAGGAGATACTAAAGAAGGAGGGTTTAAATTGCTGCAGGTATATCGTGGAATCCCAAAAAATAAGGCATTAATCAAATTCTTGAGTGAAGAAGGGATTAAACTATTACTTCAAAAGACAGAAAATTTCTATATGCAAGACAATAATCGAGAAATGCATAAAATCGATGCAGACTTGTATTATGTGATAGAAGAAAAAAACAATCAAATTGATCTTACCGACAAGGGAGTCGAATATCTCTCGGGTAAAGACGATCCAGATTTCTTTGTACTACCTCAAATAGGTATGGAAATTGCAAAAATTGAAGACGAAGGATTATCTAAAGAAGCAGAAGCAGAAAAGAAAGAAGATCTTTTTAGAGATTATAGTGTAAAAAGTGAGCGTATCCATACCCTACGACAATTACTAAAAGCATATTCATTATTTGAAAAAGATGTAGAGTATGTAGTAATGGATAATAAAGTTAAAATTGTTGATGAGCAGACTGGTCGTATTATGGATGGTCGTCGATATAGCGATGGTCTCCACCAAGCGATAGAAGCAAAAGAAAATGTAAAGATCGAGGATGCTACGCAAACTTTTGCGACAGTAACACTTCAGAATTATTTCCGTATGTATGGTAAATTATCTGGTATGACAGGTACAGCGGTTACTGAAGCTGGAGAGCTTTGGGAGATCTACAAATTAGATGTAGTTGAAATCCCTACCAATAGACCAATCGCCAGAAAAGACATGGAAGATTTGGTATACAAAACCAAACGTGAAAAATATAATGCCGTTATAGAACAAGTTACAGAATTATCTCGTGCAGGAAGACCTGTATTAATTGGTACAACTTCTGTAGAGATTTCTGAATTATTAGGTCGAATGCTTACCTTTCGTAAAGTTTCGCACAATGTCTTAAACGCTAAACTTCATAAAAAAGAAGCTGATATTGTAGCCGAAGCCGGTAACCCTGGAGTTGTAACTATTGCCACTAACATGGCAGGACGTGGTACAGACATAAAGTTATCAGACGAGGTAAAAGCAGCAGGTGGTCTTGCAATTGTAGGTACCGAACGTCATGATTCTCGTCGTGTTGATAGACAGTTACGTGGTCGTGCTGGTCGTCAAGGAGATCCAGGTAGTTCTCAGTTTTATGTATCGCTAGAAGATAATCTAATGCGATTATTTGGTTCTGAGCGAATTGCTAAGATGATGGATAGAATGGGACTTAAAGAAGGAGAAGTAATTCAACACTCAATGATCTCAAAGTCTATCGAACGTGCTCAGAAAAAAGTAGAAGAAAACAACTTTGGTGTTCGTAAACGATTACTTGAGTATGATGATGTAATGAATGCACAACGTGAAGTAGTATATAAACGTCGTTATCACGCTTTATTTGGAGAACGTCTTCGTGTTGATATTGCCAATATGATTTACGATACTGCAGAAGTAATTACTGAAGGCAATAAAGTAACTCAAGATTTTAAAAATTTTGAGTTTGAGTTAATCCGTTACTTCTCTATGAGTAGCCCGATTACTGAAGATGAGTTTGAAAAGATGGACTCTCTAAAAATTGCAGGCGAAGTTTACAGAGCTGCTTACGAGCATTATCAGGATAAGATGAAACGCAACGCCGAAAGCGCATATCCTGTAATCAAACAAGTCTATGAAGATCCATCAAGCAAATATGAAAGAATATTAGTTCCGTTTACAGATGGCGTAAAAAGTATTAATGTTGCAACCAATCTTAAAAAAGCATATGAATCTGAAGGAAAGCAGTTAATTACTGATTTTGAAAAAAATATCACACTTGCTATTATCGATGATGCCTGGAAAACTCATCTTCGTAAAATGGACGAATTAAAGCAGAGCGTACAATTAGCAGTTCATGAGCAAAAAGATCCATTATTAATCTATAAATTCGAAGCTTTTGAACTATTTAAAGCTATGATCGAAGAGGTAAACAAAGATGTAATCTCTTTCTTGTTTAAAGGTGAACTGCCTACAGGTAATACACAAGATATTTCTGAAGCTCGACAAGTACGTAGAAAAGAGAATCTAGAAACTTCTAAAGAAGAAATACCTAATATGGATGAACGTGCGGCTCAAAATAGAGCTGCTGGACAAACTCAAGGACAACAACAAGTTACAGAAACAATAGTTCGCGAACAACCAAAAATTGGGCGTAATGACAAGGTGACCATTAAACATATCATGAGTGGTGAAAACAAAACCATGAAATACAAACAAGCTATACCATTAATCGAAAAAGGAGAATGGGTGCTTGTGAGTGATCAATAAATAATGATATTGAATAAACACCATGTCATGAAAGTTATTTGACACTAACATTGGGTATTAAAAGACAAAGGCCGATCTTGTATAAGATCGGCCTTTGTCTTTAACTATTTTAATCTATTATGAAATCTTACATTTCTGCAAGATTGTTTTCGTACTCTATATCAATATACTTCTCAACAACTACAGAATCACCTTTACTATTTTCAAGTACATAAATCCCTACTGGTAATAAGCTTAAATCTACTACATTTGTAGTTTTTGATAAAACATGAATTGTATCTTTTACTTCAAATAATTTTATCTTATCACCTTCTTCAAAATCCAACACTGTAATAATGTCACCATCTCTTTGGATAGATAATAAAGCTCTTTGTGAGTTTTCGTAAAGTTGAACAACTTCTTCTTCAACATTTACTTCTTCAATAGATTGACTTTCTTGGCTATCTTCAACAAGAACATCATCGCCTGCCAACTTAATAATAGCTCCTTCTATTTTAAGTTCTACTTCTAGGCGATCTATAATAATTGATTTTCCTTGATTATTTTCTAACAGGTAAGAACCAACAGGTAATTGACTAAGATCAATACGACCATAAGTCTTAGATAAGATATGATCTCCTGTTTCTACTTCAAATAATTTAAGTTTATCTCCTTCTTCAAAATCTAATACTTCTACAATCAAACCTTCTTGCTCAACAGTAAGAGGATCTTCAGTATTAGCTAAACATATAATCGATAAAAATAAACTAAAAAATAAGGTTATTAACTTCATAATTCTGGGGCTTTATGGTTAATTAATTACGGTTTTACCATACAATGATATTATTAAATAATTAGTTTAGCAACTAATAATCAGACTTTTAGGCCAAATACGTGCTATCATCGACGAAATGCAAACAAACTGTTAATTAAAACATTAATTATTTGATTATCAATGCTTTAAAATGTTAATTTATTCAAAAAATACGATTAAAAGCATGTTTAAAACGATAAAAAACACATAAATTACTAATTATCAATGCATTTAGCGTACATATATTAAGTTATACTAAAATGTTTACGTTTAAATTACTAAGGTATTATAGGAGGGTCATTATTTTTTTATCAGTAATTTCATTATGTCATAGGCTTTAAAACACATACGGTAAGTTTACTATTTCTTGTATTACTCTAACATCTTATAATATTCTTTGTTAAAGGTATTGATATGGTTTTCCTTATCATCTTTATCATAGACTAAATATGCATTACTTAAAATACGCATTTGAGATTGATGGCAAAACCCTGCAGCATTCTTAGCTGTCCAATACTTCCTTATATCCAATGCGACATTAGGTTCTGGCATACCATCAACTTTTATAGTTTGTTTTGTTAATTTATACAGAGCAGTTTCAGCAACAATCAAATTCTCTAATTTTTCTGGTAATGTAATTTGAAACAAATACTTTGGTTTAAAGGTATTTTTATCAGAACCTTCTCTAAAAATTTCTTCGGTAATTTGTGCCGATATTAAATGCTCTGGGTGCCCAGTAGCTCCAATTTTAGAATCATAAGTTATGAGGACATCAGGTTTAAAATCATTAACCTTTTGTCGTATTGCATTTTTAATATCATCCTTATTTTCTCTCCAGAATACAATATTATTCTCTATGATGTCTTCCCATTTATTATTAATAAAACCAGCATTTTCTTGTTTTTCAAAACCAATTTTCTTTGCCGAACATTTTAATTCACTCATCCGAGGTTCTCCATGATCGCAAAGTGTAAACAAATATGCTACTGCTCCTTTTTCTTTTAGATACAAAACCAAACCGGCAGCGGCTATTTCATCATCTGCATGTGGAAGTACAACAAGAACTCTTGACACCTCTCCTATTTTATTTTTTAAATCAGGAACCGTATGATCTTGATATAAAGCAATTTCATTGTAATTAAGCTTTTTTATCAGAACAAGCTGACAAAATGATACATACCAGTACTATTATTTCATTTTTCATAATCAATAAATTTTTTATTTAAAAAAATATGCGATTAACTTAAATTAATCGCATTTTAAAGAATTTACTTGTAATTACTACTACTCAACTGATCTTTTGTACATTGTAAAAAATAAGAAAGGCAAAAAGTCAATCGCAAAAATAAAGGCTCCTGCTAATAACAAAACAGTACCACTTTGCCAGTGTAAGAACTTAAATAAACCAGCAAATCCAGTAACAATAGCTGCTATAAATCCTAGGATAACCTTTACCTTATCTGACATTGACTTGGCTATAGCTACTTTATACCTATCAAAGGTTAATAGTGGTATAAAAACCAAAAAGAGTGTAAGAAACCCAGTAATAAAAAGAATGTTAGCTCCAGGATAATATAATACTTTAAAAGTTGCTCCTATAGTTAAGGATGCTGACCCTATAAAACCGATTAAATACATTAACTTTTTCATCATAATTATTCGTTTTGAGTTTAATAAAAAAAATGTTTTGCGTTCAATATCAATCAAACCATTAGGAGCTAATTCTTTTATTGCTTCCTCAAATGATTGATCAAATGACTTTCCCAATCTTAATTCGCTATCAACCACACAACAAAGATGATCTACTATATCATCTCGCAAAGACTTCAATTTTAAACCTTGAGAATCCACATAATCACAGATTACATCTTCTTGTTGAGGGCTTAATTTCATATCATTCGTAATTCTGGAAAAACAACTTTATTTATAGTTGCTATAAAATCTTTAAGTTCTTCGATGTACAAAACTTTCTCTTTTTCTCCCACAGGTGTTAGTACATAATATTTTCTAACTCTTTTCCCTATATATTCCTCTTCGCAGGACACCAGCCCATCTTTTTTCATTTTTTGCAACGCTGGATATAACGAACCATCTTTTAGTATGATTTTCCCATCAGAGCTTTCTTTTACCTTCTGAAAAATCTCATAACCATACATACGTCCATTTTCTGATAATAAATTCAGAATAATAATACTTAACGTTCCTTTGAGCAGTTCTTTTGAATACATAGGACAAATATACATAAAAATCCAATACATCATAATTCTATGTATTATTTTTTAAATATATACTATCTATTCTAAATCATAAACAATCGAATTCATTCAAAAACCACTAATTACACTACATCATTGCCTTATTAAACCCCACAAATAACTTTTTTGAAAGAATTTTATCTCACCAAACATAAAACAACTGTATATCAGTTAATTGAAACAACCATCTGTAGTTGATATTTATAAATATCAACTACAACTGTTACAAACTACACAAGGGTTTACTTATTTTTCCGTTCATGATATTCAATAATTTAGTCAGTTAAAGAAAAATAATTAAGATGAGAAAACTATATTTTGTATTTACATTACTTACGTTTATTATTGTTGCTACTCTAAGTTGCAATAGCGACGACGATATTATTCAGGATCAAAATCAAGGTGAAGGAGTTTCAAATCCGGACGAAACTACCGGAATTGAATTTAAAGACGAAGACATTTCCTTTAATTTAGTAAACTTAAAATGGGGAGAAGTTGCTGGTCCAAACAATGAAAAAGTCGTTTATGATATTTATTTGGGTGACACAAAAATCAAAGACAGCAATGCCGATACAGATTATACTCTAACACAATTAAAAGCAAATACAAAGTACTCTGGTCGTATTGTACCTAAAACCTTGGATAATGAAACTGCTTCGACAAAAATAATTAAGGCAAGTGTTGAATTAGACCCGATCCTATTTTCTGTAACGACCAAACAATTTGCAGATCCTAATGCACCTGTACCAGAGATTTCAAATGTTACAGTTGATAATCTTCAAAAAAATAGCGCTATTCTTAATTGGGATACCGCTACTATAAGTGATAATTCTGAAATTACATATAATATTTATCTAGAAGGTGACCTGGTAGCCAGTAACCTTACTGATAACACTTACAGCTTTGGAAATCTAGAACCTAACACTTTTTACAAAGGGATATTATTAGCGATTAGTACAAATCAAAAATCAGCTGCTCTAGAGTTTGATTTTACTACTCTTACAGATCCTGGTATAGTACCATTAACAGGGTTTACATTTTTTAGAGGTTCTTCTATGAGTCATCCTGATGGGTCTTGGATACAATTAATACCTATATTTTCTCCTGCAAATGCAAATGCTGTAGATTTAAATTGGACCAGTAGTAATGAATCAATTGCTGTAGTAGACAAATCAGGTTATGTAAATACCAAAAGTACTGGGGTTACAACTATTACTGCAACTTTTATTGACAATCCAAATGTGACACAATCTATAGAATTAACGGTTACGAATAGCAGACCTGTAGGTGCTAAGTTTATTTCGGCACAACCAAAAAGATCCTCACTTCTTATTGGCGATTCAAAAACAATACAAGTAAATAAGTTTAATATAGAGGGTGGTTCTGCAGATGATAACTTTGTCTTTTCTTCTAGCGATACTTCTATTGCTTCTGTTGATAATAGCGGTAAAGTAACAGGCTTAAAAGAAGGTACCGTTGCTATTACTGTGACGTCTACTGTTGACGCAACTATAACAGCAAGTGTCATGCTACGAGTCGTTAGTACTCCAATACCTGTAACTGGTATTTTTATTTATGGAGAAACAGATCTTACGGTTTATTTTCGACCAGGGATTGGTAAAGGTGGAGGAGTAAGAGTAGATCCTGAAGATGCAACAGACAAAACGTTGATTTGGACCTCTACAAATAGCGATGTAGTTTCGGTAAGTCCATTTGGCAGCAGAACGACAACGGGTCCTGGGACCGCAAGTATTATTGTCACCTCTGCATCGAATACTTCAATATCTAGGACTATAAATTATACGGTTCTCGCAGATCCTACATCGTATAATGAAACCACAGGGGTTTATACAGCGCCAGCAGACTCTAAAGTCTTTTTGGAAATCTTTGGTTATGCAGACATCGGTCAAAGTACAAATCAAGATTATATTCAATTTGAAGTTTCTTATTCGGTAAAAAATAAAAATGGTGAAGAGCTACTTGAACCTTGGCAACAAAATCCAGGTACTTATTCTTATCAAATAAATGATCCTGCAGATCCAGCTCCTTTCTTTGAGCTTAGATCAGATCCTATCGACTTTATAATGCCCGCTGATGAAGAAGTAACCATAGAAACCACTTTAATATTATTTGATAGTAATGTTTTTATCTCTCTTGCTGAATTAATTATTTCAAATAGCATAAGCAATGATATTAGTAAAACTACCCCGTTACGTGAAGATCAAATAATTTTGTTCTAGCTCAGACAAAAAAAGCAAGTTAATAATAAGCTTCTAACATCAATGTAACATATGTTAGAAGCTTATTTTTTTAATCATAACCTAAATTTTCAGTAAAAGATTTGGATCCGGGCAATTTTGTAGGTAAAAATCTAAATCCTTTTTATTAGAGACTCCAGGATAATCTCCAATATTCCCTTGTAAATCTCTAATGATCTGAAAATGCAAATGAGGAGCATAATCTCCGTTTACTGATGCATCGCCCAAATATGCGATTACCTCATTAGCCTTTATTATTTGGCCTACTTTCAATTTTGATAAAGAATCTATAGTTAAATGCCCATACAGTGTATAGAAAGTAATATCAGGATACTGGTGTTCTAGAATAATTGTTGGGCCATAATCGCCATAATTATTATTGTTTTTAAAGCTGTGTACCTTTCCATCTAATGGCGATAATATTTCTGTTCCTGCGTCACACCATATATCAACTCCCAAATGTATATTACGTTCGGTTTCTGGGTCTAATTGATTAAAATGTGAACTCCTACGATAGATTGCTCTTGTCTCATTATATCCGCCATAAGCTACTCTAAGATTGTTCTTTTTGAGATATTTATTAATATATACCTCAAATGCTTCAGAAGAAGAGACATCTATCGTGTTCAAGTTTTGATTAGTTTCTGATAAATCAATTGAAATATAATCTTCTTTTGAGAATTTTGAAGATACTATCGGGGTAAATCCTTGAGATAAATTTTCTACAAACTCTTTAAACGGAGTGTTAATCATCATGCGCTTTGTGAAATTGTTTTAGGTTCTTTTGATATCCATTTTTTAGGCAACTGTTTTAATAATGCTTTTTTAAATGCATGAAAATCTACCGTTATTGTATGTCTTGGTGTGTCGATTTGCTTATAATGGGGATTAGTAACCTCTTTTTTACATAAAGTTTTAATATTTGAAGGCATTTTCCAGTTATCTGTTAAGTAATTTGCTAAAATCTTACTTTGTAGTTCGGATCCAGGCCAGATGCAACCAAGTGGTTGAAACATCCCTACAAAAAACAAATCATAATACTCTGGGTGAAACATTTTTAAATACAATGGCACTGGGCCATCACTATAATCCACAAATGATTCATCAAAAAAAGAATGCTTCAGAATATAACCAGTACATGCAATGATTACATCAACTTCTTCATTTGTTCCATCTTTAAAATAAACAGTATTCCCTTCTAATCTTTCAATATCTAACTTAGGATGTACTTTTCCATGTCTAATTTTGTACAATAATTCATCATTAATTGTAGGATGTGTCTGGCCGAACTTTGTTTTTACTTCTTGTAAACCGTATAATTTATTTTTGCCTAACATGATAGTAAGCAATATGTCATTAAACCAGCTTCGTATTTTTATAGGTAACCAGGAAGAACGAGCACCAACAATATCAGAGGGTAATCCAAAAAAGAATTTAGGGATAATACGATATCCTCTTCGCCAACTAATACTGGTCTTTTTACTTACTCTACTGGTTTCTACCGCAACATCACAAGCTGAATTTCCTCCACCAATTACTAGCACTCTTTTATCTGCAAAAGGAGCTGCTTTTTTATAATTGTGAGAGTGCATAAACTTACCTGAAAACTCCCCAGGGTATTCTGGCATTCGAGGCACAGAATGGTGGCCATTACAAACGACTAGATCTGTAAAGACCTCGACTTTTTCGTTTTCATTTTGAATTATAGTAATGTGCCATTCATTGGCTGCTATTCTTTCACAGCGTTTCACTATAGTATTAAACTCGATATAAGCATATAACTCAAAATGCTTTGCATATGCTTGAAAATATCTTCTAAGCTCATCATGTGAAGGGTAATCGGCTACAGTAGTATCAAAATCATCAAAGGTAAAATCCTCATATTGTGATAATGTTTTTGAACTTATGATATGTGTTGTATCAAAAACACTAGAATGACTTTCATCTTCAGAATAAATCCAGTTACCTCCTACTTCTCTGTTTCGATCGTAACAAACTACATCTAATTCTTTATCCCTTAAATTCTTAAGAGCAGTAATCCCACTTGGTCCTGCCCCGATAATACATACTCTTTTTTGCATAAGAATGTTTCCCAAAATTAATTTGGTATGTAAAATAGAGAATGTACTGCAGTTTAAAAAATATTTTTCGAGGAGTTATACTGAAAAATTTCTATCTATTCTTCTTTTTAATAATGGTATTTGAACAAAAAACAAAATTGCAAGAAACAACATACCATATGTTGTGGTTTTATGAAATGTGAATCCTGAAAGTGGATTGTTTATTCTTTTCAAATTTAAAAATGAAAAATCAATGGTATCAATAATTGACACTTTGCCTTGAGACAAAAATGGCAAAATAAATAGTAACCCAACTATTATCAATCCTATAACAAACCAAATTTTCTTAGAAATCAATGGTTTGTATACTAATGCTTTTTTTGAAGAAATCTCTACGCTCTGCATTACATTTTTTAGAAAATCAGAAGAAGGGTGATCTACACCCGCTTCTTTTACCAAATGTTTTATGTCTTTAAATTGCTCTTCCATTTTTACTACTTATTTCAGGTAATATATGATGTTGTAATATTGAATATAGTTTTTTTCTACTTCGATATAGCTTTATCTTTACATTATCCGCGGTTATACCTATAATATCAACGATCTCTTTTACACTTTTTTCTTCAAAATAATACAATGTAATAATCGCCGCCTCATCTTCAGGAAGCTTCATTATACTATTTGATATAATTTCTTTTCTTTCTTTTGCTTGTAAATAACCTAATGCATCGCCTACTAATTCTATTTCTCCTTCACTTATATCCTCTATAAGCTCAGAAGATTTCATACGTTTAGACGCTTTAATAGCATCCAAGCTCTTTCGATACGCGATGGTATATAGCCAAGTCGAAAATTTAGCATCTCCCCTATACTTACTTAGCGATTTAAATGCTTTGATAAAAGAATCTTGAGCAACCTCTTCTGCTTGCTCCTTATTCTTTATCATTCTATATACCACGGTATATACTAATCCCTGATATCTTTCTACAAGAACAGAAAACACATTTACCTGTCCTTCTAGAACTTGGTCGATATAATATTGATCTGATTGATGGTTCATTTCCTCATAAGACGATACTATATTATTGTTGGTTACATAAATTAAACTAAAAAGTACAAAATATTTTTTTGGTATTTTTTGTAACCGGTTTGTAATGCACCACGTCTTAAATAGAAAACGAACAGTATTAATCATTAAAAATCAAAATTATGAATGGACCAGAAATTTTAATTCCCTTAATATTTTTTGGAAGTATTTTCGGAATAGTATATTTATTTATATCTGCAAGAAATAAAGAACGATTAGCTTTAATCGAAAAAGGAGCAGATGCTTCTATTTTTTACAGTAGCAAGGATAAAAAAGTAACTCCTGTATGGAAAGTCTTTATCCTGAATTTATCTTTATTATTAATGGGTATAGGTGTTGGTATTTTTATCGCAGGGATTTTACATCTATCAATAGGTGTAGATGAAGATATTGCATACCCGGGCACAATTTTCTTGATGGCAGGAGCTGGGTTATTTGCTGGCTTTACTATGACCAAAAATTTAGACAAGTAAATTATCTCAACATTGTTTAAAAAAAATACCGGTGCCAAGCACCGGTATTTTTTATGTTTTTTTATTAATTACCCTTCACAAACATCATCATCGTCTAACTTGAGGTTATCATTATTTTGAAATAAATTACAAACTTCTTTAGGGATACTAGTAACCGGGTTTTCTCTTAAATCTAACGAGCCCAAATTAGTTAACTCACCTAATTCTTTTGGAATACTAGTCAAATTATTATCTCTTAATAGCAAAGATCTTAAGTTTCTGATGTTTTTTATACGCTCAACCGGTACTTCTTCAAAACGATTGCCTTCTAAAACCAAAACCTGCAAACTACTAAGATTGTCTAACCCTGTTGGTAAAGATGTTAATTGATTATCAATAAAACTTAAAAACCATAAATCACTTAGATTACCAATTTCTGATGGTAATGATTCGAGTCGTACATCTATAAAAAACATTTGTTGTAGCTTGGACAAACCTCCAAAACTTGGAGGAATTTCGTATACTTTAATGAGTGAAGAAATTCCAATATTAATAACAGTCACTCTTCCTTCATTATTCACTGTAATTCCTTGCCAATTATTTTGAATTTCTGAAGCATCAAGGTCCCAATTTCTTAGATATTCTCCTACACCTCCAGTAATTGGGGATGCATTGCCTGGTTTATTATTTAATTTATAAAATTCTACCAATGCTGCCCTGTCACTTCGTGCACTATCTTCTTCAAAAACATCAAATCTATACTTTTTGGTACTACCATCTGCTCTGGTAACCGTATAAAAAACAAGGTCATTATAATTTTGGGCAACACCACTAGCAGGATTAATGGTATTTCCGCTAGAAATTTCAATAGTTGGTACCAAACCAGTGAGGTCAGTTCCTTTTGGGACCTGTAAGGTTACATCTTCACCATTTATAACTGCTTGTTGTTCTATACCATTAATAGTAAAAGTAACTTTTGTAATTGCATTTTTATTTACTTTAACTGTATATTCAGTCTTTGTAACTCCGTCTTGTGCCGTAACTGTATATTTTACAGGGTTTGTAAAATCTTGTTTTACGCCAATTTCTGGCACAACTGATGCTCCTGCAGAAATACTAAAACTTGGTGATAATGCAGAAATATTAACATTATTTTCGAAATCTATCAGAATTGTATTTTCTTTAATTTCGCCAAATACATCTCTTCTTAGGTTCGTATTTGGATTAGCTTTTAATAAAAAACCAAAATCAGTGATACTAGCTTCCCTACTATCCTCTACCGTAACAATAACGGTATACTCTGAATCATTAAAACCATCTCCGAAAATTTTGTAAGTCACAGGGTTGGTAAAATCCATAGGGAAATCTTCGCTAGGAAATACTCTTTCACTATTCGCTGACAACTTAATTGTAGGCTCTAAAGACGTTATAGAAGTATTTGGCGGAAATAAAGTTGTAATAGTTTTACTATCCTCGTCAATAGTAGCAAGAATATCTTGTTGTAATTCATCATTATTACTGGCTAAAAATTCAAACGAAAGGATTTTAGGGAATCCATCTCCCTGTTGTTCATTTAAATCATCATCGCTATTACAACTCGATAAAAAAATTCCAAAAAGTAAAGCCCCTAAAATAAATAATTGTTTTTTCATTGTGTGATTGTTTCAAGTGTATTGTTTGCATTTTACAAAGCTTATGCCAAAATCAATGCTATTGATCAAAACCATTAAATATTGCATACAAACTAGTTTAGCGTTTTAATTAAAACGCTAAACTAGTTAATCACATAAAACTTAAGACTGACTATTGTTTTAATATTGGGTAGATATGTTCCAAAATAGAAGTTTTTTACTATTGTATAAAACCATAATAAACTTCAAAAAAAAAGCCCATCCAAAAGGACAGGCTTTTAAATATATATAAAATCTTATTATTCCATCTCTGCAACTTGATCATTGCTTGTGTATTTTTCAACTACTACAGACTCTCCTTTATTATTTTCTAATACATATACTCCTGCTGGTAATTGACTAAGGTCTACAAAATTTGTTGTTTTAGACAAAATATGAACAGTATTCTTTACTTCAAATAATTTAATTTTATCCCCGTCTTCAAAACCAACAACAGTTATAATATCTCCATCTCTGTTTATCTCTAATAAAGATGTTTGTGTATTTTCGTAGTAATTAATAAACTCTTCTTCAACATTAACATCACTTGATATAAAAGCTCTTTGACTATCTCTTTCTAAAACAAATTCACTCTCTACAACTTCAATAACGCCATCTATATTAATCTCGTCTTCTAATCTCTGGATTACTATAGATTTACCTTCGTTATTTTCTAGTAGGTAAGATCCAAGTGGTAATTGACTAAGATCTATCATTCCATGGCTTTTAGATAAAATATGATCTCCTGTTTCTACTTCAAATAATTTAATTTTATCGCCTTCTTGAAAATCCACAACCTCAACTACAAGACCATTTTTCTCTACTTCAAGTTTTTGGCCGTCTCTATCTCCATTAGCAATTCCTGCAAAAGATAAAAACAAACTAAATATGTAAACTAATGATTTCATTTTCTATACTTTGATCCGTAATGGTAACTATTAATTTTCTTACGGTTTTACCATACAATGATATTATTAAATTATAGTTAAACAAACTAAAAACTAGACTTTTAGATCAAATGTTTTGATTTTCGACAAAACACACAAAATATGTTAAATATCAAGTTTTAATAGTTTAAAACATTGATAATCAAATGTTTAAAAATTAAAAATATCATACAAATCGGATTAAAAGCAAGATTACAAAGTCAAGATGTGCACCTAAGTTATTATTCTTACGAATGATGCGTTAAATAAATGTGAATAAATATGACCCGAAACTAAAAAAAACCCTATCCATATAGATAGAGTTTTTTTATAATTAACACTACAATTTACTATAAAAAATCTATGTATTCTAAATTAATTGTTATTAAGCAATACCTCACTATACTTTGCATTGATTGTTATCATCTTGTCGGTACTACGTGTATTTTGAAATCCATTAATAAATACGTTTCCAAAATTCTTTCTTGTACTTATTTCTAAGGTTTTAGGTAAAGAAATTATACTTTGCGCTCCACTATAGGATAGATTAAAAGCTGTTTTTGGTAGTTTTAGCTTAAAATCACAGTTTTGAACAGCTAAGTCTAGAGTAGAAAAAGATTCTCCCAAATTAGCTATTGTAATTATACCAAAACTTCCAGAAATAACCCCATTTTCTTCAAGTTGCTGAACGTAAACATTACTAGAATCTGCATTTACCAATAGATTTTTTGCATTCTGTATTCTACAATTCTTAACATAATTAACAACAAGCCTTCCGTTATTCCATTGACGTACAAAAACTGGAGAATAAGAAGCTTTAATAAATGTTTGATTTCCTTCTATAATATTTGCTGAAAGTTTGGTATGAGAAAGTGCTGCTTTAATATTAATTGTTTTTTCAGCCAATTGCACATCTCCATGACGAATATTAAGCTTTAATTTGGCCCCTTTGGGCATACGAACTTTAATAATTTTATTGGCGCCACTAGTATTAGTTTTATTCGAGCTATAGGCATAAAAAGTCACATTAGCTGTACCCTTTTGTTGATTCTCAATATCTTTTATTAGTCGAGATGCCCATGCTTCCATCTGTCTCCCATATTGTTGCCCCCATGCTTCTAATTGGATATCGACTTGTGTTTTAGAAGGTGTTTTTCTAGCATCATTGCCTAATTGATTTGTCCATTGCAATTTTCCTTGATCTACATCTTTTCTAAATTTTTCTCGTATCTGATTCTCCCATTGCTGGATATATTTCTCATCCTTTTCACTATATTTCTTGTTATTAAGACTCACATTAGCTTGATCGTTAGAAAGAGCATTGGGCATTGGATTATTAGCTATATCCTTCATAATAGGGCCAAGCATATCCGAAATCAAAGGACTCAACATTCTTAATTCTTCTTTACTCATTTGTATATTAGAAGCAGTAACTCTTCTTGTCCAAAGGTTTCCTGCTGTAGAATTAATAACTATATTTTGATCATCACCTGATATGTCTAATTGCCAACTATCAAGTATACGTTGACTATTTTCATCGGTGAGGTTATCTCCTTCAATAAAAGCCTCTACTTCAACTTGGTTTTTATTCCATGTTTCAAAAACAATATTGGTATGACTTGTATTGAAATTTAAAGTAACATTACTGTTAACTATAAGTTTTTCACTCAATTTTTCTTGCTTGCTTTGAGCAACCATACACATGCAAGGCAGTATGAATACTGTGATAAATCTAAGCTTGTATTTCATTATAACCTTCATTCTCAATTTTTTCTAATTCTTTTAGTTTATCATTTAATCTATTTAACAGGCTGAGTCTTAATTTTAAATTTTCTATCATTGCTTCTATACTTTGTTGGTTTGGACCAACTTCCATAAGCTCTTTATTTAGTCTTTGGTATTCGTTATCTAGGTTTTTTAAACGAACCATAAAGCTTTCAACCAATTCTCTATTGGTATCATCAATTGTAATCTGAGATAATTGAAATTTTATACTTGTGAGTATGCTATTTTCAACTTTTTCATACTCCGGAAACATTGCTGCTAGAGGCGAAGATTCTTTATCTAAAACCACTGTAGAATTTTTTATTTCAGAATTATTTACATCTACTACATCCGTTGTATTAGCATCTCCTGGTTGAAATTGGTTAAAAGTCATTAAAGAAACCGAAAAAATAACAACAATACTTGCGGCGATTTTAAGCCAGTTATAATTTGTGTTATTAGTTTTGGACGGTAATTCTCTTTCTAACCTATCTGTAAACCGTTGCTGATGCCCTTCTTTTATTCTTTCTGAAGGGATCTGCTTGTCTTGCTTCAATAGCTCTCTAATATCTTGTGCCATCTCTCAAATGTTTTAGTTGACCCTGTAATTGTTTTTTTCCTCTATGTACTAATGTTCTAGAAGCTACAGGAGTGATATCTAGTATTTCACTTATTTCATTATGGTCATATCCCTCTACCAGGAACAACATAACTGCATATTTATATTTTTCTGGTAATGCTTCTATTGCCTTTTTTACTTCATCTACTGTAACAGAATCTGATACCGACCAATCATTTTGTTCTTCGACTGTTGTCATCACCTGTTCATTAATAGCAACCATATTCATTTTCTTGGCTTTCAACATATCTATACTTTTATTTATAACAATTCGTTTAAGCCACGCACCAAAAGTCACATCACCTGTAAACTGATGAAGTCTGGTAAATGCTTTAATAAAAGATTCTTGCATAGCTTCTTCAGCCTCAAATGGATCTTTAAGAAATCGCAGCGCAACATAATACATACCATCACAGTACTTATTATATAATTTCATTTGCGCCACACGATCGTTGGCCCTACATTTTTCTATTAGCTCGCTTTGTAACAAACTTTTATATTCTTTTTGGTTAGTGATTATTATCTAAAACTGTTTTACATCGTACTCATCTATATAGACGTACTTATATATTCTATGTTGCAAAATTATACATAAAAAATGACCAAAACCAACAAACAACTGAATATCAATTATTTAATATAAAATTAACGATTGCTTCAGTAAGTTTATTTACCATAAACACACTATTACTTCACTTTTATTAATGATAACTATGTATTAACCATGCGCACCACAACGAATAATTACAACTTTCATAATGATAATGAAATCGAAGATGTATTACATCTTGTAGAAAAAAATATAGATTGTACCAACAAATTAATTAAACGCATTGATGCGCTTATTGAAAAAAAACACTTTCCTGATTCTATATTTAAAATTTTAACTACACTTAGAAATACTTGTGCAGTTAATGTGATGAACATTACTAAACTATCAAAATGATTTTTTGGTGTTTTTGATATTTAAATAAGCTATATTTAGGTTGTAAAGTATTTAATTTATGTCAAAAATTTTAAAAATAGTAATAGTCTCCTTATTAGGTATCGTAATTATTGGATTTACAGGAATGTATTTCATGAAACAAAATACCAAAAAACACAGCCCCGAAGAAGTTATTAATCATACAGTAAAAGATGCTACTTTCACAGTGTTTTACAACAGACCCTATAAAAAAGAGAGGGAGATTTTTGGAAACCTAGTACCTTATGGAGAGGTCTGGAGAACCGGAGCTAATGAAGCCACTACATTTACCACCAGTAAAGATTTATTAATAGACGGGACTGTTCTTAAAACAGGAACATATACTCTATGGACTATCCCAAATCCAAAATCATGGAAAGTCATTTTTAACAGTAAACAATACAGTTGGGGAGTGCATATAGACGGTACCATAAAAAGAGATCCAGCTTTTGATGCACTTACTATAGAAGTTCCTGTTTTACCTTTACTAAATGTTAAAGAGCAGTTTTCTATTTACTTCGAAAATGCAAATGATTTTACGATATTATATCTTGCATGGGATAGAACGGCAATTGCAGTTCCTATTAAGGTTTAAGCATACATATTTATGAACCTGCATGCATTGGTAGGTTTCCAAAAAAGGAATTTATAACTTTGTCATAAAATTATGTAGTGCCTAAAAATAATATCAAAAATACTGATCGACCCTCAAAAGTACCATCTAGTACTACTAATCAAGCTATTGATCGATTTAAAAAGTTACAGCAAAAAGAAATTGCTGTAGATATTATTTTTAATTCAATTATTACTAAAGACACTACTGCATTAAGCAAAGGCATTACTTTAATTGAGAGTACCCAGCAAAATCATGCCGAAAAAGCACAACAACTTATAGAAAAATGCCTACCATATGCTAATAATTCTATAAGGATTGGGATTACCGGAGTTCCTGGAGTCGGAAAAAGCACATTTATTGAAGCTCTAGGAAATGTATTGATAAAGAAAGGTAAAAAAGTAGCTGTCTTGGCTGTAGATCCAAGCAGTACTATTTCTGGAGGCAGTATTTTGGGTGATAAAACCAGAATGGAATCTTTGGTGCGATCAACATCGGCATTTATTCGTCCTTCACCCTCAGGGAAATCCTTAGGGGGTGTAGCTCAAAAAACTCGAGAATCTATAATTTTATGCGAAGCTGCTGGTTATGATGTAATTATAATAGAAACTGTAGGTGTAGGGCAAAGTGAAACTGCCGTACATAGCATGGTCGACTTCTTCTTATTATTAAAACTTGCTGGAGCTGGCGACGAATTACAAGGTATTAAACGAGGTATTATCGAAATGGCAGATGCCATTGTAATTAACAAAGCCGATGGTGATAATGTAAAACGTGCCCAACAAGCCAAAAATCAATTTAGAAAAGCATTACACCTTTACCCGCTTGCGCAAAATAGTTGGTCTCCAGAAGTGGTAACTTGTAGTGCATTAAAAGAAACTGGGATTTTGCCTATTTGGGAATTGATACAAAAATATATAGATATTACTTCACAAAATGGTTTTTTTGAAGAGAATAGAATCAAACAAAATAAATTTTGGTTACTACAAACTATCGAAGAACAATTAAAAAGCTCTTTTTACAATCATCCAAAAATAAAAACCGAATTAATTTCACAATTAAATGCCGTACAAGAACATAAGATAACACCTTTTGCAGCAGCAAAGTATTTACTCGAATTAAGCAAGAACTCTTAATTAGAATACTATTTTCGCTTTTCTTTCAAATTAAAACGATATACATACCCCAAACTAAGCTCAGAAAAATCAGCCTGTCCTAGGTTAGCATTAATACTCGCTCCAACGAATAAATTATTTTTTGGAGACCTATACGTATTAAACAAATAATATTTTATACCTAATCGACTAGATATTGTACGCTTTATTTCATAATACGAATTTAATTCTCCTAACCTGGCATATTCTCCCTGGTAAAAATATCCTTGACTAAGTTGCCAATCGATTTTATAAAAAGGTTTATAAATATTAATACCCATATCAAATTCTACCCCAACATGGCCAATAAGAAGTTCTGCACTACCAAAAAAACCAAAATTGCTAGCATAACGATAAGGGGCTTCTCTATAATCAGGTACTTGCTCACTTATAAGTTGTCCGTTTTCAATAATATGATCATAATAATGCTCATAAAATCGATAATAAAACCCTGCACCAAACTTAAATGTTCTATTAATAATTTTACCCCCAGAAAAAGCTACTGAGTACACTTCCTTTTTATCGTTAAAAACCCGAGAAAGTACATTCTGCCCAATACCACTTCTAAAAGAAATATAAGTTTCTGATGATCTGGTTTTATTTTGTTTTCTGTCTATACTATCACTTTCTGAAACCTCAAGTTCTTTACCTATACTTGAAGATATACTTATCAAAAATGAATTAAGCCCTTGATTAGGTAATCGTGTATGACCATTAGAAAAATGAGCATATCCCATACCAAGACGCCAGTTCATTGATTTTCTTTTTATTACATCATAGTACAAAAATGATCTAAATGCCCAATTGATATCTGTAGTAACTGCAAGATTAAGTGGATTTAATTCTGGATCAAACTTAGTATCTATATAAGAAGTTCCCATTCCAATATTTAGATTCCATCGGTCCGAATGTTTTTGAAATAGCCCTATTTCAACAAATGGCATTAACGTATATGCATATCCAATTTTATCGGTATTTCCAAAATCAGTTATACCCAAAGATATTCCTGTTTTTGGATATCCTAACTCAATTGCCCATTGTTGATCGAGCTTTGTATTATGATTTCCTATACTAACAAAAAACGATTTCTGTATTTTGGTCTCAGGAAAACCTGTATTTGCTTCCATAGTCTTACCCAACAAAAGTTCGGGTACCACAAAAAAGCTATGATCACGTTTTTCAATTGGTGTTTGACAATATAATTGAAATCCAACAAAAAATAAAAGCAAATAGTATCTACTATACCTCATGTATTACTTACAAATAACTAAAAGAAATCCCCATTTCTAAAAGCCATTTCTCTTACGTTTTAGAATTGTTAATAAAATCAAAAAATACAAATAAAAGAAAACTTTATCTGGTATATGAAATTTTAAGGCAAATTATTCTAAATCGTATCGTTAAACCATCTGTTCATATTGCACAAAAGTCAACCTACTCGAATTTATCAAGTACTATAATTTTTGAATCAATGTTATGATAACGCATCTAAGGGATCGCTTATCTATCATCGATATCCCCAACTTCTTCTTTGCTTACACCTTCTGGGATATCAGTATTTTGAGTTGTACTGGTATCATCGTCCTCAAAGCTTTGCATTGTATCTGCGAGTCTCTTACTAATCTTAACCAAATAGATTGTCTCAGCAGTTTTCACTTCTACAGCTTCGATAGCTTCATTATACTGGTTTTTGAAATAAATAATATCTCGATCGGCATATCCATCAGGAAATTTTTCGACAAGAAGATTCAGAATGTTTTTATTTAATTTTTTGTAGTCAACAATTACTCTTCTCATGGGTTTGCAGGTTTAGTTAGTTAGCTTATCTAGTGGTAAATATGATTAGTATAACACAAACCTTGGGGTATCAATCTAACTAACCCCAAGTAATTTTCAATTCGGGTATAGCAGCATATTTCATTGAATATACTATTACAAGTTTATTTAAAAAAAATGAGATATCTAAAAAATTATCCTTAAATATTTGATTATTTTTTTGTTTTTTTACTTGTTAAAAATCACAAAATTTTTATTCATATATTAGATGATTACTAAAACTTTTTAGGTATTTAAATCAGCTTAAGACGTGTAAAATATATGCTATGAAATTAGATATAAAGAAAAATGGCTTACTATATATTTCATTAGGCATTTTACTTTTTTTTTCATTTTTCTTATACGTCTTTACGCTTGAAACCTATGATGGTATAGAGTCTTTTTCGGTGTACATTCGTCAAAGATTCGGAAGGTTTTATTTATGGCTAGGGTTAATCTGTGTTGTATTATTGATTGTTCTTGCATTTTCAAAATGGGGTAAACGGCGATTAGGCAAATCAACCGATCGACCTCAATTCTCAAAAATAGCCTGGATATCTATGTTGTATAGTGCTGGGATGGGCGCTGGAATATTACTAAGAGCTGTACAAGAACCTGTATACATGATGCATAATCCGCCTATTCATAATGGCACAGATGCAAAAACTATAGCATTAGAATACACATTTTATCAATGGGGGTTTACTGCATGGGCATTTTATGCTGTATTTGCCATTACAGTAGGGTATTATCTTTTTGTGCAATCTAAAAAAGTATTATCTAGTAGTGCTTTTTCATCTATAGAGAATATAGTGACTTTAAAAAAACCTCGCAATTTTATTTTTGCCAGTATCGATATACTAGCAATTCTTACTACCGTTTTTGGACTAGTAGCTGCAATTGGATTAGGCACTACGCAAATCGAAGGAGGGCTTACCCATTTATTAAAAGAAGACTTTGGACTCACAGGAACTATCTTTATATTATTTGTGATTTCAATTTTAGCATTTATTTCAGTTTTTAGAGGTGTTAACAAAGGGATCAAAATAATTTCAACCTGGAATATTTACATCACCATTGGGCTTTTGTTTTTTGTCTTTCTGCAAAGTGATATGCTATCAGTAACCAGTCAATTCATTACCTCGTTGTATTATTATATTATCGATTTTATACCGCTTAGCTTGGCATATGGTCAATATAATCCCGGAGAAGCATTCCTTACAGATTGGACTTACTATTATTGGGCATTTTGGTTAGCCTGGGCTCCTTTTACAGGGATTTTTATTGCACGAATCTCAAAAGGAAGAACATTGCGTGAAATCATTTTAGGAGTATTACTAGTTCCATCATTAGGTACTTTTTTCTGGTTTACAACCTTTGGTCAATCAGCTTTTGGTATCATTGAAAATTTAGGAGTATATCAAGGGCAATTCGACAATGTGTTTAGTTCTATTTTTATCTTTTTTGAAAACTATCCATTTCAAGGGTTTATAAATACACTAACAATTCTATTATTAATTAGTTTTTTAGTCACTTCATTAGATTCAGCCATTTTTGTACTTAGTATGTTTACCGATGATGGTAAACAAGAACCTTCAAAAAAACATCGTTTATTATGGAGTATTATAGTATTAATTTTTTCTATCGGGATCATTTTATTAGGTAATGTAAAAGCAGAAATTAATGTCTTGGTCGCTATGCAAAAACTACTTATTATCACTTCACTACCCTTTTCAATACTAATGGTAATAATGATTATATTATTTATTCTGGATTATAGAAAAAAACATGACACACATACTGTCTAATAATATTAAATTTTAGACGTTATCTAGTCGATATATGATTATGATAAAGAATTTATTACAAAAAAGGTGGATCAAGTGGACCTTGTTATCATTGGCAGGAATTCTAATTTTATGTTTATGTTTCTATGCTAGTATTTACTTTGGGTTTTTTGGAAAACTTCCGAATAAAGAAGAATTAAGTACTCTTAAACAAGCAGAAGCCACACAAATCCTTGACAAAGATGGCCATCTAATTGGTAAATATTATATCTACGATAGGCAACCCATAACTTATGAGGACTTGCCACAACACCTTATTGATGCTCTAATTGCTACAGAAGATGTACGATTTTATGAACATGATGGTGTAGACAACACTAGTCTTTTGCGTGTGTTTTTTAAAACTATTTTATTGCGAAACAAATCCTCTGGAGGAGGAAGTACTATTACTTTGCAACTGGCCAAAAACCTATTTGGAAGAAAAAAATATAGGTTCTTTAGCACAGTAATTAATAAGCTGAAAGAATCCTTTATCGCAAAAAGAATGGAAGATATTTATTCTAAAAAAGAGATTTTAACGCTTTATTTCAATACCGTACCGTTTTCTGATAACACTTATGGTATCGAAAGTGCTTCGCAAAAATTCTTTAATAAACCTGCTCATAAATTATCATTAGCTGAAGCTGCAACACTCATAGGAACCCTAAAAGCCAATCATAGTTATAATCCAAGACTTTTTACCGAAAGAAGTCAATTGCGTAGAGATGTTGTACTCAAACAAATGGTTAAGTATCAATACATAAGTACCAATCGTGCAGACGAGACTATGAGTAAACCAATTGCTTTAGATTATCAATATTTTAATCATGATCTTGGGTTAGCTCCGTATTTTAGAGAAACTGTAAAAAAAGAACTTACCGAAATTCTTAAGCAGTATAAAAAGCCGGATAGTACCATATATGATCTTTATAATGATGGTTTGATCATTCACACTACCTTAAATTATAAAATGCAAGTACTAGCCGAAGAAGCGATGAAAGAACATATGCTAGTATTGCAAAAAGATTATGAAACATCATATGGCAGTGCTACTCCCTGGATAAACAATCAAGAATTAATTAACAATGCTGTTAAACAACTTGATATTTATAAAAAATTAAAAGAAATAGGACTCACAGAGACACAGATTAAAGACTCTCTTTCATTAAAAAAAGATGTTGAACTATTTGAATGGGAGGGAAATGAAACCAAAAAAATCTCATCTATAGATAGCCTGCAACATTACCTTAAGTTTTTAAATGCCGGAATGATTGCTATAGAACCAACAACAGGAGCTGTACAAGCATATCTTGGCGGTATTGATTATCGTTATTTTAAATACGACCATGTTTCTCAAAGCAAAAGACAAGTGGGTTCGACCTTTAAGCCTTTTGTATATACTGCTGCTATCGAAAACGGAATGAAACCGTGCACCTATTTTTCAACAAAAGAAATTACCTATACCAACCTAGACAATTGGACTCCGAAAAATGCTGATAAAAATGAAGAAGACCCACATCTTAATTTCACGTTAGAAAAGGCGTTAAGCAACTCGGTAAACACAATTGCTGTTAAGGTGTTAAATGAAATAGGAATTCCTACAGTAATTGATCAAGTTCAAAAATTAGGGATTACCGATTCGCTTTCTCATAAACCAGCTATGGCACTAGGTACCGATGGTATCAAAATAAAAGAACTTGCAGGAGCCTATGCCAGTTATGTTAATGAAGGAAAAAGTGTAAAGCCCTATTATATCTCAAAGATTGAAGATAAAAACGGTAACCTTATTGCTTCTTTTGAACCAGAAGTTATAGATACACCAGCCTTTAGCGATTACACACGAAAAGTGATGCTAGAAATCATGAAATCAACAATAGAACGAGGTACAGCAGCTAGGATAAGAACTACATATAATCTAGAGAATGATATTGCCGGAAAAACAGGAACCACACAAGATAATAAAGATGGTTGGTTTGTTGGTATCACTCCAAATCTAGTTACTGTCACTTGGGTCGGAAATGACAATTATAACATTGGTTTTAAAACTACTGCTTTGGGTCAGGGCGCAAATACTGCTTTACCCATTTTTGCCAAATTATATCAAAAAATGGATCAAAACCCTGATTTTGATTTCATTACCAAAAGCAAATTCGAAGAACCTTCTGAAGAAATACTAAAAGATCTTGACTGTAAACCAGAAAAGCGAGATAACTTACTTAAAAGACTTTTTGGTAAAAAGAAGAAAAAGAAGAAGTTTAAAAAAGAAAAGTAAATTTTACAAAAGAAGGTAAAAGCATATAAAAAGAACCTAAAAGGTTCAAAAAAGCAGGTAAAAGGTTATTTTATACCATTCCATAACGCTCAATAAAGTAGGTGTGCAATTTATAAGCTCCCAACCCTAATAAAATACCAATAGCCATACCAGTGATAATATCTCCTGGATAATGTACACCTATGTAAATTCTACTATAACTCACAACGATAGACCAAGCCACCATGAATGGAAAGATATATTTGAGATGTTTTTGTAATGCTAATCCGGTGAAGAAAGCTAACGCCATAGAGTTTGCTGCATGACCCGAAAAATAACCATGTCGCCCACATCGTTCGGCTATAAAACGAGTAAACTCTGCTACACCATCGGCTCTACAAGGTCTGGGCCTCATAAAAAGCACATTCTTGAACAGGTTTGATAACTGATCTGCAGCTGTAATAAGTAACGCAACAATTATCAAAGTGATTATAGTACCTCGTATCCCAAAATATTTATGAAAAAAGAACAATAACAACAAATACAATGGTATTTGGTAGAACTTTTCGGTCATAAATAACCAGAAACCATCCCAGGTAGAAGTACCTAAACTATTAAGGTATAAAAAAAGGTCTTTATCAAGTTGTATGAGCTCTTCCATGAATGTGATTTATAATTTATTCGTCGTAACGCTCTATTTCACGATCATAAAAATCATTGGCAGCCTTAAAAAGGTTCTCTGCTTCATCTTGTAGTTCTTTTTCATCACTTTTATCAAACTCCTCAAGCCATTCGACCTCATCATTTTCAAGATTAATAATAAACCTTGGAAATTCGGTATGAACCACAAAGATAGCATCGGGATAATCTGTATTATCACCTAATAAAAATTTCGGAAAACTCATTCTGAATACTTAAAATATATGATCCAAAGGTACTATCTTTTTTAAGTAAACACGAAAAAAACTAGGTCATTACTTAATTTTAATCTCGACTCTATTATTAGAATCAGGATCCAAATCAGAACCGGTAGTAACAACAGGAGATGTATCTCCGGCTGCAACAATTTCGATCAAGGATTCATCTACTCCTTTTTCAATCATGTATTTTTTAACATTACTAGCCCTCATTGAAGACATGATTTCGTTTTCAAAAGAAGAACCTGCATCATCGGCATGACCAATAATTTTAACCGAATTTACTTTAAATATAGTAGCATACTGAATATAAGAATCCAGCGCTTTTTGAATTTCTTTGTATGCTTCACTCTCTCCTATTAAAAATTCTATAGGCGAAAAATCAAGCGCCATATTGCATACCTGGCCGGCGACAAGGTTTTTAGGATCTCGCATTTCCATGAGCAATACATCATCTACAAAATAATACCCTGTATCATACTTCCCTCCTTTAACTGATTTTCCTTTCGGCCCATCAGAAAAATATCCTACAGAAATATATTTTTCTGTTCCTTTTGCTTTGTATACGCCACAAACTTTGGTCCATCCTTTGGTATTACATACCATTTTTGATGACTCTACATGTAGCTTTATTTTTGATGTTGCAGTAATCTTAGGAACTCTTGCTGTAAAATATGATCCTATCGATGAAGTACATGAATTCGATATTCCTTCACCTAAAGAAACATACATATGAAAATAATAAAACTTACCTGCAGAAAGGGGGCGTTTTAGTTTTGCTGTTACTCCTTCTTTATATAATCCACCAGCAATGTACATTCCTACTTTTCCTTCTCCAGTTCTAGGATCTTGTTTCCCAAATTGATTAAGAAAATTAGGAGATCTATGTACAAATTTAACTCGTTTTACCCCTGGATGATGTGCATCAGGGCTATTGGTAGAAGCTTTCCAATCTTTCATTATGGCAAAATTTTGCATCTCCATATCAATACGTTTAATCGTGGTATTGATATTCTCAAAACTTGGGTTAGGAATTAAATTTTGCTTTTTACTATGTTCGAACTCTTGACCTACACTAGTATTAGAAATAACTACTGAAAATATCATCAATAGTACAAAAAATTTAGAATTTGGGACTCTCATTTTTTTATGTTCTGTTTTTTTGGAAAGATAGTTAATTATTCGTTAATACCAAACAGGTGTATGGGTACTATACCCGTATTTATTTCCCGTTATTAAAGTAAATAATTAATCTTTCTTAATTAAATCTTTTGTTAACTTATTGAATCTGAAATACAATAACAATGCCGAAGTTGTAAGCCCTGCGAACAAACCAATCCAAATCCCTGAGCTTTTATACTCGGTATGTAATCCCAAATAATAACTGATCGGAAATCCAACAATCCAATAGGCTATAAAAGTAATCACGGTAGGTATTTTTACATCTTGTAAACCTCTTAGAGCCCCCAATACTGTAACCTGTACTGCATCTGATACCTGAAATAATGCGGCAATAATTAAAAGTTTGGCCGCAATCATAATCACTTCAGTATTATCGACAAGGTTTTCAACATCATCTATATCCAAATAAATTTTGGGCAATATTTGATTACAAACAATAAAAATCAATGCAAAGACGGTTGCAATTAAAAAAGACAATAAAAAGATCGAAATAGCAATTCTTCGTAAATCCTGAAATCTCTGAAGCCCTTTTTGATTACCAACCCGCACCATAGCTGCTACGCTTAATCCCATAGCCACCATAAAAGTCATTGACGAAAGATTTAAAGCTATCTGATTTGCTGCTTGTGGGTTTTTTCCTAAGATTCCGGATAGCCATATAGCCGCAGTAAAAATTGCCACTTCAAAAAACATTTGTAATGCAGATGGAAAACCAAGTGATACTATTTTTTTAATCATCTTACTTTCTAATACAAAAAACTTGATTTGCGTTACATATGCTCTAGACTTATCTTTATATTTAAGTAAAACCCATAAAAATATGATCATCACAAATCGAGAAGCAAGAGTACCTACCGCTGCTCCTACGATACCCATTTGTGGAAATCCAAACTTCCCAAATATCAAGAGATAATTGAGCACTACGTTTACCACATTTGCAATCAAAGTGGCATACATAGGATATCGAGTCATTGACAACCCATCAGAAAATTGTTTCATTGCCTGAAAACTTACCAAGGGAATCAAAGAAAAAGCGACCAAGTCTAAATACGGAATTGCCAGTTCGACTACTTCTACTGGTTGTTTCATTAAATACATTAATGGTTTGGCAAGTAGAATTAACAAAAACAATATAATCCCCAAGGTAGTACATAAAAACAATCCATGTTTAAAAGCAGATTTACCAGCTTTAAAATTATTCTCTCCATCTGCCTCTGCCACCAACGGAGTAATTGCTGTAGAAAACCCAATACCTAATGACATAGCTATAAACATAAAACTATTACCCAAGGATACTGCTGCCAATTCTGCCGTACCTAACTGCCCCACCATAATATTATCGATCAAGCCAACAAATGTATGACCCAACATACCCATCATTACCGGTGCTGCCAGTTTTAGATTGTATCGAAACTCTTTAGTGTATTGGTATAGCATTTTACAATTTTGAAGATGCAAAGGTATTAGAACCGAAATTAACTAAATTATTCTTATCGTATATTTAACGTTCATAACCAAAATATATGTCAGAAGCTACTATTCAGGAAAAAGAAATTAAAAAAAGAAACAATACTCGTATCTATCTAATCGTAACCAGTGTTGTTTTTGGGATATTGATACTTCCTTCTTTACCAATGATTATGATGTCTGCTATGATGTTTGACAGTCCAGGTTCTGAAGACAGCTTGCCAACAATCATTCTGGTTATAAGCCTTGTCGCTTATCCGTTTGTATCATGTTTTAGTATTGTAACTGCCTGGATTTTATTCACTAACAATAAAAACTTTGCTTCAATATTTTTTGCCTCCTTACCTATTCTAAATATAATTATTGGGATTGTAGCTATTGTTTATATGTTCATATTCTGTGATGGTAATTTTGCCTGTTAGTTATTAAAACATTATTTCTTCTTTGCTTTGTTAAAGAGGTCAATTGTTTGTTCAATATCAGAATCACTAGTCATCCAAGAGCATATACTTATTCGAATCACCGATTTTTCTTGCCAGGTAGACCCTCCTAACCAGCACTCTCCAGAATTTTGAATATACTCTAGAACCTGTTTTGTTTCTTGATCAGAATCACCCGCAACCAGAACTTGATTAAATACAACATCATTCAAGATTTTGAAACCTATTTTTTGCAAGCCATCTTCTAGCTGCTTTGCTCTTTGATGAAATGTAATTACCATTTGATCAATCCCATCTTTACCCAAATATTTCATTGTTGCCCAAAGTTCGATAGCTCTAGAACGCTTTGATAATTCTGGCGTAAATAACAAGGGATCTCTTTGTTCACTATAAATAATATATTCTCCTGTGGCTTGTAGTGCATTCACAAATGCTTCTGGGTAACGACACATAATCACTCCAGAGTCATAGGGTGTATTAAGTGTTTTGTGACCATCTACTGCCCATGAAGATGCTTTTTCTATCCCTTTGGTTAGATATGAAAGTTCTTTTGATGCTGCAGCCCATAACCCAAACGCCCCATCGATATGCACCCAAGCTCCAACCCTATTAGCTATATCACATACGGTATCAAAATCATCAAATGCCCCCGTATTAGCATTACCGGCCTGAAGAAGTAGTAAACAACTGCTATCAATCTTTGGTAATTTATCTACTTGCAACCTACCCTGATCATCTGATGGGATCCACTCGATACTATTGGTGCCATACCCTAGCATTGTCAAGGTTTTTTTTACGCTTGCGTGCACCTGTTCATGAGCTAATATTCTTAATTTTGGAGCTCCGTTTAGTCCATTTTTATTAACATCCCATCCTAGGTTTTTCAAAAGTTGGTAACGAGCAGCTGCCAATCCAGATAAATTAGCCATCGAGGTACCGCTTACAAATCCAGCTACTGTTTCTTTAGGAAGGTCAAAAATATCTTTTAACCAACGTTCACAAACTTCTTCTAGTTTTGAGTTAATTGGAGAAGTTAGATATAGCCCCCCACATTGATCCCAAACATCAGATAACCATTTTACGCCTAGTGAAACTGGTACCGTACCGCCAAGTACAAACCCAAAATACTTACCTCCGGTATGTGCAACGGTAGCGGGAGATCCAAAAGAATGTAGTTGATCAATTACTTGTGTAGCGGCTATTGAATTTTGCTGTAATGATTCATCAAAATTGGTTAATCCTTCTAAATTACTTTCAGACGGAAAAACATCCATAGTTTCTACTCCATCTATATATTCGAATGCATGAGAGCGAACCTGATCAAATAGTTCTTTACTTTTTAGCTCTTGCTTCATTTGTTGTTGTAACCTATTCATGATTATGGATTAAAATTTTAAAATCATTTCATATTGCCCCTTACCTGGTGAAATTTCCAGGTTACTAAAAAAATCTTTGTAGGGTATATAATCACTTTGGATATTAATCATTTTCATCTGGTTAGACATAGTAAAATGAGCTAATTCTTGTATCAAGACTCTACCAATACCTTGTTTTCTATATTTTGGGTGTATTGCTAATTGCGGAATATCTCCAGTATGCCTTTCTATAACCCCATACCCTATCAACTCTTCTTGTTTTGTAGCTTTCAAAATGGTAAAGTGATCAAATTTTCTATCAACAGCATCATTACTATTTTGCCAGGAAGGATAAATAGAACAACATTTCTCAACGTACTCCCTATCAAACACATCTATTTCTTCAAATATGATATCCTTTATTTTTTTGGAAGGGTTATCGGTTAACTTTGATTTAGGAAACACATAGTAATCATATATTTTATGAATTTGAAATCCCATACTTTGGTATAGCTGAATAGCTTTACTATTTGTTTTGATCACTTCAAGCAGGTATTGTTTTATTTTTTTCTCTTTAAGTTCTTTAATCGTAAGATCGAATAGTTTTCTTGCGATACCCTGCCCTTGAAACTCTTTGACAATACCGGTACCTGTATCATAAGCAGTTGAACGCCCATACCAGTTTCCTGTTGCATTTAATACAAATCCTACAAGTTTCTTTTCATAAAATGCCCCATACGATAATTCTTGATCATACCCTCTTCGCTCTAGCATATATCTTAATTCCTGTTCGGTAAGTTCAAAAGGTTCTTCGTAGTTTGAAAATGCATCTAAAAAAGCTGCATGTATTTCTTTAAAATCTGTGTTCTTTAAATTAGTATAGGCTAGCATCGTTTTGTTTGTTTGGTACAAAAAAAAGTATACGTTACGACAAAGGTATGTCAGTAGGTGGTTTTTACTTTCAAAAAATTCCTCGAAATATCACTTAAGTGTGATGAAATGACACATCAGTACTTCGTAACGCTCATCACAGCATCTAAGGCGAAACATATCAGGTATCTAAAAAATAATGCCTCTAATCTCAAGAATCATTAAAAAAAGAAGAATGTATCTCAAATAATTGCTACTATATCACTATGGATTACATAAGCTGCTTAAACCAACCCAGGAATATATACCATTTCATCAACTTCATTTTCATAATCAATTCCTTCGAACTTGAAACCAAACAGATTAAAAAACTCTGTTGTATACCCTTCTAAATCTCCTATTACAGGTAGCGTTTCTGTAGATGCCTCGTTCCATAACTTGGATACTTTTTCTTGGATATCATCGCGCATTTCCCAATCGTCGATTCTTATTCTTCCTTGCTGATCTGTTGGTACATTTTCAAGATATAAACGCTCACTAAATAATCTATAAATTTGTTCTATACATCCTTCTTGAACTCCTTCTTCCTTCATTATTTTATATAGAAGAGAAATATACAAAGGAATCACAGGAATCGCAGAACTTGATTGAGTTACTAGAGCTTTATTAACTGAAACAAAAGCTTTTCCATTAATTTCTTTTAATGAATTAGTAATGGTAAACGCAGTACTTTCTAAATGATCTTTGGCTTTACCAATGGTTCCATTTCTGTATACTGGTTTTGTAAGCTCTGGGCCAATATATGAATAGGCTACTGTTTTAAAATCAGAAGAAAGCAAGTTTTCTTTCTTAAGTGCATTTATCCACATTTCCCAATCTTCGCCGCCCATTACAGTCACTGTATTTTCAATATCTTGACCTGTACTAGGTTCAATCGTGATCTCTTTTACCTCTCCGGTATGAAAATCTACCGTTTTATTAGTGTAAGAACTACCAATAGGTTTTAACGTTGATTTATATCTAACCCCTGTCTCTGGATGTGTCCTAACAGGTGAAGCAAGGCTATATATGACTAAATCAATTTTACCTAAGTCTTCTTTTATTAACTGAATAGTTTTTTCTTTAATTTCATTTGAAAAAGCATCTCCGTTTATACTTTTAGCATAAATATCTTCTTTGTGTGCTGCTTTTTCAAAAGCGGCAGTATTATACCAACCTGATGTTGCTGTTCTACCTTCTGAAGGTGGTTTTTCAAAAAACACTCCAATTGTAGAAGCATTAGAACCAAAAGCACTAGTTATTCTTGACGCCAATCCAAATCCTGTAGATGCCCCAATTACTAATACTTTTTTTGCATTTTTAAGTGTACCTTTTGATTTAATATAATCAATTTGATTTAATATATTTTTCTCACAACCTTTTGGATGAGCTGTTGTACAGATAAATCCACGAGTTTTAGGTTCTATTATCATTTATTATTATTCTTTAATTACTATCTAAATTGTATTATGTATAATTTTCTTTAAAAATTCACAGACTTATTTCAATCCATATTTATCAAAAAGATATACCAAACTTGTCATGGTTGCAGCTCCTAGTTCGAGCTCTCGTTTATTAACGGCATCAAAGGTATCGTTCTTAGCATGGTGATAATCAAAGTAGCGTTGTGAGTCTGGCCGTAATCCTGCCAGTACAATTCCGTCTTTTTTAAGAGGTCCTATATCGGCACCACTACCACCTTTTGCAAAATAATGGACCAGATAAGGTTCAAATAGTGATTTCCAGCTTTCTACTTGGGCAAAATTGACATCATCACAATCAAAAGAAAATCCACGTGGTGTAAATCCGCCTGCATCACTCTCTAAGGCAAAAACATGATTTTCTGCTTTATTTTTGGCAACTTCAGCATATTTTTTACCCCCTCGTAATCCGTTTTCTTCATTCATGAATAATACTACACGAATCGATCGCTTAGGTTTGTATCCAATTTCTTTAAATAATCTTAGTACTTCCATAGATTGTACCACTCCAGCACCATCATCATGTGAGCCATCACCCAAATCCCATGAATCCAGATGTCCGCCAACAACCATATACTCATTTGGAAATTCGCTACCAGTGACCTGTCCAATCACATTAAAAGATTCTACATCTTTCCAGGTGCGGCAATTCATATTCATATGAAACTTTATCTTTGGATTCAATTTCAACATCGAACTCAATAAATTAGCTCCATTGGTACTAATGGCTGCTGCCGGAATTTTATCTGTATCTGGCAAATCACCATAACTCATTGCTCCTGTATGCGGAAAATCATCCTCTCGCAGATTCATAGAACGTACAATAATTCCTGCTGCGCCAAATTTGGCTGCTTCTGCTGCTCCAGAATATCGTTGATCTACACAACCACCATACGCTCTGAAAGTTTCGATCAGATCAGCTTGCATCGGGCGGTTAAAAAACACTATTTTTCCTTCGATTTTAGAAGTCCCTAATGTCTTAAGTTCTTCTAACCCTTGCACTTCTATAATTGGCACTTTAATACCGCCTATGGGGGTGGGTACAGATCCACCGAGTGCACAGATAGGCACATTGGTTGTTTTACCAGGTTCTGTCTCTATAAAAGCAAACTCTGTTACTCCTCGTGTCCATTTAGGCACCATTACTGACTGCAACCATACTTTATCAATACCTAAGGCTTTTAGCTCTTTTTCTCCCCATTCTACAGCTTTTTGGGCATTTATCGAACCCGACAGCCGGCCTCCTATCAGATTAGACAGATGATCCAGCCATGCATAACTTTTTCCATTTAGTAATGAAGCATCGTATATCTTTTTTAGCATTATAGAATCCTCTTGTATAGTGTTCTGTGCAAAGCAATTAAGTGACATTATTGCAAAAAAGATTGGGATTATTGTTTTTGACATTTTGTGTGTTTTATAATAAAAAAATTGTAAAAAAGAGGTAATCAAAAAAGCATTTATTGATTTCACTCGAGGTGACAGAAAATTGATTTTTAAGTTATGAAATTATTCGTTTTTTAATTCTTCTTTATACAAATCCAGATTAGCTTTGGTTTTTGCATCTAATTCTGGTTCTTGTATGTCATCGTATTCTTTTAAAGTATCGTATAGCGTTTTTGCAACTATATACCGAGCCGTTGGTTTATCATCTGCCGGAATCACATACCACGGAGCATGAGAAACAGATGTTCTATTAATCGCATCCTGATAACAGTTTTGATACTGATCCCATAATTTTCGTTCTTTAAGATCTCCTGCAGAAAACTTCCAGTTTTTATCTTTCTTCTCTAATCTACGCAGCAATCTATTTTTTTGTTCTTCTTTCGATAAATGCAAATAAAACTTATAAATCAATGTGCCATTTTGTGATATATGCTCTTCAAAATTTCTAATCTGCTTAAAGCGTGTATCCCAAAACGTATCATTAATATCATCTACTGTATTTATATGCGGAATATTTTCTCCTATAATGTATTCGGGATGCACCCGAGTTACCAAAACATTTTCGTAATGTGTTCTGTTAAAGACACCAAATTTACCGCGCTGTGGCAAGGCTATGTAATGTCTCCATAAATAATCATGACCAAGTTCTAATTCTGTAGGTACTTTAAAGCTATGCACTACAATTCCTCTAGCATTAAAATCTTTAAAAACTTCTCTGATCAAACTATCTTTTCCAGAAGTATCCATGCCTTGTAAACATACTAACACTGCATATTTGCCATGCGCATATAAGGTGTCTTGAAGTTTTCCTAATTTCTCTCGAACTTCTTCTAACTCTTTTTCGATCTTTTTTTCTTCAGCATCAAGATCATATACTGTAGAGACTTGGGATAATTCAATAGGTTTTGTGACTTTAAAATCTTCGAAATTTATCTTCTTCATAATACAATTTGTGTTATCTCTGGTAAGATACTAAAGTTTTATTTGAGAAAAAGAATTAGAATCAAATCCCTAGAGAGTACATCAAGCCAAAAATAAAAGTATCGTATCGTTTTCCAAAGCTTTTAAAATTTAATTCGGCAAATATTTGTATTGGTGTACTAAGGTTGTACATCCCTCTAATTTTGAGTAATCCGGCATGATTAATCCTACCGGTTTTAAAGAATAAACTTGATGTATCTTCTTCTTTATTCAAAACCTCATAATCATTTATTACATAACCAATTCCTGCTGTAAGACTTAACGTTTCTTTATGAAATAAACGCACATTATAAGTAGCTACATACTCATTAAACTCTTGTGTAGTTTCAAATTCTTTACCATAAAATCGATTATATTCTAGACCATAACTTGAGATTTTACTAGCAGAAGCATATTGTAACCTAATATCAAAACCTAATTCTTCCTGAAGTCCTATACTTACCGCAGCTCCTAGTCCAAAATCAATACTTCCTCTTTCATACTGTGAAAACATGGCAATCGAAGATAAAAAAGCGATACTAAAAAGGAGTTTTTTCATAAAAATTATCGGGCATTAAAATCATAACTAAAACCTATAAGAAAAGTATCATAACGTCTTCCTAGGCTTTTTAAATTCAGTTCTGCAAAGATATGCACTGGAGAAGAAACTTGATGTAATGCTCTAATTTTAATTTGTGCTCCGTGATTAAAATTTCCTGTTCTAAACCCAAGAAAAGCTTCATCTTCTATTTCTTCAAAAAAATTAGAATCATTACCTATATACCCCATTCCTGCAGTTATAGTAGTTGGGTACCAGTTGAATAAAATTAGATTTACGCCCAAAGCAAATTCATTATATCCTTCATAATCTTCATTAGCATCTATATCAAATGAACGATTATATTCTCCTATAAATGTAGTATAACAATTAAAAGCATATTCTACTCTTGCTCCTGCTCCTATTTCGGTATCCAAGCCAAAGTTTTTTATGGCCACCAAACCATAGTTTACAACTCCTGGATCATACTGGGCAGACGATGTATAAACAGTAAAAAATGTGCAACATAAAAAAAATAGTCTTCTCATTATTTGGGGCATATCAACAATTGGTCGCAATATAAGGTATAAACATTACTATTTTGCCGCAAAAAGTTTTACATCTTCTTCACTAACCTCTTTACCTCCAAGGATAATCAAGCGTTCTACCACATTGCGTAATTCTCTGATATTACCTGTCCAATCATATTGTTGCAATTGTTTTATAGCTTTTGGAGAAAATGTTTTTACAGGTGATCCTTGTTCTCCAGAGATTTTCTTGGTAAAATAATCTACCAGTAACGGAATATCTTCTCTTCTATCATTAAGCGCTGGGACTTTAACCAAAATTACTGCTAATCTATGATATAAATCTTCTCTAAATTTATTGTCAGCTATTTCTTTTTTTAGGTCTTTATTGGTAGCAGCAAGCACTCTTACATTTACTTTAATATCCCTATCACTTCCAACTCTTTGTATTTTATTTTCTTGTAATGCTCTTAATACTTTTGCTTGTGCCGATAGACTCATATCCCCTATTTCATCCAAAAAAATGGTTCCTGCGTTAGCCGCCTCAAATTTACCAGCGCGATCTTTATTAGCTGATGTAAACGCTCCTTTTACATGCCCAAAAAGTTCACTTTCTATAAGTTCTCCTGGTATCGCTGCGCAATTTACTTCAATCATTGGCCCAGTAGAGCGTTCACTTTTTTGATGTATCCAGTGTGCGACTAATTCTTTACCTGTTCCATTAGGTCCTGTAATCAATACTCTAGCATCGGTAGCTGCCACTTTTTCTATAATATCTTTGATTTCTGAAATGGCTTTTGAATCACCAATCATATCATAGTTTTTAGATACTTTTTTCTTAAGTCTCTTATTTTCTACAACCAATTCTTTTCGATCTAAGGCATTACGTACTGTATTTAATAATCGATTTAAATCTGGTGGTTTAGAAATATAATCAAAAGCGCCTAATCGCATTGTATTAACAGCAGTATCAAGATCACCATGCCCAGAAATCATCACTATCGGAATTTCGGGTTTGATTTTTTTAACAGCTTCTAATACCTCTACTCCATCCATTTTTGGCATTTTGATATCGCAAAGGATTAAATCATAATCATCAGTTTTTATTTTTTCGATCCCCGACAAACCGTCTTCGGCTTCGAATACCTCATATTTATCACTTTCTTCGGATAGAATTTTTACTAGAACTCTTCTAATTGCTGATTCGTCTTCTATTACTAATATTTTTGCCATTATATTTTTAGTTTAATTCCGCTACGAAAATAGAACGTATTTTTATCATTTATAGTTAATACATTTTCTTGGTCTCCATTTCGTAAACGAATTTCATTACTTAATGTGTATCCTGTATATGTAAAGAACAACAAGTGTTCCGTAAAATAATACTCATATCCCAAAGCAGCCATAATATTAAGCATAGATGCATTTTCTGCAATTTTTGTCTCGCCATTTTCTGCAACAAACGATCTGTTATTCTGCAAATTACTATAAAAACGATCAAGTCCAACAAAAGCTTGCAGGGTGTTTTTTTCGTTAAAAAAATATTTAATATTTGTTTTTGGGGTACCCACAGAAAAAGACCAACTAGGGTGAAATCTACTAAAATAGTTGATTATTGGAAGTGGAAAATTTATACTTGCTGGTATTGCGTATCGTAGTCCCGCTATCAATCGAGATTTTTTTGGCGATTGTTTATCTTTATAGCTTTTAACAAAGTATATAGATCCCATAGATCTAAAATCATCACTTTCTATACCTGATCCTTCAAAATTTGAAGAAATACCTGACCCTAGTTTAGCTCCAAATCTCCAGTTGTTTTTCATCTTGAAGGTATACCCTACCTCTATACCTACTGTATGAAAATTATTTAAATCACCTTGATCATCAAATAGTAATCCATCTTGTATATCTAGGCTATTATATCGATACTGTGTACCTATCACCAGATATGTTCCTTCTTCATCTATCTTGATAGGATAATTGGCAGAAAATCTAATACTGCTATATACATTGTCACTACTGGATTGAGGTATATAAGCGTACTCAACTCTTGCTAAATTTGTTCCTTGAGATCTCACATAATTAAAAACATGAACAAAAATACATATTAAAATTAGAGGCTTGGCCTTCATTAATCGAAACGTATATGTTATTACTTTTATGATATCAAGAGTTTTATTCTTTCAAGATAGTAATTTCTCTTTGAGGGAAAGGTATACTAATATTATGTTCTCTAAATAAACGATCGATCTCGAATCGTATCTCACTTTTTGGTATAGCAGATTGAAAACTATCGTTTATTGTAAATACTATTTTAAAATTCAATGAACTATCTGCAAAATCTGTAAAGAGCACTATAGCTTCTGGGTATTTCAAAACATATTTGCAAGATGCTGCAGCTTGCATTAGTAAATCTTTGACTAATTGAGTATCACTACCATACGCTACGCCTACACTAATCGATTCTCTTGTTAAGGTACCATTTTGTGTCCAATTATATAACGAAGAAGACATATACTTATGATTAGGTATAATCAATACCTTATTATCTATGGTTACTGCTCTTGTAGTTCTTAATTTAATTTCTTCTACTCTACCTACTTTTCCTTCTATTTCAATAATATCACCGACATGCACGGTTTTATCAACAAAAATAAAAATACCGGAAAGGATATCTTGAATAAAAGTTTGTAATGCTAGACCAACACCTACCAATAATGCTGCCGATGCTGCAAATATTGCAGTAATGTTAAACCCTATACCATCCAAAGCTCCAAAAAATACGATGATATAAATAAAGTATTTTAAAAATGAAAATACCGATTCAAGCTTTCTTTGATCTTCTTTTTGTAATTTCCTGGTAATAATTCTCTTAAAAAACTTTAGTAAAACAGAGGTTACTAACATGACAAATATCACAAAAAGCAATAACCCAACAGTTAACTTAATTGGGTGATCATCGGGTCCAAAATGAAAGATTTCAAAACTCAGAAAATCCTTAATTGCCCCCCATATATCTTTTTGGATTATTTCTTTTACTTGATCTGTGATTTCTTCTTGGATCATAATTAATATTTTAACCACTTAAATATTTCTCTGTATGTTGGTTTTTTTCCATACATCAATATACCTATCCTATATATTTTGGCTGCAAATACAACCATAAACCATATACTAATAACTAAAATTAAAATTGAAATTACTACTTGCCACCAATCTACTCCAAAAGGCACACGCATAAGCATTACTATCGGAGATGTTAATGGTATCATAGAGAACACAGTAGATACTGTACCATGAGGGTTTTCTATTACTGAAAAAACTCCTACATAAAAAGCAAGCATAAGTGGCACAATAATGGGTAACATAAATTGCTGTGAATCGGTTTCGCTATCAACTGCAGCTCCTATAGCAGCATATATAGAACTATATAAAAAATACCCGCCTATAAAGTATACTAAAAACAGAATTGTAAGTGATATTATAGGTAAATTTTTAATATCCTCAAGTATCAATTGTGATTGTTTCATGGCATCTTTATCTTGCAGTATTTGTGATACTTGTTCTGAAGATCCTGGCTGTATGTCTACGCCCAAATAAAAGCTAGCTATAAAGAATAAAACACCGCCTATAATCACCCATATAAAAAACTGAAGCACTCCGGCCAATGTAGTGCCAAGAATCTTTCCAATCATTAATTGTACTGGTTTTACAGATGAAATGATAACTTCAATAATTCTACTTGTTTTTTCTTCGATAACAGACCGCATTACCATATTACCATAAATTATTACAAACATAAGTAACAGATACCCTGCTAATCCTCCAAAAAACATCTTAACATAACTAGATATTTTAGAAGTTTTTTCTCCTAAAAAATTTTCTACCTGTATATCTACTTTTGCTTTCGACTTTTCTATAATATTAATATCTACACCTTGTTTTTTGAAGTTTTGATGTGTTAACTCGTCAGAAATTATTTTTTCTATATGTTGTAAGATTTCAATATTTGGAGCTTCTTCTGAATAGAATTCGATAGCTTTTTCTAATTCGGTATTTGATTTACCTTTTGGAATATGTAGTAGCCCATATAACTCATTAATCAAAACAGAATCTTTTGCAGTATTAATAGTCAGATTGCTGTAGTCTATATAGTGTACACTTTTAGTATTCTTAAAATATGATTCAAAATTTCCTGTCTCATCTAGCAAACCGATTTTATAAACTTGATCGTCGTTAAGTGTTGTCAACCAAGTAATCAATCCTATCATTCCAACAAATATTAGAGGACTCAAAAATGTCATCACCACAAAAGTTTTATTACGAACTCTAGCAATAAACTCTCTTCTTATGATTAATTTTAGGTTACTCATTTTCTGTAATGGTTTTAATAAATATTTCATTAACACTTGGTATTACTTCATTAAACCGTAATACCTGAGCTTTATCAGATAAATAACTCAACAAATCATTTGAGGAGATTTCATCATTTAATGTAATTCTCAATTTAAGCTGCTTATCTATGGTTTTAAAATCTGCTGTAGTGACGTCGAATTTATCATTTATACTGTTGAACAATCCATTATCATCATTTGTAAGAAGACCAACCTCAAACGTATTCGCTTTATAAGCTCTTTTAATATCAGAAACTCTACCTTCCAGTATTTTTTTAGATTTATGAATTAAAGCAATGTGATCGCATAACTCTTCGACACTTTCCATACGATGTGTTGAAAAAATCACCGTTGCTCCTTCATCTCTCAACTGAAGGATTTCATCTTTAATAACATTCGCATTAATAGGATCAAAACCACTAAAAGGTTCGTCGAATATTAAAAGTTTTGGTCGATGTAATACTGTTACAATAAACTGTACTTTCTGCGCCATCCCCTTAGAAAGTTCTTGTATTTTTTTATCCCACCAATTTGTGATATCAAATTTATCAAACCAATATTTAAGACGATCTTGAGCTTCTTTCTTACTTAGTCCTTTAAGTTGTGCTAAATACAAAGCTTGTTCCCCTACTTTCATAGATTTATATAAACCTCTTTCTTCGGGTAAATAACCTATATCTTTAATATGATGTGGTTGTAAGGGTTCGCCATCTAAGAACACATTTCCTTCATCAGGAAGTGTAATTTGATTTACGATTCTTATTAGTGTAGTCTTACCGGCCCCATTCGGGCCTAATAATCCAAAAATACTTCCTTTAGGTACCTTAATTGATACATCCTGAAGCGCAGTAAAAGAACCAAAGCGCTTTGTGGCATGTTGCACCTCTAAAAGATTCGTCATAGATACTAAAAATATAGTTATAGTTTATATGGAACCCGAATGATACGAAAACTTAAAAACTTATGCTAATTAATTAAGCAATACAATGCTATTAAATTATGCTTTTAGACTAAGAATAAATATCGTATCCCAAAAAACTTAAATATAGTAGTATTAAAAAACAAAACCCACCCTAAATACAAGTATTAAGGATGGGAAAAAAATTGCTATGAAAAAGAAAAATTATCACTAAATGCGCTAGTGATGTCTCAAATATACGAATTTTTCCTATTCATACGATAATAAGATTAAATGATTCTAGATAAAGAAAAAGTCTTAAATTATCTACGAAAACATATCTTTTACTTTTTCAAAAAACGACTTTTCTCCACTATCTGGATTAGGTCTAAAATGATCATCTTTTGCCATTTTTTCGAAAAATTCTCGTTGTTCTTTATTTAATGTTTTGGGTGTCCATACATTAACATGCACCAACAAATCTCCTGTACCATATCCATTAAGACTAGGAATACCTTTACCTCTTAATCTTAGGATTTTTCCGCTTTGCACACCTTCTTCAATTTTGATACGCACTTTTCCTGATACTGTATCTATCTCTCGTGAAGCTCCCAAAGCAGCTTCAGAAAAACTTACATACAGGTCATAATGTAGGTTATTACCTTCTCGTTGTAATTCTGGGTGATCTAGCTCTTCTATAGCGACCAAAAGATCCCCTGCAATACCATTTCCTGGGGCTTCATTTCCTTTTCCTGAGACTTTAAGTTGCATCCCATCTTCTACTCCAGCAGGTATTTTGATACTTACTGTTTCTTCAGAAATTTTCAATCCTTGAGCATCTGCATCTGAAGGTCTATAATCAATAGATTGCCCTGCACCACCACAAGTAGTACATGGTGAAGAAGTTTGCATTCTTCCTAAAATTGTATTGGTAATTCTTGTTACCTGACCAGCTCCATTACAAGTTACACATGTTTTATAAGTAGTTCCTGAGGCTTGAATTTTTCTTTTTACTTTGATTTTTTTCTCAACACCATTGGTAATTTCTTCGAGTGTTAGTTTAACACGAATACGCAAATTACTTCCTTTAACCTGGCGTTGTCTACCGCCACCACCGAAGCCTCCAAAACCGCCAAAACCACCTCCAAAAATATCACCAAACTGACTAAATATGTCATCCATATTCATCCCGCCACCGCCGCCAAAACCGCCGCCTTCAAATGCTTGATGCCCATATTGGTCGTAACGTGCCTTTTTATCTGGATCGCTTAACACCTCATATGCTTCAGCAGCTTTCTTAAATTTTTCTTCTGCTGTCTTATCTCCTGGATTTTTATCCGGATGATATTCTATCGCTTTCTTGCGATATGCTTTTTTAATTTCGGCCTCAGTAGCATTCTTACTTATGCCTAATATGTCATAAAAATCTTCCTTCATATCAAATTATTGTCCAGTTACTACTTTAGGGAAACGAATAACCTTGTCCCCAAGCTTATACCCCTTTTCTATAACATCAACTATTTTACCCTTAAGATCATCACTAGGAGCAGGAATTTGAGTAATTGCCTCATGATCGTCTGCATTAAAACTATCTCCTGCCTTTACTTCTACTTCTATTAAACCTTTATTTTTAAGAGTTTCTTTAAGTTTGTTGTGAATAAGTTCTACTCCTTTAACCAAAGCTTCATCTGCTGATTTCTCGATTTCTTTTGAAGCACGATCAAAATCATCTAATACAGGAAGCATAGCTTGTATCACATCCTGACTAGCTGTCTTAAATAAATCTATTCGTTCTTTTGAAGTTCGCTTTTTATAATTTTCAAACTCAGCAAAAAGTCTTAAGAATTTATCTTTCTCTTTTCCGAGTTCTTCTTCAAGTTGTGTTTCTTTATCTACCTGTTTCTCTTCTGTTTCTTCAACTGGTGCATCAAGTACTTCTTCAACTTGATCCTTGACATCTTCAGTATTTTTAGTTTTCTTACTCATGTAACTAGTACTTTATATAAGTTTTGACTTTGAAGCTGCAAAAGTACTGCCATTTTTAAATTAATGTCATAATGTCACAGGATTTTTTTTAGTAAATATTTAAGACTTTCTCATCTATAAAAAAATAATTTTGAAATTGCTTTTAACCATTAAACTTTATTTATGAAAACTAAATCGATTTCCTCGCTAGTACTATTATTAACCTTACTCTTTACCATATATTCATGTAAAAGTGAAAAAAAGGAGGAAAAGGAGGAAAAGAATGAAACTGAAAGTGCAAAAAACGAAGTATTCAAACAAGATATATCAGAATCACTTGAATATGCCGTGAGCATAGATAAAAGTAAAATAGAGTGGTCGGGATCAAAACCTACCGGAAGACATGCGGGAAGTATTACGATTACTAGCGGAATCATTTCAACAGAAAATAATACGATCAAAAATGGATCTTTTGTGATTGATATGACATCTATAACGGTAACTGATTTGAAGGGAGAAGAAAAATTAAGTCTCGAAAAACACTTAAAAGGTGAAGCAAAAGACAAAGAGGATCATTTTTTTAATGTAGCAAAATTTCCTGAAGCACTATTTGAAATTACTGGGTTTACTGAAAAAGAAGGCAAAACTCTGATTGAAGGAGACCTAACGATTAAAGGAATTAAAAAAAGCATATCCTTTTTAGCTAAAACAAAAATCGACAGTAGCTCTTTTAGTTTAACTAGTGATCCTTTTACTATTAACCGTACAGATTGGGGAATAAACTATAAGTCTAAATCTATATTTGAAAACTTAGGAGATAAGTTTGTAAATGATGATATAGGGATCAGTATAAATATAATTGCTCTACCAACTATGTAATATTTTTTAAAGAAGTTAACGCCAAAGAAATATTATCATATTTAAAATCAAAACCAGATTCAATAATTCTTTTGCTACATACACGTTGGCTAGAAAATAAAAGAGTATGCATTTGCCCCAACACCAATTTCATTGCAAATTTTGGAACCCCTGGAAGAATAATTTTTTTGTTCATGGCTTTTGCAATAGCATAGGTTAATTTTCTATTAGAAATAGAATTAGGTGATACTGCATTAAAAACTCCTGTCAGTTCTTCTTGAACAACAAACAAAAACATTTTTGCTAAATCATAAATGTGTATCCAACTCTGCCACTGTTTACCATTTCCGAATACAGCACCAAAACCTAATTTAATTGGTTTAACCATTTTAGGAAAGGCTCCACCCTTATCAGAGAGCACAAGTCCTATACGAATTTTACTTGTTTCAATATCTATCGTTTTAAATTCGTCGACCACTTGTTCCCATTGAGCTACCACTTGTCCTAAAAAGCCTGTATCTCTTTCTACAGAATCTTCCATATAATAATTTTGAAAAGAATCAGGATAAATACCTATTGCACTTGCAGAAACAACATGACGAACTGAATGCTTTATATCTTTAAGTGTATCCAAAAGAAGTCTAGTAGAGACCACTCTACTCTCTAAAATTTCTTTCTTATATGAAGTTGTCCAACGTTTTGCAACTGTTGCGCCAGCAAGGTTTATGACAACTTCTACATCTACAAAACAGTCTGTGTCAATTTCACCATTTCTAGGATCCCAAAGATATCCTGTATAATTTGGAGTAGTAGAAAGTTTATTTGCACTTGTGGTAAGGTAATTAACATCAATACTTGATTGATGACATAGACGCACAATTTCCTGGCCTATTAAACCTGTAGCACCCGTAATTAAAACCTTCATTACAATAAAATTTAATGCAAAATACTATCAGGTTGTAACAAAACCTATTCCTTTATTATAGGTTTAACAAACGTTTATTACAGTAGAACTAAAACACAATGATTATAATTTGGTTGCCCGTAACATCTCTCTTTTGCCAGGAGGTCCAGGGAGCCTTTCTACTGCAAATCCAACTTCTTGCATGGCTCGTCTTACACTACCTTTTGCAGAGTATGTAACCAAAACGCCTTTTTCTTTAAGAGCGTCATACATTTTTTTAAAAATTTTTACTGTCCAAAGTTCTGGTTGTACTCTAGCGCCAAACGCATCAAAATATATAAGATTAAATTTATTTTGATCATCAATATCTGAGAAAAACTTCTTTTGTTTTATAAGCCCAAAATCTGATGTTATTTTGTGTAATATTTCCCAATCGGTACGATGTATACGATCAAAAACATCTTCTTGATCTTTTACGGATAATGTTTCAGAATAATTCATAAGCTTCGCTTCATCAAGCTCAACCGGATATGCCTCTACTGCAACATAATTAACTAGTTGATTGATTTTTTGAGCTTCAAGTAATGTTATAAATGCATTGAGACCTGTACCAAAACCAATTTCAAGAATATGCAATGGGTTTAATCGTTCTAATTGCAAAACATGTGTAAACCCGCTTTTTATAAAAACATGCTTAGCCTCATTTATAGCTCCATGTTTAGAATGGTATTGCTCATCCCATTCTGGAAGATGAATCGTAGTAGAACCATCAGAAGTAGTGATAATTTCACGTTTTAATTTGTCTTGCATTAGTTCTTTATCAAAACACCATCTGCTAAAAATGAGTAGGTCTTTTTAGGAGTATCAATGGCCGCTATCTCTTCTTCAGATTTCCCAGCATCTCTTGCATAATGACGTTGATCCTCGACAGACATTTCTCTAACAAAAGCTTTTCCTTGAACAATAACAGTATCATTTTCTATATCCATGGGAACAAAAAAACCATAATTCTTAAATTTTATCATCGTTTCTTTATTGTCATCTAAAGCAACCTTAATCCAGCATCCTTTGGCTTTACAAACATCATTAACTGTACTAGTAAAAGCGATATCTATAGTATCTCCTGTTTTAATAGCATCATACTTTTTTGCAATTTCATTTTTATAGTAAACCTTATTCGATGAGACTTGTTCACCATAAAGCTTATAACTTTCGGCAGGAATATCTTTAATCGAAAAAGAAAGTTCTTTTTTATCATTACAACTCACTATAAAAAATAGTAATCCCAATAAGAAAAGTATGTTTTTATTCATTATTTCACAAATATTGATTAAGACAGTAAAATTACGTATTTTAAAAATTCCTATTTTATAATAAAACGGTATTTTTGTGATGAATTACTAAAGGTAGTTAGTTTTAACTTAGTTTATGGACAAAGAATAAAAGGAACAAATCATGAAGATACCATTATTACTTCCTTTAAAATATGAATAGAATGAAAAACATAATCTCGCAACAGTTGGAAATTACAAAGGCAAATGAGTCCAAAATTGGGCAAGTAGATTTTGAAAATCTTAATTTCGGAAAAATATTCACCGACCATATGTTTGTCTGTGATTATGCAAATGGAGAATGGCAGACACCAAAGATCATTCCTTATGGGCCTTTGACCTTAGATCCTTCGGCACGAGTTTTTCATTATGGACAAGCAGTTTTTGAAGGGATGAAAGCCTATAAAGATGATCATGGAGATACGTTCTTATTTAGACCTGATGAAAACTTTAACCGTATCAACAAATCAGCAGAGCGTCTTGCTATTCCTGAATTTCCGGAAGAATATTTCTTTGAAGGGTTAAATACATTATTAAAGTTAGATAACGAGTGGATAAAACCAGGTGTTGGTAATTCTTTATACATCAGACCTTTTGTTATTGCAACTCAAGCTAGCGTTTCTGCATCTGAAGCTGATGAATATCGATTTATGATTATTTGCTCTCCTGCTCAATCATATTATAGCGGTGATGTAAGTGTACTTGTGGCAGAAAAATTTAGTCGTTCTGCTAGTGGAGGTTTTGGTTATGCAAAAGCCGCAGGAAACTACGCAGGGCAGTTTTACCCAACAAAACTTGCTATCGAACAAGGTTACCAACAAGTGATCTGGACCGACTCTAATACTCATGAGTATGTCGAAGAGGCTGGAACTATGAATGTATTTTTTAGAGTTAATGACACCCTACTTACAGCTCCAATTAGTGATAGAATTCTTGATGGAGTTACTCGCAAGAGTCTTATCAAAATAGCAGAAAAAGAAGGAATGAAAGTAGATATTAGACCTGTAAAAGTGGATGAAATCGTGGAAGCATTCAAAAATGGTAGTTTAAAAGAAATATTTGGTGCCGGAACTGCTGCTGTGATAAGCCCTGTAAAAGCTTTTGGATATAAAGGAGAACATTATGAACTAGAGAAACAAGAAAACTCTTATGCTTCTTATTTCAAAAAAGCATTAATGGATATACAATACAATAAAGCTGAAGATCCATTTGGATGGAGATATAAAGTTTAATTTTTGAATTACGAATTCAGAATTACGAATCAGTATAATAAAACTCCCGAAGAACAATCTTTGGGAGTTTTATTTTTTGTTTACTTATCTAGTATTTCTTTGATGTTTGGTTTGAAATAATTTGGACCTTTAAGTACTTTACCATCTTCGCGATAAATAGGGTTGCCATCTTTTCCTAATTTACTCATATTACTGCGTTGAATTTCATTAAACACTTCTTCGATCTTGTGCTGCATTCCGTGCTCAATTATAGTTCCGCATAAAATATATAACATATCTCCTAAAGCATCAGCTACTTCGACCAAATCATTATTTTGAGCTGCTTCAAGATATTCTTCATTTTCTTCTTTCATTAAGTTAAAACGAAGCGTATTTTTGGCTTTGCCCAAATCGGCAATAGGCTCATTTTTATATCCTATTTCGAATGCAGTATGAAATTCTTGTACTGCAGCAATTTTATCTTTCATGAATCTTTTTTTATGATTTATCTTTGCCGTAAAAATAACAAAATATGTTCAGTCAAGGTCAGTTAATATTTGCAGGATTTTTTGTAGTAGCTTTTATCATTTTAATGATATTCAGTTACCGAAAAGACATCAAACTACATCGCAAATATTACAAAGGCAGTATCTTTATTTTAATTGGGTTTATTGCTTTTGTACTATTATTGTTTGCCCTAAAAACATATTTAAAAAATTAGATAAAAAAAAGAACCATGGGATTCATGGTTCTTTTTTTTATCTAATTTTATTAGTATTCTTAATTCACCTCTGGTAAGAAATTATAGCTCTTACTATATTCTAACATTTGAGAAGTAAAATCTACAGGTTGAGTTACCTTGATTTCAGTAATCTCACCATTTTCATCCATTTCTGGCACCAAAACTGGGTTTACAAAACCACTATAAGGTGCAGAAGTAAACTGCTCATTACGTTTTAACACTTCAGCATGTATTGCCTGATCTACTTTAACCCCATATCCTTCTACCAAAGCTTCTGCTGCTTTATAATCACCTTCAGATTTGATACGTTGTGTTTCGCGTAGCAACTGTCCAAAAATATCACGTAATTTCTTATAATCTTTAATATCGAAGTAGGTCTTTCCATCTCTGGTTACTTTCTCGATTACATTATCTTTAGTACCTTTCTCATATGCCCAAGCACTTACCCATTGTCTGTTCCTCATATGAGCCTCTTCTACATCATCACCAATATTTAAGCGTATTAACTGAGTCATCAAACCATTTCTAATATAACCATCGTATGCAGCTTTACCTGTCTTTTCCCAATCTTCAACTAAACCAAGTTCTTGTAATTTTGGATCCATTAGATAATACAATCCTACTAAATCTGCACGACCTTCTTCCATGGTAGAAGCATAATTTTTAAGTGTTTCTTTGGTTTCGCCAACACCAGGATTTAATTGCCCTGAAGCATGCCCAACCACTTCATGCAAAGCAGTATGTAACTTATCGGCTAATTGCCCATATTTTTCTTCTAATTCAAATTCTTCATCATCATGAACGAACTCTTTTAATCGTCCAGAACCTCCTGCATTATTATAAGCACCGATAATATTACCAAGTGACACAGATTTAGAACCTACCGCTGCTCTAATCCAATTTGCATTGGGTAAATTAACCCCAATAGGTGTACTTGGTGAAGCATCACCTGCTTCTCCTGCTACAGCTACTACTTTATAACTAACCCCAACAACATTCTTTTTCTTATGCTCATCCATTAAAGGTGATTCATCTTCAAACCATTGAGCGTTTTCAGACAATACAGACATCTTTTTAGACATATCGAAATCTTTGATCTGCACTATTGTCTCATAAGAACCTCTATACCCTAGAGGATCATTGTATACTTCAATAAAACTATTGATATAGTCTATATTTCCTTCGGTTGCTGCGGTCCAGGCAACATTATAATCATCCCAGGTTTGTAAATCTCCTGTTTTATAATATTTGATAAGCAACTCTAAAGCATCACCTTGTGCTTTATTTTCGGCTACTTCTTTTGCTTTTTCTAACCATTTAACGATTTCATCGATTGCTGATCCGTAGAGTCCTCCTGATTTATACACTCTTTCTTTAAGCTGACCATTTTCTTTTACTAGTTGAGAATTAAGTCCATATGACAATGGTTTATCTGGGTTAGGAGATTTCATTTTTCCATAAAATGACTCAACGTCTGTATTAGTTACTCCTGGTCCATAAAAATTAACTGCAGACAATGCTACGTTATCTATTCCTTTTGCCTGATTTACTTTTTTAGCATCTTTGTCATTAAAAATAACTTCATATACTTCTTTTGGCACTTCGATAGAAGTAGCAGCAAGCAAAGAGCTAAAATAATCCTGACTAAACTCTGGTTTGATTTTGTCATTACTATAATGATGGTGTATCCCATTTGAGAACCAAACACGCTTTAAGTAGATTTCAAAAGCTTTCCAATCGTCAGTTCCTTTATCCCCATCATACGATTTATAGACTTTCTCTAGGGCTTTTCTTATGGTAAGGTTATAGCGATAATTTTGATCCCACATGATATCTCGCCCACTTAATCCAGCTTGTGTAAGATAATACACCAATTTTTGTTCTTTTATGGTGAGATTATCCCATCCTGAAATCTGATACCTCAAGATTTTTAAATCTGCAAATTGTTCAACAACATAGTCAAACTTCTCTTCTATTTTTTCTTCTTCTGCTTGATTAATCTGATCCTGTACTTTTGGATCTTTTTTGCAAGCCACTAATACACTTGTAATTGCAATAAAAAATAATATTCTATTAAGTTTCATCTGTTAAGGTTTATTGTTTTTAATATATGAAATGGAACATATTATAGTAATCATTTTAAGATTTAGCTTAAAATCCTGATTATAGACCATTTCATGCTGAGTATTTAATTGTTTTGACAAATGTAACAAAATAATAGGAGGCAAAAATTAGTTATATTAGCTAATCAAACAATCTAAACTAACTAACATGAAAATAATCAAATATTTATTTTTCCTATTATTATTAGTAATTATTGGGGGTGCAGTATACGTAGCTACAATTGATGGTGAATTTCAAGTTGAAGAGAGCAGAGTTATCGATGCTCCAGACGAGCTGTTATTCAACACTATAAATGAATATAAAACCTGGGACAAATGGGGACCATGGATGGATGAATCTGATGACCTTATCATGGAGTATCCAGAAAAGACTAGTGGTGAAGGTGCTTATTATAGCTGGAAAAGTGAAACACAAGGAGATGGTAAAATGGAAACAAAAAAAGCCTCGCCATTTTCAAGTATTGATCAAGACATAACTTTTATAACACCAATGGGAGAAAGTAAAAGTGATGTGTATTGGAAATTTGAAAAAGTAGAAGGAAAGAAAACCAAAGTTACCTGGGGAATGAAAGGAAAGCAGTCTTTTATGGAAAAAGCTTTTTGGGCTACTCAGGATAGTACTATATCAAAAATGTTAAGACCCATGTATCAAAGAGGTCTTGAAAAACTTGACATTTATGCTAAAGAAAAAATGAAAGAATACACTATTAATGTTGATGGTGTTACAGAGCATGAAGGAGGGTATTATATGTACAGTGCTACTGCATCATCTATTGCTGGTATGTCAAAAAAAATGGAACAAATGCTACCTGCAGTAAAGGCATACATGATACAAAATAATCTTCCGCAAACGGGGATGCCATTTACTTTGTATAATGAATTTAATCCAGAACAAGGAACCACAATTTTTTCTACAGCTATACCAACGAGAGATAAAGTTGTAATTCCAAAAGACAGCTCAGTACTTTGTGATTTCTTACCTAAACAAAAAGTAGTAAAAACCACACTAAAAGGTGATTATATCAATTTAAAAGAAGCTTGGGAGGCTGGATACAAATACATTACAGAAAACAGTCTTGAACCCGCTGCCGAATCACCAGCTTTTGAAGTTTATAAAACCGACCCTGGAGTACAACCAAATCCTTCAGAATGGATTACAGAAATCTATATCCCCGTAAAATAAATCAATACAAAAATGGCATTCTAATATATAGAGTGCCATTTTCAAGTTAACATATAATGAAACAAATCCTTTTAGTATTTATTGGCGGTGGGACTGGTAGTGTAGCACGTTTTTTAATTAGTAAATACTTAAATAGTACATCAACAGGAATTCCTTACGGAACTTTTACTGCCAATGTTTTAGGAAGTCTTTTTATTGGTATTATCCTTGGACTTGCACTAAAAAACAATATGGTATCCCAAAACACTGTTCTATTTCTTGCAACAGGCTTTTGTGGTGGATTGACCACGTTTTCGACTTTTGCCTATGAAAATCATGTATTACTAAAATCGGGTGATTTTGTTACTTTTTTAATCTATACAATTGGTTCGTTTGTAATCGGATTCCTTTTTGTATTTTTAGGTATGTTTATAGCAAAATAATATAATACAAATTCAACAACCCATATCTAACAAAAGCATACATGAAAAAGATTGAAGCTATTATCCGAAAATCAAAATTCAAAGCGGTAAAAGAAGCTTTACATGAAATTGAAGTCAATTTTTTCACATATTGGGATGTTACTGGTGTTGGTAATGAAAAAAAAGGGCAAGTATATAGAGGAATATCCTATAGCACTTCAGATATTCAACGCCGGCTTATATCTATTGTTGTATCCGACGAGTTTGAAGAAAGAGCCGTCCATGCTATTATTGAAGCTGCAAAAACTGGAGAAGTAGGAGATGGAAAAATATTTGTGTCAGAAATACAATCCTCTTATAGAATCCGAACAGGTGAAAAAAACAATCAAGCTTTAAATTAATTTCTTTCAAAAACATTTTCAAAAACCTTATTTAAATTATCTTTTTAGATCAATTACGCTTTAGTTTTGAAAAAATAGCTTTCAAATTCTCAAATTTTAGCTAAATAAAAGAAAAACCTCAATTTTTTTAGGGTATAAAATCAAAAAAACATAAAAATTACATCATGTACCCCTTTTTTTATTGGGGTAAAATCATTTTAACATACTTTTACGGTTCCAATTAAAAACAAATTATCACCGTAATTAATGTTTATTATGAAAACAAAAACCGTAACAAATTTTTTAAAAAAAGTATCTTTTTTAGCTTTTGCCTTATTATGTTTTAATGCAGTCGCACAAGAAGAAGATACAGAATCAACTGTCGAAAAATTATTATCCAAAGTAACCGTATCAGGTTCTGTAGATGGGTACTACAGATACAATATCGGAGCGCCAAATAGAGGTATTGATCCTACAGGAGAAGGAGATAATAATGGTGCATACCAATTCTTAGCACCACAAACATCCTTTGCTAACAAATCAGGATTTGCACTAGGAATGGCCAATGTAATTTTGGGATATGAAGGTGAAAAAGCAGGGTTTGTAGCTGATCTTGTATTTGGCCCTAGAGGTGAAGATGCCGTATTTCTTTCAGATGGTTCTGCACAAGTTGTTAATCAATTGTATGCATACTGGAATGTATCAGAAAAAGTAACACTAACTGTAGGTAATTTCAATACATTTTTAGGGTATGAAGTAATCTCGCCTACTGGTAATTTTAACTACTCTACATCGTATATGTTTTCTTACGGACCTTTTTCTCATACAGGCCTAAAAGCTGATTTTACTCTTAATGAAAAATGGTCTGCAATGTTAGCCGTTATGAATCCAACTGATTATACAGAAAATAATCCTTTTGATACATACATTGTGGGAGCACAAGTAGGATACTCTGCTGATAAAGGAAGTGCATATTTAAATTTTAGATATGGAAACGAAGGAGAGCCAGGAGAAGTTGGACCAACATTTCAAGCCGATCTTACCACAGGATGGGATGTAGCCGAAGATTTTTATCTTGGAATAAACACTACTTATTTATCTACAGAGCCTCAAGAAGATGGTGATGCTTCTGGATTTTATGGTGTAGCTTTATATCCACAGTACAAAACCTCAGAAAAATTTACATTGGGATTAAGAGGAGAATATTTCTCGGTATATAATGGTGGCCTAGATGCTGTGATTGGGCTAGATGATGAGGGAGATGGTAATGTAATCGCCGCAACGCTAACAGGTAGCTATACTGTTGGTGACTTGACTTTTAAACCAGAATTGAGAGTTGACTCTACATCTGAAGATTTCTTTATTGATAATGATGGAGAATTAACCAAAAGTCTTTCTTCTTTTGTAGTGGGAGCTATTTATAAATTCTAATACGAAATTTAATTTATTTTGATATGAAGCGTTCCTATATCTTGGAGCGCTTTATTCGTTTTCGGGTTGATTCTTATATTTTTTTACACCAGCCAATACTTTAAAATCTAAATGATTCTCTTCTGGTGGAATTGGACAAGAATACCGATCATTATATGCACAAAAAGGATTATATGAAGTATTGAAATCAATAAAAATTGAATTTGTTTCAGGTATTTTTAAATCTATATAACGCCCCCCTGCATAACTTGACTCTCCATTAGTCAAATCAGTGAATGGAAGAAATAAATAATCTTCGTACTCTGGCTGTGATGTAAGCCCTTGATTTTGATAAATATTCAACATATACTCCTTTTCCTGAAACGCAAAATGGGCTTCTCCATATTTTACATACACAGGTTCGCTACCTGTAGTAGTTTTCATAATAAAAGGAGTCTCGTAAGGTGTGCGAATAAACCTGGCTTTTATACTAAATGAAGTATCAATTGTAAAAAAATCTAATGATTTAAAATCTTTTAATTCTTTTAAGACAAGAGGCGATGTTTCTTCAGTAGCAAATTCTTTGTTCAATTTTTGCTGAAAAAGTAGTACTCGTCTCACATCAGGAGAGTCCTGACTTGAAACTTTTCCAAATAAAAAAAACAAAATCAATAATAACCTATACACTTCCCTTATTTTTTTTGCAAAAGTACAATTTACAATTAGTTAACTAATTAATTTCAATAAAATTATACTCAAATAGTAGATAAAAAACTACTTTTGCCTTTCGTTTTAAGCAAAAAACACAAATCTTAACCCTTTGCGAAGAATTTTATCTAACTATATTGACTCTTTTTCAGGGTTATCAAGAGAGGTATGGTGGCTTGCCTTGATTACTCTTATCAACCGCACAGGTGCTATGGTAATTCCATTTTTATCATTGTACCTAACAGACGATTTATGTTTTTCTCTACATGAAGTTGGATGGGTAATGACAAGTTATGGATTAGGCTCTTTTTGTGGAGCATGGCTAGGCGGTAAACTAAGTGATAAAATAGGGTACTATAAAGTTATATTAGGCTCATTAGTATTAACTGGAGTATCGTTTTTGATTATTCAATATTTCTCTAGTTTTTGGAGCATTTGTATAAGTTTCTTTGTCCTTATTGCTATTGCAGATACAGCAAGACCAGCTTTTTTTGTTGCATTAAGCGCTTATAGTAAACCAGAAAACAAAACCAGATCACTCACTTTTATTCGATTAGCTATTAACCTAGGGTTTTCCGCAGGGCCAGCATTGGGTGGTCTAATCATTGCTTCGATAGGATATTATGGCTTATTTTGGGTAGATGGCATTACTTGTATTATTGCTGGGATTGTAATGACACAAACACTACATCCTAAAAAAGCAAGAGAACTTGACAAAGAAGTTATTATCGATAATCCAGTTCCTGCACATCGAGATAATACCTATATAATTTTTCTGATTTCATTAGCTCTTTTTGGGTTTATATTTGTTCAATATTTCTCTACAATACCCCTGTACTACAAAAAGATTCACCACTTATCAGAAGAAAACATTGGCTTATTACTTGCTCTAAATGGTGCTCTAATTTTCATGTTTGAAATGCCTCTAATAGCTTATTTAGAGAAAACTAATATTTCTAAAGTTGGAAATGTAATTTATGGCTTTATTTTAACTGGTATAAGTTTTATACTTTTACTAATAACTCCATGGGCGGGCATATTGATTATCGGAATGATCATAGCTACTCTAGGCGAAATGGTAGCATTCCCTTTTGGAAATGCATTTGCTTTAGACAGAGCAAAAAAGGGTAAACAAGGAGCTTACATGGGATTGTATAGTATGTCTTTTTCTGCCGCTCACATTTTTGGCCACAACTCTGGGATGCAATTTATAGCAAATTTTGGGTTTGATAATAGCTGGCTTTTTATGGCATTTATATCTGTTATCGGAACTGTATTATTATTGATTGTAAAACGTAAATTAGCTATAGAAAAAAAAGCATCCTTATTATAAAGTATTTATCATTATGAAAAATTTGTTTTGCACCATTATTATAATATCATTACTGAGTTGTACTGATACAAAAAAAGAAGACCAACAGAATAATGCATCTAATAATACCGTTGAAAAAAAGAAAAAAACTTTTCCCGAATTAAAGCCAAATCGCTATAATGTTGCATTTCTAATTATGGATGGGACTTATAATACAGAATTTACTGCTCCTTATGATATTTTTCAACACACACAGTATCGAGACGGTATTAAACAAATGAATGTTTTTACTGTAGCTAACACTGATAATCCTATAACAACTTTTGAAGGAGTACGAATTATTCCTGATTATAATTATGTACAAGATTCTCTACCAAAAATCGACATTCTGGTAGTTCCTAGTGCAGAACATCATCTGGATACAGATCTAGATGACAAGGCAATGATTAATTTTGTGAAAAAAGTAGATACAATGGCAACATTCATGACTTCTCACTGCGATGGTGCTTTTGTTCTTGCAAAAGCAGGAGTATTAGATAGTGTAGTCTCTACTACGTTTCCTAGTGATATTGATAAAATGCATTCCATGTTTCCTGAATTAGATATTAGAAAAGAAGTTTTATTTGTACATGATGGAAAATACATTACTTCTGCCGGGGGTGCCAAAAGTTTTGAAGCTGCACTATACCTATGCGAATATTTGTATGGAGCTGAAATAGCTAGATCTTTAGCTGGTGGATTAGTAATAGACTGGAAACTAAAAGATGTTCCTCATCTAATTATAAAATAATAAGCAATAAAAAACGTCCCGAGATCTTCGGGACGTTTTTTATTTTGGGGAAAATAATGTACTATCTTCAGTTTTTAGATTTGGGGTCTTAGAACCAATGTCCTCACACAAAATTTTTCCACAATGCTTCAAAAATTTTCACTCTTCTTATTATCGTCATAATCATCTGAGCAATAGTTTTACAAGAAGCATCAGTACTTTTTAATAACATTACTAATATATGAAAATTAAAAGATAAAATGCAAATAAAATCGATGAAATACACATATTTTAACAAAAAAGTAATTTTATATCATTTTAAAGCCATAAAAATCTGGTTATACATATGATAATTACAAATAATTCTTAGAATGAAACGCACTAAACTTTCTATAAAAACAATTTAAACGTTTAGGATCTAGTTTAGGAACAATATTTTTAGGGATACAATTTATCTATCGGTAAAAAGACATAGATTTTGCCAAATGCTAAAATAAAGTGTTGTTAATAAAAAAAGCGTTCTTTTCAGAACGCTTTATTAAACTGGGGCAAACTACGTACTCTCTTTAGTTTCAAGATTCGGGGTCTTTAGACTAATGTCCTCACACCTAATTTGTCCCTAACGTATTCCAAACTAATATTTTAAAAGCCATATCGTCATACAGTTTAAAATGTTAATTCTGGATCATACATCAAGTGTTTTTAAGTTGGAGTAAATATAATGCAAAAAAAATGTAACCACAAAAAAACAAACGATAAAAAACACAAAAAATCGATGAAATACACAAAATTGTAGATTTTCCCTTTATTTTGAGAAGAAATACTTAGATCTTCCTAGATATTTTTCAATTAACTTATTGTATTCTTTTGATATTTTTAAAGCCATTGTTCCTTCTATAGTATAAAGAGATTCTATATCCTGAAAACCATTTTGAAGCATTTTTTCTAAGTAAAACAAAGCTGTTTTATTATCTTGATCTTGTGCGCTTAATGAGATTATCTTCTTATATGATTCATAATCTTTCTTATTAACTATTGTACTTAATATGTAAAGAAAAAATTTCTTTTCTAGGTTATTTCCCTTTACTTCAGTTAATTGATCTGTTTTATATTTTTCTACCAAACGCCCAAGATATCCTTTCATTCTATATCCCATACGTTGCTCATAATGTTCTTTTTTTACTATTAAAGTGTCTAGTTTTGAGGCTTCAAATGTCCACCACCCCAGATTTTCGTAATTCTCTGTTTGTACATCTTCATCTATAGCATAAAAATAAAATGACCTTAGATAGTTTTCTTTATTGAGGTATTGTGTTTTAAGTCTTCTTTCCCGCTTATAAGCTTTTAACTGTTTTATACTTTTTTGGTTTTCTTTTAAATGATTGGTATCAAAAAATAAACGATATTTGGTTTGCATTCGTTTAACCTCATCAAAAGCACTTATAAATTCTTTTTTGCTTAAATACGTATCGACTTGTTTTAAGTCTTCTTCATATACATTCTTTACCCAAATAGAATCTTTTGGCATTCTTCCTTTTTGCATCGCTTGTAATGTAAAACTAGTGAGTGCTTTGTTAATATATTTGGGTGTTGGTAATTTAGATTTATTGTTGTTATAAACATAAACATCGGCAGGAATTGCTTTTCTATTTAAATACTTCTTAATATTCAAAAGCATTCTATATTTATAATTTTCACTATTTACAATACCTATATAAGAGAAATTCTTTTTGATTTTCATATCCAAATTAAAATCAAAACTATCTTCAATTGCAATTACACCAAATATCGTATCATTTAATAAAACAGGTAAAATACCTGCTAATTTTGCATCATTACCAATACCAGAAACATATATTCTTCCTTTTTGGATAGGAAAAAGAGTTTGGATATAATCTATAAAAAAAGAGGCATATTCTACCCTCTCTTTAGCAGGTTGATTCTCTTTAATAGCACTAACAGCTACTATATAGCCTAATTTTTCTGCTGCTGGTTTATACAATTGAGCTATACGTCCAGTTTTTCCTGATGAATCAAAACCAAATAGAATAGGCCAGCTTTTGTTGATATCAAAATTTTTTGGAAGGTAAATACTAAAATTATTACCTGTAGATGTAACGACTAAAGAATCGGTTACTATACCTTTCTTGACACTAAGTGTATTTTGTGTATACCCATTAATAAAGAATATATGCAGTATAAGAAAAGGAATCCATTTTGTAAGAGATAGTTGCACAGTATATTTTTTTTTTAGTATCACAAAAAAAGTATGATATAGTCATACATGTTAATATAAGATTTCTGGTTTTGTGAAGCCTCGGTACATCTATTTATAGAAAACTCTATCACAAAATAAATTTAAAATAGGGTATTTAAATTTAACAATTACATCCTGAACACTCACACCTTATACATGAGCAATTAGCACATTGCCCTTCTATACAACTAGAACATGTGCATGAACATTCTTTATTTTTCATAATTCAAATATTTATAAATGTTATACATTACTATACCGTCTAGTTTTCAAAAAGGATGCGACAACACATATCCACATCCTAAAAACTAAACCATAAAAGACAGAAAAAAACGCCTGAATCACTTCAAACGTTTTTTATCTTTCCCTTGTACTCTCTTTAGTTTCCCTAACTAATGTCCTCACACAAGATAAAGATGATTCTCGATATAAATATATCAAATCTTATGCCAAAACAATCACAAATCAAACTCATTTATTCCTTTTTGATTTGTGATTGGATTATTTTCTATCAAATTAGATAATATGATATGAGTTTTTACTTCTCCGTAGGTAATTAATCCATCTATAAACTCTTGCAAGTGTATTTGATCTCGAAGGACTACCTCCATAATAATATTCTCATTTCCTGTAATTCTATAACAATTAAGCACTTCTTTAAAATCAGATACTTTAAGTAAAAATGGTTTTAAACGCCCCATAAATGCTCTCAATGTAATTATAGCCTTGAGTTGATATCCAGTTTTTGAATAAGAGACTTTTGCTTTGTATCCTTCTAAAACTCCATAATCTTCCATCTTTTTTATTCTCTCGGCAACTGCAGGAGAACTTAGTCCAACTTTTCTTCCGATCTCTGCATTAGATAACCTAGCATTTTGCTGAAGACATTCTAATATAGTCCAATTTGTTGCATCTATTTTCATTTTTAAACAAAAAACTTAATTTTATATTAAATAATGCTGTAAATTAATCATTTCACCTTATAATCAAAAGAAAAAATACAGAAATTTACATTATTTTTGAGGTAGAAATTGTTATGAGACTACAGCCACGAAATAGAAAATTATACAAGAAAGCTCTTGAAATATTTACACTATCAAGAAATATTTCAAATTACCTTGTTCATGATTTATCAGCTTTACAAAGTAATGGTAGTGAAAATCCACATATCTATTTTACAGGAGATATTATAAGACAATCAGATGATCTAGCAGATCGAATAATTAAGGCTGAAAATAGAACTTTTCAAGATGATCGTATCGAAGAAGCTAATTCTTTGATTCACATTACTAATAAGTTGTATAAAAACTGTGAGCGCTTAGAGCAGTCAAATAGTAATGGAAAAGAGTTTCTGATTTTACTTCGCAAAGAACTTAAAAAATTTAAGTACTTACATCGCAACTGGATGATGACTTTATAGTGCTGTCATCAAAAGTTTCTATTTTTATTTATATTTCTTTCCGTGTTTAATTATAATATCTACATCTTGTAATATGTTTATATGCCTAAGCACATCACCTTTTACTGCAATAATATCTGCATATTTACCTTTGGTAACTGTACCAACCTTATCGGCTACTCCCATCCATAGAGATGGCCAATATGTAGCGGCGCGAATCGCATACATAGGATCTATCCCAAATTCGTTTACCCAAACATCAAGCTCATTCCAAGTGGATTGACTATGAAATTTCATAGGGATACCGCTATCTGTACCTATCATTAATACTACTCCAGCATCCATCAGTTGTTTTATTTTAGTTTCTAAAGTAGGTTTACGAATAGGGGTTAACTGAAAATAAGGTAATTGATCCTTATGCATAAAACTATTCTTGATATCAGTAATAATAGTATCGTGCAATCCCCGGTGCCATGAATCGTTATCCAAATGTTCACCGTTATCTCTCACATACTCATAATTATACAGCCCCTCTACTGTGGGGCACCAAAATAATGGACCTAGATTCATTTGTGCAGTACGCTCTTTTATTGCTTCCATAATATCATCTGGATATCTCGGTGCAGATGATAAACCCGTATGCTCAAAACAATCAACCTTTGCTTGAAGCCCCATTCTGATTTCTTGTGGTCGATGACTATGAGCTACAACTTTCAGATTATATTTATGTGCTGTATCTACAACAGCTTGCAACTCTGAAATAGTCATTTGATCTTGATCAATTAGTTTGATACAATCTACTCCTGCATCAGCTAATTTTTTGATCTTTTTTTTAGCATCTTCAACTCCATTAATACCCCATCGAAAAGCTTCAGTACCAGGATATGGTTTTTTCTGAATAAAGGGCCCAGAAACATACAATGTTGCTCCGGGAATTTCTCCTTTATTAATTCGATCTCTAACAGCAATACTTTCTTTAAGGGGCGCTCCAAGATCCCTGGCACTAGTTACTCCTGCCATAAGTAGTTGTTCTGCAGATGCAGGCATAATTACATTTTCTAATAATGGCGGATAGGTTTTATCCCAGTACGAATAATCTGCATGCCCATTGATCATAGTGTGTACATGCATATCCCATAAGCCCGGGAGCACAGACATACCTTCTGTAGAAATCACCTCTGCATTATCTGGTACTGTAAGAGTTGCAACAGTACCTACAGCTTTTATTATTTTGCCTTCAATAATAATTACACTATTTTGAATCGGGGTAGCCCCATAACCATCAATTAATGTTCCTCCTACCAATGCTTTTATTGGTTTTTGTTGCCCAAAAGAAATAGCACAAACAAATAGACCTAGAAATATTTTTTGCATGATGAATTGTGTTTCTTTAAAGATAAAGAAAATCACATTGCCTAGGTTTATTGTTTAGTCATATTGCCTATAACCTGCATATAGCGTTTTAATTCATCTCTTACTTTAGAACTTAATAAAAACAGTCCAATCATATTAGGTACCATCATTGCAAAAATCATAGCATCACTAAAATCTGTAACCGAGTTTAATGTTGCCGAAGCTCCTATGATTGTGAAACAGCAAAAAATAAATTTATAGGTATACTCTGTTCGTTTACCTCTTCCAAAAAGGTAGCTCCATGCCTGGTATCCATAATAAGACCAGGAAATCATTGATGAGAATGCAAAAAGCAATACTGCTATGGTAAGAAGATAAGGAAACCATGAAACACCACTCTCTAATGCAGAAGCAGTAAGCAATACCCCTTCTTCATCGCTGATTATCATTCCTGTATTTATTTGACCCGTTATAATTAAAACCAGAGCCGTCATAGTGCATACTACTACGGTATCAATAAATGGTTCGAGTAATGCTACCAATCCTTCACTTGCCGGAAAGTTTGTTTTAACCGCACTATGCGCTATTGAGGCACTACCTACTCCTGCTTCATTGCTAAAAGCACCTCGCCTGAAACCTTGTACCAATACTCCGACAAAACCTCCTAAGACTCCTTCAGGGTGAAAAGCTCCTTGCCAGATTGCTTCAAAAGCAGAAGGAATCGCAGCACTATACATCACTAAAACAATGAGTACTGCCGCCATATAAATCAAGACCATAAACGGTACAATTTTATCGGTTACACTTGCAATTTTTTTGATTCCGCCGATGATAACAACACCAACAAGTATAGCCATTATAACGCCAAATACCCACCCTTGACCATATATCATTGAGTTTTCAGAGATCATTACATGTTCAAATAATTTATATGCTTGGTTTACCTGAAACATATTTCCGCCACCAAAAGATCCACCTATACACATGATTGCAAAGATGACTGCCAAGATTTTTCCGAATTTAGCATATCCTTTCTCACCTAATCCCTTGGTTAGATAGTACATTGGGCCTCCAAAAACTTTCCCTTCGTTGTCAACCTCGCGATATTTGACCCCTAATGTGCACTCTACAAATTTTGAAGACATTCCTAGTATTCCGATAATAATCATCCATAGGGTTGCTCCAGGGCCTCCAATAGACAACGCTATAGCAACTCCGGCTATATTACCAAGACCCACAGTTGCAGATACTGCTGTGGTTAGCGCCTGAAAATGGCTTACTTCTCCATTTACTTTACTATCGCCAGTAGTCTTTTTTTCTTCAGATGCTGTTTCTAAAACATCATATTTGCCTCGTACAACTTGCAATGCAGTAAAAAAGTTTCTGATATTCACAAACTTAAAATATATTGTAAAATATCCTGCTCCCAATAGTAATACTACAACCACCCAAGGAATACCAACCGATGATGTAATAGGAATTTCTGCAAGAATCGCATCAACAAACCAACTAGTGGCATCACCAAAAACACGATCAATATTTTGATCCAAATTTTTTTCTGAAATAATAAGAGGAAATAACATATAAAATTTTTGAGGCAATTTGCTTCAAAAATCAAAACCATAAAAGGTTACGTAGTATTCAAAATTATAAACCTAAATGGTTAACCATGGGGTTACGTATCATCTTTTAATGACGTAAACTTAAGAAACCCGTTAGCTTTTGCAAATGCTATCAATTGTTCTTTACCACCTGCTCCGCTTATATTGAGCATCTTTTTTATTTGATGAATATGTGTTTGAAATCCATCTGCGCTAATATGCATTTCTTGTGCAATTTCTGTGTACGATTTATTATTACCAAAATATGAAAGGTACCCTAGAACTTCTTTTTGTCTATCAGAAAGTTCAATCTTTGACGTTGACTTTAGGGTTTTAAGATTATTTTTTAGGGTTTTGATGGTATCCAAATGGCTTTCGTTTGCAAGTAGCAGTTGCTCGTTTTCTTTTAAAAGTTTAGTATTTTTTATCTCTAGTTTTTGCGCTAAACTTTGTTGTTGTTCTTTTTCTGAAAGGAATTTCCAGCTATATAAAAGAATTGAAAACAATAGAATGAAAAGAAATTTAAAAGAAATAGCTGTGATACTTCCTAACACACTCCAAAATTCTTGATCCATAAATTGCAATACCCTATCCTGTGGAATCATTCGATGCGAAACCGCTATAACGATTAATACAAATAATGCAAAAGTAGGTAGATACATAAACTTCATCTGTCTACCAACAAAAGCTTTATTGAGTTCGTATAGCAAAGAAATTGCCACCAAAATTGAAATCGGAATATCGATTAACCAGATAAAGTTGTTACTAATTTCTGGATTACCATAAGACGTTGCAATAAAAACAAAAGTGATCATTCCTAGCACTCCGAAAAACAGGCCTACAAATTCACTCACACTAAAACGTTGTACTAATCGAACTACGATTCCTGGTTTTTGAGGATGTTCTATAGACGGAAGAGACAATATGATAAATAAGGAGTTAGCTAGCGAAATTAATACTCCGAAATAAATAAGTAGTTTATTAGTAGAAGGCCATTGTAATACTACCACCATAATTAGATTTACCAAAGCTCCTATACCCCAAACAAATATTGCTAGTCCGAACCATTTAATCCCCTGGATTGCTTTTGGATCAGAACCTCTTCGTTTTTCTTTGTTAAATATACGCTGAATGATTACTGCCGAAATAAGACAAACAATAGCAGTAATGGTATATTCTATAGTATTAAACACAGCTTAAAAATTTAAGCTTAAAGATATTGAAATTTCAATCATCCTGAATATATTTCCTGATACTCAGAAGTTATTTCTTAACATTTCAATCTAGAAATTGGTTAATACATCTGTTTACATATTTCTTCTATACTGCCCACCTACTTCAAATAAAGCAGCAGTAATTTGACCTAAAGAACATTTTTTACAGACTTCCATTAATGCTTCAAAAATATTTTGGTTACTGATTGCTTTTTGTTGTAAATCTCTTAATAAGTTAGTCGTGTTATCTGCATTGCCTTTATGCAGTTCATTAAGCATAGTGATCTGATATTGTTTTTCTTCTTCGGTAGCACGAATGACTTCACCTGGTGTTACTGTTGGTGAGCCTTTTGAGCTTAAAAATGTGTTTACGCCAATAATAGGAAACTTTCCATTATGTTTTAAGGTTTCATAATATAGGCTCTCCTCCTGGATCTTACTACGTTGATACATCGTTTCCATAGCTCCAAGTACGCCTCCACGTTCTGTAATTCTATCAAACTCTATTAATACAGCTTCTTCTACCAAATCTGTCAGTTCTTCAATAATAAAAGATCCCTGGATTGGGTTTTCATTTTTGGCAAGACCTAATTCTTTATTGATAATCAACTGTATAGCCATAGCTCTACGCACAGATTCTTCAGTTGGTGTTGTTATCGCTTCATCATAGGCATTGGTATGTAAAGAATTACAGTTATCATAGATTGCATACAAGGCTTGAAGCGTTGTACGAATATCATTAAAATCTATTTCTTGAGCATGTAAAGAACGACCAGAAGTCTGAATGTGGTATTTTAACATCTGTGCTCTTGGATTAGCAACATATTTATGTTTTAAAGCTTTTGCCCATATTTTACGAGCTACACGACCAATCACTGCATATTCTGGGTCAATACCATTAGAAAAGAAGAATGATAGGTTAGGACCAAACTTATTGATATCCATACCACGACTTAAGTAATACTCTACATAAGTAAATCCATTAGCTAGTGTTAATGCTAACTGAGTAATTGGATTTGCACCAGCCTCGGCAATATGGTACCCTGAGATAGACACCGAATAAAAATTCCTTACTTGTTCTTCTATAAAATATTCTTGTACATCTCCCATTAATCGCAATGCAAATTCTGTAGAGAAAATACAGGTATTCTGTGCTTGATCTTCTTTTAGAATATCTGCCTGCACTGTACCACGAACTGTATTTAAGGTAGTGGCTTTAATTTCATTATAAATAGTTTCAGGCAATACCTGATCTCCTGTAATCCCAAGTAACATTAATCCAAGGCCATCATTACCTTCTGGTAATTCTCCTTGATATTGTGGGCGTTCGGTGCCTTTATCTTTATATATTTTCTTAATTTTTGCTTCTACTTCGGCTTCTAGATCATTTTCTTTAATATATTTTTCGCAATTTTGGTCTATCGCTGCATTCATAAAGAACCCTAGCAACATCGGTGCAGGACCATTAATAGTCATACTTACTGATGTCATTGCATGTGTCAAATCAAAACCAGAATATAGCTTTTTGGCATCATCCAAACAGCAAATAGACACCCCTGCATTACCTATTTTACCATAGATATCAGGTCTGTGATCAGGGTCGTTACCATATAAAGTTACCGAATCAAATGCCGTAGATAAACGTTTGGCTGGCATCCCTAAACTTACATAGTGAAAACGTCTATTGGTTCTTTCTGGCCCACCTTCACCTGCAAACATTCGTGTTGGATCTTCTCCTGTACGTTTAAATGGATACAATCCAGAAGCATAAGGAAACTCTCCTGGTACATTTTCTTGTAGAGACCATAACAGAATGTCACCCCAGGCTTGATATTTTGGTAAGGAAACTTTAGGGATTTGCGTATGTGATAAGGACTCAGTGTGGGTTTCGATCTTAATTTCTTTATCACGAACTTTAAACGAATAGATTGGGTCTTTATATTTCTTAACTTTTGCAGCCCATCCTGTAATAATTTCCCAATTATAAGGATCCAGGTTAAGTTTTACTCTATCAAACTCTGCCAACAATAATTTTAAAAAAGCTGTATTATCATCACTTATTGTATTTCGAAGCGTTTCATCTTCGATTCCATTTTTAGATAAGCCTATAAAATTCACCTCGGCTACACTACAAATCGTTTTATAGATTCCATACAATTTTTGAGCTACCTCAACTTGAGTATCAACCCTTTTGTCATATGCTCTATTACTTTCGGCAATTTCAGACAGGTATCGGGTTCGACTTGGTGGGATTACAAATATCTTTTCTGACATTTCTTTAGAGATATGAAAATCAGACTTAAGATCAGCTCCTGTTTTCTCGACCACCTTATCCATTATCGCCTTATAAAGCGTATTCATTCCTGGGTCATTGAACTGTGATGCAATCGTACCATAAACTGGCAAATCATCTTGCGGTGTATCCCATAAGTTATGATTGCGCATATACTGCTTTTTTACATCACGTAATGCGTCTAATGAGCCCCTTTTATCAAATTTATTGATTGCCACCAAATCTGCAAAGTCTAACATGTCGATTTTTTCGAGCTGTGTGGCCGCCCCAAATTCTGGAGTCATTACATACAATGACGTATCACTATGTTCTAAAATTTCGGTATCAGATTGTCCTATTCCTGAAGTTTCGAGAATAATCAGATCAAACTCTGCTGCTTTAAGTACCTCTATAGCTTCTGCAACATATTTTGACAATGCTAAGTTTGACTGTCGGGTTGCCAAAGAACGCATATATACTCTAGGAGAATTGATCGCATTCATTCTAATTCGGTCTCCTAATAATGCTCCTCCTGTTTTACGTTTGGATGGATCTACTGAAATTAATCCGATTGTTTTATCGGGAAAATCAATTAAAAAGCGACGAACTAACTCATCTACTAGCGAAGATTTACCTGCACCCCCGGTACCTGTGATTCCGAGCACAGGAGTCCTAGAAGTTTTATTTTTTTTATGAATTTCGTCTAAAGTATCCTTGGCTATTTCAGGAAAATTTTCTGCTGCCGAAATTACTCTTGCAATCGATCCTATTTCTTTTTCGGCTAAATGATCTACTTCTCCATTAAGAATATTTCCTATAGGAAAATCTGACCTTTTAACCAGATCATTGATCATTCCTTGAAGCCCAAGTTCTCTACCATCATCAGGAGAGTATATTCTTGTGATTCCGTACTCCATTAATTCCTTGATCTCTTCTGGTAAAATCACTCCACCACCGCCTCCAAATATTTTGATATGTTCTGCTCCTTTTTCCTTGAGCAAATCATACATATACTTAAAGTATTCATTATGCCCGCCTTGGTAAGAAGTCATTGCAATTGCATTAGCATCTTCCTGGATTGCACAATTAACTACTTCTTCTACACTACGATCATGCCCAAGGTGTATTACTTCTACTCCAGTAGATTGTATAATTCGACGCATGATATTGATTGCTGCATCATGTCCATCAAATAAGGATGCTGCAGTAACGATTCTTACTTTATTCTTGGGTGTATAAGGTGCAATTTGTTCCATTGGCAATAAATAGTAGTTTTAATGCTGCTAATTTACGAAATACGCACCAAAAAGGATTATTTTTTTAGAATTATATAATTTATTTAACCCTTTAAGACTTTCCATTATCTATAGTTCAAATTCAGTACTATTTATAGTGTGTTTTTTGAAAATTATGTATCAAAAACCCATTTACATTTCCAATTGATTAAAAACAGCATTAATCTCATTACGTTTAGTCAAAATTATTGCATAAATCATTCTAATAATAGTAAGTTTATCGATGGAAAACATGTATTAGAATGAAAAAAACAACCTTATTAATCAACTGTCCAGATAAAAAAGGAATCATTGCTACAGTAACTAATTTTATTTTAGCAAAAAAAGGAAATATCACCTACATAGATCAGTATGTTGATCGAGAACTGGAGGAGTTTTTTATGCGATCAGAATGTGAGTTTGATAAGGATGAAGAAAAAATCATACAATTCAAAGAAGCTTTTAATGAAGAAATAGCTAAGAATTATAATATGCATTGGGAGATGTATGATCCCGATAAAAAACCAAATATGGCACTTTTTGTATCTAAATATGATCACTGTCTTTATGATATATTAGGAAGATACGCCTCGGGAGAATTGCAAATTAAAATACCAATCATTATAAGCAATCACAATGATCTTAAACCCATTGCTGATGCTTTTAATATTCCTTTTAAACATATTCCTGTTACCAAAAAAAATAAAGTTGAAGCTGAAAACGAACAACTAAAAACACTCAAAAAGCATAAAATCGATTTTATTGTTTTAGCAAGATATATGCAAATCCTTTCGGCTAATTTTGTAGATCAGTTTCCGAATAAGATTATAAACATTCATCATTCTTTTCTACCAGCATTCCCTGGTGCAAAACCTTATCATTCAGCTTATGAAAGAGGGGTGAAAATTATTGGAGCTACCAGTCATTATGTTACTTCAGATCTAGATGAAGGACCAATCATTGAACAAGAGGTAGTTCGGGTGTCACATATTCATAACGTACAACATTTTATTTTAAAAGGAAGAGATCTTGAAAAAATCGTATTATCGCGTGCTATTAAACATCATATTGAAAGAAAGGTTTTGGTATATAATAATAAAACCGTAATCTTTTCATAGTGCAAAAACATCGCCAGTATTTGCAAATTTATAGCCTTCTTTTTCTAATGCTAATCTTTCCTTATTTTTTTTATTGATAACAGGATTAGAGTGATTAAAATGGATGAATATTATTTTGGATTTTACAGTTCTAGATTCTTCTTTAAATAAATCTATGGTTTCTTCAATATAAGGGTGTGGAACTTCAGACATCGGCCTCGGGATTTCTCCATCCTTAAAGAATGTAGCATCAATAAATGCATAATCGACTTTTTTTACTTCATCTATGATATTTTTTGTCCAAAACGACCATTTATTAATATCAGGAATAAACAATGCTGATTTATTATTACCCATGATTTTATATCCAACAGTCTCAGAATACTCATCTCTATGCGGTACCAAAAAAGGAGTAACCTTGATATTATTAGTTATTTCGACTACAGTATCGGCAACGATTGATTGTATATGTATATTATTCAAGTTAATTAACTGAGACCATGGGCCGTTTTTCTCTAAAAAAGATTTCATCTTTGGCATTGCATATATAGGCACATTATTGGCCCCCATAGCCTCTCTTCCAAAATGCATTAAGCCTGTATAATGCCCCATATGAGCGTGGGTTAAAAAAACACCATTAATAATAGTTTGGCCATGTAAATGTTTACTATCAAGGGTTGCCAATTGTTCGGGCATATCCGGAGTAGCTTCAAATAAAAACTTCTTATGCTCCTTACGATCTATTACTCCAAGTGAAACGACTAATTCTTTTTTTGTTTCCCCATTCTTTACTGCCAGAAATTCTTTTGTATTATTAATATGTGGAAATCCTCCATCTTGTGCAATACCTAATATAGTGATGTACTGATCTGGTTTTATTCGTGGGTCAATATTACTCTCTATTTGTTTTTTTTCATTTTTACATGAAATAATTAAAAGATATCCTATTAAAAAAATTAAATTTGATTTCATATTTACCATATCTAATATCAAATCTAGCAAGAAATTATGAAAAAAATTGCCCTCATATTTACAATCTTACTTTTCTCTAGCTGTGCAGAACTTCAACAAGTTGTTAATAATTTACCCCAAACTACGGGTGGAGGATTTGGCATAAGCAATATTGACATTGCCAATGGTTTACGACAAGCTTTGGATAATGGTATCGACAAGCAAGTAAATAAACTTACTTTAAAAGATGGTTTTTATAGAAATCAATTGGTTAAGATTCTTCTTCCACAGGAATTACAGAAAGTAGATAAAACTCTAAGAGATGTTGGATTAGGAAAACTGGCAGATGAAGGCCTAAAAGCCATTAATAGAGCTGCAGAAGATGCCGTTAAAGAAGCTACCCCTATATTTGTTAGTGCTGTAAAGCAAATTACATTTACTGATGCTAAACAAATTCTTTTAGGGAGTAATAATGCTGCAACACAATATTTAAACAACAAAACAAACAGAGCATTGTATGCAAAATTTAATCCAGTGATTAATCGATCATTTTCAAAAGTTGGGGCCGATAAAATTTGGTCAAACATTATCAGAAAATATAATGCGCTTCCGTTAACCAATAATGTGAATCCAGATCTTACCGATTATGTCACTAAACAAGCATTAAAAGGTGTTTATACAATGATTGCTGTAGAGGAAAAAGAAATAAGAACAAAATTTAGTTCTCGAACTACTGATTTACTTAGAAGAGTATTTGCATTACAAGACTAAAACACCTTATTTTTCTTTATTAATATATATAGAAACACTTAAACATTAGTTAAAGCGTTAATGTTATATTTATCACAACTTTAGGCTACGTTAACTCATTATTAAGAAACCCTACTTTTATTATCCAGTACCTTTGTAATTAAAGCACAAAGAGGAAAAATGTTTGCCTGGTTAAAACATAAAACTGAATTACAGAAATTACAGTATAGCTATTGTAAGCTTATGAAAAGCGCATACAAAACAGCACTTACAGATAAAAATAAAAGTGATCAATTGCATATAAAGGCAACCGAGATCTTAAATCAAATAAAGAAAATCGAAAGTCAATCTCAATCTGTTTAAATTAAGATTGCTCTATAAATGCAATCGTTTCTTTATTAAAAACCTCTGGTTGTTCTACATTGACTACATGCCCAGAATTTTTAATTACAAAAAGTCTAGATAATTGATGCGAAGCAACTACTTTTTGCACCGATGGCAGAAAAAGATAATCTTCTTCTCCCATAACATATAAGGTTGGTATTTTAATATCTTTTGCTCTAAAAAAACGTAATAAAGGATTAATTTCTGAAGTAAGTCTAAACCAACGTACAAATTCTTTTTGATATAATTTTTTTGCTTCGTTAACAAAAAGCAATCTAGATTGTTTATGATTCTTTTTGGGCATTATAATGAATGCAAACAACTTATATAATAACATATATGGGATTATAGATTTAAAAACAACCCCTAATTGTATCAAAACCTGTGATCTAAAGTTTAGTTTCATAATTGCCCCACCCATAATCATACTTTTTACACGACCTGGATATTTCTCTGCCAAATTTCTAATTAATATGGTCCCTAAAGATATGCCCACAAAATGAGAATCCTTTATATGTTCTTTATCTATTACTTTTACAATATCTTCTGTTATAGAATCAAAAGTATATTTAGAATTAAAAGCATCTTTTAATACAGGTTTTGAGTTACCGTGTCCTCTAAGATCTAATAATAGTACATTAAAGTGTTTTCGAAATTCGCGAACTTGTTTAAACCAGATAGAAGAACTACCACCTGCTCCATGAACAAAAGTTACCCATTCTTTACTTTCAGCATGTAGAAATAAGGAATAATTAAGCAATGATTTATTGTTTAGTGTTCAAAACTACAAACTTATTTTACAAATACATTATAAGCATAACAGTATTTATAGAAATGTATCTATTTATATAGATTCATGAAGACTCTTGAAGTAAGAAAAAGCATCAATCAAACGAGAACCGTACCATGAGAAAAACTCTCCATCTACTAATACAACTTTGGCATCGGTATTAATTTTTTGTATTTCAGCGATATGTTTTTTTGAAAAAGGATATGGCTCTGAAGATAATAGAATTAAATCTAGTGATTTGATCTCTTCATCAGCAATCTCTGGATAACGATCTTTATCCTTAAAAACATTCTCAAAATTATTGATCTCTAATAAGTGATCAATAAATGTATTTCTACCCACTGCTATCCAAGGATCCTTCCATATAAAATAAGCGACTCTTTTTGAAGAACTATTTGCCAAAGATTGAATAAAAGATTTTTGTTCAGATTCTATTTTAGAAATAAGCACATTCGCCTTATTTTCTTTTTTAAAGATCTCTCCATACTGCTGGATCATCGATAAAGCATCTTTTATCGAAAAAATATCAGATACATGAACCGTATACTCATTTTGTAATGTTTCTACAATATCCTTAGTGTTCTCTTCTTTATTACAAAGAATAATATCTGGATTTAGTTTTTTGATTTTCTTGTAGTTTACTTTTTTGGTGCCGCCAACTATAGTTTTTTCTTTTCTTAAATTACTTGGATGCACACAAAACTTTGTAACGCCTACAATAGCATCTTGAAGCCCTAATGCTACCAATAATTCGGTTTGAGAGGGCACTAAAGAAACAATACGCCTAGGAGTATTTAGGAGTTCTAGTTCTCTCCCTAATTGATCGATATATTTCATAAATTTACTTCAAAAGAGTTTTTACAACAACGATAAACAAATACTAAAAAACTCATAAATACTTAATAATTAAACACTTAATAGTAGGTTTTTTAACAAAAAGTCCTTATATTAGGGATAATTAATTAAAAACACGGGGCTATGAATTTAGAATTACAAAACATTATCATTTATGGTATAATGACATTTTTTGTAGTGTTCATTGTATATGGACTTTACGGATATGCAAAACAAGTATTTAATGCGAATAGACGTTAATTCTGTTCTTTAATTTAATTTTAAAAGAACAAAGGTATTTTTCATAATATCTTTGTTCTTTTTTTGTTGAAACGAAAAAGCTGAAACCGCTTTATTTTTTTTTATTTAATATTTGTTCCATTTCAGATTGAAGCTCTAAAGCTTTATTTGCAGCAGCTTTATCATAATCCAAACCGTTTGAAGCATAGATTATACCTCTTGATGAATTAATCAATAATCCTACATTATCATCATTAAGTCCGTATTTACAAACTTCTTGTAAACTTCCGCCTTGAGCTCCTACCCCAGGAACCAGTAAAAAACTATTGGGTATTATTTTTCTAATATCTGATAAAAATTCGGCTTTTGTAGCTCCAACGACATACATTAAGTTTTCAGAATTTTTCCAGGATTTTGACGTTTCAAGAACCTGTTTATAAAGTTCTTTTCCATCTACGTCCTTAGTCTGAAAATCAAAAGCTCCCTGATTAGATGTTAATGCTAGTAATATGGTATGCTTATTATTGAAAGCTAGAAATGGTTCGACAGAATCTTTTCCCATATAAGGAGCAACAGTAACTGAGTCAAAAGCTAAATCTTCGAAAAAAGCTTTGGCATACATTGTACTTGTATTGCCTATATCTCCTCGTTTTGCATCAGCCACAGTAAAGATCTCAGGATAATTAGTATTAAGATATTGTATCGTTTTTTCTAAAGATTTCCACCCTTTAATACCATATGCTTCGTAGAAAGCGGTATTAGGTTTATAGCCCACTGCAAGATGATGAGTTGCATCAATAATAGCCTTATTAAATTCAAAAATAGGATCCTCTTCATCTAATAAATGCTTCGGAATTTTGGTAAGATCAACATCTAACCCTATACACAAAAAAGATTTCTTTTTATAGATTTGTTCAACAAGTTGTTGGGTTGTCATATTTGTTTATCAGTTTATTACAAAATTACTCTTTACCATCAACATAATCTTGAAGGTAACTAAATCTTTCTGTTAGCTTTCCATTCTTGGTCATTCTTGCTCTTTCTAAAACTCCATCTTGATCATTATTAAAAAAAGCTGGAATAACATGTTCTAAAAACATATCTCCAAATCCTTCACTTGCATCTTTAGGTAGCTCACAAGGTAGATTATCTACAGCCATCACTACAATTGCTTTTGGGTCTTTAAAATCAATCTCGGTTTCAGTTTCAGGATGATATCCATAAATCGGATCTGCTATTGTTGAAGACCTAATAGTACTTGCAACAGGGCCATCGATATCACAAGAAACATCGGCAACTACTTTTATATTAAAATCTTTTGATTTAGCATCTTCTTTAGTATAAATAAACGGTGCTCCGTCTCCAAAAAAATGACCTGCAATATATATATCGCTCACGTTTGCAAATCGCATAAAATCACTGGTATATTCTTGCGGGTTATTATAAAAATCATTTTTGTCTAGTATACGGCCATCTATCCGTTTATTATAATCTAATACATCAACTTGAACATATACGGGTTCATTATAGGTATTGTTGATGTACTCCTCTACTGTTACCTCTTTGATCATCATGGCATCCAAAATTTCTTTTGCCCCACCACCAACTTTACCATTACCGGTGAGAACGATCTTTATATTAGGTAAAGAAATTTTTAAGAGCTCGGCTTCTAATGCTTTTTGGTCAGTCAGGGTTTCAGCTTTAGGAAGATTATAGCCATCATATTTAAGTCCCCATGCTCTAAATCCATTATAAGTACCCACTATACCTGCATAACGACCAAAACCAATCAACCTAAAACCTTTTTTACCAACTATAACTTCATGATCATATAACTCTATATTTTTATCAAGAATGGCTTTTAGTAGTTTTCTGTTGTAGGGTTGTTTTTTGATGGTGTGTGAAAAGAAAAAATATTTCTTATTAGGTATTAAATCAGAAATTGGCACCTCTTTTACTCCAAGTAAAACCTCGGCATCAGTAATATTTTCTGACACTTCAAATCCTTCATCTTGATACGCTAAATTATTAAAAACCCTAATAGCTGAGCTTTCAACTATGAAACTGGCATCTGGAAACTTGGATGTAGTCTTTTTAAGGCCTTTTGGAGAGAAAACAACACGACGATCTGGCGGGTTTTTACGTTCTTTAATGATACCGAACTTGGTCATATGGTAATGGTATGTTTTTTGTAATATAAATTGCGGCTAAAGATATGACAATTATACTTATATTTGCCAACCATTTTAGGTTTCTGATTCTCAGTTTATGGTTTCAAATGAGGTGACTTTAGACTTTAAATCTTAAACTTCAAATTTAATCCGGGGTCGACTGGTTTTGACAGCGAGATTAATAGGATGGTAAGCACGTCGAGCTATGAAATTAATGCTCGTAAATATCTATTTCACTTTTTTAAACGGCGAGAATAACTACGCCCTAGCTGCATAATCTGAATTTTAGTAGGATAATGCCTCGGCTCACTAGGTGAGCAAGCAGGATACTCTTCAAAAGCCTTGGTTTATGGCGTTTGGTTTTGAGTATCGTAAAAGTAAACCTAGAAATTGTAGGATCTTGATACAATTTTGAAACTTAATTGAGAATAAGCGATAGGTTGGCGGTTTTTGGTCTTTCTTATCGACGAAAATTAAACAAAAACTAAACGTGTAGAAAGCTATTGTATTACTTGTTTGGACGAGGGTTCGAATCCCTCCGACTCCACTTTAATCCCACCAAATGGTGGGGTTTTGTGTATCCGGGGGATTCGGCCGACACACCAGCTGGCTCTTGCGCTAAATTGATCCACTGGATCAATTCTTAACGCTACAACCCTCTCCGACTCCACTTCAATCCCACCATTTGGTGGGGTTTTGTGTATCCGGGGGATTCGGCCGACACACCAGCTGGCTCTTGCGCTAAATTGATCCACTGGATCAATTCTTAACGCTACAACCCTCTCCGACTCCACTTCAATCCCACCATTTGGTGGGATTTTGTGTATCCATAGATTTTATAAAATTAATACCCTAACCGCTCTTTTGCTTCTTTAGGATCAAAATCTGACCTTTTAAACGTATGCGCTTCAGTAGTAAATATATATTCATTAAAATCAAATTCTTCCTGAGAAAAAGCGATATAAAAGTACTTCATAGTTTCAGCAAAAAAATAGGTTGCTAAATAATCCTTCTTTTTCATAATACGAACATCTTGTATGGCATGAAATGCTACTTCGCTTTTGCAACATTTTTTTATATCATTCCAATATTCTTTGATCATGTCCAGATACTCTTCTTTTCCTGTTATCTGATGTAAATAGTATGCAGATTCTATAATTTCAGGGTTTAATTCAGAATTGGCATATTCTACCTTATCTTCATCATATTTATATCGTGTAGGTAATAATCCATACTTGTTCCATAACCAGTCCCATGTGTGTTGATTTTTTTCTGCTGCATCTATATCACCAGATATTGCCTGAACGGCAGGGAAAAAAGCATCATACAATGACACTGATCTTTTTAATATTTTACCTGTATGCATATCAACAATAGCATAGAAATGGTGCCCTTCATATTTATCTAATAAATAGGTATTAATCTTATCAATACTATACTCCCAAATTTCTTTAATTTCAGGATCAGGAAAAATCATCCAGCTTTTATACATATACTCATAATATGCATCCACTCCTGCTTGTAAATGATGCCACTGTGTACCTTCCCATTCACCAGTATATACATTGATCTGTTCTCCTGGTAGCCCTATTACAGATTTTCTTTCAAAAACAGCTTTCGTTGCTTTCTTTGCAGCCTGATAGTATTTAGAGTCATTTGTATAATAACTCAAAATCCCAAATTCCATTAAATAAGTAGCCGCCTGGGCAACATTAACGATATCTCCTTTACCTTTTCCTAGATTACCTGCTTTTTTTCCTGTTCGAAGATTTACAGAATGTGTAGGGATACCAGTTGGTGTATTAAATGCAGGTAATATTCTATTTCCAAAATCACGTGCTTTTTCAAGAATAGCTTCGTTACCCGAATAATGATACATAGATAACAAACCTCCCAGTATTCGAATATTAACTTCAAACACCTGTACATACATATCTTTATCCCAATCCATGGTTAAAGCATATTGCTCAATTTCCCGGGCTTCATTCTCTAAGCCCATTACTTTTAAAGTGCTATAAGCATCTATTGGTGAAATTCCCAAGGATTCTTTATACCAATCAAAAGAACCTTTAGAAAGTGGTAACAATACATCATGCCCCCATGCATACTTCTTATAATCCTTCCAAGAACGTAGTGTTTCTGATCTTATTTCTTCTTGGAGGGCAAGTAAAACAGCGTCTTTTACTACTTTTTGTTGTTCTTTGGGTATCGTTTTTGGTTTTTGTGTACAGGTAAAGAATAATAGTCCTATACCCATTAATAGTAGTATTTTTTTCATCTTATTAAATTTCCGACTATCTTTTTTCCATGATAAGATTTTGCCTTTATAAATTGATGTAATACATCTATGTTTTTATCGGTTATAGATCCGGCAGGCAATATTTCTATCTTCTCATCTACCATATTTACCATCTTTTTTAAAATAGTTTTTCCATCAGTGGCAGTTGTTTTACCACCCGAAGTTAATACTGTAGTGATCCCGTCAATTTTTAAAAGTTCTTGTAACGCATCAATGATATCTGGCACTTCATCAATTGCTTTGTGAATTACTATCTTCATTGGCATTGCTAAATGTACCAGTGTTGTAATTCTATCTATATCTAATGTATTGTCTTGCTTTAAAACACCAAACACTACTCCATCTACCTTGAGCATATGACAGTCGTTAATCTGTTGTTTCATCGTCTCAAATTCTTCTTCAGAATATACAAAATCGCCTCCTCTGGGGCGTATCATTACTCGAATCGGAATACTAGTTTTTTCTTTTATTTCTTTTATAATAGCTAAAGGAGGGGTTATTCCACCAACGCTTAAGTCTCCACATAACTCAATTCTATCGGCTCCTTTCTCTTCTGCAAGTTCAGACTGATCAATTCCCTCTACACAGGCTTCTTTTATATACATATTTATTTTTTCAAGCTTAAGTTATTCTGTTATGACCCATCAAAGAGATATAGTTTTTTTCTCATACTTTCTATAAACATTCAATCCATACCAAGTAATGTATATAAAGCAAAACAAAGGCAGTATAAATGAAAAATTCACTTCAGACACCCCTAATATGGTAGTATCAGCAACTCCTTTGCCTCCAACATCAATAATCATAGCTTGTAATTTAGGCATTAAAGCTCCGCCTACAATTGCCATTACCAAACCTGCAGATCCCACCTTACTTTGTTCTTCAGACAACCCTTGTAGTGCAATACCGTAGATAGTCGGAAACATTAAAGACATACAAAAAGAAATACCTATTAAACAATATACCCCTGTCATACCCTGTATAAAAATAGTTCCGAGTACCAATAGTATAGCCAATAAAGCAAAATACATTAATAATTTACCACTACTCATATACCTAAGCAGGACTGTACCTACCACTCTACCTATAGTAAATAAAACAAAAGCAACCATTTGATAATACCCCGCCTTAACACTCTCCATGCCAATCGCTTCTGTATATTGATATATGTAGGTCCAACACATAATTTGTGCTCCTACGTATAAAATTTGTGCTAAAACACCCAAAATGTATTTTTTGTTTTCAAAAAGTATTAAAAAAGTATCTTTTATACTCGGCATGCCTCCCTCGGCTTTAGCTTGTGGCATTTTGATGATTAAAAATAAGATAAATATACCTATCAGTAATAACCCTAAAATCACATAAGGGTTACGAATTATTAAAAGATCTGAGGTTTTAATTAAAATTTTTGAAGCTTCATCTAAAACACTAAAATCCTGAATATCATCTGATTTTAAATTTTTTAACACAAATTGTTGAGCTACAAATAGCCCTGCAATAAGCCCAACAGGATTAAAAGCTTGAGCTAAATTTAATCGCTGTGTTGCAGTTTCCTTAGCTCCCATTGCCAAAGCATAAGGATTTGCCGCGGTTTCTAAAAAAGCCAAGCCAAAAGTTAATACATATAGCCCCAAACAAAAAAACCAAAACTGTTCTGTAATTGCTGCTGGATAAAAAAGTAATGCCCCCACTGCATATAAACCTAAACCAATTAAAATACCTACTTTATAAGAATACTTGCGCATAAACATAGCTGCAGGTAATGCCATACAAAAATACCCCCCATAAAAAGCCATTTGTACCCAAGCTGCTTGAGAATTTGAAAGCTCTAGCACCTTTTTAAAAGCCTGTACCATTGGATCTGTAACTGCATTGGCAAAACCCCAAAGAGCAAATAGTGAAGTCACCATGATAAATGGTAATAGTACGTTTTTTGAAACTACAGGCGTTTTTGTGTTTATCATATCAATATTGAGTTTTGGTTTTTAGTGTTCATTTTTTGTTATTGAAGTTTGAGGTTTATATGTAAAAAGCTGCAGAATATCATTATTATTAGCTACCAGAACTAGTTCTTCATTTTTATATGCCATTAATCTCATCTTTCTGACATCTTTATTGGTAAAAAATCCGCTTTCGGATACAGTTTGTGGACTAAAACTTCCATCACCTTTACCGTAAAGCAACAAGCCTGTACCTGCATCATTGCGCATGGTTTCTATTTCTGAAACAAATAAATTTCCTGTTAATAAAACATCCAGATTTCCATCGGTATTAAAATCTTTTATGAGCATATCATTTACGCTAGAAAATTGTGCATTATTGGGTAAAGCAGATATTGTAAAAGTCCCATCTCCTTTATTTTCTATATAAGAACTGGCAAAGGTTTGTGCTTCATAATGCAATGCTTCCTGGAGCTTATCTTTTCCATACACTTCATTTATCTCTAATGAGGCAAATAGATCATATTTTTCTATTTTTTTCTTAAGATTAGGGACTTGTTGTGCCGAACACGAAAATCCTCTTAGTGGGTAATGTTTTCCATAATTGTAATACCCTAAGACTATATCATTGCTTCCGTTATTATCAAAATCTTTATAGTATACATCAAAAGGCTTATCTACCGTTGTCTTATATTTATAATTAAGCCCAAGATTACCCGCAATAAAATCTGTGTCTCCATCATTATCAAAATCTCCTTTTTCGACACTAAACCACCATCCCGAAGAATTGTTTACTGTTGATGTATTGGATTTTACAAACTGCCCTTCTTCATTTTCAAAAACCGTAATAGGCATCCATTCGCCCACTATGATCAAATCCTGATCTCCATCGGTATCAAAATCATCCCAAACGGCATCGGTAACCATGCCTATATCTTTTAATTTTGGTGCTATCATTTGAGTTACATCTACAAGTTTTCCTTTTCTATTCTCTAAAATATAACTCGATGTAGGTTCGGGATATGATTTTGGTGTTAATCTACCTCCAACAAATAGATCAAGATCTCCATCATTATCAAAATCTGAAGGAATTACACAAGAACCACTAACGATGGGTAAATCTACATCACTGGCTTTAGTAAAGTTTCCCTTACTATCATTTAGGTATAATCGATCTTTATAATTTTCTGATCCTAGTAAGTATTCATTTCCTCCACTTACTACATATAAATCATGATCACCGTCGTTATCTACATCAAAAAAAGCAGCATCCAAATCTTCAAATTTACGATCTGCCATAAAAGACTCCTGATCTGCTTCGGTAAAGGATCCTAAGACATTTTGAATATACAATGAAGCACTATGATCCTTTGCTGCCCCAATAAATATATCTAACAATTGATCATTATTAACATCTGCAACAGCCAATGCCGGGCCAAATTGAGATAATTTATGAGGCAATAAGACCTGATCTTTATAATCATCAAAACTATTCTCTTTATGTCTATGAACTAATTTTTGAAGTTTTGTTATTTCTTCAAAAATTGGATTTGAAATATTATTCCCTTTTATTTTTTTAGAAATTGCTTCATCCATAAAAAGGGTAATTGTTTGATTGGTTTTTACCTCTTTTACCCTAGTTTGTTTATTATTTGGCCAATCCACAACAACTTCATCAATATTTTTGATATCATCTAATCCAAAATGCACTATGTGCTCACTAGTCGAATAAATTCCTCTTACGGTGGTAGTTTCAACAAATTGTTTTTGATCACCATAATGAATAGTAACCTTGGTTCCTATAGTGTTTTTATGATTTTTATCTTTTAATTCTAACCTCAAAAAGTTACCTACTGAATTTTCGCGGGCATTATTCTTGTATATGAAAGCTTCTTCATTGATATTATTTACTACAATCTCTAAATCCCCGTCATTATCCAAATCTGCATAGGCCGATCCATTAGAAAAGGTTTTTTGATCCAGCCCCCAATCCTCTATAGTTTTAGAAAAGGTGTAATCTCCATTATTTTTAAAAGCATAATTTTTTAATTTTTCTGAAGGTAAAATTTCAACGGTTTCTTTTAGATCAAGAATATCCCAAATACTTACATCACCAGCATTGGGGTTATTTTTTACAAAAGTATTGGCTAGATCAACAACATAATCTGCCATTTTTTTATTCGCATCGGTATTACGTATATCTCTTAATAGCCCATTAGTAATGTACATATCTTTTAAACCATCATTATCGAAATCTGCAATTAGGTTAGACCAACTCCAATCGGTAGAAGAAATATTGGCTAATTCTGCGATTTCGCTATAGGTACCATTTCCATTACTCAATTGAAGGGTATTGAACATATATTGGTAGTGTCCTCCATTATTGACTACTTTCCAAAAATTATTTGGATTCATCCCACTCATATTCGATTTTAATCGAATATTATCTTCTGCAGCCATATCTGCCACCATAATATCTAATAATCCATCATTATTTATATCTGCTGCATCTACACCCATACTGAAGTAAGACATATGCTTTAATGCTTTATTAGCAACATTCGTAAATGTTCCGTCTTGGTTATTGATATAAAAGAAATCAGGTAAATAAAAATCATTAGCTATATATAGATCTGTATAACCATCATTATTAAAATCTCCTGCAGACACACTATTGGCATTACTAGTTCTTAAAATACCAGCTTCTGCACTAACGTCGACATAATGAGTATTTGAAATATTTTTATAAAGTTTCGAGGCAAATTGAAGGTTATTTTTGAAGTTCATTCCAAAAAACTTAGAATAACTCCCTGGGTTTGGTGGTTGATTAAGTAAAAACAAATCTAATAATCCATCATTATTATAGTCAAAAAAAGTAGCATGTCTGGATCGTTCGTTATTATCTATACCAAACTTTTCTGCTTGTTCAGAAAATGTAAGATCACCGTTATTAATATATAGTTTATTCTTTCTTAATTCTGGATCATCATCATAGAGTTCACGACAAACATAAATGTCAACATACCCATCACCATTTACATCGGCTATTGCAACTCCCGAAGACCATCCTCCATTATCTAGTATTCCTGCACTACTAGTTATATTTTTAAAGGTTAAATTTCCTGTATTGATATAAAGTTCATCTTCTACGAGGTTTCCTGTAAAAAATATATCTTGCAGACCATCATTATTAAAATCAGCAATACCCACACCACCACCACCATAGTAGTTAGAATATAAAAGTATATTCTTGTCTTTAAGATCAACTACATCATTAGAAAAAGTAACCCCAGTCTGATTTGAAGGCAATAGAGTAAAAAGTTTATCCTCCTGTGCTTTTACATGTAATAAAAACAAAAAGCCTATCCAGAAAATAGTTGTTGTTTTCATGGTTTTTTAAGATCAAAAGAAGGGATAATTTCCCTTCTTTTTTTGATTAATTCAAATCTAATACCAATTTAACTATGAAATAACGCATTTAAACTCGTTCATTTTCTTTCTAATATTTAATAATTAAATTGGTATGATTCATTGGCTAATAAAAATTATTCTACATCCCACCATACTCTGGTTGTAAACAGGTCAGCTCCTTGTCTTTCAATAGCTTCGATATAATTTTGAGGATTTGTAGTTTGTTCTCTTTCATAATAACGCAATCTTCTTGGAATTTGCCCATTAGATTCATTACCTGGAAAATTAACTGGAGTTAACACTGGAAAACCTGTTCTTCTCCAGTTGGCATAAGATTCTATATCATTTAAAAAAGTAACTACCCAATATTGTGTATTTATCTGTTCTAATCCTGTCGCAGGATCATATGGGTTAGCTATAAGATAATCTGATATATCGGCATCGTCTATAACCGCCTTTTCTCCATATAATTCTAAAAATTTCATTGCTGCTGTTACTCCATTGTTATAATGTACTTCAGGATCTCCTCCTGCTAATCCCCATCTTAATGCTGCTTCTGCAAGCATGAATTCTACTTCAGCATACGTTTGGAAAAAATATGGAGCATCTTCGCCAGTAATAATTAACCGATTGGCTTCTGTATAGGCTTGATCATTAGCTTCTCCTGTTAATGCTTTTAAAGCATCAGGATTCAATCCATTTGGCAATCCTTTTTGAACTGCAGGGTCAGTACGTTCTGCCTCAGTTCTTAGAATTGGGTCCTCATCGGCATCTTTTAACCCTGTATCTTCTGGTAATGAGCCATAAATTGTAAGTCTTGGATCGCCTGTTAATATATTTACAAAAGTATCACTAAGTCGAGAATCATTATCTGTACTAAAAACTTGTCCGTTTCCATTTCTATTTACTCCTTCAGGACCATCTGTATGTTTTACAAAAGCAATATCGTCATTGGATTGCATTACTCCTCCATCAATAGCTCTTTGCACCCATTGTTGTGAAGCTGCGGGATCTACCTTAATCAAACGGAACCCTAAACGTAACATTAGGGAATTTCCGAAACGTTTCCATTTTTCTTGATCACCAGAAAACAATATATCGGCATCACCGAACTGAGATGTACCTGTGCCTAAAACTGCAGTAGCCTCTAATAATTCATTAAGCATATCTGCATAAATTTCGCTTTGAGGATCATAAACTGGTCTAAAATTACGATCTATAAAACCTTTACCTGCTTCACTATAAGGTACGTCGCCATATAAATCGGTAATTTTATGATAAATAAACACGCGTTGTATTCTGGCTATGGCAAGCATTTCTTCAGGATATAAATTTTCTGGATCTGTTTCTAATTGAAAGATAATATCCTCTATGATCTTTACCATATCATTATATCCTCTTTCGAACCAAGCTCCTGACCATTGTGCATTATACAAATACTTATCTCCTGCCCATACTCCTCCTGTTGCAGCCATATGTTGAATCATCGTAGAAGAATAGATCAAGTTACCTCTCCAATTTTCAAAACGATCTCCTGCTGTTCTCAAAATAGCATTGGTAAACTTTGATTCAGGCTCTAGTGTTCTTACTGTATTTGGATTTTCATTCAGCTCTTCAAAACCATTGTCACAAGAACTCGCTCCAAAAAAGATTATTAAAATTACTGTGATAATTTTTTTCATTATTGAAATATCTTTAGATTTTTTTTAAAACTTTAAATTAACGGTTAGCCCGTAACTAGCGATAGAAGGCAATCCAAAATATTCTAATCCTTGGGCATTACCAGCATTAAAACCAGCTTCTGGATCAACATTCTCAGAATCTCTCTTGATAAAAAACAAGTTCCTTCCTACTAAGGAAATATTTGCTCCTGTAAGAAATGTTTTGCTTAACAATTGAGTAGGAAAACTATATCCTAAACTCAATTGACGTAATTTTATAAAATCGGCATCTTCTACAATTTCTTCTGCTATTCCCGAAATCCGGCTATAGTAAGATTCAAGAGTAGCATTATCATGTGTAAAGCTAAACGGTTCACCTGCTTCATTTACACCTGTAACTGTTAGACCTCCTTCTCTACCTTCTAGAGTACGTTTATCTAATCCGTTTGAGAGTGCCAATGCATTAGTTCCGGCATATATTTGCCCACCAAATTTAGCATCTATTAAGAAACTTAAATTAATATTTTTATAGCTGAATGTATTGGTTAGTCCCATAGCCCATGGTGGTACTCCTTCTCCCAAAACTTTACGATCAGGGCTTTCTATAGGTAATCCATCAGCATTATAAACTATTTGTCCTGCATCATTTCTAGTATATGCTGTACCATATATTACTCCAAAAGATTCTCCTACAATCTGACTTATATTTGCATCAAAAGTTCTAACATCACCAACTGTAAGAATATTCTTTTGGTCATCGGTAAGTATTATTTCGCTTTCATTAAATCCTAAATTATAGCTTATATCCCAACTGAAATTTTGAGTTTTTAATGGAGTTCCTCGAAGTAGAAGTTCAACTCCTTTGTTTTCAAGTTCTCCAATATTAGATAATACTGTAGAAAAACCAGAAGTATTCGAAATATCTACCGGAAGAATATCCTTTTTTGTAGTATTATTATAATACGCCATATCGATACCCAATCTATTATTAAAGAAACTTAAGTCTACACCTATTTCTATTTCTTCTTTACTAAAAGGAACTAACGTATTACTTGGCAAAGTACCTGTTGAAATCTCTCCTAGAGATTGCCCTAAATGATTACCAAAATTGCGGTACGGCAAGGTTAATTGATATGGTGTTTCGGTGCCACCAGCTACCTCAGAATATCCTGCTCTAACTCTACCAAATGTAACCCATTCTGGTAATTCAAAAGCACTAGAAAACACAAAACTACCGCTTATCGAAGGATAAAAATCATTATTTGGTGTTGTTTTATCAGCTCCGGATAATGTAGAAAACCAATCATTACGACCTGTAAATGTAAGATATATATAATCTTTATATCCTAATTCTAAAGAGCCATAAATACCAGAAAAAGCCAATTCTGTAAGTGTTCTTTCATTACTTGAATTTTCAACATTTCCTAAAGTTTCATTAGACGTTATAAAACGTTCTCCTCTTAACTTTAAAAAATCTCTTCTCTGTGTATTCTTGTTCGCCCCAACCAAAGCTTTTACTTCAATATCCTCTGTTATATTCTTATTAAATCCAAGAATTAAATCTGCATCTACCTGAGTGATATTATTCTCTCTTTCTTCAATACTTCCTTGTGGCGTAAAGGCGGTACCAAAACCTTCTATTTGTGTAGTACGAGTTGTAGCTTGATCAATACCAGCTCTTGCTGTAATATTCAACCAATCGAATATTTCATACTTTACTGTTGCTGAACTTAATAATCTATATCTACGATCAAATGTTCTAAAGCGTTCGGCTGCCCAATATGGATTTTGCACAAAAGGGTTTGAAGATATTCGTTGTTCTATACCTGTTTCCGTAAAACCTGGTGCAAAACTTTCTATATTAACATTTGCAGGTAATAATCCTGCAGAGAAATTTGCATTCCCTGGAGCATCAGATACTCGAGGTCTATTCGTCACTTTTTCTATAATATACCTTGCACTTAAATCTAAAGATAATTTCTCTGAAGCGGTAGATCCTAAATTAAGAGAAAAGGATTTTCTACCTAATTCAGAATTTGGAAGTACGTCTTTATTATCAAAATTAGTAGCCGCAAATCGATAATTGATTTTATCATTATTATTTGACAATGCTACAGTATTTATAAATGTAGATCCTGTATTATAAAATCTTTTAAGATTATCCCCAACATCGGTATAAGGTCTTGAAACTCCATCAAATTGAACAGATGAAGGAATGCTACCCAGTCTCGGGCCCCAAGACGAAAAAGCATCCTCAAGTGCTCCGTCTGTTGTAGTTGGTGCCACTCCTTGATTACCTTGACCGTATGTAGTTTGAAAATCTCTTATACTAGAATCAATTCTTTCAAAAGTAATTTGACTACTATATTCTACCCCAAGCCCTTTTTGTTTTTTACCGTTTTTTGTGGTAATGATAATCACTCCGGCAGAAGCTCTTGATCCATACAATGCACCTGCTGCACCTCCTTTAAGTATACTAACTGATGCTATATCATCTGGATTAATACTGGAAATTCCATCTCCAAAGTCAGAACCTCCCCATTGACTTGCCGCCCCCAACTGTGTATTATCTATAGTAACACCATCAACGACATACAATGGTTGATTTGCTCCAGATAAACTAGATGCTCCTCGAATAACTACTCTACTAGAACCAGATGCTCCGGTAGAAGGAGGTGTTATATTAACACCTGCAACTTTACCTTGCAGCGCATTAAGGGCATTAGCAGTTTTTACTTCAGATATTGATTCTCCTTGTAACTGAGTTACCGAATATCCAAGGGTTTTCCTATCACGTTCAATACCGAGTGCAGTCACAACAACCTCATCCAATTGTTCTTCTGCCTCAGCTAAAGATACATTAATATTAGTCTGAGCATTTACAACAATCTCTTTTGTGGCATATCCTAAAGATGAAAAAACTAAAACAGCGTCCTGTTTAGGGATTTTAATTGAATAACTACCATCAAAATCTGATAAAACTCCGATCGATGTTCCTTTCACGATCACATTGACTCCTGGAAGGGCATTGCCTTCCTTAGCATCTGTTATCTTGCCTGATATTGTTGAATCTTGTGCTAAAACGCATTCAAAACCAATAAAAGACATAAACACTAGAAATACTAGTAACTTCTTACACATATTTATTAATTTACATTAAGTTGATTTCTGTTTCCCAGGTTTATTAATAAACCTTAACATAAATGTTATAATATCATTAACTTTTTAGGAAAGTTTTTCGATCAATGACAATGCTGAAAAGTTAAAGAACATGATTTCGAAAACGTTTGATATAAGAAATAATTACTCTATTTGGTCTTAAAACTTATATTTTTTGTATTCAAAAGCTGTTCATGAGAAATAAAGAAATCATTATATACTTCATCTCCAGTTTTTATAGCATCTATATTTTTCCCATTTTTATCAGAAGTAATGATGAGTGTATCATTTTTATAATAGTTCGTATCTAAATGAATGATAATTTTTTCAAATTTGGGAGTACAAAAAGTATATATTGGCATCGCTGGAGTAACCGGATATATACCCATCATAGAAAATATTGCCCATGCAGACATTGTTCCTGTATCATCATTACCAGGCAAACCATCTGGAGTATTCTTATAGTATGTGTCTAGTAACTCATTTACTGTTTTTTGTGTTCTCCACTCTTCTCCTTTTACATAATTAAATAAAAACGGATATGCTATATCGGGTTCATTAGCCATATCATATTGCTTGTTATCAAAAACTTTTTGCAACTGTTCCAAAAAAGGTTGATCTCCTCCCATAAGATTTTTTAGACCTTCAATATCATGAGTTACCATAAAGGTATATTGCCATGCATTTCCTTCTATAAAACCTAAATTTTTTACAAAATTTGCTCCTGTATTGGGATTATACGGTGACAACCAACTTCCATCCTCATTTTTGGGGCGTAATAGCTTAAATTGTTTATCAAAAAGTTTTCTATAGGATAGTGAACGTTTTGAAAACCGTTGATAATCCTCTTCTTTTCCTAATTCTTTTGCTAGTTGTGCTATCGCATAATCGGTAATATTATATTCTTGCGTTGTGGATACTGATCCGCTATTAGTTGTCGCTGTGGTTAGATATCCTTTTTCTATATAATCTTTGATTCCCGGGCGTAATGGATTATCATCTAATTGATCTGCACTTTTTAGCATAGCCTGATATGCTTTTTTAATATCAAAATCTTTAATTCCTTTTAAATACGTATCTGCAATAATAATTCCAGCAGGATCTCCTACCATCGTCGTTGTTTCTGTAGCATTTAGCTCCCACTTTGGTAACCAACCCGTTTCGTCATAAATCTGTAACATACTTTTAACCATATCCGATTGTTGTTTTGGATATACAAGGCTCATTAACTGATGTAAATTTCTATACGTATCCCAAAGAGAAAAAACTGTATATCGAGTATCCATAGTTTTTAACGTTTCTCTGGTTTTCATTTTTGGGTATTCTCCATTCACATCATTTAAGATATTTGGGTGTATGAGCGTATGATATAATGCTGTATAGAATTTTATTTTATCTTCTTCTTTTCCTCCTTCTACTTCTATTTTTGATAAATATTGATTCCACTTTTCTTTCGTTTCTTGTCTGATTTGATCAAATGTTTTATCTACAGTTTCTTTTTCAAGGTTCTCTCGAGCATTTTCTATACTAACATAGGATATTCCAATTTTCATTTCTACTTGTGTAGGAGTTTCAAAATGATATTTCATGTATCCGCCAATACTATCGCCAGTTACTTCTTTGGTGAATCCTTTCTTTATTCTTTGCCTTCCATTATAACTCCCCATCCATTCGGCTTCTACACCTTTATATGTAGTTGGTTTTTTCCAAACGCCATATTCATCTGCTGATTTTGAAAATCTTGCCACAAAATAAACTGGATAGGCTTCTTCTGGTTTATAATAACAGAAAGATCCTACAGTGCGTATTCCTTCTATTTCGGTTGGAGAAACTACTTTTATCAACGCCCCTTGTTCATTGGTAAGTCCTAATCCTAAGTTAAGTAGAATATTAGCCTCTCCTTTCGGAAAAGAATATTTACTTACTCCTACTCTAGTAGTTGCGGTTGTTTCCACTTTAACTCTATATTTATCTAGTGTATTAGCATAATATGCCACTTCTGAAACTTCATCTGAATATTCTGATCCATATACGGTATGGTTTGTTTCTATTTTGCCAGTAGTTGGCATCGTAATAATGGCACCTAAATCAGGGCAGCCAACACCACTTAAATTTACATGACTAAATCCTGTTAAAAATGTATTTTCATGAACGTATGGTGTAGATAACCAACGGCTATCTTTTTCTAAGGGTAAATTTTGTTTTCCTACCACATTGAAAGGAGAAACATTTACCATCCCGCGAACGGCTATCGGCCCGGGGTTAGTTGTACCAAAATTTGATGTTCCTATAAATGGGTTTACAAATTGTGTAAAATCTTTTTTGAGGGCTTTTGGAAGCGACTCTTCTTTTATTTTTTGTCTATCACTTTCTTTTTGGCAAGAAAGAATAGCTAAAAAAGCTGATACTAACAAGAAGTACTTATACCTCAAAAACGGATCTTTCATTTCTCTTTACTTAATGAATATGGAACTGCATCATCTGTATTTGCCCAATTGATATTTGGAGTATTTCCCATCTTAAAATGTAGTTCTCCTCCTTGCTGAATTGCTTCAGAATTCAGGTAGTTTTTATCATACATTTTTCCGTTTAAGGAAGTAGATTGAATGTATACATTCTCTTTAGTATTATCAGGAGCATTGAATACAAATTCATTTCCATTCTGTAATACAATTGTTGCTTTCTTAAACAACGGACTCCCGATTACATATTGATTCACTCCTGGAGTTACAGGATAAAATCCTAAGGCACTAAACACATACCACGCAGATGTTTGTCCATTATCCTCATCACCACAATACCCATCTGGAGTTGCTGAATACAGTTTCGTCATTACTTCTCTAATCTTTTCTTGGGTTTTGTATGCCGCATTAGCATAATTATACAGGTAAATCATATGTTGAATGGGTTGGTTACCATGTGCATAGTTTCCCATATTTACAATTTGCATTTCACGGATTTCATGAATTGTAAACCCATAGTATGAAGCATCAAAATCTGGAGGCATCGTGAACACGCCATCTAATTGTTTCTCAAATTCAGACTTCCCTCCCATTAACTGAATCAATCCATCAATATCATGAAAAACAGACCAGGTATAATGTAAGCTATTCCCTTCGGTAAAAGCATCTCCCCATTTTAAAGGGTTAAATGGAGTTTGAAAGCTACCATCTCTATTTTTTCCTCGCATTAATTTTGTTGAGGGATCGAATAAATTTTTATAGTTCTGAGATCGTTTATAAAATGTATTAGCAACAGCTGTTTTACCTAATTTTTCTGCCATTTTTGCAATTGTAAAATCGGCATACGCATATTCTAAGGTTCTTGCGGCATTTTCGTTGATCTTTACATCGTAAGGTACATATCCTAATGTATTGTAATAATCTACCCCTTCTCTTCCTACCGAACGTATAACATTACCATTAGATAACGGGCGGCCTTCAGAAGTCGTTGCATTTTTCAATATTGCTTCTAATAGTATTTCTGAATCCATATTAGGTATTCCTTTTAAAAATGCATCTGCAATAATTGGAGCTGAGTTAGAGCCTATCATACAATCCCGATGTCCAGGGCTTGCCCACTCAGGAAGCCATCCGGATTCTTTGTACGTATTTGCCAGACCTTGCATAATATGGCTATTCAATTCAGGATACATCATATTAAAAAAAGGAAACACAGCTCTAAAAGTGTCCCAAAAACCATTATCGGTAAACATATATCCCGGTAGCACTTTTCCATTATATGGGCTATAATGCACCACCTCATTCTTTTCATTAAATTCATAAAACTTGCGAGGAAAAAGTAATACTCGATATAGACAAGAATAAAAGGTTTTTATATGATCAAGATTATCATCTTCTATCTGGATTCTACTTAACTCCTTTTCCCAAGCATTTTTTGCTTTGGTACGAGTCTGATCAAAAGTATCTTTTCCTATTTCTCTATCTAGATTTAATTGTGCTTGCTTTGGGCTAATAAATGATGAAGCTACTTTTACATGTACGGCCTCACCCTTCTTAGTTTTGAATCCTATAATAGCTCCTACATGCTCTCCTTCGTTTTCTATAGAATTTTCTAATAATTTCCAATCATCTCCCCACGTATGATTGATTTCAAAATCTTTATCAAATTCTGCCACAAAGTAATTATGAAAATTATCAGGAACACCGCCACTATTATTTCTACAGTATCCTATAATTTTTCGTTCTTCGGGTATAATTTTCACCATAGAACCTTTAAAAAAAGCATCTAGCATGATATAAGATTGTTCTGCCTCTGGAAACGTAAACTTAAAATGTGCTGCTCTCTCTGTTGGAGTAACCTCTGCTGTCACATCATAATCTGCCAAATATACCTTGTAATGATGTGGTTTAACGGTTTCTGCTTTATGAGAAAACCAGGAAGCTCTCTCTTCTTCTTTATATTTCAGATCTCCTGTTACTGCCATTAGTGAGAATGCCGCATAATCATTGATCCATGGGCTAGGTTGATGGGTTTGTTTTATACCTCTTAATCTGTTCTCATCGTATTTATACGTCCAACCATCTCCCATTTTTGAGGTCATAGGTGTCCAAAAATTCATCCCCCACGGAGTAGCAATCGCGGGGTAGGTATTTCCATTAGATAAATCAAAGGCAGAATCTGTTCCCATCAAAGGGTTTACATAATCCGTCAAATCCTCCGTTACCATCTTTTGTATCGAAGACACTCCTTTTATTTCAGGTTTACACGAAAAAAGTATAAAAACACAACTGAAAACTATTAGTATTGATTTTATATTCATCTCTTTCTATTGTAATTTAAAATCTGCATCTAGTAATTCATTATTAATAGCCGTATTTTTAACGGCATAATTAAATCCAGGGCGTAAGCAATACGAACCATATTCTCCATTTTTATTTAACGCTATAAATCCAACTTGTAAATATTCTAAATCTGAATGATTTTTATGCACTTTGTAGATTCGTTCTACGACTTCTTTACAAGCCTCATATGGTGATTTTCCTTGTCTCATTAACTCTACTACCATCGCACTTCCTGCGGTTCTGATCACTGCTTCACCCAACCCGGTTGCAGCGGCAGCTCCGACTTCATTATCTAAAAATAATCCGGCTCCAATTATTGGAGAATCTCCTATTCTACCATGCATTTTCCATGCAGCACCACTAGTGGTACAAGCTCCAGATAAGTTACCATCTTCATCCAACGCCAACATACTTATGGTATCATGATTTTCTACATTGATTATCGGTTTATAATTTGATTTTTGCAACCATTCTTCATATGCCTTTTTTGATGCCGGAGTCAATAATTCTTCTTTTTTAAAACCTTGCTCTAAAGCAAACTGTAATGCTCCTTCTCCAGTTAACATAATATGTGGAGTTTCTTCCATTACTTTTCTGGCAACAGAAATAGGATGTTTGATATGCTGTAGAAAAGATACCGATCCGCAATTACTATTATGATCCATAATACAAGCATCGAGAGTTACATTTCCTTCTCGATCCGGAAAACCTCCTAACCCTACAGTTTGCACTTCTGGATTTGCTTCGGCTGTTCGTACACCTTGTTCAACTGCATCAAGTGCATTGCCCCCTGCATTCAATACATTCCAGGCAGCTTCATTAGCAGGAATGCCATGATTCCAGGTAGAAATTACTATGGGTTTTACAACCTCTTTTGAGGTAGTTTTTTCTTCAACTTTATTGTCGGGAACTCCTTTAGTATTACACCCTAAGGCAATTAAAAGTATAAGAATACAACCATATAGATGATTTTGTATCATGATCAATATATTTTGTTTGGTTTTGGTACTGTGGCTTTTATAAACAATGAATCATTCGGAAAATTATTCATTTCAAATTCAAGAACTCCTCCATTTATGATTTCTTTATGTGTTATAAACATGCGATCTAATGGTTTTCCATTTAGCATTATGCTTTTCACATATTTGTTTTCGTCAGAAAGATGTTTTGCTCTAATTATAAACGTTTTGTCTCCTAACACTTGTATTTCAGCACTTTTAAATAATGGTGCAGTCAAGTGATACACTCCCTGTGCAGGATTTACGGGGTAAAGCCCTAGTGAGCTAAAAACATACCACGAAGACATTTGCCCGCAATCTTCGTTACCACAATGACCATTAGGTTCATTTTTATATTGCTTATCTAGAATCCTACGCGTTAATTCTTGTGTTTTTGAAGGTTGATTTATATAATTATACAAATATGCCACATGATGACTAGGTTCATTACCATGCGCATACTGCCCTATCATTCCGGTACTGAATATCGGTAATTTATCTCCGGGTTCTGGAACATAGGAAAACATGGAATCTAGTTTTTGGGTAAATCGTTCTTCTCCTCCTGTTTTTTGGATTAATCCTTCTATATCCTGAGGCACAAACCAATAATATTGCCAGGCATTACTTTCGCAGAAATAAGGCGTATATTCTTTGGGGATAAAAGGTTCTATAAAAGAACCTAAAGTATCTTTTGGTTGTAACCAAGATCTTTTATCATTATAAAGATTCTTCCAGTTTTCTGACCGCTTTAAAAAATAATCATGGTCTTCTTTCTTTCCTAAGTCTTTAGCAAACATGGCAATGCACCAATCATCATAAGCATATTCCATCGTTTTAGAAACCGACCAATTTTCATGATGTTGCCCTACCGGGATGTAGCCTAAATCTTGATAAACATCTATTTGCCTATCATTAACCATAGCACTTTCTTTACAAGCTTTATAAGCCAATTCGGCATCAAACTTAAAACCTTTAAAGTATGCATCTACAATTACAGGAACGGCATGGTATCCTATCATCATATTGGTTTCATTTCCTTGCATAGACCATACTGGTAATATCCCCGTTTCCTGATAATGTGCTAGTAACGAAAGTATCATATCCGGCACTCGTTCTTGTTGGATTATCGTATATAATGGGTGTGCAGCCCTAAAGGTGTCCCATAACGAAAATGTATCGTATCGATTAAATCCTTTGGCATTGACAATAGTATCATTTGCTCCTTTGTAATCACCGTTAGGGTCACTTAATAATGTTGGTGCTAGCATGGATTGATACATCATGGTATAAAAAACACTTTTCTTATCCTTGTTAGATGTAGTGATCTTTATTTTTTTTAATTCATTTTCCCAAACTGTCTTTGCATTTTTTTTATAGCTATCAAAATTGAAATCAGTAGTTTCTGTGGTCAAGGATGCTAGAGCTCCTTCAAAATTAGCAGTAGAAAGTCCCGTTTTAATAATAATTTGTTCTCCTTCGGACATGTCATAATTAAGAACAATTTTAGTGTTTTTTCCTTGAATTGGGAGAACAGCAATCTTATCATCTTTAAAAACCGTATAGCTTTGAAATGGTTTCGAAAATTGCATCACAAAATACACACGTTGATCTTTTGCCCAACCTGTAGACATACGATACCCTCGTATCGTATGATCATTCACCTTTTCTATATAAGTATCTGTTGGTTTATCCCAATTGATTGCATATCCAAGATCTACATAGATAGCAGTAAGTGAATCTTTTGGAAAAGTATACCGATGTATACCGACCCTATTTGTTGCTGTAAGCTCTGCTTTTATTTCATAATCCAATAAATCGACTGTATAATATCCTGGTGTAGCCGATTCTTTATCATGGCTAAATTTAGAAAACGGCTTATAATTATTTTCTTTTATTTTTTCTGAAAATTTACTATTGGTTGGCATCACCAAAATATCATATAAATCCCCTGCTCCTGTTCCAGATAAGTGTGTATGAGAAAAGCCACTAATAATAGAATCTTTGTAATAATATCCTGCAATACGATCCCAACCGGGAATTCCTATGTCTGGGCTTAATTGCACCATCCCGAATGGAAGTGTCGCTCCGGGATAAGTGTTGCCTGGGCCATCTGTGCCAATAAATGTATTTACATAAGAGGTTAGTGATCGTTCAGGTGATTTTACATCAATCCCTTCTTGCTTACAAGAATATAAGCTTAAAACAAAGATAATATATAAATAAAATGATTTCATATAGCCCTCACCCCAGCCCTCTCCCAGAGGGAGAGGGAGTGGTCTTAAAATTTATTTTTTTGATGCTTTTATTACTTCAAATTGTTTATCTGTTATTGCTTTACCATCAAAAAACGATATTCCTTCTGCTCCATTATCTTTTGCTAGTTGTATCGCTTTAGAAACATCTCTTGCACTCATGGGCGGCAAATAAATTCCTGTATGCAATTTGGTATGCTTTCCTTTGAGATCTTTTACTCCTTGCCTGGTTGCAAAACCTATCCAATCAACTCCTTCGTTATAAAAATTATGGTATATCATGGGTAGCACCTCATCTACATTCCATTTATCCCAACGTTGTCGTACCATGTGGTCTGCCATTTCTGGGTATGGAAATACGGCTGCAGTTAATTTCTTATCATACTTGTGCGCTATTATGTATGCTTCATCTACTACTTTTTTAACCTGGTTAAGTCGAAATTGCTTCCACTCCATATCAATAGCTGGATTTTTAAGATCTCTTGGATTTTTATGATGCTCTTTTTCGAATGTTTCAACACATACATCACAATAGCAAAAATCAAATTCGGGTAATTCTTGATCTTGTACTAAGTTATATTTTGGCAATAACCCTATAGGTAAGTATATATCAGAATATCTGATATAATCTAAATGCACACTTGTAATCCCATCAACTTTTGCCAGATTTTCAACCAATCTTAAAATATGTTTCCTAGATGCTGTTCTGGTTGGACACAACCATTGATAATACGCTATATAAGGTCGTGTATCGTAACATGATTTCCCTTCTTTACTCACCGCATACCATTCGGGATGTTGTAATGCTATTTCATCTCCTGGTCTATTCATGGTAAACATCCAGGCATGGACTTCTAATCCTTCTTTTATTGCTAAAGGAGTTAGTTTTCTTAAAACTTGAGGATTTGCCAAGGTATTGATCAATACTGCATCTATCCCGTTCTCTTTATATTTTTTGAATTCTTCTATATACTCTTTGTTAGATTTTGAAGGATCAGCCGTTATCCAAGTCCAGTATTTAAATGGTGCTGTCTTCATCTCTGTAACTGTTTTTATATTTTTTTGTTCTTCTTTTTCAGGTGCACAACTTATGCTGACTAATACACTAAGTAAAAATAAAATTTTGACGATCTTCATGATTAATCTTCTTTTTGAATAATTCTACCATCTTCTCTTATCACGTATAATTTGTTTGTAAAAGGGCTTATCGCTGTTATATTCCATCCGGTTTGATGATTTTCTATAGTTAACAGCACCTTTTTTCCTTCAATTTCAGGGTCGTTTTGTAATAACTCATTACATGTTATTGCCCAACGTTTATTTTTTTTATAATATGCTTTCTGATTTCTATACAAAAGATATAAAAGTTGTTTTGTCTTTTCATCTTTGGGTATTTTGAAGGTATCCTGCTCTCCTACTTTTTTTGATGAGAAATACACATATCCCCAATCTTCTGGTCGATGCATATTGATTACCCCTATTGGAGACCACACCCAATTATATTCGGGTTTAAATTTTCCTTTTTCGTCTTTTTTTCTATAATATCTATTATTCTGAAGGTCAAAATCCCAGTTCACTCTAGAGAAGTTAACTCTCCAAAATTTATTTTTAGGGACATTTTTATGATAGTATGATGTTTTAAAAGCTTTAAACGGAATTGCAATTTCTATAGACCATCCTTTATCTATATCATTAGGATTGTTTAGTGTTCCATTTAATTGTACTGCCGATTGAAACCCATTGGCATCCCAATCGTTTAATATTGGTGTGCCTTCTCTATAAGGTTTTGTTATAAATAAATCCCAAAGTGTGTTCAAAGCATTTATCTCAAACTCATAATAATTATGAGTATCATTATCGGGGTCAATAAAAATTTCAAAATCGTTGTTATAAAAAATAATAGTATCTCTTTGTTTTAGATTTCCCCACACATGAGGTTCCTCCATTTCTGCAAAAAAATACAAATATTCATCATCCCATAACATTTTTACTGATGTCTTATATTTTGGAATTTTGCTTCCTTCAATATCTACAAACAAATCAGTAGACTTAGATTTTTTCCATGAGTTTTCTGAGGATAATCCGTCAATTGTAATTTGCTCGGCAGTATGATAAGCAATATAGGATTTAGGAAATATTTTAGTAGTATTAGACTGCCCATACGATATCATTACGACAAGAAAAATCATGGTAACAAAAAATATCTTACTATAAAAATAACTTAAGTCGATCCTCATTATACTATAGTGTATTTTCTTTAGTAAACTTTATAATTTCACTTATTCTTCCAAAAGCAATTGCTACTACGGTATCTGCCGCTCCATAATAAATCACTACTTTATCCTGTTTTACATCCTGTAATGTAGCACATGGAAATATCACATTAGGAACATCTCCAACCTGTTCATATGACATAGACGGAGTTAGTAAGTATGGTTTTGTTCTATATTTTACTTTATCTGGGCGATTTTTATCTAAAATCGCGGCTCCCATAGCATACCTGAATCCATTACAGGTATTTATGACACCATGGTAGAACATCAACCAGCCTTCATCTGTAAGAAATGGGACTGACCCTGCTCCAATCTTTGTACATTGCCAGGCACTCACTTCAAACGGAGTTACTTGCATTACATTTCTATGTTCGCCCCAATATTTCATATCTGGGCTATAGCTAATAAAAATATCTCCAAAAGGGGTATGACCATTATCGCTTGGCCTGCTTAGCATTGCATATTTACCATCAATTTTTTCTGGAAACAATACTCCGTTTCTATTAAAGGGTAAAAAAGCATTTTCGCACTGAAAAAACTCTTTAAAATCAAAGGTGTATGCAATCCCAATTGTTGGTCCATAATATCCATTACACCAAGTAATCCAATATCGATCTTCAATAAAGGTAACCCGAGGATCGTATTTATAATCCGAATCGATCATTTCGGTATTTCCCGCATTCATTACAATGGGTTTGTGGTTAATCTCCCAATCGATTCCATTCTTACTAAACCCTGCAAAAATATTCATCTGTACTGCGGTATTATCGCATCTAAAAACCCCAGCATAACCATCTTCAAAAGGTATAACTGCACTGTTAAAAATACTATTCGATTTGGGTATAGCATTTCTTATTATTATTGGGTTTTCAGAATATCGCCAAATGATATCAGTACATCCTTCGGGCTTATCCTGCCATGGGATTTCTTTTTTCACATGTATTTATTTAATGTTTAAAGACTTTAAAAATGATTTTACCATCAACTCAAGCAGAGCCATGGGCTATGAAACACTATTTACCTCAAAAATCTGGTAAACATTTCGACTCTGCTCGATATGATAACAGGTTTATAAAACCTTGTAACTAATCTATTCTTTAATTAATTTATAGGTCACTGCTCCTTTTTTACTTTCAAGCGTTAATAGCAGTATTCCTCCTTTTAGATATCCAAGTGAACCAAATTCTATAGAACTCTCCTCGTCTTTTATAATTCTTTCTGTAATTAATTGCCCATGAATAGTATATATTTTTACATTGGTAAACCCATGACCATTTGGTAATTTCAATTGTATTTGATTTTTTACAGGGTTTGTATATGTTATGGAATTACTGGTTGCAATAGGTTCATCGTCTAATTCATTTACAATTGCCTTATTAGTAGCCAAAGATGCCATTCTTATTCCTGGGTTTTCATAAATTTTTATGTTCTTAAAAGAACTATTATTACCGCTTCCAGCATCATTATCATTGACAAGAATCAAGTTCATAGCGTTTCCTGTATATGAATTTCCTACAGGAATTACATACGTCTTATAGCTGCCAGCGTTATTATAGTTATCGTATGTTCGAATCCCCCAATTTTGAGTACCATGTACTTTAAAAATCCTATTACTACTCAATGAATTATCTTCATCGAAACCAATACCATGAATTTCTCCTTCGTTTGTACTTTTGAATTCGAATTCTACCACCGTATTTGGAGTAATCGTGTAGCTAGTTGTTGAACGTTTCCAGGTATTATTAACCAAACGAGCAGTATCTCCATTATCTTCAATAAAATAGGTACCATTAGAATCTTGATTCGAATATGATGTTAACGTAACTGAATCAAAATCAATACATCCACTACATCCTCCTGGAGGATTAGTAGTCCCTTCTGGACCAATAAGTTCGATCTCACATATTTGAGTCATACTTCCTCCTCCTCTGTTCTTTGTTGTATTTACACGGTAGTAGGAATAATTGGCAGTATTGGTAAAGTTAAATTCCTTTCGTTGAAAACGGTTTGACCAAGTTTGCCCTGACCAACTAGCTAATGTAGTCCAATTAGTACCATTATTAGATCCTTGTATATTGAAGTTTTCGGGATCTCTTCCAGATTCATCATTCGCACTCACCATAGCCAATTTATTTACAATTACCGCTCCTGGTAATCGAATCTGAATCCAACTTGGGTTTGAAGTACTTGGTGTTCCTCCATTATCTAACCATTTACTCCAGCTAGAATTCTGTGTTCCGTTTGTGGCTAGGTTATCAAAAGCCCTTTGCGCACTTTCTGCCGAACTAATTTGGGCTCTTGCTGTTATTGTACCTGTTCCTACCGGATCTGTATGATCTACAGAAGTAGAAGTAGAATTACTGGTCGTAAAGCTCCAAACTGAACCTGTAGTAGTTCCTGCAGCATTTACTTCATTGATTCTCCAATAGTATGTCGTATTAGAGTTTAATGTTCCTGGAGAAAATGACGTGTTTGACTGATTTCCTTGAAAGCTTCCTGATCCTAAAGAAGAACTCGTACCAAAATATACATCATGAGACGTAGCTCCTGATCCAGCAGACCAACTTAGATTAATATTTTTACTAACATTTGTTGCTCCACTAGAAGGGTTAGGTGAACCTGCAGCTCCGGGAGCACTACCCGGAGAAAGTGCATTATTAATTGCAGCAGCATAAGCAGCTACAGCCGAACTATTATCAAAATCATCATAGATCCACATAAAACCTCCTGTAATGCCACAGCTATTTTGCCAGGTATTCATTCTACTTTCAACCGCACCAACACTTGATTGCCCAGATCCTCCCCATAAACCAGGGTATACGGGGATCCCAAAGTCCCAGGATGATGAACATGGATTATTTCCGCCGCCGCCGGCATAACATTGTAAATAATTTCTATCAATATTACCAGGGTATGTTGCATTTACCTGACTTACTAAAGCGCTCCAAAAACTACTTCTGGTATAGGGTACTATTGCATTTTTAAATCCAAGCCCTGCCAACATTTTTGTAAACGCAACTGCTGAAGCAACATGATATGTACTCTCATCATCATTATTAAAGGCATCTATAGCCGGAATAGCGGCTTTGAGTGCCGCAAAATTTTTATACAATGTTGTTCCGGGACCAAATCCTTCTGAATTATAGAAATTTCGCACTGCTGTAAAAGTCCCCGAACCTGCAGAACTTAGACCAAATTCGACTCTGTTAATCGATGTTGGAGCTACTTTCAACCTTGCAACATCATTAGGGAAATTAGGATATGATTGACCTCCTACGTATACTCCATTTTTTACTAATGGAAACTCTCCATTAAATCCTAAATCACCATTCGCTTCGATATGAATTGTCCATACGATTACTGTGGTATATCCAGAATTACGCAATTCATTGATTGAACTGTTTCTGTTATTATAAATAGGGCCTCCGGCATAAATTGCAGATTCCTGCCCCATAAGCTGAGTACTTATGACCATCAATAATGGCAATAATACATACTGAAAAATGAGTTTGTGTGTTTTCATAATATATTTGATTAATTGATTTTAATTAGTGCACCAAGTTATTCTTTTACGTTCTAAATATCATTATTCTCGTTTCTTATTTCGCTAATTTATCATACCATGTTCGCTTCAAAATCACAGAGGTAACTACCATCAAGATCATTACAGTTCCTAAATGATAATACTCTTTAATTAGAAGATATATCGGAATCAAAACAAAGGTCATTTGCCAAATGACACCGATCAAACAATTAAACATGTCTCTCCAAAAATCTGTATTTGTCGTGAAACTTGGGTCTTCTTTTTTTAATTCATCACAAATGGGTTTCCAAAAGCCCCATGGTTTTGTAGTTTTGTAAAAGTTTTTCAAGACCTCTATGTCATCAGGTTTCCCAAGGCAAACACCTAACAAACATCCAGTAAATGAGACCATTAATATTATCGGAAATAAATAAATAGCAGATGTTTCCGGAAAAAACTGAGGTACAATTGAAGCAGCAATGAGGCCCGCCAACATTCCGCCAAAATAACCATAAGAGTTAAAACGCCACCAAATCCATTTCAACATATTTGCCGCCGCATATCCTCCATATAATGCAGAGGTTAACCATACCGTAAGTGTATTAATGGATGAGGCAAAAAACCCAAATAGTAGCCCTATACTTACAATAAGTATTGATGATAGATAACTAAACCTGATATAGGTTTTATTAGAGGCATTTGGTTTTATATATTTTTTATAGATATCATTTACCAAATATGCTGGTGCTGCATTGATAAAGGCAGCAAATGTCCCCATAAAAGCTGCTAATAACCCTGCCAATAATAACCCTTTAAGACCAATAGGAACGAAGCGCTGAATTGCTATTGGCAATATGGTTTCAAAATCTATTCCGGATCCGGCTATTTGTAATTCGGGACCTAAATATACTAGTCCTAAAATTGCAAAACCTGTAATCATAAGATAACGCGGTATTGATAATACAATTATTGTTAGTCCACTCATTTTAGAGGCTTCTACTTCATTTCTAGTAGATAAAATACGTTGCATGTCATAACTTGGGACTGGACCAGCTAAACTGGCAAAAATACCTTTGAAAATCATCATCATAAATAAAAATCCAAAGAGAGAAAAACCATCTTCTTCAATCTTAGTATTTACACTATCAATATAGCCAGTCCAATCCAAGTTTAATTCCATACCAAAGAACAAATCTTTCCAGTTTGGGGGGACTGCATCTGTTATTTGTTCTACCGTAACAGAATTGAATGCTATGTATCCAATTACAAGACAAGAAATAGTCATAATAATAAACTGAATCACTTCGGTTCCTACTACACTATACATTCCGCCTTTTAATGTATATATCGTGGTAACAGCAATAATGATAAGCGCATAAGATTGTTCTGAGGAAATTAGTAACGTAGCCAGATTAAATGATAAATCCCAAGGAAAAAATATGGTAGCAAATTTTCCTATTCCTTCAAAAAAATAAGCAATAAAACCCAATGTGCTTATAATCGCAAAAATGGTAACAATAATATGAGATAGGCGTGCTCCCAGGTCTTTTCCAAATCGATAGGTTATCCATTGAGCACCGGTCATCACATTAGATCGTCGTAACCAGGCTGCCAAAAATATCATAACAAAGACTTGATTCCATACTGGCCATAACCAAGGTAACCAAGCACTTTTAAGTCCATAGACAAACATCGCAGTGACCGCCCACATAGTCCCTGAGATATCAAACATACCAGAGGCATTAGACAACCCGAGATAGTACCAGGGGATTTCATTTCCGCCAAGGAAATAAGATTTTATATCTTTTGATGCTTTTTTAGAAACATAAAATCCAAAAAGAAGCGTAATAACAATGTAGCATAGAATTATTACAATATCAATGGTAGCTAGATTCATTCAAAGTTTGTTATTTCTTTACACCCCAGTGTTTATTAGGAGATTTCCCCATTACAAAATGCAATGTTCCGCCTTGTATTATTTCTTGGTGTGTAATGTATGATCGATTAATTTTTTTTCCGTTTAAAGTGGCTGATTGAATGTATATGTTCTTATCAGATACATTTTCGGCTTCTATTATGAAGTTTGTATTGTCAGACAGTTTTATAGTAGCTTTTTCAAAAATCGGGCTTCCGATTTGATACTCGCCAGAGGCAGGGTTCATAGGATATATTCCTAAAGAGCTAAATATATACCATGCAGACATTTGCCCGCAGTCCTCATTACCGCTCAACCCATTAGGAGTGGTATTATATTGAGTTTTTAATATTTTGCTTACCCAATATTGTGTTTTCCATGGTGCATTTGCTTTATTAAACATATAGGCTATATGATGACTGGGTTCATTTCCGTGAGCATATTGCCCTATTAAGCCTGAAATATCAGCAGATACATTATCGCCTGTTATTTCAGAATCTTCTGTAAATAGTTGCTCGAGCTTTGTTACAAAGGTATTTTCATCTCGAAAAAGATCTATTAATCCGTTAACATCATGGGGTACAAACCAACTATGTTGCCAAGCATTACCTTCGGTATAATCGGCATGTACTCTATGTGCAGAAAATTTAGGATCAAAAGGTTCGTGCCAATCGGTACCGTTTTTAGATTTTCCTCTCATAAATCCTGTTTCTGGATCAAAAAGATGGGTATATGCCTGGGATCGTTTTAGAAAATAATTATAATCTTCGTTCTTACCCAGAGCTTTTGCCACTTGTGCAACACACCAATCATTATAAGCATATTCTAATGTTATCGTAACAGATTCGTCGAGTAAGTTATATGGGATGTATCCATATTCTTTATAATATTTTAAACCTCTATCATCCTGCATCATGGTTTGTTTCATTGCCTCATATGCTTTTTGGATATCAAAGCCTTTTATACCTTTTAAATATGCTTCGGCTATTACCGAAACAGAATGATAGCCTGTCATGGTATTGGTTTCATTAGCATATAAAGTCCAGACAGGTAGTACTTTTTTATCTTCATAATATGCCAACATTGAAGTAATCATGTCTGAAACTTTTTCTGGAGCTAAGAATATGAGTAAAGGATGTTCAGACCTAAAGGTATCCCAAAGTGATAATGTAGAATATGCTGTATAGTCTTTTGCAAAAATGATACTATCATTTTCTTTTCTAAATGCTCCGTTTATATCGCTAAAAGTTACTGGGGCAATTTGAGAATGATATAATGCAGTATAAAAAATAGTCTTGAGCGTATCGTTTTGTGTTTCAATTTTAATTTTGGAGAGCATATCCTCCCAAGACATGGTACCTTTTTCTCTTACTTTATCAAATTCAAATTTATTTTTATGCATCGAAATATTTTCTTTTGCATTGTCTATACTCACCGAAGAAATTCCAACTTTTACTTCTAATTGGTTTTTTACTCCCTTGTTAAAGAATAATTGCGCTGTAGTTATTGTATCTTTTATAGTATTGACTTTTTCTACTTGATTCTTCTGCTTATACAGATTATATTCATTAATAGATTTTGAAAACTGAAGCACAAAAAACACTTTTTGGTTTTTTGCCCACCCCGTACTATATCTATACCCTGAAACGGTAAATTTGTCTTCGATGTTTATCTGTGATTCGATTGTTTTATCCCAATTTGTAGTATATCCCAAATCCAAAATCAGTGATTGTTCGTCTCCTTGTGCATATGTATATCGATGAAAAGCAGTTCTAATATCGGCTGTTAATTCGGCCTTGATATTATGATCTTCTAAAAGTACATTGTAATATCCCGGAGTTGCATTTTCTTTATTATGAGAATATTTAGAAGCATAAGGGATATCATCTCTGTTTGATACAGGAGTTGATAAGTTTACCTTTTTGTTTATTGGCATTATTCTAATATCGGTAAGGTCTCCAATCCCTGTACCGCTAAGGTGTAAATGGCTAAAACCAATCATTGTCGAATCAGAATAATGATACCCAGAGCACCAATCCCATCCCGAAATACCATTATCAGGACTGACCTGCACCATACCAAATGGCATAGTTGCTCCCGGATATGTGTGGCCATGTCCTCCGGTACCTATAAAAGGATCGACAAATTGCGTTACATTGGTTTCTTTTATATGTATATCATTGTTATTTGTTTCTTTTTTATTACATGAAAAAACTACTATTAATAGTATTACTAGTAATTTAATATTGTAAACTCTTTTCATATTCTTATTTTTATCATTGTTATACGGGAAAATAACAATAACATAAATATTTAGAAATCTTATCTTTTAAAGAATAATTTTAGACCAATAACAAAGCAACTCTGTTAAACGTCTAAAAAAAACCTGGGAAAATATGCTTCAAAAAATTAGACATATTATAAATATCACTCCCGATAATAATTATAGTGTAACATTAAAGCACCATTTTATATTCTGGTTGCTATACTTTTTGTTTACCACCTTTAGATGGGGTAGCTACTTTAATGATTATGTGTATTCTATTAAAACTACAGCTCTGGGATTTGTCATACATATGACATTGAGTTATTTTAACATTTACTATTTAATGCCCAAATTTGTTCATAAGCGTAAATACTTTTTGTACATAACATTAGTTATAGTGTCTCTTTTCATAATGGTATTGGCCAAATTTTATCTAACCTATTTTATGGTAAGTCATAATGTTTGGCCCGAAGGCCCTGAAGTAACAAATACACTAACCTTAAATTATGCTATAGAAATGATGTTGGGTGAGCTTTATGTTATGGCATTTGTTGCTGCTATTAAAGTTACTTTGGATTGGTTAAGAGAACATAAAAAATTAATTGATGTAGAAAAGCTACAATTAGAAACAGAATTACGGTTTTTACGAACTCAAATATCCCCTCATTTCTTTTTTAATACTTTGAATAATATTTATTCGCTTTCTGTAGAAAAATCAGATAAAACTCCGAAAACAATATTAAAACTGTCTGAGTTAATGAGGTACTTGCTGCATGAAACAAATCAAAAAAGGCAGAGCCTTACCAAAGAAATTATATGTTTTCAAAACTACTTGGATTTAGAACGAATTAGATATGGTGATTTATTAAAAATAAACATCAACATCTCTGGAGAGATAGAAGGCAAAGAAATAGCACCTATGCTTCTACTTGCTTTTATAGAAAATTCTTTTAAACATGGAGCCAACAAAAATATTGGTGAGATAGAAATAAATATAGATTTTAATGTAATAGACGAGTTTTTATATTTTAAGATTTCAAACCCTATTCCTACTAAAATCAATAACAACAAAATAGCATCTTATCCTGGGGGTATTGGAATAGGAAATGTAAAAAAAAGACTAGAATTAGGATATAAACCAGAGGAATATGACCTAACTATTGGTGAGAATAACAATCAATATATTGTTGATTTAAAAATTAAAGTATAATGGATTTAAAATGTGTTATAGTAGATGATGAGCCATTGGCCATCAATGTGATAAAAAACTATGTTGAGCAAACAAAAGGATTACATCTTTTAAGTTCATTTAATAATGCAACAGAGAGTATTGATTATATTAGAAGTCACGAAATAGATCTGCTTTTTCTGGATATTAATATGCCTCTTCTTGATGGGTTAAATCTCTTAAAAAGCATCGACAAAAAGCCCCTAACTATAATCACGACTGCACATGAAGAATTTGCTGTTGCAAGCTACGAGCTAGAGGTAGTGGATTACCTTGTAAAGCCAATTTCCTTTCACAGGTTTATCATGGCAGTAAATAAAGCTTTTAAAATAAAAGGTTACCAACAAAAAAATGATTTTATCCCATCTAATGAAAGAGTCTATCTATTTTTAAAAATAGATAAGAAAAAAATGAAGAAAATATATTTAGATGAAATTTTATCTGTAGAAAGTCTAGGAGATTATATCAAAATAAATACATTGTCTAACAAATATATTGTACATCAAACACTTAGTAGTTTTACAGAAGAATTACCCTCAGAAAAATTTATACGAATCCATAGATCTTATACTATCTCGATTGATAAAGTAGAAACAGTAGAAGGTAACAGTATTGAAATTTCAGATATACGATACCCCATTGGTCGAAGCTATATTAATGAAGTTAAAAAGATTATTCTTAAAAGTTAGATTTTAATAACAAATACACCCTAAAGTTACCCTCTAAGATTCGGGTATATCCCTGCCAGCAGGCAGGGTTTTGTGTATGCTATTATTTTTTAAATTATTCTACTTTAGGAAACAGATTTGTAGAAACTCTAAAAATCTTACTCACTTTAACCAAAAGAGGTAGCTGGAACTTAAATTTAAATCTTGGTATTGGGGTTTCTTTGGGTATCAAATACAGTATTAATCCTCCTAGCATCGCAAAAAAGAAACTTACTAACCCCAAGAATAATACAATTGCCAAGTGAAATACAACCGCAAATGGAAATAATAAACGTTTATTCTTAGCATTCGAGAAAAGAATCCCAAATAGTATCAATTCTAATAAAATAGTACCCCAAGTGGCTGCTGAAACAAAGAAAGAATTATTTAATAAGTTAATCATTAATGGATCCATCCAACTAGGGTAGCTAAAAAATGCATCATTGACATAGTAATAAAATGCGGTACCTACCTTCCACTCATCAGATGTATAGATTTTATCCATGGCCGCATTAAGGTATAGCATTGACATCTGAACGGCTACTAATACAAACATCAAATTACCAATAAATTTTTTGTATTCTGAAAATTGATCATTAGCCTGCCAATGCCATTTTCTATGATCTAATAAAGTGATAGGAATTAAAAGTAATGTAAGAATAGTTGCAATTTGGTCTCCACCTTCAACAATACTTGAAGAATAGAAGAAACTAGCCGTTATCCACCACTGGAAAACTCCTGTAAACCGAGGTCTCCATCCTGAGGCAATTAATAACAATAACAAAATCGCCAACACTTTGGCATATATCAAATCCTCCCAACCAAATAGGTAAAACAGGTTGTATTTATTAAATACGTGTTCTTCTATACGGCTATAATAAATAGCTTCATCAAATAATATTGTGGTTTCACTAAAGGTTAATATAATTAAAACACATATAGCGAGAATGGTTCTAGATAATCCATAGACCCAGGTAAATGGATTATTTGAAAATAGCTGATTGCTAAGTTTTTCATAAGTTTTTTGATAGTATGATCTCATGATTTTATCAATTGAAATGGAATATATTTAAATGTTTTAGAATAACGCCCTTGATGCTTAGCCCAAGACCAAGGAGTCAAGTGATATTCTTTAAGAATATAATTTCCCTCCTTGACGTACATCAATCCTGATATGGTGTTTGTGCAAGGATAAGAAATAGTATCTAATTGCATGTTTTCTAACTGAACCTTAGAAGATTCCCAGCTGGTAGGTTGTGGTAAATTATCTTTTATGCGGTGCATTTCTATTCCTAACCTGCTTCCTTTTCGAGAAAGACCATAGTAATTCTTGGGTGAAGTAATTTTAAAAGTAACCAATTGCAATTTACCTTCTTCAATTCGGTATAGTTTATAATTTGGTTCTCTGGGGTTTCTAGTAAAGAACCCCCAACCTTGTGGAAAGAAAAACTGAATCACGCTTTTCTCTGTTGTTGAGACATCCATTACATTATCACCTAAAGTGGTAATAAAATTAAGATGTAAAAAACTAAACAATATCACAAATCCAAAGAGTACAAGTACATGTTTCATGTTGTTATTTTTTTAGTTTATAGAAGTAATAAAAATCTTATAAACCCTCCAAATAAGCTGGAGGGTTTAATTCTATTTTTGCTTTATTGTATTTTGATTTTTTACTTAATACAAAAATCAAAATGCATTAATACTTAAAAAGCAAATGCAATATCTTCGATCAATTTCTCTCCCGAATAATTATCATACTTAGCCCCAGTCTCTAACGGCGTTATAATATTAAAAGCTTGAGCCTGAACTCGTATTAAATTTTGAACTTGTGCAAAATTCCAGTTGTAATTAAAATCATAAGACCTTACAAAGTTGAACACTCGATTAAAGTTAAAATTTTGAGTGAAATTTTGATTTAGATTAAGGTTTTGATTAAAATTAAAGTTTTGACTAAAATTAATATTCTGATTTATTGCGAAGTTCAAGTTAAGAATTCTGCCTTTTCCAAAATCATGACTATCCGAACTTTGAATCGCTTCAAAATCATAACCCCCATCTTTCATAATACCATCTAGGTCTTTGATCAATATCGAGAGCCCTTTGGTTGTTGTAAAATCATAATTCCCCAAATTGAGTTTACCAAATTCACCTGCAACCTTCTTATCCTTGGTTGTTTCTAGGGCATCTATAGTAGCTATTGCCATCATAAGATTACCTCCATAAATTAAAGATGCTTTGATTTGCTCGAAATCTTTGCTTAATACAGCATTTTTTAGATCATCCGTGAACTTAGGATTCTTTTCTTCTACTTTACTTAAATATGCGCGAGCGGAAGCTTCATAATATTTCAAGAATTCATCACTCTTCAACTGGCTTTTTTCTAACAATGCTACTTGTTTTTCATAAGAAGAAATTGCTTTAGCTTCGTCTCCTAGATAGAAAAAAACTGTTTTAAAAACATCATCACCGTTCACTTCTTTTTCTGATAATTGTTCTTCTGGAATTGCCGAATCTTTATCACAACTGACCAGCAATAACATTGCAATTACCAAAAGGTTAATAAACTTTTTCATTTTAATTAGATTTAATTGTTAATACTAGAAACCTAAAGGTCTCATAACTATCTATGAAAAATTGAAGCATCAATAATACGAGTACACCTGATCACTGTATATTCAGTTTTTACTTCAAAAATTTCAAAAAGGCAATTAAAATGACAAATACGTAATTACGTTAATGTCGAGAAGTGAGGTAGTAAAACTCGACGGTTATAAATTAGATTTTCTCAATAATTTATAAATCGAATTATATATCAAAAAAATATTTTTATGGAGTTTTATTAAAATTTAATTTTACTGATTTTCAAATAATTGAAGTTTTTTGTGTTTAAATTCACAATATATGAAGAGGCATATTGCAAGCTTAAAATATGGTCTATATCGGGTATAACCAATTACAAATTTATTCTATAATTAAAAAACATTGCTATGATTTAAATTTTACTCTAACTAATTTGTGCCCCTCATAGAGGTTCGTATTAATACTCTGCAAACATAACCTCATATCAAGCTCAACACAATAGGCTAAACACCTTATAACAAAGGGCAAACACCCCTTTTTAACAACCATAAAACCGTAATATCAATTACTTCGGGGTATAAATTTCATATCCAGGTATTCTTCCTTTTACTAGAAAATCTTTTTTAAATACAATTATTTCCTGCTTTTCAAAAGCCTAATATCTGCAACCAATTCTTCGGCTTCTTTTCTCTCTTCATCATTGTTGTGGTCTAATAACCTTATAATGTTCTCTAGATCTAAAATTGCTTTTCCTGTCTCTTTAAGTCGTTCAAGAAGAGTAACTCTATCATGCAAATGATATATTAAAACTGATTTTGGAGCCACCCATTCTTTATTGCTTAGTGCTATCATTTTATCAAGATAACCTAACTGCTTATATAGCATACAGTTATTTAATAAGCCTTCATTCTTTTTTTGAATTTTACAAAGTTGAGCATAGTATGTAGAATAGGTATTATAATCAAGAAGATCTTGATCAGTTTTACTAATATTAAAATCCAATGGACAGCTTTTAATGGATTTTTGATTCAATACATCTCTTACCATTTCATGTAATTGTACAGTTTTTGATAACCACAATAATCTACAATCACGATCCCAGGTATTATCAACATTTAAGTGTGGTTTTGATTTTTGTAATTCCTTAGCAAATTTTTCAATAAGTATAAAAAATACTCCCAAATTTTCATCTGATCTCAGTTCGTTTGGATATTTTGGATAACTTTTATTAAGATCTAATGAAAAGGATCTACTTCCATCTGGGTAATTGTCAAGCCTGTTTTTCAAGAACTTACGAATGACAACAACCGATTCTGTTTCATCTAAACGGTAAGAAATTCTGGTAAGTTCTTCTAGAAGAAGAATTGCGCCTCCGTTTGAAGTATGTACTACATGGTTACGACCATAAAAATGCTCTGCCATATCAATTTAAGTTTTGTTCTCAATTATTGCAACCACTCATTCATAAAAGGTTTCTCTCATAGAAGTTCTATATATATACACTCATCACCTTACCATTCTTATTTTCATATAAATATCAGAATCCGTTTCAGTTAATTAAATCTTTATATCTTGATTAACATTAGGATCATAGTAGTCTAAAACCTTATACTAAGCATTTATGCTTATGGCAATAATAATCAATTATCATGTTATACACACTAGGCACTTTATATCAACCGTATAATCAATAAAAAGCTCCATAAATTAATTTGTGTATAACATTTTCTTATTGCATGAGAAGTCTTTTTCTATTAAAAGAAGAGGCAATATGTTAAATATCGAAACCAAACAAGTATAATTATTTGAAAGAATATACAACTGTTGTGCAGATCAATCCCCGAAGAGGAGTTATACGGCTCTTCCAAATGAAGAACGTACTGATAAAAAGAATTTATTTTATGTGATTTAAATCAGAAAACGAGATTATTGTTTTGTTACACACAGGGGTATAAAACATCAGTAAGTAGATGGAATTTTTAAACAAGAAAGATTTATCTGGCTATCTTTTTGCCTTTAAACTTCCATTCTGTAATTCCGCCATCTAGGTCATATATTTTTGTAAATCCTGCTTTTTTCATATAAGCAGAGCATCTACCACTTCTACCTCCTCGACCACAGTATACTGCAACTGGTTTTGATTTATCCACTTTGGCAATAAGGTCAACAAAGTTATCATCATTAAAATTAATGTTTATCGCTCCTTCGATATGACCTTCAGCGTATTCTTCGGGAGTACGAACATCTACTAGCTGTACTTTTTCCATTTTTAATAACGAATCCATATCTTCAACGGTAATAAGCTCTACTCTAGAAGAGTCATCAACTGCATTTTTACAACTGATAAATGCAACAAAAACAAAAGCAACTAATAAAAATGGTTTTATTATCATATTCATAAATTACTCGGCAGTTTCTCCATCCCAATTCATAAAACCACCAATAAGATTGTAAGTAGTTTCGAATCCCATTTGGCTCATAAGCGTACATGCTTGTGCGCTACGCGCTCCTGATCGACAGTACACATAATAATTTTTGGATTTATCAAGTTTCTCAACTTCATCCAGAAAACCTTGTCCCAAACGAATATCTATATTTAACATATCTGGAATAAAACCATCTTCTACTTCTTCTTCTGTTCTAACATCTAAAATTATTGCGTTATCATCTTTTTTGATAAGCTCTTGCCATTCTTCTTGTGTGATATCTTCTGCCATTTATACAATGTATTATACTAAAATTGGACAATCTTAATTTATATTCCTTACAAATATAAGAGTCCTTTATGAAATGTATATGCTATACAAATCATTTATATAAAAAAAATAAACTTATTTACTAGGCTTTAATACTACAACCAATAGCCTTGGTAATTTCTACAGGAACTTTTTCTCCTTTAAGCAGTGCATTTACAGCATCCTCTACATATTTTTTATTTGCTGCAGAAGGGTCTTTGTAGTTATTATCTATAGCTCCTATATATCGTACAGTATTACCTTCAGAAGTTTTTTGCAAAACATATACATGAGGTGTTTTTGTAGCCCCATATTGAGGGTATATTTTTTGACCATCATCAAACAAATAAGGAAAAGTAAATCCTTTATCTTTTGCTCTAACCTTCATATTTTCAAAGCTATCATCGGGATATGCCTTTGGATTATTTGGGTTTATGGCTATAACAGGATATCCTTTTGTCTTAAACATTTTATCTAATGCTACGATTCTGTCTTCATAAGCAACAGAATAAGGACAATGATTACAGGTAAAAATCACAATAAATCCTTTAGCTTCATTATAATTAGCTAAAGAAATCATAGTCTCATCTATATTTTTTAATTCAAAATCAGTGGCAATATCTCCTATAGTATAACCTCCAACAATTTCTGAAGTAGAAACTTTATCAATTGCAAAAGCACTTATGGCAATCACAAAGGCTACTCCAACAAGAATTTTTAAAGTTTTCATATGTATACGTTTTATTTGGTATTTGGTTATAATATTTTTTTAAGCTCTTTTTCTAATTCATTATAAGTAAAAGATCTTTCGTAAAAATTAACGGTATTTCCTTTATAAATTATAGTAGCAGGAATAGAACCAGACCAGTTAGCATTAACCTTAGGAATCCAATTATTTGCATCAGGATCATCTAATAAAATTACCTTACTCTCTATGTTTTGTTTTTTTAAAAATGGAATTAACTTAGATTCTACATGATTTGGCAAATCTAAACTTACCAAAATCACTTCAACTTTATCATTAGAATATCTACTATTAACTAATTCAAAATATGGTAATTCAGCAACACAAGGTTTACACCAAGTAGCCCAGAAATTAATTACCCTAGTTTTTCCATCATTGATTTTTAATAATGGTTCGAAGCTCTTAAAATCATACATAGGTATTTCTACTCCCTTACTAGTAAAAACATTTGTAGCATCTAGTGCTATTTTTTGTTCCCCTTTACAATTCGTTAAAACAACTACCAATACAATATAAAAAATCGATCTCGACATACTACTAATGTATTAAAACCATTAATGATCCAAAAGGAAATTAACAAGGTTTCTATATTTTATCTAAAAAAATTAAGATTATTTTACAAATAACAAATTCTAATAGTAATACTATTTTGGTTGGCAATAATACTATTTAACACAATCCGAAAATTAAATTTAACAAAGAATTAATATCAATTTATAATTTCTGAAACAGAAATGAACATACATTTGTATATACAAATATTGTAAATACAATTGAATATAGAAAAACTCATAAAAACTGAAGTAGAGCTTCCTCTTCCGCGTAAAGTAATAGTAAACCTGTTATATACCGAGAATTGGATTATGGATAAAATCAATCTAGAATTAAAACCTCATGATATTTCTATTCAGCAATTTAATGTGTTAAGAATTTTAAATGGTCAAAAAGGAAAACCAGCCAACCTATGTACTATACAAGAAAGAATGGTTAGCAAAATGAGCAATACAACCCGATTGGTAGACAAACTGATCAATAAAGGGTATGTTAAAAGAGTTATATGTGCATCCAATCGTAGAAAAGTTGAAATCTCTATTACCGATCTAGGCATAAAATTTCTTGATCTTGTAAGTCCTTTAATGACAAATTTTGAAAATAGAATTACTTCAAAACTTTCAGAAAAAGATCTTATAAACTTAAATGAATTATTAAATAAATTAAGAACATAAAAAATAATCACTAACATAAATAAATTTTAAATTATGAAAACTAGACTTAAATCACTAATCCTAGTCATTGCTATTATTACAGCTACATCAGCTTTTGCTCAGAAAAAAGAAATTAAAGCATCAGAAAGTTCAATTAATTGGACCGGTAAAAAAGTAACTGGGTCACATACTGGCACATTAAACTTATCTGAAGGACACCTTGTATTTGATGGTGAGAACATTACCGGAGGTGAATTTACCGTTGATATGACAACACTTGCTGTTACAGATCTTGAAGCAGGAAAAGGAAAAGAAAAATTAGAAGGGCACTTAAGCTCTGATGACTTTTTCGGAATCAAAAATCATAAAACAGCAAAACTAGTAGTCCTAAAAGCTAAAAAAACAGATAAAGGCTATGCAATTGCTGGAGATTTAACTATCAAAGGAAAAACAAATCCTATCCAATTTGATTTAGTTGTAAACGATGGTACTGCTTCAACTAAACTTAAAGTTAACAGAGTAAAATATGATATCAAATATGGATCAGGAAGTTTCTTTGATAATTTAGGTGATAAAACTATTGATGACGAATTCGAATTAGCTGTAGACTTAAAAATGTAATTTTTTTTTGTATTGAATTATAATTAATTTATATATTTGGCTCAACAAATAAAAAATGAAAATAATCTTAACAAATAATTGGTGGTGGTCATCTCAAAACGAAAACGTCGTGAGATAGCTCCTATTATTATGTTAAGTAAACATATCAAAGGCTTGTCAAATTCACGACAAGCCTTTTTTTATTGCCTAATAGTAAACTATCTCGGGGCAAGCCCACGAGGTATTGAGCGGAAAATAATTTTGGCTTCGAGACAAGCCTCGGAGCATTTAAATCTCGATTATCGAGTAAAATAAAACTAGTATCATTAAAATGAGTTATAAATTAACCACACATTTCAAACAAATTCTTGCAGACACCTTTACTCCGGTAAGTGTCTACTTGAAAATTAGAGACCGTTTCCCAAATAGTCTATTACTAGAAAACAACGACTACAGGGGTAGCGAAAATAGTTTCTCTTATATCTGTTGTAATCCCATTGCAACAATAAAAGTAGAAAACGAAACCATCTATCAATCTTTCCCCGATAAAAGTAGTACCAAAACAAAAATAACTCCTGAAACCAATATCCCACAAATAGTAGAACAGTTTGGACAGCAGTTCGTAACTTCAAAAAGTAATTTTAAATTCATCAACAATGGTCTTTTTGGTTACATCTCATATGATGCGGTTCGTTATTTTGAAGACATTTCAATTTCAAAAAAAGAAGAAGGATTGCATATCCCCGACCTGCATTATACAGTCTATCAAAATATAATTGCTATCAGTAATTTTACTAACGAGGCATTTATTTTTGCACATTGTTATGAATCCGAAAGTAATATTGACGAAATAGAATCTTTACTAAAGGTCAAAAACTTTGCGTCCTATAATTTTAAAACTGTCGCCCAAACTATTTCAAATCTAGATGATGAACAGTACAAAGAACATGTAGCATTGGCAAAAAAACATTGTCTGCGCGGAGATGTTTTTCAACTTGTGCTCTCAAAACGTTTTTCACAAAAATTTAAAGGAGACGAATTTAATGTATATCGCGCACTACGCAGTATCAATCCATCTCCTTATTTATTCTATTTTGATTATGGGGATTTCAAAATATTTGGCAGTTCTCCAGAAGCACAACTGGTTGTCAAAAATGATATTGCCGAAATCCATCCGATTGCAGGAACTTTTAAACGTACCGGAAATGATGAGCAAGATGCCGAATTAGCGAAGAAGCTATCAGTAGACGAAAAAGAAAATGCAGAACATGTAATGTTGGTTGATTTAGCCAGAAATGATCTTAGTCGCAATGGTAGTAATGTTACCGTAGATACCTACAGAGAAGTTCAATTTTATTCTCATGTGATTCACCTGGTGAGTAAAGTCACCGGTAAAAAACATGCAGATACTACCACAATGCAAGTAGTCGCAGATACTTTTCCTGCAGGTACATTAAGTGGCGCACCAAAACATATGGCCATGCAACTTATCGAAAAATATGAAACTGTAAATCGTGACTTCTATGGGGGAGCTATTGGTTTTATGGATTTCTCAGGAAATTTCAATCACGCCATTATGATTAGAACATTTTTAAGTAAAAATCACGTATTACATTGGCAAGCTGGAGCAGGATTAGTAAATGAATCTAATGAAGAAAATGAATTACAAGAAGTATATAATAAACTAGGAGCACTAACAAAGGCATTAAAACTAGCAGAAGAAATATAAGGGTGTTACCCGTATAAAACGGGTCGGGCTTTCGGCAGTCGCTATCGTAGATGAGCTCCAACAAAGCCTCAATCCCTAACACAAAAAAAGGAAAATAATTAAAAAAACAGATCCTGAAATAAATTTAGGATGACATACATGTCAAAATGAGTAAAAAATTATTAGTAATAGACAACTACGATTCATTCGTATACAATCTAGTTCACTATCTAGAAGATCTGGGATGCGAGGTTACTGTAAAGCGTAATGATCAATTACGATTAGAAGAAATAGAGCCCTTTCAAAAAATCTTACTCTCTCCTGGTCCAGGGATCCCGGATGAAGCAGGATTGTTAAAAGAAATCATTGCCAAATATGCTACCACAAAAAGTATTTTTGGTGTTTGTTTAGGGCAGCAAGCTATAGGCGAAGTTTTTGGTGGCAACCTTATCAATCTCGATGAAGTATACCATGGAGTTGCTACACACGTAACACTTTCTGTAAACGATGCTCTTCTTTTTAAAGGATTAGACACAACTTTTGATGTAGGAAGATATCACTCCTGGGTAGTAGCCGACAAAAACCTACCTGATTGTTTAGAGGTTACATCTTACGACGAAAACGGGCAAATAATGTCCTTGAGACATAAAGAATTAGATGTGCGCGGGGTACAATTTCATCCAGAATCTGTATTAACTCCAGACGGAAAAAAAATGTTAGAAAATTGGATCAATAATTGACTTCAAAAAGTAAACTACCTCGGGGCAAGCCCACGAGGCATTGAGCGGAAAATAATTTTGGCTCCGAGGCAAGCCTCGGAGCATTTAAATCTCGATTATCGAGTAAATAATGAAAAGTATTAATTTAAAAAACAACCCAAATAAGCTTCCTCTCCACTTTGAGGAGAGGGCTGGGGAGAGGGGCCTATGAAAAACTTACTCAACAGATTAATCAATCACGAAACCATCTCTAAAGAAGAAGCCAAAGGCGTTTTGGTTAATATTTCTAAAGGAGCATATAACCAAAGCCAGATTGCATCTTTTTTAACTGTATATATGATGCGTAGTATTACTGTCGAAGAACTAGAAGGCTTTAGAGATGCTTTATTAGAGCTTTGCTTAGCTGTAGATCTTAGCGAATATAACCCTATTGACCTTTGCGGTACAGGAGGTGATGGAAAAGATACATTTAATATCTCTACGTTATCATCATTTGTTTCGGCAGGAGCAGGAATCAAAGTTACCAAACATGGTAATTATGGTGTCTCTTCCAAATGCGGAAGCTCTAATGTGATGGAACATTTAGGCATTAAATTTAGTAACGATAAAGATTTTCTAAAACGTAGTATCGATGAAGCTGGTATTTGTGTATTGCATGCCCCGTTATTTCATCCAGCCATGAAAAACGTAGCCCCAATTCGTAGAGAATTAGGTGTAAAAACTTTCTTCAATATGTTAGGGCCAATGGTGAATCCTGCATTTCCGAAAAATCAAATCGTAGGTGTTTTTAACCTCGAACTGGCAAGAATGTATGGATACTTATATCAAAACACAGATAAAAACTTTACTATTATTCATGCCCTAGATGGATATGATGAAATTTCGCTTACCGGAAACACCAAAACCATTTCCAATAATACTGAAGGCATGTTAACTCCTCAGGATTTTGGAGTCAGTGCTTTAAAAATGGATGAAATAGTCGGAGGAGATTCTATAGAGGAGTCTGCAAATATCTTTATGAAGATCTTAAGCGGAAAAGGAACCGAAGCACAAAACAATGTGGTATGTGCTAATGCCGGAATGGCAATCGCTACCGTAGAAAAATTAACCCCAATACAAGGGTTCGAAAAAGCCAAAGAATCTTTACTTTCTGGTAAAGGATTAGAAGCGTTGAAAAAAGTACAAGAATTGAGTAAAAACTAATCATATGAGTATTGTCTTTCTAGCGTTGGCTGGAATCAAAATTCATAACTATAATTAAAAAGACTCTAGCGTAGGCTGGGATGACAGATAATGAACATACTAGACAAAATAGTAGCCGATAAACATAAAGAGGTAGCACTCAAAAAAAGTTTAATTCCTGTAAAACAATTAGAAAATTCTATATTATTTGATCGTAAAGCAAACTCATTAGCAGCATCTTTACGAAGTAGTACTACAGGAATTATTGCCGAACATAAACGTAGATCGCCTTCTAAAGCCGTAATTAACCAAAAGGTAAGTGTGCAAGATGTTGCTTTGGATTATGAAACTGCTGGAGTTTGTGGTATGTCTGTACTAACCGATGGCAAATATTTTGGCGGATCTCTAGATGATCTTATATTGGCCAGAGCTTCAGTGCAAATGCCATTGCTTCGCAAAGAGTTTATTATAGACGAGTACCAGTTACTCGAAGCCAAAGCATACGGAGCAGACGTCATCCTTTTGATTGCCGCAGTGCTTACAAGAGATCAAATTAAGATGCTATCAGAATTTGCCAAAAGCTTATCCTTAGATGTATTACTAGAAGTACATAATCAAGACGAGTTAGAAAAATCTATGATGCCATCACTGGATATGTTGGGTGTAAACAATCGAAACTTAAAAACTTTTGAAGTCAGTACAGATATCAGCAAATCATTAAGTACATTAATCCCTGATGATTTTGTAAAAGTATCAGAAAGCGGAATTAGCAGTATTGAAGCAATTAAAGATTTAAAACAGTATGGCTACAAAGGTTTTTTAATTGGTGAAAACTTTATGAAAACCGAAAACCCAGGAGCAAGTGCAGTCGAATTTATAAAACAATTAGAACAATGAAACTGAAAGTCTGTGGAATGAAATATCAAGAAAATATCCAAGCTGTTGCCAAATTGCAACCAGACTATTTGGGCTTTATTTTCTATGAAAAATCTCCCAGAAATTTTGAAGATGATATTCCTGCGCTACCAGAAAACATAAAAAAAACAGGAGTGTTTGTAGATGCATCCATTGGCTTTGTCATCAAAAAAGTAAGAAAATACGATTTCAAAGCTATTCAGTTACATGGCAATGAAAGTTCAGAATATTGCTTACAACTTAAAAACGAACTTAATAGATCTCATAGGTCTTCGAGATCTGTGAGATCTATTAAGCCTATCGAAGTATTCAAAGTATTCTCTATCAAAGATGAATTCAATTTTGATATACTAAAACCTTACGAAGGCATTGTAGATTACTTTCTTTTTGATACCAAAGGAAAAGAAAAAGGAGGCAATGGATATACCTTTGACTGGAGTGTTTTAAAAGACTACCCCTCTACTACTCCTTTTATTTTAAGCGGAGGCATTGGACTAGAAGAAATCGATTCTCTTTCGTCATTCCGGCGTAGGCCAGAATTCAAATACTTATATGGTATTGATGTAAACAGTAAATTCGAGATCAAACCAGGATTAAAAAATATTGAAGAGTTAAATAGATTTATAAATTTATTGTCGGTTGATCGTTGATCATTTAGGTTTAAAAAACGCTATCAACTATGAACCAACAACCAACAACTATATAAAATGAGTTATCAAGTAAATGAAAAAGGATATTATGGAGATTTTGGAGGAGCTTATATCCCAGAAATGTTGTATCCAAATGTAGAAGAATTGCGCACTACCTATCTTAAGATTATGAACGAACCTTCATTTATAAAAGAGTTTGGTCAATTACTCAAAGACTATGTAGGACGTCCTTCTCCTTTATATTACGCAAAACGACTTTCAGAAAAATACAATACCAAAGTATATCTGAAACGCGAAGACTTAAACCATACCGGAGCGCATAAAGTAAACAATACCATTGGGCAAATACTTGTTGCCAAACGGTTAGGCAAAAACAGAATCATTGCAGAAACTGGTGCAGGACAGCATGGGGTGGCTACAGCAACCGTTTGTGCACTAATGGGAATCCAATGTGTGGTATACATGGGGGAGATAGATATCAAACGTCAAGCCCCGAATGTAGCCAGGATGAAAATGCTTGGAGCCGAGGTTAGGCCCGCAAAATCTGGAAGTAAAACCCTAAAAGATGCCACAAATGAGGCCATTAGAGATTGGATCAATAACCCCGTAGATACTCATTATATTATAGGATCTGCTATAGGACCGCACCCTTATCCAGATATGGTAACACGATTTCAGTCTATTATTTCTGAAGAAATCAAATGGCAACTTTCAGAAAAAGAAGGAAGAGAAAACCCAGACTATGTCGTAGCATGCATTGGTGGTGGTAGCAATGCCGCGGGAACCTATTATCATTTCTTAGACGAACCTAGTGTTGGCATTATTGCCGTTGAAGCTGCTGGTAAAGGAGTAAACTCTGGAGAAAGTGCTGCTACCTCGCAACTAGGAAAAGAAGGGATTATTCATGGTTGTAAAACATTATTAATGCAAACTCCCGACGGGCAGATTACAGAACCCTATTCTATATCAGCAGGATTAGATTATCCTGGCGTGGGACCATTACACTCTCATTTATACAAATCTGGCCGAGGAGAATTCTACTCGGTTACCGATGATGACGCTATGGTTGCTGGATTAGAATTATCACAATTAGAAGGCATTATCCCTGCTATAGAATCCTCGCATGCATTAGCCATTTTTAATGATAAAACATTTAAACCCGATGATATTGTCGTGATTAGCCTTTCGGGTCGTGGGGATAAGGATCTGAATACTTATATTGATTATTTTAAATTATAATAATTAGTAATAAGTACAGAATAATGAGTAGTAAGATAAACTCATTTAATATGTTGCCAGACCAATTAACACTCTGTACTTACTACTTTGTACTTAATACTTTTAACTATAAAAATGAACAGAATCAACACAGCTCTAGAACAAGACAAAAAACTGTTATCTATATATTTCACAGCAGGATATCCATCACTTAATGATACCGTAAAAGTGATACAAAATCTTGAAAAAAGTGGTGTAGACATGATCGAGATTGGATTACCTTTTAGTGATCCTTTGGCCGATGGCCCAACCATACAAGAAAGTTCGACCGTAGCATTAAAAAATGGGATGACTACCAATATCCTTTTTGAGCAATTAAAAGATATCAGGCAATCGGTTACTATCCCTTTGATCATTATGGGATACTTTAACCCAATGATGCAATATGGTGTAGAAGCATTTTGTGCTAAATGCCAAGAAATAGGAATCGATGGCCTAATTATACCTGATCTACCAGTTGCAGAATATCACGAGCACTATCAGGAAACATTTGAAAAATACGGATTAATCAATGTATTTCTAATTACCCCACAAACCTCAGACGAGCGAATTCAATTTATTGATAGTGTCTCTAATGGATTTATTTATATGGTAAGTTCTGCAAGTGTAACAGGATCAACCTCTGGATTTGGCAATACGCAAGAAGCTTATTTTGAACGCATTGCCAACATGAACCTTAAAGCTCCACAAATTGTAGGTTTCGGGATTAGTAATAATGAAACATTTATCCAGGCAACCAAAACAACTAAAGGTGCCATCATAGGCTCTGCTTTTATAAAACACCTAACAAATAATGGTGTGGATAACATTGAGGATTTTGTAAAAGGAATTAGATAACGTACTAAAGATGACAAAGCGAAGTGATAACACACTTGAATTTCCATTTCTCCAAACAAATCCCTACATTAGTAACTCACAATTAATCATTTTTTTGATTTAAAAACTAATTTATGGGTAGAGGAGATAAAAAAACACGTCGTGGTAAAATCGGCATAGGAACTTTTGGTAGATTACGACCTCGTAAAAAAAAGGCTGTAATTACTACAGCAAAACCAAAAGTAAAATCTACAGCCAAGGCAACACCTAAAGCAATAGAAGAACCAAAAGCTAAAGAAGAACCTGTTGTAAAAGAAGAAGTTAAAAAAGCCAAGGCAACTCCAAAAGCCAAACCCGCAGCAAAAGCTAAAGCAGAGCCAAAGGCAAAAGCAGAATCAAAAGCTAAAACTCCTGCTAAAAAAGCTACAAAAAAGAAAGCTGAAGAAGAAGAATAGTCTTAAACTAGAAGAACTTTTTATATTGTAAAACCCTAAAATCAATAGTATTGAATTTAGGGTTTTCATTTTTTAAGTCTTTATACAATTGCATACTGCCTATAGCACGATTTGCAGATCCCGATGGCGCAGTAAGAGATACAGTTTTAATAGTTCTTTGTTCTAACACGAATTGATGTATCCTAGGTATATCATTTGTTATAAGTTCTAATTTCTTATGATAGGTTTTAAGGTGTTTTCTAAAGAAGTATTCAGGTCCGTTTTTACTATTGCCTCCTGTAAAAAGTAAGGTGTCTATTTTTGGATATTGTTTCAGATACGAAATAACATCTCTAAGTTTTATATGCTGCATCCCTAGGTCTGATGCATCGACTTTTTCGCGTTCACAACTGTGTACAATATCACAAACTCCTATCCCGCGTGAGGCTAAAAAATCTTTTCGTTGATTCGTTGCTTCTTGTGTCGTCTCAAATTTTATATTTAAATCAAAAATCTTATCCAATACCGGCCACAATAATCCGCTTATACTACCATAACAAAAATCAACATCTCCTTTTTTTAATTCTCCGGTAGTAAATCTTGGTGGCGGGAGTGTTCCTACAATTAATTTTGTAGCTCCTTTGGGGAAAAATGGTTCGTATGGATGAGTGTGTAGAAACATAATTCTGATTTACGATTTACGATTTACGAAGGTAGAAGTATTATTTTAATAGAGAACAAAAAAGTCATCTGCCGAGTGCAGGAGCTATTTTTCAATTAAATTGCGTGAGGGATAGTAGCGGCATCCTTTTTAGTGTGCCTAAGCTTGTCGAAGTGCACATTAAAAAGATATAGCGTATAGCCCGACCCTTAGCATCGTGAAGGGTCACGCCAAAATAACTATAATACTCACATTATTAGCTACTAGTTTAAAACTGGAAATAAATAAACGGTTGGAAATCGGCGGCATAGGTTTGATAACAAATAATCGCTACCACTATCACTACTAGTGCCTTGACTACCATATTACTTTTTACAAACTTGTCTAATACCCAATCTTTGGTTTTATAAGGTAACCAATGTGTGATATATCCTATTAGCATTATGATAAAAACAGCACGATATTCCCAAAGTACTAATAGGGCATTCTGCCAGTCCATATTGGTCATTACCTGTTGGTAGAAACGATCAATATGATCCATACTATTACCTCTAAAATATATTCGGGTAAAAGTGATAAAAACAAAGGTTAAAGCTATCCGCCAAAGGATAGCATACCACGCCTTAGAATTTTCATAGGGGCTAATCAAACGCCAATATTTGTAGGTTACAATACCAATACCGTTAAGTCCGCCCCAGATCACAAATTTCCAGGATGCGCCATGCCAAAGGCCGCCAACCAGCATGGTAATCATAATATTGACATTTCTATTAAAATGCCATGCTAGTTTAGATGAAAACAATGTAACGATTAGTAACACTCCTACACCTGCTGTTGTGATAATAGCGATCCCAAAATCGGCATATGCAAACGCACCTAAGAATGCGAATACTGTTAAGAATATATAAGAAAAAATACTTCCGTTACGGTTACCGCCTATAGGGATATACAGATAATCTTTAAGCCAGCTTGATAACGAAATATGCCAACGCCTCCAGAAATCTCCGCAATGAATTGCCTTGTAGGGTGAGTTAAAGTTTACGGGTAGTTTATACCCCATTAGTAATGCTAGTCCGATAGCAATATCGGTATACCCAGAAAAATCTCCATAAATCTGCAATGAGTACCCAAACATGGCCATGATATTTGAAAATCCAGAAAACATCTCTGGCGCATCAAATACTCGATCCATAAAATTGGCTGCAATATAATCGGCAAATAGCATCTTTTTAATGAGGCCCTTTAAGATCATAAAAGTAGCATTCCCAAAATCTTTTTTGGTGATATTAATCTCTTTTCGGATCTGTGGCACAAAATCTGCAGCTCTTACAATCGGTCCTGCAACTAATTGTGGAAAGAAACTCACAAAGAAACCAAAATCTATAATCGAATTAAGGGGTTTGATTTGTTTTCTGTAGATATCTACACTATAACTAATTGTCTGAAAGGTGTAAAAAGATATTCCTACCGGAAGTATAATTTTATCAACCGTAAAATAATCTACCTCGCCCCAGGTATTTGCCCATTGTGCCAAGTAATTAATGACTTCATAGTCTGTTTGAAAAAGATAGTTATATGAATCTGTGAAAAAATAGGCGTATTTAAAATAACACAGTGTCCCTAGATTAATAATTACACTAATGGCAACCAGTATTTTTTGAAGTATTACAGATTTATTATTGTAAATAGCTTTACCCAGAAAGAAATCATTAACTGTACTAAATAGCAGGATCCCAATAAATAACCCACTGGTTTTATAATAAAACAGAATACTTATTGCAAAAAGGTATGCGCTGCGCAAACTCTTTTTACTATACACGATGGCATAGATAAAATATACTGCAGCAAAAAATATCCAAAAATCTGCTTGTGTAAAGATCAAAGGAGAATCTTCGGAAAAAGAAAATATGTCAATAAATCTATTCATTAATAATCTGCTTCAAAATAGAGTTGGGCTGTAATTGCAACTCGTTTTCCCATGAGTTTGCTAATGCTTGTAATAAAAGGTCGGCCTTGATACGATATCCCATAACTGTAAAATGAATACGATCTCGAGGCATTAATTTATTTGTATACCAACTTTGTGAGGAGTTAAACCCTCCCATGATTTCATAAAAATCCCAAACTGCCATTTTTTGTTCTTCAGCAACTTCATAAATAATTTTTTGAGCGATTCGGGTTCGCGGGTTTGGGATCTGCTTTTTATAATAAGAATCATTTGGTACGGTAAGTAGTACTGCACAATCAGGATTAGCTTTTTGAACTAATTTGATCAAATCAGTATAATACTCTTTATACTTTTTTGGATTAAAATCGGGATGATAAGCATCATTGGTACCAACAGATACGATAAACAAATCTGGTTTGTATAATAGTAATTGGTCTTCAAAATATCGACAACGATCATAATATGAAAAACTACCACCATTAACCCCTATAGAGGTATATTGAACGCCTTTATTGTTATTCATCAATTCGATCCCCATCATCAAGAATTCGGCATTAGGTATATCTTCTTTTTTTCGAATACAAAATTCAATCTCGTCTACAGACCTATTAAATGCATATTCTACAAAATGCGCTTTTTTATCCTCGGTGATATTGGCAACTAGTGAATCTTGTTTAAAAGAGATTTCGTAATCTGTGCTCCAATTATCATAAAAGATCCTCATTGTATTAAAATCATACATATTATCATGATAATTGTTTCCGTTGGGTTTAATTTTCACGTTTGCCAAAGAGTCTTTAAATACAGCGGTGACTCCAGACAGTCCCCAGGCTACACTGTCTTTACGTACAGAACATCGATATCCTTTCCATTCGCCATCATATTCTACCCTGTAATTACCTGGGTTATTGGTTTTGGCTATACTGAAAGGATAAATAAATCCGCGTTGTCCTTTGGCGGTTGGGCTCATCATTTGGAGATACGATCGTAATCGATTCGAATAAATATCGGCTTGTATATGCGACCCTCCAATATGAAATATATGCACATCTTCTTCTCCACCTTTTGCAATGGTATCTAATTTGCAAAATAGCTTTTTAAAAGCAGGCGAAGTTTCGGCCATTTTGATTTTGTTTGCTTTCCAGTTTACAAAAGTGTATTGATCTTTTAGGGTATCTAAAACATAGGTTTGTGCCATTAAAGGCAGTGCAAAAAGCCATGCACAAAAAAATAATTTGTTACGCGTCATCATTAGTATCAGGTTCTTTGAGGTCAAGGTATAGGGCTGTAAAAAATAGTTCTGAAATTATTTTGGTTCCTTTCCAGGTAAAATGCATATAATCTTTGGCGGTAAGTTTTTCTTCAACCCACAATTTCATAGAGCCTTTTCCTCCCATAGCATCGTACATACTCCAGTAAGCAACATTATTATCAAGGCAAGTCTCCATTAATTTAGAGTTAAGATACGGTAATAATGGGTAGGTCTCCATATTACCATTTACCGGAAGGCACATATCTGTGGGTCCTATAAATATAAAATTAGTATTTTTTGCTCGTCTTCTAATCCAATTTACTTGTCCAGCAATACGTTTTGCATATTTATCGACATCGGTAGAATCTTTAAGGTATGGCATGGTGTTACCTCCATATTGCATAATAACAATTTTAGGTTTTAGTTGTTTTACCATACGTCTATACGTTGTCGAATTAGAGCTTGCAAAAATAGTCCCTGAAGCACCACGCATTGCCACATTATCCATCTGCACTTTTGAACCACCATCAAGGGTTAGCCCGTAAAAATCGGCACTTACTTTACCTTCGAGTTCGATCTTGAGATTGGTTGGAGTTACTGATGTTCTTATCTTATATTGATGATAAGCACCATCTGTAATTAAACTGTCTTGCTGAATCAAAGTACCATCATTATACACTGATATTTTGATAGGAAAATTACTATTACCATAGTGCAGTCCAATATTTGTAAATCTTCTAAACTTTGCATAGGTTTTTTTTGATTTACCGATAATAACTGAAGCTTTAATTAGAGGTAAAGAATCAATAGCCGCACTATCTGGAAGTGTTTTTTGGTACTCTGTAAAACGTGATACCGAAAGATATGTACCGTATTTTCTATGAGAAAACTTCTTCTTGGTAGGATCAAAAAATGCATATCGTTCCCAATTTTCAGTAGGTTCGACAATAGCACTTATTTGCCTGTATACCGGTAAAATAGGAATAAATCCAGGGCCACTACCCCCATACATGTGCTGCAGTCTATTTCTCAAATAAGCAGTTATACGATCGCCTTCTATTTGTGAATCTCCATAATGTAGTATTCTACAAGATCGAGAGGTAAGTTTATTTCTTAATTCGTTAACAAAATCAGGATTCGCGTCAGGGTATTTTATTCTAACGAGCCTAGTGGTGTCAATTTTAGAAAAATCTGGCAACTGCTTGATCTGTTCTACTACGGCAATATTTTCATCACCCTCAGTAGTTTCAATTTCTAGAGGGGTAACAATTTCTGTAACCTCGAGAATATCTTGTCTTGTAAGTGATGAATCTTGTTTTTTCTCTAACTCAAGAAAAGTGCGATAGGTTGGATATTTTAAAGAAATACCCTCATAAGAAAACCCATCATCTTGAGTTTGCTCTTTTTGTACACCTCCTTTTTGACTTAAAAACATAAGCCCAAATAATCCTCCTAATATGAACAGGATGAATAACGATATTTGAATAGGTTTGATTTTCAAGGTTTCCCGGGGTGTTTTCTACTTTTTAGTAAAAATAAAAAGATTTTGGAAACTACAAAGAACTTAATCAGGATACAACCATAATAAATACAAAAAAGAACCATATCTACGATATGATTCTTTTTACTTTAATGCGTTTTACAATATTAATTCACTTATAGCTAAGCATCTATTTCTATTCCACCACCGCCTCCGCCGCACTGTCTTGCATTATAAATAATTGCAGGGTAGTTTAATAAGCAGTACTGACTAGCGCCAGAAGGCTGTTTAGCTCTAGTACTGGGGCAACTACAGTTAAATCTACAACTTCCTAAATGGAAAAAAGGATAGCAGTTTCCTCTTGACCCACCTCCAGAAATAGATTTTTGTTCTTTTCTACTAATCTTTTGAGCTCCTTCTAATTTTAAAAGTTTTTTAAACATAATAACAAATAAATTAAGATTAAAAATCCTTGAAATTTTAAGACACCAAGGCTTATGTCTATAGGTAATCATTTAGATTTCTATTCAAAAAATAGGTAGTGTTTGAAATATTAGAAATAATAATGGTATATCAAATTATCCATTATTATAAAGTGGGTAGGATTATAACTATCAACTAAAAGTACAGATTTTTAATTAAAAAACATATTATCAATGTGTTATATTCAAAAAAAATCAATTATATAAAAGTGGAAGAATAATAAGAATGAAAAAACAAAAAGCAATTCAAGGTGGAAATGACAACGAGACTCAACCTTGTAATCGTTCTCTTGAACCAAATGCTCCTTGTCATTTCGATTATAAATTAATTTATTGTGAAAAGGGACCTACACCTTTTTATATTCATTTTAATACCACAATCAAATCATCTGCTTCGACCATAGTTCCTGGTTTTAATACTATCTTTTTAATTACAGCATCTTCATTAGCAGTGATGGTCGTTTCCATTTTCATGGCTTCAATGATAAACAATGGCTCATTCTTTTTAACTTCTTGTCCAGCTTTTACTAAAATTGAAGATAAAGAACCTTGTAGTGGTGCTCCTATTTGCTTAGTATTTGCTTTATCGACTTTTGCGTGAACAACTTTATCTACTTTAATCGAGTTATCCTGCACATCTACATTACGCGTTTGTCCATTTATCTTAAAGAAAACAGTGACTTTACCATCCTCATTAGGGTCCCCAATAGAAACCAATTGCACCAGGAGTGTTTTTCCTTGATCTAATTTTACTATGATTTCTTCTTCTGGAGTCATTCCGTAAAAGAAATTTCTAGAAGGGATACTCATTACATTACCATACTTAATATGGTGATTGTATGCGCCAGTAAATACTTTTGGATACAATTTATATGAAAGAAAATCAGTGATATCCAATTCTCGCCCCATTCCTTTCTTAAATACTTTTACAAAATCTTTAAATTCTGTTTCAAAATCTACAGGTTCTAAATGTGCATTAGGTCTGTCTGTAAATGGTTTTTGATCCTTAAGCACAGATTTTTGTAGTGCTTTTGGAAATCCACCTACTGGTTGCCCTAATTCTCCTTTGAAAAAACTCATTACAGATTGAGGAAAAGAAATGGTTTCACCACGCTCTTTTACGTCTTCGATAGTCAAATTATTACTCACCAGGTACTGTGCCATATCCCCTACTACTTTAGAACTTGGTGTTACTTTTACGACATCTCCAAATAGTTTATTTACCTCTCCATACATTTTTGTTATTTCATGAAAACGATCAGACAACCCCAAGGCTTGAGCCTGTGGTTTTAAGTTAGAGTACTGCCCACCTGGTATTTCATGTTGATACACCTCTCCTGTACCTGCTTTTAAACCAGATTCAAAAACATAATAATGATCTCGAACCGATTCCCAATAATTTGAATATTCATTCAGTTTTTTGATATCGAAAGCATTTTCACGTTCGTGAAATTTCAACATTTCAACTATTGCATTAAAATTGGGTTGTGCTGTTAAGCCTGATAAGCCGCCAAGTGCAACATCTATTACATCTACTCCTGCTTCGATCGCTTTAAGATATGTAGCCGATTGTACTGATGATGTATCATGTGTATGTAAATGAATTGGGATATTAATTTCTGATTTTAATGCCGAAACCAGTTCGTAAGCAGCATACGGTTTTAATAAACCTGCCATATCCTTAATTCCTATAATATGCGCCCCTGCATTTTCTATATCTTTTGCTAATTGAATATAATAATCGAGCGTATATTTTGTGCGTTTAGGATCTAGAATATCACCTGTATAACATAAAGATCCCTCTGCTAATCCATTAGTTCTTGTTCGCACATGCTCTATACAAGGAGCAATAGATTTCATCCAGTTAAGCGAATCAAAAATCCTGAATACATCTACTCCATTCTCCCAGGATTGCTCTACAAACTTACCTATCAAATTATCTGGATAGGCAGTATATCCTACTCCGTTTGATCCTCTAATGAGCATTTGCAATAATAGATTAGGCATAGCTTTTCGCAATTCTCGAAGTCGTTCCCAAGGATTTTCTCTTAAAAACCGAAGACAAACATCAAATGTTGCTCCCCCCCAAACTTCCATACTAAACATTTCTGGATGATTTTTGGCAAATCCTTCTGCTACTTTAAGCATATCGTAGGTACGCATTCTGGTTGCCAACAAACTTTGATGGGCATCTCGCATAGTTGTATCTGTGAAATGAACCTTTTTTTCGTTCTTAAGCCATGAAGCGAACTTTTCGGGACCTAATTCGGTTAAAAGATCCTTGGTCCCTTTAGGATATGGTGCACTTTCTTCAAATTTTGGTATTATCGGTGTTACAAATGTTTTGGTTGGATCAAATTTCTTTACATCTGGGTTTCCGTTAACAATTACATCTCCTAAAAAATTGACCAGTTTAGTAGCTCGGTTACGAGGTTCTCTGATAGTAAATAATGATTTAGTATCTCGAATAAAATTAACCGTTACTTTGCCTTTTCTAAAAGTATCATGATTAAGGATATTATCCAAAAAAGGCATATTTGTTTTCACCCCGCGAATTCTAAATTCTGAAAGTGCTCTACGCATTTTTCTACATGCTCCATCTAACGTTCTACTATTTGCAGAAACCTTAACCAGCATAGAATCGAAGAATGGCGAAATGGTTACTCCTTGATATACGCTACCTGCATCTAATCGAATCCCGAATCCCGAGGCGCTTCGATATGTTGTAATAGTACCATAATCTGGTTTAAAATCATTTTCAGGATCTTCGGTTGTAATTCTACATTGCAATGCAAAACCATTGGTCTTAAGATTCTCTTGACTTTCTATTTTTATCTGCTTATCAGATAATTTATAACCACCCGCAATAAAAATCTGCGCTTTAATGAGATCAATACCTGTAACAATCTCTGTAACGGTATGCTCTACCTGTACTCTTGGATTTACTTCAATAAAATAAATACTTCCATCATCATCAACCAAAAATTCTACGGTACCAATATTATTATAATCTACAGCTTTACAAATATCCAATGCATATTTGTATAAACTTTGTAATGTAGCTGAAGGAACACCAAAAGAAGGAGCATATTCAATTACTTTTTGATATCGCCTTTGCACCGAGCAATCTCGCTCGAATAAATGCACCATATTACCATGGTGATCGGCTACTATTTGTATCTCTATATGTTTTGGGTTTTCAACAAATTTTTCTAAAAATACGGTATCATCACCAAAAGCATTAAGGGCTTCTCTACGAGATTCGGGAAATGCTTTTTCGAGTTCTTCTTCATTTCTAATCACACGCATACCTCGACCGCCACCACCAGAAGCAGCTTTAAGCATTACAGGAAAACCTATACGCTTTGCTTCTTTAATTGCTATTTTAATATCGGTTAGGTCTTCTTTATTACTTTGAATAATAGGAATATTGTTATCTATTGCAACTTTCTTTGCAGTGATCTTATCTCCCAAAGAACGCAGAACAGATACTTTTGGGCCAATGAAAATGATATCATTCTCAAGACATTGTTGTGCAAATTCGGCATTTTCAGAAAGAAACCCATATCCAGGATGAATAGCATCTACATTATTTTTTTTAGCAACTTTTATAATTGCATCTATGTTTAAGTAGGGTTTTAATGGTTCATGATTTTCACCAATTTGATAGGCCTCATCTGCTTTATAGCGGTGTAATGAATATCGATCTTCGTACGTATACACTCCTACGGTCTTTAAACCAATCTCTGTACAAGCTCTAAAAATTCTGATTGCGATCTCACCTCGATTGGCGACTAAAACCTTTTTGATTTGCATACTATAAAATTTAGAATTTAATTCATTTTTAGCGAACATTCGCTGCGAAGATATTGATAAGAAAATTTCTTTGCAATAGAATATTCAAAATATATAAGTCAAAATACTATATATTGTGACTCAATTTTATTTACAACTATATTTACCCTAACATAAATTTAACACAAATTAACTACATCAAGTATAAGATGAAGATATACAAAGCGTTGTAGTATCAAATAAACATTTTTAAACTTTTAAAATATGAAAAATAGAATTCATACTTTCTTAGGTATATTATTCATAACTAGTATTTTATTTACTAGTTGTAGTGACGATGATAATGACAATACAGATCAGATTCCTACTGGTGATGTTACTACTGACGATCAATTTGCAGAATTTGAAGCTGCAACAAGAAAAATTAATGATTTAATGCAAGAATCATTTAACACACAATCTGTTGCAAATAGTACCCCAAAGCTTAGTGCAAAAATGCCTGACTGCGGTGCAACTACTGTAGAGGAAATAGGTACAAACAAAGTCATTACTATTAATTTTGGTGCAGATTGCACGTTGGATAGTAAAGATATCGTTTCAGGAATCATGCGTATTAGCTTTAACCTTGATGCATTAGCTGGAAACAATATAGAGATTAACTATACTCTAGAGGACTTTAAGTTTAATGACATTATTGTTAATGGTAATGCAATTTCTAGGTTCTCTACAAATGAGACTAATCCAAATTTTAGTTTTGTTACAACTTCTAACTATACATTTACATGGAGTGATACTATTAGTGCTGTTACCGAAACAAATCTAACTTTCGAATTTGTATTTGGAAATGATACTGGTGGTCCAGTAGATTTTGAATTTTATTCTCAGACCTCGGGAACCAGCACTGCTAAATTTAGTAATAACGATCAATACTCAACCGAAATTACAACACCTCTACGAATTAATAATAGTTGTACTTATATTGTAAGCGGAGTTGTTGTTAATAACTCAAACAGCAAAAAAAGCACTTTGGATTATGGTAATGGTGAATGTGATGATAAAGCTACATTAACAGATAGTGATGGTAATGAAACTACAATTGATCTATAATTATATTGATCATACACCATACATACATATAAGCCGTTTTAGGGATTGCCTAAAACGGCTTTCTTAATTACTTCTGTATTTTATTATAATACGCTTTTTCGGTTACCTCTGACCATTTAGAAACTCTATTTTGAAAGTTAGAGTAACTTTCATATACCTCTTTTGACAAAGGGTCATCACCAATCATTTCTTGTATCGCTTCATCTGTATATGTCCTTAACACATCTAATGTTTCTTTAGAAAATTCTCTAATTTGAACACCTTCTTCATTTACCAACTTATCTAAGAAAATACCATTCTGCCGATCAAACTCGGCAAGCATCCAAACCTGTACTCGCTTAGAAGCTGCTTCTAATATAGCCTGCAAGTGAGGAGGTAATTTATCGTGAGTTTTTTTATTTATGAAAAATTCCATTTGAGATCCTGGTTCATGCCATCCTGGAGTGTAGTAATATTTTGCAATTTTATGAAATCCCATTTTATAATCATGATATGGGCCAATCCATTCTGTAGCATCAATAACGCCTCTTTCTAAACTCGTATAAATTTCACCACCAGCAACCAGAACCGCTGCTCCACCAGCTTTTTCTAAGACTTTCCCGCCAATTCCTGGTAGTCTCATTTTTAATCCTTTAAAATCATCAACAGAGTTAATTTCTCTATTAAACCAACCTCCCATTTGTACTCCTGTATTACCTCCCATAAAGGGTACAAGATTAAACTTAGCATATGTTTTTTTCCATAACTCGTATCCGCCTCCGGTTTCTAACCAAGATGTGATTTGTTGACTATTCATTCCAAAAGGAACCGCGCAAAAGAATTGAGCCGCTGGGGTTTTTCCTGCCCAATAATAAGATGCCCCCGATCCCATTTCTATTGTTCCGTTAGAAACCGCATCAAATGCCTCTAAAGGCGGCACCAACTCGCCTCCTCCATAGACTTTGATTTTAATTTCCCCATTAGACAATTCTTCAACCCATTCTGCATATTTATTGGCAGCTTCACCAAGCACAGGGAAATTTGGTGGCCAGGTTGTTGTCATTTTCCAATTGTACTTTTTGGCAGGTTTCACTGCTCCAGTAACCGATGTATCGCCAGAGGTGTTTTCTCCACCACAACCTACTAGTAGCAATACCATTAAGGCTACTACCATTTTTGTAATACTATGAATTATTTTCATTTTTTAGTTTTTTAAAGTTTTATTTTGAAAGAAAGATAATTTCAGGAAAGAATACCACTAATCCTACTATACATAATTGAATGATAATGAAGGGTACAATTCCTCTATAAATTTGACTTGTTTTAACTTGAAGGGGTGCCACTCCTTTGAGATAAAATAATGCAAACCCAAAAGGCGGAGTTAGAAATGATGTTTGGAGATTTAAAGCAATCAGTATTCCTACCCAAAGCATGTTCATATCTAGTGCATTAAAAATAGGTGTCACTACTGGTACAATGATAAAAACGATTTCAATAAAATCGATAAAGAACCCTGCTATAAAAATCACTATCATTACTAGCAATAAAAACATAATAGGAGATAAATTTGATGACAAAATTAACTCTTGCAGGTAGTCATCACCTCCCAATGTCCTAAACACTAGTGTAAATGTAGTGGCCCCTAATAGTATAAAAAAGACCATTGTAGTAAGCTTAGTTGTCTCTCTAGCTACGTCTTTTAGTATCTTAAGATTAAATTTACCTTGTATGATTGTAAGTATAGTTGCTCCTAAAGCGCCAATAGCAGATGCCTCTGTTGGTGAAGCTACTCCTGTAAAAATTGAGCCCAATACGATTACAATTAATAAAATTGGTAAAATCAAAACTTTGATAATCTTTGATATAAAATTATCGCCTCTAAATTCTTTTATTTCAGCGGCAGGAATTGCTGGAGCTTCCTTTTTATTTATAAAAGAACGTATCAAAATATAAATAATATATAAAGCTACCAATAATAGCCCTGGAAGCATTGCCGCAGAAAACAAAGAGCCCACATCGACAGAAGCTCCACCTCTTGATGAACTGTTTATAGTATCTGCTAATAGCACCAGAACAATAGATGGAGGTATGATTTGCCCTAATGTCCCAGAAGAAGCAATTACACCTGTTGCCAATTCAGTTTTGTATCCTCTTTTCAGCATTGTTGGCAAACTAATCAGCCCCATGGTAACAACAGTAGCGCCAACAATCCCAGTAGAAGCAGCCAACAAAGCGCCTACTATCACAACTGATATTGCAAGCCCGCCACGAACTGTACCAAACATCATAGCCATAGTTTCTAATAAACTTTGTGCTAAACCTGATTTCTCTAACATAATTCCCATAAAAATAAATAGAGGAACAGCCATTAAAACATAATTATTTACTACCCCCATAATTCTAGATGGCAGTATATTAAATGTAGACATCGAGAAATACTCGGGAGCAAAAATTGATATCCCAAAAGCAAACAAAACAGAAAGTCCGCCTAAAGTAAACGCTACTGGATATCCTTTTAGGATTAGAATAAAAATTACTGCAAACAATACTATTGCTAAAACCTCCATTTACTTCTCTTTATTAAAAATGATCTGAATTGACTTAAGAATACTGGCTAATCCTTGCAAAAGAAGGAAAGCAAAACCTAGTGTTATACAAAATTTAAGAATATATAATGCTGGTAACCCTCCAGGTTGAGGAGAGCTCTCCCCCATTAAAAAAGATGAATATGCATATCGCCACGATGCAGAAATAACAATATAACTCCAGGGTAAGAGAAAAAACAAACCACCTATGAGATCTATCCACGCTCTGCCTTTTTCAGAAAGCTTTGCATAGAATACATCTACTCGCACATGTTTACCATATTTAAAAGTGTAACCTGCGGCTAATAGAAACATTATACCGAATAAATAGATTTCTATTTCTACAATCCAAATAAATGTAAACTGAAATAAATAACGAATGATTACATCTAGACTGATTACGATCACCATTAATACGGCTACCCAACTTACCAGATTTCCAATCTTTTCATTTATCTTTTCTAAAAAGGAAATTGCTTTTTTCACGAGTCTTAAATTTTATAATTTAATTGTACCAGATAAAAGTAGTTATTTCTATAGAAATATGTTAACCTGAAACCGTATTTGACTTGTATCTTCTCCAACATCAAAATTGTTTTTTAAATATTCTAATGTAAGCCTCAAATTATGACCCGAAACATAATAATTTGCCCCTAGATTAAACGTATTACCAGCTCTTTGTGAGCCCAAAACTGTAGCATCCTCCCAATCTCTATCTTGATAAACAACATAGGGCTGTAACTTCGTTTTGGGAATTAAGTACCCTATTTGGGTGTACAATGCAGATCCAGTAGCTGCTGCAGAACTACCTCCATTCTCTCCAAAATTATAATTTAGATATGCTGCATAGGCTGTTAATGCTCCCCCGTTACCTCCCAATGGAGTATCATAATTAACATCTAGAGAAAAATGGGTAGCATCTTCGGTATTAGTTTTTGCAACAACGGTAGCTTCATCATCTCCTTCTAAAATTGGATTCGTAGTATCTTTTAAAACAAGAGAACTTTCAGGGTGGTAAATAAACCCTGCGCTAGCAGATAATATCTTTTTCTTTCCCAAGTAACTTCCTACTGTATAAGGCAATAAATTGCTTTCTGAACCTATAAAATTGTATTTAAGATTCCCTTCTACAATTGTTCTTCCCCCTTCATGGTAATTCCATGCTCCATATACTGTGTTATCAACTGTAGTATTTACCGGGTCTTCTCTAAAACCCGTCAAACTAGGGTCATTGATCGCCAATCTATACTCAAATTTTGCCAGCTTTCCTTTTGCATACACCCCCATATGGCGAGCAAATTGATCAGTTGCTCCAATAGTACCATCAAAAACTAGGGGGTTAGGAATATCAAAGGTTAATGACGTAAGGCCTGCCCAACTAGATAGTCTTGCTAATCCTCTCCAATAATGAAGCCCTCCCCCGATTGCTAACTTATCAGAAAACTTATACTCTATCGTTGCATCGTGCAAAAACATTTGCGTTTCATCACTCCCATCAATACGCCCCAATCGCCCAGAGTCTGTATTATTGACACCAATATGCATATAGGTGAAAATTTTAGGTGTTACCTGTCCTAATATTAATAATCTAGATCTTCTTATATTAGGTTTTACATTAAAATCATCATCACTATCCAAATCATTCGAATTTAACTGCACTTGATTCCAAAGAATAAAACGCAACCATTGAGAACCGTCTTCAGAAATATTAAATTTTAATGGTTTAAAAGTAATTGGTTTTTTCTCTTCTTCTTCTTCTTGTGATTGCACTTTGGATACAAAGACCAAAAGAAAAAACAAAAGAAGAACGATACATCCCTTTTTTTTCATAATTGATTATTTAAATTAATATATGATTGTGTGCTTCAAATATATATACAAATATGTAATTATTTACATATATTAATAAATAAATTATAAAAATATTGTTAAATAATTAATTAGTCGACAATAAAATCATTGTAATAAACTTAAAATCAATTGTTTAAAACAAATTAAAAAAAGTTAAAAAAAGAATAAAAAAAACAGTAGAACTATATTAAAACTTAGGAGTTTAATCAAAAAAGAAGATTAAACATCACCTAATTTAGTAATATATTTAAAAATTTGGATCACTTCTTTACTTTCTATAGAGTAGTAGATTTTAGTTCCTTTTCTTTGAGATATAACCACATGTACCATCCGAAGGTTTTTGAGATGATAAGAAGCAACAGATTGCTCAATATCTAATAATTCATAAATATCTGTAACAGATAATTTACCTTTTTTATGTAAAACTTCTATAATAGCCAACCTTACCGGATGTGCAATCACTTTAAGTATTTCTGCGCTTTTATCTAAAATCTGAAAATTGGTAAAGTTTTCTTTCATAAAATTCATGTAAATTTCATGAATCAAATTAATGATTATGGTTATAAATTATGAATATTTATATATTCAAATATACATAAATGATGGTAGTTACATATTAGAATCCATCATATTTGATTGATAAAGTCTATATTTGGATAATTTGATAGCTAGCTAAAATGAAAACACTTAGAAAAACCAGACTTATTGTCATAACTCTATTTTTCTTTTTCTTGTTTAATTTTCCTTTTATTGGGATTATTGACAATGTGTTACTTTTTGACATGATCCCTGTTACCTACCTATATTTTTATATACTCTGGTTCTTATTAGTTTTTGTAATGCTTTATATTATTAATAGTAATAAATGATACCACTTTGGGCAATTATCGCGATATGTGTTGCATACCTTGGTGTTCTTTTTGGGGTTGCTTACTATGGTGATAAAAAATCTATTACAAAAAGTATTATAAACTCTCCTTTAGTATATGCGCTTTCTTTAACCACATATTGTACAGCCTGGACATTTTATGGAAGCGTTGGTAAAGCTGCTACAGAAGGTATTAGTTTCTTGGCAACGTATCTTGGACCTCTATTACTTTGCCCTCTTTGGATTATTTTATTCAAAAAGATAATTCGCATTTGTAGACGAGAAAAAATAAGTAGCATCTCAGATTTTATTGCTACCCGTTATGGTAAAGATAAGTTTCTTGGCAATCTAGTCACCATAATGATTCTGCTATTTATCATCCCTTATATTTCGATCCAACTAAGAGCAATATCTGGGAGTTTTAATATTCTAATTGATTATCCCGCACAAGCCTCTATTTATAATGAAACTGCTTTTATTGTGGCGGTTATTATGTCCGTTTTTATAATTCTATTTGGAACCAGAAACCCTAGATCTCAAGAAAGAAATGAAGGAATGGTTTCTGTTATTACTTTTGAAGCTATTTTTAAACTCATCGCATTTTTAGTGATAGGTATTTATGTTACCTATTTCATTTTTGATGGATTTGGTGATATTTTCTCTCAAGCAGCAGAAAAAAACATGTTGGCTTCTATAAATAATATTCAGAGAAGTCTCGAGGGCGGTTATTGGGATTGGTTTATGCTTATCATACTCTCTTTTTTGGTTTTTATGCTATTACCCAGACAGTTTCATCTTATAGCACTAGAAAATAAAAATGAAAAACATGTAGAAAAAGCTTCATGGATATTTCCACTCTATTTGTTTGCTATTACATTGTTTGTAATTCCGATTGCCATTGGCGGGAAATTATATTTTGGAGATACTACATTTAATGCAGATAGTTTTATCCTTCATTTTCCGTTGGAGAAAGGAAACAACCTCCTAGCAACCTTGGTTTTTCTTGGCGGGTTTGCAGCAGCAACCGGAATGATTATAGTAGAGACTTTTGCCATTTCAACAATGCTATCCAATAACATTCTGATTCCTTTACTTGTTAATTATCTAAAAGTTTTTCCGACATCCAAAGTTCAAAAAGCTATTTTATTTTGTAAACGTATCAGTATTCCTATTGTATTGCTTTCTGCATATATTTATATGATTGTTATAGGAGAAAATTATCCTATGGTAGAAGTTGGGCTAATTTCATTTGTTGGCATTGTACAGCTAGCTCCTTCATTTTTTGGTGGTATATTTTGGAAAAGAGCTAATAGAACAGGAACAATTGCAGGTCTTAGTATTGGTTTTGTGGTATGGTTTTACACCTTATTGTTTCCCACCTTAATACGAAGTGGAATTATGGGTGAAATTTCTATATTATCTGAAGGTCCCTTTGGTTTAAATATATTAAAACCATATGCATTACTAGGTTTAGAAAATCTTAATAAAATAACTCATGGTTTTTTCTGGAGTATCACAGCCAATGTTTTTATGTATATCATAGGCTCATTATTTACCATCCCTAAAGGGATCGAAATACAACAAGCCAACAAATTTATAGATGCAAAAATCGATATTAATGACAATCGCTTTAGAAATAGATATAAAGAAGTGTTTTTTTATCAACTATATGAACTTGTAATTACCTTTTTAGGTTCAGAAACAGCTAATTCGGCCATTGATCATTATCACAATAAATATCAAAAAAAATACTTAAATAATGATATTGTAGATATCCATTTTGTAGACTACATGGAAAACGTATTATCTGATTATATTGGGAATATTTCAGCTAGGATTGCCATTTCAAAACTACTTAATGAAGAACCTCTAGATCGAAAAGAATTATTAGAAATACTAGAAGAAACCAAAGAAGCTATTACACACAGCAAAAAACTGACAATAAAATCTGATGAATTAGAACGTGCACAGAAAACGTTATTGAAAGCAAACGAAAAACTAAAAGAAATAGATCATCTTAAAGATGAATTTATCCTAACCATATCTCATGAATTACGAACGCCTATAACTTCTATCCGATTATTATCAGAGATGTTATATTCTGAACCCAAATTGTACGACGATAAAAAAGAAGTATTCCTAAAAACTATCATTCAAGAAAGCGAACGGCTTAGTAATTTGATTGATGACACCTTATTACAAGAAAAGCTAGAACTTGGTAAACTTACTTGGGAATTTGATCACGTTTCAATAGTAGAACTTATATCTAATACTATAGAAACAGTGGCCCCAATAGCCAAAGAGGCTAATATCAAAATTAACACTACTGTTCTAGATACTAATTTAGTTGTTTATGCTGATAAAGTCCATTTAGAACGTGTTTTGATTAATCTTTTAATGAATGCTATTAAATTTCATGACCCAGAAAAAGACGAAAACTACATACATATATCATCAAAAGCAGAACAAGATACCATTACTATATGTATAGAAGATAATGGTGTAGGAATCGCTAAAGAAAATCAAAAAAAAATCTTTAATATTTTTGTCCAGATTCAAAACGAAAAGCAAAAAATCAAACCTAAAGGAAGTGGCCTAGGGTTATCTATAGCCAAAAAAATAATTCAAAGACATAAAGGAATTATCAAAGTTGAGAGCGAGGTTGACCAATACTCCAGATTTTTTATAACTTTACCATTAAACGCAGATGATGAAATCACCTAAGAAGATATTGATTGTTGACGATGAACCATCTATAGTACTTGCATTGGAGAATATTCTTTTAGCTAAGGGTTATGAAGTTCAAAAAGCATATAATGGAAAAGAAGGTATAGAAACGGCTCAATTATTTTGCCCAGATTTGATTCTTCTGGATATTATGATGCCATTTATCGATGGATTTGAATTTTCAAGTTTAATTCGTAAAGATAAAAACTTAGAAAACACAAAAATTATATTTATTAGCGCCAAAGGCGAACTTACTGATAAGAAATATGGGTATTCAAAAGGTTGTGATGATTATATCGTTAAACCATTTTCTACAGAAAAAGTAGTCTCCAAAGTAACTTTCTTATTAAATCAATAAGTGTATTCGCGTATTTTTAAGCGTTACCTCACAAAAACTAATTCATTTGGTTTGGTAGTATGTTCTTCACTATATCCATAGCCTTCATAATTAAATCCTTTAAGATCCTCTATAGTTTCGGCTCCTGTATCGATAATATAACGCACCATCATACCTCTAGCTTTTTTAGCAAAGAAACTTATCATTTTAAGTTTATCTCCCTTCCAATCTTTAAATTGCGGAGTGATAACTGGCACCTTTAAGGTCTTAGTATCTATCACACTGAAATATTCATTACTGGCAAGATTTACAAACAACTCATCATCTTCCAACTCTTCATTAAGTGCAGTAGTCAGTTGTTTTTTCCAAAACTCATATAGGTTATTTTTTCGTCCAATTTTAAGCTTTGATCCCATTTCTAATCGATATGGTTGTATTAAATCTAACGGTTTTAAAATTCCGTACTGTCCTGATAGTATTCTTAGTTTTTCTTGTAATACAGGTAATTTATTTTCAGGAATAGTATAAGCATCCAAACCCGTATAGACATCTCCATTAAAAGCATATACTGCTGGTCTTGCATTATCAATAGTAAATGGTAGGCTCCAATCCTGATTACGTTGCCAATTAAGTTGTGCTAGCTTATCACTAATACTCATTAGATCTGACAGTTTTTTGGGTGACTTTTTCTTAAGTACCGTATTTAGTTTTTCTGCTTCTGCAAGAAAAGTAGGTTCTGTATATTGTTTCGTTGGCAATACAGTTTCAAAATCTAAAGATTTGGCAGGAGATACTACAATTTTCATTCGTGTGATATTTTTCTTCTTTCAAAAATACAATAGTGGATTGATAATAAAAATATACACCTGTATTTCTTCTCTATTTAGGTATTAATAAAAGTTATTTTGAATTCAAATTATATTCATCTATTTGTTTGACAAAGCTTTCTTCATCTTTAAATGCTAAAAGATTTCCATCTGGATCAAAAAATTTGGTAACAATACCCCAGCTGTGTTCTTGGTAATCAATGTCAATGTTTTTGGATTTTAGCTCATCTGCTATTTCTTTTACATTAGCAACATTAAGTCGAATACAACTAAAGACTTTTTTGTGATCATCGTTAATCATTTGATATGCAACTCTATCATTTTTTTCAACCATTAAATAGGTTCCATAAAGATCAAAACAAGTAAGTTCTTTATTTTTAAATAAAATGGGCAACTCCAGAATTGTCTTATAAAACGAGACACATTCTTTATATTTTTGAACATAAAGAATAACTCCTATTCTATTCACTTTCATAATTAAGGGTTTTATAAATTTAAATTACAACAGCACACAAAAACATCATAATATATACAGTATTTCTTATCTATTATACCATCTATAAAAGTTATTTTGATTTTATAATATATTGGATTACATCATAAAAAAAGCCTATCAAAACTGATAGGCTTGTACTTTAAAAAAATTAATTCGTATATATTAAATCACTTTAACATTTACTGCGTTTAATCCTTTTTTACCTTCTTTAAGGTCAAACTCAACTTCATCTCCTTCACGAACTTCGTCGATTAATCCAGAGATGTGTACAAAGTGATCTTTGTTTGATCCTTCTTCTGTAATGAATCCAAATCCTTTGGAATCATTGAAAAATTTTACTGTTCCTTTATTCATTATAAAATATTAAAATACGAAGGTAATATTATTTCATTATTAATCCATATTTATTTCAAAATAAAGTTTTTAATAACCTTAATTTAATACTGCAAAAACATATTGGCTATTCACGTAGCACACTCATAGTTAGCAATTTACTATTCAAGCAATTGACTTTTTGCATAATTCCTCCAACGCTCAATACATTGTTGAATATCATCAGGAATAGGAGTCTCGAAATGCATTTTTTTGCCAGTCATGGGGTGTACAAAACCAAGAGTTCTTGCATGTAATGCCTGTCTTGGTAATATTTTAAAACAATTATCTACAAATTGTTTGTATTTGGTAAAGGTTGTGCCTTTTAATATTTTTTCTCCACCATAACGTTCATCATTAAAAAGTGTATGACCTATATGTTTCATATGCACGCGTATCTGATGTGTTCTTCCCGTCTCTAATCTACAAGAAACCAAGGTTACATAACCTAATCGTTCAATAACTTTATAGTGGGTAATGGCTGGTTTTCCTTTTTCGGATTCATCTCCAAAAAAAACAGTATTTTGCAATCTGTTTTTGGGGTGACGTCCTATGTTTCCTTCTACGGTTCCTTCATCTTCATTAACATTACCCCAAACAATTGCTACATATTCTCGTTCACTGGTTTTATCAAAAAATTGCTGTGCCAGATGTGTCATAGCATTTTCTGTCTTGGCAATTACCAAAAGCCCACTGGTATCTTTATCTATTCGATGTACTAATCCAGGACGATCACTACTATTATTGGGCAAATTATCAAAATGATAGATCAAAGCATTGATTAAAGTACCTGAGTAGTTACCGTGCCCAGGATGTACTACCATTCCTGCAGGTTTATTCACTACAAGTAATACATCATCCTCATACACAATATCTAAAGGAATGTTTTCGGGAGTTAAAAGGTTCTCGTATGGCGGATGAGAAAACAATACTCTAACTACATCATTAGGTTTTACTTTATGATTTGATTTTACAGCTACATCATTTACAAATACACTACCATCTTTAGCCGCCTGTTGTATTTTATTACGAGTAGCGTTTTCAACAAAATTCATTAAAAATTTATCCACCCGTAGCGGTACTTGACCGGCACTGGCTACAAAACGATAATGCTCATAGAGATCATCTTCATTAGTGTCAAAATTCCCTGTATCTATATTTTCTTCCAAAATAGGTTATAATTAATTAGACAGGTTTAATTTTTGCCCTTTACCATCTCCTACTACCAAATCTATTGTAGAAGTCTTCATAAGCATAGCTCCAGGAGTAAGTTTTTTTCCTTTATGTCTAATTTCTAGAACCTGATCAGACATATTAGGTTTATAGGTAACTGTACCTATCTTAAATCCTAAAGCAATTAATTTTGGTTCTACTTGCCTACGAGTTTTAAGAACAACATCTGGAACTTCTATTTTTCGATATCCAGAAGGGTTTAGTGTTATATATATTTTTCGATTTTCTTTGACTTCACTACCCGCCAATGGATTTTGTTCTATAACAGAGTATCTAGGGTACTCTGGATTAAAAGTAGCCGAATCCTGAACTTCAAATCGTAAATCATTTTCTTCCAGAGTTTTTTGTACCTCATCCAAGGTTTTTTTACTTAAACTAGGCACTACTATCCGTTGATGGTGATTTGTAGTACTCTCTAACCACTCTAAAGCAACATAAGAAAGTATCACTAGCATTGCAATTGCTATAACCAGCTGTATCAAGAATATTTTACTATACACAAATTTAAAAAGACCCTTGAAGAAATCGATAACTACATTCATAAATACGTACATAATTTGGACAAATATATAAAAACGGAAAGTTTTACCCTTTTCTTATTAGAGAAATGATATTTTTGTTTGTAAAAGTTATTTCAATGAAAAAAAACATTGCCATTTTAATGGGAGGGTATTCGAGTGAATTTGAGATATCCATCCAAAGCGGAAATGTAGTGTATAAGCACATAAATAAAGATTTATATGTTCCTTTTAGAGTGTATATCAACACAGAGGGCTGGTTTTATGTAGATGATGATGATCAAAAACACCCTATTGACAAAAATGACTTCTCACTTACTTTGGGTAACAACAAAATAACTTTTGATGCAGCTTTTAATATTGTGCACGGTACCCCTGGTGAAGATGGTTTATTACAAGCTTATTTTAAGCTGATTGGCATCCCTCAAACAGCCTGTGATTTTTATCCAGCTGCTCTAACATTTAATAAACGTGATTGTATAAGCACTTTAAAACCGTACGGAATACTAACAGCTACTAATTATTTCTTAAATAAAGGAGATACTATTGATACTACAGCAATTCTGGATACTGTTGGGTTACCTTGTTTTGTAAAAGCAAATAAAGCTGGAAGTAGTTACGGAGTCTCTAAAGTAAAAACTAAAGACGAACTTTTACCTGCTATTGAAGTCGCCTATAAAGAAGATGATGAAATCATTATTGAATCATTTTTAAGCGGTACCGAAGTATCTGTTGGTGTGATTACTTACAAAGGAAAAGACACTGTATTACCCATAACAGAAATCGTATCTGAAAATGAATTCTTTGATTATGAAGCTAAATATATGGGCAAATCACAAGAAATCACTCCTGCTAGGTTATCCGAAAAAGATACCAAAAAAGTACAAAATCTGGCATTAAGAATCTATCAAATATTAAAGATGAAAGGTTTTTCAAGAAGCGAATATATTTTTCATAATGGAGAGCCTCATTTTGTTGAGATGAATACCAATCCCGGATTTAGTGAAGCAAGTATCTTACCTCAGCAAGCACAAGCTGCTGGTATAAGTATTAAAGATTTACTCACAAATACTATTGAAGAAGCCATTGTGAGTCATAAGTCGTAAAAAGATTCTTTTTTGAGCAACTATATTCATGTTTATAAATCATAAATAAGTAATCTTCCTTTAAAATCTAAAATCGTAATTCTTAAATCTTAAATTCATTCATATCTTTGTAATCACACCAATCAATAATTACTCATGAGAAGAGCTGTTTTTCCAGGATCATTTGACCCCATTACTTTAGGACATTATGACATCATAGAGAGAGGATTAACCCTCTTTGATGAAATTATCATTGCCATTGGTATCAATGCTGATAAAAAGTACATGTTTTCTCTTGAAGAAAGAAAAAAGTTTATCGCAGATTCTTTTAAAGGCGAATCCAAAATAAAAGTAATGACTTACAAAGGTCTGACTGTTGATTTTTGCAAACAGCAAAATGCAAACTTTATTCTTAGAGGCCTTAGAAATCCTGCAGACTTCGAGTTTGAAAAGGCAATTGCGCATACCAATCGAAAAATGTCTGAGATTGAAACGGTTTTTCTATTGACCTCATCAGGCAAAAGCTATATTTCTTCATCAATTGTACGCGATGTAATCCGTAATGGCGGTGACGTATCAGGTTTAGTTCCCGATACTGTGATTACTAAATAATTGAAAATGAATCGAAAAATCGGAGCCATCTCACTGGTTGTAAAAGACTATGATGAAGCCATTCAGTTTTATGTTGAAAAGCTCAATTTTAGACTTATTGAAGACACCAAACTAGACGACACCAAACGCTGGGTACTTATTGCTCCTTCAAAAAGCGCCGAAACAAACATCCTTTTGGCTCAAGCCACAACTCCTCAACAAAAACAAGCAATAGGTAATCAAACCGGAGGGCGCGTATTTCTATTTCTACATACCGATGATTTTTGGAAAGATTATAACGACATGAAATCCAAAGGGGTTTCTTTTCTTGAAAAACCCAGAGAAGAAATTTATGGAACCGTTGTTGTTTTTGAAGATCTTTATGGTAATACATGGGATTTGATTGAAATCAAAGACAAGTAACTCAAATTACAAGAAGTTGGGATTCATTTAATTTTGTCGAAAACATCAGCGACAGTGTAGAAATCACTAGCTGCCTTGTCGAAAACATTAGCTATAGCGTAGAAATCATTAGCTGCCTTGTCGAAAACATCAGCTATAATAAATAAATCTTCGGCCAAGAAAAAGCACTTTCATAAAATACTCCTGACACACCTTTGTCACAACCTCATTTTATTTTTGATGTAGTAATCATTTTAAAAACCAAAAAAATATGGCAACAACAAAATTTAATTCTTTTCATGTTATCGGAATTTCAGTACGTACAAGAAATGAAGATCAACACATTACAAAAGACATTCATAATCTATGGAATACTTTTATTAATGAAGGAACGATACATAAAATTCCAAATAAATTAGATGAAACAATTTATGGTATTTACACAGAATACGAAAACGGTGCCTCTGGTTATTATACAGCAATTGTAGGCTGTAAAGTAAGTAATCTGGATTCTATTCCTGAAGGTATGATTAGTACTACTATAAAAGATGGAAGCTATTCTAAATTTACAGCAAAAGGAGATGTAACCAAAGATGCGATTCCTAATGCTTGGGCAAAAATCTGGAGAAGCGAATTAAACAGAACTTATCTTACAGATTTTGAAGTGTATGATCAAAGAGCCGTAGATCCTGTAAATGCAGAGGTAGATATCTTTATAGGTGTTAATTAATATAAGTGATTTGGGCTATAAAAAGATCTCACAGGTTTTTTAACAAGATCAGTAACCAACTTGTGAGATCTATTTTTTATTCTAATCATACTCTCAAAAGTTAAAGTTTATCTAATTGACTTATAGTTTTAAAAGGTTTAGAAGTAATTTTATACATCATAAAATTTAATCTATGCAAATCCACGAAACTGCTTTTGTTGTATCTACCTATAGATCGTATCACGAAGACGTAAGTAAAGATACTTATGCCAAATTATGGAATAACCCAGGTACCGATGCCTTGATCCCAGATATTTTAAAACGAGTTTCTAATCATGAAGCGATGTTACATAGTTTAAGAAATCGTTTCTTTTATGAAAAAATGAATTCCTTTTTTGATAAAAACAATGGTGGCACTCTTATTAATTTTGGGTCAGGTTTTAGTATGTATCAGTTTTCCTTTGATGACAAAGTTTCTACCATAGAAATTGACAAAAAAGATATCATTGATTACAAAAAAGAGAAAATAGATCATTGGACTAAAGAAGGAAAACTACCACAACGAGACATTCAATATACTGCTATTGATTTTAATAAAAATACAGCAGAAGAAATTGTAGAAACTCTTCGGCCTATGATCAAAAAAGAGCCTACATTTATTCTAATTGAAGGTGTTTTCTTTTTTTTAGATCGAAAAACGACTAATAAGCTGTTTCAGGTTTTTAAAGGAATACAAAATCCTGGCGATGTTGTAGGTGCTGTTACATATCTTCCTGAAATTGAAAAGACCAAGGTATACGAACGTTTACTAAATTATTTTGACAGCAACAATGACACTAATGATTCGTTTTCTCATCAAACTATACCTCACTCCTATTTTGAAAGTATAGATGGATATGTTATTCAAGAAAACACAGACGAATTCGAGTTATCAAAAATCTATGCCCCAAATAATAAGATCAATACTAAAAATGAAATTCTAAATGAAACCATGTATCTTATAGAGAAGATTTGAATTATTTATTTTTCTTTAAAATCAAACCATCAAAGCACTGCAAATACCTAATCCCACAACAAGGTATATCCCGGCAAGAATAAAGAATATTTTTCCGGCTTTTCTGTTTTGTGTTTTAAATAAGATTAACCCTATAAGAGCAAGGAATATTGGAGGCCCTAACAGAATTAAAAGAATAAGATAAATTATTGCATCATAATTTCCGCCTTCTAAAAAAATTGAACTTATAATCATATTATTTCCTTTCTTAATTGTTCTAAATACTCTTGTTTATCATCTCTATAAAACAAGTTCATGGTTTCGAATGGAATAATCTTGTAGTCCTTATTTACAATATGAACACAAGATTTTTTAATAGCACGCACATCAAAATTATAGGCGTCAATAAATTGCATAATGATAATCCTAAACAAATTGTCATACCCTAAATCGGGAGCATCTATTTCTGGCAAGCAACACATAATAGATTTTAAGTTTTCTGAAGCTGTTGCTACAGAATTTCCTGTACTAAACAATTCTAACACTTTGCCATGCAATTGCTCATCCTGCTCATATACGATTGTATTTTTTCCATTATCTAATAAGTCGGCCGGATTAATATATCGTGTTAATGGCAAAATACCATCTTCACTTTTAAGAGCATATCCCATGACCAATGCATCTGGATTACAAGGAACAGGAATTAAATCATCTGACTCAAAGACTGGAAACTGCTCTAGTATCTTTCTTCGTACTTCTGTTAAAGTAATTCTATTAGTTTGTGTATCAAAATCTTCTAATCGACCTGCAATCTGAGTCGGCTGAAAAGTTACTCCACGTATACATTTTTGCTTTGTCGCAAATTCGATAACATCTCCTATCTCATCATCATTCAACCCTTTTTCTAGGGTAACCACCAAGGTTGTAGATAAATTAAATTGATTAAGATGGTTTATCGCTTGTTTTCTAATCTTGGTAAGGTCTTCGCCGCGTAGTTTTTCTAAAACTTCAGCTTTTAGAGAATCAAATTGTAAGTAAATTTCAAAATCAGGCATATAACTCGCCAATTGTTCAGCAAATTTAACATCCTTAGCAATGCGAACTCCGTTAGTATTCACCATAAGGTGCCGAATTGGTAGTTCTTTCGCATAATCTAAAATTTCAAAAAACTGTGGATGTATTGTTGGTTCACCTCCACTTATCTGGACTACATCGGGTTCTTTTTCATTTTCGACAATAGTATCCAACATTTTTTTTATTTCGTCGAGAGAACGATGTCTCCCGTAGTGCGGAGACGAAGAAGCGTAGCATGTAGGACAAGTGAGATTACATCGATCTGTTACCTCGATGATCGATAAACAAGAATGCTGTTCATGATCAGGGCATAACCCACAATCATAAGGACAACCATAATCGGTAGCTGTATTAAATTTATACGGAAATTCTGAAGGTTTATTATAGTTCCTGATATTTTTATAGTATTCTATATCATCTGCAATCAATACTTTTGATCTACCATGCTCAGGGCAACGTTTTAGCATAAAAACCTTATCATCTTCAAAAACAATTTTAGCATCAATCCTCTTAAGGCATGTTGGACATAAACTTAATGTAAAATCGTAATACGTGTATTTTCTAGTGGGCATAAAAGAGTTTTCGAATGGTTCTATGATAATAAATCAAGCATAAGATACACAAATACTGAATACTGCTTAGGCCTAAGGTTAAAAAAACATTAGGTTTCAAAAACTCAATGAAAAATCGAAATGAAAAATACGAGATCATAAAATATTGAAATAGTAATCCATTTCTGTAGGTATACTTGCTCTGAAAGTTTTTCAAAAAAACCCATAACAAAATTAGAAAAACAACTTCAAATAACGCTATTGGGTACCTTAGCAGACCATCGCCTAAATCCATTCCTAAAAAAGAAGTAGTTTCTTTTCCGTAGGTAAATTCATTAATCCCAGCTAAAAAGCAACCTATTCTACCCACAATAATCCCTAAAATGATCGGAAACGTAAACAAATCTCCCGAAGAGTTTTTTTCATTAATCATCTTCTTAGCAAGCTCGACACCAAGTAAACCACCAAAGAGGCCTCCCATAATTGTTTTAGCACTTAGCAATTGAACTATATATTCTGGGCTAAAAGAAAAGACTGGGTTTTCTAAAAAACCAAAGATTCGAGAACCTAAAAATGCTCCGAATACAGCTCCAATAATGATAGATAATCGGTTGTTAGAAGATATTAGGTCTTGAGTATTTTTTTTGAGATATACATAATATCTAAACCCGATAAAAAATGCAGCATACTCTAAAACCAAATGGATATTCACTTTAACACCAAAAACAATAGGCTCAAAAGGAATATCCATTTATTATACAGTTCGATTTATAATCGAAATATACGTTTTATTTTACTTCATTGCTTTCGCCATAACATGATATCTAGGATCATCTACATCATGTTCTATTACGTTAGCTAGTTTTGGTGAAGCTTTAATCATTAATGCTTGACACTCTTCACTAAGATGCTTGATTCTAACTTTTTTTCCAGCTTCTTCATATTTACCAACTAAGTTAAAAATAGCTTCTAGTGCAGAATGATCACTAACTCGAGATTCGATAAAATCAATCTCTACATTTTCTGGATCATTTGCTACATCAAACTTATTATTAAATGCTTGTATACTTCCGAAGAAAAGAGGGCCCCAAATTTCATATACTTTGGTACCATCTTCTTTTGTATGTTTTCTTGCACGAATCTTTTTAGCATTTTCCCATGCAAACGCCAATGCAGACATGATTACCCCTGCTATTACTGCTACTGCTAAATCAAAGAATACTGTTAATAACGATACTGCTATTAATACAATTGCATCGGTAAGTGGTATTTTGTTTAAAATTCTAAAACTTGACCATGCAAAAGTACCGATCACTACCATAAACATTACTCCTACTAATGCTGCAATTGGTACTTGCTCTATTAATCCTGAAGCAAATAAAATAAATAACAACAATGTTACAGCAGCTACTATACCTGACAATCTTGTACGGCCACCTCCTTTGATATTAATGATAGACTGCCCAATCATGGCACAACCACCCATTCCGCCAAAAAGACCAGTAACAATGTTAGCCCCACCTTGAGCTAAACATTCTCTGTTCGAATTTCCTCGTGTTTCGGTAAGTTCATCAATAAGATTTAATGTCATCAATGATTCTATCAATCCGATAGCTGCCAGAATTAAGGCATAAGGAGCTATGAAATAGAATGTTTCCCAGTTCATCGGTACTTTATTAAATATATCAAACTGAAACTGTGGTAATCCTCCTTTAAGACCTTCTCCTCCACCATCTCTAATAAAACTACCTACAGTAGCTACGTCTAATTTTCCCAGAATCACAATTGCCGAGACAACTGCAATACCAATCAATGCCTCTGGTAGTTTAGCTGTTGCCTTTATTTTAGGTAACCCCCACATGATAGCCATAGTTAGTAACACCAATCCAAGTGTCAACCACAACCCTGTTCCTTGCATCCATACTTTTTCTCCATTCTCAAATTCTTTAAACATTCCTAATTGAGAAAGAAAAATCACAATTGCTAACCCGTTTACAAACCCCATCATTACAGGGTGCGGGATCAAACGAACAAACTTACCTAGCTTAAATACACCTGCAAGCATTTGTATAATCCCCATAAGGATAACGGTAACAAAAAGATAATATAGTCCTAGCTCTTCATCAGGGGCTCCCATTGCATTTCCTTCGGCAACTAAGCTCACCATTACTACTGCTAATGCTCCGGTTGCTCCAGATATCATCCCCGGGCGACCTCCAAAAATAGAAGTAATTAACCCTATCATAAAAGCAGCATATAATCCTACCAAAGGATCTACACCAGCAACAAACGCAAAAGCAACTGCTTCTGGCACCAAAGCTAACGCTACTGTTAACCCTGATAAAATATCATTTTTGGCATTTGCCACTCTTTTTCTTACAAACTCTGTCATAGTTGTGGTATTTTGAGGGTGCAAAAATACGTTTATTTTGTAGTAAGACAAGTAAAATAGCTACCTATATAGAGTATACCATAAACTAAAACGTTATATGTGGATCTCTAAATTTAGAATCTTACTATATTTAGCCTTCATAACATCACACATGCAAAAAATTACTCTCATCCTTAGCTTACTATGTATTGTTTCTTGCAATACTTCTGAAAAAAAACATGCTTCTAATTTTGATTTCACAACAACTTTTGAAAAAAGTAATGGGAACCAAACCTCAACATATCCAGAAGTTATTACGTATTATAAAAATCTTGCAGTATCATATCCCCAAATCAATATTCAGGAAATCGGAATGACCGATAGTGGCAACCCTTTGCATATAATAACCCTGAACCCTGATCAAGAGTTTGATTTTGAAAAAATCAGACAAAGCAAACGGGTTTTATTGATCAATAATGGTATTCACCCCGGAGAAAGTGATGGCATCGATGCAACTATGTTATTATTTAGAGATATTGTTGAAGGTAAAATTGAAGCACCAAAAAATACAGCTTTGGCAACAATTCCTGTTTACAATATTGGTGGTGCATTAAATCGTAATTCTGGTACCAGAACCAATCAAAATGGTCCAAAAGAATATGGTTTTAGAGGAAATGCTCGCAATTATGATCTGAATCGCGATTTTATTAAGAATGACACCAAAAATGCTAGTGCATTTGCGAAGGTATTTCATGTAGTGAAACCTGATGTTTTTATAGATAACCATGTAAGTAATGGCGCAGATTATCAATACACCTTGACACACCTATTTACCCAACATAATAAACTAGGAGGCGAATTAGGTAATTATTTACACAAAGAAATGCATCCTCAACTAGAAGCTTTGCTTACTTCAAAAAAATGGGATATTACTCCATATGTGAATGTATGGGGAACAACTCCTGACAAAGGTTGGACTCAATTTATGGACTCACCTAGATACTCCACAGGTTATACTACACTATGGAACACCTTAGGCATGATGGTAGAAACGCATATGCTAAAACCATACAAGCAAAGAGTTGAAGGAACGTATGAATTGATGAGATCTATGATTGAAATTACCGAAAAAGATGGTAAAAAAATCAAAGCACTACGTGAGAAATCATTTTTGAACACTTCTAAACAAGAAACATATTCTGTACATTGGGAAGTAGACACCACTAAGGTGACCAAATTTAATTTTAAAGGATATGAAGGAGAATTTATTGATAGTAAAATTACCGGAGCAAAACGGTTAAAATACGATCAAAGTAAACCTTATTCTAAAGAAGTTGAATATCAAAATTATTTTACTTCGGTTACAGATATAACTATTCCAAAAGCATATATCATTCCCAAAGGATGGTGGAATGTTATTGAATTATTGAAATTAAATCAAATTCAATTCAAAACCTTAGAAAAAGACACTACTATACCTGTTCAAGTGTATCATATTAACGACTATAAGAGTCGAAAAACACCCTATGAGGGGCATTATTTGCATTATAAGACTACTATAAAGAAGAGTAATAAGGATATATCTTTCAAAAAAGGAGATATTATCATCTCTACGGATCAAAAAGGGGTTCGATACCTCATAGAAACTCTGGAACCTGAGGCTCCTGATTCATTTTTTAACTGGAATTTTTTTGATACTATTTTACAACAAAAAGAAGGGTTCTCGCCTTATGTTTGGGAAGACAAAGCCAAAGAATTACTAAATAAAAATGAAGAACTACGAATTAGATTTGAAAAAAAGAAAAAAGATACTCTTTTTGCTAATAATTGGTATGCACAACTAGATTGGCTACATAAACAATCTAATAATTATGAGAAAGTACATATGCGATACCCTGTATATCGGGTGTTGAAGAAAAAATAGATATCCCTCTAGCGCTCTATTTGTTTCTTTAATTCAGAAAGGACATTTTTTGCATTCTTGGTCGCTACTTTTTTGATCACGGGTTTAAATATTCTTAAAAAGAATTCTTTAGGCTGCCATGTACTTTTATAATGTAGTTCTACAAAACCATTTTGTTTTATTATATCATAGGCTACAACCATAGGACTTTTTCCTAAATTCCCACCTTTTAATATAATACTAAGATGTTTATTGGGTTCGTAATCCCGAATTTCATTTTCATACCAAATATCTTTCTTTCCCTCTTTAATCAATACTTTGGTTACATAACCATTTTTCACTTCTCCTGAAGAAATATGTTGCTCTTCAATTAATGTACTATTCCATTTCTTTAATCTTTCAAACGCTGTAAGCCATAACCATAATTCTGGCGGTTCACAGTCTATTTGTATTGATTGGTTGATTTCCATAATATTAAATCATTTAATAGGTATTGCTATTTCTACTTTATAAGTTGATGACCCTTTGTTTACAATACTATCATTCAAAAATTTTTCAAACCGATATCCATTTGCAGCTTGTATATTCCTTTCATTTAACCATATTATTAAACTATTCCAGGCGAGTTCAAATTCATGACTTAATAATTCATACTTGCCCACAACATATTTTTGAGACGGAATGCTTAACATAGATACTTCATCTATATTTTTAAACGGCATTTCATCTATTTCAACACCAGCGCTTTGTTGTATTTTATAATCAATAGTCAAAGATGGATTATCATGAAATAATGTTACAAAATGTTTTTCTCTTGCTTCTGAATTCCTATCAAAATCAAATCTTTTTAATAAAGTATCAAACGCTTCATGAATAGTATATGGGCTCCCCCAATGTCTCACATAAGCCAATTTTATTTCAGGTAAATATTGTATCTTAATATCAGCATGTTTATGCATCCAATTCTTTATTTCTGAAGCATTACAAATGTAGTCTTCGTAAACATTTAATGTTTTACCAATCTTGCTATTATTTAATTTAGCTAAAGAATCAATTGCATTTCTTTTTAGCTGAGAAGCACTGAAACCATAAAATTTTTTAAATGTTCTTGAAAATGAAGACAGGTTTTCAAAACCATATTCAAAACTTAAATCTGAAATTGTTTTATCGGTACCATAAATCAATTGTGAAGCTATTTTTTCAACACGCTTTCGAATTATATACTCATTCGGCGTTTCTTTGGTAATGATTTTAAACGTTCTATGAAAATGAAATTTTGAAAGATTTGCAACCTGAGCAAGCTCTTCTAGTTGATGCTCTTCAGGTAGATGTTGCTCAATATGATCGATAACCTTATTTACTCTATTGATCAATCCCGAATTCATATATTGCTAATTCTTATAAACCCATTGCTATTAATTTTGTTTGAAAGAGCTACTACGACAAATAATCATGCGAAAAAAGTTTTTTGATATTCGCATAAGAATCAGTTAATGCTTTTTTTGCTTTTTTCTTATTTTTCCATTTTACCTTGGTAATTCCTTCCTCTTTCTGCGGAATTAACTCTCCTTCATATTCTGTTTTCATTTCAAACCAGTAGGTTACTTTTAGCCTAAACTCGCCATTACGCTTAAAAACATGAAAGGTTTTGTATAAAAACTTAGTAATCTCAAGTCCGGTAACTCCTGTTTCTTCTTCGACTTCTCGTATCGCTGCAGTTTCTATATGTTCCTTTTTCTCGATTTTACCTTTAGGTAAATCCCATTTTCCATTACGGCGAATAAATAAAATATCTTTTTCTGCATTATACACTTTTCCTCCTCCTGCAACCACAACTGGCAACTTCTTATATAAATGATCTATAAGTTTATCTTCTTTTTTATGGTATAGGTGGTATTTTGCTTCTTTATTAGCTGCCTCTTTACTAAGAATATCCCTAATAATTATTGGAAAATCGGCCTCTTTGACATGAATCGTTTCATACCCATCTATAGTCTCTTTTGTAGACAGAATAATAGGTGTATTATTCACAAAAACTTTATACATTTGCAACTATGATTTTTGATAAAAATACAGCAAAAAAAACTGCTGAGTTATTGTTGCAAATTAATGCAATTAAATTACAACCGCAAGACCCATTTACATGGGCATCTGGATGGAAATCTCCTATCTATTGTGATAATCGTGTTACCTTGTCTTATCCTGAAATACGTAATTATCTAAAAGAGAATCTAGCAAAATTTATTGTAGAAAAATACGGTAAACCCGATGTCATTGCTGGGGTTGCCACTGGTGCAATCGGAATCGGAATGTTGGTTGCCGAACACTTAGATTTACCATTTATTTATGTACGTCCTGAAGCCAAAAAACATGGTAGGAAAAATCAAATTGAAGGTATTGTACCTAAAGAAAAAAACGTCGTAGTTGTTGAGGATTTAATTAGCACAGGTAAAAGTAGCCTTAATGCTGTTAAGGCTTTAAAAGAAGTCGAAGCCAATGTAATGGGCATGGTAGCTATCTTTAATTATGGTTTTGATATTGCTGTAGACAATTTTAATGAAGCGGCATTGTCTTTGCATACATTAAGTAATTATGAAAATCTTTTAGAGCAAGCATTAGACACTAACTATATCTCTAAACAACAACAACAAACATTGCAAAGCTGGCGAACAAATCCAGCTGAGTGGAATATCCAATAATTAAATAATAGTATGAATTTAGAAAGCCCAACGGTAACCGTTAATAAAACTGCAGAAGAAGTATTTGAATTTCTAATAAAAGTTGAAAATTTTGAGCAACTTATGCCAGAGAGTAAGCAAAAATTTGAAAAAATAAGTGACTCTAGATTTCTTTTTCAATTAAAAGGAATGCCAGAATTGGTACTAGATCAAAAAGAAAACACTCCTTCTAGCCAAGTGGTGTTAGGTGCAGCAAGCGACAAATTACCATTTACTCTAAAAGCTGATATTGTAGACACCGGAGATGGAAAAAGCACAACGAAGCTTACATTTGATGGCGAATTTAATGCAATGATGGCAATGATGATCAAAAACCCTATTCAAAATTTTATTAATACACTGAGTCAAAATATCGAAAAGTTATAATTAATATAATAGTTTGATTTCTTTTAAATCAAAATCCGTAATAATCTCGTCCTCTAACAAAACCTGAAGTTTGCCTTCATTTGTAATAGATTGGATGATTCCAACAAGAGAATTGCCCTCTTCATCAATAAATGTAGAGGGTTTGTTTTTTCTAAAAAGTAACTCCTCGTATTCTTCTTTTAAGAATATAAAATTAGAAGCATCAAGCTCAGAAAACCGTTCTTCTAATGCATTTAATAAAAGGTGTAGCACTTCATCAATAGTAAAACTTCTTCCTAAAATCTTTTTCAATGAGCCAGCTTGCGGTAGATTATCAAATACTACTTGATTTATATTAATCCCGATTCCTAATATGGCACCAATTAACCTGCCATTTTTTACAATATTTTCTATCAATACCCCACAAACTTTCTGTCTGTCTGACAGAATGTCGTTTGGCCATTTTATCGATAATTTAGGGACCTGCAAACTACTTAAGCAATCCCAAATTGCTAATGATGTTGATATCGAAACATAAAATTGATCGGTCAATTTCACCTCCTTAAGTGGCATAAACACACTACAAGTAAGATTTTCTCCAGGATTGCTTTGCCAAACTGTACCCATCTGTCCTTTACCAGCAAGTTGCTCATTCGCCATTACACAAACTGAATCGACCAGGTGCTTTTCACGATTCAAATCTTTAAGAAAAGTATTTGTCGAGGCAATGGCATCAACTTTGATTATATCCATATAAAAGGTGTAAAAGTTTCATAAATGTCTAATCAATGAAGACATTAAATGATAAAAAGTAATAACTTTACACAAATTAAAGAAATGCATGACTAAAAAAGAAATCAGTACTGATCAATTAATTACTCAAATAATAAAAGGTATTGAAGAAGTAAAAGGAAATGACATCAATATTTTAGATCTCAGAGATATCGAGAACACAGTATGTAACTACTTTGTAATCTGTAATGGGACTTCTAACACCCAGGTAAATGCAATTGTTAATTCCATCCAAAAAAAAGTAAGCAAAGAACTTAAAGATAAGCCCTGGCATATTGAAGGTAGTGAAAATGCAGAATGGGTATTAATTGATTATGTAAATGTGGTAGTACACGTTTTCCAAAAGCATATACGCGAGTTCTATGATATTGAAGGACTTTGGGGAGATGCAAAAACTACAGTAATCGAAACAAATTATTAAAAGAAAACCGTAAATGGCTAAAGAAAATAAAAATACAGAACCAAACAAAAAGCCAAAATTTAGTGCTTATTGGATTTATGGAATCATTATCATTGGTTTTTTAGCATTAAACTTTATGGGAGGAAACAGTTTAGGGTCGACCCCTACAACTTCTCCGTCAGAGTTTAAAGACTTTCTAAAAAATGGAGAGGTAGAAAAGGTAGTGATTATCAATCGTCGAAAGGCAAAGGTATTTCTTAATCGTGATGCAAAATCACTAGATAAGCATCAAAAAAACAAGAGCAATTCCCTATTACCATCAAGCCCTAATGATCCAGATTATCAATTCGAATTTGGAGATTTACAAAATTTTGAAAATGAAATTGCATCTGTAAAAACACAAAATGGCTTAAGTACACAAGTAACATATGATACCGAAAGTAATGTATGGGGTGAGATTTTTATCACACTCTTGCCATTTGCATTAATTATTGGTGTGTGGATATTTATCATGCGCAGAATGAGTGGTGGTTCTGGTGGCGGTGCTGGAGGACAGATTTTTAATATCGGAAAATCTAAAGCAAAACTTTTTGATCAAAATACCGAAGTTAAAGTTTCATTTGAAAATGTAGCTGGCTTAGAAGGCGCCAAAGAAGAGGTACAAGAAATTGTTGATTTCCTTAAAAATCCAGAAAAATATACTTCTTTAGGAGGAAAAATACCTAAAGGTGCATTATTAGTTGGACCTCCAGGAACTGGTAAAACGCTCTTGGCAAAAGCTGTAGCTGGCGAAGCTAAGGTTCCTTTTTTCTCATTATCAGGTTCTGATTTTGTAGAAATGTTTGTTGGAGTTGGAGCTTCACGTGTTAGAGATTTATTCAAACAAGCCAAAGAAAAATCTCCTGCAATCATTTTTATTGATGAAATTGATGCTGTTGGTAGAGCTAGAGGGAAAAGTAATTTCTCAGGATCTAATGACGAAAGAGAGAACACGTTAAATCAGCTATTAACAGAAATGGATGGTTTTGGTACCAATACAAATGTAATTGTAATCGCAGCCACCAACCGAGCAGATGTTCTTGACAAAGCATTACTTCGTGCTGGTCGTTTTGATCGCCAAATATATGTAGACCTACCAGATATCCGTGAGCGTAAAGAAATTTTTGATGTTCATTTAAAACCATTAAAGAAAGTTGATGGTGAGTTGGACACAGAATTTATGGCAAAACAAACTCCGGGATTCTCTGGTGCAGATATTGCGAATGTATGTAATGAAGCAGCTCTAATTGCTGCAAGAAAAGGCAACAAAGCAGTAGGAAAACAAGATTTTCTCGATGCAGTAGATAGAATTGTAGGAGGTTTAGAGAAAAAGAATAAAATTATTACGCCAGATGAAAAGCGTGCAATTGCTTTTCATGAAGCTGGTCATGCAACTGTAAGCTGGATGTTGGAGCATGCCGCTCCACTTGTAAAAGTAACTATCGTACCTAGAGGGCAATCTCTCGGTGCAGCTTGGTACCTACCAGAAGAAAGGCTTATTGTACGGCCAAATCAAATGCTTGATGAAATGTGTGCGGCATTAGGTGGTCGTGCTGCAGAGAAAGTAATCTTTGATGAAATCTCTACAGGAGCTTTAAGTGATCTGGAAAAAGTAACCAAACAAGCCAGAGCAATGGTTACTATATATGGCCTTAACGATAAAATAGGTAATCTTACCTATTATGATTCTTCAGGTCAAAGTGAATATAATTTTTCTAAACCATATAGTGAGCAAACTAGTGAGCTAATAGATAAAGAAATTTCTAATATCATAGAAAATCAATATCAAAGAGCTATCGACTTACTAGAGAAACATAAAGATAAGCTTACAGAACTTGCAGAAGTATTATTAGAAAAAGAAGTAATCTTTAAAGATAATTTAGAAAAAATATTTGGCGAAAGACCTTTTGGAAAAAGAGAAGAAGAAATCATTACTGAACCTTCTTAAGCAAGATATTTTACTTGTATATTGAAAAATCTTAACCTAACTAGAATTAGGTTAAGATTTTTTTTATCTTTGAAAGTATTGTAAAACCGTAACCCCCTATCTTAATCTAAAAAATGAGTCTATTTAGAAGAATATTTTCCTCAAAATCTAAATCAGACCAAAAGAGTAAGGAGCGACATCTTGAAAACCGCAGTAAATATATGCCAGAAATCGATTTACCAATCGATGAAAGCTTTATGATCAATTTTAAAAGAAATGGAGGTAAATTTCTTTATTGCGATAATGATGATGAAGTTTTAGATTCTTTTGATAAAATTCTATTGGAAAATGATTGGTATGAGAAAGATGTATGCTCTTTTGATATAGGATTAGAGCACAAATTTTCTAGTTTCAATTTAAATTATGTCAAAAATGCTTCTGCATCTTTCTATTTTGGAACATGCGAATATTTAGTTGCTGATAGTGGAGCTATATTAGTTTCATCAAATCAACTTCGAGAAAAAAAACTAACCGAATTACCCGACAATTTTGTAATCTTGGCAGCTACTAGTCAACTCGTTAAAAGTATTGGCGAAGGGTTAAAAGGCATTAAAGAAAAAAACAAAAATGCAATTCCATCCAATATCACTACAATAAAAGATTTTGAACCTCAAAAAGAAAAGGATTTCTTAAGTTACGGAAGTAGTTCAAAAAATCTATATTTGCTCCTGCTGGAAGATTTATAATATGAAAGAACTGCTCACAAGGTCTTTATCGGGGTTTTTATACGTCGCAATACTGCTCGTATCAATATTTGTTTCTAAATACACCTTTATTGGCGTATTTACTGTTTTTGGAATGATTTCTATCTATGAATTCCAAAAATTAATTCATCTCAAAAACAAAAGATTATATCTTATATTTATTTTCATTTTAGTGATACTAAATGTTTTTCAAGACCATATATATATCACTATACCAATTTTACTACTCACCATTATTACAGAATTATTTTTGGTAAAGGACCTGGTTACGATTCGTATCATTCCTATGTTTGAAAAAAGAAAATACCGAACAAGTATTTTCTATTTAATTACCTCAATTACATTCTTAACTCTAATTCCTAATTATGATGGTGAATACAAACCTTTAATTGTTGCTGGTGCATTTTTAATTACCTGGACCAATGACACTTTTGCCTATTTGGTTGGTAAAAACTTTGGGAAACGAAAGTTATTAGAACGAATATCTCCTAAAAAAACTATAGAAGGTTTTATTGGGGGGCTTATTTTCTCATTACTAGTTGGTTATCTAATTGCAATATTCTCACATACTTTATCTATAGTCATTTGGTTGATTATAAGCATAATTATGAGTATTTTTGGTACTCTAGGAGATTTAATACAATCAAAATTTAAAAGACAGGCTGGTGTAAAAGATAGTGGTACTATAATGCCTGGACATGGTGGTATCTATGATCGATTAGATAGTGTTATATTTGCCAGCCCATTTTTATACGGATTTTTACAAATTTTAAAATATGTTTCATAAAGAAGGATATAAAATAATCTCTGTTGCACTTGTACTGTTTTTAGGTATTAATGTCGCATCATATGTAGCTATTCAAAATGAAGAGTGGCAAATTGCAATATTTACAATTACACTAGCATTTCTAATTTTAATATTACAATTCTTCAGAAACCCAAAAAGGAATACCATTATCAATGATACTACTATAGTAGCACCGGTAGATGGTAAAGTAGTAGTTATTGAAGAAGTATTTGAAAAAGAACATTTTAAAGATAATAGACTTCAGGTCTCTATTTTTATGTCTCCAATTAATGTACATGTAACAAGACATCCAATTAATGGAGATGTAATTTTTAGCAAATATCACCCTGGAAAATATCTTGTTGCGTGGCACCCAAAAGCTTCTGAAGAAAATGAAAGAACAACTGTAGTTGTAAAAAACAATAGTATAGAAGTTTTATATCGCCAAATTGCTGGAGCTTTGGCCAAAAGAATTGTAAACTACGCTACCGAAGGTGAAACAGTCATTCAAGGTTCGGATAGTGGATTTATTAAGTTTGGTTCTCGAGTTGATGTATTTTTGCCTCTAGGGACTCCAATCAATGTAACTTTAGATCAAAAAGTTAAAGGAGGAGAAAGTGTTATTGCTACATTGTAAATAAAAAAAGTATATCAAAAATTAAATCCCATTTTTAGTGGGATTAGTTTAACGAACTTATAGATAATTCTTTGTCTCAAAGAAAATCTCTAAAGAAGTTTCACTAAAATGACCGAGGAAGAATTAAATACTGCATTCAGCGAAGCCTACCAACGTGCCTGTAACACCAAAATACAGTTTCCGCCCGATGTCATGCTACATTTTTATGCCTATTACAAACAAGCAACTCATACCGACGGATTTTATACCCCATCAGGAGATAGCGAACTTAGAAATGCATTTAAATTAAATGCTCTTTTTCAGGTAAAAAACCTTTCCTCGGATGAAGCCAAGTTAAAATATATTGAACTGGTTAACAAACACATAATTGATTAAAAAAAGCCTGGATATTTCTACCCAAGCTTTTGAAAATTATATAGCATTACGCTTATTATTAATTACGCAAACTTTCTAAACTAGATTTCAGCGTAATTATTTTGGCTTCTGCATCAGCTTCTTTCTTTCTTTCATTAACAATTACCTGCTCTGGGGCATTATTTACAAAACGTTCATTTTCTAGTTTCTTTTGAACAGATTTTAAAAACCCTTGAGTGTATGTTAATTCTTCGGTCAATTTTTTAATTTCTTCTTCTACATTAATCGCTCCAGAAATAGGAATAAAATACTCGTTAGATTTTACTCTAAATGAAAGTGCTCCTTCAACTTTTGCATCTACATAATCTAATGACGAAAGGTTTCCTAATTTAGCAATTACAGCATCAAAAGATTGGCTAAGGTTTTCGTTATTGAACACAGACAATTCTATAGTTTCTTTAAAAGAAATATTTTTTTCTTTACGTATTGTTCTAATTCCAGAAATTACATCAGAAGCAATCTCAAAATCTTCGATCAAACTTTGCTGTATTGTTTCTTGTTTTGGCCAACTGGCAATAATCAATGCTTCTTCAGTACTTCTATCACTAAGCTGTTGCCATATCTCTTCTGAAATAAAAGGTACAAAAGGATGAAGGATCTTAAGATTATCTTCTAGAATAGTAATTACCTGTTGATATGTTGTACTATCGATTGGGCTTCCATATGCTGGTTTTATCATCTCGAGTAACCAACTACAAAAATCATCCCATATTAATTTGTAAGTGGTCATTAAAGCATCACTAATACGATACTTACTATAATGATCTTCTAACTCAATCAATGCTTCTTGAAATCTGGACTTATACCAATCGATCGCAATAGCTGAAGCTTCAGATTGCTTTATATTTGAATCAACTTCCCACCCATTGATCAATCTAAAGGCATTCCATATTTTATTAACAAATGCACTACCTTGTTTACATAAATCTTCATCAAACATCAAGTCATTTCCTGCTGGAGAGCTTAGCAACATACCCACTCTAATACCATCGGCTCCATATTGATCTATTAAATCTAATGGATCAGGAGAATTACCCAACGATTTAGACATTTTACGTCTTTGCTTATCTCTTACAATACCCGTTAGATATACATTCGTAAAAGGTTTTTCTCCTCTATACTCGTATCCTGCGATAATCATACGAGCTACCCAGAAAAATAAAATCTCGGGAGCGGTTACCAAATCATTAGTAGGGTAATAATAGTTAATCTCTTTATTATCTGGTTCTAAAATCCCGTTAAATACGCTCATTGGCCATAGCCATGAAGAAAACCAGGTATCCAGAGCATCTGGATCTTGTGTAAGATCAGTATCAACTAAGCTATCATTATTTGTTTTTTGCTTAGCTAAAACCAATGCTTCTTCCTTACTTTCGGCAACTACAAAATCTTCTTTCCCATCACCATAATAATAAGCAGGAATCTGATGTCCCCACCACAATTGTCGAGAAATATTCCAATCCCGTACATTCTCCATCCAGTAGCGATACGTATTTATAAATTTTTCTGGCACTAGATTAACCTCCTTATTCAATACCGAATCTAATGCAGGTTTAGCAAGGTCTTTCATATTTAAAAACCACTGATCACTCAACTTAGGTTCGATAACTGCTTTGGTACGTTCACTAGTTCCAACTTTATTAAGGTGTGTTTCGGTTTTTTCTAATACTGCAATTGACTCTAATTCTTTTACAATCTCTTTGCGTACAACAAAACGATCCTTTCCTTCATAATGTAATCCAAAAGAATTTAATGTTGCATCATCATTAAAAATATCGATAACTTCGAGATTGTGCTTATCCCCTAGAGTCTTATCATTAGGATCATGTGCTGGGGTAACCTTAAGGCATCCAGTACCAAACTCTACATCTACATAATCATCTTCGATAATTGGAATCACACGATTGGCAATAGGCACAATTGCTTTTTTTCCTTTAAGGTGAGTAAACCTTTCATCATTAGGATTAATACATATAGCTGTATCCCCCATAATTGTTTCGGGGCGTGTGGTTGCAATAGTAAGTGTATCTTCGCTACCTTCTATCTTATACTTTAGATAATATAAATTACCTTGCTTTTCTTCATATATTACTTCTTCATCAGATAGTGTAGTTTTTGCTTGAGGATCCCAGTTTACCATCCTATACCCTCTATATATCAATCCTTTGTTATATAAATCTACAAAAACCTTAATTACTGATGCAGACAAGTTAGGGTCCATAGTAAAAGCAGTACGCTCCCAATCGCAAGATGCACCTAGTTTTTTAAGTTGTTCAAGGATTATCCCCCCATGCTTATGCGTCCAGGCCCATGCATGTTCTAAAAACTCTGCTCTAGTAAGTTCATTTTTATCAATTCCATCTTCTTTTAACTTAGCTACAACTTTGGCTTCGGTAGCTATCGAGGCATGATCTGTACCGGGCACCCAACAAGCATTATACCCTTTAAGGCGAGCTCTACGTATTAAAACATCTTGTATTGTATTATTAAGCATATGCCCCATATGCAAAACTCCAGTTACATTTGGTGGCGGAATCACAATGGTGTACGCCTCTCGTTCATCTACTTCAGAATGAAAATAATTATTCTTCATCCAGTAGTTATACCATTTCTCTTCTACCGATTTTGCATCATATTTTGCAACTGTCCCCATACTTTGGTCCGATTTTTGGTTTTTGAAGTGCAAAAGTAATTATTAAAGTACGAAGTATGAAGTACGTTGTTAGAAATATGACAACAAATAGTAAAGATTTTAGGTTTATAACAAATAACAACACCTATTCTTAATACTGTACTTTTTATATGTAATTTTGTAATTGTGCAAAAAGTAAGTATTTTTACGCACAACAAAAACCTACGTTATGAAAAAAATTATGATGTTTATGTTTGTGGCTTGTATTGGTATGGCTGTTAAAGCCCAAGATGCTCCACAAATTAAATTTAAAACCGAAGTTATTGATTATGGCGAGATTGCCAAGGGTAGTGATGGTGTTCGTAAATTTGAATTTACCAACACTGGTAACGCGCCTCTTGTGATCTCAAAAGTATATTCTAGCTGTGGTTGTACTATACCTAAAAAGCCAGAAAATCCAATTGCCCCAGGAGAATCTGGAGTTATAGAAGTAAAATATGACACCAAAAGAGTTGGGCCAATTCGTAAAACGATAACTGTTACTTCTAATGATGGAGAAAATCCAACTATGGCAATTAAAATTAAAGGTACTGTAATTGACAAAAGTGTTTTAGAAAATAAAAATTAGAAACAACGATCTTAGTATATTAAAAAGGCTTGGTTATTATAATAACCAAGCCTTTTTAATTAAATCACTTTCTTAAGAAAGAATTGAAAAGTCATTTGCACTCCCAATCGTTGAACTTTTAACTTTATTCTTTTCCCTTCTTCAAAATAAAATAAGTCATTAAGCTCTGATAATTCATATGTATATGAGTCTTTTCCATTAATTTCTAAAATAATATCTCCATTTTTAAGTCCTACAAGATCTGCTGGAGAGTTAGGCCTCACATCGGAAATTTCATATTTTGGCTGCAGAACAAAATTATTAGAAAGTTCATATATTTTTTTACTCTCTATTTTATCTATTCCTAAATAGAATCTATTTTTTTCAGTAAAATTTTTTGAAATTAGAAAACCACTATGTTGGATTGTAAGTCCACTCATATTATAATAAAAAGGTTTACTAAAAAGGTTATTCTTTTTAAAAGATATTTTTTCATTAGGGTAATCCAAAATAAGATTGAATCTCTTCAATACATTGCCTCCTAATGAACCTTGCCTATTATTAAGTGATATCCCTTGTATATAAATCGAATCTGGGAATGAAGTAGTAACATCTTTCATTACAAAATCACCAATACGAAGCTCTTCTATTTTGGTTCTTTCCCCATAGATATCACCATTAAAACCTTTACCCAAAAAATCTCTAAATGAATTATTAGATACGTATATCCCTTTTTCTTTATTTTCAAATAGCCATAATGAGGAGCCTGATCCTGAATCTAAAAGTAGATTTATATCAATTAGTTCTTTGTCTGTTTTGTATTTTGCTTTTACAAATGGTCTTTTGTTATCTCTAAACTCAATATCCGTTTGGTAACATTTTTTACATTCTTTGTACGTATAATATTCCGGATTATATATTTTAATAACTTTTCTTGAATAATTTATGTCTAAAATAAAATCCTTAAAAAAGTCATAACCAATTATACCATGCACTGGAAAACCCATTCTGGGCGAAAAATTAATTGATTCATCAAAAACTAAATAAACTCTATGGTTATAGCTTGTAGCTTTCCCTATTCTTACCTCATTGTTGATAGATTTTATAGCTTCAACAGGTTCTCCATCCCCTAGACCTCTTAAATAAATCTTTGAAGCATTTTTAAGCTCTAAAGAACTTTTATTATCAACACTAAAAATAATTGTAGACCCTACACCTGTATCAAGAATAAACGAAAGCTCTACTCCATTAACATAAATAGGAACAATAATTAAGTTATTTGCTAGTCTAAACTTAATTTTATCATTTTTTATACCAGATGGTAATTTGAAGTTAGCTTGAGCAAAAAGTGAAGAATTAAATAATAGCAGTACTATTATAATTCTGCCTTTAAGAAAATGATAAAAATTCAATGATAAAATCTTCATTATGCTAAATATAGAAAAATACTTGAAAAATCATTTCAATAATGCACCTATTTCTTAAAATATTTAAGAAATTTACTGCTATTTTATTCTTTTAAGTTATCTCAGATGCCAATAGTATCACGTAAAGGCAAAGCAATGCCCGAATCACCAATCCGAAAATTGGTTCCTTTTGCAGAAAAAGCAGCAAAAGAGGGCAAACATATATATCATTTAAATATAGGTCAGCCAGATATCAAGACCCCTATTGAAGCCATGGATGCTGTAAGAAATCATAAAATAGAAGTGCTCTCTTATAGTCACTCGGCTGGATTCGAAAGTTTCAGAAAAAAACTAGCGGGTTATTATGCCAAGCACGATATTACAATTTCGTCTGATGATATTTTGGTTACTACTGGTGGTAGTGAAGCTTTAATATTTACGATGGGTAGTATTACCGATCCAGGAGACGAAATTATAGTTCCCGAGCCTTTTTACGCTAATTACTACAGTTTTTCTACTCAATCAACAATTACAGTGGTTCCTGTAATCTCTAAATTAGAAACTGGGTTTGCTTTACCATCTATCTCAGAATTCGAAAAATTAATTACCGATAAAACCAAAGCTATCTTGATTTGTAATCCTGGTAATCCAACTGGGTATCTTTATAGCAGAGAAGAAATAAAACAACTATCCAAACTAGCGATCAAATATGACTTGTTTTTGATCTCTGACGAGGTGTATCGTGAATTTGTTTATGATGGATCAGAACACTATTCAATTTTACAAGAAAAAGAGCTCGATGATCATGCCATTGTAGTTGATTCTGTTTCAAAGCGATATAGCATGTGTGGTGCACGAATAGGTTGTTTAGTTAGTAAAAATAAAAGTGTAATAGAAACGGCTATGAAATTTGCACAAGCAAGATTAAGCCCTCCAACACTAGCGCAAATAGCCAGTGAAGCAGCATTAGAAGCACCCGAATCTTATTATACAGAATCGGTCGCCAAATATAAATCAAGAAGAGACACCTTAGTTGCTGGACTTAGAAAAATCCCTGGTGTAAAAGTCTCAGTACCCAAAGGAGCTTTTTACTGTATTGCCGAATTACCCGTAAAAAATACTGATCATTTTGCAGAATGGCTTTTAGATACCTTTGATTTTAACAAGCAAACTGTTATGTTAGCACCTGCATCTGGGTTTTATTCAAGCCCAAATGAAGGAAAAAATCAAGTACGAATAGCATATGTACTTAACCGCAGAGATTTGAAAAAAGCAATAGAAATATTGCGATTAGCATTAGAAAAGTATAATGATCAATGAAAATTGAGTATAATAAATCATTAAAAGAATACAACACCTTTGGCATTGATGTTAATGCTACCGAGTTTGTAAGTGTCACATCAGAGTCTGAACTTAAAAGTATACTTTTTGACAAAAATTATAGAGAGCTATTCGTTTTAAGCGGAGGAAGCAATATGTTGCTCACAAAAAACATTGATGCACTAGTATTGCATATTGCTATACGAGGAATTGATGTTATCGAAGAAACCAAAGATCATGTAGTAATATCTGCTACAGCTGGAGAGAACTGGCATGATTTTGTACAATATTGTATTCACAATGATTATGGTGGATTAGAGAATCTATCATTAATACCTGGGTATGTAGGTAGTGCCCCAATACAAAATATTGGAGCTTACGGCGTAGAACTTAAGGATACATTTGTAAGCTGTGAAGCAATTCATACAACAACCGGAGAAAAGCACCTCTTTTCTAATGAAGATTGTAAATTTGATTATCGAAATTCGATTTTTAAAAATGAAGTAAAAGGGAAGTATATTATTACCAGAGTAACTTTTAAGTTAACAAAAAAAAATCATCGCCTTAATACCAGTTATGGTGCTATTGAAAATGCAATAACAGATAGGGGCATACAGAAACCAACTATTAAAGATGTATCTGAAGCAGTAATCCATATAAGAAAAAATAAGCTTCCAGATCCTTCAGAAATAGGAAACAGTGGTAGTTTCTTTAAAAATCCAATAATCTCTATTCAGCATTTTTTAGAACTTCAAAAATCATATCCCGATATTCCTTCTTATAAAATAGATCAGAATTACATAAAAGTACCAGCCGGATGGTTGATCGAACAATCAGGCTTTAAGGGTAAACGATGGGGAGATGCAGGCGTACACCAAAAACAAGCTTTAGTTTTAGTAAATTATGGAAACGCATCTGGTCATGAAATACTTGATATTTCAAAAAAAATACAAAACGAGATTCATGAAAAGTTTGATATTAGTCTTGAAATAGAAGTTAACATTATACAATAAGTAGTATCAAAAAACATTTCCATTTTAACACATCAAGTAGATTACTTATACTATTTATTCTTATTTTTTGCCTAACATATGCATAGACATACATTCTTTGTATCTTTGTAACCAAATTTTGATTTTTTTATTTCTATGAAACTTTTACTACTTACTATAGGATTATTGTTATTGGCATTTGGTGGTATAGCAATTAAATTATGGGCAAAAAAGGATGGTAAATTTGCTGGCACTTGTGCTAGCCAAAGTCCATTTTTAAATAAAGAGGGAGAATCTTGTTCTCTATGCGGAAAAACACCTGATCAATTTTCTAATTGTAATGAAGAAGATCATTCTTAATATAGCCTCTGATACATTCAACTAATTTTTATTAAAAAAAGAACGTTCTATCGTGTTAGAAGATCACATTAAGAAAGCAAAAAAAGGAAATCAAATATCCTTTAATTACCTGTTGGATAGATTCTGGAATGATGTTTATAATTTTCAATTGAAAAGAACTCAAAATGAATATGAAGCTGAAGACATAACCATACAAAGCTTTTCTAGAGCTTTTGATAAAATCCAAACATTTAATGAAGAATATAGCTTCAAAACATGGTTGATTCAAATCTCTAAAAATATTCACATTGATTTATTAAGAAAAAAGAATGCATCCATACAATCAAAAACTACAACTCAAGTAGACGATGCTGTTTACAGAATAATTGATGACAACCCAACTCCAGAGGATAAACTCATTACAGAACAAAATTTAGCACAATTACTGCGCTATATAAAACAACTAAAACCTCACTACCAAGAAGTTATAAATTATCGTTATTTTCAGGAATTAAGTTATAAAGAAATTGCAGAAAAACTTGAAGAACCTATAAATAATGTAAAAGTTAAACTCCTGAGAGCCAGAAAACTTTTATCTGAAATAATCACAAACACCAAAAATTAAGGTGTTATCTAAGTGTAAAAGAGGTAAATGTTTTTATTACACTATATAATGGCTCAATCCATTTATCATGGATCTTTTTATCATACTTAACAAATTTTTGAACCAGCCCTTTAGGTGCAGATATTTCTTTTTCAATGGCAGTAATATTAATATACCTATGATTAGACACTAACCACTTTTCTACACGTTTTCTATTGTTATGTCTTTTTTTAAGACTAACCAATTCTTCTGTCATCATTTTTTTTCCTCTTTTTTTCAAAAAAGATAACTTTGAAATTGCAAAAAAATTTTATGTTAACTTAATTTTAACCTGATGTTAAAACTTTATGTATGAGCTATTACCGAGAAAAACTAAGGGGAAATTAAAAATCAAACTCTCGTTACAACTATTAGTTACTTCTCTTAATAATGCATGAATCCTAACTTTATCTAAAACTTCTTATTAATATAAGCTTTCTTTGTATTTTTGTTTAAAATATTGCTTGTATGAATAATGATGTTACTACTGTAGCTCCTCCAAAAGGGAAACCAAAGTGGCTACGAGTAAAACTGCCTACTGGAAAAAAATACACTGAACTTAGAGGTCTTGTAGATAAATATAACTTACACACCATCTGTACTTCTGGAAGCTGCCCAAATATGGGTGAATGTTGGAGCGAAGGCACTGCAACTTTTATGATACTCGGTAATATTTGTACTCGATCTTGTGGGTTTTGTGGTGTAAAAACTGGAAGACCAGAAACCGTAGATTGGGAAGAGCCAGAAAAAGTAGCTCGTTCAATAAAAATAATGAATATAAAACATGCCGTTGTAACTTCTGTAGACAGAGATGATTTAGCCGATGGGGGATCTATTATATGGGCAGAGACGATTCAAGCTATTCGAAGAATGAACCCCGAAACTACATTAGAAACATTAATACCTGATTTTCAAGGAAAAACTAAAAATATTGATAGAATCATAGCTGTAAAACCTGAAGTCGTATCTCATAACATGGAAACCGTAAAACGGTTAACTCGAGAAGTTCGAATTCAGGCCAAATACGAACAAAGCCTACAAGTACTTCAATATCTTAAAGAAAATGGTATAAATCGTACCAAAAGTGGTATTATGCTTGGACTAGGAGAAAAAGAAGAAGAGGTAATTCAAACGCTCAAAGATCTTAGAGAAGTAAATTTAGATATTGTGACTATTGGTCAATATTTACAACCAAGTAAAAAACACTTACCTGTAAAAGAATTTATAACTCCTGATCAATTCAAGAAATATGAAGAAATAGGGTTAGAAATGGGATTTAGACATGTAGAAAGTGGTGCCCTAGTAAGATCTTCATATAAAGCCCAAAAGCACTTAACATAATCCAAAAACTGAAATAATTTAAGGATTTAATGAATACACCTATAAAGATTGCAATTAATGGTTTTGGAAGGATAGGCCGTACCCTTTTTAGGCTATTAATCAATCACCAAAGTATTGAAGTTGTAGCAATTAATGATCTTGCAGATACAAAAACCTTAAGTCATTTATTAAAGTATGATAGTATTCATGGCGTTTTACCGATAGAAATATCACATACAAAAGATCATATTGTAGTAGACAATAAACCTATACCCCTACTAAATGAAAAAAATCCAGAAAACTGCAATTGGGATGCATTTGAAGTAGATATTGTTATTGAAGCTACTGGAAAGTTTAAAACTAAAAAAGACGCAAAAAAACATCTAATGGCGGGGGCAAAAAAAGTCATTCTATCAGCTCCTTCCGAAGAAGATAGTATTAAAACAGTGGTTCTAGGTGTAAATGATGATATTTTAGATGGATCTGAAACGATTCTATCAAATGCTTCATGCACTACAAATAATGCTGCTCCAATGATCAAAGTGATTAATGATTTATGTGGGATTGAGCAAGCCTATATCACTACTATACATAGTTATACTACAGACCAAAGTCTACATGATCAACCTCATAGAGATCTAAGAAGAGCTAGAGCTGCAAGCCAATCTATCGTGCCAACTACAACAGGTGCAGCAAAAGCATTGACCAAAATTTTTCCAGAATTGAGTACTGTTATAGGTGGGTGCGGAATTAGAGTTCCTGTTCCAAATGGATCTCTAACTGATATTACATTTAATGTAAAAAAAGAAACTTCAATTCAAGAAATTAATCAAGCATTTAAAGTGGCTTCTAACTCCTATCTCAAAGGTATTATTGCCTATACAGAAGACCCTATTGTGTCTGTTGACATCATAGGCAACCCCCATTCATGTGTATTCGATTCTTTAATGACATCTGTAATAGGGAAAATGGTAAAAATCATAGGCTGGTATGATAATGAAATTGGTTATAGCAACAGATTAATTGATTTAATTATTAACATAAATAAGAAATAACTATATTAGTTGACATATTTCAGAGGAAAAATGCCAACCCCAATCAGATATTTTATAATAAAACTTTTACTCATTTGTTGTTTTTTTGGTTCTGCACAAACTGCTGAAGCTGAAAAAAACAATCAAACGAATGATACTATTGATCACTATTTAATAGAAGCTTCGCGAGCTATTGACAGATCCCAATTAGAAAAAGCCCTTTCTAATGTTATAATAGCAAAAAATCTTACTCCTCAAGATCAAAGTAAAGCATATAACACAAAGACCAAAATGGTATTGGCTAAGCTATATCGAGAATTAGGTGATCTCAAAAAAGCTGAAGAACAAATTCTTGACGCAATACAAATTCAAAAAGAATTAAATGATGAGAACATGCTAGCACATTCTTATTCTTTGTATGGTTCTATAGCAACAAAATTAAAAAAGTTTGATGTCGCCCAAGATGTACTTAAAACTGCTCTTATACTTACAGCCAAAATCGATATAAAAGGGCTTGAAGGACCTGTTAAACTTAATTTAGGAATTTTAGCTCTTGCTCAAGATCAACCAAAATTAGCGATAAAACATTTTAATAGTGGTCTTCCAATAATTGATTCCTATAATCTAAATTATTTCAAAGCAAAATTGTACACTAATAAAGCTAAAGCTCAATTGGCTTTAGATCTTGTAGATGAAGCAGAACAAACAAATAATTTGGCAATGCAAATAGGTAAAGAGAAAAAGTTTTCTGAAATACGATCAGAATGTTTTAAGCTTTACAGTATAATTTATGAGAAAAAAGAAAACCATTCATTCTCTTTAAAGAATCTAAAAGCTCACCAAAAAATTAAAGACTCTTTATTCAATATCAATAAAGAGATAATAGCTCAAGAAGCTGGAGCAAAATTAAACCTCAATGAAAATAATGTCTTAATTGAAGAACTAACAGAAGAAAACATACAACAACAAAAATCTCTAAAATTAGGAAGACTCACAACTATATTAAGCATTGCACTTATAACAATTCTATCATTACTCACACTTTCTTTATATAAAAACAATAATTTAAGAGCCCGTGCTAATGAATTGTTACAAAATAAAAATACCGAATTAATTCTTGCAAAAGAAAATGCAGAAAGAGCAAGTGAGGCTAAAGTACAGTTCCTATCCACTATTACTCATGAGTTAAGAACACCACTATATGCGGTTACAGGATTAACACATCTATTACTAGAAGAAAGTCCTACTCCAAATCAAAAAGAACATCTCAATTCTCTCAAATTTTCTGGAGAATACCTATTATCATTAATAAACAACATACTCGATCTTAACAAACTTGAAGCCAACAAAGTAGAAATAGAGAACACATCGTTTAATCTAAAAAAACGAATTAATGATGTATTGATCGCATTAGGGAAATCTGCAAAAGATAGAAACAACAAACTACATTATGAATTTGATGACGCTATCCCTACAAAATTAAAGGGAGATCCATTAAAAATATCACAAATCTTAATTAATTTAATAGGTAATTCTATAAAATTTACGCAAAATGGAGATATTTGGATACGTGTTACAAATACCAACCAGATAGATAATAAAGTATTCTTAAACTTTGAAATCGAAGATAATGGTGTAGGTATTTCAGAAAAGAAACAACAGAGCATATTCGAAAACTTTACTCAAGGATCTGTACAAATCAATAGAAAATTTGGAGGAACAGGGTTAGGCCTATCGATTGTAAAAAACTTATTATCGCTTATGGATAGTGAAATTAAGTTAATGAGTGAGTTAGGCAAGGGATCTAAATTTTTATTTGATCTTAAATTCGAAATTTTTGAAGACAAAAACTTAGACTTTGAGGAACAAGCAAAGAAAATAAATTATGATGTGTTAATAGATAAGCACATATTAATTGTAGAAGACAATAAGATTAATCAATTGATCACTAGAAAAATTTTAGAGAAAAGTAAAATAAAATGTGATGTTGCCGACAATGGTGATATTGCTGTAAATAAAGTAAAAGAAACAAATTTTGACTTAATCCTCATGGATATCCACATGCCAGGAATAAGTGGAATTGAAGCAACCAAACAGATTCGGAAATTTAATACCGAAATACCAATTATAGCATTAACAGCAGTTACTCTTGATGATAATTTAGATGAGTTTTACGACAATGGATTTAATGATATTATTCCTAAACCATATAAAACAGAAGAGTTTTTTACAAAACTTCATAAAGCATTAGTAAAAAAACAAACGAGTTCATAAAAAAACATTGTATCTGGCACAACTCTTGATAATAATAAATAAAAACTTAAAGACATTAAGTTTATTTTGAATTAGCCAGAACACATAAAAAAATGGGATCTATAGATCCCATTTTTTTATGTGCTCGAGAATCTGATTATCAAAAGAAATTTCATCTTCAATAAACTTCATCTCAATAGGTTGATACCAAAGTTTTTCTTCAGAAAAATAAGGAGCCAGTCTCATATAATCTTTCTCTGTAGTAATTATAAACTCATTTGTATTTAATTCCTCTAATTCTTTTTTAGAAAAATTATGATGATCCGGAAAATTAATATGATCAAATCTTAATGCTAAAGAATTATAATAATGAACAAGAGGTTTGGGATTCGCAATACCAGTAACCAAGGTAAAAGAACAATCCCTAACAGCATCAATACTTCTTTTACTTGAAACGTTTACAATCTCACTACTATAATTAATACCAGCAAAAAACAAACTCTGATTTGGTGCTATTGTAAGCTTTTTTTCAATTATTTTTCGCTCTTCAATAGATAAATCTACTGGACACTTAGTCACAATAATAATATCTGCGCGACTAGCCCCTTTTTTTGATTCCCTTAAATTACCAGTAGGCAAAACAATATCATTACAATAAAGATCATGGTAGGATGTTAACAAGATATAAAAACCAGCAGTAACCTTGCGGTGTTGATAAGCATCATCCAGTATAATTACCTCGGGGGTAGGTTTTACTTTTTGAAGATTAGTAATCCCATTACGTCTATCCCCATCAACCGCTACAACAATATCTTCATATTTACTTTTAAATTGTAGTGGCTCATCACCTACTTCCTTTACTGTAGAAAAAGCAGTTACCAATTGAAATCCTTTTGTTTCTCTTTTATACCCCCTACTAAGTGTTGCCACTTTTACTTTATCCATAAGTAGTCGAATCAAATACTCGACCATCGGAGATTTCCCAGTTCCTCCAACACTAAGATTTCCTACAGCTATAACAGGAAAGTTATACGTTTTTGATTTTTTTATTCCAAGATCATACATCTTATTTCGTATCCAAGTCACAAAAAAATAGATCGGAACCACTGGCAAAAGTATTTTTCTTAATAAATTCAAACGTTTACTATTAGATTATAAGTTTTTAATACATCATTCATGAACACAAAAGTATAAAACGTAACTTTGATTATTGATAAAAGTTTTTTTACATTCATTTTTTATTAAAAAACATATCGTTATGCAAATAAAAGAGGTGATACAATTTCTTGAAAACTTAGCACCTATAACTTATGCCGAGGATTTTGACAATGTTGGTTTACTAGTTGGTGATCCCAACGCTACAGTAAGCGGCATTCTTGTAACACTAGATACCTTAGAAAACATTGTTGATGAAGCTATTGATAATAATTGCAATTTTATTATCAGCTTCCATCCTATTGTATTTAAAGGGATAAAAAAGTTTAATGGTAAAAATTATGTCGAGCGAGTAGTCATGAAGGCAATTAAACACGATATCGCCATTTTTGCAATTCATACCGCTTTAGATAATGCTCTAAACGGTGTAAATAATATGATGTGTGAGCAGTTAGGATTAGTAAATCGTAAAATTTTAATTCCACAAAGTGGAAACATAAAAAAATTAATCACTTATGTTCCTGTGGCAGAAGCCGAAAGTTTAAGAACAAAACTTTTTGAAGCTGGGGCTGGTTCTATAGGCAATTATGATAATTGCAGCTTCTCCTCAAATGGTACAGGTACATTTAAAGCTTTAGAAAATGCTAATCCTGCCATCGGAGAAATCGGAAAAATCCATCACGAACAAGAAACACAAATTCAGATTACATACCCAAAACATAACGAAAATAAAATTCTAAAAACTCTTTTTGAAAATCATTCTTATGAAGAAGTGGCTTATGAAATTACAACTTTAGAAAATAAAAATCAACATATAGGAATAGGGATGATAGGTGAGCTACCCGAAGAAGTAGAAGAACTTAAGTTTCTCAATCATATTAAAAACATATTCAAAACAGGTTGCGTAAGGCATTCAGAATTAATAGGTAAACCAATAAAAAAGGTGGCCGTATTAGGCGGTAGCGGAAGTTTTGCTATTAAAAATGCAATACATGCTAATGCAGATATTTTTATCACTGCTGACCTAAAATATCACCAGTTTTATGAAGCCGAAGGAAAACTGATTCTTGCAGATATAGGACATTATGAAAGCGAGCAGTACACAAAAAATCTAATTGTTAGTTATCTTAGAAAAAAAATCAGTAATTTTGCAATCATTTTATCGGATAAAAACACCAATCCCATACAATACATATAAAATATGGCAAAGAAAGAAGTTACTGTTGAGCAAAAATTAAGAGCATTATATGACCTGCAATTAATTGACTCTAGAGTTGATGAGATCAGAAACGTACGCGGAGAATTACCTTTAGAGGTTGAAGATCTTGAAGATGAAGTAGCAGGATTAAATAAAAGATTAGACAAGCTTAATACAGATCTAGAAACTATTGATGATGGCATCAAGAGCAAAAAGAATCTAATCGAAGAAGCAAAAGCACTAATCAAAAAATACGGAGAACAACAAAAAAACGTACGAAATAATCGTGAGTACAATTCTTTAAGTAAAGAAGTTGAATTTCAAGAATTAGAAATCCAATTAGCAGACAAGCACATCAAAGAGTTTAAGGCTCAAATTATCCAAAAAAACGAGATCATCGGTCAAACCAAAGAAAGACTTGGAGAACGCAAAGAGCACCTAGGTCATAAAAAAGGAGAACTTGATGCTATCTTGGCAGAAACTGAAAAAGAAGAGAAAGCATTAATTGCGAAATCTGAAGATTATCAAAATGAAATAGAAGAAAGACTTGTTGCTGCCTATAAAAGGATTAGAAAAAATGTAAAAAATGGATTAGCTGTTGTTCCAATCGAACGTGGAGCATCAGGAGGATCTTTCTTTACAATCCCTCCACAGGTACAGATGGAAATCGCTTCTCGTAAAAAAATAATTACAGATGAGCATAGTGGTAGAATTCTTGTAGATCAAGAGCTTGCCAAAGAAGAAAAAGAAAAAATGAGCACTCTTTTTTCTAAGCTTTAATAAAAAGAATTTCTATATCCAATATCATACACAAAAGCCTCAGTTATAACTGAGGCTTTTTTAATTATACCAAAATGAGTCATGTATTAATCATAGGTTCAGTGTGGCCCGAACCCAAATCATCTGCTGCAGGTAGTAGAATGATGCAACTCATCCACTTATTTTTATCAAGAAACTACAAAGTTACTTTTGCAAGTGCAGCTGCAGATAGCCATAACATGAGCAACCTCTCAGAAATTAACGTTTCAAAAGCATCTATTCAACTTAACAACTCAAATTTTGATGCTTTTATCTCACAATTACAACCAGACATCATAGTATTCGACAGATTTATGACCGAAGAACAGTTTGGCTGGAGAACAACAAAACATTGCCCTAATGCTTTAAAAATATTAAACACAGAAGATCTTCATAGTTTACGAAAAACAAGGCAAGAATCTTTTAAAAACGAAAAAGAATTTCAATTAAAAGATCTATTAGCAAACGACATAACTAAAAGAGAAATCGCAAGCATATACAGATGTGACCTTTCTTTAATTATTTCAGATTTTGAAATGAAATTACTGCAAGAAACATTCAAAATCAATGATGACATATTACATTACCTGCCTTTTTTATTAGACCCGATAACAATAGAGACAAAAAACAAATGGCCTGATTATAAAGAAAGGGCACATTTTGTTACTATCGGAAACTTTCGTCATGAACCTAATTGGAATAGTATTTTATACTTAAAAGAGACAATCTGGCCGATAGTTAGAAAAGAGCTCCCAGGAGTAGAATTACATATTTATGGAGCCTACCCCCCACCAAAAGCTACGCAACTTAATAACCAAAAAGAAGGTTTTATAATTAAAGGCTGGACAGAGGATGCCCATCAAGTATTAAAAAATGCACGAGTTTGCCTTGCTCCTTTGCGTTATGGAGCAGGAATCAAAGGGAAACTAGCAGAAGCTATGATGAACGGCATCCCTAGCGTAACTACAAGTATAGGAACCGAAGGAATGCTAGGTGAGGATTCAGACTGGAGTGGTTTTGTCACCAACGAACCATCAAAATTTGCAAAAGCAGCCGTAAAACTATATACTGACAAAAACTTATGGCAACAATCACAACAAAACGGAATCGAAATCATAAACACTCGATTTCAGAAAAAAAGCTTTGAGAATTCATGTATTGATAGAATTCTTATGTTAAAATCGAATTTAACAAAACATCGAACACAAAATTTTGTCGGCAGCATGCTCCAACATCACACTTTGAGAAGTACCGAATTTATGTCTCGTTGGATTGAAGAGAAAAATAAAAATTCTTAATACCTATTATTGACAGTGTTGGCAAGTTTTGAATCAAAATATTTAAAATGCGTTTTACTTATTTTGCCCGGAGGTTCATTTTTACCAAACTCAGTATAATTAACACCCCCATTAGTAACTGTCGAATAAATTTCGCCCGTTTCAGCATCTACTATTACCCATAGATAAGCATTAAGCTGCCATGACCACATCATAAGCGGGTACACAAAACTCTTTTTACAATCTATAATAGCCGCTTTGATTTCATTATAATCCGTAAATTTATAGTCATTATCATACCCCTTAGCTTTTGATAATTTAAAACGAACCTTGGCACTATCAACCAACAACGTTTTAGTTTGAAGTTTTGCCAATGCCGTTTTTACTTGATAATAGTTCTTCTTTTCAATTTTATCTAATGAAGAATTATAAAGTCTAGTGAATTGTTTAGCGGCAAACACATAATCTTCTGGTCTTAGGTAATAATGAACAAAATCAACCTCGGTAACAAATTCTTCTCTACTTGATTTATCGCTAGCTAAATACAACTCTATATCATAATGAGATAAAGTAGCCATTGAGAAATTCTCATTACGGCTTTTCACCAAATCAAAACGATCCTTATTATTAACCTTCCTGCGCCCTACTATATCATGCTCATCATTATCATGAGTGATCGTTGCATATTTATCTTCATTACTCTTTAGAAGTGCTTCAATTTCTGAAGCCGATACAGTACGCACTTCTTTTCCTATCTTTAGATGCGTTACAAAATATTCCTTTAAAAACTTATTTGCCTCTCTTGCCTCATCATTATCTCCATCAAAAAGTTGCACTAAAATTGTTCTTTCAGACAAAGTTTTAGCTTGCTCAAAGTCCATATACCTAAACTGGGTATTGCCATCAAATGCAAATGCAACTGCACATACACAAAACCAGAGAACTCTAGAATATATCATACACCTAATAATTTGTTTAACAAAAAAAGCTCTTCCATATTAATGGAAAAGCTTATATTATCGTAAAACGTATGCTACTATAATGCAGCTACGTGCTTAGCTAATTGAGACTTAAGGTTAGCTGCTTTATTCTTATGAATAACATTATTCTTTGCTAACTTGTCAAGCATAGAAACAACTGCAGGAAACAAAGTCTTTGCTTCTTTCTTATCAGCTTCACGTAATTTCTTGATAGCATTACGTGTAGTTTTATGCTGATACTTGTTTCTAAGACGTTTTGTCTCACTATTTCTAATCCTCTTTAATGCTGACTTATGATTTGCCATCTCTCTTCTATTAAATTTTTTATTATAAAATTTGTAGCCCGTAGGGGAATCGAACCCCTCTTACCAGGATGAAAACCTGGCGTCCTAGCCGATAGACGAACGGGCCATTTTCCTTTTTCAAGGATTGCAAATTTATAGCTTTCACTTTAAATCTGCAATGTATTATCAAAATTCGTAGCCCGTAGGGGAATCGAACCCCTCTTACCAGGATGAAAACCTGGCGTCCTAGCCGATAGACGAACGGGCCATGTTGCCTAATTGCGGATGCAAAAATACAACTATTTTTTAATGACGCAAGTGTTATTTTATTTTTTTCTAAAACTTAATATGCTTTAGCAAATAACACTCGTATTTTTGACGGATTGCCACTATAAACGCAGTTACCTTCTTCTTCTTTTGCATCAAACGGAATGCAACGTATTGTCGCTTTGGTTAACTCTTTTATTTTTTGTTCTGTTTCTATAGTTCCATCCCAATGCGCAGACAAAAACCCTCCTTTATTTTCAAGAACTTCTTTAAATTCTTCAAAAGTATCTACCTCTGTAATGTGTTCATCTCTATAATTAGTTGCCTTTTGATGTAAATCATGCTGAATTTCTTTCAACAAAGTCTCAATAGTGGTTACTACATCATCTTTTGCAACAAATTGCTTACTTAAGGTATCTCGACGTGCTAATTCTACCGTACCTTTCTCTAAATCTTTAGGGCCAATTGCAATTCGCAAAGGAACTCCCTGCAACTCGTATTGTGCAAATTTAGCTCCAGGTCTATATGTATCCCGATTATCGAATTTAACAGAAATACCTTTAGCCCTTAAGTCAGTAACTAATTCGTTGGCAACAATCGAAATTTGTTCTAATTGTTCTTGCCCTTTATATATAGGTACAATAACCACTTGTATTGGCGCTAAATTAGGAGGTAACACCAGCCCATTATCGTCGCTATGTGTCATAATTAAAGCTCCCATTAATCGAGTAGATACCCCCCAGGAAGTAGCCCACACATAATCCTGTTTTCCTTCTTTTGAAGTAAATTTTACATCAAAAGCCTTTGCAAAATTCTGGCCTAAAAAATGCGAAGTACCTGCTTGCAACGCTTTTCCATCTTGCATTAATGCTTCTATACAATAGGTATCTTCGGCTCCCGCAAAACGTTCACTCTCGGTCTTCCTCCCTTTAATCACAGGAATAGCCATAAAATTCTCTACAAAATTTGCATACACATTATTCATTTGTTCTGTTTCTGCAATTGCCTCTCCTCTAGTTTCGTGTGCAGTATGCCCTTCTTGCCATAAAAATTCTGCAGTACGCAAAAAGAGGCGAGTTCTCATTTCCCAACGCACAACATTTGCCCACTGATTCACCAAAATAGGTAAATCACGATAGGATTGTATCCATCCTTTATATGTACTCCAAATAATTGCTTCAGAAGTAGGCCGCACAATAAGTTCTTCTTCTAATTTAGCATTTGGATCAACTATTAATTTTGATGAATCATCAGGATCCGTTTTTAATCTGTAATGAGTAACAACCGCACATTCTTTTGCAAACCCTTCAGCATTTTTTTCTTCAGCTTCAAATAAGCTTTTAGGCACAAATAATGGGAAATATGCATTTTGATGCCCAGTTTCTTTAAATTTTTTATCTAATTCTGCTTGCATCTTCTCCCAAATAGCATAACCATATGGTTTAATTACCATACAACCTCTTACGGCTGAATTTTCGGCTAAATCAGCCTTGACAACCAATTCATTATACCATTTTGAATAATCTTCACTACGCTTTGTTAAATTCTTGCTCATAAATTGCTATTTGGCACAAATGTTGTGGCTTTGTTAAATATAATTTAGTTAGCGCAAAACTAACTAAATTTGTAATGTTCAACAATAAAATAAGAAGATATGCGACCTAAAAATTATTTTCAGAGAAATAGCACTATAGTAGTTTTACTTATAGGAAGCTTATTTATGTTGACGTCTTGTGGTTCATATGAGTATGTTCCTTATAAGGACGGAATATATGGAGAAGCAGGAAACCAAAAAAACATAGAGAATCAACCCACAAATACAGATAAAAAATCTAACTTTTATTCTAGTTATTTTACAGAAAAATCAGCTCAAATCGATAATGTTATAGAACAGGACCCCGTATTTACTGACATTGACTCTTATTCTAGTGAAAATTATGATGTAGCAGATACCACTGCAACAGCATTAAATTATGAAGTTGGACAACCTTCATGGGGAAGCAACCCTACTGAAGTTAATGTTAATATATTTGACAATGGTTGGAATACCTGGGGACAAGGTTGGGGATTAGGATGGAATGCAGGATGGGGATTAGGATGGAATGCAGGATGGGGATGGAATAACCCCTGGGGATGGAATTCGAGATGGGGATGGAATGGCCCTGGATGGGGATGGGGTATTGGTATTGGATGGGGCAACCCATGGTATGGCGGTGGTTTTTATTGTCCCCCATACTATGCAGGGTATTACGGAAGAGGGTATTCTCGAGGATTTAATCGCGGATATTATGGTAGAAATGCATACGCTTACAATAGAGGAGGCAGAAATGCATACACTGCTAGAAGCCGTGGTGCCTATACTTCAAATTCGAGATACAATTCAAGATATAATACAAGAGCAAGAAGCTCATCAAACTACTCAAACAGAAGTAGACAAGGTTATACTAATCGCAGAAGAGTAGATGCAACGAGAAGATCAAGATCATCTTCAGGCTATACTAATGCCGGTAGATCTTCAAATTATAATTATAATTCACGATCAGGTTCTTCAGCCGTAAATAGAAGTAGATCTACTCCTTACAACAGTAGTGCCCGCTCATCATCGAGCAGTAGAAGTAGAGGATACACTCCTGCTCCTTCAAGAAGCAGCAGAAGCTCTTCATATTCTCGTGGTAGTTCTTCACGTAGTAGTGGATATTCTAGATCTAGTGGAAGCAGATCAAGAAGTAGCGGAAGCAGAAGCGGAGGTAGTAGAAGTAGAGGAAGACGTTAAGAAACAATTCTATAACAACTTAATCCATGCAAAACTGATTATTATCAGTTTACTTTCCTGAATATCTTCATATTTTATGATATTCTAAAATTCAAAATGTTTGAAACAGATGAAAAAAATATTTTTATTCATTGGGGTACTATCCATGTCTTTTCTGAACGCTCAAGATATTACTGATGCCCTACGATATTCTCAACAAGATATTATGGGAACTGCCCGTTTTAGAGCTATGAGCGGTGCTTTTGGAGCTCTGGGTGGTGATTTATCAGCCTTACCAATAAACCCAGCAGGTTCTGCGGTTTTCTTAAATTCTTATGGTTCAGTAACACTTTCTTCTAGCAGCGTTGATAATGACGCTAATTATTTTAATGGATTTAGCAATACCAGTTCTGGAAATTTAAATTTCAATCAACTAGGTGCTGTTTTTGTTTACGATAACTATAATGACACATCAGGGCTTAATAAATTAACATTAGGCCTAAACTATGATCAAACGGCAGACAATGCAGATGAGTTGTTTGCCTTTGGAAGAAGCACAAATTCTATAGACAGTTTTTTTCTAGCTGAAGCACAAGGAACTCCACTAGATTTGATAACGCTTAGAACTGGAGAAAACGAAAGCGAACTTTATGCTTTTTTGGGCGAAACAGAAGGGTATAGTGCGCAGCAAGCTTTTTTAGGGTATGAAGCATTTATAATTGAAGCTGATGATCCTGATGACCCTAATAATACTTTGTACTCTTCAAACATTGCTTCTGGAAGATATGATCAGGAATATTTTCATGAAAGCACAGGTCTTAATGGAAAATTTACATTAAATGGTGGTGCTCAAATTAACCAAAATTATTATATAGGATTTAACCTTAATTCTCATTTTATTAGCTATGACAGAACTACTGAGTTTTTTGAAGGAAACAACAATTCTGGAAGCAGTATTAATGAAGTAATATTTGCAAACAAGCTATCCACTAATGGAGCCGGATTTTCGGCTCAATTAGGAGGAATCGCCAAAGTATCAAAAATGTTACGTTTAGGTGCTTCTTTTGAAACTCCAACATGGTATTATATTGAAGAAGAAACAGCACAGCGTATAGAAACTATAAGTGATAGTGATGGAAGAGCAGTAATCAACCCTGATGTGATCAATATTTTTCCTGAATACAGACTAAGTACTCCCGCAAGTGCTACAGGAAGTATTGCTGTTTTATTTGAGCAACATGGTCTGATTAGTCTGGATTACACGTATAAAGATTATTCGACTATAAAACTAAACTCGGATGAAGGTGTTGATTTTTCAGATGTAAACAATGATATAAACACCAATCTACAAGGCTCTTCGACGATACGAATCGGAACCGAATGGAGAAATGAAAATTGGAGTTTTAGAGGCGGATTAAGCTATGAAGAAAGTCCATATAAAAACGATATATTTCTTGGGGACAAAACAGGATTCTCAGCCGGTATAGGATATGATTTTGGAAAATATAAATTTGATGTCGCTTATGATTATACAGAGCAACAGCGTTTAGAACGGTTTTTTCCTAATTCAGGCTTTGACAACTTTGCCTTAGTAGATAGTTACAGGGATAACTTTACTTTTACAGTAGGAATGAATTTCTAAAAAAATAGCTGATCAATTGTGATCAGCTATTTTTTTATTTTTATCGTATCAACGAAAAACTTCCTGCAAATGTCCTTCTTCGCATATTAGGATCTCTAGGCTCATTAAACTCTACCCTAAACCAATAATCAGAAGAGGGCATAATTTTCCCGTTATATGTACCATCCCATCCTGGACCACCTGGTCTAATTTGTTTTAGTAATTTTCCGTATCTATCAAATATATAAATCAATGCACCTGGTTGGCCTTCTATATTGATAAGACTCCATGTATCATGAAAACCATCGCCATTAGGAGTAAAATATTTAGGATATCCTAAAATCATAATCACCAAAGATTGCACTTCACTACATCCTGCAATATGTCTTGCAGTAATAAAATAATCTCCAGGAGGTACATTAGTAAATACAGGTGAAGATTGATAAGGTCTATATTCTACAAAACCAACACCTAATGGATTTCTATCTAATCTAAATTCAAAATCTTCTAACTCCCCTATTGCAATTTCTGGCACAGCAGTGATGGTGTAACTACCAGCAAAAGACTCTTCTTGTATAGTATAACTAACTGAAGTTAACGAATTAGTTACATCAGTAATTACAATATCATCGACCCCTACAGAATTACCCGAGATATCAAATCCTTCTAACTGATATCTCCCTGGTCCTGTTGTAGTAAAAAATGGATCTTCGGCGCCAGCTATCTCTTCAAAAGCACCAGTCGCTTCATTAAACAGAGACCATTGGTATCGTACCGCATCATCAAATCTTCCTTGTATGTCTAACAGCTCTGGACCACAAGTATCAATATCATCTGGTAAGCCTTCTTCTAATATACTACAATCGGTTGTTCCTGCATTGGGTTCGTCAAGGTTTGTTTGTTGTAGTTGTATCACTCCAGGTTCATCAGAGAAATTTGTGATTAGAATAATATAATATTCACCCGATTGAGCATTGGGTATTGTAAATGTTTCTATAAAAATATCATCTTCTGGCGTCCTGGCATAACTACAATCTACAATATTGGTGTTATCTTCATTTAAAACATAATAATCAGGGTCATCTACATTGTTAACACACTCTTCTGGGCGTAAATTTTCTCCATCCCCGTTATTATCACATCCTGTTGCCAAAATATCACATGGCACAAATGAAGTAGTAAATGGTCCCCATGCAATAAAATCCACATCCAATTGTCGCTCTCCACGATCTAAATTACTATTATCATTACCATCGACCCATTGTTGTATATCAAAAATTAACTCTCCCGGTTGATCAATACGAATAAAATACCATGAAGAATTACGAGTTGTATTTAGACATCCTAAACCCTGAAAATTAATATCTTCTCCGGTTACATTAGGAAAAGTTAGCTCTCTAGAAGCATCAGAACAAAAAGGGTTAGCAGTTCGGCATTCAAGATCTTCATCTTGACTATAGATATTCGAATTGCTAAAAACTACTACTAGTAGTAATACGATTTGAGGTAGTACTTTTGCCATTTTTATATAACGTTAAAAACTATATTATTCTTGTATAGGTAATAGATCTGGGCTCTAAATATACAGAACTTCTTTAAAAAAACTATTATATAATTGTTTAACATAGCTTTTACTATGTAAAATAACAAAATCGTATCTTTGCAGCCTTATATGATTAGGCAGTATTAATTTATGTCTAAAATATAATCTATTAGAGGGATAAATAACATAAAATTTTGTACACATACGGCTTATATTTTATTTTATTACCTACTACATAGAGATTTTAATAAATAATAAAATTTTTAAGTGTGAAAATTGACAAGGCCCTTGAAGCTATTGAAGCGCTAGGTGATAATCATGTAGCTACTAGCGCTACGACTCCTCTTAGAGAAGATGCCTTTGAACTTAGCGATAAAGAAAAAATTGCTTTGATTAAAGACGATGTAAAACATATTATGGAAACTTTAGGATTAGATTTAACAGATGATAGTCTTAAAGGCACTCCTCAACGTGTTGCAAAAATGTTTGTAAATGAGATTTTTTCTGGGCTTCATCCTCAACGAAAACCTGATGCGTCTACTTTTGAAAATCATTACAAATACGGTGAAATGTTGGTTGAGAAAAATATAACAGTATACTCTACCTGTGAACATCATTTATTACCAATCGTAGGGCGAGCACATGTAGCTTATATTTCTAACGGTACTGTTGTTGGTTTATCCAAAATGAATCGAATCGTGGATTACTATGCTAAACGCCCACAAGTACAAGAACGAATGACGATGCAAATCGTACAAGATCTACAAGTTGTTTTAGGAACCAAAGATGTAGCTTGCGTAATCGATGCAAAACATCTATGTGTAAACTCAAGAGGGATCAGAGATATCGAAAGCAGCACAGTAACTAGTGAATTTGGCGGGAAATTTAAAGAAGATGCTGTAAGAAGAGAATTTTTAGACTATATCAAATTAGACACTACCTTTTAAATTTTATCTTTACCATATAAATTAAGTACTATTCTAAACTATGGCAGCAATTCCGTTGTATAAAACTCAAGAGTTAAAAATTTACAATTCTATTTCGGGACAAAAAGAAACATTCAATCCTATTACTGAAGGCAACATAGGCATGTACGTATGTGGCCCGACGGTATATAGTAATGTACACTTAGGAAACTGTCGTACTTTTATTTCTTTTGATATGGTGTTTCGATATTTAAAACACCTTGGATACAAAGTAAGATATGTAAGAAATATAACCGATGCGGGTCATTTAGAAAATGATGCAGATGAAGGTGAAGATAAAGTAGCAAAAAAGGCTCGCTTAGAACAGCTAGAGCCTATGGAAATTGTACAACGATACACACTAGATTTTCACCATGTGATGTCTAAGTTTAATGCCATTGCTCCTAGTATAGAACCTACTGCTACTGGTCATATTGTTGAACAGATTGAGATCATAAAAACTATTATAGACAATGGTTATGCTTATGAATCTAATGGCTCAATATATTTTGATGTTAAAAAATTTAACGAAACTAATCATTACGGAAAATTAAGCGGTCGAAATCTAGAGGATATGATTGCAAACACTCGCGAATTATCTGCTCAAAGTGATAAGAAAAATCCTCAGGATTTTGCGCTTTGGAAAAAAGCAGAACCACAGCATATTATGCGTTGGCCCTCTCCGTGGAGTGATGGTTTTCCGGGTTGGCATCTTGAATGTACCGTTATGAGTACAAAATATCTTGGAGAACGCTTTGATATTCATGGCGGCGGAATGGATTTAAAATTCCCTCACCACGAATGTGAAATTGCTCAAGGAGAAGCTGCATGCGGTCAAACGCCTGTTAATTATTGGATGCATGCCAATATGCTTACCCTTAATGGTAAAAAAATGTCTAAATCTACAGGTAATACTATATCACCTGCAGAGTTGTTTACAGGAAATAATGATTTTTTAGCGAAATCCTTTGACCCATCGATAGTACGGTTTTTTATGATGCAAGCTCATTATAGAAGCATTTTGGATTTTTCTAATGATGCTTTAGAAGCATCAGAGAAAGGTTTTTATAAATTAATGGATGCAATTCAAACTATCGAAACATTAACTCCTGAAGCCAAAACAGATGGGTTTGATGTGCAAGCATGGAGAACATCATGCTATGAAGCTATGAGTGATGATTTTAATAGCCCAATCCTAATTGCTAAATTGTTTGATGCTGTTAAATTTATCAATACTGTAAAAGAACAAAAAGTTTCTATTTCTAGTACAGATTTAGAATTACTTAAAGAGACTATGCATGGGTTTATTTTTGATGTTCTGGGTCTTGTAAATAGTAATGAGACCTCTTCAGATACCAGTGATAAACTTTCTGGAACAGTCGAGCTATTAATTAAACTTAGAGCAGAAGCCAGAATTAATAAAGATTTTGCTACTAGTGATAAGATTAGAGATGAATTATTAGCAATGGGAATCCAACTAAAAGATAGTCGAGAAGGCACCACTTTTTCTTTGAATTAATCTATTTTGAGTTTTAAGAATACAACAAAAAGAATTTTGATATTTCCCTTTATTATATTGGTGAAACTGTATCAAAATTTGATTTCACCTTTAACACCAGCTACATGCAGGTATCAACCCACATGCTCACATTATACAATTGAAGCATTGCAAAAACATGGACTTCTAAAAGGAGGAATGCTTTCTGTAAAAAGAATTTTTAGTTGTCACCCATGGGGCGGCAGTGGCTATGACCCCGTACCTGATGTCGATACTGATATAAACAAAGAATGATTTTACAGAAGAATGTGTTTATTAAGACCCACTCTTCTATTTTTCATATAAATACCTATATTTACTTCCGAAAATAAAATTCACACATGATATTATCAAAAATTATCTGGAATCCTGTTGAAGGTATTGATCTTGGCTTTTTTGTTATTCGTTTTTATAGCCTAATGTTTGTTGTTGCTTTCTCACTAGGGTGGTTTTTAATGAAAAAAATCTATATTCGAGAGCATATATCGATGGAAAAATTGGATTCTATTTTTATATACGCAGTAATCGCAACACTCTTGGGTGCACGTCTTGGTCATGTTTTCTTTTATGATTGGGGATATTACAAAAACAATCTTTTAGAGATTATTTTACCTTTTAGATTTGATCCTAAATTCGAATTTACAGGTTTTCAGGGGTTAGCAAGTCATGGTGCTGCCATTGGGGTTATTGTAGCTATGTACTATTATTCTAAAAATGTAATCCAGAAACCTATTTTATGGATATTAGACAGAGTCGTAATTCCTGTTGCTTTTGGAGCAATATTTGTTCGTCTAGGAAATTTTTTTAACTCTGAAATTATTGGAAATGAATCTGGGAATTCTGCTTTTGGAGTAAAATTTATTAGAGACGGATTAAGAAAATCAGAAGCTGTAAAAGAAACAGGAATACAAAATGTAAATGAGGCATATTCGGCAATTGTTAATGACCCAAAATTTGCAGATACATTAGAAGCTATTCCTTATCGCCATCCAGCACAGTTATACGAAGCCTTTGGATATGTTTTTGTTGCTTTTATCCTGTGGTTGATTTATTGGAAAACAAACAAAAGAAACAATAGAGGATTCTTATTTGGTGCATTCTTAATTTTACTTTGGACAGTGCGATTTTTTGTTGAATATGTTAAGAAAAGTCAAGGTGGATTTGAGGATTCATTAGGTGATGCACTATCAACTGGTCAGTGGCTTAGTATCCCTTTTATTGTAGCTGGAATTTATTTTATTATTAGATCAATTAGTAAAAAAGAGATTATAAACTAGTTTTTTTCATTCTTTAATGGATCTAATTGTCTATTACGATAAATTCGCTTCTTCTATTTAAGGCATGTTCTTCTTTACTGCATTTTACTCTATTTTTGCATTCATTGATTAAAACAGTTTCTCCATACCCCTTACTTTTTACTCTAGAAGCATCAATTTTATTGCTTATAATATAATTTACAGTAGAAACTGCTCTTTTTTTAGATAACTTCATATTGTAGGAGTCACTTCCTTTACTATCGGTATGTGAGCCTACCTCTATATTTATTGTTTTATTTTTTTTCATATACTCAACAATCTTGTCTAATTCTTTGGCAGTATCTCCTAAAATCACAACACTATTTGATGCAAAATACATAGGTTTGAGTTTTAATAGTTTTGCCAAATCAACTCCCTTAGAAGGAACATTACTTTTAAGTTTAAGCGTATCAACAATCTTTGATACTTCACGCGTAATAGTTATTTTTTTGACGATCGAATCATATTTTCTCTTCTTTACTATAACCTCATACGCTTTATTATTACAATCGACTTCTGCATAAAAAGAAGCTTTATCATCTGTAACTCCAGAAAATATTACTTCATTATTTTCATTTCTTATTTGTATATCAGAATTAAAAAGTAGACCTCCAGAAGCTTCATCCAAAACTAAACCTCTTATACTTCCTTTACACTTTGTAATTAAAGGCGTGTTTTCTATAAAACTATAAATATCATCATCTCCCCTACCTCCAGATCGATTAGAAGCAAAATAACCTTTTCGACTATCGCTATCGATAATAAAGGTAATATCATCGGATGAACTATTAATAGGAGCTCCAATATTGTAAACCTTTTTTTCTTCATTCTTTAAGTTAATAACAAAAACATCAAACCCTCCTAGTCCTAAATGCCCATCGGAAGCGAAGTACAGCTCCCCATTTTCTGCTATAAAAGGAAAAGTATCTCTACCTTCTGTATTAATATCTGGGCCTAAATTTTTTGGTTCACCAAAAGTTCCATCATCCAGAACATCTACTACATAAATATCAGACATTCCGTACCCTCCAGGCATATCAGACACAAAATAAAGTTTTTTACCATCGTAACTCAATGAAGGATGAGCAGTAGAATACTGATCATTATTAAAAGGAAGATCTACAACTGAAGACCATTTTAATTCTTCATTTAGACTTGCTTTCAAAATTTTTAAACGACTGATACCTATCGAATCTTTTTTGAGTTTAAAATCTACAAAGTTATTTCTTGTAAAATAAACTAATGTACCATCTCCATGAAAGGTGGATGTTGACTCATGAAGCCTAGAATTGAGGTTTACAGAGAATTTTCTAGGAAAAGAAAATCGCGTAGTATCACTTGGAGAATAACTAAATAAATTAAGGTAAGGTTGGTTTGTCCATTGATTTATTTTCTTGACCTTTTTTTTGTTTTTTCTAGCCGAAGAAAACACCAATTTATCTTTATAAAATGATGGTGCGAAATCTGTATAAGCAGAATTTTTTGATAAATTTTTGATAACATACCTTCCAGATTGAAATGTTATATCTTCTCTATAATTAGGATTTTTGATGAGTCGCTTTACTCTAGAATCATTTACATTTAATTGTTCTAATTTAAACATCAGAGAATCTGCTTCTTCGTATTTCTCTAAAAACTTAAAACACAGTGCTGTTTTAAAATAATATTCGGGCGCTATTTGTTGTAATTTGATACTATCTTTTTTATATTCTTCTCTCTTAACCAACATTCTTTCATACCATTTGGCTGCATCATCAAAATCGGCATTAAAATAATATGCATCTCCAAGTTTTTGATATATTTCAATCGTAGCACTTCCTTTTTTAATGATATCTGTGTATTGTTTTATTGCATCTTTATAAGCCAAATTTTCAAAGCTTTTGTCGGCGTTTTTTAACGCAATCTCTTGCGAAAAAAGAATTCCTTGAATTGATAAAAAAACACATACTACTATAGTATTAAGCTTTGTCATTACGTTTTGATGTTTTTTAGAAAAATCTTGGGTAAAGAACTTTTTCTCTTTTTTTGAATATCTCATACCGAAGAAAAAATTCATATGACCCAGCGTTAAACTCTGTATTTCCTAATGCTGTGGTTTCCCAATCATAAGCAAAACCCATCATTAGGTTATTCGAAATCTGAAATCCTACTAATGCACTTAATGCTGCACTCCATCGATATGCTAACCCCAAAGTAAGTTTATCTTGTAACAAGAAGTTAACCGATACATCTAGCTGCAAAGGTGCTCCTGCAACTCCTTTTAAAAGTGCAGATGGTTTAAATTTTATGTTCTCATCAAGATCAAAAACATATCCTGTAATTAAATAATAATTGATTCGTTCTTCAGCTAAAAATGAAGAAGCTCTATTACCGCTTCCTGATTCATTAAAATGTTGTGTTTCTAATAAATTAGGGGCAGAAATTCCCAAATATATTTTCTCAGTATGATAATAAACCCCAACTCCAATATTAGGAGAAAATTTGTTATCAATATTTGTATCTAACAATATATCAGTATTAGTATACTGATTTAAATCTTGAAAATTAACATCTAATAAATGTCCTCCTGCTTTTGCTCCAAAAGCTAATTGACCTATATCTGAGGTACTTATAGTATATGAAAAATCAATATCGAAATAGGTTTCTTGTGTTGGTCCAATTTTATCATTTACAATTGAAAGCCCAAGTCCAACTTTGTTAGAAGCTCCTATTGGAGAATGTATGTTTAATGTTTGTGTTACTGGAGCCCCTCCTATCCCTACCCATTGATTACGATACAAACCTGTAATACTTATTGCATCTCTTGAACCTGCATATGCTGGATTTACACTAATTGTATTATACATATATTGTGTATACTGCGCATCTTGCTGGGCAGAAATTTTATTAGCAATAATTGTTAGTAAAATAAGTATTATGAAATAGGGACTCTTCATACTAATGAGTTATTTTTTATCTATTAATGTATATGTAATCTGATCTCTTTTTCATTTCTCCACTTTCAACCTTGTAAGTAAGTATATAAAAATATGTTCCTACCGGTAATTGCCTGTCTTGATCAAGAGTTGATCTTCCATTAGATTCTCCTCTAAAAAATCTACCATTTTGTCCATAACCACGAGTTTCGTATACCAAGACACCCCATCTATTAAATATTTTCAATTCGTTTTCCGGAAAATTTTCGATATTTCCAATAACTAATACATCATGATCACCATCTCCATTAGGTGTTACTACATTAAATACCTCGATATCATTTTCTGTATTAGGATTAGAGCTATTAGGATCTAAATAATCTGGAACACCATCACCATCACTATCAAATGCATCATCAGGATTACCATCGCCATTAGGGTCAGAGTTCTCGTCTGCTGTAGGAATACCATCCCCATCATCATCATCATCTAACGAATTAGGGATTCCATCACCATCGGTATCTCCATCTACTTCATGAACATCAAAAACACCATCATTATCATCATCTTCATCTTCAATATTGGGAATACCATCTCCATCTGTATCCAAAAAACTAACTGTTGGATCATCAAAATCTCCATCGTTATCATTATCTGCATTTGTTGGATCATTAGGGTCGTCAGAATCTTCTGATATCGATGTTGATCTATCTGGTAAAAATCCATCAACAGTAGCACTATTCACTACAATTTCATTAATGATATCATTTGCTACTATTGTGTATTCTGCTGTGACTATAAAGGATTCATTAGGAGAAAGTAAAGCAACAGTATTAGAACTTATAAAATTCACAATTGGATCACTTACCACTAGATCAAACAGGCTAACATTACTGGTATTAGTAACTTCTATTGTATATGTCAAAATATCTCCAACATCGGTATAATTTTTTTCATTAACAGCTTTGGTAATACTTATCATCTGGGATTGAAAAAGATCCACCACTGTAACATCATCAGGATCTCCATCTCCATTAGAGTCTGCATCTGTTGAGTCATTAGGATCATCTGATATATCTATAACCATATTACCGCAAGGATCTACTCCTTGAACAGTAGCAGAATTCGCTACACTTCCATTATTTAAATCTTGTTGTGTGATCGTATGTCTTGCAGTTATAGCTACTGAAGAATTTCTCGCCAATACAGGGATATTATTGACACTTATAAAGTCGGCATTATTATCAGTAATTGTAACATTATTAATATCTACTTCTTTTGGGTTTGTAATGATGATTTCGTAAAATATTTCTTCTCCTATTGTATCATAATTCCCATCAGCTGGAGGCAATGCTTCTTTGTTAACTATTAATTGTGGCATTGGAGAAACACTCACTACTAATTCGAATGTATTACCAGCACATCCATCAGAATTAAACGGCGTAACTGTATAAATTACATCCTCAAGATTATCAGTAATATTTATAATTGTATCGGTAATTATTGTTCCACTACCATTAGTCGCTCCGTTTATATTTGAGTTTGGTATTACTACCCATTGAAAACTGACACCTGTTAAACTTATCAAACTGGATAAATCATATACTAAAGAAGTATCACTACAAATTTCTGTAGTTGTATCTGCTATTTCTAAAGTCGAGGTTACATCAATAATATATGTAAAGATATATACAGAAGTATTTCCGGCACAATCGATATAGGTATAGGTATAAATTTTATTACCATCACATAATGGGTCTGCATTTTCAGTAATTACTGGTGTAATATTATTTCCACAAGTATCAATAACTACTGGCGCAGGAGGCTGTATTGCATCAAAAATATTATTTACTGTTGTGCTATCATTTATAGGTACAACCGGTAATGTAGATAAATCAATAGTATAGACAAAAGACCAGGTATCGGTATTACTAGCACAATCAGTATACGTATACGTATACGTCCTAGTTCCTTCACAAGTAATTGGATCTGGAGCATCTGTAATCGCAGCTGATGATGGAGTTAATGTAACACCACAAACATCCGTAACTGTTGGTAAGCTAAAGGTCTCGGTAGCATTGGCTAAACAATTTACTGTCGAAGCGCCATCAGCTGTTGTAATCGTAAAGCCAGGAGTA
>CANMWA010000004.1 GCA_947501475.1 uncultured Aquimarina sp. | reverse complement strand
TCTACAGGAGTAGCAAAGGTCTTAGTAAAAGTAATTTGTGGGACTGCAGGAATCAAACTCACCGTAGGATCATTATCTGTACCATCTCCTGGAGTCGTACCATCTAATAGTGGCGTCTCAACAGTCTCATTATTCGGAACATTTGTACCTGTACCATCAACATCTGTATCAGAAGTATCGGTAATTGGTGCTACTGGTGTACCATCTGGTAAATTTGGTGGCGTAGCACTTCCCGTAGCCGTGTTCTCTATTCCTCCAGCATCAACATCTAACTGTAAAATCGTATAGACTGATGTCAACGTACCAGTAGCGCCTGGAGCTAAATTCGCTGGGGTAACTGCTGCTGCAGCTAAACCTAACTTAGTATCTGTAACATTAGCTCCTGTCAAACTTACATTACCACTATTGGTAACACTCAAGGTATATTCTATCGTATCCCCTGCATCAACAATACCGTTGGCATTTACATCTACAGGAGTAGCAAAGGTCTTAGTAAAAGTAATTTGTGGGACTGCAGGAATCAAACTCACCGTAGGATCATTATCTGTACCATCTCCTGGAGTCGTACCATCTAATAGTGGCGTCTCAACAGTCTCATTGTTCGGAACATTTGTACCTGTACCATCAACATCTGTATCAGAAGTATCGGTAATCGGAGTGGCTGGGGTACCATCTGGTAAATTTGGTGGCGTAGCACTTCCCGTAGCCGTATTCTCTATTCCTCCGGCATCAACATCTAACTGTAAAATCGTATAGACTGATGTCAACGTACCAGTAGCGCCTGGAGCTAAATTCGCTGGGGTAACTGCAGCAGCAGCTAAACCTAACTTAGTATCTGTAACATTGGCTCCTGTCAGACTTACATTACCGCTATTGGTAACACTCAAAGTATATTCTATCGTATCCCCTGCATCAACAATACCATTGGCATTTACATCTACAGGAGTAGCAAAGGTCTTGGTAAAAGTAATTTGTGGGACTGCAGGAATCAAACTCACCGTAGGATCATTATCTGTACCATCTCCTGGAGTCGTACCATCTAATAGTGGCGTCTCAACAGTCTCGTTGTTCGGAACATTTGTACCTGTACCATCAACATCTGTATCAGAAGTATCAGTAATTGGAGTAGATGGGGTACCATCTGGTAAATTCGGTGGTGTAGCACTTCCCGTAGCTGTATTCTCTATTCCTCCGGCATCAACATCTAACTGTAAAATCGTATAGACTGATGTCAACGTACCGGTAGCGCCTGGTGCTAAATTCGCTGGTGTAACTAAAGAACCAGTAACTCCTAATTTAGTATCTGTAACATTAGCAGCTGTCAAACTTACATTACCACTATTGGTAACACTCAAGGTATATTCTATCGTATCTCCTGCATCAACAATACCGTTGGCATTTACATCTACCGGAGTAGCAAAGGTCTTCGTAAAGGTGATATCCTGAATATCTTCTCTCCAATTTGGTTCTCCTCCAGCGACATCTGTATCAGGAAATGGATTTGTAGCTGTTTGTCCTCCATTTGTGGGGCCTCCTACATCAGTAGCATTAGTACCATCTGCATCAAAATTATCATCTAAGCCATCATTATCGGTATCATTTCCAGAAGGAATAGTATCAGCCACACCATCATCATTGGTATCATAAGCTTCAATCGTATCAGACTCTCCATCACCATCAGAATCTAAATCAATATAATCAGGATCTGTATCACTATTTAAGTTAGATCCATCTGTATTTGTAGGTATTATAGGCGTTCCTATCAATCCACAGGTAGCAATAGTACAATCGGCATCATATTGATCATCAATACCATCCATATCAGTATCATTTCCACTTGGTGCCACATAATCCAATGTAGACTGTGCTTCAATATTATCAACGATACCATCATCATCTGCATCAATATCGAGGAAATTGGGGGTTGTATCTGTATCAGAGTTTGGAGTTGTAAGAGGTGTACCTGTTGTTACTTCACCTACGCCACTTCCACTATCGATATTATCTAAACCATCATCTAAACCATCGTTATCCAAATCTACCATAGAAGTAGGATCTCCTGGAGTTGGATAATCTACTTCTCCATCTCCATTTGTATCCACTCCTCCACCTTCAACAATATCAGTAATACCATCATTATCACTGTCTTTGTCTAAATGATTCGGTATTCCATCATTATCAAAATCGTAAACATCTGGGATACCATCTAAATTAGCATCTGTATAATCTGTAGTTGAACCATCTCCTGTACCATCATCGGTAGTATCTAGATAATTCAATATACCATCACCGTCTTCATCCAAGAAAGGATCGTTACCCGCTAATTCTACCAAATCAGGAATCCCATCATTATCGTCATCCAAATCCACTGCATCACCTACTCCATCACCATCATTATCATCAAACACCAAATCACAAGCATCTGGGATACCATCTCCATCGCCGTCAGGGCCACCAATTTGCTGGTAATCAGCTGTTAAATCAGTATCTAAATCCTCTGGGGTGATATATGTTGCTGCGGTAACCACACCTGTAGTGGGATCTACGGTAGCTGGATCAGTACCAAACACACCTGTATCGCCGCCATCTGCGGTACTGCTATTATAGGCCTCATTGGCATCGCTACACCCATCACTATCACTGTCTAAGGTTAAGTAATCTAAACTACCGTTGCTTTCTGTATCTGTTGGGGTATTTCCTGTTCCGCCATTGGCCAGAGAAGGCACTCCATTGGTTGCTGTATTATCACCATTGTTATCGTTGTCTGTATGTCGTCCTTCTTGACCTATAGCTGTACTTGGTGTACCTCCTGATTCTACTACATCATAGATACCATCGTTGTCGGAATCTAGATCCAAATAGTTTGGAACACCATCTAAATCATTATCTATTAACTCTTCAAGAACTAAATTATCAATTACAGGTGAGCCATCCAAAGGAGCAATACTATTTGATTCTGTAAGGATAATTTGAGTAGGGCCTGAAGTAGTTGCTATAAAATCAAAAACTAAATTTTGGGCAACACCATCTGCCCCTTGTACAGGAGTAAGAGTCAATTCTTGTGTAATCCCTGCAAATTGAGCTGTTAATTGTGCTCCTCCTCCACTAGGTGAGTTATCGAGACTAACATCGAGGCTAAGAATATATCGATTTCCAGCCACTATATTAAATATTGCATTAGACTGTATAGAGGCTCCCGTTTCATTCAAAAGAACCATTTGGTCCCCATCAGTTGGTGTTCCCCCAGTTGTCATAGCTACTAAACCTCCGCCTAGCTTAGTCCAACCTGTAGGTACTATATCATAATAGGTTAACAGACCTAATTCTGAATTATCTGTAACTACAAAAGTTCCTGTATTTGCTGCAGGGTTTTCAAAGGAATCTACATATATGATGTTAGTTCCAGCCACGACAATCGGATTGCCAACATTCGCAGATTCTACCGTATCCAAAATTCCATCATTATCATCATCAAGATCCACTAGATCTCCTACCCCATCACCATCATTATCGTCAAATACCAAGTCACAAGCATCTGGGATACCATCACCATCGCCGTCGGGACCACCGATTTGTTGGTAATCAGCTGTTAAATCGGTATCCAAATCCTCAGGAGTGGTATATGATGCTGCGGTAACCGTACCATCTGGATCTACAATCGTAGTCGGATCTACAGGATCTGTACCAAATACACCTGTATCACCACCATCTGCTGTACTACTATTATAGGCCTCATTGGCATCGCTACACCCATCACTATCACTATCAAGTGTTAAATAATCTAAACTACCATCACTACCTGTATCAGTTGGGGTGTTTCCTGCTCCTCCATTGGCTAAAGACGGAACTCCAAGAGTAGCTGTATTATCTGTATTATTGTTATCGTCATCATGACGACCGTCCTGCCCTGTAGCTCCACTTAATATCCCACCTGCTTCAATAGTATCATAAATACCGTCGTTATCAGAATCTAAATCTAAACGATCGGCAATATTATCCCCATCTGTATCTTTATCAAAACATAATACAAAAGAGTTAGCTCTAAACAATAACCAAGAATCAAATACAGTATCACCGTTATCTGCTACTCCTATTTTAATTGTATTATTTCCTGCCACTAATACTGCAGAAAATGTTATGGTCGTTGTAAATCCATCGGCTTCAATATTTACCGCTGTAGGGTCTGTTTCGTTATCTATATAAAATGCGCTATCTGTACTGTTATTTACGGTATCAATACTTAAAAATGATCCGGAAGGTGTTAATGCTACATTAGTTCCATTCACTATTACTTTTGCTGCATCATTAACTCCTTGATTTACAAAATCATTATATTCGTCTGAAGCAAATACAAACTGTCCAGTAACACTAGTTTCTGCTGGAACATTAATTACGAATTCTAAGCTTGCCACATCAAATTCTGAACTACCTCCTGCAAAATCTGAATCCGTACCACCTCCTGCAGTACCAGTTCCGTTTCCATTAAATCCAAAAGCTGGCCCGAATGTAGCAAATGGAGGAAATCCTGGTTCATTTTCAAAAAATTGATTCGATAAATTATCATCAAATTCTAATACATTACCAGAAGAAAAGATAATCCCAGTACTAAAATCAACAAAAGCATTAGGGCTACCACCACTATCTGTTATCTGATCACCATCGTCGAAAGTACCAATTTGAGGTACTGACCCATTTCCTACATTAATACTAGAAGACACCAGGGTAACATCAGAATTTTCTGCAAATAATAAAGCTGCCAAGGTATTAGGGTTATTTTCTGCAGTAATCTCGAAGATCGTATCTGCATCATCTACTAATTGGGTTCCAAACGTTCCTCCTCCAATCGTACATTCATCAACATCTAAGATCCCATCATTATCATCATCAAGATCAATCCCATTTACTAGGCCATCCCCATCAGAATCAAAGTTTGGCATAGCCGGCCCTACAGGATCTACAATAACAGCTGGAGTAGCACTTTCATCTCCTGGTTGCCCATCTGTAAGTGTATATGAGGTAGTTGGTACATTTCTTCCATTAATCGTTGTGGTTCCTTGCGTTATTATAAAATTATCATAATCTGCATTATTGGCCCCTGGTGCTGTAGATCCATATTTTCTAAATGTATCTATCGTATTGATATTATGCCAATAAATTATAACATTAGCAGATTGTCCTGGTGCACCACATTGTAATGTAAAATCCATTAAACCTACCGGATAATCAAAATCATTATCCAAGGACGCCAATTCTGTCTCTAGTAGTGGGTCCATATCGGTTATCTGCGTACAATCACCTGTAATTACAACTTCTACAGTTACATATCCTAGTCCTGTGGCATCTATAATCGATGCAACATTACCTTGCTGTGAGTCTGGTATCCCATCATTATTACCATCCCCGCCATTTGGCCCTGAATCTTCTACTGCTAGTGGTACCCCATCACCATCATCACAGGCTGTAAATATGGTATTGTCGGTTACAGCGGCTATTGCAGTGTTGTTATACGTTGCTGCTATAATCAATCCATTGGCATCAACCTCACCGTCAACAACAGTTTGTGGGTCATTATCGCCGTATTGACCCCCATCATTTCCTTCGGCAGTGTTATTATTTGCTCCTTCGTTAGCATCGGTACATAGATCACCGTCACTATTTGTATTTACATAATCTGGTGTACCCGGTGTTGTTTCGGTTGGTGTGGTTCCTGCTGGTGATACTGTACTAGGAACACCAATTGTTCCTGTATTATCAGCATTATTATCATCATCTATTTGTCTCCCTTCTTGGCCTGGGAACGTACTTGCTGTACCCCCAGCTTCTATGACATCGTAGATACCATCATTATCACTATCTAAGTCTAAAATATCTTGTATACCATCGTTATCTGTATCTACACATACATTTTCTAGTGCGGTGAATCTAAACCCTTCTGCTGCTGCACCACCAGTAGCTGAAATAGTAAATGATGTAGCTCCTAATGGGAATACAACATTCCATTGTAATAGATTGTTATTAATGGCGCTTCCTCCTGTTTGGGTAAAACTTCCACCATTGGTAATCGTCGCTCCATCTGTTTGATCTGTCTGATTTATTGGATCATTGATAATAGCATCTCCTGTACCGCCAACCCAGCTTATGGTATAGGTTCCAAAACGTGATCCAAAGTCTGGCCCTGGTGGTTCTGGTATTTGTGCATCTGCATCTACATATCCAAATAGAGCTAATTGTATATCTGCTGCACCTGCAGCTACTGAGAAATTGGCTGCATTCAAGTCCCAATTACCAGCTGCTACTCTATTATAATAAAAATATATTTCTGAATTTGTTGATACACCAAACTGTTCTAATTGTCCATTAGTAAAAGTATGTGTTATATTCCAGGTAGCTGCTGTCCCTGATGGTAAGGTTATCGTTCCTGACTCGTTACCGTCTACATTGCCATCATCTGTAGCGGTAAACGTACCTGGTTGCAAAGTACCATTACACTCTACACTATCTAAAATACCATCATTATCATTATCAAGATCAGAACTATCTGGTTCACCGTCGTTATCTATATCCGTAGCAGCAGCAGTTACAGTTACTGTAAGTGTCTGCACATCGGTACCAGCGGCACTATCTGTAACTGTTATCTCTACTATATATGTTGCCGCAGTTGGCGGTGTATTGAACGTTAATAATCCTGAATCATCTATCGAGAACGATGCTTGGTCTGCGCCTCCTGTTAATGACCAATCCAATTGATCTCCAATTCCTGTACCTTCTAGGTCACCATCTGTATCTGTAGCATCCATATCAACTACGGTACCAGTAGCACCTGCAGTAAATGTTGCTGTATTGGTTGCAGCACTTCCGTTATTAGTGATCACCGGAGCTGTATTAGTAACACAGGCTAATGCATCTCCTGCATCGGTTACTGCTACAACAACCCCAGTGTCATACGCTGCTGCTACTACAAGACCATCGGCATTTACAGTTCCTGCTACCTCGGTAAGAGGCTCTGCATCTGTATTTCCTGGGTTATATATTCCACCATCGCCACCATCAGCATTGGCATCGTCATATGCTTCATTAGCATCACTACAACCATCACCATCACTATCAGTAGCTTGAAAATCAGGACTACCTGGTGTATCAGTATCTGTTATTGTATAATTAATAATACCTGAATCTACTGGAGTTTCTACCCCATCGAAAAGTCCATTTGCTCCCGAGCCTGCACCTTGACCAGTAATTCTACCATTGGTTTGTGGTAATCCGTGTCCGGCTTCGATTACATCATAAATACCATCATTATCACTATCCAAATCAAAGAAATCTGGGACCCCATCTCCATCGGTATCAAATGCTGTCTCGATCAATCCATCAACATTTCCAATAGCTCCTGTAGCGTCATTATCGTCTAAATATGTAAAAACACCATCTGCATCTGCATCTCCATAAGGGTTTGAAGGTGATTCGTCTGTGTTCGTAATACCATCACCATCTACATCGAGATCGAGTGGATCTAAAGTTATATCATTATCATCATCTATCGCTGATGGCGCCAGCGGGCACGCAAATCCATCATTACTAGTGCTCACCGCTGTACTATTAAGTAATGCTTCTGAAGGTGATCCTGTTGTATAATTATTGATCAAGTACATCCCTCCATCATTATAGGATACATATAAACGATCTTGAGCATCTGTAAAGGCTGCTCCAAAATTGGTCGCTGTTGGGGTGGTTAATCCTCCTACTGTAGATTTTTCTTGTGTGGTTAGATTCCAAATTACTACTTGTTGAGCATTATTTACTCCATATAAACTACCATTAATAAAAGTTACATCATTAACAGTTGTAGCAGGAATTGCAGTTCCTCCGGGCCCTGTAAAAGTAACAGGAACTAAAACAGGAGAAGGGCCACCTACTGCTTTTGTGGATACATTTTCGATCCTATGATATTCTTCGCCTATATTAATCCATAAGTTATCGGCATCATCAACATCTCCTGATATTCCTCCTGCTGTAAAACCTGTAATCAATCCAAGATCTTCTATAGCACCATCGGCTCCTATCCTAATTAAGTGCCTATTGATTGGGCTTCCTCCTCCTCCTTTTCCTATCCCATATATATAATCATCAAGTCTGTTATATCCTGTAGCATTATAAGGATTGGTTATGGCAATTGGAGTTGAATATTCTCCAGACACAGGGTCATAGCTTTTAAGTTCTCCAGCAATAATCTGATAGAATGTACTTGGACAACTAAAAGGAGTTAGAGCACTCACAGTCACACAAGCACTAGTATCTCCTGCATTTGTTACTGCTGCTGTTGTATTTTGTGGGCTTCCTGCCACTGTTGGTACTCCATCTTCATTTACCACATCACCAAGACTACTGTCACCATCCAAATCTCCTAGAACAAATGTTCCTGCACCTTCAATAGCATCTGCACAACCATCTCCATCTGCATCGGTAGATTGAAAATCAAAGTTACCAGCTATATCTGTGTTTGTTATCGTATAATTGATTGTTCCTGAATCTGCAGGAGTCTCTACACCATCAAAAAGCCCATTGGCTCCTGATCCTGTATCCTGCCCAGTAATTCTTCCATTGGTTTGTGGTAAACCGTGACCTGCTTCAATCACATCATAAATACCATCATTATCACTATCGAGATCAAAGAAATCTGCAATACCATCTCCATCGGTATCAAAAGCAGCTTCTACCATTCCATCTATATTACCAATAGCGCCTGTAGTATCATTATCATCTAAGTATGCAAAAACCAGATCTGCATCACCATCAGCAAAAGGGTCTGATGGAGACTCATCCAAATTGGTCATTCCATCTCCATCAAGATCCAAGTCAAAAGGATCTAATAAATCATCCAGATCCTGATCTATAGATGAAGGCGCTAATGCACAGGCAAATCCATCATTACGAGTAACATTGGAAGTGCTTGACAAATAGGTTGCTGATGGAGCCGCTGTCGTATAATTCTCGATAAGGTATAATCCTCCATCATTATTTGATATATACAACCTATCACTACTATCGGTATAAACCGCTCCATAATTATCGCTTGGAGCAGCAGCAAGACCAGTAATTGGCACAATACTTCTATCCATCGTAATTAGATTCCATATATATAGGCTTGTAGCATCTACTCCATAAAAAGCTCCATTAATAAACACTAAATCCAAAGGGACCATCTGCCCGGGGTTGTTATTCCAGAAGGCATTATTCAAAAGTGTGGTTGTTATCGTTGCTGCCGGGTTGGCTGGTAACGTAGATAGATTATCGATTCGAACTAAGTTACGACCATCTCTTAAATAAAGGTCATCACTATCATCAACATCCCCAGCGACAAAAGCGGTAGTTGCATCATCTAATACTCCCAGGTCATCAAAATCTCCGTTGCTATCTATTCGAATTAAATGGTTAGCCGTGGGCTGAGTGCTTTCTATAATCGCATATAAATAACCGTCAGTCGTATTATAACCACCCGCATTATAATTTTCTAAGGAGCTTATAGCTGTACCATAGGTTCCATCGGCTGGATTATACGGCCTAAGTTCTCCGCTAATTACCTGGTAAAAGGTACTTGGACAACTAAATGGTGTGGTTGCCTGGCTATATCCAAAAGAATTAACTAATAAACTTAGTATAGATGTAATTAAAATACGATTTCCATTTCTTCTTAAAGATGTATCTATTTTTTGAATATGATAAATGGAAAAACCGTCATTTACTATTTTTATCCTATTGTATAATTTAGTAAAAAATTTCATAAGCTATTTATGATAAAATTGTTGAGTAATTCGTTTTGAAGTGATTCGAAGGAATCTCGATATATGATCTATAAAAAGTAACCTGAATTCGATGTATCCAAACTGCACCAGTTTGTTGGTTCTTGATCGTTTGGGAGTACGCTAAAACCTTGTTAAACTGATGATCGGGCATCATATTTAGATTTAAAAGGCTGTTTTCGAGATACCACACTTGCAAGGGGATATTCGAATTAACGTCTTTTTCATAGTCAATTGAATTCAGGTTATGAATGTATTTTGAAGAAAAGAAATCGAAACCATTTATAGTACTACTAATACTAGTAGTATAGGTATTATTTGTATTAACATGATATCGATTTTCTGTAACATTATAAGATGCATACAAAAACAAAAAGGCTATTAAGAAATATACCCCTACCAAAAAAAGGGTAATTCCCCCCAATAAGACTAGTCTATTATTTCTAAATTTGTTCTCTGTTTGTTCTGAGATCGTATATGTATTAATATACGGATCGATATTATTTGAAGAAGAAGATTTTGATACATCTTTTGAGATAAAAGAATATAACTTCATAATGGTTGATTTTCTATTAAATTAATCGTTATTCAGATCCTCGCTCTTGCTGGCTCGCCAAAGTTTTGCAATTGCGGGGTTGTTTTATGTTTGTTATTTATGATGTACTAATCATATATACATTTCTATACTATTTGTGATCAACTAAAATTATATATGCTCTTGCTTTTGAAATTTTTATGCGCACATATTTCAAAACGTAAATTTCGATTAATTAAAACAATCGAATTCGACAAAAATGCCAATAGATGTTTTAAGAGATAAACAAGAGTACTGTAATTCATAAGTGTATTATATATATATATTAAAGTTCACTTTCAAATCATAATAACTATAGGGCAATAGAAACTATAATACATTTTGACAATTATAAAAATAAACTGCTATAAGAAAACTATACTTACAAATAGTTGGGGTAAGAAAATAAGAAATAAAGTAAATTTTTCTATAAGCGATAACAGTTTTAAATTATTTGTTTACGTTATGTTTTTTTTAACAATATAAATTTATAGATAAAAACTCGATAATCAATATATTAAAAACTCAAAATAATTACGGTTAAGCCATAAAAAAATGATTTAGCTTAAGCTATGAAAAATCAAATAAAAATTCATTATTTTTTATTTTTTAACAAAAAATTCATAATAAAACTTCATTTAATTCATTTTTTTTACGAATACTTTATATCTTTACATACTAAGCTATCACATTTTTTGTGTTTTTTGTGTAGAAAAACACGAAAACTAAAAATTTAAATTTTTAGAAAACATTCAAATAGCATTCTATAAAAACTCAACTTTTACCGATGAAACAACCACATTTAACCCGTAAATATTGTAAGTAAATCCTATAAAAATTTGTTAATTAGGTTATTAATCACTTAATTTTTAACCACATATAACCTCTTTAAATAGCTAAAAAAACCAATCAGTCACTTACACTTTTGATTTTTGTATTTATTACTGTTCTAAATCCTTTATGCTCAGATGATGAATCTAAGCTATTTCCCATTCTCGAAGAGATTCTATAACTAGCACAATAGGTAGCGTTACAAAGAAAAGATCCACCTTTGATTACTTTTTCTGGAGCTTTTTGATCTATAGGCAAACTTGGTCCTCTAGGGTTTTTGATATTATCATTTAAATTAGTGTAATATTGCGCATTATACCAATCTGATGTCCACTCCCATACATTACCTCCCATATCATACAAACCATAGCCATTACCAGGAAATGAGCGTACTGGTGCCGTTTTGGTAAAACCATCTTGGTTATCATTTTTAATTGGGAATATACCTGTATATGTATTTGCAGATTTTTTTAGTATTTCGGCATCATTCCCCCATGGAAACATTGCATTTTTTAACCCTCCTGAAGCCGCATATTCCCATTGTGCTTCTGTTGGTAATTCTCGACCTGCCCATTTGCAATATGCTAATGCATCCTGATAAGCAATATGTACAACCGGATGATTTTCTTTACCTACAATTGTACTTCCTTCTCCTTGGGGTTGTTTCCAATTTGCTCCAGTTTTCCATGACCACCACTGTGAGAAATCATAAAGATTTGCTACTCCATTTGGCCTATTTCTAAAAACCAATGATCCTGGCTGTAATAATGAATCATGAGGTTTTGGTGTATTGAGAGGCAATTGTTTTTTAATTTCATTCCAGTCTACTGGACGTTCTGCTAATGTTATATAATTAGTTTCATTTACAAATTTTGAAAATTGTGCATTCGTTACTTCGGTAACATCTATTAAAAAGCTATCGATTGTTACCAAATGCCTTGGTTTTTCATGATTCATCGCCAGTGTATCTGATACTAATGCTCCTTGGTAAAAACTTCCCTCGGGGATCCAAACCATTCCTTCTGGAATAGAGTCAATAACAATTTGTACAGTATTCTTTTTTCTTGAATTAGTTGTGTGATCACAAGAGGTGTTAAAAATCATTAGCATCGCGCCTACTAAAAATATTTTGAGTATCGACAAAGTATTTTTAGTAACATTTGTTAATGGTATCTTAAACAGGATTTTATCCCAATAGTGTTGATTTCTTTTTTTCATAAATAGATTTATTCTTTACTAAAAACACCAAATGAGTGAATTAGAAATTCACCCATTTGGATTACAATTAATACTTGTTTTATTATACTATATTACATTTTTATTAATCGTTTTGTAGTTATCGTATCATCAATATTTATTTTCATGAAATATTGACCATTTGATAAGCCTTGTGTAGATACTCTTATTACTTGTTTATTAGTATACGATTTCACAAATATTGATTGTCCTAAAGTATTGAAAAGCTCTATTACAGCATTTTCGTATTGACCACCTTTTATTTGGATATTTATTTGATCCCCAAATGGATTTGGATATACAGAAAAATCATGTGCTTTTAAAATAGTTTCATCATCTTTTGTTTCAGTATTTTTAACGACATTAGATTCTATTCCTAATTCTGTTGGAGCAGCACTACATCCATTAATTACAACATCATCAATATACACCCAATCTGAATTACCTGAAGCATCTGCTCTAAATCTAATTTGAGTGTTGGATGTAAAAGGTCCTTCTATAATTACTTGATCATTATTTCGTTGGTCATTTAGAAATTCATCATTGAGGTTCCATTCTTCAACAGTTGTGAAATTTGCTCCTCCGTCTGTAGATATCTGAAGCCAAAAATCTTCATTTGCATTGTCCATACTTCTACAGTAATATGAGAAATCTATCGTTAATTCCTCATAAGAGGATAAGTCAATTGTATCGGTTGTCATTACAGAAGTAGAAGTATTATCACGTAGTCTTATACAAAAAGTACCTGTATTGGCATAGGCGGCATCATTTGCATTTCTTCTCGCATCTGATCCTCCATCATTCCAAATACCCCATCCGGATTCAAAACCTTCAGAATTGATAACCGAGTAGGTACATTCTGGATTAGGTAAACCAAGACAAGCAACAGATAATACTTGTGAGTTTGAAAGTGCAAAATCATAGACAGCCACAGCATCCATTTTTCCCATATAAAAATTATCTACAGAAGCTCCAAAACTATCAGTAGTATCTACACCACCTAGACCTCCTGATCCATTATGCGTTGGGATGGTTGCCGGTGCCGTATTACTTGACGCTGCAAGCGTTCCATCTATAAAAAGTGAATGACTTGAAATGTTTCCATTGTATACTACTGCTATATGGTGCCAGTCTCCATCCATAGGAAATACTGCGCTTAAATTATTAGGTGCACCACTTCTTACTACTGATTCTACATTAGAACCATTTAATCTAATAGCCATACCATTAGAATTTCCTCCTTCATCATAAAGTTCTTGAAAACCATAGGATCCCATCGGCTTTACCCACATTCCCACACTTCTGGCAGATGTTGCAGCAATCATAAATGGACCTGGAGTTTGACTATATTGTATCTTGGTAGCTCCATTAAATACAATAGATTGATTTCCTTCTTTAAAATCTAAAGGATCGAAAGAAACTATTCCTGTAGTTGAAATAGCATTATTTCCATTTGCCGAAGAATCATTCGTTCCTACTGTCGTATCAAAATTCCAGAGTGCTAAATATGTATCTGGCATAACACAAGATGGATCTGTAGGCGGTGTTGTAACTTCTATAACTTCTGGTAAAGGAACCGTATTACCATTACTTCTAAAAGTAGGTAATGGAGCAGATACATCAATAAGATATGCTAATAAATCTGTACTCATATCATTAGCGATGGTTAACGTTGCTGTATCTGGTGAGCCCGCTAACAAATTAGTAGTTTCACCAATATCTGTTACCAGATTATAAAGGTCATAGGACGCCGTTTCATAATAATATATCAATTTATAGTCTCCTTTTCTTATAACAGACACTGGTCTTTGATCTCGTTGTGAATTTGCAATATATCCTGGAAAGTGCCAGTACAATGCATCTCTATTTAGGTTTGGATTTGTACCATTGAGCATAGACCATTGACTCACTCCATCAATTGGGTATCCATTAGGTAATGCCGCTCCTGCTATTTCTGCAACTGTTGGATATAAATCAAATGCCACAATTGGTGTTGTATTTACTGTTCCCATATTTGCTAACAGTCCTTGCGACCATGCAAAGGTAACAGATCGTATTCCACCTTCTGTATATTCACCTTTCATACCTTTTAAAGGTGTATTATCCTGTGGACCGTTTGCTCCCCCATTATCAGATATAAAATACACCAAAGTATTTGCAGATAACATATTACCGGGATTACGTGGATCTGGAGTCGTTTTTAGGTAATCAATAATACGACCAATGTTTTGATCCATTCCTTCTAAAATAGCTGCTTGAGCTACATTAGTATGTCCTATCTGACTTGGATTAGTATTATTTTTTGCTACGTACTTTGCATATAAATCTGGTCTCGCATTGTTTTGCCCCCATGGGCCATGTATTGCATAATTACTAAAATGCATAAAAAACGGACTATTATTATTAGCATTCATAAAATCCAGAGCGGCATCTCCTAAAGCATCGGTAACATGTTTTGTAGTGCCTTCTAAGGAATTATCTCCTGCCAATGCCAAGGATTCTGCAGCGGTATATGGGCTAGCATATATATCCAGTTCTGGGCCGATTCTTGGATGAAACTCCCAATTACCGCCAGATAGTGCTGCAAAATATGATCCTGGAGCTCCGTCAGATTTCCCTCCAAAATTAACATCAAACCCTTGTTGTATCGGGCCATTACTTTGACTGCCTCCAGAATGATATTTACCAAAATGAGCGGTTACATATCCGGCAGGTGATGTCTTTACTGTTTCTGCAATAGTTATAGCACTTGCAGGAATCTCATCTTCTCCATTAGAAATTCCCTGGCTTGGTCCAACTAAAAGAGTATTATTCCCTCCTCTGTTCAAACTACTCACCGCAAATACATTATTATCTGGTCGAGAAGCCCATTGCCCACTTAAAATAGCTGCCCGGGTAGGTGCACAATTAGCTCCATTTACATAAGAGTTTGGAAAAGCTATACCCTCGCTTGCTAATGTTTCGATTACCGGAGTCTCATAAAAATCACTGGGATTGTTAAAACTGGTTTCATTAGAACTTGTCTGAGACCACCCCATATCATCAGCAATAATTACTACTATATTGGGAGATTGCGCATAGATAGAACCGACAAAGCCAAAAATAAATAGCAGCGTAAAAAAATTAATAGTTGTTTTCATAGTTAACATTTTTAAAAGTTTATAATTAGTACAATACATTAAATCGACTAATAACAATTTGAATCTATTCGTACTACATTGAATTATAGTATAGCTATGTTAAACTATGGCAGGATATGGTAATGGTAATGATTTAGCTTAAGAAGGTTTAAGCCAAAAATATCTTAAAAACAATAATTTATTTAATTAAAAAGATCGTTATCCTAACCTTACTTTTATCGGCTCGCCAAAGTTTTATAATAGCAGGTTTGTACTATTTTTATATATAAAATAATAGTTTATTCATTATTTAAATAAGAACTACTGTAGTTGATTTCAAGATCAACCCAGCTTGCAAAATATTGAACAATATCATCTGTGAATTTTGTTTTAAAATTAGATGATAAAAGAAAAAGTAACTGTGGTACTTTTATTGAAAAAGTAAAATTAGTCATAAGCAGATAGTATTTAAATTAATAATTAATTCATTGTTCTAGTCATGAGATAGGGCACATGAATATATAAGCATTTTGACTAATGTACAGGGTGTAAAAAAAAAAAAACTTAAGACTATAGGGGTAAGAAATAAGCTTTCTTAAGTATCTTGAACATGTTATTTCATAACATGTATTTTATGTTTTTTTTAACATTATAAAAATATATATAAAACTTTGATTTACGACATTAAAAACATCAAAATATTTATGGTAAAACCATAAATATTTTGATAACAATTTGATTTTCAATAAAAAAATTGACATTATGATATAATTAAAGAACTCTTTTACGAGCTTCTTCTAATAATTTTGGAATTCTATATGCTAACGGGAATGCTTCTCAATTTGCCACCAATCGGTATACAGAATTTATCATGTATAGTATGAATATTAGTACCACTACAATTACAGAAATCGAAGTAGACCAAATTGATTATTGGGGACTGTAGGTTGGAAGTGATTTGCGATAATACTATGGGCTCCTCCCTTTGATAAAGGGAGGTGTTTCAAACAAAGTTTGAGACGGAGGGTTTAAACACCTCTTTCTTCCGTAAACGGAATTCATTCCCCTCTTTTGATAAAGAGGGGAGTTTTTTAATATATATTGTCTTTGAAAAAGGGGGTATATAAATCCTCTTTTACGGGCTCCTTCTAATAATTTTGGAATTCTATAAGCTAACGGAAATGCTTCTCAATTTGCCACCAATCGCTATACCGAATTTATCATGTATAGTATGGATATTGGTACCACTACAATTACAGAAATCGAAGTAGACCAAATTGATTATTGGGGATTGTAAGTTGGAAGTGATTTGCGATAATACTATGGGCTGCTCCCTTTGATAAAGGGAGGTGTCTCAAACAAATTTTGAGACGGAGGGTTTAAACACCCCTTTCTTCCGTAAACGGAATTCATTCCCCTCTTTATCAAAAGAGGGGAGTTTTTTAATATATATTGTCTTTGAAAAAGGGGTTATATAAATCCTCTTTTACGAGCTTCTTCTAGTAGTTTTTGATCATCGGCTTTGGCGATAGAAAACATCTCTTTGATTTGATTTTTTCTTTTCTCGATAGCACTTAGTGACAAACTCACATAATTAGGAAGGTTTTTTGTTTTAACCCCACGAGATAAGTGATATAAAATCTTTAGGTTTTTCTCATCCAAAGAGAACTTGTTGGTCATCATTTTTCTAAAATGATCATTGACCGTAGCACTATAATATGCTTTACCTTTTACGATATTATTAAATGCTAATAATAATTCGCTAGAGGTAAGATCACTTTTTATTAAAAACCCTGCTGGATTGATATTTTTAAGAATATTATGTATTCTATGATCTTCTCTATGCATGGTTAATATAATCACCTTTGCTTTTGGTAATAGCTCTTTGGCATGTTTTGCCAAATCTTCACCAGAGGTAATACTACCATCAGAAGAAGGTGGGAGTTTTATATCCACAAAAAGCATATCGTAAGGGATGGTTTCAGATGATTTTAGAATCCTGTCATAAGCTTCATCACAATTTGATGCGATGTCGATTCTAATTTGATATTCTTTTTGGTTTTCTCCTAATAAGGTGTTCTTATATCCTTCGATAATCATCGGGTGATCATCAATCATAAGAACTTTTAGCTTTTTTTTCATTTCAAAAAATTGTTGTTTGAGTTCAAAAAACAGAAAGTCATCATATGTAACTCATGCAAATGAGAAATAGTATGTATGGCTTTCATAACAAATGTTTAATTTTTAGTTTAAATTGGAACACTAACAGATACCTTGGTACCTGCATTATTGTTACTTAAAAATTGAACTACTCCACTCATCTGACTAACTCTGGAAGTAATATTTTTTAGACCAATACCTTTTTTAACTTTGGTACTTTTAAATCCGATTCCATCATCCAATATAGTAAGATTTATTTTATCCTCTAAATAATCAAAATTTATTTTTATAGTTTTTGCACTGGCATGCTTAAAAATATTCTGTAATGACTCTTGTAAAATCCTAAACAAGTTTACTTTTTTCTGGTCATCGATATGCTCCCAATCGATGTTTTCGTCATTAGTAAACTCAAAGTTTATGCTGTTGGCTTCGCATAGATCGCTAATCAAACTTTCTACGGCATCGATATAAGCTACATCTGGTTGTAGTGACTCTGTACCCAGATCATGAGAGATTAATCGTATTTCTTTTTCTATAAATTTAAGTTCATCGATATATTTATTTCTGGCTTCGGTAAATCCATCATTGGCACGTTGGTTAATGCCATCAAGGCTTAATCGCACTCCAAACAATCTACCCAATACGCCATCGTGCAACTCCTCGGACATACGTTTTTGTTCGAGTTGGCGACCTTCTTCGAGTTTGATTTGTTGGTTAAGTAGCAATCGATAGATCTCTTGGTTGGCTTCTTGCTGGGTTTGTGCAAACAGTAACTCTTTATTGCTTTGCTGTTGCCTAAAAATAATATATCCCAATAAAAATAAAGCAGTTAATCCTAATATCGCAATGATCAGGATCTCGTTTTCGCGACTTATTTGTTGGTTTTGTTCTGCGATTTCCTTTGTTTCATAACGTATTCTTGCAAATTTATCTTTAAACAGACGTTCATCTTTTTGAAGACTATCATTCAATTGTATATGAGCTTGGGCAAATTTAACACCTTCATCGCTTTTTAATACCTCTGACAATATTTGATATGATTTTAATAACTCTTCATTATTACTTATCTCAACAGAGATATCTTTAGCCATATATGCATATTGTGCAGATAAACTATCTTGCTCTTGAGCTTTGTAATATTCAGCTAGATGCAAAGCATTTGTTATCATTCCTTGTTTATCATCAATACTATCTCTTATCCTGAAAGCTTTAAAAAAAAGTTCTGGAATCTCACTAGTATCATTGGATAAAAAATTAACATGAGCTAAATTATCAAGTAATCTAGCATAGGTCGCAGGATTTTTAGCTAAAAACTCTTCAAATTCTAAAGCTAGAGTAAAATATTCTTTTGCTTTATCATATTTTTTTTCGGACCTATACACTATACCTATATTATTATAAGATGTTACCGTTTGTGATATTTCTTTTTTATTTTTCTTCCCATATTCTATTGCTTTAAAATGATATTCTATAGCTTTCTCGTATTGTTCAAAATATTTCGCAATAATGCCCAAGTTTGAATAAGAAAGAGGTAAATATCTCTCATTTTCCGATTCTTTAAAACTTTCAATTGCTTTTATAGTTATAGCCTCACTCTCACTGTAAGCTTTTATTCTTTGTAATATACGTGCCATATCAATTAAAACCTTACCGTGGTCAAATGTAATTTCTTTTGCATCATATATTTCTTTATTAATTTTCGAATAGATTTTTTCCGATTCATAAAAATTTTCATAAGCAATATCTAACAATTCCGACCGCCTATAATAAATCCCCAAATACGCATACGATCTAGCCATATTTAGTGAATCATTAATCAAACCAGATAGTTTCAGAGCTTTTTCATTCAATTCTTTATACTTATCATAATTTTTTAAAGCATAATATCCGAATGAAATTTCATGAATTTTACCAACTTTGAATGTATCATCTTTTAGTGTAGAATATATACCGTATGCTTTCTCTAAATTGTTGTTTCTATCTTTTACAGAATTATTTGTATCTCTCGCATTATCTATATAAGTCTGTATCAGATTAGATTTTAAATCCTCATTATCAATGATTTCGTTGGGCTTTTCACATCCAATAAGGAAAAGAAATAATACAAAAAAAATAAATTTAAAGTGGCTTGATAGCATTTTTGAATAGTTTTATTTCTAAATTAATCAATTTGAGCATAACAAAAAAAGTTCTAATTTAAATTAGAACTTTTTTTTAAAATGCTGTTTAAACTATTATTATCCACCTTGCCCTGGAGGTTGAACATCATCTCCAGCATTCTGCCCATCTGTTCCAATTACATCTTCAATTTCATATCCTACTTCGTCATTAATTGATTCAGCTTCACAGCCCATAAACATTCCGCCTAAAAATAGTATTGCTAATATAGTTTTGAAAGTTTTCATACGTATCTATAAGTTTAATATTATTATATTTATTTTTTATATTTTTATTCTTAACTCTTTAATTTTATTTATGTACCTGGTTCTACATCTTCTCCAGCATTTTGTCCATCAGTAGAAAGCATCTCAACATCCTCAATACCAACCTCTTCATTTATTGAATCTGCTTCACAAGCGATAAAAAATGTACTTAAAAATAATATAGCGAATAATGTTTTTATAGTTTTCATAACTCAATTTTGTTTGCTTAATTAATAAAGATTTTAAATTTTAAAAATCTTATGGGGGTTTAATTAATTTGTTAATACTCTGTTTTTATTTTATTTAGGGGTAGCTGCGCTAGCTTTAATTTTATTAGAGTGTTGTAATGTATTTCTCTAATTGTACACTACAAATGTATGCTTAAACCTCGCGCGCGCCCACTATATTAAGGTATCTTTAGTGAATGGCCCTCTTTGAGAGGTAAATGACCCGATTATACTAGTAGATGAATGGATTTTAAAATCTTGTAGTTTTAACTGTAAGAAATAACGTACTTGATTATCATCATCTCCTACAAGTTTTATATAACAAAAAAAACCGATAGCATATGTTATCTATCGGTTAATCTTTAAAAAAAATTGTTAAAGTTATATTTGGATCAAACTTTTCTTAGCCAAATTATCCTTAATCTCTTCTACTGTATTTTTATATGATTTTGAAAAAGGAATCATATCTGTAGTGTTCTTAATCGCGCATTTTGCCTTACCAAAATGAATCCTGGACACATAATGCGTATTAATAATGTAACTGTTATGGATTCTAACAAAATGATCTGGCAATAACTCCTGGAAATGTTTTAGTGTTTTAAACGCTTCGACCTTATTACCATTGCTCATAATAAAATCTGTGGTGTTATTATCGGCTTTTAGATACAGCACCTCTTCGACATCAACAAATTTATAATCTCCATACGATTTAAAACATAATGTACTATCTGCAACCTCATCAAAATCTTTCTCAAACCGCATTAACGTTCTTACTATCTGACTTTTACCCAAAGGTTTTAACATATAATCCAAAATTCTATTGCGTATACCTTCGATAGCATACTCTGCCGTTTTGGTGATTACAATAAACTCTGGTAACTGTGACATGTACTTCGCCAACTCTGTCATTAATGAGTACTGAGTTTTAGCACAATGCGTACCAGGAACCTCTGGTTCTAAAAAAACTATTCGGGGCTTTCTCTCTAAAATTAAATCCAATGCTGTTTGCTCATCTTTTGCTATTCCGGTACAGATATAATCAGTCTGTTCTTCTAAAGCAATTTGAATAGAGTCTGCAATTTTTTGATCATTATCAATAATTACATAGGGATATTTCATAGGGTAAAAGATTAAATAGTTAGCGTTGGTTGTTAAACATTTTATAATTACAGCTACAAGATAGGCTTTTTAACGTCTATCTGGATACGGTTAAACCGTAATATTAGTACGGAACTTATTTGGTATCAGTTAGTTAGCTGTATTTTTTCGTCGGCAAATATAAGCACTTTATCGAAAAAAAAACACAACCCTTCTAAAACGTTGAAAGGTATTTTTAAGTATATCATTATGTTAAAAAAAACATAAAGACTGTATACAAAAGAGAAAACAGTAGTTCGAATAGATCAATTAATGCATCGATTGCTATTTTTAGCATTTTATTTATGATCAATATCTGATTATTCAACAATTTTGAATAGCTTTAAACTTGTTTACTATAGTCATCAACACATCGATCTATGAAAAAAATTGCTGTTCTTACCGGAGCTGGTATTAGTGCCGAAAGTGGTATTAATACATTTAGAGATGCTAATGGATTATGGGAAGGTCATGATATCATGGAGGTAGCTTCACCTATCGGATGGGAAAATAATCCCGAATTAGTGCTTGATTTTTACAACAAACGACGTAGTCAATTGCCTACCGTAGTACCCAACAAAGGTCATTTGGCATTGGCCGAATTAGAAAAAAAGTATGATGTAACGATTATCACTCAAAATGTAGACGACCTGCATGAAAGAGCTGGTAGTACAACTATTATACATCTACATGGCGAGTTATTAAAAGTAAGAAGTCAGTTTGATGAGCAACTAATTTTTGATTGGAAAAAAGACCTTCATTTAGGAGATCTATGCGAGCACCAATCACAATTACGACCACATATTGTATGGTTTGGTGAAGATGTACCCATGATGGATGTTGCTATAGAGGTTACAGAACGAGCAGATGTTGTAATCATTATAGGCACCTCTATGCAAGTTTATCCTGCAGCTGGTTTATTGCAATATGCCCCTAGAACCTCACCTATTTATTTTATAGATCCCAAACCGACCATATTACCGACAGATCGCCTTACGATCTTATCAGAAAAGGCAACAACTGGAGTGCCAAAAGTGGTTAATGAGTTGTTGAAATAAAAAACCTATCCTTATTGAACATCATTGGTGGTCAAACTATCGGTAGCAACAACATTTGTTTCTTCTACTTGTAGTGAATCTTTAACTATTGGTTCTTCTTTGGCTTTGGCTCGCGTATCTTTTGCCCAAGCGATTAATTTTCCTGCATCAGTACTCGATATTTCTCCATGAATCCAACCATACGACTCAAGCGGCATGGCTTTTTCTTCTAATTTCTCGATGACTTCTTCTAATTTATGGTCTTTTTGTTTATCGGTATATACCTCCCATTTTGAAACATTAAAATGTTCTTTACCCTCTTCGATATGATAGGCCATCCAATGTGAAATCGGGCTTACCTCCATAAACCAAGGGTATCTTGTAGTATTGCTATGACAATCATAACATTGGTTTTGTAAAATAGATTGAATCTCGGGAGTAACTGATGCTTGTTCTTCAAAAGTGGTGATACTGGTATAGCTTGCTTCGTTTTTCTCTGGTCGTAAAAATTGTGTAATCACCAAAAACAATACTAATACGATAAAAAGATTTTTAATTTTGGAAAACATTGTGTGGTTGATTTAATATGACAACAATCATAACTGATAATTATCTGTTACAGAACAAATAACGATTTTAACAAGTAATTATTATTCTATAATTTTGAAATTGCCAAAACATAAAACTTTATGATATCGCTCGAAGAAGTACTAAACACTGTAAATCACTCTCGCGAAAAGAGAAACTATTTTGCGAATTTGATCTTAGACAACCCTAAGCTACTTCCAGAATTATTAATCATTTGCGCAAAAGTAGATGATGAAATTTCTTGTAGAGCCTCTTGGGGACTTGAGTTTTTATGTAAAAAAGACCTCGAAGCCATCCTACCCTATCTTGACGAACTTATAGCATTTATTCCAAAAGTACATCAGCATCCGGCGGTACGACCTATGGCAAAAATATATGAATGTTTAATTATTGCATATTATAAAGAAAAGTCTACACCTGTAAGAAAACAGCTCACTAAAACCCATAGAGAACAAATTACTGAAACTTGCTTTGATTGGTTGATTACAGATCAAAAGGTAGCACCAAAAGCCTATTCGATGACCACTCTATATTTGCTAGGGACCGAATTTGATTGGGTACATCCAGAATTAAAAATCACACTCGAAAACAACTACAATGCAAGTAGTGCAGCATACAAAGCAAGATCAAGAATGGTATTGAAGAAACTTAGTTGATGGTTGATAGTTGATGGTTGATAGTTGATGGTTGATAGTTGATAGTTGATAGTTGATAGTTGATAGTTGATAGTTGATAGTTGATAGTTGATGGTTGATGGTTGATGGTTGATGGTTGATGGTTGATAGTTGATGGTTGATAGTTGATAGTTGATGGTTGATGGTTGATAGTTGATAGTTGATGGTTGATGGTTGATGGTTGATGGTTGATGGTTGATGGTTGATGGTTGATGGTTGATAAAATAAGTAGATTTTATATAACAGACCTTATTAGTTCGGGTATCAACCAAGTATACACGTATTAAATTATGGTATATAAAGCTTAAGATAAAAGATGTGTTGTTTTCTTACTTTATACCGCAGCAACTTTGAAGTTTTGAAACTTCAAAAAATCGTGACTCGTAAATCATAAATCAAAACATAAACTTTATCTTTGCAGCTTCAAAAAAGAAAATTATGTCATCATTTCCTTTGCAAGCTATCTCTCCTATAGATGGTCGTTATTCTTCAAAAACCATATCACTTAGTCCTTTTTTTAGTGAAGAAGCTTTAATCAAGTATCGTGTTTTAGTAGAAATTGAATATTTTATTGCACTATGCGAAATACCACTACCCCAGCTACAAGGCATTGATTCATCTTTATTTGATGCACTCAGAAAAATATATACTTCTTTTTCTAGTGATGATGCAACGGCAATCAAGGAAATCGAAAAAGTAACCAATCATGATGTAAAGGCTGTAGAATATTTTATTAAAGAAAAATTCGACCAATTAGGTTTACAAGAATATAAAGAGTTTATCCATTTTGGATTAACGTCTCAGGATATCAATAATACTGCTATACCATTAAGTATTAAAGAAGCCATTGGTGATGTCTATATCCCTCAATACTTAGCGTTAAAAGATAAATTGAGTGCTTTGGTTACAGAATGGTCTGAAATACCAATGCTGGCACGAACGCATGGTCAGCCTGCATCTCCAACCCGATTAGGAAAAGAGCTTCAGGTGTATGTAACCCGACTTGATGCACAATTTGATTTACTAAATGATATCCCGAGTGCAGCAAAATTTGGCGGAGCCACAGGAAACTATAATGCACATAAGGTAGCCTACCCTGATATCGATTGGAAAGCATTTGGGACTAAGTTTGTTCAGGAAAAACTAGGCTTACACCATTCGTTCCCAACAACTCAAATCGAACATTATGACCATATGGCTGCTCTTTTTGATGGATTAAAAAGAATCAATACCATTATATTGGATCTAGATCGAGATATATGGACCTACGTATCTATGGATTATTTTAAACAGAAAATCAAAAAAGGCGAAGTAGGCTCTTCGGCAATGCCACATAAAGTAAATCCTATAGATTTTGAAAATAGCGAAGGTAATTTAGGAATCGCTAATGCGATATTTGAGCACCTTTCTGCAAAACTACCTGTAAGCCGACTACAACGTGATCTTACCGATAGTACTGTACTAAGAAACGTTGGGGTTCCTTTTGGGCATACAATAATAGCATTTCAAGCTACATTAAAAGGATTAAATAAATTATTGCTGAATGAAGCAAAATTTGCTGAAGATCTTGAAAATAATTGGGCAGTTGTGGCTGAAGCGATTCAAACCATATTAAGAAGAGAAGGATATCCAAATCCTTATGAAGCACTTAAAGGGCTAACTAGAACTAATGAGGCTATTAATCAAAGTTCTATTGCTAATTTTATAGACACTCTTGAAGTATCTGAAGCCATAAAATCTGAGCTAAAACAAATTACTCCTTCTAATTATACGGGGATTTAAAATAAAATTAATTGAAAAAGAGGCCTAAAAAGATTTAGGCTGTCTTTATTTTGTTCTAAATTATAATTTCTAAAAGGAATTATTAGTTTACAATTCAATAATAGTAGTTAAAGCATTGAATTAATTTGTACTCATGTCTTATTTGGCTACCAAATAATTCTCCATTCTTAACGCCAAATAACTTCTTACCATATCCATCAAAACACTTCTCCAAATTTATAAATACAAAGTTTAAATTTATAAATGTCAGTACGTTACGCTTTATAAAAAAATATTCTTTAACTAACTTTAGACTAGTCATATTGGCTTGGTAAACATTTTGACATTGTTTTGTTCTTTCATAGTATAGCAGTACAATACTTATCAAATAACTTTATCAACTTTTTACGGTATTTGACTTCACTATCAACTTAAAAATACTACAGAACAAGTTACAAATAATCAAAATTAATACTAAGGTAAAATTGTTTGTTGGAATGCATAAAAATAATTTTTAACCTTAATACATTTTTTTTATGAAAACTCTTAATTCTAAACTAGAACTAAAATGCGTTATGTTTTTTTTAGTCCTATCTGTCTTATTCACATCGTGTAATAAAGATGAAATTGATACCAATCAAATTGAGGATCAAACTACTCAAGAAACACTAACGGTAACGCCCGAACAAGGAGCTAAAACTATCTATTTTAAACCTCCTAAAGGTTTTGAGAAAAAAACAAGTAAAGAACAACAAGATTTTTTTGACCAGCTCTCAAGTAAAGATGGTGAACTATTAATAGAAAACTATAGGATTGCTGATTATTTAAATTCAAAAGGTCTTTTAATTAAATCTGAATCATTAATTAATGATGGAGAATTGTTAACCGATTTAAATTTAGGTGAAATATTGTCTCCTGATCAGCTGCAAGAATTAGTAAAACATAAAACAATTACTAATAAATTTAATCCATTATGTAATTATATCCGAACTATTTATTGTTACCCACCTCAACCACAAGCCTGTGGAAATTTTGATCTTACTAATAAAAGAGCATTCATAGAAGAATGTCCTGTATTTGGTGGAGGCTTTTCTTATAGATGGGGTTTCTTTTGTGATCGTATCTGCTAATATTTTAATAACTACTATAAATAGCTGTTAACTTTATTAAACTAGCCAACTAGTTTATACATTTGTAACTACACAGGGGGAAATGAATTTATAGTCTTTACATGATTATAAAAGAAGCTGCCCAAAAAGGCAGCTTCTTTTAATTTTATATAGACTCGTTGTAATTAGTCAATATCAATAGTCTCACCAAGTTTCTTGAACGCTTCGAGATCAAGCTTACCTTCCTCGACTGATCTTGCTAGTTTAGCCATTTTTTCGGGTCTCATATTATCGCCCAATACACGCACTAGTGCTAATCCTCTTTTTTGATCGGTTGCAAAAACAATCACCTCATCGATATCATCATCATCTCCGGTGTATTTTAATACTGCATTGGTTCCGTTAGACCCAAATTTCATAAGTGTCTCGTACTTATCTGAGTTTAGGATTTTATTAATGGCTACGCGTTCTTTTTCGAACCTGTTTTTATTCTCTTCGTTTAACTGTAGTCCTAAAAAGTTCACCTTTTTTACGCTCTCTAATGCTTCTTGTTCTTCAGCATTAAGTTCGATATTATCTTTATCCAAAAGGCTAGATGGTATATCTACAGCAATAAAATCATTATCGCCTTGGTGATCAACAAAATATTGTTGTAACGAAGGATCACTATTACAACTAGTAAGCAATAGTACACTGACAAGGCCTAAAATTTTAAATACATTTTTCATGTTTGATTGTTTTTTGATTGATTATTTTTTGATTAATGTATTACGTTAAGCGTCTTATACTTTAAGACGCTTAACGTAATAGAGATCTTATTTAAGAAATACTAGATTAGTTTCCTTTTTTTACGTTCTTTAATTCTTTCCCTCCAGGAATATTAAGATCGTTTGCTAATTTAGACACTTGTTTAAGATCGATATTACCTGTTATTGTTAATATCACAGTTTCAGGTTTTCCTTCTTTAGAGTCGTTTCCTACCAAATACATGAATAGTTCTTTTACATGATCCTCGTCGCTACCAGGTTTTATATAAAACTTGATATTTTCGCCATCATCACTTTTAATTCTCATCAACTCATCTAGAGATGACTTTTTAAGGTAATTATCTACGTCTCCTCTCATTTTGTCACTAACTCCCTTATTTTCGGTAACAAAAACTTTGATGTTGTTAATGTTTTCTACAAGGTTAAGATACTCTTGTGTTTCTTTATCTGTACTTTCAAAATCAATTTTGCTAAGTAGTTTAAACATTTTATTGGTGATCACCATAGAGGTTACATCATTCATATTTTCGTACTTATCAAAATAACTTTGGGCATTCGATACATAAGGTACAACGGCCAATATTAAAATAATAACTAATTTTTTCATAATTCAAATAATTTAAGTCGCGTTATGATATAACGCTATTTTGCTGTTTATTTTATAAATTTATTTTTAGTGTTTTCAAATTCATTTAGGTACACTAATCCCCCTTTGCCCTCATTCATATATTGAGAAACCAAATTGAGGACTTCTTTGGTTTTCTGCAATGCTACTTCGGGATCTTCATAGGTACCTAAATTCTCTTGTTGATTAGGTGCTAAGTTGCTAACAAACAACCCTACAACTAATGCGACTGATGCTGCGACACCAATCCACATATATCTTGAGTTTTTTGTACCACTTTGTAATGGCAATCCTCTGGTAGCTTTTACTTGGCTCTCTTCAGAAAAATACTGAAACAGATCTTTGTATCTCTCTAGGTGCGACGGCACAGTTTCTCTGGTAAAATAAACCTTTAATTCTTTTTCTTCAGAAATGGTCGTTTCGCCTTCAAAATACTTTTCCAGTAGTTTTTCAATATTAGACAACTCCATAATTATGTTTTTTTAATAATTCTTCTCTTATTTTTTTTCTTCCTCTAGACAAAGCTACTCTAACAGCTGTTTCATTAATCTCTAACATTTTTGCTATTTCGGCATTATCATATTGTTCTATATCTCTTAGTTGGATAATCATTCGTTGTTGTTCGGGCAAACTATTCATAATTTTCCCTACCCAATCTAAGCTATCTTTTGCTTCGACCTGTCGTTGTAATGACGGTTGCTCATCTTTATAATTACTGTGTACAATTTTAAGGTTTCCAGTTTCTTTTGCCTTAAGCTTGTCATAGCAGTAATTTTTGGTCATCGTCATAGCAAAAGCTTCCACATTTTTATACTCAGCCATTTTCGCTTTATTTCTCCATAGCTTTAGTAATATTTCTTGTGTTGCATCTTCTGCTTCTTCATTACTAACTAACAAACGCTTTGCCAATCTAAAAAGTTTGTCTTTAAATCCATTAGTTAATGTTATAAATGCTCTTTCTTTCATTGTTGGTTGGTTGTCATAAAACTATGTTAGCTTTATATATGGGAGACGACTACCTAAGTAATTTGTTACAATCTTTTTTAAATTTATAATAAAGTAGTTACATTTAACGCTTTATATTCAATATAAATGCTATGAAATATATAAAATACTATACCCTATTATTTATTATGGGTGGGTTACTCTATGGTTGTTTTGATGATAATGATGATGTGCCCCAGATTGCAAACACCCTAGATATCAATGATTTTATCTGGAAAGGAAAGAATTTATATTATTTATACAAAGCAGATGTCCCTAATCTGGCAAATGATAGATTTACTTCAAATCAACAATACACTAGTTTTTTAAATGAGTTTTCTTCTCCCGAAGCGATATTTGCTTCATTAAAAGCCAATATAGATGAGTTTAGTTTTCTGGTAGATGATTATGTTGCCTTAGAACAAGCATTTGATGGAGTTACCAGAAACAATGGTATGGAGTTTGGTCTTGTACGATATCCAAATAATGCTACCAATGTTTTTGGATATGTACGGTATGTACTACCCGGTACTGATGCCGAAGCAAAAAACGTTACGCGGGGTATGATTTTTAATACCATTGATGGCACTCAAATCACAGATAGTAATTTTCGCCAGTTAATAGATCCTGATACCTATACTATAGGATTAGCAACTTTTGATGGTACTAATGTTACTGCTACAGAAACATCTATATCCCTTACTAAAGTACAATATACCGAAAACCCTATTTTTATTAATAAAACCATTGATGTTGGTGGTACACCAGTAGGTTACCTAATGTATAATGCATTTACTTCGGATTTTGACTCACAACTTAACGCTGCTTTTGCAGTATTAAAATCAAACAGTGTAAAAGAGTTAATATTAGATTTACGATATAATACAGGTGGTGATGTTGAAACTGCAAAAGATCTTTCAGATATGATCACTGGTCAATTTAATGGAGAAATTTTTACTACCGAGCAGTGGAATGATGAGTTTCAGAAAGCGTTTATGGAAAACAATCCCGATAGGCTCACCAATCGATTTGATAATGAAATTAGAGGAGGCGAAGCAATCAATACTTTAAACTTAGGTCGATTATATGTATTAACCTCTGGAAGCTCGGCATCGGCAAGTGAATTGGTGATTAACGGATTGGATCCATATATTACTACAATAAAGGTAGGTGATACTACAAGAGGCAAATTTCAAGCTTCAATCACTGTATATGATACAGATAATTTTCGTAGACAAGGAGCAGAAGCTGCTGGTCACACTTATGCGATGCAACCTTTGGTCCTAAAATCTATAAACTCTGCTGGAGTAACAGATTATTTTGATGGGTTTGCTCCTGATATTTTAGTTGAAGAAGATTATACTAATCTGGGGACTCTTGGTGATGAAAACGAACCTCTTTTGAAAGCTGCTATAGATCACATCCTCGGAAACACTACTGCTTTACAAAAAAGAAGCACAACAAAACAACCCGAAAGTGTTGCTAATAGTAATACATTTAATCTTGACTTTGAGCTTATGCGAAAGGAAATTGATTAGTTTACTCTAAAAAATATATATAAATGTAAAAAACTCCTTATCTATTCGACAAGGAGTTTTTTATGCTATATAATTTTATGCTATTAGAATTTTAGGTTAAATCCTATTCGTGCATTTCTTCCTCGGGTACTAAATCCAAAAATCTCTTGATATTCTTCATTAGTGATATTATTCATTGCGGCATATATACTTAGGTTTTTCATCAACTGGTGGCTAATATAAAAATCTAATACTCCATATGCATCTAATTCTTTGGGTATTGGTGCAAAAGTAACTGGATCAAAAGAGTTTTCTTTTCTCTCATCATTAAATTGATAGCTTAAAGAAGTATATGTTTTGTCTGTTACTTGATAACCGATACTCGCATTCATCATAATTTCAGGGATTCTAATATTAGAAAGTTCTTCATCTACATTAGTATATGTAAAATTACCTCTTAGCGACAGTTTATCATCCATCAACGTAGAATTCACTTCAAATTCTACTCCATCAGTACTAAAATCATCTTCTACGTTTTGATATAGAAATACAAAACCACCAGTATCAACAAAGTCTACAAAATTCTCTTCGTTCCGTAAAAAATACACTGCACTAACTCTAAATTTTTTAGTACTCGAAAATTCAAGCCCTCCTTCTATAGTGCTGTTCTCTTCAGGATCAAGATCTTGGTTCCCAAAAAGTGGTGCATTTAATTGAAATAAAGTTGGTGTTATGTATGCAGTACTATACGATGCTAGTCCTTTTATATAATTCTCTCCAAACTTATATGTGTACGATGGATTTATACTATATACGAGATGTGTGCCATATTCACTATGTATATTTAACCTGGCACCTGCATTAATATTTAATCCAAATTGTGATGTGTATACCACATTTACATATGGATCTATGATATCAAAATCAGCAACATCATCATTAATTGTTTCTTGTAGTGGTTGTGTTCTACTATTGGCACTAAACCCAGTATAATCACTGTAAGAACCATTTGCTCCTACTACGGTATACAACATATTGTTGAAGTTGTATTTATTATACACATCAAAAGTATATACCCTACTTTCGGATTTGGATGCGAAAAAATCAGACTCAAAAAGCCTTTCTAATAAATTGTAACTATTTACAAATGTAAAGCTTCCATTAGCATACTTTAATTCTCCCGAAGCTCCCCCTCGTAATTGACGACTAAAAGAATCATTATTAGCATCAGAACCATCAGATTGATCAAATTCATTATCAAATTGATCTAAGTTTCCAAAAAACTGAAACTTAAAATTCTTATTCCATTGATATCCTACTTTTGCATTAACATTAAATTTTGAGAATGCATCTGCATTTCCATTTTCTGTTACCTCGCCAGCAGATAACCCATCACTAAACTGGTTTCCAAAACTAGCCAGGTAACTTACTTTGCCCAGTGTACCATTAACAGAAGCTAAATTTACAAATTCATTGATGTCGTAATCCTGATCTTCTTGAGACTGATTAGTTCCTATACTAGAGGCAAAATGTGCTGCAATTTGCTCTTTACTTTCAGCCTTTGATGTAATATTGATAACTGCAGTTGCTGCTCCAGAACCATATAAGGTACTAGAAGCGCCTTTAAGGATCTCTATAGATTCTATTTGATTTACAGATAAAAGCCTAAGATCAAATTCTCCCGCAATTGCTGATGGATCACTTATTGTAACTCCGTCTAATCGTATCGCAACTTGACGAGTACGTCCCCCTCGGATATAATAATTAAGGCTTTGTCCAGCAGCGCTATTACTACCATTAATTACAACACCTGCTATTCTTCCTAAAACAGTTGCAACAGATTGCCCTTGGCTACGCTTTAAATCTTCTGCAGTAATTTTAGCGATCACTTTACCACTTTGTTCTCTTTTTAGATTAAATTTAGAATCAGAAATCACTACTTCTTCTAATTCATTTACTTTTTCATCTATTGGTTCTTCTTGTCCAAATACAATAGAAGATCCCAGCATTAAAAATGCTGCCCCAAAAAACATTTTTTTGTTCATTACTTAAATACTTAATTATTACAATTACCGGAAAAAAGTATGTAGTTTACCCATACCCAAACTATTATCCCGAAAGTTTGACTTATCGAATAAAGGCAGGTCTCCTGGCTTGCGTCTTGTTGTTGACCTTCCCGCTTGTGTAAAAAACAACACAAACAGTGGTTTAAAAGAGTAACAACAAGCATCCGACTATGGCGGACAAAGCTTACAGTTGCGGGAACAGCTCAGGATTATTGATTTACGATATTAGGTTTTAGAATTACGATTAGAAAATAATAAAAACGTAATCTCTATTTCTTTATTCGTTCATCATTTTACCTGATTCCCTTTTAATCTTAGACTCCATGAATGGAATCTCAGAACCAAAATTCTGCGCGAATGTATTATATTTTGATGAATTTGATATTACTTTAACAAATAAATATAGTATTCGACTACCTTTGCTTTCTCAAAAAACTCAATTTGATGTTATACTACATTACAGGAGGAGAGCGTTCGGGTAAAAGCAGTTATGCTCAAAACCTGGCCTTACAACTTTCTAACACCCCATATTACCTGGCTACATCTCGAATTTGGGATGATAATCATAGAGAACGTATTGATCGACACATTGCCGATCGTGACCATCGCTGGACTTCTATCGAAGAAGAAAAAGAGCTCTCTAAAGTGATTCAGGAAAATAACATCGTTGTAGTCGATTGTGTTACCTTATGGCTTACTAATTTTTTTGTAGACACAAAAAATGATATCGAAAAATCCTTAGCACAAGCTAAAGCAGAGTTTGAAAAACTATTAAAAGTAAATGCAACTATAATTATTATCTCAAATGAAATCGGAATGGGAGTTCATGCAACTACAGAAATAGGTAGAAAATTTACAGAGTTACAAGGTTGGATGAATCAACATATTGCAAAACATGCAGACAAAGCGATACTAATGGTATCTGGTATTCCTGTTGAAATTAAAAATTCTAAATAACTCAAACATACATGGATTTTGATATAGAATATATCTCAAACGAGCACTTAAAAAAAACTATCCAATCAAAAATTGATACTAAAACAAAACCTATTGGCGCTCTCGGTACATTAGAAGAAATCGCACTACAAATAGGAATGATTCAAAATACAGATCAACCATGTCTTACAGACCCTACTATTATTGTGTTTGCTGGCGACCATGGCATTGCCCAAAAGGATGAAGTAAACCCATATCCCCAAGAGGTTACTGCACAAATGGTATATAATTTTTTAAATGAAGGTGCAGCTATTAATGTATTTTGTAAACAAAACAATATTCACCTAAAGATTGTTGATGCTGGAGTAAATCATGATTTCGAAGGTATTTCTGGGCTAATCGATGCCAAAATCGGTTATGGAACCAAAAATTATCAAGAAAAACCTGCCATGAACGTAGAACAATGTAGCCTTGCCATAAAAAGAGGAGCAGATATCGTTACCGAAACACATAATAATGGATCTAATACTATAGGTTTTGGTGAGATGGGAATAGGAAATACCTCTTCGGCATCACTTTTAATGTCTTTCTATACGGGCATACCTGTTGCCAAATGTGTTGGTTCTGGTACCGGACTTGATACTGAAGCTATAAAAATTAAACAAAAAATTCTATCTGAAGCCTATAGAACATATAAACCTTCTACAGATATAGATATTTTAATGTATTATGGTGGTTTTGAAATCGCTATGATCGTTGGGGCAATTTTTAGAGCGGCCGAACTTAAAATAACCATTATTATAGATGGTTTTATAGTAACTGCTGCGCTGCTTGCTGCTCATTATATACATCCACAAGTTCTTGATTATTGTATATTTGCCCATACTTCTGGAGAGCAAGGGCATAAAAAAATGCTTGATTTTCTTAAAAAGAAACCATTGATAAATCTTGGTATGAGGTTAGGTGAAGGTACAGGAGTTGCAATCGCATATCCTATTATTGAATCTGCAGTTGCTTTCTTAAATACTATGGCTAGTTTTGAAAGTGCCGGTGTTTCTGATAATCAACAACCAACATAATATTAATTAATAAGTACATTATGAAAAAAGGAGTTTTATCAACCATCATTGCTACCATTGGACTTTTTTTTGTGTATTGGTATCACCGTAACACAGCTATACAAATATCAAGTTCATCAGAAATGACAATGCAACAAGCAGAAATCATGATGTCTGATATATCTATATTTGAAAGTATATATTCAATTATCCCAATAAGCTTAGGAATATTAGGCTTATTAATAGGGGCTATTTCATTGAAAGAGAAGAGCAAAATAGGACTCCTAGGAATCATACTATCAATCAGCATAATTATACTCTTTTTTCTTCCAGTATGGAAATATATGATTACTATGTAAACTTAATAACTAGTTATAACGATTATGATTTTGCATACAATACTTAAATAAATTCGGTTCTATGAAAAAGGAGATCCATATATTCTTCACTGCTTTGATGTTTTTTACTCGGATTCCTTGTCCGAAATGGGTAAATCACGATCCAAAATACTTAAGGCTTAGCTCGAAATACTTCCCTCTAGTAGGAATCATTATAGGAGGAATTGGAGCAACAGTTTTTTATGTTACATCCTTACTTTTTTCGTTAGAAATTGCAGTACTACTTTCGATGGTTGCTACTATCTACACTACAGGTGCCTTTCACGAAGATGGTTTAGCAGATGTTTGTGATGGTTTTGGTGGTGGATGGTCCAAAGACAAAATCCTACTGATTATGAAGGATTCGCGTCTAGGCACATACGGAACCGCAGGATTAGTATTCATCTTATCCTTAAAATTTGCTGCATTAAGAGAAACCGAAGTATATTATATTCCATTAGTATTAGTGTCTGGTCACAGCCTAAGTCGTTTTATCGCTACTACTCTTATATTTACGCACCCTTATGTACGAGATACTGATGACAGCAAGGCCAAACCTGCAGCAAAAAGTATGAGTATACAAATGCTTATGATAAGTGGTGTTTTTGGGATTGCACCATTACTTTTGTTTAAAAATCCATGGATATTCCTTACATTGATCCCAATGTACTTGTCAAAAATGTTTTTAGGGGTTAAATTCAAGAAATGGATTGGCGGTCAAACTGGAGATTGTGCCGGAGCCGTTCAACAACTTAGCGAAGTGGTATTTTATCTTACAATTATTGCCTTATGGAAATATATCTGGTAAGACATACTACTCCTAATATCGAAAAAGGCATCTGTTATGGCCAAAGCGATATTGGCATCACAGATTCTTTTCAATCAGAAGTCAAAGAAATACACCAACAAATACCTATAGAACAGATCTCTACTGTCTACAGCAGTCCTTTACAACGTTGCAAACTACTAGCAAAAACATTCAATAAAGACATTATTTTTGATAATCGCTTAAAAGAATTGAACTTTGGAGATTGGGAGTTACAAACCTGGGATAGTATTCATAGTAAAGCATTAGATCCATGGATGAATGATTTTGTAAATATTCAAGTCCCTAATGGAGAGTCTTATATACTATTACAACAACGAATATTAGATTTCTATACTTCTTTAGATCATTCTTCAGAAGAAAAAATCATTATAGTAACACATGCTGGACCTATAAGAGCATTACTTTCGCATATTCGACAAATAGATCTTAAAGATTCTTTTGATATCAAAATAGGATATGGAGAGGTAATTACAATTTAGATCAGTTGTAAGCTAGCAAAATTATAATTAGTAGACTCTTCGTTATCTAGTATAGCAACTTCTATTTTTTTATGAAACATAGGAGCATTAATAACCAGAGTATGGTATTCTCCATTTTCACCGCAAACATCGACTCCTAGATTTTCTAAATCCTTAACTAATGTTTTATCAACCATTCTTCCTAAAAAATCAGGACCTAAAGTATGATTACACGAAACTATCATAGCTTCAATACCATAATCAATCATATCCTCTACTAATTGTTTTCTGGATTGTTTCCATAACGGTAACATGGCTTTTAGGTTTGCTGCTTCAGAAACTTTTTCTTCCCAGGCTCTATGTGATTCGATATCAATATCTCCAAATACCGATGTATTCAAATTATAGGTATGAGTGAGTAATTTAAGGTTTTGAATATACAGGCGTTCATAATCACTCCATGTACTTTCAAAAAAATGAATGGGCAACTGCAAAGCACTCGCTTGTGCTTCTAAAATTTCTTTCGGAATTCCGTGAGATCGAGAACGATCTCCATATTCATTTAATACATTAAGTAAAACTCCAGGATCTAAACCTTGTGCTACTGCCAGATGAAATACATAACAGCTATCTTTTCCCCCACTCCAAGAACATAAAAATGTTTTTTTATTCATGCAACTAGAATTATTTATTCATTAAGAACTGCAAATTAACATTAATTTTCATCGAGGTATTTAACTCTTACAATTTAAAATCGTTTTACCTCTAAACTTATCCTAATGTATTATTTTTACAAAAACATTTTACTCTATGCGTAGCATTCTTATACTACTCACAATAGTATTTCTTAGCAATTCATGTAAGAAAGTAACTAAAGAGACTGATCAACTTACTGTAATGTATCTGGCACCTCAAAACATTGAGTATGCAAAAGGTCTTATTATTAAAAATCATAAAACGTATAAAGAGATTAAAGTAACTACCCCTTGGCCAGATGCCAAAGAAGAACTAACTTATATTTTACACCCCAAAGGGACCGAAAAACCATTTATCTCTGATAAAGCAATATTTGTTCAAGTGCCAATAGAAAGAGTTGTAGTGACTTCAACCACAGATATACCAATGCTAGAATATCTACATCTTGAGCAAAAACTAGTTGGGTTTCCAAATACAGACTATATTTCTTCAGAAAAAACACGTGCACTTATTGACCAAGGAGCAATCAAAGAACTAGGTAAAGAATATAATTTAAATACCGAAGTCGTTTTGGAGCTTTCTCCCGAATTAATTATCGGATTTTCTGCAAATGGAGATACAAAAGCATACGATCTAATACAAAAAACAGGAATCCCAGTAGTTATAAATGGTTCTTGGATGGAAGAACATCCTTTGGGTAGAGCAGAATGGATCAAATTTGTTGCAGCTTTTTTTGGTTCAGAAGCTAAAGCCGAAAATGTTTTTCAGAACATCAAGAAAGCTTATAATGAAGCTACTATCTTAGCACAAAACACCACCGCTTCTCCAACTATTTTATCTGGCAATATGTTTAAAGATGTATGGCATGTTCCTGGTGGCAATAGTTATATTGCAAAATTCTTATTAGATGCTAATACTACTTATTTATGGGCAGACAATACTAAAACTGGGAGTTTGGCATTAAATTTTGAAAGTGTATTAGAAAAAGCACAAGGAGCTGATTTATGGATCGGTTCGGGAAATTCTAAGTCTCTTTCTGAGCTTAAAGAAAAGAATCATCAATATGAACTATTTGATGCATTTAAAAATAAAACCGTATATTCTTCGACATTAAAAATGGGTATTAATGGTGGATTAATTTATTATGAGTTAGGACCAATGCGTCCTGATCTTATTCTTAAAGATATTATCCATATTGCACACCCAGAGCTTTTAACCAATTACGAACCTTATTTTTTTGAAAAACTTAATTAATTGACCCCAAATAAATCATACAAAAAGGTTTTTATAGGTATCACTTTGCTTTTGCTAATTTGCTTTATTGTAAATATTAGTTTAGGTTCTGTTTTTATCCCATGGCTAGATACACTTAGTAGTCTTATGGGCGGAGCTGTAGAAAAAGAATCCTGGAGACATATTATTATTAATTATAGATTACCCAAAGCACTTACTGCAATTATTGTAGGTAGTGGATTAGGTATTTCGGGCTTATTAATGCAAACTTTGTTTAGAAACCCTTTGGCAGGACCTTTTGTTTTAGGGATAAGCTCTGGAGCTAGTTTGGGAGTTGCTATTCTAATATTAGGGAGCGCTTTTACAGGAGCGGCATTATCAGGTTTTTTAGTTTCAAAATGGGGGCTAGTCATTGCATCAAGTTTGGGTAGTATTATTGTTTTGTTTGCCGTAATGCTTGTATCAATTAGAGTGCGAGATACTATGGCTATTCTAATCATCGGATTAATGTTTGGTAGTATAACAGCAGCTGTCGTAAGTGTACTTTCATATTTTGCTCCGGCAGATCAATTACAACGATACATATTTTGGGGTTTTGGTAGTCTGGGAAACCTATCCTGGGATGATGTCCTTATATTTTCTTGTATCTCTGCTATAGGAATGCTTATATCGATTGCTTCAATCAAACCCTTAAACACATTACTTTTGGGAGAAAATTATGCCCGAAGCCTAGGACTAAATATCAAAATAAGTCGTTTTTTGATTATTATAGCTACAGGGCTGTTAGCGGGTAGTATTACTGCCTTTGCTGGTCCAATTGTATTTATAGGATTAGCAGTTCCTCATCTTACTCGTCAATTATTTCATACTTCTGATCATAAAACATTAATACCAGCTGTACTACTTATCGGTAGTATCATTATGTTGATCTGTGATAGTATTGCTCAATTACCTTCTAGTGAATACACATTACCCATCAATGCCATTACTTCTCTAATTGGAGCACCAGTGGTGATATGGTTATTGGTACGCAAGCGAAAAATGTTGTTCTAAACCTTTTATTTTCAAAAGCTATTATAGCTAGGAAGAGAATTATTAGCACTACATATCAATGCATTAATGTTGCAAAATAAAAAACTAATTGTGGTATACTTTGCTAAAAAATCTATCTCAAAAACGCTCTGAGTCATCTAGCAAGGTTATACTACTACTACAAAAACGCCCAGCACTATGCAGCAAGGTTTTGTTATATTTAGAAAACACCCTGCGTTATGCAGTAAGGTTTCATCGCAGACGCAAAAGCGCCCTGCGCTGTGCAGCAAGGTCTCGTTATATTGAGAAAACACCCTGAGTTATGCAGCAAAGTTTCATCGCAGTTATGACAGCGCCCTGCGTTGCGCAGCTACTGTGTCCCTGCATTTTTTTAGCAAACAATTTAAAGTATCTAACTAAAAACTCTCCCCTTTAGGCAAAGGGGAAGGGGAAAATGAATTCCGATGACGTAGGAATCGGAAGAATGAGGGGTTTGCAAGTACACACAGTAGGTTATGTTGCAAGGTTTCGTAACAAAACCATAGCTTTTAGAGCACGGTAAACTTCTAGAAATTAAGTATCTTTAAAATAAAAAATGTAAACACATGACTTCTAAAGCTTATCTTGAAGGAATACAAAAGCAATTCAAATATTATAAATCTCTTGGTGAAAAAACGATAAATCAATTGCCAGAAGAAAAATTATTTTGGCAGTATAATGACGATAGTAACAGTATTGCCATTATCGTAAAACACCTTTGGGGTAATATGAAATCTCGATGGACAGATTTTTTAACTACAGATGGTGAAAAAGCATGGCGAGAACGCGATGCCGAATTTGATAATGACATCAAAACAAAAAGTGAGCTACTAAAAAAATGGAATGAAGGATGGCAATGTCTTTTTGAGGCTTTAGAAAGCGTATCTGAAGATAATTTTGATCAACCTATTTATATCAGAAATATAGAACACAGCATTACCGAAGCAATGAACAGACAACTGGCACATTACTCCTATCATGTGGGGCAAATAGTTTTTCTCGGAAAAATGATTACCAATGAAAAATGGCAAAGTCTATCGATACCCAAAGGACAATCTTCGGCATATAACAAAGAACGTTTTGCAACTCCCAAACATAAAGCACATTACACCGACAAGCTGATGGATACTCCTCCAGAGTCATAAATCATATTTTACAATTATATCAGATAGTCAATAACTCCTTCTTGTTTGTTAATAACTATGTTTTTTTGCATACCCAAATCCTTATAGATTACAATTATATTTGCGTAAAACTGAATATAACCAGTCACACACACGTATATGAAATTTATAGTATCCAGTTCATATTTATTAAAGCAACTACAGGTATTAGGTGGAGTAATCAGTAATAGTAATACACTGCCTATCTTAGATAATTTTTTATTCGAATTAGATAATAATGCATTAATGGTTTCGGCATCTGATCTTGAAACCACAATGTCTGCAAAACTAGAAGTAGAATCCTCAGACCAGGGAACCATAGCAGTACCTGCAAAACTATTACTAGAAACACTAAAAACTTTTCCTGAACAACCCTTAACCTTTGTTGCAGGAAAAAAAAATACGATAGAAATTAGCTCTAATCATGGTAAATATGCTTTGGCATATGCTAATGGAGAAGAGTTTCCGAAAGCAGTAGAATTAGAAGACCCTAGTTCGACCACATTATTAGGTGATATATTGGCAACAGCTGTTAGTAAAACAATTTTTGCTACTGGTAATGATGACCTAAGACCCGTAATGAGTGGTGTGTTTTTTCAGTTTTCTACAGAAAGTCTAACTTTTGTTGCTACCGATGCGCATAAGTTAGTAAAATACACTAGAGAAGATATCAAAGCTTCACAAGCTGCAGAATTTATTATGCCAAAGAAACCACTTAATTTATTAAAAGGTATCCTGGCAGGAAGTGATAGTGAAGTATTGATAGAATATAATGAGTCTAATGCAAAGTTTACTTTTGATGAAACTCAATTAATCTGTAGATTAATCGATGGAAAATATCCAAATTATGAAGCAGTAATACCAAAAGAGAATCCTAATAAGCTAACTATAGCACGTACGCAGTTTTTAAATTCTGCACGTAGGGTTTCTATATTTTCAAACAAAACGACACATCAAATTCGTTTAAAGATTGCTGGAGCCGAACTAAACATTTCTGCAGAAGATATTGATTATTCTAATAAAGCCGAAGAGCGTTTAACTTGTGATTATCAAGGTGATGATATGCAAATTGGATTTAACTCGCGTTTTTTAAGTGAAATGCTTAATAACCTTAATGCAGATGATGTACAATTAGAAATGTCATTGCCAAACCGAGCCGGTATCCTTACACCAGTAGATGGACTTGATGAAGGTGAACATGTAACCATGTTGGTAATGCCGGTAATGTTGAATAACTAAAACTAAAACCATCCATATATATAAATCCAATCACACTAATGTGGTTGGATTTTTTTATATATTATAAATCAGTAAATAATAGTAAAAATTGGGTCTGGTTTAAAAATTATATTTTTCAAATACCAAATAAAATGAAAAAAATCGGAGTTATAGGTGCTACCGGAATGCTTGGACATCATGTAGCCAAACTGATACAAAGTGATCCCAGTAATCAACTAGTCGTGATTCATAGAAAAACTTCTAACCTAGCCTCTATTCAGGATATAAATTATCAAAGTAAAATAGCCGATTTAAATAATTTTGAGAGTCTCAAAGCATCATTTAACGATCTGGATTATGTATTAAATTGTGGAGCATACTACCCAAGTATTCCTAAACCTCTTAAAAAAGAAATCAAAATTGCCGAGCTTCAAATGGGTAATTTCATTAATGCTGTTAAAGAAAGTACTATAAAAAAAGCATTGTATTTGGGCGGTTCTATTGCGGTTCCAAAATCAGAAAACGGTATTGCTAATGAGGATTTGAGTTATATATCAAAACCTAAAAGCACTTCTGCTTATGTTCAAGTAAAGTGGCTAATGGATAAAATGGCTTGTGAGGCCGGAAAAGCGGGTATACCAATCGTAATCGGCATACCATCAATGACTTTTGGCGAATTTGATTACGGGCCATCTACTGGACGTATTATCACAAATACGATAAATCAAACGCTACCTGGTTATGTAAATGGCAACAGAAATGTAGTGTATGCAGGAGATGCCGCGAGAGGACTTTTATCTGCTTGTATTGATGGTCGAACAGGTGAGCGATATTTTATTACCGGAGAAAATATTTCTATGGAAAACCTGATACAAAAAATCATAGCTATTGGAAATATTGAAAAAATGCCAAAAGAAGTTTCCTTAAAGTTAGCAAAGGTTGTTTCTAAAGTTAAAATGACAAAATACAAACTCTTTGGTGGCAAATTACCATTACTTGATGATACTGCTATTGCTGTAATGTCAGCTGGTCAATTTTTAAATGGAGATAAAGCAAAAAAAGAACTAGGTTACGAACCAAAAGTAGCTACAGAAGCAGCGATTCGTAAAAGCATTGAATGGTTTAAAATTAATAACTATATAAAATAAATAGACTTATATAATTAATAGTCTATCGTATTTGCTGTTAATGTTATTCAAAATAAAAAGAGCTATTTTATTCTTTTATATACATTTACAATAATCGAATAACACGATGTAACACATTTGATTATGATACAATATCCAGTAGCACTGATTTTACTACTCTCTGCCTTCTCTTCTTTCGCTCAAGAAATACAAGATAAAGACCTTGATAAACTTTCACTTACGTATGCCAAATCTTCTTTCGAAGAATTGATTGATTTTTTGAGTTTACCTAATGATGCTCATTACCCTAAGGATCTTAAAAAGAATATGCAATGGTGCGAAACAGCTTTTTCTAAACGTGGTTTTACTACAAAAAAACTCACAACAAGTGGAGTTCCATTATTATTAGCCGAAAAAAAACATGAAAATGCTAAAAAAACTGTTTTAGTCTATTTACAAGTAGATGGGCAGCCAGTAGATACTACCAAATGGTTTCAGAAAAACCCATACAAAGCAACATTAAAAGAGCTTGATGAGAATAGTAACTGGAATACCATTTCATTAGATAAATTGAATGGTGAGATCAATCCCGATTGGAGAATTTTTGCCAGATCTGCATCTGATGCTAAAGGACCAGTAATAATGTTCTTAAAAGCAATGGATATTAGTAATGATTTTAAACACCAACCCAATTACAATCTTAAAGTAATATTAGATTTTGAAGAAGAAATCAGTTCGCCACAGTTACCAAAAGCCGTATTGGATTACAAAGATGAATTAGCCTCGGATATGCTAGTCATCTTTGATGGACCCATGCATATTTCTAATAAACCTACACTGGTATATGGTGCAAGAGGAATAACTACATTATCATTAGAGGTTTTTGGTCCTAGAACTCCACAGCATAGTGGCCATTATGGTAATTATATCCCTAATCCAGCCTTGAGGCTTTCGCAATTATTAGCATCTATGATGCAGAATGATGGTAAAGTTGCTATACCCGGTTGGTATGATGGTATAGAAATTTCAGAAAAAACAAGAAAAATTTTACAGCAAGTACCAGATGATGAAAACCTCATGAGAAAAAAACTAGGAATTGCTTCTATTGATAATATTGCAAAAACGTATCAAGAATCTATACAATATCCATCTTTAGGAATTTTAGGAATGCAGTCTGGTTGGGTTGGTAAAGAAAGGAGAACTATTATTCCCTCTAGTGCTATTGCCGAAATGAATATTAGACTAGTTAAAGAAACAAATGCACAACGAATGGTAGATCTTGTAAAGCAACATATCCTAAAACAAGGGTATTATATTATTGATAGTATTCCTACTGAAAATGAACGCATGAAACATACAAAGATTATTCGTTTTAACCATCAAATTGCTTATGAAGCCTTTAGAACTGATTTTGATACCAAAATTGGGCAGTGGTTACGAAAAGCTATGACACGAGCTTTTGGCACTACTCCTGTGCAAATACGAACTGGTGGTGGGTCTATACCAATTTCTCCTTTTGTAAATACTCTAAATATTCCTGCAGTTATTGTACCAACAGTGAACAAGGACAATAACCAACATAGTCCCAATGAAAATATAAGGCTTGGTAATTATATAGAAGGTATTAAAACTATCACCGCTATATTGACACAAAAATTATAGCAATGACTGTTATTACGGCAAAAGATGGTTACCAACTTATCGCAAAACTTTATGTTCCTTTACATAATCAGGAAAAAAACAAAGTTTTGATAATCAATTCGGCCACAGCTGTTGATAAAAAGCTATACCATCATTACGCATCTTTTATGGCTGAAAACGGATACCAGGTGATCACATATGATTATAGAGGTATTGCAGATTCTAGACCAAAAAAACTTCGTGGTTTTAAAGCTTCGTTTATCGATTGGGGAAAAAAAGATTTTGCTGGGGTTATTGACTTTGCAAAAAATAAATTTCCAGATCATAAAATAATTACTCTGGGTCATAGCATTGGCGGTACTATTATAGGTATGACCCCAAAGAATACAGAAATAAGTGGAGTCATAAATATTGGAGCACAAACAGCTTATTATAAAGACTGGACTAAGAGTCAAAAAAATAAAATCTATTTTCTATGGCATATTCTTTTTCCTGCGATTACCAAATTATATGGTTATTTCCCAGGAAAAAGCCTTGGGATGCTAGAAGATATTCCTAAAGGAGTAATAGAACAATGGCACAATAGAAGAAAACAGTCTGATATGAAAACACAGATGGAAACTAATGGTATGCAGTTTTTTTATAGTGATTATAAGTCAAAACTATTAACATTAGGTATTGAAGATGACCCTATAGGAACCGAAATAGCAATAAAAAGGATACATGATCAATTTGATCAATCAGATAAAGAGTTCGAAATAATCAAACTAACTTCAGTTCCTACTAATAAAATAGGTCATTTTGGTTTTTTTAGCCGAAAATTTAGAGATACTCTTTGGACAAAGACCTTAACTTGGTTTAATGATATATAAAACTAAATACCTCAAATGATTAAAACCCATGAATTAATTGGCATAGGTACAGCCGCTATTGGTAGGCCACAATATATTAATATCAGACAAGAGGAAATTGAAACCTTAACAATTGAGAGCTTTAAAAAAAAAGGTTGGGATCTCTTAGAGCTTGCATACCAACAAGGTATACGATATTTTGATACTGCTCCAGGGTATGGATTGGCAGAAGAGTTACTTATTGACTGGGCTTTATCCAAAAATGACCCTTTAATTGAAGTGGCTACCAAATGGGGATATACCTATACTGCAAATTTTGACCCTAAAGCGATACAACACGAAATAAAGGAGCATAGTATTTCTAAATTGAATGAACAATGGGTAAAATCGAAACAGCTACTTCCTAACCTTAAAATCTATCAAATACACTCTGCTACTTTTGAATCTGGAGTACTAGAGAACAAAACTGTTCTTCAAAAATTATTAGCATTAAAAAAAGAGCACAACATTGAAATAGGGATTACTACTACTGGTCATAATCAGGTTGATGTCATAAAAAAAGCGCTTGAAGTTAGGGTCGATGAATACTCTATTTTTGATGCATTTCAGGTTACTTATAACATCCTTGATCAAAGCATTACAGATATCGCACAGGTACTTAAAGAACAAAACAAGAAGCTTATTATAAAAGAAGCCATGGCAAATGGTCGATTATTTCCAAATCAGGCATATCCACAATACAAGCAACTTTATACTTTTCTACAAAAACTAGCTAATAAATATCAGGTAGGTATAGATGCTATTGCATTACGGTTTTGCATTGATAGCATAGATCCATATAAAATACTTAGCGGAGCAGCTAATAAAGCTCATCTTAATGATAACCTTAAAACAGCTACTTTTCAATTAAGTTTAGAAGAGATTGAGCTACTATCTGCTCTAAAAACAAGGCCGGAAAATTATTGGATTGAACGCAAAAAATTATCGTGGAATTAAACATTAAGCCCTACTTTTGAACTCAATTTATTTTAAACACAAAAATCATGAACATTACTCTAGAACAAGCTGAAAAAATTATTGCTGTAGCAAAAGAAAAATCAATTTCGTTAGATACCAAAATGAATATATCTATAGTCGACGCAGGAGCTAATCTTTTAGCATTTGCACGTATGGATGGTGCTTGGTTAGGATCTGCTGATATTTCGCTTAAAAAAGCTAAAACTGCTCGCTTTTTTGATATGAATACAGGAGTTATCGGAGGGCTTTCTCAACCTGGTGGAGCACTATACAATATAGAACATTCTAATGGTGGGTTAATTACTTTTCCTGGCGGTGTCCCTATTAAAAATAGTCAAGGTGAAATTATTGGTGCTATTGGCGTGAGCGGCAGTAGCGTAGAAAACGATCATGCAGTTGCAGAAGCTGGAGCTTCGGCATTGTAATCTTATTTCATAATGTATACTTATCCCTGAGTTATTAATGATAAATAACTCAGGGGTTTTTATCTATAAGAAAAGCCTATCTCTAGAGTTATTTCATCGATAGACTATCAGGAATAATACATAATTCATCACAAAGTTCTCTTACCTGGTTAAATTCATGATAATCCTCTAATATGAGTGTAGTTGCAAACTTTGCAATTTCAATTTTTTCTTTGTGCATAGCCTCTTTGGCGAAGGTAAAAATACGTCTCTTATCATTTGCTACCTCCTTAAGATTACTTAACATTTTACAGGCTTCATCATAGCGATGAAGCTCTAATCCATAGATTCTTGCCTTATTGAGATAAACACTAGAAGCCATTAAAGGATCTAAACTAGTGGAACTTGTTATATTAAAATTATTTAAAGCTTGATCATTAATAATTGCTATATCAAAATATTCAATGGCGTTGTCCCAATCCTGTTGTTGCATTGCTATCCAACCTAATTCGAATGCAGCTTTTGGGTTGAATGTTTCTCTTAAAACTTCTTGCAATGCTTCTTTTGCAAGTTCATATTGACCCGTTATGATATAGTTTAAACCAATATTAAATAAAATAAAATTGCGATCAGGAGCAATAGATAATGCTTTTTTAAAAGCATCGGTAGCATCAAGTAAGCAGCTTGCTTGTTGAAAACACAAACCAGCTTCATTGGCAAACCTCCAATTATTAGTGTTAACAAAAGCTACCAGATAAGCTTTTGCTGCATTGAGATAATTTCCGTTTTTCTGTAAACTTGTTGCTTTTTCTATTACTCCATTAATCCCTTGTTTTGTTTTCCCCATTTTTAGTTGCATCTATTTTTTGATGTGTTAAAATCAAGATGAATTGACGGTTACCACACCGCCAATTCATCTCTGTCACCAATATGCTTATAAGAAACGTTGTTTGATTCCTTCCCCGATACCAAACCATGTATTATATTGATGATTTTTTATATCCTACTATTAATAATTTTGTTCTCTTCAATCACCTACAACTTCCTTTAAGGTGCAGATATTCTTAATCGAGTAGTTTCATAAAGTCTTTCATCGGGTTCTGCATCATCATTATTATCTGTATAGAAACTCCAATGCCCCCCTACTATTTTTACCCATATTCTATTATTTGCACTGTCTTGCCAATACGTTCCTTCTTGTGAGTTACGCACCGCATCAAAAGAGGCAAGTTCTTCATATTGATAAAGAGGATGATCATACGCCATCATCTCTACAACTGGACTTACAGTACCCTCAAATTGTATTCCTACAAGTACTTGATCATCGCTAGTGAGCATATTTTCAACACCCATTTCAAATGAAACCGGGTCACTCGTTTCTTCTGGAAATGTAAGCTCATAAATACCTGAAGGGTGGGCTGCAAAATCACGCATGTGATCAAGTAACTCTCCATGATATGTGCCCGCTACGCTCCAAGTTGCTATTTCATTACGATTTTGATCTAATCTTTCCACATGTATTGCCATGATATCGGCCCAAGGTTCATTTGCATCATTTAATGTGAACGCTAAAAAGCCATAAAATGGTCCAGGAACACTCACTCCACCAACTTCAGGACCAGGTTGTACTATAGTTTTGGTTAATCCATAAGTCAAAAAAGGGTCATCATACACAAAATATTGTTCTGCAGGCCCCCAAATCCCATAAGGGTCCCATACAGCACTTGCCAATGTAAAATGTGCATATTCAGATCTCAACTTAACACCTGGATGTGATGCTATCATCATATTATTGGTATTGCGTATTTGACCCTTTTCCACGGGGCGAGTATAGTAGTCTTCTGTAGCAAAAATTCCGCTTCTTTTATTAGCTTCCATCGGGAAATTAATCGCTATATTATTTTTTATATCAAAAGTACTGTGATAGGTTGCAAAAGCTGTAGGTGTATTATCACCCATAGTATCATATACTGGGGGACGTCCTGTACCATTCATCATATCATTAAGGCTGGTACCTATCACTAAGCATCGTTCTATATTACCTTCTGTACCAGCACCGGCAAAATTACGCCCGGCATTGTCTGCATTTACTGCCTCCAGGTTATCACCCCATACATTGCGATTCCAAATACCACTATTCCCATTTTTCCATGTTTTATAGCGTGTAAGCGAGAACCTTCTTTGAGTAGGAAAAGGCCATTCGGGCATATGTCCATCAATTGTAGACCTATATTCCATTGCACCCAGATTACCTTCATTATCGATTTCCATAAGATCAAACATAATCCCCTCTAAACGGTTTGAATGCGTGGTGTTATTATCAAAAACTCCAAAAAGAAGATGAGCTGGACTAAGGATACGACCATCTGAGCCTAATACTCCTGCATTTGGTCCCATAGGTTGTTCTGGAAATGCTAACCAAAATCCATGAGATCTCGAATCTGCTGCAGTATTATTAGTAACTATATTATCTGGGTTACTAATCCAAAAAGCCGAAGAGCCTCTTTCACCTGTTTCATGTAATTTAAGGGCCCGTCCTTCTGGTGGGTTTCGTACATGAAGTACCAAATTACCATCTAAAGTATTACGGCGTTCAACAGCATCTTCTGTAAATACTGCATGACCTCTAACGTCATAAACTATATTGTTTTGTATCAATAATCCATTTGTACCATGAATTACAATACCTCTATTCATAGAGCTATTGATTGTGGCATTACGCAAATAGTGCCCGTTTGCATCTCCTAATGTTTCACTACCGCTATAACTAAGTCTATGCCAATGAAAAGGATAACGACCTAGCCTCCCAGATTGACCAGCTCTACGAAACTCAACTCCTTCTACATGTGCATTAGAACTAAGCATCATCATCATGACATGAGCGCCAAATCCTTCATTTTGCCATAAAGCATCATCAGGTGCTTGGATGACTATGTTTCTAGTTAAATTTCCAACTGGAGCTCTTTCATCTAAGATTAATGGTGTTTTTTCTGAAGAAGTATCTGCAACTGGCGGAACCAAAAGGTTAACTGAAGACAAACTCATACCTGTGGTAGTAGCATATTGCAATACTCCCCAGTGAAAAGCATTTATAGGTTGATCTACAGTTATTTCATTTCCATTTATACTTACAATTCTCATTTTTTGAGTAACTGAAGTACCATTAGCTGCTTCATAATAATCTGTAGGGCCAAGTATAATTTCATCTCCAATTTTCCAATTTACCTGATCTACCAATTCTATTGTTGTATCTCCTGTAAGTACATGTTTGCTAATTTTTGTCCATGCTACGTTAGGTGAAGCTCCATGAAGTTCTAATGACCCTCCCATCACCATAATCCCTCGAGTTCCCATACCCATCATACTTTGGTTCATATCATCTCCTGTAAGTGTAATGGTGGCTTTATGTCTAAAAAGCTGCTGTTCATAACCTATTCTAAGTGTTCCTTGATTTACCATAATCCAATCTGAAGTCAGTTCTAAATCCTGTTCCAGAAACTCTAAACTTCCTGCTATAGTAAGCCCTCCCAGAGGTGGCGTATTTTCATCTAATAAAATACGTTTACCTTCGGGAATAGTAACTTGTTGTCCTGCTACAGGTTTACCTGCTGTTCCCCAAGTTGCAGGATTAGACCAAAGCTCTCCTTCTATTGTTACGGCATCAGTAATTGTAGCCGTATCAAAATTTATGGCACTTACGCTTCCAATACTTGGTGCAGATATAGTAGCGATTATAGTTTCTGGATCTTCTACTTCATCATCATTAAGCACAGGAATTGTTACTACTACACTAGTATCCCCATTAGGAATAGCAAATGAAGTAAGATCGGTATAATCGATTCCGGAAGTTGCTGTACCTGTAAGAGTTATTGAACCTGTAATTGGGGCTCCGGTAATATTAGGCACACCTCCAACAATACTTATGGTAAATGTAGCATCTGAAACTCCTTCGATAGCATCTGTGGTTTTCACTATAGAAAAGGTAGGTGCTGTAGTATCATCATCAGTTATGGTAATTACTTCTGAGTAATAAAAATTTTCACAATTTTGCGCTGTAATTTGTGCACGATAATGATATGGTATCGTTTCAATAATTAATTCTTCTCTTGCAGTTGTTGCAGATTCAATATTCTCCCAAGTTATGCCATCTGCAGATTGCTGCCATTGAATAGTGCTATTTTCTGCAGTAATGTTTAAAACAAGGTTATCAGAAATATGAGCTTCAACAACTCGTTGTGCCTTTATAGATATACTTATCAATAAAAATAAAAAGATCGAAAATATTTTTTTTATAGTAAACATGTTATGAGTTGATTTGGGAATTCTATTTTATTTGAACCTTATCCGTAAAAAAGCCATGATAATATTGAATCTTAACAATATATATCCCTTTTGATAAACCTCGAACATTAAGATTGATCGAGCCGCGTTCTGCTTTCCTGTAGAGTATTTCACGTCCCGTAAGATCAAATAGTTTGATCGTTGCATCTACTCCTAGTTCTATAATAAAATAATCTTCTGCGGGATTAGGGTAAATAGAAAAATTTTCAGGTTGCTCTAGATCTATATCTACAGATGTACATGGTGATTTTTGATCTACAACAACCTGAATAGAGTGTGTTTCTTGTGCGAAACCTGCTTGAGCCAAAAGGCCAAACAAAAACCATAGGTAAAAAGATTTTGTCATATCTTTCATGATTTAAGATACGTTAATAATAGATATGGGTACTTAATTATAAGTAAACAAACTCAAAGCGATTGTATGATTTATGCCTCACACAAACACTACTTATCAAATTAGTTTAATAGTAATAAAATAACGTGAAAATTAGCAATGCACAATTGTAAACTAGCTTGGATTTATAACTAGTATATATTAATTTATATTCAACGTTAATTCGTTATAATTTGACATTTTAACATCTAATCAAATACTAACAATTACATATCAATCAACCATTTAAAACGACTTCTTAAGTAATATATGACCTTTTACAAAAGAAACCTCTTCAAAAATTAACGAAACTACAGAACCCACTTGATGAATTGAAAAGGGAAAATAGTGACGTTAAAAAAGAACGTATCTTTTTTCATTAATTAATTTTCTCATTACTTTTGAAAGTCTCATAATCTACTTTAGAAATGACCAAAGATGATCTTAAAAACTGTTGTGAAAGCATAAAACCCTATATTCATAGAACACCGATATTTACATCAAGTCTGCTTAATAAAATTTCTGGAGTACAGTTGTATTTTAAGTGCGAAAATTTTCAGAAAATGGGAGCTTTTAAAATGCGAGGTGCCGCCAGTGCTATTTCAAAATTATCTAAAGCTCAAAAAGAAAAAGGTGTTGTAACTCATTCTTCTGGCAACTTTGCTCAAGCATTATCATTAGCAGCTAATGGTTTAGGAGTGAAAGCATATATTGTGATGCCTTCAAATGCGCCACAAGTAAAAAAGGATGCCGTAAAAGGATATGGTGGAGAAATCATCGAATGCCCTCCTACTCTTGAAGAACGGGAAAAAGCAGCTACAAAAATCCAAAAGAAAAAAGGAGCTACTTTTTTACATCCATCAAATGACATCGATGTAATTATAGGCCAAGGTACTGCAGCTGTAGAATTTCTTGAAGATCAGCCCGATCTAGATTATATATTTGCCCCTGTTGGTGGTGGTGGTCTAATTGCTGGAACAGCTTTAGCAGTACATTTCTATGGAAATGGTTGTAAGGTAATTGGAGGCGAACCTTTTGCTGTTGATGATGCGTATCGCTCACTACAAAGTGGCAAAATTGAAACCAATGAAACTACAAATACCATAGCAGATGGACTAAAAACACAGTTAGGAGATATTAATTTTCCTATCATACAAAAACATGTTTCAGAAATTATTCGTGTCGAAGAACAAGAAATTATATCTGCCATGAGATTGATCTGGGAACGTATGAAAATTATTATAGAACCATCATGTGCAGTTCCGTTTGCGGCTTTACTTCGAGAAAAAGATCGTTTTCAGTATAAAAAAGTTGGGATCATTCTTTCTGGTGGAAATGTAGATATAGAGAACTTACCTTTTTAAAATAACTCCCTATATAAAAACTAATATTTTGACTAATTTATCGCTATCTGATAATATGAATTTAATCTGTGCAACAACTGTTGTATAGATATCCAAACCCCTAATTCGATTGTAGATTCTGGTTGTAAATTAGGAGTAATTGCTACCAAAACAATCTTATTAACCTCTGCAGGGCTATTAGACATTGCTCTTGTAAATAATACCGCAACGGCTTCTTCTTGAGTAAGACTAGTATTGGTTATCAAGTCAGAAAGTATGGTTTTACATGAAGGTATATCAATAGGAGTAGGTGCGTTTGCTATTTCTTTTACTTTTTCTAAGGTAAATCCTACGATATTAGGGTATAATCTTGTAATAATTATCTCTGCCTCTTTTGCAAGTACTTCATTATTGATTGCTATATGATAAACTAAGCTAGCCAAATGCTTTGCTCTCAATCCTAAAATGCTTATTTCTTCATTAAGGTTATCTCTTAAAACTGCTGTTAATGTTTTAACAACTCTCTTATGTTGTATATTCTCCAAAATAGGGAATGAATACCCAGTATGTTTCTCAAGATATGTCATAGCTTCTTTACTACTATTGGGAACTCCCCTAGTCCACTGTTTTTCAATAAAAATTGCTTTGGGTGCATATTTTAGAATACGCAAATAGGTCCAGAAATTATCTTTTTTGATTGGTTTTGTAGCTATTTCAGAAAGGTTAAGATCTTTTTTCATATGTTTTCCAGGTGTCCAACCTGTAGATGAAAGTAACTCTCCAACATCTTCTAAAGATTCTTCTTCAAGCTGAACCCCTACAGCATCCATAAATTTATTAAGAAAACCCATTAAACTAATTGACAATACAATCTTTTCGATTTCTTGATGAGATATATAAGACGCCAATGTTATGTATTGTTTTTTGGTGACCTTCGCCGGAATTTTCGACATTCCATTTGCCAATGCCACAACGGCTTCTTCAACCTTTGTAAGCTTGCGCTCTCCTGATATTACCCTTGGATCTAATCCTCTTCGTAAAGCAAAAGAACATGTGTGGGCAGAGCAATATGAACATTCTGCTGCTCTACTTGAAGTATACATCGCCAATCCCATGAGTTGCTTTAAAGATTCTCCTTTCCATAAAGAATTGGGTAAATCCAAAAAATTAGGTACTAAAAGATTATACGTACGAAATCCTGTTGGCCATATTTCAAGAATCGGATCACAATTAGGTATCACTCCTATCAATTCATTTACCAATGAAAGCATAGGATGATATTTCTTATGCAATACTTCAAAATCAACCGCTAACGGTTCTAATTGCTGGGCAAGTGTATATGACATTTGTGTATGTTTGGTTAATATTCCTACAATTTAAACAATGTTTAGTTCAATTCTAAATAATTTCTCTATTAATATTATGGTTAGAAACAACCATATACTAATAATGAAGATGCATTCTTATATATGAAACACAAAGATGAAGTATTAAATTATAGGTTTAAAAAGGAGAAACCACATTTTTAATTTGTTAAAAAAACATGTAATTAATCGTTAAAAAATGCCTTTTATCGGATTTAAAGATTGTTTCTTCGTATATTGTATACGACTTAGTTACAAGTTGTTCTTTAAAAAATTAGTTTAAATATTTAATAAACAAAGATGGTACATACTAAAACTCTGGATCTAATTATAAACCTCGAATTTGATTTTATAGATAAAAATGAAAAGTCAAAAATCAATCGTTTTGTTCAATTAATAAAAGATTTTGATATCAGTGAAGCTGAAAAATTAATAACAGATGATTTTAATACAGAATATACTGAGTTTAATAAGTATCACAAATTAGCTGCACTTAAAAAAGTATTATTAGAATTTAGGAAAAAAGGAGATACAGAGCTAGCTTTTCAAAAAGGGCAATGTAAAGAAAAATGTTTTAAAAGAGATAACTTATATCAGTTAATAGGAAATAATTCTGGACTGACTTTTGATTTTGGGATTATCGAAGAAGATGGAGAAATAGTAAATTTTCATAACTGTTCTGGTTTTATAGATCAATATGGCTGGCCTTCCAATAATTATAAAGATATGCAATGGACCTATATGTTGAAGCTTATGGAGTTCACCGAATTTGGGGATCAACTATACGAAAAAGATATTCCTACTCATCTTAAATTTTTAAAGAGAATTAAAACTCGTTTATTGTCTTTAATTAAACATATAATTAGCTCTTTTAATTAAATAAACCACAGTATCATGTCACAAATTAAAAACTTAGGAATAACAATAAATACAGATGCTATCCATCACAGTAAAAAATCTATAGCCCTTCGATTTATCGAATTCCTACAAGAATTTAAAATTGATGAGATTGAAAAACTACTTGATGAAGATTTTAAAGACTCTTTAAACCTTAATAAATATGAAAATTTGGCTGCAATAAAAGCAGTATTACAAAAATTTAAGGAAGAAGGTGATACAGAATTAACCCTAAATCAAGGAAAATGTAAGATAAAAAATAATCGATGTAGTAAAGCCAACAGTGATATATATCAATTAATAGGTAATAATTCTGGGCATACATTTGATTTTGGAATTGATGAGAAAAAAGGAGAAATTACAGAAATATATTCTTGCATGTATTTTTATGACAAACATGGAAATAAGTCAAAAAACTATCATACTATGTTTGTCACTTATGCCCTAAAGCTTGCAGATTTTATGAAAAAAAATAAAGAATAGCTTTATCTATTCTTTCTTCATTTATAAACAAATTATTCTCTTTTTCTAACATATGAAAAATAGTAAAAAGCCGCTAACATATAATGATTAACGACTTTTTTTCCAACAATCAGTTAAAACTTACCATAAAAAAATTAATATAAGTCGTAAGCCCAGTCAATTGCTCTTCTATCATCACTAGACCAACCAGCTCTTGAGCTTAATCTCCAGTTACATACATATACGCTACTTTTCATGACAGAACCACAGTTATTAGCTCGATGATATACTACCCCTCTTGTACCTGGTATCAAACTCCCTTCTGTTTGATCAGAATGCAAATAACCAAGGTTATGACCTAATTCATGTATCAATAAAGCCATAGTAGACTCCCCTGAAGCCCCTTCATGGTCTTTAGCTGTATTTATATTTAACCATGCACCAACATTGCCTCTACCATCTGGTAATGCAGCTCTAGCCCAAGCAGCAGTATTAGTCTGATACCAAGTGCCAACAAGTATATCTGCCTGTGATCTGGTATATGTTCTTCTTATATTGATATTAGGACTTATACGACTCCAATGGTATGCAGCCCAAGAAAATTCGTATTCAAACTGTCTTGGAAAGTTTCTTTCAATATAATACGTAATATCTCTAGAATTACTATAATAAACTCCATTTCCTACACGATACCATTGATTTTTTTCATTGATGCTCTTTTCTTCTGGTTGGTTTTTATCCAGATTACCCTTAAGTTCAAAAGGAAATGCAATATCACCACCATAGATAAATGTTTTACTATCAAAATTTGGCGTAAGATGATCTACAGAATATCCTTGATCAATCAAAAAATCTAAAGTAGCTTTTGCTTCTTTAGTTAATGTCTGCTCTCCTTGATTTAAACCTTCCTGATCTAAATCTTCAGTCTGACAACTATAACAAAATAAGGCAGTTGTCAAGAATAAAATGAGTTTGAATTTGTGTTGTAACATACTATTAGATTTTTAGTTATGTAGAAAATTATCTAATAATTTTAAGTCTCAACAATACTATATTAACTCATCCTAATACAAAATATTCCAGTTTAAATAATTGATTGTCAAAATGTTAAATAACTAACAATAAATTAATATTATTGATAAAAAATTACACACAAACTAACTATTCACTAACTCAATTCATTATTATGAAAAACACATGTATACTATTATTAGGTATGTTTTTTTCTATAGCTGCATTTTCACAAGATAGAAATTGTGCCGCTATGGAAGATTTAGAAAACAGGATGAAATTAGACAAAGGGCTTTCTAAACGTATGGCAAATATCGAGGCCTATACTCAAAGAAAGGTTAAAGAATTAGAAACTTCAAAAAGTATTGAAGGGGATATCATTACTATTCCGGTTGTGATACATGTACTGTATAGGAATAGTACAGAGAATATTAGCACAGCACAAATACAATCGCAAATTGAAGTTTTAAATGAAGATTTTAGACGTACAAATAGTGATGCAGATAACACCTGGTCGCAAGCAGCCGATACTCAAATTGAGTTTTGTCTTGCTACTGTAGATCCAAATGGTAATAGTACTACGGGTATTACCAGAAAACAGGTAACTCGAGAAGATTGGGGAGGAAGTGCCGAAAATGCCATGAAAAAACTATCTTCTGGAGGAGTAAACCCATGGGATACCACTCAATATCTAAATATGTGGGTATGTCCAAAGCTTTCTGCTCCAGGTTTCAATAATCTTTTAGGTTTTGCACAATTTCCTGGCGGTAATGCCGCTACAGATGGTGTTGTGATGGGATATAAGTATTTTGGAAAAATAGGTACTGCAACTGCGCCATTTGAGTTGGGTCGTACAACAACTCATGAAGTAGGCCATTTTCTAAACTTACGTCATATTTGGGGTGATGGAGGTTGTGGAGTTGATGATTTTGTAACCGATACCCCAGAGTCTGATGATTCTAATACAGGTTGCGTACCAACTCACGTATCATGTGGATCAACAGATATGGTACAAAATTATATGGATTATAGTGATGATTCTTGTATGAACCTATTTACTACTGGACAAAAAAATAGAATGAGAGCTATATTACTTTCGGGCGGTGTTAGATCAAGTTTAGCGCTTTCTGATAAATGTGGTGCTGTAACTCAACCTACATGTAATGATGGTATTCAAAATGGAAACGAAACCGGAGTAGATTGCGGAGGAGATTGTACACCATGTCAAACAGGAAATCAATATTGTGAATCAGCAGGAAGCAGAGTTCAATATGAGTGGATTGCAGGAGTACAAGTTGGTAGTTTCAATAACGCTTCAGGAGCACAAACATATTCAGATTTCACAACTCAAACCGTAACATTAAATAGGGGACAAAGTAATGCTATCACATTGACACCTGGACATTCTGGAACCGCATATGATGAATACTTCAGAGTATGGGTAGACTACAATAAAGATGGAGATTTTAGTGACGCAGGAGAATTAACTTTTGATGCTGGGACTGCTTCTAACAGTGCTGTAAATGGAACAATCACTCCTAACACATCAGTGTCATTAGGGACTACACGAATGAGAGTATCTATGAAATATAATGCTGCTCCGGATGCTTGCGGAAACATTGGAGACGGAGAAGTAGAAGATTATACTGTAAACATAACAAACGGAAATACACCAACACCAACGTGTGCAGATGGGGTTCAAAATGGTGATGAAACCGGTGTAGATTGCGGAGGTTCATCTTGTACTCCTTGCTCAACAGGGGGAGATAAATGTGCTGGAGTTGCTGCTTATGATAGTTCTGCTACATATACTGCAGGAGACAAAGTAGTGTATCAAAATACATTATACGAAAGAAGAGCAAATGGAGGATGGACTAATTTAGGTCCTTGTGGCTCTCCAAGAGGAGTTGGTAAATTAAGTTTCGGTTTAAAAATATATCCAAATCCAGCAGAAGGCAATGTTTTAAATTTATCATCAGCTACTATTAGCACCGTATCATATTTAGTCACCAATATGAAAGGACAAATTGTAGGCAAAGGAACAGTAAGTGGCCCAGAAAAAATAAATATTTCAGGTTTAAAAAGAGGATTGTACTTAGTTAAGTTTACTACAGAAAATCAAATAATTATTAAAAAGTTTATCCGGAAATAATAACTGGTTTAACCAATGAATAATTCTTGGTAAACGAGTTTAAATCATAAAAAAGCTGCTAATTCCCATATTAGCAGCTTTTTTCTTAACACCTAATATTTAAATATTAGATTAACATAACTAATTAAACTCTTGGTAGATCTCCTTCTCCTTTAAGCGGAAGATTAGATGACCCCATCAAATAGGCATCTACATGATGTGCTGCTTGTCTACCTTCGGCGATAGCCCAAACAATTAAAGATTGTCCTCTACGCGTATCACCAGCTGCAAAAACACCTTTTACATTGGTAGTGTAATTATCTTCGGTTGCTTTGATATTGGTTCTTGCATCCATATCGATACCTAATTGCTCTGCAATAGTAGGTTCAGATCCTGTAAATCCTAATGCCAATAACGCTAATTCACATTTCCACTCTTTTTCAGTATCAGGAACTTCTTTCAGTGTAAAACGACCATTTTCTTTAACCCATTCTACTTGTGTAGTGATCAAACCTTTTAGATTTCCATTATCGTCTCCTAAAAATTCTTTGGTAGAGATACTCCAGTTGCGCTCTACCCCTTCTTGATGCGAAGAACTTGTACGCAATCGCATTGGCCAAAATGGCCAAGGCTGGTTTGCAGGACGTTCAATAGTTCCTTTACCCATAATCTCAAAATTCGTCACCGATGTTGCACCATGACGTACAGATGTACCAATACAATCTGATCCTGTATCTCCACCACCAATTACGATCACATTTTTATCTGTAGCTAGAATTTCTTCGCCAAGATCTTTAACTCCATCTACTCTACGGTTATTCTGAGGTAAAAAATCCATAGCTTGCACCACACCTTTTAAATCAGATCCTTTTACTGGCAAATTACGACGAACTGTTGCTCCTGTACATAAAACCACGGCATCAAATTCTTCTTTTAATTGATCTGCTTTAATCTCTTTTCCTATATGACTATTTGTTTTAAAAACAATACCTTCTTCTTCTAAAACAGCAATACGACGATCGATTACATGTTTTTCCATCTTAAAATCAGGAATACCATAACGTAATAACCCTCCTACTTTTTCATCTCTTTCAAAAACAGTTACCAAATGTCCCGCACGATTTAATTGTTGCGCAGTTGCTAATCCAGCTGGGCCAGATCCTATTACTGCTACTGTTTTGCCTGTTCTCTCTCTTGGTGGATTGGCTTTAACCCATCCGTTTTTAAAAGCTTCCTCAACAATATTCTTTTCTATATTCTCTATGGTTACAGGATCTTCATTAATACCTAACACACAAGCTTCTTCACAAGGTGCTGGGCATAATCGCCCCGTAAACTCAGGAAAATTATTAGTAGAATGCAGTATCCTTGCTGCTTTTTCCCATTTACCGCGATATACAGCATCGTTAAAATCAGGTATCAAATTTCCTAACGGGCACCCACTATGACAAAATGGAATACCACAATCCATGCAACGTGCTCCTTGATCCTTGAGTTTTTTCTCTGGCATTGCCTCTGTAAACTCTTTATAATCTTTTATACGATCTTTAACAGGCTGGTACTGTTCGATCTCTCTTTCAAATTCTAAAAATCCAGTTATCTTTCCCATGTTAATATCGTTTTATGCTTGTGCTAATTTTTCTTCTTCTAATCTTTTTAATGCTTGCTTATACTCTTCTGGGAAGATTTTAATAAATTTTGATACTTCTTTCTCCCAGTTTTCGAGGATTCTTTGCGCTAACGGACTTAAAGTAGCATTGTAATGATTCTCTATTAATGTTTTTAACTCATCAACATCCTGCTGTTCTACAACCGGATCAAGATTAAGAGCCTCTTTGTTGCAATGTGCCTCAAATGTATTTTTATCATCATAGATATAAGCAATACCACCAGACATTCCAGCTCCGAAGTTTCTACCTACTTCACCAAGAATAACCGCAATACCACCGGTCATATATTCACAACCGTGATCTCCTATTCCTTCTACTACCGCTTTAGCTCCAGAGTTACGTACACAGAATCGCTCACCTGCTTTTCCGTTAATATAAACTTCTCCCGCAGTTGCACCATATAAGGTTACGTTACCAGTGATCACATTTTCTTCGGGAACAATCGTTGCTTCTTCAGGAACTTTAATGATCAATTTTGCACCAGAAAGTCCTTTTCCGAGATAATCATTAGTATTACCATTAACGATCATGGTTAAACCTTTTGTTGCAAAGGCTCCGAAACTCTGTCCTGCAGCTCCGGTAAAGTTCAGTTTCAATGTATTATCTGGTAACCCTTGAGCTCCGTATATTTTAGAAATCTCATTACTTAAGATCGCACCTACCGCTCTATCGGTATTACACACATCAAAATCTAGTGTAATTTTTTCTTTACGGAATAATGCCGGATGTGCCTGTTCTATAATTTCAAAATCTATAGATTTACCTAAACAATGATCTTGCTCCTCTGTATTATAGATTTCAACACCTTCTGGTGCATCTACTTGATGAAGAATTGGAGTAAGATCTATTCCCGCAGCTTTATAGTGATCTATTGCTTTATTATGATTTAGCTTATTTACCTGCCCTATCATCTCATTTACTGTACGGAAACCTAACTGTGCCATAATCTCACGTAACTCCTGTGCTACGAAGTACATATAATTTACAACATGCTCTGGTTTACCTTTAAATTTCTTACGCAACTCAGGGTTTTGTGTAGCAATTCCAACCGGACATGTATTTAAATGACAAACACGCATCATAATACATCCTGAAGCGACCAATGGCGCAGTTGCAAAACCAAATTCTTCTGCTCCCAACAAACATGCTACTGCAACATCTCGACCTGTTTTTAATTGCCCATCGCATTCTAATACAATACGACTACGCAAGTTATTACCCACTAATGTTTGTTGTGCTTCTGCAATACCAAGTTCCCATGGTAATCCGGCATGCTTTAGTGATGTTAATGGTGAAGCTCCTGTACCTCCATCAAAACCAGAGATTAATACAACATCTGCTTTTGCTTTAGCTACACCAGCAGCAACGGTCCCGACTCCTACTTCAGAAACTAATTTCACATTAATTCTTGCCTGTCTGTTGGCAGATTTCAAATCATAAATCAGCTGTGATAAATCTTCGATAGAGTAAATATCGTGATGTGGTGGTGGTGAAATTAATCCTACATAAGGTGTAGAATTACGAGTTTTGGCAATTTCAGGGTTTACTTTTGGTCCTGGTAATTGTCCTCCTTCACCTGGTTTAGCTCCTTGAGCCATTTTTATCTGAATTTCGGAAGCACTTGTCAAATAATTTGAAGATACCCCGAAACGACCTGAGGCTACTTGCTTGATAGCACTATTTTTCCAATCTCCATTTACATCTTTATAAAAACGAAGTGGATCTTCTCCCCCTTCTCCAGAGTTACTTTTTCCTCCGATACGGTTCATAGCAACGGCAAGATTCTCATGAGCTTCTTTACTAATAGACCCATAAGACATTGCACCTGTTTTGAAACGTTTTACGATCTCTGTCCATGGTTCTACCTCGTCTATCGAAATCGGATCATAATTAGAGAACTCTAATAATCCACGAATCGTCATTAAGCTTTTTGATTGCTCATTAATCAAGTCTGCATACTCTTTATATGTATTAGGATCGTTATCTCGAACAGATTTTTGAAGTTTTGCAACCGATAAAGGATTAAACTGATGTTTTTCTCCGTTACGTCTCCATCTGTATTGCCCACCAATTTCTAAATCTAAGTTGGCCGCTACTTCTTGCTCTAAATATGCTTTTTTATGACGCTTTGCAATTTCTTTTTCGATTTCATATAATCCTATCCCTTCAATACGTGTTGCTGTATTTGGGAAATATTGATCAACTACTTTGGTATTAATACCAATACACTCAAACAGTTGAGAACTTCTATAAGAATTTAAGGTAGAGATCCCGATCTTATTCATCACCTTCAGTACGCCTTTTCCTACTGCTTTATTGTAATTTTTTATAGCTTCATCAAATTCGATTCCTGTGATATTACTTTCTTCGATCTGCTCTCCTATAATCTCATTTACCATATATGGATTGATAGCACTTGCTCCATATCCAAATAATAATGCAAAATGATGCACTTCTCGTGGCTCTGCAGATTCGATAATAACACTAACTCTAGAACGCTTTCCTAACTTTTGCAGTCCGCTATTTACATAAGAGCATGCTAATAAAGCAGGAATCGGTGCTCTGTGTTTACTAACATTCCTATCAGACAGTATCACCACATTTGTTCCTTCATCAATTGCATCAGAAACCTCTTTTAGCATTACTTCTAAAGCATCTTCAAGACCATTAAGACCTCTATTAATGTTATACAACATTTGTACAGAAGTTACTTTGAATCCTTTACCTGTAAATGTTTTTATCTTATCAAGATCCTCTTTTGATATTACGGGATTCTGGATTTTTAATTTATTACAATGCTTCTCATTTATATCAAAAATATTGTAATCAGATCCTAAAGTCAGGCTGATATCTGTAATCAATTCTTCGCGAATACCATCCAACGGAGGATTGGTAACCTGGGCAAATAATTGCTTAAAATAATTATAGACTAATTGAGGACGCTCAGAAAGTACAGCAATCGGGGTGTCTGATCCCATAGAACCTATAGGCTCTTTGCCCAACTGTCCCATTGGTGCTATAATCGTATCAATATCTTCTTGTGTATATCCAAATACGGCTTTACGTTTTGCTACAGTTTCCTCTCCTAAAAATAAAGGGCAATCATTATAAGGAATATCTTTTAAGTGAACCAGGTTATTATCTAACCATTCTCTATATGGATGTTGCGAAGCAATTTTCTCTTTAATCTCTTCGTCATTAATAATCCTTCCTTCGCTCATATCAACCAAAAACATCTTCCCTGGCTCTAATCGACCATGAAATTGAATATTACTTGGCTCAAGATCAACCACTCCAGTTTCTGAAGACATAATTACATACCCATCTTTGGTAACACTATAACGAGAAGGTCTTAAACCATTTCTGTCTAATACTGCTCCTATATAATTACCATCTGTAAATGGGATTGAAGCCGGACCATCCCAAGGCTCCATCGCGCAAGAATTATATTCATAGAATGCTTTTTTGGCTTCAGACATTTCAGGGTTTTTCTCCCATGCTTCTGGTACCATCATCATCATTACTTCTGGCAATGATCTCCCGGTCATCAACAATAACTCTACTACCATATCCATAGAAGCAGAATCCGACTTTCCTTTTAAAACTACAGGAAGTATTTTTTTGATATCTTCTCCAAACCAATCACTTTCTAATAATTCTTCTCTAGAACGCATTCTGGTTACATTACCTCTTAGGGTATTGATCTCCCCATTATGACACATGTATCTAAAAGGTTGTGCAAGATCCCAGGTAGGGAATGTATTGGTTGAGAAACGTTGATGTACCAAAGCCAATCTTGTCACTACTTTTGGATCCATAAGATCTGTATAGTATAACTTAATATCTTCTGGCATTAAAAGTCCTTTAAATATTAAGGTTTTGGTAGACAAACTTGGTAAATAGAAAAATCTACTTTCAGAGAGTTTAGATTCATATATAGTATGCTCTGTTACTTTTCTTGCAGTAAATAACTTCAAGTTAAAATCAAAATAGCTTTGATTTTCTTTTTCTTTACCTATAAATAATTGTTTAATAAAAGGCTCTGTGGTAGCGGCAATTTCACCAAGATGTATATGATCAACAGGCACATCTCTCCAGCCTAGTAATACAAGACCTTGATCTGCTATGTTTTTTTCGAAAGTATCGATACAAAACTTTCTTTGGTTTTCTTTTTTAGGAAGGAAAACATTACTAACAGCATACTCTCCTGCTGCAGGTAAATCAAAATCACAATGCTCTACAAAAAAGTCATGAGGAATATCAATTAATATACCGGCACCATCCCCTGTCTTTCCATCAGAACTCACTGCACCTCGATGTTCTAATTTTTCAAGAATCTCTAATGCTTTATGAATGATATCATTTGATTTCTTCCCTTCTAAGCTACATATGAATCCTGCACCACATGCATCGTGCTCAAATTCTGGTAGGTACATTCCTTGTTTCTTCATAACGTTTTCCGACTTAATTGTGAACTCTTCTTAGTTGCTTGCATTAACAAAAACTTAAGATCAGTTTAGTGTTTCAAGATGTTGAAATTAACAAATCATTAAGGAACTAGAAAGAAAACAGAAACATTGCTCTTCACTTTTCTGAGCTGTTTAAAAAAATTGCCAATTGGATAAAATAATCACAAAATAAAGACTTCTCATTACGAATATGACAACGCACTTTTTGTTAAAAATGCTAATAAAATAAGGGTTTTACATAAAATCGTAGTGATCTAACTATCAATAAATTCTAATGAAAACGTTTTCGTAAAAAAATTGAATCCTACAAGTGCGGAATCATCATTTTTTAATAAAAAAAATATATACCCCTAATTTTTTAGGGGGTAAATACCATAAAATGATAAAAATTATGTGATTACCCTATAAAATTTGGATACAAAACATAAATTCACATATTTTTGATCTGAATTTAACATTAATTTTAACTTTTTATTCTTTATGAAGAAAATAGAAGCAATCATCAGGAGATCTAAATATAGAGTTGTAAAAGAAGCTTTACACGAAAAAGGGATCACATTTTTCTCGTATTGGGATGTAACTGGAGTAGGAAACGAACAAAAAGGAAGTGTATATCGTGGAGTATCTTATAGTACTACCGATATTCAAAGACGTTATTTATCTATTGTAGTAAATGATGACTTTGAAGAAGCTGCAATAACTGCAATTCTTGAAGCCGGAAAAACAGGAGAAGTTGGCGATGGTAAAATCTTCATTTCTGATATTAAGGAAGCATACAGAATTCGTACTTCTGAAAAAGGTGGGGGAACACTAAACTAGCGTTACAATATAACCACTATAGATTGACCAACTGAAAACAAAAAATAATTTTTAATAGGATTAAACAATGGAAATGTTAACGATAAACAATGTATGGATGATGGTGTGTACGGCACTAGTTTTTTTCATGCACTTAGGGTTTTCTTTTTTAGAAATAGGATTAACTCGTCAAAAGAATACAATCAACATATTATTTAAAAACGTATTTATTATCTGCGTAGGTCTACTACTATATTGCCTTGTAGGTTTTAACTTAATGTACCCAGGATTTGAAGAAGGTGCTACCGGATTTCTTGGTTTTGCAGGTTTCGGACTAGATGCTCCTCTTACAGCAGAAGGTGGTTTAGACCTTGCTTATAATGAAGGATACACCTATTGGACAGATTTCTTATTCCAGGGGATGTTTGCTGCCACAGCTGCTACTATTGTATCGGGAGCCGTTGCAGAACGTATTAAACTTGGTGCATTTATGGTCTTTACAATCATTTATGTAGGTTTCGTATATCCAATAGTAGGTTCTTGGCAATGGGGAGGTGGATTTTTATCTACTCTTACGATTGGTGAAGCTGAAGGATTTTATGATTTTGCAGGCTCAACATTAGTGCATTCTGTAGGAGGATGGGCCGCACTAGTAGCTGTATATCTACTTGGATCTAGAATAGGAAAATTTAGCGCTGAAGGTAAACCACAAGCGATCCCAGGTCACAATATACCTCTTGCAGCTGCAGGTGTGCTTATCCTTTGGTTAGGATGGTTCGGATTTAATGGTGGATCTGTTCTTTCTGCAGATGCTGCAGGAACTTCACTTACGCTAGTGACTACATCTTTGGCTGCTGCAGCTGGTGGAGTTGTCGCTTTCTTAGTATCCACTCTAATGTATAAAAACTATGATTTAACCATGTTCTTAAATGGTATTCTTGGAGGATTAGTCGGTATCACTGCTGGTGCTGATCAGATGAGCCCAACAGATGCTGTTTTAATAGGTGCTATTGCCGGGGCTATCATTGTATTTGGTGTTGCTCTAATCGATAAATTAAAATTAGATGATCCCGTAGGTGCTATTGCAGTACACTTAATCTGTGGAATCTGGGGAACATTGGCTGTAGGGATTTTTGGAGCTAAAGCTGGTTTTGATCAGTTCCTAGTACAAGGAGTTGGTGTGCTAGCAGCTGGAGGGTTTTGTGTAGTAACAGCTTTCATAATTATCTTTACACTTAAGAAAACTATCGGCATCAGAGTTTCTGAAAAAGAAGAAATTGATGGATTAGATGGTCATGAACATGGTATGGACGCATATCCTGATTTTAGACTTAACCAACACTAGAACTTAAATAGTGTTTTAACCATAAAAGCGGGTGATTATATAATCACCCGCTTTTTTTTATTATTTAATAATATGTAATGATAATGGATATGATGGTTGTTCTCCATTATTTGCTCTAATAGCATTCACAATTGGAAAAACAAAACAGAGTATCGCTATAACAGCTAATCCTAATGCTCCTAATCCAAACAATAAAGTTAACGGAACGCAAATAATTGCATAAATAAACATACTAATCTGAAAATTCATAATCGACTTACCGTGCTCATCCATTGCTAGTACTCTTTCTCTCTGTGTTAACCACAAAATTAAAGGAACAACAAACCCTCCGAACCCTGTGATAAGGTCTAATAATTGTGATAAATGTGTAATAACTAATACTGATTTGTCCTGCCTCATGATTTTTTTGTTTTTTGGTTGATGATTAAAAATTGCTAATATTATTAGCAATATACTTATATGACGAAAAAAATAGAGTTTTGTTACAAGTTATTTTAATAAGCAAAGGAAATTAGATTAGTTAATCGAAGGAAGATTTGAAACACAAAGAGCAACATAGTAAATGGTTTTAAATCAAATAAAAAACTTCTTAATATGTATTTTACACCTACTATAAAACAAAAAAGGCATAGAATTTAAAAAACTATGCCTTACTTAATTTAAAAATTTATCACGCTATATGACAACGTATTTCTAGGCTTCCTCCACAACCAAAATCGCTATTACAATCATAAAGACCATCATAAGTTCTACAGCCAACATAATGTGTAGCACCACCTGTAATACTTTTTGCTTCAAGTCTAGAGATCTTAATCTTGTTTAAAGAAAGGCTGATTTTTTTGTTTTTTTTCATGATGAATTTGTTTTTAATTAAACATTAATATACCTATGTAAAGTATTGTTTTTTTCTTCAAGAAATACATCTATTAACAATCTCTTAATCTAAAATTAAGAAAAGAAGTTAAGGCATAACAACTTCTTTAAATTAAAAAGCACCTCCAAAAAATGAAGGCGCTTTTAACAATAAATTTAATGTCTTTTTAAGTTTTATCTTTTTATTGAACAATCAGTTTTTGAGTAGCTCTTCCTCCTGCACCATCATCAAACTTCACAAGATAAATACCCGATCTTATTGATAAGCTTTGAGCAGATAAAGTATTAACTCCAGATTGAAGCTGTATTTGCCCAACTCTTTTCCCTAAAATACTATAAAAAGTAGCATCAACTCTTCCTGTTAGATTTGAATTAACATAAATAGAGAAATTACCTTTAGTAGGGTTTGGAGTCATTCTTATCTTAAATAGATCACTCTCATCTTCACTACCTAATAGAGCCTTAACAGGTTCTTGATTTGTGATACTTTCAGTTAATGCAGATCCTCCACAAGATCCCTCATAGATTTTTACATCAGAGAATATTGAAGTATTACCAGAACCAGCATCATTATCATTAATGAATACTAATTTACTCATGCTACCTGTATAGAAAGTACCTACTGGGATCACATACTTCTTAGTACCACTTGCATAGTTATCAAAGTTTGTTACTCCATAATTTTGAGTACCATGAACTTTGAAATACCTAGCAGGTGTTAATGCGTCATCGTCTTCAAAACCAACTGCATGGATTTCTCCTTGCGCCGTACTACTAAAATTAAACTCTATCACTGTACTAGCAGTTACTGTATAATTAAGAGCAATTTCTTTCCAGGTATTACTTTGCATTGATAATCCAGCTCCTCCATTTACAATAGCAGCTGTACCACCTCTATCTTGGTTAGAGAACGGAGCAATTGTAAAGTCATTAAAGCTTAATGCCTCACATGCAGGGCCTGGGCCTCCTGTACCATTTTGAATACTTACTGCATCGATAGCGATATCACTTTGCCATCCACTACCACCAGAACCGGTAACCACATTAAATCGTAGTTGTACACTAGCTTCTCCTGCATAAGCAGCAAGATCTACATCGGCAGCATTCCAAGAATTTCCTTGTGCTCCATTTCTTCTAAATACAGATACCCAGTTTCCAGTATTATCGGTTCTAGCTTCAACATTTAAACTATTAATAGTACTACCAAACATATGATATTGAAAAGCAAGTCTAGGTGCAGTAAGAGCATTAAAGTTTAGACATGGTGAATTTAAGATTGCTCTTTTGTTAGGGTATCCTGTTCCGTTACCTGATGCCTCAACATAAATATAAGTTGAACCATCTGCAGCAGCACTAGGTCCTGTTTCACTAGAAGGAGTACCTCCCGAATTTCTAGTAAAGTTTAAATCATCTCCTGATGTAGCATCTTTCCATTGTCCTAAGCTACTTTCGAAACTTTCAGAAAATGGGAATGAAGACACATCACCAGAACAATTACCTGTATCTGGATCAGGTCCTGGTCCATCATCAAGTCCCATAGCATTCCAAAAAGCAGGTATTGTTGCTCTTTCTCCAGAGTTTGAACCTCCAGATCCAGAACATCCACCATAAGCATGAACTCCTACTGCATTACCAGTAGCGGTATCAATAATCGGGCTTCCAGAATTACCACCTGTAGTATCAGTTCGATATCTTACAAATGTATTATTTGAAGATGATGTTGGACCCGTATGGATTTGTTGCGTTTGATTATCTCTTCCTGTATCGGTACCAAAACCAGTAATAGTAATATTACTTCCTGGAGCAGTACGCACTACATTAAAAGATTTTCCTTGAGCCTGTATAGGTGTTAATCCTGTTTGCGAATTAGCACTAGCTCTAAATACTCCCCAGTCATTTGCTTGACTTGCATTACCTGGATACGGGGATACAAAATTACCTATAGGATATTGATCCTCTGGACCTGGGTGTACAATAGTACGATCTGGATTTGATTTTGGTACATTAAACTCTATTACTTGAGCACGACTACCTACACAATGTCCTGCAGTTACTAATCTACCATTAGTAATAATCCATCCTGTACATCCGATAGGTACAATTCTTCCGACTGCAGCGTCATTAGAGTCTACCCTATCATCGACTGACCCACACTGAGATTTAATTGTAGGATCTAATAAACCGATTCCTACCTCATTGATCTTAAATCCGATAGATTTTTCTCCTGCAGCAACGGTAAGTTTAAGAGTTAATTTATCTCCATTAAAATAAGCCGTTGTGTTTTTCCAATCCTTGATAGTAGCGGCTGTTAATGTTTGTGTAGCTCCATCTAAATCAGATGTAATGGTTAAACTACTGTTTTTACCAAGATTAACATCTTTAAGAAATAAACGTAACCAGGTTGCTCCTTTTTCTGAAACAGTTTCTGTGATAACTTCTTGGCTACTTTTAGCTTGAATACTACTAGATTTTACTTCTTTATTAAAAACCTTATATTCAGTTTTTAATGGTGCCGTTTGCGCCAAACTAATGGCCGGTAAAAGCATAAAAGCCATACAGGCGAGTATACCAAACTTTCGCATGGAGCTCCTGTATTTAAAATTAATTGAGTTTGTGTTGTAAAAATTCATAAGAATAAAATTATTTATTGGTTTGACATTAAATTTAACATACATACAAATTGCTGCAATTATTATTACAACAAAATTGTCTCCCAATGAATCCGCTATCAAGTAATTTACTTAATATCGAAAATCTAATTTTTCTCTTAATTCTTTTTCCCAAGTATAGGGAAAGGGTAGATACTAAAGAAGTATTTTTACTTCTTTCCATGTGCAAGATAGCAAAACAAAAACAACTGCTCAAAAAAAGTTTGATAGTGCGTACTTAAAGTGAGTATATTAATCTCTATTTTTGCGATTCAGTAAGAAAAATATGATTTCACAAGATACAATAGTAGCATTGGCAACACCATCTGGAGCAGGTGCTATTGCGGTTATTCGTGTTTCAGGAAAAGATGCCATCGCAATTTGTTCTCCTCTTTTTAGATCTATTAGTAAAAAAGAATTAAGTAGGCAAAAAAGTCACACTATTCACCTAGGGCATATTATAGATGAAGAAAGGATATTGGATGAAGTATTGGTATCTATTTTTAAAGGAACCAATTCATACACTGGCGAACCTACCATTGAAATTTCTTGTCATGGATCGACCTATATCCAACAAGAAATCATCCAGTTATTACTTCGCAAAGGTTGCAGAATGGCAAATGCTGGAGAGTTTACTTTGCGCGCTTTTATTAATGGAAAATTGGACCTCTCTCAAGCTGAAGCTGTAGCAGATCTTATTGCATCAGATTCTGAGGCTTCGCATCAAATAGCGATGCAACAAATGCGTGGTGGTTTTTCTAATGAAATTAAAAAACTGAGAGATGAATTGCTCAATTTTGCTTCTTTGATAGAACTTGAACTTGATTTTGCCGAAGAAGATGTAGAGTTTGCTGATCGCTCTCAATTTAAAGATTTAATTTCAAGAATTACTAATGTATTAAAAAGGTTAATTGATTCTTTTGCTGTTGGAAATGTAATCAAAAATGGAATTCCTGTAGCAATCGTTGGCGAGCCTAATGTTGGAAAGTCTACATTGCTTAATGCTTTATTGAATGAAGAAAGGGCCATTGTATCAGATATTGCAGGAACTACTCGAGATACTATCGAAGATGAGATTAATATAGGAGGAATAGGATTTAGATTTATTGATACTGCAGGAATAAGAGATACTAAAGATGTAATAGAAAGTATTGGTATTCAAAAAACGTTTGAGAAAATAGAACAGGCACAAGTAGTAATATATTTGGTTGATAGCCCTATGTTAACTACCGAAAGCTTACTAGAACTGAAAACAGAAATAGGGAAAATTAAGAATAAGTACCCTCAAAAACCTTTAATCATTGTTGCTAACAAAGTAGATAAACTTCAGGAAGATCAAACCTTAGCACTAAAATCTGAAATTGAGAACATTCATTTACTTTCGGCAAAACAAAACATTGGCATTGAAGAATTGCAAAACAAACTCCTTGAATTTGTAAATACTGGCGCTTTACGAAACAACGAAACCATCGTTACTAATACTCGTCATTATGATGCTTTATTAAAATCCTTAGAAGAAATCCAAAAAGTACAATATGGACTTGACTCTGGACTTTCTGGGGATTTGATGGCTATCGATATAAGACAAGCACTTTATCATTTTGGAGAGATAACTGGAGAAATATCTAGTGACGATCTACTAGGAAACATCTTTGCTAATTTCTGTATCGGGAAGTAACCACACAAAACTAACAAACACTAAACACACAATAAATCACGTAAACAATTGATTTTAAGGATTAATTGTTAATAATTACTATTCCTTAGTTAATATCTATTACTCGTTTATTACATATTGATTTGTACCTTTGTTGTACCTCCAAGCATTTGAGGTACAAATTTTAGATATTAAGGCGAAATTATGGCACTTATTTCTTCTTAAATACATTTAATGATACTTAGGACTTCTTATTTATGAGTACAAATATTAGAGTACAACGAATTTGTCAACATTGTGGGAATGATTTTATCGCTCGTACTACGGTAACCAAATATTGTGGAGATAACTGTGCTAAAAGAGCCTATAAGGTTCGTAAACGGAATGAGAAAATAAATAACAGTAATAAAGAGACTAAAGAAATAATCCGTAAGCCTATCGAGCAGATTAAAGCAAAAGAATTTCTTACTGTAAATGAAACTGCGATATTATTAGGTTGCTCCAAAAGAACAGCATATCGATTGATTGAAAAAGGAACTATAAAGGCAGTAAACCTTTCGGAAAGAATGACAAGAGTGAAACGTGAAGAACTTGATAAATTATTAAGTTGAAAATATTTTATTTTTTAATGTACACAAACTACACTTTCTACACGATTAGTAATAAAAGACAAAGAATAAAAGACCGATGGCAATTAAAATTAGTTTAAGAAAAAAGCCAATATCAAAAGGTAGACATAGCCTATATCTTGACTTCTACCCTCCTATTACAATAGCCGAAACAGGTAAGAAAACACGTAGGGAGTTTTTAGGGCTTTATATTATTGATAAACCAAAGTCTCCACTTGAAAGACAAGATAACAAAAACACCCTTTTACTTGGCGAACAAATACGACAAAAAAGAGACAATGAGCTAAACAAACCCGAGGTGTACAATGCATTCGAATTAGAACAGTTAAAGGCTAAAGAAAAAGGTAAACTTTCCTTTATTGGTTATTATGAGGAACAAATTGAAAAGAAAACAGGAAAAAACTATGCCGTATGGACTTCTTCTTTTGCCTACCTAAAAGACTTCACTTCTAATAGTTTAAAATTTGCAGATCTGAACGAGAAGTTTTGTAATGATTACCGTGAATATTTGCTTACAGCCAAAAGTAAGAGAAGCAACAAAACAACAATCTCACAAAATACAGCGCAGAGCTATTTTAATAAGTTCAAGGCTACACTAAAGCAAGCGTTTAAAGATGATCTAATACCTCACGACCTCAACGGAAAAATAAAACCGATCAAACAAGCGGATACAAACAGGGTGTTTTTATCTATTGAAGAACTAAATCAATTAGCAAATACGGATTGTGTAAACCCAATATTGAAAAAAGCATCGTTATTCTCTTCTCTTACTGGGTTGAGGTTTTCAGATATTGAAAAATTAAAATGGAGTGAGGTGGTTTATACTGCCGATCAAGGGTATTCAATACAATTTCAACAAAAGAAAACTAAAAGCAATGAATACTTACCGATTCCTGAACAGGCTTATGCTTTAATGGGAGAACCTAAAGAAGCTAATCAAAAAGTATTCGATGGGTTATATTATTCTGCACATCAAAACTCACAATTATTAAAATGGGCTATTAGCGCAGGCATACAAAAGCACCTAACATTTCATTGTTTTAGGCATACATACGCAACGTTACAGCTTACTAATGGAACAGACATTTACACCGTATCCAAAATGCTTGGACATAAGGATTTAAAGACAACGCAGATTTATGCTAAAGTGATTGATGAAGCCAAACGAACAGCAGCCAATAAAATTAAACTGGATATGTAATCACTTAAAGTATAAAAGACAAAATGGAGCAACAAGTAAAAAAGGATTGGATAATTAATAACCAAAATATCTTTAGTTTACAACAGAATATTAATTTATCGCTATCCAGTATTCAATATGAAATATTAAGTCAGTTAAAAGGCAATACGATTGATTCTATATCTGAATATTTAAGAAGTGAAATTGATATTACAAAAGAAATACCGTTAACTAAATCATTAACAATTCAAAAAGTATTTTCTGAATTTTTAGGTTTTGAAAATATCAACCCATTAGAACAGAGCACGTTTAAATGCTCTTTGATTTTACCATACTTACAGCTATCCTTATTAAAAGAATATTATGAAGAAAGCAACAAAGATATATTGACCTTTTCAGAATACGAAAAGCAGTATAATTCTTTACTTAATAGTTTTTTATCTTCAAACATTGATACAGATGAACAGGACTTCATCAAAGCTGAACAAACCATTTGTGATAATCTAATAACAGAATTAAAAAAGCCTATTTACAATGTAATAAGTCCTTTAAATGAGGTTTTAGATAAACCTTGCGACTTCAAAAAAAACCTAATTAACAGTATTGATAAGCGTAAAAAATTCCTTGAACAAAAGGCGAATCAAAGAACACCTAAAATAAAAGCTTTATTTCTATTCATTGAATACTTACATTCAAATATTGAGAACTTCAACCAGTACAATGATTTAATTAAAGAACTGGAACTACTGGATAAAGAACGTAATAAGTTAAGCCCTAAAAAAAACTATCAAGACAAATTAAAATATGACGAGATACAGAAATCAATACAAGAAAAATTTAAAATCATTCGGGAAAATATAATAGAACCAATACAAAAGAAAGCTACTGAATTAAATATTTGTGACCTAAACGAAACCAAAACACTTTGGAACTGGAATATTTCCGAAATAAACAACTTAAAAGAGAGTTTCAGTCAAAAAGATTTACCAGAAATAATAAGACACAAAAAGAAATATCTTGAATACAGGACAGAAACAAATGGAGAAAACTATTTTGAATTACAGTTTTTCTTTAATGACTTGGACGAAATTTTAAAGCTATTGTTTGACTATTTCAAAGAAACGGACCAAAATGAGTTTGAACCATTTGAAACAAAAACTATTCAAGTTAATAACATAAATGAAGCTGTCAGAGAATTTACGAAAGAAAAATCAGAATTTGTAAAACTCAAGATTTCAGGACTTAACATTGATATAGGAGGAAGTGATACTTTTAAAAACATGCCAGTTATTAATGAACATTATTTACCTCTTATTAATGACTTAAAAAAGAAAATTAACAACAATGAAATTCCAAACAATGAGATTAAATTATATTGGCAAACTCTACGAACTCAAATTGAATCTGACTTATACAACATAGGTAAATTGCATAATGACGAAACTATTGAGTTTTGTAAAAAGAGAATTTTTCCATCGATAGATATTGAAATAAAAAAAGCTGAACAAACCATATCTTCTCAACAGGCTACAAAGCCTAATCAATATGAAGAAATCGAATTATCCAAAAAGAAATCTCAAAAAAACAATAAACTGGAACCTAAAGTATTTGAGGACTTATTTTATAACACAAACCATGCTATTCATTGTTTAGGAATATTAAAGGATTTAGAAGTTATTAATAGTGAGAATGATTATATCTTTAAAAATAAAGGTATAATCCCGTTATGGATAAAATTACTAAAGAATAACACTCCTGCAATAGTCAAACATTTTGGGGACAAAAAATATTCTGAAATTTTGAATTCAAAATTCAAAAACCTGAACCTTACTGATGATGCAAGTGAGTTCAGAAAAACATACAAAAGAATAGATAATTCTGATTATGATCTACAAATCAAATCTTTAATTTCCCAGCTTTCCCAAGAAGGAAAATTAGGAAATTAGCACTCTAAATAGTCCATTATTTAGCCATATCAAAAATTATAAAAGATATGGATAAAACAGTTTTTATTTCATTACCGATCGAAGAGTTACAGACGGTAATTATTGATTGCATAAACGTTTGTTTAAAAACAAATAAAGAACGAAAAAGTAATCAACCCGAAACAGACAACCCGATAACTATACAGGGAGTCTCAGAACTCACAGGATTAACAATTCCTACGCTATACGGATATTGTCAACGCAATGAAATACCCTATAGCAAAAAAGGCAATCGCCTGTATTTCTTCAAAACCGAAATCATTGATTGGATCAAGGCAGGGAAAAGCAAAACCTTAAAAGAGTTGCAATTGGATGCGGAGGCATATTTGTCTAACAAAAAGAAAGGGCTGAATTATGAAAAATAATCACAAAAACAACCCTAATAAAAGACAAAGTAAAGATAAGGTTTCTGTATTGAAATACATAAAAAATAGAGTAGAAAATGGCACGGGTTTAGTGCTATCTGAACTTAAAAACGAGTATAATGAAGAGCAACTTTTCTTCATAGCTTTAAAGTACATCACTACTACAAAAAAAGCTCTTTGCAAAGCTCTTGACATTCCAGTTGAAGCTGGTTGTAGATACAAAAGAAAATTTGAGAAACAGGGACTTCTCGTAGAATCTGCTGAAGATGTTGTATGTCCCTACACTTTGCATCCTGCAAAACTTTTAAGTACAAATCCTGATGAATTTGACGATTTGACCCATACTAACCAACTAACCTTATTCTAATGAGACAAACCGAAACAAGTAGTATTGATATGGACGATATTTTGAAAGAAGCCACTAAACTTCTGGATGAGGTTAAAATTGATAAAATAGCTCTTAAACAAAATAGTGTGTCAAATATTCTGGATGAGATACTAAATCGTATAGAGTATGTAGATTTTCGTGAATATTGCGAATTAAAAGGAGATAACGCTAAACTGAAAGGTAAACACTTCTTGGTATCAGTAGTTGAAATTCTATTAAAGGTTACAAACGAAAATGGTTTTAGCCTTTGTAGAAAAGACGGTATGATCTATTTATTTAATTCTGAGTATTGGGAAAATATAGATCAAGATAGGTTTAAGGATTTCTTGGGTAAAGTTGCCTTAAAAATGGGAGTCGATAAATTTGATGCAAAGCTGCATCTCTTTAAGCACGAATTACTAAAGCAATTTATATCAGATGGTGGATTAGAAGAAATCAAAGCTACTTATGGAACTACATTGATAAATCTTAGTAATGGTACATTTGAGATTACTCCCGAAAAACAATACTTGAGAGAATTTAAAAAAAATGACTTTATAACATACCAACTACCTTTTGTCTATGATAGTGCAGCAAGCGCACCTATTTTTAAAGGTTTTTTAGACAAAGTACTTCCCGAGCCAGAACTACAAGATATTCTAGCAGAATACTTAGGATATATCTTTGTTAGGAATAACGTTCTCAAGCTCGAAAAAGTTCTTTTACTCTATGGTACTGGGGCTAACGGAAAAAGTGTCTTATTTGAGATTATAATGGCTCTATTAGGTAGTCAAAACGTTACAAACTATTCTTTACAATCACTTACGGCAGAAAACGGATATTCTAGGGCAATGCTTTCTAATAAATTATTGAATTATGCCAGTGAAATCAATGGTAAATTAGAAGCTAACATTTTTAAACTTCTAATTTCGGGAGAACCAGTTGAAGCAAGACTACCCTATGGAAATCCTCACTTGATAACAGATTATGCTAGGTTTATGTTTAACTGTAATGAGCTACCGCGAGAGATCGAAAACACCAATGCCTTCTTTAGACGGTTTATTATTCTACCCTTTAGAGTTACGATACCACCACAAGAACAGGACAAGATGTTATCCAAACGGATTATTGATAGCGAGTTGTCTGGTGTCTTTAATTGGGTTTTGGATGGTCTTACCCGTTTATTTAAAAAAGAAGGTTTTACAGAAAGTAACATAGTACAAAATGAGGTAATACAATACCAAAAGGAAAGTGATAGTGTATTGATGTTTCTTGACGACGAGACTTATCAACGTTCTACCCTAATGGATATACCTTTAAAAACAGTCTATAATGAATACAAATCTTATTGTATCGATGGGGGTTATCGGACTTGTTCAAATCGTACTTTTTCCAAAAGGTTAAAAAAAGCAGGGTTTACTATCGAAAGAAAGAATTATGGAATGGCAATCTACATAGAGAAAGTTCCCAATAGTGTAGAAAGTGTATCAAATGTAGGTTCTAAAACAACAAAATTATTTTGAAAGACTATAGATACATACTAGAACCTTATAACGGAATGAAGACCAGACACAGTTGCCCTAATTGTGAAAAACATGGCGTATTTACTAGGTATATTGACCAGCGTAATGGAGAATATTTGGAAGATAAATTAGGCAAATGTAATAGAGAGATTAAGTGTGGGTACCACTTTTCGCCGAAACAATACTTTTCAGAGAATGGCATCCCAACCACTAAAATTAATAACAATTTATTGAAAAGGAAACCAGAACCAAAAATTAAACAGAAAGCTAGTTATATTGACAAAACATTTATGCAAGAAAGCATTGCTAGTAATCAGCCTAATTATTTTTTACAGTATTTATCTAGTATTTGGAATGCAGAGGTTGCTCTTGATTTAGCCAAAAAATACAACATTGGCACTTCTGCTCATTGGAACGGAGCAACTATCTTCTGGCAAGTAGATGATTTCGGCGAAATTAGAAGTGGAAAAATTATGCTATACGATCCTGCAAACGGAAAACGTATTAAAAAACCATACAATCGTATTAATTGGGCTCATAAAGTATTGCAACTAGATAAATTCAATCTACAACAATGTTTTTTTGGTGAGCATCTGCTAAACAAAAACAAAGAAAAGCCAGTTGCTATCGTTGAAAGTGAGAAAACGGCTATAATAGCTAGTATATTCCTTCCTCAGTTTATCTGGCTTGGTTGCGGTAGTGTAAATAACCTAAACAGTGAAAAGACGAAAGTTTTAAAAGGAAGAAACGTTATACTTTTTCCTGATTTAGGATGCTTAGATCTATGGAACAGTAAAATACCCAAGCTTACAAAATTGGCAACGTTTAGAATCTCAACATTGTTAGAACGAAAAGCCATAGAATATGAGCGTCAACAAGGATTTGACATTGCAGACTACCTGACAAAACCTAACATTCTAACTTACATTAAAAAATAACATTCCCTAAAGATTTAGGTTTAAAACTGTAGCCAGATGCCAAAACACTCAACATTCCCATACCTTTTTGATAATGCAAAAAGCATTAATATTTCTGACCTAAAAAAATGGGGCTACCTTAAAACAAGCTACCATAAAAGCGGCACAATAACTTGGAGTAGAAACGGAATAGAAACAAGTTCAATATCTATTGCTACCAAAATAACTAATACCAAGAGTGTATTCTTTCTTAGCTACAACTGTAATGATTCATCTTATAACTATCATGTTCAATTGATTTCTTTACCCTCAAATCTTGGGAAAGGGTTTATTTGGTACTTCTTATGCCCTTTTACAAACAAAAGGTGTAGAAAATTACATTTTATAGATCAGCGTTTTATGCATCGTTCTGCCCTACCCAGTGGAATGTATGAAAAACAGACCCAAAGCAAGAAATGGAGACAAATAGAAAAGGTATACGGTTGCCATTTTGATTTGGAAAGGAATTACAAAGAACTATACAGCAAATACTTCAAAACCCATTATAATGGTAAACCAACAAAGAAATATTTGAAATTGATGGCAAAAATAAATCGTGGTAAATCGTTTTCTTCAGAAGAAATTGAAAGATTATTTCTAATTTAACGTAAAAAATTATTCATGGACGACTTAACCAAAATCATTATAGCAATATTAGGTGGAGGAATTCTAGGACAACCTTTAGTACACCTCATCATATCTTATCAAAAACGAAAATTAAAAAAGGTTACCGATACACTAGAGGCGAATCCATTATTTGAAAAATATGAGGCTATTGATTTTAAAAAAGATTTCGTATTACCCAACTTAATCGAGAACTATTTTTATTCGCAAACTGGGATTTCTACTAATATTAAAACGATTCCAAAATATATTGAATTTAAGAATGAGCTAGGAAAGCATTACACTTGGAAAACTATCAAAGAAGCAAATAACCATTTAAACATTAGTGGCGAAAAAATTGAAGTGCATTTAAGTAAATTTCAAAAGAGTTTTATGAAGATTACACTTGTATTTAGTTTTACTATTTTCTTCCTTAGTTTAATTGGAATGGTATACTTAGACTATAAATACCAAGCCTCTTTTTCAGATAAAATTGTTCTCTTAACTCTCTTTATTATTATTATTGTAGTATGTATTTTTCTTGTAAGAGGAGTTTCTTCAATTATTACTGCAAATCAAATGGAAAGAGCGATAAGCAAATCAAGAATAAAGTCTACTGATGAATCTTAAAAAAGCTATTTAAATCTACTTCAAGAGCCTTTGATAACTGATACAACGAGTAAATAGTTGAATTGACTTTTCCGTTCTCTATTTTTTCAATCGCTTGCCTATCCTTATCACAAGCCCTAGCCAGATCGGATTGATTCCAGCCCTTTTGTGTACGGAGTTCTTTTATTCGTAGACCTATTTGTTTTTGTAATTCTTCCTTCGTCACTAAGCAAAGGTCAACGAATGATATGACAAGTTTGTCATACAAAAATATGACAAATGATTTTTTTATTTATCTTTGAACAATAAAGAAAACTAAATCTACAATTATGATAAAGACAATTACTATTGCTATTTTGTTAATCTTAATTACGAGTTGCGGTAACATAGAAAAACCTATGGATTATCCTAACAATGTAAAGGCACTCAATAAAATAAAAAAAGAACCAAAAGTTCAAGACGCCATTATAACTGATGCTAATGTTTTGTACGTAAACGTATCTGATGATGGAACTCGACGGGATGGATTTGCAGAATATTTATGCCAAATTTTAAGAGAACAAAATGCTACCACTAATTGGGTAAAGATTGTAAAATCTGGATCATCAAACGATCCTAATAAAGATAATTCTTATGGTGTTCTACTTGGAGAAAGTCTTTGTAATTAATGATTTGAAAAACGTTTTATAGTCTGATATTCTAAAATAAACTTTGTATTTTTAATACCCGTCCAATTATGGATGGGTATTATTTTTATGCCTCTATGAAAGTAACCAAAGAATTAATTCATATTGCTTATGAAGTAGCCGTAAATGTTTATCAAGGAAAACTTACAAGAAAAGAAGGAATTGATAAAATTGTTGCAGACGGCAGAATGAATCATAATAGTGCTGCTGATTATATTCATAACTTAAAACGTTTATTAGAAGGAGATAAGTTTACTAGAACACTTAATTCGTATGCTATGGATTATTATCTACAAAACATTAATCTAAACTTTGGAAAAAGAGGACTATCAAATGCTTTAAAAGCATTAAAATCTCATATTACTTACTATGAAAATTTACAGGGCGTAACAATGCATTTAATGCGTGAAATATTTTTGAAATATGACAAAATTAATTCTGATGTATTCAATGAAATAGAGCAAGAAGAAATAACAACTATTTTACATGAGGAAGGTAAAACCAAGCAGCAATTAGCCCAAGAGTTAAGAAATCTAAAACCGACCGACCCTGAACTAATTGTTATTAACCACAAATCCTATAAAAGAGATAATGCAACCATTGCTAAAATTAAAAAATTAAGAGATTTTAAATGCCAAATATGTGGTGAAAGAATTAAAAAGAAAGATGGTTCATATTACATCGAAGCAGCCCACATAGAACCCAAACATCTAGGAGGAAATGAATTGCCCAACAACATCATTCTGCTATGTCCAAATCATCATAAAGAATTTGACTATGGTAACCACGAAAAATTAGAACATACTACTGATATGTACAGATTTAATCTCAATGGAGTTGAGTATTCAATTTCTCTAGATTTAATATAGGAATCATTAAAAAAACCATTGATTAAACCAAAAGGATGTCAAATACAAATTTTCAAAAATTTCTCTTTCTAAAAGCTAATGAAAGTATAAAAACGAATCTTAATAATTTTCAAAAATTATGGGAACAAACAGATCGAATAATTGTTTGGCTGGTTGGTTTCTCTATTACAGCTATTACATTACTAATAGCAAATTATAATAATGCAAATAGTTTTATAAATCATATTTCAGAGATTATCATTCTTTTTTCTGGTGCAACAATCTTTTTTGGTATTCTCTATAGAATATCTCTCCTATTATTTCAAAAATCTGAACTTAATTTAATTATTTCTCTTGATCAATTTGTTACTGGTTATGATTTACCAGATGATTTTATTTATTCAAAATACATTACTACGAAAAACACCTCTTATAAAGATGTATTAATATTGTTGGATCAAGACTTTGATTTGACAATACCAATGCAAAACCTTTCGACTATGAGCTTAGAAGAGCAGAATAGACTACATCAGGAGGTAGTGAATAAATACAATGAGCGACAAGAAAAACAATTAAAATTTGAAGTTGAATTATTTGAAAAAGACTTTTCTGAATTAATCGGAACTAAAACTAGCACAAAGGAAAAACAAAAAAGTAATAATCGATGGGTTTGGCGATATTTAAAAATTACAAATTTTTTATTTAGCGCAGCCTGTGTAACTTTTCTGATTGGTATTTTTATCTTAATCGGTCTATACCTTACTTATGAAATTCCTAACAAAAAAATTATTGATAATACGACTACTGAAACTCAAACATTAATTGAATCCAACTCTAAAATAAAAGATAAAACAATACAATTAGATACAGTTCCTAAAAATATTAACCCTGAAAAAAGTAAGTTAGATACTTCAAAAGGTAAATGATTTAAAACTTTATATTGTTTTTTATAAACAACTCAATAAATTAAACTGGATTAATAAACATGGCATTTAATAGAAAAATATGGCTTAATTGGAGTGTAAAAAAACCTTGTCCTACATGCAAATCTGGAACTTTAGATATTCCAAATAAAGAAAGTATTTTAAAAAACGAAACTGCCACTTCATTAGAAATGAATTCTTACGGAGGGTACTATTATTCAGATTACATATTTTCAATGCACTTAAAATGTAATAACTGCCCAGAAACTATAGCCGTAACTGGTTTAAGGAATGAAGAAAATTACCCTTCAGATGAAGAAACAGGTCTTAAATTTAGAGTTACGCCAATATCATTTTACCCACCTCTTAAAATTATAGAAATACCTGATTCGTGTCCTACAAGTATTAAAAAAGTTCTAAATGAATCTTTCGGGTTATATTGGCTAGATATAAGTTCTTGTGCAAATAAAATAAGGATTGCAACAGAAGTACTTTTGAACGAGTTGAAGGTTCATGATTCAAAAGGGGGAAAAAAATTAAGTTTACATAAAAGACTCGAAGAATTTAAAAAAACTAATCCCGATACAAGTGAATTATTACTTGCAATAAAATGGATAGGTAATGCTGGAAGCCATTTTTCAGACTTAAATAGCAATGATGTACTTGACGCTTATGAGTTATTTGAATTTGCAATAGAAAAGCTATACAATGACCGAGAAAAGAAGCTTATTCAACTTAGCAAAGAAATAAATAAAAACAGAAATCCGTTGAAAAAATAACCCCAACCATAAAAGAAAAATGTTTAATTAGAATATAGGATTTGAAAACCTGAGATTTAATTGGACAACATACTTAATAAATCAAGAAAAATTAGTTAGTTTGTTATTTTTATTTTAAATTTATTACAATACTGATTATCAAAACAATACTATTGTCATAATTCGCACACGGTTAAACAAGATAGTTTTAATCTATCATGTTTTAATCAATTTTTCATACCCCATAATTTTTTATTAAATAATTTTTGACTAATTCTTAAAACTAAGAAGTATGAAAATCTCTGGTGCCGTTTTATTAATAGCAATATTAAATACTACTAGTATTTCTTCCCAAACTTTTTATTTAGGCAGTAATGGAGGTTGTGATTATTACGGAAATAGCAACCCTTCATCAATAACACTTTCGAATAATTTTACCTCTAATGAAGAGGCTGAACAAATAATCAAAAATATGTTAGCCCTGAAAGGACTTAAACCCAAAATGATTATTTCGGAAGGAAATGTTGCTAATGCTTCAGCCTTTGTAAATAATGGGCAACGATACATTGCTTACAACCCTTCCTTTATGTCAAAAGTAATTAATAATACTGGATCAAATTGGAGTGCAATTAGTATTCTCGCTCATGAAGTAGGACATCACTTGAATGGACATACTTTGGATGGTAAAGGGAGTAGACCAGATAAAGAGATTGAAGCTGATGAATTTTCAGGATTTGTTTTGAGAGAAATGGGGGCAAGTTTATCTCAATCTAAATCAGCTATGGCGGCTATTGGTTCTAATAGTGGTTCTTCTACACATCCTAAGAAATCTCTTAGACTTCAAGCAATTGAAAAAGGATGGTACGCAGCTGGAGGTCATACTCCAACTCCAACTTCAACTCCAGTACGCACAAGAAAAAAGATAGCTTGTGTTCATACTACTACGTGTCAACACTCTATTCCTTGTCAGCATAAAATAAACTGCAATCATCTATTTGCCTGTCAGCATAAAATTAATTGCGGTCATTCAATAGCCTGTCAACATATTGCTCCAAATGGTGGTCGTTATCACCAATATGATGTTCAGCATCAATTTGACACGCAACATCAATTTGATACGCAACATCAATTCGACACGCAACACCAATTTGATACTCAACATCAATTCGATACGCAACACCAATTTGATTATTCTTACTGAAAAGAATTAAAAGGTTTATTGAAAATTATGAAGTTTTTAAACATTTATGATAAGGCTCATTCTTAATCTATAATCCGTCTAAATAATTTATTATTAATTAATTGCTATTCGAGATTATTAAATGGTAGATTCGAATTTTGTAAAAATGCCCATATCCATTTTTTAGCCATTAAAGTGTACCCTATTTGTACCTTAACTATAATAAACCTAATATTTTATTGGTATAATACTTTCTGTATCGGGAAGTAATAGATTTTCTTATAGTATCCTTTTGTTTAGATAAGTTTCAATTTCTCAATTTTGAAGGACACAAAGTCTTCATCATCATCTTCAACATATTCTGAATAAGTAATCTCAAAATTTTTGCCTATAAGCGAGATATCCGTTTTAAGATCGAATTTTCTAATTACTATATAAGACACTTCTTCAAATACAATAGTCACTCCGTTTTCCATCTTAAATTGATAATACCCATCATAGTATTTCTTAAATACTCCGTACTCTACATTTTGATTAATAATAGTACCATTCATATCTATTGATTTTAATAATTCAGTTTACAGGATTTGAATAAGGGTTTCACAAAACATTAGTACTGAAGTTCGGTTTTAGGATGTACATCGTTTAAACTTTAACTTCTTTTCGATAGCCTCAACCATAATGTTGGCAATATCCAGTCCGGTGGCATTTTCTATCCCTTCTAGTCCCGGAGAAGAATTTACTTCTAATAAAAGAGGGCCTTTGTTAGATCTAATAATATCTACTCCAGCTACAGGAAGATTTAGAATTTTTGCTGCTTTGATTGCTAGTTTACGTTCTTCAGTGGTTATTTTAATTTTAGAAGCTGATCCTCCTTGATGAATATTGGCTCTAAACTCTCCTTTGGCAGCTTGTCTTTGCATAGATGCAACTACTTTTCCATTCACCACAAAACATCTAATATCTTGACCGTTTGCTTCTTTAATAAATTCCTGCACCAGAATATTCGTTTGTACACTTTTAAAAGCATTAATCACACTCTCTGCAGCTTTGTTAGTTTCTGCAAGTACAACACCTTTACCTTGAGTGCTCTCTAAAAGTTTAATTATTAATGGTGCTCCATTAACCATTTTGATCAAGTCTTTAGTATCTAAAGGTGATTTTGCAAATCCTGTAATCGGGATGTGGATATCGTGTTTGGCAAAAAGTTGGGTTGCCAATAGCTTATCTCTAGATTGGGTAATCGCTTCTGCTGTATTTAAACAATATGCTCCCATAGAATCAAATTGTCGGATTAATGCGCACGCATAAAAAGTCATAGAGGGTCGTATCCTTGGTATAATGGCGTCAAATTCATCAATAATATTCCCTCCGCGGTACCGTATTTCAGGTTCTGTAGCATCCAATTTCATATAAGCTTGCTCTACGTTTAGAAATACCATTTCGTGACCTCTGGCTATCCCTGCTTCAACGATACGTTTGTTACTATACAATTCTGGATTACTAGCTAGTAATGCAATCTTTAATCCTGATTTTTCTTTAATAAACGGAGCATATTTCTCTGCTATTTGCTCAGTAGTAAAACTGGTTTCTAGATAAGCGGCAGAAGGGTTTACCATATATCGATCCATCAGTGCTTCCCGACCTAGTAACATACGAAATTCCATTGCGTCTCGATTAGCAAGAGTAAGCTCAATATTATAGGTAAAGTCACCAAGTGTAACCGGTGTTTTGATCACAAAACGTTGTTCAGAAATCCCTGAAGAACTCTTGACTACTCGTTTATCATGAAGTTTGGTTTCACAGGTTATAATAATACTTCGATTATCCTGAATAGGATTGACTTCAAAACGTACCCATTCCTCAGTACCTTTATGGATAAGTTTAATGTTATTCGCTTGTATAGAAGAGGTTTTTGCTCCAGAATCTACACGTGCTTTGATTGCAGGTATTCCAAATTCTTCGAATACACACCATTCTTCACTTCCTATTATTTTAAGTTTTTTTACTTCCAATGTATTAATTTTGTTTTTATAATAATTTTAAACGCTACCCTACAACTATTACTTTTCTAATTCCTCTGGCAAATCAGTTTCTTTCTCTTGATCATATTCATCATCATGATCTTGCATTGCATTAATTAGGCGTTTACTTACTTTAATCAGATATAAAGTACCCTCTGTTTTAACTTCTACACATTCTACTATTTCGTTTTGTGCATTTCTAAACGTAATGATATCTCGATCGTTATATCCATCAGGATATTTATTTACTATTAGATCCAGAATGGTATTGTTTAATTTTTTATAATCAACAATAACTCTTTTCAAATTTTCATTTTGTTGTGTTTTCATTTTATTTACATATCTAATAAATAGGCAAATATCAATGGCGCAACAATTGTTGCATCAGACTCAATGATAAACTTAGGAGTGTCTATATCCAGTTTCCCCCAAGTGATTTTTTCATTAGGTACTGCTCCACTATAAGACCCATAACTTGTTGTTGAGTCACTTATTTGGCAGAAATAATTCCAGAATGGGGTATCTGTGCGTTCCATATCCTGATATAGCATTGGTACTACACAAATAGGAAAATCCCCTGCAATACCACCACCTATTTGAAAGAATCCAATACCATTTTCGGAATTATCGATATACCAATCTGCAAGAAAGGTCATATACTCAATACCAGATTTCATTGTACTTGCTTTGAGTTCTCCTTTCATAACATAGCTAGCAAATATGTTACCCATTGTACTGTCTTCCCAACCAGGCACTACCATCGGTAAATTGGCTTTTGCAGCTGCATACATCCAACTGTCTTTAATATCTATCTCATAGTGTTGTTCTAGCACACCAGACAATAACATTTTGTACATAAACTCATGTGGAAAATAGCGTTCTCCTTTTTCTTCAGCATCTTTCCAAATCTTAAAAATATGTTGCTGTAATCTCCTAAAAGCTTCTTCTTCTGGGATACAGGTATCTGTAACACGATTTAATCCTTGTTCTAATAAATCCCACTCTTGCTGTGGCGTTAAATCACGATAGTTAGGTACACGCTTATAATGACTATGCGCCACCAGATTCATAATATCTTCTTCAAGATTAGCTCCAGTACAAGAAACAATATGCACTTTATCCTGACGAATCATTTCTGCAAAAATTTTACCTAACTCGGCAGTACTCATAGCTCCTGCAAGAGACACCAACATTTTTGAACCCTTATCTATTTGGGTTTCATAAGCTTTGGCTGCATCTACTACAGAAGCTGCATTAAAATGGAGATAATACTTTTCTATAAATTGTGAGATGGCTCCTTTATCCTTCATACTCATCATCAGTAAATTTTAGGTGATTAGTTTTATCATTGCCTTTAAGGACATATAAATTTTCATTCTCATCATCAACATCTTGTTCTTCAAACTTGTAACTCAACATTTTATAGTATAATTTGGCAGCAGCAAAATCTGAGGATTTATCATCTTTATTTGGGCATAATTCTACAATATCAAATCCCACCACATTCTTCTCTTCAAATATTTTCTTAAGAAATTCAAGGGTTTCATACCAAAATAATCCTCCTGGTTCTGGTGTTCCAGTAGAGGGTAGAATAGAAGGGTCTAATGCGTCCAGATCAAAAGTTATATAGACATTATCTGTCATTAATTCGATGGCATTATCCATCCAATAATTATCTGTTGCCATTTCGTGTGCGAAAAAGACATTTTCTTTTTTCATCACTAATTTTTCTGAAGCGTCCATACTTCTAATCCCAACCTGAATAAGATTGGTATTTTGATTGGCTTCATGCAAAGCACAAGCGTGATTAAACGTAGAACCTTCATATTCTTTTCTTAGATCGGCATGGGCATCGATTTGCACTACTGTTAAATCTTTGAAACATTCATCAAAAGCACGTATAGCCCCTATAGAAATTGAATGTTCTCCTCCAAAAAGAGTCACAAATTTGTTGCGCTTTATATTAGATTTAACAACATTATGTACGGTTGTAACCATAGCTTCTGGAGAGGAAACTTCATCCACAGGTTCAGTTAAATGTATTCCTTGCTTATATACTTCGCTATTGGTTTCTATATCATATAGCTCCATATTTTCTGAAGCGTGCAAGAACGCTTCAGGGCCTTTGTCGGCTCCTTTACCCCAAGTGCTGGTTCCATCATAAGGAACAGGGATTAATACTACTTTTGATTTGTCATAGCCAGCATATTGTTCTGGAATTCCGGCATATGTTTTCTTAGTTTCCATTTTAAAAATGTTTGGATTTAATAAATTAAATAGGATGTATAAATGTCTCTTTTTTTGAATGTTCTAAAACTTCTTCTTTTTTCGCTATTTTTTGATATCCAAGAATAGATAATAACTGTTCTGAGGTTTGTTGTGGTGCAAAAACTTCTGTAGTAACCTTTCCATTCTTGTCACGATCTATCAAAATATGTTTCGGTTGTGGGATCAGGCAGTGTTGCAACCCACCAAAACCACCAATGGTCTCTTGATATGCACCAGTATTAAAAAATCCGATGTATAGCGGTTTATCCTTTTTATATTTTGGAAGATATATGGCATTCATATGCTGTTCTGAGTTGTAATAATCATCACTATCACAGGTTAATCCACCAAGTAGTACTCGCTCGTACTCATCATCCCATCTGTTTACGGGCAACATTACAAAACGCTTATTTATCGCCCAGGTATCTGGTATTGTTGTGATAAAAGATGAATTGATCATATTCCACTTTTCACGATCATTTTGCTGTTTTTGATATAGTACCTCGTAAATAGCACCACCACTTTCACCAACTGTAAAACTTCCAAATTCTGTAAAAATATTAGGAACATCTACTCGTGCTTCTTCGCAGGCAATTTGGATTTGATTTACGATTTCATTAATCATATACTGATAGTCATAATCGAATGCCAAAGAGTTTTTTATTGGGAAACCACCACCTATATTTAAGCTATCTAATGATGGACATATTTTCTTAAGACTGATATACACCTTTAAACATTTTAATAACTCATTCCAATAATAAGCAGTATCGCGAATACCTGTATTAATAAAGAAGTGAAGCATTTTTAGTTTCACTTTTGGGTTATTTTTGATTTGATTATTATAAAAAGACACAATATTTCGATACCCAATTCCTAATCTAGAAGTATAAAATTCGAACTTTGGTTCTTCTTCTGAAGCAATACGAATACCAACCTGAAAGCCTTCATTGATTACATCACTTAATAAATCTAGTTCATCGTAATTATCAATGATAGGAATACAATTATGATGTCCGTTATTAATCAATCGAGCGATATTTTGAACGTATTGATCACGTTTGAAGCCATTACTAATAATATAGGTTGCATTATTAATTTTACCTTGTGCCTTTAAGTTTTCTACGATATCAATATCAAAAGCAGAAGAGGTTTCTATATGAATGTCATTTTTTAGTGCTTCGTTTAATACATGTTGAAAATGCGAACTTTTGGTACAATAGCAATAGTTATAATTACCGGCATAATTATTCGCTTTGATTGCATTGTCAAACCAGCTTTTAGCTCGGTTGATGTTTTCAGATATTTTGGGGAGGTAGGTAAATTTTAAGGGTGCATCATATTGAGCGATCAACTCCATAAGGTTAATACCATGAAACTGTAATTGGTTATCCTCCAGTTTAAATTCTTCTTGGGGAAAATGAAAGGTTTGATCGATAAGATCGATATATTTTGTTTTCATCTGTTTTGTTTTGATTTGCAGATGAAATTCACCATTAGTATCACAGGCCAGAATAGCCTGAAAATCTATGGGTCATTCCATTATACGAGATTAAAAAAATAGAAATTGATAAGAAAAATGGCAATGCCATTTATATCAATTATCTCAAACTCGAATAATAGAAATGGTGTAGGGAACGAATTTTATCCGTTCAAAAAATTGAAGTGCAACTGTGTACTTTTTGGAAGTCAGCCTGAGAATTCGGTTCCCCATCCCTGAGGCAGCTTTTGGAGTAGACTTCTTTATGCTCCTAGGCCCGAATCTGAAAAACGTTTCCATTTATGTAGGCAATGCGTCCTTAATAGACTCATTATTAATTATATTCAAATGTAATAAAAAAGTGATATCAAAAACTTTTTTGTTTACATATTTTTTTTGAATTACATATTGTATCGGGAAGTAATCACACAAAATCAAGAAGACAAACTGCTATCATTTTATATACAAATTTTATCTTATTTTCTGAAGTTCTTCGTATATATTAATTGGTAAAAAATTATGACGTTGTGCATTATTTTCACCATTAGAAGCGGTATATAATTCTCTAAAATATTGTACTGCACCAACAGAATAATTAATTTTTTCTATCCATTGATTAAAATATTCTTCTTTTTTATCAGTCGTAGTATACTGAAATACTTTGGATTTTAGTTTTTCTAAACCTGCATCTGTAAACACAGGACGAGTTGGAAACATTTTAAGTTCATTCCCTTTAATTTCAAGAAAATTTGTAATCCACTGTACATCAGAATCATATTGTTCGATTAGTTTATCCTCTAAGGAGTGATACATTTCTTCTTCGAAAACAATTCTAAGAGTACTTCTTTTTCCTATCATATCGGCAATCTTAAAAGTAACACTACCTCCACTTGGCAAATGATATTGTCCATCACTATTACTTTCTTCAAGGACTACTGTAAACGGAATCCCATTAACGCTATTAACAGCAAATTCTTGGTCACTAAGAGATTGAAGGGAAATTTGGTCATTTTGGGCTTGCGTTTTGATGGCAAAACATAGCGTTATTAGTATAAATAATAATTTTTTTGTATTCATAGTATTTGTTACGTGCATAATAGTAGGTTATTTTAAGTACTAAAATATAACTTCATAAGTTATTTTCAAAGTATCAATTTATTATTGTTTCAAAAGCTGATAAAATAGGGCGCTTTTTAAAAAATGTTTTTTCTTATTCCAATTCAAAATTAGATTCAACTGCGGTATCAGAACTTCCTCCAACATATACTTCAAATTTCCCAGGTTCTATCATCCACTCATTATCGTTATTATAAAAACCCAAAGTTTCTTTATCTAAAGTAAAGCTTATCGTTTTTGTTTCTCCCGGGTTTAAAGAAACCATTTCAAAGCCTTTTAGTTCTTTTACAGGCCGCGTTATACTAGCAAAAAGATCTCTTATGTATAATTGAACCACTTCTTTACCTTCACGATCTCCTGTATTAGTAATATCAACTGATACCTTAATCTCAGGATCAATAATTGTGCCATTTATCTTGATCGTTTTAAGGTTTTTATAACCGAAGGTTGTATAACTCAGCCCATGACCAAAAACATACAGTGGTGTGTTTTTTTGGTCTGAATAGTGCGACCAAAAAACAAGATCTGGCTCGGGCTCTACTGGTCTTCCAGTATTTTTATAATTATAATATATAGGCACTTGACCAACATTTCTAGGGAATGACATAGGCAATTTACCGCTTGGATTATAATCCCCATACAAAACCTGTGCAATTGCATTGCCACTTTGCGAGCCCAAATGCCAAGCTTCTACAATAGCAGGAATATGTTCATCGGCCCAGTTAATTGACAATGGCCTACCATTATTTAGTACTAAAACTATATTTTGATTTACTTTATATATTGCTTCCAAAAGTTCTTGTTGTACTCCGGGCAAATCAAGCTCTGTTCTACTACGTCCTTCTCCACTTTGAAAACCAATTTCTCCCAAAACCATGATGACAACATCTACATCTTTTGCCGTTTTTAAAGCTTCTGCAAAATCACTTTTATCTGAGGTATTGATCTTAGTTTTGGTAACAAATGAGGTTTCTCCTAAGGAAACATCTGCTCCTTTGGCATATAATAACGAATTTCCTTTGTAGCGCTGCATTCCTTCTAGTACCGAAACTGCAGTATTATCATCGGCCGCTATTCGCCAACTTCCCAAAGGACTATTCTTATCATTAGCTAGTGCACCAATCAAAGCAATTTTTTGCCCTTCTTTTTTAAGCGGTAATAGATTTTTTTCATTCTTTAAGAGTACAATAGATTTTTTGGCAACATCAAGAACTGCTTCCTGATTTGTTTCGCTTCCTATACTTTCTTTTTCTCTTTGTTCATTACAATACAGGTATGGATCATCAAAGAGTCCTAATTCATATTTTACTCTTAAAATTCTTCTTACTGCGCCGTTAATGGTCTCTTCTTTAACTTTATCTTCTTTGACAAGAGTCGCCAAATGTTCTATATACAGATATGATTCCATATCCATATCTGATCCTGCATTTGCTGCCATTGCGGCTGCAATTTTTCCGTTTTCTGAATAGCCATGTGCAACCATCTCTGTAATTGACCCCCAATCGGAAACGATAAACCCATTAAACTGCCATGCATCTTTGAGTACATCTCTTTGTAAAAACTTATTTCCGGTTGCAGGAACTCCGTTAAGTTCATTAAATGAATTCATAAAGGTTCGAACTCCAGCTTCTGTAGCCGCCTTAAACGGAGGAAAAACAATATTATTTAAGGTAGAAGTTCCAATATCTACTGTATTATAATCTCTTCCAGCTTCAGAAAATCCATATCCAGCAAAATGTTTAGCACAAGCAGCAATTGTATAATTTGCAGAGAGATCTTCTCCTTGAAAACCTTTTACTCTAGCTTCAGCAATTTTAGACCCCAAGAATGGATCTTCTCCAGCTCCTTCCATTACTCTACCCCACCTAGCATCTCTTGATACATCAACCATTGGAGCAAATGTCCAATTTATTCCTGCTGCAGATGCTTCTTGTGCTGCAACCATAGCAGATTTTTTTATTACATCCATATCCCAACTTGCTGCTTCAGCCAATGGAATAGGGCTCATCGTTTTATACCCATGAATCACATCAAATCCAATAATTAATGGAATCCCAAGCCTTGATTCTTCTACTGCTATTTTTTGTACAGAACGAACATCTTTTACTCCTCTTACATTTAACATAGATCCCACCCAACCTTTACGCAGATGCTCGTATTTTTTTGCAGCGACTCCTTCCTCTGGTTTCGGTCCTGTAAGATCCCAAAAACCATTATATTGATTCATCTGACCTATTTTTTCTTCAAGAGTCATTATAGAAAGTAAAGAATCCACTTTAATCTCAATATTTGTATCCATATAAACATTCGTATTATCTATCTCTAACTCCCTAGATCCTTGCGGTGATAAGTTACAGGCTATTAAAAATAAACCAAATAACATTCCTATAGAAATAATAATATTCTTTTTCATATATCTATATTTTTCTATATATATTTTGTAATGAAAGGTAACAATAATTAGAAAACTATTTTGACATACTAGCTAAGAAGTAACGAAACTTTAAGTAATAAAATATCTTGGCTATAGTTTGGATTCAATCAAGAAAGAAATGCGAAAAACAACAAAAATTAATTTTTTTAATTAGAACAATCATTATAGCACATGAAATAATAAAAAAACACAGCTTATTTAACCTTTTATCCTTCATTTTTTTGTTTTATCGATTAATTCTAATAAATTAAGTTTCTAAAAATGCTTTAATACAGCAATTTTATGATTTTTGACCTATGGAAATAAAAAACTCTCCTTATTATCACGAAGCTATACAGGAAATAAATTATCCTTTTGGTAATTTTTATTTATTTGAAACTTTTATTGTTGGTGAGATTAATATGGATATAGTTTTTAACTGGAAAGATCATGCAAAAATGGTAGTTGAAGAAATTACAAATCTCTATGATCAAAATGGTAAAGATCTGGTATATATTACGAATCGGGTTAATCCATATTCTGTTGTTCCCAGCGATTGGATTCATTTTTTTAAATATAGCTACACTTTAAAAGGATATGGTGTCGTTAGTTATAATCAAAAAGGAATGCTAAACGCGGTATTAGAGAAGCTATTTATGCGTGGTAAATTAAGAAGTTTTGAGAATCTAAATTCTGCTATTTCTTGGGCTCGTAGTATAACATCAAAAAAAGAAAAAGCTGCCTAATTTTATACAATCCTAAAGTTCTTAAACTTATTCTACAATTTTAGGTTCAAGCCACAAATATCCTATACATATTAAAAATAAAACATATAACCCGATGGGAGAAATCACCTCTTTAGGGTGTATAGATTGAGTCACTATATGGGCATCTCGATTATCAAATTTTCTGTGATTCTCTTTCTTTATTTTATATTTAGAATATGCAGCCCATTTTTCAGGGTTAGTTACATAATAATTTAGTGCAGTTGTAGAGTCCTGTTCAATGATTAATGTATTCCATCCTATTTCTCTTGGGTAGGTAATACCAGTCCAAAGATCAGGTATATCTATATCATTTTGTAATGAAATACGATGGCCTTTATCCTTTTTAACTAATGGCGCTTTTATTAATGTTCGTATCTGAAATTTAAAAGGTTGATTCTTATAAGTGATTCCTGATCTAGAACTCCATTCTGTAATTGGATTTTTTGTATTACATATGCTCTCAACTAATTTAGACCATAACTGCCTATAAACTGTTGAATCTCCTTTTAATTGAAGCGTATAGGTGTTTTCTAATACTGTGGTACCTACTCTACCTTTTCCTATGCGCTTATATGCCGAAATAATTCGATTATCAATTGTAGTGTGAATAGGTTGTAATAAAAATTCATTATCGAAAACGAAATCATACTTAGCAAGTTTCTCTTTATCTTGATCAATTAGGGTAGTATGTTTACTTTTATCAGAAATAAAATTGAAAGAATTAAAAACTATTGAAGATTTAAAAAAACTTTTATCTGGTTGAATAAAGATTCCTAAACCATTTTCTATAACCGAATTTTCTAGTGCGACACGAGATCTTCTTCCTAAATTTCTTAAAGTACTGGCATCAATAATTACCATATCAAAAACCTCTAAATTCTTTTTTGAAAGAATTCCTAAAGGCATCTTACTCATATTAAAATATTCGAATTTGTACCTTTTTTTTGTAATCTGACTTCGTACTAGCACTTGATGCCCCATCTCGGCAAGGTAATTTTTAAGATATTTGGTCTCAAAAGTTGGAAACTCATTCAAAATTAATACTTGCAAAGGAGTAGACTTTTCAACAATCAGTGGAATAGGATCTCTGGACAAAACTTTGCCAAGAGAATCTTTTTCAACTAACGAATACAGGTATCTACCTTGAACAGTAAGAGGGATATTAAATTTGAACTTCAAATCATCTGTAGATACTACAGAAATAGAATCTAACCCTGCTTCACCTGGTCCTTGCAAAACAAGTTGATTTCCTTTTATTGGATTGTGATACAATCCCTTAAATGTAAAGTTATGCCCTACTGTATTCTTTTGAGTATACGTAAACCTAACAACTCCAGAAGGTTTTTTCCCAGGCATATAGTTTACATTATAGTTGTCTAGTTGCCAAAAATCAAAAGGCTGTATACCATCCCCAAGCATAAAAATAGAATCAGAAGCACTCGTATTATCCAAAATGGGATGATTAACTTTATAATTAATAATATTCAGCCTTTTATATTTTCGTTTAAGGCTATCCAATTGTTGGTTGTTATATCCTTCGGTAAGCACAACTGTTTTTATAGTTTTATTAGGAATATTAGCTGCAGGCTTTAGGGCAATTAAAGCAAGAGAAATAGTTGCAAAAAATGAGATTACAATTTTAATCCAAAATCTCTGCTTTCCTCTATTAGAGTATTCTTTCCAGATAAAAATACTCCATATTAAAGTTGCGCCAATAATAATTAACCAAACCCAATGAGCATTTAAAAAAGTGATTTTATTAATCATTAACGTCTAACTCTTTTAACAACAATTCATTAATCTCGCTAGTAAACGTATTAGTTTTTACTGGATTTGATTCAGGTTTGGGAAGTGTAGAAAACAATCCTCTTTGTACCTTAAGCAATAAAGCTGGTACAGTTGCTTTACTTTCTGTAATTTCCTTTAGTGCTTGCAAGGTTTTTAAATATTGTCCGGGGTTTTCGATAGCTCTAATAGATAACTCGTTACCCGCTTCTTCAAAAAGCAACCTATCACTATCTTTTACTAACTCCTTATCAGATATAATTTGCTCTAGTCTTGCAACAGTTTTTCTTATCGTCGGATATAGTTCTTCTTTTGATAATTCTTCATTTTTACGATAATTAGATATTTCATCAATTTTACCAGTGAGTCTTTTATCTTCTTTAATAGGTGGTGGATCAAACCCTATACGGTGTACATAAATGCGGGCACTATTTTTAATTTCCTGAATTAGTTTAAGAGCTTTATATTGATATGGCAAAGATTTCTCTGGCTGATATAGTCGTAAATACAATTCTGCATCCCACATTTCGCTCATTGCTTGCCGAAGCTTGCTTTTTAAAGATTGTGTAAAAAGTGTAGATTCTTCGGGATCTTCATGATTATGTAAATATTCATGCAAAGGGTCTTCCTTGGCTTCGTTATCTTCTTCAGCTACCAAATTATGTTCATTTTCGGTATCATGTTTATGAGTATAAGATGCTAATGGGTCTTCTTCTTGATGGTCTTCTTCTTGCAAATGAGTTTCGGTATTTTCTTGAGTGGCGGGGTCAAATTCTGCTTCATCACCCATAAACTCTCCATACTTAATTCGCAATGCTTTTTGATCAAAACCAAGTTCATTACTTTTAAATTTGAATTGCTGAGATATGAGTTTAGGCTTATCTTTAATCAATTTTTCTGTATCGATAATTAACTGCCGCTGACTCCTAAAATAATCTGGCATCAAGTCTACTCCCATGGTTCCCTCTACTGCAAACTGATCTGAAACTGTATCTTTTATTACTGCAAAAAAGGTTTCACTTCTTGACCTGTTTGGCTTAGGTTGTTTTTGATCAAAAATCTCTACATAAAAATAGAGTTCATCACCAGGTTCCATTTTCATATGGTTCAGGTTTATGTTTTTTGAAAGGTTTTGTTTCTTACCTCCTATAACTACGCTAGTATCAAAATTCAACTTTTCCTCCCTAAATTTTACCGCCTCTCCACTACCTTTACTTACTGTAGCAATAATATATGCATTAGCTATTCCATAATCATCAGTAATCGAAGTTTTGAAAGATAAATTTTTATTGTCTTTGAAGGAAAAAGAAGTAAACTGTTTTAGTCCTTTAATTTCTATAACAGGGTTTTGATCTTTGATAACTTCGATAGCATATAATTGCGATACATAGGAAGCCTTTTGTGTATCTGTAAACTTAAAATTATAAAAACCTGTAGAGTTCGCCATTGATGTTCTTGTGTAACCACTATCTATAAATTTCATAGGATAGCTATTACCCAAACTTTCCATCGTTACACTGTCTACATCAGAATCAAACTTTATTTGCCAGGATAATCGTGATCCCTCTAGAACTTTTATATTCATTTCTGAAGTTTGAAAAGATGGTGTATTGGTATACTTTGGATACCGAATCGTTACTTGCTGATTTTCTAATTTTGGTGGTTGATTTTGTATTTGAGTTGAATCTGTAGCCTTAAAAACTATCTGTTCTGAGGGTGCTTCTGACTGTTGTGGTCTCTGTAAATAATTAATAAAGTCAAAATGATTTACCAAAAATCCTAAAATTGCAAACAATCCCAATACAATAGCTCCTCTAATCAAATGACTAGGAGGTCGAATGGTTTTCAATTTTTCGTTTAGCTCTTTTGTTATTTTATGTTGTTGCAGTTTTGCTACATCAGATAGCTGTTCTTCTGTTATTAATAAAAGACCACTACTATATTCTGCAGCTGCCAAATGTTGATCTATATAGTTACTTACTTTTTGCAAAGTAGGTTTATGAGGTTTAATAAAAATAGTCATCACCGCAACTACTATTATAAAAGCAACTATAGAAATTAGAAATGTATGAAACAGAAAATAAGTAAGAATAGCTACTCCTATTGCATACATAAAAACTTCTACCCAAAGTCTTAGTTGCCAATGCCTCTTGAATCGAATCAATATTTTGTTTCCAGAGATTATCATTGTTTCCTTTGTTTTGCTATAATCCGTTCTGTTACCAACAACAAGGCAAGTAAACACCACAGCCAATTAGAGATATCCAAAATAGCAGAATTCTTTATACTAGCCTTAGAATTACTATATATAGGAAGTAATTCTTCTAAGGCTACAGTTCTTTTATCATATTTTTCAACTTCTTTTTCTATGTCTTTGTGAAAATCAAACACACTTAAAAGTTGTTCTGAAAAATGTTGGTCTATAATATTTTCTGAAGTAAGTGCCTTTGTAAGATAAAAAACTTTTTTGGTAGGTCCTGGTTCTATACTATAAGAAGCTAACTCATCTGGTTTATATACCAATACCTTTGCCGAGGTATCCGGAATCGAATCTTTACTTAGCCAAACTATCATATCAAAACGTTCTGTATCTATAACGGCTATATCCTGCAATGTTTGTATCTCGATTGACTTATCTAAATACTTTGATATAGCGCTTAGTGATGCTTTAATATATGTTACCTGATTCGATAAACTATCTTGATATTTTAAAAGTACAGTAATACTTTTTTCAGCAGTAACAGATATTTTCTCTTGCTTTCCATCCAGCCTAAAAAAAACACTATCCTCGGCAGAGTTTAGCTGATAATGATCACTATCAGATGAAAACAGTTCTTTTTTAAAAGTTACAAATTGATCAGTTCCTGATAAAAATAGTGATGCTACTCCGTTTTCTTTTTTAGTGGCTTTTAGTCTTTTTTTTGTTTGATTTTCTTGCGGAATAGTAATCCAAGTAATCTTTTTATTAATCTGTGGTCTCTTACCTTTTATCCCAGTAATAAATGCATTTGTAAAAACCACGATACTATCGGTTTGCAATGCTTCCATTTCTTTGGCCAGTTGCCAATAGTATGGTGCCTTCGGATTGTTTCTATCTAAATCATTTTCTTGAAACTCTGGCAAACCTGCTTGCAAAAGCCTTAGAGATGATCCTTTCTCTAAAGTATCAATAATAGTACGTATCCTTTCGGTTTTTAATAAATCAGGTTCGATTATATATGTTATTGGTATTGTATCAACCTTCTTTTTTACTCTTGGTCCAGCTATAATAATAACAAGTAGACTAATGATAAACATCCTTAAAAACAACAATAACCATTCGTTAAATTGAATACTTTTGGATTTCTTAGAATCTGTTTCACTAAATAGCTTGGTACTACCAACTTTGATTATTTTCCCTTTTTTCTTACTCCAAAGATGTATTGCTACGGGTACAATTAGCCCAAGTAAAGCCCATAGGTATGTTGGATTAAGAAATAACATATTAAATGAGTTTATTTCGTTTTTTTAGAAAGAATTGTAAGGCCTCACCTATATGTTCATCTAGTCTAAACAGATGATAACCGATATCATGAGCCAACAAAGTGTTCTTGGTTTTTTTTACCATTTCTTCTAAGGCAAAAAGATATTCTTTTTTTGCTTCTTTTGCATCTACCTGAAGCCTGGCTCCAGTTTCTAAATCTTCGAATGTAACAGTACCCTTGTAATCAAAATCTAATTCGTTTTTCCCCATAAGATGTAAAACTACAACTTCATTTCTAGATGTTTTTAATCGTTTTACAAAAGAAGTTAGTTCTTCTTGATGCTCATACATATCTGTAATAAAAAAGATCAACTCTTTGTGATTGCGATCATGAAGGTGTTTTGATTGCTTAGGATCTTCAGGCCATTTTCCTTTACTTTCGATACTAATTAATTCATGAAGAAAACGGTTATAATGTTGTTTTTGAACCTTAGGATACACATTATATAATTGCTTATCATTTAAAGCAAAAAGTCCTATGGCATCACCTTGATTTTGACATAGATATGCTAACGATGCAATTACAACCTTACCATAATCTATTTTAGATAGGTTATCTTCTTTATGCAACATAGACATACTTGCATCTACAATAAACTTTACTGAAATATTAGTTTCTATATCAGATTGTTTAATATAATATCTCCCTGATCGAGCGAGCATTTTCCAATCCAATAATCGTAGGTCATCGCCTTGTTCATAGTTCCTATATTGACTAAACTCCATACCAGCTCCTACACTACGACTATGCTGAAGACCTGATAAATATCCATCAACAATCACCTTAGCCACTAGTGCCAATCCAGATACTGTTTTTATTAGCTCTGGTTTTAATAATTGATGATACTCTTGTCTCACTTTTATCCTATTTATATAAACTACATAATATGTAATAATTGATTGGTTACATCATCTGAGGTGATACCTTCAGATTCTGCTCTGAAATTAACAATAATCCTATGTCTTAGTACTGGTAATGCCACATGTTTCAAATCATCGAGTGTTACAGATAAACGACCATTAATCAAAGCTCTAGCTTTGGCAGTTAATATCATAGCTTGCCCTGCTCTCGGGCCTGCTCCCCAATTCACCCATTCTTTTACATAAGAATCTGTAGTAGTTTCTGGGCGTGTAGCTCTAATTAAAGTACTTACAGATGTAATTAAGTCGTCGCTTATAGGTACTTCTCTAACCAAATGTTGCAATCGCAATATGTCTTCACCAGAAATTACTTTATGCAAAGTATGTGTTCTAACACCTGTGGTGTTTTTTAAAACTGTAGTTTCTTCTGATTCTGAAGGGTATCCAATTTTAATGTATAATAAAAAACGATCTTGCTGAGCCTCAGGAAGCACAAAAGTTCCTGATTGTTCAATAGGGTTTTGCGTTGCTAAAATTAAAAATGGCCTGTCAAGTTTATAGGTTTTATTTGCATAAGTAACCTCAAATTCTTGCATAGCTTCTAATAATGCAGCTTGAGTTTTAGGAGGTGTACGATTGATCTCATCTGCCAATACAATATTTGCAAAGATGGGACCTTTATTGAACTTAAAGAATTTCTTGCCTGTACTATGATCCTCTTCTAATATTTCTGTACCAATAATATCTGATGGCATTAGATCTGGGGTGAATTGAATTCTCTTAAATTTTAAATCAACAGCCTGTGCAAGTGTTCTAATCATGAGTGTTTTTGCTAATCCAGGCACCCCTTCTAACAATGCATGTCCTCCAGCCAAAAAAGTGATCAACAATTGTTCTATTGTTTCCTCTTGTCCTATAATTACTTTTCCTATCTCTTTTTTAAGGTTTGTAAGCTTTTCTGTAAGTATATGTACCTCTTGCTCAATACTTGCTAAATCTTTATCCATATATACTCTTTACTTTTTTATGATGTCAATGCATACATCACAATATTTACCCCAAATCGGGTGTTGTCAATTTTATACCAACGCTTGTTTCTAAAATCATAATCCCACTCGCAACCATAATCTTTATTACTAAACAAAACTCCTATTCTTCCGTTAATTTCTATGGCTTTGAGATAATCATGTACAAGGTCATCCCCCCATCCGTTAAGTTCTTGCGAAGTAGTAGGCGGACCATCATCAAAATCGAAGAATATTTTATAAATCTCATGATTATTAGGGATTTTTTTTAGCTGTTGAGGTCCAAAAATATCTTCCATTTGTCGTACAAATGATTTAGAAAATAATCCATCGATATCATGATTACAGTCATCAGCAAACACAAAACCTCCATTCTTAATATATTTTTCGAAGTTTTCTCTTTCTTTCTTAGTAAACTGTACTAATTTATGGCCTGATATATAACAAAAAGGACTATTGAATATGTCATCACTACTTAATGGGATAATTTTTTCTTGAGTATCTACTTTGAGAGTTGTATACTCTACCAACGAGTTTAAAAGATTCGAAGGCATTCGTTGATCTACATCCCAATCACCAGACTCATACTGTAATCTTGTAAAGAAAAATCTGTTTTCCAATGCAATTATCTTTTTATACTTCAACAAAATAAAAAACTGGTTATCCTAATGTTATCAAAACAACCAGTTTTATATTTTATACTAAAGTTATACCGCGTCTGATAAGCTGGTAAAGGTAAAGTCCCTTACCTTCATATAAGGCACCAAATTACCATCGATCCTTACTTGCTTACCGAGAGTTTCGAGGTTATTAAGCATGATGATTGGGCTTTCATTAAATCTAAAATTCTTTACTGGATACTTAATTTTTCCGTTCTCGATATAAAAAGTCCCATCCCTTGTAAGTCCTGTATACAATAAAGTTTGAGGATCTACACTTCTAATATACCATAACCTGGTTACTAAGATTCCCTTTTTGGTATCCTTGATAAGATCTTCTAAAGAAGCGTCCCCTCCCTGCATAACAAATCCATCTGGGAAAGGCACTGGATCTACTCCTTTTTGCTTTGCCCAATAACGGCTATATGCCAAATTTTTGACTGCACCATTTTCTATCCAACTTGTTTTCTTTAACGGTTGTCCCGAGTTATTCCATGTACTGGTTGGTACCTCTGGGTGTAAAGGATCAGACCATATATTTATGCGTTCATCTACAATCTTATCTCCCAGCTTAGTACCCCCACCTTCTTTAGACATAAAGCTTCGTCCTTCATCTGCTGTACGGGCGTTAAAAGCTCTAGCCATATTACCCAATAGTCCTATTGATGCAGCTGGCTCTAGTATTACAGTATATTTACCAGGTTCAATGGCTTTAGCTTCTTTTGATAGTATTGCTTTGTCTATTGCAACTTTAGAAGCCTCGACAGCATCAAACTTATTGATATCATTAAAATTTCTGGTAACCCAACCCGATCCTGTACCGTCATTACTTCTCATAGTAACTGTAAAATCAACGTTAGTCCATTTATTATAAGCAAAAAGTCCGCTTGAATTTAACATCGCATCAAAACCTGATGAATCATCAAAAAAACCAGCTGCCGTAACCTCTTTGGCTGCTGCAGGTTCAATACTGCTATTTGCAACTTTTGCTCTATACTCTGGAGTTATTTTTGCAGTTGCCTCATTATAAGTTATAGAATCATCATAGGTCTGAGGACCTAAAGGTGACATGAACTCTGGATTTTCTGGAGAGAGTTTAGCTAGTTCTTCTGCTCTACTCACTACTTTTTTTAACGACTCGTCATCAAATTCATCAATAGTAGCTGTACCAGATTTTTTACCAAAACTAGACTGTACAACCAAAGTTTGATTTGATCTGTGACCAGAAGTAGACACAGTATTACGTGCATAACGGATATTTCCGCTTTCGCTTCCACTTATATTTATTTCGCAAGCATCAGCTTTAGAAAAGCTTAATGCTTTTTCCATAATTTGCTTTGCTTCTTCTTTTGTATATATTGCCATGATATTTTTTGTATTTGTAGTAAAACAATATTTTAAATGGTTCTACCTGTGTTGATCACATTTACGTTATTAAATCTGGTTGTAGAACTACCATGTGATACTGCACTAATTTGCGAAGGTTGTCCTTTACCATCGAAGAATGAACCAAACATACGGTAATCACTCTTATCACATATCTTAGCACAAGAATTCCAAAACTCTTGTGTATTAGATTGGTAAGCAACATCATCTAACATCCCTACAATTTCTCCATTTTTAATTTCGTAAAAAGCAGTTCCTCCAAACTGAAAATTATATCGCTGTTGATCAATAGAGTAAGAGCCTCTACCAGCAATATATATTCCTTTTTCTACATCTTTGATCATATCACTAACACTATATTTCTCTGTACCTGGTTCTAATGATACATTTGGCATACGCTGAAACTGTACATCATTCCAACTTTGTGAATAACAACATCCATGAGATTCTTTCTGATCAATCATATGTACTTGATCTCGTATGGCTTGATAGTTGGTTAATACACCTTTACGTACTAAATCCCATTGTTTTGTTTTAACTCCTTCATCATCATATCCTACAGCTCCTAGAGATCCAACTTGGGTTTTATCTGCTACCAGATTAACGATTTCGCTTCCATACTTAAAGTTTTTGGTTTTCCATTTATCCAGTGTAGCAAAACTTGTCCCTGCATAATTTGCTTCATATCCAAGAACGCGATCTAATTCTAATGGATGTCCTACAGATTCGTGAATGGTTAACCCTAGGTGATTAGGTTCTAAAACCAAATCATATTTACCAGCTTCAACAGATTTGGCAGTAAGTCTTTCTTTGGCTTGTTTTGCAGCCAAAGTAGCATCTTCAACCATATCATAACTACCTCGATACAGTTTTAAACCTGCTGGCCCTTCTAGTTTTTCTGAGTCTAGACCATCTAAATACTCATACCCCATACCCATAGGAGCACTCATTGCCTGACGGGATTTAAATTTATTTGAAGCACGATCAATTGCTGTAACTGTAAAAGTAGGCCAGATACGGTGTACATCTTGATCTATATATGACCCTTCTGTAGATGCAAAATATTTTTGCTCGTTCACCATAAACAATCCAGAATTTACAAAATTGGCTCCATTTTTTAATGCTGCTGCATTGGCACTAAGTAATAAGTCTACTTTTTCTGAAATTGGAACCTCTTTAAAATCTTTCTTAATAGGAGTTTTCCATGAAACCTCACCATAAGATGCTACAGGAGCAAGTTTTACAGGTACCTTTTGTATTTTTGAATTTGCCTTAGCGATAGCCACAGCTTGTTGTGTTGCTTTTTTGATACCAGCATCAGAAACATTATTAGTAGAAGCAAATCCCCATGTACCATTAGCAATTACTCTAATTCCGATACCAAAAGATTCTGTATTAACTACGTTTTGCACTTTATCTTCTCTAGTAAATACAAACTGATTTAAATATCTTCCTATTCTGGCATCTGCATATGACGCTCCTAAAGATTTTGCGGTGTTTAGTGCAACATCCGCTAATTTCTTCTTTATTGTTATATCCATTCCTGGATTTAACAATGCTTCTGCAGAAATATTATTTCCCATGAGCAGGGAAGGCATCATCAAAGCGCCAGCTCCTAATCCTGCATATTGAACAAAATCTCTTCGTTTCATATAAACTTCCTTTTTGATTGAGTGAATATTCATTTAACTATCAGTACAATACCATATATGATACGCACTAAAAACTGATCTATTTTTACTATAATAAAACAGCTAGCTTTAAAAATAGAAAAATTATACCAAACAATAATAATGGTATTTAGTACAAAAAAAGAGGTTGAAAAATATACTGTATTAAGTAATTTATTGAAAAAACTAACACAACAAACTGAAAATCAATTAATTAAATAAATATAAAATATTGGTTAGCTGAAGATTTCATTGAAAAATTCTTGTAAAATCACTAAATATAGATAAACATAAATTTCTGTTAAACTTTACTATATTTTCGAGCAATAGAAGAGAAAAAACCTTAAAAATGGCATTAAGAGCAAAAACTATCTATAGTAAAGGGTTTAGGCCATACCTTTTATAGTAGCTAATGTCGTTGACCAAACAATAACTGAAGAAAAGAAAATCCCTATAGTATTCGCAACAAAAGCTTTTCTTTTTTTAATTTTAAACAGATATGTTGCTATACTTCCTGCATAAACTCCTGTTCCCGGAAGCGGTATCATTACAAAAAGTAAAAGCCCCCAAAATCCATATTTTTCAATTTTATCTCCCGATCCTGCTTTAGCTCTTCTAGCAATAAACAAAGCTACTTTCTTATAAACACTCCATCCTAGCAAATAAGTATTCACTTTTTCTAAAAAAAACATCATCAAAGGAAAGACAAGTACATTCGCCAGAAAACATACAACAAAGACCAAATATATATTTACTCCATTAAACATTCCATAAGGAATTCCAACTTTGGCTTCACCAAAGGGGGAAATACTCCATAAAATAGCAATAATAAGATCTTGAATCACAAATACATTTTTATTAGGGTTTGCAAATGTAAGGTTCTTAATGATTTACATTATAACTTTTAATCATAAACTTTATTAAAATTATGAATATAACCCTTCCATATCTACTCTATTGCGAATTTTTAAATGAGAACTTAGATTGTATATCGTTGAAATTGAACACACCTACATCAAGAATCTAAAATTTAGTATGATTTTTAGCTTAACTTTAATATTCACAAAAGCACTTGGGAACGAAGTTTGAATATAAAATAATCGATATTAAAATTTTAATAAGCATGATTTTAAATACTCTTCTAAACCCAAAAGTCAAATGTCTTTATTCAAAAAAAATACCTCAAATTCTTTAATACATAAAGATCAGCTATATAAAAGTGTAATCTCAAAACTTCCCGCCCCAAATCGAATTAATTATTGTGAGTCTTTAATTTACAGAACTAAAAATGATTTATTACATTCTAAATGTCAGATTAAAAAAAATAGATTAAAAAAATTATTGATCGCTGCAGAAATTGAGAAAAGGATGCTTAAAAGAACCTTCATGTAAAAAAGAAAAATGAAATAAATCAAACGCTTAAAAAGGCTTTACTAATAAACCTTTTGGCACAATTATTCATAAAAGAAGTTCTATTTTATCTAAGGAATAGTTAATTGTTTTGTTAAAACATAAATAAACTTCTTATATTTAACTCCAAACATTCAAAAACTAACATTTCACATCATAAAATCATTATATAATGATTTTAGATCTAGCTTAAAGATCATAGAGTACCCGAAATGAATCATAGAGCCACGCTATGAAGATTTTCAAATAATTTTTAGTACCGTTAAATGTTAAAAATAAATCATTTCAAATGAAAAAAACTGCTATTTGCATAGGTGTTATTTGCCTAATTTTATGCCTTAGTTGCGGCTCAGAAAAAAAAGATAAAGAAACCATTACTATTGGTACTAAAAAGGAAGAAAAAAAGAATCAAACTACAAAAACTTCTTCTGTCCCTATCATGTTAGACAATAAAGGGATCGGACCAATAACATCAGTAACTTTTGAGGACAATATTAATAAAGAATTATCCGAAAAAGGAGAGCAGCTTTTTAAATCAAAATGTGTCGCTTGCCATAAAACTAAGCAGAAATTTATAGGACCACCTATGGCAGGGATATATAAAAAACGTAGTCCAGAATGGGTTATGAATATGATTATGAATCCAGATGAAATGCTAAAAAAAGACCCCGTAGCCAAAGCGTTATTTAAAGAGTATAATAATACGATAATGATCAATCAAAATATCCCTGAAGAAGAAGCTAGAGCTATGGTAGAGTGGTTTAGAACTCTAGAATAATAAATTTAGAAATCAATCATACAAATTGTCAGAATTATATGGAAAAAGAACCACAATACGATGCAATCGTAGTAGGAACAGGAATTAGTGGTGGTTGGGCCGCTAAAGAACTCTGTGAAAAAGGGCTTAAAACGTTGGTTTTAGAACGTGGGCGTATGGTCAAACATATCGAAGACTATACTACAATGAATGATGATCCATGGGATACAGAGTTTAAAGGGCAACCTACTAGAGAGGAAGTAGCAGAACAAGAGAAACAAAACCGAACAGGATATGTAACCGGTAAAGAACATCGTCATTTTTTTGTAAACGACCTTAAACACCCATACAATGAAACAAAACGATTTGACTGGATTCGTGGTTATCACGTGGGAGGTCGATCTTTAATGTGGGGACGACAAAGTTATAGACTAAGCGATATTGATTTTGAAGCCAATAAAAAAGATAGAATTGCTATAGATTGGCCAGTACGCTATAAAGAAATAGCACCTTGGTATGATAAAGTAGAAGAATTTATTGGAGTTAGTGGTGAAAAACTTGGGCTAGAACAACTGCCAGATGGTCAATTTCTTCCTCCTATGGAGTTAAATTGTGTCGAGGATCACCTAAAAGCAAATATTGCAGAAAATTATGAAGATCGAGTAATGACTATTGGTAGAACAGCACATATAACCGGGACAAAAACTTTTGAAGGTCGTATGAACTGCCAATATCGTAATCGATGTATGCGCGGTTGTCCTTTTGGAGCCTATTTTAGTAGTAACTCCTCTACTCTTCCGGCTGCAGAACGTACAGGCAATATGACACTACGACCTAACTCAATTGTTCATCAAGTGATCTACGATGATAAAACAGGTAAAGCTTCTGGTGTAAAGGTAATTGATACTGAAACTAAAGAAACGCATGAATATACTGCAAAAATCATCTTTTTATGTGCTTCGGCAATAGCTTCTGCTAGTATTCTTATGCAATCCAAATCAGAGCGTTTTCCTAACGGAATGGGAAATGATTCTGGAGAATTAGGTCATAATATCATGGATCACCATTTTAAAGCAGGAGCTTTCGGTAAATACAATGGTTTCGAAGATAAATATTATAAAGGTAGAAGACCTAACGGGCTTTATATCCCTAGATATAGAAACATTGGTGGGGATACAGATCAAAAAACATTCAAACGTGGTTACGGCTATCAAGGAGGCGCTAGCCGAAGTGATTGGAGAGAAACTGTGGCAGAACTAGGTTATGGTGCAGAGCTTAAAGAAAGTATCCTAAAACCGGGTAAATGGCAAATCGGGTTGATGGGATTTGGCGAGTGCCTACCCTATCATGAAAATAAAATGACGTTAGATTATGAGAAACTTGACGAATGGGGGTTACCAACTGTAACTTTTGATGCAGAATTCAAAGAAAATGAACTAGAAATGCGAAAGGACATGATTTCTGAAGCTATGGAAATGCTTAAAAAAGCTGGTTTTGAAGACGTGCAACCTTGGGATGATATCGGTGCACCCGGATTAGGTATTCATGAGATGGGAACTGCCAGAATGGGTAAAGACCCTAAAACATCGGTACTTAATGAATATAATCAGATTCATGCCGTACCAAATGTATATGTTACTGATGGTTCTTTTATGACTTCAGCCAGTTGTGTAAACCCATCGCTTACCTATATGGCATTTACAGCCAGAGCTGCAGATCATGCTGCAAAACAAATTCAAAAAAACGCTTAATTCTTTATATTATGAACAGAAGAGAGGCCTTAAAAAACATCGGATTATCAGCAGGGTATATCGCTGCCACTCCAACATTGCTAAGTATCTTACAAAGTTGTACTAGTGAAGTAAAACTAGGTTGGGTACCAGAATTACTTTCTGAAGACGAAGCAAAAGTATTGGATCAACTCGTAGATTTTATCATTCCAGAAACAGATATCCCTGGAGCAAAATCACTTAACGTACCTATGTTTGTTGAACGATATATTAACAATGTTGCTAAAGAAGAAGAGGCAGGCATGTTTAAAAAAAGTGCTGGCCTTGTAATGGAAGCATTAGGTATTAATGAAGATAAACCTGTAAAAAAAGTGCTCCCCGAAGAATATGACGCCTTTTTAGCCAAATATCTTAAATCTTCAAAAGAGCAACAAGAAACATATCAAAAAGAAATGCAGGCTTTAAAAAGTCCTGAAGAAATTGAAAGTATTTCTAAAGATGCTCGAATCTTTTTTTATCTCACTGCAGTTAGAGATCTCTCGATATGGGGATTTAAAACTACCGAAGAGATTGGAGAAAACGTACTAGCATATGCACCTGTACCTGGTGAGCAAATCGGGTGTGATTCTGTAGAAAATTTAACCAAAGGCAAAGCCTGGTCACTATAATTATTTAGATTTAAAATAACAATCATGCAACAAACCATCTTAAAAGGGCTTATCATATTCTTGATCTTAAGTTCATGTAAACAAAATACCAAAGAAACTACCGAATCTCAAAAAGAACAAGAAGAATCTGCCATGGAAACCTCTAAAAAAGAACCCAAACCTTTTTTCAAACTATCTCTAGCGCAATGGTCTTTACATAAAGCAATCCTTGAAGAAGGAATGGATCCTAAAGATTTTGCTCAAAAAGCAAGTGAATTAGGTTTTGAAGGGATTGAATATGTAAGCCAGTTATATACTAAAGAGCTTAAAAAAGATCCTGATCCAAAAAAAGCAATGCAGCAACTTCTAGAAACTCTAAAATCAAATAGCGAAGCCCATAATATTAAAAATCTTATTATTATGGTTGATGGCGAAGGAGATCTAGCTGTTCTTGATGAAAAAGAACGAAATGAAACTGTAGAAAAACATAAAAAATGGGTAGATGCTGCGCAGTTTTTAGGATGTCACTCTATCAGAGTAAATTTATTTGGCACCAATGATCCTAAACAATGGATTGATGTTGCAACAGATGGCCTTGATAAACTATCTGATTATGCTGCTACAAAAGGCGTTAATGTTATAGTAGAAAACCATGGGTATTTATCTTCTAATGCTTCATTGTTGGTAGAAGTAATGAAAAAAGTAAATAAACCAAATTGTGGTGTACTGCCCGATTTTGGAAATTTCTGTTTAGAACGAGAAGGTGGCGAACGTTGGGGTACTAAATGCATCAAAGAATATCCAAAATATCAAGGAGTTGAAGAAATGATGCCTTATGCTAAAGCGGTAAGTGCAAAATCCTATGATTTTAATACTGAAGGTAATGAAACCACTATCGACTATAAAAAGATGCTTGAGATTATTAAAAAATCAGGATATGATGGTTTTATTGGCGTAGAATATGAAGGAGAACGTCTTAATGAAGTTGAAGGTATTACTGCAACTCGTGATTTATTAATCAACTTGGGAAAAAGTCTTAACTAAATAACCATCTATGAATAAGATCACTCAGTTTCAATTATCCCTGATGATGTTTTTAGAATTCTTTATTTGGGGAGGTTGGTTTGTTACCATGGGGATATATTTACCCAATACATTACAAACTTCTGGTGCAGAAACCGGAATGGCGTACTCTACACAATCCTGGGGAGCTATTATTGCACCTTTTATTATTGGTTTGATTGCAGATCGTTTTTTTAATGCCGAAAAAATACTAGGTATTCTGCATATTGTAGGTGCCGTTTTAATGTATCAAATGGCAAATGCTACAGATTTCGCAGCATTTTACCCTTATGTACTTGGATATATGATTGCTTATATGCCAACATTGGCTTTAGTAAACTCTGTCTCTTTTAATCAAATGAAGGACCCCGCCAAAGAATTCTCTTTTGTACGAGTATTTGGTACTATTGGATGGATTGTAGCCGGACTATTAATAAGCTATGCTTTTCATTGGGATTCGGCAGAAGGAGTTGCCAACGGAATGCTTAAAAACACATTCTTAATGACTGCTATAGCTTCAGCTGTATTAGGTGTATTTAGTTTTACATTACCTAAAACACCTCCTAAAGTAGGCAAAGATCAAAAGATTAGCATCTCTGATATTTTGGGGCTTGATGCCTTAAAACTTTTAAAAGACAGAAATTTTTTGTTCTTTTTTCTCGCATCAATACTAATCTGTATCCCACTAGCTTTTTACTATCAACATGCGGGTCAGTTTTTAGGAGAAGTTGGTGTTTCGAACCCAGCAGCAAAAATGACAATCGGGCAGGTTTCAGAAGTAGTCTTTATGCTACTACTCCCCTTTTTCTTTAAAAAATTCGGTTTTAAAAAGACGCTATTGATAGGTATGATTGCCTGGACATTACGATATGTATTGTTTGCATACGGTAATTCTGGAGAACTTGCTTTTATGCTTATTGTTGGGATTGCTCTGCATGGTATATGCTATGATTTCTTTTTTGTTTCGGGGCAAATATACACCGATAGCAAAGCAGGAGAAAAATTTAAAAGTGCCGCACAAGGATTAATTACTTTGGCAACCTACGGACTAGGGATGCTTATTGGTTTTTATGTTGCAGGAAAAATTACGGATGCCAATTTAGTAGCAGAAGGAAAACATGATTGGACTAGCATTTGGATCTTCCCAGCTATATTTGCTGGAGTAGTAATGATACTTTTTGCCTTGTTCTTCAAAAATGAAAAAATAGAATATAAAGAATAAATGATATGACCCAACTTAAAATGGGAATGGTAGGCGGAGGAACGGGTTCCTTCATCGGAGATGTACACCGAAAAGCAGCTAGCATCGACGGAATGATATCACTAGTTTGTGGCGCCTTTTCTAGTAGTGAAGAGAAAAGTATTGCTTCCGCGGAAGCGCTAGGGATATTAAAACAAAGAGCCTATAGAAGCTTTGAGCAAATGATCAAAGAAGAAGCTAAACTTCCTGAAGGAGAACGTATGGATTTTGTGGCTATCGTAACGCCAAACCATATGCATTTTCCTCCTGCAAAAATGGCATTAGAACATGGATTTCATGTGATTTGTGACAAACCTATGACGCTCACTCTAGAAGAAGCAATCGAGCTAGAAAAGATTGTACATACTTCAGGAAAAGTTTTTGCTTTGACACATAACTACACAGGATATCCTATGGTGAAACAAGCAAAAGCTATGATTGCCAAAGGTGATTTAGGAGTTATTCGTAAAATTAATGTGCAATACTTGCAAGGATGGTTAGCTACAGCGGTAGAGAAAACAGGGCAAAAACAGGCTGCATGGCGTGTAGACCCAAAAAAATCTGGCATCGGTGGTGCTCTTGGTGATATTGGCACACATGCAGAGAATCTGATAGAATACATCTCTGGGATTCATATTAATGAACTAGCTGCAGATGTTACGGCATTTGGCGAAGGCAGAATCTTAGATGATGATGGTAATATTTTATTGCGGTTTGAGAACGGAGCCAAAGGAGTGATGTCATTTTCGCAAATTGCTACCGGTGAAGAAAATAATCTGGGAGTAAAAATCTACGGTACCAAAGGAAGTATTGAGTGGTATCAAGAAAACCCAAACGAATTAGTAGTACGATGGTTGGACCAACCAAAACAAATATTTACTCCAGGAGGTAATGGCGGCTATCCCGAAGCATCAGAATATGTACGTATTCCTGCAGGACACCCCGAAGGATATCTTGAAGGTTTTGCTACGATTTATAGAAGTTTTGCTAAAGAACTTCTTGAAGTACAAAAAGGCAAACAACCCTCTGCACAACCAGATTTTCCTACTGCTAAAGACGGTGTACGAGGTATGAAATTTATTTATGCTGCTGTAGAAAGTAGTAAACAAAATACTAGTTGGATAAAAATTTAAAAATAGTAAGCATCTAAGGTCTCCTCTCCCTTGAAGGAGAGGATTAAGGTGAGGGTGTTCTAAGAAAATCCCCTCATCCTAACCTTCTCCCCAAGGAGAAGGGACTATAAGTTGCAAAAAAATACTTGAATCACATGAAAACAATTAAAGGTCCTGCTGTATTTCTAGCACAATTTATGGATGATAAAACTCCATTTAATTCTTTAGATGGGTTATGTAAATGGGCTTCGGATTTAGGATATAAAGGCATACAAATCCCAACCTGGGAAACTCGACTGATTGACTTAGATAAAGCTGCCGAAAGTCAAACCTATTGTGATGAGTTAAAAGGTAAAATCGCAGACTATGGATTAGAAATAACTGAGCTATCAACACATTTACAAGGACAATTGGTAGCTGTACATCCCGCCTATGACATCATGTTTGATAACTTCGCACCCGATGATTGCAAAAACAACCCTAAAAAACGAACAGACTGGGCTGTACAGCAAGTTAAAAATGCAGCTACTGCAAGTCGACGATTAGGTATTGATGTACATGCTACATTTTCGGGAGCATTACTCTGGCATACGATGCATCCCTGGCCACAAAGACCTGCTGGTTTAGTAGAAATGGGGTTTGAAGAGCTGGCAAAACGTTGGCTACCAATTCTTGATCATTTTGATGAAAAAGGAGTTGATGTTTGTTATGAAATACACCCTGGTGAGGATCTGCATGATGGAGTTACTTTTGAACGTTTTCTTGAAGCTACAGGAAACCATAAACGTGTAAATATACTCTATGATCCTAGTCATTTTGTATTACAACAATTAGATTATATCGAATATATTGATCATTATCATGAATTTATTAAAGCTTTTCATGTAAAAGATTCAGAGTTTAACCCTACTGGTAAGAAAGGAGCCTTTGGCGGATATAGTGATTGGATTGATCGTGCCGGGCGATATCGTTCTCCGGGAGATGGACAAATAGATTTTAAAACTATTTTTTCTAAACTTACAGAATATGGCTGTGATGTATGGGCTGTGATGGAATGGGAATGTTGTATCAAATCTCCTGAGCAAGGTGCGCGAGAAGGTGCTCCATTTATTCAAAATCATATTATAGAAGCTACGCAAAAAGCTTTTGATGATTTTGCAGGAGCAGATATTGATAAAGATCAGCTTAAAAAAATACTAGGATTATAACCAACCAAAAATAAATACCACAATGAGAAAATTAACTTATTTACTTTTAATAACAACTATCTTTTTTTCTTGTAATCAAAAAACAGAAACAACAGTAACTGAAGAGAAAGAGAACGAAATTATAGAAACACCAAAAAAGGAAATTACTGACCCCAAAGAAACCGAGGTTTGGAAACCAGAGCCAAAAGTCATCTCTTTTAATGAAAATGATGTACCATCTGATGCTATTATTTTATTTGATGGTTCTAATCTTGAGGCCTGGATCTCAACAAAAGATGCTTCAAAAGCTCTTTGGACTATACATCCAGACAAAACAATGATAGTAAAACCTGAAACTGGTGATATACAAACCAAACAAAATTTTGGTAGTGTGCAATTACATCTAGAATGGAGTGCTCCTGATATAATTAAAGGAGAAGGACAAGGTCGTGGCAATAGCGGTGTTTTCTTTCAGGATAAATATGAAGTACAAATCCTAGACAGCTATCAAAATAAAACCTATGCAAACGGTCAAGCAACATCGATTTACAAACAACATATCCCACTAGCCAACGCCACTAAGGCTCCTGATCAATGGCAAATCTATGATATTATTTTTCATGCTCCAGAGTTTGATACTGAAGGCAAAAAAACTAAATCAGGTACTTTTACCGTAATTCATAATGGAGTACTGGTACAAGATCATGTTGAGATTTTGGGATCTACAGAATACATTGGCCCTCCTAAAAATGAGCCACATGGTAAAGGTCCTATCAAATTACAAGATCATGGTAATTTAGTACAGTATCGTAATATTTGGGTGAGGGAGTTATAAACTATAAAACACTATATTCTTCTCATGAGATTTTCCTTTACATATACATAGAAGATATGGATATTTTAAACAGGTATTGTGAAGTAAAAAGTACTTCCCTTTCTTTGTTCAGAATCTAACCAGATGTCACCGCCATGAGATTCGACAATTTTTTTACAATGTGCTAATCCGATTCCCGTGCCTTGATACTCTTCTCTAGAATGTAACCTTTGAAATATTGCAAATATGCGTTCTTTATGTTCTTGAGGAATACCAATACCATTATCTTTTACAGAAAACTGCCAAAACTTTTTAGATACATCCTTTACATCAGTTTTTTGAATACAAGAAATATGAATTTCAGGAATAGTATTAGGTTTCATAAATTTAATAGCATTACTAATTAAATTTTGAAACAATAAACCTAACTCTATTTCTGATCCTTTGACTATTGGTAAGTTACTTATATTAATTTTTGCTCTTTTTTCTTCAAGAACAGATTGTAAAACAACTTTTAGATCATCTAATACTGCTTGGCAATCTACATTAGTATATTCTTTATTTTTTCCTAATCTAGAATATTGTAGTAGCTCATTGATCAAGTTTTTCATTCGACAACTAGCATCTTGTATATATGTCAAACTTTCTTTACCAACATCATCAAAACTATCTCCATAATCTTCAGCAATTAAACCTATAAAACTAGATATCGTATCAAGAGGTTCTTGCAAATCATGGCTCGCTATATAAGCAAACTGTTCGAGCTCTTTATTTTTGGCATCTAATGTTAACGATTGTTGATCAATAGCTTGATTCTTTTTTTCTAGCGCAATAGTAAATCTTTTCTTAGCTAAAAATCCTCTGTAAATAACAAAACCTATACCTACAACCAACAAAACCATAGAAACTAACAATAAATTTATTCTGTTTTGTGTAGTAATCTTTAAATGTTGTTGCGCTAATTTTTCCTTTTGTTCCTTAATTTGAAGGTCTTGTTGTTCTAAAATTTTATTTCTAACATCAATTTCTTGATTGATAGTTTTTATTGTTTCTTCTTGCTTCTTAGCAAATGCTATTTGCGTTTGAATATCGTTTTCAGGTTCTCCATCATCAGCATCTGAATTATAATTGCCATTTATATCTGTAGTAATCTTATCTGTACTTTCTATAACTACACAAACATCAGATAAATAATCAAATCTATCTGAGACATCACTAGATCGAGAAAAAGAAACGAAAATAAAACAAAAATATAGTGCAACAGTAAAGTACAACCGATACTGAACAAATAAGAAAATAGGGGATATTTCTTTTGTTATACTAATAATGTGTTTACTTATTCTAAAGTTTGATTAGATTATTTTCTAGAAATCTAAATTATTACAAATTAGAATAAAATTGTAACTATGCCAAGTAAATTTCACTCTTTTTAAACTTCTAATTCATTGACATCTATAGAACTCATTAATAATCGACATGATTGCATCCAAAAATAATATCGGTAGTTACTTTATAATCAAATACTCAAAATAATTAAAAATGACTATTTAAAACATTGTCTAATAGATCCGGAGATAACGGTTTATTAATAAAATCATGAACCGAGTTATTTTTTGCAGATTCTCGTATATCATCGGGATTAGACGAGGTAGAAAGTAAAATTACTTTAATGCCTTGGGTAATTTTTTGATTTAACTTAGAAAACTCTATCAAAAACTCCCACCCATTCATTGCTGGCATATTAATATCCAAAAAAATAAGGTCTGGCTTAATTGCTGTGTTGTTTTCTACAGCATTAAGATATTCAAGAGCTGCAACACCACTTTGCACAGTATTTACCTGATCAAAGCTCTCATGTTTGGTTACAATTCTTTCATTAAAAAAATTTGTTGCCTTATCATCATCTATTAATAAGACACAATTAACCAATTTACCCATATGACGATTCCAATTACATCTTAAATAAAGTAAACTTATTTTAATTTTCCATAACAAAACTAAATTTTATAAAATAGTTTCGTTTAAAAACATATATTTTGCGGTAAACTGTATATACATGCATAATACTTTATAGATAAATATCTTTTTTTTCTAAAAAAACTACCATAATTATGTTACAAAATATAGTTTTGATATACTTTTAATATAGACTATTAAAAATAAATGTAATTTTGGAAGAACTCAGATTATAAACAATCTGAAATATTGGTAAGGGATTTATGTTAGAAAAAATAAGAAATAAACACAAAACAATATCGTTGAGATATGAGTTTTATAATCATACCAAAGATATACCATCAAAAGATTGGGGCCTGGCAAACCCTAAAGAAAATATTTTCCTCTCACTAGAGTATTTAAGAACCTTAGAAAATACCCTTTCTGAAACTATGAAATTTAGGTATATTCTTTTTTATGATGGAAAAACCCCTATTGGACTTGCTGCTACACAACTTATCAAATTTAATTCTGCTCAATTAAAATTTCAAGAATTTCCGTGTAGAATTAGTGATACTATTAAAAATACCCTATTCAAAAATCTAGATGTCAAAGTTTTGGTATGCGGTAATTTATTTTCTTGTGGCGAGCATGGATTTATCTATGATTCGAATCGTATTAGAGCAGATCTCGCATTCGAATGCCTATCTGATGCTTTACGCGAAATAAGAAAATCTGAAAACTCTGATAAACCATCATTTATATTACTTAAAGAATTCTGGCCTGATTCTTTTGACAATAGCGATAATATCAAAGAACATGATTTCAGAGAGTTTGAAATAGATGTCAATATGGTATTAAGCATTCTACCTGAATGGCATACTTTTGAAGATTATCTCTTGAGTATGCGAACAAAATTTAGAACAAGAGCAAAGAAAGTTTTTAAAAATTCTAAAAAAATTATTGTCAAAGATTTTACAGATGAAGATATTGATACATATCAAAATGAAATTAATAAATTGTATTTATCTGTAATAGAAAAAGCTGAGTTTAAGATTGGAAAGTTAAATGCTACTACTTTTAGAAGTTTAAAACAAACTCTTGACAAATCATTTATTTTTAAGGGATATTTTCTTGAAGAAAAGCTAGTAGGTTTTACTTCTTCTTTTGTTTTGGGTGATATCATAGAAGCTAATCATATTGGAATTGATTACAACTACAACAAGGAATATGATATTTATCAAAAAATGTTATACGACTATGTAGATATTGCAATATCTAGTAAAGCAAATGAACTTAGATTAGGAAGAACCGCTGAGATTATAAAAAGTTGTGTTGGCGCTAAACCAGTTAAAATGAAACTGTACGTTCGTCATGGTAATTCGATTTCTAATACCTTATTAAAACCATTAGTAGAACTTATCTCACCAAGTGAATACGAAGTGAGAAACCCTTTTAAGCTACAGTTAGATTAAAAAATATGGATTCATTAACCCAAATCGTATTAGGTGCAGCTGTAGGAGAAGCTACTCTTGGAAAAAAAGTAGGTAATAAAGCTATGCTATGGGGTGCTATTGCAGGTACAATTCCCGATCTAGATGTATTATCAAAACTTTTTGTAGATAATGTTACTGCAAATGAGTTACACCGTGGATTTTCTCACTCAATTCTATTTAGTATTCTAGCGGCTCCGTTATTTGGATGGTTAATCTCAAAATTATACAAAAATAAAGAGGCTAATTGGAAAGATTGGACCAAACTTATGTTTCTTGGGCTCTTTACACATCCTATTCTGGATGCATTTACTACATGGGGAACACAATTGTTTTGGCCATTTGATTATAAAGTAGCTATCAATAATATTTTTGTAGCCGATCCTTTATATACCATTCCTTTTTTAATCTTTGTAATTATAGCTATGTTTTATAATCGTACGCATTCTAAAAGAAGAAAATTTAATAATCTTGGATTGTATATTAGCAGCAGTTATATGTTGATTACACTAATATTACAACAAAATGCTAGGGCTAATTTTTCTAATAACTTAGACAACCAACACATTCAGTACAACGAAATACAAACCAGACCAACCCCACTAAACACTATTTTATGGACCGCCAATATTGAGACCAAAGATTCATTTTTAATAGGATATTATTCTTTTCTTGATGAAGATGAAATAATAGATTTTGCTGAGTTTCCTAAAAACCACCACTTATTAGATACAATGAAAAAAGAACCTTTAATCCCTAGGTTGATAAAACTATCTGAAGGATGGTATACAATTGAAAAAGTTGATGATAGTGTATATTTTAACGATTTACGATTTGGAACATTAGGTATAGGAGCTGATGCCAGTCGTTTTGTTTTTAGTTATGAATTATATTATGATGATACCGGAGAATTAAAAGCAAAAGAGAGAGAACGTGATATGGGTGAAGCTTCTCCTCTTCTTAAGAAACTATTTACACGAGTATTAGGCAATAAATCATGAAAAAAGGAGCGTAAAATTACGCTCCTTTTTTTTATTCTATACTGTATTTTATGCAAATTGACATATTACACCTCCCATTAGTGCAAGGCATACTGTCCAGTATCCTACATTTACAGCGATATACTTAAATCCTTTTCTTTCGAATAAAGCATTCGTTCCTAAAACAGGTAATACAAAGAATATCCCCGTAAGTGCACCGTGAAAAGCACCATGTTTAAAGGTTCTAAAATTATTCCCGTATTTAGCCATGAAATCCTGTGCGTACTGATAGATTTCTGTTCCTTCTTTCATCAAATCAGGGTCATTCATTAAAGTTGAAAAGAATCCAAACTGGTGAATAACCAAAATATTTACCATAGTAGCCAAAAAGAAACTAAATACATAGCTTAAAATAAATATTAATGCCATATTCCCTCCTTTAAGATCTTCAGCGGTAAACCCACAAGCATTCATCCAAGCAGTACCAAAAACCTTAGGGTTATACCAGATAAATCCTAACACCATAGGTATTAATGCTGCAACAGCGGCAATCAAAAAATTAAATTCCATATTGATTAGTATTAAAAGTTGTTACTCAAATATAGGGAAAATCATTTTTATTGATTTTACCATACCAAATACAATAACCGTATAGAGAATACAATCAATACGACCCCAGTAATTCTAAAAAACATAGTAAGTCGATTTACTGAAATGAACTTTTTTACCTTCTTTGATAAAAACACCTTAAGTAAATCTGTGGTCAGTATTCCTAATAATACAGAGGATAAAAATACAATTAAGAATCTTGTATCGGGAAATTTATGTTGTCCATAGTTAAAAACACCTATCCAAACCACAAATACAAATGGATTAAAGAAATTAACGCTAAACCCTTTTATAAAAAAAGTATGAAGTCTTCTTGTATGAATCGAAACTTCAGTAGTGATTTTTGCTTTTTTTACAAGATAATTGATCCCTAAAACAAAGACAATTATACTACCAATAATCCCAATCCAAAACTGATTACTTTCAACAGTGATAAACGAAGATAATCCATAGTAACATAATGTTACACAAACAATATCACTAACTATTATCCCTAAAGCAACAGCCACACCTGCTCTAGAACCATATTGAAAACTACTATTTAATAACAAAAAAAATACAGGACCTATAAAAATAATCATCCCAAACCCTATTACATAACCTTCTAAAAATGACATGAATATATTAATCGCTATTTCTTTGTCGTAAATATAGAGTATTATAAGGTTTCTTTCTTCAAGATTTCTATATGACGAAGCAGTCGTTTTACATCTAATGGTATAGTGCCATTATACACACCTCTAATATATCCTTGTCTATCTACCAAAATAAAGTTTTCTGTATGAATAAAATTATTCTCATCCTTTGTTTTTACAAAGTCTTCATCAGCAAAATACCCTTTACGTGCTATTTCATAAATTTCATCTTTATCCCCAGTAACTAGATTCCATTTTTTTGAATCAATATCATTTCTAATCCCATACTCTTTTAATACTTGAATCGAATCATGCCAGGGCATGACAGTATGTGATAATAATTGTATTTCATTATCATTCTTATAAACATCTTGAATCATACTCATGTTCTTGGTAAGTTGAGGGCAAATTCCTGGACAAATAGTGAAGAAAAAATCTGCAATGTAAATTTTCCCTTTATATGTTTTGTTTGTAATAGTATCTCCATTTTGATTCAAAAATGAAAAATAAGGAATTTTATGTTTTCCGTCTAGATCAGATGATGCATACCATTGAGGTGTAAAATCAGAAGAAACAAAATAAGGAAGCTTACTTACAGAAGTTTTTGTAATGACATTGTTTTGCTTTTTACAAGAAAACACCAAAACGACACATAGTAGTATCAATAAAAATTGCCTCATTATTGTTTGTATATTTTGGTAGAATCCTTTTTGATTGTATAACATTTTTTTAAGCCGATTAAGCCAAAACGTTCGCCATTTATCACCTGATAATTTGCTCTGATTGCTCCATTAGATCTAAACATTTGTTGCCTACCATCTTCTTTACCATCACTATAATTAAAAGTTTTTAAAAGCTGACCATTACTATACCATTCTTTTACATAACCGTCATATCTACCTTTTTCATCAAATTGATATTCAAACATAGGTGCACTATTAGGCCACCATCCTTTATGAATACCTGTTTTTATTCCCCCCGTATATTCCCGATAAGTTTTTAATTGACCTTCTTGATAAAACAACTCTTCTGTACCTTCTTTTCTTCCTTTTTGGTACAATGCTTTTGATTTTAATTGATGGCTAGTATAATGGTCGACTATCGTTCCTGAAAACAAATTATCTTTATAAAACAAATCTCCATTATACAGTTGTACATTTGGATCTTTTACAGAAACTATGATATCATTTTTTTTAGAAGTACAACCAACTTGTATCAAGAAGAGCACAATAAAACCAATGTTTTTTATCATGTCTTAATTTGTAATATTACCAGGAGTCCCAAAATATCCATTCCCATTAATGTATGGATCCTCAGCGGTGATATGATAATGGTATATCCCATCAGGAAAATCTGCTGTGGTACTTGTATGACCGTGATACTCGTCTAGATCGGCATTAGTCACTTCTTCTCCATTTTCTATCGGCCCATAGACAGGAAAGCCATCAGCTAATAAACCTAAAAATGTGTTGCTTCCAAATTTCTCGGTAAGAAAAGTAGGTTCCTGATGATAATGATACCCTCCCATCTGTTGTGGATGTCCAAGATATTGATCAAATGAATTAATCTCTGATGTTAATGGTTGATTATTGGGGCCTGCATATTGGTTATAAAACACTACTCCATTAACTGCAACACCCATTACACCCAAAGCAGTAGCTTCTTTATTAATAGCTTCAGCAGGATTCAATGGAATTGTAATTGTTATATTTTGCTCTGCAATTCTATTAGGATTAAGTACAAAATCTGGGTTACTACCATTGTAAGCTTCATATAAATCAGCTTCCCATTCTGTTCCCAGATAATATGGTGATTTATGGTCAGGTAAACCATTAGTAGTAAAAATTACATTGTTACCATTAATTTCATAAGACAACCCTGCGGCATTAAATTTTGTAAGTACAGCATTAATATTAAAAGTAGTTGGAGTTTCTCCTCCTCCATTATCTACAGGTGAACTATCATCATCTGAGCAGGCAATTACTACCAGCAAAATCATTGTAAAAAGCACTGAAAAAGATTTAGGTAATTTCATTTGGGTTCAATTTTAGTTAATATAATATTACTTAGACTATAAGATTCATCAAAAGTTTAATTGTAGGTCCAATTTTGATAATCCTTATAGGTACTTTTTTATGTATTGTACTGAATATGTGTAATATACATAATAATTATTGAATAAATAAATTATGAAGTCCTTCACGACTCTTTTTAATACTTATATTTATCTCGCAAATTAAAACTTGTTATCATGAGCAATTCATACAAAGTCAAGGTAAATAAAACCTTAGAGTTTGATCTTACCAATGAAGATATTTTAAAAGCTGATGCCATACAAACTTCAGCATCAGAATATCATATACTTCAAGATAGTAAATCATACCATACAGAAATTGTAACATCAGACTTCAATAACAAAAATTATACGATAAAAGTTAATAATAACATTTATCAGATTGATATTGCTAACCCACTGGACATGCAAATTGCAGCTATGGGATTTTCTGTTGGGGCTTCAAAACAAATAAATGCTATTAAAGCTCCAATGCCTGGTTTGTTACTCGATATTCATGTAAAAGTAGATCAAGAAGTCAAGGAAGATGAACCATTACTCATTTTAGAAGCCATGAAAATGGAAAATGTGATTCTCTCACCTAGAGATGGAGTTATCAAATCGATTACAGCAAACAAAGGAGATGCTGTAGACAAAGGACAATTATTAATAGAATTTGTTTAATATATATGAGAAAGTTATTAGTAGCAAACCGAGGTGAAATTGCCATTAGAGTAATGACCACTGCTAAAAAGATGGGTATTAAAACTGTTGCAATATACTCTACTATAGATCGAAATGCTCCCCATGTAAAATTTGCTGATGAAGCTGTATGCATTGGTGAAGCGCCTTCTAATCAATCTTATTTATTAGGCTCTAAAATTATTGAAGTTGCCAAACAACTGGATGTAGACGCAATACACCCAGGGTATGGGTTCTTAAGTGAAAATGCAAACTTTGCCGAAGAAGTAGAACAAAATAACCTCATTTTTATTGGTCCAAAATCAAAAGCCATAAAAGTGATGGGAAGTAAACTTGCTGCCAAAGATGCTGTAAAAGCTTATGATATCCCTATGGTTCCTGGTATTGATGAAGCCATTACAGATGTAGTAAAAGCCAAAGCCATCGCAAAAGAAATAGGTTTCCCAATATTGATCAAAGCATCTGCGGGTGGTGGTGGAAAAGGAATGCGTGTAGTAGAGAAAGAAAGCGACCTCGAATCTCAAATGCAACGTGCTATTAGCGAAGCAACCTCAGCCTTTGGCGATGGGTCTGTATTTATAGAGAAATATGTAGCCTCACCACGACATATAGAAATACAAATCATGGCAGATAGCCACGGAAATACAATTCACCTTTTTGAAAGAGAATGTAGCGTACAACGTCGTCATCAAAAAGTTGTTGAAGAAGCTCCATCTGCAGTATTAACTCCAGAGTTGCGTTCTAAAATGGGGGAAGCTGCTGTAAAAGTAGCCAAGGCTTGTGATTACCTAGGTGCAGGTACAGTAGAATTTCTTCTTGACGAAAATCATAATTTCTATTTCCTCGAAATGAATACCCGATTACAGGTAGAACATCCCGTATCTGAACTCATTACAGGAACAGATCTTGTTGAGTTACAAATAAGAGTAGCCAGAGGTGAACAACTATCTATACAACAAGAAGATTTACAAATCAACGGGCATGCTTTAGAACTTAGGGTATATGCTGAAGATCCTTTAAATGATTTTTTACCAAGTGTAGGACACTTAGACACCTACCAAATCCCTATCGGAGAGGGTATTCGTGTAGATAATGGTTTTGAAGAAGGTATGGATATCCCAATTTATTATGATCCAATGCTTTCTAAGTTAATTACTTACGGAAAAACTCGTGAAGAAGCCATAGAACTTATGATTAAAGCCATTGGCAATTATCACGTAAAAGGTGTACAAACAACGCTACCTTTCGGAAAATTTGTTTGTGAACATGAGGCCTTTAGATCTGGTAAATTTGACACACATTTTGTTAAGAAACACTACACACCAGAGATCTTGCATTCTGAAATGGAAGAAGAAGCAAAAATTGCCGCTATGATTGCGATGAAACAATATTTAAAAGATCAAGAAATAATACGATTACCTTTGTAAGGAATAATGAATGTTGAATATAGAATAATGAACATTAAATAAAGTCAAATTAGCGGTTAGAAGTTAAAAGAAAATTTAGATAGAAATGTATGAAAAAAGCACAAAATTCTAATTATTCTAACTCCTAAGCTACTAAAGACTAACTACTAATAGTATATGGACTCAAAAATAAAAGCATTACAAGAAAAAGTAGATTTAGCAAAGTTAGGTGGTGGTGAACAGCGTATTGCAAAACAACATGAAAAGAAAAAATTAACCGCTCGTGAGCGTGTAGAATACCTATTAGATGAAGGTTCTTTTGAAGAAATTGGCATCCTGGTCACTCATCGTACTACTGATTTCGGAATGGAAAAAGAAATCTATTACGGTGATGGTGTTGTAACCGGTTATGGAACCGTAAATGGGCGACTCATATACATATATGCTCAGGATTTTACAGTGTTTGGTGGAGCCTTATCTGAAACACATGCCGAAAAGATCTGTAAAATAATGGATATGGCTGTTAAGATGGGAGCTCCGATTATTGGTCTTAATGATTCTGGTGGAGCTAGAATACAAGAAGGTGTACGTTCATTAGGAGGATATGCGGATATATTTTATAGAAATGTACAAGCTTCTGGAGTAATCCCACAAATCTCTGCTATTATGGGGCCTTGTGCTGGTGGAGCGGTATACTCGCCCGCCATGACCGATTTTACATTAATGGTCGAGGATACAAGTTATATGTTTGTTACAGGACCCAATGTTGTAAAAACGGTAACCAACGAAGAAGTAACCTCTGAAGAATTAGGAGGTGCCAGTACCCATTCTACAAAATCAGGAGTGGCACATGTTACCTCTGCCAATGATGTAGAATGTCTTGAGGATGTAAAAAAACTACTCAGTTACCTGCCACAAAGCAATGCTGAAGACCCTCATAAACTACCATATACTTTAAACGAAGAAATACGAGAGCAACTCTCAGATATTATACCAGACAATCCCAACAAACCCTACGATATGCATGAGGTAATTGGTGGTATTATTGATGAGGATACGTTCTACGAAATTCATAAAGACTATGCCGAGAATATTATTGTTGGTTTTGCTCGTCTTGGCGGAAGAAGTATTGGTATTGTGGCTAATCAACCTATGTTTTTGGCTGGAGTATTGGATGTAAACAGTTCTAAAAAAGCCGCACGTTTTACTCGTTTTTGCGATTGTTTTAATATCCCATTGTTAGTATTGGTTGATGTCCCGGGGTTCTTACCTGGTACTGATCAAGAATGGAATGGAATTATTGTTCACGGAGCCAAATTGCTCTACGCGCTTAGCGAAGCAACCGTACCCAAAGTAACAGTGATTACCCGTAAAGCTTATGGTGGAGCCTATGATGTAATGAATTCTAAACATATTGGCGCTGATCTTAATTATGCGTGGCCTACCGCTGAAATCGCTGTAATGGGTGCCAAAGGAGCTAGTGAAATTATTTTTAGGAGAGAGATACAAGCTTCAGATGATCCAGCAGCCAAACTAGCCGAAAAAGAAGCAGAATATGCCGAAAAATTTGCTAACCCTTATCGCGCCGCACAACGTGGGTTTATTGATGAAGTGATTCTTCCAAAAAACACAAGGCGTAAGCTATTAAAAGCATTTAGTATGCTTGAAGACAAAGCTGTAGATCGCCCTAAACGTAAACATGGCAATATTCCGTTATAAACACATAAAGACAAATAAAAACCAAAGATTTTAAAATCTTTGGTTTTTTTGTTTTGTTATATAATATGCATTTAATTTATTTCCTCTTCAGTTTCAATAGTATTTAAATCCTGGAAATAATCCTTTGTATTTTCTTCGATTAGCTTTTTTAAACTTTGTAAATTTTCATCTTCCTGGGCTTTCATTGATCCAGTCATAAATGAGATGATTGATTTTGCAAACAATCCGTTTCCTGCGGTTGTTGATTTAGATTTGATTTTTGTTTTACCATTATTTTCTTTCATATGCATTTCATAATCCATATCCATAAAATCCATTGTAAATTTCATCGAAATAAGCTCGTTGACTATAATCTCTTTTATGGTTTCTTCCATGGTCATCTCCTCACCATTGTCGTCAACATAAATTTTTGAAACTGCTCCTACAGAATTTGCTGTTCCGCTAATTAATTCTGTTTTCTTAAATCCTTTTATCCATTTTGGCAATTTGGATTCATCAGACATTACTGCCCATGATTCTTTAACAGACTTATTTACAATTATTTCGTTTTCATAAGAAACCGAAGGGGTTAACAACCCTCTTCCAAAAAAAACTAGAAGTAACAATACGATAATCCCTAGAAGATATTTAATATATTTCATGACATACAGTTATTAGTTATAAAAATTCTAAAAATAAAAATTTATTGTTATAAATATATAAGATTATAATTTTCGAATTGCAACGGGATGACCATTAAACGCCATATTATATGATAAAGCATCTAATCGATCATGATCCATTAATGTATTGATATTAACACCAGCATTACGCTTTGCCGTTTCCATTTGCACTCCTTCACCATGATGTCCCCAACCATGAGGAATACTAATCGTACCCTGGATTATATTTGTCGTAACCTCAGCTGCAATAGCAATAGCCCCAAAATCAGAATATACCTCAACCATTTCCTGAGGTTCGATTCCATAAGAATCTGCATCATCTGGGTGGATCATCATCGTACATGTTCTTGAGCCTCCTTCTAAAACAGGCAAATTATGCATCCAGGAATTATTACTTCGCAAATGCCTTCGGCCAATTAATTTCAATGGGTATTGTTCTTCTTTTTCTGGAGTTAAAAGTTCTTTTACCTTTTCCATTTCTTTTACAAAAAGTGCTGGCATCAATTCAATACGCTTGTTTTTGGTAAATAAACGTTTGGGTAAAACCGGACTTAGTGGGGATAATTCTACTCCTCCAGTATGTTTTTCTAAACGCTTTAAACTCAATCCGTCTCTTCTTAAGAAACGTCCACCCAGCACACCATACGGCCCTGTTTTTAGCGCTAAATCTAATTTTGTTTTTGGGTGAATTCTAGACATTATATTACTTTTTATTCTTTGAAATATAGACCCAGTAAACAAACGTCGTTGCAACTCACCCATAATTTGCCAATCGTAGCGCTGCTCTTTGGATATAGACAAGGGTGCTGGACTAAATTTGGCAGTATTTCGGGTAGCTATCATATGCAGTACAAACGAATAATGCATTGTTTCTAATCCAACTGCAGGTGGTAAGATAAGATCTGCATGTTGTGTGGTTTCATTAATATACATATCTATAGCTAGCATAAACTCTAAGTCGTCCAGAGCTTTTTCCATACGTTGAGAATTAGGTGCAGAACGGGCAGGATTACCAGCAATACTTATAAAACCTCGTATTTGATTTTTGCCTTCAATCAATATTTCATCGGCCAAAGTAGCCGTTGGAAATTCGCCAACAATCTCTTTATACGATTTAACCCGACTACTATATCGAAACATTTTTGATTCATGAGCCATTAAGGTCACATAATCTATGGCTGGTAATGTAAACTGAAGTCCTCCTTTTTCATCTAACTGCCCTAATAGAATATTAATAGAAGTGATTAACCATTGACATAAAGTACCATAAGATTGTGTATTCACCCCTAACCTACCATAGATCACACTATGCGGATATTTGATTAGGTCATCTACAATGTGTGTAATATGTTCGATACTAATACCTGTTATGGGAGACACTACCTCTTTGGTATAGGGTTTCGCTATTGTTTTTAATTCATCTAAGTGATCAGCAAGCAGCAATGCTTTTGAATCGTTAATAGCATCTCGAAGTACCAATTCATTGATAATAGCTAATAATAGTAATATATCTTTTTCGGGGTGAATAAAATAATGCTCACTGGCTTTGTTTGCGGTTTCTGTTTTACGAGGGTCGATGACCACTACTTTTCCTCCTTTTTGCTGAATAGTTTTGATCTTTTCTCTAATATTTGGAGTAGACATAAAACTACCATTAGACGCTATAGGATTAGCACCAATAATCAGCATATAATCTAGGTTATCAATATCTGGGATTGGAGCCATCATGGCATGACCAAACATCATTTGATTAACTAAAAAAACCGGAACCGAATCCAAACTATGTGACGCAAAACGATTGCGAGTATTTAAAGCATTAATGGTATCATACAAAGTTATTGCTGTACCTGTATTATGTACCGTAGGATTGCCTGTATAAGTACCAATGGCATCGTCGCCATATTTTTTGCGTATTTTTTTGAATTCTTGCTCTGCAATATCAAAAGCCTCTTCCCAAGATATAGTTTGCCAACCTGTAGATGTCTTTTTAACGGGTTGTTTTAAACGATTAGGATCATTATGCAAATCTTTGAGTGCTATCCCCTTGGGACATATATGCCCGCGACTATAAATATCTTCTTTATGGCCTTCGATTGCTATGACTTGGTTATCGTTTACCTCGATTGCTAAGCCGCACATAGCCTCACATAGATGGCAGGTGCGATATTTTATAGTTTTTGACATGGTAAATTAAGAGTATTTGTAATGAAATTAAAAGGCTGTATCAGTAATCTTATGATTATGACCTCATTTTACAATACTGTTAATCTACTGAAAATTAAGCTAGTTCGCAAATAACAACACCAATACATAAATAATTTCTTATAGCTACGCTTATTTATCGAATGGTTCATTTTTCTATGAATAAAAAAGGTTACTACACTCTTTTGGTTCTTAAAAACAGCCCCAGCAATGCCGAAAAAACCGTCCCTGTAATAAAATTACCAACAAATGAAAACTTTGCTTGTACACTTGTACTATAATATTTTATTTGTTCGCTTAACTTTTGTTGTATCTGCTCGGTAGTAAGGTCTGTACTGTTCATTTTTGAAGTAACTACTTCAGCCATTTCTTGATTATAAGTAGGATATAGTAATTCATAAAATATTACAGTAAAAATCACACTTATCAGCGCCGTGACCAGGCTGGTAAACAATCCAATTTTTATAGCTTCTGAAAATATAAGAATACCGTTATTTAATTTTTTTACTTTTTTAAGTGCTATAAATATCCCTATCAATAGAAATACATACAATGCTATAAACAAAATGGTACCACCATACATTAGATTGTCATTTTTTACAGAAGCAGGGCCAACTAAATCTATGGCTAATAGCATAAACATCAATACAGTTCCTGTTAATGCAATAAGAGCTCCTGATACACACGAAATTAAAAGTTTTTGTTTCATCGTTTTATATGTTTGATTATACCCTACAAAGATTCGGTATTTGTATTGAGATATTTAAATAATCAGAGGTGGAAAAAAGGGTGGAAATACATCGATATAAGTATTTACTGGCTATATCTCTCTTTAATTTGTGTACGATTACTCACTTTTAATTTTTTATAAATGTTATTAATATGAGTTTTAATTGTCGACAACTCTACATAAAGGTTATCTGCTATCTCTATGTTTTTCTTCCCTTGAACAATAAGCGCTATTATCTCCTTTTCTCTTGAGGTGAGTCTCGTATCCTTTAAAAGGGGTATATGATCTGATGGTTTTGATCGCCCCAGTATGATTCCAAACGATAAAATAAGTACAATAAAAGGGACCAAGAGTAAAGAATTAATATAATTTACCTGAACAAACCCATAATATATTGAAAAATAAAACACATTAAATACCAATACACAAATAACAATAAGTACAGATATACCTATTAGCATTTTATATTTTGAAAAGTATTGAATCATATATATCGGTTTAGAATATATAGTTACTCGGTAGGAATCGGAAGTTTATGCATCTTCAAAAATGAAAGTTTATCCCAATACCCACGCTGAAACTTTATCTTACCCTCTAGTACTTGAAAAAAACCACAACCACGAAGTCCTAGAGGATCCCTCCACTCTATAATTGCCCATTCACCATCTTCGAATATATGCTCTAGAATACATGTCATCTCTGCTGTATCAAACTCTGTAATAAACATTTCTTTTATTGCTTGTTTTCCTATTATCGGATCATTGGCAACTTGGTGATTAATCGCATCGATATGATATAGCTCTGCCAGCTCACTTGCTTTACCTTGATTAAAAAGAGAAACCCATTCTTTAATTACTTCTTTTGGTTGCATAAGGCGTTTATTTATTGTGTACTATACAACTACAAAATACTCATATCTTTCTTATAAAAATGACAATAAAATGCTAAAAAAATCTACAAATGGCTATAGAAATATTATATACAACACTGGTTTTCTTGTTTCAATATTAATAACTTTTTTCATTTAAAAGAAACTATAGTATGCTTGAAGATTTTTTCACTCTATAATTTCAAAAGTAACCTCTAATGTATAGGATACTATGATAGGAGTAAAACCCGAAGCACCATCAGAATTTTCTACCGAATAAAAGCTGCCTTCAGGATTTGAAGCCTGATTTTTATTAAGCTCTCTGATTCGTATTACTTTTCCAAGATTTTGCGGAGATTGAGAGATAATCAATTCGGCTTTTTCGAGAGCTTTTTTATAGGCTTCGCCTCTACTTTTGGTTTCATACGATTTTTTTTGGGTATGTCGTAGTTCGGTAATCGAAAAACCTGTAATGATTTTATCAAACAACGTATCTTTTTCTAAAGCTCTGGTAAGATTAACATACTGTTCAATATTGTCTAAGCATACAAAAAGTGACTTATTTAGTCTTCTCTTTTGATATATTCCGTTTTTATAAGGTCGTACGATTTGAGCAGATCCTACTGTAATTTTTTGTTGATCAATCTTTAATGTATTGACAGATGCTCGTACTTTTTTTTCTAAAGTTTCTATAGCGACCTTATTATCGGATGTCTCTTTATTATTAAGAAAATACTCCTGAAAACTTATTTTAACAATCACTTCGTTTGGTGATAGATTAAACACTGATGTTCCCGTTACTGTTATAGTTTTATCCTTCTCTTGTGCTAATCCTTTTGGAGTAGATACTATTAATAATGTCAATAAAATAATAGGCAATAAATAAGCTTTCATTTCAAACATTTTTTAGTTTTTACTTTTATTAGCTAATATTTTAGCTATTCTTAGTCTTCTAAGTTACTTATTTTGTCCTTTCTAATAGGAATATAATCTTCTTTTATAACACCATTTACTTTAATTTTATTAAAATGTACCCAAGCACCTTTTGCTGCTGTAAAATCAGGTATGTTTTGTACTTGAAAATGAAGGTGTGGTTCGGTAGAGTTACCAGAGTTTCCACAAAGGCCTAATAACTGACCTTTTTTTACCATCTGGCCTTCTTTTACTTTTATAGATTTGTATTTTAAGTGCCCAAGAAGTATATACTCTTTATTTTTTGTTTCTAAGAGAACTACGTTACCTGTTCCTGCAGTGGGATTCATTGCTGGCCATTTGTTATCAAGTACCTCATCAAAAGCATAGACAACTTTTGCATCTACTGGGGCAATAATGTCTTTACCAAAGGCATAGAAGTCTTCATTTTTGTTAGCCCCTTTACTATGTGATTTACCATTACTGCCCATTACCCAAAAATCAAAAGCACCTTTCATACTCGGATATGTATTATGATAGTTATCACTTGTTTTTTTACCCCCCCAAAACACATACCACTCATCATGAAACGGCAGTATAAGGTTTGATTTGGTTCTTTCTAATACTGGGGCGTTTTTATACTTGTAATCGCTGTTAACTGACATTTTGGAGATTTTTCCATGATCATTTACATTAAAGATCACCTTTAGAGTAATCATTTTTTCATGTTCGCTCCTGTAAGTAAAAGAGTTTTCTTGTGATTCATCAAGTATAAGGGCGCAGATATTTCCTACCTGTAATGCAGTTTGGCTAAAATTTGTATTCAGTTTTTTTACGGTATTCCGTTTTTTCATTTCTTCATCAAAAAAGGCTCTAAACTCTTCGACTGCGCCATCATTAAATGCTTTTATAAAGGCATTTTCTATCTTTTGTAATTTGGCAGTAGGTACTTGGGCAGATAATCTTTTACACGCACAGCTAAGTGCAATCACTATAAATATCATCAAACTGTTGCGTATTCTATTATTTTGTAGGTAATGTAGATTCATATCAAACACCTATATAGTTTACTAAAATAACTATATAATTACTATATCTGTTGCAACATAATATTTTATAGCTTATGCTATTTACTATTAGCAATTACTTCTTCAGATGTTAATCCAAAAATAGGAGGAGTTTTTAGATCAAGCATCCCAAGATAGAGATATAATTGCCCGCGGTGATGCACTTCATGTTCTACCATGGCACGTAACCATTTCCAAATGGTAATTTCTATTCCTCCTGGTGTTTTGCATTTTTTTTGTAGCTCTTCTGATGTTAACCGACTAAAAATATCCATAGACTCGGTATTCATTTCATCAAAGTAATCTATTATCGATTTCAAACCATGTGCGTATTCAATACCACAACCATTATACAAACTAGGCTTAAACTGTACCGTTTCGGCATACATAAAACGTTCTATGTTGGCCAAATGACGTATACTATCTCCAATAGTAAACTTACCAGATTGATAGGTCCACTCTATTTTATCTTCAGGAATATATTCAAAAAGCTTTCTGGTTCTATTCTTGATTTTAGAATAGTACTCCAGAAAGCTTTTTATATCGTTAATCTGCATACTATTGATAATTATAATGCCTCATCTATAATTTTCTGCACTACTTCTGGATTTAACAACGTACTAGTATCCCCAAGGTTACTTGTGTCTTTTGAAGCAATCTTACGCAAAATACGTCGCATAATCTTACCGCTACGAGTTTTAGGTAATCCAGGTACAAATTGTATCTTATCTAACTTGGCAATGGGTCCAATGCGCTCAGTAATCTGCTGATTGACTTCTTTACTTAAATTATCTCGATCACGGGATTCTCCGGTTTCCTTTAAAATAACATACCCATACAATGCGTTTCCTTTTACATCATGCGGAAACCCTACTATGGCAGATTCTGCAACGGCAGGATGCTCATTGATTGCATCTTCAATCGGTGCGGTACCCAAGTTGTGTCCTGAAACGATAATAACATCATCTACTCTACCTGTAATACGATAATATCCTACTTCATCTCGCAATGCGCCATCGCCGGTAAAATATTTATTCTCAAAAGCCGAAAAATAGGTTTCTTTATACCGTTTATGGTTTCCCCAAATGGTTCTTGCCATTGATGGCCACGGAAACTTAATACACAATCGACCATCGACTTGATTTCCTTTTATCTCTTGTCCGTTTTCGTCCATCAATGCAGGTTGTATTCCTGGCATAGGCAAGGTCGCATAAGTTGGTTTTGTTGGTGTAGAGTAAGGTATTGGCGAAATCATTATCCCACCCGTTTCTGTTTGCCACCATGTATCAACAATTGGGCTTTTTTTATTGCCCACATGATCATTATACCAATGCCAAGCTTCTTCATTGATTGGCTCTCCTACGGTTCCTAATACTTTTAAGCTAGAGAGATCATGATTGGTTACATAATCTAAGTTTTCTTTTGCTAATGCTCTAATGGCTGTAGGTGCCGTATAGAATTGTGTTATCTTGTGTTTTTGTACAATATCCCAGAAACGTCCAAAATCTGGGTATGATGGTACTCCTTCGAACATCACGGTAGTAGCGCCATTAGCCAATGGGCCATATACAATATACGAATGCCCAGTTATCCAACCAATATCTGCAGTACACCAATAGATATCATTTTCTTGATACTGAAATACATTTTTAAAGGTATAGGCTGTATATACCATATATCCAGCAGTAGTATGCAACATTCCTTTTGGCATTCCTGTAGATCCTGAAGTATATAGAATAAATAAAGGATCCTCGGCATCCATAATTTCGGGTACACAATCTTTGTAGGCATTATCAAGTAATGGCTGTAACCAATGATCTCGCCCCTCTTTCATAGTAATATCAGAACCAATACGCTTAGCAACTAAAACGGATTTTACCCCTGGGCAACTTTCTAAAGCTTCATCTACGATGCCTTTTAAATCAATAGTCTTGGCTCCACGATACGATCCATCTGATGTGATGACCATAGTAGCTTTACAATCGTTTATTCTTGTTGAAAGAGCTGTCGCAGAGAACCCAGCAAATACTACAGAATGTACAGCTCCTATTCTAGCGCATGCTAATACAGAAATGGCTAATTCTGGAATCATAGGAAGGTAAATACAAACTCTGTCTCCTTTTTTTACTCCTTGTTCTTTAAGGACATTGGCAAACTTACACACACGCTCATGTAATTGTCTATAAGTGATGTGTTGTGCGTCTTCTTCTGGGTTATTAGGTTCGAAAAGTATAGCGGTTTTATGACCTCTATTGCGTAGATGTCTATCAATGCAATTTTCTGTGATATTAAGTTGTGCACCTTCAAACCATTTGATTTCAGGTTTAGTAAAATCCCAGCTCAATACATTATTCCATTTTTTTCTCCACATGAAATGTTCTTCGGCTACCTCTGCCCAAAATGTTTCTGGATCTCTTACAGATTTTCTATATACCTGGTAGTATTCTTCAAGATGTTTTATGTGATAATTACTCATTATGGTTGATTTTTTATTTATAAATCCCAATATTTTGGGCTTGATATATTGATTTGATTTCTTCTATTATTGAAACGTCGTTAATTGTTGACGGTATGTTAAATTGATATTCATCGGCGATATTACGTAGCAATTTTCGCAGGATTTTTCCTGAGCGTGTTTTTGGTAATCGTTCAACAATTAGCACATTTCTAAAGGATGCTACCGCACCTATTTCTTTACGTACATTTTGAATGATTTCATTTTGAATACTGTCATCTTTGGGAACTTCTCCTGACTTTAAAATGATCAATCCTAATGGCTTTTGCCCTTTTAATTCACAATGCACACCAAATACAGCGCACTCTGCAACAGATCGATGCGAGGCTACGATTTCTTCCATTTCTGCGGTAGATAACCTATGCCCAGCCACATTAATAATATCATCTACCCGACCGGTTATAAATACATAACCATCATCGTCTTTATAACCACCATCTCCTGAAAAATAATACCCCGAAAAACGGTCTAAATAACCTGATTTAAAACGGTCTGGATTTCCCCAAAGATTACTTAAAGTTCCTGGTGGCAATGGCAATTTTACTGCAACGTACCCTTCAACTCCAGCTTCAACTTCTTTTCCTTCTTCATTTAATATTTGTATATCATAGCCACAAACAGGAAAATTTGCCGATCCAGGTTTAATAGGTTGTAATTCTATACCCACCATATTAGCTAACATTGGCCAACCACTCTCTGTTTGCCACCAATGATCAATTACTGGTACTTTTAATTTTTCTTGTGTCCAGGTTAACGTTGCAACATCACATCGCTCTCCTGCTAAAAACTGGTATTTTAAACAGGACATATCAAATTGTTCTATCAATTTACCATTAGGATCTTCTTTTTTGATAGCCCTAATTGCTGTAGGAGCTGTAAACATTACTTTGACTTTATGTTCACTAATCACACGCCAAAAAGCAGAGGCGTCTGGTGTTTGTATAGGTTTACCTTCAAAAAGAACAGTAGTGTTTCTATTTAATAAAGGTCCATATACAATATAGCTATGCCCAACAACCCAACCTACGTCACTTGCAGCCCAAAAGGTATCTCCTTCATCTACTCCATAAATATATTTCATAGAAAATTTTAAAGCAGTGGCATAACCACCTGTATCTCTAATAATACCTTTTGGAGTACCTGTTGTTCCTGAAGTGTATAAAACATAAGAAGGATGTGTTGATGCTACTGGAATAGCTTCAGCCTGTGTTGATTCTTTTACTAATCTTATATAATCAACATCATACGGTTGTTTAGGGATTTCAACGTCTAATTGTCTATCAAAAACAATAACGTGTTCTGGTTTGTGTTCTGCTTTCGCAAAAGCTTCATCTACAAAAGGTTTATAAGGAATGATGCGTTCAACTTCTACTCCATTAGAAGCTGTAATGATCGCTTTAGGCTTACAATCGTCTATACGAATCGCCAATTCGTGCGGTGCAAAACCACCAAATACAACCGAATGTATCACTCCTATTCTAGCACAAGCCAACATTGCATATAATGCTTGCGGGATCATTGGCATATAAATAATTGTTGTATCTCCTTTTTGAAGTCCTAAACGTTGTAATCCCCCTGCCAGTTTGGACACTTCTTTATGCAGAGTATTGAATGTAATATGTTCTTTAGTATTGGTTACTGGTGAATCATAAATGATAGCATTTTGCGCACCAAACCCATCTTTTATATGTTTGTCGATACACAAATAACTCAAGTTAAGCTCTCCGTCTTTAAACCATTGATTATAGTCATATTTGTCTTTAGACAAAATAATTTCTGGTGCTTTGTACCATTCTAACTGATTGGCTTGAAATTTCCAAAAACGTTCTGGAAACTTAATACTCTCCTTATAAAAAGCTGAATAACTCATTGTTTTGAGCTTTTAAAATTAAATAGACCGAACCAATTAGGATTAAGAATCTTTAGTTTTATGAGAGACCAAGGTAAGGCAATAAGGCATATACCTATTACTAGAGATTGCAATGGACTTACACCTGCTTCTTTTTCTAACTTTATCCTATAGAATAAAGTTAACACAACATAGATAGTGATAACAATATCTGATGTACGTGGGTTTATTCGAAAATTCACGTCTTAAAATTTTAATTAAACATTGTTTGTTTGCACACAAAACCAATATTAAAAAAAGACTTATAAGACTACTTTTAAGCCATAAGTTCCAAAATTTCTGAAACTATTTTTTTTACTGAAAAAGGTTTGATTAAATATTTATCTGCTCCAAGTTCTAAACCTTTTTCAATATCTGAAGCTTTATTTTTTGCTGTTAAGAAAACTACTTTTGTAGCTTCTAATTTTTTTGTGCTTTTTATTTGTTTTAGTGTTTGATATCCATCTACATTAGGCATCATAATATCTAGTAATACAATATCCGGAATATGGCTTTTAACTATCTCTAATGCTTCACTACCATCTCTCGCAATAAACACTTCAAAGCCTTTCTTTTTAAAGGCATATTCTAGTGACATTACGATGTTGGGCTCATCGTCAACAATTAAAATTTTGTACATCATAAATCAATTTCGAATTTAACTAATTGGTAACGTAAAAACAAATTTCGTACCTGTTTTTATCTTCTTATCTGCCCATATTTTACCTTTATGCTTTTCTATAATTTGTTTTGTTATGGCGAGCCCTAATCCGCTCCCTTCTGGTTTAATGGTATTTTGATGTTGCGATTGATAAAATTTATCAAAAACATATTCAATATCTTCGGCAGGAATACCTTTTCCATTATCTCTTACAGAAATTTCTAACACTTCATTTCCAAGTTTATAATCTATTTCAATCAACCCAGATACGGGTTCACAAAACTTTATAGCGTTTGAGATTAAATTCGTAAAAACTTGAAGGATTCTATCTTCGTCATAATTCATCTTAAAACAATGTACATTTTTAACGAGTATTGTAATCCCTTTTTTAGCAGCTATATGTTGCATGTTTGCAACTCCCTTTTTAATCGTTTTTTGTATGTCAAGATATCTCATATCCAAACTTAAACGTCCAGTTTCCAGCTTTTCAAAATCTAGAATATTATTTATAAGCCGCCCTAACCTGTCTGAATCCTGAAGTATGTTCGTAAGAAATTGTTTTTTTATTTCTTTAGGCATATCATCTTCATCATCCATTAAAAGTTCTGTTGCTGCTCTAATTCCTGTAATTGGTGTTTTTAGTTCGTGCGCTACAGTGTCTAGGAACTCATCTTTTTGTTTATCCTTAACTACAAGTTCTTGATTTGCATCTTTTAATTTTGAGGACAGTTGAGACAACTCATCTGATTTTTCAAGAAGTATTTTATTGCTTACAATATTTTCTTTAGACTCTTCTAACATTCTAATCACTTCAACTAAGCTTATTTCTTCTTCCTTTACAACGCTCGCTATTAATATTTTTGCAGAAGCACTCCCAATACTACCTGTTAGTAATTTTTCAGAAAAATTAATCAATCTGGCATCTGCCAATTGAGTATCCAATGATAATCTATATTTAGTAAAAAAAAGCTTTAAAGCTCTGGTTGCTTCTTTCTCTCCCAAAAATCGAACAAGCACATTTTTAATATCAGCAACATACGCCTCTCCTTTCCATACAAGTGCGCTATCCTGTAATGCTTTGAAATTTTTACTATCTACAAACATTTCAGCATAATTACGCTCTCTGTAATTTCCTTTTGAAATAATTGAAAATACCAGGTAACTCAATAAATTAAATAAAATACTCCAGAAAAAAGCATGTGCTGGTGGACTTAAAAAGTCGATGCCAAATAACGCATAAGGTTTAAGTACCGTAATCCTACCTAAACCATATTGTATAAAATCATCTGTTCCTGTATACGCAGCAATAGTAAATGGAAGTATAAGGGTGTAGACTGTAATGCAAAAACCAACAATAATACCAATGACTGCTCCTTTTGAGGAGCCCCGATTCCAAAAAAGTCCTATAAAAAAAGAAGGCGCCAACTGGGCAATAATTACAAATGAAATTAGGCCGATAGCGTACAATGATAATTCTCTTGAAAAAGAAACGTAGAAGAAATAAGCAACTATAATAATCGAGAAAATAGAAATACGACGTATATTCTTAATATACTTTGCATTACGTTCTGGTTGGTTTTTAATAAACTTATCTAAAAACCCATATGGAATAATTAAGTTATTGCTGACCATTATTGATAGTGCCAATGTAGAGACAACAACCATAGAAATAACTGCAGAAAAGCCACCAAGAAAAACTAAGGTAGCTAGAAAAGAATGTCCTTTTTCTAAAGGAAGAAGCAGGGTGTAATATTCTGCATTTGCACTATCTCCAAAAGTTATTTTACCTGCCCAAGCAATAAAAATAACAAAGACATTAAATAATAACAGATATAGCGGAAACAACCATATCGCCTTTTTTAAATATTTTTCTCGGTTGTTTTCTAATACAGAGACCTGAAATTGACGTGGTAATAAAAAAATTGCAATAAAAGACAATGAAATCATAAAAAACCAATTAAAACCATCTTCTAATCCCGAAAGACTCGTGAGTTCTTTAAAATTATCTATTGTACTTATTTGATTATAAATATCTGTTGATCCATCAAACAAATAGAAAGTGATATAAACACCAATAATTAAGAAAAAAACTAGTTTTAAAACCGACTCAAAGGCTACTGATGCAATTATTCCCGTGTGTTTTTCAGAAGCATCTGCATTTTGTGTTCCAAAAAACGTTGCGAATATGGCTAAAAGTAGCGCCACATAAAATGTGGAGTCATCAAGAATATTTGTTGAAATATAGCCGGTGTTGTCTGATATGATTTCAAAAGTTTCAGACACGGCCTTTAGCTGTAAGGAAATATATGGTATTGTACCAAAGAGACAAACCAAAGTAACTAGTGCTCCTAGAAATCTATTATTTCCGTAGCGTAATGAAATAAAATCTGCTATAGATGAAATTTTATTTTGGTTAGAGATTCTAATTACTTTTCGAAGCACTAGAATCCATAATGGAGCTGCAATTACTGGTCCTAAATAAATAGGTAAAAAATCAATTCCAGAATTAGCTGCAATACCAATACTACCATAATATGTCCAAGCAGAGCAATAAACGGCCAAGGATAAAGTATACACATACGGGTTATTTACCCATTTACTCTTTTTCTTTTTTTCGGCAAGAAAAGCAATATAGAATAACACTGCCAAATACACGACAATGATAACTATGAGTACATAATTATTCATAATATCGTTTTAATACAATTCCCGATATAATAATAGAAAGTAACCAAATAGAAAATATGCAAAAGTAAAATGTAGGAATGCCAAACACAGCGCCTTCAAAATTAAAAATTAAGACAAATGGTATATTGAATAGTAAAAACAAAGCAATCGAAAGGACGATTAATTTTTGTTCGTGACGTTTCTTCATTTAAAAACTTGTTATTTAATATCCTAAGTTATAAAAATTAAGAAAATCAGCACTACAAAAATTGTAGTGTTGATTTTCTGGTAACTAAATTAGAAATAGCGTTCTTATAAAACAAATAGAAAGAAGAGCGTTTAATTTAATGTCCTGAAGCTTCTCCTGCTCCCGAAGGTATTCTTATGTTTTCTACAATTTCTTGAACATTTTCTGGCGGAGCAGCAGTTATTCTTGAAACGACTACAGATATTACAAAGTTTACAAACATTGCAATAGTTCCAAATCCTTCAGGAGAGATTCCAAACCACCAGCTCTCTTTCAAGCCAGCAACTGCTTCTTTTCCTCCATCAAAAATTCCAAATTTAAATTTCAACATATAGAATAACATTAATCCCAATCCTATGATCATACCAGCAATGGCGCCTTCTTTGTTCATTCGTTTATCGAATATCCCCAATACAATGGCAGGAAAAAAGGAGGCGGCGGCAAGTCCGAATGCCAAGGCGACGACGGCAGCGACAAATCCTGGTGGATTGATACCGAAATAACCAGCAATAACAACAGCTATTGCAGCACTAATACGAGCAGCGATTAGTTCTCCTTTTTCACTAATTTTTGGCATCACTATTTTCTTGAATAAATCATGAGAAATAGAGGATGCAATCACTAATAACAATCCCGCAGCTGTAGATAAAGCAGCAGCTAATCCTCCTGCACCTACTAATGCAACCACCCAATTAGGCAATCTAGCTATTTCTGGATTTGCCAATACCATAATATCGCGATCTATTGTTAATTCGTTGGTGCCTTTATCTGCAACATATTGAACAACACCATCGTTGTTTTTATCTTCATACTTTAGAAGTCCAGTTTTTTCCCAGTTTCCAAACCACTCAGGTAAATCTGCATATTTCTCTTCACTCACAGTTTCTATAAGATTTACTCGTGCAAAAACAGCAACGGCAGGAACTGTTGTGTATAATATGGCAATAAATAATAAAGCCCAACCTGCAGATTTACGTGCATCTTTAACACGAGGCACCGTAAAGAAACGAACAATAACGTGAGGTAAACCAGCTGTACCAGCCATTAATGCTAGTGTAATAGCAAAAACATCTATCATAGATTTACCTCCCGATGTATATTCGCTAAAACCAAGTTGTTGATGTAACCCATCTAATTTATCTAGTAAGTAAACCCCATCTTCTCCTGTTCCACCAAAACCTAATTGTGGAATAGGGTTACCTGTCATTTGAATAGAGATAAAAATGGCAGGTACCATAAATGCGAAAATTAGAACACAATATTGTGCTACTTGTGTATATGTAATCCCTTTCATTCCACCCAAAACAGCATAAAAAAGTACGATTGCCATACCAATGTAAACACCTGTATTAATATCTACTTCTAAGTATCTAGAAAAAACAATTCCCACTCCTCGCATTTGACCAGCAACGTAGGTAAATGAGACTATTAAAGCTGCGATTACGGCAACGACACGTGCCACGTTAGAGTAGTATCTATCCCCAATAAAATCTGGCACTGTAAATTTCCCAAACTTTCTTAAATAGGGTGCGAGTAACAATGCTAATAGCACGTATCCTCCAGTCCACCCCATTAAATAAACGGAGCCGTCATATCCTCCAAAGGATACAATACCTGCTAGTGATATAAATGATGCCGCAGACATCCAGTCGGCAGCAGTTGCCATACCATTGATAATTGGCGGAACACCACCCCCTGCTACATAAAATTCTTTTGATGATCCTGCTCTAGCCCAAATTGCAATTCCTATGTAGAGTGCAAATGTTATCCCAACTAATATCCAGGTCCAAGTTAATATTCCCATAATATGTGTATTTTTTTTAAGTTAGTTTATTCGTCAACACCGTATTTTTTATCCAGTTTATTCATCAATCGTATGTAAATGAATATGAGGACAACAAATACATAAATTGATCCTTGTTGTGCAAACCAGAATCCTAGTTTGAATCCGCCCAATTTAATAGCGTTTAACTGATCAACCATTAAGATTCCAAAGACAAAGGAAACCAGAAACCAGATGGATAGTAAAATGGCTAAGTACTTTAGGTTTTCCTTCCAGTACGCCGTTGCGTTTTTTTGTTTTTCAGACATGTTTTCTTGTTTTTATAGATAAATCATAGCTTGCAGTGTAACAAAACTTTGAGCATCGTTATCTCCATATTTTATGTTAAGAAATTCTAAGGTTAGCTTAGAATTGTGACCACTTAAATAAGCATTAGTACCTAGACCAAAAGTTGTTGCGTTGTCATCAATAGCATCAATAGATCGCATATTGAATGATGCATAAGGTTGAAACTTTGTTTTTTTATTATCATTAGGGATCACATATCCCACATGACCATAAATCATTGACCCGGTTTCATACGTTTGTCCTAAGGTATAATCTTTTCCATAATCATTATTTTGATAGGTAGCATATGCCGTAATAGCCGAGCCATTTTCACCCAGAGGTGCATCATAAAAAGCATCAATCGCAAATATCACTACATCTTCTCCTTCGAGTTCTCCGGCAGTATTAGCGATTACACTCCCATCAGGATGGTAAAAGAATCCTGCACCAACATTAAAAACTTTTTTACCTCCAATATATGATCCAACTTTATAGGGAAGAAAATTAGATTCCTGATCCAGAAAATTATAATCAAAATATCCAGCAAAATTTTTCCCTGCATCTTTAGATCCCAATAACCTTCTACCAGCATACACTGCCGAACCATTAGCAATAGGATCTGTCCCTTCTTGAAGAGTATTTGTCCCGGATTCATTTATTGAAACTCTATACTGCAATTTACCAATAGCTCCTTTGGCATAAATACCAACATGACGAGCAAATTGATCTGATAACCCTATAGTAGCCCAAGATTGTCTATTATTATCTAATGTCATAAGATTCAATGTACTTTGGTTATTAAGACGAGATATACCGTTCCAGTAATGAAGCCCACCACCTATAGCATGTTTTTCTCCAAGACTATATTGTAACCAAAAATCATGAAAAAATAATTGAGATCTGTCTCCTGTTCCTATTGGACTCTGATTATCTGCATTAAGGCTATTTAATCCAAAGTGAGTGAGTATTAAAAAGTCTTTGTTGATCTGGGAATATGTAAGTATCCGCGCCCTACGTATACTAAAACTTGTACTACTGACCTCATCAGGAGTATCATCTTGATATCTTGCCCAAAACTGACCCCAGGAAATAACTCTGAAATATTTTGAGCCGTCTTCGTTGAGTTTCACCTTAAGCCCGCCTGTATAATCAGGAGAGCCTTGTGAATACATAAACTGCAGGAAAAAAAGACTTATCCCCAACAGTATTATCAATTGTTTTCTCATAGAGTTTTAAAGATTAAATTAGTATTAAATTGATTTTGTGTGCGCTACTAATCTCCTAAAAACAATGAGTTATAAAAAAAAGACTATACTTTTTTGTTCATTTAATATATTTAACCTCTAAACCTCTCCCACTTTATTAACATAAATTTATCCCCTAGCTCTGTAACTACAACACCAGCTCCTGATAAGTTCTGTACATCTTGAAAATAAGCTGATAGCTCTGATGTGCTCAGAATTTTATAGGTAGGGTGATAGTTGGAATTATAAGGACGCTTAACATTATATTTTTTAACCCAATTCATGATACTTACATGAGAAATTCCTAGTATACGTTCAATCTCTCTATAGGTCAACCCTTCTAAATATAGCTGTAGTGCTTTGTTTACATAATAGTCATCTATTTTCTTTCCTATCTTATTTACCGAGAAAAAATAATTACAAGATTTACACTTGTAGCGTTGCCTATTATTAATCACTCCACTCTTTATATACTTTCCTGAACCACAATTGGGACATGTTTCAATTTTCATATATAGTTATTTAGCATAAATATATCAATTTAGCGTTAAAATCATTAACTGTTTCTTTGATTTTAATATTAAAATGTAAAAAAAATCTTAAAATTTTTATTGTATTTATAGAGCTAAGAGTATACTAAATAAAAATCAAGTGCGTTTTTATCCTGCAGGATTTCGAGTTTACCTAGTCGTTTTATAAAGATTTCCTTTTTAAAAGAAAAATAGTAGTTTTAAACCCTATGAATAATAAGAAAATTACACAGTACGCTATCTATGCTGTTGCAGTACTTTGTGCGGCCCTAATTAATGAGCACATTATTAAATATGTAAAAAAACATATTGATCAACAAGGATATCTTCTAGTTCTTATAGATATGCTGATTGTAGTTTTGATTTTTGCTCCAGCTTTTGGATTGGTAACCAAGTACACTAAAAAACTCTCTAATGCCTACTTAAAAACTTCTAAAAAATTCTCTGCAAGTAATAAAAATGGAACGATGCTAGGGTTTATTATAGCTATTTTTATTTTATTTATTCTTTATGCAAGCCTTAGGCATAACCTTAATGTGGTTGATGATCTAAGGTCAATGATTCGCTAATTAAACATCACAAATCGTGATACCTTCTTTTAACGCTTCTAGCTTGTCATTGTATGTAGGAATAAACTCTTGTGCTACATACCCTTTAAAACCTGTAGTAAGAATGGCTTGCATAATCGCAGGATAATTAAGTTCTTGACTGTCATTTATTTCATTTCTACCAGGAACACCACCCGTATGATAATGGGTAATATACTCATTGTATTTTCTAATGGTTGCAATGATATCTCCTTCCATAATTTGCATATGATAGATATCGTATAATAACTTAAAATTAGACGATCCTATTTTATCAACCAGAGCAACGCCCCAAGGGGTATGATCACATTGATAATCTTCGTGATCAACCTTACTATTTAGTAATTCCATGATGAGGGTCACATTATTTTTCTCGGCATGTTTTACTAAACTATCCAATCCTTTTGCACACTGTTCCCAGCCCTCTTGATCAGAAATACCATTGCGATTGCCTGAAAAAACAATTACTTGTTTTATTCCAGCATTTGAAGCTTCTGAAATAAGATTTAGATATTGTTTCTGAAGCTTTTCATGATTTTTAGGATCATTAAACCCCTCTGTGATACTGGCAAAAGTATCTGTTGCCAAAGAACATTCTAATCCAGCATCCTGAACAATTTTCCATTCATCTGGTTTTAATAAATCGATAGCTTTAATCCCTATTGCTTTTCCTTTTTCTGCAAATTCTTGCAAAGGAATATTTTGATAACACCATCTGCAAACTGAATGATTTATATTTCCTTTTAAACTCATTTTGGAATGCTCTAAAGAGTTTTTGAGATAAGTATCTGTATATTGTGCTGCCATAATAGAGTTAGTAAAACCCATTGCTCCTATACCCAAGGATATATTTTTAACTACTTGTCTACGATTAATTTTTTTTCCTGCCATGACAAAAATGATTGTATGATGTTACTAAATATACTACAATAAATCATAGAACTCAATCCTAATCAAGATCTTATTGATCTTTGATAAATTGATCTATCTCTTCTCTGGTAAAATTGGAATTGGCACCCTTACTAGCCGCTACCATAGCACCTATAGCACATGCATCATCAACTGCCTTTTGCGGCAAATCATTAGTAAGTAATCCTGTAATCAATGTCGCCAAAAATGAATCCCCTGCTCCAACAGTATCTACCACTTTTATTTTGTATCCGCCATTATTATAAAATGAATTTTGGTAAAATAGTGTAGCTCCTTTTCCTCCTTTAGTAATACAAATTTGATCGGTATTCGTATATTTCGCAATTGCTTTCACTTGATTATCTATTGTATTCTCTGTAATATTAAATTCATTACAAATTTCGTCTAGTTCTTCATCGTTAAGTTTTATAAAATCTGCTTTTTTCATTAATACTGAAAGTAACATTGCATCATAATGTGGTGGTCTTAGGTTTACATCTAAAATTTTAAACTTGGCACTATCTAATAACTGAAGTAATGTATTTCTCGAAATTTCATTTCTACTTGCTAAACTTCCATAAATGATGGCATCAGATTGTTTTATTTCTTCTTTAATACGCTCTGAATATTCGATAAAATCCCATGCTACGGGACGACTTATTTCATAACTAGCCGTATTTTCTTCATCTAATATCACTAAAACTTCGCCCGTTTTATGCACCTGATCTATCTGAAAATTATGTGGTGACAAACCATGTTCTTCCACATATTCTATTATATCTCTTCCTAATTCGTCATTTCCAATTTTGGTAATAATAGATGAATTTATTCCCATAGATTTTAATCGCAAAGCCACATTAAGTGGTGCTCCTCCTATTTTTTTATGTTCTGGAAATATATCCCAAAGTACTTCTCCGTAACAGGTGATTTTCATCTGATTAGTTCTTTCTATTAAATATAATCTTTTTTCTTAATAAAGTACATTTGTCATCCCAGTGTAGACTGGGATCTAATATCCACCTTATTACTAATAGTATGGATTCCGGCCTACGCCGGAATGACAAACCTAACAAATACATAACAAGATAAAAAAAACAACCCCCAGTGGTTAACAACTCCTCTGGGGGTCTGGCTGAAACTAAAAAATTAAATTAACTCAACTTACACTCAATTAAACTTGCTTCAGCTTCTCTTCAATTTTTTTAAGGCATAGATTATTAATACTTCCTATGTGACTATGCTTTGTGTTTTTTTCTGGTTTATAATTTGAATTTTCGATATCCTTACCAATTTTGACATATGCATCCCTAAATGACATACCGTTCATAACTAAAGTATTGAGGGTATCTACGCTAAACAGATAATCATATTTTTCATCCTCCAAAATGTTTTCATTTACAATAACATTCTTCAAAGCGTATTGTGCCATCTCTAGTGATGCTTTTAAATCCTGGATTGCAGGTACAATCCCTTCTTTTAATAATTGTAAATCTCTATGATAGCCACTTGGTAAATTATTAGTCAAAAGGGTTAATTCATATGGCAATGCCTGAATCTTATTACATTTTCCTCTAATCAATTCAAAAACATCAGGATTCTTTTTATGGGGCATAATGCTTGACCCTGTAGTAAACTCTGACGGAATACTCATAAAATCAAAATTCTGACTCATATATAAGCATACATCCATCGCTAACTTAGATAAAGTACCCGCGACACTACTCATAGCAAATGCAGTAGATTTTTCAGACTTTCCTCGACTCATTTGCGCTGCTACTACATTATATTTTAAGGTTTCAAAACCTAACTCTTTTGTAGTAAACTCACGATCTATCGGAAATGAACTTCCATACCCCGCAGCACTTCCTAATGGGTTTTGATCTACAACTTTAAGTGCTGCATTTATAAAATAGAGATCGTCGACAAAACTTTCGGCATAGGCAGAAAACCACAATCCAAAAGAAGATGGCATTGCTATCTGAAGGTGTGTATATCCTGGGAGGAGTATATCTTTATATTTCTCGGCACTTACTAATAAATTTTGAGACAACTCCTTGACTTGTGATTTAATATGAAGTAATTCATCTTTAAGATATAAGTGCATCGCAACTAAAACCTGATCATTTCGTGATCTGGCGGTATGAATTTTTTTACCTGCATCACCGATTTTTTGAGTTAATTCAAACTCGATTTTAGAATGTACATCTTCAAACTGATCTTCGATAACGAAAGTGCCTTCTTCAATTTGCTTTGCAAGTTTATCAAGCTCTAATTCTATTGCAGAAATATCTTTATCAGAAACCAAATCGATCTTGTGCAACATTTTAGCATGTGCTAATGTTGCTTGTACATCGTATTTGGCTATTACCAAATCTAACTGCCTGTCGTTACCTACGGTAAACATATCTATCTTCTGATCTGTTGGTAATCCTTTATCCCAAAGTTTCATACTATTCCTTCTAATATTTTTATATATAAATCGACACCTTCTCTAATTTCATCTACATAAATAAATTCGTTTGCAGAATGTGATCTTGTTGAATCGCCAGGCCCCAATTTTAATGAAGGACAACTTAATACCGATTGATCAGATAATGTTGGTGATCCATAGGTGGTTCTTCCTAATGCAATTCCTGATTTTACAATTGGATGATCTACTGGTATTGAAGACGATCCTAAATGTAATGATCTTGGTTTGACCTCAACATTACCAGGCATAGCTTCCTTGACGATTTTTAGAATCTCTTCATTTTTATATTTATCATTTACTCGAACATCTACCACTAAGTCACAGCTGGCAGGAACTACATTATGCTGTTTTCCAGCATTTACTTGTGTTACTGTCATTTTTACTTTTCCTAAAGTTCCTGACTCTTTCTTATATTCAAAATTTTCGAACCATTGTATCACTTTAAGAGCATTATAAATCGCATTATCATCATTAGGATGTGCGGCATGGCTTGCTGTTCCTTTTACAGATACATCAAGCACTAATAATCCTTTTTCTGCAACAGCCAATTGCATTAAGGTAGGTTCACCTACTATACCAAATGCTACATTTTTAAGGTACTTTAATACACTTTTTAGTCCTAAAGGACCACTACTTTCTTCTTCTGCAGAAGCGACAATTACAAAATTATATTTTAAATCTTTTTTATCGTAAAAATGAGTGAATGTAGCCATTAAAGAGACTAAACAACCACCTGCATCATTACTACCTAAGCCAAACAATTTTCCTTCTTCTATAAAAGCTTTAAATGGATCATTGGTGTAATTACCATTTGGCTTTACGGTATCGTGATGAGAGTTTAATAAAATTGTAGGCTTAGCATCATCAAAATACTTGTTATACGCCCAGATATTATTGTTCTCTCTCTCAAAAGGAATATCGTGTTTAATAAACCAAGCGGTGATCAATTGCGCAGTCTCTTCCTCTTCTGATGAGAAAGATGGTGTTTCTATCATTTGATGCAACAACTCTATAGCTTTGTTTGTTAATTCTTGTATCATTATTTATAGACTTAAAGTCGTATGTTTAGTTGTATTATCTTTTATAAAATCTGCATTCGCAATATGTACTTTATGCACATTTTTTTGTAATGCATCAAAACAATTCTGAAGCTTAGGCAGCATACCATTTGCTATTATTTGAGCATCTCTTAATTCTGAATATTTTTCTAAATTAATATGTTCAATTACCGAGTCTTTATCATCAATATTCTCTAAAACACCTTTTAACTCAAAACAGTAAAACAGAGACACTTCATAATCTACACTCATAGCTGCAGCAATTTCTGAAGCTATCGTATCGGCATTAGTATTTAATAACTGCCCATTAGTATCATGAGTAACCGCACAAAAAACAGGTGTGATTTCTTGATTTAAAAAAGCCTGTATTATATTATTATTCACATGTATTATATCACCTACATAACCATAATCAATAAACTGCACTGGTCTTTTTTCTGCTACAATTACATTAGCATCTGCTCCTGTTAATCCCAAAGCATTACAATTATGTTTTTGCAAACCAGCAACTAGTATTTTATTTAATAGCCCTGCATAAGTCATTACTACAATATCTAAGTTCTCTGCCGAAGTAATTCTACGCCCATCAATCATTTCTGTCTTAACTCCTAACTTTGATGCCAATTGAGTTGCAGATTTCCCTCCGCCATGAACTAAAATCTTTGGGCCTTCAACTTTAGAAAAATCTTCTAAGAATTTAGCTAGTGCTTTTTCATCTTCTATGATGTTTCCTCCTATTTTGGCTACTAATAATTTTTCCTTCTTCATCATTAAGCTTTTTTAAGAATTTTCTTCAGCACTAATTGTGCTGCATAGGTTCTATTATTTGCTTGCTCGATTACTATCGAGTTTTTACTATCAATTACTGCATCATCAATAACAACATTTCTTCTTACAGGTAAGCAATGCATAAATTTTGCATCATTGGTTAGTTTCATCTTTTCTTCGGTAACTCTCCAGCTATTATCATCTATTGTTTTACCATAATCACTATAAGAACTCCAGTTTTTTACATATATAAAATCTGCATCTTTAAATGCATTTTCTTGGTTGTAATCAATGGGCACCTCTTTAGTAATATGACTGGCTAACTCAAATCCCACAGGGTGGGTAATTACAAAATGTGCGTCCGTGCGCTGCATCATTTCTACAAATGAATTTGCAACCGCCTGGGGTAAAGCTTTTGGATGCGGTGCCCATGATAGTACAACCTTTGGTTTATCTGTTTTTTTATGTTCGTTAATCGTTATAGCATCTGTTAATGCTTGTAATGGGTGTCCTGTAGCACTTTCCATATTTACAACAGGAATTGTAGCATACTTTATAAAACTATGTAATACGTTCTCGCTATAATCATCTTCTCTATTCTCTAGTTTTGCAAATGCACGTATCGCCAGTACATCACAATATTGTGAAACCACTTGTGCAGCTTCTTTAACATGTTCAGAATTTCCTTGATCCATTACTGTTCCGTTTCCATACTCTAATGACCACCCTTCTCCTGTAAAATTCATCACGATCACATTCATTCCTAAATTTAATGCTGCTTTCTGGGTACTTAATCGGGTACGAAGGCTTGGATTAAAAAACAATAACCCAATAGTCTTATCTGCTCCCATAGTTTTATCAGACAATGGGTTTTTCTTCATCTTGATCGCTTCATCTACCCAATTTGATAGTGAATCGATATCTTGTATGGAAAAGTAGTTTTTCATATTTGTTTTTTATTTATTTCTGCTTCCTCTCCTTGGGGAGAGGATTGAGGTGAGGGGTAACTATTTAACACCCTCATCCTAACCTTCTCCCTCAAGGTAGAAGGAACCTTTTCTCATAATTTTGGTAAATGAAGCTTTATTTTGAATTACATCTATCATAAAATTATCCTTCAAACCATTTACTACCCAAGTTTCTATATTTGCTTCTTGAGCAATTCTAGCAGCTTCTATTTTAGATTTCATTCCGCCAGTGCCATGTGTAGAAACCTCAGCAACAATTTCATTTTCTAATAACTCAATATCATTTACTTCATTAATGGTTTGATATGTATTGTTTTCTACAGATTCTTTTGTACAAATCCCGTTGGTATTTGTAGCGATAACTAATAAATCCGCTTCTATAAGTGATGCTGTCAACGCTGCTAGTTTATCATTATCTCCAAACTGTATTTCGTCTGTAGCAACAGTATCATTTTCATTAATAATTGGGATATAATGATTAGCAACTAGTACATTAATCGTATTCACAATATTCTTCTTGGATTGTTTCCTTTCAAAATCTGAATATGACAATAAGCACTGAGAGGTCAATAATCCTAAATCTCTATAGCTTTCTTGAAATATTCTCATCAAATGAGGTTGGCCAATAGATGCTAAAGCTTGTTTCACATTAATTTCTTTGCCGTTGCTTTCTAGATTCACGAATTGTTTTGCTACAGCAATTGCTCCTGAGCTTACAATTACAAATTCATATTCATTTTGCAAAGCCACAATTTGTCTACCAATATCTTCGATCTTACCTCTAGAGATATGATCTGTCTCTTTGGTTAGAACATTAGATCCTACTTTGAGTACAATTCTCTTTCTATCTGATTTGCCCATCGCCATGTATATACCATTTATTTGTTACCAAATGCTGTAACCCTATTGGCCCTCTTTGGTGTAATTTATCTGTACTTATTGCTAATTCTCCGCCCAAACCAAGCTGAAAACCATCTGTGAATCGCGTCGACGCATTATGATATACTGCTGCACAATCTACAGATGACATAAAAACATCTGCTTCTTCTTTATTTTTAGTTATAATAGCAGCAGAATGCCCACCGCTATATTGATTTATTTTTGAAATTGCTTCAATAGCCCCATCAGTTTCACCAATAACAATTTTATAATCTAAAAACTCTTCGTGCCAAATTGTATCGTTTGCTATTGGTTGTACCTCTTCATATTTGGATAAGGATGTATCTCCTAATATTTCTACATTATAATTTTTGAGAGTGGTAATCAGATTTCTAACAAAGTCTTCTTTATTAGGAAGGTTTCTATCTATCAATACTTTATCGACTGCATTACAAGCCGAAATTTTATCAATTTTACCATTAATAATATTATCTAGCGCTAATGCTCTATCAGCTTCTTTATGCACATATACAAAGTTGTTTCCTCTTCCACTCACGATAACTGGGCATGTTGCATGCATTTTTACAAACTCGATTAATTTTTCTCCCCCTCTCGGTACAATAAGATCTACTGTTTGTCTTGGTTTTTCGAGAAAAGCTTGAGTTTCTTGCCTATTATAGTTTATATATGCTACCCAATCTTTTGAAATATTATTTTCTTCTAGCGCCTGGTGCCAGAGTTTTACGATTTCTAGATTAGAGTTTAAGGATTCTTTTCCTCCTTTGAGTAAAATTTTATTTCCTGATTTGAAGGCAATACCAGCCGCTTCTATAGTAACATCTGGTCTAGATTCGTAAATAATCAATACGGTACCAAAGGGTGCTGTTTTGTTGTATACCTGCATTCCGTTATCATGCTCAAACTTAAATCGTTCAACTCCTACAGGATCTTCTTGATCTGCCAATTGTTGTAATGACAGAATCATTCCTTCAATTTTAGCTTGATCTACTTTAAGGCGGTCGTACATTGCTATATCACCACCAGAGTAGTTATCTAAATCCTTTTGATTAGCAGTAATGATTACTTCTCTTTTTTGATCTACTAAAGCTATCATCTTTTGTAAAACCGAATTTCTTTGTGCTATGTTTAGTGTTATACTCATAATCCTACCTTTTCTGCCTTCAATACACTTTGCAAAGCATTTATAAATTGATCTATTTCTTTTTTTCCGATAGTAAGTGGTGGAAGTATTCTTAATAACTTTTTATTCATTGCTCCACCAGTAAAAATATGTTGATCATAAATCATTTTTTTTCGCAACTCACTAACTTCAAAATCAAATTCTAACCCCAGCATCAAACCTCTTCCTTTTACTTTCTGTACACCTGGAATGTTACTTATCTGAGATAAAAAATAATCTCCTGTTAATTTCGCATTATCGATAAGATTTTCTGCTTCAATCACTTCTAACACAGCCAATGTTGCTGCACATGCCAGATGATTTCCTCCAAAGGTGGTTCCTAACATTCCGTATGCGGATTTTATATGCGGAGCAATCATGATTCCTCCTACCGGAAAACCATTACCCATACCTTTTGCTATAGAAATAATATCAGGTGTGATACCATGATATTGATGCGCAAAGAATTCACCAGTTCTTCCGAAACCTGATTGTACTTCGTCTAAAATCAAAACCACGCCAAACTCATGACATAAAATTTCTAATGTTGTAAAGAATTCTGTTGTTCCTTCATCTAAACCACCTACTCCCTGGATAGGCTCTATAATAACAGCACATACGTCACCTTTTTCTAATTCAGTTTTTACTAACTCAATTTGGTTTAACGGTAAAAAGGTGACGTCTTGCTGCTGGTTTAAAGGTGAATTAATCTTGATATTATCTGTTGCTGCAACTGCTGCAGAGGTTCTACCATGAAATCCATTACGAAATGCAACAACTCTGGATTTTTCGGTATAAAAAGAAGCCAATTTTAACGCATTTTCATTGGCTTCTGCTCCAGAATTACACAAGAAAAGCTGATAGTCCTCATAACCAGATACCTCTCCTAGTTTTTTTGCTAATTTAGATTGTAAGCTATTTTGAACAGCATTAGAATAGAACCCAATTTTTTCTACTTGTTCTTTGAGTTTTTTTACATAATGTGGATGCGAATGACCAATTGAAATCACGGCATGTCCGCCATATAAATCTAGATACTCTATCCCATTTTTATCAACTACTGTAGCATCATAAGCTGTAATTGGCTCAACATCATATAGTGGGTATACATCAAATAGTTTCATGTTTTTTTCTTTATTAAAATTGTGACTAAAAAGCCCTCACCCCAACCCTCTCCCAGAGGGAGAAGGAGTCATTATCGATTTATTTTATTGTATTAATTTTTTCATAAGAAGCCATCACTCCTTTTATAACAGAGGAACTAAGCCCCTGATGTTCCATCTCATTTAACCCTTCTATAGTACATCCTTGTGGTGTGGTTACTTTATCGATCTCACGCTCTGGATGAGTTCCGTTTTCTGCTACCAAGGTTGCTGCTCCTATTGCTGTTTGTACAGCAATAATTTGTGCTTCGTGAGGATGAAACCCCATTTGGATTCCGCCTTGTATCATTGCTCTTAAAAACCTTAAAAAGAATGCTATACCACTAGCTCCAAGAACAGTAGCTGCTTGCATTAATCGTTCTTCAATCACCAAAGTTTCTCCTATGGTATTAAACATCTTTTCTACTATTGCCAACTCTTCTTTTACATCATCATTGGCAGCAATACAGGTCATAGACAGTTTTTTTGCAGCTCCAGTATTTGGCATTACTCGTACCACTTTATTGTTAGGAACTATTTCATTTATTTCTGTAATTGAAGTTCCTGTTACTGTCGAAATTAATATCTGATCTGTAGTAACAACATCCTTGATTTCTTCTAAAACTGCATCTAATTGTCTGGGTTGTACACAAAGGATCACCCATTTTACATCTTTAATAGATTTCACAATATCTTGTGAGGTAGATACTCCTAGGTTTTCTTCAACTTCTTTTAAGTTATATTTTGATTTATCTACAACCGTAATATTTTCTGCTTCAAACAAGTCACTACTGGCTAATCCCGATATAATCGATTTACCTAAGTTTCCTCCTCCTATGATTGTTATTTTATTCATTTTTTGTTCTATTTACATCCTCACCCCAGCCCTCTCCCTCAATGGAGAGGGGGTTTTAAAAGGCACTTGCTTTTAATTCTAATCCAGTTTTTTCATCTAATCCAAACATTAAATTCATATTATGAATCGCTTGTCCAGATGCTCCTTTTATTAAATTATCAATCACTGATGTGATTAATAACATTCCATTACTCTTACTAATGTGTAGAATACATTTATTTGTATTTACGACTTGTTTTAAGTGAATATCTTCATTAGAAATTATAGTGAATTTGGCTTCATTATAAAATGATCTGTATAGTTCTTTGGCCTCCTCTTCACTACCTTCATATTTGGTATACATCGTAGCATAAATCCCTTTACTGAAATTTCCTCTATTTGGAATAAAAAATACCGGAGCTTCAAAACCCTGTTGTAATTGTTGAAGGCTTTGTTCGATTTCTCCTAAATGTTGATGTGTAAATACCTTATAACTAGAAAAGTTGTTATCTCTCCAGCTAAAATGAGTAGTTCCTCCAGGTATTACTCCTGCCCCTGTACTTCCTGTTGTAGCGTTAATATGTACCGCATTAGTAAGTTTACCTGTTGACGCTAATGGTAATAACCCTAACTGAATAGCAGTTGCAAAACATCCTGGATTAGCAACATTCTTTGCCGATTTAATCTTTTCTTTTTGCAATTCTGGCAAGCCATATACAAAATCTCTTCCTAGGAAATTTTGATCATCATTTAACCTAAAATCATTACCTAAATCAATCACTTTAGTAGTTGAAGAAAATGTATTTGCTTCTAAAAATGATCTTGATCTACCATGACCTAGGCATAAAAAGAGTACATCTACATTAGGATTGATGGTATCGGTGAACTTAAGGTCTGTTTCTCCTATCAAATCAGGATGTTGTTTATAAATTGCTACACCCGCATTGGTAGTACTATACACAAAATCCAATTGTACTTCTGGATGATGCATTAGCAACCTCAACAATTCTCCTGCTGTGTATCCAGACCCTCCTATGATTCCTAAATGTATCATGATTCGCTTGGATTTACATTATGATATATCTTATTTGCATTGCCATAGATCTTAATAAACCCTTTTGCATCATCAGAGGTCCATGAATTATTCATCTCACCATATTGTCCAAAATCAGATTTCATCATATCAAAATCAGATTCAATTCCTTCTAAGGTAAAGTGATACGGTTTCAATTTTAGTTTTACATCTCCTGTCACTGATTTTTGAGAATCATCAAGAAACACTTCAATATTTCTCATTACTGGATCCAGGTAATTACCTTCGTGTAATAACATTCCGTACCAGTTCGCTAATTGTTCTTTCCAGTATTGCTGCCATTTGGTTAGCACATGTTTTTCTAACAAATGATGTGCTTTGATAATCACCATTGGAGCTGCGGCTTCAAAACCAACCCTCCCTTTAATTCCGATAATGGTATCTCCCACATGAGTATCTCTACCGATAGCAAAAGCACTTGCCAATTTTTCTAATTTTTGAATATTCTTTACAGGTGTATCTTTCACTCCATCTAATCCTATCAATTCTCCTTTTTCAAAATTTAATGAGATGGTTTCTTCTTCTTCTTTTAGAAGTTGGCTCGGATATGCTGTATCTGGTAATGCACTATGAGAAGTTAGTGTTTCTTTACCTCCTACACTTGTTCCCCATATTCCTTTATTAATAGAATATTGGGCTTTTTCCCAACTATAGTGTACATTATGTTTTTCAAGATATTCTACTTCTGCTTGACGAGAAAGTTTAAGATCTCTTATTGGTGTAATAATTTCAATCTCTGGAGCAAGGGTTTGAAAAATTACATCAAATCTAATTTGATCATTTCCTGCTCCTGTACTTCCATGAGCTATATATTTTGCTCCTACTTTTTTAGCATAATTAATAACCTCTATAGCCTGAAATATTCTTTCTGCACTTACTGAAAGCGGGTATGTATTATTTTTTAAAACATTCCCGAAAATTAAATACTTAATTGCTTTGTTATAAAAATCTTCTAATATGGTTTTATTTACATGAGAAGTACTACCTAACTCATAGGCTCTCTTTTCGGTTTCATCTAATTCTTCTTCTGAAAACCCTCCTGTATTTACCAAAATGGTATGCACCTCGAGGTTTTGCTCGTGAATAAGGTATTTTACGCAATACGAGGTATCTAGACCTCCACTATATGCCAATACTACTTTCTCCATAATAACAATTGTTTATTGCTTGCAAGCATAGTTTGCTTGATGTTTTTTAATCTTTTCAATACTTTTTTATTAAACCATTTTTCCTTTTTCATAGCCTTCTTTGCTGGATCATACAACATTCCTGTACAAAGACACATTTTGTGATCCTTAGCTGTTAGAATATCATAATTCGTACAAGTTTTACAACCAGACCAAAACTTTGGATCATCTGTAAGCTCAGAGAAAGTAACCGGTTTATAACCAAGGTCTGAATTAATCTTCATTACTGCTAATCCTGTAGTTATTCCGAATACTTTTGAGGCTGGGTATTTTTTTAAAGAGTAGTTAAATGTAAATTCTTTAATTTTTTTTGCCAGCCCCTGATTTCTAAAATCTGGATGTACGATTAATCCTGAGTGAGCAACATACTTTTCATGTCCCCAAACCTCGATATAACAAAAACCAGCAAATTTATCTCCGCAAAACGCAATAATAGCATTGCTATTTTGCATCTTGGTTTGTATATACTCTGGTGTACGTTTAGCAATACCAGTACCTCTGACCTCTGCAGAGTCTGATATTACTTTACATATTTCCTGCGCATAACAAAAATGATTTTCGTTTGCTATATTTATTTCTACCTTTTCCATAAACGGATCACGTTTATCAAAGAAGCTTTGATACTTAAAAGTTAATATTGATTTATCTTGAATCCCAGGGATTTTGTAGATCTCGAAAATAAATTCGAGATAAATTCAACTAAAATTTTGAATATTGCTTATGACAATATTTCAAAAAAAATTACAGTGGATTCGATGTTTACGTGGGAAGCAGGGCACACCTACTTCAAAAGAATATTAGACCCCCAAGGGGCGACGAAAGCGGCGTGCAGGTATAAAAATAATACTACCTAATGAGTTCAAAGATTGAACGCTTACTTCTGAATAAATGTTTTTTGCCGTTTTCATAATAGTAACTCTAAATCGTCGGCCGTAGCCCCTTTCGTTAACTAGATACTACAATATTACGCAAAAACTAAATACACAATATAAGATTAATCATAAATTTTTGTAAAAATATGATTTTCATAAAATCATCATCTATAATTTGCGATATACTCAAGTAAACACCCTTAATATAGCATATACTTACAAAAACTTATACCCTAATATACTTCAAAGATTTATTCTAATAGGTCTAAAATTAATAATGATCTTTATGTGGACAATATAAAACAATAACTTTCTTTATTTTTTAGAATAGATAGATGTTTTCTTTAGATTTTATGTTAAATTGGTCACCCAATTATTAAATCACTTTAACCTCAAAAAAATGAAGACTATTAGACTACATTCTATACTTCTAATGATTATATGCATAGGTTTTTTGCAGAGTTGTTCTTCGGATTCTGATGAGCTGGTTGCACAAGAGCAAGGTACCGATGAAGGTAATGAAGACTCAGAAACCGATGGCGATAACGGAGGTAATGGAGGAACTGGGGTTGACAATGGAGGCGATACAACAAATTCAGATATTCCTTATGAAGTTTTAGAACTTAAAAACTGGAAAATTACACTGCCAAGAGATTTTGATAATGATGATTTGGCAGATGAAGTATACCTTGATAAAAGTAAAAATGATTTTAGTGATGATCCAAGTTTTACAGCATATAAAGACGAATTCTTTTTTGTTAAGAATGGTAATGTGAGATTTTCATGCCCTACAGAAACTGGCACTCCTACCACCGGAAACTCTTTAAATACGAGAAGTGAATTAAGAGAAATGCCATCCAATGGTGATGGTGAGGCTGGATGGGATGCCACAAATGGCACTATAAAAACATTAACTTTTAAAGTAAGAGTAATACAAACTTCTTCTACGGGGAAATTTGCTTTTGCTCAAATTCATGATTTTAAGCAAAGTGTATGGGACGATCTATTGCGAATACAGGTGCAAAGTGATAATCCTAATGCAAAAGAAGGCAATACAGGTAGGATATATATATTAGGAGATGTTATAGAAGGTAGGATGTCTGATGGATTTTCAGTTGATTTTAGAGATCTGAATTATAGTGACAGGTATATCAAGAATGATTATGTGCTAGGAAACTGGTTAACATTTAAAGTCACTGTACAAAATAGCGTGATGAAAATTTATTTAGATGATATGAACACTCCTATACGTACATATGACAATATTACGTGTAAAAGTAATTACTTCAAAGCAGGAGTCTACAATCAATCAATTAATTCAACAAGTACTGGAAATGGTATTGCCGAGTTTAGTGAAATAACAGTTACCAAAAACTTTTAATCCCTAAATTTTATACAATTTATTTTTAGAAATTAGGAATGCAAGTAACCATGTTTTTATAGGATATAAAAAAAAGCAGAAAGGCTTAACTTTCTGCTTTTGCAATCTTTGAGGTAATCATAAATTAATTTAATATTTAGTGAGTGATACTCAAGTTTTTTACTCTAACAATACCATGGGAACCATTATATGAAGCACCTTTTACAGACTGTAGGTAATTACCAACTTTAAAATAGTTTCCTTCGGTACTTGTGTCCATTTGTTGATCGAATATTCTATTACCTCCTTCAAAAAGCTCAACCAAACCATCATTATACACTAGTTTAAATGTGTAACTGGTATCTAACTTATAGGTCCCGCTTAAGATTTTACTTCCGCCTTGTACCTCTTCGGTGATGTAACCACTAATTTTAATCCTTACATTTCCAGAAGATTGATCTGGATCACCAATGAATTGAACTCTGATCACATCATCTACTGTACTCGAAGGCCCATGTATTTGTCCAAAACACAATACCCCCTCTTTTCCACTTTTACTTTTGGGTAATCGATCTACTCTTACGGTCCAGGTCATTGTATTATTACCATTTTTGGCATCCCAGTTTGCTAGATTGCCGTTTTTCAATTCTCTTAATTCTACTCTTGGGTTTTGAGAATTTGCAGACCCTCCTAATCCTCTATAGCATTTAAAGTATGTCCATTCTCCATCGGTATAGAAATAATTTGGATCTTCATACGTACCAAATGTTTCACCTGTAGCATCTAGTACATCATCACGATAGGTTGCTGATGAACCAGGACTGCCTGTAAAACAATTTAGTTTCCATGTATTCGAAGTAAGCCCTAATATATCTCCGGGTGAGTTTCCTCCTGGTGGCGGTGGCGGTGGCGTACCACCAGATGAGTGAATTTGAGTTTCTGTAATACTATTCCAAGCACTACTAGAGTTACCAAAACAAGATATTCTAACATACCTAGCACTCACTTCATTAAAACTATATGTTTCTAAATTTGTAGTATTACCACTACTTCCAGTACTTTTGGCATCATAAACTGTACTTAAACCAGAAGTAGAATTTCCCACCCTAATTTTAAAGTATGCCTTTCTTTGATTTCCTTTAAACCATGCTATTTTAAGGCTGGATATCGTTTTTGATGAGCCTAAATCATACGTAATATATTTTCCCGAATATCCCTTTGATGACCATCTGGTATTTAAATTACCATCTAAGGTATTGGCTGGTACATTGCCATCATCACTATTTGCCGATACATTAACAGGTGTAATTACGGCTTTGAATGTAGCGTTTTCTTGTAGCAATTCGTTAGTCTCATTATCAAACTCGCCAGTTTCACAAGATGTTATTATCAAAAAAGTAGATAATAACAATAATTTGTTGAATCGTGAAAAAGAAACTCTTCCCCAATTCATTGAATGATTTTTCATATTGTAAAGATTAGAACATTAGTAAAAGTTTGTGTATATTATTTTGGTGCCCAATCAATAAATTGGTTGACCAATTTTTGACAATAATAATAATTTTACAACACAACTCAAACGATTTCGTAAAAAAATAATAAAATAACTATCAAATAATCAATTTATTAGCATTTAAAATAAAAAATTATCATTATCAAGTTTACTTCAAAAAAAATCCTGTAATCATTGAATCTATTAAATTCATGAAGATAATTACTACTCAATGACCGTTAAGATATCACCATTAAAAAGTAATTAAAATCATGTTATGTCATTTCACATCTTTATCTTAAAATATTCTATCAAATATGTGATACGATCATATTTTTAATTAAATTTAGATGGTCAACCAATTAACAATTACTATGAAATCCACTTCAATAGAAAAGATTGAAAATCCAAATAAAATCAAAGAGACGGATGAGGAGATTATCATTTCAAAAATTAGGCAACTCATTGTTTCTAAGCATTTAGAACCTGGTGATCGACTTCCCGCAGAAAGAGAACTTGCTGCGCGATTTGAAGTCAGTAGAAATCAATTACGTCAAGCTATCCAAAAATTAGAATTTTATGGTCTTGTTAAAAAATACCCTCAAAGTGGTACCCGTATTGCAAACATTGGAGTAACCGCATTAAACGGAATGATGACAGACATATTACAATTGCAAAACCCTGATTTCAAATCCTTTGTAGAAACAAGAATAATCTTAGAAACCAATGCAGTACGCCTAGCGGCAACAAGAAGAACAGATGTTCAAATCTCTGAGATACAAAAGGCTCATGAGGCCTATAGTCAAAAAGCAATACTAGGACATGATGCTGTAGAGGAAGATCTTATGTTTCATCTTAAGCTGGCAGAAGCAAGTAATAATAGTGTAATCAACTCCTTAATGCTTGTTATTACCCCAGAAATTATTACTCATTTTGTAAAAAACAAAGTATGTAACAAAGAAGAAAACTACCTTTTGATCAAAGAACACCAAGCAATTATAGATGCTATTATAGAAAAAGATGCTGATAAAGCTGTCTCAACTCTTAATGATCACTTCAAAGAATTACATAAGTATTGTAGTGAATAAAACCAACTTGTTTAGTCATCAAAAACAGTTAAGTTAAATCTTTCTATTGCATATTTTATATGTAAAACCTATTTATTCTATCAAAAAAACATCATATCAACGTCTTTTTTGAACATTTCATCAAAAAATTGGATTACTTTATTTAATTATTGATTTATATTTTTATTTTTGGTTTACCAATTTGGTTAACCAGATAAATTTCATGAAAAGAAATATATTTTATTATATACTGATTAGTCTATCATTGTATTCGTGTACAAATACACAAAAGAGCAAAGTCAAAGTGAATACAATTAACTCTGTTGATGCTTTTAATGAAGCTGTTAAAGTTGCACAGCCCGGAGATTCAATAATATTGGCCAAAGGAATTTGGAAAGATGCCGAGTTATTATTTGAAGCAAAAGGAACCAAAGACCAACCCATTACTTTAACTGTAGAAGAAAAAGGAAAAACCACTCTCGAAGGAGCATCTTATCTTCGTATTGCTGGCGAATATTTGGTAATTAGTGGATTAGTTTTTAAAAATGGCTACACTCCTACTTCTGAAGTTGTTTCCTTCAAAAAAGATAAGGATAACTTTGCATCAAATTGTCGTTTAACCGAATGTGTAATTGACAATTACAGTAACCCAGAGCGTCGAGAACAAGATTATTGGATAGGTATTTATGGAAAGAACAACCGTATTGACCATAATCATATAGAAGGGAAAAGCAATTTGGGTGTAACCATGGCAGTTCGATTAAATTCCGAAAAATTCATCGAAAATCATCATCGGATTGATCATAATTATTTTGGTCCTAGACAGACTCTAGGGTCGAACGGAGGAGAAACACTTCGTATAGGTACAAGCCATCATTCGCTAAGTAATTCAAATACTATTGTTGAATACAACTACTTTGATCGTTGCGGAGGAGAATTAGAAATCATCTCGAATAAATCTTGCCAAAACACATTTCGTAATAATGTGTTTTATGAATGTAGAGGAACGCTAACCATGCGTCATGGTAATGAAACGAATGTAAACAACAATATATTTATTGGTAATGGGGTACCAAGTACGGGTGGTATTCGTGTTATTAATGGAAATCAGACCGTAGAAAACAATTATGCTATAGGGCTTACCGGGTATCGTTTTGGAGGCGCGTTAGTTGTTATGAATGGGGTTCCTAATTCACCTCTTAACCGCTATTTTCAAGTCTCAGATGCAAAAATTAAAAACAATACATTTATTAATTGTGATTACATACAGCTATGTGCAGGGAGCGATGCAGAAAGAAGTGCAACTCCAATAAACTCTGAAATGCAAAACAATATTTTTTACAATGAATATAATGATAATTCATTTACGGTATACGATGATATTAATGGCATACATTTCAGTAACAATATTATAAGCCCAAATACAAAGCCCATTGCTGATAAAGGTTTTGTTGCTAAAAAACTAAATTTCAAAAAAGAAGCAAATGGGTTACTCATAACGAATGAGACAATAAATGCTGGTGCCGTTATTAAAGGCGAAATTCCTACAAAAGAATCAACAGGTGCATTCTGGTATGTAAAGGAAAATAAAACCGTTGCAATTAACTCTGGTAAAACAATACAAGTATCTCCAGGAATCAATACTTTGTTTGACGCTATAAAAAACTCTACCCCTGGTGATATTATAGAACTGACCTCTACACAAGGTTATACGGTAACTAAAATAATAGATATAAAACATCCTATAACGATTAAATCTTTTGTAGAAAAATCTACAATTACTTTTGAGAAGAAATCTCTTTTTGATATTCAAAACGGCGGTAGTCTACAGCTAAGTGGGCTGATTTTTGATGGAAAAGAAGCTCCCGATTATTCTGGAAATGCAGTGATTAGAACCAGTAAATATTCTATGAATAAAAATTATAAATTATTAATAGATAATTGTGATTTTGTAAACTTAGATATTAACCACTCCTACGATGTAATCAAAGTATTCAAAAATACGATGGCAGATAGGATTCAAATAGAAAATTCGACCTTCAAAAATATATCTGGTAATGTACTCTCACTGGATAAAGAAATTGGGGAAAACGGAATTTTTAATGCAGAATTTGTCATCTTAAAAAACAACACCTTTTCAGATATTAAAGGAGCAATACTAAATTTAGTAAGAGATGGTCGTGATGAAAGCACATTTGGACCATTTTTAACTTTTGACCACAATGTTGTAGACCAAGTGGGTCATGGAAAAAGAAATAAGAATAAAAAAGCTATTTCTTTGATCGGTGTTCAAAATGTCGTAATTAAGAATAGTATTTTCAATAATAGTAAAGGCATCCAAATGCATCTTGTTGTCGGGGGGCCGATTGCCAAAATCCACAATACAAATTTCTTTAATTCAGAAAGAGTGACTGTTACTGGTGACCAAAAATATGAGATAGACCACCTTTGGTCTTTTGACCCTAAATTCAAGAATACCAATACATATCAACTTACCGAAGATTCTCCTTTACGCAAAAAAGGAGATGATAATCTAAACTTAGGAGTAATCAATAAATAATTATGTTCATCAAGGTAAGATTAACGTTTATCAACGTATTGAAACAAGTACTCATTGTATCAATATTAACTCTGTGTTCAAACGGTTTTACACAGGGTCATCCCAATCTAATTTTAACCAAAAAAGGAGTCGATAATATTCGAAAACAATTAGGAAGTATACCAATTTTTGATAAGACACTAGCGGAAACAAAAAAAGAAGTTGATCTTGAAATTGCTACAGGAATTCATGTACCTATTCCAAAAGATATGGCCGGAGGCTATACACATGATCGACATAAAAAGAATTGGTTAGTACTTCAGAAATCGGGAGTACTTTATCAACTTTTGAAAGAAGAAAAATATGCTGATTATGTGCATGATGTATTAAAGACATATGCAGAAATGTATCCAAAGCTTCCTTTGCATCCTCAAACCAGATCCTATGCTAGGGGGAAGATATTTTGGCAATGCTTAAATGATGCAAATTGGTTAGTATATGTAAGTCAAGCATATGATTGTATTTATGAATACTTATCTAAAAAAGAACGAGATTATTTAGAACAAAATCTATTCATCCCTTACGCCAATTTCCTTTCGGAAGAAAGCCCTCAATTTTTTAACCGAATTCATAATCATAGTACCTGGGGTAATGTAGCAGTGGGTATGATCGGTTTGGTAATGAATAATGAAGAGTTAATTAATCGTGCACTTTATGGATTAAAAAATGACAATATCAACCCTAATCTAAAAGATAATGATGGGGGATTTATTAAACCACAAGGTCAAAAAACAGGATTCTACGCTAATCTTGATGAGCCGTTTTCACCCGACGGATATTATACCGAAGGTCCGTATTATCAACGATATGCAATGTACCCTTTTATGGTGTTTGCAGAAGCATTGCAGAATGCAAAACCAGAGTTAAAAATCTTTGAATACAAAGAAGGCGTGTTACTTAAAGCAGTGTATGTCTTATTAAATTTAACAGATTCGAATGGGGAGTTTTTCCCTATTAATGATAGCCAGAAAGGAATGTCATACTACTCCGGAGAATTAATTTCTGCAGTAAACATTGCTTATCATTTTGGTGGAAATGATACTTCCCTACTAAGTATTGCTAAACAACAAAACAAAGTACAATTAGACGATACAGGTTTAGCAATTGCCCTTGGTTTGCAACAAGGTAAAGCAACTCCATTTATAAAAAAATCAATCGAATTAAGTGATGGCTCTGATGGCTCTAAAGGTGCTATAGGCATCTTACGTTCTAAAGATTCGGGTTTAAGTTTAGTGATGAAATACACTGCACAAGGTTTAAGCCATGGACATTATGATAAATTATCTTTTTCTTATTATAAGAATCATAATGAAATATTACAAGATTATGGCCTAGCAAGATTTGTAAATATTGAGCAAAAAAACGGAGGCGGTTATCTTAAAGAAAATAAGACATGGGCCAAACAAAGTATTGCTCATAATACGATCATCCAAGATGAAAACTCTCACTTTGGCGGTGATTTTAAAACCGGAAGCGATCATCATTCAGAAAAATATCTTTTTAACACTTCAAATCCTACATTTCAGATTGTAAGTGCAAAAGAAGATAATGCGTACCCTAATACAAGACTCCATAGGACAATGATTATGCTCAAAGATGAAGGTTTCGAAAATCCAGTATTAATTGATGTCATGCAATTTAATTCTGACACTATACATCAATTTGATCTTCCATTTTATTATCAGGGACAAATAATAGATACTAATTTCGAGTACAATAGTCCCAATAACCTTTCTACTCTTGGAAACAAAAACGGATATCAGCATTTATGGCTAGAAGGCAAAAGTGTATTACAAAATGATAAGACAGTGCAAACAACATGGCTATCAAGTAACACTTTTTATACATTATCTACACGCTCCAAAGCTAATGATGAATTTCTATTTGCTCGTATTGGAGCAAATGACCCTAATTTTAATTTACGAAGAGATCCTACTTTTATACTACGTAAACCAAAAGTCAAAAATGAAGCATTTATAAGTGTAATCGAAACACATGGCTCTTATGATGCAGTTACAGAAATCGCCAAGAATACACAGAGTAACATTAAAGAAATCAAAAGATTACCTACTAAAGACACTAATTATATTGCTTGGTCAATTACGACCAAAAAAAACAAAATACATACGTTTATTTTATATACCTCAAGTGCAGATAACAAAATCAAGCATGTCATAAATTTGTATGGAAAGACATATAAGTGGTCTGGCCTCTACTCCTATATCAAAGAAAATTAATTTTTATTTAATAATTATCATATGAAAAGTTTTGGATCAAGTAAAGAGTTTATAATAGGTAAAGAAATCCAATGGGAAACGGTTGGCGAAGGAGTTGAACGCCAAATTATGGGATACGATGATAAGATTATGTTAGTTAATGTAAAATTCGATAAAGGTGGTATCGGAGTTATGCATCAACATTACCATTCTCAAGTAACCTATGTTATTAGTGGCGAATTTGATGTTACTATAGGAGAAGAAACAAAAACATTAAAAAGAGGAGATTCATTTTATATTCCTCCAAATATAATGCATGGTGCTATTTGTAAGGAATCTGGTTATTTGATCGATGTGTTTAGCCCTATTCGGGAAGATTTCATGGAATAAAGTCTAGTACATTTTGCTTTTCAAACACAAAAAACTGAGCATCTTTTAATGTTCGATTCCTAAAAACTAAGAGTGTTGAAAATTTTAACATTAAAAATTAGAATATCTTTTTCATTAACATTAAAATAACATATATTTGGTAAACCAATTTGGTAATCCAATTTGGTATACCAAAAAATACAAATCATTTATTACTTCTAAAAAACAATCAAACTACAGTCATTATGAAACAAACTAATTACTAGGGAACAAAAAAGGACAGGCGCACACCTATCCTTTTTTCAAAATTACTTCTTTCAGAGAGAAGTAATACTTAAACATGCATGCTCTTTACAAATCACATGCTAGGCAAAAATACGAAATTTGTTAAAACTGTATAGTTATGTGATTAATAAAGAATGAAGAAAAAGAATTCTTCATTAAGACACCTTTTAAAGGGTAAAACATAATTGTAAGAACATAACAAAATTAAAATGAACTTTAAAATTAAATTAATTTTTATTGTCTTGGTTTTATTTCAAATTTCTTTGTCAGCCCAAGACAAATCGTATACAATAACAGGAACAATTATTGATGCGAAAGACAAAACACCGCTTCCAGGTGTAAACATCATTGTTAAAGGTACTTCTAATGGTACTTCAAGCGACTTTAATGGTAATTATTCTATACAAACTAAGCAAGGAGATATTCTTGAATTTTTGTACGTAGGATTTAAAACACAAGCAGTAATTATAACCGATCAAACAGCTATAGACATTGTATTAGAAGAAGATGCTGCAGAACTAGAACAAGTTGTTGTAATAGGGTATGGAACCCAAAAGAAATCTTTGCTCACCGGAGCTATTTCAAAAGTTGTTAATGAAGATTTGGATCAAATTGCAGTATCTAGGGTAGATGAAGCCTTGATTGGTCAAGTTTCTGGGGTAAATATCAGGACTTCTGAAGGCGAAGCTGGTTCTGCACCCACGATCCGTATACGTGGTATTGGATCAATATCTTCAAATAACGGTCCTTTAGTAGTAGTCGATGGTGCAGTTGTTGATTCTGATTTTTTAACCAACATTGATATGAATAATGTAGAATCTTTTGAAGTATTAAAAGATGCTGCATCTGCTGCCATTTTTGGTTCAAGAGGTTCAAATGGTGTAATTCAAATTACAACTAAACAAGGTAAAGAGGGTAAAGCGAAATTTACGTATAATACCTTTACAGGGATTAAGAAAGGTAGACGAAGTGATACATATGATATTGATTTTGAAGGCGAATTGGAACGAGAGAGACAAATAACTGGAGGTCTTTCTTTAGGAAGTCAATTTAGACAGTTGATAAATGCCGAAAACGACTGGCAAGATATTGTAATTGATGGGGGTATAATCCAAAGCCATAGTTTTAGCATAAGAGGAGGTACTAAAAAAACTAAATACAATGTTAACTTAAGTTATGTTTCTGATGATGGCGTATTGTTAACAGATAGTTTTGAAAGATACCAAGCACAACTTAAGCTTAGCACAGAAGTAACTGATAAATTAAAAATAGGAGTGAGTTTCTCTCCTTCTTACTCAAAACGAAGGCGATTTAGCGCAACTGGTGTTTATGATGTTATACGACAACCTTCTTGGGTGCCTACTCGTTTGGATGAGAGTAACATCGGTTTTGTGAATCGTGTTAGAGATGGAGGTAGATATGCTGATGCACAGATCGGAGACTATGCATTACAAAGAATGTTTGACGATTTCGAATATCCTACTGGGGCAACAAGTATTTTTGATAGTGCTGGTAATTTTCAAGGAGTCCCTGTGGGTAGCGGGGTAGATATTAGTAATACAAGTAATACCAATCCATTGGCAAAATTGCTCGAGCGTAAACGTTTTGAAAATAGGTATAATTTTTATGGAAACTTATACGCTGATTATAAGTTTACAGATTATTTAAGTTTTAAATCAACATTCACTGCTACTTATGAAAACAGAATAAATACTGACTACCAAGGTGTTAACGCCTCAAGAAATGGTGCTGCATCAGCAAATTCTTCATATGATACCCGTAGCAGATATGCTTTAATTTCAGATAATATCTTAAGCTTTAACAAAACAATAGGAAAACATGAGATCAATGCGATTGCCGGTGTTTCTTTAGAAAATAGATTTTTTGAAGAATCTCAAATAGAGACTAGTGGATTTACATCAGATTTGATTCCCAATGTTGGCGGAGGTTCTATTATTAATGATGCAACTGCTTTTGATTATGAAAACTTTTTAAATGGTTTCTTAGCTAGAGTTATTTATTCTTATGACGATAAATATTTGTTTAACGCTAGTATTAGACGAGATGGTAGTTCTGTTTTTGGACGAGATGTAAAATACGGTAACTTCCCCGCATTATCTGCTGGTTGGGTTGTTTCAAATGAACAATTCATGGATAACGCAGACTGGATTAACCAACTTAAATTCCGGGTTAGTTACGGTATTACAGGTACTAATGCCCTTGATACTGGTTCTTTCTTAACCGATAACTACCCTTCTCTGGCATTATTAGAAGGATCTAGTGCTGTTGTTGATGGCACTATAACTAATGGTTTCAATCCTGCTAATATTCCTAACGTTTTATTGCAATGGGAACAATCAGAAGAAATTAACCCAGGGGTCGATTTTGGTTTCTTTAACAATGTAATTTCTGGTTCATTTGATTATTATAAAAGAACTAGTGATGAATTACTTTTGGATAATCCAGTGGCTGGAACCACAGGGTTTACATCGGCACTTGTGAATCTTGGTACGGTTGAAAATGAAGGATTTGAAGTAGAATTGCGTACACGATTAATAAGTACAGAAAAATTCAGGTGGGATGCGACTATAATAGGTTCATTTAATGAAAATACTTTGGTTGATTTTGGTGATTCAAACGGCCAAGTAGTTAATACTAATGACGGTAGTCGGTTAGTTGAATGGATCAACTTAGTAGGCCAGCCTATTTCATCTTTCTATGGTTATGTATATGATAGGGATATTGATTTTGAATTTTTAAACGATCCTTTTAGACAAGTAGGCAACAGAACCCAATTCGTTTATGCAAAAGATCTGAATGGTGATGGTTTAATAGACGAAGATGATAAAACTATTTTAGGTGATCCTTATCCAGACGTGGTTTGGAGTCTTAGCAACAATTTCAGGTATGGAAATATGGATTTTAGTTTCTTGTTTCAAGGTAGTCATGGAGGCAAGACCTATAACTTAGGAGATCAATATGTTTTTGACTTTTTTAATAGTAATACTGTAGATTTTGATAGAGCTAGCACACCAGATCAAGAGTTTTTGGTGCAGCGTATATTTACAGACCAATTGGTTCAAAACGCGGGCTATGTAGCTTTGCGTACGGTAAGTTTGGGATATAATTTCCCTAAAGAGGTTACTTCTAATTTGAATTTGACCAGCCTTAGGTTGTATGCTACCGGTCAAAACCTATTATTTATCACGGCTGATGATTATACAGGTTGGAATCCGGAACATGTGCGTGAATTAACGCCTTTAACCTTTGGTTATCAAAGAGGTGGTACGCCAATACAACAAACAATAACCTTAGGAGTAAATGTTGAATTTTAACATACCAAAAACAAAACTTATGAAACTAATAAAAATATATTCACTGTTTTGCTTGACCCTTTTCTTTTGGTCATGCGATTTAGATTCGGTACCAACTTCTGCTGGTATTGTTGATGATTTTTTCAGAAATGATGAAGAAATAACGGCAGGGATCATAAATATCTATGACGCCTTGCAAGGCAGTAACCCCCTAGAAGGCGATGGCGGTTTTAACAACCCCCATTTAGCTATTCAAATAGAATATCAAATGGCTGAGATCTTAAGCGATAATTCAAGAACAAAAAGTGGATCTCCGCAAGGTTTCGATTTTGAAACCTTTACAGTCACCCCGCAAACAGCAGCAGTAACTACATATTACCGAAGTATGTACAGAATTATTTTTTCTGCTAATGTAGTTTTGAAGAACTTAGAAAATGCCTCCAGTGAAAACGCTAATAGGTTTGAAGCAGAAGCACGTTTTTTAAGAGCTTATGCTTATTTTAATTTGGTACGCTTTTATGGTGATGTTCCTTTGGTAGACAAAGTTCTTGAATTGACTGTACCTGAAGATATAGAAACTTCTTTTACTAGAGTTGATGAAAGTCTAATTTATGATTTAATTATCAGTGATCTTCAGTTTGCTGTAAATAGTGATTTGGATAATAGCTTTAGAACAAGAGCATCAATGGCTGCAGCTCAAACCTTTCTTGCAAAAGTATATCTTACATTAGGAACTAATTATTTAGAAGCCCAACGCTTGTTGGAGTCTGTAATTGATAGTGGTGATTATAGTCTTGAACCCAATTTCTTAGATATTTTTTATACAGAAGCTAATGATGAGACGATATTTTCTATTGGTTTTGATGATACTATAGTTGATGATAGTCAAGGTTTTTCTGCAGAATTTTTAGATGCAGTAGGTCGTGGTACGGGTTCAAATTATGCAACAGCAGAGCTCGTAGCGGCTTTCAATACTTTTGGTGGTAATAGAGCACAATTTACTTTTAGACAAGATCCAGGAAATCCAAGTTTATTCCAAACTGTAAAATACTTGCCAATAGCTGACGCTAATGTAGGTGTAACATCAGCCCCTGCTAATCCAAGAATTGCTGGTAATGATTGGATTGTCACACGGTATGCAGATGTATTGTTGCTACATGTCGAAGCCATTCTTGCGGGTGGTCAAGAAACTAGTGCTCCTGCAGCCATTACATCTTTTCGAGCCGTTAGAGAAAGAGCAGGCATAACTGATCCTATCACAAGTATAACCAAGCAAGCATTAATGGACGAAAGACGCGTAGAATTGGCTTTTGAAAATCATCGTTTTTTAGACTTAAAACGTTTTAAAGTGGCACAAGAAGTCTTATCTGCCTTTTCAGAAGCAAACAGTTTTGACTTTCAAGCTACTGATTTATTGTTACCTATTCCGGGTGCAGAAATTGCTATTAGCCAAGGCGTGTTAACACAAAACGATGGGTATTAAAAAATTAAATATAACGTTATGAGAAAAATAGTTTTAAACAACAGATTGATATCAAAAACTAGCATAGCTATGCTTTTCGTTTTTGTAGCGGTATTTGTCTCTTGTGATTTTATAGACGAATTACCAGAGGAAAACTCCATCGCTGATGAGACGCCACCCACTGCATTCTTTACCTTTACAAGTGGTGTAGCAATTGAAACCTTTACGCAAGTTGCTTTTGCTAACCAATCAAATAATGCAACCAATTACAACTGGGATTTTGGTGATGGAAATACTTCGACTGAAATAGATCCGAAGAATACCTACCCAGGAGAAGGTTCTTACACAGTTACATTAACTATTATAGATGCATTAAATCAAACTTCTACCTATTCAGAAACAATAGAATTAATTGAACCCGAAGAACCCGAAGCAATCTTACCAACTATCCTTGAAGCAGGTTTTGAAGACAATAGCCTTCCTGATGGTACAGGTGATGGTAGAGACTCATGGAGAATTTCTGGTGGTAAAATTTTTGGAATCACCTCCAGTCCTGTACGTACAGGGTCTCAAGGTGCCAAATTTAATACTACAGATGCGGATGCACGTGTAGCATATCAGGAGCTAATAGTAACGCCAAATACCGATTATATTATTTCTATTTATTATACTATGAAAACTTCTCCTGTAGGAGGTGAATTAAGACTTGCTATTCTCGGAAACGCGATTTCAGATGCCAGCGAGGCTGAAGCAGCAATTATAGCTTCAGCTACAGGAAACAATCAAACGAGTTCGAGTACTTATGAGAGACTAACACTATCATTTAATTCTGGTGCTACAGACACCATAGCCATATGGATTGATTCTAATAACATTGCTGAAGCAAGGGTAGATGACGTTTCTATAGAATTAGCAAACTAAACGTACAGTAGTATAAAATAGATAAAGATGATGATGTTTTGCAGAAATATAGGAGTATTATTTTTATGTTTAGCTTCTCTTTCGAGAGTTAACTGTCAAGAAGTTACAAGCGTATCAAATACTGATACGCTTGCTAAACATACTTCAGTTAAAAAGAAAAAGAAACGCAAAAAGAAATACAAACTTCCAAAGATAGATTTAAGTCATTGGAAAGTCACTTTACCCATAGGAAATCCAGATGAAGTAGAACCTCCAGAAATTCTAGATTATGCAAATAATGATTTGCTTAAGAAGTATATGTATAATGATTCTACCCAAGGTGCTCTTGTATTTTATGCAGTTCCTAATGCAAAAACCTCTAATACCAAATATTCCAGATCTGAATTACGTGAACAAATGGTTCCTGGAGATAATAGTGTAAACTGGACATTTGAACAAGGAGGAAAAATGCGAGGACGACTAAGAATGGGGGAAATTTCGCGAGATGAAAAAGGAAAATATCATAAAACCATAATCATGCAGATTCATGGTAGACTAACCAACGAGCAACGTGATTTAATCGGTCAAAAAGATAATAATGCACCTCCAATATTAAAAATATATTGGAAAGATGGAAAAGTTAGAGTTAAAACCAAAATATTAAAAAATCCAAATGCATCAAATACTGAAATTCTAAAAACCGATGCCTGGACAGATGATAAAGGGTATACATTTAAGGAAGAAGTAGGCTTTAAAAAATTTACATTAGAAGTAAAAGTTACAAAAGGAAAAATGGTCATCTCGTTAAACAACAACGAGTTTGCTGTTTATCAAGACGCAAACATCAGGAGATGGGGTGTTTTTGAAAACTATTTCAAAGCTGGTAATTATTTAGGTACACGTGATGAAGGTGCCTTTGCAAAAGTTAAATATTTCGAGCTAAAAATAAATCATTGATTTAAAATATAAATTAAGGATACTATGAACAAAATGAATAAGATAGAATTGAGTTAGCCTTGTTATCGAGTTTGTTATCTCAATCCAAAGAGGTAACAAACTCTATTGATAACCAATAGACTAACTAAATCAAACAGAATTATAAATGCCTATACCCTTTTATTGTAATAAATAATTTTTTAATTTTGGAAAACCAATCTGGTTAACCAATTTATTTAATACACACTGATGACTATGAAATTAGAAATACTAACAAAGAATGAAAACCGCGAAATTCAGAAAAAAATTATTTCCCAAATACGAGATTTAATCAATTATAAAAATTTGGAACCAGGTGATAAGTTACCTTCCGAAAGAACTTTATCCGAAAAATTTGAAGTTAGTAGAGGAAACATTAGAGAGGCCATTCAGAAACTAGAGTTTTATGGGCTTTTACAGTCCATCCCTCAAAGTGGCACTTTTGTAGCCAACATTGGGGTTATTGCCATGAATGGTATGATTGAAGACATTTTACGGTTGGATGACCCTGAATTTAAATCTTTAGTTGAAACCAGAATATTATTAGAACTAAAAACGGCCAGACTAGCAGCTTTACGAAGAACCGATGATGATTTAAGACTTATTAAAGAAGCACTTGATGCATATGCCGATAAAGTTATCAAAGGAAAAGATGCTGTTCAAGAAGATTTGTTATTTCATCTAGCAATTGCCAAAGCAAGCGGAAATAGTACTATGAATACATTCATGCTTATTATTACTCCCGGTATCATTACCAATTTTGAGAAATATCATGTATGTGATTCTAATCAAGCATTTTTGGGAATCCAAGAGCATACAGATATTTATGAAGCCATTAAAACCCAAGACCCGAAGCTAGCAAAAGAAAAAATGAAAGCTCACTTCAAAATGTTATATCAATACTGTTACAATCAAAAAGATTAAATAAAAGATAAAAAAATAGAGGGTTTCATACTTAGACCATTTTACAAAAAAAGTATTTAGATAGTTAAGATATATTTAGAGCTATCTAGAACTTCAGTGGCATCTTAGTAAACTGAAATAATACCAAGCCTGGCTTACATCTTTATAGAAGGTAAAGCTCTTGAATACTTTTCAGAGGATTCTCTTTAACTAAACAAAAAATATGAAAGTTAAAGGATTAAGATGGTGGATCATAGGGCTTGTATGCCTTGCAACTATAATTAATTATATTGATAGGTCTGCTCTGGGAATCATGTGGCCAGAAATGAAAAAAGATTTAGGGTTAACAGAAGAAGATTACGCCTGGATTATCAACATTTTTACCATCACTTATGCTGCTGGTAAATTTATATCTGGTTGGGTATATGATAAAGTAGGCACTAAGATTGGGTTTGTACTATCTATCTTTTTCTGGTCATTAGCATCTTTACTTCATTTCTTCGCCAAAGGATTAGCTTCCTTGGGTCTTTATAGAGGTATCTTGGGAGTTTCAGAAGCAGGAAACTGGCCAGGAGCCGTAAAAAATAATGCAGAATGGTTTCCTATAAAAGAACGTGCTGTAGCACAAGGGATATTTAATGCTGGAGCCGCTATAGGTTCAATAATTGCTGCTCCAACAATAGCAAAATTATTTGAAGGCTATGGATGGAGATGGACTTTTATCATCATTGGTGTAATTGGTTTTTTATGGATTATCCCCTGGTTAATTTTCAATAAGAAACAACCAAAAGAACATCCATGGATAACTAATGAAGAAAAAGAGTACATCTTATCTGATCAAGAACAAAACAACGAAGAGAATACTCAAGAGAAAGCTTTGCCGCTATTAAAAATACTAAAATTTAAAGAAGCTTGGGGAATATTAGCCGCTCGATTCTTTATTGAACCCATCTGGTGGTTATTCGTATTCTGGATGCCAATTTATCTTAATAAAGAATATGGATTCAATGTAAAAGAGATTGGTCTCTATGCCTGGTTCCCGTATGTAGGAGCTGCTATAGGTAGTATTGCAGGCGGTTGGTATGTGCAAAGGTTAATGAAATCATTGAGTCTAGACAAAGCTAGAAAACGAGTTATCGCTCTTGGTGGGGTCATTATTTTTATATCTATTATAGGCGCTATCCTTTTTGCAGACACACCTATCAAGTTCGTCTCCTTTGTATTTGTAGTGCTTTTCGGATTTCAATTCTCTATTAGCAACATACAAACCTTATCCAGTGATCTCTTAAAAAGTAAATCAGTAGGAGCGCTAGCCGGGCTTGCAGGCACTATCGGAGCAATTTCAGTAGCGATAATGAACTTTATTATCCCTAAAATAACAACGGTTTCTTATACTCCAGCATTTATTATTCTGGCAGTATTGGCGCCATTATCAGTACTATCGATTTTTGTACTGATCAAAGAAATAAAACCATTAAAAGAAAAAAATTAAAACAACTTATAATAAATTATTAGAAAAAATGAATTTAAAAGAAAAAATAGCTATAGTAACGGGAGCTACCGGTGGTATTGGTTTCGAAGTTGCAAAAAGATTAGGTAACGATGGATATACTGTAATTTTAAATGGTATAGAGGATGATAAAGGGGCTCAAAGAGTAGAAGAACTTACTGCTAAAGGAATAACTGCCGAGTACTATGGATTTGACGTTACCAACGAAGATGCCGTAACCGCAAACATAAATACCATTGGAGAAAAGTATGGTAAAATTGATGTACTGGTAAATAATGCTGGTGGATTAGGTGGACGATCCAGGTTTGAAGGAATGACAACCGAATTTTACAGATCCGTAATGGCGTTAAACCTTGACTCCACTTTTTTTGCTTCAAGAGCTGCTATTCCATTTCTTAAAAAAGGAGAAAACGCTTCTATTATAAACTACACATCAAATGCTGGATGGACTGCTGGAGGGCCTGGAGCAGGAATTTACGGAACATCTAAAGCAGCAGTTAATGCAATAACCAGAGCATTAGCAAAAGACCTGGCAGAGTATGGTATTAGAGTAAATGCTGTATCTCCTGGCACAATTGATACTCCATTCCATGCGCAAATTAAATCAACAAAGCCTGAAGTTTTTGCATCATGGAAAAACAATATTTTATTAGGAAGATTAGGTCAACCTGAAGATGTAGCTTCTGTTGTTTCTTTCTTAGCAAGTGATAATGCTGCTTTTATAACCGCCGAAACTATTCAAATTGGTGGAGGGCAAGCTTTAGGAATTTAAAAATAAAGAAGTATACATATTTAAATAATGGCTTATTAAGCTAGTGATTAATCATTTATATTTATAGGAAATAATGTTACTATAAATGGGAGTTTAGCTTTTAGTTAATTTTTCATTACTAATGACCATAAATAAAAATTAAAAATGAATAAAGTAGTAACCTTTGGAGAAGTTTTAATGCGTATAGCTCCACTGGGAAATAAAAAATTAAAACAATCTAACCAACTAGAGTACTACTTTGGCGGAACAGAGGCTAATGTGGCAATTTCACTCTCACAATTAGGTAATAAAACAGAACATATAAGTGCTGTGCCTAATGATTTTGTGGGTGATGCTGTAAAAAGCTATCTCCAAAAGTATGGTGTAAATACCAGCTCAATCATGGATTCAAAATACCCATTAGGAGTATATTTTCTAGAAGTGGGAGCAGTTATGAGGTCTAGTACTATATCATATAACAGGTCCAATACAGCATTTAGCAGTATTGACCCTAAACTGATAGACTGGCATACAATTCTTGAGGATTGCACTTGGTTTCATTGGACCGGTATTACTCCTGCCTTATCTTATAATGCCTATCAAGCGCTTAAAGAAGGGCTCCAAATTGCTAAAGAGAAAGGAATAACAATATCTGCAGATCCGGCATACAGGAGTAATTTATGGAATTACGAAAAAAATGCAATTGACACCTTAAACGAATTAGTTAGTATGTCTACTATTTTTATTGGCGGACCAAATGAAATTAATGAGTTGTTTAAAACAACGTTTTCTCATAGTAAAGAAGGTTTTGTTGCAGGTAGTGAACTATTAATTAATGAGCATTCGAGCATTAAAAAAGTGTTTGATAAAACCAGAATATCGGTTAATGCCAATTGGCATAAAATAAGAGCCCGAATGTGGAACGGAAATGAATATGCACAAACAAACGAATTAGAAATCACCCACGTGATTGATCGAATTGGCACAGGAGACGCATATGCTGCAGGGTTAATACATGGTTTATTGCACTATGATGATATTAGAGCACTCGAGTTTGCTAATGCCGCATGTGCTATTAAACACACGATCGAAGGTGATGCCAATTTAGTAACCGAAAAAGAGATACTTAATATAATTCAGGGTAACCTGAGTGGTAGAATTATACGATAATGGCAAAATATACAAGAATAGAAGTTACACACATCATGCAGCAAACTGGGATAGTCCCCCTGTTTTATCATCACGATCCCGAAATTGCTAAGAAAGTAATTAAAGCTTGCTATGATGGAGGTGCCAGAGTATTTGAATTTACGAATCGAGGAGATAATGCTCAAGAAGTATTTTCCAAAATCATCGAATGGAGTACTAACGAGCTACCAGGTATGATACTTGGTATAGGATCTATTGTTGATCCAGGTACGGCCTCAATTTACATTCAAAAAGGAGCAAACTTTATCGTCTCTCCTATTTTAAACGCTGATATTGCAAAAGTTTGCAATAGACGAAAAATATCATGGTTACCAGGATGCGCTACCCTTACCGAGATTAATTATGCAGAAGAATTGGGTGCAGAGATTATAAAAATATTTCCTGCAGCGCAAGTTGGTGGTCCTGATTTTGTTAAAAGTATCTTGGCACCTTGTCCCTGGTCTAGTATCATGCCAAGTGGTGGAGTTTCTCCTGAAAAAGAAAACCTTACCAGATGGTTTAAAGCAGGAGTTCATTGTGTGGGTATGGGCTCAAAACTTATCATTAAAAATAGTGATAATGATTTTGACTATGAAAAGATTGAGAAATTAACCAGAAGATCAATTCAAATAGTACATAAAATAAGAAAAGAAAGTTGATCTTATATTTTGTGTTTTTGTTCTGTAGTAAACTGAAATTAGATTACTCTAGAATGACTTGCTTTTTTTGCCAATGTCAGAAAAACCCTTGCAAACTCAATAAGGGTATCTTTTATCAATGACAATTCAATTTACAAATACTTCGTTAGAAAAAATAAGACCACCTTTTCAGATGGTCTTATCATAATGTATCAATATTCTTTTATTTATTTTCCTCCGAAAGTAAATAATAAACCAAGATTAATAGTAATATCACTTACAGAGTTGTCGCCAACTTTACCTGCACTTAAGTAGGCTACATTCATATTAAGCACTCCATATTTGAAACCAAGTGCTGGTCTGAATGAGAAATTGGATTCACTCCCAGCTGCTTCTAAAGTTTCACCGTTTCCTTCTATTTCTACAGCTCCTACACTAGTGATACCTAATCCAAGACTACCATAAGGTCTAAATCCTTCTTTCAAAAAATAGTATCTTCCATTAAGCATATAACTTCCTAATGCTATAGCTCCGTAAGATATCGATTGTCCTGCTATATCTGCATCACCACCAACTAAGAATTCTCCGTGATATAAAATCGAAACATCTATATCTTCTGTTACACCATATCCTAATTCAAAGTGTGCAGAAAGTCCACCATCAGTAATGTCAGCAATATCACCAGAAGGTAATGCGTAACCAACACCAAGACCAAGTCTAACCTGAGCATTAACACTTGTAAATCCTAAAGCTGCAACAGCAGCAAAAAGTAATAATTTTTTCATAATAGATTTAAGTTTTATTGTTTTTACTGTAGTGAATATAAGAATAAAAAAATTAATTAACATTTTTTTCACAAAAAAACACCTTTATAGGCTATCGATTTCTTGTAATAATCATTGTTGAAAAATAAACTGAATTTACACTCTATGGAAAAATATTTGAAAATAAAAGAATAAGAAAAGCTTAAATCAGCACCCGTTCTGTTTTTAAAATATTATACCAAAAACTGAAACAAATCTGGCTTATCATGTAAGCAATCTCATAAAATGTTATTACTTATCATTCAGATCGTTTTGAATTGAATATTATAAAGTAAATAAATATCCAATTGTAATTGACAAATCACTAATAGAGTTTTTTTTTATTTCTCCAGCATTCAAATATGAAGCATCGATAATAAGCCAATTTTCAAACAACAACCCTACCGAAGGTCGGATCGAAAAATTAGTTTTTCCTTTTATTCCTTTAACCTCCGTTCCGGATCTATCAACAACAAAGCCTATTCTATCTTGATTTATATTGGTAAAACCTATTCCAAAACCTAAGAAAGGTCTAAATGAATTATCTATATCCGACAAAAAAAAACGCGAATTAAAAGCAAAAGTACTTATTCTTGTATTCGCAATATTATCTCCTTCAAGAAGGGTATCTGCACCATACAGTATATCTGTCTGATATCTAAATAAAAAATCTGTTTTTTCAGAAACTCCAATCCCAAATTCTGAGTAACCACTAAATCCTCCTTTTGCAAAGTTAGGAATATCACCCAAAGGATGAACATAACCAAAACCAAGACCAAACTTAATTTGTGCTTGTGTAGAAAAAGCACCAAGAATAAATAATATACTATAAAACTGTTTTCTCATTACAAATATTTAATATTTATGTAATGATATTAAAAAATGTTACTTCTATTCTCTTAAATTCATCATCCCTTTCACTAATTTTTTCTTAGATTAATTAATATATTAGGATATGCATAATTAAATATTATACCAAAAATTGAAACAAATCTGGCTTATCATTTAAATAATCGCCGAAGAAATTAAGCTGTTTCATTCTAGCAATAAGAGGTTCGAGGTCATCTTTGTTTTTTAGTTCTATACCTACTACTGCAGGACCGTTTTCTCTACTGGATTTTTTTGAGTATTCAAAATGAGTAATATCATCATTAGGACCTAATACTTCGCCAACAAATTGTTTTAATGCACCCGCTCTTTGCGGAAAACGAACAATGAAATAGTGTTTCAGGTCTGCATACAGTAATGCTCTTTCTTTGATCTCTGCAGTGCGAGTAATATCATTATTACTTCCACTTACAATACAAACTACATTTTTACCCTTGATTTTATCCTTGTAGAATTCTAAAGCTGCCAAGGTTAAAGCTCCAGCAGGTTCAACTACAATTGCATCTCTATTATATAAATCTAAAATAGTCTGGCATACTAACCCTTCAGGAACAGTAAACATATCAGATAAATATTCTTTACAGATATCAAAATTAAGGTCTCCAACTTTTTGCACAGCCGCACCATCTATAAATTTATCGATTTCAGTAATCTCGGTATTTTTATTATTTTGAATAGAAGTAAGCATAGAAGGTGCTCCTTGAGGTTCTATCCCAATAATTTTTGTTTTAGGCGAGAGTGCCTTTAATGCACCGCATAATCCAGATGCTAATCCTCCTCCTCCTATTGCCACAAAAACATAATCGATTGGAGCATCAGCTTGTTCAAATATTTCGAGACCAATAGTTCCTTGACCTTCAATAGTTTTAGGATCTTCAAATGGATGAACAAAGGTTTTTCCGTCTAACTCACAAGCCTTAATTGCTGCTTTAGAAGAATCATCAAAAGTATCCCCTTCTAAAACGATCTTAACATGATCACCCCCAAACATTTGGGTTTGTGCTATTTTTTGTTTTGGTGTCACCGTAGGCATATAAATAGTTCCGTCTATACCTAGATGATGACATGCAAAAGCCACACCTTGCGCATGATTTCCCGCACTTGCACACACCACTCCTCTTTTTAATTCTTCTTTGGTAAGTGAGCTTATTTTATTAAAAGCTCCTCTAATTTTGTAAGAACGAACCCGTTGCAAATCTTCGCGTTTAAGCAAAATGTTTGCATCATACCTTCTAGAATATCGAATACTATTCATTAAAGGTGTTACCATAGCTACTTCTTTAATTGCTGAAGCCGCTTTCTGGATATCCTCTAATTCTGGAAAATATGTCGTGGTTATTATGTTCATAATTCCTTACTTTACTCTTAACATTTTTGCAAGCCTAGATCTATCAAAGATTACACAATACACATCTCAAAACTTCAACAGACCCGGCTATACAAAAATTTGATTAAATTATCATTCTTAGTTGGTTATACTATAAGGTTACTCTGCGATTTTTATACAATTCTTTTCATTGCAGTCATAGACGCTCTTAATCTAGCACCAACAACCTCAATAGGGTGATTTCTTAGCGTAGCATTAACTTCAATTAATTTAGCATTATCCACTTCATTCGTTTTTCCTTGATCATATACTTTTCCGATGACATCGGTATCTATTTTTTTCATAAAATCTGCCAATAATGGTTTACAAGCATGATCAAAAAGATAACATCCATATTCTGCAGTATCCGAAATCACACGGTTCATTTCGAATAATTTTTTACGTGCAATTGTATTAGCAATAAGTGGTGTTTCATGCAATGATTCATAATAAGCTGACTCCTCAATAATTCCAGAATCTGTCATAGCTTCAAAAGCCAGTTCTACTCCTGCTCTTACTAAAGCCACCATTAACACTCCATGATCATAAAAATCTTGTTCAGAAATTTCAATATCTCCAGCTGGGGTTTTTTCAAAAGCAGTCTCTCCTGTAGCTGCTCTCCATGATAATAGATTTTTATCATCATTTGCCCAATCTTCCATCATTGTTTTTGAAAAATGACCAGTCATAATATCATCCATATGTTTTTGAAACAGCGGACGCATAATTTCTTTTAATTCTTCAGACAATTCAAATGCTTTGATTTTTGAAACATTAGATAAACGATCCATCATATTAGTAATCCCACCATATTTCATCCCTTCGGTAATAGTTTCCCAACCATATTGGATCAATTTTGAAGCATATCCCGCATCTATTCCTTTCTCAATCATTTTATCAAAACATAAAATAGATCCTGTTTGTAATAATCCACAAAGAATGGTCTGCTCCCCCATAAGGTCTGATTTTACCTCGGCTACGAATGAGGATTCAAGAACCCCTGCTCGATGACCACCGGTAGCAGCTGCATATGCTTTTGCTTGTTCTAAACCTTGTTTTTGAGGATCGTTTTCTGGGTGTACAGCGATCAAAGTAGGTACTCCAAATCCTCTTTTGTATTCTTCTCTTACCTCAGATCCAGGGCATTTTGGTGCTACCATAATTACTGTAAGATCTTCTCTTACTTTCGTACCTTCTTCAACAATATTAAAACCATGAGAGTATGATAACGTTGCTCCTTTTTTCATTAAAGGCATCACCGTATTAACTACCTGCGTATGTTGTTTATCTGGAGTAAGATTAATCACAATATCAGCATTAGGGATCAAATCTTCATATGTCCCTACGTTGAATTTGTTATTAGATGCATTTATAAAGGATTGTCTCTTTTCTTTGATAGCAGCTTCTCGTAGTGCATAAGAAATATCTAACCCCGAATCTCTCATATTTAGTCCTTGGTTAAGCCCTTGAGCCCCACATCCTACTATTACAATTTTCTTTCCTTTTATCGCATCAACACCTGACGAAAATTCATCAGCATTCATGAATCTACATTTTCCTAATTGTGTTAATTGATCTCTTAATGATAGCGTATTAAAATAATTTGCCATTTCCTTCTTTAATTAGTTGTGTTTTCCTTTCGGAAATTTGATTTAATTTTGATTATAATTGTTTTTTGTGTGTATCCCCAATCCATTGGGGTCGGGCTATTCGCTATATCTTTTATCTCTGATCCCTTCGAGAACTTCTGGGATCAGAGATAAAAGGATGCCACTACTATCCCTTACACAGCTTCTTCTGTAAAGCTTTCTAATATTTTTGAAATATGCATTTTGTCTTTGGTTACTGCGATTCTTCCTGATCGCACAAATTGCATTAACCCATAAGGTTCTAATTTATGATATAATGCCTCTACCTCTCTACGTCTTCCTGTTTTTTCTATGACAAAAAACTCTGATGTAACCGTAACAATATTTGCATTACTATTCTTAATAACATTTTGAATTTGACGTTCTTCAAATAACAACTTTGATTCTACCTTAAATAAAGCTGTTTCCTGATAAATGATATCCTCTTCTTTATGATAAAAAGCTTTGATTACTTCGATTTGCTTTTCTATTTGCAAAACAATCTTCTTGACTTGTTCTTCAGTTACCTTTACAGCTATTGTAAATCTAAATACATCTTTGATTTCTGATTGCGAAGCGGTCATACTATCCAAATTAATATGACGTTTCAAGAAAATTGCAGATATCCTATTCAACAATCCTATGTTATTTTCGGTATATACCGATATTGTAAAATTTTCTCTTTCCATAACTAGCTTAATCTTATATCAGAAACTGATGCTCCGGTTGGTATCATAGGGAATACATTATTCTCTTTCTCTACACATACTTCTAAAAAATATGATTCTTTAGAAGCTATCATTTCTGCTATTGCCTCCTGTAAATCTTCTCTTTTTGTTACTCTTTTAGCTTCAATATGATATCCTTTTGCAATCGTTACAAAATCTGGGTTTACCATTTCTGTAGAAGCATATCGCTTATCAAAAAACAATTGTTGCCATTGGCGCACCATTCCTAAGAATTCATTATTTAGCACAACAATCTTTACAGGCACTTTAGTTTGAAAAATAGTTCCTAATTCTTGTATCGTCATTTGGTATCCGCCATCACCAATAATAGCGACTACTTCACGTTCTGGCGCTCCCATTTTTGCTCCGATTGCTGCTGGTAATGCAAATCCCATAGTACCTAACCCACCAGAAGTCACATTGCTCTTAGATTTTGTGAATTCTGCATATCGGCAAGCAATCATTTGGTGCTGACCAACATCAGAAACAATAATTGCATCTCCTTTGGTTTCTTCATTAATTCCTCTAATTACTTCACCCATAGAAAGGCTTTCTTTAGAAGGATGTAATTCTTCTTTGATTACTTTATCATATTCAATTGCATCATAATCTCTAAATTCTTGTAACCAAGAATCGTGTGCATTTGGTTGTATTAGAGGAAGTATTTTAGTCAACGTATGCTTAACATTTCCCATTACAGCTACATCTGCATGTACATTTTTATTTATCTCTGCAGGGTCAATCTCGAAATGTATAACTTTTGCTTGTTTGGCATAAGTCTCTAGGTTACCAGTAACTCTATCATCAAAACGCATTCCGATGGCTAATAGCAAATCGCATTCGTTTGTTAGTTTATTTGGACCATAATTACCATGCATGCCTACCATACCTACATTTAAAGGATGAGCCGTCGGTAATGCAGAAAGTCCTAATATTGTCCAAGCTGATGGGATTCCTGATTTTTCTATAAAATTTTTCAATTCCTCTTCTGCTTCGCCCAAAATTACGCCTTGACCAAAAACGATCATTGGTTTTTTGGCTTTTCCGATAAGTTTTGCAGCTTCTTCGAGGCTTTTGGGGTCTGTATCAGGAACTGGCTTGTAGCTTCGTACTCCTTTGCATTTTGAATACGTAAAATCCAGTTCTCCAAACTGTGCATCTTTGGTGATATCAATTAGTACAGGCCCTGGTCGACCAGAACGAGCAATATAAAATGCTTTTGCCAAAATTGTTGGTATATCTTCAGCTTTAGTGACTTGGTGATTCCACTTGGTAATTGGTGTAGAGATCCCAATAATATCAGTTTCCTGAAATGCATCAGACCCTAGTAAGTGCGACCCTACTTGACCTGTTATACAAACCATTGGTGTAGAATCGATCTGAGCATCTGCAATACCTGTTACAAAATTGGTAGCTCCTGGCCCAGAGGTAGCGATAGCTACTCCTACTTTACCACTAGCTCTAGCATATCCTTGCGCAGCATGGGTAGCTCCTTGTTCATGTCTTGTTAACACATGATGTAATTGATCCTGATATTTGTATAACTCATCATAGACTGGCATAATTGCTCCTCCCGGATATCCATATATCAAATCTACTCCTTCTGCCAAAAGACATCGGATCACAGCTTCTGCTCCAGTCATTTTCTCTGTTGCCACTTTATTTTCTTTTTTTACTGTTTGCGTTTGTGTTTCCATACGCGGTTTTTATTTGAGGCTAGATTCATAAAAATTAGAACCTAGGCTTTTTTAGATTCCTGTCTTCACAGGAATGACAGTTTAATTGAAACCAATGCTACGCATTGGAGTTTTATTAGAATTCATCTGTTACACACCCTTGTGATGCAGATGAAACTGTTTTTGCATATTTATATAGTACTCCTTTATTAAACTTTAATTCTGGTTGAACCCAAGAAGCTTTTCTATTCTTAATTTCTACTTCATCGACATCGACCGTAATAGAATTTGTTTCTGCATCAATTGTTATAATATCACCATCTTTAACTAATCCTATTAAACCTCCTTCTTGAGCTTCTGGAGTGATATGCCCGACGACAAAACCGTGTGTTCCTCCAGAAAATCGTCCATCGGTGATTAAGGCTACATCCTTCCCTAAACCTGCTCCCATAATTGCAGCTGTAGGCTTTAACATTTCTGGCATTCCTGGTCCTCCTTTTGGTCCTTCATACCTGATGACGACTACATCTCCTTTTTCTACTTTTCCATCTCTAATCCCATCATTGGCAGCATATTCACCATCAAATACTTTGGCTTTTCCTTGAAAACGTAATCCTTCTTTACCTGTTATTTTTGCTACACAACCATCTTCTGCCAGGTTGCCAAACATAATTCTAAGGTGTCCTGTTTGCTTTATTGGATTTTCTAAAGGTTTTATTACATCCTGACCTTCAGTAAGATCTGGAACATCTAATAAGTTTTCTGCTAATGTTTTTCCGGTAACGGTTAAACAATCACCATGAAGTAGGCCTTTCTTCAATAAATATTTTAGTACAGCTGGGATACCACCAACTTCATGTACATCTTCCATTAGGTATTTTCCACTAGGTTTTAAATCTGCCAAAAAAGGAGTTTCATCACTTATTCTTTGAAAATCTGCTAATGTAAATTCAACATCTGCAGCTCTAGCGATTGCTAAGAAATGTAAGACCGCATTGGTAGAACCTCCTAAAATAGTTATCAATCGAATTGCATTTTCTATAGATTTCTTAGTAACTATATCTTTAGGTTTGATATCTTTTTCTAAAAGCAATCTCATTGCGCGACCTGCAGCAATACTTTCTTCTTCTTTATTTTTACTTATTGCTGGATTAGAAGAATTATATGGTAATGACATTCCTAAAGCTTCGATAGAAGATGCCATAGTATTTGCAGTGTACATACCACCACAAGCTCCTGCGCCTGGGCAAGCTTTTTCAATAACACTTTTATATTCTTTTTGAGTAATCGTACCTGCTACTTTTTCTCCCCAGGCTTCAAAAGCTGAAACGACATCAAGTTTTTTGCCTTCATGATTTCCTGAAGCTATTGTACCTCCATACACTAATATTGAAGGGCGATTTAGTCGAAGCATCGCCATCAATGCTCCTGGCATATTCTTATCACACCCCACTACGGTAACCATACCATCATATGACATTGCTTGAACTACGGTTTCCATAGAATCAGCAATTACATCACGAGATGGTAGTGAAAAACGCATGCCTGGAGTTCCCATAGAAATACCATCACTTACTCCAATAGTATTGAATATTAGTCCAACTACATCTTCCTCTAATGTTCCTTTTTTAACTAATTTGGCAAGATCATTAAGGTGCATATTGCATGGGTTACCTTCATAACCTGTGCTTGCAATACCAACTAAAGGCTTACTAAAATCCTCATCTGTAAGACCAATAGCATGAAGCATTGCTTGTGCTGCTGGTTGTGTATCATCCTGAGTAACTTGTTTGCTATACTTATTAATGCTCATTCCTTTTGAATGTGTTTTCTTTACGAATTATTTAAAATTTTAACTTTTATTTTGCGATATACTTAAATCACAAACAAACCGTAGTATAAAATTATTTTCTTACGGCTAAACCTATAGATATTATTCGATGCCCTTACAATATCCAATACCTCCTTTAAACACTTTAAAATCTGATTTACAGTATTTTACGTATTAATTATTTACAATCACTATTTGTTAATTTTTAATTAATTTAACATTTAACTCAAAAAAAAACTCCCTTCAGAAACTGAAGGGAGCTTATATTAAACAGTATATCAATATCCCTTCTTTATGGTGAACTAATCACCACAATACTAATGACATTAATATGTATATTTTTTTGTATACTCATTTTTAAAATTTGATAAAAAAAATTCCCTTTGTGATCACAAAGGGAATTTTATATTATGATGTCAAAATATCCCTTTATCGAAGTGAAATAATCACCTCAATATTAATGACATTATTGATATTTATATTGTTTCTTTTCATTTATGTTTCAAATATAGCAAATTATATATCTGAAAACCAAGTTCTTTATTGTTTTAAATCAAAATTTAAATAATCCGACATGAGATTATGGTTTCTTAATTACTAATCAAAAACCACAACCATAGTCGTCGGATTAAGAAGCTGCCCTATTGGACAGCTCCCTATTAGGTATATGAAAAAAAACAAGCCCCCCTATTTAAACCTAACAACCCTTACTGTTTGAACTTTTGTATTTGTTTGTATTTTTATGAAATAGTTTCCTGATTCTTTGATCTGTTCGCCCAAAGTTATTTTACCAGGATTTTTACTATAATTTCGATGTGTAAGTTTTTTTCCTAATATATCATATACACTAACAGTTACTCTATCGCTATCTAATTTTGAGACATCGATTGTAAATGTATTCTTAAATGGATTTGGATATAAATTAACCTCATTCTCTGATGCATTTAATTTAAAAGCTGAAGGCCTTTTGGTAACTAGTCCTTGATTTTCTGTAGTATTATATGCATAATCTTTTATAGTATATGACAATCCGTTATTAGCTACAGTCGCATAGAACCAACCATAATGGGTTTTTCCTCCTATTAGAAATTTAAATCCTATATAACCTGATTTACCATTCCAACTTGAATAAGATGATGAGCTTACTACAAAACTGTTTGAATTAGAAACAAAATTATTGGAAGCCCCTACTTCAATTCCCTCTCCAATTAGGGTCACATTACTTGTTGTTCCTTGACATACTAAATCTTTTCCGTAGGTTACAAATCGAAGGGAGCTATTAGAGAACCATCCCCCAAAACCATTATCATCTCCAACCTCAATCCTAAAGAAATTCCAACTGTTTGATGCATTGGTTGTTTTATCTTCTATATCCACATATACGACAGTTCCATCATTATTACAAGGAGCGCATGACCCTCCACAATCAATTCCGGTTTCATTTCCGTTCTGAATACCGTCTGTACAAGTAGGAGTCGTTGTACCTCCAACAATTACTGTATAATCCTCTACTTCGTCTCCTTCTCTTGTACCACAAGGTGATGGGTTACTAGACCATCTATACCGAACCCGTAATCTAGTTGAACCATTTTTGGCATTATTTGGTATTACTACTGTGGCAGATCCAGATCCTGTACCTCTTGGCTTCATTAAAACCTCTTCTCCTGGATCCTCAAAATCTCCATCTTGATTCCAGTCGATCCAACCTCCAACTACATTAGAGTTCCAATTAGAAGCAACTATCCCAGGAGTAACCGTTAACGTTACTGAAGCTCCTTTTTGAACACTTGTACTCTGAGAAGTGAAATCTGAATAAGCACTATTCTGGCTTGTATTAGAAATTGATCCAAAGGTCACTTCGGCTACATAATTTGTACCTTGTCTACCAGCATTACAATAAGTTACATTTGTATTACACGGTGTGCAATCTCCGCCACAATCTACTCCCGTTTCATTACCATTTTGAATACCATCATTACATGTTGGGTTTACTGTACAAGGGTCACAATCAGGCCCACCACAATCTACACCTGTCTCATTTCCATTTTGAATACCATCGTTACAAGTTGGGTTTGTTGTACCACCACCTTTAATAAACACAAAATAATCTTCTACTTCATCACCGTTAGTTCTTGTTGTTCCACAAGGCTCAGGGGCAGTATGTATTTTATAACGTACTCTTAATCTGGTTGCGCCATTTTTTGCGGTATTAGGAACTACAACAGTTGTTGTTACACCACCGGCACCATTGGTTGTTAATAAAACTTCTTCACCTACATCTTCAAAATCTCCATCTTTATTCCAATCAATCCAAGCTCCAAAATAATTAGGTTCCCAGGATTCAATTCCAGGATTAACTGTTAATGTAACAGACTCGCCTTTAGTAATGTTGGTTCCCAGGTTTGTGAAATCAGAATACCCTCCATTTTCACTTTTATTATTGATATCAGCAAAGATAACTTCGGCTATATAATTTGTGCCTTGATAACCCGCAGCGCAATAATTTGTAGGCATAGGATCAGAGTTTCCGATACTAAAATTAGCATTGGTAATATCGAAAAAGATATTATTCGTACCTCTTACCATAATTCTATTTACACCTCCTTCATTGTTTGGTATAGTAACTTGATGAGAACCGTCATTAGGTACTGCAGAAGCTAACGTGATTGGGTATGTATTTCCTCCATCTGTAGACAATAAAATATCTACATTCGCTGCATTTACCCCATTTCCTGTGGTTCCTGCTACATTCCAGGTTACGGTTTGGGTAGAGCCTATTGCTGCATTAAATCTAGTGTTTTGAGAAGTTACCACAAAAGGGCCGGCATTTCCACTTACCGTAATAACAGCATCCTTAGAATCTGTATTACCTCCTCCTGGATGATTATCTCTTACTGTATACCTAAAATTCATAGTTCTGGAAACAGAAGGTGTTACCTCCCATTCTGATGATGCATTTCCTGCTTTTACTGTAGAAATGTCAGGCATATACCGAATTGGAGATGTTGAAGGTGGTTTAAAACGGAATACAGGACCATTAGTTGACGTAGCTCGAGGCGGCATAGGAGCTATTTCTTTATCCATTTGGTCCCAGGTATACGTTAGTTGATCAGATGCATTAGCATCGGTAGCTGATCCTTCTAATATAAATGGAGTAGATCTAGGAATCGTATAATTACCTCCTATACTAGCTACTGGTGCACTATTACCTATAGATCTTAGGGTAGCGCAACTTTCAACGCTTAAAATATGATTCCACATTTCATCTATTTGTTTCGCATGAAAAAAAACATATGACAACCTTAAATCATAATTAGGAGCACAACCTTGATATGCCATGATACTATTGCCTCCTCCTGGTTCAACGGCTCCTTCGTCAAGACGATTACCACCACATGAGTTGTTAAACGAATGGTTAGCACCGAATTGATGACCTATTTCATGAACGAATGTGCGATAGAAATAATCATTGACAGATGTGAAAGGATGTGCACCGGTAGCTCCTTGGGCTTTTTTACTATCATCACATACAGATCTTAAAGCTCCACGTCCAGTCCCATCTGAATCTAAAACATGACCAATATCATAGTTAGCGTTACCAATTGTAGCATCAAGAATAGCTTGAACCTCATTTACTGATGCGGAAGTATTACCATGCGTAAAACCGTCAGTTACTGGGTTAAGAAAAATGGAATTCTCAATATTGGGTACTAATTCAAACGTAGTTCCAAGATCTCGTTCATAAACCGCATTCACTCTTGTCATGAGTTCATTCAACGCAGCAAGTACTGCGACTTTCCTTTGTTGAGTTGAACCATTTGTAATGTTTGCCGCATCAGTATAAATTTTAGACAATTCTCCCGTTACTGCTATAGCCATTCGATAGACTCTAACACGACCATCATTAGCGTCTCTTCTTGCTTTGTTTGATTTTTCAGCTTGCTTTGTACTTTTTTCTGAAAAAGTTTCGGCTTCATTATCAATTATTTGACAGTTAATTGGTTCTGATTCATCCGTTTTTGAAGCAATCCTATACGTTTTACTATTACTAGTAGAAGGTTTGATATCCGTTATTGTAGCATCGGGTTTCATAATCATAGCCCTAAAGTTATTATGCCCCAAACTAAAATGCACTACTCCACCTCCTCCATTAACAGGTGTACCGAGATAAGACTTAATATCTGGAAACTTCTTGGCTAAATCTGGATGTAAAACACTTGTTTCCTTTATGCGGTATTCTTTAAATTTTCCGTCCTCAGAGGGAAGCGTGATAATGACATTTGATTGACCAAATGAATTGGATCTTTTAGGGCAATGAGATAAAACCTCCTTCAATTTTTCAACACTAAGATTATACGTGTTTTGGTATGAAGTTTCTGTATTGTTCTTTGTGGAAGAAATGTTTTTGTCTTGCGTTGAGTTAAGGTTTTTCGTCCAAAAATTATTGGTTTGTGAGAAACCACAAACAGTTATGAATACTCCTAGGAGTAGGGAAAGTTGATTTTTCATGATTAGAGTGTAAGTTTGTGTTAGTTACACAAACTTAATTCTAATACAAATATTTAAGCCATACTATATTGGCAACATCTAATATTATATTACCTTAATTATAAAAAATTAACATTTACAATAAAAAAATAACAAAAAAACCTTGTTTAAATACTTAATTTTTTAATTAATATGTTAATTAAATACAGATTAATCCAAAGGAAGTTTAACATGGAATTTTCTTGTATTTGGAAAGCGCGAAAAACTAAATACAGCAACAAAATACTACTCGAATATTACACGCTCTATATTCATGAAGTCAACTAGTTTAATCAATTTTAAAAAGCTTGTTTTTCATACAATAAATTACGAGCCCAACCCTGGTTTTAACTTCAAGCTTTTTAAAAACAGTCTCTCTATAGTTCTCTATTGTTTTTGGACTAAGACTCATTTCTGCCGCAATATCACGATATGTAAGTTCTGAGCATGCATGTTTTAGAAAGATTCTTTCTTTATCCGTCAACTTTTCCTGAAGATTTTTACTAGTCCCAAACTCATCTGTATATCTTAGTGCGCTCTCAATTTTTCCTGAATAATAAAACCCTTGTTCTATAACCATCTTCATGGCAAATTCAAAATTTTCAGGATGGATATCTTTAAGGAGATATCCCTTTGCGCCAGCTCTAAGCATTTTGATAATGGTTTCTTCATCATCCTCCATCGTTAAAGCCAATACTTTTTGATCAGGTTTATTTTCTTTAAGCCACTGCATTGTTTGCACGCCATCCATTACTGGCATCTTTACATCTAAAAGAATCAAATCTGGTATTTTTCTTTTGTGTAAATAATACTGAGTAAGTTCTTTTCCGTTTTTTAGAATCCCTAAAACCTCATATTCCTCAAGCTTAGAGATCAAACTTTCTAGAGATTGTGCAAATAACACATGATCATCTACAATAACTATGGTCTTTTTTTTCATTAGATTAAGAGATTTATATCAAGCTTTTCGCTTTAATGGGTACGACAATTTAAGCAAAACTCCTTTACCAAGTGTAGATTTATACTCAAGAGATGCTTTTACTAGAGAGGCGCGACTTTTCATATTCAACAATCCAGAATTAGCTTGTACAGATTTCATATCAAAACCAATCCCATCATCCTGAACTGTAATCTCTAGTGCATTTTGAGTATAATTTAGTTCTACATTTAGATTAGAAGCCTCGGCATGTTTAATGGTATTCGAAAAAAACTCCTGGATGATGCGATACAGGATAATCTCATCTTTGGGATCTATGTGGGTTTCATCTCCTTTTACATCTAGAGTAGGTATCAAAAAATTAAGTTTTTTAAAACGCTTGAGCTCTACTCGAATAGATTTTTCGAGCCCCACATTTTGTATCACTTCGTGATTTAAGGTTTTAGATAAGCTACGGATCTCTTGCAAACTATCCCCAACTAATTTTCTAACATCTTGCAAAGATTCTGCAGAGTGTTTATCGATTGTTGTACCCATGATATTGATTTGCATGACTGCAGTAGACAGCAACTGTCCTATATTATCATGCAACTCCCAACTTACGTTTTTAAGTGCTTGTTCTTGGATCTCTATACGAGATTTAAAAATCTCATCTTCAAAACGCTGTTCTGCTTTTAGTTTATCAAGAAGGAGTTTATTTTTTCTACGCTGAAAAGCCACAAAAAAGACAATCGTAAATATTACAATAAATAAAATTATTACGATTAAATATACAATTAATAAGATTTGTTCTTTCTCAAGCATATAATAAGACCAAAAGTAAAGCAAGTATACATAAAAATAATGGCGCTATATAAAATTACTTGACGAACTTCAACAAAAAAAGAACTTATAGAATTACTGTAGTAATTTGAATATATAAAAAGTGGAGTAACGCATAAATGAAATACTGTCGACCCAACAGCTACATAAAAAACTAAATCTTTGTTAAATTCAAGAATTTTTTCACTTCTTAACATTTCAAAAAAATAGAAAAACACACTAAGAAGTATCAAAAAAGTACCTATCATCATCAAAAAAGAAGAATGCACTGAAAAAAACACATCAGTAAGTAAAAAATTAAAAATAGATGAGATAAAAAATAGAATTGCAGAAACACTTAAAATATTTCGAAATTTCTTATTAGTTAAATTACTCCTAAAGTAGAAAATAAAAAAGAGTATACTAATAACCGTATATGAATTATAAAGCCAAGCATTTTTGTACAAAAAAGTATCTTTTAAAAAAGATAGTTTATCGAACTTAAAAATTAAAGTTGGTAGATTTCCAAAAATATCAACAACAAAGCTCAAACATAAATAATATACAAAATACCGTGTCGACAGACTCGTTACACGGTATTTTGCAATACAAATTATCCCAACTAACGCTGCCAGGAATTCTGAAGTTTGAAAGCCAATTTCAAGTAATTTCATTAATACATGTGTGGAGGGTTACCACTGTTACCGTGATTATAAGCTTCAATGCCATAATTATTTGGAGCACTATCAACCCCTTTACCTGACTCTCCAGCCGGAGCTCCTGTGGGTGCTAAAAACACTGTCGCATAGCCTTTGTTCATTTTACATTTTTCTTGAGGATATGCTCCAAAATAAATTCTGATTCCAGGATCATCAATTCCTTGCTTTCTAGACTCTCTTTTCACATGTTTGAGATATTTCTGTAATTCTTTAACACTCCACCAAAATTCTCTTGTATCTTCAAAACCTATACATTTATCTATTTCTGGAGTTCTGGTATCACACCATGTTTTCTGAAGCTCTTTGGCTTCTTCAACACTAATACATTTTTTAGGTACTTTTTTTCCCATAACATTTGTTATTTTTAGGTTAACTGTTGCTAATATATTTAAAAAACAAGGTCTTATACAAATACTATATCCCTTTCTTTTAGATCTTAATTAATCATTCGTTATATTAACTATTTAAAAATCAAACACCTAAGCACATCATAACTAATTTATCAAAAACACCAACAGGGGATTTTCCCCCTGTATGCAATAGGGGGTTTTACCCCCCTACTTAACTTAATTTTACTCAATCAATGTAAAGTTAAACGTTTCACCTACTCGTTTTTGAGCAATTGTATTGATAGCGCTTTCAGTAAGTTGAAAAATTCTTGGGTATCCCCCGGTAGTTTGGCAATCTCTCATTAAAACAATTAAAGTCCCCGAAGGAGTTAACTGCACTGTTCCAGGTAAAACAGGAGATGATAATATCGGAGGAATATCATTAGGTAGTTTTTCTACTAATTGAATAGCCATCCTATTTAGGGATTTAGAAATTGTAAAGTCAGAATTAAGTAGCTTAGTTTTACTATCGGTATTCAAAAGATCAAACTCTGGTCCTTTATAAACTTCAATTCTTAAATCAGAAGCTGAAGAAAAAGGAGAAGAAAAACTTGAAAATTGATTACTATACAAATCATTACTTTGATACGCTATTTCGTCTAAAGTATTTAGTTTAGATTGATCTGTAATTGATTTATAAAAAGACCTACTATTTAATACATTTTTTGATAAAAAACCATTCTTAATTCCTACATACCCATACACTTTATTCTTACATATAGAAGCTGTAAAAATATCACCCTTATTCACTTTAATCTGGTGATACATTTGTATTTTTTTGTCATTTAAAAAAGCATCAATTTCACTGCCTGTTAATACTATACTAGTTGGCTCATAAAAATGTAATTCTGGAGGAACCAAAGCCCATTCAATACAAGCCGAATTTTCTTTATTCCCTAATAATGAATTTGCAAGTCGATATGAAATTTTATCCATAGCACCACTTCTAGGCACTCCGTATTTTGAAAAACCAAAACGCCCTTCGTCTTGAATCGTAGAAAAAAAACCCGGTTGTATTATTTTAACTTTTCCTTTCATAAAAGCCTGGATGAAAGTGTAAAATTGTTAGTATCAATTAATGTTTTTTTAGCGTTATATTCTTTTTCTGATATCGATATAAATTGAATTAAATCTCCTGAAGAAATAACACAAGGAGTATTTGAGTTTGAGTCAAATAAATCAACCGGAGACATCCCGATAACATGCCATCCGCCAGGGCTATCTGCAGGATAAACACCTGTTTGATTTCCGCCTATAGCAACTGCCCCTTTTTGAACATGCTTAGAAGGAGTATTTTTACGTGCTAGATTTAACTTTTGATCCATACCTCCCAAATACAAAAAGCCAGGTAAAAAACCAATAAAATACACTGTGTAAATAGGAGCAGTGTGTAAAGAAATTATTTCATGAATAGCAAGTGATTTCGTCTTAGAAAAAAACTCTAAATCAGGAGCAAGAACAGGAGAGTAACACACCGGGATTTCCCAAATCACTTTTTCTTTAAACGGCAACACAGAATCAGGATTATATAACGATTTTAAGGACGAAAACTCACTATAGATATCATTTATAGTGTACACATAACAAATTAATAACGAGTTATATCCAATTATTACTTCAACAATTAGTTCATTATAATAATTTTCTATAGATTTTTTATAATTAAGAAGATTCTGGAGGGTTTTTTCGTCAATTTTAGCAGGCCATTCAATTAAAATTGCTTTTTCAGAATACTTTTTATATACTAATTCCTGTTTCATTTTTTATTCAAAAAGTAAAATTCAAAACTCGAAATCTATCCTGTAAATATTTTAAAATATCTACAGCATTGGGATTATCTCCATGTATACAAATTGTATCAAAAATAACAGGAACCTCCTTCCCTATTTTGGTTTTCACAACACCTTCAGAAATCATTTTAAAAACATGCTCAAAAACTTGTTCTGGCGAAACAATGACTGCATCATTTTCTGTTCGAGAAACAAGTGTTAAATCTTCATTATAATTACGATCAGCAAATGCTTCGAATTTCACACTCAATTCCTGCTGACTAAGATACATATTTTTATTGTTTTTTAACGTAATTAATGGTAATCTTTTATCGATATTTTTTACAGATTCAATAACTGCATTAAGCACCTCTTTATTTTTTGCCGCATCATTATATAATGCTCCATGAGGCTTAACATGATGCAACTCCTCTCCTGCTTTTTCTACAAAGTATTTTACCTTTTGGATTTGATCACTTATAGTTTCAACAAGATCGCTATGATTTATATTCATACTGATTCTACCAAAATTTTCTCGATCAGGATATGATGGATGTGCTCCAATTTTTACATTATTCTTAATTGCTAATTCTATTGTTTTTTGAATCACATCGTCATTACCTGCATGACTTCCGCAAGCAATATTACACCATGAAATAAAAGGCATAATTTTATCATCAAAACCTGCCTCTTCACCAACATCTGCATTAAGATTTATTTTTTGCATATTCCTACAAATAATTATTTTTATTCTTACATGTTAATAATCACTTTCCAGATACTTCTAAGGCCTAAAAAAATTGTCACTCCAAGTATTAAAAATCCTATTACATTTTGTTTCCAAGAATTTGTATATATCCCTAATATTTCTTTCTTATTCATTACCCATAAAAGGAACCCTGCTATTATAGGTAACAAAAGGCCATTAGCAACTTGAGCAAACTGAATAATTTCTATTGATTTTATCCCTAGGGAAGAGAACAATACCCCTAAAAAAAGAATAAACATCCAAACGGATCTGAATTGTTTACTTTTCAAATCTCCATTCCATCCCAAACACCCTTTTACTACATATGCAGCAGCCAAAGGAGCAGTTATTGCAGATGTTACTCCTGCTGCCAAAAGTCCTAAAGACAAAATATATTTTGCTGCTGTACCAAAAACAGGTTCTAAGCTTTTTGCAAGGTCGACTGCATTATTGACTTCGGTATTTTGTATTGCAGCTCCCGCAATAACTATTGACATTGACATTACTCCACCTACAACAATAGCAATAATTGTATCTTTTCTTGCTGTTGGTAAATCTTCTGGGCTTTTCCATTTTTCTTTTACTATAGAAGCATGCAAAAACAGATTATAGGGCACTACTGTAGTACCGATTAGTCCAATTACTGTAAATAGTTTTTCTGGATCAAGATCAGGAACAAAGCCATTAAAAATTGAAAAAAGATTTGGTTTTGTTACTATTGCGGTAACTATAAAAGCGGTACTCATAGATAGCACTAAAACAATTAAGCTACGTTCTAATATTTTATAGTTACCAATATACAGAAGTATAAAAGCCAATACACCTATAATAAGACTAGCATAATTAAATGTATAGCTTGCCACTTCTATTGTAGGAGATCCTATTATTGTGGTTAAACCCAAAACTCCTCCACTTATATTTCCTGCTTCGTAAGCTGCATTACCAACAAAAATTGCTGATATTATTATAATTATAAGCGTCCATTTAATTGTTTTATTGGTGAATTGCGATTTTAGCACTTCGCTTAATCCATTTTGAGCAACCACACCTAGTCGCGCGGCCATTTCTTGAAGTACTATACATGCTATAATAGATAAAGCTAATGCCCAAAGTAATGTGTATCCAAAATTTACTCCTGCCAATGTGCAAACAGTAACTGTTCCTGGACCAATAAATGCAGCTGTAATTAATGCCCCAGGACCAAAATTAGAAAGCCATTTTTTCATTTTTAATGTATCGATATATTCTTAAAAATATCGATTTCTTAACGCATATCCATTTGATTGTTAATAAGAACAGAAAATAGTTTATAAGTTGTATAATAACATAAGAATGCTAGTATATTTATTAAACTAATGGCTCGATTGAAAAGACATCTATTTTGGATTTTTTGATGTTACGAGTTCTCTTCATCACCGCTATACCGTTTCTTGATCCATGAACATTAGTATTTCCTTCTATTGTTTCGATAACATCACCAAAAACAGCAGTTATGATACCAGTATGTGTCCAATCTTTGGGAGATCTATGGCTAAGAAATATATCTCCTTTTTTTATGATAGAGGAGTCTTTTCTTAATTTTTGAAATCTAGTTAACAACCCTTTACGTAATGCAGCGTTACCAACGGTATCACAACTAACAGACAAAGGCATTAAAGACGTAATACTCTTGCCTCGTTTACTTGCTGCCTGATCAATAATAGTTTGCACAAACCCCATACACCAAAACCATAAAGCTCCATCATTACCATCCATATAGCTACGCACCCATGGCCCGCTATTATCTTCACCGCCTATCTTGAGTTCTCTAGGGTGATTTTTTAGATGATTTTCTGCCACCTCTACTACCAAGTCCCTTAAATTATTTGAAAGCAAAGGTCTTTCGAACGCGTCTTTAATATTTTTACTAAGTTCGCTAAAAACTGATTGATCCACAATACCTGTATCTGACAAACTATTAAAGGTTTGGAAATTTTTTACAGCTCTTTCTGTAGCTGGACCAAAACTACCATCTATATTTGTTGCTGTTCCGCTATTTGGATTCCAGTCAGAAAATAATGAAAGCCATGATTGGATCTTAATGACCTCACTTTTTTTATTAGAAGTTCCGTTTCTCTTTTGTGTACTCGCAATAGTTAACTCTTTTAGGTAGTCGTTTTTTTTCATGTTATCGTTTTTAAGAACTGTCATTAAAGTTAACTTTATTTATCAGCATAGAAAAGGGATAAAACACTATAATTTAAACGGTTTGTACATAATAAATAAGATACATTACCCCAACCACCCATCTCGATCCAGGCTACGATACTGTATTGCTTCAGAGATATGGTTACCTTGAATAGATTTTGACCCTTCAAGGTCTGCTATTGTTCGTGATACTTTAAGAATTCTGTCGGAAGCTCTTGCAGAAAGATTTAAACGTTCCATCGCTGTCTTTAATAATTCTTTTGATGATTGTTCTAACTTACAATGTTCTCGTATTTGCTTTACACTCATTTGCGCATTATAATGTATCGTTGGCAAGCTTATAAACCTTTTGGTTTGCTGAACTTTTTGATATTAGCAGTGGTTACTTATCTCAATTGGTGAATAAGCATACCGATAAGAGTTTTAACAATTACATCAACCAATTACGCATCTATATTTAAAAAACATACTTCTCAAACTCCTAATCAATTCAAAAAAAGCATCTAAATGAGTTCTGGATCTTTAACAAGTATAAGATCCAGAACTTTTTAAAAATTATATTATATAATATTGTGCAATTAGGAAAACAGCCTATTGAAAGCTGTGAAATGCATTATTTTTAAAAATTGTATCTCAAATAAATTTATAGGGTAAAAAATTAAATATTTTAAATTTCATCAAAGCAGGAGGTTGTGTAACAGCTTCTAACCATGGTTAAATTTTAAAAATTTGATATCAAATTTTTAAAGTTACAGCAGAATATTTTTGGTTTAAATACTTGTAAAAATAATAGTATATAACATTCTAGATTAAAGTAAAGGAGGCATCTGAAAATCCTATCAAACAGAGTAAGAGCAATTAAAATAAGTATAAAATGAAAAAATTGGAATTAAAAAATTTGAAAATTAAAGCGCTATCTTCAGGTGCTAAGACTAAAATTCTTGGAGGAAGTACAATGAGCAATAGTGAAATTTGTCAAGCAGACATGTCAGGGAATTATATTCCTCAAGACCCAGGAGGCAGTTGCCCAGGTGATGGAGGAATACAATAACCTACTAGTAATTAGATATAGACTTTATCTGTAAGAAATTAAAGTCTATATCTAATAATCATACAAATAATAATAAGGCAAGAAGGTTTTTTTATGCAAATTAATAACAATACTATTTGGAAAGATCTGAAATTTTAAACATAGAAAAGGAGGTTTGGAATTCGGTAAAAAATGAAAATGATATTGGGCTTTTAAGAGGCCTTTCGGGCATTGCATTTTTTTATTCTAAACTTTTTGAAGTATATGAAGATAAAAAATATATGACGCGGTTATTAGAAGTCGTAGAACGCATTGATGGATTAGTTTCTAAACATACGCCAACTCGTACGTTTTACTCTGGTTTAGCTGGTTATGGATGGATGCTACTAAATTTAAAAAAGAATACAGTTGCTGTTAGTGAATCATATTTCGAAACTCTCGATACCGTATTAGAGGACGCTTTACTTTCTTTTTCAAATAAAAATAATTACGATTTTCTTCATGGTGCAACAGGAGTTGCAATGTACTTTATTGAGCGGTTAAAAGTAGATAAAAATAATACAAAGGTACTGAACGTACTAACCCATTTTTCTAAAGGCTTTTTAGATAAACTTATTCATGATTTAGATAAAGTCATTATATCTATAGAAGATGAAGGAAAAAGGAAAGTTATTTATTTTGGTTTGGCTCATGGTATAAGTAGTTTTATCAATTTTCTTTTTTATTTAAGTAAGCATGTTCAATCATTAGAGCCAGAGATAAAACAAGCACTTATTGAACTAATAAATTTCTTAAAATCTAAAAAATCATTTAATACGATTTCTCAACAATACTATCCAAACCATATTGATAACCATGGTACTGTTAGTCTTTCTAGACTAGGTTGGTGTCAAGGAGATTTAGGTATTGGTCTTTCTTTATACAATGCTGGTATACTTTTAAACGACAACGCTATAAAAAAAGAGGCGATGGAATTGATTACTTCTACAGAAAAAATCTCTTTAAAAACTTCTGCTATATATGATGGTGGATTGTGTCATGGAAGCGCAGGTTTAGTTCTACAATATTATTTGGCTCATAAAAAGAGTGCTTTAGATACTAAAGAAATTCAAAAAAGGTGGTATCGGGAATTAGAAAAGCAAACAGGTAATTTCACAGCTTTTAAAACGTATATATACCCCCCCGATTACATTAAGGATTCTAATATGCTAACAGGAGCTACAGGAATCGGGCTTACGTTATTAACCTTAAATGGTAAGATCGAAAGCGATTGGTTAAGATCCTTAAACCTATACTAAATAATGAAATTTTTTAATACTACTGTTTCAAGAACAGCCTCTTTTTCGGTTGAATCTTTTGATAGATACAAAAATGATATTATTTCCTTTTTTGAAAAAAATACACTATTTCAATTATCCATATTAATTGCTTCTAAAGATTTATATAACGATTTAGAAAAAAATAAAAAGGATAAGGTAAAGACAGCATTAGAAAATTACTTCAAACGCGCTCATTTTAATGCCGTTCCTTTTGGCACTTTTAGCAAAGTAGGCACCTTACAATGGGGGGTGTCGAATAAAATACATAAATCTAATACTGCTTTTATAACCATAACTGCAGATAACTCTGTTTTTACAAAAGAATTATTAAAAGCGTTACAAACCGATTGGGTAGCACATCCATATTACACAAACCCTACCATCCATTTTTTATCTCGAAATAGATTAAGTTATTATAAAACTGAAATTACTTCTGATGGTAATTTTAAAACGGAGTATGCAGAGTTAGATTTTGATGAGAATACAGAATGGGTTATTAATCAATTTAAAAAAGGAGCAAAAATTCCAGAAATCACAAATCTATTAGAGAACGATGGTTTCGAAATAAATGAAATAAACAACTATTTAACTACAATTATTGAGGCAGGACTTATTATTAATGCATCCTTATTTCCTCCTCGAAACACCTCCAGGTTATTAACCATTAACAATTTTGAATCTCTACTTGTAAAAGAAAAAACTCATACTATTAATTCCAAAAAATTAATGAATTCTCTTGTGAATCGTTTAACCGAAGAACAAGATAAATTAGGTAAAGAAAACACGCACAAAAACCTATATATGGTTACTGGGTATGACCAACTGGAAGGTGGTATTCACAATAGTATTAAAGAAAAGATAAAAGATTACACCCATTTTACACTAGCTTTTAATCATCATCAAAAACCAATTAGTGACAAGTTATTAGAATTTGGAAATGAATTTCGGCATCATTTTAATGATGCTTTTGTACCTCTTAGTAAAGTTTTTAACCCCAAATGCGGTCTACAATATAATTCTAAAAATAAAAGTGTATCTAATACATTGCCTAATGCAATTTTTAAAAAAATAATAACATCTCACAACCAACCTATTTACATGGATATGCCAGATGTTAAGGTAGACCATTTATTTAAAACATTAGATTCCACCTTTAGTATAATGTATGAGTTGTTAAAATGTAAAGAAACAGATAAAGAAATTATACATTTTAAAGCTGTTGAAGGCGGGTCTGCCTTAAAAATGTTAGGTCGTTTTACCAATGTGACCGAAGAGCTTTGTAAGGAGATAGCCGCTTACGAAGAAAGGAGCTATAGTGAACAAATTGTAGCGGAGATTAGCATGCTTATGAAACCTAGAATGTTGAATGTTTTTGCAGAAAAAAGATATTATAAACATGTAATTCCATTAAATACGGTTTTTGATGAAGACGCGTCTCCCATATTTCTTGAGGATTTGTATTTAAAGTTTGATGGATATCGATTTATATTAATTTCGAAAGAAAAACAAAAAGAGGTAATTCCTAGGCTCACGTCAGCTGTGAATTATCCAATAAGTAATTCGGATGTATATAGGTTCCTTTGTGATCTGCAATATCAAAATAGAGAATTAACTCCTTTGAATTTTAATATGAATTCTTATGATAGTGTTGGTGTGCCATATATACCTAGAATTTATCTTAAAGATGATATACTTCTACGCCCAGCACAACTTTTATTAGTGAATAACAATTTGAATCTAGAAGATTTTAAAGTATACGTGTCTGAATTGATGAAACTGTATTCTTTTCCAAATAAAATTTGTACCTCCGATAAAAAAGGTACAATAACTATGGATTTTGAAAATGAAGAAACCTTTTCGATACTTCATAAAAAAATACTAAAACTAAATTCATTTTATATTTCAGAATCTCTATATAGTTCGTTTACCCCTCAAATAAAACAAGACACAGAACATTTTGCGCATGAGTTATATAGTAGCATAAAGAATGTTGATTTTGAGCCTCCTAAACCCCTATCCAATAGTACAATTAACGTTAACGAAGAACATCAAAACACACCAATTCTTTCAGAATGGTTATACCTAGAATTGTACTGTAATACTTATGGCGAAAATGAAATAATAAATGCTATTATGGAATTCCTTCCTAGTACAATAGAACTCTTCTTTTTTGTACGTTATAATTACCCGAAAAATCATCTCAGAGTTCGTTTTAAAACACAATCTATAGAAGCAAAATCTATAATATTAACAAAAATAGAAGACTTAAAACGAAACAATTTGGTTTTAGAATATCTTATAAAGCCATACAATCAAGAATTAGGGCGATATGGCGGAGAAAAATTAATGACGCTATCAGAAAAAATATTCCATTTGGATAGCTTAGATACTTTTAATCAAATTATTAAATATGATACTTTAGATCAAGAGTCAATATTTTTGCAAGCAATTTTTAAAATAAAATATTATTTTGATTTTTTTAGTCTAACATTAGATGAAATGATATTATTATGCGAGTTAAGTATTGCTGCATTCTCCAAAGAATTTCCTTTAGATAAAGTGTTACGAAAATCTTTTAATAAACACAGTAAAAATATATTGATAAAAATAAATGAAAAACAGTATCATCGATTTCTAGAAATCCCCTCTCTTAAATCTGAAATTACTTTAAATCTTCAAAAAAAAACTTATAAAAAAAAGCAGTATATTTCTGATATCATTCATATGAGTATGAATCGTTTATTTAATGATAAACCAAGATTCAACGAGTTTCAATCTTATTATTTAACACTTAACTATTTAAAACAATTGAAATTTACAGAAAAGACTATCAACACAAATGATTAAACTTTTCCTTTTTATAAACAATTAGATTCTAAAGTTTGAGGGGCAATATGCTTAAAAATAATTGCAAAGTATCACATAAAACTCATTACTTCCTATAATAAAGAAATAGATTTTAAACAGGAAATGTGAGGTGTTACTGAAATTATTACTGAAGATTTACGTTTAATTGAACGTTTCTTTTATCAGCTTAAAGAACTAATAAAACGTTAATTAACACACTATCTACCCCAACCACCCATCTCTATCCAAACTACGGTATTGAATCGCTTCAGAGATATGGTTACCTTGAATAGATTTTGATCCTTCAAGGTCTGCTATTGTTCGGGATACTTTAAGAATTCTGTCGTAAGCTCTTGCAGATAGATTTAATCTTTCCATAGCCGTTTTTAATAATTCTTTTGATGACTGTTCTAACTTGCAATGTTCTCGTATTTGCTTTACACTCATTTGTGCATTATAATGTATCGTTGGCAAGCTTATAAACCTTTTGGTTTGAATATCTCTAGCAATCGTTACCCGTTTTCTTATGTCGACACTAGACTCTCCTTTACGCTCTTCGCTAAGCTTATCAAAAGGAACAGGAGTAACTTCTATATGAATATCTATTCTATCTAATAAGGGGCCGGAAATCTTACTAAGATAACGCTGCATTTCTGCCGGAGATGATGTTACTGGCGCAGAGGGATCATTAAAATATCCTCCTGGGCTGGGGTTCATACTTGCCACTAGCATAAAACTGGATGGGTAGGTAACCGTAAATTTTGCTCTTGAAATTGTTACCTCTCTGTCCTCTAAGGGTTGACGCATTACTTCTAACACTTCTCTTTTAAACTCTGGTAACTCATCCAAAAACAAAACTCCGTTATGGGATAGGGATATTTCTCCCGGTTGTGGATAACTTCCTCCTCCAACCAAAGCTACATTTGATATGGTATGGTGAGGGCTACGAAATGGCCGCTGAGCCATAAGGCCTGTGTTTTCTTTCACCCGGCCAACTACGCTATGGATTTTTGTAGTTTCTAATGCTTCTTGCAATGACATTGGTGGTAGTATACTTGGTAATCTTTTACTTAACATTGTTTTTCCGCTCCCAGGTGGTCCAACTAGTATTATATTATGTCCTCCTGCAGCAGCAATCTCCATACAACGTTTTATACTCTCCTGCCCTTTTACATCTGCAAAATCAAATTCAGGATTGTTAAGTGCTGCATAAAATTCTTCTCGTGTATCTATTATAGTTTGTTCTAATGCGCCTTTACCATCAAAAAAATCGATCACTTCTTTTATATTTTCTACACCATATACTAGAAGATTATCAACAATTGCTGCTTCTTTTGCATTTTGTTTAGGAAGTATAAATCCTTTAAAACCATCTTCTCGAGCTTTGATAGCTATCGGAAGTGCTCCTCTAATAGGCTGAAGACCTCCATCTAGGGATAATTCTCCCATAATCAAATATTCTGAAATATGATCTTTTTTTATCTGCGCGCTAGCAGCAAGAATTCCTATGGCCAAGGTAAGATCATAGGCAGAACCTTCTTTTCTTAGATCAGCCGGAGCCATATTAATAGTTATTTTCTTACCAGGTAATTTATATCCATTATTTTGCAATGCAGCAGCTATACGGTAACTGCTTTCTTTTATTGCACTATCTGGTAATCCTACAAGATGATACCCTATTCCTTTATCGATATTGACCTCTACCGTGATTGATGTAGCTTCAACTCCAAAAACAGCGCTCCCAAAAATTTTAGTTAACATGATTTATGTTTTGCATAATTGCAAACATAACGATAATTAGTTTCAAAAAATGAAACTTAAATTTTGTATGAGTAACTTAAAATTATAGCATATTATTCTACTTCTAATGTCTGATGAATTGAGACTGCATCACCCATGTCTGTAAAACCTTCTAGTGAAATTTCAAAAGTTCCTGTATTATCGGATGTAAAAAAATCGATTACCATTTCATCTTTATCTACTCTTACATTAGGTTTCCATAACAATTGTTGCCTATAATCAGGAATATGAAGTGTTGTTTCTTTGGTTGTAGTATCATATTTTTCTTGATAATATTTTTTAACCGCCAAAGGTTTTGATAATTGAGTACTGTATACTCCTTTTTCTCTAACAGATTCAAAATAATCACCATCAATAGTTTCTATATCAATAATCCCTTGAAACATTTGAGAATTCAAAAAATATAAATCTCTTATTAACTTTATTCTTTTAATCTTATTTGCATTATAATCTACAATGGTACTATGATCCTGAATCATTACTCCATCAATAATAACAAGTGGTAAAAAAACTAAATCTTCGGGAGAAGGGTTATAACTTCTTACTTGAAAAACATATTTTTCTTTATCTATTTTTTTTATCCAAACATTATCTACAATCTCTACCAAAGTTTCTCTTATTGTAGGAAACCTAGTATAGTCATCCAAATCAAATACTTTAGCCTTATCTCCATAAAACCGAGATTTTCCTTCAGACACTTTTAAAGTATCTGGTTTTATCGAAAAAAAACCATTACTAATTTGATTATAAACACTTCGTTCAAGAATTGTAGATTTCATTTCAGGTTTTAAACAAAATGTATGAAATGTAAGATTAGCATAATCAGGAGGTTTTGGATTGTATATTTCAATCGTATATCGCTCTTTGTTTCCTAAAACTTGTAACAGGGCATTTTCTTCATTATTTTCTTTATCTAAGTTAAAATAAAACACTCCTTTGTCATTAGCAGTAGCTATTTTTAAATCATAATTTTCTCCGGGGATAGACATTGCTACTTTCTTATTTGAAATCAAAGCACTTGAATCGATAGCGGTAATTTTACCAAATATAAGTTCTCCTCTAAGCTCTGGTAATATAATTTCATGATTATTTTTATGTTTTTCCGATTTGTATAATGAATTAAATGTTTTTGTAGTGTACCTATCTGCAACATTGATATCATAAAGCTTTTTTACGGATATTGAATAATTGCCAAATCCTATTTTTCCTCTAACATTTTTAAGTGTTAATTGAACGTGTTCTCTTTTAAAAAACTTTTCTTTATTGAGTTTTAGTTTTATATATGTATCCTTATTATGTTGTTTATCCTTACTATTATTAGCACTGCCTATTTCTTTTATATTTTCAGACATATTTACATCTGCAAGTATTGATTTTTGATTACTTTGATATGGATTAATTATACTAATATCATTTTGAAAAAAATTATTATCTAATTTGTTATTCATCCATTGGGTATAACCAATAAGTTTATAATTTCCTGAAGGGATAGAAACTGGAAGGAAAAAATCTCCAAAACCAACTCCATTATTTAATTTTAACTTATGTTTAAAAACAGGTTTTAGGTCTTCTCCTATTAACTCGACATAAGCTATCTTACTTAATTTGCTTAAAGTATTAGTTTTTGAATTTATACAATATATATTGTAGTATAAATATTCTCCTGAGAATAATAAAGCTGTATTAAAGTGTATAAAAACTTTTTCTTGCGGTATATCTGTATAGTTCAAATGCAGATTATTATTTTCAGTTTTATACTGAGAATTTGCTATAAATGAAATAAGCAAAAGAACTATCACTACCAATTTACTAATACTCATAATCTTTATATTTAATTTTCCCAAAATTTTGGCACTGTAGAGCTCCCTATTTCTGTACAGTCTCCACATGCCTTTTCTACAAGGTTATACGGACCAGGTCCAGAATTTGGATCTCCATTAAAACCAGCAAACAGAAATATATCTGCATTTATTAAACTAATAAAAGAAGGACCTACAGCAGGAGCGCCAATAGTACAATCTTCAAAAAACGGAGGCAAATCTTCTTCTGGAAAAAAATCTCTATAATTAAAAAAAATACGCTTAGTTGATACCGATGAGGCCTGAAAAAGCCCTAATACATTTTCCTTTTCATTAGCAACAGCTTTTATATTTCCTAAAATAAAACCTGGTTGTATTTGAGAAAACAAGGTTGTAGAATTAGAAAAATCTTGTAAAACTCGATAAAACTCTTGCGTTTCTCTTGATTGCGTAAATTGATGTACATTAATTGAATAACGATCACTAATTGCGTAATTGTCTATACCAATAAAGTGAATTAAAAATCTAGACAATCTATTTTCATTTAAACCTTCTGTATTGGTGATAACAATATTGTTGAATAGCTCTGTTTTATAACATACTTTTTTATCTACTGATCTATTAACAAATTTAATTTCTAAAGGATTTTCAGAAGTTATTATCAAATCCAAATCAAAAAACTCTGGTGCCGTAAATCGATAGGTTGCTTCAAATTCATATCTATAAAAAGAAGTTTCCTCTGTAGCATCAAAACTATCTACGAAAATTCCAATTCCTTCTAATCCCTTATCATTAAATATTCTTTGTGCGTATAAGCTATCTATATTTGATTGAGGTGTTAAAATTACTGAATCAGAAATATAGGATTTTCCATCATCTGTATCTATTAATAATGTATACTCTCTATCATACAAAGCTTGGAAAAAGGATATAGAAGTGTAGATCCCCGGGGTTGTTTCTTTAAATAAATATTCATTCTGTAAATTATCAACTATCTTTACTTTTGCATTGCGTTCGGGATTAGTCCTACTTTCATCTTCAAAACGAAAAGTTTTTGACAAAAGAATTCTCTGCTCTTTAAATTCATCTGTTATATTAGCCTCGACCACCAAAATACTTTCAAAAATATCAGTTTTAGGTACGAATTCTTCAGTACAATTTATAATACAAAATAAGATTAATATTACTAATGGAATACGATATGTTTTACTTTTTATATTTTCCATATTAATCCTTCCAAAAATCTGGAACTATATTATCTCCTATTTGGGTACAATCTCCACATGCCCCTGGAACTATAAAAAAAGGGCCAACATTACCATTGTTTTCACCCGTAAATCCATCGAGCAAAAACCCATCGTTTAAAAAACTGATTAGTGTTGCATTTGTGGGAATGATCGGAGGTGAAACCCTAGTACAATCAATAAAATAATTTACAGGTTGATTATTAGAGAAGAAATCTCTGTAATTAAAAAAAATACGCTCAGATAAAAATGACGATACCTGAAAAAGACCCAAGACATTTTCTTTAGGGTTATCAATATTATTTATATTACCAACAATAAACCCTGGCTGTATTTGAGAAAATAAAGTTTCGGAGTTTGAAAAATCATTCAATGTTTCGTAAAAATTTCTTGCTTCTAATGTTTCTGTAAACTGATTAATTACAATAGTGTAGCGATCATTAATTATGATATTATCTTTTTCAATAAAACGTATTAAAAATTTCTGTAACTTGTTTTCTACCAAATCTTCTGTGCTTGCCAAAATTAAATCATTAGAAAAATCTGTTTTATAACATACTTTTTTGTCTACAGGTCTTGTCGTTGTTTCTGTAACAAATGGATTTACAGATAAAACAACCAAATCCAAATCAAAAAACTCTGGTGCCGTAAATCGGTATGTTTCTTCAAATTTGTATCTGTAATATGATATTTCATTTTCTGGACCAGAACTATCAACAAAAATCCCTAACCCTTCTACTCCTTTATCATTGATCGTTTTTTGAGCATACAGCCTATCAATACTTGTTTTTTTTGGTAAAGCTACTGAGCTCGAGGTATATAATGCATTGTCTTTTGTTTTTACAGACAATATATATTGACGTTCTGGCAATGCCTGAAATTTAATTTCTGAAATATATTTACCAGGTTCTGTTTCATTAAATACATACTCGTTTTGTAAGTCATCTGTTATTTTCACTGCAGCATTTTCTTCACCTTGTGGCTCCTGATCCTCAAAACGAAAAGTTCTTGATAAAAATACATTCTGTGTTTTTAGTTCATCTGTAAGCGTGGCTTCTACAACCAAAATACTTTCAAATGTTTCTGTTTGTGGTATAAACTCTTCAGTACAACTGACTAAACATACTATGGTGAGTAGTATTAAATATATAGATTTTATGTGATTATTTACTGTCATTATATATCTTAAATAATAAAATCAAAACTTAAAACTATACGTAATAGAAGGCACTGGTACTGAAAAAATAGAGCTTTGCAATGCCTTTATTTCTCCACTTTCAGTTATAAAAAAAACAGAAAAAGGGTTATTTCTTCCTAACACATTATAAATAGAAATCGTCCAAAAACTGTGGGCTAACTTTCCTTTCTTATGGTTTCCTTCTACATTAAAACCTATATCTAATCTATAAAAATCGGGGATTCTAAACTTGTTACGATCACTGTAGGCTACAAACTCTGCATTATTAAATACAAAACTACCCACAGGAAAAGTAACAGGTCTTCCTGTTTGATAGACAAAATTGGTAGAGAAACTAAATCGTCTTGTAAATTTATAATTGGTCACTAAACTAACATCATGAGGTCTATCAAAATTTGAAGGAAAAAAATCTCCATCATTTACCTGTTCTTCTCTAAATTGACTATCTAATTTAATGAATGAACGTGAATATGTATACCCCAACCAACCGTTAAACTTTCCTTTGTTTTTTTTGATTAAAAACTCAAGACCGTATGATTTTCCTTTTCCTTGTAACACTTCTGTTTCTACACTTTCATTTAATAACGTTTGCGCTCCTGTTTTAAAATCCAAAATATCATTAGACCTTTTATAAAACCCTTCAATACTTAACTCATATACATTTTGATTTAAATTTTTATAAACTCCCAAAGAATATTGATCTGCTTTTTGAGGTTTTATATTTATATCAGAAAGTTTCCACGTATCTATTGGCGAAGCTGTGGTGTTATTAGTTAATCTATGAATATATTGGATTGTATTGTTATAGCTCGCTTTGATTGATAAACCAGGAATTAAAAGATATCGTGCAGACACTCTAATTTCTGGACCTCCGTATGTTTCAACAATGTCATTTTTATCGAATTCTTTGGTTTCGATTAAAGTTAACTCATTTCTAGGCAGCCCATCTTGATATATACGCTGAGAAGATGCTCCCAATGTATTAAATAAGGAATATCTTATCCCAACATCAAGAAGTATTTTTTTTGTTAAATCATATTTGGCAGAAAAAAAAGCTGCAGATTCAAGCCCTCTCTCTTCTGGGATTGTAACTGGTGTAACAATAGATTCTTCTCCTGTTGGTTTTTTTATTCCAGGTTTAGAGGAATACAATTTACTTGAAATACCGTAATCAAATTTAAGTTTATCACTATGTAAGTACTTAAACTTGAATTTTAACTCTGTTTCTTCGATACTATTTCCTAGGTCGAAATCATTATTTCCATTACCATCAAATTCAATATCAAACTCGTATCTACTATTTGCGAGTATTAAGTTTCCTTTATTTTTGTCATTAAATTTATGCTCCCAATTTAGAGATAATGCCCTATTTTTATATGTATAAAGTGAATCAGACGTTATGCTAAAATTATCTTGACTAAAATAACCGGTTGCACTAATTTTATCATTTTTATTGAACTCATGATTGTATTTTGCAACAACATCATAAAATGAGGCTTCACTTTTTTCTAAATTTTCATTTCCGACAGATCTTAAAATCCAATTTGCATATGCAATTCTTCCTCCGATCAAAATGGTAGATTTATCTTTAAAAACTGGTGCTTCTAGAACAATTGTGCTTGTAACAGGCCCAACTGCTGCTTCTCCTTTAAACTTTATGGCATCACTGTTTTTGGTTTTAATATCGAATACTGATGATAATCTCCCACCATATTCAGCAGGAATACTACCCTTATAAATATTGGCTTCTCCTAAGGCAAATGGGTTTAATGCCGAAAAAACACCAAAAAAATGCTGAGGATTATAGACAACAGCATCATCTAACAAAATAAGATTCTGATCTGATTTACCACCTCTAACATTAAATCCAATAGTTCCTTCACCAGCAGTAGAAACACCTGGTAGTGTGGTTGCTACTTTTAACACATCTCTTTCGCCCAAAACCAAGGGTATATTCTTAGATTCTTCAATATCTATTTTTTCACTTCCAGTTACTGCGCTATCTACATTATCATTAACATCAGACTCTATAAATACTTCATCAAGAACTTCAAGGCTTTCGTCTAGATCAAAATTTAATTGTCCATCATTATAGATAATAACCCTTTTTGTTTTATTAGCCATTCCCATAGCGCTGGCTTCTATAATATTAAGTCCAGGTGATAATGTAATTTTGTAGTATCCATTTTGGTCAGTTTCTACTCCAGTACCTTTATTCTTTATTGTAATTGCTAAATTGGGTATTGTATTGCCTGTTCTCTTATTTCTTACATATCCACTTAAAACAAAAGACGTTTGATTAGTACTCTTATTCTCTTTTCCTATTCGAATGGTTAACATTTTTCTCTTTCTTGAAAACCCTTCTTTTGGCTGAAATATTGGATTGACTCTTGTTTTTGAGAGGTTTTCATCTGCATCTTTAACCTCTTTACCAAAGAAACCTTTTGGTAATTCATCATAGATAACAACATTTTGTGTTATAACTACTGTATTATCTTTTGTTATATAAAAATTAAGGATTGTATCTTTAAATAAGTCTTCTAAAATTTTATTCAGGCTTACATTCTTATAATTTCCAGATACTGTCTTGTTTTGTATCCAAGAATCCACATAATAAAAACGATAATTTGTAGTCTCTTCGATTTGATGTAAAACCTCTTTTAGATCAGAATTATTATATGATAATGAAACTAAAACACCTTCTTGCGCCTGAGAACTGCTAATGCTAAAAAAAAGTATTATGGATACTAAAAACCTCATTAAATTGTGTTCTTTTTCTTGTTAGAAATTTTTGAATAGATTTTCTTCAAAAGCAATGTCCAAAAAACATCTGGTTTTGATTTTCGAATTGCTCTATTAGAAGTATAAAATTTATTAATATCTTCTTTAAATTCTGGAAAGACCCTATTTAGATCGGACTTTGAATTAACCTCATGGTAGATATCTTTGTATAAAAGAATATATAAGTGTTTATCCAAAAAGTCATAAAAAACTGTTTCTTCTCTAAACAATTCTTTCTTTATTTTTTTATTTTTTTTGTAGAAATTAAATACATCATATTCTAACAAAACTTCGCAAAACCCAACACTAATAAGAGTATTTTTATTAGTACTCAAGTTCAAAAACTTAGATTTATCAATAACAAAATCAGTTACATCATTGGTATTAAGTTGTATTGTATTACCTCCAAATTTATCTAATAATTTAATAAGGATTTTATCTTCAAAAACATTATATTTCATTAACACATCATAATATCTTTGTGTATTGTAGGTGATTTGTCCTTTTACAAAGTCTGAAGATTTAAAAAATTGATGTTTTTTATGTATTGGTTTATATTTTTCTACATATTGAATACCGTTATATAATCCAGTATTTTCTATGCCAATAAATTTGTCAAACCAAACATAATGATCAGGGTTTTCAATAGTTTTTGATTGGCTATAGGTCAATTCAAAAAGAAATAGAAAAGAAAAAAATACTAGCCTAAAAGTCATATGATTTTTATTAGTTACTCCTTTTTTAAAATTAAGAGACATCATTTCATATAAAAAAGTAATAGTGATAGAAAATCACTTCAATCAAAATTGAATATCGCTACTACACTTTATGGATTACACTTACTTTTCCTAAAGGTAAACATTAAAGATTAACAAGAGGTAAACATATCAAAAACAAAAGTCCTATATCTGTATAATGTTGAAGATCGAGAACTAATTTGTATAAGATTTACGGCTTTAATAGGGATTTTACAAAGAAAGCACTAATGATTAAAATAAAATCATTAGTGCTTATCTAGAAATAATCGATGATTTGGTATACGTATAGTGCTTATAGATTTAATATATTATTACACTATATTTATTTAACTCTTTAAAAAGAAAAGTAGAGTTTACACTTTACATTACGTATGAAAGTTATTAAAGTTTAGCTCTACTTTTATTGGGAAATTACATAACAAAAATTATACAACTACTTCATGTGGTACTTGAAATAGTTTTTCGTTTAAAAATCGCAATGTGGGTATCTTATCTTTTGTATCGACCAAGATTGATATATTATTATTACTCCCGCCATAAGAAACCATTCTTACTGGTATATAATTTAAAATTTCGAAAAGCTTATATGAGTTTTTATCATTAATAACAGATTCTCCCACAATACAGATAATACTATGGTCCTGCTCTACAGTAACTTCTGCATAGTTTTCGATTTCATTAACTATTTTATCTAGGTTACTAGTGTTATCAATTGTTAATGAAATAGCAATCTCAGAAGTTGTAATCATATCAATTGAGGTATGAAAACTATCAAAGACTTCAAAAATCCTTCTTAGATATCCATGAGCCATCAACATCCTGTTAGATTTGATTTTAATGGCGGTAATGCCATCTTTAGCAGAAATTGCTTTCAGCCCTTTTTTATATGTTTTATTTGAAATTATGGTTCCTGAAGCTTCTGGATCAAAAGTGTTTTTCAATAACACAGGAATATCCATACCTACCACTGGTGAAATAGTTTGAGGGTGCAAAATTTTTGCACCAAAATAAGCTAGTTCGGCAGCTTCGTTATATGTAAGGTGAGATATTGGTTGGGTATCATCTACATATCTCGGATCATTATTATGCAATCCATCTATGTCTGTCCATATCTGAACTTCGGAAGCTTGTATAGCAGCTGCAATAATAGTAGATGTATAGTCACTACCTCCCCTTTTTAAATGGCTAATTTGACCTTCTTTATTCCGGCAAACAAAACCTTGGGTTATGTACAAAGATGACTGGGTATTATTATCAAGAACCTTATGTAGGTTTTTACTAACTTTTTTGATATTAGGATTCTCGACTGAATCAACGAACATAAACTCTTTTGCATGTAATACTATATTTGAAACACCAATAGACTTCAGAAAACCAGAAAAAATGTATGTCAATATAGTTTCGCCATAGGTGATTATTTTTGAATTAACAACCTCGGAGTACGTCTGACTTGAAATTTCGAACATTTCTGTGATTAGTGTTGATAATCCATTTTTTAGCTCATTTCTGATTTCTTGTTCTTTAATTAAATCATCAATTACATCACTATGTTTACTTTCAAGCTTATGTAGATTTCTCGTTATCGCCTCTATATCCTTAAACTTTATATTCTCTACCAGTTTTACCAAATGATCAGTGACTCCAGACATTGCAGAGCATACTACAATTTTGTCTTCAGTATCAGAGATAAGAATTTCTTTTACTTTATTAAGGTTTTCAACTGATCCAACCGATGTACCACCAAACTTCAAAACTTTCATTAATCCTACGTATTATTGTTTATTACGGTACATAATTAATCATTACCCTATGAAAAATAAATATTTTAAAATAAAAAGTATAAATTTGTACAAACTGTTAAATATATAACAATGAAAACTATTACTGATTGTGTACATAATATATTAAGGCACCAACCTTTTCTTGAAGATGCTTTATCACGAGACATTATCAACTTTAGTTCTTTGGCAACAGATCTATTACCCCAGGTTGAGAAGATTATGAGAAAACCTGTAAAACCAGGGTCAATTGTTATGGCTTTAAGACGTTATCACCCAAAACGAATTAAGCACATAGACAATCATAGAAATTTAGGAGATATCGTTGTACGCTCTGGAATCACTGAGTATACTTTTTTAAACTCTAACACTATTCTTACCAGTCAAAGTAATTTATTAGATTATGTTAAACATGAAACTAAGGCCTATTTTACATACTCAAGTACTTTTCAAGAGAGTAATATATTAGTTACTTCTACTTTAAAAGATATTGTAGAAAAACATTTTAAAAACGAAACGTGTATTTCTGTTGCTGATAATTTATCATCGATATCTATTGCTTTACCTGAAGATAATTCTAAAGTAATTGGGTTATATTTTTATATTTTTAAATTATTGGCATATGAAGGCATTCCTGTTTTTGAGGTAATTTCAACATCAAATTACTTCACTTTATTTTTAGAAAAAGAATATGTAAACAAAGCTTTTTTATTGCTTAATGAGATTAAAGAAAACTAAAAAAACCCGCTATATAGCGGGTTTTTATTGATGTTTTTATATTAATTACCAGATATCTACTCTTTTATCTGTTGCCAGATACATTTTATCACCTTCTTTAATATCAAACGCATCATAAAATGCCTGAACATTTAATAATGGTTGAATAGCTCTATTGACACCTGGAGAGTGTGGATCAGTTTTGATTTGAGTTCTCAATGCATCTTCTCGAATCTTGGTTCTCCATACTGTAGCCCAAGACATAAAGAAGCGTTGTTCTGCAGTAAATCCATCGATATCTTCGGGTCTTCCGTTATCTGCAAAATGCATTTGTAATCCATCATATGCTCCTAAAACTCCACCTAGATCTCCGATGTTTTCACCAAGAGTAAATTTTCCATTAATAAATACACTATCTAACACTTCGATAGCACTGTATTGCTCAGCTAAGGCATCACCTCTTTCGGTAAATGCTTTTAAGTCATCTTCTGACCACCAGTTTTTAAGATTTCCGTTAGCGTCAAAACGCGCGCCAGAATCATCAAATGCATGTGATATTTCGTGTCCGATTACTGCGCCAATCCCGCCATAATTCACAGCATCATCTGCAGTATAATTATAAAAAGGAGGTTGTAAAATTGCTGCAGGAAAAACAATTTCATTATTAAGTGGGTTAAAATATGCATTAACCGTTTGTGGTGACATACCCCATTTTGTTTTGTCTACTGGTTCTCCTATTTCATCAAAATTTTTATCTTGAGCCCACTTATCTACTGCAACCATATTTTCAAAAAACGTTTTATCTGTAGACACCATCATTTTCGAATAGTCTTCCCACTTATCAGGATATCCTATCTTAACGGTAAACTTATCTAACTTCTCGATAGCTTTAGTTTTGGTTTCTTCTCCCATCCAAGATAATTTCTGGATACGAGCTTTATATGCCTTAATAACATTAGCAATCATCTTTTCGGCTTTGACTTTTGCTTCTGGCGGAAATTTTTCATCAACATACAATTGACCTAATGCCTCTCCTACATGTCTATTTACTGCGGCAAGTGCACGTTCGTTTGCTGGTCTTTGCTCTAGTTGTCCTCTTAGATATTTACTATAGAATTCCCAATTCGCAACCTCAACATCGGTTGTTAGTCGATTTGCTGCATTATTAAAAGTATCCCAACGAACTAGAGTTTTTATATCGTTTATTGAAGTATTTTTCAAAAATCCATCTAATGCTTTGGTATATCGCAATTGAGCAACTATAATAGTATCGAATTTTTTTGTTATCCCTAGATCACTTATCAATTTATTAAGATCTAATGATGAAAGCATAGCATCTGCCTCTGCAATTGTCCTAGGGTTATTATAGTTACGAGTATCTCTTCTTTCTACTTTGTTTAATCTTGGTTCTGCAAGTTTGGTTTCTAACTCAAGAATTTTATCTGCTGCACTTACAGCATCAGATTCTGAGTCTCCCAGCATTTTCAACATTTTAACAATATGCTTTTTATACTCTTCTCGAATCTCTTTAGATTTTTCATCTTGGTCCAAATAATAGTCTCTTTCTGGCAATCCTAATCCGCTTGTACCCATATATACGGCATTCATTGCACTATTATTCAAATCTGCTTGTACTCCTATACCAATAAATGGTGCAGAAATCGATGGGTTTTTACCAAGAACAGTCTGTAAATCGGTTAAATTTTTGATTGATGCTATATCTTCCAAAGCTGATTGTAATGGCTTAAGCCCTGCTTTGTTTCTCGTTAAAGTATCCATCTTAGTATCAAAAATAGCAATTGCTTTTGCTTGGTCAGTATCAGCTTTGTATTTTCCGCTTTCTTTGGCTTTGGCTATGATCTCTAATACATCTGCATCTGTAGATTTGCGTAATACTCCAAATCCGCCCCATCTTGTGCGATCATCTGGAATCTTAGTTTTTTTCATCCAATTACCATTCACAAAATTATAGAAATCTTCCTTTGGACTTACACTTTTGTCCATATTCTCTAAGACAATTCCTGGGATTTTCTCTACTTCGGCTACAACTTCTTCTTTTTTTGCATCGTTTTTACAACTTACAAAAGCAAGAATAAATACAGCCAAAAAATATACATTTTTCATTTTTTTGCTCTTTTTATTATTAAATTAAGATTAGTTATCTGCAATATGACGTATAAATTATGAATCCGTTACGCATATTAAGCTCGTAATTTATATAAAATGAAACATGTTAAGGTTTAAAAAATTAAGTTTTAACTAAAAAATAAGATTTGTATAATTATTATCACTTAATCCTGAGGTAATTATATGTTAAAAAAAAATGAAATCTTTTTAATATATAATGGATTATTTAAGCAATCTGGTATCAAAATTAAATGATTCAACATGAAGTATTTTAATTTTCTTAAAAGTTGGGTGCTGTGGATTGATAAGAAGGTTTTTTTCTTTTGGTATAATTATACTTGGCACTTTTATCCCTAAATACTTTTCTTCATTTATCCATTGCATAGCAACATTTTGAATTTCTATGGGCGGTGGGGTTTTGTTCCAGTTTTTTGGTAATTTTTTTACATCTAACTCTGTTATTAATTTATCAGGTAATTCTATAGATGCTATAGACATATCATCAGGAAAATATGCCGCTGGTAAGTGAGCTAATACCTCTAGTGCAGAAAGAGCAGCTGTTGTACTTGTATATAGTACAGCAACACCTTTAGGATTCCATCGTCCTCCTACTGTTTTGGCGCCTATACCGCTAAGGTCTTTTATATATTTTTGTTTGGCTATTCTATAAACTTGCATTACGCAAATATTCCATGCTCTACACGCACAAGTTCTTCATTCAATAGTTGAAACCCAAAGGTTGTATCCAAAAGTTCTTTAGGTTTTTTCATTGCTAAAGCAACACTAGGGTGCTCCATCCAATTTTTAAACCGACTAAGGTCTCCAAAAATATTTTCGCCTTTTGCATAGAGTTTGGCTAATTGCAATACTTTTGCACTAGCTTCTGTACTTAACTTTTTATTTAAATCATAACGTTGTATTGTGCGTTCTGAAACATGAAGCACATGTGCCAGTTCTTTAAGGTCGAAGCCTATCGTTTTAGAAAGGTGCAACAATGCTTTTTTATCTATGCCATGCCTCGATAATTCAATAAAATCATACATGTTGCGCAATGGTATATCTATATTAAGATATCGCAATAAGCCTTTATTTTCAAAACTATCAAAATCTAATGGTGAAACCGCTCCCATAATCTTACTTTTAATGACAAAAATACAAAAAATAATGACAACTGTCTTAATTTATTTGTAAAATTGAATCTAATTTTGGACTAATATTATGCAATCTTGCTTCCATTGATCTAATAGCAACAGTAGAAAGGTATCTTCCTAATGGCAAAACTGGTTTTATAAAAATAATTTCTTCTTCTATTTGTTCTGATGTTAACGTTGAAGGCAAAAGAGATATTGTTGTTGGTTTTAGCTTAATTGCATATCTACTGCCAAGTTTTTTGGTGACCTCTCTAGTATGGCCATATCTAACATTTTGTAATGTTGCCAATGGAGCGGCAAACTGCGTATGGGTTTTTACTATTTTTCCTTCTTCGTCATTAGTAATTACTAGATGTTTTATTTTAATTTTTTTTTCTAACAAAGGAAAAGAATCATGTACTACCTTTTTAAAAACTTCTTCAATACTTTTAGACACAACACCGCCGATATTATCATAATATCCAGCATCTGCATATTGATCAGAATACAATGTGCCAGATTTTGATTTCTTTCTTACTTCGCCAACTGGAGTCATATAAGGAAAACTTGCATTTATTCTCATCGCTGTTGACAGTTTTATAGATGTATTAGGGTGGCTTTTTTGCAGCTCATCTATAAAATCGTCTAATCCTGTAAAAGGTTTTAAGTGTGAATATTTTACTGGGCTTATTATATTATAATTACCCGTTTGAGTATGCGTCGTATTAATAAATAATAAAGGAGGGACACCTTTATTATTTGTTCCTATCAAATTTGTTGGGGTTTCTTTATAAAACGATAAAAAGTCTTTATCTAAAACACTTAAAGTTTCTTTATTTGCAAAAAAATATTTATGAGCATTACTCCATTGCTTTTCTAACAATTCTCCCCTATTTTTAAAACTAAACAAGCTAGTAATTTCTTTAAACAAGTCTCTACCTAATAATGATAATAATGAAACGGATAAGTAATTTTCTTTATAAATAGCACTGGCTTTATATGTAAGTGCAGGGTATTTACTATTTGGCGTTAATCTAAAGTTACTTTTTGTATCGTTTAGTGCCACATTTTGAGCTTCAGAAAAAAACATTGCATTACCAACACTTCCGCCAGAGGCTCCAGATAACGAGAGTAAGTTATCTTTAAAATATTTTCCTTCAGATTTTTCGTATAAGTAACTATGTATTAAAAAAGACCACAATCCTGCCCTGGATCCGCCTCCTTCAGAAGAAACTAATATAACTGGAAACCCTTGCTTAGCATTATCTATTATATCAGTTCTGCTTTTAATCCACTGATAAACATACTCATCCATTGACATTCTTGATACGTCTGTGGTTACCAGGTCTAACTGATAATGATCAGAACTTTCAGAAAAAAATCTAGATGAAAATAAACATAAAATAAAAACTATCGAAAATAACGGTAATTTCATTTTTTTTCCCACAAGAATCAATACAAAACTTATCATAAATAAACTTAATAGCGATAAGATGAGAATAGATAATGGATTTATTCCATCCGCTAATTCAGGTAAAAAATTCAGAATTAAAAATAACAACAACAGTAAAAACCCTATGATAAGGATGGCACCATAAAATATTTTTCGGGGTAATCTTTTGAGAAATCTATAACTATTAAAAGATAACATAAAAAAGAAAAATACCAACGCCCAATTCGAAATGAAAAGATTCCCTAAATCCTCCTGCGTCTGAGTATTTAATACTCCCAGAAAAAGAATAAAAACTACCAGAGCTATTAATCCTGTATATAAAATCGTATTGATTTTTGGAATCTTATTAACTTTCTGCTGTATCCAATTATATAAAATTGGTTCAGAAAGTAACAGTAAAAAAAAGATGCAAAGAATTAAGGTATTGGTTGGATCAAGTGATTTGGTATAAAGATTCTCGAGTTGAAATAACTCCATCGCATGTAAAATACTCAATGCAGAAATAATTAATAATATTATAGCTAATATCCTAGGAATAACTTTCCGCATATGTACCTTCACTCGATAATGATATCTGGTAGGTTTTGTTTTACCCTGAACTACATAATGTTGAGTGGGGACAAAACCTATAAAGTTTGAAAAAAAAATGTCTTTATAATTATGAAAATAGAAATATTTTGGAGCGTTCCAGATCAAAAAAGCAGATATAATGAGTAGAAAAAAATATAGAGGCACTTCGAATAAAAATGCATCAGATTGGTTTAATATAAGTAATAAATCTACAGTTTGCGGAAAATACCACAAAGCCAGATATACAGCCAAAATAAAAAACAAACTAATGAGGTTATTAAATAGTTCACCTAGTAAGATTTTAAACCAAACACTAAACTGCTGAAAGAACAACAATAGTTTTACCATTTCTTGAGAAGATTTAGTTTTAAGAGTCTTTATTTTTTTATAAAACTAGTGAATAAAACAAATACTGCGAATTAAATAGATTTTAATTTACTACTTCTTAAAAATCAGTACCATAGGTAAAATTTTATGTGGTTTTGTTAAAAAAAACAAAAAATTTAACATTTTTGTCAAGCCCCATGTATACTAGGACAACATAGTATTTTATCATTTAAAACTAAAAAAATTCAATATTACACATATGAAAATTACGTTTTTAACACAAAAAGTTGTATATTGACGTTGATTTTATGTTGTACATCGATAAAAAATCACTTAATGTAATACTTTACTTACAAATTTTTAACTTATAAGGTTTAACCCTAAAAACCAAACTATATGAAAAAATTTTTACCCCTGATAGCCTTGTTATGTACAAGCGTTATTTTTGCAAATACCAAAATTGACATTTCGTATAAGTTAATGTCGGTTACAGAGAATACTGTAGTAGATGGTTTGGATGAGAACACCGAAGAAGGTGTTATATTCATCACAGAGAGCTTACATATTGAGGCTGGTGCCCGTATCAAAGTGAGAAATGCATGTTTGATCATCTTAGGAGATCTAACTGGTAACGGAATTATAGATGTTGATGATTCTGCAACAGTTACTCTTGAAGGTGAAGAGCAAGGAAAAATCACTTTTATCAATAACTTTTTGGCAGATGATACTTGCCAGCAAAGTACAGATCAAAAAACTTTTAGGCATATTATTGAAGTGCCACAAGGTCTTAAATATAGTCTATATACTATGTCTGGAAGATTATTAGACAAAGGTACTGTAGATGACTATATACATTACTTGATAGATCCTAAAACCTACTTAATAAAAATCGAAGGATATAAATTAAAAAAATATGTTTTCAAAGGATAATCAAATCATTTAAAGTAAGGATAAAAAACCACGGTAATAATTTACCGTGGGTTTTTTTTGAACGCTATCAACCCTATCATATTTATCAAAATAATTAATTTACTGCATAAAAAAAACTATATTTACCCTCTACCCCTCTAATAAAAACCTTTTACTCCCTTTTAATAATTACTAGTTAACCTAGAAAAGTTAAACTAAATCAATCTTTAGAATGAGGAAATCGTGGTTTAAAACTGAGTCTGCCAAATTTACTTTGTATGGCATATTATTTGGAACTATTTTTCCAATTCTAGCAACGTGTATCGATATAGCAAAATTAGGCTTAGACTTTAATTGGGATTCGGTATTATTTGTACAAAAAAACTATCCTATCCATTACATCATAGATAGTGCCCCATTATTTCTTGGTTTATTTGCAATGTATGGAGGCAGAAATCTAGATAAACTAAAACAAAAAAATAAACAGATCCTTAAGGTTTCAGAATTTAAACAGGATTTTCTTGCTAATATGAGTCATGAAATTAGAACGCCAATGGTAGGTGTTATAGGAATGATTGATTTACTATATAAAAATACTGACCTAAATGATATCCAAAAAGAATATGTAAATACAATACATCAATCTTCATTAAACTTGTTGGAGATATTAAATCAAATTTTAGACCTGTCAAAGATACAAGCTGATCAATTTAAGTTATCACCTACTCATATTAATCTTAAAGAAGTAATACATCAAAATGTGGGTCTATTTCTAGCTACCGCAAAAGCAAAAGAAATTAATCTCATTGTTAATTACTCTAAAGAACTGTCTCAAAATATTTATGCAGATAGTAATCGATTAACCCAGATTATTTCTAACCTAGTAGGAAATGCAATTAAATTCACTGATAAAGGCACTATTACTATAAATGCCTCGTGCGAATCTCAAAAAAATGATGATATCACTATTAAAGTTGAAATTATTGATTCTGGTATTGGCATTAGTAAAAAAGATCAAGATGAATTATTTAATCGTTTTACTCAATTCCATGAAACCTCAATACTCGAAGGTGAAGGAACTGGCCTAGGATTAACCATTTGCAAGAAATTAGTCAACCTAATGCAAGGTAAATTAGGAGTAAAAAGTGAAATCGGAAAAGGAAGTAATTTTTGGTTTACTTTTAAAGCAAAAACTACAAATATTAATATTATCAAAGAAAACAATACTCTTGCAAATAAAAAGAAAGAGCATTATAATTTACATGTATTACTTGTAGAAGATTCTGAAACCAATATTTTGGTATCAAAACAAATTTTAAAATATTTAGGGTGCACTACCGATATTGCAAAAGATGGAAAATCGGCCTTAAGCATGTTTAAAGAAGATACGTATGATTTGATATTAATGGATATCAACATGCCAGAACTAGATGGAGTACAAACTTGTAATCAAATTAGAAAAAACTATAAAAAAATCCCACCAATAATCGCTCTAACATCAAATGCTCTTCCTGGAGATGCCGAGCATTATATATCCAAAGGACTTGATGATTATATTACAAAACCATTTACAACCGAAATCTTAAAGATCAAACTTAAAAATTGGTTCGGAAACCATCAAGGATATCATTAAAAACACACTTGCATTATAATAATCCAATATATACTTTTAACTAATTAATAGTAGATAACTATTATTAATTTATTATCTTGTAAGGTAGGATTAGATTTAAAAAAAGAGAAGTTATAACCAAAAATGTAAGCTATGAAAAAATTTTATAAAAGGTACCTCTACAATCTCTTGTTTATTTTTTTACTTATAGGATACGCAACAAAAACACAAGCATTAACTTACTATCAAGATACTGATTTACAAGATGCAACAAACTTTAGTGAATACAAAGGCTTTGTAATAGATAAAGAAACAAATAGCCCAATTGTATCGGGTTCAATTACTGTTAGTAACACTAATATATCAACAGTTACTAATGATGAAGGGAAATTTTCACTTAAAGTCTCAAAAGACATGGGAAGCAGTATTATTACCATCTCTCATATTGGTTACAAAGATAAAAAAGTAAACCTTTCAGATTTTAATGGTGATGAATTGAAAATTAAACTGAGCCCGTCAATTACCGAATTATCAGAAGTTAATATTGACCCTCGTAATCCTGAGGCATTAATACGAGCTGTAATGAATAAGAAAGGTGAAAACTACCTTAATGATAATACAATAATGACTGCTTTTTATAGAGAGACTATAAAAAAGCGTCGAAGCTATGTATCGTTATCTGAAGCCGTAGTAGATGTATACAAAAATCCATATATATCTCAAAAAACAGATATCATAAAACTTTTTAAAGCACGAAAAAGTGCCGATTATAAAAAACTGGATACACTAACTTTAAAATTGCAAGGAGGACCAACCAGTACTTTATATATCGATGTGATGAAAAACCCAGAAGTTCTTTTTACCGAAAACATGACTCAAATCTATACTTTTAGTTTTGGCAAATCCACAAAGATTAATGATCGGTACATATATGTTGTTAAATTTAAGCAACGTCCTGAGATTATAGAACCACAGTACTTTGGGAAGCTTTATATTGATGCAGAAACCTTAGCGATGACCAAAGCAATTTTTAGCCTTAATATGGAAAACAAAGAAGAGGTTAGTAAAATGTTTGTGCGCAAAAAACCAAAAAGAGCTAAAGTTTACCCAACCGAAGCAACATATAATATCGATTACAGACAAAAAGATGGTAAATGGTATTACAGCTATGGCCGAATTGACCTTACAGTTAAAATCAACTGGAAAAAGAAGTTATTCAATTCTATTTATAAGTTAAATGTAGAAATGGCTGTTACCGATTGGAAAAAAAATATAAACAACGAAACACTTAAAGCAAAAGAACGCCTTAAATCATCTGTAGTAATTAGTGATCAAGCATCTGGGTTTTCTGATCCAAAATTTTGGGGAGAATATAATGTGATAGAACCCGAAAAATCTATAGAATCGGCTATTAAGAAAATTCAAAAACAATTACGTAAGCTAAATTAAAATAATACATTGAGGTTGTCTAAAAAGTTAATTTTTCTGTTATCTCGAGCCTTTCGACTTTAGCCTGTCTTGAGCGAAGTCGAAAGGCTCAATGTGACAGTTAGTATTTAAACATACTTTTTAGACAGTCTCTTATTCTTACCCAGTATCTATTGCTCATTACATTTTTATTAATTTTACACTCAGAAAACAAAAAAATTGCAACAACAACCTACTCACAAGAGTCAATTAAAAAACATATTTTTCGTTATTATATGAAAAAGAACACACTGTTTATTGTTCTTTTAGGGTGTATTATTACAACCCTTTCTGCACAAAAACCTATGGATTCTATTGCTTTGCAAGAAGATTTCAAAATTTTTGAAAACATACTAAAAAAAGGACACCCTAGCTTATATGAGTATGTAAATAAAGATTCTTTGGATTATTTATTTAAAAACACAAAAGACATACTAAATACTAATACTTCAGATATTGATTTGTATAAAAAAATGGTACACATTACAAATCAGATAAGAGATGGACACCTATTATTATTTGCACCCAACACTTTAAAAACCGACGAATATTATTTTCCGTTAATTCTAAAAATTATAGATTCTCATTTTTATGCAGATACAGATGATTTTGGAATACCTATAGGGTCAAAAATTAAATCTATAAATGGCATTGAATCATCAAGAATTCTCGAAAAACTAAAAAAATATTCGTCTACCGATGGTTACAACATAACCAAAAAACTTAGAGATATAGAATTAAAATTTGGATTGTTTTATGCCTATGAATACGGCCTTACAAGACAATTTTCTGTAGAATACACAGAACCGAATGGCGCTAACAAAACATTATCTATAGAAGCAGAATCATTTACCAAAGTAAAACTAAGGAATACTAAAAGGAGTTCTTATTTTGCAAATTTTCACTATCAAAAAAATGGTTTCGATTTCTTTAATGCATATATTAATAAAAAAGATCCTTATGTATATTATAAGGATGGGTTAAGTACTGCGGTATTAGTAGTAAATTCATTTGGATTAGATATTAGAGCATTTAAATCCAAATTAATTAAAATCTTTAAAGAGATTAATAAAAAAGAAATTAGACATCTTATCATTGATGTGCGTAATAACGATGGAGGATTTAGACCAAATGCCCTACACTTATATTCATTTATAGCCAAAAACACATTCAAGCAAAATATAAGCGAATATGTAATCTCGCTTACAGTTCCCGAAAAAAAGCACGCTACGAGAACCTTTTTAAATGAAAAAGAATTTTTGACAGATCGATTTAAAAACCATCCTGAATATGATGGATGGAAACTATCTTTTGATGATCTAGAGGCTATTATGGTACCAGATCGCAATAGATTTAAAGGAAAAGTATATGTATTAACCAGTGGTACTACTTTTTCTGCAGCTTCTACTTTTGCAATCAATTCTAAAAACGACCCAAACATCACACTAATAGGCGAAGAAACTGGTGGGGGATACTATCTATTAAATGGTCAATTTCCGGTATATTACGAACTTCCAAATTCAAAAATTATCATGGTAATGTCAATGGTAAGAGTAGAAAATTATGTAATAGATAAAACTGTAAAAAAAGGCTCGGGTGTGTTGCCCGATAAGTACATAAAGTTATCTGTAGATAATTTGATTAAAGGAAAAGATCCGTTGTTAGATTATCTTTTTAGACTAATTAAAGGATAAGTATATTGTTATACTATTGAATATATGTATTTACGCTTGTCGTTAACCTACAAGAGCTGTGTAGCATTTGTTTGAATCTTAGGGCTAAATTTTCGTCATTAAACTTCATAGCCTCACTAATACTATTCGATAGTACTAATTCTCCTATTAGATATTCAACAAAATAATTTTGATTTTCTGTTAAAAGCACATATTCAGTCATACTAGTAATAATTAACAATGCTAAAATAATTTTTATATGCACTCAAATAAAAAACGAATCGAATACTTTTACACATAAGTATTAACAATTAAAATTTAGAAGGTATGATTTTTGATATCCATACTTAAACTAATCAATAATTCATGAGATCATATTTACAAATTTGTACGTTAATTTTGATGTTTTCATGCTTAGCATCCTGTTCAAATTATAATAAAGAACCCTATAAACTACCAAAAAATGCTATTCAACTTTTATCAGGAACGTCAGGAAAAAGCTGGAAAATAGCTTGGCGATATAATGGTAAAACCCGAATGAATATGAGAGGTTGTTTCTTATCATACAAAATTACATATCACCCCGACATGACGATCAAAGACAATAATGGAGATTATGAAAATTGCGGGCCATCACTTATAGGAAACTGGGAAATCATAACCGATAAGAAAGGAAAATCATTTATAAAATTGACCAGTGATCAGCTTCCTGAAATCATGAATATCAAACAAAATTATAAGTTTTTTAAGATCCTAAAGATCAAAAAAGACACATTACAATTACAATATCGACACAAACAATTCTCTTCAGAAAGCACATTTATAGACACCTATGTTACAGAACATATAAAAATAAAAGATAGAGATTTTCATTGGTGAAAAATACACCAATACTAAACCTCTTTTTATTACTAAATTTGAACACTTATATTGAGCCAATAAATCCAAAGGCATCTTCTACCAGATTTATGGTAATAATCACTAGGCATAAATTCTACAATACCTGATATAAAATAGTCATTGTTTTTAAGCTTTATTATATAAACATTCGCACTTTTAAAAACACATTTTCTTTTACTTTAAATACCAATAATTTAGAGTAAAGAAGAACTACTCTAAACTAAAAAAATGAAAAATTTAAATGCTTTAAAAGTAACTCTACTACTCGTCTTATCGATCATGATGGTTAGCTCTTGTGAAACATCAGAATTTGACTCTGAAATCAAAAGTACACAAGAAGGTTTTATGAGTACAACAGCTAATAGTGATACTGTTATAGAAAATGATGACTCAATAGTTACAAAACCGTTATTGCATATGAGTTTTGACGGTAGTTTAAGTAAAGAAGAAGCCTCTACAAAATTTAGTGAAGCTGTAACTAAATACATGAATGAAAACACAAAATTAAACAAAGGCGTAACAAATGATTGGGTCTATCGAGTATATACATACACAGGCACTGGGGTAAATAATCAGACCGATGGTTTTGTGAGATTTAAAGCAAAATTCCGTACAAATTTAGGATATAACCAATGGACTCCAAAAGTTGAATTAAATAATCCTGGTAATGATAGAGAACAAAATCAATGGGATTTCTACCTTTTAAATGCAAAAATTACAGGAGGAGAAGTAAGTTGGGTAGAGTTTGCTGATGCATTTATCGAACTACAAGGTACAGATGGTTGGTATATGCAATATTTTTGGTTATTTGTACTTCCTGAAGACCAAGCTGTTGCAGCTACAGGACGGTCAGAAATATTTGAAGGACCAGTATGGTTAGACAGTACGACAAGTAGTGGTTGGGATAGTTATCATTATGTAGCCCCAAGACCATGTATAATATGTGGTGGTGAGGTGATAGGAAAAACAGGCAGGTTAAATTTCTAGATACTAATATTGAATACTGCTTATTACCAATAAAATGAGTTTTACGTTTATATCAATCATCACATCTTTATAAGAAACTAAAAATCAAATTGATTAAGCGCAACAAACGCATAAAAATATTGTAAACTTTTTTAAATCAAACAAAATATGACAACACTTACAGATGCTTTATCCAAGGTTTCAGATTATCTATGGAAACCTGTTAATATCGAATTATCATATACTCGTGTTCTAGGCCAGCCAGTCCTACCAGATAATCTATTACTATTTGATATTCGTCTTCTCAAAGAAAATGAAGAAGCAATGTGGTTTATTGGAGACCTTTATGGAGATCTTTCATTTGAAGAACTTCTGGATGATGGCTCTTATCAACTATATAAAAACTTAAAAAGTTGCCTAGAACGAGGACTTATCCCTTTTGGTTTTATAGATCTTTGTCTTGGTTTAGAAGGAGGTGAATTTGGTGAGGGTAATTTTGATACTATTGTTCAACCTTCAAAAATGTTACTTGTAGATACTAAAAAAGGAGAAGGTGATACTGCTGCTGTATATAGTATTACTATAGATGGTACTTTTCTACGCAAATCCTTTACTAAAGTTGCAAATGATATTTCAGAATTAAAACTTAATCACGGTTTGATTGAAGAAGAAGATGATGATGAATAGATCTGAATAGCATATTTGTGATAATCATCACAAATTCTTTTAAAAAAGCTGTCTGAAAAACGAATTTTTCTGTTATCTCGAGCCTTTCGACTCCGCTCAATGTGACAGTTAGTATTTATTTTCAGACAGCCTGTTTCTAAAACTAAATATATGATCTTATTTACAAAATAAGTTTTTCTAATATTTGTTAGCTGTAACTCGTCTCGACTTTTCGTAACAAACCAATTTCTATATATTCTGATATTTTATCCGATGTTCCTATTTTGTTGGTTTCTATAGGTATCCAACCATCAATTTTAATCATATCATTGGGATTACTGCTAAAAAACATTTCATATTCGTAATCCATTGATCCGTTTTTAACAGAAGTAGAATTCATACTATTCTTTACTTTATCTGTTATTCTGTTTCTCACAATTTCAATTTTAGATGATAAATCCAAGGTCTCTGTATCTCTATGCACTTCAACATCCAAAAACTCTCCGATTGACGCCATAATTACTTCTTCTAAATTCATAAGCATAAATTTTAGGTTATTATTAATGTTTAATTTTTAGTCTAGAACGGGAATAAGTAAGAGTACTAAATCACTTCTAGAATCATTTTTTTTAAATTATTTTTAGGGGCTTCACATAAAGAACACAGATAATTTTTAGGTAATTCTTCATAGCTTGTCCCGGCAGGAATATCTGCAACTATATCTCCTACAGAAGGATCATAAACGGTTTGACAATCATTACATTGGTACACCTCAATAGATAGTACTTCTTTCTTAGGTGAAATACCAGTAAATGTTAGCTCATGTTCTTCAGATCCTAATTTCTGAAAATATGTTTTAGTTAACTCAAGCAATAATCCAGGTAAATCCATTTGATCTATATCTTGTGCATATACAACATATTTACGGGTGTTTGGATTAAAATTTTCAGCATGTAATACATTATAGGTAGGTCTTACAACAAAATCCTGGATAGCATCGGGGATTTTATTTTCTTCTATCATTACAGAAGTAAAATACCTTTTTTGATTTCGGTGAGTAATAATCCCAAATGTTAAACCATACGTACTAATATCATTTTGGTCAAAATTCATAACCAAAAACTTTTTCAGATCTAATGCTTTCTTATTACTAACCGGTAAATGCCAATTTAATTCTAAAGCAGAATGTCTAACATTGATCCCTGATTGCCCCAATAGCTTCTCAAGAGCTAATTTTGCATCTTTCGGGATACCTTTAATAATAAATGATTTCCATGGAGTCAAGCATATTTTACCTATTCTGTATTCTATACAAAACTCACATAGGGTCTTCAAAAAATTTAAATCATATCGGTTATTTCGCCAATATAGTCCTAACCAATACTGATTATCACTCATTTTGTTCATTCCTTCATAATACGGAAACGGATTAAAACTAACCTGAAGTGGTTTTTCGATCACTCTATTATTAGTCTCCAAAGTATTATTCAAGAATTGAAATAGTTCCTCTAGATTATTGACTTTTTGATATGTTTCTTCAATTGTTTTAGCAACTTTTGCAATATCCCAAGTATAAATCAAAACGGGATAATACATCTCCTCCCAACCTGGTAACTTTAAAAAAAGATACCAATAATCTTCATAAGGAGAAGCAATAAAATTTAAATCTCCAGTAAATAAAGGAACTACTTGCTGTTTGGGATCTGTAATATTAATCTTTAATCTAGGCGTGTACCTAAAATCTTCTAGTATATATAAATAAGTGGTTCCTCTTAACCATAATGTAGCATTAAAAATATCTATAGAAACGTATGAGCAACTAATATTCTGTTGCATTTCTGAAGCAAAAAAAGAAGAGTCAAAAGATTCATGTGCCGTAATACTATTTCCTTTCTCAGTCATTAACGGAAAAATAATATCTTGCCTTGATCCAAAATGGAATGTATCTAATCCAAGGCCCTCGGCATACTCAATAATACGCTGTAATTCTATTGGAGATAATACCCCTCCTTTAACATTTACTCTATGCAAAGATTCTTCCTTTTTCATAACTAAGCCAATTGCAAAACATTATTTAACACTTCTTTTACTTCAGGTTTACAGCTGCCACAACCTAAACCTGCTCCTGTTTTAATACAAAGCGTTGAGAAATCTTCGCATCCAGATTTAATTACTTGTTCCAGATTTCCTTCACCAACCTGACTACATGAACAAATTAGTTTACCAATAACAGGGTCACTAGGTTGAGAAGATCGCAACAACTCTTCACGTTTTTCAGATAGTTCTATTTTTTCTTCAATAAGACGTTTAAAGTCTGCAAACTCTTTCTTATCTCCCATCAAAATTGCCCCTACTAATCGATCATCTTTTACAATGCATTTCTTGTAAAAACGCTTACGAACATCCATAAAAACTATCTCTTCATAAGACGAATCATTTACAGGCATATCAATATTACCAATACTACAAAGATCTAAATCTTCAAATTTGAGAATATTCATAAATACAGAACCTCTATATATAGCGCTAAAATCTCCTAATAAATATCTAGCTACTATATCTGCTTGTTGTTCTGCAGCGGCAGTAATACCAAACAGATTTCCTTTAAACTCTGCAATTTCACCTACAGCAAAAATATTAGGATCACTTGATTGTAAGTATTGATTTACCATGATCCCTCGTCTACAATCTACTCCTATCCTTTTTGCCAAATCGATATTAGGAATTGTCCCTATTGAGTATACCACTGCATTACAAATGAATGATTTACCCGATTTTAGATTGACTAATAAATCACCTGTATCTTGATTAAATACAGTATCTACTTCGTTATCAAAATGAATTTGGATTCCTTTTTCAATTACATCTTCTGCCAACAAACGACTAGCAACAATATCTAATTGACGCTCCATTAACCGATTACCGCGTTGTACGATAGTAATTTTTACATCTTTTTTGCGAAGTGCTGCGGCCAATTCAAGTCCTAACAGCCCACCTCCTATTATAGTAACATGTTGTTCATTTTCTGGCAAGCCTGTTTGATTAAGATATGCTTTTAATTTATCTGCATCACCGCGATCACGCATTGTAAATCTTCCTGGTAAATGAATAGGTACCTCTTTTGGTACAAAAGCACGACTACCCGTAGCCATCAAAATCACATCATACGTATGCTTTTTGCCTTTACTATCTATAATATATTTTTCTTCTTTATTAATCTCTTCGATGGGGTTGCTTGTCAAAAGCGTTACGTTAAATGATTCCATACTCCCTTCTCGCATCTTCTGTAACTGTTCCCATGTTAATTCTTCACTCACGTATTCAGGAAGTAAAACTCGGTTATAAAACGGGTATGGTTCTTTAGAAAACACTACAATTTCATCCTCAGTATTGTATTCTCTATACGTCTGAATAAAACGGTATGCTGCTGTACCAGCGCCAATAATACAAATCTTCTGTTTTGGTTTTATATATTTTGAAACTTGAACAGCTGAGAATTTAAAATCTGGTTCTTTTGAAATTGGATCAATTATGCTTGTCGTAAGGTTATTGGCTCTACCATAATCATTACCTAATACCTTACCCCAATGCATCGGAAGAAAAACAACTCCTTTGTTGATCGTATCGCTCACTTTAATTTTAACTTGCACTTTACCTCGTTTACTTTCTATAACTGCAATATCTCCGTCCTTCAATTTTCGTAAAAAAGTATCTACCTGATTCATTTCCAGGTACGGATCAGGAATATGAGTAAGCAATCGATTTACTTTACCAGTTTTTGTTCTGGTATGCCATTGATCTCGAACTCTACCTGTAGTAAGAATTAATGGATGCTTTATGGTCAGTAGCTCTGAAGTAGGTTTGGTAAACCTTGGGACTATGAATTTTGCATTTTCGGTATCAGTATAGAATTTTTTATCTTCAAAAAGACGCGTTGTACCTTCATGATTTGTATCTGGCACAGGCCATTGAAAACTACCTTCGGTTTTAAGGCGTGCATAATTAAGTCCCGAAATATCAATGTTAGTTCCTTTAGTTAATGTGCAATGTTCTTTATATACTTCTTCAACCGAGTTATAATCAAACCCTCTGTACCCCATCTTTCGGGCAAAATTCCATAAAATTTCTGCATCTGGTAACGCTTCTCCTGGAGGATCAATTACTTTATTTAAGTAGGTAATGCGGCGTTCGCTATTCGTCATTGTTCCTTCCTTTTCTGCCCACCCTGCTGCAGGAAGCAGCAAATCTGCATACTCTGTCGTTTCTGAACGATGAGATATATCCTGAACAATTACAAATTTTGCATTTTTTAAGGCTTTTTCAACTTTATTCGCGTTAGGAAGACTTACTAATGGATTTGTACATATAATCCATACTGCTTTTAATTTACCACTTTCTAACGCATCAAACATTTCGGTAGCAGTAAGTCCTGGTTTTGCCGAAATCTCTTTTCCTCCCCAAAAATTTGCTACTTCTCTTCTGTGGTTATCATTTGCTAAATCTTTATGTACAGCCAGAAGGTTAGCCATACCTCCTACTTCTCTACCACCCATTGCATTAGGCTGACCTGTTAACGAAAATGGTCCTGATCCAGGCTTGCCTATATGCCCAGTAAGCAATGATAAGTTCAATAAAGCATTATTTTTATTCACCCCAATAGAGCTTTGATTAAGTCCCATTGCCCAAAGTGTCATAAACCCCTTTGCATCTGCAATATATGAAGCTGCTTTTTTTATTTCAGCCACAGTAATACCACATATTTTAGCTGATTCTGTAAGAGATGTGGATTGTAATGATTTTTTTAGTGCTTCAAAATTATCGGTATGACTAAGAATAAAGTTTTTATCGATCTTCTTTCTATCAATTAATCGCTTTGCAATAGCATTATATAAAACTACATCGGTGCCGGGAAGAATTTGCAAATGTAAATCTGCTATATCACAAGATTGTGTTCTTCTTGGGTCTACAACAATGATTTTAGTACTGGGATTCTTTTCTTTATGAGCTTCTATTCTTCTATACAAAATAGGGTGACACCAAGCAGGGTTTGCGCCAGCAATCATAAAACAATCTGCAAGTTCTATGTCCTGGTAAGAAATTGGAACACTGTCTTCACCAAGTGCTTGTTTATATCCTACCACTGCAGAACTCATACACAATCTAGAATTGGTATCGATATTGTTAGTTCCAACAAAACCCTTAGCAAGTTTGTTAACTAAATAATACTCTTCTGTAAGACATTGTCCAGACACATAAAAACCAACACTATCTGGCCCATATTTTTTTATAATTGTATTAAAAACTGCTGTTGCTCTATCTAGTGCTTGATCCCAAGATACTCGGTGACGATCATGCCCTTTACTCCAACGCATTTCTGGATACAAGATACGATCGCTCTTATCCTGAACTACATGATGTAAATTCATTCCTTTAGAACATAATAGTCCTCGATTTACCGGATGATCTGGATCTCCTTCTACAGAAATCACTCCTTTTATATCCTTTTTAGCAATTATCCCACAGCCAACACCGCAATAAGAACATGTTGTTTTATATGATTTGAATATCGACATACGCTCTCCTTATATACTCATTTTTTCGTCTTCAAAACTAAGTATAAATACGTATTTAATATAACTTCAAAACTATTTTCTATCTAAGAATCAAAAGAATTATCAATTCAATAAAATAGGTTGGGTTAAAAAATGATTATGAAATTATTGAAAGGCTTATTTTATTAAGTTTAATAAAAAAAAGCCGGTCACAACTTCTTGTAACCGGCAACACAAGAAACACTTAAAGCTACTTTAGTTCTTTAAGGTTTCAACACTAAATTGTAATGAATTTATGTATCAAAATTCTATATATATCATAAGTATTAATGTGATATCGCACAAACCTTTTTTTAAACGTCTAGGGAAGTCATTTAGTCTAAAAAAGTTATTATTTTTTTGAAAAACAATAAAGAAAGTATAGTATCCTACATGTAATCAAACACTAAGCCCCAAATGTTTAAATTAAAATATTTATTTCTCTAAACAAGGTAAAAAAATAAAGCAATTTTAACAAAACATCAGGGGCTTTTTCTTTTTTAAAACCCGTATTAATGTTCTAAAAAGTCAATTAAATGCTCTCTATAGTTATAGTAATCTGGGTGATCTAAAACATCTTTTCTTAAGCGTGGTCTTTCAAAATCAATTTCTAAAATATCACCAACTTTAGCCCTTGGACCACTAGTCATCATTATAACTCTATCTGCCAAAAAAATAGATTCATCTACATCATGGGTAATCATTATGGCTGTTATCTTTTCCTGATTCCAGACTTCAATTAATACATCTTGTAATTCTCCCCTGGTCAACGAGTCTAACATTCCAAAAGGTTCATCTAACAACAATACTTTTGGCTTTATTGCAAATGCTCTTGCAATACCAACCCTTTGCTGCATTCCTTGTGACAATTCTTTAGCCTTTTTATACATTGCATCTTCTAACCCCACTTTGGCTAAATAATACTTAACAATATCATCCCGGTCTTTTTTAGTACCGTGCCCAAAAACCTGTTTTACGCCTAACATCACATTTTCATATGCAGTCATCCAGGGCAAGAGACTTGGAGATTGAAAAATAACTCCCCTATCGGGACCAGGTCCTTTTATAGTTTGATTATTGACCACAATAGTCCCTCTTGAAATAGGATTAAGCCCGGCGATCATAGTAAGTAATGTAGATTTACCACAACCTGAGTGTCCAATTATAGAAACAAATTCTTCGTGTTTAATTTTTAAATCTAAATCATCTAACACAACATAATCACCATTTGGGGTGGGATAAATTTTTGTAAGCTGGGAAATATCCATCATATATTTATCCTCAAATAAGCCATTATCGGATCTACGGGCTTTTGATTTTTCAAGTATTTCTTCCATATCTAATAAGTTTTTAACTAAAACTCAACCTTCTAAAAGGCATTGGTTTCATTTTAGGTTTGATGTCTGGTAGTACGTAATTATTCTCTTTTTTTGAGGCACGTTGCTCCCCAATCTGGATCAAATATTCTATGATGCTGTTACGTAGTTTTTTATATTCTTCATCATGATTCAAGGTTGTTTTGTCTCTTGGTCGTTCTAGATTAATCTTATATTCAGGGCCAAGAGTAGCTTTGGGTCCCGGTTTAAGTGGAATAATCCTATCAGCCATCAAAATACCTTCATCTACATCATTAGTAATCAATAAAGCTGTCTTTTTATCTTTATTCCAAATCTTGAGAATCTCCTGTTGAAGATTTCCTCTGGTTAATGCATCCAAAGCACTAAGAGGCTCGTCCATCAAGATAACATCAGGACTCATAGATAAGGCTCTGGTTACAGAAACTCTTTGTCTCATCCCTCCTGAAAGTTCTTTTGGTAATTTATGTATTGCCGGTGACAGATTAACCATTTCAACATACTCTTCGATACGTTTGCTTCTTTCTTTTCTTGACATTTTTTTGAATGCCTCTTTTACCGCCATCCCTACATTTTTTTTAACATTGAGCCAGGGTAATAATGAATAATTCTGAAAAATTACTCCACGTTCATGACTAGGACCTGTTACTGGTTCACCTTTGAATAATACCTCGCCTTCATCTGGCATCATTAACCCTGAAATCAAATTAATCAAAGTCGTTTTACCACTTCCTGTAAAACCAACTATAGCAACAAATTCTCCTTCTTCGATTTCGAGGTTTATATTTGATAATACTTTTGTTCTATTGTTACCTATCCCGAATGATTTTGATACATTTCGTAATTCTATATATGCCATATCTTTAGTATTAAGCAGTTTCTTCTGTAAATGTTACAAACTTTTGTATTGTTAACATAATTCTATCCAATAAGAATCCTATGATACCTATTACAAACATTGCCACTATAATTTTAGAGTTTGAATCGTTTGCTCCATTTTGAAATTCTTCCCAAACAAATGATCCTAAACCAGGACTTTGTGCTAATAATTCAATGGCAATTAAAACCATCCAAGCTACTGACAGTGTAATTCTAAGGCCTGTAAAAATTAACGGAAAAGAAGAGGGTAAAATAATTTTAAATACTTTTTGCGCAACACTTAACTGTAATACTTTAGCTACGTTTATATAATCTTTATCAACAGAGGACACTCCCATACTTGTATTAACCAATGTTGCCCACATCGAACACAATCCTACACTTATAAATGAAATAATAAATGAACTATCGGTGTCAGAATTTCTGTTTAGCGTTTTCACAATCATGAAAACAAGAAGTAACCAAACCACAGGAGAAACAGGCTTAAAAATTTGTATTAACCAATTAACAGACGATCTTAGGGTTTCGCTTAATCCAAGCATAACACCAATGGGTACTGCTATAAAAAGTGCTAACAAAAATCCTGCAAAAACAGTTTTAAGACTAGTAAAAATCTGATCTACAAATGACGGCCTCCCTGTATACTTTATTGTGCTTAAACCTTGTTCTTCTCTTTGTAAATTGGTCGCTGCTATTTTTTCAGCAAAAGCCGATTTCTTTTCTGAAATGATTCTATGGTCTGATAATAACGATTCATAAGCCGTCCAAACGTGTGCAGGTGATGGTAATGTATTTGGTTGACAACTAATGTCTCCTGATTCAATACAGGTTCGCATTTCATTGGCAGCTACTTCTCCTCTATCTGCCAATGCTTTTTCTATACGGGCATCTTTTTCGATATTGTACAAATACATAGCACCAGAATGCCACACCATCAAAAACATCAATATAGAAAATATGGGTAAAAACACTTTTTTGAATAGTACTATCAAATTTTTTTTAACCTCCTCGCCTGTTGCCAACCTAATTGCAGGTTCAAAAAAACCTAAACCTACAAAGTTTAGGATATGGATTGATCTATCTTTCATCTCTTTAAATCTTTTTAAGTTCTCCTATATCCAATCACCAAGTGTTTACATTGTGCTTGATGATTGGAATGTGTAATTAATTGATAATTATTAATGTGCTATTCTATGCTTGAAACACCTTTGGTATTTTCTTTATTTCCTATCTCAAAACTGTTTATATATCCGATTGGATCTTGAGCGTCATATTTTTTGCCATCTATGAAATCTGTGGTCACAGGTTTATACCCATCAGTCACTGGTAATTCGGAAGCTTCGAGATGCCCCTCTGTTACTAGTAAATTCGCTGCTTTGGTCCAAATATCAGGGCGATAGATATCTTTAATTGTTTTCTCATACCATTCTACTGGTTTACTCTCTGGTATTTGCCCCCATCTTCTCATCTGAGTTAAAAACCAAATTCCATCAGAATAAAAAGGATACGTAGCATCATAACGATAAAAGACATTAAAATCTGGCATTTCTCTCTTATCACCTTTTTCAAACTCGAAAGTACCAGTCATAGAGTTTGCAAGCACCACCTCATCAGCACCAACATATCCAGGCATGGACAATATTTTAACTGCTTCTTTACGATTTCCAGGAGTATCCAGCCATTTTCCTGCTCTAATAAGAGCTTTGGTGACTGCAACCGCAGTATTTGGATATTTCTCAATGAACTTTTTAGTCATCACAAATACCTTTTCTGGGTTATTTTTCCAGATATCGTAATTAGTAGTAACGGGCACTCCAATACCTTTAAAAACTGCTTGCTGATTCCAAGGCTCACCAACGCAATAGCCATAGATAGTTCCTGCCTCAAGAGTTGCTGGCATTTGTGGTGGTGGTGTGACCGAAAGTAGCACTTCGGCATCTATCTGTCCTTGTATATTATCTTTAGAATACATCCCTGGATTAATTCCTGCTGCCGCCAACCAATATCTAATTTCATAATTGTGTGTAGATACAGGGAACACCATCCCCATTTTAAAAGCCTTTCCATCATTTTTATAGGATTCTATAACTGGCTTAAGTGCTTCTGCCGATATTGGATGAACCGGTTTTCCGTCTTCACCAATAGGTACATTAGGTTTCATTTTTGACCATACATCATTAGATACTGTGATAGCATTCCCATTTAAATCCATAGAAAATGGAGTAACCAATTCTGCTTGTCTACCAAATCCGGCTCCGGCAGCAATCGGTTGTCCCGCCAACATGTGAGATCCATCTAACTGTCCATCAATTACACGATCTAAAACATTTTTCCAATTAGATTGTGCTTCAACAGAAACAAAAAGGCCTTCATCTTCGAAAAAACCTTTTTCTTTTGCTATGGCAAGAGGTGCCATGTCAGTAAGTTTAATAAAACCAAAAGTTAGCTGAGGCTTTTCTATAAGTAACTTTGACTGTTCTTCTTTTGTAGCATCGCTTAATGCAATTCCTTTTTTCTTTTCTCCTCCGCAAGACATTAATGTCATAACGGTAATAATCATTACAATTTTAAGATGTATTTTTTTCATAATTCTGTGTTTTGAGAATTTCGCTAATAGAATTATCCAAAACTAAGTATTATTACTTATAAATTATGATTATGAGTAAGAAAAAATACGTATTTTATTAATTATTGCATTTTATAAAATATCGTTTGCATCAAATTATAGATTTGATAATTTGAAAAGTAGAAAATTATGATAACCGAATTTTTGAAATTAAAGCTTAAGAAATCATTCCATACTCCTTGGCCTTATTACTTAGCTCTAAAACATTTTTTACATCCATTTTTTTCATTAGATTAAATCGATGTACTTCTGTGGTGCGCTTACTTATATTTAGTTCTACAGCGATATCTTTATTGGTCATTCCTGAAATCGCAAGACGTAGTATCTGATTTTCCCTTTTTGTTAAATCAAAAGGGTTTTTGTCAATGGTTTTAGAATCATTATCAGAAGTATCCCTATTTAAATGTATTTCTTCTCCTGATCGTATTCTTTTGACTAAGATAGATGAAACATCCCCACTAAAGTACTTCTCCCCCTTGCTTATCTTAGAAAGTGCCTTCATAAATTCATCTTTACTTGCCCCCTTAAGTAGATACCCATCTGCACCTGCATTAATAGATTGTAAGATATATTCATCAGAATCATGCATAGACAACATTACTGTCTTTGTAGACAAACTCAGCCTCTTCATTTCTTGTACAGTTTCGATCCCCGACATTTCTGGCATACGTATATCACAAATAGCAATATCTGGCTGTAAGGACTTTACCAGTTTAACAGCGTCTACTCCATTTGACGCCTCTCCAACCACTTCGTATTGTTCTTCATCCTCTAGAATCGCACGAATACCATCTCTAACCATAAAATGGTCATCTATTAATACTATTTTAATCATTTACTTATACTATTTATGAGATTCTGAGTGAAGTACGTACTTCTTCTCCAAATATATGAATATTTCAAAAACGTCTAAGTAAATTTAGAAATTTAGAAATAAACATTACTTATTTTTATATTAAAACTACTTTAAAAATAAGTATTAATACTTAGATTTGTTTCAAATATTGTACTAATACAATAGTAGCTAATAGAATAATTAAAAAAGGAAACATTAAAAATTGTACGGTGATTTTATACGTATAACAAAAACTATTTAGATGAAAAACAAATTACATCTTATCATACTATTAATAGTAATGGTATATAAAGGGAATGCACAGGAATTAAGTATAGATGCAGATATTAGACCACGATTAGAATATACAAATGGTTTTGGAAACTTAATCCCAGATGGCTTGGATGCCGGATTGTTTATACAACAACGTTCTAGGTTAAAATTTGGTTACAAAGAAGAAAAATTCTCTGCCTATCTAAGCGTTCAGGATGTAAGCATTTGGGGTGATACACCTCAAATAGCTGCTTCCGACAATAATAACAGTTTCTCAGTTGCACAAGCATGGATAGATTTCAAATTTGGAAGTGGTTGGTCAACTAAGTTAGGAAGACAAGCACTGTCTTATGATGATCAAAGAATTTTTGGAGGGCTAGATTGGGCAATGCAAGGTCGATTTCATGACGCAGCATTATTAAAATACACAAAAGAAGGATTTAAACTAGATATTGGTTTAGCATTTAATCAAAACGAACTACAAAGACAAACAACGTTATTCGATCCAAATAATGGAGGCAATGCCAGAGCCGTGTTTGATTATAAAGGAATGGCATATGCTTGGTTACATAAAGATTGGGAGAAGTTTTCTGCAAGTTTACTTATTGTAAACAACTCTTATCAAAGCCTGGATCCTTCAGATAGTCAAACTCCTGTAGATGGCACTATAAATAGACAAACTTTTGGGACTCATTTGGTTGCTAAACCTGCAAAAGGGTTTTCTATAGCAGCTAATCTATATGGACAAACAGGAGAGTTCACAGAAGATATTGATTTATCTGCATACAATGCAATGTTAGAAATGACATATAAACCAGGAAAAACACTATTTGGTCTCGGGTTCGAAACCTTAAGCGGTGATGAAAACGGTGGAGCAGATGGTGAGATAAAATCCTTTTTTCCGATTTTTGGCACCAATCATAAGTTCAATGGATATATGGATTATTTCTACGTAGGCAATCACGCCAACACTATTGGGTTAAATGACATATATGCCAAAACAGTTATTAAAACAGGTGAGAAATCAAGCTTATTAGTAAGTGCGCATTACTTTTCTGGAGCAGAAAGTCTGGGAGATAATGTAGATGATTATTTGGGCACTGAAGTAGATCTTGTATTTACCCAAAAATTACTGCCTTTTGCTACCCTAAAAATTGGGTACTCGCACATGTTTGCATCAGACTCTATGGAAATTCTAAAAGGAGTTAGTGATCCATCAAGCACTCAAAATTGGGGATGGGCAATGTTGGTTGTAAAACCAAACTTCTTAAAATGGAGTCCAAGACCAACTACTACTCCTGCTCAATAATATATTCGAATTAATAATAACAAAGCCTGCAAAATGATTTTTGCAGGCTTTGCTATTTATTTTTTTGGAATCCGCAATTTGGCATATTCATAATTACGTAATTATTACTATTTAAGTACGTATTAATACTTAATTTTGAATTTTAAATACGTAATTAATGAAGAAGGTACTAGTAATAGGTAACGGAATGGTAGGTTACAAGTTTTGTGAAAAATTTGTTGCCTCAGGAAAGTTCAATGAATATAAACTTATTGTTTTTGGTGAAGAACCAAAAAGAGCGTACGACAGAGTACATTTAAGTGAATATTATACCGGAAAAACCGCTGAAGATTTAAGTATGTCTACTGCAACCTGGTACGAAGAAAACAATATTGATCTCCATACCTCTGAAATGATTACCGAAATCAATAGAGAAGAAAAAACCGTGGCAAATCATCGGGGTACTAAATATTCTTATGATTACCTGGTTTTAGCAACCGGATCATCTGCATTTGTTCCTCCTATTCCCGGAGTAGAAAAAGAAGGTGTATTTGTGTACCGAACTATTGAAGATCTAGAAGCTATCAAAGGGTATGCTAAAAAACTTAAAGCTGCTGGTAAAACCGAAGCTGCTGTTCTTGGTGGTGGGCTTTTGGGGTTAGAAGCTGCAAATGCTGTTAAAAACCTGGGATTAAATGCTCACGTAGTAGAATTCGCTCCCCGTCTTATGCCTAGGCAATTAGACAAAGGAGGTAGTGATATGCTACAATCAAAAATCGAAAGCCTTGGATTAAAAATACACCTCTCTAAACAAACACAATTCATACAAGGTGATACAACTATTGAAGGTTTGCAATACGCAGACGATACCGAACTAAAAGTAGATATGCTTGTGGTATCGGCCGGTATTCGCCCTCGTGATGAAGTTGCTCGCGAATGTGGTTTAGAAGTGGGTACTCGAGGAGGAATTGTAGTCAACAATAAAATGCAAACTTCTGACCCAAGTATTTATGCTATTGGTGAATGTGCTTTATTAAATAATATGATATATGGTTTAGTGGCCCCCGGTTATGATATGGCTGAAATTACTGTAAACCAACTTATCGGAGAAGACAAAAGTATGCCTGAGTATATCGACATGTCTACACAATTAAAACTTATTGGTACAGAAGTAGCAAGCTTCGGAGATGCTTTAAACGATAAAGAAGAAATTGACGAAATTACTTACGTAAATAAACGTAATGGAGTTTATAAAAAAATCAACCTTACCAAAGACGGAAAAAGATTATTAGGCGGCATACTAGTCGGAGACTCTTCTGATTATAATGCATTATTCCAGATCTATAATACGGCAATGAAATTACCCGAAAATCCTGAAGATTTGATTCTGGGAAATCGTGGGAATGATGGAGGTTCCTTATTAGGCGATGTTATGGATTTACCCGATGAAGCACAAATTTGTTCTTGTGAAAGTGTTTGTAAAGGAGCAATTTGCAGTTCAATACAAGATGGATCTTGTGATAATCTTGGAGATGTTATCTCCTGCACCAAAGCTGGTACAGGTTGTGGGGGATGTAAACCCATGGTAAAAGATCTTGTAGATGCAACTTTAAAATCTTTAGGTAAAGAAGTAAAAGATACCATTTGTGAGCATTTCGAATTCAATAGACAAGAACTTTTTGATATTGTAAAACTAAAGGGATATAGAAAATATGACGAAGTATTAGACACTCATGGCACAGGAGATGGATGCGAGATCTGCAAACCTTTAATAGCTTCAATAATGGCAAGTATCTATGCCGATACTGCTAACGAAGAAGAAACCATACAAGATTCTAATGATCGATTCCTTGCTAATATACAACGCAATGGTACCTACTCTGTTGTTCCTAGAATTCCAGGAGGAGAAATTACCCCCGAGAAATTGATTGTATTGGGTGAAGTTGGTAAAAAATATGATCTATATACCAAAATTACCGGTGGACAACGTGTAGACTTTTTTGGAGCTCGACTAGATCAACTACCAAAAATATGGAAGGATTTAATTGATCACGGTTTTGAGAGCGGTCACGCCTATGGCAAATCCCTTCGTACCGTAAAAAGTTGTGTTGGATCAACCTGGTGTCGATATGGTATGGATGAGAGTGTAAGTTTTGCTATTGAGCTAGAAGAACGCTATAAAGGGCTAAGATCACCACATAAACTAAAAGGAGGCGTTTCTGGTTGTATTAGAGAATGTGCCGAAGCACGTTGTAAAGATTTTGGGGTTATCGCTGTTGATGGCGGATGGAATCTTTATGTCTGTGGAAATGGTGGTGCGAATCCTAAACATGCAGAACTATTAGCCGAACAAATTGATAACGAAACCGTAATCAAATATTTAGATAGATTTTTAATGTTCTACATACGTACCGCAGCTCCTTTACAACGAACTGCCAAATGGTTAGACAAACTAGAAGGTGGCATCGAGTACTTAAAAGAAGTAGTAATTGAAGATAAACTTGGTCTTGCAGACGAGCTAGAAGTAGAAATGGACAAGCTAGTAGGTACTTTTCAATGTGAATGGACCCAAGCCATAGAAAATAAAGAAATCATGAAACGTTTTAATCATTTTGTAAATACTGATGCGCCTGATGATAATCTAATTTTTGTACCGCTAAGAGATCAAAAAATGCCAGAACATTGGAAGTGAAAAAGTCAGAAGTCAGAAGTCAGAAGTCAGAAGTCAGAAGTCAGAAGTCAGAAGTCAGAAATTAGAAGTCAGAAATTAGAAGTTAGAAGTTAGAAGTTAATAATAATTGAAAGCTGAAAGCTAAATCATGAAATTCAAAAAATAAGAATAGTTAGATTTCCGTCTTCACAGAAATGACAAAAAGTAATTTAGTTATGGAAGAAATTTTAGAAATATACAAAACCACTGCAATACAAGATGTAAACGTATGGTTTGAAGCGGCCAAAGTAAGTGATTTTCCGAAAAATGGTGGTGCTTGTATTAAATACAAAGAAAAACAAATTGCAATTTTTAATTTTGAAAGAAAAAACACCTGGTATGCCTGCCAGAATGTTTGTCCACATAAAATGGAAATGGTATTAAGCCGAGGTATGATTGGTGATCAAAACGGAATTCCAAAAGTTGCATGCCCCATGCACAAGAAAACATTCTCCTTAGAAAATGGAGAGAACCTAAATGGAGATTTGGATGCTATAGCTACATATCCCGTAAAAATAGAAGGTGATATCGTTTATGTAGGGTTTTCTGAATAACAGAAAATTAAACTATACCTATCATATAAACCTCATAGGTCATATAGACCTGTGAGGTTTGATCAAAGGCAAATCCCGAAAGGCTTTAAAAAAACAAACAAGCTTCTTCTAGAATTAGTAAAATATAACAATGCTTTTACTGTCTTTTCAGGTTAACTATTAGTTTCAATAGTAATAAAATATCATAAAGAAATTATAAATAAATAACTATTGACCTTTAAAATTGTTTTTTTTTTTAGTTTTACAAATCATCAATCAATTCAATAACAATGAAAAAAGAACACAGAAAAAAAGTAAGCTTAAACAAAATTACAATAACTAAGCTTGATAATTCCTCTAAATTTAAAATTAAAGGAGGGTCAGAATCAAGGACTTTACCAGCTATTTTATATACTAAAAACGAATGTAATACTGCTGATGAATGCCCTTAAAATTTGCTTCAGTTAGAATCCTACTCTACGAATTTTGCTCTGCGACAGTTTTTAACTTCGTAGTGTATATGAGTGAGCTATATGAGTAATAAAATACAAGAGACCCAGTTACATTATAATGTAACTGGGTCTCTTGTATTTAGTTAATATCCTGATAGATGGATTTTCATTCGTCTTTGGACAAGCTATTCAAAAGTCATAGATTTCCTCTACCAGTTAGGTTTAACCAAAAAGACTTAACTTTGTTAGCAGACCAAATTATACACTTTTATGCCAACCAAAAATTTAGCAGAAGCCTACTCACTATTTGATAAGGCAAATGCACAAGATCCTAATACCGAAGATGTAAACGGCACCCTCGTCGCTAAAGAATTAGTTTATGGGCAACGTATGACTCAAACTTTAGAAACCTTTGAGCCCGAAGCCTCAGAAGCATTAAAGTTGGCTGCACGTTCTCAACATATTTGCCGTTGGGAGATCCCTCGTTCTAACTATGCAATGGATCGAGTAGGATACCTGAAATGGCGAGAAGATTTGAAAAAATTTCATGCTGCAAAAGCTTCAGAAATCTTACACGATGTTGGTTATGAATCAGAGTTTATAGAAAGAGTCTCTTTTTTAATTCAGAAAAAAAAATTAAAAAAAGATGAAGAAACTCAAACTTTAGAAGATGTAATCTGTCTTGTATTTCTTGATTTTTATTATGAAGATTTTTTAGTAAAACACTCCGATGAAAAGATCATTGATATTTTACAAAAAACATGGCGTAAAATGTCTGAAAAAGGGCATCAAGCAGCTTTACAGCTTTCATATTCAGAAAAAGCTTTAGATTTGATTCAACAAGCTCTAAAAAAGTAAGTTTTGGTTGCTAAATATATTAGAAAAATAAAACTGTTACTCTTTATAGGGATAACTATATTTTCTATTGTTCTATTATTAACCTTTTCTTCAACGGCACCAATCAATTATTTACTCATTGTAATAAGTATCTCATTTATTTCTCTGGCAATTTTTATCATAATAGTACTCACAAAACTTGATGCTGCAACAACACAATTACAAGAATCTGAACAACGCACTATATCTGATCTAAAACGACTAGAAAAAACTCAAATATCTAAAGATCAAAATATTCAAGAATTATCAGCATTAAATTATGCTATCAATCAAAATGTTCTATATGCAAGAACAACAATGGATGGTTCTGTTATTAGTCTTGGAGAACGTTTTGTTAAATTGTTAAACATTAATCAAAACTACCAAAGAAAGAATATCGCTGATATTATGGATCTTAGTGAAGTACAAAAAAACAAGCTGCTTCAATTAATTTCACAAAATAAAGGAGGGATACTTAATGAAGAATTTGAACTTCAAACCTCATCAGGTAAAAAAATATGGCTGGATATATCAATACTTACAGTCTACAAAGAGCCAGAAACATCAGAACGACTTGTATTATGTTCTAATATTTCAAAACGAAAAGAAGCCCAAAACGAAGTAGAGCGATTAAATGCAGCGCAGTATAAAGAAAGAGAAGCGTTACAAAAATCAAATGCTAGCCAGATTGTAGAAGCTCAGGAAGAAGAACGCAAGCGTATTGCAAAAGAAATTCACGATAGTATTGGTCAGATGCTTACTGCACTTAAATTGAATATCGAGTCTATCAATCTGGATAATATTGAAAAGGCAAATCAGAGAATAGAAGGTTTAAAAAAATTATCTGAAGATTTAATACTAGGCATACGCATTGCAACCTTCAACCTTACTCCCCCAGAACTACAAGATTATGGCATTTCTATTGCGTTACAAAAAATGGTAAAAGAACTTGCTAAGCTAACTGGAAAGAATATCATTTTTGAAAACGAATCAAACTTTGATCAACGTTTTGACACTTTGGTAGAGACTAATTTATATCGCATTACCCAAGAAGCAGTAAATAATGCAATTAAATATGCACAATCTAGCTATATTATGATCTCTGTTAATCATTCTGAAAGCCTTTTAAGTATCACTATTCATGATAATGGAAAAGGGTTTAACACCAAAGATCTACCACCAAAACCTGTAAATAATGCTGAAGGCGGAATGGGTTTATTCTTTATGAGAGAACGAATGAATTATATCAATGGTAGGATATTTATCAATTCTACTCCAGGAGAAGGAACCAGGGTAACACTCAATTACAATATTGATTGAGAATCTAGTACTCTTTTAAACTTTATCTACTTTTTTTTTTATTACTTCGTTTCTGTAATAATCAATAATACCATCAATTGGTCTCCTTACTATATTACCAACAGTTAAGTTATATGGCCAAACAGCTGCTCTAATGATATCCTCACTAAAATGAGCAATTGAGCCAATAAAATGAATGGGTACATTTTGAGCTTCAGAAAAACATAACACTCGATTTTCTACAAATTCCTGAATCCCTTCAGTAACAATTTTATAAAAATATCCATTACGTTCACTTGTGAAAATAAATTCTGCAAAAGAAGCTAAATATGTATTAGGGTTGTCTTTTTTATATAAATTTTCTTTGATGCTATCTGAAGAAAGATCAAAACGCTTTTCAAATTCTGAAGCTACTTCAGGAGGCATTCTTTTGTAATAATAATCACGAATTAAACGTTTTCCGAAGTAATTACCACTAGCTTCATCCATAAGAATATACCCTAGTGAATCCACTGTCATATGAATATCATCACCATCAAAATAACAGCTATTAGAACCAGTACCCAAAATACATACAATACCAGGCTCTGTCGTAGCTGCATAGACCGCTGCAACCATATCTTCTTTAACTACAACTTCAGCATTCTCAAAATATTCTTCAAAAATCTTTTTAAGCATTGCTGTAGGTTTTTTTGTCCCACATCCAGCGCCATAAAAATTGACAACATCAATTTTCTCTCGATAAGAAGAAAGTTCTTCATTAGCCCTAATTCTTTCTTCTAGCAAGGATTTTTCGAATACAGCAGGATTTAATCCTTCTGTACGGGTTTTAAAAACGATTTCTCCTGATTCATCAAGAAGAATCCAATCGCATTTAGTAGAACCACCGTCGGCTATTAAAATCATTTGAAAATATGTTTGTTGTTAACTAAGAGAAAAATAATATTTAAAAACTTATTATGCCTGTCATCTCGAGCGTAGTCAAGAGCAAAATCTCAAACTACATATACATTTCGACTACGCTCAATGTAACAGTATAGTATACTTAATAAAAAGTATATGTTTTTTACAAATTACCTACATACGTTGATAAATCAACCAATTTAGAAGAGTATCCATATTCATTATCATACCAAGATACTAGTTTAAAGAAGCTATCATTAAGCGCAATACTTGCTCCTGCATCAAAGGTAGATGTATGTGCTTCACCTACGAAATCTTGAGAAACTACCGCTTCTTCGGTATAAGCCAAAACTCCTTTTAATTCATTTTCTGAAGCTTTTTTAAGTACTGCTTTAACCTCATCAAAAGATGCAGATTTTTTAGTTTTTACAGTAAGATCTACTACAGAAACATCTGCTGTAGGAACTCTAAAAGCCATACCTGTAAGCTTACCGTTTAATTCTGGAATTACTTTACCAACAGCTTTTGCTGCTCCAGTAGATGATGGAATAATATTATTTAAAGCAGAACGCCCTCCTCTAAAATCTTTTTTAGACGGAGCGTCTACAACTGCCTGTGTTGCTGTTGCAGCGTGTACGGTAGTCATTAATCCTTCTTCGATCCCGAAGTTATCATCAATAACCTTAGCTAATGGTGCTAAACAGTTTGTAGTACAAGAAGCATTAGAAACAATCGTATCTGAAGCCTTAACGTTTTTATGGTTTACTCCCATTACAAACATTGGAGCATCTGCAGACGGAGCTGAGATTACTACTTTCTTTGCTCCTGCTACTAAATGCGCATTTGCCTTATCCAAAGTAGTAAAGATTCCTGTACAATCCATAACAACGTCTACCCCTGCAGCATCCCATTTTAATTCTTCTGGGTTACGTTCTGCTGTAATTCTAATTTCTTTTCCGTTTACGAAAAGGTTTCCATTTTTTACAGCTATTGTTCCGTCATATTTTCCATGTACAGAATCATACTCTAATAAATATGCTAGGTGTTCTACATCTAATAAATCGTTAATCGCTACAATCTCAACATTATCACGCTTTGAAGCGATTCTAAAGGCAATTCTTCCAATTCTACCGAAACCGTTAATTCCAATTTTTAACGTACTCATATCTAAATAATTTAGTTGTTTAATTTAAAATGTGGTTATATAATTATACTGAGGTAATATCAGCTACTTTTATTAAGACATCATGACTATGAGATCTTTTATCTAGTGCTTTTTTTAATGGAACGACTGTTACGGTTTTATGAACGATACCAATCATAACCTCACTATTACCTTCAAGTAGAGTTTCTACTGCTCCTACTCCGAGTTTACTTGCTAACACTCTATCATAACAACTTGGTGCTCCACCACGTTGTATATGACCTAATACAGAGACTCTTACTTCATAATCGTCAAGATGTTCTTCAACATACTCTCCAAGTTCAAAAATATTTTTACCAGATTTATCTCCTTCTGCAACGACTATAATGCTTGATGTTTTTCCTGTTTTTTTACTTTTTCTAAGAGAATCTATAAGTCTATCGACTCCCATGTCTTCTTCTGGGATCAGAATTTCTTCGGCCCCTGCTCCTATTCCAGCATTTAGAGCAATATCACCTGCATCTCGCCCCATTACTTCTATAAGGAATAATCGGTTGTGAGAACTCGCAGTGTCTCTAATTTTATCAATTGCTTCGACTACTGTATTTAAAGCGGTATCATACCCTATAGTATAATCGGTACCATTAATATCATTATCAATAGTCCCAGGAATCCCTACTACAGGAAAACCAAACTCTTCAGACAATTTTAATGCTCCGGTAAAACTTCCATCACCACCGATTACAACAAGGGCATCTATTTTATTTTTGATTAGATTTTCATGAGCTTTTTTTCTTCCTTCTACTGTTCTAAAATCTTTAGAGCGCGCAGATTTAAGAAATGTTCCTCCTTTATTAATAATGTTTCGTACAGATCGAGCATTTAGCTCTTCAATCTCATTATGAATTAAGCCTTCATATCCTTTATATACACCAAAACATTTTACTTTATAATAACTACATGCTCGAACTACAGCACGAATTGCAGCATTCATCCCGGGAGCATCTCCTCCTGAGGTTAATACAGCTATATTGTTAACTTTTTTTATCATTGCAACCAAATCTATCGTTATTGATACTAATAACCTAATTTGCTAAAAAACTAAAACGTTTTCGGTTAATAAATTCTGGGTTTCTTGACAAAGAATAGAGTATTTTAACACATTTTCATAGATTTAGTTAAGAATAGATCAATATTTCAAAACAAGAGTTGTATAATTTTGAACACTCAAAACTGTATTAAAAAAAAAACGACTTACCGAAATAAGCCGCCTTTTCAAATTAACATATCTATTGTTAATTATTCTTCTATCAATATTAAATATTGCCAAGGATCCAAACCGTGTTTTTGGTTTAATTGCCCTTCGTATTTTTTTCCAGAAATGTAATCTGTAAACTTGCCCGAATATTCTGCAGTAAATGTTACAGTTTCTTTGGTCATATTAGCAACAAAAACAACTTTATTACCTTCTTTCTCTCTTTTGAAAGCTAATATCTTATTATCTTCTGATGTTTTAATGCGCATATATGAAGCTGCATTTTTTCCTCCATGCAAAGCAGGGTTGTTATTCTTAAGTTTTCCTAGCTTTTCATATAACGGAAAAAATTTTCCTTTCTTTTTGATAATGGTATCTTTTTCAAAGAAAAGTAAGCGTTTATCCATATCATACTCTTGGCCAGAATAGATTAATGGCATTCCTGGTGTTAGATATGTAAGTGCTGCAAACATCTCCTTAGCATCCCCCATTCTTTCATTTACAGTTCCATTCCATGAGTTTTCATCATGATTTGATGTGAAATTCATTAGGATATCATCTTTTGCATATAAGGTATCAACCTGAGCCATTCTTTTATCCCACTCTATTACATTAGCTTTTCCATTTGCGATATCATTCATTTTATGATGCGTATCCCAGCCATATCCCATATCAAAAGCATTTTCAAGTAATTCTGGTTCCCAACCTTCGGCTAACATAAATATTGGTTTTATCTTTTTTAATTCTGCAACTGTGTGTTCCCAAAAATCTACTGGTACCATTCCTGCTACATCGCAACGAAATCCATCAATTCCTTCTTCTTTTAACCAATAGATCATATCATTTTTCATTTGCTCACGCATCTCCATATTATCATAATTAAGATCTGCAACATCGGTCCAATCTGTATCTACTGTATGTGTAATTTGTCCTTTATCGTCCTTGGTATAATATTCTGGATGTTCTTTTAACCATATATGATCCCAACCTGTATGATTTGCTACCCAATCAAGAACTACATAAATTCCATGGTCATGAGCCGTCTTAACTAATTCTCTAAAATCTTCTATGGTACCAAATTCTGGATTTACTTTAGTATAATCTGATATCGCATAATAACTTCCCAGAGAGCCTTTACTTTTTGTTGTAGAGATTGGATAAATTGGCATTATCCAAAGAATTTTAACTCCTAATTTTTTAAGTTCGGGAATATCCTTGGTGAAAGCTTTAAAAGTACCTTCTTCAGAATATTGGCGAATATTGGCTTCATAAATGACAGCATTTTCCATCATAGCCTCATTTACTGGAGCAAGTGTTTCTTTTACTTCTTCTTGAGAAACTTCGGCCACGGTTTCTTCTTTTTTAGTCTTTCCGCAGGAAAGCAACATCCCAACAATACTAAGACTTATAACTATTTTTTTCATCTGTTTAAAAATTATCTATGGTTATATGTTTATTTTAACTGAATCAAAAACTAAGTGATTATATTTTAACAAATCCCTCATTCCTGTTTCTCCCAGAGGGGGAAATGATTAAATGAATACTCACTTAATTTTATTTTAATTCGAGTATCATCGAAGTCTTAGCAGGAATACTAAAATCTTCACTTATATCTATATTAGAGTCTGTAATGATATTGGTCCCCATTTTGAAGTCTTTAATACCTTCTTTAAAACGAGCAACATCTAATTTCTGATCCTTTGTGTTATTATTAATAATTACCATTACTCTTTTTTCTTCAGTATATCTGAAGTATACATACACATTGTCAAAAGGAATGAATTGTAACAGTTTTCCTGTGTGAATAACTGGAGTATTTTTTCTCCAGTTTAAAACTTTTTTAGTAAAAGAGTGAAAAGCTTCTTGATCATTAGTTCTTCCTGACTTAGTATCGTTTGGTAAAAATGCATTTTGTTTATCACCAGACCATCCACCAGGAAAATCACGACGAATATCACCATCACCTTTCTTTTCTTTGTCGCCTAACATTCCTATCTCGTCTCCATAGTAAATTTGAGGGATCCCACGAGTCGTAAAGATCAGAGTCATTACCATTTTATATGTGTCAATATCTCCTTGATATATCTCATTGATACGATTGGTATCATGGTTTCCTGCAAATAATAGAATGTTATTAATATCTGGATATAAAAAGTCATTAGTAAAGTTATCATATGCTTTGATCATACCTTTATCCCATGCACCTTCATCCTCATTAAAAATAACCATTAACGCATCATGAAGTGTAAAATCCATTACCGAAGGCAAATGAGAATTAAAATTATCGATAGCTCCTACTTTACTATCTTTTTGCCAATACGCCATTTGGGCTTGATTGTGCATCCATACCTCTCCTACAATATTAAAATTTGGATATTCATCCATAATAGCTTTGGTCCATTTTGCAATCCCTTCTTTATCATTATAAGAATAGGTATCTACCCTAAGCCCATCTAAATCAGTATATTCTATCCACCAAATTGCATTTTGAGTAATATAATTAAGTAGTAATGGGTTACTTTGATTCATATCTGGCATTGTGGTATCAAACCAACCATTCATACAACCTTTACTATCTATTTGTGAAGCATTATTATCAAACTGGGTGGTCATTCGATAATTACTACGTCTAAACCCTTCTGGCCATTGATGTATCCAATCTTTGGTGGGTAAATCTTTGATCATCCAATGCTTTGACCCCCAGTGATTAGTTACATAATCCATAATAAGTTTCATATCTAGTTTATGCATTTCTGAAGCTAGACGCTTATAATCTTCATTGGTTCCATATCTTGGATCAATCTTATATAAATCGCTTTGTGCATAAGTATGATATGAATACGTAGGCTCATTATCCTCTAACAATGGTGTACTCCATAATGCAGTAGCACCCAGGTCTTTTAAATAATCTAAATGATCAATAACTCCCTGTATATCGCCACCATGACGACCACCAGGATTAGACCGATCAGCTTTCTCTACTGTATCTTTATGAGAATCGTTTTTAGAATCGCCATTTGCAAATCGATCAGGCATAATCAAATACATTACATCACTGCTATCAAATCCTTTGCGTTGTGCAGAACTTTCTTTCCTCGATTTAAACTCATACGGCTGAGAAAATACGATCTTATCATTTTCTTTAAAATCTATTGAAACCGTACTTGGTTTTACATCTTTGGTATCAATAGTTATAAAAATATAGTTTGGGTTCTCGGTTTTTGTTACATCATTGATTGTGATACCTTCAATTTGTATATCGTACTTAGCAATATCTTTTGCATAGCATACTATTTGAAGATCGCTTTGGTACATCCCACTCCACCAAAATGGAGGTTCAATTTTTTCTACTTGCCCATAAGTAAATTGAAAAAGAAAACAGGAAAATAGAATTATTAGCGTATTTTTCATTTTGTGAATTTTTGTTATTGTGCGATTCTTTATAGAAACAAACACCCCAAAAACAAAGGTCTTTGGGGTGCATTATCTTTTAATTCATACAACTTAGTTATATGGTTATTAGATTATTTGGTGAGATATTAATCTCTTTACCATCTACATAGATTACTAGTTCTTGGTCACCTTCTAGATTAAAAGAAGTGCCTTCTTGAGAAACATTAACTTTTAGAATTTGATTTCTGAAATTAACATTAAAGGAGTAACCTTTCCATTCTTTAGGTATTTTTGGAGTAAATGATAATCGATCATTTTTAATTCTAAGTCCACCAAATCCTTCAACAATACTCATCCATGTACCGGCCATACTTGTGATATGCAATCCTTCTTCTACTTCTTTATTATAATCATCAAGATCTAATCTAGATGTTCTTAAATAAAAAGTATAAGCTTGATCCATTCTATCTAAAGCAGCAGCCTGAATACTATGCACACAAGGAGATAATGAAGATTCATGTACTGTAAATGGTTCGTAGAAATCAAAATGACGAGCCAATTCATCTTTAGTAAATTGATCCTCGAACATATAAAAACCTTGAAGCGTATCTGCTTGCTTAATATATGGAGAACGTAATATTCGATCCCAGCTCCATTTTTGATTAATTGGTCTTTGTGATGTATCTAAATTATCAACAGTAATTAATTCTTTATCTAAGAACCCATCTTGTTGCAAGTACACTTTATGCTTTTCTGAGTATGGGAAATACATTTTCTCAGCAACTTGTGTCATTGCATCGATTTCGTCTTGACCAAGATTAGTCTTTTCGATAATCCTCTTGTAATCGTTACTATATTCGGCATTTACCTTATCTATATTTTCTACACAATACTCGATACACCACTTTGCTAAATAATTAGTATACCAATTATTATTAACATTATTCTCATATTCATTAGGACCAGTCACTCCCAAGATCACATATTTATCCTTGTCTGTAGATAATGTAGCTCTTTGATGCCAGAAACGTGCAATAGCGATCATTACTTCAAGTCCTTTCTCTGGGATATAGCTATAGTCACCGGTATAACGGTGGTAATTATAGATTGCAAAAGTCATAGCACCGTTACGGTGTATTTCTTCAAAAGTAATCTCCCATTCGTTATGGCACTCTTCACCATTCATGGTTACCATAGGATATAATGCAGCGCCATTGGTAAAACCAAGTTTTTCTGCATTCTCAATAGCTTTTTCGAGATGGTGATAACGATATGTCAATAGATTACGAGCTACAACCTGATCTTTGGTAGCCATATAAAATGGTATGCAATAGGCTTCTGTATCCCAATAGGTACTTCCTCCATATTTTTCACCAGTAAATCCTTTTGGTCCTATATTTAATCTAGCATCTTTACCAAGATAGGTTTGATTTAATTGAAATATATTAAATCGTATACCTTGTTGCGCTTTTACATCACCTTCGATTACAATATCTGCCATTTCCCAAATTTTGGACCATGCTTGTTTTTGTAAATCTAATAATGCATCAAAACCTGATTCTGAAGCTTGTTTTAGCACGGCAGTACTAGCAGATATCAAATCATCTTCTTTATGATTAAGTGATACTGTGTATCCGCCAAATTTAACTATGCTAGCTGTTTGTCCTTTAGAAACCTCAACAGTATAATTTAATTTTACATATGTACTATTGATCTCTGTTTTTGGGTACATATCTTTTGATTCACCTTCAACAAATATTTGATTTATCATTCCTGTACAGGCATGAAAATCTGTTTTCATTGTTTTAGATAGAATATATGCAGAATTTCCTTTGTGAGATAAATCATAGGTGTCCCAAAATTTATCATCCCAATTGGTATCTTCATTTGTAATTCCAGAATCGAGATAAGGTGTAAATATAATCTCTACATCTTGACTTAATGGCGTTACTTCATATTGGATCGCTCCTACTTCATCAAGATCTAGACTAAGAAATCGTGTAGATTTAACAGACACCTCAATACCATTTAGTAAAACTGCATTAAAAGAACGTTGATACCAACCTTCTTTCATATTTAATTCTCTTCTGAAATTAGTGATAGATTTACATCTATACAGATCTAATTTCTCTCCGCTAACTTCAACATCAATACCAATCCAATTTGGTGCATTGAGTACTTTGGCAAAATATTCTGGATATCCATTTTTCCACCAACCTACTCTTGTTTTATCAGGATAATATACCCCTGCGATATAACTTCCTTGAAAAGTGGGACCAGAATACGTTTCTTCAAAATTAGCTCTCTGTCCCATTGCTCCATTACCTATACTAAAAAGGCTTTCTGAGGATTTAACTCGTTCTACATCAAACCCTTCTTCAATAATTGACCAGTTATCTGGTTTTATATAATCCTGATTCATCTTCTTCTAAACTTTTTTGGCCATAACCAAATTATTTATAAACTCTTCTTTTATTTCTGTAAAATCATTAAAAATATAATCTGCTTCGTGCAACACTTTCGCATCACCTATACCGATACTAATCATGTTCGCTACATTTGCAGCTTGAACTCCAGCAACTGAATCTTCAAATACGATACAATTTTCTGGAGAAACGTCCAATTCTTGTGCTCCGATAAGAAAAACTTCTGGATCTGGTTTTGCCTTAGATACATTTGTACCATCAACTATTGCATGAAATTTATCATATAGCTTTACTTTTTCAAGGATTACTCTTGCATTTTTGCTAGCAGAGCCCAAGGCTATTGCCTGGTCTTGAGAAATTAAATAATCTAAAACTCTAGGTACATCTGGAAGAATTTCTGAAGTATCCATTTTTGTAATATATTCAAGATACTCCTCATTCTTTTCATGCATTAATCTGGTAAATTCTTCTTCTGAAATGGTTGTATTACCCCATTCTAATATTTTTTCTAAAGATCGTATTCGGCTAACTCCTTTTAGTTGTTCATTTTGTGCTGATGAAAAAGAAATACCTAATCCTTTAGCAAGGTTTTGCCACGCTAAAAAATGATACTTTGCGGTGTCTACAATAACACCATCTAAATCAAATATAAATGCTTTCTTCATTACTCTTCTTCTTATTTTGGATTATACGTTATAGCATCTCTATTGGTAATAAATAAGTTACAGAATCCAGCAATAATTAAACTTATTCCTGCTACTACCATTGCATTTATTGTTTCTTCTCCTATAAGCTTGTAAGCAAAATTTACACCTCCTATAGCTGCTATTATTTGTGGAATAACTATAAACATATTAAATATCCCCATAATAACTCCCATTTTCTTTGGATCAACAGAACTCGATAACATTGCGTATGGCATTGATAATATACTACCCCACGAAAAACCTATTAATGTAAAAGAGAATATTAACCACTCTGGTGAAGGAATAAAATACATAGAAATAAAACCTATACCTCCTAACACTAATGATACCAAATGCACTAGTTTTCTATTAATTCTTTTTCTTGAAGTGTAAAACGTTAAAATCAATGCAAAAGCCATAGAAGATAGTCCATAGACTCCCATATAACGTCCAACATCATTAGATGATTTTTGGAAAGCCGTATTAGCAACTTTAAATGCCTCTGCAGATTCTGGTAAACTCATATTATAAGAAGCCTCAACAGGAACTGGTGTTTTAAACACATGTTCTGTTAATGCTGGGTTAGCTAAACTCCACATTGTAAAAAATGCAAACCAACTAAAAAACTGAACCAATCCCAGTTTCTTCATTGTTAATGGCATGCTACCGATATTGTTAAGAATATCCGGGATAAATTGATTCTTTTTCTTCTTTTCTTTTTCAAACTCTTCCATATCCTCTGGGGGATACTCTGTTGTCTTAAAGACTGTATATAAAATACTTGCAAGAAAAACAAAAGCTCCTATTGCAAAAGCTACTTTTACAGACATTGGGATTACTCCTGTTGGTGCAGCATCGCTTACTCCTAGTTGCGAAACCATCCATGGTAAATTACTTGCCACCCAGGTTCCTATACCTATAATTAATGTTTGTGTGACAAATCCATAAGATCTTTGAGATTCTGGTAATTTATCTGCAACCAAAGCCCTAAAAGGCTCCATAGAAATATTAATTGAAGCATCTAAAATCCATAAAAATCCGGCAGCAACCCATAAGGCTGGTGAATGAGGTACTAAAAACAATGCAATAGAACTTAAAATTGCCCCTATTAAAAAATAAGGTCGTCTACGCCCCCATCTAGGGCTCCAAGTTCTATCACTAAGATAACCTATAATAGGTTGTACCAGTAAACCGGTTAAAGGAGCAGCAATCCATAATAATGGTATTGCGTCTTTTTCAGCACCCAGGGTTTGGAAAATTCTAGACATAAATCCGCCTTGCAATGCAAAACCGAATTGAATTCCTAGAAAACCGAAACTCATGTTCCAAATTTCCCAGAAACTTAACTTACGCTTGTTCATCAAGTAATCATTTGATTATTAACTTGATAAGCGATATTGCTTATCAAAACTTATTTTAGTAGAAAGTGAAAATATAAGTTTTGACTAGAGGCAAATATATTATTATTTTTTAATAAGTAAGAATCACTTCTTAGTTTTTTTTGTAGATTGTCTTTGAATCAGGCTAGTATCGATGATAACAGTTCTATATTCTTCAGTTGCTGCATCATCTCCTTCTAATTTATCAATAAGCAATTTTGCTGCTCTAACTCCCATATCTTCACCATGTTGGCTAATAGTAGTTAAGCTCGGGATAAAATGTTTTGAAAGAATACCATCAGTAAATCCAATAATAGAAACATCATCAGGAACTATTTTACCTTGCTCATTAAGAACTTTGGCCGCAGTAACAGCAAATAATTCATTTACAGCAAAAACAGCATCAATATCTTTATCTTTCAGAAAGCCTGAAATTTCTGCTTCACAATTATCGATGTCTTCTATCTTTAAAATAAGGGCTTCATCTTCTTGGATATCATATGCTCTAAGTGCTCTTAAATAACCATTCGTTCTTAATTTTCCTACACTTATATAATCAACTGTAGTAAGGATTGCGATTTTACGACATCCTACAGAAAGTAAGTGATTGGTAGCTGTCTGAGCTCCTTTTGCATCATCAATAATCACCTTATCACATACAATTTCATCGATAATCCTATCAAAAAGCACTACTGGCATACCTTGATTCATAGTTTCATCTATATGATGATAATCTTTCTTAAGTTGTGTTTCTTTGGCTACAGATAAAATAAACCCATCGGCACTACCACTTGCTAGCATTTCTAAATTAATAACTTCTTTATCAAAAGAGTTATTAGATGAACAAATAATAACATTATATCCCTTTTCATTAGCTACTTTCTCTACCCCACCAATCACTGTTGTAAAAAAATGATGTACAATTTCTGGGATAATAACACCTATTGTCTTTGTTTTTCTGTTCTTAAGGCTTAATGCAATGTTATTAGGCTTATAATTATACAGTTTAGCGAAGGCTTTTACCTTTTGACGAGTATCTAAACTAATTTCTACACTGTCTTTCAAAGCTTTAGATACTGTAGAAATAGAAACATCTAGTTCTTTTGCTATCTGTTTTAACGTAACCTTCTGTTTCATTTACTTTAGCTTATTTTTTTGTTAAATTATGAGTTATATTATCAGTAAAATCAATTAATCCGTTTCAACGTATTGCCTCGCGAATTATTTTATCCCTTTATATTTTTATATAAAAATCAAATTTTGAGGCGAAAATATGCTATAAAGCCATATTTAAACTTAAAATTTTAACGAAATTTTAAAAGTTTTCCACACGCAAACGTTTTCGTAAGGTTCGGACTACACCTTAATTAAATTTTAACACAAATTTTGCATACTTTGGTTGCGGAAAGTGAAAATATAAGATTTAAAACAATCAAAAACTAATTTAATTTATATGAAAACATTTACTAAAAGCGCATTGTTTTTATTGTGGTTAGTACCAATGAGCTTTTTTGCCCAGTCAACTGTTAAAGGGACAGTTACTGATGCAGGAAGTGGTCAACCCATTCCTGGTGTAAATATCATTGTAAGAGGAACTACAAATGGAACAACATCAGATTTTGACGGTAATTATTCGTTAAACAATGTAAACGATGGAGAAATTGTAACCTACTCATATGTAGGGTTTGTAGCTCAAGAAGTTACCTTCTCAGGACAAGAAAACATTACTATTGCTCTACAAGAAGATGCTTCAGAGCTTGAACAAGTAGTACTTATTGGTTATGGTACTTCTAGAAAGAAAGATTTAACAGGATCTGTAGAATTTTTAACTACAGAAGATTTAAATCAAGGAGCAATTACAACTGCAGACCAACTATTAAACGGTAGATCTGCTGGTGTACGAGTAGTAACTTCTGGTGGAGAACCAGATGCAACTGCAAATATTAGGATTAGAGGAGGTTCTTCGTTGAATGCGAACAACAGCCCACTTATCGTTATTGATGGAGTGCCTATTTCTAACAACAATCCTGCAGGTCAGGCAAACGTGTTAGGTTTAGTAAATCCAAATGATATCGAATCATTTTCTATCTTAAAAGATGCATCTGCAACAGCTATTTATGGATCGAGAGCATCCAATGGTGTAATTATCATCAAAACCAAAGCAGGTACTAATGGTGAAGCTAAGTTTGAATTTAACTCTAATGTTCAAATCGGAGAGATTGGTAAAAAACTAGATATATTTAACTCTGCCGAATATGTAGACTTTATTACAAATAACTTTCCTGAGCAAACCGGTTTATTAGGAGTTAATGGTGTAATTTATGATACCGATTGGCAAGATGAGATCTATAGAACTTCGTTTACTACTGATAACAACTTTAGTGCAAGAGCAAATCTATTTGGTAAAATACCATTTAGAGCATCTGTAGGATATACAACTACCGAAGGTATTTTAAAAGGGTCTGAAGTAGATCGCTATAGTGGTTCTATTACCTTAAGGCCAACATTATTAAATAATGATCTAAAACTTACTATAAACGCAAAAGGGATTTTGGCAAGAAAAGATCAACCGGATCAAGGTGCTATTGGAGCGGCATTACAACTAAATCCTACGCTGCCAGTCTTTGACCCTACAGGAAATGATTTTTTTGGTGGTTTTTATCAAACATTAAATCCAGAGGCTAGTTTTATTCAAACCGCAGGTCCCAACAATGCAGTAGCTTTGTTAGAGCAAAGAAAAAGAAATGAAGATTCGGATCGTTTTATCGGTAATTTTGAAGTGAATTATGCACTACCATTTTTACGTGATCTTAGAGCGATTGTAAATTTAGGTCTTGATTATTCTGAATCAGAAATATTAGAATCATTTGATGAAAACGCCATTGGCGCATATAACAATAATGCAAGTAATCCTATTTTTAATCCAGGTGTTTCTTTTGAAGAAGTACAATTAAGAAGAGATCAAACCCTAGAATCTTATCTATCATATGCGAAAGATTTTGACGGATTCGTAAGACGAATAGATGCCCAGGCTGGATATTCATATCAAAACTTTTTTAATCGTGGTGTTAAATTTGGAACCACTACAGATAATGATGAGGGTGTTAGAGTACCAGACGCACCATTTGTTTATGTTAATAAGCTTAATCTTCAATCTTTCTTTGGGAGAACGAACTTTAATATTCTAGATAAGTATTTATTGACAGCTTCATTAAGAGCTGATGCCTCTTCTTTCTTCCCTGAAGATGATCGATGGGGATATTTTCCTGCCGTTGCTGGTGCTTGGAAATTGAGTGAAGAAAATTTCTTAAGCGGGTCAAAAACAGTCAATGATCTTAAAATTAGAGTAGGATATGGTATTACGGGTCAACAAGATATTGCAGATGCCATTGGAACCTATTTTCCATATACCGCACTATATAGAGGAGGTAATCCTGTAGTACAGTACCAGTTTGGGGATCAGTTTTTTACAACATACAGGGCTCAACCATACACAAACCAATTGACTTGGGAAAAAGCAAAAACATTCAATACTGGTATAGATTTCGAGCTGTTTCGTAGTTTGGTTACGGGAACTGTAGATTACTATAGAACAGAAACCGAGGATCTTCTTGCTGTAGTACCACAATCAGAAGGAAGCTTAATTAACCGGTTTATCCAAAATATTGGTAGTACCGAAAGTGAAGGAGTTGAAGTTTCTTTAGGCCTTCAAGTGATTAACAAAAAAGATGTAACCCTTGCTTTTAATGGAAATATCTCCTTTAATGAAACTTTTGTTACCGACCTTAAATCAGTAACTCAAGCACCTGTTCCAGATACAGGAATTGGTAGAGGTACCGGTATTAGTATTGGTCAATTTGCTGTTGGCGAGCGTTCTAGAAATTTTTGGTTATACGAACAAATATACGATCAAAATGGCAACCCAATTGTTGATGCATTTGTAGATCAAAATGGGGATAACGTTATTAATGACGAAGATCGTGTTTTTATTCCTTATGACCCAAAGTGGACGTATGGATTTGGAGCAAATTTCACGTATAAGAAAATTGACTTTTCAGCCAACTTTAGAGGCCAGTTAGGTGGTAACATTTATGATGCAAACCGTCTTAAGAATGGAATTGCAGAAGCTGCTGTTCCTCAAAATGCAAACGGCTTTCTAAATAACATCTTAAATTTAACGGATGCAGATGGAAATTATACCGGATTACTTGAAATCCCGACAGATAATCAAGCATTATCAGATTTATTTGTTTCTGACGCAACATTTTTAAGACTAGATAACGTAACTTTAGGTTATGATTTTAGTGAGTTCTTTAATAATGAATTCAGATTAAGAATATACGGTTCGGTTAATAATGCATTTGTAATTTCTGATTATGATGGACTAGACCCAGAGAACTTTAACGGTATCGAACAATCACCGTATGCGCGACCAAGAACATATACCTTTGGTGTTAATGTTAACTTTTAAAAATTTAGCTATGAATATTATAAAGAAAAGCACAGTATTAATGCTACTATCTGTCTTCATACTGTCATCTTGTACCGATGATTTAAATACAGAACCAGAAGTAGAACAAACATTAGGAGCTACTCTAGAACAGGACCCTAATGCAATAAAAGGCCTTCTAGCAAAGCTATATGGAGGGCTTATTCTTCATGGAATAGGTCCCCTAGAAGGAGGAGATCAGTTAACCGATATCTTAGGAGATGATTCAGGAGAGACCGTATATTTACGAAGTCTGTGGAACATGCAAGAGATGACTGCAGATTTGGTAAAAAACAGATGGGGTGATGGAGGATTAGATCCATTAACAACAGCAACCGGATGGGTCTCTACTAATAAGTTTTTAGGGTATATGTATAATAGAATTTACTTTCAAGTAGGACAAGTAAATAATTTTATGCTAGAAACTGAAGGATTAGATTTTACAGAAAAAGATATCATAAGAGCCGAAGCAAGACTCCTAAGAGCATTATCGTATTATCATGCTATGGATTTATTTGGTGGCGTACCTGTTGTTACTGAAGCAGACGGAATTGGTGGTGCTTTAAAAACTCCTTCTAAAAGAGAGGAAGTTTTTACTTTTGTTGAAAATGAATTATTAGAAGTAAGAGATATTTTGCCAGCAAGTAATGAATATGGTAGAGCTACCAAAGCTGTAGCAAATATGATATTAGCAAAAATATATCTGAATGCTGAAGTATATACAGGAACAGCAAGATATGATGCAGCACTTACAGCTTCTCAACTTGTAGTTAATGACGCAACCTATGCTCTGGATGATGATTATCAATCAATTTTCCAAGGAGATAATTTTACATCTCCCGAAATCATATTTCCTCTTATAGGAGATCGAATTAATGCGCAATCATTTGGTAGTACTACATACTTAGTAAACGGAAGTTATGGAGATACTACAATGGATATAGCAAGTTTAGGTGCTCAACAGTCATGGTTTGGCCATAGAACAACAATTGCTTTGTTTGGATTGTTTGACGAATTCGACCCAAACAGTACAGATACAAGTATTATCAATCCTATGTTTCCTAATAAAGATAGAAGAGCTATTTTTCATCCAAAAGGACATAATCCAATAATGGCAGATTATAGAGAATGGGAAGATGGCTACCCAACGACTAAGTTTAGAAATACATATGCCGTAGGAACAGCACCTTTAATGGCTGCCTCTGACATAGACTTTCCTATGTTTAGATTGGCTGATGCATATTTAATGTATGCCGAAGCACATTTACGTAATGGAGGTGGTGATAGAACTATCGCTTTAAAATTGGTAAATGATTTAAGAGAAAGAGCTTATGGTAATGCAGATGGAAATATATCAGATACAGAATTAACTCTTGATTTTATTTTGGATGAAAGAGCTAGAGAATTGTATTATGAAGCGCATAGAAGACAAGATCTAATTAGATTTGGAAAATTCACAGGAGGTTCATACTTATGGCCTTGGAAAGGTGGTGTTGCAGATGGTGTTTCGATACCTAATACCTATAACCTTTTCCCATTTCCTCTTGAAGCGCTACAAGCGAATCCTAACATCGAACAGAATGATGGTTTTTAATGAATTTGGAACTAAAAAAGTAATAAAATGAAAAATATTTATAAAATAACAATGATTGTGCTTACTGCTTTTCTTGTTTTTGCTTGTGAAAGCGAAGATGATAAAGTAATTGCACAAGCTGTTAATACTGTAAGTCTAACTGATAAAGACATGACAGTAGAATTAACAGAAAACAATGCAAATGACTCAATCACTATTTCTTGGGAAAAAAGTAGTTATGGTATTGAAACACTGATTAACTACACTCTTGAGGTAGGGTTATCAGGTACTGATTTTGTGAGCCCTGTATTTATAGGAAAAACGACTGAGAACTCTTATAAATTGACATTAGGAGAACTTAATAGTTTTGTTCTTCAAGCTGGTTTATCAAAAGATATTGAAGGTACTGTAGAGATCAGAGTAAAATCTTCTCTAGGTAGCCAAGATAGTGAAGAATTAATTTCAGAAACAATAAAATTAACTACTACCCCATATTTTGTACTTATTGTTTTACAAAATAGACTGTGGTTACCTGGTAGTTATGCAAACGCAAGTGGTTACGGAAACGATTGGGATCCAGCAGATCCAAATACACCAACAATTGCTGCGTTAGAAGCTGAAGATACAGATTATGAAGGGTACATTTATTTTGCAAACGATGACTCTAAACTTAAGATCATAGAAGGTCCAGAATGGGGTGCATTTACAGATTATGGAATTGATGGAACTAATGAAGGTAAACTAAGTGATGGCGGTGCAGAAAGTGATTTACCAGTTGCAACATCTGGATATTATAGAGTTAATGTTGATCTAGATGCCTTAACATATTCATTCACTGACACAGATTGGGCTGTTACTGGCTCATCTACTCCAAAAGGTTTTGCTCCACCAGAAGCAGGACCAGATCAAGATCATGATCTTGTATATGACCCAGATGCAAAAACCTGGTCTACAACTTTAGACTTGACCGTAGGTGAACTAAAGTTTAGAGCAAACGATTCTTGGGACATAAATTACGGAGGTGCTCTTGGAATATTAAGCACTGAAGGAGATAACAATATCCCTGTTAATGTAGCAGGTAATTATACTATTGTTCTTGATTTTAGCAATCCAAGAATATATACCTATTCTTTGATCAAAAATTAAATATAATTGAGTTAGTCAAAACTAAATTAGAAAGGGCTGTTTTATAACATAAAACAGCCCTTTTACATTAAAGCTTATGAAAAATACAGTGAAATCAATAACAAGTATCATATTTGGGATCTTATCAATAGCATTTTTAGGGTGCTCATCTGATGATTCTACAGACAATTCTTCTGGTGATAATGGAGATGGAAATAGTGTAGATGCTACTAAGCTAGACCTTAACCAATTTAAACAAGAAGGCGTTGGTGTAATGATGCAGGCATTCTATTGGAATGTTGAACCTATAGGAGGTTGGTATGACGAGGTGAACAGTAAAATTGCAGATTGGTCTGCTACTGGTGTAAATAAAATTTGGTTGCCTGCACCTGGTAAAGGGCAATCAGGAAAAGAGTCTATGGGGTACGATCCATCAGATTATTTTGATGTAGGAGAATTAGATCAACATGAAACCATAGAAACTCGATTTGGGTCAAGAGTCGAATTAGAAAGCCTTATCCAAAAAGCACATGATAACAAAATAGAAGTAATTGCTGATATTGTTATCAGTCATAACTCTGGTGGTGGTAAAGAAGCAAATCCGTTGCGCCCTGGAGATACCGAAGTATACACCTTATTTAACGAACAAAATGGTAATGCTTCTGGTAAGTTCAATAGAGATTACAATCATTATCACCCCAATGATTTTCATAACAATGATGGATTTGAAGAAAACCCGTTTTTTGCCAAAACAGACCTTTGTCATGATCAAACCTATGTACAAGATTGGTTATGGGGCAGAGATGATTCTGTAGCTGAGTTTTATAAAAACACCCTTAAATTTGATGGATGGCGTTTTGATTATGTAAAAAGTTTTGATCCAAAATGGGTAAAAGCATGGAATGATAAAGTAGGTGGGTTTTCTGTAGGAGAAAACTTTGATGGTAATGCACAAAACCTTAAAAAGTGGGTAGATGCATCTGGATCTCCTGCTTTTGATTTTGCTTGTTTTTATAAACTAGATGAGACTTTAGATCGTAACAAAGATCTAACTGCTCTAGGTGTAGATAATAATATGCTTCGTAAAATATATCCTGATAAAGCCGTTACTTTTACAGCTAATCACGATACCGAAAAAGATACCAATACAGATAACAACATAAGTTTTGGTAACAAAATGATTGCTTATGCATACATTCTAACCCATGATGGGTATCCTACTCTTTTTTATAATGATTATGAGAATGATCAATTTAAAGATAAACTTAAGAACTTAGTGCTTATTCATAATACTATTGCTATAGGAGATGTACAAATCATTAAAGCAACCAAAAATGAATATATTATGAAAAGAAATGGTCAAGGTAATAACCCTGGACTAATTTTTTATATCAATATTAGTAATCAAGCAAAACAAAGTACTGTAACATCAAATTGGGCAGGAAAAAAGCTAATCGATTATGCAGATAATTCTAAAAAAGCCCCAATCGCAGAAGCGAATGGACAAGTAAGTATAGAAGCTCCTGCAAAAGGGTTTTCAATCTGGTCGATTGCTAAAGAATAAAGATCCCAAAACCTATATAGTCAACTAAAAAAGAGTGTGTTACCACACTCTTTTTTAGTTTAAATTATTCAAATATTTTTATTTTATACTATCAAATCATTACAGAAACCCAAAAAAAAGTTAAGAAAAGCACATCTTTTAGCTTCAAAAAATAAGAATTTGTTAACACTACAACGTTTGAGTACCAAACTATTTTTTTGATGACATTATTATTTCTCTTGCATCGATTATTTTTGATTATACGAACAATTTCTGTTCACTAAAAATCACAAGTCATGAAAAAAATTATTTTTTTACTATTTCTCGTTCTGGGGGCAAATATTACTCTTGCTCAACAACAGAACGCTACTTTTACCATTACTCCTAATCCTTTTGATGAAAATGATGAAATTACCATCACAGTTTCAGGCGTAGATACCAGTATATGGGGGGTAAATGATCTCTACTTATGGGCCTGGTACTTTCCACAGGGCAGTAATAATGGTAGTAATGCCCCTACAAATGGGGATTGGACAAACTCTAATGAGGCCAATAAATTTACCAATAACGGGGATGGTACTTATTCTTTTACCTTTACCCCTACTACTTTTTATGGGGTAACTGGTATAGACCGTATAGGTATGCTTGCAAAAGCAAAAGATGGTTCTGGCGATAAAAAAACACAAGATAATGTTGTAAATGTTGGGGTTTTTGAGCTTTCATTAGTAAATCCATCAAAACCTGTGAGTATTGTAGAAACCGGAAACTCTTTTCCTATTGCTGCAAGTACAAGCGTTACTGCAGATTTTGTACTATCTGCTAATGGTACAATAGTAGATACTCAAACAGGAACAACAAACTACAACTTTGAGTATACCGTTGTAGAAAATACAAGTTTTAGTATTGAAGCAACTGAATCGGGTACTTCAAATACTTTGTCAACTCAATTTACAGCTGTTATTGCTCCTAATACTATCGAAGCTCCTGTACCTGCTGGTATGAATGATGGTATTAATTTAAATCCAAAAGATCCATCGACAGCAACTTTGGTACTTTATGCTCCAGGTAAAGAATTTGTACACCTTATCAGCAATTTAGATGATAATGACTGGAATATTAATGACAAGTATTTATTAAATAAGGATAGTGCACAAGATCGTTTTTGGATTACTCTAGAAAATCTACCTAGCAATTCTGATATTCTTTTTCAATATGTAATAGAGTCACAAATTTCGATTGCAGACCCCTACTCTACTCTTATCTTATCAGAATACAATGATGCATTCATAGCCGAAGATACTTTTGCTAATATCCCAGCATATCCAACCGGAAAAACGAATCATGCTGTTACTTGGTTTAAAACAGGTGAAACTCCTTATAATTGGAAGATTAAGAAGTTTAAACGTCCTGCAAAAGAAGATTTAGTGATTTATGAATTGTTGATTCGCGATTTTGATGAATTACACTCTTATGATGCTGTAAAAGCAAGGTTAGATTATATACAAAAACTTGGGGTAAATACTATCGAGCTAATGCCAGTTTCAGAATTTGACGGTAACATCAGCTGGGGATATAACCCATCATTTCATATGGCACTAGACAAATATTATGGTTCTCCGACAGATTTCAAAGAATTTGTTGATGAGTGTCATGCTAGAGGAATTGCTGTTATTCTAGATGTTGTATATAACCATGCAACAGGTCAAAACCCATATTATAGAATGTGGAATGATTGTAATGGGTGTTACACTGGTAAAGTACTTCCTGAAAATCCATTTTTTAATGTAGAAGACTCGAACACATCTTTTTCATTCTTCAACGATTTAAATCATGAATCTGAAGTTACTAAAGCATATATCGATAGATTAAATGAATTTTGGTTAAAAGAATATAATGTAGATGGTTTTAGATTTGATTTCACTAAAGGATTTACTAATACTATTGGTGATGGTGGCGCATTTGATCAGAGTAGAATTAATATTCTTACTCGTATGAATGCTACAATACAAAATATTGATCCCAATGCTTATGTGATTTTAGAACATTTTGCTCCTAATGAAGAAGAAACAATACTGATCAATGACGGAATGATGGTTTGGGGTAATCATAATTTTAACTACAACCAGGCAACTATGGGGTATAACAATTCTGATTTTGGTTGGATTTCTTATCAATCTCGGGGATGGGACACTCCATCAAATGTAAGTTTTATGGAAAGTCATGATGAAGAACGGTTAATGTATAAAAACCTTGCATTTGGTAACGGAAGTGGAGACTACTCTGTAAAGAATCTTTCGACAGCCTTAGATAGAATTTCATTGGCTGGAGCCTTTTATTTTACTGTTCCTGGGCCAAAAATGATATGGCAATTTGGCGAATTAGGGTATGATTTTAGTATCAATAGATGCGAAGATGGTAATGAAGATGGTGGTTGTAGAACCAATCCAAAACCTATTCGTTGGGATTATTATGAAGATCCTAATAGAAAAGCAGTATATGATTTATATGCAAATCTTATTTCACTACGTCAAAACGAAAGTGTATTTCAAACTAGTGATTTTACAATAGATGCATCATCAGATAATGCAAAAACAATTCATCTTACTAATGACTCTCGAAGAAAAAGAGGTATTAAAAATGTAACTATTATAGGTAATTTTGGTGTAGAGCCTATTGAAATTGATCCAAAATTTCAAAAAAGAGGGTTCTGGTTTGATTTGTTAAATTATAGAAGCAGACCGCTGGTGGTTAGAAATGTGAATGCAAAAATAACCTTACAACCCGGTGAATTTAAAATCTATGGAGACAGACCATATTTCCCAAGAATTCGCAAGCCAAAAAAGCCTCGTTTTTTAATTTACCCTAATCCAGCCAAAACTGATTTCAGGATACAAAAACAAGCGCAAAAAGTAGCTATTTGTACGATTACAGGAACTTTGGTAAAGAAATTTGAAGGCAATTTTAAAGCTAACCATAGTTTCCCTGTAAATGATCTTCGAAAAGGACTTTACATTGTAAAAATCAGTAATAAAACAGGAACTTATATCACTAAATTAAGTGTTAGATAAGCACCTGTGATCATCAAAAAAAAGCTGCTAGAAAACATTCTAGCAGCTTTTTTATTTTATTCTCTATAAACCCAAGCACTTACCCACTTACAAAGTCAATAAAACGAAATATCATATAAGATAGATCCAATCTAATATATCTATGGTTTCTAAAACACCAAATAGGTTTAATACAGATGTTAAAACACTAAAGAAAAGCCTCAAAAAAAATAAATACACTACTAATAATCACAAAAAATCGAGTATTTATCAACACTATAACGTTTGAGCAATAAATAGTTTTTTACTAGGATAATTAATTCATTAGTTTAGAATAATTATTAATCAAAAAACAAAGAATCATGAAAAAAACGGAAATTCTTAAAAAGATCAAACTTGAGGTTTTAGGTAAAGACGAATCAAAGCAAATCACAGGAGGTTATTTTGGAGGTTCGGCTTGTCTTTATCCAAGATGTCGACAAGGTGTACTATACCCACCAAATGGGGTATGGAGTATAAGTTGCGGAAGTACTTTATACTATGACTATGGTATGAGAAGTTTATGTAGACCATAATCTATCTAATACAAAAAGTCTTAAATATTTATTTAGGGGATGTTTTATAACATCCTCTTTTTTTAATTATACCGTTAATGAAAATAATTCAAAGTTTTTGGACCAAACCTGTATACCATAATTCTGATGATGCAAATGCAAGGTTTAATGGAGGTTGGCCAAATCAAAAATATGCATTTTATAGTTTTGCGCTTAGCGCTTTGACAATCAATAAATTTTACTCACAAAACGAGCTGTATACCGATCAAAGAGGTAAAGAATTATTTCATGATCTATTAGAGCTTCCATATTCAAAAATTCATACCCAATTAGATAGTATCAATGATTATGATCCCAAGTTGTGGGCATTAGGTAAATTGGTTGCATGTGCACAACAAGATGAGCCATTTATTCATCTTGATAATGATATATTTCTTTGGGATAAAATCCCATATCAAATTGATCAATATGATATTATAGCACAAAATATAGAAGAAGATTTCCCAAACTATGGAAAAACATTTGGGTATATGCTTAAAAGCTTTGAATCAATTCCAAGTGAGCTTATAAGTACGTTTAATAAAAACAAAAAAATACTAGCACATAATGCAGGGTTTATTGGTGGCAAAAACATAAGTTTTTTCAAAGAATTGAATGACAAAGCATTTGACCTGATCACAAAAAACAAACATCATCTAGAAAACCTAGATGTAGGGATTTTTAACACCATCTTTGAGCAACAGTTAGGATACGCTATAGCTGAAAACAACAATCTCAAAGTACAATACTTATTTGACGAGGTTGCCCCTAATTTTGCCGAAATAATAGATTTTAGTTCTATTCCTGTATTGTCAAAGTATATTCATTGTGTTGGCTATTCCAAAAAATCAGTTTTTGCATGTGAGCAAATTGAAGGACGATTAAGCTATCATTTCCCAGAATATTACAATCATCTCAACAAAAAATTAAAGGAACATTTTGGAGGTCAAAACTTTGAAACAGAAATTTCGAAAGAAAGATTAGCCTACATATATAATTTCTATGAGTTTGTTGAAAAATTATCTATAGAAGATCTTTGGGACACTAAATTTAAGATTAATGAAAAATGTGTGGTTGATTTTGAATCTGACCCAATAACTATTCAATATATAATGCCTCATGATCAAAAGCTCTATAAACGAGAATTAAAAGGATGGGATGCTATTCTTTTATATTTCCTAGAACCAGTATCTATGAAAGAGCTGCATGATGAGTTGAGCCAAGATGAAGATTTTATGAGTCAATTTCAAAGTAATATATCACAATTCAAGGAAAAACTTACATCTTTTGTCCTTGAGAAAACTTTGCTCATAGAAGTTTTACATCCAGTAACTTAATAATATGATTTCCTGTAATGAAAGACGCTGTTGTATACCTATTATATAAAATCTTAAAAAAAAATAGAATTTCTGTAGATGAAGAAGAGGTTAAATTTCAACTACTTAGTCATCCCACCTACCCAAGTTTACATTCGATCACCGGAGTTCTTGATCATTTTGTTATAGAAAATATTGCAGCTAAAGTTGCCATTGATAGTGAAACACTTTTACAACTGGACTCATATTTTCTTACCCAAATTAGAAATGAAACTGGAGAGCATTTTGTTATTTTTATTAAGAAAAAAGATACAATCAATCTTATTTTTAGCAGAGAATATACACAGATACTTTCTGTAGAAGAATTTCTAAAAATCTGGACAGGCGTTATTTTGATCATAGATTCAGATGAAGATGATATAAATATTGAAGCTAAGAGTACCAAAAAAAGAATCCTAGGAATCATAATAACTTCAATTCTGTTTATTATTTCATTTTTGTTGTTGAAACCTTCTTTATCAGAACTCTTGCATTATATATTATCCATTATTGGAGTTACATTTAGCGTTCTAATTATCCTAAAAGAATTAGGCCTGCAATCCAACACCTTGGATCGTATCTGCTCCATAGGCCAAAGCAAGGTGAGTTGTGATACCGTTCTTAATTCAAAAGGAGCTTCATTACCAGGATCTATTAAACTAAGTGATGTAGGTATTGTATACTTTATAAGTTTCATTTTATCAAGTTTTCTATTCCTTTTAAGTGGCACTAGCTTTATACCTATCTATATTTTAAGCTTAGTAAGCATTCCATTCACTTTTTATTCTGTCATTTATCAATTTAATGTTATAAAAAGCTGGTGTACCTTGTGCCTAGGTGTTGTAGCTGTTTTGTGGCTTCAAATAGTACCTATATATATATCTGGTTATAGCATAACAGGCATCTCGTATGATTTTTTGCCACTATCCCTATTATTATTTAGTTTTTCAATAGTATCTGTATGCTGGTCATATGTGCTTCCTTTACTAAAAAAAGAGATTGCGTTAAAAACTTTAAAAATTGATCATTTCAAATTTAAAAGAAACTACTCGCTATTTGATACATTATTATCTAAGTCTGAATTAGTATCCAGTGGAGCCATCGATAAAGATGAAATTATATTTGGTAATAGAGATGAAAACTCAAAACTATACATTACCATAATTACTAACCCTTCTTGTGGGCATTGCAAAGAAGCACATACACTTGTTGAACAATTATTACGTCAAAATAATGAAGAGATACAAATAATCGTCCGCTTTAATGTGCCTGCTCAGGACAGGAATAATAATAGCACTCAAATAACTGCTCGATTGCTAGAGATATATCATGAAGGAGAACAAGACCAACCTCTCAAAGCTATGCATGATGCATACTTAAATTTAGAATGTAATGATTGGTTTAAAAAATGGGGTAGAAATGGTAATGAAAACTATTTTAAAATACTTGAAAAACAAAATAAATGGTGTATCGATCACAATAAAAATTTCACTCCAGAAATATTAATTAATGGAAAATCATTCCCTAAAGAGTATAATACAAAAGATTTACTTTTCTTTGTAGAAGATCTTCTTAATTAAGAAGATCATTATTTTTCACATAAATCAATTTAATTAAAAACGTTTAATGCCAAAATTTCCCTTTTACAAACAAGCTGAATCTAAAGATTGCGGACCTACTTGTATTAAGATAATTGCTAAGCATTACGGAAGAGTTCTTAATACTCCAAAACTTAGAATGCTAAGTGAAACAACTAGAGAAGGTAGTTCTCTTTTGGGATTAAGTGATGCCGTAGAAGAAATAGGATTTAGATCACTTGGTGTAAAACTTTCTCTCAATAAACTAGAAGAGGTACCATTACCATGTATTGTTCACTGGAATAAAGTACACTATGTAGTTGTTTACAAAGTTAAGACTAACCGCAAAGGTGGGATGACTATATATGTATCTGATCCTGCCCATGGACTGATTACCTATACCAAAGATGAGTTTATCAAAGCATGGATAGGAAATAATGCTGATGAAGATACAGAAGAAGGTGTAGCCCTATTATTAGAACCTACTCCTCATTTTTATAATGATAATCTTGATGACCAAGAAGAAAAATTTGGGTTTAAGTTTATATCTAAATACATATTTAAGTACAAATCATTTCTTTTTCAATTAGCATTAGGACTTGGTGCTGGTAGTTTATTGCAGCTTATCACTCCTTTTCTTACTCAAAGTATTGTCGATGTAGGGATCAAAAATCAAGATCTAAATTTTATATATTTAGTCTTAATTGCAATGCTATCCTTATTTGTGGGTAGAACGCTAATAGACATATTAAGAAGTTGGATACTGTTACATCTTAGTACTCGTATTAATATATCATTAATCTCAGACTTTTTTATCAAGCTGATGAATCTTCCTATCGCTTATTTTGATGTAAAAATGACGGGGGATCTCTTACAAAGAATTAATGATCATAAACGTATCGAGCAAATATTAACCATGTCTTCATTGAACGTATTGTTCTCAATGGTTAATCTTATTGTATTTAGTATCGTCTTGATTTATTATAGCATTCCTATTTTTGGAATATTTGCCGTAGGAAGCACCTTTTATTTTGCATGGATATTAATATTCTTCAAAAAGCGTAAAAAATTAGATTACAAGCGTTTCTCTCAAATTAGTGAAGAGCAAAGTAAAGTAATTGAATTAGTAAATGGTATGCAAGAAATCAAGCTTCATAATGCTGAAAAAAGAAAGCGTTGGAACTGGGAGTTTGTGCAAGCTAAATTATTTAGAATATCGATTGAAAATCTTGCTCTAGAGCAATATCAAAATGTTGGATCTTCATTTATTAATGAGCTCAAAAATATTTTTATTACAGTTTTTTCTGCAAAATTAGTTATTGATGGTGACATTACATTAGGTATGATGTTAGCTATCACTGCTATTGTTGGGCAACTTAATGCTCCTATTACACAATTAATAAATTTCCTTAGAGAACTTCAAGATGCGCAAATATCTCTAGAACGTTTAGGAGAAATCCATAACAAAGAAGATGAAGAACATGCCGGAGATGAAAAAATCAAAGAAATTCAAGAAAATTCTGGTTTTGAAATAAAAGGCTTAAATTTTAGATATGTTGGATCAGATAAACCCGTATTAGAAGATTTACATCTTTCTATTCCTGCCAATAAAATTACAGCAGTTGTTGGAGTTAGTGGTAGTGGAAAAACTACCTTGATGAAATTATTGCTCAAATTTTATGAGCCCGATGATGGGCAAATTTATATTGGTAATCATGATCTTCAAAATGTTTCGCAAAAAGCATGGCGTGATCATTTTGGGGTAGTAATGCAAGAAGGATATATTTTTAATGATACCATTGCAAACAATATAGCAGTAGGAGAAGATTATGTCGATAAGAAAAAATTAGCTCATGCAGTTGATGTTGCAAATATCAAAGAGTTTATTGAATCTTTACCCTTATCATACAATACCAAAATCGGTATGGAAGGTGTTGGGTTAAGTACTGGACAAAAGCAACGCCTATTTATAGCCCGCGCAGTATATAAAAACCCTAAATTCCTCTTTTTTGATGAAGCCACTTCTGCCTTGGATGCAAATAATGAAAAGGTAATTATGGAAAAGTTAGATACGTTTTTCAAAGATAAGACTGTAATGGTTATAGCGCATCGATTAAGTACCGTAAAAAATGCACATCAGATTGTAGTATTGGATAAAGGTAAAATTGTAGAAGTTGGAAACCATGAGTCATTAATTAAAACGAAAGGAAATTATTTTAACTTAGTAAAAAACCAACTTGAATTAGGAAAATAAAATTTATAATTAAAAATAATGCCAGATACATTAGACGACATACAATTAAGAAGTGAAGAAGTACAAGAAATTTTAACTCGAGTACCGCATTGGATGATTAGATGGGGGAACCTCTTGATATTGGTATTAGTAATAATGTTATTGTTTCTTAGTTGGTTGGTTAAGTACCCTGATGTCATTCCTGCTGAAGCAATTATTACCACACAGATACCTCCACAAAAAGAATATGCAAAAACAAGTGGAAAAATAGAAGCTATACTTGTACAGGATAATCAGATTGTGCCTAAAAATACTCCTTTGGCAATATTAGAAAGTACGGCTAACTACAATGACGTATTTTTACTTAAATCTATTGTAGATACCGTAAGATTGAATAACAAATCTTTTGCTTTTCCTATTGATGAATTACCTGTGTTGTTTCTTGGAGATATAGAAACCAGCTTTGCTTTATTTGAAAATAGTTATTCTGAATACATTTTGAATAAAGAGCTTCAACCATTCTCTAATGAAGCATTAGCAAACCAAGTTTCGTTATCCGAATTATATAGAAGACTCGAAAATTTAAAAGCTCAAAAAAGGTTAGGTCGTACAGAGCTCACATACAAAAGAAAAGAATTATTACGCCAAAAAGAATTATTTGAGAAAGGTGTGATTTCAGCTCAAGAATATGAAAATAAAGAGCTAGATTATCTTCAGGCAAAACGAAACTACGAAAGTAATGATGTACAGTTATCACAAATAACTGAAAACATAAGTAATGCTAACAAAAACTCAAAAGGAACAGAAATCAATAAAAGAAAAGAAGAAATCAACCTCTTCAAAAAGGTGTTGCAATCTTTTGATCAATTAAAAAAGAGTATCAAAGACTGGGAACTACAGTTTGTGCTTAAATCAGATATGAAAGGTCGTGTTTCATTCTTAAATTACAGAACTAAAAATCAAACCGTTACATCTGGAGATGTTGTCTTTATTATCATTCCGGTAGAAGAATCATCATATATTGCTAGAATAAAAGCTCCATCACAAAACTCGGGTAAAATTAAGATAGGGCAAATTGCAAATATTAGATTAGAAAATTTTCCTGATGATGAATTCGGAACATTAAAAGGAACAGTAAAACACATTTCTTTACTACCCGATAAAGATGGATTATATCTAATTGATGTAACATTGCCTGAAAAACTAATTACTACTTATAATAAAGAAATTCCTTTTAAACAAGAAATGAGAGGAGTGGTAGAAATCATTACCGAGGATCTTCGTCTTATTGAACGATTCTTTTATCAATTTAGAACTATAATAGATAAATAATACAATATTTATCTTCAGTAATGGATAACTCTTTTACTGAAATATTGTTTTAATTTTATTTCAAATCTTAACTCAGCATAAGTAAGGTACTATTATAGTATCATGCAGCTTTTGGTAAAGAAATACAGAACGTACTACCCGTACCTGGAGCACTTTCTACTTCTATTTTACCTTGGTTAAGCTCTATAAGTTCTTTGCAAATTCTAAGGCCTAGGCCTGTTCCTGTTTCATTTTGAGTTCCAGCAGTTGTATACGTATCTTCTGCAAATAATTTATGAATATGATCAGAATCAATACCAATACCAGTATCCTTAAAACATATTTCGTAGCTATCCTCTTTTTCTTCAGAGAGTAGTGCAATCGAATCCCCTGGGTTACAAAATTTAATAGCATTAGCAATTAAGTTTTGAGCAACGATTGCAAACATATCTCTATCGGCAAAAATAACTGTTGGATTTAATTCATTAATAAGCTTAACTCCTTTTTGATCAGCTTTGGCTTTAAAAAAGGTAAATTTATTACTGATTACTTCAGAAATATCAAAAGAAGTTGGGTTAGCATTTAACTCCTTTAACTGGGATTTTGACCAATTTAATAAGTTATGCAAAAGTATCGAAGTCTGGTGAGTTCCATTGGCTAGCAATGGGATAATTTCCTTAAATTCCTTTTCAGAGATAGAGTTTTCCTTCAAAAGATTAAGACTTCCTTCTAAACCATTGATTTCATTTTTTAAATCATGTGCAATGATAGAAAATAATTTATTTTTTACTTTATTAGAGTTATCAAGTTCGACTATTAGTCTCTTTCGCTCATTACGAGTTCTTATAATCAAAATTAAAAACGTAAGAATGGCCAAAACAACCGCAATAGCGATATAGGAAATTAATCGAAATTTAAACAATTTGGCTTCTGTTTTGCGCTCTCTTGCTTCCTGCTCTTCAATTAGTTTCAATTGTTTTAATTCTGCTTCATATCGTGACCTCGTTTTTTCAACCTTTTTAGTGGTAATATCCGACATCCTCTTATCCGAAAGTTTTTGATATTTTTTTTGCCAATGTATTGCGCTTAATAAATTACCTCTAGCAGAATCTAATTTGAACGAAAATTGATAATTCTTTAATACCAATGGTATCGCATTAACTTTAATAAACTCTTCTCTGGCAATAGTTAATAGTTTTTCGGCCTTATTGTATTCTTTTTCTTGTAGAGCAATTATGCCGAGTTGTTGTTTGGCATTAATCACCAATAGCTTAAAATTAGTTTGGCTTGCTACGCACAATGTAGTATCATAATATTTTTTTGCAGTTTTATAATTCTCGCTATATAATGCTACTTTGGCCATAATACTATATGATTGAGCTGTGTGTCTTATATCTTTTTCTGCTTTATTGATTTTTAATGCAGCGGGTAAGATATTCTCTGCTTTCGAAAGATTACCATTTTCGGTATACAATAATGCTAAATTATTCATGACCAACCCTTGGCCTTTAAGTTTTAACTGCTTTCTAAGTCCTATAGATTTTAGATAATATTCTTCTGCAGAAGGTATGTTTTTAAGCTCTTTATAAATTATTGCCAAATTATTATAAATACCCGATAAACCTATACTATCTTTTAATTGTTCTCGGTACAATTTAGCCTCTAAAAGATAATCTGCACCTTTTTCAAAGTCCCCCCTACTTTGTTCAATAATAAATCGCTCATTACAAACCGTCGCTAACCCTTCAAGGTTATTAATACTTTCAAAATATTTTGTTGCCTTTTCAAAGTTTCTATCAGATTCTATATTTCTATTACGTGCATTACTTATCACACCTTTTTTCCAAAAGACAAAACCTAAGCCTTTTTTATACCCAATATCATTACCAATACTTATAAGCTGATCAGTTAACTGTTCTGCTTTATCTAATTGTTCTTCTGTAATAAGTATATCTAAACTATTGATTGCAGCATTAAATAATGAAGAATCTTTTAATGTTCTTATCTTAGAAAGATCAGTTTCTGAAAGTCGATTCTGTGACAAAACCGAAAAACATATCAAAAACAGAGCTAAAAATGTAAAGGCTGTTTTGTTCATATTGTTTATTTTGGGGATGCAAATATGATAAAAAGCATATTTAGTCCGCAAAATACACAAATTTAATTATTTTCACATATTTTGTAGCTATATTCTTACTTTTATTTTATGGTTTTCCCATAAAATTACCTAAACCCAGGTACAAATAAGCCTTTCATTAGCAGAAAGGCTTATCTATATTGTATTAATACTATAAGTGTATCTTCTTAAGAATGTTCTTCATTTTCTTTTTGAGAGTCACTATTTTTTGTAGTAATCCAATCTTGTACTAATTCTTCTAAAACATTAAGTGGCACAGCCCCATTAGTAAGCACCACATCATGAAACTCTCTGATATCAAATTGATCACCAAGCTTCTTTTTTGCTTGTTCACGCAATTCTAATATTTTATTCATTCCTATTTTGTATGCGGTAGCCTGACTAGGTACCACAATATGACGCTCTACCATTTTTACGGCATCACTTTCGGCATTAGGAGTATTATCAGTGTAATATTTAATTCCTTGTTCTCTTGACCATTTCTTGGCATGTATTCCTGTATCAACAACTAATCGACATGCTCTCCATAACTCCATAGCCAGCCTGCCAAAATCAGAATATGGATCACTATACATTCCAATCTCTTTAGGCAATTGTTCTGTATACAGCCCCCAGCCTTCAGTATAGGCAGTATATCCTGCAAACATTCTAAACTTTGGAATATCTTTTAATTCTAATGAAATAGACCTTTGCATATGATGGCCAGGAATACCTTCATGGTATGCTAGTGCTTCCATTTGATATTTTGGCATGGCTTCCATGTCATACAAATTCGCATAATACTTACCTGGTCTCGAACCATCTGGTGTACCTTGTTGATAAAATGCTTTTCCTGCACTTTTTTCTCTAAATGGCTCAACAGCTTTTACCACAATGTCTGCTTTTGGTTTTGTTATAAACAATTCATCTAATCTAGATTTCATAGTATCTATCAATCCAACGGCTTCTTTTAGATATGCTGCTTTACCTTTTTCATCATTTGTATAATAAAACTTTTTATCCTCTTTCAAATACTTAAAGAAATCTTGTAGTGTACCTTCATATGCTACTTGTTTCATAATATCTTTCATTTCTCCATGAATTCTTGCTACTTCTTTTACTCCTAATTCATGGATTTGTTCTGCAGTCATATCAGTTGTGGTAGTCCTCTGGAGCGCATTATTATAAAAGGCTTTACCTTTTGGGAATTTCCAACAACCATCATCCGTAGTTGCTCTTTGCTGCTGCGCTTCAAGTAATGCTATTAGATTATCAAAAGCAGGCTTTACACCTTGAGTTAATGATTTTTCAACTTTAGATATTAGTTGATTACTTTCATCATCTGATATTTCTAGTTTAGCTATTTTTCTTTTGAAATCAGCTAACAATGTGCTTTCTTGATTAGATTTATCAAAAGGTTTTCCAGTTATAACATTATGACTATCATCCAAAACTTTGGCAAATACAAATTTTGGAGGAAGAATTCCATTTTTCTCTCGGATTTTCATGTTTTCGATTAATTGCGCAAATAACTCATCCATGGCATCTAATCTAGAAATGTAAGCTTCTGCATCACTTTTGTCCTCAATTCGATGCATATTGATCATAAATGCAGGAACTTGAGCATGCATCCCTTGCATTTGATTTACAGGGTAATTATAAAATCGATACTGAAAATCTTCGATCTCATTTTTGAGGTCTTGTTTCATCAATTTATAACTAAGCAATGTTGCTTGATTTAACTTAGAAATATCTATAGAATCTTTAAGATATGCTAAACGCTGTTTAGCTACTTCTAAGTCTTCAACTTCCTTTTTTGAAGAGATATCATCCCATTTACCATAATCAGAAGTTTTAATTCCTAAAAATGTTTGAGTCATAGGTGATTTGGCTACTTCATCTTGAAATTGTGTTTCGAACCAATCATTTAAGTGTTTAGAATGTTCTTCAATAGCTTGGGCAACAGAAGCTGCATCCTTTTCAGGTTCTTTAGCTTCCTGTTTACAACTAATTACAATAAAAAGCGACCAAAAAAGCAATACGACGATTTTTACTTTATACATAATATTTTTATTAAGGTTAGTTAATTTAAAATTGAAAATTCTATTACAGAATCATGGTATACCTTATGTGTTTGTTTGGTAAAATCTGATGCCGAAGCTTTAAAAATATTAGGTACATAAGTTTGTGGATTCAAATCGATTAAAGGGAACCATGTACTCTGGATTTGTACCTGAATTTTATGCCCTTTCTTGAATGTATGATGTACATCTTGTAATTTTATATTCACATCAGTTTTTGTATTAGGCTCAAAAGGCTCAGGTTTACTAAAATCATTTCTAAAACGACCTCTCATTACTTCACTACGTACCATCATATGATAATTACTCATTTTTAAATATTCCTGAGTTTCTTCAGTATTTTTGGCATCGTTTGGAAATACATCTATCACTTTTACTACCCAATCTGCAGCAGTACCCGTTGTAGAAACTTTAAGTTTAGCCAGAATCTCACCAGACAGTGTAATATCCTTGTCAAGAACTTGAGTTTCAAAGACCAATACATCAGGTCGTCGAGCAGCAAATCGTTGATCATCGGTCATATATTTTCTTGGCGTAAATACCATTTTAATATCTTCAGAATAAGGTACAGGTTTATTAGGATCACTTATAAATTCTGAAAAACCTTCACCAGTTTTATTTGACAATTTTTCGGTATCAGAAAGGTAAAATGTTTTCTTTTGAATATTTTTTGGAGGCCAGGTATCAAAAGAGTTCCATTCTTTTTTTCCAGTATCAAAAATCTGAATCTCGGGTAAACCGGTTTTTTCATCACCTTCTCCTTTTAGAAAATGATTGAAAAATTTGCTCTCTACATTCTTTTGAAAATTCTTAGAAAGATGATCTCCAAAATATACATTACCTATTGCTTGACGATCTTTTGATCTTGCCCAGTCACCATGGCTCCATGGGCCAAAAACCATAATATTATAGTTTTTGCTTCGGTTTTCAATCTTTTCATACGTTTCAAACGGGCCGTACAAATCCTCTGCATCAAACAACCCACCAACAACCATTACAGCTGGTTTGATATCTTTTAAATGCTGAATAATCCCTCTTTTTTGCCAAAATTCGTCATAATTTGGATGCTCTTTTAACTGAGTCCAAAACACATTATCTTCTTTATAATACTGATCTAAAGCACTTAAAGGACCTATATCTTTAAAAAACTGATATTGATCTTCGCTCTTAAGGTCGGGAAATGTATACCAGCTTTCAGATACAGGTTTCGTTTTTTCATATCCAAATACGGCTGTTGCTCTCCAGTAACTAAGTAAATATGCTCCATTATGGTGAAAATCATCAAAAAAGAAATCACCAATGCACGCTTGCGGCGACACAGCTTTTAGTGCTGGATGTGAATCTAATAGTGAATATGTTGCATAAAAACCAGGATATGAAATACCCCATATTCCTACTTTTCCATTAGTATGATCAACATTTTTAACTAGCCAATCTATAGTATCGTAGGTATCACTAGCTTCATCAAATTGCTTGTCTTTTTTATTTGGAATATAAGCACGCATATTGTCGTACACACCTTCACTCATCCAACGGCCTCGCACATCTTGATATACAATTATATTTCCCTCTTTCATAAGAAACTCATTAGGGCCTATTTTGGATCGAAATTGATCTTTACCATAGGGTCTAGAACTATATGGTGTTCGTTGCATGAGTATTGGATATTTTTTTGAAGTATCTTTTGGTGTATAAATCGTTGTATGAAGTTTTATACCATCTCTCATTACAATATCTACTTCTTGTTTTGTATAATGTTTTTTAACATCATAAGAAATGTCTTGCTGTGTATATCCTGAAAAACAATAAAAGACAAGAATGGCTTTTATTAAAACAAATTTAATTGATTGCATTAGTGTTAATTTAGTTTAGTGCTGAAGATAAAAAAATGGCACTGCGGTCAAAGCTTCTTTAAGGAGATTTTAACAAAGAAAGGCTGTGAAAACTCAAGGTAAATTCACACAATAAAAACCTCATCAAATACTATTCGATGAGGCTCTATTTACATAAAAACTATATAGTTATTTGGCTTTATCTTGCACGCTTCTAGTTATAGTTGTCACTACTTTTCTAGGCATAAATCGAACAGATGTAGCCATAATTCGGTTCATAAAACCATGAATTGCAACAGTCTTCCCTTTCATCATAGCTTTATAACCATATGCTGCAACTACACCAGATGAAGGTAGTTTTTTTCCTTTCACCAATTTGCTCTCTTCCATTGCAGCTACAGATTGAAAACCAGTGGCTGTAGCTCCAGGACAAAAGGCAGTAATAGTAACATTGCTACCTGAAACTTCATTAGCGATTGCTTCTGTAAAATGCAAAACAAAAGCTTTTGTTGCATAGTATACTGCCATCGTTGGACCTGGTTGAAATGCAGCAGTAGAAGCAACATTCATAATTTTACCGCTATTGCGTTTTATCATTTCTTTGAGGTATAGCTTTGTAAATTGTGCAAGTGTTGTAATATTAAGTTCAATCATTCTGTGTTCTTTTTCCCATTCGGTCTCATAGAACAACCCAAAATCACCAAAACCTGCATTATTAATTAAAAAATCAATTTGAATCCCTTTTTGATCCACCTCATCATATACTTCGTGAGCTGCGTTTGGTAAAGAAAGATCTTTGATAATTATAAATACATCTACTTGATACTGTTTTTCTAGATCGGTCTTAAGTTCTTGTAATTTAGTGTCATTTCTTGCTATTAAGACAAGGTTGTCACCTTTTGAAGCATGTATTTTTGCTAATTCTAAGCCAATACCTCCTGATGCTCCCGTAATTAAAGCTGTCTTTTTCATTGTAAATTATTTTAGTGAATATTTATTCATTTATAGATTAAAAAAATTACTTTTTGATACTATTCCATGCCAAGGTAAAACATGTATGCATTACATCCTTCTTCAATGTTATGTGATCCTTTACAATCATTTTTACTATTTCATGGACAGACCCTTGCAAATGTGCTTTTAAAATTTCGACATCCATCACATGTATATTTTCTTGTTTTTGCCCTTCTAACAAGAATTGATTTAGCGACTCAAAATAAGAATCTGTCGTTTCGATATTGCCTTCAGAAATATACCCGCTATAAATAAATTGTTCTACAAAAAGCATTTTCTCAGGATATCTAAGGCAATAGCCAAAATATCCATACCACATTGCCTTAAAAGTCTCATAGAATGTTTCTTTTATATATTCAGGATTAATGATTGCACCAGCGATTTCTTTTTTGGTTACCACATATACATCATTAATAAGCTCTTCTTTACTTTTATAATATACATATAATGTACCTGTAGCAACACCAGATTTTTTAGCTACCTCGGCCATTTTCAAACCCGAAAAACCATTTTTTGTTACCAGTACTATCGCTGCTTTATGAATAGATGCTACTTTATTTTGATCTTTTAACTTTGGCATTTCATTTCTTAAATCGATGCAAATATAAGTGAATTTTTATTCACTTAAAAATAAATGAATAATTATTCGTTATAAATAAAGTGCTAATATTATTTTTTGAAGTTTATTAAACCGGTTCTCAACCATTGTAGATACTCATTTGTATCCGGAGTATAGGCTGTTGTATGATTTAATAGATTCATATCGCTATCCAACAAAACATAATAGGGTTGAGAATTATTTTGAAAGTTCATCGTTTGAAAAGTTGCCCACTTATCTCCTATAGTTTTAATTTTCTTCACTCTTCCGTCTGGCTTCAGATATTGAAATTGATCAGTTTCAGATAATTCTTTGCGATCATCAACGTACAGAGATATTAAAATATATTTATTCTTCAGTATATCGATAATTTCAGGATAGCTCCATACTTGTTCTTCCATTTTACGACAATTTACACATGCCCAACCTGTAAAATCGATCATAATAGGTTTATTTTGGGTTTTGGCAGCTTTTAGACCCTCTTCAAAATCGGTATATGCGTTGAGCCCTAATGGTCCGTGTGCTTCTTTTTCATATATACTATAAAACAAAGGCGGAGGAAAACCACTTAACAATTTGAGATTTGCATAAGCTGTATTTGTAAGTCCTGGGAGTAAATAAATCACAAAGGCCAATGTTAAGACTCCTAAAGTTTTTCTACCCATACTCAATTTTTGTATTGGACTATCGTGAGGAAAGCGTATTTTTCCAAAAAGGTATAATACCATTCCTGTTCCGATAACAATCCATATTGCAATAAATATCTCACGTTTAAGGAAGCCCCAATGTTCTACAAGGTCTGCGTTTGATAAAAATTTGAATGCCAACGCTAATTCAATAAACCCTAAAACTACCTTTACAGCATTTAACCATCCCCCACTTTTGGGTAAAGAATTTAACCAATTAGGAAACAAAGCAAATAATCCAAAAGGTAAGGCCAAAGCCAATCCAAATCCGCCCATTCCAAAACTTAACTGCATCGCTCCACCATCACTACTTAGAGAACCTCCTAATAAGGACCCCAAAATTGGACCTGTACATGAAAATGATACTAATGCCAAAGTAAGTGCCATAAAAAATACTCCTACTACCCCACCTATGCTATTCGCTTTACTATCTAAACTGTTGCTCCATGATGCTGGTAATGTAATCTCAAAATACCCAAAAAATGATATTGCAAAAACAATAAATATAACAAAGAAGATAATATTGAGTGTAACATTGGTAGAAATATTGTTTAATATTTCTGGGTCTAATGAGTCTAATAAGTGAAAAGGAAGACTTAATAATACATAAATTGCAAAGATGAAAAACCCGTACAAAATTGCATTAAATGTTCCTTTTTTACGATCCTTGGCGCTTTTTGTAAAAAAAGAAACCGTAAGTGGTATCATCGGAAAAACGCAAGGAGTCAATAAAGCAATCAATCCTCCTAAAAATCCTAAAATAAATATATTAAGGTAACTCTTATCTTTTACATCTTCCTTTGGAAATTTGTCCCATCCCTTTACACCAATATTAAGTACTTCAGACTTATTATGATCTTCGTTTGTAATATTGGTTAGATCTCCTTTATTTTCTATAACTTCTCCGGTAAGGCTCAGATCAAATTCTATTACTTCTGGTGCCAAACATTTTTCATCATCACAAACTGAAAAGAAGACCTCGGCTTTAACTGATTTAAGGGTACTATTAATGAGTTTAATTTTTTGAGAAAAGGTCACTTTATCTTCAAAATACTTCACGTTCATTTCAAAGATATTATCATACTTTTCAATCCCCTTTGGCTCTAGAGTTTCTCCTATAAGTTGATATGTCTCTGCAGTAGCATCAAAAGAAAATTCTGTTGGTGTTGGTGCTATTTCATCTGTTTCGGCCTCGTTTTGAGAATATAAATGCCACCCTTTATCCAGCGTAGCTTGAAAACTTAAAATATAAACATCTTCTGTTTCCTTTTCAACATTAGCTTTCCATTTAATGGGGTCTAATGTTTGCGAAAAGAGTGATGAAGAAAATAATAGTGTTGTTAATAATAATATGAAGTACCGCATTAGGTGATTGTTATTTTTAGTATTTGTTTAGTTTGAGGTGTAATTTTAAATCTATTATCTGCTCGGTAATTTATAATCCAAACGATTTCTTCTCCAGAGCATAATAACCATACCATTTCTTTGGCGAGTAAAGATAATTTTTCATCTTTAAAATATTTACTTAATTTCTTTTTCCCTTTCATTCCAATAGGATAAAAATAGTCGCCTTCTTGCCATTTCCTTACAGTAAGTGGATACTTTAACTTTTTTTTATCGACATAAATTGTTTTTAGATCTGCTGTATTCATCTCTTTTTTTACAGAAAATCGAAGCATTCCCAGAGGAATGATAATCATGTTTTCTTCTTCGGGTATACTATATGTGCGATCTGAAACTTCTTCGGGAATAGGGCTTAACAATAAATAATCTCTATCTTTTACTAACCTATGCGTATCAGAAAAAATCTGTTTACCTGACTGTGCAAAAATAATTTGAGCAATATCATCCCATGGTTTAAAACCATAGTAATCATTTAGTAAAAAATAGATGTAAATCCTTGGATTGCCATACTCTTTTAGTTTTTTTATTGAAATTTTTATGACATCATTCTGTTCGTATTCAAACAGTTCTCTTCTAAGTATAATTACTTGATTTTTTATAAACTCACTACTCTCATTTAAATATTCTAGAGTAGTTTGAAAGTTTTGTAAAAAGCGATCATTAACAGATTTTAATTCAGGAATCACTTTATGCCTTATCTTATTTCTAAGATACTTTGTACTACTATTGCTACTATCCTCTCGCCATTGAACACCTTTCTCTTTGGCAAACTTTACTATTTGGTCTCTTGAGAAGGGTAATAATGGTCTAATAAACATTTCGTTTTCTACAGGTATTCCGGTTAGACCTTCTATACCTGTGCCTCTTGATAAATTAATCAAAAAAGTTTCTAAATTATCATCTGCATGATGTGCAGTAAAAACGATATCATACTTAAGTGTAGTTGCTATTTCTCTAAACCAATCATATCGAAGTTCTCTAGCAGCCATCTGTATAGAAACACGATGCTTATTAGCATAAGCATTGGTATCAAAGTCTACATGATATAATTGGCATTGTAGTCTATTTGCTAGATCTCTAACAAATTTTTCATCATTATCGCTTTCTGCTCCTCTTAATTTAAAATTACAATGTGCAATCGCAAAATTAAAACCAAGCAAATGACAAAGCTCTACAAGTACAACACTGTCTAATCCTCCACTACAAGCTAATATTAATTTATAATCATAGAGGTATGGAAAATTAGTATCAATATGATCCTTGAATTCTTGTAAAAACAAATTCTTGCTATTTTAATGATTTTTCAAATATACGATTTTGAATTGCTATCACAACCTTCTTCAAAACACCTATTTAACTATTGATTTTCAAGTTTTTAACATCTAAATTGAATAGTTTTCGTTATTTTTAATAACAACTCTTAAATCCCTGACCAATGAATAGGACACAAGAACTACAGAAATTTTATGGCGCTGATGATCAAAGGGAATTCAGTAAAAAATTATTATCCATTGTTCCACACTTACATCCTTATGTAAAACACAGGCTATACATTGCCGAAAGTGTAGGCATTTTACCTCAAAACATGTATTGCTCAAATGGTATTATCGATGATGCCATATTAAAACTCTACTATGATGATCTCGATGTAGAAATAGATACATTATCTCTTGAGTTAAAACTTTTTAAAATTGCCGATGATTTAATCGATGAACTCTATACTCGAGAAGGTTGGCATCAACAGAGTATTAGTACGAATCATTTTCTTAACATCGAACTCGAAAAGCTTGAAGAGAATTTTACTTTTGAGGGTGATAACGAACTTATTATGAAAGAAGAATTAGACGATATTTGTTATCATCAAAATTTAGAAAGCAAACAAAATTTTATCTATGATGATCTAGATTCTGATATTTTAAAAATCATAGATTCAGAACCTTCTTCTGAATCCAGAAAACAAAAGTTACTGGGTAAGTTCTATAGTTGGTTGCCTATGGAAACTTCAAAAATTATAGACTTATTCGTATTTGGAAAACTTAATTTTGAAGAAATAGCTACAATCAAAGACATGACTGCTAATGATATAAAAGAAATCATTATTAATGTTAGAAAAAGTTTTAGGCGTAATTTGATATAGGTCTGAGGTCTGAGGTCTGAGGTCTGAGGTAAAATTGAAAAAACTCAATTCAATAATCTAATTCTTACAGCCCTTCCAATACTTCTCTCATTGCTTTTGCTTTGAGTAAGCATTCTTCATACTCTTTATCGGGGTCTGATTTGGCAGTTATGGCTCCGCCAACAGTATACGAAATATACTTTTCGTATTCATTATATAAAATACTACGTATCACTACATTAAAATCAAAATCATACTCTGGAGTAAAATATCCTACAGCGCCACTATATAAACCACGTTTTGACTCTTCGAGTTCTTCTATAATTTGCATAGCAGATATTTTTGGTGCTCCCGTCATACTCCCCATAGGAAATGTGGTTTTAATAATATCTACAGGAGATATCACTTCATTAACTTCTGAAACGACTGTAGATATCATTTGATGTACTTGATCAAACGAATATACCTTGCATAATTCTTCAACAGTAACCGAACCTTTTAATGCCGTTTTTGATAAATCATTACGAACCAAATCCACAATCATCACATTTTCAGATCGCTCTTTGGGATCGCTCTTAAGCTCTTCGATTAACTTTTTATCTTCGAGATCATTCATAGATCTCTTTGCCGTACCTTTAATAGGTTGCGAAATAATTTTTTGCCCTTCTTTCCTTAAATAACGCTCTGGTGAGGCTGATAATAAATACAAATGATTCATTTTAAAAAAAGTAGCAAAAGGTGGAGCCGAAATATTATTTAAATGATGATAGGTTTGTAATGGATCTATACAACTATCTTTTGCAAAAAACTCCTGACAAAAATTTGCCTCATAAATATCACCTCGCTGAATGTAGGCTAACATTTGTTTTACCTTTTCTTTGTATACATCCTTTGTAATCCTAAGGCTTATTTTTACTTTCCCACAAGGAGGGTCTTCTTTTAAAGATACGTCTACCTTTCCTAAAAAAGTGGTAATCAACTCAAAATCTTCCACAATTTCATCATCTACCATACTCAGGTAATGCATTTCTAATACATCGCCTTTGAGTAGTAATAGTTTTTTGGGTTGAAAAAAATATAAATCCGGAAAATCAAGGTCATCTAGATTATTAGAAAACAAATGTTCTGTATCATTTTTAAGATCATAAGATAGATATCCAAAAATCCAATCTTTAGTCTGCTCCTGGTATTCTTTTAGTTTATCAAAAGCGTTATAATGGTCTGTTTTTATAGCAGTAAATGCATCTACTGCCAAAACCGCATCATAACTAGAATATTGTTGTGTATACGCATTAGAATCTAACCAAATAACATCATCAAACTGTTGTGCCCAATGCAGCAGTTTGGTTTTAAATTCTGATGGGTTTTCTAAAGTATATTTTTGGATCGTTCGCACCCGCATTATTTGATTTGCTGTGCAAAAGTACTGAGAACTTCGTTTAATCCCAATAAAAGTGTTTCGTCTGTTACTCTATTCGATTCAACCGAAAAGTTATCATAAAACGAAGGAAAACTAAAGCTCTCTATTATTTCGGCACCAAATCTTGGAAAAACATTTTTTGCATAGTTTAATGAACCTACTCCTCCTCTTTTTCCAGGAGAAGTACTCATCAAAAGTATTTTCTTTCCTTCTAAAAAATTACGATCCAATCGAGATAACCAATCGATTATATTCTTAAAAAAAGCGCTCCAGCTACCGTTATGTTCATTTACTGAAATAATCAGTGCTTCGGCTTCAGAAATTTGTTGTTTTAAACCCATAGTCATTGCTGGAAAGCCTTTTTTCTCTTCATCTTCACTGTACATTGGCATCTGGTAATTAACCAAATTAACAACTTTTATATGATGCTCTTTTATTTCAGAAGCGACAAACTCTACGAATCGCTGATTTATTGAAGTACTGCTATTAGAACCTGCAAAGGCAAGGATATTTTTCATTTGGATTATCTTAGAAAACCAAAAGTAACCAAAATCAGGATAAATCTTGGCATGAAAAAACACCTAATACAATACGAATAGATAGGTGTTAATATATCCTCTATTATTCATAGAGCTCTCAAATATTTTAATTTTTAACAATCATGATCCAATCTGCTACCGAAGGATCTAATACTCCAACTGTAGGTGTATATAATAATACATCTATTTTTGCACTTGGGTTACTAAGTCTATATTCTTTCAATAAAGCCAATGTGTTAATCTGGTCCCATATTTTTTGATAATCAATAGTATTAGGATAGTATGCTGACTCACTATACAATACTTTTTGAAATTTGGAAACATCAGGCATCTCAACAGGAGTTGTTATCTTTTGAAGATCAGAAGCTTTTGTAAAATTCTCCGGAAAATTAATTTCACCTTTTCCATTCCATATAATAGTCCCTGAGAATATTTTTTCTTCAGTATCCTTATATAGTAAAGTAATACCTCCAAAATCTCCAGCTTCAAGATATTCTGCAGAAATATCAAAGGTCATATCTGTTTCAAAAATTAATTCCTTTACTTCTTCGAAAACATAAGATTCAAAATCAAACTTTAACAATAACACCTTGTTTTGATCCAAAGTATCTATACCAGCATCATCATTTTTACAACTTATAATAATCAATAAAATTAAAAATAATAGCCCCCTTTTATTCATCTAAAAAAATATTTTGTTTGTTCAATAGATTCGTCAAAAGTTTTAAGGTTGCGTTATTTATTCTATTTTTTTTGTATTCAAACCCTAATATTTTAGACTTAATTCATATATCTTGTAATGAAATACAGTTACTTTTACCGCAAAATCAAAATAACGTGACTTTTAGAGATTTAAATTTAAGTACACAACTTATCAATGCCCTTGATGACTTAGGGTTCGAAACCCCCACTCCTATACAAGAACAGGCTTTTTCGGTTGTAATGTCTGGAAAAGACGTTGTAGGTATCGCTCAAACAGGTACTGGTAAGACCTATGCATATATGTTACCGATTTTAAGAATGCTAAAATACTCTGTACAACAAAACCCAAGAGTATTAGTATTAGTTCCTACTCGTGAACTTGTGGTACAGGTTGTTGATGAGATCGAAAAACTGTCTACCTATATTAACATGCGTATTACCGGAGTATATGGGGGCACTAATATCAATACACAAAAACAAGCAGTATCTGAAGGCTTAGACATTATTGTAGCCACCCCAGGGCGTTTGTATGATCTGGCGGTGAGTAGGGTTTTACAATTAAAATCGATACAAAAAATTGTAATTGATGAAGTAGATGTGATGTTGGACCTTGGATTTAGACATCAACTAATGAATATTTTTGATATTCTTCCGAGGCAGCGTCAAAATATTATGTTCTCTGCTACCATGACCGATGAAGTGGATCAAATGATTTCAGAAACATTTGTAAAACCTCAAAAAATATCTGTTGCCAAAAGTGGAACTCCACTAGAAAACATTAAACAATACGGTTATAAACTACCAAATTTTTATACTAAGGTAAATTTATTAGAGCATTTGCTTTCAGATAAAGAAACCTTTCATAAAACATTGATTTTTGTTGGTTTTAAGAAAATTGCAGATCGCCTATTCGAACAATTAGAACAGAAATATGCCGATGAAATCTGCATTATACACTCTAATAAAACTCAAAATTACAGGCTACGTAGTATAGAGCAGTTTAGAAAGGGGGAAAATCGTATTCTAATTGCCACAGATGTGATGGCAAGAGGGTTGGATATAGAAAACGTAAGTCAGGTAATCAACCTTGATACTCCAGAATATCCAGAAAATTATATGCATCGTATTGGTAGAACAGGTCGTGCCGAAAAAGAAGGCGTTTCTTATGTACTTACCACCGAAAAAGAACAAGAATATCTAGAGGATATTGAACGTTTGATGGAAATGAAAATCGAGCAACTCGACATGCCTGATAACGTACAAATTTCTGATCAACTCACCCCAGAAGAGCAACCAAAAGTCAAGGAAATTAATAACCCGCATAAACGACCTAATGATGAAGTTGGTGCTTCTTTTCATGAAAAGAAAGAAAAAAACAGAAAGGTAAATCTTGGTGGATCATACCAACGAGAGATCAAAAAGAAATATAAGAAACCAAAGACCAAAGGGGATAAGACCTACAATTTGAAGAATAAGAAGAAAAAAAGATAAGCTCTGAAAAATATGACGGAGAATCTCTGGACAGATATGTTTAGTAAAAGAAAATAATTTTATGGATCTAAATCTTGCAGTATTAATCGACGGTGATAATATACCATCTACTTATATCAAAGAAATGATGGAAGAAATTGCTAAATATGGCAACCCTACCATCAAAAGAATATATGGAGACTGGACCAAACCAGATCTCACGAAGTGGAAAAAAATTCTTCTTGAAAATGCAATTACACCAATCCAGCAATATGGGTATACCAAAGGAAAAAATGCTACAGATTCTGCCATGATCATTGATGCTATGGACATACTGTATTCAGAAAAAGTGAATGGCTTCTGCTTGGTGTCTAGTGATAGTGATTTTACACGTTTGGCTACAAGGCTTAGAGAGGCTGGAATGAAAGTGTTTGGGATTGGAGAAAAGAAAACACCAAATCCATTTATTGTTGCTTGTGATAAATTTATTTATCTCGAAATATTAAAACATGAGGCTGAAGAAAGTGAATCTACAGATAGTAAGCCTACTGCTAAGAGTAGTGTAGATACAATAACACCAAAAGATATTAGACTAATCTCGAATACAATATCAGATTTGGCCGATGATGATGGTTGGGCGTTTTTGGGTGACGTGGGAAGCCTTTTACAAAAAAAGCAACCCAATTTTGATTCTAGAAACTATGGTTTTCAAAAACTAACCCCATTGATCAAATCTATTAAAAACTTTGAAATAGAACAGCGCGAAGCCTCAAAAGGGCGATCTAAGTTAATTTATGTACGAAATAAAGAGAAAAATAGAGCAACTACTAAAAAATAGTAATCACTTTTTTTGATTTGGAATAACACTAAATAAATAGATCTCATTATATATGGCCTCTATCTTTGCTCACGGGTTTACCGCATTCGCCTTCGGAAAAAGTTATTCAAAAGAAACCACAACAACAAAGTTCTGGATTTTGGGAGTCTTATGCTCAATTTTACCTGATACAGATGTAATAGGTTTTAAATTTGGTATCGCTTACGAAGATTTTTGGGGACATCGTGGATTTTCGCATTCGTTACTATTTGCTTTACTCCTTGGGATCGTAATAACATTTGTATTTTATAACAAAAAATTCTTTTATAGATCAGGGGTTCCTTTAATTATATATTTTACAATCTGTACAGCTTCTCATGGAATTCTAGATGCTATGACTACAGGTGGATTAGGGATTGCCTTTTTCTCTCCCTTTGATAATACCCGTTACTTTTTCTCTTGGCGCCCAATACAAGTATCCCCTATCGGAGCCAGTAAATTTTTTAGTCTTTGGGGGATTAAAGTATTGTTAAGTGAACTGATCTGGATCGGAATTCCGGCAGGGATTTATATCTTAGCAATGCGGTACCTAAAAAAGAAAAAAACTTCCTCTATACCAAATGATAGAAACATCGATTAAACTATTCTTAGTATTTATTTTATGTCTAAGCATTACTTCTTGTAACAAAAACAAGTCATCAGAAACTATTTATATCTCTGAAGATTTACAACTTACAAAAATTAATGATCATAGCTATATTCATGTTTCTGCTATTACTTTAGAGAGTGGGGCTATCTATCCATGCAATGGTTTTATTTATGTAAATAATAATGAAGCCTATGTTTTTGATACACCTGCTAATGATCGGGCAACAGCCGAGCTAATTGATTGGCTTCAAAATGACCAAAAAGTTATCATAAAAGGTGTAGTATTCAATCATTTTCATAGAGATTGTATAGAAGGTATGGATGTTTTTAAAAGCAATAATATTCTTTGTATTGCTTCCAAAAAAACAGCTTCTTACATGCAAAAACAAAAATATGAATCTCCAGATCAAGTGTTTGAAAATGATCTTGAATTAAAATTAGGAGATAAAAATATTATCAACACATATTTTGGCGAAGCACATACCTCAGATAATATTGTGTCTTATTTCCCTGAAGAAAATCTAATGTATGGAGGCTGTATGATTAAAAGTCTTACTGCCAAAAAAGGAAACCTTGCAGATGCAAATACAAATGAATGGTCTAAAACAGTTTCAAAAATTAAAAAAACATATCCCAACATAAAGATTGTAATACCAGGACATGGAGAATATGGAGATGTAAAGCTGCTGGATTATACCATTTCTTTGTTTCAAACTAAAAAATAAATAATGAGAGAATTTCAGAATAATACTACTCCAAAAAATAAAAAAAAACCAAAAGTTACGATGGCGAAAGCCTTTAAAACTATTATCTGGCCTAGGCGCAACCTGGTTTTTATTGGTTTGTTTCTTATTGTCTTAAGTAGATTGGCGAGTTTGGTATTACCAATGGCTAGTAAATACTTAATGGATGATGTAATTGCCAAAAAGGATTATGACATGCTTAAAATACTATTAGCATGTGTAGCAGGTGCAATTTTAGTACAGGCTGTAACTTCATTTCTTTTAACCAGAATACTTAGTGTACAGGCGCAATTTTTAATTTCAGAATTGCGGGCACAGGTGCAGAAAAAAGTGCTTTCGTTACCCATTAGTTTCTTTGACAACACTAAATCTGGTGCTTTAGTATCTCGTATCATGAGTGATGTAGAAGGTGTTAGAAACCTTATCGGAACAGGTTTAGTACAATTAGTTGGTGGTACAATCACTGCCATTATTTCATTAATCTTACTTATAGATATTAGTCTATCAATGACCTTATTTGTATTAGTGCCTGTATCTATATTTGGGGTGGTAGCTTTAAAAGCATTCAAATATATTAGACCAATATTTAGAACACGTGGCGTTATTAATGCCGAAGTTAAAGGAAGATTAACCGAAACTCTGGCTGGAGTAAGAGTTATTAAAGGGTTTAATGCAGAACAACAAGAAAACAAAACGTTTGAAGAAGGTGTTGATCGTTTATTTCAGAATGTAAAAAAGAGCTTAACAGCAACTGCGATAATGGGGAGTTCTTCTACTTTTTTATTAGGAATTGCTTCTACTGGGATTATGGGAATTGGTGGTTATTATATGATGCAGGAAGTAGACCCTATGTCTGTTGGAGAGTTTCTTTCTTTCACATTATTACTCGGTTTTATGATTGCGCCTATTGTACAAATGAGTAATATCGGAAGTCAATTAACCGAAGCACTCGCCGGCTTAGATCGTACTGAAGAGCTAATGAATATGACTCCCGAAGAAGAAATCGAAAATCGAACTATTGAATTAAATGATATCAAGGGTGATATTATTTTTGATAACGTTTCCTTTGCTTATGAAGAAGGAAAAGAAGTATTACACAATATTAGTTTCAGAGCTCCTTCTGGGTCTGTAACCGCTTTGGTCGGTAGCTCAGGGTCTGGTAAATCCACAATTGCTGGATTAGCAGCTACCTTCCTGAATCCAAAATCAGGTTTGATCACCATCGATAGTCATAATGTTTCTAAAGTAAAATTGAAAAGTTATCGCAAAAATTTGGGAGTGGTGTTGCAGGATGAATTTTTATTTGAAGGTACAATTCGTCAAAACATACTCTTCCCCCGCCCTAATGCTACCGAAGAACAATTACAACAAGCCGTAAAAGCCGCTTATGTAAACGAATTTACGGATCGTTTTGATGATGGATTAAATACGTTGATTGGTGAAAGAGGTGTAAAATTATCTGGGGGACAACGCCAACGAATAGCTATTGCAAGAGCAATCCTAGCCGATCCTAAAATTATTATTTTGGATGAAGCTACCTCTAATCTTGATACCGAAAGCGAAGCTTTAATACAAAAAAGTCTTGGTGAACTCATGAAAGGCAGAACTACTTTTGTAATTGCACATAGATTGAGTACAATTAAAAAAGCTGATCAAATTTTGGTGATTGAATCTGGAAATATTGCAGAGAGAGGTACACATGATGAACTCATCGCTTCAGAAGGTAGATATTTTGATTTATATACCTATCAAGCAAGAATTTAATTCATAATGCAATTACATCTAAAACAATAATTTTCTAAAAAATACCTCATAGCGTCTTTTTCATTCAAATTTGAGTGTTTTATACTCAATATTGAATCTTTTACACTCAAAACCGAGTGTTTTTTACTCAAGCATGAGTGTTTTTGATTCGATTTCATATGTTTTTGACATGAGTTTGAGTATTTTTTATAGAAAATAGTAAAACCATGGCAGCTCTAAAGTGCTTACCTACATACAATGTTTTCTGATTTGTACTGAAATTGAATTAGTGAAACAAAAATGACCTCTACAAACACACAAGAGAGGCCATTTCACACCTAAGTATTTACACTTAAGTTGGTTAATCAGATCATTAAACTGTTTGTGGGACTTGAGCTCTTAATTGTTGTGCTGCCGCTACCATTTCTTTTAGAGCTTTTTCTGTTTCATCCCAGTTACGCGTTTTTAATCCACAATCTGGATTAATCCACAATTGTTGCTCTGGGATGTACTGTTGAGCTTTATGAATTAATGCTATAATCTCCTTCTTATAAGGAACTCTGGGTGCATGAATATCATATACGCCTGGTCCGATATCATTAGGGTATTTAAAATCTGCAAAAGCATCTAATAACTCCATTTGAGATCGTGAACATTCAATAGTAATTACATCGGCATCCATTTTTGCAATATGATCAATGATATCATTAAACTCAGAGTAACACATGTGTGTATGTATCTGTGTCTGATTAGAGACAACAGTTGAAGATATTCTAAAGGCCTGAATTGCCCATTCTAAATAATCCTGCCAATCTTTATGACGCAAAGGTAAACCTTCGCGTAATGCAGGTTCATCGATTTGAATTATTTTAATTCCGTTTTCTTCTAACTCTTTTACCTCATCTCTAATGGCTAATGCTATTTCCATACAGGTTATTGATCTATCTTGATCATCACGTACAAAAGACCATTGCAATATGGTTACTGGCCCTGTAAGCATACCTTTTACTAATCTTGGGGTTAATGATTGTGCAAAAACCGTCCAGTCTACTGTCATTGAGCTATATCTATCTACACTACCATAAATAATTGGAGGTTTTACACATCTAGATCCATAACTCTGTACCCAACCAAACTTTGTAAATGCAAAACCTTCTAGTTGTTCCCCAAAATACTCGACCATATCATTACGCTCAAACTCTCCATGTACTAGTACATCAAGTCCTATTTCTTCTTGCCAATGAATCGCCTTTATTATTTCTTCTTTGATGTGGTCATTGTATTGCTGTAATGAAATTTCTCCTTTTTTATATTTAAATCGCCAACCTCTAATTTCTTTTGTTTGTGGAAAAGATCCAATCGTTGTTGTTGGAAATAATGGTAATTGTAATTCTTTTTGCTGTATTTCTTTACGAAGCTCAAATGAATTTTTTCTAGTACAATCTTTGCCAGATATAGCTTGTATTCTATCCTTTACCTTTAGGTTTTGTATATACTTAGAGTTTCTTCTATTGGTATGAGACTTTACATTTTCTTCTAGTTTAACTAAGACTTGGTCTTCTTCTTTACAGAATACAAGTTGTTTTAATGCTACTATCTCTTTTAGTTTTTGTTTAGCAAAAGACATCCAATCTTTTACTTCTGGTAACAAGCTGTCATTTTGTTCTTCTAGATCTAAATCACAAGGTGAATGAAGTAAAGAGCAAGATGGTGCTATTAATAGGGTATCTTCTGTTCGTGATTTTATTGCATTAGAAATGTGCTGTAAAGATTTTTGATATTCATTCTTCCATATATTTCTACCATCTACAATACCTAAAGAGAGTCGTACTCTTTTTGGGATTTTTTTGAGTACCGATTCCAATTGTTCAGGAGCTCTAACCAAATCAACATGCAAAGCATCTATTAATAAATCATCTGCTACCAATGAGATGTTATCTAAGATTCCTTCAAAATAGGTAGTCACCATAATTTTAGTCTCAGGAAAAGTACTTTTTAATATAAGATATGCTTTTTTATATGCTATTTTTTCTTGTTCGCTAAGGTCTAGTGCTAAAAACGGTTCATCAAATTGGATCCACTTTGCACCAAGCTTTACTAGTCTATTAATTACTTCAATGTATACGGGTAATAGTTTTTTAATTAAATCAATTTTACTGAATCCATTCTCTTTTTCTTTACCTAATAAGAGATAGGATACTGGACCAATTAATACTGGTTTTGTCACTATCCCTAATTGTTTTGCTTCATAAAATTCATCGATGATTTTTGTAGAAAACAACTTAAACTTTTGGGTTTTATAAAACTCAGGAACTATATAATGGTAATTCGTATCAAACCACTTCGTCATCTCCATTGCAGTAATATCCAGCCCATTTTTTTGATACCCTCTAGCCATTGCAAAATAAAGGTCTAGAGAATTCGACTCTTCAGCGATCAATTCTTCATATCGCTTAGGAATTGCTCCCACCATCATTGACATATCTAATACTTGATCATAAAATGAAAAATCATTTGACGGTATGAGATCAATACCTATATTTTTTTGTAGTAACCAATTTTCTTGTCTAATATTTTTTCCGACCTGTACTAGATTCTTGTATGTAGTTTTTCCTGACCAGTACTCTTCTGAAACCTTTTTAAGCTCCCTTTTGCTACCAATACGCGGGTAGCCTAAATTGTGTGTAAGCATAATTTTAAAATTTTAAAAATTAATATTAACTCTTAAAACTCTTTGTATAAAACCAATATGCTTTTGGATAAACAAAAATTAAAATAATGCCATAAGAAACAACGACCACTTTAAGAAAACAACCCCTTTTTGGTGATACGTTAAAGGCATCAAACTTAACTTAAACTTCGAATCGCGAAAGCATAGTCAATTCGATAGTAGGCAGGTCTCCTGGCTTGTAACATTTTTATCTTCCTTCCCACTCTATTACATAAGAGCAGTGGATTTAATTGATAAAAACTATATGGTTACTTACAGTTGCGCGACAGCTCATGATTTTCACATGATTCCCTATTAATTCACAATTAAGTAAAACCTATATCGGTTGATGAAGAATTTTATGTAAAGAACTTTATTTATCATAAAAATACCGCAAATAATCTAATGGTAGTCTTAAAACCTAAACAAAAAAGATATTATTAAATATTCATCTCTTAGATGAAACAATTTCTATTAATTCATCAATAGAATACTCCTGATTAAATGATTTCAAAAAGCTTTCAGCAGTTTTTGAAATCAGGGTTTCACTTAATTTAAAATCAATCTTAACTTAGGATTTGATAATTTTAGATAGAAAAAATAAAGCTATGGAAAATAACAAAAGAGGTGGTGACGCACCTATTGCTTGCCAACTAGAAGCTGATAAAAATTATGCTTGGTGTACTTGCGGGCATAGCGAAAATCAGCCTTTTTGTAATGGTAATCACAAAACAACTGGAGGTACGCCTCCAACAATTTTTACGGTATCAGAAGCTAAAGAAGCTTATTTATGTACTTGTAAACAAACCAAGAATCCACCATATTGCGATGGGTCACATAAAAATTAGAAAAAGAGGCTGTCTGAAAAGTATATTTTAAAACTAGCTGTCACATTGAGCGGAGTCGAAAAAATAGACATAAAATATGAATACATTTCGACTTCGCTCAATGTGACTGTATGCTAACAACTTAGATTACCAATGGTTTAATTACTAAAGGATTCTTCTTTTTGTATCCAGGTAAATATAATGGTCACAATTCTTGAAACTACAAAAACGAAAAATCCAAATATTGTTGGTAAAGCAGATACTTTTAATCCTCCTGCCAACATAGGTGTAGAAATCTCACCAAGAAGTTCGATTTTGTCAAATGCTGCTACCAAACCAACCAATTGCCCAAGTACTCCCCATACCAGTGTCAAAAGACCTACAGAATTTATTAGTTTATTGTATTTTTTTGAAGGAAATCCTTGTTTCCGTATTTCTAATACATTTTTTACAGCTAAAAAAAGTACCAACAAAAGCATTATTAATATCGGGAACATAAAAAACATTCCTCCATCATGTAGAAGACCAAAGGGGTTTGCAAAAAGTAATTTATTTTGTAACATTAAAAAGATAAGTGAAACCATAATTTTTTAGTATTAAATTAAACATAGTATTTTTTAATAAGAATCCTCTTTGATTATTAGTTTTTCTGTGATATTGATACTTCAGGATAGCTATCTTTAGAAAAACTTTGAATCATATCTATATGTTCACCTTTTATGTATTTATCAAAAAAGTGCAAGATTAACTCATTTGTAACTTGTGTCATTCTTTTGGGTGCTATTGACCCTGTTTCTGTTAATGAATTAACTTTAGTCCAATACGATAGATCTCCAAAATTTGCATGACCAGTAGATGCTATTGTTGCTTCAAAAAAATCATTTTTCGCAACCTTTTCATATACATAAAAATTAGGGGTAAAAAACTTTTTATAATCTCTATCTGCATACATGACCAGTAAAGGTGTATGTAAAGTAGTGTCAATTAGCCTTCCAAATTGAGCTCCGTCCATGTTGATCACAGCTTTAATCCTTTTGTTTTCAGATGCATTTTGCGCTACCGCAGCGCCACCCCAGGAGTGTCCTAAAAGCCCTATTCTATCAATATCTAGTTTTTTAAATAAAAACCCATTAGGATCTCGATTTATAATCTCTAATTGGTCTATCACAAAAGAGATATCGTTTGACCATCTATCTAAGCTTTTAAAATATGGAAGTTCTTGTATTATTTCATAAGTAGATGTAGTACGCAATAAAGAGTCTTTTGCATGTAAAGCAAGATCCATTTTCTTTTCAATTAAATTAAAATCTAATTCTTTGTTCATGTAGTCTATATTTTCTTGACTCCATTGTAATTTCTTTCCTTTATATTCTGTTAGAAAAGATTCGTAGATATGATCAATCCCAACCACTATATATCCTTGACTTACTATTTCTTCAATGATAGAAGTATATACCTCACAATTCCAAAGTAATCCATGAGACAATACAATGACTGGTAGTTGGTTATTTTTTGTAATGGGCAGTGATTTTTGGGTATGGATTTCGGTAAGGTCAAAATGCGTTGCAATAAAAGAAGGCATATTTTTACTTTCTACAAAAGCTTCAGCATACCCTTGATCCATATATCGTTTAGGGTTTGTGATTTTTTGATCAGAAGGATACCATATATGTACGGTTAATTTTCTGTAATCTCCATCTTGTTTTGTAAGTACTTCCTGTCGTGTTTGATCTTCTAAGTATATAGATTGTAATCCTATTGAAAAGGAACCCGATGGTTCAGGAAAACTAAGTACAGGCATTATGATTCCCAAAACTAAACTTATACCGCAAAATAGTATACCAAAACTTGACAGAGTGACCTTTACCCATTTTCTGGCAACTACTTGATAGTAAAATAGCAACCCAAATAAAAATGAGAGATACCCCAAATATAATTGCCATCTATTACCTTCAACTACTAGATGAAGTATTAAAAACAATACACTAGCATAAAACAGCCCTTTTTTGATTGATGAATATTTTGTAAAAAAAGCTATTAAAAGCCCAATAACGGATAGCAATAAAAACAACTCAAAGATTCTCATAAATTATAATGGTTTTATTCTGAATCAAAATTAGAGCCTCATACTCTTATATATATTTAATTGCGACAAATGGCAAGATTAGTTATGGTTATAACAAAATCAATTGTAAATCTGTAAAACACCAAATAAAACCTGTTATTCATCTCAATAATGAGCTAATTTTGAAAAAATATATAGATATTATGAACTATTTTTATCTTTCATGATTTCCAAAGATTTTATACTTAGAAAAATCGCAACATTATTGTTACATACTATCTTTTGGGTAGTGGTTTTATTTTGTTATACCTATTTCTTTGGATACAACAGTGATAACATAAATTATATTTTTTCTTTCTCTTTGTTTTTAATGCCTGTAACCATAGGAACCACTTATACAGTAATTGATCTTTTAATCCCAAAATACTTACTAAGAGAAAAATACCTTCTGTTTATACTCTATTGCCTTTATACCATTATCATTTCGGCCTTTTTTATTGTTATTTCCTTTTTTTATGGGTTAATATTCTTATCAGGAATAAAAATTGGAGAAATGGCCCCCATGACCAGAAGCCCTTTATTTTTATTTATAGCAGTATATTTTGTAGTATTTATAGCCAGTGCTTTTAGTCTGGTTAAACATAATTATAAATCGATCACAGTAAATCAAGAATTAAAAAACAAAGTATTAGAAGCTCAATTAAAACTTAAAGAGCAAGAGCTTCATTATCTAAAAATGCAAATTCATCCACACTTTCTATTCAATACCTTAAATACTATGTATGGTTTTGCTTTAAAAAAATCTGAAGAAACTCCAGAGATGATATTAAAACTTTCTAATCTACTTGATTATTTATTGTATCAAGTAGATAAACCATTGGTTTCATTAAAAGAAGAATTAGATCATATTCGAGATTATGTTGCTTTAGAAAAAATGCGTTTTAGTGATACTCTGGATATCACTATGGATTTCAAAAATATTGATGATACTATACAGGTAGCTCCGATGTTATTGATCCCATTTGTAGAGAATAGTTTTAAGCACGGGCAGATTCGAAATAAAAAACTATCTATTAGTATAAATCTTAACTATGAAAATAACATCATATATTTCAATATTAAAAATTCAATTCATCATACATCAAAAAATGATCAAGATGGAATCGGATTATCTAATATCAAAAAAAGATTATCTTCTTTATACAAAGACAGGTATGAGTTAAAGAGTTCAAAGAATGAAAATAGATATATGGTCGAATTAAAACTAAACGTTTCTAAAACACAAAACCTATGAGTACAAAAGTTTCCTGTATCATAGTAGACGACGAACCTACAGCTAGAGAAATTATAGCAGACCATCTCTCAAAAATTGATCAAATTGAAGTAATTACTACATGCAGTAATGCATTAGAAGCTTTTAATTGCATAAACAATCAGGAAATAGATCTTATTTTTCTGGATATTAATATGCCAGAAATATCTGGAATCTCTTTTGCTAAATCCATCAATAAGGAAATTAAAATCATATTTACTACAGCTTATAGAGAATATGCCATAGAAGGGTTTGATCTACATGCGGTAGATTATCTTCTCAAACCCATTTCTTTTGATAGGCTTCTAAATGCGATTAATAATTATTTTGAAGTTTACCATAAGACAGAAAATATAGCTATAATAGAACCTCAGCCTAATGATTTTATCTTTGTGAGATCAGATCGAAGAATGAAAAAAATAGATTTCTCTGAAATTATGTATGTCGAAAGTTATAGTGATTATGTTAAGATTTATTGTGAAACGATTACTGTCATTACCAGAGAAACGATTAGTACTATCGAATCCAAATTACCACAACAGCAATTTATGCGAACGCATCGATCCTATATTATATCTATCCAAAAAATTGATTCTTTTTCTAATGAAGAAATTATCCTGAACAATAAATCCATCCCTATAAGTAGAAATTACAAATCTGAAGTTCTGAAAAGGTTGGGGCAAACCTAGACGCTCAAAATTCGTTCTATTATCACATCAAATTGCTCAATGCTTTTCTTATTTTAACTGTTTTTTAATAAAATTTTAGTGATTTATTTAAACATTATTTAAGGTTTATTGAGTTTCACTAGTAATATTTAAAACTTAAAAAAGCAAATCATGAAAAAATTAATGTTAACCATGCTAATCGCATTGCCCTTACTTTTTGTAAACTGTAGTGATGATGATGACACCACAGAGACTTCAACAACTTATACTTTAGGTGAGTTTGAAGATTCTGGCATATCAGGTACTGCAAAATTTGTAAAGATCGACAGTGTAACAACTCGTATCGAAGTACAATTAGAAAACACTCCCGAAGGAGGTGATCACCCAATGCATATTCATTTAAATGATGCTGCAACTGGAGGAGGAATTGCTATAACCTTAGAAAATATTAATGGCAATACCGGGTCTAGTACTACTACAGTAACAAAATTAGACAACAATGGTGATATTATTGGTGAAGATATCAATTATGAAGGTTTAATAGATTTTGATGGATACATTAATGTACACCTAAGTCCCGAGGATCTGGCAACTATTGTTGCACAAGGTAATATTGGTAAAAATGCTCCTTAAAACCTTTTTTTATTGCAATAAAAAGCGAACCTTGAATAAGGTTCGCTTTTTTATATATTATACTATTTACAATAGTGTTTTACACGTGTAAAGCCCTATTGTCTGTAGCCGCCAGTGCAGCCTCTTTTATAGCTTCAGTAAAGGTTGGGTGTGCATGAGACATACGAGAAATATCTTCTGCAGATGCTCTAAACTCCATTGCAGTAACAGCTTCAGCTATTAAATCTGCACATCGTGCACCAATCATATGAACTCCTAATACCTCATCGGTAACCTGGTCGGCTAATATTTTAACAAAACCATCAAGATCACCACTTGCTCTTGATCTTCCTAATGCTCTAAACGGAAATTGTCCTGATTTATATTGTACTCCTGCTTCTTTTAGTTCTTCTTCAGTTTTACCAACTGCTGCAACTTCTGGCCAAGTATATACCACTCCTGGGATCAAGTTATAATCGATATGTGGTTTTTGACCTGCAATAGTTTCAGCTACAAAAGCACCTTCTTCTTCAGCTTTATGGGCTAACATTGCCCCTTTTATTACATCCCCAATTGCATAAATATTTGCGGCACTAGTTTGCAAATGATCATTCACCTCAACTTGTCCTTTATCATTAAGTTTAATACCTGCAGCGTCTGCATTTAATCCATCGGTATAAGGGCGACGTCCTACAGACACAAGGCAATAATCTCCTTTAAACTCAACCGGATTGCCTTTCTTATCATCTGCAACAATTGTTACTCCTTTGGCTGCAGCTTTTACTTGTGTTACTTTATGAGAGGTGTAGAACTTTACCCCTTGTTTTTTCATCACTTTTTGTAGTTCACGAGATAATGCTTTATCCATACCAGGGATAATTCTATCCATAAACTCTACCACAGATACTTCTGCGCCAAGACGACGATATACTTGCCCTAATTCTAATCCTATAACTCCGCCACCAATAATAACAAGGTGTTTAGGTACTTCTTTAAGTTTTAATGCTTCAGTAGATGTGATTACGCGCTTTTTATCTAATTTAATAAAAGGCAATGTAGAAGGTTTAGAACCCGTAGCAATAATTATATGTTTTGCTTCAATAGTATTGACTTTACCATCATTCTTGGTAATATTGATATGGGTAGCATCTTTAAAAGCTCCTACTCCTTCAAAAACATCAATATTATTTTTCTTCATTAAGAAACTAACTCCATCACAAGTTTGATCTACAACAGTTTGTTTACGAGCTATCATTTTCTCTAGATTGATTTTTACATCTCCAGGAATTTCGATCCCATGGTCTGCAAAATGTTTTACAGCATGCTCGTAGTGATGAGAAGAATCTAACAAAGCCTTACTTGGGATACACCCTACATTAAGACAAGTTCCTCCAAGTGTTGAATATTTTTCGATTATTGCGGTTTTCATACCTAGTTGTGCGCATCGAATAGCAGCTACATATCCACCAGGTCCAGAGCCAATCACGGCTACATCATATGTACTCATAATAGATTATTATGTTGTCGTATTAATTATACTTTCAATAAAAAATTAAAAATAACCCATTATCCAACGGGAATAGCAAATGTACAAATGTTTTACTTCTTACCGAAGTACTGATCTTCGCAAATTTTTATTAAAAAGCAATATTAATGCTACATAAAAAGTTATACCTAAAAGAATCAGATTATGAAGTAGCCAAAGACAAAAATCTTTGCTACTTTGCAGCTTAATTTTTTATTACATCACATAAAGATCTTTCACTATAAATATGCGATATCTATCCTCACTTTTTTTGTTAACAGCCATTATTTTATGGAGTTCTTGTCGTAATGATTTTGAATCAGGACCGAGTACAGGTAACCTTCAATTTTCTACTGACACGTTATTTTTGGATACTATTTTTACCAATATTGGTTCTAGCACATACAGTTTTAAAGTGTATAATCGTACTGATGATGATTTTACAATTCCTACGATTGCTTTAGAGCGAGGCGAAAGTTCTAATTACAGACTTAATGTAGATGGGATTCCTGGAAAATCTTTCGAAAATATCCAGGTACTGGCCAAGGATAGTATTTTTGTTTTTGTTGAAACCACTACAGATATTACTGATCAAACTGCTAATACAGAGTTTTTATATACCGATAGAATATTATTTGATGAAACCGGGAACCAGCAAGATATTGATTTGGTTACTCTTGTTAAAGACGCTGTTTTTTTATTTCCATCACGTAATAGTGCGGGGATGGTTGAACAATTACCAATAGGTGATGAAGGGGTAACTATTGAAGGTTTCTTTTTGGAAGATGAACAACTTAATTTTACTAACGAAAAACCATATGTAATCTTTGGATATGCTGCTATCCCAAGTGGAAAAACACTTACCATAGATGCTGGTGCGAGAGTGCATTTTCACACAAATTCTGGAATCATTGCTGCCGATAATGCTACCCTGCTGATCAATGGTGAATTAAGCACGGATCCAAAACTTCTAGAAAATGAAGTCATTTTTGAAGGAGATCGTTTAGAACCCGGCTTTAGTAATGTCCCTGGCCAATGGGGGACAATATGGCTTACCGCAGGAAGCACAGGCCATGTCATCAATCATGCTACTATAAAAAATGCTACAGTAGGTGTATTAATGGATTCAAATGATGGTGGATCTACTCCTACCCTCACTATTTCTAATACACAGATATATAACAGTTCTAATGTTGGGCTTTTGGCCCGTACAGGTAATGTACTTGGCGAAAACCTGGTTATCAATAATGCAGGTCAGGTAGCCCTTAATTGTTCCTTGGGAGGAAGGTATAATTTTAATCATTGTACCTTTACGAACTATTCTAGTATTGGAAGCGGTTTTAGAGAATTACCCGCCGTATTAATTGACAATAATATACAAGTTAACAATACCCAAGTAGTAGTTGCCGATTTGCTGGAAGCTAATTTTACCAACTGTCTAATCTATGGTAATCAACAAATCGAATTATTATTTAGCAAGGTCGATGGTACTGCTTTTAATTATAATTTCAAGAACTGTCTAATTCGATTTGATGATTTTAATAACACTTTTACCGATAACCCTTTGTATGATTTTAGCAATACGCTTCTGTTTGAAGACATAATTCTTAATGAAGAACCCGGGTTTAAAGCTCCGTTTGAGAACATGTTGAATATTAGTGAAACTTCTGCTGCAAACGGGCAAGCTACTTCTACCACCTCGAACACAGATATTTTAGGAACAGTAAGAAATACCACTGCACCAGATATTGGAGCCTATGAGAGTGTTTCTTTTGAGTAAGCGTATTAAAAAAAAGAAAAAATGTCACAATACCTATTTACATCTCAACGACTAGGTTTCAGAAATTGGACATTTAGCGACCTAGAACCTTTGGCAGAAATAAGCAATGATGATGATGTTATGGAGTTCTTTCCTTTTAAACCTTCTAAACAAGATACTCAGGATTTTATATACAGAATGCAAGAAATGCAAGAAGAAAAAGGATTCTGTTATTTTGCTGTTGATTGTATAGAAAACAATGAATTTATTGGATTTATCGGTCTTTGTGAGCAAACTTACCTAAAAGAACTTGGGGCCTTTGTGGATATCGGCTGGAGATTGAAAAAAAGTATTTGGAATCAAGGCTATGCTACCGAAGGTGCCATGGCTTGCCTTGATTTTGGTTTTAATCAAATAGGATTAGAGCATATATACTCTGTAGCTCCAGAGATCAATATAAAATCAGAATTAATCATGAAAAAAATTGGGATGCAGCGAATCAAAAATTTTGATCATCCTAAACTATCTGATTATAAAGAATTAGTATCTTGTGTGTTATATATAAAAGAAAAAATAACACACAATAATGGCTAAACTCAAAAGCATACTTTTTATCACGTTATTATGTTTCAATTTTGCAATTACAGCTCAGGAAGAACAAATACACCAAAAAATCAACGACGACATTTATCATAACTTCTCTAAAGCATTCGAGACGTTAGATTATCAATTATTTTCATCTATTCACAGTAAAGATATGATTCGTATCTCTGGAAATGGTGGAGAAATAAAAGATGCGGCAACCTATCTAGAGGGATATCAAAAAAGGTGGAGTGACGCCAATAGTAAACCAGCTCCGATTGATTTCAGATTATTTGAAAGGATTCTTTCAGAATCAGTTGTTTCAGACAGAGGTATTTATAGAGTCACTTATACCAATGATAGTGATAATCAAAAAAAATACTCTTACGGGCAATTTCACTTACTATTGAGGTTAGAAAATGATACCTGGAAAATAAGTATCGATTATGATTCAAACGAAAACAAAAGTATTGATAAAGAAAGTTACGATACTGCTTTTCCTCTTTCAGCATATAAAAAGCATTGGAAATCCCACAAAAAATAATAGTTTCTATTACTTTTGAAAACTCATACTCATTAATAAATTATAATGAAGATAACGGTTACAAGAAAAATTAAAATTATACTTATACTTTCTTTGGTTTTACTCAACATAAGTTGTGATCAAGTATCTAAAAATGTTGTACGACAAGCTATCGAACCATTTGAGCGTATCGAAGTTTTTAAAGATAATTTGGTACTCACCAAAGTCGAAAATACAGGGGCTGCCTATAGCCTAGGATCTGACTTAGGCCCAATCCTAAAAATTATTTTATTACAAATACTTCCAGCATTAGTTTTACTTTTTTTACTAAGGCAGATACTTATTAAGACTAATTATTCAAAGGAGACCATTATTGGTTTTGCTTTTATTATTGGTGGTGGAATCGGTAACCTTTTTGATCGTATCGTATACGGATCTGTAACCGACTTTTTGATTTTGGATTTGGGTATTATAAAAACTGAAATATTCAATATGGCAGATGTTTCTATCATGGTTGGATCTATTTTGATCTTAATAACCGCTCTTTTTAATAAAAAAGATTCATTTTTTATAGAAAAAACTCAGTAAATGAGCTGGATTAAAGAAATCTCTTATACAGAGGCCACTGGTCAGTTAAAGAAAATTTATGACCGAATAAAAGGGCCTGATAATACTATTGATAACGTTTTATCAATACATAGTTTACGCCCCCATACACTTATTGGTCATATGGGACTCTACAAAAACGTGTTGCATAACGCCAACAATACGTTGCCAAAATGGTATCTAGAAACCTTAGGAGTTTATGTGAGTAGCTTAAATCACTGTAGTTATTGTGTAGATCATCATGCTGCGGGTTTAAAAAGATTACTTAATGATGATACTCGTTTTCAAGAAATTATTGCTTGTTTGCTTAAAGATGATGTATCTCAACAATTTAAATATCAATATTTGGCTGGACTAAATTATGCCAAACAACTAACTTTATCACATCATACGATCACAGAATCAGGTATACACAAACTTAGAGAGCAAAAACTATCTGATGGAGAAATATTAGAAATCAATCAGGTAGTAAGTTATTTTAACTACGTAAACAGAACCGTGGTTGGGCTAGGTGTCAATACCGATGGAGATATTATTGGGTTATCACCCAATAACAGTGATGATGCTGAGAATTGGAGCCATTCTTGATATAAGAAGTAATTCATTTTTTTCGAGTAAAGTAATATAAGTTCCATTCGCCACTATTTGATTCAAAGATATCCGGTACCCCATCTTTATCTACATCACATAAACTTACAGATGCGGTTCTATTTAACTGTTTACCAATAGATAAGAAGCCATTGCCATTTTAAAATGATATATATTGTGAATACATATGCATTGTTAGTCCCAAGACAGCAAATTGTAGTATTTTTTTCATTTTTAAAATTGTTACTAACTATTATAAATATATGTCATATCAAGAAAAAATGTTACCTAATAATTGAGTAAACCTATACTAATTACTACAGAAACAATCTTATATACCATTACTATCCTTTAGTTTTATCATTAATAAAAGACTCTAACTCTTCTAACACACCTAAAGGCAACTCATGCATCAGTTTACTAATCTTTGCGGTATGCATTGGGTCTTTTGCTTTGATCGCATGCAAAGCATAACGTTCTGTATCATGATAATTTTCTGAAGGATACCACTCTAATAGATCATTAGGAGTACAATTAAGTGCTAAGCATATTTTTTCTAAGGTTTTTAGGCGTATACTACCCAGTTTATTTTTTACAATTCTACTCGCCATTTGTTTTGTAAAACCTTTTCAAATTAGATATGTAAAAAGCTTATCTATTCCTCGAGCTCTAAAAAGTTCATCAAAGTTATAGTGTAGCATAAGTACAAGCAATTATGATTAATACCCCTTAAAAATAACAAAATCATTGTAATTAAGTATGGAATACCATTATTTATTGTTAGCCACAATGTTTATATATCACACTATAGCTATTTGTTTTTATATCTCTCCTTCAGAAAATTAGTAAATTATAAATCTTCATCTGGATTTAACTTTAGAACCCAAATGTCACCTCCTCCTTGATGTTTTGGAATGTCTCCATTGTTTGAAGACGAGTTACCAATAGCTATATAACCTCCATCGGGTGTTAATTTTATATCTAAAAAAAGATCAAAATCTGTACCTCCAAAGGTTCTTTGTTTAGCAAGATTTCCTGACGAATCCAAATTAATTATCCAGCCATCACGATTACCTAGGAAACCATTTACATCGCCATCAGTAGATTGAGTAACACCTGCTATAATATAATTACCTTGACTATTTTGTACAACTGAATATGCTGCATCTATTTTAGACCCTCCGTAAGTCCTATTCCAAATCAAATTACCCGAATTATCTATTTTAATAATCCAAAAATCACTCTCTCCGTTAGTTCCAGATACATCTCCATCTTGTGAATATGTACTACCTACAATAACATATCCTTCATCATTAGTTTTTTTAATACTCTGAATATTCTCATTACCAGAACCTCCAAATATCTTTTGCCATATTATTACTCCTGAAGAATCTGTTTTAAACACCCAAGTGTTGGTATCTAATTTATCATTTCCGATTACATCCCCATCTGTAGAACTAACATTAGCGGCTATAATATAACCGCCATCAGTAGTTTGAATAATTGAACCGGATGTATCATGTAAAGAGCCTCCATATGTCCGTTCCCATTCTAAATTACCAATAGCATTCAATTTTATCACCCAACAATCGAATTGCCCTTTATTTTCTTTCACATCCCCATCAACAGAATTGGTTCTCCCAGCAATTATATAACCATTATCTGATGTCTGCTGAATATAACCAAAACTATCATCTCTAGAGCCTCCGAAAGATTTCTCCCAAATTAAATTCCCTTCAGCGTCTATTTTAATAACCCATAAATCTTTTCCTCCATTATTCTTACTAACATCCCCATCCGTAGAAAAGGAATGCCCAACTATAACATATCCCCCATCAGTAGTTTGTTGTATTGAGTTAGGAATTTCCTCATTAGAACCACCAAAAGATTTTTTCCAAATTAATTTTCCAAAAGAATCAATTTTTACAATCCAAAAATCGAATGAACCTTTACTTGAAGTAATATCTCCATTAACAGAGGACGTAGTACCAGCAAAAACATACCCTCCATCTTTAGTCAACACTATTGAGTTTCCTGATTCAGTAGCTGAACCTCCGTATGTTTTAGAAAATGTAGTAATTACTTTCTCTTGTACGTTATCGCAGTTGCTATCAATACCATCATATGGACTATCAGAAACATTGGGATTAATAGTATCATCCGTATCATCACAGTCTGTATTATCAGCAACAAATCCTACAGGTTTGTTAACAGCTAACATACTCAAACTTATGTCTGGATCTCCATAACCATCTAGATCTTTATCTACATACCATGTTTTTTTATCTTCTTCTTTTATCCCCTCATTTTCATCATCCTTATTACAAGAAGAGTTAAAACTTAATACCAGTATTGAAATAATTAATATGGTAATTTTTTGTAATTCTTTATACATTGAATAGTTAATTTGGGGTTAATTCTTTTATTATAAATATTTTGGACGCGAAAGTACTGATTTTTTTTATCAATTGACTTTTGGACTTAACTTACATAATCCTCTTAAATATTATTTATTCTTGAATAGATTAGATATTCTAAAAATGTCGGTTTTTCAAGATTCTATGTAGGGCATTCTATTTAGATTATTGATTACCTTTTTTAAAACGGACAATCATAAATATATATTCTAAATGAAAAAACATTCATTTTTTAACTAAAAACGCATTATCCTGTAAACAGGATAATGCGTTTTTTAGAAGTTTAGTCTTGTATGGTTACGCTACAAACAAAGGTTTATCAGCCATCATTGCATTTACCTCATCTGCTATACCGTGTAAAGCGTCTTCATTATCTACATTAGTAATCACTTTATCAATAAGTGCTACAATTGCCAACATATCATCTTCTTTTAATCCTCTGGTGGTTACAGCTGAAACTCCAATACGAATTCCAGAAGTTACAAAAGGTGATTTATCATCAAAAGGAACCATATTTTTATTTACAGTAATTTCTGCAACTCCTAGCGCTTCTTCGGCTTGTTTACCTGTAACGCCCTTGTTTCTTAAATCGATTAGCATCATATGATTATCGGTACCATTCGAAATCACTTTATATTCTTTTTGTACAAATGCTTCGGCCATTACCGCTGCATTTTTCTTTACTTGTACAATATAATGTAAGAATTCATCTGTCAACGCTTCGCCAAATGCTATTGCTTTTGCTGCAATGATATGCTCTAATGGGCCTCCTTGATTACCAGGAAATACTGCACTATCTAATAACGAAGACATCATGCGTTTTTTTCCACTCTTTAAAGTTATTCCGAAAGGGTTTTCAAAATCTTCACCCATCAAAATAAGCCCTCCTCTTGGTCCTCGTAATGTTTTATGGGTTGTTGTAGTCACTACATGACAGTGGGGTACTGGATCAGAAATCACTCCTTTAGCAATCAATCCTGCAGGGTGTGCAATATCTGCAAAGAGAATTGCTCCAACACTATCCGCAATTTCTCTAAATCTTTTATAATCTATCTCTCTAGAATATGCAGAAGCTCCTGCAATAATTAATTGCGGTTTTTCGGCTTTAGCGATTTCCTGGATCTTATCATAATTTAATCTTCCAGTCTCCTCTTCTACTCCGTAAAAAACCGGGTTATATAATTTACCCGAAAAATTAACTGGAGATCCATGGGTCAAATGTCCTCCATGAGAAAGATCAAAACCTAAAATTTTATCACCTGGTTTCAGACACGCATGGTATACTGCAGTATTAGCTTGTGATCCAGAGTGTGGTTGTACATTTGCATATGCTGCTCCAAACAATTCTTTGGCGCGATCAATAGCAATTTGTTCTACAACATCAACTACGGCACATCCACCATAATATCGTTTTCCGGGGTATCCCTCGGCATATTTATTAGTAAGCACAGATCCGGCTGCCTCCATCACTTGTTCACTTACAAAATTCTCTGAAGCTATTAATTCTAATCCATTGATTTGACGCTCTTTTTCGTCCTGGATTAAATCAAAAATTTGTTCGTCGCGTTGCATGTATTCCTAGGTTTGTTAATAAAAAAGCAAAAGTAATAAATCCATTCTTTACAATAGCTTAAACAAACCCTAATAAATATAAACAACTTGTTCACAGTCTGATCAAAATTTATGGTTTTTCCGCAAAGCATGAAACACTAACTACGTATCAAACAAATCTTATCATTATTTTATATATTTTTCACACAATTAAAAACTTTTAACCGCACGAAAATTATATATTTGATTATAAAATTACCAACAACGTAAAAAAAAGACTCATAAATGCCTATAACTGCAAATTATCCTGATAGAAAAACGTGGATCAAAACTTCTGTAAATACAGATTTTCCCATACAAAATATTCCTTTTGGGGTATTTCTTACTAGGGATGACATTATTACTATAGGAACCCGAATCGGAGATACTGCAATTGATCTTGGAGCCCTTCATCAATTAGGTTATTTTGAAGGAATCCCATTAACTGATGATATTTTCTTACAAGATTCGCTAAACGATTTTATTTCTGACGGAAAGAAAACATGGAGACTCGTTCGCAATCGAATAGCCGATATTTTTGATGCTACTAATGATGCTTTAAAAAATAACGAATCACATCGGCAGGAAGTTTTATTCTCTTTGGATGAAATAGAAATGCAACTGCCAGTACGCGTAGGTGATTACACTGATTTTTATAGCAGTATAGAGCATGCTACAAATGTAGGCACCATGTTTAGAGGTAAAGAAAATGCTTTAATGCCAAACTGGCTACATCTTCCAGTTGGGTATCATGGGCGCAGCAGTTCTATTATTCCGTCGAACATACCTATTCATCGCCCGCAAGGCCAAAAATTAACTAGCGGAGCTATAGAGCCTATCTTTGGCCCCTCTAGATTAATAGATTTCGAACTTGAAATGGCCTTTATTACTACTGATGCAAATCAATTAGGAGAACCTATACCAATCGAGGAAGCCGAAGATTATATTTTTGGTTTAGTATTATTTAATGACTGGAGTGCCAGAGATATTCAAAAATGGGAATATGTGCCCTTAGGTCCTTTTTTAGGAAAAAACTTTGCGTCTTCAATATCACCATGGATTGTTACTCTTGATGCATTAGAACCTTATAGAACCGAAGGACCGAAACCATTAAAAAAACAACTTCCTTATCTTCAATACAAAGGTAAAAAGAGCTTTGATATCAACCTCGAAGTTGCTATACAACCAGAAAAAGAAAAAGAAACCATTGTTTGCAAAAGTAATTTTAAACACATGTATTGGAATATGGCACAACAATTAGCACACCATACCATAAATGGTTGCCCGGTAAACTCTGGTGACATGATGGGTAGCGGTACTCTTTCTGGACCAACACCAGACTCTTATGGATCTATGTTAGAATTGAGTTGGAGAGGAGAAAAACCAGTGCAATTAAAATCTGGAGGTAGTCGTAAATTTATAGAAGATAATGATACTGTAATTATTCGAGGGTTTTGTGAAAAAGATAAAGTACGAATTGGTTTTGGTGAGGTTTCTACCAAATTACTTCCAATTTTTAAAAAATAACAATCTCTTACACCCTATAAAACCTCGAAATATTATACTTCGAGGTTTTTTTATTATTTTGTGGCATCAAAATTGTTTTTACTACCCAAATCAAAATACTATAGATATGAAAAAACTACTACACATACTGTTAATATTAGTGATAGCTACTTCTTGTAGTAGTGTAAAGAAAACCGAAAAGGCACTACATACCGGAAATTATGATCAGGCAATTGGTATAGCACTGAACAAATTAAAAACAAATAAAACCAAAAAAGGGAAACAGCAATACATTCTTATGCTTGAAGAAGCATATGCAAAAGTTGTTGATCGAGATATCGATGCTGTAAATTACCTTGAAAAAGAAGGAAATCCGGCGAATCTAGAACGTATCTACAACACCTATATATCACTTAAAAATAGACAAGAACGTATTAAACCACTACTACCGCTGTATCATGTAGAGCAAGGTCGCAATGCAAATTTTGCAATGAATAATTATGATCAAAAGATTCTTGTCACCAAAGACAAGCTTTCTAATTATCTCTATGATAATGCAAAAGGAATGATGAGTTCTGCAAAAAGAAAAGCAGAGTACAGAGAAGTCTATCAAAATTTGGTATATCTGGATAAAATAACTCCTAATTACAAAAACACCAGAGCGCTAATCGAAGAAGCTCATTATAAAGGTACTGATTTTGTAAAAGTAGACATGAGAAACAAAACGAATGTCGTTATCCCGAAACGATTAGAAGCCGATTTATTAAATTTTGGCACATACGGACTTGATGATTTATGGACCGTATACCATAGCAAAGCGCAAAATAACATCAAGTATGATTATGCCATGGAAGTTGCTTTAAGAGAAATAAATATCTCACCAGAACAAGTAAGAGAGCGTCAATTAGAAAGAGAGAAACAAGTTAAAGATGGATGGGAATACTTACTTGATGAAAATGGAGAAGTCGTAAAAGATGAAGAAGGAAATAAAATAAAAGTAGATAAGGTAGTTACTGTACGATGTGAATATTATGAATTTAGGCAATTCAAGGCTACCAATGTCGTAGGAAACGTACAATACAAAAACCTAAATACTAATCAGCTTCTTGAGGCATTCCCTATAGCTAGTGAGTATGTGTTTGAACATATCTATGCAAATTATAATGGAGATAAGCGCGCACTTGATGATGATTTGGTACGTTATCTGGGATTACAAGCAGTGCAATTCCCTTCTAACGAACAAATGGTCTATGACTCTGGAGAGGATTTAAAAAATAAACTAAAGAATATTATTACTAATTATAGATTCAAGTAATCTATAATTAGTACCCTTTGGGTTGATTGATACCTCTCCGTTCTGTAATAAAATTATATTGATGTAATGATAGATCAAGACACTTTACGTATTGCAGGTGCGGTGCTAAAAAAATACCAGAAAAGAGAGTTGCTTTTTGAAGAAGGAGAGACTGCCGTTTATTATTACCAAGTATCCTCTGGACAGATCAAGATGAATAACTTTAATGATGAAGGCAAAGAATTTATACAAGGTATATTTGATACTGGAAAAAGTTTTGGAGAACCTCCTTTATTCTCAGATTTCAAATATCCAGCCAATGCAGAAGCTATTGTTGATACTCAAGTCTGGCAATTGCACAAAACCAAATTCTTGAAACTTCTAGAGGAAAACCCCTCTATTCATTATAAATTTACCAGTACACTAGCACAACGATTATATTATAAAGCGATGATGGTTTCTGAAATATCTACACAAGAGCCAGAACATCGAATTTTAAGGATTTTAGATTATTTCAAAAAAAATAATCGCGAAGATTTACAAAATTCATCTCTATACAGAGTAAATCTTACCCGGCAGCAACTTGCAGACCTAACAGGCTTAAGGGTTGAAACAGTAATTAGAGCCATAAAAAAAATGGAACAGAAAGGAGAGGTATTCATAAAAGACAGAAAAGTTTATCGATAGCTACTTTCTTAAAGTCACGTGCTGTTTATTAATTCTAATACCAAAAACAAAGAGTATATCATTTCTCTTTTGTCAATATAAAGAACAGAATCGCACCGAATTTATCTTTCAGTTTTTCACGAAGTAATGCAAAAGATTTAGTTATTTGAGATTCTACTGTTTTTACAGGCACATTTAAAAACTCAGATATTTCAGTATTTGTAAGCCCTTCTTTCTTACTTAATGTAAAAACCTTTTGGCATTTTGATGGAAGGTTCTGTATTTCCTTATTTACAGTTTCAATCATTATTTCCATAGTAGATTCATCATTATTTTCTACCACCTCATACAAGGATTCAATATACTTATACTGAAGCAACATTGTTGATTTATTTTTTCGATATGTATTTAAGAACTCGTTATAAGTAGACCTAAACAAAAAACTTTTGATAGTATATTTACTATTTAATTTTTTTCGAAATCGCCAGGTTTTTATAAATACATTCTGCACAATATCTTGCGCCATAACATGATCCCCAATTAAAGATAAAGCATAAGCGTGTAGCCTTCTGTAATATTTTTCTAATAAAAATACATAGGCTTTTTCCTCTCCTTTTTTAAGAGATTCTATTAAAGTAAAATCATCTTGAAATTCCAATTATTTTTTATAAATATCTCAAATCAATGTTAAAAACATACGAATATTAAAAAAAAATAACAAAAAACCCAGGGTATTTATATTTTGCTGTGTATTACATATATAGATTAACAAATAGTATGGTTCCTGATCAAATAGAAAAACTCTTACTAAAGTATTTACATAAGTCTACTACTTCTGCCGATTTGGATATTTTAAATGATTGGATCAAAGATCCCAAGAATCAATCCATTTTCAAAGACTATGTAAAAACCCAATATGCCACTACCCTTGCTATGAATGATCCTAATCTAAATGAAATAAAAGAGCAGCTACTTACAGAAATTAGGAAGGAAAAAAGTTTGTTCTACAGATACAGGTTAAAAATGGTATTCAAGTATGCAGCTATTGCTACACTATTTTTAGGAATAGGATATTTCTATAATCAGGGCATTTTTAATAGTAATACAAAAGAAATACTTACTCCAAAAGAAGATGCAATTACCATACAATTAGATAATGGGGATGTACAAGTGATTTCTGAGAAAGGTGCAATCAAAATTACTGACACCTCTGGAAATGTAGTTATGCAGCAACAAGGTGCACAATTGGTCTATAATAAAGATATTATAGTTGAAAAATTAAAATATAATACTTTGACTATTCCTTATGGAAAACGTTTTGATATTATTTTATCTGATGGTACTCATGTCTTTTTAAACTCAGGAAGTTCAATTAAATATCCTATACAATTTATTGAAGGAAGTTCTCGTAAAGTATTTCTTGAAGGAGAAGCTTTTTTTGATGTAACAAAAGATGAAAAACATCCATTCTTAATAGAAGCTCAGGGGTTAGATGTAAAAGTATTAGGAACCAAATTTAACATAGCTGCATATCCCGAAGATATCAATACCGAGGTTGTATTAGTTGAGGGATCAGTTAGTTTAAATCCTTCAGAAGACAAATCCAAAGATCAACAGGGTTTTATTCTAAAACCTGGATCTAAAGGGACTTTTGATAATTTCCAACAAACAATCTCTGCTCAGAAAGTGAATACATCTATATACACTTCTTGGATTAAGGGCACTATTGTTTTTAGAGATGAAGCTTTTAATAAAATCATTAAAAAACTGGAGCGCCACTATAATATTACCATTATTAATAATAATAAAGATCTAGCAAGAGAGTCCTTTAATGCAAGTTTTGAAATTGATAAGGAAACCATTCATGAGGTATTGCATTATTTTAATAAAATCTATCAGATAGAATATCAAATCATAAACAATAAAGTAATCATACAATAATTGTAAAACAGATACATATGAATAAAAAATAAAGAAAATACCATCGGTGATTTTAATCACGTTACCCACAAAAAAATCGGAAAATGCTGCAACATTTCCCGATTGAATAAAGTGATCTAACATCAATATGTAAACCACAAATTAAACATTTTAAAATTATGAAAAAAATATTGAAACCAGAGGGCAAACCTCTTGCGATATTAAGGCTTACTTTAAAAATGAAAATATCATTACTTTTTATACTTCCAACAATATTTACTATACAAGCGAATAGTTATTCTCAGAACACTAAGTTGTCACTAGACATGGAAAATGTGACTATACTTGAAGTAATCGATGAAATCGAATCTCAAACCGAATTTAAATTTGTTTTCAATACAAAAGCCGTCGACTTAGAGCGTATCGTAACCATAAAATTTAAAAAGAAAAAAGTCAAGGAAGTTTTACATACACTTTTTTCTAATTCTCGAACGATTTTTGAAATAGACAATCGTAAAATATTACTCAAAAAATTAAGGCATAAGAACTTTCCCGTAAAAAAGAATAAAACAAATGATCAAAGCGAACAAGAATTAGAGATCAGAGGGCAAGTTTTTGACAGTCAAAATACTCCTTTACAAGGCGCTAGTATTATAGAAAAAGGTACAACCAATGGTGTTATTACAGATTTTGAAGGTAATTTTTCTATTACCGTTTCTGACTCCAATGCCGTTTTAGTGATTTCATATCTTGGATTTTCATCTAAGGAAATAAATGTTGCTTCGTCTTCAGAAGATTTAAAAATTATTCTAAAAGAAGAAGGGTTTTCATTAGATAACATCATAGTAACAGCTAGAAAAAGAGTAGAAAATGTTCAAGACACACCAATTTCTATTACTGCTATCCAAGGAGCAGTTTTAGAAGAAATGGGTGTAAACAATATAGCTGGAATAGGCGACATCGCTCCTAACCTTACCTTTAGCACTACTGGAACGGTATCTGGATCAAGTTCTGCAGCCGTTGTATACATTAGAGGTATTGGGCAAAATGACTATGTGCCGGTAGCAGATCCTGGAGTAGGGATATATGTTGACGAAGTATACTTAGGTAGAACAGTAGGTGCTGTTTTGGATTTGGCAGATTTAAAAAGTGTTGAAGTGATTAGAGGTCCCCAAGGAACACTTTTTGGAAGAAATTCTATTGGGGGTGCAATATCGCTCATATCCAACAATCCAGGAGATGAATTAAAAGGAAAAGCAAGTTTTACAGGAGGCAGCTATTCAAGAAATGATGCTACTTTTAAATTAAGTGGTCCCATATCAAAAAACCTTGGTTTTACATTTAATCTAATACGACGCAATAGAGAAGGATATGTCGAAAGAGTATTTGTTGAAGATTCATATCTAGGTAATGATAACTCACATGGCGGAAGATTAAAATTAGACTATCATAAACCCGATAGTAAATTCTCTGCAAAATTTATTGTTGATTTTGCAACAGAAAGAGAAGAATCTGCCGCAGAACAAAACCTATTCTTTCATGACGACAGACTATTACCACAACTATGGAATACCAATGCAGCATCTGCACCTACTTCAACCGCTTCAGGTTATGTACAAGGAGACAGTACTGCTGGAACAGATATTTATGATGAAAGATGGAATTTTGGACCATTTAAAACGGGGGAGACTTCACTTTCTCAAAATGATATTGATACCTGGGGAGTATCTACTAATTTGAAATATGAAATTGGAGAAAACTCAAACGCTAAATTAATTTTAGCCTATAGAGATTTAGATGCCGAATTCGCAAGGCAAACAGATGGTTCACCGCTCAATATTTTTGAAAATAGAGATATCTATAACCAGGATCAATTTAGTGCTGACCTGAGATATAGTCAATCCAGCGATAAGCTCGATTTTGTAACTGGGCTTTTTTACTTTATAGAAAATGTTGATAATCAGCTTTCTTTTACAGGCGCTCTACAGGATATTGCCTACCCGGTATTCTTAGGAGGGTTAGTAGAAAATAGTAACTATGCTATTTATGGCGAAGCTACATACAAAGTAACCGATAAATTATCTTTAACAGGAGGTCTAAGATATACTAGTGAAACCAAAAAAGCACAGCCTAACGCATTTAGAGACCCTTCTATAAGCATAGATGATACACCTGTAGAACCAAATCCAATACGCGATGTTACTAATAACGGTCAACGCTTATTAGATAAAATTTGGCAAGAAAACACCTTTGATCAAGTCACCTGGAGATTTAATACCGCTTATAAAATTTCTGATGCGCTAAACGTTTACGGTACCGTTTCGACCGGGTTCAAATCTGGTGGGTTCGAATGGAGAGTCACCAATACTTCTTTTTATGACGACCCTTCAAATGATTTTGATGGTGATGGTGATGGTGATTTACCTCAATTTGCACCAGAAACAGTAACTTCTTATGAGTTAGGAGCAAAAGTGAAAGTGAAAAAACTAAGATTTAATACAGCATTCTTCTTTACAGATTATCAAGATCTTCAGATTGCTGCAAACCCTCCTGGGTCCATTGCCACCTTCCAAACAAATGCTGGAGATGCAGAAATTAAAGGGCTTGAAACCGAAATAATTTGGCTCCCAAATTCATCCATGCTTCTTAACTTAGGATATGGATATATAGATGCAAAATATAAGGATCTAATTGAAGGTGTAACTGTTACCGAAGATGATAACTTTATTCTAACACCAGAGCACACACTAACCTTTGGAGGATCTTACAAAATTCCTGTTTCATTTGGTAGTTTTACTCCAAGAATAGATGGTCATTATAAATCTAGAGTTGATTTTGAAGCTCAAAATAGTGATTTCGTGTTCGATGATGGTCATACAGCATTAAATGCTTCTCTAAAATTTAATACTAAGAAACATTGGGAATTCATTATCGGAGTAGAAAATTTAACAGACGAATTATATTTAATCGGAGGTGATGCAAATACCGCCATAGGATATGAAAATGGCATATACGCACGACCAAGGAATTATTATGCTACGCTAGCATATTCATTTTAAGCAATTCATTTTTTTAAGTTTTTATCCAGAGTTTAATGCAGAACAAAGTAATTAAACTCTGGGTGAATTGCTCATATCAGGTTTTAAAATAAATATTCTTTTTACTTCTTTATGATTGAGGTCATAAAGCACTACCCTATTCCTGAATTACCTTTGAACATAATTAAAAATCAATAGTTATGTACTCAAGGTTATTAAAAGATTTCAAGGAAATGTATATGGCATATATTCCATTAATGATTATTCTATCTAGCTGTTTAGGGTCTGTAGCCGCAATGTATATTTTAATGCAAGAACGGTCAACAACTCAGGTTCTCCAGTTATCGATATGTGTTATTGTATGTATGGCATTCAATGCTTCAATTTTAGCGCAAATGAAACCAAAATTTGTATTCAATTTACTAATCGCTAGTTTGCTTACTAATAGCCTTTTAACTATTCTAAATTTTGGCTTTTATTAATTTAGTACTATGACCCAGGTAACTCAAAAAGACATACAAGATCGAGGTGATATCTTTAAACTGATATCCATATTTTATTCAAAAGTAAGAGCTGAAGAACATCTCGGTCCCATTTTTAATACGGTGATCAAAGATTGGGACACACACATAGAACGATTAACAGATTTTTGGGAAACTAACCTTCTGTTTACACCTAAGTTTAAAGGAAATCCAATAAAAGCACATCAAGAAGCAGATAAAAAAGTTGGGCACACAATAACTAATCTACACTTCGGAATATGGCTACGCCTTTGGATCAATACAATCGATGAATTATATAAAGGAAACTTGGCTACTTTGGCAAAAAATCGAGCAAGAAAAATGGGAACAACTTTATTCATTAAAATTTTTGAGAATAAAACAGCTCAATAACACCTACTACTATACTATTTTATACCAATTGATGTAATACCTGCGGAGTAATCATACTATGCGAAGCATGATGCACTGCTATCCCATTACGAACTACAATAAATTGTGGAGATTCATGAAATACTTGAAATTTTGCTGCTATTTCTGAAGAAATATCCCTGTGATTAAGTAAATCTAAATAATACAAATCCACTTGCTCTGCAGTAAGATCAAAACTACTTTCAAAGTTACGGATCACCATTCTACTGATTCCACATCGTGTAGAATGCTTAAAAATTGCTTGAGTTTTAGTTTTTGAAGCTTTTTCAATGCTATTTAACTGCTCTATAGAAGTAAGTTCTTGCCATGGTAGTGGCTGCTTTTCTTCTTTAGGTTCTTTTTCTCCAGATCCAAATAATTTACCAAATAATCCCATTTTTCCTTTACAATTTATGAATTACAAACATAATCAAATGATTTTAAAATTGACCATGATCATATATTTGTCGTTGCAAAATTCGTAACTTTACAATAAGCCAAAAAGTCAGTAAAAACAAGCGGTCATAAGACATTTTGACGTATTTTTTAAATAGGAATATTATTTGATTTCTATTAATACAACTCAAAATAAAGAACAAATGAATTTTAATAATTTCACTATAAAATCACAAGAAGCCATACAGCAAGCACAACAACTTGCTCAAGGTTTTGGACATCAGCAAATAGAAAATGAACATATCTTTAAGGCAATATTTGAGGTAGATGAAAATGTACTTCCATTTTTATTAAAAAAGCTTGATGTAAATATTAATCTATTACAACAAGTTTTAGATAGTACTCTAGAAAGTTTTCCAAAAGTTAGTGGTGGAGAAATACAATTATCTCGTGAAGCAGGAAAATCTTTGAATGAAGCCAGTATTATTGCCAAAAAAATGAATGATGAATATGTATCAATAGAACATTTGGTGATTGCAATTTTTAAATCAAAAAGTAAAATTGCTCAAATCTTAAAAGATCAAGGGGTAACCGAAAAACATCTTACAGAAGCGATTAACGAAATTAGAAAAGGCGAGCGTGTAACTTCTCAAAGTGCCGAAGAAACCTACCAAGCTTTAAGCAAGTATGCAAAGAACTTAAACGAAATGGCAGAAAGCGGTAAGTTAGATCCAGTTATAGGTAGAGATGAAGAAATACGAAGAATACTTCAAATTTTATCTCGTAGAACCAAAAACAACCCTATGTTAGTTGGTGAGCCAGGAGTAGGTAAAACTGCTATTGCTGAAGGATTAGCACATAGAATTATAGCAGGAGATATCCCAGATAATCTAAGAAACAAACAAATTTTTTCATTAGATATGGGAGCTCTAATTGCTGGCGCAAAATTTAAAGGCGAGTTTGAAGAGCGTCTTAAAGCAGTAGTTAAAGAAGTTACCACAAGCGATGGCGATATTGTACTATTCATCGATGAGATTCATACATTAGTTGGTGCTGGTGGCGGACAAGGAGCTATGGATGCAGCTAATATTCTAAAACCCGCATTAGCCAGAGGAGAATTGCGTGCCATCGGGGCCACCACATTAGATGAATATCAAAAGTATTTTGAAAAAGATAAAGCACTAGAAAGACGATTTCAAAAAGTAGTAGTAGACGAACCCGATACCGAAAGTGCAATTTCTATCCTAAGAGGAATTAAAGAAAAATATGAAACTCACCATAAAGTGCGCATTAAAGATGAAGCTATCATTGCCGCTGTAGAATTATCACAGCGATACATCACTAATAGATTTTTGCCAGACAAGGCCATTGATCTTATGGATGAAGCTGCATCAAAACTACGAATGGAAATCAATTCGAAACCCGAAGAACTTGATGTCTTAGATAGAAAAGTCATGCAACTTGAAATTGAGATCGAAGCTATAAAACGAGAAAATGACGAAAATAAGTTAAAGACTCTTAATGCCGATCTTGCCAATATCAAAGAAGAGCGAAACGAGGTTTTTTCAAAATGGCAAAGCGAAAAAGAAGTGGTAGACGCCATACAAAACGCTAAGACAAATATTGAAGAATTTAAACTTGAAGCAGAGCGTGCAGAACGTAATGGAGACTACGGAAAAGTAGCAGAAATACGATACGGAAAAATCAAAGAAGCTCAAGAAAGTTTAGAAAGCCTACAAAATCAATTAGAACAACAGCAAAGCAACTCATCTTTGATCAAAGAAGAGGTTACCAATGATGATATTGCCGAAGTAGTGGCAAAATGGACAGGCATTCCCGTCACAAAAATGCTGCAAAGTGAACGCGAAAAACTTTTGGTATTAGAAAAAGAATTACAAAAACGTGTAGTAGGGCAAACAGAAGCAATACAAGCAGTTAGTGATGCTGTACGTAGAAGTCGTGCCGGGTTACAAGACCAGAAAAAACCAATCGGATCTTTTCTGTTTTTGGGTACTACAGGAATAGGAAAAACAGAACTAGCTAAAGCCTTAGCCGAATATCTTTTTGATAATGAAGCCGCTATGACGCGTATAGATATGAGCGAATATCAAGAACGCCATGCAGTAAGCAGATTAGTTGGTGCTCCTCCGGGATATGTAGGATACGATGAAGGAGGGCAACTTACAGAAGCTGTGCGAAGAAAACCATATTCTGTAATATTACTCGATGAAATCGAAAAAGCACATCCCGATACTTTTAATATTTTATTACAAGTATTAGACGAAGGAAGACTAACTGATAATAAAGGTAGAACTGCAGATTTCAGAAATACTATTATTATCATGACCAGTAATATAGGTAGTGATATTATTCAAGATAAATTCGAAACTATCCCCGATATGGAAGCTGCTATGGAGGCTGCAAAAATTGAAGTTTTAGGGGTATTAAAGCAGTCTGTACGCCCTGAATTCTTAAATAGAATTGACGATGTGGTAATGTTCTCACCACTAACAAAAGCTAACATCAAAGAAATTGTAAAACTTCAATTATTAAATGTATCATCAATGCTGGCTCAGCAACACATTACTCTGGAGGCCACCGAAGAAGCTATAGTTTTTCTTTCAGAAAAAGGCTTTCAACCAGAGTTTGGAGCACGACCAGTAAAACGTACTATACAAAAAGAAGTGTTGAATACATTATCAAAAGAAATTCTTGCAGGAAAAGTTTCTACAGAAAGTAATATTCTATTAGATGAATTTGATAATAATTTAGTCTTCAGAAATCAACCAGATTTAGTACCCGAATAATTACAAAATTCACATAAACACATTAAAATATGCGTAATTAATCATGTTCTTTGATTAATTACGCAATTTTTATATAAAAATCTCCCAACCCTAACGATTATAGGTAATTTTAATAATTACGGTTTTACCGTAGTTATTAACAAAACTATTCTTACATGGTTGATAACTAAATATAGAAAAAAAAGAGGTTTTATTTACATTGCACCCGCAATGAGACCAACTATACTACTCTTACTCTTAACCTCATCTATCTGCTTTGGACAAAGTAGTAAAGGAACATTATCTGACATCAAGAACAAATATCAATTAATTCGTGAACTGTTGGATTCAAACGCATTAAGACAACATCATATAGAGTATTCGTGCGAAGACATTTCAGAAAAAGGGGCATATACACTCTACTACAATAGCTCAGAATTAAAACATATTAATCACACCTATATGCAAGGGCATGTAAAATATAGAGATGAATTTTATATTTGGGATGACGAATTATTTTTCCATTATGCTACACATAAAATTTGGTATAAAGATTACGAAAGAAATCGTTCAGGTAAACGACAAATGATAAACGTGACATTAACTCTTGAAGAACGCTTTTATTTTAAAGATGAAAAAATTATAAAATGCCAATTCAAAGATTTTGAAAATAGAAGCAATAAACCAAAGATTAAAACAAATTACGTTAGAAACAATAACATAGGGTGCGATCAGGCGCAAAATGCTCTTGATAAATTTCATTTTTTATTAAAATATAAAGAAATCAAAGCTGAAGATGCTTGCAATTTACCAAGGAGTATTACTCGTTCAGAGCCTCAAGACCATATTTTTATTAATGCTGGAATGAATTAAACCATTTTTTTTAATCAAAAATATACCGATTGGTATATTTTTAATATCTTTACCAAAATTACAAAGCAAAAAATGCTCACAAAAGCCGAACAAACGACTGAGTTTATTATACAAACTGTAGCTCCAATATTTAATAAAAATGGGTATGCTGCTACAAGTTTAAGTGATATTACAAAAGCAACTGGGCTAACAAAAGGTGCCATTTATGGCAACTTTAAAAACAAGGAAGAGTTGGCAATAGCTGCATTTACAATGACTGAAAAAAATATGATGAATCGTATTATTGAGCACCAGTCACTTAGCAGTTCTCCAATAGAAAAACTATTTTTGGTCACCGATTTTTATCGAAACTATTATAACTACACCCAAGAAATCGGAGGTTGCCCAGTACTTAATATGGGAGTAGATGCTAAACATCAAAACCCAACTCTTTTTAGACATGTACAGTCGGCTATCAATAAAATTCAAAGTAATGTGGCTAAACTTATTGATGCAGGAAAAAGACTAGAAGAAATTCGAATCGACATTGATTCTATGGTATATTCTAAAAGATTATACAGCATGATAACTGGTGCCATATTTATGACGCATACCATGGAGAATAATAGTTATCTATTAGAGACAATGGATCAAATAGATACTATGATCCATAAAGAATTAAAGCAATAATTATTTTTTTAATCAGAAATATACCGATTGGTATATTATAAAATATCAGTGATATGAAATTACCAAAAATATTAGAAAGTAAAGCTAAAATACGATTTCAGGATTGTGACCCATTTAACCATCTTAACAATGCTGCATATATTAATTATATGATCAATGCTCGTGAAGATCAAATCGAAAAACATTACGCTCTTGACATTTTTAAACTAGCTAAAACCAAAGGAATTAGCTGGGTGGTGGGTTCAAATCAAATTGCATACTTAAAACCAGCTTTATTAATGGAAGATGTAATTATAGATTCTCAGTTAATACACTTTACCGAAAATCAATTACATGTAGAAATCAGAATGTGGAATCACAACAAAACAGAGTTAAAATCTATATTGTGGAGTACTTTTGTACATTTTAATTTATTACAACAAAAACGTTGGAATCATGATCAGCCTCTCATGGATCTTTTTAATGGTGTAAAGGAGTCAATAACTGAAAAAAGTTTTGAAGAAAGGATATTACAACTAAAATTACAAAAAGTGTAACATTTTAAATTTTTAATAGTCTTATAAAGATAAACCACTTAAAACCTAGCCACTATGAAACCATCTGGTGATTTGGGATCTTCAAATAAAAAAACAAGCTCATATATCTATGTTGGCTTCTTTATTATTGCAATTCTATCAATGATTATTGTTGTTTGGCAAATGGGAATGCTTGACTAAAAAATATTATACTAAGCTATCTAACCTAATTATCATGAAGTTAATTACTATTTTATCTATTTTTCTATGCTCTTTCACAAATTTTGCACAAGAATCAATAGAAGTGCTAGAAACTACAACGTATTTCTTTATTAGACATGCTGAAAAAGATACTAGCAATCCAAATGATAGAAACCCAAATCTAACAGATCTTGGTAAAAAAAGAGCTAGTGATTGGGCAAAAATATTAGCAGATACTACTATCGATTTTGTTTTTTCTACAGATTATTATAGAACACAACAAACTGCTAAACCCATTGCAGAGCATAATAATGTAGCAATAACTTCATATAATCCAAGAGACTTATACACTACCGAATTTCAGCAAATTACTAAAGGAAAAACTTGTGTAATCGTTGGTCATAGTAATACAACTCCTACTTTTGTGAATAAAATTATTGGAAAAAATAAGCACGCTGATATTAACGAAAAAGTTTATGGGAAACTGTTTATCGTGACCATAAAAAATGGAATGATTACAGACACTGTACTACATATAAATTAGCAACAATCCCTATCTACGTATACATAAATATCTTTCAATTCAATTTTTGAAAGCAGTTTAAGTTTTTTCTTTTCAAATAAACGATCAAGATCTGATAATGGTGTGGTAAGATCATCTGTCTTATAATTATTGTAATCTACAAAACGAATTCCATTAATTATTCTTGAATTATAAGCCTCTCTAAAACGAATACCTCCTTTATTAACAGCATATTTATAAGCAAGAAAATCTATTGTATAATTTTCTTTGTGTATCCAATACATGAACTCATCTTCAAAATCAGTTCCTCCACCCTTTTGATCAAAAGTAACTTTGATTTTGTAATACTCGTTTCCTTGTATAGTATACTCCCCAATTAATTTTTTATGTACAGCCGGAGCATTAAGTCCATAAGGTAATCCGGCAAAATAATGCACCGAGTTAACTCCATCACTTATTTTTGTAATTAATGAGTCTACAACTTTAACCGGGCAATTTTCTATTACTCTTTCTAGACCAGAATTATTAACTACATCATGTACAATACCATCGGGGCCATTTATAAATCTTTCTAATTCATATAACCCATCACTTCTTTTACTACGATATTGTTTACCCCTAAAAGTAAAATGAATAATCGCATTATCATATCTAGAGCCTCCTGCATTTTCAATTGTTTTATCAACGATCTCTTGTGCAGAAAACTGTGCCGATAAAAATGTAAAAGAAGAATAAAATAATACTACTAAAAATGAATATCTTTTCATAAAAAACTTTTAACTGAACTAAATTAAACTATACAATACTTATTACGCTAACTATTTTGTTAAACTAGTTTGCCTCTATTGATTAGACGGAGTCCATTATTTATACTTACCGATAGTTTCTTTCTTTTAAAAGCAAGTATTTCAAAGGTTTATAAAATTATATTTTTAAAAATTTAAAAAAATAATTATTTTGCAAGTCCTAAATCCCAAACAAAATGCTATGAAACATATATTACTATTCTTAATCTGTTTTTCTACACAAGCAATTTTATCTCAAGATGAAGCTGTTTATCAAAATATAACAAAATCTTTCCAAGAAAGTTTTAATGCGCAAAATGTAGATGCAATTTTCGAGTTATATACTCCTGAAATGCAAGAAGCTATGACCAAAGAAGGAGTAACCCGCTTTGTAAATGGTTGCCATGAGCAATTTGGAAATTTAAAAAAACTAACTTTTATTGAAACAGCAGAAGGCATCAATAGTTATACTGCAGAATTTGAAAAAACCAGCTTGGTTATGGAGTTACAACTTAGTGCAGATGGTAAAATTTCGACCATTCAATTTCAAGAACCATAAACATTTTTAAAATATTCGTTTTTTATTCAAAGCTTTCTTAAAAGAAAGCTTTGTACTTTTGTATGCATTTATAAGTAACAATGAATCAAAATAAAATCAACATATTAAACCGAAAAGCTAAGTTCGAATATGAATTTCTGGATAAATACACTGCTGGGATAAAGCTTGCTGGTACAGAAATAAAAGCTATTCGAGAAGGAAAAGCAGGTATTGCAGAGAGTTTTTGCGAATTTAATAATAGTGAGCTTTTTGTAATTAATATGCATATCGAAGAATACTCGCATGCTACATATTTTAACCATAGCCCAAAAAGTGAACGAAAACTTCTACTCAACAAAAAGGAATTAAAAAAACTCGAAAAAGAAGTAAAGAACTCAGGATTAACAATTATCCCTACGCGGCTATTTATCAATGATCGTGGGCTAGCAAAGTTAGATATTGCTCTTGCCCGTGGTAAGAAGATGTATGACAAACGAGAAACGATAAAAGATCGCGATAACAAAAGAGCTCTTGATCGAATAAAGAAAGACTACAAATAATATCAAAAATTATTTCCTACTTACAAAGTACATATAAGAAAGTCTTAAATCTCTAATTCCTATCCTCTAATAAAGGTACAAATCTAAATTCACCAAACTCACGTTTCTCAAATTCGGTTTCACTTTTACGAATAAAAAGTGTCATGATTTGTACATCTTCACCAACAGGTATTACCAAACGGCCATTAACTTTTAATTGACTTAACAAAGGTTTTGGTACAAAAGGAGCTCCTGCCGTCACTATTACAGAATCATACGGTGCATGTTCAACAAGTCCTTTATATCCATCGCCAAAAGACAAGTGTTTTGGACGATACCCTAATTTAGACAAAAACAGTTTCGTTTTTTTAAACAGTTCTTTTTGACGTTCTATACTATACACTTTGGCCCCTAGTTCACATAAAACAGCAGTTTGATAACCAGATCCTGTACCTATCTCCAAAACTTGGTCTCCGTTTTTAATCTGTAATAACTCACTTTGAAAAGCAACTGTATAAGGCTGAGAAATAGTTTGATCTGCAGCAATCGGAAAGGCTTTGTCTTGATATGCATGGTCTTCGAAGCCAGAATCCATAAACAAATGTCTCGGTATTTTCTCGATTGCAGACAAAACAGCCTTGTTTTTTATTCCTTTCTTAATTAAAACTTCTACAAGTTGTTTTCTTTTTCCAGCATGTCTAAGGGTATCTTTCACTATTCTAAGGGTTATTTTGCCCGATAAAATTACACAAACATTTCATCTGTTTGATTTTTTTTATGATAAAAAAATTTAATGTTATGATTTTCAAAATGGAGTAACACTTAATTTATAAATAATACTATTTTTGTGTAAAATCTTGAATTATGCTCAAAGCCGGAGTACTCGGTGCGGGACACCTTGGTAAAATCCATTTACGTCTTCTCGAACAATCAGAAAATTATGAATTAGTAGGTTTTTACGATGCTAGTTCAAAACAAGCCAAATCAATTGTCGATGAATTTGGTTATCAGTTATTCAATTCTATAGAAGAATTGATTGCTGCGGTAGATGTAGTAGATATCGTAACGCCAACTTTTGCGCATTTTGATGTTGCTAAAAAAGCTATTGAAGCAGGAAAACATGTTTTTATAGAAAAGCCTATTACCAATACCGTTGCTGAAGCCACTCAATTAATTGAACTGGCAGAGAAACATAATGTAAAAGGGCAAGTAGGTCATGTCGAACGTTTTAACCCAGCATACACTGCCGTAGCAGACAAAATAGACAATCCTATGTTTATTGAGTCGCATAGACTCGCCGAATTTAACCCTAGAGGTACCGATGTACCGGTAGTATTAGATCTTATGATTCACGATATTGATGCAATCTTAAGCGTAGTACATTCTGAGGTAAAACATATAAGTGCAAGCGGGGTATCGGTAATCAGTGAAACTCCGGATATTGCCAATGCCCGTATCGAGTTTGAAAACGGTTGTGTGGCAAACCTTACTGCTAGTAGAATCTCGCTTAAAAACATGCGGAAATCTCGTTTTTTTCAACGTGATGCCTATATCTCTGTAGACTTTTTTGAGAAAAAATGCGAAGTCGTAAAAATGAAAGATGCTCCCGAAAATCCAGATGATTTTGCTATGATCCTTCAAAATGCCGAAGGAGTAAAAAAGCAAATCTATTTTGATAATCCCAACGTTCCTTCAAACAATGCCATATTAGACGAATTAGACACCTTTGCAGAAGCGATAAAAAATAATACAACTCCGATCGTATCACTTGAACAAGGAAAAAAAGCATTAGAAGTAGCCTTAAAGATTATTAGCTGTTTTAAACATTAGAAAAAAATCACACACACATACAATCAAACACACAATACACACATGAAAAACATTGCAGTAATCGGTGCAGGAACTATGGGCAACGGCATAGCACATACTTTTGCGCAAAAAGGATTTAAAGTTCAGTTGATTGATATCTCTCAGCAATCACTAGATAAAGGGTTGGCAACAATTACCAAAAATTTGGATAGAATGATTTCCAAAGAAAAAATAACTGAAGCCGATAAAGAAGAAACTCTAGGCAATATCTCTACATTTACAAGTATTAAAGAAGGTGTAGAATATGCCGGGCTTGTTGTAGAAGCTGCTACAGAAAATATAAATCTAAAGCTTAAAATTTTTGAAGAATTAAATGAAGCTTGCCCAGATGATACTATTCTGGCAACTAATACCTCTTCGATATCGATTACACAAATAGCTGCGGTAACCAATAGACCCGAAATGGTTATTGGAATGCATTTCATGAACCCAGTACCCATTATGAAATTGGTAGAAATCATAAGAGGATATAATACCTCTGATAAAGTTACGAATACCATTATGGAACTGTCTAAAACATTAGGCAAAGTACCTGTAGAAGTAAATGATTACCCAGGGTTTGTAGCCAATAGAATCCTAATGCCAATGATCAATGAATCTATCGAAACACTATATAATGGTGTGGCTGGAGTTACCGAAATCGACACGGTAATGAAATTAGGTATGGCACATCCTATGGGACCGCTACAATTAGCAGATTTTATTGGTCTTGATGTCTGTCTGTCTATTCTTAATGTGATGTATGATGGATTCAAAAATCCAAAATATGCGCCTTGCCCATTACTAGTTAATATGGTGATGGCCGATAAACTTGGGGTAAAAAGCGGAGAAGGTTTCTATGATTATTCTGAAAATAGAAAAGCAGAAAAAGTAGCGAAACAGTTTCATTAAATAGTAGTTAGGGTTTATAGTTAGTATAAACGACTAAATATATATTAGAGAAGAAAGTATATTTCTGAAGAAAAATACAAAATCGCTAGATTATAACTAACTGAACTTTCAAAAATGATTACTAGCCTTCAAAAATGTATTAAAAATAGACTAAGACCTAACTAACAACTAAGACCCAACAATAAGGAAAATATGGCAAAAATCCATCCGTTTAAAGCAGTTCGCCCAACAAGAGACAAAGTAAGCCTGGTAGCATCTAGATCCTACCAGAGTTATACACCGGTTGAGCGTGATTCTAGGATGGATTATAACCCCTACTCTTTTTTGCATATTGTAAATCCAGGATACAAATACCAAAAAGAAATATCTGGCGAAGACCGATACAAACTAGTACGCAACCGATATCTAGAGTTTAAAGAAGATGAAATTTTTATGCAAGATGAGCAACCGTGCTACTATGTTTACAAAATAGTAAATCGAGAACAAGAATCATTTTGTGGGATCATAGCTGCAGCAAGTACCGAAGACTATGAGAATGATGTTATCAAAAAACATGAAGACACCCTACAACACCGCGAAGAAACTTTTAAAGAATACCTAAAAACTGTAGGGTTTAATGCCGAACCGGTATTGCTTACCTATCCAGACGATAAAGTAATTGCAAAAATCATTTCGCAAACCATACTAGATCGAGCAGAATACGAGTTCACCACCACCTACCGCGATACGCATTACCTCTGGAAAATCGAAAATCAAGAAACCATCACCCAGCTTCAACATAAATTCTCTACCATAGAGACAATATATATTGCAGATGGGCATCACAGATCAGCTTCTTCAAACCTTTTAACCAAAGATCTTAAAGAAAATAACCCCTCTCATCGAGGAGATGAACCCTATAATTTTTTTATGGCATATCTAATTCCCGAATCAGATTTGCGTATTTATGAATTTAATAGACTTATCAAAGATCTTAATGGTTTATCTAAAGAAGAATTTTTGATTCAATTAGATGAGTGGTTTCGTATCGAAAACCGAGGGATCGAAGTCTATAAACCCTCAAAACCTCATCATTTTAGTATGTATCTCGATGGTGAATTTTACTCCTTATATCTCAGAAAAACAACATACCAGTTTACAGATGCTTTAGAAGAACTAGATGCACAAGTCCTTTATCAAACAGTTTTAAAACCAATTCTAGGAATCAAAGATTTACGAGTAGATACCAGAATCGAATATTCCCATGGTAAAAATGATATTGTATATGTAAAGAGCATGGTCGATAATGGTGACTATAGAGTAGGTTTTGGGCTTTTTCCCGCATCAGTGCAGCAAATGAAAAAAATTGCAGATCAAGGGTTAACAATGCCCCCAAAAAGCACTTATATAGAACCCAAATTAAGAAGCGGGGTCACTATCTATGAATTTTAAGTCGAAAAAATATTTTTTTGCTCCTGATGCCGTTGTGAAGAAAAACAATCATTTTTTTGCTCTCTCGCCTGAACGGGAAGCCAAAAAATGATTTTCCATACCGCAAAGACTTATTTTAAAATCAAAGAATGATTTTTTAAATATCTTTGCACCTTATGAATATGATTGAAAGCAACCTTCAAAAGATAAAGGTATCACTCCCAGAAGATGTAACCCTTGTCGCTGTATCCAAAACCAAGCCCGTAAACGAACTTATGCAAGCCTATAATGCAGGGCAACGTGTGTTTGGAGAAAATAAAATACAAGAGATGACCCAGAAATGGGAAACGATGCCAAAAGACATTTGCTGGCATATGATAGGTCATGTACAAACCAATAAAGTTAAATACATGGCTCAATTTGTGGATCTTATTCATGCCGTAGATAGTATTAAGTTGCTACTAGAGATTGATAAGCAAGCCAAAAGACACAATCGAGTTATTAATTGTTTATTACAAATTAAAATTGCCGAAGAAGAAAGTAAATTTGGACTTAATGAAGAAGATGCCATAGCCTTATTAGATGCCGAAGAAGTAAAAAACCTAACCAATGTAAAGATTAAGGGTTTGATGGGTATGGCAACTTTTACCAACAATCAAAAACAAATCAAAACAGAGTTTCAAAAAATACAAACCTTCTTTGACCAAAACACAACTAAATACCCAGAACTAAAAATCCTCTCGATCGGGATGAGTGGTGATTATACAATAGCAATGGATTGTGGTAGTACTATGGTTAGAATAGGAAGTTCTATCTTTGGAGCAAGAAATTATGTCTAATCATTAGTTGAGGATGATTAGCATGCATAAATATTTAACCATTATATTTGAAAAATAACCCTAATAATTATTAATTAATAAACCATACCACTAATGACTAAAGACTACTAATCAAATATGTATGCAATTTTAGATATAGAAACCACAGGAGGAAAATATAATGAAGAAGGAATTACAGAGATTGCCATATATAAATATGATGGACAAGAAGTAGTAGATCAATTTATTAGTTTAATTAACCCAGAAAGGCCTATACAGCCTTTTGTTGTTAATCTTACAGGGATCAATAACCAAATGTTGCGCAATGCACCAAAGTTTTTTGAAGTTGCCAAAAGAATCGTAGAAATCACATCAGATTGTGTCATTGTTGCCCATAATGCGAGTTTTGATTATAGAATTTTAAGAACCGAATTCTCTAGATTAGGATTTGAATATGAAAGGCAATCATTATGTACTGTCGAATTATCAAAAAAACTAATTCCTGATCAAGAATCATATAGCCTAGGTAAATTGGTTCGAAATCTTGGTATTCCGCTTTCAGATCGACATAGAGCCAACGGAGATGCTTTGGCAACAGTAAAGTTATTCAAATTATTATTAACCAAAGATGTAGAAAAAGAGATTGTCGTCAATACAGTTCGAACAGAAACCAAACGGCAAGTAGATGATAAACTCTTAAAACTAATCGAACAGGCCCCTATAGCAACCGGAGTATATTATATGCATCGCGAAGATGGCACTATTATATACATTGGTAAAAGCAAAAACATAAAAAAACGCCTTAACCAGCATTTTACAAATGATAATAGAAAATCAAAAAGAATTCAGGCAGAAGTAACAAATGTTACCTACGAGATTACCGGAAGTGAACTTTTGGCATTATTAAAAGAGAGCGAAGAAATAAAAATCAACAAACCAAAATACAATAGAGCCTTGCGCAAAACCAAATTTGATCAAGCGCTATATCAATTTGTTGATGCTAATGGATATATAAACCTAAAAGTTGCAAAGGCTGATCATAGAAAGAAAAGTATTACTACATTTTCTAACAGGCAACAAGCCAAATCTTTTATGCATCGCTGGGCAGAAGAATATAAATTATGTCAAAAACTATTAGGGATAGATACTGGTAAAAGTAATTGCTTTAACTATACCATAAAACAATGCTTAGGAGCGTGCATTACCGAAGAATCCCCAGAAGAGTATAACATAAGGGCCCAACAATTAATTCGAAACAACTCATTCGATAGTCAAGATATGGTTATTATTGATTATGGGCGAGATATCGATGAGCAAAGTGTTGTTTTGATAGAAGAAGGTCAATTTAGAGGTATTGGATATTTTAATTTAAATCATCAAATCAATACTATAGAAATTTTACACTCTATCATCACTCCAATGAGTCACAATAGAGATGCACAGCATATTATACAAAGCTATGTTAGGAAAAATAAAAAACTTAAGATTATACCCATTCCTAAAGTTTAATTTTTAGCGTTTTAGTATTTTTATAAAAATCATATAATTTGAACAATAATTCATCTCATAAAACCTGGAAAGATCAATTACATGATGTTATCTATGAAGCCGATACGCCTTTAGGAAGAATATTTGATATCATATTACTTATTCTTATCGTATTAAGTATTGTTTTTGTGATGCTTGAGAGCGTAAAGGGGTTATCTACTGATGCATACACATTTTTGTATTATGCAGAATGGGTGATTACTGTATTTTTTACGTTTGAATATATAGCACGTATCATTTCTATAAAAAGACCTTCTAAATATATATTTAGCTTTTATGGTATCATCGATCTCTTATCTACTTTACCACTATACTTATCTTTTTTCATCACAGGTAGTAGTGCTTTATTAGCAGTTAGAGCACTTAGATTACTTAGAGTTTTTAGAATTTTAAAAATCTCAAGATACATTGGTGAATCGAATCGATTAGCAAAAGCAATACGAGATAGTGGTGCAAAAATATTAGTATTCTTATTTGCTGTATTAGTGCTTTGCATTATCATGGGTACTGTTATGTACTTAATTGAAGGAGAAGAAAGTGGTTTTAGAAGTATTCCGATTAGTGTGTATTGGTGTATTGTAACGATGACTACTGTGGGGTATGGTGATATTGCTCCAGCAACGCCATTAGGGCAACTTATCGCAGCAATGATTATGATTGTAGGTTATGGTATTATTGCGGTACCTACTGGTATTGTGTCTGCAGAGTATGCATCAGAACGCAGGGTAAAGAAAGTACACCTAAATACTCAGGCATGTGCTAACTGTAATACCACAGATCATAGAGATGATTCCAAATTTTGTCACAAATGCGGAGAAGACTTGCATAATGAATAAAAATCTTATCGTAATTGTAGGCCCGACTGCTATTGGTAAAACCAGTTTGAGTATTGCTCTAGCAAAATATTTTAATTGCGAAATTGTTTCTGCAGATAGCAGACAGTTTTACAAAGAAATGAATATTGGTACTGCTGCTCCTACTATAGACGAACTTAAACAAGCTAAACATCATTTTATACAGCACAAAAGTATAAAAGATGATTATACTGTAGGGGATTTTGAAAAAGAAGCATTAGAAAAGTTATCCAAATTGTTTCAAAACAATGATTATGCAATTCTTGTCGGCGGGTCAGGATTATATGTAGATGCAGTTATTAAGGGGTTAGATTATTTTCCAGAAGTAGATCCAAATGTTAGAAAAAAATTACAAGAAGAATATCAAAACAACGGTATAGAGTTGTTACAACAGCAACTACAGGTTTTGGATCCTTTATATTATCAAAAAGTAGATTTACAAAATACTCATCGTGTTATTAGAGCATTAGAGGTAAGCATAAGCTCTGGGAAACCCTATTCTACATTTCTATCTGCAACAAAGAAAAATCGCCCTTTTAATACTATTAAAATTGGGGTTATAGCAGACAGACAAATAATCTACGATAGGATTAATCTAAGAGTAGACTTAATGATAAAAGAAGGATTGTTGGATGAAGTTAAAAGCATACATCAATACAAAACATTGAATGCATTAAATACCGTTGGGTATAAAGAAATATTTAATTATTTAGAAGACGAATGGGATTTGGATTTTGCCATTTCTGAAATTAAGAAAAATACAAGACGGTTTGCAAAGCGACAACTTACCTGGTTTAGAAAAGATCCAGAAATAACATGGTTTGATTATCAAATAAATCTTGAACAAGTAGCAACACATATAAAAAAAAGCTCGCTATGATATTTCATAGTGAGCTTTTTACAAATTTGTTACCGTTATAGATTCTTACGATTCTTCGTTTCTTACTACTAATCTAAATCCTTCTCCATGAATATTAAGGATTTCTACATTTTCATCTGTTTTCAGATACTTTCTTAATTTAGCAATATACACATCCATACTACGAGATGTGAAATAGTTATCATCTCTCCATATTTTTGTTAACGCCAGTTCTCTAGGCATTAAATCATTAAGATGTAACGCTAATAGTCGAAGTAATTCATTTTCTTTTGGAGAAAGTTTAATTGGATCTTCTTCTTTAAACGTTAGAAAACGAAGTTTAGAATTTAAATGAAAACCTCCAATATTAAATTCAAACTGTTTACTATCTGCTACAGATTCTGTATTTTTACGCTGCATGATAGCTTGTATTTTCATCAATAACACCTCGCTATCAAAGGGTTTATTAAGGTAATCGTCTGCACCTACTTTATACCCTTTTAAGACATCTTCTTTCATTGCCTTTGCAGTCAAAAAGATAATTGGTATTTCTTCATTTTTATCCCTTATCTCTTTTGCAAGTGTAAATCCATCCTTGTAAGGCATCATAACATCTAGGATACACATGTCGTAGTCATCCTTCTTAAATTTCTCGAAGCCTTCCATACCATTCTTAGCATGCACAACATCATAATCATTCATTACTAGATAATCCTTTAATACTGTTCCGAAGTTAGGATCATCTTCAACGAGCAAAATCTTTTTGTTTTCTGTTTCCATATTTTAAGATATTAACGGTAATTTTAGTATAAATGTGGAGCCTTTTCCCCTTTCGCTCTCCACCCATATTTGACCATGATGATCATCTATGATTCTTTTTACGTATGTTAACCCTAATCCATGACCTTTTACATTATGTAAATCCCCAGTATGTTCTCGAAAAAATTTTTCAAAAATCTTTTTCTGAGCTACTTTGCCCATTCCTATACCTTGATCACGAACTTTGAGCACTATACTATTTTTTATATTTTCTGTATATATATCTATTTTAGGTGCTTCTTCAGAATACTTTATAGCATTATCAAGAATATTTACTACAACATTAGTCAAATGACTATCATTTGCCAGAACAGTAGTTTTAAGAGCGCCTAAATGTTTTTTTACATATCCATCTCTATTTTCTACAATCAATGAGACATGTGTAATTGCATCCTCAATAACATCATGTAATTCTTGTCTTTCCTTTTTTATATTAAGCTCATTTTTTTCTAACTGAGATATTCTTAATACGTTTTCGACCTGAGCGTGCATTCTTTTATTCTCTTCTCTTATCATACTCATGTATCGCTGTACTTTATCAGGATCACCTCCTATTTTTGGATTCTTTATAGAATCGAGTGCTAGATTAATCGTAGCAATAGGTGTTTTGAGCTCATGGGTCATATTATTAATAAAATCAGTTTTAATCTGCGATATTTGTCGTTGTTGCATTAACTGCGATAATGCACTAGAATAAGCTACTACAATAATCAACGTAAATATTATCGACAATATGGCCATTCCTTTTATCGTAGAAAACACATATTGTTTTTTTCCTGTAAAATTAACATACAACTGATACTTACTCCCTCCTTGGTCATCTACAAAAAGCGGAATCGCATATGTTGTTGGGTAATCCAAACTAAAATCATCAGAACGTACTTTTGTTGCTAATGCATTGCTATAAATAGCATATTCAAAATCAACTTTTATATCTCTCTCTTCAAGTTCTTTACTTAACAGATGTTCTACCTCCTTTTCTTGTACTCTTCTATGAATCGGAATAAAACTAGCGATCTCACCTATAACAATTTCATAATCTTTTCTCTGAAGATCTGTTAATCCTCTTATTCTTTCAAGCTTAGATTTAGAAGTTTGTTTGGCAAAATTATTTTGATTTTCTTGTGTTAAGATCTCAGCATTACGATCTAATATATTTTTTAATTTTACGGTGTCTATATTAAAATTGATAAAAGAAGAAAATAGTTTATAATCATCTTCTAAAATACCATTATCATATGCAAATGATTTGGTATTATCAATACTAATATCCAGCAGTTGTCTTATCGTTTTATTATCGGGCTCTTCTCCTATGCTGTCTAAAATTTCCTTAAAAGGAAAAAACATATCCTCAAATTCTCTATACTGTATCTTATTTGATACAGATATTAGAATTTGTTTGGCATTGAAAGAAAACTGCTCTTCATTATTTTCTACTGTATTATTTATCCAATATCCCTGAACGAAAATAATCCCAATCAATGATAAACTCATAAGGATTATTAGCAATACGAATAACCGTCTGTTCATAAATCAAAAGTAAGACTTTAACATTTAGCTACTTTACGGTTTAACCAAATGTTAACAAAATGAAAGATCAATAATATAAGAGACTTATGAGCTTATTTTATTATGAATTTTATTTACTTGACGCCTAGTCTCTTCTAAATCCATATTATTTATAACAAAATCTGATAACGGAATCTTCTGTTTGTCATCCCATTGGTTATTAGCTCTAGACAGTATTTGCTCTCTTGTAGTATGATCTCTCTCTAAAACTCTTTGAATTCTTTGTTCTAAAGGAGCAGATACAAGAATTATATAATCACATTGTTTGTACCCTTCATTTTCAAAAAGAACAGCTGCTTCTTTTATTACATAGGTAGTTGTTTGTTGATTTTTCCATACATCAAAATGATTTGCAACCGCTGGATGAACGATCGCATTTAAGTCAGCTAATTTTGATGTATCATTAAAAACAATATCTGCTATATACTGTCTATTCAATTTTCCATTAACATAAGATTCTTTACCCAACAGCTTCGTAATTTGTTTTTTTAGAGCTTCATCTTCATGCATCAATTTTTTAGCTTCATCATCAGCTATATAAACAGGTACTCCTAGCTGATGAAACATTTTGGCAACAGTTGATTTACCACTACCAATACCTCCAGTAAGTCCTACTACCTTCATTATAATTTATTTTAAAACCACAAATTGAATTTGCTTTTCTTGCAAGCGCACATCATGTATAGATTTTGGCTGATCGGTAAGTTCTAAAGTTAAAAACGAACTTTCTTCTGAAGCTTTGGCATAATCTGCGGTTACCATAAAATCTCTTGAACTGATCTCATTATACCTATCTAATCCAACTCTATATACCACTGTAATTTCTTTTGGGAAAATTTTAATTTCTACACCTTCGGGCACATTGTTTAGTGTTATTGGTATTTTTTGATTTCCTTCTGTAAACTTACTTACCATAACACTTGCCTCTACTTTTTCAGGAAATACTTTTACCGTAGATGGCAATATTTGTGTGTTTATATTCAGATCAGATGTATAATCCACATTAAGTCCTTCTAGGTTTAGAGACTCTGTATCTACAGATCTAATCGTATCGATTACCTGCGATGGCCCACTAATCATTATCGAATCGGGAATAGTTATCAGACCTTTATCGCTACCATATCCAACAGCATACTTAATATCTTGTTCTATCCTTACGGGTATCTTTTTTTCTAAATTAACGTCTAATTTTAGTCGCAATGTATCTTTTTGAACAACCAAAATGCGCCCTTTAAAATCTAACTTGTTTTTTAAAATTTTTGATTCTTTATCAATATAAAAATAGTAGCGATCATCATTATTCACTACAGCATCTTCTACATTAAATTCTAATACGGGTTTTTTCCAATTATGGTTCATCAATCTAAAACCATTTCCGTTAAGCGTCATCCTTAATGTTTGATCACTATCATCGTTAAATATTTTACCTTCAGGGAGATTTGTGTACAAGATTCCTACTTCTACTTCTTGCGTATAATTTTTAGAAAATTGAATTAACAACCATAGTACAGAGGTGAATATTAAAAAAAACAAAAAAGTCTGCACATTACTTTTCTTAAATGAAATTTTGGTTTTTCTTCTACTAGACATACTATATTATTTTGAAAAAAATAACGCCTTAAATTGTTTTTCGGGTACTCTTTTAAGTAGATGAATATAATAATAAGATTTTAGGAATCCGGTTCCGTATCCATAAAATTGTATCAGAACAGCTAAAATGGATTGTATTCCAATAGTTATATTTTTATAGAAAATAGTAGCTCCAAAAAATATTAAACCAAAATACGCTCCCAAAATCGCAAGAAAATACCACCAGTCAAAAAAAACAGATATGATTGAAAATATAGTATATAAAAGAAACATTGATGGGAACCAGTAGGTCAATTTTGCTGTATGTGGATGCCATCGGTTTAAAATTGGTCGTACAAGTCCAAATTTATTGACTTGTGTGTGAAATTTTTTCCATGAAATTCTTCTTTTATGAAACACTTTAGCATCAGGAATAAGTGCAGTTTCATAATTAAGCCCCCATAGTCTTATTGTAAGGTCTGGATCTTCTCCGGGGTGTATATTTCCAAAACCTTCTGATGCTAGGAAAGCCTCTTTAGACAACCCCATATTAAAACTACGCGGCTGAAACTTACCCATTGTATTTTTGCGACCTCTAATCCCTCCTGTAGTGAGGTATGAAGTCATACTATAACTTATTGCTTTTTGAAGATTAGAAAAACTCTCATGAGCATCATCGGGTCCTCCAAAACAATGCACAAATTTTTTACTTAAAAAATCATCAACCTTTGATATATAATTTTTGGGTAATATCACATCACTATCTAGAATAACAAAATAGTTTCCCTTGGCCTTACTCATACCATAATTACGCGAATCTCCAGGTCCAGTATTTGGTTTTTTAAAATAACTAATAGATAATTTATCCTTAAACCCTAGAATAACTTCTTCAGATGTTTCTGATGATCCATCTTCGACAATTACAATTTCGTATTCTTTTGCATATTCCATAGCCTCCATACTTTCCAAAAGCTCTTGGATTTCATTAGGTCTATTATATACTGGTATAATAAAAGAAAAGTGTATTTCCATATTAAAAAGTGAACCTACAAAAAATCCCATTTTAAAAAAAGAATGGGATTTTTTATCGTATTCGTGTTAACGAATTATTATTATTCATCTACAAATTTATCCATCACCAATTGGCTTACTCCTACATTAGAAAAACCTCCATCGTGATATAAATTTTGTAATGTTACTTTTTTAGTAAAATCAGAAAACAAAGTAATTGTATAATCGGCACACTCTGCTGCTGTAGCATTACCAAGTGGTGACATTTTATCTGCATACTCTATAAAACCGTCAAATCCTTTAACACCTTTACCTGCAGTAGTTGGAGTTGGCGATTGTGATATTGTATTTACTCGTACCTTATGATCCCTACCAAAGAAATAACCAAAACTACGTGCTATAGACTCTAAATATGCTTTGTTATCTGCCATATCATTATAATCAGGAAATACTCGTTGTGCTGCCATATAGGTTAATGCAACAATACTTCCCCACTCTGTCATGGCTTCTTTTTTATATAAAGTTTGCATTGTTTTATGAAAAGAAAGCGCAGATACATCCCATCCTTTTTGGCTCCAATCGTAATTAAGATCTGTATAGTGTCGCCCTTTTCTAACATTTACCGACATACCGATAGAATGCAAAACAAAATCAAGTTTACCTCCCAAGATCTCCATTGATTTTTCAACAAGGTTTTCTAAATCCTCTAGTGATGTTGCGTCGGCTGGTATAACCTGAGCGTTTGTCTTCTCGGCAAGAGTGTTTATAGCTCCCATTCTCATTGCAACGGGTGCATTTGTAAGCACAAAACTTCCTCCTTGTTCAAAAACACGCTCTGCAGTTTTCCAAGCAATTGAGTTTTCGTCAAGTGCCCCAAAAATAATTCCTCTTTTACCTTTTAATAAATTGTGTGACATTTAATTGTAAATTAAAGTATAATTATTCAAGCTGTAAAGATAACAAAACCACCCAAATTGCACCTATTCAAAATATATTTTAGCTTAATTAAGCAATAAAGATTTGGCATGAGTTAGTGCAGAATCTGAAATGTCTTTTCCTCCAATCATTTCTGCTATTTCAAGCACTCTTTCTTCTTCATTGAGTAACTTGAGTCGTGTTACTGTAGTAGTATTAATATCTTCTTTGTAAACCTTATAATGACTTTGACCATTCGCGGCTATTTGCGGCAAATGCGTAATACTAAAAACTTGTAAATTTTTACTCATCCCTAACATTAAATCTGCCATTTTATGAGCAATCTCTCCTGAAACCCCTGTATCGATTTCATCAAAAATAATAGTTGGTAATTGTGTATATCTAGACAAAATAGCTTTTATAGCAATCATGATTCTTGATAATTCACCTCCTGAGGCTACTTTTTTAAGCGTACCATAATTACCTCCTTTATTAGCAGAAAATAAAAATTCTAACACTTCTTTTCCGTTAGAGAAGTATTTTCCTTCTAACACTAAGGAAGCTTTAAACGTGGCATTAGGCATTCCTAAAGATTTCAAGATATCTTGTAGTTCTACAATTAATTTCGGAAGTGCTTTACTTCTTTTATCATGAATCCTAAGTGCTACTTCATCTAATTGTTTTTGAATTGTAACAATCTCATTTTTGAGTTGTTCTATATCCTCTGTAAGTGATTCTGTTTGTGCAACTTTTTCCTGAAGCGTATCCTTGATAGTAATCAGCTCATCAATTGTTGAAACCGAATGTTTAACTTGTAAATTATGTATTAATTCAAGGCGATTACCTATTTCTACTAATTGCTTAGGATCGGCTTCTAGATTTTCGAGCTCATTTTGAAGCGATATGTTGATATCATCTAATTCTATATAGATACTATTAATTCGCTCTGAAAGTTCTTTTAAAGATCCTGAATATGATCCTATTTTAGAAAGGTGCGTTTTAATTGTATTTAACTGATCTGAAATCCCTATCTCTTCCGAAGAAATGATTGACACAGATCCAGATAATCGTTCTTGTATTTCTTCGATATTATTTAATGTCTCATATCGCTCTTCAAGTCCCTCTAGTTCTCCTTGTATAAGCTTAGCTTCCTCTAATTCATTAAAAAGAAAAGAATTATAATCATATTCTTTGGTAAAATCTTCATGATTATTAATCAATATACCTACTTCTTTTTCTTTTTCTTTAAGCAGTTTGAGTCCTCTTTTATAGGATTCTATTTCGCGATCTGCTCCAGCAAGTGCATCCAAAACTTCAAACTGAAAATCATTGGTAGTCACCTCTAATGTTTGATGTTGGCTATGAATATCAATCAATTTAATCCCTAAACTCGAAAGCGACTGTAGTGTAACCGGGCTATCATTTATAAAAGCTCTTGATTTACCAGAAGGTAATATCTCTCGCCTTATAATTGTTTCATCCTCATAGTCAAGGTCTTCTGTTTTAAAGAAAGCTTTTAAATCATATTTAGCAATATCAAACACTCCTTCAATAAAACATTTAGTTGTATTATCTTTTACATTACTTAGGTCAGCTCTTTTACCAAGCAATAATCCTAATGCTCCTAGAAGCAAAGATTTTCCGGCTCCGGTTTCTCCAGTAATAGTAGTTAGACCAGAATCAAAAGAGACTTGTAATTCTTCTATTAAAGCGAAGTTTTTTATAGAAAGACCTCTAAGCAATGGACAGAAAAGTTTTTGTTGTTTAAAAAAGTAAAGATACTATATAGTTTTAATAAAATATTTTTTAAAACTTTATATTCTTCCAGTTTTCAGTATATGTTGGTGCAATTCTATTTAATATTTGCACTGTTTGAGCAATATTAACAGATGGCCCGCCTGAGAGTATACTAGAAACCTCATCGGCTTTTGCATCAAAGAACACTCTCATCATATAAGAATTAGGTCTTGTATTATGCATTTCTTGTAGTGACTCCATCGCAGTTGTAATGACTTCTTTACCTTTTTTCACATTATTATACATGGTATCAAGTCCTTCTCGATGATACGTATACATTGCTGTTCGATAACCATCATAAGTTCCTGAAAGTAAATCATCATTAAGCCTAAATCTGCTTTGAGCTCCATCTTGCGAGTTCCAGCCTAAGGTATTACTACTTTGAGCATTACCCACTATATTTTTGGCTTCTTGAAAATAATCTGTTCCTTTATTTAGCTCAAAAGTATCTGCATCAACTCCTAAAATCGTATATAAATAGAAGGCAACTACTGATATAAGATTAGACTCAAAGTTATTTGGGTTATAGTTTAATGGTTGAAATTCTAAATAATTAAAATTAAACTGTTTATCATTAACATTAAAAATAGTTGTAGCATAATTAGAGCCATATACAGGTCTTGAAGCTTGAACTTGTAATGTAGCTGAAAAGGAATCATTATTATAACTAACTATATTGATAAAAAAACTACAATCAATACGTTCTTCGGTGCGGTAATCTATCTCTGTCCACTTAGTGTTGTTAACAAACTCTGTTAATGATCGTTCTAGGGTTTTAAAAACCTGTAGATTAGGATTCCCTGTTTGTTCAGCATTAATTGCCACTCGAGCATTAAACTCTTGAGCTGTAAGACTACAACTAAATAGCAGCACTATGGCAAGGAACAATTTATTCATTTGTTTAGTATATTAATTTCATTGAAGATATCTTGAGCAACTTCAGCCTTTGTTTTAAGTTCAAACGCTTTAATTTCTAATTTATGATTGATCAAACTTACTTTATTTGTTTGTCCTTTAAAACCTGCTCCTTTATCGTTGAGCGAATTAAGAACAATCAAATCTAAGTTTTTATTTTTTAATTTCTTGTTGGCATTTTCTATTTCATTTTCGGTTTCTAATGCAAAACCAACTAGGAACTGGTTTTTCTTTTCGGACCCCATCCATTTTAGTATATCTGTGGTACGCTCTAGCTCAATAGAAAACTTTGTATCAGCTTTTTTAATTTTTTGGTCAGAAACATGTTTTGGTCTATAATCTGCAACAGCAGCTGAAGCTATTGCAATATCGCAATCGTTAAAATTTGAAACGACAGCTTCATACATTTGCTTAGCGCTAACTACATTAATTACTTCAACTAGACTGTGTTCTATTTTTAATGAAGAGGGGCCTAATACTAATTTTACGGCAGCTCCAAGATTTGCAGCAACCAATGCTAGCTCTATCCCCATTTTACCACTAGAGTGGTTTCCTATAAAACGAACGGGATCAATAGCTTCATAAGTAGGGCCTGCTGTGATTAATACTGTTTGTCCTTTGAGCGGAAGTTTTCCTAAAATATCTTTTTCAATAAAATCAATAATATGGTCTGGTTCTGCCATTCGGCCTTGCCCTACAAGTCCACTAGCTAACTCCCCAGACTCGGCTGGGATCATTATATTGCCAAATTCTTGAAGTTTCTTAAATGTTTCGTGTGTAGATGGGTGATTATACATATCTAAATCCATTGCAGGAGCAAAATATACTGGGCATTTTGCTGATAAATATGTAGCTAGTAATAAATTATCACTAGCTCCTGTAGACATTTTTGATAGTGTGTTTGCAGTAGCTGGTGCAATAATCATAATATCTGCCCAAAGCCCCAAATCTACATGGTTATTCCATTTTGCATTTTCGTCTTCTTCATCAAAAAAAGAAGAGTGTACAGGGTTTTTAGATAGTGTGGATAATGTAAGCGGCGTAACAAAATCTTTGGCAGCTGGTGTCATCACCACTTTTACTTCAGCTCCTGTTTTAATAAACAAACGCACTAAAGCCGCAGTTTTGTATGCAGCAATACCAGCGGTGACACCAATTAAAATCTTTTTACCGCTTACTATAGACATGGACTTATAGAGATTCTGTATCTATCTTTGTATTTCTATGGTAGATCTTATCTTCTAACCACTCTTGCACTGCTAATGCATGTGGTTTAGGTAATCTTTCGTAGAACTTAGAAACTTCTATTTGCTCTTTGTTTTCAAAAATTTCTTCTAGACTATCATTGTACGTAGCAAATTCATCTAATTTCTCAAGAAGTTCTTTTTTAATATCTGTATTGATCTGAGTTGCTCTTTTTGATATTATTGAAATTGCTTCATAGATATTATCTGTTGGCTGATCAATACGATTTTTATCAATAGTAGTTGTGTTTACTGGCGCATTACTTTTTTTCAAATCCATCTTCTACTTTATTTTCTATTTAAATTGTTCTAATCTTGATTTTATATCTTCAGCTATCTCTTGAGCTTTATCAAAAAACTCTCCTTCGGTTTTATAATATTTTTTGTAGGTATTATAATATCCTTGAGCAGTTGTTAAACGTTCTTCTACTAAGCTCTCATAACTACCTACAGCTAATAAATATTCTGATTCTAATTTGTAATATAATACTTTTTCTCTATATGTTGATCCAGGATAATCAACTAAGTAATTATCAAATGCAGAAATAGCGACTTTATAATCTCTTCTATGGTGAAACTGCTTAGCAATTTCAAAGGCTTTTCTTTCTTTTTTATCTCTAAGTTCTGCAACCAAAGTATTAGCTTCTTTTAGTTTTTCACTTTCTGGATAAGTATTAATATAAGATTGTAATTTTTCTAGAGCTTTTGTTGTTTCTGTTTGATCTAAACTATATCTAGGAGATAAATAATAATAACTCTTGGCACCTTTAAACGAAGCTTCTTCTGTTTTTTGGCTTTTAGGATAAGACTTAGTAAATCTTTCAAACTGATATCCTGCCAAATAATAATCTTCTAACTGATAATAGGTGTCAGCATAATAATACATCACTCTTTCTGCTTGAGGTTTACCTCGATACTGAGGCACTATCTGTTCAAAAAGACGTAATGCTTTTTTGTACTTTTCTTCTTTGTACAATTTTTCGGCAAGCTTATTTTTTGAAGCTACATCCTCACTCCTAAGTGCTTTATGGTACTCACTACAAGACCCAAAGGTTACTACACAAATCAATAAATACAAAAATCTTTTCATAGCTTAAAAAACATCAGGCAAAAATATATATTTCTACGGTATTACAAAAACTTTAGTTCATCTATTCATCTGTCTTTTTATAAGCGTTATTTATTAACAGATGAAATTGATCAATAAAAAAACCAATACCCCTGTACTTAAAGGGTATGACCTACATCAATAACTACACAAATATTGATTTGTTGCAAAATAAATTATCGTAATAAATCACTATTTCAGCTTTTATCTGATGAAATCGTGTGAGTTTTGTCTAATTTATTATAATCTAATACGGTAGTTCCGTCTTCATCATAGTAGAATGCGCGAGTAAAAGCTTCATCTATTTTGAGGTTTTTAAGCACATAAGAATGTACTTGATGCACTTCTTGCGCAAAAGATTCGTCATAATAACTCACCAACAACACAACTTCTCCGTTGAGTTTTTTTAAAGCATCACGATCAAACTCTTTTAACGGACTAGCATCGTTAATAGGGTGAACAACAGTCCAGGTAGTAGGAAGATACGTAATTGTATTTCGTTCTAGTTTTAAATTAAAGAAATTATTGATGTATTTTCCGTTTTGATCTTCTTGAGATAACGCGAGTGTCGCTTCAATCTTAGGTCGTATCATAACATGTGCGCTTCTACTCATTAATCTAAACATAATCGAATCTACTTGATTATGTTTTCTTAAAACGATACTACTGCTAAATTGAATATTTGACCTAGGTTTAGAGAATCTACCGTATAGTAATCCTGTGATAAAAGAAAAACTAAGTAACCCTATCAGTGCTTCAAAAGAAGATATAAGACCAAACAACAATCCTTTTGGAGCCATTGCACCATAACCAACTGTGGTGATCGTTTGCGCTGAAAAGAAAAATGCATTTAAAAAATCTTTAAAAACATTACCTGTAGGCTCTACAATATCTGATATTCCTAAAATTATATAAACAATCGCAAATATTGAATTGATTAAGACATACCCAAACAAAACCCATAAAAAGAATTTTGACCAACTAATATTAATTAGATAATCATAACTTTCTGACAACGAACTTGGTCTATTGAGGTGTTTTATATTAAAAGAACCATCAGGATTAATAAAACGTTTAGCATATCTATTTGATGATTTACCTAGTCCTGGGTCTTTTACAGTTTTTGCCATGATGATGAAGTGTATTAACTTTCAACAAACATTTTAATCCTTTTAGCCAAATCCAGAGAAACTGGGATTAATGGCAATCTTAGGTTGTCATCACATACTCCTTTTACTTTAAGAATATTCTTAATCCCCGCCGGATTACCTTCTTCGAATGCATAATCCAAAACTGGTAAAAGTTGATACAGTATTTTAAAAGCTTTTTCTGATTCTCCAGAAAGCCCTAGTCTTATCATTTCAGAAAATTCATCAGGAAATCCTTGACCTATTACACTAATAACACCATCTCCTCCTGCTACAACTGCTGGTAAAGCTAATGCATCATCCCCTGAAATTACTAGAAACCCATCTGGTCTATCTTTTATAATTTTTAGAACTTGGGTAAAATCCCCTACGGCTTCCTTAACACCTATTATATTATCTAATTGAGCTAAGCGCAATGTAGTTTCTGCAGCCATATTGGTCCCGGTACGCGATGGCACATTGTATAGCAAAATTGGCAAAGGAGAATGATCATTAATAACTTTATAATGTTGAAATATGCCTTCTTGACTTGGCTTGTTATACATAGGAACCACAGACAGTATTGCATCAAATTCTGAGATTTCGATCTCTTTTAATTCTTCTAGAATTGCAGCCGTATTATTACCGCCGATTCCTATCACAACTGGAAGTCTTTTATTATTTACCTGAATAATATGTTGTACTAGTTTCTTTTTCTCTTCTTTTGAAAGCGTTACAGATTCTGCCGTAGTACCCAAAACCACTAGATATTCTACATTTCCTTCTACACAAAAATTAACTAATGAAGTAACTCCTGGATAATCTATTGAACCATCTTTATTAAATGGAGTAGCCAATGCAACCCCTGTTCCTCTAAGAAAACCACTCATAATTATATAATCTGTAAAATTTTTAAATATTTCTTTAATTCATTTATAAAAAGATTAGCATCGTTTGCTGTAGAGCCTATAATCAAATCATTAATTCTATGATCTACTTCTGCAAATCCAACTTTTATTTTTGCTGTAGAAGCTGCTGCTACATAATTCAACTCTAACTTGTCTTCTTCATAAAAGTTAATCAAGACATCATAATCTTTATTTATAAACTCTTGTATACTTTTATTTTTCATAGCTCCGCTAACACCAAAACTTTTATCATTATAATAGACAATCTTTTTATCTTCTTCAAGTTCTTTATCTTCTTTATATCCTACAATTTTAAGATTTTCGGGTGCTACTCCCAGCTCACTTGCCAACTTTAGCAAAGACTGTTGATTAAACGAATAAGATGCATCAATAAGTACTGCAAGGGTTTTAAGACTGGACATACTTGAAGAGTTTCTTTTCTTCAAATAAGCATCAATACTTTTTTTTATTGCATTTCTTTTAAGACCCTTTAAAATCATTCACAAAAGATTAAGAAGCCACAAATGTAGCTATTTTACAATTTAAAATCACCTGGTAAAGTTTAAGAATCTATAAAAGTTTAGAAATCATAATAACTTAAATATATCAAAAGTATTGTTTATCAAAAGATTCTAGTTTTTTAAATTTAGTTTCAATAAAAAATATAGTAAAAAAATAAATCCCCGCAATTTCGGTAATATTAATAAGAATTGTAAAAACTCTGTTATAATAATATAATTCATTAATCGCAAGCAGGGCATCGACAAACAAAGTACAACAAGACGCCACAAAAAGATATATTGATTTCTCAAACCTTTGGGCCTCATAAATAAAAAAACATACAACTACAAACAACAACAAGCTTAATACAATTAACACTATAAAGCCTAAAGAATCTTGCACTTTTGGCAATGTAAGTTCTGTTATTGAAAATATCAAATACCCAATTAAAATTATACTTACGATCACAGGAAGAGAAGTCAACTTACTAAATTTAATATCATCCTTAGCAACATAATCTTTTAATAAGAGCACGCATAACACATAGAATACAGATATTAATACAGCGATATAATCAAAATAGGTTACAAAATCAAAATAATTAAAAGCATCTGTTGTGGCAATTACCAACATAGATAAAGGAAAAAATAAGTTGATTTTTTTGACATTTGTGATATATAGTATTATTAGAGAAAGCGGAACTATAGGCTTGATATAAACCAATACAATTTTATCTAAAAAAATAGCAGTATAGATAACTATCAAGAAAGAAATATAGAAAAACAAATATGTAGCATTTATATTTTTCAAAAACCCTAGTGATTATTATATAATGGTTAAAATACAAATACTTGAGATAAAAGCAGATATTCTTAAAAATAATCTTCTTTATTGGGCATCAATTTATGTTGATCAATAAAGAATTTTATTAAAAAAAACTGTCCAACCATTTGTAAAGTTGTTGTTATTACAGGAAATATTTCTAAAGAAATATAAAGTCTATTCAGGGAAGTGACTATATTAACAATTAAAAAACTAGAGGCGGCTATCATTAATGAATAACTTATCACAGTTCTACTATTGAGGTAAATATAATAACATACGCCAATAAATAAAGCAAACGAAAAAATAAGCATTACAAGAACATTAAGATGACCCGTTACTCGCGGTAAAATTAATTCGGCTACTGAAAATAAAATATATGTCACTAAAGCCATCGATATAATCAATTGCAGTGTAAATACCTTTTTAAGCCTTACTTTAACTACCTGTAGACTTTTCCATAACAACATTATATTAAGACAATAGTAAGTAGACAATAATATATGTAACATTACAAAATTCCCTAAATAATCCTGCAAAAACAATATTTCGCAGGTTAGAATCAATAATAAACTAAATAATACCAAATAGTTTTTCTTCTCTGCATTAACAACATACAAGAAACTCAAAGACAAAATTACTGGTGGTTTAAAATAAACAAGAGCACTATTGGCAAAAATGACCGCCAAAACAGCCGCTATTGCAGCGCTATAAAATAAATAATATGTAAATCTTTTAATTTTCACCTTCTAATTTAAATAAAACCTAAAACCCTTCAAACTCTTCAGACTTAAGATCAAGCGATTTTGCAACCATATAATTAACTAAAAAAATCAGTGCCATAGGTTTACATATCAACGTTATAATTTTCAGCTCATCTGATTGCAAATAAAACCTATCAATCAATACTATGTAATCATTGAAAGCAAAATTAAGCATTGATAAAAAAAACCATAGTGACTTTTCTGATCTTATATTAATATAATGCATTGCCCCAACCACTACCAAAACATACAGCAATAACAAATGAAAAAAACCTAGTAATTGTAAATCACCCATTTGGGTTTTTAGCGAAAAATATGTCAAAAAAAATATAACCGTATACAAAGAACTACCTAACACCAAAGTAAAAACATCTCTACTATTGTATGTAAATGATTTATGATTATAATACAAGAAATTAAAAATCAGAACATAAACAATAATGCTCAAAATCATCTGAAATCTTATCGCTCTTTCTGTGTTTTGTAAAATAAAAAACTGTCCAATCAAAAAAATCAAAAGAACAATAATATGTAACATTTCTATCCTCTTGGTACTAACAAAATAAAAGGCAGTTATTACTACAGAAATTACCAATCCAGAATATGTAATTAAAAAAGTAATCTTAAATACAAATCCAAATACCTGTATAATAATCAAACAAGAAATTAAAAACTTTAGTAATTTTCCTCCATTCATTAAATTTAATTTGCCCTCAAAATTTATACTAGATAATCTTAAGCGCCCTTATAAAATAATTGTGCAATTTTCCCTTATACAATATAGTAATTTTAAAATTACTTACTACAAGTCTTTTAATTTTAAAGACATAGGGCTTGATATTTTAAATTTCACTAGAAAAAAAACAGCTAGTAATTGATATATAGAATTAATAATTTCAAACTCTATAGAAGGCATATAAAATTGATTAAGAGCAAAACTTGAATCACTTATTACAAAATTTAATATTGCAATCAAAAACCATAATGACTTAGCGGATCTAACATTTATATAATGAAATACGGCCGCTACCAGAAGAAGGTACAAGATCACCAAATAACTTACTCCATAAAACCTTACATCACCCATTGATGGCTCAACTGCTTGATAAAGCTCATAAGTCACATAAGTCCATGCCACAAAAAACACAACAAAAAGTACAACATCTATAGCACTATAATCTATAGGCTGATAGTTTTTATACAAAAAATAAAATAATATGATATAGCAAATTGTATAGCTTAATAATACATACATTAAACTATTATCTATCCTTGTCAACAAAAAGATATCACCAAGAAAACAAAGTAGTAATATGATCAAAAATAAACCATCTACTTTTTTTACATTAAACCAATACAACATAAAGAACAAGGGCACCGTAGTTGGCTTAACATAAAGTTCTAACTCTGGCCAATGCATAGCAGTACTCAATACACAGAGGATACCGGTGATTAATAATAATATCCAAATAAGTGTTCTTATTTTCATTTTATTTTATCCAAAAACTCATCCTCACTAATAATAGAAATCTCTAGTTTATTTGCTTTTTCTAACTTGCTTGGTCCCATATTAGCACCAGCTACGATATACGATGTTTTTGAAGATATCGAACTAGATACTTTACCTCCATTATCTTCTATCAGTTTCTTAAGTTCATTACGAGACACTTTTTCAAAAACTCCTGAAACAACAACGGTTTGCCCTTGTAAAATATCTGTTTGATTTGCAAGCTTCTCTGCCGAAATTTCTAATTGAACACCATACTCTTTTAGCCTATTTACCAATATTCTATTTTCTTCAGAATCAAAAAACTCTTGCACACTTTGTGCTATTTTAATTCCTATTTCATCTACATTAACTAACTCTTCTTCACTTGCTTCAATTATAGCATTTATATTTTTGTAATGCTTTGCTAATTTCTTTGCTACAGTTTCTCCAACATATCGAATACCCAGAGCAAACAATACCCGCTCAAAAGGAATTTCTTTAGATTTTTCTATTCCAGAAATCAAATTATCAGCACTTTTTTCTGCCATTCTTTCTAAAGGAATGACTTGCTCTTTTTTTAACTCATACAAGTCGACATAATTTTTAATCAACCCCTCATTTACGAGTAAAGCGACAGTTTCACCTCCTAATCCTTCTATATCCATTGCTTTACGAGAAATATAATGTTGTATCCGGCCAATTATCTGCGGAGAGCATCCTTGATAATTAGGGCAATAATGTTGTGCTTCGCCTTCTTTTCGAATTAACGGAGTATTACATTCTGGGCATTCAGATATATATATTGTGGGTAGAGAGTTTTGATTTCTTTTCTGAAAGTCTACACCAACAATTTTAGGTATAATCTCACCTCCTTTTTCAACAAAAACAACATCTTTAACCCGTATATCTAACTTCTCTATTTGATCTGCATTGTGTAGTGAAGCTCTTTTTACTGTAGTTCCTGCTAATTGCACGGGCTCTAAATTAGCTACTGGTGTTATTGCTCCTGTTCTCCCTACTTGATAAGTAATTTCTTCTAGCATTGTTGAAGCTTGTTCTGCTTTAAATTTATAGGCCATTGCCCATCTGGGAGCTTTTGCCGTAAAACCAAGTTCTTCTTGTTGCTGGAGATCATTTACTTTGATAACTACTCCATCAGTTTCGTATGGAAGATTGTGCCGATGCTCATCCCAATACACTACAAATTCTAATACCTCATCTATTGATGTTACCAGTTTTGATTCTACCGGAACTTTAAACCCCCAATCTCTTGCTTTTTTTAAATTTTCATATTGGGTAACTATCTCTAACCGATCTCCTGTAATATTATACAACAAGCAATCCAATGGCCTTTTTGCCGTTTCACTACTATCTTGTAATTTCAAACTACCTGAAGCAGTATTCCTTGGATTAGCATAAGGCTCTTCTCCTGCTGCGATTCGCTCTTGATTCATTTTTGCAAATCCTTCATAAGGGAGTACGATTTCACCTCTAATATCAAACTTTGGAGGAAAATTACCTTTTAATTTTAGGGGTACCGATTTGATAGTTTTTACATTGGTAGTAACATTATCTCCTTGCACACCATCACCCCTTGTCACTGCTTTTACCAGCACTCCTTTTTCATAAGTTAAACTAATCGACGCCCCATCATATTTAAGCTCGCATGTGTAATTAATATCGCCATCAACAAGTTTTTTAATACGTTTTTCCCAATCGAGTAAATCTTCTTTAGAATATGAGTTGTCTAAAGAGTACATTCGATGTTCATGAACTACAGTTTCAAAATTCTTAGTAATCTCCCCACCTACTCTAAGAGTCGGTGAATTTGAATCATAAAATTCTGGATGTTTTCTTTCTAGTTCCTGAAGTTCTTTGAGTTTCATATCAAACTCATAATCACTTATCGCAGGAGCATCAAGTGTGTAGTACTTATAATTATGATCTCGTAACTCTTCTCTTAATTGGTGTATTTGTTGCTCTGTATTCATGTAACTAATTATACTATCAAGTTCTATCTAATTTTAACCATTTTGGCACCTGTACTGGTTTAAAAGATCTCATTTTTTCTAATAATTGATCAATATTATCATCTACAATAAGCAGCTCATAATTTTCCATTTTCAAAAAACCTCTACGTACCATATTTTCTAATAACGCCAATAGATCATTATAAAAACCATTTATATTAAGTAATCCTATTGGTTTTTGATGTAATCCTAATTGAGCCCACGTAATAATTTCAAACAATTCTTCTAACGTACCAAATCCTCCTGGCAATGTAATAAACCCATTACTTAACTCATGCATCTTCATCTTACGCTGGTGCATATTCTCTGTAGTGATCAATTCACTCAACCCTTGATGAACAACCTCTTTTAGTTTTAGAAACTCTGGAATCACACCTATTACTTTTCCTTTACAGCCTAGCGCTCCTTGTGCTACCTGCCCCATAATGCCAATTTTTGCTGCGCCATACACTAAAGTTATGCCTTGTTGCGCAAGTTTCTCGCCTAGTACAAAAGCTTCAGAAATGACCTTTGTATCATTTCCTTCACTACTTCCACAAAATACACAAATAGAGTCTAAATTATTCATATTAAATATTTTAAGTTATTTGAGCACGTATCATTCGCTCATTATGATATATATCCTTGCGCGTTTCTACATCATTAAAGCCAAAAGACTTAATCATACTACTAGTTTCTACACTTAAATACTGATTAATTTCAAAATATAATACACCTTTAGCTACCCACTGTTTTTTTGCCAACTCTGTAATTTTTTTATAAAAAATCAAAGGATCTGTATCCGAAACAAATAACGCTAGTGGTGGTTCATTTTGTAATACATTTGGTTTCATTTCTTTCTTTTCTAACTCACGCACATACGGTGGATTAGAAACGATAATATCAAAATCTTGGGGTAAGTTGTTAAGATTTAAAACATCTGCATATATAAAGGTAATATTTACTTGATTGTTATTTGCATTTTGCTTTGCTAATTTGATTGCTTTTTCTGAAATATCCATAGCATACACCTCTGCTTCAGGAATATTTTTGGCTAATGAAATTGCAATACAGCCACTACCTGTACCGATATCTAATATTCGTATAGGAGGCTTACTATTTTTATGATCTTTTACAATCCAATCCACTAACTCTTCGGTCTCTGGCCTTGGTATTAACACATGCTCATTTACAACAAAAGACAAACCATAAAAATCTGTATCTCCGACAATATACTGGATTGGCTCTTGAGTTTTAAGTCTTTCTTCAGCAGTTTCAAAATACAAAACATCATCAGCAGAAAGTATTCTATCCAAATTTAAAGCAACATCTACTCTTCGCAAACCAAGTTTTTTTTCAGAAAGCAAATAAAAAAAAGATAGTACTTCTTGCTGATCATAAAACTTAGACAAGGAGCTTACAAAACTAGACCTAAGGTCTTTTATATTAATGCGTAACTGCATTTATTATAAATCTTTAATCATCCATGCTTGACAACTATAATGCCCTGTATCACCAACAGGACCATCTAGATCAGTAAAGCCTAACTTTCTATACAGTTTTCTAGCAGCTTTCATATACGGCATTGTTTCTAAATAACATTTAGTAAAACCTTCTTGTTTGGCAAAATCCAGACATTTGTTAATCATCTTAAACCCCAAACCTTTGCCTCTTGCTATTGGTAAAAAATACATTTTCTGAAGCTCACAAGTATTTGAACTCCCTTTATCTAATGGTGCTATACCTGCTCCTCCAATAATCTTGTTATCTTCCTCAATTACAAAATACGCTTTGTTTGGCTGATCATAAGTTTCAAACATCATATCTAATGCTTTATCTTCATATACCGTACCTACCTTTGGGACCCCCATTTCTGCTAAAACATCTCTTATTAGTCGAGCAATTTCTTCATTATCTTTGCGATCTATTGTGCGTAATTTTATTGCTTCCATTATATTTTAAACACTACTTTTGTTTTTGTTTTAAAAAGTTTCTTATTGAGTAATGAAATATACACCAAATCTAATTAGGAATCAATGAAGAAAATTCTATTATTATCAACAATATTTGTACTTATATCTGGGTGTACTTTTTCAAAAAAACCCGAATTTAAACACATAGACCATCTTGAGGTTAAAAATGTAGGATTGCGTAATATAAGCTTAACAGCAGATGCTGTTTTTAATAATCCAAACCATTTGAAAGGTAAATTATCGATTGATGACATCCATGTACTTGTTGATAACATTGATGTAGGAGTCATTTCTTCTCAAGAATTTGATGTGCCTTCAAAAAGCGAATTTACAATACCCTTAGAAGGAACTTTTTCTCTTTCAAAAATCTATGAAAAAAATAAAAACAGTATTCTTGGTAGTGTCTTAAAAATAATTCAGACAGATTCACTTGATATCCAATACAAGGGTGTGATTCGATATCATTTAGGAGATTTCTCATACCCATATGAAATCAACAAACAAAAGAAAGTAAGTATCAAATAAGGTGAATATTCACAAGAAATATATAAACCGATGTATCCAATTAGCTAAAAACGGACTAGGAACAACGTACCCTAACCCGCTTGTTGGTAGTGTCATTGTACATAACAATAAAATTATTGGCGAAGGTTGGCACTATAAATCTGGCGAGTCGCATGCCGAAGTACACGCAATACAATCAGTTAAAGATCATTCTATTTTACAAGACGCGACAATTTATGTAAGCCTAGAACCCTGTAGTCATTACGGAAAAACGCCTCCGTGCTGCAATCTTATTATTGAAAAAGGTATCAAAAGAGTAATCATTGGCACCATAGATCCTTTTTCTAAAGTATCAGGAGCTGGAGTTCAAAAATTAATGAATGCTGGTTGTGATGTAACCGTTGGTGTTTTAGAAAAAGAATGCCAAGAACTTAATAAAAGATTTTTTACATTTCACAATAAAAAGAGACCTTATATTATCTTAAAATGGGCAGAGACCACAGATGGTTTTATAGCTCCAGATTCTAAAGACACTCGAGAACCTGTATGGATCACTAATCTATTTGCGAAACAACTTGTTCACAAATGGCGTGCAGAAGAACAAGCCATATTGGTTGGCAGCACTACCGTAACACAAGACAACCCAAAACTTACTACTAGAGATTGGCCTGGTCAACACCCAACCAGAATCATTATCGATAGATCAGATAGCATTACAAAAGACTCTGCTATTTATGACAAAACATCACCAACAATAATCATTACTTCAGAAAAGTATAAAAAAGAGAACTCTAACAATCTTATTTATGAAGTTGTTAGCACTAACAAAAACATCATCAAAGAAATCTGCACTATTCTTTACAAGCACAATATTCAATCCGTTATTATTGAAGGTGGATCATATACAATTCAATCATTTATTGATAAAAATCTTTGGGATGAAGCTAGGGTTTTTAAAGGAAATAGAACATTTAAAACTGGCACCAAAGCACCTATATTGACAGGAAATCTTATTACAGAAGAAAAAATCAATGATACTATTTTAAAAAATTATCACAATGATTAAAACCATAATTTTTGATTTTGGAGATGTTTTTATCAATTTAGACAAACCCGCCACACATAGAGAATTATCCAAATTAGGGGACATTAGTTGGAATTCTAAAATAGAAGAAATCAACAACTTGTTTGAAATTGGAAAAATATCTACTCCAGAATTCATAGCATCTTTTCAAAAATTACTTCCAAAGGCTTCAGAAAAAGAAATTATTGATTCTTGGAACGCAATTTTACTTGATTTCCCAAAGCATCGTTTAGAATTTATTCGACATCTAGCTGCAACAAAAAAATATAATTTGATATTACTTAGTAACACTAATGAATTACATATTAATTGGATCAAGGAAAATATCCCTTTTTACGAAATATTTAAATCAAGTTTTGATGCTTTTTATCTTTCGCATGAAATTCAATTAAGAAAACCAAATATTGATATTTTTGAATTTGTGTTAGATCAAAATCAAATACAAGCAAATCAAACCGTTTTTATCGATGATACTAAAAAAAACACTGATACTGCATCAAAACTAGGCATTCATACCTGGAACAACAACCCAGCAACCGAAGATATTGCAGACTTATTTACTATAAAATCTGATTTATTTTGATCTATTTAATTCTAAGCGTTTTTGCCTCAAGCCTAATTTTTATAATTTTTAAACTGTTTGCAAAGTATGATATCGACACATTACAAGCAATTATCATTAATTATATTGTAGCTTCAATTTCGGGAATTATTGCATATACAGAACCAATTGATTTAACGATAGTTTCAAGGCAAGGTTGGTTTTACGGTGCCATTATTTTGGGCATCGTTTTTATAGCTGTTTTTAATCTAATGGCCATTACCACGCAAAGAAATGGCTTATCTGTTGCTGCTGTAGCAACAAAAATGAGTTTAGCTATACCTATTATATTTGGAATTATAGCCTACAATGAAAGTATCGGCCTATTAAAAATCACAGGAATTCTTATCGCATTAATCGCTGTCTATTTGACTTCAATGAAAACCGCAGAAGGGGTTTCGATCACTAAAGAAAATCTAATTTTTCCTTTATTAGTTTTTATCGGAAGTGGAATTATTGACACGAGTCTTAAATATTTCGAAACACATCATGTTGCTCAAAACGATGTTCCTATATTCTCTGCAACAATCTTTGGATTTGCAGCCATTATTGGAGTATTTATATTATCTTATAAAAGAACAACCGGAACATTAAAAATCTCTTTAAAAAATAGTATTGCCGGAATCGGATTGGGAATCCCTAATTACTTCTCAATCTACTTCTTAATAAAAGCGCTGCGATATGAAAACATGGATAGTTCGACTGTATTTACCATAAACAATGTCGCTATCCTTTTGGTATCCACTGTTGCAGGAATTTTATTTTTTAAAGAACGTTTAATTTTAAAAAACTGGATAGGAATTGTATTAGCAATACTAAGTATTATTATGGTAGCATTTTCTATTTAATAAAATTTATTTGGAAATAACAGACACATATAAAGCTATCGATTTTCCTGGAGAAGAAGTACTTTTCAAAGATAGAAATAGTAAATTCTTCGGGTATACATTTCCTATATATTCTGAAGAAGAAGCTAAACAACATATTGAAGCATTAAAAAAACAACATCATTCGGCAAGACATTGGTGTTATGCATGGCAAATAGGGACAGAAAATAAAAAATATCGTGTTAATGATGATGGCGAGCCTTCAAATTCTGCCGGACAACCCATTTATGGTCAAATCCAATCTTTTGAAGTGACAAATCTATTAGTAGTAGTTGTACGGTACTTTGGAGGGGTTAAACTTGGTGTTGGAGGACTTATTAACGCCTACAGAACAACAGCTCAACTAGCTATAGAAGCATCACAAATTATTGAAAAAACAATCAATATTGATTTTCTAATCACTTTTGAGTACAAAGACATGAATAAAGTGATGCGAAAAATAAAAGAAAACAATCTAAATATCACAAAACAAGTGCTAGAACTAAATTGTAAAATTTATATTTCTGTCAGAAAAAAGACTGCTGATAAAATAAAAGATGTTTTTTCCCCGTTGTACGAAATAGAAATTGAAAGATTAAACAGTTAATAGTTTTTTATTTTTTCAAGTAAATAAGTAGGGCAAGCAATAGGTTTTCTTGTTTTTTGATCAACAAAGGCCAAAATTGTAGAAGCTGTTGTTAATAATTCTTGACTATCATTAAAAATTTCATAGTCAAAAATGATTTTTACTGTAGGAATTTTCCTTAATGAAGTTTTAACAGTCAATTCATCATCGAAAAAAGCAGATTTCTTAAATTTAAAATCTAAAGCAAAAACGGGGAGAATGACACCGCTTTGTTCCATTGATTTATAAGAAATCCCTAATCGGGACAACCAGTCAATACGTGCTAATTCTAGGTACTGAGCGTAGTTACCGTGGTGTACAACACCCATTTGATCAGTTTCAGAGTATCGCACTTTTAAATTGGTTTCTGAGGTAATTAACATAGATTAGTTTGAAAGATTATTAACAAAGTTAAAAGTAGTGCTATTAAAATATGCGAAAAAAATAATTAAAATTCAACACCCAAATCGTTTTTTTTTTACATTTTTTGTTCACATATTTGTCATGCAAAAACAGTAAGGAGTTTTTCAACAATTTCTTTTTAGTAACTTAACAGAAAAATAGTAAATCTAACCACAAGAATGAATGTAACCGCGCAGTCAGTTTGGGAGAATTGTTTATCTTTTATAGAAGATAATATAACACCTCAAGCTTTTAAAACATGGTTTGAACCAATAAAAGCTGTAAAGCTTACCGATAGCGCTCTTAGTATTCAAGTACCTAGTAAGTTTTTTTACGAATGGCTAGAAGAACATTATGTAAACCTACTCAAGGTTTCTTTAACTCGTGAATTAGGAGAAACTGCCAAATTGGTATATGTTATCAAAATGGAAAACACTTATGGAAATAAAAAACCATTTACTGAGAAAATTCCAAGTTCTAATCGTACCCCAGTGAATTCTCAAGAGGTAGATGTTCCTATCAAAAGCAAAAACCCAGAATTAAAAAACCCATTTGTTATTCCCGGAATAAGAAATGTAAAAATAGAATCTCAACTAAATCCGAGTTATAATTTCGATAACTTTTTAGAAGGAGATTCAAACAGATTAGCGCGTTCTGCAGGGATGGCTGTAGCTAATAAACCAGGAGGTACATCTTTTAACCCTTTACTAATTTTTGGAGGAGTAGGTCTTGGAAAAACACATTTAGCCCATGCTATTGGTGTAAATATAAAAGACAACTATCCAGAAAAAACGGTACTTTATATCTCTGCCGAAAAATTTACGCAACAATATATTGAGTCTGTAAAAAAGAATAATAGAAATGATTTTATTCATTTTTACCAAATTATAGATGTACTAATTGTTGATGACATACAACTATTATCAGGAAAAGCCGGAACTCAGGATGTATTTTTCCATATATTTAATCACCTACATCAAAATGGAAAACAAGTCATTCTAACCAGTGACAAGGCACCTGTAGATATGCAGGATATAGAACAACGCTTGCTTTCACGTTTTAAATGGGGGTTATCTGCAGAATTGCATCAACCTGATTTTGAAACAAGGGTTTCTATTATCAAAAATAAATTATATCGTGATGGCGTTGAAATGCCAGAAGAGATTGTTGAATTTTTAGCAAACAATATCAAAACCAACATTCGTGAACTAGAAGGAGCTATCATCTCTTTGATTGCACACTCTTCTTTCAACAAAAAAGATATCACAATAGATCTTGCAAAAGCAATTGTAGATAATTACGTTAAAAACACAAAACGCGAGGTTTCTATCGATTACATTCAAAAAGTAGTTAGTGACTATTTCCAGATGGATGTAGAAACACTTCAATCCAAGACTCGAAAACGTCATATTGTACAAGCTAGGCAATTAGCTATGTTTTTTGCAAAAAAACTAACAAAAGCCTCTTTAGCTAGTATAGGAACACAAATAGGAAAAAGAGATCACGCAACTGTTCTTCACGCATGTAAAACAGTTGATAATCTCTCATCAACAGATAAACAGTTTAGAAAATACGTAGAAGATTTAGGCAAAAAACTTACCTTATAATCTTTATTTAGTGATGAAAACAAAAATCTTAATGGTGTGCCTTGGCAACATCTGTAGATCCCCGTTAGCAGAAGGTATTTTACAATCAAAACTTGACTCCAATAAATTTACAGTAAGCTCATGTGGCACCAGCAGTTATCATATTGGCAACAAACCAGATAGTCGATCAATTGAAATTGCTAAAAAATACGATATAGATATAACTCATCAAAGAGCCGCACAATTTAACAAAAGCGACTTTACAACCTATGATTACATCTATGCCATGGATAATTCAAACCATAAAAATATCGTAAAACTCTCTAATAAAGCTCAAGAAAAAAGCAAGGTTAAACTTATCCTTAATGAATTATACCCAGATCAAAACCTTGATGTTCCTGATCCTTACTATGGTGGCGAACAAGGATTTGAAGACGTTTATCAAATGCTAGATAAAGCATGCAATACTATAGCATCAAAGCTAAAGAAACGTAGTTAACTTTTTCAGAAACAAAGTTTTTGTATATTTAGAAGCATATAAATAACTTAAACCCAAAAGAATCTTAACCCAAACCAGTAATCAAAAATTACTATGGAGCTTAAACCCCTAGATCCCAAAGGCAGATTATACCTTATCCCAACTCGATTAGGAGACGATGTACCTTTAGAAGTATTACCAATATCCATTAAGAAGGTACTAGAACAAGTAAATCATTATATAGTAGAAAACGAAAAACCTGTAAGAAGGTTTATAAAAAAGGTAAGCCCTAGCAAATCTCAGCGCTCTCTAATCATACATACTGTCAACAAGTATACAGATACCGCAGAAATACCAAACTATCTTACACCTTGTCTAAATGGACAATCAGTTGGCTTATTATCTGATGCCGGGTGTCCAGGAATTGCAGATCCCGGAGCAGAAGTTGTAAGAATAGCTCACGAAAAAGGCATACAAGTAACTCCTCTGGTAGGTCCTTCATCTATATTGTTAGCAATGATGAGTAGTGGAATGAATGGTCAGAATTTTACTTTTAATGGCTACCTACCTATTGACAAGAATGAGAGGAAATCCACTATTAAACAGCTTGAAAAAATATCTTTAGAAAAAAATCAAGCTCAGATATTTATTGAAACCCCGTACAGAAACGATAAGATGTTTGCTGATTTGAAATCTATCTTAAACACAAACACTCGTTTATGTATCGCATGTGATATTACATTAACTTCAGAATTTATAGCTACCAAAACCATAGAAGAATGGCAAAAAGAAACAGTAGATCTTCACAAAAGACCAACTATATATATCATTCAAAGAGATTAGAGAGAAGAAAACAAAATACTATAAAGAAGCTTTAGCTTTTCTATTAGGTACCACAAACGAAGTGTCGTAACCTCCAAACCTTTTCATATAGTATCGAATAGTAGTTCCGAATGCATCTGCAAAGCCCTCAACACCACCGCTACGTAAATATCTCTTAACCGAATTTGGACCGGCTAAATGAGCTGCTGCAAGTACACCAGACTCTGTAACCTCAACCCCATTCATTCTTTTACCAACAAACCACTTAATATCCCTACGTAAAACCCATTTATTTCGAGACAAGTATGCATAAAATGCTTTCTCCTGAAGTTCTGGATTACCCAAAAACTCTCTTCTACTAATATTTTTTACTCCTATTAAATCTAAAGTACCTTTTCCAAATTGGTATTTACCCATGTACCCAAATTGGTTTACGACACCATAATCACCTCTAGACTCTTTAAAAGCAACAGCTTCTTTAAAACCCAGATAAGATTTACCAAGTTCTGGAGACACAAAAATATTGTCATCCTTTATCTCAATAAAATTAGGTGCTACATAATACAGATCTAAACCAGCTGTACTATAAGAACTAAAATCCATTTTTTCCTCCGTCGTAAAACTTAGCAAAAGTATTCCCCCAATTGTAAGTAAAATAGATAATCCTGCTATCCTTTTTATCATATAAAAAATTTCTAAGTAGACACCCTAAAGATGTTCCCCTCTACTTAAATTTTTGCGGTGCAAATATACGTTTTTTTTGCAATAAACAAAGCATACAATGTTAAAATAATTATAACGCTGAAAAACAGCTGTTTACCTAAAAAAAACAGGGTCAAAAACCCCTTTTACACTTAAAAAAAACAAAAAATCAACACTTAAACGTCAAACCATGTGTTTTTGTCGGGAAACATTTATAGCCTTAAAAAGATAGTAATTCACAAAAAAAACACAATTTTGTTGATAAGTAAATTAAAATTTAGGGCTCAAAAAGAAAAAAGGCTGTTTTTTTCCTACAAAGAAACGAAGTGTTTTTATCTATTTATTCCTTGTTTATTTACCCAGTTTACATACTGTTTTTTGTTACGATTATGCTGACTAAGTGTTTTAGCAAATTTGTGGTATCCAAAATTTTCTACATCGGCTACAAAAAAATAATATTCATGTTTTTCATGATTTAGAACAGCTTCTATAGAAGAAATATCTGGCATTGCTATAGGCCCTGGTGGTAGTTCTTTATATTTATAGGTATTATATGGGCTATCTAATTCTAAGTCTTTATATAAAACACGTTTAATAACGGTGTTCCAATCATTACGATGCTTTTTGATCGCAAAAATAACCGTAGGATCTGCATCTAATTTCCATCCATTTGCATATCGGTTCATATAAACACCAGCTACTCGTGGTCTTTCATCTACTTTTGCTGTTTCTTTTTGCACTATCGAAGCTATTGTCATAACCTGGTCTGGAGTAAGGTTTATCTCCTTAGCTTTTGTAAGACGCTTATCATTCCAAAACTTATGATACTCCTTTAGCATTCTATCTCTAAATTGCTCTGCAGATGTATTCCAGAAAAACTCATACTTATTAGGTAAATACATTGATAAAGCTGTTTCTAGAGAAAAGTTTTTCTCTTTTAAAAATGCCTCACTCTTAAAAGCCTGGATCAAAGAAGTACTATCAGCTTCAATCTGGGTAGCTATTCTACCAGCTAAATTCTCAAGTCTTTCTTGATTATTGAAACTAAGTTGAATCGGTGAGTTTTTACTACGCAAAGTATTTATTATATCATTGTTATTAAGGTCTTTTTGCAATATATATCGCCCAGCTTTGATATTATCAATAAAACCTTTTCTTCTAGCAACTCTATCAAAACTATAAATATCTTTTACAACAGGTGTTATCACTTCTATTAATTCGGTATAGGTTGCATCTGTTGGGATATATACCAAAGTTGTATCTGTATTGAAATTGGTATTAGGAGAAAAAACCGCCTGATACACATAATAAGCAAAAAAACCTCCTGCAATTAAACCTAACAAAACAATCCCTAATACTATTTTTTTAATGTACATATAATAATTGATATAAAAATTCGTCTTTATAGATGGTATCTACCAAATTCCATTCTTTTTTAACTCCAATTTTTGTGAAACCCTGGTTTTCAAACAACTTAATACTCGTCAAGTTATCTTCAGCAATATTGGCGTACAATTGATGCAATCGAAGATGTGTAAACCCATAACTTACAATTAGCTTTAAAGCTTCTGCACCATAGCCTTTACCCCTATGCTTTTTTTCTGCTATAAGCACTCCTACCCCTGCCCTATTGTGAGTTGGATTATAATCAAACAAATCAATAAGGCCAATAGATGCATGATCAATAGTACAGATGACTAATCGCAATTGCTTTGCTTCATAAATATCTTGATGTGCATTTTCTAAATATTGCTTGATCAAAAATCGAGAATATGGTGTTTGTGTAGCACTCATTTCCCAAACCCGCTCATCATTCTCCAGGATATAAACAAAATCAAGATCTTCTGGTTCAAGTGCTCGTAAGTAAAGATTTTCTCCTTTTAGTGTCAACATACAATCTCACCCTTAAAAACCTGCTCTGCAGGACCTATTAAAAAAATATTTTCATATCCTTTTGAAGTTTCTTTGAAGGTAACTTTTAGTTCTCCTCCCATAGTCTGTATTGTAACTTCTTCTTTGTTTGTTTTTTTGATCGCATGCATTGAGATCGCAACTGCTGTTACCCCTGTTCCACAAGATAATGTTTCATCTTCAACCCCTCTTTCATATGTCCTTACATTAAAGGAGTTACCATTATTCTTTTCTACAAAATTAACATTACTTCCTGCATTAAAGTAAGGAGCCCCATTTCTTATCTTCCTACCCACTGTCAAAACATCATATCCCGACAACGCATCAACCATCGTCACATGATGTGGAGATCCTGTATCTAAAAACAAGTGCGAATCATATTTTTCTATTTCAGAAACGTCCTGCATTTGTAAGCTTACTAATCCATTTTTGATTTCTGCATAATGTTTCCCATCAACAGCAGTAAATATTGCTTTATCTTTTATTACTCCTAAAAACGCAGCAAAAGCGACCAAACATCTGCCTCCATTTCCACACATCGAACCTTCATTACCGTCGGCATTAAAATACACCATAGTAAAATCATCTTCTTCATTTTGAGGAAGCTCAAGCAGCATTAAACCATCTGCGCCTATGCCAAATTTTCTGTCACAAAGTCTAGCAAATAATTTGGTATTATTTTTGGTTAGAATAGAATCTCTATTATCAACGATAATAAAATCATTACCTGTACCTTGATATTTATAAAAAGTAAGCTTCATTTTATTTCATTATACGAGCAAAGGTACAAAGAATGTAAACACAAAACCGTTGTTAATTGTGAGTTAAAAATCATAAAAAAAGTATACTATAATTGTAATTTTAAAAGTTATTGACAGTCTATATAGTAATAGTCAAATTAAATAAAAACTTAAGAAGATGAAAAGATATTTGAACTTATTTATTGTAGCCATACTAGCCGGAGGGTTAACTTTAGGAGCATATAAAGCATTTTTAGAGCCTGAAACCGTTATGATAAGCCACAAAGAGAGCACTCCAAACCTTATTCCAACTTCATATAATGTTACCAATACAAATGCCAATCTTTCAAACATTGGAACAGATTTTACCACAGCTGCAGAAAAAACTGTGAATGCTGTAGTACATGTTAAACAATATGGAGTAACACGGTCGCCAAGAAATTTAATGGAGTTTTTTAGAAATGGAGGCGAGCAAGAAAGAAGAATTCAAGGAGTAGGATCTGGAGTAATCATTACCGAAGATGGATATATTGTTACCAATAATCACGTTATCGAAGGAGCTACAGACCTAGAAGTCACATTAAACAACAACAAGTCATATAAAGCCGAAGTTGTAGGCACAGCGCCTCAGGCTGATATAGCTTTAATTAGGATTAAAACAGATGAAAAATTATCCTATATCCCATTTGGAGATTCTAATACTGCAAAAATCGGAGAATGGGTACTAGCGGTAGGTAACCCTTTTAACCTTACCTCTACCGTTACAGCAGGTATTATTAGTGCAAAATCCAGAGATCTTAATGAGTATGATGATAAAATTCAATCTTTTATACAAACAGATGCAGCAATTAATCCAGGAAACAGTGGTGGTGCATTAGTTAATGTAAGAGGTGAACTCATTGGGATCAACACTGCTATCACCTCTCAAACAGGTAGTTATGTGGGGTATGCATTTGCAGTACCTTCTAATAATGCTAAAAAAATCATAGATGATATTATTGAATTTGGAGATGTACAAAGAGGGATTTTAGGAATTAGAGGCGGCACTATCAATACCAAAGCCATGGAAGAGTATAATATTACTGTTTCTCAAGGAGTATTTGTCGCATCTGTAACAGATGGAAGTGGCGCTAAGAAAGCTGGAGTATTACAAGGAGATGTTATCCGTGAAATCGACGGATTGCCAATAAAAAAATTTTCTGACCTTACAGGATATGTAAATAGCAAAAGACCAAAAGATATTATCAATGTTAAGGTATTAAGAAACAACAAAGAACTCGTTTTACCTGTAACACTAACAAAATATGAAATCCAAAATTATAGTATAGACGATGTAGGTGTCGAGGTTATAAATCCTCCTTCTAAAAACTACTTAAAAAAATTCGACCTTGATCATGGTGTTGTCATTAGCAAAGCGTTGAGCTCAAGAATGAAACGATACAATCTAGAAGGCCTTATTATATGTGAAATAGATGGTAAAAAAGTAAAAAACGTACTAGATGTAAAAGAAATTATAGAAAGTAAATACCCAGATGAAGATATTACAATCAGTCTAGTAGATAAAAATGGAGATAAACGAGAATTTGTTTTCCAAAACTAAGTAAAACCCCATATATAATCTTACATCCCATTGCTTCAAAAAAGTAATGGGATTTTTTTATTAAAAAAACTTCACGAAAACGTTTGAAATATATACTTTTGCACGAAATTTCAAGACTGTTTTAAAACACAACAACTATGAACTCTAACGAAGTTTACGAAAAAGAACTAGCATTTCAAGCAGATAGGCGTCGCGCTACTGTAGCATTTATCAAAACTGTAAGTGATTTATGGTACGACAACGCTATAGAATTAGTACTGTTCAGAAATCAGTTGATTGATAAAAATGTAAGTGAAATTATCAACCTGCATGAATATGCTGGTGAATTTGTTCAAAAACCAATTTCTATTTTTGATTCTGTTGAAATTGCACAGGCAATTAAATTGATGAATTTACCGCCAGCTAAATTAGATATTGGCAAACTAACTTATGAGTATCATTTGGCAAGTGAAGAATTTGGATCAATCAATCGTTTTGTACAAGACAAACTGAAAGATGCAAAAACATTCAAGCCTATTTCTCCAAAAAATGTTGTATTGTATGGATTTGGAAGAATTGGCCGATTAGTAGCTCGTGAATTAATGACAATCACAGGAAAAGGAAGTCAATTAAGACTGAGGGCAATTGTAACTCGAGGTGAAGTAACCGAAGAAGTACTTGAAAAAAGAGCATCATTATTGAGAAACGATTCTGTACATGGCGATTTTGCTGGAACTGTTGAAATTGACATTGATAATAGCGCTTTAATTATTAATGGAACTACAGTAAAAATAATTAGCGCAAACAATCCTGAAGATATTGATTACACAACATACGGAATCCAAGACGCACTTGTTATAGATAATACTGGCGCTTTTAGAGATAAAGAAGCATTAAGCAGGCATCTAAAAGCAAAAGGAATAGACAAGGTATTACTTACCGCTCCAGGAAAAGGTATTCCAAACATAGTACATGGTGTAAATCATAAAGAACATGACCCAGACAAAGTAGATATATTTTCTGCTGCATCTTGTACAACTAATGCTATCACCCCAATATTACAGGCAGTTGAAGAAAGTTTTGGTGTAGTAAACGGTCACTTAGAAACTATACACGCATACACTAATGATCAAAATTTGGTGGATAATATGCACCAAAAATACCGTAGAGGTCGTGCTGCAGCATTAAATATGGTAATTACAGAAACCGGGGCAGGTAAAGCTGTTTCTAAAGCACTACCGAGTTTTGAAGGGAAACTAACATCAAACGCCATAAGAGTTCCTGTACCCAATGGATCTTTAGCAATCTTAAACCTAAATCTAGACAAGAAAGCCTCTAAAGAAAGTATGAATGCTGTAATGAAAAAATACGCCTTAGAAGGAAATCTTGTAGAGCAAATAAAATACTCTTTAGACAATGAACTAGTATCTAGTGACATTGTGGGGTCCTCTGCTCCTTCCATATATGACAGTAATGCTACTATAGTAGACTCTAAAGGTAATAATGTAGTACTATACGTATGGTATGATAACGAATATGGATACAGCCATCAAGTAATCAGATTATCTAAATATATTGCAAAGGTTAGAAGGTTTACATATTACTAATTAAGTATTGAGGTATTTTTAAAAAAACCAAAGCCGCACTTTTATAGCGGCTTTTTTTATTCTATAAGGTATATCGAATAAGTTTTCTTTATTTATTATTGATATCACTAATACTTAACTAAGAAGCATAAATATTTTATTACCAATAAATTAAAGACAAAATAGTTACACAGGAAATTCTTACAAAAAAAACTTTCTAATTACTTACAATATCGTACATTTATTCTCGTTACAGAAGAAATTAACAGGAAACTAAAAAAGGGATAATCACCTATATACAACAAGTTAATTATTTTCACCAATCCACAAATACTGGTGAATAATCGGAGCGCATAATTATAAAATATAAGAATTAAAACACATGAAATTACCAAAGTACCTACTAGTTTTAACTATACTATTATCTTTTTCTCAACGAACACATGCACAAGAAGAAAAGATTACTGTTGAAGATGCCTTAAAACAAGAGAAAATAGAAGGGCAATTTGATATGGTAATAAAAAAATCAGGAAGATATCAAGAATATAAGGTTATAAAGCAAGTATGGATAAATAAACTAAAATCCAATGTTACGGATACTCTTAAAACTTTAGAAGCTAAATTAAACACTTCAAATCAACAAATTGCTGAGCAAAAAAATACAATAACTGGACTTCAAGAATCTCTAGCCAAAACAAATGGGGATTTATCAACTGTAACCAACGAAAAAGACAGTATGAGTCTACTAGGAGCTTCAGTCACCAAAGCTAGTTACAATACAATTATGTGGTTGATTATTGGTGCATTATTAGCTATACTTGGATTTTTTATTTTCAAATTTAAAAACAGTAATGCCATAACTGTGCAAGCAAAAAAAGCATTGGCTGAAACAGAAGAAGAATTTGAAGATCATAGACGCAGATCACTAGAACGCGAACAAAAAGTAATGCGTAAGCTTCAGGATGAGATAAACAAGCAACGTAAAACTGGAGCTAAGTAGTTCTTATTTTTTAGATTTTCAATACATTCTTTTGCATCTTTGCATTTTACTAAAATAATACTACAAGATGCGAATTGATATTATTACTGTTGTACCAGATATTCTTAAAAGCCCTTTTGAAGCTTCAATAATGAAGCGATCTATCGAAAAAGGATTGGTAGAGGTACACTTGCATAATTTACGAGATTATACTACAGATAATTACAAACAAGTAGACGACTATCAATTTGGTGGCGGTGCAGGCATGGTAATGATGATTGAACCTATAGATAAGTGTATTTCTAAATTAAAGTCAGAGAGAGCATATGACGAAATCATATACATGACCCCAGATGGAGAAACACTTAACCAAAGTATTTCAAATCAATTATCATTAAAAGGCAACCTAATTATTCTTTGTGGTCATTATAAAGGAGTAGATCAAAGAGTAAGAGATCATTTTATTACAAAAGAAATATCAGTAGGTGATTATGTATTATCAGGCGGTGAGCTTGGAGCCCTAATTTTGTGTGATGCCATAATTAGACTTATTCCAGGTGTATTAGGCAATGAAACCTCTGCCCTAACCGATTCTTTTCAAGACAATCTATTGGCACCACCTATATACACTAGGCCTGCAGAGTACAAAAACTGGAAAGTACCAGAAGTATTAACATCAGGTAATTTTCCAAAAATTGAAACCTGGAGAGAAGAACAAGCCTATAAAAGAACAAAAGACAGAAGACCTGATTTATTAGAAGATTAATTGATACAAAGAAAAATTAAAAAATAGTTGCCAATAATCAAATAATACTTATTTTTGCACCCTGATTAAACAACCTCTGACGAAAATCGTGAATGTTGCTTAAGCAAAATCAAAGAAACTATATCAAAAATGGAAGATTTAGTAAAATTTGTACAAAACGAATTTGTAACAAAAAAAGAATTTCCAAATTTCTCTGCTGGTGATACTATCACTGTTTATTATGAAATTAAAGAAGGAAATAAAACTCGTACTCAGTTCTTTAGAGGAGTTGTAATACAAAGAAGAGGAGCTGGATCAACCGAGACATTTACAATCAGAAAAATGTCTGGTACAATTGGTGTTGAGCGTATTTTTCCTGTTAATTTACCTGCGCTTCAAAAAATTGAAATCAATAAAAGTGGTAAAGTACGTAGAGCACGTATATTCTACTTTAGAGGACTTACTGGTAAAAAAGCAAGAATCAAAGAAAGAAGAAATTAATTCTATATTTTCAAAACAAAAAAGGTTGCCCATGGGCAACCTTTTTTTATGAACAAAAGTTAACAACCTTAGTTCATAACCAGTTGATAACTAATATTATAAGGATTATTGACCATCCTATCAATTTTTCTTATCTTTATATTGTTATATAATTACAGAGATGACACAAGGATTCTTAAATTATGTAATACACACAATACGTTCTTTGAACATATAAAAACCAATTTGAAATTAAAATAAATATAAAACGAAAGTTATTTTTTTGAGTACATCCTTGAAATAAGTTTAAAGGCCTTACTTTAAAATCATTTCAAAATGAAATTCAAAAGAAAAAATTAAGTTTTGACACCTTTTTAATTTTAAATGGAATTTGACTATCCCGAGTGAAAACCAAAATTGCAATCGTAATTTAGAAACATAATCACTCATAATAGTCGTATGAGTAGAATTTAAATTATTTTAATCAAAGTTTGATTTTGACAAATTCATTCTACTCGAAACTGGAAATAAATTTATGTTATAAAGAACGAAAGTTCTTATTTAATAGCGGGTAAAACAGCTAACATTAAAAAATTATTTCCAATAAAGCCATATCAAAATATTCGTATTCTTGATATGGCTTTTTAATTTTTATACACACATTATTATCACTCCTCTAAAAAAAGTTATAAAATATTCCCTTTCTTTAATTTAACACAATTAACACACAACGCTTTAACTCAAAACTAACAGCGCACAGGTTGCATTTGCCCCACTAGATTTGTATCTTCGCGCTCGGAAAATCTCTGAATAACAATATTGCAATGATGATTTCATTTTTCTAAATAAAATTAAATCAACACTATTGTTTGTCTTAGTTAAATTAAACGACTAATTATTTCCAAAAGAAAATAACATATATCAGTATCAAGATTATCAGTCGTAATAGTAAGATACCTTAACAAAAAACAAGAAGCATGGGAGTTAATACCTCAAAAATTGTTTACACCAAAACTGACGAAGCACCAGCTTTAGCAACCTACTCTTTTTTACCTATAGTTAAAAAATTTACAAAAGCAGCAAATATTACAGTCGAAACAAAAGACATATCGCTAGCTGCAAGAATACTTTCTAGTTTTCCAGAAAGATTAACTGAAAAACAAAAACAAGATAATGCTCTTGCTCAATTAGGGGATCTTGCTCAAAAAGCTGAAGCTAACATTATTAAACTTCCAAATATAAGTGCTTCTATCCCTCAATTAAAAGCTGCTATAGCAGAATTGCAACTTCAAGGTTTTGACCTTCCTAATTATCCAGAAGAACCTGAAAATGATACCGAAAAAGAAATAAAATCAAGCTACGATAAAATTAAAGGTAGTGCCGTAAATCCTGTTTTAAGAGAAGGGAACTCAGATCGTAGAGCTCCTAAACCAGTAAAAGAATATGCAAGAAAAAACCCTCACTCCATGGGTACTTGGAGTCCAGATTCGAAGACTCACGTTGCAACAATGTCTAGTGGTGATTTTAGATCTAATGAAAAATCTGTAACTATTTCTAAAGCTGGAGATATAAAAATAGAACTCGTAGACTCTAATGGAAATGCAACTATTCTAAAAGAAAAGGTTACCTTAATAGAAGGTGAAGTTATTGATGCAACTGTAATGAGTAAAAAAGCATTAATTACTTTTCTTGAAGAACAAATAGCAGATGCGAAAGAAAAAAATGTGCTTTTCTCTTTACACATGAAAGCAACCATGATGAAAGTTTCTGATCCGATTATCTTTGGTCATGCAGTAGAAGTATTTTTTAAAGATGTTTTTGAAAAACACGCTACGATACTCGAAGAAATTGGTGTAGAGGTGAATAATGGTTTCGGAGATCTAATCAATAAACTAAAAAGAGTTCCTGATGCTAAAAGATCAGAAATAAAAACTGATATCGAAGCTTGTTATAAAAAAGGTCCAAAATTAGCAATGGTAAATTCAGATCAAGGAATTACCAACTTACACGTACCAAGTGATATTATTATCGACGCTTCTATGCCAGCGATGATTCGTACTTCTGGCCAAATGTGGGATATCGACGGAAACACTCAAGATACAAAAGCTGTTATCCCAGATAGTAGTTATGCAGGTATTTATCAAGAAACTATCGATTTCTGTAAAAAACATGGCGCTTTCGACCCTACGACAATGGGTACTGTGCCTAATGTTGGACTTATGGCCAAAAAAGCCGAAGAATACGGATCTCATGACAAAACTTTCGAAATTCAACAAGATGGTGTTGTTCGTGTTGTTGATACTTCTGGAAATGTTTTAATAGAACATCCTGTAGAAAAAGGTGATATCTGGAGAATGTGTCAAACCAAAGATGCTCCAATTAAAGACTGGGTAAAACTTGCAGTAAAAAGAGCAAAAGCAACTAACACCCCAACAATTTTTTGGTTAGATAAAAATAGAGCCCATGATGCTCAATTAATCGAAAAAGTAAATACGTATTTACCAGAGCATGATACGACAGGATTAGACATTAGGATTATGTCTCCCGTTGAAGCTACTCGTTTTTCTTTAGAGAGAATTAAAGATGGAAAAGATACTATTTCTGTTACAGGTAATGTATTACGCGATTATAATACCGATCTATTCCCTATTCTCGAATTAGGTACTAGTGCAAAAATGTTATCTATTGTTCCTCTTATGAATGGCGGTGGGCTTTTTGAAACTGGTGCTGGTGGTTCTGCTCCTAAGCATGTACAGCAATTTAATAAAGAAGGACATTTAAGGTGGGATTCTTTAGGAGAGTTCCTAGCACTTGCCGTATCTCTCGAGCATCTTGGAGAAACAAATAACAATGCTAAAGCATTAGTTATAGCAGAAGCTCTAGATCAAGCTACTATCAAGTTTTTGGATAATAAAAAATCTCCTTCGCGTAAAGTAAATGAATTAGATAATAGAGGAAGTCATTTTTATCTGGCATTGTATTGGGCACAAGAACTTGCCAAGCAAACTCAAGATACAGATTTACAAAAAGAGTTTACCGCTATTGCTAAACAATTACAGGACAATGAAGAAACAATAACCAAAGAACTTATAAATGCTCAAGGAAGTGCAGTAGATATGGGTGGTTATTATTGGCCTAACGTAGAAAAAGTAGAAAAAGCTATGCGTCCTAGTGAGACTTTTAATGACATTGTAAACGCATAAAAAATACCAAATAGAGTAAAAAGCCTTTAAAAATATATATTTTAAAGGCTTTTTTATTTAAATATAACCCTTCTATTTATTAAAACTCTCTATAGATGCAACCTTTCTAATTTCAAGTTGTCAATAATAGTAACTAGAAAAGAAAAGTATCTTTAAAGAAACTTACAATCAATTGAAAACCAAAATTCTTTACACACATAAAGATCTTGTAGAACAAAGCAAGTCTGGTGACAGGAATTCGCAATACCAATTATACGAGCTCTATGTAGATGCTATGTATAATGTAAGTATGCGCATCCTTAGTGTAAAAGAAGATGCAGAAGACATTGTACAAGATAGTTTTGTTGATGCTTTTAAAAATTTAAAATCATTTAGATATGAAAGCACTTTTGGTTCCTGGTTGAAAAGAATCGTAATTAATAAAAGTATAAATCATTTAAAACTAAAAAGAATAACTCTGGTGCCTTTAGAACATCATGAATATTATTTAAACGAAGAAATTAATGATCAAGTAATAACCTTTGACCTTAATAAAATAAAAGCAGGTATTAATGAGCTACCTCAAGGGTATCGACAAGTCATTAATCTTTACCTAATTGAAGGATATGATCATATAGAAATTGCAGAAATATTAGAAATTACTGCTTCTACTTCAAAATCACAATATCATAGAGCTAAGAAAAAACTAATTGAAATCATAAATACCCCATAATACCATGGATGATTTAGAAAAATATATAAAAGAAAATAAACCCCTGTTTGATGAACATAAAGCAGACAGATCAAAAATGTGGGATAATATCGAATCCCGCATAGAAACACCAAAATCAAATACATTATGGAAGTCGCCTTTGCTAAAAATAGCAGCAAGTATTTTGATTTTAATAAGTGGAGTATCCGTCTACAACCTTTCTAATATTTCTGGGTTTAATCAAAATCTACAAAACAATACTGTACATAATGAATTACGTGATATCGATACATACTACAAAGGTTTGGTCTCTTTTCAAGTACAGTTGGTAAAAAACAACCAAAAATTACAATCAAAAGACAAAAAAGAATTCTTGTCTTTTATGGATGAATTAGATAAAGAATATGATGCCTTAAAATTAGAAATGGCAAAAAATCTTAATAACGAATACATTTTAGAAGCCATCATAAACAATTATAAGAAAAGAATAGAATTGATTGAGAATCTGTTAAAACAGATCAATAATTCAAAAAAAATAGATAGTAATGAAGACTATATTTTATAAACCTATTGTATTGATACTACTACTGCTTACAAATTATAGTATATGGGCACAAGAAAAAGTATCTAAAAAGATAGAAAAAACATACCCTTTAACCGATGCAAGAGCACTGCATTTAGACAATAAATATGGTAATATTATCATAAACGGCTGGAAAGAGAAAACAATACAGATTATTGCTACTATAGAAGTAAGTAAAAAGAAGAAGGAAGATGCTACAGAGCTTTTAAAACGTATTTATCCCATAATAAGTAGTACTGAAGACTTCATTAGTATCGCTTCTGTAATTGAAGAAAAAAGCAGTAGCATATTTTCTCGTCTTTTTGAAAAAGTCAATCCTTTTGACTTTGATAGCGGGAATATCCAAATTAATTATGATATCTATTTGCCTCAAAATGCAGGGATAAACATTACGAATAAGTTTGGTGATATTATAATGAATGAATGGAACGGTAAATTAAAAATCAACCAACAACATGGTGACATTTGGATAAATAAAAGCCTAGACAATGCCAATATAGAAATGAAATTTGGAAAACTAAAAACAAAGTCTATCACCTATGGTGCTATACGATTCAAAAATGGAGAAATCGACATAGAAGAATCTAAAGAACTTAAAATAACTAGTAGTGGCACCGATATTACTATTGAAAATGTAAGCGCTCTAGAAATTCATTCTAGTAAGGATAAAATAACTATACAAAAGGTAGGAAGTATCAAAGGAGAACTTATGTTTAGTAACATGAATCTAAACAATGTATATCAAGATATTAACCTAACTATGGAAGTAGCCGACTTTTGGGTTTCTAAACTTCAAAAACCAAATGCAAATGTGATTATTAATCAAGAATCTTCAGAACTTAACATAAATATTGCAGGAACCACTCTTGATTTTAATGCCTCTTTAGAACAAGGTTTATTAAGAATTCCTAAATCGTTCACCAGTGTAAAAACTAATATGATTGATAAACGAAAGCGAATAAGAGACATTAGTGCTAAATATGGAACCAGAAGTATTTCTGGAAAATTTCAGATCAAAGGAAAAAAAGGAATCATTATACTAACAGAATGATATGAACCTTCAAACAATTCATCACATCTATTTGGCAATTAAAAAATGCATCCAACTATTTTCGATTTATGTTGTCAATAATAATAGTAAATCTACAATCATGAAACATCTAAAAATAATATTAATCCTCATTATAACTTTATGTGTATATCAAACCAATGCACAGGATTCAAAAGATAATAATTATATCGAATTTAATGATCGAAAAAACATAGTACATGGTGTCTATTTAGGGATTAGTGGAGGATATGGAGAGATTAAAGGTAGAAACACATATATAACAGGACTCAAATTAGCCTATGTTGCCAACCGTAAATTTGAAATAGGACTTGCATTAAAAGGGTTATATTCTAATCAAAATGCGCCAGGCGTTTTTTTATCAGATGGCACTGAATTGGGTCCAGACTTGGCTGCTGTTTATATAGGTTTTCATTTAGAACCCATATTTTTTAGCAAAGCCAAAATCAATCTTTCATTTCCTATATTATTGGGTGTTGGTGCTGCTGGTCTTGGATATTTAGATTCAAATTCTGGAGAAGTAGAAGAAGAGAATTCTCTGTTCGCCTCACTATATGTTGTAGAACCCGGAGTAAATGTTTTATATAATATATCTAGATATGTTCAATTAGAAGCCGGAATAAAATACCGTATTTCTAGTAAAGCGGTATTAACTCCAGATGCATTTGTTCGTATCAATGGGTTTTCTACAAGTATTGGTATAAAAATTGGTGTCTTTAATTTAGGTAGAAATCGTTATAAAAAAAATATACCCGATGATAAATAAAAACAAAGAGAAATTACATGTTATGCATGTATTTACCGAAAACAACAATGTATACATTAAAAAAAATAAACCTTCATCAAATAATGCAACAACAAAACAGGGAGAGTGGTTTCCTATACATTTTCAGTGGGAATTAATATAAATAATATAACTCAAAATTAACTCTTGTGTAATTGTAAAACTCATTTCATATTTCTTCCTTTACATTCTTATCTTTATGAAGTTAATCGTTAAAAACACTTTCTTTTGAAAAAACACATATTATTAAGCCTTACAACACTCTTTTTAATACCATTATCGATCATTAGTCAAGAAAAATTTACGCTTAGCGGAACTATTTCAGAACAATCAAGTAACGAAACATTAATCGGTGTTAATGTTATTTTTCCAGAATTAGGAAAAGGCGTAGTCACAAATGAATATGGTTTTTACTCCATTACTCTACCACAAGGAAATTATAAACTACAAGTCAGTTATCTTGGTTTTCAAGACATCAAACAAGAGATTGACCTGAATGAAGATAAAAAGCTTAATTTTCAATTATCAGAAGCTTCAGAAATGCTTGATGAAGTTGTAATCACAGAAAAAACAGAAAAAATAAATATTAAGACCCCTCAAATGAGTCTTAATAAACTTACCGCAGGAACGATTAAACAAATCCCAGTAGTATTAGGAGAAGCCGATGTGATTAAATCTATTTTACTTTTACCAGGTGTAACCAGTGGCGGCGAAGGCGCTTCTGGATTTAATGTTCGAGGCGGTGCTGCAGATCAAAACCTTATACTTTTGGATGAAGCTACCATTTTTAATTCTTCACACTTATTTGGTTTTTTCTCTGTGTTTAACCCAGATGCAATAAAAGATATTAAACTCTATAAAGGAGGTATTCCTGCAAAATATGGAGGTCGTGTGTCTTCTGTTCTTGATATTTATCAAAAGGAAGGGAATAGTAAAAGATTTAAACTTAGTGGTGGTCTAGGTGCAGTATCCAGCAGATTACTAGCAGAAGGACCTATCGTAAAAGATCGAGGAGCTTTTTTGGTTGGAGGTAGGGCATCATATGCGCATCTATTTTTACCTCTTTTTGATAATGATAACGTAGCATATTTTTATGATCTTAATACTAAACTTAACTATAAAATTAATGATAATAATAGTTTATATCTCTCAGGGTATTTTGGACGTGATGTGTTTAGTATCGATGAAACTTTCGAAAACATCTATGGAAACACGGTACTTAATTTAAGATGGAATCATTTATTTTCAGACAAACTATTCTCTAACCTATCCTTAATATATTCAGATTATTTCTATGGCTTAGAGCTTGATTTTGTAGGATTCGAGTGGAATTCTGGTATTCGAAATTTTAATCTAAAATATGATTTAAAACATTACCTAAGTGATACCTTTCAACTCAATTATGGTATTAACAATATCTATTTTAGATTTAACCCAGGTGAAATAAAACCAAATAGTGAAGATTCTGGAATCATTAGTGAAAAGCTTATTAATAAATATGCCAATGAGTTTGGAGCCTACATCGATGCAGAACATAAAATCTCTAATAAATTGACATTGCAATATGGGGTAAGACTTAGTAATTTTATGAGATTGGGGCAAGATGAATTAAATATCTATCAAAATGACAACCCGCTTTTGTTTAATGAAGAATTACAAATCTATGAAGCCGCAGAACCTATTGGTACAGAAAAAATTAGTAAAAGTGATCAAATTGAAACTTTTACAAATTTAGAACCCAGAGTCGCATTAGCATATGTTTTTAATGACAATACTTCAATTAAAGCCAGCTATAATAGAATGGCGCAATATTTACATCTTTTATCAAACACCAACTCTCCTACTCCACTTGACGTATGGGCACCCAGTGGGAAATATATAAAACCACAGTTACTTAATCAATACGCATTGGGATATTTTAAAAACTTTAAAGACAATGTATACTCCATAGAAACAGAAGTATTTTACAAGGATATCGAAAACCGAATTGATTATATCGATGGAGCAAATTTAATTGCTAACAATGCAATAGAGCAAGATATTTTAAATGGTGAAGCTCGTGCTTATGGATTAGAGTTATTACTAAGAAAAAACCAAGGCAAGTTCAAGGGATGGCTGGCCTATACCTTATCCAAATCAGAGCAACGAACTTCTGGAAGAACAGCTGCCGAAACCGGAATTAATAATGGAGAATGGTATAGTACTCCATATGATAAAACGCATGATATCTCTTTTAATGGAAATTATGAATTAAATGATAAATGGAAATTTGGTACAAATTTCGTATTTCAAACCGGGCAACCAACTAATTACCCCACGGGACAATTTGAGTTTCAGGGATTAGTAGTTCCGATTTATGATGGATCACGTAATGACGAACGACTACCATCCTACCATCGTTTAGATATTTCTGCAACCTTAACTCCAAGAAAAAATAAAAACAGAAAATGGCAAGGAGAATGGGTGTTTAGCGTGTACAACCTGTATAATCGTAGAAATGCAGCATCGATATCCTTTGGGCAAAATAATGACACGCTTGTTAATGAAGCAGTACGAACATCAATTTTTGGAATTGTACCTGCTGTAACCTATAACTTTAAATTTTAGACAGATGAAAAAGCTATTATACATACTTTCTATTCTATTAATCTATACAAGTTGTGAAGATGTAATCGAAGTAGATGTACCAAATGGAGAACCTAGACTAGTTGTAGACGCCTCTTTTGAATTTTATCTCAGCGAAACTCCTATAGATATTGAAGGAGGGATAAAACTCTCCCTATCTACTCCTTTTTTCAACAATACTATCCCAACGGTAAGCAATGCAACCGTCTTTATTACAAACCTAACTAATAATAGTGTTGTTAATTTTATAGAAACTCAAGAACCAGGACTATATCTTCCAGAAGAAGGAGCTGAAATAATTCCTGAATTTAATACACAATATGAATTAACAGTTATACATGAAGGTGAAACATATAAAGCTATAAATCAACTATTCCCTGCGGTTCCAATTGACAATATAGAGCAAGGTGACGGAACACTTTTTGATGGAGATGAAACCGAAATTATAGTTTCTTTTACAGATGATGGCAATAGAGATGACTTTTATCTTTTTGATTTTGACTTTAACCTTATCGAAGTAAGTGAAGATCGTTTCTATCAAGGTGAAGCTTTTAATTTTTCATATTTCTATGAAGATATGGTCGCAGGACAGAATATAACTGTCAAAATTCTAGGAATTGATAAACGATATTTTAATTATGCAGCTTTACTTATAGAACAAAGTGATCAAGATGGCGGTGGCCCTTTTCAAACACCTCCAGCATTGTTAAGAGGTAATATAACCAACATAACGAATCCAGACAACTACGCATTAGGGTACTTTAACCTTTCAGAAGCAAATAGGTTTAATTTTACCGTGCAAGAATAACCTCTAATGTATTAAACCAAAATATCTGGCCTCCTTGAAATCAAAAAAGAGTATTTTTGAACATGTCATTTACTAAAACTACAGAACAACCCTCAAACTATGAGCATTTAGAAAAAATGAGCATTAATGAGGTACTTACCCATATTAATACTGAAGATAAAACAGTACCACAAGCAGTTGAAAAAGCTATCCCTCAAATTGAAGCATTAATCACTCAAATTGTGGCTAAACTAAAAAATGGAGGTAGGCTTTTTTATATCGGTGCAGGAACTAGTGGTAGATTAGGAGTCGTAGATGCTAGTGAATGCCCTCCAACTTTTGGTGTTTCGCATGATATGGTAATTGGACTTATTGCCGGAGGTGATTCTGCAATACGAAAAGCAGTAGAATTTGCTGAAGACAGTGATAATCAAGGATGGAAAGATCTAAAAGAACATCAAATTTCAAAAAAAGATGTAGTTATCGGTATTGCAGCTTCAGGAACTACACCATACGTGATAGGTGCTTTACAAGAATGTAATAAAAATAATATTGTTACTGGATGCATCACTTGTAATGAAGCAAGCCCTTTAGACATAACAGCAAAATATCCAATCGTGGTAACCGTGGGTCCCGAATTTGTAACTGGTAGTTCTCGTATGAAAGCAGGAACTGCTCAAAAATTAGTTTTGAATATGATTTCGACAGCCACAATGATCCAACTAGAACGAGTAAAAGGTAATAAAATGGTGGATATGCAACTTAGTAATAACAAATTAGTAGATCGGGGTACTAGAATGATTATGGAAGAGCTAAATATTGAACGACAACAAGCTGCAAAATTATTAGAAAAATATGGAAGTGTCCGCAATGCAATAAACAACTATGGAGCCCAATAGAACTAATAAAGAATTACTAGGTAAAGGAGTGCAACGCATGGCAATAGCTCTCATTTTCATGTTTATTAGTCCCGTAATTATACATTCAGCCTTTAAAAATCAAGACCACCCATTATATATACCTATTTTAGTTTTAGGATTAGCAGGAGCTTGTTTTGCTATATTTATGGCTTTCAAAGGTATTAGAACAATTATGGAATCCTTATTTGGAAAAAAATAATTCTACTTTCTTCCCTGGTGTTAAATACCTTCCCTTTTACTAACAGGAGTAGTTGGATTATAACCAAATCCAGGAATTTTAATCTCTACACCTAATCTATCCAAAATATATCCGATAGTAGCATAATGGTGTACAGCATGGCTATTAGCATGCGACAAAATACTTTCTAATGTATAATTCACTGTTATCTTGCCTTGACCCATATTATCGGTAACATGAATTAAATAATCAGTACTAACATCAATATATGTAAGCAAAGTTTCTTGTAGCTTATATATATACTCTATAGCAAACTCTTTATCATTAGCCAAAGTTTCATCCCTTTTACGAGCGGTTAAGTCGATATCATTAGAGTCAAGACCTTTAACAATACAATCAAAAAAATCAAGAGTATGTCGTATATGCGAGCCTATACTAGAATAATAAGGACCAACTGAAGAATTTTTATAATTATCGACGTCTATTTCCTTTAATAATGCAATTGCATTATTAAGGTTTTGGTTTATTGAGGATATAATCTGTTGCTTCATAAGTATTATAGGCGTAATATACACAATTAACTTACAACATAAATATATTAAAATATTAAATTTATTTTTTTGAGTTTTGTTAAAATATAACATGAAAAACATCGTTTAGCTAATAACCCACATCAAAAAAGAACTAGTTCTTACAAAGCAGTAGGATATTTATCACCGAAACTAAGGTTAACCCGTAAAAATCAAGATAAAATGCGTATTTTATCGATTAATGACATTTTTATTTGGAGTTTACATTAAAAATATTGTATTATTGTACTGTGATTTAAAAGCCCCCTTAGAATGAAGAAAATTGCAATTATCTTTTCCCTATTATGGTTTGTTACTCAAACTAATGCACAAGAAGATGTATACGAAGACGCTTTAACAGCTGCAAGCTATGCATACTCGCACAGCAAAAAAGCACATGGAGCTAATAATGTATATCATACTCAAGAATATGCTGATAAAGCTATTGAAGCATTTGTGAAAGTAGAAAATTTAGCAGATCAATGTGGATGTAAAAAAGCTAATGAAACTGCATATCAAGCTAGAGTAGATATGGAAAGTTCTTTAGAACAAGACACCTACGAACGTAGTCGATTTTTTGCTAAGCGTGCAAAAGAATTAGGATCAAAAATTTTACAACAATTGACATCTTGTCAAGCAACAGTAGGAAGTACCTCATACAGTGAAGATGCTACTATTAATGTAGAAGAAAATGATTTGGCAGAAGCCACTCAAGAAGTATCAGAAAAACAAAGAGAACTAGAGCAAAAGCGTCAACAATTAGAAATCGAGCAAAGAAAATTAGAGCAACAAATCGCCGCACAGCATAAGAAAAAGGAAGAATTTGAAGCCATCCGTGCAGCCGAGTTAAAGGAACAAACTTTAATGAAATCTAAGGCTGAAAAAGCATTACACAATTTAGAAACTGCGCTACAAGAATTGAGTATAGTTCTAAACGAAGAATCAACTTTCGAATCTCAAAAAGACTATTTAAGAAGTGAGAATGAGTTAAAAAATGAATCACTTGATGATACAAAGAACTTTTATGTAAACAGAGCTAAAGAGCTTACACAAATAGCCATGCAACAATTTGCAGGTCATACTGGAAATTAATAAAAACTAAATTTTATTTTGTAGCCCCAAAATAGAATTTTTAAAACGACATCTGATCATTTAGATGTCGTTTTTACTTTAAAAACATTTAGGGTTTAGTGTTACAATTAAACTTAATATTAACTCTATCTAAATTTTTCCACACAAAGTGATCAAACTCTTTAGGAGATAATCGAAAAAAAACTATATGTTTTCCTATTGTATTACAGTAAGATATGGATACTTTAGAGTTTAGGAATATGTTTTCTTTTTTAAAAAAAGCATCATATACTTCAATGACTCCCTTGAAACTTTTAATTGATTGATTTTTGTTTGTAAAAGACACTGAAGTTTGAGGTAATTTTTTAAAAAACCTAAATTTTGAAATCAACCCCATTTTCATCAACCCCGAAAAATAAATATTCATATCTGATTCTAATCGTTCAGAAGTAAGGTTTGGGTTTTCTTCTAAAACCCAAACAAAAACATAGCTAAAATATTCTTCGCTATAAGCATCTCCCCAGCCTTTTGCAAAACGTATGTGTTCTTCGCCTTTGTAAGGTAATGACCTTGCAAAAATCAATGGGAATTTTAACACCTCTTGCCTCCATGTTTCATCGCCATCTAAGATATTATCACTTTTTGCCGTTTTACATCGTACAAAACTGATCAAAATACTAGAAAGAAAAATAATCAATAATACTCTTTTTTTCATGATAAATACACTTATAATTTCTCATGCAAAAAAAGAAGAATACAATTAAATAATCAATAAAATGGGATGACTGGGAAGTTAATGTGGCACATGGGAAAGCATAAAAACTAAGCTACTGAGTAAATAACAAAAAAAGTTATTTACCTATTCTCTTAAAAGCTTCTTTAAACAAAGATATCTTTGATCTAGAAACAGGCACTTTATCTAATACCCCATTAATAGTAAGCTTATAACCTCTAGTATTTCCGGCTACTTTATATACTTCATTAACATTTATCAAATAAGAACGGTGACATTGTATTATAAAAGGATATTCACTCACCATATCACTAATATTATAAATAGTATTTCTTAAAAGACTTGAAACAACTTCATTATTCTCTTTGTAAAATACTTCTACATAATTATCGCAGCTTTTAACCAAAATTAAATCATACGGAGATATTTTTATCGATTCTAGACCTAAATTAGACGTAAGCTTAAATATTAATGTTTCTGGTATTTTAATTTTATCCTTATACGATAAAACTGTATTTTCTTTTACGACAGAAATAGAATTATTTAGAAAATAATGTTTTATAAACAATGACAAAGGAATAAATAATGCTTCAAAAATTAGAACATATCTTATAGAAAGCTTTAACCAATTCAAATAATTACTACTATTAAAGTTGGCAAAAAAAATATTAGTCAAAAAAGAAATCGTTAGAAACAATATAATATCCAAGAAAACATTCTTTATTTCACATATCAAAATACTTTGATTGTTTTCAAATCTATTTTTAATGAAATACGGTATTACAATTCTGGTACAAGCAGTTGCAATCAATACCAAAAAAGCGGATAATAGAGAATCTCCTATTATTCTAATAAATGTATAAGATCTATACTCAAATGGTTGAAAAAGTACAAGAAGCAGAAATACCAGAATACTTAATATTACAGGAACCATTAGCTTATCTTTAAAAGATAAAGCAACATAAACAGCTCTATTATATCGGGTGTATGCCATGTTCTAAGAATAAAAGTAGTAGATAATTAAATCTTAAGCAAATCAGGCATAAAAAAACCCTTCATTTTTATAATGAAGGGTTTAAAATCTACCGGTTATTGGCAGATAAAGAAGGCGGCGAC
>CANMWA010000003.1 GCA_947501475.1 uncultured Aquimarina sp. | reverse complement strand
GAGCTTTGATCCTTTTGATAATACTGGTAGATACTGAAAACAAATTCAGGAATCTTGTCTACTGTATGATTTGATAAAAAAAGAAAAGATAAATTTACCTTATAAAAAGCTCCTCCCTTTAGTTAAAGGGAGGTGGATTCGAGCATAGCGAAGAAGACGGAGGGTTTAGAAGCCCCAAGCCTATTTCATAAAGCTATACAATTTGGGATGTAAACAATGATTCGTGTTGTCAAACTCCCCTTTCTCCCCGGTCAATGACCGGAGATTCATTCCCCTCTTCATCTGAAGAGGGGAGCTTTGATCCTTTTGATAATACTGGTAGATACTGAAAACAAATTCAGGAATCTTGTCTACTGTATGATTTGATAAAAAAGAAAAGATAAATCTATCCTATAAAAAGCTCCTTATCCTTTTGGGAGAAGGCGGGGGATGAGGGAAATGGACAGAAAAGGCATACGATAAAGATCATGTAGATGAAGCCAATCGTTTATTAAGAGAGGGTATTGATTCTTTATTGTTGCGTTATAAATTTACCAATCCCGAGTTTTATAATGAATACCAACAATCCAGAACAATTGTGGATTAGTTAGAAATTGTAACTAAAAAAAGAAAAAACCTCATTCGATTATTGAATGAGGTTTTTGATATTATGATTTCTTAATTGGCTTAGTTAAATAAATAACGTAATCCAATTTGCATTTGCCATCTTGATGATTGGTTCCCCAAATCATCGATTTGCTCTACATCATCAATTACATTATCATTTAATTGAAAAGTAGGAACATTATTATTATCGATAGCTACTACATCTAATAGGTTTACTTCATTAGAGATAAACTTTCTTACTCCCCATTCTTTATTCAAGAAGTTTCCGAAGTTTAGGATATCAGCTGTAAATTGTAAACCATGTTTATGCTCTCCTACAGTAAGAGAAAAATCTTGAACAAATTTAAAATCAAAAACATGATTCCATGGTCCTCGATCTCCATTACGTTCTGCATATTGACCTCTTTTTTCACTTAAATAATCATCATTAGAGATATAATTATTAAATTTTTCCCATTGATCAGCTTGCTCTTGAGGTGTACCAGCAAATTGAATTTCACTAGCGTTATTAGGAACATAAATTAATGCTCCATCATCAAAATCATCATTTATGATTAACTGATTATTGTCATTACCATAAGTATAAGAGAAAGGTCTAGATTGAGATCCTTCATATACAAGACCAATTGTAGTTTTTATATTCTCATTCCATTTGAATTCATAAGAAACATTACTTATGATTCTATGTCCTGCTGAAAAATCTGAACGAGTTAATGGAGTTCTTGCATTTTTTCCATTTACTGTTACTTGATTATTCCACTGAGAACTGTTTTGCGAAGAAGTAGCATCAAAAATATTTTCTGATTCTCCATACGAATATGATACGCTACCCTGGAAACCATTTTCAAAGGGTTTAGTAAGGGTAAAAGATGCATTATAAGAAAATCCTTCTCCAGTGTTTGATGCTAAATAAATTCCTGCACCATAAGTATTATCTATACGATTAAATAGATTATAGCGTGGTCTTCTATCTGGGCCATTATTAAGAGATTCTGTAGCTTCTCTAATATTTAGGTTCTCGTATTGTAATTGCGTAATATTATCTTGGTATAAGAAATCAGCAGAAGCAATTAATCCCCACCAAGGTAATTTTTGATCAACAGCAATATTATACTTCATAATTTGCGGTAATTTGGTATTAGGTGCAAATAAATCTATTTGTCCACCAACATCACCAGCTCCTGCTGTTAAGTGTCTTGGTTGCGAATTAACGTCTGGATTAAAAAAGATAGGATCATCAAAATCTCTTGCATCACTAACTCCTTGTGTAACACCATTGTTATTATAAGTTCCTCCAGCCCATACTAATGGTACTCTAGAAGTAAATACCCCTAAACCACCTCTTACTTGTGTGGTATTGTCTCCTTTTACATCCCAGTTAAACCCAAGTCTAGGTGCAATATGAGCTCTTGGTTTAATAGCTGTACCTACTCGCGCTCCTTTCAGATTTTTACCAGCAGCTTCTAATAATGGAATAGTTCTGTTGTTAAAATCGTCATTTACAAGTCCATCTTCCCAGAAAGGGACATCAACTCTAAGTCCAGCAGTTAGTTTTAGGTTGTCTGTAAACTGTACTTCATCTTGCACATAGAAACCAAGTACAAATCTTTCAAATTCAGCTGCTCCTGTTGATTCATCACCAATACCTCCACCAGGGATTAAAGAGTAATTATAATCATATCTTGAAACAGGGTCATTATTTAAGAATCTTTCAACTCCAGTAGCTACTAATGTTTCATCTTCACCATCTCCATCAAGATCATCAAAATTGTCAAAGTAACGATAACGACCAAAGTTGTTTCTAAAGAATAAGTTCTTTGAAGTAGCATATTCATTTTGAGTACCTACAGTAATGGTGTGTTTTCCAGAATAAATACTAAAATTGTTTGCGAAAGTAAATACATCTTGATCCAAAAGGTTTGCAGTACTAAATCGTTCTGCACCAAAATTAATCCCTCCATCACCATCGTCTAAAAATACAGTAGGAAAAGGAGAACCATCAGGGTCACGATCATCTCTTACCAAAGAATATCCTACAATCAAATTGTTTGAGAATTTGTCTCCAATTTGTGAGTTCCACTCTAAAGTAGTTGTATTTGCTACACTTTCAAATTTTTCTGATCCGTTAGTGAAATTAATTGTACCATTGCTTGATCCTCTACCTTCAAGGTTTTCAGATTTAACATAGTTGTTTTTGATAAAGATTTGGTTATTATCATTGATGTTCCAGTCTACACGAACGGTAAAAGTATTACCTAATAGAGTAGAGGCATTATTATTAAAATCACCAATATCATAATTATAACGACTAAGAACAGCTTGTCTTAAATTAGTAAGATCTTGCTCGGTTGAATTACCTCTGTAGTTTGAAATATTAAATGGAGCTGGTGTCTCATTATCTACTCTTTCATAATTAGCAAAAAAGAATAATTTATCTTTAATGATTGGTCCGCCAACTCTCATACCGTAAGTTAATGCTGTAAACTCATCGATTTTTTCTCTTTCTTCACCTTCATTTACTAAATCAACAGGTGTTTTTCCTACTAAGCTTTCATTTTTAAAGAAAGTATAAGCAGAACCTTCCCAATTATTAGATCCAGAACGGGTAATTGCATTAATAGCACCTCCGGCAAATCCAGATTGTCTTACATCAAAAGGAGCAACGTTAATTTGAAAAGTTTCAATAGCATCAATCGAAAAAGGATTGATCCCTGTTTGTCCACCATTGGTTCCAGATCCTGCAAGTCCAAAAACATCATTGTTTACGGCTCCATCAATATAAATACCGTTAAAACGGTTATTTTGACCAGCTATAGAAACACTAAAACCATCACTGCCTTCATTAAGTTGCGCCTGAGGAGTTACTCTAACAAATTCTGCAACAGATCTTGATGTGTTTGGTATTGCATTGATTTGACGTTGAGTTACAGTAGTTTCGGTTCCTGTTTTACCAGAATCAAAAATACCATTATTAGTAGCAGTAATAACGACTTCTTCTAGTTCGCTAGTAGCTTCTTTCATCTGTGTGTTAAGTTTTTCTGATTGGCCTAACTGTAGCTGCAAACCATCTTTTACATAGCCTAAAAAACCAACGTATGAAATTGTTACACGGTATGGACCACCAACACGCATGTTACTAATACGATAGAATCCATCAAAATCTGTAGTCACCCCATATTTTGTTCCAGTAGGACCATGAATTGCTACTACAGTAGCTCCTGGTAGCGGTCCACCTGTATTGTCTGTTACTTTACCTCCAAGGCTAGAAGTAGTTACCCCTTGTGCATACGTTTCCCCAACGAATGCTATAAGGATTACAACAAATAAAAATGTAATCTTTTTCATTATATATAATTGAGTTAATTAATCCGTGCAAAAGAACAAATCTTTGTAGAAACAAACTTTATCTTAACGTTAAGAGTTTTTCACAAAATTTGAACAATATCAAAGTAAAAACATTTACGAATTATATTGACTCTCAATTACTTGAAGATATTCAAAAGTTATTAACTAAAATTTTGTTAATTATTTTTGAGTATACAACCGCAACAAAAGAGTCAAATAAGAGTCAAATAGTAAGATCTCTTCCCGTATAAATTACTAATACAAAGAGTTTCTTTCTATTTACTTAGGTAGTGTTTCAGTAGTTGTTGTGTTGAAGCATCGTGTTGATGCGTCTCGGCATTGTTAATTTCGGATAAGATTTTTGTAGCTAATTGCTTACCTAATTCTACTCCCCATTGATCATAGCTAAAAATATTCCATACCACACCTTGTACAAAAATACGTTGCTCATACATCGAGACTAATGCGCCTAAGCTTTTTGGAGTTAGTTTATCGATTAGAACAGTAGTCGTTGGTTTGTTTCCTTCAAATATTTTGAAAGGAGTAAGGTGTTTTAATTTTTTGTCTGATAGATTCTTTGATTTTAGTTCACCAAGTACTTCGGCTTCTGTTTTGCCATGCATCAAAGCCTCGGTTTGTGCAAAGAAATTAGCCATTAACTTGTCTTGATGGTCTTGGTCTTCAAATAAAGCATGTTTAAAACCAATAAATTCTGCAGGAATTAATTTGGTGCCTTGGTGAATGAGTTGAAAGAATGCATGCTGTGCATTGGTTCCTGGCTCACCCCAGATAATGGTTCCTGTTTGATAATCTATAGGATTGCCATTACGATCGACACTTTTACCATTACTTTCCATAATACCTTGCTGTAAATAGGCTGGTAATCGATGCAAGTATTGAGAATAAGGAATGATTGCTTCACTTTCGGCGTCAAAGAAGTTGTTATACCAGATACTAAGCATCCCTAAGACGACGGGTATATTTTCTTCAAAAGGAGTGTTTTTAAAATGCTCATCCATTTCGTAAGCACCTTCTAAAAGAGCTTCAAAATTTTTATACCCAACAGAAAGGCTTATGGATAAACCTACGGCACTCCAAAGTGAAAAACGACCGCCAACCCAATCCCATAGCGGGAAAATATTTTCTTCGGCAATTCCGAACTGGGTAACATTAGGGATATTACTAGATACAGCTACAAAGTGTTTACCTACTGCATCTTTTGGAGCTTGTTTTGTAAACCAGTTTCTGGCAGTAGTAGCATTTGATAAAGTTTCTTGAGTCGAAAATGTTTTAGAAACCACTACAAAAAGTGTAGTTTCTGGATCTAAACCTTTTAGGTTTTGATGTACATGATCTCCATCTACATTAGAGATAAAGTGTACATTGAGATGATTTTTATAAAACTCAAGTGATTCTGTGATCATAGCAGGGCCCAAATCTGATCCGCCAATACCTATGTTTACAATATCTGTAAATGCTTTGCCAGTATATCCTTTAAGTTCTTTGGATATAACCTGATCACTAAATTTTTTTATTTTTTCTTTTACAGTAGTAACTTCAGGAATTACATTGTTACCATCTACTACTACCTTGTGATTTGAAGGAACTCTTAATGCGGTATGTAGTACAGCACGCTCTTCGGTTTTATTAATAGTGCTGCCGCCAAAATATTCTTTTATGGCTTCGTCTAGTTTTACTTCTTTGGCAAGATCAAGGAGTAGGTTTTTTGTCGTTTGATCTATTCTGTTTTTAGAATAGTCTACATAAAAATCTTTCCAAGCTATAGAAAAATTAGCTGCACGATCAGTTTGTTGTGCAAAAAGGTCTTTTAGATGTGTGTCTTTTATATTCTCGAAATGAGATTTTAGTGCTTCCCAGGCTTTTGTGGTGGTGGGGTTAATAGTTGGTAATGCCATTTTATAAAAATTCTTGTGGATTAAATGATATACTATCTAATGTGGTTTTGATTGGTTCTATATAGGTATAAAATCCGGGGCGTAGACTATCAGCTAGTGGTTTTGAGGCTGGTAAATCTTGTTTAAAGGGGTCTACTTCTCTTCCGTTTTTCCAGAATCTATAGCAAACATGTGGGCCACTGGTATTACCTGTCATACCGATATAGCCTATTACATCTCCTTGTCTTACAAATTGTCCTGCTTTTACGGCTTGCCTACTCATGTGTAGGTATTGTGTATCATAAGTGCCATTGTGCCTTATTTTTACATACTTACCATTACCGCCTTTGCGCTCTGATCGGGTTACGATACCATCTGCAGTGGCTAATATTGGTGTTCCTACTGGTGCTGCAAAATCAGTACCTCGATGTGGTCTTATTTTATTGCCGTAATATTTGATTCTTCGTCTTAGGTTATATCTCGAAGAAATTCTACTAAATTTTACTGGTGCTCTTAAAAATGCTCTACGTAAATTATTGGCTTCATCATCAAAATAATCTACAGCTCCATGAATAGAGTCACTTTGAAATCTAAAAGCATAAATGGGTTTGCCTCGATGTTCAAAATAAGTGGCTTTAATTTGATCAATCCCTGCGGGAATAGTATCATCTATAAATTTTTCGGTATATATTACTTTGAATCTATCTCCGGCCTGAAGTCTTGTAAAGTCGATAGTCCAGGCATAAATATCGGCCATGTTATAGGCAACTAAGAAATTAAGGTCTAGATCATCAAAAGTTTGCATTAAGCTACTATTGATTGTTCCTGATGCTATTTTTTCGACTAGTTTTACGGGTTTTTTGCTTTTTTTAGCAATAATACTATCTCTAAAATCAATTACCGTATAATCAATTTTGTTGTTTTGATATATAAATACTTGTGCCTTTTCTAAAGTATCTTTTGATTTGAGAAGCATGTAAGGTTTGCCGGCTTGAATTCTTGCAACATTAAAAGTGTCTTTAATCGTGTTGGTGATTTCAAAAACTCTGGCTCTGGTGATACCATGAGTATCCATAATGGCACCAAAACTATCTCCAGATTTTATAGTGTCTTTTACAACATTAAAATCATTTAGTACATAACCAAATTCCTTAATAATAGGAGGTGCTTTTTTTTCCTCGATTACTTCAGGAACTACGACTTTTGCTTCTTTGTTTTCTTTTTGACACGAAAATACTACCACAATAAGTAATAGTAAGTAACCTATTTGCTTCAACTGACGACTATTTTATTTTGCGGTATTAAATTGATGAGCAACCCATTGTTGACCCCAGTTTTCTTTTTCTTCTTCACTCCATAAGTTAGGAAAAAACATAACTCTTTGAAAACTAGGAGGTAAAAACTTTTTCCAGTTTGTTCCTCCGGTGGCCAATACTTCACCTTTCTCTTTATTGAGATACCTAAAGGCGGCACCCATGTGCATTAATAACCAATTAATATTCACATTGGTGTCAAAAGTACGTAATGCTTCGATAAGGTGCACATTATTTTGCTCTTTTTCTGGTAGTTCTAGGTATTTATGATAGATCGTACTGTTTTTAACCTGCTTAGCAATACGCATCATCCTTGGTGTATATCGATATTCAAATTGCTTAAGTGTAAGTGTTTTTTCACCAGTTTTGGCATCGGTAGCGCCAGATTTCCAGTATAAATGCTCGAATACTTCACCAAGAGCGTCTTTTTCTGAAAATTGTTTTCTTTCTTTGGGATTAACTAGATGTACTAGTGGTGTTGAGTATATTTCGATCAACCTAAATTGTACAGATTGAAAACCACTGGCAGGTAATAAAGACATCCTATATTTAAGAAATTGTTCTCGATCCATCCCTTTGATCATGACATCAAAAGAATTAATCAACACTCTAAAATACCGATTAACCCTAACAAGCTTTTCTGTAAAAAACGTTGCTGTTTGTAGTTTATCATCTATGATTTGTTTTAATTCATGTATGATTAACTTAAAATAAAGTTCTGTGATTTGATGATAGGTGATAAAAATTTCTTCATCAGGAAAATGGGTTCTAGGTATTTGTAAACTTAACAAAGTATCCAAATGTATATAATCCCAATACGTAAGATATCGATCGTGTAATAAACCATCTAGGTAGGATCCCATATCCTGGCCTGAATTCTTGAATTTTTTTTCTAATTGCTTTATTTTTTCTGCAATTTCTGGTTTTATAAGTTCGCTCATTTAATCTACAACAATTTTAAAAGGGTGTTTAAGGCCTTTAAAAGCATCTAAATCTGCTTTTATAGAGCCTACTAGAATATCAGCTTTGATTCTTACAGGCATACGATTATCATCATCGCTAACCCAAACAGTCATGCTTTCTTCTTCTTTAAATACACGATCTGCCTGAACATATGGTCTAAATTTTAGACATGCAATTTTACCCATTTTAGTTCTAATAACCTCTCGCCCTAAGAATTTTAACTTAAAAAGATAATTTTCATTGTCAAAAAACATATTTACATACTGTTCATCTCCTTTTTTTAATGAAGATGTTTCTATACTATTACGTAAATAATAAAAAGAAGACATCATATCTTGTACATTAGACTTGATCGGAAAAGTTTCTTTTGTCTTATGTTTTTTATTATGTACTAGTGCTTGATTCGAATTATGATCAAAATTAATCTCAATATTTTTGGTATGTCCTCCTTCATTTATTTTTCGAATAAATCGATAAGGTTTTACCTCATTTTTATCAATATAGGTTTCGTAGTAATCTTCAACTTTGAAAAACACGCTTAGAAGACCGGTAGATTTACCAGATCCTATTATATGATGAACCGGCATGTTGTTAATCATATCATCCTTAACCTCTAGTGTTGCGTAGCTTGCAGTAAAAATACCATAATGAATCCTGAACTTAAACCATTCTCCTGATTCAAATGCTTTATGGTTTTCTTGCGCTTGAACACTAAAAATACTAATAGGTATTAATAAAAATAAAATAATCTTTTTCATAATTAAGGGCGTTGTTATGCACCGAGATACATAGTAATTAATTATGCATTTACAATATCCATTCCAAAAGTACTATTTAATATAAACAGTTAAAAATGAATATTGTTACCAAAATATAAAAATGTAAATAAAAAAAGAGAGCCACCACAGCTCTCTTTTTACTTTTATTAACCAACTAAAAACTTAAATTATGAGAATAATTATTGTTTTTGGTATAAGCAGTAACCACTCCGCTTACGTGTACAAATATGAACTTTTTTTGAAGAATTATCAATCGAAAACGTTTTTTTATTATGAAATTTAACAAAAACTTATATAAATAATCATAATAATTCAATTTTACTAAAGTATTAACATTCTTGATTAGAATCTTTAAAAAAGAAATATTAACTGGTTTTTTTTATAATGTACCTCTCTGTTCTTGTTCTCTTTCGATAGCTTCAAATAATGCTTTAAAATTACCTTTTCCAAAGGATTGTGCACCTTTACGTTGTATGATTTCAAAAAACATGGTTGGGCGATCTAAGACGGGTTTTGTAAAAATTTGAAGCAGATATCCTTCGTCATCACGATCAATTAGGATTCCGAGCTCTTTTAAAGGAGCAAGGTCTTCATCGATTTCTCCAACACGATCTAAAACTGTTTCATAATAACTAGCAGGCACTGTTAGAAATTCTATTCCCCGATTTTGAAGTGCAGCAACAGTTTCTATAATATTATCTGTTGCTAATGCCATGTGTTGTACTCCTGCTCCGTTATAGAAATCAATATATTCTTCGATCTGCGATTTTTTTCTTCCTTCTGCAGGTTCATTAATCGGAAACTTTATACGGCCATTACCATTACTCATTACTTTACTCATAAGTGCAGTGTATTCTGTAGAGATGTCTTTGTCATCAAAAGAGACAAGTTGTGCAAATCCCATTACTTTGGCATAAAATTCGCACCATTTGTTCATTTCGTTCCATCCTACATTACCTACCATATGGTCAATATATTTTAGTCCAGTAGGATGTGTTTTGTATGGTTTATTCAAGGCCATGTATCCAGGTAAGAATGCTCCATGATAATTTTTTCGTTCTACAAAGATGTGTACAGTTTCTCCATAAGTGTGGATTCCTGAGAATACAACACTACCGTGCTCATCTTCTTCGGTTTTAGGTGGCATATAGGATTTAGCACCTCTTTTGACAGTTTCTTCATAACTTTTGGTGGCATCGTCTACCCAAAGTGCAACTACTTTTACACCATCTCCGTGTGCATTGATGTGTTTATTAATATCTCCATCAGGCTGTAGTGGAGAGGTAAGTACTAATCGAATTTTGTCTTGCTGCAATACATAAGAAACACTATCCTTTCGCCCGGTTTCTAATCCTGCATACGCAATAGGCTCAAATCCCCACGCAGTTTGATAATAATATGCTGCTTGCTTGGCATTGCCCACATAAAGTTCTACATAATCGGTTCCTAACAATGGCAAAAAATCTTCTGCTTGTGGGTTTACCTTTTCTAAATCTTGAGGTGATATATTAGTTGACATGATATTGTTAATTAGAAAATTTGTTAATTAGATAATTAGAAAATGTTTTCTCAAAAAGTGAAATTGAGAATAATTCTAAAAAGAATACTACCACATAGCTCTAATATGGGGAGTTATGTCAGTTCTATAATTTAACATTATTTTGTTTGTGTATTGATTTTACAGAAGAACTTATAATCTTATTTACAATTTTTATAACCTCTTCTAAATTTATTAATAATTGATTGCAATCAGGGTAATCGTCAATAGAGTTACATAAATATAACCAATATTCAGTTTCATCTGCTTCTTTTATGGCAATCTTCATTTTATGAATGAAGTCTTTTTTGCTTTCTGCATTTTGAGCTTCTTTAATATTTGCACCTATAGAAGTTCCAGATTTGAGAAGTTGGTTTGCTACAACAAATTTCCGTAAAGATTCTAATTCTTCAGCGTAGGCAACAATTTTAATTGCAAACTCAAAGCTTTTTATAAGAATGATGTTGTCTTTATATTTTTCGTTAAAAGTCATTTTCAATCTTTATGGGAATTATCTCATTATCTAATTAACACATTGACTATTCTAACCATGATTTGTGATAATCTTCGTCGGCTATTTTCATAGCTTCGTCGGTAACCATTAGTGGTTTAAATGTATCTACCATAACAGCTAGCTCATCGGTTTTGGTTTTGCCAATGCTTCTTTCTACTGCTCCTGGATGTGGACCATGAGGGATACCGGCTGGATGTAATGAAATATGACCTGCATCAACATCGTTTCTGCTCATAAAATCCCCATCAACATAATAGAGTACTTCATCACTATCTATATTGCTATGGTTATAGGGGGCAGGAATACTATCAGGATGATAATCATATAACCTAGGTACAAATGAGCAAACTACAAAAGCATCGGTTTCAAAAGTTTGATGTACCGGTGGTGGCTGGTGTATTCTACCTGTAATAGGTTCAAAATCGTGAATAGAAAAAGCATACGGGAAATTAAATCCATCATATCCTACTACATCAAATGGATGAGTGGCATAGATCATATCAAAAATCTCATCTTGTTTTTTTACTTTGATTAAAAAATCTCCTTTTTCATCATTTGTTTCTAGTTCATAAGGAGTCCTAAGATCTCTCTCACAATATGGTGAGTGTTCTAATAATTGCCCAAACCAGTTTCTATATCTTTTTGGGGTATAAATAGGCCTTCTCGACTCTACAATGAATAATCGATTATCACTGGTATCAAAATCAAGTTTATAAATGGTGCCTCTCGGAATTAAGATATAATCTCCATATTTAAAATCAAGATTACCAAGGTGGCTACGAAATTTGCCACTACCACGATGTACAAAAATCAATTCGTCGGCATCTGTGTTTTTATAAAAATATTGTGATGTTGATTCTTGAGGTGCTGATAAAATAATACTCACATCACTATTGGTAAGTACATTTTTTCTGCTTTCTAAATAATCTTTTTCTGGTTTAGCTTTGAATCCATGAAAACGATAAGATTTGATATTGTTTTTTATTGAAATTTTTGGAGCTACACTATAACTTCCTTTAATTTCTTTTACCTGTGTCGGTCTATGACAATGATACGAATTGGTTGACATTCCATCAAAACCAATGGTTCCAAAAAGTTGCTCATAATATAAGCTACCATCAGGTTTTTTGAAGATAGTATGACGTTTAGGTGGTATTTTCCCTAAAGAATGATAAAAAGGCATGATTACTCAGGTTTAAGGTATTAACTACTTTTTTTAAAGATAATAAATAGTATAGTAACCTTATTCCGGATTACGTTTAATAAGGTAGTGTAATAGTAGTAATAAATCCTTCCAAAACAGGTTCATAATAGTACAAATATCGGAAATATTTCTGTTCTTTTAAACCTATAATAGATTAAAACCAAAAACCCACACTGAAAAACCAGATGCTTTGATCTAGCTCTGGAGAAAATGAATATTTTATTTGAACTGGTCCTGCAAATGTATCTAATCCATATCCTAGAGCATATCCTGTAAATTCTGGGTTTTCAAACCATCTACCTGTACTAAACAATTTATTGCCAACATTGGCAAAGTTTGCAGAGGCATTAACATGATTGTTTTTGAAGAATTCATAATCAGCAGTAAGTAATACTTTAGCAAAACTTTGACCTGTAATTCCTAAAAAATCATACCCATAAAAAGGGATAAAATTATTGATGGTTCTGGCTCCAAAACCTCCTAGTAAAAAATCAAGAGAGTTAAGTGAGGTATTGCCGATTTTGGTTCCTGCTTCTGCAGTAGCATTTACAGAAAAATTATGAGTAATTGGGGTGCTATATCCTAATTTTGCCTTGGCGATAGAAAATTCGTCAAAGTTTTCTGTAAAATCTGATGAGAATAGGTAGGTATGTGCTTCACTTTCAAATAACAATCCACGTGTTGGAAAATATTTGTTATCATAAGTATCAAGTTTAATATACCCAAAGGCGCTCCAATAATCACTATCATCAAATACAGTTCTAGGTATTTGATTTTCATCTTCGCCAAATGTTTCAGAAATAATTCTTAATCTTTTATACTCTGCTCCAAGGCCAACCGAGAATGTTTGCTGTAGCAGTGTTTCGGCATACATTTGCACATTAAAATCGGTATAATTGACATCTATGGTGTTAATATTTAAATCAGGAATTTCACCAAATTGTCCTATAAAATCAAAGTCAATTGCTTTTTTAAAATTGGTATAACGATATTTTAATCCGGTACTCCAATAATAACCTTTGTCAATATAGTAATCTAAGTTATATCGTATATTATCTCCCAGAATCACATCTAGTGATAGTACATCATTATTAAGTAATAACCTTTTGTGAGTAACATTTATCAGAGCGGCAGTTTGATATAAATCGTCATAATGTAATGCAAAGCGTAGCAGCATTTTGTTTTCACTTTCTTTTACATTGATTACTAGTTGTTTACCGTCTTTTGTGTCTACTAACTGATGGCTTACACGATCAAAATTTCCTGTAGCCGATAAGTTGTTTATTCCTTCATTAAGTTTTTCATAGGTTGTAATCCTAGGAAGCTTTAGTTTTAGCTTTCCTCGAATGTAGGCTCTTGTATATCTTTTGTTTCCATTGATAACCAAACTAGAAACGAGTATAGTATCTGAGTTTTTAGAAATTCTCATTTTTTTGTTTGAAGACTTTTGCAAACCTGCTATTTGTTTTAGTTTTTCATAATTTACAGATGCTGCTTTTTCTCCGTTAGCAATAATTTCTTCTGCTTGATCAAAAGACATCACCGAGAACTTCATGATAGATGGTTTGATATAAATATCTGTATCCATAGCTTTTTCTTCCATAGCTTTTATGGTTCTAAAATTGCTGATTTGCAATAAAATATTAGAAACAGAATTTAGTTGATCTTTGGGCAGTAAACTATCTTGTACATCGATACCAATAACAATTTCTGCACCTTTTTTTCGAATTTCTTTTATAGGATAATTATTCGATACGCCTCCATCTGTCATTAAAGTTCCGTTTAATTCTACAGGGCTAAATATAGAAGGCAATGCACCACTTGCAGCTACAGCTTCTGGGAGGTATCCTTTGTCGAGTAGCACTTGCTCTCCTGTTTCAATATTGGTAGACATGCAAAAGAAAGGAATTGGTAAGTCATTAAAATCATAGATATCATTTACATGAGCGGTATATCTTGAAAATTGATTATAAAAGTTCTGACCTTTGGATAATCCTTTTGGCAAACCAATTTTAAATTTATCAAAGGGCAATGAGACTGCATATTTTTCTGAATCTTCTCGTTCATAAAAAGTTTTTGCATCTCTAGGTAGAATATCCTGAATAAATGTGTCGAAATCTACTGATCTAAATATAGAATCAAGTTCTTTTGCTTTATACCCCGAGGCATATAAAGCCCCGACTATAGCCCCCATGCTTGTACCACCTATATAATCTATTCGTATACCAGAATCTTCAATTACTTTTAGCGCACCGATATGAGCCAAACCCTTTGCGCCACCACCACTAAGTACAAGGCCTACTTTGGGGTCTTCTTTGACATCAAGACTATCAAGAGTGGTACTTTTTTCTTGAGACCAATTCAAATTAGAAACAAAAAAAACCACAAGTAACAGTATTCTGCTAAAAAAGATTCTTAGTGTGTGGCTTATAGATTTCATTAAGCTTTTTTAGAAAGATAATAATTATATACTTTGGTTGCTCGCGACTCTCCTATTACTTGTGCGATTTCTTCAATAGTAGCTTCACTAATTCTTTTTACAGATCTAAAATGTTTAAGTAATTCTATAACTGTTTTTTCTCCAATTCCTGGTATGGAGTCTAGTTCTGTGTCTAATGCAGATTTACTTCGTTTTTGTCTATGAAAAGTAATCCCAAATCGATGTGCTTCATTACGAAGATGTTGAATTACCTTTAAAGACTCTGATTTCTTATCGAGATAAAGAGGTATAGAATCTCCTGGATAATAAATTTCTTCTAGCCTTTTGGCGATACCTATGATAGTTATTTTTCCTCTTAAATTAAGGGTGTCAAGTGCCTTTAAACCCGAAGAAAGTTGCCCTTTCCCGCCATCAACAATAACGAGTTGTGGTAAAGGTTGCTCTTCTTCTAGGAGTCGTTTGTAACGACGATAAACGACCTCTTCCATAGAGGCAAAGTCATTAGGACCCTCGACAGTTTTTATATTAAATTTTCGATATTCTTTTTTACTAGGTTTTCCATTTTTAAAAACTACACAAGCTGCTACAGGATTCGTTCCTTGTATATTAGAATTGTCAAAACATTCTATATGAACGGGTTCTTTAGGCAATCTAAGATCTTTTTTCATTTGTGCCATTAAACGTTTTGTATGGCGATCTGGGTCTATAATCTTGATTTGTTTAAAACGTTCTTGCCTAAAGTATTTTGCGTTTCTCAACGACAAGTCTACGATTTTTTTCTTATCACCTAACTGAGGAATTGTAATTTTTAAACCTTCTCCTAATTCGACTTCAAAAGGGACAAATATTTCTTTTGAGGTAGCACCAAAACGTTGTCGTAATTCTATAATAGCTAATTCTAACAGTTCTTTATCTGTTTCATCTAATTTTTTCTTAATCTCTGCGGTATGCGATCTAATGATGGCACCATATGATAATTGAAGAAAATTTATATAACCATAGGATTCGTCTGAAATGATTGAAAATACATCAACATTACTAATCTTAGGGTTTACAACCATGGATTTGGCCTGGTATTTCTCAAGGACTTCAATTTTTTCTTTAATTCTTTGCGCATCCTCAAACTCCATTTTTTCAGCATGTGCTGTCATCTGATTTCTAAAACTATTTAAAGAGTCTTTAAAATTTCCTTTTACAATTTGTCGAATAGCATTAAGGTTTTCTAAATACTCTTTTTCATCTTGAAGACCTTCACAAGGACCCTTACAATTACCCAAATGGTATTCTAAACAAACTTTATACTTACCATTGCTTATTTTATTTTGTGATAAATCATAATTGCATGTTCGTAGCTGATATAATCCTTTGATAAGATCTAATAATGTATTTACCGTTTTAAAATTAGTATAAGGCCCATAGTATTCAGAACCGTCTTTGATTAAATTTCGAGTCGGAAAAATTCTAGGAAACCGCTCTTTTTTGATGCAGATCCAAGGATATGTCTTGTCGTCCTTAAGCATAACATTAAACCTGGGTTGATGCCTTTTAATCAAGTTGTTTTCTAACAATAATGCATCGGTCTCGGTTTCTACAACAATATGTTTTATCAAATAAATTTTCTTAACAAGAACCTTGGTTTTATAATTATCATGATTCTTATTAAAATAAGAAGCAACCCTTTTTTTTAGGTTTTTTGCTTTGCCTATATATAGTAGTTTGTCCTCTTTGTCATAATATTGGTAGACTCCAGGACTTGTCGGTAGTGTTTTGATTTGTATGTCTAAAGAAGCTTCTTGCATATTCCAATCGTAAAGTTAAGAGTTTACCTTAATTGAAGTATATAGATATAAGGTTTAAATTTTGTTAAATCGTGTTTAAAATATCATTTTCTATTAAAAAACGGGTTAATCATATAATACATATTGATTTTTCTTACTTTAGTACTTCTAATATCAATGCAATTTTTTTGAAAAAAGAAAAAAAAATAATTGGCAGGATTGATAAAGTGGATTTTCCACTTTTAGAGTTGGCAGCTATCGATGCCAAAGTAGATACCGGTGCTTATTCCTCATGTATCCATTGTTTTGATATTAAAGAAATTGATCAAACATTACAATGTAGTTTTCTAGATGCTGTACACCCTGAATATAATGGAAAAAAATTTACATTTAAAAACTACGATATGTCTGCTGTAAAAAGTAGTAATGGGAAGGTAGAAATGAGATATGCTATACGAACTCAAATTGTGGTATTTAATAAAACCTATCCCATAACGTTCACACTATCTTCTCGTGATGACATGCGGTTTCCTGTGTTGATTGGCCGTAAGTTTTTAAGCGGAAATTTTTTGGTTGATCCCCAATTAGAAAACCAGTCTTATAACCAAAAAATGTAATGAATATCAAAATTTTGTCGCGTGGTGCGAATTTATATTCAACTAATGCACTAGTTCAAGCAGCAGTAAAACGTAAACATAATGTACAGGTTATTGATCCTCTTAACTGTGACATTATAATCGAAAGACAAAAACCTGAGATTTATTATCGAGGTAAAAAACTAGACCATGTAGACGCTGTGATCCCTAGAATAGGGTCTTCTGTTACCTTTTACGGAACCGCAGTGGTGCGACAATTTGAAATGATGAATGTGTTTACTACATTAAAATCACAAGCATTAGTACAATCCAGAGATAAGTTAAGGAGTCTACAAATATTGTCTAAAGCGGGATTAGGATTACCAAAAACGGTATTTACTAATTATTCTAAAGATGTCTCTGAAGTGATATCTCATGTAGGTGGAGCACCACTTATTATTAAACTTCTTGAAGGAACTCAAGGATTAGGAGTTGTTCTTGCCGAAACTAAAACTGCCGCAGAATCAGTGCTAGAGGCGTTTAATGGATTGCAAGCTCGAGTTATTGTGCAAGAATTTATAAAAGAAGCCAAAGGAGCAGACGTAAGAGTGTTAGTTGTAGATGGTCAAGTAGTCGGTGCTATGAAAAGACAAGGTAAAGAAGGTGAGTTTCGATCTAATTTGCATCGAGGAGGCACCGCTAAGGTGATCAGGTTAAGTAGGCATGAAGAACAAGCAGCAATCTTGGCAGCAAAAGCTTTAAAAATGGGAGTAGCGGGAGTAGATTTATTACAAAGTGATCGTGGACCATTAATTTTAGAAGTGAACTCTTCTCCTGGGCTAGAAGGGATAGAAACCGCTACCGGAAATGACATTGCAAAATCTATTATTCGTTATATTGAACGTAGTATTTGAGAAGTATGGCAAAAATTGAAGAAAAAAACATATTAAAGATTCTTGGAAATGAAGTTTTACCAGGCACAAGTACAACAATTAACTTTAATATAGCTAAGTTATATACCTCGACAAAGGTAGAGATACCTGTAATTATTGAAAGATCCAAAGAACCAGGGCCAACGCTGCTTATCACAGCAGGAATACATGGCGATGAAATTAATGGAGTAGAAGTAGTACGACAAATCATTGCAAAAAAAATAAATAAACCTGCCAAAGGAAGTGTTATTTGCATCCCAGTACTTAATGTATTTGGGTTTTTAAATATGGATCGCTTTTTTCCTGATGGGAGGGATCTAAACAGAGTTTTTCCAGGAACCAAAAATGGGTCATTAGCCAGTCGTTTTGCATATCAATTTATTAATGAAATCTTACCTGTAGCAGATTTTTGTTTAGATTTTCATACCGGAGGTGCAAGTAGGTTTAATGCCCCCCATATTAGAGTAGATCCAAAGAATAAAAGATTAGTAGAGCTCGCCAAAGTGTTCAATGCTCCTTTTACACTATTGTCCAAAAACTTAGAGGGTTCGTATCGAGCTACATGTTCCAAAAAAGGAAAAGATATATTATTATTTGAAGGAGGAAAATCTCAAAGTAGCAGTAAAGAAATAGCAATAGGAGGTGTACACGGCACGATGAGAATACTCAATCATTTAGAAATGTTAGATAAAGATTTTATACTACCTGTACCTGATTCTAATAGTTTATTGGTCAAAAAAAGTATATGGATGAGAGCCAAATATAGTGGATTACTTCATATCAAAATTCCTATTAGCAAGCATGTAGAAAAAGGAGAAATCCTGGCAACAATAACAGATCCCTACGGTAAAATGAGACATGTGGTCAAAGCAAGTAATGAAGGATATGTGATTAATGTAAATGAAGCTCCAATTGTATATAAAGGAGATGCGATTTTTAGAATAACTAAAGAAATAGTAAATGAATAAAACAGAGCTGCGTGCTAAATATAAAGCACTTAGAGCAGTAATAAATGATCAGGAGATTGATGATTTGAGTATGGATATTGCTAATCAGTTACTTCAATTACCAATATGGGAAAAAACGTATTATCATATTTTTTTACCTATACTAAAGCATAAAGAAATCAATACGGAGTTTATTCTACACATTCTTCAGGGTAAGGATAAAAACGTACTGGTCTCAAAAAGTAATTTTGAAAATCAAACATTAGAACATTTTTTACTTACGGATGCTACAGTACTTCAAGTAAATTCATGGGGGATCCCTGAACCTGTAGACGGAATACCGATTCCTGAACATAAAATTGATGTAGTTTTTGTACCCCTCTTAGCTTTTGATCAATTTGGTAACAGGGTGGGTTATGGAAAAGGGTTTTACGATAAGTTTTTAGCAAAATGTAATACCGAAACCATAAAAATTGGCCTTTCTTTTTTCTCTGCTGAAGAAGAAATTGAATCGATACTCTCTACTGATATTTGTTTAGACTATTGTGTCACCCCTTTAAAAACATATCGCTTTAAGATTTAATTAACATTTCTTGTATTCAATGCTACTTTATAGTATATTCGGTACTTAGAACTTTTTACCCCTAATAATGTCCCGGAATACAGAAAGCGTTTGTATCATCGATGATGATAGTATTTATATAAATTTAGTTAGAAAAATTATTGAGTTGAGAAGATTATCATACTCAGTATTAGTATTTAATAACGGAAAAGAGGCTATAGACTTTTTTAAAGAATCTATAATGACTCAAGAACAACCTGAAATACCACAAATTATACTTTTGGACCTTAACATGCCCGTTATGGATGGTTGGGAGTTCTTGGGTGAATTTTCAAAAATTAAAAATAAGATTCAAGATAAGATTGATCTTTATGTGGTAAGTTCCTCAATTGATTCTAGAGATATAGATCGAGCAAAATCAATAGACATAGTCTCTGATTATCTTACAAAACCGATCAAATTAAATGATTTTGAAAGGATATTAGTATAAAACGTACTACTCTTCTTCTTTTTTAGGGAAAGCTTTTTTGTTAAAAATCACTAACAAAAATACACCTACGCTTATGGCAGAATCTGCAATGTTAAATACAGGATCAAAGAAAGAAAAGTGCTTACCTCCCCAAAAAGGAATCCATTCGGGTAGTAAATCGTCATAAAAAGTAAACTGTATCATATCCACTACTTTTCCGTAGAATAAACTTTCATAACCTCCTTCGGGGGGTAAAAAACTAGCGATATCTATGTTTGTGCTTTCGCCAAAAAGTATTCCGTATAATACAGAGTCAATGATATTACCAAATGCTCCTGCAAAAATTAAAGCAATGCAAAAAGTAAGTATGGCTGGACTATTTTTACGAACAGAATCATAAAGCCAGTACCCTATTCCAGTAATTGCGACTAATCTAAACAGTGTTAGCACTAGTTTTCCGTAGCTACCAGGAAGCTCGAATCCCCAAGCCATTCCTTTGTTTTCTACAAAAATAATACGAAACCAATCAAATACCTTAGCCTCTTCATGTAGACTGAAATGAGTTTTAATATAAACTTTGGAGATCTGATCAATCAGTAAAACTAAAATTATAACTAAAATAGATTTCTTTAAGGACATAAATATATGTGTTTGCCTTGGTATTATACGCGCCGGACAAAAATAGTGTTTTATTTTGTTTTACAAACACTTATCTTTTTGCTTATCAATTTTGTAATATTATAAAAGCAAAAAAATAGTTTAATCACCCAAATATAAGTTGATTAAACCATTTTTAACACTTAAAAAATACGTCTGTTTGCTAGGGCTTATTGTTTCCTGATAAATATACTACCACTTATCGTTTTAAGAAGCAGTTCATTTTTAACATCTCCAAAAGTGCCTGTTACTTTACTGCCTACCATTCGGTTTTTGCCATGATCAAATTGCATATCTTTATCAGAATAGATCATCCCCGAAATGGTTTCTGCTTTAAGGCGAGATTTTGCTACATTGATATCGATATCTCCACTTATGGTTTTAAGATTTAAGTCTCCATTATATCTTTTTATATCAATATTTCCACTAATAATATCAACAATTAGTTCGCCTTGATAGTTTTCAGACTGGACATTTCCAGATATACTTTTTACTCGCAAACTAGAGTTTTTAGGAAGATATAATGTATAGTTTGCATCAATATCTAGATTATTGCAAGGATCCCAATTATTGCTTCTATTTGATCCTCGTTCTTTTTTCCAGATGTCAAATAAATCTCCGTAATCTGATGTTATGTCTAATACTGAAGAAGAGTTGTCTATTTTCAAATTAAAATAATCATCATATTCTCCATTTTTTACACTCACTTCAGCTTTTAGATACACTTCATTTTTGTCCCAGGTTTTTATAGTGATATCTTCTGCGAATTTAAATTCTACTTTTATTTCATTTGCCGAAGTGTTGATCTGCTTTTCAATTACTTTTTGTGCTTGTATTTGCAATGCTACAAAGCAAAATACCGCTAGGATTACTATTTTTTTCATTGTTGTTCGTTTTTTGACCTGCCTGCCGGTAGGCAGGTGAATTAAGTGACCTCTTTATTTTTTTCTTAGATAAATATTACCAACTGATGATCGTAGACTAATTTCTACTCCTCCATTATTCAATTCGGTTTTTATGGCTCTTTTTCCTCTCACTAGCTTCATGTTATTATCTTCTACAGGAAACTTGATATCAAAATCTGTATAGATTTCGCCCATCGAGGTTTTTAATTCTAGATTGGCAGGTGTGCCAGATGGTAAACTAACATCTACAGCTCCAGTAGAAGACATAAGAGAAATAGGAGAGTTTTGGTTTACTTTATTAAAGATTACATTAATTTCTCCTGTTGCTGTCCTGGCGACAACCGGACCGGTAACATCTTTTAAAGTAATGTTCCCTACATTGGCAGCAGCTTCTATTTCAGAAGAAAAACCGCTTAAGGATACATTGCCTAGATTACTTTTTTCAACAATAATATTTATGGTTTTTGGAAGATAAATTTCAAGCAATTTGCTATGCATGCCTTTTAGGTTTTTGATAACCAAGGTTTCGCCTTCTTTTTGAATATACATTCCTAACTCAGTGTTGTCTGTCCCTCCAGAGTATACTGCTTTTAGGCCTTTTGCTTTTTCAGGTATTTTATGACCATCAGCTACAATCCTAAGTTCATTTTGATTACTCACTTTTATGTCTACTCCCGATTCAGAACTAACTTTTACTTTTTTAATTCCTTGCAGCGATTTTGTGTAGTCCTGAGCGTTTAATTGCCCTACGGCTAAAAATGCTATGAGTATGATTGCTATTTTTTTCATGATTATTTGTTTTTTGACTGAAATTTTAAATTAAACTTGGTAGACCAACTTTTACTTGGTCCTTTACATAATCTGGTGTTTCTTCTTCTTGAAGTAATTTTTCCATTGAAGGAACCGCGCGTTTTTCCTGAATAGAAACTAATATTTGAATTAATTCAATTTGCATGCTTGGATCTTGTTCTTTATCCAATGCACTGATTAATGCTTTACGAACCATTTCGGCATCCGAAAATTTTGCAAGTGCTTCTGCTGCAGCTAGTCGCACATTAATATGCTCGTCGTAATACATTTTATTTATTAAAGCTTTTAAGATGTCATTTCCTGGTTTTTCGAACTCTTCGGCATAGTTTACAGCTTGTAAGCGTTTACTGGCCGATTCATTTTCTATGAGTGAAATGGTCATTGTTTGCTTCATTTCTATTTTTTCTTTTTCTAGAACTGCTATTTCTTTAGAAAAAGATTCGGCATTTTGATTTTTCCCATAGTAATATCCTAAAATTACTAATGCGATTGTGGCCGCTATTTGTAATGCTGTTTTCCATGACGATAGTGTTCTTTTTTCGAGTGATACGACTTTTGGGGTATTTACTATTGCTTTTTCATTTTGTAACATTTGTTCAAAATTGACTTTTAAACTTGAATCAGGAAGTTCAAGGGTGTCATTATTGATTGCTTCAAAAATGGTTTTAAATTCTTGTAATGCAGTACTACAATTTTTGCAACCTTTAAGGTGAGTTTCGACGTTTTGATACTCACCCTGATCTAGGTTTTGATCTAGGTAGTCGATAAATTGTTCTTTTATTTGTTTGCAGCTCATGGCATTATATATTTTGTAAATAATAATCTTTCAATTTATGTATTGCTCTATGTACTTTGGTTTTAATTGCTCCTTCTGTAGAGCCTGTAATCTCTGCGATTTCCTGGTATTTGATTCCTTGATATCGATTCATGATTACTAATTCTTTGTCACTTTTGTTTAATTGATCTAACGCTCGATCTAGTTGTTCTTTAATCTCATTGCCTTCTATATAGTTGGTTTCCTGATTTTCAATTTTATATTCAATCTGATCCAGGCGCTGATCTCTATTTTTTTGTTTTTGATAGTAATCAGAGAATATATTTCTGGCAATAGTATAGATCCATGACGAAAACTTTCCTTTTTTATATGAGTTTCTATACTTGATTGCTTTGTAAAAAACTTCTTGAGTAATATCTTGGCTTACTTCATGATCTCGGGTCATCTTCAGTAAAAAATTAAAGATTCTGATATGGTATCGCTCAAACAACACGCTCATCATGTCTAATTTTCCATTAGATACAAGAATCATTAATTCTTCGTCACTTAAATTTTTCAAGATGCTACTCTTTTTGGTTAGTTTCTATTATTAATACCTTGATTTTTAAAAAAGGTTACATACAAGATAAAAAAAAAGACCTCGCAAGTTTTAAAACTTGCGAGGTCTTTCTATATAGAGTAATAGACTTTTTTTAGTATCTAACTCTGCATGTTTTTTGCTTCAATACTTAGTGTAGCATGAGGAACAAGTTTTAATCGCTCAGGATTAATTAATTTTCCTGTTACACGACAAATACCATACGTTTTATTTTCAATACGTAATAATGCATTTTTTAAATCACGAACAAATTTTTCTTGCCTGATAGCTAATTGCGTGTTTGCTTCTTTGGACATCGTTTCACTTCCTTCTTCAAATGCTTTGAAAGTAGGTGAAGTGTCATCTGTACCATTGTTCCCGTCATTCTTGTACGCACTTTGAAGTAATTCTAAATCTTTTTGCGCTTTTTCCATTTTTTCAACGATAATTTCTCTGAATTTTTCTAAGTCAGAGTCGCTGTACCTTACTTTTACATCTTCTGCCATATTCTTAATGTTTTTTTATTACCAATTGGGTTGCAATGTCATCAAACGCAATTTCTGTACCGTTTATTACATTTGTTACAAATTCAATTGTCTCGGTTAAGGTTTCGTTTTTGATGTATGCTTCATTAGTTGTTACTGCTTCTTGGATAGTTTTATTATCTTCAAAAACAATCTCAATTTTATCAGTCACTTCGAGTCCGCTATCCTTACGAATATTCTGAATTCGATTTACAAGCTCTCTGGCAATTCCTTCTTTTTTAAGCTCAGGAGATATTGTTACATCTAACGCAACGGTTAAAGGTCCCGAATTTGCAACTAACCAACCCTCTATATCTTGAGAGCTGATCTCGACATCATCAGTTCCTAATGTAATAATTTTATTGTTAATTTCTACATCAAAATTGCCAGTTTGTTCAAGAATTTTAATACTATCTTGGTCTAGTCCTTGTATCTTATTGGCAATCAATTTCATATCTTTTCCAAAACGAGGGCCTAAAGTTTTGAAATTTGGCTTTATTTGCTTCACTAATATGCCTGAAGCATCATCGATAAGCTCTATTTCTTTAACATTGACTTCACTTTTTATAAGATCAGCAATATCATTAATCTCTAGTTTTTCGGCTTCATTTAACACTGGGATCATAATACGCTGTAATGGTTGTCGCACCTTGATCTTCTCTTTTTGGCGTAATGAAAGGGCCAAAGATGAAATTGTTTGCGCTTTTTGCATCTTATGTTCTAATGCTTTATCAACAAATGTTTCATCATACTTAGGGAAATGTGCAAGATGCACACTTTCAAAAGTTTCTTTATTTGTCCCATCTATTAAATCTTTATACAATTGATCCATAAAGAATGGTGCTACCGGAGCTCCTAACTTTGCTACAGTAAGCATACAAGTATATAGTGTTTGGTATGCAGAAATCTTATCTTGCTCGTAATCGCCTTTCCAATATCTTCTTCTACTTAGTCTCACAAACCAATTACTAAGATTTTCTTGAACAAAATCTGAGATTGCTCTGGTTGCCTTTGTAGGTTCGTAATCATTATAATATTCGTCTACATTTTTGATTAATGTATGCAATTCACTAAGAATCCACCGATCGATTTCGGGACGTTCTGCTAATGGAGTATCAGCTTCAGCATAGGTAAAGTTATCAATATTAGCATACAATGTAAAGAACGAATAGGTGTTATATAATGTGCCAAAAAACTTACGTCGCACCTCACCAATTCCTTCAATATCAAATTTTAGGTTATCCCAAGGATTTGCATTACTAATCATGTACCATCGCGTAGCATCAGGACCATATGTTTTTAAGGTTTCAAAAGGATCGGCTGCATTACCTAATCTTTTTGACATTTTTTGTCCGTTTTTGTCTAGAACCAAACCATTAGACACTACATTTTTATAGGCTACATCATCAAAAATCATAGTTGCTATAGCGTGTAGTGTATAAAACCATCCGCGGGTTTGATCTACTCCTTCGGCAATAAAATCAGCTTTTCGTTCTCCTGCTTCTACTTTTTCTTTATTTTCAAAAGGATAATGCCATTGTGCGTAGGGCATTGATCCAGAGTCGAACCATACATCGATTAGATCATTCTCTCGTCTCATCGGTTTTCCTGAAGGAGATACCAAAGTAATTTTGTCTACAACATTTTTATGCAAATCTACCTTATCATAATTCTCTTCGCTCATATCACCTACCACAAAATCTGCAAAGACATCGGCTTCAAGAACACCTGCTTCTACTGCTTTAGTCATTTGGGCTTTTAGTTCTTCAACAGATCCAATGATGAGTTCTTCTTTACCGTCGTCTGTTCTCCAGATAGGCAATGGGATTCCCCAAAAACGAGAACGAGAAAGATTCCAATCATTTGCGTTTGCTAACCAGTTACCAAATCTACCTTCGCCAGTTGCTTTTGGTTTCCAATTGATCCCAAGGTTAAGTTCGTGCATGCGATCTTTAAAATCAGGAACTTTTATAAACCAAGAATCTAGCGGATAGTAGAGTATAGGCTTATCGGTACGCCAGCAGTTTGGATAACTGTGAACATATTTTTCGACCTTGAAAGCTTTATTTTCTATTTTAAGTTTGATGGCGATTTCTACATCAACCGATTTTTCGGGAGCTGTACCATCATCATAATATTCGTTTTTTACATATTTTCCTGCAAATTCGCCTACATGCTTTGTAAATTTACCTTGCAGATCTACTAATGGTACTAAATTATCATTATCGTCTTTAACCAATAGTGCAGGGACTTCGGGTGTAGCTTGTTTGGCTACCATAGCATCATCTGCGCCAAAGGTAGGAGCGGTATGTACAATACCGGTACCATCTTCGGTAGTCACAAAATCACCCGAGATTACTCTGAATGCATTTTCGGGATTATGATACGGCTGTACATAATCTATTAATTGCTCGTATCTGATCTCAACCAAATCAGCGCCTTTACATTCTGCTTTGATATAATATGGGATCTTTTTGTCGCCTTCTTTAAATGTGTCTACTTCTACCTCAGTTTCAACTTGGGCAAACTTTCCTGAAAATTGTTTTCCAACTAAATTCTTTGCCAAAACCACATAGATAGGGTCAAATGTATATTGATTAAATGTTTTGACTAAAACATAATCTATTTTGAGGCCTACTGTTAATGCTGTATTAGATGGTAATGTCCATGGGGTGGTGGTCCATGCAAGGAAATAAGCATTTTCAGGATTTTCAGAAATTTTAAATGCTTTACTTATTCCGTTTCCTAATCCACTTCCTCCATCAACTTTAAATTGAGCTACAACTGTAGTATCTGTAACATCCTGATAGGTTCCTGGCTGGTTCAATTCATGAGAACTCAATCCTGTACCAGCTTTTGGTGAATAGGGCTGAATGGTATACCCTTTGTATAGCAATTCCTTTTTGTAGATTTGAGAAAGCAACCACCAAACACTCTCCATATATTTGGATTTGTAGGTGATATATGGGTCTTCCATATCTACCCAATACCCGATCTTTTGAGTTAGATCATTCCAGATATCAGTATATCGCATTACGGCTTTTTTACAAGCCTCATTATATTCTTCTACAGTAATTTTTTTACCAATATCTTCTTTGGTGATCCCCAATTCTTTTTCTACACCAAGCTCAACCGGAAGCCCGTGGGTATCCCATCCAGCTTTACGCTTTACCTGATATCCTTTTTGTGTTTTGTAGCGACAAAAAATATCTTTAATTGCACGAGCCATTACATGGTGAATCCCCGGTAATCCATTTGCAGATGGAGGCCCTTCAAAAAACACATAGGGTTCTGCTCCATCACGCTCACTAACACTTTTTTCAAAGATGTTATTTTGCTGCCAGAAATCTAGTATGTTATCTGCTACTTTTGGTAAGTCAAGTCCTTTATATTCAGGAAACTTCGTGCTCATTTGATCATTCTTTCTATTAGGTCTGCGAAAATAAGAATTTTCTTTAAAAAGAAAGAGGAATTTGATGGGCGATATAAAATAAATGCGGGACTGAATAAGATTTTTAACAAAGGCTATAATTTTTTTAGTAAAAAAACATAAGAAACACACCCAAACCCATACAGATTAGTTCTACTGCTAGATGTATATGGTGTGGTATTATAATATCTCCTTTTTAAGATTGTTTGTTAGCGGTCTGATTTTACAATTTATGATATCCGTAGTATTCGTATAGGTTTTGGAACATATGTGCAAAAAAAGGGGACATGTGTTAAAGGCTACTTTACATAAATACGGTTCCTTTGAATAGACTGCTTATTTATTTCTGTATAGAGTATCTTTTGCAGTGCAGAGAGTAGATATGGCGTAATAAAACGAATAGTATGTTTAGTATGTTGAAAATTAATTCCCACATTTTTATAAGGTATACTTGTCTATACATAGTAAGTAAACCCCTTACAATAATTTAATTATAAGGGGTTTTCGTTTTTTGAGATATAAATAGCGATGTTTAAAAATCAACCACAATCCCTATGCTTGGTATGATCTGACCTGTTTCTGTTTCTATAGCTGTTAAGTTTATAGGCTGTAGAATAGCTCCGTTTACATCTCGGTTAAGTCCATATTGAGTAGGTTCTGGAGTTGCTTGCCCCAAGATATTTTGAGCTTCTATAAACACATTTAATGATACTTTTTTGAAATTCCATTTTTTATCAATACGTAAATCAAGTTGACTAAATGTATCTAACTTTTCTTCACCTAAGCGATCATAGTCTAAAATTACTTCGGGATAATTATCAAGTGTGGCATTAAGATCAGTAGGAACGAAAGGTGTGTTGCCAGCAAAGCGATATCGTGCACTTATTTCCCAGTTTCGGTTTAATTTATATCCACCGGTAAAAGAAATTAAGTGACGGCTATCCCAAACCGAAGGTAAATATGTGTTACGATCAAATCCGGTAAATTCACTATAAAACCAAGTGTATGCAAATATACCGTAGAAATTATTAGAAAGTTTTTGCTGAAACTGAAGTTCTGCCCCATAACTTCTTCCTCTACCAACTGTAGCTACATCTTCACTCCCTAAGATTTCGAAATCAGCTCCTTTGTTGGCAAGAGATACACCATCCAAAACAGAGACAGGATAATCATCATAACGCTTATAGAAACCTTCTATAGATATATTTGATGAAGGACCGAAATAGTGTTGCAAACCAAGCACATAATGATCACTTACAGTATAATCTACATCTTGATTAATAAGAACATTGTCATTATTTCTAAACCCTAAAATAGTATATGGTGGCAACTTATAATATCTTCCTATAGAACCATTCAGCTTCCAGTTTTCTTTAAATTCATAGGATAGAGATAACCTTGGAGAAAATGTAGATAGTATGTTATTTTCTTCTGTAAAGCTATCATCATCTATTCTAAAACCAAAAGATACATCTAGTTTATCATTAAAAAAAGAATTGGTCATATTTGCAAACAAACCGTATTTAAAGAAATCAATTTTAGTATTAAATATATTATTGTCTGTTGTATTTACAGTTTTGTTACTATAATCAGAATATTGTGCATTAAAACCAGTTGTAAATTTCCAATCGCCATAGAATTTGGTGAGTTGATATCGTAGTTTTGTTTCGGATTCTGTAGCATCATTGCTAAAAATTACTTCTGTTTCATTTTCAGGATCTTCATATCTGGTAAATTCATTAACTAAAGTGTTGTTACTTACTGTAGTTTCCATAAAACCAGATCCATCTTTAAAACGGTTTCTCCATGATAGTCCAATAGCATTGGTGCGTTGTTCTATAAAAGGGGCTTGTTCTAACTGTGCCTGCTGTTCTGCATCAAAATCTTCTGGTGCTTCTACTGAAAAATCATCAATAGAACCTAAACCAATAAAACTAATATCATTATAAGGATTGATCTTATGGTTTATTTTGTATTGATAATCCCAATAATTAGGCCTGAAGGGGAGCCCTATCACTTCAAATAAAAATTGTAAATAACTACGTCTTGCAGATACCAAAAATGTAGTTTTTGATTCTTCATTTTTATTTTTAAACAATGGGCCTTCTAGTGTGAGAGCAGCCTCACTAGCACTTACACGAAAGTTACCGCTAAAATCTCGATTATTTCCCGTACGTTGGCTAAACTGCAATACTCCTGAAAGCGGGTTGTCATATTGTGCTCCAAAAGCCGAGGTAGATAAGGTAACATTATCTATAAATGACACATTAATAAGCCCTACAGGTCCTCCGGCACTACCTTGAGTACTAAAATGATTGATATTTGGCACTTCCATTCCGTCGAGATAATAAACGGTTTCATTTGGTGCACCGCCACGTATAATTAAATCGTTGCGAAAACCACCAATAGAAGGAGATACTCCTGGTAGTGTTTGTGCCACTTGTACCACATCATTATTGCTTCCTGGATATGTGGCGATTTCAACAGCCGAGAGGGTTTGAGTAGAGAGAGGCGTTTCTTTGGGGCGGCTAATTTTGTTTGCATTACTTATAAGTACCTCATCTAATGCTTCAGTAGATTCTTTAAGTATAAAATTACTAGGCAACGTTCCTTTTGATTTTACAATAACATTAAATTTTGTTTGCGTTTCAAAGCCAATATAGCTAACAATTAAGTTGTAAGATCCTGGTGAAATGTTGTCAATACGATAATTTCCATCAAAATCTGTTTGCGCCCCCTTTTCTGTATTTTCAATAAAAACAGAAGCTCCTAAAATAGGTTGACCAGTTTGGTCAGTTACATTTCCTGTGAGTTCGCCATACACTTGAGCATTTATATAAGAAACGAATAGTAAAGAAAGTACTAAAACGGTATTTTTGATATTCATAATTATAGTTTTTTTAATGATTTAAGAGCATTTTTATGATATAGCATATGATAATTTACAAACAATTGTTTAGCATATTCATGCAAATATTAAACAAAAAAGTGTGTTATAGTAACAAATAAATATAATTTAGTGTTAAAAAATAGTTTTTAATGAAGATTTACGAGTTAATTAAACAAATAATTGATCTAGTTGGAGAGTTTGTAATAGGAAGAACAGATAAGGAGATACATATAAAATCTTTTGCAAACTGGCTGTCTAAGCGTATGGATGAAACAGTTTCAGCGGAGAAGTATGAAATCACAGGTCATAGCTTAGAGGCAGAAATAGCTGCGTATATTGGTAGAATGAGCAGATATTCTAATGTATACATTAAATCCGCATTGGTAGATTTACCATTTACTACTGATATGGATTTTGCTTTTACTGCGATACTTCATAGATCAGGACCAGTTGGAAAAACAGATTTAATAAGAAAGATGGCCTATGATAAATCTTCGGGGATGGAAGTTATTAAACGCTTACTGAAAAATGAGCTTATTGAACAGTTTCCGAATCCTGATGATAAAAGAGGCAAACTACTACGGTTGACCGAAAAAGGGGAAGAAAATGTTATAAAAGCATATTCTGAAGCTAGTAAGGCTGCAAAAATGGTTAGCGGCTGTCTATCAAAGAGTGAACAGATGGCATTATTAAGTACTCTAAAAAAACTAGACGAATTTCACCTACCTATCTATCTTGATGAAGAGAAGGATCTAACTACAATTATAGAAAAGTATTCTTCATAACACTACTTCAATATGCTTCACATAAAACTATAAGATATCCTTAACAATTTTAACTATTTGTTAGCAAATATCCTATGCCTGCATGTAATATTGGAACATATGTGCAGAAAATAGGAACATCTGTCATGCCTGATGATGAGTGAATAAAGTTTCTTTGAACAGCTATTTTTTTGTAATGATAAATGATAAAATATCATAACAAGTAGTAGGCTATAAAATTCACACATAATCTTGGTTATAAAATGCATAAATTGATAGAACAATTGTTATTTGGGTCAGGTATTTTTCATATCAAAAGCGAGGTGCTGGACCTGCAATTAAAATCTCATCCTGAAGTTTCGAGTGTAAAAGCGATTTCTGACACCTTAGATTATTTTAATGTAAAAAACTTGGTAGCTAATGTTCCAAAAGATGCATTACTACAATTACCATCATGTTTTTTGGCAATCATTGAAAAAGAAGAAATTTCTGAATTGGTTCTAGTAAAAGTTAGGAAAGGAAAAATCACTACCACTACTACTGAAAAACAGATTACAAAAATGTCTTCGGATGCTTTTAATTCATTATGGAACGGGACAATTATTGCTGTAGAAAGTGAAGAAAAAGGCAAAAAACCTACTTTGATATCTAAGTACAAAACTAAAATGCTTTTGGGAGTTGTGATTGCCTTTTTAGGCATTCTTCAAATTTTAGATTTCAATCCAATAGTAACAATTTATCAGGTTTTGTCTTTGATAGGGTTGTATATAAGTACACTGATTATTAGTGAAGAATTGGGAATGCATAATGCAAAAGTGGCCAAATTGTGTAATAGTATTTCTAATAAAAGTAGTTGTAATGATGTGATTACATCAAGAAAAAACTCTTTTTTAAAAGTCATTAGTTTGAGTGATGCATCAATAACTTTTTTTAGTACACTATTAGTTGTTAATGCTTTGGTTGGGTATAATCATACAGTACTATTTTTAATTGCATCTGTAAGCATGATTATTGTTTTGTTTTCTATCTATTATCAGGCGTTCTCAGTCAAAAAATGGTGTGTTTTATGCCTGGGTATCTCTACGGTTTTATTAATGCAATTTACTCTTTTAGGGATTACTTTTTTCTTTTCAACAATATCGTTAGCGTATATAATCAAATCATTGGCGGTTGCAATTACTATTGTAGCAACATGGGCGTATATCAAACCTTTTATTGTCAATACCAAAAAGCTCGAAACCATACGTGCAGATTTTCTAACATTTAAGAGAAATAGGAATGTCTTTAATTTTTTATTATCTCAAAAAAAGATTGACAATGATACCTACATACCAATAGATAATCAAATCATTTTTGGAAACCCTAAAGCAGATATTGTTATTAAAGCAGTGTCTAATCCTTTATGCGGATTTTGTGTAGAACCTTTTAAGGTCTATGATGCCATTTTAAATCGGTACAGTGATAGCGTACAAATACATTTCATTTTCAATGTTTCTGAAAATGAAGAAAACCTGGGAAATCAAATAAGTAGACGCATTATTGAATTGTACTTCAAAGAAAATAAAGACAAAGCATATACAGCATTAAAGCAATGGTTTGCGAATAGAGATATAGAAACATGGCAAGAACAATTTGGAGTCAATACATCTATGATCAATGAAGAAATAATTACTACAATTTCTCGTCATGCCCAATGGTGTATGATGAATGAAGTACACTATACTCCAGCGACCATACTACAAGAAAACTTTTTTCCGATGGATTATCAAATTGAAGACTTGCTATTATTTATCGATGAGATGATTATCGAGAATACCAATCAACTACTACAGCCTAACAATTAATTTTTTTGATATAAAAACATTCTTGCAAGGATAGACACAACGCTTGAGTGTCTGTAAATGTTCAAGCTTACATTAACTTTTAAAATTAAAACTATGTTAAAAAACATTTTAAATCTTGAAGGAGTTCAAAAATTAAACAAAGAAGAACAAAAATCATTACAAGGAGGAAAAAGAGGAGGTGGTGCGTTTTGTTTTTATGACAGCCAAGGTCGTTGTTGTTCAACAAGACGTCCAGATGGTGTTTTCTGTGAATACGGAAGATGCGGGCGATGGGGATGTGTTTGGTACTAAAAACACTAAACCAAGAGGGCATAAAATATGCCCTCTTAACTCTAATTCAAAATACACAAGAACACTTAATAATAACTTTTTAAAATATACCCATGTTAAAAAACATTATGCAGATTGGTGGCGCAATGCAACTGAGCAAATATGAACAGCGTATGCTAAAAGGAGGGTGGGCTCGAGAAGAAGGATGCTATCAACAAGGAAACCTATGCTGTGTGCCTACAACTCAAGGAAGAGACGCATGTAGAGTAGCTATATGCAACCGTGGTATAGTATGTACTACACATCAATTACCTAGATAAAGCGTTTGCACTAAAATTTATACAAAAATTCTTGCAAGGATAGACACAAAACTTGAGTGTCTATAAATGTTCAAGTGTATTTTTTAAATTTAAAAACAAAAGTTATGTTAAAAAACATTTTAAATCTTGATGGAGTAAAACAATTAGAAAAAAAAGACCAGAAAACCGTATTAGGAGGTTTTGGGCCAGGATTTTGTTATATGCCTGATACAAGAACATGCTGTTGTTTCTTTAGCGATAGGGGGCCTAATGGGGATTTTATATGTGCTCGTGGAAGACGAAATACTCCAGAGGCAGCAGGGCAAGGAGCTTGCATATATGGATAGATCAAAAAATCGGATAAGATAAAATCTTTTATCCAATTTTTTAAAAGGAATAGATATTAAAACCTTACAAATTACTTTCCCATAAGAGTTTAGGTATAATTATCTATGATTAGTGAGTTGATCCCATGCAATAAAATATGTTGCATGGGTTTTTTGTTTTTAGTAAAGAATTAAAACTTTAAAAAATTCAAATCATACTAGATTTAGTATTTTTAAGGTATGAAAGATACTCTAGATATTGCTTTAATTCAGCCTGATTTGGCTTGGGAAGATCCCATACAAAACCGTGTGATTTTTTCTAAAAAAATAAAATCGATTTCCCAAGAAGTAGATCTTATCATTTTACCAGAGATGTTTAATACAGGATTTACAATGAATGCTGTTAGTGTTGCAGAAGCTATGGACGGTGATACAGTAGAATGGCTAAAAAAAATGGCCAAAGAAAAAAACAATGCTATTGCAGGAAGTATGATTATTGAGGAAGAAGGCAATTATTATAATCGACTTATTTTTATGTTCCCTGATGGCACATACCAATCGTATGATAAACACCAATTATTTACATTGGCCAAAGAGCAAGAGGTATTTACTGCAGGAAATGATGAGGTAATTATTGATTACAAAGGATGGAAAATTAAACCACAGATCTGTTACGATCTTAGGTTTCCAGTATGGGCTAGAAATACCACTGATTATGATCTGTTATTATATGTAGCGAGCTGGCCAAAACCAAGAATTAATGCCTGGGATACTTTATTACAAGCACGAGCAATAGAGAATATGTGTTATTGTATTGGCGTAAATCGAGTAGGTATAGACGGTAAAGGATATGAGTATAATGGTCACTCTGTAGTATATGATGTTTTGGGAAATTCTGTTTTGGAAGAAAACCCAGTTGAAAAAGAGACAATCTTATATGCTATTTTAAAGAAATCTCATATCTATGATACAAGAAAAAAATTACCTTTTTTGAAGGATGCAGATGCCTTTAAATTACTCTAAAATAAAGGTTTGCTTTAACTCCCAATTGGCTCTTACATCGATTATTTCAGGAAAGTAACGTACCACTTCGGGTTGTATCCCTTGTAAGAAGTTGCCACTATCCCATTTACCATTTTTATTAGTGTCAAAAATAACCCTGATTAAATATTTGCTTGGATTCAGATTGTCAAAGGTTAAAACTTCTTGTTTTGTAGTGGTTTTTTCTGAAATCACTACTTCTTTTTCGTCAGTCAGCTGAACAATCACAGGATATTTTTCAACATTTTGAAGTGTAAGAAAAATGGTACCATAATCAGCCAATTTTTGAGTTCTAAAATTGAAGTTTATAGTATCATTAACATTACCAATAAAATCCTTTATAGCTTCAGGAAGTAATTGCATTTTGTAAGTGTTGTTCTCTGATTTCTCAAATACAAGTTGAGCCTCATTTATAGAGGTGTCTAATGCGACAGAAAAATCGATATTAATAGAGTCTTTATCTAGTAAAGTAATCAACTTTTGATTGATACTATCAATAGGAGTATTTGATCTAAAAATAAAATTTTTGTTAAGAGGTAAAACCGAACTAAACGCTGTTGTAAGCTGAATAGAATCTTTATATTGATCCTTAAATCGAGTAACTATAGTATCTCTGTAATTTTTAGAATTTGTAACTTCAAAAATTAATGAATCAGACTCAAAAAAAGGCCTAAACCAATAGTGTAGTGTATCTTTTTCTTTATCAGGAAAAACTTGTGTTTTAAAATCGTCAGGACTTTCACTAAGCAATTTAATTTTCATGCTATCTATTTCACCTTCATATGGAAAAATAAATTCATTTTTTGAGATTTGCTTTGGTCTTAAGGCTTTAAAATCAAGAACTTCTTTAAACAAATTAAGGTTAAATAACTTGCTCGTATCTGCAGGTAGTGTTACGATCTCTTCATAAAAACCTATTTGATCTTGCTTAGGTTCATAAATATAGTTGTTAGCAGGATCTTTTAAAGCGATAAGCTTAAATTTTCCTTCTTTTAAATTATATAAATTAAAAGCAGTAGTATCTAGTGTACTTGTGATATAACGAGGGACTGTTTTAAATACTAGTGAATCTGTGTATTCTTCATTAATTTCATATAATGCAATAGTAATATTTGGATCGACCTCTTTCTTTATGGCATCGGTAACTGTACCTTTAATACTAAGAGAGTCAAGAAAATCGCCAGTAGAAAAAACATATCTAAAAAAAGGATTGCTATTACCTTCGTTATTATCTTCAACACTTTCACCAAAATTGATACTATAGGTAGTATTTTCTAATAACGTATCGAGAAATTTGATTTTCACATACTTACTTGCGCCACCCAGAGGAGAAATCGTAGGTTTAGGGTCCATTGGTGGTGATATGATGATCTGTTTTTGAGGATCTTTTAGTTTTATATATTCATCAAAATAAATTCGAATCTCTTTTTTATTAAAATTTGTCGAGAAATTAGGTGGTAGTGCTTTTATAAAAACAGGGGGGGTCTCATCTTTTTCTCCACCGGTTATTGTTCCTTTTTTTGCACAGCTAATCACTAAGACTAGTAGTATCAAGGTAAAAGGTAAGACATTAGATTTTTTGTTCATCATCTCTAAAACAAATTTTTCAGCACAAAGAAACAACTATATTAAAAAACAAAAAAACTTAATAAAACGCTATATTAGAGTATATGTAAACAAGTTTTTATGTAGTACGTTGAACTTGCCTATGCCGGCTGTTAGGTTCATCTCGTTTTATAACGAAATCTTAAGTTCAAAATTTTAATTTATTCTGTTATTGCCATCGTAGCAATACTTATTTTGATCCCTGGTATCGTTTTTAATGTATTCACACATGCCTCAATTGTAGCACCAGTGGTAACAATATCATCTACCAGTAAAATATGCTTGTTTTTTAGCAAAGACTCATTTTGTATACCAAATGTTTCAGAAGTGTTTACCCATCTCGAAAGTTTTCCTCGTTTAGATTGTTTGCTAGTATAAGAATTTTTTTTTAGTACACTGTCAATGTATTTTACATTAAGTTTTTTAGCTATTTCTACTCCAAATGTTTCTACTTGATTATATCCTCTCTCGCGCAGTCTTTTTTTGTGCAAAGGCACAGGGATAATAGCATCAATGCTTTGATAATCAGAATTTTGACTAATTTCTTCTGCAAGCCATCTACCAATTTCTATTCCTATTTCTTCTCGTCCTCTATATTTTAGATTATGGATTAAATTTTGAACCAAACCATGCTTTTGAAATACAAATAATGAAGTAGCATTTTCAATTTTGATACGTCCATAAAATACTTTTTCAATTTTTTTTGCGTTTACGTTATGGAAATTGCTTAAAGGGAGTATGTGTCTACATGTAGTGCATAACAATCTTTCGTTCTTATATAAAGGCTTATCGCAAGCAGCACAATATATAGGGAAGAATAAATAAGCTAAGTCTCTTAGCATTTTATTAGGGTGATTAACATTAATTATTATATTTTAGCTATTGAAATAACCATCAAAAATTAAAAATTAATTATGACAACTCAAAAAAATAACTTAACTCTTAAAATCCTTATTGGTGTTCTTGGAGCACTATTGCTTATTTTAGGGATATTTACGTATAAGTTTTACAACGAAGAGAAGCAAAATAAAGCAATTTTGCAACAAGAAAAAGACCTTATTGAAAGCGAATTAGGAGAATTGATTACAAAGTATGATAATGCAATTGCTCTTAATGAAGTAATGGATGACCATTTATTAAAGGCAAAAGAACGTATCGTAGTATTGTTAGATAGTGTAAAAGATAATGACGCTAACCTAGCTTTGATTTCAAGATACAGAAGAGAAGTAGGAAAATTAAAGAAAGAACGTGAAAGATTGTTTAAGCTGGCTGATAGTTTAACAGTTGCTAATACACAATTAAGTACTGATCTTGATAGTACTTCGGTAGCATTAAATCAAAGAATTATATATTCTGATTCTTTACAAACGCAAAACGCACAACTTGCCGAAATCGTAGAAAGAGGATCTGCTCTTACTGCATCTAATATTAAGGCAGAAGGAGTACGTGTACGTAATAGTGGTAAAATATCATCTGCTACCAAGGCTTCTAAAGCTGAAAAAGTAAGAGTGTGTTTTACACTATCTCCAAACAAATTGACAGAAAAAGGAGACAAAGAACTTTTTGTACAGGTGATAAACCCAGAAAACAATCTAATAGGAGATAAAATTTCTGTAAACTTTGATGATGCGATACTTACTTATAGTGGTCGTAATAAAGTTTTTTATGAAAACGATGCATTAGATGTTTGTGTGCTGGTTGATGCATCAGAAGGAGAATTGGTTAAAGGAAATTATGTAGTAAATCTTTTCTCTGGACCAAGAATGATCTCTAATACACAATTCGAATTAAAGTAAATTCTTTAGATAAAATCAAAAACCGTCATATTTTAAAAATATGACGGTTTTTTTTATGCTTTTATCAGAAATTCCTTTCTGAAGATATTAATTGGATAAATTCGTTTTCAATTCATACAAATTCAATTATTTTTGCGCAATGGCAAATCAAGAAGATAAATTTAAAAAGGTAATAGCCCATGCCAAAGAGTATGGGTACATTTTTGGGTCTAGTGAAATCTATGATGGATTAAGTGCAGTATACGACTATGGGCAAAATGGCGTAGAACTCAAAAAGAACATACGAGAATACTGGTGGAAAAGCATGGTAAACATGCATCAAAATATAGTAGGATTAGATGCTTCTATATTTATGCATCCTACAACTTGGAAAGCATCAGGCCACGTAGATGCGTTTAATGATCCTTTAATTGATAATAAAGATTCTAAAAAACGATATAGAGCTGATGTTTTAATCGAAGATTATGCAGAAAAGCTTAATCAAAAGGCGCAAAAAGAGATTGCCAAGGCCAAAAAACGTTTTGGTGACAGTTTTGATGAAGAACAGTTTATTACCACCAATCCAAGAGTAGTAAAGTATTTATCTGGAAAAGAAGAAGTGCTTAAGAGGATGGGTAAGTCTCTAGAAAACGAAGACCTTGCAGATGTAAAAGCGTTAATAGAAGAACTTGGTATTGCTGACCCAGAAACAGGCTCAAAAAACTGGACCGAAGTTAGGCAGTTTAACTTGATGTTTGGTACAAAATTAGGCGCCTCGGCAGAAACTGCTACAGATTTATATCTACGACCAGAGACAGCCCAAGGTATCTTTGTGAACTTCTTGAATGTTCAAAAAACGGGTAGAATGAAAATTCCGTTTGGGATTGCACAAACTGGTAAGGCTTTTAGAAATGAAATTGTAGCAAGACAGTTTATATTCAGAATGCGTGAGTTCGAACAAATGGAAATGCAATTCTTTGTACGCCCAGGTGAAGAAATGAAATGGTATGAATATTGGAAAGATACTCGTCTCAAATGGCATCATTCACTAGGTTTAGGAGAAGATAATTATCGTTTTCATGATCATGATAAATTGGCACATTACGCTAATGCTGCAGCCGATATTGAGTTTAATTTCCCATTTGGCTTTAAAGAACTAGAAGGAATTCATTCTAGAACAGATTTCGACCTCAAAGCACACGAACAATACTCGGGAAAAAAATTACAATTCTTTGATCCAGAATTAAAAGAAAGCTATGTACCTTATGTAGTAGAAACTTCTATAGGATTAGATAGGATGTTCTTAGCAGTATTTGCTACGTCTTTACAAGACGAACAATTAGAAGATGGTTCTAGTAGAGTAGTTTTAAAATTACCTGCAGTAGTAGCGCCTGTAAAAGCGGCTATACTTCCTCTAGTTAAAAAAGATGGCCTGCCAGAAATTGCACAGCAAATTGTTGAAGATCTAAAGTGGAAATTTAATGTGATCTATGATGAAAAAGATGCAATAGGTCGACGATATCGAAGACAAGATGCCAATGGTACACCATTCTGTATTACAATTGATCACGATACAATAAATGATCAAACGGTTACCATAAGAGATCGAGATACTATGGAACAAAAACGTGTGCCTATCACACAATTGAAATCAATTATTTCTGAAAAAACTGATGCCGAGCATTGGTTGAAATAATTTTTTACTATGACAATAATAAAAGCTGCTAAGATGATTCTTTGCAGCTTTTATTATGTAATATACAATCTCTAAGCTGAATTATAGTTGTAATGATAAATACTCCTTAGTTTTATTGTTACTGGAGTTGTTTTATTATGAATTAGGTATTTGATCATTATCATATGTTTAAGTTTAATTGTATTTTAGTCGAAAAAGAAGAAATTACTTCATAAAATAAAGTCTATGCTATTGAAGAAGATTGCGGTTATTGTTTTTTTACTTTTTGTTACTATTGGGTTTTCCCAAAAGAAAGCAGAGATGAAAGCTAACATGGTAAATACCGCAGCATATATGATTGAAGTGGGGCCGCTTGCTGGAAAAGAATTAATCCCTGCCAAATCAAAAAAAGGAGCAGTTAATCCGCGTAGAACTGGCGCAAATAAAATTATACCAGGCAAAGGTTTTCCAAGAGGTATGGATCCTTTATTGAGTCGCCAAAAAAATGCTCAGAGTAAAAGAGCAGGTAAAGCACCTTCTCTTACTTTTGAGGCTAACTCAAGATCGGTTTCCCCTTCTGATCCAACTGGAGCAATAGGCCCTAGTCACTATGTGAGTGCAAAAAATTCAGCGTTTGCAATACATGATAGAAATGGAAATGTATTAATTCCTTCATCATCATTAGAGAATATATTCCCAGGAGAAAGTCTAGGCGACCCTATCGTGTTTTATGATAGTTTTGTAGATCGATTTGTTATTACTCAGTTCTCTAATAGCCCCGATGGATTCTTAGTCGCAGTATGTAAAGGTCCAGATCCGGTAAATGATGGATGGTTTACCTATAGATTTAATACAGGAAGTTTTCCCGATTATACAAAGTTTTCAATTTGGTCTGATGGATATTATGTAACCGCTAATAAAGACCAAGGGTCCCAAGATAGCAGCAATGTGGTTTTTGTGATCGAAAGAGATAAAATGTTGATAGGAGAAGAAGAAGAGAATGTGAAAATAATCGGATTCCCACTTCCAGGATCCAGAATAAGTGGGTTTTATAGTCCTGCATCATTTAATGCTTTAGGAAATACATTGCCTCCAGATGGCGATGCCCGAATCATCTATTTTCAAGATGATGAATGGGAAGGTGTAGATAAGGATATCTTAAAGCTATGGAAAATTGATGTGAATTGGATTTCTCCTAGCGAGTCTACAATTGTTGAAGCAGAAGAAATAGAAGTAACCCCATTTGATTCTACTTTTGATGGAGGATTTTTTGGAAATTTACCACAACCTGGTATAGGAGGCGATGATATAGATGTATTACAAGGAGCAGTAATGTATGCCACCAATTACAGAAGATTTTGTGATTATAATTCAGTATTGCTCAATTTTGCTGTTGATATAGACCCTGTTAATGATAATATAGCAGCTATTCGATGGTACGAGTTACGACAAAATGGAGATGGGCAACCATGGACTGTATTTCAAGAAGGTACTTACACATCTTCCGAAGGGAAAAGTGCATGGTGCGGTAGTATGGCTATGGATATTTTTGGTAACATTGGTATGGGATACACCACTATGGGTACTACTGCTAATGGTGCTACTGGAGATAGTTTTGCCTCGATACGATATACTGGGCGATTGGCAAGTGATCCATTAGGGGCAATGACTGTTACAGAGCAAACTATTGCTGTTGGAACAGATATTGATAGAACAACTATGCAGCGTTATGGTGATTATGCACAACTTACGGTAGATCCAACAGATGATCAAACATTTTGGCATATTGCAGAATATTTTGAAAATACAGGATTAAATGCAAGAAATATTGTAGGGGTTTTTAAGATTGCTAATGATGTTCCTGTTGATGTGGGTGTCATTAGTATAGACGTACCCGAAGATGATGCTGTTTTTTCTGATAGTGAAACCATAACAGTAACGATTAAAAATTTTGGTTCTACAGCTGCAAGTGATATCCCCGTGAATTATGCGGTAAATGGGGTTACTGTTGCAAATGAGCTATTGGCGGGCCCCATTGGCCCTGGCAAGCAGGTATCTTTTACATTTGCTACAACAACTGATTTATCTTCTGGAGAACTATTTGAAATCACAGCAGAAACAAATTTAGCTGCCGATAGTAAACCAGAAAACGACTGTAGTCTTAAAAGGGTTAAAAATATTTTAGGTGCAGACGTAGGTGTAGGAGAACTAGTATCTCCTTTATCAGGCAGTGATCTTTCTATAGAACCAGAATCGATAACAATTACACTGTTCAATTTTGGAAATACTCCTCAAAGCAATATCCCTGTTTTCTATATTTTGGATGATGGAGAAAAGGTAAACGAAGTTTTTACTGGAACCATTGCTCCTCAGCAAGAAGTGACTTATACTTTTGAAACTCTTGCAAATATTATAGGAACAGGAAAATTCAAATTTGAGATAGGCACAATGCTAGCGAATGATCAAGAAACAGAAAATGATAGTATTGAAAGGATTGTAGTTAGAGATTTATGTAGGCCTATTGCCAATTGCAGGCAATTTGGAGATGGTGTAACATTTTTTGAATTATCTAATGTAAAAAATGAGATCACTTGTAATACAGGATATGAAGATTTTACAGGTGATTTTGTTATTAATTTAAATCGATCTTTAGGAGCATTTACTTTAACTGTGCAATCTGGATTTGCAGATGATCAAGAATCAGAACGTATTTCGCTATGGATAGATTTTAATGATAATATGGTTTTTGAAGAGTCAGAACAACTTATCGATAATGCGATTATTCAAGAAGCTAATACTAATCAAGATTTTACAATTTCTATCAATAATCAAGTCCCTTTAGGAAAACATTTGCTTAGAATTAGAGGAGGTGATGTCACTAATAATGCTAAAGCACCATTAAATGATCCTTGCGGTTCTATGGATCTTGGTACGACTCATGATTATACTGTCGAGATCGGTGAAAACAAAGAATTAGAAGCAGGATTAGTAGTTATTAGTGAATCCGGAAACCAATTTTTAATCACTAGAACAGATTTGGGGACAGAGACAGAAAAAAGAATTTTTATTTTTAATATTCTTGGTCAGTTAATAGCCTCTAACCTAGTTGTAAAAGATGCCAATAGCCGTTTTATATATACATTAGATATGTCTTATGCAAAATCAGGAGTATACTTTGTAAGGTTTGGAGAAGATAGAAAAAGTGAGGCCAAAAAATTTATTGTTAGATAGTCTACTCTTTACGAGTTTCAATTTCTAAAATAGACACTGGGCGAGCTTCGTTACATCTACTAGGCATTCTAAGACTTGCAAATTTCACCCATACTTGTTTGGGAACATCACCCTTGAAGAACTTTTCGATATTCATCGGATCTAGTTTATCAGTATATTCTTCAATAGTAAGTATATATGGGCATTCTTTAGATTTACTAGTGGCAATAGTGCCTTTGCTAAACCCTTTTTCTATCATTTCTTTTGAAGTTGTTTGTTGAACATCTGTTTTTGCACTCGAGATATCTTTGGTGTCTGTTCCCTTAACCGAATTACAATTATATAAACTAAGCGTTATAAATAAGCAGGCTATTTTAAGCATATTTTTCATGTGTTGTGATCCTTTTCTATAAAGATCATAAAAATTATTGAAAATAATTATGATCTCTTCAATACTTTTTTTGTTAGCCCCAAACATAATTATTTAAGAGGATTTGAAGATTCATTGATCTACGGGTTAAATAATTAATGTACCTCTTTCAAAGAGAAATTTGGTTTTTTTAATATTTCATTGCTAAAAATTATTTTGGAACAATAATACCTGCATTTGAAACATATGTCCTTTCCTTGATAATCAAATTCTTATACATTCGTAATTCTTAAAACATATAGTTTCCCCAAAATATTAATTAAAAGCTATATGATCATGAAAAAAAACCATGCATTATTCTTCTTGTTCTATTCTCGAATAAGAATCTATTACTATTATTTAATAAGAACAATATTTTCTAAAGATGTAAGAATCAATTGGAGTAGCAGAAGTTCACATGCTAACCAGGTAAATTTATGTCTTTCTTTTATTAAACCCTAAATACACTTAACTTATGAAAAAAGTACTTTATCTATGTATATTCATTTTAGTGTCCCAGAATTTTTTTGGACAATTAAGCGATGAATTTAATACTGCAGAACTCAATCCAACATGGAACTTACATCAAGATCAATTTTTTGAAACACCTGTTCCTGTAGGAAATGGCTCTATGACCATGGAAATGACATGTAATGATGATACATGCGCATGGTTCCATGAGGATTCTGCCGGTTTTATATACAAAACTATTACAGGAGATTTTGATGTAACTACTGCTGTATTTACTAAAAGTATTAGAAATCCAGCAAACGATATAACAAATGACACACAATTGGCGGGAATAATGGTTAGAGATCCCGCTTCTAGTCCCGGTAGCGATAGTTATGTTTTTAATGTAGCCGGAATGCGATTTGACATCCCTTCGGTTGAAACAAAATCTACTATAGGTGGTGCTACCACACGAATAGAGGCATATACAGATAATATGTCTGGAACCGCAGCCGAATTAAGAATAGTTCGGGAAGGAAATCTTTTTAGTATGTATTCTAGAACTATTGGTGGTTCTTCTTGGATATTTAGAAATAGTTTTACGAGAAACGATATACCTGCAACAGCACAAGTAGGTCTAATAGCGTATGTTTTTGGGGCATTCCCGGTAGATTTACAAGCCAGATTTGACTATATCCGTTTTAATGCAGGTAGTACACCACCAGTAGAGATTGTTGCTCCAACGTCATTAGAGAATACTGCAGTTTCATCTAATCAGATAGATCTTATATGGACAGATAATTCTGATAACGAGGAATTATTTGTAGTAGAGAGATCTTTGGATGGGATAACATATACAGCAATCGCTTCTGTTGCCAACAATACTACTTTGTATAGTGATGATAATTTGGATGCTGCTACTATGTATTATTATAGAGTAAAAGCAGAGGGAAATGGGCTAGAATCAGAGTATTCGAACGTTATCGATATTACTACAGAATCAAGTTCTGATCCGGGACCAGGAGGTAATGATGGTTCTATTTATGAAGATTTACCTGATACGGGTGAGGTATTGGTTACCTTACATCCCGGATCGACGGTAAACGCAGGTAGTACAGAATTAGTATCGTTTGGGGTTCCTTTTCCACGTAGTTTGGTAAACGATGTTTCTCAGATCGTTGTTACCAACGCTTCAGATGTTGAGCAACCTTCAAATATTACTGAGACATTACGCTGGCATTCTTTATCAGATGATGCTAATGTTGGTGGTATACGTTCTGCCTTAATACATGTCAATGTTACTTTTCCAACAATAGCTCCAATGACTATAAAAGTTAAGTATGGTCAATCTGGTAGTGTTGCGCCGTTACCAGCTCCCCAAGGAGATATAAAAGACCGTTGGGTTATAGTAAATGATCCAGATGATCCATATGATGATAATATAGGAGTAAAAGAGCCAGCAGTATTCGCAACACTTCCTCCTGCATGGATGAGTACATGTGTGATGCGTACTAAATTCACTCCAATAGATCAGGTTTCACCAGAGTATCAATGGCATGCCGACGCTTCATTAATCATAGGAAATACCTTTAGTACAGAATTTTCTGATCCATACGATAGAGGAAATTATGAACTCTGGTTGTTTGATCGTGCTAGTTCTTTCTGGAATCTCTATATGCGAACAGGAGAACTTAAATGGCTAAGAACAGCACATAAAGCATCTCAATTTTATGGTAGTGGGATTAATGAAAGAGGTGAATTTGCCTTCAACCCTAGGTATCCTAAACTTATGTATTGTTATGGAACTCCCCTGATGATTGATATTATGTTAACAGGAGATGTAGAGCTAGAAGACCAAATCTTGGATATTGCAGAATTTGGAGTTGAACGAAATTTTGAACTTACCGATACACGAACCAGTCTTTGGACAGAGAGAGGACTTGCCTATTGGTTGCTGAGTGCCCTCACTGCATATGAAGTTACAGGAGAGGAAGTCTACAAAAATCGAGTAATCTACAGATTCGAAAGCGCTTATAACAGAAATCCAGATGGTGTAATGTTACATCAGATGGGATTACATGAAATTGGTGGACTTTCTAACGATGATCGTTTGAGTCAACCTATTATCTCTCCATGGATGAGTGCGCTATTATCAGAAGCAATATGGAGATATTATTTGCAGTCTGAGGATACAAGAGCGCTTCAATTTATAGCCGGAATGGGAGAGCATATTGCCCGTCATTGTATCTATGAAGTAACACCAGGTTTTGGTGGTATAAGTCCAAGTAGTAGTATTATTGGAGCAATACAACCTGCATATCTATGGAGTGGTGAGGCCAGTCAAGAATATTTGCAAACTGACCCGTTTACCACTGTTTATGATGATGATCAACATGCGCTGGATGTCGCAGGATTATTAGCAAGGGCGTATTGGGCTCAAAAAAAATTGGGTAGTGAGACCTCAGTTACTGCTACTGGAATTGATCAATTGATTACAACTTCTAAAGCCGAACTTGAAAGGAGAAACTATGGACTTAGCCGTGGCGCGGGTAGAAAATATAACTGGCAATATGGTACCACTAGCGATATAGATTGGTTGATCACTAATATACCAGGAACTGTTACTCCACCTCCACCACCCGTTGTGATTGATGCTCCAACCTTACTAGATGCTACAGCAGTTTCATCGAGTCAGATTGATCTTGTGTGGACAGATAATTCAGATAATGAAGAATCATTTGTAATCGAGCGATCTTTAAACGGGACAGATTATACAGAAATAGCTTCGATTGCATCCAATACAACTACCTATAGTGATGAGAATCTAGAAGCATCTACTACCTATTTTTATACAGTACGAGCAATTAGAGGTACTTCATCAAGTAATCAATCCAATGTAGCAGAGACTATTACTTTTCCAGAACCTACTGTATTAGTAGCACCTTCATCATTGGTATCATCCAATATTACAGAGACTTCGGTAGTTTTAAATTGGACAGATAATTCTAGTAATGAAACAGGGTTTGAGATCGAGCGTGGTACAGATGGTAATAACTTTACCAATGTTGGTGCTGTAAATGCCAATGTAACTACTTTTGCTAGTTCAGGATTAACAAGCGACACTCAATATTTTTATAGAATACGTGCTATTAATGATACTGATACTTCAGAATATTCTAATGTTATTGATATTACTACAGAATCAGGTTCTGATCCTGATACAGAAGCACCTAGTCAGCCTGCGGGTTTAACTTTTTCAAATGTCACTTCATTTAGTGTAGACTTAAGCTGGAATGCTTCAACAGATAATGTGGGAGTAACTGGTTATAATATCTACCGTAATGAGGAGACAGCACCAGTTGCCACAGTAACAGGTACTTCTTATACCGATACGGGACTTAATGCGGCTACTTCCTATAACTATACGGTAAGTGCTATAGATGCTGTAGGTAACGAATCTGTACAAAGCAGTGCATTGCCAATAACAACAACAGCTGCTCCAAGTGGAGATGTATTTGGACCATTCAATCCTGCGGTTAATGGTATTGTAGAAGTTTCTCCTGCTCCAGGGTCAATTAATGTACCAGTAACTTCTAAGTTAATCGTACGTCTTACCGCTGCAGTGCTATCTGATCAATTTGTGAATGCCCAAGGAATTCGCTTATATAAAGAAGGCGAATCTACTCCAGTATATCAATATGTGTTTTCTGATCCTGAGCCAATGGCTGGACAGACAGAGGTAACATTTGATATTCCAATATTAGAGCCCAACACAAATTATTATATACTGGCAGCTTTTACCTGGGTCAAATTAAATGATGCACCATGGCGAGCTTTTGCTATCGAAGAAAACGCCTGGAGTTTCAGAACAGGGTCGGAAGCAGATACCGAAGCACCAAGTATTCCACAAAACGTAGTAAGTGCCAATCAATCTGAGACAACAATAAGTTTAAGCTGGGATACTTCAACCGATAATAGGGGAGTAACGGGTTATAACATCTATCGTAATGGGCAGACAACACCCATTGCTATGGTTACCGGTACTTCTTATACCGATATAGGACTTACTGCCGCTACTACGTATAATTATACAGTAAGTGCTGTAGATGCTAGAGGAAACGAATCAACCCAAAGTAGTGTATTATCAATAACGACCACAGAGGTGGTTCCAAGTGAACCTGTATTTGGGCCATTCAATCCTGCGGTTAATGGTATTGTAGAAGTTTCGCCTGCACCGGGATCATCTAACGTCCCCGTAACTTCAAAGTTAATCGTACGTTTAGTAGGAGAAACAGTTGCTAATCAATATGTTAATTCACAAGGCATTCGTTTATATGAAGAAGGAAATCCTACTCCCGTATTTCAATATGTATTTAGAGACTCTGAACTTTATGTAGGACAATCTGAAATAACATTTGAAATTCCAACATTAGACCCTAATACCAATTATTATGTATTGGCCAATTTTGGTTGGACAAAATTGAATACTGCACCTTGGAATCCTGGCGCTATTGAAGAAAACGCCTGGAGATTTCGTACAGGATCGTCACCTCAATTATTATCTATCACCAATCGGGTGATCCTTAAAACATATCCTGTTCCGGCAAAAGAGTCGGTATCCATTGATCTATCTGGTTATGAAAAGCAAGGAACCGCTTTAATAGAGGTATATACACTTGGTGGTAGAAAATATAGCTCGTTTACTCAAAAAATGACAGGAGGTACTATTACCAAAGAAATAGACCTTAGCAAATTACCATCTGGGTATTATATTATAAAGGTTACTTTGGATAAAATGAAGTTTACCAAATGGATTGTAAAAGACTAGTCAGAATCCCAAGTTGTGATGTAAGATGAGGTAATCTCTCTTATATGTACTTGATAAAATGATAGGGTGCCTTTTAAGGCACCCTATCTTAGTATAAACTATTATTAGGTCTAGGTTTTTTAGATATAATATTGATAAGTTTGTGATGTATTTAGAATAATGAATGATTGTAAATTTTATTTTTACTTAAATTTTTAAACCATAGTTCATGAAAATCATCTCTTATAATGTAAACGGAATCCGAGCAGCTATAAATAAAGGCTTTTTAGATTGGTTACAGCAAGCAGACCCAGATGTAATATGTCTTCAGGAAATAAAAGCTAACAAAGATCAATTAGACCTTGATTTGTTTGCAGAAGCAGGATATTCACATAATTATTGGTACAGTGCACAAAAAAAAGGATATAGCGGTGTAGCAATTTTATCAAAAACAGCACCAGATCATATCGAGTATGGTACTGGGATTGATTATATGGATTTTGAAGGCCGTAATATAAGAGCAGATTTTAATGGAGTTTCTGTAATGAGTTTGTACTTACCTAGCGGAAGCAATTTAGATCGTTTAGAGCATAAGCTTAAATATATGGCCGATTTTCAGGAGTATATTAATACCCTTAAGCAACAGCATCCAAATCTGGTTATATTAGGCGATTATAATATATGTCATCAGGCAATAGATATTCATGATCCGGTGCGCAATAAAAATGTATCGGGATTTTTACCAGTAGAACGAGAGTGGATTGGTGATTTTATTGAGAGTGGATTTATTGATTCTTTTAGACATTTTAATACAGAACCTCATAATTATTCATGGTGGAGTTATAGAGCCAATGCTAGAGCAAACAACAAGGGATGGCGTTTGGATTATGGAATGGTTTCACAACCATTACAAGATAAATTAAAAAGAGCCGTTATTCTATCAGATGCCAAACACAGTGATCATTGTCCGATTGTTGTTGAATTGGAATTGTAATTCTTTGAAAGTATAATAAGTTAATTCTGGTTTCCTCTCCCTCTGGGAGAGGATTAAGGTGAGGGTTTTGGATGAAGAATCCCTCATCCTAACCTTCTCCCCAAGGAGAAGGGACTTCATTTTAAATAAAACTCAAAATATGATTAAAAAAATTGTATTCATTATCGTCATTAGTATAGGTATGACTTCGTGTGTGACCTCAAAAGTGTATAAAGACCTAGAAAGTAAATATGCCAGTCTAAAACGCAAAAACCGAAGTATAGAAGATCAAATGGCTGCCATGCAAAAAGAGAACGAAGCCGATAAAGACGCGCTAAAAAAACTAAAGGTAGATTATGAGAAAACCCTCGCCGAGAGAAACGAATTGCAGAGCCAATATGATGCTACACAAGCAAATTATAAAAACTTAAAAAGATCGTATGATGCTTTAGAGAAAAATAGTGCTGCTGCACTTGCTGCTAATACCAAAAAAAATAGAGAGTTGTTAAGGCAATTAGAAGAAAAAGAAAGCGCCTTGGCCAAAGAGCGAAACCGTTTAGATACACTACAAAGAGACTTAGATGCACGATCACAAAGAGTAGACGAATTAGAAGGGTTGATTGCTGCCAAAGATGCCAAAATGCAGGCTTTAAAAAATGCAATATCTAAAGCTTTACGAAATTTTGAAGGAAAAGGCCTTACGGTTGAAGAACGTAATGGTAAAGTCTACATCTCTATGGAGAATAAGTTGTTGTTTGAGTCTGGTAGTTGGGCCGTAGGAACCCAAGGTAGTAAAGCTGTAAAGCAGCTTGGTAAGGTATTAGGAAATAACCCAGATATAGCTGTATTGATCGAAGGTCATACCGACGATGATCCTTATGCTGGTAATACGCAATTATCAGGCAATTGGGATCTGTCGACCAAAAGAGCTACTGCAATTGTAAATATTTTATTAGAAAACAAACAAATCGATCCGCAAAATTTGACTGCAGCTGGTAGAGGAGAGTTTGCTCCTGTAGCGAGTAATGATACTAATCAAGGAAAGAGTAAGAATAGGCGTATCGAGGTGATCTTAACACCAAAACTGGATGAGATTTCTAAATTGCTAAACGATATATAACTATAAGTAATAGTCAAAAAAAATAGCGGCCATTTGGTCGCTATTTTTTTTGACTATTATATCGAAAAGTTTATTATAAACTGTTAAGTATAGCTCTAACTTCAGCATCATTATCTTCTTTTGAAGTTTCTTTAACTCTTTTGAGTACATTCAGAAATTTATCAATTACTTTGTGAGCTTGCATTTTATCTAAATGGATTTGTCTTCCAGTAGAAGTCAAAAGAAAATAGTCAAAATATTTAACAGGAAGTGATTTGTCTTGTTTTTTCTGTAAAGATGTAGTTCCATTATCCTTTACAATAGATACTACATTGCCATGAGCAATTACTTTAGGAGTCATTTCAGAAACATCCTTTGCTAAAGGATATAGCTCTTCGTCAAAAATTCTGTTTTGCTCTCTCCAATTTTCTTGGGCTTGAACTGATAATCCTGCGCATAGCACAAATGCAAGTAGAAATAATTTTTTCATAATGTTTGGGTGTTAAATAATGTATTAAAAGTTTATAGGTTAATTACACCGGTTATCTAACGACATAAAACTAGTTTTATTGTTAAAATAACCTTAATAAGTGAGTCAAAATACTCAATTTATTTGATAAAAACCAAAAAGTGTGCCACGAATTTAGTAAACAAAAATAAAATCCTTAATTATGCATATAGTAGAAAAATCATATTGATTTTATAGATAAGCATAAAAATAAGAAAAACAGATAACAAAAAGATGTTTTCAAACGTTTATAATACCCCAATTAATCTAAAACTATAGAACAAATGAAGAGGCTATCCATTTTTATAATATTAATAGTATTCGTGTTCAAAGGAGTGAGTCAGGAAAGCGAAGAAGAGTACCAGAACGAAGAAGAAACACAAAGTGAAGAAGAAGTGCAAGAGGGTGAGCAAGGAGATAACAACTACTTTGACATTTATAACTATTTTAGTTTCACCAATGATGAGTATTCTAATGCCTCGGATAAGGTGAGTGATATGTATCAAGAAGATCAAAATATTCTATATTCTTTCGTAGTTGAAGTCCAAAAAGATAAAGTATTAAAAGATCGCTTGTTCAGGGAGCTGATCGCAAAACCCAAGAAAAAGAATCCTTATAAGGGTAAAGACAGCCCGGGGTTTAGCTGTATCCTACAAGGACTATTAGAAAACAAAACAGTATATGATGGGATTATTAAAGACGGAGGCTCTGAGGATCAGGCCAGAAATGTAGCAGCCCTCGCCGAAAGAACTGTTCGTAAAAAATGCGGTATTACCAAAAAAGTAAATAAGGAATAATACAGTCTGTTTCCATATTTTGGGAAATTAGAGTCATAAACGGTATGATATCAATATATCGGTACAAGTCGAAGTAGTCTTATTAAACGATGGATCAATCGAGAAAGAAGAAGATTTGAAGAAAGAATATCTAATTGCTTGTGGATTACCTAAAGAAATGTATCAAACCTTTATCGATAGGCTAGAACAAAAAGATATTTCTGAACTTAAAGAAGGACAATTGAATAAAGCATTTTAGTATTCGAAATACCAAAGAGACTGTCATTGCGAAAAATTTTAATTTTGAAGCAATTCGCTTATCAGCATCTTAAATTTAAAAGATTCCTTCACTCCTCTCGGAGTGAATACTTTTAAACGGATTCTTTGGTTATAACGGTAACATTTTTATTTTCTTTGCAATACACTATTATACGTTTTACTCTCTTATGAAACCAATACAACCATTCTTTTTGACAGCCTATTTAAGGCTCATTTTTTTCTTGATCTCGTTTCATGTTGTCACTGCACAGACACAAAAAGATACTCTTCTTGCTTTTCAATATTATCAAAAAGCAGATTCTTTATTAATAGAAAGGAAACATGATGCCTCTATTGATTATTTTACAAAAGCATTACCAATGTATCAAAAAGCTATGGTTTGGGAAAAAGTAGCTAATTGTTACAATAAAATTTCTGAAAATCAGTGGAGAAAAAGAAAATTTAAAGAATCATTTTTTAATGCTAAGAAAGCACTAGAGATTAGTGATCAATATTTGAATGAAGAAAATAAAGAAAGAGCATATGCTTATGATAATATTGGAACTTATTATTTAAGGACGTTTAGATATGAAAAGGCTTTAATGTATTTTAAGAAATCTCTAGATTTCAAAAAAAAGATATTTTCAGATAATCACCAAGAAATAGGAGTGACATATAGTAATTTAGGGATAACCTATCGTTATCTTTCTGAGTTTCAAAATGGACTTTCTTATCAGAAGAAAGCATTAGATTTTTTTATTAAAAACTTTGGGGTAAATCATGAAAAAACAGGAAGAGAATATAATAATATTGGTAATATTTATAGCCAAATGGGGAAGTACCATACTGCTTTGGACTATTACAAAAAGAATTTAGAAATTATTTACAGTAGTAACACAGAAAATAATATAAACTTAGGATACAATTATTTTAATATTGGGATAATTTATCATGATTTGAATCAACATAATAAAGCATTACAATATTATCAAAAAGCGATGCCAATTTTTGAAAAAGAAGAAGATATATATCCATTATTTGCAACGTACAATAATATTGGCACTCTATTTTCAGATAAAGGAGAACATGATGCAGCATTAGAATATAACAAAAAAAGCTTGGATATGGCTTTGAAAATTTATGACCAGAACCAACCAGATGTTGGAACTTGCTATTGGAATATTGCTGTGGTAATGGAGAATAAAGAGGATTATGAAAAATCACTGTTCTATTATAAGAAAGCATTAAGAATTTATAAAGAAAAGTATGGAGAGAATCATGAGGGAGTAGCTACTTTATATGGTAATATAGGTAATGTTTATACACATAAAAAAGATTATAAGAAAGGGTTAGAATGTCATCTAAAAGGAATTGCCATATACAATGAGATTTCTGAGAAGAATAATTATGAATTCTCAAGAGCTTATATAAACCTTGCAAATTTTTATTTAGAAAAAAGAATTTTTGATAAGTCTATAGAAAGTTCTCGAAAAGGGTTGGAAATTTTGGAAAATGAATATGGAAAAAATTCACCTCCTACTTTACAAGTATTAAATCAATTAGGAAACATATATAGACAACAAAGAGATTATGACAAGGCTATTACTTATTTTAATGAGGCAATTGTAACTAATATTAAAAATTATAATGATAAAAAAGATAAAGGGATTTTTGATCCAAGTAAATATTATAATTTAAAACTCTTGTTAGAAACCCTTCAAGGAAAGGCAAAAACATTAAAATTAAAATATTTAGAAAGTAAGAGACTACTTGATCTTAAACAAAGTAAAGAAATATATGAGCAAGCAAATGTTCTTATCGATTATATTAGACAATCGTATAAAAATTACCAAGATAAAATATCATTTTCCAAAAAAGCAAAAGAAGTATACCAAGATGCAATAGCAACTCATCTTTTATTTGAAAATGAGAAGTCACTAGAATACACATTATATTATGCTGAAAAGAGCAAGGCTAATACTTTAAAAGAATTACTTAATGAGTCTACCGCCAGAAGTTTTGGAGGATTACCTAAGGGGATTATAGCCTTAGAGAAAGAAATAAAGACAGATCGTGCATTTTATCAATCACAAATAACAGGTGAAAAATCGAAAAAAAATACTATCGATACTACAAAAATAAAAGAGTTTGAAAATGAGCTTTTTAACCTTAATCGAAAACAAGATTCATTACTACTGGTGTTAGAAAAAAAATACCCTAAATATTTTCAAGCAAAATATCAAAATAATGTTATAAGCGTAGCCGATATTCAAAAAAACCTAAATGATAAAACTACTTTGTTAGAGTTTTTTACTTCAGATAGTACAACCTATGCTTTTATAATTACCAAAAACACGATTAAGGTAAAAGAATTATCAACTTTTAGTCTTACAAACAAAATAGAACAATTTAAAAAAGCGATAACTAGTAAAGATTTAAGAACGTATAAAGAATCTGCACACACGCTTTATAATGAATTAATAAACCCTATAAAAAGTAATTTAGCAGGAGACGAACTTATCATTATCCCAGATGGACCGTTATGGCATCTTAATTTTGAGTTATTGCTTACTCAAAATGATGACTCTAATAATCCTACAGTCTTATCCTATTTGTTAAAAGATTATGCTGTCACCTATGCAAATTCGGCAAATCTATTATTTACTCATTTTAAAAGTGAGATACAATCTAAAACATTACAAGAGTGTCTTGCTTTTTCGTTTTCTGATAGCACTCAAACCAAAGATAGCACAATAATGAGTTTTGCTACGCTTAGGGATACAGGAGATGATCTGCCAGGTACGCGTAAAGAAATTATGGCAATTTCTGATATCATTGATGGGCAATACTATTTTGGCTCTCAAGCTATAGAAGCAAATTTTAAGAAAAATGCAAATCAGTATAATATATTACATCTGGCTTTACATGGAGAAGTAGATAATGAGCATCCAGAAAACTCGAAACTTTATTTTACCAAAAGCAAGGATACTATAGAAGATAATTTTTTATATAGTCATGAATTATTTGCACTGGATATTCCGGCAGAACTCACTGTCCTTAGTGCCTGTAATACAGGGATGGGTAAAATTGCAAAAGGAGAAGGAATTATGAGCTTAGGTACTGCATTTCAATATGCGGGAACCAAAAGCCTTTTGCTTACCAGTTGGGAGGTATCTGATCAAACCACGCCAGAGTTAATGAAATATTTCTATACTAACCTTAAAGAAGGAATGAACAAGGCCAAAGCATTGCAGCAAGCCAAATTACAATACCTACATACTGCTAAGAAAAATCGTACACACCCTTTTTATTGGGGTGGATTTTATTTGGTGGGGGATTCGGCCCCTATTCAATTTAAGAGCAATTCATTATTATATTGGATCTTGGGGTTAGCCTTTTTACTTATTTTATTTTCAGTGTTTATATTTAGAACTAGAAAAGCAAAATAATATCCACAAAAATCCACTTTACTAACTCAAGTATATAGCTCCCTCATTCTTTGTTTTATAAATGGCGATCTCATTTTACATTTGGATAAACCAATAACAAAATTGAATTGTTGGATGTTGGAGGACTTAATTTTTGGTTGGTTAGTTGTGTGAAACGGATATGGCAATGGGGTAGTCATATCCGTTTTTTTTGAATAGATATAATTTTTTCTACAACGATCTCTTTAATTATAAACAATTTTTATAGTAGTTTAAGCGCAGAGTTTCTACTTTTGAAAGCAATAATTAATTAGAACGACTATCAAAGAATGAGATATACCACATTACCAGGAACAGACATCAAAGTAAGTAAAATATGCCTGGGCAGTATGACCTGGGGAGAACAAAACACCGAAAAAGAAGGCCATCAACAATTAGATTATGCAATTGATAAAGGGGTTAATTTTATAGATACAGCAGAGTTGTATTCTGTACCAGCAAATAAAGATACCCAAGGTAGTACTGAGAAAATAATAGGAACTTGGCTTAAAAAAACAGGGAAACGAGATGATGTGGTAATTGCTACAAAAATTGTTGGGCCCAGAGATTTTGTAAAACATATCCGTACTGGTGGTTTTACTAAAGCAGAGTTTACAGATGCGATAGATAAAAGCTTACAACGCTTGCAAACAGATTATATTGATTTATATCAGTTGCATTGGCCAGAGCGAAATACTAATTTTTTTGGTGTGCGAGGATACCAACATGATGAAGCAGAAAAATGGCAAGATAACTTTAATGAGGTGTTAGGTTATCTTCAGGATTTTATCAAAGAAGGAAAAATTAGACAGATCGGTGCGTCTAATGAAACTGCTTATGGTATGATGAGATATGCCGAAGAGGCTCGAAAAGGAGCGCCAAAAATGATTACAATTCAGAACCCATATAATTTATTAAATAGAAAGGATGAAGTTGGTCTTTCCGAAGTTTTACATCGCGAAAATATAGGGCATTTACCCTACTCTCCTCTTGGTTTTGGACAGTTAACAGGCAAATATCTTGATGAAATGCCTAAAAATGCAAGAGTAACCTTGTTTCCGCAGTTTGCCAGATATCATAATGAAAACTCATTTGAAGCAACTCGTGCTTATAATAACATTGCCAAAAAACACAATATTAGTTTAACTCAAATGGCATTGGCATTTGTTACCGATCGCTCTTTTGTAACAAGTAATATTATTGGAGCAACAAGTCTTGAACAACTTACAGAAAATATTGATAGTGTTAACCTCACACTTTCTGATGAGATTTTAAAAGAAATTGAAGCGGTACATGAAAATATTCCTAATCCGGCACCTTAATTATAGGGTTATCCAAAAAGATATTCAACAACATCTTCAATTTTAGCAACAAGCTGAATTTTAATTTTGGTGTTTTGTAATGATATTTTATTGTATTTTGAAACAAAGATAGTAGAGAAACCTAGTTTCTCTGCTTCTTGTATACGCTGCTCTACTTTGGTTACAGGGCGTATTTCTCCTGCCAGACCAACTTCGGCGGCAAAACAATAATCTTTTGGTATAGCAATATCTTCACTAGACGATAATATAGCGGCTACTACAGCAAGATCTATAGCAGGATCATCTACCGATATCCCACCAGTAATATTTAAAAAAACATCCTTTGCTCCTAGTCGAAAACCAGCGCGTTTTTCTAAAACAGCCAGGATCATGTTTAGACGTTTCAGGTTATATCCTGTAGCACTACGTTGAGGGGTTCCATAGACAGCAGTGCTCACTAATGCCTGTATTTCGATCATGAGCGGGCGCATACCTTCTAGGGTAGAAGCAATAGCGGTACCACTTAATTCTTCATCTTTTTTGGAGATTAAAATCTCACTAGGATTATTAACCTCTCGTAAGCCACTTCCTTGCATTTCGTATATACCAAGTTCTGACGTAGAACCAAATCGATTTTTTAAGGCACGTAAAATGCGATACACATGGTTGCGATCACCTTCAAATTGCAATACAGTATCGACCATATGTTCCAGAATTTTTGGACCTGCAATATTGCCGTCTTTGGTAATATGACCAATAAGGATAACAGGCGTTGCTGTTTCTTTGGCAAATTTGATCAATTCTGTAGTGCATTCTCGTATTTGCGAAATGCTTCCGGCGCTACTCTCGATATAATCACTATGTAGTGTTTGTATAGAATCTATAATAACAATATCTGGTTCGGTAGCTTCAATTTGCCTGAATATATTTTGAGTTTTAGTTTCAGTAAGAATAAAACAATTGTCAGTCTTTGATTGAATGCGTTCTGCACGCATTTTGATCTGTTTTTGACTTTCTTCTCCCGAAACATATAGCGTTTTATATGGTAATTTAAGACTGATCTGAAGCAACAATGTACTTTTGCCTATGCCAGGCTCACCTCCCAAAAGCGTTAGAGAACCGGGAACAAGTCCGCCGCCAAGTACCCGATTAAGTTCGGCATCATCGGTATTGTATCTTGCTTCTTGACTGGTATCGATTTCTGAAATACGAAGTGGTTTGGCCGCTTTGTTAATTTTGGGAGTAGATGTTGCATTTTTCCAATCACTTTTTTCTGCCTTTTGCACAACTTCTTCAGCTATGGTATTCCATTCTTTACAAGATGAGCACTGTCCTTGCCATTTGGCATATTGAGCTCCGCAATTTTGACAGAAGAAAACAGTTTTGGTTTTGGCCATAAAAAAAATGATGAAACGTAAAAGTACTATTATTTAGATTTAAAACTGAAATGTAATGTATAAAAAAAGATCCCTTTTAGGGATCTTTTTATTTTATGTATTGGAAAATTTACCAACCAAAATCTTCTTTTATTTTATTTACTTTATCGAGCATATAATCTTTTGTTAAGAAGGCAATTTCGGATAGTTGAAATCCATTCTCATAGGATCTCATAGCTTTTTTAGGCTCTCCTGTTTGCTCGTAGAACATGGCTAGATAGTAATGCCCCAACATCGTATCAGGATGTTCTTTGATGGCAAGTTTACCTAATGATTCTAAGTCTTCCCATTTTTTATTTTTTTCGATAGCTGTTGATATAGCAATAAAGTCGTTTACTCGTATTTGACGTTTTATGCCATACAATTGCTCTGTGGTTTTATACATATCTACAAGATAATCATATGCAGATGTTTCAAGAGGTAAGATGACTTCTTTATATGTTTTTTTGCTTATTGGGCGATACATTTCAAAAATAGCTTCTAGAGCTTTCGGAATTCCTCTTCCCACAAGAGTATAGTGAGAGGACTCATCAAAATCATCAAAGAAATAATGCGTGTCGGGATTATCAATCCCTTTTATTTTTTCGTCCAAATCTCTAACGCTATTTTTAATCCCTTCGGCATCATTAGTGGCAGTAGCCAGGTAATACCATATATCTGAAGAAGAACCTAATTTTTGAGAAATTCGCTCTGCCATAGGTGGTGCTAATTCTGGACTTAAACAGATATACCCTTGAAAAATTGGGTTATCCTTGAATAAAAAGTAATTCATAAAATTACCTGTATAATCGTGGCCTACTATAATTTTTAATTGAGCAGTACGATACGTTTGATTAAGGTATGGTAGCAATTCTTGCCCTATAAACTCAAAAAACGCTGCGCCTTTAAGTGTAGGTAAGTATTGCCCTTCATCGTATCTACAGTCATCAACTTTTGTTTTACGTTGATTAACACCAACAACAATAGACTCAGGCATGTCTTCCCAATAGGAGAAATAATCTACATTTCCGGCCACGGGTTCAAACAAGTAATCCCCATCAAGAACAATAATCAATGGATAGGTTTTATCTACGTTTTTTTTGTAATTACGAGGTAATTGAATTTTTAACTCTCTATTTTGATCTAATTTTATTGATCTAAAAGATTCATAAATAGCTTGGGTATACCCCGAAAAAGTAAAAAGACAAGCTATAATTAGGGTTAGACTTTTTTTCATAAGTGCTAGGATTAAGGTTAAGCAAGGGACAATATATAAATTATTTCCTTATTTTTCTCTGTTTACAATTGGGAGAAACAAAAACGATAACGCGCCAAGGATAATATTTATTGCGGTTTGAGAGCCCCATAAGATCCACCCAAAAGCTTCTCCAGCAGGTTTTTCGACATCAAACAGAAATAAAACAGCTGCTATTGCTATTGGAAATGCTCCAATACCACCATTGGTTGTTGACATGGCTATTGAACCAGCAATAAAGGTAGCTAAGATAGGTCCAATAGATAATGAAGAAGTTTCTGGGACAGTATATTTGATAACATAAAACATGGCTACATAAAGTGACCATATTAAAATGGTATGAAAGATAAAACCTCCTTTTTGTTTAATTTTTGAAATACTTTTTACACCTTCTAAAATACCATATCCAAAATCTCTTAACTTAATAAGTATTGGATTTTTTGAAGTCTTTATAATCTTTAGAAATAGGATTCCTGAAGCTATTAAACCAACCAAAACAATAAGAGTGACAATTGGGTTAGCAATTTTTTCTTGCAAATAGATTAATAAATCTTTTGACTGAAAAAGTAAGGTAATTGCTGTAATAAGTAAAAGCATGAGCAGGTCAATAACTCTTTCTGAGATAATCGTGCCAAAAGCTTTTTTAAAAGGTATATTTTCATAGGTAGAAATAGTACCACCTCTAAGAATTTCGCCTGATCTTGGGATACCTAAGTTTGCCAAATACCCAATCATTACTGCCATAAAACTATTTGATAGTTTGGTAGAGTAACCAAGAGGTTTTAGCAAAAAATTCCATCTATATGCTCTAGAGAGGTGAGAGATAATTCCCATAGTAATAGATAGGAGAATCCATTTTGGGTCTGCTTCAGAAATATATTGAAGTGTTTTTTGTCGTTCTTCAGGAGAGGCAGAGGAGATAGAGTACCAAATTAAAAAAACTCCCAACGCAAGTGGGAGTATAATCTTAAGAAATTTTATAAGTTTTGGATTCACAATGCTACTTTAGTAAGTTGTTTTCTTCGTTAGGGAAAAGAAGTTTTGGTTTGAAGTTTTTTGCATCTTCGATATCCATCATAGCATAGGTAATTAATATAAGCACATCTCCTTTTGCTACTTTTCGTGCTGCGGCTCCATTTAATGTGATTTCTCCGCTATTTCTAGGACCAGGAATAGCATAAGTTTCTAATCGCTCTCCGTTATTATTATTTACAATCTGTACTTTTTCTCCTTCAATAATATTGGCAGCATCCATTAAATCTTGGTCAATGGTTATACTACCTATATAATTTAGGTCAGCACCAGTGACTTTAACGCGATGAATTTTTGATTTTACTACGTGTACAAGCATGTTACAAAGTTAGTTATTTTTAGTTTAGGGCAATGTTATCTATAAGTCTTATTTTTCCTGCAAATACCGCAATAAATGCGCGATATTTAGTGTCTTTTTGTTTTCGTTTGATTGATTTGAGGTCAGATGCTTTAGCAATTTCAAAATATTCTAATTCTAATTCGTTATTATTTTTGAATTGATCTGACACCCATTTGTTTATAGTAGTAACACTTTTTGTGCCAAAGTCTTTTTGTACCTGTTGTAATGTTTTGAATATCAAGGGAGATGCTTCAAATTGTTCTGCATTAAGCCTTTTGTTTCTCGAGCTTAAGGCTAAACCACTTTCTTCTCTATAAATAGGACACCCTATAATTTGTACTGACATTTTTTCAATTTCAACTAATTTTTTAACGATTTGTAGTTGCTGAAAATCTTTTTCCCCAAAATATGCTTTTGTTGGAGATACAATGGTAAATAAATACTTTAATACAGTTCCTACACCGTCAAAATGCCCTGAACGGAATTTACCTTCCATTTCATTTTCTATACCTCCAAAATCATAATCAATAGATGACATTTGATCTCCATATATTTCTTTTGCAGTTGGCGCAAAAACGATAATATCTGTTGATAATTTTGATAAAAGCGCTACATCGGCATCTAAAGTTTTGGGATAATTGACCAAATCATCAGTATTATTAAATTGTGTTGGGTTTACAAAAACACTTACAATAACAATATGATTTTCTTTAATTGCCTTTTCTACTAATGCAAGGTGTCCTTTGTGTAATGCCCCCATAGTAGGAACAAACCCAATGGTTTTGTTTTGTTTTTTTAAGATTGCAACACTGGCTGTAATGTCTCGTCTTTTTTCGTGTACTTGCATTGAGATAAAACTTAAAGGCGTGCAAAAATAAGATATTACTGGCAGACTGCATAAATTTTCGTAATTTTGCAAAATTAATTCCAAAAGGAGGACGATAAAAGTATCGATTATATGAAAGATAAGAGGATATTGTATGTATCATCAGAAGTAATACCTTACCTGCCAGAGACTGAAATCTCATCCATGTCGTTTGAAGCACCGAGAATGGTTAATAATAAAGGGGGACAAATTAGGATTTTTATGCCAAGATATGGTAATATTAATGAAAGAAGACATCAATTGCATGAAGTGATTCGCCTTTCGGGGATGAATCTTGTGATTAATGATTTAGATATGCCTTTGATCATTAAAGTTGCTTCAATCCCTAAAGAACGAATGCAGGTTTATTTTATTGATAATGAAGATTATTTTAAAAGAAAGGCCACATTGACCGATGAAGAAGGAAACCTGTTTCCAGATAACGATGAAAGAGCAATCTTTTTTGCTAAGGGAGTTATAGAAACAGTGAAAAAACTAAACTGGTCTCCAGATGTTATACATGTGCATGGGTGGCTAGCTTCTCTGTTGCCGTTGTATTTAAAAAATTATTATGCTAATGAACCACTGTTTGGACATAGTAAGATTGTAACTTCGGTGTATGATCATGGTTATGAGGGAACGCTTGATAATAATATGATGGCAAAGGTTAAGTTTGATGGAATTGAAGAAGGAAAGATTAGTGATCTAGCTAAGCCAACATATAATAATGTGATGAAGGTTGCTATTGATAATTCTGATGCTATCATAGTGGGATCGGAAAACATCCCAGGTGAGCTTGTTGATCATTTAAAAAGTATAGACCAACCAGTATTAGAATATAAAAAACCAGATGAATTTGCAGATGCCTATGAAGCCTTTTATCAAACAGAGGTATTGGTGTAATCAGAATGATTTATTTATGAATTTGATGAATTTTTTAATTAAAGCAGCGGCTATAGTAGTTGTTGCTGTTACTTTCTTATCATGTAATGATGATTTTAGTAATGTTGGTAGCGAAGTTATAGGAGATGTAAATTTTCAAGATAAACAGTATAGCGCAACACCTGTTGCCTACAATCAAAAATTTGATACTGTACAAACTTCATTTTTACCAGTTAATTTATTAGGTGTGTATAATGATCCGGTATATGGCCAATCATCATATGATATACTATCACAGGTGCAACCTGAGGCTTTTAATCCTGATTTTGGTGAAGTAGCAGTTTTAGATAGTGTTGTGTTTAATTTACCATACTTTAGTACAGTAACCGCTACACAGCAAGTACAGATTGATGCAAATACTACAGAAACAGCTTCTACATTTCGATTGGACTCGGTTTATGGAAATCAGCCCATTAAATTATCTATTTATAAATCAAATTATTTTTTAAGAGATCTTGATCCTACTACCAACGAGAGACAAATTTATTACTCTAATGATATTCAATCTAATTTTGTTGATCAAGTGCAGAGTCAATTATTATATAGTAATGATTCTTTTATTCCTTCTGCTTCAGAAATAGTTTTAAAACAGAAAGATCCTAATAAAACAGATTCGATAGTAAGCAGGTCTAGGGTAGCCCCAGGACTAAGAATTGTGTTTTCTGATAAAATATCTAATGATATAAGAGAATTGTTTAAAACTCAATTTTTAGACAAAGAGAATAGTGCAGAACTTAGCAATGTAAATAATTTTAGAAACTATTTCAGGGGGATTTATCTTAAAGCAGAAGCTATAAACAATACCGGAAATTTAATATATTTTAATTTGACTAGCGCTCGAATTACGTTACATTATTCTTTTGATAAAACAGATGTTTTAGATGAGGATGGTGATGGCGATAGAAGTGATAAGGTAAGAGATGATGGGGAGTATGCTTTAACATTCTCAAATAATATTGTTAATGCTATTAATACTCAATTAGATCCCGTTATTGCCGAAGAATTAAAAACTGAAAATCAAGATCAGATTAATGGAGAAAGGAATCTTTATTTAAAAGGAGGCGATGGTTCGTATGCTGTAATTGATCTATTTAACAGAAATATTACTAATGAAAACGGAGAAGAAGAAAATGAATTATCTTTTATAAAAAGACAAAATTGGTTGGTTAATGACGCTAGTTTAAAATTTTATATTGACCAAGATAAAGTAACATCAGGAGACACAGAACCAGAAAGAATTTTTATCTTTAATTTAGAAACGGGAGATATATTGGTTGATTATCGTTTTGATGCTACTATTAATGAAGATTTTCCGGTTTTTTCTGTAATTAATCATTTAGGAAGGATTAGTCGTGATTCAGACAAAAGAGGAGAGTTTTATAAAATAAGCCTTACGCAACATATTATAAGTGTTCTTAATGAAGATAATGATAATGTTAAATTAGGATTGTCTGTTTCTCAAAATGTGAATATAGTAGGTAATGCTAACGGTTTTACTTTTACTAGAGCTGATGAAAACAACCCTGATAGCGAAATAACTCTTGAAGAAAAAATCATCCCATTTTCATCCGTAATCTCTCATGAAGGTACTATTCTTTATGGTAATACAGATGATGTTCCCCTAGCAAAGCGTTTGAAACTAGAGATTTTTTATACAGAATCTAAAAGCAACTAATAACACGATTATTAAAAAACTTAAATCATGTGTGGAATTGTAGGTTATATTGGCCATAGAGAGGCCTATCCGATTGTTTTAAAGGGATTAAAAAGACTTGAGTATAGAGGTTACGATTCAGCTGGGATAGCTCTTTACGATGGTAATGATATTAAATTGTCAAAAACAAAAGGTAAGGTAAGTGACTTAGAAGAGAGGTTGGTTAAAGAGATACCTACTAAAGGTAATGTAGGCATAGGTCATACAAGATGGGCAACACATGGTGTTCCTAATGATGTAAACTCACACCCACATTATTCTAATTCTGGAAATTTGGTGATCATTCATAATGGTATTATTGAAAATTATGAAACACTTAGAAAAGAATTATTAAAACGTGGATATACTTTTACTTCAGAAACAGATACTGAAGTATTGGTGAATTTGATCGAAGACGTTAAGACAAAAGAAAACGTAAAACTTGGAAAAGCAGTTCAGATAGCTTTAAATCAAACAGTAGGCGCATATGCGATTGCTGTTTTTGATAAACAAAAGCCAGATGAAATAGTTGTTGCAAGATTAGGTAGCCCTCTTGCCATTGGAGTTGGCGATGATGAATTTTTTATAGCTTCAGATGCTTCGCCTTTTATAGAATATACTAACAATGCTATTTATCTAGAAGATGGAGAAATGGCGATAGTACGTAGAGGTAAAGAAATTAAAGTAAGAAATATCAAAGATGATAGCCTAGTAGATCCTTATGTACAAGAACTACAGATCAATCTAGAACAAATTGAAAAAGGAGGTTATGATCACTTTATGTTAAAAGAGATCTATGAGCAACCTAATGCGATTAGTGATACCTATAGAGGAAGAATGAGGGTTGCTGAAGGTATTATTAAAATGGCAGGAATTGATGATAATTTAGCTAAGCTACTTAATGCAAAGCGTATTATTATTATAGCTTGCGGTACTTCATGGCATGCAGGTTTGGTAGCAGAGTATATTTTTGAAGAATTAGTAAGAATACCTGTTGAGGTCGAATATGCTTCAGAATTTAGATATCGCAATCCTGTAATCCATCAAGATGATGTAGTCATTGCGATATCACAAAGTGGTGAAACCGCCGATACAATGGCTGCGATTAAGCTAGCAAAAGAGAACGGAGCTTTTGTTTTTGGAGTGTGTAATGTAGTTGGATCTTCGATTTCTAGAGAAACCCATGCTGGTGCATATACTCATGCAGGACCAGAAATTGGGGTGGCTTCTACCAAAGCATTTACAACTCAGATTACTGTGCTTTCTCTTATTGCATTAAAATTAGCCGAAAGGAAAGGAACAATTTCTAATAGTGATTTTCATTACTATCTACAAGAGCTTGAAAGAATTCCTGAAAAAGTAAAAATAGCCTTAGAGTCTAATGAGCATATCAAATTTATAGCAGAGACTTATAAAAATGCCAAAAACTTCTTGTATCTAGGTAGAGGGTATAATTTCCCTGTAGCACTCGAAGGAGCATTAAAGCTTAAAGAGATTTCATATATTCATGCAGAAGGGTATCCTGCAGCAGAAATGAAACATGGACCGATAGCGCTCATTGATGAACAAATGCCAGTTGTTGTTATAGCGACCAAAAAAGGGCACTACGAAAAAGTTGTAAGTAATATTCAGGAAATAAAATCTAGAAAAGGTAAAATAATTGGGATTGTAACTGAAGGCGATGTTACAGTTAAAGGACTTGCAGATCATGTTATAGAGATCCCAGAAACTGATGAGTTTTTAACTCCTCTACTTACGACAATACCATTGCAGTTGTTATCATATCATATTGCTGTAATGCTTGATAAAAATGTTGATCAACCTCGTAATCTTGCTAAATCGGTTACAGTAGAGTAATATTTTTTTAGAAAAAACATTAAAAACCACCTTCATAAAGGTGGTTTTTGTCGTAGAAGAGTGTTTTTTACGGTTTTCGCGCAATATTAGTACGCCACATTGATTAATATGTTAAACTTTAAATTATTTTGCTTAGTTTTATATATGGGCTTATAAATCAATGAATTCCATTTAATTTACCCCAAAATTGTACATTTTTTTAGAAGCTCAGAAGTTTTTAGGGATCGCTGAAAAACATTTTTTTACGACAAAAAACACTTTTTGCTTTGTTTTTAATCAAAAAAGTGTAGTTTTGCTTCCCAAATGTTAAAATTTCTTGTGCGCGCATAAGAATAATCAACTTAATTTTTAAAAAACAATCTACTTATGAAAACAATTACACTAGTTTTAATGCTTTTTGTTGGCGCTATTGGTGTTTCACAAAATGTAATAGACGGTAGGGTTATTGATGGGTTCGATGAACCAATCCCTGGTGTTAGTATTACTGTAAAAGGAACATCAGTTTCTACAATTTCAGATTTTGATGGAAATTTTTCTTTAACAACAGACAAAGAGTATCCTTTTACATTAGAAGCAAGCAGTATTGGTTTTGATCCTACTACATTTGTAGTTACATCAGAGACAAAAGACATTACTATTGTTTTAGAAGATATTACCTTTTTAGACGAATTAGTAATATCTGCATCGAGAGCTCCAGAAAGATTATTCGAATCGCCAGTAAGTATCGAGCGGTTTGGTATTAAACAAATCAAAAATGCAGCATCAGCAGATTTTTATGGCGATCTTGAAACATTGAAAGGTGTTGATGTTAATACCAATAGTTTAACATTAAAATCTGTTAACACTAGAGGTTTTGCTACGTTTACCAATACACGTTTTGTACAATTGATAGATGGTATGGATAATTCAGCTCCAGCCTTAAACTTTGTTTTGGGTAATCTAGTTGGTTTAACTGAGTTGGATGTACAAAGTATAGAATTACTGCCAGGTGCATCTTCTGCATTATATGGAGCGAATGCCTTTAATGGTATTTTATTCATGAATAGTAAAAATCCTTTTGATTATCAAGGAATTAGTGCTTATGCCAAAGGAGGTATCACTTCTCAAGAAGCTGCTGGTGATAATGAATTTTATGATGTTGGAGTAAGAATGGCACATGCTTTTTCTGATAAGTTTGCCGGTAAAGTAAACCTTGCTATCCTAAAAGGAACAGATTGGTTGGCTGCAGATAAAAGAGATTTAGCTAATCCTGGTGCTACGAGAGAAAATAGTTTAGGGTATGATGGTTTAAATGTATATGGTGATGAAGCTGCATCAAGAGTTGATGTTTTTGCACCATTATTAGTACAAGCAAATGCCCTGACAGCTACTGAAGCTAGTTTTCTTACAGATGATGTTATTAGTAGAACAGGATATGACGAGGCAGATCTTAATGCCAACGAAGCAGAAAGTATAAAATTTGATGCGTCATTACATTATCGACCATTTGCAGATGATTTAGAGATTATCTATACTGGTAAAATGGGTAGAGGTACTACTGTGACCCAAGATGCCAACAGAACTTCATTACGTAACTTTTTCTTACAACAACATAAATTAGAATTAAAAAATGATAATTTCTTTGTAAGAGGGTATGTTACTGCAGAAGATGCAGGAGATTCTTACGATATTAGATTTACAGGACTTAATATCAATAATAGGTGGAAGAATAACCAAGATTGGTTTACTCAATATGCAGTTGCATTTGCTAGATCAAGAGCAGCTGGATTGCCAGAACAACAAGCTCATGGTTTTGCAAGAGAAACAGCTGATACTGGCCGTTTGATTCCTGGTACTCCAGAGTTTCAACAAGCATTTGATGTGGTGACTAATGATCCTGATCTTTCAAGAGGTTCTAAATTTATTGAGAAGACTTCATTTAGACATGCAGATGCAAACTATAACTTTAGCCATATTACAAGTGATTTTGCTGACATACAAGTTGGTGGATCTTTTAGAGAGTATAAATTAAATTCTGAAGGTACTGTATTTACAGATGTAGATGGTCCGATAAAATATTCTGAATATGGTGTGTATACACAGATCCAAAAGAAGTTTTTAGATGAGCGATTAAAATTGACAGGTTCTGTACGTTATGATAAATCTCAATTATTTGACGGTAACTTTTCTCCAAGGTTCTCTGTGAGTTATACTCTAGGAGCGAATAAAACTCGTAACCTTCGTGCATCGATACAAACTGGTTTTAGAAATCCAACGACTCAGGATTTATATATTGGTTTAGATATTGGTGGGGGAACAAGCCTTATTGGTTCTGCTCCAGATAATTTAGATAGATATACGGTAGAAGAAGGAGGTAATGTTATTACAGGTAGAGATGCCTATGAGAATTCATACTCTGCAAGCTCAGTTGCACAATTTGCAATTTCCCAAAACCCTGCAGATTTACAAGTAGCAAATATTGATATTGTAAAGCCAGAGAGAGTTACGGCTTATGAGATAGGGTATAGAGCACAGTTCGGAACAGTAATCCTAGATGGTAGTATATATTATAACCAATATCAGGATTTTATTTCTAATGAAACAGTAATTGCTCCTTCTACAGGTAGAGTAAATGGTACTGCTGCAGAACAAGCGCAGGCAATAAGTGATATTCAATCTTTAGGAACTAGTCAGATATTTTCTGCCTCTACAAACTCTGATGTAGACATTAATTCTTATGGTTTTATAGCAGGAGTTACTACCCAAATTAAAGGATTTGATTTAGGTGTAAATTATACTTATACAAAACAAGATTTTGATCAAGAAAAAGACCCTGATTTTAGAAGTAACTTTAATACACCAGAGCATAAAGTAAAAGCTTCTTTAGGTAAAGACGACCTGTTTAAGAACTTTGGTTTCAATTCTAATGTAGTATGGAGTGATGAGTATTTCTGGCAATCTGATTTTGGTGATGGTGATATTCCTTCCTATACTGTAGTTAATGCTCAGATTAATTATTCTATTCCTTCTCTTAAAGCTAAATTAAAGGTTGGTGCGAATAATTTACTAGGTGACGAATATTATACAGGTATTGGAACAGGATTCATTGGTAGCCAATATTTTGTTGGGATAATAATAAATAACCTATAAGATACAACGTTAATTTTTTAACGAATGTTTTAAACCTGTCTGAGAAATCAGACAGGTTTTTTGTTTTCTACAACAGGTATCGACCAAATAATAGAGATATTGTTAAGTAAGCAATCATTATCTATAAAAAAACAAAGTTTTAACAATTCTATTAAAAAATTCACAAAAAAACGTATATTGTTCTCATAACTATAAAATTTTGGGGCATGAGAACAACTACATTAGTAATAATGCTATTAACATGCATTTTTGCTACTGCACAAACGACAATTAATGGTAAGGTTGTAGATGATAACGATCAACCGATTCCAGGAGCGAATGTAATAGTAAAAGGAGCAAGAATAGGTACAGTAACCGATTTTGACGGCCTTTTTACGTTAACAGTACAGCAAACACCGCCATTTACGATTCAAGTAAGTAGTGTTGGGTTTGAACTCTCTTCAGAGGTTATTTCTTCAACAACATCAGATGTAACAATCACCTTAAATGAAGGTACAGAACTTGATGAGGTAATTGTATCAGCATCAAGAACACCAGAACGTATTTTCGAATCACCAGTAAGTGTTGAGCGTATTGGTATCAAAGAAATTAAAAATACACCTGCCGTAGATTTTTATGATGGATTAGAGAACTTAAAAGGTGTTGATATTAACACCAATAGTTTAACATTTAAATCTGTAAACACGAGAGGTTTCGCTACATTCGCAAATACACGTTTTGTACAATTGGTTGATGGTATGGATAATACAGCACCAGCTTTAAATTTCGTTATAGGTAATTTAATTGGGATGAGCGAAATAGATGTAAATAGTGTAGAATTACTGCCAGGAGCATCTTCTGCACTTTATGGGGCAAATGCTTTTAATGGGATACTGTTTATGACCAGTAAAAACCCATTCGATCATCAAGGTGTTAGTGCTTATTTTAAAGGAGGTATTACCTCACAAGAGGCAGCTGGGGATAATGAATTTTATGATTATGGAGTTCGATTTGCTCATGCATTTTCAGATAAATTTGCTGCAAAAGTTAATTTTGCTTATCTAAGAGGGACAGATTGGTTTGCAACAAGCGAAGTAAATGTTTTAAACCCTGATACCGATAGAACAGATCCTAATTATGATGGTTTAAATGTATATGGTGATGAGGTAAGTACTAATATAAGAGGAGTAGGAATCGCTTTGGTTAACTTGGGAGCTTTACCAGCAGGAGCAGAAAACTTATTACCTAATGAGAATGTAAGTAGAACAGGGTATCTAGAAAGTGATCTTAATGATTATCCAGCAGAGAGTATAAAATTTGATACAGCATTACATTATAGGCCTTTTGCCAATGATTTTGAGATTATTTATAATGGAAAAATAGGAAGAGGTACTACTATTTATCAAGGAGCGAATAGATATTCAATACGTAATTTTTTCTTACAACAGCATAAGTTAGAATTTAAAGGCAACAACTTTTTTGTTAGAGGGTATATAACAGATGAGAGGTCAGGAGATTCTTATGACACTAGATTTGCTGGGATAAATGTTAATAGATTATGGAAACCTGATTTAACGTGGTTCGGAGAATATGCAGCTACATTTGCAACAGCAACCTTACAAGGTGTTTTGCCAGAACAGGCTCATGCTCTAGCGAGACAAGTTGCAGATACGGGACGACTAACTCCTGGTACGCCAGAGTTTCAACAAGCATTTAATACAGTTATAAATGATCCCGATTTGACTACAGGAGCCAAATTTCAGGATGCTACTCAGTTAAGACATGCAGATGTAAACTATAATTTAACGCACATTACGGGTGACTTTGCAGATATACAGGTTGGTGGATCTTTCAGAGAATATAAACTAAACTCATCAGGTACTATATTTACAGATTTTGATGGACCAATTCGCTATTCAGAGTTTGGTGTATATACCCAGATTCAAAAGAAATTGTATGATGAAAGATTAAAATTAACAGGATCTATACGCTATGACAAGGCAGAATTGTTTGATGGCAATTTTTCGCCAAGGTTGTCTGTAGGATATACTGCAGGAGAAGACAGAAATCATAATATTCGTTTATCTGCACAAACCGGATTTAGAAACCCGACAACTCAAGATCTATATATAGGTCTTAATGCGGGTCGAGCTATTTTAGTAGGATCTGCTCCTGATAACCTTGATAGAGATGTTAGAACATTTGATTTGAGTGGTGGAGGTGAGAACATTACAGGTTCTGCTACAGCAACAATTACCGGTAGAGCAGCTTACGAAAATGCTTTTTCGTTAAGCTCTGTGCTTAACGGAGCCCCTGTAGCAGCAGATATTGGTATTGTAAAACCTGAAAAAGTTACAGCTCTTGAATTGGGATATAGAGGAAAAGTAAAAGGATTTGTAGTTGATGTAAGCGCCTATTATAATGCCTATAAAGATTTTATTTCTAATGAAACTGTGCTGGTTCCTTTATACGGAGATGTGAATGACTTTCAACCAGGCTCATTATCATTTAGTGCTATACAAAATCAAGATACAGAACGATATCAAACATATACAAATTCTGATGAAGATATAAGCTCTTATGGTGTGATAGCGGGGATAACTACTAAAGTTTTTAAAGATTTTGAAATAGGAGTTAATTACACCTTTTCAGAACAGGATTTTGATAAACAGGATGATTCAGATTTCAGAACTAGTTTCAATACGCCAAAACATAAAATAAAAGCAAGTTTTGGAAACCCTAATCTATTCAAAAACTTTGGATTTAATACGAATTTTAGATGGAGTGATGACTATTTCTGGGAAGCACCTTTTGCAGATGGTGATGTACCTTCGTTCTCGGTTTTTGATGCGCAGATAAATTATAAAATACCAAAATTGAAAGCTATCCTAAAAGTAGGAGGAACAAATATTGGTGGTGATGAATACTTTTCTGCTTTCGGAACCGGATTTATTGGATCCCAATACTATGTGGGCTTATCACTAAATACGCTGTAATGAATTTTGCTAACGATAATAAAAAATAACAAATGAATACTCAATATAAATGGCTATTAATCCTATTGGTTTTTGGATTCGTAGCTTGTGAATCAGACGATGAAGCTCCAGCAACAGAGGAAGAAGTAGCAATTACTTCAGGAACTGCAGATTTTTCAAGGTATGTAGCTTTAGGTAATTCTTTAACTGCAGGTTTTACAGATGGTGCATTGTTTATTGCAGGGCAAGAAGACTCTTACCCTAATATCTTAGCACAACAATTTGCATTAGCTGGTGGAGGTGAATTTAAACAACCTTTAATGAATGATAATATAGGAGGACTCTTATTAGGAGGGAGTCAACTTCCAGGTTTTGGCCCTAGACTTTATTTTTATAGAGATCCAGACCCTGCACCACCTAGCTTTTCGGGTCCTACACCATTAGGAGTTGTTCCACCAACCGATATCGAAGCAGAAATGCCTACCACAGATATTACAGTTCCGCTAACGGGTTCTTTTAATAATATGGGGATTCCTGGAGCACAAAGTTTTCATTTGTTGGCTAATGGATATGGAAATATAGCAGGATTACAAATGATGCCGCCAATGGCTAACCCTTATTTTGTGAGGATAGCTTCTAACCCTAATGCATCTGTTTTAGAAGATGCTATGAAGCAAGACCCGACATTTTTTTCGTTATGGATTGGTAGTAATGATGTGTTGGGATATGCTTTGTCTGGAGGAGATGGTACAAGCCCGATCATAGACACTTCTATATTTACCCAATCTTATAATACATTAGTAGAGACATTAACTTCTGGCGGTGCAAAAGGAGTAATCTTTAATATCCCAGATGTAACGGCAATAGCACATTTTACGACAGTGCCTCATAATCCTTTAGATCCGGATAATCCTAGTTTTGGACCTTTGATCCCTACATTAAATGCTCAATTTGCTGGGTTAAATCAAGTTTTTAATGCTTTAGGAGTTTCAGAAAGGATGATAACGTTTAAGACAGAGAAAGATAGTACAAGCGCAGTGATCATTAAAGACGAATCTTTGGTAGATCTTTCGATTGAAATTAGAGATGCTCTAATAGGTAATATGGTAGATGCAGGAACAGCTACCGTTACTGGGATTTTGTACGGGCAGGCAAGGCAGGCTACTAAAGATGATTTATTTGTTTTGCCAAGTTCTGCTATAATAGGCCAAGTAAACACAGCTGCGATAACAATGTTAACTGGTTTAGGATTATCTGAAGCACAAGCAGGACAATTGGCAGTAAATGGTATTACATATCCCCTAGAAGATAAATGGGTGTTAACTCCAGAAGAACAAGAAGAAATTGCAACTGCAACCTCTGCGTATAATGCTGTAATAGATGCTGCAGTACAACAAAAAGGTTTAGCATTTGTAGACGCTAATGGATTTTTGGATCAGGTTTCTTCTGATGATGGATTGCAATTTGATGAATTTACAATACAAGGTAATATAGTTTTTGGAGGATTATTTTCATTAGATGGAGTGCATCCAACAGCACGTGGAGCTGCCTTCTTAGCTAATAAAGCAGCAGAAGCAATCAATACAACATATGGATCTAATTTACCAACAGTAAAAGCAGCAGATTACCCAACTTTTTATTCGGGTTCGCTTAAGTAGAAAATATATTATTTAATAAAAAACCATTTGAAAGGTTTTCAAATGGTTTTTTTTTGGCAAATCTAGAACAATAAACCTACATATATGAAAATAATCTACTTAGGAATAATGCTATTAACTAGCATTACTATTACAGCTCAAATAAAAATTACAGGAACCGTAATTGATGCGAATTATCAGCCTGTTCCAGGAGTTAGTGTTGTCGCAGAAGGAACTGAAAATTTTGCAGTTACTGACTTTTATGGAATTTTTGAATTGGGGATAAAAGATGAATTTCCTCTTACAATTATAGTAAGTGGTCCTGGTTTTGAGAGCTCTTCAATTGTTGTTCCAGATAAAGCTACTCCTGTGATTATTACATTAGCAGAGCTCAATCAATTAGACGAGATTGTCATTTCTGCTTCGAGGACACCAGAGCGTGTGTTTGAATCACCAGTTAGTGTAGAAAATTATGGATTAAGAGAAATCAAAAGTACTACTTCGGCAGATTTTTATGGCGGGTTAGAGAATTTAAAGGGGATTGATCTTAATACGAATAGTATAATTCTTAAATCTATAAATACCAGAGGGTTTTCTACACTTACAAATAAAAGGTTTGTCCAATTGGTAGATGGGGCAGATAATACGGCACCTGCATTAAATTTTATATTAGGAAACCTTTCTGGATTGACAGAATTGGATGTGAATATTGTAGAACTTTTACCTGGGGCTTCTTCTGCGTTATATGGAGCAAATGCTTTTAATGGTATTTTGTTTATGACGAGTAAGAGTCCGTTTGATTATCCAGGGATTAGTGCTTATTTTAGAAGTGGAATTACCTCTCAGGAAGCTGCCGGAAATAATGAGTTTTATGATTACGGAATTAGAATGGCAAAAGCTTTTTCTAAGAAGTTTGCCGCAAAAGCAAATTTTTCTTACACAAGAGGAAAAGATTGGATGGCAGCTAATAGACAAGATGTGTCAAATCCAGGATTTGATAGGTCAGATCCAGGATTTGATGGTATTAATATATACGGAGATGAAGTAGCACAAGGTCTAGATGTAGTTGGCCGAGGATTGGTAAATGCAGGTGTTTTGACAGCGACTCAGGCCAATGCATTACCCGAAACTATTGTAAGCAGAACAGGGTATGATGAAGCAGACTTAAATGATAATAAATTCGAAAATTTAAAATTTGATGCTTCATTACATTATAAGCCATTTGAAAATGATTTTGAGATTATTTATAATAGTAGAATTGGTAGAGGAACTACTGTAAGTCAAGATGCGAATAGAACATCATTGCGTAATTTTCTACTACAACAGCATAAACTCGAGATAAAAAATGATCATTTTTTTGCAAGAGGTTATATAACGGCAAATAATGCAGGAGATACATATGATATTAGATTTACAGGAATCAATATTAATAGATCATGGAAAGATGACCCAACGTGGTTTGCACAATATGCTTTGAATTTTTTAGGTGCAGTTAATAGCGCAGGAGAAGAACAAGCTCATCGCTTAGCTAGAGTAGCTGCAGATAGGGGGCGTTTAATTCCTGGGACCTCGGGGTTTGCACAAGCCTTTAATCAGGTAACTACTAATTCTGATTTTTCAGAAGGCTCTAAGCTTCAGGAAAAATCAGAATTCAGACATGCAGATGTCAATTATAATTTAAGCCATATTACCAGTGATTTTGCTGATGTTCAGATTGGGGGATCTTTTAGAGAATATAAATTAAATTCTTCTGGGACGGTTTTTACAGATAAAGACGGGCCAATTAAATATTCAGAATATGGTATTTATGTACAAGCTCAAAGAAAAATTCTAAATGAAAGACTTAAGCTAACAGGATCTATGCGTTATGATAAGTCACAATTATTTGAGGGTAATTTTTCTCCAAGGTTTTCATTAGGATATACTTTAGGGGATAAAAAGAACCATAATATACGAGCTTCTATCCAAACTGGATTTAGAAACCCTACTACTCAGGACTTATATATAGGATTAGATATTGGACAAGCAATTTTGATAGGTTCAGCACCCGATAATTTGGATAGAGATGTGAGAACCATTCCTTTAAATATAGGAGGGACAGCTACAGTTACTGGTAGAGAAGCTTATGAAAATTCATTTTCATTAAATTCTGTACAACAACAAAATCCTGTTAAATCCAATATAGATATTGTAACACCTGAGAAAATAATTGCTGTAGAATTAGGATATAGAGGTAAAATAAGTAATTTAATTCTGGATATAAGCGGGTATTATAACCAATATAAAGACTTCATTTCTAATGAAAATATTGTCGTACCATTATATGGTAGAGTAGATGAGATAGCCAATGGAGACCCAACTGCTTTAAGTGCTATTCAGAATGAAGATTTTGTGGTATATACAGCCTCTACAAACTCTGATGTAGATATTAGTGCTATAGGAGCCGTTTTGGGAGTAACTGCTAAGGTTTTTGGCAACTTTGATTTTGGGGTTAATTATACGTATACAGAGCAGGATTTTGATAGGTCAGAAGACCCAGATTTCAGAAGTAGTTTTAATACGCCAAAACATAAAATTAAAGCATCATTTGGTAATATTAATGTATATAAGAACCTTGGTTTTAATACTAATTTTAGATGGAGTGATGATTATTTTTGGGAAGCAGACTTTGCAGATGGCGATATTCCATCTTATTCTGTATTTGATGCTCAAATCAATTATAGAATCCCTTTTATCAAGTCAGTACTTAAAGTTGGAGCAAATAATATTGGGGGAGATGATTATTTTACGGCAATAGGATCAGGATTTATTGGTTCTCAGTATTATATAGGCTTATCCATAAATAATCTATAATACATTGATTTAGTATTAAAAAACCTACTTATATCTTTCAAATAGGGCTTTTTTTATATCATTTCTTGAGCTGATGAAGAGATATGATCTCTTTCAAAGAATTGAAAATAAATAGCCGATAGAATGGAAATAATCAGATATGCAATGATTATATATGTTGCTCCATCTAACAAAGAGTCAATACCAAACCAGCCACCTTCTCTAATGATTATGAATAAGCCAAATCCTATTTTAATTACTTCAGCATATATAGACATGTGATGTCTATCCATTAAAGAAGTATATGCAAAAATTGATAGTGCTAAAAAAATAGAGTACTGTATAATTTCAATAAATTCTAAATCGCCAAAACTAATTAGCATATAATACATTAATGATAAAGTTGTAAATAATTGAAACCAGGACCATAATTTAAGAGATAATGAGCTTTCAGTTTTATATTTCTCTCTTGTATAGGGATCTGTAATGATTTGTATAGGATATTTTTCTTTTACATCGCTAGGTCTCCATCCTGTGGGCATATACCATATTCTTATTTTGTCCCACCAGCTTTTTGTTCTCCAAGCATCCTTTAGAATCCCCCAGGCGTGCATAAAATTAATTAAGAAAGGATTCCATGTGTTTACAGGTTTTTTAACACCATATACTGGAGGTTTTTCAGGAATTTCTTCTTGAAACGTTCCAAAAAATTTATCCCAAAAAATAAAGATTTGCGAGTAATTTCTGTCTAGATATTCATCATTAATAGCATGATGCACCCTATGGTGAGAAGGAGTTACTATAATATGTTCTAAAATCCCCATTTTGTTAACCAATCGTGTATGATACCAGAATTGAGCAAATAAATGTATAGGAGCAACCAATGCAACAACATGTGCAGGTATACCTATTAAAGCCAAAGGGATATATAGAAAGAAATAGATCGCAACTATGCCCGAAACACTTTGGCGTAACGCACAAGCCAAGTTAAATTCTTCACTGCTATGATGGATGATGTGTCGATTCCAAAATAAATTTATTGTATGATTAAATCGATGGGACCAATATCCTGCAAAGTCTAAACCAATAAATGTTAATATATATACCAAAACAGATGATTTGATTTCGATTAAAGCTATGTGATCAACCATCCAGTCGTAACTAATAATGATAATTGCAAGTCCAGTCAGGCTTCTTAATGTATCTGTTATGCCAGAGCTTAAGCTAGAAATTGTATCCATAGCCTCATTAACTGGTATTTTTTTCCATCTGCTTACAAGATATTCGGCCAGAATAAGAACTATAAATCCAGGTATGGCATAACTTAATGCAGTTGCATATGTTTCCATAAGGTTGATTGTTTAATGATAACATTTTATTTGTAGGAAAGTTATGGTTTATTAAGTTCAAAATCAAATTTATGTCGAATATGAAAAGCATTAGTCATTAAGTAATAACATTTTATTTGTAGGAACATGATGTTTTTTCAAGGATGAGATCACCCCAAAAAATGTGCGATACATTATGTTTTTCTAATCAAAAAAGCACAGGTTTTTTTGTATTTAAAAAACAAAAGAAAATGAGTTATTTTTTTCATTTTAAAAGACTATATTTGCAGCCTGAAAAAAGGTCGTATTTCATAGTGTAAATGAAAAGATCTTTTTCATATAGTTAAATACTAAACATTAAATAGTTAGATAATGTCTAAAGTTACAGGTAAAGTATCTCAAATTGTAGGTCCGGTGATCGATGTAGAATTCGTGGCAGGGGCTGAATTACCAAAAATTTACGATTCATTAGAAATTAATAAAACAGACGGTAGCAAAATAGTATTAGAAGTTCAGTCTCACATCGGTGAAGATACTGTGCGTACTATTGCGATGGATTCCAGTGATGGATTAAGCCGAGGAATGGAAGTAGTTGGAACAGGATCTCCAATCCAAATGCCAATCGGTGGTGATGTATACGGACGTCTATTTAATGTAATTGGTGATGCTATTGATGGTCTTGGGGATCTTCCTAAAACAGGAAAAGATGGTCTTTCAATCCACCGACAAGCACCAAAATTTGAAGATTTATCAACTTCTACAGAAGTTTTATTTACAGGTATTAAAGTAATTGACCTTATCGAACCTTATGCAAAAGGAGGTAAGATTGGATTATTTGGAGGTGCTGGAGTAGGTAAAACAGTATTAATCCAGGAGTTGATTAACAATATTGCAAAAGGTCACGGTGGTCTTTCGGTATTTGCAGGAGTAGGAGAAAGAACTCGTGAAGGAAATGATTTACTTCGTGAGATGCTAGAATCAGGAATTATCAAATATGGTGATGACTTTATGCACTCTATGGAAGAAGGAGGATGGGATCTTTCTAAAGTTGATAAGAATGTAATGAAAGAATCTAAGGCTACTTTTGTATTCGGACAAATGAATGAGCCTCCTGGAGCACGTGCTCGTGTGGCGCTTTCTGGTCTTACAATCGCTGAGTATTTTCGTGATGGAGCTGGAGACGGTCAAGGAAAAGATGTACTTTTCTTCGTAGATAATATCTTCCGTTTTACACAAGCAGGTTCTGAAGTATCTGCACTTCTTGGTCGTATGCCATCGGCGGTAGGTTACCAACCAACATTAGCGACAGAGATGGGTGTGATGCAAGAGCGTATTACTTCTACTAAGAAAGGATCTATTACATCTGTACAGGCAGTTTATGTACCTGCAGATGATTTAACTGATCCAGCACCAGCAACAACATTTGCTCACTTGGATGCAACAACAGTATTATCTCGTAAAATTGCAGAGCTTGGTATTTATCCAGCGGTAGATCCGTTAGATTCTACATCAAGAATTCTTAGTGCAGATATCTTAGGAGACGAACACTATAACTGTGCGCAACGAGTAAAAGAGCTATTACAGCGTTATAAAGAACTACAAGATATTATCGCCATCCTTGGTATGGAAGAATTATCTGAAGAAGACAAATTAGCAGTAGGACGTGCACGTCGTGTACAACGTTTCTTATCTCAGCCATTCCATGTAGCAGAGCAGTTTACAGGTATTCCAGGATGTTTGGTAGATATTAAAGATACGATTAAGGCATTTACAATGATTATGGATGGAGAGTTAGATCATCTTCCTGAAGCAGCATTTAACCTTAAAGGTACAATTGAAGAAGCTATCGAAGCTGGCGAGAAAATGCTAGCTGAAGCATAAATAGTACTGAGAAGTTAGTAATGAGTAATTAGAGTGATTTCTCTTATTATTCACTTAATACTAATTACTCAATACTCAATACTTATAAAAATATGTATTTAGAAATAGTAACTCCAGAAGCAGTATTATTTAGCGGTGAAGTAACTTCGGTTGCATTACCAGGAATAGATGGAGAATTTCAGATGTTAGATAATCACGCGCCTATTGTTTCTTTACTTGCAAAAGGAAATGTAAAAGTATATGGGGATATGAATCTAGAAGAAGAAGTTGCTGATAAATTCTCAAAAGATGAAAATGGAGCAACACTACTCCCTATAAACTCTGGAACAATCGAGATGAAAGATAATAAAGTAATTGTTTTAGCAGATTAAACAATTATTCTTTATAAAATTTTAAAAACACCTTCATTTTTGAAGGTGTTTTTTTTGCTATTATGATACCGATATTTAGATTGAGTTAACATGCATAACACTCAAGAAATAATACAATAATATAGACTTAAATTGTAACTAATCTTACCCAAGAGTAAATAGCTAACTTTAATAGTTACTAACCTTAAATACTCTTAGAATGAAAAAAATTAGTTTATTTACAGTACTCATTACTGTTTTTTTAAGTTGTGAAACAACAGATGATGTACCTCTAGGACAAAACCAAGCCAAAACCCAAAATAGCCAAAATTTCTATCTAGACGTTGCTTATTACCATGCTCCTGTTCATTATCAGGATGTAGATCGTACAGGTTCACATGGTTTGAGAGGAAAAGCAGATTATATTACCCGATATGATTTTGATGGGGATCTTAATGCCAAAAATAACTGGAACAATATTTCTAATTCTTCCAGAAAAGGAAATGCAGTTGGGTACTACTCTGTAGTAGAGACTACAACACATTATTTTATCACTTATGCTTTCTTTCATCCTAGAGATTGGACAGATATTTGGTTTTTATATCGATTAGATGAGCATGAAAATGATCTCGAAGGAGTGCTTACCATTGTAAAAAAGGACAATACTACTTATGGTAATGCATTGGGGGTGGTTACGGTATTTCACTCTGATTTCTATTCTTATAAAGCGCCAAATTCTGGACTTATAGATGGAAATGAAGGTGTCGATGGTACACTTACGCTACAAAATGATAATGGCATATATCGTTTTAAAACTTCGGCAGAAGCCAAAGGACATGGTATCAAAGCACATTCTAAACAAAAACCAGGCGGAAGCGATTATGTAGTATATTATCCTAGTAAGACAATTAGCGAATATCCTTCGGATATTTATGACAGAAATGTAAAATATAGACTAGTTAATATTTTTGAAAACGGAGGCATGTGGGATCAGCGATTTAATACTAATTTGTTTAGTAATGCAAAATCATTTCAGAAGTCTTATGGAAATGGATCAGCTAATGCTCCATGGAACTGGGATGACAAAAACGATGGTGATAATCAAGGATTGTTAAAAGGAGGAATAGCATATTACCCTGCTCATCTCATAGACGAATACTTTGATGGACTTGGTAATTTTAGCAAGACCTATACTTATAATCCTTATCTGGATATAGAATAAAACAAAGTCCTAAATGTCAGATTGAGCGGAGTCGAAATGTAAGAGGCTAAATATTTCTCGACTTCGCTCGAAATGACAGAGCAGAAAACATTTTTATCCTTATTTCCAGTTCCATTCTACCAAATGCCATGTTACACCATTGGCTTCATAAACAAGTAAGTCGGTGAATCCAACAGCATAATGAGCATTAAGTGACCTGGTATTATTTGCAGCTACTTCGGTAATAAGTATATCATATGTATCCTTTAATTCATCTCTCATCTTGTAATATAGCCCTCTAAACATTCCTTGTTTTCGATAAGATTTGTCGATACATATTTGTCCCATAGTAATATATGAAGTAGTACTGTCTAAATTCTTATCAATTTTTGAAAACATTGGTTTTAGAATTTCGATTTCATCTTTAAATTCTTTACTCATAGAAAGTGCATATCCTACAACATTATTTTCATCCTTAGCGATGATATGAGGTTGTTTCTCATTCATCTTTCTAAGAATTTCAATAGTATGTTGTACAGTTACAAAACCTTCTTTTTCTTTTTCTTCTTGTGAAACCGAAATAGGTAGGTTTTTTTGTTGAAGTGCTATAATTTGATGTAATTCTGTTTCAGAAGTAACCACAGTATATAGTAAACCCATATGAAATACTATTTAGCTTTTAACCAATTTTCGCGTTTGTCTATAGCTTGTTTACTAGCTTTTTGATGTAATCTCGTCTCAATTTTTGGATCGACCGTAAGTATCATTTCAGCTTTTATTTCTTTTCCAAACCTTTTATAAGAAATAGTTACTTTATCACCAGGGTTATATTTTTTTAACAATTCGGCTAATTCATCCTTATTTGTAAAAGAATCACTGTTTATGGCTAAAATAATATCACCTTTACTTAAGCCTATTGTGTAGGCTGGAGTTCCTTTTTTGGGATAATAAGAAACTATTGCATTATTATTATCAAATTCAATAGGAATCCCATGATATGCTTTTTTTGGATTATTGATCAATGAAATTCCAAAATCAGTAAATAAGGTTTTATAATTAGGGATTTTACTATCATTAATATAATTGTTGAAGAAATCATTCGCAAAAGTATCTCCTGCATATTCTTCAAGGGAGGTACGTAAGTTTTCTTCTGTATATGGGATTTCGGTTACCCCATATTTTTTCCAAACAAGTTTCATGTAATCATCAAGATTAAGGCCGTTTTTGTGAATTCTTAACGATAAATCAAGAGCTAATCCCAATACACTACCATAAGAATAATAGGAGATAAAAGTATTTGCCGTATTTACAGGATCCATAGATTTTGCTGCATCTACAAAAGGAGCCTGATAACTCATTTCTGTAGGGTTAAAATAAGCTCTTGCTGGCGATGTCTGTACATAATTAATTGCTCCTGCCAAACCTTTTATATATTCCTCTTGGCTTTTGATACCAGCTCTACATAAAATTAGGCCAGTATAGTAACTGGTAAATCCTTCTGCAAACCATAATTCTCCAGACATATTGGCTTTTTCAAAATCAAAAGGCTCTAATGTTTTTGGGCGTATACGTTCTGCGTTCCATGCATGAAAAAACTCATGAGAAACTGTGCCTATATTCTTTTCCATTCCTTCTTCAGCAAGACTTCGGGTATTGGTAAGTATGGTAGAATTTCTATGCTCCATACCATCACCTGAGACATTGGGCATATAGCAAGTCAAAAAAGTATAGGTTCCATTGTCAAATTTTGGATATTCACCAAATACAGCTTTTTGTTGAAGGACAATTTTTTTAATTTTTTCAAAGTAAGTATCTACTTCTTTTTCAGTTCCTAGATGATGTAAGGCAAACTTTATAGTGTACTCTAATCCGTTTGATGTCACTTTAAATTCTCGGATAGCATGATTACTTATTTCTACAGGACTATCCATAAAATATTGTAGATCAGGAGCTGTAAATTTGTTGTCATCTATGGCATTAAGTTGTGTAGCTACTTTCCAATTGAGATCTTTTCTAGTATCAAAGGTTACTTCTATAGGTCGATCTTTTAATGAAGGAACATAGATAAAAGTGGCAGGAATATTAAGGTGAGCATGAGTTTCATCGATTTGAGAATAAGTACCATCTCCCCGATCCCCAAATAGGATATAAGAAACTTTGATAGTACCATCATGTCCCCAAACATCCCATTGATGTGGATTAGGCCTAATAATGTTAAGTTCTTTTCCTTTTCCATCGGTTATTTTCAAATCATAGACATTCTTTGCAAATTCATGCAAAGCATACCTACCTGGCGATGTTCTACTCATTCGTAAAGAAATAGTATCTGTTTTTAAATCAGGAAATATTGCTTTTATGTTGGCTTCATGATGAACAGCATTCTCAAAAGATGCGGTGTATTGATTTTTTGATTGTGCAAAGCTCAACTTAATGAATAGTAAGAAAATTAAGAACAGTACTGGTTTCATTATAATGTTTTTACGATAAGAATGTAGCATCAAATATAAGTATTATAGATACTACTTGAACATAAGATTTTCTTAAGAAACTTATGTTGGTTAAGGTCTATATTCTAAAATATCTGAAGGTTGGCACTCTAGAATTTTACAGATAGCTTCTAATGTAGAAAAGCGTATTGCTTTTGCTTTTCCAGATTTAAGAATAGAAAGATTTGCAGTTGTGATTCCTATTTTTTCTGCCAATTCTTTACTCTTCATTTTTCGTTTGGCAAGCATTACATCAAGATTTACAATTATGGGCATAGTTATATAGTTAATTCGTTTTCAGATTGAATTTCAACACCTCGTTTGAAGATAAATGCTATGACAAAGATAATCCCGGCCATAAAAAGGAATTCTGAGCTTCCCCAATCTAATTCAAAGGCAACTCCTTTTTTTAATAACCACTTACTATATCTATTTGCAAAATAAGCTAATAAACCTGTCCATAATGAAACGTAACTAATATTGGAAATTAGGTTAGCTATGACTAAAGTAAATGGCTTGTTAAAATCAATCTTTGTAAAAATTATAATTTACTTCAAAATGATATTTAATTGTTGTTTTTCGTTTTCGGTAAGAGAGTAAAAAGCAAACTTAAAATGTGATTTTATTGTATTTTAGCCCTATGACTAGCTTACCAAAAAAACTTCAAAAAAAATTGCAGAACAGGATTCAAGATGGTGCTCTGCGGCAACTCTCTGGACAAAGAAATTTAATTGATTTCTCTTCCAACGATTATTTGGGTTTTGGACATTCAAAGAAGATTTTTGATCAAGCACATCAATTATTAGCTGTAAAAGGAATATATCAAAATGGAGCGACAGGCTCTCGACTGCTTTCAGGAAATCACAGATTATATACTGAAACCGAAAAAATGCTTGCTGATGTTCACCATGCAGAATCTGCTTTGATTTTTAATTCTGGATATGATGCAAATATTGGTTTCTTTTCATCAATTCCGCAACGAGGAGATCTTATTTTTTATGATGAATTAATCCATGCCTCGATTCGGGACGGAATCCAGATGAGCCATGCCAAATCGTATAAGTTTACGCATAATGATTTAGAAGACTTGCGTCATTGTATTGAACGAAGTCGAAATACGATCGACGAACAAGAGGTGTATATCGTGACAGAATCTGTGTTTTCTATGGATGGGGATACTCCGGGGTTAAAAAAGCTGATTGACTTTTGTGAAGTGAATAATTACCATTTGATAGTAGACGAAGCTCATGCATCAGGAGTGTTTGGAGAAAAAGGTGTTGGACTTCTTCAAGAATTAGGACTAGAACGTCAAGTCTTTGCAAGAATACATACTTTCGGAAAAGCTTTAGGGTGTCATGGGGCAGTTATTTTAGGTTCTGATGAGTTGAAAAACTACCTGGTTAACTTTGCAAGAAGTTTTATTTATACAACAGGATTACCACCACATTCTCTGGTAACGATTCAATCTGCATATACAGAATTAACCAGTACTTTGGCAATAGAAAAACTTTGTAAGAACATTAATTTCTTCAATCATAAACTTGAAACAACACATCTAAAATCACGGTTTATAGAAAGTAATTCTGCAATACATTGTTGTATTATTTCGGGTAACGTACATGTGAAAAATATTGCTGCTCAAATCCAAGAGAAGGGTTTTGATGTAAAACCAATTTTATCACCTACAGTAGCAAAAGGAGAAGAACGATTGCGATTTTGTTTACATAGCTTCAATTCTGAAAAAGAAATAAGTGAAGTTTTGGACTTGTTAGCTACCTTTGTTTCAAAATAAAAAGGACAATCATGTCAAAAGAAGTTAAGGGGTCTTTAAAAAAAATATTCATTACTGGGATAGGTACCGAAGTTGGAAAAACGATAACTTCGGCCATTGTAGTAGAAGCTCTAGAAGCAGATTATTTTAAGCCAGTACAAGCAGGAGATTTAGAGTATTCAGATACGCATAAAGTGAGAAAACTGGTGTCTAATCTTAAGACTCAGTTTCATGCCAACAGCTATGCGTTACATACACCAATGAGTCCGCACGCTGCAGCCGAAATTGATGGAATCACAATTGAATTGGATACTATTAAACTTCCTGAAACCAACAATCATATAGTTGTTGAAGGTGCAGGAGGCTTATTAGTCCCTTTGAATAATACCAAAACGATATTGGATATTATTACACCTGATTATAAAGTTATCGTAGTTTCCAGGCACTACTTAGGAAGTATCAATCATACCTTGATGACATTGCAACTTTTAAAAAATAAAGGATTAGATGTTTCACTTATTTTTAATGGAGACGAGCATAGAACCACAGAAGATATTATTAAAAAAATGACCAATGTTAATGTGATCGGAAGAATTGATGATGAACCCTATTTTGACACAATGGTTATTAAAGAATATGCAGAATTGTTTAAAGAAAAACTAAACGATCTATAGTTTGTTATTTCAGCCTAGACTGAAATCCCAGAATACTACAAATATGACTTTAAAAGAAAGAGATAAAAAACACCTTTGGCACCCGTTAACCCAGCATAAGGTTCACCCTGAAGCATTACCAATTGTAAAAGCAAAAGGGGCATTATTATATGATGAAGACGGCAAAGAATATATCGATGGCATTGCATCTTGGTATACTGCAATGTATGGGCATTGTAATGATTATATTATAAGTAAAGTACGTGTGCAAATGCAGCAATTAGATCAAATTGTATTTGCAGGATTTACGCATGAACCCGCTATTAAATTATCTGAAGAATTGATCAAGATTTTGCCGGATAATCAGGAAAAAATATTCTTTTCTGATAATGGCTCTACAGCCAATGAGGTAGGTATCAAAATGGCATTGCAATATCACTTTAATAACGGAGAGAAGCGTAATACCATCATTGCTTTTGAGGATGGTTTTCATGGGGATACTTTTGGAGCAATGTCTGCTTCGGGATTATCGGTATACAATGGACCTTTTGAAGATTTTTTTATTGATGTAAAGCGTATTCCGACCCCTAATTCAAAAAATATTGAAGAGGTTCTTAAACAATTATACAGTATCATAGAAAACAATAAAGTAGCTGCTTTTATATATGAACCATTGGTGCAAGGAGCCAATGCAATGCATATGTTTGAAGCACAATTTCTAGATCAAATTCTTAAGACTTGCAAAGAAAATGGAATCATAACCATTGCTGATGAGGTAATGACAGGTTTTGGTAAAACCGGAAGAAACTTTGCTTCAGATTATGTAGAAACAAAACCCGATATTATCTCAATGTCCAAAGCACTTACTGCTGGATTTGTGCCTATGGCAGTGACTAGTTGTACACAAAAGATATATGAAGCATTCTTAGATGATTCTGTAGGAAAGGCATTTTTTCATGCCCACACGTATTCTGCAAACCCAATTGCTTGTTCTGCAGCTTTGGCAGCCATAGAACTTCTTCAAAATGAAGAAACTCAACAGAGTATTCAAAGAATTATAAGCGCCCACCAGGATTTTAATAATACGATCAAGAATCATTCAAAAGTAAAAACGACTAGGCAAATAGGAATCATTTATGCCTTGGATCTAAATATAGAACTCGATCGCTATGGGAAAAAAAGATATGAAATCTTTAACCATTTTATAAATGAAGGAGTGTTTTTAAGACCATTAGGGAATACAATTTATATTCAAGCACCTTATGTTATAACCGAGAAGCAATTAACAAAAATATATAATGTGATCTTAGATGTACTAGATACACTCTAGCGTTTATTAACTTTAGAGATACTATTCATACCCTAATAAATCAATCTGTTCATTGGTTTCAGAAATTATAACATATAATTCAGAATAGGTCCATTGATCATTTTGTTTGGTGCCAATTACATAGAGCTCTGCTTCGCCATTTGGTCCTTTGATCGGTATTGAGATATCGGCAGAGCCTTCACTATTTTTAAAAGAAATATTACCATTCATAATGCCATTGGTTTCTATGGGTTCTCCTAAAATATCGATAACATAATCATCTTCATTTACTTTGGTTATAGCATCCTTATAAGGAACAGATTCTGTAATAAGTTCGCTTACACCAAAAATTACAGATCCCAAAAAGACAAAAAATAGAACAATAATGGTTAAACATCCACCAAGCGGAACTGCCCATCCCCAATTTCTGGAAAACCAACTTTTTTCTTGAATTAGATCATTCATAGGTAACTACTATTTTGTATAAAGATAAGTATCCTAAAGACATTTTTTGTTACATAATTTTGGTTTTAAAGAACTATAAAAACTGCAATAACTATTGAACAAAATAGAACAAACCCCTACATTTGTCAAAACTTAAAAATTGCAACAAGTAATATCAATAACAGGCATTTCATCGATATCTCCATTAGGGATTTCTGCCCAAGAAATTTGGAAAAGATATAAAGAAGCATCGCATTGTATTTCTTTTGAAGATTTTGCTGATAAAAAAACTGCAGTTGCCACACTTTGTATAGAAACCAAGAGGGAAATAGCAACATTGCGTAAAGAAAATTCTCATTATGAAGCGTTGGATGATTCAGTTCTTTTTGGCGTTTTTGTTGCAAGAAATGCGATACAATCTGCAGGTTGGAAAGGCGATGATAATTTTGGTGTCAATATAGGATCATCCAGAGGAGCAACACGTCTTTTTGAAAAATACCACCAAGAATTTCTTGAAACGGGTAAATCATCTACGCTAAGTTCGCCTACAACCACCTTAGGAAATATCTCATCATGGATTGCTCATGATTTACAAACTAAGGGTCCAGAAATTAGTCACTCAATTACGTGTTCTACCGCATTACACTCAGTACTTAATGGTGTGGCTTGGTTACAATCAGGTATGGCAGACAAATTTTTGGTTGGAGGTAGTGAATCCCCGCTAACACCATTTACCATAGCACAGATGAAAGCATTAAAAATTTATGTATCTGATACAGATTCTGAATACCCTTGTCAAGCTATGAACTTGAATAAGAGTAAAAACTCTATGTTTCTTGGTGAAGGTGCTGCAGTAGCATGTTTAGAAAAAGGTATTAAAGAAAATGCTTTAGCATATATAAGCGGTATTGGGTATGCTACAGAGCCCTTAAAACATAATATATCGATATCAACAAAAGCGGATTGTTTTCAAAAATCTATGAAAATGGCTTTAGGAGATATACCAAAAAATCAAGTTGATGCCATTGTTATGCATGCACCAGGTACAACAAAAGGCGATATAGCCGAATACAATGCCATACAAGCTATTTTTGGTGATCACTCCCCTATCCTTACAACAAACAAATGGAAAATAGGCCACACTTTTGGTGCTAGTGGAATTCTAAGTACAGAGCTAGCAATACTGATGTTACAACATCAAGAGTTTATACCTATACCCTTTATAGAATACCCTACTATTCCTAATAAATTAAACAAAATTATGGTCAATGCAGTAGGCTTTGGCGGAAATGCGGTAAGCATTCTATTAGAAAAACCATCAATTTGATGTTTCTAAATTGCGTTTTTTGATTTTAAACAATTATTTTTGAACACTCACACACCATATTTATGAGCGATATAAGACACGATTGGACAAAGCAAGAGATTTTGGATATTTATAATTTACCAATGATGGATTTGCTGTATAGGGCGGCAACGATTCATCGTGAGTATCACGATCCAAATACAGTACAAGTATCTACATTGTTATCTATAAAAACAGGTGGATGCCCAGAAGACTGTGGTTATTGTCCACAAGCGGCAAGATATCATACCGATATCGAAGGGAATGATTTAATGAGCGTACAACAAGTTAAAGCGCAAGCATTGAGAGCAAAATCCTCTGGTAGTTCTAGAGTATGTATGGGAGCTGCATGGCGTAATGTAAAAGATGGACAAGAATTTGAAGATGTGTTGGAAATGGTTAGAACCATTAACAAACTTGATATGGAAGTATGTTGTACACTAGGGATGATTACCGAAAACCAAGCAAAACGCCTTGCTGAAGCTGGGTTATATGCGTATAACCATAACCTAGATACTTCAGAAGAATATTATAAAGAAGTTATTTCTACACGAGGGTACGAAGATCGTTTGCAGACTATAGATAATGTACGTAAAACCAATGTAACAGTTTGTAGTGGTGGTATTATTGGTATGGGTGAAGAGGTTGAAGATCGTGCAGGGATGTTAGTAGCCTTATCAAAACTTAATCCACAACCAGAATCTGTGCCAATCAATGCACTAGTTGCTGTTGAAGGTACGCCGATGGAAGAAGAAAAACCAGTAGCAATTTGGGAAATGATTAGAATGGTAGCCACTACCCGAATTATTATGCCAAAAACGCAGGTGCGACTATCAGCAGGAAGAACAGACATGAGCAGAGAAGGACAAGCGATGTGTTTCTTTGCAGGTGCAAATTCTATTTTTGCGGGAGATAAATTGCTAACCACACCTAATCCAGATGTACATGAAGATATGGATATGTTTAGATTGTTGGGGCTTACACCTCAGAAACCGTTTGTTAAAAAAGCGCAACCTGAAACAGTCGAAGCAAAAGATTCAAAATTTGAATCTTTGGGAGAAAAACCCAAGTGGTCAAGACCAGATCATACTATCGAAAAAAATGAAACTGCTAAACAGAAGTCAAAAGGTGTTATAGCAGATAAATAAAATAATAATAATCTATTAAATTATAAAGATTATGCATTACTTATTGTCTACCAAGTTTATCATTTGATGAACTTGTGTATACTTATTTTGGCAGGAAGCAAATTAGTTTTGTGACCTATATTATATCAGGTGAAATTAGATTTAGAACAAATACCAAGGGTAAAAACAATTACCAAAGAGAAGTTTCTTAAACAATATGTTGCATTACAAAAACCACTTGTAATCGAACGATTGATTGTAGATTGGCCAGCATATAAGAAATGGGATCTTTGTTATATTGATCAATTGGCGGGTGATAAAACTGTTCCTTTGTATGATGATCGCCCATTTAGCCATAAACGGAAGTTCAATGAGCCTCATACGGCTATGAAAATGAGCGAGTATATTGCACTACTCAACAAAAAATCTACAAACTATAGAATTTTTTTATACAACTTACTCAAAGAAGTGCCAGCATTACAACAGGACTTTAAATATCCTGATATTGGATTAAAATTTTTAAAAAAAATGCCATATTTGTTTTTTGGCGGTGGTGGTTCTAAGGTATTTATGCACTATGATATAGATTTGGGAAATATTCTTCATTTTCATTTTCATGGAGAAAAGCAATGTATATTATTTCCTCCTTCAGAAACCAAGTATTTATATAAGGTACCACATGCATTAATCGCCCATCAGGATATAGATTTCATGAACCCAGATTTTGATCAATGGCCAGCTTTGCAACATGCCAAAGGATATATTACAAATTTGAAACACGGAGAAACCTTATATATGCCAGAAGGGTATTGGCATCAAATGACTTATTTGACTCCAGGATTTTCAATGAGTATTAGATCTACTTCTAGAGGGGTAAAGAATTTTTCTACTGCAGTTTATAATGTTTTTGTTATGCGTCATTTTGATAATCTTATGCGTAAGTTAAGAGGTCAAAAATGGATGGATTATAAAAATAATAAAGCTATACAAAGAACAAATAAGGAAAACGGTTTTAATTAAAAGGGACTAACTCATTTACTTTTTCATATACAAGACTAGTCTCCCAGCCTCGATATAGTAAATAATCTGTAAGTTTTTTACGTTTTTTATTTTTGTTGTCCTCTCGTATAGTACTAGATTTTCTCTCAGCAAGTTGATGAAAAGTTTCTAGATATTGTTTATTAGATATTTCGTTAAGAGCTGTTTTGATATTATAAGCAGAGATGCCTTTGTATTTTAATTCGCGAGTGATTCGCTGCTTGCCCCATTTTTTAATATTAAACTTTCCTCTTGCAAAGCTTTTGGCAAAACGTTCTTCGTTAAGAAAATTATGTTCGAGAAGATGCAAGATAATTTTTTCTCTAGCCTCGGGTATAAGTTTCATAGTGTTAAGCTTACTTTCTACTTCCTTATGGCACCTTTCTTGGTATGCACAATAACGCTCCATTTTTTTTATGGCCTCGGCTAGGGTTATAGATCTAGGTAAATTGTTGTACATCTACACAAATGTACATTGGTTTATTATTTTAAAATCAATTATAGATCTAAAATTAATAACCTATTAGAAATAATATCTTTTTTACCCACGCTATGTTTCGTTAAAAAATCTATGATCTTTATTTCTTCAGGTTTGTTTTTAACCTCCATTAATAGTTTTTTCTTTGATAACTTTTTTAGGTCTAGAGGAGCATATTTAGTTTTAAAATAGTAGGTTTCAAATATTGGCCAATTGGGTAATATTGCTTTATTTTCTTTATATATATGTAGCCAATCACTACAACCTACAAACTCACAAAAATTACCATTAGGTAAAATGGTGAAATGAAACGGATCTATATCATCATTTTGATTATAGTCTGAGGTGATGAATTGTTCTAGGTTTTCAATTTTGATAGGACTAGAGGCATAGAACAATGCTGTTTCTAATTTATGAGTAATATTATAAGCTTCAATTTTACCCATCCCATTAAAGTTTTTTAAAATATCATAAAGTATTTTTTTTTCATTTTTCATTTTTCTAAAGGTTTTTCTTTTAATAAATTTCCCCCTAAGGTTTATATGTTAACCTTAGGGGAAATCTAAACTCACTAAACTCAACTTATTAACCTAATCGGTCAATTTTTTATCCTCTAAAGGCGATTGATGAAAAACCTATTCGAGGATAAAGGTCTGTCATTAGACCTTAAAAATTTCTTAACACAACACCACTACTTTTACAGTCAAAACTGTACTTCTTTCTTTTTTTCACACAAAACCTATAACTGTTGTAATCATAATATTAGTTAGATATAGGCATAAATACTTTGGATGTAAATTCTATTAACACCAGAGCAATCATAGCTATTGATAAGATAGCTAGGGTAATTTTAATTGCTTTTTCAATTTTATTTTGTTTGTTTATATAATATAAACTACCTAAAACAACGGGGAGTAATGAGAGATAAAACATAAGAATATATGTGTTGATTAATTGTTTTTTAAAATTTGTTTGTATTCCTTTTTACTTATCATAATAGTGTAATTAGGTATTGCTTTGTTATGAAACTTCTAACAAAGAGGTCGTTTTTTGAGCATACATCTCTTTTTCTATGGTTGATATGTCGATAGTATTAATGTCTTTTACATAAAACCCAAACCTAAAACCTACTGCTCTAGCATACACAAAGCTTTGCGAAGTAAAATCATACTCAACGGGAGCGTTTAACTCTTTCATAGTATCTATAACCCTATATAACTTAGCTCTTGAGATTCCTAATTTTGAAGCTAGTTCGATAGCAGTTCCAGTAGCCTTAAGGCGGATCAATTGATCAATTCTTTGGATAAGCTCTATTTGTTTGATGATGATATTCATGACTGTTCGTTTTTTAAACTGAATTCAGAAATGGATTGATAAATGATCAGTTAATAAATTTTATATGCTCTAAAATAAAATCTGATAAAAGTGTGTGTCATAATAGTAAGTTTAGTGGTTGTGATTATAGTGACTGTTTGTTTTTTGATGAGATCAAATATACCTTTGTTATACCCCCAAAAACAAGTGTATTAGGTCGTGATTCATGAAAACACGGCGGTGATTCACGGAATTCAGACTAGTTAAAAAACAAATAAGTAATTGATTATCAGATACTTGTGATTAAGCCGATTTAAAATGACCTTAAAAACAGAAAACTGTATCTTTATACTCTATTAATTAACCATAGCATAAGATATATACCCTTTGAAAGTAAAAAACCCATATACCTTTTTTAACAGATTTTGCCTTAGGACTCCACTTTTATCAATGGCCTTTTATAATCAGTTAACCAAGGAGAAAACAATTCCAAAACAAAAATTTGTAGAAGTTTGGAAAGATAAAATCGTAAAAGAAGCAATTTTTCTGGCATCACCAGAACTTTATGATGAAATCGAGAAATGGTTGTCTGGACAAATAAAAGACGAAAAGAAGTGTAAACGCCTTGAAGGTTCTATGCTTAAGTACCTTTCTCGTATGAGTTCTCGATGCACTCCTTTTGGGATATTTGCAGGTTGCAGTATTGGAGAGTTTTCAGAGACAACTACTATCGAATTAGCAGATTATAAGAAGCATCAAAGGCAAACACGGTTTGATATGAATTTTTTAGTGGCTTTTTCTCAAAAACTGGCCAAAGAAGAACATATCAAAAAACAGCTATTATGGTTTCCTAATAATAGTTTATATAGAATTGGAAATCAGTATCGATATATAGAATATAGATACAATCAGCATAACAGGCGTGAGCACTCTATAGAAGCAGTTGGATATGCCACCTATTTAGAAAGCATTATAGAGGCTGCAAAATCTGGGAAAAACACCAAAGCATTAGCTTTGTTGTTAGTAGACGAAGATATTACTTTTGAAGAAGCCGAAGCTTTTATCGATGAATTGATAGATAATCAAATATTGGTGAGTGAAATAGAACCCTCGGTAACGGGTGAAGGTTTCTTATTGCAAGTAGAAGAATGCCTAAAAAAACTGAAAGGTACAGAAGCTATTCTAATAGAAATCGAGCATTATAAAAAGTTTCTTGATCAAATAGATCAGGGATTGGGCAATACAGCTCAAGACTACCTGGATATGAGTAAGCGAATTGCTTCATTAGAAACTCCTTTTGAATTAAAGTATCTTTTTCAAACCGATTTGTATACTAAAACACTATCAAATCAATTAGATATTCGTTGGGGATATAAGTTAAAAAGAGCCTTAAGCTTTCTTAATAGAATAAGTATGGCGCCTTCAGAAACTAATCTACAACGATTTAAAGATGCTTTTGTAAAACGTTATGAAACTCAAGAAATCCCTCTGGCTACAGCTCTGGATACCGAAGTTGGTATAGGATACCTACAAAACCAGAATGCTAGCGATTCGACATCTTTTTTAGATGATCTTTTTATTCCAGGTCAGCCGGTATCACAGCAAAATATGAATTGGAACCGTACACAGGAGCTTCTAAACAAAAAATTACAGCATTTAGATTCGGATGCGTATACGCTAGCATTAGAAGATCAAGATGTAGAATCATTCGACCTTAATTGGAATGATTTACCAGATACCATGTCTACCATTGTGCAACTTGCAAATGTAGATGGTGCAGAGAAAATGATATTATCTTCGATAGGTGGATCTTCTGCAGCAAATTTATTGGGTAGGTTTTCTACTGGAGATCCAGAGATACTTGACCATGTAAAGCATATTGTAGACTTAGAGCAAGAGATGAATCAACAAAAAATTCTGTCTGAAGTCATACATTTACCAGAATCCAGAACGGGTAATGTGATTCGTAGGGCTACCATAAGATCGTATGAAATCCCTTATTTAGGAAAATCTAATTTGCCAGCTTCTCAACAGATCGATATAGATGATATTATGATCTCTGTTCGATTTGGTAGAATTATGTTGCGATCCAAGAGACTGAATAAAGAGATCATTCCCAGACTAACCAATGCACATAATTATAGTGCCAATGCACTACCCGTATATCATTTTTTATGTGAGATGCAAAAACAAGGTGGGCGATCAGGCATAGGTTTTTATTGGGGTGAAGCACTGGAAAAACAAAAATTTTTACCAAGGGTAATTTACAAAGACTTTATTTTGTCAAAAGCACGTTGGAAGATTACTACAGCAAAGTTGCCTTTTCTTAAAGAAGAAGATAATAGCATTAAGAACGTTACAATTTGGAGAAAAGAACACCATATACCAAAGTATGTGCAACTTATCGATGGAGATAATACATTACTAATCTGTATGGAAAACCAAAATGTTATAGATATGTGGTTAGATACGATTAGAAAAAGAAAGGAATTTGTACTCGAAGAATTTTTGTTTACTCAAGAAAAACCTGTTACAGAGCAACAAGAAGTAGTACATCAAAATAATAAAGGGTATACCAATCAATTTGTATTCTCATTTTATAATGAAGCAAAATTGGATCAGGCGATAAAAATAAAAGAAGCTTCTCAAGAAATTGAGGCATAAAAATAAAAAATATCATCAATCGATAGGACCTAAGGTTCAAACAGAAGAGTAATCAATGAATACAAAAAGAACATATATATTAGGGGATGAGTGGTTATACTATAAAATATATTGTGGCGCCAGAACATCTGATCTAATTCTTACCGAGGCCATAAAACCGCTTACCGAGCAATTACTTCATCAAAAGCTTATAGATTCCTGGTTTTTTATACGGTATGGTGATCCAGATTTTCATATCAGAATACGATTTCATTTGTGTGATGTACAAGATATAGGAGAAGTGATCCTTAAGTTTAATACAGCCTTACAAAGTTATGTAGACCAACGCATCGTATATAAACTTCAGGCAGATACTTATATTAGAGAAATAGAGCGATATGGTGACAATACTATTGAAGTTTCTGAAAAGTTATTTTTCTATGATAGTATGATGTTGTTAGATGCCATAACAATGATTGAAGATGAAGAATTATACTTTTTATTCGTGCTTAAAGCGATAGATCGTTTACTAGATAGTTTTGGTTACAAAAATCAAGAAAAATTAGACTTGGTTACCAGAAATAGCCATGGGTTTAAGCAAGAGTTTCATGCCGATAAAAGGTTAAATAAGCAATTGGATAAAAAATACCGAGGGCTTAAAAATAAGATCTCAAGTTTTTTAGGAGGCGAAGTTCAAGGCGAAATTGCAGTACTCGACCATATCATAGATCACAAAACTGAAAGTATAAACAGTATTGTAAAACAGATCAAAACGTATCATGAAAATAATGAACTCGCCATGCAATTAGATGATCTATTAAGCAGTTATATACACATGCTGGTGAATCGTGCATTTAGATCTAAACAACGATTTTATGAATTGGTATGTTATGATTTTTTGGTACGATATCATAAAACAAAGGTAAGTTACACTGCCCATGAAAAGGTCAATACTATTAAGTAGTATCATTTTTTTGATCACCTATCTGGGGTATGCCCAACAATCAGGTTTTACAATTCCAGATTCATTACAGCATAAAAGCTATGATGAAATAGGTGGGTTAGCAAGAAAATATTCTCAAGACTCTATTCGATTTCGTGTATATTCTAACACTTTATTGGCAAAAGCTAAAGAAGAAAAAGATTCTTTAAGGTTGGCGCAAGCATATCAAATAATATCCTATATCTATAAGAAAGATTATCCAACTAGAATTTTATATTTAGATAGTTCTATCATCGCGAGTAAATCTATAAATGATAAACGTTATCCTGCTCTTTCTTATTCGTATCGAGCTGGAGTATATCGACAAATGCGCTTGTATAAAAAAGCACTTTCTGATTATTTATTGGCTTTGAAATACTCAGAAAAAACAGGTAATAAGTATTTTTATTACTCTACAAAGCATAATATTGGAGGATTAAAAGATGAAATTGGAGAGTATGCCGAGGCTGCCAAAATGTATAAGGAAGTCCTATCATATGAAGATAAAAATAATATAAAAGATAAAGGACATGCATATACAATACTTGTTTTAGCAGATTCGTATAGAAAACTTAATGTACTAGATTCTGCGACTTTTTATAATAAAAAGGGAATCAATGAGTCTCTAAGAGATAGTTTAGGGATGTCGCAGTTTTTTACTTTGAATGAGGGCGTAAATTTATTTTATAAACAGCATTATAAAGCTGCATTAGATAGCCTAAACAAAGCAATTATTATTTTTGAAAAGCATGATCCAGATAATGAATTTTTGATTGGAGGATATTTACATCGAGCAAGGCTGTATAAGCAGCTAAACAATAAAGAAATACTATTACATAGCTTAGAAGATATGGACCGGTACTATCACAATACAGGTTTTGCTTCTTTAGATATGCGAGAAGGGTATGAAATGTTTGTAAATTATTATAAAGCTATAGGGGATAAAGACAAACAATTGCATTATATCAATAAACTATTTATGGTAGATAGTGTAATGGATATCAGCCATAAAAACCTGAATAAAAAAATAGTGTTAGAGTATGATACCCCTCGATTATTGGCAGAGAAACAAGTACTTATTGAAGCTTTAGAAAAAAAAGAAAAACAAGCCAACACAAAGTTTGTTGCAGTGCTAATTTTAGTAATCTTGTTAATTATAGTCTTTGTATTTATCTATAGTAAGAATTTGCGTTACAAAAAACGATTTAAAGAAATTATGAATGCTCAACATCATAATAGTAATGCATCTAAAAAGAATATATCTACTCCAGAATCTATAGGAATTTCTGATGATCTTGTAAAAGATCTGCTGCAAGGACTCTCAAGATTTGAAGATGAACATGGGTATTTATCAGCCAATATAAGTTCACGTAGTTTGGCCAAAAAGTTAAATACCAATTCAAAATACTTGTCTAAAGTTATTAACGCGTATAAGCAAAAAAATTTTAATGGATATATCAACGAATTGCGGGTTGATTATGTTATTGATAAGTTAAAAAGAGAACCAAAATTTAGGCTGTTTACAATAAAAGCGATTGCACAAGATATCGGATTTAATACTACCGAGGCGTTCTCAAAATCGTTTTATAAAAAAACGAAGATTTACCCTTCGTATTTTATCAAACAGTTGGAAAAGAAGGGGTAAAAGATGATAAGTACTAATCTGTTTTCTGTGAAAACAGATTAGCATACTGGTTTTTGGGCTCATTTTTGTATGCGCAATACTTATATTTGCTGTAAACTCAAAACAAAAAACTTATGGAAAACAATAAAGGGAAAAAGAAATTAAGTTTACAAAAAATTAAAGTCGCTTCACTTAATAAAGATCAACTATCGATAGCAAAGGGTGGTATTTATGATACCATGAATTGTAACACACAATTTTGTAATACAGGAAATTGCTATACTCAGGGTTGTCATACGCATTCTAACAATCCTGACTGTCAATATATGACTCAAGCATGTAGAACTTTTGATGAGATTACTACCTGTTTTGGAGGCGGGTTTTAATTAATAATTTAATATATCCATACATAATTATTAACCCCAACTCGAATGAGTTGGGGTTTTGCTTTTAATATTTTCTTGATCTTGATTATTTGTCTACTTTTGATATGAGTTACCCAAGTACTATTTATGCCTTTGATCCGTCTAACTATTTTTCTTTTTTTTCTATCTTTTTTGGGGTTTGGGCAATCATTTACCATTCCTGATTCGTTGCAACATAAAACGTTTGATGAGGTAGAGCAACAGTTTTATGCATTTTTAGACGACTCTATACGTAAAACTACGTACGCTCAGGTATTGTTGGCCAAAGCCAAAGCCATAAAAGAACCATTAGCTTTAGCCAAAAGCTATCGATATGTATCTTTTAATTATAGAAATGATATACCCAAAAGAGTAGCCTACTTGGATAGCTCTATTGCTATAGGAAAGGTTATTAAAACAAATGATTATCCTGGGATCTCATATTCAAATTTGGCATTAATTTATTTTCATCAAGTAAATTATAACAAAGCACTCGATAATTATCTTTTGGCATTAGAACATGCTACCTCTTTAGATAATCAAAAATTGTATTATGTAACCAAACATAATATAGCACTGATCAAAACAAAGATTGATGAAAACAAAGATGCTATTAAAATTTTTAAAGAAGTATTAGCATATAAAAAAGGTAAATCATTCACCGATAGGAGTAAACTCCTTACGTATCTCACATTAGCCAATGCATACAGAAAAACAGGGGTATTAGACTCTGCAAGCCTCTATAATGCCAAAGGCTATCAATTAGCCAAAAGAAAAGAGTCCGACATGCATCATTTTTTTACGCTAAGTCAAGGTATTAACCTGTTTTATCAAGAACAATACAATGCTTCTTTGGATAGTATTCTTAAAGGGATGCCATATGCTGTGAATAAATCCGAATTTGATAGAGAATTTCTTGTTAGCGGATATTTGCATTTAGGGAAATTGTATACAAAACTTAATGATAATGAAATATCTCTAAAGTATTTACAAAAAATTGATCAACTTCACGACAGTATTAATTTTACTTCAATCGAAACAAGACATGGATATGAGGAATTGATTGATTATTATAAAAAGGGAGATGATAAAAATAAACAACTTTATTATATCAATAAACTTTTTAGAGTAGACAGTATACTAGATACTAATTATAAAAATTTAAGTAAAAAGATTGTTACTGCATATGATACCCCAACCTTAATAGCAGAAAAACAACAGTTGATCAATGATTTAAAGAAGAGAGAAGAAAGGACATCATTAAAACTTACTATAGCTATAATAGTAACATTAATGATCATTATTTTCTTCATTTTTATCTATGCCAAAAACCTAATCTATAAAAAACGTTTTAGAGAGTTAATGAACACCCAACAGCAAACTATCAAAAAACAATTTAGGTATAAAAATACATCTACGCCAGAATCGATAGGTATTGCTCAAAACATTGTAAATGAAATCCTAACCAAATTGACAAATTTTGAAAAAAAACAAGGGTTTTTATCGCCCAATATTACCACCAACATTTTAGCAAAACAATTGCAAACCAATACTAAATACTTATCTAAAGTAATTAATGCGTATAAACAAAAAAGTTCTAGGCTTTATATCAATGAACTACGAATAGAATATGTGATCAAAAAACTTCAAAATGATCCCAAATTTAGGTTATATAGTATCAAGGCTATAGCACATGATTGTGGGTTTAATACTTCAGAGGTATTTTCAAAATCATTTTATAAACAGACGGGGATTTATCCTTCTTATTTTATTAAACAGCTTGCAAAAAAATATATTAAATAGGTCTATTTTCATAGAAAACAGACTACTACGGTGATTTTAGAACTAGTATTACAGTAGTAAACACCTACATTTGTGATTCACGATAAACATATAATTTATGAAAAATAGGAAGGCAAGAAAGAAGTTAGAATTAAAAAAAATCAATATTTCTAGGTTAGAGAATTTACAATCAATTCGTGGGGGGCTTACACTAGATCTAGACAATATGCTTTGTAATGATCGTACGACTACTCCAGATACAGGTGATATACAATGTTATACTGTAAGGCCAACGGTATAGTTATAAATAATATGTAATTTTTTAAAATCAGTAAATACATCAAACCCCAAGATATAATTATATCTTGGGGTTTGATGTATTTACTTTAACATTTAGATTTATTTATCTACTTTTGGGATATACTATCCAAGTATCTATTATGCGTTTCATCTATCCTGCCATTTTATTTTTTTTAATTTCCTTTTTTGGCTACGGGCAGTCGTTTGTTATTCCTGATTCATTGCAGCATAAAACTTTAAGTGAGATAGAAGGTTTGTTTTTAAAACATTATAAAGATTCTCTAAAGCTTGCAGTGTATTCTAATACTTTACTTGCAAAAGCAAAACAAGAAAACAACTTGTTAGAATTAGCAAAAGGTTACCGGTATGTATCCTTTAATTACAAGAAGGATTTTCTGAAGAGAATAGCGTATTTGGATAGCTCTATTACTATAAGTAAAAATTTAATAGATAAAAATCACCTTATACTTTCTTATTTAAATAGAGCAGGAGTACAAGATGAAATGGGAAAATTTAATCAAGCTTTTGAAGATTATTTGCTGGCTTTAAAACAAGCCAATAAGAATGAGAACAAGAAGTATTATTATATGATTAAACATAACATTGGTTTATTAAAAGAAAAAATAGGTGAACTAGAAGAATCAGCCTTAATGTTCAAAGAAGTATTAGATAATGGTGATGATTATACAGTAAACACTAGTAATTATTTGTCTACATTATTAGCATTATCTATAGTATATCAAAAATTAAAATTTACTGATTCTACTAGGGTATATAATATAAAAGGAATTAAAGAATCTATTAAGAATAATAGTGATACGTATTATTTTTTTGTTCTCAATGAAGGTATTAATCTATTTCACACCCAACAATATAAAAAGTCATTTGATAGTATAACTAAAGGTTTGTTACTTATAGAAAAAAAGTATCCATTAATTAATAAAGAGTTAATAATTAGCGGATACTTATATACTGCAAAAACTAGTATGAAAATGAAGAGCTCAAAATATCTTGAAAGTCTATTAAAAATAGATCAATATTATGAAGATACGGGTTTTACTTCTTTAGAAATGAGGGAAGGATATGAACTATTGATTAATCATTATAAAGAAGCAAATGATAAGAATAAACAGTTGTATTATATTAATAGGTTATTTAGAGTAGATAGCGTACTGGATACTAATTATAAAAACTTAAGTAAAAAAATAGTTCATGAATATGATACTCCAAAACTATTAGCCGAGAAACAACAGTTAATAGATGCACTATCCAAAAAAGAAAAACAAACCAGTACCAAGTTTATATTCGTATTAATATTAGCAGTAGTATTGATCATTGTTTTTGCAGTGACCTATCGTAAAAATTTGCGCTATAAAAAACGGTTTACAGAATTGATGAATACCCAAGCTATATCAGCCTCTACATATGATGGTATTATTAATAAAAAAGTAGCCGACCCTGAAACTATTGGAATTTCTGAAGCTATTGTTACTACTATTTTAGAAGGTTTAACCAAATTTGAGGCAAATGAAGGATTCTTATTAGCTAGTCTAACCACAGCAACCTTAGCAAAACAATTACACACCAATACCAAATATTTGTCTAAAGTGATCAATACCTATAAGCAAAAAAGCTTTAGTGTGTATATCAATGAGCTGAGAGTGGACTATGCGATTCAAAAACTAAAAACCGATACTAAGTTTAGGCAATATACCATCAAAGCGATAGCACAAGAGTCAGGCTTTAATACTACCGAGGCGTTTTCAAAATCCTTTTATAAAAAAACAGGGATTTATCCATCCTATTTTATCAAACAGCTAGAAAAAGAAAGCATAGTATAGTGTTTTCCCGAATAAGTTTTACCCGGTATTCCAAGAAAACAGCCTAAAACCTAATTTTTTGTTAACATTTATTTACGGCAATACCGTATATTTGACTTCTAAAATCTAAACATAAAACTCATGAAGAACAGGAATGTAAAAAAGAAACTATCATTAAAAAAAATTAATATTAGCTCATTAGACAAAAACACTCTATTACAGCTTAAAGGCGGAAATGAAATATTAGCAGGAAGTGTTACAATTTGTACAGGAGGTCCTGGAAGTAAATGGATAGTTTGTGATTAAAAGATTAATGAATATAATAAAATTTAAAACCCTAGTTCAAACTAGGGTTTTGCTTTAAAATCTAAAATGCTAACCTTCCTTTTTAGTGAACCCAAAATCGTCATCAAGTTTTTGATTGATGGTTACCGTTCAATTTATATTTGACCCATGAAGGAATTATATTTAGATTACCTATATAGATATAATACCATAGTTTCTTTTTTAATATCATAGTATTTTAAGTTACCATATTCGAATATAGTTTTCTTATGTATCTTAAGACTTTCAATAGGTGGATTTTTTTAGGATTGGTTATTTATCTACTTTTGAAGTATACTGCCTAATTATCGTCTATGCGTTTGATTTACTCTATAACCTTTTTTCTTTTGATCTCCTTGTATAGCTATGGGCAGTCGTTTACAATTCCCGATTCGTTGCAGCATAAAACTATTGATGAACTTGAAAAGCTAGTTTTTGACACTAATGATTCTATTGGAGAGATGATTTATTCGAGATCTTTATTGGCTAAAGCTAAACAAGAAAAAGACTCTTTAGGGCTAGCTAGAGGATATCGTTTAGTTTCTTTTAATTATGGAAACAACCTTGCTAGACGTATTGTTTATTTGGATAGTTCTATACAGATAGGTAAAAAGATTAAAAGAGATGATTATCCAGAATATTCATATTCAAACTTGGCCTGGGTTTATTATAAGATGAATAACTATAATAAATCGATTGATAATTTTTTATCAGCCTTAGAATATTCAAAAGCATCAAATAATAGACGATTCTATTTTATGACCAAACAGAATATCGCATTCATAAAAACAAAGATTGATGAATATGATGAAGCTATACAGATTTATAAAGAAGTAATGCATTTTGATGAACAAAATAAAACCCTTATGAAAACAAGGTTAACGACTATTCTTAGGCTAGCAAATGCGTATAGAAAAGTTAATCTTCTTGACTCGGCAACAATTTATAACACCAAAGGGTTCGAATTAGCAGATAAAAATGGTTTACATACGTTCTCTAATAATTTCGTTTTAAATGAAGGAATTAATATGTATTATAAGCAAAAACATCAAGCTTCTTTGGATAGTATGCTTAAAAGTATTTCTTTAATCTCGAGGGATAACATAGTTGGAAAAGAAATATCAATCAGCGGTTATTTACATATCAGCAAATTGTATAAGGTATTAGGAGAACATAAAAAGTCATTCGAATATTTACAAAAATTAGATAACTATTATAATGAAACAAACCTCGCATCAACCGAAATGCGAGAAGGGTATGAACTATTGGTCAATTACTATAAATCTATTGATAACAAAAATAAGCAGCTAGAGTTTATAAATAAACTATTCAAGATAGATAGTATTTTAGATAATAGTTATAAAGACATTAGTAAAAAAGTAGTTCATGAATATGATACTCCAAAACTATTAGCCGAAAAACAACAGTTAATAGATGCACTATCTATAAAAGAAAAACAAACCAGTACCAAGTTTATATTCGTATTAATATTAGCAGTAGTACTGATCATTGTTTTTGCATTGACCTATTGTAAAAATTTACGCTATAAAAAACGATTTGTCGAGTTGATGAACACTCAGGTTGTAAGAACTTCTATGGATGATCATATTATTAATAAAAATGCAGCCAATCCTGAAACTATTGGGATTTCTGAAGATATTGTTGCTACTATTTTAGAAGGTTTAACCAAATTTGAGGCAAATGAAGGATTCTTATTGGCTAGTCTAACCACAGCAACCTTAGCAAAACAATTACACACCAATACCAAATATTTGTCTAAAGTGATCAATACCTATAAGCAAAAAAGCTTTAGTGTATATATCAATGAATTAAGAGTGGACTATGCGATTCAGAAACTAAAAACCGATGCTAAGTTTAGGCAGTATACTATCAAAGCGATAGCGCAAGAGTCAGGCTTTAATACTACCGAAGCGTTCTCAAAATCCTTTTATAAAAAAACAGGGATTTATCCATCCTATTTCATCAAACAGTTAGAAAAAGAAAGCATAGTATAGTGTTTTCCCGAATAAGTTTTACCCGGTATTCCAAGAAAACAGCCTAAAACTTAATTTTTTGTTAACATTTATTTACGGTTATACCGTATATTTGACCTCTAACCTAAACATAAACTCATGAAGAACAGGAATGTAAAAAAGAAATTAATGTTACAAAAAATAGAAGTAACTAAACTGAGTATGGAATCTTTTTTGAAAATTAAAGGAGGTAGTGAAATTATTCAGGCTCCTGAGTATAGTGAAGAGAAACAGTGTAATCATACTAATCGGTGTTATTGATAAATATCTAAAGATATTAACTAAGAAATATAAGTTAAACCCTCATCTAAAACAGATGAGGGTTTTGCTTTAAAATAAATAATACTATTCTTCCCTTTGACCTGGTTCAAAATCATCATACAATTCTTAACGAATATCAATATTACCACTCAATTGGCGTTCGACCGATAGGTTATATTGCTCTGTAAGAGCATTTAGATTACCACTATAGATTTATTGACTTTAAAACTATAAGTAAGTTATCGAACCCTGAGCTTGTCGAAGGGTGAGCCTGTCGAAGGGTGATCTTGCCGAATTACATATTTTTTTTAAGATTGGTTATTTATTTCAATACTTTTGGGGTATGCGAGCCAAAAATATATGTGTACTTCCTCTATTGTTAGGGGTCTTTTTTGTGATGACTACCACCCAAGGATATTCTCAAAAATTTGTAATCCCAGATTCTTTGAAGAATAAAACCTTAGATGAAATAGAAAATTTATATATCACTTTTAGAAAAGATTCAATAAAAAAAAACATTTATGGACGTTCATTATTGCAAAGAGCAAAACAAGAAAATAATGACTTAGGATTAGCCAAAGGATATAGATTAGTTTCTTTTCTTTATAACAATGATGCACCTATACGAATAGCTTACTTAGATAGCTCTATTGCAATAGGCAAAAAGATTAAGAGAAATGATTATCCTGAGATTTCGTATTCAAATTTAGCATGGGTGTATTTTCAAATGGGTAATTATGATGAATCATTAGAATTATTTCTTCAAGCTTTGAAATATGCAAACCAAACCAATAACAAAAAGTTTTATTATATAAGTAAACATAACATTGCACTTATTAAAACAAAAGTTGGGGAACAAGAAGAAGCTATTAAAATCTTCAAGGAAGTGAATCAGCACAATATTGATTATAAGTCAACCGATTGGGATAGAGTTATTACATTTCTTACATTGGCAAATGCCTATAGAAAAGTGAATAAATTAGATTCTGCGACTTTTTACAATAAAAAAGGATATCTATTAGCTAAAGAAAAAGAACTAGAGTTATACAATTTTTTGTCTTTGAATGAAGGTATTAATTTGTTTTATAAACAAAACTATCAAGTGGCATTAGATAGTATACTTACTGGCATCACTTATGTTGAAAATGAAAAAGTGATTGATAAAGAATTTTTGATTAGCGGGTATCTACATTTAAGCAAACTCTACAAAAAGTTTAAGAATCCTAAAAAAACATTAGAATACTTAAAAAAGATAGATCATTTTCACAATAGTACAAATTTTACTTCGATAGAAATCAGACAAGGCTATGAACTATTGATTAGGCATTATAAATCAAAAAAAGACAAGAACAAACAACTACATTATATCGATAAGCTTTTGACAATAGATAGCATTCTAGACTACCGATATAAAAACTTAAATAAAAGAATCACCAAAGAGTTTGATACCCCTAATCTCTTAAAAGCCAAAGAAGCCATTATTGCTGATCTCGAATCCGAGAAAAATGCAAGTACCAAACAGATATTTTTTATTACAGGCTTATTAGTACTTAGTCTAGGTGGTGTAGGATATTATTACTACAATCAACGTCGTTATAAAAAACGATTTTTACAATTAGTAAATACTACTAGATCTTTACCACCCGCCCCAGTAAAGAACAAAGCCAGTACCCAGATCAGTCAGGAAAAGATAGATCACTTATTAGCACAACTACAAAAGTTCGAAGCACAGCAAGATTTTCTAACATCTAATATTAATACCAAAGATCTGGCCAAGCGTTTTGGGTCTAACTCTAGCTACTTATCGATAGTGGTCAACACTTATAAAGAAAAAAGTTTTAGTAGATATATTAGTGATTTACGTATCGATTATGCGGTAGCCCAGTTACAAGCCAATCCAAAGTTTAGAAAATATACCATCAAAGCCATTGCCCAAGAGATTGGTTTTAACAATGCAGAAGCTTTTGCCAAGGCATTCTATAAAAAAACGGGGATCTATCCATCATATTTTATTAAGAACTTAGAAGCTTGAAGACTGAAAATCGATGTATGAAGATTTTTGGAATTTGTAATTTCTTTTATGCCTACTGCTAACTGACTCCATAACTCACACACTCCTGACAGCTATCCTCCGCCCTCTGACTTCTACCCTGATTACCCCACAAAAGGGTTCAATCCTTTATTATTTTGTAGTTCTTTATAAAAACCAAATTTAAAGCCTACAGCTTCTGCATATACAAAATTTTGCGTGTTAAAATTATAAACCACTGGGGCGTTAAGTTGCTTCATCAAATTAATAATGCGATATAATTTGGTCTTTGAGATATCTAACCGTTCGGCTAATTCATCGGGTGTGCCTGTAGCTTGTAGCTGTATTAATTGATCGATACGTTGTATCAATTCTATATGTTGTATGATAATTTTCATAATAGTTTGCGTTTTAAAGAATGAGGCATTCTTATGATCATTGTTTAAGTGCAAGTATGACGGGTATTTATGTTAGTTCGTTAGATAGAGGGTGCTTAAAATTAGTTTTGCAGATGGTTGTTTAGAGAACTCATCACTGGATTAAGTATGATTTTTTCTTGACAATGCGCCTTTGTACTTTTAAGAAATAAGATATTCCTGGCTTTATAAATAAGCTCTATAGCCTCGTCGCAAGATTTTCCTTTGGTAAAAAGTTTATTTATCCAGGTGTATAATAGTATTTCATAAGGATTGCGATGTGCTAGATTATACATAAACTCATCTGTTTTAATATGCAATGCTTGCAATATTTCGGTAATAAACCTGTTTTTTGATAGGTGTAGTTGATCATTCATTTTTTTCCTTCCTTTTGTTAGGCAAATGTATGATCAAAACCCACTCTAATACAAGTGAAAGCTATCGTAATTTATAAAAAACGACCCAAAAACAAACAAGTAATATGTTGATTTTCAAAATATTAACTAAAACAAAAAACAGACGTAATTGAAACATTGAAAATGGTATATTTACGTTTTATTAGCACTTAGATGTGATGTTTTTCAGGAATAATTTTAAATAGTAATGAATGAAGTATATACGGTTTTATGTACATATCTTTTTTTTATTTTTTTATATACATAGTGCAACAGGATATCAAGGAAATGAACTAGAATCTAAAGAAGATAGTTATCAATTTTTGGCAAGTAAGTTTTATGCCAATGAAAAAGACACAGTAACAGCTACAGTATTTGCAAATCGATACCTGATTAAAGCAAAAAGAGATAACGATACCATTAGGATTGCTGATGGATACTATTTCTTATCAAATATTACCAGCCGTTTTATTTCTCATATGTACAGTGATAGTATTATAACAATTACTAAAAACCATAATACCAGATCTTATCCAACTTATGCATATTTGAACAAGGCAAAAAATTATTATGTAGACGGAGATTTTAAAAAAGCATTTGATTATTTCCTTAAATTAAATGAAGAAGCAGAAAAACATGAAAATGTTTCATTGCAGTATTTTAGTAAAAAAAATATTGGAATAATAAAAGCAATATTAGGAGAAAATGAAACTGCTTTAGTCACCTTAAGGGAATGTTACAAGTTCTATTCAGCACATAAAAACCAAGCTCCATTTGATTACTTAAGTACACTCTTTGCTTTATCAGAATCTTACAATTTTAATAAGGTACTAGATTCTGCAACTTTTATTAATCGATTAGGGTATAAAGAATCTATAGTATTAAACAATGAAGAATTTAAATACTATTTTGTTTTAAATGAAGGCATCAATCATTATTGTAAAAAAGATTATGTAGCTGCAAGAGATAGTTTAAAGATCGCAATAAAAGAATTTAAGATAAATGGAGACAAAGCTAATCTTGGCCAAGCCTATTTTTATCTGGGTAAAACACTATCCTCTTTGGGCTATGAGGAGGATGCCGTAGAACAGCATAAAAAAGTCGATACAATATTTCAAGCGATACCGCAGATCATCCCCGAGAGTAGAGAAAGTTATGAGATTTTAATCAATTATTATAAAAATATTGGGGACCAAAATAACCAACTTAAGTATATAGAGCGATTGCTTAAGGTAGATAGTGTATTAAATAGTAACTATAAATATTTAATCAAAAATGTAGTACAAAATTATGACACCCCTAGGTTACTCTCTAAAAAACAAGAAATCATAAATTCACTCGAGTCTGAAAAAAGAGTGTCATCAATACTCATTGCTTCATTGTTTATTCTCAGTTTAGTTTCTGTAATATTTTGGATATTTAATTATCAAAAAAGGAAAAAGTATAAAAAGAGATTTGATGAATTATATAGAGCTGATGCTGGAGATAAAAAAGAGAATATTAAAACTTCAGCCATAAAAGAAGCTGAGGCGATAAGTATTTCAGAAGAGATCGTTACTGAAATTTTAAAATATTTAGAGAGTTTTGAACAAGATAAAGATTATCTAAAGCATAATATCACGATCAGTGATTTGGCAAAAAAAATGAATACCAATTCAAAATATCTATCCAGAGTTATCAATTATTATAAAAAGAAATCCTTTAGCACCTATATTAATGAGTTGCGAATTGATTATTGTATAGAGAAACTTAAAACAGATACAAAGTTTATTAAGTATACCGTTAGGGCAATTGCCAAAGAGGTTGGTTTTAACTCTTCAGAATCTTTTTCCAAATCATTTTATAAGCTAAAAGGGATTCATCCATCCTATTTTATTAAAGAATTAGAAAAGCAATTAAAATTATAAAACTCTTTTTTTCAGTAACTTAAAATAAGTAATTCAGGAAAGTCGGGCACTAGTATTGTAATTAATATTGTTAATCGAAGTATAATATTTATGTTTGCTAAGGAAAACAAAATATATCAGGATGAAGAAAAAACAAAACACAAAAAGAATAGGATTACAAAAAGTAAGAATATCAAGGCTTAGTGATATGGGGACTATTGTTGGTGGAAGCGGATATTGTAATCATGAGGAAGAAAATCAAACAACAATTATGACTAATCCTTTAACTAAAGTAGCTGGGCTAAGCGCAGGGTGTACTGATAGGCCTACACAACGTACTTGTTTTGGGCTGTAAATTCCTGCCTTTATATGATTTCGTCCTAAATAATCTGTATCGCTATTTTAGGACGAGACAATTAAAAAACAAAAAACCCCAACTTTGTACAAAGTTGGGGTTTTTTTATTTGATCATTTCATTATTTTTATCATAGTAATCATATTCTAAATATGTGTAATCTTAACCCATCGCTTATGGTTAAATAACCATTTTAATACAAGTGAAGACTATTAGGGTTTAAAAAAAGACTCAAAAATAAGTGTGTAAAAACACGATTGACATAATTTTACCAAAAAAATAAAACAGATGTAACTGAAACATCGAAAATGGTATATTTACGTTTTATTAGGACTTAGGTGTGATATTTTTAAACATTGATCAATGAGGTATATAAGCTTTTATGTACATGTCTTTTTTTTATTTTTTCATATACAAAGTGTAACAGGGTATCAAAATAAAGAGCAACAATCTAAAGAAGATAGTTATCAGTTTTTAGCAGATAAATTTTATGCCAATGAAAAAGATTCGGTAACGGCTGCTATATATGGTAACCAATATCTGTTAAAAGCAAAAATAGATAAAGATACCATTAAGATTGCTAATGGATACTATTTCTTAGCATCTAGCGTCAAGAGTAGTATTGCTCATAAATATTGCGATAGTATCATAGCAATCACCAAAAACCGAAACACTAGTTCATACCCTGCATTTGCGTATCTAAATAAGGCAGATAATTATTTTAATGAAGGGAATTATAAAAAGGCTTTTGATTATTTTCTGAAGGTACATGAGGAAGCAACAAAATATGAAAATGTTATGTTGCAATACTTAAGCAAAAAGAATATAGGTATACTAAAAGCGATATTAGGTGAAAATGAAACGGCTTTATTAACTTTAACAGAATGTTATACATTCTATTCAAAACATAAAAATCAAGCTCCGTACGACTATTTAAATACATTATTTGCCTTATCAGAATCTTACAATTTTAATAAAAAACTAGATTCTGCAACCTTAATAAATAGATTAGGGTATAAAGAATCTATGAAACTAAAACATGAAAAATTTAAATACTATTTTGTTTTAAACGAAGGGATCAATCAATACTGTAAAAAGAATTATGTTGCGGCAAGAGATAGTTTAAGAAGATCAATCGAAGAGCTTAAAGTAAATGGGGATAGAGCTAATCTCGGGCAAGCCTATTTTTATCTTGGTAAGACACTATCTTCATTGAGTTTTGAAGGTGATGCCATAGAACAACATAAAAAAGTTGATACAATATTTCAAGAAATACCACAGATTATCCCTGAGAGTAGAGAAAATTATGAGGTTTTAATCAATTATTATAAGGACATTGACGATAAGAATAATCAACTTAAATATATAGAGCGATTGCTAAAAGTAGACAGTGTATTAAATATTAATTATAAATATTTACTAAAAAATATTGTTCAAAAATATGACACCCCCAGATTACTCTCTAAAAAGCAAGAAATCATAAACTCATTAGAATCAGAAAAAAAATTATCTTCAATAATGATTGTGTCATTATTAATGCTGTCTATAGTTTCAGTTGTATTTTGGATATTTAACTACCAAAAAAGGAAAAAATATAAAAAGAGGTTTGATGAATTATATAATGCAGATTTTGCAAATAAAAATGAGAACACAAAGAGCCCTAGCATAAAAGAAGCAGATTCTATAACTATCTCTGAAGAGATTGTTTCTGAGATTTTAAGAGATCTAAAAAAGTTTGAACAAAATAAAGATTACCTTCAGTCAAATATCACTGTCAATGATTTGGCAAAAAAAATGAATACCAACTCAAAGTATTTATCTACGATAGTTAATTATTATAAAAAGAAAACCTTTAGTACCTATATCAATGAATTACGAATAGATTATTGTATAGAGAAACTTAAAACAGATACAAAATTTATAAAGTTTACCGTTAGGGCAATAGCTAGAGAGATTGGATTTAATTCGCCTGAGTCTTTTTCTAAATCTTTTTATAAGTTAAAAGGGATATATCCATCCTATTTCATCAAAGAATTAGAAAAACTTAATAAAATTTAAATAGCTAATAATCAATATTTTATAGCAGTTAATTCCTGAAAATAGATTGATACTTCTATAATTGTTATAGCTAATTACAGCATAATACTTATGTTTGACTAGGGAAACTAAATATATAGGGATGAAAAAAAAACAAGATACAAAAAAGATTAGTCTGCAAAAATTAAGGATAGCAAAATTAAACAATATACAGTCTATTAATGGAGGATATCCAACAGATCATACTATTGACCTAACAACGCGATTGACAAAAAATCCTAATTGTACAATACCAATAGATATAACAGTAACTATAGCTGGAACAACTCAAACCCGAACATATAGGCCAACACAATGCGTGAATTATGATGATTAATTGACTTTTAAAAAACAAAAAACCCCAACTTTGTACAAAGTTGGGGTTTATTTTTATTTGATCATTTCACCATTTTTATCATGGAAATGATATTCTAAATACGTGTAAGCGTCTCTAGGTACAATCTTAACCCATCGTTTATGGTTAAAAAACCATTTGGATCGGGTGGATGGAAATCCTTTTGTTAAAAAAGCTGCGATAAAAGGATGCGCACTTAGCGTTATCTTTTTATGATCTTTTTTAATTAACTTTTCTAATTCGACCTTTATTTTATCTACTAGAACAATTGGCGCCTCAATTTCGCCATTGCCACCGTTGGGATTGTCCTCTCGGGTTTTTATGTTCATTTCTGGTCGTACGCGTTGTCGCGTAATTTGAATCAAGCCAAATTTACTTGGCGGTAATATTTTATGCTTTGCCCTGTCGTCTTTCATCTCTTCACGTAAATGATTGAAAAGTGTTCTACGGTTATCGGCATTATTCATATCGATAAAATCGACTACAATAATACCTCCCATATCCCTAAGACGTAGTTGGCGAGCTACTTCGGCTGCACTGATTAGGTTTACCTCTAATGCAGTATCTTCTTGATTTTTGGCTTTGTTAGAACGGTTGCCACTGTTTACATCGATAACATGCATAGCTTCTGTATGCTCGATCACCAGATAGGCGCCCTTACTCATAGATACCGTTTTGCCAAAACTCGTTTTGATTTGTCTTTCGATACCATATTTTTCAAAAACAGGTGCCTTAGACGCATGAAGTTTTACAATTGATTCTTTTTTGGGTGCAATTTCTTGCACATAATCTTTGATTCTGTTGTGGAGATCTTCGTCATCTACAACAATTGAAGTAAAGGAGTCATTGAATACATCTCTTAATATAGAAGATGCTCTATTCATTTCGCCTAGTACTTTTGATGGATGATGCGCCTTGTACAATTTTTTGCACATAGCTTCCCATCGTCCGATTAGATTTTGTAAATCTTTGTCTAGTTCTGCTACTTTTTTGCCTTCTGCTACTGTACGTACAATAATTCCGAAACCTTTAGGCTTAATACTTTTTACAAGCCTTTTTAAGCGCTCTTTTTCTTCTGTAGATTCTATTTTTTGCGAAATAGAAATCCGATTCGAAAAAGGGACTAATACTATATACCGGCCAGCAATCGATAGCTCAGAGCTAATTCGAGGGCCTTTGGTGGATATAGGTTCCTTTACTATTTGTACAAGCAGAGATTGGTTTGATTTTAACACATTGGTAATAGTACCGTGTTTATCAATATCGTTCTCAAAAGGAAAATCCTTGAGAGAATAATTTCTTAATTTACCTGTGCTTACACGTTTTATGAATTTAAGTAATGAAGATACTTGAGGACCGAGATCGTGATAATGCAAAAATGCATCTTTTTCATAACCAACATTTACAAATGCGGCATTGAGACCCGGGACAGATTTACGGATTTTGGCAATAAATATATCACCTACCGAAAAATCACTGTCATCTTCTTCCTTATGTAATTCAATTAGTTTTCCATCCTTTAATAAGGCAAAATCTGTAGAGGAACCTGACCTAATGATCAATTCTTTGTTCACTCTAATTAGATTTTTATCCACCAATGGTGGACGGATTAAACAAATTTTTTCACAGGAATTTTGCAATTCCGTTGAGATAAAACAAACCTATCGGTAGTGAATAGTTTGTCCTATTTCGATTTCAAAGAACTTAACTTTTTAACCAAAAAAAGTAGTTAGAAAACTACTTTTTCTTGTGGCGGTTTGCTCTTCTTCTCTTTTTACGCTTGTGCGTAGCTACCTTGTGTCTTTTACGTTTTTTACCACTTGGCATAGTGTACTGAATTATTTATTGTTATTGTTTATTTTACTTCTACGTTTGTTTTAACACCTTCTACAAATACTTTTGCAGGTTTAAACGCTGGTATATTGTGTGCAGGGATTTTGATAGTAGTGTTTTTTGAAATGTTACGGCCAGTTTTCTCTGCTCTGGTTTTGATAATAAAACTACCAAATCCTCTAAGATAAACATTGTCTCCAGCTTCCAAAGAATTTTTTACTTCTTCCATGAACGTTTCAACTGTTGCTTGTACATCTCCTTTTTCAATTCCTAGTTTTTCTGAAATTCTTGCTACAATATCTGCTTTAGTCATTATAATTCCTATTTAGGGGTTTTTAAATTTTCAAGGGGGCAAATATATGAATTTAAAATCCAAAATATCAATACTTAAGATGAAATTATCATCTTTAATCGTTTAATTTTGCAAAACTTATAATTTTGCTATGAAATTTTCTAAAAAACTCATTACGTGGTACTTACAAAATAAAAGATCGATGCCATGGCGAGAAACTACCGATCCATACCGTATTTGGCTAAGTGAAATTATATTACAACAGACCAGAGTTGCACAAGGATTGCCCTACTATTTGTCATTTACCGAGACATTTCCAACAGTTTTTGATCTAGCTAATGCCAGTGAAGAAGAAGTGTTAAAATTGTGGCAGGGATTAGGGTATTATTCAAGAGCTAGAAATTTACACACCACAGCAAAGTATGTGGCTAACGAATTGAATGGAGAATTTCCTACTACATATAAAGATCTTTTGCAATTAAAAGGAGTTGGAGACTATACGGCAAGTGCAATAGCGTCTATTTGCTATAATGAAGCTACTCCTGTAGTCGATGGAAATGTGTATCGAGTACTATCCAGATATTTTGGAATAGAAACACCTATTAATAGTACTGCTGGGATAAAAGAGTTTAAAAAACTTGCTATAGAACTTATGGATCACAATGAGCCTGCTAATTATAACCAGGCTATTATGGAGTTTGGTGCCCTGCAGTGTAAGCCCAAAAACCCTTATTGTATTGTGTGTCCTCTTAATGATAGTTGTGAGGCACTTAAAAAAGGTGTTATCGATGTGTTACCGATTAAACTAAAAAAATTAACCATTAAAAAACGCTATTTTAATTATTTGATTTTTTCTATCAAAGATCAACAAACCATTATACAACAACGATCAGGTAATGGGATTTGGCAAGGATTATATGAGTTTCCTTTAATAGAAAGTGAAAAAATAACTACAAAAAATATTGCTACCCATTCTGTTTTTAAAGATGTGCTATATAATAAGGAGTATGAAATTGTGCCTTATCAAAAAGAACCTGTGGTACATAAATTGTCTCATCAGCATTTATACACAAAGTTTTTTATTGTTAAAATAGATGAGCCAGTTACTATTAAAGAGCCACAAAAACTTGTTAGCTATAAAGAAATACATAATTATCCTGTGCCTATTCTGTTAGGTAATTTTATAGACTCTTTTTTTTAATGAGACTTCAATTTTAAAATTGGTTAGTTCAAACTGATCCCGATGTAGAACGAGATCTTATATTGTTCTTAAATTGTTTAGAACATAAGTTAAGAGCAGACTTAGAATAATATTTTTGTCAATTTTTTATTACATTTACTATAAACAAAGATTTTTTTGAGTGCTGTAGAAATAAGAAATGCAATAAATACGTTATTTACATAAGTTTGTTATTTCTTTGCAAGTTAAAACCATTACAAATTATAAATTAGATGTCTGGAACACTGAATAAAGTAATGCTGATTGGGCATACAGGAGATGAGGTAAAGATGCATTATTTTGAAGGAGGAAATTGCATTGGTAGATTTCCGCTAGCGACCAACGACTCCTATGTAAACAAAAGTACGAATGAACGTGTAACGACTACAGAGTGGCATAATATTGTTGTTCGTAATAAAGCTGCCGAAATCTGCGAAAAATACTTAAAAAAAGGAGATAAGGTTTATATAGAAGGCCGTCTTAAGACCAGAAAATGGCAGGATGAGCAGGGTAAAGACAGATATAGCACCGAAATACAATGTACAGACTTTACTTTTCTTACTCCAAAAAATGAGAACCAAACAACTGGGCCTACAACTCAGCAAGCACCACAAGCAAATGTTCCTGCGTCAAATCCGCAGGTAGCTTCACCTAGCTCACCAGATACAGAAGAAGATGATCTTCCGTTCTGATATGTTTAACTAAACCAAGAAAATTTGGACCCTGATCCTGAACCCTTATTTATTTCATTATTAGCTTTTGATATCATGCAAACCATTAACTTGGTTGCACTTGTGGTTTTGCTAATTTTTTCAGCACTTATTTCTGGTAGTGAAGTAGCATTATTTTCTTTAACCCCCACCGATCTTAAAGACGAAGAAAATACATCTAAAAACCTTAGTATTGTCTCAAAACTATTAGACAACCCTAAAAAATTATTAGCCACAATTTTAGTGGCAAATAACTTTATTAATATTGCTATAGTGCTATTGTTTGATTCGTTAGGAAAAATTTATTTTAAAGACCTCGATTATGTTTGGTTAGGCTGGGTTAATGTTAGATTTTTGGTAGAAGTTGGTGTGGCCACATTCTTAATTTTATTGTTTGGAGAAATTTTACCTAAAATATATGCCAGTAGAAATAAAGTTAAGTTTGCCAAATTCATGGCTCGACCTCTTGCAGTCCTAGATTGGTTAATCTCACCTGTTAGTTTACCTATGCGTAGAGTTACAATAGGGATTCATAATCGACTAGGAAAACAGAAATCTAATATAAGTGTCGATCAATTATCTCAAGCATTAGAGCTTACATCGGATACAGATACTACGATCGAAGAAAAGAAAATATTAGAAGGCATTGTATCTTTCGGAAATACGGATACAAAACAAGTAATGCGCCCTAGAATAGATATTTTTGCATTAAATAGCGAAGCTAAGTATAAAGAAATCATCTCCGAAATTATAGAAAAAGGCTACTCTCGTATTCCTGTTTATCAAGAAAGTATAGATAAGGTCATTGGGATTTTATATGTAAAAGACCTATTGCCTCATATTAATGAATCTACATTTGATTGGATATCGCTATTAAGAGACCCTTATTTTGTGCCAGAGAACAAAAAACTAGACGATTTATTAAATGATTTTAAAGATAAAAAAAATCACCTGGCTATTGTTGTAGACGAATACGGAGGAACAAGTGGCTTAATTTCTTTAGAAGATATTATCGAAGAAATTGTAGGAGATATTAGCGATGAGTTTGATGATGAAGATTTAATATTCTCAAAATTAGATGATAACAATTATGTGTTTGAAGGAAGAACAGCACTCAAAGATTTTTATAGAGTCTTATCTCTTGAAGATACTACGTTTTTTGAAGATAAAAAGGGTGATGCAGAAACAATTGCAGGGCTTTTGTTAGAAATATCCGGAAGTTTCCCAAAACGAGGAGAAACCATTACCTTAGATAAATACCTGTTTAAGATAGAGTCATTAGATAATAAACGAATAAAACAAGTGAAATTAACAATTAATGAAAAAGCAAATAGTTAGACTCTTTTTGTTGGCCAGTATATCATTATTATTTTCTTGCGGTGGAGAAGTGTTACCAAAACCAAAAGGAATGCTAAGGTTAAGCTATCCTTCTCCTAAGTATACAGAACTGGAGTTGCCCTGTCCTTATTCTTTTGAAAAAAATGATTTCTCAGAACTAAAAGCTCCGAAGAGAAACAGAAGATGTTGGTATGATCTTGAGTATAGTAAAATGAGAGCTACCTTATACCTTTCATATTACAGAGTTCATAATAACTTGGATTCGTTGTTAAGAGATGCACAAAACCTTACTCAAGAACATTTTATTAAGGCCGATGGGATTAAACCCAAAGAATATGTCGATGCAGATAAAAAAATATACGGGATGATTTATGAGGTATCGGGAGATGCTGCATCTCCATCACAATTTTATGTTACTGATAGCCTTAAACATTTTCTTGTAGGATCTATATATTTTAAAGTAAAGCCTAACTATGATTCAATACTCCCAGCAGCAAATTATTTGCGGAATGATATTATGCATTTGATGGAAACATTGCAGTGGAAAGATTAGTCATACTAGGATAGTTAATTTTCTTGTAAAACTAACTCATGCATTCATAATTTTACCATTTTTGCAACTTACTTATCGGGAAATGCAAAACACAAAACGAAAATGGCTATATCTGGCAATATTATCTCTTGTCTGGGGCAGTTCTTTCATTTTAATAAAAAAATCACTCATAGGACTTGCTCCTATGCAATTAGGAGCTTTAAGAACAGCATTTGCAGCTGTGTTTTTGTTTTCTATAGGCTTTAGAAGTATTAAAACCATTCAAGGTAATGAGTGGAAATGGATTGCTATTTCTGCTTTTGCAGGAACTTTTATTCCTGCGTTTCTATTTGCCTTTGCCGAGACCGAGATCGATAGTGGGATCACATCAATACTCAATTCGATGACTCCATTAATTACATTTGTTTTGGGTATTTTACTATTTTCAATTCGTTTTAGTAAGAATCAACTTTTAGGAGTAATTATTGGTTTAGTGGGTAGTATTGGGTTGATTTGGGAAGGATCAATAATTAATCCTGACCAAAATTATCGATATGCCCTTTTAGTAATTATAGCAACATTTGGATATGGGATTAATGTAAACATAATTAAACGTTATTTACAACATATCTCACCCATGGCGATTGCTAATGGAAATTTTGCAGTTCTTGTTATTCCGGCATTGATTGTACTGTACTTTTCTGGGTTTTTTGATCTCGAATTAACTACAGATAAAGAAGTGCAAGTGAGTATCATGTATATGGCGATATTGGCTGTTATAGGAACAGGAATCGCTAAAATAATGTTTAATAAACTGGTTCAAATAAGTACACCTGTATTTGCGAGTTCTGTTACATATACGATGCCTATTATAGCTTTAATCTGGGGGTTATGGGATGGAGAAAAATTCTCGCTTTTTCAATTACTAGCTTCTTGTATTATTATTTTTGGTGTGTATCTTACTAATAAAAATAGATAGCGGGTAAAAGCTTGTTAAGCAATAAATTAACAAGCCTTTAAGGTTAAAGAAGTCTTAATTTTCATACTTTTAAGATAGAATCTTAAAGAAAGAAAATATGAAAAAGTCAACTATCCCTGTTAAATATGGAGTCTTTATTGCAATTGGACTTGTTTTATATTTTTTAATTCTTTCTCTATTCGGAGTTCATACTCACCCTATTTTTAGTTTAGGTAATGGTATTATTGTTGCTTTTGGCCTATATAAAGCAATGAAAGATTATAAAAAAGAAAAGGGGGGTGATTTTAATTATCAAAAAGGATTTATGGCTGGTCTTTTTACAGGTTTTAATGCGACTCTTATTTTTACCATTTTTTTTGCTATTTATGTCACCAATATCAGCACCAGTTTTTTACCAGAAATGTTAGCTAATTGGAGTTCTCACTACCACGTTGGCGTAGGTATAGTTGTATTTATTGCTGCAATTATGGGGTTTGCGACTACATTTGTGCTAACACTATCTTTTATGCAATTACTTAAAGAAAGCTGGAATCCGAAAAAAAATCATAATTCACCTCCTGTAGAGGCATAAAATATTTGCCATTTAATTAATTAACAGTATATTTGCACCCGCCTATTCAAAAAATAGGTGTAGTTCTTTTATTTAAAAATAATTAATTAAACGTTACGCTATGTACGCAATTGTAGAGATAGCAGGGCAGCAATTTAAAGTTGCAAAAGACCAAAAAGTATTTGTACATCGTTTAGCTGGAGAAGAAGGAGACAAAGTTTCTTTTGATAAAGTTCTTCTTGCAGCAGATGGTGATAAAGTTACTTTAGGCGCCCCAGCTATAGATGGAGCTCAAGTAGGAGCAAAAATCACGAGACACCTTAAAGGTGATAAAGTTATTGTTTTCAAGAAAAAGAGACGTAAAGGATACCGTGTTAAAAACGGTCATCGTCAATCTCTTACAGAAATTGTTATTGAAAGCATTGTAACTTCTGGAGCTAAGAAAGCTGCTCCTAAGGCAGCAACTAAAAAAGCTGAACCAAAAGCTAAAGCTGAAAAAGAAGTAAAAGCTACTGCTCCAAAAAAGGCTAGTTCTGAAGATTTAAGCACTAAAACAGTAGCTGAATTAAAAGAAATGGCAAAAGCTAAAGGAATCTCTGGAATTTCTTCTATGAAGAAAGCAGAATTGATCGCAGCTTTACAAGCATAATAAATTTTAGATAACAGGAATATATTCCTGTTCATATTAACAATATAAAACCGAAAGAAAATGGCTCATAAAAAAGGAGTTGGTAGTTCGAAAAACGGTAGAGAATCAGAATCAAAACGCTTAGGTGTTAAGATATTTGGTGGTCAAGCTGCCGTGGCTGGTAACATCATTGTAAGACAAAGAGGTACAGCCCACAAACCAGGTGAAAATGTATACGCTGGTAAAGATCATACCCTACATGCTAAAGTAGATGGTTTGGTAAAATTTACTAAAAAGAAAGACAATAAGTCTTATGTTTCAATAGTTCCTTTTGAAGCATAACTAAAACTCTTTCTATTATAATAAAAAACCCTTTTCATATTGTGAAAAGGGTTTTTTATTTTTCAAAATAAGAACCCTGTGAACGTATTTATTCGATGTTAATATCGCAGATGTTTTGAGTAGTATCCTTTTGAATACTTAGGAGATGACGATATTTTTTTAAAATTTGAGTTATGTTATTTTCATCGCAATCCACTTCTTTATTCTTTATGGTTTCTGATAATGTATCTTCGCCCTCATGCGGTTGATCAATAGATTTTCCAGTATAGATTTTATATAAGCATTTTATAGGGGTTTCTTCATTAAGATAGATTCGATATTCTTCATAAGTCCATATTTCATTTGTAAACCCTTGCTCTTTTGGTGTAGTTACAAAATCCCATGCCCAAGAAGCATATTCAAAGAAATAAAAGATGAGCTTATTGTTATCTATATAGTAATGATAGGTGTAGTTACTATGTCCTTCATTATAGTTATGTTGTATATAGGCCAAGGTATTGTTGTTGTTATAAAATGATAGAAAAGCTTCAGTTTGGCCATTGTTATTACAGTCACTTTCTAGAGCTGTTTCGGTAAGTAGTTCTTGTTCCAGTAATTTTGTAGTTGTATTGTACTTTTCTTGTATGTTTTTAATACTTCCTTGGGTTTGTGCAAAACCATTAAAAACAAAGAATATGAGAGCACAAAATATTTTTATTAGTGTATTCATGAGCAAGATACATTAAACTAATTGTCTAAATTTACTACACAAGAATTATAAACCAAATCAATTTATATGAAAAATGTAGTGATTAATACCCTGTGGTGTGGTCTTTTTCTGCTATTTGTAGCTTTCGAAGGATATGGGCAAGATATTCCCAAATACGATTATCTAGAGGTAATTGTCATTCAGAAAGCAAATAATAGCGGGAGAGTAAAACGCATAAAGGTGGAAGAGCAAAAATCTCTAGAAGGAAAACAAATTACGATTAAACAATTAGAAAAATTAGAAAATACTTCGGGTTTATTAAACTTTATGAATACTGCCAATTGGGAATTTGTAGACAGACAGTCTATAGTTTCTGAAGAAAATGACCCAGTATGGATGAGTTATATTTTCCGAAAAAGTAAGTAACACTATAGTTTTAAGAAAAAAACCCTTGCCAAAAAAGGCAAGGGTTAATCTATATTCTAAGAGCGAAGCGATGTAAAAATCTAGAAGCGCCAGCGGTCTATTCCTAGTATCTGTAATGTTCAGGCTTAAATGGCCCTTTAACAGTTACACCAATATATTCGGCTTGATCGTTACGAAGTTCAGTCAACTCAACTCCAATTTTTGCTAAATGCAATTTAGCTACTTTTTCATCAAGATGTTTTGGTAGCATATATACATCATTATTGTATTTCTCACTGTTTTTCCAAAGTTCAATTTGTGCTAAAGTTTGATTTGTAAATGAATTACTCATTACAAAACTTGGGTGACCTGTTGCACAACCTAAGTTTACTAAACGACCTTCGGCAAGAATGATAATGTCATTTCCGTTTACGTTGTATTTATCAACTTGAGGTTTAATAGTGTCTTTAGTGTGTCCGTGATTTTTGTTTAACCACGCCATATCGATTTCATTATCAAAATGCCCAATATTACATACAATTGCTTTGTCTTTTAAAGCTTCAAAATGATGACCTTGAACAATATCTTTATTACCGGTTGTAGTAATAACGATATCAGTATTTCCGATAACAGTTTCTAATTTTTTTACTTCAAAACCGTCCATGGCTGCTTGTAAAGCACAAATAGGATCAATTTCAGTTACAGTAACAATACTTCCTGCGCCTTTAAAAGAGGCCGCAGTACCTTTACCAACATCACCATAACCACAAACAGTTACTCGCTTTCCTGCTAGCATAATATCTGTTGCACGACGAATAGCGTCTACTGCACTTTCCTTGCATCCATATTTGTTATCAAATTTGGATTTAGTCACAGAATCGTTAACATTAATAGCAGGCATTGTTAATGTTTCGTTTTTTACACGTTCGTATAAACGGTGAACACCTGTTGTTGTTTCTTCAGATAATCCTTTGATTCCAGCAGATAATTCAGGATAACGATCTAATACCATATTGGTAAGATCTCCACCATCGTCAAGAATCATATTTAATGGCTGTTTGTCTTCGCCAAAGAATAGTGTTTGTTCTATGCACCAATCAAATTCTTCTTCTGTCATATCTTTCCAAGCATAGACTGCAGTTCCTGCAGCAGCAATAGCTGCGGCAGCTTGATCTTGAGTAGAAAAAATGTTGCAAGAACTCCAAGTCACCTCTGCACCAAGGGCTTGTAATGTCTCAATAAGAACAGCTGTTTGGATTGTCATATGCAAACACCCTGCAATACGTGCTCCTTTTAAAGGTTGTTCATTTTTGTACTCTTCACGAAGAGACATAAGTCCTGGCATTTCAGCTTCAGCTAATTCAATTTCTTTTCTTCCCCAGGCAGCTAATGAAATGTCTTTTACTTTGTAAGGAACATAAGGTACTGTTTTGGTACTCATAGTAATTATTTTATGTTTATAAAGCGCATTTTAGTATTTGGCACTAAATTATTCTAAATTCGTTCTCTGAAAAAATAAGACTAAAACCCTTCAATTTTCAGTTTGCAAAGATACGTAATAACTTTAAGAATTTAGATGCCTCTTTACAAAATAATAACAGTAGACCAAAGTACTAAAGTGCTGATTTGGAAGATTGAAGAGTCTTATGAAGCCCTCTGTGAGGGAATAGAGTTAACAGATCATTGTCAAGATAGAGTTAACTATATGAAATCCGAAATGCATCGAAGAGGCTTTATGAGTATTCGTCATTTATTAGGAATTTTAGAGTATACTGATCATGACTTGTATTATGATGAATTTGGTAAACCACACCTTAAAGATGGAAAACAAATTTCGATCACACATTCTTTTGAGTTTGCAGGAATAATTATAAGTGATAAACCAGTTGGGATTGATATAGAAAAACAACGTGAAAAAATTCATAAAATCGCTCATAAATTTATAAATGCAGGAGAGAATCAATATCTAAATGATCAAAACCTAGACAAAATTCGCGCATTAACAGTTATCTGGGGAGCCAAAGAATCTTTATATAAATTATATGCAACTGCAGGGTTAAGTTTTGAACAACACATTTATATAGCTGCTTTTGCATTAGATTATCCATTTATTTATGGGGCAATTAACTATAAAGATGAAATTACTCATTATGATCTGTCTTTTATAGAGTTTGAAGGGTTTACATGTGTTTATGCATTACCTGCCTTAGAATTTTAATGTGAAGCCACGAATGCACGAATAATTTATGGGGAACTTGATATATAAAAAAGAAAGTTATGAAATATTAGGAACTTTATTTGAAGTCCATAATAATTTGGGAGGAGGATTTTTAGAGATCGTTTATGGAGATGCATTAGAATATGAGTTTGAAATGAGAGGAATACCGTACGAGAGAGAAAAACGATATGATGTAAATTATAAGGATATTGTTTTAAAACATCATTTTTATGCTGATTTTGTAGTTTATGATAAGATAATCCTTGAAATTAAATCTATTAAATATACACACGAAGCACATATTGCGCAATGTTTAAATTACTTAAAAGTTTCTGGAAATAAGTTGGCAATTCTAGCTAATTTTGAATCTGAAAGATTAGATTATCAGAGAATCGTATTATAACACTTTTTTAGAAAAAACATTCGTGCATTAGTGGCATCAAAAAAATAAACCAATGCAAGTTTCAATAGAACTCACTCTTACACCGCTTCAAGATGATTTTGAAGAACATATTATTAGATTTATAAAGCAATTGAGAATGTCAGAATTTACTATCCAAGAAAATCCTTTAAGTACTCAGGTTTATGGAGAGTATGATAAAGTGATGCCTTTTCTTACTCAAGAAATTAAAAAAGCATTTGGCGATATGGATCACGTATTGGTATATATAAAAATGGTAAAAAGTAACAGAAGCAATTATGAGCCAAATTTTTGATTTCCTCTTTGGGCAATATGCCGATTATTCTACTTTGCATATTATTTTAGAGATTATTGCTGTTTTATTTGGTGTTGCAAGTGTGTTTTTTGCATGGTTTAATAAAATATGGGTATATCCAACAGGAATTATAAGTACAGCGATTTTTGTCTATTTACTTTTGAAATGGGGATTGCTAGGTGATATGATGATCAATGCATATTATTTTTTAATGAGTATTTATGGCTGGTATATATGGACCCGTAAAGTAGATGAAACTAATGTTACTCCAATTTCGAGAACAACTTCTATGGAAAAAACGATAGGAGTATTAATTTTTATAGGAACCCTAATTTTTGTGTACGCAGTTTATATCACTTTTGATAAGTGGAATAATTGGACTGCCTATGTAGATACATTAACTACGGCCATATTTTTTGTAGGGATGTGGCTTATGGCAAGAAGAAAAATAGAAAATTGGATATTTTGGATCATAGGAGATATCATCTCGATACCGTTATATTTTTATAAAGGTTTTACATTTTCTAGCCTACAATATTTGATTTTTACAGTATTAGCGGTTTTTGGTTATTTAGCATGGAAGAAAAACTTAGACAACAAGATAGTGATTGCATAAAAATAGTGCTCTATGGGCCAGAATCTACAGGAAAAACTACCTTGTGTAAACAGTTGGCAGATCATTATAATACCCTGTGGGTACCCGAATATATGAGGGATTATCTTCAAGAAAAATGGGATAATAACAAAGAAACATGTACTTATGATGATTTATTACCAATTGCTATTGGTCAAATGAATTTAGAAAATAAGACAGTTGAAAAAGCGAATACAATACTATTTTGTGATACAAACCTTTTAGAACTTAAAACCTATTCTGAAGCTTATTATGATGGGATTGCACCCAAAAATCTACTTAAATTTTCATTAGAAAATGTTTATGATTTGTATCTTTTAACCTATATTGATACCCCTTGGACTCCAGATGATTTAAGAGATAAGCCTCAAGAACGAGAAGAAATGTTTTTTAGATTTAAAGAGTCTTTAGAAAAAAATAATCTTGAGTATGTAATCATAAAAGGTGATAAGACTACTCGTTTACAAGAGGCAATTACAATCATTGATCGATTAATAGCAGAAAAAAGTGAACATAACAGATAAAGATATTAAGTTAATCAAATCCAAAGGATTAACAATAGATAAGGTAATCTCGCAAATAGAAACCTTTAAAAACGAAATCCCTTTTGTAGCCCTTAGGAGCGCAGCTACACTTGATAATGGGATTTTAAAATTCTCTGAACATTATCAATCCGAGTTAACCAAATTATATAATTCGAGGTCAGCTAATCTTGAAACGATAAAATTTGTACCTGCGTCTGGAGCAGCAACCCGAATGTTTAAAGATTTGTTTAGGTTTTTGGATAATTATGATTGCGAAAAAGAGAGTTTAAACTCGTATACGAATCATGAAAAAGCAAATGCGATTCGACTTTTTTTGATTGGTTTAGAGAAATTTCCATTCTATACTACAGTAATTGAAAAAGTACAAAATGCTTATCCTAATTTTAGGGCTTTGTCTGAGGGTAGACAACTTTATATTTTTGTTGAAATGATGCTAAAAGAAAAAGGATTAAACTATGGGGATTTTCCCAAAGGATTGTTTCCTTTTCATAAATATAGTACAAGTGTATCAACTTCTTTTGAAGAGCATTTGTATGAAGCTGCAGGGTATAATACTAATGATAAAGGAGAGTCTAAGCTGCATTTTACAATCTCAAAAGAACATTTGAAAGGTTTCAAAAGTGAGTTTGAAAGAATCAAGAAAAAGGTTGAAGAAAAAACCAAAACGAATTTTAGTATTACCTATTCTTTTCAAAAACCCGAAACAGATACCATAGCTGTAGATGAAAACAATGAGCCTTTTAGAACAGAAGATGGTACAGTACTTTTTAGACCAGGAGGTCATGGCGCATTGATAGAAAACCTAGACGACCTGGATGCCGACATTATCTATATTAAAAACATTGATAATGTCGTAGTGCGCAAATATCAAGATGAAGTATCTGGTTATAAAAAAGTACTAGCCGGTAAATTAATAGAAATTCAGGATGAGGTCTTCAGGATTTTAAACGCCTTAGATCAAAACAAACCAACAGAAGCAGAACTAAGAGATATCAAAAAGTTTTTGGTACAACAACTTAATGTTAGGTTACCTCTGGATTTTGATAAATTTTCGGACACATACAAGTTAGATTTTTTAAGAGAATCACTCAATCGCCCAATACGAGTATGTGGTATGGTAATTAATGAAGGAGAACCAGGAGGAGGACCTTTTTGGATCAAACGAGAAAATGGTAGATTAGTACTACAGATTATTGAAACCCCTCAAATCAATAAAAAAGATCGAAGACAACAAGATATTTTAAGTAGTGCTACTCATTTTAATCCTGTAGATTTAGTTTGTGGGGTACGGGATTATCATGGTAAGAAATTTAATTTACTTGAGTTTGTAGATCCCGAAGCAGGTTTTATTACAAAAAAAACCATGAACGGTAAGGTGCTAAAGGCATTAGAATTGCCTGGTTTATGGAATGGTGCTATGTCTAATTGGATAAGTGTTTTTGTAGAAGTACCGCTAACTACTTTTAATCCCGTTAAAACAGTAAATGATTTACTCAAGTCGGCACATCAGGAAAAGCTTTTTTCGTGAATACTTCTACAATTATAAACGAACTAAAATTTAAAGCAATCCGAAGCTCTGGTGCTGGCGGTCAGCATGTCAATAAAGTATCGTCAAAAGTAGAGCTTAGTTTTGATATTATATCTTCTAACGGTTTAACAGATGATGAAAAATTATTGCTTAATCAAAAATTATCTTCGCGATTAACTAAAACAGGGGTTCTTGTGTTACAATGTGGAGAAAGTAGGAGTCAGTATAGAAATAAAGAATTGGTGATCAAAAGATTTTTAGACATCATTAAAACGAATCTCCATATTCCTAAAAAAAGAAAAGCAACAAAACCTTCAAAAGCTGCAATAAAAAGGCGTTTAGAAAACAAGCAACACAATGCCATAAAGAAAGCAAATCGTAAAAAACCTCTATAAATCAGTTAATTAACGCTTAAAAAGTGTGGAATATTTCTACACTTTTGTGTGTATTCTACATGTTTTAACAAATAAATAATATAATTAATATTTATTTAAAGCATTGAATATTAGAATATTATGAGTTATTTATGGTGTTCGTGTATTTTGGAATAATTATTACTTTATTAATAGTGTAGAATAAATTTTCTAAAATATACAATGAAAAAATTACCAATGATAATAGCAATTGTAGTGAGTATTTTTTCAGCTCAGGGAGTTATTGCCCAGAATGAATTAGCTTATAATGATAACTCAGAGTTTTTGAACTATGAGTATGAGCAACAAGAATATACTGAGATTAAAACATCAGAATTGCCATTGTCTGTAAAAGATGCTTGTGTTGAGCATTTTGGAAAATATAAGATCGTTAAAGCTTATCTTTCAAAAGACAATACATATAAAATTGTATTAAAAGATAAAGAAAATAACACAAAATTTGTATTTGCTAGCGCTAAAGGCGAATGGATAACGCCAAACGACAATAAATCTTAAATCTAGGGGTAGAAAAAGGATATCGTTTTGCAACCAAGGACGATATAAAGTTGTTTAGTGCTAAAAAAGAGACTCACTCCCAAGGGTCTCTTTTTTTATTTATCTTTTTTTGCTTACGAAGTGTTTTTATATTGTAATTTTATAAAATAGCTTTATAGGTAATAAATTATTTGATATGTTTAAAATACTTATCGTTGAAGATGATGTAGCTTTTTGTACAATGCTTAAAACCTTTTTACAAAAAAAAGATTATGAGGTTTCTACAGCATTCTCTGGTAATGAAGCCTTGCCAAAAATTAAGCAAAGTACCTTTGATATTGTGTTATCCGATGTAAGACTTCCGGATACAGATGGAATAACACTATTAGATGAGATCCTAGAAAATAACCCAAGCACACAGGTAATTATCATGACAGGATATGCAGAGGTAAATATGGCTGTTAATGCCATAAAACAAGGCGCTTTTGATTATGTATCAAAACCCTTTAATCCAGATACAATTCTACAAACTATAGAGAAAGCCCTTAATCATACTTCAGATACCAATACTAAAAACAAAAAGGTTTCGGAAAAGATAAAGCCTTTGCAGAATTCAAATAATTCTTTTGTAAGAGGTGTTAGTGATGCATCCAAAAAATTGAACGAGTATGTTGCCCTTGTTGCACCTACTAGAATGTCTGTTTTGGTAGTTGGAGATAGTGGAACCGGTAAAGAATATGTAGCAAGCAGTATTCACAAAGCTAGTAAAAGATCAGAAAAACCATTTGTAGCCGTAGATTGTGGAGCTGTACCAAAAGAAATAGCTTCGAGTGAATTTTTTGGGCATATTAAAGGTTCTTTTACAGGTGCAGTGAATGATAAAATCGGACATTTTGAGGCGGCTAATGGCGGCACCTTGTTTTTAGATGAAATAGGTAATCTTAGTTATGAACTTCAGGTTCAGTTATTAAGAGCGCTACAAGAACGAAAAATTAAACCTGTTGGTAGTAATAAAGAAGTTGAAGTCGATATACGAGTTATTGCAGCTACAAATGAGGACCTTAGTAATGCTGTAAAAGAAGGAGAGTTTAGAGAAGATTTATATCATAGGTTAAATGAATTCTCTATTAAAGCACCTCCTTTAAAAGATAGAATCGAAGATCTAATGCTTTTTGCTAATCACTTTCTTGAAGAATCCAATATAGAATTAGATAAGCATGTAGTAGGTTTTGCAGATGAAGTGCTAGAAGCTTTTAAAAAGTATGACTGGCCAGGAAATTTAAGAGAATTAAAAAATATTGTAAAACGCTCTGTTCTTCTTGCTCAAAGCGATATGATTACTTCAGATATTTTACCTAGTGATATAGCATTTGCATCACATAATGCTAAACAAACCTATGGATTATTCAAAAATCAAAATGAACAAGAGTTGATTTTGGATGCATTAGAAAAGGCTAATGGTAACAAGGCAAAGGCAGCTAGAATGCTTTCAATTGATCGTAAAACCTTATATAACAAGCTAAAACAGTATGATATAAGTCTCTAGTTTTCTACTTTTAATGTATCGATCAAGTTTTCTATTATAGATATGCCGTCTTTAGTAAGATTTAAAATAGAGTCATCATTTAGGTTGTATTGTTCAGGATGTTCTAATTGTTCTAAAATAGGGACTACTTCTTTTGCTTTTATCTGCTTAAACATAGGAAGCATTTTGTGAGCAATTTTCTTTATTTGTTGTATATCTTTTTTTTCTAATTTGGTTTTTAAGTCGTTTACATTTTCTATTGTTCCATCATAAAAGGTATCTAAAATAGCATAAAGAGATTCAGAATCACCATGTGCAAAAAGCATCAAATCATTTAATGAGTATGACGAATTAGAGTGAGTTTCTGGAGTAGTTTTATGATGTTGATGATTAACTACATCTACTTGTAAAATCTCTGCAATAAGATCTGTTAATTCTTTTGGAGCATATGGTTTGCGTAAACTAGCAGAAAACCCAGCTTCTTGGTATTCTAGAAATGAAGTATCTGTTCTTCCTGATAAAGCAATAATAGGTAAACTTGCCAGTTCGATATTGTCTTTTATGGCCTTCAAAAGAGCAAATCCATCCATTTTTGGCATTTGAATATCGGTAAGCACCATGTCATAAGTATTTGCCTGTATAAGAGACAATGCTTCAATACCATTTTCGCAAACATCATAAGATAATCCAGCCAAAGATGCCACCTCACTTGTTAATTCTAATTGACTTGGATCATCATCAACAATCAATACTTTTTTGTTGTAAAAATTGTGAATTTCAGAAATTTCAGACTCTTCTTCTGGAGTAACAAAATTTGAGAGCTTAATTGGGATAGAAAAGGTAAATTGACTCCCTTCATTAGGCTCACTTATTAGTGTGATTTTTCCATTAAGAAGCTCTATTATTTTTTTTGTAATAGAAAGTCCCAAACCAAAACCACCAAATTTTTTTTCGGTATTATCGTCTCCTTGCGAAAACTCTTCAAAGATATAGCTTTGCTGTTCTTCGGTTATACCAATACCGGTGTCTTTAATAGATACTACTAATTGTTTCTCAGAAAGACCATTTTCAATGATTTTACTATCAATAATTATAGCGCCTTCATCTGTAAATTTATAAGCATTATTAACTAGGTTGGTTAGCACTTGTTTGATCCTAAAAGGGTCACTTAAGTATTGTTTTTTTAGTTGATCATCTGTTATAATTTGAATATCTAGATTTTTCTTGTCATTGATAGGGATAACACTCGAGATTGTATTTTCAATCAATTTTTTAGGAGAAAAAGGTAACTCTTCAATAATCATCCTGCCAGCTTCTAATTTTGATAAATCAAGAAGGTCATTAACCAAATGAAGAATATAATCTGATGATTTTTTAAGATGCCCCAAATAATGTTTTTGCTTATTATTAAGTCCTGTACGTTCTAATAAATCCGAATAGCCGATTACTGTATTTAGAGGTGATCGAAGATCATGAGTTACAGTGTTGATTAAAGATTCTCTAGTTTTTAAAAGCGATTCTGTATAGGTTTTTTCTGCTTCAAGCTCATTACGATATTTTTGGCTTTTAGATACATCTTTAGTAATTAAAAAGAGAAATATAATTGCAATTAATAAACTTATCGCAGCGATAATTAAAATGACATTTGATGTTTTATTTAAAATGTCATTAGAAGCTTCTATACGGGTAAAATATTGTTCTCTCTCATTACGTTCTATAACCGCAAGTAAATCTCGCAGTTTTTTGGTTATAATTTGATCGTTTTTAAGTAAGTTATTCTCTTTTGCAGAGATCTCACGTTGATACTTTTGATCTTTTTCTTCGAGTTCTGCCAATACTTGTTTTACAGATGTAGCAAGAGAATCAATAGTTTGATTAGTCAAACGTTTAGCATTATCCTTTTTGGTATATTCTAAGATATCTATTAAAGCTCTTTTTGTTCGCGGGTCATATTTCTTAAATCTTACATCATAATCTTCATATCCTCCAAAGCTTTTATTTACTTTTTTTAATTCATTAATAGCAGTCTCATATAGCCCTTTTTGTTTTTGTTGTTCGTAAATTTTAATTAATTCACCAAGGTTTTTGTTTTTACTGTCAATAAGATATTTAATACTATCAATCTTTTTTGTCTGTAGCGTGTCATCAGATATTTCAGAAACTTTATTAATGGTTTTTAATATAGTATCGATTTTTTTCTTGTAGGTATTAAATTTACCGACATCAGAGGTCTGAATTATATTTCTGGTTAAACTCTCTGCCTCGTATAGGCCAGTAATTGCTTCGCCTACAAGAAAGAGTTTTTCATTGTTTTCGTTTTTGATTTCGGTAAGTTGTGTGTAGTTGGTGATTTGTCGGTAAATAACCCAAAAAGCAGTAACGGCAAGCAAACCCGCAAGAAGGTAACCTGCTATGATCTTAAAAGTGACCGACCTTTTTGTATTCTCTATTTTCTTTTCCACCTATTGCTATAACTTAAAAAATCAAAAAGCATTGTTTTGTACCAAATAAAGTTACAATAAATCAATAAAACATAGTATTTTTGCCGAGAAATCTCAAAGGGGTGCCGAAATCCTAGGATGAAGCTGAGATCATACCCAATGAACCTGGGCGGGTAATGCTGCCAAGGGAGGGCCGAGCGTTAAGAAAATGTCTGCCAGACATTTTTAGCGAAGGAGCCAGATGGCGCGCTGGGTGAAAAAGAGCGTTAAGAAAATGTCTGGCAGACATTTTTAGTGAAGGAGCCAGACTGTATATAGGTACAGCATTTTTAAATCATATTAATTTTAAAACAGAATAATAACCCCTTTTATTCGTAGAGAATTCTTACGAATGAAAAACATATTATTTTATCTTACAATTTTAGTATTGAGTACTTCAGTAGTAGCTCAAGAAAAACCAGCAGATTCTATCCCAACCGAAATTGAAAAGCTTGATGAAGTTTTAGTAAAATCTGTTCGTGTAGAGGCAGATTCACCCATAACCCATTCTAATGTATCTAAAGAAGAATTGGCAACGCGTAATTTAGGGCAGGACATTCCGATTTTATTAAATTACTTACCAGGGGTTGTAACAACTACCGATGCCGGAACAGGAGTAGGGTATACCTATATTAGAGTTCGTGGTAGTGATGCATCAAGAGTGAATGTAACTTTAAACGGAATACCTTTTAATGATGCAGAGAGTCAAGGTACATTTTGGGTAAACTTACCCGATTTTGCATCTTCGATAGAAAATCTTCAGCTACAACGCGGTGTCGGAACTTCTACCAATGGTTCTGGAGCATTTGGAGCCAGCTTAAACCTATTAACAGATGCTGTTTCTAAAACTGCAAATGCAGAAATTTCAAATTCATTTGGCTCTTTTGGCACCAGAAGACACAACGTAAAGTTTAGTACTGGATTATTAAATAATCATATCGAAATTGCAGGTCGCTTATCTGCAATTGCTTCAGACGGTTATGTTGATCGAGCATCTTCAGATCTTAAATCTTATTTTTTACAAGGTTCATATATAGATGATAATACCTTAATTAAAGCAGTTACTTTTGGAGGGCATGAAATCACATATCAATCATGGGATGGAATAGATGCAGAGACATTAGAAAACGATAGAACATTCAACCCTATTGGTCAATATACTGATGCAGATGGAAACACTCGTTTCTATGATAATGAAGTAGACGACTATAAACAGGATCATTATCAATTACATTGGAATCAAAAATATAATAACAACTGGTCTACAAATCTAGGGTTGAATTATACTTACGGTAGAGGATTTTTTGAGCAATATAAAGAAGATGAAGATTTTGCAGATTATGATTTTACTCCTATAATAACTGCCCAGGATACCATTAATACAACTGATTTAGTTCGTCGTAGGTGGCTGGATAATGACTTTTATGTAGTTAATGCTTCTGTAAACTATAAAAATAATAATCTGGATGTAGATTTTGGAGCTTTTTATAGTCATTATGACGGAGATCATTTTGGTGAAGTCATTTGGGCTCAAAATGCTGGCGGTTCTGAAATCAGAGATAATTATTACTTCGGAAATGGTAAAAAAGATGAATTTACCGTTTTCGGAAAAACTACCTATAGAGTGAATGATAAATGGAGTACATTTTTGGATCTTCAGGGGCGTTTTGTTGGTTATGAAACATCTGGCGATACTTCAGATCGAGTGCCACTAGAAGTTGATGAAAGCTATGATTTCTTTAACCCTAAATTAGGAGCAACCTTTCAAGTCAATGCTTCAAATCAGTTATATACTTCTTATGCAAGAGCTAATAGAGAACCTAGAAGAAGTGATTTTGAGAACGGAATCAATACTGCTGAGAGACTTAATGATATCGAATTAGGATGGAGATTTGCTAAAAAGAAAACTATAGTAAATGCAAATCTTTACTATATGTGGTACAAAGATCAATTGGTATTGACTGGCGCATTGGATGATGTAGGAGCACCCATTAGAGCAACTAGTGGAGAAAGTTATCGTTTAGGAATCGAAATTGATGCAGATATTACACTTTCTGATAAATTTATAGTAAAACCTAATGTTGCTATAAGTACCAATAAGAACCAAGATTTCGTAACCTCAAAAGATGGAGATTTAGTAAATTTAGGAGATACTAATATTTCGTACTCACCTAATATTGTTGCAGCTAATATGCTTATTTATCAACCAATCAAAAATCTTCAATTAGGATTTCTTTCAAAATTTGTTGGAGAACAGTATATGGGTAATATAGACAGCAAGACCTCTAAGTTAGATAGTTTTTTTACAAATGACCTTAATGTAGTATATGAAATCAAAAACGTTTCGGTGTTTAAATCCATTGTACTTACTGGTTTAGTAAATAATGTTTTTGATGAAGAATTTGTATCTAACGGATACTTTTTCACCTTTGATGATGACTTTACTAATCCAGGAACTGTCACTACGGTCGAAGGTGCAGGCTTTTATCCACAAGCCGGAATTAATTTTTTATTAGGAGCAACACTTAAATTTTAACTCATTTTATGTAATAGAACTTCGTTATGAGGTTTGAAAAATCAATAAAATATAAGGTTTTCTGAAATTAAGCATAGCACCGCTATGGTTAATTTTAAAAACATAGCGTAGCGTTATATTTTGCAGATGTTTCTGAACGGAATAGATTTTCTATTGCATAAAGTGGGTTTAAGTAATAAAAAGAGGTTAAAATTAATTTTAACCTCTTTTTTTATATAAGTTTCATTATTTTTATCACATAAACTTTAGGGGTGTTTCCGCAAAAGCGGAATCTGAGAAATACCCTTTGAACCTGATGCGGTTAGTACCGTCGAAGGGAAAAGTTAATATCACATATCATTTATGTGGTTTATCTTCTTCAAATAGGTAATTACTACCTAAAGTTTATGGATTTAATTAAGTGAAACTCTATTTTGAAAAGTCTGAAAAGACAGATTCAAAATAGTAAGCTGAACTTATCCCAATGTAGATTGGGATCTGTTTCTATGAACCAATTATTGGTTAGTTTCAATTTAATATTAAAGAAAACTTTATTTATCAATAATGACCATAAACGTTAACAATCAATCACAATCTATTTCAGAAAATAGTTCAATATTAATCCTATTGGAACAATTAAATATTGTTACCAGCGGAATTGCCATTGCTATTAATAATGAAGTGGTGCCTAAAGAGAAATGGAACACAATACATCTGAAACAAGAAGATCAGGTTACTATTATTCAGGCAACACAAGGAGGGTGATTGTTCTAAAAGTTTAGTTGGTCATAAACAATTATGAGCTCCTTCTCCCTTGAGACAACAGAGCAACAGCTCTGGGCGAGATGGAGCGATGAAATAAGATGAGGGTGTTAAATTGAAATCCCCTCACCTTAATCCTCTCCCCAAGGAGAGGAGACACAAAAAACATTAACAAGACAAAATCATTAAAAACTCATACACATAATACCCATGAAGAAAAAAGATACCGCACCACAAGGAAATGTGATTTCTACCAAACCATTCCCTAACTCTAAAAAAATCTATGTTTCAGGAAATATTCATCCACAAATTAATGTGGCTATGCGCGAAATCGCATTAGATGATACCACAGATAGCTTTACTGGTAAAAAGATTCCAAATCAGCCAGTAACGGTATACGATACTAGCGGTCCATACACAGACCCTTCAAAAGAAATTAATGTACATGATGGGATAGAACCAATACGAGAACAGTGGGTTTTAGATAGAGGAGATGTTGAAGAGTTGGATGGTTTTTCTTCAGAATATTGTAATCAAAGATTAAATGATAGTAGTCTAGATCATTTACGTTTTAATCATTTACGTAAACCAAAACGTGCTAAAGCAGGAAAGAATGTTTCGCAAATGTATTATGCCAAACAAGGTATCATCACCCCCGAAATGGAATATGTTGCTATTCGCGAAAATCAAAAACTACAACAGACAAAACGTTTGTCTAAACAACATCCTGGGCAAGATTTTGGAGCTAGCATTCCTGATGTAATTACACCAGAATTTGTAAGGGATGAAGTGGCAAGAGGACGAGCGGTAATCCCTTCAAATATTAATCATCCAGAGGCAGAGCCGATGATTTTAGGGCGTAATTTTTTGGTAAAGATCAATGCTAATATTGGTAATTCTGCTACTACGTCTAGTATCGAGGAAGAAGTAGAAAAAGCCGTATGGGCATGCCGTTGGGGAGCAGATAATATTATGGATCTTTCTACAGGAAAAAACATTCATGAAACTCGTGAGTGGATCATTCGTAATTCGCCAGTACCTATCGGGACAGTTCCTATTTATCAAGCATTAGAAAAGGTAGATGGCAAAGCAGAAGACCTAACTTGGGAGATTTTTAGAGATACATTAATCGAACAAGCAGAGCAAGGTGTAGATTATTTTACGATTCATGCAGGTGTACGATTGGCGTATGTGCCAATGACAGCAAAAAGAATTACAGGTATTGTATCCCGAGGAGGATCAATTATGGCTAAATGGTGTCTAGCACATCATAAAGAAAGTTTTTTATATACACATTTCGAAGATATCTGTGAAATAATGAAAGTTTATGATGTAGCTTTCTCTCTTGGAGATGGATTACGACCAGGATGTATTGCAGATGCTAATGATGAGGCACAGTTTGCCGAATTAGAGACTCTTGGAGAGTTGACCAAAATTGCCTGGAAACATGATGTACAAACCTTTATTGAAGGACCAGGTCACGTACCAATGCATATGATCAAGGCTAATATGGATAAGCAATTAGAAGCCTGTGGTGAAGCTCCGTTTTATACCCTAGGACCTTTAACAACTGATATTGCGCCTGGTTATGATCATATTACATCAGGAATTGGTGCTGCAATGATTGGTTGGTACGGGACTGCAATGTTGTGTTATGTAACTCCAAAAGAACACCTGGGATTACCAAACAAAGAAGATGTGCGTGTAGGAGTAATTACGTATAAACTTGCAGCACATGCGGCAGATTTAGCAAAAGGGCACCCAGGAGCACAGCATAGAGACGATGCATTAAGTAAAGCTCGTTTTGAGTTTCGTTGGGAAGATCAATTTAACCTGGCTTTGGATCCCGAAAGAGCTAGAGAATATCATGATGAGACACTACCTGCTGAAGGTGCTAAAATTGCACATTTCTGTAGTATGTGTGGTCCAAAATTTTGTTCTATGAAAATATCTCAAGAAGTGCGAGAATATGCTGCTAAGAAAGAAATCGATGATCAAAAAGCACTCGAAGCAGGAATGCAGGAAAAAGCAGAAGAGTTTAAAGAAAAAGGAAGCGAAGTTTATCTTTAATTAGGTTTGAGGTAATAGCTGTGAGGAATGAGGTAGTTCCTCAAACCTACTATCTCATTCCTTAAACCTAAAACTATGATCATTGTACTTACTTCAGAAAAAGCATTAGAAGACGAAGCAAAGCAAATTAATAACTTGTTCGATGCTGGTTTAGAGATATTGCATTTGCGCAAACCTACCTTTACTATTGATGGATATCGGGCATTACTAGATCAGATTGGTATGCAATATCACAATCGAATTATGATCCATCAGTTTCCAGAATTAACAATGGAGTATAAGCTGCGAGGTATACATCTGCAAGAACAAGCTCGATTGGATTTAGAAGATGCTTTGAATGTAACGATACAGATATATAAAAATAAAGGATTTTCGGTAACCAGTTCTTTTCATTCCAAAGAAGATATTATCGCTTGTGATGCAGATTTTGAATATGTTTTACTAAGTCCCGTTTTTGGTTCGATTTCCAAAGCGGGTTATAAAGGTAAAGGATTTGATGTAACAGATCTTGATGAGGTTGTAATTGGCATGGGAGGGATTAATGAAAGTACATTACAAGCAACATTTGATCTTGGATTCAAAGGAGTTGGTGTATTAGGCGGGATATGGAACGCAGAAGATTCATTAGGAAGTTTCTTAAAAATAAAAGAGGCTAATAGTAAGGTGCTAAAACCTAATTAGTTTATGAAATCCCGCCCAAACATACTTACAATAGCTGGTTTTGATCCATCAGGAGGAGCAGGAATCACAGCAGATATTAAAACTTTTGAAGCCTTAAAATGCTACGGATTGGCAATCTGTACAGCAAATACTGTTCAGAATGATATAGAATTCAAAGCATGTTATTGGGCAGATTTTGAAGTGATTAAATGTCAGATAGAAATATTGTTTGATCGATTCACCATAGATTTTGTGAAAATCGGAATCGTTCAAAACTGGAAAATACTGAATGAGATTATTGATTTTTTGTTTGAGAAGAATGCTGAAATTAAGATTGTTTTAGACCCAGTACTAAAATCAAGTTCGGGTTATGATATACAAGATCTGTCACTTCGAGCGGAGTCGAGAAGTGAACTAGATAAGGTTTTGGATAAAATCTATTTGTTGACTCCCAATTATAACGAAATAGAGAAATTATATGCAGATAAAACTATTGAAGAAACGATTCAGTGTATCAGTAGTAAAACCAATCTATTTCTAAAAGGAGGACATCGAGAAGAAGCTATCGGAAAAGATGAACTATTCACCAAAAACGGAAAATATTTTGTGTTAAACCCTAGAGGTCAAAACAATTCAGAAAAACATGGAAGCGGCTGTGTGCTTTCCTCAGCAATTACAGCACAATTAGCACATGATTTTTCTTTGTTAAAATCCTGTTTTAGAGGAAAACGATATACAGAAAAAGTATTGAGTTCGAACAAAAGTCTTTTAGGCTATCACAAGGTATAGAAGTAAGGAGTTACCGAATCTGATATAAAAGATCTTATGCAAACAGGGATATCAGGAATTGCGGTTTCAGGAATGTTAACCGATCAACAAGATTTAGAAGAAAAAATTAAAAATATAAAAAAGCTTATAGCAATCAGCTAGAAGCCAATAGTTAAAACAAATGGATACACTAAAAATTGCAGATAAAGAATTTTCATCACGGTTATTTACCGGCACAGGAAAATTTAGCTCTTCATTAGTCATGAGAGATGCATTGCTCGTTTCAGAAAGTGAATTGATTACTGTTGCACTAAAACGAGTAGATGTTACTAATGAAAATGATGATATTTTAAATCATTTAGGTCACCCGCGAATCAATTTACTACCAAATACCTCTGGAGTTCGAGATGCTAAAGAAGCAATTTTTGCGGCACAACTAGCACGTGAAGCTCTTGAAACTAATTGGATAAAACTAGAGATTCACCCAGATCCAAAATATTTATTGCCAGATCCTATAGAAACCTTAAAAGCGGCAGAGCAACTTGTAAAACTTGGATTTGTAGTGATGCCTTACATTCATGCTGACCCTGTATTATGTAAACGGTTAGAAGAAGTGGGAGTGCAATGTGTAATGCCTTTAGGCGCACCGATAGGTAGTAATAAGGGATTAAAAACACTAGAATTTTTAGAAATCATCATAGATCAAAGTAATGTTCCAGTAATTGTTGATGCTGGTATTGGTAGTCCTTCGCATGCTGCTCATGCAATGGAAATCGGCGCAGATGCAGTCTTAGTCAACACAGCTATTGCAGTATCTAAACGACCAATCGAGATGGCAAAAGCATTTAAAATGGCTGTAGAAGCAGGTCGCATGGCATATAATGCAAAATTAGCTCCTGTAAAACAACATGCCGAGGCAAGTAGCCCATTGACGAGTTTTTTGTCTGAAAAGTAATACTACGAATTAAAGCTCCTTCTCCTTGGGGAGAAGGTTGGGATGAGGGAGGTCACGAAATCCCCTCACCTTAATCCTCTCCCCAAGGAGAGGAAACTCAAAACAGCCAATAAAATGAAATCCTTCAAAAACATATTCAATCAATACAATTGGGAAGAAACACTATCTAGTATTCTTTCTAAGACAGAAGATGATGTAATTAGCGCATTGAATACTTCAAAACGTAATCTCGAAGATTTTAAGGCATTAATTTCTCCAGCTGCAAAACCATATTTAGAACAGATGGCACAAATGAGTAGCATGATCACTAAAAAACGGTTTGGAAATACGATACAAATGTATGCTCCGATGTATTTGAGCAATGAATGCCAAAATATATGCACGTACTGTGGGTTTAGTATGACCAATAAAATTCCTCGAAGAACATTAACAGATAAAGAGACGCTAAGAGAAGTTGATTTCTTGAAATCTAAAGGGTATGATCATATATTATTGGTTACAGGAGAAGCAAATAAAACCGTTGGTGTAGACTATATTAATAATGCAATACAGCTTATACAATCAAAATTTGCAAATATTACTATAGAAGTACAGCCTCTAGATCAGACAGATTATGAAAAATTAATAGGTAGCGGTCTATATGCCGTATTAGTCTATCAAGAAACGTATCACAAAGGAGAATATAAAAAGCACCATCCTAAAGGAAAAAAATCTAATTTTGATTATCGATTAGAAACCCCCGATCGATTAGGGCGAGCAGGAATTCATAAAATAGGATTAGGAGCACTATTTGGATTAGAAGATTGGAGAGCAGATAGTTTCTTTACAGCATTACACCTTCAGTATTTACAGAAAACGTATTGGAAAACTAAATATTCAATATCATTTCCAAGATTACGTCCACATAGTGGTGGATTAGAGCCAAAAGTTGAGATGACAGATTCAGATCTGGTACAACTAATTTGTGCTTTTAGATTATTAGATGAAGATGTAGAGTTGTCTATGTCTACACGAGAGAGTGAACTATTTAGAGAACATATTGTCAACCTTGGAATAACATCAATAAGTGCAGCATCTAAGACCAATCCAGGAGGTTACGTAGTAGAACCACAATCTTTAGAGCAGTTTGAGATTTCTGATGAGCGATCTACAGAAGCGGTTGTCAAAATGTTAAAAAACAAAGGGTTAGAAGTAATCTGGAAAGACTGGGAATACAATTGGAAGTAAATTAATTAGTAATAAACAAAGTATTTCCTTCTCTTCTTATACTGTAACGGCGTAGTCCAAATTGACCGTCTCCTGTCATTTTTTGACCATCAAAAATATTGTAACTATTTCCATCATCACAATCACATGTAGCCGTAATTCCGTCTATAGATTGTGTAGAGCAAGAACTAGGTGGGTGATTAGGATCACTAAGCTCAAAAGCATTATACTGTGTACTGGTAATAGAATATATAATAATACCTTTTACACTGCCATTTTCACTTCTATCTACAAAATGGTTTCCGTCGAATTTAAGATTGTTAAATTGTGGTAAGTTAAGATTGATCTGATGATTAATAGAGACATTGGGTAAAAATTGATTATTATCAGGCCTATCGTCGCTACTACATGCAATTAGTAAAATAAAACTTAATAAAAATAGGATCTTTTTCATAACACTATTATTGTATTGCCAAATTACGTAAATTTGTAATCTTCGAGTAAATTTTTTGTTATCTTTGAATAACAAATCCCATTCTTATGGGATTTTTTGTATTTATATAAACGATGAAGTTATGAGCAAAGTATCTTATTACACTGCAGAGGGGCTAAAAAAATTAAGAGACGAATTAAGTCAACTTAAAGATGTAGAACGCCCAAAGGCTTCTCAGGCAATTGCCGAAGCGAGAGACAAAGGTGATTTAAGTGAGAATGCTGAGTATGATGCAGCAAAAGAAGCCCAGGGGTTGTTAGAAATGAGAATTTCTAAATTAGAAGAAACCATGGCAAACGCCCGTTTGATTGACGAGTCACAATTAGACACATCAAAAGTATTGATTCATTCTACGGTAAAGATTAAAAATCAAACGAATGGCGCTCAAATGACCTATAAGTTAGTGGCGCAAAGTGAAGCAGATCTTAAAACAGGAAAAATATCTGTAGATTCTCCTATAGGTAAAGGTCTTTTAGGTAAAAGTGTTGGCGAAGAAGCCGAGATCCAAGTGCCTAATGGTATTATGAAGTTTGATGTAGTAGAAATCACTAGAGAATAAGTAATTTTTAATTTGATAGAAGTATAGCCTTTTTTCAAAATTTGAAAAAAGGCTTTTTATATAGTATAGACTTACAGATAAATAGAGTATATTTCATGCCTGTAAACACCAACTAAAATTTAACGAATGCCTACCCTATTCACTAAAATTGTAAATGGTGAAATTCCGTCTTATAAAATAGCCGAGGATGAGAATTTCTATGCCTTTTTGGATATTAATCCAAATGCGAAAGGACACACACTTTGTATCCCAAAAAAAGAGGAAGATAAAATATTTGACCTTGAAGAGGATACTTACTTAGAGCTTATGCGTTTTTCACGTAAAATAGCAAAAGCATTAGAAAAAACAATTAACTGCAAACGAGTTGGTATTGCAGTTGTTGGATTAGAGGTGCCTCATGTACATGTTCATTTGATTCCTTTAAATGATATGAAAGAGATGACTTTTCAACATAAAATAACGATGTCCAAATCCGATTTTGAGACTTTGGTTAGTGAGATTCAGTCCAATTTGTAATATATGCAGGATTCAGATTTTAAATTATCCTTACAGCTTCGTATTGATTGGAGCGAAATGGATACCTATCAGCATGTCAACAATGTAAATTTCATGAAGTATATGCAAAGTGCTCGGGTTCAGTTTTGGGAAGTGACGGGTTTATCAAAACTATATACCGAAACCAAAAAAGGCCCTATGCTGGTATCGACTAAATGCGATTTTAAGAATCCATTATTTTTTCCTGGAAATGTACTTATCAAAACTAAGGTAGAATTTATGAAAAATTCTAGTTTTGGATTATATCACAAATTATATAATGATCAAGGAGTACTTTGCGCAGAAGGTCATGATGTAGCAGTTTGTTTTGATTTTAATACAGATAAAACTTTTTCAATTACCAATGAACTTAGACAGCTTATGTCAAAGTATTAATTAAGAGTTTATTCCTATAAGTTCTGGGTGATAAAGGTATGTATACCCTATGCCAACCAATGCAATTAGCAAGATCACTATGGCATAAAACAATCCTGTAAAGCGAATCGAAGAAGGTTTTGAGGTGATGGTTTTTTTATGATAATCATATACTCGGTCAATATCCTGAGTCCATTGTCCTGGAAAAATTTGATTTTCACATTTATTACAATGTATATTCTCGATTACATTTCCTTTGGTTTTAACCAAAAGTTTAGAGATTAATTTTTTCTGTTTAAAAGAAAGTACCATGCCATCAGTAGAGTAACATTCTGGGCAATTATTATTGAGCGTAGTTTCTTTTAGGATAATGTATTCAGTTTTCACTTTGTTTTGATTTTTATGAATAGTATAACGTATAGGGATTGATTATGTTATACAGTGGTGCCAGATTTACGCAGTGTGATCTGAAAAGTAGTTCCCTTATCAATTTCAGATCTTAATACTTTAATTTTTCCAGAATGATATTCTTCAATGATTCGTTTTGCTAATGATAATCCCAAGCCCCAACCTCTGCTTTTTGAGGTGTAACCAGGCTCAAAAATCTTAGTAAATTTACTTTTTGGCAGTCCTTTTCCAGTATCTTGAATCCTAATAAATACACGTTTTGCATCGTCTATAAGATCAACTTTTAAGTCTCCTTTACCGCGCATGGCATCAATTGCATTTTTTACTAGGTTTTCTATAGTCCAACTGTATAGCTGAGAGTTTAGATATACATAAATAGGTTTTTCTGGGAGATCTATAGAAAAGTTAATCAATTTTGAACTTCTGGCTTGAAGATAGGTATATGCATTTTGTGTTTCTTTAACAATATCAACTTCTTCAAGATTTGGGATCGATCCAATTTTTGAAAACCGCTCGGTAATCATTTTTAATCGTTCGATATCCTTTTCTATTTCGATTATATATTCTGGGTTTACGTTTTCCGATTTTAAAATTTCATTCCACCCTACTAAAGAAGATAGTGGTGTCCCTATTTGATGTGCCGTTTCTTTGGCCATACCTGCCCACAACTTATTTTGTTCACTAGCTTTTGAAGTTGTAAAGAAAAAATAAATCACACCAATCAGTAAAAATATGATCAAAGCAATGGCAATTGGGTAATATCTGAGTTTGTTTAGGATATCAGAGTTCCCATAACAGATGTATTGTACCGTATCTTTCAAGTCTAATTCTATAGGTTTATTCTCAGATTTTAGTTTTTTCAGATATGATTTTAACTTATTCTCATCATTAATAACACTGTTGGATATATTTTGAAAATAACTAAGATCTGGTTTTCCCGAAGAACCTTTGATAACTTCACCTTCAGAATCTGTAATGATGATTGGTATAGACCTGTTTGTTGATCCGATAACAATTGATAATTCTAAATAATCATCAGATTGTTCACTATTAAGTGCTTTTTGCGATTGAGCCCATATTTCGATTTTGGTACGTTCATCATCTTTAAGTCTTTGCATAAATAATGAAGTGTTCCATAAAATAAGAGTTGTAATAACCATAACGGCCAATACAATAAAGTAACTTGCAAAATTGCGCTCATCAGAAAAATTCATATAGACTTGTTAACTAAATCTTAAATATAAACGTATTTAAACAATTTTATTGTTTATAAAATAGAATGCTAAAACGAGTATAAACCATAATTAACAAGCTTAAACTTTAGCTATCTTTGTTCAATATAACACAAATTATGATTACAATTGATCCTTTACAGGTTCCTGTCGGAAAATTACATGGTTTTATGCTCGGGGCTATAGGACCTCGACCAATAGCTTTTGCAAGTACTATAGATGAAAACGGTACTCCTAATTTATCTCCATTTAGTTTTTTTAATGTATTTAGCGCTAATCCGCCAATTCTTATCTTTTCTCCAGCTAGACGAGTGCGAGATAATACAACAAAACATACTCTGGAAAATTCTAAAAACACGAAGGAAGTAGTGATTAATATTGTAGATTATTCGATTGTTCAGCAAATGTCCTTAACAAGTACAGAATATCCAGAAGGTGTAAATGAGTTTGTAAAATCAGGACTCACAATGGTGCCGTCAGAAAAAGTGAACCCCTATCGTGTGGGTGAGTCACCAGTACAGTTTGAGTGTAAAGTAAACCAAATAATACCTATGGGCGAAGAAGGAGGTGCAGGTAATCTTATTATTTGTGAAGTGCTTCTAATGCATATAAAAGAAGAGATTCTTGGTGATGATGGTAGGATTGACCAGTATAAAATAGATCAAGTTGCAAGAATGGGAGGTAATTGGTATACGCGAGCAAATATGGGAATGTTTGAGGTCCCTAAACCATTAAGTTCGATAGGTGTCGGAGTAGATACTTTACCAGAACAAATAAAAAACAGTGATATTTTTACTGGAAATGATTTAGGTAAGCTAGGAAATATAGAAAAAATACCAACAAAAACAGAGGCTATGACTTTTGTTGATAAACATATTGATATTAAGGTTAAAATTGAGCAGGCTAACCTGTTAGAAATTCATAAATTTGCAAAGCAATATTTAGATCAAGATGATATAGATATAGCATGGAATATTTTATCAGCAAAATAATAATATAGTAGAGATGGAAGTACAAGGTAAAGTAAAAATGGTGGGTGAAACACAAACTTTTGGAAGTAATGGTTTTAGAAAAAGAGAAATTGTGGTTACTACAGATGAGCAATACCCGCAACATATCATGGTAGAATTTATTCAGGATAAATGTGATTTACTGAATAGTTTTCAAGTTGGTCATGATGTAAAAATAAGTATCAATTTACGCGGTCGTGAATGGGTAAACCCACAAGGTGAAACGAAGTATTTTAATTCGATTCAAGGATGGAGAATTGAGAGTTTACAAGCATCTGCTCCTGCAGTTGGTGCTACACCGCCACCAACACCTCCTGCTGATGCTTTTGAGCCAGCGACAGATTTATCTCAAGAGGAACACGATGACTTACCATTCTAAAGGAAACTAGAAATAAAGTTATAAAAGCAAAAAGTCCGATATCTTTGATGTCGGACTTTTCATATTGTGGTTTTAGGTTAACCTTTTAAAAAAACTCAAAAAAGCAATGATGAACAAAATTTATCTTAAAAGGTCCTAACAAAGATTGCGATTTTTTTGGTTAATTCAAACAACTGATTGATATTTAACGTTGTATAATTGTTAATAAACCTATTTTGATTATTCTTAAAGACGGTATACGATTTCCTAAGGTTACTTGTGCAGATTCAGATGGTTTATTAGCTATTGGAGGAAACCTTTCTGTAGATCGATTGTTAGAAGCATATAATCATGGTGTTTTTCCTTGGTATAACCAAGATCAACCTATTTTATGGTTTAGTCCAAATCCAAGAATGGTACTTTTTCCTAAAGAGCTCAAAGTGAGCAAAAGTATGCGTCAACTTATCAAGAAAAATCATTTTGAGATAACGTTTAATCAAGATTTTAAAAGTGTAATACATAATTGCGCAACGATTAAAAGAGATGAACAAGAAGGTACTTGGATCACTAATGAAATGAAAAACGCATATACAAAGCTTCATGAATTAGGATATGCAATCTCTGTTGAGGTCTGGAAAAATTCAGAATTAGTGGGAGGATTGTATGGAGTTTGGCTCGAGGATAAAAAAGTATTTTGCGGAGAAAGTATGTTTGCAAAAGCTAGCAATGCTTCAAAATATGGTTTTATTAAATTGGTACAATGGTTAGAGCAGAAACAAGTGAAGTTAATCGATTGTCAAGTTCATACAGATCACTTAGCTAGCTTAGGAGCAAAAGAAATATCAAGAGAGGATTTTCAGAAATTTTTAGAATAATACAAATTCATTTAAAAATATACGATTTATGACTATTCATAACCTAGGAGTAAATAACTCTATTTTAAATCAGTTTATTCTTGAATTAAGAGATGTAGCGATACAGAAAGATGCAATGCGGTTCAGAAAAAATATAGAGCGTATAGGAGAGGTTTTGGGATACGAGCTAAGTAAAACATTAAATCATGAAGATAAAATAGTTAAGACCCCTCTAGGAACTAAAAAAGTATCGGTTCCAGAAAGCGAATTGGTATTGTGCTCTATCCTTAGAGCTGGATTACCATTACATCAAGGCTTGTTAAATTATTTTGACAAAGCCGAAAATGCATTTATATCTGCTTATCGAGAGCATAAAAGTGGCAGTGATAATTTTGAAATAGTAGTCAAATATTTGGCTTCACCTTCGTTACAAGATAAAACGTTGATATTAGCTGATCCAATGTTGGCTACAGGAAAAACCTTAGAAAATACGTTTAAGGCTATGAAAACTCACGGAAAACCAAAACAAATACATATAGTCTCGGTTATAGGTTCTGAAGCCGGAGTAGATTATGTCAAAAAAGTATTTCCAGAGCATACACATTTGTGGATTGCAGCTATCGATAAAGAATTAAATGCTAAAAGTTATATTGTTCCTGGCCTGGGAGATGCAGGTGATTTATCTTTTGGAGTAAAGTTATAAGAGATCAGACTTTATGATACCTAAAACAATCAATAGTATGATCATTGACCATACCAATAGCTTGCATAAAAGCGTAAATTATGGTTGAGCCCACAAACTTAAACCCACGTTTTTTTAGATCCTTACTTATTTGATCAGAAATCTCTGTGGTTGCCGGACAATCCTTATGATGTTTCCAACTGTTTTTTATTGGGGTATGATTTACAAATCCCCAGATATATTTATCGAAACTACCAAATTCTTCCTGGATTTTAATAAAATTTTGGGCATTCGTTATCGCAGAATTTACTTTGAGCTTATTTCTTATAATTCCAGCATTTTGAAGTAACTCTTCTTTTTTATGCTCATCATATTGAGCAACAATTTTGTAGTCAAAATTATTAAACGCTACTCTAAAATTTTCTCTTTTTCTTAGAATGGTAATCCAGCTTAATCCAGCCTGAAACGTTTCTAAAATCAAAAACTCAAACAAAAGCCGTTCATCATGTAAAGGTGTTCCCCATTCATTGTCATGATAAGATTCATATAACGGGTCTCCTTCACACCACCCGCATCTGATTTTTGTCATAGTTTGAGTTTTGAGATATAAATATATTACATTCGTCTGTTTATTTTTACTGTTTTCTGTAAGTAATTTTGAATTAACATAGCATGTAATAACCCCAATTCAGATTAAAATGTTTTATGATGCTTATTTCAAGATGAGAACAGAGGGGTGTAAGTTTTAAAAATAATTACCGTCTTATACCTTAACATTTATGAAAAGAAATATGGAAACCACTACAATGACAATAAATGATTTAATCGAAAAAGGAATCGCAGATTCTTATACATATCAAGAATATAAAAAGTTAGTAAACGATTTATTAACCGAAGGTAAATCTACAGGTAATGAACAATCTGAGGCATTGACCAATTACAGTATGCTTAATGATCGTAGAATGAAACGATTAGATAAAACCCTAAAAATCGATGAGTCTATTAAAGAAGCTTTTACTAAAGCTGAGATAGATATAACCTGGATTGTGTTAACCGAAGGATGGTGTGGGGATGCAGCACATTCAATACCAGTGATCAATAAATTATCTGAGTTGAATGATGGGATTGATTTAAAAATTATTTCTAGAGATGCCCATGATGAATTAATGAATAATTTTTTAACCAATGGTGGTAAATCGATTCCAAAACTGATTGCTTACGATTCTCATAACAAAAAAGTAATAAATACTTGGGGTCCAAGACCATCAACAGCTACTAGAATGGTTAATGATTATAAATCAAAAAATGGAAATCTCGATGCAGAATTTAAACAAAATCTGCAAGTTTGGTATAATAAAAACAAAGGCACAAATATAGCCGTTGATTTATTAGAGTTGCTTTAATTATTATAATTAAAATAATATGTAATAGAGCCTTGTTGCTCTTCTATATTTGAACGAGAAAACAATGCTTGTCGTGCATAATCCATAGCGTTATCAAATAAACACTCATTACGGGTTGTAGAGCTTTTCTTATCAACCTTAGTGCCTACTACATAGCCATTTTTATTAACTTCAATTTTTACCACGACTTTTCCGCTTCCGTTACAGGTATATACTGGATTAGGAAGATCAATCGCTTTACGGTTTTTTAAACTAAAGGTAAGAGAACTGTTTCTATTGTTGATTTCCTCTTCTTCTTTAGGTTTTTCTTTTTTATCTTCCAGAGGGATTTCGGCTTCTTCAGTTTCTGGTTCTTCAGCTTCTTCAGACGCTTCCGGAGTTTCGGTTAAGGATTTTAATTTTTGTTCAAATTCCTCATGATCTTCAAAGTCTTCATTATAAGCGTCATGGGTTCTTCTGGCATTGTCAAGCTGTCTGTTATCTTGAGCAATAAGCTCTTCTTCAATTTCTGGCTCTTCCATTTTGGCAAGAAACTCTTCAGGAATTTCTAATAAAATTTCAGATTGTTCTTTTTGCTTGTTTATCATATTGATATTATACAAGCTAAGAACAAAAATTCCCATCAACATCGATGTGATTATCAATGCTTTATGTTTTTCTATAAACTCCATAGGTATCTATAACTATTTTTATTATACTATATTTTATGCAGTTTCAATTTTTGTTGGTAACTGATTTTCAAAATTCTCAATAGTGATACTATCTTCAACAGAAAATGATCCTATTTTTGTCCTTCTCAATGCAGTTAAGTGAGCCCCACTGTTTAGTTTTTTTCCAAAATCGTGTGCTAATGATCTAATATATGTTCCTTTACCACAAATTACTTTGAAATCTACTTCAGGCAATTCGACCCTTGTGATTTCAAATTCATTTATGGTTATTTTGCGTGATTTTATTTCAACTTCTTCACCTTCTCTGGCATATTCATATAAGCGTTTACCATCTTTTTTTAATGCAGAAAAAACAGGTGGATACTGCTCTATTTCTCCAATAAAATTTGCAGTAGCTTCTTTGATACTTTCTTCTGAAATATGCTCGATTGAAAATCTCTGATCAATTTCAGTTTCTAGGTCATATGACGGTGTTGTAGCTCCCAAAGTTATGGTTCCTGTATATTCTTTAACTTGCCCCTGAAACTCTTGTATACGTTTGGTGAACTTACCTGTGCAGATAACAAGTAATCCCGATGCAAGAGGATCTAAAGTTCCTGCGTGCCCAACTTTAATTTTTTTAATACCAAAGTTTTTGCGAATAAGCCATCGTAATTTATTTACAACCTGGAAAGATGTCCATTGCAACGGCTTATCGATCAAAAGGATTTGACCGTCTTTATAGTTTTGATCGGTTAACATTATAGAGGGGGCTATTTAATAAAACCAAAAATGATGGCTAACAAGCCAACAAGAATACAATATACGGCAAAATAAGTTAATTTGCTTTGTTTTACCAATGAAATCATCCATGTACATGCAAAAAGCCCAGAAATAAACGCTGAAATAAATCCAAGAGCTAATGGGAGACTATTTTCTGATGAAAAAGAAAGGTCGCCGCTTAGAATGTCTTTTGCTATTTTTCCAAAAATTAACGGGATGACCATTAAGAATGAAAATCGAGCAGCTTTAGTTTTATCATTTCCTAACAATACTGAAGTAGAAATTGTAGCTCCACTTCTTGAAATCCCTGGCAACATAGCAATCGCCTGTGCGATACCTATCACAAGCGCATTAGAGTTACTTACGGGTTTTTGAGTGTCTTTTGCTTTATCAGCTAACCATAAAAGTACAGCAGTAATAATCAACATAAAGCCTACAAAGGCAATATTACCACCAAAAAGTTGTTCTAATTGTTCTTCAAAAAATAAACCTACAAGTACTGCAGGTAGCATAGAAATTATGATTTTAAGAGAGAAAAAAGTTTCTTCATTTTTCTTGAATGCAAATAACCCTTTAATAATAACCAATATGTCTTTTCTAAATACAACAATAGTACTTAATGCAGTTGCAAAATGTAAAATTACGGTAAAAAGTAAAGATTCTTCTGGTACACTATTGTCTCCTAAAATGGCTTTGCCTATTTCTAGGTGCCCACTAGAAGAAACTGGCAAGAATTCTGTAAGACCTTGTACAATACCTAAAATAATTGCATCAATGATTTCCATGTAGGATGGGTTTTCTTAAATTCGATGCAAATATATATAACTACTATAAGAGTAGAGTGTTATGATGACTACTTTTTCTGTTTATCAGGATTTAGTAAAATAGCATATATTTCGATTCCAAAACCAATCAAAACAATAGTTGGAGCCAGCCTAATTCTTCTGAAGTTATAGATTTCAGGATTAAAAACATTAGGATCATCACTTCCTCCGCCTGCCATAAGGATAAAACCTAGAGCTATTACAGCAATTCCTATAGCCATTACAATATAGTTCTTCTTTCCGAAAACAAAATCGTGCTTATGTTGTGGGTTTTTAGTTTGTTGTTTGCTCATGAATATCGTTATTAAGTTCATTATAAATCACTTGGTCATCAACTAGTATCTTAGAAACATGTCCCATGTTTCCGTCGCGAGTAAAGATAGTCCATCTTTTAATAGAATACAAAGTAACCTTTTTGTTAAGTAGATCCGTATGTAACTGCTCTATCGTTAATTCGTGTTGTAATCCTCTATTTATATAATAATAATGATTATCATTTTCTAGGGTGATAGCAATATCAAAACCTGGTGCTTCTTTAATTTCAATTACGGTACCAGCAATTTTCATTACATCATCTGGCTGCACATTTCTAACGGGCCGAAATGTTTGAATTACAATAATCATAAAAATGACAAAAAGCACAAAAACAATCGAAAACCATATCTTGCCGATTTTTCCCATATTATGATATTTTGAGTTTAGCTTTAATTTTATCTAAGAATAGTAAGATGAGACCTGCTGCTATAAATGGAATGCTTAATATTTGTCCCATATTAAGTGCCATGCTATCTTCAAAAGCTACTTGATTTTCTTTGAAGATTTCTAATAGTAATCTTGCAGAGAATAGCATGACTAATAATACTCCAAAAATGAATCCTTTATTATTTCTTAGGGTAGTTTTTTTATATAGATACCACAATAACCCAAAGATCAGTAGATAACAAAAAGCTTCATATAATTGTGTAGGATGTCTTGGGATCATATCGTCTTGCATAAAAACAACACCATAATTACCATTAGTTGGTTTTCCGTAGATTTCAGAATTCATGAAATTTCCAAATCTTATAAATGCTCCTGTAATAGGTGCGCCTATCGCTACTCGATCTAGTACCCAAAGTAATGCAGTTTTACTTTTTAAGCAATACAGAACAATAGCAGTTATTGCCCCCACACTACCTCCATGACTTGCTAATCCTGCAAATCCAATAAAATGCCAATTGCCATCTGTAATTTGAAACGGTAAAAATATCTCTAAAGGGTGTTCATGGTAATAAGTAAAATCATAAAAAAGACAATGACCAAGTCGCGCACCTGCCAATATTCCTATAAATAGATAGGTAGAAAGTTTTTCAAGATTTTCAATTGGGATATTTTCAGATTTATAAATTCGTTTCACAACTTCATACCCCAATAATAATCCAGAGACAAAAAGTATTCCGTAGTATTTTATCGGAAAAGTCCCAAATAAGGTTGTGATTTCAGGATCAACATTCCATTCTAGAGGGCCCATTAAAGATAGATTAATAATAAAGTTCATCAGTCCTTAAATTTAAGAACCTCTGTGTGGCAAAAAAGGTACTGATCCATGTGATTACCACTCCAATTCCAAAAACTCCTAGAAATAAAATAATGAGTAAGATTTCGTCATCTAGCAATGCTAATTCGGGGAATGTTTCATTAATATAGTATAATACTATACTCACTCCAATCAACGCTACAGCAGCTCCTATCATGCCTAGGCGCACACTTTTCCATACAAAAGGCTTGCGGATAAACTTTTTTGTAGCACCTACCATTTGCATGGTTTTGATAATAAATCGCTTAGAATATACCGATAAACGAATAGAACTATTAATAAGTAATACAGCTATAAAAGTAAAAAGACCGCTAATTAATAATACCCAAAAACTAATTCGCTTGATGTTATCGTTTAGTAAAGAAATGAGAGGCTTATCGTAAATCACTTCATCTACAAAATTCTTTTTGGTGATAGATCCAGAGATTTCTTCAATCTTGGCAGAATCCACAAAATCAGCTTTCAGATATACATCTATTGAATTCTGTAGCGGGTTGTAACCCAAAAAATCCATAAAATTTTCTCCAATATCTTTACTATGCTCTTCGGCAGCTTCATCCTTAGAAATAAAGGTTGTAGATTTAGTGTACTCTGCCAGAGCAAGTGTTTTTTCTAGCTGTTTAATTTCTACTTCTTTTGCGGTATCTTTTAAATAAATAGTAAGCGCAATTTTTTCTTTAAAATGGTCTGCAACTTTTTTAGTGTTCAAAACCAATAACCCCAGTAATCCTAATAAAAATAGCACCAACGAAATACTAATCACTACCGAAAAATAAGAAGAAATTAGTCGTCGTTTTTGGTATTTTTCAAAAGATGAACTCATAGATAATCTGATTTATGCGTAAAAATATATAACAAATAACGATCTGATACATAAAAATAATATTTTTGTCCACAAATAATTTAAAAAATCATGATGAAAAGCATTGTATCCCAAATAACAGTTTTTGTGTTGTCATTAGTAATCTTATCTTGTGGATCTGATGATAACTCTGATTCGCCAGAGGAAAATGAATCAAAGATATTAGGTACTTGGGAAATAACTGAGCATAAAATAAGCGAAAGCAGTGTGTTGAAACTCGAGGGGAATTCTCAAAATTGTGAGTATACTGCGATAGGTTCAGAATATAAGTATAGCATTACCATCACAGAGAATCCTAATAAAATTATTAGTACAGGTTCTTATAAAGTAACAACAATATTGAATTGTGATGGAGTTGAAGTTGATAAAGTAGAAAGTGTTATTAACTCTAATGCAGATCAACAAGAAGGCTTTCATGTTGGGGATTGGAAAATTGAAAATGGAAATCTTGTTAATACCTATATTGAAATAGAAGGGGGAGAACCAACCACTATAACTTCTGAAATAATAGAATCGTCTGCTGATAAACTTGTTTTAAGTTGGAAAAGAGATAATAATGATACATTAATCGATCTCCCTCTGGATGGAATAGATATCAATGTAGTTGAAACTACAAGCACTTTTACTTATATTAGAAAGAATTAATTTTTTTAAATAAGTATGCACACAGTTATTATCGGGGTAGGTGGCGTAGGAGGATATTTTGGAGGAAAAATCTCTAATTCTGGCCAAAAAGTTACTCTTATCGCTAGAGGAAAACATCTCGAAGCCATCCAGCAAAATGGCTTGCAAGTCAAAAGTATCAATGGTGATTTTGTAACCCATCCTTTTATGGCAACCAATACCATTAACGAAGTCGAAAAAGCAGACCTTGTGTTAATCTGTACAAAATCATGGCAAGTTATAGAAGCTGCAGAACTAATCAAACCTATTCTAAAAGAGGATACCATTGTAATCCCTTTGCAAAACGGAGCAGATAATGCCGAAAAATTAGTGTCAATATTAGATCAAAAACATGTTCTAGGCGGGTTATGTAGAATCTACAGTAAGATAGAAGCTCCTGGGATTATTTCTCATTTCGGACACCAACCCGAAGTTGTTTTTGGAGAAGTAGATAAAAGCAAAACAGAACGACTTCAAAAGCTAAAAGAAGTATTCGATAAGGCTGGTTTTAAGAATACAATTTCAGAAAATATTTATGTGGATATCTGGAGCAAATTTATGTTTATTGCTACAGTTAGCGGTCTAGGAGCATTAACAAGAGCTACAATTGGCGAAATGTATAAAAATGAAGGGACTCGCAAGATTTTAGAACAAACCGCAACCGAGATATATGAAGTAAGTATTGCAAAAGGAGTATCCTTGCCAAGTGATCTTGTCAATAAGATCATAACCTTTATTGGTAAGCAACCTTATGATTCTACAGCATCTACCCAGCGAGATATCCTTGATGGAAGACCCTCAGAACTGGATAACTTTAATGGTTTTATTGTAAATGAGGGTAAAAAACTTGGGATTGCTACCCCGGTAAACACTTTTATTTACAGTTGTTTACAGCCTATGGAATACAAAGCCAGAAGCCATTCGAAATTTTAAAAGAAACAATACTTCCTTCTCCCTTTGGGAGAGGGATTGAGGGTGAGGGCTTTGCTGCTTTATAAGTGCTTGTAAAACCAGAACTAAACACAACATATATGTTGTGTTTAGTTCTGGTTTTAGTAAATTTGCGATCTTAATTTTAGATTGATGAGCTACGATTTTAATACTATTGAAGCCAAGTGGCAGAAATATTGGGCAGAAAAAGGAACATTTAGAGCAGAAAACAATAGCACTAAACCTAAATATTACGTTTTGGATATGTTTCCATATCCATCAGGTGCAGGATTACATGTTGGGCACCCACTAGGATATATTGCTAGTGATATTTATGCTCGATATAAGCGCCACAAAGGATTTAATGTATTGCATCCGCAAGGATATGATTCTTTTGGGTTACCAGCAGAGCAATATGCAATCCAAACCGGGCAACACCCGGCCATTACTACCAAAGAAAATATAGCTCGCTATCGTGAGCAATTAGATAATATCGGATTCTCATTTGATTGGAGTCGCGAGGTGAGAACCAGTGATCCAAAATTTTATAAATGGACACAGTGGATCTTTATCGAACTTTTCAATTCTTGGTATGATGTAGATGCTAATAAAGCTAGAGCGATTAGTGATTTAGAAACTGTTTTTGCTTCCGAAGGAAATTTAAAAGTACATGCTATTTGTGATGAAGATATAACACCATTTACTGCTGAAGAGTGGAATGGATTCTCTTCAAAAGAAAAGCAAGAAATACTACTACAATATAGATTAACCTATTTGGCAGAGACTGAAGTAAACTGGTGTCCGCAATTAGGAACAGTATTGGCAAATGATGAGATCGTAAATGGGGTTTCTGAGCGAGGCGGATATCCTGTGATTCGCAAAAAAATGACGCAATGGAGTATGCGGATTTCTGCCTATGCACAACGATTATTAGACGGGCTTAACACTATTGATTGGCCACAACCTCTAAAAGATTCACAAACCAATTGGATAGGACGATCCGAAGGTGCAAGTGTAACTTTTAATGTCCTTCCCCTTAGGGAGGATTTAGGAGGGGACGAAAAGCCATACGCCATCGAGGTATTCACTACTCGACCAGATACTATTTTTGGAACTACGTTTATGACATTAGCTCCAGAGCATGAGTTGGTTCAAAAAATAACAACTCCAGAGCAAAAAGAAGCTATTGTTACTTATGTTGAGGCTACTGCAAAACGTAGTGAGCGTGAGCGTATGGCAGATGTAAAAACCATTAGTGGTGTATTTACTGGTGCTTATGCAGAGCATCCATTTACCAAAGAACCTATACCGATCTGGATTGGGGATTATGTATTGGCAGGATATGGTACCGGAGCTGTAATGGCTGTGCCTTGTGGGGATCAACGTGATTATGATTTTGCAAAACACTTCAATATTCCTATCACCAATATTTTTGAAGGTGTAGATATTTCTGAAGAAGCTTTTGCTGATAAAGAAAAGACGGTAATCGGTAATTCTGATTTCCTGAACGGTTTAAACTATAAGAAAGCCACTAAAAGAGCCATTTATGAGCTAGAGCAATTAGGTCAAGGAGAAGGAAAAATCAATTATAGGTTGCGTGATGCAGTATTTAGCCGTCAGCGATATTGGGGAGAGCCATTTCCGGTATATTATGTAGATGGCATGCCACAAATGATAGATGTACAACATTTGCCAATCGTATTACCAGAAGTTGAAAAGTACTTGCCTACCGAAACCGGTGAACCGCCATTAGGTCGTGCCGATGTTTGGGCTTGGGATGCAGAGAAGAACGAGGTGGTTTCTAATGATAAAATAGATCATAAGACGATTTTTCCTTTAGAATTAAACACTATGCCGGGTTGGGCGGGTAGCTCATGGTATTTATTTAGATATATGGATGCTGGTAATGATACCGAATTCGCTTCCGCGGAAGCAATGCAATACTGGCAAAATGTAGATTTATATATCGGGGGTAGTGAGCATGCTACGGGTCACTTATTATATTCTCGTTTCTGGGTAAAGTTTTTGCATGACAGAGGCTTCCTTCCTGTAGAAGAACCGTTTAAAAAGTTGATCAACCAAGGGATGATTTTGGGAACTAGTGCTTTTATGTATAGAGTTAGTGGTTCAAAAAAATATGTTTCAAAAGGATTAAAGGATCAATACGAAACTGAAGAGCTTCATGTAGATGTCTCATTGATAAACTCCTCGGATGAATTAGATATAGAAAGCTTCAAAAAATGGAGATCAGAATTTGTTGATGCCGAATTTATTCTTGAAGATGGAAAGTATATCGTAGGCCGTGAAGTAGAAAAAATGTCCAAGTCCAAATACAATGTGGTGAATCCAGATGGTATTTGTGAGCAATATGGTGCAGATAGCTTACGTCTATACGAAATGTTCCTTGGTCCGTTAGAACAAGCAAAACCTTGGAATACTGCTGGGATAACCGGGGTACATGGTTTCTTAAAAAAACTATGGAAACTGTATCATAATAGAGATCTGAATCTGGAAAAAGATCCTAATTATTACAATCAGACCAGTAAATGGGACGGATTTAAGGCGAAGGAATTAGTTTTTGGAGCAACTGATGCCGAACCCACAAAAGATAATCTAAAAACATTACATAAGACCATCAAAAAGGTAGAAGAAGATATAGAGAACTTCTCTTTTAATACCTCTGTAAGTACATTTATGATTGCGGTAAACGAATTAACAGCTCAAAAATGTAATGCTAAAGCGATATTAGAACCATTAGCGGTATTAATTTCGCCATATGCGCCACATATTGCAGAAGAACTTTGGAATAAATTGGGGAATAGTGAGTCTATCGCTACAGCTGTTTTTCCTGTTTTTGATGAGAAGCATTTAGTAGAAAGTACTAAGCAATATCCGATTTCATTTAATGGTAAAATGCGTTTTATGCTAGAGTTGTCTTTAGATCTTAATAAAGATGAGATCGAAGCGGCTGTTATGGCGCATGAAAAAACACAACAACAACTTGATGGTAGAACACCTAAAAAGGTGATTGTAGTACCTGGTAAGATTGTGAATGTGGTCGGGTAGGGAAATAAATGGGGCTTCGAGAGCCTCAGCCCTCTTATAATCAACGAACCTTGAGGTGAGCCTACCGAAGTGCTCTCGAAGGGTAAGACCCTCGAAAGATAAGATGATGTCGCCCTAAGCCTGTCGAACCGTACACTGAGCCTGTCGAAGTGTACTCTTTAATAGTAAACATGATCAACTCAATAGAAATCCTTGGATTCGTAGCTGCAGTACTAACCACGGCTGCATTTTTACCACAGGTCTATAAAACCTGGAAAACAAAATCTACCGATAGTTTATCGCTCTCGATGCTATTCATTTTTGTATCTGGAGTGCTTTGCTGGCTCATTTATGGCTTTTTGATCGATAGTTTACCAATCATATTGGCTAATTTTGTAACTGCAATTTCAGGATTTCTACTACTGTATTTTAAGTATCGATATAAAAACTAATTTTTACTATTTGGATGTGTATTTTTTTAACAATTATGATTAAAATCCAACAAAATTATTGATTGCGTATTTTTTGGGTATGAATTATTGTTTTATTTCATAGAAACTGCTATTTTCGAGCAAAAATTAAGAATATGATAATTGGTGTTCCAAGAGAGATCAAAAATAACGAGAACCGAGTAGGGGTTACACCTGCCGGGACAATGGAACTCGTTAAGAATGGTCATACCGTTTTCATTCAGCAAAATGCTGGCCTTCAAAGCGGATTTAGTGATGATGAATATATCAACGCAGGGGGTAAAATTTTACCTACTATTGAAGAGGTATATCAAACTGCCGAAATGATTATTAAGGTAAAGGAACCTATTGAGCCAGAATATGCATTGATCAAAAAAGATCAACTGGTGTTTACCTATTTTCATTTTGCATCAAGTGAACCATTAACCGATGCTATGATCAATAGCAAGGCCGTTTGTATTTCTTATGAAACGGTAGAAGATCCAGATCGTAGTTTACCACTATTAACACCAATGAGTGAAGTAGCAGGTAGAATGTCTATCCAGCAAGGAGCTAAATATCTAGAGAAGCCACTAAAAGGAAGAGGAATTCTTCTAGGCGGAGTACCAGGAGTAGCACCTGCCAAAGTATTGATTCTTGGTGGAGGTGTTGTGGGTACTCAATCTGCAAAAATGGCTGCAGGAATGGGAGCTGATGTTACTATTCTTGATATTAGTGTAAAACGTATGCGTTATCTTGATGATGTTATGCCTGCGAATGTAAATACCGAATTTTCTAACGAACATAACATTCGTAAACATATAAAAACATCTGATTTAATTATTGGTGGGGTATTAATTCCTGGTGCTAAAGCTCCAAAATTGATCACTCGCGATATGTTAAAAGAGATGAGACCAGGAACAGTATTGGTAGATGTAGCTGTAGATCAAGGAGGTTGTTTTGAAACGACTAAACCTACAACACATCAAGATCCTGTATATATTATCGATGATGTAGTGCATTATTCTGTGGCAAATATGCCAGGAGCGGTACCTTATACGTCAACTATGGCATTAACTAATGTCACTTTGCCATATGCAATACAATTGGCAAATAAGGGTTGGAAAACTGCTTGTGCAGAGAACGAACCGCTTAAAAAAGGACTAAACGTTATCAACGGAGATGTCGTGTATCCTGCAATATCAGAAGCTTTTAATCTTCCTTTAAAGGATGTAGATGGATATTTAAAGTAAACTAGATTTATTGGCTAACTCAAGTTTATTTTACCAAAGACCTCGCTATTATGGCGAGGTTTTTGCATTTCTAGAAGGGATATTGTAAATTTAAAAAAAGCATAAAAAGCATATAGTTATTATGGGATATTATATAATCGGTGGAATTGTATTTTTGGTAAGTTGGTTTGTGAGTAGTAGGCTAAAAAGTAAATTTAAAAAATACTCTAATGTACATCTACAAAATGGTATGAGCGGTGCAGAGATTGCAACCAAGATGTTACAAGATAATGGTATTCATGATGTCGAAGTAATTTCTACGGCAGGAATGCTTACAGATCATTATAATCCATTAAAAAAGACAGTAAACCTTAGCGAAGGAGTATATAGCCAACGTAATGCGGCAGCGGCGGCAGTAGCAGCACATGAAGTAGGCCATGCAGTACAGCATGCTACAGCATATAGTTGGTTGACATTGCGATCTAAGATTGTACCTGCAGTTGGGATTTCTAGTAAACTTTCTAATCTGGTGATTATGGCTGGCTTAGGGTTATCTGTGTCTGGTATGGCGTTTGGAAATACGGTGTTCTTGGTTGGAATTATGTTATTTGCTGTAACGACTTTTTTTAGTATGATTACTTTGCCTGTAGAATATGATGCGAGTAATAGAGCACTTGCCTGGTTAGAAAATAACAACATGCTTACGAGTCAGGAACATGCAGGGGCAAAAGATGCTTTAAAATGGGCAGCACGCACCTATTTAGTCGCAGCTTTAGGGTCATTAGCCACCTTGTTATATTTTATTTCAATGTTTTTAGGTAGAAGAAATTAGAAAATAACTATCATCTCTAGCTATGAATGAAGTCGACGCGTTCGAGATGATAGAAAAATACGATACTATATCTTAATCTGTCGATCAATTTGCTGATCAAGGGATATAAAAGTTTCGGTTCTGGATACTCCTTCGATTGCCTGAATGTCTTTATTTAAGACATTCATTAAGTGTTCGTTATCTCGACATAGTATTTTAATGAAAATTGACCAGTTTCCTGTGGTGTAATGACATTCGATTACTTCAGGGATATCTCGTAATTGTTTTACTGCTTTTGGATTGCTAACAGCCTTGTCAAGAAATACCCCCACAAAAGCCATGGTTTTGTACCCTAAGACTTTAGGGTCAATAACAAATTTAGAGCCAGCTATAAGTCCAGATGCTTCTAGCTTACGAAGTCTTTGATGAATAGCAGCGCCCGATATCCCAACCTTTCTGGCAATTTTTAGGATTGGAGTTCTGGCATCTTCCATAAGGTTACGTAGAATCTCTTTATCAATCCCATCTATTTTTAGAATATTGTTTTGGTTTTTCATAGCATCGAAAAATTACAATTGTTAATCAAAAATACAATTAATGGTTGATAATTGAAATGTAAAGGGTGTTATGTTGATATAAATGTATAGTTTTGGTTAAAACCTTGCTAGGGGCAACCACATCAATTCTACTAGAGTTAGTATAGGGTTGGGTATTATAATATTGCTTTTAAAAATGGCAGATTAGAAGTTAAATCTGCTTGCTTAGATTTACTCGATAATCGAGATTTAAATGCTCCGAGGCTTGCCTCGAATCCAAAATTATTTTCCGCTCAATGCCTCGTGGGATTGCCCCGAGGTAGTTTACTTAAGGTTAATTAAATGGATTCCAGTCTGCACTGGAATGACAGATTACAGTATATTAAAAATCGTACTTCTTAAATCGACATTCGTAATTCATTTACCCCTTTACCCCATCAGGGTTGTATCCAAGGTATTCTTGCTCTGTTTCATTAAAAATAATACCATATTCTTCAAGTTCTTTAAGTATAGGAGTGTATACTTCTTCAATAATAGGGATTTGAACCCCGGGTGTGGTAATCTGTTTATTAAGAATACGCAGCGTTGCCATTGCTACAGGTAAACCAACTGTTCTTGCCATTGCGGTATAGGTTTGATTTTCACCCTTAGTAACCATGGTAGCATCAATTTGTTTGCGTTCTCCATTAAGTTCATATCCAAACTTATGATACATGACGATCATATCTTTGTCTCCATTATCTAGTGTCCAGTTATCCATTAAGATTTTCTGAAGAATTTGCGCCGGAGTAGCATTTGGGATTCCTACTTTTTTATTGGGATTAAAAATATCAAGTTCAAGAAGTTTATCCCACATGATATCATCTTGATCAATCTTGAGGTAATGACGAAGTTTTAATTCTACTGAGTCTGTTGGAGAATAGGCTAAAAAAGAATTCGTAAAATCACGGTAACTCATATGTTCAGAATTCACCATTGTATAGTCATCAGCTGTCATACCTAGCTGTACAAAGGTATTCCAAGCTCTTGAAAAACCAACTCTCCTTATCGTTCCTCGGTATAGTGTTAAGATATCATCTAATCCATAGATATTTTGATATTTTAAAGAATTTCGGTTAGCATAAGCTTCAAAACGCCCATATCCTTCAACTTCTAAGAATTCTGTTCTTCTAAATAGTTTATGATAAGGAATGTATTTATAAGCGCCTTCCTGAAGAAATTCTGCAGCTCCTCCTTGTCCAGCGATAACTACATTTCGTGGATTCCATGTAAATTTGTAATTCCATAAATTGGTGTCACTTTCTGGAGCAACCAATCCGCCAGTAAACGATTCGAAGAGAATCATTTTGCCTCCTTGATTTCTGATACGATCAATAACTTGCATAGCACTCATGTGATCAATCCCAGGGTCTACCCCTATTTCATTCATAAAAACCAGCCCTTTTTCTCGAACCTCATTATCAAGTGCTTGCATTTCTTGACTTACATAAGAAGCAGTAACCATGCATTTATTAAATTGTAAACAATCTTTTGCCACTTGGATATGAAATCGAGCTGGGAGCATAGAAACTACAATATCTGCACTCTGTATTGCTTTTTCTCTAGAATCCTTGTTGAAAACATCTAATACTTGTGCTTCAGTATTTTGATGATTATTAGCAAGTTTAGTAGCATTTGCTATAGAGATATCCCCAATAGTTATATGAAGATTTTCTGTGCTAGATTTATCTTGAAAATATTTAATTAAAACGGCAGTAGATTTACCTGCACCAATAACTAGAATTTTGCGCATACCAGCTTATATTTTGATAACTTTGATACGAATGTAGTAAATACTATAAAAAGTAGGTTCTCAATTTTACCGTATTAATTATGTTTTACTTAAAAATGTGTCTAAAAGACATAATACGTTATATGTTATAATCAGTTATGAATAAAAAAGGGATGAATAAAACGATTTTGATTACAGGTGCAGTTTTGGGTTTGCTTGCTGTGCTTTTAGGTGCTTTTGGGGCACATGGATTAGAGAAGTTTGTGGATACAGAAAGTATAGATACTTTTAATACTGGAGTCAGGTATCAAATGTATCATGCAATTGTTTGCATTATTTTAGGAAATATGTCTGTTTTGAGCCCTTCTTCAAAGAAGCGAATTTTTTATTTTTTCTTGGGGGGAATAACCCTTTTTTCTGGGTCAATATACCTTTTGGTGATTGATGAGGTTTTAGGGGTTTCTTTGTCAAGCATTGGTTTTGTTACGCCTTTGGGAGGTTTTTTGTTAATTTTTGGATGGATTTTCTTTATTATTTCGCTTATTAAGATTAAATGATTTTTTGTCGGTGGTGTAATTATTATTTATAATTTTGCACGTACATAACAAAACACAACATATTTTTATGGATTCACTGTATCCAACTACGAAAACGTTTTCGTTAAAGCATTACGGTATTGAAAATGCTACAATACGCTACCAGTTATCACCTGAGGATCTTCAGGAAGAGGTAGTGCAAAAAGGTCAAGGAAAAATTACAACTTCAGGTGCGCTGGCAGTTAATACCGGCGAGTTTACAGGTCGCTCTCCTATGGATCGTTTTATTGTTAAAGATCATATCACCAAAGATAAAATATGGTGGGGGGATATTAATATTCCTTTTGATTCAAAAGCATTTGATGCATTATATAATAGAGTAACAGATTATCTTTCAGGAAAAGAAATATTTGTACGAGACAGTTACGCTTGTGCTGACCCTGAGTATAGGTTAAATATTAGAGTGATTAATGAGTATCCTTGGTCTAATATGTTTGCATATAACATGTTTTTAAGACCTACTGATGAAGAATTGAAAAGTTTTGATCCAGAATGGACGGTTGTTAATGCCCCTGGTTTTATGGCTGATCCAAAAATCGATGGTACGCGTCAACACAATTTTGCAATTTTAAATTTTGATAAAAAAATTGCTCTTATTGGAGGTACTGGATATACCGGAGAAATCAAAAAAGGAATTTTCTCGGCATTAAATTTCATTTTGCCAGTAGAACGTAATTGTTTCCCGATGCACTGTTCTGCTAATGTTGGAGAAGAAGGAGATACAGCCATATTTTTTGGGCTTTCTGGTACAGGTAAAACGACCTTGTCTACAGACCCTAATCGCAAATTAATTGGTGATGATGAGCATGGTTGGACTAAAGAAAATACGATATTTAATTTTGAAGGCGGTTGCTATGCAAAAGTTATCGATTTGTCTGCCGAAAAAGAACCAGAAATTTATGGAGCCATTAAAAAAGGTGCCATTCTTGAAAATGTAATTCTTAATGATGATGATTCGGTAGATTTTGCAGATACATCAATTACTCAAAATACCAGAGTTAGTTACCCTATTCATCATATTGAGAATATTAAGGAACCTTCTATAGGTAAAAACCCAAAGAATATATTCTTTTTAACAGCAGATGCATTTGGTGTAATGCCTCCGATTTCTAAGTTAACGCCAAGTCAGGCAGCATATCATTTTATGTCGGGATATACAGCAAAAGTTGCAGGAACTGAAGCCGGTGTGGTAGAGCCTCAACCATCGTTTTCGGCTTGTTTTGGAGCGCCATTTATGCCATTACACCCAGCAGAGTATGCCGAGATGTTGGTTAAAAAGATGAAAGATACAGGTATCAATGTATGGTTGGTAAATACAGGTTGGACAGGTGGGCCATATGGTGTTGGATCGCGAATTAAATTGAAATATACTCGTGCCATGATCCAGGCAGTACTTAATGGTGATTTAGGCTTGTATTCTTATGATAATTATCATATTCATTCTGTGTTTGGAGTTGCGCAACCAAGAACATGCCCAGGTGTGCCGGATAGTGTATTGAGTCCTAGAACTACTTGGAATGATGACGAAGCATACTATTCGACCGCGTTTAAACTGACAAATGCATTTAGAGAAAATTTCAAAAAATTTGAATCCTATGCCAATGAGGAAATCCGAAGAGGAGGGCCTCAGCGATATGGTTTTTAATTAAAATATTTTATAACTAAAAAAGGTCTGAAAATTAATTTTCAGACCTTTTTTTATTTAAGATATAAAGTAGGTAAGTATGCTACTTTTTATTTGCTTCTTTAATATATTTCTGTAATGCCATCGTCATTGATGGAGTTTCAGGAGTTGGAGCCTGTATGTTTACTTCAAGATTATGCTCCTTTGCTGCCTTAACGGTCGAATTGCCAAAAACTGCAATTCGAGTATTATTTTGCTTAAAATCCGGAAAATTTTCAAATAATGATTGTATTCCTGATGGGCTAAAAAACACAAGTATATCGTAAAATACATTTCTTAGATCAGACAAATCACTCACTACCGTTTTGTAAAAAATAGCTTGTTTCCAATCTACTTTTAAGTTATCGAGCGTATCCGGAATCAGAGGTTTTAACTTATCTGAAGATGGTAGTAAGAATTTTTCATTTTTATACTTCTTGATTAGAGGAGATAATTCCTGAAAAGTACGTTTTCCAACATAAATCTTTCTTTTTCTGTAGACTACATATTTCTGTAAATAGTATGCTACTGCTTCACTTTGACAGAAATATTTTAGACTATCAGGTACTTTGTATCTCATTTCTTCAGCTATTCTAAAGAAATGATCAACAGAATTTCGACTAGTAAGAATAATAGCGGTGTATTGTGATAAATCCACTTTTTGTAATCTTACCTCCTTTGCATCTACTCCCTCAACATGAATGAATGGAATAAAGTCGATTTTTACTTTTTCCTTTTCTTCTAAATCAAAATAAGGTGAATTTTCTACTTTAGGCTCCGGCTGTGAGACCAAAATTGTTTTCACTTTCATATATATTCTTTTCTTACGTTCCTACTTATATTATTAAATAAGCTTATATAGTATAAAATAAGGCGCGATTTCAAGTGCGCAAAGATACAAAATAAAATAAAACAAGTTGTTTAAAATGGTATTTTCGTTTTTCCTGTAAAAAGAAATAAGTGTAATAATGTTAATGATTGCTATCACTGTAAGTAAAATTATAAACGCAATTTCTGAAGGTTTTACAGTATATATATAAATAATATTAATGGGGAGTAATATCATTCCTATAAAATTGCGATAAGTTACTTTGTGAAATAGGTATTCATCTATTATTGAGTCAATTGAAAAAATTGCAGCAATGATTTTTTCAACTAATAATTTACATATTACGATTACGGCATATACAATAGCGATTTTAAAATATAATGTAATTTCAGTTGGAGCCACATTTAATTCAAAAACACCGAAGCATAGGTATATAAATAAGGATACAGATATAATTTGTAGTAGTAATAATACCGCATTAAACGGAGAAGAAATCTTATTAGGTTTTTGATAGGATATAATATACTTGTTATTGCTAAAGAGCATTATAAAATCTGAAAAACGAAATGTATTAATTCCTTTGGCGGTTACAAGTAGGGTTAGGCATACTACGATGAGGATCGTAAGCCAGTTTGTTGATGTAATTTCTCGAGTAATAAATTCCATAAATAATTTGTGATAGTAAAATTACAATCAATTAACCCATAAAAACAAGAAAATATCTAGTAATTATTTAGTTATATTTGCCTGAAAAATGACCTAGATGGTAGATGCCTTAGTTATTATTCCTACCTATAATGAAATTGAAAATGTTGAGCGTATCATTAAAAATGTGTTTTCGCTACAGCGAGATTTTCATATTCTTATTGTAGATGATAGTTCTCCAGATGCTACTGCAGACAAGATAAAAGAGTTGCAATCTGATTATCCAGAACACCTTTTTTTATTAGAACGAAAAGGTAAATTAGGCCTTGGCACAGCATATATTGCTGGATTTAAATGGGCATTAGAACATTCGTATGAGTATGTTTTTGAGATGGATGCCGATTTTTCGCATAACCCTAATGACTTAATACGATTGTATAATGCATGTGCTAAAGGAACATCGGATGTTGCGATAGGCTCTAGATATATTACAGGAGTAAATGTTGTAAACTGGCCAATGAGTAGGGTTTTATTGTCTTGGTTAGCATCAAAATATGTTCGTTTTATTACTGGTATGAATATTCATGACACAACTGCAGGATTTATCTGTTATAAAAGAGAGGTATTAGAACAGATTAACCTTGATAAAATTAAATTTGTTGGATATGCCTTTCAGATAGAGATGAAATTTAAGGCGTATCTATTAAAATTTAAAATAAAAGAAATCCCTGTAGTTTTTACAGATAGAACCCGAGGAAGTTCGAAAATGAGTAAAGGAATTATTTCTGAAGCTGTTTTTGGAGTTATAAAAATGAAATTCAAAAGCTTATTTAAGAGTTACGAGATATGATAACGAATAGTGTACTGATTAAAAATGCCAATATAGTTAATGAAGGAGGTATTACTAATGGAGATGTATATATTGAAAATGGCATTTTTAAAGAGATAGCGCCACAAATAAGCGCAAAATCGCCTAATGTTCAAATCTATGATGCCGAAGGAAAATATTTATTACCAGGGGTAATTGATGATCAGGTACATTTTAGAGAACCTGGACTCACACATAAAGCTACTATAGGAACAGAATCCAGAGCAGCTGTAGCAGGAGGAATTACTTCTTTTATAGAGATGCCTAATACGGTACCACAAACCACAACAATAGAAAAACTTGAAGAAAAGTTTGAGATTGCTTCTAAAACAAGCTATGCAAACTATTCTTTTATGTTTGGCGGCACAAATGATAACCTAGAAGAGATTTTAAAAGTTGATCCAAAAAATGTGGCCGCTCTTAAGTTGTTTTTAGGATCTTCAACAGGAAATATGCTGGTTGATAATCCACAAGTTTTAGAAAAAATATTTTCTTCAACAGATTTATTAATTGCAGTACATTGTGAAGACGAACAGACGATTAAGGATAATACAGCAGTATATAGAGCCGAGTATGGGGATGATATTCCAATTGAATTGCATCCTGTAATTAGAAGCGAAGAAGCGTGTTATTTATCATCGTCAAATGCTGTAGCATTAGCAAAAAAAACGGGTGCCAGACTGCATGTATTTCATCTTTCAACAGCAAAAGAATTGGAATTGTTTACCAATAAAATTCCGTTACAAGAAAAAAAGATTACGGCAGAAGTTTGTATTCATCACTTATGGTTTTCTGATCAAGACTATGCCTCAAAAGGCACATTGATTAAATGGAATCCGGCAGTAAAAACAGCAAACGATAGAGAAGCTCTTTTTGAAGCATTATTAGATGATCGATTAGATGTAATTGCTACTGATCATGCTCCGCATACCGCAGAAGAAAAAGATAATGTATACACCAAAGCTCCGTCTGGAGGCCCTTTGGTACAACATGCTTTACCTGCCATGTTAGAGTTTTATCATCAAGGTAAAATAAGTCTAGAAAAGATTGTAGAGAAAATGTGTCATAATCCTTCGATCTTATTTCAAATTGAAAAAAGAGGTTTTATAAAAGAAGGATATTTTGCAGACGCCATATTAGTTGATCTTAATGCTCCATGGACCGTTAATAAAGATAATATTGCATATAAGTGTGGTTGGTCTCCTTTTGAAGGAACCACATTCAAATCCAGAATCACGCATACTTTTGTTAATGGAGGTCTTGTATATAAGAATTTTAAGTTTTATGATGTAAAAAATGCACAACGATTAACTTTTGACCGATGATGAAACACATGTTATATTGCTTTGTGATGCTTTTGATGGTTTTTTCTTGTCAAAGTATTGATGAAGCCTCAAAACCCAAAACTGTAATAGAAGAGGATCGGATGGTAGAGATTCTTACCGATATAGCTATTATTAAAGCTGCGAAATCGTCTAATAGGAAGGTTTTTCAAGAAGAAAAAATTAACCCTGAAGCTTATATTTTAAAAAAACACGGTGTTGATAGTATTGTTTTTACAGAAAATCATATTTGGTATTCTGGTCAAATAGAAAAATATAAAGAGATTTTTACTCGTGTAAAGAGTAATCTTGATAAGTCTAAAGCTGATTATGAAAAACTAAAGAAAGAAGAGGATTCGATTAAGAAGATCGAAGACTCAATTAAGAGAGTTCAAGATACTTTAAAAAATAAAGAAAAATTGATTGCTCCAGGAAGTGAAATTAGCAAAGAGATAGAAAAAGCTAAAAAGAAAAGATTTAAAAACCCTTCAGAAAAAGAGTAGCGGTTTCAGTAATGGCATCTTGAACAGGTGTAAAACGATAACCAATCTCCTTTTTAATTTTATCATTTTTATAATATGATTGCGTAAATGCACTTCTAACCGAAGATTTGAAAATAGATCGTTTAGTTCTGAAAATAAAATGACTAATTAGTTGAAAGTAATATGCTATTTTCATCACAAATGGAGATATTATTTTTGTAGGTACAGGCTTATTAAGTGCTTGAGCGATCATACCAAAAGCTTCTTTGTAGCTTAAGTTCTCTGCCACTACAATGTACCTTTCTTTATGATGATTGCTATCCATAAGTTGATGCATAATATTAATTACATCATTAACTGCAACATATCCAGTGGTTCCTGTGGTGTAAAATTTCATCCCTGCATAAATTCTTTTGAATAAAAAACCACTCCCACTATTAAAAAACCCAGGGCCTATAATAATACCAGGATTTATAATTACTGCACTCAACCCTTCTTGTACTCCTCTCCAAACTTCCATTTCGGCACCATACTTTGTAATTGCATATACAGAGTTGGGCGCTTCGGGATTCCATTCTGCAGTCTCATCGGTCATTTCTTTGGTTGGATCCTCACCCAAAGATGCGATAGAACTTACATGGCATAGTTTCTTTATGTTATTTGTTAAACATAGATTTACAATATTTGCGGTTCCTTCGATATTTACTTTACGTAATTTTTTATAATGTGAAGGGTTAAAACTAATTTTTGCAGCACAATGATACACATAAGTTATACCATTAAAGGCATCTGATAATGTAGGAATGTCATTTAGATCACCTTGAACCCACTCAATAGCATTAAAAAGATGTTCTCCATCAGGAAAATAATACAAAAACACTTTTTTTGCATATTCTTTCTTCGATGCTGTCCTATAAAGTGCCCGTACAGTTTTTTCTTCTTGTACTAGTTTTATTAATAGATGTGTTCCTACTAGGCCTGTTGCTCCTGTAACTAATATCATAGTATATATTCTGCGATACTAAAGTAAGGATATTTAGGATTCCTGTTATATTCATAGCTAAATATTATCCAGATTTTTATCTTTGTCGCTTCAAAAAGAAACAAAGAAAAATGGCCAAGAATTTTATAGAAGAGTTACGTTGGAGAGGTATGTTACATGATGCAATGCCTGGAACCGAAGAATATCTGATGGAGCAAATGAGATCGGCATATGTAGGATTTGATCCTACGGCAGATTCATTACATATTGGTAATCTCGTTCCGATTATGTTATTGGCTCATTATCAAAGAGCAGGACATAGACCATTTGCTCTAGTAGGTGGTGCAACAGGTATGATTGGAGATCCTTCAGGAAAATCTGCAGAACGTAATCTTTTAGACGAAAAAACACTTCGTCATAATCAGGAAGCTATAAAAGGTCAATTGGCTAGATTTTTAGATTTTGAAAGTGATGCCTCTAATGCTGCAGTATTGGTAAACAACTATGATTGGATGAAAGACTTTTCGTTCCTTGAGTTTATTAGAGACGTAGGTAAGCATATTACTGTAAATTATATGATGGCCAAAGATTCTGTAAAGAATAGAATTTCTTCAGAATCAACAGATGGAATGTCTTTTACAGAGTTTACATATCAATTAGTGCAGGGATATGATTTCTTACATTTGTATAGAGAACATGATTGCACGCTACAAATGGGAGGTAGTGATCAATGGGGTAATATTACTACAGGTACCGAGTTGATTAGAAGAATAGGAGGAGGTAAAGGATATGCGTTAACATGCCCATTAATTACCAAATCAGATGGTTCTAAATTTGGCAAATCTGAAGGAGGTAATGTTTGGTTAGATGCAAATAGAACATCTCCATACAAATTTTACCAATATTGGTTAAATACTAGTGATGAAGATGCCGAAAAATACATTAAGATTTTTACTTTTTTAACGAAAGAAGAAATAGAAGCTCTTGTGTCAGAACATAAAGAAGCACCGCATATGCGAATCCTACAAAAAAGATTGGCAGATGAGGTTACGGTAATTGTACATTCTCAAGAAGATTTGGATAATGCCATTGAAGCGTCTAATATTTTATTTGGAAAATCTACTTCAGAAGATCTAAAAGGTTTGGATGAAGCAACTTTCTTGGATGTATTTGATGGAGTGCCACAGGCAGAGATTTCAAAAGATAGTATTGTGAGTGGTTTAGATATTATAGGGGCCCTAGCAGAAAGTACAGGATTCTTAAAATCTAACGGCGAAGCCAGACGTGCATTAAAAGAAAATTCTATTTCGGTAAATAAAGAAAAAGTAAAAGAAGGATATAGCATTACTTCAAAAGATTTGATCAATGATCAGTTTGTTTTATTACAAAGAGGAAAGAAAAATTATTTTGTGATTAGAATAGTATAACTTATAAAAAACAAAGCCTACCAGAATACATCTTAGTAGGCTTTGTCAACTAACCAATCAATTATTGAAAAAACTTAGCATTACATGCAGTTTCAATAACACTGCATTACTTTTTTATTTTAATTGTTTGCCAATTTTCATCAGCTTTAACTTGTAGTTTTTCTGCATCTTCGTTTATCCATTTTTCTAGTGTGTTTATTCCCCATGAATTATAAAATAAGTATAATTTACCGTCTCTTACTTCAAAAGTTTTGGGATTAATGTCAACTTTCTCACTATTTACTGCTACTGCATAGGCACAATAACCGCCGTATTGTGGTACATATTTTTGCGGATCACTTTTGAATTTTTCTAAGTTTCCTTGAGTTGCAAATTTATACCTAACATTGTCGTAAGTAGTTGTAAACTTATGATCTCCTTTTACTGCTTTGTTACTAAAGTATTCAGTAACGTCGTATCCCTCTGCTACAAAATCTTTTTTTGTGTTGTAGTCAATTTTTTGTGCATTTAAATGTACTACAAAAACAAGAAAAAGTAAAGTCAATTGTTGTTTCATTAACACGTTTTATTTATAAACTCATTAATTAAGTCGCAAAAAAATCCTTACCATTACAGTTTTAACATAATTATAAGATTTTTAGTGGTTTACAATAAGAAATTGGTGGTTTCTGGATAAGGAATTAATGCGCTGATTAATAAGCTTATGCTGTCTTTTGCAATTAAGGTAATCGATAAGAGTGTTGCTACCACTACTATAGCTGTTGCAATATTATTTTGTTGAATATCCCTAAACTCATTTACACCTTTGGTTAATGCAGAAAAAAGCACAAAAACTGAAGTATTGATCAATACTGCAAATACAAAGCCAATAAATAGGTATAATCCAGAATACTGGATGATTTTTCCAAAAGTAATATCATTATTTGAAGACATCGATAGTCTAATCATATTTGTTATAGATGGGATGATCTCGCTAAGAATAATGCCAATAGATAGAATAATTCCAGCGGTAAAAACAGAAAAGGCAATATTGTTTCCGGTAAGAGGAATGTTTTTGAAGAAAACTTTTTGCAGAATCTTAAATGAGATAAATAATATTAATACAGATATAATAATTGCCAAAGCAATTTCAATAAAAGCTAATGTTAGTAGTTTAGTTTGCATAATTTATGTGTTTGTAAGCATAATATACCAATGCTTTATGTTATTAAAATTTTTAGGCAATGTGCCTAGTGTAAAATGTTTATTAGTAGTTTCCCAGACATAATATCTCTTACCGTTATGTATTTTATAAGAGCCTTTTGCAGGAAGATGAAGTCCTAAAATAGAATGTCTATAAAAATTACTATTAAGGATAGCAACATCATATCCAAAATGGCTAAGAATCGCATAAATGATTACTGTTCTGGTATCACAATCTCCTTTTAGGTTACCCATAAAACCTACCGGATTTTGTACGCCATGAGGTATTTTGCCAATACAACAGTTAGGACATCTTTCAAGAATATCTCTAATAGATTTTTCATATTTTTCTGGAGCTTCACAAGCTTTTTCAAAAACAAGTGAATATGGTATATCTTGTATAAAAGTAACAATCATATCGGCAAACTCAAGCTGATTAAGTTGTTTGGATGATTGAATTTCTTTTAGTTTTTTAAGAATTAGATCTAGTCTTGGGGTGTCTGATGTTGCTAAGTGTTGATATAAATCACCCCAGGGCAATTGGTTAAATTTTTGATACGTTTTAGCATATTCTTTTTTTGATGACGCATAGTCTTTTTCACGTACAGAGAAATTTCCTTGAAATGATTTTCCGTAGTTATTTTGCCATTGCCTATCTTGGCTTAACAATACAATAGAGTCACCTTTTTCGAATATTTTTTTGTGATATATTTTTTCTGAAATTATAGGTAAGGGGGATTCATTTTTCTCAACAAATACTAGTTGTTTAAAAACAAGTTGTAGGCCAAACAGAATTGCTATAAAAAACAGACTATATATAATATATCGCCATGGTTTTTTTTGATGATTTTTAAGGTCTAATCGCCCAGATATAAATGATAAGACAAATAATAACAACGCAAAAGCTGTAAATGTTGAAATCGATAGAAACACTTTTACAAAACTACTCCCGACTATCGATATAAATATAATTGAAGGAAAAGAAAGGAAACTAGATTTCTTATTATTACTCATAGATTTACAATGCCATTAAGTTACACCCTCTTATATCGCTATGATCAAACCTACCTATAACCTCAAAGCTATGATCAGCATAGATTTTACCTAAATCCTGGGTTGCAATAAAAGAACAAGAATTAATATTTGCCAAGTCGATTATATTTATTCCTCCAGTTTTATTGATACCTAACATCGTAAGTGGATCTTCAGGATTTCTTATTGATATCTTCATCCAGGGCGGAGTTTGAAAAATACCATTAGATGTAGCATAAGCTTGTGATAAAAGCTCTGTCATACCATATTCACTATGTATCTGTGATACATCAAACCCTTTTTTGAGAGTTTCGTGTAATTCTTTTCGAATCATTTCTTTTCTTCTTCCTTTCATGCCACCAGTTTCCATAACGATTACATTTTCATTTAATTTGATGGTATGATTTTCAATCAAGTCTAATAATGCAAACGAAACTCCAAGAAGTATTACTTTTTTATTTTGAGAGATAAGGTGTTGAAGTGTATGCACAAGCTTTTGTGTATCGTTTAGATAAAAACCACTCTCTGTATGCTTGCTTTCTTGAATTAATTTTTCAGTCATGTAGATCAATGAAGAGCCTTCTCTTTCTATATATGAAGGCAGTAATGCTAATACGATATACTCTGTAATATCTCCATAAAAGAAATGAAATCCTTTTCTGAAACTTTTTTCATATACGTTAAGATCACTTACATAATGTTTGCTAGTAATACTACCTGTGGTACCACTACTACTGAAAACTTTTTTAATTGAAGAAGGCGTACTTACTATTTTCTCTTGTTTAAAAAACTCAATAGGTAAGAAAGGAATGTTATTTGCTTTTTTTACTGAGTTTTTAGTAATCCCCAAAAGATTGCAAAATCTTTGATACGTTTTATTATTAATATATTGGTGATTGAATACTTGCAATGCTATCTTTTCAAAATCTGAAGAATTTTGGATTGAAAATATGGTTTCGGATAGCATAGGGTTTGTTCAACAAATTTGCAGAACAAAGGTATAAAAAACACTGTCTTATTCGAAGTGTATTTTTAGTTTTTAAAACTGGTATAAATTATAAAGCTTTTAAAAAAGCAGAACTTACTCTATGATAAGTTTTTTAGTAGCTTGTCTATTGGCTTCCATTATTTTTATAATATAAACACCACGATTTAAATGGCTAATATCTAATTCTTTTCCAATCAAAACTTTAAAAAATACTTGTTTACCTAATACGGTATAGATTTTTACGGTTTTAGTGAGTTCTAAATCAGAAGTGATATAAATTTTACTTCCGGCAGGAGCAGGGTTAGGATATATACTAATCCCTTCTATTTTTATGCTTGAAGGCTCTTGTTCTGGGGTAGAAGACTGTGCTTGGATTCCTGAAGAAAAGGAAAAACAAATAAGACTAATACAAATAAACAGCAAGTAGATTTTTTTCATACAACATTATTTTGGGACGTTAAAGATACAATTTTTAATTAAAAATGCACTAAGAATCATAGGTCTTTTGTGTTAAATATTGATAATGAGGGGCTTCAATGCTTTAAATTACGGGTTTTCCATCAAAAATTATTTTGAAATTCAAAAATAATGCTGCATATTTGTTTCATTATGAAGCTATAAAAGAATTATGTACATAATTGTGAACATATTCACTCTCCGATTTAGAGGCTAAGAATTTCTTCTTTAGTCATCTCCTTTTTATTTTTTATTTACTTTATAATTCTTTTACATTATGGCTCAAAATAAACTTACACTTACTCGTTTATTTTCTTATTTTAAAATTGCAATTTCAGGAAAAGAACAAGAATTTACCTCTGGTAGCATACGCAAGGCAGTTTTTATGTTGTCTGTTCCCATGGTACTCGAAATGATGATGGAATCTATATTCTTTCTTGTAGATGCATATTACGTATCTAGCTTGGGTGCAAATGCAATTGCTACCGTTGGATTAACAGAATCTGTGCTTACCTTGGTATATGCTGTAGCTATTGGCTTGAGTATGGGTGTTACAGCAATTGTTGCCCGTAGAGTAGGCGAAAAAGATATTAATGGCGCCTCGCAAACTGCAATACAATCGATCTTTCTTGGGATAGCAATAGCATCAATAATTAGCGTTATAGGTATATTTTTTCCAAAAGAAATTCTAGATCTCATGGGTGCAGAATCAGATTTGATAGCCGAAGGTTATGGCTATACCCAAGTATTGCTGGGAGGAAATGTAACCATTATGCTCTTGTTTTTAATTAATGCTGTATTTCGCGGTGCAGGGGATGCATCTGTGGCAATGCGCGTATTGATTTTTTCTAATATTTTAAATATTATCCTCGACCCGATGTTTATATTTGGTTTTGGTCCTATTCCTGCTTTTGGAGTTCAAGGAGCCGCAATCGCTACGACTATAGGAAGAGGGAGTGCAGTAATTTTTCAGTTATTGATTCTCTTTTATGGTTGGAGTAAAATTAAAGTAACGTTTAAGGATATTGTTTTTCGTGCACAAATCATGATCGATCTAATTAAAGTTTCTCTTGGTGGGATCGGACAATTTATTATCGGAACATCCAGTTGGGTTTTTCTAATGAAAATCATGGCAGAATTTGGTAGTGAAGTACTAGCAGGATATACTATTGCAATACGGGTGTTAATGTTTACTTTAATGCCGTCTTGGGGGATGAGTAATGCTGCTGCTACATTAGTAGGTCAAAATCTCGGTGCAGCAAAACCTGATCGTGCAGAAGAATCTGTTTGGAAAACCGGTAAATACAATGCCTATTTTATGGCTTTAGTATCTGTACTCTACCTTTTGTTTGCTGAAGTTATTATAAAAATCTTTAGTACAGAACCATTAATTGTAGAGTATGGAGCATTAAGTCTACGGGTTATCGCTGCAGGGTATGTATTCTATGCCTATGGAATGGTAATTATTCAATCTTTTAACGGAGCAGGAGATACAAGAACTCCTACCATAATCAATTTCTTTTGTTTTTGGGTGTTTCAATTACCGTTTGCATATCTCGCGGCACTAGTTTTAGATTGGGGAGCCATGGGTGTATTTCTATCCATTACATTTGCAGAAGTATTGATTGCTATAATTGGGATTATTTGGTTTAGAAAAGGAACCTGGAAAGAGGTGAAGGTATAGCCAACAATTATATTTTCATTAAATAGAAAAGGTAAAAGAAGTTTTTTATAAGTTTCTAAATAATTAAAGGCTGCCAACTGGCAGCCTTTTTTCTTTTGTAAGATTTTTGTTGACTTATAAACGAGTCCAACCAGATGTCCAAGTGTCTCCATCTTGTAAAGCACCTACATAATTAGCAGGTTCAAAAAATGTTCCTAAGGTAGAAGGGTCAAAGTTATCTAAACCATCAACGGCAATTGTAAACTCATAAGTTCCTGTTAAACCATTGATTTCAAAATCAGCAGGAATTGAAGAACCACCGTTGTTAAAAGGAGCTTTAGAACCATCTAAAGTGAAGTTATTGAATGTTGCAAAATTTGCAAGGTCTACGGTGGCACCACCATGATCCAAGTCAAATGAGTTTACATTATCGATAATCGAATTTCTAACAATTACTTCGTTATTATTCAAGTTGATTAAGGTTTGATCATCATCAACTTCGATTCCTTTTCCTGGAAATGCTTTGATGATGGTGTTGTACATGGTTACTTTGGTTCCTGCTCTAAACTCGATTCCTTTATTTTCACCATCTCCATCTTCTGCACCAATTAATGTAATGTTAGAAAGCGTTGGGTTAGAGAATGGTGCTGCATCGGGAGCAGAAGATAAGTTATCTGCTTCGATTCCTTTATCACCTGCAGCAGAAGTTTGTTGTGCAATCCAGAACTGCCCGTTTCCTACCCATCCATCTGTCCAGTCAAAAGAATCATCACCAGCACCCGTTACAATAGCGTATTTTAAATTTACCGTTCCACCAAAGAATTCAATTCCATCATCATTTCCATTAAAAGCTTGTATATATTCTATGGTAGTACCATTACCAACACCATATAATGAAAGTCCATTATATTCTGCATCATCATTAATTTTTCCGCCAGTATATTCTAAACGTACATAACGTAATATACCAGAATTGTCTGTAGCATCAGTTCCGCCATAGGTAAGATTAGCTACCTCTGTAGTGGCTGTAGTGCCTCTATTGATTGGTGCTTTACCTGCCAGCAAAAGCCCTCCCCAGTCACCAGGGTTTGGTGTAGATTTATTTGAAGTAAATACGATTGGTTGTGCCGATGTACCTTCTGCAATGATTTTTGCTCCTTGCTCGATAGCCAAGTAAGAGAATACACCACCTACATCACCGGCAATAATTCGTGTGCCAGCTTCAATAGTTAGAGTTACACCGTCAACAACAGATACACCTCCTCTTAATTCGTAGACTTCATCTGAAGTTAAGTTACGATCTTCGGTTATTTTGCCTTCAAGAATAATAGTTCCGTTAGTATTTCCTCCGCCATTCGGATTTATAATAACATCTCCGATATTATCTTCTTGTACGGTACATGCGTTAAACAGTATTGCGGCACCCATCATTATTCCGGTAAATAAATTTTTAGTTTTCATCGCTATAAATAATTAATTGTGTTGTTTACTTTTTTTATAATTTAAATGTTACCCCAAGACTAAAATTGATACCATTATCGAATTTGTAGGTGGTAAATTCCTGATTTAGATCTTCTTGATCCTGGTATCTCTCAATTGATGGGTTTAATAAATTTTTTGCTTTGAAGCTTATTTCTACATGATCTCCTATTTCATCTTTAAAATTGAAGTTTAATACGCCAAATCCTCTTTCAAAGATGTCACCTACACCATTACCTCCTGCCGAGTATACTCGATCTCCAAAAATGTTGAAATCTACAGCCGAAGTGATTTTGTGTTTTTCGAATTCTTTAGAATAGGCTAAATCTGCATTTATTAGGAAAGGAGAGGCACCTTGTAATTGTCTTTCTATATTGGTAGGAGCAATATTAGACCCATTAAACGTAGTAATTGTAGCATCAATTTCTACTTGTGTATGCATCAAAGTTGCATTCACACCAAAATTAAGATTATTCCAAACGGTTTCTTCTAGTTTGAAAAGATTACCAAGGTTTTTTCTGAATTCTAATTCGGCTCCAAAAATTATAGCATTATCAGAATTTACAAAAGTATTTACATTGGATGCCGATGCTACAAATACTTTTTCTATAGGCTTATCTATATATTTACCAAACAAAGTAGCCGAAAGTAGTTCGCCAGCTTGCTCTGGGAAGTATTCCCATTTAAGATCTACATTATAGTTGTCAGAGTTTTTAAGGATTGGATTACCCAATGTTGATTCAGTCACATCTTCATCTAAGAAAGGAGCAACCTCGGTAAACTTAGGTAATGTAACTGTTTTACTTGCTGCAAAACGAAGGTTTGATTTTGGGTTTACTACATACTTCAAACTAATACTAGGTAGAACAAATGTTTCTTCAATCTGTTGTGTTCTAAAAGGAGAAGTTTCTAAATCCTGCTGCTCTCTATAAAACACATTTTGCTCAAACAGTTCCGTACGAATACCTCCGTTAAAGGTTAATTTATTGGATAAAGCATATTGTAAATTTGCATACCCGGCAAGGGTTAATAAATCTGCTTCATAGATTCTGGTGGTATTCAAGTTTTCTAAAACAACATATTCACCGCTTAGGAAATTGGCTTCATTCAATAAAGCATCTGGATCGTTAAAATCAACATCAGTGTTTCTAAAATTGTTTACATTATAGTTTAACTGGTTAGATTCGAAATCTCGATCTTTTGATCTAGCGGCTAAACCAACAGTAAGTTTGTTTTTGAAGTTATCCTCTTCATCCTTGCCAAAATTAATATCAAAATCTAACTTTCCTGAATAATCGTTTTCATTTAATTCCTGATAGAAACGTTGGTTGTTTGCCAGATCGGGACTTGTACGGTTTCCTAAAACTAAGTTTCCGTTTTGTAATTCGGTAAATACTAATTGACGTCTATCTGGGATTAAACCTTGAGCTTTGTTGTAGGCTATCCCCCAATCAAGTTGGTAAGCACTTTCTTTGAACTTATGTTCACCAATAAGCTGTTGGGTAAACAAGTTGTTTTGCTCATAAGTACCTCTTCTTAATCGAATACCGACATCAGTATCTTCACTACTTACTCCATCAGTAAATTCTCTGAGTTCATCCTGAGTGTCATTTACAAATAATGAGGTCGCAAGGATTTTGTTCATACTATTCCAACGATATCCTAAACTTCCTAATAAGGTAGTATTCGTACTATATTGGTAACGATCTACTTTTTTAAAATTTCCTAAGCCTGTAATACTTTCTCCCTGAGAGTTGAAAGCGGCTTGATTACCATCTAGAGCGGTTCTGTGATTTTGGCTAAAAGATCCTGTAAACAATACATCTAGTTTTTTCTCGTCGGCTATTACAAAAGTTTTTCCTCCTGTAACACTTGCACCTCCATCGGGAGCGTTAAATCTTTTTTCGGGATTAAAAGAAGTATCAAAAGGATAATAATCAATATCTGTACTTACATAGTTATAATTAGGGATGTCTAAGAAAATAGGGACTCTTCTGGATCCATCATCTAGTCCCCAGTCATCATATCTTCCTCCATTTAATAAAAAGAAATCATTACTAACTGCGTTTGAGTTTACACCAGAATTAAAACCAAACTCTAGAAATCCTTTCCCTGGACGGTCTTTGGTATCAATATTTACGCTTGCTCCTGCAAAATCTCCATAAATATCTGGGGAATACGTTTTAAAAATCCCAAGATTCTCTACAATATCGGTTGGAAAAATCCCAAGATCAATAAGTTTCAGTTTAGGATTTAATGAAGGGATTGGTAAGCCATTTAAATAAGCATTATTATAACGATCTCCTAAACCACGAACATATAATTTGTCGCTTTGTCTAGAAATACCAGTTGCTTTAGTAAGCCCTGTTGCAACATCACTTACTCCTTTTTTGGCAAGTTCTTGTGCGCCGATCTTTTGTTGAATAGTCACTGCATTTTTTTGTTCTAATAAAATAGCAGCTTCAGATTCTTTTTTAGTTGTAGTTTTAATGATTACTTCATCTAATGCAGCAGCGCTAGCACCAATAGAAGAATTAACTGTTGTAGCTTCATTAGGGTTAACAACTACATCTTTAACTTCAATAGTTTCGTATCCTACAAAGCTAAACTCTATTGTATATGTACCTGGCTCTACATTGTCAAGAGTGTATAATCCATCAAAATCTGTAGTGGTTCCCTTAGTAGTGCCTTTAATGATTACATTAGCAAAAGGTAGAGGTTGATCTCCAGCTTCTTTGTCAAGCAAAGTACCAGTTATTGATCCGGTTTCTTGTGCGCTAAGTATCCCAACAACAAATAACGCAACTAGTATAACAATTTTTCTCATTTAGTTTGTTCTCAAATTCCGAGGCAAAGAACGAAGAGAAGTGTTAAATGAGTGTTATTCAAAAATTAAGTATTGATGATTATAATGTTAGCTAAATGTTATCTGTATTTGTTTCGCGTTATTATGATTGATAGCGTATTTTTATATAAGAAGAGGCTTTACAATACTGAAAATGAATAGAAATGTGTTTTGCCATGTTCATCAAAGTTAAAGAATCGAATGTTAAGAAAATGTTTCTGTAATGATTACTGTAAATAAGATATTAAGTTTTTCTGAAAATAAAAATCAAACTTTAATAAAGAAGAGTACTTTTTGTAAACAAAAAACACCTCAAAATATTGAGGTGTTCCCGTTTATATGTGTTGATTATAATCTAATTCTTGTAATTAACTACGACATTGTCTTTGTTAGACCATGTAGTTACATCTGCAATTTGATTATCTGAATAATTCACTTCAGATAATTTATCTGCAGTCCAAAAAAACCATTTTCCAGTTTTTACTCCATTATTGTATCGACCCATGGCAATTTTCTTTCCAGATGTATCATATGATTTCCATTCTCCATGAAGCTTACCTTCGGTATTATAAAAACCTTGTTGGCGAACTTCTCCATTTTCATGAAAGAAAGTTCCTTTTATTGCATCTCCTTGTTTTTCAAAAGTAGGTTTTACATCCTGCGCCATTGCACTTGCCGAAAATAAAATGGCCATTGCTATTAATATCTTTTTCATGTTCTTTTAATGTTTAATGTTATTTGGGATGTCGACTTATATTATAAAAGTAATATTTTTTTTACGTTTAAGCAACATTTGCGTAACATTAAATTAACATTAGAATATTAAAATACTGATAAACAGATATTTACTTATGTTAAATTTAATTCTATGCTACAAGTTAATGTTGATTCAATTGTTTTTCAATATCAAAAAGTCACTATTATATTCATACTTTTGATCACCTTGTTATTATATCTATTAATCCCTAGAATTACTGTCTGAATGAATAAAATGACAAAGCTTACTGAGGTTGCAACTGTATTCTTTAAACTAGGTTGTATTGCTTTTGGCGGACCAGCTGCACATATAGCTATGATGGAAGATGAAGTGGTTCAGAAAAGAAAATGGATGGACAGACAACATTTTTTGGACCTTATTGGAGCAACAAACTTGATTCCTGGACCTAATTCTACCGAAATGGTTATGCATTGTGGTCACGAGCGCGCGGGGATTGCCGGTTTATTTGTAGCCGGGGCATGTTTTGTATTTCCTGCAGTAGTTATTACTGGTGTATTGGCATGGTTCTATACTTCATATGGGCAATTACCAGAGATTGCTCCCTTTATTTTTGGAATTAAACCAGCTGTATTGGCAATCATTGCCTCTGCAATTCTAAAATTGGGAAAGAAAGCTCTAAAAAGCTGGGAGATTGGTGTTATTGGTATTTTAGTTTTGATCGCCAGTCTTTTTGGTGTAAATGAGATTATCGCATTATTAAGTGGTGGTATTTTTGGAACATTATATTTCTATTCTAAATCTAGATTGATAACTACCTCTAGGTCTATTGCGCCTTTTTTTCTATTTAAAATTTCGACAGCTACTCTGGTAAAATTGTCATCACTAAAAGTGTTTTGGACTTTTATAAAAGTAGGTGCTATATTATATGGTAGCGGTTATGTATTGTTTGCATATCTGGATGCAGAACTGGTGACCAAAGGATGGTTAACACGCCCAGAATTGATTGATGCAATTGCAGTGGGCCAATTCACACCAGGGCCAGTTTTGTCTACAGCAACCTTTATTGGTTATCAATTAGCTGGTTTTTGGGGAGCAGTAGCAGCCACTATAGGAATTTTTTTACCTTCTTTCCTTTTTGTATTAGTTCTTAACCCCTTGGTGCCTAAAATGAGAAAATCAAAAGTGCTAAGCTACTTTTTGGATTCGGTTAATATTGCCGCTGTCGCTATAATGCTATCAGTATTATATGTGATGTCTTTGGATACACTAATAGATTTGAAATCTATAACGATTGCCTTATTAAGTGTGTTCATGATATTCGGAATAAAAAAAGTAAATGCTATGTGGATTGTGCTAGGAGGATCTATTCTAGGGTATCTACTGTCCTTTATTTAAAAGAATTTTTAACGATAGCTTAAAGTTCTGATAACATAAAAACTCGCCAAATAAAATATTTTTGACGAGTCGTATGACAAATAGTAATTTCAAAAAATCGTATTAGTTTTTGTCGACTTAGATTTTTGAAATACTGGGCTGACCATAATTGGTCAGCCTTTTTTGCTTTTACATAAATATTTAAAAAAAAGGTTGTTTGAAAATAATTATTATAAAACATTAAGATAACATTAACTTAACATTGATATTGGTTCTTTGCAGCGACAAAAACTAATATCGGAATATGAAATTAAAGATTACACTTACGGCGTTAGCCTTATTTACATTTTGTTTTGTAAACGCTCAGGAAACTACTGAGACTAAATTCGGAAAAGGAATACTTAATGTAGTTGCAAAAGATAGCTCTTGGAGTATGAGATTCGCAACAAGATTTCAATTACTGGGCACATCAGGATGGGATATTAATGACGGTGATTATGGGAAATCTGAAACTTCCTTTTTAATAAGAAGGTCACGATTAAAGTTTGACGGTTTTGCATATAGTCCAAAACTTAAATATAAAATAGAACTTGGATTATCTAACAGAGATATTTCGGGAGCTTCAGAATTTACAAATAACGCACCTCGTTATATCCTAGATGCGGTTATCAAATGGAATTTTTATAAAAACTTCACGCTATGGGCTGGTCAAACAAAACTTCCCGGAAACGTTGAACGTGTTATTTCATCTGCAAACTTGCAATTGGTAGATCGTTCAAGATTAAATAGTAGATTTAATATTGATCGTGATCTTGGAGTACAGTTAAGACATCACTTTAAGCTATCAGATAAATTTTTGGTAAGAGAGATAGTAGCAGTTTCACAAGGAGAAGGAAGAAATATAACTACAGGAAACATAGGTGGGCACCAATATACGGGTAGAGTAGAATTATTACCTTTTGGAAAATTTCAGAGCAAAGGAGATTATAAAGGAGGAGATCTAAAAAGAGAACAAAGTCCTAAATTTTTGTTAGCTGCTACTTATGATTTTAATGCAGATGCTGTTAAGAATAGAAGTAATCAAGGTTCATATATGGAAACCAGTACTGGTTTTTATGAAACTAATATCTCTACAATATTTGTAGATGCAGTATTTAAATACAAGGGCTTCTCATTCATGGGAGAATTTGCCGACAGAGATGCAGATGAGGCAATAGCAGTAGAAGAAGATGGTACACCAACAGGAGATATTGTACAAGTGGGTAATGCTATAAATCTTCAAGCAGGATATTTATTTAAAAGCAACTGGGAAGTAGCGGGTCGTTATACTAATCTTAATTTTGATGCTGTTGTAGCTAGAAGTTTAGAAGAACAATATACCTTAGGAGTTTCAAAATATGTTTCAGGTCACAATTTAAAAGTTCAGTCAGATATAAGCTATACGACACAAGATGGTGATGGCAGCGGGTTAGCATATAGATTACAATTTGATATACATTTCTAAACATTAGATAAATACATAACAGTTTGATAACATTAAGCTGGGAATTGATTATAATATTTGCACTTTAAACAAAAAATGTAATGGATAATATTTATTTATTAATGGTTGTTGCTCTTGCTGTTTTGGCAATTGCAGACCTTGTTGTGGGAGTTAGTAACGATGCAGTAAACTTCTTGAACTCTGCGATTGGATCAAAAGCAGTGTCTTTTAGAACCATTATGATAGTTGCCAGTATAGGTATTGCAGCTGGAGCTATTTTTTCTAGTGGATTAATGGAAGTAGCGCGAAAAGGGATATTTAATCCAGGAGAGTTTTATTTTGATGAGATCATGATCATCTTTATGGCGGTGATGATTACCGATATATTACTCCTTGACTTTTTTAATACATTAGGGATGCCGACTTCTACAACGGTATCTATTGTATTTAACCTTTTGGGAGCTGCTGTAAGTATTGCATTAATAAAAATTGGTGCAGATCAAGGCTTGTCTTTTTCTGACTTAGGAAACTACATTAATACCAAAAAAGCAGGAGAAATTATTAACGGAATTTTACTCTCTGTAGTCATAGCTTTCTCAGTAGGAGCCATTGTGCAATTTATTACTCGTTTGTTATTATCCTATAATTTTGAAAAGAAAGCCAAGTGGGTGGGAGCCTTATTTGGTGGAATTGCACTGACAGCACTATTGTATTTCATCTTTATGAAGGGAATCAAAGGAACTAATTATGCAAAATCTATAATTGATGTTGTATATGAGGGAGGTCCTGAAGGGTTGTTAGACTGGGCAAATAATTATTTTGGAAGCACATATGAGAGTGTTAAAGAATTAGCAAAAGCCAAAAAAGACCTCTTTAAGATTGATGGAGCTGCAGGTGTCATTAAATTAACCCTAAGAGGTTTATTAGAAACACGTGTATTGGAAATCGTAGCTGTTGGTTTTGTGTTATTTTCTGCGCTATCGTATGTAATTATTAATTTCTTTAAAGTAAATATTTATAAACTCATCATCATCATAGGTACATTTGGATTAGCATTAGCTTTTTCTGGTAATGATTTAGTAAACTTTATTGGTGTACCAATTGCAGGTTGGCAATCGTATGAAGCTTGGGTAGCTTCTGGTGTCCCTGCCGCAGAATTTTCTATGGATGTTTTAGCTAAAAAAAGCGAAACACCTGTATTGTTATTGTTCCTAGCAGGAGGAATTATGGTATTGACATTGTGGCTTTCAAAAAAAGCGCGATATGTCGCAGATACCGAAATTAACCTCTCTAGAGAAGGAGAGGCTAAAGAGCGTTTTAAGCCAAATTTTATATCTAGAGGTGTCGTTAGAGGAACAGTATTAATATCTCAAGGACTTGCTGCGATCACTCCAAAACCTGCCAGAAAGTTTATAGAAAAGCAATTCGCTAAACCTGTTATAGACTTACCAAAAGATAAAACATATCAGCTCCCCGCTTTTGATATGGTTCGAGCAGCAGTGAATCTTGTTGTAGCTGGAATCCTTATTTCTATAGCAACTTCAATGAAATTACCATTATCAACTACCTATGTAACTTTTATGGTAGCAATGGGTACTTCATTAGCAGATAGAGCTTGGGGGACAGAGAGTGCTGTATACCGTGTAGCTGGAGTATTAAATGTGATTGGTGGATGGTTCATGACTGCAATCAGTGCATTTATTGCAGCAGGAGCGGTAGCCTTTTTGATTAATCTTGGTGGTCCAGCTATGATTGCTGTCTTACTACTGGTAGCGATATTACTTTTGGCAAGAAATACCATAAATTACAGAAAAAGAGTAAAAGCAGAAAAAGAAGAAGATAGTCTTAAAAGTTCAGAGAGTAGTTCAATTCAAGGAGTTATCGAAGAGAGTGCAGATAATATCAAATCTTTTGTAAATAGAGGAAATAAGATTTATTCTAGCACAATTGACAGCCTTATAAAATATGATTTACCAGCCTTAAAGAAAAATAAGAAAGGAATCGCCAAATTAGATTCTGAAGTTGAAGATCTAAGAGATAATATCTTCTATTTTATTAAAAATCTAGATGAATCTAGTGTAGGCGCAAGTAATTTTTATATTAATATTTTAGGTTACTTGCAAGACATGTCTCAGTCTATAGAATATATTTCTAAGGCAAGTCATAAACATGTAAATAATAATCATAAAAAACTTCGATTTAATCAGATCAAAGATCTAAAAGAAATCGAAGAGCAATTGAATGGTTTATTCGGACAGATTAAGAAAGCTTTTAGTGATAGAGATTTTGATCATATTGATAGTATTCTTAATGAAAAGCAAGAATTATTCAATAAAGTAAACGAGAAAATTGATAAGCAGGTAGCTAGAACCAGAACTGAAGAAAGTAGTCCTAAAAATACTACCTTATATTTTGGTTTGTTATTAGAGACCAAAGATCTTATAACAGCGACAATGAACTTGTTAACGACATATAAAGACCACCAATAAATCGATTTGAAATAAATAATTAAAGGGCTGGATAGTTTACTATCCAGCCCTTTTTTGGATTTAATGCCAGAGGTTAGGTTAAGTAAATGTTATCCTTATAAGATTTTTATGTTAGTTTATTGTTTCCTAGCTTTATAGTTGCGATAAATTTCATTGTAACATAGTATATTTACGCAAGTGATATAATTCAATAGAAAAATGAATAAAAAAGATATTACAATTTTATTGGTAGACGATGAGCCGGATATTTTAGAAATCGTTGGCTATAATCTTACTGCAGAAGGATACAATGTACTAACTGCAGAGAATGGTGTAGAAGCTGTGAAATTAGCCAAAAAGAAAAAACCGCAATTAATTATTTTGGATGTAATGATGCCAGAAATGGATGGTATCGAAGCTTGCGAACAGATTCGTAAATTGCCTGATCTTCAAAATACAATTATTACCTTTCTTACTGCAAGGGGAGAAGATTATTCTCAAGTGGCAGGATTTGATGCCGGAGCAGATGATTATATTACCAAACCTATTCGCCCAAAAGTTTTAGTTAGTAAAGTAAAAGCATTACTTCGTAGACTCAAAGAAGAGGATTCTTCTGATAATGTAGTAAAGATTGGAAATTTAGTAATCAATCGGGATGAATATAAAATTGTAAAGGATAAAAAAGAGATCGTTTTACCCAGAAAAGAGTTCGAATTATTATCTTTATTGGCCTCTAAACCTGGTAAGGTATTCAAGCGAGAAGATATCCTTGATAAGGTTTGGGGTAATGAGGTTATTGTTGGTGGTCGCACAATCGATGTACATATCAGAAAATTAAGAGAAAAAATCGGAGACAATAGCTTTAAAACTATTAAAGGAGTAGGATATAAGTTTGTAGTGTAAATGGCAGAAAACTTTAAAAAGTCATATAGGTTTGCATACCTTTCGTCTTTATACATCACCATAGTATTAACGCTCGCATTGAGCGTTTTTTTATATGCTCAATCAGTATTAAACCCAATATTTATGATTGGTTTTGTATTGATATGTTATGCAATTTGTTTTTTTATTATTCAATATAGAGTAGAACGATTTATCTATCGTAGAGTACGTAAAATCTATGATGATATCGAAATGCTTGATGTAAATACTGTCGAAGGTACTCCTGTTACTACAGATATGAGAACTCTGATCAAAGAGGTTGAGAAATTTGCACAACAACGAAAAACAGAAATAGAAACTTTAAAAATCAGAGAAGATTATCGTAAAGAGTTTATGGGTAATGTGTCTCATGAACTCAAAACACCCTTATTTACAGTACAAAGCTACATACTCACATTGCTAGATGGCGCTATGAATGACCCTGCAATTTTGGATAAGTACCTTAATCGTGCTAATAAAGGTGTAGAGCGTTTGATTTATATTGTAAACGATCTAGATATGATCACCAAATTAGAAGTGGGTGATCTTAATCTTAACTACACTAATTTTGATATTGTAGAACTGGTACAAAGTGTATTTGATCTTTTTGAAATGAAAGCAGCCAAGAAAAATATAGCGCTTACATTTGATATGAATTATACAGACCCTATACTAGTACATGCTGATAAAGAACGTATACAACAAGTGTTGTCTAACTTGGTGGTGAATTCAATTAAATACGGAAAAGAAGATGGTACTACAGAGGTAAGTATTGAAGATCTTATTCGCAATAAAACGATCATTAGAGTAACAGATAATGGAGAAGGTATTGCGCAAGCACATATCCCTCGTTTATTCGAGCGATTTTACCGTGTGGATAAAAGTGGTTCACGTAAAGAAGGAGGTTCGGGTCTTGGTCTAGCTATCGTAAAGCACATTATCGAAGCACACCACGAACGCATATATGTAGAAAGCGACTACCGTGTAGGTAGTGAGTTCTCATTTACTCTGGAAAAAGTAAAAAAGTTTCCCGTAGTCGATATCGGTACTAAAACTGCTTAACCCCTTATATGTATTTATATCTCTTAATCGCTTTAAAGTAAACTCACTTTGAGTACAACTAGGCACTAATTTGTGATTTGTTAAACGATCAGCTAGATATTCTTGTTCAAACTGCCCTGGAGTAGGGATAAAAAACGCTTTTTTCTTTAATTTAGCTAGATCCATTACTGTAGTATATCCAGATCTGGATATAATAAGATTACTGCTATTAATAGTATCCTCTAGTTCTTTTCCTGTTAAATAATTATGAATAGTAATGTTGTTTTTTATATACGTTTTATGAGAATCCTCGATAAGTCCTCTCACAAAAACAATTTTTTTATCACTTTGTTCAAATTCTTGAAAAAGCTTATGCTCTAATAAAGTACGTTGTGGCTCTGGACCAGAGAGTAATACCATAATATCGTATCGCTTAGGGACAATTTGATACTCAAAACGACTTAATGGTCCAAGATAAGTAACAGGAATATTACTTTTTTTAGGATGCCCTAATTCACCACTTAGGTTGGGATCATCTGCCATGTCGGGTACCCAGCATACATCAAATCTCTTGATATACTTATTATGAATTTTTGTGCTAAAAGAAGTGGTTTTTCCGCTTAGAACAGTAAGTTGATGTGTGATAAAAACCGAAGGGATGCTTTTATGGCGTACTCCCATTCTATTGTCAGAAATGATTCCGCAAAAATCTTCTTCCTCTACCAGTTTTTTTATAGCTTTTTTTTCTGCATTAATAGTATGAGCAATCTTGGGGCTGTTTAAAAGCATTTTTAGTTTAAAATTACTGACCTTTTTAGAGTATTCTATAGGATAAGAAGGCAGCACTTTTGTTTGTAGTTCAGGAAATTCTTTTTTCAGTAATGAAAGTGCTACACCATCAGAGGCAATAACAGGTTCTATACCTTCGCTTATTAATGCATTGATAATAGGGATACATCGAGTTGCATGGCCTAGTCCCCAATTAAGAGGAGCTACAAGTACTTTTTTGTCCAATTGTTCTAGTTTTTAAGTTGATAGAGCGACCGACTATTTCATAGTAATAATAAAGTTAATCCTATTTCTGTATCCGTATATTTCCTTAATTTTACCAAAAAATTATCTTTAGCGAAACGTATATGCAAAAAGTGAAGTGTATTGAATATGTTAGTTGAGATGATCCCGAAGAAAAGATTAATGTAACACAATGCAAATTCTAAAGACTAGTACATAAAGAAATATAGAGGATTAGTGGGAAGTAAGAATAAATTAAAACGATTTAACGAAAACAAAACCTTTCATAATGTGGTAGAACCCACTCGTGATGAGGTGCTTAATAATACCCTTGGGTATAAGGGAAAATGGAACGATAAATTCTTTAAAAATGAAAACCCTATTGTTCTAGAATTAGGTTGTGGTAAAGGAGAATATACTGTAGGCCTTGCTCAAAAATATCCTGATAAAAATTTTATTGGTATTGATATAAAAGGAGCTCGTTTTTGGCGTGGTGCTAAAACAGCGATTGAGGATGAAATGAGTAACGTAGGTTTCATAAGAACACAAATCGAACTTGTTGATCATATTTTTGAACAAGGAGAGGTTGATGAAATATGGATTACTTTCCCTGATCCGCAAATCAAGTATAAACGTACCAAGCATCGCATGACTAATACTACATTCTTGCAACGGTATAAAAAAGTCCTAAAACCAGACGGGATTATGCATCTTAAAACCGATAGTGAATTTATGCATGGATATACCTTGGGGTTATTGCATGGCGAAGGGCATGAAGTGCTTTATTCTAATCATAATGTGTATCATCAAGAAGGATCTCCAGAGATTGTAACATCTATTCAAACTTTTTATGAAAAACAATATTTAGAAAAAAATAAACCTATAACTTACATCCAGTTTAGGATCACGTAATTGGCATCTCAATTTTGGAAACTACCAAACTATTTTTAGTCACATTTTTTGCATCACTGGTTGGCGTAATTCCTCCTGGATTAGTCAATATGACAGTAGCAAGAACTTGCCTCGAAAGAGGAAAAAACAATGGTATTTTGGTCGCAATAGGCGCCTCTGTAGTTGTGGTGCTTCAGGCCTTAGTTGCTATTCTTTTGGCAAAATATATATTCTTTAATCCATTTGTTAAGAATATTTTACTTCGCACAGGAGCTGTGATATTTTTTTTGATGGCCATCTACTTTTTTGCAAAAGCAAAACAAAGAGAAACAAAAATTAAAGTATATCGTAGAGGCAATACCAGAAGTTTTTTTAAAGGAGTGATGATGTCTGCCATTAATGTATTACCCATACCCTATTTTGTTGCAATTGCAGCAGGGATGAGTGTGAGCGGTAAGATCGAATATGATGCTACGCGAATTATTGCATTTATTATTGCAGCAGGTAGTGGTACTTTTATTACCCTTTATTTTTATGTGTTTTCGTTTTTGAAGATAGAAAAGAAAACTGCTTCAATTGCGAAATACTCTAATTATTTTATGGGGATATTAATGCTGATTTTAGTAATTATTACTTTAGCAAGAATCATTTACACGTGGGACTAAAAGATAAAAAAAATACAGGTTCAGAGTCGGGCACAAACTTTTTTGAGCGGGTATATGAAGTTGCAAAACTCATACCATATGGTAGAGTAACTTCTTACGGATCAATAGCTAAATATCTGGGTGCTGCTCGTAGTGCACGTATGGTAGGTTGGGCAATGAATGCTTGTAATGGTCGTGATGATGTTCCAGCACATCGTGTCGTAAACCGAAAAGGTATCCTAACCGGAAAGCACCATTTTCAAGGAACAAATCTAATGCAACAGTTACTAGAAAATGAAGGTGTTGTAGTTATAGAAAACCAAATCCAAGATTTTGATATCATATTTTGGGATCCTATGCAGGAACTGTAATCGTATAAATCCTGAAGGATTAGATTACATTTTTAAAAAGAAACACCAATCCCTGCAGAAAAAGTAGATAAATCAACACTACCTATTTTAAGATGCTCATAGCCTCCAGAAAACTTATAGCGATTAGAATGATAGTTTAGTAGTGCGTTAAATTTGTTAACTGATCCTTGATTTATGAATGACCCATTAAAATTTGATTCTAAACTAAAAGGTTTGACAAAGAAGAACTCAGCACCAAAACCATAAGCAAATCCAAATTCGTCGACTTCTCCACCAACATAGGTGGTTCCTAATCCCCACCAGGCATTAAATCGCTCTGTACGAACGCGATGATATTTTGCCATTGTAGTAAATATTGCCAAAGAATTATTTCCGAAGTTAGTGTTTTCTTCCCATAATTGTAGATAATTAACTTCTAAACCAAATCGACCAAAAAACCGCATATCTGAGTTAAGATGATTTCCAAAGCGCTTATTATTTTCGGCTATAAACCGATTAGAAAAGGTAGTCTTAAATACAGTTGTGTTTTCTCCCCAATCATAAGCATAATTTCCTTTAAGCGAATCTAGGTATGGATGTTTGGTGATAACAGCAGTACTCGCTTTATATTCTTCTTCAATAGGAGTTTCTACTATGGTGTAATACGTAATATATAGAATAATTTCAGCAAAAAGAAGACTTAGTTCTTCTGCCAGAAAACTATCTCCCCAATCTGATGAATCATCAGAATCATAAGATCTTGATCGAGTAGTCCTCCTGTTATTTTCTTCTTTTTTAGTTAGACTTTCTTCGGCGATTTCTAGTTCACCTTGACTATAACTCATAATGCAAGTGATAAAAAATAGTATAGTTAGTAAGGTGATTTTCTTCATCATTGACAGGCTACGAAAATTTAAAATACGTATTCACACTAATCATACCGTTTTTTTTTAGAGAAATTAAATATCATAAATAGCGATACTACTATAAATCATTTCGATTTTTGGACTTTATAATCTTAACTTTTCAACCTATCTTTGCGTTTAGAATGAATCTAGATAGATTCGGTTGCTAAGAAAAAGAAATACATACATGAAGCTAGAAAAATCAGAGATACTAAAAGCATTAGAAACCATTACGGTAGCCGGCGAAGGTAAAAATATGGTAGAGAGTGGCGCTGTGAAAAATGTCATTACATTTGGTGATGAAGTTGTTGTAGATTTGGTATTAAGTACTCCAGCATTGCATATTCGTAAACGTGCTGAGGTAGATGTCATGAAAGTGATTCATGAAAAAGTATATGAGAAGGCAAAAGTAAAAGTAAATATCAAAGTTGAAGCACCAACTGCTCCACCTCAAAAGAATGAAATCAAAGGAAAATCGATCCCTGGGATAACCAATATTATTGCAGTAGCTTCTGGTAAAGGAGGTGTAGGTAAGTCTACAGTAACCTCTAATCTAGCAGTGACTTTGGCCAAGATGGGTTTTAAAGTAGGGCTTTTGGATGCGGATATTTATGGGCCTTCGGCTCCGATTATGTTTGATGTAGAAAAAGAAAGACCACTCTCTGTAAAAGTAGGAGACAAATCTAAAATGAAACCTATAGAAAATTATGGAGTAAAGATTTTGTCTATAGGATTTTTTACACAACCTAATCAAGCTGTAGTATGGAGAGGACCAATGGCTGCAAAAGCATTAAATCAAATGATTTTTGATGCAGCATGGGGAGAATTGGATTTTATGTTGATCGATTTACCACCAGGAACAGGAGATATTCATTTGTCTATTATGCAATCATTACCAATTACGGGAGCGGTAGTTGTTAGTACTCCACAAAATGTAGCATTAGCAGATGCTAGAAAAGGGGTAGCTATGTTTCAGCAAGATAGTATTAACGTACCTGTCTTAGGGATTATAGAGAATATGGCGTATTTTACACCAGACGAGCTTCCTAACAATAAATATTATATCTTTGGAAAAGAAGGAGCCAAAAATCTTGCAGAAGATATTGATGTTCCGTTTTTAGGAGAAATCCCTTTGATACAAAGCATTCGTGAAGCTGGAGATGTTGGTCGCCCCGCAGCATTACAGACAGCAACGCCAATAGAAAAAGCGTTTGAAGAACTAACAAAAAATGTAGTGCAAGAAGTAGTGAATAGAAATGAGGCTCTACCACCTACCGAAGCAATTAAAATAACAACCATGGCAGGATGTGCTGCTGTAAAAAAATAAGATATGACTTCTGAAGAATTAAGAGTAAATGTAGAAAAAGCGCTGGATGAGATCAGACCTTTTTTGGAAAGTGACGGAGGTAATATTTCTTTAGTTTCTATTGAGGATGATAAAAGAGTTAAAGTACAATTAGAAGGTGCATGTGTAGGGTGTAGCGTTAATCAAATGACACTAAAATCTGGGGTTGAGATGACCATTAAAAAATATGCTCCTCAGATAGAGGAAGTACTGAATATAGAATAACTTCTATTCGGTAATAAAATCAGTTAATTTTTGTGGTCCTTCTAATGGCACTCTGATGATTTTAAGCACACCATCTTCGGTAGTCGAAATTTGCCATTTTATCAAAGTGATATTTCCATTTTCAATTTCTAAACCTGTGATCGATCTTGGATGTACACAACTTCCATCATTAAATAAAGCTAACTCTCCCGCTTCAGGAAAACGAGGTCTGTGCGTATGACCAATCACAGTACATCTATTTTTATGATTAGCAATCCACTTTTTGATTCTTCGCTCTACTCTAATGGTCTCTTTGTAATTTTTTGCAGGACTGGTGGGGTCAGCTATACCAACTACTTGTAAGGGTTTCCAGAGTACTCTAACCAAAAACCTATTAATCCGCCAACCTACATAATTCATAAAATCTGCTTGGTGCCCATGTAGCAGAAAAATTTCTTGATCAGTGTCTCTATGTTTTAAAACAATTGCCTCATGGTATTTTATACCCGGAAAAAGAGGGACTTCTTTGTCTGTTTTATGATCAAAATAAGAATCTAAACATCGTTGTACATATTTAGGGTTTCTGTATACCATATCATGATTACCCCATATCATTGCTAGTCTATCTTCATTATAAAATAATTGAAGCAATTCGTATACATTTTGATGGGCTCTAAATATGGTTTCAAAACCTAAGTTTTCCCATAACTCATCGCCATCTCCTAATTCGCAATAGGTAAAACCTTCTTTATAATAATGAGTAAGTGCATGAAAATAGATATTTCTATTATTGGCAAAATCATCTGCAAAACTATTATCACCACGATGGCAATCACTAAACAATATAAACTTAGAAGTATCATCAAAAAGAATTCTTTCGGCATTTTTATAGGCACGATCCAAACGGGATTGAGATGACATAGTCTAAGTTTTTAGTAAATATAAAATATTCCGATAACTTATGTCGATGTGCCTGGTTTTTTAGAGTTTTGATTTCTGGGTTTTATAGGCTTTTGTTTGTACGCATACAGTATATGTACCTATACAGCCATACTTTTTTCTTGTTTTTTAAAATAAGCCTCTACTTTCGTTTTGATAAAAAATGTAATCATTAAAAATTAAAACAACTTATGAAATTCTTAAAATGTGCTCTTCTTGCTGTTATTGTATGCTCGTGTAATTATAATACAAGTGCGCAATCCAAAATCAAATCGTATACCTTTAAAAAGGGAGAAGTTCTAGACATCCTATTGCTTTCTCAAAAACCAAAAGCTGATTCTTTATTTAAAAATTATGTAAAAACAGCTTTTCCACTAGCTATAAAAATGAGTTACAAAGGTTTGCCTGGCTTCAAGGTTGAAAACTATACGCAAGGAAACCTTCAGCCTCAAAGCTTAATATTAGGTAAATGGAATAGTAAAGAAAAAAGAGAAAAATTCATTACAGATATAGAAAATGTTGTGCCAGATTTTCAACAACAACGTCGAGATATTTGGTCTTTATTTAATCTCACCTATTATGAAATGCCAGAAATTACTTTTGAAATCAACAAGGATAAATATAATGTAGTGACAGCTTACTGGCAAAAGGAGGGCAAGTCATTTACTCAATTCAAAAAAAAGTGGTTACAAAAATCCAGTAATAAAGGAGGGAAGACGATCCTTGAATTGACTAACGGTAAATCCCCTCTAGGGTATTACTATCAACCAGACTACTTTGTGATTACCCAGTGGGAAAACAAAACTGATTTTGAAGCATTTCACAAAGAAAACCTGATAATGAATCATGAAGGTGTTTTGCACATGAATCAATTTGTAATAAACTAACTATTTTAGAGGTCAAAAGTAGTATATATGCAAACACTGTTTAATCAACTGGTCTATTTTGGTTTTATGCAAAGCCTATTTTTATTGTTTATTTATTCGTTTTCTAAGAAGAATAGAAAAAACATTAATGGCTATATTGCTTTTTTGGTATTTGCATTACTAATTGGTTTGAGCGGTCGTGTATTATATATTTCAGAAGTATTCGGAAAAAACTTCAGACTTATAGCATTTTCAGAGTTTGCGACCCTTCTTTTTGGCACTACAGTGTATCTTTTTACAAGATCTTCATTACTTAAAAAATCGTTTTCTAGATATGAATTAGTTCATTATGTCCCGAGTGTTTTTTATATGCTTTTCATTGCAGTATATTTTATGATTCCTTCTGATGCAATAATTTCTGAAAGAATGAGAAGCGGAGAGTTAACCCGTGTTATTTTTCTTTGTCATGCGATCGGGCTTCTTGTAAATATTACCTATTGGGGATTGAGTTTGCAAGAATTTTTACGCTTTAAGGAAACCCTTAAAAATGAAGTTTCTTATACGGTAAAGATGAAATTCTTCTTCAATTTTATTATAGCGATAGGGGGCTGTTTATTGGTTTGGGTAACGGTCTATTGTATAAGCCTTTTTGGGTTTGATATGTTAGAGAGAAATGCGAGACATTTCATTTGGTTAAGTATTGCATTTATTGTTTTGGTTATTGCATATTATGGAATGATCTCTCCAGATATATTTAGAATCAAATCATTTGAAGCTGTTCAGAAATATGCTCAATCCAAATTAACTACAGCAGATTTAAACAAGTTAAAAACCGAATTAGATATTTTAATGGAGGAAAAAAAACCATATCTGAATAATAAATTATTAAAAGCCGAACTTGCCGAAATGCTAGGAGTGAGTAATCCTGAGTTGGCAAGGCTTCTTAACGAAAACATAGGAATGAACTTTTTTGAATACGTAAACTATTATCGTATTAGAGAATTTGTAGAACTCGCAAAGAACGAAAAAGCAAAAAACTTAACCTTTTTTGGTCTTGCACAAGAAGCTGGCTTTAATTCAAAAACTACATTTAATAAATCATTTAAAAAATTAATGGGGACTTCGCCGTCTGCATATTTTAATAATCAAACATTATAAAACTATAACAATGCATATAAAACATTCTATTTTTATACTTTTTTTCATTTTTTTCACTACAATTTCTGAAGCCCAATTACGGGTTCCCGCTCTTAGTACCTCTGCAGAATTTAAACAAACGATAGGGCTTACAGAGATCGAAGTAAAATATTCTAGACCTAGTGCTAAAGGGCGTAAAATTTTTGGTAAAGATGGTCTGATCCCTTACAAAGAATTTTGGCGAACAGGTGCAAATTCTGCCACAAAAATAACCTTTGGTGATGATATTATTATTGGAAAGCAACTCCTCAAAAAAGGAGCGTATACTATTTTGACAATACCAGAAGAGAATATGTGGTCAATACATTTTTATCCTTATGAAAGTACAAATTGGAATAACTATGTGAAAAAAGAACCTTTGATCGTATTAAAAACAAGCAGTATTAAGTCTCAGAAAATAAAAGAGACATTTACCATAAGTGTTGATAATATTGCAATGGATAGTGCTGATTTGATTTTTGCTTGGGAATATATAATCCTTAGTGTTCCTATCAAAGTTGAAGTAAAAGATCGTGTGATGGATAACATCAAAAAAGCTATAGAAGGACCTAGTAATAATGAGTATTTTCAGGCAGCACTTTTTATGCACGAAACGCAAATCGACCTAGAGACTGCTCTAACCTATATCCAAAAGGTAACAAAGAGTGATAAAGCACTTTTTTTTCAAGTATATCGTGAAGCACTTATTTTGAAAGACCTAGGGCGAAAAAAAGAAGCAATTACTGTCGCCAAACGCTCTTTAGAGTTATCCAAGGCTGCAAAAAATAACGATTTTATTCGTTTAAATGAAAATCTGATCAATACATTAAGGTAAGAAGTCCTTAAATAAAATTTTAAATCATAGAAGGTCTTATAGATTAGAAATTTTTGATTAAGCTGTTCCTAAAAATTTAAAAACTTCATAGACCAACAATGCTGGCCATACAATTGCTTTAAGAACGCCTAAAACTCCTATCCAAAAACTTGTTGCGTGACTTATAAAATAAATCACAGCACCAATAAACCCAAGCCCATATACTTTACTAGACGAAGCTTCTTTTTTTGCTGTTTCTTTCATTACAAAACTGTTTTATATTCAAATATAGCACCTATTTATTTATTCTTCCTATAGCACAACTTATATAAGATTTTGCTTTCTTATCCAAGGTGTTTTTATATCCCTCAATAGGATATCCAAGTCTTGAGAGTTCTTTTTTTACGGTTTCTAAGCCATTTTTGGTTTCATAACTAAACGATAAAATAGAATCACTAATGTTAACAGATATATCTGTAATGCCTTTTAGAGCATGTAGTTTTTTTACTATGGTATTTTCACAACCACCGCATTTTAAATTTTGTATGGCTACAGATGTTTTCATGACACAGATTTTAAGGGTTAAACATATCAAAACAATATTCATGTAACTATGATAAATATCAATATACATAGTTGATGTACCTGATTAATGTCATTTTTATTAGAAAAAGCTACTTCTATATTTGAATAACCATAGAAGTAGACTATTTATGACACAATCACTTCGAATAGTAGAAAGAACAAAGGCTTTTTTTACAGAGATTGGCGATTTGTCATTTTTTGCGGGACGCTTTTTTAAAGAAGTGTTTACAAAGCCTTTTGAGTTTCAGGAATTGTTGAAACAATGTTATCATATGGGTAATCGCTCATTACTTTTGGTGGGAGTTACCGGATTTATTTTAGGACTGGTGTTTACACTACAATCTCGTCCAACTTTAATGGAATTTGGTGCAGAATCCTGGATGCCATCTATGGTAGGTATCTCAATAGTTAGAGAAATTGGACCAGTAATTACGGCTTTAATTTGTGCGGGTCGAATTGGTTCGGGAATCGGAGCCGAGCTAGGGTCGATGCGAGTGACAGAACAAATTGATGCCATGGAGGTTTCAGGAACAAATCCGTTTAAATATTTAGTGATTACGCGTATTACCGCTACCACATTAATGTTACCGATATTAATCATTTTTGGAGATGCAATTGCGTTATTTGGTTCTGCTATTGTAGAGAATTTAAAGGGAGCAGTGTCCTTTCAATTATATTTCAATCAGGTTTTTGATGCTATTGAGTATAGTGATGTCATTCCGGCTACCATTAAATCATTTTTCTTCGGATTTGCTATTGGATTAGTGGGATGTTATAAAGGATACTACTGTAAGAAAGGTACTGCAGGAGTGGGCGAAGCCTCTAATTCTGCAGTAGTATATACGTCAATGTTATTATTTGTTATTGATTTTATAGCTGTGTTCCTAGCTGATATATTTTTTGAAATATAGATGGAAAGTAAAAAAGAAATAACACCAGTATTAGAGATCAAAGATTTGCAAAAAAGCTTTGGGGATAATCATGTGCTTAATGGATTTAGTTTACAATTATTAGAAGGAGAAAACCTGGTCGTAATGGGTAAATCAGGTTCTGGAAAATCGGTAATGATTAAATGTTTAGTCGGGTTAATGCAAGCAGATAACGGTAGTATTAGAATAAAAAGTCAAGATATTACTGTTTTAGGGCAAACAGAACTTGATCTTTTACGTACCGAAATAGGGTTTTTATTTCAAGGAAGTGCTCTTTATGATTCAATGACAGTTCGTGAAAATCTTGAATTTCCGTTGCGTCGACATAAGCAAAAATTGAAGATGACAGAGCATACAGAAACATTAGTTGTAGAAGCGCTTGAAAATGTGGGGTTGGCAGATGCGATTGATCTAATGCCAGCAGAGTTATCTGGAGGGATGCAACGAAGAGTGGCACTTGCAAGAGCACTGATTCTTAAACCCAAAATTATTCTGTATGATGAACCTACAACAGGATTGGATCCAATTACTGCAAAAGAAATTATACAGCTTATGCGAAACATACAGAAGAAATATGGGACATCATCATTGATCATTACACATGATGTAGATTGTGCACGTGTGATTTCTAACCGAATCATTTTATTAGTAGACGGGATTAATTATGCAGAAGGTACATATCAAGAATTAATTAGATCTGATGACCCCCAGGTAAAAGCATTTTTTAAACATTAGAAAGGATAAGATATGGTGACTATAAAAAAAACAGTTTCACAAAAAATAAAACTCGGGGTTTTTGTTGTACTAGGAACTATGCTACTTATTGCCGCATTGTATTCTATCGGAAACCGCCAGAATCTTTTTGGTAATAACATTAGAATAATGACTCAATTTACTAATGTAAATGGATTAGAATTGGGTAATAATGTTAGATACTCGGGGATTAATGTAGGAACCGTAAGCAAAATTCAAATGATTAGTGACACTCAAATCATAGTAGAGATGCTTATAAAAGAAAGTGTTGGGAAGCATATAAAAAAAGATGCAATTGCTACTATAAGTTCTGATGGTCTGGTGGGTAATATGATTGTAAATATTATCCCTAGAGAGGGTGAAAAATCCACGGTTATTTCTGGAGATACTATCCAATCGTTTAGTAAGATTGGAACCGATGATATGTTAACTACCCTAAATGTAACCAATGAAAATGCAGCCTTGCTTACTGCAGATTTATTAAAAATCACCACCAAAATTATTAATGGTAAAGGCACATTAGGATTACTTATCAATGACTCTATTATGGCTAAAGATCTCAAATTAACTATTTATGAGTTAAGAAAAGCAAGTACAGGGGCATCACAAGCAATTACAGAGCTTAATACTATAATTTCATCAATTAATCAAAATGAAAGTGTAGCCGGTGTACTATTAAGTGATAGTCTATCAGGACAAAAAATGAAAACCATAGTGAGTAACCTTGAGCAATCAAGTGTTGAAATTACCAAGGTGAGTAAAAACTTAAGTGTAGTGTTAAAAGATATTAAAGAAGGTAAAGGAGCTTTAAACTATCTAGCAAGCGATCCTAACTTGGTTAAAAATATAGACTCTACCATGAATAGTATTAAAGAAGGAACCTATCGATTTAATCAAAATATGGAAGCTTTGAAACATAATTTCCTTTTCAGAGGATACTTTAAAAAGATGGAAAAGAAAAATAAAAAAAAAGAATCAAAAATGTTAGATCATGAAAATTGAACATCTAGAAGAACGAGTTAATGATTATAGAAACTCTATAAAAACGGTTGTAGATAAGCGATTACTTTGGAAAACAAAAACCAAAAATCTACTTATAAAAACATTACAGGCTACTGTAAAACAATATAATATCGGGTGGAAGGTTCAGGAGTTAAGCTGGATACATAATAATGAGGCGGTTAATATTACTTTTGATTCTTTTCCCCCAGAAATGATAGATTGTACCAATTTAATTCCTGCATATCAATTTCTACCCGGTGGGGCTTTAATTTTCTCACAATCATATAACGGAGATATTTATGTTTTTATGATGTTCCCTGAGATTGAAAATGCTCCTCAGGAAAATAATATAATAGAATTAGGGCAGTATACACCAGAATCTGTTACAGAAAAACTAATAGTTGAAAAAGCAGATGAGTTCTTGAAAGAAATCATCAAATGGGAAGTGCCGTCGCTAAAGAAGAAAGTAGGATATTAGATACTAAAAAACTATTTTAACTTTGAAAAAAGCACCCACCCAATTGCTTTTATAGAAATTTCGGAAAGCTAACATCAAATAGGCTATAAATGATAAAAAGAATAGAACTTTCAACCAAATTGGAATTCCTATTAATACATCTGCTAAAATTAAAACGCAAAGTGATATAAAAATAGAATTCAACTTCATCATTTCTCATAATATTTATGAGAAGTTAAATACTTATCTACGTGATATTAAAGCTGATCTTATAGTGTTGCTTGAACGCGAAGATCGCATTCTTTATAAAATCTATTTCATAAGGGTTTGGTAAAAAAATAGAATCTCATACTACCATTCCATTATTAAGTTTTAATAAAATTAATTAACTTAGCCTATAATTCTTCCGTCACCCATCTCAATAATTCGATCTGTTTTATTTGCAAAATCTATATCATGGGTCACAACCAAAAGCGATAACCCCTGTTCATCACTAAGTTGCTTAAAAATATTGAAAACATTGTCTGAATTATAACTATCTAGGTTTCCTGTAGGTTCATCTCCCATAATGATTGCGGGATCATTAATTAGTGCCCTAGCAATTGCTACTCGTTGTTTTTCGCCGCCTGATATTCTTGAAGCTCGTTTTTTTGCCAGATGATCTATTTCCAAGACACGTAGTTTCTCCATAGCATTGTGCTCAATTTCTTTCAATGATTTTTCGGCTAACTTTTTTGCAGGTAACATTACGTTTTCTAGCACAGAAAATTCTGATAACAAATAATGAAATTGAAATACAAAACCAATATGTTTATTTCGAATATAAGATAATTTTTCTCTTTCTTGTCCGGTTATGAGTTCATTGTTTAGGTATAAATCACCTTCATAATCGGTATCCATAGTAGATAATATGTATAATAACGTTGATTTACCACAGCCCGATTTACCCATTATTGAGGCAAATTGGCCTTGATTAACCTTGATACTAATATCTTTGAGCACATGAAAAAGCACTGGTTTTTTAAAATACTTATTAATATTTCGGGTTTCAAGAACTGTTTTCATAATTCGATTTATTGACCTCTGATAATTCTAACGGGATCTATTTTTTTTGCTTTTCGAGAAGGTAAATAACCAGCCAAACATGTAGAAATCATGGCAAATGAAATACCGATGATATAAAAATTAGGATTATGATTAATAGGGTAGGTTGTGATCGTGGGTAATGCCTCGGTCTCAAAAGATAAACTACCGATAAAATGAGATAACCCAAAACCAATAAGCAACCCTAAAACTCCACCAACAATCCCAATAATAATAGCTTGACTCATAAAAATGAGTTGTACATCTTTACCAGAAAACCCTGTTGCTTTAAGAATAGCGATATCATTCATCTTTTCATAAATCAGCATATTCAGGATATTATAAATACCGAAACCTGCCACGATGAGTAATGTAATTGAAACAGAATAGGTGATGAGATTCCTTATGGTTGTTCCAGTTTCAAACTGAGCATTTGCTGTTTTGATATCAGTAGCTTTTAATTTGAACTGTTGTTCGATTTTTTTAGCCAAAGGCAGTGCATGTTCGATATCATATAATTTTACATTAATATCAGTAATATAATTTTCGGCTTGACCAAGAATGCGTTGTACTGTTTTTACATTTGCGAAACTTTGAATATTATCTATATCGGCAATACCGCTTTGATATATCCCCACTATTTTTAGTGGAAAAACATCCCCTTTTATAGTACTTACTTGCACACGATCACCAATGTTTAATGACATCTTTTCTGCTACTCCGGCACCCAATAAAATACCATTGTTGTTGTTTTTTAAAGCTTGTGGTGTTCCTTGTATGATATAATCTTTGAAATTGAAGAGTTCTACCTCCTGCATAACATCTATACCGGTTAAATTTCCACCTAACTCGATAGAACCAGCGATGTAAAATATTTGTTCTTTTATTTGGGGAATAGCACCACGCACTTGAGGATCTTTTTTTAAATAATTAATTATGGGGAGCGCATTATGAATTCTTTTTTGACTTTGTTTTGGTTTTATAGAATGAACGACATTAAAAGTGTTTTGAAGTTCTCCATACAGATCAACAGGTTGCTTTTTTGAAGGTTCAATTTCGTTAAAAACATGAATATGAGGAGTTACATTAAGGATTAAATCATCCAGCATGGCATTAAGACCTGTCATAAAACATACCAAAGTAATGTATGCGCCAATACCAAATGTTACGCCAAGTGCAGCTGTGGCTGTCTGCTTAATTTTGGTAAGCAAATGTGTTTTTGCGATGTTTAATATGACTTTCCAGTTCACCATCATTTAGGTTTGTAAATCCAGGTTTCTTTTGTAATTCCAGATACTACTTCTACCGCATCCATGCTTTGTAATCCAATTATTACCTCAATGATTCCATCTTCAGTTTTTACTTTGTTATTATCAATAAGGTATTGTATGGGTATAGTAAGAATGTTCTTTTTGCTATCGATTATAATATTTGCTTCTCCTGATAATCCGGGATACAGAACTTTAGGATTTTGATCAAAAATTGCTTCAACCAAAAATGTTTGATTTCGCTCATCTTTTTTAGGATAAATTTTATTCACTTTTGCAGTAAATATCTCATCATTGTATGCGTCTAAAGTAATAATGGTTTTTTGACCTTTTTTTAATTGCACAATGTCAACTTCATCTACTAGCATTTCGATCATAAAAACGGTTGCACTGCCTACAGAAGCCAAAGGCTCTATAGTATTGACAATCTCACCAGGGTTTTTATACAGCGCATAAACTTTACCATTGATTTTACTGTTTATGGTAAAATCGTTGGTAGTAATTAGCGAAGTTTTATAATTATTCTCTGCTTGTTTCAATTGTGTTTCTAGTTCTTCTTTAGTTCTGGCATATTTGTTTTTCAAAAGCCCCATGGTATTAGTAGAGAGTTCGTAGGCTAGTTTTTTAGTGTCATATGTTATTTTGGACCCTATTTGCTGATCCCAAAGGTTTTTTTGACGACAATAATTGATAGAATCATTAGCCGCTTTTAATGCAGCAGCTTTAATCTCTTCTTCTATACTACTAAGGATTGTTGCGCTACCAGTATAGTTCTTCTTGGCCAAATCAAGAGATAGTTTAACATTTTCAGTATTCAATTTTGGATTACTGTTTATAATCTGAATAATTGGGGTCTCTTTTTTGATCACATCTCCTTCTTCTACAAGATTTTTATCCAAAATACCATTTACAGTAGCATAGACTTGATACAAACTATCGGGTTGGATAGTAACTGAAGAATATACCGATTCTGTAATATTGGTAATTGCAGGGAGTATTTTTTCTTCTTTATCACTGCAGGATAACAAAAAGACGCAAAAATACACCCATAAAACTCGTTTAGGCATGGTTATATGTTTTTCTTCAAATTTCTGAGAAAACACTGATTTTTGGAATGATATTTATCATATTTAAAATGAATGATAGTGGTTATTTTTGAGTAGAAATAAAAATAATATGAAAACCAACATTCAATTTGTACAAATGCCTACAAGCAATACTATGGAAGATTATGTACATGAAAAACTAAATAAGTTTTATAAAAAATATGACTGGGTTATTAAATCTGATGTATTCTTTAAAAAAGAAAACGACCCTAAAGGAAAAGGGAAAATTTGCGATGTCGAGTTGAGTTTACCCGGACCAAAAATATATGCAACCTCTAACGAGAAAAATTTTGAACTAGCCTTTAAAGAAACGCTGAGTGATCTAGAGAGACAGCTTAAAAAGCGTAAACAAGAAATGAAACCTTATATGTAAAAAACATCAAAAACTGATATTTGTCATATTTTTTTGATTGTAGATAAATTACATTGGTCATGTATTTAAAAAATTATTCTTTAGTATTTAGTTAAAAATTGGTTTTTGTGATAGCAATGTGACAAAAACCTAATCGAAGAAATTAACTATGTTTTTTAGAAAGATAATCTGATTTTGAATATCTAGCGATTGAAGATTAAAGAATATCAAGCTACAAATAAAATTAATTTCTTCGTAAGGAAACAGGTAGGTGAAGGTCTACCTGTTTCTGTTTTTAATGTTATGATCACATATATCTTGTTGTAAACAGTTACTATTGTCTATTATAATTATAAGGAATATACCCTTCCCATTTCCAAGGTGTGTAGGTGTCTCCAATAGTCGTATTTAGAAGTTCTTTGAATATACTTTCAGCATTATCACTATTTGACAGAATTATTATACCTATACCTTTTTCTGGAAAAATGATAGAATAATGTTGAAAGCCCTCACTATGGCCTTCCTTAAATGCTCCTATACCATATGGTGAGTTCAACAATCCCCATCCTAAACCATAGCTCAATTCTATTGAATCGTTTTCATTGGTATCTTGCCAAGATTGAATTCCGAATTGATTCTTTGATTTAATAGTGACGTTTGATTTAAACAAGATATCGGTTATGCTTGATTTCTTTTTGGTTTGTATTAATATATGTTCGATAAATTTTGAATAATCTTCTAATGTGGTCTCCATAGAACCTGCAGCACCTGCTTCGTCTTCGGTATCTTTTTTAATCACAGTTCCGTCTTTAGTATGTCCATTACAATATTGATTTTCGAATCGATCCCTCCATATATAGCTTGTCATATCCATTTGTAATGGTTTAAATATCCTTTCCTGAGCTAACTCCTCTAGACCTTTATTAGTGATTTGTTCAATGATAAATTGTAATAATTGAATTCCTTCTCCAGAATAACTGTATCGAGTTCCTGGGTCAATTAAAAACCGAATTTTCCCTTCTCTAAAGAATTTCCCTTCTTTTGTCATCCATCTCCAGTTAGGAAAACCCGTTGTGTGTGATAGACACATCCGTGCAGTGATATTTTCGTAACGGTTATCATTTTCGAGGTTTTTGTATCCTCTCCATTCTTTTTTAAATTCAAAATTGGGCAAAGGCTTTTCAAGATAATCTTGAAGTGGTTTATCGAGGTCTATAATTCCTTCATCGGCTAATTGGGCTACTAAATATCCAAAAACAGCCTTGCTAAATGATGCACCATAAAATATTTTTTTATTTGTAAGGGAATCTTTTTTATCAAGATTTGCATATCCAAAGGATTTTTGATAACCTATTTTATTGTCATTAAAAATTGCTATTGAAACACCAGTTACGTTGGCAGTATCTACAAGTGATTGAATTTTAGTTGTCAATTCGGCCTCAGAAATTTGTGAGCCATCTAGTTTCTTAATTTGAAGTTCTTTTTTAGAGCATCCAAACAATAAAGGAATAAATATCAATAACAATAATTTGTTCATAGGCTCTTTTTAATTGGTTACAACATCTCTTATAAAAAACGTAGAGTAGTTGACAAATACTTTTGTTTCAGTTTATTACTTAGTTAAATATAAATGTTTTGCTTTTGTTTTTTCTTTTATAAATGCCAAATTTTATATTTAGATGATTTTGTATACACCCATAGACTTTCGATTTAGCACAAACGCCCTATGTTTTTTATACATTGTTAGCTACTGTATTAAATTGTTTATCTTTTCTATAGCCTCTTTAGGTATATCTCGTAAAGTCATAATATGAGAAGTTTCAGTATTCCAAAATTCTTTAGGTTCATTTGCATTTTTGAATAGATTTCTCCCGTGACTAATAGGTACTTGTAAATCGTTAGTACTGTGGATAATAAGCTTTGGTGTATTTCTAATATATTTAATATCTCTAGACCCAACATATAGCTGATTAAAATTTTCAGGATGTTTTCTAGCTCTATTTTTTAAAAAATCAAAAGGGGCATAATCTATTGCTATTTTTTGAGCAGATTCAAAAGCTCCATCAAGAACTAAGGCATCTACGTTCTCTTGATTGTCTTTAGTGATTTTAATAGCTAATTGACCACCTAATGACATACCATATACGATAGTTTTCAAGCTGTCATTTCTAGTCTTACTTAGGAAATCTTTAAATGCAATTTCAGTGTCTTCCAAAACACCTCTATAATTTGGTGAACCATTTGCTTTGCCGTACCCACGCCAATCTGCTGCATAAACGGTATATCCCTCATCAATAAGTGGTTTATATAATTGTGACCAATAAGCTGCATTTCCACCTGACCCGTGAATGTAAAAAATATTCCCTTTACACTCAACAGAAGGTTTGAATAGATATGTGTATATATTTATTGAATCATTTACTTCTAATTCATATTCTTCAAAATCAAAACCTTTTAATGAAACTATTTCCTTTAATGGGCCGTAAGAAAGTTTTGATTCATCTTGGTTTATCATAGCTCTTAGCATATCATCAGTTTGATATTTATATATCCCTAATCCGATTCCTAAAAGAATAACCGTAAGTAATATCCAACCAGTAATTTTTAATGTTTTTGTCATCTTCTTATATTTTATTTTGATTCAAATCAAACTAAAAAAATCAAGATTTTAAAAATTAAGTTATTAGTCGAATAATTTTATGGTTAAATAGAAGTTTTTGGTACGAAATGATTAGGTAAAAGGGGCTAATTGAATAACCCTCTCATTGTTTTATAGGACGTTCTTGATATAGGAATTACCTCTTCAAGCTCTGGTAAAACAAGAACCGATTTTTGGGAATTACCTTTTATTTTAAATGAATGTATAGGATTTATTAAATAAGAACGGTGTGGCTGAATTAGGAAAGGGGCTTGGGTTAATATTTCAGATAATTTAGCCCTCAATATTTTACTTTTCAATTGTTCATCATTGTAGTAAACCTGTACGTAATTATCTAAGGATTTTACATATATAAGGCGCTCTTTTATATATGTCAATTCATCTTTGATATTTTGCCCTTTTAATGTTAGTTTTTCAAAAGTTATATCTTCTTTTTTGGTATTCTTTCTTTTAAAATCTATTGTCGAATTCTTGATTAGTAAATAGCGTAATACTGATTTGGGGAAAATAATTAAAGGCAATATGGGTAAAACTATGTAATAAAAAAAGAGGATTAATCTTAGAAATGATAATGGTTGTTTTTCAAAAACTGTGTCTAAGTAAATATAACCTAAGACTGCTCCTGATAATGATGATAGTGAAAGGAATACTATCTCATTCCAAAATGTCCAATCTTGTTTTTTTTTGTAAAAATAGTTTTCTATAAAATGGGCAAATATATAGTCTATAAATTTCACGAAACCAAAACCCATTAATAAAACGTCTCCATATTTATGGTTGAAATTGTTAAGATTGAAAGGTTGTAAAATAATTAAAATAAACCCTAATAAAAGACCTAAGACTGCTCCTATAAGAATATGAATTTTATAAGAAGAATTATATGGAAAAGGTCTGTTTAAGTTCATTAATAATAATATGTGTTACGATTTTCGATATGGTAGCTAACATATTTGTATAAGATTAGTTGCCTTGTTTTAGCACCTAATTTAGCAAATACAAACAGAATAGAAAATTCTGGTAAATTTTTGTAATTAGGCTTGCACTAGCGATTAATTTTATACGGTGTTGGCAACTTTTAATCTTTATAACTCATTAAATAGTACATTCCCGTTATTATCATATATAAGATTCCATTCTCGATAGGTTGAAAAAAAACTTTGACTATTTTGAGTAATTGTAGTCTTCTCAAATAAATAAAAGGAATAGTTATTGACAGAAAGAGAACGGGTAAATAATTCTTCAAAAATTGATAGGGTTTTTATAGGGTTTACGGCATTATCATAGTCCGCAAATTTTTCGAGTGTTTTTTCAATTAATTCCATTTGATCATTATATTTATTTGAAACAATACTGTCTAAATTATCATTGTTATTGAAGTAGAAAAAAGATTCTTTAAGATTAGTTTTTATGCTTGATAATTTACCTGATAAATCATATTCATAGTTTAGCGTATCAATTACAGAAGGTTCAGAAGTTTCGATTATTTTTTGAATTATTTGTTGATTTTGATTTAAAAACAAAGTTCTTTTAAAGGTTGGGATAATTAATTGTGGATTGTTGCTTTGTTTTTCAAGAATTATATTGTCCCCTATATAAGTAATTTCATCGTAAATATCTTCTGAAAATCTATAAGTGAAGCCAACTGCCGGATCTAAATTTGCATCGTAGATACCTCCGTTTCTTTCGATTATTGAACTTTCATTATTTCTTATGATACTTGCTGATCTTGTTAAATCGGTTGGAGAAGCTTCATAAGGGTACTGCATATAATATAACTTATAGCTATAAATATTTTCTTTATTAGTAATATTTAAATCATCTTCTACATCATTATTGCTACAGGAGATGATAAGAAAAGAATTAAGAAGGATAAAAATTAGGATATGATATTTCATGTTTGGCAACGTTAAATATATGTGTCGTAGCAGAGCAAAATGTTACCAAGCCATCGATATTATTCGCGCATTGGTTGCTAACTTTTATTTTTTGCAAGCATTGCGCCATACCAAATATACAAGAACCATTCGATTTGTCCCTTAGCTGCTATGATCACATATATAGTGTTGTAATGCGTTCTATTGTGCCCAGATAACATTTTCTCCCCATTTATATTTCTGAGGATTAAAAAATTCTTTACCTTTTTCACTTGATGCGATTTTTAGTGACTCACCTGAGAATCGTTTGTAGTCAAAACCACAAAGGAAAAATCCAGAATCAAATTCTACACAGCTATGATTTATGTCTATTGAATTTTCATCTTTCCAATTAATCCAACTTTCATTATTAGCTTGATGATAGACTTTTACACCAGTAGAATAATTTTCATTTTTAAAGCGACCAAAATATGTTTTGAATATTTTAATTTTGTCATTAAGAATATTCTCAATTTTTTCTCGCTCTATGTGAAAATCAAAACTTTTTAAATCTTTATCTAATTCTTTTAATAACTCTCGAATAATTTTGTCTTCATACATCTGTTTTTTTAATAACTCACATATGTAATTTGCAGAGTTAACAATTACATCATTATTGACATATTTTTCATTACAAAAACCGTTAATTGATACATTTATAGCTACAGACAAATCTAAAGCATTGAAAAAAGCTTTATTTGGATTAAAAATAGAATTAATTAACCCTTTTACAGGAGAATTTAAAAAAGCATCTCTTAATTCGTAATGTTCCGATATGATAAAATGATTGTTGACGCTTTCTAAAAATGAAGGAAAGAAAATATTATTAAAATATAATTTTTTTCCATTGTTGATTTTAGAATTAATCCAATATGTTTTTAAAATAGTATCTCTTAGTACTTTTATCATATCTGTTGTTTTTAATGCATTACAACAACCGTATAAAGAACATATGTCCTTTTATTACCGTTTGTACTTATTTATAAATGCTTGTAAACATATAACATATTTACAGCTTGTATTTCAAAAATCAACAATTCTAATTACAAATCCTAATGACCCTAGATAGTAAGAGTTTTTTTAAATGAGCACATGCAATCAAAAAATATCTTCTAACAGTCGCATGGGGCATCCTCTGCAGATGTCAAATAAGCACACATTTTAATAACAAAAATCTAACGCAAGATCATAAAATGCTCAAAAAACTGCATATTACTTTCTTTAAAAGAAATATGGTCAACAATAGCATATTCTGGACCTTCAGAACACCATTTGAGTAAGTTTTGAAGTTGATTTTGATCTCCTTCGGCTTCAATATACACGCTCCCATTGGGTAGATTCATTACATATCCCTTAATTCGAAGTTCCTCAGCTTTAATCCAAGTGCTTTTTCGATACCAAACCCCTTGCACTTTACCAGTAACTGTGATATTATAATGTTTCAGCATTCTTGTATAATGATATATGTAATGAAGTAGAAAGATAGCATAAATTTTATGAATCTTTTGTATGATAAATATCATATTATTTGATCCTCACATCATCTAATTTTAATCCTGTAAAAGCAGGAAACATTAAAAACAAACAGATGAAAAAAATACTTGTACCCGTCGATTTTTCTGAATACTCAGAATATGCTTTGCAAGTAGCAGCAACAATTGCAAAACAGCAAAGTGCAGAGATTATAGTATTACATATGCTCGGAATATCTGAAGCTGTATTGACCAAAAATGAAGGTCAGGAGGTAGCCGAAGCTATGTATTATATGAAGCTTGCAGAAAAACGATTTGATACCTTTTTGGATAAAGAATACCTTAAAGAGGTTAAAGTAACCGAGACTGTACAAAATTATAAGATCTTTAGTGAAGTTAATGAAGTGGCTCATGAAAATGATGTTGATCTTATTGTAATGGGGTCTCATGGGGTGAGCGGATTGCGAGAAGAGGTTTTTATTGGTTCAAATACCGAAAAAGTGGTGCGTACTTCTGATATTCCGGTATTGATAATCAAAACCCCGCACGAAGATTTTAAAATGAAAGAAGTTGTATTTGCTTGTGACTTCAAGATAGAAAACTTACGCTCTTATCATAATGCAATAAGATTGTTTGAAACCATGGGGAGTAATATACATTTACTCTATGTAAATTTACCAGGAGATCAGTTTAGAAGCTCTAATCAGATAGAGGATAGAGTAAAAGAATTTTTGTTTAAAGCAGATGCTGGTAAGCTGGAAATGTATGATAAAGTTGAATTCTATAATGATTATACTGTAGAAAGTGGAGTATTTAATTATAGTAATAAAATCAATGCCGATGTAATTGCCATCCCGACCCATGGTCGCAGGGGATTAGCACATTTCTTTAGCGGAAGCATTGGTGAGGATATTGCTAATCACGCTATTAGACCTGTGATTACCTTCAAAATATAAGGATTTTATAAACCGGAGTTCGATGTAAGGAATTGATTAAAAAATCACTCAGACTGACATAAATTTTTCTTACAGCGAACTTTGGTTATAATGTAGCCAATGCAATTTCAATCATTTTGCCAAATGTAGTTTCTCTTTCTGTAGAAGATGTTCTTTCTCCGGTAATCAGAGAATCAGATATCGTTAAGATCGTTAGTGCTTTTACATTAAACTTGGCGGCAATCGTATATAACCCTGCTGCTTCCATTTCTACACATAACACACCAAAATCTGCCCAATGTTTATAAGAACTAGGATCATCGTCATAAAATTCATCAGATGATAATACATTACCGGCTTTTATGGAAATATGATGCTCTTTTGCGTATTCTACTGCTTTTAAAAACAATTCAAAATTTGCTGTAGGAGAATAATCAGCATTAACAAACCTAGCATTATTAATCCCCGAAGTTGCCGATGCCGACATTGCAATCACAATATCTCTTAGATGGATATCTTTTTGATAGGATCCGGCAGAACCTACTCGAATTAGATTTTTTACTTTATAATCATTGATCAGTTCATGACAGTATATTAAAGTAGATGGAATTCCCATTCCGGTGCCTTGCACCGAAACACGTTTGCCTTTATACATACCTGTATAGCCATACATTCCTCTAATTTTATTATAACAAACAGGGTTTTCAAAAAAAGTTTCGGCAATCCATTTGGCGCGCATAGGATCTCCGGGTAATAGAACGGTTTCTGCAATGTCTCCTTGTTGTGCTGCGATATGTACGCTCATCTAATTTTATTTTGAAGTTACTATTGTTACACCCGATGAGGTTCCTATTCTTGAAACGCCTAAATCAATATATTTTTGAGCAGTTTCTATATCTCGTATACCACCAGAAGCTTTTATCTTTAAACGATCTCCAACTTCGTGTTTCATGAGTTGTATATCATGTATAGTAGCTCCACCTGTTCCAAAACCTGTTGAAGTTTTTATAAAATCTGCTCCAGCATTTAGAGAGAGTTTACACGCGATTTTCTTTTCTTCATTGGTGAGATAACAGTTTTCAAAAATCACTTTAAGTATTTTATCTCCAATTGCCTTTTTGATGATTTTAATTTCGTCTTCTACAATGTTATAATATCCAGATTTTAATAGGCCAATGTTAATGACCATATCAATTTCATCGGCTCCTTGATCTATACATTGTTGAGACTCAAACACCTTGACTTTGGTATCCATAGACCCAAGAGGAAATCCAACTACAGAGGCTATTTTAACATCGGTATGCATAAGTTCACTATCAGCGAGAGCAACATAATAACTATTCACACAAACAGCATAAAAGTTGTATTCTTTAGCTTCTGCGCAAAGTTTTTTGATATCTTCTACCGTTGTATTGGCTTTTAATAGGGTATGATCGATATACTTGTTGAGTTTCATGCCTATTGATGTGAATTAATTATACCTACGATGTCGTTTTTTTGTAATACCCCAGATTGTCGCCAGAGTTGCTTTCCTTCTTTAAATAAGATCATAGTAGGTACTCCCCGAACCTGATATTTTGTCGATAAAGGTTGATTTTTATCGACATCGATCTTCACAATTTTGATAGTGTCTCCTAATTCATCTTTTACGTCTTTTAAGATGGGAGCTAGCATTTTGCAAGGGCCGCACCAATCTGCATAAAAATCAACAAGTACAGGTGTTTTTGAGTTTATGATATTACTAAAACTACTTTTCATAAATCTGTTTTAAATACTAAGTTATGATAATGTCTTTAGGTATACTATCCTAATCAAAAAAACTAACTTATAATTGGGCGATCATTATATTTTTTCAGCAAATGTAATATCTTTTTGATCGGAACCTCAATAGAGTAAGTCCCCGTATAGGATGGGCAAATTACACAATCATCAAAATAGTACTCAACTACATCATCATTCACAACAAAATTGTTTTTATAGGCTTTAAAATCTCCTTCTGATAACTCCCAACAATCATAATATAATGCTCCCGATGCAATGCTTTCTTTTATAATTGTATTTATAATTTTAAATACAGCATCTTCAGAACCAGTCTCGAAAAAGTCATTAAAGTATACGAAATTGTGTTTTTTAAGATCAAAATTTACACAATCAAAAAGATAGGTAGAATGTAACATCCCAGAATAATAATTCTCTTTATACAAGACTACGCTAATCAAATTCTTTTTTACATCAAAAATTTTGTAATCAATGATCCTTTTATCCCTAAATCTATTAATTTTTAAGGTATCACAAAGTAATTCTTTGTCTTCGAGAATTTGATTTTCTGTTTTTTCAATATTCAAATAGTTGTCTTTTATAAAATTATTAAAGACAGCATATTTAGAATCGATTTTCTCGTTGAGATAAGGGTATTTATAATCTAATATGTAGAGATCCTCTTCTTTATAAAATTCTTTAGAAACCACTAATTGCTGTAGTTGAGACTTATCATCATCAGCTTTGATTAGTAATTCTCTTTTGATAGATTTTGTTTTCTCCTGATCGAGCTCTTGTGTTTCTCCAGAAAATACAATGAGAGTGTCTTTAGGTTTCTCGTTTATATTTTGATCTGCCTCTATCTCTTTTGGATCAGAAGTTATTTGAGGCGATGCCTCATTTTTGCAGCCAACAAGACTAAGTAAAATAAGACAGGTGATTAACGTTTTCATATCGTTGTTTTTGGTTAGAATAAAAGTAGAGCAGCGTATGATCAAAAAATATGATATTAATCATCTTAAGATAGAAGCAAAGAAAAAAGGCGAGTATCTTATGAAACTCACCTTTCTAGATGTATAATACAATGGCTAAAAACCCCGTTTCTATACTATTGTTATTGTTTTCAATTCTTGGATAAATCAGTTTTCAAAAAGCAATTTAAGTCTTCCTAGCATCATTAATTCGGATTTATTTTTGCCAGAAAAAGCTCCTGCAATAGCATTGGCTGTATCCCAAATTAATTGTTTAATAGCATTAGTAAAGCGAGATTCATTTTCTTTAAAAAAAGATTCGAATTCCTTAAAACAAGTTTCTGCATTTGGCGTTTCATAATCCATCCAATCAAAAACAATTTCGATTTGAAAAGCAGCATCGGCACCAAACTCATCTTCGATATCGTCTACAGCTAACCATTTTGATTTTACAATTTTTCGTAAAGAATTGTATTCTGACTTACGAACCACATTATCTGAAGCAGCAATGGCATAAAAAAGTTTCCCAAGGTTTTGATAAAATGTAATTCCGATATTGCTTGTAGTGTTCATAGTACTATTATTTATGGTTTTATGATAAATTTAGGAAGTCATTTTGAAGTTTTTTATGATATAAATCAGTTATTGTACCTAATCAAAATCATTACTTTTGAAAAATGAAGGTTTTTGAAAAAAACAATAACATTTTCAAGTTACTTTCTGAAGCTGTTTCAGAAGGAATTATTGTCGTGAATAAAGAACAAATTGTGGTAGCGACTAATGGATCAGCCAACGATATTTTTGGTTATGATACCGATGAATTAATTGGAAAACCTTTGAATACTCTTATTCCTCAAAAATATCACCATAATCATGCAGGCCATTTCAAGAATTTCGTTAATCATAGCGAAAAACGAAATATGGGGAAAGGGCGCGATCTTTTTGGGGTTCGAAAAGACGGGACAGAATTTCCTGTAGAAGCTGGACTCAATCCATTTAGTATTTATGATAATCATTATGTAATGGCCTTGATTATTGATATTACAGATCGTAAAGAGCAAGAACGACAAATACAAGAACTAAACATCCAATTAGAGAAAAAAGTCGAAAAACGCACAGAAGAATTACATCATACCATACAGGAGTTAAAAGATGAGGTCAAGCTTCGAAAGGAAGCCGAGGCTAAAACAAAAGAATCGTTAAAAAAGGAACAGGATCTTAACGAATTAAAAACAAAGTTTTTATCTCTTGTTTCACATGAGTTTAAGACTCCGTTAAGTGGTATTCTTACTTCAGCAACACTTACCGGAAAATATACCAAAGAAGAGCAACAAGAAAAGAGAGAACAGCATCTTGATACAATTAAAAGCAAGGTGAAATACTTAGATAATATTCTTAATGATTTCTTGTCTATAGAACGCTTAGAAACTGGCAAGGCGACCTATAAGTTTTCTACTTTTCCGCTTAGTAAGGTGATTAATGAAGTAGTGTATAACGCCAATATGTTACTCAAAGATGGACAAAGAATCAATTACCCAGATGATATAGACGATACTATTCTAGAATTTGATGAAAAAATACTAGAACTTGTATTATCAAACTTGATCAATAATGCTATAAAATATTCTGGAGAAAACACGACCATAGATTTACAGGTTAGTGTTAAAAAAAACATACTTACTTTTAGAATTGTTGATCAGGGGATTGGTATCCCTGAAAGAGAACAGGAATTTATTTTTAAACGCTATTTTAGAGCAGAAAATGCACTCCTGGATCAAGGAACAGGGATTGGATTAAACATTGTAAAAAGTCATTTGGAAAATCTAGGAGGTACCATTACTTTTATAAGTAAAGAAAGCGAAGGTTCGACTTTCGAAGTTCAAATACCTATTGTAAATAATCATAAATAATAATGAAGACTGTTTTACTAATTGAAGACGATACTGCGTTAAGAGAAAATACGGCCGAGCTTTTAGAACTTTCTGATTATAGAGTGATTACGTCACCAAACGGGAAGATAGGTATTACCAAAGCAAAAGAAGAAAAGCCAGATATTATTGTTTGCGATATTATGATGCCAGAAGTTGATGGCTATGGAGTTCTTGAGGCGTTATCACATGATAGCATGACAAATCAAATACCTTTTATATTTTTGTCGGCTAAAACTGAACATAAGGAAATTAGAAAAGGGATGGATTTGGGAGCAGATGATTATCTAACCAAACCCTTTGACGAAGATGATTTATTAAGTGCAGTCGAAAGTCGTTTGGCTAAAGCACAAATAATTTCCAAAATCCTTCAGGAAAAAACCGAACAACCCAAAGGAAGTGAACCCGAAGATAGATTTAAAAACCTTAACGAGCTTAAGAATTTTTTTGATGACCACGGCGAGATTTCTGAATATAAAAAAGGAGAAGTAATTTATAGAGAAGAAGAACATTCTAACAAAATATATCTTATTTTAAAAGGAGTCATAAAATCCCATAAGATGGATGAAAGTGGCAAAGAATTAATCACGGCACTCTACAAAGCAGATGATTTTTTGGGATTTACCTCATTTATGGATAATGTGCCTTATCAAGAATCTGCATCAGCCGTTGAGGATTCGCAACTGGCAGGGATCTCAAAAACTAACTTAAAAGAGATACTTGAAAAAAGTAAAAATATTTCTCTTGAGTTGATGGAGTTGCTTACCGATAACCTTTCCGAAATTAAAGAGCAATTACTGCAAATGGCGTATAGTTCGGTACGAAAAAAAACAGCGCAAACTATATTGCAGTTTGCCGAGGTGCTTAACAAAAAACCAGAAGAAAGTATTAAAATCTCTCGTAATGACCTGGCGAGTGTTGCTGGTATTGCTACCGAAAGTTTGATTCGTACACTATCTAGTTTCAAAAAAGATGGTCTTATAGAAATTGAAGGACGCAATATTAGAATTATTGATCTTCATGGTCTTCAATTAGTAGAATAAATACGTAAACTGATTTTTGTCATTCTTTTCATCTTAACATCCTAATACATTTGTTGTATTAGAAAGTATGTAAGATGAAAAACATCCTGATCCCGACAGATTTTTCTGAAAATTCGTGGAACGCCATATTATATGCGTTATCATTTTTTAAGAAAGTAACATGTACCTTTTATTTTTTACATGTTTCGCTTTACGAAGAGATGATAGGAGAAAATTCTTTCTACAATTCAAAGGATACAGTTTTAGAAAAAATCACAGATAGTGATAAGGAGAAAATGCAGGGATTACTTAAAAAAATTGAGAAATTACCACTAAATGCAAAACATCACTTTTTTACAATTAATGAATATATCTTCTTTGTCGATGCGATTAGAAAACAAGTAGCAGAGAAACATATTGATTTTATTGTAATGGGTACTAAAGGGGCTTCAGGGCTTAAGGAGAAAACGATAGGAAGTAATACAGGAGATGTAATTACTAAAGTAAAGTGCCCTGTATTGGTGATTCCCGAAAAAGCAAGATATACTAAGCCAAAAGAAATTGCATTTCCTACAGATTATAACATATATTATAGCAGTAGAGTTTTGGATACTATAACAGAAATTCTTGATATAAATGATGCGGCTTTAAGGATATTGCATATCGCAAAAAAGGATGCCGAACTAACCGAATTACAAAAAAAGAATAAAGATTTTCTAGATGACTATCTTGAGAATGACATAGAACATAGTTTTCATTTCCTCTCCAATCCAGATATAGAACAAGCAGTTCAATGTTTTGTAGAAAGCAGAAACATCGATATGATTACTATGGTGGCAAAGAATCTTAATTTTTTTCAGCGTATTTTATTTCATCCCACAGTCGAAAAAATAAGTTATCATACTGATATCCCTTTTTTAGTATTGCATGAGTAGCGAGAATTGATAAAAATGAAAACGAAAATTATTAAAATCTACTGTCGCATTGATCGGAGTCGAAATGTATTTGAAACTGAAGGCGATTATCTCTCTATTAGCTACGCTAGATACCCAAATCAAAAATTATATGTGCACAAGCTTAATTAATAAATACAATACCCCCGGACCTCGATATACCAGTTACCCAACGGTGCCGTATTGGGATTTCAATTTATTTTCACTTAGAGATTGGTCAAAATCCATGCAACAATCATTTAAAGAAAGTAATGATACAGAAGGAGTAAGTCTGTATATCCATCTACCTTTTTGTGAAAGTATGTGTACATTTTGTGGTTGTAATAAACGTATTACAAAACGGCACGATGTAGAAATCCCATACATAAATGTTCTTCTTAAAGAGTGGCAATTATATCTCAATCTTTTTGAAACCAAACCTAAAATCAAAGAATTGCATTTAGGAGGGGGGACACCCACATTTTTTTCACCAGAAAATTTAGAATATTTGATCAACACTATTTTTAGAGGTTCAGAAAAATCAAATGATTGCGAGCTAAGTTTTGAAGGGCACCCTAATAATACCACTCGAGAGCATTTACAGGCATTGTATGATGTTGGTTTTAGAAGAGTAAGTTTTGGGGTACAAGATTATAATGAAACAGTTCAAAAAGCAATTCATCGGGTGCAACCTTTTGAAAACGTAAAATTTGTAACCGAGGTTGCCAGAGATATTGGGTATACTTCTGTAGGGCATGATATTATTTTTGGACTGCCTTTTCAAACCCAAGAAGCTGTTATTGAAACCATTCTGAAGACAAAAGAATTAATGCCGGATCGATTAGCATTCTATAGTTATGCCCATGTGCCATGGCAAAAAGGTAATGGACAAAGAGGGTTTCAGGATTCAGACTTGCCAACAGCTGATCAGAAACGTAAGCAGTATGAGGTGGGGAAGAGGTTATTATCTGAAGTTGGTTATGTAGAGATTGGGATGGATCATTTTGCACTACAAAATGACTCCTTATATACTGCTATGCAAAGCCAGAAGTTGCATCGCAATTTTATGGGGTATACAGCGTCCAAAACTCAAATGATGATCGGTTTAGGAGTATCTGCGATAAGTGATAGTTGGTATGGCTTTGCTCAAAATGTAAAAGGCATAGACGAATATCAACACTTGGTAGGCGAGGGTATTATTCCTATATATCGAGGTCATATACTAACTAAAGAAGATGAAGTTGTTAGAAAACATATCCTAAATCTAATGTGTCATTTTAAAACCAATTGGCAAGATGATACGTTGTATTTTAAAGAATTACCAGAAGTTTTACAGAATTTAAAAGAACTTGAAGAAGATGAGTTATTGGTAATATATAATGACTCAATACAAGTTACAGAAAAAGGAAGACCTTTTGTTCGTAATATCTGCATGGCTTTTGATTTAAGATTACAACGTAATAAACCAGAGACCATGTTGTTTTCTATGACAGTTTAGGTGTTTTTTGTCATTCTAGCATAGGCTGAAATCCATTATTATCTACAGTATGGAAGAATTAAAGTAGTTTTTTCTCTGATAAAAGAACAAAATAGTTAGTGAATTATTACAACTAGTGACACTCAAAATCTGTAGAAACTAGTTCGATAACAGGTTTTGGAGAAAGATAGGGAATACCCAGCCCGAGACCACGTATAATAAATAGTAAACCAATAATAATCACAAATACAGGAATAACTTTCTGGATATGTTGTCGTGCTTTTCCTTTTAAAAAATTTCCGGCATATACCGCTATAGTCATTAAAGGGATGGTTCCTAATCCAAACACAAGCATATACAAACTACCTTCAAGAATATGACCTGAGGCAATGGCTCCAAAGACAGCCATATAGACCAAACCACAAGGTAAAAAGCCATTTAAAAACCCAATAGTCAAAAAAGTATCAGGAGTTTTCTTTTTGAGTTCCTTTCCTAAAGCATTTTTTATTTTAGAGATTAGTTTATATATCGGTTTTGAGAAATTGTATCCATTAAGAGTTTGATGCGGAATTATAATTAGAAGAATCATAAATACTCCAGCTACAATAGATAGTGTTTGCTGCAAACCAAAAATATTGAGGCTTTTTCCGATGATTCCAAAAAACAAACCAATACAACAATAGGCTAATAATCTACCGAAGTGATATAAGAATATCTGAAAGAATTTTTGTGTAGTACTGGATCGATGAACAGGTAACATAAAGGCTATTGGTCCACACATCCCTATACAGTGAAAACTTCCTAATAGGCCTAATATGAATGCAGTTACTAACATTTAATAGGTGAATGATTTTTTAAATAGATATGTAGTGTCTTTATATTTCCAATCGATAGTAATATTCCAACGTCCTTCTATCATAAACTCATCTTTGATTACTATTCTTGAATCAGAAAGTGAAATAGGGATTTCAAAATCTAATTTTTTATTTGATGGCCTATATAAAGAAATACTTCCAGAGATATTAGCATAGTTTTTATCTTCCGGAAAAGAAATCACTAATCCATAGATAGTTTTTTCAACTTGAATATTCTTCTTCAAGGCTTTTCCATTTTTCTCGGCATTGATTTCTTTCTGAAATGCTAGTTCTTCTTTATAATATTCTTCTGTTACTAGATCATGCGAGTATTTATCTTCGGTATTCATTCTGATAACAAAGTACATGATAAAAGAGATGAATCCGATAAATGCAATTACAATGGCTGTTCCCCAGTTTATTTTCATGATTGTTTATTGTTTTAAGTATTGTTTTGGATTCCGGCATACGCCGGAATGACAAGCACTTGATTATGATCTTTTTTTTGTCATCCCAACGTATGTTGGGATCCACTACTTTTAATATGTTGTTTTGGTTCAGAAAGACCTTCTAACTACCAAAAACTATGAACTAACGATAACTCCTAGGCCCTAAAAATGCCGTAATAGTAGTTTCAATTAATTTATCATTACTATACACACCAATTTTTAATTTATCCTTATCTCCACTAAGTGCAGCAGCATTTACTTCTATAAATAAAGTTCCTTCGGCCAACCCCTGTTTTGGAACTGTAAAATTTTTATGCGTCACCAATTCGATGGTACCTTTGTGTGATAGTAATTCAAAGTGAACATCTTCAATTTTTGAAGTAGTTTTATTGACTAATTTATAGGTGTATACATTGCTAATTATATTACCCTCTTTTCGTTCATAGAGTTGTCCTGGTAATCTTAAAATGTTAGCTTCTATATCATTTCTTAAAAATGACATTCCCAAAAAAATACCAATTAAAATTAGTAGTACAGCGCTATATCCTTTTAACCTTGGAGTGAATTGAAATTTTGCTTTTTTAGCAATATTATCTTCACTGGCATATCGTATTAACCCTTTAGGAAGATTAACGCTTTCCATCATATGATCACAAGCATCAATGCACGCAGTACAGTTTACACATTCTAGTTGTGTTCCGTTTCTAATATCAATTCCTGTTGGGCAGACATGTACACATTGAAAACAATCAATACAATCTCCTTTTCCGGTAGATGTGCGATCTTCATTTTTCTTAAACTTTGCTCTTCCGATTTGTTTTTCTCCACGTTTATAATCATAGGCAACTACGATTGATTTAGAATCTAGTAATACCCCTTGTAACCGCCCATAAGGACACGCAATAATACATACCTGCTCTCTAAACCAGGCAAATACAAAATAAAAAACAGCAGTAAATATGAAGAGGGAGATTAAAGTACTTACATGTCTAAATGGTCCGTCGATTATATATCTAACTAGTTGATCACTACCTATTAGGTATGCAAGAAATACATTGGCAATCAGGAAAGATATGATGAAAAATATAACCCATTTGGTAACTCGTTTTCTTATCTTTTCGATATTCCATGATTGTTTGTCAAGGCGTATTTGCTTCCCTCGATCTCCCTCGATCCAGTATTCTATTCTTCGAAAAACCATTTCCATAAAAATGGTCTGTGGGCATATCCAACCACAAAAAACCCTGCCAAAAGCAACGGTAAACAGGGTGATAAAAATCACTCCGATAATCATTGAAATCACAAATAAATGAAAATCCTGTGGCCAGAACGGAGCTCCGAAAATGTTGAAACGTCGTTCTAAAACATTAAATAGAAGAAACTGGTTTCCGTTAATTTTGATAAAAGGTGCAGAAAACAGAAATAAAAGTAATGCATAACTCACCCATTTGCGATACTCATAATATGTACCGCTTGGTTTTTTAGGATACACCCAGGCACGTTTACCTTCTTCGTTTATAGTACCGATAGAATCTCTGAATTTTTCGTTTTCTGGTGTTTCCAATTGGGTTTTGGGTTTTATAAAAATTTTGAAGTCCCTTCTCCTTGGGGAGAAGGTTAGGATGAGGGGATTTTTAATGAACACCCTCACCTTAATTCTCTTCCTCAGGGGAGAGGAAACTCTTTCTTACATATTTTAATTCATAGCACTTGTTATAGTTGTCGAGTCAGAGACAGTTTCTAGGATCTCTTCTTCAGGAGGTTCTTCCTTTGGCATATCTGGATCAACCCATATTTCACCTTGAGCTTCTTTGGGTTCTGCTGGATTTGTTCCACCTAATGTCATTACATAACTTGCTACTTGAGCCATTTCTGCGGGTTTAAGTGTCTGCTTCCATGCTACCATCCCTTTTCCGTCTCTACCTCCTTCAGAAATGGTGCGAAATATATTTTTGATTCCACCTCCTAGAATCCAGTATTTATCAGTAAGATTAGGTCCAATACCACCACCGCCATCAGCTTTATGACAAGCTACACAGTTGGTAGTAAAAATTGTTTTTCCTTTACTAATATCAGAAGCATCTGTAAGCAAGGTTACAGTGTTTATATCTACTAGATCTTTGGCAGTTTTTTTATATTCTTCAATAGCAATTAGAGCTTCGGAAACCTCAGTTTCATATTCTTCTGCCTGAGTATAATCATTAAACACATGAAAGCGAACTAAATACACAATTCCGAATATAATGGTGGCATAAAATCCATATACCCACCAAGGCGGAAGGTTATTGTCTAGTTCTTGAATTCCATCATAATTATGATCCAAGATGATCTCTTCTTCATCATCAACAGGTTTACTATCCAATAATTTTAGATAGATATTCCAGAACCATTTATACTGTTTTTCTTTTCTTGCCTTTTGAGTCAAAAGGTATCGTTCTTGTGCTTCAGGTTTAAGAGATTGAAATAAGATATTTCGTAAGGCCGCTACACTAATCTCTATAGCTACTATAAATAATAAAACCATTCCCAAACCTAGCCAACAAAGAGGCTGAGCAATAAACGCAGATTGATCTCCTGATTCGACAGTTGCTTCTATCAATAGATATGTTATTAATATAAAAGCAATAATTCTTAAATAGGATGAAGTATTTCTCATAATACGATATCATTTTCGGTTTCTAATGGAATATTGCTTACTTCTTTGATATGCTCTTTTTTGGCTGTGAATACCCACCAGAATAGGGCGGCAAAAAAGATGAAAAAGATAAGCAGAGAGATCATTGGATAAATCTCTATTCCTTCTATACTTTCCATATGACCTTTTACAAATTTTAGCATGACTATTATTCTTTATTTTCGACTAAAGTTTCTTCGTTTTTAACCTTGATATCAGTTCCTAATCTTTGTATATAAGCGATCAAGGCTACAACCTCTCTGTTTCGCATTTCAACAAAGTCCAATCCATTTTCTTTTGCATACTTTTTATCGGCTTCGTAGGTTTTTGCAAAATCAGGATCACTATACAGGTTTTTCTCGATGGTTGTTGCTTGTTCATCCATCCATTGCTGTGCTTTGTTGATTTCTTCAGGAGTGTATGGCACTCCAAGAGACACCATAGCCTCCATTTTGGTTTCGGTTAGTGATCGATCCAACTCATTTTGGATTAACCATTTATAACTAGGCATTATGGATCCTGATGAGGTGCTTTGTGGATCATAGAAATGATTAAGGTGCCAATTGTCTGAGTATTTACCTCCTATTCGCATCAAATCGGGTCCGGTACGCTTACTTCCCCATAAGAAAGGATGGTCATATACATATTCACCGGCTTTAGAATATTCACCATATCGTTCTACTTCACTGCGGAAAGGTCGTATCATTTGTGAATGACAGGAGACACAACTTTCTCGTATATAAATATCTCTTCCTTCAAGTTCAAGAGGTGTGTATGGTTTTACATTAGTTATGGTAGGAATATTTGAATCTACCATTAATGTGGGTATGATTTGTACAGCTCCTCCAATAAGAATAGCTATGGTGGCAAAAATAGTAAGCTTTACAGGTCTTCTTTCTAACCAGGTATGATAGCTTTCTTTTGCGGTTCTTAATTTTGTAACTTTTTGTAGCGGAGCAGCTTCGGCTAGTTCATCGGTAACAGTCTTACCACTTTGTATGGTTTTAATAATGTTGTATAGCATTACAAAAGCTCCCAGAATATATAAACTACCTCCTATGGCTCGCATCCAATACATAGGGATGATTTCGTTTACAGTTTCTAAAAAATTACCATATACTAAACTTCCATCGGGATTAAACTGTTTCCACATAGAGGCTTGTACAAATCCAGCGACATACATAGGTAATGCATACATAATAATACCAAGCGTACCAATCCAAAAGTGTACGTTTGCAAGTCCTGTTGACCATAATTTGGTTTTCGTAAGTCTGGGTACTAGCCAGTATACCATCCCGAAAGTCATAAACCCGTTCCAGGCTAAAGCACCAACATGCACATGTGCAATAATCCAATCGCTAAAATGGGCAATCGCATTTACATTTTTTAAGGATAGCATAGGTCCTTCAAAAGTTGCCATACCATATCCGGTGATCGCTACAACCATGAATTTTAAGACTGGATCAGTGCGTACTTTATCCCAGGCTCCGCGCAAGGTTAATAAGCCATTAATCATACCTCCCCAAGATGGCGCAATAAGCATTATCGAGAAGGCTACACCAAGATTCTGCGCCCAATCGGGTAAAGAAGAATATAATAAGTGATGTGGTCCTGCCCAGATATAAATAAATATTAACGACCAGAAGTGAACAATCGATAACCTATAGGAATAAATAGGTCTATTAGCTGCTTTTGGAATAAAATAATACATCAATCCTAAAAAGGGTGTCGTAAGAAAAAAAGCTACGGCATTATGACCATACCACCATTGTACCAGTGCATCTTGAACACCAGCATATACAGAATAGCTTTTTAAAGCACTAACAGGTAGCTCGAGGCTATTAAAAATATGAAGCACCGCTACGGTAACAAAAGTGGCTAGATAAAACCAAATCGCAACATACATATGGCGCTGTCTTCTTTTTAAGATGGTACCAATGAGATTCCACCCAAAAACTACCCAAATAATAGCAATTGCAATATCAAATGGCCATTCTAACTCTGCATACTCTTTTGAAGTGGTATATCCTAAAGGAAGCGTAATAGCTGCCCCGACAATAATTAATTGCCATACCCAGAAATTAATGTTACTGAGTTTATCACTAAACATACGAGTTTTAAGCAAACGCTGAGTAGAATAATATACTCCCGCATAAATAGCGTTACCAACAAAAGCAAAAATAACCGCATTAGTATGCAAAGGCCTTAATCGACCAAAACTTAACCAGGGGATGCCATCGGTTAGGTTAGGAAACAAAAACATAAAAGCCAATAGAAGACCTACCGACATGCCTACAATACCCCATAGCATTGTGGCATATAAGAATTTTTTTACGATTTTATTATCGTAATAGAATTGTTCCATTTCCATATTTAAGATTGTTTGTTTTTAGTGGATTCTGAAGATTTTTCTTTAGGGTCTTTTATAAGCTCATCATCAAAAAGCATTCGTATTGAAGGAGTATAAACATCATCATATTGGCCATTTTTGACAGATATGATAAAGCTTATAAAAAAGACGATGGCAACGATAATACTAATCGTTAAGAGTAGATAGATTACACCCATACTTACTTAGATTGTGAGTCAAAAGTATGTGTGAATTATTTCTTAAAAAATGACTTTTGTCAGGTTTTAATATAGAAGAAGGATTATGATAAAAAGTTATCTATTTCTCTTTGAACTGTAGTTTTCCGGTTTCGATTTTGATAGCTGTTTTGGCTAGTATAGTAAATATAAAAGCACCTAATGCCCAAATGCCAAGAGTAACACCTATTTCTATACCTGTGGGGGTATATTCGGCAATCTTACCATAAGGACCAGGAATAAACCCAGGCACAATAAGTCCAAAACCCTTTTCTATCCAAATTGCAATAAATAAGATGAAACAACAAAAGTAAAGTACCTTAAAGTTGTTACGTAATTTACCAAAAGTAAGTAGTATTGTTGCCAGAACATTTAATGGAATAGCTGTCCATATCCACGGCAACAATGCAGTTTTACCATGTAATCCAAAAAATAGATAATATGCACTTTCACTATGATGGGTAGGTGCATAAAATTCTTTGAATAGCTCAGAAACTAACATGATCAGGTTGATCTGTGCAGCAACGGTAACGATCATGGCTATTTTTTTAATCGTTTTGTCTTCGATTTTAAACTCTGTAAATGTTCTGATGACTGCTAAAACCAAAATAATTAGGGCAGGACCAGCGGCAAAAGCTGATGCTAAAAACCGCGGTCCTAAGAGTGCATTATTCCAAAAAGGGCGAGCCTGTAATCCCTGGTACAAAAAGGCTGTAACCAAGTGAATAGCTACTGCCCAGAAAACAGAAAGAATTGCTCCGGGAACATATATTTTGGGATTAGGGACTTTACCTTGATAACGCCTAAATAAGATGTAGAAAGGAATGGAAATATTCAAAAACAAATATCCATTAAGAACAAGAACATCCCAGGTTAACATTGAAGCTGGAAAATTAAATACTCCAATACCTGGTATCATATGCCATAATACAGATGGTCCTCCCATATCAGCCACAACAAAAGCTAAACACATAATAAGAGCAGCTACGGCAAGTCCTTCACCAATAAGTACAGCTTGCTTAAAATCAATATCTTTAAGCACATAAGTAGGCATTACCAACATCACAGCAGCTGCGGCAACACCCACTAGAAATGTAAAATTAGAAATGTATAATCCCCAACTCACACGGTCGGTCATCCCAGTGACGCTTAAACCGTATTCTATCTGCATAGAATAACAATACATCCCAATAAGCATCACAAAGGTCAAGAATGCCATCCAGATGTGATATTTTTTTGAACCTTGGGTAATAGTATCTAAACTGTCTATTACTAAACTTTTAAAAACTCTAAGTCTTCTCATTTTGAGTATATTTTATCAATCCATAAAATACCAGAACTTCGGTTCGGTACCCAGATCTTCTTTTAGTCTAAACACTTTTTTGTTTTCTAATACCCAACGTATAGTACTATCAGGGTCCAATAAATTTCCAAAAATTCTTGCTCCGGTTGGACAAGCCTCTACGCATGCCGGATTTTTACCTGCCCTAGACCGTTGTACACAAAAAGTACATTTTTCCATCACCCCTTTTTTACGCATACGATTCCCGAGATAGTGTTGATCTTTATTTACTTCTTCTTCAGGAACCTCTGGGGTACTCCAGTTAAATCGTCGTCCATCATATGGGCAAGCGGCCATGCAGTATCTGCAACCTACGCACCAGTCGTAATCGATGACTACTAACCCGTCATCTTCTCTCCAAGTGGCCTGCACCGGACATACGTCTACGCAAGGTGGGTTGTCACAATGAAAACACTGTGTTCCCATATAAAAATGACCTTCAGCCGGGACTTCGTGGTAATAGTTATCATCGGCTTCATCAAACTTAAAACCTTTACCATCCTTCATTTCATGAATACGGATGTATTCCATTTGAGAATTTCGATCTTGATTATTTTCTTCTACGCAAGCGCTTACACAATCCATATATCCTTGACATTTTGAAATATTAAATGCATAACCAAAGAGCACATCTTTTACAGCATCTTTAGAAGACATATTAATATTTTTCTTTTTCCGAAGTTGGTATGAACGAACCAATCGTTCTACAGTAGCATTTCGTTCTTCATCGGTCATCAATTTATAATTACCCTTAAATTGCTCTTCCCAGTCTATTTGCGCTTTTTCTTTGGTGCCTTCTCCTGTTGTAACACTACAAGATGTACTTACTGCTCCGGCACCAATGAGTAGGCTAGCTGTTAATTGTCTAAAAGCAGTACGGCGATCCATTTTTACCTCAAACACTTGATCAAAACCGTCTTTTTTGCGTTCGTCACCAATAGCAGCATCAATTGCTGCTTCAAAAAATTCCTGATCACTAACCTTGGCCTCATTATGCGAACCACAACTCTCTGAAGTACTCCCGCAGCCACAAGATGCTTTTACAGGAGCTGGCTCGTTTACCTGAGAACTACATCCACCAGAAGTATTACCGCAACCACAGGAATTTCCTTTAGTTTGTTTAGTTGTACTGTTTAGATTTAACTTAAAATATTTTCCAATTCCACTCATAACATAAGTTTTTATTATAATCACCGTAAAGTGATACTGGATTATTCTCTTTCTTTTACTTTTTGTGTATTAAACCTCGCTGGCCATCTGGTATCAAAACCTGGCTTATGTGGATTATGGCAGTTTACGCAGGTCATTGATGCTCTGGGTGGGGCCCAACCTGCTACTTTTTTACCATGTGCTCCTCCTTTCCAATCCTCAAACTGTTTACTATGACATTGACTACATAATTGGTAACTTCTATTAAAATCAATGGTGCTACCTGTTAGACTTTTTAAATTGTCCATATCATCTCCATTATGACAGGTTATGCAATTCATAGTATTTAAATCGGCATGCGCCAGCTTTATATCCCAATGTGCTTTTTTGATAGTATCATTACTTTTTAATTCTTGTAATGGTCTTGTATGACATTCGGTACAGGCATATGATTTTATCTGTTTTTTTCTTTCAGGGATTAAAAATGTATGATTACCCTCTGTAATTTCTATGCTTTCAATTCCTTCCAGAAGTTGTTCTGAAGAGATCGAAGTACCATGATAGTTTTTGCTTTCGCCCTCAATTTTATCGGTAAGGCTATGATATTCATTTTCGCTATGCTTACATGAAAAAGACACAAAGAGAAAAATACATCCTAGTATATATATATAGTTTTTTCTATTCATTATAGTTGCTATTAGTTCTTGTAAAAACCTCTATATCTGTAACCACTTTATCACTAGGAACATGACATTGACGACAATTAATACGATCAGGGTGGGTAACTCTAATTTCCTTAGGTGCAGCAGGTCCTGCATGACAAGCAAGGCAATTTTCCCGCATTTGTATTTGATGAGGAATCATAGGCGGGCTTCCTGGAAAAGCATTATTAATACCTACTTTGGGAGCATGCACTTTGGCAAAATTTGTAGCCGTAAAAAGTGTTTTGGTATTTTGGGAAACGTGACATTGTCTACAATTGATCATTCCGGGATGTGGCGTTACGGGTGCATAGGCATTAAATTTTGCTACAAAACCTCCATTTTGGTGACATTGTAGGCAAGCATTTCCTCCTATACCTCTTTCTCCTTTGAGTAAAGGATGTGGAATACTTGGCGGCGCTCCTGGGTATGCTCGATTATTGTAATAGGTGTCTAGGCTTCGTTGATGAGCTTCATCAATAGGCATATTGAGATATTCTAAAGCAAATTCTGAACGCATAAATACTCCTTTTTCTGAAGGAATTTCAAGAACAGGGACTTCATTTGTAATAGGAATGTATGCTTCTTCTAAACCAGTTTGGTAACTGAAATTCCAGACAATAATAAAAGCTACAAACAACAATACAAAAAGTGATATGATTCCGAGTCTTTTTTTCATCTAACTAAATTTTTACCAACCTTTTAAATTTCAATTATTTATGTTGGTTGATATTGACCTTTTTTTATTAAATGCCCATTATGGGCTTTCATAACCTATACTTTTTCGACTTTAACAGCACATTTTTTATAGTCAGGTTCTTTGGATATTGGGCAAAAAGCATCTAGAGTGACATCATTAATCATCATATTTTCATCAAAAAAGGGTACAAAAACCTGTCCTTTGGTAGGCAACCCTCTTTCATTTATTGATGCAGGTAATATACATGAGCCTCTGCGTGAAGTTACTTTTATACGCTCTCCATTTCTAATTCCTAATGCTTTTGCATCTTCTGGGTGAAACTCTGCATAGGCGCTTGGCATTGCTTTATGCAATACCGGGATTCTACGTGTCATAGAACCGGTATGCCAATGCTCGATAACTCTTCCTGTATTGAGCCAAAAAGGATATGTTGCATCAGGAACTTCGGGAGCGGGCTCGTAGGGTCGTTGCCAGATTACAGCCTTACCGTCAGGTTTACCGTAGAAATGAAAATTTTCACCATTAGAACATGCAGGATCATATTTTGCATTGAAACGCCATTGTGTAGATTTTCCATTTACATACGGCCATATGACTCCGGATTCTTTCTTAAGAACTTCTAAAGGAGCCATCCCATGTTTTGCTCCTTCATGAAACTGTCTATATTCGTTATAAATTTCTTCAACGTGATTTTCTTCACTATAAGGAAATAAATCACCATATCCCATTCGTTTTGCAACTTCGATGGTCATCCATGCATCTGGAGTTGTTTCCCCAGGACCATCCACCATTTTATCCCAATGTTGCGTTCTTCGTTCAGAATTCCCGTACAATCCACTTTTTTCTATATGCCATGATGCAGGTAAAATTACGTCTGCGACATCAGAAGTTGGTGTCGGAAAAACATCAGAAACTACAACAAAACAAGAGTCCTTTTCCATAGCGGGGCGATAACGACCTGTTTTAGGTAATGAAACCAATGGATTAGTTACTTGTGTCCATATAAATTTAATATCTCCACGATCAACTGCTCTAAACATTTCTGTGGCATGGTATGTTGGTTTAGCAGGAATACGCTCGTAAGGCACTTTCCATATTTTGGCTGCCAAACGTCTGTGTTTTTCATTTGTTACCACACCCTTGGGTAACTTGTGGGTAAACGTACCTACCTCTCTTGCTGTACCACAAGCAGAGGGTTGACCTGTTAATGAGAATGGTCCATTGCCTGGTTGTGAAATTTTTCCTGTAAGTAAATGAATGTTATAGACTAAATTGTTCATCCACGTTCCTCTTGTATGTTGATTCATACCCATACACCAATAAGAGACGACTTTTTTATTTGGATCACCATATATAGCAGCCAAATACTTGATATCTTTTACCGATACTTTTGAATATTTTGCTACCTTTTCTGGAGTATAGTCTTCTAAGAATTTTTTATACGCTTCAAAATCTATTGTTGAGGGTTTGTCCTTAAATTTGTAATTATCTTCAAGGCCATATCCCATATTGGTCAATCCTTTGCTGAAATTACAATGTTTTTCTACAAAAGACTTGTTTATCCATCCGTTATTAATAATTTCATAGCAAATAGCATTAGCAATTGCCAAGTCAGTTTGAGGTTCGAATAATATTGATCTATCAGATGCAGTACTAGAACGTGTTGTGCGTGTAGCAAAATCAATAATCTTAGCGCCTCTTCTGCTTTTTTGTTCTAACATTCTAGAGAATAATACAGGGTGCATTTCTGCCATATTATTTCCCCATGTAATAAAATAGTCTGCATGGTCGATATCCTCATAACAACCCATAGGTTCATCGGCACCAAAAGAGGTTAAGAAACCAGCTACGGCACTGGCCATACATAAACGAGCATTACAATCTAAATTATTAGTACCAATAGCACCTTTCATAAATTTAGAAGCCACATACCCTTCGGGGATTGTTGATTGCCCAGAGGTGTACATTGCTACAGCATCTTTACCATGCTTTTGAATAGTCTCTTTCATTTTATTAGCGACAATATCTAAAGCCTCACTAAGCGGTGTTTTTACATATTGCCCGTTTTTCTTTACCAACGCATGAGTTAATCTATCTTTTGATTGAATACACATGGTTTGATGATATCCTTTTACACAAAGCAATCCCTTATTAACAGCACTGTTAGGGTCTCCTTTTACAGCTATTGCTTTTCCATTTTCGGTACCTACCAAAATACCACACCCTACACCGCAAAACCTACATGGTGCTTTTTTCCAATCAAGATTAGCCCCATTAGGGATTCCTTCCTCTTGCTCATCTGCAAACAATATTCCGGGAAACATTGTTGCCGCTGCCGTCATTGCAGATAGGATAGCCATCTTTTTTATAAATTTTCTTCTATCGGTTATGGAAGTATACATAGGATTAGTTATTTTGTGGAGTATTAAATCCAGAAACCATAGCCAGTAATTTTAGGCTACCAATGGTATCTAGTTTTTCTTTTAGGATGGTTTCCTGGTTCGTATCTTCTGTTTCAGTAACTAAAATAATGACATCTTTATTCTGTGCCGCAACGACTTCGCATTGTTCTATAGAAGATAGTGCTTCAATGAGTTCGTTTTTCTTGCCCGAATGTGGGTGGGCCAAATAGCTCTTGATAGGCATATTGTTTGTTTAAGGTTCTTTTAATAGTATCTAGAATCGATATTTTCTATTTCTTCCTTTGAAAACTTCTTTTTGAAATCATCAAACATAACCTCCTCATTATCTGTTTAATAAGATAGGTTTTTTTATTCAATATTCTTTTTAAAATCTGTAGTAAAAAGATTAGGATTAATAATCAGTTGAGCCCAACCCCAGTTATTGGTATTATCATGAGGTCTGCCTCCTTTAATGAGGCTCATACTCTCTGAAGCAAACATGTGTGAATATCCTATATTTAATTTTACATTTTTTATGATTTGTTGTTTAAAAACGATATCCATTTCGGTGCCTAAATACTTGTCTTCATCTGCAGTTAGATCTGCGTTGGCCATAAAGTAATGCCCTTTAAGAAGTAGATTAGACTTCTCTCCGGTTGTAAAAACTAGTTTTGCATATAGATCATTTAATCCTACATTATTTGCATGGTTACCTACATAAAAATAATCCATATATCCATTAAATTTATGGTTGGTACCATATAGCGGGAAGAAAGATTTATTTTTGCCATCACCATCTTGGTCTGTACCACTAAGAATTTCTACCCCTACACCATATAAAATTTTCCCTGGTTTATAGGTAGCTTCTAAAGAGACTTGATAAGCACTTAAATCTGTGTCGGCATCTGCTTTTCCGAATTGATAATAAGCACTACCTGCGAGGTTAACTTTTTTAACAGGAAAAGTAAAATAAGAACCTGTAGTTTGTCTATAGAAAACCCCGTCGGGTTCGTCATTGGTTATTCCGGTAAATTTTTGAAACCCTGTATTGAGAAACAAAAAGCTAGCTGAACTTTTTTCCCAGTTTTTTTTCAGATATCCATACTGCATTGCTTTGTAAGTAAAGAACCCTTGAATATTAAAGCCAGTACCTTCGTTGGGTTGTCCTTCTTGACTGAAAGCAGCTCCGATATCAGCTTTGAAGGTATCTTTTTCATATTTAATTAATGCTGCATCATGAAAACGACCTTGCATAGCCCAATCCAGTTCGCCAAAAATACGTTGGTCGTCATATGAAATTACTTGTCTACCAGCTTTTAAAGACCAGTTTTCATCGAGAAATATTTGTCCCCAGGCTTGAAACAATGAGAATGAGTCGTTACCATCATTGATTAATATTTGTCTAGTGTCACCCCACGTGCTTACATCCTGTATACTAAGAAATAACTTTAGCCTTTCTTGCTGATATCCAATATTAAGCCGTGAACGTTGGGTAACAAAAGCCGCTGGATCTGCATCATCTGGAAATAAGTTGTTAAACCCATGACGATATTCAAATCGAGATCTCAGATCTGCATCAATTGTTAATTGGGCTTGAGTTTTTAAAAAGAAAAGTATAAATAAAAAGGTAGTAATTAATTTAAATAGTTTCATAACTGATAAGTTGTGTGCATATTAAGATAAGATATTATGTTATTTACTATCACAAATATTATTCTATAAATTTTGTTAAAACATGATTTTTATCATCTTTTAGGTTCTATTTATTGATGAAATTGTGATCATTCGTAAACCTTATCAGATATGAAAAAGAATATGGGAAAAATAGATTCGATAATTCGGATTGTTTTTGGGATTATATTAGCGTATTTATTCTATAATAATTATGTGTCAAATACTTTAGGAATTCTTCTATTATCCGTTTCTGGGGTATTGGTTATTACAGGTTTAATGGGCTGGTGCCCTGTATATACATTGTTTGATGTAGAAACCTGTCAAATAAAAAATAAACTTGATAAAGAGAGTTAGTTTTGCATATAAAAAACATCTTTAGACCAGTTATAGTCTAACTGAATTTTGTATTTGGTTACATAACCAAAACCTATTTGTGGATTATGTTCAATAAACTCTAGTATAGTTGGTTTAATAATATATCCTCCCCAATACTCGGGTTTGGGGATTACTTTATTTTTGAATTTTGATTCGTAGTATTTTAACTGCTTGTCTAATTTTTCTCGAGAGGAAACAACGTTACTTTGTTTAGATGCCCAGGTACTTAACTTGCTTCCTTCAGGGCGAGACTCAAAATATCCTTCGGATAAGTTCTCTGCAATTTTTTCTGCTTTTCCTGTAATAATAACGTTGCGTTTGGATGTTGCCCAATTAAAAGAAGCAGAAACATGATTATTTTTTTCAATAGCTTTTCCTTTCTCGCTATTATAATTGGTAAAAAAGATAAACCCTTCCCAGGTAAATCGTTTTAATAAAACGATTCTGCTTTTTGGAAATCCATCCAGACCAATTGTAGAGAGTAACATTGCATTAACTTCCTCTTCGGGATGTGCAATTTCTACTTCATGAAACCATTTCTGAAAGTGTTCTATAGGATTATGATCATTTTGGTTTTGGGGACTCATTTTAGAGGTTTTACTTTTGTACTATACATATTTGTAAGTGTTGTAACATATACTATAATCGAAATAGAACTTAAAGGCATTAAAATGGCAGCTATAATTGGTGAAAGCTGCCCTGTGACTGCAAAGTACAAGCCTACAATATTGTATAAGAATGATAATACAAAACTAGATTTAATAACTTTTATAGCATTTTTAGAGGTTTTTAGATACATAGAAATTTTTTCAAATTGAGAAGCGTCTAAAATAGCATCGCAAGCAGGAGAAAATACATTTACGTTTTCTGAAACTGCTATGCCCACATCACTTTGGGCTAAAGCACCTGCATCATTTAACCCATCACCAATCATGACTACTTTTTGATTCTTTTGTTGTATCGATTTAATATATTCTAATTTATTCTCCGGTTTTTGATTGAACCGTAGCGGAGTATTTTTAGGGAGTAATTGTTCGAGATATGTTTTTTCACCTTCATTATCACCGGATAGGATAGATAAATTATACGTTCTTGCTAGCGTATCAAATACTTTTTTAACTCCTTTTCGATATTGGTTATAAAACACATATTTACCCTTGTACTCATTATTTGAACTGATATGTACTACAGTGTTTAATGTTTCTGATTCATTATGATTTCTGACAAAAGTTGAAGAACCGACCTTGATGGTGTTTTGTGCAGATTTTCCTTCGATACCTTGCCCGATGTGTTCCTGAAATTCATCGAGAGTGAGAATGTCTTGTTCTGCTAACATATCATATAATGTTCTACTCAATGGGTGATTAGAAGAGCGTAGGGTGTTCTTAAGTAAAGATTCTTCTTTGTTAGTGAGCTGCATTCCGTGATACGAGATATTACTTTTTTGATTCGTGGTGATGGTGCCTGTTTTATCAAAAATAATGGTATTGGCCATTGCTAATTGTTCTATTACATCTGTGTTTTTTAGATAAAATTTATTTTTCCCAAAGATTCTAAGTACGTTTCCTAAGGCAAAAGGCCTGGCCAGTGCCAAAGCGCAAGGACAGGCTATAATCAAAACTGCTGTACATACGTTCAGGGCTTTTGATGCATCAGTAAGTAACCAAAAAGTAGTAGCTAATACCGCAATACACAAAATAGTAATGGTAAAATACTTGCTGATAATATCAGTTAAATTGGTAAAGGTTGCAGATGTATCTTTATTAAATACATCATTGCTCCATAATTGAGTAAGATAACTTTGTTCTACTGATTTTAGAGCTTCAATTTCAATAACTCCTGATAATTGTCTTCCTCCAGCAAACAACTTATCTCCAGATATTTTGACAACAGATTCACTTTCGCCAGTAACAAAACTATAATCTATTTGGGCATTACCTTCAATAAGAATAGAATCTACAGGGATTAATTCTTCATTTCTAATTAATAACCGATCCCCTTGTTTAATATCATATACCGGTATACTTTCTTCTCTTGTTTTTTTTCGTTTTTCCTTGATAATTTGAGTTACTGCAATAGGGAAATATGATTTGTAATCTCTTTCAAAAGACAAAAATGAATAGGTTTTTTGTTGAAAAAATTTGCCTAATAAAAGAAAGAATACCAATCCGGTAAGACTGTCAAAAAAACCAGTTCCTAAGTCAAAAATAATCTCAGTTGTACTCCTAATAAAAAGCACAGAGATTCCTAAAGCTATAGGGACATCAATATTTAATAATTTGGATCGCAATCCTTTGTATGCAGAAATAAAATAATCTTTTGCAGCATAAAATACTACAGGTAATGAAAAGGCAAACATTAGCCAGCGGAATATATATTTATACTTTTCTAACCAATATTCTGATACTTCAAAATATTCTGGGAATGATAAAAACATCACGTTGCCAAATGCAAAGCCAGCGATCCCTAATTTATATAATAAACTTCGGTCAATATGTTTTTTGCCAGAGGAATAATCATCCAGACTGATGTAGGGTTCATACCCTATCGAACTTAATAAGATGACTACTTCTTTTAGTGAGCGTTGTTCTTTATTAAAAGTAATACGAACAGTTTTTTTAGGAAAATTGACTTGCGAAAATGTAATACCAGGTTGAAGCTTATGTAGATTTTCTAAAATCCAGATACATGAACTACAGTGTATATGAGGGATGTTTAGTGTAATGATTTGTGTGGTATTATCATCAAATTCTACTAATTTTTTAGCAATAGCATAAGTGTCGAGATAATCGTATTTCCCTTCAATCTCTTCAGGAATGGCTCCAGGAGCAGATTGGAGATCATAATAACAGGATAAATCATGAGTCGAAAAAATATCATATACAGTTTTGCAGCCATTACAACAGAATGTTTTTTGGTCAAAGTTTATCATTGTTTTACCACAATTGTTTCCGCAGTGAAAACAAGTTGACGCTATCATAGACGTATTATTTTGCTACAAAAGTGAAAAAGTATTGTACGACATACTATGATAAATGTCATCATTCTGTAACTGACAAAAATCATAGTTTATAAACTCATCAATATCTAGATTTGAATACAACATCAAAAGACTCAATGATGAGAAAAATAGTTATCCCTACAGATTTTTCAGAGAATGCAATGAACGCAATTCGTTATGCTGTTGAGTTTTTTAAATATGAACGTTGCGATGTATTTATAATGCATGCATATGCCGATGAGGTTTATGATCATAATACATTGGTTTCTCGTGAGATTTTTGATGAATTAAAAGAAACAGTACATCGCAATTCTGATAAGCAATTGGCTAAAATCCTTGAAGAGATATATCAAATTTCGCCTAATCCGAGACATACGTATAATACGCTTTCGGTTTTTGGAACATTGATAGATCAAGCTAATGATTTGGTAGATAAAGAAAATGTTGATATCCTTATTATGGGGACCCGTGGTAAAACCGATGATCGAAATCTTACTTTTGGAAGTAATACGCTACAAGTATTAAAGTATGTAAAATGCCCAGTTTTGGCCATCCCAAAAGGATGTAAATACCATCAACCCAAAAAAATTCTTTTCCCAACAGATTATGTATTGCCTTTTATGCGAAGAGAATTAAAATTATTAAGCACAATAACCAAAAGTTTCAGATCTAAGACTCATTTCTTATACGTATCAAGTTTTGAAAAACTTTCGATAAGACAAGAAGATAATAAGGCTTTTATAACATCAATTTTGTCACAATCAGAGCTTGAGTTTCATAGAGTAGAGGCAGAAAACCTTACCACAGCCATAAATGAATTTATAAAACAACATGAGATAGATTTTTTGGTGATGATTAACTCTAGACATTCATATCTAGAGAATTTATTATATCAATCTACCATAGATAAGATAGGGTTACATATCAAAATCCCTTTTTTAACAATGCAAAATTTACAACGATACTAAAAATATAGTAATGATGAAAAGGATCTTATTACCTACCGATTTTTCAGATAATGCATATAATGCTATTAGATATGCGATGCATTTTTTTAAGGATGAAAATGCTACTTTTTACGTACTCAATACATTTACGCCTGTCTCTTATCATGCGGGATACCTTATCGAAAACCCAACGCTTTATGGTATGGAAGATGTAGCCATGGTAAATTCTAAAAGAGACATAGAACGTACCGAAGAAAAAATCAGAAAAGAGTTTAACAATCCAAAACATGAATTTGTATTACTATCTGCTTTTAATACTATAGTTGGTGAAATCAAAGATGCTATAGAAAAATATAGTATTGATCTTATTATAATGGGCACCAAAGGGGCTACAGGCGCTAAAGAAGTTTTTATTGGCACGCATACCATGTATACCATTAAGAAAGTAAAATGTCCTGTTATTGCAGTTCCTTCTGGGTTTGAATATGAAGAGCCAAAAGATATATTATTTCCAACAGATTATAACCTAAGTACAACAAACCCTTTTCTGGGTTTTATAAAAGAAATATGTGATAAGCATGTGTGTAGGCTTAATATTTTAAATGCGTATTACGGGGTTCCGCTAAGTGATCAACAAAAGGAAGTCAAAGATTTTTTGGATGAATATTTTAAAGGAAATGCTCATATTTTTCATATGGCAGAAGGAGTAGATGTATTAGAAGCTGTTGAAGATTTTCAGAAACAATACAAAATCAATTTATTAGTGATGGTACATAACAAACATTCATTTTTTGAAAACCTACTATTCAAACCTGTGATTAATCAAATAGCATATCATACTAACATCCCTTTTTTGGTTATTCCATCAGAAAAGAGAATACAATAATTAGGAAACAGCTCAAAATACAAAGCATATGAAACGAATTTTGATTCCTACCGATTTTTCAGATAACGCATGGAATACTATATTGTATGCTATGGAATTGTACAAAGATGTTCCTTGTGAGTTTCATATTCTTAATTCTTATGAGGTTAAGCCCGTACAACTTATTAGCACAGTAAGTTCTCAACGTATTGGCCATTACTATGATATCGTTAAAACAAAATCTGAGGAAAGTTTAGTCATGATACTAGATGATATCACTAACTCTAATCCTAATTCTAATCATGTTTTTAAATCAATTTCTAAAGCAGGTTCTTTCAGAAAAGTAATGAAAAGAGTTGTTAAAGCTGGCCATTTTGATATCATTGTTATTGGTACAAAAGGAGCTACAGGCGCTAAAGAGGTTTTCTTAGGAAGCAATACACAAAAAATCATCAGGAGTATCGATGATTGTCCTATTTTGGTTGTTCCTGAAGATGCATTCTTTGAATCTATTTCTGAAATCGCTTTTGCCACCGATTTTGAAAGAGTGTATTATAAAGCTGAAATAAAACCAATCATTGATCTTGCAATATATCAGCAAGCTACAGTACGCATGATACATGTGTATGATAAACCAAAGTTAAACAAGGTGCAGTGTTATAATTCTAGTACTCTCGAACAATATTTTAAAGAGGTGAAATACGACTTTCATGTGATTCCTGATTTCTCAACCATAGAAAAAGCTATCCAGGGATTTATCGAGGAACTTGAAATTGACGTACTGGCAATGATTAATTACGAACATAGTTTTATAGAGCGACTTACAAGAGAAGCAGTAATTAAGAAAATAACATTTCATACCACGATCCCTTTTTTAGTTATTCCTTCTGATAACTGAGAATTGTCATAGTATTCTTTGTGTTTTGATAATACTTTTATGTACAAACTAATAACATTGAATCATGAAACGAATACTTGTTCCAACCGATTTTTCGAATAATGCATATAGTGCGCTTTTTTATGCAACTCGTATGTTTCAAAACCAAGATTGTCAATTTTTTATACTGAATACTTTTGATGTTGATACACCAGTTTTAACCAGTAGAATTGATACCAGTAAAGGAGAGCTTTTATATCAACAATTAAGCAATGAGTCTAAAGAAAAACTAACCGAAACGTTTCATTCTATCGTTAGAGAAACTGAAGGTTTTAATCACATTTTTGAAACCATATCTGTTTCCAAAAAACTAACAGAAACTATTAATAAAACTATAAAAAGCAAGGATATCGATCTTGTTGTTATGGGTACCAAAGGAGTGAGCGGTATTAAAGAAGTTTTTATGGGGAGTAATACAGTGAGAGTCATACAAAAGATAAAAGATTGTTCTGTACTTGTTGTTCCAGACGAGTTTGATTTCGAAAAACCTAAAGATATAGCCTTTGCCACAGATTTTAAAAGGTTTTATAGTAAAGAAGAGCTAGAACCATTGCTACAAATAGTATCTCTATTTGATTCAAATATTAGAATTATCCACATCCACCAAGAAGAAAAATTAGATGAGATGCAAAAACATAATTTTAATAGCCTTAAAGAACATTTTAAGGGGTATAACTTTACATTTCATTGGGTATCGAGATTTGATCAAAAGTCTGAAGCGATCCACGCTTTCTTAGATGAGATGAATATAAATATGTTAGCGATGTTATACTACAAACATAGTTTTATTGAAGGCATTACTCGTGAACCTGTCGTTAAAAAAATAGGACTTCAAGCTACCATACCATTTCTGGTAATTCCTACTTCAAGCTGATAATTATCATAGTTTTTAGTGAGCTATACTCATACTTTTATAGTATTAATCTTAAAAGCCTAAATAATGAAAAAGAAGATCTTACTACCTACAGATTTTTCAAATAATGCATGGAATGCTATACAATATGCTATAGAATTCTACAAAAATGAAGCCTGTGATTTTTATGTGCTTAATGTTTTTAATGCAACAGGTTATGCCCTAGAGAGCATAATGGTTCCCGAACCTGGAGAACGACTCTATGATGAAGCCAAAGAAAAATCAGAACAGGGATTAGGTAAGCTTCTTGAGAGATTAACTTTTAGAGACGAATATCCTGATCATAAGTTCTTTATGATATCTCAATTTAATAATCTGTTAGATGCAATCAAAGATGTGGTAGACAAACAGGATATAGAGATGATCATTATGGGTACAAAAGGGACCACAGATGGTAGCGATGTGATTTTTGGTAGTAATACAATCACGGTGATGGAAAAATCAAGAAACTGCCCAGTAATGGCAATACCAGAAGAGGCTAGTTACAAAGATCTTGAAGAATTAGTATTTCCTACAGACTATAAAATGAATTTTAAGCGTCGCGAACTTCAGGATATTATAGACATCGCAAGAATGAGTAATACGTCGATTCGTGTTTTGTATGCATCTGATGGTAATGTATTAAATAAAGAACAAGAAAATAATAAAAAGTTACTCGAAGAATATTTTGATGAGTTAACATATACATTCCATACACTACATAATTTGGACGCGCCATCGGCAGTGCGTTGTTTTGTTGAGAGTAGAGAAAGTGATATGATTACTTTTTTTAATAGAAAACATAGTTTTTTTGGCAGTATATTTTCAAGACCAATGGTTAAGAGTCTGGGCAGATATGCCAAAGTACCAACATTAGCATTACATGATTTAAGAAATTAAAATAAAAAAAAGATTATGAAAAATATAGGAATCTGGATGGATAAAGAAAAGGCTCATATTATAAGAGTTAATAATGATGTAGAAAATATAACTACTGTCTTATCAAAGATTGAAAATTTTAATGCCAAAGGTGGTTCAGGAACTCGATTCAAAGGAGGGCCTCAAGATGTGGTACAGGATAGTAAATATCTCGAACGTGAAAAGCACCAATTCAAAGCATATTTTGCACAAATTATTCCGTTTATAAAAGACGCCAATGAGATTGCAATTTTTGGACCAGCACAAGCAGCAGAAAAGTTCAATATAGAATTGAAAGAACATTATAAAGATATTAGTAAGAAAGTAAAAGAGGTTCTCAAAGCAGATAGCATGAGTGATAATCAAAGAAAGGCTTTGGTAAGAGATTATTTCCAAAAGTAATAATAAGACAACTACTGTTTTTAAATGAATAGCTATGCCAAACCAGGATTTTGATATTATTAAATCTTCTGGTGAAAGAGCGAAATTTTCACTTCATAAGCTTCGCAATTCTTTAAAGCGCAGTGGGGCAGATGATCATGCAGTTGAACAAATTCTGAATGTTGTTCGAGATGAGTTGTATCAAGGGATTTCTACCAAAGAAATTTATAATAGAGCTTTTGCATTACTAAAGAAAGAAAAGTCAGTTTTTGCATCAAAATATAAACTCAAAAAAGCAATTTATGAGTTGGGACCAACTGGTTTTCCTTTCGAAAAATTTATAGCTGCATTCTTAAAGTATTCAGGATTTGATGTCAACGTAGGGCTAATACTTCGAGGTAAATGTGTATCTCATGAAGTTGATGTTGTAGCCAGAAAAAACAGTCAATATCTAGTTGTAGAATGTAAATTTCATAGTGAAGAAGGTCGTAATTGCAATGTAAAAGTGCCATTATATATTCATTCCAGATATCAGGATGTTATAGCACATAACCAGAGTGAGAATAATGTGAATATGATTCCGGATCAAGGTTGGGTAGTTACTAATACACGTTTTACCAAAGATGCAATTCGATACGGAGAATGTTCGAATTTGTATTTATTAAGCTGGGATCATCCAATTAACAATGGACTCAAAGACAGGATTGATCGATTAGGTTTATACCCCATAACAGTTTCTACACGATTAACTATTCGTGAAAAACAGTTTTTATTAAGTCGAGATATCGTTTTGTGTAAGCAACTCATTGATGATGTATTCTATCTTGATCATTTGGGAGTTTCTGAACAGCGAAAACAAAAGATTTTAGAAGAAATCAAAATGCTATGTAATATCTAATAATTAGTATGCCAACAGTCAAAATTCATTTTCTAGGAGCATCAGGTACTGTGACCGGATCAAAATTTTATATCGAAACACCTCAAAAAAATATACTAATTGATTGTGGGGTATTTCAAGGAGTTAAAGAGCTTCGGCAATTAAACTGGACAGACTTACCTATTGATGTATCGGCTATAGATACTGTTTTACTTACCCATGGACATTTGGATCATACCGGTTATTTGCCTCGAATCATTAAACAGGGTTTTCAAGGAGATATTATTGCAACCGCTCCAACATTAGCTATTGCAGAAATAATTCTTAGCGATAGTGCAAAAATCCATGAAGAAGAAGCTGAGAAGGCGAATAAAGAAGGATACTCCAAACATGATCCCGCTTTGCCGTTTTTTACTAAAAAGGACGCCGAACAAACAATACGATATTTTAAAGCCACAGAACAAAATAAATGGATTTCCTTATCTCAGGATATTCAATTTAGATATAGGTACAATGGACACATTATTGGATCTAGTTTCATTGAATTAAACCTTTATGGTAAGAATCTTGTATTTTCTGGGGATTTGGGTAGGAAAAATGATGTATTACTGCGATCTCCAGAAAAACCTAAGTGGGCAGATTTTCTTTTTGTCGAAAGCACCTACGGTAACAAACTTCATCCAGATGAAGATGTCGAAGAAAAATTAATTGAATTGATCAACAAAACACTACATCAAAAAGGTACTTTGATTATTCCATCTTTTGCTGTAGAAAGATTGCAAATATTAATGTATGTACTCTGGAAACTTTACCAAAAAAATCGTATTCCAAATATTCCAATATATGTAGATAGCCCAATGGGTAATAATGTGCTTTCGGTTTTTGAGAGTTTTCCGGATTGGCACAAATTACCAATGAACGAATATTATGCTATTTGCAATCATATCAATATCGTTACTTCGTACAAAGAAACATGGGAGGTAGTTGATAATCCTTATCCTAAGATTGTAATAGCTGGCAGTGGTATGGTAACAGGAGGAAGAGTGTTGACCTATTTACAACAGTTAATCGATCATAAAAATACATCGATAGTATTAGTAGGTTTTCAAGCCGAAGGAACTCGAGGAAGATTACTGCAAGAAGGAGCTCATGAGATAAAACTATTTGGAAAATATTATCCTGTTAAAGCAGAAATTTATACTGTCGAAAGTCTATCAGCCCATGCAGATCAAGAAGAATTAATAGATTGGATGAGTGAGATTAAGAATATACCAGAAAAAGTTTTTTTGATACATGGCGAAGCTACTGCAGCAGATACCTTAAGGCTGAAAATACAGGATACATATAGATGGAAGACTCATATCCCAAAATTGTATGATGTAATTGAAATTATGGTTTGATTTCGTGTATTCACAGTAATACGAATTGAATTCTGTGATTGTAATTTCTTTTGTAACCTTTGATAACCTGATCATTGTCATTTTTTTAATGCTTATGTTTTATTACATTTCTATTCAGCCTTAAAACCAGTAAAAATGAAAACAGCAGTAACCCATCCATTAGAAAAAGAACTCAAAGAAATTCATCTAGATACTCTAGATTGGAAATCAAGCCTTCATTTTATAGAAGTAGAAATACAATTCATAAATCAATTACTTAATTCGTATGTATTCGAACCCACTACACCCAATCTTTTTGAACGATTACACGACTTTAAAGAAGAGGTAATTAAAATCGAAGATGAAATAATATACATATACAAAAGCATACAAAAGCATGAAAATCAACTAGGAGGGATGTTAGAAAGAGACACTATTTCTACGGATCATTCTTACTATCAAGAGCATGAGTTGATGAAAATTACATTTTTTGATTTCTATAAAAACTTTAGAAAATTAAAAGCTAGCATATTTAATTACACAGGAGGGATTCTTAGAAAGAAAAACAAGTAAAGTTAAAATACTGCCAAACTGATATTTGTCATTTTTAACGTGCTATTGTCAACTTAATTTTAGCAATATAAATTAATTAATAACTCTAATAAACCATAAGATTATGTCACTAATTAAATTTAACAAAAACAGATTACCTTGGATCAATGATAGGGTAGCTAGCTGGCTAGACACCGATGATTTTTTTGCAGATGATTTTTTTATCAGAGATAACAATCTCCCGGCAATGAATGTCAAAGAAAACAAGAAAGATTTTGAAATCGAACTTGCAGTTCCTGGTTTTTCAAAAAAAGATATCGAAGTAACTATCGAAGACGATATACTACACATTTGCGCAAAAAACAGCAACGAAGAGATAGAAGAAGAAAACAATTATAAACGTAGAGAATTTAGCTACAACGAATTTGATCGAAAACTACAATTGCCTAACAATGTGGATCAAAATGAAAAGGTTAAAGCAATGTATAAAGACGGAATTCTTACTCTTAATCTTAGAAAAAACAAAGAACTCAAAGAACCACCAAAAAGAATCATTGATATAGCTTAATTGTAGTAGGTCTCACAGGTTTTCGAAAACCTGTGAGACCTACTACAGCTAAATTTTAAAAATCATGAAATCAAAAGAACTTAATGTAAAATATGTAGAGTGGCAAACCCCAGAAGAATTGCATGAGACTTCATTAGATTGGGTGTCAGAACTTAAATTCATCAAAGATGAACAGCATTTTCTAGATGAGTTGATCAAAAACTATACAATGCAACTCATTTCAGAAAAGACTTTTGAAGAAAGTAAGGAGATAGTAAATGAATTGTCTCAAAAAAGAAAAGTGATAGAGCCGTTACTTAAGAAAATAATCAATCATCATAATAAACTTACCGTATTAGTTGATGATGTTGATCAACCCAAAGAAGAAAAACAATATAAGGAAGATCACCGTTTATTGCTTAAAGAAATAAGTAAGTATTTCAATACTTATAAAGAGGTAAAAAGAAAGGTTTTTGAATTCATAAAAACTATTATTAAACAAGGAAAACAAAAAAGATTATTGAATTAGTGCTGATGAAACGAATCCTTAAGATAACTAGTATAATCCTTTTAATCTTTTTTGCAGGGTTTTGGGTATGGTATGAGTACACCTACTCAATGGATACAGTAATTCCTTTTGAGGTTAATGATTCTAATTTGGAAACCAAAGTACTAATAGCTTCACAAGGTAGTAGTTTCAAAGACTCATTGGTACAAGGAGTTTTGAGGCATTATGAAAAAGATACTATTTATTTTAAAATAATAGATGTATACACTTTGTTTACCGTGAATATTAATAAGTGGGATGCTCTGGTAATTATCAATTCCTGGGAGTATGGTAGCCCACCCCGTAATGTTAAAAATTTTATTAAAGACCATCCTGATCAATTAGATAAACTCATCATACTTTCTACAGTTGGAAGCAGTAATATAGCTTTGGAAGATGTAGATGTAATATCGGGAGAATCTATTATCGAAAAAACTCCAAAGTACACCAACATTGTAGTAAAAAGATTAGATAAAATCATAAAGTAAATTACCTCGGGGCAAGCCTCGAAGCATTTAAATCTCGATTATCGAGTAAACCCAAAAAACCATGAACAAATCATACACATATCTGTTATTCATAGTAGGATTATTATATAGTTGTACCTCTAGCGAATTGGTTGAGAATTGGAAAAACCCAGACATTGGCACTTTTGAGGCTCAAAAGGTTTTGGTTATTGGGATTACTCAAAATGATAACAACCGAAAAGTATTTGAAAAAAAACTTGCATCTGAATTGAAAAAAAATGGAGTTACTGCTATAATGAGTCTAGATTTTTTTGAAAAAACCTTTACTACCACGCCCAAGACCGAAGCAGAGCTAATGGCACTCGAAGAACAATTAACAAATCAAGGTTTTGATGCGATATTACTATCAAAAGTGGTCGGTGTAGAAGATAAAGTAACTGTAGTAAAGGCATATAGAAATCTTGATAAAACATTCAATAGCTTTAAACAAGATTATTATGAAAATCAGGAGATATATCATGATGAAGATTATTATGAGGAGTATCAGGTTTTTCATGCAGAATCCTCACTGTATTGTATTTGCCCTGAAAAAGAACGAGAATTAATATGGAAGGGATCTATCGATATCACCGAACCAGAAAACACAAAAAAAGCCGTAAGCGATTATGTAAAAGTAGTGATCTGGGCACTCAAAGGGCAACAATTATTAATCATAGAAGAGTTAATAGATGAAGGCCTTGATTTATAAAGAGCTTCATTTGCTAATATCTATTTATAGAGAAAGGTAAAATAATCAATAACTATAGATTAGTGAGGTAATTTATCTTTTAATACGCCGTATAAAAAAGTACCTAAAATTGCAGATAGGATTGCAACTATAATAGGTAAATATCCTGCCCCCAATAACACAAACATAGGTCCGGGGCATGCACCTGCCAGTGCCCATCCTAAACCAAATATAACACCTCCAAATATATATCGGCTAACACTTTTTTCTTTTGGAGCAATGTGTATTGATGTTCCATCAACTGATTTTATTTTAAACTTTTTGAAACCCTGAATGGTTATAATTCCTAACCCTACTGCAGAACCAATTATCCCATACATATGAAAAGACCCAAACTGAAACATTTCATAAATTCTAAACCATGAGGCAGCTTCGGATTTGAATAAAACGATTCCGAAAAAAATACCGATAACTAAATATATAATTGAGCGCATATGTTTAAAAAATTAAAGGGAAGATAATATGTACCATGATTAACCCACCAATAAAAAAGCCAGCTACAGCAACAAGTGAAGGTAATTGTAAATCACTTAGCCCTGATATTGCATGCCCCGAAGTACATCCTCCGGCATAACGAGCTCCAAAACCAACCAACATGCCTCCAACGATAAGTATAAGTACTATTTTTGGATCAGAAAATGCAGTATTTGAAAATAATAACTCTGGCAGATATGCTTGACCAGCGCTAGCAAAACCTTTGGCTTGTAGCTCTGTAATCACTTCTGGATTTAATTCTACCGAAGTGTCTGTTGATAAAAAGTTCTTGGCAATAAATCCACCGATAACTACTCCAAAAGCTACAATAAGGTTCCAACGTTGCGCTTTCCAATCAAACCTAAAAAAATCTGATGTTTTTCCTGCACCGCAAATAGTGCACATCGTTCTAAGGTTAGATGACATTCCAAATTTTTTACCGAACATTAGTAGTAGAAACATTACCAATGCTATTAATGGCCCTGATACATACCAGGGCCAGGGGTCATACATCCAATTCATTTGTATTTTATTTTTGATAAAGTAATAAAACACAAAAGTGGATATCAGTAACATAAGTTACATAACCCAATTTTTATTTTAAAGTTGTAGGACATACATAGTCTGTAGTTTCGATACCTGCTTCTCTGATATCTTTGAAACCACCTGCAATATCGATGAGGTTATGTATTCCGCGACTTTTTAATATTGATGCTGCAATTACTGAGCGATACCCTCCTGCACAATGTATATAAAAGGTTTTATTTTCAGGAAATTCTGTTAAGTAATCATTTATAAAACTCAAAGGGGTATTATTTGCTTTATCGAGGTGTTCTGCCACAAATTCACTCTCTTTACGCACATCAAAAACTGGAACGTCTTGCGCATTTAAAATGTCTTTAAATTCTAAAGCGGCTATTGAAGTAATAGAATCGTAGTCCTTGCTTGCTTTTTTCCATGCATCAAATCCTCCTTCAAGATACCCTATTGTATTATCAAATCCTACACGAGATAATCTTGTGATGGTTTCTTCAATTCGTCCTTCGGGAGCTACTAATAAAATGGGTTGTTGTACATCGGCTATTAAAGCACCTACCCATGGGGCAAAATCCCCACCGATTCCTATAAATATAGATCTAGGGATATGACCCTTGACATATTCGTTCTGGTGTCTTACATCCAAAACTACAGCTCCTGTTTCGTTAGCCAAAGTTTCAAAATCTTGAGGTGACAATGGATTTATTCCTCTTTCAAGGACTTCATCAATATCTTCATATCCTTCTTTATTCATTTTTACATTAAGCGGAAAATATAGAGGAGGAGGTAATAAACCTTCGGTAACTTCTTTTACGAATTCTTCTTTGGTCATATCAGCACGAAGTGCATAATTCATCTTCTTTTGATTACCAAGAGTGTCTACGGTTTCTTTCATCATATTTTTACCACATGCAGAACCAGCTCCGTGTGCAGGATAGACGATTACATCATCTGCAAGAGGCATAATTTTAGTACGAAGACTATCAAAAAGTGTTTCTGCTAGTTCTTCTTGTGTCATATGGGCTGCTTTTTGAGCTAGATCTGGTCGCCCTACATCACCAAGAAATAAGGTGTCTCCACTAAAAATCGCATGATCTTTACCAGTAGCATCTTTTAGTAAATATGTAGTGCTTTCGATAGTGTGACCAGGCGTGTGCAGTGCTGTTATTGTAATGTCTCCAAGCTTAAATTCTTGACCGTCTTTTGCAATAATCGCCTTAAAAGATGGATTTGCTTGTGGGCCAAATATGATATCTGCCCCTGTTTCTTTTGCCAAAGTAACATGACCACTTACGAAATCGGCATGAAAATGAGTTTCAAAAATGTATTTTATTTTTGCTTGATCTTCATTTGCCGTTTCGATATAATGTTTTATTTCTCGCAATGGATCTATGATCGCTACTTCGCCATTACTCTCTATGTAATATGCTCCTTGAGCAAGACATCCTGTATATATTTGTTCTATCTTCATCTGTTCTATTCTTTAAGCATTCTCTAATTTTAAATAGAAATCCTATTTGTTTATTATTTATTTGTCAAAAATACAGTAATTATTATTTCATTTCAGTAACAATAGTTACAAAGCTTTGGTTTCAGATTAGTAGAAGTGTTATAAAGTTTGAACGCTATACAAAAAAGAGCGCCAGAATTTCACTTCTGGTGCTCTTATTGTGTTATTAATAAGTATATACTATTCTGTAAGCTCGGGTTGCGAATATATCTGTTCTGCTATATCAGGATTTACAAGATAGACGGGTTTTCCATCTTCATGGCCAAATAGTTTTTCCTGAACAGGACGGCTTGCAATTTTGGATACACTGGTCATATAGTTTGATATTGCCTTGTTCATATCCATTGCAAATGAAATTCCGGTAATGTTACCTTTTTGAATATTGGAAGCCAAGCCTTGTTGAGATTCTTTAAAAGCAAGATACTCTGATGAGAGATTTTTTGACTGTGCTCCAGAAAGTTCAATCCCGGTTTCTTCATAAAGATCATATTCCAATTCAAGAAGATGTTCTTTAAGAGGATCAGGGGTTTCAGACAATTTAAACTCTTCAGGAGTATCTGTATCAACACCCATACATTCTTTAAGAATCTTGTTCCAGATAGTTTTTCCTTTACCATCAATAGCTTTTAATCCTAGAATGCCAAAAATTGAAGAAGATAGTTTCCATCCATTGGCTTTATCCACGACAAGTCCTGCAGGGTACATGATTCGATTGGAAGCTTGGTGACAAACACCATCGATTCCATATCTGATCCCTGCAAGCCCACCTGTAAGTCCAATTTCTTCCATACGTCTTGAAATGCAATCACAGGTTAGTCCATCGGCTTCTCCTGTTGTTAATTCACGCCCCCCTTCATAAGCTCCTCCACAAGTCCAGGTGAGTTCATTTCCAGTATTTTTATCAACGCCGATTACATAAGTATGGTCTGCTTTACCATCAAGAGATTTGATTAAGGCATAAATACCATATGCAGTAATGGTATGTATTCCTTTGTGTTCTTTGTAACTTACAGGTAATGTCCAGCAAACAAAATTACCTTTTCTTACAGATACATAAACATTCCCTTTTTTTGGTATTGCCTCTAATGCTAGTGTAATAGGAATTTTGGCTATAGTAAATTTTTGAGTTTGCTCATCTTTGAGTTGGTTTGGTCCTATTTTAAGATGATAAGGATGAGCTGCAGTTCCAGGAGCCTTAATCTTAATATCAACAGAGGCATTGGGATAGTTTACAGTTACTTTTCCTGTTATTCTAATTTTGATTCCTGAGATTAAGCGAGTTTCATTAATTGGATAATTTGCCATAATTTTTGTGTTTTGTCGTAAATCATAGTTGTATAACCTAAGATATACGTGATTTATATTTAGTGAAATGTTTGTTTAGAAAAATAGTAATGGCAAGTCCAATATTTTGAAAATAAAATAGAACCATAACAAGATTTGGAGTCAGTAAATCAAAATTTGAACATATTCCTGAGCTATTTTAAGGAGTAATTGATTAGACAAAGCTAATACTTAGGTCGTTTTTTTTATAATATGGAATATGTGTTTATCTCCTAATTAAGTGCTATATAAAAATACGTTTTATTGTGCTGATATACAAGTTAATACCGGCATTATTTTGACAATATTTTATAGTCTCTCACTTACATTAATTCCTTAATAATTATGTATACCCCCATTGCCAAGACAAACCACCCAAAACCTTTCTCGAGCTTTTTTCCTCCTATAAAGTTTGATATATACATACCAATAAAAATTCCGATCACAGAAATTGTGGTAAATGGCAATAAGAAGCTCCATTCGATATCTAAATTTTCAAGATCTCCTACAAAACCAATAAGGGATTTTATAGCTATAATAAGTAATGAAGTAGCGACTGCTTTTTTCATAGGCAGTTTGGCTAATAAGACCAATGCAGGAATGATCAAAAATCCGCCACCGGCACCAACTATACCAGTTAAAAGACCAACTACTATTCCTTCAAATATAATTAGAGGATAATTATATTTTGGTTTTGTTTCTCCTTTTAAGGGAACTCCATTTTTTTCTTTTATCATAGAGATTGAAGCCAGTAACATAATGATTGCAAAAAATATCATGATTCCGATATTCTTAGTGACCATAAAATCTCTGATATTAAATAGATAGTCAGGAATTGCAGGTACCATGTATTTTCTGGTTGTATATACGGCGATAAAGGCAGGAGTGGCAAATACTATGGCAGTTCGTATATCTACTAACCCTTTTCTGAATTTTTTAATAGCACCTACCAATGCTGAAACTCCTACCACAAAAAGCGAATAGGCTGTAGCAGTAATTGGATTGATATGCATAAGATATACAAATACAGGTACTGTGAGTATTGAACCACCACCGCCAATCAAACCTAACACAATGCCTATGATTAATGCTCCTGTGTATCCCAGAATTTCTGTTATCGCCATTAATTATTTTTTGGCAAAAATAATGTCAGGAATAGCCTAGTACAGTAACATTTGTTACAGAAGATTAAATACTAATCAATGTGAGATCGATGTAAAATCTCTTTTTTTCCAGTCTTTTATAGTTTATATAGGTTCCTTCTCCTTGGGGAGAAGGTTAGGATGAGAGGGCACATCAAAAAAACCTCAACTTAATCCCTGCCTGACGGCGAGGCAGGCTCTCCCAGAGGGAGAGGAAACTCAAAACATTAATTATTTTATGTCATCCTATATCGAACTCACGTTAATAATTTCAATATTATTTCTATTCAGTTGTACTCTTCCTTCTTGTTCTAGTTTTTTAAGTAATCTGGAGATGACTACTCTTGATGTATGAAGATCATATGCTATTTCTTGATGCGTGTTATTGATGATATGATCTTGATTGACTTTGGTTTTATCTCTAAGATATTTTAGCAAACGATCATCCATTTTTAAGAAAGCAATGCTATCGATAGTTTCGATAGCCTCCATCAATCTTTTATGATAACTATCGAATACAAAATTTCTCCATGATTTGTATTTTGTGGTCCATTCTTCCATTTTTTCAATAGGAACCATGATAAGCTTTGTATTAGTTTCTGCAATAGCTTTGATTTCGCTTTTGTGATGGCCCAGACAGCATGATAAAGTCATCGCACAGGTATCACCGCTCTCCAAAAAATATAGCAGTAGTTCGTCGCCATCAGTATCTTCTCTTAATATTTTTACTGCCCCGCCAAGGATCAGAGGCATAGATTTTATATAACTTCCTGGTTTAATGAGTTCAAATCCTTCAGGAACTTCTTTGTAAGTTCCCACATGATTAATTTCTTCGAGTAGCTCATTTTCAAATAGAGTTCCATAGTTATTTTGTATCTCCTGAATCATTTTTCCTGATTTTTTTGAAATAATTCGATTTGTAATTTCGCTTCCTGGTATCCAAGATCATATACTTTTTCTAAACTACTACTATTAAAAATACCATGATTAACCAACTTTTTGGGTTGAACCACAATATCACATTGTTTAAACTTTACTTCCGCATTGGGCATTGCTCTAAGATAATAGGCGCGTTGCATAACATTATATGAATGCTTAAAATCTGTGATCTTTGGTTTCTTGATAGGAGATACATCAATCCCAATGATAAAGTCACATTTTTTCTTTAATGGTTTTAAGGGGAAGTTATCCAAAATACCGCCATCAGCATATAATTCTCCATCAATCATTACAGGTGTAAAAACACCAGGAAATGCTGCAGATGCTAATATGGGTTTAATAAGCTCTCCTGTACTGAAAACCTTTGTGGTTCCTTCTACCAAATTTGTGGCGGTAATAAAAAGTTTTTTTGGCAAAGCTTCATAAGAATTCTCTGGGAAAAAGGTTTCAAGATCGTCCTGAAACTTCTCTGAGTCCAAGAAACCAGCCTTTTTTCTCGTAAATCGATTAAACTTGAATATCGGAGTTTTTTTAAAGAAATCTTTAATTTCTTTGGGAGTATATCCGCCTGCATATAAAGCTCCAACGATCGCCCCAGCACTAGTGCCCGAAATATATTTTGGGATTATTCCGGCTTCTTCAAAAGCTTGTATCGCACCAATGTGGGCTACACCTTTGAAACCACCACCTGATAATACTAATCCTATGTTTTTTAGATTTTTCATTGTCTATATATCATAAAACCGAGCTAAAGATCTTGGCAGCACCTTCTTTTATTCGATCTTGCCATGGTCTTTGTACAAAGGTATCATAGTTCAATTGAATACTTTTATCACAATCATTTAAAAAATCATTTTTTAAAGCTATTGCAAACAAGTCATCATAAATTACTGCATTTACCTCATAGTTTTGTTCAAAGCTTCTAATATCTAGATTTGTGGTGCCAACCGACGAAATCGTATCGTCTGCTACAATAGTTTTACTATGTAAAAACCCTTCAGGGAATAGATAAATTTTCACTCCAGCTTGTAACAATCTTTCAAAATAAGAACGTACACACCATCGAACTATTTTACTATCTGAATTATCTGACAGCAATAATCTCACATCGATCCCGCTTAATGATGCAACCTTTAAAGCATCGAGGATCGATTCTCCAGGAATAATATAAGGATTCGTAATGTATACATAGTTTTTGGCCTCATTAATAATAGAGAAATACATCTGCTGGGTGGCAGAAAAATCTGAATCTGGACCGCTATGTACAATCTGAGCTGTAGACCCCTCTGTTTTTTGATATGGATGAAAGTACGAAGTTTCTAAGATTTTGTCATCGGTACTTACCAAATACCAATCCATTGCAAAAATAGCTTGCAAACTATGTACAATTGGACCTTTAAGTTGTAGATGCATATCATGCCAGGTTCCAAGAGTAAGGTCTCCTTTAACATACTTGTCTGATACATTTATGCCTCCTGTAAAAGCAATTTTATCATCGATTACGATAATTTTACGATGGTTTCTGTAGTTTATTGATGATAAAAATTTGCCAAATCGTATGGGTAGAAACTTATGAATTTCTACGCCTATTTGCTTAAGTTTTTTGATATACTTTTTACTTAATGAGATACTTCCAATACCATCATAAAGGATACGAATTTTTACACCGTTTTTCACTTTCTTTTGAAAAAGCTCAAAAAGGCTTTTTGATAGCTCACCTTCTTCAAAAATGTAATATTCTAAATGGATAAAATGTTCAGCTTGTTCTAATGCATCGAATATTGCTCGAAAAGTAACTTCACCATTTTTAAGTAATTTTAATTCATTTCCTGTGCTTGGTACAAAGTATGAGTTTTTGGTAATTAGAGAAATAATTTTATGATGCTCTGTATATTCTTCTTCGGTAATTGATGGGTATTGATCTAAAGTTTGATTAATGTAATTAGTGATTTTGGGAGTGCGTTTAAGCTTATACAGTTTGTTTTTCCTTCTATTTCGGCCTAACATCAAGTATAATAGCATCCCCCCAACCGGTATTGTAAATACGGCAAGTACCCATGCCAGAGTTTTTGTAGGGCGCATACCATTTAAAAGTAATCTGATGATGATGACAACCCCGATAAAAATATATAGACTTATAGCTATGGCAATTATCATTTCATTACAAATTTCATTCGTATTATGTGCTATGCATTATTAGCAATGGAACTCTAGTCCCGTAACTAATTTTTGAAGTTTCTGATCCTTTAAAAAAACGCTCTAAAAAAGTCTCTCTTTGAATAAACATAGCAGTCATATTTATGTTCATGATTTGTACAAAACTTGTTATGGCTAGAGCAGTAGGGACATTGGTTATAGCATGAAAAGTATGATTGATGTTCTTAAAAAAATCTTTCATCTTCTTTTTATCATCAAAATCTGCTACGGTAACGGTTTCATCTTCTTTAATTTTAAGAATGCGTAGAGAAGAGTTGTGTTTAGCAAGTATATCCATTAATGGCTCTATTCCTTCGGTGATAAAATGATCTCCATCATCGATAGTGTATAAAATGGTTTTAGGTTTTTTATATGTATATCCCTGCGGAATCGCAAGTACAGGACAATCTACTTTGCGAATTACATTAAGCGTGTTGCTTCCAAAAACAACTTCTGTGGCACCAGTAGCACCATTTGTGCCCATAACAATGAGGTCGATATTTTTTGCTTTTACAGCTTGTTTGATGGCATCTGTAAAGATATCATAGTCTGTAATGGCATGAAATGTGTAATTTTCTTCAGCATATTCATTTTTTAATTGCTCTGTAAGGATATTAAGTTTCTTTTTTACATCACTAATTACTGATTGATGAATTGATGTATTAGCAGGGGCTACCATCAAATCATCTGTAGTGTAGTTAGAAGCTTTTTGAACATGAAGAATATGAAAAGTACAAAGCTCATTTTTAAAAAACGCTAAAGCATAATGTATTGCATTTTTTGAGTTTTCAGAAAAATCGGTTGGAAGCAGGATATTTTTCATGATAGTCGAAATTTTATATCCTAAAAGTAATTCAGACACCATAGTATAACTATGATATTTGTCATGATTGCACTGCTGCTATTGTAGCTTTTTTTGGCTTTGGTTTACCCTCCAATAGCAATCATACTGCGATTATTATGACCGTCTACTTGTTTGAATTTATCAAGCGTATCCATACCATTACGGATTTTTAATTTAGCCTGAATTGTCTTTTGAATAATAGGAGCTATAGATTTTCCTGCTCTAAGCGGAGTTAATAGATCTGATTCTGTCGAAGAAAACAGGCAGTTTTTTATTTGTCCGTTGGCAGTAAGACGAATTCTATTACAACCATCACAAAATGGATTAGTTACAGAACTAATGATGGCAAAAGTACCCTTGTATCCAGTTATTTGATAACTTTTGGTAGTATCATTAGGGGCATCTTTGAGTTTTATAATTTCATTTTCTTTGAAATTTGAATGCACTTCGGAAAGGATTTCTTTTAGTGAAACCAGTTTATCCATATTCCATTGATTACCATCAAAAGGCATAAATTCTATAAAACGAACATGAATAGGTAATTCTTTACTTAAATTAATAAAATCAATTATTTCATTATCATTAAAGCCTTTCATTAAAACACAATTCACCTTTACCTGAAATCCTTCATTAACCAGTAAAATGATATTCTGGTATACTTTTTCAAAATATGATCTTCTGGTGATTTCTTTGTTTTTTGAAGTATCCAAAGAATCCAGACTTACATTTAGGGTTTTGATACCACATTTCTTGAAGTGATCAATAAATTTATCTACGATAACACCATTGGTAGTTAAAGTAAGCTGTATAGGTAATGAGGCCAGTTTTTCCATGATAAGTGCCGCATCTTTACGCACTAGAGGTTCACCACCTGTTAATCTAATTTTGGTAACCCCATTATCTACAAACTCTTTGGCAATCGTATAAATTTCTTCATACGTCATGATATGTGATTTGGGTGATAATTGAATACCATCTGCGGGCATGCAATATGTACAACGTAAATTACATCTTTCTGTAAGTGAGATACGAAGGTAGTTGTGTTTTCTACCAAAGATATCTGTAAGTATGTTGGCATTAGATTTAGTCATGTCTCGCTCCTTTTAAAATTCTGAATACATGTAATACTTCAGGAAAAATAGCATCCATAGATTCTTTTGCACCGTTAGTAGACCCAGGAAGGGCTAATACCAAAGTATTTTTAATTGTTCCTGCAACACTTCTCGAAAGCATGGCATACGGCATGCGATCCTGCCCATATTTGCGAATGGCTTCTTCTATACCTGGTATGGCTCGATCTAGAAGTGGTCTTAAAGCTTCTGGAGTAACATCTCGTTTGGATAGGCCTGTACCCCCAGTATAGATAATAAGATCAGCTCCTTGTTCTTGATACTGTTTTGCTTTTTGTTGTATAATATCTATTTCGTCTGGTATGATCACATAATCCATAACGCCTACTTCACAGGTTTCTAATTTTGCAATAATAGCTTTGCCAGCTTTATCTTCTTTTTTTCCATCAGAAATACTATCTGAGCATACAATAACTGCTGCTTGCAGGTCTCTTCTAAATTTATCTTTATAGTCAGATTTCCCACCTTTTTTCTGTAGTAGTTTGATATGATGAATTTCGACACCTTTATCAATGGGTTTTAGCATATCATACATATTTAAAGCAACCACACTTGCTCCATGCATAGCTTCAACTTCTACACCAGTTTTGTAAATGGTTTTTATAGTGACCAGAACGGTAATTTCAAGACCTTCTATGGTATAATCAATTCCTGTGTATTCGATAGGCAAAGGATGACAATCTGGGAGTAAATCAGGAGTTTTCTTTACCCCAAGTAACCCAGCAGCTTTGCTCATTGCAAATACATCACCCTTAGGAACCGTACCGTTTTTTATAGCTTCAATAGTTTCAGGTTTACTTACCTTAACGATTGCTTGCGCAGTAGCAATTCTTAATGTTGATGTTTTATGTGTGATGTCTACCATTTATTTTTTAAGTATTTCAATATTTTTGAATGTCAGTTTGGTATGTACTCGAATGACAATCTTATTGTTTCAAGTTTTATTCTTTTGTCATCCCAGCGTAGGCTGGGATCCAAAATCTAATCTAATCATACCAGTCCGAAGCTAAATCATGCCAATCTGAATTATTTTCTTCAATGAGATTAATTTTCCATTGCCTATTCCATGCTTTTAATCTTTTTTCTCTAAGTATGGCATCATTAACATATGGATACATTTCAAAATACACTAATTTATCTAATCCATATTTTTTTGTAAAACCTTCGATGAGTTTATTTTTATGTTCAAAGATTCTTCTTTCTAAGTTATTAGTCATTCCAATATAAAGTGTTCCATTCTTTTTATTAGTAAGGATATATAAAGAATATTGATGTTCAGGTTTTAACATTTAGCTTTGATTGTGGATTCCGGCCTACGCCGGAATGACAAATTGTTTATTACTTTGTTTTATTGATCATTTAGAACTTGTTTTCAAATTTATTAAACAATACTACTAGCTGTTTTGTTTCCACTGATGTGTTTGATCTTCAAAAATTTCTTTACCAAAAACGGGCACGTCGGCTTTAATTGCTTCTACTACATACTCCAGGGCTTCAAAAACTACTTTCCGCCTTGGCGAAGAGACAAAAACGAATAAGCAAATTTCTCCTGCATTTACTTTTCCAAGACTATGGTAAATATGCATACAAGTAAGATCAAATTTTTCGAAGGTGGCTTCTCTAATTTCATAGAACTTTTGATTTGCCATCTCTTCGTATGCGGTATAATCAATAGCGGTGACTGTGTTACCATCGATCTCATCGGCACGTACTTGTCCTAAAAAAATATTATGTGCACCGATACTAGTTTTTGTTTGGTGCTTTGCAATAGATGTACCTATAAAATCAGACGAAATAGCGCCTTGTACAAATACATTTTTTGGTTTCTTTTTTTCCATATATAATCTCTAAGCTTCTTTTAAAATTTGATATTTAGAAAGAGCAATTGCTCCTCCTTTTATATGCGATATATTTTCAAATCCATTTTCTCTAAGGATTTCTAATGCTTTTTTACTTCTAACACCAGATTGGCAAAAGACTATTATTTCTTTTTCTTTATCAATGTTCTGTATCTGTTGTTCAAGTTTTCCTAACGGAATATAAATAGGGGCTAAGCTTTCAATTTTTGGTTCTTCATGAGGTTCTCGAACATCTATAAATTGTACATCCTTCTTCAGAAATGCGTTCTTTGCACTAATCTCTTTCATCTGTGCTATTCCACAAAAAAGATCGTAATCTATAGTTGCAAAGTTTTTTGCAGAAGCAAGTACTTTTGATACTTCAGACTCAACACGAGGAATAGCAAATGTAGAAGACTGTATTGTTAAACAGTCATACATCAATAATTTTCCACTAAGGACATTACCAAGATCTAAAATGATTTTCAATACTTCATTGGCTTGCATGCTTCCGATAATACCCGGTAAAACACCTAGAACTCCAATTTCTGCACAAGAAGGAATACTTCCTGCTTTTGGAGGCTCAGGAAATAGGCATCTGTAGGTAGGACCATTTTGGCAGTTAAATACAGATACTTGTCCTTCAAACTTAAAAATAGCTCCGTACACTAGTGGTTTATTAGCAATAACAGCGGCATCATTAACCAAATATCGGGTAGAGAAATTATCGCTTCCGTCTACAATAATATCATACTCAGAAAAAAGAGATAACGCATTTTTTGTAGTTAATTTTTCTGGATACGCATTAATGGTGATCTCTGGATTTAGGTCTTCAAGACGATTTTTGGCAGCTAATGCTTTATTCATTCCTAAAGAGCTATTGCCATACAATACTTGGCGATGTAGGTTAGAAGTTTCTACGACATCAAAATCAATAATACCAAGGGTGCCAATACCAGCAGCAGTAAGATATTGTAATACAGGACAACCTAATCCACCTGCTCCAATAACTAATACTTTTGAGGTAGTAAGTTTTTCTTGACCATAGGTGCCGATCTCTGGAAGAATAATTTGTCTATGATATCGATTATAAGAATTCATTAATAATGTTTATTAACCTTAATTTACTGTTTTGCGAACCAAATTTGTTCCTTCTCCCTCTGGGAGAGGAAACACGAACGTATTATCCTCCTGCAAAAGGAGGTAAGAGTGCAACTTCTGTTTCGGTAGTAATCATATGGTTTTGATCTACCAATTCTTGATTAATGGCTATTTTAAAATCTTTATCACTTAATTTTGGATATTGATTTTTCAATTTCTCAACCAATTGCGCTACAGAACAAACATCGGTATGTATTTCTTCTTCTGTAATTGTTGTAGCTTCTGCTAGCATACCAAAATATTTAATGGTCAATTGCATTTGTGATCATTTTTAAATCTTCAATAGTATTCATATTAGTCACCAATAGGTGGTCTTTTTCTGAAACAGAAATTGTTTTTACTTTTAATACTGAAACTAGTTTCCGTAAACGCCTTTCGTTATTGTTAAGTAACTCAAGACATTTTTCTGCGCATCGTTTTTTATACATTGCGATTAACGGAATGCTTTCTCCTTGTGCTTCACATTGAACGATATCATAATCTCCTGCTTCATGTTGTATGAGTTGCTCTAAAAATGCGGTAGTAATTAATGGTACATCACAGCTTACTACTAAGTTGTTTTTTGTTTTTGAGTATGTTAGTCCGGCATGTAATCCACCTATTGGGCCAGAATCTGAGATGATATCTTCAACTCTTGTAATATTAAAACAGTCATAATTGACATTACTACTCACCACTATAATTTCAGAAACTAATGGGTGTAATGCCTCAATGATATGCTGTATAAAAGGTTTATCATCAAGAACAACTAAGCCTTTTTCACTTCCCATTCGGGAGCTTTTGCCTCCTGCAAGTATAATTCCTGTTATGTTTTTGTTCTCTTTTTGCATATCAGATTTAGTGATTTATAAAGAGATCTGTTTTAATTCATTATCAAGAAAATCCCAGCATTTTTGATTAATGGTATCAAATGTTTTGATGACTTTCTCTCCGTAGCTAGTTAGATTAGCGCCACCACCACCTTTTCCTCCTGTAGCAGTAATAACGAGGGGTTCTTGAGCAGTTTTGTTCATACTATCTAACAGATTCCATGCTTTTTTATAAGACATATCTAAAACACCTGCCGCTTTACTTAATGATCCAGTTTTTGCGATAGCTTTTAATAAACGAACTCTTCCTTCACCCAGAAAGACCCCAGACTCAGATTCTATCCAGATTCTACTCTTTATTTTATAACTCATACAAAAGCGTTTGGTTTTTAAAGATACAACGATTTTTTGAGTGAGATTTTTCTTTATCTAAATTTTAGCAAATAAAGAATTTGGGAACTTATTTTTTAATGATAATAATCATTTTTAAGGTTTTTATGGCAAATTAATAACCTGTAAGGTGTCGCCAATATTTACTTCTGAAACTTTTTCAGGAAGATATACCATGGTATTGGCCAATGCAAAAGAGCGTAACATTGATGAAGCTTGACCGTCTAATATGGTAACTTTTTCATCTATTACGAGTGCTTTTAGAAACTCTGCTCTTTGCCCTTTTTTAGAATAATATGAATCTGAAATTACTGAACTTTGTTTTGGTTCGTAATCTTCATATCCAGATATTTTTTTTAAAGCCATAAGCACATAAATGTAGAAACAACTTAATGAAGAAGCCGGATTGCCAGGTAACGCAAAGATTGTAGTTTTTCCTTTTTTTGCAAAATATAAAGGTTTACCAGGCTTTTGCTTCACTTTATAAAAGATCTCTTCGACATTAAGAGCAGTAAGTGCTTTGCCTACAAAGTCATAATCACCAACGGATATGCCGCCAGAGATTAAAACCACATCATATTGATCAATAACTTTTTCTAAAAGAGAACAAGTGGCTTCGTATTGGTCTTCTACTTTATGGCATGTCACATTTGTAAATCCTGATTTATAAAGTGCTCCCATCAGCATTGCAGAATTACTCTCATAAATCTGTCCATGTTTTAGAGGTTGACCAGGAGGGACTAATTCGTTTCCTGTGGTAATTATTGCGATAGAAGGTTTTTGATAGACTTCAATGTGAGTAATTCCTATAGTTGCTAGATACCCTATACCGGCAGCTGTAATCTCTGTTCCTTTTGATAATGCGACTTCCCCTTTTTTAATTTGCTCACCTTTTGGGCGAATATTAGCATGTAAAGATGAAAGTTCTTGTACTACTATTTTGCCATTGGTTGCTTCAACTTTTTCTTGCATAATCACTGCTTTTGCCTCTGAAGGGACAGGAGCACCAGTAAAAATTCTAATCGCTTCTCCTTTTTTTAGGCTAGGATCTTGGGGATCCCCCGCTTTTACTTCACCAACAAGATCAAAGGTTTTTTCTTCAATAGATCCTAAAGCATATCCATCCATTGCCGATTGCCTAAATGGGGGCATATCAATAGGGGATACAATATCTTTTGCTAATACATACCTCAGCGATTCTGGGACAGTAATAGTAATAGTTTTTTGAGTACACTTGGTGTAATCATCGGTTAGTCGGATAGCTTCTTGTACAGATATCATGAGTTAATTGCATTGTGTATGTAAAGATACAGCGAATACTAATAATTTTATTTGAAGATATTGAATAAATAAAAAAGCCATAAACAAATGTTCATGACTTTTTCTCGTACTCAAAATAAAAGCTGGAAACTCACTAACCAGCTATAGGTTTGCGCATGTAAATCGTTTTATGTATACAATAAGCTCGAATTTATGAATCCGAGGTATTTAGAGTAATGGGATATAGCGATCTTACATATTTGCTCAAATACCTTCTAATTTAATTACTAACAACTAGGATGAATATAATTGTTAAAATTGCTGTAACATAAACCACACGAACATATAGATCGCGCACCACAATCAATATTAGAGACTCAACCTAGTGTAAATGTGCTACCATAAATTGCTTTTTGTGCTGTTTTATTTAATAGTGTAATATTTTTTAAATAACATGATTTTTTTCTTTTTTTAATGAGTTAATAACTATTTTTAATCACTGAGAGTTAACTGTTAAATAAAACAATATCCATTCATACAGAAACCTTCTGGAGCAGAGTTCCTACAATCGCTGGTCGTTCTGCATCTACGAACACCAGAGTTTGAAGTCCTGTAGCCTCCTGTGATTGATTTTTGAACCAGTTTGTTTAATGATTTTACCCCTTGTTGTTTTAAAATATTGTGTATCATAACTTAATAATTTATAATTAATGTCTTATATCGAAATAATGTTACCTATTGTATACTATTTTGCTTCTATTTTGATGATAAATATGTTATATAGTATATAAAAAACTGACTTGATTTATAAAAAATCATCATGGTGATATCTTTAAGCTTTAGGGTAATTTTTGAGCGAACAACCAATCCCATACCTGTTGATTATTATAGGTTTTGGTCCATGCATCATGCCCTCCATTTTTGTATAGGGTAAATGCCATTTTTTGCATAGGCTGATTAATACCTTTTTGTGATGACCAAGTTTTTGTTGTAAGATTAAAATACATTGTGTAATCATCATCTGCTACTGTATTTGATCCATTGCCATAGGGATATGCTGTCATTACGGAAGCCGCTGTATTAGCAATGCGATTTACATTATTGATTGTAGTTCCTTTTCCAACTCTGGGGTCTGCAAAATTATGATGCGCCCAAATAGGAGTGTTTTGTAAAAAAGCAGAAGGATCACCAACTGCACTTGCTCCACATACTGGAACAATAGCTGCAATTTTATCATCATGAGTTTCGAGCGATTTCCAGGTACCACCACCACCAGCACTGAGTCCTGTTACATAAATACGTTTGGTATCTATTGGATATTTAGTGGTTAAGTAGTTAAAAAGACTTAAAAATGATCCTCCATTAAACCATCCATTAGGGCTTTGGGGTGAAATAACAATTGCGTCAAAATGTTTCCCATTTTTGATTAGCTTAGGAGGGCCATGAAATAAAACCCTGTTTAAATCTTCAGAACCATTTCCTTGTTCACCAATGCCATGGTAAAATAAGACTAGAGGGTATTTTTTTCCTGAGTTTAAATCAAAATTGGTAGGGAGGTATTCATAAAAACCAAAAGGAGGATTATCAACGGCTTCATCAAGTCTTATAGCAGTATGCTCACCGGCTTTACCATAAGGAGCTCCAGGAGTTTTTGCTTGGCAAGTTACCCCAGAATCTTTATTAATTGTGGTTCCTGTTTTTTCTAAATCACATACTTCTTGTGGTATACTACTTATATTATTGTCTTTTAATTCTAATACCTTTAGCTTAGTCAGATTTCCTATTGCTGAAGGTATGGAGGTTAAGTTATTAAAATGTAACCCTAAGTATGTGAGATTCTTGAGATCTCCGATTTCGTTTGGGATACTGGTTAAAGAATTTAAAAGAAGATTAAGCTGTTTTAATTGAATTAATTTATTGATTTCTGACGGAAGCCTAGTTAATCTATTGCCAGATAGATCTAAATTTTCTAAACTATTAAGTCCATTAATACTTGCAGCAGTAATGTTCGTTATAGCGTTTTCTATTAGAGACAAGGTTTTTAAATCCTTAAGAGCACTAATTTCTTTAGGGAGGATGGTCAAGTTTTTATCGGTTAGTATTAAAGACGAAACTTTACCATCGGTAAGTGTTACTCCATCCCAGCCAGAGATATCCTCACTTGTAATATCCCAACCCAGAGTATTATTGGGGTTGGCATTATAAATCGCAATTAAGACATCTCGTTCGGTTAGTTCTTGAACGTTTGCAGTAACGGTATAATTTGTTTCAGATCCATCTTCTGCAGTAACAGTATACACCACAGCATCTGTAAAATCTTGTGAAACATCAGAATTTGGAGTAATTATTGCTTTTTCTGAAATGACAATCGAAGGTTGTAATTTTGAAACATCTGTTGTAAATGGAAGACCTGTAGTACCTATTGTTTTACTTTCTTCATCAATTGAAGCCGGTGTATCTGTTGTTAGAGCTTCGTTATTATCGGCTTTAAAAACAAAAGAAGTTATTTTTTTTTCGCTGCTTTTAGGGATTGGAGTAATGGTATCTTGATCATCAGAGCTACAAGCTGTGATAAGGAGGGCAGATAACATATTTACAAAAAAATGACGCATTGTATGTAGTTTATTAGTTCATATATCCTTAATGTTACCATCCTTGATGATGTTACCCTAAAAATGCATTAATAACCATTTAATTTATTAAATGTTTTAGTGTGTTTTGAGATATAAAAAAGGCCATGATATTGAAAAATTACCATGGCTAAAGGTTATACCTAAAAGATACCGAGCCCTTTTGGGATATGTCTATAGTATTATTTTTTAATGTTTAAATACTACATGGGACCGTTACTGTATTTATACTACCCACTAATTTTTTTCCGTCTTTAAAAGTTACATCTACTATAACAGATATTACATCAAGAGGTTCAATGGGATTTCTTTGATGGCTAAACTCAAGAAAGCCAGCTGTGATTTCACCGCCACCTATACTTGCTTCTGTAGTTGGAAATGTTGTATCTAAATGGAATCGATAGCATTTAGGGTGAAGACTTAAAGGGTTGCCACCTATTTCATATTTTCCAGAATTACTTAATCCGCTTCCTGGGTTTGCAGTTTCACCTTGTATATCAAAAAAGAAATAATCTCCTGTGCCTGATATGCTTCCGCCAGAACCAAAGGTCACACCTTCTGACCCAAATTTTAATCCCACAATTTCTGAATTACAATAATCATCGATTTTAATATTAGGTGTTTTATATACATTTCCTTCAAATACAAAACCGTTACTTCCTTTTAGTTCTTCTACTCCAACCAGGTCATTTAAATTGATCGTAATGTTAACGTTAGTGATATTGGTGCCACCTTCAACCTCTGCACTTGCTGTTATTGTTTGATAATTTTCATAGTTAAAAAGAGAATATTGGCTTACACTAACTTCTCCTGTATCTTTATCGATATATAAAGCACCTTGGGGATTTTGAGAAGTCAACGTAAATGAAAGACCCTCATTTTGAGGTGTAACACCTATGGTTCCCAAAATTTCTCCCGGATTGGGATTTTCGTCTATTGTAATAGAAAAATCATTATTAAGATCATTAAGTGTAACAGTGATTTTAGCCTCTTTACTAATGGCTCCATTAACAACCGTGGCTGTCGCAGTTAGTGTAGGGTTTGAATCAAAATTAAATAAGGTTTCATTGGCAACGGTTAATTCTCCAGTATTTTGGTTTAATGTAAAAGCACCGGTTGGGGTTAGCGATGATAACACAAAGGTAACTGTACCCGTATTGGTTGAAGCTTTAATATTCCCTAGTGATTGCCCTTTTATAGGATTTTCATCTATTGTTACAGAAAGGTCTTCTGTTGATATGGTAATTTCTTGGAGTACGGCACCATCTTCATCATCTTTGTTACATGATAATACTAATAGTGTAAGGATAATGATTACAATCTGATTTCTTAATTTTTTCATTTCAATTATGTTATTTTTGGGGTTAAGTATTTGATTCTTGAATCACCTTTTATGTAATAACTCCTTAAAATGTTACCCTTGTTTTCTATAACACATAAAAAAACCAGCTACAAGTTTTAGGCTGTAGCCGGTTTTTATTAATAAGCTTGGTTGTAAAAATCTGAGCTGTCTGGTTATTTTGTGAAATACTTATAAAATTCTGAAAAAGAAGCTAGTAAGCATATCACAGCAATGATTTTAACCATAATGACATAACCTTTTACTCCAAAAATAGCTTTAAACATTTTCACAAACCCTGTTGCTGATTCATCAGATGGGGCTTTGGCCATCCCAAACCAACATATTAGTGCTAAAATCAATAAAATTATTCCTCCTATCATATCATATATTATTTTAATTATTTAAGATTATCTATCTATTTGTATTCTTTTTTTGCAAATATATTATCTAAACCACTATATAGACTTGTCAAAAACTTATGGTTTTGATATGTTATCTTTTTTTATAGAATAATCTCAGGACATATGTTTTTTATCAGTTTACGTTTTCTCATTATTTTTTTATTAAATAATTATGTTTTGTTTTAAAGGTACCCTCTATTCTTGTTCGACTAGAGGAACTAAAAGTTTTTCCGGTAGTATCATTATCTGATGCATAGCGTATTACAGATGTGGTAATATTGGCTTGAACCATTGCATTATAATGATATAAACCACTTGTTTCTTCATATTTAAAACTATAAGATGCTCCAACTCCTTTTGCTGTTAATGTTAGATCAAGTTCCTGTCCTTTTTTTATGGTCGTGCCTATACCGTTGTGAGATTGAAATTTAACAGTACTTATATTTAACTCAGCAACAAAAAGATTATCTATATTTGAATTCTTAAGCCCTTCAACATAAAAAGAAATTTGAGGCTTGTCATCGGTAAGATTTAATTTTCCTGTTAATAATTCCTCTATCTCTTTGCCTAAAGTACTGGAGAAAAATCCTGCAACCTTAATATCATCAACAGTAATATTTTTATTACCTGTAAGTTCTTTAATAGAATAAAGAATAGCAAATTTAAATTCACTTATTGAACGAGGATAAATTGAATGCCCTTTAAAATCAGTAGCGACTTCACTAGCAGATATTATATTATCATTATCTTGTTTTCTTTTATTATTAATTATGTTAGATGAGACCATAGCACCTCTTTTATGAACGGGTATATATATTCCATTTTTATCATACCTTGCCCTTCCTTTGTAGTCAAACTGACGACCTCTTGTTCTAGCTCCAGATGATTCACTATTTGCACCACTAGGGTCAGCCCAAAATATTGGATTATTATCAAAAGAATTAAAAGGTGATAACGAATGATGAATAACTGGGTCTATTGATGTCCATCGGGCAATAGTTGGGTCATATTGGCGCATATCCATTTCGTAAAGATTAATGCCAAGGCTTTCTTCTAATTCTTTTCCATTGAATTTAAATTTATTAGCCATTGAATTTCCATTTGGAGAAACTGCATTATTATACCCTTTGTGCTTTAACCCAAAGGGATAATAGTTATTTTCTTTTAGGATTTCTTCTTTGATGATTTTTCCATCTTTATCAATATCTGTATAACTTAAACGAATGTTATCCAAATGATCTTTGTATTGATATACATAATCAAAATTACCGGTTATGTTGGGTTTTACATACCCTTCGGGATGACCAAAAAACTGAAGCTTGTCTTTTTTATAGATATAACTACCATCGTATAAGGTAACACTGCCATCAAGGCCTTTGCCTAATTTTACACCCGTAGCGTCATAGGTATAATATATGTTTTTTCCATTAATGATGATTTGCGTTGGTAGATTTAAATGATTGTATTTAATATGATCAATACCTTTATTACGATCTTTGGTCATATTTCCATTGGCATCATAAGTATAATCATTATTAGTATTGGTGCCATCTTTAAAACCATAGCTTTTATTACCAGTGTCAGTTACCTTTATGAGTTTATTACCTTCATTATAAGTATAAAAAAGGTTATCCATAGCATTATAGTTACTACTATTTTGCCATCCATTACGAGCTAATCTTAGGATATTACCATTTTTATCATATTTCATATTATTAAGGTCATAGTTACCAGTACCATGAAGTGCTTTAGTAATACGATTTAGTGCATCATATTCATAAATATATCGTCTCTTTCTATTGATATTATCATTAGCGGTTTTCCAGAAAATTGCCGAAATATTACCATTATACAACGAGGTAACTCCTGCTAATGGGTTATTATGATTAAGGTTTAAGGCAAAAAGATCATCACCTAAAGTGTTTGGGTCATTAATATGGGTAAGCCAACCTCTTACATTATGTTTATAATTAATGGTTTGTAATCCTTTTAAGTTATTTGTAGTGCCTCCTATATCTTTTTTAATCAAAACCCCTAATTCATCATAGGCGTTACTTGTAATTAATTCTTCAGATTGATTATTGATCGTTTGTTTATGTGTTAACAAACGCCCCATATGATCATAATCAAATCTGTCTCTGGTTGTGATTACGGCATTAGAAAGTCGTTTATGAGTTGTTTTACTTTCTTTTACTTTTCCGGTAAAATCTAATTTATGGCTAATAGTGTTAACTGTTTCCAAAAACTCATTTTTGGTATACCCATAGATCAATCGGGATTTTTCGTCATAATAATTTACCGTAGTGATCCATTTATTAGTTCCTAAAACCTTTATTTTACTTCCGGTTGGTAATGTTTTGACGTTTGTAGTTATTGGTTGATTATACACTGTATTTGGATTGGTACCTCCTGCCAAATCAAAATTATAATTATCATAGTAGTTGATCGTATAAATTTCTGAAATCACACGTGGCATTGCATCATTGGTGTAATAGATATTAGTTCCTTCAATAATAATTGCATCTACAGTTTGATTTACATGTTGTGTATAGACAGTTGTATTATCAGCAGATTCTTGCATCGCATGCCTGATGCTATTGTTTTTAGTCATTCCTGTATAGGCCACTCTACCAAATGCATCATACTTAATAAATGACCATTCTTTTGGTGATTTATTACGTTGTTTTGCATCTTGAGTCATTATAGGTTGATCTATTGTGTTGTATACTATAAATTCCCAACCTTTACCAGGTATTTTTTTCTCAATGAGGCGATTGCGTCCATCATATTTATAATGATAACATAATGTATTAAGCTCTATAGTAGATACGTTATCTTCTATAGTTACTTTTGGGGGGATTACATAGGTGAGATTACCAAATCGATCATATACATAATAGGTGTCATGAGGCTCATTGTTATTATAAGTTCGTTTTAAAATTAATGTGCCGTTTTTGTCTTTATACTCTTCAGTTGTATGATCTTTATCAAATTGCTGCTCCGAAGTCCAGTTCTCATCCTTTGTGATAACAATATGAAGCTGTTTTTCTTTATAAAATCCATTACGAACCAGTGATGGTTTTTCTAGGTCATTATTGATGAAATCTACTTCTAGTATAGGAACTTCATTTGCTTTATTAGTACTCCAATTAAATTTGATTGTATTGTCATTAGTATTGACATTTGATTTCCATGATTGTCCAGGGGCTCCAATTTTTGTGATACGATTTAATGGCGAAGCTTCAAAAATAGTTTCAGAATATGCATTTGTGCTTGCTTCACTAAGATTAGAGAAGTCATCAGGGTACTTATTCTTATAATAACGGTTTATGTCTGTAGTAATATCTACAGATTTAAAATTTCCTAAAATATCATCTTGCCTTTCGAATGGTAAATATTCTTTGTTTTTCCTTCCGTAGTTATCATAATCTATGTGCGTGATGATATCTTTTTTATTAGACGAAGCATTAATTGCAATTTGTTGTTTGGATCTTCCTAATCCATCAAAATAGGCGATGTTAGAAATAATATCTTTTGTACTACTTACTGAAATTGAAGGCGTGGGCTTTTGGGGAATTAGTGTATAGATATAATTTTCATTACTTACTTCTACAGGTTTGTTTTCACATCCCAGATATATTCCATATTCATCTAGGCATTGATCATCTTTATTATTTACATAACCATTAGGTTTAGTGCAGCTTTTCTTAATTTTATTTGGATCACCATATCCATCATTATCCTGATCACTATACCATTTTGTGTTTGGATTAATAGTGTTATCATTATCATTACAATCTTGATTATTGGTTACATACCCGTTTGGTATATAACTCTGATATTTTTTGACATTTGGATTACCATAGCTATCACTATCGGCATCTCTATAAAAATTTTTAGGCTTAATGTTTGTAATAAGTGATGTATTATCGTCATAATCGCTATTATTGGTTACATATCCATTTGGTTGATGACTTTGATACTTTTTCACATTAGGATCCCCATAACTATCATTATCAGCATCTCTATAAAAGTTTTTTGGGCTAATATCAGTAATAAGTGATGTAGAATCATCATAATCATCTTTATTTCTAACATACCCTGTGGGAGTAATACATTGTCTTCGGGTTGAATTAGGGTTACCATATCCATCATTATCGGCATCGCGATACCATAATGTATTAGGGTTAATAGTAGGGTCATTATCATTACAATCATCTTGATTTGCTACATATCCAGGAGGTTTAGTACTAGCATTTCTAGGAAACCTAGGATCCCCAAAACCGTCTCCGTCTCTATCTCTATTCCATTTGTATGTGTGTCCACCACCACCGCCACCATCATCTGGTGGAGCTGCATTTTGAATGGTTTCTGGATTTTTGTCTGATATGTTTTGCCCCCAACTTATCGTACAAGATAAAAGGAGAGTAAATAAAAAAAATAAATATTTCATCTTTGTTTTTTTATGTAAGAATGTTTAATTATCCTTATTGTGATACCTTATGTTAACTTGCCTTAATTGAGTTTTTTGTAATTGTATTTTGTTTTGGATAGGATATTACCATTATGATCTTTTATCTCTTCTAGGCGATTAAAATTGTCATACTGATAAGTGATTACTTGCCCTCTAGGGTCTGTAATACTGGTTACCCCAATCAAAGGTGAATATGTATATGTAGTTACATATGCTTTTGGAAGTTTTTGGCGTAGGCTATTGAGTAAACTCAGTTGTGTTTCATTTAGATTTTCTAATTGATTCTGAGAAATAGCAAGTGCTAGTGCCACTTGAGCAAACGTAGCATTTTCAATTTTTGCCACAGGATATTTACCTTGGTATCCCCATATATATGTTGTATGGATATCTCCTTTTATAGAAATCTCTAAGGGGTTACCCCACTGATCATATTTATGGTATACCACTCTCGTTTCTGGATTGTTATCTGCTTTGGCTTGTTGAACTTCTAGTGGAAGCACATAACCATTAGGATTCTGATCACTAAATTTGGTGTTTTGTTGTGATATCTTAGTAGTATTTTCTATTGTTTCTACCTGAACAGGGATAGCAATTTGGTGTTGATCGATTAGTTTTTGTTCTGCTATAGTTGGGTTAGTCAAATCCTGTGGATATAGCGTTTTAGTTTTTATCGTATGTTCTTTACTATTTACAATTTCTGCTCTGGTGGGTTGCAAGTGTTCTGGGTTATCGTAATAATATTTTGTTTGTGTCTCTATAGGATTTAATCCTTTATCATCATATTGTTTTTGTAGCGTACCGCTTAAATAATACCAATAAGAGTTGGTGCTATATTCCATAAAATCATAATGATCTAGTAGGTATGGATAGGTGAGTGTTGTCCCTACTGCTTTATTATAACAATGATGATAATGTACTTGTTTTACATTGTTAGCACCAAAAGCAATACATTTAGTGTTTTTAAAACCAATAAAGTATTCGTGTCTATGATTTGTTTGGCACTTGAATCCACCATCGTATTTTTTAGTAACATCTTGTTGGGTACAGGTATAGGTAATATCTCTTGGACATGGTTCACCATCATGTTTTTTTATGACTCTGTACCCATATGTTTTTGAGAAATGTCGGGTATCTTCTTTATACGTATTAATGGTTTGTTGTAAGGTTACAAAATCATCGTTAATACCCTTTTTAAAAATAGAAACTTGTTTTTTTAATCCATTACTCCATCCTGCATTTACCCATGGGGATGATTGTATAGGTTCTCCAAAAATTGGGTTACCAGGATAGTCATTATGGATGATAAACTCATGCTCTTCGCCACCATTCTCAAAATCACTACCGCCATGACTAATCGTAACATATTTATAATAAGTATTATTTACAGAAGCGTTATACAATTGTCTTAGACTGTTGGAGTGTAACTCATAAGAGTTAACAATTCCAAAATCGCATGGTAAGCCGCAACTAATACGTGTTTGATTATTTGAAATGTAATATGGTGTTTGCCCTTTTTCTGCAGATGACTGATCTAAGGTTTCTTTTTTACCGTAATGATAAAACCGTTGATTAGCTTTTTTTGTATCACTACTATAGGATTCGATTGATTTTATGCGCAAACCTCCTGAAGTTATATTAGTTGTTATTATGTCAGGTTTTTTATTTAAATATTCTATAGATATGTTAGATTGTACACATTCAAATTTAGGGCTCAGCGTTATGGTATAGGAATGCCCTTCTTTAAGAAGTGCTTTAATACCTTCTAGAGTAGTATTGTCTTTAATAGTTATAGAAGTACCTAAGTCAGGGTTTAAAGAAGCATTAGAATTAAAAAAATTTACATATTTATTTGTTATATTGTCTAATATCCTTACTGTGGCTCTAGATTTTCCCACATCCCAGCTTCTATCACATTCATTAGAATTAAAACGTACGCTTCCAGATACTTTTACTGTTTGATCAACAACAATGTCTAATACTTTTGACTTATTATAAGCAGAACCAAAATCATCACTACCTGTATTTGCTGATATGTATAGTCTTTGTGCAGGTGGGTATATTGTTTTTTCACCATAATAAGAATTCCCTTCGTATTCGAAACGTTCAAAACCCTTGGTAGGGTAGATGATTTGTTGTAAAAGTCCAATTTTGGCTTTTTGTGGATCAGGGTTTTTGTTTGCCCCAATATTATGTTTGGCTATAATTGAATTGATCGATGGCCCAAGTGTTTTGGGATTGGGAAATAAATAACTATTGTTTCTTCCATTATAGTATCCCCAATGATCCTGACTATAAGACAATCTTGCTGGAAATTTTGAAGGCTCTATATAATTAAACCGATAGTTTTTATTTGGATCTTTATATATTACTTCTTCTAGAAATGACCTTTTGTTAGGAGTCATTAAGTATTTAAAATCAAAATGTTCTATAACTTTAGCATCTTTGTTTTTTACCTCTATTTTTGATATTAAATTGTAGCCAGAAACTTTTGGATGTATAACTGCAGATTGTATATCAATAATCCCATTATTAGGGTTATTACTCTCTATCCTAACCAATTTTTTTCCAGAAATTCTAAGATTATGGTTTAGGATAGATGAAATAGTATTTCTTTCTCCACTAAAATTACCACAAGTTGTATTAGGTGGAGTGACATGAAAAGATTGGGATTTACCAGTTACATAGTTATAGCTATTGTTTTCATAAATCAAATTGATAATATCTCCTTTAGGGTGCCTAATTTGGGTTAAGTACCATGCCGTTGTTGTATCTTCTGGCGGTTGATGTCCACCACCAGAAGTTCTCATCACACTTGTTTCTGTTTTAGTAAAGAAATATTCAACGCCATCTGATGTAGTAATTTTAAAACTCACCTCATATTGATCATCAAAATATGTGATTTGTAAATCTTTATGAGGGACTAATACAATGCTTCTATTATTATTAAAAATAAACTGACCGGTATGACCATTAAAATTATACATAAATAGATCGGTTTCGCTATCTACATCTGGGTTATCAGCGATCATCTGAAAAAACTCTAAAGCTCTAGGGCTTTTTTTACCTAATGGTTTATGAATTTCTTCATCTGGATAAAAATAATTGTTGTATTCATCTGATTTATCTCTGGTGATACGTGATATTACACCTCCAGCATTTAAGCTCCATCCTAATCCAACATTTGATGATAATTGGTCTACTTTAATCCCATTAGAGTTATATGTTAATGAAATAGGAATAGATAAATTATTTGTTTGATATTCATATAAAGGAATAGCCACATTTGGTGTTCCTGTAAATAACCCTACAGGAGATTGACCATATTTACCTAACTCATAAGCCGTAGGGGATGGAGGGGTAATGTTAGGTACATCTTGTGATGAAATTGATGAAAGGCCTAATACTACAGTGAGTATAAATAATATTTGTTTTCTATTGGTTCTTAATATTTCTCTGCTCCATAACCAATGCGGGAGTCGAAAAATATACTTTTGTGAGAGTACTTTGTGTTCCATGATAAGACCGATTTATGTGTTTATTAGTGATTGTTAAAGCTTTATGTATAAAGAGTAGAAAATGTTACCCTTGTTTTCTAAAACACATAAAAAACCCAGCTACAGGTTTTATATTTGTAGCTGGGTTTTAGGTTAGATTGATCTCGGATTGCAAATCCAAGCTATCTGGTGTTATGTTTTATACTTAATGTATTTGATAGAAGAAATGTTGCCTTATAATTGCCATTACCAACAGTTTCTATAACATCCTCCACCTCCGCCATTGCGAGGAACCCTTATTCTAATGACACCTAAGTTATCGATAGTTGGCCTAAAAGTTTTAACAATATGTACTGGCTCTGCTCCATTTTTTGGAGTAACAGTAAAAGACACTCTAACGGCAAGATTTGCTGGAACATAACCTAAAAAAGGTTGACGAACAGCGACAAAGCTTTGACCTGTTAAATACCATTCGTTTCCTGCTGTAATATTGACCAAATTTGAAATACTAGCGCTATTAGAAGTGTGGTTATCAAAAGTGCGTTCTTGATATTTTTTTATCCATAAAATGTCTTTTTTAACATTTGATATTACAATTTCAGATTGTATAGCTGGATTAATTATAAGGTCAAAGGAGTTTGGGTTTAGTCTATAATAAGTTTCTGCCCTTGTATCTGTTCTATTGCTTGTAAGATATACCGTTGTTTGCTTACTTATTATTGGTTTTGCTGAAATATTAAATATGCCTAAGGTTTTATCATTAAGTTCATAAGGATAATACCCTGGGATTTCAGTTGTACGTTTTGTACCTGGTGTTATAAACTTCATGTTAAATATAGGCACCTCTGAAGTAAGACTACCTTTTAATGCTATTTTGGCTGATAGATCTAGATTAACACGTTGTTTATTATCGATAGAAGTGCTTATAGCCGAGTTAAATAACTTTGACAGGGGTGAAGAAAGAAAATTAAGACCTTCTGAGGCTAACTTGGATAAAGAACTACTAATGGCATCTGCCAATCCTGAACTAACCTTATTATCTATCTTATCTATTAATGTTTGCTTTACGTCATCTTTATTGTTACTAAAAATACTGGTAGTAATATTTTTAGTAGTATTTGCAATTGAAATATCATTTATAAGATTATTGAATAAACTTATTGAAGAACCAGAAGTCTGAATATATCCAGAAATATTTCCATCAACTGACCCTGTAAGATCAACTAATGAATTTTTTGAAGCCCATGATCTCAATTCTATGGATATATCATCTGCATCATAATTTTTTATATCCGGGTCGTATGCTAATTCATGATCAAATGAATACCATGTACCTGAAGAAACTCCGGTATTTAGAGCTTCTATATTTGATTGTATCTCAAATGGATGTGCTAATTTTTCGGTAATATTTTGTGCAAAATCATTTGAAAAATTAAGGTGAGATGTTGCATTACCATCAAAGATGAAAGCGTTAGATAAGTAATTAGATCCTTCTGGAGTATTTTGAATATGGTAATAGAAAAATCGTACAACTCCACGATATTTATTATACAATATTATCATTGGATGTGGATTATAAAGATCTTTATCAAAAAGATTATACAGTAATACCCAACCATCTTTCTTTTTATGATCAAACCTTATGATGTCTGGAATTGTTACACTTACACCAGATCCCCATGGAGGGATAACTGTTTGTAGAATATTGTTTTGATTTCGATATTCAAAAAAATCGATGTTCTCCCAATCAATGTAGGGAGTATCTATTTTTTGATAAATTTCTGTGTTTTCTATTGTCGAACTTTCAGCGTCTGTATGATTTTCAGATTGAATAATTTCATTTAAATCATCATTGCAACCAAATATTAATAAGGCCGCTGTTGCAAATACATAAAGTTTTGTTTTCATAAGTGAAATAATTTAATTAGATACTATAATCTTTGACTATATAAATACCTTTCACATTATGGTTGTATGATTTTAACAAATAGTTGATAACCAAATTGTGAAATGAGTTTTTCTTTTAATGTGTTTTCTAATAGAAATGTTACCCTTGTTTTCTAACAAAAAAACCGGCTATAAGTTGATGCTTGTAGCCGGTTTTTGTTAATAAGCTTGGTTATGAAATTTAAAACAATTACGAATTATGAGTTCGAGTTGTTAGATTTATATACTTTATTAATTTATTATAAAGAGTGGTTAATATGACTTGATAAAACAGTAATTGTATTTTGCTTGCCTAAATATTTTTCTTGAAAATCATTAACGATATCAATATTTTTAATTAGTTCTAAGCTTTTCTTTTCACCAAGGATAGATTCGAGAACTATATCGATTGCTATGCTTTTTTCAGTATCATTAAGCAATTTGATAGTGTCAGCTTTGATTATAATATCAAAAGTTTGATCTGAATATTTTAAAAGAATATATTCCCATTTAGTAGCGTCAATATCTTTTTTTGTTTCTGAGGTTTCATCAATTGAAAAAACGTAATCCCAATCTTTTGCTGGTTTATAATATTCAAACTCCCAATCTGGAATATCTCCAGATGAGTCTATGATTTGTTTTGTTATATCTAATAATTCGATATCACCTCCAGGAGAAATAATAAGCATATTCGATTTAGATTTACCTTCTCTGATTTCCCAGCTAAAATCACCTAATTCTAAAATTTTAGAATCAAGAATATCTATCATTCGGTTAGTTATAATTTCTGGATTTAATTTATTGTTATTTTCTTTAAACCAAACCCAGAAATTCTTAACTTTTTTACTATCCATTACCATTCTTTTTTCCATACTTTTTCTCCAGCTCTTTCATTTTTTCTGGAGTTCTTTCATTTCTTTTATTATCAAGATTTTTTATTCCTCCTTCTCTGTCAATGGCTTTTTGCTCTTTATATGCACCTTCACCAGGAGCATTAGGGTCATACTCATCAATTACATCTTCTTCTTTACGAGTTCTACCATCTTTAGAGCCTGCTTGTCTTTCTTTTATTGTTTTTTTTGTTCGACCAATATATGGTTTTCCACTTGCCGTCCTTGAACCAGGTGTTTTATAAATTTTTCCTTTCTTACCTTTTTTAACAGTATTAACAACCTTTTTGATTGTTTTGACATGTTTTTTTACTTTGGCCAATTTTGCAACATCACCACCTGGTACTACCGAAACTCCTGAAATCAAGGCATCTCCCCATTCTCCTTTGTCGGCATAATATACTGCCGAGATAACATCTACAACTCCAGACTGATCTATTGTACCTGCAATATCTAGCCCAGCTTCTAGAATATCATCACCTTCAAAAGTAAATTCTCCTCCGAGATCTCCTACGATCCACCCTGCATCCAAATCTATATCAATTAGATCAGTTTTAATAGTAAAACTTGAATTATTCGTGCCTCTTAGAATAATATCATTAGGAGACATGCCATCGGGATCGATAAAGCGAATTGGATTACCAAAGGCATAATTATAAGGAGAATGCCTACGCATTTGTTCTGCCAAGGGATCAAGATTCATCCACCTTCCTATTTCAGGATTGTAATTACGAGCACTAATATCAATCCATCCTAAACCAAATTCATCTTGCTCCTCTTTACCTCCAAAACCATATTTATGATCTCTTCCTCTTACGATACTATTATACCCTTTGTGTTTTAATCCAAATGGATAATAGTTGTTTTCTTTGCGAATTTCTTCTTTGGTGACAATACCATCTTTATTAATATCATTATAACTTAAACGTATATTATCTAAATGATCTTTGTATTGGTATACATAATCAAACCCCCCAATAGTATTAGATTCTACATATCCTTCTGGTGTTTCTAAAAATTGAAACAGGCTGCCTTTATATACATAACCCTTGTCATATGTCGTAGATATACCATTTGCACGCTTGCGTACTTTTACTCCTGTAGCATCATAAATATATTCGATGAATTTATTTGGTTCATCAAAAATTACCTTTGTTGGCAAATTGAGGTAGTTATACTGGATATCAGTTATACGTTTATTTCTATCTTTTATCAGGTTTCCATTTACATCGTAGATATAATCATCATCTGGGTTTGGTCCATCTATAAAACCATAACCAGGATTTCCTCTATCAACTACCTTTGTGAGTTGATTTCCTTCTTTATATGTATAGAATAGATTATCCATAGCAGAATACTTGCTGCTATTTTGCCATCCATTACGAGCCAACCTTAAGATATTACCATTTTTATCATACTTCATATTGTTAAGGTTATAGTTACCAGTACCATGAAGTGCTTTGGTAATGCGATTTAGCGCATCATATTCATAAATATATCTCCGCTTTCTATTGATATTATCATTAGCGGTTTTCCAGAATACTGTAGAGATATTACCATTATATAAAGAGGTAACTCCAGCTAATGGGTTATTATAATTAAGGTTAAAAGCAAAGAGGTTATCACCTAAGGCATCAGGGTTATTAACTTGTTTTAACCACCCTCTTATATTGTATTTATATTCAACGGTTTGTAGTCTAAGATGATTGCTAGATTTTCCACCAACATTTTTTCTAACTAAGACTCCTAGTTCATCATAGTTATTACTCACTATTAACTCTTCAGGTTGATTATTGATGGTTTGCTTATGCGTTAATAAACGACCCATATGATCATAACCGAATTTGTCGATAGTATTAATAAGATCTGAGGTATATAGTCTATGAGATTTTTTGGTTTCGACTGCTTTGCCAGTAAAATCTAATTTATGACTTACCCAACTGTTTGTGCGTGAATAATCATTTCTAGTATGTTCATAAATTAGGCGGCCTTTGTTGTCATAATAATTAGTTGTGGTAATCCAATCATTGGTTCCCAAAATACGAACTTTACTGCCAGTTAATAGGCTCTTTGTGTTTGTAGTAATTGGCTGATCATATACTGAGTTTGGCGGAGAACCAATGGTATTAAAATTATAGTTGTCGTAATAATTGATTGTTAATACGCTATTAATATTGGTAGGATGTGCATTATTGGTATAATAAACAGGATATTGATTACCTGAGCTACCTAAAATTTTTGGACTCGCAAGACGTATTTCATTAAGGAGCGCTGAGCTTTGATTATAAGATATTTGTATCTCTTTTCTGTTCCTAGAGTCATTTGTATGACCGGTGTATACCACCCTATCAAAAGCATCATATTTGGTAAAAGACCATTGATTTGAGTTTTGTTTTTGTAATGCATTTTGTGTTAATACAACACGATCTAATCTATCATATACTGTGTATTCCCAATTTTTTCCTGGTATTTTTTTCTCAATGATTCTATTGCGATTATCATATCTGTATTGATAACACAATTCGGCAAGCTCACTATCTGATACTCCATCTACCGTAGTTACTTTTGGAGGAATTACATAGCTGAGGTTCTCAAAATTATCGTATACATAGTAGATATCATGAGGTTCATTATTATTATAGTTACGTTTTAAAATTAATTTACCGCTTTTGTCAGTAAACTCTTCGGTAGTGTAATCTTTATCATACTGTTGGCTAGAGGTCCAGTTTTCATCGTATATAATTTTTTTGGATAATTGATTCTCATTATAATAACCTGTTTTAACAAGAGATGGGTTTTCTAGATCATCATTATTGAACTGAACTTCGTAAAGAAACACTTCATTTTTACTATTGAATAAATAATCATATTTGACTGTATGATTGTTAGACTCTCTTCTGGTATATTGAAAACCTTCTTGAATTACAGGTAAAGTAAATCTTTGATTTACACGTAATTCTTCAGCTTTTATATTTCCTTTTTTTTCAACAATATAAAATTCTAGGTAATTATTGCTGATTCTTGCATTAACGGTTAATTTTTTTAACCCTTTTCTTATTTCAACTATAGTACCAAGCTCTATATAGGGTAGCATTTCTGGTGAAGAATTGATTTGTTTTATCTGTCCTATTTTTATATCGCTAGAAGATGACCACCCGCCATCAAATTTGAAGGTAAGTTGATTGTTTTCAATTTTAAAAAACCCACTTCCTCCTCCAGAACTGGTTGTACATATGTCGCTTAATGAAAGAGGAATAGTAAGATTATCATAAACTATTCGGTTTTCAGTAATAGTATTGTAAGAAACTTGATTGGGATCATATTTCCAATCATTTCCTGGGGCGGCTTGCTCTAATACTCTATTAAGAGGAGATGCTTCAAATACTGATTCGTTATATGGATTTGCAGTTTGCTCATACTTATCAGTAACATAAAAATTGGCATTTTCGTTAATAGCATTAGGGTATATAGCTCCATTTTGGGTTGGCATACTATGCGGTAGATACTCTTTACTTTGTCTGTCAAACTGATCATATCGTATAGGTGCTATTATGTCTTCATGATTTCCACCTCCTTTAACCATAATATGTTGTAGAGGTCTTCCTAATCCGTCATAATAATGTACTTCTTCAATTTTATTGTTTTGATTAACATTCCCGTTATCAGTAGCAACCTGAAAGGTTGTTGTTTTTATATAATTTTCTGTTTCTGTTTGCCCAATAACTAGTAATGGAAAAACTAATACAAATAATAGAATCTTTTTCATGATCATTAGGGTTATTGGTTACTGTTGTTATATTCGTTTATTGATATGATATCACCATTAGCGTCTCTAACACTTTTTAATCGGTTAAAATCATCATATTCATGATAAAAAGTATACCCTCTAGAGTCTGTAGTACTTGTTACTCCAATAGCATGATCATAGGTGTAGGTAGTAACCATAGATGTTGTAAATGCTTTTCTAAGGCTATCTAGTGATTCCCGTAGCATTTCTTCACTACAATTGCTGGTACGGCAATGATCTGTATCTTGATTAGATCGTGTTTTTGCGTTATTGATAGCAATATGTTGCTCTTGAGTTATTTGATCATATTGAGCGTTTTCAATTTTGGCAATCGGATATTGATCATGATATCCCCATACGTATATGGTATGCGCTCCGTTTGCTTTGGATAACTCTAGAGGATTACCTTGATCATCATATTTATGGTAGCTAATTTTATCTATGTACACGTCTTGGCCTTTAGAAGTTTTTACATCTCCAATTTCGGTGATATTATTAGGCCAATTTTTATACAAAGTACGTGTTGAACTTATTCGTTGCTCAGCAGCGTTTTCTGCTTTTTTATAGGTATCGACTTGAATAGGTTCTGCGATACGATGTTGTGCATTGAGTGTGTTTAATGAGCTAATTTCGGTACTGGTTAGCCCTGGTAACATTACTATATCATCTGGGAAATAAGTTACATTTCTAACCTCGTTATTTTTACTATCAGTAGTTTTTGTTTCTTGAAGCATATGAAATTTATCATCATACGTATATTCTTCGGTAGTTATTAATTGACCTCGATCATTATATAGAGTTGTGGTTTTTGATATTGGTTCTACATAATCTGTACTGATTACATAAAATGAATAAGAATAATCATAAGGAAATTGATTGCTCTCACAAATTTGAGAAGCACCATAAAAAAAGTAGTTTTCGAATTCTCCGAATAGCTTTGCTTCACCAAGTAACATTGCATGTAGATAATCACCAGCTCCTGGATAGTTAGGAAGATATCTATATTGCTCTTGTTTTAATAATGTATTATTTTCTGAGAAATATTTCTGCTGTAATATCCTGTTTGCTTTATATGTTTTAGATTTGAAAGGAGCATACTTGTCAGACACATGGGGTAATCCATATGCTGTAGATACATCAAAAGTATGTTCTATAGATCCATTCCCTTCCCAAGATTCGGTGACTTTTTCATAAGCCATAAATCCAGATGAGTTAAGCCCTATTGAGTTTACAGGTGAAGAAGATATTTTATAAAATTGACATTGTGCACCACCAGTAGCACCACAATAAAAAGTACTTTTTTGAGAGTAAAAGGAAGGTTTGTAAAATATTTTCCCTTTATCATAAGTATATGTTTTAGAGGTAAGAATGCTTCCATCTTTGTCTTTGTTAATAAGCTGTTTTATCCTATGTCCTCCAATTTCAAATTCTGTCGGGCCATCTATGGGGATTTTCCAATTTGCTCTAAATAGGATTACATCCTGAAATTCTTGGCCGTTAAGGGTGTATGTAGAGCGATTATTATCCATTATAATTTTGTAATCTCCAGGCTGCAGATCAAAGTAGTAGGTAAATCCATACCCACCGATAGAAGGTGCACCACCATTATCTGCAGGATTACTACCAGTATACTCATCATAATTAGAATTAAATCGTGAATATGATCCAGAAAAGGCCTTTAATTCTTTTCCTGTATCTACACGTATTAATTTAAACCTTGATAAAAAGCGAGTATAATATCCATTAATCCAATCTGGGCCAAATCCACTTATATAAATAGGTGTATTTCTACCAGTTTTATTGGGGTCATAATATGTATTCTCTGGTACAGTAAATGGTATTTCTGATCTTCCAGCTGGATATTGATTGTTTGAGAAAAAAAACCCATCATCTTCATAAGGTTCTACCGGAGAAACCACTATCGGAGTATCGTGTATGTTAGGCTCAAATTCAAAATGAGTAGAACCTCCTGTTGGATATTTAATAGATTTGATAATTCCTTTACTGCTATGCCTAAAATTCGCATATCGATCAGCTTTTCCGTATACTTTATTATTTAAACGCATTTTAGGAACCAAAGATTGGTTTCCTGCTCCGTTTTGATATCCGAAAAAATCGATACCTCGAGTATTAAAGTCCTCAGGGATTTTACCTTCTTTATAAGTAATCTGATAATCTGAAATCTTATGATTCGTACCATCCAAAATATCTACTTTTGAGATATTGTAACGACCATTGTACATATACAACAGATTATATTTTTTTATCTGTTTATGTTTATTTTTTATAATAATATTTTGTAATTGCCCACTGCCGTCATTGTTGGCAATGTTATCGGTATAGTTAAAGATTACCTCACCATTGGTTCCGTAAATTCTTTTAATTCTTTTAGATTTATAATTTCTTAGGTTGTATAATTGAACAGGTAGATTTGTAAGCTGACCTTCTATTTGGCCTACACAATATCCAATTGTTCTGTATTCGTACTCATTTACCAAATCATCTGTTATGATATAATTGTTGTTTTCATATTCAAAATTTACCTCATCGCCATTTGGGCTAACAATTTTATCCAAGAAAAAAGCAGTATTATAAATTCTCGGTGCATTATAATTAAGATCTTTTTCTGTTCTACGTGCAGAAGTTAAAGATTCTTTGGTATTAAAATAATAGGTAATACCAAACTCGTCTGTAATTACTTTACCAATTTTGCGATTGGATGATTCGAGGTTTTTAATTACAATTTTATTTTGTTTAGGAACATATAAAGTAGTATTGTTTGCATCGATATATACATCGCCACTTTTTCCCAAAAAATTATATGAATAAGACTCTGGCGCAAAGTGATTTTGTTTATTATTTTTGAAAAAGTCAAACTTTTGCTCATCATCATACCTCTGAAAATCAAAAATATCAATGGTTTTATTAAAACTTGCATTAAGACTAATATCATTTACTGCAATTTGCCCACCTGCATTTAGCGCCCATTTGGCACCTACTAATCCAGAACGATCTTTTATTCGTATTCCTGAAGCATGATAATCTATAGATATAGGTACAGTAATGTCCCCTTGCTCAAATGTATAGACAGGTATAGATACATTGGGTATTCCTGTACTTAAGCTTACTGGGATTTCTCCAAAAGTACCTAATGATCCAACTGTTGGTGATTGCGGAGATAACTCTGGTATTTCTTGTGCAATACTTGTTGTTGTACAACATAGTAAGAGTATGGTCACTTTTATGATTGTGTACCATGAACGATAAAAAAAACGCTGTTTCATTGTAAGACCGATTTATGTGTTTATTAGTGATTGTTAAAGCTTTATGTCTAAAGGGTAGAAAATGTTACCCTTGTTTTCTAAAACACATAAAAAACCAGCTACAAGTTTGTACCTGTAGCTGGTTTTTGTGTTTATGATAAGTTCGGACTGCAAATCCGTATGATCCTGGGTAGATCTTTTAATTTATTTTTTATACTGCTCAAAGTAAGCCGTTGTAAGATCTTTAAGCCATGGTCGTTTTGCTATAAGGTTATCTCTCCAGCGATCTAATGCCTTATTAGATTTGCCACCTTGCGCACCTTTAAGAGCATAAAATATTTCATTAAGCGTATATCCACTTAGAGCTGTGGGGTCATTAACATTACAAGTAGTGCTTGAAGGGTTAAATTCATTAACATTATCAATCAAATCTCTAATCAATACTCTTGGATATCCATCGTCTTTCATTTTTTGAAGTTCTTTACAACCACTATAATATGGAGTGCCAAATTTGATTCTGTTTACTTGGTCGTTGATTCCCGATGCCCAAGCTTCTCTAACCATTTTATGCGCCCAGATAGCATTATTGTTATTAACGATAGTTTGATTTCCTACCAATTGCCAATGTGCAGTATGTCCTAACTCATGGATTGTAGTGCTATAGATTCTTTTGTAGCTTTCATCTTTGTGACCTATCCTCACATCAGAGAAGAGTTCTGATGCAAAAAGTAATATATTAGTATTGGTATGCATCATTGTTGTAGACCCGCAATCTTTTTTACAAGCTTTTATTTTTAGGCCAGGTGCTGGTCTTCCTATATTCCATCGTTGCGCATAATCTGTATGATAATCATATACGCCTCTCATAATAACCCCCCAAAGGTAACTTCTAGAGCCTTTATAAGAATTGTATATCCATTGGTTACGAGTTTTAGGGCCATCTACGAATGCTGGACTAATACCTACTGCTACTGGTTTTATTGATGCATTTCCGTTTCCGTACTTTACACCATAGTTAACATCTCTCTTAAATCGCTCACTAATATAAAAGTAACCATCATTATTGGTATATGTTGTTCTGATCTCGTGCCATCTTCGAACTCTTGCTCTTACTGCAGGAACGCCTTCTAATCGGCCATTATGATCGTTAAATATTCGTATATACCCAGATGGATTATATTTCTTCTTTTTCTTTTCAATACTTTGATTTCGAGTTTCGTTATTGGTAATGATATACGATTCATCTTCTAGTGCTTCTAGAAAATTACTAACTTTTTGATCATTTTTATTAGCATTTATATCAACCTTTGGGAGGTATAATTCTGATAAAATCTCATAAGTTACATCCTCAGGAAATTTATAATCTACAGGGACCGTGGTGTATTTGTAAGTAGGTTTATCTATAGAAATACTTGGATCATGATAATAATCACCAGTTGTTTTGATTTCATAATCAAAAGGGTAATCGTATAATTCTAATCCTTTTATACGCTCTAAGTACTCTGCTTCTTGTTCGTCTTGAGGAGCAAATCTTATATAAATATGTGTTGTTTTGATATTTGGCGTATACGCAGATGCAAGTTTATGGGATGATTTTTTTAGACTCTCATACGCCTTTTTCATGTTCTCTACGGTATACGGATCTTCTAATTTTTTGCCAAGTTGAATTGGTTGTACATCTTGGTCAATAGATTCGATAGATTGTTCTGATCCTGTATTGACTTGTTCATGTATACTATCTTTTTTACAAGAGTACATAGCTACTATAAAAACAGTGAATAGTAACAGTTTTTTTAAATGATTTTTCATTTTTTTGTTTTACTAATTGAATTTGTAAGTGTTAGAGTATTCCGGGAGCTTCACGCTCCCGGAATATTATTTTATTTTTCTTCGTATTCGATTCTACTTCCTTTCCAGGTACTGCCTTTACGACCAATACCATATACATCGGCTTTGATATAATTGTAGGATTTTGCAGTTGCTTTAAGGTCTGGTGTTGGTAACCCTCCACCACCTCCTGGAGTAATTTTTACTCCAATTTGAGCAGTATTCCAATCAAAGTTTTCTATGATCTTGGCTTTGTTGGTCACTCTTTTTTTCCAGTTATGATGGATGAAACGTGCTTTTTTAGGCGTCATCATTTCGATAACTGTAGGAGTATCGTTATTAGGCTTTTGTAGTTTTTTAAAGAAATCTTTGATAGCCGATTTTAATGCACTTTCGGCATATCCATTAAGATCACTAGTGCTTATCGTAGTACCAATATTGTCATTAAGTACAGGTACGTATACTTGAACTCTTAACCAGTCATCATTAACTGTAGTAATTGGAAAAGCAGTTGTTTCCCATAGTTTCCCTCCAGGGTTTTGAAAACCACCATTTTGATTTACTATTTGACCTTTATATTGATAGGTGAAATTATATGGCTGTGGGAAAAGGCCAGGGTTATTCGTAACAATTTGTGGGTTATCCCAAGGGTAATCAAAAGTAACGGTGTTATATCCTAAGATCAGTTCATCGGTTTTTTTTGCCCACCATACTCTTGCTCTACGAGATTGACTTCTTACCGAAATCCCGATAGAAGAATACAAACCATAATTTTGATTCCAAACCTTGGTTTTGATTCTCTTTCTTTTTTCCCAGTATTGTGTACAATCGATACTTGGTCCTACAATTTTATTTAGAAGGCTCTGTCTAAGATTATTACATTTTGGAAAGTTATTTATATTTGGAGCTCTAGATGAAGTAGTAGAACCTCCAGAACCTCCAGAACCTCCAGAACCTCCAGAACCTCCTCCGCTTCCGCCACCATCATCAATATCAATTGGCTCTCTGTCATAAAGTTTTGAATCTGTAGCGGCATATTGATAACTCTCTTTTATACTATGTTCTCCTGTATAATCTTGAGGAAAATAGCTTACTCCATTACCAAGATCGGTAAAAACAGCTTCGTTGTATGCATTAAAATCAGGTCTGAATTCTGAGATCACTTTGTTTATTTTCTCACGATCTTCTTTATGACCAGAAAATACCCCAAAAGGTGTGTATTTATAAAGAGTTTCTGCAACGATTAGCTCATGATCTTGATTTAATAATGCTGCAAAATGCGGGTCTGCAATAAAGCTATCCTCATCATCTATTTCTTCGCTTGATTTACTGTATTTAGCATAGCCATATTTTGAGGCTAGTTTTTTATATTCTTCTTCTTTCCTTTTAGTATAAGATTCGATTGCAACCTCATTTTCGATATCATAGTTTGGAGTAAGCACTGTAAACTCGTCTTGATCCATAGTAGAGAGTGCACTTAGATGATTATCGAATTGATCTTCATCATTTTTGAATGATTGTATTAATGTTGTTAAAGACTCACTATTTTCAAAAACTAATGTTTTGTTTTTGATATCAAAATTGTGATAGGTTTGTGGTTTTTCTGAAAAAGTAGTAGCCTCTACATTATCCTTTTCACAACTAGAAGTGGTTACCAAGACCCCTAGTAATCAAGCCATTGTAAGCATCTTTATTGATGCTTTTCTAAAATTTGTTTTCATGAATTTTGTTTTGATTTATGTGTTTTAATAATTGAATACTTCTTGATGTTGTGTGAAGAGGAGTTGTTACCCTATTTTGTGTAGATTTTATGATAGGGTTAAGTACTGTGATGGCATACCTAAGTACTTCGAGGGATTATCCTAATGGTTGTTACTCTTTGATAAAGTAGTTAGAAAGCTGATGTGGTGGCTATTTTGCCCTTTTTTAAAGGGGCTTACCCTATAAGTGATGGGGTAGTAGGCCTTAAAGAAGTGGTTAGCAGCATTGTAAAACTACTTCGAAGTACTTATGTCACACTTTGAAGCAGTATAGCAAGGGCAAATAAGTCATTAAGTAAGGGGTCGAACCCAAACTATAGCGATTCTTCGGGTTAGTTTATAGCCTAGATATGGTTTCTTTTGGGTTAGTAACCTTTACTGAAGCGGTTCGAAGTACTTTGTGAGTCTAACCAAGATGTTTATAATATATAAACAAGGGTGTTACATAGAGTATGGACATAAAAAAAACCGCTTACTAGCGGTTTTTAAAATATTGATACGATTTGATTACGTACTGTTTATTGTTCAGTTTGATTTTGATCGTTGCTCTTGGTGCTTGTTCTGTTAAATAACACTTTCATATCCTCATAAACTGTTTTGGCACCAGGTTCGTTTTCTTGAGCCAGATAACGCATTAATCGATAAAAACTTAATGCATTGGTATAGTTATCATGATCCAATAGTGTTTTGGTATCAATTAATTGTTGTGTTAGATTTTCGAGCATTTGTGCGCGACCTTCTACTTGTTGGCGGGCCATATAATCGTTATCAAATTCTTCTTTATCCAAAAAACGAGGAATCCATCCTGGATGCTGCTCCATATAATTTTTTGCTTTATCAACAATAAGTTTATTTTGGTTAGCAATACGGCCATATTGTTGTCGTTGATCGGGAGTAAGGTTTATTGTTTTGCCGTTAAGGATCTCGTTGATACCAGACATATGTTGATCTAGTGATGATAATTCTTTTTCGGTAAAACTGATGCTAATTAGATTTTCTAAAGCCATTTGTGTGAAATTAAAAGTTAATATACTATTTGAAGCAGCAAACCTAAGATAAAAACTACTGGGGTATACGGGGGACAAAACCCCTTTTTGATGTACGATTATTCGTAGGGAGTATCATAAAAATCTGACAATACATATGATCTGTTTATGAAAAACAAAAAGCTCCCAATTAAGAGAGCTTTTTTTGTATGCATTAAACTAAATCTATTGTGTAGTTAGATTAATTATTTTACTACAAATCGAAGTGCGGTATTTACACCTTGATCTAGTACTTTAATAAAATACATTCCAGATTTTAGTTGTTTTCTAAATTGTATTACTTGATTTGGTAAAGCATTTACTATATTATTTTCTTCTATCAATCTTGCTGTAGCATCATAAATTTGATAGTTTAAATTTGCTGTAGCACCAGTAATTGTTATTTGATTACCGTTAGAAATTGTAGGATGTAATGTTAACTTGTTTTTTACGGTATTGGTAGAGGTTGAAAGTAATTTACTACTATTTCCTCCATCTGCATCTCTGTTATCATAATCACTGCCAGGAAATGTATCAATACAAAAAAGAGGATCATCAAAAGGTAACTTATATACAGTAAATTCTTGAGTAATGGCATCGGTTACTTGTAAGCTTTGCGCTCTTCGTCTACAAACAAAATACTTGGCCGTCTCAATAATAACAACATTAGATATCGAAGGATTACGATCCAAGATAATATCTCCACCAATACTTCTCTTGGTAGCTGCTATACTTGGATTTGGATCATAACTACTTTGATCCAAAGTACCCAATGGGTATATATTTGATAATCTCGAATTGTTTCGGATAATTAGATCACCTCCAATTCGGTTTAAACTTTCTAGCGCTGCAATATTGGTAATTAACCCTGGTTTGGCTTCTTCTATGATTAAGTTTCTGCCTACTTGTCTATAGTTAAATAAATCTACTTCTTCTTGTGTTGTAAGCTTTACATCTCCTTCGACAGCGGTATTACACTTTAGTTTTATATCTTGTAATGTTCTATAGATACTACCGTTGTTAGAAAAATCTATAGTACCTCGTACTGCAGTTTCATCGTTGATTAATTCTATAATCGCACATGCATTTTTTAAATCGGTATTACTTTTAACTTTAAAATTTCCTCCTATAGATGAAAGGTTATATAAACCTGCAAGTGTTTGCAATGCAAAGTTTGCGGTAATGGTTAGATCTCCAGGTACTGATTCTATATAAAAAAGACCTTCAATATATCTAAGGCTTGGATTATTATTGATATAAATTGAGTTTTCTATGTTTTTAAGCGAAAAAGCATTAATATCGGTTAAGCTGGTATTATTATTAATATATAAATCTCTAATTTCTTGTAAACTTTCTAACCCTGTAAAATCAACAAGTGATGGATTGTTGGTAACACTCAATTTTCCTTTAATATAATTTAATCTTGAAAACGCTCCAAATGTTTTAAGTTTTGGATTGTTATAAATAATAAAATCTTGACCAATTCTATTTAACAATGGCATAGTCGCTATTTTGAGAAGCGTATCATTATTTTTTACTTCAATAGTACGGCCAATAAATTCTAATAAAGGAAACTCCATCCCTACAAGAGATGTATTGTTATTAATATTGAGATTGAATCGTACAGCCTTTAGATTAGGTAGTGAAATATTACTTAGCGCAGTATTATTAACTACATTAAAGCTTTCTACAAATTCTAAACCCTGTAAAGGAGTAAGATCGGTAATATTACCTGGGACAGCTTCTGATATTGTTAAAGATCCTGAAACGCCAGAGTACGAAAATGCATCAATCTGAGCCTGAGATGTTAGGGTCATATTTCCGTCATATACAAAACATGAAGTCACAACATCTAAAACAGAGTTGGTATTAGTCCTATTATTTGCAATGGTTAATTCGCCTCCAATCCCATTAGGGTTTTTAAGTAGTTTATAAAGCCCACATGCACTTTCTAAATTAGTATTATTACTGATATTTACAGTCTGATGTACACGGGTTAAATTTGATAAAGGGTCAAGGTTTTTTAACTTCTTGTTTTTTATGAAATTTGTATTTAATCGTATGTTATTGATTTTTTCTAATCCTTCGATACTTTCAAGTTGTGGATTAAACTGAATATCTACAAATGCAATACTACTGCCTATAGCTTGTCTAATTCCCTTGATGTTGTTTAAGTTGTCATTATACTGAAATAAAATACCTCCTCTAATTTCTTGTAAACTTGATAAGTCATCAAGGTTATAGATATCAGATTTTCGGATAAATAAACTTTGGATACTGGTTACACTTGAGAAAGCTAATAGATTTGTAAGTTTATTATTAATGATTGTTAGATGCCCTTTTATGTATTTTAGATTTCTAAAACCATCAATATTTGTAAGATTGGTGTTTGATGTAATACCAATATTGCCACCAACTTGAGTCAAGTTTTCGAATCCATCTAAGGTAGTTAAACCTTCATTCCAATGTATACTAAGCTTGCCGCCTAATTCTGTTAAGTTATTAAAAGCTTTAAGCGAAGTAATTTTGTGATTATTGGTAATAACAATATTGCCAGTAACTCGTTGCAGGTTGGATAACCCTGAAATGTCACTTAGATTTGTATTAGATTTAATATGAAATCTCCCACTTACTTGTTTTAATGAAGCTAATGAAGATAGATTAGTGATATCTCCAGCTTTAGCTTCTTTGATGGTTAGGTTTCCTATTACTTCGGTGTACTTGAAACTATTAATTTCGGTTTGTGTAGACAAAAGCAAATGCCCTTTATGTATATTTTGCCCAATGATTGCCTGTATACCCAATACGAGTATAGCATAGAATAAAGTTAATTTTTTCATTTTCTGTGAGTTTGTTTCCCTATTGATGTTTGTGTTTGATAAAATGTTACCCTTTTTTGTTTAAAAAAAAACGCAAATATAAGTTTATAAATAGAATAGGCGGTATTTTTTTTGATCCTTAGGTAGTTATGATCAATTTTTCATCTTCTTTTTCTACGATATATAAGCCCAGTTATAAGAAGTGCAATACCAAAAAGAATCACATATATGTATGTGTTATTGTTTTCGAAATTAATAGTAGAAACATCGCCTATAAGATAAAAGCCACCCCAATAAAAAGGGTCAGAACGATACACATCTGCGGTATTGAGATATTGTAATTTTGCTTGTTGTAAAGCTTTGGCTTTGGTCATCCCGCTTTTAAGGTTGGTATAAAAGTTTTTCATCAATTCGGGCGTGGTTTCATCAGATACATCCCAATTGGTAAGTACCAGACTTTTGGTGCCAGCATATTGAAAAGCTCTACCTAAACTCATCACACCTTCGCCCTTTGAGATGCTGCCAGTTCCTGTTTTACAAGCACTTAAAACAGCTAGTTCTGCAGGGATGTCAAGAGCATATAACTCATGATTATATAGATAATTATCTTGAGTAGAATCTTTAACCTGTGTGAAGTATAATTTTGAGTTTTCAGGATTCTCATTATCCAACTCTCCATGTAATGCCAGGTGTAAGATAGCATATTGCCCTGCATTTTTTTTGAAGTTAGTCTCTATGGCATTTTCCCCATAAAAATAAGTGCCGTCAATAATATCTGAAATGGCTTTGATTTCTTTTCGAGTGCCCGGTAAATCATCATCAGTGTTTCGTAAAACCGCTAACGAAGTTGCTTTTTCGATAGATGTATTTGTAATATCTGAAAATGAAAATGCTAAGCATTCTTTTACTGTATCTGAAGTACTATTTTGATGGTTGAATAATAAATTTGCAGAATTAGCATAACTAATTACTTTCTGTTTTAGTAGATACGGTAAATCTTTTGGGTTTTTGGTATTGGTTCTTTCTGTAAGCAAGAGATCAAAATTAAGATGCCATAATGCTCCGTCTGGGATAATAATAATTTGGTCTTGGCTAGATGATATATTAATAGGATGTATTAGTTTTTGATACAGCTCGTGAGCAAGTTTTGAGTATGGTACAACTTCTTTGCTAATAATAGCATTTTGTAACTGAAGTATTTTTTTATCCAGGTTGTTAACTTCAATTTCTTGAACAGCAAAATCATTTTTAGAAATGGTAAATGCATACATAATAGTATCACTTACAAAATACTCTATTAGAGTAGTATTAGTGTTTAATTGTTGCTGTATTTCGGCAATAGAGATAATGGTATTGTCATATTTGAGTTGATGATATTTGGGATATTGCTCTTCTAAGAGCTTCATTAAAGAGTCATTTTTTTGTGTTGACGAAAAGATTAAACTCGAATAAGTGCTTGATATTATACTATCTTCTGAAGTGTCTTTGGTTTTATTTTTTTGCAACTTTGATTTGTATATTGCTAGCATGGCTTTGGTATCTTCGATAAGAGTTAATTGCTCTTGAGGTATTTCTGCAAAATGCTGTGCTTTTGTTTTTCGTAATTGTTCTTCTAATAAACGAGCCTTGTTTTTTTCTGAAAAATAAAACGCATTTGATACATATGTTTTGTCTTCTGTTTTTTTATAAAGTGCTAATGCTGTTGCAATGGCTTCTTGATAGATATCAGCCGATTTTTGTTCTAATAACATTTTGTCTTCAACAGATAGAAATGAATTACGTGTTTTGTCGATCAATGTATCGCACAGCATAAAGTTTGCTAGCGAAAAAACGAGATCTTTTTGCGCATTGTTTTCTTCAGCATAAGTCTTAAATGCTTTAGCTTTCCCAGAAATAGCAGATAATAATGTGTTTACATTGTTATAATCATTTGAGTTGGGTAAGCTATGCGAAGAGTTGTCTTCAAAGCTTTTGGTGGCTGCAATGATAGCATGATGATATGTATTGATTCCTTCAAGAGTTTGGTTGTTCAATATGTTAACTCTAGCTACATCTATATAACTTTCAGAAGTTATTTGATTTTTATTGCCAAAGCTTTTTAGGGCGATATCCAAGTTTTTTTTGTAGAAAGTATTGGCTTTTTCGTATTGTTTTTGTTGTTCGTATAATAGTCCAAGCTCTTTATGAATCAAAATCATATTTCGATGATCTTCGCCAAAAAGATTTTTAATAATATTGTAAGCTTTATATAATGATTGTGATGCAAGATCATATTGTTTTGTTAGCCTGTAAACTCCGCCTATATTAAGTGTGGTTTTGGCAGTCGAATAATTATTTTCTCCGTAATTTTTGATATATATATTGACTGCTTTTTGATAGTTTTGAAAAGCTAGGTCAAATTTTTTCAGTTTACTATATTGGGTACCCATACCATCATAAAACGATGCAAAAGCCTCATTGTCTTGTTCATAAATATTTTGTATAATATCTAATCCTTTTTTTAAATACTGAAGAGATAAATTATCTTCACCGATATAGCTATAATTGGTGCTTTGATTATAATATCCAATGGCGACATAATGATGTTGTAAACCATATACCTCTTTATCTAAAGCAATGGCCTTGTTATAATAAGGAATTGCTTTGTTATATAAACCATTTCTACCATACATGATGGCAAAGTTTAGGTAAACTGTATTTAACTCATTTTCCTTTTTTTGATCATATAAATCTTGGCTAATTAATAAAGCTTTTTCATAATAATCCAGAGAAGTATCAATTAATCCCTTTTGGTCGTATATAATCCCTAAATTATTATATAAGCTTGCTGTTTTTATATTATTTTCTCCAAGCCTTTTTCTTGTGATTATAAGTGCTTTTTGATAAAGCTCTAAAGCTTGGTCATACTTGCTTTTTCTTCTATATATTTTTGCTTTATTATTATATGCTTTTGCTTCTTCTAAACTGCTTTCTTCTAATCGGTTTTTGCAAATATGTAATGCAAGCTCAATATTTTTCATAGATTCTTCAAAATCTCTTATTCTATAATATGCAACAGATACTTGATTAAGTATTTTGGCATATCTCTTCCATAAGGATTTATTTTTAAAATCTTCAGCAGCATTTTCATATAAAACAATAGCTTTTTTATACTTTCCTTTTTTAAATAAAGAATCAGCTTTGATATAGTTTTGGTGTGCGCGTATAGTATCTTTGGATACTTGAGCAAGACTGGTTGTTACAAAAAACAAACCCAAAAATATAGATACAATACAATAGTTAGGTAGTTGCTTGATCATCATTTATTTAAATATAAAGAAGATTTTATAGTTATTATAACTATAAAAATAAGTATATGTTACTTGCAAGTATCAAAATTTATTCCATTTTTGTGTAACAAATCCTATTTATTAGACATTAATTCATGAACAGCACTGGCGATAAAACAATTATCAATGGGATTATTAGCGGAGATGATGCTATTATAAAAGCTTTTTACAAAAAGTATTTGCCGCAAGTGAGCAATTATATTGTAAAAAACTCAGGTAGTATATCAGACGCAGAAGATATATTCCAGGATGCAATGGTTTTTGTATATCAAAAATTAAAAAGTGATTCATTAGAACTTAATTGTTCTTTAGGTACATATGTCTATGCTGTTTCTAGAAATATGTGGATGAATAAATTAAGAAAAAATAATAGGATGGTAAACAACGAAGATATTATTACTATTTCGGGTATCGATGAGAGTGATCTTATCGAAGATATCTATGCTGGTGAAAGAAGAACTTTATATCAAAAGTATTTTTTAAAACTAGGAGAAAGTTGCCAAGAGTTACTTGCACTATTTTTTTCTGGAGCAAGTATGAGAGAAATATCAAACAAAAAGGGATATACCGAAGCGTATACTCGCAAAAAAAAGTTTGAATGTAAAAAGAAACTAATGGCAATGGTTGAAAAAGATCCGGCTTTTGATGAGCTTAAAACACCTCAAAAATAACATCAAAGTATGGAAAGAAGTCAAGAAATATTCGAACAAATTGAAGCATACATCGATGGTGATTTGACGGGGGCAGAATTAGAGATGTTCCAGAAAGCTTTAACATCAGACCCCGAATTACAAAGAGAGGTTGAAAAGCATGCCGAAATAAAATCTGCACTACAAGATAAAGAGGTTATTGATTTCAGAAAGAAGCTTGTAAAAATAAATGAAGCACTACAAGAAGAACAAAAATCAACTCCAAAGATCAAACCTTTTTATACAGTATACTGGAAATTAGCTGCATCAATAGTAATTTTAATTGGGGTATCTACATTTTTATATTTAAATACGAGTCAGCAAAATGATATGTTTGCTATGTATTACACTCCTTTTCCTATGGAGGATATTACCAGAGGGGATGAGAATACTGTTGGCGATGATTTAAAATCGATTTCTAGAGCTTATAAAAACGGCAACTATAAAGAAGCTATACCACATCTAGAAAAAATGATGAAAGAGGCTCCCGATAACGATAAATTAAAATTGTATCTAGGAAACAGTTATATAAATACTGATAATATTGACGGTGCAATACAACAGTTTGAAAACATAAAAAAAGAAAGTAAATATTATGATGATCGATTGTGGTTTGTTGCTCTTTGCTATCTTAAACTAGAACAAACCCAACAAGCTAGTCAGATCTTAAAAACATTAACCTCTCGCAATAGTATATACAATCAAAAAGCAAGAAAGCTTTTAAACCAACTGCATAAGTAAATTATTATTTCTAAAATAATAATCAAGAATCATCTATAGAGTATGGGGCTACAGCCAAAATTAATTTTTGTGGTTTAATCTCAATAAAAATTTAAAACAATTACTTTAGCTAATAAATAATTTTATAAATGTTCATTTTTTGAATGAGGTATTTATATGAATATAGAAGTTGTGTAAATTGTTTTTAATGATGAAAAATTGTAGAGTATATGCTACCAATAGACTTTTATGTTATAGTATCATTTTTTTTCTGAACTTCAATTTTGTTTTAATAGCTCAGGATTCTTTAAAAACAAAAAGCTTTGAACAATTAAAGGAAAAATTTTACCAAAACGAGAATGATTCAATACGGGCTAATATATATGCAAAGGCGTATCTCAAAAAAGCAAAAAAAGTAAAGGATACCTTTAAGATAGCAGATGGTTTTCTTTTTTTGGCAAGAATTCAAACTAGTGAAACCATTGCGTTACAATATGCAGATAGTATTATTGCTATTACTAAAACAAGAATCAATAAAAGACATCCAGGATCAGCATATGCAATCAAAGGAAATTATCACTTTTACGAGGGAAATTATATTGAGGCTTTTAATGAATATTTAACAGCATCAAAGTATGCGAAGAAGACAGGAAATAAATTACGATACGCCATCTTAAAATTTAATATAGCAATATTAAAAGATGAATTAGGAGAGAAGGAAGAAGCTTTAGAACTGTATAAAGAATTTGTTAATTATTTGATAGTAAATAAGCTTACTAATAAGCATTCATTGTATAATAGGGGGTTATATGCTTTGTCAGATGGATATAATCAAAATCAGAAGTTGGACTCCGCAGCGATTTATATTAATAAGGGGATTATCGAAACTCTTAAGGTCAAAGATTCAGTCATTTATAATCTATTAGTATATCAGTCAGGCATTAATCTATATTTTAAAGAAAAATATTATCAGGCTATCGATAGCCTTAACAAAGCTAAAGCATATTTAATAAAAACTAATCCTATTGATACTATGGGGATAGCAATGCACGATTATTATATTGGGAAATCTTGGTATCAATTGAATAATATCCCAAAAGGCATATACCATCTTAAAAAAGTAGATACTGTTCTTAATCAATCCAATAGCTTTAGTCCAGAACTAATAGATACTTATAGTGTTTTGATTGATCATTACAAATCAAAAAATGATACCAAAAATCAAATTAAATATATAGAGTCTTTTTTGAGATCAGACAGTATTTTAAAATCTAATTACAAAGTATTATCAAAAAAAATTGCAAGAGAATATGAAACCAAAGATCTAATTGAAGAAAAAGAAAAACTTATTGCTTCGCTAGAAAAACAGAATAGTAAAGTATCCACCCAAAATATTGTTATCTCCATTCTTTTGATTCTAAGCCTGCTTGGAGTTGGTTATTATTATTATCGACAACAACTATATAAAAAACGATTTGCAAAACTATTAGAAAAAAACAGTAACAATAAGGAACAAGATAAGCTCAAAACTCAAAAATCTTATGAAATAGAAGTTCCTGATGAAATAAGAAAAAGAATTCTTAATGATCTGGAATCCTTTGAGAGAAATTATGGTTTTCTAAATCCAAAAATTTCAATATCAGAATTGTCAAAAGAATTAAATACAAATTCTAAGTATTTATCCATAATAATTAATACATATAAGCAAAAAGGATTTAAAAATTATATTAATCAGTTAAGAATAGTACACAGTATCAATAGACTTAAAGAAGAACCTAAGCATAGAAAGTATACAATAAAAGCTATAGCAAGAGAAGCCGGTTTTAATAATTCTGAAGTTTTTTCTAAATCTTTCTATAAAATAACAGGAATTTATCCCTCTTATTTTATTAAACAACTAGAGAAAAGATAACCCTTCGTTCAAAAAACTCATGACCTTGGTTAAAATGATGATGTATGATTTACTTTTATTTATACATAATATTATAAGAACAAAAGAAAACCCAGATCATCTGATCTGGGTTTTTTTACGCTGTGCGGGCGGAGAGACTCCCTTCGACTTAACTCAGGATAAACTTCTCGTCTCTCCCAAGTAACATCAAGCTTTTGCATACAAAAAAAGCCTCTCGATTAAGAGAAGCTTTTTAGTTCGGTGCGGGCGGAGAGACTCGAACTCTCACACCTCGCGGCACTAGATCCTAAGTCTAGTTTTTTGAATACTCTAATAAACCTTAATACGTGATAAATATAGATAAAGTCAATGAATTCAACTTATTTTAGTGGTATTGTAGTTCGTTAAAGTTTATTAAAGTACTTAAAATGTGTTACCTATTGTGTTACCCTTTTTAAAAATGTTTTGTAATTTAGCTCGTGATTAAATATTTAACAAATGGCTAAGCTAAAAACTGTTTTACATCCAAAAACAAATAGTAATGGGGAGAAATCATATAGACTAGCATTAAGAGTCACGGTAAACCGAAAGCGTAGTTACTATCATTTGGGATATAATATTGATCCAGTGGATTTTGATGAAAAAGCCGAAAAAATTAAAAATACCCACCCCAAATATGCCCAGCTCAATAGGATTATTAGGAAAAAATATGATGCATTAGATGATGTAATTTTTGAGTCAAAAACTCTTCAAACTCCATTGACAGCAAAACAGATAGTTGATTCAATTCGAACTTCAACTAATAAAAATCAATCCTTCTTTGATTTGGCAAATGAACATGTAGCCGATCTAAGAAAATTAGGAAAACATAATCGAGCAATATCAGATAACAGTAAGGTGAATCGTATTAAAGAGTTTACAGGAAATAGTAATTTGACATTTCAGGAAATTGATGAAGCTATGCTGAAGAGGTTAAAAATATATCTCCAGATTAGTAATGACCTATCAGAAAGATCCGTTATGAATATTTATGTGTTAATTCGATTATTGTTTAATACAGCAATTAGAAGAGGTATTGTAGATCAAAAATATTATCCTTTTGGAGTTGGAAAGGTTAAAATTAAATATCCGGAGAGTGAAAAAATAGGGTTAAATAGAAATGAAATTTTAGCTATAGAAATATTAGAGCTTGAAAAGAACACACTGATATGGGATACTAAAAATATATTTTTGTTTTCTTTTTACTTGGCAGGAATTAGAGTTTCTGATGCTTTACGAATGAAGTGGAAAGATATTGTGGATGATAGGTTGTATTACAAAATGGGTAAAAATGATAAAAGGGATTCATTAAGATTACCAGATAAAGCCATTAAAATTATTAACCTTTATAAAAAGAGTGAAAAATCAAATAAAGGGTATATATTTCCTTTTCTAGCGGGTATGGATGAAAAAAATTCTAAGGCTGTATACTCCAGAATAAAAACAAACACCAAAAAAATTAATAACTACCTTGAGCAAATAGGGCAAAAAGCGGAAATAAAAAAGAAAATAACCAGTCATATCGCTAGACACTCTTTTGGTCAAATTGCTGGAGATAAAGTTTCTCCTCAGCGACTACAGAAATTATATCGCCACTCTAATCTTAATACGACTATAGGATATCAGTCTAATTTTGACCATACCGAAACGGACGAAGCTTTAAATAATGTTTTGGATTTTTGATCGTTTTATTGAACTTTATTTATTCTGTTGTCGTTGATAATTCATAAATTAATAGTCCTATTTGTTTACTAGTGTCATCTATCTCATTTGCAAAATCATACATCAACTCTGTTGTTAAATCTTCATATTGAGTTCTAAAGCCTCGTTTGCCTTTTGCGGTACTTTTTTGTCTTACAACTTTATCATTTTCAGTGCCATAATTTGAATGAATTATCGCGTTCCTTCTTTGTTCCGAATCAAATAGTTTCTTTGATATTTCTAAAAACCCCTCTATTTTGATTGGGTCTTGTTCAACTTCCTTATGAATAGCAATTGATATATGAACTAGTTGCTTAAATGATAATTCTGATGTAATTATTTGATTTATTATAGGCGGAAATGCTCTAATATGTGTGCCGCAAAAAAGAGATAAGTATAATTCTAAATTGGCAAAATTAATAGTTATTTTTCCAACAGCCTGTAAAAATTCTGGTTCAAAAGTATTACTGTCAAAAAGAATACCTTCTGTTTTATTTTCTTCTTTAGGCTTTTTACCCATATTAGCGATAGTAATTAAATTAGAATTATTAATGATGTTATAATTTTTTTGAAATACTGATAATATGGAAAAGTTAAACAATATAGTTTATGACACCCAAAAGCTTTTCCTATTTTAAGAGAAAGCTTTACATAGTATTTTTTTGATGCTTACAATGCTATAAAAGGTGATTTATTTAGAAGTTAAATTACTATCTAGGAGTTAAATATCGTTATTTAGGAGTTAAATAATGCTATATACAGACAATCATTTAATGTGATACTACAATTAGTATATTTTTACCTGACTTAAACATAAAAATTTATTAAAATGAAAAACACAAAAAATCTTTTAATCTTGAGCTTTGTATTTATTACATTAATTTCTTGCGAAAAGCAGCATTTAGAGGAAAGCAAGGATGATATTATGTTATCATTCACAATGCTAACAGATGAAGGATCAAAAGTTCTCAATTTCAATGAGACCTCTGAAATTATGGACTTTATCAATTCATCTGAATATAAAAATCATTTAAGATTAGTTGAAAGTTTAAAACTTGAATTAAAACGAAATCATGGAAACAAAGATTTTGAAAATGATTATCTGAAATGCACACTAACAGAGGTAGAAGTTGCTGACGCTTTCGGACATTTTATAGAACATGAAACCTGTTGTTCAAAAGTAAATGGTAAAGTGACCAGTAATTGTTTTGAAGTTTTAAGATATTTCTGAAACATATAACAAAATAGATTGTTTCAAAGCCATCGTTTAGTACCCCCCGTGTCTGAAGTTTGTTTCAGACACGGGGTGGTTTATAATTATTTGTTGTTTCTACAATTAATAAAAATAAATTTAAAAGGCTATTTTTTTCCTTAGTTTTTTACGTGATTTTAGTAATATTCTTTTTGAACATTTATTTTTAGAAAATGCTAGAAGAAGAATATCCAAATAACATATAAGTTCATTAAAGTCTCAATTTGTAAACTTATAAAATGAACCGTTTTATTGAAATTAATAGGTTTTATTCTAAGTTTCTAGTCAAAAGTTCAATAAAACCACCATTTAATATAACTACCTAAGCAAATTTTAAAATTAACAAGTGCGGGTTAAGAAATCAGTGTTTTGAGATATGCTAGAAGACTGTTTATATTTTCTCGAACCATTTGGAAAACATTCTGGTAAACATGTGGTAAACAAAGTGTAAACATTTTGGAAAACATTGCTCAGTCCATTGTTTTAAACGGTTGACAGGTTTTTGTGATGTTTTCTTATTTTAATGGTAATTACAATACAAAAATTCTTTGTCAGGTTGATTTATTGATTATTCTCTCAGATATTTTTCCATATCCAATGCTACTAAATAATCAGCAATATCCAATCCATTTTTTCTTTGCTCGATAGTAGCTTTTCTTTCCAGTAAATCTGAAATCTGATAAGTAGTTTCGGGATGTAAAGAGGCTATTTTTTCTTTCCATTTGTCGTATGCGTTGAGATCAGGAAAAAGTATTACTTGAAGACCTTTTAAAACTTTTGTTTTCTCATAGGTAAGATTGGACAAACTACCCGAAGCTAACCATGTAAATTCAGGTAAGAATACACTGGCTATAATAGCTGTTTTCTCGCTTTCTACAATGGCAATAGGATTAGTACTTGTCTTTATTAAATGCTCTCCATAAAAGCACTGTTTTAAGAAGTAATCGTGTTTATGCAGCGCTTTATGTATCCAGGAGATATGGTTATATGGTTTTTTAATTCGTTTCCCCGTTACTCGGTTATATAACATAATTTTTCCGCTACGGATCTTCCCTGTAAAATCGACTTGCCAGAATACGGTTGCACCGTTCCATTTCTTAGAAGTACCGATATGATATTTGGATTGTAATTTCTGAACCGTAACCGCATCAAAAATAGTAGATAAGTAACTTAAAAAGTAATTACTGTGCTTGGAAGTTATACTTCTTTTTAAAATATAAGGATCTATATAACCAATTTTGTTAGGAACTAGTTGTTTGGAAGGTGTCCGTTTAATAGGTGCTGTTTTCGGTTTTTGATCTTGATGGTCTTCAAAGTATTGTTTTGGGGTATAATGATAACCACATTTGATTTCTCGGTTACATCTGCCTACCGATATATCTATATATTTATTTTTCTGGATATCCACGTACAGAGAAAAACAGTTATTCTTACCACAATTTGGGCATCTAAATCTGGACTTTAATCCTGAGTAAGGTTCTAATGTAAATCGATGGTTCAAAAATAAAACATTATATTTTTTACTACATAAACTACACGAACTACACGATTTTGGTTAAAAAATGTAGTTTGTGTAGTTTATGTAGATCTAATTAATAAGTATTTTTTTTAGGAAGATGGCAGTACCGTAGCTTTTTCTCCTAACTTCATATCCTAATTCTTGCATCTTTTTAGAAAAAATTCTTTTAGGTTCCATTTTATAGTTGCTCTCGATACAAAAACTTCGGTATTCATTAAAGACTGTTGATAGTGGCATATCATCAGTAATAGAAGATTGATATCCGAAATCTTCTATAAATAAAAGAATAGAATTACTTTCTTGTTGATATTTCAATACCTCATTTTCTGAAGTTCTACTACTTGTAAAACTTCGGTTCTTCAATAAGCGGTTCAACCCTTCGAGTACCCAATTAAAAACACCTGATAATTCACTTCTTATAATTCGTTTAGAAAGATCAGGGTCTTTCTCTGTTTCAGAAATAGTTGCTTTAAATGGAATGATTAAAAACCGTCTAAAAAAAGCATGGGTATTTTCTACTTGTTCGGGGAGTGTATTACAGTTAAACATAAATCTTGCATAATTACTAATGGTATGCGGTTGACCAAAAGGTAATCTTGCTTCTACAGGTTCGCCAGACACTAATTGTTTAAAAATATTGGTTTCTAGTTTTCCTTTGATCTCACTTGCATAGTTTAGCAACTTATTGGATAGCATAGCCCTGCAATATCCATTATCTGCTGTCAAGGATTGTAATGAGAAATTAGAGATGTTTTCAGTGCCAAACAATGCCAGTACGATTTCAAACAACACACTCTTACCGTTTCCACCATTCCCATACAACAACAGAACTTTTTCCAGTTTCAGTACGTTGTTTTTTATAAAGACATAGCCTAGGTATTCTGCTAGAATATCTTGTAACTCGTGTTCTGGCAATACACGTCTTAGATATTCCATAAATAACGGAGCTTCTGCCGTCTTATCAAATGTAAAAGGAAGTTGGTAAGTCAGAAAGTCTTCCTTTTGAAACGATCGTAATGTTTGGCTAAATGGAGATATTTCAAAAGTACCATTTACAAGGTTTATAGCAGTGGTTTTATGATGAGATTGGATCTCTTCCAGATGTGCTTCTGCGGTGAATTGTTTGTACAGCTCATTCTTAAAAGCATGAAATTTTGCAAGATATTTATCCACTCCCATTTTTTGTGAAGCTTTCCCTAAAAAATACTCAAATTCAGTACGCTCCGCAAACTGCCAATATTCTCCGTTGTATACATAGACTAATCCATTTTTACGGCATAAGCTGAAACCATTATCCCCAGCAACCTGAAGGATAATTTCTATAATAGCTACTACAAAATGATTTCTCTTAAGTTTGGCATTGCCTTGTATTTTGGTGTATTCTCTAATGTTTACTTTTTGAATGCAATCCAGTAATTTCTCCAGGACCAATTTTACTTGATTATCCTGTTCGATTTCTTTGTTGGTATAAGCAACTTCCAATAGTTTGTCTGTTTCTTCCAGAAAATCATCTACTCCAATTGTTTGGTTTTCTTTCATAACAGATTTATTGGATGGTGATCATTTCTATATGTTCTGGCTCTCCCAATATAGTAACGATGATTGCAACTTGTTTTGGATTGAAACTCTTACCTAAGTATTCACCTATTTCCTTTTCTATAGGATCTAACCATAACTTTAGTGTTCTGATGGGAACTCCATATGCTTTGGCTAATGTGGTCTTGTTGATCGTCTTAAATCGATTTACTTTTGATGTGTTCATTTTACTTACTTTTAAGGGTGTTATACTTCTTCTTAGAGTAACTGTTTTAATCTAACTCGGATTAAAAGTAAGTAGAAAAAAATAGGCGATTTCTGAAAAAGACCTTAACAAACCTTAATAACACCAAGCGTATAAATCTTTATAAAAACTTTAACTAACCAAAAGTTGTCAGGGTTGCTTAGTGTACTGATTCTTAAAATTATCTTAAATAGGAAGAATTTAGTGACTTGATATATGGATATAAATAGTGTGATTTTTGGCATTTGACAAAGAGTATTTACCTTTAAGGAAAACTTATTAATTCCTTGTCAATACTTTTTGTTTACCTCTTTAGTTTTCAAATACCTCTCTCAAACTCACATTTGTTATTCGCTAGGCTTACTCATTAATATTATTAAAGTTATATCTTATTTCTAATTTCACTTCAGGTTCAATTTTCTCAATAGGTTCTTAAAAAATCGTATTAAACCACCAAGCAAGCTCACTTCACAAAGATGCTGATGACGCTTTAGATAGCGTTATTAATTTCTAATAGTTTTTCATAAATACTATATCTCGTAGTATTTTTTTCTTCGACTTAAATCCCAAACACCGTAAGCCTTTGATTTTCAGTTGTAGTTTTGAAATACAAGAGTTGGCATAATTTTATTACAATCTCTAGTTGTAGCGTAACAGTTGAAGTGTAATTTAAAATAAGAATTATGTATGTACTACCTGAACTAAACTATCAATATGGTGACATAGAGCCCTTTATTGATGAAGAGACAATGAGAGTCCATCACAGCAAGCATCACAAAGGATATACGGATAAATTGAATTTCGCTTTAAAGAAGTTTAATGTAGATGCTGAAACGTCAATCGAAGATATTCTGAAGAATATATCTCTGTATGATGAACCAGCTAGGAATAACGCAGGCGGATTTTACAACCACAGCTTGTTCTGGACGAATATTGCTCCAGATGGTTCTAACTTACCAACTAAGATACTTTTAGAAAATCTTCAAAACGAATTTGGCTCCAAAGAGAATTTTATTGAAGAATTTAAAAGCTTGGCAGTGTCTCATTTTGGCTCAGGTTGGATATGGCTTTCGGTCAACTCCAATAAAAAGCTCTTTCTATCCAGTACTCCCAATCATGACAATCCTCTAATGGATGTTGTTGCTAAACAGGGAACACCAATATTAGGTCTTGATGTTTGGGAACATGCCTATTATTTAAAATATCAAAATAATAGAGCTGCGTATGTTGATGCTTTTTTTGAAATCATTAATTGGGATGAGATATCCAGACGTTATGCTGTTGCGATTTAAAACTCATCATTCTCAATAATTTCAAGAACGTGTTTTCTTTTTATACCCATACGTCTCATTTTACTTTCTAACGTATTTGGATGAACGTCTAATATCTCGGCGGCCCCTCCAGTACCTCTCACTTTTCCACCTGTGAACTTTAAAGTTGTCATTATAAGGTCTATTTCTCCTTGCTCATAGGTTTTCAATGAAACGGGACCATTGGCAACAGTGTCATTTGCAATTGCCCGCTTTTTTCGTCGACTTTCTAAATTAAGCTTTAAGTAATTGCCTTTGCTTGTGATTAATGCTTGCTCAATAGCATGTTCTAGTTCCCTAACATTGCCAGGGAAATCGTAGCCCATCAACTCTCTTAAAGCTTGGTCTGAAATGGATGTTATTCTTTTCCCTAAACGATGTCCTTTCTTCTGCAAAAAGTGCAAGGCGAGTTCAGGGATATCTTCTTTGCGTTCTCGAAGTGGTGGAATTACAATTGGGAATACATCAAGTCTATAATACAAATCTTCTCTAAAATTCTTATTTGAAACCTCTTTCATCAAGTTTCTATTTGTGGCAGCTATTACTCTTACATCTGTCTTAATGGTCAAGTTTCCACCAACCCGCTCAAACTCTTTTTCTTGTAAAACCCTCAAAAGCTTTACTTGAATTTCAAGTGGCATTTCTCCAATTTCATCTAAAAAAATAGTGCCTTTATCTGCTAACTCAAACTTACCTATTCTTCGTTGCGTTGCCCCTGTAAATGAACCTTTTTCATGGCCAAATAGTTCGCTTTCGATTAGGTTTGCCGGCAATGCCGCGCAATTAATCTTTATCATCGAATTATTTTTTCGTTTTGATATGTTATGTATGGCTCTAGCAACTAACTCTTTTCCAGTACCAGTTTCACCTGTAATCAATACAGTAGCGTCAGTTGGCGCTGCCAGACTTATTTGTCTATATATTTCTTTCATTTTTGATGAAGAACCTATAAGTTCACCAAAATTATAACCAGTTCCTATCTCCGCTTCTAAGTACTCTTTTTCCTGTTTTATTTTGAAATTTAATTCCTCAATATCCAAAAATGCAAGATGATTTGAAATAGATAATTCAATTAGGGACATATACTCCTCCATTTCTCTTAAATCTTTGGTTGTGAATGTTCTCTTCTTATCTATAAATTGAAGTATAAAATCCGTTTCATTATTTAATTTCTTATGAAACTGCATTGCTGAGTTCAAATCAATGAAATCATTTAAAATTTTTAATAAAGCCGATTTACTTTTATTCTTTTCAATTAACTCTTTTGTAAAAATCTTTGGAACTAAAGTAGCTTCAAAATTCTCTTCTTTAAATTTTCGAAATACCTTTTCAAACTTTTGATTGAAGTCTCTTGAAATATCGTTTACACTTCCACTTTTAAATTCCAAAACTTGGCTCTGAATCAATGTGTCATTTTTCCAAATGGTTAGAGACAGGGCTGAAAAGGAAATACATTTGTTTAAATTATTAAATAGAACGGAAAGCAGCGATTGAAAGTCTTGAGCCTTTGACATTTTCTTTCCCAATTCTAATTGAAAAGCTTTTTTACTTTCCCGTCTAAGGATTTCTTGACGATTAATAATATTACTTACTGCAACAGCAATGTGGTCGGCCACTGCCTGAAACAATCTAAATTGAGATTCGTTAAAATGATTCTCTTTAGTGCTATTAAAATATAAGATGCCTAATGTCTTACCATAGCAATTTAGAGTCGTAGCCATAAATTCTTTATAACCAGTATTTTCAACAACAGTTTTAAAGATAGTATTCCCATATGTGCGATTAGCTTCTTCTAGATAGCGGTTGCCATATTTTTTAATGATAGGGCTTCCTTTATCAATTATCTGTTTACTTACAATCTCAACTACACTTCTACTATACTCGAATTGAGCCATATCATGTTTTAAAAGCATTGTATTTCCCATTGAACTCATTGTATTACCATGCTCTACTGCCCAATTCGTCATTTTTTTACCCTCTTCAGAAAGCACATATAATCCCACATCATAGAGGTTAAAGAGCGGTTTTATGTTTTCGAAAATCTCATTGAGCAAATTTTCAGGCTCCAAAATAGAACTCATACAATCACTTATGGTCAAGAGCGTATCTTTAAATTCTTTTTCTTCCGTTATCCTTTCGTTGGCCATAATATTATCCACTGCAATTGAAAGTGGTGTTGTAATACTGGCAAACAGAGAAATTTGAGAATTAGTAAATGCATTTTTCTTCAGTTTGTTTAGGCAAAACATACCAAAGGTTCTGTTGCCAACCTTTAGATTGGTCGCCAAACAATCTCTATAACCAAAAGAAAGAATATCTGCTGCTTGAAATTGGGGATAGTCAGGGAATTCAGCAACGATATCTTTAAAATCATGCAATATCGGTTTTCCTTCTTCTTCTACTCTTCTCATAATTGATTCAACAGGTGAATTCTTATGCTTTACGTTTTTCAAGCCAGATTGCTGAATCAGTTGATTCCATTGACTATCTGAAATCTCCAAATCCAAACTGGCTAAATCTATGTGATTTTCACCATCTTCACTTACGAGAAATACTCCAACATCGTGAAAATCAAAAAATGGTTTCAACTCCTTGACAACAAAAGAGAAAAATTCAGGAATACTTCTTAGCTTACTAACTCCCTGCGATATTTTTAGTATTATTTCTTTTTCCTCTAAAACCCTTTTTATATCCTCATTTTCTGCCTTGTATACTGCTAGTTCAATAGCATTTTTCAGCGCTTTTTCTGTTGTAGGTTTACTTAAAAAACCATAGGGCTGGGTCTTTTTTGCTCTTTCAAAATAGTCGCCTTCATCATAAGACGTTATATATATAAACGGAATTTGTTTTGGGTTCAAAACGCTCTCAGCCAATGCTGTTCCATCACCATCACCTAATGAAATATCCAAAAGCACTAAATCTGGTATTTGCTTTGAAATATAACCTGTTGCTTCTTCAATACTAGTGACTATGGTGTAGTTTTTAAAACCTGCTTTTGATACTTTTTCTGCGATGTCGGTAGCAAGGATATATTCATCTTCAACTATTAAGATATCCTTCTTTTCCAAAGACATATTGGCATTTTTTGTGATTTCTAATTTGTCCATAAAGCTATTTTTTTGAAGGAATCACTGCCCGAACATTCATTCCTGAATTTTGCACATACTCAATAGTTCCCTTTAATTGCTTAACAAGTCCTTTCACCAGTTCAGTTCCAAAAAAAGAGGCGTCTGATGTATCTCTACCTTCAACCTTACTCAACTGAACCTCAACATTATTATCTTTTACTATTAGACTTAATTTATCATCTTGCTTTTTCAATGAAACGTGCATAATTTTTGTTTCAGAAGTAGCATGTTTAATACTGTTGGTAATAAGTTCGTTTATTATAAGCCCTAATGCCAAAGCACTATCAGAATCTATAGTTAAAGCGTCTAATTCGGATGATACTTGAAGGTTTTTATCAACTGATATATAGGTATCTAATAATTCATTTATATACAACTTCATGTTAATAGATGCAGGCATATCTTTGGAAGACAATTGATTGTGCAAAAGTGAAATACTTTGTATACGCTTTTGACTCTCTTTGAGTAGCGTTTTGGTCTCTGTAAACTTAGCTTCCTTTAGTTGCGCTGTTAGAAGTCTTTCTACTATGTAAATATTGTTCTTAGCTCTATGATTTATTTCTTGCATGAGCAGTTCTTTCTCCCCTAAAGTTTTGTTTATTGTTTTATTTTTTTTGATTATTTCTTCTTTTTGGATAGAAAGTAAGGTATTGGCCTTCCGTTTTTGTATATAAATACGAGCCAGATAAACAGCAAGAAGCAAAAATAGGATAAGACCTATGGAAACTATAATAATAGTTTTGGATTGTTGTACTTGTTTTATGGATTTTAACTCATTCTCTTTTTGAACTGTTATTAGTTTTTTCTCATTTTCTTTTACTCTATATTGGGTTTCTAATCGGTTAATTTCTTTTGCTTTTTCAAGATTTAAGATACTATCCTTTAGTACTGCATATGAATAAAGATTATAATATGCATTGACAAAATCTCCGGATACAGAATCCAAAGCGGCCATCGAACTATAAATCTCGGCTTGCTCTTCTTTTAGACCTATTCTTTTTCCGTAAGAAAGAGCTTTGTTTAAATACTTTTTGGATTTATCGTATAATTTCATTCCCGCATATGTATTCCCTAAATTCTGTAGCAGGCCTACATATTCACTACCCCCATTGTTTGTGCCAATAATTTCTTCAGCTAATTCTAGTTCTCTTGCTGCTTTTATAAATTCTTTTTTTAATAAATATATGTTCCCAATATTATTTAGACTTTGCGCTATACCTAATGAATCCTTAATTCTCTGCCGTATCAGTAATGCATCTCTATGATATTGTTCAGCTTTTTTAGTATTATTAACTTCTGAATATGAATTTGCTAGATTATTGCTAATCATCGCAGTAGCATGATCATTATCTTCTTGCTCCAGCAATTTTAAGGCGTCTAAATAATATTCTATTGCTTTTTCGGGTTCTCCCATACTTCTGCACAGAATCCCTATCCCGTTTAGTATGCGAATTTGCCCCATCCTACTATCTTTACTGTAATCTAAGGCTCTCAGATAGTATATCAGTGCATCTTGAAAATCGCCCGCTTGGTCATAAGCTGCAGCTAGGTTATAATTACTTTGTGCTTGAAATATTAAAGCACCTGTTTTGTCTGCACGCTCTACGGCTTTATGGGCCCAAACAAGAGAAGAATCTATTGATGTATCCCAATAACTATAACTGATTTTATTCAACGCGAAAATAGCGATGCTATCATTTTTTGATTCACTTTGCAGTATCAGGCTATCAAGGTTCTGCTTCGTTTGACCTAGAATAAATGTCGGAAGAAGAATTAATTGTAAAAGAAATAGAAGTTCTTGATATTTTTTCACCTTTTGAATTTAATTTTCTTTGCCCGATGAATTCACCAGTATTCATTTTCACTTGAAATAAGCACAAGTTATTTTGGTTCGTTGTCGAGCAATTTTTTCTTTACAAGATACAAATTGCAACTCCTATATACAACAACTAATTATCATAAAAACACGATATATCGTGTTTTATTAATCATCCTTATTTTATAAAAATACATATAACTACCTGTTTATCAGTTTTTTGTGGATTATTTGAGCATATGGCATACTCTTGGCAAAAAACTAAAGGAAAATGTATGGCGCCTATTAACAGATGAATATAATTCCAGAAGAATAATGAATGAAATTATAGAAACCGAAAAAAAAGACTTTAAAACTCTTATTGAAATAGAGGATAATAGAAGAGATTTTATAAAAAAAACAGCTTTAGTCACTACTGGTCTGGCCATAACAGCACACACCTCTTTTTATGGAATGGAACTAGACCCTGTTGAAGAAGGATTAGGTGATTTTGAAAAGTTCAGCAATACCGATAATGCCAATATTTTAATTGTCTACACTACAGATTTCGGCTCGACTAGGACAATGTCAGAAGCAGTTGAACGAGGTGTTAAATCCGTAGCAGGTGTCAATGTGATTCGAAAAATGGCAAAAGACGCAACAATGGAAGATTCTATAGCTGCAGATGGAATTATAGCAGGCACACCAATGAAACATCGCAATATGCATTCAAGGTTAAAAGAATATATAGAACGTGTTTGGGAAAAAGGATGGCTTGTAGACCGTTTTGTTGGTAAGGTCGGTGGTGTTTTCTCTGTTGGAGGTGGACACGGTAACAATGGGGCTGGCTGTGAACTGGCACAATTAGGCATCCTTGCAGCTATGGCTGCAAATGGTATGATATTGGTGCCTCTACCCAAAACTACACCAGGAGCGGACTACGCCGGAAGCCATTGGGGACCTAACGGTCGAACAGGTGGCGTAAAAATGAAACCCCAACAACTTACCGAGCAAATGCTCGAAGCTGGTTTTCATCACGGTGCAAATATTGCCCGAGTAACCGTAGCATTAAGGGGAAAAGGTGATTTACTCGTTAAGGGAAATGTTTCACCATCACCGGAAGTTTTAAAAATGTTTACAGGAGAATAATATGATAAAACAATTTAAATCATTATCCGTAACCAAAACTGTTCTATCCATATATCATAAAGTAAAATAATGTATGGTGTAAGAATTACATATTTCATAGTAATTATGATAACTACGACCTCAATGTCGCAAGCCGACAAAACTAAATTTACTCTTTTGAGGCAAAATGATGCTATCGAACAATTTCGTGACAAGAAGAATAACAACCCGTATTCGAAATTGAAATATGTAGAGGTTATCGACAGTACTTTAGTTTCCCTTGGCGGCAGCTATCGTTTTCAATGGGAATTTTTAGACAATCCAAGATTTCAAAAAGAGAATGTGCCTGATAATAATTGGTTTCTAAGTCGAGGGCTTTTCCATGTAGATGTTAGGTCAAATAAATGGCAGTTTTTTTCAGAATTGGGAACAAGCCATAGTATCAACAAAGAAATACCAACGCTTGTCGACGATGACAGACTATACTTTAATCAACTTTTTTTTACCTATGACAATGGAAACTATGAAATTGCCATAGGAAGAGAAAACTTCAATTACGGCTCAAGACGGTTAATTGCCATTAGAGAAGGGCCAAATGTAAGACTCTCGTTTGATGCTATTCGTTTTACATATAGATGGAAGAATTTTTCTTCGGAAGCACTTTTACTATCAAACGTTGCTAACGAAATTGGTGTTCTCGACAATAACTTTTACGCATTCGATAACTATATCTGGGGAAGCTATAATCGCTACAAAAGTAAGAGCCTTAATGCAGAGCTATATTATTTAGGATATAGCGCTGAAGTTGAAAATTTTGAGGCTGCAAGTGGCCAGGAAACCAGACATAGTCTAGGGCTTAGAACCGACTTGTCAATAGCAAAATGGAAATTCAATAATGAGTTTGTATATCAGTTCGGGACTATAGGAGTTCAAAACATCAATGCATGGACACTTTCTGTAAGCGGTAAATACCCTATTAGTGATTCCTTCGATTACGAGTTCAATACAGAGGTTATTAGCGGGGACAGAAATTCTACTGATAACACATTGAACACCTTTAATCCGTTATATCCCGATGCCGCTTATTTTGGTAGGGTCGCAAAATTTGGGCCTTACAATCTAATCGATGTGCATACCAATATTACATATCATACCAAAAAATTATCAACCGAATTAGGATATTATGCGTTTTGGAGATATTCTAATACAGATGCAATTTATTCTTCGGGAGGGAGAGTAGCCTATCCTTCGGTAAATGATGAAAAGTTTGTAGCACATCAAGTAGGATTCAATTTTAAATACAACTGGAACGCATTTTTTGAAACCGATATAGAATCTAATATCATTCTACCTGGAGACTTTTTAAAGCGCGAAAACTTTAATGACAACATTTATTACCTAATACTCACTTCAAAATTCACATTTTAAATAGTATTCATATAAAACACAAAGACAATGAAAAATAAATTTACAGTAGACAACGCAGCAATGTTGCTCATAGACCATCAACAAGGAACAATTAAACTTGCTATCAATTTACCTCATAAAGATTTGGTTCAAAATACAAGAGCCCTTGCAAGAACAGCAGTAGAAACAGGAATGCCCTTGATATTGACTAGCAGTATGGAAGATGAATTTCAAGGACCACTATTACAGGATATTCAAGACATCGCACCTGAGGCATTCGCCAATCGTGTGAAACGACCGGGAATTGTGGATGCTTGGGATTATGATGATTTCAAAAAAGCTGTCGAAGCAACAGGCAAAAAGAAACTGATAATGTGTGGGCTTACTAACGATGTCTGTATCGTTTTCCCTGCAATAAGTGCCTTAGAAGACGGGTATGATGTTCAAGTAATCGTAGATGGCGGAGGTTCACCAACACAGGTAGCCGATGATACGGCAATTCGACGTATGGAAAATGCTGGCATTACCATAACCTCCACCAATCAAGTGATGGCAGAACTGGCAGCAAACTGGGCAGATGAAAGAGGAAGAAAAATACAAGGTATTATGTATGAAGAAATCCTTGCCCCTTTAGTTGAGGGAGAGAAGGCAGAAGCAAATTAATTAGTAACAAAACTAAAAGGCTATTGTATGTTAACCGGTAGCCTTAACACTAATATGGAAACAGTTTATCATCCACAACACACAAGAAGTCATAGAGATATGGGCTGGATACAATTGTATCAGTCCTTTAATCCAAATAATCCACCAACACCCGATAGAAGACATTTTGGTGCTATGATTATTCTTGATAATGGTATTATAGCCCCTGGCGGAAAAGGATTTGGAATGCACCCACACGATAATATGGAAATAGTAAGTGTCGTCATCAGCGGTGCTATGGTGCATTCAGACACTGCTGGCAACGAAGGTGTCAACCTTGAAAATGCCGTACAGCTAATTTCCGCAGGAACTGGAATCCATCATTCCGAATATAATCTTTCCGATGACATATCAATTGATAATTTACAAATCTGGTTTTTACCAAGAGAACGAAATGTACCGCCCAAATATCAAACGATGATAAGCGACCCTCTTTCTAGGGAAAACAAGCTACAATTATTGGTCTCACCAAAGGGTGAAGAGGAAAGTTTACATATAGGTCAAAACGTATGGATGTGGCGAGGAACTTTTCAAGAAAATGAATCACTAACCTATGCCAAAAAGCAAAAAAGGAACGGTGTTTATCTTTTCATTATCGAAGGTGATATGGTAATTAAGAATCAACGCCTGCAAAGAAGAGATGGTTTTGGCTTGGTAGACTCAGATTCAGTAGAAATAAAATTCAATAATCTTACGGATATTCTAATAATAGATGTGCCTTTAGAAATTTAAATCAAGATGAAATACGCTATATGGAAATCGGAAGAACGCGGTACCGCTAATTTTGGGTGGTTTAAAGCTCGATACTCATTCAGTTTTGGGCAGTATCACAATCCGCAGCGAATGGGGTTTGGCAAACTACGTGTTTTTAACGACAGCATAATTCAACCGGGTAAAGGATTCCCTGAACACCCTCATGATAATTTTGAAATCATAACCATTCAGTTCCAAGGTGATTTAGAACATACAGACATCTCAGGCACCCGCAATATCAGGGCAAATGATGTGCAGGCCATAACTGCTGGCAGAGGAGTCACTCATTCTGATTTAAATATTAGTGAAAAGGAAGCTAAACAATTTCAAATTTGGATAGAGCCGAATACGCTCAATGTACTTCCTAAATCTAGGATAGCACACTTTGAACCAAAAGAATGGCTGGATGAGTGGAAAGTACTCGTAGGGCCCCTAAATTTTGATAAAGCGCCTTTAAAAATTCAGCAAAATGCTTATGTGGTAAGAGGCACATTTGATGAAGGTAGGTTCGTAGAGTACAAAACCAATATAAAAGGTAATGGCATTTTTCTGATGGTCATTGATGGAGTCATTGAATTTCAAGATAAGCTTTTGGAGAAAAGAGATGTATTGGAAATTACGGATACGGATTCTATTTGGATAAAAAATATTGAGGATTCGGATATACTGATTGTCGAAGTACCGATGTAAAAAAAATAAGTTAAAACGTAATGACATGAAAAAACTAACCATACAAATATTGACGCTCTTCGTTTTTATAACCGAAGGATATACACAACAAAATAAATCAACGACTATGGATAAAGAAGCAAAAACGGTCATAGAAAATATGGCTAAACACTATGCAGAAAATGCAGACAAAATAGCAATAATGAGCGATACTCAAAAACTAGAAGCGGGAAGAAAAGGATATGAAGGCATCATCCCTATGGCAGGAGAAGCTGAAAAAGTATTTAACATAGAAAATAGAAATGTAGCTTCAAAAAAAGGCCATCAAACACCCATTAGAATTTACACACCTAATGACAAAAAAAAGTTGCCGATATTACTCTATATTCACGGTGGTGGTTTTACTGCTGGTAATCTAGAAACCCACGATAGACCGTTACGTGCATTGGCAAACAGAAGTGGATTTTTGGTAATTGGTATAGATTATCGTTTGGCACCAGAGTACCCTTACCCAGCAGGACTAAATGATTGCTATGAAGTACTACAATGGCTATATGATAATGCTGAAAAAATTAACGGCAATGCTGAGCAAATATACATTGGCGGAGACAGTGCAGGTGGAAATCTAGCAACCGTTACCACACTTATGGCCAGGGATAAAAACGGTCCTTCTATAAAAGGGCAATTGCTTATTTATCCCAATACTGATTTGACTTTAGTTTCAACTTCGTGGGAAGAATTAGGCAGCAAAGGATATGTGTTGACCAAAGATGCTATGACTGCCAATGTAGCCATGTATACAAAAGATGATGCTGACATAAACCATCATTATCTATCACCCTTACAAGCAGACAATCTTTCGAATATACCCGAAACTTTAATCATTACAGGAGGATTTGACCCTTTACATTCTGAAGGAGAAGCTTATGTACAAAAATTGAAATCAGCCAAAGTGAAAGTTACCCATTGGCATTACGATGGACAAGTTCATGGCTTTTTTCAAATGGGTGCAGCTATTACAGAAGGAAATCAACTAATTACAAGAATAAGTCAATATTTAAAAGATACTAATTAAAATCACTTATAATTTATGAATACAATTGCAATCGTTTATCACTCTGGCTTTGGCCATACAGAAGTAATAGCAAAAGCTGTTGCCGAAGGAGCAAAAACAGAAAATTCTACTTCTCAACTTATTAAAATACATCAAGATGGGAACATTACAGAAAATGAATGGCAACAACTAAATGACGCCAACGCCATTATCTTTGGTGCACCAACCTATATGGGCGCTGCTTCGGGACCATTTAAAATATTTCAGGACGCCACTTCAAAACCTTGGTTTCAACATTTATGGAAGGACAAGATAGCAGGTGGCTTTACGAATTCTGGCTCAATGTCGGGTAACAAAGTAAATACCTTATTGCAATTTGTAACTTTGGCAATGCAACACGGTATGATATGGGCTGGACCAGGAATGTTTGCCGGTAAAAATAAAGAAGCTCACATTCCCGACCCAGAAGTAGCCAATCGACTTGGAGGTTATATTGGCGCAATGGCTCAGTCAGAAAATGATAGCCCAGAAAACACACCGCCAGCAGGTGATATTGCTTTCGCAAAAGCGTATGGAGAGCGAATAGCTGAAGTTACTATCAAATTTAACTCATAGATCATGGCATTAGCATCTCACAGAGTACAAGTGGATACAACAAAGGAAAATCTTTGGAATTTATTGTTAGACAAAACCAGGAATCCTCAGAAGTATATAAAGAGCATCACCAATGTCCAAGTTCTGGAGCAGATAGATGGAAATACGATTATAAGAGAAATGGTACTCGGTAACGGTAAAAAATTAAAAGAAATTATCACGTCTGACCCTAAATCGCTAACGATAATATTCAAAAGTTTACAAGACCCTTCTGCAACCTCGTTAGTCACAAATACAGTTTATGAAGAAGACAACAAACTCTATCTAGAATACATATTATCCAGCACGCCAAAACCTGGTTTTGATGATAAATCCGATGATGTTGCGGCTTTAATAAAAAGTGCCGTCGAGCACACTAAGAAAATAGCTGAAAACTAAGTACACTACTTACATTCAAAAAGTCTTAAATCAAATTATTTAAGATTAAAAAGTCCGATATATCGGACTTTTTTTATATGCAATTTTAATATCATCTCATTTATAGTTATTGATTTTCAGTGACTTAATTACTTTTTTCATGCTTGGCATCTTTTTGGGCTATTATCTATTAATACCATAGAAAATTTTAAGGAAAACAAGAATAATAACAGCTAAAACACAATTAAAATGAAAAAATCGGTAATCACACTTTGTCTTATTGTAATCATCTCTTTTAACCTTAATGCCCAATGGGACCAGTACAATCCAAATCCAAATAATGACCCTGCAAATGCTTCAAAGGAGTTAGTTCATCCTACAAATCACGTTCTTCTATTGATAGACCATGAAAGTCAAATGGCATTTGCCGTCGAGTCACAACCTATTGAGGAACTTAGAAACAATACCGGGCTTATTTCCAATCTGGCAATTATCTATAAAATTCCTACCGTAGTAACTACAGTTGCTGAAAAATCGTTTAGCGGACCAGTATTTCCAGAAATTCGTGAATTTTTTCCAGACGAAAAAAAATATATAGACCGCACTACAATGAATTCGTGGGAAGATAAAAGAGTTGTCAAAGCAGTGGGTGATTTTAAGAAACCAAAATTGGTCATTGCAGGTCTTTGGACAGAAGTTTGTGTATTGTCCGCGGCATTATCTGCAAAAGAAGATGGTTATGATGTATATGTCATTGCTGATGCTTCAGGAGGTGTTTCAGAGGAAGCACATGCGATGTCAATTTCCAGAATGATACAGGCAGGTATAAAACCAATGACCGCTATGCAATATGCTCTGGAAGTTCATCGTGATTGGGCTCGTTCAGAAAAATACGAAGCTATGAATACCCTTGCAAAACGTTGGGGAGGTGCCTATGGTCTTGGAATTGATTATAAAAAGACCTTAGACAAATGGGAAAAAGAACATAAAAAATGAAAAAGAATGCTGTAATACCACAAGGCTTTGAAAAAGGCATCACCGCAGATTTTGTTTGGAAATATTTTGAAGATGTAGATACTATGATTCCCGAAAAGGTGACTCAGCACTACAATGATGATAGCCTTTTCAGGTTTGGAAATGCCCCTGCTATTCAGGGTCCAAAAGAAATAAGAAAAGCACTGGACAATTTCTACCAACTCATCGAGAGTATGGAACATCATAATACTGGACTTTGGTTAGGAGATAATACTGGTGTTTTTGAAGCCAATGTTCATTTTAAAACCAAATCTGGAGAAATTGTAGTTATTCCTGCTGTAAGTATTATGCGTTTGGAAAAAAGCAAAATCAAAGACTTTAGAATGGTAATGGATGCTTCACCGCTATTTAATAATCATTAAAAAACTTCACTAATGACAAAGATTAATAAAACATATATCCTAGTCTTTAGCCTATTGACTCTACTATTTGCCAGTTGCAAGGAAAAATCAGAAAAACTGAGTGCAGAACTTGTTATTCATAACGCAAAAGTTGCCATAATGGATAAAAATCATACAATGGTAGAAGCAATAGCCATAAAGGATGGTAAAGTACTCGGATACGGCACGAATCAAGAAGTAGAAGCATATCAATCGAAAGAAACACAAGTAATCGATGCAAAAGGAAGAACGGTAATTCCTGGCTTAAATGATTCCCATTTACACCTTACACGAGGAGGACGTTTCTATAATGCTGAGTTAAGATGGGATGGTGTAAAGACTCTTAAAAGAGCCCTTGAAATGTTGAAAGAACAAGCAGAAAGAACACCAGATGGGCAATGGGTACGAGTCATTGGTGGTTGGAGCCCGTTTCAGTTCGAGGAAAACCGGTTCCCTACACCCGAAGAAATAAATGAAGCTACCGGAGACGTTCCCACTTATGTTTTGTATTTGTATAGCCGTGGTTGGCTAAATCAAGCTGCCTTGGATGTCTTGGGAATTGATAAAAACACTGAAGCACCAGCAGGAAGTAGATTCGAAAAAGGAGAAGATGGGAAACTAACAGGTGTGCTTTTGGCAGAACCTAATCCAGGTATTTTATATGCTCGTATTGGAGCTTTGCCACCGATGACCGATAATGAGATTTTAAATTCAACAAAACAGTTTTACAGAGAATTAAATAGACTAGGTCTAACCAGTGGCATCGATGCAGGTGGTGGCGGCCACAAGTTCCCGAAAAATTATGTAGGCACAAAAACCTTAGCAAATGATGGCGGAATGCCTCTGCGATTATCGTACTATCTTTTTCCTCAAAATATTGGGAAAGAGTATGCCGAATTTCAAAATTATATGTCCAATAATGAAATTTTTCACGATGGAGCATTGCATTTAGAACACGGGTATGAACTAGAAGGCGGTGGTGAATTCTTGACCTGGAGTGCAGGTGACTTTGAAAATTTTCTTGCACCCCAACCCTTGTTAGAAGACCGAGAAAATTGGAGAGAAGAATTCAAGAAAGTTGTTACTCTTTTAGTCACTAAAGAATGGTCTTTTAGGGTACACGCCACCTATGGGGAAACAATAGCAAGTATGCTTGATGTCTTTGAAGAGGTCAACCAAGAAACCAATAACGGATTTTCAAAAATCAGATGGGCTTTTGACCACGCAGAAACTATAAAATTACCAGATTTAGAAAGAATTAAGGCCTTAAATGGCGGAATCGCTATACAAGCAAGAATGGCATATGCCGGTGAATATTTTGTAGAACGTTATGGAGCGGAAAAAGCTACATCTGCACCACCCTTGCAAGAAATATTAAAAGCGGGTATTCCATTGGGTGCAGGAACCGACGGTACAAGGGTTGCTAGTTATAATCCTTGGCCTGCTCTGCATTGGTTGGTTACAGGGAAAACTGTTGGAGGTCTTAAACATATGAGCGATGCTAATTTGTTAAGTCGTGAAGAGGCGCTTCGCATCTATACAAATGGCAGTGCATGGTTTTCTCAGGAAGAGAAAATAAAAGGTACTCTAGAAGTAGGAATGTATGCGGATTTGGCAGTACTCTCGGAAGATTACTTTTCCATTTCTGAAAATACGATTCCAGAATTAGAGTCTGTTTTAACAATTACTGATGGAAGAATAGTATTTGCAAATGAAGAGTTTAGTCACCTGAATCCAAAACTTACAGAAATCATTCCTAATTGGTCGCCTGTAAAATATTATGGTGGATATCAAAAAAAGTAATTCTTTCTAAAATCGATATTGGTTGGTTTGGTTAGTAGTGGGAGGCCCGAAAATACTTCAAAATTAGGGCTTCCCTTCTATTCAAAATCATACAAGAATATAAATAAGATGAGATACTTAATTTTTTTATTAATAGCTCTTACCGCAGGAGCTGTACTGCCTTTACAGGCAAATTTTAATGTTGAAATGGGTAAGGCGGCAAAAGAACCAGTATTCGCCGGATTTATTTCTTTCTTGATTGGAACAATTGGGCTATTGGGATATCTGTTTTTTATGAGATATGATACTAGCTCATTAAAAACGGTTACATCAGTAAACTGGTATGTTTGGTCGGCGGGTATTTTAGGTGCTTTCTATGTGGTTGCGGTTATCATTCTCACACCAAAATTGGGCACAGCCCTAACTTTTGGCTTAGTCGTAACTGGTCAAATGTTGCTATCAGTAATTCTAGACCATTACGGATTATTTGGCACTTCCACCCATCCCATTAATTGGCAACGTTTGGTCGGTATTGTCCTGCTTATTACAGGCGTTGTTCTCATCAGAAAATTTTGAGATGTATAAAACTTTAAAAAAAATAAAGACTCATTTCTTTTGGTTATTGCTGTTTTCAATAGCAGCAATTGTTCAGGCTCAAGAATCTGATGAAAGATTTGAGTTTGAACTTTTACGGCAAAATGATGATGTTTCATTTCTCAAACAAAAAGAAGACAAATCATTTTACGACCAACTAAAATATACCAAGCTTGGTGAAAATAGCTATCTATCCTTTGGAGGAAGCTACAGAGGGCAATATGAGTATTTTAATAACGAAAGTTTTGAAACCAATGAAACTGATGGCTGGGTACTGAATCGATTGCAGCTACATACAGATTTTCGTTGGAAAGACAAACTTCAAGTGTATGCAGAACTGAATAGCAGCTCGATATGGTCTAAAGAAAACCCAAATCCGGTTGAAAGAGATGAGTTGGCCATAAGCCAGCTATTTATAAATTACAACATAGATAAGTTTAGCATTCTTATTGGTAGAGAAAGTCCAAATTATGGTAGTAGAAGACTAATAGCATTGCGAGAAGGACCCAATGTGCGCAGGTATTTCGACAATGTAAAGCTGAAATATCATGCTAATCGAATTGACTTTGAAGCCTTTTTGAGTTATCCAGTTCAAATAAGACCTTTTGGTTTTGACAATAAAGCATTGGATAGTAGAGAAGTCGTGTGGGGAAGTTATAATACCCTAAATCTTGAGAATGATGCTTACAATCTAGATTTCTATTATTTAGGTCAAGATAAGGATTTCGCAATTTACCAACAGGGCCTTGCGGAAGAAATAAGACATAGTATTGGCACTCGACATTTCGGTTCACATGAGGGTTTATTGTACGATGTAGAACTTGTTTATCAATTTGGCGATTTTGGTAATAATTCCATAAGCGCCTGGACAGTATCGTTGAAGACAATCTATGAATTCGATTTACTAGGTCTTGGCGCTGAAGTTGGACTGAAATCGGAATTTATATCCGGTGATAGAAATGCTTCTGACAACCGACTAAATACTTTTAATGCACTGTACCCAAGGGGTGCTTATTTTGGGAGAGTAGCGCAATTTGGGCCTGCAAACCTGATTGATGTTCATCCCGAATTCGGGATAAAATTCAATAATTTTAAGTTAGAACTGGATTATGTAGCATTTTGGAGAGCTTCCTTTGAAGATGGGATTTACGGCGCTTCGCTCAATCTTGATTTTGAATCATTGAATGACGAAAAATTCATTGGGCACCAATATGGTGCTGTATTGAATTATGAACCGTCACCTTTTATTATTTTGGAAGCAGAAACGAACATTATAATACCTGGGAAATTTTTAAAACAAAGTGAATTAGACAATACGCTTTTCCATTTTGTTTTTACAGCTGAATTTAAATTTTAAAAACATACTACAATGAAAAACACAGAAATCGCACAAGCATACTTAAATGCTGCATATTCAGGGGATATTGAAAACGCAAAATCCCTTTTAGCAGATGACATCACCCTAGTTATGGGTGGCAACAATGAACTTTCAGGAACCTATGTTGGTCCTGCGAAATTTATGGAAGGTTTTGGTAAAATGTTAGAGATAACAAACAACACCTACCAGATGAAAGAGCAAATCGAATGGTTGGAAGGTAAAAATAGATGCATTTTAATAACGGAAGAACAAGCCGAAAAAAATGGAGAGGCTCACACATTCAAGCGTGTTGTTGACTATCAAATTAAAGATGGAAAAATCAAAGCGATACAGCTTTATGAGGGTAATCCTGAAATTACCGATAACGTTTTTAAATCATAGATTAATATGAGATCAGTATACCACAAAGCAGATACAAGAGGGGATGCCAATCACGGATGGTTACATTCTAAACACAGCTTCAGTTTTGCCAATTATTATAATCCTGATAGGATGGGCTTTGGAGCTTTAAGAGTATTGAATGATGATATCGTTTCGGGCGGGATGGGTTTTGGTAAACACCCACATAAGGATATGGAAATCATTTCGATTCCGCTATCAGGTGACTTAGAACATAAAGATAGTATGGGAAACACCACTGTTATTAAAGAAGGTGATGTACAGGTGATGAGCGCAGGTACTGGCGTTCAACATAGCGAATACAATAAAAACAAGGGTGAAGAAGTGCAATTTCTACAAATATGGATTATTCCCAATAAAGAAGGTGTAACACCTCGATATGACCAGATTACTTTAGACAGTGATAAACTACAAAACAATTTATATCAAATTCTATCACCAAATAAAGATGATGAAGGCGTTTGGGTTCACCAAAACGCCTGGATGCATTTAGGAACTCTTGAAAAAGGCTATAAAAGCAACTATACGTTCAAAAAAGAAGGAAACGGATTATATGCATTTGTTCTAAATGGCACTATTAACATAAGCGGAAACAAGCTCGAAAAGCGTGATGCCATTGGCATTTGGGAAACGAATGGCGTAGTGATTGAATCTCTTGAAAATTCTAAAATCTTACTAATAGAGGTGCCAATGTAGCACTCGATAAAAAATGGAGAATAGAAACCAGTTGACTTTAATATTGACCTAAAGCTCTTGATTTATAAAAAGTGTGTTACCCAATGTGTTACCCCAAACAAAAAACCCTGATCAATTGATCAGGGTTTTTTTTACTGTGCGGGCGGAGAGACTCGAACTCTCACACCTCGCGGCACTAGATCCTAAGTCTAGCGTGTCTACCAATTCCACCACGCCCGCATTAAAACTCTTACAATACTTAGGACTCTTTGTAAAAGCGAGTGCAAATATAAGCAATACTTTTAAAATAAAAACAACCTTCTAAAAAAATATAAACTTTTAGTACTTTTAGGCGAAATTAACTCAGATTCATGCAAAATATACATGCTTACATCCAAGAACACAAAGATCGATTTATAAGTGAACTTGTCGAACTACTCAAAATTCCATCTATTAGTGCAGATACAGCTTATAAAGATGATGTTATAAAAACTGCCAACGAAGTGCTTACAAGCCTTAAAAATGCAGGTTGTGACCAGGTCGAAATATGCGAAACCCCAGGATATCCAATCGTTTATGGGGAGAAAATTATTGACAAGAACCTACCCACAGTATTGGTATATGGTCATTATGATGTACAACCACCAGATCCAATAGACCTTTGGGATAGTCCTCCTTTTGAACCAGTAATTAAAAGTACAGATATCCATCCCGAAGGTGCAATTTTTGCTCGTGGATCTTGTGATGACAAGGGACAGATGTATATGCATGTCAAAGCACTAGAGATAATGACAAAAACAGGGCAATTGCCATGTAATGTAAAATTCATGATCGAAGGAGAAGAAGAGGTTGGTAGTAAAAGTCTAAGTTGGTTTTTAGAGCGTAACCAAGAAAAACTAGCAAATGATGTAATTTTAATTAGTGATACAGGCATGATCGCCAAAGACGTACCTTCGATAACCACAGGATTGCGTGGTTTAAGTTATGTAGAGGTCGAGGTTACAGGACCAAATAGAGATTTACATAGTGGTTTGTATGGAGGCGCAGTTGCAAACCCCATTAATGTTCTTACTAAAATGATTGCATCTTTGCATGACGAGAACAATCATATTACGATCCCTGGTTTTTATGATAAAGTTGAGAATTTATCAAACGATGAGCGAGCACAAATGGCTAAAGCCCCGTTTTCTCTTGATGCCTATAAAAAATCCTTGGATATTAATGCAGTTTATGGAGAAGAAGGGTACACCACAAATGAGCGTAATTCTATTCGTCCAACACTAGATGTAAACGGTATTTGGGGCGGTTATACCGGTGAAGGAGCAAAGACAGTGATTGCTAGCAAGGCCTACGCAAAAATATCGATGCGGTTAGTACCTAACCAAGATTGGGAAGAAATTACAGAACTATTCAAAAAACATTTTGAAAACATAGCTCCAGACGCAGTTACAGTAAAAGTAACACCGCATCATGGCGGACAAGGATATGTAACTCCAATAGATAATATAGGGTATCAAGCAGCTAGCAAAGCATATCAAGATAGTTTTGGTAAAACTCCGATCCCACAACGTAGTGGTGGTAGTATTCCAATCGTTTCTTTATTCGAAAAGGAACTGAAAAGTAAAACAATACTTATGGGATTTGGACTTGATAGTGATGCCATACACTCACCAAATGAACATTTTGGAGTATGGAATTATTTGAAAGGGATAGAAACCATCCCGCTTTTTTATAAATATTTTACAGAACTGAGCAAGTAAGATTTTTTTAAAAATAAATTTTCACCTTTACCTAAAACATCATTAGGTAAAGGTAATTATACTTGCATAATTACAATTTCATTCTATACTACTCATAACTTCTTCACAGACATAAATAGTCATTTTATAATAAGTTATAAACCCCTTTGTTTATAGGGGTTTAACCCCTTGGTCGAATGAAAAGGCCTACATAAAAATAGATCTAGTATACCTTTTGTCGAAAATAAAAAAAATAACATTTTTTGTCTTTTATAAAGTTGTAGTTTTAAAGTGATTACCCTAATCATTATTCCCTAAACTTTTACAGTAGACACGAATTGAATCTGTGCACATTTTCAAAATTTTAACTTTTAAAAAGATTTACAATGAAAAAAACAGTATTAGTTTTCGCGGTGTTGATGAATGGAGTATTCTCGTATGCTCAAAATAACACCGAGGTTAGTCAATCAGGTATTGATAATACTATCGACATTTCTCAAGAAGGAGATAGAAACACCTTAATAATAAACCAAAATGGCAATAAAAATCATGCTGAAGTGATTCAAGGTTTTGAAGACGTTCTTATTGGTGATGGGTACATTTCTCAAATTCAAATTGGAGATAATAATAATGTATACGTCTTTCAACAAGGAGAATTCAATCAGATATATCAAGAACAATATGGTGGATCTAATAAAGCAGAATCATTTCAGGATTTTGGAAATTCAAATTATATTCTTCAATACCAGGATGGAGAATATAATACAGCTACCTCTAGGCAAGGTGATCAAAACACCGCTCAGCAATTTCAAATCGGCAACTACAATAAAGCAACAATTAATCAAGAATTTTCATTATTGGTTTCCGCCTATCAAACTCAGGTAGGAGAAGGCAATGATGCCAATATTTCTCAATTTTCAGTTGAAGGAGTCGCCAGACAAAATCAAATTGGAGACGAAAATCATGCTCGAATAGTATTGGGATCTGATGCTAATGCAACACAATACCAAGATGGTATGAGGAACTCTGCTCTGATGGAGGTTTCAGGAATGGGGATGAATGTAATTCAAGACCAAGTTGGAACAGACAATAAAGTTGAAGTCAACGGTTCTGGTTTTCTTTCTGAAATCGAACAAAACCAAAAAGGGATGGGTAATATTGGCAGAGTTAATGAGAGCGGAGTTGAAAACAAAATTTTACAATCACAAACCGGAACCGGAAACATAGGCAGTATAGATACTACATGTATGGATTGTGATGTAGAACAAACTCAATTAGGAGATAGAAATACTGCTGAAGCCATACAAAATAATGCAGCTCAGGGCAGTGCTATTGCCCAAACTCAAGAAGGAACAGAAAATTCTGTAACCACGCTACAAGATGAGGTAGGAACAATTAATAAAATATCAAGTACGCAAAATGGATTTTCTAATAGCGTAGAACAATTTCAAAACGGAGGTAGAGAAAATTTAATGTCAGCTATCCAGTTTGGAAACGGTAATGTAATTCAACAAAAGCAAAGTGGTATCACCAATAAGATGGAAGCTTCACAAGGAGGGGATGTGTTTGGGAATAATAATATGATTGTTCAGGATCAAAGTGCAAGAGATAATATGCTAGAAGCTATACAGGGTAATAATAGACTTAGCGAAAATAATATAATATCCCAAACTCAAGATGGTGAGTTTAATAAGTTAACAACCGAGCAAAATGGTAACAATAATACTGCTGAAGCGGTTCAGGGTTTTGGGAATTCAAATACCGCTACGCAGTATCAAGATGGAGAAGGAAATGCCTTAACTTTTATACAGCAGGGAAGTGCAGAAAGAAATACATCTCAGCAATTTCAAATAGGTAATTCTAATACAGGTATAGTTGATCAAACAGTGGCGATATCGGGCTCGGTAAGCCAATTTCAAATAGGAGATAGTAATGATGCCAGTGTTGTGCAGTTTTCTTCTGCAGGTGTCGCTTCACAAGTTCAAATAGGAAACGAAAATCAAGCCTTTATACTATCAGGCGCAGATGATGTAAATGTTAATCAATATCAAGAAGGGACAGGTAATAATGCCTTTATAGATATAGGCGGGCTGGGAAACTCAATTAATATCATTCAAAATCAAATCGGCGAAAATAATAGCGGTGAAATCTACGGATCAGGCATAGCTTCAAAAATTGAACAGTACCAAAATGGAGCTGATAATGTTGCTGTAATTAATGAAGAATTACTTGAAAATGAGATATTTCAATCCCAAATCGGAAATGAAAATATAGCTAATATAAATACTTCTTGCATGGATTGTAAGGTAGAACAAACCCAATCGGGAGATAGAAATACTGCAAAAGCCGAACAAATTGAAGCAGCTCCAGGTAATTCAATTATTCAACGTCAAGAAGGAACAGAAAATGCTATAACCACAGTACAAGATCTAGCCGGTAATTCTAATAGAATAGTGAGCACACAAAATGGATCTTTTAATACAATAGAACAATTTCAAAACGGAGGTCGAGAGAATCGAGTTTCTGCAAGTCAATTTGGAAATGGAAATATAATTCAACAAAGATTTAGTCTTAATGCAAATACACTTGAAGCTACACAAGGGAGTACTGAGTTTAGCGAAAATAATAGGATTTTACAGGATCAAGACGGTATACAAAACACAATAATTACCACCCAAAATGGGATAAGTAATGTTACAGAAGCTATTCAAGTAGGATCTTTTAACATGATTGATAACATGCAAACGGGGATTAATAATAGCTTGATAATTTCACAAACAGGTGATGCTTTTTTTACAACTGTAGTACAAACGGGTATTGGCAATAGTATAATTATTAATGAATAAGATTTAGCTGCTTTAAACTAGTAAAGCTTGTAAGATTCTAGTGATTTTACAAGCTTTTATTTTAAAAATATTTGGAAATACAATTTTTTATTCTACATTTGTAGAGTTAATTCTAATTTAGTAGAGCAATGCAATTATCAAAAGCCGAAGAACAATTAATGCAATACCTCTGGAAACTAGAGAAAGGGTTTATGAAAGACCTACTCGATGCTTTTCCAGAACCAAAACCTGCAACGACTACTGTAGCTACATTGCTTAAAAGAATGAAAGACAAAGGGTTTATAGAGTATACACTTTATGGAAAATCAAGAGAGTACTACCCTTTGATAAAAAAGACAGACTATTTTTCTAAACATGTAAATGGTTTGATCAAGAACTTTTTTAACGACTCAACATCGCAATTTGCATCGTTCTTTACTTCTGAAACCAATATGTCTACTTCAGAATTAGAAGAACTCAAGAAAATAGTAGACCAACAAATCCAAAAGCAAAAGCAATGATAATATATCTAATAAAATCATCACTTTGTATGCTACTCTTATGGGGGTTTTATGTTTTGTTTCTAGAAAGAGAAAGCATGCATTATACAAAAAGGTTTTATCTGATTTTTAGCGTGATTTTTGCACTTACGATCCCACTAATCACCTTTACATATCAAACCGATGTAATTATTGAGCCTAAAGTCATAGAACAACCCATTACGACAATGGTAATGTCTGATGAGATTCCGGTAATAGTAGAAACTCCTATTAATTATCTTTCTTTAGTATTATGGGGTTTATATATAGTCGGAGTAGTGATATTTGGTTTTCGATTTATTAAAAATCTTAAAAACCTCACTAAAAAGATTAAAAATAACGAAAGACTCATAGAACCATCTCATATTAATGTTCTAGTAGGTGATTCGATCATACCGCATACTTTTTTGAAATATATATTCGTATCCAAAAAAGAATATCAGGAGCATAATATACCAGAAGAAGTATTACTTCATGAAAAAACACATGTTACTCAAAAACATACATTAGATATATTATTTGTAGAGATTTTACAGGTGGTTTTTTGGTTTAACCCTTTATTCTTTTTTATAAAGAAGTCTATCAAGTTAAATCATGAATTCCTGGCAGATCAAACCGTATTAAAACGTCAATTTTCTTTACAAAAATATATGAGCTTACTCGTTACCTATCCAAACAGTTCTAATCAAACTGAGTTAGCGAGTCCTATTAATTATTCATTAACTAAAAAACGAATCGTTATGATGTCACAACAATTTTCAAAGACCCGAGCAGCAGCTCGAATGCTGCTGCTTTTACCTACTTTATTAGGTTGCATGTTATTATTTAATAATAAAATAGTAGCACAACAAACCAATGTTAAATACACAAAAACTGTTCAGGATACACATCCAGATAAAAAGATCAAGTTGCGTGTTAAGAATGATCAAATCGTAGTAAATGGTACAACAACAAATCTATCTGGTTTTGCAAGCACTATAAATGAAATGACAAAACAATGGAAAGATGATGAACTTACCGAATTTCAATTTGATATTCAGATTAAAAATTCGGATGATTCATTTGTTGAAAAGCTCAACGATGAATACAGAAAAACACGATTATACAATGCAAATCCGGATGGGCATGATCTGATTCCGCCTCCACCGCCATTACCAGAGATTCCGAATATAAAAACAGGTGTAATTCCTTCACCACCTTCGGGATCTAAAACAATAGAAGTAGAAGAAAGCATAATATCACCGCCTGCACCTCCAAAAGCACCATCTCCTCCTATAAATCCTAGGGTAGAACTTGATGAAATTGAAAATGAAGTAGAATTATCTATGGAAGAAGCAGAACAAGCTAGAATAGAGTTAGAACAAGCAAGAATTGAAGCAGAAGTTGAACGGGAATTCGAAATAGCTAATGCTTTAGAAGCGGCAGAACATGCTAGAGTCATAGCGATGGAAGAAGCGGAAATGGGTAGAGAAATGGCAATGGTTCAAGCAGAACACGCTAGAGCAGCTGCAGAACGTGCTGGCGCTATGGCTATGGAAGCAGCACATAGATCAAGAAAGCATCATCAAGTACGAGAAGAAGCAATGCAACATGCCCAATTAGCTAGAGAGGAAGCACAAAAGGCAAGAGTAATCGCAATGGAGGAAGCACGCAAAGCACATAAAAGGGTTAAGCTTGATAGCGATAAATTAAGAGAAGAAGCTAGAATTGCGGCAGAGAAAGCAAGAAAGCATGCTGAAAAAGCCCGTAAAGAAACTCGTAAGGCTGCAGAAGAAGCTAGAAAAGAAGCCCGAAAGGAAATGGAAAAGGTAAGAAAAGAGAGAGAAAAAGCCAGAAAGAAAGCAAAAAAAGAAAAAAACTGATATACATAAATATAATAATTAAAAACTCCCATTTGGGAGTTTTTTTATCTCTTATCTTTTGTGTTTTACCTTAAAAACTTAACGTGAACACACGCAACATTTACCTGTAAATGAGCGTTATAAGTCTATTCAATCAAAAACCCTTAGATGATGTTAAAACGTTTTTTTATTTTATGCTCTGGAGCAGATGCCGATATTTTGGCCGATAGCTCAAATGGAGAACAGAACAAATATGTAGGTATTGGAGCTACAGTCTTTTTTACAGCGATAATGGCTTTTATTGCTGCCAGTTATGCTTTATATACTGTATTTGATAATTATTTTGCTGCAATATTTTTTGGATTAGTATGGGGGTTATTAATCTTTAACCTGGATCGATTTATAGTATCGACGATTAAGAAGAAAGAAAATTTTACAGATGAACTTTTGCAGGCTACCCCCAGGATTATTTTAGCAATAATTATTGCTGTGGTGATTTCAAAACCACTAGAATTAAAGATTTTCGAAAAAGAAATAGATCGCGTTCTACTAGAACAAAAGAATGATTTTACACTTGCCAATAAAGAACAAATAGCCACTCAATATACTCCAGCCATAGCTTCGATAGATTCTGAAATTAATTCTTTAAAAGAAGAAGTAGCTACCAAAGAAACTGAAGTCAATGATTTATACGAAACTTACATTGCTGAAGCTGAAGGGCGAAAAGGAACAGAAATCTTAGGTAAAGGCCCTGTGTATGAAGAAAAACGGGAAAAACATGATGCAGCACTGGCAGAATTGGTAACCTTAAAAAAGACAAATGCTGATAAAATTATAGCATTAGAAACTCAAAAAGTAGCATTAACAGCTGAGTATGAAGACCAAGTGGTTACTTCACAGCCCATAATTGATAATTTTGATGGATTAATGGCTAGAGTAACTGCATTAAATGAATTACCGTGGTTGCCATCATTTTTTATCTTTTTATTATTCTTGGCTATAGAAACCTCTCCCATTTTTGCAAAGTTACTATCTCCAAAAGGAGAATATGATTTTAAATTAGAAGATATAGAAGGTGAGATAAAAACCTGGGTTGCCCAAAAGGAAGGCCAGCGTAGCGTGTTGCTAGAAACAGATCATACGATTAATGATAGAGTGTATGGTGACCTTACTGAAGAGGAAGAATTATATGCATATAAGAAAAAGATTGCTCGTGAGATGATGAAAAAGCAGCAGGATGCTTTTTATAAAAGACAAACTGGAATTTTGTAAATAATTTAGAATAGACCTCATAGGTTTTTAAAACCTGTGAGGTCTCAAATATTTTTAAAACCTACGATCTGGATGAAAAACATCAAGATGTAAAGATGGTTTTTTATCCGAGATAATTTCTGAAACTAATTTTCCTGTAGATGGTCCCATACTCCATCCCATCATTGCATGTCCAGTAGCAATAGTTAGGTTTTTGCATTTACTAGACTTGCCAATATATGCCATACCATCGGGAGAAACAGGTCTTAGTCCGCAGGCAGCATCGTTTTTTTCTTGTGTAGAGAGTTCGATGTCTGGGTAATAGTTGTGCGTTGCCTTGGCAATGGCTTCAACCCTAACTTTGTTAATGTTATGATTGATTCCTGCAATTTCCATAGTCCCTGCAAATCTTGTAAATCCTTGCATTGGCGTGATAGCGACTTTGGCTTCAGCTAATATGGTAGGCATAGTTATACCTAGATTTCTTTCAGAATTAATTCTATATCCTTTTCCCGCTTCTAGTAATAGTTTGATCCCTAGTTTTTTACTCAGGATATTTGACCAGGACCCAGCAGCTAGTACAAATTCATCTGCTTTGTAAGTTTTGTTTTTAGTCTGAATAGCGATTATTTTTTCATCTTCAATTGTAATGTCATATACCTTTTCATTTTTATGAAAGGTGACACCAGAAGCTTTTAGATATGCTTTCATTTCCTCCATAAATAGTTGAGGAGTGGTATGGCCATCACATTCATATAACACAGCTCCTTTTGCGTTACATTGAACATTGGGTTCTAATGCTTTTAACTCATTAAGTGAGAGTTCTCGTACTGGTAATCCTTCTTTTTCAGCAATTTTGGCAACACTTACTTCTTCTTCAAGCATTTTTTCGGTCTGGCAAAGCATTAAAAGCCCTTTGCGTTCTAGTTGAAATTTAAATTTTTCCTGTTGTTTGATTTCAGAATATAAATCCCTGCCCATTATATTAATGTCCTTAATGGCTGTAATACTTCGCTCAACATTTTTGACCGAGCAAGATTTGTTAAATGCCCATGACCAGCGTAAGAAATCTGCATTAAGACGAGGTTTAATAAACAAAGGACTAGAAGGGTTAAACATCCACTTCAGTCCTTTTTTCATAACTCCCGGTGCTGCTAAGGGAATAATATGACTTGGTGTTAGATACCCTGCATTAACATAAGAGGCTCCATAATCCATCGAAGATTGATCGATTATAGTTACTTGATGCCCTTCTTTATGTAAATAATATGCAGAGCAAAGCCCAATGATTCCTCCTCCGATTACTATAACTTCTTTCAATGAGTAAATGATTTAATGAAACAATGATCTAATTAATATTATAATGATTTAATCAAAGGATGCATTTTCTCTTGCTTTAGAAACTACCTTTAAAATTTCTAACCAAAATAAAGTTTCATCCGCTTCAGATTTCTCCATTATCTTTTCTGTTTATTTATTACATATTTTATTTTCAAGATACCCCCTCTAATAACTCATTTATTCATTATATCATTGATTAATTGTGTTAAATTACCTGAAAACCGTGGGCATATGGGTCATCTTGATCGTCAATTATAATGGTATTGTAGCCATAAATTTTTGCCCACCCTTGAACACTAGGTACAACAGCTTTTTTATTTCCTAATTCGGTTTCTTCTTCAATTCGTCCTATAAATTTGCTTCCTATAAAACTTTCATGAATAAATTCATCTCCTTTTTTCAATTTTCCTTTTGCATATAATTGCGCAATCCGTGCCGAAGTTCCTGTTCCGCAAGGGGAGCGGTCTATTGCTTTTTCTCCATAAAAAACCGCATTTCTTCCCGATGAGGTGGGATCAATGGGATCTCCTGTCCATAACATATGGCTCACGTCTCTTATCGTTTCGTTTTCAGGATGGATAAAAAAATCAGGGTATTTTGTATTGATACGCTCTCGTACTAGTTGAGAGTATTGAATCAATTTTCCGGCAGTAAAATTTTGTATCCCACTAAAATTTTTCTGTGGATCAACGATAGCATAATAATTTCCGCCGTAGGCAACATCAAAAACTATTTCTCCTAGGTCAGGGCAATCGATAGTTAATCCTTCTGCAGCAAGGTAGGATTTTACATTTTTGAGTTTTACCCAATCTACCTTTTTATTTGTTTGTTGATATTCGATTTCTACTAACCCAGCCGGAGCTTCCATTTTAATTTTCCCAGGGGTTTTGGGTTGTATTAATCCTTCTTCAATGGCAATAGTAATAGTGCCTATAGTACCATGACCGCACATGGGTAAGCAACCAGATGTTTCTATAAATAAAATGGCAAAATCATTCTCGGGATCATGTGGTTCGAACAAGAAGCTACCACTCATCATATCATGTCCACGAGGTTCAAACATTAATCCTGTCCTAATCCAATCATACTCTTTAAGGAAATGCTGACGCTTTTCACTCATCGTTTTTCCGATAAGATCAGGACGCCCTGTAGTAACTACTCTCACTGGGTTTCCACAGGTATGTGCATCTATACATTTATAGGTGTTACTGGCCATTCTTTGTCTTTTCGATATATGTGTTGATTCTATTTTCTAAAATTGAAAGCGTTACTGTTCCTTGTTCCAGAATGATCTCATGAAACTCACGGATATCGAATTTGTTTCCTAATGCCGCTTTGGCCTTTTTACGAAGCTCTCTTATTTTTAATTCTCCAATTTTATAAGATAATGCCTGTCCCGGCCAGGAAATATATCGATCAGTTTCTGTATGTACCTCGTGCAGTGATAAAGCTGTATTTGAAGCCATATAATCAACAACTTGATCGCGTGTCCAACCTTTTGCATGAATTCCTGTATCTACAACGAGTCGGCAAGCACGCCACATTTCATACGTTAATTTTCCGAAGTGCTCATAAGGTGTGGTGTACATTCCCATTTCTTCTGCTAGAAACTCTGAATATAATCCCCATCCTTCTCCGTATGCTGATAAATATAAATCTTTTCTAAACTGTGGGATACTATCACCTAATTCATTATTTAAGCTGCCTTGTAGATGATGACCAGGAACTGCTTCGTGTACTGTTAGTGATGGTAATGTATACAATGTTCTACTTTTTAAATCATAGGTATTTACCCAATAATAACCTGGTTTGTCGCTATCGGCTTCTGTTCCTACATATCGACCACCAGTATATTTAGGAGCAATAGCATCTGGAACTGGAGCTACACCATATGGCTTTCGGGGTAATGTCTTAAAGAACCGAGGTAATTGCTCATCAGCTCGTTTTGCCATATCGCGAGCAATCATCAATAATTCTTTAGGAGTTTTAGCATAAAATTGCTCGTCTGTACGAAGAAATTTTAAAAAATCTGCAAAGCTACCTTTAAAGTTAAGCTCCTTTATGATTTGCTCCATTTGTGTTTTTATCCTGGCAACTTCTTTTAACCCTATGTTGTGAATGTCATCTGCTGTATATGTTGTACTAGTGGTATAAAAGTTGATTCTATTTTGATAATATGCTGCTCCATTTGGAGTTTGAGATACACCTATAGCTGTTCTTGTTTTTGGTAAATATTCGGTTTCAAAAAATGTTTTTATTCTTTTAAATTCTGGAATTACTTTATTTTCTATAACTCCTTTGGCTGCAGTAATTATTGAATCTTTTTGAGATTGAAGTATAGATTCTGGTAAATTTTTAAAAGGAGAATAAAAATAACTCTCCTCGATATTGTTTACAATATGATCATTATAAGTAGATTCATATCCTTCAAAAATAATTTTTGGTTGCGAAACTCCTTTTTTAAGACCTTCTCTTAGGTTTACAAAATGCTGATCTACAAATACAGGGATTGCATTAAGCTTGTTAAGGTACTTTTTAACCTGATCATAATTAGCAAATGGTCTAACCATATAGTTGAGGTTACTATGAAATCCAGAATCTGATAATAAAGGATTTAGATAGCGCTCGAAGGTGTAAAAATCAATAGTTTGTTGCAAAGTAAATTCTAATAGCTCCAGAGATATTTTATCGGTCTCTTTGAGTTGGTTTGCATCAATATTTTTAAGTTCTTCTATCTTTTCTTTTGCATAATCAGCTTCTTGTTTGTAATATTCTTTAGTGAAAAGACCTAAAGGATAGTTGTCTTCATCATATCCCTTTCGTTCATCAATTTCGGTGATGATTTCCTGAAGATGATCTGTAGCCGTTTTCTCTTCACTTTGTTTTGCACAACTATAACTTAAAAATAAGATGATGATCCCAATAATTTTGACGATTTTCATTTCATGTAGCTATTAGAATTTAATATTGTAATCCCTAGATTTTGCGCTGACTATGATTGCCATCTACTAATCTTGATATACCTAATGGGTTTTCATCCTTAAGTTCATCTGGTAATAAGTCATTAGGCCAGCTTTGGTAACTAAATGGTCGTACCCAACGTTTGATAGCATGAATCCCAACTGCAGTAAATCTACTATCTGTAGAAGCAGGATAGGGGCCACCATGCAACATTGCAGGGCAAACTTCTACTCCTGTCGGAACCCCGTTAAAAATGATTCTCCCTACTCGATTTTGTAGCGCTTCGATGACTGAATTATATGTTGAAGCTTCTTCATCTTCTGCGAGGATAGTACCGGTAAGCTGCCCTTCTAGGTTTGAGATGATAGTTTCTAATTCTTTTGCGTTTTCACATTGTACTACCATAGAAAATGGCCCGAATATTTCTTGATGCAGGGTTGTATTTTCTAAAAATGTTTTTCCTTCTACTTTGGTAACCGTTTGTCTGGCATGATTGATCATTACATCACTATCATACTCAGCAGTAATACTTATACCGCCTTGCTCTAATGCCGTAGATCTGTTTCTCTCATAATTACCAATAATATTAGGATGTAACATGCAAGAAGGTTCGATTTTAACAATTTCATCAGAAAGAATATTGGTAAAATTATCTAGAGCTTCTCCTTTAATTCCTAAAATCAAACCTGGATTGGTACAAAACTGTCCAGCTCCGAGTGTGATTGATTTAGCATAAGTCTCTGCTAAGGCTTTTCCTTTATTCTTGGTTGCTTGAGGTAAAAGAATCACAGGATTTACACTTCCCATTTCTGCAAATACAGGTATCGGTTCTGGTCGTTGGGATGCCAGGTCGAATAAAGCTCTACCTCCGCGAATACTTCCTGTAAAACCTACTGCTTTTACTTTAGGGTGTTTTACTAATTGGATACCAACATCAATTCCGGCGCTATTTAGGTTAGAAAACACTCCATCTGGCATTCCTGTTTTTTGAGCAGCTTTATGAATTGCAGAAGCTATCAATTCCCCCGTTCCTGCATGCATAGGATGTGATTTTACGATTACTGGGCATCCAGCTGCAAATGCAGCAGCAGTATCACCACCAGCAGTAGAGTATGCTAAAGGAAAATTACTTGCTCCAAATACTACTACAGGTCCTAATGGAACCAACATTTTTCTGATATCCTGTTTAGGAATTGGAGCTCTATCTAAATCGGCGGTATCTATAGTCGCCTCAACCCAGGAGCCTTCTGCAACCAAATCTGCAAAGGTTCTTAGTTGACCAATGGTTCTACCACGTTCTCCTTTTGCTCTTCCTTCAGGTAGACCAGTCTCAGAGATGTATGTGTTGATCAATTCATCATCTAAAGCCAAAATTTCATCTGCAATAGCATTCAGAAACTCAGCTTTTTTTGATCCAGAGATGTTTTTGAATGTTTTATATGCTTCAGATGCTGATATTACTGCTTTTTCTATTTCTTCTTCAGAAGCTTCAAAAAAAGTATGTTCATTTTCAATATTCAACTTAGGATTAAACGTTTTGTACGTTTTATTTCCTTTTGCTGAAAGTTGATTTCCTATATAATTTTTACCGGTTATCATAGTTAATTAGATAATGATTTATGTGAGAGTATACTAATGAATTAGTTCGATATTTTTATAATCTGGTAAACAAGGTCTGGTTTTTAAACCATTTTCAATAATTTCTAACACCTTTTTACGTTCTTCTCCAACAAGTGGTAACCTTGGTGCTCGTACATTTTCGGTACCGATTCCTGTGGCTACTTCTGCTAATTTTATATTCTGTACTAATTTAGCATTTATGTCTAACTCCAGCAACGGTAAAAACCAACGATAGATTTCTAGGGCTTCTTTGATTCTTCCTGCTTTTTGAAGCTCATAAATCGCTACAGTTTCTGCAGGGAATGCATCTACTAATCCGGCAACCCAACCATCGGCACCCATTAACAAACTTTCTAAAGCAAGGGTATCAACACCAGATAATATTTTTAATCGATCTCCAAATCGATTTTTGATTCTTGTCACATTAGAAATATCTCTTGTAGATTCTTTTACAGCCTGTATATTATCTAATTTTAATAACTCTTCGAACATATCTAAAGTTACTTCTATCTTATAATCAACAGGATTGTTATAGATCATTATAGGTAGATCGGTAGTTTTGGCTACTTCTTTAAAGTAGATAACTGTTTCTCTATCTCCTGCTTTGTAACGCATCGGGGGGAGCATCATTAACCCACTAGCTCCATCTTCTTTAGCTTTTCTTGCAGCTTCAATAGCACCTTTTGTTGTTTGTTCTGCAATATTAATAATTACAGGAACTTTGTTTTTAACAATATCTACTGTGGTTCGAACTAAGATTCTTTTTTCATCATCACTTAATGTACTAGCTTCACCTAAAGTTCCGCCAAGTATAATCCCATGAACTCCTGCTTCTAATTGAGCATTAATATTTACTTCAAACATTTTAAGATCTAGGGTATCTTTGTCTGTAAATTTAGTAGTCACTGCTGGCATGACCCCTTTCCAATCTATTGTCATTTTTTTAAATTATTAGTTAATTACTTTTCTATTTTTTTCATTAATAATTCTCTATATACCCCCCTGAGAATTATGGGTTCAAAGGTATTATGAATTTATATAGAGGTATGTTTGAAAATTACCCCATAGTAATACTATATTATCTTATATGAGCGATATTTGTATTATAATGATTAATATTGAGTCATGTTTGATCAAAAAAATGAAAGCTTTACCTTTTAAAATACCAAAATCCTCAACAGATACATTAATCGTTCAAGAAGATAAGGAAATTATCTTTTATGATAAATTTCATCAACATGAGGAGATACAGATATCAATTATAATATCTGGAGAAGGTAGTTTGATCGTTGGGGATGCTATAACTGATTATAAAGCGAATGATATTCTAATTTTTGGAAGCAATGTTCCTCATGTATTAAAGAGCGCTTATTCATCTGAGATGTCTTACATGATTTCTCTTTTCTTTACCAGAGAGTCCTTCGGAAACCTGTTTTTTGACCTCCCTGAATTTCATAAACTATCAGGTTTTTTTAAAAACTCTGCTTATGGAATGAAAGTACTTTCTAAAAAGAGCAAGCTAAAAAAACAATTTCTTAAGATTGTAGATAAAGAAGAAAGGTTAGATCGTTTTACTATATTTTTGAAAATCTTAAAAATGCTAAAATCAGCAGAAACAAGAACGATATCTTCATTTGTTTCAAAAAGAGCTTATACTGATAATGAAGGAAGACGAATGGCTAAGGTTTTTCAAGTAGTAATGAATGAATTTAATAGAGATTTTTCATTAAAAGAAGTAGCAGATTTAACCAATATGACCCCTAATGCATTTTGCCGTTACTTTAAGCAACGAACTAATAAAACGTTCTTTCAGTTTTTGATAGAGGTACGAATCGAGAATGCCTGTAGATTATTATCTAGAGAATCTGATATTACAATATCTGAAACGGCGTATCAAAGTGGTTTTAAAAACCTGTCTAACTTTAATAGAAAATTTAAAGAAATAAAAGGTACTACTCCGTCTGAGTATCGAAAGAGTATACTTATTGTCAAGAGATAAGCAAGGTATATATGAAATCTTTCGGTTATTATAGTTTATACAAGCCAATAGCGTGCATATGAGGAAGAAAGAAAATGAAACTAAAAGAATAAAGAAGCCTTGGCCAACTAAAGATGCTATGGAACAGGTTTATGAAATGAAACTTTGGGGTGGTGACACATCCAATTTTTATTCAGGAGTAGGATCGCATCATCCTGAGATAGTAAATCCATATATAGATGTTTTAACATCATTTTTAACATCATTTAAAAGCCCCCTTACGGTATGTGATTTAGGTTGTGGGGATTTTAATGTAGGGAAAAAATTGGTAAAGTATACTAAGAAGTATGTTGCAGTAGATATAGTAACAGATCTTATAAACTATAATAAAGAAAAGTTTGCAGCAAAAAATTTAGAATTTCATTGTTTGGATATCGCAGTAGACGATTTACCTCATGGGGATTGTGCTTTATTAAGACAAGTGTTACAACATTTATCCAATGCTGAGGTACACAGTATTTTGCGTAAGTTAAGTGATTTTAAATATGTTATTTTAACAGAGCATTTACCCCAAGGGGATTTTGTACCCAATAAAGATATTATTTCAGGGCAAGGAATTAGACTAAAAAAACAAAGTGGTATAAACGTATTAGCTTCACCATTTAATTTTAAGGTAAAAGAAGAAAAGCAATTATTGTCTGTTGTTTTAAAAGATTATAAAGGGGTTATAGTAACTACAGTTTATAAAATTTTATAAACTGTAGTTACTATAAATCCCCTAATTGTTTAAACTTAAATTTGTCATTGGTAGCAGGTTCATGCTCTTGTTTCATAATTGCTTTGATGTTTTCTACAATTTTGGGATATTGGTTTGAAACATCTACTTGCTCCTCTAGATCGGTCTCAAGATTATATAATTCGATTTCTAAATTTCCAGCGAAAATATTTTTACGAATTCCCTTCCATTTTCCCATTCTAACTGCCTGCTGACCATTATAACTTGGGAATTCCCAATATAAAAAATCGTGTTGTTTTTGTTCTTGATTGAGTAACGTTGATTTAAAGCTAATTCCATCGATTGAATCTGGAGGTGCTGTACCGGCAATATCACATATGGTTGGCATAAGGTCATAAAAAGCTGAAATGTGATTACTCTTGGTACCAGGTTTAATATGATTTGGCCAACTTGCAATTAAGGGAATGCGAATCCCTCCTTCATAAACAAACCCTTTTGTTCGCCCGTAACCATTTGAAAACGGTTTAGAACTTTCAAAATAATTAAAATCAACTCCTCCCAAATAGGTTGGTCCGTTATCACTAGAAAAGATAATAATTGTGTTTTCATAGATTCCTTTTTCTTTGAGAAGAGCTACAATTTCTCCAAGCTGATCATCTAGATAACTGATCATTGCGGCATAGGTGGCTCTGGGGTATCTGTTTGGAAAATAGCTATCATCACCAATATATGGTTTTTCCTCTCCAAAAATTTCCCTATATCTGTTCACATATTCTTCAGGAGCCTGTAGTGGTAGGTGAGGCAAAGGTGAAGCATAATACATAAAAAAAGGGTCACCCTTATTTTCTTCGATGAAGGATAAAGCTTTTTCTTGTATTTTCTTTGGAGCATATTCTTTCTGATTAAATTTTGAATAGCTTTGATTGTTATAAGGGTCAGCTAGTGAATCTAATTTTGTACTGGGAGATATTAACTCATTATTTAGCAATATCTTTTGTGTGTTTTCCCAAAGATGTCCTGGATAAAGGTTATGTGCTTGTCGCTGACAATTATAACCGTAAAAATAATCAAAACCTTGAAGATTGGGGATTCCATCAGTTTTAGGAGCTCCTAGTCCCCATTTTCCAAATATACTTGTTTTATATCCAGCTTTTTTTAATTGGTCACCCAAGGTTACAGTGTTGACTGGAATTGGTCTTTGCCCTTCAAGTGTGGGGTCTAAAAAAACTTTTTCATAGTCCCAAACATCTCCTCGTTGATTCCATTCATCATTACCTCTAATAAAAGCATGACCTGTGTGTTTTCCTGTTAAAAAAACATAACGAGCGGGCGCGCATACAGGGGCTCCAGAATAATGTTGCGTAAACATCATACCATTTTTAGCAAGAGCATCGATGTTTGGGGTTTTAATTTTTGTCTGACCAAAAACACCAACTTCTCCATAACCAAGATCATCGGCAAGAAAATAAATTATGTTTGGAGGGCGCTCTTCTTTTTTTACCGAATTACAGCCTAATAACATAAGGCCACTTAAAATTGTGATTATTATTTTCATAATTTCAAATTATTACTAACGTATCTTGTATGTTGGGTTTGCATCTTGAAGTGAGCATATGCAAATAAATTGTTATAAGCAGTTTTTAGGTATACAAATCTCCGTTCAAATATTTTAATCCCGAATCACAAACAACAGTAACAACTGTTTTTCCTTTCCCGAGTATTTTTGCTCTTTTAATAGCTGCCCATACATTGGCTCCAGAGGTAATTCCGCCAAAAACCCCTTCTATTCTTGCCAAATTTCTTGCAGTTTCATACGCGTCATTATCCTTTACAGCAATTATTTCATCTGCTAAATCCAGTCTGCATATTTCGGGTACAAAACCTGCTCCCATTCCTTCAAGTCTGTGAGTGCCGGATGTATCTCCTCCGGATAGTGTTCTTACATTAAATGGTTCTACAGGGATGCATCTAATATGGGGGATTTTATTTTTGAATATTTCAGAATTTCCTGAAAAACATCCTCCAGTGCCCACGCCAGCTATAAATTCATCGATTTTAACTCCCAAAACAGCCATTATTTCATGGGCCATCTTATGATACGCATTTCTATTGTCAACATTCTTAAACTGATTTGTATAAAAAGTATTTGGTTCATTAGCTATTTCAGCTACTCTTTCAAGTGCTTTATCTATAACTCTGGCTGTTATTTTTCCGTTTTCACTAGGAATCAGTTCAAGTTTAGCACCAAAGGCTCTCATCGTTTGAAGTTTTTCTTTGGCAAAAGCGTCAGAAGAAACAAAATGAGCTTTATACCCTTTTGCAGAACATATCATTGCCAGAGAACTGCCAGTGCTTCCACCAGTATAGTCAACTACAGTGCCTCCAATTTTTAGTTCCCCTCTTCTTTCAGCACCTTCAATCATAGAAAGTGCCATTCGATCTTTCATACTTCCAGTTGGATTTGCACCCTCAAACTTAACATAGATATCTGCACTATTTGAATCAGTAAGATGTTTTAACTTGATAAGTGGGGTATTTCCTATTCCTTCCATTGTTTTTTCAAATATTTTATGATGATTCCAAGTTGCCCTAAATGATAAATATCGTGATGTAGCATCCCGTTAATTACAAAACTATACTTATAATTACCCTTAAAATCTGTATCATAATATTCGTTATTCAGAAATTTATCATCTTTTGATTTTAATACATTAATTAATTCGATCAGAGTTTTATCATATTCAGATTTGATATATTGCCAACCCATTAATTCTAGTTTGTCATTAGTTAACCAGTTTTCTTCACAATCATCTGTTTTACTTCCCTTTCCGGTCTGAATTTTCAAGATTGTCTCTTTTCTCCACAATGTTAGATGAGAAATGATTTCAGCGATACTGTGTAAATCGTTAATAGGTCTTACAAAAACTAAATTATCGTCAATTCCATTCAATTTACTTTCATATGAACTTCCAATCCATATTTTTTCATTCTGAATTTCAATTAACTGCTCAATTATATGATTGATTAGGATATTCATAAATGTTCATTAAGAGACATGGTTTACACAATTTAAAGATTAGGAGGTACACTAAATTAGTTTCTAACCTTATAGATTGTTGTGTTTTATTTAACTCAAAGCAAACCATTCAATCTTTTGACAATTAGGTTGTTTGCTTCTTCCGCTATACGATCAATCAAATCTTTACAGGTTGGTATGTCATGAATGAGTCCTACAACCATGCCACATGACCATGCCCCAATCTCCATATCTCCTTCCATCATAATTTTGGGATATACGCCTGCCACTTCATCAATGATATCTTCAAACTGGATGTTTTTTCCTAGCTTTTCTTCCTTTTCTAACAATCGCTGCACGGCCGCATTGTTCATTACTCGTTCTGTATTTCTTAATGGTCGCATGACCAGACGAGTATCTAGTTCTGTGGCGTTTAAAATGGCCTGTTTTACATTTTCATGAATAGGTGCTTCTTGAGTGGCCATAAAACGGGTTCCCATATTTATACCTTCAGCACCCATGGCTAAAGAAGCTACCAAGGAGCGAGCATCTGCCATTCCGCCAGAAGCCAAAAATGGAATTTCTAGTTCTTCTTGAGCGCGGGGTAGCAAGATCATATTTGGAATATCATCTTCACCCGGATGTCCACCACACTCGAAACCGTCAACTGAGACAGCATCGCAACCAATGGACTGTGCTTTTAAGGCATGCCTTACCGAAGTGCATTTGTGAATGATCTTAATTCCTGCATCTTTTAGATATGGAAGAACAGATTGTGGATTGCGTCCTGCAGTTTCTACAACTTTTACACCTCCTTCAATAATAGCTTTGACATAGCCTGGATAATCTGGGGCATTAACGGTAGGTAAAAAAGTGAGATTTACGGCAAAAGGTTTATCGGTCAATTCCTTACATTTTGAAATTTCATTTGCTAAATCGGCTGGGGTTTTTTGGGTCAAGCCAGTAATTGTGCCTATACCACCTGCATTAGAAACAGCAGCAGCCAATTCAGCAAAGCCAACATAGTGCATTCCTCCTTGCATGATGGGATGTTCAATACCAAATAGTTCAGTTATCTTAGTTTTCATTATATTATTTTTTATAGCATACAACGGTTAGGCTATGGTTTCGTTGCGAAATTGTCCGAGAGGAGTATTTTGCCGAGACCAAGCGATACTTTAAAGATATGAATTTCCGAGTAGGAAATTACACCACAATGAATTATAGCAATTGTTTGCTACGGGCTTTATATTACTTTCAATAAGTATTCTTTTCTAACAATGCATTTTTTTAATACATATAGAACAAGCAATAATCCAGATGATAAATATACCTTCAATAATTCGTTGAAATAAGCCTGCGTAATTAGATAAAGGATTAGACATCAATAAACCGATAAACACGACGCTAATTAATCCACAAATGATTCCAATTTTTGATAGCCTACGATAATTCTTTGATTTAAGTAATCCAAGACCAATAGTTATAATGCTGACTGGAACAAAAATGTAGGTTAACATTCCTGTCAAATTATGTATTATTTGCGAAATACTTGGGTTAACTAACTCTAGATTGCAGCCTTTGTCACACGGAAATATTCCAACTACTATAGTTGCAATACCATAAAATATTCCAAGCCCCAAAAATCCAATTTTAGTTAGATTCGATTTAGGGAACTTTTTGAACCCAACGAAGGAAAATATTGCCAATAGTACACCACTTGGTATATATCCGAAAAATCTTAGTTTTTCGCCATATGGTGAACCAACAGCCATTGTTTCACTTATATATTGTGAAATTGGGTCATAGTCTTCAAATTGAAAACCACCCAAAACGGAAGTCACGCCAAAAAGTGTTACTCCAAGTATTCCTATCAAAAAAAGTAATTTGTTACTCATGTTTTTCACGTATTATCAGTTGGTTGATTCCGCTTGCAGGTAAGGTATTTGTGTATGATTAGTTGCGTGGGTTAGGAGGTAAGTTAATAAAAGAAAACTAACCCGAGGAAAATCCTACGGATTTTCCGAGTACACACAGAACAAGCAATTGATTATACAGGTTGATGACAGTAGTGTTTTTACAATTCTTCCACTAGTTGAATATTATTTCCACAGGTATCATTAAAAACTGCAACTTTTACAGTTCCCATTTTAGTTGGTTTTACGCTAAAATCAACTCCAAGTTTTGATAGTCTTTCATATTCGGCGTCAACATTGTCAACATCAAATTGCGTGTAAGGAAATCCTGCTTCCATCAATGCATCTTGAAATACCTTACATGGTTCGAAATGGTTGGGGGCTGGTTCCAATAATAATTCTGGTCCGTCCTGCCATTCTGCTGAAACCAGGGTCAGCCATCGATTACCGCCTTCTAATGGTAGGTCTTTCTTCTTTATGAAGCCCAGTTTTTCTGTGTAAAATTTTAAAGCTTTTTCTTGGTCTCGAACAGGAATGCTAATTAATGTTACTTTCATCTTTGTTTTATTTATTCATACTCCAAAGTTCAGAACTCTGCATCTATTTTGCTTCTCGAAAGTTGCTCTTTTTGAAATTCTGTAGGTGATTTTCCTATTTTTGTTTTAAATAAAGTGCTGAACGAACCTAAACTTTCAAATCCAACAGCAAAACAGGTTTCTGTTACCGATATTCCATTTATCAGATGCTCTTTAGATTTCTCAATTCGTTTGTCAATTAAGTATTGTCTTGGAGTTAGTCCATAATATTTTTTAAACAAGCGTAATAAGTGATACTTGGAAACAAACTGAATATGGGACAATAAATCCAAATTTAAATTGAGATCATAATTATTTTCGATATAGTTTCGAATTCCAATTACGGTTTTAATTTGTCCTTCGTTTGAATAAACAATGCTACGAATTCTATTAAGTTCTTTTTCGTAAAATGTCATTATTTCGTTTTCTTACATTACTGCCACCGGTCTTGTGTATGGTTAGTTGCGTGGTTAAGCAACTAATTTAGCAAATATAAACCGAATAGAAAATCCGAGAGAATTTTCGTAAGTAGAATAGAACCAGGTAATTAGTTGTACAGGGTGTTAGCTATAGCTATTTCAAACTGTAAAAATTATTAAGAAACATTTAATTAGTCTGTTTAATTAACTTGTATGAAAACCCTTTGTCATTATCACCAAGAACTGATACATGTAGTTCATTATCGTTTAGTATTTTATACTGAATTTTTTTAGGAAAATCATGATTAAGGTTTTCAAAAGAAAATAAGTTTTCTTTACTATGTTTTAATATGAAAGGAATTCCTTTACCATCATTTTGATTAAAAACAGTTGGGGTATATAAAATGTGATTATTTTGCACTTTAATCTCTATAGTTTCAGAAATGTTTTTTTCTTCATTGCTAATTTTGAATGATTCACCAATAAGCCTATTTTCTGATTCTTTCCATTTTTCATAGTTTTCTTTACCTTCCATTTTCCATGTCCCTATTAAAAAACTAACTTGATTTAAATTTGATTGTTGACTACAAGCATTTGTTAATATAAATAACGCTAAAGTGAATGTTAGTTTGATGATTTTCATAATTTAAATTTTTTGGTTAATAATAGAAACAAAATTAAATTATAAGAAAGTCAAACTATTGTATAAAACCGACAAGCTATTTTTTCAAAAAGAAATTTGCTATGTTTTTCTCAAAAAAAGGATATGATGAGGGATGTTCACCAGTAAATTCTTTGAAATTTTTAATAAAATGTGATTGGTCATAGAATCCTGATAAATATGCAATATCAGCCCAATCAATGTTATCTTCTTGGATAAGTTTAAAGATATTTGAAAAACGTATAATTCTACTAAATGATTTAGGTGATAATCCGATATTTAGTTTAAAGTATCGCTCTAACTTTCTTTCACTAACTCCTGTTAGAGTTTGGATTTTTTTCAAACTATCTCTTCCTCTATTTTTAATAATCAAGTCCAAAGCTTTTTTCTCTTTAGACAATTCATTGTTTACCAATTGATTCGTTGATATGAGCCAATTTTCAATTCTTAACACTTTGTCATTAAATGAAATAGTGCTTGTAGCCACTTCCTTAATTGGGTTAAGAGTATCAAGAACGTCTTTTGGAATATTGATTACCTTATTTGTTATTTCATGCATCGAAATATTATATAGTTCACTTAAAGCCCATGGTTGAAGTTTAATAGCAAAGATTTTACTAATTCCTGTATTTTCAATAAAAAAGTGATTAGTAATCTGACCAGCAATTAAATCTTGAGCTTGAACTTGCCATATACCATTAATATTGGTCTTATAAACATTTCCATAATGAAAGATTAACTCGGGATATCCATCTGGAATTATCTTTTCTCTTTGAATAGTTGAATCATCATGACTATCGATTTGCCAAAAACATTTAATTATACTAGATAACTTTGGATCTGCTTCTTTTTGGATATATAATTTGTCCATAGTTGTTGTCAACGTTTAGCTATGCATAGTGCGGAAGCAGAAAACGACTGGTTTTTGAGCTAGCACTTAGCAAATATTTTTATTTTATATTGCTCCATATTAGCTTGAATTTTTCCAGATTTCTTTCAGTTAAATCTTCGTTGGCCATAAATATTTTGCCATTGTTGGTTTTTGGATTAAACGTCATAATTGTTGATACTCCTAAATCGGAACCTGTGTGCCCAATTGAACCAGATTTAAAATAGACCATAAACAATCCACTATTTGGCTCCTTTTTATTTATATTTTTTACATTCACATCATCATTAAAATTTTTCTTAAATAATTCTTCCCAAGATTTTTCGGATAGTAGTTTAGACTTTTTGTTATACCCCTTCATTAATTCAATTAGGTAAATTGAAAGGTCATTTATTGTTGTCTTTAGACTGCCATCAGGATATACAGCACAAGAATATGGTTCTAATGCTTTGTCTTGCTCATCATATAAAACAGCATGATTTAATTTTTCAATATCCTTATAAAACCAGCCTGTATTTTTCATTCCCAATGGTTTGAAAATATATTCTTTAGTAAAGAGGTCAAATGATTTGCCGCTAACTTTTTCGATAATATATGCAGTAAGACCTGATGCTATATTTGAGTATTCGTATTCTTCACCGGCTTTAGATTTGTTAAAATTCTTTTTGGAATATTTACTGCCTTTTTTTGTGAGATATTCCTTTAAATAATCACCTAATTCCATGTTTGGTTTTAACCCGAAAGAATAAGACGATTCATACTGTTTTTCATTATCGATTATTCCAGAAGTATGAGTTGCTAAATGCCGTAACGTTATTTTGTTTTCTTTTTTTAAATTAGGATTTACAAATTCGAAATCAATATACTTATGGATATCTTCATCTAAGTCAAGTAATCCCTTTTCTTTGGCAATCATTAATGAAAGTCCGATGAAGGTTTTGCTAACAGATCCTATCGGTTGTATAGTTGAGCTATTATATTTTAACGACTTCTCTTTATCCGAAAAGCCAACATAATTTAATTCTTTTATACTGTCTTGTTTAATAGATGCAGTTGCATAACCAACAAATCCAGTATCTTGGCAATATGATTTAGACAACACAATTGTAATAAAACTGAATGTCAATAAAAGGGTAAGGTTTTTCATTTTAAATATTTGCTAACGTTTAATATATATGTGTCGTAGCAGAGCAAAATGTTACCAAGCCATCGAGAAATCTGCGCTGATTTTATAACTTTTCAACATAAAATCTTTGCGCCATAGCAAATATAGAATAACTTCTCGATCCACAACCAAAACCGGCTATGACGTATACTTGGTGTTACCATTAGTTTTTTAGTCCGTTCAGAATTTCTATCTCGTTTGATTCTAAGTTTTTTATTGGTAAATAAATTCCTTGTTTAGATTTAGTTTTTAGAGCAAAATATGTTTTCCTTTTCAAAACTTTATCCAACTCTGAATAATCTAGTTCAGATTTACTTGTATTGGATTCGATGATTATTTTTTTAGGGGTAATTGAGTAGTTAAGCTCAAAATTTTTAAACCAAGCTTTTTGGGTTAACAGTGTAATCAAAGGTTTTAATGTATAATAAATTCCGAAAACGACTAAAATTCCAGAATAGCTAAGCCCAGATTTAGTATTTCCATTAAAGTACAGATTCAGACCCATTATAAAAATTAAAGGCCCGCTTATAATTCTAGAAACAGAATATAAACCACCATATCCAAAATAATACTCATTCAAGAATATTTTAATTTTTTCAGATTGTGATAATTTATATTTATTCATTTTTCAGTAATTAATGGTAACGTATTTGTATAGAATTAGTTACGTGTTTTAAGCAACTAATTTAGCAAATACCAACTGAATAGAGAATCCGAGAGGGCTTTTGTAAGTGGGCTTGCACTAGCAATTAATTTTATGCGGTGCTGTAGTTTGTTTTTACTATTCTCTTTTGTCTAATTGATAATCTCAAAAATATAATACATACTATAAGTAATAAAAGTATAGATAAAATAGAATCTTCTATTCCGAATTCACTTCCTATTAATAAAATAGGGCCATCAAAATTTGAATTGATTATATGTCCCTCTTCTGTTCCAGATAGATTAGAACCATAAAATGGCTGTGCAAAGTTCCACCCCAAATGAAATGCAAAAGGTAGCCATAACCTTTTTGTATAGGTGTACATAATACTATGTGCAAATCCAAAGGTTAATAATAATAGAACGGACAATAATGTAACATTGTCATTCAATAAATGTGGTACTGTAAAAATTATAGATATTATTATCAAAGCCAAATAAGTTCCTAACCATTTCTCAATAATTCTATATATAATTAGCCTGAAAAAAACCTCTTCTATTAAAGCTGCAATTGCCAGAAATGAAAATGGGGCTAATAGATAAGAAAAGTCAGAAATACTAACAACTGTATAGTAACCTAGTAAATAAAGAGTTAATATAACCAAGGATAAAACCAAAAAACCAAATAGGAAACCACCTAATAATTCTGTTTTTAAATTTGTTTTAGATAGTTCTTTAATTTCCCTTTTTTCATATAATTTAAAAAAATAAAAATAGCTTAGTAATAATGTAATAACAGAGAAATAATTTATTATCGTATCTCCAGTTGGTTTATTATCAATAAGGTAATAAACGATTGGTTTCGTAACCAAATTTTGAACTCCAATTAGAACTCCAAGGCAAATTGCAATTCCTAAAACTATTTTTATTATAGGAAAGTGAATTATTTTTTTTAGGGTTGGTTTCATTAATAAATTTCAGGTTTGATACAAATAAGCTACAACGGTTAATGTAAAATGCGTTTTAATGCATTTTTACATAGTGTTACTGGTATTTTTTTCTTTAGTTATATTTAGTGTCTCTTTTATAAAGTTGGTCTTTGCGATTCTATAACCACTTCGATCATTTTTAAATTTAGAAGATAAGTTAATTTTTAAATTTTCATATTCTTTAGCACGTTTAGAATTTTGAATTAGATAATCCCTAAATTTAATTTGTTCTAACATTGGATGTTCTTCAGGACATGCATGTATATGAAAAACCTGTTCGCAAGTACCATCTAAATTATATCCTTTTGCAAGAATCATATAATTATCTTTATCATTATTAGGTTCAGTCAAGCAAGTATATCCAATACTTTTTAGATCCTCTATTATTTGAGGATTGAATAAGTACTTTCTTGGGATTTCAATTAATATATCTATATAGGGTTTGGATTTGATATTAGGAATAGATGAACTTCCAAAATGTTCTACTTTATCAAAATATTGATTTTTAGTAGCCTCAAGAATTTTTTGCTTCTCTAGTTTAAAAACTTGTTCCCATTCAGGTTTATGGTCAACAAGTTGAATAGGAAAAAGGGTATCCCAATCCTGTTTAGTCAACTCTTTTAAATTTTTCTTCACTTTCTTTATAGTACTAGTAATGTTTAATATATGTGTCGTAACAGAGCAAAATGTTACCTTGCTTTTTGATTTTTTCCACATATTTTTTTCTTACCTGCCTGCCTGCCATCCGCCAGACAGGTTTAATATATAAAAGTTTAGTGCCTTTGCAAAAAGGAAATAACCTTTTGTTTTGGCACTAAACTTTGTTCTGATTTAATGTATAATGTTATCGGTGGCTTTTTACTTTCGTTTAAGTTTTTCCTTTACCTGAAGAAGTTTACTTATTCCAAAATAATAGGTTTTTTCAACATCCTCAATTTCAACATCCATTTTGTCACAAATTCCATCGTTATAATCAATTTCCTGCTTATTCAATTTCGCTCCTAACATATCAAGTATGAAATACTCTTCTGAGGTTTGGATAACATCCCAAGCGGATTCGCAAGATTTCCCATCACCAGTGTTTATTATCGATTTTAAAAGTCCAAATTGAATTGTTTTATACTTTTTTGAGTTGATTGTATCTCCAATAATTTTATAGGTTTGTCTTAAAATTTTATGAGCCGTTAAATTTGTGTAATCAATATTTAATATCTTTTTCGAGGTCGTAATTATATTTTCGTATTGTTTTTTAGACATCTAGACATACATTTCTTTTTCCAACTCTTTTATTTCAGATGATTTACTCAAAGCTATTTTGAATTGTTTGCTTTCAAGAAAGCTTTCTCTAAATTTTTTATAGTCAATATTGGTTTTTCCAGATTCTAAAGTTGATATCGTTTCACAGTAATCATCATTAAATTCAGGAATATTGATGTCAGTTTCTGTCTGTCCGATTACAAGTGTTAAATTGGGAAGAAACAAGATTACCATTAGATAGTATGTATTCATTCCTTTTTGCATTTTATCATATACATTGGTTGATTTTCATTCACTTCATTGAATTCAATAAGACCAAAGTCATTAAATTCTGCTTTTACCGATTCTTGGTCATAATAAAAAATCTTTGCTCCTTTGTGAAATTCATAACGGTCTTTTTCAATTGGTTTTCCCTTTCCAAAATTCGGTGCATTTTTTGTTATGGCTGTAAAAACCATATAACCGTTTTTAGTCAGTTGGTTATAACAGTCACTTACCAGTTTCGACCTGTCATTTTTATCGAGAAGATGAATAAGTGCATAACAAAATATTCCGTCATATTTTTTATGGTCAAAAGGCATTTCAGATACAGAACCGTGATAAATGTTCATATCCATTCCATAATTTTTGTGAGCCAAATCAATTGCGGTTTCAGAAATTTCAATTCCAGTTATATCCATTCCATTTTCTTTAAAAACCTGAGCATTTCGTCCGTATCCAATTCCGGGAATGAGAATGTTTTTCACATAGTTTTTCAAAAAGAAATCTTTTGTCAGAATAGCAGAATTTGAAGGTTTATACCCCCACATTTCTTGTTTGTCAATAAAGTTCTCTTCCCAAAATTCTGTCATTGTTCTTGATGTTTGGTGATATTGCACACAGCGTTTAGTATAAGTGGTCGTTTTTTACCTCAGTTCTTTGTTGTGTGCAGTATTTATTTCCAATAGTCGTTTGCTTTAGCTATTGTGGCAAATTCAGTTGCCACGGTTTGTCCTATAGCTATTAGCATAGAAGCATCATTTGCATAAATTGGGCGCATTTTTTCTCTTGCCTTTGCATCTGGTTGAGTACTTTTAATAATTAATCTAGCCATTTTTACTGCCAAAACTCTTCCTTCTTCTGGTGTTTTTGTTATTAGAGAGTTTCCTGGTATTAATTGTGTTTGTTCTGACATATCGAGTTTATTTGATAAACAACAAAACTATCAACTTGCTAAAACAAAAACAGTGATAAATGTTACTTTATAAAACTTTTATTTTTCGTCCATCTTGTTTCACTACTTCTTTTAAACTTAACTTTTTCATTATACGGGAAATAACTTCCCTAGAAGTACCCAAATCATTTGCTATTTCTTGATGAGAGATGCTTAAGAGATGTGTTCCTAGAAGTTTAGCTTTTGTTTTTAAATAATAAATTAATCTATCGTCAAGGTTATAACAAATAATTTGTTTGGTTGTGTTCAATAGATCGTTATAATGTTTTTTATAATTGTTAAGAATAATACTGCTAAATGAAGGATGTTTTTTCATCCAAAATTTAACTTTATCTACTGGCAGTAATAACAAATGGCTATCTCTTTCAGCAATTGCAGAGAAGTTTGCTTGTTCTCCATTATTTACATGTGCAAAACTATAGATACAAGATTCTCCCGACTCCAAGAAATACAATAAAAAATCTATAGATTGTTCATTGCAAAATACTTTAACACATCCATTTTGAATGATTGGTAAAAACCTGATATACTGCCCTTGCTTAACTATGAATTCACCTTTCTTAAAGGTCTTCAATATAGAATGTTCTTCTATTTCTTGAATTAGTTCCTTTTCAAAATTCGGATAACACTTTGTTAAAAATTCTGTATTCATTATTTTCAATTACATACAACAGTTGGGCTATGGTTTCGTTGTGTTTGGCACTAAGTTAGCAAAAAGAGATCAACGTTTGGGAAATCTGCTAGGATTTCCCAAGAATCCATTACTGGACTTCACAATGAATTATAGCCGTTGTTAGTGGTTTTTATTTTTTAATCACTAGTAAACATATAAGTCCAAATCTCTGGTAATATTGAATTTGATCCAATAGCCGAGTTGTGATTAGAAATTGCAGTGATATTTAATGAAAGTGAATTTGCGTTTAAATAAGGTGATGCTAAATTATCTACTAAAATTGGATCTTCGGTTGATGATAAAAGACCTAATCCTCTTAAATTGGATACTTGGTTGTTGAAAGGTACAATTTCATCTTGAACATGCAATAATGAAAAATGCTTGTCTAAAGTTGTTGCGCCACTTTGCGTTAACCAATTCGCTGGTTCATTGAAAAATGTACTATAATCATTGGGTCCTGAAAACATCACCACTTTGTTAACTGAATTCTGTTTACCTAAAAAACAAGCATGTCCTGAGCCTTGTGAGTGCCCAGAAACAATTATTTTTTCCCAGCGAAGAGTATTGGATGAAGTCAAATATTGCTCCCAATTTTGATCAGGGTATTCCAGTTTTAAGTATTGCAATAGGTTTACTGTTCTTAAGTTTATAGAATTTAAAGCATCGACATCAACGACACTACTGACTGGATTTCCAAAACAAATCTCATCCCTATAATTATCAAAAATAAATGGATCTGAACTAGACCCTAATGGAGCGGCAGCAACATTATTAAGGTAAGATAAACTTATTACATCAAAACCAAGTGATGCCGCGTGGTCACAAATACGGTCATAATTCTGAGGAGTACTAAAACTTCCGCCAATAAAAAGCAGTAATTTGTTCAGATGTATTTGATTATTTCTTACAACGTAATGTTCTTTTTCTGTTGAGGAGTAATTATTGTTAGTTTGAATTGGTTCTACTAACGTTGATATATTTTGCCCAACTATACTAGTTTGTGCTGTATCGTCTGCATCATTACAGGATAACACAATGAGGATTGAAAATACAATTGATAATTTTTTCATTTTCTCATAATTTTCTTATTCTATGACTATGTTTTTGGGGTTTGGTTTAATTACCAGTAACGGTTTGGCTATATAGAGTTGCAACGCCGAGCCTGGTTTATCCGAAGATACCCAAACGGTGATAAATATTACAGACTACCCAAGTTGAAAAACAAGCAACTAGAAAATTGGCTGGGTAGGCAAGAGTAAGCAATTGAGATAGCCATTGTTGGGAACTGTTATTTATATCATTCTGCATAGGTTCTCAGATAAATATAGAGTCAGTTTGGATTTCAACAATATCAAGAGTACATCCTCCAGTAAAATTTTCAAAAACAGATGTTATTTTTCTTTTTTCTTACCTAACGAAACTTTATAGTCATCTATGCTCCCTTTGATCTTTAGATTGAGATACTTTATTTTTTTGTTAGGATCTACTTCTAGAATTTCATCTTCTTGCTCCTCATTAATAGCAGTATCCTTCTTGTTTCCAAATAATTTTTGCCAAGAAGCTTTTCTTACAGTTTCCCAAGGAATACGTAAATAATAATCGATATTTTGATTATTATCATGCGTACCAGACAATTCTATATGGCCCAAAGTAGATTCGATGGTCATAGCGGGAATATTAATCTTCCCTTTCTTTATATCTAAGCTATTTTGTAAAGTATCAAACCGAATGTTTTGCAAGTTTTTATCTCCCATATAATCTGAAAGCGCCAGCATTGGATCGTAATTTTTTAATCTTCCATTTAATACTTTCACGTCCATTTCTATATTAGATTGGTCCAGATCTGGCACCATATCTGGGTATACTCTAATCTTACCTTTAATTCTAGAGGTGAGTTTTCCTTGTAAATTTTCTGAAACGAGATGGTCTTGCCCAAAATTTTCGAATTTGAACAGCAATTTATCCAAATCAACATTATTCATAACCAAATCTGGCTGCATATAAATATGTTTTGGATCGCTACCATTAAAATACCCATTTAATCGAATATTTCCTCCTGCAGCATCCATATGTAACGTATCTATATAAATGTAATGGTTGGGTGTTGTTCTTATAGCTGCTTTGATATTTTGAAGATCTATTCTATGATAAATAAAGTGAGCAATATCTACCTTAAATTGCATATCCGTAAATGGCAACTCATATAAATTGAAAGCATCTGCATGTTCTTTTACATCTGCAGTTTTTGAAGTAACACCTGCTGTTGGTTTTGGCGAACTTAAATCGAATTTGAAAAGCGCATCAAAGTCGATATAATTTGCCTTTAATTCGAGATAATTATCTCTTTTCTTTATTTGCGGATCTTCCCCCAAATAATAGTTTAAACCGAAATTAAAATTGGTGGTTCCTATTTCGCCGTGAAAGTCTTTTATAACAATGTGTTGGTCTTCATAATGTATGTTTCCTCTAAAATCATGAAAGCGTAGCGGATGCAATTTCATTTTTGTATCTAACTTATCCAAAGCCAGATCGATGGAATGTAAAGCCGAATCTTTATAATGCATACCAGCCGCAACATGCAATGCCAAATCATCAAAAGTTTCGTGTCGATACTCTTCTGGAACATAATTTTCTCCCTTATACGAAAAAACATCTTCCAGCCTTAGCTTATTAGAAGTAAGATTGATATCTAAATCAACATCTCCATTAAGTTGGGGTTGCATCCAAAAAGCATAATCATGTATTAGCCCGTCAAAATGAAAGTCACTATCATCTATATATCCCGTAAAATCTACTATTTTTAAATCTTTGTCATCTATTAACACATCAGCATGAAAATCATGTAATTTATGCGGATAATGCTTCAAGTCTGCATACAAACTATCAATAAAAAATTCACCTTTCGGTAAATACTCAGATTCTGTAAAATCTTTTGCAGAAGCTTTAAAAGAAAGCCCCAAGCTTAAATCTTTTATTTGTTCATCGAAACCGGTTTGAGTAGTGTCTTGTTTTGAAAAACCGGTTAATTGGGCAATATCTATGTACTTGGAGGTAATATCTAAATGGGCTTCTACTGGGATGTTTGTATGATGTACAATTGCAGGGAAGTCTGAAAGAAAACCGCTTACTGATAGATCTGAATTTCCCATCAATAGTTCAAACTGGTTCAGGGTTGCTTCCTTACCATTCATTACTAAATGTACATTCAAATCGTGCAAAGGAGCGGGAAGTTCTTTGGCGACTAAACTTAAGTCTTTTACAATCAATTCTGTAAAGTACGCTTGATTGAGTTTTTGTAATGCCTTTTCGGGGTTATCAATATCAATAATATCATGAAAATTCATTTTCAGCGAAATCTCTCCAGAGGCATCTTGTACTTGCTCTAGTTCAAAAAAGTCTGTAATAAAATCGAGATTGAAATTCGAGTTTATTTGCATATCCACTTCTGGAGATTCAAAATTCTTCACAAAAATAGAACCTTCAAATTCTCCTTTTTCCAAAGACGCAGTCATATCGGTTAGAGAAAACTCCATGGTACTTGCATTTCTGTTTTTTCCATTCGTAAAATAACCATTAAACCCCATATTATCTATCTTTTTGGCTCTTTTGGTGTTTTCTAAAAAGGCTTTTCCTGCTCCAAAATTGGCATTGATAAAAGGTCTATTTCCTTTGTTAGCGGGTCCTTGAATATTGGCATTAAAATAGATTTCGCCAGCATTTCTGTATTTTTCTAAAACAGGTATGACATCTGTTGGAGCAAAAGCAATCAACATATCAAAATTGGGCTTAGTTCCTTTTATAGAAAGGTCAAGATCTACATCATTCTTTGTATCTATGGAGCCTTCAAGCTCAAAATCGCCATTTTCCATAACAATACTTGAGGGTTGTATATCGAGAATGCCCGTGTATTCATTAAATACCAGGTCTGTATGTACTTCAAAATGTTTATTATGGATGAAGGTGGTATCTCCATCTTTAATTACATTTAGCTCAAAATGAGTGTCTATATGCCCAGCGACGATACTATCTTTTTGGCTAAAACCACCTGTGCCAGCGTACATGAATTTTTCGACATCTGTATTCGTAGCTTCATCTAAGGTATGAACGTCCAGACTTTTAAATCGAATTTTTTTTAGATGAATATTGGTAGAAGGTGTTTCTGTTTCAGAAGTGCTGGCTAAAGAGTTTTGAATATTCGTCGTATTATTTTCATGAATCACAATATTAAAAACGCCTTCTTCTACCACTAAAGACTGAATGTCATAATCTCCTTTCACCATATCCCATAGGTTAAAACCTATGTATATGTCTTTTACATCCATGATGATGGGCGCATTGTCTTCTTTGGTTTCAAAAATTTGCACATCATATACTTTTATAGAAACGTATGGGAAGTTGCCAAAAAGGGATAATTCACTTTCACCAACACTAATAAGGCCTTTGTGTTCTTTATTTAGTGTTGCGATCTCCTCTTTAATAATTTCAGATTGGTTGCTCTGAATATATAGCATTAGACCTCCTACTAATAAAGTTGGAACTATGATTAGTACTAATAAAATTCGTTTCCAGAATTTTTTAATCTTCAAAGTAGATGTCTTTAGGGTTAGAAAAAGTGTTTGACTTTAAAAGTAACGAATTAGTATGAAAAAATCGTATTTTAGAATACGATTTAGTTTTTGACCCAACCGCATGTATTGATTAGATATTTTAAAGTTTTTAAATTCTTAACCAACTAAATGCTGTAGTTATATTTAATAGTTTGATTTCAAAATCTTGTAATGATGCTCAGTATGATAAGCTGTCCAAATTACTATTTCTCTGATAGTCATTCTTCCCATAAGAGGGTGGGGAAGTAGATAAGTATCTAAATCATGCTCAGTCCAATTTTGGAACTTCTTAATCAGTTTCATTTTTTCCTTATCTAATTTGGAGATATAAAAAATTTTATTGGTGAGATTAATTGTTGGCATATTTCTAGAGATATTAGCAACAACGCCAGGATTATCTGCTAGTTTGTCTTGATATTTTTTGACGATTTGTTGATATGTACGATTGTCTCTATTATTAGTTCCAAACTTATATTTCAAGTAAAATTTTGGTAGCCATAATGCCTTGTTTAAGGCATTTTCACTTTGAATCAAATGAACGATATGCTCACCAGTACTCCACTTATCTTGAGGACCTTTTACCCAATTTTGATCTGGATGATTTCTAAGCCATTCATATAGTGTTTGGTGTTTTTGCTTTAGGGAATCGATTACTTCTGCTTTTGTCATAGTTTGAAATTTGGGTATAATTTATGTTCTTTAAACCTAATAAAAGAGTATCGATTTATAGTTGCTTCTACTTTTCTATACTTAAAAATCGATTGGTATGAACGCCTACTTGTTTCTCAATTGAAAAATAATATCCATGATTTCTGTATCTGGAGCTTCATTAATAGCGTAGGCTGATGGTATACTTTTGGCTAAATCAGATTCTTGGTAACTTTGTAGAGATTGTGCAGACTCCCAGACATATACCCCTCCGTATTCTCCTTTGTTACTTGTTTTTATATAGTATTTTTGTAGAAGACCAGGGATAGATTTAAAATTAGATTCTCTTTCTCTTGCTCTTTTTAATAATTCTTCTTCTGGTAAATCCGATTTCAACTTAATAATTTGCAATATCATATGAATTAAATTTTGATTTTAAAAAATGCAATCTATTCATTTTTGATGATTGAAAATTGTAAAAATCGGTCGTTTTCATTTTTCAGCAATGTTTTTGGCGTAAATCCGGTTATTTTCTTTATTCCTTTTATGAAATGTGGTTGATCAAAATAACCTTGTTGTGGGTATAACTGTCCCTTTCTTATCTGACTATATGTGGCAGCACCTTTTCGAATACTACAATAACCTTTTAGGGAAAGCCCAAAAGTAGATTGGAAATATCGATTTATTTGTCGTTTTGACCAATTCGCTTTTTGCGAATAATATTCAACTGTCTTATTTCCTTTTGTTTGATTAATCGATTTTAAAAGAATCGATTTTCTTGGATCAATTAGGTGTTCTTCTTCAATATACGGTAATAAGCATCGGTTCAGGTACTCAAAGAAGCTAGAGTCAACATTTTTATTAAATTCATCAAGTCCCAAATATGATTTTTCTAATCTCTTTATATTATTGAGTAATGCGGTGATACTTTCTTGAACTATATTTTCGATTGCAAGTAACCTGAACTGTACTCCATATATTACAGTTTCTGGTGAGATAATTACATTGGTTTTATGATTCCATAAACCAGTTAAAAACACCCTGTCTAGCTTGTCATTTTGAAAGCAAATTAATAAATCGAAAAAGCCGTCGGGCAATATTGTGTAATATTGAAAATCTTTATTCTTGTTTTCAATCTTCCAATAGCATCTTACGTAATCCCTAAGGTTTTCATGAGCTTGTTGTTGAAAGTAAATCATCTAAAACTCGTATTTAATATTTTATTGTTCTTTGTTTACATTCATCTATTTACACGTTGGTCAGTTTATTTGAGTTGTCAAATTCTTTATGTTAAAGACCACTAATGGTTAGAATAACCCCTCGTTTTAATAGCGTTTATTTTTTGCTATAAGCTTTTGGTCACACCAATACCAGACAGCATCTTCACTTCCAAGTTCATAGGGAGCGAATTTGTCGAATTCCATCCCAACTTTTTCCATCACTCTTATCGATGCTTTATTTTCTTTCATTGCAATCGCAATTATTTTTCTTAATTCGAGTTGATCAAATCCGTAAGTCAAAATTGCATGAGATGCTTCCGTTGCTAAACCTGACCCCCAAAATTCAGGCAAGAATCTATAACCAAGGTCAATTTCATCAAATTCTGGTAGATACGCTAAACCAGCCCAACCGACAAATTTCATCCCATTCTTTAGAATAGTAGCCCATCTTCCGTATCCATACTTTTCATAGTTGTTAATTCTTGTCCGTATTGCCTCTTCTATTTCTTCTATAGATTCAACCACAGGTTCCCCCGTATACTTTTGTACATCTGGATCAGAATGCAACTTAAATAGTTCCTCTTTGTCATCCAGAGTAATTTTCCTTAACAATAATCTTTCTGTTTCTATCAATGTTTTCACTTTATTGCTTATAATGGATTGTGTATGAAACGTAGCGTGTAAAAAGGCGCTAGCTTTTCGGGTTAACACAGAGCCGAATTTTTATACAGATTGTTGGTGGTAGTTATTCTTTTAAAGTCAGATTCCTAAATCGTCCAGAAGAACCGAATCCCGTCCAAATTCCTATTGTTTTTGATGTTGTTGAAGTTAATCTATCAACAATTAAAATTGGTTCGGATAAATCATTGACAAAAACTTTGACTGTTCTTTCTTCTATATGAATTATTGCTTTGAACCAATCGTCAGGATTTGGAGGCATTTTAATTTCATTCTCAAATTCTCCAGTTTTTTCTTCTCTAAGTTTTCTCCAAGTAAATTCTGGATGGTAAATGTATTGAACCATATGTTCTTTTCTTGTTTGTTCTTTTGCAACAAAGTTAAAGGGCCTGAAATATATAGCTTCATAAGTTTGGTCATTTTGAATATTAAAAGCTATTCCAATAAAACTTTTACCTGGATTATTCTCGCCTAAAAATTCTATTTCGATAATTCCTTTTTCAAATTCCACATCTTCAATTATTCCAATTCCACTTCCATTCTCTGCATTCATTTCTACGGCATCCTGTTGATCACCGAATAATGATATCGAACGATTCACTGCCTTTATTTTCTTATTTTGGAATTTATTAGATAAGCTTATCTCTTGTTGACAGAAAGAATTGACAGAAATCAGAATAATTGTAATTATGACACTAATTTTTTGCGTTTTCATATTCTAAAGTTTTAATTACCACCAACGGTTTGTATATACTTTGTAGCGTATTTCACGCACTAAAATATAGTAAATTAAAAACAAATAAAATGATAGCGAATATTTTCGTAAATAAACAATTAATAGTTATAAAGTATATACGGTGTTGCCTAAAGTACGAAACACACCAACTGTAATTATCTCAATTATTTTTTCGAATCAGATTCAGTACAGTAATTTTGTCTACATCTCATAAACTAATTAGGCATAGCCATAGTTCTGTTTTATATTTATAACAAAATATAGTTCAAAAAGGCACATTTTATTGGGTAAATTTAAGGTGTAAGTGTTATTACATGGTATCGTTACACCAAATCAAAGTAAATACAAGTTAAAGCTATAGTGTTAAAAAAACCATGTACGGCAATAATAAACCACAAATCGTATTTACGCAAGTAGAATATCAGGGCTAAGAGCGCTCCGACAATCCAAGTAACAAGTTGCCCAGTAATTCCTTGAGAACTATGCATAAAGCCAAAAAAACCAGTAATTAGGACAATGTTAAGCACAATACTAACTTTGCTTTCTCCAAAGAATTTTACAAATTGTCGCATAAAATAACCACGAAAGATTATTTCTTCTCCAAATCCCGCAGTAGCCCACACTAATAATAAAGTAATTAAAAAGGCTGGAAGATTTCCTTTTAATTGATCAAAACCTGAATAATCTATAGGAACTCCTGTGAGTTTTGTAATCCCAGGAACCAATACAAAGACATAAAAAGCAAAGAGTCCTAGTGTAACTAATGGAGCAAGTACAAAAATGTTTTTGAATGTGAATTTTTCACGTTGAAATCCAAGTGCCGAAAATGGTTTTCCTTTATATTCTATATAATTCGCTATAATGATTACTATAGAAATAATGATATTTTCTATGGTTATACGGAATGGTCCAAACCAAAGAAAGCAGATGATTGAAATGGTGATTAATGGAATTAATATTTGTCGTAAGATGGTTTTGTTCATTGTTTTTTGATTTTAAATTCTAAACGAAATAATGAACAAAATCTCTGAAAACCCCTTTAAAAATGTATGTTTTTACTGAATGGTCGAAATTTATAACTGAATAGTCGGTAGTTTTTGGCATCTTTTATTGAAACCAATCCATAAATGCTTTTCGCTTGTAACGACTGATATTGATTTCAGCAATTGCATTGTTTTTTATGAAAGCTTTTAACCGAATACGCAACTTGCCATTTTCAATCTTTTCAATTTGGTCTACAGTGTCTTTGTGAATGATAATTTGCCGATTGGCTCTAAAAAACAATTGATCGTTTATTTTTTCTTCGAGCTCATTTAATGTAAAATCGGTGTTAATTGTGGTGCCATCATTTTGAACAGTATACACAATTTTGTTTTCGCTGTAAAAGCACGCAATATTTTCATAAGTAAGCTTTGTCATTTTCGTACCACTGTCAATAGTAATTTCAGCATCTCTTATAGATAACTTATATAAATTGTATATGTCTTGAGCATACAATAAACCTATGAGAATAAAACATATTAATAAGGTAATTAGTAAACCAATTAATACATAATAGAATTCTATCCGTCCACCTGCAATTATTTCTGCAATAATATCTGCTGGAATATACATGATTGTAATATATCCAAGAGTAGAGGCCATAAACCTTACGATAGTAACAATTTCTACCTTTTTAGAGAAATGCTTTTTCTTGTAAAATTTAAAATTAAGATGCGCTATGATTCCAACCAAAGTGGATAAAATAATTGTAAAAAGAAAACCTACAATAGGGAATCTATATGATCCACTATCTAGAAAATTATCACTCGCTGCTAAATGATTGACTACTAAAGAGAAAATTATTAAGACAATTGCTTTCTTAAACCAACGCCATGCAGAACTACTAATACATGTATGCCATACTATTTTTACTGTATTCTTAGTTGGTTGTGTAGTACCCATGAATTAGAAGCTCCTTTTTTTGTCAGATTCAAAAGTAAAGAATAATTTCTCCATAGAATTTTTGCCAAGAATATTACTCGTCATTCATTAAATTCATTTTTAGTATTTTTCTTTTATTAAATCCAATCAAATTTTGGCGTGAAATTGTAAAAAAAAGAATACCTGATTAGTCAAAAGTTACTATGAAGAACATCCCTTCGAGTATTTTTGGCAACGTTTAATGTATGAGTAGTAGCGAATATTTTAGGTACTATTTTTCAGAAAGTGATTTACAAAATAAAAAGTAATACCGATTTGAATTAGAACTCAAATCGGTATTACTTATACGCGTTGTTAGGCACTGGCTTTATTCTACCAGCTTAGTTATATTTTCAACCATTTCTACTCTTGCAGTAGTTAAAAAATTATCAAATTGCTCTCTGGTCATATTTGGATTCTCAATAAATTCAAAATTAGATATCCAGATTATCATTGATTTTTTGTAACCTAAATCAACGACCTTAATCATATTGTTCATGTTTTTTGCTGGAACACCTTCGATAACTTGATAAGAATAAGTTCTAGTTTCATCATTGAAACCTGTTATCTTTTCTTTAAAGTGACCTTTCCCATCTGCAGAGGTACAAACTCTTTCGCCACCAATATCTTTTGGCCCTTTCCATTGGACTTTAGACACAAAAGATGATAACTCATCGATATTATCCATTTTACGAATTTGTTCCCAGACGTTATCTGCAGAGCTTTCTATTTCAGTTACTAGAGGTGTTTGTGCTTGTAATACACTAGTGGTAGAAATTAATAGGATAAATAAAATTGCTGCTTTTTTCATTGTTTTGATTTTTAAGATGTTATTAAAATTTATTTTGTTTTTATAATTTGAGCGGTTTAAGCTTTTATTAATGTAGCCTTTGGATATTTCTTCTTTATTTTTTCGTATTTATCAGTTCCAGCTGTAACACGTTCACTAGTTTCTATATAGTGTTTTAGACCCACAAGAGTTCCAGACAATTGTTTTTTGAATCCTCCTTTGGCAATTATTCCTAAAAAGGCTGGTTTTGTTCTAAATTGAAACTCGTATGAGGCTGTTGATGTCCCATCGCCATTATTTTTTACTCTATAAAAGGCTTGAGAATTATCAAAGTTTAAAGGAAGTTTTGCACCATCAATAACTACATTGCGCATTACCATATTCTCGTTATCTATTTCGGCTATACGTTCTTTAGACCATTGTGTCCCTTTTGCATTAAAATTACACTTGCGCTCGGCGCCAAATTCCCCTTTTAGAGATCCATTAGTATATTCTGATGTATAGATATATGGTGAGAAGTTTGATATCTCTCCATAATCTAAAACCATTGCTTCCCATACACGTTCGGCTGTTGCGTTTATTTTCATTTCTACTTTAACTGTACGGAATTTCTTTTCCATACTTTGAGCTGATACATTAATATCTATTAAGCTTATTAGGGCCAGTATAAATATTGATTTCATTGTGGTTTTCATAGTTTAAAATTTAAGTACTAATTCTTTGATACAGTATTTGAATTGGTGTTACAAAACTTAAGCAACTTTCTTTGACAATTTTCCCAGTTCTTTCGCTTTGTTTTGACTTGGATTTCCTGTTTCAACAAAGTGTTTCAAATCATTAGGAATATGTATAAGCTGTTTGTTTAGTTGCATTTTCATCATAGGATTCATGATGCTGCCCATTAACCCTTTGGTTTTTACTACTAGATGCATATCTACTTTAGTTCTATCAGCGCTTATTTTGGTTAGTTGCCAATTGTTGATTGCTGTATCTACAAAAAACGGAAAGCCTTCAATGACTTCGTATTCAAGGATATAATTGTTAGAATCAAATTTCCTGATGACTTCTTTAATTTTACCTGATGGTAATTCGCAAGCTCTATTATTTGAAGGTGCTCCTTTGATTATGGGTGGACTAAAAGCTTTAGAATGGTTTATACCTGATGCCCATTTATAGGCGTCACCAAATTGATTACCCAATACTTCCCATGCTGTTTCTATTGGTTTGTCGATGATAATTTCTTTTTTGAATTCCATGTCAATAAATTTTGTGTGAATTAATATTTATTGTTTTGATACGAGAATGTTGGATGTGTTACAAAAGCAAAAAGTTGCTTCAAAATGAAGCAACTTTTTTATCTATTAATCATAGAAAACAAGACCAAGTTATAATCTAAAGTAACCAGATAACTTGTCGTTGTTTATAAGTTCATTAATAATTGTGTCTTTGACAAAATCTTCTTTGACAGGATGTTCTTGAAATAATTTGGTGTAGGTTGTGGTAAAATCGTCCAATGCTTCTTCATGATTCTCTTCTGCAAAATCTTTTACTTTCGTTTTTGTTTTGATATTGAATAGCATTTTTTTCTCATCTAAGACTCCCATTTTCTTTAAAGCTTTTGCTTTTTTAGGACATCGACAAGGATTCTCTTTATTTACTAACCCACACTTATTGTTCATATAGTTAAACAAATCTTTTCTTGCTCTGTGTAGTTTTATTCTGAAATTTTGTGAACTAATACCAAAAATATCTCCTCCAAGTATGTGGTCAATTCCAAAACTTGCACCTAGAATAAAAATGAGACGTTGTTCTCTGTTTAAACACATAATCATTCCGCTCATACACTGAATTTGCATTTCTTTAGATAACTCTTGGAGACTAATTTCTTCTTCAATACTTAATTCTGGGTTTGGAACTTGGTCTAAACGTTCCCCATAATCGTCAAAGTCTGAAAATTGCGTATCACCTTTTCTTCTTTTGGACTGTAAAAATTCGTTAACGACGATGCGATATAACCACGTCCTAAATTTGCTTTTAAAATTGAACTGTCCTAATTTGGTAATTACCTTAATGAGAACTTCTTGGGTTAAATCTTGAGCATCTACAGGATTGTGACACATTTTCCATGCTACGTTATAGATAAATGGCTGATGAAAGCTTATAATGTGATTTAAAGCTTCTCTGTCTCCATCTATAGCTTGTTTAACAAGATTTTGCTGCTCTGTATCTGAATATGATTTGCTAAAAGGAAATTGCATAATAATAGGTTTTTCAGATTTGATACAGAAATAGTGTATGTGTTACAAAACTTATTATGTTTTTCAGCTTGTGCTTAACGTTTCGTGTATGGTTAGTTGCGTTGGCAAGAACTAAGTTAGCAAAAGAAAACCGAACGTTAGGGGAATCCGCAGGATTTTCCGAGTACACCCAAACTCAAATCGTTAATTATACACGGTGTTGGCAGTAGTTTTTTCTTCTATTCTTAGATTTTAAATAGCCTTGCATACTTATATTTTTTTTGAGAAAATTATATTTTCGTAGCCTTTTCCATTGACAATAAAATTTAATTCTCCAACGTTTTTAAATTCATTTCTTTCATAGAATCTAATGGCCCTATTGTTTTTTATGTAAACGGTAAGCCACATAGTATCTAATTTTATTTTTTTGACTTGCTCTTCAACAAAATTTAGTAACTGTTGTCCAATTTTTAAGGGTATAAAATCATTTAGAATAAAAATTCGTTCTAATTGACAACTGTTTTGCGATGTAATATTTTCGTTTGATGCATTTACTACTAATTTTGCATAACCTACAGGTAAATCATCTACATAAATAATATAGAAAAGTTGCTTGGGATTGCTTATATTCTGTTTCGTTTTAAAAACTGAAAAATTCTCGTTAAGGTATTTTAATACATCGTTTTTATCTTCAATATAATGCCCATGAGATTCAGCCCATGTTAGTCGACCTAGAAGTGCTAAAACCTTTGTATCTGCTTTCGTAGCTATTTCTATTTTAATCATTACTATTCTTATTTATTCGTAATCTTCTTATATGATAACCATGAAGCAATACAGCAATTGTGCAGCCTACAATTATTGGTGTAGCACTAATTAATACACCATATAAAATGTAACCTATATTTGCGATTAGTGATATTAAACGTAGTTTATATTCGCCTTTGGTGGACATAGAATATAGATTGATAACTAGAGCTGTATATCCAATACTATCAATTAAAAATGGACTCATATTTTATCTTTTTCTGTTTGATTAATTTATATTGGAAACTATCCTGGTTAAATGTTATAATGCAAATATAGAGTGTGTTATCTTTTTTTTGATTTATAATCGAATCAATAATTGTATTTTTACATTTGATAATATCAAATAAGTGTTAATAAAATTACGATTACAAATGGACGTGTTAGATAAAAAGATACTTGAAATGTTAAAAATTAATGCCAGAGAAAGCTTCGCTAATATTGGAAAAGAAGTTGGGTTGTCTGCTCCTGCCATAGGCAAGCGTGTTAGACAAATGGAAGAAGAAGGCATAATAGAAGGCTATGCTTTAAAAGTGAATCATGAAAAATTAGGCATTGAGACTAAAGCATATATAACATTAGTAATGCACCGAGGGACAACAGGAACATCTGATGCTCAAAAACAAATACAAGCAATGGAAGAAGTGCAAAGTTGTGATAGAATTACTGGTGATCATTGCTTATGTGTTTTAGGTTATTTTAGAAACAATAAGCATCTTATTTCCTTTCTTGAAAAAATTGCAGCGTATGGAGCTTCTAAAACAAGTATTATTTTAGAAGTATAATTTACTTCCTTGAAAGATACTATAAACAGATAAATTCTGTTATTTATTTATCTGGAATAGATAATATTACTGCCAACATGTTCGTGTATGGTTAGTTGCGTAGGCTAGAAGCAAGCAATTAATTTTATACGGTGTTGACAACTGGCTTTATTCTTTCTCTATGATTGCTGGTAATATATATTCAATCATCATTTTGTCTACATTAGCATGAGCATTTGGAATGTTATAAGCTGAAGAAGTAATAACAACTACAAAAGGAATGTCTTTAAAAATAAATATTTTATTTCCTCCCATACCACTACAATAAGACACTTCATAGTCTTTGTTGTTTAGTGAAAAAGTTTTGTTCCAAAACAAATAACCATAGGAACCATCATCAAGTGATTGTTCTATTTGTTTGTCTAAACTTTTTTCTACCCATTGCGCGTTTAAAATTTGTTTACCATTCCAAAGGCCTTTGTTTTTATATAATTGACCATATTTTGCGAAATCAATTGCTCTTAGTCTAATTCCACCAGCCGTATTACCAACTTTTTGGGGAGTATATTCCCATTGATAATTTGTAATGCCAAGTGGTGAAAATAATTTTTTATCTGCATAAGAAACTAATCCTTTAGGAACAGATTTATCAATAATATCTCCTAAAACTACTACTCCTGCTGTAAAATAGGCAAAATCTTTACCAATTTTACGGTCTTCTTGCATAGGTAAATCAAGTGCAAATTTCACCCAGTTTTTTGTTGGATACATATTTTCTTCATTACCTATACTACTGTTATCATTATCATCACCTTGAAAACCAGAACTCATAGTTAAAATGTGCTTTAGCGATACAGAATCTTTTTTCAAGCTATAATTATTAAAAGATTTTAAATCATAAAATTCTTTTAACAAGGCATTTTCATTTTTTATAAATTTTTCCTCAATTGCTATTCCCAACATTGTAGAAGCGATTGATTTTCCAACAGACCTTGGGTCGTGCAAACTATCTCTAGTTTCTCCGTTAAAATATTCCTCTATTAAAAGTTCACCTTCTTTTATTATTACAATTCCATTAATGCTCTCAAATCTATTTTCAGCTATTTTTCTGTTTAATGCTTCAATTTTATTTTTATCAAAATTATCTTTAGATATTTTCCAGTCACTATTAGGTTGTATTTTTTGAATAGAAATGAGGTTTTTATCTACTGGTATTTCTGCAACTTCTACAGTAATTTCTCCTTTAGCTAAAAGATTACCTACACTTAATGTTTCCTGTTTTATATAAGGTTTTACTTCTATGCTTAAAGAGTGACTTCCTTTACTAAGTTCGTCTTGTCCACCACCTAGTTTCATAAATTTAAGCCACATAAACCAACCCCAATAATCTAATTGTTTTGGTGCTGCCAAACGTATTGTATGATTAAGTTGCTCTGTTTTAGATGCTTTTAACCCAGCTCCTTTGTTTAAATTTTCTACATAAACTGTTTTTCCATCTACTAAAAAAGAAAATTGAAAATTTCCTTTTTCTAATAATTCATGTTCTGTTAAATTTGGCGCTATTGTTTGAAGACTCTGTATGAGTGGTTTGTCTAATGTAAAGTGAATGTTTAGAAATTCATCTTTGTTTAGAGTGAAGTTATTAGTGTAGTTGTGTATTTTATGTTTAATTTTTGTAATGTCATCTGTTGAAAAATACAAATTCTCTATTTCATCTAGATTAGCATTTTTTGATTCTGGTGCCTTACTGTTTTTGCACGATAGTAATAAACAAGTAATAAGGATAAAAAAATAATGTGATTTCATATTATAAGTTTTGATTGACTTTTGATGAACAGTAAAATTAAGATTAATTAATTGCTCAAAATTGTATAAAATTAACATTAGGAAATATTCTCCAAAATTTTTGAAGGTGTCGTCTTATAAATTCGTTTGAAGTTTGTGATAAAATGACTTTGGTCGTAAAAACCACATTGATAACAAATATCAGTCATAGAAAATTTGTTTGAAGCAAGTAAATGAAATGCTTTATTCAGTTTAATCAACCGAATATAATTACCAAGACTTGTCCCAAAATAACGGTTAAATTCTCTTGATAAATGAACTGGATGAATTCCTAATTTTGAACTTAAACTTTTTAAAGAATAGTCAATTTGTTCCTCTATAAACAGTTCTTTTAGATGATTCACCCAAGTTGGTTTTGTTGTTGTTTTTTCTTTACTTTCCTTTATTGAGTTGAAAATTTCAATCAAATGACTCTCAATACTTAAATTTGAATACTGGTCGTTAATTTTAGTCTCAATAAATATATGATTCATCAGATTCTTTATTATTGGACTCTGTAGATTGATACTTCCTTCAAAATCTGTTATTTGAATATCAAAATTTGAAAACCAATCCTCATTAAGTTCAATATGAAAACCTCTTGTAAATTCAGGTGGTTTTATATTGTAATGTGAATCTTGCCAATTATGAAATAGTAGATTTCCTGGCTCTAAATAGTATGATTCCTTTTTGTTAGATTCAAATAATTTACCTTGAAGTAAATAAGTAAAATATGGATTTTCGTGATAATGCCAATCAACCTTACTATGTGTGTATTCTGTATCGGTAATTATTAGATTTTCAAAAGCTGATTTTTGATAATGTGTTCCGTAAAATTCTCCTGTTTTTAGTTTATTCATTCTGTTTATTCAACTTGTTGCCAACGTTTCGTTTATAGTTAGTTGCGTTGGCAAGAACTAAGTTAGCAAAAGAAAACGAACCGGAGGAAAATCCATAGGATTTTTCGAGTACGCACAGAACCAGCAATTAATTATACATGTTGTTGACTGCTGCCTTATTGGCAATGATTTGCTTGAATTTATGTAACATCCAAAATCCTAAAAGAGCTCGCATAATGGGTTGATAAATGATGCTGAAGTATTCGATAAATTGTCCTATGGATTCAGATTCCCAAAATTCATTCCCAAAAGCAGTTAAGTTACCAAAACCCCAAATCAGCAGGAGATATGCAAGTATACGGTCAATCTTGGTGCTACCAAAGAGACTGATTCCGTAACAGATGTTTCCAAAGGCAAATGCAACAATGAATAAACCAAAAAGTGCATAACCAATTAATCCTGCATGATCCATGTTAATCTGTATTATCTCTTGGACTGCAACATCATCTGTTTGGATATATGATCTACGCAGATTGTTTAAATAGAAGAAAACAAACATTTGCCGAAAGATTTCGGTAAATGAAAATACAGCAAAGAATACAAAACCTAAAATTGTAAATCCAGGATTCTTTTTAAACTGAATCAACAAGAAACCAAGCATGGCAATTAATACAAGGAGACAATGTACAATCACCCAAAATCTATTGGCAATGTATTTTGAATTTTCAAATAACCTAATCCGCTCATCAAAACTCAATTCACCTAACTCAAATAGATTAGAGTGAATTCCGAGTGTTGTAATCACAGACATTAGACAGCAGACGATTGCAGCTAATAAGAATCTTTGATATTGAATATTTTGATCCATGATTTGTTTAGTATTAGAAGTTACAAAAAATAAGTATTTTGCTCAAAATATGGTCGTAGCCAACGGTCTCGTGTATGAATAGTAGCGGATTTCTATTCACTAACTTTTTCAGTTTAGCACTGATCTACGTTTTATGTTTTCGTTTTATCGGTTAAATCGCTATTATTGATACACTTTGTTGGCACCAGTTTTATTTCTCTTCTTTCCGAAAAATTTTCTCCATTTTACGACCTCTTGCCAATTCATCAATCAGCTTTTCCATACGTCTACATTGTCTATACAATTCAAATTCATCCTCTATTTCTTCAATTCGATAACCACAAACGACTCCTTTAATCAAGTGTGCGTTTGGATTTATTTTAGCTTTTTGAAAAAATGTTCTAAAGGTTGCTTTTTCATCAATAAGTGCTTGTAAAGCATCTTGATCAAAACCAGTGAACCATTTAATTACTTGATTGAGTTCTTCTTTTGTTCTTCCATTTTTTTCTAATCTATTCAGGTAAAGTGGATAAATGGATGCAAATATCATATTGGCAACCTTTTCATTTTTTTCGGCTGTAACTTTCATATTGATTAATTTAATTGGTGCTAACGGTTTGTGTATGAAACGTAGCGAGCAAAAAGATACTACATTTTGGAATTAACACAGAGCCAAATTTAAAAATTTGCCGGTCTTTGTAAATAAGTACAAATCTTTCGATTCAGCACTTACTCGCTATGTTTTATGCACCGTGTTAGTATACGTTTTTTGTCAATTCGTGTTTTATTTCCTCACTACTATTGATGGTTTACGTATCATAAATATTCCAATCCATAAGAACCAAATTATTTGACTAATTCCAAAAATTTCTGTGAAAATTTCCAACGGATAAATAGTTAGAATTCCAGCTGTTCCAACTACAATACCAAGAAAAATCAATGGCTTTGAAAATAGTTGCCCTTTCAGAGCTATAATGCTTAGTAATAATACCCAAATTCCGCCGACAACTTCATTTCCGCCACCTAGTCCTTCAGAAATGATGCTAACACTAGACCAAATTAACATTGCCTTCTCTGGCTCATTAGTTCCAATTTCAATTACAGAGTTAAGACCTATGTTTGCTATCATTCCACTAGCAATAACTAGTCCGACCCAAATTATTCCAAAACTAGAGGCTAATTTTGAAAAATTTGGTGAATAGTTTTTTAATCGCTGATGAATCGCTTGAACTAATCCTGCTAATAAAACTCCAAATAGTACAAGGCTAATAAGATTTAACATTGATAATGTAAGGTAATTATCAGAGAGAAAGTTCAATTCCTCTACTGCACTAGCGTTTGCATTTGGGGAAACTAATATTCCACCATAAACAATAAAGGCTGAGATGTAGATTAACGCTTCAAGAATGGCAAATATTCCGCCAATTTTTTGTAATTTTTTAGATTCCATATTTTAAACCATTTATACTTTAAACGATTTAACGTTATTATTGTTACAAGGTTTTTAAATGTTTGCAAACGTTCAGTATAAGAAACGTAGGGCAGGTGATAAGCATTTTCGTTTCGGTTTATTACTTAACTAAATATAAATATTTTGCTTTTATCTTTTCTTCTATAAACGCCAAATTTTATATTTAGCGACTTTGCAAAATAAACACAAACCTTTCCATTAAGTATAAAGGCCCTATGTTTCCTTATACAGTATTATACATAGGCTATACTATTTTTTAATTATTAAAGCCAACCATAATACATATATACTAATGCAACAGTGTCAATAAATCCGTGAACAGCTATATTGAACCACAAATCGCTCTTGCGGATATGAAAAATAACAGCTAAAAGCATACCTGTAATAGCTGATAAAATCTGTCCACTTATTCCTTGATATGCGTGTATCCAGCCAAAAATAAATCCAAATAGTAGAATGTTAATAACAAGGCTAATTTTACTTGATCCAAAAAACTTAGTAAATTGTCTCATTAGGTACCCTCTAAATACAATTTCTTCACCAAACGCAGCTGAAACCCAAATGAAAGCAAGCAAACTTAGTGTAGCAGGTAGGTTTCCTTTATAAGGTTCGAACACAGAAAGGTCTATAGGTTGCCCAGTAAGATAGATAACACTAGGCATCATTACATAGCCATAAAATAGGAAGATGGCTATACCCAATAGTGGCGCTACGATTAATAGGTTCTTTGTATTTATTCTTTTACGCTGAAAACCTAAAGAGCTAAAAAGTTCTTTTTTGTATTCTATCGCACTTGCTATTAATAGTATTAAAGCAGCTATAATCATTTGAAAATATCCTGATAGATATAAAATATAACAAAGAACTATGGCGATTACTGGTGTCAATTTTGAAGTTAAAAAAGTTTTATTCATTTTTTTATCGTTTTTAATTTTGAGCGAAGTAAGAACGATAATGCAAGATACACAGGGATATACAACTCATTTTTTCTGAATGGTATCAAAATAACAGTTGAATGATCATTGTATTTTATAGCTTACCCTTAAACCAGTTCATGAATTCTTGCTTTTTATATCTACTGATATTTATTTGAAAAGCATTTTTGTCAGAGATTGTAGGTTTGACCAGTACAGATAATTTGCCATTTTCTATGGACTGCACTTGCTCGATAGAGCGGACATGAAGTATGGTTTGTCTATTGGCTCTATAGAAACTTTGTTTGTTGACTTCATTTTCAACTTCGTTGAGGGTGAAATCTGTAAAAATTGTAGTTCCATCAGTTTTTACAATAGATACTATTTTGTTTTCACTATATATAAAGGCAATTTCAGAATACTTAACTAAGGTTATTTTACCTCCTTGTTGTACTTTAAGTATCCCTTTTATGGAGAGAAGTTTGTGAAGTTTATAAATATCAGTTGAAAATAAAAGAGCAATTCCGAGAGTACAAATTAGTAGTGAGAGTGAAAGTCCCGTTAGTAGATGGTACATACTGTATGATTCAATTCCATTAATCAAACCATTTAAACTATAATATAAAGATATATATAGTATAGTAATATAACCTAAAGTTGAAAACAGAAAACGTAATAGTAGTTGCGTGTTAATTTTTTTAGTAAAGTATTTGTTTCTAAAATATTTGAAATTAAAGCGAGCGATAAGAATTATTATAATTCCTAAAATTATTGATACAACAATTGGAAATACTGGAAATTTGTAGTTTTTATTAAATGGAAAATTTTCTGGCTCAAAAAGATGGTTTGATACAATAGAAATTATTACAATTATAAAACCATTTCTAACCCAAAAATTTGAAAAACTAATATGGTTTTTAAAAGAATTAATTATTGTGTTCATTAAAAAAAATCTATTGTCTTAGCTTTTCAAGCTTATGTATAATGTTTAATGTATGGTTTGTTGCGGGCGGGTACAAAACATACTCTTCGCAATGGCCCAAAGATAGCAAATGCGCGTGAAATTCCATTAGGAATTTCCGCCGCAATGAACTCATGGGCATTGTTGTGTGTAGTTTATTTTATTAAAAGAATCTGTCAATTACTCCAATCAATATCATTATTGCAATTACTATTCCGGCAACGTAGAGGTATAATTTCATTACTTTTTTATCATCACGATGATCTGAAACCGTAATAGTTTCTGTATTTGCTATAATCTCATTCTTTATAATAATTTGGTCAATTTTTGGTCTGTCAGAATTAAGTAAGAAATATCTAATTCCACCGTCAATAATCGGTTGTTCTTTCTGGCCAGAGTAAAATTCGATTCCATTATTCCGTAATTCAGATTCGAAAGTGATTTTATCCCTAAGTAAGATGTATAACTTAAAATGATCTTCGAGTTTGATATCAAAAGTATTGTCAGTCACAGTTTTTGGATTACACACAACGTTAAGTGTATGAAACGTAGCGTTTGAAAAGACGCTAACTTTTCGGATTAACTCAGAGCCGAATTTTTATATTTTGCTTTTAGTTTTTTCTCTTTTTAAATGCCAAATTAAAAATTTGGCGGTCTTTGTAAATAAGCCCAAACCTTTCCATTTTGCCTCTACTAGCTTTGTTTTATAGACGGTGTTACTCTTTGTTATTTTTTCGTGTTGAATGTCGGAAGGAATATATCATTCAACATTGCAAAAGGTAATTTATCATCTTGAGAATTATAAGCTCCTCCAGTAAATACAACAACCATATCCAACTTTGGAAGAATCATAATATACTGACCTCCATTTCCAGTTGCAGTTTTGGAAACAACAATTTTGTCGTTTACTTTAAATGGAATGTTCCACCAGAGATAGCCATAGTCAATTCCTGTAATTTTGGTTTTCGGTGTAGTTGATTCCTCAATCCAATTTTCTGACACGATTATTTCTCCGTTCCATTTCCCCTTATTGAGTAACAATTGTCCAATTTTTGCCATATCCCTTGAGGTCATATATAATCTTTTTCCAGATGGTATAATTTCTTTATCCGATGTATGTCCCCAATTTACATTATCAATTCCCATAGGACTGAATAAATATTTCTCAGCGAATTTGTCAATTGTCATTCCTGAAGCTTGACTTATTATTTCTGCGATTAAAACTACGCCCATTGAACAGTAATTTGATACTGCTCCTGGTTCATTAACCATTGGCAAGTCAAGAGTATATTGAAGCCAATCCTTTTTTTTATAGACTTTGTCTTCTTGTCCTTTTGATTTTTTGTTCCAATCGTTACAGTCAAGTCCGCTGGACATAGTCAAGAGGTTTTTGATGGTGATGTTATTCTTCCTCTTATCGAGATTTTTTTTGGGTATAGGACTTTTGAGATATTTTGATATTGGGTCGTTAATGTCTTCAATAAACCCTTTGTCAATTGCAATTCCCAATAAAACTGACCTTATGCTTTTCGTGGTAGAGCGAAGGTCGTGAGGTTGGTCTACTGAATGTTCTTTAAAATACTCTTCAATAATCAGTCGCTCATTTTTTATCAATAAAACACTATGTATTTCGTTTCCTTTGTTTTTTAATTGGCTGAATGCCTTATAAATTAGTGTTGTGTCAACGTTTTGTGATTTTAAATTTTCCGTTTTCCATCCATCCCCAAGTTCTTTCGGTTGGGAATAGGTATAGGTGTCCTGTCCATAGCAAAGTGAATTAATGAATAATGCTAAGATTGTTAATGCTATGTTTTTTTTCATAATAAAGGGTAACGTCCTAAATAAACATCCGCTTTAATGGTATTTATTTTTTGTTATAGTACGTTTTCATTTTTTTACTTTTCATAAGTGGACATTCTTAAAGTGTTATTTTGAAAAAATTGCCTGGGCTTTATACTTTTTATAAATAGTTACGAATTCAGTAAAATAGATATTGGTATCTCCGCTTTTAAGACTGTTACTACTTGTGAAGAAAAGGGTGTTTCCATCGTTTGTTAAATGAGGGTAGAGGTCGCTTCCTGAGGTATTCAATTCTTTTATGTTTTGAGGAATAGACCATTTGTTATCTAATTTGAAACTTATATAAAGATCCCCATAAGAAGAAACATTTTCTTTTCTCTCCGAAGCTTCAAAAATAAGTAGATCACCATTTCCATTAATTTCTAAATTCCATTCTCCTTTTTCTGTATTAACAACATTCCCCAAGTTGATGGGTTCATTGAATTCTTCATTTTCTATTCTGGCCATATATAAGTCACCTTGACCATATCCGTTTGGTCTGTCAGATGCAAAATATAAATTTCCCATATCATCAGTACGGGGACTGTACTCTCTAGCTTCAGAATTAAGAGGAGCATCCAATCTAAAAGGGACACCCCATTTCCCCATCCCATCTTTTTTTACTACCCAAATATCTGCCGAAATTTGAATGCCTTTGGAAGGTCTTTTAGAAATAAAGTATAGGGTGTTTCCATCTTTGTTTAAATGAGGACCGCTATCGTCAAACTGACCCGAAAATGAAGTTTGTTCAGGAATTGACCATTTGCCATTTTTTTTAACTGAATAGTATATGGAGCTTTTCATATTTCCGGTACCCCATTTGTTGTTACTTCTTGCAAAATATATTTCAGTTCCCGATGAAGAAAACGAAGAAGAATATTCAACTGAATTTGTTGAGATATTTTTTTGTTCAAACATAAAGATGTTCGTTTCTCTATCATCTTGCGCCAAAATTAGCGTATTATGAAAAAGAAGTATCGTTGTTACAGTTTTAAATATTAAATCTTTCATTTTATTAATGTGCTACAACGGTTTGTATAAGTGTAGTAGCGGAATTAAATATTTTAATGTTTCGAGTTATCACTACACTTAATAAAAATACAAAATTTGATTTGAAACACTAAATCGCGATTACGCTTATATTTTGTTATGCCCTTTTTTCTCTTATACTAGAATTAGTACACTCATGACATTCTTTCATAATTCAAGTCAATAATTCCTCAATTTTGAATTGTCAAATGTTAGGGAATAACAAGATTATGTATAAATACTGATTTTTAAAAACAGGTATTAATACTCTAGTAAAACTTATAATATAATAAGACTTTTACAATGTAAATAATAATAAAGGTTCGATTGAGTAGCTACTATTACTTTTTATTATAAGGCGTAATCCGAAAAGCCTAATTTGAATAGAGTAGGAAAATAATTTTATAAAAATAATAAATATGGAATTACTTGCTAATGAACAACAATTAAGTGTAGCTAATGGAACAAAAACCAGCGCAGAAGGATGGAAAGTTACTACAAAGAAAGGAAGAATATCTGGAGTAGGAGTGTCGGTATCAGGCTCTGGAGCTTATGCTAAAATGCGTGGAGATTTTAGTTTCACATTGAAGCGAATGGAAAGCTCAAAGACGTACAATAAAATGGTCAAAGAATATAATATTAGTGGTGGAGTTCGCGGCTTTTTCTCTTGGATTGGTTTTGGAACTAATGCAAGCACTCATAAAACAGAGATTCAGGAATCATTTAAAGAAATGGCGAGTTCTGAGGATGTTGAGGGTACAGTTGATATAGATATGATGGTTTCAGGTCAGTATCCAAATGTTCAGGTAGATGCATCTGCTTATATACTTGTGCTACAACTTACAGATAAACAAGGAAATGAAACTTCTGTTTTCTCTAACAATGCTCCTGCAGATAACACAGGTGCACAAGATGCTAGTGGTAATAACCTTCCTACTTCGGACAATAATTCAACTATAGATATTTAATCAGATTTGAAGTGTTTTATTTTATAAAACATAATACGTTTCTAGAGCTAATTAAAATCAAGCCCTTCAGATGTGGAGGGCTTTTAAATTATATTTTAATTGGGATTTAAAAAAAACAATTATGCTTAAGTAATAACAATTGTTATACAATCTAAACATTTTTTTTTCTAATCATTTGCTTGAATCCTTTAAGTTATTGTCGCAACATTAATATTAGAACAATTATAATGACTATGATTAAACTCTATTATACTAATTCAATATAAAATGAAATTAAACTATTTTATAATCTTTGTAGCTATTACCATACTACCATTATGTAGTTTAGCTCAAAATATTAATGAGAATCATTTACCCAATTTTAAATTCAAAATTGAATCAGGTATATCTCAATTATTAATCCAGGGAGACTATAGTGTAAAGTTTGATTCAGAAACCAACTCAAACCTTAATTATATAGAGCTTATTAATCACTCAGAGAAAAGAAAGACTGAGCCTGGATTTTTTCTAGGTACTGGAGTCGACTACAATCTTACTAGCAGATTTTCCTTTGGTGTAATGTACAGGATGAGAAGCAAGCAAATATTGAATGAAAAGGGATCTATAAGTTCGATTAAAGTTATAGGGCCAAATACCATAACAACTAAATCTTCGGGAAATTATTCAATGATCTCTGAACTTAACAATTCAACAATCACGGCAAGTATGGCAGCAAACTTTTTTATAGCAAAAATGAATCGCTCTAATATAGTTTTGAATTATGGAGTAGCAGTTGGATATTCAAATATTAAAGCAACAACACACGTTTCAAATGCTCAATTTAACTTAAGCATGTATTCCGAATCATTTAATCCAACAGTTAATACCGTGGGCTCAATTACAAAAGAAGTAGTGAAAGAAAATACTTATTGTTGGTCTGTATTTTCAAATGTGTCATTAGAATTTATTAATATCCCTATCGTATCTATTGGATATAGATTTGCAAGATTAGGAGAGATCACATTAATTGAAAAGCAGCCTGCATCGGTCAATTTGATTCAATCATATTTATTTAATAATGAGCAAAATTCGAACACAATAGAAACATTATCACTAGTTACTACAAATAGTAGACTAAAATTATTCTCCCACAATTTTTCAATCTCCATTATATTTTAGTTTGTTAGTCATTGTGGTCAAAGTTTTCAAATATTTTTTCTTCCTATTTTTTCCGATTCATTTCTTTAATTGGGCATAACGTTAAATATTTGGCGACTTTGCAAACAGACAACAACTTTTGGGTTAATAACTAATCGTCCTATTTGCTATATATAGTGTTAGCGTGTCGTTCTTTTAAAAGTAATATTGGTCTTAAATATATTCATTTTTAGTTCTTCCTCTTCTAAATTTAAAACTGGAATTTTTTTAGTCGATTCCTTTCGTTTAATAAATAGAATTCCCTCATTCATTTCGCAGTCTCCACTAATAATAGTTATTTCTGTTATTTGAGGATTCGTATAATCTCTCACAGGAATTTTAATTTCACAATTTAAGTTTTGAGTAATCAATATTTTGATCCCTGAATATGTAACTGAATAGTCAGTCATATTGAAATTTATGTCATAGTCTGGTATATCGTCAGACTTTATAGATATCCATTCTCCAATTAGTTGAGTTAAGGTCAATTTTTTTAAGGTTTCAAAAATGGGTTCATTGTTTAACATTTTGATACAAGTGCTGACTAATTCCATAAATTTACTTCCTGTCCCGTCTGGTATTTTCATTATAAAATCCGAAAATTCTTTTTTGTCAGACGAAGATTTTAAAAGACCATATATTTTATGTGCAAAATCATTACTGTTAAAATCTGTTATCGTTTTTGAAAGTGAACATTTAAGTTTTTCTAGGCCAAGTTTGAAAATCTCTAAATCCGATTCACTACTTATAAATTCTTCAAAATTTAAATCGATACTCCAATTCAACTTGCTTTTAAAATTTGACTGAACTTCTGAATTATCAGTTTCCAAATGTTCCACCAATAATTTTTTAAGAATAGAGATGAAATTCATAGAGGACCATATTCTTTCACTTTTATAAATTATTGGACTATTATTCATATTTGTTTTTTCCAATGCACGCTAACGTCTCTGGCATGAGTAGTTGCGTGGTTTAGTACTTAACTTTGCAAGTACCTACCAAACTGAAAATCCTCGCGGATTTTCAGAAGTAGTCGGGAACAAGCAATTACTTATAGCCATTGTTAGCGGTTGTTTATTTCCGTCTTAATTTTTTCATATCTTTTTAATATCGGTCCAACGATTGTTTTTTTCTTCAAACTTTTGATTTGCTCATTCAATGCCTTGAGATGTGCCGTTCTTAAAGCTTCGCTATTATTTGTAATTATGTTAGGTATTACACCAGTTCCTTCCCAGTCCAGTTTTGTAACAGGATGGATACTACGGCTAATCGGAAGTTGTATTAGATAATTATCGTTTACTTCCATAAAATCAATTGCGTGAGCCGCTCCTGCACTAGTTTGTCCAATTATTATTGCTTTATCAAAATGTTTCATAGCATAAGCAAATTGTTCTGCTAGCGAGAAGGTATTCTCACTTACCAATATAAATACGGATTTATTTAAATAACGTTCTCCTCCAATTTCTTGAAAAGTAGAAGTAGATTCTGTCTCTTCCGAACGTCTTTCGTAGCTAGACATCCATAAGGTAGGCTCTTCATTAAAGAAATAACTCGCTAGGTAACTATCGGTTGGACTATATCCGCCTTGATTTTCAGTCAAATCAATGATTAATGCATCAGTGTTAGCTACGAATCCCATAGTGGCATCAATAGTTGGTTTTGCCCAATCGAGTTGTTCCCAAAAGTTTAGTTTTAAGTAGCCAATATTTCCTCCCAGTATCGCAACTTTTTCATAGCCGAAATTCTCTTTTTTTGCATACCATAAGTTCCAATCAATTTCTTCATCAGAATTCTTTTTTGTTTTCTCCTCGGTTGTAGTTTCTTGTTGTCGTTTCAAACCTTCACGTCTAGATTTTACCAACTCAGGATTATATTGGACTTTAAAATGTTTATCCTTCGTGATTTCTACTAGGTCATTGGTTAAAGCATCAGCAAAGCTCTTATAGTTAATTATGTCATCATATTTTCCGCTCAAGTTTAGACTGTCCAGAGAATTGTTGAAATGTTTAGTAGACTTTGCAAACACATAATTTGTATGTATTAGTTCCTTAATGCTCTCAATCGTGGTGCTTTTTTCATTGTCAGATATGTTTTCTTGAGAAAAGGATGTAACAGGTGTTATTATTAGCAAAAGGATTAAGATTTGTTGAATTCGCTTCATATTTTTTTATCGGTAAATTGTATTTTTCAAAAAATCAGTTTTTTCTAATAACCGCTAACGTCTCTTGTATGATGCGTTTGCATCCCGCAGGGTGCATATGCATTATACAAATTGTTGTGTACAGTTTTATTCCGTTATTCTTTTCTTTAAATCCATTCTTTCGTGCAATATTCTGGTTATTTCAACATAATCTGAATTTAAAGTTCTGTAGAATATTATGTGCCGATTTACTTTCATTCCGAGAAGTTGTTTTGATATACCTTTATAGTTTTTCCCAAAATCAGGATTTTCAGCAATTTCTTGACAATTGGATATCAGTCCTTCATAATATTTGTCAGCTTGTTTTTCAGACCAAACCTCAAATGTGTAATCCCAAATCTTTGATAAATCCTCAACAGCTCTGTTAGTCAATCTATATTCAGCCATTCGAGCGTTTTTTCGCTTTAAGAGATTCAAGATGTTTTTTAGGGTCAAAATCGTGAGCTATTCCGCTGTCAATTCCTTCTTGAATTGCCTTCTTTAATGCAATCACTTTGCTTTCTTCTTCTTCTAAAAGCCTTAATCCTGCGCGAATAACTTCGCTAACATTTTTAAATCTTCCTTCATTGATACTATTTTGCACAAATTGATCAAAATAATTTCCGAGCGATATTGATGTGTTTTTATTCATTTAAATACTAATTAAACTCAAATATACCAAAAATTGGTATAATGTCCAAATTTCTCAATTGTGTAGAACGTTGTTGCCAACAGTTATTTTTTCAGTTCTTCTAATTTTTTAATTTCCCAATCTTTATGATCATAAAACTTTTTGTTCTTATCGTCCCAATCCGTAAAATTTCCCGAATTCAGTGTTTTATGTTGCTCTAAAATGACTTTTTTAATTTCTTTTGGTACAATTACTAAAATATCGAACCTAATCAAATTCTTAAGTTGTAAAAGACTTTTGTATGAATTTTTGTCAATCACAGAAGCTGAATTTAAATCTAAATGTTTCAGGTTTTTGAGTTTTTCATAGGGTTCTAAACTTTTAATTCTCAAATTTTTTGGTGCAAAAGTGTCTCCATTTAGGGAAAGTCCAATTAGAGAAATTATTTCTCCGATTTTTTTATAATTCTCAACTTTAAAAGAGTTTTCAATTCTTAAATGAGTCAGTTCAATTTTTCCAATTGGTGAAATGTCTTTCAGTTGAGTAAATCTCTCCAATTCTAACCTTTTAAGTTTTGTCAGTTTTAAAATTGGATTTAAGTCAGTTGCTTTTGAACTGTCAATTATTAAGTCCGTAAGATTTGATAAGTCACAAAAAATATTAAGAAACTCTTGATTAATTCTACAAGCGATAGAAATTCGCTTTACTTTATTCAAATTTGGGATTATTTTAATCCATTCGTTTTTTACTCGTTCTTTTTCCTTTTTACTTGAAACGTCCCATTGAAAAGACAAACTTCCAATTCGGATGTTTTCAGAGTTTATTTTTGGATTGTCATATTGTTGAATATTTTCATATTCATAAATATGTTCAGGTGAGAAAAACTGATGATTTTTATATCTGTCGTTCATTCTAATTGTTGGCAACGTTATAAGTATGTGTCGTAGCATAGCAAATATTACCAAGCTATTGAAAATTTTGCGTTGATTTTATAACTTTCTATTTATAAAATCTTTGCGTCTTAGCAAATATATAATAACCTTTGGGTTATTACTTAACTGCTATGACACCATACTTGGTGTTGGCATTAGTTTTTCCATTTTTTATAAAGTTTAGTAGCTACCCTCCACATATCTTTATCCCATCCATAATTTGAATTATATTTATCTAGTGATATGTTTTGGCGTAACTTTACTTGCTCTAGAAAAAGGTCCATATCTATTAATGGGGTATCTGAAATTTCAACAATTTTTTTCTCCTCTTTGGCTTTTATGTGGATATCTGTATTGTCAATAATCGTTTTTATCTTCTGAAAATCAGCTCTAAACTCGGCTCCGTCCTTTTCAATTTGGAATGAATCCCCTAGTTTTTCAAAAATGATAAATTCTAGTATTGGACATATCTTTAATACTTCTGGTAATATATCAAATATTGCATCAGGGATTCTCCCATCATGTGTATCTCTTCTAATTTCTCTTGTTAGTTTCGGGTCGTCATCCCAGCTTCCTCCCGAAATATGAATCTCCTTAACCAAGAATAATGGGTAAGATTTGATTATAGTAATCATATCAATTTCAAAATTCTCTGATTGACAATATATATTGTGAAGGTCAAGGATAACAAATCCATTAACCGGGTTTACTAATTTGAAAATAAACTCCCCTTGATCTAAAATATCAGATACATTAGATGTTAAAGCCAAATTTTCAATACCAACATCTAACTGGGCAGTAGCTTGAAGTCGTTTTAATCTATCTATACCTATTTGGAGCACATTATTCGATAAACTAATTGGAAGCGGAAATCCTTCATGAGCATTTTCATGACTCATCAGTCCAAAATGCTCGGAAATTTGGCTGTAATTGTAAGATAAAGTCTCTTTTTTTACTTTTTTAAGCCAATTTTCTTGTCTGGAACTCCAATTGGCATCGAGAAGAGAGTAAAATACTCCATGCCCAAGAAGTCTGTTATTGTCTCCGTACTCCTTTAGCATAGTGGGTAACCATGTTGGTAAACGAGTGGATTCTTTTACGGTATCAAAAGACCACTCTATAATTTCAATTTGTTGATCCTTAAATAGTGGTAAGGTTGCCTCTAAAAATTTTGAATTTGGCACTATTGAAATACCAAATTTTGGTTTTTTGTTGCCCATTATCCTCTTCCGCATCCCGGACAACTATTTTGATAATTTCGATTGGCATCAGCTATCCGTTTTGCTATTTTCATTTTCATTTCTCGTTGACGAATTTTGATTGAATCTTTTTGTCTTTCCAGATCATGATAAAGTTTGATTGTATTCATAGAAGATGCAGATGATTCTATTTTGGTATCCTTTTTAATATGAAGAACATCTTTTTTAGTTCCGTTGTCTTGAGCAGATATACTAACTGCAGAAGTAATCATACTCGCTAATAATATATTCGAAAGTTTCATTTGCTTAGTTCATTTTTTAAATCTAAGATATATCAAAATTAATGCCAACGTTGCATGTATGAATCGTTGTGGCGAAGCCACTATGATTTATACATCTTGTTAGCGGTAGTTTTATTTTTCAATTATTAAGTTTTCTAAATATCTAAGAGCAGAAGCCATTAAATTCTGCCTGTTTCTAGCTTTTTGATTAAAAGATTTGAGTTTCTCCCTATCTAACTTTCGTCCTTTTACAAAAACTGACGAAGGTTTTTTTAGGGTTGATAATGCAATTAGAGGATTACTATCTAATATTAATAAATTAGCAACTTTACCCTCTTCAACCGTTCCCATAGAATTCATAATGGAATGTGTTTTGGAAGCATTTACGGTTGCCGTTTTCAATACTTCATAATTAGAAAGTCCGGCATCCTTATAAAATTTTAGTTCCTGATGTATTGAAAATCCTGGAAGGGTAACACCAATACCTCCATCTGTTCCACAAACTATATTTACACCTGCTTCGTTTAGCTTTTGTACAATTTTAATATGAAAGTCGTGTTGATTTTTTATTCTGTTAACTACAGTGGAATCTGTTTTTTTAGCATTAAACCATCGATCAAATTGTTTTTTACTGTCTACTTTTTTGATAAGCGGATTTATGTATTCTAGTGATTCTGAATCCAGGATTGAATCGTCTATCATCATTTGATAGATATTATTAAATACTACAATTGTAGGACAATAACTGGTATGTTTTGAAAGTGAAACAGAATCAATAATAGATTGTAGTTTGGTCGTATCTAAATCAAACTTCAATGGTTGCTGTACAATTTCTTCGGCATGTTCGATGGATTTGATTTGTGATTTCAAATGATACGAAAATGGCACTTTTTGTGAAGGATGAGCAGCGATATCAATGTCAGAAGCTTTGGCCTGTTCGATTACAGCATCAAAGATTTCTTTATCCAATCCGTAGTAAGTTTTGATGAAATTGTAACCTCTTTCTTTATATGAGATCACTTTTTCTTTAGCTTCACTGGGACTCGTTAGATTTAAATTATCGTCACCAATAAATTCGGTTCCTGTTAATTTAGGACCCGTCGTAAAAAAGGTGGGAGAAAAAATATTGTTATTAACAACATCATCTTTAATCCTTAGATGCATAGGCATACCCCATAAATTTCTAACCGCCGTGACTCCATTTGACAAGTAGAGACCAAGTTCGTATCTATCCCAAATATGAACGTGCATATCGATAAGACCTGGTGTTATGTATTTGTTTTTTGCGTCAAAAACTTGAATTTCATGGACCTCAATTGTGTTTGCAATCTTTTCAATTATACCTTCTTTTATGTACACCATTTTGTTTCTTAAAACAGTGTCCTGATTCATTGGTATTATATTAACGTTAGTAATAAGATAAGAATCATTAGCTGTTAGTTCATTCTTATCGATATTTAGATAACTAGTTTTTCGTGAATCAACCCAAAGTGTAATAATCGAGGTTATCACTAATAATCCTATCAGTGCTAATACAATTTTTAATAAACGTTTTAATATTTTCATTTATCTAATTAACGCTAACGTTAAATGTAAACGTCTGTGCGTGTAGAAAGTCAATGACTTTCGGTAGGGCACAAGGCGTTACACTTTTTAGTGTTTTAAATTTCGGTATTAAAATAATAAAATTTGTAACGCCGACCTCACAAATAGAAAACTCCCTTTGCCCAAAGCACTAAAAGAATTGCGTTTACATAGTGTTAGCAAATGTTCATTTTGTATTTTTAAAATCCACAATAATTTCTTATTCCTTTATCTAGCATATCTTTTAAAAATGATAAAAAAGTAGTATGCCCTGTAGGTTTAAGAATTTTAGAATAATATTTTTTAATATACGGTGAACTTAATAAAAATTCTCCGTTGTCATCAAGAACTTTTTTTAAATCTAACCCTTCGTTTTTATCCTCTTTTGTTAAAATGAAATTATAATGTTCTTTATAAATATTCTGTATGTGTTCAATTTTCAAGTATTCAGTATGATCTACAAATTTAATTTCAGGAACGTCCATATTTGTATCTAATAAATAGGCATTTCCGGAAGTATCTTTTGTTAAAATTTGATAACCATTTTTAATAAGAAGGCTCCAATAACCGCTATTTATTTCTTTGATTATTGATTCTAATCTTATGATTTTAGTGGTTTCAAGCCATAAATAAATATTCCCAAATTTGCTATGCCAATTCACAAAATCTTTTGGATAGTTTAAAGATTTCAACTCTTCCAACATTTCGTATGATATATTATTAGAGTTAGTCAAAACTTCAATGGGTCTTTTATACCCAGTCTGTTCTTGAAAATCTTTACAGAAATTAATAAAGTTATCGAAAGAATCTATTTTGGATAGTCTTGGAAGTGATTTTTCTATAAATTCTTCTATTTCAAATTCATCTAAGCTCATAGGTTCTATTTTAATGTTTGCTAACGGTTTGGCTAAACTGCGTTTTAATGCAGTTTAGGTTTTGTTGGCAAATGCTTTATTGTTTGATATAGTCCCATAAAACTTATTGAAAATTAAGCATGCGGTAAGATCTCCTGTTACATTAACTGCTGTTCTAAACATTCCTAATATCCGGTCTATTCCAATAATTACGATAAGACCATCAACTGGTATTCCTGCGCTTTGTAGTACCGATGCAAGAATAATGACCCCGCCTCCGGGAATGGCAGGCGTTCCTATTGATGCAGCCACAACAGTAAAGGTGATCAAAAGTAGATTCATTATGGACAATTCAATTCCATAGGCTTGAGCCATAAACAATGTTGTCACACATTGAAATAATGCCGTTCCATCCATATTGATAGTGGCTCCAACCGGAATAACAAAATCACTGATATTAGAGGAAACTCCTAATTTTTCATCTGCGGTTTTCATTGATAGCGGCATAACGGCAGCGGAACTGGCAGTGGAAAATGCTAATAATTGAGGTTCCTTGATTGCCTGTAAAAACTTGAAAGGACTTTTCTTTGTGACCACTAATACTAGCGCCAAGTAAAAAGTCATTAATATGATTAGGCCTAGTACAACTACTGTCATATAGTAACCTAAACCAAGGAATATTTCAACACCTGTTCTGGACAACAAAGCTGCCATTAAGCCAAAGACAGCATAGGGCACAAGCATCATGGCCCATGAAACTACTATCATGCAAATTTTCTGAATGGCTTCCGAAAAACGAATAATAGGTCTTGCTGTTTCTTGTCGGAGTTGGGTAATTGCTACACCAATTATGATGGTAAAAATTACAACGGCCAACATTTCCCCTGTTAAAATGGATTCCAACGGATTATTAGGGATAAGATTTGATATAGCATTTGGAATGTTCTCAATAAGATTAGTTTGTTCATTGGGAGCTATTTGACTTTTACTACTATTTGGAAAGCCACCAAGCTCAAAAAGATATTGACCTGGCTTCAAAACAAGTGTTACAGCCAGGCCAATTATAATGGCAACAGCGGTAGTAAAAACGAAATAAAGCAACAGCCTAAGGCCAAAGGTTTTTAGGTTCTCAGATGTGTTACTCACAATTCCCGTTATAATCGATGTGAATATCAATGGGATCATGATCATTTGAACTAGCCTCATAAAAACTTGACCCGGTAGATCGAGCCAATCTGCTAGCCGCAAACTAACTTCCTCAGAAAGCAAGCCTGCGGACGGATTAAGTAGAACTCCCAATCCTGCCCCTAAAATCAGTCCAATGATTACCTTAAGCCATAGTCGGCCTTTTATTAGGCGATCTAAATGAACGGATAAATTATTAAGGGGTCTGAATTCTATCATGGTGCCATAATGTACTTAATGTTTGCCAACGTCTTGTATAAGAACCGTTTTAATGGTTCTTATACTTTGTTATACACTTTTATTTGTTGATCCATTCAATTGTTTTTTGAGCCTTATCATTGTCTTTACCTATAATTTCAAGTGCTGGAAGAACATATTGTTTTACCCAAATATCATTTTCTTGGTATTGACTCTCGGCGGTTGAACATATTTCATTAATTAATCTTTCAGTATTAGATACTTTCCAATATTTTTTTATAGAATTCCAACATCGACTGTATGTAAACATTAATGATTCATAATCACGATACCCTAAAGTATTATAATTTGTAATCTCAGTAAGTTCATCTTGGACTTTACTTATATCTTCTGGAATACTCTCTGATAATTGGTCTATTATTCCAAAAATGTAATGATTTGGGCTTAAACGTTCATATTTCCTTTTGAGAGAGTTTTTCATTGTCTCAACAATGTTGTCAGAATATTGATTAAGGTTTTTACTTATCCATTTATTCCTATTCAGATTAAGTTTTTCAAGGTTTACAAATGCCTCATAAGATTTCATATCTTGGTTTGAGTTCATTTGATTTATAAGATTGACTACCAACTCTTCAATATCAAACTTTTGTATTAATTCAGATGCTCTTCTTTGAATAGAACTATCTCCATCTTCAAAATACTCTATCAGAATTGATAAAACATGATTTAGGTTTCTAATCGAATCACTGGAATTTTCAATTTCTTGAAAAACCATTTCAATCATCTTCTCTCTAAGTTCGGAGTAATTTTCTCTATAGAAAGAACGCCATTGTCTTGCTCGATTATTGTGTTCTTCTGTTGTTAGTTTTTTCTCTTCATTTAAAGGGAAGTTTAATCTGCTTTTAGGAGAAAGTTCTTCCAACCACAATTTAATATCAATGTCTGTTTTTGATATTTCCTCTTTTAAGATTTTAGTATTTTCTTTAAGCTCATCAATAGAAATTCTTCTCATAATTTATTCTAATTGTGTATAACGGACTTGTGTATGAAACGTAGCGTGCAAAAAGACACTAACTTTTCGGTTTAGCACAGAGCCGAATTTTTATATTTTGTTTTTAATTTCTCTTTTTTTAAAAGCCAAATTAAAAATTTGGCGGTCTTTGCAAATAAGCACAAGCCTTTCGATTTAGCACTTAATAGCTATGTTTTATAGCAACAATGTAAAAGCAGTACCCTAAGTTATATAATAAAAACCTTGTAACTTCTTTATTATGAAAACAAAGGATACTGCAGACTCAAAGTTATTTATTGGTATTGACGTACACAAGCGAAGTTGGAAAATTCATACCGCTACGGATCTTTTTGATGGTTCTACTTTGACCATTCCCCCAAATGCTTTTGCTTTACAGAAGTATGTGGATAGACATTTTACTGGTTATCAGGTATATTGTTGTTATGAATCAGGCTGTTGTGGTTTTAGTCACCATCGTTTGTTTGTTTCTTTTGGTTGGCATTCTCTGGTTGTGAACCCTGCAGATGTTCATCGTCCAGCCAAAGCACAATTTCAAAAGAGTGATAAGATCGATGCTAGGTTATTATGTAGAGAGTTAAAGGATGGTCGGTTAAAGGGTATACATATTCCTGATATAGAACGAGAACAATTGCGTTGTTTGTTTCGTCGTCGTAATGATTTGGTCAAAGAATTACGTAAGATCAAAACACAGGTTAAGATGCAATTATTATATCTAGGTATAGAGATCCCAAAAGAGTTAGATAAGCCTCATTGGTCCCATAGGTTTAGGACTTGGTTAAAGGAGTTATCTTTTGATTACAAGACGATGGATTATTGTTTAGCTACTCGATTGGAAGCCTTCAATTTTACAGATAAACAAATCCGTGATGTAAGCACTAAATTACGTGCCTATTGTCGCAAACATTACAAGAAAGATTATTATTTACTGAGATCTGTACCAGGAGTAGGCCCTATAGTTGCGTGTGTCATTATTTGTGAGTTGGGTGACCTACGCAGGTTTAAGAACTTTAAACAATTAGCTAGTTATGTAGGGTTGATTCCATTAGTACATCAGAGTGGTGATAATTTGACTACTTCAGGTCTTACCCCTAGAGCTAATCGTATTATGAGGAGTTATTTGGTAGAGGCTACTTGGGTTGCTTTGCGTTTTGATCCGGTGATGCAAGAGTACTATCGATCTCATCAAGGTAAGGATGTCAAAAGAATACTAGTGAAGGTCGCCAGAAAACTATTAAGTCGTATTCACGCGATTATACGTACAGAAATACCTTACCAAATAGGAGTGGTGAGTTAAAAACAAATAAACTAATAAGCCTAAAAACTCGAAAATACTTTTGGCATAAAAGAGGACAACTAAACACGGTAAGTGAAATTAAGTTCTTAATTATCACATTTCATAGCAAGTTGCCTTGTTTGCCAATCATAATCATAGCGATGCTGGTGGATGATCTTGTATCATACTACATATAGGATGCGGAGTTATAATGGGCTATTGTTGAAGTATTGACAACGCTTTAGTGGCGTTGCCAACAATCCAACAACATAAAATCATTAATATGAGATAATTAGAAGATTAAAATATCGTATTTTTATAACCTAGGCTTGGGAAAAGGGCTTTACATAGGACACCGTGTTACCCATAGTTTTATTCAACAAACATATTTATCTGATGAATCATGTCAATTGTATTATTGTCTAAAACCTGACATTCAACATACATGTAATAATCATATCCGAACTCTATTTTTAACTCATGAGTTATTAAATCCATTTGCATAGTTTCTCTCAATACTAAGCGAATAAATTTATCAATTTGATTTAAATCCAAGACATCTCCGTTCTTTATAGTTTTAATCTCTTTTTCAAAGTCAACCTCAAGGTTTTTGAGTCGATTATCCTTTTTATAATTCTCAAAATCTTTAGATGTACTATGTAAATAAAAACTGTCTACTTTTAGGTTTGTTATTTTTTTCTCAGCAAGAATCAACTTGATAGATTTCACATAAGCTGTTTCAACCTTTTCGTATTCCTCGTAGCTGATATTTTTGTATTTGACTTTCCCTATATCGCTGATAGCAGTCCATTCAGAATTATCAAGATAATGTCCTTCTTCATTTCTGCTTTTAGGATTGTATTTAGTTATTCGATATGTTTTTTTTGTCATTTTTGCAATTATGGGTAACGCCAAATATATGAATCGGAGCAAGGCAAGTAAGCCTGAACCAATCGATTTATCCGTGTATTTTTATTTCTTATTCAATTTATAAAAATTTAGCGCCATTGCAAAAAGGGAACAACCTTCCGATTGGCAATAAACTTTGCTCTGATTTCATATATGATGTTAACAACTATTTTTTAATTTCAAATTTCCCGATGGCGTTCAATCTATAAGTTGTCTTACCAGTAAAAAGAGTTTTTGTAAGAGGATCTCTGTCATTTTTATCTTTATTTTCTTTCCATTTATAAATTGAATCGATAACAGATATTTCCATTTTGGCGTCAATAGTAACATATTCAAATGCTTCAAATAACATGTCCATACCACTTTTTTTAAAAACACTTAGAGAATCCAGTTTTTTTCCATTGTTATTATAAACCATTAGATACGGCGCTTCTGCATAATCAGCAATCACTATTTCTGGAATAACAATATTTTTACCATTATTATATAATATTCCAACAGGTCTTTCTGCCCAAGATTGTTTGTATTTTTTATATAAATCTTGATTGAAGTTTTCAGATTTTTGTTCTACGGAAAAACCTTTTGTAGAATTGTATTGGAAAGGAAGTTCGATAGTATCCAATGATTTTATGTATTCTTGAAAATCACTTTTCTTTCCGCTTGTACAATTAAATAATAAACAAGTAACACTAATAAATAATAATGCTTTTTTCATTCTAATAATTGTTGTTAACCGCCAAATATATGAATCGGAGCAAGGCAAACATACCTGAACCAATCGATCTATCAGCGCATTTTTATTTCTTATTCAATTTATAAAAATTTAGCGCCATTGCAAAAAGGAAATCACCTTTGGATTTGATACTAAGTTGCTCTGATTTCATATATGATGGTATAGACCTTTTTTAATATTTTAATGTTATTGATTTGGCTAAATTCTGATATTCTTTTAATTGTTTTTCAAAGTCACTTTTTGCCATACCTATACACGTGAAGGAATTATCTCCTTTTACAACTACCAACAAGTACATCAACACTTGTTTACCTTTTAATTCTCCTCTAAAATGAGTTTCATATGATTTATATCCATTAATCTTTTCAGTAGATTCCTCTTCCAGTTTATCGTAATAAAGCCCATATTGCATTTGACTTAAAATCATTTGCTGCGCAATCAATTTAGGGGTCATTTGTGTTTTATCATAAGGCAATTGATTTACTGTAAACATTGGATCATCATCATATGAATCTTTTACGATTCCATCAATAGAATACATATATATGCTTGCAGAGGACTTGGCAAATTTATATTTACTCTTTTTGGTATCCAATTCAAATTTTGCAAACTCTAAAGGATCAATCTTCATAGTTTTATCATAGGATATAGATTCAAGGCATTTTTTAACTTGGTTTAAAGAAACAGAATCTCCAAGAGGAATCATTCCCGTAACCATAGTTGAAAAGGTTGAGTCACCAAACACAAGTCCAAAACCTTCTGTTTTGAATGTTTTTAAGTGTACCGTTTTAGCAGGAAATCCTCCAACTTCATGCTCTTTGAAAGAAACAACAGTTACTCCTTTACTTTCGAAATTACTTTTCGTAAAAGTTGATATGGTAGAGTAGTAATTACCTTCTGTCAAATCCATTACAGAAATGGCTGTATTTTCATTTTTCTCTATTCCAGTAATCGATTCTGATACAATAAATCCTTCGGGTACACCTAGATGTAATCTAGTTCCAGGAATGTTAGTTTTTTCTATTTTATTATTTTCTTTCGGCTTAGGGGATTGAGCACAAAATTGAGAAATCAATGCAGCAAAAAAAAATAAGATAAATTTTCTTTTCATTTTTAATGGTCTATACCGTCTGTTGTATGGTGCGTTTGCTTCCCGCAGGGAGCAAATGAACTATACAAATTGTTAGCTACAGTTTTTACTTTTTATATTTTATTTTTCTCGTCAAAACCTGATACTTTTTTCGCTTTCCATTTTCTATTTTGTAAATAGTTTTCTTTTTCCAATTCCGGTTATTGTCATACTTATATTCATACTCGTAATTTTTAGACTTAATCAAGTTTCCATTTTCGTTGTATTCGGAATTTTGTAGGTCTTTGATTGTAAGGTCAATCTTAAGTTTACTTTCTGAAAGTACTTTTCCATAATCGTCAAGTACTTTTGTAATTACTTTATTGTTTTCATAGTCATATTCCGCAACTTCAATTCCGTATGATTTAGAATTCCCAGTACTTAATTTTAATTCAGTTGGGTGACCTTTTTCGTTATTCTTTAGGTATGTCTCTCTAATTACACGATTATTCTGATTCCGGTCAGTTATTTTAATCATAAATCCATTTTCATCATATTCATAAGTTGCTGTTTCAGAACTATAGCCCATAACTGGATGCCAGCGCTCGATTTTTCGTTGTAAACTTCTAATTCCACTCGAATCGAAAGTTCGAGAGAGACGAGTTTCTAACTTTCCATTTTTATTATAACGTAACTCCGAAGTTATTTTATTCAGATGGTTAACAACAATTATGTCCTTTTTGGTTTCGGTTCCACTTTTATTATAAAAAACCGTCGTTTTCGTTATTTCCTTAACTCTTGAGTCAGTTCTTAAGTCGATTGCATCATCATGTCTCAATGCAGAAAAAATGCTTTGAGAAAATGATTCAAAGCAGACAAAAGTCAGAATTATTAATATTACTTTTCTAATGTTCATTCAAATTGTAGCTAACGTTATAAGTATGTGTCGTAGCTGAGCAAAATGTTACTCAGCCATCGAATTTTTTGCACTGATTTTATAACTTTCCATCATAAAATCTTTGTGCCATAGCAAATATACAAGAACCTTTGGGTCGTCACTTAACTGCTATGACATCATACTTGGTGTTGTAGGTAGTTATCTTTTTGGCGGATTACTTCTTGGTTTGGGAGGAGGCGGAGGTGGAGCTTGTCTACCTCTATTAGAAGAAATATTTCTAGTATTTCCTTTAGAACTTCCTTCATTGAGAGGTTTAGATCTAGGCGTTGGTTTCGGTCTCTGAGGTATTTTCTGTGCCATTGCTTGAATTGTTAATTTTATATGGTAGTTCGATTATAAGATTCTCACTTGTTCGTGAAAGGTAAATTTTATCGAGATTATATAGTTTGTCAGAAGATTCGTAATCATAAACGACAACATCAATTAAAACTATTTCCTTTACATCCTCATTGTCTGAAAAAGAGTCTATTAATCCGTGATAAGTTAGTCCGTTTTCTATGTCTCTTACATAAACTTCTTCGGTATCCTCAGCATTTAAAAAATAAGAATACAGGTTTTCGTCTCCATATTTATTAGATAACTTTATCCATTTACCAAAACGATTTATGACCTTATAATGGTCAAGTCCCGTAGCTGTTAGACCAACAAATACTGAAACTATGGAAGCCTTTACTATTACTAAATAAGGAATTTCTTTAGTAGGAAGATTTTTCCAAAAAATCTGAAAACTTGTGTCAACTCTACCAATATTAAATACTATTTGAGCAATAATATAGCTTAAAGCTCCAAATAAAATCGCATTTGTAATGAACTTGAAAGAGCTCCATTCATAATGAACCGTAAGTCTTTCATACAGAATACAGGCTATACTTCCTGGGATTAATAGAAGAATTAATTTTAATGTAAGTTCCGATATTTCCATAATTTTCAATTACCTACAACGATTAATGTATGGTTTGTAGCGGACAAGCACACAGTAAATGTTCCGTCACAGCCCAAAGTTAATAAACCAGCGT
>CANMWA010000002.1 GCA_947501475.1 uncultured Aquimarina sp. | reverse complement strand
AGAGATTTGTTTAGAGCAGGAACGATCTCAGGACTAAGTGAAAAGTTAGGTAGTTTAGAAGACTCTTATGTAGTTCCTGCTAATGGTATTACTGAAGGCATAGAAAAGATCATACCCTCTATGGTTCCTTTATTGGATATGGATCAACAGGAGTTGGATATGATCGCAGATCAGATAGAAGGAGGAGTAGATAACATCTCCGATATGTATCCTTTGTCACCTTTACAAGAAGGAATCCACTTCCATCACTTGATGGTAGAGAAGGATCAGGGAGATCCTTATGTACTATCAAGTCTACTACGCTTTACCTCCAAACAAAAAAGAGAAGAGTTTATAGGTGCCTTACAGTTTGTAGTAAACCGTCATGATGTATTACGCACCTGCGTGTTATCCAAAGGACTTTCCTATCCAGTACAGGTAGTTGTAAAGCAAGCAAGCTTAACAGTAGAGAATCTAGAGTTAGAACAAAGCGAAGATCTAGAAAATAGCTTAACCGAGCTAACGGCTCCAGGTACTCAACGTGTGGATATCAGCCATGCTCCACTGTTAGACTTATACATAGCCGATGATCAGAATAAAGATAAGTGGTACTTGGTCATCAACGAACATCATTTGCTTTTAGATCATGTTGGAACAGAGAAAATAGTTTCGGAAATTTTAATGTATTTGTCAGGTCGCTCTTCAGAATTAAACCCTCCAGTATTGTATAGAGATTTTATCGGTCATACCCTTCATTCCAGATCACTAGACAGTGGAGAGAAGTACTTCAAATCGATACTAGAAGAAGTAGAAGAGCCGACATATCCATTTAACCTGTCGGATGTATTAGGTGATGGAGGAGGCGTTAAAGAACTCAGTACAGTCCTGCCAAAGGACTTAAGCAAACGACTAAGAGAGACAAGTCATTCCAAAGGAATGAGTGCAGCAGTATTGTTCCACGCGGCTTATGGACTAGTAGTGGCAAGATGCAGTAATCGGGATTATGGACTATTTGGATCATTGTTTTTAGGGCGCCTACAAGGTTCCTTAGGAGCTTCAGATTCCTTAGGGCTCTTTATCAATACCTTACCAGTGATAACAGAGATTAAGGGCAGAGTTTACGATTATATAATCAAGGTTAAGAAACTATTAGAAGGGTTACTCTCATATGAACAAACCCCACTATCGGAGATACACTCTTGGAGTGGTATCCCAAATGAGCAGGCTCTATTTAGTGCCTTGTTTAATTACCGTCATTCAGGATCTGTGAAGAAAGAATATGATAACTCTCTTCCAGATTTAGGAATTAGTTCGATATCAGGTTATGAACGTACAAACTATCCTTTCACCTTAAGTGTGGATGATTATGGTGACGATTTTGAAATAACAGCACACACGGATGGAGGTATTGACCCAGATAGAATACTAAATTATATGGAGGTTGTCTTAGAAGGTATCTTGAAAGGATTAGATTCAGAGACAGGGATAAGTGCTATAGGCATGCTCTCACCAAAAGAGAAAGAAGAGTTACAGAGTTTCAACAATACAGCAGTAGACTATCCAAAAGATAAGACAGTTGTAGACTTATTTGAAGAGCAGGTAAGAAAGAGTCCAGAAGCTACGGCTGTCATTTGCCAAAAGACTCAGATGAGCTTTAAAGAACTTAATGAAAGATCTAACCAATTGGCAGGTTACTTACAAGAGAGAGGCATCGAAAAAGATGATTTGGTAGGAATCTGTATTGAACGGGGACTGAATATGCTAGTTGGAATATTAGGGATTTTAAAATCAGGTGGCGCATATGTTCCCATTGATCCTAAGTATCCAGCAGACCGTATTGATTATATGCTAGAAGATGCAGATCTGGATATTGTGCTTAGTAGTAACACAAGCAAGAATTCTCTTTCAAGGAGAGGAGACTTAAGTGTTGTTAGCCTAGATGAAGATTGGAAAGCGATCGAGACCTATTCCAAAAGAAACTTATCCAGAAAAGCAAGTCCTGAAAGTCTAGCGTATGTGATCTATACCTCAGGAAGTACAGGCAGACCCAAAGGAGTGATGCTAGAGCATAAAGGACTTTTAAATACAACCTTATCACAAATAGAATCTTTTTCTGCTACGCATAAAGACAACTGTTTGCAATTTGCAAGTTTTTCTTTTGATGCCTCTGTTTCAGAAATTTTCGTTTCACTTCTCAGTAGATCGCGACTATGCATTATTGGAGACGATGCAAAAGCGAATGTCGTTTCTTTTAGAAACTTTATTGCAGAACATAAGATAACACTAGCCACTCTTCCACCGGCATTTCTAGAACTATTGTCTGTTGAAGATTTAAAAAGTATTGAGAAATTGGTGACAGCTGGAGAATCTATCTCCATAAAAACAGCCAAGATATTTTCTGAGAATCGTAAGTATATTAATGCCTACGGCCCCACAGAAACAACAATTTGTGCAACCGTTTTTAATGGAAGTATAGACGATAAAGTTCCTGTTGGTCGTCCCATTGCCAACACAGGTGTTTATATTGTTGACGGTGAATTAAACCTTCTTCCTGTTGGTGTTGTAGGAGAATTGTGCGTTGGAGGAGCAGGAGTCGCTCGAGGTTATCTCAACCGTCCAGAGCTTACCCAAGAAAAGTTCATAGAGAACCCTTTTGTTCAAGACGATCGTTTGTATCGCACAGGAGATTTAGCCCGATGGCTCCCCAATGGAACCTTAGAGTTTATAAGCCGAAAGGATCACCAAGTTAAAGTACGAGGATATCGTATCGAATTAGGAGAGATTGAGAGCGTGCTGTCTAGTTTGGATGGTGTTATTCAAAGTTGTGTATTGGCTCGTGAAGATGCGAGTGGAACTAAAACTTTGGTAGGCTATATTGTAATGGAAGGAGATTTGAACTGTGAAGTATTGGAGCAAGGTCTAGAATCAATTTTGCCAGAGTATATGGTTCCACGTGTGTGGGTAGAATTAGAAGAGTTTCCATTAACTCGTAGCGGTAAGTTAGATCGAAAAACTTTGCCCGATGTAAAAGGATTGCTTTCCCGAGCAGCATATGTCGCTCCTCGAGATGAGATAGAAGAACGCTTGGTAAGAATCTGGCAGAATTTGATAGGATTGGAAAAAGTAGGTGTAGAAGACAACTTCTTTGAATTGGGTGGTCATAGTTTGTTAGTAATAAAATTAATCATCACAATCAATAAACAGTTTGAGACAAATCTTGATGCTAGAAACATATTCCAATTTCCAATGATAGGAGAATTTAGTCGTCTTTTGAAAGAAGATCAAGAAGATGAAAACGAGATCATGATTTGCTTAAGAAAGACCGGAGTCAACAAGCCGATTTACCTTTTACCACCTGTAGATGGGAATATGAATTGCTATATGGAATTGACAGAATCTTTAGGAAAAGATCAACCCTTATATGCTTTTGAATGTGCCGATCCTACCATCGATAAAAGAGGTGCAAACTCTATTGAAGAAATGGCTTCTTTGTTCATCGAGGAAATGCAGAAAAACGATGAAAAAGGCCCTTATAGAATAGGAGGATACTCGTTTGGTGGTATTGTAGCTTTTGAAATGGCAAAACAATTGGAAGATAAAGGCTTTGCAATTGATGAGCTCATTATTTTTGACAGATCACCGATTGATCCAGCAGACAAAGAGGTTAAAATTTCTGTTGGTTTAGCAAATTTATTGTATTCAACAATCAATAAGGTAATTGGAGAAGAAGTAGATCGTTCTATTTTGGTACTAAAAGGGAAATCTGTACAGGGACAAATAGAAGAAATATGCAAATTGGTTCGACAATCAGAATCAGAAGTGTACGAAAAAGCGGTAAGGAAAATGTTAAACATTATGATCAACAATTATTTACTTGTTAGGAAATATACTCAGGATTTGAATGAGAAACTGAATTCAAATATTACCCTGTTCAAATGTTTAGAAGAAGAAATAAATATATATGAAGATCAAAGTTCAAAATTGATGTTCGAAAATCAACCCGATTATGGTTGGCATCTATTTACAAACCAAAAAGTTAAAGTAGTAGAAGTTCAAACAACTCATGGAAATCTTTTGGAAAAGGAATTTACTGATCAGATTGCCAAATCATTAAACTAATACATCTACGATGATTCACGTCTATTACAGTCAGATTAATGAGAAAATACATGATGTACTAATTCAAAAGTACTTACACTGCTTCCCAAAAGATTTCCAAAAGAAATTGCTTAGGTATCATCGTTGGCAAGATGCACAATTGTCCTTGCTTGGAAGACTCTTGTTGAATCTAGGGATGGAAGAAGTATCAGTGAAGACTGTGGATTCCAATATTCATATCAGATATGATGTCAACGACAAACCTCATGTAGAAAATAGTGAGTTGAAATTCAATATTTCCCATTCAGGGAAAATAGCGATTTGTGCGATGACAACTCTGTCAGAAATCGGAGTGGATATAGAGGAAATGAAGCCTAGTGATGTTAACGAGTTTAAAACGCAAATGACCGATAGTGAGTGGTTAAATATCAGCAGGGCGAAAAATAAACTGAATGCGTTTTATGACTATTGGACGCGAAAGGAAGCTGTCATCAAGGCCGATGGCGAGGGATTGTCTATACCACTGACATCGTTCCAAGTTATCAATTCTCAATGCAAAATAGGAGATCAAAATTACTTGGTGAATAAAATAGATCTTCATAAAAACTATATCTGTCATTATGCAGTCAAAGACAGTGTTGACACCAACCTACTGAAAGTTGAACCAACCGAGATTCCTATATCACAGATACTAATGACACCAATAAAGAATATATTCTAATTTGATATAATCCTCCACATGTTTTTTGCTGTTTTATATCGTTCCAGGGTACCAGGGGCAAAGTCTTTCCCAACCAATTTTTCAACCTTCATATTATGATTTTGAAAAATCTTTAGTAGCATTTTCTGTTTAATGTTTTTTCCTAAATATCTATTTTTGATACCTTCCGAAGTAATTAACGTTTCTTCATTAGAAAGCTTTTCATAAATATTTTGAATCTTATATCTAATAGAATTCATATACCTATTCAGTTCCCTTACATCGGCTGTGGTACCTTTTACTTTTCCAGCATCAGAGTTCCATTTTGATAAAAGTACCTTGCGTTTTATACTAAATTCGCTACGTTTACCATTTATCGTAATTCTAGCGTAAATAGGAGTCATATCATACCTATCTGTATTGCTTCCTTTTGGATAAAACAAGATTGAAAATGTGAATTACATAGGTGCTTGTTTTTTATGCTCTTTAAATTTACAAAAAATAGTTGTATAGTTTATGCTAAAACCCTTTGAATGCATAAGTTAATAGTCAATTAGGTGCTTAAATTAGTACTCAATTTTAAGCACCGAATCACTCACTTTTTATTTGATATTATATGATTTTAAATGAAAGTAAAGAAAATTAAAAAAGCCCATAAACATTATTTTTATGGGCTTTTGGTAGAATTTAGTAAATTCAAAGCGGAGAAAGAGGGATTCGAACCCCCGGAGGTGTGACCCTCGCTGGTTTTCAAGACCAGTGCATTCGACCACTCTGCCATTTCTCCAGTGTTTAGTCTCATCAGATATTCTCTGAATGCGGGTGCAAATATAAAACCTTTTTTATATCTAAAAGAAATATTTTTAAAATAATTTTAGTTATTTTTATGTGGAAGGTATTTGCATACACTTAATATGATATGAAATCTGTATCTTGTACGTTCTTAATTTTATTATTGCATGAAAAATACTTTAATCGTAATTAGTTTATTTATAGTTTATTGTTGTGGAAATTCACAAAATTCTTCACAAACTACTATAGATTTTGATCCATCAAAAAATAAAAAAGTAAGTATTACTGCTTTTGCAGAAAGTATAACTGTCAAAGAACTTAAAGAGTATCTATATACTTTTGCAGGAGATGATTTTGAAGGGCGTGATACGGGAGAACCTGGCCAGAAAAAAGCTGCAGAATATTTAAAAACACAATATAAAGAGATGGGTATACCTTCTCCAATAGGTAAAGATGATTATTTTCAAGAAATACCCGAAAGCTATTTTAGAGGAGGGATTAAGTCTTCAGAAAATGTTTTAGCTTTTATTGAAGGAAAAGAAAAACCTGAAGAAATCATTGTAATTTCTGCACATTATGATCATGTTGGGATAGATAAAAACGGAGAAGTATATAATGGTGCTGATGATGATGGATCAGGAACAGTAAGTTTACTCGAAATAGCTGAAGCATTTATGATGGCAAAAAAACAAGGTCTAGGACCAAAAAGATCAATATTGTTTTTGCATGTAACTGGTGAAGAAAAAGGATTATATGGATCTCGATTCTATACAGAAAACCCAGTTTTCCCACTTGAGAACACAGTTACAAATCTTAATGTGGATATGATAGGGAGAATAGATAAAAATCATGAAGAAAAAGAAAAAAATAATTATGTGTATTTGATTGGTAGTGATCGCTTGAGTACAGATTTACATACTATTAGTGAGGAAGCTAATAAAAAATATACAAAACTAGATTTAGATTATACGTACAACGCAAAAAATGATCCTAATAGGTTTTATTTTAGAAGTGATCATTATAATTTTGCGAAGCATAATATACCTATTATTTTTTATTTTAATGGTGTGCATGAAGATTATCATAAGCCAACAGATACTGCAGATAAAATAGAATATGAACTTATGGCTAAGCGAGCACAATTAATATTTTATACAGCTTGGGAAGTAGCCAACAGAGATAAGAGATTAGTTGTAGATGGTATTAAGAAGAAGGAGGAATAATAAGCTGCTAGAGTAGTAACAATATATAATAAAAAAAAAGCCCTTGAAAAAGGGCTTTTTTTATGAAGGGTGGAAGACGGGATTCGAACCCGCGACCCCTGGTACCACAAACCAGTGCTCTAACCAACTGAGCTACAACCACCATGTAAATTCAGGGTGCAAAAATAAAGTATTTCTTTATTTCTACAAACATTTTTTTAAATTAAATTAAATCAAAAATAGAATCGACTGCTACATAGCGTTCTACAGTATAACCTTCTGCATACTTTACCCCAATAATTCTTCCTAAATCGGCTGCTCGATATTTAATACTATCCAAAAAATTCTTACTCGATATAGGAGTAGAAGGTTCTTTGCTACCGGCATCATAAAATTGCGAAGTATAGGCTTCTACACTTGCCATTTTTTTATCAATATGATTACTAATGTCTACAACAAAGTCTGGTTCAATATTCATCCATTGGATATAGTGATATACATGTTTTGGTCTCCAGGGTTCTTGTATATTTCCATCAATCGAAGTTTCAATCTTTCTTAAGCCCGACAAAAAACATGCATCACTTACTAGCTTACTTCCTTTGCCATGATCAATATGGCGATCAGTAATGGCATTGCACAATACAACTTTTGGTTGATATTTTCTTAATATCTTGATAATTTCTAATTGATGGTGCTTATCATTAACAAAAAAAGCGTCTTTAAAGCCTAAATTTTCACGAATAGATGCTCCTAATACTTTTGCTGCATTTCTTGCTTCTAGGTCTCTTATTTCTGCTGTTCCTCTTGTTCCTAATTCTCCTCGGGTGAGGTCTAAAATTCCAACTTTTTTCCCTTTTTCTATTTCTTTTGCTATCGTTCCTGAGCAACTTAACTCTACATCATCAGGATGTGCTCCTATAGCTAGAATATCTAACTTCATAGTTTAATGTTCTAATTCTAATATTTTTATTTTATTTAGTGCCTGTTGAATATCTTGTATTAAGTCTTCTTTTTCTTCAATCCCTACACTAAACCTTAGTAATCCATCTTTTATACCTTGTAATGCTCTTTCTTGTTCACTTAATAGAGCATGCGAGGTAAGGGTAGGGGATAATATTGTGCTTTCTACTCCAGCCAAACTCATTGAGCTTTTTATGAGTTTTAGTTCTTTTTGAAATTGACTAGCATTTAATCCTTCTTTTAGTTCAAAAGAAAGCATGCCACCAAAACCTTTCATTTGTTTTTTTGCAATTTCAAAATCTGGATGTGATTTTAACCCAGGATAATATACTGCAGCAATATCTACATGCTTTTCTAACCATTTTGAGAGCTTTAAAGCTGTTTTGTTTTGACGTTTTACTCTAAGCCCTAATGTTTTTATACTTCTTTCTAACATCCATACCGTAAAATCGCTTAAACTACCTCCAAAATTTTTGGCAACTTGAAATATTTTATCAATATTTTTTTCGGTTGATACAACAGCTCCAGCAAGAATATCACTATGTCCACCCAAATATTTGGTTGCAGAATGTAAAACGATATCAATCCCTAATTCTATAGGGTTTTGATTTACGGGTGATGCAAAAGTATTGTCAATCATGGTTATGATTTTATTTTTTTTAGCAAGCTCGGCAACTTTTTCGATATCTATAATAGTTAATAAAGGATTAGAAGGCGTTTCTATATAAATTACTTTGGTGTTGGATTTTATTTTTTCTTCAAAACCTTTGACCGTTTGCGAATCAACAAAAGAAAATTCTATTCCATGTTTTTCAAACTCTTCGTTAATAAGATTAGTAGTACCACCATAAAGTGTTCTCTGTAATATAATATGATCACCTTTTTGTAGAAAAGAGAATAGAGTAGTGCTAATTGCTGCCATACCGCTACCAAAAATAAGTGAAGATTCACCTTTTTCTAACTTGGCTATTTTTTTGCACAGAGCTTCTTGGTTTGGAGTATTAAAATATCTTGGATAACGTTTTGTGTCTACATCTTCAAAAGCATAAGATGTTGATAGGTATATTGGCGATATAGCGCCTTTAAATTGCTCATCTTTAATTTCGCCAAGATGAGTACAGATGGTATTAAAACCCATTTTTTTTGAATCCATAATAAAGAAGTAATCTTATAAGTTTTGGCTTCTAAATTAAAACTTTCAAAAGAAACCATATAGTATTTAACAGATTATATGTTAAATATTAAGAGTAGAATATTTTTTATAGATACTGTAGATTAGGCCATTTTTACTTTAGAGATATTTCTCATAATGGTCTGGAAAAATTGTTGAGTATCATATGGCTTGATGATTACATCATTCATCCCTACTGACAAGGCTTGATTTCTGATTTCTCCTTCTTCAACAGCAGTTAAAGCAATAATAGGAATATGAGTATTAAAAGTTCTAACGACCTTGGTGGCATCTAAACCATTCATTTCAGGCATGTTAATATCCATTAACACCAGGTCGAATTTTTCATTTTTCAGCATTTCTATTGCATCCATACCATTACTGGCTATATTACAGGTATATCCTTTCTTTTTTAAGATGTTTTGAGTGACGATCTGATTTATCTTATTGTCATCAACAATGAGAACATAAAAATTGGTCGTTCCTATGCTTAGATTTTCGCCACTTTTTAATGAGATTTCTTCTTCTTTTACAGCTTTTTCATAAGAAAGATCAAAATAAAATTCTGAACCTTTTCCTTCATTACTTGTGATATTAATTTCACTATCATGAAGATGAATTAGTTTTTTTACAATTGCGAGTCCTAGTCCAGTTCCTTCATACTCCTGGTTTTCATTTTTTACTTGAGCAAAATTATCAAAAATGGTCTGTTGTTTGTTTTTTGGAATTCCTATTCCGTCATCTCTTATTATAAAACGAAGTGTATAACTATCATCATAATCATCCATACACTTTACAGATACCCATATGTTACCATCTTTGGTAAACTTAAGTGCGTTACCAATTAAGTTGATTAAAATTTGAGATAACCTCACTGAGTCTCCAATTAAAGTAGTATTTATCTTTTTATCGATATCAATATGAACAGTGTTATTATTGCTTTTTTGTTTTGTATGCAGGGAGTTAACAATTCCTTCTATTAAAGTTCTAATATCAAATGTTACTTTTTCTAATTTTACTTCGTTGGTTTCAATTTTACTTAATTGCAATACATCATTAATTAGAGCTAGTAGGTAATCTCCAGAAAACTTTAAAGATTCTAAATATTCATCTTTTTTCTTCTTATCTGGGTTTTCCATTAATAAAGAAGTAAGACCAATAACTCCATAAAGAGGAGTTCTAAGCTCATGACTTACAGTAGAGATAAATTGTGATTTTAGTGTAGATACTTGTTCTGCGGTTTCTTTTGCGCTAATTAACTCTTTGTTTTTTTCAATTAAGTCACTATTTAATCTTCTCTTTTGAATATTATTTTTATACGAACTAATTAAAAAAGCTAAAGAAATTAAGATCAGTATAACGCCAAGAATAATACTTATTCTCCATTTTAAAGCTTCAGACTCACTTTCTTTTTTTTCGGATTCTGCCTTTTTTATTTTTTCTTCATATTGATCTACTTCATATTTTATATTGGCTTGCTGTAGCTCGATTAGTTTTTTAAAATCTTTTGCTATTAAGATGTATTGAAATTGTTTTTTCTGAAAATTATATGCTTTTTGAAAATCTTCTTGCTCTTTATATAAATCAGATTTTGTCTCGTATGCAGCGGCTAGTTCTTCAAAATATGTCGAAACCAATTCGTCATTATTATTTTTGTTTTTAGTTTCTCCTATAGCATTAAATATTGCTTGATCAATATATTCTTCAGATTTTTCATATTTTCTAATACTTAAAAAATATTTCCCTAAAAGGCCATTTAGTTTTGTTTTTATAAGATTAGAAGATTTTTCATTGATTAATTCTGTAGCAGGTTCTAAGTATTCATAAGAACTGTCATAATCGTTTCTAGAAATGTAATATTCTCCGAGATTTAGTAACGGTCTTATCATCCTTGCAGTATCTCCTAATTTGATAGCATATTCATAGGATTTTTTGTAATAACTAACTCCCTTTGATCGAGTAAGGTTGTGTTTTGTGTATACTCTTGCCAGATTATTGTATAAATCAGTTTCTAATGTTTTACTGTTTGAGCTTTGGGCATATACAAGAGCTCTTCTGTAATTACTCCTAGCTTTACTATCATCGTCATTAGTCTCATAGTTCTTGGCTATAATATTATAGATATACCCTAGACTTTTATCATCATTATTGTACTGCGCATTTTGCAATGCCGCTTTTGCAATCTCAAGAGATTTTTCATACTTGTATTCTTCTTGTAATTTTTCAGCTTTATCAATATAGCTTTGAATACTATCAGATACTAGAGAAGACTGAGATTGTACAATTGAAGTAAAACCTATCAGAAAAATAAGGACTATATGTTGAACAAAATTTCTCAACTATCAATAATTCATTTGAATGAAATTAGTGGACCAAAATACGAAAATAGATTTAAGAAGGTGTTATTCACCGTAAAAAAAGTACAATTTATCCATAATTCTTGTAAGTAAACATTGTGTTTTGTAAGAATTTTGTGAAAACGTACATAAGAAAAGAATCATGATTAGAAAAACCTATTTGGTTATAAAAAATTAAAATTAGGATCTATAAATGTTTAAAACAAGTAGATGTATATTTGCGCTGTCAAAAAAATAATCAATAACAAATTTAAAAAAAAGAATATGGCATTTGTAGGTAAAAAATTTCCAAATCTGGATGTTGACGCAATGAATGATATGGGGGATACTTTTAAACTTAATGTTTTAGAAGAAGCCAAAAACAAGAATAAAAAAGTTTTACTTTTTTGGTACCCTAAAGATTTTACTTTTGTGTGCCCAACAGAACTACATGCTTTTCAAGAGGCTTTAGCAGAATTTGAAAAACGAAATACCATAGTTGTTGGAGCATCTTGTGATACCGCTGAGGTGCATTTTGCATGGTTAAATACTTCAAAAGATAATGGAGGAATAGAGGGAGTTACATATCCAATACTTGCCGATTCTAATCGTAATTTATCAAGTACTCTTGGTATTCTTGATATCACCAATGAAACATATAATGAAGAAACTGGTGTCGTGATAGTAGAAGGAGATAATGTTACTTATAGAGCTACATATTTAATAGATGAAGAAGGAACCGTTTTTCATGAAGGAATTAACCACATGCCAGTAGGTAGAAATGTAGCAGAATTTTTAAGATTAATAGATGCATATGCTCACGTTCAAAAAAACGGAGAAGTATGTCCAGCTAACTGGGAAGAAGGAAAAGAAGCAATGAATGCAAATAGAGAAGGAGTAGCTTCATATTTAGCTTCTAACTAATAATGTATTTTTATTATAAAACCTCGCTAGCATTCTTACTAGTGAGGTTTTGTTATTAAATTTTAAAAGAACTTATTATATGATTCAAGAATTAACTGAAGATAATCTTTCTCAGCTTGTTGAAAACAATAGTACTGTTATTGTTCAATATTCGGCGTCGTGGTGCGGGAATTGTAGGATAATGAAACCAAAATTTAAAAAACTATCAACAGAAAACAACGATGTTACTTTTGTAGTAATAGATGCAGAGAAGTATCCTGAATCAAGAAAAATGGCTACTGTAGATAACCTCCCTACATTTGCTACCTTTAAAGAAGGGACTTTTGTTAACCAAGTACAAACTAATAAATTTGAAGTTCTTAAAGAATTAGTAGATGAAGTTACCAATAATTAAACACCTTACTAATTTTATCGAAGAAAACGATGAGGACTTTGTTGTTGAAGCGATAGAAACATTAGAAGCAATCACAGAAGTATCATCACTTAAAGATGATGAACTTGATGTTATAGGAGAATTAATATCAAATATGTATGGAGCTATAGAAGTACATAAAGAAATTAAACAAGGTGCTTCAAAAAAAGAAGCCCTTAATGATTTTATGCAAAGGGTCCTAGGATCCATTGACACATGAAAAAGAAAATAAAAAACCTTCCTGATCAGGAAGGTTTTTTATTTTCTATAAACTTTATCAATTTTACGATATAATCTTATTAATTTTAAGGCACAAAAAAAACAATCATTTATTATGGCTACAATAACTTTAAAAGGAAACGAAATACATACAAATGGCAATCTTCCAGAAATAGGAAAAAAAGCACCTAATTTTGAATTGGTAGGTGTTGATCTATCAGCTAATGCACTAGAAAATTATAAGGGCTCAAGAGTTATTTTGAATATTTTTCCTTCTATAGATACAGGAATTTGTGCAGCTTCAGCAAGAAAATTTAATGAAGAAGCTAGTAATTTATCAAACACAAAGGTTTTGTGCATTTCTCGTGATTTACCTTTCGCACATGGTCGTTTTTGTGGTGCCGAAGGTTTAGAGGATGTAATTAGTCTTTCTGACTTTAGAACTGGAGATTTTGGAAAAGATTACGGAGTAGAAATTATAGATGGTCCTATGAAAGGATTACATTCTAGAGCAGTTGTAGTAGTTAACGAAGAAGGAATTGTAACATATGCCGAACAAATCCCGGAAATTGTGCAAGAACCAAATTATTCTGCAGCTCTTAGTGCACTTTCTTAAATTATAATGAGTAAGATCTCTAAATTTATTCTGGGTAGACTCCGTGGTTGTGGCTATGCTTTTAAAGGGGCTATATTATTATTAAAAACAGAACCAAGTATACAGGTACAAACTGGGATTGCTGTTATTATGACTGTTTTTGGATTTTATTTTAATATAACTTCGACCGAGTGGATATTGCAAATTTTTGCTATAGGATTGGTAATGAGTATTGAAGGAGTAAATACAACCGCAGAGGCTATAGCAGATTTTATTCATCCTGATTTTCATGATAAAATTGGGTTCATAAAAGATGTGGCGGCAGGAGCTGTTTTTATTGCCGCAATAACTGCTATGATTATTGGTTTTATAATTTATATTCCATATTTCATTTAGAAAATTTTTTAGGCATTTTTACGTTCCAATATAGATATTCGTATTTTTGCGATAAGACATCCAAAAAATGGCTAAAAGAAAGGTAAGTACAAAAAGGAAAACAACAAAAAAACCAAAAATCTCCTTAAAAGAAAGATTTACAATGTCTAGACAACAAAAGGTTGTATTAGGTAGTTTTTTATTCTTTTTAGGGATAGGGTTATTTTTTGCTTTTATTTCATTTTTCTTTAATTGGAAAATGGACCAAAGCGAAATTTCTCAGTTTTATAATAGAACATCTACAGCAAAAAACTGGCTAAGTAAATTTGGTGCTACGGTTAGTCATTTCTTTATTTTTAAGGGCTTTGGAGTTTCTTCTCTAATCCTTCCAGTTTTAACGTCATTAACAGGGGTTTACCTGTTCTTTGATTTAAATAAAAGAAAATTAGCCGGATTTTGGTTTTGGGGTACCTTGGTGATGATATGGGTATCTGTAGTTCTTGGATTTGTAAAAAAAGAAAGTGGATTGTTGGCAGGAGTTGTAGGGTATGAGATGAATGATTTTTTGCAAGATTATGTAGGTTTCATAGGTACTGTTCTTGTATTGGCTTTCTTTGCTATTGTCTATATAGTTGTTCGTTTGAGATATACACCAGAGAAACTCGCAGAGTCAATTAAAAGCACACAAGATACAATTGCAAAAGATTTTGAAACTGCTTCTACAGTAACTAATAATGGACATACTATATCCACTACAACACCCGAGGATTCTGGATCAAGCATCAAAGAAAAGATAGATGCTATTATAGCTAGATCTAAAGATTTTCGCAAAAAAGATGAAGAGAAAATAGAAGTTGTTAAAAAAGATACTGTTAAAAAAGAAAAAGAGACTAACGAGGTTACATTAAATCCTACCGTTAATGACTTCTATGGAAATCCTAAAAATAGAGATAGTAAGGTTCCTGAAAAAATAATTATAAAGTCTGAAGATAATCCCGAAGACATTGCAATGGAAGTTGAAACTACTATCGAAGAACAAGTTGTTAAAAACTTGAGCAATAAATTAGTTAAAGATTTTGGTGAGTTTGATCCAAAATTAGAGTTAGGTAATTATAAATTTCCTGCCATAAATTTATTAAAGGATTATACAGCAAAAGCAGGAGGGATTACAATAGATCAAGGAGAACTCGAAGAAAATAAGAATAGAATTGTAGAGACGCTTAAAAACTATAAAATAGAGATAGCGCAAATCAAAGCCACTGTTGGGCCTACAGTAACTTTATATGAGATCGTACCAGAAGCCGGAATTCGTATTTCTAAAATAAAAAACCTCGAAGATGACATAGCATTATCTCTAGCAGCTTTAGGAATTCGTATTATTGCTCCAATACCAGGTAAAGGTACTATTGGTATTGAAGTTCCTAATAAAAATGCTACGATCGTTTCTATGCGATCTGTAATAGCATCTCCAAAGTTTCAAAGCGCAGAGATGGAGTTACCATTGTCTCTAGGTAAAACAATTTCTAATGAAACTTTTGTAGTAGATTTAGCCAAAATGCCTCACCTTCTTATGGCTGGTGCTACTGGTCAAGGTAAATCTGTTGGGCTTAATGCTATATTAACATCGTTGCTCTATAAGAAACATCCTGCCGAAGTGAAGTTTGTATTGGTTGATCCTAAAAAAGTTGAACTTACTTTATTTAATAAAATAGAACGTCACTATTTGGCAAAACTGCCTGATACCGATGAAGCCATCATAACCGATAATACAAAGGTGATCAATACCTTAAATTCACTTTGTATTGAGATGGATGATAGGTATGATTTGCTGAAAAATGCAATGGTACGTAATATAAAAGAATATAATACTAAGTTTAAAGCTAGAAAACTTAATCCAGAGAACGGACATAGATTCTTGCCTTATATTGTATTAGTGGTAGATGAGTTTGCAGACCTTATTATGACTGCTGGAAAAGAAGTAGAAACTCCGATAGCAAGATTAGCTCAGTTAGCTAGAGCTATAGGGATACACCTTATTATAGCAACACAGCGTCCTTCAGTTAATGTAATTACAGGGATGATTAAAGCCAATTTCCCAGCCAGGATAGCTTTTAGAGTGACTTCAAAAATAGATTCACGTACTATTCTAGATACAGGAGGTGCAGATCAGTTAATAGGTAGAGGAGATATGCTTTATACACAAGGTAATGACTTGATACGTATACAATGTGCGTTTGTAGATACACCAGAAGTAGAAAGAATCACAGAGTATATAGGTAGCCAAAAAGCATATCCAGATGCACATATGTTGCCAGAATATGTAGGCGAAGAAAGTGGCACAAGTCTTGATATAGATAAAAGTGATAGAGATAAGCTTTTTAAAGAAGCAGCCGAAGTTATTGTAACAGCACAACAAGGTTCGGCGTCTTTATTACAGAGAAAATTAAAATTAGGATATAACCGTGCAGGTAGGTTAATTGATCAATTAGAAGCAGCTGGTATAGTTGGCCCTTTTGAAGGGAGTAAGGCTAGACAAGTTTTGGTTACCGATTTAATTGCCCTTCAACAATTATTAAATAATGAATGATATTTCATTATTTTTATATGAAGAATAGAAATTAATAAAGAAGAAACACTATAAAATGATAAAAAGAATAATAGTTTTAGCTTTAGTATTAGGTGTAACAACTATGCAGTCTCAAAGTGCAAAAGATCTTTTGAAAGAAGTTTCAGAAAAGGTGAAAACATATGATAATATTGTCATTAATTTTAAATATGCACTTCATAACCCTGCAGAAAATGTTTCTCAAGAGACCAGAGGTGATGTTACATTAAAGAGTAATAAGTATCTTCTTAATTTAATGGGGACAGAGAGAATGTATGATGGAAAAAAATTATATGTAATAATTCCTGAAGATGAAGAAATAAATATATCAGCACAAGATGAAGATGATAATAGTATTACTCCTTCAAAAATGCTAACCTTTTATGAAGATGGCTATTCTTATAAAATGGATATTGTACAGAATGTAAATGGAAGAAAAATTCAATATGTAAAACTAACTCCAATTGATTCTAAAAGTGACCTAAAAGAAATATTATTGGGTATTGATAAACAAACCAAGCATATTTATAAAATGATCCAAAAACAGAATAATGGTACTAATGTTACGATAGTGGTAAATAGTTTTAAAACAAATCAACCTCTTTCTGAAACCTTGTTTATTTTTGATGAATCAAAATATGAAAACTATTACATCAATCGTCTAGATTGATTTTACTACTTATATAATTTAATAATCATAATTAAGAACGGATGTATACCCACTGCATACGTTCTTTAGTTTTTTAAGAATAAATAATATACCACGCGTGAAAATTCTTGATAGATATATTTTAACCACTTTTTTAAAGACATTTTTTCCGCTCTTTGTTATTATTATGTTTATTCTTTTATTACAAACAATATGGTTATTTATCTCAGAGTTAGCAGGTAAAGATCTTGATTTCTCTGTAATCTTAAAGTTTTTAATGTTTGCAACGCCAAGATTGCTTCCAATGGTGTTACCATTAACAGTTTTATTGACCTCGATTATGATTTTCGGAAATTTTGCCGAAAACTATGAGTTTGCTGCTATGAAATCATCAGGGATCTCATTACAGAGGGCAATGAGAACATTATCCGTTTTTATTTTTTTTGTAGGTATAGGAGCCTTTCTTTTTTCAAATACTGTAATACCTGCATCAGAGAAAAAATTTATTAATCTAAGGAAGAATATTGTTAAAGTAAAACCAGCTATGGTAATATCTCCCAATCAATTTAATGACTTGGGTGATATCAATATTAAAGTAGCTGAAAAATATGGAGACAATGATGAGTTCTTAAAAGATATAATTATACATAAAAAAGCAGCTCGACCAGGTAATTTTACTGTAATCAAAGCTGTAGATGGAGAACTAAAAGGAAGTATCAATTCAGATTTGATTACACTTGTCCTTAATGACGGTAACTATTATGATGAAATTCAGCAAAACTCTCCTAAGAAAAGAAAAAAATTACCTTTTGCAAAAACACATTTTAAGCAGTATGTACTTAATATAGATTTATCTGCTCTTGATAATGTTGATATGGATGCACAACAATATAGTAAAGGATACAACATGTTAAATGTAAATGAATTGAGGCAAGAAATTGATACCTTATCTATACAAGTTAATTCAGATGTCAAATACATGAAGGATGAAATAGATAGACGAATTGGATTTAACGGATTAAACAAAAATTTAAAAATAGATTCGATTCAACAGATAACAAAGGACAAGGACACTTTGAATATTATAAATCATTTTGATACGTATAAAAAAATACAAATCTATCAGATAGCATCTTCAAATGCTGAAGGTGTACTACGAAGATTAAATACTACACAAAATAATAGAACATTCAAAAAAAGAGCCTTAAATAAGTATGAGATGTCTTTACATAATAAGTATGCATTAGGAGTTTCTTGTATTTTGTTGTTTTTTGTAGGAGCACCCCTAGGTGCTATTATTCGCAAAGGGGGATTAGGGTTGCCAATTGTTATCGGTGTAATGCTTTTTTTAACCTATCATTTTATAGGAATCTTTGCAAAAAACAGTGCAGAAGAAGGAGGGATACCCCCATTTATTGGTTCTTGGCTGGCTACATTTATCATTTTTCCGTTGAGTATATTTTTAACTTATAGAGCAACTACGGATCAAGGGATTTTTAGTTTAGACAATTTTGTTCAACCAATTCGCAATTTCTTTGCAAAACGATTTGCTAAATCTAAAAAATAGATTTCTTTTTAAATATCTTTGCAAGCAAACTTAAGTTTAGTACTATGTCAGAGATTACCCAGACCAATAAGAAAATAAAATTGAATACTATTCAAGAAGCTATTGAAGATATTCGACAAGGAAAGGTAATTATAGTTGTTGATGATGAAGATCGCGAGAATGAAGGAGATTTTGTAGCCGCCGCAGAAAAAGCTACTCCAGAGATGATTAATTTTATGGCGACTCATGGTAGAGGGTTAATTTGTGCTCCTCTTACAGAACATCGCTGTGAAGATTTAAAGCTTAATATGATGGTTGGTAATAATACTGACCCTATGGAGACGGCTTTTACAATTTCTGTTGATTTAAAAGGTAAAGGGGTTACTACAGGTATATCAGCTAATGATCGAGCAAAAACTGTTCTAGCATTAACAAATGAAGATACCAAAGCACATGAACTAGCAAGGCCTGGGCATATATTTCCTTTAAAAGCTAAAGAAGGCGGAGTACTAAGAAGAACAGGCCATACTGAAGCTGCTATTGATTTTGCAAGATTAGCTGGATTGAAACCAGCAGGTGTTATTGTAGAAATCATGAATGAAGATGGTACGATGGCTCGTTTGCCACAATTGGTAGAGGTTGCTAATAAATTTGATCTTAAATTGGTTTCTATCGAGGATTTGGTAGCATATCGTATGCAGCATGACTCGCTTATTGAGAAAAAAGAAGATTTTGATATCGTTACTCGTTTTGGTAAGTATAGACTAAGAGCCTATAAACAAACTACTAACAACCAAATCCACATTGCTTTAACCTTAGGAAACTGGAATGATAGTGAACCAGTACTTACAAGGGTTAACTCTACATTATTCAATAATGATATCTTGGGTACATTAACAAATAATGCAGACAAGCGATTGGATGCAATGTTTCAACGAGTAAACTCTGAAGGAAAAGGAGCAATCATTTTTATAAACCAAGAAAGCCAATCTCTTAATCTTTTAGGGCGCTTAAGTGCTTTAAAAGAAATTCAGAATGGTGAAAATGTAGTAAAAGCACCCAAAATAGTAATGGATACCAAAGATTTTGGTATTGGAGCACAAATACTACATGACCTTAATATTCATAAATTGCGTTTAGTCTCAAATACAGTACAACAAAAACGTGTTGGTATGATTGGATATGGATTAGAAATCGTAGAGTATGTAGAGTACTAAAAAAGTTTGTTTTTATAATACGCTTTTTATTGCGTCAATCATTTTAGTAGCTCTTTCATTTATCTCAGTTTCTGTCCAACTTAGTTTTATAAGACAAGAAATAGTTCTTCCCATCCAGGCATCGCTAGCTTTAAAAGAGGTATTGTTCTTTTGTAAACCCAATTTAGTTTCAGATGAAAGTTTTCCTAGCGATTTTTGCTCTAAAAGATGTTCCCATTTTTTGTAATAATGCCAGTTGTTATCAAACCAATAAAAACAAGCATCTACACCATGTGCACCAAGTGCTTTGTGTGCATTTCTGGCTAAATCTTCAGTAGGTAAAAAGATGCTTAAAAAGGCATAGCTTTCTACTCCAGTTTCAGGCACTCTTCTATAAGTTATTTCAGGAACTACTGATAACGCATTGCGAAGAATCGTATAATTTTTCTCCTGTACCTCTAAGATATGATCAAGTTTTCTTAATTGAGCAATTCCAACTGCTGCGTTCAATTCAGATAATCGATAATTATATCCTAGAAAAGGGTGTGTTTCTGCTCCTCTATCATTACCAACATGATCATGACCATGATCCTGATATTTATGAGCTCGATCAGCATACTTTTCAGAATTGGTAATCAATCCACCACCTTCACCACAAGTCACCATTTTTACATAATCAAAAGAAAAGCATCCTAAATCTCCATAACTACCTAAAGGTTTTCCATCGTAGCTTCCACCAATAGCTTGACATGCATCTTCTAATAAAACTAGGTTATGTTGATTACAAATAGCTTTTAGAGCTTTTAGATCTGCCATAGAGCCACACATATGTACAGGCATAATAGCTTTGGTCTTTGAAGTTATAGCAGCTTTAACTGCCTTCGGATCTAAAGTTAAAGTATCATCAATATCACATAATATTGGCGTAGCACCAACAGATAATATGGCTTCAAAACTTGCCACAAACGTAAATGTTGGCATAATTACTTCATCACCAGCACCAATTTCTGCACATGCTAATGCTACTGTTAATGCTGCTGTACCACTAGAAACTACTTGGGCGTATTGAGTTTGCATTCTTTTTGCCAGGTCTTTTTCTAGCTCTAATGCTTTATAATGGCCATTTCGCATTGGATCGAATCCATATCGCATCAAAACCCCATTATCTAAAACATCTTGAACCTCTTTCTTTTCTTCGGCACCGAATAACTCAAATCCTGGCATAACTATAGTGTTAAATTAAAAACTCTTTGCAGCAAAAGTACCGAAAAGAGTTTTGATTTTACAGTTGGTATTTTATAATTTTTTAAGTATTACCTAATACTATTTTGTAATAAAAATTCTAAATAGTAATCACAGTGTCTTTTATAGACCGTCTTACTTTTTTAAATTCAGAAAACATATCATCTTTTGACCTATAACCTATAGGCATTACTAGTACAGATGTTAGACCTAGATTATTAAGTGTTAGGACTTCATCATATTTTTCAGGAACAAAACCTTCCATTGGGCATGCGTCTATTTTTTCTAGAGCACAAACTGTTAGTAGATTACCCATGGCAAGATAAGCTTGCTTAGTAGCCCAATTGGATATTTCTTGAGTTGGCTTGTTCTTAAAAGAATCAACCAATTGTTCTTTAAACGGTTTTAAGATTTCTTCAGCGGTATTTCTTGTTTCTTTTACATTATCAAAATGTTTACTGATATAATCTTCGCCAATCGTATTCTCAATGCAAAATACTAATACATGTGAAGCATCAACTACTTGATGTTGATTCCATGAATGCTCAACTAGCTTTTTTTGAATGTTTTTATTCTGGATTACTACTAATTTAAGAGGTTGTAAACCATAAGAGGTAGCTGTAAGATTAAAAGCTTCGATAAGCATATCTATTTTTTCCTGCGGAAGTATTTTTGTAGTATCAAATTTTTTGGTAGCATAGCGCCAACGCAAACTCTCTATAATATCCATTTTATTTTTTTTAAATCTACTGCAAAGATACTGTGATAAGATTTACCTTTGATAGATAAATTAATAAGAAAAAACTATATCACAATTGTATGAATACTATAGATGAATTGATCAAAAAATCTGAAACCAGAATTTTTAAAGCCGTTTTTCCGAATACGACCAATCATTATGAAACATTATTTGGAGGTACAGCATTACAATTAATGGATGAGGTTTCTTTTATTTGTGCTACACGATTTAGTAGAAAAAAGGTAGTAACAATATCATCAGATAAGGTTGATTTTGAAAAACCAATACCCGAAGGTACTATAATAGAGCTTATCGCAAAAGTTTCTGAAGTTGGTAGAACAAGTTGTACTGTAAATGTTGAGATATACAAAGAAGATATGTATAGTTATGATCGAGAAATAGCAGTAACCGGATTGTTTAAATTTGTTGCTATTGGTAATGATAAAAAACCAATTCCGATAGTAGATTAATTGAAAAACAAAAAAGCAAAAGATCATTTTCTTTTGCTTTTTATGGACTAGTTATCTGCTAGTTGTTTAATTTTTATTCTAAATGCTGCAAATAGTAAGGTCATAAATGGACTTAACCAATTGAAGATTGCAAAAAAGAAATAATCTACAACGGGTACGCCAAGTACACCGCTCTGATATGCTCCACAAGTATTCCAAGGTATAAGTACAGAGGTTACTGTTCCTGAATCCTCAAGTGTACGACTTAAGTTTTCAGGGGCCAAACCTTTATCTTTAAAAGCTTTTGAATACATTCTACCCGGCACAACAATGGCTAGATACTGATCTGATGCTGTTACATTTAATGCAAGGCAACTCACAACAGTACTCGCAAAGAGACCAAAAACTGAATCGAATAGATTTAATAAAGCTTTACTGATTCTTGCCAGGGCGCCTATAGCATCCATAACACCACCAAAAACCATTGCACAGACAATTAACCAAATTGTTCCTAACATACCAGACATCCCCCCAGCAGAGAATAAATCATTAAGTTGGGCATTGGTAGTTTCTACTGCAGTATCTACAGTCATTGCTTTCATGACACCTATATAGGCAGAGTTAAAAGTAAGTTCATTACTTTCTGCAATTTTCATTACAATTTCGGGTTGAGTAATTATTGCTGCGATGGCCCCTAATAGAGTACCAGCTAATAATGCTATTAATGGCGGTGTTTTCTTTATAATTAATCCAATAACCAAAACTGGAACAATAAATAACCAAGGAGAAATATTGAATGCTCCTTTAATAGCATCTAGTTGATCATTAATTTGAGGAGTACCAGAAGTATCGATTGCAAAACCAATGATTATAAATACAATTAGTGTAATTATAATAGTAGGTACTGTAGTATAGGTCATATATTTTATATGCGAAAATAATTCTCCACCAGCCATAGCTGGAGCTAAATTTGTAGTATCTGATAGCGGAGACATTTTATCCCCAAAGTAGGCTCCAGAAATAACAGCTCCTGCTGTCATTCCGAGTGAAATTCCTAAAGTGTCACCAATACCAATTAATGCAATACCCACTGTTGCCGAAGTTGTCCATGAACTACCCGTAGCGATAGATATAATTGCGCATATAATCACACAAGCAGCCAAAAATATAGTTGGATTTAATATCTGTAACCCATAATAAATCATGGTGGGTATAATACCGCTAATTAGCCAAGTTCCTGCTAAAGACCCTACCATTAACAATATAAGTAATGCTCCTGTAGTAGATTTTACATTTCTGGCAACTTCTTCCATCATTTGCTTATAAGAAACTTTATTATAAAACCCAACTATTGCCGCCGCTGCCGCGCCAAGGAGTAAAACAAATTGATTACTACCACTTAAGGCATCATCACCAAAAATATAGACATTATAAAATAACATCCCTACAAGAATTACAACAGGTAGTAATGCTTCCCAAATATTTAACTCTTTGTTCTCAATAATTTTTTCTTTTTGGGGATCTGTTGGAGTGATGTTTTGACTTTGCATATGTTGTATTCAAAATTTTATGGCTGTAATGTTACGATATTAATAAAATTTATGCAACGTCTAGGTTGAGTTTAATTTTTAATAAAGCAAGAAGATCATCCATTTAAAAAAACAATAAAGCATTTAATCAGTTTTTTATGCCGTTAATCTATTTTTTGTATTTATTTGAGATGCGTTTTTCATGCAAAATTAGAACCATACACTACTTTTGTAATGTAAAAGGAAAAGAGTAAGAGAAAAATTAGAATTGTTTGTTTGATTGATTTTAGACATTTTTTGTCCCAAGAAGAAATAATTCCCCCGAATTATGTTTTCCAAAAAAAAAGCTTCAGAAACCTGAAGCTTTTTTTGTTTACTCCCCACAAGTTCTTCAACCTGTAACTTATCACGTACACAAATGCTTAAAGTTATAAGCTTTAAACTTTAAAATACCTTGATAGATTTCTAAAGAGGATTTTAAAAAACAGCGTATTTCAACAATAAAAATGTATTTAATCGTGTTTTTATGTTTTTTATCGATAAATTTATAAAAATAGAATACAGTATTTGTAGGTTTTGGGCTTCGTTAACGTACATTTGAAGTATACAAAAAGAGAAATAATAATAATAAAATATTGATTAACCTACTGAACTAGAATTAGCCTTTTTTTACCCCTAATCAAATTACCCCTATAAATAAGCCTCATACCCCAAGAGGCTTTTTTTATGTTAAAAAAATATTCATTTCATATTTTATGTAGAAATTAGTCAAAAAGTAGGTTAATGCATACTAATATTTACAGAAGCTTAGAGTTATTTTTTCTTTTTATTCTTTTACCAATTAGTTTTTTATTAAACTATCCTATTTGGATTAAGATGATTGTAACCGTTTTTGGTTTTATATACATCTTAATTCTTATTAGACGACAAGGTTTGTTAAGACTTAGATTTCCTGATGTGGTATACTGGAAACCATTTTTGAAGGAAACCATTATCAAATTGGCTATAATTATTATTGTTACCGGATTATATGTTTTTTGGGTTGCTCCTGATAAACTTTTCTCGGTGCTAATAAAAAAACCGGGATTATGGATAATGATATTGTTTATTTATACTTTTTTATCGGTATGGCCACAAGAAATTATTTACAGGACTTTTTTTTATGAACGTTATAAGCAATTAATTAAAAATAAATGGTTGTTCATTTTTATTAATGCAATTCTATTTTCATTAGCGCATCTTTTTTTAAAAAGCTTTTTAGTGCAATTACTTACTTTTATAGGTGGACTCTTATTTGCCTATACCTATCAAAAAACCAAATCGACTACTTTAGTTTCTATAGAACATGCGGTCTATGGCAATTGGTTATTTACAGTTGGGATGGGTGAGATGCTTGCTTTTCCTGGAGTTGATTAGTGATTAAAATAATTAATTAATCGTTGCATTGCTTTGCCACGGTGGCTTATCTTATTTTTTTCTGATAAAGGCAATTCTGCAAATGTTTTGTCATAAGTATGAGGTGTAAATATAGGGTCATATCCAAAACCACCTTCTCCTTTTTTTTGATGAGCGATATTTCCTCTACAAATACCAGTAAATGTTTCTAATTTACCATTTATTTCTAAAGCGATAACTGTTTTAAAATGAGCGTTTCGATCGTTTTTACCTGTTAATTCTTTCAAAAGCTTATTCATATTTGTTTCAGGGTCTTTAGCAGCTCCTGCATATCTGGCAGAATAAACTCCGGGTCTGCCACCCAAGATATCAACTTCAAGACCGGTGTCGTCTGCAAAACAGTCATAACCATAATGTTGTTTTACATATTGTACTTTTTGTATTGCATTCCCTTCTATGGTCGGTGAGGTTTCTGGTATGTCTTCTGTACATCCAATATCTGAAAGGGTCAATAGCTCTATTTTTGAGGGAATTAGAGCTTGGATTTCCTTTATTTTATTTAAATTATTAGTGGCAAATACTAGTTTCATTACTTATAAAGTATTTTATGCTTCAGCATCAAAATTGGTAATCCATTTTCCTTGTACTTTAAGGACTTGTTCAATAACATCTCTTACGCAACCTTTACCGCCTTTTTTATAAGATATGTATTTAGAGATTTCTTTAATCTCGGCTACAGCATCTTGCGGGCATGTTGGCAAGCCTATAATTTGCATTACCGGCATATCAGGAATATCATCACCCATGTATAATACATTTTCGGCTTTAATATTTTTACCAGCAAAATATTCATTAAGCTGCTCTACTTTGTGATGGGCACCCAAATAAATATCTGGTATTCCTAAATTTTTTAATCGTTGTCGAACGCCTTCGTTTTTTCCACCCGAAATAATACAAACATTATACCCTTGTTGTACGGCTGTTTTAAGAGCATAACCGTCTTTTATATTCATAGTTCTTAGGAGTTCACCATCGGTATTAATAAAAACTGTACCATCGGTTAATACCCCATCTACATCAAATATAAAGGTGGTGATATGCTGTAGATATTCTTTATAACTTTTTTCCATATTTAGATTGTATAGCCTTGGTAAGGATTTGATATATTTCTTTTTGTGAGTTATCGGTTAACATTTTTAAATGTCGTTCGATTGTTTTAGAATCATTTCTAATAGCTGGACCTGTTTGTGCTTGCTTTGCACTGATTTGTGTGATTTTTTGAGTTGTTTCTTGAATAAGAGGGTGTAAAATTTCGAAAGGAACATCATGTTCATTGCAAATATCGTTTCCTACAGCTATTAAATGATTAGTGAAATTGTTTACAAATACAGCAGCCACATGTAATATATTACGCTGATTTGAAGAAATTTGATATACTTTTTCTGAAAGTATAGAAGCCAGTTCTTTTAATAGTTTTAGATCTTTTTTTTCTTCAGCTTCAATACAAAAAGGGACATCTTTATAATCAACAGGTATATCTTTACTAAAAGTTTGTAATGGATAGAACACTCCTTTTTTGTTATTTTTCGCTATATAACTCATGGGTACACTGCCAGATGTATGCACTACCAATCTATTCTTAAAAGGTAAAATTGAAGAAATTTCTGCTATAGCGTCGTCACTTATAGCAAGGATATATATATCAGCTTCAATGAGCTTATCAAGATCGTTTATAATTGAATTTTTTTGCTGATCAGGATGAAGTCTTACTCCTTTGCGATTATAGCATTGTACAATTGTAACTGATTTTTTAGTATAAAAAGCAGTATACAAGTGTTGAGCAACATTACCGGCACCAAGAATCACAACTCTAATCATTTGGCTAAAATAAGGAAGTTCCCTTAAAAAAATAAACAAGTTTTATACTTCTGTTAAAACCTTGAAATCAAAAGAGCATAATCCTATATATTCCTATTAAAAACATTAAATTTGCCGAGCAAAAAAATAAAGTTTATTATGCAAAAAAAGCTAGCAAGCATTTTGTTCTCGACACGATTAACGGCAATTTTATTTATTGTTTTTGCAGTTTCTATGGCAGTTGGGACTTTCTTAGAAGATGCTTATGGAACTACTGCCGCTAGAATATGGATATATAATGTATGGTGGTTTGAAGCAATTATGATATTTTTTGCTATTAATTTTTGTGGTAATATTGTTAGGTTTAAACTATACAAAAAGGATAAATGGGCAACATTACTATTACATTTATCTTTTATTTTAATTATTGTAGGAGCATTTGTTACCCGGTATATTAGTTATGAAGGGGTAATGCCGATTAGAGAAGGAGAAACTACAGCTACTTTTCTTTCTGAAAAAACATATTTGACTATTTTTTTGGATGGCGAAATTAAAGGAGAGCCAAGACGTCGTATTATTACCGAGTCATTAGAATTAGCAGAAGCTGCAGATAATGATTTTAATATCAATACAGACTATAATAAGCAACCCGTTACAATTGTATATAAAAATTATATACAAGGCGCAGAGATGGGATTGGTTAGCTCAGAAGAAGGAAAAAATTACTTAAAAATAGTTGAAGCAGGAGATGGTGATCGTCATGATCATTTTCTTGAAGAAGGAGAAATTTCTAATATTCATAATGTATTAATAGCTTTTAATAAACCTACAGACGGAGCAATTAATATTACCTATAAGAATGATGAATATTTCATAAAATCTCCTTTTGATGGTTCGTACATGCGAATGGCAGATCAAGAACAAGGATTAGTTTTTAAAGATAGTCTACAACCTTTAATGCTTCGTTCACTCTACCAAACTGCGGGAATGCAATTTGTAATTCCAGAACCAGTAGTTAAAGGAAAATATGATGTTGTACCTATAGAAGTCAAAGATAAAGGCCAGCAAGATGCACTAATTTTTGATGTAACTACTAATGGCGAAACCAAAGAAGTAAAACTTCTAGGAGGAAAAGGCTATAATAACGATATGACAAAGGTTGTATTAGGAGGATTAGAAATGTATTTTAATTATGGTTCTAAACAGTTAAAACTACCTTTTGCTCTTAAACTCAATGATTTTATTGCAGAAAAATATCCAGGCACCAAAAATGTATATAAATCCTTTAAGAGTAAAGTTGATATTGTTGAAGGTGATATGTCTAAACCTTTTGATATATATATGAACCATGTGTTAGATCACAAAGGATATCGATTTTTTCAAGCTTCTTTTGATCCCGATGAAAAAGGAACAGTGTTATCTGTAAATCACGATCGTTGGGGAACCTGGATTACCTATGCAGGGTATATGCTTTTATATCTGGGATTGATGTTGATTCTTTTTACCAAAGGATCTCGTTTTAAAGATTTAGAAGTAATGCTTAACAAAGTAAAATCTAAAAAGAAAACCTTAACGACACTTATAGCATTAATTATATCTACGGTTTCCTTTGCTCAAAATCCCACAAGTAGTCATACAGATCATTTACAAACATTACCCAGTAAAGCTCAGTTAGATTCGGTTATCAAAACAAATGCAGTACCTGTAGAACATGCTGCTAATTTTGGTAGTATAATAATCCAAGATGAACGTGGCCGAATGAAGCCAGTAAATACATTTTCTTCTGAATTACTTCGTAAACTTAGTAAAAAAGATACCTATGAGGGATTAAATGCAGATCAAGTATTTGTTTCTATGGTTGAGAATCCATTTGTGTGGTATAGTGTACCTATCATTGAAATTCACAGAGAAAATGATAGTATTCGTAAAATACTTGGAGTATCTAAAACCGAACGTCGGGTATCTTTGATTGATTTGGTAGAACCCGATGGATCCTATAAACTTACCCCTTATTTAGAAAGAGCTAGTAGTACAAATACGCCTAGTAGTTTTGAGAAAGATTTTTTAAAAACACATGAAAAATTTTATTTACTTAATCAAGCATTAGGAGGAGGAATACTTAAAGTGTTTCCTGTGCCAGGTGATGAAGGAAATAAGTGGGTATCTGTTCCAGAATTAAATGAGTATAATTTTACAGGGATGGATTCTGTATATACTCGACAAATTATTCAAATTTATAGGCAATCATTACAAGAGGCTAAAAAAACGGGAGATTATAGTAAACCCAATCAATATATTGAGAGTATAAAGAGCTTTCAGAGGAAGTTTGGAAGTGAAGTATTACCAACGGATAAAAAAATCAAAGCCGAAATTGCATTAAATAAGTATGATATATTTAGAACATTATATAGATATTATGGTATAGTGGGTCTGATCTTAATGATTTTTGTGATTTTCAGAATATTTAAAGAATCTAAGATTATTAGAGGATTAATTAATACAACCATTGGCTTGGTTATTTTACTCTTTATTTTGCATACAGCGGGACTGATTATTCGTTGGTATGTTTCTGGGCATGCTCCTTGGAGTGATGCTTACGAATCTATGATTTATGTAGCTTGGATGACCTTGGCAATTGGATTGGCATTTGGTAAAAGGAGTAATTTAACAATTGCTGCAACTACTTTTGTGGCTGCCATTATATTGTTTTTTGCACACGAAAACTGGACCGACCCTGCTATTGCCAATTTGCAGCCTGTATTAGATTCGTATTGGGTGTTAATCCATGTGTCTATTATTGTTGGTAGTTATGGACCGTTCTTTGTAGGGGCTATCTTAGGGATACTATCTTTAGTATTAATGATTTTGACCACTACGTCTAACAAAAAAAGAATGTTACTTAATATCAAAGAAATTACTATTATTAATGAAATGGCACTTACTATAGGATTAGTAATGTTAACTATTGGTAATTTTTTAGGTGGTATGTGGGCTAATGAGAGTTGGGGGCGATATTGGGGTTGGGATCCAAAAGAAACCTGGGCATTGATAAGTATTATGGTATACGCCTTTGTAATACATATGCGATTGGTTCCTGGATTACGTGGCCGATGGTGGTTTAATTTAGCTTCAGTAATTGCTATTTATAGTGTTTTGATGACCTATTTTGGAGTGAATTTTTATCTAAAAGGATTACATTCTTATGCCAGTGGTGATAAAGTGATAACACCAAATTTTGTATACTACTCAATTGTTTTTATTGGTGTATTAGGTGCATTTTCTTATTGGAGAAACAAAGTGCATTATAAGAAAAAGAAAGAATCAGTTTCTTGATAAGATATGTGTAAAAATAAAAAAAGGTTCACCACGGTGAACCTTTTTTTTTGCCAATGATTATAATCATAAGCTTACTATAGTAGTGATTTTAAGAGAAGGATTAATTTGTGAGATAATTGTAATACTTCTATTGTCTTTGTGAATCACTTTAGTTTCTGGGATGTCAGGTACTTGTACTTCTTTCCCATAGGCTACATAAAGATCTTTTTGATCTTTATGTTTTTGTACTTCGTTTTCTTCCGGGATAAAATTTGATCTTAAATAAACAGATAGTGGCCTTGGTTTAAAATCAATAAGCCAACTAATTAATTCTAGGTTAGCCGGTGTTGTAGATTTTGTTTCCCCATTCAAAAAATTTACAATTGGCTTAAATTTGTCTCCCTTTACTCTTTCAATAGCTTGTAGCTTATTTTCTCCTTCGTTAAACTTAAAAAAACGATTTAAAATACCTTCATCGTATTTTCCTTTTCTTCGATCAAGAAGCCATATACAGGCCTCTTTTATTTGTTTTCGAGTGGGTTCAATAAGATAGCTTATCATTTCCCCTCCTTTTTCCCTTTTGTACTTTTCTAGGATCTCATCCCTATACGTAATACTTGTTTTTCTTCCCATAGCTGATCAAATTTTTGGAATTTTAAAGCTTTCTATGGAATCTCTGGAATCTTTGGAATCAATTGTAAATAGTAGCGTTAACTCTCCATAAATTCACATAGTAACTAGTTCCGGTTTTTATATTGCTAACATAGTAAATGTATCAACCCAGTTTTTACGGAAATCCGTAACACAGTAATAAATGGCAATCGGGAAGTAGCCAAATAGTGCTGAATCGGATTTCAACTTTCCATAAGTAGAGGAGTACTCTCTCTTACTATTACGGTTATCGAACACTAAAAATATCTGGAAAATTTTCCGGACGGTAACCTCTTTGTTTAATCCAAAAAAAGTAAAAATTATGAAAACTATTTTTTATACACTTGTAATGCTATTTATGGGAGCAACTTTTACCTCTTGTACAGCTGATAATATTTCTGATAACGTAGATGCTTCTGTAGAAGAAGTTGCTACAAATGGAGAACATGGACATGTTGAAGATGAGGATGAAGGAGGAAATTAAATCATTAATATACTAATGATTGTTAAATCTGGTCTGTGTAGTATAAATACTACTGTACAGACCAGATTTAATTTATTAATTTTGGGGAATGAAACTTTGGCGCGTCGATTTCCCTTTTATTATTTTAATAGGGTTAGTATTTTTTTATGGTAATAATCAAGTTTTTAGTCAAGAAAAGACAAAAACAAATTTTTCTCAACAAGATCTTGATAGTATTTCTTATTATTATAGATTAAGTAAGAAAGGCGATTCCCTTTCGCTTCCAGAGAGATTGCGTTATATTACTTATTTCCTGAAAGGCGCAGAGTTATTTCAAAAAGATTCTTTGATTTATGATGGACTAATGCAAAAAACACTGCTGCTTAGTAAATCAGACATGTTGGATAGTGCTATACTGTATTCTAATAAATTATATAATGTAGCTTCTAAAAATTTAGATACAATGTATATGATAAAAGCCTCTACCAAATTAGGGATTTATCATAGAAAAAATGGACAGTATACAAAAGCTTTTCAGTACTATAATGAAGCTTTTAAAATTTCCCAAAAAAACAATGATAGTTTGGCGGCAGGAAAAACTTTGTTGCAAATGGCAAACATCCAAGATATTCTTGGGGATTATTCTGGTAGTAGAACTACAGCAATTGATGGATTAAAATACTTAGAGACAACAAATGATTTAAAAAGTCTTTCAGGATTATATCATATTATTTCTGTTGCTAATTCAGAACAAAAAAATAATGAAGAAGCATTAAGATATAACTCATTAGCTATAGATCTTGGTACTGACGATTCTTCTAAGAATGCCATTAGGATGAGTAATATTTTGAAGTTTAAGAATACAAAAGCCCTTATTCTTTCTGAAATGGCTAATTATGAAGAGGCATTATCAATTCTTTCTGAGTTGATTAAAAATGACGTAGTCCAAAATAATAAAAGTGAATATGCTAGAGTACTTGATAATCTTGGATATATACAATGGGTCAAAGATGAAGAAAACGAAAATTCTTTAAAGTTGCTTATGCAAGCTAAAGAAATACGAGAAAATATAAATGATATAAGGGGTTTATTTGCAAGTAATATACATCTTACTAAATATTATTTAGGAAGAGATAGATTACGAGCATTAAAGTATGCAGACGAGGCATACCAAAATGCTTTAAAGCAACAAAGTCTTATATCAATTCTTGAAGCTTTGGGGTTTGTGTTCGAATTGAGAAATGATTCGAATGAAGAAGCTAAAGTGTTCAACGAAACGTATCTTAAATTAAATCAAATCAATCAAAGTAACCGCGAGATCTATGCAGTTACAAAATATGAAAATGATAAACTTGTCAATCAAAATTTGATATTAAAAGCCAAAACTGCCAAAAAAGAACGACAAGAAATTATTTATCTTTTTGGAACCATTATTTTACTACTTACTGGGGGGTTTGTTTTCTATTTACTTCAACAACGATATAAAAGAGAAAAAATTAGGGATGTGTATAATGCTGAAAATCGTATTTCTAAAAAAATTCATGATGAACTAGCAAATGATGTTTATAATATTATGACACAGATGGAGCACGATCATGAAATACTCGATAAATTAGAAGATATATATAGTAGAACTAGAGATATTTCTCGAGAAAATAGTGGTTTTGATATAGAAAGTAATTATTCTGAAGAATTAAGTAATATGCTAAGTGGGTATAGTTCTAATCAAACTAAGATTATCATAAAAGGCATTAATGAGATTAATTGGCAATCAATAACTCCTGAAAAGAAAATAGTTATACATCGTGTATTACAAGAGTTATCAGTAAATATGAAAAAACATAGCCAGGCTAATCTTGTCGCTTTTGCATTTAAAAAAACATCAAAAAAAATAACAATTAGCTATTCTGATAATGGAGTTGGGGTTGATAAAAATGAAATTATTTATAGTAATGGATTACAGAATGTGGAAAACCGTACAAAAGCAATTGGTGGATTATTTATCTTTGATTCAGAGAAAGGAAAAGGTTTTAGAGCTAAAATCCAATTCCCGAATTAGTATTTATAAAAATATAACTTATGTTCAAGAAAGTTTTAATTGCTGAGGACCTTGGCAGCATTAATCATGGAATATCTCATATTTTACAAGATAGAATGGGGATTGAGAAAATACAACAGGCTCAGTATTGTGATGAAGCATATCTGAGATTTAGAAAAGCCAATAATGAGAAAGAACCTTTTGATTTATTGATAACAGACCTCTCTTTTAAAGAAAATCACAGAGAACGTACTTTTGTTGATGGTGTGCAACTTATAGAAGGGATTAGATCTATACAACCCGAAATTAAGGTGATTATATATTCTATGGAAGATAGACCCAATAAAATAAAATCCTTCTTTTCTGATCAATACATTAATGGGTATGTATGTAAAGGTAGGTATGGGTTAAGTGAATTAGTGCAATCTGTTACTGAAATTTATGAAGATAAAACATTTATTTCTCCTAGAATTGTTAATATGATGAACAAAAATAATGTGTTTGAATTAAAAGATTATGATCTTTTATTGCTTAAACATCTATCTAACGGACTTACACAAGAGCAAATAAGAGATGTGTTTAGAAAAAGTCATGTATCTCCTAATAGTGCTAGTTCGATAGAAAAAAGATTAAATAAACTTAAATATAATTTTAAAGCTAAAAACGCCATTCATCTTGTGGCAATGACCAAAGATTTAGGATTGTTGTAAATTAAAAATTTAAGAGAATTTTGGCTATTTACGGGAATTCGTAAAAAACGTGAAGGTTTTACTCTTAAATTTGAAAAATAGAATCATATTAAATACTATGTGTTTAATATATAAAACAACCCTGCAGTTGTAAAACTTTGGCGAGCCAACAAAAGCAGGGTATTGAATAACGATTAATAATTAAATTAACCATTTTCGTAAAATTCTTATTTCTTATTTATTGTGAAGAGATTATATTCCTTGTATTATAAAAACTTTAACGAAATATAGGAATTAAAAATTATTTTTTACGGGTTTCCGTAAGTTTTTTGAAAATTTATGGAATAAACATAATAATTGTATGGCTTCAATATATGTAATTTTAGCAAATTGTGATTATATTTAAGTATCGTTTATACAAGGTATGTTTATGTCGTATTTTTGAAAATGAACATTTTTAATAATTAGAATGAATAAGTATAATAATAAAAAATAATATATATTTTATTGTATATTAAAATGTACTTAAAAGTATTAAAACAAAAATAGTGTATATATTATTATACGTGTTTATGTGAAATATATTTTTAGTTGTATATAATTATAAATAAAACAATCCCGCAATTGTAAAACTTTGGCGAGCCAACAAAAGCAGGGTCTGAATAACGAATGAATAAATTAGCCATTATGACCGTTTTTTTACTTCTTGTACTTACAAGATGTCACTTATATCTTAGTAAGGTTTTATTTTCTTCTAAAGAAGAATATATACATCTTTTTTGCAAAAAAAATCATTTTAAGTATAAAAAACCATTGAGTTTTTTATACTCTTTCTATAGTTTCTCTAGCCATTATTATACAAAACTGAGGGCTGTACTAAATGATTATAAAATCTTGAAAATAAAAACGATAATAAAAGCTGAATATTTTTTATTTCATAGTATAGGCAAAAAGATAATGCCTCTGCAATTTGCTATAAAAGTTTAAATATTTATAGCATTATGATAGGAGCAATGTTGATATTGAAAATATAATTATTGAAAAAGAAAAACAAACCGATTATAGTATAATTGGTTGCAAAGATGCATTTTGACGATGTGTTTACTTAAACCTCCCGGTATTAGGGGTAATTTCTGGGGGGTTTTTAAATACTTTTGATCAAAAATTTTTAACAATATAGAACATCAAAACTAATTTTAAGTGTTTCGTATTAAGTCAATTCCTAATGGATTGTGTCATTATTATAATGCAATTTATTAGGAATTCTTTTTTATTATAGAAACTATGTATTGACTCACGAGAATTTGAGGAACATATAAATGAATTAGAAATAAATAAGTCAAACTTTTCTGATACAGATAAACTGGTTAATCTGGCCTACTGCTAAGTCTTATTTATGTATCTGTACTTTTAAATTAGTTATTAGTTTTTTGAAAACAAAAAAGCCATACTAGTACTAGTATGGCTTAATGTGAGCCCGATAGGATTCGAACCTATGACCGCCTCCTTAGAAGGGAGGTGCTCTATCCAGCTGAGCTACGAGCCCGTAGCTTATAAAAGTCGGGGTGGCAGGATTCGAACCTGCGACCTCCGCGTCCCAAACGCGGCGCGATAACCGGGCTACGCTACACCCCGAAACAAAAAAATGCGGAGAGACGGGGACTCGAACCCCGGCGACACTTGCGCGTCGACAGATTAGCAATCTGCTCCATTACCACTCTGGCACCTCTCCTAAAATTTGTTTAAGAACTACGCATTAATATTTCAAATGCGGATGCAAATGTAGCTTTTATGAGACTACAATGCAACATTTTTTTAGCATAATTTGTTATTTAATTTCAACCCTTTTTTAAAAAGTTGATAATCAGTTTTTTCTTTGTTTAAAAGTTTGCTTATTGACTTAGTTTTGTAATCAAAAAATACGTAACCGCTTCTTTTTATATATTTGTGTAATAATGGCCTATTTATTGTGTTATGAGTATAACTAAAAACCACAGACTAATGAATATTAAATATATTCTGATTTTCACACTGCTTATTAGCAGTTCTACTTTTGCCCAAAAACCTGTTCTTTTAGAAGATTTTGCTTTTAAGATAGGTGAAAAGTATAAACGAGTTAAAAGTTTGAATACATATCACGTTGCATCGGGTAATAGACTTGCCTCTATAAAAAAAGGCCGTAACTCGATGACTATACAACGATATTCTCTAGATGATCTTAAAGAAGATATTAAGATGCGACAGGTTATCGAAGACAAAGGAGATTTTCAAACGGTAATGAATTTAAATGATAATGCAGTTGCATTTTATACCAAAGGGGATAAAGCATATGGACAAATAATTTCTCTAACGGGAATAGTTGCCAAAAAACCTATCCAGTTAATTAATGATAAAGAAGATATTGCCAGAGATTTTGGCTTTAAAAGTACTTACGGCTATGATGCTGGTGGACGTATAAATCAATTTGTATTCAAAAAATCTCCAAACGGAAAAAAACTTTTAGTATTGTTTCGAATTAAAACGGCAGAAAATAAGGCTGATAAGGTTGGGATTGCCGTTTTTAGTGATGGTTTAAACTTATTGTGGAAAAGAAAGGTTACCATGCCATATGCTTCAGATGTAATGCAAGGAGAAGATTTTGCCATTGATAATTTTGGAAATTTCTATATGACAGCTTCTATTTATAGTGAAGCTTCAGAAGACAAAAACAAATTAGAGTCTACGTATAGAACAGAAGTATATAAAATTGTTGAAAACGGAGATAAAATAGTCAAAAACAAAATTGATATCCCTGGTAAATCTATAATAGATGGTGTTATCGAGTTTGATAAAGATGGTACTGTAAAAGTATCTGGGTTATATGCAGATACTACAAATAAAGCTGAAACCTCAGGAGTTTTTTCTGCTACCTTAACAACAAAAGGCGAAGTAAAAAAACTTAACACTTGTAATATTTCTACTGAAAAACTTCAGGAATTAGCGCTTCAAAGAGAAACACGTATTAGTGAAGGAACGCAAAAAGATAATGATATAAAAGATCTTGAAAACCTTAGGGTAAATGACGTTGTTTTTAACCCAGATGGTAGTACAGTATTATTTGGAGAACAACGATTTGTTGAGTCTTTTACAACTTCAAGCTCTTCGGGATCAAGAACAACTTACAAGTATTACTATCGTGATATTTTTGGATTTAAATTATCTTCTGATGGGAAAATGGTCTGGATGCATAAATTACCAAAATATCAATATGGCTCTGTGGGTAAAAGGAGCATGTCTTACCTTAATGTTACAAATAATGGAAAACACTATTTGTTATATCTTGATGATTTTACAAATTTAAAACGATCTTTTAGTGAAACCCCAAGGCGATATTTTGATGGTAAGAAAGAGTTTATATACCTCACCACTTATGTGATTGATGACACTACTGGCGAAGTTACCAAAGAAGCTGTTTTAACAGGGAGTGATATAAGAAATTCTCGTTTAGATGTTTTAGAGCTTACCAAAGCTGCTATTTTACCAAATAAAGATATGATTATGGAAGCTTATGATGGTAAAAAGAATAACTTATTACTTAAAATCTCGTTGACTAAATAAACGTGTTGCAACTTGTTTATTTAATTTGGTGTTATTTTTAAAATAACACTTATGATACTATACTGTACATGAAAGCGCTACTTTTTATTTTATTTTTTTTCTTTACTAGCAATACTAGTATCAATATAGAAGAAATACGAGAGTCTTATAAAATTTGTAATGCATCCAAAGAAAATGCAGATCAATTTTATAAGTTAACTCAAAGAGCATTACAAAACAAAGGAGCAATTTTTAAAGGATATCACGGTGCTGCATTGGCATTAAAAGCCTCTTTTGCATGGAATCCATTCAATAAGTTATCTTACTTCAATAAAGGCAGGAAAATGATAGATACAGCTATCAAATCTGAGCCTGATAATATAGAATTAAGAATGATACGATTAAGTATTCAATCAAATGCTCCTAGAATAGTTGGATATTATAAAAATATACAAGAAGATAAAGAGTATATACTTAAAAATGTAGCAGATAGTTCTCCTAATGATTTAAAAATATATATCGAAGGCTTTATACAACACTCTGGCGAATTTTAGAAAAGTAAGTAATTTACCTTTCGATCAGTAGTTTATCTTACTTATTTTGTTTGAACATTGTGATAAGTATCATGTAGCAATTTTTGATCACGACATTAGTTTTCAATGTCTTATACTGTTGTGTCAATTTTTTTACTAGATTTTTTACAAACTAGTATAATTTTATTATTCTCTTGATTTGTTGTGAAAAAAAGATATATTTCACCACCATCTTTAATCTTTAGCTTTTTTCTTAGTGTAGAAACATTTTCGGGGAAGTTACGTGTTGTAATATTAGCTTTTGTAATTCCTGCCTTAGAGAGCGCTTTTTTATGATACGGTAATACAGATATGATTTCAAAACTTCTTCCTGGGAAACTAATTTGTTGATCCGAAGTGTACAAATGAGAATGCAAATGAAGTTTCTCTATGCCATAGGCATTCCCAATACTTAAAAACCCTCCGCTTTTTAAAATAGATGCATTAGGTTCATAAATAAACTTTTTTGGGAACCCTAATTTGATGGGTTGTTGTACTTCTTCTTTTAAAAGAAAAGAAAAATCTTGAGCGTTAGTTTTTAAGATATTAGTGGTTTTGATGCTGATGTCTTTATTGGTAAAACTTTTATCCAAAACCCAAAGCAACTCTTTTACTTCGTTCTCTACAGCAACAACATGAATTTCTTTTACATTTTTTAATGTTTTTACTCCTAGATGTATATCGAGTAGAGGAGAGGTCTTTATTAAGATATTATTGCTTTTTGTATATAAAAAATCCAAGTGTTTAGGTACATTAGGTATACAGTCTTCAAGAAAGAAAACTTTTCCTTTATGATCACTTCTGCGAGATGGATCTATATATATCCAGTCGATATTTTCGTGATTTTTAAGAACCTCTAAACCATCACCACATAGCGGTTGAATATTCTCAACTCCTAGAATATCAAAGTTATGTGAAGCAATTTTGTTTAACGATGTATTAAGTTCGCAATGAATTACATGTTGCATTTTTTTTGAAAAATAATAATCATCAACTCCAAACCCGCCTGTAATATCAATTAACGTTGTACCCGATACTAAGTTGCTTTTGTATATAGCAGTAGCTTCAGACGAGCTTTGTTCTAAGTTTAATGTTGCAGGGTAGTAAATATTTGTTTTAGCAAACCAAGTGGATAGTTTTTGTTTTGTTTTTAATCGTCCACTTATTTGTTGAGCTAATTCTTGCGAAGTAATACCTTTAAAAGGACTCCCACTTAAAATTAGTTTACTTAAATCAATTGGATTGTTTGATTTTTCAAATATAAATTCCTGTACTTCTTTATGTAGTAGTAAAGGGTTCAATTATAGGTCTTTGGTTAGTTTTTTTACAATTTTATATTCAGATAGAAACTCTTGTGCAATTACTTTGATCGCAGTATAAAATGGTACTGCAACAATTAATCCACCGATACCAAATAATAAACCGAAAATAAGTATGGCCAGAAAAATTTCTAAAGGATGTGATTTTACACTAGTTCCAAAAATCAAGGGTTGATTAAGAAAATTATCGATTACTTGTATGATAAGGTAACCCACTAATATATAGCTAAGCTTTGGTAAGATTACAGATTGAAAATCAAGCCCTAAATTACTGGTAATTGCTAAAATAAGTACAAGCATCCCTCCAAATAACGGACCTATATATGGTATAAGATTTAAGATGGCTGCAATCATGGCAACAGCAATTGCATTATGCACGCCAAATATGAGTAGTAGTATGGTGTAAAGGATAAAGAGAATAGCCACTTGTAAAAGTAATCCCACAAAGTAGCGAGATAATAAATCTTTAATTTTGGTAAATGCTCTCATAAATTTGGTTTCATCATCTTTTTTTGCAAATACCAATAAGCTGTTTTCTAATAAATAACTGTCTTTAAGCAAAAAGAATGAAATAAATAATATAGAGAACAAACCAATTAAGACAGCACCAAAACCACTTAAAAATGAATTAATAGCATTAGGGATAACTTTGAGATCAAAGAACTGCATCAAATCTGTTTGTTTGATCAATTCAATAAGATTTAGTTTTTTTACATTAAAATAATTACTCACCTCTTGGTTAAGGCGGTCTAGGTCATCGCCAAATTCATTAACATTGATTCCGCCAATGATTTGTCCTTGTTCAACAACAATAGGAACAAATAACATAAAAATACTCATAAACAAACCAATGGTGACACATAAAGTACATACAACCGCTAGCGTATTGTTAAATTTTAATTTTCTCTTCAGAAATAATACCAGAGGTCTTCCCATCAAAGAAATGACAGCGGCAAATGCAATATAAATTAATACCGATTGTATTGTATACAAAAACCACAATAATACCAACACACCTACAATGATGGCTACAGCTCTTAATATGCCATATGCAATTGTTTTTGAATTCATTTTTAAGTTTTTTTTAAGTTTCAGAATGATAAAGAATATGAAAATCTAATAATCCTGAAACTAAAATTAATGTATCAAAGTTATTTAATTATTTCTGCTTACTCTCTAGTGATTTCGTATAACGCAATACCAGTAGCAGTTGCTACATTCATGCTACTATTATTGCCATACATATTAATATGCACACTTTGGGTCACTTCTTCTAGGATATCTTGCGATACTCCCAAATTTTCTTCACCAATTACTAATACTAATTTTTCTTCTTTTGCAATTTTATACTTTGATATCGGGATGCTATCTTCGGTGATTTCTAATGCAAGAATACTATATCCTTTGTCTTTAAATTCTTTTACGATATCAATACCAAATTCTGATTGTTTATAATGAACAAATTCATGAGTAGAACGTGCTGTTCTTTGCATCCGTTTGCTTATTACCGTAATATCTTCACCACAAAAATAAATTTGCTCGACACCAAAACTATCAGCAATTCTAAATATACTGCCAATATTTGCGGGCGAATTTACGCGATCACATATAATAGTGATAGGAAATTGCTGTTTAGTAAATTTGATATTATGATGATGTAATTGTGACATTAATTTTCAAAAGCATATTTAATAATATTAGCTCCCATTTTTAGTGCTTTTAATCGAACATCTTCTGGGTCATTATGTACCTCGGGATTTTCCCAACCATCTCCAAGATCACTTTCAAAAGTAAATAATAATACCAATCGGTTTTCATGGACAATCCCAATAGCCTGGGGTCGTTTACCATCATGTTCATGTATTTTTGGTAACCCTTCCGGGAAATTATATTGTGATGAAAAAATAAGATGTGTACTCGGGAGTTCTACCAATTGTTTATCCGGGAAAACTTTGATGAGCTCTTTTCGGATATAGGGTTCCATACCGTAATTATCATCGATATGTAAAAACCCGCCACTTAATAAATAGTTTCTTAAGTTCTCGGCATCTTGATCAGTAAAAAAGACATTACCATGACCTGTCATATGTATATACGGATACTGAAAAATATCTACACTCTCTGGTTTTACAGTTTTTGGCTTGTCTGTTATCGTAGTATTTATGTTTTGATTACAAAACTTAATTAAATTTGGCAATGCTGTAGGATTACTATACCAATCACCTCCGCCTTTGTATTGTAAAACAGCAATATCCTGACTATAGAGTGATGTTGATATCATAAAAATGATAAGATAGCACGTAAGTTTGGTCATAATAAACGTCTAAAATAAAGCCTAAATGTACTAAAATTACGCACATGCAAACAAAGCTTTTACTTTTATTTATTAGTCTTATATCACTATCTATTACTGCACAAGAGAATCGTTCACCTATTGTATTTGAGTTGTTTACTTCGCAAGGATGTAGTAGTTGCCCATCTGCTGATAAGCTATTAGATGAAATCAAACAAAATCACCAGGGCAATCACGTATATGTATTATCCTATCATGTGGATTACTGGAACCGATTAGGGTGGAAAGATCCTTTTAGCAACAAAACCTTTAGTGATTATCAACGACAGTATGCATTGCAGTTTGGTAGTAGATCTATATATACTCCGCAATTGGTAGTCAATGGTAGTGAGCATTTTACGGGATCTAATCATTATAAAACTACTGAAGCTTTACAAAAGTATTCAACATCAAAACCAGGCAATATAATTAAACTCAATAAGGTTGATGCGATAGATAAAGTTATACAGATTGATTACCATATTGAAGGACAAAAATTTAATACCCTCACGCTAGTATTAGTAGTTGCACAAAGAATCACAGAAGTTGCCAAGGGCGAAAATCGTAACCGTACTCTAAAAAACACCAATATTGTAGCTAATCGTATCGTTACTAAAGAAGGTATAGGAAGCATACCAATCACAATACCCGAATGGATTACAAAGGATGATCAACTTTCAGTTATAGCTTATACACAAGATGTATTCTTAAAAACGACAGGAGCAACCAAAATAAACTTGTAGAAAAAATAACGTCTAGCATTATTCTAAATCAATAGATACTCGTTTAATGAACTATAATATTAAAATTTTCTTAATAAAATAATATATCTTTAGCTGCTGTAAACTCAATTAACAAAACACAATCATTAAATGAAAAAGGTATATCGATATGTGCGTAAGTATGGCATAGGTGGTTTAGTAATCTCTACAAAATTAAAAACAGGAAACACTAATCGCATATCTGTTCCAGGAATTCCTTATCCTATACGGTTAAGAAAAGATACTAGTGATATTCCTACTTTTCATCATATTTTTAATGCAGAGGAGTATGATATTAACTTAGATTTTGAGCCCAAAACCATTATCGATGCAGGAGCTAATGTTGGTCTGGCTGCTATTTATTTTGCAAATAAATACCCTAATGCCAAAATTATATCTATAGAACCAGAAAGGTCAAACTTTGATTTACTAGAAGAAAATACGCGTCATTATAAAAATGTTTACCCAATACGTAGGGCATTATCAAATCAGGCAGATCAATATCTTGATATTGTAGATAATGGTTTTGGTAAATGGGGATTTATGACTGAAGAGAAAAAAGATGCTACAGACGAAAGTAAAGAGGATCTTGTGCAAACTATTACAATAGATGAGATTATAAAAGAAAATGAATTAGATGTTGTTGATATTGTAAAAATAGATATTGAAGGTGCAGAAAAGGAATTGTTTGAAAATAATTATGATAATTGGATTACAAAAAGCCGTTGTATTATTGTAGAACTACATGATAGAATGAAAAAGGGAACCTCTAAAAGCTTTTTTTCGGCCATAAGTAAATATGATTTTTCGTTTTCTCAACAACGTGAGAATTTGATTTTTATTAATGATGATGAAAAATTGCTAGCTACACAAAAATAACTTTTAATAGTATCTAACAAGAACAATATATATCGTCTTTCTTTTTTATAATCTAAGGAACTATTTTGAGTGCTATTAATTGATTTAACTGCGGGATAAAAGAATTAAAGTTGTTATCCGAGATCACAACTAGTGTTTTGCTTCCATCTTCAAGTGTTGGACCAAAAGTAATTCCTTCGAGATTATCGACAGTTGTATTCGTTAATTGACTTCGAATGGTTTCAAAATCAAAAAGTAATGTTTTTGTTGCTTTGGTATAAGTAGCAGTAGATAATTTGTTTACTGATAATGTGTTTGTTGCATCTGTAGCATCTACTTTATAAATTTTTACATTATTTCCTCCATTCAAATAACCAGAAGCAAAAGATCGTTCTAGTGCTAAAAACTTATTGTTGTCATACTCTAGAATTTCTACCAAACCATTAACTTCAAAACTAGTCCCTAGTGCTGCTTGTCTGGCTACGGGATCTAGCTCATAAGCGAATTGTTTTTCTGCAACCCCAGTAGTTTTATTGATAAAGGTTACTCTTACTGGTGAATCGGTATCCGTAGTCGTCGGTTCTGGGCCATCTTCAATTAGAGGTAATTCAAAAGAAACCCAATATCCTTTGTTATCTACGCTTATTGATAATCCTTCTAAAACACCATTGTGTCTAGGGCCAGCAAAATCATCTGTAGTATTGGCTTTAAAGTTATCGGGTAGCGTAAAACGCTTAATTTGTTTTCCTTCTGTAGTTATTTCAATCAAAGCTGGATCTACATTGGTATTAATAGAACCTTCACTGGTATATAAAATTGTACCTGTAGTGGTATCTAATCTAATAGCCTCTGGGTCAACAATGCCTTGAGCTAGTGAGGCACCTGAATCATCTTTTATTTCAATCATAGAAGTCAATTCTACTTTTTGAAAAGCATCTTTAGTATAGGATATATTTGCTTTATAATACCGTATGGGTGGGGTAGAGGTATCACAGATAATATACCATGTATCATTATGGTAATCAATACCCGAAAACCCACCAATTTGCACACCGTTAATTTCTTGATCAAGAATTATAAATTCATCAATAAATTCAAGAGTGCTGATTGTGTTTTGCGTATTTGTTGGAGGAAGAACATCGGTGTCTGTTATTGTTTCTGCATCTTTATTGTTTGATGAGCAACTCCAGCCTAATAAAACGATTAAAAGAAGCCTTTTGAACACTTGTATCATTATTAGTTTAATTGAATGATAAAGATATAGATTTATTACTAGATAACGATTTTTTATGTAGACCGCTCTTGTATATTATATGTCACATATAATGTAGTTTCTTGATGTTTTGATCCAATGTTAAAACCATACATTTAAATAGGCTTTTACCCCTTTTTTATAAGGTATATTCCTCTTGAAATTCACGCTACCATTTCATTACTTAGTGATACTACTATATAAATTATTTATGAACCAATTTTAATACAAATCATCATGAAAACAATTTTATGCAGTGCAGCTTTTTGTCTTATGATAAATTTAGGCTTTGCACAATTTCAACGCTCTTATGGTACCGAAAAATCAGAATTAGGCTGGGCTCTTGACCAACTTGAGAAGGTAGAAAAAGGATATTTAATAGGAGGATATACTTCTCAAAGTATTATAGGGGGGCTAGAGGCCACTTTGATAAAAACTGATCTTAACGGAAACCAAATCTGGTCTCGTGTGTATGGTGGTACTAGCCATGAGTATTTTAGTTCAGCGAGACAATCAACCTATTTTAGTTCTAGTAATAAGGTTGCTTATATTGCAGCTGGGCATACTAAAAGTTATGGCTCTGGAGCAGGAGATGCATTTCTTATCGGGGTTAATAAAAATGGATTCCCAGAATTTTCGGCAGTATATGGTGGTCGTGAGTTTGATACATTTCGTTGTGTGCAAAACACTAAAGATCAAAATGGTAAACCGGGATATATTGCGGTTGGTAATACATTTAGTTACAGTAATGCTTTTCCTGGATCTAATGTATACGTGGTGCAAACTGATCCAATGGGTGATATTATAAAAGCCACTGTGATTGGAGGTAAAGGTGATCAGATTGGTACTTGGATAGAGCAAACCAAAGATGGTGGGTATATCATCTGCGGATACACTACTAATTATAGATGTGAAGGAAGTGTTGGATTAATTAATCCACCTGAGGATATATTTATCATAAAATTAAAACCAGACCTTACTATTGAATGGAATAGAATATTGGGGTATCCTAAAGAATTAGATGGGACAATAAATTATACTAATCTAGCAACTTGCGTAAAGCAAAATAAACAGGGAGATTTTGTAGTTACAGGATATACCAATAGTTTTGGAATTAACAATTCTAATGATGTATTTCTATTATATATGAGTAGTGCAGGAAATTTTCAAGGCATGAAAACTTACGGAACCCGAAGAGATGAATATAGCTCTGGGCTTCAAGAAACAATAGATGCAGCTGGTAATCAACGGTATACTATAGTTGGTAGTAATACCATATCTTCAACATATCAAGCAATGTTATTTCAAACAGATGTTGCAGGTAACCTGCAGTGGGCACGTAATTACGGAAAAACAGGACGAGAAAGCTCAGACGAACTGGTTGTTGATAATTTTAATAAAGGTTTTGCTTTTGTTGGATTTACCGATTCTATAGGAATAACTGGATCGAGAGATATATATCTTGTTGAAACTACGGCTACGGGTAAAACAGGTACATCATGCGAAAAAGAGATAGACTTAAAAGTAATAAAACATGAACCATGTGTTACCAGAAGTGCACAACAGATTTTTGTGAAAGATTATAAGAGAATAGAACCTAAAACAATTAAGGTAACCTATAAAGATGGTAGATGCGGAAATATAACAGGAGGTAGAACAGAAGAGAGTAAAACATTAGAAAAAGAATATGATGCTTTTTTATTTCCTAATCCTGTAAATGATATCCTTATGGTTAGTATAGCTAAAAATTTATCTATTAAACAGGTAAAAATCTTTGATTTACAAGGAAAAGAAGTTATTCAGAATATTGAAGTTGGCAAAGCCGATACAATAGCAATCTCTACAGAAGCTTTAAACCCGGGGATATATATTGTAAAGCTTATAACAGATCATGGTGAAGTTTACCTGAAAAAGTTCCATAAAAAATAATGATTATTATACTAGAGTAAAGATTGAGTTGCTTTAATTATATAAAGCAGCTCAATTTTCTTCTTAAAAATTAGTTTTATGAATTCAAAAACGCTACACTATGTGCGGCAACAATAGCAGCAGTTTCTGTTCGTAATCTTGTTTCACCTAGAGTAACAGGAATATATCCTGTAGTCAATGCTATTTCGATTTCTTTAGCCGAAAAATCACCTTCTGGACCAATAAGCATAGTTATGCTTGCCTGTGGTTTTAATATATCTTTTAAGGATTGTTTGCGAGTTTCTTCACAATGTGCTATCAATAATTGATCATCATTATGCTGCTCTATAAAACTATTAAAAGAAATAGCAGGATTTAGTTTAGGTAAGTAATATTGAAGGGATTGTTTCATGGCGCTTTGTAAAATGCGCTCAAATCGTTCAATTTTTATCACTTTTCGTTCACTGTGATCACAAATAATTGGAGTGATTTGATCTATTCCTATTTCTGTAGCTTTTTCAAGAAACCATTCGTAACGATCATTCATCTTAGTTGGTGCTACGGCAAGGTGAAGTGTATAAGGTCTAGATGATTGTGTGTCATGATTGTTAATTGTAGCAATACATTGTGTAGGATTAGAAAATGTAATTTGGGCAGTAAAGAGTGTACCTTTTCCGTTGGTGATATACAAAATATCACCTTCTCTTTTTCTTAGTACTTTGGCAATATGTTTACTTTCTTCTCTAGAAAATTTTATTTCAGAAGTAATTTCAGATAATGTGTTATTATAGAACAGTTGCATTTTGATTAGTACAAAGTAGTTAGTATTGAGTAGTTAGAAGTTGCAAAGTTAATATAGATGTATGAATCAAAGAATTTATATTATGAATATGTTATATCTAATGTTTAATCATTTCTCTATTACTAAGAAAATAAAAATGTTGGGATTAAAGAAATAATAATTCTATCAACCATTTAAAGCTTTATCCTAGCTTTTGCGACTACACTCATGTCTGCAAAGTCTTTTTTTGCATATTTTAAATACCCAACAATAGCAATCATAGCAGCATTATCTGTAGTGTATTCAAATTTTGGGATATATGTTTTCCAACCGTATTTTTGTTCTCCTTCTTTTAATGCCTTTCTAATACCTGAATTGGCAGAAACACCTCCACCGATTGCAATACTTTTAATCCCAGTTTGCTTAGCAGCTTTTTTCAACTTATCAACAAGAATATTGATAATTGTATATTGTAATGAAGCACAGACATCATTTCGATTTTCTTTTATGAAATCAGGATTTTCTTTTACTTTTTTCTGTATGAAATATAGCACTGCAGTTTTAAGGCCGCTAAAGCTAAAGTTAAGCTCTCCAACCTTTGGTTTAGGAAACTGAAATGCTTTAGGATTACCTAATTGTGCATATTTATCGATTAATGGTCCACCAGGATACGGTAACCCTAATATTTTTGCACTTTTATCAAAAGCTTCACCAACAGCATCATCGATGGTTTCGCCAATAATTTCCATATCAAAATGGTCGTTTACTTTTACGATCTGAGTGTGACCTCCACTAATGGTCATTGCTAAAAAAGGAAATTCAGGTTTGTCAAATCCATCTTCTTCAATATAATGAGCAAGTATATGCGCTTGCATATGATTAACATCGATCAAAGGTATGTCTAATGCTAGTGCTAATGATTTTGCAAAAGATGTTCCTACAAGTAAAGATCCCATTAATCCAGGGCCTCGTGTAAATGCTATAGCGCTTAGATCGTTTTTATCAATACCGGCTTGTTTTATGGCTTGGTCAATAACAGGAACGATGTTTTGTTGATGCGCTCTAGAGGCCAATTCGGGTACAACACCACCGTATTGTTCGTGTATTTTTTGAGAGGCAACAACATTTGATAAAACTTTTCCGTTGCATAATATAGCCGCAGAAGTATCATCGCAAGAAGATTCGATACCAAGAATGTATATTTTTTGTGGATTCATTATGAGGAAAAGGGCATAGAAATTGTTAATATTGTCAACAAAGTTAAAACAATAAAACGTATCAAAAAATTAAGGAAAATATTGTTAAGGATATTTCTTGTCCTTTTATCGCTTTTTGCATTTTTAGTGGTTACGTTTTCTATTCCTGGTATTCAGGCATTTTTTGGTAATAAAGCTACTACATATCTTAATGAACAATATGGTGTAGATATACATATTGGCAAGATTAGCCTTACCTATGCAGGTAATGTTGATCTTAAAGAAGTTTATATAAAAGATCACCATAAGGATACACTTTTGTATGCTTCAAGTATTGAGACTTCGGGGTTTAATATTGCAGAAATTTCTAATGATAGGCCAGAATTTGGAGATGTTTTTATAGAGGATTTATTTTTAAATATGAAAACCTATAAGGATGAGGATACAGATAATCTAATGATTTTTGTTAATAAGTTTGATAAAAACAAACAAAGTTCTTCTAATCAAAGATTTATTCTTACAACAACAAATGTTACTTTAAATAATGGGAAGTATCGTTTCGTTAATGAAAATTTAAAGAACTCCAATGTAGTTGATTATTATGATATTGTTCTTGATGCAGAGAGTTTTATGTTGGATGGACCAGATGTTTATTTGAATATTAACGCATTATCTTTTAAAGATAATAAACGAGGGTTGGATATAGCAAAACTTCAGGCATGTTTTTCTATTACGCCGGTATCTATGGATTTTCAAGAATTAATTGTAGAAACCAAAGATTCTAAAATTGTTGGCGAAGTTCTTTTTTCATATAAGCCAGGTGGGCTAAGTGATTTTGAAAATAAGGTTGTAATCACTGCAAATCTTGAAAGAGCGACAGTGTCAACAAATGATTTAATTCCTTTTTATAAGGAGTTTGGGAAGAATAAAAAATTAAGACTTAAAAATACTCTTGCTCGAGGGGTGCTTAATGATTTTAAAATCACAAATGCAGATATTTCTGGTCTGGATCGTTCTGTCATTAAAGGTGATATCAGGATTCAAAATGTAGTTTCTAATACTTCAAAATTTATATTAGAAGGTGATTTTGATAATCTAACTACAAATTATTATGACCTGATTAACTTGTTGCCTAATGTCTTAGGTAATTCTTTACCCAAACAATTATATCAGTTTGGTAGTGTGCGAGCAACAGGTAATGCTATCATTACCAGGAAAGCGGTTGATGTTGATATGAATTTGTTTTCGCAATTAGGAACAATTAATGCTTTTGTTTTATTAGAAGAATTAGATAACCTAAACAAGGCTACCTATAATGGAAATGTCGTTTCTAATAATTTTAATGTAGGCCAATTAATTGGAAGAAAATCAATAGGAAGTTCTTCTTTTGATATACATGTAGATGGTAAAGGGTTTACCATGGAAAGCCTTAACACAAAAATAGAAGGCGATATTAATGCTCTAAATTTTAATGGATATACATATACCAATATTAAAGCTCTGGGTAATCTTAAGGATAGAGTTTTTGATGGAAATTTAAAGTCCCAAGATCCTAATGCAAGGTTTGAATTTAATGGTGTTGCAGATTTTTCAGAAAAAATTAATAATTATGATTTTGTAGCTAATGTTGATCATCTAGATTTTAAAAAACTTAATCTTTTTACCAGAGATAGCATATCTGTGTTTAATGGTGATGTATATATGGATATGAAAGGTACAGGAGTAAATGATGCTTTTGGAACTATTTCTTTTGCAAAAACATTATACGCTAATCAAGATGCAAGTTATTATTTCGAAGATTTTGATATTACGTCAAGTTTTGATGATGAGTTGATTAGGACAATAGATATTAATAGTACAGATATTGTAGAAGGTAATGTGAAAGGAGTTTTTAGGTTTGAAAATGTTTATGATTTATTTAGAAACTCAATAGGTAGTCTGTATGCTAATTTTGAAGCTACAGAGATTACCGATGATGAGTTTATGGAATTCAATTTTAAGATTTATAATAAAATTGTAGATGTGTTTTTCCCCGAAATTCAATTTGCACCTAATACCATTATCAAGGGTAAAGTCGAAAGTAATGAATCAGAGTTCAAACTAACCTTTAAATCACCATCGATTAATGCTTTTGATAATGTGATGAAAGATATTGATATACAGGTAGATAATAAAAATCCACTATTCAATACATATGTTGCAATTGATAGTATTGATTCTAAATATTACGATGTATCAGAATTTAGTTTGATTAATGTTACCCTTAAGGATACCTTATTTATGCACTCCGAATTTAAAGGAGGTAAAAATAATCAGGATACCTTTAATCTAGAGTTTTATCATACGATTAATGAAGAAAATAATTCTGTTGTCGGGTTCAGAAAATCAGATTTTACATATAAGGGTTATACATGGCATGCTAATCGCGAAAAAAGTAAAAAAGATAACAAAATCATATTTGATAACGATTTCAAAAATATAGATATAGAATCTATAATTCTTAGTTTTAAAGATGAAGAAATTAAGATAGATGGGTTTACAAGAGGCAAAGATTATAAAAACCTAAATGCTACATTTAATAATGTTGACCTTAATAAGATTACCCCTAGAATAGATAGTTTAGATTTTGCAGGTAATGTAGATGGTAAGTTGTCTATTATACAAGAAAAAGGAAATTATTTACCCAACTCTTCAATTGCTATAGATAACTTGTCCATTAATCAAACTTTATTAGGAGAGCTTTGGCTTAATGTAGAGGGAAATTCTAATCTTACAAAATATACTATAAATACTCGGTTGATTAATAGTGATGGACAAAGAACATTATCAGCTATGGGAGCTATTAATGTTTCTAAAGAAAATCCTTCTATAGATGTTGATGTGAGTTTAAATACATTAGATATATCAGAATTTAGTGCTCTGGGAGGAGTTGCGATTAGTGACATAAGGGGCTTTGTTTCTGGTGAAGCAAAAATTTCGGGAAGTTACAAGAATCCATCTATCGACGGAGAAGTTAGTTTGAATAATGCAGGGCTTAAAGTACCTTATTTAAATGTTGATCTTGATTTTGATAATAATTCAAGAGTTATTTTAAATAAGCAACAATTTATTTTTGACAATGTAGATATTACCGATACCAAATATAAGACTAAAGGAATTCTAAGCGGATATATCGCACATCGACGTTTCTCAAAGTGGGAGTTAGGGTTAGAATTGCTAGCTAATGAAAGGTTATTAGTTTTGGATACTGAAGAAGATGAAGAGTCACTATATTATGGAACAGGTTTTATTAGTGGAGAAGCTTCTATAAAAGGACCAACCGATGGATTGGTAATCGATGTTAACGCTACTACAGAAAGAGGTACAATCTTTAAAATCCCGCTTAATGAAACAGAATCTATTGGAGATAATGCCTACATCCATTTTCTTAGCCCAGAAGAAAAACGTGCTAGGTTGGCCGGAGAAGAAATTATTTTAGATGAAATAAAAGGCTTGGAGCTTAACTTTGAATTAGATGTCAACAACAATGCCGAGGTAGAGATTGTGGTAGATAAGAGTACAGGTAGTTCTTTAAGAGGGCGCGGTGCCGGTACATTGCTTATCGAAATTAACACCAATGGTAAGTTTAATATGTGGGGGGATTTTGTTGCATACGAAGGAACCTATAATTTTAGATATGGGGCATTTGTAGAAAAATTATTTACCGTTCGAGAGGGTGGAACAATAAATTGGGATGGTAGCCCCACCAGAGCAGTATTGGACTTAAGTGCAATGTACAAAACTGATGCAAACCCGGCAATTTTACTCGAAAACTCCTCAATAAACCGAAAAATCCCTGTAGAAGTAGTCGTAGACCTACAAGGAGAATTAATACAACCTAATGTTAATTTTGATATAGAGTTTCCAAACTTAAGCTCTGTGGTAAAAAGTGAATTAGATTATAGATTAAGTGATCAATCTAATAAAGAATTACAAGCATTATCGTTAGTGTCTTCTGGTCAATTTTATAGTGGTACTCTAGATGCAAATACAATTACAGGTGGTTTGGTTGCAGAAAGAGCCTCTAGTCTTTTTAATGGGATTTTTTCTGATGAAGATGATAAATTTCAAGTAGGATTAAATTATGTACAAGGTGTTCGTAATCTTGATCAAGAGGATGCAGATCAATTTGGATTAACATTATCTACCCAAATTAACAAAAGAATTCTAATCAATGGGCGTGTAGGTGTTCCGATAGGTGGTGTAAATGAATCTACTGTTGTAGGTGATGTTGAAGTTGAATACCTATTTAATGAAGATGGATCTTTAAGAGGAAAGATTTTTAATCGCGAAAATGATATTCAATTTATTGGTGCTGGTAATCAGGTTTATGAACAAGGTGTTGGGCTTTCTTATTCTGTAGATTTTGATAATTTTAATGAGCTTTGGACCAAGGTTTTTAAAAATAAAAAAGAAAAAGATTCTATTAGTAAACCTAGAGATACAGTCAAAATCGAAACTCCAGATTTTATTAACTTTACAGAAGAAAATAAATAATCTATAGTAAGCAATGATCAATAATTATTGCATTACATTACTTTTCGATATTATCAACTAAATAACTATACTACATGGCAAAAGAGATCAGAACAATTGGCGTAATGACCTCGGGAGGAGATGCTCCAGGTATGAATGCTGCAATACGTGCCGTGGCAAGAGCATGTGCCTATTATAATGTAAAATGTATTGGTTTTTATAGAGGATTTCAAGGAATGATCGAAGGAGATCATTGTATTATGAATGCAAGAAGCGTACGTAATATTATTAGTAGAGGGGGTACAATATTAAAATCTGCCCGATCCAAAGAATTTAAAACCCCAGAAGGTCGTAAAAAAGCTGCAGATCACCTTACAGAAATTGGAGTAGATGCAATGATCCTTATCGGTGGTGATGGCACATTTAAAGGAGGCGAAGTTTTTAGTAAAGAATTTGATATACCAGTGATAGGAGTGCCAGGAACAATTGATAATGATATTGCTGGTACAAATTATACTATCGGTTATGATACAGCTTTAAATACTGTCATCGATGCTATAGATAAAATACGAGATACTGCAAGTTCGCATGATAGATTATTTTTTATTGAAGTTATGGGACGAGATGCAGGGTTTATAGCATTAAACAGTGGAGTAGGAGCCGGAGCTGAAGAAATTTTAATTCCCGAAGAAGATCTAGGACTTGAACGCTTATTAGAATCCCTAAAACGAAGTAAACGTTCTGGCAAATCTTCAAGTATAGTAGTAGTAAGTGAAGGAGATAAAATTGGTAAAAATGTGTACGAATTAGCAGACTATGTAACCGAAAACTTACCTAATTATGATGTGAGAGTTACTGTTTTAGGGCATATGCAGCGAGGAGGGTCTCCTAGTTGTTTTGATAGAACTTTGGCAAGTAGACTTTGTGTAAAAGCAGTAGAACTACTTCTTGACGGAGAAAAAAATGTAATGGTAGGTTTGTTAAATAATAAAGTTGCTACTACTAGTTTTGAAAAAGGTTTAAAAGAAGAACACGAGATAAATAAAGAACTGCTTCGCATTTCGGATATACTTTCTACATAATTAGTAAGAGCTTTATTTTTCATAGGGGGAAAAACCCCTATGAATTACCAGTAAATACCCGAGTCAATTTTAGAATAGATTCTTTAAATTCGCATCTTATAAACATAATATTATCGGGGGCTTTTATATATACTATGTTATATAGTGTATATGTTTATAATAAGTAAGAATTTTAAATAAAGAAAATAAATGCCCCAAGTAAAAGCAATAATATTATCCATATTTGATGGTCTCTTTACATCAGATATCAAAGGAATCTCAGCGAATACTACTGATCAAATTTTTATTACAGATACTGATATTAGTTCTGGTAGAACTATAATGATAGAAGAAGATACTTATTCTATATGGGTATATCTGTTAAGTCAAGATAGAGAAAGTGTCGATCTTGAAGGTTTTTTGTGTTCTGTAGTTGACCCGCAAACTATTAAGGTTAATACTCAGAAAGTAATAAATGACAAATCTGTATTTTTATTGACCAATGATTTAGTAAATAAACATAGTTATATCAAAAAACTCGGAAAGAAAGATATTACTATACAATGGCATACAAACAAAGTAATTATACTTGTGAAAAATACACCATACCTTATTATGGATATACATACAAAAACTTGTTACTCAAAAGCTTTAGCAAGAGATTGTAAGTATGGTAAAAAATTCGAAAAATTTTCTAAGGCTTAAAAAGAAATGGTTTATAAAAAAAGCGAGATGATTTTTTCATCTCGCTTTTTTCACATTGACCCATAAATCCAATACTGGATTTGAAATAATCCCCCGATTATATTTTATCTATGTATGGCATAACTGCTAGATGCAGGAAGTTCTTTTAAAAAGTTAATAAACGGTTCAAAGTTAATTCCGAATAAAGTGTAAAAAGTTTTCATAATTATAATTTTTAAATTGTTCGTAATCATTGTTTGGTATAGTATAAGCAACTGCCGTGCCAAAAATTAAAAACCTTTGTAAAGTGCTGATTTTAAAGGGTCTTATAGAGGTTGGTGTTTTGGTATTTTATCTTTTGTAAATTATGATTGAAGAGAAATACTATTGAAATTGAGTGATTACAGAGTACTTTTTTAGTAATTTTCCTTAGTGCAAAATAGTTAGCTTGATTGTTTTTATATATAGGGTATTGATATCAAAAAGAAGCCTTTAAAAGTCATTATTTTAATAAAAAATCAAAGCAAGGATTTGGTTTGTAAGAAATGTGTATAGAGAAATATTGGTGATTGCATCAACAAAAAATCGATCTTCTCAGGTAGCAAAAAGATCGATTCATGTAGGTCATAAAAGCCATCGATTCGCATTGTAGGTCAATATATTACTAACGAAAAACTTTTATTTTTATTTTTTAATCAGATGAATTTCAAAGTTATTTTATTGCAATTACAGAGATTTCTACATTAACAAACTTTGGTAAAGCAGCAACTGCAACAGTTTCTCTGGCAGGTGCTGTATCCTCATTAAAATAACTACCGTAAACTTCGTTTACTTGTGCAAAATTATTCATGTCATTCAAGAAGATAGTGGTCTTAATCACATGTTCAAAAGTCATTCCTACCTCGTCAAGAATAGCTTTTAGATTTTGCATTACTTGCTCTGTTTCAGTTTTGATGTTGTCTAGTACTAATTCTCCTGTTTTTGGGTTAATAGCAATTTGTCCAGATGTATATAAAGTATTTCCACTTAAAATAGCTTGATTGTATGGGCCAATAGGAGCAGGGGCTTTGGTAGTTGTGATAATTTTTTTCATGTGAAATATATTTATGATTAATTATGCTTTTTTCAAACTTATGCCTATAGTATGTCAAAGAGGTAAAACTCAAATCTATAATTGTCTATCTGGCTCACGTCTTTTGTCCCATTTGATATCACTAAGTACAGATGATTTGATACCAATAAAAAAGTTCCATGAGGTTCTTTCGCTAAAAGGAATCCAATTAAAACTCATTCTCCAACTTTCCAGGTCTCTTTGAAATCTAAGGTTTGTAAATGTAAATCCAGGGTTTTTTAGATCATACCCCGAAGAGACCCCAACCGACCATTTTGGAGCTAATTCTACATCTCCAGAAAACATAATAGAGTGAGATGATATTTCATTTTGTCTACTATTATTACTATAATTTACATTGTATGATAGCCTTAAGGACCAGGGTATTTTATAACTATAATTTTTTACATCTTTAATTTTATCCTTGTCTTTGTCCTTATCAAACGATCTGTCTTCGCCAAAATCTGTAACACCACCAAAAAGGTTATCTGGTCTTCCTTCATTTCTGAAGTTTTGATTTTCTAATGGATCTTCTTCGAGTTTACTATTATCAAAATCTGTATTAGAAAAAGAATATCCAAAATTAGCACTGGCTCTTGTAAGCCTAAATAAACTTCCTCCGTTATCTATATTCCAAACATCAATCTTACGATTATTGTTATCTAATGCATATGGATCTAATTGTGCATTAAAGTTTATGTCTAATTTATTTTGAATTATCGGTATGTTACCTGTTACAGATAGAGGGCTTAATTTTAATGAATCTCCGGCTACATTATATGAGGTGCTAAAATTAAGATTATTCAATAATGTAATCTTTTTTGCTTCGGTGGCAGTGGTATCTTTATCGGCAACTTTCATCTCAACATTATTACTTAAAGAGAAACCAATGCTACTAGAAAAAACATTACTCGGTGCTCCAAAAAAACCTCCTTCAAACCTTGAATACTCTACAACTTCTGTTTCATCTATATCAGTAGTGTTTGGATTGTCGGTAATAGTATAAGAATCATAAAATTCATTAAACGCAGGGTTAATACTATAGCTTATTGATGGCCTTAGCGTATGTCTAATAGCCTGTATTTTTTTGTCTTTTTTGAAATTAAATGTACCGTAAATCGTGGTTCCAAGACTTGTAGAGAAATTATATGTTCTATAAGTATCAAAACCGGTAATAGTATCCCTAACAACTTCGCCTGCACCATCATTTGCATCAGGGTCATAACTTTGTTTTATAGTTTCAAATACCCAGCTTTCCTGAAAACTTGTTCCTGCGCTTGCGCTTAAGTATTTAAGTACTTTAAAGTTAGTGCTTAACGGGATGCTATGTTGTATGCCCATTCGGGCATCATCAAACATCTTAGATGTGAAAAGATCATCATCGGTCGTTTGTAATCTATTTTCACCTCTTACGTTATATTGAGTGTTTATATTTTGTATAAAACCTTTTTTTACACCAACTTTTGGAGCAAAAGGAAATACTCTTGATACGCTAGCACTCATGTTGGGTAATGACATATTTACAGTGCCTGTATTGGTATTCGAATTATGAGTGGCTGCAATATTAAAGTTTACTTGTGGATCACCTTGAAAAGTTTTTGCATACGAGATCGATGAACTAATTTGATTATTCAAAAAGTTACCAGTATTCAATTGATTTGTAGACTGTTGAAAAAAATCGCTACTACCAAAATTTACAGATGCAGAAAATCGAGAATTTGGATTAGCTTTTGCATCTTGGCTATGGGACCATTGGATATTATAAGTGGTTCTTTTTGCAAAATCAGGAAAACCTCTTTCACTCGTTAGGTTATTTTCATATCTAAATCTTAGATTACCTCTAAACTTATAACGCAATGCATAAGCAGATTCTACAGCAAATGTGTAACTGCCGTTGGTGTAATAATCTCCTAGAAGAGTAAGATCTACATAATCACTAATAGCAAAATAATACCCGCCATTTTGTAGAAAATATCCTCGATTTCTTTCTTCTCCCGGTGCAGGAATAATAAACCCAGAAGTCCTGTCCTCTGTTAAAGGGAAATATCCAAAAGGCAACCCTAGCGGTGTAGGAACATCAGCGATGAACATATTTACTAATCCCGTAACAATTTTTTTCTTAGGGACAAATTTGATACGTCTAGCATAAAAATAATACTCCGGGTCTTCAATGTTTTCAGAAGTAGTGAACTTCACATTCTTCATATAGATCACAGAATCATTTTCGCGTTTAGATATTTCATTTTTGATTTTAAACCCGTTTTGCTCTGTCCTTGAATTATAAATTAATGCTTTTTCGGTATCAAAATTGAAACGAATAGAATCAGGTTCTACTACATTTTGTGCTTGTTTGAATATAGGGGTTTGTGTATACGTTCCCAAAGAATCTTCAACACCATAGGCATATACCTCATTTTTGGCATTATCAACAATAATAGAACCCGCATTAATTTGTGTATCGCCGTAAATAATTTCAGCTTCATTATATAGATACATTTTGTTTTCTCTACGACTTAAACGCATATAATCGGTAGCTTTATAAACCACCTTGTCAGTTAAAAGTTGTGGTTCTGCAACAATGGTATCTTTCTTTGTGGTATCCTGTGCCTTTTCATTTTGCAACTCTTCAGGATTGATATCAATTTTTTTTTGCGTATTAATAATGGTATCTTCTTCCGCAGGAATAGGTACCTCAGTAGTTTTGTTTGTTTCTTGTGCTGTGATTTGACAAATACTAAACAGTGAAAAACTTAGTGAATAAAGTATGTAGCGTACTGTTGTTTGCAATGGTTTATATCCTATTTTTGTAAAACTATGGCTTAGTTTTTGAAGTGCCAAAATTACATATATTTTTTATGGTTAGATTCTAATTGACAAAAAAATAAAAAATAATGTAAAGATGACGCTTTTAAGCCTATTAAACATTGATGATGTGTGTTTATTTTATAAATCACTTTCTTAATTAAATACTGAAACATAAAGCGAATGTTTCAAAGTTGGAGTTAAATTATATGTAATTGATGAAACGTAATAGTATACATAGTATTTTTCTAGTAGCCATTATTTTTATGATTACCGGTTATAGTACATCGGTAATATCACAAGAAAATGATAAGTACGTGGTAGTTCTGGACGCTGGTCACGGGGGGCATGACTCGGGAAACAGAGGGAATGGTTATTATGAAAAAGAAATAGCACTAAACGTAGTTTTGGCTGTTGGTGCAGAATTAGAAAAAGATTCTCGATTTAAAGTTGTTTACACTAGAAAAAAAGATGAATTTATAGAATTACACGAGAGAGGAAGTATTGCCAACAAGGCCAATGCTGATCTATTTGTGTCAATACACTGCAATTCTCATCGATCTCAAGCATATGGTACAGAAACCTTTGTTTTAGGTTTGCATGCCAATGATGAAAATTTTAATGTAGCAAAAAATGAAAACTCGGTAATTCTTTTAGAGGATAATTATGAAGCAAATTATGATGGATTTGATCCAAACTCACCCGAGTCGATCATTGGGTTAACCTTAATGCAAGAAGAATACCTGGATCAGAGTCTTACTTTGGCTAGTTTTGTGCAAAATAGATTCAAGAAAACTTTAGATAGAAAAAGTAGAGGCGTAAAACAAGCAGGGTTTGTTGTGCTACATCAAACTTATATGCCTAGTGTTCTTATCGAACTTGGTTTTTTAACAAATAATAAAGAAGGTAAATATCTTAACTCTAAACCAGGTCAAACAGCAATGGCAAAATCAATAATAACCTCTATTGTTGATTACAAAGAAAGCTTGGATGCTATTTATTATGTTCCTAAAACTGAAACCCCAGAAGTAGGTAATGCTACTGCGAAAATGGAAGGAGATAAAGTGTATGAAGATGTAATCTTCAAAGTACAAATAGCGGCAGGATCTACAGATATTGTATTAGAATCATTTAATTTTAATGGTCTAGATCAATTGTCTAAAACTAAAACAGGAGATTTGTATAAATACTTTTTTGGAAGTACTTCTAATTATACCTTAATACAGGAACTTAAAGAAATTGCAGTAGCAAAAGGATTTGATTCTAGTTTTGTTGTTGCTTTTCGTAATAATGAATCAATTCCTTTAGCAGAAGCATTAAAAGCTGGCGCTTCTTCTAATTAATCTAAATAAATACTGATAATTCATTAAAAAATAATCAGTAGAAAAGTATTTTTATTCTAAATTTGTGTCCTAAAACTCAATCTATTTTGAAAATTACTCGAGAAGTCAAAACTGGAATACTAGCAATATGTGCAATAGCACTCTTGATTTTTGGTTATAGTTTTTTGAAGGGACAGAATCTTCTCGAAAACGATCGAACACTCTATGCTGTTTATGATAATGTAGAAGGGTTAATACCTTCTTCGCCTGTAACCATAAACGGTTTAGTCGTAGGACAAGTCGTTTCCATTAACTTTGTGGATACAAAGGGTAATCTTGTTGTAGAATTTAATGTAAGTAATGATTTTTCTTTTTCAAAAAATAGTGAAGCTAAAGTTTATAGTGGTGGATTGATAGGAGGAAAGTCTCTGGCTATAGTTCCTAAATATGAGCAAGGCCTTGAAGCTAAAGATAGAGATACATTACCCGGTAGAGTTGAACCTGGTTTATTAGAATTGGTAAACCATAAATTAACTCCTTTACAAGAAAAGCTTGAATCTGCTATAACAGATGCAGATACGTTATTAACTTCTGTCAATGGTATTCTTAATGTTGATAATAAAAATAATTTAAATACAATTTTTAAAGACCTTAGTAGTACAATTAAAAATTTTAAAGGAGCTTCAAGAACATTAAATAATATTTTATCTGGTAATGAAGAGAAGCTAAATAAAACGTTAAGTAATTTGGATAAAATGTCTACAAATCTTAATAAAGTTTCTGATTCTCTTGCTCAAATAAATGTTGCCAAATTAGGTAAAGAATTAGAACAAGTACTTGCAGGCTTTGATAAAATTTCTAAAGATTTGAATGCTGGTAAAGGAACAGCAGGAAAATTACTAAAAGACGACAAATTATATTATAATTTAGAGAAAACTAGTAAGGAACTAGAGTTGCTACTACAGGATTTAAGACTAAACCCTACTCGATATATAAATGTATCTGTTTTCGGAAAAAAGAATAAACCATATCAAACTCCAACAGACTCAATAAACTAAATAACTATGCAATATATACCTAACATCTTATTTATAATTGCCCTGGCAGCTGGAATTGGGTATTTTACAAAAAATATTCGTAAAGTTATACGTAATATTCGTCTAGGTAAAGATGTTGATCGATCAGATAATAAAGCAGAACGATTTAAAAATATGGCAATGATTGCTTTAGGGCAATCCAAAATGGTGAGACGTCCTGTTGCAGGTATCCTGCATATTGTTGTTTACCTGGGGTTTATTATTATAAATCTCGAAGTTTTAGAAATTATTATAGACGGTATTTTTGGAACGCATAGAATATTTGCCTTTTTAGGTGGGTTTTATGATTTCTTAATAGCATCTTTTGAAATATTAGCATTTCTTGTATTGGTAGGAGTAATCTTGTTTTGGATACGACGCAATGTGATTAAACTAAAACGTTTTTGGAACCCAGAGATGAAAGGTTGGCCAAAAAACGATGGTAATTTGATCCTATATTTTGAAATGGTATTGATGACCTTGTTCTTAGTGATGAATGCATCAGATTTGCAATTGCAAGAATTAGGTGCAGATCATTATGTCAAAGCCGGAGCATACCCTATTAGTCAATTTATATCACCACTTTTTAATGGAATGTCTGAAGGTAGTTTACTTCTTGTAGAAAGAGGAGCATGGTGGTTACATATCTTAGGGATACTAGTGTTTTTGAATTATTTATATTTTTCGAAGCATTTACATATTTTATTAGCATTTCCGAATACATATTATGGAGATTTAAAGCCTAAAGGAGAGTTTGATAATCTTGATGCAGTTACAAAAGAAGTAATGTTGATGATGGACCCAGACGCAGATCCTTTTGCCGCTCCAGCAGAAGATCAATCAGAAGCAGAACCAGAGAAGTTTGGAGCTTCAGATGTAGTAGATCTAAATTGGGCACAACTACTTAATGCATATACCTGTACAGAATGTGGGCGTTGTACTAGCGAATGCCCCGCAAATCAGACAGGAAAGAAATTGTCGCCTCGTAAAATCATGATGGATACCAGAGATCGATTAAAAGAAGTAGGCGATAATATCGATAAGAACGGTAGCTTTGTGGATGATGGTAAGCAGTTATTAAATGATTATATCACACCAGAAGAATTATGGGCATGTACAAGTTGTAATGCTTGCGTTGAAGCCTGTCCGATAAGTATTAGTCCATTGTCAATCATTATGGATATGAGACGATATTTAGTGATGGAACAAAGTGCTGCACCAACAGAACTTAATAATATGATGTCTAACATCGAAAATAACGGAGCTCCATGGCCATTTAACCAAATGGATCGATTAAACTGGAGTAAAGAATAAATTAAATAATTAACCAAAGTAAAAACCAATTAAACCCTTAAAAATTAAGAGAAATTAGAAGTTATGAAGAAGGAAGAAGTAGAAAAATTATTGCATGACAAAGTAGAAGCAGGAGAACATATTAGTCCTGTATTACCTGAAGGTATCAAAAATTATCTAATTGATATCGATGGCACCATTACCGAAGATGTACCAAATGAAGAACCAGAACGTATGGTTACTTGTGAGCCATTTCCTGATGCGTTGTTAACATTAAATAAATGGTTTGAGGAAGGACATATTATTTGTTTCTTTACCTCTAGAACAGAAGATCATCGAGAAGTTACAGAAACATGGCTTACTAAGCATGGTTTTAAATACCATAGTTTATTAATGGGTAAACCAAGAGGAGGAAACTATCATTGGATAGATAATCATTTAGTTAAAGCAACTAGATATACGGGTAAATTTACCGAATTGGTAGAAAGAGTCGTTACGATAGAGGTTTTTGATGATGGTAAACATGACTAATGTAGAGAATTCTTAAATTTATAAATAAAGAAATAAAAGTATTTACAGATGAGCGAAACTATAAAAGTGCCAACAATGGCAGAGTATATGGCAGAAGGTAAAAAACCAGAAGTCTTATTTTGGGTAGGTTGTGCAGGTAGTTTTGATGATAGAGCTAAGAAAATTACCAAAGCTTTTGTAAAATTATTACATAATGCTAATGTAGATTTTGCGGTGTTAGGTAGCGAAGAAAGCTGTACTGGTGATCCGGCAAAAAGATCGGGTAATGAATTCTTGTTTCAAATGCAAGCAGTAACCAATATAGAGGTGATGAATGCATATGAAATTAAAAAAGTTGTTACGGCTTGTCCTCATTGTTTTAATACTTTGAAAAATGAATACCCATCTCTAGGTGGTGATTATGAAGTAATGCACCATACGCAGTTTTTAAAATCGCTACTAGATGAAGGAAGACTTAAAGTTGAAGGAGGTAAATTTAAAGGTAAGCGTATTACATTTCATGATCCATGTTATCTAGGTAGAGCGAACAATGTATACGAAGCTCCTAGGGATCTATTGAGGAAACTTGAAGTAGAGTTAATCGAAATGAAGCGTTGCAAGCGTAATGGTCTTTGTTGTGGAGCAGGAGGTGCGCAAATGTTTAAAGAACCAGAACCAGGTAATAAAGACGTAAACATAGAAAGAACCGAAGATGCTTTAGAAACAAAACCAGACATCATTGCTGCAGGATGCCCCTTTTGTAATACCATGATGACTGATGGAGTAAAAAGTAAAGAAAAAGAAGATAATATAGAAGTGCTAGATGTAGCAGAACTAATAGCTAATGCTCAAGATTTATAGATTTTTTTACAATCTAAATACAATTTTATTAGAGTTAATATGTTTGTTCATATTAACTCTTTTTTATAGAGGTAAGTAGTAATAGTTTTTGTTACTTTAGTAAAAAGTAAAAAAGTAAGTAATGTTGGTAGATTTTAATGACCTTCCCGAAACATCAAGGGTGTGGATATATCAAGCAAATCGGTCATTTTCTTTAGATGAGTTAGAGGAAATTAAACAAAAGTTAGATGAATTCATTACACAATGGACAGCACATGGAGCTGATCTAAAAGCTGCTTATGAAATCAAATACAAAAGGTTTATTACAATAGGGCTAGATCAGGGATTAAATAATGCTTCTGGTTGTTCTATCGATGCATCGGTACACTTTATTATGGATTTAGAAAAAGTGTATGGTGTAGATTTAATGGATAAAATGAATGTGTCATTTAAACAAGGAGAGTTTGTAGCGTACAAGTCTCTTTTAGATTTTAAAAAAATGGCAAAAAATAGATCAGTATCCCCAAATACTATCGTTTTCAATAACCTAGTGACTAATATTGCCGAATATCGAACCAATTGGGAAGTACCCGCAAAAGATAGTTGGCATAATCGTTTTTTAAATTAATTTTTTTGTGTGGCAGATTACTAAAAAACATATTCTTTTCTTAATAAGTCTTATAAGTTTTGGAATTAATGCACAACTTGATAGTCCATTAATTGTCGAAAATTATGCTAATCAAAAGCGATGGGTTGATAGTGTTTATAACACAATGACACTAAAAGAAAAAGTAGGTCAGTTATTTATGGTTGATATATTTTCTTCTCATTCCAAAAAAGATACTGATAAAATTAAACAACTCATTAAAGAATATCATATTGGAGGAGTGATTTTTTCTAAAGGAGGACCAAAGCGACAAGCAAAACTTAATAATGAATATCAAGCACTATCAAAAGTTCCATTATTAATTGGGATGGATGCAGAATGGGGACTTGCAATGCGCTTAGATTCTACAAAAGCTTTTCCGTGGAATATGACCTTGGGTGCCATTCAAAATGATAAATTAATAGAAGAAACAGGCCGGCAAATTGCTAGACATTGTAAGCGATTAGGGGTTCATATCAATTTTGCTCCAGTAGTGGATATCAATACAAATCCTAAAAACCCAATCATTGGCAATCGCTCTTTCGGAGAAGGCAAAGATCAAGTAACTCAAAAATCTTTGGCTTTTATGCGAGGTATGCAAAAAGAAGGTGTTATGGCGAGTGCGAAGCATTTTCCGGGACATGGTGATACCGATAGTGATTCTCACAAAACATTGCCTACTATAAATTTTGATGCCAAAAGAATTGACAGTATAGAATTATACCCTTACCGAAAATTAATAAATGAAGGACTATCAAGTGTAATGGTTGCGCATCTTAATATCCCTAGTTTAGAACCAAGATCAGGCTACCCATCTTCGATTTCAAAAAATGTAGTGACTAATTTGTTAAAAGATAAGTTAAATTTTAAAGGACTAATATTTACTGATGCCTTGAATATGAAAGGAGCTTCAGATTTTAAATCTCCAGGCGATATTGATTTGGCGGCATTTTTAGCAGGTAATGATGTATTGCTAATTTCAGAAGATGTGCCTTTAGCATCTCAAAAAATTGTTTCAGCATATTATTCGGGATTGGTTACAGAAGAACGCTTATCACATTCAGTACGAAAAATTTTGATGGCTAAGTATAAAGCTGATCTTTATGACTATAAGCCTGTAGATGAAAGTTTCTTGTATGAAGAATTGAATAGCGTGAAGAATGACGTTCTACACCACGAACTGATAGAAAATGCCTTAACAATTATAAAGAATAATAGAGCAACACTTCCTGTAAAGAATCTAGATCTTAAAAAAGTAGCCTATGTTTCATTGGGGGATGATTCTGGAGAAGCTTTTTATGAACAACTTAATAAATACACTCAGGTTGACTGGGTAAAAGGTACCCAGTTAAGTGAGGTTATAGAACAATTACGCAACTACAATTATGTAATTGTTGGTTTTCATAAATCAAATGCTTCCCCCTGGAAAGATTATAAATTTAAGGATAAAGAATTAGTTTGGTTGTATGAGATTGCTAGATTAAATACAACAGTTCTTAGTGTTTTTGCTAGACCATATGCTATGCTTGATATACTTACAACGGCCAATATCGAAGGGATAATAATGGCATATCAAAATAGTACAATTGCTCAAGAAAAAGCTGCCCAATTACTTTTTGGAGCTATAGAAGCCAAGGGAAAACTTCCAGTGAGTTTAGGTGAAGATTTTCCTGTTGGAGTTGGACTTGAAACCAGATCTTTAAAACGATTGACTTATGGGTTACCAGAAAGTGTTGGGATGAACTCGTATAAACTTAATAGAATAGACTCTATTATTGATTACACACTAAAAAAGAAGATGACACCTGGGTTGCAATTAATTGTTGCTAGAAAAGGTAAGGTGGTTTTTAATAAAAACTACGGATATCATACATATAACAAATTAAGAAAAGTACAGGGGTCGGATATTTATGATTTGGCATCTTTAACCAAAATATTGGCGACATTACCTTTAACGATAGAACTAAAAGATAAAGGAATAATTTCTTTGAATACAAGGATTGGTGATATGCTACCATCGTTTAAAGATTCTAACAAAGAACATATAACAGTTAGATCTATGTTATCACATTATGCAAAATTAAGAGCTTGGATTCCTTTTTATCTTAAAACGTTAGATTCTGTAACTCAGAAACCAGATAAGAAATATTATAGAAATAAGATATCAGATGATTTTAATATAGAAGTAACAGATAATCTCTATTTCCGTAGTGATATGAAGGACTCTTTACTTTTAAGAATAAAAGATAGTGAACTGCGTAAAAGACTTAGGTATAAGTATAGTGATTTACCTTATTATATATTAAAAACATATATAGAAAATCACTACGGAAATAGTTTGAATGCATTAACGCAGCAGCATTTTTATAAACCTTTAGGAGCTAGTAATACATCATACCTTCCATTGAAAAGATTTAAAAAGAAAAGAATAGTACCAACAGAAAACGATAAAGCATTTAGAAAAGAGATCATTCATGGATATGTTCATGATCAGGGAGCTGCTATGTTTGGCGGCATAGGTGGACATGCAGGCTTATTTGCAAATGCTAATGATGTAACCAAAATAATGCAAATGTACCTTAATGGAGGATATTATGGAGGGAAGCAATATTTTAAAAGGCAAACCTTAGAAGAATTTAATACCTGCTATTATTGTCATAAAGATGTGCGTAGAGGTGTAGGATTTGATAAGCCTCAATTAGGTGATATAGGTCCAACTTGTGGCTGTATATCAATGACTAGTTTTGGACATAGCGGTTTTACAGGAACATTTACATGGGCTGATCCCGAAGAAGAAATAGTATATGTATTCTTAAGTAACCGAACATTTCCGGATTCGGCCAATCGAAAGTTAATATCCAATGATATTCGATCCGAAATTCAACGATTGATCTATGAAGCAATAACTTATTAATTGACCAAAAAATAAACAAAATGAATGTTAGCCTTTCAGAAAATGGACCTGTGTTGTCCCGCATCGTAGCCGGATGTATGAATTGGGGAGAGTGGGGCGCAAATCTATCAATAGACCAAACTCGTAAACTAATTGAAGATTGTCTCTCAATAAATGTAACAACATTTGATCATGCAGATATATATGGGCATTATACAACAGAAGCATTATTTGGTAACTCAATTAAAGGAAATTCTTCACTGCGTCAAAAAATGCAATTAGTGACAAAGTGTGGAATTAAATTGGTTACTCCAAATCGCCCTGATAATACTATTAAATCTTACAATATAAGTAAAGAGTATATTATTTCTAGTGTAGAACAGTCTTTAAAAAACCTACAAACTGATTATATTGATTTGCTTTTAATTCATAGACCAAGTCCTTTAATGAATCCTGAAGAAATTGTTGAAGCTTTTATGAAATTGAAAAATGAAGGAAAAGCTTTGTATTTTGGAGTCTCAAACTTTACTAGAACTCAATTTGAAATGTTAAACACTTATATACCTTTAGTAACAAATCAGATAGAGATCTCTCCAATACATCTAGATCCGTTTATTGATGGTTCTATAGATTTATGTATAGAGAAGCGGGTTAAGCCAATGGGGTATTCTACGTTGGCTGGAGGAAAGTTTTTTGTAAACAACCCCGAAGATAGAGTCAAAAGTATTAATAAAATCACCGATCGATTAGCTCAAAAATATGAAGTAACTGCAGATCAAATTTTAACTTCTTGGTTATTAAAACATCCTTCGGGAATTCTCCCTATTATTGGCTCGACAAAGATTGATCGTATTAAATCTGCTGTTAATTCTTTAGAAATTAAAATTACTGATGAAGAGTGGTTTATGATATGGGAAGCATCAACAGGAGCAGAAGTAGCATAGAGCTAAACCTTACAAATAATAAGGTTTAGCTATAATTTTTTACTGTTAAAATACTTGTAAATAGTCATGTTATACCTTTTTTTATCTATATTTATGCAATCCAGACTCTAAACGTATATACAATATTATTGTTAAATCGTAAACCAAACAACCTCAAAAACCAAATCAAATTCCCCTAACTTTAACTCCCCCCTTTACAGATGTATAAGTATAAACTAACAATCTTAGGCTTAGTGTTTTCTGTTTTTCTATATATAACAACAATACTTCTAGAACTTGATTTATTTGAACAATTTATAGTTTTTTTGAGAAGTATGGATCATCTTGAATTAGATGAAATAATACTACCTTTTTTATTATTTTGTGTATTTCTTTTTATAGATATGCGAAGGCATAGTAAAAAAGTTCAAGTTGAAAATGCTAAATTAAATATTTATAAAGCGATGCTTTCATCTAGTCATCATATCTTAAATAATTTTATATATCAAATGGATATATTTAAACTTACAGCAGAAGATACACCTGGCTTTGATGCTAAAGTTTTAGCTTTTTATGAAGATATAATTAGCAATGCATCTCATCAAATAGATTCGTTAAGTAATCTTAGTGAAATTGATGAATTCTCTATTAGAACTTCTGTGATGGGATAATTAGGTGATAAGATTGACTTTTTTACTTTTTGAAAAAGCTAAAAACAGATCCGCCATATTTCCTTGAATTGTCAAAATGAGGTGATTCTTCTAGTTTTGTGTACTTAGAATGCTCAATAATAAGTACTCCATTTTCATGTAATAAATCTTTTTTGAAAACTAATTCTGAGATTTTCAAAAATTGTTCAGTTGTGAAATCATATGGTGGATCGGCAAAAATAATATCAGCCTTTCGATTTGTTTTTTCTAAATAACTATATACATCACTCTTTATTGTTTCTATTTCAAAATCTAAATCTTTACTAACATTTTTAATGTACCCTAAACAGGCATAATGCGAATCTACTGCTGTGATGTCTTTAGTGCCTCTAGAAGCAAATTCGTAGCTAACATTGCCTGTTCCCGAAAAAAGATCTAAAACAGATATGTTCAGAAATTTATAGTGATTATTTAAGATATTAAACAATCCTTCTTTTGCCATGTCGGTTGTGGGCCGTACAGGCAGTTTTTTTGGAGCGGTAAGTATTTTTCCTTTATATTTTCCAGAGATGATACGCATACTAAAAGTGGCTTAATAATACATAATGTTGATGTGATTCAAAAGGTGTTATATCTTGAGAAACCTTCAATTTTTGGGAGTGATTTCCGAAATTAACATTACGTACATATTTATTTGCAATTTTAAAACATTCACTTTCTTTTGTAATATAACCTAAAAAGACTAGCGTAAATTCTTCTGGATTTAATTGTACTTGCTCAGCTGTAAACATAAGATAGTATAGAAAATCCTCTTTAGTTTCATAAGAGAAAGTATTTCCTAAAACTAATTTACCGTTTCTAATTATTATTAAATCAAAGGATTTTTGGTTCATATTAGCATAAACAATAGATGATTCACTATTTTTTTCTTTAGAAAGTAAAGAGTTTACCAAAATTGTACTGGTATGTTTATATGTAAATGATCCAAATGTGTCAAAAAAGAAATTGTTGATATTTGTATAAGGTACATAAACGGTTACAATACCATGTTGTTCTAATTCATCATAAGCTATAAAATCTGTTTCAAGTACTTTAATATTATATTTTAGGTACTCTTTGATCAAATTTTTATTAAACAAAGCTTTCGGAACTAAAGTGTATAAATCGTTTTGATGCATGACTTCAATGGCACTAAAATTTTCTTTCAGGTCTTGGTCATTATCAAGGGTATATTTAATCTTATTTAATACCTGCTCAGGAGTTAATTGAACTCCAAAGCTTTCTTGTTTGATTACAGATATGTGTTGATCAGAATCTACAATACAAAAAGAAAGTCCATTCAAGCTTACCTGAATGGACAATGTTTTTGATGTACTATCAATTATATTATTGATCGTTTGCTCCATAAGTTAGTGGCCAGTTACCAGAAGTCTTTACTTCAGTCATAGAACCTACAGAAAGAAAAGGTCCATTAACTCCATCTACCGATACTACTTCTTTTTCCTGAGCTAAAAGATCTTTATCTAGATCATGTAATAAAACATCTTTAGCAACTTTGGTTTCAAAAACAGCGATTCTTAAATCATTTTTGTTAATGTAACCAGCATCCATTTCAAAACTAGCATCAACACCTTCAATAGGTACTTTGATCATAGTTTGATGTTGATTGTTTTTAAACAAAGAATCTTTTATCGATGCGTATCCAAGAGTATCGACAACCACTGTATCTTTTGGTTCATCAATTTTTAATATTTTATTAAATCTAATAAAACTTGAATCTCTTCTTTGTGTTAGTGTAAATTTTGCTGTATCTATGAAAGAAATTAATTTCTCTGGATTTTTTTCAAACCTTCCAGTTACAGCTCTGTGAGCTAATTGGGCTGTACGTATGTTTCTTAAATTTTCAACGGCTTTAGCATATCGCGCTTCTTTTACTTTGTTGAATCTTACAGGACCCATAACAGAATTGTATACTAGGTACCCTAAAAATCCTATAACTACCCAAAGAACTAATTGAATGACAATTTTCATTTTGTGATTTAGCTTTAAACATTAGTGTATACGCAAATCTACAATTTTTTTTCAATCGTAAAAGTTTATTGCCAAAAAATCATCCTTATCTTTGATTTATTAATTATTGTATAACTATTCAGAATAAAGTTTTTAATGGGGGAAAGAGAGTTTTATGAATTGTTGAAAAAAGATTTTCCTTTTGAACCAACATTAAAACAAGATATAGTTTTACAAAAATTATCTTCTTTTATGCTCTCTGGCTCAAAAGACGATTTGTTTTTATTAAAAGGATATGCTGGTACTGGTAAAACCACTTTGATAGGGACTTTAGTGAAAAACTTATGGAAAGCCAAATTGACTCCAGTTCTTTTGGCTCCAACAGGTCGTGCAGCTAAGGTGATTAGTAATTATTCTGGAAAACAAGCTCAAACAATTCATAGAAACATCTATTATCCTAAAAAAAATAGTAGTGGGGGAGTAGCATTTCAGCTAAAACAAAATAAAAGCCGTAATACATTATTTATCATTGATGAAGCTTCAATGATACCTGATACACCAAGTGATAGTAAGCTATTCGAAAATGGATCTTTACTCGATGATTTGATGATGTATGTGTATTCGGGATATAATTGTAAAATTCTTTTTATTGGAGATACAGCACAGTTACCTCCTGTTAAATTAGAGGTAAGCCCAGCTCTTAATCCGGATAATTTATCTATGGGATTTAATAAAGAAGTAACTCAAATAGAGCTAGATGAAGTAGTGAGACAGGCAGAGAATAGTGGTATCTTAATGAATGCCACTAGATTAAGAGAATTTCTTAACGATGGTTTTTATGATTCTTTTCAATTTCATATATCTGGGTATTCAGATATTGTTAGATGTATTGATGGTCATGAGATTATGGATGCATTGAATGATGCATACACAACACTAGGTCATGAAGAATCGGTAATAATACTTCGGTCAAATAAAAGAGCCAATATTTATAATCAACAAATTAGATCCAGAATACTTTTTCAAGAAGAAGAACTATCATCGGGTGATTATTTGATGGTAGTTAAGAATAATTATTTTTGGTTGGATAATAAAAGTGAAGCTGGCTTTATTGCAAATGGTGATATTATAAAAGTTTTAGAAATATATGCAATAAAAGAATTGTATGGTTTTAGATTTGCGGAAGTTAAAATAAGCATGGTGGATTATCCGGATCAAAAACCTTTTGATACTGTTTTACTGTTAGATACCCTAACCTCTGAGACACCGTCGTTGTCATACGAAGAATCTAATCAGTTATACCAAGAAGTAATGAAAGATTTTGAATCTGAAAAATCGAAGTATAAAAAATTTTTAAAAGTAAAAAGCAGTAAGTTTTACAACAGTTTACAGGTTAAATTCTCTTATGCTATTACATGTCATAAATCACAAGGAGGACAATGGGATACTGTTTTTATAGAACAACCATATCTTTCTGAAGGTATAACCAAAGATTATTTAAGATGGTTGTATACTGCAGTAACAAGAGCTAAGAGAAAGTTGTATTTGATAGGGTTTAAAGATGATTTTTTTGTAGAAAACTAGTATATTTAATTATTGTAATAAATTTTATAATTAATGTAATGGTACAATAATAAGCAAACTAAATCGTCAGGATAACTTGAAAATCAATTTTAAAAAGTTATTTTTGCAATTCTAAAAAGCAAAAAATTTTGAACAAAAATACTCTAAAAACCATCGCAATGATCCCTGCGAGATACGCGGCCACGCGATTTCCTGGTAAGCTAATGCAGGACCTTGGAGGAAAAACCGTTATTCGAAGAACTTATGAGGCTACATTAAATTCAGAACTGTTTGATGCAGTGTATGTTGTTACAGATAGTGATATTATTTATGATGAAATTATCGCTAATGGAGGTAAGGCTATTATGAGTATAAAAGAACATGATTGCGGTAGTGATAGAATAGCAGAGGCTGTAGAAAAAATGGATGTTGACATTGTTGTAAATGTTCAAGGTGATGAACCATTTACTGATCGTGAAAGCCTAAAAAAAGTTTTAGAGGTGTTTTATGAAAATGATGCTGATAAGATTGATCTTGCAAGTTTGATGACTCCTATTAGTGATTGGGATGATATCATGAACCCTAATAGTGTAAAAGTTATCGTTGATGAAAACAACTATGCTTTATATTTTTCACGAGCACCAATCCCGTATCCAAGAGACAAAGAGTTAGATTATACATATCATAAACATAAAGGTGTATATGCATTTAGAAAACAAGCTATTTTAGATTTCTATAACCTCCCCATGCGTTCTTTAGAAGCTTCAGAAAAAATTGAATGTATACGTTATCTAGAATATGGTAAGAATATAAAAATGATTGAAACACAACACGAAGGTGTTGAAATTGATACCCCGGAAGATTTAGAAAGAGCAAAAAAAATAATTAATAAAGAAGATATTTTGAGTACGAAATATATAGCTACTACTTCCGAAGTATATACTTCTAATCATAGAAACTTTCCGATGGTTCCAAAAGTAGTATTTGGTAAAGGATCGTTTAATCAAATAGGGGAAATTATCTCATGTGAGCGCAAAGGGGTAGCGCCTTTCATATACCTAATAGATAGTGTTTTTGAAAATAACACCTCTTTTATTGAAGGTAGAATTCCGCTATCATCTCTTGATGAAATTATTTATGTTTCAACAGCAGAAGAACCGAAAACCTCACAAGTAGATAAAATTGTATCTAAGATAAAATCTGATTATCAATATACTCCAAGTGGTATTATTGGAATAGGAGGAGGGTCAATGCTTGATTTGTCTAAAGCCGTTGCTATAATGTTAACTAACCCTGGGAGTGCAGCAGATTATCAAGGATGGGATTTGGTTAAAAACAAAGCTGTTTTTCATGTTGGCATCCCTACTATTTCAGGCACTGGCGCAGAAGTATCTCGTACTACTGTCCTTACAGGACCAGAGCGTAAATTGGGTATTAATTCTGACTTTACTCCCTTTGATCAGGTTATTTTGGATCCAGAATTAATAAAAGACGTACCTAGAGATCAATGGTTTTATACGGGTATGGATTGTTATATTCATTGTGTAGAGTCTTTGGATGGAACATATTTAAACGCCTTTAGTCAAAGTTATGGAGAAAAAGCTTTAGAAATTTGTAAAGAAATTTTCCTAAAAAATACTTTGAATAAGGAAGAAGCTGATGCTAAATTAATGATGGCTTCATGGCATGGCGGTATGAGTATTGCTTATTCTCAAGTAGGTGTTGCTCATGCAATGAGCTATGGATTGGCTTATGTTTTGGGGACAAAACACGGTATTGGTAACTGTATAGTATTTGATAAACTTGGTGAGTATTACCCTGAAGGAGTTGCGGTATTTAAAAAGATGAAAGAAGTACATAACATTACTCTTCCTGTAGGTGTTTGTGCTGATGTGACTGAAAATCAGTTAAATGTAATGACTAAAGTTGCATTAAGTCTGGAGCCTCTTTGGGAAAATGCTTTGGGTACTGATTGGAAATCAAAGATTAATGCAGACAAACTGAAAGAAATTTATCGTTCTTTATAACTCCCAATCTTAACTTATGTTTTATGAAGCGATTATGGACCTTTGTATATAATAAAATTTTGGGCTGGAAAATTATAGGCGATTTCAATGCAGATGCTATCAAAAAATGTGTTGTTATTGCTGTTCCTCATACGAGTTGGCATGATTTTTATATTGGTTTGTTTATAAGGCAATTAGCAAATATTAAAATTAGCTTTTTGGCTAAGAAAGAGCTTTTTAAATGGCCTTTAGGTTTGTATTTTAGAAAAGTTGGAGGCATTGCTCTTGATAGAACCCCTGGTCAAAATAAAGTTGAAGCAATAGCGGAGTTGTTTGAAAAAAGAGATGAATTACGACTAACTATAGCACCAGAAGGAACTCGAAAAAAAGTTACAGAATGGAAAACAGGTTTTTATCACATCGCAAAAACCGCAAAAGTTCCTATCATTATGATAACTTTTGATTTTGGGAAAAAACAAAATGTAATCTCAGCACCGTTTTATCCAACTGATGATATTGAAAAAGATTTCGAATTTATGTATAGCTTTTTTAAAGGAGTAAAAGGTAAAGTGCCTGAATATAGCTTTGATGTAGATTAAAATTTACGAGTTTTCTCTTCTTTAATTTCTTCTATTTGTTGTTTCTGAGTATTTCTACCACCAAAAATAAGTTCTGTACTCGTAAAAGTAGTTCCGAAGGTTTTTGCCGCATAATACACCTGGGATATTGCACTTTCTACCTGTTCATTCGAAAGTTCTTTTAATGGGTGAATATACACAGACCATAAAATTCCGTTTGCTATAGCATATTTTACATCTAATGCAGAATGAAAATTGGCTGTCATTGAATCTAGTAACAGGTCTTTATCCAAAGTATCAGATTCTGTAATAGGTGAAATAATTCTCATTCTATTATTTGCTTCATCGGTAACACAAAGCATCGGTATTTCTTTGTATATAAATTTCCAATTTCCTGTTACACCTCCAAGAGTATCTGCATGTTTTTGAATAACTTCTTGTAATATAGTATTATCCATATTTTGGGCATAAGATATACTTCCTATAGAAAGAAGAATCAATATGAGTAATTTTTTCATGCTTTGGATTTTATATGTAGTCGAGTGAATATATAAAACATAACAAAAAAAGAGCTTAGCATAGCTAAACTCTTTTTATATCATAAATAGTATATGTGTTTTACCCTTCAGAAGAAGATTCTTCCATAGTATGATATACATTCTGCACATCGTCATCTTCCTCTATTTTTTCTAATAGTTTTTCTACATCTGCAGCTTGCTCAGTAGTTATTTTTTTTGTGACTTGTGGGATACGTTCAAAACCTGAAGATAAGATTTCAATCTCACGGCTTTCTAATTCTTTTTGTATGGCTCCAAAACTTTCAAAAGGAGCGTATATTAATATACCATCATCGTCTTGAAATACTTCTTCGGCACCAAAATCGATAAATTCAAGCTCTAACTCCTCAGGATCTATACCTTCGCCATTAATTCTAAAATTACAAGTATGGTCAAACATAAACTCTACAGAACCTGACGTTCCTAGATTACCATCACATTTATTAAAATAGGATCTGATATTAGCAACAGTTCTATTATTGTTATCTGTTGCAGTTTCTACCAAAATTGCTATTCCGTGTGGTGCATAACCTTCAAAAAGAACTTCTTTATAATCACTTTGATCTTTATCAGATGCTTTTTTAATTGCTCTTTCGACATTGTCTTTGGGCATGTTTACAGACTTGGCATTCTGTATTACAGCTCTCAAGCGAGAATTAGAAGCCGGATCTGGTCCGCCTTCTTTTACTGCCATTACAATATCTTTACCTATTCGAGTAAACGCTTTAGACATTGCTGACCAACGTTTCATCTTACGCGCTTTTCTAAATTCAAAAGCTCTTCCCATATGCTAATTTTAAAATCTAAATACAAACATAAGTAGAAACCAAGTTTTTGACAAATGTTTGCTTAAGATCAATCAGAGAATTTTGATCCAAAGCAAACTCTTTGCGTATTTGAAGGATTAATCCCCTTCAATAATTTCTTCAATGGTTTTAGCTAATTTAAAATCGTTTTCTGTAACTCCGCCAGCATCATGCGTTGATAAGCTAATTTGTAGTTTGTTATATACATTTGTCCAATCTGGGTGATGGTTTTGTGCCTCAGCTTCAAAAGCTATGCGAGTCATTACCGAAAACGCATCTTTGAAATCATTAAATTCGAATGTCGTATGGATAGCATTATCATTATACTCCCAACCATCGATGTTTTTAAGACGTTCTTGAATTTCTGATTCTGATAGTTTTATCATTTTGTTTTTATATTGATTATTATAGTCCTAGTTCTTCTCTTAGTACTTCATCTTTATTACTGTTTTTACCCCAATATGCAGATTTAATACTTTTTATTTTGGTTGCTTTTGTAGTAAGTTCTTTGGCGTTAGGCCCAAAACCACTTTTGAAAGTTTCTGTCCAGCTTTCAATTTCATAAGGAAAAGTATTATCAAAAGTAATACTAATATTTCTGTTAAGTTTTGGATAGTTGATACTATAAATATTTGTACTCCCTTTTTTTTCTAGAGATGCTTTTGCTGTATAGGCTTTAATTTTTGTGTGCCTTAATCTAGAGTATTCAAATGAAGGGATAATCTTAAGATTACCTTGTGGTAAATCATTAGGGTTGATTCTTATTTTTGCCCATAACTCATTTTCAAGAATAGCTTTATCAAGAGTGAATTGTTGATCTGCTTCACCCTGAAAATAAGAATGAGATAATACTTCAAATTGTTTTTTATTATTTAATTGGGCATATACATGTCCACACCATTCTTGCATAGAACTAGATACTTTTATTGCATGTTGATTATTTGCTACAGGATAAAAAGTACTCTGCATTATAGAATATGGGTAGATTCCTGTATTAAATTTTTTAGTACTATTTAGCTTTAATACAGGGATGTTATTAGCATTTTGGCGATCTGCTTTTACTTGAGCCTCTGGCAAAAAATCCTCGGTAACATAGATAAGTACCGCAGTACCTTTCCTAATCTCACCATATCGAGCTTGCTCTAATTGATAGGATGATATTTCGGCAGTACCAGCGTACCAATATTTTTTAAAATCTTCAGTAAGTTTCTTTGTCGGAGGGGTAATTTTTTCAGTAGTTTTTTCTATTGTTTTTGAAACATCATCAGCTTTAATATTACTGCAAGCAATAATCACTAATATGCCCAAAAACGCGAATAATAATATTGACTTTTTCATAACTTTTACTTTTATTGCGTACTATGCAAATTACAATAAAGCTATGATTTAGCAATTTGAATTAACGTTTCATAAACAAGGTGGGTTGGCATCCCCATGACATTAAAATAGCTACCTTCAATATTTGATATCCCAATAAAGCCAATCCATTCTTGTATGCCATAAGCTCCTGCTTTATCTAAGGGTTGATGGGTGTCTACATAATATGTTATTTCTTGTGTAGAAAGTTTTCTGAAAGTAACTTTTGTGGTGTAGTGTATTACTTTTATTTGATCTATAGTTGTAAAGCATACAGATGTGATAACTTTATGTGTGTCGTTGGATAATGAAGCTATCATTTGTTTTGCTTCGTCTAGACTTTTGGGTTTACCAAGGGCTTGATTTTTGTGCCAAACTATGGTATCACTAGTAATTAAAATATCATTTTCTTTTAAATCAGTAAAAGCTTTTGCTTTAAGTTGTGCCAAATAATCTGTAATTTCTTCAGCTTTTAGATGATTAGGATATAGTTCTTCTATTTCTTTTAATTGAATTGTAAAATCTAAATCAAGATCTTTAAAAAATTGCTGCCTTCTTGGTGACCCAGATGCAAGAATGATATTGTAGTTTTTAAGCAAATCCTTTAGCATAATTTATTTTAATACAAATTGATAAAATAATAGAGAGATAGCGGCAGTGATAAGTACAATTTTAAGTATTAATTTTAATACCACGAGATGATTATCAGATTCTGAAATGAAGCTTCTAATTATAAAATAGAGTAAAGGAGCTATAAGTAGAATCAATACAAAAAGAACAACTTCAGTGTTTGAAAAAAGATAAGTGTATATGTAATAAACGACAGCAATGATAGGTAGTATAGCCAATGCACCAACTAATTTTAGTGTCCTATTTTTACCCATAACAATTGGGATTGTTTTAATACCTTGATTGTGATCTCTATCTATATTAATACAGTCTTTAATAATCTCTCTAATCACTATAATCATAAATGCAAAGATCGAGTAATCCAAAATTATTGAGAAAATTACAGTTTGTGATGCTCTGTTTTTTTCGGTTATCGCAGGTAGAAGATCAAAAATCCCCACAGCAATTAAGCTTAATGCAGCTAATATTCCAATAATAATATTCTTAACAATCAAAGTTTCTTTTAATGATGAAGCGTAGATGTAGAATATTCCAGAAATGATAATAAATAATGCAGCAAACCCCGGTCGACCTATCAAATTAGATAAATAAAACCCAATAAGAACACCAAGAACATTAAAAATGATAAACAATCGATTCGCTAATTTTTCAGATATAGTTTTGTGCAGAACACTAGAATCTTCCTGATTATATATTTCTATAATTATATTGCCTCCTGCGGCAATCAAAACTGTTGCTACTATAAGTAAAGCTATCCCAAAACCATTTAACGTAATTGCAATACCAAAAGGCTCAAAAAGACCATATTTGATACATAATTGGGCTAAGGCAATTATGAATAAATTATCAAATTTTATTAGTTTCAGATATGATAACATAGGGGTGATTGGTTTATTAGAGAGCAAATGTAACAATTAATAAGAATTCTATAAAGGTAAAATAAAGTGTTTCAAATCTATTATCTATGATGATAAGGTTCATTTTTTAGTATAGTATAACCTCTATATAATTGTTCTATAAAAAACAGGCGTATCATTTGATGTGAGAATGTCATTTTTGATAATGATAATTTCCCGTTGGCCCTATTATATACTTCTGGACTAAAACCGTATGGCCCACCAATAACAAAAATTAATTGTTTTATTCCGCTATTCATATGTTTTTGGAGTATTTCAGAAAAACCAACAGAATCATATTGTTTTCCACTCTCATCTAGTAAGATTAATGTATGCGAATTTTCAATTTTTTCTAGAATTAGCAAACCTTCTTTTTCTTTTTGTTGAGATTCACTAAGGTTTTTAGAGTTTTTAAGATCGGGGATGACCTCAAAATTGAATTTAATATAAAAACCTAATCTATTGATATAGATGTTTATAAGTTCTTCAAGCTGTTTATTGTCTGTTTTGCCTATTGCAAGTAATTTTATGGTCATAGTTTACAATTAGCATTTTTTGTTACATTAGCAAAAATAACCATTCGATATGATTAGTGAAGCACAATTCAATAAAGAAATTGATTTGATCATTGCCAATGCGATACGCGAAGATGTAGGCGATGGGGATCATAGTTCGTTAGCTTGTATTCCTATTTCCGCAACCGGAAAAGCTAAACTTTTAGTTAAAGACGAAGGAGTTTTGGCAGGAGTAGAGTTTGCAAAAAAAGTATTCAATTTTGTAGATCCTAATATGCATATAGAAGTATTGTTACAAGATGGATCTTATGTAAAATATGGTGATATAGCTTTTTTTGTATCTGGCAGTTCGCAATCTATTCTTAAGGCAGAGCGATTAGTGCTTAATGCAATGCAAAGGATGAGTGCCATTGCTACCAAAACTAATTATTTTGTGAAGCTTCTTGATGGTACAGGTACTAAAATATTGGATACCCGTAAAACTACCCCCGGAATTAGAGCTTTAGAAAAATGGGCCGTAAAAATTGGAGGCGGTGAGAACCATAGATTTGCTTTGTATGATATGGTGATGTTAAAAGATAATCACATAGATTTTGCTGGCGGAATTACAAAAGCTATAGAAAAAACAAAAAAATACCTTATTGATAATGATCTTGACCTTAGAATTATTGTTGAAGCTCGTGATCTTGATGAGATAAAAGAAATACTTAAAACTCCTGGTGTATATCGTATACTAATTGATAATTTTGATTACGAAGACACAAGAAAGGCCGTTGCATTAATTGGTGATACTTGTTTGACCGAATCGAGTGGCGGAATTAATGAAAAAACAGTAAGGGAGTACGCAGAATGTGGGGTAGATTACATCAGTAGTGGTGCCCTTACTCACTCTGTTTATAATTTGGATTTGAGTTTGAAAGCCGTATAGTAAATGTCAAAACCTATAGAAGATAAGCTAAAAAAAATTCCTATAATCAATATTTTGGTTACGATAGGAAAAAAACTTGTTCTCCCGGGTTTTGAAGGGCTATCTATTTATGATCTTATTGAGATTTATGTTTTGGGGATTATTAAAGGTACTTTTTCTGCAAGGGCAAGTGCAATTTCATGGAGTTTTTTTTTATCACTGTTTCCATTTCTATTATTCCTTTTAAACCTTATTCCTTACGTGCCAATTGATAATTTTGAGAGTAATTTTTTCGAATTTATTAATGGTGCATTACCCAAACAATCTTCAGAATTTTTTTCAGATATCTTTAAAGACATTGCTTCTAATCCCAGAGGAGGTCTGTTATCAACAGTATTTGTTCTTTCGATACTCTTCATGACTAATGGTGTTAATGCAGTTTTTTCGGGGTTTGAATATTCATATCATGTTACCCTTAACCGAAATTTTGTACGGCAATATATTGTCGCTTTAGGAGTTTCAATAATTGTGGCATCGTTGTTGTTAATTACAGTGATAGGAACATTATATTTTTCATACTTAGTGGACGATTTAAATACAATAGGAGTAGTAGATGATACTGTTTTTTGGCTAACGATAGGTAAATATTCATTATTTGTTTTTATGATATTTGTTATTATTGCCACATTATTTTATTTTGGCACTTCAGAAGGAAAACAAAATAAATTCTTTTCGCCAGGAGCTTTTATGACCACTTTTTTAATAGTGATTACAACATACCTGTTCGGAATTTATATAGATAATTTTTCAAACTACAATCAGCTATATGGATCTATTGGTGCCATGTTGATTTTGATGCTTTATATATGGCTTAATGCTAATCTATTATTATTAGGTTTTGAGCTCAATGCATCACTAAATCAGTTAAGAAAAAATTTTGACACGTAATATTATTAACATAAACAATAAAAATTATTTAAAAATGAAAAAAATTTGCATATTATTTTTTACCTTAATGTCTGTTATATCTACTCAATCGCAAACGCAGGTTGGAGATGCCACTTTACCAAATAACGTAAAGTTTAATGGAGAAGATCTAACGATTAATGGAGCCGGCCTTAGAGAAAAGTTTTTTATTGATATTTATGCTGGTGCATTATATCTTAAAAAGAAAAACAATAATGCAAATGCTATCGCCAAAGCCGATGAAACTATGGCTGTAAAGTTGCATATTCTGTCTGGTATGATGTCAAGAAGTAAAATGGCAAACGCCTTAAGAGAAGGTTTTAAAAAATCTACCAATGGTAATTTAGCGCCTTATCAAAAGAGAATTGAAAAATTTATTGGCTATATCAATACCGAGATAGAAGTTGATCAGATTTATGATATAGTCTATGAAAAAGGAAAAGGAAGTGTAATCTATAAAGATGGTGTAGAGAAAGGCTATATTACTGGGCTAGATTTCAAAGAAGCTCTTTTTAATATTTGGATAGGGAGTAAACCAGCTGATAAAGGATTGAAAAAAGAAATGCTAGGTTATAATTAGGACGAAACGATTGATTTTAACGATTAAATGCTTAAATTTGGTATATTTGTCAATAATTAACTATGCACGCGCAGCAAAATGCACTATATTTGTTTGATCTTAAAATTAATTATTAATACCCCAACAAACCTTACTTATAATGAAAAAAATTACTTTATTGTTAGTCGCGCTAATTTCAATATCCAGTGCTACAGCACAAATTAGGGTTGGTAAAGCTATTCTTCCTTACGAAGAAAATTTTGGTGAAACTGATCTGAAATTGAATGGAGCGGGAATGCGTGAGATGTTATGGATCGATTTGTATGCAGGTGGTCTTTATTTACAAAATAAAAGTAAAGATCCAAAAGCAATATTAGATGCAAATGAAACAATGGCAATTAAACTTAATATTGTTTCAGGTTTTGTTACACAAAAGAAGATGATAAAAGCAGTTAAAGATGGTTTTAAAAAAGCTACTTTTGGTAATACAACAGCACTAGATGAGAGAATCAATAAGTTTATTAAATTTTTCTCTGAACCTATAGTAAAGAATGACGTTTTTGATATAGTTTATATTAAAGACAAAGGGGTTAAAGCATTCAAGAATGAGAAGGAACTTGGGATAATCGAAGGCCGAGATTTTAAATATGCATTGTTTAAAATTTGGCTAGGAGAAAAACCTGCCAGTGAAGGAATTAAGAAAGGAATGCTAGGATTACAATAATTCCTGGATATTCATTCAAATAGATATAATGAAAGAGCTATTCGTATTTCTGGATAGCTCTTTTTTTTCTGATAATTTTAATATATTGAATCCCAAAACAAATACAAGCTATTTTTATATGATGAATTTTTTTAAAATAATTTTTGTTTCGTTACTAGTTGTTTCTGGAACAATAAATGCACAAAACGAAGTTTTAGGTAAGTGGAAAACCATAGATGATAATACCGGAAAACCTCGATCTATTGTTGAGATCTATAAACAAGGCGATAAGTTGTATGGAAAAATTTCACAAATACTAGATGAAGCTGAGAGAGGAAATCTTTGCGAAGAATGTAAAGGAAGTGATTATAATAAACCTATTGAAGGTATGGTCATCATTAAAGGTTTAGAAAAAGATGGCGATGAATACGAAGATGGAACTATTTTAGATCCTGAAAATGGAAAAGTTTACCGTTGTAAAATATGGGTAGATGAAGATAATCCCAAAGTACTATACGTTAGAGGATATATTGCTTTTCTGTATAGAACACAAAAATGGATTAGGGTATAAAATCAGTAGTGTTTTAATATCTTTTTTAAGTCAAATAAATATTTTAACGTTTTTTTTATGTTAGTTTTTTTAAAATTATTGAACTAAGCAATAGTAATCTTTAAAAAACAAAACCATGAAAAAAATAATTACCCTATTTATTGCACTAATTTTTAGCACATCTATTATTGCCCAAGTTAGAATTGGAGATGTTGTAGTTCCTGATAAAGTTAATTTTGATGGAGAAGAGTTAGTCTTCAACGGAGGGGCTATGAGAAAAGTCTTGTCTTTTAAGACCTACGCAGGGACATTGTATACCAAAACAAAGTATACAGATGATAAAAAAATATTAGATTCTGATGAAACCATGGCAATTCGATTAAATATAGCTTCAAAAAAAGTTACTAATGAGAGAATGATCAAAGTTTTTAGAAAAGGATTTGATGATGCTATGTTCGGTAATACACAAAGCTTAGACGCAAGAATAGAAGACTTTCTTAAGCTTTTTAATTCACCAATGAAGATCAATGATTTCTATGATTTGGTGTATCTAAAAGGAAAAGGAATTAAGACCTATAAAAATGGAAAAGAACTAGGGTTTATAGAAGGCCGAGATTTTAAATATGCGTTGTTTAAAATATGGTTAGGTAATGAGCCTGCTTGTGAAATTATTAAAGGCGGAATGCTAGGAGTAAGTAAATAATTTACCAAATAAATATAAAAAATCCGATGTTGTAAAAACATCGGATTTTTTTATTCTCAAAATTAAATCTGTTACTATGGGTTAAACTTGTATTTTTGTTTAATAATATTTTACATTTCATTATAATCAGTAATGTCATATTTTATAGATCTAATCCTTCCTATTCCTCTCGATAAAGAATTTACGTATAGTATCAACGCTAATGAAGCAGGTTTTTTGCAACCAGGTATGCGTGTGGCTGTACAGTTTGGAAAAAGTAAACTATATGCAGCTTTGGTGACCAAAATTCATCAAAATGCCCCTCAAGTATATGAAGCCAAAGAAATAGAGCATATTCTAGACGAAGCGCCAATCATAACTTATCATCAACTCGAACTTTGGTCGTGGATTTCTGACTATTATATGTGTACAAAGGGCGAAGTGATGAGGGCAGCACTCCCTAGTGCTTTTTTATTAGAAAGTGAAACCATTATTCTTAGAAATGAAAATAGCACGGTAGATGAATCTTCTTTAAAAGATGATGAATTTCTTGTTTATGAAGCCTTACAATATCAAAGTTTGCTTCGGATACAAGAAGTCATGAATATTGTGAGTAAAAAGAATGTGCTTCCAGTAATTAAAAGGCTTATAGAAAAAGAAGTGGTTACTGTTCAAGAGGAGATTTATGAACAATATAAACCTAAAGTAGTTCGATATGTTAAATTGCATCCCGACTATGTAAAAGAAGAAGCATTACGTTTATTGTTAGATTCGTTAACTAGAGCACCAAAACAACGAGAAGTGTTAATGCGCCTATTTGACTTACAATCAAAATCCACTAAGCCTATAAAATCTGGTGATCTTATTAAAGAAGCAAATAGCTCTTCTGCTATTTTAAAAACCTTAATTGAGAAAAAAATTTTACAAGACTATCATTTACAAATTGATCGAGTAGAGTATCATGGTGATGTAAATAAAGAAACCAAAAAACTAAATGAACACCAGCTTGAAGCTTTAAAAAGTATAACCAATATTTTTATTGAGCAAGATGTATGTTTATTACATGGTGTAACTTCTTCAGGGAAAACAGAGGTTTATGTAAAACTTATTGAAAAAACATTACAAGAAGGAAAACAAGTATTGTATTTATTGCCAGAGATTGCATTAACCACACAGCTTATTACAAGATTACAAGAGTATTTTGGAGAAAAACTTACTGTATATCATTCAAAATACTCGGTAAATGAACGTGTAGAGGCATGGAATAATTTAAAAAACGAAAAATCTAAAGCCCAGATTATTATAGGTGCCAGATCAGCAATATTTCTTCCATTCACTAATTTAGGATTAGTGATTGTTGATGAAGAACATGAAAACTCTTTCAAGCAACATGACCCTGCACCCCGATATCATGCTAGAGATACAGCTGTAGTTTTAGCAAAAATGTTCAATGCCAAAATCTTACTAGGTTCTGCAACACCTGCAATAGAAACATATTATAATGCAACAGAAAATAAATATGGAGTAGTTGAACTTAACAGACGGTATGGTAATGTATTAATGCCAGAGATTAACTTGGTTGATATTAAAACTAAACATAAAAAGAAGCAAATGACAGGTCATTTTAGTGATACTCTGTTATTGGCAATACAAGAGGCTTTGAAAGAAGAGGAGCAGGTTATTCTTTTTCAAAATAGAAGAGGGTATTCACCAGTTGTAGAATGTAATACTTGTGGGCATTCACCTCAATGCCCTAATTGCGATGTTAGTCTTACGTTTCATAATCACAAAAATCAATTAAGATGTCATTATTGCGGTTATCATATGGCTATGCTTCAACAATGTATGGCATGTAATAGTACAGATTTATCTACAAAAGGATTTGGTACAGAGCAAATAGAAAAAGAATTACAAGAGCTTTTTCCTGATCATAATATAGGTAGAATGGATCAAGATACTACGAGAGGTAAACATGGGTATGAAAAAATTATAAATCGATTTGAACAAGGTGAAATCGATATTTTAGTGGGTACACAAATGCTTTCAAAAGGATTAGATTTTCGGAATGTGAGTTTGGTAGGGGTTATGAATGCCGATAATTTATTGAATTTCCCTGATTTTAGAGCACACGAAAGGAGCTATCAATTATTGCAACAAGTAGCAGGTAGGGCTGGTAGAACAAAAAAAAGAGGAATAGTTTTAGTACAAACATATAATCCTTATCATCAAATACTTCAACAAGTTTCGGTTAATGACTATTCGGGGATGTATCATGATCAGATCGAAGAACGACGACAATATAAATACCCTCCTTTTTACAGGATTATAAAAATAACAGGTAAACATAAAGATTATAATAAAGTAAATGAATCAGTAAACTGGTTGGCAAAATCTTTAAAGAATACTTTTAAAGAAAATATGTTAGGTCCAGAATTTCCACCTATTTCAAGAATACGTAATCAATACCATAAAAATATTTTGATTAAAATCCCGCACGGCCAATCCCTTGCAAAAACAAAAGCTTTGATAAAAAAAATAAAAGTCTCTTTTGAGAGTATAAAAGATTTCTCTGGGGTGAGATTGTTGATCAACGTTGATAATTATTAAATAAAAAAAAGTCTTGCTACATAGCAAGACTTTTATATTTATCTTCATTTAATAATTTGATTAATTATTCAACGCTTCGATCAAAGAATGTTTCTTATGTCTACTAAGCGGTATTTTTTCATCTGCGATTTCAATATTTCGGCTATTGTAACGCTCTACCTTATCTAGGTTAACAATATAAGATTTATGAATTCTTAAAAAGCGATCACTTGGTAATTGAGCCTCAAAAGATTTCATTGTAGCCAATACTACAATAGGGTCGCCTTCTTCCATGATAAGTTTTACATAATCACCTAAGGCTTCAACATATTTAAGTTGATTTAAGAAAATTTTACGTTTTTTCAGATTACTTTTTACAAAAATGTAATCATCATCTTCTACAGCAGCATTTTCTGTACCCAAACGCGACATACTTAAAGCCTTTTCTACAGCTGCATTAAAACGATCTTTTTTAAGAGGTTTTCTTAAATAATCAATCGCATCATAATCAAAAGCTTTAAAAGCATATTTTGTTTTTCCTGTAACGAAAATAATATGAGGTTTGTTTTCAAGATCATCTAAAAGATCAAATCCAGTAAGAATTGGCATTTCGATATCCAAGAACAAAAGGTCTACTGGTGTATCAAGTAAACCATTCTTTGTTTCGATAGCATTATTCCACTCAGCCACTAATTCTAGTGAAGAATGTTCGTCTATTAGCTTTACTATAGCCAGTCTTTGAAGGCGCGAATCATCTACTACCGCACATTTTAATTGAGATTGTTCCACTTGCATGCTGTTAATATTCCTTTACAATATTAATGAATATATATTATTCTAACAAACAATTCGGGCTTTTTATCGATAAAAGTAGTGTTTCATCGAGGTGACTTTAAGTTTGAAAATCCAAAAAAAAAGATTACTTTTGCAGCCAATTTTAATTTAAACATAGATTTTTATGAATCATTATGAAACTGTTTTCATCTTGAATCCCGTTTTATCTGAAGACCAGATAAAGGAAACAGTTAAGAAATACGAAGACATTCTTGTTTCTAACGGTGCCAAGATGATATCAAAAGAGGATTGGGGGCTTAAAAAGCTAGCCTATGCTATCCAACACAAAAAAAGTGGATTTTATCACTTATTTGAATATCAGGTGCCTGGTGAGGTTATTAATGCACTAGAGATAGAATATAGAAGAGATGAGCGTGTAATGCGTTATCTTACTGTACGTCTAGATAAGCATGCAATCGCTTGGGCAGAGAAGAGAAGAAATAGAAACAAACAAAAAGCTTAATTATGTCATCTATAGAACAACAAGCAAAAGGAAAAAAAGATGGAGAGATCAGATATCTTACTCCGCTTAACATAGATACGACAAAAACTAAGAAGTATTGTCGTTTCAAAAAATCTGGAATTAAATATATCGATTATAAAGATCCAGATTTTCTAATGGCGTTTGTAAATGAGCAAGGTAAATTATTACCTCGTCGTCTTACAGGTACTTCATTAAAATATCAACGTAAAGTAAGTGTTGCTGTAAAAAGAGCAAGACACTTAGCATTAATGCCATACGTTGGTGATTTATTAAAATAAAACTCGTCATAACATGGAACTTATATTAAAGAGAGACGTTGAGAATCTAGGATTCACAGACGATGTGGTAGAAGTTAAAAATGGTTATGGTCGTAACTATTTAATCCCTCAGGGGCTTGCTGTATTAGCAACTCCTTCTGCAAAAAAAGTATTGACTGAAACTTTAAAACAGCGTGCTTTTAAAGAGAAAAAGCAAATTGAAGATGCAGAAAAAGTAGCTAAGAAATTAGGAGGGTTAGAAATTAAAATAACTGCAAAAGTAGGATCAGGAGACAAATTATTTGGCTCTGTTTCTAATGCAAATGTAGCTGAAGTAATTGCTAAAGAAGGTGTAGAAATAGAAAAGAAATTTATTACTGTACCAGGAGGAACTATAAAGCGTTTAGGACAATATGAAGCTTCTGTTAGACTTCATAGAGAAGTAATTGCACAAGTTCCCTTTGAGATTGTTGCTCAAGCAAAATAAACTGGTTGATAACTAGTGTATAAGATCAATAAAAATCGCTCTTCGGAGCGATTTTTTTGTTTTAATTTTATTTTGAAATCATTCTTAATTACTCAATATACTTAACTATGAAAAAATTCATACTTTTTTCTTTTTTGATAGTGGGCGGATTTGTTATTAATGCCCAAGTGACCACATCCAATATTTCTGGAACAGTAAAGGATAATAATAATCAATTATTGCCTGGAGCAAATATAACAGCTGTGCACGGTCCTACGGGAACAAGTTATGGCGGAGTTACAAATTTTGATGGACGTTTTAACTTGCTGAATTTACGAGTAGGAGGACCCTATAGGGTAACCATAAGTTATGTGGGATTCAAAAAACAGCTTATAGATGGTCTGTATCTTCAATTAGGGCAAACTTTTAATGCTGATGTTGTTATGGTCGAAGATGATAACCAACTAGAAGAAGTAGTTATCACTTCACAGCGTGGATCTACATTTGGAAGTGAGAGAACAGGCGCAGAAACAAGTGTTGGTAGAAGAGAATTAAAAACCTTACCTACGATTTCGAGATCTGCTTCTGATTTTACGAGATTAGAGCCTACAGCAAGTGGTAATTCTTTTGGAGGTAGAAATGATCAGTTTAATAATTTTAGTTTGGATGGGTCAATTTTTAATAACCCTTTTGGATTGGACGCAGCTACTCCTGGAGGACAAACCAATGCTCAACCCATTTCTCTCGATGCGATTGATCAAATACAAGTTTCTACAGCGCCTTATGATGTTACTCAGTCTGGATTTACCGGAGCATCTGTAAATGCAGTTACTAAGAGTGGTACTAATGAGTTTAAAGGCACTGCATATACTTTTTATCGAGATGATAATTTAACGGGTAATAAAGTAAAAGGAGATGAAATATTTGTGCCAGAACTAGAACAAATTCAATCTGGTTTTAGTATTGGGGGACCTATTATTAAAAATAAATTATTCTTTTTTGCTAATTTTGAAATTGATCAAAGAACAGATTTAGGTTTTCCATGGGTCGCCAATAATGAAGATGGTGTACAAGGGATTAATGAATCCAGAGTATTAGAAAGTGATCTAGTTAGAGTACAATCAGCCTTAACTGCATTAGGATATGATACCGGAGCATACCAAGGGTATTTACATGAATCTAATTCTACTAAAGGGATATTTAAATTAGATTGGAATATTAATAATGATCACCGATTGGCATTTATTTACAATTTCTTAGATGCTTCGCAAGAAAAACCCGCTCACCCAACTGCTTTAGGAGTAAGAGGACCAAATTCTCAGGTGATTCAGTTTGAGAAATCTGGGTATGAGATTAATAACAGAATAAATTCATTTTTACTTGAAGTAAATTCTTCTTTTGGAGATAAAGCGGCTAATAAATTTCAAGTTGGTTATACGTTTTTTGACGACTTTAGAACTCCTTTCTCTAGCCCGGCTCCAAGTATAGCAATTCAAGATGGTGCCGGTAGTAATTATATTATTGCTGGGCATGAACCATTTTCTATCAATAATAAGTTAGAACAAAGAGTCATTCAGGCAACTAATAATTTTAATTATTTTATAGGTCGTCACACAATAACAGCTGGGGCTTCGTTTGAAATGTTTAGATTCAAGAATTCGTTTAATCTAGGCGTTTATGGTGGTACTTTTGGATGGGATTTGGATAATAATCAAGATACTCCTTCCACACAATTTGCATCGGTAGATGAGTTTTTGGCATTTGCACAACCAGGTGGTTTAGTAGATAATACCATTCAAGGTGCGATTACTACATTTAACAATAATAATCAGTTTGAATTAGGAGATTCAAGAGGATGGCAACTTGCAGAAACTAATGTAGGTCAGTTTTCTGTGTATCTACAGGATAAGTGGGATATAACAGATGAATTTAAGTTAACATATGGGGTTCGTTTTGATAAACCACTATATTTTGATACCAAAGACAAAATCCAAGAAAATATAGATAGAAAAGGTACCTACCAACCAACTATTGATTATTTTGATCCCGAAACTGGCCAAACAACAAGGTTGAGTTCTACCACACTCCCTAGCGATAATTTTTTAATTTCGCCAAGATTAGGGTTTAATTGGGATATAAAAAGTCAAGGTAAAACTCAAGTTCGTGGAGGTACAGGTGTATTTACTGGTCGCTTTCCTTTTGTTTGGTTAGGAAATCAAGTACAAGGGGTAGACTTCTTCTTTTATCAAGTAGTGGATCCAGATTTTAAATGGCCACAGGTATGGAGAACTAATGTTGGTGTAGATCACAAATTTGAAAATGGAATTATTCTAACAGGTGATGTTTCTTATACCAAAGACATTAATGCGGCACATGTACAAAATTGGGGATTAAGTAATCCATCTGGAACCTTGCAAGGGGTCGATAATAGACCTGTTTATGAAAATACAGATAGATCAATTAATTTATTTGGAGGACCAACAAATGGATATGTATTTACAAATTCTGATAAAGGTAGAATTTGGAATACTACTCTAAAAGCGCAAAAATCATTTAAAAATGGATTATATGCTAGTGTAGCTTACAACTATTTGAATTCAAAAGATGTTAATTCTATAGAAGCCGAAATTACTGGTGATGCTTTTGACTTTAATGCAATTTCTGGAAACGCAAATAATGATGTGTTGTCATTTTCGAGATATGGAGATACACATAGAATTATTGGTATTGCTACAAAAAACTGGGCGTATGGCGCAAATAAACAATGGGGGACAACAGTTTCTGGTTTTTTAGAATATGCCAAAGGCGGAAGGTTTAATTATACCTATGCTGGTAATATTAATAATGATAGTTCTTTTCAGAATAATGATCTTCTATATATTCCTACTTCGACAGAGATACAACAAATGAATTTTGATGAATCTCGTGGAGTATCTGAAGCAGAACAAAGAGCAGCTCTTGAAGCTTATATTCAACAAGATGATTACCTAAGTGATAATAGAGGTAGCTATGCAGAACGTTATGGGGCATTAGCACCTTGGAGAAGCCGAGTGGACTTAAAAATACTTCAGGATTTTAATTTTAAATTAGGAAATGGTAAGTCAAATACCATACAATTTAGTATTGATATTTTAAATTTTGGAAATTTGATAAGTTCTGATTGGGGAGTGATTCAACAACCAACGACTACACAACCCATAGGAGTTTCTTTAGACACGGCTACCAACCAACCTCTATATACTTTTGATACAAACCTAAGAGAAACGTTTGCAAATGATTCTAGTATACAATCTAGATGGCAAATGCAATTTGGTTTGAGGTATATATTTAATTAAACAATCTGTTTACTGAAAAATAAAAAAAGCCGATCTCATTTTTGAGATCGGCTTTTTTTATTTTGTTATTAATCGATAAATAAGTAACGCTGTACGCTTTGTTAATGCTTCAAAAGTAGTTAAGTCTATAGTTTCGTTTGTAGTATGAGCGCCACGCCCCATAGTGCCCAGTCCATCAAGACAATCAACATACTCAGCTACAAAAGAAGTATCTGCAGCACCACGCTTGCCAGGATCATAGGCTTCTACTTTTCCTTGACCTAAATCTTTACTCACTTCGTTTAGCAATTTTAATAGGCTTAGATTACCTTCTGTAGGCTGCATTGCTGGATAACTATCCTTAAAACTTATAGTTGCACTAGTTTGTGGTAAGTTTTTCTCAATAATTTTTTTCATTTTTGACCTAGCATTTTCTTTTTGATCTTCTGAAATAAAACGTAAACCACCTTTTACAACTACTGTTTGTGCAACAACATTGCTTTTTCCAAAAGCGGTTCCTTTGCTTAGTTCTTTGTCTAAATTTACTTCTGTTCCGCCTAAAATTACCCCAGGATTAAAAGTTAAGAATTCTTCGCCTTTTACATCGGTGTAAAATGAGTTTAAAATTCTGGAAGCTTCAAAAATGGCACCAGCACCCACACGATCATTAAATATTCCTGAAGAGTGTGCTCTTTTTCCTTTTACTTCTAAAGACCAGCCTGAAGAACCTCTTCGGGCAACAGTAGCATAGTTAAATCCCGTTGAAGTTTCAAACCCCAATGCGATATCACTATTCTTGGCAGCATCTATTAAATCCTTTCTACTAACCTCCAAGGGTTTTCCGGTACTTTCTTCGTCCCCAGTAAAGGCTACAGTAATCTGTGCATCTTTTAATAAATTGTGCTCGTGTAATGCTTTTAATGCATATAATACAATCACATCGCCGCCCTTCATGTCGTTTGCTCCCGGACCATATGCAATGTCTCCCTCAATTTTAAATTTTTGAAACGGACTGTCTTTTTCAAAAACTGTATCTAAATGTCCGATTAGTAGTATTTTTTTTCCTTTGGTGCCAGATGTTTTTGCAAACAAATGCCCAGCGCGATTTACGTTTTGAGGCATATCAATCCATTGTGTATCTAAACCAATAGCATCAAACTGTTCCTTAAAAACCATTCCTGTTTCTTTTACACCTTCATGATTCATGGTTCCGCTATTGATGTTTACTACTTTTTCTAAAAATAAGACTGCAGATTGATGATTTGCTACTACAGATTTGATGATTTTTTGTTCTGTTTTTGATAATTGTTGCGCTTGTATAGAAGTGCTTACAAGTAATAGCGTTATTGTATAAGAAAATATTTTTTTCATTGTGAGCGAGATTGAATGTTATAGTATAGTGTAAATATAATGACTTTTATGAGGGGAACTTTTCAAGAGCTTCCCGTTTGTCTTGAATATTTTCTAGTCAGGTAGAGGATATTCCTATAGACACAAAACTACTTTTATCATATATAAATCACCTTTTTATACTTATTTTTGCACTCAATTTTTTTTAGGATGAAATATCAAAGACTAAGTAAAGAGCAATTTGAAGAATTGCATGTAGAGTTTATTAATTTTTTGGCAACGCAATCCATTACTGCTGATGAATGGGATGAAATCAAAAATAATAAACCAGAGGTGGCAGAGGATGAACTCGATGTTTTTAGTGACCTCGTATGGGAAGGTGTATTAAACAAGGCTAAATACTTGGAGCATTTTTCTAAAGATCAAATTCATCTTTTTGAGTTACAAGAATCTCAGATGCAGTTAATTGCAGTTAAAATTAATAATGAAACTATAGATATTACAACTCCCGAAGGTTATGATTGGTTACGAAATAATTTGTTGAATGATGAAGTAGTATTTTATAATGCATCAAAGGAGTATAGTGACGACAAAAATCTTGATAAATTTAAATTGATTCAACAAGGAGCCAATATTACCAAAGGTGATTTATATTGCTATTTTGAAAAAATGGTTAGTAATCAGGAATAAAAAAGTTTTTAATCATTCATATCTCAAGGATTCGATTGGGTCTTGTTTTGCTGCTTTCAATGATGGATATAATCCCGAAAGTATTGCAATTACAAAAGAAATAGTGGTGGCAGAAATTATAGCCAACCAAGGGGTGCTAAATTTGAAACTCGCAGCAGCAGCAATTCCGCCACCAATTAAAATTCCTAAAATAATACCCAATACTCCCCCGATTTGACCAATAATTATGGTTTCTATAAAAAATTGACCAGCGATAGTGTTCTTTTTCGCCCCTAGCGCTTTTCTTACACCAATCTCTCGGGTTCTTTCTGTAACAGAAACTAGCATAATATTCATAAGAGCAATAGAGGATCCAAAAATGGTAATAATACTAATAATCCAAGCTGCATAATAGAGATAGGATGTGATACTTGCAATTCTATTAAGAAGATCATCGCTGCGTTCGATACCAAAATTATTTTCTTCGATAGGGTTTAGGCCTCTAATATTTCTAAATGTGACAATAGCTTCATCTTGTGCAGCTTCTATAAATTGTTTATCACTTACTCGAATACTAATATTGTAATTTATGTTGGGTAGGGTATAGATAGACCGTGCTATTTGTAAAGGAATAAATACTCTTAAATCTTGATTATTTCTGAATGTTGCTCCTTTACTTTTTAATAGTCCAATTACTTTAAATTTTACACCTCTTATATTAATTGTTTTTCCGATTGGATTGGTGTCTTTAAAAAGAGTCTTTTTGAAATCTGATCCTATAAGACATACATTGTTATTGTTTTCAATATCAAAAAAGGTGAAATTTCTACCTTTTTCAATTTCTGTTCCGGTATTTTCTAAGTAATTTTCATTTACACCTAGAATAGAAACCTCTGGATCAGTTTTTTCATTGTCATATTTTACTTCGGCAATACGTGTACCTGTAAAATTTATAGAAGTTTTTGAAAAAGGATGCTGAAACTTGTCCTTAAATGCTCTTACATTACGGTAACTTATAATTGGATTGATCTTTTTTCTATCCTGATTGTTTCTAGTAGTAAATTCATACTGTTGTATGTTAAAAGTATTGGCGCCCATAGAGGCAAAATCACCAGAAATTGTATTTTCTAATGCGCCAACCAAAGTTAAAATCCCAACCAATGACGCAATACCAATTGCGATGATTAAAATTGTAAGAATAGTCCTTAAGACCTGTCCTTTTATAGAATCCATTGCGATTCTGATATTTTCTCTAAAAAGTGAAAACATAATTATTTATTGATAGTATGTTTTGTATAGGACTATAAAATAGAATTAAAGTTACTCAAAAAAACAAGATTTTTATATTTAGTGGCAAAGGTCTTTACGCTTTTTTAGATATTTGCAGCCATAATTAGTGAGTATGTATTAATAATAAGTTGGCAGGATTTGGTTATGTTTTTGATTGTCAGGTTGTTTCTTTTTATTCACAAATAAATTATACTGTTTTTAGAGTTTAGTATTTATTTATGCATATAAACTACACTCTAACTACTAATGACTAAAAACTAAAAAAATGGCACAAAAACCATCGATACCTAAAGGAACACGTGACTTTTCACCAACAGTAGTGGCCAAGAGAAGTTATATTATGGATACTATCAAAGAACAGTTTCAGTTATTTGGTTTTCACCCTATAGAAACACCAAGTTTTGAGAATAGTGAAACGTTAATGGGTAAATACGGAGAAGAAGGTGATCGGTTAATATTTAAAATCTTAAATAGTGGAGATTATTTAAGAAAAGTAGACGAAACTCTTTATACTACTAAAGATAGCACCAAAATAACATCTCAAATAAGTGAAAAAGCATTACGTTATGATTTAACTGTACCTTTTGCGCGTTACGTAGTACAACACCAAAATGATATCGAGTTTCCTTTTAAAAGATACCAAATCCAACCGGTTTGGCGAGCAGATCGACCGCAAAAAGGTAGATTTAGAGAGTTTTATCAATGTGATGCAGATATAGTTGGGAGTACATCTCTATGGCAAGAGATAGATTTTATTAAATTATACGATGCTGTGTTTACCAACCTTAAACTAGGAGAGGTAACTATTAAAATTAATAACCGCAAAATTCTTTCTGGTATTGCAGAAGTAATTGGGGCTAGCGATAAATTGATAGATTTTACCGTAGCGCTTGATAAACTAGATAAAATTGGAGAAGATGGTGTGAAAAAAGAAATGCTAGATAAAGGTATTTCTGAAGCTGCAATTGAAAAAGTAAAACCACTTTTTAGTTTTACAGGAACCTCGCAAGAAAAAATTAATAAACTTAAAAGTATGCTTACTACTTCTGAAGAAGGAATGAAAGGAGTAGAAGAATTACAGTTTATTGTAAATGCGATACAAGAAATCACTTTAAAAACAGCAAGACTTGATCTTGATGTAACACTAGCAAGAGGGTTAAATTATTATACAGGTGCCATTTTTGAAGTTGCTGCTCCCGATACAGTAAAAATGGGATCGATAGGAGGAGGAGGTCGTTATGATGATCTTACAGGTATTTTTGGATTAAAAAATATAAGTGGCGTTGGGATATCTTTTGGTTTAGACAGGATATATCTTGTTCTTGAAGAATTAGGGTTGTTTCCAAAAACAGTTGCTCCCTCTACCAAAGTGCTATTTATTAATTTCGGAGATGTTGAAGCGTTGTATTGCCTTAAAGCAGTTGACAAGCTTAGAAATAACAATATCATAGCAGAGTTATATCCAGATAGTGCAAAAATGAAAAAACAAATGGGATATGCAAATAAGAGAGAGATTCCTTTTGTTGTGCTTGCAGGAACATCAGAGATTGATAGCCAAAAGTTCACCTTAAAAAACATGAAGTCTGGAGATCAAAAAGAAGTGAATTTTGAAGAATTGAAAATGATTTTACAATAAAATTTTTGTAAATTAATATGTTCAAAAGCATAATAGTTAACATTGTATAATCAATATATTTTCTTAAAATCAAAATTATGAAAAAGAACATTTTCATCTCTTTTTTGAGTATTATTTTATTATTTGCTATATCGTGTAAAAAAGACATTAAACTTGATAAGTTAGACACAGTAGAAGTTGTTAAGGATACAACTGAAGTTGTTATCGAGGAAAAAAAACCTGAAGTACAAAAACCTAAAAAGAAGAAAAAAACCACTAGTAAGAAGAAAGGAAATAGTAATAAGTCAATGCGTATACCAGGAACTTCTTGGTATACAGATAATGCAGATTCAAAAAAATATATTAAAGATTATGAGCGATATGTGTATAACTACAAAAAAGCTGTAAATGCTCATGACATGGATTCTTTTATTAAATTAGGTAAAGCAAGCAGTAGCTTATCTAAGCAATATCTAAGCCTCATGAGTAAACTCCCAGGAGACGAAATTGAAAAATTAAGCGAGTATATGAAGGTAAAATCTAATCAAATTGATGAATTATCGAAAAAAATGCAATGATTTGATGTTTAACTTTTCTACATATTAGAATACCGTATAAAGTTTATTTTTAGTAAAAAAAGTTCTGGATCTTCAAGAAGTTGAAGATCCAGAACTTTTTTTTATGTTAAAACCGTATCATTGTTAAGTATATAATATTGTAGCCTTTTTATTAAACTACCAATAATTTTAATAAAAAAGATGTCATAACATTTGATTTTCAGTTGTTAAGAATGTTTTTTTTTGTATTATTGCACCCCTAAATCTTAACATTTCTTTATGAAATTAAAATTACTCCTACTTACCTGCTTTATTTGTATGCAGTCTTTTTGCTATACAGATAGTGAAAAAGACTCTTTGTCGGTTAAGAAAGATGTTAATGTAGAAGACGAATTAATTACTTCGCAATTTGTTCATTTCCCTGAATTGGATGAAAAATTTCCTATAAAAAAATCGTTCACCAAAATTACTTCACCAGAGTTTACTTTTGATAATATTAAAAGAGAATTTCCTGCAATTAGTGATGATGTTGTTAAAGCAAAAGCTGAAGCAAAAGAAGGATTTAAAAAAATTGATAGTACAGGGCGTTGGATTGGTTCTTTTAGAAATGAAGATATTCAGGTATTACCAGTAGGGATAAAAAAAACAGTTAATGAGGTAGAATACCAATTAGGCTTCACTAAAGCAGTATTTAATAAAGATTATACAGAGCTTACTGTATTTGTAAAAGTGATCTTACCACAATCTGACGAGAGAGGATTACCAATAGAACTGTTTTTTGGTGCTAATAATGTAAAACTTTCTCATCAAGGAGGGATCGTAGGTGATGCTAACCTAGTTTTATTAGGAGATGTTTTTATTCCTTTTAATGGCGGTAATTGGCTATTGATTCTTAAAGGTGGATTTGATTATAAGACAGGTAATACTCAAAACAAAACATTCGTTACCATAAATTGTGATGGGGTCAAAGAGATGGGAATTGAAGGAGAAGTTCAATTTTCTCGAAATATGATTCTACCTGTAGATCCTACAGGAAAACCACTACCAGAAAAAGTAAAATATACTGGAGCAGTAAAAGAACCCATACTAATAGATAATAGAGTAAAAGGAGAGTTTAGAGCTATTGCATCAGATTGGAACGATCTTATTGTAGAAATAAGTCTTTCTCCTTTTGTTTTAGCTGGGCAGGAAGACAAATTTATGTTCTCTGTTAATAATGCAGTTTTTGACTTTAGTGATTTAAGAACAGAAAATGTAAATTTCCCCCAATATTATCATGATAAAGGATTGTTGCTGCCTTCGCCAGAAACTTGGCGTGGTGTTTATGTGCAGTCTCTGCAAATCGGTATGCCAGAACAATTTAAAACAACCGAAACTATCTCTAAAAAAAGTAGAGTAGCTTTTGAGGCAGCCAATCTGTTAATTGATAATTATGGTGTTTCAGGATATTTTGCTGCAAAAAATTTAATACCGTTAGAATCCGGTAGAACTTCTGAATCAAAAGCATGGGCGTTTTCTGTAGATGAAATAGGAATTGAACTTGCTGCAAATCGATTAGTAGGAGCAGGTTTTGCAGGTCGTGTAGTGTTACCTGTGTCTAAGTTAAAAACTGGTCAAGGACATAATGCAGAGCAAACAAATAAGTTAGGACTTGGATATGCAGGAATTATTTCTGAAGATGAATACTCACTAACAGTGTCTACATTAGATACGATTAATTTTGATGTATTTAAAGCCAAAGCTCAGTTGTTACCTAATTCAGGAGTAGAACTAGCGGTCATAGATGGAAGTTTTCGCCCCAAGGCAGTTTTAAATGGTAGATTGGCAATTTCTGCCAGCCAGAAAGACTCTATGGAACGAGAAGGTGAAGAATATACCGTTGGCGAAGGAGAAAAAGAAACAAAGAAAACAATACAGTTTAAAGGAATAGAGTTTCAGAATTTAGTATTACAGACCGAATCTCCAATTATCAAAGTAGATTATTTTGGATATAAAGACGAAGTAAAACTGGCTAATTTTCCGGTTTCTATTGCAAATATAGGGTTCAGAGCTAATGATTATGAGGCTGGTATCGAGTTTGATATCATGGTAAACCTAATGAAAAAAGGTTTTGCTGGCGGAGCAACAGTACGAGTTATAGGAAAGTTTGAAGAGCAAAATCGCCGCCAACGCTGGAAGTTTAATAGAGTTGAGTTAACCGCTATTGATTTAAGTGCTGATCTAGGGGGCATGAAGATAAGTGGGAGCTTACAACTTATGGAAGATGATCCTGAGTACGGAGACGGTTTTTCTGCAGAAGTTAGAGCCGAATTTGGAAAAATTAAGCCGATTACCGCCAAAGCGATTTTTGGTAGAAAAGACTTTAGATATTGGTATGTAGATGCCGCAGTTCATGGATTAGTAATACAAGCAGGGCCACTTACTATTACGGGATTTGCAGGGGGAGCTTATTATAGAATGAAGAGAAGACCAGGAGGCAATATTACAGAGTTTTCACCTTCAGGATTATCCTATATCCCAAATAAATCTACAAGTTTGGGTGTGAAAGCAATGATATATGGTGCTATAGGTAGTGAGACTGCCGTTTCTATAGGAGCAGGTTTTGAAATAGAATTTAATAACCGAGGAGGAGTAAATCGATTAGGATTCTTTGGAGAAGCATCAATTATGAAAGCCTTTGATATCCCTAACCCGATGGCTAAATTGACAGAGAAACTAGAAGGGATGGTTGGTAAAGAGCTAGAGGGGCAAATAGATAAATTAACAGCCGGCAAAGATGGTAAAGGAAATGTATTTCTTGAAAAAGCAGATACAGAATACGAGGCAGAGTTAAGTTTAAAAGCTTCTATAAAAGCTAAATTAGGAATACAGTTCGATTTTGTAAATAAATCTTTTCATGCTCAGTTAGATATTTTTGTAAATGTAGCGGGAGGGATTGTACAAGGCCGTGCTTCTCAAGGAAGAGCAGGATGGGGAGTTATTCATATTTCCCCAGACGAATGGTATTTTCATATGGGTACACCAACGGATCGCTTAGGTTTAAAAATAGGAGTTGGATCATTTAGTTTAGAAACAGGTGGGTATTTTATGATGGGTGACCGTATCCCTGGTAGTCCACCACCACCACCAGAAGTCGCTGAAATACTTGGTGTTGATGCGCAAGAGTTAGACTATATGCGAGATTTAAATGCACTAGGCGATGGTAAAGGTTTTGCTTTTGGAGCTGATTTTAAAATAGATACAGGGGATCTTAACTTTTTGATATTGTATGCACGTTTTAAAGCCGGTGTTGGTTTTGATATTATGCTAAAAGATTATGGAGAGGCTAGATGTAAAGGAAGTAGTGATGCAATAGGTATTGATGGATGGTATGCTAATGGACAATCCTATGCATATTTGCAAGGTGAATTAGGAATTAATATTAAGCTGTTTTTCGTCAGAAAGAAAATACCAATTATCAAAGGAGGGGCTGCTGTTTTATTACAGGGTAAAGGACCAAACCCTTTCTGGTTTAGAGGATATGTTGGTGGTTATTATGATCTTTTAGGGGGATTAGTAAAAGGAAGTTTTAGATTTAAAATGACTATTGGTAAAGAGTGTGAACTAGTTAATGCTGGACCACTAGGAGGAATTAAAATGATTACCGATCTCACCCCAAAAGATGCAAGTAATGAAATTGATGTTTTTGCTGCACCACAAGCTGCATTTGCAATGAAGGTGAATGAGCCTATAATAATCCCTGAAGATGATGGTGATAAAACCTATAAGGTGATTCTTGAACGTTTTAATGTTATCAACGAAAAAGGAGAAGAAATAATAGGAGAGTTAGATTGGGGGCGTATGAATGATCGTGCTACCTTTATTTCTGATGATATTTTACCACCAGATACAAAACTAAAGGTTACTGTACAGGTAAGTTTCCAAGAGAAAATAAATGGTGTTTTCAGAACCATTTTAGAAGAAGGTCAAAAAGCAATCGAAATAGAAGAGCGTAATTTTGTTACTGGTGGTGCACCAGATCATATACCATTGCATAATATTCAATATTCTTATCCTGTGGTTGATCAACAATTGTTTTATTCTGGAGAATATGGTAATGGATATATTCAGTTACAACGTGGTCAGGATTATTTGTTTGATGATTCACAATGGAAAAGTGTGGTTAAATATGTTGATGAAGGAGGAGCAATAGCAGAATCCGAATTTGGATATAATAATGCAGATAATAAAGTTGTTTACAAATTTCCAAAAGTAAGTAAAGAAACAAAGTACCTTATGAGTATCGTGAGTTCTCCTAAGGGAGCAGGAAGTAGTACATCAAGTAATCAAACAACTACAGATAAGACTACCTACGATGAAGATAATACATCAGAAATAAGAAAGAATCAAGCGCAGAATATAATAAAAGATGGTGAGATTGATCGACTTAGTTATGAGTTTAAATCTAGTAAGTATAAAACCTTTGCTAATAAAGTAAATGCAATTTCTTTTTCAAGTTATAATGTAGGTAAAATTAATTCTGATGTTATCTTCTTATTTAATAGAGCTGATAACTATGAAGGGTTTGATTTGGTTGAATTAGAAGGAAATCTACATTCAGAAAATAAGCCTTTGGTAGTTCAAGAAGCACTTTTAACAGATAATTATTTCAAAGAAGATATTAATCCAATACTATATGCTAATTATCCTGTTGGCGGAAAATATCAAATTACTAGAAGAGATACTAATATATTAGGAGTTCCGCCTAGAAGAGCTTTACCTATTGAAAGTGATTATGTAACAAGTTTAGAAAATGATGTCAATAGAAGTTTAATACAAACACATTTTCCTTATCGATATAATTTAGCTAGAATCTATAAAGAAGATTTTGTAGACCTTAGAGATCAAGTGTATAGTGATTTTACACAAGGGATAATAAATGGCCAACATCCTGCAATGTCATTAACAAATGAAGCCTATTATTTTATGCGATATGGTAAGTACAAAGTAAAGATGAATTATATGCTGCCTGGAGGGATAAAAGGATCCGAAGCTAAGATTGACTTTAAAAACCCTTTAAGATTTAGATGATGAAGAAGTATTTGTTTTTGTGTATTACGGCCCTCTTTTTTATTAATGGTAGTAGTATAGCTCAGGATCGGGTTGTAGAAAAACCTTTTATAAAAGTAATTTCGAAGGTAAATTCTAATGAGGTTAAACTGCGTTGGGCAATTTCAAGCCCTTCTGCATGGAAAAGAGCAAATAAGTATGGATATATCGTAGAAAGATTTACAATAAAAAGAAATGGGCAGCAATTAAATACTGCCGAAAAAAAGGTGTTGACAGCTATTCCTATTGTACCAAAACCATTAGAAGAGTGGAAAAGTATTGTTGAACAAAACGATTACGCTGCAGTTCTTGCTCAATCTTTATACGGAGAGACTTTTCAGGTAGAACAAATCCAAGGTGGATTAGCACAGATTGTTAATCAAGCAAAAGAAATTGAACAGCGATTTTCTTTTGCACTCTATGCTGCAGATTTAAATTATGAAGCTGCATTGTTGGGCGGATTAGCATATGTAGATACTGATATCAATGAAAATGAAGAGTACTTTTATACTGTAAGAACAGTTGTTCCTATTGAATTGTTAGAAGTTGAAGCTGGTAATGTATATGTGAACCCTGCAAAAAAAGAAGAATTACCACAACCTATAGACCTTATAGCTATTGGTGATGATAAGAATATCTTATTAACCTGGGAATATGAGATGTTCAAAACAGTATTTACTTCTTATTATTTAGAGCGTTCAGAAAATGGTACTGATTTTAAACGTTTAGGCGATACTCCATTAGTAAATCTAAATGATAAGCCAGGTAGCCCATCAAAAAGAATGTTTTATATAGATACCATATCACAAAACAATAAAACATATTACTACAGAGTAAAAGGAATTTCTCCTTTTGGAGAACAAAGTCCTTCTTCAGAAATAGCATCTGCTCAAGGAATTAAAAAACTAGCAGCAGTTCCTCATATATCAAATTATAAATTTGATAAAATTGGCGGGGTAGATATTCTTTGGGAATTTCCAAAAGAAGCAGAAAAACAGATTACTAAATTCGAATTGAACTGGGCACCTCAAGAAAAAGGCCCTTATACAGTGGTTAAAACAGACATACCAGTAAGTTCAAGGAAAACTAACTACAAAGAGCTAAATCCGTCAAATTATTTTAAAATCACAGCTGTAGGTAAAGGTAACCAGAAGACCACATCTTTGACAGCTTTTGTGCAAACTATAGATTCGATACCTCCATCAGCACCTTTGGGGGTAGAAGGAGTTGTTGATACGCTAGGGATTGTAAACCTAAAATGGAAGGCAAATACCGAAAAAGATATGTTAGGATATCGTGTTTTTAGAGGAAATCTTGAAAATGAAGAAGTCTCACAGCTTACGGTTTCTCCAATAGAAACAAATACGTTTACTGATACGGTACAAATTAAATCCTTAAATAGTAAAGTATATTACCAAATTGTTGCAGTTGATCAACGTTTTAATATGTCTGATTTTTCAGAGAAATTAGCCTTAAAGAAACCCGATGTAGTTCCTCCATCATCTCCTATTTTTTCAAAATATAAAGTGATTGAAGATGGTGTTTTTTTACAATGGATCAACAGTAGTAGTGATGATGTAGTATCACATCAATTGTTTCGCCAAAAAGTAGCAGAAGCTGATAAAGGATGGCAGTTAGTATATAAAACAGATACAATATCTAAGTTTATTGACCATGAAGCATTACCAGATATAAAGTATCGTTATGCCATTTTTGCTGAAGATGATAGTGGTTTAAAATCACTACCCTCAACTCCGATTACGATAACCAATCTGAATAATCCGAATCAAGAATTAATCACTGGATTTACAGCAATTGCCGATAGAGTTAATAAAAATATTACTTTATCCTGGAAAAAAATGCCAGAAGAAGTGGTAGAGATTATAATATATAAGTCTAAAAAAGATGGAAAGCCAGTATTATGGAAACAATTACCCCCGGTCACTAATAAACTGGTAGATCAATCTGTTTCTCCTAATAACACATATACATATCAATTAAGAGTAGTATTAAAAAATAGTGCTTATAGTAAGATAAAGTCAGTCAATGTAACATATTAACTATATGAAGAAGATAATTGCAATAATTACATGTATTCTCCTTGGGATAACCATGTCTCAAGCACAGGTAAGATATAGGATAAAAGTAGATGGAAATGCATATCAAAGAACAAATGCTAATTGCGCTGAGTTTGGTGTAGAAGTATTTCTTAGTGATGGAGATACAAGAGAAGCTCATAGACAACCTTTTATAGAAGGAGTTCGTTTTGATGCTAGTTTTGATAAAATAATAACAGTGCCTGATGGTGTGACAGTAGGAGTTCTTAGATTTTGGGCTTCTCGACGTGTTAGAAATAGTTGTAACGGTGATAGGCCAAATGGGCAATTCTTTTTTCCTTTGGTAGAACCATACACCTGTTTTTATTCAACACCTGCAGAACATGGAACAGGAATTTTTGGCGATGGATTATGGGAAGCTAATTTAACGATAGCGGTAGAACCTTTAGTAGAGGTTTTATCACCTGGGATAAACGACTTTCTTCCTTTAGATCAGAAAATACAAATAAATGCTACTCCTGGGTTCCCTGAACGGTTAGAGGTATACAATTGGCAATATAGTATAAATAATGGTGTTAGTTTTCAAGATGTACCTGCTGCTTTTAATGGACGCTCTTCTATGGATGTGAGTGCCGAAGATATTTTAGGTACTAGTACGGCACAATCTAATTTGGGTAATCAGATTCAATTTTTAATAGAATCTTGTAGTGGTAGAAGACAATCTGTAACTCCCAGAACGTATACTATTGTGCCAGCGACTCCTACTTTTAGCGATAAGTCTGAAGAATTAACCACTTGTTATGATGGTAATGATGGTAGTGTGCGTTTTACATTTTCACGAGAGTTGTTTCCAGGTGAGAAAATGGTAATACTACCTACTGCTACTTCAACTACATTTCCTTCAACACCAGATATAGAAACACTACAGCTTAATCCAGTTACAGGGAGACGAGATAGTTATACGATAGAAAATTTACCTCGTGGTAATTATGAAGCAACGGTTCTAGGATTTTACGGAGCATTTAATACTTATACAGATGGAGTAGGGCACAATATGAATTTTTCAATTGGTAGACCTTCTGTTGTTCAATTTGATATTACAGAGAGTATCAATTCAAGATGTAATGATAATGATGGTGATCCTGATACCTTTAATGATGGTGAGATTTTGATTACAGCTTCTGGCGGTAACCCTGGAGTATTTCAATATTCATATCAGTTAGACGGAGGTGGTTTTTCTACATTTACAGATTTTGATGGTGGTGGTACTGAGCATAGAATGACGGATTTAAAACCAGGAAATTATGAAATTAGAGTTCAGAAAAGCATTACCGGTAGAGGTAAATCATGTATAGCATATGTGCTTAATGCTAGTAATGAACCAACATCTGTGGTAAAAACAGTGCCTATAACGATTACTGAGCCCGATGAACAATTACAGATAGAATATATAGAAATAAATGAACCAAGAGCTTATGGTTTTGAAGACGGTAGAATAAGTGCAAGAATCTTCGGAGGGACAGCATTTCCAACAGACGGCTCATATAGATTTGAATGGCGTAAAGGCAGTGTGACAGGAGAAATATTAACCACAACTAATACTGAAGCCTTATCAGGAGATCAAGGTTTTTTAATCACTTTACATTCTATTGGAGCTGGAAAGTACTATCTAAATGTTTGGGACGCTAAGTTTGATGAAGCAAAATATGATAAGGGGTGTTTTATGATCGATTCAGAGTATGAGTTAAAACAACCCGATCCTTTAGAAGTAAAAATAGAAATTCTTAATGAAATATCTTGTAATATAACTAATGAGTATAGTAATGGAAGAGATTTTGATAAGCCTTTGGGTACACCAGATCAATTTCAGGATGGAGCTTTGAGAGCTACAGTTACAGGAGGAGTCGCTTTTGATAGATCGATTAGTAATAATATAGGGCAATGTAGATTGCCATCACGTGGATATTGCTATAGTTGGAAAAAAGAAGTAAATGGCATTTGGCAAGATGTGTATGATCAAAATGACCAAATAGTTAATGATAGTATAATAGAGTTTCAAAGTGTTGGTGATTATGCACTAAATATAGAAGATGCTAATGGAATTCAATTAGGAATATACGAGTGGTATATAGTAAATGATGGCTCAGAAAAAGATGGCTCAAGAGAATATCGATTGATACGTCCTACCGATAGTATTAGAAACTTACCACAGCCCGATAAATTAGAACTTTCATTTTCTAGTACCCCAGTTACATGTACGAGTGGTAATAATGGTACGGCTTCAGTATCTGTAACAGGAGGATCAGGAGAATATAAATATAAGTGGAATAACGGAGCTACAGGAACCAATATTAGCGGTTTGTTTGCAGGAATATACAGAGTTACTGTAACAGATAAAAATGGATGTGTTGTAAAAGGCAGTGTTACTGTTGATCAACCTAATGGATTAAAAATAGAAACTGCAACTATAAAAAACCCAACATGTTTTGAGGGTAATGACGGTAGTTTAACAGTGAGTATAGAAGGAGGAGTAAAACCCTATACTATAAAATGGAATACAGGGAGTACTATAAATACCATAAGTAATCTAACTCAAGGTACCTACGTAGTAGAAGTTATTGATGCTAATGATTGTAAAGCGTTTTATGAAGACACATTGATTGATCCCGACCCTATTGTTGTGGATATGCCAGAAACAAGAGCTTTATGTGCTGATCAAACACTTGATCTAGATATTGCTATTGATGACTCTGGCGCAACATATTTATGGTCTGGTGATAATGGATTTACAAGTACTGATGCTACGGTAGAGATTACAAAAGCAGGACGTTATACCGCAACTATAACTAGTAGCCTTGGATGTATAGGTACAGGTAGTATAGAGGTAGATGTTTTTGATACACCGATAGATGCAGACTTCTTGATTACTACACAAGCATATGTTGGAGAAGATATTATTTTGGTTAATGTAAGTGAACCTATTGGCGAAAAAGTAGAGTGGACCATACCAGAAGGTATTGAAGTGATATCAAAAGCTGATGATCAATTAGTGTTAAAATTTGATAAAGAAGGACCACATGATATCCTTTTAACTTCTCATCAAGGAGATTGTTATCAAGAGTATACTAAAACCATTATAGTACAACCAGAAATCGAATCTCCGCTAGCAGCTACAGGAGCTGGTGAGTTTATCGAAGAGTATATTGTATACCCAAACCCTAACAAAGGATCATTTAAAGCAAAAGTGACACTAGCAGAAGACGCAAGTATCACAATAAAAATCATAAACTTAATGTCAGGAATGACAGTTCACGAACGTTCTGAGAAAGGTAATAAGGATTTCTTACTGGATTATTCGATTAGTATGCCAACAGGAGTATATTTAATGCTATTAGAAACCCCTAGAGGATCTGAAACCCGTAAATTAGTGTTTGAATAGGTTTCTATTGCCATACCGAGCCTATCGGTGCTTTAATGATTAGAATATAGAAAGAGGTAACCCCAAATGAAGAAATTACTATATATATCAACAATATTTTTACTACTGTGCGGTTGCGCTAAAGAAGAAGCAGTACCAGTGGTCGTTGATTTTGAATTTGAAGTATTTAATGATGATTTTTCTATTCCGGTTCAAGTGGTTTTCTTTAATAGAACAGTAGGAGGTGAAGAATACGAATGGAAATTTGAAGGAGGAGTACCATCACGATCTGTAAACCGAAACCCGGGAGTGGTTCAGTATGAAGCTAAAGGAACATATACGATCGAACTGTTTTCAACAAATCAAGATGGTGAAAGTGGAAGTAAGACTATCGAAATTCAGATAGATGCACCTGTATTAATTGATTTTGAAGTAACAAATCTTATAGATAATTTTTCGCCTGCAATATATCAGATAACTAATAACTCTAGTGGAGCCAATACTTTTAATTGGACTTTTGAAGGAGGATTACCAGCTACTTCTAGCGAAGAAAACCCTGGAGAAGTAAGTTTTGCAACACCAGGAACGCATACCATTCGTCTCGAAATAAGTAATGATCGTGAAACTTACGATCTTGAAAAAACAATAACCGTTGAACCATTGTTGGTATCTGATTTTGATTTTACTGTTGCTTTTGAAGATGATGATTTTCAAATTCCGGTACGAGCACAATTTGAGAATACATCTATTAGTGCGACTTCGTATCAATGGAGTTTTGAAGGAGCTGATATTGTAACTTCTTCAGCAGAAGCCCCAGAAGTAATATTTAATGTAGCAGGAACTCATACCATAACATTAACCGCAACCAATGGTAAAGAGACTAAAACAATATCAAAAACAATCGAAGTATTTCCTGATACTAATATAAGAGTATTCGAAAATATACAACTAGGTATTAATACAGCTCATAATACAAGTGTAATAGGTAGTTTTTATGATATAAAAAATCGTAAAGTGTACACTGCCGAAGAAATTAATTCGACCAATCAAGAGTTTGTAGACCTGGTGTTTTTTGGGCTAAATCAGAACTTTGATGAGAATTTCTTTACCACTCCAAATGATCTTTCAGAAACTAGTTTCCCAGAATTACAAAATGCTAAAAATACGATCTTTATCAATTCACAAGAATTAGATAATCGACCTGGTTTTTTACCATTTACTGTATTACAATTTGACGGAATGGTTGATGATACATTACTACAAGGGCTCTCAATAGAAGAAACTAACCCGGGATTACAACCTTTTGATGATCTTTTGGTACCTAGAATTGTTTTATTTCAAACACAAGAAGGAACAAAAGGAGCCATAAAAATTAAAGAATATGTCGAAGATGGACAGAATTCATATATGATAATCGATATTAAAGTACAAAAAGAAAATAAATAAATTAAAACCTATAAATGAAACTCAAAAACCTATTTGTTAAAACGTTAATTTTAACGTCATTCTTTTTTATAACTGCTTGCTCAAGCGATGATAGTGATGGAGGAGAAATTGCTATAGAATACGATAAAAATGCTAATATTTCTGGAATTAATATTGAAGCAACTAAAATAGTTGCAGACATTGAAGCTGTATCTACAAAAAACTTGTCTATCGGCATAAGAAAAAAGGGCGAATCCGAATTTAAAGAATATAGTGCATCACAATTAATAAATGGACTTTCACCTGCTCAAGTATATGAAATCACTATTTTGGTAAGAGATCAGAATACTTCGCTGTTTCCTATAAAAGAATTTGTTACAAAACCTTTTGATTATCTGTCTAGTCTTAATTCAGAAATATCTTTTAAATATATCAATTCGGCATCAAATTTCAAGCATGAAGCTACTATAGGGTATTATGAGGAAGGTAGTATTAATTTCAACGCAAACGAAGATTACAAACTTTTCTTGATAGATACTTCAGATACGAGTAATAAAATTCCTTTACCATTTGAGAGAAAAGATGGTAAAATCAATTTTGTAATACCAGATAATTTGATTCCTCAAGATACTTATACATTGTATAAAAGTTTCTTTTTAGGGTATCAAGTTGGTAGTTCTGAGATTGGTTATATTGAGCAATTCCAAAATGAAAGAGATCCTTTGATTTTTGTTATTCAAAACCCAAACCCTCACATAAATGAAGTTTCTAAAATTGATACTTTTTCTTGTGAATCTACTACAACATACGAAATAGTAGTAATAGGACATTTTATGAATGATTTATTAAGTAATAAGCCATATTACTACCAATCTAGTACTTTACTCATGACAGATGTTGAAACAGGTAAAGAAATAATTCTTTCTGAAGATAGTGGGGCCAATTGTATATCTCACGATAGATTTACTAACTCTGGATCTGTTACGTTATCAGATACAGGTTTAACTTCTATACATACAGCTATCCAGTTAAAGATTAAATACCCAAAAACTGATGCAGGTCAGGTAGTTTTTACTACAGGAAAGACGTATAAAATTAAGCTTACTTTTGCTAATGGAGCCTCTGATTTTTATGAAACAAACGAAGTAGAATTTACTCTTCCATAAAAAAGATTGTAAATGAAAAAAAACATTACATATTATTTTATTGCACTGGCACTATTGTTTTCGACTTTGGTAAAGGCGCAGGTTTTTCCTGTAAATGCAATGCCACAGGTAATTCCACCGTATAGTCTAAAACTGTCAGAGTACAGCACAGCGACAACAGATAAGATATTTTTGAATCTGTTACTTACCGATATTACAGAGTCTAATCGACAAGTGCGCTTAAAACTGTATATAGAAAATAATGCAGGGCTATCTGTGCAAAGTAATGATGTGGTGATAGGAGCGCCTCCGATATTTTTGGATGGAGGTGTGCCATTGCGTTTAAGTAATTTAGATTTACAACCTTATTTTGCTTTACAAAATTTAAGAGGGATTTCACCTCAGTTATACAGTAGACCATTACCCGAGGGGTTATATGGTTTTTGCTTCGAAGTATATGATGCTTTGTCTGGTAGACAAATATCACGTAAAAGTTGTGCTAGAGTCTATCTGGCTTTAGCCAATCCACCATTTTTGATCATGCCCGAACGCGGAGAACAAGTAGTCATAAAAAATCCGCAAAACATATTTTTCAATTGGTCTCCGGGCACACCTGCAGGCACACGAGTAGAATATGAATTTACCTTAACAGAGTTATGGGATGATCAAATGGATCCGCAGGCAGCATTTTTGGCGAGTAGACCATTATACCAAACCACCACCACCAATAATGTATTATTGTACGGACCAGCCGAGCCTCAATTATTGCCAAACAAAAAATATGGTTGGCGAATAAAAGCTACTGCTACCGATGGGATTAGTGAAACATCAGTGTTTAAAAACGATGGGTATAGTGAGATTTTTCATTTTACGTATTCAGATACCTGCAAAGAACCAGAATTTGTATTATCTGAATCTAAAGGTCCAACCAGCGAAAAAATACTTTGGCAAGGGGTTGATCATGAGCGATTTAATGTGCAATACCGTAAAAAAGATGTAGAAAATGCGATTTGGTTTGAGTCTAGTACCGTAAATCAATATACTACTATTTATAATCTAGAGCCTGGTACTACGTACGAGTTTAGAGTAGGGGGCGAATGTTTAGAAAATAGTGGATATGTATATTCACAGATTTATGAGTTTACGACTATAATTCCTGGAGATGGTGAAACATCGACTTATAATTGTGGTATTACTCCCGAGATTGTTATCACAAATCAGGACCCTCTAGAAACCTTAGTGATTAATGACGTATTTACGGCAGGAGATTTTCCGGTTACGGTAAAAAGTGTAACAGGTGGTAATACCACGGTTACTGATAATCCTCTAGATGATGTGCAAGGAGGAACGGGTTCATACTCTGGTTGGGGATATATTGTAGTGCCTTATCTTGAGGATACCAAATTAAAAGTAAATTTTGAAGGTATAGGAATCAACACCGATTATCAATTAATCTCAGGGATTGTATATACCGATTATGATGAGAATTGGGGAGGGGTTAATGATATAAGTGATGAGTTGGATGCATTGTTAAATTTTGATCTTAATAGTTTAACAAGCGCTATTATTGAAGCATTAAATTTAGATATAGATAAGGTTACTAAAGAAAATACCAAACTAATTGCCGATGCTATCGTAGAAAACGGAACTATTGAACAACTACCTGATGAGTTACAAGCAAGACTAAATGAAGCTTCTGATAGATATGAAGATAGTGGTGCCAGAATAGAATCCTCTAGAGAAGCCATTGAAAATGCTACAACCGATGAGGAGAAAGAAAAAGCTGAAGAAGAGCTAAAAGATGCAATAAAAGACTTTAAAGAAGCTCAATCTGATTTAGGTGACATTAATGAAGAAATTGAAAAAGAAAAAGGAAAGCTAGTAGATCTAATTATTAAAGCGATTTATGAATTATATAGAGGGTATAACGACAATAAGGATGCTATATCTAGTAACTATAGAAATGCAAATGATGTTTTGAGTGAAAATACCCTGGCTTTAAATAATATAAGCTCTGGTAATGGTGCTACAGAAAATATCGAGTTTGATGCCGAAATGACTAGTTTCGAAATGCTTGATAATGGATATGAGATTAATAGCTCTGATAGCTTTATCGAATCCTATAATAATTATTTGGAAAAAGAATCAGAATTATTTAACGCACTGATTATCGAAAATTTTGTTAGCTATATATCTTCTGATAAAATCCCTGATGATGTTTTAAATCTTTTAAAATCAGAAAGTAAAGAAATGCTAGATCAAATAAAAGTGCTAAATGATGATGAAGCTTCAGATAGAGTTATTATTGATTATATAAAGGAGGCTTTACCAACTATTTTTGATAGGCTCATCAAACAACAATACAATTAATTATTTGAAAGAATGATGAAAAAAGAATTGAGAATATTAATACAAGTTATACTACTATTATGTTTTTCTGTAATCAAAGCAAATGAATTCTCTGATGATATTAGAAAAGCGTTTGATTCAATTGTAAAAGAAAATCAAAAAAATGAGCGCAAAGGTTCATTAAAAAATAATGAGTATTTACTTGTGCTCTCGGGAGAATATATAGAAGATGATTACGAATATTTAAGAATTGATAGTTACCATTCGAGATTACAATTTATTAAAGATAAAAGGCAAAAGCAATTTCTAGATCTTGATAGTAAACTTAAAAAAGCAAATGAGGCACTTATTGCTGATGGAAAAACGGATAGAGTATACTTTATTGTTGGAGAGAATCATACCATTCCTGTTCGCCTTAAAGAATACTATGGTATTGATGAAAAAAATGCCTTTAAGCATTTCTTTACGAAGCAAGAAGGAGAAAAATCTTTTTTTGATAAAGAAAAATGGGATGAAACTATCCAAATACGAAATTCTTCAGACTTACTCAAACATTTTGCAGCCTATAGGAAAATTACTTATGATAAACTCATTAACAAAATTAGTGAGAATCATGAAAATATATTATTAGCTTCAGAATTTAATTTTGTTCTTGCAAAAAAACCAGAATACGATAGTAATAAGTTAAATGCTATAGCCAAATATGGTGTTAAGAACGTTAGAAAGGTAAAAGGAGACAGTAAAGAGGTACGAGACCATGTAAAGAACTTTTTAAATGCTACACAGCAAAAAATTTCTCTTTTTTCTTTGGCAGATGCATTAATCGAGTATGCTCAAAATGGTTTATTTGATGGCTCAGGACCTTCAGAGAATTATTGTGATGATTTCGAATTCTTAAACGAACTTAAAGAAAGTGATGTTACAGCCTCTGTTGAAGCATTAGAAAATGCGATATCCAATATAGAGAGCCAACAAGCTACTATATTACCAAAAGGAACGTTTAATCATTTTATCGGTAATGATCTAACTAGTAAACTTACCAAAGATGGACTTCAGGCTTTAGAAGATAAATTACAAGAGTTAAGCAAAGAGACAAATAAACATGTTATTGTCTATTTTCTTCCTTTATACACTAATACTAGCTATAATGATGGGTTGCTCACACAACTTGCAGAAAAATCTCTTAATGAGGCTAGCAATGCTGCTGGTAAAAATATTGTTTACCTAATTTTTTCTCATTCTAATTACGAATCGATTTTATGGGAGGATAAAGATAAAACCTGCTATAACTTTGGATATGCACAAACTTCAGGGATAGCAGATGTCCAGACTGGTTTGCAATCAGGTTTGTCTGAAAGAATTCTAAATATATATAAGAACATTGAAAAACCATTAAATGCATATGGAGTTGTTAGATTGACTGATGGTAGTGTTGTAAAGTTATATAGAAATTTTGCTAAAAATGTAAAAGGATATTCATTGATTAATGGTTTGGTATTGTTAGAAAGTCCTCATTACGAAGAGTTACTACTAATAGAAAGAAGAAAGCCTACAGAAGATGATTTTGATTTAGATGAGTATACCAGATATAGTGATGAATATAATGAAGTTTATAAAAAGTTTCAAGAAGCTTATGTAGAATGGCTTGCAAAGTATAATAAAGCCAAGAAAGAAGGGATAGCCGAGGATCACCAGATGATGGATAGTAATAATAAAGGGTATGGCTACTTTGAAAAATCTAAAGGAGATATTCGTATTCGAGAAAATTATATAACAAATGCATCATACGAAAATAACTTATTAATAAACTATGCCAAGTATCACTATGATAATCTTAATTCATCTTGGGGCACCGGGCTAGCCTATCATTTTGGTGCTTACGAATCTCTCAATGATGATATACATCTCCTTGATGATCTTGACGTATCAAAATATGTATATGAGACTCTGGATGCTGCTTCTTTAGTACTAGCTCCAACAGGATTAGATGTTATACCAGATTTGATAGGGTTTGTTTATGCTACTGTGGTAAAAGATGATGGTTATCAAGCCAGTGCCTATGGTGTTTCATTGGCTTCAGTTGGATTTGCTCAATACTTTGCTATAGGAAGTAAATATACCTATAAAGGTTATAAAGCAATAGGAAAGTTAGATGAAGCTGGTAATGTGGTCTCTATTACACCAAAGTTAGATAGTTATGTGCCTTCTTCAAGTGAGAGAGAACTTTCGACGATTCTCGCTAAAGATATGGATGAGGCCAATGCCATCTTAAGACAAGATAAACAGTATTATTATTTAGGAGCTTTAGATGAGGCAACTGATATCGCTAAAGTGTTTGGAGAATTTTCTGATGATATCGCAAAGAAAATAAAAGAGCTAGGATTACCAAACAACGGCAAGAAATTTTTAGACGACTTTGCAGGAGCTCATAAAAATATTATTGAACAAATCGGTAAAAACCCTAAATTAATAGATTCTTGGGCAGTACTTGATGATATTGGTGTTGATGATGCTATTAGAAAGAATGTGAGTGAGCTTAGAGAAGTAGCAGTACATATTGATGCAGGAGGAGGATATAAAGCTTGGAAAGCTAGTGATGCTGGTAAAAATAATAGGTTGTGGACAGAAATTACATTTGAGGATATTACTTTTCAAGGAAATAAAGCTAAGAACTATTTTGTTAACTTTTTTGGAGGTGATGTAAAAGGAATGACCAGAGCAGAATTTTCTTCAGGAGAAAAGATGTTAGAGTTTGATTTAAAGGTTCCTAACTATCTTCAAAAACAAGGAGTGGCCTCAGCTATATATAAGAAAGGGCTTGACGATTTTCCGGATACTAAAATAATAAAAGAAGAATATTTACAAGCGAGTCATTATGACGGGGGAGAAGCAATTAACCTAACTGTATTTAAACAAAAAATTGCTAATGGAGTAGATCCAAAAGATGCAGCTTTTTTAACGCCTTCTGGTAAAATTATAGAAAGAAATGGATTTAATGCTGTTCCTGAAATAGTAGAGAATACAACAGAGCGAGTAGTTATTAAGTTTAGACCTAAAGGTAGTGCTGGAGGAAATGGTGCTATCAGAACGATTTTTGATGATAAGTCTACTACATTTATTGAAAATGTAATCTTCGATGGAAAAATTACATTAGATACTCAAAATAAACTTTTAAAAGTTGAGATCGCAGAAATAAGATCGCTAACGTCTGAAAGTAATTATGCCAATAATGCTATTATTGATAAGGTAGAGGCTCTAGCTAAAGAAAATGGGGCTGATAATATAGAAGTAGTTGGTAATGTAATCAATAATACAGCTGCAGAAAAAGCAGCTATACCATATGTCGAAAGAGGATATACCATTGAGACAAAAGTCTCTGGAAGAGTGGTAGAATTAAAAAGGACTAAAGTTTTAACTAGCCAAGCCCAAGGAACAAATGGATTAAAAAATGGATTTACATGGAGTAAAATTAATAATTCTGGAAGTTCTGTACCACCAACCGAGATTAAATTGAATCTAGGAGGTGAAGGAGAATTGAAAGGATTTATTGATATAAACCCATTGATGGGGAATAAATTGAGTGAAGCTCAGATAATAGATAGGAACTCAACGGGTGGATTTATCAAAGGAGGAGCAGAGGATCTTCCTTTTGATAATGAATCAATTTCCGAAATCAAAGCTTTTGCATTACCAAGTCCTATACTTGGTAGATATGGTGATCAAATTGCCAGTGAAATAAAACGAGTTTTAAAATCTGGAGGAACTGCTTCACTTCAATCAAATACTGGTGGATTTGCTGCATTTGAAAAATTAGGTTTTGAAATAAGTTCTGGTGGGAAAGTTGCTACATATACCAAAGTAATCAATAATACTGGAGATGTATTACCTAAAATGGAAAGAGTTAAGTTGTTTATTAATAATGTCAAAAATGCAAAACCAGCATCAAATGTAGATGAAGCAATTAGTTTAATTAATAGAGAATTAGATGCTGTAGAAGACGCTTTTAGTGGCGTGGCTAAAAATCCTAATGCTATTAATAACCCAAATATTGATGATGGTCGTATGTATGGTATCCTTGATAATAAGTATATTAAACAATTAGAAGACGGAACTACAAGAGCATTTACTCGAAAAAACACTATTATTATAGACCAGGATGGCGCATTTAAATTATATGTAAGAGATAGAAGTCAACCTAATCAAATTGGAAGGCTTATTTTAGAAAAACCCGGTGTAACTCAATAAAAGTATGTTAGATATTTTAGAATATGTAAAGTCTGTTTTCCCAGTGGAATGGTTGTCAAATTTAGGGAAAGATTGTTTTGATGAATTTGGAGAAACAGGGGTAGATATTTCTCACCCAGATAATGATGAAATCGAATTAAGTATTCTAATCTTAGAAGAACGAGTTGGAATAGCTGTAATCAAAAAAAAAGAAAAAGATATTTTAATTGATTTAGGAGGGTTTGATTACAATTTTGAGAAGTTTGAAAAAGAAGAATTAAAATCTTTTCTTTTAACTTTCTATAAAACAGGCAAGTTAAGTAAGGATAGGTGAAAACGGATTATCGTGATATGTTATAGTATGATACTCCCAATCTTTAGGATAGCTTGAAGGTATTTTTAAATTATTAAAAAGCCATTTGTTTTTAACAAAATAATATTGTTAGGATGTATAATAAAAATTTAATTTACTCTTATATATTAGATTTTGTTAAGAGTAATGATCTGAGGCATGAAGTTCATGAATTCCTTTCAGGAGCTATAATGATTGATATATGGAAAGATAATAAATTTTTTGTACTCCAAATTGAGAAGGAAAGAGTAGGTTTTTCTCTTGTGGATGATAATGATCCAGAATTTTCTACTGTGCCAGACCAGTCGTATTCTGACTTTGAGAATTTCAAAATAAATTTTGAAAAAGAACTATGCTAAGTATTATATATACAAAATTATAATAATATGAATCAAAAAACCTGTAATTTATGTAATGCCTTACATCCTTTAGATGCAAAAGAATGCGCTCATTGTTCAGGGAATTTTGAAAAAAAAGAACCTAAATATGTTATTGATGAATCTAAGCACTCTAGCAATGAAGAAATAAAAACATTAATTAAAAATAGTGAAGAATTGTTTTTTCAAGAAGAGAACTATGAAACTATAGTACTAGGTAGTAATGCGATTAATCTATTGTTAGATAATTTAAGAACGTCTGAGGGACATGAAGAATATTCTATTATTCTAGCTTTAAGAATGTGTGGTGTTGAAATTTGGGGTAATACAGATGAGAGTTTTAAGTTTAAATATCGTCTTCCAGGTGAATTGAATTTTCATTATTTAATTTCTTCTACACAAGATATAGGTACTGCACATAAAAAAATAATAGATAAATTAAAAAGAAAGTACCCTGGGTTAGAGTTAAAAACAAATAATCATGCTTTACATACTATTGTCTATAAAGACCAGAAGAGTATATCAAAATTTGAGTGTTCCTTATTTCAGCTAGATATAGATGAAGTACCTATCCTAGAGTGTTCGCTACCAAATAACAATTATTTTTTAATGACAACAAAAGGCATGTATAGTTTTTTTTCTAATGAACTTTATATGATGCCTTACACAGATTTTGATAAAAGTGATAGAGATTATTATAGAAGTAGTAAGCAACTTGGAGAAGGTGAAACAAGAGTTTTTAAATATTATTCCAAAAAAGGCGATAGTTTTATCTATGAAATAGATTCACTTTATCCAGCAGATGCTTCTCATAACACGATTCTTCATGAAATGACAATTAGGAGATCTCATTATAATGATGATAAAAATTTGTAATTCACGTTAATTATCCTAAACTCCAATCGCTAATATCTAAATTTTTAGTAAATGAAAATTATGATGTGTTCGATATGAGATAAAGTCTTGTGTCAGTGTAGAAGTTTTAAATAAAGTCTCAAAAAGTGAGACAATAGTGTTATATACTTGCACTATGATTTAGAAAAAAGTGAGGAGTGAGATAGTGATCTAATTGCTAAAGGAAAACAAAAGTAAGATGCAGGTATAAACTTTAAAATTTTATACTGAATTTGTCAGGTAAAAGAGCGTTACAAGCGCTATATCACATTAGAATTATAGTATTCATTTTTTATTTAGAAATTACTCTTAAAAAAGAGTAGTTTTTTGTTTGGATATTATCTTAAAATTTTGTTATTTCGCGCCTTCAATTTCTTTATTATGAAGAAGTTGCGGAAAAATTGGAACCTAGATCACTTTTTAATAAAACCTACTAACTGTATAGTATTTGAGAACACTACTACTAGTATTCTTATTGGCTCCCCTATTGTCTATTGCGCAATCACTAGACTATGAGGCTATTACCCAAAGTAAACCTTTTAAGGTTAGTGGGCAGGTATCAGCTAGTGGGGTATATTATAGCTCAAATCAAAATAGTGCCAGAGAACCTTTTACCTATTTTCTTCAAGGAGCTCTTAATGTAAGTATCTATAGTTTTTCGATGCCAATATCGTATAGCTTCTCTAATCAAGGAGAAGATCTTGGGTATCAATTACCATTTGATTTTAATCGTATTAGTGTGCATCCCAAATATAAATGGATAACCGGGCATATCGGTAATGTAAATATGTCTTTTTCTCCTTATACACTCAATGGACATCAATTCACCGGTGGAGGCGTTGACCTTATACCTAATGGTCCTTTAAAAGTAAGTGCGATGGCGGGACAATTGCTCAAAGCTACAAATGATGATGGAGATCCCAGAACAGTACCAGCTTATAGCCGTATGGGATATGGACTTAAAACCGCTTACGAAAAAGAACGTTATAAAGTAGGGATCATTGGATTTTATGCCAAGGATAATCAAAATTCTATAGATTCGATTCCTGAAGCCAAAGGTGTATTACCACAAGAAAACCTGGTCGTAAGTCTAGAAGGAGAAGTTAAATTAGGAAAAAGCTTTAGTTTACAGGCAGAGTACGCAGCTACAGCTATTACCAAAGACACAAGAGCAGAAGAAAGCGATAATACCGAAATAGCACCTATAGCTACTTTTTTTAACAACCGTTCTTCAACAGAATACTATAATGCTTTGCGTACACGTTTAGGGTATAGTTTTGAAAGAGTAACCTTGGGTGTTGGATATGAAAGGATTGACCCAGGGTATGAAACCCTAGGTGCATATTTCTTTAATAACGATTTTGAAAATATTACTATAGATGCTTCTAATTCTTTTTTTAAAGATAAACTTGTATTAGCAGTCAATATTGGTTACCAGAGAGATGATCTCGATGGGCTTAAAGCTAACAATACCAATCGTACTGTAGGTTCATTAAATGCAACGCTTGCTTTAACCGAAAGATTAAATATAGCAGGGTCATATTCTAATTTTTCTACATTTACCAATATAAAACCTAATCAATTTGATGATATAAATGATGCAGATTTACTCGATGAACAATTAGAAGAACTGGATTATAGACAACTGTCACAAACCGCTACTGCTACCATAAATTATATATTATCAAACAAAAAAACATCAAATCAAAATCTTAGTTTCAATTATTCTTTAAATGATGTAACGAATGAGCAAGGAGGAATTGTAAGATTAGGTGATGCATCTACTTTTCATAACATGAATGTAGGACATACCATTGATTTTTCTGAGCGTAACTTAAGCATTACTACAGCAATCAACGGAACATATAATACAATTGGGAGAGACGAAGCCACTACATGGGGACCAACAGTAAGTGTTGGAAAACGTTTTTTTGAGAAAACATTAAATACCAGACTTTCTGCAGGGTATAATAATTCAAACAGTATTTCTGCCAAAACAAACGTTACAAACCTACGCGGTGCAATAACCTATACCCTTAAAGAAAAACATAATTTTAACCTTAATGCCATACAACTTTTTAGAAATGGAGGTAATAATGGTGGTTTGAGCGAATTTACAGCCACTTTTGGGTATAATTATGCATTTGGATTAAAGAAACCTAAAATAGACTTCAATAAAAAGCCTAAGAAACCTAAAGAAGAAAATGATTCTATCAAAATTCAATATAGAAAATATCGTTTTGAAGGATTACCAAAAGAAATTACCCCAGAGTTATTAGCCTTGCCAGCAAAAGAAGGTTTTGACCATATTATCAAAGATAACAAAGGTGAATTAAGTGAGCTTGGAGCACAACTTAAAGAAACCCAAGAAAAAGATAAAAAAGTATATAAAGAAATAGCGATAAGCTACCTTAAAGCTATGGATGTATATTTTGATTTTGCCGAATTTTATAATGAAAAATTATATGAGGCGTATTTAAAATTAGTACAAGAAGCCAAAGTAATAGATCGACAGATAAGAGATGAATATACAGTACTTAGTGCAAAAATCAACAGTGCAGAAGAAAATGATGTTGAGGATCTTGAAAGACAAAAAGTACTAGAAAGGCGTTATGAAGCACATACAGAACTTTTACAATCATTATTAAAATGGAAATTAACGCCAGCTGATATCGAGAATCCTACAGGTGATATCAAATCCTTAAAAAGGCGTAATGCTTCAAAAGTATTCTCTATGTACCAAAATGAGAAATCTGAAGAACATATCATTAAGTTTATTGAAATACGATTGGCAGATATGTTCCACAAGCTATTGAAGGAGTAATAGTACTCAATTTTAAACTCTACATACACTACCTTCCAAGGGTGATATCTATGTGGTATACCCTTTTTTTGATAATTTGTTATGAGATCTAAAACGATTGATTAAATCCAAAGTATAATCAGTATACTGTTTACTGTACTTTTCAGAATATAATATGTAGACAACGAATGCTTCTATAAAAACAAAAAAGCTGTCATACGACAGCTTTTTTTTGTAGCGAGAGGGGGGCACGATCCCCCGACCTCCGGGTTATGAATCCGACGCTCTAACCAACTGAGCTACCTCGCCATAATTTGATAAAAAATGTCACTTTTAAATTGATAATTTTATCTGTTAACCAAAAAAACATGTTATATGTTCCTTAGGCGGGTGCAAATATAAAAACAAAATAGATTGACGCAAACAATAAAGCATAATTAATTTTTTTTTCATTGTACTTTTAAAGTCGGTAATTAATCTATATATTGGCTTATCAACAATTAATGATATGTCTGAAAAAACAAAATATGAACTTGAATTTGTGGTACAGTCTTCTCCGCAATTATTATATCAATATATATCTACACCTTCAGGCCTTTCTGAGTGGTTTGCCGATAATGTAAATTCTAGAGGAGAATTGTTTACTTTTATTTGGGATGATTCTGAAGAGGATGCAAAACTTTTAAGTAAAAAGAGCGGAGAACGAATTAAATTTAGATGGGCAGATGATGATGATGATGGAAATGATTATTTCTTTGAGTTGCGTATACAAGTGGATGAAATAACGAAAGATGTTTCTCTTATGATTACCGATTACTCTGATGATGATGAAATGGAGGAAAGTAAAATGCTTTGGGATAACATGATTAGTAATCTTAAACAAGTGCTTGGGTCTGCATAATTTTTATTTTTAATTCAAATTTCTTACACCCATAAAAAATAAAATTTATGGGACTTTTTTTATGGTTAATATCAATGGAGATATCCTAAAAGATGATAAAGCAGTGATTGCTATTTCTAATAGAGGATATACATATGGTGACGCTTTGTTCGAAACAATACGAGTAAATTCTGGGAGTATTTTGTTTTGGGAGGATCATTATTTTAGATTAATGGCTTCAATGCGTATTCTAAGGATGGAAATTCCTTTAAAATTCACTCCTGAATTTCTGGAAAAAGAAATTATTACTCTCATTACCGAAAATGACTTAATAAATGCTTCAGTACGAGTAAAAATATTAATAAATAGAGTTTCAGGAGGATTGTATGCACCAGTATCTAATCAAATAGAGTATTGTATAAGTATATCTAAGTTAGCTACTCCTTTTTATATGATTTCTGAATCTCCTTATGAAGTTACTTTGTTTAAAGACCACTATATTGCAAAAGATCTTCTTTCAACATTAAAATCTAACAATAAAATAGTGAATGTTCTTGCTGGTATTTTTGCTCAAGAAAATGATTTTGATAATTGCTTATTAATGAACTCTGATAAGATGATTATCGAGTCTATAAACGGAAACTTATTTCTTGTAAAAGATAATACAATAAAAACCCCACCACTAGTAGATGGATGCTTAAAAGGAATTTTAAGAACGCAATTGCTTCGTATTATTGATAAACTACCAGAATATGAAATAGTAGAAGAATCGATTTCTCCTTTTGAATTACAAAAGGCAGATGAGTTATTCATGACTAATGTAATTACAGGAATGCAACCTATAACAAAATATAGAAAAAAGGAATATAGTATAGCGGTGAGTAAAAAACTTATTGGTGTACTAAATGCTAGAGTACGATTGGGAGATTAATTATACGTTGGGTTTTCTGGTGCATTTGACCAAAGCATGTATTCACCACCCAGTTCTATCATCTTTTCTTTCCAAAAAGTGTCGTAGGATTTACCAAAAATATTCTTTTTATAATTGTTTTTTACAATCACCCAAGAATTGGCTTCAAGTTCTTGATTAAGTTGTTGAGAGTCCCATCCAGAATATCCTAAAAAAAATCGAATTTCGCTGGGCGTGATTTTATGTTCAGAAATTAATTCAGAGACTACACTAAAATCTCCTCCCCAGTAAATACCTCCAGATATTTCTACACTATTAGGGATCAAATCTGGAATTTTATGAATAAAATATAAATTATCCTGTTCTACAGGGCCTCCATTGTATATTTTAAACTCTGATTCAATCTCAGGAACAAGATCTGATAGAGAATATTCTAGTGGTTTATTCATAATAAAACCAATGGACCCTTGATCACTATGATCTGCCAGAAGTACCACGGAACGATTAAAAGAAACGTCTCCAATAATAGATGGCTCTGCAATTAAAAGATGTCCTTTAGAGGGTTGAAGTGATATCATCTGATGGATTAGTTTATCTTAAAGCTAAATAATTATTTCTAATAATCAAAGCGGTTCACTTATTTTTATACGAATAACAAAAAAAAGCCCCCAATACTGGGAGCTTTTTAAAGTAATATCGAAAACGGACTGATTAGTTTACTGAACTAGATAAGTCAGCACCAGCCTTAAATTTCACAACGTTTTTAGCAGCAATTTTGATAGTCTTTCCAGTTTGTGGATTTCTTCCTTCTCTTGCAGCTCTTCTAGAAACTGACCAAGATCCAAAACCTACTAAAGAAACACGTCCCCCTTTTTTAAGAGTTCCTCCAACGTTTCCTAAAAAAGATTCTAAGGCTTTTTTAGCTGCTGCTTTAGTGATTCCAGCGTCAGCTGCCATTGCATCGATTAATTCTGTTTTGTTCATAATTCTGTTTTTAAATTAATTGTTGGTTAAACCAATCATATGTTAAACGCTTTACAAATTTATACGGATTTATGATTCATGCAAGGATTACCCCCGTAAATACAGGGATTTGTTGATAACTCAAGGCGATTGTTAATAAACCATGTTGTTTTTTATCAATTTCATAATCCTTGTTAGGCCTTGATTTCAGCTCATTTTTGCATCTCTATAGAAAACATATCCATTTAGAAGCGCTTTAGAATCCATAGCTTTTTTTCCAGGAAGCTGAAGCTTTTCTATAATGATATACCCTTTTTGTACAGCCACCTTTATTGTAGAATCTTCAATAATAACTTTACCAATATCAAAATTATGAGTTTCTTCTACTGGTTTTGCTTGGTATATTTTTACATTTTCTATAATTCCATTGTTATTTAATTGGCACCAGGCACTAGGATATGGACTTAAACCTCTGATGAGATTATTTATCGTATGTAAATTTTCTGTCCAATGTATTTTTGTATTTTCTCTATTTAATTTGTAGGCAGTTTTAAATGTACTGCCTTTGGGTTGTGGTTTTACAACTATAGCGTCATTTTCTATGGCTTTTATCGTTTCTATAACTAGTGCAGCTCCTTCAGTCATTAATTTATCATGCAAGATCCCTGCAGTGTCGGTGTCTTGGATTTCGACTTCTTTTTGAAAAATGATATTACCGGTGTCGATCTTTTCATCGATAAAAAATGTGGTAATCCCACTTTTTTGTTCTCCATTAATAATAGCCCAATTTATTGGAGCCGCTCCTCTATAATCTGGTAAAAGCGATGCATGAAGATTAAAGGTTCCATATTCAGGCATATTCCATACAATTTTTGGCAACATCCTAAATGCAACTACAATAATAAGGTTTGCATTGAGTGATTCTAATTCTTTAATAAAATCGTTGTCTTTAAGATTGGTTGGTTGCAGAATAGTAAGATTTTTGGATTGCGCATATTCTTTAACAGCTGATGCCTTAAGTTTTCTACCTCTACCCGCAGGTTTGTCGGGAGCAGTAATAACACCTACTACATTATATTTGTTTTCTATAATGGTTCTTAAAGTTTCTACGGCAAAATCCGGAGTCCCCATGAATATGATGCGTATGTTTCTCATTAATTATTATACTAATTGATATTTGTTATCATGATTAATTGTTATGATTTGATGCTCACTCATGTGGCGCAGTATATCTAATGTTAAATTCTCTGGATATTTTAACTCTTCAATCAAATCTCTTGAAGATAATTTTTTTTTATGTAAAATCCGGATAATATCTTCTTGAATTCTATTTCTATCAGGTTTTACAAGTATTTCTTTTTTAGAAATGCAGAAACTACAGATACCACAATCATCAGATTTGTTTTCGCCAAAATAATGTAATAGTAGTTTGCTTTTACAATGAGTTTTGTTTTCAGTAAACTTTACAATTGCTTCTATTTTTTTAATTTTAGAAGTATTTTGTTTTTGAAGATGGTGCTTTATCCTGTTTATTGTATGATCATCTTCTCTAGGAATCAAAAATATAATCTCTGCATCCGAAATTTTATGAGTAAATTGAAGTAATTCTGCATCTTCTAATTTGCGTAATATTTTGATAACTTCTGATTCTGACTTTCCTGCTTTTGATGCGATCAATGATAAATTAATAGATACTTCTTCATCAAAAATACCGCCATATGTTCTTAGGATTGATTTAGTTATTATTTGATATTGAGGGTTTTTGTCCAGAAATGCTAATAATTGATTACCAGTTGTAAGAACATGGATACTGCTGGTTTTTGTAAAACGTTGTATAAATCGTATTACACTACAACGATCTAAAAATTGTAGCACGTTGTACGTTACTAATGTCGGCAGCTCATAGGTTTTGCAAAAAGCGTTAAAATTAAATTCGTGTGTAGTTTGTTCTCCCTCGCCATACGATATCTGAAAATAGTTGCATAATTTTCGATATACTAATTTAACCATATGTATATCGGGCAATACTTTTATAAATTGATTGTTTAGGCGATGTTTGTCATTTTCATTTTTTAATAGAAATGCATATGATTGTTGTCCATCTCTTCCTGCTCTTCCTGCTTCTTGAAAGTAACTTTCGATACTCTCAGGAATATCATAATGTATAACAGTACGCACATTGGATTTATCGATTCCCATTCCAAAAGCATTTGTGGCTACCATTACTTTGATATCTTCACTAAGCCATTGTTTAAATCGTTTTGTTTTTTCTTTTGCATCGACTCCTCCATGATAATATGTAGCGATATGCCCATTGGCATTTAGCCAATCACTTAATTCGATCGTTTTTTTTCTATTTCTTACATAAAGGATTGATGTACCTGGGTGTTTTTTTAGAATTTGTAAAAGCTTATAGTTTTTGTCTTCAGCATCTTCTATTATATATCCTAAATTATCTCTGTGAAAAGATTGCCTGTATACTTTTGGTTGAAAAAGATCTAATTCTTTGATAATGTCGTCTACTACTTTTCTTGTAGCCGATGCAGTTAAAGCTATCATCGGTACTGTAGGATGTATTTCTCTTATTATTTTTATTTTTTTATAGGATGGCCTAAAATCATTTCCCCATTGCGAAATACAATGTGCTTCGTCTATAGCAACAAGATTAATATTCATCTGTTTTAGTCGCTCTTGTACAATATCTTGTTGAAGCCGTTCTGGTGATAAGTATAAGAATTTGTAATTACCGTATATACAATTATCCAGTAATGTGTCTAATTCAGAATATTTGATCCCACTGGGTAATGCAATCGCTTTTATCCCTCTCTCTTCTAAATGCCGTACTTGATCTTGCATTAAAGCAATCAAAGGAGAAATAACAATACAAATACCTTCTTTTAATAATGCAGGAACTTGAAAACAAATTGATTTTCCGCCGCCCGTTGGGAGTAAAGCAAAAGTATCATCTCCGTCTAATACAGCATCAATAATTTCTTTTTGTTTAGGCCTGAAATTATCATATTTCCAATACTTCTGTAATATTTGAAGAGAAGACTCTACCAATTTATTTTATGTTTTTAAGGATAAAATTATAACGTTCTTTTACAGTTCCAAATGGTACTTCAATACAATTGTACCCTAAACTACTATACATGTCAAAAAGGTGGTGATGAATTTCTTTGGCTTCTTCAAAACTCTCATACCGCTCTTCATCAGATACATATATTTCTTCCCAAGGCGGTAATAAAAAAATATGATTATATAGATGATCTTTGCAAGCATTTAAAAAATGCTCATCATAGGGTTGTTTAAAATAATCCATATATGCCAATACATCAGGGATTCCTCTATCATAAAATATTAGATCTATACCTTTAGATTTTGCATCATTAAATTGCTGTATTCTACCATTAAGAATTAGAGTATTGAACTGTTTCGGGTCTGAAACAGATACAATAGGATTTGATATTATAGTTTTTGAATTATCATTTTTCTTTGCTTCTTGAGTCATACTACGTATAATTTCATGAAAGCAGAAAAATTTTTCATTCTCTAGTTTGACGATAACAGAAGTTTTACCAGTTCCGGGAGCTCCTGTAATAACAATTCTTTTTTTGGACAAGATATATATTTTAATGCAAATCTCGTAATTATAAAGGGATTTTGAAAATACTATTAATAGAAGTATAAAGGTCTGTTAAAGTTGAATTTCTCGAAGTGTTTTTTTAGTAACTTCAATAGCAATTCTTACATGATTGCTTTATTTAGACTAGTTAAACACAAATCTTAAAACAAAAACTCATGCCAGTTTACAATTTAAAAATAAATGGAAAGTCTCATGATGTAGAGGCTGATCAAGATACCCCTTTGCTTTGGGTACTTAGAGATCATTTGGATATGGTAGGTACCAAATTTGGATGTGGTATAGGTCAATGCGGTGCTTGTACTGTTCATGTAGATGGATCTGCAACTAGAAGTTGTTTGCTTCAGGTTTCTATGATTAAGGATATGGAGATTACTACTATCGAAGGTGTGTCTGACGATATTTCACACCCTGTACAACAAGCATGGAAAGAAATTGATGTACCACAATGTGGATATTGTCAAGCTGGACAAATAATGTCTGCTACAGCTTTCTTAAAACAGAATTCGAACCCAAGTAAATCTGAAATTAGAGACGCTATGAGTGGTAATATTTGTCGTTGCGCCTCATATAATAGAATCGAAAAAGCAGTTGAACTTGCTGCAAGTAAAATGAGTTAACCATTTAAATCCCACAAAAAATGAAAAATATTGTACCGCCTTCCTTTAGTAGAAGGTCATTTATAAGAACATCAGCATTAGCTAGTGGCGGAATATTAATTGGTTTCAACTTATTTCAAGCATGTAAACCAGAGGCTGCCCCACCAGTTGATATTTCACAATTGAACTTTAATGATTTTAATGCATTTATAAAAATTGCCGATAATGGTATGGTGACTATTTTTTCTCCAAATCCAGAAATTGGACAAGGCGTTAAAACATCAATGCCTATGATTATTGCAGAAGAACTTGATGTAGCATGGGATAATGTTCTTGTGGCTCAAGGCGCGTTAGATACCAATAATTTTACCCGACAAGTTGCCGGTGGTAGTCAATCTATAAGATTTGGCTGGGAACCATTACGCCAAACAGGAGCTACTGCTAGACAAATGTTGATTAATGCAGCTGCTGCAAAATGGGGAGTAGATGCATCTGAGTGTAAAACGAAAAATGGAGTCATTATTAATGCTAATGGTGATACATTAGGATATGGTGAGGTGGTTAAAGAAGCTGCAGCTCTTGAAGTACCAGAAAATGTTACTCTAAAAGATCCTAAAGACTTTAAAATTATAGGAAAAGATGCTAGCAATGTTGATATTGATAAAATTATTACTGGTACATCTTTATTTGGTTTAGATTATAAAGAAGAAGGGATGATGTACGCTGTTGTGCTAAGACCTCCTGCTTTTGGTAAAAAACTCGAAGATTTTGATGCTACAGAGACCAAAGCAATCACCGGAGTGCATGATGTGATAAAATTTGGTGATAAAGTTGCAGTCATAGCAAAAGATACATGGACAGCAATGAAAGGCAAAAAAGCCTTGAAAGCCAAATGGGTGTCAGATTCAAAATTAGAAAATACTGAAGATCATGATAAAATACTCACCGATCTTCTTAATGGTACAGCATTTAAAACAATGCGAGCTGATGGTGATGTGAAAAAAGCATTTGCAGCAGCAGATAAAGTGATAGAACGAACCTATGAATCTCCGTTCTTGCCTCACAATTGTATGGAGCCTATGAATTTCTTTGCAGATGTAACGGCAGATAAAGTACGATTGGTAGGACCCATACAAACTCCAGAACGTACAGCTAGCAGAGTTGCAGAGTTACTTGAAAGAGATGTAAAACAAGTTTCTGTCGAAATGACAAGAATGGGAGGTGGTTTTGGTAGACGATTGTATGGTGACTTTGCTCTAGAAGCTGCAGAGATATCTAAATTAGCTCAAAAACCAGTAAAAGTAGTGTACTCGCGTGAAGATGACATGAGTGCAGGGATATATAGACCCGCTATAAAATATAAAATAAGCGCTTCAGTAAAAGATGGCGAAATAACAGGCTATCACCTCAAAGAAGCATCGGTAAACTCGAATATGTATGGATTGATACCTAATTTTTTTCCTGCAGGAGCGATAGAAAACTACCAGGTCGATGTTGCAAATTATGACAGCAAAATTACAACAGGAGCATGGCGAGCTCCTTATACAAATTTCTTATCATTTGCAGAGCAAAGTTTCTTTGATGAAATAGCAGAAATACTTGAAGTAGATCGTATTAAACTTCGCCTAGATTTACTTCAAAAAGTAAAAGGTACAACCGATGAAAGAATTCAGTATTCTCCAGAGCGATTAGAAAATGTAATAAAAGTTGCCGTAGAGAAATCTGGTTGGGGTAATGCAAAAGAAGGAGTTTACCAAGGTTTTAGCGCGTATTATTGCCATAATACTCACGTAGCTGAAGTTGCAGATGTGGTATTAGAAAATGATATTCCTGTTGTTAAAAAAGTTACCTGCATAGTGGATTGCGGAATTGTTGTTAACCCTTTAGGAGCCAAAAATCAAATAGAAGGCGGTGTTATCGATGGTGTTGGTCATGCAATGTATGGTGATTTTTCATTTAAGGATGGTATGCCAGAGAACAAAAACTTTGATACATATCGTTTAATACGGATTAATGAAACTCCAATAGTAGAAACTCATTTTATTGAAAATGATTTGTCTCCTACAGGTCTTGGAGAACCAACATTGCCGCCAGCTGGAGCAGCCGTAGCCAATGCAATAAAAGCTGCAAAAGGGATACGATTGTATAAACAACCATTTATCAAACATATGAAATCCAAAGCTCCTTTAGGATAGTTTTAGATAATATGACACACGAATTCAAAGAAATTATTGAAGCTTACTACATAGCCAAACAGCAGAGAATACCTGCTGTTATGGCTACTGTAGTTCATGTCGAGGGTTCTTCTTACCGAAGACCAGGAGTAGGGATGCTTATTCTTCAAAACGGAGAAGCCAAAGGAGCAGTGAGCGGTGGTTGTGTTGAAAAAGAAGTATTTCGACAAGCACAATCAGTTTTTAAAACCGGTATTCCTAAAATTATGACATATGATGGTAAATATAGATTAGGGTGCGAGGGAGTATTATATATTTTAATAGAAGTTTTTGAAGTTGATGACATTGCAATCAACCTAATTCGAGAACAATTAAAATCAAGAAATTCTTTCGAAATACAATCGTATTATTCTAAAGAAATAGAGTATGTAAAAGGTATAGGGTCTATTGTGAAGTTTGAAAATAATAAAGAATTTATTTTTTCAGATAAAATTGCAATCGAAGCTATTCAAAAAGAAACATCACTTACTTGTTTTAAAAGAAAAATGTTACCATGTTTTCGTTTGGTTATTGTGGGTACAGAACATGATGCAGTTACATTAAGTCAAATGGCTTCTACTACTGGCTGGGAAGTCGAAATTGTAGGCTCACCCAAAACCCCAAAACAATTAAAACAATTTCCTGGTGCAAATAAAATATTAAATAGCAGCCCAGAAGATTTAAAAATCAATCATGTTGATGATCAAACCGCGATCGTTCTAATGACTCATAATTTTGCTAAGGACCTATTATATCTACAGGCATTAAAAGATCTTAAACCAGCTTATATTGGTCTGTTAGGACCAGCAAGGCGTCGAGAAAAACTACTTTCGGCCTTTATAGAATATTTTCCTGAAGTTACCGATAGGTTTATGGATATTATTCATGGCCCTGCTGGATTAAACCTTGGGGCAGAGACACCACAAGAGATTGCGATTTCTATTATTGCAGAAATATTATCTGTGATCAGAAATGAGGAACCGATACCTTTACAAGATAAAAAAGGAGCTATTCATGATGATCCTAAAAATAAAGTAATTAATGTGTTCTCAAATAGCAAAGCCTAAAATTGCACATTTGATTCTTGCAGCAGGTTCTTCAAGTAGAATGGGTAGCCCTAAACAATTATTACCCTGGAAAAACACTACATTGATTGGGTACGCAATGCAACAATCTATAGCTCTAGAAGAGCTAGATACCTACGTGATTTTGGGAGCCAATTACGATCTAATCAAAAAAGAAATTAATGATGGGCTCGTTACGATCATAAAAAATTCAAATTGGCAATCTGGAATGGGGTCTTCTATAAGTGTCGGAGTTCGCACGATTCAGCAGAGTAGTTATGCTTATGATGCTCTACTAATTTCATTAATTGATCAGCCTTTGATAGAAGTTAATTATCTACAACTTTTGATTACTGAATATAAAAAGAGTACTTGTGATCTTGCGGCTTCAGATCTTGGCGATAGGGTTGGAGTGCCAGCAATATTTTCTTCTTCTTTATTTGAGGAGTTGATTACATTAAATGAAGATTATGGCGCTAGACATATTATAACAAAACATAAGAATAGTAGTATTATTATTTCTGCAAAAGAAAAAGGTATTGATATTGATACCAAAGAAGAGTATAAAGCTCTAATGAATAACACATTTCCAAAGTAAAGAATTGTCGTCACTAATCGGTTTTATAAATGAGAACTCTTATCTTTGAGGCATAATTTTGCATGTAATTAGAATATGAATGACCAAGACGAATTTTATAAGAAATTAAAAATACAATTAGCAGATACTGCACTTTGGCCAACGGCATATCTTTATAAATTTATTGTGCCAACAGATGACTTTAAGATCGAACAAATCGAAACTATATTTGATAATTTGGGAGCAGTAATTAGTAAGAAGCAGTCCAAGAATGGTAAATATACTAGTGTGTCTATCAATATCCGAATGAAAAATCCGGATCATGTTATTCTCAAATATAAAGAAGTAGCTTCAAAGGTTGAAGGAGTAATTTCACTTTAGATTAATATAACTGCACACAAACTAAAAAATATTGATAATAAGCAATTTGATTTTGCGTTTAAAAAATAGAGCTTACTTATTTTATTTTAGTATTTTGCGAGACGAATTATTTTTACTTCAAAAAAGAAAGAATAACTTCACTTATTAAACAATTTATGGATATTAACAATTTAGAATATAATACTGAGCGCGAAAAGCTCATTATACCAGAATATGGTCGTCATTTACAAAAGATGATTAACCATACAGTTGCTATTGAAGATAGAGAGGAAAGAAATAAAGTGACTAAGTCGATTATTGCAGTGATGGGTAATCTACAGCCACATTTACGCGATGTTCCAGAGTTTCAACATAAATTATGGGATCAGTTGTTTATTATGAGTGATTTCAAACTAGATGTAGATACTCCATTTCCAGTGTTAACGAAAGAGAAATTACAAGAACGTCCAGAACCACTTGATTACCCTCAAAACTTTCCAAAGTATCGTTTTTATGGTAATAATATAAAACGAATGATTGATGTAGCAAATAGCTGGGAAGATGGTGATTTAAAAAATGCACTGACTTTTACGATTGCTAATCATATGAAAAAGTGTTACCTGAACTGGAACAAAGATACTGTTGAAGATAGCGCAATTTTTGAGCACCTTTTTGAATTGAGTAATGGTAAAATTAATCTAAAAGGGAGTAGTGAAGATTTAACAAATTCTTCAAACCTAATGAGAGGTAAAAAGAAGAAGCATACAAACACTAGTAAAAAGAATTACCGTAGCCGAGGTAAAAAACGTTATTAAATCTTACAACCAACTACAAATTACTAACCACTAACGATTACTATTAAATGGGGACTTTTCAGATAGAAGGAGGGCATCAGCTCAAAGGGGAAATTATACCTCAAGGAGCAAAAAATGAAGCTCTTCAGATCCTATGTGCAGTGTTACTTACTCCAGAGAAAGTAACAATTTCTAATATACCAGATATCAGAGATGTTAATAAGCTTATTGATATTTTAGGTAACTTAGGAGTAAAAGTTGAGAAACTAGATAAAGGGAAATATACTTTTCAAAGTGATGATCTTGATCTTGATTATTTAGAAAGCGCACAATTCAAAAAAGAAGGAAGTGGACTTAGAGGGTCTATTATGATTGTTGGACCATTATTGGCAAGGTTTGGTAAAGGATATATTCCTCGACCTGGAGGAGATAAGATAGGAAGAAGGCGTCTTGATACTCATTTTGAAGGATTTATAAATCTTGGAGCGACATTTAGATATAATAAAGAAGAACGTTTTTATGGCGTAGAAGCACCTAAAGGGTTAAAGGGTACATATATGTTACTCGATGAAGCTTCGGTTACTGGTACTGCCAATATTGTTATGGCTGCCGTACTTGCAAAAGGAACAACGACTATATATAATGCTGCTTGTGAACCTTATTTGCAACAACTTTGTAAAATGCTCAATGCGATGGGGGCAAAAATTACTGGTGTTGGTTCAAATTTACTAACTATCGAAGGTGTAGATGCTTTAGGTGGTTGTGAACATCGTGTATTACCCGATATGATTGAGATTGGATCGTGGATTGGGTTGGCTGCGATGACCAAAAGCGAGATTACAATCAAAAATGTGAGCTGGGAAAACCTGGGGATTATCCCAAATACTTTTAGAAAACTTGGTATTACCTTAGAAAAAGTGGGTGATGATATATATATTCCTGCACACAAAGATGGGTACCAGATAGAAAGTTATATTGATGGTTCATTTATGACCATTGCAGATGCACCATGGCCAGGGTTTACTCCAGATTTATTGAGTATTGTATTAGTAATTGCTACACAGGCTAGAGGTGAAGTAATGGTACATCAAAAAATGTTCGAAAGCCGATTGTTTTTTGTAGATAAACTGATTGATATGGGAGCTAAAATCATTTTATGTGATCCACATAGAGCAACTATCATTGGGCATGATTTTAAATCTACGCTAAAGGCTACAACCATGGTTTCTCCTGATATTAGAGCAGGTATTTCATTATTGATTGCAGCACTTAGTGCTAAAGGCACTTCTACGATACATAATATTGAGCAAATAGATCGTGGATACGAAAATATCGATACACGCTTAAAAGCAATTGGTGCTAAAATTAAAAGATTAGATTGAATAGAAAATAAAACCTCACATTAACAAGATGGGGAGTTGTCGTTATTGCAAGGTCTTAAAAAATTAATGGGGTAATCAAATTACCATCTATAAAATTGTTCAATTTAAAATTCAAAAGCACCTATATCTATACCAGAACCATTTACAGATCTAGTTTCTACGCCATTAGGTAACTTAAACTGGTAGTCTACTTTTGGTAGATTGCTAGGTATCTCTATTCCTGCATCTATAGCTTTAGAATTATTAGTAAGACGATACATGTTATTAGCATCAAGACCAAAATCTTGATTAGGTACCATCATATCTTGAACTGTTGGTGCTAATAATAAAGTATTAGGAGAGCAAATATTTAATTGTTCATTCTGCGGTATTCTAGTAACATAAGCAGCTCTTGTTGCCGAGGTTATCAGATTATTAGAAAAATTTAATACAGAGCCTCTATCTCGCATAATGCTTATTTCACTATCTACTCCTGTATTGTTTTCGTAATACAATACATTATTGAAGGCATGAAGTTTTCCTTCGCAGAAAGTAACATCAAAAAAGAGCCTTCGATAGCTACTACTTGCATCACCTTTTAATACAAATGTATTGTTATAGGCATATAAATCACCGCTTCTTTTTCCTCTTTCATCTGCGCTAGCATTATTTACATCATGCCCATAATGTAGTATTGATGATGCTCCATTAGTGCTTCCTTCAATAATATTTCCTGCTACATATGTCTTTTTAAATGAATCTAACTGAGGAAAATAGTCAACAGAATTTTCTGCTTCAGCGAGATTTATTTGTCTTCCAGCTGGACCAACAAAACGGTTGTATAAAATGATATCACCTGCAGATCGACTTTTGTAATTTACGCCTCTCGAACCTTCACGAATTGGACCAAATTGATTTCCTATCGATACTAAACCTTCAGATTCAATATATACATTATGCTGTCTGTCTACATTAAATGTACCATTATCTTGAATGATGTTGTTGCTTAACGTTACATTTACTAAAGGCTCATCAGAACCGCTATAGGCTCCAAAAATTCCATTTCCATTATACCTGATTACACAATTGAATATATCAAAATGTTTACCTCTTAAAGATATACCAGCAGCCGCTCTTCCATAAGGAATCAATTCATCAGTTCCCATTTTATATGTTTTTTGAGTATCATCTTCATTAAATTGATGTGCTCCTTGTATTTGTAAATTACTAATATTTACATACTCAGGATGATTATCATTAGATCCAAAAACTAATATTACGGCACTATATGCAGTATTTGAATTAAAATATGGATGTATATCTACAGGCCGTACTCTTGCATTAGTACCATCAAGTATGGGTAATTTACCACTAGCATCGGGCACACCACAAACACATATAGGAGCTTGTTCTGTACCTTTGGTAGTGATCACTATACGTTCATAATAAGGCTCATCTTTTGCGTAAATTCGTATGGCATCCCCAGGGCCTAAATTTTCTGTAGGAATATCTATAATTTTTTCATATTCCTTGCCAGGGCCTACCTCATATAATTTACCATTTCCTTTGGCATTACAAATTTGAGCTGCATCACCTCTTACAGTAAAATTTGGTATACCTGTTGATCCGTCTCCACCGCCATTTCCACCATCTCCACCACCATCGGTTGGATTATCTGTACCCGTAGGAATGTCTACACCTGCCTTATCTTTTGTACATGATAGTATTCCGATAATAGCAAATAAGGCTACCATAATTACTTTTTTTGTTAGTTTCATAAATTTGGGGCTTTTAAAAATTTTTATACAACCAAATTTAGTTGGAAGAACAATTGAAGGCTATGATGTATGTTTCAAAAACTGGTAGATATGTTGCATTTACTTAAAAACATACTTATAGTAGTATGTTTTGTAGTTTTCTTGAAGTTTTATATGTGATTTACTTACTAGTAAAAGGAATTGTAAAATAAAATGTAGAGCCTTTATCTTTTTTACTATCGACCCAAATTTGACCGTCTAACATTTCTACATAGGCCTTGGCAATTGATAATCCTATGCCTGCTCCTTCAACAGCATAACTATCTTTAATGTCTGCTTGTACAAATCGATCAAAAATAGCTTTCTGGCGATTTTTTTGGATTCCTATGCCAGTATCTTTTACGTAGAATTTAAGAAACTTTTCCTCTTGTTGGTATCCAAATTCTATACTCCCTTTATTAGTATATTTAATTGCGTTTTTAACCAAATTGGTTAGTACTGCATTAAATTTTTCTTTATCAGTCTTAATAATTGCTTCATCATTTGATATACCATTACTCAGAGAAAGTGTAATGTTTTTTTTATCTGTTTCTGGTTTAAAAAAGTTATATAAATATTCTGTTTGTTCATTAATATTGAATTCATTCTTGAGCACTGTAACTTGATTTGCTTCTATTCTTGAAATATCTATAATGTCTTTAATAATATTAAGCATTCTAACACCACTTTCTTTGATAAGATCAAGATATAGATGTTGTTCATCACCAGTAAGTTTTGGTTCTTTTAAAAGTTCTGCAAGCCCCAAAATACCATTCATGGGTGTACGTATTTCATGACTCATATTGGCTAGAAATGCAGATTTGAGCTGGTCACTTTCTTCGGCTTTTTCTTTCAGTTTATTGAGCTCTAACTCGTATAATTTTATTTTGGTTATATCAGTTATGGTTCCTACATAACCAATAATTTCTTTTTTATCATTATACTCTGGTATTGCCTGGCCTAATACCCATGTTATAGTGCCATCGGGTAATCGAAATCTATATTCGGCATCTGAGTCTTCTTTTTTGCTAGTATTATCATACCAACCTTGTTTTAGTTTTTTTCTATCATCAGGATGAACTGCTTTTAACCACCCGTCATTTAGAGCATCTTCTTGTGATATACCCGAAATAGCGCACCATTTTGGATTTACAAATGTAGTTTTTCCGTTAGCTTTGGTCATAAAAATCCCTACAGGAACCAAGTTTGTTAAGGTGTGATATCTACTTTCGGTTAATTGAATGGCTTTTTCAGCAACTTCAAATTTTTGTTTATAAGTCAACGAATGATATACATCTTTAAATGATAAATAGTCGGTTTCATAGATGTCTTTTTCAAAATATTTAAGATAGATAGTGAATAAAATACTATAAAATAAAGACATGAAAATTTTTGAGACAAGCCCGGAGTATAAAATCTTTGAGATATCTTCAAAAAACCAAAAAGAACCCATGGTAAAAAATATTGCATCAAAACTCAATACAATAGTCATGGTAAATAATATTCGTAGAAATATGGAAGAGATATGTTTTGAAATAAATTCAAAAATAAAAATAATGAGTATTGAATCTATAAAAAGTATTCCTGTGCCTACAAATAAAACAAATACATTGGTATAAAAGAATTCTGTAGAGATATCAAATGGATTGTAGCTATAAGCTCCTTCAATATTAAGTCTAAAGGAAAGCAACAAAAAACATAATACAATATTCGCAACGACTAATGCATAGATCATTTTTCGAGCAGTTGTTGCATCTTCTTTAATATAGGTTAATAATACAGCAAAAAGTGTAGCCGAAAACAAAACAGAAGATCCTGGAGATACTACAAGAGTGTCAGAGATTTCAAAATATAATGTACTAGCAAGAAAAACCTGAATAAACTGAAATAAGCCTAATGCGGTAAATAGCATACCTAACCCCATTATTGTGCGTAATCGAAATAATAACAAGATCAAAGATGCTACAACAAGCCCCTGAAAAATGAAAATTGATATTTGATAAAAGTTAATTGTGTCCATAAAGTTCAATACCAAATTGGATGGGTTGTTTGAGGTTTTTTTGAAGCCCGCAAATATAGATCTTTATTTGGTTTATAGTTCTCTAAAGCTACGAACTATAGTTAGATTTTTGCTATGGTAAAACCGTAATATTTATATAAAGAAATAAAATTGTGAATTTTGAGAATAGAATTATGAAAACTATTATATAATTGAATACTTAGTATTGTTAATTTTTGCGATTTGCAAAATATTTTGTTTTTTCGTTAAAACAATAATTACTCCTTGGAAGACTTAAAGAAAACAATACGATCTTTTACAGATGTTAGCGACACAGACATGGAGTTCGGCCTTCAGTTTTTCAAAATGAAAACTTTTAAAAAAGGAACATTTCTATTAAAACCTGGCCAGTATATTGATGATTTTTATTTTATGAAAACAGGATGTGTTTCGTATTACACTATAGAAGGAGGAGTAACAAGGGTTATGGAATTTTTTAATGAAGGTTATTTTTTTACTGATTTATATGCCTATATACAAGAAATTCCATCAGAATGTTATATTGAAGCTATAGAAGATTCTACAGTGTATACCATTTCAAAAGCAGACCAACTCAAAGTATTTGATTATTCTCATCAACTAGAACGTTTTGGAAGATTATCGATGCAAAGAACTTTCGTCATAAATTTTCAGCGGATTAATCAGCTTAGAAACCTTTCTAATCAAGAAAGGTATTTACAATTACTTGAAAAACGACCTACACTTTTTCAAAGAGTACCACAATATTTAATTGCTTCTTATTTGGGATTAACCCCTGTTGGACTCTCTAAAATTCGCAAAAGACTTAGTCAGAAATAAGATACTTTAATTTTTCTAGGAAAAACTTTTCAGTTAAAAGTTAAGAGTATCTAAAATTTAGTATTTATTAAACTGGTTTAATAAGAATCTATCAAATATTTCCGTACTTTATTGTATTGTTTTTACTTAACGTCAAAAAACTTCACACAATGGCCAAAGAATATATAGATTTTGAGACACTTAAATACCTTTTGTATGATGTACATCAGTTAGAAGAAGTGTTACAAGGAGATCGTTTTGCAGATCATGATAAGGAATCATTGGATATGTTTTTGGATTCTGTTAAAGAATTTTCTGATAGAGAATTGTTTCCTTATATCAAAGAGATGGATGAGCAACCAGCATACCATAAAGATGGTAAAGTGATTGTGCATAAACAAGTAGAGGTGATGATGAAAAAAGGTGGTGAAATGGGACTTATTTCTGGTACCTTTGATTATGATGCGGGTGGATTACAATTGCCTATGATGATCTATACCGCTTCAGCCTTTATTCAAGATGCAGCTAACAACCACTTACCAGGATATGCGGGACTTACATTAGGAGCCGCAGAACTAATTGTACATTTTGGTAATAAAGAACTTAATAACACCTATGTTCCTCATATGCTTTCTGGTCAATGGGGTGGTACGATGTGTTTAACAGAACCGCAAGCAGGAAGTTCATTATCTGATGTAGTTACCAAAGCTACACCAACAGATAATGGTTATTATAAAATCTTAGGGCAAAAAATATTTATTTCTGGTGGAGATCACCAATACGCCGATAATTTTGTGCATTTAGTATTAGCACGTATCGAAGGAGCTCCTGCAGGAACTAAAGGAATCTCTTTATTTGTAGTGCCTAAAAAACGCCCAGATAATAACGGAAACCTTACTCCAAATGATGTAACTACTGTGGCCGATTTTCAGAAATTAGGACAACGAGGATATTGTACTACTCATTTAGGTTTTGGTGATGCTGGTGATTGCCAAGGTTGGTTAGTTGGAGAACCGCATCAAGGGTTAAAATATATGTTTTTGATGATGAATGGAGCTCGTATTGCGGTAGGTCGTGGTGCTGCAGCAATTGCAACAGCAGCATATCAAGCATCTTTGCAATATGCAAAAGAACGCCCTCAAGGAAGAAAATTGACTAGTGATGGAAAGAAAAATCCAGAACAAGGGCAAACACTAATTATAAATCATCCAGATGTACGCAGAATGCTATTACTGCAAAAAGTTGTAGCCGAAGGTTCTTTGAGTCTTGTTCTTCTTGCTTCAAGATATTTGGACCTTAAAGATACATTAGAAGATAAAGCCGAAAAAGAAAAATATGAGCTGTTATTAGAGCTTATTATTCCAATGGTAAAAACATACCCGTCAGAGATGGGGTCTGAAGCTGTTTCTAATGGAGTACAAGTCCTTGGTGGTTATGGTTTCTGTTCAGATTTTATACTACAACAATATCTTAGGGACATTCGTATTTTCCCAATTTATGAGGGTACTACTGGTATACAATCGCAAGATTTATTAGGTAGAAAACTACTAATGGGGAATGGCAAAGCATTAGAATTACTAACAGCAGAGATCATGCAAACCATTCAAAGCGCTTCAAAATATGATGATCTACGAGGATATGCTGCTAAACTTGGCGAGAAATTGAAACTCGCGCAAAAAGTGATTGGTTTCTTAGTAGGGTATGCTCAAAAAGGAGATTATGAGCGTTTTCTCTCTGATGCAACACCGTTTATGGAGTTTTTCAGTACGATCACCATGTCATGGGTATGGTTAGATATAGCAGCACATGCTAAGAATGCATTAGTCACTGCACAGAAAAATCATTCTGAAGATTTCTATGAAAGTAAGATTCATGCAATGAAATTCTTTTTTAAGTACGAGTTGCCTAAAACGAATGGTCTTGCAGAAATTTTGATGGACGAAGAAGTGCTTACTATTGCAGGTGAGAAAGAAGTCTTCAATTAAAGACATACACATAACTAACACATTTTGTCACTAACGTACTAATCAATAATGAATAGCATTAAACAATCATTTAATTTAGAAGGTAAAGTAGCCATTATTACAGGCTCTAGCAAAGGAATAGGAAAAGCAATTGCACAAGGATTAGCAGAACATGGCGCTAAGGTTGTGGTCAGTAGTCGAAGTCAAGAAGCCGTAGACGAAGTTACTTCAGAATTTAAAAAAGCCGGACTTGAGGCCGTTGGAATAGCTTGCCATATCGGTAAAGAGGAGCAACGAAAAAACCTGATAGAAAAAACTATAGCACATTACGGAGGGGTTGATATTTTGGTAAATAATGCAGCCATTAATCCGATCTATGGACCTATCGAAGATGCCGAAGAAAGCGTTTTTGATAAAATTATGGATGTTAATGTAAAAGCACCTTGGATGTTGTCTAATCTGGCATTACCTTCAATGAAAGAAAGAAAAGGAGGAAGTATTATTAATATAGCCTCGGTAGAAGCATTGCACCCTGGAGCTGGATTAGGATTGTATAGTACCAGTAAAGCGGCATTGTTGATGTTGACTAAAAATCAGGCTAAAGAATGGGGGCAATATGGTATTCGAGCCAATGTGCTTTGTCCAGGATTGATTAAAACTAAATTTAGTGCGGCACTTTGGCAAAATGAAAAAGTACTTCAGAAAATAGAAAAAACACTACCATCTGCACGTATGGGTATGCCAAATGAAATGGCAGGCATCGTTTGCTTATTGGCATCAGATGCTGGAGCATACATGACAGGTAGTGTCTATAATGCTGATGGAGGATATTTAATTGCAGGATAAAGAGGTTTCTCACAAAATAATAATACCAACTAGTACTTTGAATTTTCTTATGACGAATTCAAAGTGTAAATGGTATAAACAACATATCTGTCTTCTCGGGCGTAATCGAGAGTCACTAAATAATATCTAGAATGAATTTCGAATATTCAGAAAAAATAACTTCACTACAAGAAAAACTCAATGCTTTTTTTGATGAGCATATCCTTACTGTAGAAGAAGAAGTAAGTGCTTTTGTCTATAACCCTGATAATCGTTGGAAACGTTGGCCAGGAATGGAAGCCCTTAAAGTAAAAGCAAAAGAAGCCGGACTATGGAATCTTTTTTTGCCTAAAAGCTACGGAGATTTAAGCCCAGGATTAACAAATTTAGAATATGCACCATTGGCAGAGATCATGGGGCGCGTATTATGGTCTTCAGAAGTATTTAATTGCAATGCTCCAGATACCGGAAATATGGAAGTATTGGCAAAATATGGATCTCCGTCACATCAAAAGCAGTGGTTAGAACCTTTAATGAAAGGAGAAATTCGATCTGCTTTTTTAATGACAGAACCACAAGTAGCTTCTTCAGATGCTACCAATATTGAAACCTCGATTGTATTAGATGGTGATGATTATGTAATTAATGGTCGTAAGTGGTGGTCATCTGGGGGTATGGATCCGCATTGTAAGATCGCTATTGTAATGGGTAAAACAGATCCAAATGCACACAGACACCAGCAACAAAGTATGGTTCTGGTGCCTATGGATACACCAGGATTAAAAATTATTAGACCATTATCTGTATTTGGTTTTTATGATTCTCCAGAGGGTCATGCCGAAATTGTACTCGACAATGTTCGTGTGCCTAAAGAAAATTTACTTTTAGGAGAAGGTAGAGGTTTTGAGATTGCTCAAGGACGATTAGGACCAGGTCGTATTCATCATTGTATGCGTTTAATAGGTATGGCACAACGCTCATTAGAGTTAATGTCGCAAAGAGCTTCAGAACGTATAGCCTTTGGTAAAACGTTTAAAGATTATAGTAGTATTCGACAAGAAATAGCGTTGTCTCAATGCGAAATCGAACAAGCAAGATTATTAACGCTTTCTGCGGCAGATAAAATGGATAAAGAAGGTAATAAAACATCAAAAGATCTTATCGCTATGATCAAAATTGTAGCTCCTAATATGGCGCTTAAGGTTATTGATCGTGCGATGCAAATTCATGGAGGCAAAGGAGTTGGACCCGATACTCCGCTGGCACACTTTTTTGTAGCAGCTAGGATGCTTCGTTTGGCTGATGGGCCAGATGAGGTTCATATGTATCAATTAGGAAAAAGCGTGATCAATAGATATTCACAAGAGAAAATATAATTCTACTATCATATATCATAATACGAAGCTAAAAACCATGCAAAACGTACGTAAAGGCGAAGAGTTAAACGAAAAAACATTAAAAGTATTCCTTCAAAAAGAAGGGCTTATCAATAGTGAGAAATCAGATTGGAAAGTTACACAGTTTACTCATGGCTATTCTAATTTGACATATTTATTGCAAATTGAAGATAAAGAATATGTGCTTCGTCGTCCACCTTTTGGAGCTGTAAAACGAGGTCATGATATGGGGAGAGAGTTTAGAGTACAGTCAGGTGTGTATAGTGCTTTTCCTAAAGTCCCAAAAATGTATGCTTTTACAGAAGATGAGAGTGTTTTAGGCTGTCAGTTCTACGTAATGGAAAAAGTAGAAGGTATTATTCTTAATGTAAAAGAAGCTAAAAAAAGAAATATTCAGGCAAGTGATTTTAATACGATCGCTAGTTCCTGGTTAGATACGTTTGTAGAACTTCACAATGTAGATTATAAATCAGTTGGTCTAGAAAGCTTAGGAAAACCCGAAGGTTATGTAGAAAGACAAGTTCTTAATTGGGGTAAACAATATCTCGCCGCTGCTACAGATGATGTTCCTGCTGCCCAAAAAGTAATGCAATGGATGGAGGAAAACCAACCCAAAGAATATAATCATAGTTTGGTACATAATGATTTTAAGTATGATAATGTTGTGTTTAAAGATGATAGTTGGAAAGAAGTAACAGCTGTACTCGATTGGGAGATGGCAACATTAGGAGATCCTTTGATGGATTTAGGAACTTCTCTGGGATATTGGACTATGGCTAGTGACCATCCTTTTGTACAACAAGGGATTCCTTCACCTACTATTATGGATGGAAACCCAAAAAGAAGCGAAATCGTTGAACTATACGCACAAAAAAGTGGCAGAGCTGTCAATCATCTGGTGTTTTATTATGCTTTTGGATTATTCAAGATTGCAGTGATTGCACAACAAATCTATTATAGATATAATAAAGGATTGACCACAGACCCTCGTTTTGCACAATTAAATAAGGCAGCAGAGTTACTTTGCAATCTTGCTTTGCAGGCGATTCAAAAGCAGAAAATAGATTAAGATATGGATTATTTAAGTCCGACATATTTTTTTGATTATGAAACTGAAGAAATTCAGGAGCTTATTAAAGCATTTAAAACAGATAGGTTAACTCCAAAAGAAAAAGCTAAACGCTTGTATACTATAGTTCGTGATGAATGGAGATATGATCCTTATACTTTAAGTTTTTCTAAGGAAGGTTATGTAGCAAGTACAATTGCAAAAAAAGCAAAAGGTCATTGTATAGATAAGTCTATTCTTTTGATTGCAGGATTACGTGCTTTAGGTATCCCAGCAAGAATTCATTTAGCAAAAGTAAAAAACCATATTGCAGTAGAACGATTGGTTGAAAAGTTTGGAACTAATGAATTAACGCCTCATGGAATGGTGAATCTATATTTAGATGGTAAATGGTTAAAAGTATCACCAGCTTTTAATCAATCCTTATGTAAAATGTGTAATGTCGCACCTTTAGAATTTGATGGTGAAAATGATTCTATATTCCAGGAGTATAATAACGCAGGTAATGAGTTTATGGAATACATAGAAGATTATGGTCATTTTGAAGATGTTCCTATAGATTTTATTTTTAATAATGTGAAAGAACATTATCCAGAACTTATTGAGAAATATAGAGGATTCGATGAAATTAGGTTGTAAAACAAACTAGTATAAACATAAATTATTCATGAAAGATACCTACACAGGAGTTACTCCAGAGCAATTTCAGGAGTTTTCAACCTTACCGATAGAAGGACCTTTTCAGATGCTGAATTTATTAAAATTTAAAGACAAAGTAGTAGAAACTGGAACCTCTGGAGCAGAGGTATATGCTGAATATATGCATGCCGTAATTCCTTTCTTTATGGCTTCAAAAGCAAAAATTGTCTATCAAGGAAAGCCAATCTTTAGTCTTATTGGCCCTCATAATACTAAAGAATGGGATAAAATCTTGATTGTAGAATATGCTAGTAAAGAAGATTTTATAGGTATGATCACAGCAGAGGGATATCCTGCTAAAATACGTAGTCAGGCACTAGAAGATTCTCGTTTAATAGTGTGCAGTTCAAAATAATATACATAATAAATAAAAATATTCATGGAAGTAAAAGATAAAATAGTTGTTGTCACAGGTGCAGGTTCAGGAATCGGAGCAGCAACAGCAAAGCATTTTGCAAAACATAAAGCAAAAGTAGTTGTTTCTGATATTAGAGAAGAAAAAGCGCAAAATATAGTAAATGAGATTGTTAATGCAGGAGGAGATGCCTTAGTAATCACAGCTAATGTCGCCAAGTTTGATGAGGTTGAAAACCTTATTGCTCAAACGGTAAAAAAGTTTGGACGTATTGATGTTATAGTCAATAATGCGGGGATTGGTCCTAGAAATATGGCTAAAACAGGTGAGTATACGCTAGAAGATTGGGATAGTGTAATTGCGGTAAATCAAACAGGAGTTTTTTACTGTATGAAACTTGCATTACAACAAATGATAAAGCAAGGAGGAGGAAACATAGTAAATATTGCCTCATTAGCAGGCTTAAAAGCTTCACTAAATAACCTATCATACAGCGCAAGTAAATTTGCTGTTGTAGGTATGACTAAATCTGCTGCTTTAGAGTATGCTACTAAAAATATCCGCATTAATGCAGTATGCCCTGGATATACAGAATCTGCTTTGTTAGATAAACTGTTATCAGTAAGGCCAGATATGGATCAAATGTTAAAAAGCGTAATCCCTATGAAGCGGTATGGATTAGCAGAAGAAATAGCAGAAGCGGTTGTTTGGTTAGCATCAGATAATACTAAATTTATAACAGGTCAGACAATTACTCTGGATGGAGGAACTTCTTTATAAAAAGTGTTTTCTGTTATCCCGAGCGGAGTCGAGGGAATTACTTACTCATTTACACTTCGACTCCGCTCAGTGTGACATTGAATGGTATGGAAAATAAATTTTTAGAATTAAATCAATAATGCAAACAGTACATATAGAAAGAAAACAGAATTATGCAATTGTTCAGTTGAACAGGGGTAAAGTCAATGCGATTAATCATCAAATGACAAAAGAGATAAGAACAGCTTTTGCTAATCTAGAGTCTGATGATACTGTAAAAGGAGTTATTGTAACAGGGATTCCGCATTTCTTTTCTGCTGGTTTAGACGTGATTGAGTTATATAGTTATGATGAACAGCAGATGAAAGAGTTTTTTAATGACTTTGGAGGTATGTATATTCAACTGGCAAAGTTTACAAAACCTTTGGTATCTGCTATTACAGGACATTCTCCTGCAGGAGGCTGTGTAATTGCCATTACTGGAGATTATCGAATTATGGCTGAAGGTGAAAAATATACAATCGGCCTTAACGAAGTGGCAGTTAATATCCAGATTTCGAGCAACCTTATTCGAGGGTATGCTTTCTGGTTAGGAGAAGGATTAGCGAGTCAATATCTTTTAGATGGTAAATTACTAAATGTAGATGAGGCTTTAGCTTCAGGTTTAGTAAATGAAGTATGCCCCTTAGAAGAAGTTTTACCTAAAGCTGAGGCAAAAATGCAACAATATTTGAGAGCTGATGAAGAGATTTTTAAAAATACGAAGTACAAATTACGTAAACCATGGTTAGAAGGAATGGAAACTGATCCAAAAATAGACTTAGAACAGGCAATAGCACTTTGGTGGAAACCAGAAATAAGAGCAAAAATGAAAGCTTTTGTAGAGAGCCTTCAAAAACGATAAAAAAATAGAAATCACGGAAGAAGTTCTTCCAAATAAAAAAATAAAACACAAATCATGAATAAGCAATTAATATTTAAGAAAAGACCAACTGGATTACCTGAAGCAGATACTTGGGAATTACAAAATAACCCTATCCCAGAACCTAAAGAAGGAGAAGTTTTAGTACAGCAACATTATATTTCTCTTGATCCAGCTATGCGTGGTTGGATGAATGAAGGAAAATCATATATAGAACCGGTGCAAATCGATGATGTAATGCGATCTGGATCAATAGGTAAAGTGATAAAATCGAACAATCACCCAAAATTTAAAGAAGGGGATTACCTAACGGGATGGGGAGGAGTTCAACAATATGCAGTAACAAATGGAGATAATTGGTATCAAGTAGATCCTAGTTTAGCGCCTCTGCCAATGTATATTGGGACTTTAGGTATGCCGGGAATGACTGCTTATTTTGGAATTTTGGAAGTAGGAAAAATTAAAGAAGGAGAAACCGTTTTAGTTTCTGGTGCAGCGGGTGCAGTTGGAAGTATAGTAGGACAAATTGCTAAAATCAAGGGTTGTCGTGTCATTGGTATAGCTGGTGGAGCAGATAAATGTAAATATGTAGTCGACGAATTAGGATTTGATGGAGCTATCGATTATAAATCAGAAAATATTCATGAAGGATTAAAACGTGAATGTCCTAAAGGTATTGATGTGTATTTTGATAATGTAGGAGGAGAAATTCTCGATGCCGCTTTAGCGCGTTTACGTATGCATGCTCGTATAGTAATCTGTGGGGCGATTTCACAATACAATAATAAAGTAGCTATAAAAGGCCCTGCTAATTATTTATCCTTATTAGTAAATCGTGCTACGATGCAAGGAATGGTAGTAATGGATTATGCCAAAGATTATGGCAAAGCAGCTATGGAAATGGGTGGCTGGATGGCTCAAGGAAAATTAAAAAGTAAAGAAGATGTATATGACGGTATTGAAAATTTTCATGAAACATTTTTACGATTATTCTCTGGAGATAAAATGGGGAAATTGGTGTTAAAAGTAATTGAAGGATAATTCTTGAAATGATGAAAGCAATAGTATGCAAACAATTCGGCCCACCTTCAAGCCTTGTTCTTGAAGAGATAGAGAGCCCTAAACCCAAAGCAAAAGAAGTTGTTGTGCAAGTGAAGGCTTGCGGAGTTAACTTTCCAGATACCTTAATCATCCAAGGATTATATCAATTTAAACCAGAATTGCCTTTTACACCAGGTAGTGATATTGCAGGTGTTGTTAAAGAGGTAGGATCCGATATTAATCATGTAAAACCCGGAGATGAAGTCTTTGGGTTTGTGATGCACGGCGGTTATGCCGAAGAGGTTATCGTTCCTGGGAATGCATGTTTTAAGAAACCCCCTATGATGCAGTTCCCGATTGCTGCATCTTTTATGATGGCGTATGGTACTTCTTACCATGCATTAAAAGATAGAGCAAAGCTTCTTGAAGACGAAACACTTTTAGTATTAGGAGCTTCTGGAGGAGTTGGTTTAGCAGCTGTTGAGTTGGGTAAGCTTATGGGGGCTAAAGTTATTGCTGCAGCTTCTTCTAATGAAAAACTAGAACTGTGCAAAGAATTTGGTGCCGATGAGGTGATTAATTATACTACAGAAGATCTAAAAACGAGAATTAAAGAACTTACAGAAGGAAAAGGTGTAGACGTAGTCTATGATCCAGTAGGAGGAACATATTCTGAAGCTGCTATTCGTGGTATGGCTTGGGAAGGCCGTTATCTAGTAGTAGGTTTTGCTGCAGGCGAAATACCTAAAATACCACTTAATCTTGCGCTATTAAAAGGGTGCGCCATTGTAGGAGTTTTTTGGGGAAGTTTTGCGATGAAAACACCTAAAAAAAATATGCAAAATACCATGGAGTTGATGCAATGGTATGGTGAAGGAAAACTGAAGCCACATATTCATAAGGTATACCCTCTAGGAGAAGCATCTGGAGCATTAGAAGATATGATGAATAGAGAAGTTAAAGGAAAAGCTGTTATTGAATGTTCATAGCATAAAACTCATAAAAATAAAATAAATGAGACTAAAAAATAAAGTAGCGATAGTAACTGGTGGTGCCAGAGGAATAGGTAAGGCCGTTTCAATATTATTTGCAAAAGAAGGAGCGACAGTAATCATTTGGGATCTTTTACCCGAAGGTGAAAATACTATGAAAGAGATTATTGCTAATGGTAATGTTGCCGAATTTACTAAGATTTCTGTAACCGATAAAGCAGCAATTGAAGCAGAAGCTCAAAGAATTCATGCTAAATATGGAAAGATTGATATTCTAATTAATAATGCAGGAATTACTAAAGATCGAACATTACATAAAATGAGTGAAGCAGAATGGGATGCTGTTATTGATGTAAATCTTAAAGGTGTATTTCTGTGCACTCAAGTTGTTTCACAGTATATGAAAGATGCAGGTTATGGGCGAATTGTTTCTGCGGCTTCTAATGTTGGTTTACGAGGTAATTTTGGGCAAACTAATTATGCAGCAACAAAAGCGGGAGTAATCGCAATGTCAAAAACCTGGACTATGGAATTGGGTAAATATGGAATCACGGCTAATGCTTTAGCACCAGGTTTTACACTTACAGAAATGACAGAACAGATACCAAAAGAACATCTAGACGGTATCAAATCACAAATACCGCTACAAAAAGCAGCTATACCTATAGATATTGCTTATGGATACTTGTACCTGGCATCAGACGAAGCATCTTATGTTTCTGGGATTTGTCTAACGATTGATGGAGGAATATCGAGATAGAAGTCAGGGATGAGGTGTGAGATATTCGAAGATTAATGTTACTCGAACCCTGAGGCTCTCGAAGGGTGAGGTAAAACAGTGTTTAAAACGTGACAACAACAAAAAAACAAAATCAATGAACCAACTTATTTGCAAAAACCTTGAAGAGTTTAGAACCCATGTTGGGAAACCCTTGCCAACAGGAGAGTGGATTGCTGTTACCCAAGAGATGATTAATGCATTTGCAGAAACTACACAGGATTTTCAGTGGGTACATGTAGATGTTGAACGAGCCAAGAAAGAATCACCTTTTAAAAAGACAATCGCGCATGGTTTTTTATCTATATCCTTGCTCTCAAAGATGCTAATGGATCTTATTGATGTAGAAAGTGCCGTGATGGGAGTAAATTATGGGTTAAACAAAGTTCGGTTTCCGCACCCGGTACCAGTAGATAGTCTATTGCGATTGCATGGTAGTATTCAAAATATAGAACCCTATGCTGAAAACGGTATAAAAATCACTTGGAATTGTACTCTTGAAATAAAAGGCATAGAAAAACCAGCCTGTGTAGCAGAGTTTATTTCTTTGTTATTTGAAGGATAGGTTTAATCTACATATACCGCATTGAAACATCTTTGTAATAACTGATATTTTAAATAGTATATTTAAACTTGGTTTTATGTATAAAGTTGGTTACGTATGAAACATCAAGAATTCTTTTTTGAATATAAGAAATACAAACTTTTTGGTCAGTATTGGATGCCTAATGACTGCAAAGCTATGATACTGTTAGTGCATGGGATGGGGGAGCATTCTTCTCGATATGCACAGTATGTAATTCCAGAGTTGTTAGCAAAACATATTGGGGTGATCACCTATGATAATTTCGGACATGGTCAAAGTAGTGGTAAAAGAGGTCATTGCCCAAGTTATACATCCTTGATGGAAGTTATGGATATCATGTTGTCCAAAACAAAAGAACTTTCAGATAACCTTCCTGTGTTTTTATATGGGCATAGTATGGGAGGTAATCTCGTGATTAACTACTTGCTTAGAAACAAACCCAATATTGAAGGTGCCGTATTGACAAGTCCATTTTTACGTTTGGCATTTCAACCACCTGCCTGGAAAATGACAATGGGTAGGTTGTTACAAAAAATAGCGCCATCGGTGACGCTTCCTTCTGGACTGGAAGCAGAATCTATATCTAGAATACCCGATGAGGTTGAGAAATATCGCAATGACCCATTAATTCACGATAAAATTAGTCCTAATTTTTCATTTCCTATCATAGAAGCTGGAACATGGGCTATAGATAATGCTGCAACATTAGAAAAACCTGTGTTATTGGCTCATGGGACCGATGACCAACTAATTGATTATACTGCTACCCAAGAATTTGCCGAAAAAGCAAGCTTAGCAAATCTCGTGTTGTTTGATAAGGGATACCATGAATTACATAATGATTTAGAAAAAGAAAGATTGTTAACTACGATAACGAATTGGATACAAACTAATTCATAACATCAAGAGATTCTAACTCTAATTCGTAATCATATTGTAAATCTTCGTGTAGTAGTTTTACTTTCTTTTTTACACTAGAGACCTCTCTATATAATATAGTTTGTAGCACCGAATTATTTTGAATATATGGGGTATAGTTTTTTAATACTTTACAAAAATAGAGTAGTAGTTCTACTTCGGTCTCTTTGTTCTTAGAGTATCGAATATATTTTTTTACACTACGTAAGATTTTGCGTATACTTTTTTTGATATAGTGATAAGAATCAGTGTTAATAATCTCAAACTGATCATCGACTTCACTTTTTATACTTTCTATATATCCTTCTTCATGAGTAGACTCAAATAATAAGTAGGTGAGCAATTCTTTATTTTCTTTTTTAAATCTCGATAATCGAAGACATAGTTCTATAAGTTCTTCTTCAGAACGATGTGCTAATTCATTTTTAAGTTCTCTAGCGCTGGCAGTTTTCATGATTGCAATTTAGGTAAAACATGAGGTGTTACTAACAAAGTAGTTTGCTTTCTTTTTATTGAATTCAGTTTTTTTTGTAAAAGACTTATAGGTGCTAAACTGCTAATTTTTGTGCTAATTTTTTGATTTTAAGCCTTTTTGGGCAAACTGTTAATAATCAGATCTCGCTATTCATGGTATAAATCAGAGTTGTTAACATAGTTATTAACAATTAAAGTAGGTTTTTGATTACATTAAATATATAATAATTAATATTTTGTGTATTATAACTAATAAAAAATACTTTTCAACAAATTATTAACAAATAATAAACATTTTATTTGGTTTATTGTTGATAACTAACTATTTTGGTACCAAATAACCTTAAATCACACAGTCATGAATAGTTTATTTTCCATTTTAGGATTGAATTTTACAAGTGTTGTAAATTTTTTAAGAGAACTTCCTCAAGCTTCAAGTTATGCGATTCGTAAGTAATAGAGATATAGTAAATTTTGGGTTTGTGTTTTTTAAATCTATCAGAGGGATTATTTTCTGGTAATCCCTTTTTAGATTAAAAACATGATACCGTATTCTTGAATAAGAATATTAGATAATAATCATTGTAGATTTGAATTTTGTAGTTTTTTTGCCCTAAAACTTACCTACATTTAAGTAGTTTATGATTTGATATATTAAGCGCGATGCTAATCGAGCTGTACTATTATCAATATCATATTTTGGATTAAGTTCAACCAAATCTACACTGATTAGCTTATTAGATTTGCAGATTTTTTCTATAGTTTTTATTACAATAGCTGTAGAGAATCCTAAAGGCGATGGTGCACTCACCCCCGGTGCATAAGCCGAAGAAAACCCATCAAGATCAATGGTAAGATAAACATGGTCTACAGATGTAATAAAATCACTAAGTATTGCTAAAACTTTATGATTATTTTCAATATTGAACTCATCGTTCAGTATATAATCGACTTCTAGTGAGTCTGCTATTTCAAACAATTCACGATTGTTAGTGGCTTTTTGAATTCCCAGGCACAAATATTTAAAAACATCATTTTCTTTAGCAATCTGAAAAAAAGGAGTACCAGAGTTTCCTTCTTGATCTACTTTTCTTAGATCAAAATGTGCATCCAGATTTATAATTCCGATGGTTTTGTCTGAATATTGTTTTTTTATTCCGTTATAATGAGCATAGGCAAGATCATGACCGCCACCCAATACAATTGGAAATATGTTATGATCAAGTAATGATGCAATACAATAAGATGTTTGATCTTGTGTAGCTTCTAGATTACCTTCTTTACACGTAATATTTCCGATATCTAATATTTCAAACTGATTATTAAAATGATTAGAAAGCGGGGCTAACATTTTTCGAATCATATCAGGACCATCGGCTGCACCAACTCTTCCATGATTTCTTCGTACGCCTTCATCACATGAGTATCCTAAAATAGCAAAAGAGTGTTCTTTCTTTTTTTGTAACGTTTCATTTTCTAGATCTATGCAAGATATTATTTCATGTAGGTATAATTGGTTATTTGATAAACGACCACTCCATAGGTTTTTATTTGGTTTTTTATAATTCTTCATTTTAATCGAAGATGTTATCTAAAACGTTATTTTCTACAAAATTAGGTAAAGTAATGTTTAATTCTGGAGTGCGCTTCATTTCCCTTTTGATTGCAAATAGCGCCTCTTTATTTCTAGCCCAACTTCTACGTGATATCCCATTATTTACATCATAAAACAACATAGATTTTAATCTTTCTGAAGCCTCTTTGGAACCATCTAACAAAAGTCCAAAGCCTCCATTAATAACTTCTCCCCAACCAACTCCGCCACCATTATGTATAGAGACCCAGGTAGCTCCTCTAAAACTATCACCAATCACATTATGGATAGCCATATCGGCGGTAAACCTACTTCCATCATAAATGTTACTTGTTTCTCGATACGGTGAGTCGGTCCCACTTACGTCATGATGATCTCTTCCTAAAACTATAGGAGCTGTAATTTTTCCAGCTTGAATGGCTTGATTAAATGCTTCTGCAATTTTTATTCGCCCTTCGGCATCTGCATATAAAATACGAGCTTGAGAGCCCACAACAAGTTTATTTTGTTTTGCTTCTCGTATCCAAGTGATATTGTCTTGCATTTGTTGTTGTATTTCTGAAGGAGATTCAGTTTTTATCGATTCTAGTATTTCTAGCGCAATTTGATCTGTTTTATCAAGATCTTCTGGATTACCCGAAGTACATACCCATCTAAATGGTCCAAACCCATAATCAAAGCACATAGGGCCTAGGATATCTTGTACATAGGAGGGGTATTTAAAATCGATATTATTTTTTGCCATCACATCTGCACCCGCACGAGAAGCTTCTAAAAGAAATGCATTACCATAGTCAAAGAAATAAGTGCCTTTGGCAGTATGTTTATTAATTGCGGTCGCATGCCTACGAAGCGATTCCTGTACTTTTGCTTTAAAAGTTTCTGGATCATTACTCATCATTTCATTAGATTCTTCATAGCTTAATCCAGCAGGATAGTATCCACCAGCCCAAGGGTTATGTAGCGAAGTTTGATCAGAACCAAGATTTATGTATACATTTTCTTGATAAAATTTTTCCCACACATCGACAACATTGCCTAGGTATGCGATAGAAACTATTTCTTTATCTTCTATGGCTTTTTTGACTCTAGTTACTAAGCTATTTATATCTTCTGTAATTTCATCAACCCAACCTTGTTCATGCCTTTTGTATGCAGCATCTGGATTTACTTCTGCACAAACGGTAATACATCCTGCAATATTTCCGGCTTTTGGTTGAGCTCCACTCATACCTCCTAGGCCTGCAGTTAGGAAAATTTTGCCAGCCGATGGCTCATTGAATTTTGATGTTTTTCTAAATGCATTCATTACAGTAATAGTAGTACCATGCACTATGCCTTGAGGTCCAATATACATATAGCTACCAGCGGTCATTTGACCATATTGCGTAACTCCTAATGCATTGTATTTTTCCCAATCATCGGGTTTAGAGTAATTAGGAATCATCATACCATTTGTAACTACTACTCTTGGTGCATTTTTCGAAGAAGGAAAAACTCCCATTGGGTGTCCAGAATATAGGTGTAATGTCTGGTTTTCTGTCATCGTTGCAAGATATTGCATTGTGATCAGGTATTGTGCCCAGTTTTGAAATACAGCTCCATTTCCTCCATAAGTGATAAGTTCTTGTGGGTGTTGAGCAACAGCTGGATCTAGATTGTTTTGGATCATTAGCATAATACCAGCTGCTTGATTAATTTTGGCTGGGTATTCTTTAATAGGGCGAGCATACATTTGATAATCAGGAATAAAACGATACATGTATATTCGGCCGAATTCATTCAATTCTGTTAAAAATTCTTCAGCTAATTCTTCGTGCCAATTTTTTGGGAAATATCTCAGCGCATTTCTCAAAGCTAATTTTTTCTCTTCAATAGATAAAATTTGTTTTCGTTTTGGAGCACGGCTTATTTTTGAATCCAGTTTTTTCGTTGGTGGTAATATTTTAGGAATTCCTTGCAGTATTTGCTCTTTAAAAGTCATGTGCACTATTATTGTTGATGTATTAGTTCTCCTTTTTTCCATACTTGAGACGGAGTTAGTTTTCCTTGATTATAGAAGACCTCATTAAAATGATCTGTTTGAAATAGATTAAAATCGGCTAGCATTCCTGAAATCAAACGACCTCTATCTTTTAGGTTTAATGCTAAGGCGGCTCTGTATGTTATTCCTGCAAGTACTTCTGCATTCGATAACTTTTCAAAAGTCCCTAGAATACAAGCTTGCATTAATAAATCTCCCATAGGAGCAGACCCAGGGTTCCAATCACTGGCGATAGCCAATGCGCCTCCGGCATCTAATATTTTTCTTGCAGGTGTAAAATTACAACCAAGTCCGATTGAAGCTCCCGGTAATGCTACTGAAATTACATTACTATTAGCCAGCATTTCAATTTCATCCTCTGTACTAGCTTCTAAATGATCTGCACTTATGGCTCCAATTTTTACAGCAACTTCACTACCTCCAGTACTAAATTGATCCGCATGAACAGTGATATCAAATCCTAAAGCTTTGGCTTTTTTAAAATAAGGGTAAATATCTGATGGTAAGAAGGCGCTTTTTTCAATAAATGCATCAATTCGATTCGTAAGTTTTTCTTCTTTAAGTATTGGAAATAAAGAATTGCTTATTGATTCAAGGTAAGTCTTATGATCCCCGTCAAAATCTTTTGGGAGCATATGACCAGCAAGACAAGTAGTAACCAAATCTGCCTCGGTGCTATTATCTGCATCCTTGATGGCACGTAACATTTTTAGTTCTTCTGCAACAGATAAACCATACCCACTTTTAACTTCTATGGTTGTAATTCCAGCTTTTAATAGCAGATTAGCTCTCTTAATAACACCATAAGTAAGTTCTTTTTGTTCTGCTTTTCTGGTTTGCGTAACGGTGTCCCATATCCCACCACCAGATTGAGCGATTTCTAAATATGTTTTGCCAGCATTTCTCATGGCATAATCGTTGGCTCGAGATCCCGAAAAGCAAATATGAGTATGTGCATCAATAAACCCCGGAACACAAATGTGCTGTGCATGTAGTTCAATGATTTCTGCTCCTATAGATTCTGCTTTGTTTTTTAATTCAGAAAACTTATCTATAGCATAAATTCTATCATTTTCGATAAGTATACCTGCATCTTTAATTATCATTAATTCTTCATCTTTTAGAGCCCCTTTTATAGGTAATGAAGCCATACTTATTAGTTGAGTAATTGGACCAATAAGTTTGTATTTTTTAATCATAAAGCTTTACTTTTTAATTGTTTCCGACCACTCGTGTTTCAAAATTAATATACATCAAATTCATCAGAAAACATTGTTTTTAAAGACACTTTTTCTCTGTCAGAAACTTTGTCGGCAATATTAATTATTGTGCCATTTTTGATCATTTCTATTCCTTTTTCGATATCATCAGCAAATACTCTATCTTTTTTTGCAAAAGATACTTTAGTTCTAACTTCTTTATGAATTTCGTCAAGGATGACTCCAGATTTAAGAGGCTTTCTAAATTCAAATGCCTGAGCAGCTGTTAGGAGTTCTATGGCTAGTATTTTTTCGATATTCTCTAATACTCTTATAGCCTTTCTACCTCCAATAGATCCCATGCTTACATGGTCTTCTTGGCCTAGAGAAGTTGGGATACTATCTGCGCTAGAAGGAAAACAAAGCCCTTTATTTTCGCTTGCTAATGCGGCGGTAGTGTATTGTAGAATCATATACCCAGAATTAATTCCTGTATCTTCCATTAATAATTTGGGTACTCCGGGGGAGTTGCCTTCTAATGCCAGGTAAATTCTTCGATCTGATATATTACCAAGTTCAGAAGCTGCTAAACATACATAATCGATAGCCATGGCGAGTGGTTGCCCATGAAAACTACCTCCACTAATAGTCAACTCTTCATTGATAATAATTGGGTTGTCTGTAACCGAATTTAGTTCTATTTCAAGCAATTCTTTTAAATGCAACCAAGCATTCCTTGAAGCACCATGAACTTGTGGCATGCATCGTAAAGAATAAGGATCTTGTACTCGATCGCAGTCTGTATGATCCTCCATGATTTCTGATCCTTTTAATAAGGATTTTATTCTTGAGGCTACATGTATATTGCCTTTGAACGGCCGAAGTTGATGTAATTCTTTATAGAATGGCTTTACAGAACCTTGTAACCCCTCGATCATCATGGCACCGATAATATCAGCATGTGAAAGACATTTATGAAATTTCTCTATTATTTTTACAGCATGTGCTGCAATAAATTGTGTACCATTAATTAAAGCAAGTCCTTCTTTTGGTCCTAGGTGGAGTGATTTTAAACCAGTTTGATCAAATAACTCTTTGGTAGTAATTATTTTTTCTTCATATATAACTTTACCCAAACCTATTAGTGGTAAGAAAAGATGGGAGAGAGGAGCTAAATCCCCTGATGCTCCTACAGAGCCCTGACTAGGTACAATTGGAATAGCGTTATTGTCGATATGCCATAAGATTCTATCAAGGGTGGTTTCTGCTATACCAGAATACCCTTTTGCTAATGATTGTAGTTTTAATATCATCATAAGCTTAGCAGTTTCTTTATCTATAGATTCTCCCACACCTACACTATGACTTTGTAAAATATTGTTCTGAAGAATTTTGGTCTCGTCTTTGGATATTTTAGTTGTACAAAGAGGCCCAAACCCTGTATTTATTCCATATACTGGATGACCTTTTGTAACGATATTCTCTACAACTTGTTGACTTTTTTTAATTTTTTCTCGAGTGGATTGTGCAATGACTCCTTTTTTTTCTCTCCGTGCAATTTTTAATGCAATACCGGCAGTTAAGTGCTGTTCTCCGTATAAAAAATGATCTGATATAGTTGCCATTGTTGATTTTATAATTGATTGTACTAAATTAATGTTTACTTTTAATAATTAGAAATACCTATTTAATCATTAATTAATAACTATGGGTTATCAATTAGAACTGAGACATTTTAGTTATTTTTTGGCTGTTGCCGAAGAATTACATTTTAGAAAAGCTGCTGATCGATTATTTATTTCTCAACCTGGGTTAAGTCGACAAATCAAACAAATGGAAGAAATTATAGGAGCAAAACTGTTTATTAGAGATAAAAGAAATGTAAGCTTAACCCTTGCGGGGAATTATCTTAAAAATGAATTAGATTATGTTCTTAATCATATTGATTTTACTATAAAACAAACTCGTCTGATTGATTTAGGAAGCCAAGGAGAGGTGCGTATTGGTTTTCTTGGCTCTGCCATGCAAACAGTTATCCCAGAATTATTAGTGAAATCAAATAAAAAATTTCCTAAGATTCAATTTAGCCTCGAAGAAATGTCTAACTATGATCAAGTAGAAGCAATTGAGAAAGATCAATTAGACTTAGGGTTTGTGAGACTTCATAGTGTGCCTAAAGGAATGAAAATAAAGACAGTATTTAAAGATACTTTTTCTTTGGTTCTCCCAAAAAATCATGAGTTAACTACGAAGACTTTTAAAACTATAAAACAAGTGTCTGAAGAAAACTTTATTCTATTTTCTTCAAATTATAGCTCTTTGTATTATGATAAAATCATAAGTATCTGTGAGGATAAAGGTTTTACTCCTAAAGTTTCTCATAAATCGGTTCATGCTCAAACAATTTATAAGTTAGTAGAAAGTGGATTAGGAGTAGCTATTGTGCCTACATCTTTACAATATGGTTTTGATTTGGGAGTTAAGTTTTTAGAGATACCAAAGATTTCTCAAAAAGCTATTTTATCTGTAATTTGGAAAGAAAATAATCGAAACCCAGCACTACAACAAATTGAAAGTTTGTTAGATATATAAAGGATTTATTACTAGTATAGTTAGTTTTTTTTTTATTTCTGGATAGCGTTGTTTACTTTTGGGATTGTAATTTTCTTTTTTTTACTGTATTTTTTTAAGAAAAAATAAGAATATTAGCTTTAAATAGTAATGCTCCAAATTTTAAAACTATGATTAAAAAGCTGTTTTTTATTGCTTTGTTTTTTGTGCTTCTATGCCCAAATGTTACTGCTCAGGTACAGGATTTTGAAATCGGACTCAAATTCGGATTAAATGCTACTCATTTAGAGGATCAAGGAATTGATTCAAGAGTAAGTATTCATATCGGGTTAGCAGCCGAAATCCCAATTAATGAATATCTAGGATTACAACCTGAGTTATTATACTCTTTTCAAGGGTTTAGTACGGGGAGTATCGAACCAAACTTTGAAGATGAAATCTTGAAAATAGATTATGTTTATCTTCCAATAATGCTAAAATACTATCCATTTTATGTTGTTCCTGGATTAAGTGTTGAAGTTGGACCGCAAATAGGGTATTTAACATCAGCTACTCTACAGCGTAAAAATGTTCTTGATAGTGGTGTGACTGAAACCTCAAATGTTGATTATGGAGAATTTATATCTGACGTTGATGTAGCAGTTAATTTTGGATTTGGGTATCAATTTCCTATAGGAGCATTTTTTCAAGTACGCTACAACTGGGGAGTTACTAACATATATGAGGTCTCTCCTTTTGGGGAAGATACATCTATTACTTTTCAAAATTCGGCTTTACAGGTTTCTACAGGAATTAAGTTTTAACAACGATATTTTATATGAGAAACCCCTATTCTTTATATAAAGAATAGGGGTTTCTTTTTAATAATAGAGTATTTTATCATGGCATAGAGTAGAAAAACTGTTCTTCTGTAATTTTACCATCATTTACTTGATATACGGCTAATTCTTCAATTTGCATGCGACCTTGACCTTTAAAAGTGCAATCCATTTTCATGGTGCAACTAAAATGATTTTCTGCTACTTGAGGGTCTGAAATTTCTCCTCCATGAAATTCTTCAACAGTGGCATACCAATCTTCACTTTTTTTGGTAACTGCTTCCTTTCCAGAAGTTATAGCGTTTGGAACTCCGGGCATTTCTTTGCTCACAATATTTTGATCGTACAATTCATTTATGGCTTGCATATTCTCGCCTATTCGGCAAAGTTCTACTAAACGGTTTGCGATTTGCTGTGTTTTCATTGGGTTATAGTTTATTGATTACTAGATATTTTGTCTTATAAATTACAAAAAACTTGAATTTAAAACTTAAAAAAAATGTTATAATTTGTTGTTAATCAAGTGCTTTTTTATAAATGCTAAGACAGCGTTCTCTTGCCAATTTGTGTTCTACAATCGGTACAGGATATGTTAGCTCGTTTAGATCAAGAACCCATGTATTTATATACTCTAATTGCTTATCAAATTTTGTGATTTGTGTAGTGGGATTAAATATTCTAAAATATGGAGCTGCATCAACTCCCGACCCAGAAGCCCATTGCCAGTTTCCGATATTAGCAGACATATCATAATCAAGTAGTTTTTCGGCAAAGTAAGCTTCACCCCAACGCCAGTCGATTAACAAGTGCTTACATAAGAAACTTGCGACTACCATACGAACTCTATTGTGCATATATCCAGTTTGATTTAATTGACGCATACCTGCATCTACCATCGGATATCCAGTTTCACCTTTTTTCCATTGTTCGAACTCCTGTTCATTGTTCCTCCATTCAATCCGATCATATTTTGGTTTAAAAGATTTGGTTGTAGTATGGGGATAATGCCATAGTATTTGCATAAAAAACTCACGCCATATTAATTCTGACCAAAATATTTCATTTTCTTCGGCAATGGCTTTTTTTATTATTGATCGTATGCCGACAGTTCCAAAACGAAGATGAGGCCCTAGTCTTGAGGTACCATTATCTATTGCAGGAAAATTGCGAGTGTCTTCATAGTTTTGAATTACACTAGAAGAAGCATTATACTCGGGTGTTTTAATATGAGATTTTGTAAACCCCATTTCTGAAAGAGAGACTGTTGGTAAGTTTATTTTTTTTATTGTATTGTCTAAAAGTTTTTCAGAAGTAAAAATTTTTAACTTTCTGATATCAAATAGCTCTTTCCATTTATTTTTATAAGGCGTATAAACAATATATGGATTGCCATCGCTTTTCAGAATTTCTCCTTTTTCAAAAATAACTTGGTCTTTATATGTTTGAAAAGGAACATTTAAACCTGCCAAAAACTCTTTAATTCTAGCATCGCGTTTTATTGCATAGGGCTCATAATCATGATTGATGTATACATTTTGTATGTCAAATTCAGAGATTAATGTTTTGAATATAATTTTTGGAGATCCATAAAATAGAGCGATAGAACTATTGTGCTTTTCCTGAAGCTCTTGTCTTATCTTTTGTAACGTTTCAAAAATAAATGTAACTCTGGCATCATTTTTTGGTAAATCATCTATTATATTTTTATCAAAAATAAAAATAGGAACTACAGGATATTCTCCTTTTAGGGCATTGTATAATCCTATATTATCATCTAATCTAAGGTCTCTTCTAAACCAGAAAATAGAAATTTTATGTTTCATTTCTAGTTTACATTTAAAGTAGACATACCTCCATCAACACCAATCACTTGGCCAGTTATCCAACTACTTTCATCACTTAATAAAAACTTTGCTATGTTCGCAATATCTTCAGCTTGTCCTACACGTTTCATCGGGTGGCGATTATTCATAAGTTCTTTCTTTTTATCGTTTTCTAGTAATCTACCCGCTAGAGGAGTATCTGTTAAAGAAGGAGCTATGACATTTACTCTAAATTGTGGAGCATATTCTGCAGCCAATGCCTTAGCAAAACCTTCAATAGCTCCTTTTGCAGCTGCAATGCTAGTATGAAAAGGCATTCCTATTTTTACTGCAACAGTACTAAAGAAGACAAGACTTGCTTGATCTGAATTTTTAAATTTTGGAAGTAAGCTATGTATGATTTTAACCAAAAACATAAAATTAATCTGCATATCATCTTCAAAAGCTTTTGGGGTAAGTATTTTAAATGGTTTCAGATTGATACTACCAGGGCAATATACAAACCCATCTATTGTTTCAGGAACTGTAGAGGTATCAATTTCATCTTTTGATGCGTCATAAGGAATATGAGTTACTTCTAAATTACCAAGGTTTTCTGAAGTTCTTGAGGCAATAAAGATATTATGATCACGATAAAGTTTTAAAGCAATTTCAAATCCTATCCCGTGACTTCCCCCAATAAGTAAAATATTTTTTCTCATGCGTATATTGATTAAACAAATTGAATTGTGTTACCAGAACTGATCTCGAAGTTACCAAATAACTCAATTAGTTTCTTTTCTCGATACTGAAATATTTCTTTTAGTTTTGGTTTGACTAGAATTGGATGGATAATTTGACCTAGTATTCCGAAAGGTATTTTGTAATCAATAATATCTTCCATTTCTACTCCGCCTGGTATTTCTTTTAAAAAATGTTTATGATGCCACAAGGAATAGGGCCCAAATCGCTGCTCATCAACAAAGTATTGTTTGTGAGCAACATGAGTTATCTCTGTCACCCATTTATTTTTAATACCTGCTACAGGGGTAACGACATATTGTATGATTTGACCTGGATACATTTTTCGATCTGCTCCAGATAAAATTTCAAAACCCATATAATCAGGAGTTATGGTCTTTAAGTTTTTTGGGTTAGAAAGGAATTCCCATGCTTTTTCTATAGATATAGGTAAGTTTTGTTTTGCTTTTAGGGTGTATATTTTCATACTTCAATAGCTTTGAAGTAAAAATACAATCATTTTGTTTAACTTTTTAGTGTAAAATGTTAAACAAAAAATAATTTTAGCTCTAGAAATAATTTTCAGCCCAAGATTTAGCATCTTCAAGATTATCAAAAAATGCAAAGGATTTATCAAATAGCCTTTGTTGTATTTGTGCTTTGTCGCGTTCTGTTTTTTCTTTAGAGACTATAGCTAGGCCTTTCATGTTAGGCGGTAGACCTTTAGAAAATACTTGATCAGCAACCACATGTTTGAATTTTCTATTAGAGATCATTACAAAATCTTTAGATTTGTAATGCGTTCTAATTTCTTCTCTTACGATATTGGCTTTTTCTAATGTAAGAAATACATCTTTATAAATAGTAACTATTACAAAGGAATCATAAAACTCTACATCATAAAATTTTTCACAATTTATACTCATTTATAGCTCCATTCATTATTGCATGATAAATATATGTTAAATGGAATTAATTTAATAAGTATTTAGTAGATAATAGATGAAATACACTAGGTTAACAATCGTCGCAACAATCATCAGGTTTTACTAGCCTGCATGTTGCAACAGCTAATAGAGCCCCAACAACCGGAGCAATAAAATACAACCATTGGTATTCCCAGTGACCAGAAAGAAGGGCAGGACCGAGAGATCTTGCTGGATTCATTGATGCTTTAGTAATAGGCCCTGCAAACATCGCTTCTAACAATACCACGCCACCTATTGCTATTCCGGCCATAGTACCCGTTTCTTTTGACCCTGTTGAAACATTAATAATAACAACCATAAGGAAATAGGTGAGTAGCAATTCTAATATAAATGCCCTCATACTATCTATATTTGGTATTGTTCCTCCTAAATATTCACTATCTGGAAATAAAAAAAGTAATAGGCTACTAGCAAATATGGCGCCTATACATTGCGCTATAATATATTTAGGAACTTCTTTCCACTTAAATTTTTTTGCGTAAGCAAAAGCAATCGTAACAGCAGGATTAAAATGTGCCCCTGATATTTCTCCAAAAGCATAGATCATAGCCATTACTATAAGTCCCCAAGTGATAGCAATACCTACATGTGTAACATCTCCTCCTGTAATTTCATTAATAGTCATGGCTCCAGTGCCACAAAATACTAAGCTAAAGGTACCTATACATTCTGAAAAATATTTCCGCATCATTGTTATTAAATATTGGCAAATATACTATTCCTTAATTTAAGCTTTTGTTAACTTTTTAATGTGTGTGTAATCCTTATTTTCGTTATCAGTAATCACAAAACAAACTAAACTAAACACAATGAAAAAGATTGTCTTATTTCTTTCTGTTGCTTTATTATCTTTAGGGGTTGAAGCTCAGGTAAAAACACCTCAACCTAGTCCGACATCTAAAATCGAACAGGTTATTGGATTAACAGATGTTGCTGTTGAATATTCTCGTCCAAGTATGAGAGGAAGAACTATTTTTGGAGATTTAGTACCTTATGACAAACTTTGGAGAACAGGTGCTAATAAAAATACCCAAATTACTTTTGGTGATGATGTAAAAGTTGATGGTAAGGAACTTAAAAAAGGTACTTATGCAATTTTCACTAAACCAGGAAAAGAGAATTGGGAAGTAATTTTTTATAGCGATGCTAGCAATTGGGGAACCCCAAAAAAATGGGATGATACAAAAGAAGCTGCTACAACGACTGTAAAAGTAGCTGATATTCCATTTAATGTAGAAACATTTACGGTTATGTTTAGCGATTTTACAATGGATTCTGCTAAATTGAACATTATATGGTCTAATAAAGAGGTATCAGTAAAGATTGAAGTTCCTTCTAAGAAAATAGCTTTAGCTAGTATTGAGAAAACTATGGCTGGTCCGTCTGCAAATGATCATTATCAAGCTGCAGTATTTTTTAAAGATTCAAAAGACTTTGCTAAGGCTAAGGAGCATATCGATAAAGCAATTTCTTCTCGTAAGGAGCCTGCTTTCTGGTATCACAGACAACAATCTTTAATTTATGCTGGATCTGGAGATAAAGCTGGTGCAATAAAAGCGGCCAAAACTTCGTTAGAATTAGCACAAAAGGCAGAAAATGCTGATTATGTAAAATTAAATAAAGACTCCCTTGCAGAGTGGGGAGCAAAATAGTCACTCTTTTTCACACACACAAATTATTTGAAAAAGCGTTCCGTACATAACGGAACGCTTTTTTGTTTCTTCAATCTTCATCTTCTAGGATAAAGATATCTTCAACTGGCTTTTTGAATAATCGCGCTATCTTTAATGCTAATAGCGTTGAAGGAACGTATTTATTTTTCTCCATCGCGTTAATAGTCTGTCTACTTACACCAATTTTTTCTGCTAGATCAGCCTGTGTAAGGTCATGAATAGCTCTTTCTATTTTTATTTTATTCTTCATGACTAGCTTTTTTATAAACTACATAATTAAACCGTAAGATGAATATGATTAAAGGGGTAAACATATTGTAGGTTAATACATGAAAATATCTTATTTCGTAAATAAAGATAGTTGCAAATAGTAGAATACTGTAGTTTGCCATAATAGCCCAAGCAAGAGAATCTAGTCTTACTTTTGATATAAATTCATCTTCAATTTTTTCTTTAGAAAAGCAAACTAATAAACCTCCTATGATTATAAGAATAGTGATTAGCTCATCTACTATACTATTCTCGATACTACTTATTATTCCATTTTTATTAGACATAGAAGAAATAATATCTGAATGAAATAATGAAATCACCTTGGTGGTTAAAAGATTAGACTCATACTCATTTATAGAATGAATGATTCCTAAAATGATGCCTATAGTAAAAAGTATCCAACCGAGTTTCTTGAATTTGTTTGATAATAGATATTTCATCTTGTTCGATTTTTTGATTAAGAGCACAAATGTAAATTAAATTTTACAAAATGTAAAGTATTTTTTACATTTTGTAATATAAAAACACTCGATTTGTAAGTTATTGATATTTTTTACTGGTATTGAAGCCCGATTTTATCTCGAACAGTATCTAGTAGTGTAATTAATTGTATGCTTTTTTCGAAAGTCATTATAGTACTTTCTGTACGATTTTGAAGTAACATTTCTTGTACGTGGATAGCCTCGAAGCTATAGCCGTTTGTGTTTACCTCAAATTCTATTACCTCTGATTTCCCTTCTTTTTGAATAGTTACTGAAGAGGGTTCATGAAATCTACTATTAATAATAATACTTCCTTTTTCGAGTTCTATAATGGCTTCAGTATTCGTTTTTTGGGTAATAGCACTAAATAATGAAGCAGTAACATCCTTTTTATATTGAAGCTGCATAGTACAAGTTTCATCAACACCTGTTTTTCCGATTGTAGCTTTGGCGTTTATCTCTTCAGGATAACCTAAAATACTTAATGCTGCAAATAATGGATAAATACCTACATCTAGTAAACTACCACCACCTAATTTTTTATTAAATACCCTGCCATCAGGGTCAAAACTAGTTGAAAAACCAAAATCTGCCTTTAGTGCTTTTACTTCTCCCAGCTCCTTAGATTCAATTTTGTCTAAAACATATTGGTAATGTGGTAAGAAGTATGTCCAAAGCGCTTCCATAAGGAATACTTGATTCTTCTTTGCAAGAGCAATCATTTTTTCAACCTGTGAGGTATTCATTGCAAAAGGTTTTTCACACAAAACGGCTTTTTTATTGCTTAAACACATTATGGTGTTTTCATAATGAAAAACATGTGGAGTAGCAATATAGATGACATCGATTTCTGGATCTAAACTTAATTCTTCATAACTTCCGTAGCAAGAGCTAGTCTGATAATTGTTTCCAAACTCTTGAGCTTTATGAAGACTTCTACTCGCAACGGCATGTAGTTTTGCATTATGTATGGTGAGTAAGTCCTTAGCGAATTTATGAGCAATTTTTCCGCAACCTAGAATTCCCCAGTGTACCACGTTTATTTTGAGTTTATTAATTTGAAGTTTTTGGTTTTGAACCTATAATTGGCTGTATAATCATTGCAATTGCCATTACTAATACACATCCAAATAGGTTTAGCCATAAGTATGGCATCCAGTCATAATACCAGCCTATAATTACAATTGCTTGCGTTATTAATGCTGCTATAAAAGTGGCATTGCTATGTACATATTTTATAAAGAAAGCTAGCAGAAAAATACCAAGTACATTTCCATAGAATATAGAACCTATTATATTCACTAATTGAATCAAGTTGTCAAATAGGTTTGCGAAACAAGCTACAAGAATTGCAAGAATTCCCCATACTAATGTGAAAAATTTAGAAGCATTCACATAGTGTTTTTCAGTTTTTTCTTCTTTGACATTACGTTTGTATAGATCAATTACCGTAGTAGAAGCTAAAGCATTAAGTTCTGAAGCGGTAGAAGACATAGCTGCTGATAAAATAACAGCAAGTAATAATCCAATTAACCCACGGGGAAGATTATTGAGTATAAAATGAATAAAAACATAATCCTTATCATTGGTTTCTTGATCTGGGTCAGCTTTTTTGATAAGTGCTTTAGCATCATCACGTAGCTGCTGATTTTTAATATTAAGATCTTTGATTAGTGTCTTATTCTTATAAGTTTCGCTATCTGCTAAATAATTATTGATGTACGTTTCTTTTAAGCTATTAGTTTCAACTAATTTATTTTCCAGAATTTCATATTCTTGCACATATTCTGAATTTGCAATAACTTCTTTTGCTTTTGGATTAAAATTTAAAGGAGAAGGATTAAATTGATAAAATACAAAAACCATAACTCCTACCAACAGAATAAAAAACTGCATCGGCACTTTTAATAAACCATTAAATAAAAGGCCAAGCTGACTTTCTTTTATTGATTTACCAGATAAATAGCGTTGTACCTGGCTTTGGTCTGTGCCAAAGTAGGAGAGTGCTAAAAAAGTACCTCCAATTATACCACTCCAAAATGTATAGCGATTATCGAGATTAAATGAAAAATCAAGGATATCCATCTTTCCACTAGCTCCGGCTATATCTAATGCTTTAGAAAAAGTAACACCTTCGGGTAAATAACTTATGATTAAAAAGAAGGCAATAAACATACCACTGAAGATAATTGCCATTTGCTGTTTTTGAGTTACACTTACAGCTTTTGTACCGCCAGAAACGGTATAGATAATTACTAATATTCCTATTATTATATTTAGTGTTGTAAGATTCCACCCTAATACTGCAGATAATATAATGGCAGGCGCAAAAATGGTTATTCCGGCTGCTAGTCCTCGTTGTATTAAGAATAGGATAGCTGTTAAACTTCGTGTTTTTAAATCAAATCTACTCTCTAGATATTCGTAAGCGGTATACACATTTAATTTATGGTACAAAGGGATGAACACCATACAGATAATTACCATTGCGATAGGAAGCCCAAAATAAAATTGTACAAACCCCATACCGCTATGAAATGCTTGACCTGGAGTCGAAAGAAAGGTAATAGCACTTGCTTGTGTTGCCATCACCGATAACCCTATAGTCCACCATTTGGCTTCATTGCCTCCTCGAATGTATTCTTGCACATTTTTACTTCCTTTGGTTTTCCAGGTTCCGTATAAAACGATAAATAGTAAAGTTCCGATGAGGATGATCCAATCAATAGTCTGCATGTGGTATTGTAAATAAGTTAATTAGAAAAAAAATATTAGGATAATATACTTGTGATCATATAGAATAGTACAATATATATAGCATTAGCAATTAATACTGCAGAGTATAGTTTTTTCCAGACAAATTTTTCTTTTGATACTTCCATGGGCTTGAGTTTATTTTCCTAAAGATAGCATATTAGCAAAAAGGCGGTATGCTCCAGATACACCTGCCGGAAATTCTCTAAAAAAGCTTAATCCTGTATAGACATAAAATCCTTTTCCGTATTGAGCAACTAGTAGAGGGCCTTTCTTTACAGATTCTCCTTTATCGTTAGCAGCTAAAATTGCAGTATATTCTTCTGACCATTCCTTCGGAAAATACAATCCTCGTTCTTGTACCCATCCTTTAAAATCATCTGGTGTAATTTTATTTGGTGAATTTAAAACCTGATGATTTGGTGCTGAAAAAGTAATTTTTGCATTTTCGTCTGTAACGCGATCTCTGGATAATTTTAATGGATATGGCCCAAGATTATCAGTTACTTTTAGTCTATGGCTGGTATTGTATTGAACAATTAGATTGCCTCCATTCTTTACATATTCTAAGAGATATTGTTGCTTAAATTTTAATTCTTCAATGGTATTATATGCTCTAATACCTACAACAATAGCATCAAAAGATTTTAAAGTTTCAGTAGAAATAGCTCCTGGGTCAATAGTCGTTACTTTATATCCGATTTGTTGTAAACTTTCAGGGACTACATCTCCTGCACCTTCAATATAACCAATATTTTGACCTTTCTTTTTAATATCCAGTCGTACCACTTTTGTTTTTGAAGGCAATACAACTGTCTGATATGGAATGTGATCATAATCTATAGTAACTACTTCTTTAGCATATTTTTTTCCATTAATATCGATTATAGGAGAAATATATCCTTCACTTTGATTTTCTGGAGATGTTAGTGTGAAAACTACTATTTTTTCTTCTCCCTTTTGAGTTAAATTAACATTGAAACTTTCTGGAGACACTTTCCAATCTTTGGGGTGTGCTAAGGAAACAGTTCCTGTGATATTGGCTTTTCCTGCTTTTATGGTCACAGGTATTTGTTTTGATAGTCCATTTGCATAAATAATTACCTTATCCTTAATACTAGCAGAAACTATAGGGGTGATTTCAAAAGGTTTGTATACTTCACCTTTTACAGGATCATTAGTTTTATAAACTACTTCTTTAGAAAATGAGAAGGGAATACCTTCTACGGTTATTGTAAATAATGCTTTTATTTTATGATCTGTTTCTGGTTTACCAATTAATTTTTGGTCACTAACTTTATACATTCCTAAAGTACCTTTATTATTAAGCCAATACGGATTTGTATAGTCTAAAGATTCAGGGATTTTACCTTTAAATTCGAAAACCTGTTTTGTATTGTTTTCTAATTTTTTTTCTGAAGTATCGTTTATACCAATTGCATCTATTTGTATAGATTTTAAAACAATATTACTATTACTTCTATTTATAGCTTCAATCTTAAGAGTAGCTTCACTTCCTTTAGTAACATTTGATGATAATGAAACAGCTTCTAGATAAAGGCCGGCTGCGGCTGCAATAATCGCTTTGATTTCTTTGGATTTAACAGCTTTCCAATGGTTATCTTCTAGCTGTTGAATTAATTGATATGCTTTTGTTAATTGCGGTATTGAAGCTGAAGGGTTTCTGAAATCAAAGTCTTTTTCTACTTGATATAAGATATCGCCAATAGCTTGTCCTCCTTTAATACGATTCCAAGAAGTATCTATTCCTTCAAAAATATTAGTTTTATCTTTAGGCAACTCTCCTTTGATAAGCTCTATATATTCACTTTGTTTTCCTCGATTACCAGTACTACCAAACCCTTGCGATTTATGTTGACTGCGACTTAGAGAAGCAATTTCTGTATTAGAAAGCCCTAAAGCAGGATAATATACTCCGGTATCAAACTCTAATAATTTTGATTTATCAGCTTTTTCAAAATTTTCTCTACTTCCGTAGAACCACCATGAAGTATTAAAAAATAAACGTGTTGGTTGCCATGTATCTACATGTTTAAGTTGATCAGGATATATAGTTTTATCTGAAACTAAGTCGAAAGCTTCTACACTAAGCATCGCAGAAGAAGTATGGTGACCATGTGTAGAACCTGGTGTTCTATGATTAAAACGATTGATAATCACATCGGGTCTAAATTTCCGGATAGCCCATACAACATCACTTAAAACTTCTTTTTTATCCCAAATGGTCAGTGTTTCGTCTGGATGTTTTGAATATCCAAAATCATTGGCACGAGTAAATAGTTGTTCGCCTCCATCGGTTCTACGAGCGGCTAATAACTCTTGTGTCCTAATGACACCTAAAAGTTCTCTTATTTCTGGACCAACAAGATTTTGTCCACCATCTCCACGAGTCATAGATAAGTATGCGGTTCTTGCTTTTACATGATTAGCCATATATGAAATAAGCCTTGTGTTTTCATCGTCGGGATGTGCCGCTACATATAAAACTGAGCCTAAAAAATTAAGTTTTTTAATAGCTTCATGAATTTCTGATGCATTGGGTTTTTGAGGTTGTTGCGCTTTGGCAAGAAATGGTAATATAATACTGAAACTGATTACAAGAAGTAATTTTCGCATGATTTTGGTTGCAATTTTTAACTAATAATTCCAAATATATAAAAGTAATACTGTCAGAATTGTGGTTTAAGGATACTTTAACAAGAAGGGATTGTTATATCGTATGATCAAAATTATTTCTTTTTTGGCTCTACAAATTCTAATTGATCAACAGCTACATTAGTAGTAAAAATCCCGTAATTCACAACTGCTTTTCCTTTTTCTAGAGTGTCTATAGTTCCAACAGATTTACCATCGATCATTCGTACACGATCACCAATCTTAAGAGTAATTTTTGGTTTTTGTTGTTCTATTTTTTCTTCCTTTTTTTTCTCTTCTTTCTTCTTTTCACGAATAACTTTTACTTTTTTGACTACCTCTTCAACAACTTTCTTTTCTTTAGCCTTTTCTACGGCACGTTGCTTTACCGATTGTTTTTTTCGTTTAGAATTCTCAACTTGAACGATTTTCATAAACTCATCAATCAATTCACGTTTTTTTTTGTTGTTGAAGTATTTTTCGCTAATATCATCAAGTTTTTGCCCCAGATAGATCATTCGTTGATTACTGTCATACAATTCTTGATAGCTTTCTAGCTTGCGCTGTATTCGCTCATTTGTTTTTTCTAATCGCTCCTTTTCTTCTTCGGTTTTTTGTTCTTTTGTTTTTAACGATGAAGTTGTTTTCTGTAGTTTTGATCGTTCTTTTTGCAAATTAGCAATACTTTTATCAAAACGAATTTTACCTCGCTCAACTTTTTTCTTTGCTTTATTAATCAAGCTATATGGTATCCCGTTTTTTTGCGCTACTTCAAAAGTAAATGAACTCCCGGCTTCACCTAGATATAATTTAAATAATGGTTCTAATGTCTTTGCATCAAAAAGCATATTGGCATTAGTCATATTTGGTAATTCATTGGCAAGCATTTTTAGATTTGCATAATGTGTGGTTATAATTCCGAATGATTCTCGCTCATAAAAAATTTCTAAAAAAGCTTCGGCTAGCGCACCTCCCAATTCTGGATCACTACCTGTACCAAATTCATCAATAAGAAAAAGCGTTCTATTGTTACATTTTTTTAAAAAATAATTCATGTTTTTCAAGCGATAGCTATAGGTGCTTAGATGATTTTCTATAGATTGATTGTCACCAATATCTGTTAATACACTATCAAATATACATGCTCTACTATATTCATGCACAGGGATTAACATACCGCTTTGTAACATCACTTGTAATAAACCTATAGTTTTTAAGGTGATACTTTTACCTCCTGCATTAGGACCAGAAATTACAATTATTCTGTTTTTCTGATCTAAGGATATTGTTTGTGGGTGTGTTTTTTCTCCTTTTGCTTTATTAGTGAGATAGAGTAGTGGATGGTATGCATCTTTATAAGTTAATTCTCTATTCTCTGTTATTTTTGGTAGTACTGCATTAAGCCGATTCGCATATTTTGATTTTGATGAAACCACATCAATATCACTTAAGTATTCCTGATATTGTTCTAAAAGCTCAATAAAAGGGCGCAGTTTGTTGGTTAGGTCTTTTAGTATTTTTACAATTTCTTCACGTTCTTCATACTGAAGATTACTAAGTTCTCTACTATATTGTAAGGTAGCTTCAGGTTCAATGTAGACGATACTTCCGGTTTTAGAATTACCCATAATCGCCCCTTTTACTTTGCGACGATACATAGCAGTTACCGCTAAAACTCTTCGATTGTCTACGACACTTTCTTTAATTTCATCTAGATATCCCAGACTATTGTATCGAGTAAGATCTTTTCCAAAACTTCCGTTTAGTTTTGATTGAACGATATTAATTTCTTTTCTTACCCTTAGAAGAATAGGAGAGGCATTATCTTTTACTTCACCAAACTTATCTACTATAACCTCAATTAAATTGATAATTTCTTTTGTAAGTGGTAATTGAGAAGATGTTTTATGTAAAAAAGGATATAGTTCTGTGTTTTTTTTCAGGAAAAGAAGGATTTCGTTTACTGTACGACTAATAGATACCAACCTTTTTAGATTAGAAGCTTCTAGGAATGTATTTTCTATATTGAGTAATTTAATTTCTTTACTAATACTATCAAATCCATGATTTGGGATACGAGAGTCATTTAAGTACGATGATTTATATTCAAATACTTCTTGTAATGCTATATGTAACAGTTCTTTACTACTATAAGGGACAATCTGTAACGCTTTTGATTTGCCTAAGTCTGTATTGCATTGTTCTGCAATATGATTAAGTATTGTATCAAATTCAAGATCGTCTAGTGTTTTTTTAGAAATACGAATCATACTTTTATTTACCCTATTTTTGGGTTATCTTCCATCGATTTTTGAACGAAACAAAAGTACACAATTGCTATAATTTTTTGACAACTATATGAATGTAAATATTGAAACTGGTTGGAAAGAGCAACTTAAAGGCGAATTTGATAAGCCATATTTTTCTGAATTAGCGGCTTTTGTAAAAGAAGAGTATAGTACGAATACCTGTTATCCAAAAGGCACAGAAATTTTTTCTGCTTTTGATTATTGTAGCTTCGACAATACTAGAGTGGTAATCATTGGTCAGGATCCTTATCATGGAGAGGGACAGGCAAATGGTTTGTGTTTCTCTGTTAATGATGGTATTGCAATGCCGCCATCATTAGTTAATATTTTTAAAGAAATTGAAACTGATATAGGAGTTCCATTTCCGTCGAACGGAAATTTACAGCGATGGGCAAAGCAAGGGGTATTATTATTGAATGCTACTTTAACAGTAAGGGCTCATCAAGCTGGATCTCATCAAAAGAAAGGATGGGAAAGCTTTACTGATGCTGTTATCGAAACAATTTCTGATAAGAAAGAAAATATTGTTTTTTTATTATGGGGAGGTTATGCAAAGAAAAAAGGAGCTAAGATCAATAAAACAAAACATTGTATACTAGCTAGTGGTCACCCCTCACCATTAAGTGCAAATAGAGGGTACTGGTTTGGAAATAAACATTTTAGTCAAGCAAATCAATATTTACTTAAAACGAATCAATCTATTGTAGAATGGTAATGATTATGCTGCGTTAGGAATTTCTTCAGATTTCGACTTATCAGCAATAGAATTAATTTTTGCTTTTTTGGCCTTACTTTTATCAGTATTGACTGATTGCATGCTAAATCGCAGGAGGATAAAATTGAATGTAACAAGACCTCCTAATATTAGTAAAAATGTAATCATAATAGATTTGTTAGTTTATAATTATTAGATGCAATTACTTTACTTTGGTTGCTTATATTTAATAATTAGTTTACTGGGGTAGGCTCGGCAAATGTACAAAAATATTTTAATTATCTATATATCTGTATATTAGATATTCGTAAATTGTGTTTTTTGTAATTTTTTAATAGTGAAACTACCTATTTAGTAATGTTATCTAATTTTTTTTATTAGATTCTCTATTATAAAACGTTTTATTAATCATATACCCTACCTAAGATTTGAGTAGAAATAGTATTTTTATTATAATTTCTGTATTATTTAACTTCAAAAGTCAATTCGTTGTATAATACTTTTTTATTAATTATGTTTAGATTGTATAATTGATCTTGTACTTTTTTAAGAGTTTCTTCTTTTATTTGTGATTGGCTCCATTCTGTAAGTTGTACCCATTCTCGAATATCCTCGATCTGTTGATGATATCTATTAGCTAATGTTTTGTCGATACTTGGTATTTGCTTAAAATCCAAAGTGGTGTTATTAATAATGTCTAATATAGCTTTTACCTGTTCTTGATTTGTGTTTAACATTTCTTCTCTTACGGCTATCACAAAACATGGCCAGGGTGTAGGGCAATCTGCAACCCGTCTAAAGACCTTTTGATCTACTAATGGTTTAGTTGTAAAATGTTCCCACATAAAATAATCAGCTTCATTATTTGTAAGTGCTTTAACGGCTCCATCAAGATTCTTAACTACTTCGAATTTTAGATCAGAAGTGTCCCAACCCTGATGTTGCGCATTTATATATGCCATTAAATGTGAACCCGAACCATAACGACTAATAGCGGCTTTAGTATCTTTTAATTGAGAGATTTTGGTATATTTTGAATCAGCTCCGACATGAATTCCCCATATAAGCGGTGTTTCGATGTAGGCTTGTACAATTTTACTTGGGTTTCCAGCAATGATATCTTTTATAATACCTTCTGTAAGAATTATTGCAATATCTATATCACCATTTCTTAATCCTTCACACATGGCTCCAGTACCTCCAGGATAATCAATCCATTCTAATTGAATATTACTTTTTTGATAGCTATTGTCTTCTATTGTTAAATGCCAAGGGAGATTAAAATGCTCAGGAACACCTCCTATTTTTATAGTATGCATAATATTTGAAATGTTAAAAATTGTGTATTTTATCGATTTTTTTTGTTTTTTAACGATGATATTGAAATATTCTCCTTATATTTGAAATATAATTCTTCTATAAGAAGATATCTTTGATAAAGATTTAAACCAAAATAAAAACAATATTGCTATGAAAAAGAATTTTTTAAAAAATAAAAATGCGTATGTAAAAGTTGCTAAGTTGAAAAGCAATCCTCTTGAGAATGGTATTGTCGTTTTTATAGCAGTATTATTATTGACTAATTTATTGATTAGTTTAAAAGTATTATTTGGCTAAGATTGATTTTTTATATATAAGTGTTATTAAAAAGATGAAGGGTAATTTCTTCATCTTTTTTATTTATGTTACTGTATAATCTTATCCAATGTATATCTAATTAGTTGGTCAACAATTTCAGTCGGATCTTTGCTAAATTCTCCAGTTATACGATTTGCTAATATAGCATTCATTGATACCGCACGATGTCCTAATAGTTTTGCCATTGCATAGATGCCTGCAGTTTCCATCTCTAAGTTTGTGATTTTGGAGTTTTCATATCTAAATGAAGTTAGTTTTTTATTCATTTCTTTGTCTGAAATTGGCAATCTTAATACCCTGCCTTGAGGGCCATAAAACCCAACGTTTGTAATTGTAACTCCTTTTTGAACCATTTTGCTTTGTAAATAAGAACCTAACTCTTGATCATAAGCAACCACATACGGTGTAGATTTTTTTTGATCCCAATTTAAATGAGTTACTAATGCATTAGATATCTGAGGTATTTGGATGTGTTCATTTTGATAAAAATGAAGAAGACTGTCAAAGCCAATTGCTATTTCAGAAATAATAAAACTATCTACTGCTATATCTGATTGTATAGTTCCTGAAGTTCCTATTCTTATAATATCAAGTGATGTATGTTCTTTTTTTATTTCACGAGTTTTGAAATCAATATTGACTAATGCATCTAACTCATTAAATACAATATCTATATTATCGGTTCCAATACCTGTAGAAATAACTGTGATTCTTTGCCCTTTATAAGTCCCTGTTTGTGTATGGAACTCTCTCTTTCGAACTTTGTGCTCAATCTGATCAAAATATTGAGTCACTTGTTCTACCCGATCTGGATCACCGACTGTAATGATAGTTTTTGCAAGGTGTTCGGGTTTTAAATTTAAATGATATATACTACCATCTTCATTTAGAATAAGTTCGGATTCGGCTATAGCCATATTATAATTTTAATAGTGAGTGTGTATCATCATTATAGAGGTAATCGTATTTTTTTACACCTCCATAATACCAATCAAGAGTTTGAGTATTATAGAAATTCTTTTTTTGCTGCAAAGCTAATTTTCCTCTTTCTGATAATAATAATTGATCTTTTGTTTGATTTAAAAATTGAAAAAGCCTTGCTATTACTCGTTTCATTTGCATATCTCCATAACCATAATACCCTTGATACTCTAGTATGTATCCCATTAAATGTTTTACATTTTTAATTTGGTATGTATTTACCATTTCTAGAATATTATGCTCTAGAACATTAAGCCCGGTAAGCATATTCGGAAAACGTTGTAAATGGGCTCTAAGACAAATGGATAAGTATTCGAAAGAAGAATTCTTTTTTATTTGTCCAGCAATTTTTTTTGGGTTTGATTCACAATATACTGTCCAGATATATTCTGCTAGTTCTAAATCATCAAGAGTAAGTTGTACTTTATTGGTATAATGATTTTTTAATTGAACATCTGTTAATTCGCATAGACCCATTAATTTTTTTTCATGTTCGATCCTGCCACTACAAACCAGATGGATAGGAATATTATTAGCGTTTTTACGTAATAATAGGCTTATGGCTGCGATCATATTAATATGACAAAATAGATCATATTCAAACCAAAGGATTATCTCATCATAATCATTTAGGTTGTCTAGTTTTTTTAATTGGGATACAAATTTTTCTTCATAATCGGTGGGCCCTATTCTATAATACTTTTTTAGAAAATTTTTACGTTTTTCTATCGAACTATGGGTTTCGACTTTAATTTCTGTAGGGCCTTCACAAAGCATTTCTCGCCAAGTAAGAAACTCTCCTTCTACAAGTTTTAATTCTTTTAATCGATAGGTAAGACTATCCCCGTTGGTTATATGTAATGTGTTTGCCCCCAATTTTTTTGTATGAATTAATTATCCTCCTACGCGTTTTACTTTAAACCCTTTTTCTTTTAAGATTTTCATAATTTGATCACGATAATCTCCTTGTATAATAATACTTTCATTTTTAAAACTTCCGCCAACACTTAAGCGTGTTTTTAGCTCTTTGGCAAGTTTTTTAAAGTCTTCATCTGCTCCTGTATAACCTTCTAGTATCGTTATTGGTTTTCCCTTTCGTTTTTCATATTTACATATAATAGGATCATCTTGCATCCATATTTGATCATCGGGTTCACTTTTGATTTCTTCTTTTTCAAATTTATGATCCGGGAAAAGGTTTTTTAGTTGGTCTTGAATATCCATAATAAATACTAAATTACTATTTCTTTATTAATCCGATTTCTACAAGTCGTTGATGTAAAAAATTTCCTGCAGTAATATCATCATAATGTTTTGGATTTTGATCGGTTATACATTCTTCAAGGCAATTTAGTTTCATATCACTTCTGGGGTGCATAAAGAAAGGGATAGAATACCTTGGTTTGCCCCATTGTTCTTTAGGGGGGTTTATAACTCTATGTATTGTAGATTTTAGTTTATTATTTGTATGACGCTCAAGCATATCTCCAACATTAATGACCAATTCATCTTCTTGTGGTATTGCATCTATCCACTGCCCGTCTTTGCGTTGTACTTGTAATCCTCCAGTAGATGCTCCCATTAATAAGGTGATCAAATTAATATCTCCATGAGCCCCTGCGCGAACTGCTCCTTTGGGTTCTTCTGTAATAGGAGGATAATGAATAGGGCGTAAAATACTATTACCATTACTTGCCCAATGATCAAAATAGTGTTCGTCAATTCCGATATATAAAGCTAATGCTCTAAGGACATAAATCCCTGTTTTTTCAAGCATACGATAGGCTTCCATCCCTGTATCATTAAAATCATCTAGTTCATCAACTATAACATTTGGTGGATACTCTTCAATCAAATTCGCATCCTTGTCGGGTTCTTGACCAAAGTGCCAAAACTCTTTAAGGTCACCTTCTTTTTTTCCTTTGGCATGCTCCTTACCAAATGAGGTATAACCTCGTTGGCCACCGAGGCCTTCAATTTCATACTTTTCTTTGCTTTCTACTGGAAGTGCAAAAAAGGCCTTAACTTCTTTATATAAATTATCGACTAATTGATCACTTAAAAAATGATTTTTTAAGGCTACAAATCCTATTTCTTCGTAAGCTTTTCCTATTTCGTTTACAAATTTTTGTTTTTTAGAAGAGTCATCAGATAAAAAATCTGCCAAATCAACGCTGGGTATATTATTCATTGGTTTTAATCTTAAAGTATTGAAAAACTAAATTAGATGTATTTTGTTTAAAAAACACCAATAGACTTCAGTTTTTTTATAAAAAAACATCAATCAAATTAACTATTTCTGAATATGTAATCCAGAAATTATAGTAAATTTAATTAATTCGTAGAATTGTTTGGGCTAAATTAACAACTACTTAATATTATTGCGAACTAGAGGTAATTTCTGAAATAAAAAATAATTACATTTACGTAACTAATTTTCTTCTATGGAGCATATTTCAAAAGAAAAATCATCCCTTAATTTTGATAGAAAGCATTATAATGATGATGTGTTGATTTCATTATATCTCAACATGCTTACACCTAGATTGATCGAAGAGAAAATGCTTGTATTGCTTAGACAAGGAAAAATCTCTAAATGGTTTAGTGGTATTGGACAAGAAGCTATATCTATTGGGGTAACATCTGCCCTTATGGATGATGAATATATACTTCCGATGCATCGTAATCTTGGAGTGTTTACTACTCGTAAGATTCCATTATATAGGCTGTTTTCACAATGGCAAGGTAAAGCAAATGGTTTTACCAAAGGGCGTGACCGTTCTTTTCATTTCGGAACTCAAGATTATAAAACGATAGGCATGATATCGCATTTGGGGCCACAAATGGGCATTGCCAATGGTATCGCTTTGGGTGATTTATTAAAGAACAATAATAAGGTTACTGCCGTTTTTACAGGAGAAGGAGGCACTAGTGAAGGGGATTTTCACGAAGCGCTTAATGTTGCTTCAGTGTGGGGGTTACCTGTATTGTTTTGTATAGAAAATAATGGATATGGATTATCAACCCCAACGCATGAGCAATATAATTGCGAACATCTTGCCGATCGTGGTAAAGGGTATGGTATTGAATCTCATATAATAGAAGGAAATAATGTTTTAGAAGTTTTTCATAACGTAAATGAATTGGTAAAAAGCATGCGTGAGCATCCCAGGCCTATTCTACTAGAGTTTAAAACATTTAGAATGCGTGGTCATGAAGAGGCTAGTGGTACAAAATATGTTCCTCAAGATTTGATGGACCATTGGGCGACAAAAGATCCTGTAGAAAATTATAAAAAGTACCTTCTTGATCAAAATATTATATCTGAAAAAGAAGATATACATCATCAATCTATTATTAAAACAGAAATAGAATCACATTGGAAACAAGCAAATAACGAAGAAGTTATTAATGTAGATTTAAAGACTGAATTAAATGATGTGTATGCTAAATTTGATTTTAAAGAAGAGATACCTGCTCAAAATAATCATGAGGTAAGATTGATAGATGCTATTTCTGATGGGTTAAAAGAAGCTATGTTACGCTATGATAATCTTGTGATTATGGGGCAAGATATTGCTGATTATGGAGGTGTGTTTAAAATAACCGAAGGCTTTGTTGGAGTTTTTGGCAAAGATCGTATTCGTAATACGCCAATATGCGAATCGGCAATTGTATCAACTGGATATGGACTTTCGATAAATGGCTATAAAGCTATTGTTGAAATGCAGTTTTCAGATTTTGTTTCTTCAGGCTTTAACCCTATAGTTAACCTATTGGCAAAATCTAACTATCGTTGGGGGCAACAAGCAGATGTAGTAATACGAATGCCTTGTGGTGCAGGTGTGGGAGCAGGGCCATTTCATAGCCAAACAAACGAAGCTTGGTTTACAAAAATACCTGGATTAAAAGTAGTATATCCAGCCTTTCCATATGATGCAAAAGGTTTAATGATTTCTGCAATCGAAGATATTAATCCGGTATTATTTTTTGAGCATAAGGCATTATATAGAAGTGTTAGGCAACAAGTTCCTGAAGGGTATTATAACTTACCTATGGGTAAAGCGGCTTTGATTAGTGAAGGAAATGATATTACTATAATTAGTTATGGAGCAGGAGTACATTGGGTGACAGAAATTATAGAAAAACATCAAGATATTTCTGCTGATATTATTGATTTAAGAACTTTACAACCTCTAGATACTGAGACAATTTATGAGTCTGTAAGAAAAACAGGTAAAGCAATTGTTCTTCAAGAAGATACAATGTTTGGTGGTATTGCATCTGATATATCATCTTTGATAACAGAAAACTGCTTTACTTTTCTAGATGCACCAGTAAAGCGTGTAGCTAGTATAGAAACTCCAATTCCGTTTGATATAAATTTAGAACAACAATATTTAGGTAAAAATAGATTTGAAGATGAGTTGTTAGCTTTAATTGCATACTAATTCTAGTTATAAATTAAGAAAACGTTATAGTTAATAAAATAGATGTTTTCTGTAAATGTCTTATTTTGAGTGTTTTGTGTATTTGGTATTAACAAAATTTAAGATTTTATGTAAATATGATCGAACGAATTCTAAATAGGGGTAAAATCCCCTATACCATATGTTGTATGTTCTATAAGTAAATCTTAATTTCGCGCTGTCTATGCAAAAGCATAGTCTTTGGGACTAAAAAACAGGGAATTAAAAGATATTTAATGAACACAAAACAGCTAGAACGCATCAATTCTTCAAAAATTCTTGTCACAGGTGCTGCGGGTTTCATAGGTTCTAACCTATGTGAAGCACTTTTAAATATGGGAAGTACTGTAGTAGGTTTAGATAATTTTGCAACAGGTCATAAAAAAAACCTTTCCCATATAATTGACAATCAGAATTTTAATTTTATTGAAGGAGATATTAGAAACCTTGACGATTGTCATAATGCATGTAAAGGAGTTGATTTTGTTTTGCATCAGGCAGCATTGGGATCTGTACCAAGATCAATTAATGATCCGATAACAAGTAATGATGTTAATGTAGGAGGCTTTTTAAATATGCTTGTAGCTTCACGAGATGCAGGAGTAAAACGATTTATCTATGCTGCAAGTTCCTCGACTTATGGAGATTCAAAAGCACTACCAAAAGTAGAAGAAAAGATAGGTAAACCTTTGTCACCATATGCAATTACTAAGTATGTGAATGAGTTATATGCAGATAACTTTAAAAAATCATATAACCTTGATACAATTGGATTACGTTACTTTAATGTGTTTGGACGTAAACAAGACCCAAACGGAGCTTATGCTGCAGTAATCCCAAAATTTGTAATGCAGTTTATGAAACATGAATCTCCTGTTATTAATGGAGATGGTTCATATTCTCGTGATTTTACTTATATCGATAATGTAATTCAAATGAATTTATGCGCAATAACATCTGATAATCCAGATGCATTAAATAATGTGTATAATACTGCTTTTGGAGAACGAACAACATTAAATGAGTTAACCATTTTGCTTAAAGAGTATCTCTCAGACTATGATAAAGAAATTGCAAATATCGAAATAAAATATGGAGCTGAACGTAGGGGTGATGTACCACACTCTCTAGCTTCTATAGATAAAGCAAAAACACTGATGGGATATCAACCTGAATTTGATATCAAATCAGGATTAAAAGAGGCCGTAAAATGGTATTGGGAGAATTTAAAATAAATTTGATTAAATAAATCAACACTATGCAAGATATTAAGATTGCTGTTATAGGATTAGGATATGTAGGATTGCCTTTGGCTAGATTATTTGCCACAAAATATCCTGTAATCGGTTTTGATATTAACCAAAAGAGAATTAAAGAATTACGATCTGGTACAGATAGTACTTTAGAAGTTGAAGATGAGTTATTACAATCAGTCTTAAAAGAAAGTGTTGATTTGGATACTAATGGACTTTATTGTTCTGATTATCTTAATGATATCAAAGATTGTAATTATTACATTATTACAGTGCCAACTCCTGTTGATAAAAATAATAGGCCAGATCTTACTCCTCTCTATAAATCAAGTGAGGCAGTGGGTAAAGTTTTAAAGAAAGGTGATATTGTTGTTTATGAATCTACAGTCTATCCTGGTGCAACTGAAGAAGAGTGTGTGCCTGTGCTAGAAAAAGTAAGTGGGCTCGTTTTTAATCAGGATTTTTATGCAGGATATTCACCCGAACGAATTAACCCAGGAGATAAAAAACATACCGTAGAAAAAATATTAAAAGTAACAGCAGGATCTACACCAGAAATTGGTAAAAAAGTAGATACACTGTATAATTCTATTATCACTGCAGGTACTCATTTGGCACCAACGATAAAAGTTGCAGAAGCAGCAAAAGTGATAGAAAACTCACAAAGAGATATTAATATAGCTTTTGTTAATGAACTAGCAAAGATTTTTAATTTAATGGATATCAATACCAATGACGTGTTAGAAGCAGCAGGTACCAAATGGAATTTCCTTCCTTTTAAACCTGGTTTGGTAGGAGGACATTGTATTGGTGTTGATCCATACTATCTTGCTCAAAGAGCACAAGAATTTGGATATCATCCAGAGATTATCTTGGCGGGCCGAAGGCTCAACGATAGCATGGGGCAATATGTGGCTTCTGAGGTTATTAAGTTGATGGTAAAACATGATGTTCATATAAAAGGAGCAAATGTGTTGGTGTTAGGAGTTACCTTTAAAGAAAATTGCCCAGATGTACGTAATACAAGAGTAGTAGATGTGATTCAGCACCTTAAAGATTTTGGAACCGAGATTACTATTTATGACCCATGGGCAAATCCATCTGAAGTGATGCATGAATATAATTTAGAAACAACCACTAGTTTACCAGATAAAAAATTTGATGCTGTAGTATTAACAGTTGCTCATAAAGAATATCAAGATATAAGTTTACAATCATTACTGAAGCCTAATGGGGTAGTATATGATGTAAAAGGGATTTCCAAGGAAAAAGTAAATGGAAGATTATAAAGTAATCCACCTTTTTTCTATACTAAATAACAACTAAAGCAACTATTTTGAGCCAATTAAAGAAAGGAGCCATATTAAATTATATCACAATCATTTTAATCAATGTAGTAGGATTGGTATTGACACCTTTTATCCTAAGATATTTGGGTAAAGATGAATATGGTATTTTTATTACTATTGGTGCAATGGTCGGTACGATTTCCATCCTGGATTTTGGACTTAACAATACTATAGTACGTTTTGTTGCTAAATACAGAGCAGAAAAAGATAAAAAAGGAGAAGAGAACTTTCTAGCTACCACTATGATTATTTATTCTGTCTTATCGTTACTGGTTCTAGTAGTCGGCTTTGCATTCTATACGCAGATAGATTCTTATTTTACCCAGATGAATGCAGAAGAGCTTAGAATTGCAAAAATCATGTACCTTATTTTGATTTTTAATCTTGCAATTCGCCTTCCTGGAGGTTCATTTACGGGTATTTGTTCAGGTTATGAAGCTTTTGTCTTCCCAAAAACACTTAATATCATTCGATACGTTCTTAGGTCTCTTACTGTAGTAGGAGTACTTTTGTTAGGAGGTAAATCTATTGCCTTGGTAATAATAGATACCATTTTCGGATTGAGTGTTGTTGCTGTTACGGGCTTTTTTGTATTCAAAAAACTTAAAGTACGGTTTAAATTACATTCACTAAACAAGAGTTTTGTAAAGCATATCTTGAAATATTCAGTCTGGATCTTTGTATTCTCACTGGTAAGCTTATTCCAATGGAAAGCTGGTCATTGGGTGCTAGGTAGTATTTGTCCACCAGCTATTCTTACAATTTATGGAATAGGAATTACACTCGGAACTTATTATGGAGGGTTTTCTACAGCGATTTCAGGAGTGTTTTTACCAAAGGCAACACAAATGTCTGTGGGTAATGCAACTGGAGAACAGCTTACAGATATGATGATCAAGATAGGTAGGCTATCCTTTATTGTATTGATGTATATTTTAATTGCTTTTATCTTATATGGATATCAATTTGTCCTTCTATGGGTAGGTAAAACATTAGGTGAAGAGGGTAGTTATCAAACGTGGATCATAGCTTTATTGATTATGGTGGCCTATACGTTACCACTGGTACAACATTTTGGAAACTCTATTCTGGAAGCAAAGAATAAATTATCTTTTAAGGCAATTTTGTATGTGTCTTTTATGGCGATAGGCACAGGGATAGGAGCCCTGCTAGCAAGAGAGTATGCAGCTGTGGGAATGATTACTGGTACTGTAGCCGCCTGGTTGATCGTACAAAATGTTATGAACTTTTACTATCATAAAACAATAAAATTAAATATACCTAGATTCTTTAAAGAACTGGTCAATAAGACAATTATAGCATTGGTTATTATTTTAATTTCAGGATATTTTATTAATTATATTCCTGGAGGTGGGTGGTTGAATTTTATTATTAAAGGAAGCGCATATACCTTGGTATATGGAGTTTCAATGTACTTTGTAGGGTTACTCAAATATGAGAAAGAACTATTTAGTAAACCTATTTTAGCAGTATTGAAACGAAAGTAAATTGAGATGGAAAAACTAGTATTACATAGCATATCCTATTCTGATGATGGAAAGAAAATTAATTACAATTATACTGCGGATAATGCCATTCAAAAGTATTTTGTAAAGAATAAACCTTTTTATTCTAAATACTTGGTTGATATAAGTACTATGCCAGATAGTATTGCAGTAATTCCATTTTTGGCAAATATGCTTCCTATAGCTTGGTATGCTGGGTTTACTATTGAAGTTGAAGAAATTGATGAAGCATTCTACAATGCTCAGGAATTAGTAAAATCTGAGTTTGTCAATAGAGAAAATACAATCATTTCTGGTTCATTGATAGCAAAAAAAATTGTTAAAAATCAAATCAAAGGAGGAAAGACTGCTATGCTTTTTAGTGGCGGGGTAGATGCATATGCTACTTATATAAGAATCTATGATCAAAAACCAGATTTGATCACATTACTTGGAGCGGATATTGAGATTGCAGACCATCAACAATGGGGTGATTTTACCGATTTTATAGAAAATGAGGAGCTTCTTAAAGAAAATCATAAAGAATATATTGAAACCAATCTAAGGGATTTTTATACATATCAAGTAGAATTATTGTTGAAAGATATTGGTTGGTGGGGCAAAGTACAGCATGGGTTAGCATTAGTTGGCGCGATAGCTCCTCTTTCTTTTCTATACGGATATGAGCATATATATATAGCATCATCTTATACAGATCATATTGATATTGATTGGGGCTCCACTCCTCAACTTGATGAAAAAATTAGATGGGCAGATGGCGTTTCTGTGATTCATGACGGATACGAACTTAAAAGACAGGATAAAATTGATTTAATAGCCAATTTTGTTACAACAACAAATACAAAATTTAGACTTAGGGTTTGCTATTCAGAAAAGAGAACAGAATTTAATTGTAGTATATGCGAAAAATGCTTTAGAACAATTTTGGGGCTTATCCTCAATGGTAAAAACCCAAATGATTATGGGTTTAGTGTAGATGAGAATATATATAATAAATTTTATCAGGTTTTAGATATAGGAGGTGCCAGTAAAGGGGTAAGGTATTTTTGGTGGGAACTTATGGAAAAAGCCAAAAGTACAGATGACTTTTATGTATTTAATAATCGAGAAGCAGAAATTAAACAGATCAATGATATAAGAGAAGGTAAAATTGATAAGCTTTTAGAGCAAAAAATCAATAACCCTCTTAAGGGAGTAGGAAAAATCAAGTTTATAATCAGGAATAAATTTCCTTGGTTAATAAAACTTTATAAAAAAATAAAATAACAAAGTATGAAATACGGACTACTTACATACGATGAAAATAAGCGGTTTTTTAATGTTGGAGATAATATTCAAAGCTTAGCCGCAAAACAGTTTTTACCTAATGTTGATGTTTTTTTGAATAGAGAAAGATTAGCTGACTATAAGGGAGACCCTGTTAAACTAATCATGAATGGATGGTTTACTCACAATATTCATAATTGGGTACCTTCAGAACAAATTGATCCTGTATTTGTTTCATTTCATATGAATAATACCGCTGCACCTTTTATGCTAAGCGAAAAAGGGATTACATATCTTAAAAAACATGAGCCGATAGGATGTAGAGATCAATTTACAGCAGATACTTTAAAAGCTAAAGGTATAGACGCACACTTTACCGGTTGTTTAACCTTAACTCTGGATTCGTATAAAGTAGACGATTCAAAAAGAGAAGATAAGATATATATAGTAGATCCATTATATAGTTACCCCAGAGCTGAAAAAGTGTTTTATAATACAAAAATCACTATAAAAAATATTCTTAACGGTACAGTTTTTAAGCTTAATAAAAAGAATAAACACCTTAAAAACTTTATCAGTAAAGAATTATGGGATAGTGCAGAGTTTATTAATCAAGAACCTCCTTCAAATCAATATTCTGATGATGAAAAATTTGAAATGGCCGAAAATCTTTTGCATAAATATGCAAAAGCAAAATTAGTAATTACTTCTAGAATTCACTGCGCGCTGCCTTGTCTTGCTCTAGGAACCCCGGTAATTTTTGTAAATGGCTTTGATAGTTTTGTTGATTCATGTCGATTTGATGGAATTTTAGAATTATTTAATCGTATTGATGTAAATAGCAAAACAGGTGAGTATACTGCAAATTTTCCATTAGATGGAAAAGTAGACAGCAATACAATGGTCAAAAACCTTGAAAAACATCATGATCTGGCAAATGCGCTAAAAGAAAGGGTAACCAAAAATATATAGCAAAAAACAACCAACAATGAAGAATACAATTAAAAAACTTTTTAAAGAAACATTCTACTCAGCTCCAAAAAAAATGCAACAAAATTTCACGCATTTTACCAAAGAGCAAATAAATGAGTTAACAGATTCTGTTAAAAATAATTATATAGATAGAGGAAATACTAAGAGTAGGCTATCTCAAGAAGAATATGATGAAGCTATTAGTGGTCAATTGTATGACCGACTAGCATATAATAGAAATCGTATAACACCGTGGCTTAACAAAGTAAAAGATTTAAATGGAGCTCGTGTTTTAGAAATCGGTTGTGGTACAGGTATTTCAACATTAGCACTTTCAGAACAAGGTGCAAAAGTAGTGGGGGTAGATGTAGATGCAGGAGCTCTCGCTGTTGCAAAAGATAGAATGAAAATTGCTGGTTATGAGGCCGAATTACACCTTGTTAATGGAGATGATATAGAAGAACATTTTAAAGATCAAAAATTTGATTTTATAATATATTATGCAGTTTTAGAACACATGACTGTGCACGAAAGATTAGCATCATTAAAACAAGCTTGGGGCATGTTAACAAAAGATGCATTCTTAGCAGTAATTGAAACACCAAATCGATTATGGTTTTATGACTCGCATACTGCTGCGTTACCTTTCTACGATTGGTTGCCAGATGATCTTGCGTTCTATTATTCTAAATTTTCTAGTAGAAAAAACTTTAAAGATTCTTATAGAGAATTAGATGATGATCAACTTAATAAGTTTTTACGATGGGGGCGAGGAGCCAGTTATCACGAGTTCGAAGTTGCCATTGCACCACTAAAAGAATTAAATGTAGTTAGCAGCCTTATAAAATATGAAAAAACCGCGTTTTTCAAGCTTGGTTTCAAAGGGTTGAAATATGTAAAGTTTTTAAGATCACTACATAAAAATTTACCAAAAGGTTTTTGTTATCCTTATTTAGATATCGTAATCAAAAAATAATAAGAATTTTTATGTAAGAATTGATTATGATTTTTTAAGTTAAAAATTAATTGAAATGGATAAGATTGCAAGTAACAAAATAAATATTCTAACATTCTACTTAATTTTTATGGTAGTGCTTGGCCATTCATATAATTTGGCAAGTTTAGTGATTGAGAGAGAAAGAGATGTAGTGTATTACATTGAGTATTTATTTGCGTATGAGATTTCTAGAGCTTTTATCGGAATGTTTTTTTTCATTTCGGGATACCTCTTTTTTTATAATCATGATTTTTTGGCATCGACTTTCAAAACAAAAATCCAAAAAAGATTTAAAACATTGGTAATCCCATATGTTTTATGGTGTAGCTTTTGGTTCTTAGTAGTATATACAATTCAATTTGTTCCTACATTTGGTCAATTTTTTGAAGAAACACTATATGAGATGCCAATTTGGAAACAAATATGGTTAGCATTTGTCGATCCTGTTAATTATCCATTTTGGTTTATTAGGGAGTTGATTTTTTATGTACTGCTTACTCCTCTTATCTATTTAGGAATTAAATATTTGAAATTCTTTTTTTTAATAGCACTTGGGGTTTTGATTTTTTTAAAACAACCAAGTTTGTTACATATCAATAATATTAATCTGTTCCAGTTTTATGGATTGTTTGTATTCTCTTGTGGGGCATATGCTGCGATCAGAAAAATTAAATTGGTTTCTTATTTTAAACCATCAACGTATGTACTGATACTTGTGGTTTGGTTAGCATTTATGTTTTTAGATTTCTATGTTAGAGAGATATATCAAGAAACCTATTGGTTAGCAATTGCTTGTAAACGTGTTACCATGCTGATTGGCTTTTTTGCAATCTGGTGTATTTATGATGTTTTGGATAGAAAATATAAATTTCAGAATAAATCTATATATGAATACCGCTTTTTTATCTATGCCGCGCACGGAATTGCAATGATCTATTTTACCAAAATATATGTACAACTTATAGGAGAAAATGACTTTGCGCTATTACTCTTGTTTTTTGCGGTTCCTATATTAGCTACTGTTGTTTGTATACGTTTTGCTAAGTTGATGCAAAAAATAACCCCAAAAGTATACTCGCTTATAACCGGAAGCAGATAACCTTTTATGATAGAATGATTTAAGTAAAGAATGATAAATAACTTAGAAAACAAAATGATTTGATGAAACTACTTTATATAACAAATAGAGTAAGCGGTCCTGGTGGGCTAGAACGAGTGTTATCAATCAAAGCAAGTTATTTGGCAGAGCATTTAGGCTATGAAGTACATATCCTTACTTTAAATCAAAGAGAGGTCAATTTGTTTTATGATTTTAGCCCAAAAATAAAATATCATAACATCAACACTGCTGGTAATTCTTTCAAATCTTTTCCTAGTTATGTAAAAGGACTTAAGCAAGTAGTAAAAGATATTAAGCCCGATATAATTTCTGTATGCGACGACGGATTAAAAGGCTTTTTTGTGCCATTATTGATAGGCAAACCTTGTCCTATGATTTATGAAAGACATGTTTCAAAAAATGTTGAAGTAAAAAAAGGTAAAAAATCTATATCTAGTACAATAATTACAGCTTTAAAATATAGATTAATGAATTTTGGAGGTAAGTCCTATAATTATTTTGTGGTACTTACTAATGGAAATACAAAAGAATGGAGTTTAAAAAATCTAAAGGTAATTCCTAACCCATTGTCGTTTTATCCAGAAGAAGAGCAGATTAGTAATCTCATGCAAAAAAAAGTTTTGGCAGTAGGTAAACAAAGCTACCAAAAAGGATATGATCGATTACTAAAAGCTTGGGAAACTGTAGCAAAAAAGCATCGAGATTGGACCCTCGATATTTATGGAACAATTAGTAAAAATGAAGGATTAGACAATCTGGCTAATCAACTAAACATATCTGAGAACGTCAATTTTTATGAACCTGTAAAAAATATAGCCGAAAAATATCAAGAGGCTTCAATTTATGTAATGTCTTCTCGATACGAAGGCTTTGGTATGGTGTTAACCGAAGCTATGGCATACGGCGTGCCATGCGTTTCTTTTGATTGCCCTTATGGTCCTTCAGATATTATTACTGATCAACAAAACGGACTCTTGATAGAAAATGGAGATATTGACGGACTATCAGAAGCTATTATATCACTAATAGAAGAAGAAAATACTAGAGTAATAATGGGGCAAAATGCACGTAAGGCTATACAAAGATATTTTCCAGAAAAAATAGCAGCAGAATGGGATGAATTGTTTACTAACTTAATTCACAGTACTTCAAAATGAAAATAGTTTTTGTCATTGATCAGGTATACCTTCATGGTGGGATTGAAAGAGTACTCTCTATCAAGGCAAACTATTTTGCTGAACAGGCAAATTATCAAGTACATATTATAACAACAGAGCAAAAAGATAATGCGCCCTGTTATGAATTTAGTGATAAGATTATTTTTCAGGACTTAAGGGTTAATTATAATCGACAAAAATCGTATTTCCACCCTGTAAATTTGTTAAAACTTCCGAAGCATATTAATAAAACTAGATCAGCGATCAAAAAAATTAATCCAGATGTAGTTGTGGTTTGTAGCCATAGTATGGATACATATTTTGTGCCATTTATTAATAGAAAAACTCCTAAAGTTAAAGAGTTTCATTATTCAAAATTTATTGAAGAAAATAAACGAAATAGTCCAAGCTTATTTAAGAAATTGTTTTTTAAATATACTGATTACGTAGAAAAAAAATACGATAGACTAGTCATTCTTAATAAAGACGAATCCAATTATTATAAAAGTAATAATACTGTTGTTATCCCAAATCCATTGACATTTTATCCAGATACAGTTTCCAAATTAACCAATAATATTGTCATCACTGCTGGACGAATAGCTCATGTAAAAGGATATGATATATTGATCGATGTATGGAAAATCGTAAATGAAACAGAAAAAAAATGGGAACTTCATATCTATGGTGATGGAGATCCAAATTATGTTCATAAATTGCAACATAAAATTAATGAATATGGCCTTCAAGATTCTTTAATACTAAAAGGTGCTACCGCTACTATTAAAGAAAAAATGCTAAATTCTTCAATTTTTGTAATGACATCACATAATGAATGTTTTCCCCTAGTTTTATTAGAAGCGCAAGCTTGTGGCTTGCCTATAGTTTCTTTTGACTGCCCTTACGGCCCCAGAAATATAATTAGTGAGGATAATGGAGTTTTAATACCTCATTATGATAATGAAACTTTTGCTGATCGATTAGTACATCTAATGAATGCAAAAGAAGAATTAAAAAAAATGGGAGAACAGGCAAGAAAAGATTCTTCTAAATATGAATTAGAAGCAGTAATGAATCAATGGAAAAATATGTTTCAAAAATTGTAATCAAATTAGAAAAAAATGAGAGCAATAGTTATAAGTATTTATAAGATCTTTTTAATACCACATATTATTCTTTATAAATTAAGTAAGAATAAAAGCGATATTGATAAAGATATAGATAGATGGGCTGTTGCCAAAGGAATGCAAGGTAGTAAAGTAAATTTGTTACTCAACTTTCTTGCAGATTCTACTGATTTTAGAACAATTTTCTATTTTAGAAATAGAGGGATAGCTACAAAAATTCTTAATATATATTGTAAAAAAGAAAAGTATTTTAGAATAGATACCACTACAAAATTAGGAGGAGGTATCCTTACAGGGCATCCTTACAGTACAATTTTGAATGCAGATAGTATTGGAGAAAATTTTTACGTAAATCATCTTGTTACTGTAGGCGAAGTAGAAGGGAAGCGACCAACGATTGGTAATAATGTTTCTATTTATACTGGTGCTATAGTGATAGGAGGGATTACCATTGGAGATAATTGTGTTATTGGTGCTGGTAGTGTAGTAACCAAAAACATACCTAATAATGCCACTGCTGTGGGTAATCCAGCTAGAATACTGAATAAATAAATTAAATGAATCAAAAAACAAGCTCTATACGATAGCGTATGAATACTTTAGTTCCATTAGAGTTATATTTTCCGGTGTATATAAACCTATTGCTATTCTTGGTATTATTTACCTTAATGCATAGCGGTTTGTTAAAAATAGATGACCCTAAGAATGTAGGTTTCATCAATTTTTCTGGGTATTTACTTATCGTTTTTTTGATTTTATATTTAGGTCAGCGACCTGTAAGTGGGCGATATTTTGGCGACATGCGAACGTATACTAGATATTTTGAGTGGTATAGTAGCGGCGGACAAATAATGGGATCAAAAGATATCCTTTTTCATGTATATATGAAAGGCTTGTCGTATGTCGTTACATTACATACATTTTTTACAATTACTGTTGCTATGTATGTATTACCATTGTATCGTATATCAAAAGTATTTTTTAAACAATATTGGTTCTATGCTTTTGTGATGTTTGTGGTTTCTTTTTCGTTTTATACTTATGGTGTTAATGGTGTTAGAAATGGTGCCGCAACGTCTATGTTTTTATTGGCAGTTAGTTATCATAGAAACAAGGTTATAATGGCAATACTATTATTTGTCTCTACATCGTTTCATAAGACTATGTTTTTACCTACCATTGCATTTTTGATTACATATTTATATAATGATCCAAAGACATACTTAAAAGGATGGTTGTTTTGTATACCACTATCTTTAGTGATGGGTAGTGTATGGATTTCTCTTTTTAGTAGTTTAGGGTTTGGGGATGACAGACTTTCTGGATATTTGAATGCACAGTCTGCAGAAGGAACTTTTTCTAGTACTGGTTTTCGATGGGATTTTGTGTTTCATAGCGCTTTTGCCGTATTTGCAGGATGGTATTTTGTTTATAAAAAGAACTATCAAGATAAATTGTACTTTCAACTCTTGAATACCTATCTTATATGTAATGGGTTTTGGGTTTTGGTAATTAGAGCTAATTACTCTAATAGATTTGCATATTTATCATGGTTTATGATGGGATTGGTGATTATTTACCCATTTCTTAAACAAAGACTTTTTAAAAACCATCATTTTATGTTAGGTAAAGTAGTGGTAGCTTATTTTTCATTTACATATCTGATGTTTTATTTATATGCTTAATAATCAATTATTACACATAAAAGTATGAAAACAATTACTGTATTTACACCAACTTATAATCGGGCTTATTGTTTACATAAGTGTTATGAGAGTTTGATACAACAATCTAATCAAGATTTTGTTTGGCTTATTATTGATGATGGATCTACCGATAATACCAAGGAGTTGGTGCAATCATGGATTGATGAAAATAAAATAACGATACAGTACCATTTTCAAGAAAACCAAGGAATGCATGGCGGACATAATGCTGCATATAGACTTATTGAAACCACGCTTAATGTTTGTATTGATAGTGATGATTGTATGGGAGAAGAAGCCATAGAAAAAATACTCAATTCATGGGAGAAAATTAAAGATAAACCTGAATTTGCAGGAATAGTTGGGTTAGATGCAGATGAAAGTGGAACCATAATAGGAACAAAAATTCCTGAAACAGTTGAGCAAACCACATTGTATGATTTGTACCATACACATAAAGTGCAAGGTGATAAGAAGTTGGTATATCGCACAGAGATTGTGAAAAAATATCCTGCATATCCAATTTTTGAAGGTGAACGGTTTGTACCATTAGGATATTTATATCAATTGATTGATCAAGATTATACATTACTACCAGTTAATGATGTGTATTGTATAGTAGAATATATGCTAGATGGTTCTAGTATGAATATATTAAAACAGTACAGAAGGCACCCTAGGGGTTTTGCATTTTCAAGAAAAAGTAGAATGCATCTTGATAAAAGTTTTAAAAATATCTTCAAAAACGCAATTCATTATGTCTCGAGTTCAATGTTTACTAAAAATGGGTCGTTTTTAAAAGAATCTCCAAAGAAGTTTATTACAGTATTGGCAATTCCTTTTGGGATCGCATTAAACCTATATATAAGATATAAAACTAAAAGTGAATTTTAATGGCCCTAACTAGGATATTACAGGTTCTTACTATCATGGATCGTGGAGGCGCAGAATCTATGATTATGAATTATTATAGAAACATAGATAGAGATAAAGTTCAATTTGATTTTTTGGTACACCGCAAGCAAAAAGGAGCTTTTGATGATGAAATAAAGAGTCTTGGTGGAAACATATACCGATTAGATCCCATTAGTCCTTTTTTTCCGAAGAAATATTATACACAACTTAGGAATTTTTTTAACGAGCATAAAGAATATCAGGTAATCCATTCACATTTGAATACGTTTAGTTGTTTTCCTTTAAAAATTGCAAAAGAGTTTAACATACCTTGCCGTATAGCTCATGCGCATATTGCTCTTGATCGAGTTAGTTTGGCTACTTTTTTTACACAAAAAGAAAGCTTTAAAGAGATTCTTAAAAAAGTAGTTAAGTTTCAATTAAGAAAAAAGGTTAAGAATGATGCAACTCATTATTTTTCTTGTGGAGATAAGGCTGGTAAATGGTTGTTTGGCAAGAGCACACCATTTGTAATGATGAATAATGCGATTGACACCAAAAAATTTAGTTACGATACATCTATAGAAAAAACATATAGAAAAGAATTTAATTTTGGTAGTGATGAATTGGTTATTGGCCATGTTGGTCGCTTTTCGAGTCAAAAAAATCATGCTTTTCTTTTACAGATATTTGCTTCTTTATTAGAGAAAAAATCAAATTGTAGATTGGTATGTATTGGTGATGGCCCTCTAAGAGAAAGCCTTGAAAAACAAGCCGAAAATCTATCTATTATTGATAAAGTGCATTTTTTGGGTGTAAGAACAGATATCCCACAATTGTTACAAATGCTGGATGTATTTGTTTTCCCTTCTTTTTATGAAGGTTTACCAGTGACATTAATCGAAGCGCAAGCTGCAGGATTAAAAATTCTAGCTTCAGATACAATTACGACCGAAGTACATTTAACTGAAGATATAGAATTTCTATCGATTGATCAGCCTGCTATAGTATGGGCCGATAAAATATCAAAAATCGAGATTGGTGCCAAAAATGACAATACAGATTTAATTATTAAAGGAGACTACGACATAGTTTCTAATACCAAGAATATTCAAGAGTTTTATAAGGAACAAACTGAGATATAGTTATGGCAAAGCTTCAAGAAAAAATATACAATACTCTGCCTTATCCGTTTAAATTTATATTGCTTAACATCAAGGCATTTCAAAACACAAAACAGCGATATACCAAAGAGTTTCATAAGTATTTAAAAGAATATATCAATTTGTGGGATGCAGATATAGAGGTGATTAATAGCTATCAAAAAGAAAAACTAACGATGTTGCTTAGTGAAGCATATCAGTATTCAGATTGGTATAATAATATTTTAAAAGAACTAGGGATAACATTAACAGATATTAAAGAGGATCCTTATGCTGTTCTCAGCAAAATGCCAATTCTCAAAAAAACCGAACGAAAAACACATCCAGATGCTTTGGTAAATACTAGTCGAGAGACCTCTGCAGTTGGCTATACAAGTGGAACTTCGGGATCACCAACCATTAATTATCTTGATACAGAGTCTATTAATAGATCTTTTGCATTATGGAGAAGGTTTCATAAAACTATCGGGTTAGATACACAAAAGGTAAGGCAAGTTCGTTTTTCTGGCCGATTAATGGTACGCCCAGATAGGAAAAAACCTCCATTTTGGATGTATAACTATTATGAACGACAATTACTCATGTCAACATACCATCTTACCGAGGATAATTTAATTCATTATGTAAAAAAATTGAATCGTTTTAAGCCACTTTTATTAGACGGTTACCCGTCTGCGATATATATCATAAGTAGGTTTATCAATCAAAAAAAGATCGCGATTAAATTTACACCCAAAGCGATTGCTGTTACAGCAGAAACCTTGTATGATTATCAGCGAATAGAAATTGAAAAAGCTTTTGGGTGTCATGTTTTTAATCAATATGCGTCTAGTGAAGGAAGCCCATTTATTACTGAATGCACCGAAGGTAATTTACACCTTAATACAGATTCGGGCGTTTTCGAGTTTATAAATAATAAAGGAGAAGTAGCACAACAGGGAGAAGTTGCTCAACTGGTAGTGACTAGTTTTTCAAACCTTAAAACTCCAATAATTAAATATAATATTGAAGATACAGTACTATTATCTGAAAAAGGAAAAAACTGTAGTTGTGGTTGCGCTATGCCAATGATCGAAAAACTCACAGGTAGAGAAGATGATATTTTATGGACAGAAGAAAAAGGGTATGTTGGAAGAATGGATACCGCTTATAAAGGTCTTGAGGGTATAGTAAAAAGTCAAATTATACAGGAAAGCCCGCAAAAAATTATTGTGAATCTAATTGCAGAAGATACTTTTAATGAAAATATGCAAGATAAATTACTTCATAATTTAAAAGATAGATTAGGTCAAACCTTAGAGTATCAAATCACAATAGTTGACGATATACCTCTTGGCCCTAATGGAAAATTTGATGCTGTAAAAAGAAATTTCACTATCGAATTGTAATTCAACGAGGATTTGTTTGAAACAATAAAAAGCCAGAGATATTAATATCTCTGGCTTTTTGTTTATTTGTAATTCTAATCTAAAAAAGAAAAGAATCTTCTAGTTACATGTGTTACCAGTATCGGTTACTGCACCTGGATTATTCGAATTGTTGTTAATACATACAAACCTAGCAGCTCCAGAGGGCTCAGTAATTGCGTTGTTTAAAACTGATATATTAGTATTCGCACCAAATAGACGTATACCATCACTCTCGTCAGGTTGTATTTTTTTGTTTTCAGAAATTACAATATCATCAGAATCTCCTACTTCTAAACCACCAAGAACATTATTATCTGTAAATGTAATTCCTCTGGCTCTAGAAAATGTTATTTTCCTTGTATTTAAAAATGTATTACCAGCAATGGTTGTCTTATAATTTATGGCCTCATCGGTCTGGTTTACACCAGTAAAGTATAAATGAAATCCGTTGGCTTTTGTCGTAGTAATCTTATTGCCTCTAATCTCACCGTTATTAATAAATGAATTAGTACAAGCAATTCCTTTATCAACCGCTGTAATAGTATTGTCAATAATACGTATGTCATTTGGTTTGGTTATCAATATACCAATATCCTTTGCATTAATAACATTATGATGTACATAGGACTCATTAGAACCAATCACCATACCATTTTTATAACCATTGATTTCATTACCACTGATCTCATTGTTATACACAGTTTCGCCAACTCCTGCAGCAAAAATTGCCCAACTTTCAAGACCTATTCCTCCTGCATTAAATCTATTATTTATTATTTTAGTACCATTAGTAAGTGAATACACTAGTCTAGTTCCTATATCATTATCTTCTACAGTAATATCCTGACCAATAGTAACCGTTAAAAATCCACTTCTACTATTAGTTTCTGTATTTTTTCTAATATAAGTATTAAATACTTTTTGTAATTCTTGTAGTGTACCATTTTCGTCTCTTACTCTACCAGGTTCGATATTGATAGCATAACCAACTTCTCCACCACCAGAATTAGCAGTGTCTTGTCCAGAGTCTATAAAAGTGTTTCCTTCAATAAAAATTTCTCTACCATCAGTTAGTGAAAGTGCCATTCTTCTATTGTTTTTGAAAATGCAGTTTTTAACTGTTACATTAGTAGTTGGTTTATAACTTTCAGGAGTAGTAAAAAAACCTTTAGAGTATATGGTAAGTCCACCTTTTGAACCATCTACAAAGCTAACGCCATCTATTGTAATATTTCTTCCTGATTGGATATGCATAGTATGTTGTCCTTGTTGGCCAGCTTGTTGACCTGGAGAATATGGGCGTTGATCACGATCTCCATGTAAAGTACCTCCTGTAACAGTTACATTATCTACATCATTGATAGAAAGTATAGCTCCGTTTTCTTTTTCTATCTCAGCTGGAAAAGTTCGTAAGTGTGTGTTTTCGGTCATTACCAAATTAAAATCTGATGGTATATTTACAGCTTCTACACTAGCTCTAAAGAAAACTTCTGGTGGAGTGATTTTTGTGATCTCAAAATATGCATCAAACTTATTGATATTAAAAGTAGTACCTCCTAATTCTTTTATACGAAACATTAATGCTTCTAATTTTTTGTTGTTATCAAAAGCAATATCAGATGTTGTAGTACCTTCTACAATTTCCCATCGTACTGCATAAAATTTAAAAGCTGGGTCGATTAATTTTACACCACCATTTAGTGTAAGTGTAGAATTAAGTAATCTACCGTCTATTTTACCATTACCGTTATCTGGAAAATTTAAGGTTCCGTTGATAATATCACCTTTATCAAACTGAAAAGTAACATTAGCTGGTAAATCAATTGTTTTTCCTTCTAGATCTAGTACACAATCAACAATTATAGTTTGATCGGCAGTAATTTCTGAAGCCTTAAAAGTACATGGTGTAGTTGCCGTATTTTCTGGGATATCTGGCTCTGGGGTCGGGTTATCTGTATCAGGGCCACCTTGTGGTGAAGATTCATCAAAATCTTCGCTGCTACATGATACTAAACAAATGGTCAAAAAAATGATTAAAAGATGGGGGATCCTTTTCATGGTACTATAAATTTGGTTATTTAAAATTTTAATTTAAAGTAGAAATTTTGCCATATATGTTTTTTATATTTATTGCAAATAAACGCAATTTCATCGATAATATTGTGTCTTACGTCGATAAAAATGTTAAAGTTTTCACAAAAAAACTATTTAATAATTAAAAAAATACAAAAATACGGGATAACCGTAATTAAAAATTGTTTTTATAACAAGATTGAATAACTTTTGTGTTTTATAATTTTCCGCCTACAATGATAAGAAAAAACATAGACTGTTGGTTAGAAATGTTTTTAAATTATTATTAATTCAACATAAAAAGATTCTTAACAACTATCAATTAAAATAATTCTAAAAACACAAAACACTAATTGGAATATCTATATTTGTACCTGATTTTCAAAATTATAAATTCTACTTACTGATAATGCGTAAAATAATAAGGGTGACCACAATACCTAAATCTTTGGGAGGGTTGTTAAAAGGGCAATTAAGGTTTATGTCTCAATATTATACTGTAGTGGGCATATCTGGTAAAGGAGAGGATCGGTTGGCGCGAGTTGCAGAAGAAGAAGAAGTGTCGGTAATACCAGTAGAGATGACTCGTAAGATAACCCCGATACAAGATCTTAGAGCGGTGTATCAATTATATAGGATATTTAAAAAACAAAAACCAGATATTGTTCATAGTCATACTCCAAAAGCTGGTACATTATCAATGTTGGCTGCAAAATTAGCAGGAGTTCCTCATCGTTTACATACAATAGCTGGTTTACCATTACTGGAAGCTACCGGACCCAAAAGAAAATTATTAGATACTGTAGAGAAAATCACTTACAGATGTGCTACAATGATATATCCAAACTCATTTGGATTAAAAGATATTATCATTGAACATAAATATACCAAAAAAGAAAAGCTAAAAGTAATTGCCAATGGTAGCTCTAATGGTATAGATACCTCATTTTTTGATCCAGCCTTATATACAGATCAAGATAATCTTAATTTGAGAGAAGAACTTAATATTAAATCAACCGACAAGGTTTTTATTTTTGTAGGTAGACTGGTTAAAGATAAAGGTATAAATGAATTAATTGCTGCCTTCAAAAAATTAAACCAACAAAATTCTGATTGTAAGCTTCTTTTAGTTGGAATATTCGAAAATGATTTAGACCCTTTATTACCAGAAACAAATCAAGAGATAGAAACTAATCCAAATATTATTTTTGTAGGATGGCAAACCGATGTAAGACCTTATTTTGCAATATCAGATATTTTGGCGTTTCCTAGTTATAGAGAAGGATTTCCTAATGTTGTTATGCAAGCAGCATCAATGGGATTAACAAGTATCGTGACCAATATTAATGGTTGTAATGAGATTATTTCAGAAGGAGATAATGGTTTAATTATTCCTGTAAAAGATGATAAAGCTTTATATGATAGTTTTAATACACTGGTAAATGATCATACTTTAAGAAATACTTTGGCAGCTAATGCCAGAGCATCTATTGTTAGCAGATATAAAAATGACTTTGTTTGGGAAGAATTATTAAAGGAATATAAATCATTAATTGATTAATGCATCTTAATAGTTGGTTATGAAAAGAAAATTAATGTCGCTTAAAAAAAGATTTTCAGTTTTTCTTAAAGATGAAAATAAAAAAGGTAGCTTTCAAATTGTTAAAGAAGCTATTATTTTTTGGGTTGCCAAACGAGAATTTCCATACTTTTATTTTGGGAAATTTTTATATCGTAAAGATGTTACGAACTATAAAGATTATTTAAGCAGTAAAGAAGTAGATAAAATAACGCTTTCAAAAAACCTACACCATTTTCAATATGCATCCTTATTAAGGAATAAATTGGCTTTTGCTTTTTATATGGAAGAGAACAATATGCCAGTTCCAGCAATGATAAGTTATAATTTAGGTAAACGATTTTTCTTTCAATCTCAGATTCAGATGATTTCTGATAAAAAAAATCTTATTGCATATTTCGAGGCTCTTTTTACCCAAACAGGTCAAACTAAAATATTTGTGAAGTCGATTACAGAAATGGGAGGTACAGGCTCATTTTTAATCACGCAACAAGATCTCGAAGAAAAAATTAATGCTTATGGAGATTATATTTTAAAATATGACTGTATACATCAAGAAGTAGTGATACAGCACGAATTAATTAATGCCATATATGGACATAGTGTAAATACCATACGTTTTGATACCTATTTGGACAAAAATAATGAGATTCATATTATATCAGCCTATATGCGATTTGGTAGAGGAGGAAATGTTGTAGATAATATGAGTGCAGGAGGATTTTATGTTGGTGTCGATGTAGATAAAGGAAAATTAAAAAGTAAAAGTTATCTGTTGATGAAATATGGAGGAGAACAATTAACAAGTCACCCAGATACTGGAGTTATTTTTAAAGATTACGAAATCCCTTATTTTGAAGAAGCTTGTGAATTAATAAAAAAAGCAGTGACCCACATTCCTGATCGAATTATTGGTTGGGATATTGCGATAAGCATAGATGGTCCTGTAATTATAGAAGGTAATGATAATACCAATTTAGTCGGCCCGGATATCACATATGGAGGACTCTTAAAACATCCTATGTTTACAGAAATAATGGAAGAAGCTGCAGTGAAATAATGAATCAAGATACATGAAACGAAAATTGAAAATGTTTAAAGAAAGAACCTTAACTATTTTGGCAGATACCAATAGAAAAGGAGCTTTTCAGATTTTAAAAGAGCTGATTGCTTTTGGAGTCGTTAAAAAAGAGATGCCATATTTCTATTTTGCAAAATTTTTATATCGAAAAGAGATTACAAATTATAAAGATTACCTAAGTAGAAAGCAGGTAGATTTAATTTCATTTTCAAAAAACCTACATCATTTTCAATACGCATCAATTTTAAGAAATAAACTAGCTTTTGCATTTTATATGGAAAAGAACAATCTACCTGTTCCGAAGATGATGAGTTATAATCTAGGGAATCGATTTTTCTTTCAGTCTAATGTAGAGATTATTACAGATAAGCAAAACCTGATTAAATATTTTAAAACCGTTTTTGTACATACAGGACATAAAAAAGTATTTGTAAAGGCCATTACCGAGATGGGTGGAACAGGAGCTTATCTAATTACTGAAGAAAATCTTGAAGAGCAGATTAATGTTTCTGGAGATTATATACTTGCCAATGATTGTATACATCAAGAAGTGGTAATACAACACGAATTAGTAAACAAAATTTATGCTCATAGTGTAAATACAATTCGATTTGACACTTATATGGATAAAAATGATGAAATTCATATTATTTCGGGATATATGCGATTTGGTGCAGGAGGGAGTGTACTTGATAATAGTAGTTCTGGTGGTTTTTATGTTACTGTAGATATAGAAAACGGAAAACTAATAGGCAAGAGTCATCAATTTATGCGATATGGCGGTGAACAGTCAGATAGACATCCTGATACAGGAGTTGTATTCGAGGGGTATAAGATCCCTTATTTTGAAGAGGCATGTAAGCTGGTCAAAGATGCAGTTACCCATATCCCTGATCGTATTATTGGTTGGGATATTGCAATTGGTAAAGATGGTCCACTAATTATTGAAGGAAATGATAATAACTCACTTTTAGGACCAGATATAGCCTATGGAGGTCTTTTAAAGCATCCATTGTTTAAAGAAATATTAGAAGAAGCTTAATAGAAATATAAATAGGAAATGAAAATTTTTGAGTGGGCAAGAAATAAAATGTTTTGGTTGGTTGATGGGGTTAAAGGCGGAAAAAAACAAAACCATTATAACGACATTAAATTTATTAATGAAAATCCAACAGCTCCAGAAGCAATTGATCTTAAAAGAGAAAGACTTCAAAATGTTTTAAATCATGCCGTAAAATCTACAGCCAATTATAAAGAGTATAAAAATTTTGAGTCTATCGAGGATTTTCCGGTAGTGAATAAAAATATAATTAGAGATAATTTTGAGCAATTTCAATCCAAAGAATATATAAACTTACCAAAGTTTACTGTGAGTACTAGTGGTTCTACAGGAACACCATTCAAAGTACATCAAAATATAGATAAGCGATTACGTAATATGGCCGATACGATCTATTTTTCTGAGAAAGCTGGATTTATAATCGGTAACCGACTTACCTATTTTAGAATGTGGAATGCATTCGAAAAGAAAGGTTTTATCACCAGAATGCTTCAAAATATCGTACCCGTCGATGTATTTGAGATGAAAGAAAAAAACTTAATTGATAGTATCATTAAAGACGTGTCAAAAAGTAAGTCTACAAATAGTTGGTTGGGCTATGCCTCTGCATACGAAGAAATATGTAAACATCTTGATCGTAAACAATCAGCGCCAATCTCTAGTAATCTAAAATCTGTCATTGCCATGTCTGAAAGACTAAATGATTACACCAAAAAGAGTATTTTTAAGTATTTTAATACAGAGGCGGTTTCGAGATACTCTAATGTAGAAAATGGTATTATAGCTCAACAACCTTTAGGTAATAAAAAACATTTTGAGATCAATGAAGCAAGCTACTTTGTAGAGATTTTAGAAGTAAACTCTAATAAAAGAGTGAAAGATGGAAGCTCTGGTAGAATTGTGATCACAGATTTATATAATTATAGTGTACCAATGATACGATATGATACAGGTGATATTGGCGTTAAAGATAGTATAGAAAACAGTGCTGTTTTTAAAGAAGTTAACGGAAGAAAAATTGATCAGATTTTCAATACAAAAGGAGAGATGATACCAATAAACCTTGTGTTGCTAGTTAATAATTACCCAGAACTTAAACAGTGTCAGTTAATACAAAAAGCAAAAGGTGTTTATCATTTTAAATTAAATTCAGGTCAAAATTTTGGTAGAGAAGATGAATTTCTTAACGAATTTAAAGTGTATTTGGGCGAAGATGCCCAGATCACTATAGAGTATGTTGATGAAATTCCGTTACTTGCGTCCGGAAAACGTAGAGTAATGGTTAATGAAATGATAAATCCATAAGTACTAAATAGTTCAAGTTGTGTATAGATTATTTATCAAAAGGAGTATAGATTTTTGTATCTCATTAATTTTACTAATTAGTTTTTCTCCTATATTTGCAGTTCTTATTATTTTTCTTGCTTTTGCGAATAGAGGGAAACCTTTTTTTATTCAAAGAAGACCGGGTAAAAATGAGAAGATTTTCAGTATAGTAAAGTTCAAAACCATGAACGACAAAAAAGACGAACATGGTAATTTGTTACCCGATAAAGATCGGTTTACTAGGATTGGAAATTTTATAAGAAAAACATCGTTAGATGAAATCCCCCAACTGATTAATGTATTAAAGGGCGAAATGTCTTTGATAGGACCACGACCTTTAATTATTGAATATCTCCCCATTTATAACGATACACAAAAAAAACGTCATGATGTTAGACCAGGTATTACTGGTTGGGCACAAGTTAATGGGCGCAATTCTATTAGCTGGAAAAAGAAATTTGAATACGATGTTTGGTATGTAGAACATCTTGATTTTTTGTTAGACCTAAGAATCATTGGATTAACACTTAAAAAAGTAATACAAAAAGAAGATGTAAACCTTTCTGAAGAGGAAACATCAGAGTATTTTAATGGTAATAATTAGTTTATTGTATAGAAAATAAATGGCGAATTTAGAAGTGATAGGCTTAACCAAAAAAATGTTAAGTGATGCAATTGATCAAAATACCTACTGGAAAGATAATCTAGCTCCTATGCCAAGGAGTAAAGCATTATGGTTGGTTTCAAACTCACGTATAGAAGATGATGAGTACTGTGGAGTTATAGGGTATGAGGATAAAAAAATGATCTCTTTTATTTTTATGTTTCCAGATCTGGTAAATACAAGTACTAAAGAGATCAAAAAAGTATATTGGATGATCTCTTGGTGGGTACATCCAAAATTTAAAGACACAGTATTAGGGACCTACATTTATAATGAAGCTGTTACTCTTTCGGGGAAACAAATTCTCATAAAATCTTATGCAGAAAATGTAAATACATTTTATGAAAAACAACCATTTAAAGTAATTGCATCAAGATTGCGACATACACTATTTTTTAGTTTAGACGCTACGATGCTTATAGGTCGATTTAAGTTTTTAAAAACTTTTAAATTTGTTTTGGATAGGGTAGATGCTACTACATATTTGTTGGTGAAATGGTTAAATAAGTCAAGTTTTAAAAAGAGTACAAAAAAGCTTTCTTATGATTATATGAATCAGATAGATGATGAAACATGGAAGTTTATCAAACCTCTTTGCAGCAATGATTTAATACTTAAAACCAAAGAATATGTAAACTGGCAGATCAATAATAGTCAGTATATGCAAACCCCATTATCTAATAAGTTTCCATATAAAGCATTACAAACCGGGATTAGCAATAATATTCATATTCATAATCTAAAAGTGATTAACGAGAATGAAATTATAGGATTTATCACATATGTTATCAATTTTAATGAATTAAATGTGAAGTATTTTCTGGTAAAAGAAGAACACAACTATGATCTTTGTGTCGATGCTTTGATAGAGAATTTATATGCAGTAGGTAAAAAATTTATTTTTACAGATGACACCAAATTATCAGATGCTATTACCAAAAGATATCGAACCATTTTTACGCACAAAGTACTAAAAAAAGGATTGGCGCATAACGAAACTGAATTAGATGTTGAAAATTTCGAAATGCTAAATCAAGATGGTCATTTTTATTAAACCAATTGTTTAACTAATCACAATATGGAATTTGTAAAGAAACTACAAGAATCTATAGAAAAACATGCAGATCATAATGTTTTATGTATTAGCAATACATTGTATACATATAAAGATTTTGCTGTCGAAGTCTCAAAAATTAGAAAAGCTATAGTTGATACTACAGTAGTATCGGATAAACTTATTGGTTTGGTGACCAATGATGATCTTCAAACGTATGCTAGTATTATTGCCCTTTGGTTAGAAGGTAAAGCATATGTGCCTGTTAATCCTGATACACCCGTAGAACGTAATACTAAGATCTTTGAGTTAACAGAAACCAAATATGTTATAGATTCATCAAAGGCTTCGGTATATAATGATCATAATGTTATAGCCTCTCATTCAATTCCAGAAACAGAAATTAATCTAGAACCTAAAACAATTTCTGGAGATCAATTGGCTTATATTTTATTTACATCGGGTACTACAGGACTCCCAAAAGGTGTGCCCATTACATTTGATAATGTTGCAGGCTTGGTTGACGCAATAGAAGCCGAGCCAGAATTTAATTTAGTACCCTCAGATAGATGTCTGCAAATGTTTGAGCTTACCTTTGATTTTTCAGTGGTTACATATTTGTTTCCTTTACTTGCAGGTTCTTGTATGTATACCATACCCAAAGGGGCAATCAAGTACTTCTATGTCTTTAAGCTTATTAATGAGCAAAAACTAACAGTGCTTACGATGGTGCCTTCGATCATTAATTATTTGCGCCCATATTTTCCAGAAATTAATGCGCCAGATGTACGATATTGTAGTTTTGGAGGCGGAGCCTTACATAGTGATATAGCAAAAGAGTGGAGTAATTGCTTACCTAATTGTAAGATTTTTAATTACTACGGCCCTACAGAGTTTACAGTGTATAGTGGTTTTTACCCCTATCATAAAGATACACATCAAAAAGCTCATAACGGGATTATCGCTATTGGTGTACCGCAAAAGAACACCTTGTATCTGGTAGTAGACGAAAATAATCAGGAAGTACCAGTAGGAGTAACGGGTGAATTATGCCTTGGTGGCCCTCAAATAACCCCAGGGTATTGGAAAAATGAAGAGCGTAATGCACAGAGCTTTTTTACCAGAAATGAAAATGGTAAAGAAGTACGATATTATAAAACAGGAGACCTTTGTTTTAAAGATTCAGCAGGAGACTATTTGTATGTAGGAAGAGCAGATTTTCAGGTTAAAATAAGAGGATACCGAGTAGAATTAGCCGAAATTGAATTTCATGCCAAATCCAAATCAGATAAAAAAGTAAATATGGTTGCCCTAGATATTATCAATAATCTAGGGAATGCAGAACTTGGACTAGTTATCGAGTCTGAAGAGTTTGATACCACAAAGATATTTGAACATATGAAAGCAAAGATGCCAAGTTATATGATACCAATGCATGTTAGATTTGTAAAAGAATTTCCGCATAGTATTAATGGAAAAATTAATAGAAAAGAATTAAAAACATATTTTGATATAAATTAATTAATAAACAATGAATAGAGAAGAAATTTTATCTAAGGTAAAAGAAGCGTTTGTATCAGTACTCGAACATGATAATTTTCAACTTGCAAATGAAACAACTGCAGATGATGTAGATGGATGGGAATCTATAACACACATGATGATTATTACTGAGGTTGAAAAAACATTCAATATAAAATTTAAATTAATGGATTTGATGAATATGAACAATGTCGGAGATCTATTAAATACAATTGAATCAGAATTATAATTAACGAATTTGTTATTCGAATGTACTACAAGTTATTCTTTAAGCGTTTTTTTGATTTTATAACCTCTTTATTAGGGCTTGTAATATTATTTCCTGTTTTACTAATAGTAATAATTGTTTTGTTATTTACAAATAACGGAAAGCCATTTTTCTTTCAACAACGCCCTGGTAAGAATGAAAAAATATTTAAAATCATAAAGTTTAAAAGCATGAATGATAAGAAGGATGAAAATGGAGCGCTATTACCTTTTGAACAACGAATAACTAGAATAGGCAAATTTATAAGAAAATATTCTCTAGATGAAATTCCTCAATTATTTAATGTATTAAAAGGAGATATGAGTCTAATTGGCCCAAGGCCACTTTTAGTAAAATACTTGCCATTATATAGTGATTTTCAAAAAAAAAGACATGATGTACGACCCGGTATAACTGGTTGGGCACAAGTTAATGGGCGTAATACTATTTCTTGGGAAGAAAAATTTAAACTTGATGTATGGTATACCGAGAATGTAAAATTTACTACAGATGTAAAAATATTACTTGCCACAATTAAAAAAGTACTTTTTAAAGAAGATGTTAATAGTGGAGAAAACTTGAATATGCCTACTTTTACAGGAAATAATTAACCAAACTAAATTTTTGAAACCACCAAAAACGATATAATAAATAGTGAGAAACGCTGTAATCATAGGAGCAGGAACACAAGGTCAGGTATATTTTTCTTACCTTAAAGAGGCAGGAGTAAATATCATAGGTTTTATTGATGATAATCCAGATCTCGAAGAACAAAAAGTATTAGGGATCCCAGTATTGGGTAAGTATAAAGATCTATTTCTTGAAGAATTTAAAAATAAAATACAAGATGTATATTGCCCAATAGGTGTAAATGCAGTTAGACAAGAATACCTGTCCACGTTAAAAAAAGAAGGATATGGTATTCCTGGGTTTTTACACCATACAGTATCTATAGCTCCCGATGTAAATATAGGTGAGGCTGTTTATATGCTTGCAGGTAATATCGTAATGCCGCATACCACGATAGGTAGCTATATAATGATTAATATGGATAGTACAATAGCACACCATGTTACCTTAGAAGATGGAGTTTTCTTATCTTCGGGAGTAAATATAGGTGCTTTAATACATGTCAAAGAAAATGCCTATATCGGAATGGGAGTTACAGCAATGACTGGAGTGAAGGAAATTGGAAAAGATACATTGATTGGTGCAGGAACCGTTATCATAAAAGATGTTCCAGATTATACTACTGTTGTAGGTAATCCAGGAAGAGTAATTAAAACAAAACAACCATAGTTCATGCAATCTGAAATTAAAGCTAACATATCTGATTTAACGTTTATAGGTTCTGGAATCTCGTCTTCTTTTACAATTTTGCATTTTTTAGAGCTATTAGATACTAACGAAGAGAAACATAAAATCAAAATCAATATAATTGAAAAATATCAGGAATTTCATACTGGTATTCCTTATGGTTCTAGATCAGGTTTTTCGGTACATCTTATTACATCATTAAAAAACTTTTTGCCAGAACCAGAAAGAAGTAAGTTTATCAAATGGCTCAATCGTAACAAAGAATGGCTGCTAGAAGAATTACAGAATGATGGTGGGTCCCTATCGCTAGATTGGATTACTACTAATGCCGAAAAAATAAAAAGCAATGACTGGGAAAACCTTTTTATTCCTAGACGTTTTTTTGGATGCTATATTGAAGAAAAAGTAAAAACAAAACTTGAAGCGTCTACCAACGCAGGTTTAATAGATGTTAACTATATATCAGATGAAGTTGTCGATGTAGAAAAAAAAGAAAAAAATTATCTGTTAACCTTACGTAACGGACAAAATATTTCATCAGAAAAAGTTATACTATCGGTAGGTTCTCTACCAGTAAACCATTTATGGAAAAATGAAGGTTTAATAGAGAAAGATAATTTACTATTTGTTAATGATCCATATAAACCCGAACTTATAGAAGTATTAGATACCATTAAAAAGTTTTCTGAAAAACGACCAAATAAGAAAATAAATGTAGTCATAGTTGGTGCTAATGCCAGTGGATTAGAAATTTTATATAAACTCAATGATTTAGAAGAAATTAAATCTCATGTCAACAAGTTTATTTTTCTATCTACCCAAGGATTGTTACCAGACGCTGTAATTGATCTGGAACGGAGAAAAAACTATGTGCCATTTAATTTACAAGCTCTAGCTGATAAAAATGATTTAACAGCAAAAATTATAGCCGAAGCTGCATTTAGAGATCTTGATCATGCAGATCAGATAGATCTTGGCGCTGCCTCTACAGTAGAAATAATTTCTAAAGCGTTTGGTAGATTGTTAGGGAAGCTTAATCAAGATGAATTGAAAAAATTTGCTTGTCACTATGGTAATGAGATTGGTAGAAGACAGCGATGTGCTGGTTTTCATTATTCTAAAACAATTGATGAGTTAAAAAAAGAAGATCGATTTGTTCATATAGCAGGAAGGTTCAATACCATTCTAATGAATGGTGAAGGTGAATATGTACTAGAATATTTAGATACCCCATCTAAAGAAAATAAAACATATAAAGATGCTATTGATGTTGTTGTTAATTGTATCGGAGGAACAAATCTAACACATGATAATATTCCAGAATTATTAAAAAATATAATTGATAAAGGATATTGTACACCAAATGAGTCTAAGATTGGTTTTGAAGTTAATGAATCATTAGAGGCTTCAGAAAACTTTCATGTTGTAGGCCCATTATTAGCAGGAAATATATTTGAAGAAAAAGCTGTTTGGCATTTAGAGCATTGTGGCAGGATTATATGGTTGTCAAAAGTATTGTCAGAAAAAATCAATGATTATTTTTTTAAAAAGAGAGAATTAAAAGAAAAACCCTAGAGATAAGTACCTAACTAATATTATAACAATTGAAGCAAAACTACACACTACTTATTAAAAACCTTGATGATAGTTCGGATGTATTGGAATACAAAGCGCTTCTTCAAAATAAATGGGATAATAATGTCTATTATTCTATTGAACATTTACAATATTTTGAAAAAGACTCTGATAAATTAAGATGTTTTATATTTGAGAAAGATGCTAATCCAATTATCCTTATGCCATTCATTTTAAGGCAAATAGAGATTAGTGGTAAAATATACCCGTATTTTGATGTGATAAGCCCATATGGATATAACGGGCCTTTGTATAATGAAGATGTTTCTAATGATGATTTAATCCAATTTTGGGATCAGGTAGATCATTGGTATAAAGAAAACAATATCATAACAGAATTTGTGCGTTTTAGTTTGAATGGCAATCATATTTCATATTCAGGAGATTTAATACAAACATTATCTAATGTTAAGGGTAATCTTTTTGATAATTTTGATGATCAATGGACAGCGTTTGTTTCAAAAGTCAGAAACAACTATAGAAGAGCTGCCAATTATAATTTGGCATTTAAAATATTTCATAAGGATAATATAACAAAAGAAGTTATACGAGTATTTAACGATATTTATGTAGATACTATGAAACGTAATAATGCCAATAGTATTTATTTTTTCTCGAATGATTATTTTGAAAATCTCATATTTTCAAATATTAATAACTTCTCGATTGCCATAGCTTATTTTGAAGATAAACCTATCTCTGTAGAGCTTATTATTAATTATAAAGATATTGTTTTTGCTTTTCTAGGAGGAACTAATGCAGAGTATTTTAGTCATAGGCCCAATGATTTTTTAAGAGTGAAAATTATTGAATGGGCTATAGCTAATGGTAAAAAACATTATGTTTTAGGAGGAGGTATGAAAGATGGAGACGGTTTATATAAGAGTAAGAAATCATTATTTCCTAAAGATGAAGATGTGATTTTTTATACCGGTAGAAAAATAGTTGATCAGGATATTCATGATGAATTGTGTTTATCTTCGAATCCTGAATATGTTACTATTCCAAAAGAGGATTTAAATAATTATTTTTTCCCGTTTTACAGATCAAATATCAAATGAAAACAACGCATATAGATTATTTTTTTGAACTTTTTGAAAAAGGTTCTATACCAAAATTATTCAAAAAAATTCATGATCCGCAAAGTGATAAATCATTTGTAAATCCTGATTACGATGATACTTTGGTGAAGGATACGAACACAATATTTTCTGTTTTTTTTATTCCTGATTATTTAAAACCAGTTTTAGAGAGTAATGCTTTTACTATAAAAAAGGTTGATCAATTTTTTAAGGGATATGCTATTTTGCTAGATGGTTTTGATAGCGCTGATGCATATATAAAAAAACGATTTAGAAGCAATGCAAAAGGGATAAGAAGGCGAATTAAGAGATTAGAAACATGTTTTGATATTTCATATAAAACATACTTCGGAGCTATAGAAAAAGATGAGTATGATTTCTATATGGATTGCTTAGAAAAAATGCTGATACGAAGATTTGAACAGCGTAACGATACAAGTCAAAGTCTTTTAAGGTGGGAGCATTATAAAAAGATGTACTTTTCGTTGATTAATGATAAAAAAGCTTCGCTGTTTGTTGTTTATGATCATAATAACCCTATTGTCGTGTCACTTAATCATCATTTTAAAGAAAGATTATTTAGTGCGATATCTTCTTACGATATTGATTATGGAAAATTTAGCTTAGGGAGTGTAGAGATATACAAAAAGCTAGATTGGTGTATTTCAAATGATCATAAATCCTACGAAATGGGGATGGGAGACCTAACATACAAACGAGAATGGTGTAATCATATTTACAATTTCGAACATCAGATTATTTACCCCAAATCTTTCATAGCTACTATCAAAGGTACTATCGAATATTTGAAAGTAAGAGTAAAAGAATTTGTTTTCAAAGTAGCTTATGTTCGATATAAGAAATATAAGGCTAAGCGTAAAAAAAATACAGTAATTGCGGCAATATCATATAAAATATTTCCGGTAGAAGAAATTAATAAAGAAGAAATAAAGGAGCATACTATTGACTATAATAGTAAAGAGTATTTATTTTTACGTAAAGTAGTTTTCGATTTTTTATATACAAGTATTGAAAATGTTGCTGATGTTAGAGTGGTAAAAGTACAAGGAGATCCAAAGTCTTATATCATTGTTGGTAAATCAAAAATGCAAAAAGTTGTTTTAGAATAACGTTTTAAGGTGTTAGGTTGTTACTTTTAAGATAATTGATTATGTTTTTTGCAATTAAATTCCTACCATGATTATTCCAATGTCTATCATATATTAGTGTTGTAGATCGGTTAGTAGATTCAAAAGATGACGCATAATCTATATACCTAAAATTATGCTTTTTTAGATATGACATAAAAATCGGACTTGTTATTCTAGAATCCAAAAGTAAAGTATATCGCTCTTTCTCAAACCCATATCTAGCAATTAAACTTTCAAAATTTGCTAAAAATCTCTTTTCTTCTTCTAATTTAATACGCTCTATTTCTTTTTTGTCAATTGTTTTTGCCTTCGGCTTAGGTTGTAAAAGATTGATGAATTTATAAACAAATTCTTGTGGTGGGTCTAAGATACCGATACTTTTACAGTATACGAGTAGCTTACTTTTTTTAAGAAGTCTATTTAAAGGGGATTCTAGATTTAATCGACTAGTTACCACTTTATATTCGCCACGAGTTAGGTCATTAGAAAATTTGAGACCCAAAATGATATGATTAATAAGATCAAATTGTTTTTTATAAGAATCTATAAGGTGTAATTGATCGGCAAAATCGTACCCAGCATATCCGTACTCATAGACTTCGAGTGATGGGATAGCATTTTCTATTTTTTTTCCAATCGAATTATAAAAATCTTGGTGAAATCCTTCAATAAAAGAATCACCGACCAAAGCAATTTCAATTTTATCTTTTGAAGGTGTAAACTCTCGATAAGAATTATAACCAGAACTATTAATGTGGTATTCAGAAAAATTTTGCCTTCGATTACCCGTCACCGAAAATCCATTTTGATTTGGGAACCATTTTTCTACTTCATGTTTATCAAGAAAACGAGTAGGGGTATCCTTACTCAAATGAAAAACACGCACTAATACCTCTAATACTAGTAGTATTAAAAAAATATATAGAACACTTTTTAGAATAAGTTTTTTCATAATTTCTTAAAATTGAAAATAAATAAAAGACCTATCTATCTGATCATCATAAAATAATAACATTCCTAAAATTACTAATGCGTATAGTATAAATCGTACAATTTTTGATTTAAATTTAAAAGGAGCACGTTCATCTTTTCTAATCCTAAATTCATACAAAAGAAATATCCCTAATAATACAAAATAGTCTACCATACGATATCCTAAAGGATGATGATACGTTTCGTAGGTAAAATTAGAATACATCTGTTCTAAAAACCCAAAAGCATCAGTGATAGAGGTTGATCTAAAAAAGACTCTAGAGAATGTTACCAGTGAAAAAGTAAGAAGAATTTGTAGTATTTCGGTTAGTGAAGGAAACCAACGATTTTCAGCAACCACATTGCCCATATACATGCGGTTTCTTCCCATTAAAAATACAGGAATATATAAAACAGCATGTAATGCCCCCCAGGCAATAAAAGTCCAATTGGCGCCATGCCAAAAACCACTTACTAAGAAAATGATAATAATATTTCTAACAGATTTAAGTTTACTTACTCGACTACCGCCAAGAGGAATATAGACATAATGCCGAAACCATGTAGATAACGACACGTGCCATCTTTGCCAATATTCGGCAACATTCCTGGCAAAAATTGGAAACTTAAAATTAGACATTAATTCAATCCCAAATAATTTTGCGGTTCCTATAGCAATATCTGAATATCCGCTAAAATCACCATATACTTGAAAACTAAATAGAGAAACCCCAAGAATCAATGTTGATGCCGAATACTCATTATAATTAAGAAAAATATCATCTACAATAGGAGCAATGGCATCGGCAATAACAATTTTTTTGAATAAACCCCAAAGAATAAGTTTTAAACCCTCTTTGCATTGATTATAAGTAAAAACTCTTTTTGTAGTAATCTGCGATAAAAGATTAGAAGCTCTTTCTATAGGTCCAGCTACTAATTGTGGAAAAAAACTAACAAATGTCGCAAAGGATATAAAATCTTTAGTTGGTTGTAGTCTTTTATAATAGATATCTAATGAATACGACATGGTTTGAAAGGTATAGAAGGATATCCCTACGGGTAATATGATCTGTAATGTCCATGTGCTTGTTGTTTCATATCCAACAATAGACAGGAGATCTATCCAAGAATCTATAAAGAAATTATAGTACTTAAAGAACCCTAAAAGACCAATGTTAAATATAACACTTACCCATAACCATGTTTTTCTTTTACTATTAGAGGTGTTGTTATAAATAGTCTGACCAACAAAAAAGTCTACAACTGTGCTTGCGAGTATTAAAAATAAGAACCTCCAGTCCCATAGTCCATAAAAAATATAACTAGAAACAAGTAGAAATAGATTTTGAACCCGGGTTTTCTTAAAAAAAACAAACCAATATAGTATGAAAACAATTGGCAGAAATATGAAGAATTCTAAAGAATTAAATAACATCTATTATATTAATAATTAAAAATATGAAGAGAAAGAGGGTGTTGCAAAAACTTGTATTGAATAAGTAGTGAAAATTACTTATGCTTATAAGCATGTAAATTTTATACAATTATTAAATAAATCAAAATTTATCTTAATAATTTTTGTTGATGCTTATTAATAAGGCAAATAGGTAAGTGAAATAAGTTGCCAATAGGGGGAAAAACCCCTATGATAATTAGGGAATACCCTTGGCTATTTTTAACAACTATAGCGTATCATTGTGTTATCGATTTAAGATTATTGAATTATGCTTAAGGTGAGAGAAAAAAAATCATTCATTGTAAGTATAAGTTGACATTCTGGTTGTAGTTTATGAAATTAATAATTTGTAATACAAGTAAAATCTCTTAATAAGATCATATTTTTCTTACGGGATTAACGTATTAAGAGTAGGTATTTTAGCTTACTTGTGCTATTTGACGTTTTTTTTAAGTATTCTGTCTAAAAAAGTAAAAAAAAAGCTGATAATTAATTTAACTGAACTATTTTAGCAGTCGGAAAATAAATTTTAAGTAATTCAATAAGGAAGTTCTACCCCCTCTTCCAGCGTTTTTTAGATTGTCATGAAAAAGATTTGGTTAATAATCATTGTGATTATTTAGCCAGTCAATAATTATTGTTCATTTTTAATGGGAGAATATGAATGTAATTGATTCAAAAAGGATATGGCTTTCTTCACCGCACATGGGTGGAACAGAGCAAACATTTGTAAAAGAAGCATTTGATACTAATTGGGTAGCACCTCTTGGGCCTAACGTTGATGGGTTCGAAAAGGATGTAGAAACCTATTTAGGAAACGAAGTTAGCGTAGCTGCACTTAGTTCAGGTACCGCTTCTTTACATTTAGGACTAAAACTATTAGGAGTTTCTAGAGATGATGAAGTTCTATGTCAGAGTATGACATTTGCTGCATCTGCAAACCCTATAGTGTATTTGGGTGCAAAACCTGTATTTGTTGATAGCGAAAGTGCTACATGGAATATGTGTCCAGAACAGCTCGAAATAGCTATAAAAGATAGAATTTCTAAAGGAAAAAAACCAAAAGCAATTGTTGTAGTACATCTTTATGGAATGCCTTATAATGTTGAGGCAATTCATAATATCGCAGCTGAATATAAAATTCCTGTATTAGAAGATAGTGCAGAGGCTTTAGGCAGTTCATATCACGGTGTCAAATGTGGTACTTTCGGCGATATAGCAATACTTTCCTTTAATGGTAATAAAATAATTACTACATCTGGAGGCGGAGCTCTAGTCTCAAAAAATAAAAACCATAAAGAAAAAGCAATTTTCTTGGCAACTCAAGCTAGAGATAATGCCCCACATTACGAACATTCTGAGATTGGTTATAATTACAGAATGAGTAATATCACTGCCGGTATCGGTAGAGGACAGATGCAAGTATTAGATAAACATGTTGGTTATAGAAGAAGAAATTTTGATTTTTATAAAAAGCACCTTGCTGATTTTTCTGAAATTAAATTTTTGGATGAACCAATTGGATATCATTCTAATAGATGGCTTACTTGTATAGAAACAATATCATATGACCTCAGAGAAGGATTAAGACGTTCTTTGGCTGAAGAAAATATAGAATCAAGACCGTTATGGAAACCCATGCATCAACAAGCTGTATTTGCAGATTGTGATGCCTACCTCAATGGAATTTCTGATGACCTATTTGATCGAGGCCTTTGCTTACCAAGCGGGTCTAATCTTGAAGAAGATGATTTATATAGAATAGTATCAGTAATTAAAAATGTATTGAGATGATTAAGAATTTTTTAATAAATAATTCCCATAAGCACGCATCAAAATGGTTGGTGTTATCAATCGATGTTTTTATTACGGTGTTTAATTTCTTTCTAGCGTATGTGATTAGATTTGGGATTACACTTAACTTTGATACCACTAATTTGGTATATCAACTACCAATTATGGTAGGCTTGTCTGTAATAAGCTTCTTATTAATTGGATCTTATAAGGGAGTAGTGAGGCATACAGGAATGAGAGATGCATATAACCTATTCCTTTCTGTAACAGTTCTTATAGCACTTACTGGATTTTTAATGGTTTCAAGTAGATTATCATTAATGCCAGAATTACTTAATATACCTGTGTCAATTATATGTATACATTATATGTTAAATATTATAACACTTACCACTAGTCGTTTGATATTTAAATATTGCTACTATTATGTTAAGTCTAAAATAGGAGAGACCTCAAGAATTTTGATATACGGAGCAGGGGATTCTGGATTGATTACTCTGGCTGCTGTTACAAATGATTCTAATAGAGCATTATCTGTTGTAGGTTTTGTAGATGATAATCCTCAAAAAAATGGCAAAACGATTAATGGGATTAAAGTATACGGTTCAAGTGCTTTAAGTCAAAGCTTTATTACCAAAAATAATATTAAAGAGATTATCGTATCGATACCACATATTAGTAACTCTAGATTATCTAAAATTTCTGATCACTTACTTAAGTTACCTGTTAAGGTTAAGATTATTCCTGCGGTTAATGATTGGATAGATGGTAAACTTAATGTTTCTCAAATTAAAGAAATTCAAATCGAAGATTTACTTGAGAGAGCTCCTATTAATATGAATAATCAAAATATTAAAAAAGAGCTCAATGATAAAGTAATTATGATTACTGGAGCTGCCGGTTCTATAGGTAGTGAAATAGCAAGACAAGCATCTTTTTATAATTATAAAAACTTAATTTTAGTAGATCAAGCCGAATCTGCACTATATGATTTACAGCAAGAACTTTTGAGTAAAGGAGTTGCTAATTTTACTCCGATTGTTGCTGATATTAGAGATCATCAAAGAATGGAAACTATCTTTGAAAGATTTAGACCTAATATGGTTTTTCATGCTGCAGCATACAAACACGTGCCTTTAATGGAGTCTAACCCTTGCGAAGCAATAAAAATTAATGTTTTAGGCACTCGAAAACTAGCAGATTTGTCTTCTCAATATGGTGTCGATAAATTTGTTTTTGTATCGACAGATAAAGCGGTTAACCCAACAAATGTAATGGGAGCAACAAAAAGAGTGGCTGAAATGTATATCAAATGCCTTCATAAGACTAGTAAAACTAAATTTATTACCACACGATTTGGTAATGTTTTAGGGTCTAATGGATCTGTAATACCACTTTTCAAAAAACAAATACAAAAAGGAGGACCTCTTACTGTTACACATCAAGATGTAACACGTTTCTTTATGACTATTCCTGAAGCATCGCAATTAGTGATAGAAGCAGGAACAATGGGTAACGGAGGAGAGATATTTATTTTTGATATGGGAGAATCTGTAAAAATATTTGATCTAGCCAAAAAGATGATAAGATTATCTGGACTAAGATACCCAGAGGATATAGATATCAAAATTACAGGATTACGACCAGGAGAAAAACTATATGAAGAACTTCTTGCTGACACCGAAAATACATTGCCTACTTATCATAAAAAAATAATGATTAGTAAGTTTGATGACAATGATTGTGCAATGGTGAAAGACAAAATTGATGATTTGTGTATCATGAATCTGCTAAATCAAGATCACCAAATTGTTGGAAAATTAAAAGAAATAGTTCCAGAATATATTTCTAATAACTCTACCTTTGAGAGTATTGATAAGATAAACAAAGAAACATTTCAAAAGAAACAAAAAGTTCTGGTCTAGTTTATAAAACAAAATTTTATTGCTTAATTAAATAAAGTTATATTTTTGTGACTTATATTACCATGACTTACTTTAAAAAGTATATAAAATATGCGACATAGATTTTTGTTATTACTTTTATTATTGATTTCAATTTTTTCTTGTAAAACACCTACAGATGTAGTTTATTTTCAAAATTCAGAAAATTTAGAAAAAATCACATCTACAAACTCTTTCACACCTATTTTTAAGGTAGATGATATAGTAAGTATATCGATTTCTGCGCCCGATATGGATGCAGCAAGACCTTTTAACCTTATGGGTACATCTATAGGTGCTCCAGGTGAAAATGGAGAGGTAGTTGGTGGTGGTGAGCCTACCTATTTGATTGATGAAGAGGGAAATATCGATTTTCCTGTTTTAGGTAGACTTAAATTGGCGGGGCTAACCCGAATAGAAGTTAAGGAACTGATTAAAGAAAAATTAAAAATCTATATTAATGATCCGATTGTAAGTGTAAGACTTAAAAATTTTAAGATTACAGTTATAGGAGAAGTGTCAAATCCGGGATCATATACAATACCAAACGAAAGAGTTACCGTAATTGAAGCATTAGGCATGGCAGGCGATATGACTATTGTGGGTAAAAGAGCCAATGTTATGGTTATAAGAGAAAACCAAGGAGAGAATACATATCACCGTGTAGATCTCACTTCTAAATCTATTTTTGAATCCCCAGTATATTATTTAGCCCAAAATGATGTTCTTTATGTAGAACCTAATGAGTCTAGAGTTAAACAATCAAAAGCACGTAATAATGCTTTGGGTATTATCATTAGTGTAATAGGGGTTGCTATATCTACAATTGCTCTGATCACAGGATTATAATTTATGATTTCTAATAACACTACACCTACAACCGATAAAGCTTTTGAAAGCTCATCAGGCTTTGGCTTTAACCTTAGAGACCAAATTGTTAAATACTTAAAAAAATGGTATTGGTTTGCGCTAAGTGCTATTGTATTTTTATCATTAGCTTATGTTAAGATACGGTACACGCTTCCGCAATATAGTATATCATCTACAATAGCTATTTCTCAAGAAGAAAATATAAGCGAATCTGAGCTTTCTGCATTCAAAGATTTAGGATTGCTTGATGATACACAAAATAAAATTGAGAATGAGATTCAAATAATAAGATCTAGAACATTAATTACTAATGTGGTTAATAATTTAAAACTTAATGTTCGATATTTTACTGAAGGTAGGGTGTTAGAAATCGAAAATTATCCTAAATCTTTGATTGAAATTAACTTTTTATCTCATGATTCGATAGTACAGACAAAATCTAAAGTTTTTCATGTTAAGATAAATTCAAGTACTTCTTTTTCATTTTTGAATGAAGAAGGCGAAAAAATAAGTGACCATTCTTTCGGAAAGACAGTTAGTACCCCTAGTGTTGGTGATATTGTTATTACCCCAAGTATAGATGATATAGAGTCAAGTATTGATGCGGTTATAAAAATAGTAATTGCTCCAGTACAACTTGTCGCAGAAGGATATAGAAATAGGTTATCGATTCTTAACAGTTCCTCAATAGTACAAATATCATTAAATGATCCTGTAAAAGAAAAAGCCAAAGATATTATCAATAACCTTGTTGAAGAATATACTAAGGCTACGATAGAAAATAAAAAACAAATATCAGCACGTACTGCAGACTTTATTAATGAACGCTTAGATCTCATATCAGGAGATCTTTCTGAGGTTGATGATGAAGCGGCGGGATATAAATCCAAATTTGGGTTAACAAATGATGTTGAAGCGCAAACCCAAAGAGTCGCTGATATTGATTCGAGAAATGTTCAGGAAATTGCACAATTAAATACACAGCTTAACTTAATAGAATCTATGCGTAGATTTGTGTTAAGCCAAGAAGGAAGAAATGATTTAGTACCAGCAAATCTTGGATTTTCAGATGCAACGATTACTACTACAGTCTCTAGATATAATGGGTTAATTCTTCAAAGAAAAAGATTATTGAAAACCTCAAGTGATCAAAATCCAGTTGTAGTAAATATTGATCAGCAGATTGATGGATTAAGGCAAGTACTTATCGGTAGTTTAAATAGTTTAAGAAGCTCAATCAATATTAGATTAAAAAGTTTAAGAACCCAGGACCAATATTTTAGTGGGAAACTATATAACGCTCCGATTCGGCAAAAAGATCTAAGGGTAATTGAGAGAGAACAAACAATAAAAGAGCAATTATATCTTTATTTATTGCAAAAAAGAGAAGAAGCCGAAATCACTAGCCATATTACATTATCTAATGCCAGAGTAATTGATAAAGCTTCAACATTAAATTCATATCCAGTATCGCCAAATAAGAAGATCATTTATATGGGAGCTTTGTTTTTAGGATTAGCTCTTCCTTTTATGATCATATATTTATCTGATCTGTTAAATGTAAAAATAAGCTCTAGAGAAGATATAGAAAAAGTACTTTCTATGCCAATTATAGGATCTATACCTAAAGTTAAAGCTAAAGATAAAAACAAAATTGTTGTTTCTCATAATGATAGATCGGGAGTTGCAGAGGCTTTTAGGATTTTAAGAACAAATCTAGATTTCTTAATGGCTGGAACAGATAAAACTATGGGTAAGGTTATTTTTGTTACTTCAACAATCTCTGGAGAAGGTAAAACGATGATTTCTTCTAACCTGGCAAAAACATTATCTATTTCAGGGAAGAGTGTTGTTTATTTGGGGACAGATTTAAGAGACCCTAAATTTCATAAGTTTTTAGAACTTCCTAACGGAAAAGACACAAAAGGACTTACAAACTATATAATGAATAAGTCTTTAAAACCCGAAGATGTTATATACAAAGACAAAGATTCATTTGATTACATTCCATCGGGTGCGATTCCTCCAAATCCTGCCGAGTTATTGATGCAGGATAGAATAAAATCAATGTTTGATCATCTCGAAAACATATATGATTATATTGTTGTTGATACCGCTCCTGTTAGTCTGGTTGCAGATACCTTATTAATAGGTAAGTTTGCTGATTTATGTATATACATAGTAAGAGAGAACTATTCTGATAAAAGAATCTTAAATGTACCAGAGAATTTCTATAGAGAGAAACGTTTGCCTAATATAGCAGTATTACTTAATGCAGCGGGGAGCCAACCTGGATATACTTACGGTTATGGATACGGGAAAAAGAAATAGAATTAAGAAAAAACAATATTGTTTGACATTAAATCACTGATTTTTTGAGCTATTTTGGGTTGGAAACCTTTTTGTAGCACCCCTAATTGATGGTAGTTATGTACATCTGTACCTGTAAAATCAATATAATTTTGCTCTATCATTTTTTTTGCAAAAGACTTTACTTTATCACCGTAATAACCAGATAACGACAGTAAATTAAGTTGAAATAAAAACCCTGATTCCTTTAATTCATCATATTTTTTTAGGTCATCATGATAAAAAGAATACCTTTCTGGATGTGCCAAAATAGGAATATACCCAGCCAATTTAATTTCAAAAAGAATTTCATTTAAATTGATAGGAGCATTAAAAGTTGACATTTCAACAAGAATATAGTTTTTGTGTAACGGCAAAATGTCATTCTCTTTGATGAGTTTATAGAATAGATCATCCATCATATACTCTGCACTGGCATGTAAACTTATTTTTGTAACTCCAAGCGGAGGGAGAATACTTCTTAATTCTTCTAATTTTTGGAGTATTGTTTGTGAAGAATTTGGCCAGATTTCTTGCATAACATGTGGCGTAGTAATGATCTTTTTTATGCCTAATTTCTGGAACTCTTCTAGTATATATGCTGATTGATAAATAGTTTTTACACCATCATCTATGCCTGGTAGGAGATGAGAATGAATATCTACATAACCTTCAGGTATAATCTCAATAAGTGGAATTTCCTTCTTTGATAAAAAAAGCAATATAATTATTGTTTGGGGGTGAATTTTTAAATAAAACTAAATATTATTAAGTAAAATCGAATAGATTTTAACTGTAACATGTAAAAGTAGACATAATTATACATAAAAAAAACTGTTTGCATATTGAGAGTGCAAACAGTTTTTCTATAGATACTTTAATTTTTAAATTACTGTCTTGTAATATCTCCAGATCCTGATACTTTTTTATCTTCTCTTTCTGGATTTCCTTTGTACATAATATCTCCTGATCCTGTTATACGAGCTTTTATGGCAGATGTAGATGTAACTTGTATATCTCCAGAACCGGTTACAGAAGCGATCACTTCATTCGATTTAAGACCATACGCCTTGATATCTCCAGATCCAGTAACTTTACAATCAAAATTGTTAGAAGAACCAGTTAGTACTAAATCACCACTTCCTGTAACATAACCTTCGGTGTTTTGTGCATCAACAATTAGTTTGACATCTCCAGACCCAGAAATCCCTGTTTTAAAATCTGGTGCTTTTATAACATCGTTGCTGTAAATGTCTCCTGATCCAGATAACGATACTTTACTTATGTCATTGAAAGGAACCGTAATAATAAGTTTTTTTCCTTTTGATACTTTAAGATAATGCCCTTTTTTTACATAGATTTTTAAAATATCATCTTCAACTTCGGTAATTACATAGTCAATAAGATTACTTTCTCCTTCGACTTTTAGTTTACCCTCGCTACCAGACACTAATGATACATCTAAGCTTCCTTTTAGTTTTATTTGATCATACTCGGCAGTATTTCTGTTTACTGTAGTCATATTGCCATTACCGCTGATTTTTTTTCCATTACCCCACCATTGCGCATGTAATGATGTTATACTACTTAATGCGATACATAAAATTAATGTTGCTGTTCTCATTTGATTGAATTATTAATGTGTGTTATTGATTTTTTCTTAATTTAACTCCTCCGTAACTCGAAGTGATGTTTACTGTATTTCCTGTATTAGATTGCCCTCGATATCCTTGGTAATCTTTTTTAGTGCTTTTCACATATTTTTTTTGAACATTGCAGCTATCATCTACTGTTATACCTCCGTATGATGTTTTGATACTAAAATCAAAATTTGCACCATCTGCATAACCAATATCTACACGAGTATAATCACTGTCGATAGTTACATTTTTAAACGTTGATTGTAATGATCTTACTTCTATAGATCCGTAATCCGAACTAATATTCACCGCTTCAGAAACACTTCCTATTTTTGTACTTACATAATCAGAATCTCCAGTGATTTTTCCTGTACTCTCTACGCGAAGTCCACCATAATCACAATTGTAGTTTAGGTTTTTTACAGATTTAAATTTTGATTGTGTATAATCTGCATTTAGGTTAATTTTATTACTGTTTCCTACTTCAAGATCAGAATAATCAGCATTAATATTTCCGTTTTTTAGGTACTTGATACTACTGTTATTAGTGTAATCAATATTAATATAATTATCATTACCCATTAATTCGCCTAAAATAATTTGACCATAATCGCAATTAATCTTGGCATTACCTTCTATTTTGTCTAAAGTGATACTACCATAATCATTATCTAAGTCTACGGCATTGGTTATTGGCATTTTTATGGTGTAGTTTATTTTCATATTTGTATTGTTATTCCACCCATTAGACCATTTATTCCACCAAGATTCATTTTCTTTATTGAAAATAGTTTTGGCACTAACCATTTGCGAAGTATAATCAAACTCTACATCTATTGAATTCAACCTCTTGATTACTTTTTCTTCATTGTTCCCGCTTACTTTGATATGAATTTCCATAACAATTCGGTCTTCGTTCCAGGATGTAATATCTAGATTACCATAGTCGTTACGTATTTTTAGCAATGCATCTTTACTTACCGAAAATTCTTTATTTAATTTCTTTTCTTTGGTATACTTTCCTTTCAAATCCCCATTATTAGCAAGTACTAATGCTGGCAACAATAGTAAGATGAATATTTTATAGTATAGAGTTTTCATTTTTTAATGATTTAAATTCGTTAATGTTGTTGATTTCTTTTAGCACCTCTTCTAATAAATTGGCACGTTTCTGAAAATTCTTGATCATAGCACTAATAACTCTTTTGTCATTACCACTAGTTACAAGATCAGTTTTTAATGTCTCATAATCAGATTCTAATTTTTCTAATTGTTGCATAGCATCTGATACTATTTTTTGAGTTTCTTCAGAAGAAGCATTATTAATTTCTTCTAATTGAAGATGAATAGCAGCTGTAAAGAAGTTTTGAGTTTCTTGCATTTTAGGCGACACACTAGCTAGATCTGCTTTTTCTTCTGGAGTAAAAACCATAGTCATGGTAGTTATCCCAAGCAAAAGTGCGATCGAAGCTGCTATAGCCAAAGGCGTATACCAATTCCTTTTTTTAGGTTGCAGTTGCACAACTTTATTTTGTTGTTGCAACTTTTCTAAAAATCGATTTTGATGATTAGCAGAAGGTTCGTATATGTCTAATTGATCCTTCATTTTCTTAAATAACTTTTCTACTTTATCTGTACTCATACAAATTGTAATTTTTTCCGTAAGCTTTCTTTTGCGCGCGATACAAGCGTACGGCAATTAGAATATGATATATTCATAATTTCACTCATTTCTTCATAATCATACCCTTCTATAAGGTGTAATGATAATGCAGTGCTATAGCTTTTCTTTAGTTTAGTTAGTGTATTTACTATTGTGTTTACTGTTACATTGGTTAAATCTTCTTCTGCAATCCCAGTGTCATCTGCAAGAGAGTATTCTATTGATTCTAGAGCTACCTCATTATACATATTATTTTTGCGTACTGCAGTAAGACTAGAATTAATAACAATCTTTTTTAACCAGGCTCCAAACATTTTATTACCTTCCAGCATCGAAAGTTTTGTAAAAGCTGTTAAAAAAGCCTCTTGCATAATATCTTCGGCTTCAGTAGGATCTTTTATAATCCTTAATGCTGTGTTGTACATTGCTTTATAATAGCGGTTATAAATCTCGAGCTGTGCACTTTGATCTTGCTCGCGACATTTAGCTATTAATTGCTCTGTATTTAGTTGGGTTAGTGACAAAAAAAAATAATTTATTTATATATAAAGATATACAATGACATGTTTTGTTACAGTTTTTAAATATTTTTTTTAAAAAGATCTGGCATAACAATTGAAATGTAAATAAAAGAAGCTTTGTAAAACTTTTTATTTAGCAGGTTTTACAGGGCTTTACAACTAGTTTATAACAATTTAAAAAAGAATGTTATTTTGTGTTAATGACAAAATGACTTTGATATATAATTATGGCTAAAACCAAATTCACAACGCTTGACAGTTTGTCATTTCAAGGAATAGATGAAGATGCAGAATTAATTCCGTTACTAACACCCGAAGATGAAGAAGAAATAGATAAAGAAGATTTGCCAGAAATTTTGTCGATACTACCTTTAAGAAACACGGTATTGTTTCCAGGTGTGGTTATACCAATTACAGCAGGAAGAGATAAGTCTATCAAACTTCTTAATGATGCTAATAATGGAAGCAAAACCATAGGTGTAGTTTCTCAAAAAGAAGAAGGTGTAGAAAACCCATCTTTGAAAGATATTAATAGAATAGGTGTAGTAGCTCGTATTTTAAGAGTACTTAAAATGCCAGATGGTAATACAACTGTGATTTTACAAGGAAAGAAACGATTCATGATTGATGAGTTGATTGAAGAAGTTCCCTATATAAAAGCAAAAGTAAACGAAGTTCCCGAAGCTAGACCAGCTAAAGAAAATAAGGAGTTTAGTGCGATTATTGATTCGATTAAAGATCTAGCATTAGAAATTATAAAAGAAAGTCCTACGATCCCTTCAGAAGCGTCATTTGCGATTAAAAATATAGAGAGTAATTCTTTTTTGATCAATTTTGTTTCTTCTAACCTAAATCTTCCAGTAGAAGAAAAGCAAAAACTACTTGAAGTTAATGATTTAAAAGATAGAGCTTTAGCGACATTGAAATATATGAACGTTGAGTTTCAAAAATTAGAGCTTAAAAATGATATTCAAAATAAGGTTCAACATGATATGAGCCAACAACAACGCGAATATTTTTTACATCAACAAATGAAAACAATCCAAGAAGAATTGGGTGGTGTTTCTCATGAAGATGAATTAGAAGAAATGCGTTTGCGAAGTAAAGATAAAAAGTGGGACGAAAAAGTTAAAAAGCATTTTGATAAAGAAATTGCCAAAATGCAACGTATGAATCCACAAGTGGCAGAGTATTCTATACAGCGCAATTACTTGGATTTATTTTTAGATTTACCATGGAACGAGTTTAGTAATGATAAATTTGATCTTAAACGAGCAAAAAAAATACTAGATAAAGACCATTATGGTCTAGATGAAGTAAAACGACGTATTATTGAATATTTGGCGGTGTTAAAACTTCGCAATGACATGAAATCTCCAATTTTATGTTTATATGGCCCTCCTGGAGTAGGTAAGACCTCACTTGGTAAGTCTATAGCTGAGGCATTAGGAAGAGAATATGTAAGGATATCTTTGGGCGGTTTACGAGATGAAGCCGAAATAAGAGGACATAGAAAAACTTATATCGGTGCTATGCCTGGTAGAATTATCCAAAGCCTTAAAAAAGCTGGCACGAGTAACCCTGTATTTGTATTAGATGAAATCGATAAATTATCTGTTGGTAATCAAGGAGATCCATCATCGGCTTTGTTAGAGGTGTTAGACCCAGAACAAAATTCTGAGTTTCATGATAATTTCTTAGAAATGGGATTTGATCTCTCTAAAGTAATGTTCATTGCAACATCAAATAGTTTAGGAACCATACAACCTGCACTGCGAGATCGAATGGAGATCATAAATGTAACCGGATATACGATAGAAGAAAAAGTAGAGATAGCTAAACAACATTTACTTCCTAAACAACTTGAAGAACATGGTTTAAACAAGTCTCATATAAAAATAGGAAAAGCACAACTAGAAAAAATAGTAGAAGGATACACAAGAGAATCTGGTGTAAGAGGACTAGAAAAACAAATCGCTAAAATGGTTCGTTATGCTGCCAAAAATATTGCAATGGAGGAGGAATATAATGTAAAAATTAGCAATGAAGATATTATTGAAGTATTAGGAGCTCCACGATTAGAACGCGATAAATATGAAAATAATGAAGTAGCTGGAGTTGTTACAGGATTAGCTTGGACTAGTGTTGGAGGAGATATTTTATTTATAGAGTCAATTCTTTCTAAAGGGAAAGGTACTTTGACCATCACAGGAAACTTAGGTAAGGTGATGAAAGAATCTGCAACCATAGCTATGGAGTATATCAAAGCCAATGCAGATGAGTTAGGGATTAACCCAGATATTTTTGATAAGTATAATGTACATATTCATGTTCCAGAAGGTGCCACACCTAAAGATGGACCAAGTGCAGGAGTTACGATGCTTACATCATTAGTATCATTATTTACACAACGTAAAGTGAAAAAAAGCTTGGCGATGACAGGAGAAATAACTTTAAGAGGTAAAGTATTACCTGTTGGAGGAATTAAAGAAAAAATTCTTGCTGCAAAACGAGCACATATAAAAGAAATATTATTATGCGAAGATAATAGACGTGATATCGATGAAATCAAAGCCGAATATCTTAAAGGACTTAAATTTCATTATGTAAAAGATATGGAAGATGTTTTAAAACTGGCAATAACAAATAGCAAGGTTAAAAACGCTAAGAAATTATAGTAATAAAAAGGCAGAACAATATGTTCTGCCTTTTTATTTTATCTTCTTTTTTTTACCAATACATCAGTATATCGATCTAGGTTTTTAAGAACAATTTCACTTCCTTTTACAACAGTTTTTAAGGGTTGTTCGCCTAGATGAACTGGTAATTCTGTAGCTCTAGATAGCCTTTGATCCAGACCTCTTAACATAGATCCGCCTCCGGTTAAATAAATACCTGTATTATAGATGTCAGCAGAAATCTCTGGCGGTATTTCTGATAATGTTTCCATGATGGCATTTTCGATTTGAGTTATAGATTTATCAAGGCTTTTCTCAATCTCTCTATATGATATTCTAATCTGTTTTGGTTTACCTGTAAGTAAATCTCTTCCTTCAACGTTCATATCTTTGGGTGGAGATTCTAAAGCATCAGTAGCCGATCCAACCTGTATCTTTATTTTCTCGGCCATATATTCTCCAATATGTATGTTTCGTGATTCACGTATATATTGTACGATATCTTCATTAAAAGTATTACCTGCAATTTTTACAGATTGCCCACTTATAATTTGCCCTAAACAAATAACCGCAATCTCAGTTGTTCCGCCTCCAATATCTACGACCATATTACCTTTGGGTTCAAGGACATCAATTCCTCCTCCTATTGCAGCAGCTATAGGTTCATGTATTAAGAATACATTTTTTGCATTAAGCCGTTTTGCAGACTCTTTTACAGCTCTCATTTCAACCTCTGTACTACCGCATGGTATGGATATTATCATATTGTATGAAGTAGTAAATACCGAAGCATTAAGAGTAGAAAGTTTCTTAATAAATGTTTTTAGCATTTTTTCAGAAGCATCAAAATTTGTAATTACTCCATTTTTAAATGGGTAAATTGTTTTGATGTTTTTATTTATTTTTCCTCTCATCATTCCGGCTTCTTTACCAACTGCGATAATTTTACCGGTGATTTGATTTATAGTAATAATTGAAGGGTTATTAATTGCAATCTTTCCTCTGTGTGTGATCAGCGTATTAGATGTGCCAAGATCTATTGCAATCTTTTCATTTAAAAAATCAAAGAAGCCCATGGTTGTTAGCTTAGGTTAATGTTAATCGATTTAGGTGTAAAAATGTAACTTTACTGCATACATGGGTGTTTAAAGGTAAATAACGCCGATTAAGTGTGTTTATTGTGTTTTCTTATGGTTTTTTACTTGTATACTAAGTTTTACCCGATAAACTCTAATTATATACAATTCATAAAAATTTAGAGCAATGAAATACATAACAATTCTGAATTGATTTTTAATTTGTTATAACTTTTTTTACAGTGCTACAACTTTCTTAATAGTTTCAACTATTTTTGAATGTTAATACTATATTTTTGATATAAACAATATTAATTTGGAAGATAAAAAGATAATTATTGCTATAGACGGACATTCTTCAACCGGTAAAAGTACAGTTGCAAAACAAATAGCAAAAGAATTAAAATATATTTATGTCGATACAGGTGCAATGTATAGAGCTGTTGCTTTGTATGCCATGCGTAAAAATTTTATAGATGATGCGAATCTTGATCAAGCAGCATTAGAGAAAGAGTTGCCAAATATTAATATCAAGTTTAAGATTAATGTAGCAACAGGATTGGCAGAAGTTTTACTTAATGGAGAAAATGTAGAGGAAGAAATTAGAACCCTAAGAGTGTCAAAACATGTAAGTAAAATAGCAGCTGTATCTTTAGTTAGAAAAAAATTGGTTGAACAACAACATCAAATGGGTAAAGACAAAGGAATAGTTATGGATGGTAGAGATATAGGAACTGTTGTTTTTCCTAATGCAGAACTTAAATTATTTATGACAGCAACAGCAAAAGATAGGGCAGAACGCAGATATCTTGAGTTAAAAGAAAGGGAGGAGAATGTTAGTTACGAAGATGTTTTAAAAAATGTAGTGAATAGAGATCATATAGATAGTACAAGAAAAGATTCTCCTCTTAGAAAAGCTAGTGATGCAATAAAAATTGATAATTCTAATCTTACATTAAATCAACAATTTGAACAAATCTTGCTATTGGCAAAAACAGCAATAAAGAATGCTTAACATACTATCATTTATAGTAGAAACAATTAGTTGTAAGATAGTCATGAATCAAATAAAAAAAGATCGCAATTTTGCGATCTTTTTTTATTTATTGTTAAATATGCCTTATAGGTTTGGGATTATTAACTCCTGATCAGGATGTATAATATCCGGATTTTTTAAAATATTAGTATTTGCTTCAAATATAGCTTTGTATTTCATAGGGTCATCATAGTAGTGCTTAGCAATTTTACTTAATGACTCTCCACTTTTAACAGTATGTCTATGGTATACAGAGGTGTCAGCAACATTAATATCTGCAACAATATCAGAAGGAGAATCTCCGCCTATTTCTTTTATCTTATCCCAAAGTTGATTTTTTTCATATTGAGTATTAGCAGTACCTTTTATTTTAAGTGTTCCATTGTCTTCAGAAACATCGCCATCTTGGATATTTAACTTTTGTCCTAAGTCTAAAACTCCTTGATATTTAGCTTTTACCATAACTAAGTTGATTTTAAATTATTAAATTGATTTACTCAAATATAGGAAATTATAGTGTTTTTTTTACATAATTTTTGGATTAAAAAGTAATCATTTATCGGTGAAATGCATAATTTATCTATATTCGGATAGATTTAAAGAATTAATAGATGTTTCGGAAACGTTTTTACTATATCATCGAATTACAATATTTAGGTTTTAGATACCATGGATGGCAAAAGCAACCTACAGTAAATACATTGCAAAGAATGGTAGAGCGAACCACAGCATATGTTTTAGAACATAAGGATTTTAAAGTACTTGCTTCGGGTAGAACAGATGCAAAAGTATCAGCAAATCAAACTTATATAGAGTTGTTTGTTGATCATAACCCTTTGGATCTTGAACTTTTTTACCCATTATTTAATCAGAACCTACCTCAAGATATTAGGGCTTTGAGTATAGAAGAAACTGATGAGCATTTTAATATTATCCAATCCCCAAAGATTAAAGAATATTTATATTTGTTTACATGTGGAGAGAAGTTTCACCCATTTTGTGCTCCATTTATGTACAATGTTACAGAAGAGCTTAACATAACTTTAATGCAAGAAGCAGCAAAATTGTTTGTTGGAAAACATAATTTTAGATCCTATTGTCATCGGCCTTCTGAACATACAATTCTTGAAGGAGAAATAACGCATTGCGAAATAAAAACCAACGACATCTATACAGCTAGCTTTTTTCCAGAAGAGAGTTATCTTTTACAGGTGAAAGGAGAAGGATTCAAAAGAAATCAAATTCGATTAATGATGGGAGTTTTACTTGATTTGGGAAAAGGAAAAGTGGATTTAGAATTTATTAAACGTACCCTTAATCCAGATGCTGAAGAAATCACACTAGAGCATATTGTTCCTGGTTCTGGGTTAATACTTAATTCAATTGAATTTAAATAGTATTAAATATGAAAGTAGTATCTACTAATATTGCTCAAGGGAAAACAATTTTATGGAGAGGAAATGAAGTAAAAACGGGTATATATAAACATCCAGTTCATGAACCTATATTTTTGGGTATTGAAGATGTAAAAGATGACCACGTTATAGATAGAAGGTACCATGGTGGAGTAGATAAGGCATGTTACTTATATTCATCACATCATTATCCGTATTGGAAAATGAAATACCCTGATTTGGATTGGAATTACGGTATGTTTGGTGAAAACCTTACGATTGATAGGTTTGATGAGCATATTATCAAAATAGGTTCGATATATACTTTGGGAGATGCAAGTATACAAATCTCTCGCCCAAGGCAACCTTGCTATAAATTAGGGGTTAGATTTGGTAATCAGGGAGTGATTCGTGAGTTTATTGATTCCTTGTTTTCTGGGGTATATGTAAGAGTTTTGAAACCAGGATCTGTAAAGGTTGAAGATCAATTTATTTTACAAGATGAAAATACTACGGGGATATCAATTGCTGAATTGAATACTTTACTATTTCACTATAATGAAGATGAGCATAAGGGTTTGTTAATAAAAGCACTTGGCGATCCTTTGGTGTCAGATGATGATAAGAAGTATTTCAGAAAATGGTTGTAAACTATTTAATTACTGTTTTATGGTTTGCTTTTTATGTTCTGCAATAATACTTTACCGCTAATACCTTTACGGTTTTTTGAGTTATCGGTTTTTTCTATCTCCTTTATAATGTTTATGATATTTTTATTTGCAGGGCAGGAAATCTGCAGTTTTTCAGCTGCTTTCAATATTGCACCATTAAGATACTCTATTTCTGTCTTTTTACCTTGAGATAAATCCCACCACATTGAAGTTCTTACCGTTGGATCAATTGCCAACATTTTATTTGCCACGAGATTAAATAAGAAATTTGGTAAGCTTAGTACAATAGGAATGTACTTGGCTGGTATAGCTGTTAATTTTGGGAGTTTAATTTTAAGTGCTTTGGTGACAACCAGTAATTCTTTCATTAATATTGAAATGACTAATCGATATTCTCGTTGCTCGAGCATTGATTTTACAGGGATATCCGCCAATGCATTTATACTGTTTCCTAAATTTAACTGAAGTTTAGCCCATAATAGTGATTGCATTTCTGTTGATTGAGTTACAGTCATAACAGAAGTATTTAATTGTCGAACCAAAGAATTTATAGATTTTGAGGTTTGAGCAGTTATTTCAATACATAAATCTCCTTCAGAACCTCGATGCAGGTGCCCACTTTCTGGTTCTGCAACATTAAAAGGAACCATCACTCGTAATACAATATTTTTTGGATAACGCTTTTTTATTACTTGGTCAGAACCTAAACCATTCTGACAACATAAAATTATGGTATCTGGACCTACCAAAGGGTGAATATCTTTGCTAGCTTGATCAATTCCGGTACATTTTACAGTTACCCATAGAAAATCGCAAAAAGCCTCTTTATGAATATGGGGTGCTAAATCTTTGGTATCCAAAAAATCAAGGGATTCTATTTCAATTTTATTTCCCAAATAATCGGTTAGTACAAGTCCTTTGGTTAATTTTTGCCTAATCTTAGGTCGACAAACTAATTTGGTGTCAAAATGCAAAGACGTGAGTACACCTCCTAGAAAACTACCAATTAATCCAGCCCCAAAAATGATGTGTGATTGCATAAACGATTAGGTATTAGTTCTCGTCCAAGATTGTTAAAGCCAATTTGATTGTATTATAATCTATAGCACCTTCAAAATGCTCAAAATATGGTTTTAATGTACTTGGGTTCTCAAGTGTTTCTTTGGCTTCTTTAATGGTTTTGATATCTTCTTTACTTATGAATTGGGCAAGATCAATAGTTTCTCCGTCATTATAAAGTTTCATAATATGAGAAAAAACTGTAGACTGTGCTAATTGTCTTTTAATAGCTATTTCTTCTATAGATAAACCCTCCTTATATAAGTTTAATGTCTCTTTATGTGAATTGCCTTTATTGGATTTTTTTTTCTTCTTTTTTGTTTTTTCAGCAGAAAAATCAATGATCTCCTTGATGAATTGGTAACCATAGTTTTGCATTTTCTGCTTTCCCACACCACTTATTTGTATAAACTCATCATCGCTCATTGGTCGATGTTGTTCCATCTCTTTTAATGTAGCATCACTAAATATCTGATATGCAGGAATTCCTGCCTCTTTGGCTATTTCTAATCTAAGGGCTCTTAATTTTTCAAATAAAGTATTGGTTTTAGTTGTGTTAGGTATTTGAGTAACAGCTTCTTTAGCTTTTTCGATATCTTTAAGGTTGGCTAATCTAATTCTCTCGCCTTCAAATAGCACTTTTTTAGAAAGTTCTGTTAATTTTAGTTTATTATTTTGATGGAATGCAATTTCCAGGTATCCTTGATTAATTAGTTGAATAATATATTGTTGCCAATCTCTCCACGAAATATCGTTACCAATACCATAAGTTTTTAGGTGTTGGTATTCCTTATCGTACACAGCCGTATTTTGAGCACCTCGCATCACATCGATTACCGTACCGATGGGTTCTTGTTCTTTGATACGAACTACAGTTGATAAGGCTTTTTGGGCAATGACTGTTCCATCAATAAAAGTAGGAGGGTTTTTACACACATCGCAATTACCGCAATCTTCTTCGATCAATTCGCCAAAATAGCTCAATAAGATTTTACGTCTACAGCTTAAGGATTCAGCATATTGCTTCATACGATCCAGTTTGGCCAATTGCACTTCTTTATTGCCAGACATATCGGCAAATTTTTGCAATTGCACTACATCTGCATAGCTATGAAAGAGCAGGGTAGAGGACGGTAATCCATCACGACCTGCACGACCGATCTCCTGATAATAACCTTCAATATTTTTTGGCAAGTTATAATGAATTACCCAACGCACATTTGATTTATCGATACCCATACCAAAAGCGATGGTGGCACATACTATTTGTACGGTGTCATTAATAAAACCTTCTTGTACATGAGCTCTTTTTTGGTGATCTATTCCTGCATGGTAAGCTTCTGCCTTATACTCTTGATTTTGTAATTTCTCAGCCAGCATTTCGGTAGTTTTTCGGCTTAAGCAATATATAATCCCACTGTCGTTTGGTTTGTCTTTTAAAAAATCAATAATTTGCTCGATTCTCTTATTTCCGGGGCGTACTTCAAGGCTTAAGTTTGCTCGATCAAAAGAGGCTAAGTATTGTGTTGCATCAGGAATATTAAGTTGATTACAAATATCCTGTCTTGTAGCTTTATCAGCAGTTGCGGTTAATGCAATAACGGGTGTCTGGGGAAATCTACTTTTAAGATATCCCAGTTGCGTATATGCAGGCCTGAAATCATGACCCCAAGAAGAGATACAGTGTGCTTCATCGATGGCAATTAAACTGATTTCGATTTGAGAAAGTATGGCGTCCAAAAAGTTCAAACTCTCTGGTGCGACATATAGTAATTTGATTTCTTTTTGTAATAGTTTTTGGTAGATCTCCTGTTGTTCATTTTCATTCTGACTACTATTTACAAAAGCAGCTTCAATACCATTGGCTAATAGACCATCTACTTGATCTTTCATTAATGCAATCAAAGGTGAAATTACTAATGTTATTCCTGGTAGTAATAATGCAGGAAGTTGATAACAAATCGATTTTCCGCCACCGGTAGGCATAATCACAAGGTTATCGTTACCTACAAAAATTGAATCAATGATTTCTTTTTGCAATGGGCGGAAGGTATCATACCCAAAATACTCTTTTAAAGTCGCTAAGATTTGTGGTTGTTCTGGCATAGGTACAAAAGAACGAAAATAGCTTTAGAAAATAAATAAAGTGTGTCACTTATGCGAATTAGATTTTCTACAACTATATATTCTTATGGTTTAAAATTAATAATGCCACAAGGATACAATATATTAGTTTCATTTTTTAAAACTGATGATTTTTTCTTTAAAGTTTTTTGGATTACCTCATTATATATCCCAATAAGTTACTTCTGTGCCCTTGTCATAGAGACTAGGCTGGGGTATTCAAATCATTAATATCCGAAGGATGATGTATGTGATTCCGCATAATATTCCTATGAAAAAGAAAATAAAGAATAGTTTATTATTAACCTTCTCAATTTTTTTCCATTTATCTCGTAACTTGTAGTGTTCTGACCGTTTTTTTCTTTCTTTTTGAGAGAGGGCCAATGCCCAATTGATATGAGATTTGGCGTCAATAAGCCAAGATACAAGACCACTACCTGAAGATATTCCGATGGCAATAACCGCTATGACAGAGATAATTTTTTGAGCATTTGTTAAAGGAGGATCAATTTTACTAGTTAGGGCAACAAAAAATACCCCAAGACAAGTTAAGGAAACTGTAATCAATAATTTTGTACCTTCTTCAGCAGATTTACGACCTCTCTCTGATGCGAGCTTTAATTTTTGTTCTTTTTCAATTTCTTTACTCACTGGTTCTGCCCCTTTTATTTAATGATTCTAAATATTTTATACACGTTGTACGTGTTGTACAAGTTAGCAAAAAGATAAGATATCGTTGATCGTACTTTTTGATTTTAGAGTTATCTTATGGTGGCTATTGCCAAAAATCTGAAAAAGTACTTGAAATTTATTAGAAACATTGTGCAAAGTCATACAAGTGTACTATTTTATCGTATTGTATCATTAAAACCCTTCCTAAGGCCTCAAATACGCTATTTAGAATATATTTACATGCCTAAGATAGTATAATATTGCTCACAAAAAGGAGGGCTTAGATCATCAAATTATGCTTCCTTTTAGTTTTTTCGCAATATTGCCCTATTTTTTGACTGCTCTAATACACATAAAAGCTGGAAATTCATTGAGTTCTTTGTAATGCTTTTGATCTAATTCTTCGAATTCCTTCAAAGGTTTTGGCTCAACCAATTTGTCAATATAAAATCCATTTTCAGTTAGTGGTGCAATACAATCATTGAGTGGTCGTCTATGACTATTAATTTCAATTGGACTGCCAAAACCTGTCCAAACGCATTTTACAGCTTCTGTTTTAAAATATTCGGTCGATTTGTAATAATTATACTCAAAAAAGGGATGTTCAATTGAGATGATTAATTGTCCGTCGGTTTTTAGAACTCTATGAAATTCTTTAATTGTTAAATTCCAATCTTCTATATAATGTAAGGCTAATGCACACAGAACAAAATCAAAAGATTTGTCTTCTATCATTGTCAAAGGCTCACTTAAATCGTGGACAAAGAATGTTCCTTGATTTTTGTTTCTTTGCTTTGCAAACTTTATCATTTCTGAACTCAAGTCAAATCCCGTTACTTGGGCTTTTTTTGAAATTAAGATTTCTGCATATTTTCCAGGTCCACAAGCTGCATCGAGAACCGATTTGTTATTTACTTCTTTAAGTAAATTCAATGTATTAGGTCTATCGTAATAAGCATTATGTGGTTTGTGGTCTATTAATTTATTATAGCTTTCTGCTAATTCGTTATAGGCTTTTTTGATTTTTTCTTTGTTCATCGCTATTTCTTATTAGATTGGATTAATGATATTCCTGAACATAGAATCCAACCAGCTATGCTAAAGATAAATATTCTGAAACCTGTAAGACTTGTAAATACAAAATTTGTAGCTGCACCGATTATCGCAAAAATTAAAATTGCAATACCAAAATATCCAATCCATTTAGGAAGTTTTTTTGAATTAATTGTAAGTAAAGAATAAACGCTAATCGCAGAACAAAATGAGACGATGAATACATAGTCTAATGCTTTATTTATAGCAAAACCATAATTAACAATAAGTTTTAGAGTAGTAATATTCTGCTCAAGGTTTTCTGAATATTGATCAAGAAAATAGGGTAAGGCCAAACCATTAAATAGTGCTGCGAGCATTGCTGCAAAATGCCCGAATACAATTATGATAAAAGCTAGAGTTGATAATTTCCATTTACCTGAAAGTTTATGGGTTAGTCCATAAAAACCAAATAAAATAAATGGCAAACAAAAGATAGCTAATGCGTGAGTAATCTGTATCGGTGCAGCTATTTGAATAATATGCTCAATGTTACCTCCTGATGGGTGTAAAAACATAGTGGCAATAGCCAAAAATGAGCCTATAGTTAGTGAAATTCCGGTGCTTTTGTAAAAATCAGGTGTCATTGTTTTGATATTTAGTTTAAAGGCAAATATCAAAGGATTATAAAAAAATAGCACTTGATTGAAATCAAGAAACGAATTAATTTTAGAAAATTCTTTTTCTAACTCTACTCAACGTTTCTGGTGTCATTTTAAGGTAAGAAGCAATGATTGTTTGCGGAAATTTTTGAAGAAGATTAGGTTTGTTTGTTAGTATATAACGATACTTCTCATCAGGTGTAGCGTTATTATCAAAAAAATCAATTCGTGAAGTAGATTCTTCTAAAATTTTACCCATTTGAAGAAACGATTGTGATTGAGCAATTAGCTTATGTATGGCATCTATCGAAATTTCATAGAAAGAACTGTCTTCAAAAGCTTGAATTAAATATTCTGATGGTTTTCTGGAAGTGAAGCTTTTGTGATTTATTACCCAATCATTAGCGATGTTTAGGTCGATGATATTCTTATTAAAGTCTGAATCGATACTGTATTGATAAAAGCTACCCGAAATAATAAAACACAATGAAGAACAAACATCCCCTTTTTGAAGTAAAACATCTCCTTTTTTAAATTCTTTACATTGAAGCTCTTGTTTTAGAAGCAACGATTCCTTTTCAGAAAACTTTCCTGCCTTATTTAAAAGTACTACAATCGATTCTTCCATTTAAGCTAAACGTTTTTTATAATTACTTAACGGTCTTGTGTATGAAACGTAGCGCGTAAAAAGACGCTATCTTTTCGGATTTAGCACAAGCCGAATTTTTATTTTTTAATATAACCAAATTAAAAATTTGGTGGACTTTATAAATAAGCATGAACCTTTTGTTATACCACTTACTAGTTATGTTTTATACACTTTGTTGTAAGGCGTTTTTAATTTCCTTTGATTGAGTTATAAAATTTGAGACATCTTTTGCCCAAACTTGGTATGTCGTTTTTGATGGATGAACTCCATCACTAAAAAGATCAGTAGGTTTTATTTTGAGTTCAAACCTCTTAATAATATCTGCAGATATTATTTCTCTTGAGTAATAGTAAACGTTTTCATAATCTTTCACAATTTTTTCTAATTCTTTTCCAAGAATATTGACTAAATTTCCAATTGAAAATTTTATAAGGGAAGTAAACGCTGGAAATTCTTTAATTGGTGGCATATTTATAAATACAATAGGGGTTTCTTTAAATTTTAATCTTATGGTTTTAATAAGTTTTTGAACATCTTTAGCCCATTTTTTAGGGGTATTTAATTCAAAAGCATCATTTCCTCCAAGGCCAATTACAATTAAGTCGATGGATTTTTCTTTAATAAGGTCAATAATTTTTTCACTAACTCTTTTTGCGGTATACCCACTTTTTGCATAAACCTTCCAATCAACATCGGTTTTTAATTTAGTCGCTAATTCATTTGCTAAAGCCCCTGTAAAGCCTTCTTCGTGTGTATTAACTCCTACACCAGCAATAGTACTTTCTCCAATGGTGAGCATTCGGAGTGTTTTTTCAGAAGAAATAGAACACAATCCATTAGTTCCTTTTGCTTCGGGTAATCTTGGTACACTCGCTTTTATTTTTTTACCTTGAAAATACATTAATGGTAAAAGTGGAAATGTCAAAATTGCTCCTAAAATATATTTTATGTTCATAGTTTGTTTTTAAATGTTCGTAAAGGGAGATGGTTTACACAAGTTAAAGATTAAGGTTTACACTAAATTAGTTTCTAACCTTGTCGATTGTTGTTTATGTCTTAGGTTTTTTTGATCAAAGAAACCTAAAAATACATTTCTATAATATACTTTCCAAATGCCGTTTTTAATTGGTTAAATTTCGGTTTTTGAAGTAATAGTAAAAACTTGAAATGATAGCTAGAGAGGAAAATATTGTCATAACAGTTCCTGGCATAAAATTTACATAGCCTCCTAAATCCATAAATAGAAAATAAGCCAAATCGGCTAAACCACCTGTTATTGCAGCAAGAAAAATAGCATTTTTATTCCCTTTCCAAATGAAGAATGCGCTTATAAAGGTTACAATACCAATCCAAAATAAATTAAATCCGTGATTTCCAATTACTGCTCCCGCTGCTTTTGGATATTCCATCTGTAGCGTACTTGGGTCAACTGCATCTGCAATTCCGGCAATAGAAGAAGAGATGTTTCCAGATAAAACAAAGTTCATCGTTAGAACTCCAGCCAAAATATGAACGATTCCCCAAACAATCCATAGGATTGCGGAAACTTTTAATAGTATTGATATATTTTTCATTTGAACTCAAAATTTATTTGTTCAAAAGTCTAATATAATTCTATCTTTTGCATTAATGTAGATTAAGAAATGGGGCTATTGATTCTGTTTTTCTTTATTGTGCTCAAAGATTCAGGTGTAATACCTAAATAAGATGCAATCATTTTTTGAGTAACTCGTTGAAGAATTTCGGGATAAGTTTCTTCAAAATGTTCATAGCGTTCGATAGCAGAAAAACTCATTAGCATAATGACTCTATTTTGCAATACGGAAAGACGTTTTATAAATGCGCCAATATTTTGACTTTCTCTTTTAATGTCCTTTTTCAAAACAATTACGACCGAATCTTCTAAGGCATCAATATATAAATCGCAAGGTTTTTCTTTTGGTTGGCTATCTGCAATTGTCCAATTTTCTGGCGCAAACATAAAAATGTGTTCTTTTCCTTTGTGATCAATAGTGTAACTTCTTAAAAGCCCGGAAATAACTTGATAAACTTTACTGTTCAAATCTCCACTTTTCTGCAGAACCTCTCCTTTTTTAATGTTTATCTGTTTCAATTCTTGCGCTTTTTTCAAATGGCATACAACGGTCTGTGTATGGCTCGTTGCGGAAAATCAACTATGATTTTCCACCATAACCCGAAAGATAGCAAATTGTAATGAATTCCGATTAGGAATTCAGCCGCAATGAGCAATACACCATGTTGGCGGTAGTTTTTATTTACCTTTCAAATATTCGGCTAATTTTTCTTTTCCACTTCCCTCGATTATCTTGTAATGAAACGGATAAACATTTTCAAAATCATAGTCCAACAGTTTTTTACAACTTTCAATTCTGTCCGATGGATTTTCATATTCGGCAGATTTTTCTTTACTAAAATCCCTAATTTCACCGTTCTTGTCGCCATAGAAAGTGTCTCCTGTAAACAAGGATTTTGATGATTTCTCTAATACACAAATTGCTCCTGCACTATGTCCAGGTGTGTGAATAACTTCAATACTTTTTCCGAATTCAGGCATTTCAGTGAAGAATACGTCAGGTTTCATTCTCAGCCATGGATGATTTGTGTCCGCTCTATGTGCATAGACTTTAAGTCCAATTTCTTCCTGCCATTTTGTTCCGTCCGAAATTCCACATGAACCGTGTGATATTAATGCGAAAGCGGGTTTCTCAAAGGAAGTTATAAAGTCTTTGATATCTCTTGAATAAGTCGGAATGTCAAAAAGCAAAACTTTGTCATTCAATTCGACTAGGTATGTATGTACTTTCTCGCTATAAAAGTATTGATTGTTTATTTCATAAATGTTCGGCTGTAATTGAGTATAAATAGGTTCATTTTTCATATTGCAAGAACAAAGAAGAATCAAGATGTAGATGTATGTAAAAGTCATTTTCATTGTTTTTTCCAAATTACCGCCAACAATATATATAATCACCTTGTTAACTAAATAACACATAGTATATAGACAAAAGGTAATGATATATTTTCTAAATTTATAAAAATCAACAAACCAACTCATATTTTATGTTGATCGTTCATATTTGCAATCCTAGTAGCGGTAATAGCAGACTAGGTATAAGGCTTACAAATCTATGGCATCGGTAGATTTAATGTTTTTTTAACCACATTTTTTTTCTATATCTAGAAAAGGTCTGTATGCATAATATTGTAAAACTTCTTCTAAAGCCATTTTAAGTGCTTTGTTTATTGGTAATATTATGTTTCCTAAGCGAAAATCTATTTGATTTAATTGCATGTAATACTCTGTAAATACAGGTACATACATTCCTTTTGCAATTGCTTTAGAAGTAGTATTATAGTTGTCAGCCTGACCTTCTTTGATAATTTTACAAGTAGCCAATCTCAATTTTCCATATTTATCAGTATTGGCAGCAAATCCAAACAACCGACAAATTAAACCCCGGTATTTGTAATTGCTACAACGACCCTGATCAATAATAGATAAGGGTTTGTAGATGAAACAAGTTGAACTAGAAGTTTTTTTAAGTATAAGAAGTGTTTTTAAAGCTTTCCCATTTAAAAACAAGTGAAAGGCCCAGGGTAAAAATTCTAAAGGAGAAGCTTCTACATCTGGGTGTGTGCAACATTTTCCGCAACCAGAAACACAACTAAGCCCTGATGATTGTTCAAACTGAGTGCTTTCTTGATCTAATTTATGAAAAAGCTTTTCTACCAATTGCACTCTTCGTTCTATCGACATTATTTTTTACCTAAGGTAGTCTTAATAAGGCTATGCGGTGTACTTTCTTTCTAAAAAGAAAATAAGAAGCTTTTATTGGTATAAATATAGTATATAGCATTTTGGTATATTTTCAAAAACAATCAGTCAGTTGATCGTTTAAGTTGGCGGCTTTACAAAGAAACACAGATCTTTTGATGAAGCCTAAAAACCCTATGGTTTCTTATACATTGTTGTGTGTAGGCTTTTTTTGATTTCGGTTATTTTTACATCAAACTAATTCTTTTACCGCTGTTCCAGTAATCTTGATTTTACCACCAAACGGCAGGGCTTCTGCTTGATATATTGTCCTGGCGGGTCGTTTATTCTCAGGAAACAATTCCGTATATAATTTATTTATTTCAGGTAAATCTTTTAAATTGTCAAAAGCGATATCAATAAAAACTATATCTTCTTTCTTAAATTCAGCATTTTCTATAGCGGAAAAAAAATTTGAGAATGCCAAATTTCCTTCTTCTAGTATTGTTCCAGAAATATATTTTCCTTCAATATTTACAGATAATTGACCACTCACAAAACACATATTATTCACAACGACTGCATGACTAATAGGATTCGACCAGTTAGGAAGCCCTTTGCCTTTTGTTATATATTTTTTATTAGTCATAAATTTATTTAATTCAGATAAATTTTATCAACTTACTCATAACGTTTAGTATAAAAGCAGTAACGGATTAAACGTAATATCTTTTAGGATAACAAGGTACTGAATTAAAGACAAAAACGGTTCGAGTTTGTACCGAACCGCTATTGCTTTTATACCTTATTGGGAATAGTTTTTTACTATCAATAAATGCTTGGAATAAATTAGTTCAATTTTTTCTAATTCCTATTCAGCTATTTTGAAACCTGACTTGATAAATTTTACAATCGGATTATATGAAATCCAAATTGCAAGACATAGAATTATAAAAGATGGCAATGTAAAGTGAAACGGTTCACTTATCCCATCAAATAGGTTGAACCAACCAAAGGCAATATGTGAACCTACTGCTCCAATTAATAAAGGAATTACAATTAATCCCCCATAAACTCTAAATGATATTTTTTTAACTCCAATTAGGTATAGAATCCCACAGATGAATTCAATATAGCCAATAGAATTTAACATTAAATCTGGTAAAGGATAAACGTAGAAATGTACTGAAGGGCCATAATGGAGTATTTTAAAAGATGCAGAAAGCATCATTAATATAAACATTGCAAAGCATCCAATTTGTTTCTTATCAAGTGAACTCATAAATTATAGTTTTTGTTATTGCAAAGGAAGAACTAAAAAACTACAATATATTTTACATTTGTTAAAAAAATTAGATTTCTGCTCTAATTCTACTTAATGTAACTTGAGAAATTCCAAGATATGCAGACAAGTCTTTTAAGCTAATAAATTTCATTAGATGTCCATTATTGTTTAAAAAATTCAAATATCTTTCTTTAGCATCTGCCTCAAGTAATTCACGTATTCTATTCATCATTTTTTGTGAAGCCATTGATGGAATTCCTGATATTATTTTTCCAAAAGAAGGGTGTTTTGATGCTAGATTTTTTAGTTTTTCAAAATCAATTTCAATCAGATTAACACTTGTAAGTGCAGTAATTCTATAATTTGATGGTTTTTCTGTGGTTAAACTGTCAAGAACAGCACAAAATTCGTTTTCATAAAAAAATTTCATAACAAACTCTTTATCCTCAGTAAAAAAAGAGACTTTGACTAAGCCCTTGTCTATGAAATACAATTTTCGATTAATTTTATTAGTATTGAGGATGACATCTCCTTTGTAGTAAGTATTAATTTCTACAATCTTGGTTAATTCTGAAATTTCACTTTCATTCAGTTGGGTAAGCCTTTTTATTTGCGTTAAAAATTCTTTCATTGAAGTCTTTGGATATGTTCGTTAAGGGACATGGTTTACACAAGTTAAAATTAAACTGTACACTAAATTAGCTTCTAATCTTGTTGATTGTTTCTTAAATGTTTTTCATTAAAGTGTCCTAAAAATGTATTCATTATCATCTTGAGCGTTTGCCTGAAGTATTCCAGAAAATGATATACTCACAAAGAGTAAGAGGCTTCTAAAGCTACTTATCATATATAGTTAAAAGTTTTAATTGCAGTTATGAAGTTACCAAAATAGTTTCTAAATTGAATCCAAACGTCTCGGCTATGATTTCGTTGTTGAATTATCTGTAGGGTTATTCTATTGAAATACAGTTGTTTGATTTACAAATTAAACTTTGTTTTAGCTCTTTGCCACAATGAATTATAGCCATTTTTAGCTAGTGGATTTTTTTTGATTTTTTGACAATCCAATGATGTTTTTACGTCAGCTATTAGTTGCGAAATGTCTGAATCCAACTTATTCTGCTTTACTTTTGATTCAACCAATCCTAGTTTATCAACTATCGTTTCCTCAAAGAATTGTTGTCGCTCAGTTTCTGTCAGTTTGAAAAAGTTTTCATTGTCAAGAATTATTGGAATTCCTATTGATTTATCTTTTCTTCTATAATTTTCTATTTCTCTTAAATTCTTTCTTTCATATGGAATTGGTTTAACATAAACTTGAAACAGAATTATTTTTAAACCATTTCCATATTTTTTCCATTTCAGATGAGCCAGTTTGTTTTTCAGCCCGGTATCACTCCACAAATATGACTTTACTAACTCTTCGTCTGTTTCTCCAAAATTAAAACTTGCGAAAAACCCGATAATATTGTCGTCAATCTTTTCAGTCATTTTATTTTTTTCTAAATTGAAAATTTGGCGACCTCATGAAGAAATTCAAGCCTTTGAATTAAGCCAAAATCGCCCTATGTTTTCTTATAGCTTGTTATCTGTTGGCTTTTTTTAATTTAATTTCTCAAGTTGTTTATTAATTTCTTTATGAACTTGTTCTAATTGAAGAGAATACTTATCTGTATCTTCTTTAATTGCCTTCTTTAATAATTCGAATGCTTTAATTCTCAATTCCGAATATTTTAAGAGAGTTTTATTTTGTTCTAGTAGTTCAGAAGGTAAATTTTCTAAAGAGTTAATATTATTAATAATCGCTACATTTTCTTTCCATTTAGGAATAGTCTTATTGTCTAATTCTTGAAGAAGTGTATAGTTTGTCTCAGTATTAAGATGTTCATAAAAAACCAAAGTTTCATTTTCATTTTTTGAGAATTTAGCAAGTTCAGTATCATAAATTTCATAAACTGGATTGTTTGATTTAATATGTGTATATCCAAATATTCCGACTCCGATTATTAATAACGAAATCAATCCAATTCCAGCTGCTCTCCATCCAGAAAAGAAAGAGTTTCTATTTTCTTTATGAGCTTTTAATATGTCACCTTGTGTCCATTCTACAATTCCCCATATAACTCCGGTATAGATTAGAGGAATTAACTGTCTTGGGATTTTATCAATAATATTTTCAGGAACCACAAATATTCCCCCAAAAAGAAGAATGGTTGTGACAATTCCGATGATTAGAGAATTCCTCCCTTCATTTGGTTTATCTAATGATTTAAAATTTTCTCCAATCATATAACCAGCAGCGAGAGGTCCGCCTAAAAAAGTTGCTCCACCAATGGCTTTTGAAGAGTACAATTTGATGTCTCGTGTATTACTTTCTTTATTTATTTCTAGTTCAGTCATATTTTAGTTTGCAGCTAACGTTAAGTTTAAGAAGCGTTGCCATCCCGTAGGGTGGTTATGAATTTTACATAGTGTTAGAGATAGGTTTTTTATGCTCAACGATTGTTAAGTTTTTTAAAGATTTGGCTTTTTGATACTGTTGGTAAAGTTTTGAGTTTTTATTGATCGGATCGTGTGCCAAATCTGGTAAAGTTTGATTTTTGATGCCACATGTATTTAAAAACTCGAACATTTTTATTAGATGATTAATTCGATGATCATTTTCACTTGTAGCCAAGTCAGGGTTATCTTTCAAATCTATTAATCGTTGAAGGTCTTCTTTTTCTTGAACAAGACCAGTAGAATCAAAAGCATTATTTAAGGTATCTATTATTTGTTGCTCATTTTTAGTATCGAATTTCATCATTTTTTGTTCGTCTATAGGAAATAATTGTTTCTTATTTTTAAAATAGTGGAGATGGAAACTCAGTGCGTGCCCATATGTACAATATTGGCAACCATTTATACCAGAAATAGCCACAGCTAACAAATGCGTTCTTTCTGGGCCTATTTTTTTTAGAACTCTTTCATACTTAGGCATATTTTTAGCAAACCAAATAATTGATTTCCACCCTCCATGTATTTCTACAATATCCTTCATTAAGTTAGGTCGAAAACCCCAAAGAGAATTTCCAATAAATTCTAGCACTTTTATTGCGAGTATTTTCATTACACTTTTTTTAAAAGATTGGGTACTTAGCTAATTACCATACCAAAACGATATTAAATATTTTCTAGTCCTTGCTTATCTCTATCGTCTATTGTACGTTGCGTTTACTTTCTGGAGGAAGCATATGCAATATACAAATTGTTGGGTGTAGTTTTTTATTCGGTTAATCTGTTTTTTAGTTCCATTCTTTCGTGCAATATTCTAATAATATTAATTTCATCTTCCAAAATTAAATGATAAAATATTATATGTTTTCCAGACTTAAACCCTAGTAAATTTGTACTTATTTCAGAATACTGTTTTCCGATATCAGGATTTTCCCCAATTCCTTTGCAGGCAAGTTTGATGGTCGCATAATATTTGTCAGCTTGATTTTCCGACCATTTTTCGAAAGTGTAGTCCCAAATATCATTTAAGTCATCAATGGCTTCTTGTCTTAATAGGACTTTAGCCATTCTTTTGTTTTTCAGCTTTTAATTTTTTTAGGTTTTCGTCAAAGTCGAAATCTTCAACTATTGGACTGTTCAGTCCTTCTTGAATTGCATTTTTTAAAGCAATTACTTTACTTTCTTCATTTTCTAAGAGCCTAAGTCCAGCTCTGATAACTTCGCTAACATTTTTATATCGTCCAGCGGAAACTTGACTACTAACAAATTGATCAAAATAATTCCCAAGAGAAATGGATGTATTTTTCATTTTTACAAGTTTTATCAAATTTACCAAATTTTGGTAATAACTCCAAATTAGGTGCGTTCGTTCATACTACATCCAACTATTACATATATGTAAAAAGTACATATATTTTCAATTGTATTATTTACAATCGCTTATATACCGAATATTTAATACCTAAAGAGTAAAAAACTAAGTGTTAGCAATACATTTTAAAAAAAGTAAAAATCACTCAAACAAATCCGAGCTTAGGTATCTATCTCCACGATCACAGATAATGGCCACTAAAATCCCGCTTTCAAGGGTTTCGGCTAATTTTAGAGCAGCCGTTACCGCACCGCCACTACTCATGCCAGAGAACACGCCTTCTTCTTTGGCAAGGCGTTTGGCCATAGTGGTAGCTTCTTGTTGGCTAACTTCGATTACCTGATCTACTTTGTCTGGATTAAAGATTTTTGGCAGGTATTCTCTTGGCCATTTGCGTATACCTGGGATTCGAGACTCATCGGTGGGTTGTACCCCAACGATTTGTATTTCTTTGGATTGTTCTTTGAGATAGGTTGATGTGCCCATAATTGTCCCTGTAGTCCCCATAGAAGATACAAAATGTGTTATTTTGCCTTTGGTATCTCTCCAGATTTCGGGTCCTGTGGTTTTATAGTGTGCTTTCCAGTTATCATCATTGGCAAACTGGTTAAGCATAATGTAGCCATCGTGCTTTACTTTAGTTTCTGCATAATCACGTGCCCCCTCAATGCCAATATCGGCTGAAGTAAGGGTGACTTTGGCACCATAGGCACGCATTGTTTGTACACGTTCTTTTGTAGAGTTTTCGGGCATTACTAATTCTATATCTAACTTAAAAATACCTGCAATCATAGCCAAGGCTATTCCTGTATTACCACTAGTAGCTTCAATTAATTTGGTATTTTGATCAATATCTCCCCGATCTAGGGAAGATTTGATCATGTTATATGCTGCACGATCTTTTACACTACCGCCAGGATTATGCCCTTCAAGTTTTAAATATAAAGTGATATTAGGATTATTGATAAGCGATGTAACCTTTACCAAAGGCGTATTACCGATAAGGTCAAGAATGTTATGCGACATTATACCACTTTTTTGATTTTAATTTCTGCAGTATTAGAAATTATAGAGTTTTCTGGGACCGAGGACGTAATCCATGCATTACCACCTATAGTACTATTGGCACCTATAACGGTAGTTCCTCCTAATATAGTTGCATTGGCATAAATGGTAACATTATTTTCTACAGTAGGATGGCGTTTTACATTGCGAAGTTTTCTATCTACATACAATCCACCTAATGTTACTCCTTGGTATATTTTTACATTATCCTTAATGATCACTGTTTCCCCAATAACGATACCTGTAGCATGATCAATAAAGAATGAATCTCCAATTTCTGCCCCTGGATTGATATCGGTACCTGTTAATCGATGAGAATATTCGGTCATTAATCGAGGAATCATTGGTAACCCGAACTTCAGTAATTCATGACTTAAGCGATAGATCGCGATAGCATAAAACCCAGGATATGCCATATAGATTTCTTCGATAGAATTGGCTGCCGGATCACTTTGCATAAAAGCTTTGGCATCAAGGTTTAATTTTTCTAAGATCCCTGGTAGTTTTTCTAAATAGGATTGCCACAATTTACTACATGGTCTTTCAGTTTCCCAACATGCCAGATCAATGAGTTCTTCAAAAGTTTCCTCAAGAAGGTCTATGTTTTTTGCGACTTCAGTATCGGTATCAAATAATGTATAAAATAACAAATTTGTAAAGTATTCAGTTCTTTCTTTAAGCTTCAACTTTAAATTTGGGTTCTTTTTTTGCTCTTCAATCTTAGCAATAATCTCATCTCTTTCTTTAGTCATCACGGTTTGTTTGAAAACTCTAGTAAATATATAGAATAAAGAATATAAAAGTCATAATAAGTCCTAAATCCTTACATTTTTAGAATAATAATAACAAATGGTGGTCAAAATTCAGATTATTATATAAATTTTAGTTAAACTTCAATTCAGAAAATAGATTTTAGTAATTTTAGATCAAAGTAAAATTTATGAGTACGATACCTAAGACTACATTTGAGTTTTTAAAAGATTTAAAAAATAATAATCATCGGGATTGGATGACCGAACATAAGAAGAGGTATCAAGCAGGTGAAAAAGAATTAAAAGCTTTTTATGCAGCAGTAGCTGAACGTCTAAATGAAACCGATGAGATTGAAAAGACCAAAGTATTCAGAATCAACCGTGATATTCGATTTAGTAAAGATAAAACACCTTATAACGTGCATCGTAGCGCAAGTTTTAGTAGGGCAGGAACTCATCGAAGAGGTGGATATTATCTTCGTTTAGAACCAGGTAATTCTATGGTGGCAGGAGGGTTTTTTAGTCCCGAACCTGCTGATTTATTAAGAATTAGAAAAGAATTTGAAATGGATGATCAAGAAATACGAGATATATTATCTCATTCAGATTTTAAAAAAGCATTTGGTGGTTTTGATCCTTCATACCAAGTAAAAACTGCACCTAAAGGATTTAGCAAGGATCACCCTAGTATCGATTTGATTAAAAACAAAGCATTTTTTGTGAGTCATAACTTTACTGATGCAGCCGTTTTTGCTCCAGATTTTTTAGATAAAGTAGTGTATCATTATGAGCTGCTTAGACCGTTTTTTGATTATATGAGCGATGTATTAACAACAGATTTAAATGGGGAGTCTCTCATTGATAATTAATACATTAATTTTAATTGTTGCGAAGTAATTCTATTCTCTTTATTACGACATATTCATAAGAAATACTGCTTTGGTATTTCATAAATATTTTATCAACAAAAAACATAAATACTTATGAAAAGAATCGCAATTAATGGATTCGGTAGAATTGGAAGGGCCGCCCTAAAAGTAATCATGGAAGAACCAGGATTAGAAGTGGTAGCGGTAAATGATTTGATGTCTATAGAAAATGCACAATATCTACTTAAATATGATAGTGTTTATGGTATTTATGATAAAGAAGTGCGTATCCATGAGGATCATCTACAAGTGGATGGACAAAAAATACTGTATTTTAACCAAAGAGATCCAGAGCAACTACCATGGAAAGAAAATAATATTGATATCGTAATAGAAAGTACAGGTTTCTTTACCAATAGAGAAGATGCAGAAAAACATATTCACGCAGGAGCAACCAATGTTGTAATTTCTGGTCCTACAAAGAGTAAAGATACTCCTACTGTAGTGCATGGCGTAAATACGGCAGAAGGCAAGACTGCAATCTTTTCGTGTGCTAGTTGTACGACTAATAATATTAGCCCTGTTGTAGAGATTTTAGGGCGTACTATAGGTATTAAAAAAGCAATTTTAAATACGATTCATGCCTATACAGCTTCTCAAACATTGGTAGATGCACCGTCTAAAAAGAATCCACGAATGGGTAGAGCAGGAGCCATAAATCTTACTCCGACATCTACAGGTGCTGCTATTGCTACCACTAAAGCTTTGCCACAGTATGAAGGGAAATTTGATGGCGTGGCAATAAGAACTCCTGTTCCTGTAGGATCAATTAGTGATGTTACTTTTATTGCTGAAAGGAATACAAGTGCTGAAGAGATTAATGAAATCTTAGTAAAAGAAGCCAAAACAGATAGGTATCTCAAAGTTTTGGACGTGACTTATGAACCGATTGTTTCTTCAGATATTCAACAGAATCCATATGCTGCTACAGTTGATGCTTCTATGACTAGAGTGGTAGATGGAGATCTTGTAAAGATTATGATATGGTATGATAACGAGTGGGGATTTACAAACCAAATGATTCGACAAATATTAGAGTTATAAATATTTGATTTTTTAAAATATAAAATGGTGGATTCTTAATGAATCCACCATTTATTTTTAAGATTTAATACAACTAAATCTGACTCAATCCACCATCAACTTCTAATTCGACACCATTGATAAACGATGCATCATCTGAAGCAAGAAATAATGCTGTTTTTGCAATTTCTTCTGAAGTTCCAAAACGACCTAATGGTACTTGCTGTGCAAACCCTTTACCCATTTCTTCAACCACATCTTGCGGTAATCCCATTTTGCCATATAAAGGAGTCTCGATTGGCCCCGGAGCTACAGAATTTACACGAATCCCTCTAGACTTGACTTCTGAAGTGAGTACTCTTTGATATGCTCGTAATGCTCCTTTAGAAGCTGAATATACTCCTAAACCGTCAAAGCCTTTTTGGTGAACAATTGAATTTGTAAATAATACTGTACCACCATCATTAATAAAAGGCAAAGCTTCTTTTGTGGCTAGTATAGGCCCTTTTACATTAATATCGAATACTTCATTATAATGGTTTTCTGTTATTTCATGGGTTGGTGTGACAGGCGCTACTCCAGCATTGAGGAATAAAATATCAATCTTACCAAATTTATCGGTAGCTTCTTTAATCAAACGTTTATTATCATCTGCAATGGCTACATCAGCTTTTACAATAATAAAATCACCTTCTAATTCTTTTGCTACTTCTTCAAGTGCTTCTTGACGTCTACCAGAAAGCACAACTTTTGCACCTTCTTGTAAGTATAATTTTGCTGTTGCTAATCCAATACCGCTATTAGCTCCTGTAATTACTGCTACTTTGTTTTCTAACTTTTTCATTGTTATTTTATATATTAAAGTGTTTTATTTGAAACAATCGTTTCAAAATAGATTAAAAAAAATATGCTAATACAATACTTTAAGTACTGTATTTATAAGGTTTTTGAGATCTTCATTATTTTTGTTTAGTATACCTGTCATTCGTAATCCCTGAATAGATGAAAAAAGGTATAATGCATATTGACTGGCTGTTTGCTTATGATTAAAAACTTTCTCCATTTGTCCTTTGTACACTATATCCTCTAGCATGGCTATCATCCTGTCTTGATTTTTTTCCATAAAAGATTTTATTGATGGTTCTTGATTTACCATCTCTGATTTGCAATTTACAATCATACATCCTTTACGATCTTCATCATTTAGTATTTCATTAAGGTTTAACTCAAAAATGGTTTCTATTGCTTCTGTCGCATTATATGAGTTTGCTATTCCTTGACTAAAATTTGTATTATGATAGGATTGATAAAAAGAAAGAACTTCTAGGAACATATTCAATTTACTGCCAAATGAGTTATAAATACTTGATCTGTTTAACGAAGTTGCATCTACCAAATCCTGCATAGAGGTGCCATTATATCCCTTTTTGTGAAATATTTGTGTAGCTTTTTGCAACACTTCTTTTCTATTAAAAGTTTCTGTTTTTGGCATTTTAAATGAAATGAACGTTTCAAAATTATTAAAAAAAAATATTTAGAGATGTTATTAAAATCATAAAGTTTTATAATTCGAGTTTCATCATGATATCTGTTTGTACTTCTGTTCCTAGAGTAAAAGTATGCTTATCAAAGATTTTAAAACCGTTTCTTTTGTAGAACTTTATGGCGCCTGGGTTTTGATCCCAAACACCTAACCATATATAATCTGCATGTTTATCCTTGGCTACTTTTAGGGATTTATGTAAGAGTGATTGACCAATGTTTTTACCTTGCTGCTCTTTAACAACATAGATCCTTTCAATTTCTAGTGCATTGCCTTCAACATATTCTGTTTGTGCATTTGCTATGTTTAATTTGAGGTATCCTACGATCTCATTAGTAAGTATGGCGAAATAGAAAAATGAATTTGGGTTTAGAAGTTCTTTATGTACCTGCTCTAATGTAAATTTCTCACTTAAATAGCTCTGAATATTTTCTTCAGTATTTACAGGAGGGCCAAAAGCGTCATAAAATGTATTACGACCAATTTGTAGCAGTTTTTGACTATCCTCAAGTTGTACAGCTATTATTTTTACTTCTTGGGGAGACATGTTGCTTTTTAATTATATTATCCTCTTAATTACTCTTAAATTATGAGTATGAGTACGCTTTTCACTATTATAAATCCCGGTATGATCTAAACGATCCACGCGCACTTTACCATGCGCATGGATAATATAGTTATCATTCATCATAATACCTACATGTATAATCGCCCCTTCTTCGTTATCAAAAAAGGCAAGATCTCCAGGTTCGCTTTCTTCTATAAAACTTAAAGGATCTCCTTGAGTAGCTTGTTGTGAGGCATCGCGTAATAATTTATACCCGTTTAATTTATACACCATTTGGGTAAAACCACTACAATCTATACCAAAATTGGTTTTACCGCCCCATAAATAGGGTGTGTTTAGATACATAAATGCGGTTTCAATCAACTCTTCTTTGGGCTGCTTGGGGATAATTTTGTGTCCTTCGTATTGGTGTTTAAAAAAATCTAAAGCACCTAATGAAGACCCCAAAGGAATGGGCATTAATTGATCTTGATCACAGCTTATAAATTCTATGAGATCGGCAGATAAGTATAACTCTTGCTGATCAAAATTGTTATACTGTTCTTCTGTAATTTCTATGTACTGTTTATTATCGATCCAACCTTCATAACTATCAAAAGCTAATCGAATTTTACTCCATTTCTTTCTTTTCTCAAGTACTTTGAAATGTTCTCCATATAATAACTGAGAAACCATTTCGCTAGGATCTCGAGGTTCGAAACGTAGCGGAACGATACTTAGATTACAAATGCCGTATTGCATGCAATATTTTATTAAGAATTTTAATACACTTATTACACACGTTCAATAACCATTGCAGAAGCTCCGCCGCCACCATTACAAATAGCTGTGGCACCAGTTTTTGCATTATTTTGCTCTAATACATTCATTAAAGTAATCAAAATGCGTACTCCAGAACAACCTAGCGGATGCCCTAAAGAAACAGCCCCACCATTTACATTGGTGTTTTTATCACTTAGTCCAAGGATCTTTAGATTTGCTAGTCCAACTATAGAAAAGGCTTCATTAAATTCGAAGAAATCAACATCATCTAGGGTTATTCCTGCTTTTTCGATTGCTTTTGGTAATGCTTTTGCAGGAGCAGTAGTAAACCATTTTGGCTCGTGTGCTGCATCAGCATAACTTTTAATTTTTACTAATGGTTTTAGACCTAATTCAGCAGCTTTTTCTGCACTCATAACAACAACAGCACCTGCGCCATCATTAATTGTTGAAGCATTTGCAGCGGTAACCGTACCATCTTTTGAAAACGCAGGGCGTAAAGCTGGTATTTTTTCCATTTTTACGTTTTTGTATTCTTCATCTTCAGTCACCATTATAGGTTCACCACGACGTTGTGGTACAGCAACAGGAACTACTTCATTATTAAATTTACCATCGGCCCAAGCTTTTGCAGATCTTTCATATGATTGAATCGCAAAAGCATCTTGATCTTCTCTACTAAATTTATACTCGTTTGCACATAAATCTGCACAAACCCCCATTGCATGCCCGTCATAAACATCTACTAATCCATCTCTTTGCATTCCGTCTTCTAGCGTTTGAGGGCCAAATTTATGTCCAGCTCTTAACCTTACGTAGTGTGGGATTAAACTCATGCTTTCCATACCTCCTGCAACAATGATATCTGCATCTCCTAATGCTATAGCTTGTGCTGCATGCATTACAGCTTTCATACCACTGGCGCATACTTTATTTACAGTAGTACAAGGTACAGTATCGCTAATTCCCGCAGCTAATGCTGCTTGTCTTGCGGGTGCTTGACCATTTCCTGCTTGTACAACATTGCCCATAAACACTTCTTGCACTAGTGATGGATCAAGATTTATTTTATCTAATGCACCTTTTATAGCGGTAGCACCCAGTTGAGTAGCAGGAACAGTTGATAGACTTCCTAAAAAACTTCCAATTGGGGTACGTGCTGCAGATACGATTACTACTTCTTTACTCATTGATATATGATTTAAAAAATGTGTGTATTGTTTGCTGCGAATTTAAGAATTTTTGAAGGATATATAATGTTAGAATTATGATTTACGGTATACGAATTCTGAATTATTTTTGAATTCAAAAATAATTTATAGCTTATAAATTAATTGAAAGATAGAATATTCATAGATCTTGCATCTAAAATTGGTAACTTCTCGGTACTTCTAACTTTGATTTATTACTTTTGAGTAATCAATAGAATATTGCTTGTGAAAAATTTCTTGGACCGATTATATAAAAGTCAATCTGCAATCTACAGGATTTTTCTTTTTATATGTACAACTGCGCTTATTGTGTATTTGTTTCCTAAAGGTGGGATCTTTAAATATGAATTTACTAAAGGAAAACCTTGGCAATATGAAAATTTATATGCTCCTTTTGATTTTGCAATAGCAAAGACTGAAGAAGATATCGATGTCGAAAAGAAGCGAATTACCGATAATGTGATTCCGTATTTTCAATATGACACCATTATAGCCAATACTGCTAAAGACGCTTATGATGCTACTTTCTCTAATTATCTAAAGGTAATAAACCAGAGCAGTGCTCGTGATCAAGCAAAACTTTTTGGAAGAATATTACTCAATGATATCTATAGATACGGTGTTTTGCAAGAAACCTATTCTTATAATAATAAAAGGCAAATCTTTCTTAATAGAGGTAATAAAGCTGAAGCGATTACTTATAGTCAAATACTAACTCCAAATGCATTAACTAAATTAATTAACTCTCGTATTGATAAGAGTGAGTATGTGAAGTTTAAAAGTGATTTTGTTGCGATATTTTATGATTTGATAAAGCCCAATGTTCAGCTAAATAAAAAACTAACAGAAACTACGCTCGAAAACGAATTGGCAAAAGTGCTTACAACTAGAGGAGGAGTCTCTAGAGGAAGTAGAATTATTGCCAAAGGAGAGGTGGTAGAAGGGGATAAGTTACAAATATTGAACTCTTTGAAAGCCGAATACGAATCTCAGGTATGGAGTGATAAAAATTTTTATTGGATTGTATTAGGGTATTGCCTTTTGGTGTCATTAGCACTTATGATGTTGTTGCTATTTATTCGAAAGTATAGAACAGATATTTATGAAAATAACACTCAGGTTACTTTTATTTTCTTTAATATACTTTTTATGGTGCTGGTTACCACTTTGGTAGTTAAGTACAGGTCAAATTATATTTATGTAGTTCCTTTATGTATTCTTCCTTTGGTACTTAAGGCATTTTTTGATTCGAGGTTAGGATTGTTTACCCATGTGATTACTGTATTGATATTGGGGTTTGTTGTGCCCAATAGTTATGAGTATACCTTTTTACAAATTATAGCAGGGATAGTTACGATACTTACAATTTCAGAATCATTTAAAAGGGCTAATCTGTTTTTTTCGGTAGGGCAAATTACATTCATCTATATTTTTGCATACATTTCATTTCATATAATTCATGAAGGAAGTGTAAGTAATATAGATTGGAGTACAGTTGTATTATTTGTAATCAGTGGATTTGCAACATTAATTGTGCATCCGTTGATTTATGCTTATGAAAAGCTTTTTGGATTAATATCTGATGTTTCTTTATTAGAATTGAGTGATACAAATTCTTCATTATTAAAAGAACTCTCAAATAAAGCCCCAGGTACATTTCATCATTCACTTAATGTTGCCAATATAGCAGAAGCTGCTGCTAATGAAATTGGTGCAAATGCAATGTTAGTAAGAGTGGGTGCATTGTATCATGATATTGGTAAAATGGAAAATCCAACATATTTTACAGAGAACCAATCTGCCTCGGGTAATGCACATGATGTATTATCTCCTAAAGAAAGTGCTAAAATTATCATTAATCATGTAATAAGAGGTATAGAAATAGCCAAGAAGAATAACCTGCCGGACCGAGTTATAGATTTTATCCGAACACATCATGGTACAAGTACAGTGTATTATTTTTATACTAAAGAAAAAGAAAGTAATGAAAATGTAAACATCGAAGATTTTCAATACCCAGGGCCAAAACCTTTTTCTAAAGAAACGGCTATTTTGATGATGAGTGATAGTGTCGAAGCAGCTTCAAAGAGTTTAAAAAACCCTACGAGTAGCCTGATTGATTCTTTTGTCGAAAAAATTATTAAAAAACAGATGGAAGATGGACAGTTTTTAAATTCTAATATCACTTTCAAAGAAATTCAGCAAATCAAAAAAGTATTTAAACGTAAACTTACCAATATCTATCACCTTCGTATAGAGTATCCAGAGTAGAATACCCCAGTTTTCTTATTAAATAATATGTTGCCTTCTATAGATTTTAATTGTTTGCATAGCAATTAAAATTAGTTACACTATATAATTAATCTGTTATATAGTGTTTGTAACCCGTTAGAACATGCGCGTAATTCGTTATAGAAGATATATAATCTGTTACGGCGCATTTGTAATTTGTTGCAGAGTATAAGTAATTCGTTACATAGGATGTGTAATCTGTTGAGACATATCTATAATCTGTTACGACATGATTGTAATTTGTTACAAAGAGATGTAACTAGAGGTATAGTGTTGTACTCATTATCAATAGATATAGTCATATTACTTTTTAAGGTATTTTTTATCCATCCAAAAAGTCCCGAACGGAATGATAGAACACAAAAGTACAATCCCAAGAGTTTTAGTACCCCATTGTTTTTCTGGTTTTACAAGAAAAGCAAATACGATATAAATTAAAAATAAAAACCCATGAGCCATACCAATTACCTTATTAGGTTCTGGCGATTCAAACATATATTTTAAGGGCATAGTAACAAATAATATAAGAAGATATGAGATGCCTTCTAGGTAACTTATTAATCTAAAACTTGTGATCATGTATACTTGATTTAATTTGTGATCGAATTATTTTGTATTAGCATCATCTAATTCGAATATTTCTAAGTTAAAATAGGGTATTGCCGATAAGAGATGATCAAAGATATCGGCCATAATTTTTTCATAGCTTTTCCATACCTTATCATTACTAAATGCATAAATCTCTAATGGCGTTCCTTGTGCTGTAGGTGCCAATTGCCGACTCATAATAGTCATTTCTTTGTTGATATAAGGATGATTTTCTAGATAGGTTTCTACATAATGCCTAAAAACCCCCATATTAGATAAATTTCTTCCGTTAATAGGAATACTTTTATCTATGTTATGTTCTTGATTATACAGATCAATATCTTGTTGAGATTTTGTAAGATAGTCTTTAATCAATTCTATTTTTTGAAGTCTGATAACATCTTCTTGTGATAGAAAAGAAATACTAGATGTTTTTATCAGTAATGATCGTTTAATTCTTCTTCCGCCAGAATCCATCATACCTCGCCAGTTTCTAAACGATTCTGAAGTAAGGTGATAGGTTGGGATAGTTGTAATGGTTTTATCAAAATTCTGAACCTTTACAGAGGATAGGTTGATTTCTATAACATCTCCATCGGCACCATATTTGGCCATGGTGATCCAATCGCCAATTCTTACAGTATCGTTTACGGCAACTTGTATGCTAGCGACAAAACCTAAGATGGTATCTTTAAATATCAACAAAATAACAGCAGACATCGCTCCAAGTGCGGTTAAGAATGTCCATATCGATTTACCGGTGATAGAAGAAAAAATCAAAATTGCTCCAATCGACCAGACAAAGATCATAAATACCTGAATATAACTATCGATAGGTTTACCTTTAAAAGAATTTAGAGATTTTAAGAAGTCTCTAAAAGCTCCTAAAACACTTCTTACAATCCAGATCACCAATACGATGATTATGATATCAAATAACGCTTGCAAATATTTTTCTGCAGCAGGAAACCCAACAAATAGCATTGGCATTATCCAGATCGTTAAAGAAACAGGAATGATATGTGCGAGGTAATCAAATGTTTTATTGTTTACCAGATGATCATCAAATGTGTTCTTAGATTTTGAAGCATATTTTTTAAAAATAGCTATGAATACTTTCTTGGTAATAAAATGTATACCCCATAGAGATATTAATAATATACCTATTCCTATTAGTAGGTTTAAATATTCTGCTATATTTTCAGAAAAACCTTTAGAAACAAAAAGGGTATAGAAATATCGTGTAAGTTCTTTCATTTTAGATCAATTACTTTTTTAGCAAAATTAGCATTATACCGGTGATGAAGAAAATAAAACAAAAGAATTTGCTTTTTATTTAGTTTTAGAATTTCTAACAAAAAATAAACCGCTTTGTTTAGTTGAAAAAACAAAGCGGTTTAAAAATAAGGTTGATGTATTAGGTATTAAAACTTATAGTTTAAGGATAAGTTAAACATAGTTCCTAATTGACTAAAATGAAATCCATTATAAGACATTTGAGAATATCTTTGATTAAAAGTAATCAAGTTATCTACTATCTTTTCTACAGGTACACCAGCTTGAATACCACTTGATAATCCTGTAGGAGTTACCGCGCCATTTAAAACTCGATCACCAGATGCTGTAAGTGCTTTAAATTCTCGTTCTGGTAATACATTCAATATGTTATTGACATTTAATGCTATGGTAATTTTTTCTGTGGCGTTAAAGTTAATTCCCAAATCAGTTACTACTTTGGTTAAAAACTCAACACTTAAATCAGATTTTCCATCTAGATCAGCTGCGACAGGAGCTACATCTAGAAATTGTTCTACATCTTGTAGCCCTATATTTCTAAACTTAGTTGGGCCAAATACAGTGTTATTTAAAGAAAAACTAAACTTACCAATATCATAGTTGGCTCCTAATATTACTTTAAATTCTGGTCTAGAGGTAAAGAATAATGATTCTTGTGTTTCATTTACTACAGATTGACCTGCTTGTTGAACAATTGCAGGGTTTTTAACATCTCCATCTCTTTCATTTTCAAGAGTATAATTACCAGATAGGCTAAAACCAAGTTTTCCTGTTCCTATTACTAAATTTTTGTAATTGGCAACTAGATCAATACCAGAGGTTCTGGTGTCAATTCCATTAACAAAAAAGCTTACATCAGTTAAATTGTTATCTCTAAGAAGGTTGTCCAAAGGTGTTGTTCCGATATTGTTACCATCATCATCCTTTTCGGTAGCTCCGATTTCTGTACTTAAGACAATTCTGTCCTCTACCTGGATATTATAATAATCTATAGTAAAGTTGAAATTGCTATTGATTTTTGCACCAATCCCTACCGTAAAGTTAGTAGACTCTTCTGCATCAAGCCTTGGGATATCTAATAACCTAGCTTGTGGAGAAACATTGTTTACTAATCCTCCAACCTGAATTCCTTGACCAGGAACGAATGAAAACTGAGATCTTTGTGTATATATTTGATGTAACGTAGGTGCTCTAAACCCTGTAGATATAGATGCTCTAAGGGTAAGTTTATCTTGTAAGAACTTATAACGAGAACTCAATTTCCATACAAAAGCTTGTCCAAAATCACTATAATCTTCTAAACGAACAGTACCATTTACAAGAAAGTCTTGTGTAATATCAGCAGAGACATCAAAATAACCCCCAAAGTTGTAACGGTTAAACTTACCTGAATTTTCTGGTCGGTTACCACCAAAAGAATCAGATCCACCACCATCATAAGAGGCAAGATCTCCTTCAGTAATTTCAAAAACTTCTGATCTAAACTCTGCTCCAAAACCAATACTTATTTGATCAGAAACCAATTTGGCAATATCAATATTACCTACACTATGTCTAAATATTGTACCTCCTGGATCAAATGATACAGGGCTATTTTCTCTATATAAATCAGTACCAGGAATAATCTCACTTGGATCAAAAATGCCATCTTCATTTACATCATTCCATGTTAGTGGAGATAATACAGTGTTACCATTATGTGAGTCATTTACGGTATAGTCTTGTGAGTTACCTCCTGTGGTATAACTTAGATCATAATTCCATCCATTCTTTTTGGTTTTAAATCCAATAGTTGCATTATAATCATTTAGGTCTCCTTCAAAAGTAGGTACATATCCATCATATCCGTTACCGTCAAAGGTATTACCATTGGCATCTGTAAATGAGTTTCCTGTAGTTAGCGGATTGGCCCCAGGAAAGAAGTTACCTAAGTATTCGAAATCCTGAATGTCTCTCCAATATGGAGTTCTATAGTTAGCAAAACTATTTACCTTTTTATATACATAAGCGGCATTCACATAAAACTCAGTATTCTCACTGATATCATATCCACCATTTACCAAAAATTTTGCTGCTGCTGTTTCTGGAGACCCGTTGATGTTTCCTGCATCAGGACGTCTGGATAAAAATCCTTGGATATCCTCTAATCTTTCTCCAATTCTAGTTCCTCCAAAATCTATAAATTCACCAAGAGCATCTACATCGCCAGGACGGTTTGCCAGACTTACTTTTGAGAAATCTACTGTATAATTAAAGAATCCTTTATCTTCACCAATAGTCGCCCCATTGTTAAGACTTATTCCTATGTTTTCTCCATCGCCTTCAGATGTGATCCCTGTTCTAAGCGTTACCGAACCGTTGTCTGGATTATCTTTAAGGATGATATTCATTACCCCAGCAATAGCATCTGATCCATATTGTGCTGATGCACCATCTCTTAAGATCTCTACTCTCTTAATAGCATCTGTTGGTATTGCAGAAATATCTGATCCTGTTTCACCTCGACCAGGAGAAGTTTGCGTATATAAAAGAGAACTTAAATTTTTACGTTTTCCATTGATAAGGATTAATGTTCTACTAGGTCCCATATTTCTGATTTCATATGGATCTAATAATGATGTTGCATCATTTACAGGTGTTTGTACAGTATTAAAAGAAGGTATTTTGTACTGCAACGCTTTATCAAATGTGATTTGCCCCGTAGCAGCTAATTCTTTTGCAGGTAATACATCTACAGGAAGAGAAGATGTAGTATTACTTCTTGGTAATGCTCTAGATCCAACGAGTATAATTTCTTCAAGTTGAGCACCACTTGCTAACGTTATATTGATTGTTGTTTGACCCTGTACAAGAACTTCTTTAGAATTAAAACCTACATAGCTATACACTAAAGTGTTTTCGGGAGTAGCTTCGATGCTATACTTACCGTCAAAATCGGTTGTAGTACCATCACTTGTTCCTTTAATAATGATATTTACTCCTGGTAGGAGATTACCATCAGCGTCTTTGACGACGCCAGTAACTGTTTGTTGCGCAAAACACAAACTAGTTGTTAATACGAATAAAATGAGTGTTAATTTTTTCATGTAATGAATATTTATTTAAGATGATTGTGACCCTAAATATATCAAAAGCACTCTGTTTTTAACTTACTCTTTTAATTTTTTTTTAATTTTTTACTAAAAAACCGGATCACATGATCCGGTTTTGTTACGATAATTTTGAAATAATATTTTTTACAAGCAGTAATTAATTTGCTTTATAAATTGTTGTAATTACTTTATCGGTTGTAGGTTCATAGGTTTCTAAAATAAAGTTTTTATCCTTATCAAAATGCCCTAAACCGTTGTCTTTGTTTCCTAAGTTTACAATGTAATAACCACTACTTACAGGTCTAACTTTGGATACCTTGTTGCCAGATTTATTAAAAAAAGTCATTACATAACCTTTACCATCTGAAATTTTGCTATACCCTCCCATATCTGACGAAGAATGAGATTTTTGTACTTGTACTTCATCATCTCCATAAATTGCAGTCTGATTCGTTTTATCTTCATCACCAGGGTTAAGTTTTATTTTACCTTTTTTGGTGATTACTTCCTGCTTTTTAATAACTTTTTCTTCCCCGTTAGGGCCTTTAATCCTAATGATTTTGGTTACTGTTTCTTTTGATGAATTCTCATTCGATTTAGTTTCATCTGATTGTGCATAGATTATAGATGCACAACTCATAAATACGACTGTTGTTAATGTTTTTAAAGTTTTCATTATTTATTTTGTTGGTGTTCAAAATTACAAAAAAAATAAAAAATCTATAATTTTAGTATTCTTAACTGTGCTATCCCTTACTGCACTTCGTTTTTTAGCATCAGTAATATCCCATTTAATCTTATGAACCTACACTTGTTTACTAACGATTAATACCTTTATCTTTGCACTCTCAAAAATATAAAGCTTAGGGCTTAACTTATTATAATTTTTTATTATGAAAGCAGGAATCGTAGGATTACCTAATGTTGGTAAATCAACATTATTTAATTGTTTATCTAATGCCAAAGCACAGAGTGCTAATTTTCCTTTTTGTACTATAGAACCTAATATAGGAGTCGTTAATGTACCAGATTCTCGATTAGAGAAATTAGAAGAATTGGTAGTTCCAGAAAAAGTAGTTCCCGCTACAGTAGAGATTGTAGATATTGCTGGATTAGTAAAAGGAGCTAGTAAAGGAGAAGGATTAGGAAATCAGTTTTTGGGTAATATTCGTGAGACAGATGCAATTATTCATGTTTTACGTTGCTTTGATAATGATAATATTGTTCATGTAGATGGATCAGTAGATCCGATTAGAGATAAGGAAACAATAGATATAGAATTACAATTAAAGGATTTAGAAAGTGTTGAGAAAAAACTTGATAAAGTAAAACGCGCAGCAAAAACCGGTAATAAAGAAGCGCAGAAAGAAGAATCTATTTTATTACAGCTTAAAGAAGGATTAGAATCGGGGATATCGATTAGAGCTATCCAGATCCCTGAAGATGATAGAAATGCATATGTTAAACCATTACAATTTATAACAGATAAACCTGTATTATATGTATGTAATGTAGATGAAGGAGCCGCAGTTAGTGGTAATGATTATGTAGAAAGAGTGAAAAAAACGGTAGCATCAGAGAATGCCGAAGTAATAGTATTAGCCGTAGGAACTGAAGCCGATATTACAGAGCTTGATGATTATGAAGAACGACAACTATTTTTACAAGATATGGGACTTGAAGAACCAGGAGCCTCAGTCTTGATCAGAGCTGCGTATAAACTATTAAACCAACAAACCTATTTTACTGCAGGAGTAAAAGAAGTAAGAGCCTGGACAGTAAATATAGGAGCAACTGCTCCACAAGCAGCCGGAGTGATACATACAGATTTTGAAAAAGGTTTTATTCGTGCCGAGGTTATTAAATATGATGATTTTGTAAAATACGGTAGTGAAGCAAAAGTACGAGAAGCAGGTAAACTAGGAGTAGAAGGCAAGGCTTATATTGTAAACGATGGTGATGTGATGCATTTCCTATTTAATGTATAGTATAAGTTGTATAAAGAAGATTTAGATTCAATAGATCTTGATATATGCCGTCTATACAACACATAAGAAAATTTGATTAAACCAACACCAAGCTATTGTTTTAACTTTTCCAGAACTTAGTGATGTACTGGAAAAGAATGTATAGGTAGAGAATAGTATTAATGATACCTTCTACAAACTTCTGAATAAAAATGCCCTCAAGAATATTGTTTAAAAAGTGCTATTTTAATTAGTTCCTTGTTGTTTAGAATTCTTCTTGTTTTTGACATATTTTTCTAACCATTGGTCTTGCTCCCATAGCAAATGAAGAATCGATTCTTTAGCTCTATACCCGTGACTTTCTTTAGGTAGCATGATTAATCTGGTAGTCGCTCCTAATCCTTTTAAAGCATTAAAATATCGCTCACTTTGCAGGGGATATGTTCCCGAATTATTATCAGCTTGACCATGAATCAATAATAAAGGAGTCTTCATCTTATCTGAATGCATGAATGGAGACATATCATAATACACTTCAGGGGCTTCCCAATAACTTCTTTCTTCGCTTTGAAACCCAAAAGGAGTAAGGGTTCTGTTATAGGCTCCACTTCTTGCGATTCCTGCAGCGAATAAATTAGAGTGAGACAATAAATTTGCAGTCATAAACGCTCCATACGAATGCCCTCCAACGGCCACTCGATCACGATCAATATATCCTAAAGCGTCTACAGCATCTATTGCGGCTTTACCATTTGCTACTAATTGTTTTCTAAAAGAATCATTAGGTTCTTCTTTTCCTTCACCTACTATAGGGAAAGAAGCACCGTCTAATACAACATAACCCTTTGTAACCCAATACAGCATAGAACCCCAATAAGGATAGGTAAACTTATTGGGGTTTGAAGTAGATTGCGAAGCACTATTTTTATCTTTAAATTCTCTTGGATATGCCCAAAGGATCATTGGCATTTTTTCTTTTTTAGTTTTATCGTACCCTACTGGTAAATAAAGAGTTCCAGATAATTCTAATCCGTCATCTCTTTTGTATTTGATTACTTCTTTGTGTACATTTTGTATACTGGCGAATGGGTTTTTAAAAGACGTTATTTGGTTCAGCTTATTTTCTTTATTTATATTGCGAATATAATAGTTTGGATACTCACTTGGGGATTCTATTCTTACTAAAAACTCTCCTTTTTTTAAATCAAAAGCAGTATGGATATTCTCTACCTTATCCGTATATTTTGATTGATAGACACGAGAGGAGGTATTAGATTTTAAACTAAATTTATCTATAAAAGGAAATTGCCCTTCTTTGGTATAACCATCTCCAATCATGTACATATTATTATTATCAATATCAATTACTGAGTAACCATATTTATTTTTTATGGTCACAGGATCACCTGGGTCACTATATTTATCTTGATAATTTCTATCATGAATTATATTAGGCTTTTGATCAGGCTTTGATGGTTGAAAAGCATATGTTTTGGTATTTCTGGTATTCCACCAGTAATCATAGGCAACAGCCATTTGATCATTGGTCCATTGGATACCGCCAAAACGATTGATTACTTTTAAAATAGATTTCGGACTGCCCGCAAATGGAGCTTCGAGTTGAAATACTTCATCACGATATTCAACTTCAACCTCGGGATCACCTTTGTCTAATGCTTCAGCCCAGACTAAAGTTGCAGGTTGATCCGAACGCCATGTCATAGATCTTTTTCCAGTGCGTGTAGCCATAAACCCTTTAGGAAGCACTTCTGTTAGAGGAACTTTATTTACAGTTCTAACAATCTTCCCAGAATTTTTATATAGTTTCGTTACTTGTGGAAAACGTCTATAAGGAATTATATATGAAAATGGTTTTTGAATTTCGGTAGCGATAACATATTTACCATCTGGAGAAAACGAAAAACTACTATACATTGCTACTGGAGCCCAGTTTTCAGCTTTTCCATCTAGAGAAACTTTTTTGATTTCAGAAATTGCTAACTGTTCAAAATTATATTCATCATTAGGATTTTTCAATAGATCTTGATACGTTCTATTTTGAGCTTTTTTTCCGTCACTAATTGTAATTGTAGGCCCTGTTGGAACTGCTTTTTGAGTGTCTATAAGAGGTTTTCGTGTACTTGGTATGAACTTCACTAATAAAGCAGAGTTATCTCTAAACCATTTAAAAGGGTTTCGCATATTTACATTTACAGTAGCATCGGTGATTTTAATGGCCTTAGCTTCTGAAACATTTAAGATCCATAGTTCAACTCCATTTGTGGTAGTATTGGTAAATCCCACTTTACTCTGATCTGGAGACCAATTGAAATTTGTAATCCGAGCATTTTCAGGCAGCCCGATAACTTGCTTTGTTTCTTTATCTAAGGTCTTTTTAACTTTTATATTGTTAAAATAATTGGCTCTACTAGAAATATTTGTTTTTGGATTGATCCGTAATCCGGCTAATCGCATTTCCTTTTCTGATAATTCTGAAATTGTCTTGTAACTATCTCTATACAAAAACACAAGATTTTCTCCTTTTGAATCTACTCTAACCGAAGGAGCAAGCGAAACATCAACGAGATCTAAAATTTCTTTTGGCGGTTTTTGATATTCGAGCTTTTCTTGGGCATTACATACAGAAATAACCAATAATAATAAAATAGCCGATTTGATGAATTGCATAGTGAAATGTTTTTAAAAGAATAATTACTACAAGTTTTTAATTATTTATTACGAAATAGAGACTTTATCATTACTTTAACATTAGACATGTATCTTATTAATAAAATTTGCGGTCTCTTTCAATACAACTTCTGGATTTTCTCTATGTGGTGTATGACCGATTTCAGGAATCAATAGAGAGAATGAGTTCCCTTTAGTTTTATTGATGATTGTATTTACCTGATCAATGGTTCCATATTCGTCATTTTCTCCCTGTATAATTAATGATGGGCATTTTATTTTAGGAAGGTATTTTTCAATATTCCATGATTGATATTCTTTCGAAAGCCATGTTTCGGTCCACATACCAAATACATTATCAGTCTTGTCACCATGATATCTATATAGCCTTTCTTTTAAACTAGTATTTTTATATGCTTTTACAGCTTCTTTGATACCGTTAATAGTTTCTTTTTCAACAAAAACATGAGCTCCTTCGGTAATAATACCCTTAATTCTATCAGGAAATAATGCCGCTGTTAATAAAGCAATACTTCCTCCATCACTATGACCAAATAGAATTACTTTTTCTAGTTGTAATTGGGCTAATATTTTTGACAAGAATTCGGCTTCTTGTTTTAGATAATTTTGATCTCTTTTCAATACCGAAAAAGGATCAGATTTACCATAACCTTGTCGATCATATGCTAGTACATTACATGCTGTATGTGATTCTAATCTTTCAGGAAAATCTTTCCAAAGATCAATACACCCAAGAGAATCATGTAAAAATATGATAGTAGTTTTTTCTCTAGATAATAGCTTAGGATTTTTAGAGAATTGAATGTTATGGTTACCAATTTTTAGATTCAAAAAAATGATGTTTTTGTGATAAAAAATTCTAAAATTAAGCTAAAGTAAGTACAAATTGTATATTTTGCATGATTAAAGTTGTAACGTTGACTTCTTTTCTTAGTTAACAATAGTAAATGCATAAAATTATCAAATGAAAAAAATAGTAGTCAAAATATCCATTGGTTTACTGCTAATTGGATGTGGAACAAAAAATACTACAAATGATGTAGCCACTAATGTACCTGTTGTAACAGCTATAGATTTAACACAGGTAACCGATGATAAAGTTCCTGTTATAATAAATCCAGGCCGTTTTACACAAGATACAGTAAAATACTTATTGCCTAAAGTAGTACAGGGGACTTATGCTGTAAGTGATTTTGGAAAGTTTGTAGATGATTTTAAAGCTTTCGATTATAATGGTAATGAAATCAAAGTAGAAAAAGAAGATACAAATACATGGGTAATTACGAATGCAAAACAATTAGATAAAATACACTATAAAGTAAATGATACTTATGATATCGAAAACTCTGGAGTTGGTACTCCTTTTTCTCCATCAGGGACAAATATAGAGCCCAAGAATTATGTGTTAAACCTTCATGGTTTTATAGGATACTTTGATGTCTTGAAAAATAATCAATATGCACTAGAAGTTAACGCTCCAACTACGATGAAGAGAACCTCTGCTTTGCAAAAAGTTGCTGCAGTTGCTAGTGAAGATGGTGGTACTACTATAGATAAATATTTTGCGTCTAGATATTTTGAGATAACAGATAACCCAATGATGTATGGTGATTTGGATATCGAAGAATTTAATGTTGGAAACATCAAAATTGTATTGAGTGTATACTCTCCTAATCAAGTACATACTGCTGCCAAAATAAAAGAAACAGTATTTAAAATGATGAAGGGACAAAAAACGTATTTAGGAGATATTAATAGTACTCCTCGATATGATATATATTTATACTTGGCTTCTGGTGATGAGAGTGCCCCTAATGGTTTTGGAGCTCTAGAACATCACACCTCTACAGTGGTTGTATTACCAGAACAAATGCCAGATGAGGCATTGGCATCGGCTATGATAGATGTAGTATCTCATGAGTTTTTTCATATTGTGACACCACTTAGTGTGCATTCTGAGGATGTACATTATTTTGATTATAATGCTCCAACGTTTTCAAAACACCTGTGGATGTATGAAGGAGTGACAGAGTATTTTGCAACATTATTTCAAGTCAACCAGGATTTGGTAGATGAATCCGAATTCTATGAAAAAATCATGAATAAAATCCAAAGTGCAAGTGGATTTGACGATGAAATGAGTTTTACAAAAATGAGTGAAAATATACTTAAACAGCCCTATGCATCTAACTATGTAAATGTATATGAGAAAGGAGCATTAATAGGAATGTGTATCGATATATTAATGCGAAAAGAAAGTAAAGGAAACAGAGGGATTTTATCATTAATGAAAGAATTATCATTAAAATATGGTAAAAACAAGCCTTTTGAAGATGATAAAATAATACAAGAGATTACTACAATGACATATCCTTCTATTGGAGCATTCTTAAACACTCATGTAGTAGGAGGTACCCCAATTGATTATCAAAGTTTTTTTGAAAAAGTTGGTTTAACAATTAAATCAAATAAAATACAAACAAATTATATTCAAAACGCAGGAGCACTAATCGTTGCAGGTAACCAAGAAAAAGGAACAATATTTTTTACCGATTTGGTAAATGATAATAGTTTTTGGGCAGAAAATGGTGCAAAACCCAATGATGATATCATAGAAGTAAATGGTACTAAGCTTACCATTACGAATGCAAATAATATTCTTGGATCCACTTTTCAATGGCAGGAAGGAGATGACCTTGAAGTAAAATTAAATAGAGAAGGCGAAGAAGTTATTATAAAGACCAAAGTCGTTAAGTCGTATACTCAGGGTAAAGAATTAACAGCATCAGATACTGCCTCAAAAGAACAGAAAGCACTAAGAGATGCTTGGTTAAAAAGTTAATTTTTTATTGAAAATGAGTCGTCCTAAAATTATCAACCTATTTTAGGACGACTCAAATACATAATTTTTTAAGGACTAACAGAGTCATACACTAATACCTTATCCCATAGGTTTTTGTTTTCTTCAACAAATTTTTTGTGTAAAGGATCTACCTGGTATTTATCATGAGCTTCTTTAGATTCAAAAGTTATAACCACGCAATAGGTATAAGAAGCATCAACTACAGGTCTAGTTGCGGTGTTAGCAGGTATCCCTATGTGACTAGACGTAATAAATGGGCACTGATTTAATAATTCTTGTACTCCATCTTCAAAAGTTTTTCTTTCCTTTTCATTTGCAGGATTATGTAACCAAAACAAAACGGTATGAATAAAGTTTCCTTTTATTTTTTTTGAGTTTTGTACAGATTCATCATCGGTTTGACCTATTGCCAAAAAACTAATACTACATAGTATAGCCAGCATAAAAATTCTAAGATGTTTCATTGTATTTGTGTTGTTGGTTTTACAATGATTAAAAATAGATAAATATATGATCATACAACTCTAGTACGATTCTAAATTGTGCCTTACTTTTTTTAAACACAAAAGCTTCACTTACATTTTTTAATAATTTTTTTGCGATACGATAAATTCGGTATAAAACTCCATATAAGTATTTATACCGAATTTATCAATATCAGTACTAATGCTCTATTATAAATTAACCTAGTGCTGTACTTTAGTAGTATATAAAAAGACAACTATTATACTTGAATACAAAGTATGATCTCTTAGGGTCTCCTAAGAACTTTCCTTCCCCCTGATATGTAAGTATAGCAGAAAGAGTAATCAATATATACAAAGAATTTATTAACACTTAAATATATATATCATGAGTACACTAAAAGAAAATGTATTAGTAGCAGAAAACATCAATGATGATACTGCCAGCAAAGACGTTCGTTTTGACAAACCACAATCGCAATTTGCGCCAGGCGGGATGGTAAAACCTTTAACAGGTAACAAAACTATTAATGATGTAACTACACAAAATCTTAATCTACAGAATTATCGCATGGGTAAATTTATGCGAGAGTTTTCAAAAATTGGTTTTGATGGATTACAAGAAGTAAAGCAACCTAATGGAAATACAATATGGGCTGCCGATATGGCTATAGATAACCAGGATTTCAACTTTTATCTTGATCAGGCAGAGATTCTTAGCACTGTAAAATTAACAGAGGTTAAAAGTCAAGAAGAGATCCAGAAGATGGCCAAAAAATATAAGGTAGATCCAAAGAAAACCTATATAGTTATAGATGGTAAAAAATACTTTACCCGTATGGATATCCCCATGCACTTTGGTACAGGCCAAAATAATGATACTTGGATCAATTTAGGCGTTTTTGTATTAGGAGAAGGAGCTTTGGCAGCAGCTATTGCAGCTGTTATAGCAAAATTTGGAGGAGATGCCTTTGCTGATGTTTTTAAAGAATTAAGTAGCGCAGTAATGAAAACGCTATGGGCACTATTAAAAGGGGTGACCAAGGCATGTTATAGATTTGTGACTGGCTTTGTCGGAGAATTGGTTGCTGGAGAAGGCCTTGAGGCGGCAGTAGCGGCTGGTAGAGCAGCAGCTGGCGAAGCTTGGATAGAATCTGTAGAAGGGGTTACTACAAAAACCCTTAAGTATACAGTAGTGGGGGTTATAATTATAGTCGCTGTTTTGTTAATCATCGAATTTGTACTGCACGAATCTTATCAAAACGTATATTTTTATAATCTAACAGAATATGATGTCCTACTAGATTTTCCGTATGAGGATCATGGTAAAGAGCATAATCTACCAACACCTAATGTCGAGGCAGCTGTAAAACGAATAGGACCAGGCGGGATTGATCTAGGAACATGGTATAATGGTGTGGCGTTTAGATATCAGAGCGATTCTGAATTTACCGGGTTAGGATATACCATGCGATTTAGATTAAAAGACCCTAAAACACAAAAAGTAGTTAAAACCTTCTCATGTTTATTTGATGTTCCATTTGATGGAAAAAATTCACTCTATGCTATGGCTAGCGAGCCTTCGAGTTATCATCAATTTTACATAGACAACTCTGGGAAACATAAAAAAACACAATTTAGTGCCAGTGATGGTAAAGATGAAATTATAGTTAGTTATGATTATTTAGAAGGTAAACATAAGGACCCCGAAACAGGAAATAAACTTTTCTTGTATAGTTCTGCAATCGTAATACGCGAAGTTGTGTAATGCAATGTATCTAAGAATAGCCATCGTATACTACGGTGAGCTATTCTTTTTTTAATGGGTTCTTACCCATAGTAACTACAAAAACATATATGATGAAAACAATAACAGAATATGAAGTAAAAAAAGTAAATGTCGGAACAGATTTAAGTAAGCAAATTAAAGTTACAGATATAGTTTCGAGCTATCCAGAAAAGAGTAAACTAAATACAGCAACTCCTGTAGGCACTATTGCACAAGGAGGTGTAGTGAATAATACGATTACAAAACAACTTTCTAATGCTTCTTTTTTACAAGGAAAATTCTTTAAGTCCTTTTCAAAAGTTGATTTCGATAAACTCAAAACAGAAAAAAAGAAAGATGGAGATGAAACCTGGTCGTACACAAAAAAAATTGATAAGACCAATCACCATCTCATTATAGAAAAATCAAATGTCCTTAGTAGTATTACACTAACCGAAGTTAAGAGCCAAAGTGAAATTGATACCATTGCCAAAAAATATGATATCGATAAAGATGAAACTTATATCACGGTAGATGGTAAAAAATACTTTGTCAACATGAATATACCTATCCATTTTGGTACTGGTAGTTCAACAAATGTGATCATGGATATGGCAATTTTTGTTTTTGGATCGCAAGGATTATCTGCCGCAATTGCGGGAGTAGCAGCAAAGTTTGGCGTTGATGCTTTTAGTGCTGTTTTGGCTAATATAAACACCCAATTATTTAGAGTTTTATGGTCGGCTATTTCTGGAGTTATGCAGCTAAGTTATGTTTTTCTACAAACATTTGTTGGTGGGATTATTGGTGGCGAAGGTGTTGCAGCTGCATTTGCAGCAGGTCAAGTAGCCGTTGGCGAAGCTGTTGCAGAAGGAGTTTTCTCCGCAATTACAGCAACCGCATTGGCGTATACCGTGGTTGGGATTGTTGTTATCGCTACTATTTATCTTATCCTTACCTATGTTTTACATTATAGTTATCAAAATGTGTATGTCTATAACCTTACCAAATACGATTTAGATTTTGAATTTAGTTACACATACGAAGGAAACCCTCATAATGTAGAGTCTAAACATTTGCCTGCTCGAGAGAAGAAAACTGGCCCTAATAATATCGATTTAGGAAATTGGTACTCGGCAACAGGATTTAGATTTCAAAGCGATTCTCAATTTTTTGGTATTGGGTATGCTATGAGTTTGATATTGAAAAAACCAGGAACGCAAACGGTGTATAAAAAATTGGCCTGTATGTTTGATATTCCTTTTGCAGGAAAAAATAGCTTAAGAGCTACAGCTACATATCCATCTAATATGAAATCGTTTTATACCAAGAATGAAGGAAAAATAGTTAAAACTCAAAACTCTGATAGTAATGGAGATATAGAACTAGTAGTTACCTATGATTACCTTAGCGGGAAACATCTTGATCCAGAAACTGATGCAAAAGATTATATCTATAACTCACTGGTTATTGTACGTGAGAAAAATACCGATTTTTCTCTAGAACCCGCTGCAAGACTAAAGAATAACGGATACCTTTCGGTAGCATCGAATGCTGCATATAATTTTGGAAAAGGAGACTTTACGCTTCAAGGATGGATTAAACCATCCGGCCCAGGGACAATTATCGGTAGAAAATCGACAGCAGGTGGTAATGATGCATATGCAGGGTTATTGATGGTGCTCGAACCTAATGGCGCAATTAAATTAGCTACTGATAACGGATTTGGATATTATCAAATTATGACAAACTCTACAAATGCATTTGATGGGGATTGGCATCAAGTTACTGCGGTACGTCATAATGGAGCTTTATCTATATATCTGGATGGATCGTTATTAAAAGGAAAAATATCAGGCAATTTGAGTACTCCTCTTAATGTGAATAACTCACTCGACCTACTTATAGGTTCTGTACAACAAAATCAAGAACCTCATATTCATTTTTCTGGAGGTATATCGCAAGTTAGGCTCTGGAATTTGGCACTTCAGGAATCTCAAATAAAAAAAGAACTTAAAACGGTTTTAAGTGGTCATGAAAAAGGCTTGGTAGGGTACTGGCCTTTAAATACTAACGGAAATGACATGTCTGTAAATCATAATAATGCAGTAGTTCAGGGAGATGTGAAATTTACAAAGGCTTAAAGCAACTCTATTTTGTACTATTTAAGATCAAAAAAAACAGCGATTCGGATATGATCTTGAATCGCTGTTTTTGATATACACTAAAAACAGGTATTAATTAATATATCCATGTTTTTTTAAAAATTTATCGATAGCATCTTGAGCTTTATTTTGTATTTCCTTGTCTGGGTTTGGCCATCCATTATCGGGCTCGGTTGATGGAGTAAAAAGATGACCCACACCATCATAAATATGTAATTCTGAATCGTTTTGATGTTCAATCATTGCTTTGTGAAATATTTCAGAGCCAGATAGAGGGGTTACAGTATCTGCTCGCCCTATAACGATAATACTAGGCGGAGTTTCTTCAGAGACATGTTCTGCTGGAGACAAGTTTTTAACCTCGATTTTATTACCTAAACGTTTTTGAAAATTTGGATACATTAATAAAGATAACGCCGGGGATTTTAAAGCTAGCAAATTTGGTGCGCTAGATTCATCTTCTTCAGGAGTATTTAAGTTTTCAAATATAGCAGCACAGGCAGCCAAATGTGCACCTGCAGACCAACCATAAGCAGCTACTTTGTCTTTTTTGATTGAAAATTTACTTGCGTTTTCTCGAATCCATCGAATGGCTTTTTGAGCATCAATTACAGATTCGTATGGAGTGACGCCATTTTTATCATCTTGAAGTCTATATTGAACAGAAAATGCCATAATCCCCATATCTGCATAATGTTGTGCGCTTCCAAATCCCCAGGAAGCTTCTCCCATAGACCAACCGCCCCCGTGAAAAATCACAATGGCCGGGTACTCTTTCGTATCAGAATATGTAGACGGGCGAAAACAAAAGATTTTTAATTCATGTTTTTCATCATATGTATATTCTTTAGGAACTGGAGTAGTAGTTTGCTCTTGAGCACTAATCTCTGGTGTGACCAAAATAAAAAAGACAAAAAGAGCCATGTTTTTTTGTATTCGATATTTTAAATGTTTCATAATTAAAAGTAATGATTGATGATTAAATTATTTTTATTGCTTCATCTGTTATAATCAATATGTTTATTAACAGTGTGTATGCAAGTATTAAAGTTAAAAATATAGATTTTTCTTTAATTAGATATAACAACGAAAATGTAAAAGGCATGGCACCTAAGAAAAATATGATTAAAAATGTTAGATAATCACTTTGATCTAGAGTAGTAAAGGAAAATAATATAACAATGATTGCTATTATGCATAGTAATATTAAGCTAATTTTTTTGATAATATTTCCAATTCTGAAGAATTGTAAAATGCAAAATAATGCGAAAGGGCTTATAAAAATTATATATAATACCCATTCAAGTTGAGTCATATACCTATCAGAGTTGTATATAAAATAAAAAGCTATTAACGTAGTTAATAAACTTAGTGAAGATAAAATACGATTGCGTTGTAGTTCTCCCATAGGTAATTTTGTTGCTTAGTTAATGATTAAAAATAAAGATATATTGTATGACTAAAGATAAGTATTGCCTATGAATTTCTATAAACCCACTGTTTTTTGATCCAAATACCTTAATAAGTCATAGATATCAATACTAAGACGACTTGTGTTTGATATGGTATTATAGTAGCGCTACAAATATAAGTTGCTTTACATCGAATAAGAGCTAAACTCCTATATACCAAATAATCAACAAATTTTGTTGTTGATTTGTTAATTACTTTGTAGAATGGCTGTTTTTATTCTGTAAGTGAAACCTTATATTAGCAGGCATTCTACCCAAAATTTTATGAGCAAAGAAACCAAATATACCGAAGATAATATACGATCCCTCGACTGGAAAGAGCATATCCGTATGCGTCCAGGAATGTATATTGGTAAGCTAGGTGACGGATCATCTGCCGATGACGGAATTTATATTTTACTAAAAGAGGTACTCGACAATTCGATTGATGAATATGTTATGGGTGCTGGTAAAACTATAGAAATCGCAATACAAGGAGATAAAGTTACAGTTCGGGATTATGGTCGTGGGATTCCGTTAGGTAAAGTTGTTGATGTAGTATCAAAAATGAATACCGGGGGGAAATATGATTCTCGAGCATTTAAAAAATCTGTAGGACTTAATGGTGTTGGTACCAAGGCCGTAAACGCGTTGTCTACTTTTTTTAGGGTCGAATCTACCCGAGATGGTAAGGCCGCTTCAGCAGAATTTGAAAAAGGGAACCTTACTAATCAAGATACCCTGGATGAAACTTCCCGTCGTCGCGGAACCAAAGTATCTTTCATTCCAGATGAAACGATTTTTAAGCATTTTAAGTATCGTACAGAATACGTAGCAAAAATGCTTAAGAACTACGTGTATCTTAATCCTGGTTTAACAATCATATTTAATGGAGAAAAGTATTTCTCTGAAAATGGATTAAGAGATTTACTTTCTGATAATATCAATGAAGACGATAGATTATATGATATAATTCATCTCAAAGGGGATGACATCGAAATTGCAATTACCCATAGTAAAACACAATATAGCGAAGAGTATCATTCTTTTGTTAACGGACAAAATACTACTCAAGGGGGTACTCATCAAGCGGCTTTTCGTGAAGCAGTCGTAAAAACAATAAGAGAGTTTTATGGTAAAAACTATGAAGCTAGTGATATTCGTAAATCTATTGTGTCTGCAATAAGTATTAAAGTAACAGAACCGGTTTTTGAGAGTCAGACTAAAACCAAACTCGGATCAACTGAAATGGGCGGAGGACTGCCAACGGTACGTACTTTTATTAATGACTTTATAAAGAACAAGCTGGATAACTTCCTGCATAAGAACACAGATGTTGCAGAGAGTATCCAACGTAAGATATTACAAGCAGAACGTGAACGTAAAGACCTTTCTGGAATTCGTAAACTAGCTAAGGAGCGCGCAAAAAAAGCAAGTTTACATAATAAAAAACTTAGAGATTGTAGAGTGCACCTTACCGATAGTAAAAAAGATCGTAATCTTGAGAGTACACTATTTATTACCGAGGGAGATTCTGCAAGTGGATCAATTACAAAATCTCGTGATGTGAATACTCAAGCGGTTTTTAGTTTACGTGGTAAGCCTTTGAACTGCTATAATATGACCAAAAAGATTGTGTATGAGAATGAAGAATTCAATCTTTTGCAAGCGGCTTTAAATATTGAAGAGTCATTAGAAGACCTTCGTTATAATAATATTGTAATCGCTACCGATGCCGATGTCGATGGGATGCATATTAGATTACTATTAATAACATTCTTTTTGCAATTTTTTCCCGAAGTTATCAAAGAAGGACATTTGTATATTTTACAAACACCATTATTTCGAGTAAGAAATAAAAAGGAAACGATTTATTGCTATTCTGAACAAGAAAGAAGGGATGCAATCCAAAAATTAACAGGAAAACCTGAAATCACCCGATTTAAAGGGTTAGGAGAGATCTCTCCTGATGAGTTTGTGCACTTCATCGGCGATGATATACGTTTGGATCCGGTAATGTTGGATAAAGATAAATCTATAGAAGAATTGTTGTCTTTTTATATGGGAAAAAATACTCCACAAAGACAGGAGTTTATTATCGACAATTTAAAAGTAGAGCTGGATACAGTAGAGGAAGAATTATAATTATTAAGCGCCCCTAAATTATATATGGATTTGGAAAACGAAAACGAAGAATTACATCACGAATCAAACCCTGAAGATCACCAACCACAAGAGGTGATCACCAAGGTTACCGGAATGTATAAGGATTGGTTTCTGGATTATGCATCATACGTAATCCTGGAACGAGCAGTACCCGCAATTGAAGATGGATTAAAACCTGTGCAGCGCCGTATTCTACATTCTATGAAAGATTTGGATGATGGTCGTTATAATAAAGTTGCTAATATTGTAGGGCATACCATGCAATATCACCCACATGGTGATGCTAGTATTGCAGATGCCATGGTACAGGTTGGGCAAAGAGAATTGCTCATCGACATGCAAGGAAACTGGGGTAATATTCTTACCGGGGATAGAGCGGCAGCTTCGAGATATATTGAAGCACGTTTATCCAAATTTGCTTTGGATGTTGTTTATAATCCAAAAGTAACGGATTGGCAGTTATCCTATGATGGTCGTAAAAAAGAACCAATTAACCTTCCTGTTAAATTTCCATTATTATTGGCTCAAGGAGCAGAAGGTATTGCAGTAGGATTAAGTACTAAGATTCTACCACATAATTTTATTGAATTGATTGACGCTTCGATTAAACATTTACAAGGTAAGCGTTTTACGATTTTACCAGATTTTCCGACATCTGGGATAGCAGATTTTACGAACTATAATGATGGTAATCGAGGTGGTAAAGTACGAGTACGTGCTAAGATTTTTCAGCAAGATAAAAATACATTGGTTATCAATGAGATTCCGTTTTCTACGACCACCACTTCGTTAATAGACTCTGTCCTTAAGGCAAATGAAAAAGGAAAGATTAAAATTAAAAAGATAGAAGATAATACAGCGGCAGAAGTAGAAATATTAGTACACCTTCCATCTGGTATTTCACCAGATAAAACTATTGATGCACTCTATGCATTTACCAATTGCGAAGTGTCTATTTCTCCATTAGGTTGTGTTATTGAAGATAATAAACCAAACTTTATCGGAGTTTCAGAAATGTTACGCCGATCTACTGATAATACAGTAGAATTGCTTAAAAAAGAGCTTGAAATACAGCTAGAAGAACTTCAGGAACAATGGCATTTTGCATCTTTAGAAAGAATATTTATCGAAAACCGTATCTACCGCGATATTGAAGAAGTAGAAACATGGGAAGGAGTAATCGAAGCTATCGATAAAGGACTACAACCACATATTAAGCACTTAAAACGTGCCGTTACCGAAGAAGATATTGTACGATTAACAGAAATTCGAATCAAGCGTATTTCAAAATTTGATATTGATAAGGCACAACAAAAAATTGAAGCGCTTGAGGCTGATATTGCACAGGTAAAGCATCATCTAGGACATCTTATCGAGTTTGCAATTGATTACTTTAAAAGGTTAAAAAAGACCTATGGTAAAGGAAAAGAGCGTAAAACAGAGGTGAAAATCTTTGATGATATCGAAGCTACCAAGGTAGTTATCCGTAATACTAAACTGTATGTAAATAGAGAAGAAGGTTTTATAGGAACTTCATTACGTAAAGACGAATATGTTACAGATTGTTCTGATATAGACGATATTATTTGCTTTACTGAAGAAGGTAAAATGATGATCACAAAAGTTGGCGCCAAAACATTTATAGGAAAGAATATCATTCATGTTGCGGTTTTTAAGAAAAAAGACAAACGCACCATCTATAATATGATTTATCAAGACGGTAAAGGTGGAGCCTCATATGTGAAGCGTTTTGCTGTAACTGGTGTTACTCGTGATAAAGATTATGACCTTACACAAGGAAAGAAAAATTCTAAATGCACTTATTTCTCTGCTAACCCCAATGGTGAAGCAGAAGTGATAACAATTTTCTTACGTCAAGCTGGAAGTATTAAAAAACTAAAATTTGATCTAGATTTTGCAGATTTATTGGTTAAAGGTAGAGGCGTAAAAGGAAATATTGTTACCAAATATAATATTAAAAGAATTGAACTGAAAGAACAGGGAGTTTCTACGTTAAAACCCCGTAAAATCTGGTTTGATGACTCTGTACAACGCCTCAATGTTGATGGAAGAGGAGAATTGCTTGGTGAGTTTAGAGGTGAAGATCGCTTGTTGATTATTGATCAAAAAGGATATGCTAAGACAATTATCCCTGAAATGACCTTACACTTTAATTCGGATATGGTGGTCTTAGAAAAATGGAAGCCAAATAAACCAATTTCAGCAATTTATTGGGATGGAGAAAAAGAACGATACTATGTTAAACGTTTTATTATCGAAAACCCAGAACGAGAAGAGAATTTTATTTCAGAACACCCAAAATCATTTTTAGAAGTGATTTCTACAGAGTATAGGCCCATTGCAGAGATCGTATTCAATAAGGCTAGAGGTAAAGATCAACGCCCTAATGAAGAAATGAATTTTGAAGAGTTTATTGCTGTAAAAGGGATAAAAGCTTTAGGAAATCAGTTAACTACACATAAGGTAAAACAAATAAACTTATTAGAATCGTTACCTTATGATGAACCTGAACCACTTCCTGCTGAAGAAATTGAGGTTATAGAAGAAGAGAATGTATCTTCATCAAATACTGATACATCTGATGGTTTGCCTAATACAGGCGATGATGAGCAGCCTACATTGTTTTAAATTTTAGAGTCGTTTACTATCTTTTTAATGCATATTAGTAAAACGCGGTATATTTTTTATGCTACGATCTTATTATATATAGAATGATAACCAATACAACAAAACGTTTCTGGATTACGCTGTTAACTTCAATAGCTTTTTTAGTACGTAATCGTGCTTATAGAAAATGGTTTTGGCTACCATTGGTTGTTGTTGGTATTGGATTTTTGATTCCGCAAAATATGATAATACCAGTAGCTGGTGCTACTATAAAAAATTGGGATGATCATTCTTTTTGGGCGTATCCCTGGGGGACTTCTATTACTCATAAAGGGATTGATATTTTTGCTGAAAAAGGGACTTCGGTTATTGCTGCTACCAAAGGTATTGTCGTGTATACTCATAAAGGTGGAAAAGGAGGGAAGTCGGTAATGATTCTGGGGCCCAAATGGCGGTTTCATTATTATGCACATTTAGACGAAATAGATACATTTCCTTTGGCTCCAGTTGCAGCCGGATCGGTCATAGGTACTGTGGGTGATACAGGAAATGCAAAAGGGAAACCACCACATTTGCATTATGCAATTACGACTCCGTTTCCCTATATAAATTTACGTGATGATACAGCTGTACAAGGATGGAAAAAGATGTATTACCTTGACCCAGATACTTGGTTACGGCAATAATAAAAGAGAATTATATGTTTTTTATGATTTCTTTACATATTTGGTAAGAATCACAATATGCTGCCCATTAACTCTACCTTCGATATGTTCTGGATTATCGTGAACTAGCGAAATATTGCGTACTGCTGTACCGCGTTTGGCGGTAAAATTTGCTCCCTTAACATCTAGATCTTTTATTAAAACTACAGCATCACCAGACTGTAAGGTAGCTCCGTTTGCATCCATATGTTTTATGATGTCTTCTGTATCATTTCCTTCACCTGTTGCCTTTGCCCAATCTAATGTGTCTGCATCTAGATATAACATATCCAATAAATCTTGTGGCCAGCCTTCAGAACGTAAACGGTTAAGCATTCTCCATGCCATTACTTGTACGGCAGGTACTTCACTCCACATACTATCATTTAGGCATCGCCAATGATTAGGGTTCATTTGCTCTGGGTTTTCAATTTGCTCAAAACATGTTTGTGAAATTAAGATATGAGCATCTAATCCTGTTCCTGGGGATTTTGGAACTTGATATACTTTTAGATTTTCTGTTTCTCCTGATAATTCACATATAGATCCACTGCGCTTATGTAATTCTCTTTCTAAACTCATTCTTATTGTTGGATTGGTTGCGGTTGCAAATGTGCAGCAAAATTTATAAAATTAATAATCCGGGAGTCAATTTTTACACTACACTTAAATTTTATTTTTATGTAATCTATTGATTATTAGTTGTAAATGTAGATAAATAAAAAAGCACAATAGATAATTTATCTATTGTGCTTTTAAGTGTTTTTATGTTTTACGTATTAGAACCCAGCATACTGAGTTGCATCGTTTAGGGTTTTAGCAAAATCATCATAATTATTTAATACCTGGATGTTTAAATAATTTACATACGGATAATCACCATCTCTATATATAGCGGTAAAATCTTCTATTCTGTAACCTAATAATTTAGCCTCCATAACATCTCTTTTCCATGCTTTGGTTTGTTTTTTGGTCATAGATCCATTTTGAATGATTTTATCATATTCTACAAGCTTATTGGTTAATTCTTGACATCTTGATAACATAGATTCATATTCTTCAAGTGAATATTCGAGATTATCAATACGCGATACTGTAGTAGTATTTTGATTTGGTATTTTGTTTACCACATAAGTAAATTCTGTTTTTGAAATACTACTTTGTTGTTGCGCATACATACCAACATAAGCAAATAAACATATAATAATTAGAGTGTAATTCTTCATATTCGTTCTCTTTTAAATGTGTGTTAATTAAATATTTATAAATCAAATACTTAAATCTGTGTCACAAAGTAGTATAATAAAATAAAGTGTAATTATAATCGTAAAAAATTGAGTGACGGTTTTCGTTAAAATTCATTTTTATCGGACAAAGGAATATATTATCATCAGTATATAGATAAAAAGCACAATAGATAATTTATCTATTGTGCTTTTAAAGTGTATTGTGTTTTATATACTAAAATCCAGCGTATTGTGAAGCGCTGTCTAGGGTTTTTGAAAAATCATCATAATTATTTAATACTTGTATGTTTAAATAATTTACATGTGGATAATCCCCACCTCTGTATATCGTGGTAAAATCTTCTATCCTGTAATCCAACAGTTTAGCTTCCATGACATCTCTTTTCCAGGCTTTAGTCTGTTTTCTGGTCATAGATCCATCTTTAATAAGCTTGTCATATTCTATAAGCTTACTAGTTAATTCTTTACATCTTGACAGCATAGATTTATATTCTTTTAATGAATATTCGAAATTATCAATGCGTGATACTGTAGTAGTATTTTGATCTTGTGTTTCTTCAATAGTATCAGTTGATTCAATTTTTTGGGTAGTACTTTCTTCCTGAGCATACACTCCTACAAGTGCAAACCAAAATACAATTAATAACTTTTTGTTTTCCATAGAGTTTGTGGTTAGTTTTTAAATAATAAATCAAAGCACGCGAAGTTTTGTTTTTTTTCGGGGTTATGTGTTTGATTTTCAATATAATAGTATATAGATTAAAAATGAATCTTGTACTATAATTCTTACTTTTTGTATTTTAATAACGATAAACTTGTGAGGTTTATTATATGAACGTTTAAAAATGCAGGAATTTTTAAGTAGAAAATTGATGTAAATTTTTAAAGTTATAGAATAGGAACCCATATCTCTTCTTGAGATTTTGGTTGATAAGGCCCATGATATTTTTCTCCCATAATTTCAAAATGATTTCTTGAGTCTATTTGGTATTCTGAATTGGGTAACCATATCTGGTGAATATAATCCAAGGTTTTTTTGAATGTATTGATTGGCCCTTTATGGATAAATACTGCATACTTTCCTCCGCAAAGGGTATAGGGTAGCATTCCTTCTGGAATATTGTCAAAATCTAAAACTTCGACTGCAGCCCATTTTTCAAATATTGTATCATTAGTAAAGTTTTCAAAAGTTATATGCTCATTATAAATTTGGACAGAGTAATAGCCGGTATTTCTATTATTACTTACTTCATGTCTTCTAGGCATAAACTTTTGCCACATTTGTGTGGTTTTGTCATTAGAGATGCTAGTTTCGGTTTTTAAACCGATTAACATTTTATCGTTAATCGTAACAATTTTTGGTTCTATAGTTATAAAATCATTTTGTAAACGCTCAAAATCACTAGGAGAAAGAGTGTATCGCTCAAAAGCGACAAGGCGGTGACCTTTTTTTCGATATTTTCCTGGGCTTGTATTAAAAATCGATTGAAATGCACGAGTATAGGCTTCTTGAGAATCAAATTGATAACGTTCAGCAATTTCTGTAATTGTTCGTTTAGTAAGAATTAATTCGTGTGCAGATTCTGAAACCCTTCTTTTTCGAATATAATCTCCAACAGTATCTCCAGTAATGGTTGCAAAAATTCTACTAAAGTGAAATTTTGAGTAGTAGGCTTGCTTAGCGACACTGTCTAATGTTAATTCATCTTTTAGATGTTCTTCAATATAATTTATCGCTTTAGAAATTCTATTTTGATAAGAATCTTTTATGTTTTCAGGCATATTTCAGTTTTAGAACTATGCAATATTACAATGAAAAGCTAATTATTTTTTGATCGATATTGCGAAAATCAAAGACTAGTCATAAGTACAAGTAAAAAATTAAAGTTTAGTAGGTACGGTGCTAATAACCAAAATACCATGTTTTGTAAGCGTTTCAACTTTTTTAGGGTTGTTGGTTAACATTCGTATTGATTTCACACCAATTTCTTTTAAGATCTCTGCAGCACTTCTAAAATCTCGAGCATCTTTTTTAAATCCTACGGCCTCATATGCTTCTGCTTGCGGAATTCCTTGTTTTTTATATTCAGCACTTTTCAAAAGGGCATAATGTCCGTTTCCTTTACCTTCTTGATCTAGCCAAATAATAATTCCTTTGCCTTCTTTTTCTATGAGCTGCTGCGAAATTTCCATTTGCTCTCTGCAATCACATTCGATACTATTAAAATGATGACCAAATATACAAGATGAGTGTACGCGACATAATACATCTTCTTCACCTTTTATATCACCCATTACTAAGGCAAAAGATTCTTTTTGCCCATCATAAAATAATATTTCATGGTATTCTCCAAATTTGGTTTTAAGATTGCCTTCTGCAATTTTTATGATCATAAATGTTTATTCAATATTATATGTTTTGTTTTTCGATCTTATTTTTCTTTCTTAATTTAAAATTCAAAAACTCTATGAATAAAGAAAAAGCTATGGTAAAGTAAAGATATCCTTTAGGGATTGTACCTACTTGACTATCAAATATTTGCAAATGAGCTAAATGTGCAGCTTCTGCGATTAGCATGAATCCAATTAGAATTAAAAAAGAGAGTCCTAAGATCTGTACAGATGGATGTTTATTTACAAACCTACCTACAGGAGTTGCAAATAACATCATAATCAGAACAGATATTACAACTGCTATAACCATTATTAATAATGCATCATTTGGATCATCGCTTAACCCGTTTGTCATACCTACAGCAGTAAGGATCGAATCAAAAGAAAACACAACATTGATTAGTGTGATTTGCACAATTGCATTAGATAGAGTAGATGAGCTTTTTGCTTGTATTTCTTTTTCTTCCTCTCCTTTTTCATCAACTTTTTCATGTATTTCATGCACACTCTTGTACAGTAAGAAAAGTCCACCACCAAACAGTATTAATGCTTGTCCGCTAATTCCGACTTCTAACCAGGGAAGATTAATATGCCAGAAAGGAGCTTCCATTGCAACAAGTAGTGAAATACCAAATAATAAAACAATACGCATTACCATTGCCAATAGTAATCCAATATTAGTGGCTTTTTTTTGCTGTTTCTCGGGTAATTTACTAGAAGCTAATGATATAAAAATGATATTATCTATACCTAATACAATTTCTAAAAATGTAAGTGTCAATAAAGCGACCCATGTGTCGGCTGATGCGAAAATTTCAAACATTATTTTATTTTTTTAGCAGTTCCACGTTGTTTATTAGTTGCACCTACTAGCCCGTATTCAAAAGTATAGGTGTTTTTGTCTGTAGTTAAGATCTTCATATGTATTGCCTTTTTTTCTGCCATATTTTTGGGATGTAATTTCTGAACAATATACTCGCAGTCATTAATCCAGCGAATACTGGCAGTATCAGTTTTTCCTTTGAAATAATCAATCTCTATAGAATCATTTCTAACAAAAGTGGTTTTGGCTAATTCTCCATTAAGAAAAGTTTCAAATTCAAAAGTTCCTTTTTGAAAATTTATACAATTTCGCTCTTGTTGATAACAACTAGCAATAGATAATGAAATTAAAAATATAAAAGCAACTTGCTTCATGTGATAGTTTAACTAAAAACGAAAATAGATGTATTTCCAGAAAATTTATAGTTTGTACTGAAAAAGTTGTTAAGTTTTTTTCATCTGATAAGAATTAAAAGTACCGTCTGAATAAAAAATAACAATACGATCGATTTCCTGATCACTAGGAATAATAGGCAAGTTGTTATTTTTTGTAGCGGGATTATTTATGACAGGAGGTATAGACTTAGACTTTTTTTCTTGGGTAGATTCAGTTTGAGAGAATAAATCATTATTATTTGTTTCAGACGTCTTCTTTTCAACTTCTGATACTGCTTCTGTAGAAATATGTATTGGAGGTGAAGCGATTGGTTTCTGTGAAGGGATGTGTTCTGTAATTGGGCTTTCATTTTCAGATTTTGGAAAATCACCTTGTCCATATAATAACCAATGCAATGTTACTTCAGGGAAAGCTTCTTCAATCTTCATTACAAAATCCAAACTCGGTTTATTTCTTCCAGATAAAATATGCGAGATAGAGGAGCGTCCTACACTCATCGAATCTGCAAATGCAGAAGCAGACAGATTGTAATAATCCATCAATTCCTGAATTCTTTTCCCAAATTTTTCGTCTACCATTTAGAGTACAATCAACATTTGTTTACGAAGTTAAACTTAATTAGGTAAAGAAAAAAGTAAGTCAGTTAAGAAAGAGTATTCAAAATTAACACACATATGAAGTAATACTTTAATATAAATTTATAATATCCTGATAATAAAATATTTATATACATTTAAATATGCATTGTTTACAAAAGTAAATTGTGTAATATTTTTGTTTACAATTGTAATTATCATGAATATTATTAAAAGTTATAACACAAAATAACCAATAGTAATAGGATTATTGCAAATAGCTGTTAAATAGCATTATAACTTGTATCTTGCTGCTTTTTGATGCTAAAAACATAGAATTTACATTTAATAATTATATTGTTTACAAATGTAAACACAATGTAATTTTGTTCAATATGATTTATTGGCTTAATTTCGTGGTTATAATAGCGATTAATGGATCATAATACACTTCATCATTATTTTACAAAGTATAAGGAACCTTTATTATATGGCAGGTACATTCATTTGGATCACATTACTCCTTTGTTAAATAAATTGGATGATAAAATCGAAGTAACGCAAATTGGCGTTTCAGAAAACAATGCACCTATACATCTTTTAAAAATTGGTACGGGTGTAAAAAAACTTTTGTTATGGTCACAGATGCATGGTAATGAAAGTACAACAACAAAAGCTGTTTTTGATTTTCTTAATCTTCTTAATGACTCAAAAAATGATCTTGCTAATAGTCTTTTACAGGGATGTACACTATTTATAGTGCCTATTTTAAGTCCAGATGGAGCAAAAGCTTATACCAGGCTTAATTATAATGATGTAGATCTTAATAGAGATGCTCAAAATCTTACGCAAAAAGAAAGTGTGTTGTTAAATGGTCTTATAAAAGATATACAACCGGATTTTGCTTTTAATTTACATGGACAGCGTACTATTTTTAGTGCAGGAGAAACTAACCAACCAGCTACAGTATCATTTTTATCCCCTGCTGGAAATAAAGAACGGTCTATTAGCTCTAGCCGAAAGAAGGCTATGCAGGTTATTGCAGAGATGAATCAAATACTACAACAATGTATCCCTGGGCAAGTAGGTCGTTATGATGATGGTTTTAACATTAATTGTGTTGGTGATACTTTGGAGTATATGGGGATACCTACAATTTTATTTGAAGCAGGTCATTATCCACAAGATTACGATAGAGAGAAGACCCGAGAGTATATTTTTTATGCATTAATAACTTCAATACAATATATAACTACCACCGTTATAACTGGCGAGGACTATAAAGATTATTTTTTGATTCCTGAAAACGGGAAATGCTTTTATGATATCATTATTAGAGATGTTATTTTGAATGGTAACAGTGTGGATATAGCTGTTCAATTTACTGAAGAGTTGTATGAAAATAATGTGAGATTCGTACCTAAAGTTGTTAAAATTGAAGATTTACGAAAATTTTATGGCCACAGAGAAATTATTGGTAAAAAAAGAGCAATTCGTAACGAAAACGTTACAGTAGAGATAGTTCCAGAGGAGGTATTGTTAAAATTCTATCTAAATTCTGAATTATTCTCAATAGAATTAGCAAAAAGATGAAATAAAATGTGTGAATACTGTATTTTTCTGTTATTTTTGCAATATAAATAATCGGGAAATAACATAAATAACTATGGCAAAGTTCAAATTAGACGAAGTAGATCACCAAATTTTGGATATGTTGATTGAAAATACTCGTACGCCTTTTACGGATATTGCAAAAAAATTATTGATTTCGGCAGGTACAGTACATGTACGTGTTAAAAAAATGGAAGAAGCGGGTATAATTGAAGGATCATCACTAACATTAGATTATAAGAAATTAGGATATTCATTTATTGCATATGTTGGTATCTATCTTCAAAATACTTCGCAGACTAAATTTGTTTTAGAAAGAATTAATGAAATACCTTTTGTAACTGTAGCACATATAACAACAGGTAAGTTTAATATTTTTTGTAAAGTACGAGCAAAAGATACAAATCATGCAAAAGAAATTATCTTCAAATTAGATGATATCGATGGAGTGTATCGTACAGAAACAATGATCTCGCTAGAAGAGAGTATTAATGATAAGAAACGTTTGATGCATTCTATTTTTCAGGAGATGTAAAAGGGATTGCTTACTATATATAGAAACCCTTTAAGATAATTACTTAGAGGGTTTTTTTAATTTTTGTTTTTATTTAACCATAAACCACCACACTAATGCCAAGAAAACCAAAAATAGAACGTTTTAATGAAAATGTTCTGGCAAAATATCAGATATACAATAGTATATTTATGACATTGCCGTTTGATGAGATAACCAATACAGGAGTTTTATTACCACTTTTTAATGAAGTTTGCGAAAAAGGCTACGCAAAACATAAAAACCCTACGCAAATTGTAGAAAGTTTTTTTAAACTATACCAAGATCACCCGTCTGAAAAAGACAAACACGATTTATTGTTTAGGTTTATTCAGTATATCGAGCGCCAGGTTGTATTGTTTGATGCTATCGAAGATGCTGCTTTTCCTGTAGTAAATAACATGGATGGAAGAGGGACTTTAAGAAGTATTAAAGAAGAAGCACAGGCAAAAGGGCAGCTAGAAGAGCTTAAAGAATATTTAAGACGATTTAAAATTCGCCCGACCCTAACTGCGCATCCAACACAGTTTTATCCAGGTACAGTACTAGGGATTATTCATGACTTAGACGCTGCAATTCGTGAAAACGACTCTCCGATAATAAAGAAATTACTAGCGCAATTAGGAAAAACGGCTTTTTTTAAGAAAGAAAAACCAACTCCTTATGATGAAGCTGTAAGTTTGATTTGGTATTTAGAAAATGTGTTCTATCATTCGGCAGGCGCAATTTATAATTATATACAGCAAAATATATTTGAAGGAGAAGATCTTGAGAATGATTTGATTAATTTAGGTTTTTGGCCAGGAGGAGATCGTGACGGAAACCCATTTGTAACTACAGAGACCACATTAAAGGTTGCAAAAAGGCTTAGAAAAACTATTCTTATAAATTACTATCGTGATATACGAAATCTAAAACGTAGAATTACTTTTGGTAACCTTCAGGATAAAATTGCTGTTTTAGAAACTGCCTTGTATGATAATTTTTATTATGCAAAAACTGCAGAGCCATTATCTATAGAAACTTTAATGAATGGATTGCTAGAGATTAGAGAAGAGCTAATTACCGAGCATCAATCTCTTTTTCTTGAGGACTTGCAAGATTTGATTAATAAAGTTAAAATTTTCGGATTTCATTTTGGAACCCTAGATATCAGACAAGACTCACGAGTACATCATAAAGTTTTAACAGATATAGTAAGTAAGACTAATGAGTTAGGTTTAGGTATTTTTCCTGAAAATTATCTTTCACTTTCTGAATCAGAACAAATAGATGCTCTTTCAAAAATTAATGGAGTAATAGACCCTTCAGTTTTTGAAGAAGATATCACACGTGCTACGTTAGAATCTATGTATGCAATCAAAACTATTCAGGATAAAAATGGTGAGCGAGCAGCAAATCGTTATATCATTAGTAATAATGGAAGTGTTTTGAATGTTATGGAAACCTTTGCAATGATTAGACTCTGTGACTGGAAACAACCCACTGTAGATGTGATTCCTTTATTTGAAACGGTACCCGATCTACAAGTTTCACATCAAGTGATGGAGTCGTTATACAGTAATCCAGTGTATATGGAGCACCTGAAACGTCGTGGAATGAAACAAACCATTATGTTAGGTTTTTCTGACGGTACAAAAGATGGAGGGTATTTGATGGCAAACTGGGGGATATTTAAAGCAAAAGAAGCATTAACAGAAATATCAAGAAAGTATGATGTAAAAGTGGTATTCTTTGATGGTAGAGGAGGCCCTCCGGCAAGAGGAGGTGGTAATACCAATCAGTTTTATGCATCACTTGGTCCAACAGTAGAAGATGAAGAAATTCAATTAACCGTACAAGGACAAACCATTAGTTCTAATTTTGGAACCTTAGACTCTTGCCAGTATAACCTAGAACAACTATTAGGTGCTGGTGTAGAAAATGAGTTGACAAATAATGAAAGCAATCTATTTTCGCCAGAAAATAAACAAACAATGCAAGAGTTGGCAGATATAAGCTATCAAACTTATGTTGATTTTAAAAGCCATCCAAAGTTTTTGCCGTATTTAGAACATATGAGTACTTTAAAATATTACGGAAAAGCAAATATAGGCAGCCGCCCTTCTAAACGAAGTAAAAGCGCTACTCTGGATTTTGGAGATCTACGAGCAATACCATTTGTGGGTAGTTGGAGTCAATTAAAACAAAATGTCCCTGGGTTTTATGGGGTAGGTACTGCTTTAAAAGCATTTGAAGATCGCGGTGAATTTGATAAGATTAGTTCGTTATATAAAAGCTCTGCTTTTTTTAGAACTTTAATTGGCAATAGTATGATGAGTCTTACTAAATCATTTTTTGAGCTTACAGCTTATATGAAAGAAGATGAAGAGTATGGCGCATTTTGGGATATCATACATGATGAGTATGTGTTAACTAAACGATTGCTGCTACAACTTACAGGGTATTCAGAATTAATGCAAAATGAACCTGCAGGTAGAGCTTCTATTGATATAAGAGAAAATATTGTATTACCATTGCTAACAATACAGCAATATGCTTTGAAAAAAATTCAGGAAATACATAGGTCAAAGACCAAAGATGATACTTATCTAGAGGTTTATGAAAAAATGGTGACACGCTCATTATTTGGTAATATAAATGCTAGCCGTAATTCGGCATAATATTAATAAAATACTGTTAACGGTATTTATTTATGAGGTAGGAATTACTAAATTCCTACCTCATTTTTTTAACACAATATCTATGCTAAATCAATTAAAAGAAGGAGAGTTTAATCCTTATTACGGTATATATATATCTAAAGCAACGTGTCCAGAGATTGTAAAAGGATTGCAGGACGGTAAACAAGAATTTGTTGATTTTGTAAATGCTATTCCTGATGAAAAATGGACATACGCATATTCTGAAGGGAAATGGACAATTGTAGAAGTATTACAACATCTAATTGATACAGAACGTATTTTTACATATCGAGCATTACGTTTTGCTCGAAATGATAAAACTCCAATTCTTGGTTTTGAGCAAGACGACTATGTGCCAAATTCGAATGCAAATTCTTACACCAAAGAGGATATAATTGCAGATTTTGAAGCAGTAAGAAATGCCTCAGTTACTTTGTTTAAAGGGTTTACAGATCAAATGCTTGAGCGAATAGGCGAGGCTAGTGGTAGCCCAATGAGTACCCGAGCAGTTGGATATATCTTACCAGGGCATCAAAAGCATCATTTTGATGTTGTTAAAGAACGATATTTGTAATCTACTTAATTTTTGTTGTCAAGAACATTGGCTAAGTTGTCAAGAGCATCATTCATATTGTCAAGAACATCATCCACGTTGTCAAGAGTATCATGCGCATTGTCAAGAACATCATCCACGTTGTCAAGAGTATCATGCGCATTGTCAAGAACACCATTCATGTTGTCAAGAGTATCATGCGCATTGTCAAGAACATCATCCACGTTGTCAAGAGTAGTATACGCATTGTCAAGAACATCATTCATGTTGTCAAGAGCCTCAGCCGTGTTTTTTTATCGATTAATGTTATAAACAAAAACAATATATTACAAAATGACTAAAGAAGAAATAGCAAGAAATTATCTTATGTATCTAGAAAATGGTGATATAGATAAAGTTGTTGATTTATTTGATGAAAATGGTATTGTCGAATCTCCTTTATATGGGGTACTACCAGCAAGAAACTTTTATAAAACCCTGGCATTAGACACTAATACTTCTACTTTAAAGTTTGATGGATTGTTTATTGAGCAAAACTCCAATCGAATTTCATTGCTTTTTGATTACGATTGGGAGTTAAAAGATGGTAAGACAGTGCAGTTTAAAGTAGTAGATATTCTCGAATTAGATAACAATAATAAAATCCTTAAACTCACTATAATTTATGATACGGTACATACAAGATTGGCTTTAGGAAATCTGAAAAATTAACAAGAATCTTAGTTGCTATTTTATGATAAAAAAGGGGTTTTAACCTGTTGTTTATTAGCTTTTTAACTGTTTTGTTTGGGTGTGTTATTGAATACTTTTGATTTTAATAACAAAAAACAAATAAAATGGAAAAATACATTAATTCATCACATTTATTTAAGCTATGTATTGGGGTGTTGACGCTTCTTCTTATGGGGTGTCAAGACACAGAAGAGACACTAGAAGTATCTAGGTGCGGCTCTGTTGAGTATTTTGTAGAAAAGATAAAAACAGATCCTAATTATAGGAACAAACATTACGAGATTGAAGGCTTAATAAAAGAGTATTATAACACAGTTGCACAAGGAGCAGCAGGTTTAAGAGGAGGAAGAGTTGTGATCCCTATAGTAGTACATGTACTTCATAATGGAGAAGATGTTGGAACAGGCACAAACATTAGTGATGCGCAGATTCAAAGCCAGATTGATGTTATGAATAGGGATTTTAGACGGTTAAATGCTGATATAAGTACAGTGCCTTCAGCGTTTTCGAGCTTAGTTGCAGATGCCAGGATAGAGTTTCAATTAGCAAAAAGAGATCCCGATTGTAATAGTACTACAGGGATCACAAGACAAAGAGCTGGTACTACAAGTTATACAGTTGGGGGTAACGAAGCAAAATCTTCAACTTCTGGCGGGGTAGATCCTTGGGATACCAGTAAATACTTAAATATTTGGATAGTTGGGTCGATAGTTGGTAGTGCTATTGGATATTCTTCATTTCCTAACGAAGCACCAAATTTACAAGGGTTTGTGAGTGAATCAGATGTCTTTGGAAATGTAGGTTCTGTAAGCCCAACATCTCCTTTTAATGACGGTAGGACAGCAGTGCACGAATTCGGACATTTTTTTGATTTACATCATTTAGAGGGTGTTATTGAATTGCCTGGCGGAGGTCTTGCTATAGATAATAATAGAGATTCTAATTGTGTACCTAGCGAATGTGATGGTACTGATTATGTTGATGATACGCCTAATCAAGGAACACAAAATTTTGGAATACCAACATTTCCTGTCACAGATTGTTGTACTACAGGAGGTAATGGTTTAATGTTTATGAATTATATGGATTTTGTGGATGATTCTGCAATGGTAATGTTTTCTCAGGATCAGGTAGATAGAATGATTGCTACATTATACACTACACAAGCTAGCCTAATTGGGTCAGATGGTTTGTTACCGCCACCTGATTCTAGTACAGCTGATTTATATATACAAGACACCCCCGAGGATATTGGCAATGAGCCTAATAATGAATCTGATCGATTTCATATCAGCGAAGATATTTGGGTGAGAAATGCGATAGGCACTATGAATCAAGAACATGAAAACCCTACCTACATCCCAGGTGGAGGCGGAGTGTACGTATATGTAAGAGTTCGTAATAGAGGATGTGCACCATCTGAAAATGCAAATGTAAAATTATATTGGGCAAAAGCATCTACAGGGTTAAGCTGGACAGCACCATGGGATGGTAGCTTAACTATTGGTACTGCTTTAATGGGAGGTGAAATCGATACAAAGCTAACAGGAGTAGTACAAGGTGGAGATTTTACTATTTTAGAATATCAATGGACTAATGTGCCCAATCCAGCTGATTATGCTTCTCTTGGAGGTGATGAGTCGCATTTTTGCTTATTGGCTAGAATAGAAACCAGTAGTGGTATGACATTTCCTGAGACGACAAATTTGGGAGGTAATGTAAAAAACAATAATAATATTGCCTGGAAAAATATCTCTATAGCTAGAGAAACTATGCCAGGAGGAAGGCAGACTGCTGTTTTTGTCGGTAATTATGAAGAAGATCGAGAGTATGAGATGATACTTTCTTTTGAAAATGCTAATGATATCGAAGCCTCTGTTTTTGATTATGGAGATGTGTTTTTAAGATTAGCACCAGAGCTTATTCAAAAGTGGGAACAAAATGGAAGTCAAGGAGAAGGAGTTGCAAAAATTGATGATGATTTAATTGAAATTAAAACTCCCGGAGCTAGACTATCAGGAATGTTGTTAGATCCTAAAGAAATCTATGCTTGTACGCTTATTTTTAATGAAACCCAAAAAACGTTAGGGCCTAATGTGTACTTCATGGATATGCTACAATATTCAGGATCAGCTACTCCGGATAACTTAATAGGTGGTCAACGCTTTTTATTAAAATCTTGGAATCAGTAAAAAATAATTAAACCCACCAAAACTTTACTGTTATGGTGGGTTTGATTAATATGTTATGATCTTTATAGTATGTTTACTAATGTTTTTGGATCTAATTCATGACCTCCTGTATGTATTCTAAACTCAATTTGAGGTAATATTTTTTTCACTCTGATTTTCTCGGCTTCAACTTTTTCTATTTCAAAATATGGATCTTTTTCGCCAACAATGTGAGTGATTTTAGTATAATCGTTTAGAAAAGTAAAATCTTTGTTATCTAATTCTTTAGGGAAACCGCCTGATATCATTACTAGCGCTTCACACTTAATTTTTCTGCGCGCAACCCAACGTGTTGCTATACTAACTCCTTGAGAATACCCTAAAACAATTAAATTTATATGATTAGGGATATCTTCAGCTTCAATTAATGCATCAATATAGTTAAGGATGTTTTCAGTTTCTATTGGTGTATTTTCTTTGGTTAACCAACTGGCGCCAACTCTCCTGTAATCTTCACCTTTGTAATATTTTGAAGGTGCTTGGGGGGCAATACAGTAGTTTTCCTCGGGATTTAATTTTTCAAATAATTTGATAAAATAACGACTCAAGTATCCTATTCCGTGAAAAACCAACCAAACATTTTTGGTAGTATGAGTCAATTCGTTTAGGGTATCGTATGTGTTAACAGATTGATAGGCTGCTTTTTTTTGCATAATTTGTCTTGATTTTATAGCTCGTACCATTCGCTTACTAGCGGCCACAAGATATCTTGATTTTTCGTTCTAAAAAAATCAAAATGCCCTATAGTTTTTAGATTATAATCTGCAGGGATAAGGTGTTTTCTAGTTACGTTGGCATTGCTATAAACACGCTCGCCTAATATATCAACAGATTTTTTTGGAGCAAACAAATCATCTTCGACGCTTACTAATAACATAGGGTTTTTTATACTTTCGTAATACGTGTTTTTGTTCATCGTAGAAAAATGAAGCATAGAATCTGGGTGTAATAAATATGTAGCCCAATCTTTGGCAGTTTTGGTGCTTATAGGACTGCCTAATCCAAACCAACCAGAGGGATAATATCCCAGCATAGCAGTAGTAACGGGTACAAAAAACTTAAAGTTTAGATATATAAGCGCCTGCATTTTTAAAGCGAAATGTTTATAATACCCAAATTGTGATGCTATAGTAAGGTATTTATCATAATATTGATAAGCATCACTAAAACCAATACTATTTCCTCCAAAACTATGACCAATCATGTATTGTTTATTATTAGGAAATTCTTCTTTTGCATGTTTAGAAACTGCTTTAAAATCTGCTGCCCACGAAAAATACCCATGATCTTTTAGCGATTTAATATTTTTTGAAAGTGAAGTGCCAATCCCACGATAATCAAATGTAAATACATTGCATCCTTTGTCTGCAAGGTGTTTTGCCATATTGAAATAAAATTTTTGTGGTACAGCCACTGCAGGAGCAAAAACTATAGTTTTATGATTAGGTGTAGTGGGTGTAAACTGATGTACAGAAATTGGATACTCATCAAAAGAGTGGATATTGTATGAATTCATTGTTGGTTTTTTAATATTATTTTTTCCATTCTTAAAACTGCATTATTGAGATACTTTGGGTCATTATAAACCTGCATCAATAAAATACCGCCTTCGATATCTTGTACTATTTGTTCTGCTAAATCGAATGACTCTTCAGAGGGATAGTTGGTTTCTAGTAAGAGCTGTAGTCCAGAAATAAAATCTGTAAAAAATAATTGTATTTCTTTTTTGTATGTAGGATTAAGGTGCATGGTTTCTAAAGCAGTATTAGCCATAATACAACCACCATCAGAAACCTTGAATATTTTACTCATAAGTGATTTTAGTTTTAAAACCTTGTCAGTAATAGGGGATGAGTTGTTGTTTATAATCTTAAAAAGATTGTGATTAAAATAGCTATAAACAGTTGCAAGTACTTCTTTGATCAGCTCTTCTTTATTACTGAAATAGTAATAAAAATGTGATTTCTGTATACCGCATGCCTTCGAGAGTTCACTCATACTACTGTTTTGTACTCCACGATTTCGTAAGATTGGTATTATTTTGTTTAATACTTCTTCTTTGGATGTTTTGGCTTTAGGCATATTTTTATTGAACGTTCGTTAAAATATTATACGAATATAGTTAGAATTATTTAGAGTCATTGTTTATTTTTACTTAAAATTAAATTACAAAATGCATCCAAAACAAGAAGAAATACTAAAAGCATGTGAGCAAATGTGTCCAAATACTCTTATGGAAACTCTAGAGATATCTTTTTGTGAAGTAGGAGAAGATTATCTGGTAGCAAAAATGCCAGTTACATCAAAAGTACATCAGCCTGATGGGATCTTGCATGGTGGAGCCATGGTTGCCTTGGCAGAAAGTGTAGGTAGTGCTGCTTCATTTATTTTCCTTAATGCTAAAGATTTTTATATAAGAGGTATAGAAATTTCTGCTAATCATGTCAAAAGTGTTCGAGAAGGATATGTTTTTGGTAAGGCAGAAATTATACACAAAGGTAAAACAACTCAGCTTTGGAATATTAAAATACGTGATGAAGAGGATAATCTGATTTCTGTTGTAAAGTTAACAACTATTGCTATTCCAAAAACAAAATAGAATGACAGTAGCGGGGGTTTACAAAAAAATTCAAGATCATTTAGCGCAAAAACTACCTTTTGTGATGTATCATAAAGCAAACTCTGATCATATTCTTGCGTTGTTACAGGATAATAATCAATTACATGATTTAGAAAACTATTCAGATTCGGGTTTTATTTTTGCACCGTTTGATAGTTCTGCAAAATCTATTTTTATTCCTGAGGCATCAAGTACAATGCTTACCTCACCGATCTCTAAAACTAATACAAAAAAAGAAGCTAAGGGTGATTTTTTAAATGATATTGACCATAAAAATATAGGTGCAAAGCAACAGCATAAAGAGCTTATACAATCGGCAATCAATACAATACGTTCTAATGATCTTAGAAAAGTAGTTGTGTCACGTAAAGAAGAAATAGAAAACGATACTGTTTATAGCCCTGTAACAATATTTAAGAGATTGTTGAATGCATACCCATCTGCTTTTACATATTTGTGGTATCACCCAAAAGTAGGAATGTGGTTAGGGGCAACTCCCGAAACATTGTTAAGTACTGTAGACGATCAATTTTCTACCATGGCATTAGCAGGAACACAATTATATCAGTCTGATTATAAGGTTAACTGGGGGGATAAAGAAATTGAAGAACAAAAAATAGTTACAGAATTTATAGTAAATGAGTTATCATCTATTTCTGATACTATAGTTTCTTCAAAAACATACACACATCAAGCAGGTTCATTATTACATTTGCGAACAGATATAAAAGGTAATCTTGATCAAGATAAATATGGAGTAGAAAAAGTAATTAGTATGCTGCATCCAACACCAGCAGTTTGTGGGCTTCCAAAAAATGAAGCCAGAACTTTTATTCTGGCTAATGAAAAATACAATAGAAAATATTATACAGGTTATTTGGGAGAACTCAATCTAGGGGATAAGACTCAAAAAAAGTCTAACCTCTTTGTGAATTTAAGATGTATGGAACTAGAGTCAAAAAAAGCAATTTTGTATGTTGGCGGAGGGATTACTAAAGATTCTGACCCAGAAAAAGAGTGGGAAGAAACAGTGCGAAAGACAGAAACTATTAAAAAAGTACTGTTTTAATTTACCATCAAAACGTTGGCTTTAATACCAGCGATATTGTAATTTAGCGATTCGAATGAAGAAACATTTATATTCCAAAATTCCTTTAGCTCAAACAATTGTCGCTTTATGCAAAGCTAAAGGTATTCATCATATTGTTATTTCACCAGGATCTCGTAATGCTCCACTTACAATTGGGTTTAGCGAGCATCCAGAGATGTTTTGTTATAGTATTGTTGATGAACGATGCGCTGCTTTTTTTGCCTTAGGTATCGCACAGCAAATCAAAAAACCTGTGGTTTTAGTTTGTACTTCGGGTAGCGCTTTATTGAATTATTACCCTGCCATTTCTGAAGCATTTTATAGTGATATCCCTTTGGTTGTTCTAAGTGCGGATAGACCAATAGAACGCATAGATATTGGAGACGGACAAACAATACGTCAAAAAAACGTATTTGATAATCATATTTTATATTCAGCAAACTTGTATTCTGAAGTAGTTACAGAATTTGATATAAAGGATGTAAAAATAAAGCAGAAACAACATGAAGCACAAAAACATAATGAAAGAGAAGTAAATATAGCTCTTAATAAAGCCATAGAAAGAAAAGGGCCAGTTCATATTAATGTACCTTTTTATGAGCCTTTGTATGATAAATTAGAGCAACCTACTATTTCTCCTAAGAATATCCCGGTTGAATATCCTAAATATGATATTTCTGAAGAATTATGTTCAGAGATGATTACACAATGGAATACTACAGATCGAAAAATGATTCTTATAGGAGTTAATTCTCCTCAAGCTATCGCTAAGCAGTGGATTGATCATTTTGCAAATGATCAATCGGTACTAATTCTAACTGAGACAACTTCTAATATTTATCACTCTTCTCATATTAATTGTATAGATCAATTAATAACATCATTAAGTGAAGAGGAGTTTGAGGAATTACAACCAGATATTCTGTTGACAATAGGAGGGATGATAGTGTCTAAGAGGATTAAATCTTTTTTACGACAGTACCAACCAAAATCTCATTGGCATATCGATGCAAAAAAAGCATACGATACTTATTTTTGCCTTTCTGAGCATATAAAATTAGATCCTAACACATTTTTTTCTTGTTTCTTACCAAAAACTAATACTGTAGACAGTGTTTATAAATCAAACTGGATTTCTATAAGAGACCAAAGAAGAATAAAACATCAAGAATATTTAGAGCAAGTATCTTTTACAGATTTACAGGTTTTTGAAACTATTTTTGATAAAATCCCAAGAAATCAAATGATACAATTAAGTAATAGCTCTACGGTACGCTATGCGCAATTATTTTCATTAGATTCTGGTTTAAAGGTCTTTTGTAATCGTGGTACAAGTGGTATAGATGGATGTACTTCTACTGCAATCGGAGCAGCTTTGGCTTCAGGCGATAATACTACATTGATAACAGGGGATCTAAGTTTTTTTTATGATAGTAATGGGTTGTGGAATGACTACATTCCGCCTAATTTTAAAATCATTATTATCAATAATAATGGAGGTGGAATATTTAGAATTTTGCCTGGTAAAGAAGAAAGTAGTAACTTTAGTACATATTTTGAAACTACACATCGTCTTACAGCAGAACATTTATGTAAAATGTTTGGTTTTGAATATCAATCGGCAAATAACAAAGAAGAAGTTATAGATGGTATTCGAGAAATGTATAAAAATGATAATTTACCCCAGATACTAGAGGTTTTTACTCCTAGAGAGGAAAACGACAGTACTTTAATCGATTATTTTAAGTATTTCATCTAATAAAGGTGTTTTAATATACTTTATAGGTAAATTATTCATTTATAATTCATCTATATTTGAGATATCATAATAAATTAACTAAAAAACCTAAAACATTATCTTCTTATGAGTAAAAGAGACGAATTAATCACTAAGTATGCAGCCGATATTAAAGACAAAATAGGTCAAACAGCAGACATGGCTTTATTGACTAAAGTTACAATTGGTTGTGGACCTTCAATTTATAATGCTGATGCAGCAACAGTATCTGGTAGTGATCAGAGCGAATTAGATACTGTAAAGAAAAACTTTTTAATTAAGAAACTAGGTCTTTCTGATGGGCCAAAACTTGATGAAGCTATTGCATCTGTTATGGAGAAATATGGTAAATCGAATCGTAATAAGTATAGAGCAGTTGTATACTATCTTTTGACAAAGCATTTTGGAAAAGAATCTGTTTACAAATAGGAAACGATACTTTATAAAAATAAAAAAGGGTATTTGCAATTGCAAATACCCTTTTTTATTGAATAGTAATACTAATCCCAGTTAAAGAATTATCTTTGCGCAAAAAACAGAAGTAATGCTTAAGTTAGGTGAATATAATACTTTAGAAGTAGTAAGAGAACGAGATCAAGGGGTTTATCTTTGTGATCAAGAAGGTGACGAAGTTTTATTGCCTAATAAATATGTTCCTGAACAATTTAAAATAAGAGATGAAATTAAGGTGTTTGTGTATTTAGATAGTTCAGAACGAATTGTAGCGACTACTTTAGAACCTTATGCTACGGTAAAATCTTTTGCATATCTAAAATGTACAAATGTGTCGGAAATTGGAGCTTTTGTGGATTGGGGGTTAGAAAAAGATCTTTTTGTTCCGTTCAAAGAACAGGCTTCCAAAATGCGAATCGGTAGCTGGTATCTTGTATATGTATATCTGGATGAAGAAACAAATCGATTGGTGGCTTCAAGTAAAACCAATGCTTTTTTAGATAATTCTTTAGTATTATTGTCTGCTTATGATGAGGTAGATCTTATAGCGTCACACCCGTCTCCACATGGTTGGAACATGATTGTAAACCAAAAACATCTAGGATTAGTTTATGCCGATGAAATTTTTCAAAAAATTACTCCTGGAGATCAAATAAAAGGATACATCAAAAAAGTTAGACCAGATGGTAAAATTGATCTTACATTACAACAACATGGATATAGGTCAATAGAGCCAAACGCCCAACAAGTTTTAGATGAATTGATGGCAAATGGCGGATTTATCGATCTTAATGATAAATCTGACCCCGAAGATATCAAAGCGGTTTTTCAGCTAAGTAAAAAAAGTTTTAAAAAAGCTATAGGCTCTTTGTATAAAACTCGAAAAATTACCATCGAAAAAGATGGTATAAGGCTATTAGAGTAAACAATAAAAGGAAATGAAATTTGTTTAGTACACAGGGGGAAAATTTCTTAATAAATTATTTTATTAAATTTATGGCCTCAAACTAAATAATTTCAACAACTTAACCTTTTATTCTAATGGTAGCACTATGCAAAAAAATTGCTGAAGCTAAATGGTTTCAACATTTTATTATTGCCGTAATTCTATTAGCAGGAATCTTAGTTGGTATACAAACTTATGGTGAAAGAGTAGAGCAATGGACTTCAATCATTGATACTATCGATTGGGTGATCTTAATCATTTTTACTGCCGAGGTTTTTATCAAGATAACTGCCCAAGGCAATCAACCTCAAAACTATTTTAAAGATGCCTGGAATTTATTCGATTTTTTTATAGTTGTAGCATGCTATGCAGGGCCATTTTTAGGAGATAATGCCGAGTTTCTTCCGGTACTAAGATTAATACGTATTCTTAGAGTATTTAAATTAGTAACAGCATTGCCAGAATTACAACTGATTGTTGGTGCACTACTAAGGAGCATCCCGTCGATGGCATATATCAGTTTATTGTTAGGATTGTTATTTTATATATATGGAGCAATGGCTGTTTTCTTATTTGGTCCTAATGATCCTATACATTTTGATAATCTGCAAACTGCAATTTTATCTTTGTTTAGAGTCATCACCCTAGAAGATTGGACAGATATTATGTATATTAATATGTATGGGTGCGGTAATTATGGCTATGGAGGCAATGAAGCCTTGTGTACAAATTCATCAGGTTCGCCTATACTTGCATCGCTTTTCTTTGTTTCTTTTGTATTAATAGGTACAATGATCGTCTTAAATTTATTTATTGGTGTTATCATGAATGGAATGGATGAAATGAAAGCAGAAACAGAAATAAAAGCTAGAGTCGCAAGAAAAAACAAAGAAGATGGTACAAATTTAAAAAATGAAATGCATCTTTTGATCGATAAAGTTGACAGTCTTAAAGAAGAATTAAGTTTACTTTCTCATTTATATGAACAAGAGAAAAAAGAGGTTCCAGTATTGCATGAAACCTATAAAAGTAATGGTAAATCTAAATATAAGGGTTAATATGCTAATCCGGTTATAGGACAAAAAGCTCCACTATATAAACCAGCATCTTTGTATGCGGTATTTTTTATACCGCCGCTATTGTTAGTACTAGAACTGTTACCATTACCCGATATAGTAAAACTGAAATTTTTGTTTTGTGGCCCTGGGATCGCAACATAATAATCAGATTGTATGTACTTATTTTCTGGTAATATCATCATAGAAGATGTGTCCTTTCTTAAGTATTGCTTACGTAAATCAATGTCTAAGTTTACTTCTAATAATTTATATTTATTTATTTCGGATGATGATTTAGTGTTCAAAGATAAAGGGGCGCTTAATTGTTCCCATTCAATTTGTATTGACTGTAGCGTTTTTTCTTGCCCGTATGACCAAAAGCTGATGCAGCCAATAAGCATTGTAAAAAGTATCTTCATAACAGTAAATATATTATCATTTTCAATAAAATATATCAAAAACTATGCTAAATTCTGCTTTTCTGCTGTTTTTCGATCATCGTTATATGATTTACACAATGAATAGTGTAATAAAATTAACAGATTATAGTATTTTTGATACTATAAAAATAATATAAATGAGTTCAATACACTGGAAGACTGTAAAAGAATATGAGGATATTACCTATAAAAAATCTGGAGGAGTTGCCCGTATAGCATTCAATAGACCTAATGTTCGTAATGCTTTTAGGCCTAATACAACAAGTGAGCTTTATGATGCATTTTATGATGCTCAAGAAGATACTTCAATTGGGGTAGTTTTACTTTCTGCCGAAGGACCATCTACCAAAGACGGAGTATATTCTTTTTGTAGTGGAGGAGATCAAAAAGCGCGAGGACATCAAGGGTATGTTGGTCAGGATGGGATGCACAGATTAAATATTTTAGAGGTACAGCGATTAATAAGGTTTATGCCTAAAGTAGTGATTGCTGTTGTGCCAGGATGGGCAGTAGGAGGAGGACATAGTTTGCATGTAGTTTGCGATCTTACCCTAGCAAGTAAAGAGCATGCAATTTTTAAGCAAACCGATGCAGATGTAACTAGCTTTGATGGTGGCTACGGTTCTGCATATTTGGCCAAAATGGTAGGGCAAAAAAAGGCACGCGAGATTTTCTTTTTAGGAAGAAATTATTCTGCCCAAGAAGCGTATGAAATGGGCATGGTCAATGCAGTGATTCCTCATGATGATCTTGAAGATACTGCATATGAATGGGCACAAGAAATACTTGAAAAATCCCCAACATCAATCAAAATGCTAAAATTTGCTATGAATCTTACCGATGATGGTATGGTGGGGCAGCAAGTTTTTGCAGGCGAAGCTACTCGCTTGGCTTATATGACCGAAGAAGCTAAAGAAGGAAGAAATGCATTTTTAGAAAAACGTAAACCAGATTTCAAAAATGTAAAATGGATTCCTTAAATTTATATAACCCCTTTAGGAATTGCTTATAGGGGTGTTTTTTAAAAAATTATGGATAAAAAAGAAGAAGAACTCTTATCAATGCATTATCAGATCGAAAAGACTGATGTTAAGCAGCAAAAGTTAGAAGATCGGCTACTATCTATTTCTAAAGATTTAGAGAACAGTAGAAAAGTAAGGAATTTTTATTTTGCTTTTATCATTTTGTTAATGCTTGTATTGATTATTGGTAGTTTTTATGTTACTAATGGTTTCAAGAACTTTTCACCAATAGATGAAGATGTCGAACAGTTGGATAGTTTTAAAAACTTGCAGATCACCAATGATTCTTTGCTAAAAGAAGTTACCGTACTTAAGGAAAATGTTTCAGTTTATGAAAAAAACTTCTTAATTATAGATTCTGCGGCTATAAATGCAGATACTGTAAATAATAAGTCTAAATCAAAGTTTGAAAGAAAATACTGCTATGCAAAAAAAGCCTTTAGAAGCAATGATGCAGTGTTTATAGAAGCAGATTTTATTGAATATTTTGAAGGAAAAAAAGCGGTAATTAAAGCTAAAGAATTCGGTGAAGCGGAGTATGATATCGATAAAAATGAAGATACATTGTATTTTTTGTATAATAATTATTATATTCATAACCAGAATGATAGAACAAAAATTTTAGAACTGGACGATAGAGTAAGGGTGAAAATTGATAATATAAATCAAATTTCTAATGCCTTTCCGTTAAAAGCATTTCAAAAAATTATAGCAGATAAGCCTATTTTGATTTTGGAAGTAAGTAATGGAGTTGTTTACGGAATAACAGAACAAAAACTCCCTTAAGCGATAAATTATTTTTCTTATAAAAAACTAGTAATCCTTTAAACTACCCCCAATGAAGGTTATTAAAGATGAGGATCTTCTATCTTTACATTATCAGATAGAAAAAGCCGAAATAAAACAAAAAAAACTTGAAGATCTTCTTGATGATGAGTCTGATAAGTTAAAAATGAGTAGAAAATCAAATAGGTTATTTGGATCATTTTCTATTGTACTGTTATTATTAACTGTATTTCTTGTAGCCAATGCTTTTTATTCGACAAAGCCAAAATCAGAAGAATTTTTAGAACAGCGTGAAGTGTTATTGCTTAAGAAGGAATTGGCATCAGCAAAAAAACAATTAAAAATTCTTAAAGAAGAGAAAACAGATCTAGAAGTAGTAAAAGATTTGTATTTATATAGAAATCTTATTAATAAAGATATTGTCTATTCTGTGCAAATAAAAGCATTAAGTGATAATAAGATAGCTTCAATTTCTGAAAAATACACCAATACTTTAGTGTATAATGATACTTCTTACTTTAAATTTAGTTTAGGGATTTTTGAAACTCTAAAAGAAGCTCAAGAATTTAGACTAGCCTTGATTAAATCAGGTTATGATAGAAAAATATTTGTCATTTCCTATAAAGATGGAAAACGTTTAAAAATAGAAGATTTTAAATAGTAAAAACAATTATATCTATCTTAATCTTGGATACTTTGAAGGATTAACTTCATTCATTATTTCATAAATCTTTTCAAAGATATCTTCTGTAGAAGGTTTGCTAAAGTAATCCCCATCAGTACCAAATGCTGGCCTGTGCGGTTGCGCGCTTAATGTTTGTGGTTTACTATCTAAATATTGATACACATTTTGTTCGTCAATTAATTTGTGTAATATATAACCCGTAGCACCACCTGGTACATCTTCATCAATAATTAGTAAACGATTAGTTTTTGCTACACTTTTTACGATATCATGATGTATATCAAATGGGATTAAAGATTGAGCATCTATTACTTCTATATTAATTCCGACAGATAATAATTCTTTAGAGACTTGTTCTACTAATCGTAGCGTAGAACCATAAGATACGATGGTAATATCTGTTCCTTCTTTTATGGTTTCTACCACACCTATAGGGGTTCTGGTTTCAGATAAGTTCAGAGGCATTTTTTCTTTTAGGCGATATCCATTAAGGCATTCTACCACTACCGCAGGTTCATCGCTATCAAGCAAGGTATTATAAAAACCAGCTGCTTTTGTCATATTTCTGGGAACTAAAATATGAATCCCTCGTAGTAAATGGATTAAACCACCCATTTGTGATCCCGAGTGCCATATCCCTTCTAGTCTATGACCTCTAGTTCTTATAATTAAAGGAGCTTTTTGTTTGGCAAATGTTCTATATCGTAATGTTGCAAGATCATCACTTAAACCTTGTATGCAATATAGGATATAATCTAGGTATTGGATTTCTGCTATAGGTCTAAGTCCTCTCATAGCCATCCCGATTCCTTGCCCTATTATTGTTGCTTCACGAATTCCGGTATCAGAAATTCTTATTTCTCCATACTTTTCCTGTAATCCTTCAAGCCCTTGATTTACATCGCCTATTTTTCCACTATCTTCTCCAAAAATTAGGGTTTCAGGTATCCTATTGAATATTTCATCAAAGTTATCTCGTAGTATGATTCTTGCATCAACCAATTCGGTGTTCTCATCATATTGAGGTTTCACTTCTTTAATATTGATAGCTTTAGAATCAAACTCACTATATAAATGATCGCTATATTTAGCTTGGGTTTTGTCTAAATAGCTGTTAATCCATTTCTGTAAAGCGGTTTTTTCAACAAAGTCTTCTTGTGTAATGTATCGTAAGGTTCTTCTTGTCGCTTCAAGAATATCTTTTCTTATGGGTTCTTCTTTTGAAGAAAGTGTGTTGATAATCGGGCTAATAAAGTTCTTATTGGCGCTTTTGTTTTCAAGAGCTTTTAATAAATCAATAGCTTCTTTTTGTTCAGCTTTGATTTCAGATAAATATGCATTCCAAGCATTATTTTTTCCTTTTCTAACTTCTTTTTTAGCTATTTTTTCAATATCTATAAGCTCTTCGGTTGTTGCGATATTATGATCAATAATCCATTCTTTAAATTTCTTGTTACAATCATATTCGCGTTCCCAATTTAAACGCTCTTCACTTTTATATCTTTCATGCGACCCTGAAGTTGAATGCCCTTGTGGTTGTGTTAATTCTTTTACATGAATAATAACTGGAATATGTTTTTCTCTGGCTAATTCTTCGGCATTTTCATATGCATCCATTAATGCAGGATAATCCCATCCATTTACCTTGATGATTTCATAACCATCATGATTTTCATCTCTTCTAAATCCTTCAAGGATCAATGAAATATCTTCTTTTGTAGTTTGATCCTTTGCATGAACCGATATACCGTATTCATCATCCCATATACTAATCACCATTGGTACTTGCAGTACACCGCCTGCATTTACAGTTTCCCAGAATAAGCCCTCACTAGTGCTGGCATTTCCTATAGTACCCCAAGCGACTTCATTACCTTTTGAAGAGAAGTTATTCTCTTTAGCAACACTTTTTTCATTTCGATATACCTTAGAAGCTTGTGCAAGACCTAATAATCTTGGCATTTGCCCTGCAGTAGGGGATATATCAGAACTAGAATTTTTTTGTTGGGTAAGATTTTTCCATGAACCATCTTCATTAAGACTATGTGTGGCAAAATGACCACCCATTTGCCTTCCAGCAGCAAATGGTTCTTTGTTGATATCTGTATGCGCATAAAGACCTGCAAAAAACTGATCTACAGTATATTGATCAATTGCCATCATGAACGTTTGATCCCTATAATAACCAGATCTAAAATCTCCGTTACGAAAAACTCTTGCCATGGCCAGTTGGGGTAATTCTTTGCCACCTCCAAAAATACCGAACTTGGATTTACCTGTCAATACTTCACGACGACCTAATAAGCTACATTCTCTACTTAATATTGCGATTTTATAATCTATAAGTATTTGATTTCTATATTCTTCGAATGAAATATTAGATGTAGTTATTGTTTCAGGTTGCATACGAGCGATGTTTTTATCAGTTTGCAAATTTAGTCAAAATACAAACGAATTGCAAGCAGTAAACTCTTAAATTTCTTGAATATAATGTACTTAAAATGCCATTTTATTGAATAATTATTGTTTTAGAAGCTTATTTTAAGGATTGATTAACAAATATTCAAAATTTTCACATTTATTACTTTTTTTTAAAGACAAATGATGTTAATACCATTCTCTTGTGAAGAGTCCGATTAGAGTTTGAGGACTTAACGTGATTATAAATCGAATTTGTTGATCATAATCTGGTTGGGCAATTTCCCAACCTTTATTTGATACTATAGGAAAAAAGAGTTCGAAGTAATCGGCAACCAAACTTAATCTTACACCTCCATCAAATACAAATTTTGGTGATATCCCTTTATTTTTTACAAATCCAACATCCCCATAGGCATAAATCCAATTCCAGATATTGGTATTGGCGTTAAAAGTTGTGATCCATTGATTAGCGAATGGGTATTCTAATTGTGATTTAAATCCGCCTTCAGCCAAGATGATTTGTTGGCTTACTAAACCAGTATCTTCACTTCGTCCTAGATAATTATAATCAAAGAGATAGTCTGTGGGTCTATCTAATGCAAAACTGAAGAAGTCACCATCTTTTTCGGTATCATTAAAAATAAATGATCCTGCAAAAAATCGAAGGTTTACTTGTCGATTATTTAAGAATAATTTTCTATAATTTATAGTGGTCGAAAGCTTGCTAAAGTTTTTTGATATTTGATAATCTACCCTATATCCTAAGAAATCAATTAAATTAAAATCAGAATATTGATATCTAGTGTTGAATACATTATAATCTGGTGTAACAACAGGATTTACATCGTCTCGTTCTCTAAAAACATTAATATTTCGGATGATTAACCTTTGTTTTTCATTAAGCCTTAGGTCTTTGGGTCTAAAATGGAAACTTACCGAGGATGAAAACCTTCTAAATAATAAATCTGGCGCATAACTAAACATACTACCATTGATTCCATATCGCATTTTGTATAAGCCATACTCTGCTATTTGTTGTCTATGAAATATGGACGCTGATCCAAGTAGTTTATTTGATTTTAAACCATAGGCAGGAGAAATGTTGTATTCAAAATCTCTTTTTATGAATGTTTTATTATAAAATTTTGAAGCTAACGTGAAACCATCATATATATTAAACTCAAATTCAGGAATAAAAAATATTTGCCTGTATCGAGGGTCTTCTACATCTTGAAAAAGTCTAAATTGAATGGGTTTATTAAAAATCCATTTTAGATTTTTATAATTATTACGACGATTTATTTCAGGGATTTTTTGGCTATAATCTAATACTAATTTGTTTATATTCTCGTTTGCAATTGTTACTGTTTTTGTACCAGTAATGTCTGTTACCCAAGTTTTTGAAACTATATCTTTTTTACGTAATCCAAAAAGTGAAACTGGCATCGAATTATTACCATTATTTTTGATGGTTACCTCAAGAGAATCTTTTCTTTTTTTGACTGATTTGATCTTGAAATCTAACTTTTTATTGGTATTTACATAGTCATCAAAATACCAATCGACATTTTTTGGTGATTGAGCCGCTAGAATTTTTTGATAGTTTTTAGAATGAGTATGCTGTAATGCATATTGGCTATAAAAGTCTTTGATACTTTGCTCTATGATATTATCATCTTCAAGATAGTCTTCAAGATATTTGAAGCCAACACCAGCTTTATATGCATTAGCTATATTTTTATTAAATTTTACTAACTTATCTTGTGGTGTCGATAATGATTGATCCAAAAATAACCTTGCCATATTTTTATATGCTAGAAAATATTGATCATTAAACTCAAGATCAGCAGCATGAAACCATCGTACACCTATCACCTTACTTAGTTTTCCGATGATTTTCATTTCTGGATAATATTGCTCTGTATACGCCATCATCAAATAAATATGTAGCGCATCTCGAAGCCATACATCATCTCTTGGATCTATTAGTATGGTTCTTTCTAAATAATTTTCTGTAATTGTTTTTAGTTGCTTAATCTCGTATTGAAATCCATCGGGGAAAGGCCTTAAGATATCGGGTAGTTGATTGAGCCCATAAACCGGATTGTTTTTATAATCATTTTGTGATACCAAAATTTTATCAAATGGATATGGCCCTAATTTTTTTTGTAAGAAATTAATAATCCTGTTTATAGCAACAGATTTCATTGCGGGCATTAAGTCATTATCATCAACATTGCTAATAAATTGTATTCCATTGGCGGGATATGTATAAAAAGAATTAGTTTTCTCAATATATAAGTTTATTTCACCTCTGTTATTTCCGGTAAGGTTAATGGTTTTATTTTCTTCTTCTGAAGAGAGAATAGTTTCTTGATTTAACTCACTTGTTATAGTATACTGTTCTGGTAGTGTAAAACGTAATTGATAATCCAGTAGTGGGGCATACAGATCATCAAGATTTTTATGGCTATAGGTGTGCCATTTTGTATCATAAACTGCAGGGATAATATACCAGTATTTTAAGCTAAAATTACCATTCTCTTCATAGCCATATCTAGTAAATTTACTACTAGGTATATTAATCTTATAAGAAAGTTTAAATGTCTGACTCATACCGGGGTATAATGGTGTAGCACAATCTACCCATAGAATATCTGCAACTCCCTTATAACGCCCCCATTTTAATAAATTTGAATCCTTGTTTGTTATTGTTTTGATGATTGTATTGCCTCGTTCATTGTCTTTAGCAAAATAGAAGCGTTTTAGAAAATCTTCAGAAAATCGCTTACCTAACGGAGTAGTTTTATCAGAAAAACTATTCGCCCAATCATGAAACATAATTGTAGTTAATGTATCTTTTGATGTATTTGTATAAGTGATCTCTTGGTTAATTGTTATACTTTTTCTTTCAGTATCCAGATTAGCATCAATAATAGAGCTATGCTGTGCTGAAAGTGTAAAAGACACAAAAAAGACAAATACAATATGGTATATTCTGATTTTAGACAATTTTTTATATTCAATTATAGGCGTTTTTTTATATGTTCTATACTTTGAAAATTCACCTTTAATGTTATTAACTGATTTTAAAACTAAACGTTTCAAAATTATTAGAAATTCGGGCTAAGATTATATTGTGTATAGAATTTATCTAAAATTTGTAATACTTCTGCAGGAGTATCCACTACATGAATCAAATCTAAATCTCCGGGACTTACATTTCCAAATTTTTCTAAAAGCGTAGTTTTTACCCAATCGATTAGCCCTCCCCAAAACTCAGTACTTACAAGGATAATTGGGAATTTAGCAATTTTTTTGGTTTGTATTAAAGTCATCGCTTCAAACAACTCGTCTAGGGTTCCAAAACCTCCTGGCATTACTACAAATCCTTGAGAGTATTTTACAAACATAACTTTACGCACAAAGAAGTAATCAAAATCGAGGCTTTTGTCGTTATCGATATATGGGTTATCATGCTGCTCAAATGGCAATTCTATATTAAGACCAACAGAGGTACCACCAGCTAGATGTGCTCCTTTGTTTCCTGCTTCCATGATCCCTGGTCCACCGCCAGTGATTACTCCATAACCATTATTAACAATCTCTTTTGCAACATCTACTGTAAGCTGATAATATTTATCTTCAGTTTTTGTACGTGCAGATCCAAAAATAGATACACAAGGTCCTATTTTGCTCATTTTTTCGAATCCATTTACAAATTCTCCCATAATTTTGAAGATTGCCCATGAATCGTTTGTTTTTATCTCGTTCCAACCTTTGTGGTGTTGTTCTTTTCTCATAAGTATTATTTTTTAATGTGTGCCGTTTAATTCTTTTTTTAAGAACTTGGCAGTATAACTATTTTTGTCTTTTATAATTTCTTCAGGTGTTCCTTTGGCTACAATTTCTCCTCCATTTTTACCTCCTTCATATCCAATATCAATAATGTAATCTGCCATTTTTATGACATCTAGATTATGTTCTATAATTAATACTGTATTGCCTTTATCTACTAATTTGTTTAATACTTCCATCAAAACACGAATATCTTCAAAATGAAGTCCTGTTGTGGGTTCATCGAGAATATAAAAAGTATTTCCTGTATCTCTTTTAGATAATTCTGTTGCCAGTTTTATTCGTTGTGCTTCACCACCTGATAGGGTAGTGGATTGTTGCCCCAAGGTAATATATCCTAATCCAACATTTTGTATTGTTTTTAGTTTTCTGGATATTTTTGGGATATGTTCAAAGAACATGCATGCTTCATTTATGGTCATCTCTAAGACATCAGAAATTGATTTTCCTTTATATCTAATTTCAAGAGTTTCTCTATTAAATCGTTTTCCTTGACAAGTTTCGCATTCTACATATACATCGGGTAAAAAATTCATTTCAATTACTCGCAAACCACCGCCTTTACAAGTTTCGCATCGTCCTCCAGTTACATTAAAACTAAAACGCCCTGGTTTATAGCCTCGTATCATAGCTTCAGGGGTTTTGGCAAACAAACTTCGTATCTCAGAAAATACACCCGTATAAGTTGCAGGGTTTGACCTTGGCGTACGACCGATTGGTGATTGATTTATATCAATAACTTTATCAGAGTGTTCTAAACCTTTTATGCTTTTATATGGCATAGGTTTTTTTACTCCATTAAAATAATAAGCATTTAGAATAGGGTATAGTGTTTCATTAATCAATGTAGATTTACCGCTACCCGATACACCTGTAACTGCTATCATTTTGCCTAGAGGAATGTCAATAGAAATGTTTTTTAGGTTGTTTCCGGTTGCACCTTTTAATGAGATTGTTTTTCCGTTACCTTTTCTTCTTTTTTTCGGAATTTCGATCTGTTTTTTACCACTTAAGTAATCTGCAGTTAATGTACGATGTTTTTTTACTTCCACCGGAGTGCCTTCACTAATAATCTCGCCGCCATGTTTTCCAGCCAAAGGTCCAATATCAATTACATGATCTGCACGCTCTATCATATCCTTATCATGTTCTACTACAATAACAGAATTGCCAATATCTCTGAGTTGAATAAGAGAGTTGATTAGTTTTTCATTATCTCTTTGGTGTAAACCAATACTAGGTTCATCTAATATATATAATACCCCAACAAGTTGTGAGCCTATTTGTGTAGCTAGCCTAATACGCTGTGCTTCACCTCCTGAGAGTGATTTACTGCTTCTATTAAGTGATAGATAGGTAAGTCCTACATCTATCAAAAATTGTAATCGGGCATTGATTTCTTTTAAGATCTCTCCAGAGATCTGTTTTTGTTTATCACTTAAACGACTAGGCAAATCACTAAACCAATTTGATAATTCGCTTATATCCATTGCAGCTAATTCTGCAATATTTTTGTTATTTACTTTAAAATATAATGATTCTTTACGCAATCTTGAACCTTCACATTCTGGACATTGGATATTATCCATAAAATCTTTTGCCCATCTTTTAAGAGAAGTAGAATCGCTATTGGTATAAGTATTATCGATAAAAGTAGCAATGCCTTCAAAATCAATTTTGTACTCTCGCGTAACCCCTAGTGTTTTGCTATTGATGCTAAATTTTTCTTTACCACCATAAAGAATGATTTGCATAGCTTCATCAGGAATCTTTTTTATAGGGTCGCTAAGATCAAAATCAAATCGTTGTGCTATAAGGTCTAGTTGTTTAAAAATCCAATTGTTTTTTTGCGGTCCTTGAGGTACTAATCCACCATTTTTGATAGATTTTGAATCATCTGGAATGATCTTTTTTTGGTTTACTTCATATAAATTACCAATACCATTACATTTGGGGCATGCTCCTTTTGGAGAATTGAACGAAAAATTATTAGGTTCAGGGTTGGGGTATGAAATTCCACTCGAAGGACACATTAAGTTTCTACTAAAGAAACGTACTTGTTGTGATTCTTGTTCGATCACCATTAAAACATCATCGCCGTGATACATTGCGGTGTTAATAGTTTCCATCAAACGTTTTGAGTTATCCTGATCCTTACTGACCATGAGTCTATCGATTACGATCTCGATATCATGAGTCTTATAACGATCAAGTTTCATCCCTTTAACAATATCCTTTATTTCACCATCAGTACGAACTTTTACAAAACCTTGTTTGGCGATTTGTTCAAAAAGCTCACGATAGTGTCCTTTTCTAGAACGAACTATTGGGGCAAGAATATTAATTCTTTTTCCTTCAAAATCCTGAAGTATAAGACTTTTGATTTGCTCATCACTATAGCTTACCATTTTTTCTCCTGTATTATAGCTATATGCATCGCTTCCACGGGAGAAAAGTAATCTTAGAAAATCATAGATTTCGGTAATAGTACCTACTGTACTACGAGGGCTTTTGCTAGTTGTTTTTTGTTCTATGGCTATAACAGGAGATAGGCCATCGATTTTATCTACATCCGGACGTTCTAACCCTCCTAAAAACTGGCGAGCATAGGCCGAGAAAGTTTCAATATACCTTCGTTGTCCCTCGGCATATATGGTGTCAAAAGCTAGAGAAGATTTACCTGATCCCGACAAACCAGTAATAACTACTAACTTTTCTCGAGGAATAGTAACATCGATATTTTTCAAGTTATGAACCCGTGCTCCTAAAACTTCAATATTTTCTTCAGATCTACCCATAAAATTTTAACCAAGATTGCAAATGTAGGTATTTGATCGCGTTTTGTGAAATAGGTTTAGTTTCAGTTTTATGAAATACATGATGTTTTTGAAAACAAGAATAATAAAATAGGAATATTCTTATGTATTTAGATAAAATGATGGGTACACTTTGCTGTAGAAATTCTCTAACCACTAATCTATTTTAGATATGAGTTTTACCTTTTGTTTTACTATTGAAAAAAGAATATCAAGTTTCTAAATTACTAAAATGAGCAGTTTTTTACAAGGCCATGAATTACTCACAAAGGTTTACTCATCAAATTTTTATGAATATAAGTTTTTTTATGAGTAAACGAATTCTAGTTGGATAACTACGAATACTAAAGCTGAACATATAAAATCGTCGTAAGTTACTACTTTGCATTGCTAAAAAATAAATCTGAGCTTATGCAGTTGTAAAAAAAATAGTGCATTTTTTGATCTTAATTACTAAGTTTTCTGTTTGCCAAAGAGCAAAGTCTTCAAAACCCTAAAAAAATATATAACTACAATTTTTCACATCTAATTAACAAACTCTTTTGAGCTTTTATGAATTGATAATTATCCTATTGATATATCAAAGCATGAATTCTTCAAAATTAAAACCTCTTAACATGAAACACATTTTTACTATTGTGCTTACTTTCTTTTCGATGCTTAGTTTTGCACAAACGCAATCACACAAACCAAGTCAAAAGGTACAGCAAGAAAAAGCTTCTGGAGCTACTTTTGAAAACATTAATCTTTTTACAACTGTTGATCAACAAAAAGCGAGTCAACAAGTACCTTCAGAACTAAAGGAGTACACTGTTTTTGCTTTCAATCAACAAAAAACAGCAACTTTTAAGGCTAGCGCTCCTAAGACTATGAACTTGACAGTTCCGGGTCAAAAATCTGGAATGTCTCTAGAATTAGTAAAGGTAGACGTAACTACCGATGATTTTGAAATTATTGAAATGCCTTCTGGTAAAGTAGTACAATCTGATGAATCAGTATTACATTATAGGGGTATTATAAAAGGACAACCAAATTCTGTTGCTGCCATCAGTTTTTTTGGAAATGAAATTTCCGGAATCATTAGTACAGGAGAACAATCTAGTAATTTAGTGATTGGACAACTAAAGAACAGTACAAATCAGATCATTTACGAAGACAAAGATATTGCACATCTTAATGATTTTGTTTGTCAGGCACCAGATGCGTCTGGTAGAGGATATAACAAAGAAGAATTAAGTAGTAGTAATAAAAATGCTGCAGCTGCAGCTGTAAAATGCCCAAAAATTTTCTTCGATATTGCGAATGATATTGTAAGAGATAAAGGTGGCGCTCAGCAAGCGTCAAATTATATTGAAGCTATATTTAATCAGGTTTCTGTATTGTATGCCAATGATGGTATTAGTATTCAACTATCTGGAATGAAGGCATGGACTTCTACAGCCCCGTTTAATGGTTTGAATAATTATCGCAGTTATAGAAACCAAAATAGTTTTAATGGAGATTTAGGCCATTTTGTAACCTATGATTTTTCAGGAGGAGTGGCATGGGTTAATGGTTTATGTTCATCTTATAAGTATGCAGTTTCTGGAATCAGAAAATCGTTTAGCAATGTACCAACATATTCATGGTCAGTAATGGTAGTTGCTCACGAATTAGGTCATAACATGGGATCAAACCATACACAAGCTTGTGTATGGAATGGTAATAACACAGCAATTGATGGCTGTGCCCAGACAGAAGGTAATTGTGCACGACCAGGATTACCGTCTGGTGGAGGTACTATTATGAGTTATTGTCACCTTACTAATGTTGGGATTAATCTTAACAAAGGGTTTGGTCCACAACCAAGAAATGTAATTCTTAATACAATTAGCTCTAAAAGCTGTTTAGAAACCTGCGATGGCGGAGGTGGCGGAGGAGGAGACACCTATTGTGCTTCTAATGGAAATAACACAAGTGATGAGTATATTGGGCGTGTTCAATTAGGGTCAATTGATAATACTTCTGGTGCAGGAGCTGGTGGTTATACAGATAATACTTCTATTTCTACTAATTTAGCTTCAGCAGCAGCAGCAAATATTACAATAACTCCTACATGGACAGGAACTAAGTATAATGAAGGCTATGCAGTTTGGATAGATTATAACCAAAATAATGTATTCACAGATTCTGGTGAATTGGTATGGAGTAAAACCGCTTCACAAACAACTCCTGTAAGTGGAACATTTACTGTTCCTGCAAGTGCAAAAGAAGGAGCAACGAGAATGCGTGTTGCAATGAAATATAATGGTGTTCCAACTTCTTGTGAGTCGTTTCAATACGGTGAAGTAGAAGATTATACAGTTGTGATAGGGACAACAACAGGGCCTGTTGATGCAGATGTAAATTTTCGTATTACTTTTGATAATTATCCAGAAGAAACTAGTTGGGAAATTAGAAATGATAGTAACCAAGTCGTATTTTCTGGAGGATCGTATGGATCTCAGCCAGATGGTTCTACAATTAACTTAACAAGAACATTAGATTTAGGCTGCTATACATTAGTATTTAAAGATACATACGGAGATGGTATTTGTTGTCGTTATGGTAATGGTTCTTATGAATTAACTACTGCCTCAGGAAGTGTGTTAGCTTCTGGAGGGTCTTTTACTTCACAAGCAACTACAAACTTTTGTGTCAACGCAGAAAACATTTTGAGCAGGATACAGAGTTCTAATCTAAATACTACTATCGAAACAGATCTAAATACTGCAGGTTTTCAAATATATCCAAGCCCAGCAGAAAATAGTATTAATGTTTCTATGAAAACATCAGGAACTAGTAAGTTTTATATTTTAAATTTACTTGGTGAAATTGTAAAGGAAGGAACTTTTATAAAAACTATCAATGTAGAAGCATTAAATGCTGGTATTTATATGTTGAAAGTTGATAATACTATTAAACGTTTTGTAAAAGAATAATACAAAAGTAAATCATAATTAAAAGCCCTGAAACATATTTGTTTCAGGGCTTTTTTTTGGACAATCTTAAGGCTTACTCCGGAGAAATTTATTCATTCCAAGCCTTTAGGTTTGAAATAGGAATCCCAAACCCTAAAAGTTTATGTTCTTGAGATAAATAGGCGCCACTTTTTGTAGTTACCCATCCAGCCCAGGTAGCTTCAATACCACCAATTGGGATAATAGATACCCACATTTTATAACTCGTGGGGAGGTAATTTTCATCTACCTTCCAGAGATAAGTATCTCCAGGTGTTGTGCCACCAGAACTATATTTTACTAATAAGCCTTTAGAATTATCATCGAGTGTGACCAACTCTCGTGTAACTCCTTTGTCAAATAATTTGTGTGGAGCAACTATCCAAAAAGAATCATTGTTAAAATTAGAAAAAGCTGTTTCAATAAGTTTTTGCTTTTCTTCTTCAGAAATATTCTCGTTTTCTTTTACGAAGCTTTTATGTGGTTTATCAAGGTTTAATTGTACTTTATGAGTATCCCATTGTACATCTACAGAGCCTTGTCGTTTGTTCCAAAAATAATGATTTTTGTTTCTGAACGACCACTTTATATAATCAGTGTCCTGATAGAGGTCATGTTTAACAGCTTGCTGTATGTTTAAGGCAAAACTATCTGCTTCGGCTCCAGAGATCCCTTCGGGGAGTTTTTCGTTTAATGAAAAATATAGCGTAGCTATTGCGATAATGATTAAGGCAAAAATGCTTAACACTAATATCTTAAGGATTTTTAATAATTTCTTTTTCAAGGTGATACGTTTTGAGAGTTAATTTGTTGACTAAAGTTATACAATATATTATCCAGAGTTTAAACTATTGTAATCTTTTGTTGGTAAAGAACAATTGAATTACAGTGAGTTATAATATTCAAACGATTTTAGAATCAATTCATCAGATGCTTTACAGTTATATTTTGCTTCTCCGATAGTATTTAATAAAACAAAAAGAATATTACCGTTTTCATTCTTTTTGTCATAAATCAATAGATTCATAATTTCTTGATAATCCTTTGCGTCGATAGTTACTTTGGGAAATGTTGCTAAGAGTACATCACTTATATGCTCTAAGTCTTGGGGTGTTAAAGACAATAGTTCTGATGAGATATAAGCCTCCATGATCATTCCGATAGCAATAGCTTCTCCGTGTAAGAGTGCTGGTTCATTGGGGTGAGTTAAATAAAAAGATTCTATGGCATGACCTAATGTATGTCCAAAGTTGAGATATTTCCTTATATTTTGCTCTGTTGGATCTTCAAAAACAATATCGTTTTTGATCACTACAGAATCATAAATCATTTGATCTAAATCTTCAAAATTTAATTGAGAAAGATCACTCAGTTTTTCCCAGTATTGGCGATCTTGTATAAGTCCATGTTTTAGCATTTCGGCAAAACCACTGCACATTTGGTTTACGGGTAATGTACTTAAGTATTCGGTATCTACCAAAACCATTTCAGATTCACTAATGACACCCACCATGTTTTTTAGATTTCCCAGATCAACGCCTGTTTTGCCACCTACCGATGCATCTACCATAGCCAATAGGGTAGTAGGTACATTAATATAGTTAATCCCTCTTTTATATGTGCATGCTATAAACCCGCCTAGATCGGTAACAACACCGCCACCAAGATTAATTAGTAAGCTTTTACGATCGGCTCCTAATTCTGATAATACATTCCAGATGCCACTACAGGTTTCAATATTTTTGTGGGCTTCTCCTGGTTCTATTTCTATAACTTCGATATCATATTCTCCTTTAATGCTACTCATAAACTGAGACAAGCAAAACTCATGTGTATTGCTATCTACAAGAATGAATATTTTAGAATGATTGGCCTTTTCTAAGTAAGAATTAAGAGCATTGTAGCTATCCTGACCAAAATATACAATAGAATCTTTTGAAACGATGGGCTTCATAGTATGATGAATTAAAGTGTGGCGAAATTAAGTAGAATTTGTAATAAAATAAACCCGCAAGTTCTATATTTGCAGATATCGTAAAATAAACACAAAGTATTTATTAAAATTGATCATATTTTTATGAATACATCATTAAAACTGAAGATTCTTAAAGTAACTTATTAATGGGGCAAAATAACTTATTTGATAACACTAAAACAGCATTCGCTCTTAAGAGTGATTCTGAACTCGAAAGAGCATATTTTTTATTCAAGATGATTGCAAACGAACCTTTAGTTCGTATAGGAACTGCAGTTACTAATTTTGCAATCAAAGCACATTTACCAGTGCAAGGATTAATTCGCGCAACGGTATTTGATCATTTTTGTGGTGGGGTTAGTGAAGAAGATTGCTTACCGGTGGTAGACAAAATGTTTACCAAAGGAGTATGTTCTGTTTTAGATTATTCTGTTGAAGGAAAAGAAGAAGAAGCTCAGTTTGATTCAGTTTTACATAAAACAATAAAATTACTTGAGTTTGCTGATCAAAAAGATGCTATGCCATTTAGCGTTTTTAAACCTACTGGTTTAGGGCGATTTTTAATTTGGCAAAAGAAAACCGAAGGTGTTTCTCTGACTTCAGAAGAAGAAAAAGAATGGGAACGTATCGAAGAGCGTTTTGATATCGTGTGTAAAAAAGCATATGAGTGTGATGTTGCTGTGCTAATTGATGGAGAAGAAAGCTGGATGCAAGATGCTGCTGATGATTTGGTAGCAAAAATGATGCGAAAATACAATAAAAAAAAGGCGATTGTTTATAATACTTTACAGCTTTATAGACATGATCGCTTGGATTACTTGAAGCGCTTGCATGAAGAAGCAAGAGTATATGATTTTAAGATAGGAATGAAAATTGTTCGTGGAGCTTATATGGAGAAAGAAAATGATAGAGCACAAGAAAAAGGATATCCAACACCTATTTGTAAAGACAAGAAAGATACCGATCAGAATTTTAATACTACGATGAACTATATTCTAGAGCATTTAGAAGATATTTCAGTTTTTATTGGAACCCATAATGAAGAAAGTAGTTACTTGGCTATGCAAAAAATGAATCAATTAGGTATCGCTTGTAATGACCCAAGAGTTTGGTTTGGACAATTATTTGGAATGAGCGATCATATTAGTTTTAATATTGCGAATGAAGGATATAATGTAGCAAAATACCTTCCTTTTGGTCCTGTGCGTGATGTTATGCCGTATCTTATTCGTAGAGCAGAAGAAAATACCTCGGTAGCGGGGCAAACTAGTAGAGAATTAAACTTGCTATCTCAGGAAAAGAAACGTAGAAAATTATAGATGAATTTAAATCAAGTCACAGTACCTTCAATCAATATAAATCATTCTATTTCTTTTTATGAGAAATTAGGGTTGCGATTGATTGTAAAAGCTTTACCGCATTATGCGCGGTTTGAATGTCTAGAAGGTAATGCTACGTTTTCGATTCATCTGGTAGAAGAATTACCTCAAGGCGCGGGAGTATATGTGTATTTTGAAACTAAGGAATTAGATAAACACGTGAATCGTTTAATAGCAGAAGGAGTTGAATTTGACCAACTACCAACCGATCAACAATGGCTTTGGCGTGAAGCTAGACTTAAAGATCCAGATGGTAATCAAATCGTCTTATATTTTGCAGGAGATAATAGAAAGAACCCACCGTGGAGAATACAATAAAATAAACCCTACCTCACAAGAGAAGCAGAATTGATTCCAAAAATTAATTTTATAATGAGTAGCCCAACCCTTGATCAAACTTTTGAAAATCTCAATTTCTCTCATAAAAAACTACCGTCAAGAGAATATGATAATTGTACGTTTGTAAATTGTGATTTTACAGAAACCGATATGTCTGTAGTTACATTTTTAGAATGCAAATTTGATACCTGCAATTTTGGATCGGTAATGATGAAAGAAACTTCATTTCAAGATGTGGTTTTTATAGCATGTAAAATGTTGGGCATTGATTTTAGTAAGAGCAATGATTTCATGTTTGCAGTTAAATTTGATCATTGTATTATGGATTACGCTTCGTTTTATGGTTTCTCGATAAAAAATACGGTATTTGATGATTGCAGTTTAAAAGAAGTAGATTTTACCAAAGCAGATCTTATAGGATCTGTATTTAATAATTGCGATCTTATTAATGCTATTTTTGAAGGTGCCAATGCTGAAAAAACAGATTTCAGAACAGCAAAGGGTTTTATAATTGATCCAGAATCTACCGTGCTTAAGAAAGCAAAATTTAGCAAGTCTGGTCTTATGGGGTTGTTATCAAAATATGATTTGAAAGTAGAGTAGTGCTTGTGAAAAATGAAATGTATTTTAAATTATTATATTGAAGTAGAATCAACTAATAAAACATATAATGAAAATACTTATAATAGGAGGTAATGGAACTATCGGAAGAAGGGTTACTTCATACTTTGCTGAAAATAATGAAGTCATAATCGCTGGTAGAACTAGTGGTGATATTACTGTCGATATTGCAGATAGTAATTCTATACAATCGATGTTTAAAAATATTGGTAAGGTTGATGCAATAGTATGTATAGCTGGCGAGGCTAAATGGGCCAACTTTAAGGACCTAACCGAAGAAGATTATTATATTGGATTAAAAAGTAAATTAATGGGCCAAGTTAATCTTGTAAGAATAGGTCAAGATTATCTCAGTCCAAATGGTTCGATAACGTTATCTACAGGTATTTTGGCAGATGATCCCGTGGTAAAAACAACAAGTGCTGCAATGGTAAATGGAGGGATTCATAGCTTTGTTCAAGCTGTAGCTTTAGAAGTAGAGAATGGAATTAGGGTGAATGTTGTTTCTTTAGGTATGGTAGAGGATGCTTATGAGAAATATAAAGACTATTTTCCTGGGCATAATCCAGTTTCAATGGCTAAAGTTGTTAACGCATATGCAAGGAGCGTTCAAGGAAAAACTAATGGAAAGATAATACGATTTTATGAATAAAAGTAATCGATAATGTATGTGGTTTCTTACGATCTTATCTTGACTATAATTTTTTAAAAACTGTGGCTAATCGATCTATAATCTCATGAATTTCATCTTCATTTAAAGAGGCAAAACCTATCCTGATTCCATTATGACCAGAGCTGTCATTGTCATATCGCTTCCATTCATGATTTAACACTAAGTTTGTTTCTTGTGCTTTTATAACAACGTCATCCCAACTGTATTTTTTGTTGAGTTTAACCCATACTGCCATACCACCTTTGGGTACTTCAAAATCAAAATAATCATCAAGCTTATCTTTAAGTAGTTTACAGAAAAGATCGCGCCTTGATTTGTAGATTTTTAAGACTTTGTTGCAATGCCTTTGTACATCCCCATTAGTAATCATTCGTGCTAATGTTTGTTCTAATAAATTATCACCTTGTCTATCTATAATACGTCTTAATCTCGCAGCTTCATCTACAAAGTCTTTTGGAGCGATTAAATATCCAATACGCATTACAGGAGCTATAATCTTGGTAAACCCACCAATATAAATCACATTTCCATTATAATCATTGCTAGCTAATGGTAATATTGGAGCATTGCTATAATGAAAATCATAATCATAGTCATCTTCAATAATCGCAAACTTGTATTGTTGTGCTAATAGAAGTAAATGCATTCGTCTTTCTGCAGAAAGTGTGACCGTAGTAGGATGATGGTGATGAGAGGTTACATATACTGCTTTTATTTCTTTTGTCTTGCATAGTTTTTCAATAGCGCTAGTATCTAATCCATGTTGATCTACCGGTACTCGTTCTAGTATTCCCCCGGCTTCTTCAAAAGTGTTATCTGCTGTCATATAGTTGGTAGCACCAACAATAATTATCTTTTTTTTCTGAAGTAATATTTGGCTTGTTAAGTAAATTCCCATTTGACTTCCACGAGTAATTAAAATATTGTCTTTAGAAATAGGTAGCCCTCGAGTTTGATTTAAATAGGTTGCTAATGTTTCTCTTAACTCTTGATTTCCGTATATAGAATTATAACCCAATAAGCTTTTATGATGTTTTTTTTTGGCGATATTTCGGTACATTTTTGCTATTTCCTCAAATGGCGCTAGTCGATTATCAGGAACGCCATCATCTATCTTAAGTGTATTTGAATTCATATTTATGATAGATTTACGAAGTAAACGAGGTCTTGAAAAAAATGAAAAATTACTGGTATTGCTTCTTTTATTTTGAGAAAAAGCAGTATTTATCTTCTTTGGATTAATAATTGGCAGCGTACTGGTTACAAAAGTACCTCTAGCCGGTAATGTTTTTATCCAACCTTGCGCGATAAGCTCATCGTATGCAGCAATTACTGTTTTGCGATGAATACTTAATTCTTCAGCAAGAGTCCTGGATCCTGGTAATTTTGCTGAAGGTGGTAATTTTCCAGATTTTATAAACCCTATGATCTGATCACATAATTGAAGATATAACTTTCTGCTTAAATTACGATTTAGGGTAATATTATTTTTAAAAGGAAACATAACTGGACTATTAGGTTTTTTAAAACTGGATTATTACAGCACCCCATAAAACTATTATTTTTGAATAGAAAATAAAATTATTATGGCAGAATATTCAATTACAGAACTAAACAAGGTAGTTAGAGGTCCTAAAAGAGCAAGTTATGATGTAAAAACAATAAACGAGATTCTTGATGATGCGTTTTTATGCCATGTAAGTTATGTTTGGAACAATCAAGCTATCGTTATCCCTACAGCATACGGAAGAAAAGATGATAAAATTTATATTCACGGATCATTAAAAAACAGGATGATGCTTGGTTTGCTTAAAGAAGGAAAAGTTTGTGTTACAGTAACACATTTAGACGGATTAGTATTAGCAAGATCAGCATTTCATCATTCTGCAAACTATCGATCGGCAGCTATTTTTGGAACAGTAAAAAAAATTGAAGATCCCAAAGAAAAGATGAACGCTTTAGAATGTATTCTTAATCATATGATTCCTGGTCATTGGGATAATATAAGACATCCTAATAAAAAAGAATTTAATGCTACTTTAGTATTAGAGATTACAATAGATACTGCTTCGGCAAAAATTAGAGCAGAAGGAGTGGTTGATGAAGCCGAAGATTATGATAAACCATACTGGGCTGGAGTTGTACCTATAAAACAAGTTGCTTTTGAAGCGATTTCTGATAAGGATTTATTTGAAGGAGTTGAAGTGCCCGATGCAGTGATTAAATATGTGAAACAAAACAAAAAATGATACTATGTTAGAAATACGTCCCACATGTGAGAATTGTAATAAAACCCTGCCTAATGATAGTAATGAAGCTATGATTTGTTCTTATGAGTGTACATTTTGTAAGGATTGTGTAGCTACTATTTTGCATAATGTGTGTCCTAATTGTGGTGGTGGTTTTGAAAAGAGGCCAACACGACCTGTGAATTGTTTAACAGGTAATTGTGTTGAAAAACACCCTGTGGGTACAAGAAACATTTATAAGCCAATAGATAAAAAAAAGTTTGAGGATATTTTAAGTACATTTAAAAATATTGAACCGAGAAAAAGATAATAATGATTAATATAAGAAGAGCGACTCTCGATGATGTAAACAATATTTCGGTTATTGGTAAACAAACCTTCGAAGAGTCTTATGGCGAGTTTTTTGAAGATCAGGAGTATCTTCAAACATATTTGAAGTATTCATTTTCAATAGATAAAATAAATAATAGTATACTAAAACCAGAAAATTTATACTGGATCGTATATGATGAAATGAAACAAATATGTATTGGGTATGCAAAGTTAAAATTGAATTCACCCTCAAAGTTTATTGATAATCAAAATACATGTAAACTTCAGCGTATATATCTTGTAAAAGGGAACGAGGGTAAAGGTATTGGTACCCGATTACATGAACAGGTATTACAGGCAATTGTAGATGAAGGATATGAGTATGTGTGGCTGTCTAATTTAAAAAAGAAAGAAGCTGCAGTTGTTTTTTATAAAAGCAAAGGGTACGATGTTGCTGGAGAAGATACTTTTACTATCGGAAATGAAACATTTCAGTTTTGGGCAATGAAAAAGAAGCTGTGACGGTAAAATTTATTGCTTATTGATTTTGATTGAATTTATTTTAGCGATAGAGTCACAATTTTCAATCAACATAGCTATTGTTTTTTGTTCAACAACTCCCTCGATAAAGTATAATCTACATGAGTCAAGTTTTGTATTACTTTTTGAGAAATCAACATCTCCTTTTAATAATATAGACGAGATATTAGCGGTATCAATTTTATAAGATTCCATAGTTATTAACACTTGTTCATCGAATACTCTTTCTTTTATTCTGATATTTTTTAAAACTCTGTCAGATGGACTATAATCGCAAGAGGTTTTTTTTCCACCCAGAAAGAAAAATAATAGAATAAGTCCGATTACAAATCCGCCTAAATAATAAAATAAACGCTGTGCTAGTCTCATAAATTGAATAAAAAATTATGAAGCCAAAAATAAGTATTTTTTGAAGCTTAAGAGCGTTATATTGGTAAAGCTTTTACAGTATCAATAAATTTATATCTCGGTACGATAAATCAAACCAATCTGCTATAGGTTTACTGGTTAAAATCCCATGATAAAAGTATAATCCATTTTTTAGACCACGATCAAATCGCACAGCATTTTCGATACCGCCTTCGTCGCCAATTTGTAGTAAATATGGGGTAAAAATATTACTAATAGACAATGATGATGTTCTGGCATACCTTGATGGGATATTGGGCACACAATAATGTACGACACCATGTTTTTCGAATGTTGGATGATCATGAGAAGTGACTTCACTAGTTTCAAAACATCCTCCCATATCTATGCTTACATCAATAATTATAGCACCGGCTTTCATACATTCTACCATATTCTCTGTAATGATAATAGGAGCACGATTTTTACCTCGTACGGCTCCAATCACTACATCGCAACGGCGTAGTGCTTTGAGTAAATTTTTTGGCTGTATGGTAGAAGTAAATAAAGGTCTACCTACATTAGTTTGTATACATCGTAGTTTGGTTATTGAATTGTCGAATATTTTTACATTAGCTCCAAGACCTACTGCTGATCGGGCAGCAAATTCTCCAACTGTACCAGCGCCTACGATTACAACTTCTACAGGAGGAACGCCACTTATATTTCCCATCATTAGTCCTGAGCCTTTAGAATTTGTAGCGCTACTCATTAATTCAGAAGCAATAAGTACTGCTGCTGTTCCTGCAATTTCACTTAAAGCTCTTACAGCTGGATATGCACCATCAGCATCACGGATAAATTCGAACCCTAATGCGGTAATTCTTTTTTTGGCAAGCTCTTGAAAAAACTCTTTATTTTGTGTTTTAAGCTGCAACGCTGATATTAATACAGTCTGTGGATTTACATGTTCGAGTTCTTCTAATGAAGGGGGTTCTACTTTAAGAATAATGGGGCAACCAAAAACTTTGGTTTTGTCATTTGTTATCTCTGCTCCAGCTTCGCTATAATCTCGATCTGTAAAACTGGCGCCGATCCCAGCATTGGTTTCTAATAAAACTCTATGACCATGAGCGGTTAGCGCTGCAACAGCATCGGGAGTTAAGCATACTCGTTTTTCTTGATAGCTTGTTTCTTTTGGGATACCAATAAAAAGTTTTCCTTTTTTTCGTGCTACTTCAATCATTTCCTCCTGCGGCAGGAGCTGCTCTTTTGTAAAAGGAGATTTTGGTTTACTCATTTGTGTGAAAATTCTTGTAACTCAAAGTACGAATAAAAAAGCCAAGAAAACAAATCAGGATATCTATTTAAAAGGATGATCTAAAAATTATCATTATTGTAGCGACAAAACTCTTTTTTCCCCTTCAGTAATATCAATCTTAATATCTGTAGTTATTTCTGGAAGTAGATTAGCTACTTTTTCTGGCCATTCTATAAATACCCAGGCTCCTGAATCTAAATATTCTTCAAAACCAATATGATATGCCTCTTCGGGATCATTAATTCTATAAAAATCAAAATGGTAGATTAACTCATTACCTGCTTGGTATTCATTAACTAGTGAATAGGTCGGACTTGAGATCATATCTTTTACTCCTAATTGAATACAAATTTCTTTGATTAGTGTAGTTTTACCTACTCCCATTGCTGCATCAAAAAGTAAAATTTTACTTTTTGATGCAGCAATTACTTGTCTAGCTATATCAGGAAGATCTTGTAAGGTGTATTCTGTTGTCATTTTTTTTGAACCTTATAACTTTTATCTAGGGTTTAATGAAATGAAAGGAATAATCATCTCTTCTAAAGATACACCGCCATGTTGGTAAGTATTTCTATAATAGCCCACATAATGATTATAGTTATTTGGATAGGCAAAGAAGTAATCTCCTTTGGCAAAAATGAATGAACTACTCATATTTATAGAAGGGAGATGTATTTTTTTAGGATCTGTTGCTTCTAGTACTTCTTTTCCTTCATAGGTTAAACTTTTACCGGTTTTATATCTTAAATTAAGGCTTGTGTTTTTGTCACCGATAACTCTTGATGGATTTTTTACATTTATTGTTCCATGATCCGTTGTGATTAATAGCTTGAACCCTAATTGTTGTGCTTGTTGGATCATTTCTAGTAACGGAGAGTTCTTAAACCAACTCTGGGTTAATGATCTATAAGATTTGTCATTAGAAGCTAATTCTTTGATTACTTCCATTTCGGTCTTACTGTGCGAAAGCATATCAACAAAATTATAAACTACTACTGTAAGATCATTATCTTTTAAACCTTTAAAATTTGCTGCTAAGGTTTTTCCTGATCTCTCATTAGTAATCTTATAATATTCGTGTTTAATGTTTAATCCTAATCGTTGTAGTTGAGCTGTTAAGAAATCATTTTCATGCATGTTTTTACCACCTTCATCGGTATCATCTAACCATAAATCAGGATGTCTTTTCTTCATTTCTGAAGGCATAAGTCCAGAGAAAATAGAGTTTCTAGCGTACTGTGTTGCAGTTGGTAAAATACTGCAGTACGAGATTTCTTTTTCTTTTTTGTAATAATTATTTATGGTTGGTTCAAAAGCTTTCCATTGGTCATAACGCAAATTATCAATAACTACTAATAGAGTGGGTTGGTCTTTGCTAATTTCGGGGACTACTTTTTCTTTAAATAGCGTATGAGACATTATAGGAGCGTCTCCTTTACCACTAAACCAATCAGGGTAGTTTTTGTCTATGAATTTACAGAATTGAGAATTGGCTTCATTTTTTTGAGATTCTAGAATTTCAAACATTCCAGTGTCTTCAATGTCTTCGAGCTGTAACTCCCAATAGATTAATCTTTGATATAGTTCTACCCATTCTTCATACGAATTAACCATAGCCATATCCATAGCTATTTTTCTAAATTCTTGCTGATAATTAGATGTGGTTTTTTCTGATACCAATCTCGAATTGTCAAGATTTTTCTTTAGACTTAACAGAATTTGATTTGGATTAACAGGTTTGATAAGATAATCGGCAATTTTGCTACCGATAGCTTCTTCCATGATATATTCTTCTTCACTTTTGGTAATCATCACTACCGGAAGACTATCTTTTTTTTCTTTTATTTCTGATAAAGTTTCAATACCTGAGAGACCAGGCATATTTTCATCTAAAAATACAATATCAAAATTACTATCGTCAAGTATATCCAAAGCTTCTGTACCACTTTGACATTTAGTTACTTCATAGTTTTTTTTCTCTAAAAATAGTATATGCGGTTTAAGTAAATCAATTTCATCATCCACCCACAATATCTTTATTTTATCCATCAATTTTCTTTTTATTATTTATGATCAGGTTCTTTAATTATTCTTTTTTAAATTCCTTCAAAGCTAAAATTTAATTAGATATGTACCATATGTAAGGCATATATGTATATTTGCTTTTGTAAAAGTAAAGTTAACTTGAAAAAAAGAAATAAGCTTAAAATATTAAACGATCCAATTTACGGTTTTATTACGATACCTAATGAACTAATTTTTGACTTAATAGAACATAAATATTTTCAGAGATTACGCCGTATCTCACAAATGGGACTTTCGTATTTAGTATATCCAGGAGCACATCATACTCGATTTCATCATGCACTAGGTTGTATGCATCTTATGCAAAAAGCTGTGCGAGTCCTTCGTTTTAAGGAAGTTAACATTTCAGAAGAAGAAGAAGAAGCTTTATATGTTGCGATCTTATTGCATGATATAGGCCATGGGCCATTTTCGCACGCTATGGAGCATAGTATCGTTAATGAGGTTAATCATGAATCCATTTCTTTGATGTTTATGGAAGAGATTAATGAAGAATTTAACGGTAGTTTAACGCTTGCTATACAAATTTTCAAAGGAAAATATGATCGTAAATTTTTACATCAGCTAATTTCTGGTCAGTTAGACATGGATCGATTAGATTATTTGAAACGAGATAGCTTTTATACTGGCGTATCCGAAGGAAATATTAATAGCGAACGCTTGATTACTATGTTAACCGTAGTAAACGATGAATTAGTTATAGAAGAAAAGGGGATTTACTCTGTAGAAAAGTTTTTATTAGCTAGACGTTTAATGTATTGGCAGGTATATCTTCATAAAACAAGCTTGGTTGCCGAAAACTTATTGATTAGAGTTTTGCAAAGAGCCAAAGAGCTTGTTGATTCGGGAATAAAATTACCAGCGAGTAAAGCCTTGGCTTTTTTTCTTGAAAATAAAATTACTTCGGCAAATTTTACACCAAGTGTACTTGAAACCTTTTCGAAATTAGATGATTATGATATCGTTTTGGCGATGAAAGAATGGGCAAATTTTGATGATTTTGTGCTTAGTAAATTGTCCTCAATGATTATTCATAGAGATCTCCTGAAAATAAAAATCAAAAAAAAGCCATTTAGCGATGGTAAAAAAGAAAAACTTATCAATAAATATAGTGACCAGTATAAAATTTCTGCTGAAGCATCACGTTATTTTGTATTTGAAGGGACGATTTCTAATCAAGCATATCATCAGAACAAACAGAATATTAATATATTATATAAGTCTAATAAAATAGTGGATATAGTCAAAGCTACAGATGAGTATAACTTAGAAGCTTTATCTAAACCAGTAACTAAATATTTTATGTGCTATCCAAAGCACAAACATTAACACATTTTTTATACTTTTGCTAGAATGATTTTTACAGCCACACAAATTGCAGGTATCCTAAACGGAGAAATTGAAGGAGATGAAACTGTTGAGGTATCAAAGCTAGCTAAAATAGAAGAAGGGACTAAAGGTTCTCTTACATTCTTGTCAAACCCAAAATACACCCAATATATCTATTCTACTGATGCGTCTATAACTATTGTAGATAAAACTTTTGTAGCAGAATCAGAAATAAAATCAACTCTTATTAGAGTAGACGATGCTTACAAAGCTTTTTCGCAGTTATTAGAATATTATAATATGGTAAAGATGAATAAATCAGGAATCGAACAACCTAGTTTTATTTCTGATACAGCTTCTTTTGGGAATGAAATATATTTTGGCGCATTTTCTTACATGGGAGAAAATGTTAAAATAGGAAAAAACGCAAAAATTTACCCTAATGTATATATAGGCGATAATGTTACTCTAGGAGATGACGTTGTTGTTTTTGCTGGAGCTAAAATATATTCAGAAACGATAATAGGTAATGGCTGTGTTATACATAGCGGAGCTATAGTAGGGGCTGATGGATTCGGATTTACTCCTAATGAAAAAGGAGAGTATAGTAAAGTACCACAAACTGGTAATGTTATTATAGAAGATCATGTCGATGTAGGTGCAGGTACCACTATAGATAGAGCAACTCTGGGTTCAACAATTATACATAGTGGAGTTAAACTAGATAATCAAATTCAAATAGCTCATAATGTAGAAATAGGAGAACATACTGCTATTGCTGCTCAAACTGGTATTGCAGGATCTACAAAAATAGGAAAACATTGTCTTATTGGCGGACAAGTAGGTATCGCTGGGCATTTGGTAATAGGAAACAATGTTAGAATACAAGCACAATCTGGTATTGGAAGAAATATTAAAGATGGAGAAGCAATCCAAGGATCACCTGCGTTTGGATATTCGGATTTTAATAAATCGTATGTGCATTTTAAAAATCTGCCTAAAATTGTAGACAGAGTATACAAACTTGACAAAAAGATAAATAATAATGAGTGAGGTTATTGTAAGCAAACAAAGAACCATTAAGAAAGAGGTCAAACTTACCGGTGTTGGATTACACACAGGTAAAGAGGTTACGTTAACTTTTAAGCCAGCTCCAGAGAATCATGGATATGCATTTTGCAGAATTGATCTTGAAGGTAATCCAATTATCGAAGCTGATGCTAATTATGTGGTAAATACTCAGCGAGGAACTAACTTAGAGAAAAATGGAGTTAGCATACAAACATCAGAACATGTACTTGCTGCATGTGTTGGCCTAGAGATTGATAATCTTTTGATCGAATTAAACGCTCCAGAACCTCCTATAATGGATGGATCGAGTAAATTTTTTATCGAAGCATTAGAAGATGCAGATATTGTAGAACAAGAAGCAGATAGAGAAGAATATATCGTAAAAGATGTAATTTCATATACAGACGAAGAGTCAGGTAGTGAAATCATAGTAATGCCTTCTGATGAATATCAGGTTACGACTATGGTAGATTTTGGGACCAAAGTATTAGGGACTCAAAATGCATCATTAAAGAAACTCTCAGATTTCAAAAAAGAAATTGCAGATGCTAGAACTTTTAGTTTCTTACATGAACTAGAAATGTTGCTTGAACATGGATTGATTAAAGGAGGGGATCTTAATAATGCCATTGTGTATGTAGATAAAGAGTTAAGTCCTAGCACTATGGAGAAACTTAAAGTAGCTTTTGGGAAAGATTCTATAGCAATTAAACCTAATGGTATTTTGGATAATTTAACATTACATTATCCTAATGAAGCTGCGCGACATAAGTTATTAGATGTTATAGGTGATTTATCATTAATAGGTACAAGAATTAGAGGAAAGATAATTGCCAATAAACCAGGGCATTTTGTAAATACTCAATTTGCAAAAAAACTCTCTAAGATTATAAAGATCGAAAAGAGAAATAAAGTTCCTTATTTTGATCTTTCTAAAGAACCTCTTATGAATATTAATAAGATTATGGATATGTTACCTCATAGACCACCATTCTTGTTAATTGATCGAATATTAGAAATGTCAGATAAACATGTGGTTGGATTAAAAAATGTTACCATGAATGAACCATTTTTTGTTGGGCATTTTCCTGGTGCACCAGTTATGCCTGGAGTGCTCCAGGTTGAAGCTATGGCGCAAACAGGAGGTATTTTGGCATTAAGTACTGTTCCTGATCCTGAGAATTATCTTACCTATTTTATGAAAATAGATAAGGTGAAATTTAAACAACAAGTTTTGCCTGGAGATACGCTAATATTTAAATTAGAACTCATTACACCAATTCGTAGAGGTATTTGCCACATGCAATCTTTTGCCTATGCCAATGGAAAATTAGTTGCCGAAGCCGAATTAATGGCACAAATAGTGAAATCAAAAGAATTATAAAAAATAGATATAATAATTATAAAGAACTATTTGATTTTTAAGGCCATAGAAAATTATATCAAATTACTTTAATAAATAAATATAACTGATGAATCAACCTTTAGCATACGTTCATCCCGGAGCAAAAATCGCAAAAAATGTGGTTATAGAGCCTTTTACTACAATTCATAATAATGTAGTAATAGGAGAAGGAACTTGGATAGGTTCTAATGTTACTATTATGGAAGGAGCCCGTATCGGAAAAAACTGTAGTATTTTTCCTGGAGCTGTTATTTCTGCTACTCCTCAAGATAAGAAATTTAATGACGAAGATACAATCACAGAAATAGGGGATAATACAACTATTCGCGAATGTGTTACTATCAATAGAGGGACAACAGATAGAATGAAAACCAAAATTGGTAAAAATTGTTGGATTATGGCATATTGCCATATTGCACATGATTGTATTGTTGGTGACAATTGTATTTTTTCAAATAATAGCACATTGGCTGGGCATATTAATGTTGGAGACTATGTAGTTTTAGCAGGTATGGCTGCTGTACAACAGTTTTGTAGCATAGGTAATCATGCCTTTGTTACCGGTGGTTCATTAGTTCGTAAAGATGTTCCTCCGTTTGTGAAAGCCGCAAGAGAACCATTGTCGTATGTAGGAATTAATTCTATTGGTCTTCGACGAAGAGGGTTTACAACAGAGAAAATTAGAGAAGTACAGAATATATATAGGATATTATATCAACAGAATTATAATAATTCTCAGGCCGTTGCAATTATAGAAGCCGAAATGGAAGCAACTACCGAGCGAGACGAAGTTCTAGAATTTATTAAGAATTCTCAAAGAGGTATAATGAAAGGCTATTTTTCGAATTAAAAACCGAGAAATACAATAATAGTAATAGCGATAAAGAATAATAAACAATGGCAAGTACTAGCGACATCAGAAATGGATTGTGTATCAAATACAATCATGATATCTTTAAAATTATTGAATTTTTACACGTAAAACCAGGTAAAGGACCAGCTTTTGTGCGTACAAAATTAAAGAGTGTTACTACAGGAAAAGTAATAGATAATACTTTTTCTGCGGGACACAAAATTGAAGATGTGCGTGTGGAAACACATAAATTTCAATTTTTATATGCCGAGGGAGAAACCTATCATTTTATGAATACAGAAGATTATAATCAGATTACACTTGAAAAATCTACATTAGACGCTCCTGGTTTATTAAAAGAAGGAGAAGTAGTAACTGTGATTATTAACTCTGAAGATCAAATGCCCCTTTCTGTAGAGATGCCTGCAAGTGTAATTCTTGAAGTAACATCTACAGAACCTGGTGTTAAAGGAAATACAGCTACTAATGCTACAAAACCAGCAAAAGTAGAAACAGGAGCTGAAGTAATGGTGCCGCTTTTCATCAATGAAGGGGATAAAATAAAAGTAGAAACCGAAAAAGGTACTTACAAAGAAAGAATAAAAGAATAATTAATATTCTGATTTTTTATAATGAAATTTCCTCAAGCACATACTTTACAACAAATAGCTACAATTATATCTTCAGAATTTATCGGAGATCCAAATTTTCCTGTTTTGGGAATGAATGAGATTCATGTAGTTTCTTCAGGAGATATTGTTTTTGTTGATCATCCAAAATATTATGATAAAGCATTGCAAAGCGCTGCAACAATTATCTTAATTAACAAGGATGTAGAATGCCCAGAAGGAAAAGCATTATTGATATCAGATGACCCTTTTAGAGATTTTAATAAACTAACCCAATATTTTAAACCTTTTGAAAAAGCAAGTGCCACTATATCTACAACTTCAAAAATTGGTCAAGGTACTGTAATTCAACCAGGAGCATTTGTTGGTAATAATGTAGTTATAGGTGATGATTGCTTAATAAATGCAAATGTGAGTATCTATGACCATACGGTTATCGGTAATAATGTTACGATTCATTCTGGTACAGTGCTAGGTGCGGATGCTTTTTATTATAAGAAACGCCCAGAAGGTTTTGATAAATTAATCTCAGGAGGTCGTGTTGTGATCGAAGATCATGTTGATCTTGGTGCATTGTGTACAATTGATCGAGGTGTTACTGGTGATACGACCATTAAAGAAGGAACTAAAATTGATAATCAAGTACATATTGGCCATGATACTATAATTGGTAAAAAATGCCTGATTGCTTCGCAAGTTGGGATAGCTGGATGTGTTGTTGTTGAAGACGAGGTTACCATATGGGGACAAGTAGGTGTTACAAGTGACATTACGATTGGTACTAAAGCCATTATATCTGCTCAATCAGGAGTAAGTAAGTCTCTAGAGGCTAATAAGAGTTATTTTGGTACACCTGCAGATGACTTTAGAAAAAAATATAAAGAAATAGCTGCCATTAGGCAAATTCCAGATTTAATAGAAAAATTGAAAGAGAAATGAGTACAACAGCAAAGGATATTGTAAATTCCTTTTATGAAACAGATTTAATACATAATACTGAAGCTTTTTCTAAGTATTTACATCCCCAAATAGAATTATATTGGAATAGTAGTTTTGGCTTTACTAAGAAAGGTTTTGAAGATATTAAGACCATGTTTACCGATATGGCACAATCTTTTGAAACTTTTAGATGTGAGATAAGCCACCTTATAGCCGAAGATAATAATGTTACAATACGATATACATATTTCGCTAAGACTATTGAAACTCCTGATAAAGAAGAAGCAATAGCCCATTTTATAGCAATATGGGAACTTAAAGATGATAAATTATATAAAGGATATCAGATAAGTCAACAAGGGGATTATACTCCAGAAAGCATGATGTCGTTTATTGCAAAATAATTATAAATTCATTTTATACATAGTAATCAAAAGCTTACTTTTGAGACTTTAAAAGAAATAAAAAAAATCACAACGCAATGAGTGTTTTAGTTAATAAAGATTCAAAAATTATTGTTCAAGGATTTACAGGTAGTGAAGGTACTTTTCATGCTGGTCAAATGATTGAATATGGTACCAATATTGTAGGAGGAGTTACACCAGGTAAAGGAGGTCAAACACATCTTGATAAACCTGTTTTTAATACTGTAGAAGATGCTGTTAGAGTAGTAGGTGCTGATACTACCATTATTTTTGTGCCGCCTGCATTTGCAGCAGATGCAATTATGGAAGCAGCTGATGCCGGAATAAAAGTTATTATTACTATAACCGAAGGTATTCCTGTTGCAGATATGATCACAGCTTCAAATTATATTAAAAATAAAGGCTGTAGACTAATAGGTCCTAATTGCCCAGGGGTAATTACGCCAGGAGAAGCAAAAGTTGGTATTATGCCTGGTTTTGTATTCAAGAAAGGTAATGTTGGGATTGTTTCAAAATCTGGAACATTAACATATGAAGCAGCAGATCAAGTAGTAAAACAAGGATTAGGTATTACTACTGCAATTGGTATAGGTGGTGATCCAGTTATTGGTACTACAACAAAAGAAGCTGTTGAGTTATTAGTGAATGATCCCGAAACTCAATGTGTAGTTATGATAGGGGAGATCGGTGGTCAATTAGAGGCCGATGCTGCCAAATGGATAAAAGAAAGTGGAACTTCTAAACCAATTGTTGGTTTTATAGCAGGTGAAACAGCACCAGCAGGTCGTACAATGGGACATGCTGGAGCTATTGTAGGAGGAAGCGAAGATACTGCTGCTGCCAAAAAAGCAATCATGAGAGAATGTGGTATTCATGTAGTAGATTCTCCGGCAGAGATTGGTAAAAAAGTATCTGAAGTTTTAGGATAGAAATTATACAATTGATCTCAAAAAAGAGAGATTAATTCATTACATAAAAAACTTACAATAAGAGAAATCTTATTGTAAGTTTTTTTTATAGCTTATTCAGAAGCTCTGATGCTTCTTTGAATTTATAATTATTTGAAGATTTAGTAATTTGATGTAATATATTCTTTGCGTTTGACAGTTCATTCTTTTTAATAAATAATAAAGCTTTATACCATTTACCTTTTGGACTGTCTATAAGGTTGCTTTCTATTAATGTGTTAAAACTGATTTCGGCTTTATCGAATTGCCCGAGTTCCATTTGAGAAATTCCTGTATAAAGATATATGGTCGCTTTATTTTTTTGAATAGTAGAAAGTTGCTTCTCTAAAATAGCTAACGATTGATCATATTCTTTGGCCTCAAATAGTTTTTGAGCTTTAATTAATGATTTTTGATCACTATGTCCTCGGTCTACTAAAGATGGTAGTTCTGATAAGTCTAAATAATTAGCATATAATTCATTAGGCAAAGTTTTAAAAGGTGAAAAAACAGTAAGACCAATAATTACCAAAATTGTTGCAATGCCAGCATATAGAAGCCAAGATTGATTTCTTCTCTTTTGTTTTAGTTGATACTCTGTATTCACTTCTTGTAATGTGTTTTTTAATGCCTGAGTATCTTCGCTTCTAAGTAATTTCTCATACTCATCAATTTCTGAATGATTAATAGCATTACTAATACTCCATTCGGTATCATTCAAATTAAGAATGAGCTGTTTTTCAAAATTCACCTTATCGCTGAAATTTTTGTCATTTTCAATTCTAAGTAACACTTCTTCTTTTTCTTTTTCAGAAAGCGTATTCTTAAGGAAATTTTGAATTAATATATCTTCTTCTATACTCATAATGTTTTGAGTGAATTGTAACGTTGATCATCCTTTATGTGCTCAGATAATTTAGCTTTACATTTAAAAACACGTTGCCTGGCAACGGTTTCAGAATTGTACCCCATCTTTTTTACAATATCTTTATAAGAAGTATTATTGAAAAACAGGGTTAATACTTTTTTACAGTTTTCAGAGATTAAATCTAATTTTTCAGTAAATAACTCCCATCTTTTTTGCTCTAAAATGGTTAGCGCCATATCTCGCTCTTCAGGAACTAGTTCTATAATATGATCATTTGTTACCCTGTTTTTTAATTTTTTCAATTCTTTACGCCATAAATTTTTACAAGAGGTGAACAAATATGCTTCAAAACTACTCTTGATTTCAAACTTTTCCTTTTGGTACCTGACAGTTATTTGAATGAGTGCTTTCTGAAAAATATCCTCAGCATCCTGTTGTTGACCCTTATTTTGGAGGATAAATTTTCTAACTCTCGGAAACACGATTGTATATATATCCATGATTACTTTAGAATCATTATTTAGTAAGCTACTAAGATACTGTGTGTTTTTTGTCATCAAAAGGGTATAAATCAATAGCAAAAATATATTTTTTATCTTCGTCCGGGTAACAAAAAGAAGATTTTGATAACAAGTAAGGTGAAATAATTATAATTTATAAAAAACTGAATAATGAGAAAAGGTATTTTTTTGTACAGAATAATGTTGGTTGTATGTGCAATGGCATGTTTTGTTAGTTGTACGCATGATATTGATATACCAAATAATGCTACCGAAGAAATTAATGAAAAGAGAGGACCTAGAGCTGATATAGGTAAAACTATGGAAGTCCTAATTGAATTTAAACAAGGAACGGCAGAATATGTTAAAAGAAAAATACGTAGTAATTACACAGATACGGGTTTGTTATTAGATTGGGAAAAATGTGAAATAAAAGATAATGATCAGGTAGAAGTCTGGATATTGAATTTTGAAATTTATGCGGCATACCGACCTGCACCACTTAATGACCCAGACAAAGAAGATATGGAAAGAGTAACGTTGAATGCTAACTGTAAAGATTATAAGGAGGATTAATATTGAAATCGTATAAATTTCTATGGATAGGTTTCTTGTGCATAACAATAAATGGCAGTGCTCAGGATTTATATGAATATTATGAATCTTTATGGGATCGTAAGGATAGTACTATTTCTAGTGTTGAAAAAGAGGTTGATAGTATTATAGGTCTTTACGAAAAAAATGAGCAGTATGTACATAGTATTAAAATCGCTCATGAGTTTTCTAGAAAACTTTATAGAGAAAATCTATATATAAAAGGAATTAAATACGTAGAATATGAAGTATCTGTATATCGGAAACTACATATCACAAATAGTAAATATGCAAAAGCTCTATATAATTTAGGGCTTTTTTATTCTCTTGTAGAGAATTTTGAAAAATCTATAATTTGTTACCAAGAAATAATTGACCTTGATACAGATAAATATAGTACCGCCAAGGCATTTTGTGAACTAGGAAAGTATTATTATAAAAGTGGAGATTTTTTTAAATCAAAAGACTACTATTCGCAAGGGATTTCCGGTTTAGAAAAATTTGATAAAAAGAAACTCTTAATAAAAAAATATATAAATTATTCACGTGTTTTATTTGAAATAGATACTAAACATAGTTTAGATAAAATGTTGGAGATACTGGATAAGGCCAATCAACTTTTTCTTCAAATTTCGAATTATTCATTACGAGATTATCGTACTTTGAATAACTACTATGCGATTTATTATAATACCAAAGAAAGATTAAATTTTGAAAAAGCTAGATATTATAGTCGTCGAAATTTAAAAAAAGCTATACAAGAGAATGATTCTACTTTTGTATACGCAGCATATACCAATCTAGGAGATTTATATTTAAATGCAAAACATGAAGTACGAAGAGACAGTGCTCTTTTCTTTTTGAATAATGGATTGAAATATGCCCGAGAAAAAAATGAGAAATCTATAGTATATCATAATTTAAGTAATTATTATATAGAGAAGAATCAATATCAAAATGCATTAAATAATATCCAGAAATCTCTTATCGCAGGTATAGATATTAACGAGAATGTAACCGCTTTACCCAAGCTGGATGACTTAACAGTTTCAGATAATAAATACAATGTTTTATTAGCCTTGATTCAGAAAGCAACTATTCTTATAAAATTATATGATAAAGAAAATAATAGTAAGCATATTAAGCTTGCACTTGCTAATTTGTTATCAGCAGATAAATTAGTTGATATTTTGCTTGATGTTAGCAAAGAAGAAGGATCAAGATTATATTGGAGAGAAGAAGCTTCAGAAATTTATCTAAAAGGAATACAGGTTTGTGAAATTCTAAATGAACAAGAAAAAGCGTTTTACTTTTCAGAAAAAAAGAAAGCATTACTCTTAACAGATGATATTATAAAGAATACTGATAAATCAAAATTACCAGATGCCATATTAGAGCGAGAAAATGTGCTTAAAAAGAAGATTCTGGATCTAGAAAATTTAATTTCTTCTCAGAAAAATAGAGATAGTATAAAGAAATTAGAGTATAAACGTTTTGAATTAAAGCAACAATACCAGCAACAGGAAGACTCTTTACAAATTTTATTTCCAAATTATTATAAAGAGAAAGAGACAACCAGGATTGTTGATTTAAAGAAAATTCAAGAAACTTTAAATAAAGATAGTGTTATCATATCTTATGTTAGTAATATAGATAAGGATGATGACTCTTTTAGTGCATTGTATGCTGTTTTAATTTCTAATACCCAAACAGAAATAATTAGAATAGGCGAATTAAAAGCTTTAGAAAGCTTGATCAAAACATACAGAAGTCAATTATCTAAACCTTTTGAAACAGAAGAGGATCGATTGATGTTTCAAGAAATAGCTTCTGAATTATATACGTTATTGATCCCGAAAGATAAAATTTCGATGCCTATAGATCAAAAACATTTGGTGATAATTCCTGATGGAGCTTTGCAGAACATTCCTTTTGAATCTTTAGTAATAGATAAACATACAAATCGATATCTTATAGAGGATAACGAAATAAGTTATGGATATTCGATGTCTTTTTTAAAACATAATGCGACTGTAAGGAGAAAAGCTTCACTGGATCTAGTTGCCTTTGCCCCGGTAACTTTTGCACATAGTGACTTAGATGATGTAACCAACAGTATTAATGAAATTAATGCTATCGGCAACTATATATCCTTAAGTAGTTATCAAGGAGAAAAAGCTTCTAGACAAAATTTTTTATCCAAAACAAAGGATTATAAAATAATTCATCTAGCTACACATGCTAATTTTTCTGATAACCTTCAAATTGCATTTCATGATACCAGTTTAGAATATCATGAGTTATATACTTCTAGAAATCAAGCAGAATTGGTGGTTTTAAGCGCTTGTAATACGTCTCTAGGAGAAATAGCAAAAGGAGAAGGCGTTATGAGTTTGGCCCGAGGGTTTTTCTATGCAGGTGCTAATACAGTGATTTCTTCTCTTTGGAATGCTAATGATAAATCTACTGCTCAGATTATGGAAAGCTTTTATAGCAATTTAGATAAAGGTCAAACTAAATCTAAAGCTTTACACAATGCCAAAATTGAATATCTAAAATCTTCTTCTTTATCTGATGCCTCACCACATTATTGGGCGACATTTGTGCTAATTGGTGATTCAGAAACCAAATTATTTTCATCAAATATGCTCTTTTATGGGAGTATTGTATCTATTCTTTTACTACTGATAATTAGTGCGCTACTATTTTTTGTCAAAAAAAGATAATTTTCTAGGGTAACAAATTAATGATTATGGTCACAGGACAGCATAATTGTTAAAAGAGTTCCATTCTTCTTTTCTAATTATATCATAAAATTCTTTCGCGAAGAATAGACATAGACTGTGAGTGTCTTAAAATGATCACATTTAGTATGATTATCAAATTTTTATTTTTATGAAAAACTTAGTTAATTTAGGTAAGCTTCTATCAAAAAAAGAGCAAAAAGTAATTTTTGCAGGACTCTACATTGCTGCTGATACTTGTAGCAAGAACTCTGATTGTGGTAGTGGAGTTTGCGCCACATTTGAAACACAAATAGGAAGATATCCACCAGGCCGTCATTGTCTTTAATCTCAGCATTACAAACTGTAGGTAATCAAGGTGTTTTTATTCAAAGACCCTAAAATCAAACACAAATCAAAGGACAATGCTAAGTCCGAAAACAAATTTTTTAAAAACAATGAAATGAAAAAATATATTTATTTATTAATAGCAGGTGTACTATTAACAGTTTCTTGTCAGAAAGATGATACTATCGAATTGATAGATAATCAATCAACAGAAAGTAAAATTAGGGGTAAAATCGAAGTACAAAATGGTATTTTGTCTTTTTCTAGCAAAGACCTATTAGATATTACCATTAAAGAATTGAAAGAAATAAGTGACGAAGAAAAGGAGGTCAAATTAGATTTATTTTATCAAAAAGGTTTTAAACCTTTATATCCACACTTTAAAGAAGACGACCAAAGAATAAAGGAGTTTTCAGAAAAGAAAAAAAATAAAATACAGAAATTGCTTACTATCAATCCACGTGGGGCGCTAATTATTCCAATCGAAACAGACAAAAAGGGAGAGTTAATTATAGACTTTGATGACGAATTGATTGCAGATGATGAATTTGCCTCTATCCTTAATGACGAAAGAGAGGTGATCGTAAATGATACCTTGTACAAATACACGTATAGCGGTATGTTTTCTGTTCATAAAAATGAAAAACAACTTTTAGATGATTACATTAAAGTTAATGATATTGAATACCTAACACCAGAGCCTAGATCTTTAAAAAGAGGGAATACCAAACTAACTCCTCAAATAACACAATCCTTACCCACAACCCATAAATTGTTATATCCACAGGAGGAACAATGTGGTATATTTAATTCTGGTATGGATGCATTCTTTAATGATGATGACTGCGACTATGGCGGTGGCGGAGGAGGAGGTTATAATCCACCTGTTGATCACACACAAAATCTAGTAAATTTGATCGATAACTTAGGCCCTTGTGATACATTAAATGGGTTTCTTAATAACGGTTTTGGGTTGTTCGGTGTTACCAAAAAATGTTATGCTAATTTTGATTCAAAATACAGAACCAAAACAAAATATTGGAAAGAAAATTATCTAATCTGGAATTCTATTGGCGTTAAAGTAAAACACCAAAAAAAAGGATGGACTGGTTTCTGGAGTGCTAAAAGTACAGACGAAGTAGCTTTGTCTATTAGCCAAGCTTCTTTTAAGTACACAATAAACATTCCTAATTTTCCGCAATCTTATGCTCCTCAGAAACTATATTTCTTTGAGGATAAGATTTTCAATAGTCAATCACAAATTATTAACTACACAAATCAATACCAAAAACCACCATTTCCGGATATTCCATTTATAAGCGAGGTTGTTGTTACTGAGTTTCTTTCTGATACACCAGGTTATGATTTGTCTGTAAATAAAATGAGAGAATTATTTTATCAAGGCGTATGGCAGGGAGCAAAAAGTATAGTTGAATCATATAAAAATAGAAAGCCTAAAAATGTAACGCATATTATTTACACTCCAACTGTTGTTTATATGAATTATGTAGATTTAGAAAAAAGAGTAGCAAATACAAAGAAAATTGTTAATCGCTTAGATTATAATTTTGGATTGGGGTTTAAATTTAATGTCAATGTTGATGCTCAAGGAAATTATTCTACTGACATTTCTAATGTTGGAGATGCTTTAGGTAACATTGTTATACCTCACTTATATGACTATGATGATGTGAAAATGGATTTTGTGGGCGCTTCAAGAAAAGGAAACACTTGGAAAGGAAGCAGAATAATATATACTGATTAATTAATAGGCCCTCATTATGAGGGCTTATAAATATGTACAATAATTATAATCTAATACAATAAAAAACATGTTAAAAAAAATTTCAAATTTAGGATTGATCCTTAGTAAAAATGAATTAAAAAAAATTGAAGGAGGAAAAAGTAGTATAGGTACTCATGTTATGGTGACGTGTACTTTCTCAGATGGCCTTAATTGGGAGGGAAATGCATCTTCTACAGGTCCTACTGGGCTTGAGATGACTCAGCATTGTTATGATAGCGGGGGTGATGCTTCAGTGGTGTTTTATACTCCATAATCACTCCATAATCAATAAAAACGATTAGTGATTTTAATCTTTTAATTAGCCATCTCATTTTATCATAGAGGTGGCTAATTTTTTATTTAAAAATAAATAGGGTTATTTAGTTAATTCTAGGATAGATAATGTTAACTTTCTTAAACAACTGCTTGTTAAAATACTCTTAAAAAATGTAACATAATGACCTTTTTTGAGATTAATATTACTTATTTACATTCAAAATAGTTTTAAACTCAATCAAAATATATGAAATTATTGAAATCGTTTTTACTCTTGTCTTTATTACTATTGATGAGCAATTGTAAAAAATCATCATCAGAAACGAATCTTTCTCAAGAAATTAAAGTAGAGCAACATACTGATGCTTCTGGTTTTAATTACGAAACAGTAACTAATGATCCTACAGGCCTTAGGTTATATACTTTAGAAAATGGACTAAAAGTATATTTAGCGAAGAATGAAGAAGAACCAAAGATTCAAACTTTGATCGCTGTAAAAGCTGGGTCGACCTATGACCCTGCTGATAATACAGGTTTGGCGCACTACCTTGAACATATGGTGTTTAAAGGCACAGATGAGATAGGTACATTGGATTTTGAAAAAGAAAAAGTATTAATCGAGCAGGTTTCTGATTTGTATGAACAACATAAAGCAGAGGCTGATCCCGATAAGAAAAAAGAGATCTATAAAAAGATAGATGAAATATCGCAGGAAGCTTCAAAACTATCTATCGCAAATGAATATGATAAATTAGTAAATTCATTAGGTTCTGAAGGTACTAACGCATTTACATCAAACGAAGAAACTGTATATATAAATAAAATCCCATCAAACGAATTAGATAAATGGTTAACCGTAGAAAGCGAGCGATTTAGTAAGCTGGTATTACGTTTGTTTCATACAGAACTAGAAGCGGTATATGAAGAATTTAATCGTGGTCAGGATAATGATGGGCGTAAACAATATCAAGCAGTTTTAGAAGGGTTATATCCTAATCATCCTTACGGTACACAGACAACCATTGGTAAATCTGAGCATTTAAAGAACCCTTCAATGGAAGCTATTAATGCATATTTTGACACATATTATGTTCCTAATAATATGGCAGTCATTTTGGTAGGAGATCTAGATTTTGATAATACTATCAAAAAAGTTAACGATGCATTTGGCGGATATACATCAAAAGAAGTTGCTCATCCAGAGTTTGCAAAGGAACCAGCAATCACAGCTCCAATTAAGAAAGAGGTGTATGGCCCTACTGCAGAATCAATTTATGTAGCATTTAGAGGTGATGGTTTTGGTACTAGCCAAGAGAAAATGGTTATTCTAATAGATTATATATTAGCAAACTCTCAAGCTGGATTAATTGATTTAAACCTCAATCAAAAACAACTAGTACAAAATGCATCTTCTTTTACAAGTTTCAATACAGATTATGGATTTCATTTGTTATATGGTACGCCTAAAGAAGGGCAAACTCTAGACGAGGTAAAAAACTTATTACTTGCAGAAATAGAAAAAATTAAAAAAGGAGAGTTTGATGATTGGTTGATCGATGCAGTAGTTAATGATTTGAAACTAACAAGGGTTCGACAATTTGAGAATACAGGAGCTACAGCTTATGCATACTTGGATTCATTTATTCATTTTACAGATTGGAAAAATCGATTGACCATGTTGGATGATATGAAAAAGATAACCAAACAACAGGTGATGGATTTTGCCCAAAAGCACTATACCAATAATTATGTAGAGGTTCATAAGATTAAAGGAGAAGACAAGAATATTGTTAAAGTAGAAAACCCTAAGATCACCCCCGTAGAACTTAATCGAGATAAAGAATCTACATTTATTACCGAGTTTAAAAAAATAGAATCCCCTGCATTGCTGCCTAAATTTGTAGATTATAAATCTGAAATTAAGACAACAAAAATGACCAATGGGGTTCCTGTTTCTTACATTGAAAATGAAACAAATGATTTATTTGACCTTAATATTATAATAGATATGGGCCTTGATCATGATAAGAAACTTGCCTTAGCAGCAGGATACTTAGATTATTTGGGTACAGATAAATATTCTCCTGAACAGCTTAAAAAAGAGTTTTATAAATTAGGAATTAGCTATGCTGTTGTTTCTTCTTCAGATAGAACTCAACTTGGTGTTTCTGGATTAAAAGAAAACCTTGATCAAGGTTTGGCTTTATTAGAGCATTTATGTCAAAATGCTGTTGCAGATCAAGAAACCTATAACAAATATGTAGATAAAATCGCAAAGGGTAGAGCAGATGGTAAAACTCAAAAAGGGAATATCATGTGGAATGGATTGATGAACTATGGTAAATATGGTGAGAACTCTAGACTTCGTAATATCTATACTATAGCAGAATTACAAGCTATAAATCCTCAAGAGTTAGTTGATATAGCAAAAGATCTTATCAATTACAAACAACGTATTTTTTATTATGGAAAAGATGTAGATGTAGCAGTCGCATCTTTAGATAAAAATCATATAGTTAGTGCCGAATTAAAAGAGTATCCAGAAAAAACAGAATACATCGAAAAAGAAACAGGAGGGAATGTATTTTTTGTTGATTATGATATGGTACAAAGTGAAATGTTATTCTTAGCCAAAGGAGCTGAGTTTAATCCAAAAAAATTAGCAGCATCGAGTTTGTTTAATACCTATTTTGGTAGCGGACTTTCTTCTATTGTATTTCAAGAAATTCGAGAATCAAAATCATTAGCATACTCAGCTTTTTCACAATATAGTAATGCAAAAGAGCAAGGTAAATCAAATTATGTTTATGCTTATATAGGTACCCAAGCAAACAAAATGCCTCAAGCTGTAGATGCTATGATGGATCTAATGACTACTATGCCAGAAGCCGAGCAACAATTTGAACAAGCAAAAGAAGCTACATTAAAGAAAATAGCCGCAAAACGTATTACAAAATCAAATATTTTTTGGTCTTACGAAAGCCTTAAAAAAAGAGGGATTGATTATGATAATAGAGAGGAGATGTATAATACAATCAAAAATATGACTCTAGAAGACTTAAAATCATTCTTTAATGAAAATATCAAGGGAGAAAATTACAACGTACTTGTTATTGGTAATAAGAAGGATGTTGATATGAAAGCTTTGTCTAAACTTGGAGTAGTAAAAGAAATGGATATTGATTATCTTTTTAATTATGAAAAGAAAAATGAGGACGTAAAGTTGTAGTAAATAGCTCGATATATTTTATTCATAAACCCTGTGAGAAATCATAGGGTTTATTGTTGGTCACCTACTTGTAATTCTTATATTTGATATTACAATAAATAAACATCAAAACAAATAGTTCGAATGAATCTTTTACAAGGTAAAACAGCCATTATTACTGGGGCTACTCGTGGTATTGGTAAAGGAATAGCTCAGGTTTTTGCACAACATGGAGCAAATATTGCTTTTACATATAGTTCATCTGTTGAAGCAGCAGAGAAATTAGAAAAAGAATTAAATAGTACAGGTATTAAAGCAAAAGGGTATCAAAGTAATGCTGCAAGCTTTGATGAAGCACAAGAACTAGCAAAAGATGTATTAGAAACTTTTGGTAGTATCGATGTTTTAGTAAATAACGCAGGGATTACAAAAGATAATCTTTTAATGCGTATGAGTGAAGATGATTTTGATAAAGTAATCGAAGTAAACTTAAAAAGTGTTTTTAATATGACCAAAGCTGTGCAACGCACAATGCTTAAGCAACGACAAGGAAGTATTATTAATATGAGTTCTGTAGTAGGTGTAAAAGGTAATGCAGGGCAAGCAAATTATGCAGCTTCAAAAGCTGGTATTATTGGTTTTTCAAAATCTGTAGCTTTAGAAATTGGATCTAGAAATATTAGAAGTAATGTGGTAGCTCCTGGTTTTATTGAAACAGAAATGACTCAAAAACTTGATGAAAAAGTAGTAGAAGGGTGGCGAAATGCGATTCCTCTTAAACGAGGAGGAAGCCCAGAAGATATTGCAAATGCATGCCTTTTTCTTGCTAGTGACTTAAGTTTGTATGTTACAGGGCAAGTACTTAATGTAGATGGAGGTATGCTTACCTAATTTATCAGAATGCAAACAAAAACCATTTTATTGATCATAGTAGCTTTTATAATCGCATTGGTTGTAGCGCTATTTCAATATTTATATAAAGCAAAGAGCAGTAAAAAGAATAAACTGCTCTTTACTTTTTTGCGTTTTCTTAGTGTTTTCACGTTATTTCTACTATTAATTAATCCAACTTTTAAACAAAAAAAATATTTTACTGAAAAACCTTCACTTGTTGTTGCTGTTGATAATTCCTCATCAATAAAGCATCTTAATAGTGATCAGAGCGTATATCAATTTATTGAGCAAATACAACAACATAAAGATTTAAATAATAGATTTGATATTGTTTACTATTCATTTTCTGAAAACTTAAATGATTCATTGCGTTTTTCTTTTGATCAAAAGCAAACCAATATCGCTAAGGCTCTTGAGGACTTGGATCAAATTTATAAAAATGCGATTGCACCAACACTATTGGTAACCGATGGAAATCAAACCTATGGTAAAGATTACCAATATAGTAGTGCAAAGTACGGTCAGGCAGTTTTCCCTGTTGTTACAGGAGATACTACTTCTGTTATAGACACAAAGATTCAGCAGCTCAATGTAAACCGCTACGCATATTTAAAAAATAGATTTCCGGTAGAAGTTATTTTAACATATTCTGGAGAAAAAGAGGTAAACACCAAGTTTGAAATTAAATCAGGAAATAGTACAGTATATTCTCAACCAGTTTCATTTTCAGAAGATAATAACTCACAAGTTATTAATGTTACATTACCAGCTAGTCAATCTGGAGTGATACAATATACTGCAAACGTAATACCGTTTGATAATGAAAAAAATACAATCAATAATGCAAAAGTATTTGCTGTAGAGGTGATTGATCAAAAAACTAATGTTTTAGTTGTGAGTGATATAGTGCATCCAGATATTGGAGCTATTAAAAAAAGTGTTGAGACTAATGAAAGAAGAAATATCACAATAAAAAAACCAAATAAAATAAGTGATATTAATGAGTACCAACTTGTTATTTTATATCAACCAAATTCTAGATTTAAAGAAGTTTATGAGAAACTTAATTCACTTAAAAAAAACCATTTTACAATTACAGGATCTAAAACAGATTGGTTTTTCTTGAATAAAATACAGGATAAATACAGCCAAGAAATAACACGACAAACAGAATATTATATCCCAAGATTTAATACAAATTTTGGAACATTTTTAATGGATGATTTTGGTTTAGAAAACTATCCGCCATTAATAGGAGCCTTTGGAGATGTTGGTATAAAAACAAAATACGACCCTTTATTATATCGCACAGTAAGTAATATAGAAACCGAAGAACCTTTATTAATTACTTTAGAACAAGATGGGGTAAGAGAAGCAGTGTTGTTTGGAGAAGGGGTTTGGAGATGGCGTGCACAAAACTATTTGGATACTAAAAACTTTGAAAGTTTTGATGAATTCTTTGGTAAATTACTACAATACCTTGCTTCTAATAAACGAAAAAGTAGATTAAATACTATAGCAGAATCTTTTTATTATGGCAATTCTAGTATAAAAATTAAAGCAGAATACTTTACAAAAAACTACGAATTTGATAGCAGAGGAAATTTAAAAATAGCTTTAAAAAATAAAAATACTGAAGCTACCCGTACTATACCCATGGTATTAAAAAATAATTCTTATGAGGTGGATTTGAGTAATATACCTGCAGGAGATTATGATTACACCATAACAGTTGTAGGAGAAAACATAGCTAGATCAGGGAGCTTTAAAATTTTAGAATACGATGTAGAACAACAATTTCTTAATGCAGATGTAACAAAATTAAAGAAATTAGCTACTAATACTAATGGTGAGTTATACCATCTAGACCAAATTGAAAAATTAGTAAAACATTTAATAGAGGATTCAAAATACCAACCAATTCAGAAAAGCAGAGAAAATGTAGTATCTTTAATTGACTGGAAATATCTTTTGGCGATCGTTATTTTGTTACTTTCTATTGAATGGTTTGCTCGGAAATATAACGGACTTATTTAAATTAAAATTCAAAAATAAAATGGAAAAATTACCAAAAATAGGATTGCCTATTCTAATACTTATTGTATTAGGAATTGTTTTTATTTCAAAATCTACAATTACTATTAGTTCAGGAGAGGCTGGAGTACTGTATAAAACATTTGGAGGAGGGGTAGTAACTGATGAACCACCACTAGGTGAAGGGTTTCATTTGATAGCGCCTTGGAATAAGATAATTGTTTATGAAGTAAGACAACAAGAAGTATTTGAGAAAATGCAAGTACTTTCGTCTAATGGATTAGAAATCAAACTTGATGCATCAGCTTGGTTTCAACCAGAATATAATAAATTGGGGCTGTTGCATCAGCAAAAAGGAGAGGATTATGTGGCTAGAATATTACTGCCAACTATAAGATCTGCTGCTCGTAGTGTAGTAGGGCGATATACTCCTGAGCAATTATATTCTAGTAAGAGAGATGTTATTCAGAAAGAGATTTTTGAAGAGACTAAAAAGATTGTAGGCAATCAATTTGTGCAACTTAATGAAGTTTTGGTGCGTGATGTAACATTACCTCCAACTATCAAAGAGGCTATCGAGCGTAAATTAAAACAAGAGCAAGAATCATTAGAGTACGAGTTTAAATTAACTAAAGCCCAAAAAGAAGCAGAAAGACAAAAAATTGATGCTGAAGGTAAGGCTATTGCTAATCAGATACTTAGTGCTTCATTAACAGATAAAATCCTCAAAGAAAAAGGAATTGATGCTACATTGCAACTTGCTAAATCACCTAATGCAAAAGTGATTGTTATAGGTTCTGGAAAAGATGGAATGCCTTTGATTTTAGGAAATCAATAACAGAAAAGTAGACATGTCTACTGCTATTACTATAAGAAAAAATAAAAAGCCTACATTAAATTTAATGTAGGCTTTAATAAAATAGCAAAAGGTTAGTGTTTTCTATTTATTTTTAAGTTTGCTGGCTTGATTAGTCCATTTATCTCTCTCGATTCGACCAGGAAAAAATTTGATTAATTCAGTAACAGTTTCGATATCTTCTTTGGTGAATTTACTAATTTGATCAAAAGTGTAAATGCCTATCCCATTTAATTTTTCTTCAATAAAAGGTCCAACACCACTTATTAATTTTAGATCATCTTTTTCTGAAGCATCTGCTTTACCAAAACTATCAAAATTTAGTTTTGGAGACTCCTTAGAATCAACATCATTATTTACAGCAACACCACCATGATCTCTGGTTTTTATGGCTTTAATTTCGGGTTTTGATTCCGAAGTTTCTATAACTGTAGGTGTAGTAAAAGTTGTTTTTGCTTTAGGGGTGCTTGCGTTTCTTAATTGAGCATTTTGTCTTTTGCATTCGTCAAGCTCTAATTTATATTTATTTTTAAGTTTCCATCTTGATAAAAACCATCCTAATAAAAAAGCTAGGATTAATAATAGTAGTAGACACCACCAATTTGCTTCGTTTAAAAAATCTAACATAGTTGTAGTTTATTTAGTTTACCGTTATTTCTATTCTTCTATTTTTAGCTTTATTTTCTTCACTGTCGTTAGGTACGATTGGGTTTGATTCCCCCATAGAAAGAGCTTTTATCTTTTCTTTTTGAATACCTTGAGAGATAAGATATTTTTTTACATTATTTGCCCTTTGTTGTCCATACCATACATTAGCTTCAGCTGCACCTATATCATCTGTATGACCAGTAATTTGCACTTTTTTGTCAGGATACCTGTCTAGATAATTTTTTAACTCTAAGGCATAGTTGATAAGTGTAGGATCTGGTTTAAAAGTTTTTTCAGCAAAATTCGAGTATAGTGTTCTGGTGGCTATACTTTTTTCTACTTCGGCAAGTCTAGATTCATCTAATGTGTTAAAATTTAGTAGAATACCTCCGTTATAGATACCTTCTTTGGTGTAGCTGTAATCATTAACTAGAGTTTTAATTACAATACGATCAGGATTAATTCCGGCATTAACTAAAATATCTTTAATAAAATTAGCTCTAGATAAGCCAAGTTCGGCATTGTTTTCTTTTTCAGAAATATTTTCATAACCAGATATAATAAGTTCCTGATCTTGATTTTGCCCAAGATAATTTACTATTTTATCACTAAAACCTAATAAACTTTCTGGTATATGCACATCTCCATTTGTACTATTGATTTGAAGGTTTTCTGAATAGGAGAATATGTGTTGATTATTGTCATTTTTTACCAATAACCCAATTGCGCTTTTTTTTGCTGCTGCTATGCTATCTTCATAGGCTTTTTTAGCAAGGGCTTCGGCTTCAGGACTAATAATTGTAGTATCGCTATTGGAGCTTTTGTCGCACCAGTCACATGAGTAATACCACCATATTCCCAGCCACGAGAATAATAAAAAAATGAGTAAAGAGATAAAGTTTTTCATATATAGATGATTAGTGTTAGTTACTTAAAGTTATGAAAAATGTTTATAATCAACCTATTATAAGTTTCAAATTCGCAAAATTTATACAAGAAAAAAGATTAATTGCAAAAAATTAAGTTGAAATACGTTTCAGAAAAATATTTTTTATAAATTCGCAAAGTATTTACAAAATCAATGAAAAACTTATTTTTACATCATCACCATCATTACATTTTCGCTCAGGCGTGGTAAGTGTGGTATGTATATAATACAACAATAAATTTAACCCGTTTGAGAAGTTCAAACGGGTTTTTTGTTTTAAAACAGCTTGTTTGAACTGATTAAACTCAACAACAAAAAAGAGAATGTCTAAAATTAAAATTGCAATTCAAAAAAGTGGTCGGTTAAACGAAGACTCAGTAAAAATCTTAAAAGAATGTGGGATTTCTATTGATAATGGTAAAGACCAACTTAAAGCCCAAACACGTAACTTCCCTATGGAAGTAATGTTTTTGCGTAATGGTGATATACCACAATACCTTAGAGACGGTGTGGTTGATATTGCCATTATTGGAGAGAATGTATTGATCGAAAAAGGAAAAGATATTTCTGTTGCAGAGCGACTTAATTTTTCAAAATGTAAAGTCTCATTAGCAGTTCCAAAGGATTTTGAATATAATTCTATTAAAGATCTACATGGAAAAAGAATAGCTACTTCGTATCCAAACACTGTTAATGAATATCTAGATAAACAAGGGATATCTGCAGAATTACACCAAATCTCAGGCTCTGTAGAGATTGCACCAAATATCGGATTAGCAGATGCTATTTGTGATATTGTTTCTAGTGGAAGTACACTATTCAAAAACAATCTCAAAGAAGTTGAAGTAATGCTTACTTCTGAAGCTGTATTAGCAGTATCACCAAAAATCTCTGAAGAGAACAAAAAACTTCTAGAAAAGTTACAGTTTAGAATTAAAGCAGTTTTAAAAGCTAGAAATTCTAAATATGTACTGCTAAATGCTCCTAATGATAAAATCGCTGATATTGTAAGAATATTGCCAGGTATGCGAAGCCCAACTGTTTTACCTCTGGCAGAAAAAGGTTGGAGTTCTATTCATACTGTGGTCGAAAAAAATAAATTCTGGGATATTTTGGATGAATTGAAAGCTGAAGGAGCAGAAGGTATTTTGGTGTGCCCAATTGAAAAGATGGTGTTGTAAAACCCTCTCTGTCCTTTGGACATCTCTCCCAAAGGGAGAGAATTTTAATGTTGATAATGAAAAAAAATAATTAAATATTGTACCTGAGTTCCTTCTCCCTTTTGTGGAGAGGGTTAGGGTGAGGGGATATGAATAAAATATACAATCCAAATAAAGATACTTGGTCTAAACTTTTAGAAAGACCAACCCAAACTGTTGAAGATATTGAAACAACAGTACTAGATGTTTTTAACGAAGTTAAATCCGAAGGAGATATAGCTATTGATCGATATACTCAAAAGTTTGATAACGTAACTCTCAAAAGTTGTATAGTTACTCCTGATGAAATTGAAGAAGCTAAGCAATCGGTAAGCCAAGAACTTAAAGAAGCAATTGTTTTAGCTAAATCAAATATCGAAGCGTTTCATAGTGCACAAAAAACAAATAAAGTTGCTGTAGAAACTACAAATGGTGTTTCTTGCTGGCAAGAAAAAAGGCCTATCCAAAAAGTTGGATTGTATATTCCAGGTGGTACAGCTCCTTTGTTTTCTACCATATTAATGCTCGTTGTACCTGCTAATATTGCTGGCTGTCAAGAAATAGTATTATGCTCTCCTCCAAATAATGAAGGAAAAATTAATCCGGCAATTTTGTATACTGCTGATTTATGCGGAGTAACAAAAATATGTAAAGTGGGAGGTATTCAGGCCATTGCAGGAATGACTTTCGGTACACAAAATATCCCGCAGGTATATAAAATTTTTGGCCCAGGTAATCAATTTGTGACCGTAGCAAAACAATTAGCAACCAAATTTGGTGTAGCTATTGATATGCCAGCTGGTCCAAGTGAATTGTTAGTAGTGGCAGATGATACTGCCAATGCAGCTTTTGTAGCTTCAGATTTGTTGAGTCAAGCAGAACATGGTAAAGATAGTCAGGTGATTTTGGTCTCTACTTCAAAAAAGATAATGGATAGCGTAGAAAGTGAAGTAGAAAAACAATTATCTGTCTTACCAAGAAAAGAAATTGCTAGTGCAGCTATTGCAAACTCTAAACTAATTTATGTAGAAAATAACCAGGATGCTATTGATTTGATTAATGAATATGGGCCTGAACACTTTATTATATGTGTTAAAAACGAAGATTTTTATATTGATGCTATAGAAAATGCAGGTTCGGTATTTATTGGTAATTATACTCCCGAAAGTGCAGGAGATTATGCATCGGGTACTAATCATACGCTACCAACCAATGGATATGCAAAACAATATAGTGGAGTTAATTTAGATAGCTTCATGAAGGCAATGACATTTCAAAAAATCTCTAAAGTAGGGATTCAGTCGATTGGTTCTGCAATTGAAATTATGGCCGAGGCTGAAGGTTTACAAGCACATAAAAATGCTGTAACATTGAGGTTAGAAAGTTTAAAGTAAGTACATAAAAATGAACAAAATAAAATTTAATATAAAACAACTAGTTCGCCAGAATGTACAAGGATTAAAACCATATTCTTCTGCGAGAGATGAATATGTAAGTGATGGATCTACAATGATTTTTCTGGACGCTAATGAGAATCCCTATGAAAATGGAGTGAATCGTTATCCTGATCCGCAACAAAGGAGTCTTAAAACTGTTTTGGCAGATCAGAAAGAGGTTGCTGTAGAAAATATTCTTTTAGGTAATGGTAGTGACGAGGTTTTAGACCTTTTATTTAGAGCTTTTTGTGAGCCCAAAGTAGATAACGTTATTACATTACCTCCAACATATGGTATGTATAAGGTGCTTGCAAATATTAATAATATCAATGAAAAAGAGGTGTTGTTAACAAGGGATTTTGAGCCTAATATTCAAGAGATTTTAAAAGCAATTGATTTAAACACTAAAATTATCTTTTTATGTTCACCTAATAATCCAACAGGAAACTCTTTTTCTGTAGAAAATATTACCAAAATTTTAGAGACATTTAATGGGCTAGTTGTTATTGATGAAGCATATATAGATTTTTCTTCCAAAGAAAGCTGGCTTAAAAAAATCAATAAATATCCTAACTTGATTGTGACGCAGACGTTATCAAAAGCATACGGACTTGCAGGAATACGATTAGGAGTTTGCTACGGTTCAAAAGATGTTATCAGTGTGCTAAATAAGATTAAGGCTCCCTACAATGTAAACGAATTAACACAACAACGTGCTCTAGAGCGTGTTTTAAATCAGGATCAAGTTGATTTAGAGGTGTCTAAAATATTAAAAGAGCGAAATAACTTGATAAACATAATATCTAACATACCTTTTATAAGTACAATTTATCAAAGTGATGCAAATTTTATTTTGGTAAAAGTAGATGATGCAGATATGAGATACAAACAATTACTAGAGAAGGGAATCGTAATACGTAATCGTAGTACACAACCATTATGTGAAAATACACTTAGGTTTACTGTGGGTACACCAGCTGAAAATAAGAGACTGATAGAAATATTAAAACAATTATAAAAATCCTTAGTTCTCCTTGTAGAAGAGGGCTAGGGTAAGGGCTTATGAAAAAGAAAGTATTATTTATAGACCGAGATGGTACGATCATCAAAGAAACTGTAGACGAACAAATAGATGCATTTGAGAAAATGATCTTTTACCCTAAAGCATTCACTTATTTAGGTAAAATTGCTCAGGAACTCGATTACGAGCTGGTCATGATTACTAATCAAGATGGCCTTGGGACAGATTCATTTCCAGAAGACACTTTTTGGCCTGTACACAATTTTATTATGAAATCTTTCGAAAATGAAGGAGTAGTGTTTGATAAAGTGTTTTTAGATAGAACCTTTCCGCATGAAAATGCAAATACCAGAAAACCAGGAACAGGATTATTGACTGAATATTTTTCTGAGAAATATGACCTCCAAAACTCATTTGTAATAGGAGATCGATTAACCGATATGGAGTTGGCAAAAAACCTAGGTTCAAAAGGAATCTTTATAAATGATCATACAAACCTTGGTACAGGCGAAATTACTATAAAACGTGATGAGTTAGATGAACATATTGCTTTAGAAAGTAATGATTGGCAAAAAATATATGAGTTTTTAAAACTAAATGATAGAATTGCAAAAATTTCAAGAACAACAAATGAAACCGATATTTATATCAAACTCAATCTTGATGGTACTGGTAAAAGTGCTATTAGTACAGGTCTTGATTTCTTTGATCATATGCTAGATCAAATTGCTCGCCATGGGCAGATGGATTTGGATATCAAAGTAAAAGGAGACCTCGAGGTTGATGAGCATCATACTATCGAAGATACAGCCATCGCATTAGGAGAAGTTTTTTCTGAAGCATTAGGTAATAAACTGGGTATAGAGCGTTATGGTTTCTGTTTGCCGATGGATGATTGTCTGGCTCAAGTAGCAATAGACTTTGGAGGCCGTAATTGGTTGGTCTGGGAAGCAGATTTTAAAAGAGAAATGATAGGAAAGATGCCTACAGAAATGTTTTTTCACTTTTTTAAATCATTTACCGATGGAGCCAAAGCCAACCTGAATGTAAAAGCTGAAGGTGCAAATGAGCATCACAAGATCGAAGCTATTTTTAAGGCTTTTGCTAAAGCGATTAAAGTTGCTGTAAAACGTGATCCAGAAAAAATGATTTTACCAAGTACAAAAGGAATGCTATAGAAAATAGTATGGAGCAACCAGTATTAAGTACAAAGTTTTTTAACAATAAAAAATAGACTTAATACTTTGTACTCAGTACTTAATACTAATTTGAAGAATGAAAATAGTAATTATAAATTACGGAGCAGGAAATATACAATCCATCAAGTTTGCAATACAAAGATTAGGGTATGAGGCAGTATTGAGCGATGACCCAAAAGAAATCAAAACAGCAGATAAGGTTATTTTTCCCGGAGTAGGAGAAGCTAGCAGTGCGATGAATAAGCTTAAGGCTTCTGGATTGGATACTCTAGTGCCACAATTAAAACAACCAGTCCTGGGGATTTGTTTAGGAATGCAGTTGATGTGTAATCATACTGAAGAAGGTGATACTAAGGGCTTAGGGATTTTTGATGTAGATGTGGTTAGATTTAACTCAGGTGTTAAAGTACCTCAAATAGGTTGGAATCAAATAGAAGCATTAAAATCGCCTTTATTTGAAGGGATAACCGAAAAAGATCATATTTATTTGGTACATAGCTATTATGCACCTGTTACCAAAGATACTGTGGCATGTACAACCTATGGAACTCAATATAGCACTGCACTACATAAAGATAACTTTTATGGCACCCAATTTCATCCAGAGAAATCTTCAGATGTAGGAGAGAAGATATTGAGTAACTTTTTAAACCTAACAACCAACAACTAATAACTATCAACTAAATATGAGAATTATCCCAGCAATAGATATCATAGATGGAAAATGTGTACGTCTCTCTAAAGGAGATTATGATACAAAGAAAATTTATAACGAAAACCCCTTAGAAGTAGCCACAGCTTTTGAAGATCATGGTATACAGTATTTACATTTGGTAGACCTTGATGGAGCAAAGTCAAAACATATTGTAAATCATAAGATTTTAGAACAAATTGCTACAAAAACAAACTTAAAAATTGATTTTGGAGGCGGTTTAAAGACTAATGACGATCTTAGAGTTGCCTTTGAAAGCGGAGCTAACCAGATAACTGGCGGTAGCATAGCTGTAAAAGATCCTGAAACTTTTATCTCATGGATCAATACATATGGTTCTGATAAAATTATTCTTGGAGCAGATGCACATCATGAAAAGATAGCCGTGAGCGGATGGCAAGAAGAAAGTGATAAACAACTAATTCCGTTTATTCAAGAATATCAAAAAGAAGAAGTTTCTTATGTAATCTGCACAGATATCAGTAAAGACGGTATGTTGCAAGGACCTTCTTTTGATCTGTATGAAAGAATTCTTTCAGAAACCAAAGATTTAAAACTTATTGCTTCTGGTGGAATTTCAACGTTTGATGAATTACCAAAATTGGCTGAGTTAGGTTGTGAAGGAACCATCATTGGAAAAGCGATTTATGAAAATAGAATTAGTTTAAAACAATTAGAGGACTATATTCTAAATAAATAACAACATGGAAGAAAATACTTTAAGCTGGGAAGATTTTGCCAAAGTAGAAATGCGGATAGGTACAATTATTGCCGCAGAGGTGTTTAGCGAGGCGAGAAACCCTGCATACAAGATCACAATAGATTTTGGATCATTTGGAATTAGAAAATCCTCTGCTCAGATTACCAAATTATATACTTCCGATGAAATTGTCGGAAAACAAGTAGTAGCAGTAGTGAACTTTCCACCGAAACAAATAGCCAATATGATGAGCGAATGTTTGGTTCTTGGAGGCCTTGGTAGTGATAAAGAAGTAATATTAATCCAACCAGAACGTATGGTTGAAAACGGAACTAAAATAGCATAATAATATGTTGACAAAAAGAATCGTACCATGTCTTGATATCAAAAATGGACGAACCGTAAAAGGAGTCAATTTTGTAGATCTTCGTGATGCAGGAGATCCAGTAGAATTAGCAGATATATATTCTAAAGCTGGAGCAGATGAATTGGTTTTCCTTGATATTTCTGCAACCGAAGAGCGACGAAAAACTCTTGCAGAATTAGTACTTCGTGTTGCCGAAAAAGTAAATATACCATTCACCGTAGGAGGAGGTATATCCTCAATAGAAGATGTTGATATTTTGCTTCAGAATGGAGCAGACAAGGTCTCTGTAAACTCGTCTGCAGTAAAAAATCCACAATTAATTAATGATTTGGCAGCAAAATTTGGAAGCCAATGCATTACAGTTGCAATCGACGCAAAGCAAATAGATGGAGAATGGATAGTACATTTGGTAGGAGGAAAAGTGCCAACAGAATTAAATTTATTTGATTGGGCAAAAGAAGTTGAACAGCGCGGTGCTGGGGAAATCCTTTTTACCTCAATGGATCACGACGGTACAAAGGATGGCTTTGCTAATAAAGCTTTAGCAAAACTGTCTAATGAATTAAATATTCCTATAATCGCTTCAGGCGGAGCCGGGAATGTTCAACATTTTGTAGATACTTTTAAAGAAGGAAAATCTGATGCAGCACTGGCTGCCAGTGTTTTTCATTTTAAAGAAATTGAAATTAACGATTTAAAAAAAGAATTGCAGGAAAATGATATTCCTGTGAGATTATAATATTAATACTAATTAAAAAATACCTATAAGCTCTTTCTCCTGGCCTGTGCATAGCGCAGTCGAAGTAAGAGTGGGTTAAGGTGAGGGATATGAAAATAGATTTTAATAAAAACAATGACGGACTAGTGCCTGCAATTATTCAGGATGCATTAACAAAAAATGTTTTGATGCTTGGATACATGAATAAAGAGGCTTATGAAAAAACACTAGAAACTAAACAAGTAACGTTTTATAGTCGTTCAAAACAAAGATTATGGACAAAAGGCGAGGAGAGTGGTAACATTTTAAATCTGGTAGACATAAAGAATGATTGCGATCAAGATGCGTTATTGATTTCTGTTCTTCCGGTTGGTCCAACTTGTCATAAAGGATCAGATACTTGTTGGAATGAAGATAATGATCAAACGTATGGTTTTTTGTCAGAATTAGAGTCAATTATCCAAAATCGAAAAGAGAATGTAGATGATGAGAAATCTTATGTAGCATCTTTATTCAGAAAAGGAATCAATAAAGTAGCACAAAAAGTAGGAGAAGAGGCAGTAGAAGTAGTTATAGAAGCAAAAGATGATAATGAAGAGTTGTTTTTAAATGAAAGCGCAGATTTGCTTTTTCATTATTTAATTCTACTTCAGGCTAAAAATTATAAGTTAAAAGACATTGTGAGAGTTTTAAAATCAAGGCATTAACAAGTTTTTTTAATCATTAAATAATGTCAAATTATATAGTTTTGCTATTGTATTATAATTAAAATTTATATTTTCGCACACTAAATCAATCAAATTTTGAAAACAAAAGGAAATTTGTTAAGTTTTTTAGGGAAAAACTTAGCAATTGTACTTATTGTATTCTTACCCATTCATCAATCATATTCACAATGTAATATAGGACCTATTACTATTGAGGTCTGTAGTATGGAGGATATCGATTTTGATACCAATGGAGTCAAGGATGGAATAATTAATCTATACGATGAATATACTAATAGTACAGGTAATGTTATACAGGCAGGTACATGGAGTGTAAATCCTAAATATGATACTGCTTTAAATCCAAGTAACGGCAATGTATCTACGTGGGTGTTGCCAAACTCTACAGTAGATGCTACAAGGCAAGAATATACTTTTGAATTGTTTAATGTGACATGTGGTACAGATGATCCAGCACTTACAATTATTCTTACTTTAGGGCCATATTCTGGAGTTGCTTTGCCTAGAAGCGGTACACTTAATACAAATGCTCAAGGTTGTGATGAAGATGAGTTTGATTTATTCACGGCATTTGTATTAGATGATGCAACACCTCCTCCTCATCGCAATGGTACATGGGTTTATAACGGTAGTAGCCCAAATTTTATGGGTTTCAACCCTTTGGAACCTTCAAGATTTAACGCAACGATCCCATATCAAGAAGGAGTGCCAATTCCTGATCAAGAAGCTTTTGAATTTACATACAGGGTTCCGGGGGTTTCCCCTTGTGATCCGTTTCAAGAAACCACTGTGGTTATTGCTATTGTAAGACAAGTTGATTCTGGTATTGCCGAATTAACAAGAATATGCGAAAAAGAGATATTAGATGGTTTGTATGATGTAGAAATAGACCTAAGAGATAATATATACCTTAGAGGAGAAGATACAGATAACGGAATATGGTTACCGGATAGAGATCCTACAGGGCAAATTGAAAACGAGCAAGATTCTAAAATTAATATCAAAACTATATATGAAAATTTTGTAATTGATAATGGAACCAATGTGCGATTTGGATGTGAAACATTTAATTTTGTTTATTTTGTAAGCCAGCGATCCGGGGTTTGTAATGATACAGAAACATCTGTTCCTTTTACATTCTATGAACAATTAAGACCATTTACACAGCCAAATCCGCCACCAGAAATTTGCGCGAATGTTTCGCCAGGACGATTAGATTTATTTAACCTATTAGAGTTTACTACCGAAGGAGCTTTTGATTTTATTTATAATTCGGATTTTTATACCAATTGGAGATTAGTTTCTGGTCCGTCTAGCTTAGGGTTGAAAACGCTAATAGAAGATGAGCTTGAATACACACATTTGGGTACTATTAATACATTTAATGCTACTCCGGGAACTTATGTTTTTGAATTTGGAGTGAGTCCAAAGATTAATTGCCAGGTACCACCAGAATTTTGTGATCCATTTGCACCAATAGGAGGAGCAGGATATTGTGAGCACCCATGTGAAGTCGAAAAAACTTTAGTAACTATAGAGATTCTTGGATTTGATTATGCAGGAGAGGATACAATTAACATCAATCTTTGTGATGCTCAAGATCAGGTAGATCTTAGGAGTTTGCTAAACACTACTGGGGGTAATGTCATAGCAACTACAGGAGTATGGACAAACTCATCAGCGGATGTAATTAACAATACTTTTGTTTTTCCTGATAGTGATACTACGCAAACATATAATTTTACATACACTACAGTAAGTGCTGATGGTTGTACAGAAACTGCAGATTTGTCTTTTACTGTTAATACAGAACCTGATGCAGGCGAAGATACTAATGTTCGCGTGTGCTCTGATGACCTTACAATAACGCTTTTTGATGTTTTAGGCGGGAATCCGGATATAACAGGTATTTGGACAGGCCCATTTGGATATACTTCAACAGATCATTTAGGAGTGTTTGATGCTAGTGATGATATGCTGCCAATTTTAGGAGCAGGGACATACATTTATACCGTTCCAGAAAATTTGGGGTGCACGACTCCGGATCAAGCTTCAGTTACAATTACAATAGTCGAACCTGTAGAGATTGGAAATGACAGAGCTGAAACTTTTTGTAAAATAGACGGGCGAGTTAATTTATTCTCTCTTTTAGATAGAGACACCCCTCGTATTGGAGTTTTTGAAGATACTGATGGTACTGAAGCATTACTTCCTGATGGAGTTTTGGAATTCGAAACATTAACCAATAATATCTATAATTTTAGATACGTAATTGCTAATGCGTTACCATGTGATGAGTCTTCATTAAATGTTTCTGTGCAAATTGTTGATTTACCAGAGCCTAATGTTCCAAGTCAGGAGTTTTGTATTCTTGATGCAGTTAGGTTAGATGATATAGTGGTAGATGTATTAAATTATAACTGGTATAGTACTTTAGAGAATGAAACTCCTGTTATTGACAACCCTTTACTTCTAGATAATCAAGTATTTTATATTGCCACTGTTGATGCAGATAACTGTGAGTCTGAAAGAGTAGAGGTGCTTATTAATATCTTAAATACTGGTGAAAAATCTTCGACAGGAGAATTATGTACACTTGATTTTCAAGATGGAGTGTCACCTAATGGAGATAATCAAAATGATACTTTCGACTTGTTTATCGAACAGGTTTATAACATACCTGAGGCTTTTCCAGATTTTGATTTAAAAATATACAACCGATACGGTAGTCTTGTTTATGAAGGAAGACTTGATACCGAAGAGTTTAGAGGAGAAAGCAATACCTCTGTACGATTGGGAGATGATCTCCCTTCGGGAACGTACTTCTATATTTTTACTCCAAATTTTGAAAATAACCTACCTATACAAGGTAGTTTTTACCTAAGTAGATAAACGATGAAATTAAAGTTAATAATAGTAATAACCATGGTTTTCTGCTCGGTAACATTTGCTCAGCAGGAACCGCAGTACTCACAATATATGTATAATATGAGTACGGTTAATCCAGGATACACTACAGGTCAAAGAGGATTAATTTCTACAGGACTTTTATATAGAAGACAATGGACAGGGATCGAAGGAGGACCACAAACCGCAAATGTTTTTGGTAATATTCCTATGAGTGAAAAGATAGAACTTAGTGTTAACTATGTAAATGATAAAATTGGAGATGCTATCCCGGTAACCAATGATTATATCAATGTTGATTTTGCATATATCACAAGGATTTCGGATCAAGCAAGATTATCATATGGTTTAAAGACTGGTATAAATAGCTTCAAAATTAATCCTTCGGGATCTGATGTAGCAGATGACCCAGCTTTTGCAGATAATACATCAACAACTCAACTTAATATCGGAGCTGGATTATTTCTGTTCACAAGTAATTTTTATGCAGGAGTTTCATCTCCTAATTTACTGCCTAGTGATATAGATATTGAAGGAATAGGTGTGGCAGAGACAAAAACCCACATATACGGAATTGCAGGATATGTCTTTGATTTTGTAGATGAAGTAAAACTGAAACCTTCGTTTGTAGTGAAGCAAGTGATAGATTCTCCATTTACTTTTGATCTGTCATTAAACTCATTAATTTACGATAAGTTTGAGTTAGGGGTTTCTTATAGATACACAGACTCTTTTATCGCTCTGGCTGGATTTAATATTACGCAAAGTCTAAAAGTAGGCTACTCTTATGATTTTAGTGTTAGTGAATTAAGTGGTTATAATAACGGAAGTCACGAAATTGTATTATTATATAATTTTGATCTACTACAATTTGGCAACAAACATACTTCTCCAAGATTTTTTTAGATGACAAAGACAAAAATAGTACTTATAGTTTTACTAATTACTCAAATTGGGTTTTCGCAAAATAAAACAAGAGCAGATCGTTTTTTTGAACAAGGAGATTATATCAATGCAGCATTGCAATATGAAGAGGAGTTAAATCAAGAAGGATATACCAAACATATATTAGAAAATATATCAACTTCATATTATTATACTTTTCAGTTTAGAAAAGCGTATCGATATCTTAAGTATTTAACTTCGGGTAAGTTTTATGATCGTGATAAAACGTATGATAATCGATTTAACTTTATGATGTATCAAGTATTATCCGCTTTAGGAGAATATGAAAAATCAATAGAATTTTTAGCTCTCGATAGTACCGATGAGAATTTTGATAAGTCAGATGCAATTTCGACTATAGAAAACTTTAAGCTTAAGGATGACGATTACATTATAAAAAGTGCTCTTTTTAATTCTGATGCATCTGAATTTGGAGCTGTTAAAAAAGATAGTATAGTATATTTTACTACCGATAGAAAACCTAATAGCCCTTTGGATAAGAACTACAAATGGACACATCGCCCATTTTTAGATATTTATAAAATTGTTGTAGATAAAGATAATAACCCAATTTCTGAAGCTGAAACGATTTCAAAAGAGATCAATTCTAAGTTACACGAAGGTAATTTTTGTTTTACAAACGACGGAAATACGATATACATTTCAAAAAGTAATTCACAGAAAGGGAAAAAGAAATATGATAGTATAAACAATAACTCAATTCATTTGTATAAAGCAACCAAGGTTGATAATGTTTGGACAAAACCAGAGAAATTAGAGTTTAATAATGTCAATTACTCTATAGAACATCCATCATTATCTTTAGATGGAGCTAAATTATATTTTGCTTCCAATATGCCAGGAGGATACGGTGATTTTGATTTGTATTATCTAGATGTAAACGAAGATGGTACCTATGGGAACCCTATTAATCTAGGGCCAACAATTAATACAAAAAACAGAGAGCAATTTCCTTTTATTTCAAATGAAGGACATTTGTTCTTTTCATCAAATGGGCATTTGGGATTAGGGATGATGGATATTTTTGTGTCAGAATTACGACAGGATGAATTTACCAGGCCAATTAATCTTGGTGCGCCTATTAATTCTAGTTTTGATGATTTTTCGATGTCTTATTATAATGAAACAGATGGTTTTTTTGCATCTAACCGTAAAAAAGTAGGAGATGATATCTATGCGTTTTCACAGATTGGAGAAATTTTTCCTAGAGAATATCTAGCCCGTTTTGAAGTAAGAGACTTTGCTTCAGATACATATATTCCTAACTCAGATGCGATTTTGTATGATTACGATAACCAAATAGTATATGAAAGCCAATTAGACTCGATCGCAGGATTTGACTTAAAGGTATTATCGGGGCGATATAATTTTAAAGCTTCCGCAGAGGGATATAAAACCAGAACAAAACCTGTAGTTGTAAAAGAAAAAGAAGAAGCTATTTATGTAATTTATCTGGATAGAGAGAAAAAGAAACAAGAAGATATAGTTTCTACTGAAGAATCTAATAATAAGGATAAAACCAGAATCAAGGATAGCTCTACGATCAAGGATGAAGTAAATGTCACAAACATTCATACCGAAACAAACATTAAAACAGAAGAAGAGATAACTAAAACAAGACTTAGAGAAACCCTACTAGCTGATAAAGATGGGCCGCCAGTGATAGAAAAAAATGGGAGACTTTATTTTGATATGCCACCTATCTATTTTGATTATGACAAATGGAATATTAGAGCAGATTCGAAGAAAGTATTAGATAAATTAGCACTTAAATTAGAAAGATATAAGACGGTTTATATTGATATAAGCTCTCATACCGATAGTAGAGGAACAGATTCGTATAATCAAGTTTTATCCGAAAAAAGAGCAGAGTCTACTCGTAATTATCTTGCTTTAGAAGGATATGTTAATGCACGTAGAATGAAGTTTGTTGGTTTTGGTGAATCTGAACCATTGATTAATTGTGATACCAAAGTATGTACAGAACAAGAGCATCAAACCAATAGACGAAGTGAGTTTGAGATTGTCAAATACTAATGAATAGTTAGATCTTTGGATTTGTTTGATGATTAGAGCATTGATAGTTAAAATACTCGCTAACTAAATTGTTGCTTTCTAATAAATTAAATTGTACTTTTGCACTCCTTTTTAGCGAGTAAGAGAATATAAAAAGGATTAGTGTAATTTAATTTTAACGCTTCTATATAATTTTCGCTTTGATTCTCAGTAATATATAGAATACAAAATTTTATCTTCAATGTCTGAAGAAACAAAAAACACAGACGTTCAGGAAGTGGAAACTAAAAAAGCAGCTCCTGCTGTATCTCCACAACAAGAAAATCCTGAGCAATTCTTAAAAGATTTTAACTGGCACAACTACGAAGAAGGTATTGATCCTATCGCTGACTCAAAATTAGAAGAGTTTGAAAAATTAGTTGCAGAAAACTTTGTAGATACCTTAAACGATGAAGTAGTAATGGGTACAGTAATTAATATTACTGATCGTGATGCTATCATCGATATCAATGCAAAAAGTGAAGGTGTTATTTCGTTAAACGAATTTCGTTATAACCCAGATCTTAAAGTAAGTGATAAAGTAGAGGTTTTGATTGATGTACGTGAAGACGCTACGGGTCAGTTAATCTTATCTCACCGTAAAGCTCGTGTAATTAAAGCTTGGGATAGAGTAAATAATGCACACGATACAGGTGAAATCGTAAATGGTTTTGTAAAATGTAGAACCAAAGGAGGTATGATCGTAGATGTATTTGGTATCGAAGCATTCTTACCTGGTTCTCAGATAGATGTTAAGCCTATTCGTGATTATGATGCTTATGTTGGAAAAACAATGGAATTCAAAGTAGTGAAAATCAATCACGAATTCAAAAATGTTGTTGTTTCTCATAAAGCACTTATCGAAGCTGATATCGAAGAGCAGAAAAAAGAAATTATAGGTCAATTAGAAAAAGGTCAAGTATTAGAAGGTACTGTTAAGAATGTTACTTCTTACGGTGTATTCGTAGATCTTGGAGGCGTTGACGGATTAATCCATATTACAGACCTTTCTTGGTCAAGAATCAACCATCCAAATGAGATTGTAGAACTTGATCAAAAACTTAACGTGGTAATCTTAGACTTTGATGAAGCTAAGACTCGTATCCAGTTAGGTCTTAAACAATTAAAACCTCACCCATGGGAAGCTCTTGATAACGAGCTTAAAGTAGGTGACAAGGTAAAAGGTAAAGTAGTTGTGATCGCTGATTACGGTGCATTTATCGAAGTAGAAGAAGGAGTAGAAGGATTGATACACGTTTCAGAAATGTCTTGGTCTACACATTTACGATCTGCACAAGATTTCGTAAAAGTAGGTGACGAAGTAGAAGCTGTGATCCTAACTTTGGATAGAGAAGAGCGTAAAATGTCTCTTGGTATCAAACAATTAACTCCAGATCCATGGACAGATATTACAACTAAATATCCTGTTGGATCTAAACACAATGGTATCGTACGTAACTTTACAAACTTTGGTGTTTTTGTTGAGTTAGAAGAAGGTATCGATGGTTTAATTTATATCTCAGATCTTTCTTGGACTAAGAAAATCAAACACCCATCAGATTTTACTAATGTTGGTGATAAGCTTGATGTTATAGTTCTTGAGTTAGATGTTGAAGGACGTAAATTAAGTTTAGGTCACAAACAAACTGAAGAAAATCCTTGGGATAAGTACGAAACTGAATTTGCATTAGGTACAAAACATACTGCAACTATCGGTGAAATCGTTGACAAAGGAGCCACTATCGACTTTAATGAAGATATTGTTGCCTTTGTTCCTTCACGTCACCTTGAAAAAGAAGACGGGAATAAACTTAAAAAAGGAGACGAAGCAGAATTCCAAATCATTGAGTTCAATAAAGAATTCAAAAGAGTTGTAGCTTCACATACTGCTTTATTTAGAGAAGAAGAAGCTAAAATCGTAAAACAACAAGCTAAGAAAACTGCTGCAAGTTCGGCAGAAAAGACTACGCTTGGTGATATCGATGCATTAGCAGATCTTAAAGCTAAGATGGAAAAAGGAGGGAAATAATAATTCTCATACTTTATAAATATAGCAAAGGCCACTCAATTCGAGTGGCTTTTTTTGTTTGCATTTTGCTCTTTTTTATGAGTTTATAAAGATTTAATTTTTTAAAATTATCTCTGACTATAATACTCCCAAAATTTCATTACTTTTGTACTCCAGATATCCATTTGGAGATTATGAGTCAAAAACTACTACTTAGTGCAAAAGAGATCGATATTATCCTGCACCGTTTGGCTTGTCAATTAATAGAGAATCATACACATTTTAGAGATACAGTTTTAATAGGTGTTCAGCCCAGAGGTACATATTTAGCAGATCGAATTCAACAAATTTTGACAAAAAAATATAATGTACAGGATATCAAACTTGGGTACCTTGATATTACTTTTTATCGTGATGATTTTAGAAGAGGAGAAAAAACATTAGAAGCTAATAAAACACATATTGATTTTGTTATAGAAGACAAAAGAGTTGTGTTTATAGATGATGTTTTATATACAGGTCGTAGTATTAGGGCAGCTTTAACCGCTATGCAATCTTTTGGAAGACCACAAGAGATAGAGTTACTAACATTGATTGATAGAAGGTTTAGTAGGCATTTACCCATACAACCTAATTATCGAGGTCGCCAAGTTGATGCAATAAATCAAGAAAAGGTAAAAGTGCATTGGTTAGAAAATGAAGGAGAGGACGCTGTATATTTAATTGGACAATAAATGTGTTTTAAAATTATAAATTAAAACTGAAAATGAGCGAATTAAGTGTAGATCACTTATTGGGTATAAAATATTTAAAGAAAGAAGATATTGATCTCATCTTTGAAACTGCTGATCATTTTAAAGAAGTTATTAATCGACCCATCAAGAAAGTTCCTTCGCTTAGAGATATTACTATTGCAAATCTTTTTTTTGAGAATAGTACCAGAACAAGATTATCTTTCGAATTAGCCGAAAAAAGGCTTTCTGCAGATGTAATCAATTTTTCTGCATCCTCCTCCTCGGTAAAAAAAGGAGAGACATTAATTGATACTGTAAATAATATCCTTTCTATGAAAGTTGATATGGTAGTAATGAGACATCCTAATCCAGGAGCAGGAGTGTTTCTTTCAAAACATGTTGATGCAAGCATTATTAATGCTGGAGATGGTGCGCATGAGCACCCTACACAAGCATTATTGGATTCATATTCAATAAGAGAGCGTTTGGGTGAAGTAGCAGGTAAGAAGGTCGTAATTGTTGGAGATATTCTGCACTCCAGAGTTGCATTATCTAATATTTTTGCATTAAAGTTACAGGGAGCACAAGTAAAAGTATGCGGACCAAAAACTTTGATTCCAAAATATATTGAAAAATTAGGAGTAGAAGTTGAAACAGATCTAAAAAAAGCATTAAATTGGTGTGACATAGCCAATATGTTGCGTGTACAAAACGAAAGAATGGAAATTAGTTATTTTCCTTCAACAAGAGAATATACACAACAGTTTGGAGTAAATAAAGAATTACTTGATAGTCTAGATAGAGAAATTGTAATTATGCACCCAGGACCAATCAATCGTGGAGTAGAAATCACGAGTGATGTTGCTGATTCTAATCAAGCCATTATATTAGATCAGGTACAGAATGGAGTAGCAGTGAGAATGGCAGTAATATATCTTTTAGCTTCAAAAATTAAACGTTAACGCACATGATTTTTAATAAGGATGGTTCTACAACTATAATTACACAAGAAAAAACTACAATTATTGAATTTGTTCAACGCCTAGAAAACAAATATGATGAATTGAAAAATGATAATATCATTATTAATTTATTTTCTTTAAAAGAGATATCTTTAAGTGATATTAATGAATTTCTAAGAGTTTTAAATCAACATAAGCTATCTGGACATTCTTTTGTTATTGTTACAGATAAAATTTCTTATGATGAAGTGCCAGATGAAATTACTATTGTTCCTACATTGCAAGAAGCTTATGATTTGGTAGAAATGGAAGAAATTGAACGCGATCTTGATTTTTAAAAGATTATTCTGTAATTATCGATTGTGTTTTTCGTCTCATATCTTATGAACAAATTAGCCCCACTAATAACTATACTTTTCTTTGTGTTTTATAGTACCGCTATAACTGCACAAGATTGGAAATATGATTTGGATGAAGCACTTGCTTTAGCAAAAGAAAAAGATCAAAAAATCGTGCTGTTTTTTACGGGTTCTGATTGGTGTCCTCCATGTATTAAATTAGAAAGAAACCTATTGACTAGTAAAGAATTTGCTGCCTTCACTCATAAGAAATATGTTTGGTTAAGAGCTGATTTCCCAAGGCGAAAAAAGAACAGAATTTCTAAAGAGCAAAAAAATAAAAATATAGAATTAGCAAAACGTTATAATAAGAAGAAGCAATTTCCAGCGATTTTAATCCTTAATAAAGAAGGAGTTGTTCTTGGTGCTACAGGGTATAGAAGAGACTTAGATGTACAAGGATATATCTCTTTATTAACGTCTTTCGACTCTTTTGATCGATAGATTGGTTTATATTTAGGATTGGAGTATATTCACCCTCGATTTAATTTTTGATAAACAACAATTTTGAAGCTTACTATTTTAGGTTGCTATTCTGCTACTCCTCGCACATTCACAAATCCAACCTCTCAGGTTTTAGAGATAAATAATCATATTTTTTTAATAGATTGTGGCGAAGGGACACAAGTTGAGTTACGCCGTAACAAAATCAAATTTTCTAGGATTAAGCATGTCTTTATATCTCACCTGCATGGTGATCATTTTTTTGGTTTGATAGGCCTTGTATCTACCTTTAGGATGTTAGGTAGAGAAACTCCGTTGCATATTCATGGACCAAAAGGAATAAAAGAAGTTATTACACTTCAATTAAAGTTGTCAAGTTCCTGGACAGATTACCCCCTTCATTTTCATGAGCTTACTAATCCAGAATCTGAAATAGTTTTTGAAAACGAAAAAGTAATTGTAAAAACGATCCCACTACAGCATAGAGTATATTGTAATGGTTTTCTTTTTCAAGAAAAACCAGGCGATAGAAAATTATTGTTGAATAAAGTCAATGAATATAGTATTGATAAAGTGTATTATCGATCTATCAAAAAAGGAAAAGATATAACTCTAGATGATGGCACAGTGATCTCAAATACAGAGCTTACCGACAATCCTAAACCTATAAAAAGTTATGCGTATTGTAGTGATACCAAATATGATGAGGCAAAAATTCCTTTAATCAATCTGTCAACTGTATTATATCATGAATCTACTTTTTTAGAAAGTCATAAGCATTTATGTGCAAAAACAGGCCATAGTTCTGCTATTGAAGCAGCTACAATTGCAAAAAAAGCAAATGTAGGAACATTAATTCTAGGACATTATTCTACTCGATATGATGATATAGAGTTGTTTAGAAGTGAAGCAAAAACAGTTTTTGATAATGTTGAAATAGGAGATGACGGTAAGGTTTTTGAATTTTAGAACCTCAGGTCAGCTATAAAATCAACATTTTCAAGTTTATTTAATTACCATAAATTCACATCGCCTATTATATTGATGTTCTTGGTCAGAACATGGTATACCATCTGCACAATGATTCCTCAGATTATTTTCACCATAACCTTTGGCAACTAATCTATCTTTAGAAATACCCTGACTAATTAGATAATTTGTAATACTCTGTGCACGTTTATTAGAAACTTTAATGTTTATTTGTTTCCCTCCACGACTATCAGCATGTCCTTGTACTTCAACTTTAATATTTGGATACATTTCCATAATTTCTAATACTCTGGCTAAGCCAGGGTTAGCATCAGGTCGTATTTGTCCAGAATTAGTATGGAACTGCACTGGTGGGACCTTCATCATTAAGCGAAAAGCTTCTTCGATTTGTACCACATTGTGATGCACAGCTTCATATTTCATTCTGCTTTGAAGAACTCCGTTATCAACAAAATATTGCATTATTAATTTTGCCCGGTTTTTTGCAGAAGATAAACCATCATTTTTTTCCTTATTAAGGTATGCTATGATCTCAACATTAATATTACTATGGGTTCGCATTAGTGTTATTACCTGGTCCAATTCTTTTTTAGAGCCTGGTAGTATTTCGGTATTATCGGCATTAAAATGTTTCGGATCTACTATTAGTATAAAATTATTTGTTCTTTCGAGTTCTGCATCACTTTCATATGTTTCAGAGAACTCCTCTAAGTTGGCTACTGTTTCAGACGAGCGATACCCTTCTTTGGTAATTTTAATTGAATACGTTTTTTCGGCATTTTTTAATGAAAAACTATATTTACCATCTTCATTAGTTATCATTTCGTCAATAAGTACATTATCTTGATTATATAAAGCTACTCTTGCCTCACTAATAGGTTTTTGGGTGTCTTTATCTTTGATATAACCCAGAACTACTTCGGGATAGAAATTTTTTATTTTCATTAGTTCTAAAAGACTATAAATATCATCGCCTTTGGTTTTATCTCGATTGGTAGAAAAATATCCAATTCTGGTATTATTATCTATAATATATGCAAAATCATCCTTTGGGCTGTTTACAGGTTTACCAACATTAATCACATCACTATGATAACCATTTTGAAGAAGTTTGGAAATAAAAATATCCAATCCCCCTAATCCTTGATGGCCGTTTGAGGAAAAATACAATTCGTTTTCTGCAGTAATAAAAGGGAACGTTTCTTTGCCTTCTGTATTTATTTTGTTACCCATATTTAAAGGGGTTCCATAAGTTCCATTTTCATGTATTGCAACTTTATAAATATCTGATTTCCCGTATCCTCCAGGCATATCTGATGAAAAATACAGCGTTTTACCATCGGCGCTCAGCGCAGGGTGTGCTACAGAATATTCATCACTATTAAAAGGTATACCTTCGGGCTGACTCCATTTACCCTCATAAGTTTTTGATGATCTATATATTTTTAATCTGTTAATTCGGGTTCGGTTATTTATAATCGTTTTTTTATCTAGATTATTTCGGGTAAAGTATACCGTATTTTTATCATTTGTAAATACAGGGGTAGATTCATGAAATTTCGAATTTAGTTCTTCAGAAAACCTTGAGGGTTCTGATAGTTCCCCTGTAACAGAATCAAATTTTGACTGATATAATTCTAAAAAAGACTCTTCTGTCCATTTATGTGTTCTTTGTCTCATTAATAATGTATCTCTGGAAGAGCTAAAAACAATGTATTTTCCATAAAAAGCGGTGCCAAAATCTGAAAATCTAGAATTGATAGATACATTTTCTATTTCATACCGTCCAGATTGATAACCAATTCTTTTTAAATAGTCTCTTTGGTTTCTAAATAAATTCGCTCGAATATCTCTTTCTTTTGCATTCGAGAATTGTTCCATATATCTGTCCGCAGCTTCGTAATCTTCTATAGATTTAAGAGATTGGACATATCTGAATAGATATTCGGGGTCAAGTTGGTTGGGATATGACTCAACTAATTCTTTATACCATTTTGAAGCATCTTGAAATTGCCCATTATAATAATAGGTGTCTCCTAAATTTCTGAAGACCTTGGCACTACGATAATTTCTTTCTAGTACCATCAAATATGTTTGTTGCGCACTAATGTATTGTTGTTTGCTGAATTGCTTATTTGCAACTTTTAGCAATACCCCTTGACCAAATCCCGACCATCCTACAAAGGATGCAATAAAAATAAGAAGTGTTTTATGTAATGTTTTATTCATATCCTTATACATTATTAAAAGAATCTTGGGGTTAACCATTTGTTGTAAATTTTCTTTAGTTCGAAACGTAATATTACCTCATAACTTCCACTATTTATTTCAGATTTTCCCAATCTCGAAATTTCACGATCGTAAGCAAAACCTATCATTAAATCAGGGGATATCTGAAAACCCGCCATGGCACTAAAAGCTTTGCTCCAGCGATAAGCCATGCCAGCTGTGAATTTTTCATGAAACATAAAATTTGCAGATAAATCCACTTGAAATGGGCTTCCCAAAATATACTTACTTAGCATAGCAGGTTTAAATTTAATAAGTGGTGTTAGATCAAAAACGTAACCTGCGATTAAATAATAATTAATACGCTCTTTAGCTAGGATACTTACGTTATTATTATTGTTTGATAACGAACTTTCGTCGAAATGCGTAGTTTCTAATATATTAGGAGCGCTTATACCTGCATATAGCTTATTCGTATAATAATACATACCTAATCCAATATTAGGATTAAACTTGTTATTAATATCATTTTCTAATAGAAAATCATTTTCATTAAGCTTTCTTAGTGTAGCCAAATCAACATTTAGTATATTCCCTCCTGCACTAATTCCAAAACTTAAGTTTCCAGTTTCCGATGTCGAAATCGTGTATGAAAAACTTGCATTAAAATTAGTTTCATTAAAAGGGCCAGCTTTATCATTAATTATAGATAAGCCTATTCCCATCTTATTTTTCTCACTTATAGGAGAGTTTAGCGTAAGTGTTTGAGTGTTTGGGGCTCCATCAATACCAAGCCACTGGCTTCGGTATAACCCCATCATGCTTAATACGCCTCTACTTCCTGCATAAGCTGGGTTAAAACTTATGGAGTTATACATGTATTGGGTATACTGACTGTCTTGTTGCCCATTGCTTAATAAGGGAATTAAGCATATAAACATAAATAAAGTAGGTAGTATTTTTTTCATAAATATCAGTGTTATTTATTGGGGTAATGATAGCATAGAGTTTTTGTATTTTTTAGTTTATATAGAGATATCCTGATTTTAGTTCTACCAATCCAACTGAATTCTGATATTCTAAAGTAAAATAATAAGTTCCTGTGGGCAGGGTTTTTTCTTTTCCTTTAGAAATACCCTTAAACAATGGAGTTCCAGGTTGCTCATATCCATTTGCTTTAAAAACTTTAGCTCCCCATCTATTATAGATGGTCATGGTGTTATTTGGAAATTTGTTTAAACCAGACACTCTAAATTCATCATTTAGCCCATCACCATTAGGAGTTATAACTTCATAGATGATAAACTCGTCTTCATTCAATAATTCAGTTATAGTTTCATCTTCTCCGTCACCATCATCATCATCATCGGTATTCGTATTGTTGGTTGGATCATCAGAAAAATCGAGAACATCAATACCAGAAGGATTTTGACCAGTTGCAAAGGCTTGATTAACAACGGCTCCAGTAATTATGTCATTTTCTGTTAATTCATAAGAAGCTGTAAATGTTGAGGAATCTATTTCCCCTGGTGCCAAATCGATGGGGCCGCCATTTAATATTATACCTGGTAGAGGGTCAGAAATAATAATGTTAGTAATATTTTGATTTCCGTTGTTTTCTATTGTAAAGGAATAAATAATTCGATCTCCAACATTTAGTAAATCATCATTATTAAAATCTTCATATGTACCAATTTTTGAAAGCGCTAAATTTGAAAGTGCTGGAGCCTCGGTAAATATGATATCTGCTGTATCGGTTATAACTGTTCCATCGAGTGTCCCGTTGATGGTTACCGTTTCTGCAGTTGTATTGGTTACGGTAGCCGTATAGGTTCCATCAAGATTATCGGTTACGGCACTAATTATTGCACTACCTGTTGATACAAGTACCACGGTTCCACCACTTGCAGTTAATAAATTTCCATTAGCATTTGCTAATTGTACAGTTACAGTACTAGTATCTGTTCCATTGGCTACTACAGGACTTGTAGCAGTAATGGTGGTATTGACATTGGTTGGGTCTGCGTCATTATCATTGATATTTGCCGTTGCACTATCATTAGTTCCATTGATTGCCCCAATCGAAGGCGCAGATATGGTGGCAATGATAGTTTCTGTAATTTCTACTTCGGTATCATCGATTATAGGTACGTTCACTACTACCGAACTAGCCGTATTCGGAATGGAGAATGCGGTTACATTGGTGTAATCGGCTCCATTGGTTGCAGTTCCTGTTAAAGCGATGGTTCCAGTAATGGCACTTCCTGTATTATTGGTCACTCCACCATCCAACGACACGGTAAAGCTAGCATTTGTTGTCGCGGGTAGGGGTACTTCGGTAGCATTTACCGGAGATCCAATAGAAATAGTAAGTCCTGTTAGATCATCATCATTAATGGTGTAGGTATGGGTTGTATTAGTACCTAAAATAAGCTCTGGATCACCTGTGGGTGATCCTAAAGTAAAATCTATGGTTTCTGCATTTTCTACATTGTTATCGTTAATAATACTTAGTGTAGGTATCGAAATAGCAGTTGCAGAAGTACCATCATATACTCCTATTGGAATATTTATAACCTGAGGCGTAGTAAATGTAAAATCGTCTACGACAGTTGCAGAACCGGTACCTGGGTTAGTAACTGTAATAGTTGAAGCAACAGTAATAGATCCATTAATAAATAATAGAGGCAAATTTCCTCCACTTGATTCTGAATCACTTGCCGTTGATGCATTAAATTGTATGGTTGTACAACTTAACGCATCTCCTGTTATCGTCCACGAATTGGGGGCATTGGTTAGTGTATTACGAGCATTTTGCCCTCTACAATAGGTAAGTCCAGCAGCACCTAAAGGAACATTACTTTGCACAGATTGAGCTGCCCAGCCTATTAATGTGTCATCATAATTTGATTTAGATAAACCAGAATTGTCTAGCATACTGGTCATATTTGTTACCGAACTTATGTCTAATCCGCCTATATCTTGATTAAATGCAGCAGCATTATTAAACATAAACTCCATATTATTGACCATGGAAGTACTCCAACCACTAATATCTTGATTAAACACCATAGCTTCATTAAACATAAGACTCATATCATTTACATTACCAGTATTCCAACCACTAATATCTTGATTAAAAACATCCGTTCTTGAAAACATAAATCTCATGGTGTTGACTAAGCTAGTATTCCAACCACTAATATCCTGGTTAAATGACTCGGCATTATTAAACATGCTTCTCATATCGTTAACCATACTGGTATTCCAGCCTCCAATATCCTGGTTGAATGCAAGAGCGTCCAAAAACATACTTCTCATATCAGTAACATTGCTTGTATTCCATCCACTAATGTCCTGATTAAATACCGCTGCATTGTCAAACATAAAATTCATTGTAGTAACATTACTGGTATTCCAAGTACTAACATCTCCATTGAAAGACACTGCATCAAAAAAAGTTTGATTCATATTAGTAATGGTTGATACATCCCAACCGGAAAGATCTGCGTTTACGGCAGAAGCTCCATTAAATAGGTTGAAAAAGGAAGTTACATTGGATAAATCGGGAGTATCTGTTGCGTTGATTTGGAAATTAGATGCACCCATAAAACTTAAACTTGAAACTGCTAAACCACCCCATTGTTCTACTGATAATAGGTTAGTAGCGTTTGTAGGTACATTTTCAAAATCAAACCTTTCAAATTGACCACTAATTCTTACCGTGTAAGTACCAGGAGTAGTATAAGTGTGTTGATGGCTTGGGATAGTCACATTATTTTCTATTGTACTATCATCCCAATCTATTGTAAAGTTATATTCTGCTGGTATTCCATTATTGGGAAGGGTAATCGTTTCGTTTGCGACAGTAGTTTGCCATGTTGTAATAAAAGCCGATGTAAAACAATCATTTGTATCTCCTGTAATGGTCCATGAATTAGGAGCATTTATCAAGGTATTCCTGGCAGTTTCTCCTATACAGTACAACAATCCATTTGCTCCTAGATTTACACCACTTTGCACCGTTTGTGCAGCCCAGCCAATTAATATAGCATCATAATTTGCTTGAGAAATTCCTGAATTATCAAGCATATTGGCCATATTTAATACACCGCTTATATCTAGCCCTCCAATATCCTGATTAAAAGCAGTGGCATTAGCAAACATAAAATCCATTGTATTGACCATACTAGTATTCCATCCACTAATATCTTGATTAAATGCAGTAGCAGAATTAAACATTCTGGTCATATTATTAACCATACCAGTATTCCATCCGCTGATATCTTGATTAAATGAAGGAGTATTAAAGAACATAAATGACATGTTATTCACGTTTCCAGTATTCCATCCACTAATATCTTGATTAAATACGGGGCTATTTCTAAACATAGACCCCATATTGTTGACCATACTGGTATTCCAACCGCCTATATTCTGATTAAAAGCTGAAGTACTGGCAAACATAAAATCCATTGTATTGACCATACTAGTATTCCATCCACTAATATCTTGATTAAAAGAAGTTGCGCCAGCAAACATGAATGCCATGTTTAGGACATTACTCGTATTCCAGGTACTAATATCTCCATTAAAAGCTGTAGCTCCAGAAAAAGTATTAATCATATTAGTTATGGTCGATACGTTCCAACCAGAAAGGTCAGCATTAACTGTTGTTGCATTTCTGAATAAATTGTCAAAAGCAGTAACATTAGAGAGATCCGGAGCATCTGTGGCGTTAATGTTAAAATTAGGTGCTTCAAAAAAGCTTAATCTAGACCATGCTATTGCTCCCCATTGTTCAACAGACAATAAATTAAGTCTACTAGTGGGTACAGCTTCAAAATCAAACCTGGGAAATAAACCATTGATACGTACTGTATATATACCTGGGATTACATAGGTATGTGTATGATTAGTAACATTTACATTATTTTCGATAGTACCATCTCCCCAATCGATATTAAAATTATAAACACCGGGAGCACTATTTGGTAGTGTAATAGTTTCATTAGCAATTGTTGTTTGCCAGGTAGTTATGAAATCTTGAGCATGTAAAGAAGAACTAATAAATACCAAAAGATAGATGATATTTTTTAGTACTAAATCTTTTTTAATATTTATTATAATCTTTGATATGCATAATAAATTTTTATAATAATTTTCAAGTTTACTAGATTTTAGTAGGTGTAATGGTTTTTTCATTTTGATTTAGATTGGGGTGAAAAAAATGAATTTTACTATTTGAAAAGCATTTTACCTGCTTTTAATGTTATCTATGTTTTAATGTATATTATATGTATCATATTTTTTCATTAGTTTAACCGTAGTTTTTATAGTGTAAAACCATAATTACTTTATAGGATTAGAAAGTTAAGTTTGAATTTTGTTAATTTGTTATGACATATGTTTCAATTTCAGGTACAAATGTTCCATTTGTTAAATATTTACTAATTTTTCTTACCATACTCATAGAGGAGTTCAAGTTTTTGTGTCAATATTGGATAAGAAGTGTGTTTTATTTTATGTAGTATGTGTCTACTTTTATTCAATATTTATTTGAAATATTATTTACTTAATATGTAACTTTGATTAAGGTTTTATTGTTTCATTAATTGATTTGTAATATTGACTATGAATAGAGATTTAACTAACTATAGAAAATCATATAATAAAAGTGTACTGGTAGAAAAAAACCTTCCGGAATTACCTTTTAAGTTATTTTCTAATTGGTTTGAAGAAGTAGAGAAGGCTGGGGGAGTTGAAGAAGCTAATGCAATGACAATTACTACAACAGGAATTGATGGGTTTCCCAAAGCAAGAATAGTGCTATTGAAGCATTATGATCAAAATGGCTTTGTTTTTTATACCAACTATCTATCAGAAAAAGGAAAAGCAATTGCCAATAATAATAAAGTTTGTATTTCATTTTTTTGGCCTAACCTAGAGCGACAAGTCATTGTTAAAGGAATAGCTCAAAAAATAACAGAAGAAGATAGTATTCGTTATTTCAAGTCTAGACCGATAGGTAGTCAATTAGGTGCTTGGGCATCGCATCAAAGCGAATTGATAGATTCTAGAGAAATTTTAGAACAAAAACTTAAATCTCTTGAAGAAAAATATAAAGACGCAGAAATAGAAAAACCTCCATTTTGGGGAGGTTATAATGTGATCCCTGTAGAATTCGAGTTCTGGCAAGGAAGGGCAAATCGTTTACATGATCGTATTAGATATCTGAAACATGAAGGTTGGAAGGTAGATAGGCTATCTCCTTAATGACCTTATTCCATAATCACAAAATTTGATCTTCGGTTTTTGCGGTATTCATCTTCTTCACAATTCTGACCGTCTAAACAATTGTTGACTGGTCTTGTTTCTCCAAAACCAACATATGATAGAATTCTGTTTTCAGAAATATTTTGACTAACCAAGTATTTGTATATAGATGCTGCTCTTTTTTGAGATAAATCTAAATTATAATCATGATTACCTCTACTGTCAGAATGAGTTTCTATTTTAATAATCATATCTGGGTAATCATTATTCATAACCTCTACTATTTTGTTGAGTTCGGATTCTGCTCTAGGAGTAATATCCCATTTGTCAAAATCAAAATATATTTCATTTAGATTTATAAGGTCATTTATAGTTTTGGTAATTGTTACATCAGATCTTAAAGGTGATTCTGGTGATTCATTAGATTTTTTGATATCCTCTGGTGAGATACCGCCACTTTTAGTGTTATTAGATCTTTTTGTCTTGTCAAAATCTGGTGTTTCTATCTGTGCCAAGCTACCATCAATTTTCTTTTTCGGAATCACCACAAATTGGCTAGCATTAGGACAATTTAGCGAGCTAATATCTATTGCAAGTTTGAATTTGTAATAGTCTGGTAAGTTACATTTATTAATGTGATTATATCCTTCAGAGTATTTTGTTGTTTCGTTTAATGTGCCATTAAATTGTGCTGTTACTGGTTGATCTACTACCAAAATATCATCAATTGATTGTATGGACTCACAACCGGTATCTACCATTACATTATAACTTATCTCAAATGATTCACTATCAGTTTTCACCATTTTATTTGGCACAGAAAAACTTAGTGTTCTAGATTCGTTATCATATTTAGCTTTGATCTTTTTTGATGGTAACACTAGAGATTTTTCTGAAAAAACAATATTTTTTGGTAATACATCTTTTATGATTGTATTTTTTGCATCATCATTGCCATCATTAAATATGGTAAGTTTGTATGTGATTTCTTGATTAGGTGATAATATGTCTTCTGGATGTACAAAACTATTATCAGCATATGTTGATCTTTTTAGAATATGAATTGCGGGTTCATAAATATCTACACTAAATGCTACAGCCATTACAGAATATCCATCATTATCAGTAGATAATCTAAACTTTGCTTCAGTTTGATTGTTACCTATTATACTATTTCTAATATTTTTAATATCAAATAAATCGGCGTCATACCCCAGAGTATTTTGACTTGCAGGCACTCGAGTTTTTACATTTCTTCCGTTTTCTGTAATATTTGCATTAAAAAAGTTATTCATTGGGTTGGTGCCATCTGCCAAACTTTTATATTTATGTGTTTCGTTAGACATTACTTGAAAACGATCGCCTCTAATACCTTTATCACCTTCAAATGCTATAACTCCAATTTTACCATGTACAGCACCATTAGGTATAGTTTGAAAATTATCAAATGAGAAAGCTACAGGTTTAGCTTTAGAATCAATGTTTACAAAACCATCATAGACATAAAATCTTTTTCTTGGTTTAGTATCATCTTCATATATCACTACCATTGTCCATCCGCCAGCAAGGCCATTACCTAATATTTGATCATCATTTATTGCAGTTGTAGTTGCTGGGATATTTGCAAGCGTGTATGTGCCTAATGGGTTTTCTAAATTAAGTACTTCTTTAGTGATATCCTTATAGCATGAGTATTGTTTAAATAGCGCATCGGGATCATTATAATAATCATGTATTATTTGTCCGTCTGTTATTGTTGTATACGTTGTATTACCAGGGTATTTAATCTTTACAGAAGTAATATCTTGTGTTCTATTTTCATCTGCATAAGCAGCTGTCCAGTATAAACCTACATGTTTAATAGCATTACATTCAGATTCAATAACCAAATCAGCACTGCTAGAATTAAAAGTAGATGGGTCATTGTCTATATCAATAAACCCCATTTTGAATTGATTATTCAGTCCACCATCATTATAGCTTTTGTTTGGATCAAATATACCTGATCCATCATCATTACTTACTTTTCCTAAAATAGTATTGGAAACAAACTTAAAATCACCTTTAAACGTGAATTCAGTTCTCTTTTTAAGAGGCACTTCTACTTGCCCAAAAACAATAGTATAACAAAAACCAAACACTAATGTAAGTAGGTAAATATTTTGAAATCGGGCGAGACTTCTTTTATTAATAGTTTCTTTTTCCACTTCTCTTGTTCTTTTAACCCTAAAAAATATACTTCAATGAATTGTGCATATAATTTCTTTGGGAATCATTCTAGTTTGAGGGAAAACCGTATGTAAATTTAAATTTTAACATCTAATTATATAAGAAAAAAAGCAAGTTTTCGACGTAAATACATTTTTTACCGATAAAAACCATTGCTATATAGTGTTCATTTTCATTGAATTACAAGCTGTTACTATAGTTATGAAGCCATGGTAATTTATGTTATATCTACTGTTTTCTTCCCCTTATTTTGTAATGTTTCAATAAAAAAATATTTTTTATGTTCGAAATGTTGAAAATTGTTAATGCTAATTCTTAAACTTGTATATTATAACTTCATATACATTAAAATAGTATTCTATTCATGAAAACTTTATACATGATAAGACATGCAAAATCTTCTTGGGAGTTTGATCTGTCTGATGAAAAAAGACCATTAAATCAAAGAGGGCTTAGCGATGCAGATTTGATTGGCAAAGAGCTTAGAACACTAGTGAAACCTATTGATCTAATACTTTGTAGTCCTGCAGTGAGGGCTCACAATACTGCAAAAATCATACTAGATCATTTAGATGTATCAAATGATATATTTAGTTTAGAACCAGATCTTTACGACTTTTCAGGGCACAGTGTTGTAGAGGTTATAAAAAATTGTAAAGACCAAATAAATACTTTAATGATTTTTGGGCATAATCACGCGCTTACTTCTATTGCAAACCTTTACGGTAATGAAAGAATTGATAACCTACCAACTGCAGGGGTAGTAGGTATAGAATTTGATGTGAATTCTTGGAAAAACATTAAAGTAGGAAAAAACTTACTAATAATTTTCCCAAAATCATTAAGATAATGCAAGAGATTTTAACAAATCAATATATTAATAGAGAATTAAGTTGGTTACAGTTTAACGCAAGAGTGCTTCAAGAGGCTGCAGATGATACAGTACCTTTATTAGAAAGATTGCGATTTATAGGGATTTTTTCAAATAATTTGGATGAATTTTTTAAGGTTCGATATGCCACAATTAAAAGAATAGATCTTGCTGGTAAAGATGGTAAAAATGTACTTAAAGGAACAACAGCAAGTGATCTTTTAGATAAGATTACTAAAATAGTTATTAAACAACAATCTCAAAGTTTAAAAACTATTGATACTATAAAAGAAAAGCTTGAACATCACAATATTTTTATTATTGATGAAAATCAAGTGACAGAAGATCAAGATGCTTTTATCAGAAATTATTTTATTACCAAAGTTAGCCCAGCATTAGTTACCTATATACTAAATGATCTTGATCAATTTCCACATTTAAAAGATAGTGTAGCCTATTTGGCAGTAAAACTTGTCCTCAAAGAAAGAATACCTGTAGCAGATAGGATTTCAAAAATATTAAACAAAACGGCCAAAGAAAAGATTTATGCCCTTATCGAAATTCCAAAAAATACAGATCGATTTGTCGTGCTTCCTGAAAAAGATGGTAAACAGTATATTATCATTCTTGATGATTTAATTAGATACTGTATGCATATTAACTTTAGTATTTTTGATTATATCAGTGCCTCTGCACACATGATCAAAATTACACGTGATGCACAATTAGATTTTGATAATGACCTCAGTAAAAGTTTTATTCAAAAAATATCTAGTAGTGTAAAATCACGTAGAGATGGTGAACCTGTTAGATTTGTTTATGACAAAAATATAGGAAAAGATACTCTTGAGTTTTTAATGGAAAAAATGGATGTTGATAATACCGATAGTATAATTCCTGGAGGTAGATATCATAATCGAAGGGATTATATGAATTTTCCGGATCTAAAAAATACAGATCTTGTCTATCAACCTATCCAGCCATTAACTATATCTGGATTAAGTCTACAAGGAAGCTTGTTGGATAAAATTGCAAAAAAAGATTTTTTGCAATATACACCTTATCACACTTTCTCTTATACTGTAAAGTTTTTAAGAGAATCTGCCATAGATCCTAAGGTAAAAAGTATTAAGATTACCATATACAGATTGGCTAACATATCACATATTGCTAGTTCGCTTATTAATGCTGCCAAGAATGGTAAAAAAGTTACTGTCCAAATTGAACTACAAGCTCGTTTTGATGAAGCAGCAAACATACGATATGCTGAACAAATGCAAAGAGAAGGAATTAATTTGATTTTTGGAGTAACCGGGTTAAAAGTACATTGCAAAGCATGTGTCATAGAACGAGAAGAAAAAGGAAAGTTAAAACGCTATGGATTTATTAGTACTGGAAATTTTAATGAATCTACTGCCAAAATTTATACAGATTATACACTTTTTACAACCAATGAGTCTATTCTAAAAGAAACCAATAGAGTATTTAAGTTTTTTGAAATCAATTATAAAGTAAATCGTTACAAACACTTATTAGTGTCACCACATTATACAAGAACTTCATTAATAAAATTGATTGATAAAGAAATTATTAATAGTAAAGAAGGTAAATCTGCAGGAATAAAATTGAAATTGAATAGCTTAAGTGACTATGATATGATAGACAAATTGTATGCGGCCAGTAGAGCCGGTGTAAAAATAGACTTGATTATTCGCGGAATCTGCTGTTTGATACCTGGTATCCCTGGAATGAGCGAAAATATACGCGCAATTAGTGTAATAGATAAATTCCTCGAACATCCAAGATTATTTATTTTCGAAAATGGAGGAGATCCCAAAATTTATATTTCTTCTGCCGATTGGATGACTCGTAATTTGGATAGAAGAGTAGAAATTTCATGCCCAATATATGACGAGGATATCAAATTAGAATTAATGGATACATTTGATATATGTTGGAATGATAATGTAAAAGCAAGAAAACTTTCTGAAGATCAAGATAATATGTACATTAGAAACAATGAAACTAAAGTTAGGTCGCAAATTGCAACCTATGATTATTATTTAAAAAAACTAGGAAACTAATATTTTGTTAACCATAGAAAAATATGGAGCCATTGATATTGGCTCGAATGCAGTTAGATTATTAATAAGCAGCATTCATGAAGAAGAAGGAAAGACTACCAGATTTAAAAAAACAAGTCTAGTGCGGGTACCTATTCGATTAGGAGCAGACGTTTTTAAAACCAGACGAGTTTCAGAAGAAAATATCACAAGAATGATCGATGCCATGCAAGCATATCAACTTTTGATGAAAACCCATAAAGTTGTAAAATATAAAGCATGTGCAACATCTGCTATGCGTGAAGCAGAAAATGGAGAACAACTTGTGGGGCTTATAAAAGAAAAAACTGGTATCCAGATTGATATTATAGATGGTAAAGATGAAGCTGCAATTATAGCAATGACAGATTTGCACGAATTGATCAATACCGATGCGACGTATTTATATGTCGATGTTGGAGGGGGTAGTACCGAATTTACATTATATCATCATGGTAAAACCATAGCATCAAAATCTTTTAAGTTAGGAACAGTAAGGCTTCTTAATAATTTGGTCTCTGAAGAAGCTTGGAAAAATGTACAGAATTGGATCAAAGAAAAAACGAAAGATTACCAAAGAGTTTCCTTAATAGGATCTGGTGGAAATATTAATAATATTTTTAAGAATAGTGGTAAATCTATGGGTAAACCACTCTCGTTTTTATATTTAAGTTCTTATTATGAGTTACTCAACTCACTAACTTATGAAGAGAGAATATGGCAATTAAACCTTAATCAAGATAGAGCAGATGTAATTATACCAGCAACTCGTATCTATTTATCAGCTATGAAATGGAGCAATGCTCGAGAAATTTTTGTGCCTAAAATTGGGCTATCTGACGGGATTATTAAATCATTATATAATGAGAAACTTACTAAAGGTTAATTATGTAAGTCATAAAATCTGTATATTTATATTAAAATTACCCCAAATTTATTAAAACTAAAAAATCTTATACTATGAAGAAACACTTACCTTGGTTTACTCTTTTTTTGTTGTTTGGAATATTTAATTTCAATGCTCAAGAGAGTTCTTATGGTGTACGAATAGGTGCCAATCTCAGTTCAATTAGCTCTGATGATATTCCTGAGAACCTTGAAGACAGTAGATTTGGATTTGTAGTTGGTTTTCTTGCCGAATTTCCGATTACAGAAAAGATAAGTATACAACCAGAATTTCAGTATTCATCACAAGGAAACGACGATGAGACACTAAGAGTTGACTATCTACAATTACCAATATTTTTGAAATATAATTTTAAAGATAGATTCAATGTTCATATTGGCCCTCAAGCTGGACTTAAAATATGGGAGTGGGAAGATAACACTGTATTAGAAACTAATTTTAATACATTTGATTTTGCAGCTGTTGCAGGTGTTGGGGTAAATTTAACCGAGAATTTTTTTGCTGATTTACGCTACGCATTCGGTATTTCAAATATTATAGATGACGAAGGTATTCCTGGAGGAATAGATGCGAGTAGTAGAAATATTCAGCTTTCTTTTGGATATAAATTATAAACTTAATAGTCTCTAAAACAAAAACTCACTATTATAGTGAGTTTTTGTTTTTTTAAAAGTATTTATGTTTGTTTTTATCCATGTATAGTTTCATTTTTACTTAACCCTTTCATGATTTCTGCTTCATAAACTAGTAAATCTTGCCATTTCTTGTCTACCTCTGTACGTTCACCATACTGGCGTGCAAAATTTAGAAACATTGTATAATGATTTGCTTCACTTACCATAAGATCTCTATAAAACTTTGATAATTCTTGATCTTCTAATTCTTCAGAAAGTAATTTGAATCGTTCACAACTTCTGGCCTCAATTAATGCGGCATATAATAATCGATGTACAAGCTGGGTAGTTCTACTTCCTCCTTTAGGAAAAAATGTAAGCAACTGATGGACATAGTAGTCCTTTCTATCTCTGCCTAGAGTCCACCCTCGTGCGATAATTATATCATGTACCATTTTAAAGTGACTAATCTCTTCTTTTACCAATTTCGTCATTTCTTGTACAAGTTCAGTATACTCTGGAAAACTAACAATCAATGATATGGCAGTAGATGTAGCTTTTTGTTCACAATAAGCATGATCTGTAAGGATTTCTTCAATATTTTTTTCTACAATATTAACCCACCTAGGATCTGTAGGAAGTTTTAAACCAAGCATAATTTTATTAGTTTGTTATCATTTCATTAAATGCTTTTACAAAGATATTAAATATGGTAAATTTAAGTATGATAATCAGTTTTTTTGAAAATTTAAAACATCAAAAATGATAAAAAATACGGGTTTATACGTATAGGAATTTTAATGTAAGATCATTAATTTTATTAATATAAAACACATGTAATTAACCTGTTAGTTAATTATAAAGATGAGTTTTAAATTTTACTACCCCAACCCCTGTACATAATTAATAAAATAATATTACCCCACTATTATACATTGTACAAAAAAGTATAATAAAGGAAATTTTAACGCTAATAACATACATGATAGTAGTATTATAATGTATGAGGCTTTTTTCAATATTAAATTATTTAATCTTAAAACCACATAAATCATGACACAAGAACAAGAAAAACAATTATTAGAAGCCATCTATGATAGATTATTTGATGCAATTACCTATCAACCTTCTGGTGGTAAAAACCCATTTACAGAGTCTGAAACATTCATTCATTTCTCAAAAAATGCGGCCCTGAACCCAAAATCATTCGAAAACCCTAGAACTCCTTCTAATCCATTAGGTGACCTAAAAACTTCAGAGGCATTTTCTAGAATGATTGATCAAATTTCACCAATGTCATTAGAATGGGAGAATACCGGAGCTAGCCTTTCTAAGATGTATGAGAGTATTGTAAATAGTGCCAATACTGATACTCAAATTGATGAAGAGGCAAAAAAAATGTATGAAAAAGCTTATGATTATTTACATCCTATAAAAACTGAAAAAAATCCATTTACCGATGAAGAAATAACCCAGCGTACTGATGGAGAAGATTATGTTAATTATGAAACTAATATGTCTGATTATGTTTCTTCTATTACGGCATATAGAGCTGCATATAATATATATCTTGATGACTTAGAATCTACAGATGAAGAAGTGCGATCAAAAGCAGATAGAAACTGGCAAGCCAGTGCACCACTATTAGAAAATAATATAAAAAAGGACTTCAGAAAGTTGACTGCAGGTAATGCAAAATTTGTTGAACAAGCATTAGCAATTTTAAACACAACGATCAATGATGGTATCAGGCAAGCTCTAGAAACTGCAAAAGATTCCGTAAACGAAGATCGTAAATTTAGTTCATCTCTTGGGTTTGATGATAAATGGTTATTTAGCTATCCGTCACCATCCGACTGGACAAATGAAGATAATCCTAATTTTACTGATCTAAAAATTAGCGGTGGAAACACCAAAATTAGATCTAAATCTACCGAGCATAGTTTTAGCGTAAACACTAATGTAAACTATGGATTATGGAAAGTGAAAGCCAGCGCTGAAGGTAATTTTGAACACTCTAATAGTAGCACAGATAAGGATAGTGTTGAGATTAATGCAAAAATTGCAAAAGTAAATATAATGCGCCCATGGTTTACAGAATCTATATTTAGATTGGGTGATTGGTATACAAATATGGCAAAACGAGGCGGAGTTTCTAATGGTAAAATAGATTCTACTAATGCTAATACATTATTACCTATGTTTCCTGTAGCATTTATTGTAGCCAAAGATATTTCTATAAAAGCCAATTTTAGCCATGAAGATGAAGAGCACATTAAAGAATCTGTAAAGTCAAGTGCCTCAGTTGGTTTTGGGCCTTTCTCTATTGGCGGTAGTTATGGTTACGGGAAAACCGAAGACAATTTTAATTCAGACTATCAGAACGGAGAAATTAAAGTACCAGGCATGCAAATCATTGGATGGGTAAGTAGATTGGTTCCACTTTCTCCAAAAATTGATGTTCCAGTATCTAATAAAGAAGAAGAACCAATAGCATAATTCGTCTAATTCTATTGTTGCATATATTTAGAATACAACCGGAACAAATGGTTTCGGTTGTATTTCTTTATATTAAAAATTTACATAAAATGTTTTAAAAATTAATTAAATCAGTTTGATTTAGTAGAGAATAAACATCTGCAATACTTCATAATTATATATATAGATGAAAGATTTAGTAAAGCTTTTAGCTACAGAATTAGCAAAAAAAGGAATAGGTATAAAAGAAGAAGTAGAGACCGAAAAACAAAAACCAGGAGCTCCAGGTTTTGAAGAAAATGTACATATAGATCAAGATGAATCTCCTAAAACCCTTTTACAGCTTAGTTCAATTCCTATGGCTATTAATTTAGATTTATATAAAAATCCTCATTCTGGAGATAATCCAACAGGAGATTATAAATCGGCATATCGTTTTTCTATGCTAGCAAGCCCTATTCCATTAGTACAACCTCAATACGATGAAAGCCTAAATACTGTAGAGAAAGTATGGGGTAATTTATTATATGGAGCAACATCTACATCGCCATATACTCAACATTTACTACAAGAATCACAAAATATGTATAAAGCTTCAAGCTTGTCTAGTATGGCAGGAATTCCTAATGATTGGTACCCAGTATATGCAAAACCATCAGACTGGTATACTATAGCTGAAGATGAAGCTAACCTAGTTGATATCGAAATTGATTTAGAAGAAGGGGAGATACTTGATAATGAATTTATTACATTAAATGGCAATACATTATTATCATGGAAATCAGATACCAATAAAGAAACAATACCTCTTCATGAAAACACAAATATCAAGAAGATTAAATTAAAAGTACTACAAGTTGATTTTGTACGACCTTGGCTGGATTTTGAAATATTTAATTTAAAGAATTGGAAAATAGAAGGAATTACTAAAGAGTATTTCTCTAATGGAAAAATAGAAAATAATCAAGGTGTTTTTCCTTTGATTACACAAACTATACTCGTAGGTACAAAAGTTTCTGTAGAAGGAGATTTTGATGATTCTGATGTTGATGTTATGAAAAACTCTAAAAATAAGAGTTTATCTATGGGCCCTTTTTTATTGAATACAGGAGATTTAGTAGCTAAGTTAGAAAAAAAACAAAATAAAGTAATGACAGTTACTTCCAACATCAAACATATTGTTGGATATCTAAGTAGAGTAGTACCTATATCACCATGTCTTGAATAAAACAAAAACTCTGATTGATAAATCAGAGTTTTTTTCTTAGTCTTATATATGTATATCAATCATGAAGCGAACTCATATTGTATAAAGCTTCTTTATGTATAGTGATAACAAGTTTTAGACTATAATTATTTAATTTTCTTCTTCTTCTTTTTTGGAGTTAAGTTTCACAAGTTTTTCTTCATTCTTTTTAAGACCGGATTCAACTTTGGTTACTCTCTCTTGGTGTTTTTTAAGTTTTTCTTGTACTTCGGCTACCTTAACCATTTTTTCATTGTATTGTTCTTCTGTTATTTCACCAGATTCCTTTTGAGCTAATAAACGATCTTTAGTTCTTTGGATTTTATCAGCACCTTTTATACTACGCTTTTCTAAAAAAATGAGCTTTTCTTTTTTATTTTCAATTCTACTTTGAACTACATTGGCTTTTTCATTTTTGAATTCAACCCTTTTAGTTTTTAATTCTTCTCTTTGTTTCTTTGTAGATTCTTTGTATGCATTTAGTTTTTCTTTTAACTCAGGGTTGGCTTCTAAGTATGCTTTCTTTTCTTCAGAGGTCATTCCTTTCATTTTTTCATGATGCTCTCCTAAAATAGCTTTCCTACCTTCTTTTAATTCTTTTTTTGCTTCCTTTATTTCACCTTTTTTAGCCTTCATTTCCTCCTTCTTTTGCTTCATCTCCTCTCTGTTCACCTTCATCTCTTCTTTCTTCTGTTTAACTTTTTCTTTGTGCTCATGTTTTGCTTTTCCAGATTTTTGGGCGTTCGCAACCCCAGTAAATCCTATTATCATAGCTATAAGCAAATATTTTGAAAGTTTCATAGGTATTTATTTATAAGTTATCTAATTCATTTATTGCACTGTCTATTTCTTCAGCTTCTTTTTCCAATGACTCAAAATCTTTATTAATTTCTTGATCAACGGCTTCAATTTGTTCGTTTAACTCAGCGGCTTTCTTTTTCTCTTCTTCAGCTTTTTTGTCAACACAGGCAACTAAAAAAAAGCTCATTGCTAATACAGTTAAAAATATCTTTTTCATGATAAAAATTTATATAGATTAGTTTAATAATTAAGATACTTATTTTTTTAATACAAAAATTGTAAAACCTAAAATTTTATTTGGCTAAAATAAGTTTATCGTTTTCTCATAGAGAAAAGAGTAACGTTATTGTAAGTGTGTAATGGAAGAGTGTTATGTTTAACTAGCAGTTACCTAATATCGGTTAGTTTGAGGCAATTTGCCTTTAGATATTAAAGATCTAAATCAAAATCAGCTCTTAATTTATCTATTAGAGGGTTTTTTTCTCTTAGTTTTTCGTATTTATCTTGCGGAGTAAATGCATATTTTTTTGAAGCTTCTTCATTTACTGTAATTTTTAAATCTATACTGTAATTACTTAGTTTTTTATATAAAAACTGTAACAATCCTGATTGGGCAGCTTCTAGATCTAATTTCATTGATTGATTAGGTAGTTCTAAGCAAATTGTAGTTTTGTCTAGTGTTGGGATATTCATAGCAAACATAGATCCAATAATACGTTCACCCTTTTTATCTTGCATTTTACCATACTCGATCCAACCCGCTTGCATCTGTTCTTCAGTAAAATCTTCTTTAGGCAGATTTTGCGGATCAATTACTTTTTCTTCTTTATTTTCTTCGTGTTCCTTTTTCTTCTTAATACTACTTAATGATAACCCTGAAGTTTTTCGTTCTTTATGAATTAGAACAGGTTTCTTTTCTAATGTAATTGATGTTTCTGATACAGAGGAATTCTTTGAAATATTTTCTTGAACTACAGGTTCTTCTATTTTAACAGATTGAATAGGTTCAACTGTATTTTGAGGTTCTTCAACTTCTTTTTCTATTACAACTGCTTTTTCTTTTAACTCAGAAGGAATTTTAACAGCTATAATACCTTTTTCTTTAAAGTAAGAAGGAGGAATTATGTAGGGTTGGTCATTTTTTTTTTCTCCGTCCGGTTTGAGTAGGACAGAGGCAAGTTGCATTAAACATAATTCAACGAGTAACCGTTGATTACGACTTGTCTTATATTTTAAATCACAATCATTGGCTAATTCTATCCCTTTTATGAGGAAGCTATGTGAAGCTTTTTGTGATTGCTCAAGGTATTTGCTTTTTGTTTGTTCTCCAACCTCTAAAAGGTTAATAGTGGCTTGGTTTTTACAAACTAATAAATCTCTGAAGTGAGAAGCAAGCCCTGCTATAAAATGATGACCATCGAATCCATGAGCAAGTATTTCATTAAATTCTAGAAGTAATTGAGGGATGTTATTTTCTAATATAAGATCTGTAGCCTTAAAATAGGTTTCATAATCTAAAACATTTAAATTCTCGGTTACTGCTTGGCGAGTAAGATTTTTACCACTAAAGCTAACTACTCGATCAAAAATAGATAAAGCATCTCGCATAGCACCATCTGCCTTTTGTGCAATAATTTGTAAAGCATCTTCATCGGCAGTAATACCTTCTTGAGTAGCGACCTGCATCAAATGATTTTTGGCATCAGTAACTGTGATTCGTTTAAAATCAAAAATTTGACAACGAGACAATATAGTAGGTATAATTTTATGCTTCTCGGTAGTTGCTAAGATGAAAATAGCATGTTTAGGTGGTTCTTCTAATGTTTTTAAGAATGCATTAAAAGCAGCCTGCGATAGCATGTGTACTTCATCAATAATATATACTTTGTATTTCCCAACTTGTGGTGGTATACGTACCTGATCGATAAGGCTTCGTATATCATCTACAGAGTTATTTGATGCAGCATCTAGTTCAAAAATATTAAAAGCAAAATCTTCTTCAGGGTGTTGATTATCATCTTGATTAATTGTTTTTGCCAAAATTCTAGCACAAGATGTTTTTCCTACTCCACGTGGTCCTGTAAATAATAATGCCTGAGCCAAGTGATTATTATCTATAGCATTAAGAAGTGTATTTGTTATAGCCTGTTGCCCCACAACATCTTTAAATGTTTGGGGTCTGTATTTACGCGCAGATACTATAAAATGCTCCATCGATACAAAGTTAAAAATTGCAGAGAAATATAAAATCGTAGGGTTCGGTTTTTATCTTTAGTTATTAACAGCTAAAAAATAATCCAGAATTCTTAATTCAGTTTTCTTAATTATAATACTTTTGCACTAAGCAGATCACCTTATCGCTGTCCGCCCTAGGCGGAGAGAGGAAAGTCCGGACACCATAGTGCAGTATAGCGGGTAACGCCCGTCCGTCGAAAGGCGAGGACAAGTGCAGCAGAAAGTATGTACAGGTAATGCTGTAGTGAAACCAGGTAAACTCTATACGGTGCAACGCCACGTAAACCAGCGCTTAAGGGTTGCGCGTCCAATGCTGGAGGGTAGGCGGTTTGAGCTAATAAGTAATTATTAGTCTAGATAAATGATAAGGATATTCGTTTCGACGAGGAAACAGAATCCGGCTTATGATCTGCTTTTTTTAAAATTCCTTTAACAATAGGCAATACTAATTTTCTTGTACCTTGTACCACAAGAAAAAGTTTATAAATGAAAATTGCTATTGTTTGTTATCCTACCTTTGGTGGTAGTGGTGTAGTGGCTACAGAGCTGGGAATTGCTCTTGCCAAATTAAATCACGAAGTTCATTTTATTACCTATAAACAACCGGTACGTTTAGATCTTTTAAATCCTAATATTCATTTTCATGAAGTAAATGTGCCTACATACCCTCTTTTTCATTATCAACCCTATGAATTAGCATTGTCAAGTAAATTGGTAGATACTATCAAAAAGTATCAAATTGATGTGCTTCATGTACATTATGCAATCCCACATGCATATGCAGGGTATATGGCCAAAAAAATGCTAGCCGAAGAAGGAATTTATGTACCTATGGTGACTACGTTACATGGTACAGATATTACACTGGTTGGAAATCACCCTTTTTACAAACCTGCAGTAACTTTTAGTATTAATAATAGTGATATTGTTACTTCTGTTTCTCAAAATTTAAAAGAAGATACATTACGCTTGTTTGATATTAGAAAAGATATTCAAGTAGTTCCTAATTTTATTGATGTAAGTCATCAAAAAACCAGTTTTACCGATTGCCAACGTGAAGTAATGGCTTTGCCCGAAGAGCGAATAGTAACACATATCAGTAATTTTAGAGCGGTTAAGCGAATTTCAGATATTGTTGATATATTTTATAATATTCAAAAAAAGATACCGGCTAAGTTATTAATGGTTGGTGAAGGACCTGAACGAAAACCTGCAGAAGAAAAATGTAAAGAATTAGGGATTAAGGATAAGGTAGTTTTCTTTGGTAATAGTAATGAAATTGATAAAATATTATGTTTTTCAGATTTGTTTTTACTTCCTTCAGAGCGAGAAAGCTTTGGTTTGGCAGCACTAGAAGCAATGGTAAACAAAGTACCTGTAATATCTAGTAACGCTGGGGGGATCCCAGAAGTAAATCGCCATGGTATCTCTGGTTATTTAAGTGAAGTAGGAGATGTAAATGAAATGTCTGAAAATGCATTAAAAATCCTTGAAGATGATGCTGTATTAGAAATGTTTAAACAAAGAGCATTTACAGAAGCAGAAAAATTTGACGTAAACGAAATCGTTCCTAAGTATATTGCTTTGTACGAAGGTGCATTAGCAATATCTTAGGAACGATTCCTATATATTTATTTAGTATACTTAGAATTGGTAACGAATACCAAGACCGATGTCTAAATCTAAATCATCATTATAATCTCCAAAACCAATTTCTGGTCTTAAATCTAATGAAATAAGGATCGGAATATCAAAATTATATTCTATACCGATATCTCCTGCAAGAAAGAAATAACTATCACTACTATCTCTAAATACAGTATCATTATCAAAATCTACGATACCAACTCCTCCACCTGGACCAACGTACCAGTTAAAACCTTTGTCTAGGTTAAATACCCATTGGTAAATTCCGGCAATTTTTATAGCAGTAGCAAAATCATAATCTCTCCACCCCAAATCAAATTCTAATCGGTTATTGTCACCGATACCTCTTTGATAAGAAATTTCAGCTCCAAAACCGTCATTGTCTCCAAGTCTAACTCCGAGTGCGTTTTTCGAAATTTCTTGTGCTTGCATCATACTTATTGATCCCAAAATGAAAGTCGCAATAATTAAAAAACGTTTAGTCATAGTAAATAGGTTTTATTATTTAATCCCGAATATAACGTCACAAAAGTTTTATTATGTAAGTAAAAATCTTAAATTTTTGTTAATTTCGATTAACTACCTAACTTGAAGTCTCATATCTGTGCTCTAAAAAATCTTATCTGCAGAACTAGAAATATGCCTAGTAAACAGATTACTATTGGTAATACTAGCGAAAAGCAAATTGATAATAGTTTGAAGTTATTTTTTTAACATTTTTTTCAAACTCTATATATTGTTTTCATAGTTGTTCAAAAAAATGATTATAATCCATTTCAATTATGTTTTAATTTTATCACTAAATTATTAGTTTTGACTATTATTTAAATAGTAATAGGTTATTTTAATCTTAATATTATTATTTCTATGTCAATTTAATTAGTATTGCGTTAATTAATGATTTGATACTTGATTTTTAAAGTTTTTGATATTTATGCATCATTTTGATTATATAGACCAACAGATTCTTTTACAAATACGCGAAGATGCTAGAAAACCGTTTTCTCAAATCGCTGACGATTTGAAGATTTCTAACTCCTTAGTACATCAACGAATTCGTAAATTAAAAGATAGAGGAGTAATAACACAAGCAGAATTTGTCGTAAACGAAAAACAAGTAGGATATAAAACAAAATCCTATGTAGGTATTCGTTTGCGTGAGGCACGATATGCAGAGAAAGTAGTAGAAGGGTTAAGAAAAATACCAGAAATTCAAGAATGTAACTTTGTATCGGGTAATTATGCTATTTTCATTCTTATTTTTGCATACGATAATCAACATTTAAGAAAAATCTTATATGAACAAGTACATCATATCGATGGTGTAGCAGGAACTGATAGTTTTATCTGTTTTGATACAAATTTTAAGAGACCTGTATCGCTTGATTCTATAGTAAAGAAAGAAAAATATGAGCAATAGCAATGCATTAAAATCTCTAAAAAATCAATTAGATGGTGAAATGCATTTTGATGCACTTAGTAAAACGTTATATGCTACAGATGCTTCGGTGTATCGTAGAATCCCATTAGCTGTAACTTTTCCAAAGTCTGTTGATGATATTAAAAAATTAGTGTATTTTGCTTCAACTCATAAGGTAGGACTTATCCCAAGAACTGCCGGAACTTCGTTAGCAGGACAATGTGTAGGAGATGGTATTGTTGTTGATGTTTCAAAGTATTTTACTGAGATAATTTCTGTAGATATTAAAAACAAGACAGTTACTGTACAACCCGGTGTTATACGAGATGATCTTAATCGATTTTTAGAACCCTATGGTTTATTTTTTGGCCCTAATACTTCTACATCTAATCGATGTATGATAGGAGGGATGGTTGGTAATAATAGTAGCGGCACTACTTCTATCCAGTATGGTGTAACGAGAGACAAGGTGTTAGAACTACATACTATTTTGTCTGATGGAAGTGAAGCCGTTTTTTCTGAAATATCTTCTAAAGAATACGAAATAAAAAGAAATCTAAAGACACAAGAAGGAAAAATCTATCAGAGTATATATAATGAACTTACTCCTAAAACTGTTCAACAACAAATTAAAGACAATTTCCCAAAACCAGAAATTCATCGCCGTAATACAGGGTATGCAATTGATGAATTGATTGCTACCGAGGTGTTTTCTGATCAAAGTGCAGGGTTTAATATGTGTAAGTTATTGTCAGGAAGTGAAGGAACATTGGCATTTACTACAAAAATCACCTTACAACTCGACGAGTTACCTCCTCAAGAATCTTTAATGATCGCGGCACATTTTAATACTATAGATGATTGTATGAAGGCAGTAGCGCCAGCTATGCAACATTCATTATATACTTGTGAGATGATGGATAAAACCATCCTTGATTGTACAAAAAATAATATCGAACAGCAGAAGAATCGCTTTTTTATTATTGATGATCCCGAAGCTATTTTAATGTTAGAATTAAGGGCAAATAATAGTAAAGATTTAAAACAACAACAACAGCATTTATTGAAAACCCTTGAAGAGTCAAAACTAAGTTATGCAAATCCAGTACTAACAGCTGAAGAAATTGATAAAGCATTAGAACTTCGTAAAGCAGGATTAGGGCTGTTAGGAAATATAGTTGGAGATAAAAAAGCAGTCGCATGTATAGAAGATACGGCTGTGGCGATTCCTGATTTGGCTAATTATATCACAGAGTTTACTGCTGTGATGAAAAAATATGATCAACAAGCAGTGTATTATGCCCATGCAGGAGCAGGAGAGTTGCATTTGCGCCCTATTTTAGACCTTAAAAAACAAGAAGATGTTGTATTATTTAAAAAAATCACAGATGATGTAGCGACGTTGGTTAAAAAATATGGAGGTTCTATGAGCGGGGAGCATGGTGATGGTATTGTTAGAGCTGGGTATATTCCTTTTATGATTGGAGTAGAAAATTATAGGATTATAGAACGTATCAAAAAGGCTTTTGACCCTAATCATATTTTTAATCCAGGTAAAATTGTAGATGCATATCCAATGGATGAGCATTTACGTTACGAAATAGATCGAGAAGAACCTGAAATTGAAACTATCTTTGATTTTACAGATTCTTTAGGGATTCTACGAGCAGCTGAAAAATGTAATGGTAGTGGGGATTGTCGTAAATCTACAGAAGCTGGAGGTACCATGTGTCCTAGTTATCGAGCAACAAAAGAAGAAAAGGATACGACACGTGGTAGGGCTAATGCGTTACGAGAGTTTTTGACCAATAGTGAAAAGGTAAATAAATTTAATAATAAGGAGCTTAAAGAAGTTTTTGATCTATGTTTGAGTTGTAAAGGATGCACTAGCGAATGCCCGTCTAATGTAGATGTAGCCACATTAAAAGCTGAATTTGAATACCAGTATCAAAAAGAAAATGGCATATCACTACGAACAAAGCTTTTTGCATACAATAATAGATTGAATGATATAGGAAGGAAAGCGCCAGGTTTAACAAATTTCTTCTTTAAGAATAAACTAACTTCTGGGATATTAAAATCAACAATGGGTATTGCTAACCAAAGGAATTTACCATTGTTAAGTAAACAATCATTACGTGATTGGTGCAGCAAAAAACTTGGTAAAATACAACCAAAGAATTCTTTAAAAACCATATATTTCTTTGTAGACGAATTCACAAATCATTTGGATACCCATATCGGAATTGATGCAATTGAATTGCTTACCAAATTAAATTACGAAGTAAAAATCATTGATCATAAAGAAAGCGGTCGTGCTTTTATTTCTAAAGGATTACTAAAACAGGCTAAAACATTGGCAAATTATAATGTTGAAATTTTTAACGGTTTGATTACTCAAGAAACTCCGTTAATAGGATTAGAGCCCTCTGCAGTACTTACTTTTAGAGATGAGTATCTAAGATTAGCAGATGATAATAATGTTGCACAATCTATTTCTGAAAATGCATTTTTGATTGATGAGTTTTTACATGCCGAAATTGAGAAAGGAAATATAACTCCTGACCAATTTACTAGCGAAGCTAAAACCATCAAATTGCATGGGCATTGTCACCAAAAGGCATTATCAACTATTCAAACAACGTTTGTATATCTTAATCTTCCAAAAAACTTTAAAGTCACTATTATACCGTCGGGATGTTGTGGTATGGCTGGATCTTTTGGATATGAAAAAGAGCACTATGCTATTAGTATGCAAGTAGGGGAGCAGACTTTGTTTCCGGCAGTAAGAAAAGCACCAGAGGATACAATTATTGCGGCTGTAGGTACAAGTTGCAGGCATCAGATTAAAGATGGGACAGCTCGTGTAGCGTTGCATCCTGTAAGTATTTTGAGAAATGCTTTAGTTTAAAAATATTTAAAAATTTGATGACTCTGTAAATAGATGTTAACTTAAGACTTATGCTTTAGGTACTTTTTTTATTTCGGCTATTGTTTTTTCTGTCTGAATTAACAATAGTTTTTCATAAGTAAGATAATCTGTAGTAAGTAATCGTATTGATGCAATTACATCAATTGTCTTTGAGGATGAATTTATATTTACCACTCTATCAAGAATTGATTTTCCGTACTCAGAACTAACTTTTTGGAGTTTATACGCTTTTGAAATAGAATTTATTAATTCAATTTCTATTTCTTGTGTTATTCCAATAATTTTGGCTCCTTCAAAAGCTACATCCTCCAAATCAGGCAGTCCAATTCCTTGCCAATTTTTAATTCGATTATGCATGAATTTTTTATTCTCGAAATAAGGAATTAAAACATCTTTCTCGGATAATGTTTTCCCAATACTGTCAAAATTTACCTTAATTATTTCGTGGTATTTAATTGATTTCTGAAGCTTTTCTTTATTATTAGTTAATTCTAATAAAATATAACGTAAAGATTTGTTTTTATTTTCGCTTACTTTTTTTTGATTTTGCCATTCGCTCGCATAAATCCCAAGAAATACTCCAAACGCTACAATAAAAAATTCAATCAAATATTTGAGTATATTTTTGGTGTTTTTTTTCAATTTTGAGTATTTAAAAAGCCTATAACAGTATATGTCTGACTTGTTACTAATTTTTTATGAAGATAATTATCTATCCATGAATAGTTTCAGATTTACCATAATTCTGGATAAGCTCTCCTTCAAACTGCAATAAATCTTCCCATTGTTTATCTACATCAATGTCTTTTCCGTATTTACGGGCAAAACCAATAAATGTGGTATAATGTCCAGCTTCACTAATCATAAGATCATGATAGAATTTTGATAGCTCTGGATCTTTTATTTTTTCAGAAAGAAGTTTGAAACGTTCACAGCTACGGGCTTCGATCATAGCAGAGAATAATAATCGACTAACCAAACCTTGTGTACGACTACCACCTTGCACTTTATACTTAAATAATTCATTTACGTAACTGTCTTTACGCTCACGCCCTAGTTTATATCCTCTTTTTTTAATGATCTCATGTACCATCTGGAAATGTTCTAATTCTTCTTGAGCCAGTACTAATAGGTCAGTAACCAAATCCTCATGTTCAGAATTTAGGGTAATGATAGTAATCGCATTGGTAGCTGCTTTTTGTTCGCACCATGCATGATCAGTTAAAATTTCTTCAATATTAGATTCTACAATACTTGCCCAACGCGGGTCTGTTGCTAATTTTAAACCAAGCATATTATTTTATTTTTGGTAATGTTCTCAAAGATACATATTACCGATAAATAAAAAAGCCATAGTTTTATATGTCAAAACCCTTCTAATGCCACTTAGATCAATTCTAACAGATGATATGATGAGAGATATGTTATAATATTGGTATAGAAAAGTAACGTTTAGAAATGATTTGGCGAAGAATCATAAAAGATACATTTCTTTAAAAATCTTCTCAAAATTAAAGTTTGATTGAATTTTTGTAATAGAAACCCTCTTTTTTCTATCAAATTACTACTGTATTTTTAAAGATTAACAATTACTTTTGTTCAAAATTGTTTTTAATGGCAGGAAATACATTTGGAAACCTATTTAAGGTCACCACTTTTGGAGAATCACATGGAGTAGCAATTGGTGGGATTATTGACGGTTGTCCATCAGGAGTAACATTAGATTTAGATGCTATACAAGCAGAATTAGATCGTCGTAAGCCTGGACAATCGGCAATTGTTACACAACGTAAAGAACCAGATACGGTAGAATTTTTCTCTGGTATTTTTGAAGGAGTTACTACAGGTACACCTATTGGATTTGCGATCAAGAATGCGAATCAAAAATCAAAAGATTATTCGCATATCAAAGATTCTTATCGACCCTCGCATGCAGATTATACGTATGACCAGAAATATGGCGTAAGAGATTATCGTGGTGGTGGTAGATCTTCTGCACGCGAAACCGCAAGTAGAGTAGTAGCAGGTGCTATTGCAAAACAGGTACTATCTGATGTAAGTTTTAATGCCTATGTTAGTGGTGTTGGCGCTATTAAATTAGAAAAACCCCATACAGAATTAGATTTTTCATTAACCGAAAGTAATATTGTGCGTTGCCCAGATCCCGAAATGGCAAATACAATGGAACAATACATCAAGCAAATTCGTAAAGAAGGAGATACCGTAGGTGGTGTTGTAAGTTGTGCGATATCTGGAGTCCCAATAGGATTAGGCGAACCTGTTTTTGATAAACTACATGCCGAACTAGGAAAAGCAATGCTTTCTATCAATGCCGTAAAAGGTTTTGAATACGGAAGTGGTTTTGCAGGAGCTGAGTTAAAAGGAAGTCAGCATAATGACTTATTTAATACCGACGGCACCACTAAAACTAACCTTTCTGGAGGCATACAAGGTGGGATTTCTAACGGAATGGATATTTATTTTAATGTAGCGTTTAAACCAGTGGCTACCATTATGCAGGATCAAGAAACTATAGATAAAGAAGGAAATCTTGTGAACATGCAAGGTAAAGGAAGACACGACCCTTGCGTTGTGCCTAGGGCAGTACCTATTGTAGAGGCTATGGCTGCATTAGTACTTGTTGATTATTGGTTGATGAATAGAACAATTAAGAAATAGAGGTTAGGGATTAGGTAGTTAGGAGTTGAGTGCTAGTAGTTAAGTTTGTTCTCAGAAAAAGTTTTTTGTCATTCCAGCATAGACTGGAATCCAAATAGGTAGAATTTAAGCAAGTTATTCTTTAATCAGATCTACCAAAAATAACAGACCAAAAAAAAGTTAATAATTACGGTAATCTTAATAGGGTTACCGTTTTTTTGTTTTTAATTTATATCTTCGACGCTGTTTGGCTTATAAATTAAAATATTCACATGAAAAAAATAGCACTGCATTGGCAAATCATGATCGGAATGCTACTAGGAATAGTATTCGGTTTTATTATGACAACAATCTCATGGGGAAAAGGATTTACGGGGGATTGGATAGCTCCGTTTGGTACAATCTTCGTTAATCTTCTAAAACTAATAGCAGTACCATTGATTCTGGCCTCTTTAATAAAGGGGATTTCTGATTTAAAAGATATTTCAAAGTTCAAAAAAATTGGAGGAAGAACCATAGTGATCTATGTTATGACTACCGTTATTGCTATAACCATTGGGTTGTTGTTGGTAAACGCCCTTAAACCAGGTGACGGCATTACTCCAGAAACGATTGATAAGCTTACTGCCGAATATGCAGGTAATGCCAAGATAGCAGAACGTATTGCTGAAGCAGGTAATCAAAAAGAAAGTGGGCCATTACAATTTGTTGTAGATATGGTACCCCAAAATGCAGTTTCAGCTATGAGTAATAATAAGCTGATGTTACAGGTAATTTTCTTTGCTATTTTTCTTGGAATTAGTATGTTGTTGATAAAACCATCAGAATCAGAACCATTAAAGAAATTTTTTGATAGTTTGAATGATGTGGTTTTGAAAATGGTAGACTTAATTATGCTTACCGCACCTTATGCAGTTTTCGCATTATTAGCAAACGTAGTAGTTACTTCTGATGATCCTGATATTTTATTGGCCTTATTAAGATATGCCGGAGTTGTATTTTTTGGATTATTGTTAATGATAGTATTTTATTGCATTCTTGTTTCTGTTATTACTAAAAAATCACCTTTTTGGTTCCTTAAACAAATTAGTCCTGCTCAATTATTAGCTTTCTCAACGAGTTCGAGTGCAGCAACTTTACCAGTTACTATGGAAAGGGTAGAGGAACATATTGGTGTAGATAAGGAAGTATCTAGTTTTGTACTGCCAGTTGGTGCCACAATCAATATGGATGGTACAAGTTTGTACCAAGCAGTTGCTTCTGTGTTTATTATGCAAGTACTTTGGCCAGAAGGGTTGACATTTGCTAATCAAATTACTATTGTATTAACGGCCTTATTGGCTTCAATAGGCTCTGCGGCTGTTCCTGGTGCAGGAATGGTGATGTTGGTTATTGTATTAGAAGCTATTGGATTTCCTTCTGATAAGTTACCTATTGGTTTGGCATTGATTTTTGCGGTCGATAGACCCTTGGATATGATGCGTACGGTAATTAATGTAACTGGTGATGCAACGGTATCTATGATCGTAGCAAAATCTGTTGGCAAATTAGGAGACCCCAAAGTAAAAGAATGGGATGATCATTATGAAGAAGTGAAATAAACTAGTCAGTTAAATATAACAAACATTTTCTTGACTAGTGAGATCTATTGTGCATAGATCAATTAATCAAAAAGAAGATGCAAAACACAGTACCAAAATCAAGTGAGTTAGAAAAAGCATATGATCCTTCAGTTTTTAGAGCACTAGGACATCAAGTGGTAGATTTGCTTGCAGATCATATAGAAAAAGTACAGACTGATAAAGATCACCCTGTACTTTCATATAGAGATCCAGAAGAAGAGTTAGACTTCTGGAAACAAGATTTTTCTTCAGACTCAGATATACTAAACGTATTTAAGAATATTCTTGATCACTCAATCAATGTACATCACCCACGGTATATTGGTCATCAGGTAGCCGTTCCGGCATTGGTTTCAAGCTTGGCAGGGCTTATGTCTGATGTTTTAAGTAATGGCACTGGGGTATATGAAATGGGTATGGCAGCCAATGCAATCGAAAAGATTGTAACAGATTTTGTGGCTCAAAAAATAGGATATACTGCTACTACATCAGGGTTTCTTACTTCTGGAGGCACATTGGCAAATCTTACAGCTTTACTTGCAGCTCGTAAGGCTAAAGCACCATCTGAAGTATGGGAGCAAGGACATCAAGAAAAACTAGCAGTATTAGTGTCTGAAGAAGCGCATTATTGTATTGACAGAGCTGCCAGAATTTTGGGGATGGGTAGTGAAGGAATTATTAAAATACCTGTAGATCGTTACTTTAAAATAGACACAAACAAATTGCAAGAGTATTATGACAAAGCTACATCTGAAGGTTATCATGTTATAGCACTTGTTGGTTGTGCATGTTCTACAGCTACAGGATCATATGATGACTTAGATGTACTAGGTGACTTTGCAAAACAACACGACCTTTGGTTTCATGTAGATGGAGCACATGGTGCTGCTGTAGTATTTACTGAAAAGTATAAACATTTGGTAAACGGTATCTCTAGAGCAGATTCTGTAGTGATTGATTTTCATAAAATGTTAATGACACCTGCATTAAATACAGGTTTGATTTTTAAAAAAGCAGAAGATGCTTACAAAACCTTTGAGCAAAAGGCACAATATCTATGGGATTCACAACAGACTACCGAATGGTATAATTCTGGGAAACGAACTTTTGAGTGTACCAAATTAATGATGTCAATTAAAGTATATTCGATTCTTAAAACGTATGGAGAACAAGTTTTTGAACAAAATATAGATCACTTGTATGGATTGGCCACTGTTTTTTCTAACATGATCATCAAAAGACCAGACTTTGAACTTGCATTAACCCCAGAAGCTAATATTGTTAATTTTAGATATACAAATAGTAAGGAGCATGACATTAATACTCTTAATTTAAATATAAGACAAGCCTTAATTACTTCGGGTAAGTTCTATATTGTACAAACCAGAATAAGAGGAGAGTTGTACCTAAGAATAACAATCATGAACCCGCTAACCCAAACATCTGATCTTTTTGAACTTTTGGATGAAATCGAACATACAGCAAAACTATTAAGAGAGGTTTAACACTTTGTTCACGCAACGAATACTAAAAGTAAATCATCTATAGTTATATACTTGTTAACCAAACTTATACTAAAGATGAAACGTTTTATCTATATATTCTTCTTGTTTACTATCATAAGTTGTAGTAGTGATGATGATAATCCTGGTACAGATGTGAATTCGTCAGCGCTTGGTGGTAAATGGAACTTAGTAAACATTAGTGGTGGGTTTTTAGGAGTGGATCATGATTTTGAAAATGGTGTTATCATATGGGATTTTAATGAGAATAGTAAAACGATCACTGTTACCAATAATAATACCGATACTACAATTAATGATATATTACCAACGGGTACTTACCCGTACTCTTTAATGACGATACAAGGCAATCAAGAATTGTTCATTACTGAAATAAGTCGAGGTAATTTTGAACTATCTGGAAATGAGTTTATTATAAATGAGCAATTTAAAGATGGTATGCGAATAATCTTTAGACGTTAAATTACGATATAGTATAGCTTTTATTTTCTTTTTTGAAAGAACAATAACCCAGCAGGGGAAAAATCCCCTGTACAATTCTAGGTAAACTCCCCTTACGTCGCATCATACTTATACATACATTTGGTTTATTAAATCACACTAATAAACACCTCTAGTTATGAAACGGCTTTTACTACCCATAGCGCTTATTGCATTTACTATTGTATGTCTTAGTATTGTACATATAGATAATATCAATAAGCTTGATACTCAATCTAACGAGTTAAGAAAGAAACAACAGACAGAATTTAATACGAAAGTATCTGTTGATGTTAATAATTCTGTAGATATATTAAGAATTAATTGAAGTTCAAAAACGAAACAACAACTATTGATCAGTAATTTTTTTTTATTTGTAAGACAGTAATTATTCAGTTTATTTATTGCTATTCAAATAGTTGAGGTCATCTAGATATATTCTATTTATTTGAATTTGTATTCAAAAACGATTCTTACGAATTCTAATTGAATGGCTACGAATTCTAAAAACTACTATTGGGAATACATTAACATAATTACTTTTATACCGTAATTAAGGTAAGGTTTTTTTTGCTCCCAATCGCATTGACTACCAAAAAAAGTATTATGAAACAGTTTTTATTGCCCGTAGCGCTATTATGTTTTACAATGTTCGCTTTTATTTTTATTCATATTGATAATATGGATAGATTAGATAAAGCTAATAAAGCATTAGATCTACAGTATGAAAATAGTTCTTCTCAACCTACAAAAGATGTACTATAGGTAATTGCCTATTGATTGTTTTGATCAATAAAAAGAGCTCTAAGTTCTGGAGTTGGAATCATACAGCTTTCTTTTTTTCCAAACCATCGATATCTATTCTTAGCAATGATATCGTAGATCCAATCTCTTAAAAACTTAGGAAAAATAAGGAAAACGGAAAGTGAGGGATACATACCGGACAGCTGTTTTGCAATTTGTAAAGCAGCTGTTGATTTATGGTAATATGCTCCTTTAGGGTTGATAAGTATTATAGAATCCAATTCTGAAGTATCTATACCTTTCTCTGCAATTAATTTTTTACTAATCTCACTTTGTAAAGAAGCATATCGAAATACATCTTTTTTATCTCGTTTTATAACAAAATTTATAGCGTTATTACATAAGTTACATACACCATCAAACAAAATAATTTTTTTTCCATCTTGTATCATATAACAAAGATACAAATGAATCATAACTATGGTTTCTAGTTTAGGAAATCATTAAGAATCACTTTGCAATTACAGAGTTTATGACTTCTCTTGTGGTAATCTGTAAGTTCTTTGGTAGTTTATTGTCTTTTGGTAATACAGCTAAGTAACGATCATTATTAGAATCATACACTTGTTTGAAAATAGGATTATCTAATTCAAGTATATCACAAATTTCTTTGATCAAATCTAAGTGATATATCAAATCTGTGCTACCTAAGTGAAATATTCCTTTTTTATTCCGGTTGATGATATAGTGTAATTGTTGCGTTAGCTTAGATATTGATGTAGCATTAATAATTACGTTTGGAAAAATTTCTATAGGTGCGTTAAGATCGTGTAGTGTTTTTAGTTCTTGTATTCTTGGTGTGGTGTGGCCAAATACCATCGGAGCTCTTGCAATAACATATTTATTTGTTGGCAATCGCATTAGTGCATTTTCTATTTTGATTTTAAAACGCCCAAAAACGCTATGACTTAGTGTTTTATCATATTCATATGATGGGTAGTTACTAAATGAATCAAATACATTCGCACTAGAAATAAAAATAAATTTACAACGATGTTGTTTTATCCAGTTAATGATACGCTCGTGTGCATCTAACTGAGCGTTAAAATTGCCTCTAAGCGCAGAAATAATAATAGTAGGTTTTAGATTATTAAGTAAGATCGAAATATCTTCTAACTCCATATCATATTGAAAAAACTTTTGATTTTTTTCAAAAAACGAATTATCAGTACGATATGTTCCATAGGTGTCAAAATAAGAATTTAGCTCTTTATATATAGCATTTCCTATAAAGCCACTAGCTCCTATGATTAAAATTTTTTTCACCTCTATTTTATAAATAAGTTAAGTTTCAAATAGTACATATTGATTGTACTATTTGAAACTTAACTATACTGTTTTTTATTGTTAAAAACTGATTAAAACTAACTTTTATAAAAAGGTAATTTTACTACAGTGGCTGGTATTGCTTTTTTGCGAACTTGAATATTAATTTTGCTACCAGGTGTTGCAAAAATCAATGGCACATAACCTAATCCAATGCCTTTGCCCAAAGATGGTGACATAGTACCCGAAGTTACAATCCCGATGGTATTACCATTACCATCAACAATATCATAATCATGACGGGGGATACCTCGTTCATCAAGTTCAAAACCTACTAATTTTCGTTCGACTCCATGCTCTTTTTCTTTTGCAAGAGCCTCTGCATTAATAAAATCTTTTGAGAATTTGGTTATCCATCCTAATCCAGCTTCAATGGGTGAGGTGGTATCATTAATATCATTACCGTATAAACAATACCCCATTTCTAATCGTAATGTATCACGCGCCGCTAATCCAATAGGTTTGATATCAAATTCTGCACCAGCTTCAAATACTTTATCCCAAATTTGTTGCACTTCAGAATTTTTACAATAGATTTCAAAACCACCACTACCAGTATATCCTGTTGCAGAAATAATCACATGTTCTATACCAGCAAAATCTGCAACTTCAAAGGTGTAAAATTTCATAGCTTCAAGATCAATTGAAGTTAATGACTGCATTGCTTTTGATGCTTTGGGTCCTTGGATGGCTAATAGTGAATAATCATCAGATAAATCACGCATTTCGGCATTCATTGTATTATGACTACTAATCCAATCCCAATCTTTTTGAATATTAGAAGCATTAACAACCATTAAATATTTCTCATCAGCAATTTTATAGACAATTAAATCATCTACAATACCTCCCTTATCATTAGGTAAACAGCTATATTGAGCTTTTCCATCAACTAGTTTTGAAGCATCGTTTGTCGTTACTTTTTGTATAAGGCCTAATGCGTTAGGCCCTGTGATCAAAAACTCACCCATATGCGAAACATCAAAAACTCCAACCCCGTTACGAACAGTTTCATGTTCAATAGTTACACCTTCATAAGATACAGGCATATTATATCCTGCAAAAGGAACTATTTTAGCACCTAAAGCAATATGAGTTTCGGTTAGAGCAGTGTTTTTCATTATATAAGTTGTTATTAATTTGACGCCGAAAGTAAAAAACTTTGCATATCTAACCAATCAATTTTTGTTATAATCTTGATAAATTGCTTTTTTTTTATCTCATATTCATAGAACATTATTGTATTGATGTAAAAGTGTAGTTATAAATGATAAATTGATAAAATAACACTTTCAATAAGTTTTGATAACTTTATATGCAATCTATCAGTGTTACAAAATTTAATTATGACAACGGGATACTCAGGAACACCGCTAGCCAAAAAATTAGGAATAAAAGATGGCTATAGTATATTACTCTATAATCATCCGAAGCATTATTTCGGTCTTTTTTCTGATTTACCCCATAACATTAAAGAATTACATGAACCACAACCAGAATCTGCAGATTTTATTCATGTGTTTTGCACCACATTTAGTGAGTTACAAGAATCTGTCAATACATATAAACCTGCTTTAAAAATGAATGGGATGTTTTGGGTAAGTTGGCCTAAAGGAAGTTCTACTATAAAAACTGATCTAAAAAGAGAACCTATACGTGAGTATTTGATTAAAACAGGGTTAGTGGATATAAAAGTTGCGGCAATAGATAAGAATTGGAGCGGATTAAAGTTTGTATACAGAGTTAAAGATCGAAAATAATAGGCAACCTATAATAAGATGTTTCATCTAATTAAGAGTAAATAGAATTATCAATGAGAAAATTTCTTGTATCAGTAGTCACTTTTGGAATTCTGATTTCATGTGTTAATGATGATAATGTTTCAGAACCAGATATTGTAGGTAAATGGCAACTTGTTCAAGAATTAATTGATCCTGGTGATGGGAGAGAGGATTTTGCACCTGTTGATAGCGAACTCATGCTAGAGTTTTTTGATAATGGAACAGTTGTCTCGGTTAATGGTTCTTTGTGCAACTTTTCAACTCCATCAAATGATAGTAGTTCTGGAACTTTTTCTGTAAAAGATAAGACTATTGCTATTGGGTGTGAAGATGATGTAATAACAATATCCTTTGAAATTGGTGAAGATCTTATTCTGCGATTTGGATGTATAGAACAATGTGCTCAAAAATACCAAAGGATATTATAGGGTTTTAACAAAGAAACATTTAGGATTAATTGATTTTTTGTTAAAATGTTATATGAATAAAAAAAATATTTACCTTTAGCAAGAACAATTTTATCATTGAAAAGGGAATTTCAAATAGCAAATCAGGGTTTTATTAAGAAAATTAATGAAGGAAATGAAGAAGCGTTCAAGATTCTTTTTAGGCTTTATTATGCAAAATTATTTTATATAGCCCAGAGTTATACTTCTAGCAAAGAAGATGCAGAAGAAATTATTCAAGATGTTTTTGTCAAAGTTTGGAAAAAAAGAAAAAGCATCACTACTAATATAAATGGATATCTCTTTAAAGTTACCAGAAACTCATGCCTAGATTACTTAAGAACTAAAAAAAGTAAGCTAAGTACGATTAATAACACTATTCAGCTAGAAGCACTAATTAATCATAAGGCATTAAGTGATAAATCTTCTATGGCTATCCTAGAAAAAGAATTAGAAGAAAAAATACAAGCAGGGATAGCATTACTTCCAGAAAAATGTAAAAAAGTTTTTATTAAGAGCCGAATTGAAGGATTAAAAAATAAAGAAATATCTGAAGAACTTGATATCTCTGTGAAAACTGTAGAAAACCATATGTCTAAAGCTATTAAGCATATGAGGTTACATCTACGAGAATTCTTATCTTTTTTCTAGAGATTTCTAAAAAAAATAAAACTAGATATAGGGGATAGTACACTTTACTACGTCTTTATACATATAAGATTATAATTAATGCAAGAAAAAGATCTCATAAAATTTATTAAAGGAGAAGTTAGTTTTGATGAAAAAAAATCTATTATTGATTGGATTAGAAAAGATCCTGAACACCAAAAACAATTTAACACCCTTAAAGCTAACCATATAGCTTCTACTCTTGATTCCTCACAAAGTGTTGATGTAGATGTACAATACCAACGCTTTTTGTCTACAAAATCTAAAAAGAAAAGATATTATTATACAGCAATAGCTGCATCGATATTAATACCATTTATGATGTGGTATACATATACATCATTTCCTAATAGTAAGTTGATTGTTACTACTACAGATTTTTTCAATTTTGATACTACAGTAGCTACGACAGCTCATGGTGATCATAAAACAATAGTATTGCCCGATGGTTCTTCTGTTATTTTAAATGCAAATAGTAGCCTTAAATATCCTATAAAGTTTACCGATAGTATTAGAAAAGTAACTTTAATAGGAGAAGCATTTTTTGATATCAAAAAGAATGTAAATAAACCCTTTATTGTCAATACAGAGAAATTAAAAATTAAAGTTTTAGGGACATCATTTAATGTGAAATCGTACCCAAAAGATGATAAAATCGAGACCACACTAGTGACGGGTAAAGTTGAAGTTCATCAAGAAAAAATAAAGAATCCTATTATTTTAAAACCGTCACAGCGAGCAGTTTTTGATAAGAAAAAAATTAACATCCAAGTAGATCATGTAGATTCTAAAACTATAGTTGCTTGGCAAGATGGTAGATTGATTTTTGATAGAACCCCATTAAAACAAGTGATCCTAGATCTCAATAGAAAATATAATGTAGAATTTATAATTGAATCAGAGTCGCTTTTACAATATAAATATACAGGAGAGTTTGATAATCTAAAATTAGAAGAGGTTCTGGAGCTTCTTAAAATTTCATCACCTATAAATTATAAATACAAAAACAATAAAGTTATGCTTAATTCAGAATAAAATAAAGAAGAGAGTGCTGGAACACTCTCTTCTTATAATCATTTAATTAGACTCACGAATTAGAATAATTAAAATCACACAAAATTATGAAAAAAAATCTTTCCGGAGTTTTCTTATCCAGAAAACATCTTATAAGAATTATGAAAATATATTCATTACTTATTTGTATTACCATATCAAAGTTATTTTCATTTGATTCATATTCTCAAAATATTTCAGTGTCTCTACATGAGGCAACATTACAAATGGCAATTGAAGAGATTGAAGAAAAGAGTGACTTTCATTTCTTCTACAACAACAATCTTGTTGATATAACAAAAAGAGTATCTCTTAAAGCTAATAATGAAAAAGTCACTAATGTATTAGGTAAATTATTTAGAGGTACTAATATTGAATTTAGGATATATAAAAATCAGGTTGTTTTATTTCCCAGAAATACAAAAACATCTGATCAAGTAATCAAAAAACTACTCAATTCTATAGAAAAAGGAAAAAACTCAAAAAAAATAATTGGCAATAAAAACACAGATAATGAGGTTAGTAATTTTCTACAAAATACTATTAAAGGATCCGTTACAGGGGATGATAATTTATCCTTGCCGGGAGTAAATGTTATCATAAAAGGAACAAGTACTGGTACTCAAACCGATTTTGATGGAAATTATGAAATTCAAGCTAATCAAGGAGATATATTAGTTTTCTCGTATGTCGGATTAGTAACAAAAGAAGTTATTGTAACTACTAGTACTACAATTGATGTTGTATTGGTACAAAACGCATCTACACTAGACGAAGTTGTTGTAATTGCATATGGTGTTGCTCGTAAATCATCTTATACAGGATCAGTAACTCAGATTAATGCTACCGATATTATAGAAAGACCAGTCACTAATGTCCTTACTGCATTAGACGGTGCTGCGGCTGGGATACGATTAACTCCTGCAAATGGGCAACCAGGGTCTAGTCCTACGATTAGAGTTAGGGGTATTGGTTCTGTAAATGCTTCAAGTAGTCCTTTGATTGTGGTTGATGGTGTAGAGTTTATAGGTGATTTTTCATCTTTAAACCCAAACGATATTTCTAGTTTATCTATCTTAAAAGATGCCGCTTCTACTTCATTATATGGTAGTAGAGCTGCAAATGGAGTGATATTGATTACTACAAAAAAAGGTAAGAAAGGGAGTAAAGATACTTTTACTTTTGATGTTAGTCAAGGGGTTACTACCAGAGGTATTCAAGAATACGATAGAGTGAGTGCAAAAGAATATTACCCACTAATGTGGGAAGCACTAAGAAATAGTTTTTCAATCTCAGACGACACTCCTGTTGCAGAGGCTAATCAATTAGCTAGTGATCAAATTTTTACTAATCTAGGGATTAACCCATTTAATGTCCCAAATGATCAGATTGTTTTAACAGATGGTAGACTAAATCCAAATGCAAGATTATTATACCCAGATGATTTAGATTGGCAAGATTTTATAATAAGAACAGGATTTAGATCTAATTTGAATTTTTCATATAGTGGAGCCTCAGAAAAAACAGATTATTTTGCTTCTTTAGGGTATTTAAAAGAAGATGGATATCTTATCAAAACTGATTTCGAAAGAATTACTGGTCGTATTAATGTAAATAGTCAATTAAAAGAATGGTTTAAAACGGGATTAAATTTATTTGTAACCTCAAGTACATCAAATAATGCCTCAGATAATAGTAGTAGTGGTAGTGTGAATCCATTTAATGCAACCAGGTCTATAGCTCCCATTTATCCTGTTTTTTTACATAACCAAACTACAGGAGCTTTTTTACTGGATTCTGAGGGTAATAGGCAATTTGATTTTACCAGTCCAAGAGCAAATGCAGGAGGTAGAAATGTAATACAAGAAACATTATTAAATTCTGATGTTAGCGAATTCTTTTCTGTAAATTCTAGAATATATACAGAATTTAAATTCCTCAAAGATTTTACATTTACGATCAATGCAGCTCTTGATAAACGTTTTAGAAACAATGTAGAATTTGAGAACCCTATTGTTGGAGACGCTCAAGGTTCTGCAAGGCTTACTAAAGAATCTTTTATTCGTACCGCAATTAATTATAATCAGTTATTAAGATACAGTAAAGACATTGATAAACATACTATTGGAGTATTATTAGGCCATGAAAGTTTTGATAGAGAAAATAACTTCACAGGAGGAGAAAAAACCGGAGTGATTGCAGAAGGAATTGACGAGTTTGTTAATTTTACTACAACTACTGATTTAGACTCAAATACCGCTAGATTAACCAGAGAAGGGTACTTTAGTAATATTACCTATGATTATGATGATAGATATTACATATCTGGATCCTATAGAAAAGATGCTTCTTCAATATTTATTAATGACAGATGGGGAGATTTCTTTTCTGTTGGAGGATCCTGGAGAATAGATCAAGAAAATTTCATGAGTACTATAAGTTGGATTAGCAATCTTAAACTTAGAGCCTCTTATGGTGAAGTAGGAAATGATAGATTATTAAATGATGATAATGATGATGATTTTTATATAAGTAGAGCTCGTTTTGCTTTAAATAATAATAATCAGCAAGAAGGCGGAATCTTAGCATTATCCGCAGGAAACCCTGATCTTACTTGGGAAACTAATATTCAATCAGATGTAGCACTCGAGTTTGGTTTTTTTAATAATAGAATTTCGGGAACAGTAGAATATTATAATAGAGAATCTAAAGACTTACTTTTTAATGTTCCGATACCTCTTGAAAATGGTTTAGATAGTAGACCCGATAATATTGGTAGCTTAGTTAATAGTGGTTTAGAAATAGATTTGAATATAGGAATCATTAGAACATCTAATTTTAATTGGGATTTAAATCTAAATGCTTCAACATTAAAAAATGAAATTACCGAATTACCTCAAGAAGAAATTATAAATGGCACAAAAAAACTGTTTATAGGTGGTGACATTTTTGCATTTTTCTTAAGAGATTGGTATGGTGTAGACCCCGCAGATGGATCTGCACTTTTTATTTTAGATCCCGAAAAAGGTGGAATTGGAGATGATGATGTAAGAACTACTGCAGACGGAACCATTGTAACAACTGATCAAAATAATGCTCTGATGGATATTGTTGGTACAGCAACCCCAGATCTTTTTGGGTCTTTTACAAACAATTTTAAATATAAAAATTTCGAGTTAGGATTTACATGCACATACCAATTAGGTGGAGAGACTTTTGATGGTGCTTATCAAGATTTACTCCATTCTGGTGATTATGGAGATGCATTTCATGTAGATATTAGAAATCGTTGGCAAAAACCCGGTGATATCACAGATGTACCGCGATTAGATGCTGCACAGTTAAGTAATTTTGGAGCAAGTTCAGATAGATGGTTGGTTAAATCAGATTTTCTTGCGCTAAGGCAAGCAAATGTTGCTTATAACTTTGATAATGCACTAACAGATCGACTTGGGTTAAGTAGCGCAAGAGTATATGTAAGTGGAGAAAATATATTTGTAATAAATGCAAGAAAAGGATTAGAACCAGGGCAACGATTTCAAGGAACCACTTCAAACAGGTTTACGCCATCCAGGATTTTAACTTTAGGATTTAATGTAACATTTTAATAAAAAACTATGAAAACAGATAACAAATTAATATTAATAATTTTAATATTCGTAAGTGGTTTTTTTAGTTCATGTGAAAAAGACTATTTAGAAGAATTACCTACAGAAGAAATTGCTTCTGATACTGCCACAGAAACTACAGAAAATTTATTTTTAGTAGTTAATGGTATACACAGATCATTATACCTTAGATATGGCAGTAACAGAAGAGGAGGTGTAGGCGCTTTTATGATGCAAGTTGAAGCTTTGGGAGAAGATTATGTAATGACTGATAGAGGAAATAATAGATTTATTAATTTTTATAAATGGATTGATAATCGTGATGCTTCAGATACTGATAACCGATTTACATATAGAGTGTATTACAGAATTATCAGAAATGCAAATACCATAATTAATGGTGCAGATCAAGCAGTTGGGCCTGTAGAGCAAAAAAATGCAGCTGTGGGTCAAGCATTAACATACAGAGCCTGGGCTCATTTTCAATTGGTACAGTTATACGCTAAGAGATATGTTCCCGGTGCAGTAAACTCGCAACTTGGTATTCCAATCAGTTTAATTGTTGATCAAGAACCCGCAGAGCGGCCAACGGTTGAAGCTGTATATGCTCAAGTGAATCAAGATTTAGATGATGCAATTATTGCTTTAGAAGGGTACTCTAGACGAAACAAATCACATTTAGATAAAAGCATTGCTCAAGGACTTAAAGCTAGAGTAGCATTAGTACAAGGAAATTATACCATTGCTGCCCAGTTTGCTGAAACAGCAAGAGCAGGCTACACACTAATGTCTACAGATGATTATTTTAATAATTTTAGTAATTATGGAAGTGATGAGTGGATGTGGGGTAGTCACGAACAAGAGGATCAAGGTACATTTTTTGCCAGTTATGGATCACATGTATCAAGAAATTTTAGTTCGAATAATATAAGGCAAAACCCTAAGGCTATTAATAGTACATTATATGACGCTATACCGGATACAGATATTCGTAAGTCATTATTTGATCCGACGGGATTACATTTAAACCTTCCTCAAGGTGTTACACTCCCTCCAGGAGGTGTTAAAAAACCATATACCAGTCAAAAATTTATTGCCGTAGGTACAGATGATAGTAGAATGGATATACCATTGATGAGAGTATCAGAAATGTATCTGATAGAAGCAGAGGCCAAAGCTCGAATGGACGACCCTAGTGCAGCTAATATTCTTTTTAATTACGCTATAGTAAGAGACCCTTCTTATACATTATCAACAAATACTGGTACCGCATTGTTAGATGAAATCTTATTACAAAGGCGATGGGAATTGTGGGGAGAAGGTTTTAGATTTTATGATCTAAAACGTATGAATTTACCTCTCAATAGAAATGGTTCTAATCACATACCTGCTTTGGCAATAGAGCTTGATATACCAGCAGGCGATGATAGATGGCAATGGCTAATCCCTCAGGATGCTATAAATGCTAATCCTTTATTAAAGCAAAACGATTAGATTTCTTTAAAGAGGCTACAAAAACGATACCTTTTTTAATATAAAAATATAGAGAATGAAAAACATAATAACAACTATAATAAAGCCAGCCTTATATTTAAGTATGATAGTTTGTGTTTTATTATGGTCATGTAATAAAGACGATGCTACATTTGATCCATCCCAAAGATTGAAACCACTTATAATTACTGAGATAATACCAGATAGTAGCCTTGTAGGTACAACGGTTACTATTATAGGAACGAATTTTAGCGCTAACCCAACAGAGAATTTGGTAACTTTTAATGGATCTAATGGTCTCGTTACAGCAGTAGTTACAGCTTCATCATCAAACTCAATCACAGCTAATGTACCTAATGGTGCAGTTACAGGAAAAGTGGCTGTAACCACTAATAATGAAGAAACATCAGGAACAGAATTTACAGTTACTTATTTGCCACCTACTATTACTAGTATTTCTGAAACTAGTGCTGTAGAAGGATCTGAAATTATTATTACAGGAACTAATTTTAGTCCTTTGGCAAGAGAAAATAAAGTTAAAATTAATGGATCTGATGAGATTTCTATTACTGAGTCAACAAGTACATCTATTACATTCATAATTCCGGTAGGTACTCCAATAGGTACTAGCCCCATTATAGTATCTGTTCAAGGTGTTGAAGTTAGTGGACCAGATTTTACAGTATTAGAAGCTATTACACTAACCATTCCAATTAATGTTGAAGAAGATGATGTAGAAGAATCAACAGTGAATGGGCAAATGAATTTAACTAGTGGAGATTTAGAGTTAGGAGAATTAGATACTGGCTTTTCTCCAGATGATGGAGATGGATTACCAAATATTGGCCTGCGATTTGTTAATGTAGATATACCACAAGGAGTGGTCATAAAAGCGGCCAGTATTCAATTTACAGCTGATAGTAGTGCAGGAACCGATCCTGTTGAATTAACTATTTATGGTGAAGCCGTTGGTAATGCTGAACCTTACACAAATACGCCTGGCAATTTATCTGCAAGAACGCAAACTACCGCTAGCAAAATTTGGACAATTACTGAAGAATGGTCAACAACTTCGGGAGAAGATAAAACTTCTGCTCAACGTACAGTAGATTTATCAAGTATTGTTCAAGAAATTATTAATAGACCTGATTGGGTTTCTGGAAATAGTATTAATTTCTTTATCATAGCTACAGGTGCAAGTGCTACTCCTTCTGGAACCTCAGTAGGTCGTGAAGCAGAAGGCTTTTCTGATTCTAACCCTTCTGATACTCCAGAATTATCGGTTACTTATTTAAAATAGAATAATACCAATAAACATAATTTATAAGAAACAGTATTTAATTTAACCATAAGTTCTAATGAATCCGATAAGTTTTAGTATTTGTCGGATTCATTTATCTAATCTCAATTAAAATATAGTTTGTTAATAAAAACTTAGCTTCTTTTCTTTTGTAATTAGGATGTTCTACTTTAGTAGAAAATACTAGAATTCGATGTATTACATATCATAGAATGAGTTTCTAGTTAAAAACCTTTATTCTTAATTAAATTTTGCATGATGATCAAGAAAATAATCACTCTTATTTTTGTTTTCGCTTTAACAACTGTCTTTTCTCAAAAAAAAGTAATCACACATAATGACTATGATTTATGGAAAAAAGTTGATGATGTCAAAATCTCAAATAATGGAAAATTAGTAGTCTCTACTATTGAAACATCAACAAAACGAGGGGATGGTTATGTAGAGGTATATAATACAGAAAATAAGCAAAAGGCTATTTTTTTTAATGGCTATAATACCTCGATATCTTTTGATGAAAATTTTGTAGTATTTAAAAAGAAACCTAAATACCAAACATTAAGAAGCGAAAAAAAGAAAAAGATAAAAGAAGAAAACCAATCTAAAGATGCTTTATTTATTTATGATGTAAAAAATAATAAGATATATGATTCTATTGCTAGAGTGGTAAAGTATGAATTACCAAAAAAATCAGCAGGATGGATGGTAATCGAAAAATTTAAAAAGAAAAAGAAAAAAGAAACTAAGGCAAGCGCAAAAAAAGACACACTCAATATCTCTAAAGCTTATAAGCAGAATTATGCGTTGGTTTACAGCTTTAATACAAAAAATAGAGATACTATTTTTCAAATTAAAGATTTTATAATTCCAGAGAAAGGCAAAAACTTTTATTTTGTAACCACAAGTAAAGCTCCTCAAAAAGAAAATGGAGGTAAAAAAAATGGTAGAAAAGGAAAAGAACCTGATTTAGGAGTATATGGTTACAACTTCACTTCGGGTATAAAAACAGTGATCAATGAAGGAGAATATATGTATGATAACATTGTTACCAATAAAGATGGAAATCAATTTGCATATATATCGGTCAAAGACTCTACTGCAATAGATTCTTTAAAATTTGAGCTATACCATTATAACAATAATGATTTAATAAAACGTGTAGGTATATTAGGTGAAAACCTTAGAAATAATTGGGAGCTAAGTCATAAACAATCCTTAAGTTTTTCTGAAGATGGTAGTAGGCTTTATTTTTATACAAAACCAACACCGGATTATGAGAAAGATACTACACTTTTAGAAGAAGAAATTCCACAAGTAGATGTTTGGCATTGGCAAGATAAAATGATTCAACCAGAACAAAAATCTAAATACGAAGAACTAGAAAAAAAATCATACGCATCGTATTACGATCTAAAAAAGGATAAGTATATACATATACAGCAAGAAAACATCGATAACCTTATCTTTGATAAGGATAAGAACCAACAATTTATTTTGGGAGAAACAGGATTGCCATATGATATAAAACGATCATGGGATCTACCTTGGACCAAAGATTATTATAGCATTGATACATATTCAGGAACACAGCGATTAGCACTTCAAAATGCAGCTATACAACCAATTTTGGCTCCCGATAGTAAATATGCATTGTATTTTGATATTAATAAACAACATTGGTTTTCACTTAATTTAGAAACATTAGAAAAAAATAATCTTACTAAAACCGTAAAAGTACCTTTTTATGATGAAGAAAATGATAGACCAATGTTACCATATCCACATGGTTTCGGGGGCTTTGATGCAAAAGGTAATGCCTTGGTTTACGACAAATTTGATATCTGGAAAGTTTCTCTTGATGGAAAACAAAAACCTCAGAATATAACCAAAGACGGTAGAAAAAACAATATACAGTATAGGGCAAAAAGACTAGATCTTGAAAACAAAAATCTGGCATCATATATAAACGGAGAGCTGTTAATTATTAGCTTTAATAAAACCACAAAAGCTTCTGGGTTATATACGCTAAGTACAAATAAATTAATAGAAAAGATAAAGCCAAATGGGTTTTATATCAATGGATATAAAAAAGCTGAAAATGCAGAAGTTTTTACTTATAGAAAACAAAACTTCAATATATATCCTGATGTATACGTAACTACAGACGGTTTCAAGAATACAAAAAAAATAACAGATGCTAATCCTCATCAAGATCAATTTAAATGGGGTAGCGCTGAGCTTTTTTCATGGAAAACTTATGATGGTCAGCAACTAGAGGGTATTATCTATAAACCAGACAATTTTGACCCTTCTAAGAAATATCCATTGATTACATATTTTTATGAGAAATGGTCTGACAGATATACTAGATATTCTTCACCACAACCTAGCGCCTCTATTGTAAACCCATCGTATTTGGTGAGTAATGATTATATCATGTTTGTGCCTGATATTGTTTATAAAAAAGGGAAACCAGGACCTAGTGCCTACAACTGTGTTGTTTCTGGGGTTGAAGCTGTTGAAAAATTAGGATATATAGATTCAAATAATATTGCAATACAAGGACAAAGCTGGGGAGGATATCAGGTTGCGTATCTAATAACCGTAACAAATAAATTTAAAGCAGCTATGGCAGGCGCGCCAGTAAGTAATATGACTTCTGCCTATGGTGGTATTCGTTGGCAATCTGGATTAAGTAGAGCTTTTCAATATGAAAAAACTCAAAGTCGAATAGGCAAAAACTTATGGGAAGGATTTGATTTGTATATAGAAAATTCACCTTTGTTCGGAATTCCTAAGATAGAAACACCATTGTTAATGATGCATAATGATAAAGATGGTGCAGTACCTTATTATCAAGGGATCGAGATGTTTATGGGTATGCGAAGGTTACAAAAACCAGCTTGGTTATTAGTGTATAATGATGAGGCACATAACCTTAAAAAAATAAAAAACAAACAAGATTTATCGATCAGAATGATGCAGTTTTTTGACCATTATTTAAAAGGAAAATCAGCACCTGAATGGATGACAAAAGGAGTGCCTAGAACTCAAAAAGGGAAGGATTTTGGGTATGGTACAGATAAAGACTAAAACAATAAATAATGAATGTAAAACGTATTAAAATATTTTTTTGGATTATTATTTTTTCTGGTTTTTATAATTATGCGCAAGATGTAATCACAGCAAACAAATCATTTACTAAAGAGGTTACAAAAATCACAACGTATACCTCGGTACAAATGGCATTAAAAGCTATTGATGATTTTGATGCTGAAACTATCAAAAATATGATTACGCTCAATGAGATACCTGCGCCTCCTTTTAAAGAAACTAATCGAGCCAGAAAGTTTGTAGAAATGCTTACTAAAACGGGTATTGATAGTGTTTGGATCGATAGTGTTGGAAATGTATTAGCATTACGAAAAGGAAAGAAAAGACAAAAAAAAGTAGTGTTAGATGCACATATGGATACTGTATTTCCTCTAGAAACTGATGTAACAGTAAAAAAAGAAGGAGCGACATATAAAGCCCCCGGAATAGGTGATAATACGAGAGGTATGGCAATGCTTATAACCATTTTGAAAGCAATGAATACTGCATCCATAAAAACTGAAGCAGATATTGTTTTTATAGGAACCGTAGGCGAAGAAGGACTAGGAGATCTTAGAGGAGTAAAACATTTATTTGGAGAAACATCTGATATAAAAATTGATTCATGGATTTCTATTGATGGAGGAGGAAATGGTCGAATTATTAACGGGGGATTGGGATCAAAACGCTATAAGGCTATATTTAAAGGTAAAGGAGGACACTCTTGGGGAGCTTTTGGATTAGCAAATCCTCACCACGCACTTGGATATGCTATTGCTTTATTTGAAGAGAAAGCTACAGAATATACGAATACCAAAGACCCAAAAACTTCTTTTAATATAGGAAGAATAGGAGGAGGGACATCTGTAAATTCTATACCATTTGAATCTTGGATGGAAGTAGATATGCGTTCTTTGAACCCAAAAAAACTGTTAGAAATAGATAATATCTTTAAGAGCAGTATGAAATTGGCTGTAAAAAAGTATAATGAATCCGGAATCAAAGATAAAATCACTCTTGTGATCGAGCCAATAGGAGATCGTCCATCAGGAAAATTACCAGAAACAACACCATTAGTTCAAAGAGCAATTGCTGTAGCTACATATTTAAATATACCTCCTCAGTTAAGTACGGGATCTACAAATAGTAATATTCCGATAGCAAAAAATATCCCCGCAATAACAATTAGTAGAGGCGGGGTGGGTACAGGAGCACATTCATTACACGAAACTTGGACAAATACCGATGCAACCAAAAATATAAAAATGGCAATGGTAATTACTCTGGCAGAATCGGGATTATTATATTAAGCTCATAGTAACCATAAAGCAAAATAAATATTAATAGGTTATTTACAATCTAAATCAATAGTGACGTTTTTCATCTTCTTCCAGATAGGATGTTCAAGGGTTTGGGGAGAGATATTGAATAAAACTAAATGTCTATCTTGTTGATTACAAAACTTATATTCTATGATACTATTTAAACTAATTTCTTTTTTTGTAGTAAAAGCATCATAGGTTAATATCTTTCCTATATAAATAGAATCATTTACTTTTTCAAAGAAAGCTTTTGATCTAGGAACTTTTTTTAAAGGCTTTTGATTCATTTGCGTTACCGTATTCATTAATCCATCAAAATAAATTTCTATTTCAGATTCTATTTTTTTTGAAGATAACATAGGATTTTGGTCAATTTCCCATAGAAATACATAAGAAAAATAATCATTTGCTCCTTCTTCTCCCCATCCAGGGGCAAAACGAATATGTTCTGTACCAGAATAATGTAAAGAAGTGGCAAAATCTAAAGGAAATTCTATAACTTCGCTGCGCCAGTTTTCTGGTGCATTTAATATGTTTTCTTGAGGATCATTCTTTTTACATTGAATAAAAATTAATAAAAATATAAAAAAAGGTATGGTTTTTGTTTTAGACATATTAAATTTATTATTTTGCTAAAAATAATGCGTTATTTTATTAATAAAAGTAATAAATTGTATTATTATAGAATTTTCCTAAATTTGTGTTAAAGTAAATGGAATACAAAACCTACAAAATGAAGTATTATAGAACATTTTTACTATTATTCTTTTTAGTTAGTCAAATAGCCCCAGCTCAGACTGAAGAAGAAAGAATCGAAGCCGAAATTATTAACATCCAGAGAGGTGTCGTGGCAAAACTTACAGGCCATGAACCAATAAAGGGTAAAAAGAAACTTACAAGTAGGGCAAGCCCTTCTGAAAGAAAAGCGACTGCTGAATTTTTAATGAATTCATTAAAAGAAATTGGGTTAAAACCTGAGAAGAATGCTTATAATGTAAAAGACAAAAAAGGGAACCAGTATAATGGAGCAAATGTTTTTGCTGTAATTCCTGCTACAAATGGTAGTGATGAATATGTAATTATATGTGCTCATTACGATACAGTCGAAAATAGCCCTGGAGCAATTCATAATGCTACTGGTGTTGCCATTGCTTATTATGTGGCTAAGAAAATTGTAGAATTAGAAGAGCGCAACAAAAATTTTATGGTTGTCTTTTTTGACCATTGGAAAAGTAATATGATTGGAACAAGAATGTTTACCAAAAAATTACAAACCGATGGTTATAATGTACATTCTATGCATAGATCAGACTATATGGGATGGGATAATGATGAAGATAGAGCAATAGAAATGTTGGCTTCAAATTTAAGTTTAGAATCTTTATATAGAATAGAATCACCAGTTCCTGTGTATAAAAGAACAGTAGCGACACCCGAGAGTAGATTTTTCTCTAATTTTGGGTATGACACAGTAACACTCACGGCAGAACTAAGAAATGCTGATAACTCTCCATTTGTGAAACAAAGCTCTGATAAGTATACTACAGTAAACTTTAAATACTTAGCTTCAACAACGAATATTGTTTATAGTGTGATGAAAGCACTAGCAAAAGAGTAAATTTTTTATAGCAAAAAATAACATTAAAGGAGTACTTATCGTAATAAGTACTCCTTTAATGTTTTATAATCCTTAATTACGATACTTTTCTTTTCTTTATTAATCACTTCTTTAATTTGTGATGGGATTACGACGTTTGTTTCTAGTGTTTCTTCTACAACATCTAAGAATTTAACAGGGTGTGCTGTTTCTAAAAAGATACCATATTCATTACTACTTAATTCTTGTTGTTTTAGTCCTAAATACCCCACAGCACCATGAGGGTCAGCTACATATTTTGCTATCTTGAATATTTCTTTCATCGCTATTTTAGTTTGTTCATCTGTAAAACTATAGGCCGAAAAGTGGTTTTTTAAATCAGAAATATTGTTATCAAATAATCTTTGAATTCTAATAAAATTACTAGGATTCCCTACATCCATTGCGTTTGAGATAGTCGCTTTAGATGGTTTCGGATGATACTCAGAGGTTTGTAAATACCGTACAACAGTATCATTTATATTAGTTGAAGCTACAAAATGCTTGACGGGCATCCCAAGTTTTTTGGCAACAATACCAGCACAAATGTTTCCGAAATTTCCACTAGGAACCGAAAATACAATGTCTTTCTTTTTACTTTTAACCTGTTTGTAAGCGAATAAGAAATAAAATAATTGTGGAAGCCATCTAGCTACATTAATAGAATTTGCTGATGTTAACTGTTTATATTTAGTTATATCACTATCTAAAAATGCAGTTTTTACCATATCCTGGCAGTCATCAAAAACACCATCAACTTCGAGTGCAGTTATATTTTGACCAAGAGTTGTAAGTTGTTTTTCTTGTATATCACTTACTTTTCCCGTAGGGTATAGGATAACGACATCAACTCCTTTTACACCCAAGAATCCTTTGGCTACAGCACCCCCAGTATCCCCAGAAGTGGCAACCAAAACAGTTACGTGATTTTGATTGTTTCTATTAAAATAACCAAGACAACGAGCCATAAAACGAGCACCTACATCTTTAAAAGCCATGGTTGGTCCATGAAATAATTCTAGAGTTCCAATATTATCTTCAATATCTACAACCGGAAAATCAAAGCTAAGTACATCGGCAAGAATTTCTCTTAATTCTTTTTCTGGGATTTCATCACCCACAAACTGTTGAATTGCTTGATATGCAATCTCAACATTATCAAGGTTTTCAATGGTAGAGAAAAATGATTCTGGTAAAGGAGCGATATGTTCTGGAAAGTATAAACCACGATCAGGCGCTAACCCTTTTATAACGGCTTCAGAAAAAGCTACTTTGGGCGCATTATTATTTAAACTATAGTATTGCATTATTTTTTCTTATTCTTAGATTATAGTACTGCCGAAAATTCTATTTCGACTAAAATTTCTGGTGAAATTAATTTAGAAACTTCAACTAATGTTGTTACTGGTCTTATAGATTCAAAAAATTCACTATGTGCTTTACCAATAAGTTTCCATTTTGAAATATCGGTGCAGTACATTCTTGTTCTTATAACATTGCCTAAATCGGCATTTAATTCTTTCAACGCTTTTTCAGCAATTTTTATAATTGCTACAGTTTGTTCATATTCATCATTTCCTTGTCCTGTAGTCCCCGATATTTCAATAGTATCTCCAATTTTAATTGCTCTAGAGTATCCAACGATATTTTCCCACTGTGCCCCGCTAGCTATTTTTTTGATCTCTTTCATACTATATTAGTCTATTGTTTTTACTCCTTGATTATTAATTTTTGACACATGAATATCAAATTCTAACCCTGTTTTGCTATATGTTTTCTGTAATGTTTCTGCAACAAGATTTGCAGTTTCTATCCCTTTGCTAAGTGCAAAAATTGATGGCCCAGAACCCGAAATACCACATCCTAAGGCTCCTTTTGCAATAGCAGCTTCTTTTACAGCTGTAAACTCAGGAATCAATATAGATCTTAAGGGCTCTATAATCACATCCTCTAGACTACGACCAATAAGACTATAATCTTCTGTGCATAATCCAGCTACAAGGCCACCTACATTACCCCATTGTTGAATCGCTTGTTTTAGCGATACGGTGTGCTTAATTACAGACCTAGAATCTGAAGTTTTTACTTCTATTTGTGGATGTAAAACAGTCATAACTAGATCTTTTGGTGTATTAAGTTTAATGATATCAAGTGGATCATAGCTACGTACTAATGTAAAACCACCTAGAAGGGCAGGAGCAACATTATCTGCATGGGCATTGCCACTTGCTAATTTTTCACCTTCCATGGCAAATTCTACCAACTCTTGAGGTGAGAAAGGTTGGTTTAATAATTGATTTACTGCCCATACTGCGCCAGCACTACTGGCAGCACTACTTCCAATACCACTACCAGCCTTGATTTTCTTATATATTTCTATCTCGATACCAATATCTTTGCCATATTTTTTGAGTAATGCTTCTACAGCTACACCGGCAACATTTTTATGGGTATCCATAGGAAGTATTGCTCCTTCAATTTTTGTGATTTTTACTCCCGCCTCTGAAGTAAGAGAAATCACCATTTCATCTCCTACGGTATCCAAACAACATCCCAAAACATCAAATCCGCAAGAAAGATTAGCAACAGTAGCAGGCGCAAATACTTTGATCGTTTTCATTTTGTCTATTTTTTTCCGATTCTAATTATATCTGCAAAAATACCAGATGCGGTTACATCTGCACCTGCACCCGCACCTTTTACAATGAGCGGCTGTTTTGGGTATCGATCAGTATAGAACAAAACAATATTATCACTTCCTTCTAAATTATAGAAAGGATGATCAGTTGGGATATGTTGTAACCCAACTTTTGCATTTTCATTTTCATATTGCGCTACATATTTTAAGCGACAATTTTTTTGATCAGCTTCATTTAAAATTGCTTTAAAATGCTCTTCGTTTTTAGCTAAAGATTCAAAGAAATCTTCTACAGTATTGGTATCCAAACTTTCTTGAGGTAAGAATGCTTCGTTTTCGATATTGTTTAATTCCATCACTTTTCCACTTTCACGAGCTAGAATTAGTATTTTACGAGCAACATCAACACCACTTAAGTCGATTTTTGGATCTGGTTCTGTATACCCTTCTTTTTGTGCTTGCTTTACGATATCATTAAAAGTAACTCCATCTTTATAATTATTAAATACAAAATTAAGACTACCAGAGAGTACGGCTTGTATTTTATGAATATTATCTCCGGATGCAATTAAATTATTTAAGGTGTCGATTATAGGCAATCCAGCACCTACATTGGTTTCGTATAAGAAAGAAGCATTATATTTTCTGGATAAATCCTGTAGTTCTTCGTAGTTCGTATACTCGTCGGCACAGGCAATTTTATTACAGGTTACTACTGCCATACTTTCTCCTAGATAATGTTTGTATACCTTGGCAATGTCAGGATTTGCAGTATTATCAACAAATATAGAATTACGAAGATTCATTTCTTTTGCTTTATTGAAAAAATCAAGCGCATTGGCTTTTTCTCCTTTTGGAAGTATTTCTTCCCAAGCGTGTAAGTCAATACCTTCTTCATCAAAATACATCTTGCGAGAATTTGATATTCCAACAACACGAATTTTTAATCGTAGTTTGTCTTTAAGATACTTTTTTTGCTGTTCTAATTGTTCGAGTAGCTTACTCCCGACGTTACCAACACCAGTAATGAATAAATTTAATTGTTTGGTTTTTACTTCAAAAAAGCGCTCATGTAAAATATTTAATGCCTTTTTAATATCTTTTTTCTCGATAACTACAGATATGTTTTTTTCTGAAGCTCCTTGAGCAATAGCACGAATATTTACATTGTTTTTTCCTAGAGTACTAAACATTTTTCCGCTAAGACCTTGGTGATGATACATATTATCTCCCACTAGGGCAACAATAGCTACATCGTTTTCAATTTTTACGGGATCAAGTTTATGTTTAGAAATTTCGAATTCAAAAGCTGCATCCAGTACAATTTTTGCTTGCTCTGCTTCTGAAGCTTCTACGGCTAAACAAATTGAATGTTCTGAAGAGGCTTGAGTAATCAAGATTACATTAATCCCTTCTATGAATAAAGCTTCGAATAAGCGTTTTGAAAACCCTGGTATACCAACCATACCACTTCCTTCTAAAGAAATAATAGATATATTATCGATGTGACTGATACCGGTTACAGGCCTTAACCTATTATCCACTTTTCTGGTTATTTGAGTTCCTGGGTCTTCTGGTTCGAAAGTATTTTTTATAACTATAGGGATATCTTTCTCTAATACAGGGTGTATTGTTGGTGGGTAAATTACCTTGGCGCCAAAATGAGAAAGCTCCATAGCTTCCTGATATGAAATATGACGTACAGGTTTTGCTTGTTTTACTAATTTCGGATTAGCAGTATACATACCACTTACATCTGTCCATATTTGCAACTCATCAGCATTAATTGCGGCTGCCAAAATTGCGGCTGTAAAATCGGATCCTCCTCTTCCTAATGTAGTAGGTTCCCCATCTTGAGTACGGGCTACAAACCCTGGAAATATGCAAATTTGATGTGTATTATTATTGGCAAAATCATTAATTCGACTATTTGTTTCTTTATAATCGATAGCCGCTTTAGAATTAATAGTTTTTATGATTAACTCTCTAGCATCTTTTAATACAATATCTAGGTCATTTACTTTGGCAGCTTCTGAAATGATATATGAAGAAAGCATTTCACCAAAACTTGAAATAACAGCTTCGGTTTTTGAGGATAATTCGCTTAATAAATATACTCCTTCACAAAGTGATTCTAGCGTGTTTAATTCGCTTTTAACCTTACTAATCACAGCACTTTGCGAAACAACCGGAATAAGGTTTTTTATAACCTCTAGGTGCCTATCTTCGATTTTTTTTAGTGAGGACTTATAGTTTTGATTATTTAAAGACGCTTCTTTTCCAGCCTGTAAAAGAAGGTCTGTAATTCCGCCCATGGCAGAAACAACAACATACAAAGGTTGTTGTTTGGATTGTATCTTTACAATGTCTATGACATTTTTTATTGTCGTTGCATTTGCAACCGAAGAACCTCCAAATTTTAGAACGTTCATAATGTGTTTTTTAATTGAAATTAATGATAAAGTTTTTTCTATAGTTTTTATAAACTATATAAATATTCTGATGGCGATATAGATACAATTAACCCCTAAGGGTAATAATATTTGTAATAGTACGCGTAAAGGTAGAAGAAATACTAGATATGATAATCATTCCTAATATAATTATTAAAGCCGATAAAAAAACGGTACTAAACATTAGTTTGCTTTAAACATGAGTTCAAATGTATTATTTTTTATTTTTAAAGAAAATAAAAACAAGAGTAATCATAAACTTTTGTTAATTCAATAATTTATATTTTATTTCATTATAAGATTCCCAAAAATATCACATGAAAATATTTTCTTCACAACAAATGCGTATGGCTGATGAGTTTACAATTACATCAGAAAAAATTACTTCTCTTGAATTAATGGAGCGTGCTGCTACTCAAATTTTTGCATTATTGCATCATAGATTGCAAGGAGCCCCCATTCCGATACATATATTTTGTGGTATTGGAAATAATGGAGGAGATGGACTTGTGATTTCTAGATTATTGGTAGAACATGGATATAATGTAAAAACATATATTGTAAATTTTAGTGAGTATAGGTCAAAAGATTTTTTGTCAAATTATGATCGGTTAAAAGAAATAGCAAAAGAGTGGCCAATACAAATTAAGAGTGAAGACGGTTTTCCGGAGTTACAATATGAAGATATGGTTATTGATGCTATTTTTGGGATTGGTCTTAATAGGCCACTTGTTCCTTGGGTAGTGTCACTTATAAAACATATTAATGCTTCTAGATCTTATAAGCTATCAGTAGATATTCCATCGGGCTTGTATTCTGATAAAGCTCCAGATACTACAGATGGAGTTATTTTTGCCGATGTGACAGTGACATTTCAACTTCCTAAGTTGGTATTCTTTTTACCACAAACTGGGATATATACACAAGACATAGAAGTGATTGATATTGGTTTAGATCGCAATTTTTTAAATCAGCAACAGGGTATCGGTGTATTGATTAATAAAAATGAAGTAAAACCCATGTATCGCCCTCGCCATAAATTTAGTCATAAAGGTACTTATGGGCATTGTATTTTGATAGGGGGGAGTTATGGTAAAATCGGAAGCATGGTTTTGGCTACTAAAGCAGCTTTACGAACAGGAGTTGGCCTTGCTACAGCACATATACCAGAATGTGGATATGATATTTTACAGACTGCTGTACCCGAAGCTATGGTAGTTACAGATGATGATGATGAGATTGCCGAAATAAACTTAGATAGTAAACCTTCTGCTATTGGAATAGGAATGGGGTTAGGTACAAGTGAAAAAACAATAAAAGCTTTTGGTGAATTTTTAAAAGAAAATAAATTTCCGCTTGTAGTTGATGCAGATGGGATTAATATCTTAGCAAAGCATCCAATCTATTTAAAAAATTTACCAGAAAAAACAATTTTGACACCGCATCCAAAAGAATTAGAACGATTAATTGGTAAATGGAAAGATGATTTTGATAAAATTGAAAAAGTTAAAGCATTTTCAAAACAATATGATTGTATTATCATAATTAAAGGTGCAAATACGGTTACTATATATTTTGATCAGCTCTATGTAAATAATACAGGTAATCCAGGAATGGCAACAGCAGGTAGCGGTGATGTGCTTACAGGTATTATTACTAGTTTACTAGCACAAGGATATAATGCACTACAAGCAGCAATCTTTGGTGTATATCTACATGGAAGCTCTGGAGACCTTGCTGCTCAAAAATTAGGATTTGAAGGGGTAATGGCCAGTGACCTGATTAATACTATTGGAAAAGCTTTTCTTGAGCTTTTTAAAACACAAGATCCAGTACCAAAATCTTCATAACTAATTTGAACAAAATATTAAGATTCTTTGAACAATTTTGTTGTCGATTTTGAGTTAGTTTTGTAGTAATTTATTTATAAAAAATAACTCAAAAAGCAATAATGATGATAAGAAAAAGTTTACTACTATCTGCATTTATTCTAGGAGCAATTATTACTTCTTGCTCAGGTGATGATGATGCACCGCCAACCTCAAATCTTACGATAGAGATTGTTGGTTTAGAAGCTCTTACTAACGGAGCTAATTATGAAGGTTGGATTGTGGTTGAAGGAGAACCTTTATCAACGGGAAAATTTAACGAGGTTTCTAATTCGATGGTTTTTGCCGTTAATGCAGATAACTTAGAAAAAGCAACAGAATTTATTCTATCTGTTGAACCTCCTAACGATGCTGATCCAGGTCCTTCAAAATCAAAATTAGTTTCGGGTTCTTTTAATGGTAATGTAGCACAAGTAAGTGTTAATTCTGTAATAGCAGATTTTTCTTCAATATCAGGAAAATTTGTTATGGCTACACCTACTGATAATCCGGGTACTTCGGATAATGATGAATTTGGAATTTGGTTTGAGGATCCAAGCGGTATTCAAACTGTTCCTGGATTGAATTTAGAACCACTAGCAGATGGATGGAAATATGAAGGATGGGTTATTTTTGAAAAAAATGGAACTCAAATTCCTGTTTCGACAGGAACATTTAGTGATGTGGGTAATTTTGATGATGCTTCACCTTATAGTGGAAATGGATCGGCTCCTAACTATCCAGGAGAGGATTTTTTAAATAGTGCACCACAAGGATTGACTTTTCCAACAGATGGAGATGTAAGAGGAAAAACAGTAGTAATATCTGTTGAGCCTTCACCAGATTATGATCAATCAACTCCATTTTTTTTAAAACCACTTAGCGGGACAGCAGGTCAAGTTACAGCTCCACAAGTAAATAGCATTGCACCTACTAATAATGCTCCTTTTGGAAGAGTGTTAAAAGAATAAAAGAATTAAAAATCTTATTCTTAATAATTCCTCTACGATATACTAGGGGAATTATTTTTGTTCAAAAGAGAGTAAAAAGAACCCTTTAAAAAGCTGTGCTGCTTTTCTTTTTTCATTTTCAGAAATGGGATTGTTATCTAAGATTAATCCGGCCAAAGGATATTTTTCGGTTGTATAGGATTCTGGAATAACTGTAATGCTGTTATTATTGATATGTACCATAAATAAAGAACGCATTTTTGTAAAAACCTTTGGTAATACTTTAAAATTATTATAACCTGCGTGTATTACCCAAGTCCTCATAGCAGACATTTCTTCAGGAAGTTTTTCTAATTTGTTATGATCAAAATAAAGAAATCTAACTTTATTAATAGCGCCTATTGAGCTAGGTAATACTTCTAATTCATTATGATCAATCCATAACGAGTAGAGTTTAGGAAGTTTGGCGATCAATTCATAATTTCTATTACCCTTCAAACGATTAAATGATAAATTTAAATCCTTAACTGATTTTAGTTTGATACTATTTTCCGGAAGTTTTTCAATTGTATTTCCTCTTAAATTTAAATACTCAATTGGAAGAACAGATGCAATATCAAAAGTATACTCAAGATTAAGCTTTGGATTATTGGCTAATGATAGTTGTTTTAAGCTTGTAAATTGTATGATAGATGCTGGAATTTTATCAATATTCAGACTGTCTAAAATTAACACTTCTATATCTTTACATTGATTTAGTTTTTTAAAAGCCAGATCCAAATTTAGATTAGGATTATTGCTTAGATTAAGCATTTTTAAGGTGGTTAATTTACTTACAGCTATTGGTAATGAATCTAAATTTTGATTGCTCAGATCTAATCTATAAATATCTGCTATTTTATGATCAGAGACCGAGGTATAAGTAACACTATAAAATTTGGTATAGGTGTTACAACTAAAACATATACTTGATAGTACTGTAAAAATGATATATACAACCTTATGTCTAATCATCTATATTGTGATTTATAATTCCATTACCAGATATTTCAATATATAGTTTGTCTTTTTCTTCAACACGCCACGGAAAACGTGGATTTAACCCGATACCATCATGTAATGTATTTTGTATATATGCACCTATTTTTTGACTATTTATCCCTAATCTGGTTTGTACTGCATAATAATCCCTTTGGTATACACCATAACCGTATAAGTTACCATAAAAAAGATCTTTTAAAGGGGGTAAGGTATACCATACATTTTTACGACCATCGTCTGAGTTTCTATTATTTCTTGGGGAGATACCATAATTTGGCCTAGGTGTAAAAAGGTCAATTGCTAATCCTAGTTGATATACTTCATTATGTTGCTGGATTTTGGTAAACCCTATATCTAATGTACCTGTTACTCCATAATCAGTACCAGATCCATTAAACCAACCGATATTAAAATCATTATAAAAAGAGAAATGGATATTGTGATTAGCATTACTAAATCGCATCAGTAAAGCCCCTCTTTTTAAGCCATATGATTTTAGGGTTTTAGGTAAAAAATCCTTACTAAATCCAAAACCAAGGCCACTAAAACTACCTTTTGTAGTAGGATTAAAAATAATACTCGTATTCATGTTAGAAATAGATGACCCTAACAAGTTATTGTTTTTACCCAATCCTCCTAAAGCAAAAAACTCATAACTGTATGCTAACCCTGACATTTTTATGGTATGTCGTTTTACAAATTGATAAGAAGCAAAAGATAATCCACTTTCTACGGATAAATCACCATAATTTAATGCTCCAAACCCAAATATGCCAAGTTTTAGCCATTGATTTTGATTTCCCAATGTAATTTCAGCTTTTAAGAGAATGCCTCCATCGGCATCTAATTTTTGAGAAAATGATATAGAACATATTAAAAATACTACACAAGTAAGATATGTTCTTTTTGTATTCATTTTTTCTATCGTCTAGGATGAAAATTGTGTATAACCTCTTTTAAATGACTTCTATCAACATGCATATATATTTCTGTAGTTGTAATACTTTCATGACCTAACATAAGCTGAATAGCTCTAAGATCTGCTCCATTTTCTAATAAGTGAGTAGCAAAAGAATGCCTAAATGTATGCGGACTTACCTGTTTGTGAATACCAGCTTTTTCAACCAAGCGTTTTACTATAGTAAAGATCATTGCTCTGGTAAGCTGTTTTCCTCTTCTGTTCAAAAATAGGGTATCTTCATGTCCATTCTTGATATCCAAATGATTTCTTATCTCATCTGTATATATTGTTATATATTTTTGTGTGCTTTCACCAATAGGAACAAATCGTTGTTTACCACCTTTTCCTATCACATTTATATATCCTTCGTCAAAAAATAAATCTGATAACTTAAGTTCTATTAATTCACTAACCCGTAATCCACAAGCATATAATGTTTCAACAATAGCGCGATTGCGTTCACCTTCGGGAGTACTTAAATCTATTTGGGCAATAATTTGATCGATTTCTTCTACAGATAGGGTATCAGGTAATTTTCTACCAATCTTTGGAGAATCGATAAGCTCCATAGGATTAGTTTCTCTATAATCTTCAAAAACCAGATAGTTAAAAAAGCTTTTTAACCCAGAAATGATTCTTGATTGCGAACGCGCATTGACTAATTTTGCTGTTTCAAATACAAACTGTTGAAGTATTTCTTTTTCGATAGACAAAGGTGTAATAGTGATCTCATTCTTTTCAAGGAAATTTAATAACCTTTTTATATCTAGAGAATAGTTTACGATCGAATTTTCAGAGAGTCCTCTTTCAATTCTTAAATAATGTTGGTAATCTTTTATTGCATGATTCCATTTCACACATTTATTTTTTAATGATTAATCTACAGTACTAAGATATAAAAAGAAAAACCGCTCCAAAATAAATGGAACGGTTTTACATATTATAATTTACTATTCTCTTAGAACTTGTATACTAAACCAAGGTTAATATCATCAAGGTTAACTCCAAAATCAAAATTATCTTGTGATTCTGCTCCGTCAAAATCTGGTTTTATTGTTCTATATTGTAATACTCCCCATGTTGCTTCTAATGCAAAATTACTACTTAAGAAGTAACTAACACCAGGTCCACCACCTACATTAAATCCATTAGATTTAACGTCTGGGTCTGTACCATCATCAACATTTGCAGTAACGTAATCTACTCCAAATTCTCCATAAACAGAGAATTTATTAGCAGGAGTAAAATAATATCTACCAAATGCACCTATAGTGAAACCATTAATTTTTGTTTCAGCTCCTCCTACAGGTTCTATATTTGTACTCTGATAACCAATTTTACCTCCAACTGCAATATTGTCAGCAACAAAAAAACCAAGTCTTGGATTAATCGCAAAAGTATTGTTTTTACGATCTCCTTCGGTTTCTGAGTTATATCCAAAAGAACCAGAAATAAAAATATCACCATTTGCATATCCTTCGCTACTATCACCACCATCTTGGGCGTTAGCAAACATAAAACTTACAACTGCAAGTGCAGTCAACATTAATTTTTTCATAATAATTGTTTGTTTAAGTTGGGGCTAAACTATATAATTTACTTGTACAAAAAGTTAAAAAAATCTAAAAATAACAGTTAATCGACTATTTAATTTATTTCATCGATTTTTCTTATTGGTAATTTATGTAGGTATTATAAAAATCTATAGATTTTTATTCGATGATTTTTTTGTTATTTTTCATATTCAAACATAATCACTTGGTATACAGTGTCTTATTGTTTTTTGTGCTAAATAATCCGCAAAAAAAAGAGTTAAAATTTAGTTTTATCGATAAAAAGCATAGTTTTGTCGTTAAATTTTTAAATCAATCATAATTATGAAAAAACTTTTAGTATTCGCAGTATTAGCTTCTTTTAGTATAGTTGCCACTGCACAAGAAGAATCCATTAGATTTGGAGCCAAAGCTGGTTTAAACCTTTCTAACATTTCGGGTGATAAACTTTTTGGTGAAATTGACACAGATTCAAGAACAAGCTTCCATATTGGAGCTGTTGTAGAAATCCCACTTGGTGAGAAATTTGCGTTTGCTCCAGAATTAGTTTATTCTGCACAAGGATTTAAAACTGAATTTGCTGAGAGTAACGAATTCTTTACTTTTTCAACTGAGCAAACAACTAAACTAAACTATTTGAATCTTCCTTTAATGGCTAAGTATTATATTGCTCAAGGATTTAGTATTCAAGCTGGTCCACAGATCGGATTTTTATTATCTGCTAAATCTGAAGGCGAAGATAATGATGATGGAGAAATAACAACATTTGATGAGGATATTGATAAGAATATTAATGGTATTGATTTTGGCCTTAACGTTGGTTTAGGATATCAATTAGAAGCTGGTATTTTCTTTGATGCTCGTTATAATATTGGTTTATCTGATGTTAATGATGTTGATTTTGAAGCTGGAGATATTGAATTTAAAAATCAAAACTCTGTAATCCAATTATCTGTTGGATACAAGTTCTAAGAAGGTATCATAATAATATTTTAAAAAGCGTTCACTTTGGTGAGCGCTTTTTTTATTCATTCAAAAATAAAAACTACTTTTGGGTAGTTATATAGTTTATTATGAAAAAAAAAATAGGTATTCTGTTTATTTTATTGCTGGCTAATGTAGCTATGCTAAAAGCCCAAGATGAAGATCCCTTATATACTCGTGCGGGTTTTAAAGCTGGTCTTAATTATGCCAATATCACGGGAGATATAGAGAACAGTGATGCACGAATTCGTATGCATCTGGGTGCAGTTGTAGAATTTCCTGTAACGCAACGATTTTTTGTACAAGCAGAGGTTTTATATTCTGCCCAGGGATATAAAATAGATGAAGCAGGTGTCGAAAATGAAGTTAGTTTAAACTATTTAGCCCTACCTATAATTGCCAAATATTATTTTACACCACGGTTTAGCTTAGAAACTGGCCCAAGGTTTGCAAATTTGGCAAGTGTATCTGGATCTGCAGAAGATACCCCTGATGATTTTTTTGATTCGTTTAATAGCTTTGATTTTGGATGGGTATTTGGTACAGGGTATAAGGCAGAAAGTGGATTGTTTTTTCAATTACATTATACTTTAGGGTTAAGTAATATAAACGATATCGATGGTGTTGATATATCTAATAATACCTCATTGTTTCAATTATCAGTGGGCTATTTATTCAAAACAAAAAATAATCGTAGACAAGAACCAGCCGGACAAGAATGAAAATTTTAATAATAAACGGACCTAATTTAAACCTTCTTGGTAAAAGAGAGCCAGGAGTATATGGTACTCAAACTTTTGAAGATTTTTTTGGAAAACTACAATCTGACTTTTCTAAAACTCAATTGTCTTATTTTCAATCTAATATAGAAGGAGAAATCATAACAAAAATACAAGAAGCAGATGATGAGTATGATGGAGTTATCTTAAACGCAGGAGCATACACACATACATCAATTGGTATTGGTGACGCCATAAAAGCAATAGGTACTCCTGTTATAGAAGTACATATTTCAAATACTTTTGGAAGAGAAGAGTTTAGGCACCAATCCTATATATCACCAAATGCCAAAGGAGTAATTCTTGGTTTTGGCTTGCAAAGTTATGTGCTGGCCATACAATATTTTATAGCTTCATAATGCACAAGACATATTTTAATTGGAGTAGTGGTAAAGATTCTTCTCTGGCACTATATTATATACTCAAACAAAAAGATTATAATATTTCTAAACTGATCACTACTGTTAATCAGGACTATCAGCGTGTTTCTATGCATGGTTTACGAGAAGAACTATTAGATCAACAGGTAGCTAAACTTAATATCCCATTACAAAAAATAAAACTTCCAGCTCAAGTATCTATGGATTTGTATAATCAAACCATGAAAAATAATGTAACTGGATTAAAAACTGAAGGGTATTCTCATTGTGTTTTTGGAGATATTTTTTTGGAAGATTTAAGAACTTATCGAGAAGATCAATTGAAAAAAGTTGGTATTCAAGGAGTTTTTCCTCTCTGGAAACGTAATACTAAAGAATTACTACTTGAATTTCTGGATTTAGGTTTTAAAGCGATTACAGTATGCGTAAATGCAAAATATTTAGATGAATCTTTTTGTGGTAGGGTTTTAGATCATCAATTTTTGGATGATTTACCTGTAAATGTAGACCCTTGCGGTGAAAATGGTGAATTTCATACTTTTGTTTTTGATGGACCAATATTTAAAGATCCAATTCACTTTGAAATAGGAGAGAAGGTACTTCGTGGTTATGAGCCTTCAAAAAAACAAGATGATAATTGTTTTACTGATGAAGAAGATCAGCAGTGGGATACGGCATTTTGGTATTGCGATTTAATTCCGAAATAGTATTTATGATTCATAATCAAACCCCAAAGATTTTTAAAAATCTTTGGGGTTTGATTCTTTACCGTGTTATAAGGTAATATAACTTTTCTTTTATAAGTGAATTACTTCACCATAGGCATCGGCCACAGCTTCCATAACTGCTTCACTCATTGTTGGATGTGGGTGTATGGTTTTTAATACCTCGTGACCTGTGGTTTCAAGTTTTCTTCCTAATACAGCTTCTGCAATCATATCAGTTACTCCGGCACCAATCATATGGCATCCAAGCCATTCTCCATATTTTGCATCAAAAATTACCTTTACAAAACCATCTTTTGTACCCGCAGCACTGGCTTTACCTGAAGCTGAAAAAGGAAATTTACCAATTTTAAGCTCGTAACCTGCTTCTTTAGCTTGTTTTTCGGTCATACCAACACTAGCAATTTCGGGAGACGCATATGTACAGCCAGGGATATTACCATAATCAATAGATTCAGTATGTATTCCTGCTATTTTTTCTACACAAGTAATTCCTTCTGCAGAAGCAACATGAGCCAAGGCAGGACCATGAACCACATCGCCTATTGCATATATCCCAGGAATATTTGTTTGATACCAATCGTTTACAACGATTTTATCTCTATCTGTAGCGATTCCTAATTCTTCTAAACCAATATTCTCAATATTAGTTTTAATTCCGACAGCAGATAAAACAATATCAGCTTCCAAAATTTCTTCTCCTTTTTTAGTTTTTACGGTAGCTTTAACTCCGTTACCACTAGTATCTACACTTTCTACAGAAGAGTTGGTCATTACTTTAATTCCAGATTTCTTAAAGTTACGCTCAAATTGTTTAGAAACCTCTTCGTCTTCTAAGGGTACTAAGTTGGGTAAAAACTCTACAATAGTTACTTCTGTACCCATTGCATTATAAAAATGAGCAAACTCTACACCAATAGCCCCAGAACCTACAACGATCATTTTTTTGGGTTGTGAGGATAAAGTCATGGCTTCTCGGTATCCGATTACTTTTTTACCATCTTGAGGAAGGTTAGGTAGCTCTCTAGATCTAGCTCCTGTAGCAATGATAATATGCTTGGCTTCATAATCTGTAGATTTATCACCTGCAGAAGTTACAGTAACTTGAGTATTACTTTTTAGTTTTCCAAAGCCTTCAATAACATCGATTTTGTTTTTCTTCATTAGAAACTGAACTCCTTTGCTCATTCCTTCTGCTACACCGCGACTTCTTTTTACTACTGCATCAAAATCTTTATCAAATTTCTCTATTGTAAGCCCATAATCTGAAGCATGCTTTAGGTATTCAAATACTTGTGCGCTTTTAAGTAATGCTTTGGTAGGGATGCATCCCCAATTTAAGCATACACCTCCTAGGCTTTCTTTTTCTACTATTGCGGTTTTAAAACCTAATTGAGAAGCTCTGATGGCAGTAACGTAACCCCCAGGACCGCTCCCCAAAACGATGATATCATATGTGCTCATAAATGTCGATTTTTTGAAGTCACGAATTTAAGGATAATTCGGCGAACCAAAAAAGGAATTAAGGATTCGCTAAGAAATCGTTTTGGATGTGTAAAAACAAAAAACACGATCAATTGATCGTGTTTTGTATTATGGTATTAACTGTACTATTAAAATGTTACTGTCGGTATATTTTCTGTATTTAAATTAAGTGCAGAAACTAAAGCTTTGTAGTTGGTAATATCAATTTTGTTTTCTTGTGCAAAAGCTGAAGGAACTACTACAATCCTGAATACTTGATTATCTGTAAATTCTGCTCCAACAAGACTAGCGTCTGGAACATCAAAACTTAATATAATATCTACATCATCAAGAGTAAAATTATATCGATAATTCAAAAAACCTTCAACAGCTCCTGTTGTATCATTAAAGAAGAAAAAGTTTGCAGTAGGTAAAGGCTCCCATACAGGGTCACCATTTTGAAGCACATCTTCTTGACGGAATACCGATATAACATCAGAGTCAAATACTTCTATATTGTTATCAATAAAAGAAAAATTTATAGTAAAGTCACCGTCTGCTCTAAAATCCACCCCTAAGAGGTCTATAGTCTGTCCTATGGTATCTGTATCAACAAAATCATCGTCATTAGAGCAGGATGTAAAAATAAATGTCGTGAGACATAGTAATGTGAAAATTTTTTTCATAATAAGTGTAATTATTTATTTGTATTGAATCTATCCTTTATCAAAATTTATGCTTACCGAATTTATGCAATATCGCTGTCCAGTTTCAGTCGGTCCATCGTCAAAAACATGCCCTAAGTGACTTCCGCAATTTGCACAAAGTATTTCGGTTCTAATCATACCATGTGCTGTATCTTTACTATATTCTACTCTTCCTTCAATAGCCTCATCAAAGCTTGGCCAACCACATCCAGCATCAAATTTAGTAGTACTGTCAAATAATTCGATATTACAGGCCATACATGTGTATGTACCTTCTTCAGTATGTATATTGTATTGTCCTGTAAAAGGTCTTTCGGTACCTTTTTGTCTCAATACTCTATATTGTTCTTCTGTGAGTAGTTCTTTCCACTCGGCTTCAGTTTTATGTACGGGATACTTACTCATTTTTTGCCCCTTTAGATTTAAACACTAGTGCATCTCCATTGATACAATGTCTCATTCCTGTTGTTTCTCTGGGTCCGTCATTAAATACATGCCCCAGATGTCCTCCACAAGTACCACATAATAATTCTGATCTTGCATATCCTAGTTTGTAATCAACGTCTTTATCGACATTTCCTTTTACTGCACGGTCAAAACTTGGCCAACCTGTACCGCTATCAAATTTATGTTGGCTTTCATATAATGGTGTATTACAGGCAGCACAATAAAATGTTCCTGAAGCATATGTTTTGTTTAATGGGCTAGAAAATGGCCTCTCGGTACCAGCTTTTCTAAGGATATAATATTGCTCTGAAGTGAGAATTTTTTTCCATTCTGCATTAGTTTTGGTCACAGCATAGGTTTTTTTCTCTTTTTCTTCTTTCTTTTGAGCATTACTTGTACAACTAATTGTTAAAACTGCAATGAATAATAAAATAAAACGAGTCATAATTTTATAATTATAATGAATACTATTTAGTATATAGTCGTACAAATTATCTTAGAATAACGTATCAACAACTATTCCAAAATAAAGTTAATGATTTTAGAGATTACTTTTTTGTCTCCCAAAACTTTACGATGCCCAAGATTTTCGGTAAGTAAAAGTTGCCCTTGCTCTAATTCTTCTATTATTTCATGTGCAGCACTATAATGAACATCTACGTCATTTAGGTCATGTATAACTAGAGTAGGAACCTTTACTCCTTTGGCTGATATTGCTCCCGAATAATTATTGAGATCTTCTCCGTATCGTTTGTCAAAATAAGATTTTAAAAGTGTAGCTACTTTTTTATCAAGTTGAAGATTATTAGCAAAATCCTGAGTAACAGCGGTAATGCTATTGGCAGTTCCTATAATCACAAGCCGCTTAATATTTAATCCATTTTTTGTAGTTCTTAATAATGACATCCCTCCAAGAGAATGACCTATAGCTGCTTCAAAAGGGCCATGAGTTTTTTCTAGATGATATACAGTTTCAAGAAAATGAGGGAGTATCGTTCTTTTTCCTTTTGATTGCCCATGGGCAGGAGCATCAAAACTTACCGTGCTATATCCATTTTTAAGTAACTGATCTGCTATTTTTGACAACTGTGTGCCACTGCCAGACCAACCATGCACTAAAAGAATTTTTTTATTGGACTCACCATAGTTATACACCATGATTTCCCGATTAATTTTGTCGATGCGAATCCGTTCTTTTTTGCTTTTTTCATACATGGCCTTTTCTCGATCAGGCATAGTATAGCTAAAGGGAGTTAAAAACATTCTTGCAGCAAATCTTGAAGCCAAAAATGGAGAAATCCAATTTAATACTTTGCCTGTGTAAAGTATTGATTTAGGCAATAAAAGTGCCTGTACAGGGACTAAGTCTTTATCAACTTGATTCATTAATATCGTACTTGATTTTTGTGTTAAAATTAATAGAACAGATGCTTCTTGATTGAATAATTATGAATAATTAACATTTTATAGGTAAAAAATATATTTCCTAAATTCCTTCGTAGAACCTGATAAAGTGCTTAATTTTGTAGCTTATTTTTAATTAAGATTTCATGGGAATACCCCCCGCAGATATAGCAAAAAAAGAACAGAAAGTTTTATACGACTATCAAAAGAGAGATATAGATAAGATTTTTAGTCGTTTAGAAGAGTTTCCTGAAAAGTATAATTTACTTTATCAATTACCAACTGGAGGGGGTAAAACAGTAATTTTTTCTGAAATAGTAAGACGATTTATTGCTTCTACAAAAAAGAAAGTTGTTGTGCTTACGCATCGCATAGAACTTTGTAGTCAAACCTCAAATATGCTCACAGAGTTTCATGTAAAAAATAAAATCATCAATAGTAATGTAAAGAATCTTTACGATCAGGATGAGTATATGTGTTTTGTGGCTATGGTAGAGACGCTAAACAATAGACTTAATGATGATCAATTAGAGTTACATAATATAGGGATGGTTATCATTGATGAGGCGCATTATAATTCTTTTAGAAAGCTTTTCCGTTTCTTTAAAAATTGTTTTATTCTTGGAGTGACTGCTACACCACTTAGTTCTAATATGAAATTACCTATGAAGGATAATTATAATGAACTTATCGTGGGAGATACTATTGATTCTTTGATCAACAATGGATTTCTTGCCAAACCAATTACATATACCTATGATGTTGGATTAGGGTCATTAAAAATTGGGATGAATGGAGATTATACCGTTAAGTCTTCAGAAGAACTGTATACCAATATGCTAATGCAGGATAAACTTTTGTATGCATACGAAGAGAAATGTAAAGGGCAAAAGACTTTGATATTTAATAATGGTATTAACACATCAGTGTATGTATATGAGACTTTTAAAAAAGCAGGATATCCAATTCGCCATTTAGATAATACGAATAGTAAACAAGAAAGAGCAGAAATTTTAGAGTGGTTTAAGCATACAAAAGATGCGATATTAACTTCGGTAAGTATATTGACAACTGGATTTGATGAACCTACAGTTGAAAGTATAATATTGAATAGAGCAACTAAATCCCTTACACTATATTTTCAGATGATAGGTAGAGGATCTAGGATTTTACCTGTAAAACAAGAGTTTTCTATCATTGATCTAGGAAATAATACTGCTAGATTTGGACTTTGGAATACAGACGTTGATTGGCAATCAATCTTTAGATCACCAGATTTTTATTATGATAGTTTGGTTGGAGATGAAGAGATCGAAAGAAATTTTAGATACGTAATGCCAGATGAAATAAGACAAGAATTTGCAAAGTCTAACGCTATAGAATTTGATATAGAAGAAGAATATGCAATGACCAAAAGATATGATCTAAGAAGTCTTACTGTTCTAGAAAACTCGATAGAACAGCATGCTATAATGTGTGCAGAAAACAGTGAAGATGTTTTTGATGCTCGAATTCTTAGTAGACTTTTAAAAGATGATATCGAATATAGAGTACGTAGATATTCATATTGTATTAGCAAGAGTACCAAAAATTACAGAGATTGGCTAGAAGAAGATTATAAACGAAAATTGAGATCAAAAATTAATCAATTGTTTATGAATGAGTAATATTACTGTTTAATAGTTTTCATAATACATGTTTTAATTTATATATTAATCTCTCCGTATAAATAGGGAACACAATAACCACTAAGAAAAACGCGATCATCTTCTAATCTGCAATCCAGTTTACCTCCACGTTTTGATAGTTGAAGGGCTTTAAGATTCTTTTTATTTAGTTTATCTGCCCAGAAAGGCACTAAAGAAGCATGCGCAGAACCAGTTACAGGATCTTCAGGGAGGACATCTGCATTTGCATCAAAAACACGAGATACAAAGTCTGAGTTTTTACCCTTTGCTGTTATGATAATACATAGATATGGTAATTCCTTTAGTAATTCAAGCTTTGGAGTTTCTGCCAATACATCTTCTTCTGATGAGAGTGTGATAACCAAATCTCTTGCTGCAAAAGCTTCTATAGGTTTAGCCTTTAAAGCACCAAAAATTTCTTTTGGGATCTCTATAGCTTTGGGTGGCCTTGACGGAAAATCTAATGTAATTGAGCCATTTTCTTCTTTTTTTGCTTTTAGAATCCCGCTTTTTGAAGAAAAAGTAATTTCATTGATTGAATGGTCAAGGTAATTAAAAATCACATATGCAGATGCTAGTGTAGCATGCCCACATAAATCAATTTCTGCATGTGGCATAAACCATCTAATCTCATATAGGTTGTCTTTTTTTACAAAATAGGCTGTTTCTGCCAAGTTATTTTCTATAGCAATATTTTGTAAGGTATTATCATCTAACCAATGGGTGAGCTGGCATATTGCAGCTGGATTTCCTCCAAAAAGCTTTTGGGTAAAAACATCGATTTGATATAAAGGGATTTTCATAATTATATATTTAATTTTATAAATATGTAGATTAAATTTTTTTAAAAATTATAATTGTTGACGTATTGTATTAATGTATTCTTTAATAATATCTTCATTTCTTTTAAAGTAAGTCCATTTACCATGACGTGTGGTGATCAATAATCCAGCTTTATGCATACCTGATAAATAATGTGAAATAGTAGGCTGTGATAAACCAGATTTATCTTTAATATGTTGACCACAAACTCCATCATTAAAATGTCCAAGTTCTTTATGAGGAGGGAAATTAGCCTCAGGATCTTTAAGCCATATTAAAATTTCTAATCGTGTTGCATTAGAAAGAGCTTTGTTTATCGTAAGAATTTGAGCATTATTCATAGTTATAAATATACATATTTAATTTTATGAATATGTATGTATGATAAAAAAAGTATAATTTTTATGTAACAAAATTAATATGTGATCGTCTAGTAAGTATAAGAGGTAAAGAAAATGATATATGATACCCAGAAAATGAATTGACTATGTAGAAGCGATAAGAGCGGTTATCTTGATACTCCTTGGGATATTTGCTTTTAAAAAGCTTCGCTAGTTAAATTCAATAATCTATAACCAATATTTCTTTACAAACATATTAGTTTGAACGTTACTTTAGAGCGCCTGTCTTGATACTTCTTGAGATTGGTGCTTTTTTATGGACTTCATTTGTGTTATAAAACAATATCTTTTTTGATTTTTTACCGTACCTGAATGTCTTCTAATTGTATTATTTTTATATAGTATCATCTAGAAAAATGAATACGTGGTATTGTAACGTAAAAATCTTTATTAATTAATATTCCACAAATGAAAAACATTTTAAAATTACAAGGGATAAAAACTCTTAATAAACAAGAGCAAGGTAAAATAAAAGGAGCCAGAAGATATGCTTGTCAGCAACGTGGTAGACAATGTTGTGAACTTGCTCCAGGTGCTGCTATTTGCGATTTTGGAATATGTTTTGGAGCTGGAGGAGCTGGAGGTTGCCTTTGGTACTAATTCATCAACGATTTTTAAGAACTATTTTCAACGAGATTTTATAATAAAATCTCGTTTTTTTGTGCCTATTACATACTTATATAAAAAGACTAGTTTCGAATAAGAATAATAAGTTTAAACCATTTTTTGTGAAGAAAATAATTACTATCCTTGCTAAGTGATAAAAATTATTGAAAACATACCTACAAAACGAATAGCTGTTAAACTTAGACCTTCTGCAGAAAAGATGGTTAAGAAAGGGCACCCTTGGGTTTTTACAGATAGTATTGCGAAGCAAAATATTGATGCAGATGTAGGGGATTTGATTATTATCTATGACAATAAAAAAAATAATTTTTTAGCTTGTGGTTTCTATGATCCGTATTCACCTATTCGGATTAAATTAATTCAATTTAAAAAACCTGCTCAGATTAATGAAGAATGGTTTGCAGTAACAGTAACTAAAGCCTTTGAAATTAGAAAAGCTCTCTTGATTACTGATACCAATAGTTATCGATTGTTATTTGGGGAGAATGACCATTTGCCTGGTTGTATTGCAGATGTATACGATACAGTTTTGGTCATAAAATTATATTCACATATATGGTTCCCGTATTTGAATTGGTTAGTAACGCATTTGGTTAGAGTCTCTGGTTGTATGACTGTAGTACTTAGATTAAGTCGATTACTTGAAGCTAAAGGGGATACTTATGGTTTGAGTAATGGTCAAATACTTTATGGAGAGTTAGAAGATGAAGTGGTTGTTTTTAAAGAACATGGAGTGTTATTTTCTGCCAATGTGATTAAAGGTCATAAAACAGGTTACTTTTTAGATCATCGACATAACAGAAAAAGAGTAGGGGAGTTATCAAAAGACAAACGAGTATTAGATGTGTTTTCTTATGCAGGTGGGTTTTCTGTACACGCATTGTATGGTGGAGCCAAAAAAGTTATAAGCCTAGATATTAGTAAACAAGCATTACAAATGGCCCAAGAAAATGTTGCTTTAAATATGCATATCGGGTCACATGAAATTATAGTAGCTGATGCATTTGAGGGACTACAAAATCTAATTGATCAACAGCAGCTATTTGATATTGTGGTAATAGATCCTCCTTCTTTTGCAAAAAGAGAAAACGAAATTAGTAAAGCTAAAAAGAGCTATGCCAGGTTGGCAAAACTTGGTGCTCACTTGGTATCTCGTAATGGGATTTTAGTTTTAGCATCATGTTCTTCGAGAGTGACAGCAGAAGATTTTTTTAATATTTCTGAAGAAAATATTGAAGCAGCAGGCAGAAATTTTGATATCCTGGATAAAACTACACATGATGAAGATCACCCTATTATATTTCCTGAAGGAGCTTATCTAAAATGCGGTTATTATAAATTGAACTAAAAAGGCAACTAAGTACTTCGTTGCCTTTAAAATATTCTCATCTTAGTATTTTAATGTTTACCAAATACATGAACTTTTGCCCGATTTCTTGATGAATTTTTGGTATCATAGAAAAATGTAATATCTCTAATTACTCTTTTACCACCTTTTAAATCCAGTACTCTAGTGGCACTTTTTCTCGAAAAATTATGTCTTAGTTGTATCACATCTTTTTTACCATTACCATATTGTACAATCATTTTATGCATGTTTAAAGAACCTCCAGTAACGTTAATCTTTAATTTTCTGAAACCACCTTCTCTTGCAGTTACCTTAATAACATCTTTATCTAATCTATAATTAACGGTTCTTGTACCAAGATGGTCCCACTTAACTGAAGTAGAAGAAAAACTACTTCCAATTATCAATAAGATTAACAGTAATGATGAAATAGAAATCCTTTGTAGTGTTATACTTTTCATAGTTTAAATGTTTTTGATTTGTATATATGACTTTTAAATTATGAAAAGGTTTAATCAGTCGAATTTCTTTATAGTTGCAAGCTTATTTTTTTATTATAAAAAAATGGGGTTGTATATCAATACAACCCCATTATAACAGTAGAATTACTGTATGCTATTAATTCGCTGATAGCATAGCAAAAAACTTATCCATATTTGGTAATAGAACAATTTTTGTACGTCTATTGATAGCCATATTTTCTTTAGTATCATTTGCAACTAAAGGCTTATAACTACTTCTACCAGATGCAATTAATTTTTCGGGTGCTACATTATATTTATTTTGAAGCTTTCTAACAATAGAAGTAGCTCTTTTTACACTAAGGTCCCAGTTATCTTGTACAACAGCATTGCTTATTGTTCTAGGGTCTGTATGACCTTCTATCATTACCTCAATACTTGGTTCAGAATTAATGATATCAGCTAATTTCTGTAGTATTTCATTTGCTTTATCACTTACTTTGTAACTAGCAGTTTTGAATAACATCTTATCAGAAATTGAAATCATAACGACAGTATTATCGATATTTATTGAGATATCTTCATCTTCTTTAAGACTATCATCCAAAGAGCTTTTTAAGTTGTGAGAAACAGCTAAGTTCATTGAATCTTTAAGCGTAGTTGCTTGCTGTAGTTTATTTTGATCTACTTTAGCAAGTGTTTCTCTCATTTTTTCTTTGGTATTGTTAGATATAGCAGCAACATTATCTACCATTACCATTTTTTCATCATTAGCATCTGTAAGAGAGCTGATTTTTGCGTTGTAATCAGCTACTCTAGCTTCAATTTTTGCGAATTTAGTTTCTAATTCATCTTTTTCTACTGCGGTTTTTTGTAACGTGCTTCGAGTGTCTTGCAACTCTTGTTCTAAAGCAACATACTTCTTTTTTGATACGCATGATGTCATTAGTATAGCTCCTGACATGGCGATTAATGTGAATGATTTTTTCATGGTTATTTAATTACATTTTGTGTTCTGTTTAGAACTAACTATTAGGAGAACTATTTATTGTTGCTGGAATTATTAATTTTTTCACATCAATTTCTTAAAATATGTTAAGAAATTTTAGCGATCAGATTATCCCATAATTTGTCTACGGGAGTACTATATTTTATTTGTTTTTAACTGATTGATTTTCAGTATTTATTTTGATTTAGGGGTTTATTTTGTTAGATGTTGAGTAAAAAAATGTTGATTAATTGTAACAAGATGTTATTTTTACAGTCATATTTTAGAAAATAAGATAGTTAAGCCCATCTCTACTTTAATTTGTTAAAAATATTAATTAATGCATTCTAACATAAAGAGGCTGTTATCTCTTATTTTTATTTTTTCTTCATTATCTCTTGTATATACACAGGAGAGTAATCAGCCAAAAAGCAATACTATTGAGTATAAAGAAATGTCATTGAATGATAATGATATTGTATATATGCCCGTATATCACAATACTAATGTGAATTTTATAACACAATATGTTGCAATAGAACCAAAAAAAGACGAGGGACTTAATGTATTTGACGCAAAGTGGAATACTAAGATATTTAATCCATACTTGGGCGAAAATATAATTTTCCCTTTCCTAATTAAGTTTACTAATAAAAATTTTTCATCGCCAATAGATCGTAAAATGGTAGTGACATCTCGTTTTGGTTGGAGACGAAGACGACCGCATAGAGGAATAGATATTGATCTTCAAATTGGAGATAGTGTAAGGTCTATATTAGATGGTAAAGTGAGATATTCAAAATATCATGGAGGGCATGGTAATACAGTGATTGTAAGACATTCTAATGGGTTAGAAACCGTATACGCACATCTTTCTAAGAATTTAGTTAAAGAGAATGACGAGGTTAAAAAAGGGCAAGTGATAGGTACAGGAGGGATTACAGGCAACTCAAGAGGTAGTCATTTACATTTAGAAGTACGGTATCAAGGTAAAAGTATTAACCCTGAGTATTTATTTGAATTTACTAATAAGAACGAAATTCGATCTGAAGTTTTTTATGTAACCAAAAAATGGACAAATCCACGATACCATATTTCTACGCGTAAAAGCAAAATTGTTGTTTGCGATAGTATAGATGATATAGCATTGCAGAGTAAACAAGAAAAAGAAATATATACGGTGCGTAAAGGAGATACACTACATCGTATTGCAAATAAATATGGAGTAGCTGTATCAGAAATTTGTAAAATAAACTCAATACCTTACAACTCGGTATTAAAAATAGGGCAGCAGATACTTGTTAATTAACTTACACCGGGACATCAATATATTTATTTATAATTTCTAATAATTGGCTTTTGTTGTAAGGTTTTAGTAAATAATCATTGAGGCCAGATTGAATAATTTGTTTATTTAACTGAGTAACATCTACAGCAGTCAATGCTATTACTGGAGTTTTTCTATCAAATTCACGTATTCTTTTTGTAGTACCAATACCATTAAGTTTGGGCATATTAATATCCATTAAGATAACATCGTATTGGTTATTTTTAGAAAGCTCTATAGCATCAAAACCATTATCTATAGTTGTACAATCAAAATTTTCGCTAGACAATATTTTATCTGCAACCAAAAGATTAAGCTTATTGTCATCAACAATCAAGGCTTTTAGATTTTGATCTTTTGGTTCATTTTTAGATACTGTAGTCTCATTCTTGTTTTCATGTTTTGTTATAAAATCTACAACAAAAACATATTCAGAACCAGCATGTACATCGTGTTGTAATATTACTTCACCTTGGATAGATGCTGCTAATCTTTTTATAATTTGTGAGTTGAGCCCAACTCCTAAATATGTTTTTTTTGCTTTCTCTACATTGATAAACTCTTGGTAAATAGATTTTTGATCTTCTTTTGTGATCTCATACCCATCATGACTCACTTTGAAAGAAATAGTGCAACTATTTTCTTTTTTCTTTATTTGATCAACAGAAAACTTCACATTTCCATTTTTTGTAAACCGCAACGCATTACTAATCATGTTCATTAGTATCTGTGATAGTATTGCAGGATCCCCAAAGATTAATTGATCAATTTTTGAATCAAAATCAAAATGTAACTTGTTATCACTATTTTTTGTAGCGTAATCGAATGAGTTTATCAGGTTTTGTGAAATTTCTTTTAAATCAAATGATATTTCTTTTGTAGTGATTTTTCCAGAATCTAGATAGTTGATATGAAGTACATTATTAATAAGGTTTAATAAGTAATCACTAGAAAATTTTAATGATTTTAATTTTCTATCATTTTCTAATTCTGGATGTTCTTCGGTCAACAAATGAGTTAGCCCCATGATACCATAAAGCGGCGTTCTTAGTTCCTGACTTAAAATAGAAACAAAATCTTTTTGTAACTGAAATTGTTTTTCTGTTTTCTGATATAAAGATTGCAGTTCTTTATTCTTTTTATCAAGGTTTTTTCTAATCCCCCAACACTTATACATCCATATAAAAAGAACTATTGCAAGAAGGATTCCTCCAATATAATAAACCATAGCAAGTTTTTTAATAGCAAAATAAGAGATATAAGTATTATCTTACAAGTATCGAACGTCTTTTTATGTATTATCTTGTATTTTGGATAAAGTTTTACAGCTAATTAACAGTCAAAAATTAAGGTATTATATATCTTTACGACATATTATGAGTATCATAATGCTTATGAAATTGAATTTTTTTTTAATACTATGGTTATTCTTGGGTACTTTTTTACATGCCCAGATAGAAAGTACATCTTCAATTAAAATTGGGGATGACAACAATTTTGGTGTTGAAAAATATAGCTTATCCAAAAGCTTGTCTACTCCTAAAAATGATTTCCCTCTGTATAGCAGACCAAAAGAACTTGAAGATTACGGAAGAAATAAGAAATCTTTTAGTATGATTGATGATAATGGCTTTTTAGATCCTAATATAGGATTAACTCCAAAATGGTTTACAAAAGATAAAGAAATCAAAGAAGAGTACAAGAGTGATCAATACTTAGGGGATTTTAAAAGCGAAGGCAAGTTTGTTAATTTGGTATATAGAGATCATCAATATGTTGATGGAGATATTGTAAGAATATATATCAATGATGATGTGTTACGCCCAAGAGTATATTTAACAGGCTCATTTGAAGGTGTTAAAATTAATTTAGAAAAAGGATTTAATAAAATTGATATTCAAGCCTTAAATCAAGGAGAATCCGGACCCAATACTGCCGAATTTCATTTATATGACGATCAAGGAAATTTGATCACTGGTAATGAATGGAACCTGACTACAGGAGTAAAAGCGACTCTTATTGTTGTTAAAGAAAACGAGTAAAATTATTCGATACTATAGAGCCTATATCTTCTTTTTTGCTCTAGAATTATAAATTTTTCCGATAATAAATTAAAAAATATAAAATAATCTGTGATTTTTTTATTTCATCGTATACTTATATACTAAAATGAACAATATAATATGAGTAAAGAACTCGAGTTTACTCGAATTATTAAAGATCACCAAGGTGTGATTTTTAAGATAACAACAGTGTATACTGATAATAGAGAAGATCAAGAAGATCTCTACCAAGAGATCGTCTATCAGCTTTGGAAAGCCTATGAAAGTTTTCGTGGAGAATCAAAAATTAGTATCTGGATGTATCGGGTTGCTTTGAATACTGCAATTACAAGATTAAAAAAAGAAAAACGACGAGGAAATCAGATTGGAATTGATAAGGTAATTATGCGGCAAACTGAACAATATGATACAGGGTTTGAAGAACGTTTAAAAATTCTGTATTCACATATAAAAAGACTTAATCAATTAGAAAAAGGATTAATGTTATTGCTTCTTGAAGGTAAAAAGTATGAAGAAATATCAAGTATTACAGGCTTATCGCCCAGTAATGTAGGAACTCGTATTTCAAGAATTAAACAAAAATTAAAAACACAGATCATAAAAAAGTAAAGCAAAATGGAACTAGAAGAGATGCAAACAGTTTGGTCTGAATTAAGTGACCAAATAGAAAAACAAAAAAAATTAACAGATAAAATGATAATTATGATGACACAAGAAAAATACAGAAGTAGAATTAATAGAATTGCCTATCCAGAGATACTTGGAGGTATTATTTGTTATGGAGCTGGATTGTTGATTGTATTTAATTTTTCAAAATTAGATAACTGGTACTCATTACTATGCGGTATTATATCGATAGTTGTTTTGTTTGTACTTCCGATTTTATCTTTAAAATCAATTAAAAGAATACATAAAATAGATGTAGCAACCAATAACTATAAAGAAACATTACTAAATTATGCAAAAGAGAAAAAACAATTTCAGAAAGTAATGAAATGGGGGTATTACCTGGGTTTTATAATCATGTTTACAATAATGCCAGTAACAAGCAAAATAATTAATGGTAAAGATTTATTTTCAGAAACTAAATCAATTTGGCCTTTGGTAATTGCTATACCGCTTGCAATTATCTTTTTTATTGTGTTTTCAAAATGGGTATTCAAACACTATTTAAAAAATATTAACTCTGCAGAATCATTAATTAAAGATTTAGAAACTACAGATTAGTAATTTTTGAAAATATAAATATAAAAGCCCATAAATTATATAATTTATGGGCTTTTATATATTAAGAAATCCAGTTTTTGGAAATTGCATTTCTAGAAAACCAAACTAAAAATAAAGCTGTCAAGATAATTATAATTGGCATTACAATACGTTCGCCTGATAATTCTATAAAATCTTGTATAAAGAAATTATAAATAGCTTGTGCAATAACAGCAATAAGTGATATAAGCAGGACTAGAGAAGCCCATTTTTTTCGTAGTAATAAAGCAATACATCCTAATGCACCAGAGAATACAGCTATTGCAAAAACCGCTGTAACCCATGCCGGCATATTATTATAAAAATTTTGATCCCCTTCAGGCAATGCAGCCAAAGCTTCATCTGTCATGTATGCCTGCCCAAGATAGGCAGCTACACCCATGATATTCCAAATTAAACCAATAATACTAATTGCCCAGAACCATTTAGGCGGTTTGTTTGTGGTTTCCATAATGTGCTGAAATTAAGTTGTTTTGTGATAACAATGTAGTTAGAAACGAAATAAAATACAAATGAACCTTTTATGTAGTGAGTTTTTAAGATAAAAATGAATATTTAATTTTCTTTTTAGGTGTGTGTAGAACAAACGTTATCAAAATGATAAAATCTATAATTTAAAGAACTTTTTGAGTAGATTCGCTTTTTTTATTTTTAAATAACATTAGGGTCGTACTATTTAATGTATACTACTATAAATAATGAAGTCGAATATGTCGCAGATTACTAATGAAGATACCCTTGTTAAGAGTTATACCCTTACTGTAGGAAAAGCTCTTTTTTATAAAAACTACTTAGTAATTGAAGTTGCAGAAGGTGCTTTTTTTGATTTTGAAAAAGCTAAAGAACTTTCTTTGCTGACCAAGTTACATTTTAAAAATGAACCATTTGGTTACATTTCTAATAGAATCCATTCTTATTCATTGCAACCCACTGATTACATGAGAATAAAAGAAGTGTTTCCTAACATAAAAGTTTTTGCAGTAGTTACTTATAGTAAAATGCAAAAAGCTAGTATTAGTGTTGAAAATATGTTTTTTACTGAAGGTATAAAAACATTTACAAATCTTGAGATGGCAAAAAAATGGGTAAAAGATCAACTCATCTAATCGATATGGTTTTAAGCTTTTTTATCCAAATAATTACCTAGATTATCTATAGCATTATCCCAGAACTGTTCATAGAATTTCATCCATTCATTTATTTCTTTTAATGGGGTAGGATTGGCATAGCAAAAACGTTCTCTGCCTTGGGTATGTATTTTAATTAATCCAGCATTTTCTAATGTTTTTAGATGTTTAGTTACCCCTTGGCGACTTATATCAAACTGATTAGATATTTGTGTAATCGGTAGTGCCGTTGCCGCAACCACCAAAGCGTGAAAAATTTCACGCCTTGTTGGATCGGCAATAGCTTTTAAGATATTAGTTATGCTATCCTGCATGTACAATTTGTTTTAAATAACTACTTAATCCTGAAATACAATTATCCCATCCACCATTAAAACTATTAAACATCGTTACTGCTGTTTCTCCATGGTAATTTGAAATTCCTGAATGTTCAAGAATTAATTTAGTTCCTTCTTCGGTTTTTTCTAATGCCCATTTTACAGTGGTTTCAATAGGAGTTTCGGTAACGATCCATGTATAGATCAACGTATATGGATTCGCTTGTTTTACTTCTCCTTTAATTGGAGAACAGTTTTCTCCTGAAGAGTTAAACACATATTGATACCCTTTTTCAGCTTTAAAATCTGCCTCAAGAAACCATGTTGATATTTCTTTAGCATTGGTAATAGCATTCCAAACAGTATCAATAGAATGCTTAAAAATGTGTTCTTTAGTGATTACATCATTCATAACGTATTATATTTATTTATATTAAACGCAACTATTTGGTTGCTAATTTAATTGATTTATTTTAATTACGCAACTTTTAAGTTGCATTTAATGTACATGTACTATATAACAAAGGTTATAATCTTTAAAAAAATGTTGCCTAATAATGAAAAATAGAATATTTTGCCTGTATGGAAGAGATTATAAATTATTTTGAAACAATACCGTCATCCCATCGAAGTTTGATTTTAGTAGGAGGGATTGCTTTTTTTTGGCTAATCGAGTATGCAGCACCTTTATTTAAATTTAATTATAAAAAGTTTAAACATGCATGGCCAAATATATTCTTTACACTAACTACAATTTTGGTGAATTTTTTTCTTGCTTTTATTTTATTAAAGACAAGTGATTGGACAGTAGCTAATAAGTTTGGTGTGTTACAATGGTTGGAACTGCCACTTTGGGCTTCAATTTTATTAGGAGTTGCTTTGTTAGACCTTCTAGGTGCTTGGCTCGCTCATTATGTTGAGCATATGGTCAAACCATTATGGATGTTTCACTTGATTCACCATACGGATAATCATGTGGATACTACTACAGCCAATAGACATCATCCTGGAGAGAGCGTAATACGTTTTGTGTTTACTACATTTGCTGTTTTTGTTGTTGGAGCACCTATTGCTATCATAATGTTATACCAATCATTATCAGTAGTATTATCACAATTTAATCATGCGAATATTTCTTTGCCAAAAAAATTAGATGATATTATTAGTTGGGTAATTGTATCACCAGATATGCACAAGGTGCATCATCACTATGTATTGCCGTATACGGATACTAATTATGGAAATATTTTTTCGATATGGGATAGAATGTTTGGTACTTTTGCCAAAATACGTAATGAAGATTTAGTCTATGGTGTAGATACCTACCCTGATGTCGATTCTAATGCAAAGATTAGTAAACTACTTAAACTTCCTTTTGATGGGTATCGTGCACCTGTAGGAGCAAAATTTGATGTAGAAAAAACAAATACAAAATAGATTTAGTATTATGAATGTATAAAAAAGGCTGATTTAACTAAAATCAGCCTTTTTCTTTACCTAATTGAGTACTTGATATTGTTAATAAATATATAGGTTTGGTCGAATACGAATGTCATATTCATAATCATTTCCACTTTGTGTGAATCCTAAAAACATGTTTTGTTTTTGAGCGGTTTCTTTTAATTTTCTTTTAATATTCTGTATAGTTGTCATAGTTAGTCGCTTTTTGATTGATGAATGAAATGTTTTTGTATTGCAATTATCTGTATCGTCTTTTAGAATTCCAGATATATCCTTTTG
>CANMWA010000001.1 GCA_947501475.1 uncultured Aquimarina sp. | reverse complement strand
AGGAGAATGGTTATTCACCGTATATGATGCCTTTGGTAGAGTGGCCTATACAGGTTTGGATAAAAACAATACCAGTACCAGAGCTGCTTTACAAATAGCAGCTGATGCTGTCACAAATCAGTATGTTACCAAAACAACCACTGCCAACACCTATGCAGGAACTATTGTATATTATACCAAAAATGCATATCCGGTAAGCTTTGACGAAGTACATACTGTTAATTATTATGACAACTACACCTTTGATCGGGCCGGAATTAATGCGCCTTCAGCCGTATTAGGGCAAACCATAAGTACCAATGCCAAAGGATTACCTACAGGGTCTAAAACGCGAGTATTAGGAACTACTAAATGGATCACCACCGTTAATTATTATGATACAAAAGGTAGGTCTATTTACATCGTATCCAAAAACGACTATCTCGATACTGAAGATATTGTGTCTTCAAAACTGGATTTTGCCGGAAAAATTATTAAAACCAGAACCCGACATCAAAAAGGAAACAGTACTGAAATTGTGACTGTAGACACTTTTACCTATGATCATGTTAATCGATTACTATCGCAAAAACAATGTATCGGTGATGATAGCTTAGCCATTACTTGTGGCGATGATAGTACCGGGGTAGCTGTACAACTCAGTGAAGCCGTTACTACTACCCGTATTATCGAAGCTCCTAGTGTAAGTTTATTGCCCGGATTTAGCTTTGTAGCCGCTTCTGGTAGAACCTTTACTGCTATCGCAACAGGAAGTGGAGCTAATGACCCTAACGCCGAGGTTATTGTTGCCAATACTTTCGATCGATTAGGACAACTCGTATCCAAAGAAGTAGGTGGTGGATTACAAAAAGTAGACTATAACTATAACATTAGAGGGTGGCTTAGAAAAATAAATAATGGCACAACTGCCAATGGAGACCTCTTTGGGTTTGCTTTAGACTACAACAGTGGTACTACCCCACTCTATAATGGAAATATCTCTAAAACTTCCTGGAGAACGGCCAATGATAATGTGACTAGGAACTATGCCTACGCCTATGATCATTTGAATAGAATCACTAGTGGAATAAGTAATGATGGTAAATACAACCTCTCTGGAGTCCAGTATGATAAAAACGGAAATATCAAAACCCTCAACCGAAAAGGACACCTCAATACAGCAGCGACCTCCTTTGGAGATATGGATAAATTGATCTATACCTATGATAGCGGAAACAAGCTTCTAAAAGTGGTAGACAATGGCAATGATACTTTTGGATTTAAAGACGGAACCAATACCAATAACGACTTTACCTATGATGCCAATGGTAATATGAAACTGGATCGTAATAAAGGCATCACTGGCATTACCTATAATTATTTAAGCCTACCGACAAAGGTCACGGTAAGCGGAAGTCAAAACGGAAATATTAGCTATATTTATGATGCCGTGGGAACCAAACTCAAGAAAACAGTGACACAAGGTAGTTCTGTATCCACAGAATATGCCGGAAACTATATCTATAAAAATGGTGCCCTGGAATTCTTTAGTCATCCCGAAGGATATGTAGAAAAAGAAAACGGTGAGTACAAATATGTATACCAATATAAAGATCATCTAGGAAATATTAGACTCTCCTATACCGATCAAAATAAGAATGGAACTATTACCAACGATGAAATTATTCAAGAAAACAACTATTATCCCTTTGGATTACAACATAAAGGATATAATCAAAACGTAAGCCCATTGGTCAATAGTACTGCGCAAAAATTTAAGTATAATGGCATGGAAGAACAAAATGAACTTAGCTTAGAATGGTTAGACTATGGTGCTAGGAATTTTGATGCCTCAATTGGTCGCTGGATGAACGTTGATAATCTAGCTGAACAGTATAAAACTTTTTCACCTTATCATTATGCCGGAAATAATCCTATATTAAATTATGACATCGATGGTAATCAATTTACACAATCAGCTTGGACATGGGTCAATAGGTTAATCGCTAATATTAATGATAGACAACAACGAAATAATGCAAGTATTACTGAGAAAAGAGCTGAATTAGCAAGTGGAGAGTTATCAAACCGAAGAACAAGAGTACTTAATAGACAAATCAATAGACTTGAGGGCAAAAATTCTGAACTTGAAACAGTAAGAACAGAAATTGCTACATTAGAAGCATCAGATCAAGTATATGATGTTGTACAAGATAGAGGAGGTACAGAAAGTGATCTATTAGGAAACTCTACAACAAGAAACTCTACAGATTTTAACTTCAGTAATGGAAATATAGAAATAACTGTCTCTAGAGGTACGAAATTAGGATTATTTGCTCATGAGTTAAAGCACGCTTATCAATTTGAAGTTGGAGAAATCAGTATTGGCCCTAAAAGATCAAATTTTCTTTTTGGCATTGATAAACACGACGAAGTGGCTGGTTATCAAAGAGGGGCTCTTTTTGGTGAAAGTTCAAGTGTGAATTTTACTAGAGATTTAGGAGAAGAATACGATATATTACCCGAAGGCCCATACAATTACAATAGTATTAAATGGATTAGACAGGCATTACAATATAAGGATGCAGAAAAACAACAAACATATTTAATGAGAGTATCTAGTGCATTCAGACATGCTTTTAGAGTGAATGGAAGAACTTACTATCAACAAAAAAATTAAGATGAGATTAATGAATAGCACTTTGATAATAACCTACTTTTTATTAAGTAGTTGTACCTCTATTAAACCTGGGGTTTATACAAGTGTATGCGAAATTTATCATAAATCAGCTCTTGTTTTAGAATTAAATAGTGACAAAACTTTTGAATATAAAAAGCCTTATATAGACGAAAAAGTAACAGGAACTTGGGAACAAAAAAAGAATGTTTTAATTCTTTCTTCCAAATATTTTGAGCTGCAAAGCAAAAAAGAAATTGATTCTATATACAAATTTACAGAAGCTAAAGACAATGATATATATCAAATCAAAGGAAACAAATTATTAATCTATGGTGAAAATAAAAAATTTGTTAAAAAATGCTTATTGAAAAAAAGTAAATAAACAATAATGTATAGCTACATAAAAAAGCCAGTTACAGTGTTGTAGCTGGCTTTTTAATTAACACTCTGTACCATATTTAGGTTTTATCATAAAAAAATCTTCTCACAACATCTTAATTTCATTTTTTGAAACTAAGATGTTGTGCTCCGATTGAGTATAATATGCTTACTACTAGTTTTTAAAACTAGTAGTAGTAAGAGTAAGAAATAAAAGTAAAGAAGTCACAACAGATAACATTGTTGTGGCTTTTTTATGTTATGGAAAGATCAAATTAGTAAGGTGATCTTTTCGTTTTTTCTTAAAGATTTGGGTTCTACATATAAAAACTTCTTCAAAAAAATCGTTTCAACCCCCTTTCAGTATCAAAATTTGAAACTGAAATATCTGATCATTAAATTTTTGATCACAAACAGATAATGCTTATCAAGTTATCCAATATATAATCGCAAAATCAATGACACCAAAAAAGAGTTAAATACTATCCATCATTTACAAACAAAAAACGCCGCAAATTTGCGGCGTTTTTTGTTTGTAAAAAGATATTTATTGATTCTCTGCTAATGGTATAGGAAGTACCGAAAATCGACGATCTCCTTCTCTATCTAATGGTAACGTGCTAGTTAAATCATATCTCCTTGTATCAAACAATCTATGATTTTCTGCCCATAAAGAGTATCTTCTTTGAAATAACATCTCTGCAGTTAGCTGCTCTGCAGTAGGGCTAGGTGTTCCATAATCCTTAGGTCCAAGTCCACCAGCTTTCATACGTATAATATCTAAAGCAGTTTGTGCATCTGTCAAACTATTTGCAAGTATACTAGCTTCGGCATAAATCAAAATAAGTTCTTCATTTCTGATCATATCAATAGGAGCTACATTATTGCTATATAACCTCGTTTCATGGCTCCCTGTTAATCCATCCTGAATACTAGGAGCAGGTCTCACAGCCGTTTTAGCAGTCACTCTTTCATCTATCAATCCTGTAATACTATTCACTTCGGCATCATTTATCCAGCTATTGTGTACTATGATCTGATCTCCATTATTAGGCTCATCGGCAGATTTTGAAGGCGCACGAAACACTCCGTTCAATTGATCTCCAGCACCTTGCGAAAAAACATGCTTAACTCCAATATTTAACTCTCCATTTAGATTAAAAAAAGAATCTTCTAATGCTGTAAGAGCACCAGTACCATCTCCTGCATATACTGCAGCTACTGCTGCAATAGCTCTATTAAATAGAGAAAACTCACTAACTATTACACTTTCATCATCATCTCTACCGTTTTCTGGAGTCTCTGAAGATGTATCAATTAGATTGCCAAAACCAGAAACAGGGAAAGAAAACTGTCCCAAAGACTCTGATGTATTTAAATCATTTAATGCATCATCCAATAATGCTCTTACTGCTGCAATAGCTGCATCAAATTCTAAAAAAGGGCCAAGGTTTTCATCATCAGCAACATCAATTCTGGCCTTACCATATGATTTTAAAACCTGTATAAGTTCATATGCTTGAAAGGTTTTAGCATATCCTCTATATAGATTTTTTTCTGATTCTTCAATTACCTTGGTATTATCTAATGCTTCAAGCAAGACATTTGCATTTTTAATGGTTCTATAGTTTCCTGCAAACTGCGTTGTGCTATAAAAAGAATTATTATCTAATACGGTACCTCCTTTTCCTAATACATTTCCTGTATTTCTTGGGTCTGCATCAAAAAGATATAACTCTCTAGCCATACTTCCACTAACTGTGGTTTCGATACCATGTCCATCTCTGCTAGTGGCTTCAATTCCTATAGCAATTTCATTTAACTGCCTTACAGAGGCACCCGCTTCTACTCCAGCAAGACTAGGTCCGTTTGGATCTAATTCTTCATCAAAAGAGCAAGATACTGTTAGGGTAGCAACCAAAACGAGTATCAAGTAATATTGTGTTTTCATTTTTATTAATTTTTTCATTGCCTTCTTATTATAAATTAACATTTAAATGGAAATAAAATTGTCTTGCACTTGGGAACGGAGCGACCTCTATTCCGCTTGATAAACCAGCTCCTCCATTTACAGAAACTTCAGGATCATAACTACTATAATCTGTAATGGTAAATACATTTCTAGCAGATACTCCAAATTTTATGGCTTCAACAACTTCTCCAAACATACCTGATACCGTCTTAGAAGGTAATCGATAATAAATTGATGCTTCTCTTAACCTAACATAACCAGCTGGTTCTGTAAAACGCAATGCATCTGCAGCTGTACCTAAACGAGCTTGTCCTTCAGCAGTTTCGAGATCATCTGAAGTTTGGCCTAGATCTGTTAAAAATCTAGAAAGGTTTAGGTTTTCCCCTCCCTGTTTCCATTGTAACAAAAATGCTACATCGATATTTTTAAATAACGTAAATTGGTTATTAAATGCCATTTGAAAATCTGGTTCTACATTTCCTACCTGTTGTAAAGCCGCTGGAATAGGGCCATCACCATCTGGATCAATATTACCCACAATTTGGGTTACTGGCTGTCCTTCTTCTATAAAAAACGTTCCTAATCCTGTACCAAATCCGGCTCCTGGTTGTGCAAAGGCTGGAACCTCTAATCGTGTTACCTCTGATCTATTTAAATAAAATTGTACTCCTGTGTTCCAGCGAAAATTTTCACTCTCAAATACATCTGCTCTAACTGCTAATTCTAATCCTTCGTTAACCAGATCAGCTAGATTAGTAGTTTGGGTAGTAAACCCAGTAGTTAATGGTACATTTCTAGATAAAATTAAATCACTTACTTTTCTATTATAATAACTAGCTTCCAAAGAAACTCTGCTATTCAATATTCCTACGTCTAATCCTACTTCAAATTCTGCTGAAGTTTCTGGCTTAATATCTGGATCCCCTTTGGTATTTACAGATAATCCTCCATTACCGCCAACGTTACTTGGTACTAAACTTGTAAATACCGAACCAAAAGCAGCTGATGATCCTGTTTCTCCATACGCAGCTCTTAGTTTTAATTGATTAAGAGCTTCAACATTCCAAAAATCTAGGTTAGCGATATTAACAGCCAGCGATGCTTTTGGAAATCCAAAAAATTCATTTGGATCACCATTAAGTGTAGATTTATCTAATCTATACCCAAGCGTTCCTATAAATTGATCTTTATAGTTTCCTTCTACTTGTGCAAAATACCCAAAGTCTTTCTGAGTTGACTGAATTTGATCAACAGCTTGATTTACAGATTGATCAACACTCGTCTGACCTCCAAACAAATTAGCTCCTCTACTATTCACAAAATCTGCTTGCTGCTCAAGGTAACTAATACCTGCTTGTGTTGTTAGTCCTAAATCTCCACCCAAAGCAGTATGATCCCATACTGATATTAATTGTGTATTAAATTGTGTAAAGTTATTATTACCTTCGGCGATAAACCCTTCTTGATTACCAACCTGCCCTTGATGAATTTCTGGTACGTAAACATAGGTTTCATTAGATAAATAATCAACTCCACCATTAAAAATAAGCTTTACTTTATCAGCTTCTTTATTTAAAATTTTTGTGTTTAATTTAAATCCTTGAATAAATCGATTATTTGAGTCTTCATTCAAAGCATTATCTCTTACAAAAATTGGGTTACCTGGGTAATTTGGGTTATTAGGATAATTACCAACTGCATCTGGAAATAAATTATTCCATGGGCGGGTAAATGCTAATGTATATCCATAACTTAACCCTCCTTCGTTCTCATTACCCGTAAAACTACGACTAGAATTACTTCTAACATAATTAGAAGATAAAGAGAAATCAAAAACATCAGATAATTTATGATCTATATTACCACGAATAGAAAATCGATCAAACCCAGTATTTTGTATAATACCTTCTTCATCTCTATACGATCCACCTACATAAAACTTAGTTTTTTCATTCCCTCCACTAGCATTAAGTTTGGTTTCGGTAATAAAACCTACTTCGCCATAAATTTCATCTTCATAATCGATTAATCCTCCATTTTGTAGTGCATTTTGAAAAGCCGCAACTTCAGCTTCAGCAGCTTCTCTTGACTCTTGTTCGGCTGCAGGATCATCAGGATTTGGTGAGAAAAAAGAATTAAATACACTCTCTGCTGTCCAAGGTCTTAATCCTAATTTCTTTTGTATAATGTTAACTCCCGTATCCTGGCTGAAGCTAATTTTTGTTTTTCCACCTTTACCTCTTTTGGTGGTGATGATAACAACCCCTGCATTTGCACGTGTACCATAAATAGCTGCAGCAGAAGCTCCTTTAAGAATTTCAATATTTTCTATATCATTAGGATCTAAATCTGCCAATCTGTTTCCTGAGTTTTCTTCATTACCACGATTAGCACCCGATGCAAATCGTAATCCCGATGGGATTTCTACATTATTTACATATACTCCATCAACAATAAATAAGGGTTGGTTATTTCCGTTTATTGAAGATATACCTCTTAATCTCAGTGCAAATCCACCTCCTGGCGCACCAGAAGAAGATGTAATATTTACCCCCGTTACTTTACCATACAAGGCTCCATCAACAGTTGTTTGACCTGTATTACCGACCAGCTCTTCTGCAGAAACTGTAGAAACGGCATTCGCTAAATTCGCTCTTTTTACAGAAGAACCCAACCCGGTTACTACTACTTCTTCAAGAGATTCTGTAGATTCACTTACTTGGATAGTGATTTCTCCTGCGGTAGCAACATCAACCATTTTTGTTCCAAATCCAAGAGCAAAAACCTTTAATCGTGTAGGCAATGCTTGTACTGTAATAGAGAAATTACCATCTATATCACTAGCGGTACCATTATCCGTACCATTTTCGACTATATTTACAAAAGGTGCCCCCGATCCGGCACCCTCAATAACCACTTTCCCCGTAATGGTCTCCTGGGCTAATAGTATTACCGGAGTAAAAATTAAAAATAGCAGAATCTTCATTCTGCTAAAATGAGTTTGTTGTTTCATAATGAATGATTTGTTTAAATGTTCGCCTAAAACTATTAAAAGATTGTCATAAATAAATGTTAAAACTAACGATTGTTCGTACCAAGAAAACCATTTAAGTACATTATTACTACTCAAACATATAAAACACTAATAAAAATGAAATAATCTACCCAAAATTGTCATCCATAAAACTATCAACCTTCTATGATCAACTAATCCATAAATCTTCTTATTTTTGCAGCCTTAATACAAGCTACTATGTACAGAAGTCATTCTTGTGGCCAATTACGTGCCTCGGATATTAACAAAGAAGTAACCCTTTCTGGATGGGTTCAAAAAACGCGTGACAAAGGATTTATGATATGGGTGGATCTTAGAGATCGCTACGGGATTACCCAATTAATATTTGATGAAGAACGAACTCCTGCTAATGTAGTAAAGCAAGCAAAAACTTTGGGGCGTGAATTTGTGATTCAAGTAAAAGGAACCGTAATCGAACGCGAATCAAAAAACCCAAATATCCCTACCGGAGAGATTGAAATTTTGGTGAGCGAATTAACGATCCTTAATGAGGCAATTGTACCTCCATTCACTATCGAAGATGAAACCGATGGTGGCGAAGACATACGTATGAAATATCGCTATCTCGATATTCGCCGTAATCCTGTAAAAAACAGTCTAATGTTTCGCCATCAGGTAGCTATGAAAGTGCGTAATTATCTTTCGCAAGAAGGGTTTGTAGAAGTTGAAACTCCGTATTTAATTAAATCTACTCCAGAAGGAGCGCGTGACTTTGTTGTACCTTCTAGAATGAATGAAGGACAGTTTTATGCACTACCACAATCACCACAAACCTTCAAACAATTGTTGATGGTTGGTGGTATGGATAAATATTTCCAGATTGTAAAGTGTTTTAGAGACGAAGATCTACGAGCTGACAGGCAGCCAGAATTTACACAGATAGACTGTGAAATGGCCTTTGTAGAACAAGAAGATATTTTAAACATATTTGAAGGCCTTACCCGCAATCTTATCAAAGAGATTAAAGGAATTGAAATTGGCGATTTTCCGAGAATGACCTATGATGAGGCTATGAAAATCTACGGTAATGATAAACCCGATATTCGTTTTGGGATGAAATTCGGTGAACTTAATACCGTTGCTCAGCACAAAGATTTTAAAGTGTTTAATAATGCCGAATTAGTAGTAGGTATTGCAGTTCCTGGTGGAGCTGCATATACCCGAAAAGAAATCGATAAGTTAATCGATTGGGTAAAACGACCACAAGTAGGTGCCCTAGGCATGGTATATGTAAAATGTAATGAAGATGGCACCTACAAATCTTCTGTAGATAAATTCTATGACCAGGATGACTTGGCAAAGTGGGTTGCAGTAACTGGAGCCAAGGCAGGGGATTTAATTTGTGTACTTTCTGGTCCAACCCATAAAGTAAGAGCACAACTAAGTGCATTACGAATGGAACTGGCAGAACAACTTGGATTAAGAAACCCTGATGAATTTGCCCCGTTATGGGTAGTTGATTTCCCATTATTAGAATGGGATGAAGAAACAGAACGTTATCATGCAATGCATCACCCATTTACCTCTCCAAAACCAGAAGATATTCCTCTGTTAGACTCTAAACCAGGTGATGTACGTGCCAATGCATACGACTTAGTATTAAATGGAAATGAGATTGGTGGTGGATCTATTCGTATTCATGATAAGGAAACACAAGCACTAATGTTTGATCATTTAGGATTTACTCCAGAAGAGGCCAAAGCACAATTTGGATTCTTGATGGACGCCTTTCAATATGGTGCCCCCCCACATGGAGGTATTGCTTTTGGATTTGACAGACTCGTAGCCATTCTTGGAGGTCAAGAAACTATTAGAGATTTTATTGCATTCCCAAAAAATAATAGTGGTCGTGATGTCATGATCGATGCGCCAGCAAATATTGATCAAGAACAACTTGCAGCATTAAAGATTAAGCTTGATGTATAAGTTAATCTAGATGAGCTAGTATTGTTTTTATATATTCAATTATAAATATAATCCCGCCTAGAGCGGGATTTTTTATTACCTTTAATCTTATTAAGATTAAACCAAAGATGTCCAGCCCCTCTAAAAAGAGCTTACTGTATAAATTTCTAAAGTGGCGTTATCGCAATATTTCCGATAAGAATTTTACTCTGTTATTAAGTGTTCTTATTGGTTTTGCAGCTGGCCTTGTGTCATTGCTATTAAAAAACATTACGCATTTAATACAGGTAGTTCTAGAGAGCGATATCATCTCATGGCAAACTTCATTTTATTTTATAATCCCAGTAATTGGTTTGCTTATTGTTTATGTATTCACAAAATTTATTATCAAAAAAAATGTGCGCTCAGCGATACCGTTGATTTTGCATTCGCTTTCAAAAAAAGATGGTATTATAAAACCAATTCACGGATATTTACCGCTTATTTTGGCACCAATCACTGTAGGTTTTGGCGGTTCAGTTGGTTTATTAGGTCCAGCTATAGGATCTGGTTCTACATTAAGTTCTGACTTAAGTACCTTATTTAAGGTAAAAGAAAAAACCCGATTTTTATTAATCGGTTGTGCTGCAGCTGGTGCAATATCTGCCGTTTTTAAATCTCCTCTAGCTGGGTTAGTTTTTGCTGTAGAAGTATTTAGTTTAGATCTTACTCTTACCTCATTATTACCATTACTTTTTGCTTCTGTTTCTTCGATCATTACTTCGTATTTCTTTTTAGGAGATGAAGTCCTATTTCGGTTTGAAGTTTTAGAGAAGTTTGATATCTACGATACACCATTTTATATCATTTTGGGGGTGGGCACAGCAATTGCTTCTATTTATTTTACCAAAATGTATTTTGGGATACTACATTTTTTTGATCGTTTTTCTAAAAAAATCCATCGATTATTGATTGGAGGTCTTGCTATCGGAATTATGCTATATTTTATACCTCCGCTTTATGGTGAAGGGCTTGGCTTTATTAATGACCTTCTACACGGAGACCACCTCAAAGCGATTGGTAATACTCCTTTTGAGGATATCTCTAGCAATATATGGATAGTGATTGCTCTTTTGGCGGGTATTACTGTTTTTAAAGCAGTAGCCATGACTGCAACTTTTGCTGCTGGCGGATCTGGAGGGATATTTATCCCTACTATGGTCATGGGTAGTGCATTGGGTAATGTAGTCTCCAAAGTAATTAATAACCTGGGGTTTGGGTTTCAGGTTTCTGAAGCTAATTTTACTTTATTAGGCATGGCCGGTCTAATCGCCGGTGTGTTACATGCTCCACTTACTTCGATATTTCTAATTGCAGAAATCACTACGAGTTATGAATTATTTGTTCCGTTGATGATCACAACCTCAATATCATTTATTATCTCAAAAAACAATTTAGAACATAATATATATACAAGAGAACTGGCAGAGCAAGGAGATTTATTGACTCATGATAAAGATCAAACGGTATTAACACTAATGAATCTTGAAGATTGTATAGAAACTAATTTTATTTCGGTAAAACCAAATTATACATTAAAACAATTATTAAGTGAAGCTGTAGCAAAATCAAACAGGAATTTTTTCCCAGTTACTGATGAATCTGATCATTTAATAGGTATCGTTGCCCTAGATGATATTAGAGACATTATGTTTGACATCACGATGTATCATAAAGTAACGGTAGACACCCTAATGTCTCAAACGAATACAATCATTACTTATGAAGATGATGATGTAAAAACAGTGATGCAAAAGTTTCAAGATACCGGAGTATGGAATCTTCCGGTAATTAAAAATGGTAAATATCTTGGTTTTATTTCAAAATCAAAATTACTTACCTCCTACCGTAGAAAGTTGATTAATTTTACCCGATAATTTAACCCAATATGAAATACATTATCAAGATCCTTTTTATTAGTATCGTAATATTAATTTGCATAGGATATTACTTTAAAAATTCGGGAGATCATAGTACCGGAGACAAATTAGTAGGTATAGGCATATTAGTCGCTTCTTTTATTTTGATGCCTATTTTCATCTATCATCGATGGAAAAATAAAAATGTAAAGGATTATATGTTAACCGAAGAAAACCTCAGAAAAATGAAAGATTATGAAAAAGAAAAGGGCAATAAAAACTAGAATTTATTAAAAATATTCACATTTTGATAACGTTTCATAAAATATTTAAGATTAACTTTAGAACTCAATATTTATTTTTATTTTAATTACAATGGAAGGAACAGTTAAATTTTTTAATGAATCAAAAGGTTACGGATTTATTACCAACGACGAAACAGGAAAAGACATCTTTGTACATGCATCAGGGCTTAATGGTGAAGCATTGAATGAAGGAGACAAAGTAGAGTATGAAGAAGAAGAAGGAAGAAAAGGAATTATTGCGGGACAAGTTCGCGTAATTCACGAATAGGAAATACAATTCTAAGTTTCAAAAGCGCTACATAGGTAGTGCTTTTTTATTTTGTAATATTATACTTATTAGAATAGATCATTGATTTTAATATTCTTATCTATATGTAGTCTTGGTGTTATTTTAAGAAAAGCCATTGCAGTAATAAAAGCATCCCCAGAGGCAGTATGTCGATCACTTTTAGAAATCTTAAGATCGTTACACAAATCATCAAGACTATAATGAGAATGTACTCTGTCATTTTGATATAGTGCATGTTTGGTTTTTCTATATAAAGAACCCGTATCCAGAATTCTATTTTTAAGTTTTCCTAACCCTTGCCTTTGCAATGCACTATTGATCATATTTCTATCAAAATCGGCATGATGAGCGATAAGAATTGAATCACCAACATAAGTTATAAATTGTTGTAATGCCTGAGCTTCAGAAATCATATCAAAGTCATTATTTTTACGAATACCATGAATCTCAACAGTATCTTTATTAAAAACTTTTTGTTCCAAATAAACTTCTAGTTGATCACATACATCAATAGCATAAGTATTAATAGCTACAGCACCTATAGAAAGTATTCTATCATCTATATAATCAAAGCCAGTAGTTTCTGTATCAAAAGCAACAAAACGTGTTTCGGCGAGTAATTTATTTTCTTTTTTTTGGTCAAAAAGGTCCAGGTAGTTTTTCCAGAAATCGGGGAAATTATTATCCTTTTTTTTTGACCAAAATTGCATCTCTACATGAATGTTTTAAGTTGAAACCGTATATTTAATAGCTCTTGTATATCTCGAATAGGTCTAAAACATCTTTTTAACCTTAACTTATCTTTCTTGCTCAAGGTATTTAGTTTAATATACCTTCCAGAATCTTTATGCAATAACCCCTGTCGGGTTCTAAATTTTATTAAGACTCTATATGCTTTGGCACAACTCTCATAAATATCAGCGTTCTTAGGTTCTATTTCGGCAAGTTTTGAGTAGCGTTGTAAGGTATTGTTTACTCCTTTTAGGTTATACTGCAATGTTAAAATTCTGGCAGCATCTATTAACACCATCATTGCTCTTATTTTAATATCAAAAGTATCTTTATGTTCTCCATTTTGCTCAACCAAAAATTGCTTAAAAAATCCCAAAGGAGAGGGTTTTTGTAATGCACTTACGCCTAACAAACCTAAAAATCTATTGCTTTTATTTACTCCATCAAACACCACATCAGATAATGTATCTGCCATAGTTGCATCGCCATATATGTATTGAAAATCAAAAAATATTGAGGACAATAGTGTTCCTTCTTCGGTAGGTGTTGTCATCCAATCTTTAAATTGTGAACTCCATTTAGAAAGCGACATGCACCATCGGGGATTACTAGCCATCATCTCGGCAGGGCAATATTCAAAACCAATGGTATGAAGCCCTTTGGTAATGATATTAGCTAACGCTAAAAAGTAGTTCTGAGTAGCTTTATAATTCTCCTCATCTACATCTTCAAACACTATAGCATTATCTTGATCTGTAGCAAGAAGTTGCTCACTCCTACCCTGGCTTCCCAGAACTAGAAAACAGAATTTTACTGGGGGTGGTGATGGCATTTCTTTTAAAGACAATTCAATAATACGCACTATCAAAGCATCATTAATCTCAGAAATAATATGTAATATATGAGGAGTAGGAATATCTTGTTCGAGATATGACTTAAGAAGTTTTTCGGTTTGCTTTCGAATATATCTTAGTTTTTGTATTTTTTTTACTCGTCTGGCTTCTTTTATTAATACCGAAGGATTGTTACCAAAAGACACCAATACATCATGATCAGAAAGAATCCCGGTTAATTTTGAATGTATTGTGCCATCTTTTGTGATACAAAGGTGACTAATATTGTGTTTTATAAGTGCTATTTGAGCTTCGGCTACAGTAAGTTTTTTTGAATACGTTACCACAGGTGATATCATGATTTTTGATACTGTATCTGTAATTAAAGAAAATCCTGTTGCTACTTTGGCTCTCAAGTCACCATCTGTAATTATTCCTAAAGGACATTTATTTTGATCAGTAATAACAACACAGCTTACTTTCTTTTTTGTCATCTTTTTTGCAATATCTTGTATTGTATCGTCTAATGAACAAGTAATAGGTTTTTTGTTATATGTAATACTACGTAACGCTGATAGATCATTGGCAACTTCAATAGAAATCGTATTGTCTATCTTTTGACCCTTCTCGGTTTCAGTATAATAATTTCGAGCATGAGTAGCAAAAGTGCCTAATAGAAATCTATTTACTTCTTTATTATCTTCGATAAAAGGTTCAAAAACTGTAGCTGGTATTGCGTATACAATTGATTCTTCATCTGCCCTTGCAGACATACGATAGTTCTTTTTAATAATCATGATACGCAAGCCAAACAAATCTCCAGTATCACAAATATCTACCAAATCTTGGTCATCTTTTACATCACGATATAACCCTATTGCCCCTTCTCTTACTATATAAAACTCTTCATGACACGAAGTATCTTGCTGAAAAATGTATTCTCCTTTTTGAATATATAAAACTCTAATCTGGCCTGCTATCGAGAATAGTTCTTCTTTCTTTAAGACATCAAAAGGAGGAAACTGTTTTAAAAAATCTTGTATCCGTTCGGCGATTGTATTTTTCATACAGGTCTGATTTAATTCAGGTTACGCTTCTCTGCAAAAAAACGTCTTATAATTTGCCCACATTCTTCTTCTAACACACCTCCAATCATTTCGGTTTTGGGGTGAAGTTTTGTTCCCATCGTTGTACAGCCACGTTGTTCATCTACAGCACCATAGACAATTCTTCCGATCTGACTCCAGTATAAAGCACCTGCACACATCTGGCAAGGTTCTAGAGTGACATACAATGTACATTCATTAAGGTATTTACCTCCAAGATAATTTGAAGCTGCAGTAATGGCTTGCATTTCGGCATGGGCAGTAACATCGGTTAATAGTTCTGTTAAATTATGTGCTCTGGCTATGATTTGATTAGCAACTACAATTATGGCACCAACTGGCACTTCATTTTTCTCATAAGCGGCTTCAGCTTCAAGAAGTGCCTTGCGCATAAAATGTGAATCATCTAATGGATCAAGCATAGAAATCGAATTTTAAGTAAAGCTAAATAAAAGTTTATAAAGAATAGTACAAAATGGTACTTTTGCGATATGTCAGTATCATTACTTTCAAATATTCAATACCCAGCAGATCTTAGAAAGCTTGCGCCAGATCAATTACCAATATTGGCCAAAGAGTTACGGGATTTTGTGATTAATATTGTCGCTACCAAAGAAGGGCATCTTGGCGCAAGCCTTGGGGTAATAGAACTCACTATAGCGCTACATTATGTTTTTAATACCCCGAATGATATTTTGGTATGGGATGTGGGGCATCAGGCATATCCTCATAAAATCCTTACTGGTAGAAAAGATATTTTTCATACCAATAGACAACTAGATGGAATTAGTGGTTTCCCAAAACGAAGCGAAAGTCAATACGATACTTTTGGTGTAGGACATTCTTCAACATCTATTTCGGCTACTTTGGGTATGGCTATCGCTTCAAAACTAAAAGGGGATACAAAAAAACAACATATAGCAGTAATAGGAGATGCATCTATCGCAAGCGGAATGGCTTTTGAAGGCCTTAATCACGCTGGTGTTACTGATACCAATATGTTGGTTATCCTAAATGATAATGCTATTGGGATAGATCCCAGTGTAGGAGCATTAAAAGAGTACCTTACCAAAGCCAAAGTTGGTATTAGACCAAGAAAAAACAATATTATTGAAGCACTAAACTTTGATTATTTTGGTCCTATTGACGGCCATGATCTACCTTCTCTAATTAAGACTTTAGAAGAGTTAAAAACTATTGAAGGTCCAAAACTGTTGCATATTATTACCACCAAAGGAAAAGGATTAAAACAAGCAGAAGAAAATCAAGTACAATATCATGCTCCAGGTAAATTTGATGCTTCTACAGGAGATTTAATTCCTAAGGATAGTAATGGATTGCCCCCTAAGTTTCAGGATGTATTTGGGCATACTATTTTAGAACTTGCCAGAGCTAATAAGAAAATCGTAGGGATTACCCCTGCGATGCCTACTGGAAGTTCTTTAAAATATATGATGCAAGAAATGCCAGATCGAGCATTTGATGTAGGCATTGCCGAGCAGCATGCCGTAACTCTTGCCGCAGGAATGGCAACACAAGGTTTGGTTGCATTTTGTACTATTTATTCAACATTTTTGCAACGCGCCTATGATCAGGTTATTCATGATGTAGCGCTACAGAATCTGCCCATAATTTTTTGCATTGATCGAGCTGGTATTGTTGGTGCAGATGGTGCTACGCACCATGGTGTTTTTGATATTGCTTACCTTAATTGTATTCCTAATATAATCATAGCCGCTCCAAAAGATGAAATCGAATTACGCAATCTTTTATATACTGCTTCTTTAGGATTAGATAACCCCATAGCAATTAGATACCCACGCGGAAGAGGACATATTATTGATTGGCAAAAACCTTTTCAAAGTTTAAAAATTGGTAAAGGAGAAATACTGAAAAAAGGAACTGATCTTGCTGTCATTTCTACAGGAACCATAGCCCATAATGTTACTTTTGCACTAGAAGATATCGATACTACGATCAGTCATTATCATTTTGGTTTCATAAAACCTTTAGACACGAATCTTCTAAAACAAGTATTACAACAATACAAAACAATCATCACGATAGAGGATGGAGTCATCAAGGGCGGATTTGGAAGTTCGATAGTTGATTTTGCCAATCAATATCATTTCAAAAATAAAATTATAACGCTAGGTGTTCCTGATCAATTTATTCATCAAGGAACGGTAGATGAGCTACATGATATTGCTGGTATTTCTATCAAAGGAATTCTCAAAACCATTAGACAATATTTATAGAAATTCTAGAATGTATTCCTCAATTTATCTAACTGCTTAAAAACTACCCTAAATGGGTGGGGAAAGTATATGACATATTATATATGTTTGTATGGTAATTACTAATATATCATGAAAAAATTAAGTGTATTTATTTTACTTATTGCTGCAACTTATATTTCTTGTAATAGTGATGACGATAGTCCTGGAGCTATTACTGAAGATAATCTAATTGGTAAATGGCAACTGACCGCTGCTAATGAAAATGAAACACCTCAAACACTTGACGAGTGTGATATACAAGATGTATATGAATTTAAAACAGGTGGTGACTTTGTTAATACTTTTTTTAACTCTATTGTAACTATAGCAAATGGACAAACAACTATTACTTGCGAAGACCCTATTACAGAAGAATTTAGTTGGTCGTTATCAGGAGATCAACTTACCTTTAGCTATGATGATACAAGTACAGAAACATTAACTATTATATTACTTAACAATACTACACTTACAACAAAATATACCGAAGAAGAAAGTGGTACAGTGTATGTATACACAGAAACGTATACGAAGCTTTAATTAAAATATCAAAGTTTATGTAATTTTTATAACGACAACTCCCTTTAATACAATTTCAATAATCGAACATCTCACTAAATATTATTTCTCATACATTATCAGTATTAGTTTCCTATTTGAAATAACATAAGGGCTTTTATCTCAACCAAAAATAAGTCCTAAATCTTCAACTTCTTACAGATACAGAACTCAATAAACCATACAATTGATATGTTTGCTGCTTGTAAATATTCAACCTAAACAAAAACAACATCATTATTACAATGTAATCAAAGCAGTATCAAAATATACTACAATGTACATCCTAACCCATATTTAAAATTATGAAAAACCTAAAACAATTGATTAATCCATTAAATTTTAGAATTATGAAACCTCTCTGTATATTTATTCTATGCTTTGTAACCGCTCTGACTTCATGTAGCAGTGATGATGATAATAACTCTGAAGAAGGAGGGGGAGAAATGTCAAACAGTGATCTTATTGTAGGAAAATGGAATGTAGTCGCTATAAATCTGCTTCCTAATACTGATTGTGAGTTATTAAGTACTCTCGAAATAAAAGAAGATAAGACATATCTAGAGCAAACTTATGGTGGTTTTGTAGGAGCTTGCGAACCAGATGCGGCAGATGCTGGAACATGGGAACTTTCAGATAATATATTGACATTAACATTAGACGAACTTGGTAATGCAACTAGTCTTACTACAGAATACACTATTTTAGAACTAACCGAGACTTCATTAAAATATGAATTTGAAGACAGTGATGATAACGGCTCAACTTTTAAAGAAGTATGGACATTTGTAAAAAATGATGCTAATACTCAAACATATTCTGATACCGATGTAATTGGAAAATGGGGCCTGGAAAGCTTAAATGTAAACGGAGAATCTGTCACACTTACTCAATGTGAAAAGAATGACACCGTAAGTTTTTATACTACAAAAGACGAAATAAACATAGCAAACTATATTGAGAACACTACTCAAAACAACACTTGTATTCCGTCAACCAGCAATGACTATATTTGGTCTATATCTGAAGGAAATGTTTTAATAGCCGATTTTAACAATGGATCAGATACAAATATCTCTCTTATCAAAGAGCTAACCGATACAAGTATGACTTTGGAAACAACAGAAACATATACTGAGAATGGAGAAACAAAAACAGATATAGTTATAGGAAAATACAAGTTTTTAGGAGAACCAGATATGCCAGACACTAGCAATTCTGATGTATTAGGAAAATGGGGGCTTATTTCATTTACTCAACAAGGTGACATCATGACTATAACTGAATGTGAAAAAAGAAGCACCATAGAATTTGAATCACAATCATTTACTGATATATCTTATGCTCCCGTTAATACAGGTTGTCAAATCGATTATCAAGAGACTGGTACTTGGAAAGAAGAAGGCACAACATTAACTTTTACTTATCAGGAAGAAGGACAAACTTTTATTGATGTAGCTACGTTTAGCATTGTTAGTGATGTTTTAACTATAAAGTATGATGATGAAGGTTTTATGACAGAGTCTGCTTATAAAAAATTATAATCTCTATTAAAAAATAGTTTATCAAACCAGTTTAAGTAAAAACTTAAACTGGTTTTTTTGTACCTGTAATCCTATAGCTTTCTAAAACTTTAATAACATAGTATCATCAAGTAAGATTGCTACATCATCATCTTTCAACTTTTTTAAAGAAATTTGGGCATTTACTGTGTAAAATTTTTAGTTTTAAATCAAATTTTTTGATGCATTATTCGTTTATTTATAGTGTACAATTACAATCAAAACAATTAAAATGAAAAAGTTCGGTTTATTTCTCTTTATCATCTCAGCTATAGTAATGTCTTGTAGTAGTGACGATTCTAACACTCAACAAGGAGGTGGTGAGGTAACAGATCCAAGCCCTCTTATTGGCACTTGGGAATTAACAGCCAAAAAACAAGATGGCAGCGAGAGTGAATTAAGTGATTGTGATAAAACATCTACTTTACAATTTAACCCCAACAATACATTAATAACTCAAGTTTTTAGTGATCAGGGCAATGATTGTATTATTAGTGGTGAGTTTACAGGTTCATGGTCTGTAAGTGGAAATAATTTGACGTTTAGCTTTGACGAAGCAGGTCCCGGCATTCCGAGCATAGTAACATTTATCGTTTTTAATAATATACTTACTATAACATATAGTGAAACTGAAGAAACGTACAAAAAGAAATAAAATAATCATACACTATATCAAACCAGTTTAAATAAAAAATTAAACTGGTTTTTTTATATCTGTAATCCTTTGATTTTCTGAAACTTTAATAATGCATTACCATCGGTTAAACTCGCAACATAATTACTGATGCTTATCAATCTTGTGTATAAATTTTCATCTTTATAGTCAAAATTACCACCTTCTGCTCTCAAAATAAGTTTATCATAATTTGAGGTTTTATCGTCATTATAATTATCGGTTGCAATGCAATATCGATCTAAAAGTGTCGCAAGAATTTCATACCCTGCTATTTCTTTTTCGGTTACTTCCTGGCTTTGATATATTTTTTCAACGCTAATTTTAATAATATCATTAATCTGGGCTTCGTATCTACTTTTATCTATTAATGCTGTATCAAATGTTCCTGATAATATCTGTTCTTCGTTTTTAATAAAGATAGTTGCTGCTTCACCTATTAGTGTATTAATCGCTAATGACCTAAGGTAACTTAAGCGATCTGCCGTAGTGACTAGATTATTATATTTTGACGTATTGATCGAATCCTTTACTAACTTAATAAGGTATTCTAGAGCATATTCTTCATCAATCAATCCTAAATTGATTCCATCTTCAAAATCAATAATCGTATAACAAATATCATCTGCAGCTTCAACCAAAAAGGTTAATGGATGGCGGCTATACGTTACTTCGTCTCCCAGATTAGTTTTTAGCAAGCCCATTTCTTCTGCAATTTCTTGAAAAAAAGCTTTTTCATTCTGAAAATATCCAAACTTTTTATGAGCAATATGTGCAGTTGGTTTTTTTGGCAATGATTCTTTTGGATACTTCATAAAGGCTCCGAGAGTAGCATAAGAAAGCCTAAGTCCTCCTTCTACACCTTGTCGGGATTCGGTAAGGATTTTAAACCCATTGGCATTTCCTTCAAAATCAATTAGATCCTGATATTGCTTTGGAGAGAGTTGTTTTTTATATCGTACTCCGCTTCCGGTTTTAAAGTATTCTCCTATAGCTTTCTCTCCAGAATGTCCAAAAGGTGGGTTACCAATATCATGTGCCAATGCAGCAGCAGCTACAATAGCTCCAAAGTCATTAAATTGATACCCATGAATGGTCGACAAATGAGGGTGTTTTTCTAAAATTTTCTTCCCTACTACTCTACCTAGTGATCGCCCAACTACCGAAACTTCTAAACTATGTGTTAGCCTTGTATGTACAAAACTGGTTTTGGATAAAGGTATCACTTGAGTCTTGTCTTGCAAGCTTCTAAAGGCCGAAGAGAAGATAATTCGGTCGTAATCGACCTCAAATCCTAATCGGGTTTCGTCTTGTTCTTTACGTAGTCTTTTATTTGTATCTCCTTGTCTTTTTAAGGATAGGAGTTGTTCCCAGTTCATCATAAAAGTTAAAATTCTAACAATGCAGTATCGTAATAATGATAGTCCAAATATAATACTATCAAATTATGTATGAAATGAATTATCATTCCTAACCATAAAGTATTGTATTTATGCCGTAGATACCCCAATAACAACCCAAATGGAAATATCCATAGTAGAGATAATATTGAGAGGTGAACAAGCGCAAAAATAAATGCAGTTAGTATAATAGTTGCATTTGTCGAAGCAATACTATTCAATTGATTGAACAAAAATCCTCTGAAAGCTAATTCTTCAAAAATTGGAGGAAAAACAGCAACAAAAAGAATTGCCCAAAATAACGAATTTGGATAGTTAATATATTCCAAATAGTAATTCTGGGATTCATCAAATAACGCTATATTGAGAAATTCCATTCCAAAATACACTAAAAAAGCTGTTACAAATGGAATTAAGATAACGCCTGAAAAGAGTAATGGATTAATTTTAGGAATCTTGTATAATCTTATAATGTTTTTAAAATCAAAAAAAGTAAATCCTAAAATCACTAAAACAAAAATACTTTCAATAATTATTTCCTTGATTAATGTACTTCCCTCTTTGTAGACAAAAAAAGTAGTAATTAAAAATAACAACATCACTACGTAAAATGATATTACCAAATTAAGATGTTCATTTCTTTTTGTCTGCTTAATTTTTGCAATAGACATTCCGCAATTTGAACAAAAATTCATCTCATCTCCCAATGGTGTTTTACAAGCTTGACAAACCATATATTATTATTGGTCTTTAGCATTTTGTGAAGCCGAATATACACCTTTGATCAAAAAACTTAAGATAAAAATTTTCACAAGTATCCCTCTAAAAATAGTCGTAGGCTCAATAATCGCATTTAAAGCTATTACCAATATATATAATAGTAATCCCGATAATAATGTTGTAAATGGTTTTTCTTTTGATAAATAAGCCAACACCAGATATATTGTAGCTACAATAATATTAGTTACTAATATTGCATTATCTTGTAATCTGTAATACATAAACAACCCGGAAACAAAAAAGATTCCGCCTATCCAATACAAGGTGTTTCTTGCCGATTTGATTCTTTTTTGGTCATCTTTAACCTGGCTCTTTTTCATCACTTTTTGGGCGTGATAAGTAGCTTGTTCTTTTTCTGTTCCGTTTTCGGGGTACCCGCAATTAGTACAAAATTTAGTTTCAGTATTGATTGTAGTATTACATTGTGAACACAATGTTTGTGGTGAGACCATCTCTTCCATTACAAATAGGTTTAATTAGTTAGATTATTGGGTAGGGAGGTCAAAAATACTAAAAATATATTAGTAGTAAGAAAAAGTTAAAATTCGAATATACAAAAAAGGGAAGCATCCTAAGAAAACTTCCCTTTTACCCTATATAAATTGGATCAGACCCCGATCTTCATCGGGATTAGTTCCTCCAATTGATCTCAATTCACTCACGTTCATGAAATCAAGGTGTCACTAAGACCCACACATTAAACAATCGTCTCCTTCGGCTTCTTTGGATTGTGCTATAATTGCACGAAGTTCTTCTGGAGTAAGTGCTGATCCTTCTGCAGCAACAGGAGTTGCCTCTTGTTTTGGTTCTGCTTTAGTCGCTTGTGCTTCCATCACCTGTGCCGCAGCTACTGCTACTTTTTCTGGCTGCACTTCTTCTTTATTTTCTTTTTTAAGGGTAAACTTAATGGCATCAACAGCAGATTTAGTTCTTAGGTAATACATTCCCGTTTTTAATCCACTTTTCCATGCATAGAAATGCATTGAGGTTAGTTTTGCCATGGTTGCTCCTTCCATGAAAAGGTTTAACGACTGCGATTGATCAATAAAATATCCTCTGTGACGAGACATATCGATAACATCTTTCATACTTAGCTCCCAAACGGTCTTATACAGTTCTTTTAGATCCTGCGGAATAATATCGATATTTTGTATTGATCCGTTTGCACGCATGATCGCATCTTTAAGATTGTCATCCCACAACCCTAATTGCACTAAATCTTCTAATAGGTGTTTGTTTACTACAATAAACTCACCAGATAGCACACGCCTGGTGTATATATTACTTGTGTATGGCTCAAACGCTTCATTGTTTCCTAAAATCTGAGATGTAGATGCTGTAGGCATTGGCGCAACTAATAACGAGTTACGAACTCCGCTTTTAAGCACTTGCTTACGCAGTTTTGCCCAATCCCAACGACCACTTAATTCTTCATCTTTAATCCCCCATAGATTGTACTGAAATTCTCCTTTAGAGATCGGAGAGCCTTTATAGCTTTTATATGGGCCATCTTCTTTTGCTTCTTCCATCGATGCTGTTACTGCAGCAAAGTAAAGTGTTTCAAAAATCTCCTGGTTTAATTTCTTAGCTTCATCACTAGTAAATGGCAAACGTAGCATAATAAAAGCATCTGCTAATCCTTGCACTCCTAACCCAATAGGGCGATGACGCATATTCGAGTTTTCGGCTTCTTTTACTGGATAGTAATTGCGATCAATTACTCTGTTTAAATTCTTAGTCACACGCTTTGTGATTCTAAAAAGCTCTTTATGATCAAACTCTCCATTTTTCACAAACATTGGCAATGCTATAGATGCCAAGTTACAAACTGCCACTTCATCTGGACTTGTATACTCTAAGATCTCTGTACATAAGTTTGATGAACGAATGGTTCCCAGGTTTTGCTGATTTGATTTACGATTTGCCGCATCTTTGTACAACATATATGGTGTACCGGTTTCGATCTGAGACTCTAAGATTTTTTCCCAAAGTTCTCTTGCTTTAATCGTTCTACGGCCTTTTCCTGCTGCTTCAAAGCGTAAATATTCTTTTTCAAAGGCATCACTATGAATATCAAATAACCCAGGACATTCATTAGGGCACATCAATGTCCACTCTGCATCATCTTGCACTCGTTTCATGAACAAATCCGGAATCCACATCGCATAAAACAAATCACGTGCTCGCATTTCTTCTTTACCATGATTCTTTTTTAGATCTAAGAAATCAAAAATATCGGCATGCCACGGTTCTACATAGATTGCAAAAGACCCTTTACGTTTTCCTCCTCCTTGATCTACATAACGAGCGGTATCATTATATACTCTAAGCATGGGCACAATACCGTTTGATGTACCATTTGTTCCGGCAATGTATGATCCTGTAGCACGTACATTATGAATAGACAATCCTATTCCTCCTGCAGATTGAGAAATTTTTGCAGTTTGTTTTAATGTATCATATATTCCATCAATACTATCGTCTTGCATGGTTAATAAGAAGCAAGAAGACATTTGTGGTTTTGGTGTCCCCGAATTAAATAACGTTGGGGTTGCGTGTGTAAAATATTTCTTAGACATCAATTCATACGTCTCGATAGCGGCGTCTAAATCATTAAGATGAATCCCTATAGAAACTCTCATTAACATGTGCTGTGGGCGTTCTGCAATCTTACCATTAATCTTAAGTAAGTATGAACGCTCTAGTGTTTTAAAACCAAAATAATCATAACCAAAATCACGATTGTAAATGATTGTAGAATCTAACTTTTCTTTGTTAGCTTCAATCACTTTATATACATCATCAGCAATTAGTGGTGCTTTTTTACCTGTTCTTGGGTTTACATATTCATAAAGATCAGTAACTACCTCAGAAAAGGTCTTTTTTGTATTTTTATGTAGATTAGAAACAGAGATACGAGCCGCAAGTTTTGCATAATCTGGGTGTGTTATGGTCATGGTTGCAGCAATTTCTGCAGCCAGGTTATCTAATTCACTAGTTGTGACCCCGTCATACAATCCTTCTATCACCCTCATTGCGACCTTTACAGGATCGACTAATGGATTAAGCCCATAACATAATTTTCTCACCCTCGCGGTAATCTTGTCGAACATAATTGGTTCTTTATGCCCATCTCTTTTTACTACATACATACGTCTTTTTGGTTTTTAAATTTTCTTCTTACGAAGAAGTTGATGTTAATTCGTGTTACTGTTTTTTTTATAATCTATAAGCCAACAAATTGTATTTAATTTCTCTGAAAATTAGATACTATAAAGAAGTCTCTTATTTCTAGAAATAAAAGCAATTCTACAAGTAAATACAACACTGTGACTTTTCCCGTCCTTTTTTGTAATGCTTTTTGCAAAGCTGTATCAAACTGAGCTAATCTGAATTAAACAGAAGAATTGTTTTTGATTAGCTCAGAATGAATATATTATTGTTTTGATCGATTTAGATTCCAACCTGCGTTGGAATGGTGTATTACTTAAAAATCGGCATCAAAACTTATTTTATTGTCTCCGGTATCGTTATTAAGCACCCCTGCTTTTTGGTATTCTGAAACTCTTTTTTCAAAGAAATTCGTTTTTCCTTGTAATGAGATCATATCCATAAAATCAAATGGATTTGCTGTACCATATTCTTTTTCACATTCTAGTTCTACCAATAATCTATCGGTAACAAATTCTAGATATTGTGTCATTAGTTTAGAATTCATACCGATCAAACTTGCAGGAAGTGATTCTGTAATAAACTCTCTTTCTATATTTAATGCATCTACAATAATACTTCGTATTCTTTCTTTTGGCACTTTATTTACCAAGTGTTTGTTATGAAGATGTACTGCAAAATCACAGTGTACTCCTTCATCTCTAGAAATTAACTCATTAGAAAATGTAAGTCCAGGCATTAGTCCACGTTTCTTCAACCAGAAAATAGAACAAAACGCTCCAGAAAAGAAAATCCCTTCTACTGCTGCAAATGCAATAAGACGCTCTGCAAATGAGTCTGATTCGATCCATTTTAATGCCCAATCTGCCTTTTTCTTAATTGCAGGAAAGTTATCGATGGCATTAAACAACATGTCTTTTTCCTTTTCATCCTTCACATACGTATCGATAAGCAAGGAGTATGTTTCAGAATGAATATTTTCCATCATGATTTGAAAACCATAGAAAAATTTTGCCTCACTGTATTGTACTTCGTTTACAAAATTTTCTGCAAGATTTTCATTTACGATTCCATCTGAAGCTGCAAAAAATGCTAAGATATGTTTGATGAAATATTGTTCATCTGCCGTAAGTTTTGTAGACCAATCTGTAATATCTTGATGCAAGTCGATCTCTTCAGCTGTCCAAAAACTAGCTTCGGATTTTTTATACCATTCCCAAATATCATGATGTTGAATGGGGAAAATTACGAATCGATCTTTGTTTTCTTGCAAAATAGGTTCTACGGCGCTCATCTAATTTTTTTTAACTGTTTTTTCTCTTTCCAAAGGGTCTTACAAAGATCACGAAATAGGTCAAAAGTTCTGACAAAAGTTAGCAAACGTTTTCAACAAAGTTTTCAACACGAAGATAATTCAGTTAAAAACCCGTTGTTTTACAAAAAGAATTTATTTTATTGATTATCAGAATATTAGATGTTTTAAAAAATAAAATAAAAGCTCTTAAAGTTATCAAGAAAACTCATATTTTTCAGCTGCTCACCGAGTTTTTTGAGACAAAAAAAGTGAAGTCAAAAAATACCATTTTACGGTTAACCCGTAACGCTTGTCTCACTCAAATTTTAACACAAATTCAGCAAAAAATTTAATAAATTAAAAATTCATTTTTGTTTTCTTCTTATTAATTTTTCATGGTTTTCGATTTGTTTACAAAAAAGAAGAAATAGCCCTTTTAAAAAAAAAGCTAACTTTAATACTTAATAATTCTAACCATCAATCGTCATAATCAGGTTACTATTTATGAGAGAAAACCTCTTACTTCTTAAAAAAGGGCCTAATCAAGCTCTTGAAAAAATCTATACAGGGTATCGTAAATCTTTTTTACAATTTGCCAGAAAGTATGAACTAGATGATGACATCTTGATTAAAATTTATCAAGATTCATTCATAGCCTTAAGAGAACATGCTATTAAAGGAAAACTAGATCATATAAAAAGTTCGATCAAAACTTATCTATATAATATTGGAGAATACAAAATACATGCTTTGTTAAAAAAACAAAAAACTACTGCATACTATGAAAAAAATAAGGATTTTATAAATTCAAAAGAAATCATCGACGTTTTTGAAGAACCTAAATTATCTGTAGAACAAAAGCTATTACAAAAACATTTTATGCAGCTAGGAAAACGCTGTCAAGAATTATTAACCTTATTTTATTATAGAGGATTAACTATAAAAGAGATTGCTGATAGCCAGGGGTATGAAAATAAAAATATTGTGAAAAACCAAAAATCTCACTGCTTGAAATTATTAATCAAAATCTCAGCACAAAGATGAAACGAGAAGAATTGATAGATAAATATATACAAGGAGCAGTAACATCCTCTGAAAAAGAAGATTTTGATCACTTTTTTACCACTGATGTCGATTTTAAAAACGATGTTAAGGTTATTAAAAATCTTAGTATTGTTTTGGGTGCACAAGACAGAAAAGACCTTAAAAAAGTTTTGCTGAATTTTGAAACCAAAATTGCTGCTCACAAAACTAAAGCTATTCCTTTATTTAAAAAAAAGAAATTTTTTATCATTACTTCTATCATATTACTGATTATTATTGGTTGTTATCTTATACTTAGTCCATCTGCAAACCCTGATGTGCTTTATGTTGATAATTTTGAAATTTACCCCAATATAACAACACCTATAATACGGGGAGAAAATGACAGAAACAAAGAGGTTATGGCATTTATGGCCTATGAAGAAAAGCATTATACTATAGCTTCTAATCAATTTGCAGCATTATATAACGACACTCAAAAATCATACTTCTTGTTATATCAAGCCAACTGCTTATTAGCAATCAACCAGATTGAGACTGCAATTCCTCTTCTAGAACAACAGATTGCATTAAATGACGCATTCAAAGAAAAAAGCATGTGGTATCTTGCATTGGCGTATTTAAAAAACAAGAACAAAATCAAAGCTATTGCTATATTAGAAAAAATAACGACAGACAATTCTTTTAAAAAAGAGGAGGCAACAGTATTAATTAAGAAACTGAATTAGGCTTTTTAAACTTTCTTATCAATACACACAAAATAAGGGATAGCCTATTTTAAATTAATAAAAAACAGGAAGAGAAAAATAAAACATGTTATTTTTTAAGGTTTGCTGCAACTTTTTCAAGCTCGAGATACCAATCCTCGCCAAACTTACGAATTAGAGCTTCCTTTACAAATTTGTAGACCGGTACTTGTAGTTCTTTTCCCAAAGTGCATGCATCATCACAAATTCCCCACTTATGATAATTTACAGCAGAGAACTCTGTGTAATCTTGTACGCGTATTGGGTATAAATGACAAGAGATGGGTTTTTTCCAATCTATTTCACCTTGATTATATGCTTCTTCTATAGCACACATTGCTGTTCCTTTTTCATCAAAAATCACATACGCACAATCAGCTCCATCAATAAGCGGTGTTTCAAACTCTGCATTAGGGGTTTTTATATAGACCCCTTGCTTTTCTATTGCTGTAATACCTTCATCACGCAAATACGATTTTACAATAGGATATACCTCTTGTAATTTTTGAATTTCTGATGCTTCGAGAGGAGCTCCTGCTTCACCATCAATACAACATGCGCCCTTACATGCAGAGAGGTTGCAAACAAAATCCTTTTCGATAATATCTTCAGAGACTATAGTCTTACCTAATTGAAACATAGCGCTAAGATAATTTTTATCCTAAATAATTTTTATAATTTATTTACCTTTTTATAATATCTTTATGAACTAAAGTCTATTTACATTTACACGAATTTTTGAAACCATCACCACATGAACTTCAACCTTAAAGAAATACTGACAGCAAGTATGATCTTATTTGCGGTAATTGATATTATTGGAAGCATTCCGATCATTATAGATCTACGTAAAAGAGCTGGCCATATCCAAAGTGAGAAAGCATCTATTGTAGCTGCTATAATAATGATCCTTTTCTTATTTGTAGGTAAAGAAATTTTGAGTTTAATTGGGATCGACGTAAATTCTTTTGCTGTTGCTGGGTCTTTTATTATTTTCTTTCTAGCTATAGAAATGATTTTAGGCATTCAATTGTACAAAGATGATACTCCCGAAACTGCTGCGGTGGTTCCACTTGCATTTCCTTTGATTGCGGGTGCAGGAACAATGACATCTATCTTATCACTTCGAGCAGAGTATCACCCTATTAATATTGTTATTGCAATCGTAATCAATATCATTTTTGTTTACATTGTATTAAAATCTTCTGGCAAGATTGAAAAAGTTCTGGGTAAACAAGGGATAAATGTGGTACGGAAAATATTTGGAGTAATTTTATTGGCTATTGCAGTTAAGTTATTTGCTACAAATATCAAAGGTCTTTTTTAAAATATAATACACTTTAAAACTATATTATAATTGAAATATTTTATTTACATACTTATCATTATTGCTGCTGGCTTATTAATTTATAATGCCACACATTTGGATTTTGACAATCTACTAGTCGGAAATAGTAAAACTGCACTTATAGGGGTTCTTGCTTCGGGATGTGTAATTTTACTAATGTCTATTTTATTGGTTTCGAAAAGTATTCTGAAAAAAAAGAAAAGAAAATAATTACAATTTGTTATCTAATACAATCAGGAATCTCATTTAAAAAATAAAGAAACATGCTATAATCACTGGCGGGATGGATATGATCATTAAAATCATAAAAAAATTATGCAATTTCCTAAAAACCAAAGCTCTTTTTAGTGATGCCTTTAATTTAACGTCATCTGTAATATTTATATGTTCTCTTATGATATCTGCAGAAACATAAGTTGTATCCACCAAAATATCATGTTTCAAAAAAATAGAAGCGCTGTTATCCATTAATCTAAAGGCAACTGCTATAATGAAGAAAAAAAGCGGTGAGCATACTGCTATTGCCACTAAGTATTCTAATATTTTTTCTGACATACGTTAATATTACTCATTATTTTTTGAAAGTGACAATACTTTTTTAATCATTGCATCGTCGTGGTTAATTATTTTTTCGAATTCACTTGTGCCAAATAATTGCTGTGCCATGGTCGCTTTAAGGTATTTTTTTAATACCTCTTTGTAATTTTTGAGTTCAATTTCTACTCCTCTTCTTTGTGCGTATTTCAAAAACCCTTCAGCAAAATCATCTTCGATAACAGTTTTTTCTTTAAATGTTTCTTCAGATAGATCAGCATAATATATTCTTTTTTTATCTAATTCTTCTTCAAACACATATCGTCCTATAACACCTTGTCTAAGCAAATAATTTAATGTTTCTCCTACTCGAGTTGTATCTTTACCTACAAACATATCAGGAATAATACCGCCGCCGCCATATACTGTTTTACCGCCCGGGGTTATAAACCTCAAAGAATCTGCCACCTGTATACTATCGGCATTCTGTAATTCTCCATTTTTATATCGTTCTAGATATTCATTAAAATACTCTTTGTTACCATTCGTATAGGGTTTTTGTATTGATCGCCCTGTTGGGGTATAATATCGAGAAATTGTTAATCGTACAGCACTACCATCACCCAAAGACATTTCTCTTTGCACAAGCCCTTTACCGTAAGAACGTCTACCAACAATAATACCTCTATCGTTATCTTGAATCGCTCCGGCAAAAATTTCGCTAGCAGAGGCAGAATTTTCGTTGATCAACACATAAACTTTTCCTTTTTCGAAACTACCTTTATTGGTAGCAAAATTATTTTCGATAGCTCCTTTTTTATTTTTGGTAAACATAATAAGAACATCGTCTTTCAAAAATTCGTCTGCCATTTTTAAAGCAGGTGCTATAAAACCTCCTCCATTATCACGAAGGTCTATAACCATACTATTTGCTCCATGATCAAGCAGTTTATCGATCTGTTCTTTGAATTCTTTATATGTTGTCTCTGCAAATCTATTTATTTTGATATATCCTAATTGATCATCAAGCATATATGCTGCATCAACACTTCGCAATGGAACCCTTCCTCTTTTTACTACGACATCAAAGATCCCTGTGCCTTTTCGATATACTTTTAGTTGTACTTGGCTATTTAATTCGCCTTTTAATTTATTTGCTAAATTATCTTGTATCAGGCTTTTTCCATAGAGGGTATCATTATCTGCCATCAAGATTCTGTCTCCAGGTTTTATTCCGGATTTTTCGCTTGGTCCTCCTTTTATAGTATTGATCACAGAAATAGTATCTCGATATGGGTAATAGGTCACCCCTATACCTATAAAATCGCCTTGCATACTTTCTGTGATTCCTTCTAATTCTTCTGGTGGGATGTATACCGAGTGTGGGTCAAGATTTTCAAGAATTCTATTTACGGTAACATCAACAATACTATCTGTATTGATTTCGTCTACATATTCATAGTCAATATAATCAATAAGACGATTAAGCTTTTCTTTTTTGGCATTATAAGAAAATAGTTTTGCTGAAGGGTTAGTGAAATCTAGTTTACTTCCTAAAAACACACCTATTCCTACAGCCAAACCTAAAAACAAAGGCAAGTATTTTTTTGAATATCCCATTAATCTTCTAAATCCGTAATCTGTTCTATTTGTACTCCTGCTTTTTCTAAAAATCTTAGCCCAGAGTCATCTTTATATCCTATCTGATATACAACACGCTGTATTCCTGCTTGGTGAATCAGCTTACTACACTCCTTACATGGTGATAGCGTAATATAAAGAGTTGCTCCTTTACATGATTGTGTAGAGGATGCAACTTTGGAAATTGCATTGGCCTCTGCATGTAATACGTACCACTTAGTATATCCTTCTTCGTCTTCACATGGATTTTCAAAACCAGTTGGGGTCCCGTTAAATCCATCAGAGATAATCATTCTATCCTTTACAATAACCGAACCAACTTTTTTTCGTTCGCAATGAGATAACTTACCCCATTCTCTAGCTATTCTAAGGTAGGCTTTATCGTATTTTAGTTGTTTTTTTTTTGACATAAAGGGTAGAATGACAGTTTTATGATAACAATCAAAGTACGAATATATTATTCCCATGTGGCAAATACAACCACAAACGACACTTAATTACCAAATTTTATTATTCATTAACATCGGAATCACCATTCCTAAGACGATAGAAGAAATAATAAGAATCCAATCTCTTTTAGAAAATCTAAAAAAGGTTTGTACAATAAAACTTATAAAAACAACTATAATGACCACAATAATTTGCGCGAGTTCGACACCAAGAGCAAACTCAATTAATGGTAATATTTTTGAGCTTACATTACTACTTACTGCTTTAAAATAACTAGAAAAACCTAACCCATGTATTAATCCAAAAAAGATTGTTGCTCCATATAAAACTCCTATTTTGCTGTTTTTTGAACCACTTTTTGACGTTAAGACATTAAATATTGCTGTGGTAAGTATAGTTAACGGTATTAAAAATTCTACGATCCTCGAATTTACAGACACTGCTCCATACGTTGCTAAGAATAATGAAATAGTATGACCTAAAGTAAACAAGGTAATTAATACTAAAATACGTTTCCAGTTATCGAATGTATATCCTACGGTAAGTACTATTAAAAATAAGATGTGATCATAAGCGCTCCAATCTAGCACATGACCAAAGCCTAGCTTTACATAAAGCCAAAATTCTGACATATTTTAAGGTTTTGAGGTTAAGCTAATGTACAATTAAATAAAAAAACGATGAAATCTATGAAAAATTCTTTTGAAAAGTTAAATAAAAAAATCCCAGGATTATAAAACCTAGGATTCTAGACATTAGAAAATCTCTTTATTTTTTAAAATAAGGTATATCCAAAAATTAAAGAAAATGACGTATACTCAAATGCATTACTTATTTCACGACCAGAAGCCAAACGCCCCTCTATACTATACTTGTCATTATATTTAAACCCGAGTCCACCAATAACATTAGTCCCTGGTTTTAATTCTTCGGCTTGATTTGTGCGTTCAAGATAAAGATCAGAATCAAATGCAAAATCAGTTACAAAAGCTGCATTTACAAACAGCTTAGATGTATCAGAAATAAACATAAAGTATCGTAACCCAATTGGCAATTCGATAGATTTATAGTTTATGCTCGCCAATTCAGGATCAGGGTTAGGGTTTTGAACTATACTTTTAGGGGTAAGTTGTATATCTGATTGATAATTTTGAAAAGTAGGTTCAACAAATACAGACCACTTATTTTTATTGAATGGTAAAACAAATTCTACTTCGACTCCTAATCTAAAATTTGATTTACCTCCAAAATCATTTGTATTATCATAACCTAAAAAATCACTAGGAATTGAAACTGATGAAAAATTAACGCCAGGTTTAATACTTAAATTAAACAAATCTCTCTTTTCACGTTGTTGAGAGTTTTCATAATTTGGATCTTTACAACTATTGTATTTAATGAAATACTTTGTGAGGCTGCTTTTATTATAGCTTGTTTTCTTCACATTGTTTTCTGAAATACTTTCACAACTAAGATTTGTCCATAATTGCTGTCGATAATGATTGTTTTTATCAATTTTCGTAGTAGATACCTTATAAATTTTATACACTAATTGCTTAATATCTGCATTAGTGATGTTATAAAAGTAGCGTTTCAAATTACCTTCTTCATACATATATAATTTGGCCTCGCCATCAATGAGAAGTTTTAAAAATAATTCTTCTTCATTAAATTGAGGATTTTTATTCTCACTCAACTGGTTCAAGTCTTGACTAGAACGATCAATATCAACAGTCGCTTTTATATATTTTAGATTATCAACTCCAAATTCTTGAATATTTCTTATGGTACCTATCAGTATTTTAGTAGTATCTGCTAATTTATACTCAATCTGATTAGGATTATCTTTCCACCCCTTATTTTTTATTAAACATAATGTTTTTGCTCCAGTATTGTCAATAAAATATCCTGATTCAAATTTTATCTGGGCATACCCAGTAAAACTTAAAATTGTTAGAAGAATCAAAAGTGATTGTTTTTTCATTTTTATTTAATTAAAATTTACTTATTGTTATAGAATTATTTTTGTGGTGCAACAATACGAAATATCAGTTTCATTTTCTGATACTATTGAAAAATGAGATGATTTTTTTGTGATTTTTCAAAAAAAGAAATGTCTATCGTTAAAATTAGAGGTAAAAAGCATGTATTTACTTACAACCATAAGGGGTTTTTCCCTTCGTTTAGAAAAAATAAAATACTTACATTTACTCTTTAAGTTATAACCAACTTCAAATACCGTATTTGTACCTAACATAAAATAATTCATGAAAAACATCAACACCAATACTATTCTTCAAATTGTAGCATTATTATTTTTGGTCATTATTGGGTATATGACTTTTAGTTCTGGGTCAAAATGGGATATTATCGAAGCTCAATTAAAGGAAGCCAAAGAACAGCTAACGGAATCTAAAAAAACCTTGACGACTACAATAGCTAATCTTGAGACTTCTAAATCAGAGTTGCAAAAAATACAATTACAAAAAGATATTTTTAAAAGACAAAGAGACTCGTTATTATTAGATTTTGAAAGAAAAAATGCTGTAGACTGGAACTCACTAGAGGCCATTAAAGATAGTATAACTATAAATAATGAAGAATTAATTATGTATAAAAAAATACTAGACAGTTTACGTGGTAAAAAATAATTAATTAGATAATATACTTCTCTATATTTAACTTTCAATTCTAAAATGATGAAAAAATTATACAGCTTTTTCCTATTTATATTATTTGTTTCTTTTTCTTATGGTCAAGAAATTGACTTATCTAGTGTTATTGAAATCCCTAGTGCTTATGCAGATCAAATAGGAGATCCTCTTATAGTAAAAAAAGATAGTTTATATGTGTTTCGTACTCCTGATGTTTATTTGGTAAATAAAAAATATTATTTAACGCTAATAAAAATATCAGAAATTGCCGGGACTAATGATGATGTTACTCAAACATTAATTGAGAATTATAAAAAAACTCTTAGAAGAAATATCGATCTTGAAAGTAAGTTAGAAAATAATTTCAATCAAACAGATAGCTTTGATAAAATTATGTATGAAAAAACATTAAGCACTATAAATGATACTCAAAAATCATTAGATTCTACTATAAATCGCTTAGAAAAGGCAACATCTAATCTTGATGTTATTAAAGAAAACACAAGAAAACAAAGAAGAAAAAGTGCATTCGAGAAAATACTTTTTGCCCTTGGCGGTGTTGGCATAGGTGTTTTGGTTGGTGTATCTTTATAAAAAGGGTTATGTTCAAATTCCCGTTTCAAAATTATCGATACTAAAGCTATTTTTCTCTTTATGATATTGCTTTAACTTATCTTCGCCTTGTTTTTCGGCCCAAGATTTAAGTACTGTTCTCTCTTCTTTATATTCCATAAAAGGCACTGCAAATCCACAAGATGTTTGAACGGTATCTACTTCTATTTCAATAATTTGTCGAGCTCCCATAATTTTTGGAAAGAGATCTATATAAGAATGATATTCTTTATCGCGTTCATGATACATATTGGCACTACCATACAGCCTTAAGATCAAAGGTTTTCCATCAAAAGCACAAAACATAACAGTCATCCTATTATTTTTTAATAGATGTGCTGCAGTTTCATTACCACTTCCGGTAAGATTAAGCCAAACCACTTTATTGGCACCTAAAACGCGAAATGTATCCATTCCTTTTGGCGAAACATTAACCCGCCCTTCAGCCGCAGCTGTGCCAACAAAAAAAATTTTTTGATCAGCTATAAACTCTTGTAACTCCTCATTTATTTCGGGAAATATTTTTGCCATTTTTTATACTTTGATCTATACAATCAAAAGTACTAAGAATAAATAGTAAAGTGCTTTCTCTTTTATTATTTAATCGTTTTTTTTGAATAAATAAGTCCTATATCTTCATCTTTCTATAGATCCAGAACTCCTGTATGTTTTTTTTAAAGTAACATTGAATAGCATAAGTTTTATGTATTTGGCTAGACACTATTTTTTACCAAACACATAAAAAGGAGTTTTCTGAAAATCCTATTTAACAGAGTAAGAAATAATTAAATTAAAGTAAGATGAAAAATCAAAAAAAGATCGGTTTAAGCCTTAAAAAAATTCAAATTTCAAAATTAGAGAGTAGTAAAATTAATGGCGGAGGTTTTATTTGTACAAATGACTATGGTGCCACTTGTACTGATTGCCAAACAAATTACAGGAGTTGTACTGACCATGTCAAACAATAATGCTAGAAACATACAGAGTGTTTTTAAATATTCGCTATAAAAAAGACCGCCTAAAAAGCATTTAGTCGGTCTTTTCTACTTTATATTTTAGTTGCTAGCTCTAGTTTTTTGAACACATTAAACAACCATTATTATGATACTTTTACCAAACAAAGACTACGATAATCATATAGGAATGTTGGTTTCCCAAATGAACCATACCAGAGATGTTACTTTGCGAATAGTAAAAAAGTTAACACGTAAACAACTGGATTTTTATGTAGATGAAAAAAGTAATAGCATCGGGATGTTGCTATTTCATATTGCCGGCTCAGAGTTTTACTTCCAAAGACCTCTTTTTTATAATAGATTAATCAATGATCAGGAATTAGAAAAACATAACGATGCTGCCCCTGAGAATATGAAAACACGAAAAATTCATAGCAATGACTTAGATTATTATTTGTCAGAATTACATGAAATTAGAAAACATACTTTAGAACAACTTAAGGACTATGATGATGATTGGGTATTTATGCGAAATCAACATATACCAATCCTAAACAACTACTATATGATAAAACATTTTGTAGATGATGAGATCAATCATCAAGGGCACATAAAATGGATTATGAAAAGATTCTAAATATGATTCTATATATAACTTATATAAAAACTGAATAAATAAATTCTTCACTTTTATTCTTCACCCTTATTCTTCACTAGATCCCGACCTCTCTTTTTAAAAAAGATATTTTTTTTGGGTAACAAAACGATGATGATTGTCACAAGACAGTAATACTTACTAAAACCTACATACATCATTAGAAATATTTTAATAAATCATACAAAGAGAGTATGATCACGATATACTGTGGTTACATTAAAAAATATAGTAAACCTGTATTTGAAGTGTTTTTCAATTATAATACGTTTAATGAAAAAAACGGTAACCTAAAAGCTTTATATAGTAGCAAGATCATATTTTCTACCACAACATATAATTGAAGGAGTTTTCTGAAAATCCTATTTAATAGAGTAAGAAATAATTAAATTAAAGTAAGATGAAGAATAAAAAAAAGATCGGTTTAAGCCTTAAAAAAGTTCAAATTTCAAAATTACAGACTAGTATGATTACTGGTGGTAGAGCAGAACATTTTTGCACAGAAGTCCTAGCTACTTGTTATCCTTGCCTATCAGAGTTTAGAAGTTGTGCTGATCTTATTAAATGATCAATATTATAAACACCTACTGCAAAAGAGACCGTCTAAAAAAGTATTTAGTCGGTCTTTTCTACTTTATGTTTTAGTTGCTAGCTCTAGTTTTTTGAGCACATTAAACAACCATTATTATGATACTTTTACCAAACAAAGACTACGATAATCATATAGGGATGTTGGTTTCCCAAATGAACCATACCAGAGATGTTACTTTGCGAATAGTAAAAAAGTTAACACGTAAACAACTGGATTTTTATGTAGATGAAAAAAGTAATAGCATCGGGATGTTGCTATTTCATATCGCCGGCTCAGAGTTCTACTTCCAAAGACCTCTTTTTTATGGTCGATTAATGAATGATCAGGAATCAGAAAAACATAACGATGCTGCCCCTGAGAACATGAAAACACGAAAAATTCATAGCAATGACTTAGATTATTATTTGTCAGAATTACATGAAATAAGAAAACATACTTTAGAAAAACTTAAAGACTATGATGATGATTGGGTATTTATGCGAAATCAACATATACCAATCCTAAACAACTACTATATGATAAAACATTTTGTAGATGATGAGATTAATCATCAAGGGCACATAAAATGGATCATGAAAAGGTTCATTTTATGATTTTATGGATAACTAATATAAAACCAAATAAACAAATTCTTCACCCACATTCTTAACCAGGTCCCGAGCTCTCTTTTAAAAAAAGATATTTTTTTGGGTAACAAAATTATGATTATTGTCACAGGATGGTGTCGACTATTAAATAGTATGTACATCATTGGAATATTTAACAAAACAAAAAAATCTAAACACATCAATTATGCAAAAATTAAATTTTATTATCATTCTATTATGCACTGTCTTCTTTAGTTGTAGCAAAGAAGAAATAGTACAAGAGGAAGATAATAAGCAGATCACAACAAATGAAAATTTGATTTTAAAAAGAGGTTTAATACCACAACTTGCTATACAACCATGCGGAGTTATAAAAATAGAAGAAGATATAAAATTACCACCATTGAATTTGAACAAGCGTTCTTCTAATTTTACAAATCCTGATCCTATTGTCGTAAAGATTAAATATCATATCGTTAGAGAAGATGATGGAACAGATGGAATACCAGAAAGTGATTTAGATATTATGACCAATATCATAAATCAGTCATTTGATGTAACCTTAAACAATCCGCAATACCCTGTTAATTCGATCTTACCTGTAAGAAAAATAGATTTTATTGCTACAGAAATAAATTATATTGACAATACTGAATTATTATATAATGAATTTGTTTTATCCTATGGATCTGGTTCTACTGCAGACAATGCCGTTTTGGTAAATACTGATAATGACCCTTATCAGATTAATATATATATTGTTAAAGAATTATTCCAAAATGTGACACTACCCTCAGGAGAGGTCGTAGCAAGTCAAACTGCAGGAATCGGAGGGAGCAATCATGCAATTTTATCAAGATTTATTGACAGTCATCTTACCAAAGCAGTAGCTCACGAAGTAGGTCATTGTTTTAGGCTAAGGCATACCTTTTCTGGAAGTTATAATCTTTGTTATGAAGAGAATTTTTCACGTAATACAGGAGATCATATTGCAGATACACCATTAGATATTTCTGCTAACGGTAATGTTTATGGTAATACCTGCGAGGTTACTAATACCGATGTAACAACGACCTGTGGAGAGATATTACCTGATGAAGACACTTTATTTCTAAGTAAAAACATAATGTCCTACGCACCAAGAGATTGCAAAGAAGGATTTACCCCTCTTCAGTATCAACATATGCATAATAGTGCTTTGTATTATTCTACAGAGAATATAGTTATGTGATCTTTCATGCTTTATTCTTATAAAACTGTAATCACAAGGAGTTTTCTGAAAATCCTATTAAATAGAGTAAGAACAATTAAAATGAAAGTAAAATGAAAAAATTGGAATTAAAAAAACTCAAAATCAGTGTTTTGCGCACAGATAGACAAGCTAATATTAATGGAGGAAAAATGGCAGGGATTACCTATCACGATGGGTGTGTCCGAGCAACTTTTCATATTCAGTGTACTATTCCTTATGAACCAGGAGGTATTTGCAATGATTACGATAATTAATAATTATGTTTAGATATAGGCTTCATTTATCCAGTGAGTGAAGCCTATACTTTAATATTGGTATTCAACCGATATTGTAAGTCTGAGACTATACCATCTTATGGAAAATATTTTTTCGAAAAGATCAAATAATCAAAATTCTAAAACTTTGTAATGACATTAGTAAAATCTGAAATTCTCAACATTGAAAATCGGATTTGGAATTCGGTTGAAAAAGAAAATGGTATTGGACTTTTAAGCGGGCTTTCAGGCATCGCATTATTTTATTCTAATTTATATGAAGTCTATAAAGAGGAGAAATATTCCACTAGACTATCTGAAGTGATTGCCCGTATTGATGAATTAGTTTCTGAAAATGATTCTTTACCAACCTTCTGCTCTGGCTTAGCCGGTTACGGATGGATGCTACTGAATTTAAAAACAACAACAATTGATATCAGTAAAGCTTATTTTAAAACCCTTGATATTATATTAGAGGAAGCATTATTTTCTTTCGCAGACAAAAACGATTATGATTTTCTTCATGGTGCAACGGGAGTCGCAATGTATTTTATGGAGCGGTTAAAAGTTGACCAAAATAATGAAGAAATAAGAACTATACTAACCTTATTTAGTAGAGATCTACTGTATAAACTTAATACTAATTTTGATACTGTTATTATCGTTAAAGGAAGTGAAACAAAAAAAGATATTATTTGTTTTGGTTTGGCTCATGGAATAGCCAGCTTCATTAATTTTTTATTTTATCTAAGTCAATATTTTAAGTCGTTAGAATCTGAAATCAAACAAGCACTCCGTAAACTAATATCTTTCTTAAATTCTAAAAAATCATTTAATAAAGTTTCTCAACAATACTACCCTAGTTATATTGATAACCAAGAAAATGTAGGTCATGCCAGATTAGGTTGGTGTCAAGGAGATTTAGGTATCGGCCTGGCATTATATAATGCTGGTACACTTTTGAACAATAATGCTATAAAACAAGAAGCACTAGATGTAATTACTGCTACAGAAAAAATCTCTCTGGAAACCTCAGGTGTTCGTGATTGCAGTCTATGTCATGGAAGTACTGGTTTAATTATACAATATTATCTAGCTCAAAAAAAATGCTCTATAGACACTAAAGAAATACAAAATAGATGGTATCAGGAATTAGAAAATCAAACATGTAATTTCACCACTGTCAAAGCTTATCTAAATCCTGGATTTTCAGAACACTCTAATATTCTTGTTGGAGCTGCAGGGTTAGGACTTACATTACTAACTTTAGATGAAAAGATTAAGAATGATTGGTTAAGATGTTTAAATTTATATTAAATAATAAAAATTTTTGATTCAACCGTTTCAAGAACGACATTACTTCCTTTTTCAAAAAAAACCTTTGTTTCAATGATCCATATTAATTGCAGCTAAAGACCTATATAATGATTTAAAAAACAATAAAGAGAACAAAGTAAAAACATCATAAGAAAACTACTTCAAACGAGCTCATTTTAATGCTGTTCCTTTTATCCTTTTAACCTGAGTTCGATCTAAGGAGAGCTTAGATCTAGATATAATATCTTATTTATTAGTGTTTTTAAGCCTCCTCTCCCAGAGAGAGAAAGAACTCATAAGTCCTTTAATTAAAGGCATATCCGTGAGTTTTATGTCGAACTCAGGTTATGAGATCAGATGGACTTACAGCAAATTCCTTTTTAAAACACTTAGAAAAATAAGAAGGATTAGAAAAACCTGCTTGATAGGCAATTTCAGCAATAGTATCCTGTTGATTAATGATCATCTCTTTGGCACGATGCAAACGTATCGAACAAATCAATTTGTTAGGAGATTTATTGGTAATAGCTTTAAGTTTGCGTTGCAATTGCCGCTCACTAACTCCTATCTCCTTGCAAAGCATTTCTACACTAAAATGCTCATTGCTTAAATGATTATTGATGTTTTGCAGCACTTTTTTCAGAAAAGAATCATGTTGAGAAATTCTATTATGATCAATTCTGTTAAGATTATAGTGTTTCGGCTTTTCGTCAACAGTAAATAGTAAAAGAGACTCTCCAGATGCTGTTTCAAAAATTGTTTTAGATGGTGTACAACTCACACCTGCTCCTACTAATAAATTTTTTACCGTATGGGTTAACAATATTTGATTAGGTATTGGTTGTTTAAATATTAATGTCGCAAAATCTTTTGTTTCTTTGTTTATACAATTTTCCACTAGGCATTCTTTGATATGAATACCGATAGCCAATTGCGCATTCAGGCCTTGAATAGCATTAACCAAATCAATACTGCAATGAACAGCCTTACTCGGGCCTTCGAAAGTAGCGATAAATGTTTGTGTATTATATTGAATTACGTTTCCTCTATATTGTTTTACATGCTGTTTGATAAGTTCTTGATACTTTGGGCTATTTGTTTCTGAAGATATAATGCGCCCAACCATTATCGTAAAAAGTTGTTTTTCATATATTGGTTCTGGCCTAACATTCAAAATAAAAGTTTTCATCTCTTCTAAAATCATATCAGTATTACCCGTCCAGAATAGATGATCACTACCTTCAAACTCAACAAATTTTGCATCTTGAATACGTTCAGCTATAAATCGCCCTTCTTCTATTTTTACATCTATGTCATGAGTGCGCTGCAATATTAAAGAAGGTACCTTTATAGAACCCAAAATATCAATGATATCTACTTGCGTATTCATTTTTGTTAGCATCATAGCTGCACTTGGACTAGCTCCTGAGCGAAAATAATTCGCCAACCAGTCCATAAACACCTTATCATTGGCTTTAGAAGGAGCTAATGATTCTAAGTTCATCTCTCCACTTCCCCAACTATTTTCAATCATATCATAAACAACTTGACGCTCTTGGTTAGTTGGTGCCCATGGATAATTAGGAGCATATATTCGTTTGGCAAATATCCCAAAAGTAATTAGAGAAATCGTTCGGTTTGGGTATGTAGCAGCAAACAATGCAGAGACAGATCCCCCTTCAGAATGCCCAAAAAGAACTGCTTTTTGAGAACCGACTGCATCCATTACAGCTCTAATATCATCCATTCTTTCTTCTAGGGTGGGAAACTCTGCAACACGATCAGAAAGTCCTGTTCCTCGCTTGTCAAACAGAATAACTCTGGCTATTTTTCCTAATTCTTGTAAAAAATTAACAAGTTCTGGACAAGCCCACATCCAATCAATATTAGAAACCCATCCCGGAATATAAACCAAATCGATATCCCCAGAACCAAAAACCTGGTATGCAATATTGATATGGCCGCTTTTGGTATATTTAGTTTCAGGTTTCATAAAAATAATATTTAGCGATGAAGTAGTTTGATTTTTTTTAATCTCGATAAAAATTGTAGTAATTAATGAGCTATAGTTTGATGAAGTCAAAAATAAAACGAGCTAAGTTATATCCAATAGAAATGGCGTATACAATAAGTATACGTAATAAGGTAAATTGTTAAAAACTGGGGTACAAGAGGTAGACAAGATATTGTTAACATTCTGATAACAAGACTATTAACAATGTACGTGTGTAAAAAGTCGAATAGCTTTAATCATACGTTTATGATTCATCTAGTTGTAACAAATAGGTAAGAATTTCTTGCCGAGAATCTAATTCTAGTTTTTTACGAAGGCGGTAACGTGCAGTTTTTACACTCTCTGGTGATATCGCAAGAATACTTGCAGTTTCTTTAATATTGAGGTTGAGCCGAATCAAAGAGCAAATTTTTAGGTCATTTGTACCCAAATCCCCGTGTTTTGATTTCAACTTGGAGTAAAACCCTTGATGAGCATCTTCAAAAAATCGACTAAAATCCTCCCAATCCCTATCGATACTTAAGTTTTTTCGTATTACTTTATTGAGATCAGCAATCAATTTATCTTTTTCTATATTGGGGGACCTTTTGACGCCTTGGATAGTACTTTGTAATTGCTGTACAACTTCATTCTTTTTTATAAAATTAAGAGCATACGAGGAGAGTTCTTTATTTTTAAAGTCTAATTGTTGCTTTAATTCCTGCTGCTTTAATTCTGAGTTCTCTAAATCTTTTTGACTAAGGGCGTATGCAGATTCCAGAAGTTCTTGGGTTTTGGCAGATAATTCTTTACTCTTTCTAGCACGTTGTTTTGATATACTATAAATCACATATCCACAAATAGATAAGATAGTAACTCCCAGAATTAAGATAAATTTAATAAGGTTATCTTTTTTTTCTTGTGCTTTAAGAGCCAATAGTTCTTTATCTTTTCTATCTAACTCGTTCTCAAACTCTAAATAAGCAATTTGCTTGGATTTTTCTGAATTAAAAAGAGAATCTTTCAGGGTGATATATTTGTCATAAAACACGAAGGCTTCTTCTGGTTTGTATTGTTGTTTTTTTAGTTCTTTCAATTCCTCGTATGCAAATAATTCATATTTTTTTAAGTTATTTTCTTTAGCAAGAACTAACCCTTTGTTTAATTCAATTGCGGCTTCATCGAGGTTATTAGAAAGCCTTAGAATTTTTCCGTAAATAATAAGATTATTGGTCAATCCATCAATATCACTCACTTTACTACCCAATTCCATTGACTTTTTTATATGGTAGGAAGCTTGTTCAATTTCATTTTTATGAAGATATAATACCCCTAATCTATTATATGCCTCGGCGATTCCGTACGTAAAATCATTATTGATATGCATTTTTAGCGCATATGTTAGGTATTGCAACGCCTCGGCATCTTTGTGTTGCGCGATAAGGATAGTTCCTATTTTGGTAAATGTGGTTGCTATCCTACCTTTTAACTCCAATGCAGTAAATTCGTTGATCGCCTGCTCATAATAATGCAGGGCTTTTTCGTACTCTTTAAGATCAGCATACACCATACCTATATTAAGTCTTGTATTGGCTAATCCTGTTTTATCTGCTATCGTATTGTATACTTTGTGAGATGTGTTTAGATATTCTAAGGCCTTGTTTTGATTACCCTGAGCCCAATAAGCAACTCCTATTATACGATTTGCTTTTGCAAGACCCGGAGTATATTCTAATTTTTCTGATAATTGCAACGCTTCTTTACCAAAAGTAATAGACTCATTCGCATCTATAATCCAATATTCAAAACCAATGGAATTAAGTAGGTTTACTTTTATGGTATCTTCTTCTTTATGAGAATTTAATTGATTTCGTAAACTATCTATTTTCTGAGTATTCGCAAATAACTGTGCGAAAGAGAGAAATAAAAGAGTTACAACAATACTACAAATGATTGATTTTCTTACACATATACATCGTTTTACCTGATATAAATAAGTTTTAAAAAAATTCATGAAAAATAGTGGTTACAGAGTAGAATAGGTTTTAACTTTTTCAATTCTCTGTAAAATTACTCATCATTTTTTTAATCGAACCAGTAACAAATGTTAAATCATATAATATTCTATTGTTTTTTGATCACTTTAAAGCTAGTATGGTAGGCTATTTCTATAGTAATTATTAGTTAATATCCTTAGGAAGATCCACGCTCTTTTTTTTATATTTTTCTTTATACAAAATCACCAGATTACAAAATGAGATGATAAACCCAGCTGAAAACAGATAACAAAAAAATAAAAAACTCATCAATTGTATTCGATTGGTCATGATACTATCTTTGGTCCATGCTTTTTCGGGATCACCAAGTATAATCATCATCTGCTCATTTCGGGCTGGTAAAAACCCATGCGATGTTTTAAACGCTTCAAATGGATTGTTGTCTAACATTTCATTACCAATAACAATGTCTTTATCAAGATAAGGTAATGTTTTGATCTCTCGTGCAAAATGATAGGCTGCATAAACACTTACAAAAAGAACAATAAATTCGATAGACAAACGCATCCACGTTCTTGTAGATTTATTTTTAAACGAATACAAAATCAGAAATCCGGCAAGTACTGTGGCTATAAACACTCCAAATTTCATAAAAAAAGCAGTGTTTTCGTCTGTTGCGTGCCAAGAAGGTAATGGTATAATAAAAGCCCCCGCTACCGAAGCAATCCATGTACTAAGCAGCGTGATCTCTTTCCAAACTTCTTTTAATCGACTTACTTGCATGATATCTTTATTTTGGGGTTTTTAAAACCAATTGTTTCTCTTCTTCTGATCCATTGCTCATAATCAGGTGTAATTCTGGCTCCCCTACACGGTCTTCTTTTTCTAACCAAAATAAATAATAACCGGGCACAAAATCTTGAGAGGCCTTATTTGTAGGTTTATTAAAACGAAATCGCTTAATATCCAATGTTTTTTCATAAGACAATTTTCCAAAAACAAAATAGCCTTCCTCTTCATTAGAATCAACAGTAACTTTGATCTTGGTATTAGCATCGTTTTTTTCACTACTATTAATAGATGTTAATTTGGCATCATAATCCAGATATATTGCATCAAAAATGAATGTTTTGTCGGGGATTGCATTAAAGTCTTTATCTATACGTCTTAATGTTTTTTGTGCTTCTTCTAATGTGGCCATATACTCTGGCGTGAGTGCATATTTTTTATTACATTTTTCTAGAGCAGGAAATAATTCCTTGCTCTTTTTTTCTAACTTGTTGTATGCTTTTATGAGATTATCGTCCTCTGCTGCAGGTATTTTTTCTGCTAAACTTGTCAGTGCTTGTTCAGAAGTTGATAACACTATAGAAAGGTTATTATCTTTTGGAGCATAACTTGCACAACTATATATAAAAACTAAACTATAAAATGCGAGTATAAACTTGTAGAAATTTTTCATGTGCAATAGGTTTTAATATGTACTTATACAGTTAACAAAGTTACGGTCACAGTGAGTTATCCTACTATAACAAATACGACAAATCAAGACAATTTACCGACATTGGGTCTTATATTTATCCTTATTTACTCTTCAAACTTTTTGTTATGAGTTAACTTTGATAAAATTCTTAGGATGTAAAGCTGTTAGGATTTGTAATTGAAATTGTTGAATTTTGAGATACTATGAAAAGGTAACTATACCTAATCGAGTACAAGTGTTTACGAACAGAATTAGTGTGCTTAAAATATGTGTACCGATATATATGTACAATTGGGGGTAAAAATTTGGAATGACATTTTAACTAATCAATGAAATACTACTTATCTTCTTACAAATTTGGCAACAAAGTTGAAAAACTAAAAAACATACTTTCTCAAGGTGCAAAAATTGGTCATATAAATAATTCTAAAGATTGGACAACTGCAAATCCAGAAATTAGAAATAACCATTTAAAAGAAGAAATGGAATTTATGGACAATTTAGGTTTTATTAGTGAACATTTAGACTTAAAAAATTATTTTGGAAAAGAGCATAAATTAAGGAATAAAATTGCTTCACTAGATGGAATTTGGGTTTGTGGCGGAAATACTTTTGTTTTGAGACAAGCAATGAAATTAAGTGGATTTGACAATATCTTCAAAGAATTACAAAAACGAGATGACTTTTTTTATGGAGGCTATAGCGCTGGTGTTTGTATCCTATCAGACTCATTAAAATATATTCAATTTGTGGATAATCCAAATGACTTTCCTTATAAAGGAATTACTGAAATAATCTGGGAAGGACTAAATCTATTCAACTATGGAATATTACCACATTATGATTCGCAACACCCAGAATCGGAAGAAATTGAAAGGGAAGTTAAAAGATGTATAGAAAACAAATGGTTATTTAAAACAATGAAAGATGGAGAAGTTATAATTATAGAATAAAAAACTGTTACCAACACTATATATAGCAAATAGAAACTAATTTAGTGTAAACCCTAATCTTTAACTTGTGTAAACTATGTATCTTAACGAACATAAGCGAAAATGAATTTCAATCTAAATAATAAAAAATTCAAACCTGAATTCAATTCGAAAAATGGAGAGGTTTCTGACCAAACCATATTTTCTTATAAGCAAAAAGATAATATCATTTGGGCAGAATATAGTGGTGGGCAAATTGTAAAAGGTAATATTGTCGGAAAAGTTATTGAGAACCATTTAGAATTTGTGTACCAACATATAAACAAAGAAAACGAACTAATGACTGGAAATTGCAAATCATATCCTGAAAAAACTGAAAATGGAAAAATTAGGTTAAAAGAAATATGGCAATGGACTTGCAAAGACAATAGTTTTGGTAACTCAACATTAATTGAGATTTAAGATGAATGTTCTAATCATATATTGTCACCCAAGCAAAGAATCTTATACACATCAAATTCTAAAACAATTAAAAGAGGTTCTGAAAAACGAAAGTATAAAATTTGAAATCTCTGATTTATATGAAATGGACTTTCAATCTGAAATGACCGAACAGGAATATATGCGAGAAGGACTTTTAAATTTTAATTTACCAATCTCACAAGATGTAAAGCAAGAACAGGGAAAAATTGAAAACGCAGATTGTATAATCTTCTTATATCCCGTTTGGTGGAGTGATTGCCCTGCTAAGTTAAAAGGTTGGTTTGATAGGGTTTATTCTGTTGGATATGCTTATGGTCATGACAAAAGTGGGAAAGAAAATGAAAAAATGAAAACTGTTAAGTATGGTATTTCTTTATGTACAGCTGGACATCCAAATAAATTTTTAGACGAAATCGGAATTGCCGAAAGTATGAGAAATGTAATGATTGACGATAGACTAGGGCAACGATTCAGTAAGAAAGAGTTGATAATATTGGGAGGAACTTTGGATAGAGAAAAAGTAGAGAAAGAACATTCTGAAATTGTTAAAAATATTGCTAAACGAATAAAAAAGTACTGTGTCTAATAATGTCTATAATTAATACGAGGTTTGATGCTTAAATCAAAAATAAGAGCTTTAATTCCCTTATTAACTATAACCCGAGTGTTACCCAACATTACGACACCAAAACACTTTGGCGAAATTTCAAAGGCGTTTGAGAAACCTTTTTTTTAAAAACCCTATTAAATGCCGCCTCCGATTGATAACCAACTTGTTCTGCTATTTCTCCAACAGACAAACTACTCTCTTCTAAAAGTTCTTTTGCCATTAATACCCTCCATTGGGTAATATAATTAAACGGAGTTTCTCTGGTTAAGCTTTTAAAACGATTGGCAAAACTTGTGCGAGACATACCGGCAATTTGTGCCAATTTATCTAAGCTCCAATTCTTTTGAACAGAATAATGAATCTCTTTTATAACTTTACTAATGCGCTCATCTTGAATTGCAGCAATAAACCCAGTTTTTGATTTGTTTTTTTCTATAAACGCTCTTAACGTATGTACAAATAATATTTCTCCCAATTTATTTACTATTATTCCACTTCCCGATTGTTCTTTCCCTGCTTCTTCAATGATTAAATCGGTAATGTTTTTTAACCAAGAAAACTGTTTCAAATCAGTATCATTAATATGTATGATGGATGGCAACTCCTTTATAAAAGGGTGATCCAAATTTCTATCAAATTCAAAATGACCACAAATTAAAGTAGCAGATAGTAGCTCTCCTTCAAATAAAGGTTTTCCAGATAGGATTGACTCTACTACATTTTGCCCTTGATGGCGTTTGCTTTTTTCATTGTTGGCTAACCAGTGACTTGTTCCAAGTGGGAATACTACAATATCTCCTGCAAATAATTGTATTGATTTATCCTTGGCTCTTAAAACGCATTGACCCTTAGTAACTATATGAAATTGAGCAAATGGGCCTTTGGGAATTTCCATACCCCAAGGTTCTGAAAAATTGGATTTAAAATAAACTACACTCGAAAGTTTAACTTTTGACAATATATCACTTAATATATCCATTGTATCATAATTTGTACTATTGAGCAAATATAATATCTTTATTGATATTAATATAACTTTTTATGGAATTACATTTGCGGTACTATTAATTTAAAAAAGAAAAAGAATGATAATAATTAAAAAAATGATAATGACCGTTTTAATCATTATAGGAGCAAACTGTGTTAATGCGCAAAGCGTGAATACTGATAAAAATAAATTAGCTAATAAAGGCTATGATGTTGTAAACTACTTCACAACAAATACCGCAAAAAGAGGGAATGTTGAATATTCAACTAAGCATAATGGCGCAACCTATTACTTCGTGAACGCAGAGAACCTTAAAACTTTCAAGGCAAACCCAGGAAAGCATTTACCTCAATTTGATGGATATTGTGCATTTGCTATTGCCAAAATGAACAAAAAAGTTCCCATTAATCCTGAAACATTTAGAATTGATGATGGAAAGCTGTACTTGTTTTATAATGACTTTTGGGAAGGAAAACCTTTTAATACAATAGTCACTTGGATAAACAATGAAACTGAAATGGAAAAAATGGCTACTAGAAACTGGAAAGCTTTGAAAAATAATTAACGTTGGGTAAGAACGTATATAAAAAATAGCTAATTAAGCACAAACCATTAAAGCTTGTGCTTTTTTTATACATTTATACTATCGGAAAAGTTTTCGTTTGTTAACACGCTACTTTTTTTATATACAAACCGTTGTATGTAATACACAAGACAATGAAAAGATATTTAGGAATACTTCTACTGACTCTGATTACAATTTCCTGTAAGGGTCAATCTAATAACGAAACAGAAAAAAAAGTTGGAGGACCATGTGAAGATTGTGAAGCTATGTTGGACTATAAAATCCTCAACATAATCCCTAAATCAATTGACACTTTGCCTGGTTTTCGTGAGAATAAACCGAAAATAAAGATAACAGGAACTGCACTACTAAAAGATGGAAAAACACCAGTAAAAAATGTTTTGTTGTATGTTTATCACGTTGACCGAAACGGAATTTATCAACCTAGTGATGACCCAATTGGATGGGAAAATAGACACGGACAGTACCGAGGATGGCTACAGACAGGTAACGATGGGAAATTCACTTTTTATACTTTCAGACCAGCGCCATACCCTAAAGTACAAGAACCTGAACACATACACATCTATATCAAAGAACCTAAAACAATACCATATTACATTGACAGCTATCTTTTTGAAAGTGATCCAATACTTACAGAAGAAAAAAAGCAGTCTGAAAAAAATAGGGGTGGCTCAGGAATTATTGAACTTAAAATGGAAAACGGAATTTGGACAGCGAATAGAGATATAATATTGGGATTGAACATTCCAGATTACGAATAAAAAACGTTATACAACAAACTAAAAAAAGTAACTAATAACCAACTGAATTAAGGAAGTATGAGAAAATTATAAATTGAAAAAAAATAGAATGGCAGCCAACATTTTTAATCAAAAAGATTATACAGACATTAAAAATCGGATCAATCAGCTCCATACTCAAAGCCAACGTCAATGGGGAAAAATGTCTTTAGACCAAATGCTTGAACATTGTAGTATTCAACTTCGGGTTGGTTTAGGGATTGTTCCTGAAACGGGATATGAAGGGTCTTCAATATATAGAACTACTATTGGGCGTTGGATACTACTCTATGCTTTACCATGGCCTAAAGGTACTAACACACCATCACAAATGAATATATTAAATAACGGTTCGTCTCTACCCGATATCCAGCATTCAAAACAAATACTATTAGAATTGCTTGAAAAAGTACAAGTGATACCTCGTTTAAAACCCCATCCTTTCTTTGGGAATATGGAAAAAAAAGATTGGGGTCGCTTAATTTGGAAACATCTAGACCATCATTTAAGACAGTTCAAAAATTAAAGTAGAAACAAGAAACTAAAGAATTAAAAGTGCTAACCCACACAACTACACATTTTGGAGACGTATAAACTAATAACATAAATGATAATAGAAACTGAACGATTGATTTTAAGAGGAATGGTATTTTCAGGTGCTAAGGATATGCTTCGAGAGTGTATTTTTTAGCAATCTTGATTGAGGTCTCGCCTCTTTGCCGAATAAAAATTTGCTTAAGCGTTTTCCCTTACATCATATAGATATCAAAAATCATAAAGAAAGGATTAGAAAAAATATTGCCAAACTTTATTCAAGAAAATAACTAGGTAAAAGGATTTGGCTTATGATTTTATAGAAAATTGTAATAAAAACAAGAATATTTTCACATTTAATAGTGTAAAGAATTAAAAAAAATTGTAAATTTAAGTTCAAAAACTTATAAATCAATGGCTTATGAAAAAACTTTTACTTATTTTATTTTTATTTCCTCTTACTTTTTTTGCCCAAACAAATTACTCGCAAGAGGATATTGCTGCAGCCGCTACGCATGACAAACAGTGGTTACTAACTAATACTACCAGTGACCAGATAGAGTACACTTATGGCGTTACAGAGATGGTGCAATCTTTTATTCAGGATAAAACAAAGTGGGAAGCAAAATCTGTGGCATGCGGAACGAATTGTTTACAGTGGGTGCACCAAAGTAATGTCCCTAGTCAACTGAAAAAGAGAAAAATCTCATACAAGTTATATTATAATAAGTTACCTACAGGAAAACGGATCAGTACTAAAGTAGTTTTTGAAGGTAATAAAGACCTTATCGTTGACTTTTTTATGAGTTATTGGACCGAAGATCTTGAATTTACCAAAGATTCACAAGGCAAAGATGACCTTGCTACTGTACGGTTTTTAACAGATATAGCAACATTGAGAATTAATGAAGATGGTGATGCTGCTATTACAGTGACTACAGGTACTGCAAAAGATGCTTATGCAACTATGATATCTCATAATTAGGGATATTTATAGATAACTAAATATAATAAAAAGACGCGTTGTAGAACGCGTCTTTTATTTTGTAATATTTTGTTCTGTGCATAGAATAAATTGACGGCCAAAGCACGAATCGCAAACTTAAATCCGAACTATCATATTTCACTATTCGCACCTAACCCCCATTACTACCTAAACATACCAAATCCACCTACATCGCTACTAGTCATAGATTAGCTAATTCAATTTATTAAAACAATTCTTCTTTTACTCTTAAAATAGCATCTAAATGATATTTTATAATTTTTCCCCGTCCCTTTTTTGTCATTAATATTCTTTTACACTCTTCTTCATTATCCATAAAAAAGTTCTCTGTAAGAATAGCTGGCATTTTTGTTTTAGTAAGTACATAAAAATGATTTTCTTTGTCTAAATCCCCATCAGAAAAATCTGTTCGTAAGGTTTTATTTGGAAACTCATCTTGATATGTATTACCAAATATTGTTGCTATTTTATCACTTTTAGTATCTCCAAGTGATGTAAAAAACTCGCATCCGTTACCACCACCAGCATTAGCATGTATACTTAAATAAAAGCATTCTTCAGCTGCATATTTATTAGCTCGATTTATTCTAGTTTCTAAACTTACATCCCAATATTCTGGTGCTATATTTACATAAGGTATATTTAATCGTGTTAATTCTTGAATAATTCCATTTACTATAGCTCTATTAAATTCACCTTCAAAAAGTTGGGAGCTATCATTCCATATTGGACTTCTCTTTCCTTCGGTTTGATATTCTAAATTAATTAATCCACCATGTCCGTTGTCTAATAAAACTATCATATTCTAAAATTTTATGTATTCTTTACATAGGTTGCCTGTAAGGTCATAGTAATAAATAAATATTTTTTTTACTATATCTTATATGTGCTAAGAATATCTGTGACTTCGTAGCATTTCACATATCTTTCCCATACACATAACTTCTCACTGTTTACGCTACGAAGTTGTAAACTTCGCAGAGCGGTGACAATCATCATCTTACTCTTGCTACCACTAGCAGAAGATGCTAGCGGGAGCGGCCGAAACGGGGACGGTTCTTCGCTATCCAATTCTTGAACCAGCCAACTCTTTCAGATACCCAATCGAAAATACTTGGATTCCCTACTATTTCCAATAGTTCATTTAATTCTGCCTCAACATTCCGGTCGTTTTCCATCCCTCCAGCCTTCATTACCGCAGGTGCCGGATCTATAACTTTTATACCGCCATTCTTTCCGAATTTTATAGCAAAATCCAACCATTCCTTTTTGTTCCATGAACTCAAAATCGCTCTTAAATCCTTACGCGCTTTCCACTTCCCATTCACCGTTAGACTTCTCAGCTCATCTTTGAACGCCATCTTTTCCTCATCTTTTTTCCCATACTCAGCCCCCGGAACGCTTTCTTCTACAAATCCTACGGCATTAGGCGGTATATTACCTACATATCCGAGCATCATTTCTAACGAATACCCCGCCTCAATCATATCTTCCTCCAATTCCATCACTTTTAATTTAAATATATTAGGATCTTGCGGCTTCCTCGCAGAACGCACATCCACCGTAGGCGCGCCATTTCTTGAAATCTGCCTTAATGTACGTATCTCCTCGTCTGCTAGTGCTTCAAAGTCCTCTAATGTACTTGTACCTTTATCATTTTTTATCTGCACCAATAAAACATCCACCCCATTAACTAAAATCGCATTTTTCATCATCCCTCCTCCCAAAGATCTTAGGGTGACATTCGGGGCCGTTGTGTGCCAGTTAACCACCCTCTCATCCATTGGTCCTATTGTTTCCTTAACTAAACCGTGCACTAATATCGCATCCACCCCAGGACCCCATTTCGCCCTCTGAATTATATGCTCTCCCCCTCCCTTCTTCATTAATTCTCCTCTTTCAACCTCACGGCTCCTATCAAAATGTTGTTTATTGCTTTTTCTTAATGCTTTTTCCCCCATCACATCCGCCTCTTTCTCTAGACCAGCATTATCGTTGATATTCACTTTACTTTTTAGTTGCCTGGTTGGTCTTACTCGTCCTTGTTTTTGCTGTACTACGTGCCAAGCTTCGTGAGGTAAATGTTTTTCTTGCCCAGATGCCAAATGAATGTCAGTACCCTGTGCATAGGCATGTGCTTGTAATTGTGCTGGTTTACTAGAGTTGTAATGTACCTTTACATCATCCATACTGTAGCCAGAGAGATTTTCGATCCCAGATTTTAGATTGTCGGGTAGGCCTGTTTTGTTTGCCCTTCGACTTCGCTCAAGAGTCTCTTTGCGTTGTATTGGATTCGGACTATTCTCTTCAGAAGCATTCATCGCACCCTGTAACTTGCGTTGATCAATAGTAGAGGCACGGTTATCTACTAGTTGTGCCGTGCCCCCGCTACTGGTTTCATTAGAAACCTTTGGGGTAATCAAGTTTTGAGATTCTTGTGTTTTATCTGTTTGTGTTTCCATAGTACACTATCTGCTTTTTTAATGAGACATTTTATAGATACAAGTTGTAAACTCACAACTCTGCGAATATCTATGACCTCTCTACATTTTATTTCTTATCTAGCTATAATTACTTTATTTCCTGTTGCCGCCACTAGCAAAATATGCTAGCGGGAGCTAGTGGGACTGCTCACTCTTGTAATTCAGCCAGACGCATTAATTCTATTTCATTCGGGTCGAGCAGGTACTTCGCTCTTTCAATCTTTTCCCAATTCGCAGAATTACTGTCTAGAATCAAAGTTTGTTGCCTGCCCCCAGAATTTTTCATCTTGGTATTACTAGTAGGGATTCTTTGCTCCGTTTGGGCGATGGTTGACTGAAAAACTTGAGTGGGTTGTCTTGCCTTAATCTCATATACACAATACACCGCCTGATAATTGATTAGCGGCAAACCCAAATGATCAGCAAGATGTTCTCCTCCCAAAATGATCTGCAATTCATCCCAACTTACATAATATGTAGAATGTGTACTCTTGAAGTCTTCGCCTGGTTTCATCAATTTGTAAAATGTATCCCCTGGCTGTACTTGTTTTATTGTAGGAGCATCCCAACCCGACGTAATCAACTCTTTCAATTTCCCTTCTGGGTCTGGATATCCAGTAAGTTTTGCTCGCATAGCATCACGTACATTCCTGTTTCTTGGGTTTTCCATGAAATATTTTAAATTTTGTCCCTTGGTCTTAAATTTTAAATTACCCCACCCTAAACGCTTTAGTAGCATGTTTTTTAAATCGGCTACTTGATCATAGCCAAACTTTTTCTTGAGTTCCTCAATAAGCCATTCTGCCATTACTGAACCTGTAGCTGTATCTCCATTATTAAGAAAAAGAAGTAATCCCTCTGCCATTTGCGCTGGGGCTCCTTCTAATAAAGCATCCACTTCTATAAATCTAAATGCACCTCCATGTTCAGCCTCACTTTCTGCAATCAGGTCATCCAGGCGTTCTATGAAAGTATCTATCTCTCTTTGTAATTCATCCCCAAATTCACATTGAATAACACTAAGTTGGGCAGTTGACGAAGCCCTCGAACGGATGTTTAGCTCTGTCGTGGATAAACTTCTACCTTCCTGCAAGATCCCACCTCTTAAAGCCTTCGCTCCCATCACATCCGCCTCTTTCTCCAACCCAGTATTATCATTGATATTTACCTTGCCTTTAAATTGCATGGTAGGTTTTACACGACCTTGTTTTTGCTGTACCACGTGCCAAGCTTCGTGAGGTAAGTGCTTTTGTTGTCCTGGCGCCAAATGAATATCTGTACCCTGGGCATAAGCATGGGCCTGTAGTTGTGCAGGCTTGCTTGAGTTGTAGTGTACTTTTACATCATCCATACTATAACCAGAGAGGTTTTCGACCCCAGATTTTAAGTTGTCAGGCAGACCGGTGTTATTCGCCCTTCGACTCCGCTCAGGGCTCGCTTTTAGTTGTAAGGGATTCGTACTATTTTCTGTAGAAGCATTCATCGTTGTTCTCAGTTTTTGCTGATCGATAGTAGAGGTACGGTTATCAACTAGTTGTGCCGTACCTCCGTCACTAGGTTCACTAGTAACTCTTGGGGTAATCGAGTTTTGAGATTCTTGTGTTTTATCTGCTTGTGTTTTCATCTACCATGGTTTTAAGTTATGAGTCTTCGCTCTCTTCATCCAAAAGGCCATCTAAGAATGTATCCAGTCCGTTGGTTCTCGCATGTTCTAATGTTTTTTCTCCTGCTTCTAATAGTTTTGTGATATTATCACTAGAAGCATTAGTCATATCTAAGTCATAATTTTTAGCCTCATTTGGTGTATCTATTCTTAGAAACGATCCAAGATCATCTGGTTGCAGGGTATCGAATATTTCTTTCATTTGATAGGATACGGTATCTATACTAGCATCCATCATAATTTCTGGGATGGATTTTGCCCATCGTAACAAACCCCATTTGTGGCTTTTTTGTGTTTTTTTAAATATAGCGTCTCCTGCTCCTGTACCTATTGACAACACATACATATCACTAGCCGATGGTTCTTTATTATTTCGCTCTCTAAAATGTGTATTGCGTACCTCTGCATAGGCACATAATAAAGGATTATTGGCAAAAACACCCCCATCTATGTTTCGCATTTGGGTCTCCTCTAGCTTGGGCTTTGGCGCTTTATTGTGTATTACTGCTGGCGGAAAATATGTAGGCGCCGCTGATGTAGAACGTAATACATCCCGTACCAAAAACTCTCTTTTTGATGTATTCTCTATACTTGTAAAAAAGAAAGAAGATTTTGTATCCATATTATAGGTAGGTACCATACAGGGTTTTATCAATTCGCTCATTACTAACTCGCCAAACATTTCTTTAAGCACTTGTTCCAGATGACGCGGGCTATATTCTGTAGCATTCGTAAGTCCCCACAATCGTTTCCAGTTACTAGTCCTTGAATCATTAAATATCTTGTATCCTTCGTTCACATAAAAATCCAATGCTTCTGAAGCGCTGTACTTCGCTTTATTTTTATTTTCTGACTGTGGTGTCAAATAAATACCAGATAGAATTCCTCCTGTACTAGTCCCTGCAATAAAATCAAAGTGATCTGCGATGGTGGATCCCGGTACCTTTTTCTGCAGGTATTCCTCTGCATATTTAATAATCAGTGCCGGGATAATCCCCCTTATTCCCCCACCATCTAATGAGAGTATTCTTACTTTCTTTTTATGTGTCATTGTATCCTTTAGTTTAGAATGATCCCTTCTTTTTGTAATTCTTGATGAATTGCCGTTTCCAGTTCTTTTTGTGATATCGTTTTTTGTTGGCGTGTCACCGCCCTAAGCGTAGCTTTACGCACCACATTGATCATCACACCCCCAGATAACTCATACTTTTCTGCGATGGTCCACAGATCTACCGTAGCATCCAATGGCAGCTTGGTAGAAAAAGATTGTTCCCAGAGTGTATAGCGTTCTTCTACACCTGGCATGCTAAACGCTACCATGGATTGGAAACGACGCGTAAAGGCTTCATCTATATTGTCCTTTAGGTTGGATGCTAAAATCACTACTCCCGGGAAGTCTTCGATACGTTGTAACAAATACCCAATCTCCTGGTTTCCGTATCGGTCATTGGCACTATTCATCTGGGTACGCTTGCCAAAAAGGGAGTCTGCTTCGTCAAAAAACAAAATCCAATCTCGTTTTGCTGCCTGATCAAATACTTTTGCCAGGTTTTTCTCGGTTTCGCCAATGTATTTAGAGACAACCATACTCAGATCTATTTTATAAACCTGTTTGTTCGTACTTTTACCTAGCAAAGCAGCAGTCATTGTTTTTCCGGTACCCGGAGGGCCATAAAACAAGCTCTTGTATCCTGGTTTTAGCATTTTACCTAGCCCCAGATCATCCATCAACACATGACCTTGCGCTATCCAATCCCTGATCTCTTGAAGATATTCGGCGGTATTTCTACTCAATACGATATCCTCCCATTCTAGTTGCGTAGTGATCAGTTGCGCAGGAAAATCGGGACTATATGTAGGATGGTAGGGTTTACCACTAATCAGAGATCCTATATACTCATCTGCCACCATCCAGGTGCTACTCAACCATGGCCCCGCTTTTTTCTGCCCTCTCCCCTTAATGACCTGCTCGGTCGCAAATACATGATCTTCAGCAAAGATATACTGATAATTCAACCGCCTGGTCAGATCATCACCTGCTAATATAAACATGGCCGTCTCTGCTGTAGGAATTAATCCCAAATGCCCCTCTAGCAGCAATCCCCCAAACTCACTATATCGTCGGTCATAATCTTTATTTTTGGTTAGCATGATATCTAACACTTCTGGTTTGATATGAGGCACAAGTCCCAGTATTAAAACTAGCCGTTCTGCTGTGTTTAGATCTGTCTTTTGTATAAACGCTGCATAGGTACCCTCCTTTTCCATTACATTGGGAGGAAGCAATTCATCGATGGATTGATAAGGTGTGTCTTGCCCAAAATGTAGCTCTAATCGAGTATGGATCACCAAACTTAGCCACGACAATTCATCGGTCAATACCTGTGCATTTTGTGCCCATTGGTCATCACTATTTGATTTCATAAAAACTTGATCATCAGAAATAAATGCTTGTTTTTCCATAGTATATTTTTTCATTTTCTTTGCTTGCCCAAAGAAAACGAAACAAAAGAAAAGGCACTTTTTTCAAGGTATTTTTCGGTTACACCGAAAACCAAATTTGTTTTTCTAAAATTCTTCCAAGGCTTCAGAATTTTTTAACGAAAAACAAATCTTATACTGGTGAAAAAAGATTTTAAAGCGTAACATTAAAACTTCAAAAATCTCACTGAATAAAATTTCATTCAAGATCTCCATAAAACCTGTTAGTTTAGCTTCCTATTTCTATTTGCTTCATTTTCTATTATTTATAACCATTCTACTAGTATAATTTCATTCATCCACGGTAACTTTACCGTATTCATGCCCCAAGGCAATTTTTCTAAAGTGATATCATAGGTTTCTTTTTGCACCTGCAGCAGCCAATGCCCATCACGGGTTCTCAAGGAACCTTGTCTGCATAAATAAGAAGCACGAAACCCATCTAGTGATAAATTCCCCCAATGAGGACCACGCTTTATCACAGCACTTAACAGACCTTCGGCCATTTCTTTTTCTGCTACAGAAAGGGATATAGGAGGTATCGTATTTTCTAAGGGAACACCGCAGAGTACTTTTGTAAATGGTAACATCCCTTCAAAAAGTTCTGTTTCTGCTGTATTACACAGATACTGTAAAGCACAAACGGCTTTATGTCGCGCCATTTCATTATGAAATATCTTATTCTCTATCACCTCCAGATTTTCAAAAAATCGTTGCAGAAAGGGCCACAAGAGCACTAATCCTGCATTTTGTATGGTAATAAAGTCTGTATCTTCAAAACTGGATTGCAACTTTTCTATCACCACAGGCTTGACATCTGGTTGTAGCGGTTTCAAGGCAGCTTCTAATACATGAAGATGTCTGGCGATCAGTTGCAAATTGTTTTCTATCTTCTCAATTGCTAACAACTGCTGAAATTCTTTTAGCAAACGGAAATCTAGTTTATAAAAAGAAGGGCTGTTCACTATCTTGGACACCTGTTGAAAAAGTTGTTGCCAAACCGTATCACCAGCGTATTTTGTTTTATGCTTTTCTACTAACGACCGAATAGCGGGTAGATAGGTATTTTGATTTTCTTTTTTTGACTCTTTTACATCTATACCTAATTCCTGCACTATTTGCCGCTCGCAATCAGCTATTAAATTTTTATAATCGATAGCTTTAGGGACCTGATAAAATGCGACTTTCCAAAAGGTATTTTCAATATTAAGATCAGTAACTCCAGCATTCTTTGGAATCCTATCTCGCAGTCCCTTTTTAACCGTAGACAAGCCTTGTATAGAAATATCAGTTAATACCTGAAGACACAAAAGGATTTGTTCTTCTGTAAACGTATATAAAAAGCGATCCTGATATACATGATTCAAAGGCAGTTGCACTAAAAACTCTTTAAAAGTGGTATCTGGCGTTTTAATGAGTTGGTCTAATTGTTCTGACAAATAGGTTTTAGTGGTGTTACCTGACCACCAAGGAAGCCTACCGGTCTTCAGAAAATACGACACCACTTGTAAAGGTGTTTTTTGAGGTATCTCAGCCTTTTCTTCTATAACATCTTCTACATCCCCCGAATCTTCAACTGCAATTAATGCATCGTTAAATTTTTCTGTAAATACTGCCGCTATATTCTCTATCTGTACATTTCCTAAGTCTACAGTTAGCTGATCTATCTGATATCGTTTCTTTTCATCCCTACCATAGCGATCACACAATAGTTTATCTATAATAGGTGTAAACTGTTCGCTATAGAGCTTACCTAAGGTTTGCTGTATGCCAAATGCATCTGCTTTTTTTGGTAGCTGTATCTCGATGATTTGCCTATTTATAATGTGTTTATGTTGTGTCATTTATCAGTATTACTATGGTTTAAGCTCTGTTTAAAAAACATTGATAATCAAGTTTTCTTTATTCTTTTTTTGCTAAAAAACATCCATCCCCAACCCTTCCTTCAAAGGAAGGTGGCTCAAAAAGTCTCCCTTTGAAGGGAGATTTAGAGGGATGTTTTGTACATATTAATTTATATTTGATTCATAAAATTTCATATAACTATTTGATTTGTTTGAATAATCGAACTCAGGTTTACGATCTGTTGATTTCTTCTAAAAATCGATGGAACCCCTTGTCAAAAAGTTGCATTGCCGACTTGTCTAGCCACTGGATATATGAGGTAATGTGCGCGGGTGTTTCCTCTTGTATCGTATTCTCTACAAACTTTTTTAAGGACTCATTTTGATACCGTTCCATCCAATTAGGAAGCACAAAAGTTAACTGAAGTGAATAAGGGTCACTAGGTATTGCTAACGGCATCCATCGCCCAGAGGTCTCTTTCTCGCTAAAAGGTATTGGGATTTCAAAACCTTTTTTTGTGATGTTCACTACCTCATACTCACCATCATAATGTTGTGTACCAGTGAGCTCTACACGATCACCTTTTTGCAAATTATGCCCTGTTACAGTACAAAATGTATGACCCACCTCTGATGAAGAATCTGAAAAGGAAACTACAGGTGCCGTTTTGATAAAATATCTCACATCTAGGGTACGTTGCCAAAAACCACCAGTAGTTGATTCCTGAAAAGGAGCTTCTATGTCAAAGTGATCTTCTGTTACCGTTAATACCGTATATATTCCATCGTAGTTGTCGTTTCCGTGAACACGAATTTGCTCGCCTTCCTTCAGGGTATGACCGTTAGAAATACATCGCGTATGATTGGTATTTTCTACAGCCTCAAATTTGGTGATTTCAACAGCAGTATATTGCGAATCAAATGGATATGGATATTTAGAATGCGGGCGTAACAGTATATGCTCTACCATATGGAATCCTTCGGTATCGCCATCTCCCAAATTTCTGCGGGTATACTCTTCTATCCCTAATTTTCTTGCAATCCGCTTTTCGAGCCCAGATATATTGTTACTTTGCCAATACTCTTGTGTATAGTTGTATCCCTGACCTCGACCTGCACTGATTGTTGGATAGTCTTTAAGAAAGTTCGACTTATCTGTAATCAGTTTTTTATCTACTTCATACGGAACATTAGATGCCTTTTGTAATAACATCCCATAGCCCGTAAACTTCTCACTGAAACGTGCTAATAGATGATTAAGAAACTTGTTTTTACGCTTCAACCCATCTACTGAGTCTGCCGTCATTTCTTGCAAGTATTTCTGGTACTTTTCTTTACTGTCTAGTACTTCTTCTAATCCTACTACAGTGCTCAATAAGGATTGATTGAAATAGGTTCTTTTATCTTCGCCATCAAAACTCATCAAGTTTTTGAAATTGGCTACTTGTGAGAAGTGATTTGCCAGTAGCTGTTCAAAAAACATCAAATAAGAGGTTAATTGTTTGGATTGTGCCTTTCTTCTTTTGGGAGCAGATTCTGATACCCCTGATGTCCCAATACCATAATTTGCGGGAAATTGATTCTGAAGAGAATAATAATTTTCTATATGCCTGTCTTTGGTTTCTGGCATTATCATATCCCGCTCTTCTATCGGTAACACTCGTGACAATCCTTGTACGCTCTTTTGGTTATACAGCTTCTTTACTTGCTCGGGATTTACAGTTGCTTTAAGCCCTCTTGATGTAAAAGAAAGTTTCTTTAGTGTTTCATCAAAATTTAATACAGGGGTTTTGGTAGGATCAAGAGATAACACCCAACTTTTAACCGTATTAGATCCCGTTCCTATCAAAAAATCATCGATGGTCAACACCTCCGTTTCATCCATAATCTCGCGAATAATATCAGATGCTTGGATTTCCTGTTTTCGGTTATGGCGAAGCAGCTCATCATTGTCCATAAAACCATGAATAAGGGTAGGCCCCTCAAAGATTTCATCTGTTCTTTTTCCTTTTTTTAAGAGTTGTTGCAACGTATAAAAAGGAATACGAGGCGAAAAATGAGAAGCTACTCTACACAGTATATTAGCAACTAGTTGATTGATATCATCTACGGTATCTGCAATTTCGATGGTTCCTTGCAAGTTTATGGGCTGCGTGGTTAACAATCTAATTTCCTCAAAATCTTCGCACACACCACGAGATGCTTGCAATCTGGCTTTTACATCAGCTATCAATTTGGGACCAGCAATCTCGACAGATTCATCTTTTTCTATCAACACATTATAAAGGCCTTTGGGTATAAGTTCACTTTCTTTATCATTGGTAACAGAATTTACCAAATCGTCTTGTGATACTTTCTCGACCCATGCATTTTTTACTCCCGCTACATCCATTACGATTTTACGTAGATCGAGCAAGGTGACAGGATTTACGGTCAATATCGTAGCAGGACTATATAAATCATCGTATGAACTCATGTCATTGTTGCCCAACAAATCTTTAATATCATAATCAATGCGATAGGCTAAATCTGTAATGGCATAACATACTTGCTCTAAGATGGTAATCCCGGGATCATGTGCGTTATGATCTGTCCAGGTATCTCTACCTAGTTGTTGTATGAGTTTGATCCCCTCTTCACGAAGAAAATCATAACTCAATGCTGAGTCTTTGGGTAATGCTTTGGATATGGTCATTGGCTTTATCATCTTGCATTTTATTCTTTTAATTGAACTTATTATTTTATTAAACTAGTACTTGTAGCAACATTCCTTCGAAACCCGATGAATAGTTATCAGCACCTCCTTTAGTTTGATGTACATGTACTTTGTCTCCAACTTCCAATAGTGTAGTTATAGATCGTGAAGATGAATGAAATTTTTTAGTGGTACTTATCATAGAACGTTCGCTAACCTCTCCTGTGCCTGATCCATTAATATAACCCGAACCATTCAACCTTAAATTCCATATAGTACCACTATCTGTAGTGCTTCTTAAACACATTGTAAATACATACAATCCTTTCACAGGAGCTACAAAATACCAATTATCTTTAAGGTGATTTCCAAGGTTATAGTTCACCTGTCCAAATGTTAGAGGATTCTTAGCGCCACCCATATCAGCACTGAGCGAAACGGAAAAAGCGACCACTTGGTTAATTGGAGTTTTGATATGACCCCGAACGGTCATCCCGCCTTCTGCCCAGATATCTACTTTTCTATCATCACTGCTTGTACCAGAAGACATACCAACAATATTTAATGAATTTTCTTTATGCTTACCCGCTGAAATTTGGGCTGAATCGTTATGCTTACCGGCATTGTTACCCCCAAATAAAATAGTATGTTTGGTAATATGTATTGATCCATCGGGTCCCGTTTCTTTACCTTCTCCACTAATAGATAATGGTGCAGCTGGGTTAACACCTCCTATTCCCAGTCTACCACTCTTGAGGGTAACTGTATTTGTATTACCATCCTTAAACTGAAGGCTTCCATTCTCATCTGGTACAGCAATTTCCCACTGCTTATTCGTAGCAGGATGATGACTAAGTACTAGACTGGCTTTTCCATTTTTTTTGGTATTGGTAACCTTAAGTGTTGCATTTTCTCCGAATACGTGTAGATTCGCATCAGGGCTGCTTGTACCTATACCCACTTTTCCTAAAAAGAAACTAGGTTTTTCTTTGGATCCGCTTAGGTGTATTGCCTCTTCTGTATCCCCTCCTCTAAGAGATAACACACCATCCCCATCTTTCTGAGTTACTTCAAAAATTTTAGCGTTCTGTTTGGTCGTATCTATAACCGCTAGCGAGGATGTATTATCTTCACCATGTATGGTTAGTTTAGATTCGGGATCTATGGTACCCACCCCTATATTGCCGTCTCCTGATTTGATAAACAATCGGCTCTGTCCTGTGGCATCTTTAATGTTTAATCCGGATTGGTTGCTATTTGGATCCTCTGATTTTACTCTTGGATTAAGATTAAGTGACCAATTTGGGCTATTTTTTCCAAAACTTGTGTATAGGTCCAAAAGTTCCTGTGTTCCTACCTCATCTCCTTCGGCCTGTATCGCCAAGGGACTACCTTGTTCTTTTACAATACTATCTTCGGCCTGGTTAATACCAGCATCTATAAAATCTGAAAATTGTTTTTCGGTAGGTTTATCATTTGCCTTAAAATACTGTTTGAGTTCTGTTCGGGTTTTTTTATTGATATCCATGTTTTTTCTCTCTGTTTTCTAGATTAAAGCTTCATTATATAAGCTAATACATAGTAAGGAGGTCGGTTTTCGTGAGGCTTGTCACTTCCTGTTTTGTTTGTGTTAAAAGAATGAGTATGGGTGCCACCATCCTTAGTTTTAAATGATAATGTTCCATGATTCTCTCCATCTACGGTAATAGTTTTTTTAGAATCTCCGCTACTGTTTTTAGAAATTGGGTGGGAAATATTGTGATTATGATTACCTGAACTAGCGGTATTTCCTGAGTGCTTGTGAGATGGTAGCTGCTCTGTGGTTAGCGTTACTTGTTTTAACCCACCTGTATTCCCAATTTTATTATAGTCATTATTATTTTTATCAAGCCCTACAATAAATCTTCCTGACAGGTTTGGAGTGTTGTTAGTTCCATCACATAATGCCCATCCTCTGGGAATATCTATTCCCGACCACATAGAGATCAATCCTTTAGGAAGACGCGTATCTATATAGGTTTTTACTGCTTTTTGCGAAGGTACTTTTTCATCGCTTGCTGCTTCATTACCCAAATCTTGATTGGCAGCAACAGCCTTTATATTTTTTGAGGTAAAGTCTCCGTCAACATTCAATGATCCTTTTATAGAGACGCCTTCTTTTTGCGTTACTTCCAGGATTTTGGTATGCTGACCCGTGGTATCAATCACCGACAGTAAAGAGGAGTCATTATTTCCTCGTATGGTAAGTTTGGATTCTGGATCTATGGTTCCCACACCTATACTGCCGTCTCCCGATTTAATAAACAGCCGGCTCTCTCCTGTGGCATCCTTAATGTTAAATCCAGATTGGCTGCTATTTGGATCCTCTGATTTTACCCTTGGGTTAAGATTAAAAGACCAGTTTGGATTTTTTTTTCCAAAACTTGTGTATAAATCTAAAATCTCCTGTGTCCCTACATCTCCTCCTTCGGCTTGTATTGCCAAAGGGCTGCCTTGTTCTTTGATAATGCTATCTTCGGCCTGATTGATACCGGCATCTATAAAATCTGCAAACTCTTTTTCGGTAGGTATATCATTTACCTTGAAATACGCTTTGAGTTCTGTTCGGTTTTTTTTATTGATATCCATAATATTACTTTCTTTTTTTACATTTTTATGATTCGCTCAAGGATTGCGTTACGTCTTTGGCTACCTCAAAATCTAACTCTATTTGCATATAATTGATTCCTTCGAAGCTGTCTTCATCATAACCGTTTTCATCAACAATATCGATGAAATGTGTTGCCCCAGAAACCATCACCGTATCTGGACGAGATGGGACTACAATCGATTTACCATTATTAATACTTCGAACATCGGTAAAGGTTTTTCCATCCTCACTTTGAAATAATTTTAAATTAGCTACATAATCGATATATGGTCTTTCTGCAATAAAATTGATGAGCACACTGGCATGAAGACTACCCCCTATTCTAATATCGCTATCTTGGCTGTATGCCCATGGAGATAAAAATCGTTTGATCTCCTCAATCAATTTTTCTTTGTAAAAATCGGTATCATACCCAGGATTAAATTGTACTGTACATCTAGTCAATATCTGTAAATATGATGGGTTATGTACCGCTATTTCTGCATAGACCGGTGAATGGTTATCGAGAAATTCTCTAATTTGAAAAAGCGTATCTGCAGCTACTTTTGGCGCAAAAGGATTAAAAGGCAAGTTTTCTCTGATATCTGGTATAACAACAATAGCTACTTTGCCTAATTGATCTGTTGAGGGAAGACATTTTACTTTATATACCTCCGGGAATTTGTCTAATACCATATGTTCATAATCCCATGTAGTGATCGCTCTGTTTTTATGTCGAAGACGTTCACTAAGGCGTTTATAAAATATAGAACCCTCCTCTGCCGGTTTTCCTTTTCTAGAGGTGTAGGGCTGAGTACTATTTTTTATTTCTGGAATAGACGCCAAGGTTCCTGTAATGGTCTCTGGAGCCAAAGGGGTCTTAAAATGAGAAGAAGCTACCACCTCGCTAGCAAGCGTTACACTAATGGCTTGAGCGCTTATTGCTATCGTATCTGAAATCCCAGTTATATTAGTAGGAGCACTTACTTTAAGCCAATGCAGTGTATCTGACATCAGCGAGCCACCAGCAGTGGCATCTACGGGAATCTTAATCTGTATGATACCTGTATTTACCAAACCATTGGTGGTATCAGACAAAATAGCTGCTGTTGCTAAGGGTACCCATTCATTGTTTCGCAGGTAACACCATTGTACGGCTGGTTTTTCTACATCAGGATTTGCACTTCCTTCTGCCATCTGAAACAAAACAGAAAGTACATGAGGTGTTGTAAGCCGAGTAATTCCCATATACAAGGTTCCTTCATCTTTGTACACTGGCAATAAACTAGGAATCTCCCCTGCTGTTAACGCTTCAAATCCAAACGGATGGAGATGGTACAATGTATCGTGGCTATTTGAATCTGTAGACTCTGGTATAATCAAAGTCTGTGCTGTATAGCCTAAACGTATACTTTTTGCCTTGGGTTGATAAGGCGTATTTATTTTGAGTTTTTTTATGGCATCATGTTCAGAAATTGCCTGCTGTACAAAAAGAGTATTGTAAAGTGAATGTTGAAAATCCAACGGATCAAGTTCCAGCTTGAAATAGCGATCCCAGTCTGTGATATCATCTTTTCCTTTGGCACTGATCTCAGGCATTTCCTGATATTGATAGCCGCTTGTTTGTAACAGCTCAGAAACCTTCGTATCTGATGCTTCTCCATCGGGTGGAAACAATTTTAAGGATGAAATACGTTTTTCAGCATTATTTTCACAGATATATAACTGGGCTACAAAATCATCATTCGTTTTAATCGTATAGGCATCTTCGTCAAGGCTTGCGTTATCTGCATCTACTAACCAGTAATTCTTATAGTGTTCCTTGAAGTCTACTGGATGCTTTATCCATTTTAGATCAAGATTCAAATTAGACAACTTCTTTTGAGAAATTTCTTCATTGGCGATATAAAAATTATTCCCAATTTCAGGTTCAAATCCAAAGGGTTCAAAGGGTTTCTTTGCATCAATTGTATTTCGATCATTTTGTAGAACAATGTCTTTTAAGCCATCAACTTCTACGTATAGATGTACTTTGTGTAGTGCTAACTGCATCAGTTTTTGATAGCTACTGTGATAACTCTCTCTGCCTTGCAAACCTTCTAAATGATGACTCAGCGAAAACACCAATGATGGTTGTTTGCTATTTATAAATTCATCAAAACTTGTATCCGCAGATGGTGTCATCACTGGCAGATCGTTCTCGAGAAGATCAATAACCACCTTAAGTGTATTGAGCGATACCTGACTAGGTGGGAATTTTTGAATCGTGTTTCCGGTTTTACTGATATTGCCTATACTATCTATGTCCACTTCGTCTGCTGATCTAATCTTCGTAATTTGGTACAGGCGACCATCATCCTTGCTGCCTCCACTATCAGGAAAGAACAGGTATTTACCAAGATCTAACTCATTAAAGTCTTTTTCCTTTTCTGTAATGAGCACCTGCGAATTATCATTTTTAAAGGAAACGTTTTTCGTATCATATTCACTTTCAGGCTGACCAGAAATATAATTCCCGAATCTAAGAGATGTTTGCTTTGGCTGAAACCATTGTTCTTCACTGCTCAAGTACACATCAAATGGCTTATCCTTGTTTTCAAAAACCGACTCCACCATATTTGTATCACTACCTTCTAGACCAAAATCCAGAAAAGCAGTAATCGTTCTTTTACCCTCCTTAAGCAATAAGGTAGGAGAACTGATGGCAAAGCCTATGTTTGCGGGTAATAATTGTTGATCTATATTAGGTTGTTTGTTCCCAAAGGTTCTGAAACGGTTGCTTTCATCTTCATCTCCATATTGACTAAAAGCAGTTGCCCTGGCATCAGGATTCGCATAGACATCCAAGGTTTTTTCTATAGTAGGTGAGGGAAGCGATATGCCACGTACTTGACGATTTATTAGTTCTAATAATCGATATACTCTATTCCAATCCTCTTCTTTGGCGTTTAGATTACCACTTGTCTGCACAATATGGATAAAATCTGGTTCTTTGAGTTTAAGCTCTTCTTTGATATATTCTGAAGCTTCGTGGCTGGCATTCACATCTAAACTCTTAAGGTCATCAAAAACATCGGTAAGTGAAGCTTGATTGCCTCTATACAAAGGTAGGTCATCTCCAGCATTTGGATTTCCGTACACATGTTTTAGCAGCGTATCAAAATCTTCTTTGTTATGCAGCTCTTGTAACTCCTGCTGTCTTTTATCCTTGATTTTATTTTTGTAGCCTACATCTAAAATAGCATATACCTCTTGCCAATCTGTAGGTATGCCATCTTCATCTTCTTGATTTTTTTGAAGGATAAGATTAAAATCCTGTACTAAAAGAAATAATTGTGTTGTCACATACGATAGTGCATTCGGATTGCTCTCTTGTATCTGTGGCTCTAGTTCAAAAATAGTAGCTACACCCTCTGGTAAATCAGGAAGTGGGTCTCCCGGGTTTGGGTGTCCAAGCGCCATTTCCATCATGTGTATGATTCCACGATCGGGAGTATTCCTATTATTAAGATGGGCGTCTTTAATAGTAAGTCGCTGTTTGTCTACAAAGACATTTTTTAATTGTGCTATTTTAGCCTGACTAACAACGGTATCTTTATCTGTCTTGTAATGCAGTTCATTACCTTCTTCATCGACTCCCGCTAGTAAAACGGTATCCTTTTTTATTTCAAGGCGATCTATATTCTCTATGAGTTCAAATAAAACATTCGCCACATCCGGAACCGCATCTTTGGGTGTAAGTCCTAACCGTTCTGTAAAATAGAAATCAAGATGTTTTTGTGTTAATCCGTTAATTTGAGATTTAATATGATTGAGTAATTTCAGAAAAGTTAAAAAGAGTACCACATGTGGTTGCGACAACTTCTGTTGTTTTTTCTTATCATTTAAAAAACGATCTGGATCTTCTACATACGCCGCCAATTGATTTGCCCATTGCTCACGCAGAATTTTCTGTTCGATGGGTTGTTTAGAAATATAGTCTACACCGTTTTCAACTAAAAATGAATCCCAATATATTCCGGATTTGAACTCGTTATTTTTATCAAAAAACCGAAGTTCTTTTGCCAAGCATTGCGCCTCGGTGATTAGTTCCTTCATACTACGCCCTTCTATCTGAATGTAGTTTGGATGTATAGCCTCTAGATCACGATCTTGTTGACTAGTGCCATCCTTGAAAAGGAGGTTTTGAGATTTTATAGTATTCATCATCTGTTCTGCTACTATGTGTTAATTAAGTGGCTTTAATTTTATTATTACTTGGTATTAATTCTCCTGTACCTATATGCATAGGTAGAGGATCTGGCATATTTACAGGAGGTGGCTGTTTGGCCGGGGATTTGACTTCAAAAATCGCTGTGAATAATTCTCCTTTTAAGATTAGGCTTTTGTTACCACTTTTGCTTTTTTGTGTTAACTGATTAGGTGCCAGGCTATTTATTTTTAATGTACCAGAACCTGGTATTGTAAATGGGGGTATTGTATACGAACAATTAGCGATCTCTACTTTTTTTTCATCTCCTTCTACACAAACTTTTTTACCATTGATGGTTGTTTTCCCAGAACCCTCTATGACCGTTGTGGGCATAGGTGGTAGCAAAGTAATAGCCCCTATTGTAGAAAATTGAACTGTATCACCATCCATAATTATCAAATCCATTGTCTTATCTATTTTGATTCGTTATTCAACCCTTTTTATGCATTAGAAAACCCGAGTTAAATCGATGCTTCGTTTATATAAAATGGAAATACCAGATTAGAACGAGTATTGGTCATATGCACTGTATAGTCAATAGAAATGGTAATCAAACCATTTTCTGAATCTGAATTTTCAAGTTTAATCTCATCTACCAATATCCTTGACTCATGATTTAGTATGGCATCTGATACAGTGTTACGGATATCATTGATCACTCCCTGACTTGTCTCCTCAAATAAAAATCTGTTGAGGTCACAACCAAACCCTGATTGCATAATGCGTTCTTGTAGTGCCGTCGATAAAAGAATTTGAAGGCTCTGTTTAATATCGTCTTCTCCTTCACTCATTTCTACCTCTGCTCCTTGCGCATAAAACTCAGGAGGAAAAGACCACCCTCTACCTAAAAATTTATTTTCCATCTTTTTTTGATATTACTTTTTTTAATTCCTTTTGCTTTTCGATAGGATTTTCTGATGTACTTCTTTCTAGTTGAGAAGCTCCTTGTTCTTGAATTTTTTGAACTAGATCGACTACTTTCACATAAGGTTGTTCCCCTAACCCAGCTAGTATGGTATTGGTTTCGTCTATTGTCAATTCTAATGTTATAGTTTCCATGTCCATTTTCTATATTAAATCTACTTTACTTCCTTTGATGCTAACATTTCCTTCTGCTTCAATACTAAAATTACCTTCGGCAGTAATTTGACAATCTTTAAAACTTATAATCATCACTCCGTTTTCACTGAGTTCAACCTGATTACCATTTGTATCTGACATCTTTATAGTTTTCTGCTTCTCATCAATACTAATCTGATTTTTCTCTGATGTCGATAGCGTAATTACTTCTTTATCTTCATCAAAAAGTAATTGGTATTTTGATTTGGTGAAAATTCCTTTTTGGCTATTTTTTTCATCAAAAGGTATTGGTGCTTTATTTACTGAACTATACATTGATCCAAGAATAATTGCTTGTCTGGGATCGTCATTTAAGAAACCTACAATGACCTCATCTTCTGGTTCTGGTCTAAAAAATATTCCCCTCTCAGCACCTGCATCTATAGTAGCCAAGCGTGCCCATACTGTATCTTGACCTGGACCTAAAGCTGGAATCATAACACGAACCTGAAACGGATAGTTTGGATCTTCTGTATGTGCCTTTACAACACCTATTTGTAATCCATTAACACCTGGAAGCAAACCTGCCGCCGCGGTATCTGTTACATTTGGTTGCGCTGTAAACCAACATGGATCCATACCAATTTGCAGATGCGTAACCCAACCCTCTGGAGTCACTTCATGCCTAACTCCTGATATAATATTTTTTCCTGTAAAGGATTTGCTTACACCTTTGATTGCGATAGTGTCTCCTACTAGAGCATTTGGTGTCCCGGGAATTTTAAACCATCCTCTGAAGAATGACAACCTTGATTTAAGAATTTTTGCATTTGACCAAGCATTAAGCTCCTCGGTATCCATTGTCGCAGCGTGGATTAATGTTGTTTCTTCTGCTCCGACTGCGGTAGCAATTTTAGAAATATCGTAATCTCCTTGAGGGACTTGATACTCATCCCCTTTAGCTGGTTCGGTAAGTGTTTGTTTTGTACTATCCCAAGCCACTGAATTGACTTGGTGATATTGATTACTTCCGTTTACTTTTAGGTCAAAATCATAAATGTCGTTCTTCCCTAATTCTAATTGAAATATAGGACTTTCTTCTGTTGAAACTTCTTTAATTGTAGGCTGAAAAACAGCAATTTCCCCATTACTGGCCATTACCAATTGCCCATTGGCCTCTGCTCGTGACACCATAAAATCCCAATCTGTGGCATAGTATTGTATCATTTGAGCATGTACAACTTTGGTATCTGTAATTCTTTCTGCCTCTTTTGGTAACATTTGTTTAATAATGTCACTGTCTTTTTTATCGGTATATACTTCGTTTTTCCGAACATTGGTCATTCTAATAGCCTCATCACTCAGCTCAATGGTGAGTGTGGTGCCAAACTTGTTTAACTCTAACGATTTGTTAATTATCAGTCCGATAAATATTGTAGTATTCTGTGCTGGTTTTCCTTCATACTTGAGAGCGATCTCTATCTTTTCACCTAGATCAAAAAAATCATCATCAAGAATATTAAATTCATTAGTAGAAACATTTCCATCGATCAACCTTAATTCAGCTGTTGGAACTTTATTAAACTCTTTGCTCACGTCAATAGACAAGAGTTCATATTGACCACTCATTTCCTTTTTCCCATTCTTGATGGTTGCTGTAACGACTGCCATTATCTATTTTTCTATTGGGGGGAAATAAATTTCCTGTCCCGGTTTTAGGTTTCTAAAATCATCTAGGTTGTTGACCTTTGCTACTTCTACATAGTATTGTGCTGCACCATAAATTTTTTCACACATTAAAGGCAACTGGTCATGGGCTCCGACTACTCTATAATGCGTGAGGTCTGGAGAACTTTTTCTATCGTTTTTGAGTCGCTCTGATTTCTCTATATCACCAAAAAATGAAGTATCTAACTCTGCACGTAAGGGAATACCACTACTATTAAATAAAGTGTAATTTATAGTTACAGAACTCAAGCGGCATTTAAATAATAGATCACCCCATTTTAAGGTTAAGTATTTGGGTTCATGGATCTCACCATCCATATGACTGGTCAATTCTAAAAAATGCTGTACCTGTTTATATACATCATCGTGACCTCTACCAATGCTATTCGTCAACCCAAAAGTACTTACACCAGTACTATCCAAAATGATCTTAAGATTCAGTTTTTCAGGTTTACTCATCGCATATTGAGCTGCTCGCCCACTAGTGTTTATACCTTGTGCCCTACTATATACATTTTCATACGATAGTGAGTACGACTCTGGATTAAACATCGCTACAAACTTCTCTCCTTTACCGGTTCTTTCTGGTTTGTCATAACTTACGATGGTAAGTTTTTCAAACTTTAAAAAGTTAAATGCCATTTTATCTACGGTTTTTCTTGCTTAGTATTTTCAATACTTGATTGACACACTCTTGTACTACATGCTCTTTTTCGAGTGCTGAGCCTTCAGACAACTTACTGGACTTCTCATCTTCTGATAGTACAGCTCGAATTACGATTTCTTTGATTTCTACTGCCATTTTATATCCTCATTATTTGAAATCTGGTATATGCGAGTTCCATCGTATCTACTGCTACAGAATTTGACTGCGCATCGAGATCAGACATGGACCACTTAACTGGGTATGCTTTAAAAAAAAGCCATGCACCAATAGGATTACCAGCCTCATTGAACTTGGTCACCAATACATTAGAAGGATAAAATTTAAACCTAGAAAATGCTAAATTGAACTCAAGGTTTAAAGGAGAGGGTATACGACTGGCTACATACCCACGTTCCAGAACCAAATTGCTATAGTTCACCTTGCTTGGCAAACGGTGTGCATGTAGGTTTTGCCCTCCTTCATTGATTGTTTCTAATTGTATGTCTGTACTAATCCCACTCACTTTCTGAAATCTAATATCTATAGGGTTTGGTATCAATCCTCCTGCGAAGAAGAAGACCCCAAACCTATGAGACAATTCAGGTTCTCTATCTGCAAAATTTATATTTTCTAAAAACTGTGACATATGAAAATCATTCGTTATGTGTAATCCTTAAATCATGAGCAATCAAATCCAGGCTTTCTATGGCAATATCATTGGTACTAGAGCTAAATGATGGGGCATCCATTTTAAAAGGCAGTGCTCGGGATACATCCCAGCTTACTGCAACCATACCAGTTTCATCACATAGCTCTATCCTAATATCCTTCTTGTTTCCAGCTTTTATCCAATCGTATAAATACTTTCTTTTTCTAACTAGCCCTCGTTTGAGCGTAACATTGATGGGTTTTCGTTGCCCCCTGATCAGGTGAATACCTGTTATCCAACTAAACCCGTGCTTGTACAATACGTGTTCATGATCAATCTCCAGACCTGAAACATCTGAAAAAGACATCGTTTCATTTCCATCAATAATTACCCTGTAGTTGTATACTGGTAAAGGATAATTTTCAATAATTTCTTGTTTATCTGTTGCCATAAAAAATCATTTATACATCGTATAGATTAAAGTCTAAAAAGTAACCATGGTGAAGCCTAAGATTTGATTTCATCTAGGATTATTATGCTAGTTCCTCCATGGTTACCCTGGAAGCCATAAGTTCCATAGATTCTATAGCTACCTCATTAGAGCTGGCATCAAAGGATGGAGCCGACAGTTTTGTTGGAAATGCATCAATTACTTTCCAGTTTACGACGGTGTTTCCTGCCTCATCTAAAAGATGAACCACAATATCTTTTTTATCCACACGGTTCAATTGGATATCATTGATCCATTCATAAAAAACCGGGATGCTTTTACCCTTTACGAATCCCTTTTTCAAGCTAATGTTGACTGGTTGAATCTGCCCAGGCATATACATTATATTGGGTCCCACTTTATCACCAGATGTAAAGCTTTCTTTATAGGTAATAGATTCGAATGAAAGTTCAAGACCTGATATTTCTGAGAAACTGAATGATACCCCATCAATATCTACTCTATAATTATAAATAGGTAATGGATAATCTGTTTTGATTTGTTCTTTTGTTAAAGCCATTTTTTCATTTATTAATATTTTACAATTGAAAGATTCTAATTAGGTCTCTCGTTATACTTCTTGTAGTTTGTGAGAGAATTTCAGGACAATGAACTCTGCCGGACGAGTCGCAGCAATACCAATCTCTATGATCATTCGTCCCTCTAGGACATCCTGTTGTGTCATGGTTTTACCTAATCCTACATTTACAAAATATGCCTGCTCTTCTGTAGAGCCAGCTAAACCTCCCTGTTGCCATACACCATACAAAAAGCTTTCGATCATTGCCTTTACTTTTAACCACGTTGATGGATCATTAGGCTCGAAAACAGCAAAGTAGGATGCTTTTTTAGTGGATTCTTCAATCATATTGAATAATCGGCGAACAGATACATATCTCCATTCATTATCATTTCCTGCTAATGTTCTTGCTCCCCAAACCAAGGTGCCTTTACCTACAAAACTACGGATGGCGTTTATAGATTTTCCTGCTGTAGCATCTACATTAAGTTTCTCCTGATCTAAAGAAGTAATTTTAACAATAGGACCATTAACCGAATTAAGACTAACATTTGCGGGAGCTTTCCACACTCCTCTTTCTCTATCGATTGTAGCATACACTCCAGCCACGGCCGAACCTGGAGGTAAAATCATTTTTTCTTTTGCCAGCTGGTTAACAATTTTGTTATACAACGCCGACTGATCTTCTTTATAGGACTCTAAACTTTCTGATGCTCCATTTTTAATTAAATCCTGACCAGAGGTGCCCGAGGTCTGTTTAACAGTGATGGTATCATCTGATGCTACAATATCAAAGCCCTTTCTATCAGTAAACACTTCCCAAGCTTCAAGAATAGTGCTTGCAGCTATACCAGCATCCGGGACATTTTTTATGCTTAGTAAATTGTTAGTTGATACTGTAATCTCAAGCGATGTTCCACTTCCTCCGTTTATTCTAAACTTTGGGGGTGCAGAATCATTCCCCGAATATGTGATCTTAAGCCCCTGATGTTCTACTTCAAATATACTTTCTGAAGAAGTTAATTGCTTAACAGTTACATCTGTATCATCATACCTATAGGTAAGTGAAGTTTGTACATACGGAGTATAAGCCGCTCCATATTTCAAGTTATTGATACCAATTCCATTTCTAAAACTGCTTCCATCGACATCGTCTTTCTTAATATCGAAAATGCAAAACCTATCTTTTAATTCGGCACACTGTTTCAAAGCTTCTGTGCAAATTGCATGGTAATCCTCTGCTGGTAATTTTGTAGCTTCTCCTAGCATTATGAGCGTTGGCTCGTCTTCCTTATCTAAGGCTTTAAGACCTTTTAAGAATGCATCCTTAGCCTTAGCATCAGAATACTCTGCGTATGAACCGATAGAAACAATGTAACATTCGCCTCCTCCATTTTTAAAATAAAGATCCAATGCATGATATAGCGTGCTTTGAGGTGGCGTTACCTGTACCCCTTTGATAGTATCTTTATTTTCTACATCTACTACAAAAGAGGCTGATTGCGCTTTTCCGAAGAATTCCTTGTACTCTAGTAAAGTAGAAATTCGTATAGGACGTATAAGCTCATCATCCTCATTTTTTGGTGCTTTTTCGGTATAACCAATGAATGCAGGTACTGCAGTAGACACCCCTGCTACAGATGGAGGTAATAGAGGGATTTCCTCTGTATACACATCTGGTGTTAAATAATTAGACATATTAGATAATTTTTAATGTTTAAACTTTACTTAATTGATTTTAATAATTTGGATACCATTATCACCTATATCAGGGTTAGACAAGTGTTTAATGATCATATTTTCATTTTGGAACAACTGAATATTTTTTAAAGCCCTCTTACTATAATCAATAGCAATACTAGACTCAAAAACAAACAATTGTTTATCGGGGAAATTTAATCTTAGTGAAGTTGTTATTGTATCAGGTGTATCATCTTGATTTATTAATTCCCTGAATATTAATTGTTCACCGCGATCTTTGATTTCTAGTTTTGTAGTTGCGGTACCTGACAAAATGTAGTACTTCCACTTTACAGATTTTGGTTTGAACACTACTTGATATATAGGAGGCACCTTATCAAGGTCAAAATTTACTTTACTTAACTCTATTTTTATCTTTGCAATGGCCGTAAAACCATTCAAAATTCTATCTCCTGTGGTTTTTGACACCACTAATTCTTCACTATCGTTTTTTAGTCCCTTATTGGTGAAAAACAAAATTTTACCATTATCAGCCATCGATGTATCAGTAATTTCATCAAGATTGCCTGTTGTAGGAAATACATTAAAACTAAGTGCATCCTCTGGTTTTATAACAGCTAATTTATTTCCTTCTGTGTCAACTGGTGTTAGCACTTTTAGTCCTTTTGCAGTATTCTTTACAACAAAATGTTGCTTTCTCAAGAACTGTAATGTAGACTCCTCTGGCATAAGTACCAGATCCACCTGGTCATCAGAAAAATATGGATGATCAATTGCTATTTGAAAGAATTCCTTGTACTTCATTTGTTTATCTTTTCAATAGTATTAAGACTAATTTCTGAAGCACTTTCGCCTACAAATTCAACACTTAGATCATCGATAAATGATAACAAGCGTATCCTATACAAAACAGAAGGTAGATATGATGTATTTAAAGAATGCCATACTTGATTTTGTTCTTCAAGAGGAAGGGATATCAATTCAATCGTTAGTTTCTCTATATTTTCTTCAGAAAGTTGAGGTGCGTTTAAAGGTGTTAAAACACGATGCACCTGAAAAAACTTAATTACATGTGAAAGGAACTTAAGTGCTTGATTGTAATCACTAAACTTTGACACAAATAGTACCTGCAACTCAATTCTAATCTCTGGATTAATTTGAGTTCTTATCCCATTCTGAATGATTCCTGAATACTGATCAGCGTTTCTAAACTTTCTATCTTCTGAAACATTAATCAAGAAAGGCGTCACCTTATCATCTGTAAAAGAAACTGGATCGTTGTTATTCGTATTTATAAACTCTACAACATTTAATTCGGTTGTCCCTACATTTTTAAGATATTCGTTGAGCTTATCCTTTAAAACACTTAATACTACATTAATCATGATATATCCCCTATCTATTTATTAACTTTTGAAAGTTCAAAGGTAGCGGGCAATGCTATGTTGAGACTAGAACAAGTCCGCCAAATCTGTATAGATTTCCGACAAGACGGTGGTATACAATTTACATTCTATAACATTTCCGACATTAGGGAAATGGTGATAAAACAATTAAGTTTAGTTTACAAGGGTTTGTATACATCATCGTAGACCAAGTATAATTTATGAATGTTAATAAACAGGCATATAAGCAGAAAACTTTAGATAGCTAATCTATAGCTGTTTAGGTTCGAAATATTATAATTAATTACTTGAAACAAAGGTGTTTTACCTTTTGTCGGATATTTTTACCTTTCGTCATGAAAAGAGTTTAGTATTATTAAACAGTTTTACAAAATAACGACAATTGTTAACGTTCTTTATAATAGTATCTAATCAACAGTTTATAATAGATATTGTATTGTTGATAGATGATCATAAAAACACATAATAAATTCATAAAGTCATTTAACACTTTTAACCCCTATGAAAAATAAAGTCACACATATTTTAATAGTTGATGATAGCCCTGCAACTATTTTTTATAACAAAATGATAATCGCAAAAACAGGTTTGGCAGCCAATGTAAGTACAGCTAATAATGGAGCTGAAGCTCTAACTTATTTTGATACTACAGCAAATTCTTTAAATACTCCAGATATTATTTTTTTGGATATTAATATGCCAGTGATGAACGGATGGGAATTTTTGGATCACCATAAGAAATTAAATGATAAGAATTCTATTATCATTCTAATGTTAGGAACAAATCTATTGCCTAAAGATCAAAAAAAGGTAAAAGAATATTGCTGTATAAAAGGAGATAGCAAAAAAATGTTAAGCAAAGAGTTTATTTATAATTTGGTAGACAAACATTTTGATGCTTAAAAATAAGCACCAAAGGTTCTAACTTATCATTAGAGAAAAATATATTGAAAAAACTTAAAATATTAGTACCATGGATAGAATGATAAAATGCTCTTTACTGATTGATGATGATAAGCCTACTAGCTGTTATAATAAATATCTCTTATTAAAGCATAGCGCCTTTGCCAAAGTAAATGTAGTGTATAGTGGATATGATGGTTTAACATATTTAAATAATATAAAGAAAGATAATACCATAAAACCTGATGTAATTTTTTTAGATATCAATATGCCAGCAATGAGCGGTTGGGATTTTTTAATAGAATACTCAAAATTGGAGGAAGAATTGATTTCAGGGATTAAAGTATTCTTGTTATCCACCTCTAATGACCCTAATGATTACAGAAGATATTTAGATTGTGATATAGTTCTTGATTTTGTTAATAAACCCTTATCTTTTGGTGCATTAAACAAAATTATTGAGCAACATTTTTATTTGATTAAGTAAAACAATAAACTAAAAAAATAAGTTATGGTAGACACAGTATTGATAATAGATGATGATGAGGCTTCAGTTTTTCTTCATAAAAGAATCATAAGTCAACATAATAAATTTAGAAATATTGTTGTAGCAGAAGGTGGAATTGAAGGATTAGAATATCTGAAATCAATAGCGGATGATTTTGCAAAAAAACCACAACTTATTTTTTTGGATCTCAATATGCCGGTTATGAATGGATGGGAATTTATTAAGGAGTATATATTGCTGGATAATAATATAACTCAGGATATTAAGCTTGTTATATTATCTACTTCTACTGATCCTAATGATATTTCAAAATCAAAAAAAATAGATCAGGTTACTGATTTTATAAGTAAACCTCTATCATTACAAGCATTAGATAAGGTTATAGAAACCCATTTTATAGATTCGTAAAATAAAAAATAGGGTTATTAGATATTTTTGAACCTATGTGTCAGTAGGATTATAATCATAAATATACTATCTTCATTATAACGCTAGCAATACATTTACTTCTAGAACAACAAAATTATAAATAATGAATTTGTATATAATTTTGTTAAAGAGTATTTTTAACACTAAGGAATAGGCAAATCAAAAATACTACAGGGTAAAATAATAAATTAGGATACCTCTTTTTTAGTATTGAAAAATTATTTTTCAATACTAAACTATGCGTTTTATATAATAGGACACCTACTATATAAAGCAAACGATTAATCTAATTTAGAATGGGAGATATACTAAATCTTAAGTACAGATTAAGGTTTCAAAATAAGATACAATTTTTTGTAGTTGCTTTTGATGGAATCATAAAAATGACAGACAATATACTGTTTAATTGGAAAGAGAATACCTCTATCTATGATGCGCATCCGTTTTTTGAAATCATTCGTGATTTACTACAAAAGTCTAATGAAAAAAATCAAGAATATACATTTGTTTGTGTACATTTTGAAGATTCATCTCATGTTAAAATATGTGATGTAACTATTTGTATTGACCCTACAGAGATTGTAATCGTTATTTACGAATACACATCCAAGTATCAGGAACTTATGGAAATTATGCAACAAAAAAACGAGTTTGCAATGAAAAATAAAGAACTTGAATTGAAGCATGATTTTTTACTAAAAAAAGAAGAATTCAAAAATAGTTTTATCGCTAACATCAATCATCAAATTAAAACTCCGTTGACTGGAATACTTGGTTTTACTGAAGTTCTTGAGAAAACTCCTCTTAGTTTTGACCAAAAAGAATTGATTAATATTATCAAAAGAGAAAGTAATCACCTTGATGCTATTGTAACAGATATGTTGAATATCTCAAGAATTGATGCGGGTCGGTTAGATATCAAAAATGAAAAATTTGATTTTATAAAATTTATCCGTGATATTGAGGAAAGATATTCACTTCTAGCTAAAAAAAATGACATTGATTTAGAAGTTTACCTCGATACAAATATTCAAAAAGAACTTATTAGCGACAAGGCAAGAGTTGGCCAAATATTAGTTAACCTTCTTAACAATGCATTTCGATATACAAAAAAAGGTAAAGTAAGTCTTAGGATAGTAAAAAATTATCAAAGAGCTAATTATCTGAGTATCAATTTTATTATAGCAGATACAGGACAAGGTATTAGTGAAGAAAATTTGGAGTTCATCTTTGATAGATTTACACGTTTTCATGAGGACAAGCAAGTCACAGGAACAGGGTTAGGTTTAACAATTGTTAAAAATTTAATTGACCTGATGGAGGGAGATATTAAAGTTACTAGCAAGGTTGGTGAAGGAAGTACTTTTAGCCTTAATCTTCCTTTTACATTCGAAATACAAAATACCAAAGATACAGAAAAGGTAAAAAAATATACACTCCCAGAGTTAGGTAGAAAATTTAGGGTTTTACTCGTTGAAGATAAGGAAGTAAATCAATATTTGGTTATGAAGATATTGATTTCTAATGGTAGTTTTTTTGTAGATGCTGCTTTAAATGGTGAAGAAGCCATAAAGTACATTGAAAAACGAAAATATGATATCGTATTAATGGATCTTATGATGTTTCCTATGAATGGTTATGAAACAACATATGCAATCCGAAACGGTTATGAAGACACAACGATTTCTAATATCCCAATAATTGGTTTTACAGCCCAGAATGCTATAGGTGAAAGAGAAAAATGCCTTAAATCAGGAATGAATGACTTTATCAATAAACCTTTTACACAAGAAGATTTAATTAATAAAATTGCAAAGCAGATATCAAAAAATAGTAGCTAATAAAATGTAGATTCTGATATATCAAAACCTGTAAGATATCCTCTTTTCTTGGAAGTTTTGTGAAAAACTTTGTTTATACAACCGCTAAAATAAACACTAAAGATATGTTTGAATTAATCTATAGCTCATTGATAGAATTAAAAAGTAATTTTAAAACTTGTTCCCATGTTTAATTCACTTTGCACGCTAATTTCACTACCCATACTATTTATTTGATTTTTGGTAATAAAAAGACCAATACCCACAGCATCTTTGTTTCCGTGAAACGTTTTGTACATACCAAATAAACTTTCGCCATATTTATTAAGGTCAATACCTCTACCATTATCAGAAATTTGTAATACTAATCGTTTATTTTCATAAAATGCTTCTAGTTTTACTTCTGGATTACGATCAGGGTGTTTATACTTTAATGCATTAGACATAAGGTTAAGTATAATACTTTCTAGATAAGCTGGATTATAGTTAATAAAAATTTCTGCAGGAACTTGATTTATAACGATTGCTTTTTTTTGATCGATATCTCCTTTTAAAATATCTATAGTTTTTTGTATATAATCATGAAGGTTTATTTTTTTTGATTCTTCATTAATATTGGTTTGAACCGAAACTATTTCTGTGAGATGTGTAATGGTATCTGTAAGAGCATTAGATACATTGTTTAGATGATAAAATGCCTCTTTCCTTTCTTTCTGATCATTAGTTGTATTAACGATATCCATTAGCATTTTAAAACTACTAGCATGTGAACGTAGATTATGCGAGACAATATGTGCAAAATTTAATAATCGATTGTTTTGCTCTCCAATAATGTCAATAGTGTTTTGTGCTTCTTCCTGTTTTTGTTTTTGCAAAGTAATATCAGAGTGTGTTCCAACAATACGAATTATATTTCCGCTTTTATCTCTTTCAATCACCTTACCTCGATCCAGAATCCATTTATAGCTACCATCTTTGCATAACACTCTATATTCACTATTATAATAATTTGTATCGCTTTTGGAGTGCTTTTTCATGTTATTATAATACAACTCTTTATCATCTGCATGTACTAGATTGCTCCAGGTCTCTATACCAGGTCCTAATTCGTGTGGTTCATAACCAAACATTTTTTTGGATTCATCAGAATAGATTATTTCATTCTTTTTTACATTCCAATCCCAAATATTATCCCCAGAACCTTCTATAGCTAACTCTAATCTTTGTTTACTTTCAAAAAGAGCTAATTCTAATTGTTTTTGTTCTGTAATATCCATTGCGCAACCATTCCAAAGAAAACTTCCGTCTTTCATTTTGATTGGCCGAGCGTGACCTCGTATCCAGCGCACTCCCTTAGAAGGTAATACCACTCTATATTCATAAGTTCTATTCTCCATGAGCTGTATCGATTCTGCTATCATATTACGAACCGATGCTATATCATCCTCATGTATTCTATTAAATATAGGTGTTGCATCATTTTTTACCTCTTTGGGTTTTAATTCATAGATATTCCACAATCCTTTACTGGCAAAAGGAACACTAAAACAGTTTTCTTTAGGAGAGTATTGAAACTGATAAATCAATCCATCTGCCTCATCTAGTAGATTTTTAAAAGCTATTTGATCTTCTATAAGAAAATCATTGCTTTTTTCATTTGATATAAGCTCCATAACTTAAAGGGGATTTGTTAAGCATTACACAATTTACGATATTAAATTACAATTTGTTTAACAAAATCATTTATTAACACAATCCTTTTTAATAACCTAAAATATATTTTAAATTATTGATTTTCAAATAATTATATTTAAAAAATGATAGTTTTTATTTTATATTCAGCTCAAACAAAACAAATAAAAAGTGTTAAACATTTAATAAATCAAAATGAATTAATTGTAAAAGTATTGTACCCATTGCAGATCTTAAGAAGGAATCGTAAAATAAAAAATACTTCCTTCTCCTTCTTTGGATGTAATCCAAAGTCGCCCCTCGTGGGATTCTACAATTTTTTTGCAATGTGCTAACCCAATACCAGTTCCTTTGTACTTCTCTTTAGAATGTAATCTCTGAAAAATATCAAAAACCTTTTTTATATGCTGTTCGGCAATACCGATACCATTATCTTTTACAGAAAATTCCCAAAAATCTGTGGCCTCATTCTTATCTTTTGTCTTTTTTACACAGGATATATGAATCTCAGGTAATACTTCAGGTTTAGTGAACTTTATAGCATTACTGATTAAATTTTGAAACAATAGGCGTAACTCAATTTCTGAACCTTTTACTATTGGCAAATTCTTTGTGCTTATTTTAGTTTGTGTGGTTTCAATAACATTTTTTAGATCTATTTTTAATTCATCTATTATTTTTTCACAATTTACCTGAGTATGATCTTTGCTTCTACCAAGTCTAGAATAATCCAACAATGCATTAATAAGTTTTTTCATTCGTATACTCGCCCCTTTGATGTATGCTAAACTACTTTTTCCCATTTCATCAAAATTATCGCCATAATCTTCATCAATTACGGTGATAAAACTAGAAATAGTATTAAGGGGTTCTTGTAAGTCATGACTTGCTATGTAGGCAAATTGTTCTAATTCATCATTTTGAGATTTTAAAGATCGGGATTGCTTTCGAATCGCAGAGTTTTTCTTTTTTAACTCTTTGTTCTTTGATGCTAAGACCAAAGATTGATTGTAGATTTCATGATTCGTTTCTTCTAGGTTTTTACTTAATCTTTTTTTGATAATATACCCTCTATATATAAAAAAACTACCAATCAAAAAAAGTAATATCAATAAGATTAGAAGGATATTTATTTTTGCTTTAGCCTTTAATTCTATGATTTGTCGATTTAAAATATCTTCTTGTGTTTTTATTTGACCTTTTTGTTTTTCTAGAAACTGTTGCTGTTCTTGGATTTCTTGAGAACTTGACTGTATCTTTTTTTCCTGATCTTTTATTAAAAGCACTTGTTGCTTAATATTCTGCTCTAATTTCTTTTCTATAACAACTTTTTCCTCATATTTCTTTTTTTGAATTTCGCTTTCAATGGCTAAGTTTTCTACTAATCCATCAAGGTTGCTCACTTGTTCTTCTATAGTATTAATTTCTTGCTCTTTTTGCTCAATTATTTGTTGTTGTTGTTCATTTTTGTCAACTACTTCAGTTAGTGATTTCTCGGTAGATTCGTATAGGGTTTTCCATTTTTTTGCAGAATCAATCGCATGCTTTTTAAGCGTAGAAGCGATTACCAATTTTTCTTTTTCTATTCGCTGAGTATTGATTTCATATTCAAAAGTAGCTCCAACATTAATCATATTAATCATTGATGTATTGTAATCATAATCCTCTGTAATTAACAAAATGTTTTTTTGGGCAATTTTATTTAGGATATGTGTAATGTTAAAATTGTATTTATTATTGACATATAATAATTGAATGTTTTTAATATCCTTAATAAACGTAAATGGTATAATTTCTATAGGCTTTCCTAATAATTTTCTTTTTTGAGCTAAAGATTGTAAATCTGTTATTGTAGGGTCTGAGCCTAAAACTCCAATTTTAAAGTGTTCTAAATTTTCAAAATCAGGCCATGCAATTTGTTGGGCAAAATTATAGATAAATATCGTACGCTGAAGTCTTTTTACTCTTTCTGTATTGGTGTCCTGAGCAAAAGTGTTTGTCGAAAAAAATAAAATAAAAAGAGTAATAAGCAGAAGTGCATCATATATTTTTTGAATACTAGTTGTTACCTCTGACATATACCCTTTATACCTCATAGTCTTAGTAATAATCGTAAATAATAATTTGCTCCATGAACACCAAATTGCTGTACTCTTCTACTATACACAAAATTGCCATTACTGGTATTTGCAAAATGCTTTTGTTTATCTGGGTAAACATCAAAAATGTTATTGCCTCCTAGGACACACTGTAAATAATCATTAACCTGATAAGAAACAGACATATCTGTTAGTATTTTAGGAGAAAAAGTTTGATCTCGTGTTTCTATAGCTCCAGTAAATTCATTCAGAACCCAATTAGAAACATCTCCGTCATCAGGGTGTATGAATTCGACTTCTCCAAATAAGGTATTAACCATCTGATATTTAAACTTACCATGTTCATAAGAGACAGAAGAATTTAATTTATAATTAGGTTGAGCAGATTCTACTCTGCCAATTTCTTCTCGGTTAAATAGTATTCCTTCTTGACCTACAAGTGCCTCTGAAACTTTTATATCACCCTTGACCTCTGTATCAGTAATATTTAAACCCAAGGACGCATTCAATATTCCGTTAGCTAAGATGGTTTTATAATCCAAATATGCATCCCCTCCGTAAGTTTTTGAATCGATCGCATTGGTAAAAAATTGCGCAGCACCAACACCAAAAGGCTCCAAAATATCCTGATACCCTTCGGCAAACCTTCCCGAAAGTACAATTCGATCTTTTATATTTATTAAGTACAAATCAAAAGTAAATGTAAAGTTCTTATTGAGTTTACCGCTAAAACCAGCACTTAAATGATTTGATAATTCTGGTTTTAGTCTTTTTATCCCAAAAGCTTCGTTTACAACGGCACTTTGATTATTAAAAGTTCCAACTTGCACACTTTCTCCATTTACAAATTGTGTACTTATATTCTGAAAAAATACTTGATGTAGAGAAGGAGCTCTAAAACCTGTAGAGAATCCACCTCTTATACTTATATCTTCTTTAGGCTGGTATCGTCCAGATAATTTCCAGATAGATTGACCTCCAAAATCATTATACACTTCGTGTCTACCCGCTCCTCTTATCAATAGTTTATCTGATAGATTTGCTTCTAAGTCAATATATGCTGAGCTATTAGTTCTAAAACGATTCAGTTCATTTTCTGGCTGAATTCCAGGAAAAACCTGTACTCCTGGTACTCTAGGTAGCACCTCTCCAGAAACGTCAGTGTATGTACTACCGCCATTAATATATGAAGCTTCCTCACCTGCTCTGATTTGATAATTCTCTACGCGTAACTCTGCACCAAAAGCAATATTCACACCTTTTAACCAGTCAAATGTTCGCGAAATGTCTAAATTTGTTGTATTCTGTTTGTATGAAAACCCTCCTGCAAAAAAAGTTCTTGGAGAAGCTATACCCAGCGAAGCATTATTAGAGTTATTAATGGTAAAATCTAATTGATTTGTTCCTATAGAATGACTAAAATCTATATCCCACTCATTCTTTATTCCCCTAAATCCGCCGGTAATTTGATCGTCTTGTATATCGGTTAGTATTTGAGGTGAAAAACCATTTGGATACAATTCTAAAACAACCCTATCAGGATTTTTTGGAAAACGATAAAACCCCGCAGATTTACCTTCTCTATAATTTCTCCCACCCAAAAAATAGAAAGAGGCATTGTTTGAGATAATAAATTCGCCATTAAGAGATAATGCAAGGTTTTGAGTCTCTGCGTTACCTATTTGCATTGTTCTTTTCTCCGAATAACCAGTTTGGCCAAAAAAATTGTTTTCAGCTATTAATATCTGATCCTCATCAGCATCTTCTGTATAGACAGAACCTACATAATCTCCAGCTCTATTGGTTGATTCTCTATCTCTATATTCTGCAGTTACATTAACATAACCTTTACTTCCTATTTTTAATCCAAAATTAGCAGAAGAGTATGTCGTAAATCCATCCCCAGCAGTGTTTATTCCTACCCTATTGTCTATATCAATAACTTCTGTCTGCTTTTTTAGTATAATATTTATTACTCCTGCAATAGCATCAGAACCATATTGAGAAGTTGCGCCGCCTCTAAGTATTTCTATCCTATCAATAGAAGCAATTGGTATTGCATTTAAATCTGTTCCCACACTTCCTCTTCCAACAGTACCATTTACATTTAACAATGAACTGTTATGTCTTCTTTTTCCATTAATCAACACCAAAACTTGATCAGGACCCAACCCTCTCAATGTAACGGGATCTATATGATCTGTTCCATCTGAAATTGTTTGCTGAGTAGAGTGAAATGAGGGGACTAAATACTGTAAGACACTACTTAATTCTATCTGAGAAGATTTTTTTATTTTCTTAGGAGATATAATGTCTATTGATGCTGTGCTTTTAAGAAGTGATTTTGGTTTGGCTCTAGAGCCTAAAGAAATTGGTTGATCTATAGAAAAACTAGTCTTTAATATAAAATCTACTTGGGTTTTCTCTCCTATTTTAGCTAAAACTGTTTTAGAAACAGGATTATACATAACAAACTCTGCAGTAATTATATATTCTCCTTTGTCTATTTGAAAACTAAAATCTCCATTAATATCAGTAGTTGTGGTTATATCCATCCCTTCGATACTAATTTTTGCGCCAGGTAAATTGCCAAACTGATCAGAAACATTACCAGAAATTACACATCGGGATTGTGAAATCGCAATAGGTATAAAACCAAATAAAAAAACAAATACCAAATAAAAATTATATTGAATTTTGGAGTGAAATAACATTTTTTGGTTGTAATTTTAGTTATAAAATTATTTAAATTTAATATACATTAAATTTCATTTTTTGTTATTCTATACAAGATAACTATTTAATGTGGTTATGTTCTTAGGTAGACAAAATTATTTATTACCCAATCAGCTATGTTAGCCATAAGTAGTTTCTAATAAGAATATTATAAAAGAAGTAATAGAGGATATATGAAAAGAAGTTTAACAATAAAGTTTTCTTTTCATATATCCCTCTTCTTTATACTTATAACTATAAGAGGTTATAAGTGTATTCTTTTGCTGTGAAGTTGAATTAGTTGCGCATTGCTCTACCTGTAGCAGCGGGTAAATGTGAGATAAATTGTTTAAATGCTTTAAAATCTACAATCAAAATTCCGTAAAAAAGTCTCATAATCAATGGGGTTTTAAATTAAACAAAGCATAATTATTATCACTAAACTTATAAACTGACAAATCAATTAATAAAGAATTCAAAATTGAATATCACTTTATTAATTATCTACGCATTGCTCTACCAGTAGCAGCGGGTAAATGTGAGATAAATTGTTTAAATGCTCTTAAATCTACAATCAAAATTCCGTAAAAAAGTTTCATAATCAATGGTTTTTTAAATTAAACAAAGTATAATTATTATCACTAAACTTATAAACTGACAATTAATTAATAAAGAATTCAAAATCGAGTATTGCTTCATTAATTGATTGCAAAGTAGATAATGTTGAACAAGGAAGATGTAACTCGTTAAAAAAAAACAGAGGCCAAAAACGACAAAAAACACATTTGTTCGATAAAATGCAATACGAGGTTTTTTTAGCAACTAAAATCAGCATAAGTGATTGTATATCAAACATTTGCAATTACGGTTTAACCATAAATCGAACATGTGCTAAGCGTAAATATATAAGTTGAATTCTAAAATAAGGATGAAACTAGAGCAGTTTTATATGCGAATTTTGTGTAAATAAAAAAGAGTTACAAAAATAATATTAATACCTACTTGGTTTTTTAGCAAATTAGATAAAGGAGAGCTCAAATAATCGATCATTTCTATGGTTTATAGTAGGAATGGTTTAATTTCTATGATATTTTTATCAATATTCGGTATTTATTACTTCCTGAAGCAGCATTAAAAACCTTATAAAAACCTTATAAAAACTTTTCTAAATTATCAATAATTTCCTTTACTTCCTCTAGTCTGGATGGTTTTATTACGTAGTCAGAAATTTGATTTATTTTTCTTGCTCTTTCAACTTCGGCAGGATTAACTAAAGAACTTACCATAAAAATAAATACCTTTTTTTTAATTTCAGTTTCCAGGTTTGCATATTCTTCTATAAACTGCCAACCATTCATGATCGGCATATTGCTATCTAGAAAAATAACATCAGGGATATTTTCTTTAGTTGTGATATTATCAGTCAGAAATTGAAGGGCTATTTCTCCATCCGAAAAAGAAAGAACCCTTTCGGCTAATTTATGATGCTTAATAATCCTGGTTAATGTAAATTGATAAACTTCATCATCATCTATGATACCTATCAAAAGTGGTTTACTTATCATTATATATTTTTCTTTAGAATTATTTTGAAGGTAGTCCCTTTATCTACTTCACTTTCAACCCCTATAGAGCCTCCTATTGCTTCTATTTGAGTTTTGGTCATAAAAAGCCCAACTCCCTTGGAATCCGGATGTCTATGAAATGTATTGCTAAGTCCGAAAAGTCTATGCCCATGTTTTTTCAAGTCTATTCCGAGTCCATTATCTGTAGCTATAAGTGTTATTTCATTGTTATTGATTTCTGTGCAGAAATGAATCTTAGGAATACGATCAGGTGATCGATATCGAATAGAATTAGACAAGAGATTTAACATAATACTTTCTAGGTAAATTTTAGGGTATTCAATGTTAGTGGCTTCAGAAAAATTTGATGTCACTACTGCCTTTGACTCTAATATTTGACCTTCTAAAGTTTCTATTGTTTTATCAAAAACTATATCAAAGATCACTGGCTCATGTGTTATGTTTACATTTTCCTGGATTTTTACAGATTCAATTAATTCATTCAATGTTTCGGTGAGATGACCTATGACTTTTTCGAATTTAGCAAAAAGCATAGCTCTATCCTCTATATCTGTACTTTCATTATAAAAATCCAGCAATGAGTTAAGATTAGTAACTGGCGCTCTTAAATTATGAGATGCTATATGGGCAAAATTTGAAAGTTGCTTATTCTTGTTTTTTAAATGATGGTTGAATTCTTCTAATTGTAATTTTTGTTGTAAAATTAATTCAGAACTACTTCGTAATTCTTTATTTACCTGTATTAGTTCATCAGAGAGATCATCTGCTTTTCTTTTGGCAATCAGAAGCTCTAGTTCATATTCTTTTCTTTGAGAAATATTAAATACAGTAGATTGAGTAAATAAGTGACGCCCTTCTGTATCTTTTATTTCTACTGAATTAATAAGAACAGGAAATTTAGTTCCGTCTTTTTTTACAAAATCAAAATTTATTTCTTCTACAGCTCCACCTAGCTTTAATATTTGAGAATAGACAGTTTCAAAATATATTTTACCTCCCGCAGAAAGGAAATCTGTAACCTTTTTTTTTTCAATTACCTCTTCTCGTTCATAATTGGTAAATTCTAAAAACCTTTTGTTAGAATCAATGATAGTGCCATCAGGTAATGAGCAAAAATAACCACAAGGAGATGTGTTATAAAGTTCTTTATAATCTATAGTATGATTCATTCCTAGATATATACCTGTTTTTATTATTCTTATACTAAATATCTTTTCATTGCCTCAATAGTTTGGTTAGGAGCACTTAGATGCGGACAATGACCTGTTGCATCCAAAACCACAAATTTACTATTAGATATATGATTATGTACATACTGTCCTACATCAATTGACGCAATAGCATCTGAGCTGCATTGCAGTATAAGAGTTTCGATAGTAAGTTTATCAAGATCACTTCTGTTGTCTCCTAAGAAAGTAACTTTTGCAAAGTGCTTTGCTATTGCAGGATTACTTTGGCAAAAGCTGTGTTCTAACTCTTCTGCTAATTCGGGTCTATCAGCATTACCCATAATAACAGGTGCCATAGTACTAGACCAGCCTAAGTAATTAGAATCTAAAGTTTCCAGAAGCTCATCAATATCTTTTTGAGAAAACCCTCCAAAATAATCATCATCATTGATATATCGCGGTGATGGACCAATCATAATTAATTTTTTAAAAATAGCGGGGTTTTTTAAAGCAGCTAGTACACCTATCATAGCACTCACAGAATGCCCAACAAAACTTACGTCCTTTACCTCTAAGGCATCACAAATTTCGACTATATCATCAGCATAACCTTCGAGCGAACTATACTTATCGTAATCATAGGCATTTTCATCAGACTTTCCTGAGCCTACAAGATCAATAAGGATTATTTGGTAGTCGTCTTTAAATTGGGGAGTAATAAATCTCCACATATTCTGATCGCATCCATACCCGTGAACCAATAACATAGATTTGTTACCATCGCCATGTATTGTTATATTATTTCTTGCAATTAATTTTTTTAACATACAATGTTTCTTAGTTCTACTACAATCTACTAGTTTGAACTCATAGTTAAATATACTATTTATTGACGAAACTACTTGTTAATTATAATGCAACCCTTAAGGAGCTTTTGAAACTCTTATTACTCAATTACTTAATCAGAAATCCAAGTTTAGGTATCTTTTATCTGATAAAAATATCCTCAAATATTAATTTTACATTTTTGAATGTATCAAAGCTTTGTGAATTTAACTACGAACCACCATACATAGTATTATGGCTTGTATAGTCTACTTTTGTCAAAGGAAAATAGGATTGATACATAATCAAATTGTTTAACCTCAGAAGAATTATTGCCCGATAATTAAGTGATCAAAAAAGATGCAAAAAAAATAACCTTCTAAAAATCAGAAGGTTATTTTTAAAAGTACTCAAGGTGGGAATCGAACCCACACGACCGAAGTCACTGGATTTTGAATCCAGCGCGTCTACCAATTCCGCCACTTGAGCTTAACAGGATGGCAAAATTAGCAAAATATTCGTTTTTTACCATCAAATAAGTAATAAAATAAGAGCCAGAGTTGAAATAAATTTTTAAATTTGCACCTTGTTTTCAGGAAATAAGTTTTAACTCATTACAATACAACAATTTACCCTATGCCAACCGGAGTTACAGAAGCCAAGTTTTTTGCATGTACACAAAGTACCGAGCTCGCAGAAAAAATAGTAGCATCCTATGGTGCCAAATTAGGTAATGTAATTACATCAACCTATAGTGATGGTGAATTCCAACCTTCTTTTGAAGAATCGGTAAGAGGATCTAGAGTTTTTATTATAGGATCCACACATCCTAGCTCTGATCACTTAATGGAAATGTTGTTAATGCTAGATGCCGCAAAAAGAGCTTCTGCAAGACATATTACTGCAGTACTACCATATTATGGGTGGGCTCGCCAGGATAGAAAAGACAAACCTAGAGTTCCTATCGCCGCAAAATTAATTGCGAAAATGTTAGAAACTGCAGGTGCAACAAGAATTATAACCATGGATCTACATGCAGATCAGATCCAAGGATTTTTTGAAAAACCAGTAGATCATTTATTTGCATCTACTATATTTTTACCATACTTACAATCACTTAACCTAAGCGATCTTACGATTGCATCACCAGACATGGGGGGATCTAAAAGAGCGTATGCCTATTCTAAAGCATTAAAAAGTGATGTAGTAATATGCTATAAGCAAAGAGCCAAAGCCAATGTAATCTCGCACATGGAGTTAATAGGCAATGTAACTGGCAAGAATGTAGTATTAGTAGATGATATGGTAGACACGGCAGGAACATTAACAAAGGCCGCAGACCTAATGATAGAAAGAGGAGCATTAAGTGTAAGAGCGATTTGTACACACCCTATTCTTTCGGGTAATGCCTATGAAAAAATAGAAAATTCAAAATTAGAAGAATTGATCGTTACGGATTCTATTCCGTTACGACAAGAAAGTAATAAAATTAGAGTAGTAAGCTGTGCAGATTTATTTGCAGATGTTATGAACCGAGTTCATAATAACGAGTCTATTAGCTCTAAATTTATAATGTAAATTAATAATTAATAAATTTTAAAATGAAATCATTAACAATCAATGCATCTCAAAGAGAAAGCGTAGGCAAGAAGGCAACAAAAGCCTTACGTAATGCTGGACAGGTACCTTGTGTTATTTACGGTGGAGACACTATTGTACACTTTGCAGCGCCAGAAATTGCTTTCAAAAATTTAGTGTACACTCCAGACGTTCATACCGTGGTAATCGCGTTGGATAATGGTACAAAGATAAACGCTATCCTACAGGATATCCAATTTCACCCTGTAACTGATAAGATTTTACACATAGATTTTATTCAAATTTATGACGATAAGCCTATCACAGTAGAACTTCCTTTTAGAACAACAGGAGCTGCAAGAGGTGTTCTTAATGGTGGTGTGTTACGTTATAACCTAAGACGTATTAAAGTAAAAGGTCTTGCTTCAAAATTACCAGATGTAATCGAAGGAGATATTACAAACCTTAAAATAGGAAATAAACTATTAGTTACTGAAGTAGCAAGTGAAGATTTCACAATCCTACACCCAGATAACACAGTAGTTTGTATGGTTAAAACTTCTCGTACTGCTGTTGAAGATGAAGAAGATGAAGAAGAAGAAGCAACTGCTGAAGGAGCTGCACCTGCTGAAGGAGCTGCACCTGCTGAAGGGGCACCTGCTGCAGAAGCATAATCTTTTGACTAAAGCATATTATAAAAGCACTTTGATTAATAATCAAAGTGCTTTTTTTATTTTTACTGTGATTTAATGAAGGTGGCACCCTCCGTTACACTTCGGTCGGGATATTCATTGCATCTTTTTTATTGCACTCTGAGGTACTTGAAGAGTACAACAAAAAGATGTTGAAGCCTGTCCTGAACTCGTCGAAGGGTTATTATTACTCACACAAAAAAAATACTATATGCTTTCTGTTTTCAGAAAATTGTTTTCAACACCAAAAAAAGAAGAAACACAAGAGGAACTCATGAAAAAATTTCTTGTTGCTGGTTTGGGTAATATCGGTCCAAAATACCATAACACTCGCCACAATATCGGATTTAGAATTCTGGATGCTTTGGCTAAAGCAGAAGATCTAACTTTTGAAACCAAAAAATTAGGTGATCTTACTACCTATAAATTTAAAGGAAGAACGATCATACTTCTTAAACCAAGTACCTATATGAACCTAAGCGGAAAAGCTGTTCGATATTGGCTAGAAAAAGAAAAAATACCTTTAGAAAATCTATTAGTCGTCACAGACGATATTAATTTATCTTTTGGCGCCATACGAGTTAAATCCAAAGGTAGTGCTGGTGGACATAATGGGCTTAAAGATATCGAAGCACAATTAAACACCTCTAAATATTGCAGATTTCGATTTGGTGTAGGAGATGAATTTCATAAAGGCAGACAAGTCGATTATGTACTAGGAGAATGGAATGAAGATGAAGAATCTACAATGCCAGAGCGTGTACAAAAAGGGATTGAACTCATTAAATCTTTTGCTACAGCTGGATTATCAAATACTATGAATACCTTTAACGGAAAATAAAGAAATGTATCCCAACATTTCCGTAATTTTATAATTCAAAACTTTTACTTTTTTGAAACGATATAATAATGCTGATACATACGACAATGATACACCTTCGGTAGTAACTATAGGTACTTTTGATGGTGTACATATTGGTCACAAAAAAATAATTGAACGCTTAATCGAAAATGCCAAAAGAATTGGTATAGAGTCTGTTGTTCTTACTTTTTTTCCGCATCCAAGAATGGTTTTGCAACAAGATTCTGATATTAAATTGATTAATACCATCGATGAACGCATTCAGATATTAGAAAAAACAGGATTAGGCAATCTTGTAATTCATCCATTTACCAAAGAATTTTCTAGACTTACCGCAGGAGAATTTGTTGAGCAAATCCTTATAGAAAAACTCAACCTAAGACACATTATTATCGGTTATGACCATCGCTTTGGACGTAATCGAAATGCAAATATTACCGATCTGGCATCCTACGGAATCCAAAATGATTTTACAGTCGAAGAAATTTCAAAACAAGATATAGATGATGTTGCGGTTAGCTCTACCAAAATCCGAAATGCATTACTTCAAGGTGATATCATCAAAGCAAACAAATATTTAGGATATTCATTTATGCTTACCGGTAGAGTTATAAAAGGAAAAGAACTAGGTCGTAAACTTAACTACCCTACTGCAAACCTGCATATCGAAGAACGTTATAAATTGATTCCGAAAAATGGAGTATATATTGTAAAATCATATATTGATAACAAAACTTATTTTGGAATGATGAATATTGGCACAAACCCTACTGTAAATGGCACACAACAAAGTATAGAAACTCATTTTTTTGATACCAACTTTAATCTGTATGACAAAAAAATCCAGATCAAAATGCTAAAACGTATTCGAGATGAGAAAAAATTTGATTCTATAGATCATTTACAAGAAGCCATGCAACACGATGAAGAATTCTCACGCGACTACATAAATTCTTTAGTATGATTAACCGCTGGCTGTTTACACAAATAGACAACAGTGCTCTAATCATTTTTAGAGTTTTTTTTGGTTTCCTTATAGCCGCCGAGGCGATAGGAGCCATTTTTACAGGATGGATCAAGAGAACTCTTATTGATCCAGAGTTCACCTTTAATTTTATTGGTTTAGATTTTTTACAGCCATTACCAGGTAACGGGATGTACTTCTACTTTGCAATTATGGGGATCTTTGGGCTTTTGGTTATGGTTGGTTATAAATATCGATGGAGTATGATTGCCTACACCGTGATGTGGGCAGGCGTATATTTTATGCAAAAATCTTCGTATAATAACCATTATTACCTATTGTTATTATTATGTATTGTAATGAGCATATTGCCAGCAGGTAATTACTTTTCGTTAGATGTAAAACAAAATCCAGTTTTAAAAAAAATCGCTATGCCACGATGGGTGGTCTTAGTAATCATTGCACAACTTTGGATTGTATACACCTATGCTTCGGTAGCAAAATTCTATCCAGATTGGTTAGATTATACCGTTGCCAAAAATCTAATGGCCGGCAGAGCCCACTACCCTATTATAGGTGATTTATTGCAAGGGCACTGGGCACATATTAATGTTACCTATTTTGGGATTTTATTTGATCTGTTAATTGTTCCTTTACTACTATGGAAAAGAACACGATTAGTGGCTTTTTGCATCAGTATCTTTTTCCATCTATTTAATTCTATTGTATTTCAAATTGGGATATTTCCGTATCTATCACTAGCGTTCACTGTATTTTTCTTTTCAAGAGAAAGAATACACCATGTTTTTATGAAAAAGAAACCGTTTTATAGTGCTAATGAAATAAAGATCCCTTCATATAAAAACATATTTATCACCTTATCTATTATCTGGTTTGTTATTCAAATTGCATTACCATTACGCCATTGGGTAATTCCTGGTGATGTATTATGGACCGAAGAAGGACATCGCATGAGTTGGCGTATGATGTTGCGTGGGCGATCAGGGATTACCAACTTTTATGTAGTCGATAAAAATGACCCTAAAGCAAAGCGCGAGTATATTAATAAAAATGACTACCTCTCAAAAAAACAACTTCGCCTTGTCACGTCTAAACCCGATGCTATGTGGCAATTTGCACAACGTCTTAAAAAAGAATATGCCGTACAAGGAAAAGATATCGCTGTGTATGTAAAAAGTAATGTATCTGTAAATGGCAAAAAGCGAAAAACCTTTATCGATCCCGAAGTTGATTTGGCTTCTGCCCCATGGAATTATTTTACTACAAATCCATGGATTATTAAGTATCCAAAATAAAAAATAACTAGGCCCCACAGGTCTTTGAGACCTGTGGGGCCTAGTTAAAGAAGTTTGATTTAAAAATTGACCGCTACAAGAAGATTTTTTGAGGTAGTTATTATACTACTATACTATAAACATCTTATCGTAGATTTGTTCTAATAGCCTACCACAAGGTTTTCATTGTTTATATTGAAATAATCCTGACGCTGGAAAATCTTCTTCACTACCCCAAACTGGTTTCCAAAAAATTTCTGAAGGCTTTGTGTTTTGAATATTATCATGATCCATATAACCTATATTAAATCGTAATGATGTCATCACTTTGTCTGTAATTTGTTTTTTGGGCATGCTATATTCTAATACCATAGTATCCCCTTCTATCATAATATTAGCTTTTGAAACACGTATCGTTTTTGATTTTATAATAGGGATATGCTTTCCTGATTCGGATGGGATGATTTCTACAATATGTTCTTGATCTTCTACTGAAAAATACAAATAAAACTTATCTCTTCGTTCTTCTTGATCTAGTATAAATTTTTCATCTTTTACTTGTACCGCTACACTAATATTTTTCTTATCAGATTTGATAGCAAACGAAATCAAACAATCATCTATCCCTTTCCAGTCCCAACCTTCTTTAAAATAACCAGGTCTCTCTAATGTAGTCCAGGCAACATCACTCCAATCACCTAAAGAAGCGTCTACCTGTATCGATTTTGATACAGAAAAAATTCTATGCCAATCCATGACCCATTCTTTGGTATTTGGTAAGCTAATTGTTTTATCTCCTGTTGTATAACTTCCTTGAACGGTTAGTTCTAAATTCTTAATCGTTTCTAAATGAACCTTATGCTTATTTATAGGTTTTAAGACTACTGGTATTGAATCTAAAAAATTAGGTGGCAGTATCTTATTTATAGTTTTAGGATGTATCTCCCAGTATTCTGCTATTGGATGTACTCCTGTTACATTAAGTGTATCCTTCGTTTCATTTTTAAAATACAATACAGTATTTAAGCTATCTACCTCTTTTTTTGAAGATACTGTAGGTTTTATATTAAAAAATGCTCCTGATCGTAAGCTTTGAACTACTTCATAATTCTTTTTATTTACTATGTTTTTTTCTACTATCCCGTCTAAAGCAAGATGAGTCACTTGTGGTTTTTTATCAGTTAAAGTAACCCATGTTACGTGATTAAACTCTCCTACTTCGGGGCTTCTTAACCAGCTCCCCCCTCCTGTTGTACCTAAAATAAAATGATCACTCCCGTTTTTTTCTTCAAAATAATAATGATGATGGTGCCCGCTAAATAATGTATGTGGTTTATCTTTTAAAAAAGGAACTATCTTTTCGAAACCAGCTTTATCTTCATAAAACCATACCGGTCTATGCATAAAAAGAAAAATCTGCCTTACTGTTGTGTATTTTTGAATAATTTTCTGAAAATATAGCGCCTGTTGATCACTAATTCCATTTTTTCCACCATCTTCGGTATGAAGCACAAGAAACAATGCATTTTTATATAGAAAATGATAATACGGTTCTCCTAGTCGTTTTATCCATTGTTTCTCCATCCAATCATTACTTATATCATGATTGCCAGGAACATAAAAAAATGGCATATCCAAACCCTCTACAATAGTATCAAACTCTTTCCATTGCTTATCAAGTAATGATTGATCAAAAGTATACCCATCGATAAGATCCCCTACAGATATTACAAATTCTGGCTGAAGTTGATTTATCTTTTCTGCAGCTTTTTTAAATACTCCTGGATGCATCCCTCCTGTACGATCAGAGACCACCAAAAATTGTAACTTATCATCTTTATCGTTAAAAGGTTTATTTGTTTTTGGGATTTTTTGCCCAAAGGCGTGATAGGTTTGACTCAAAACTTCTTGAGCATGTACATGTCTATATAAAAAGCACATACAGACTAAAAAAACAGCATAGATTTTTGTTTTCATATAAGCTAGTAGATCTTCATAATTTTAATGAAGTGATCAATGTAGCTATCCTATAGATAATTTATGAATACTTTTTTATCATTTGCTTTGCAAATAATAACGTTTATAAAAGTAGATACCCCAACCCTATAGGATTGCGAGTTATATTTAATTAATCCTCTGCACAAAAACAAAGACCAGTTATTGGGTTTACTTCAATTACGCACCCAATGTAATGACCACAATTCGGCAGGTCATAAACACCTCCATTAATTGATTGTTGATCACTTTTGCGAATTACTGTAACCCCGGCTAAATTTTTTAATTTTTTCATTGTATACTATATTAATGATTTGTATTCCCTGAACATTTTATAGACATTCAAGGTTTATGTCTGTTAGTAAAGTATAAGTATATGGATAAAGTTAGCAACCAAAATTCTGGATCTTAATAGAGTTAAAGATCCAGAACCTATTTCAACTACATTTAATGCATTGATACGTGATGTCAAATCATGTAATACATACGCATGAAAAAACCAGCTACCACAAAATGTAACTGGTTCTTGTCTTTATTTCTTACTCATACCCGCCAATCTTTGACGCCACAAGTTGCAAACTTGCGGTAGCTAACATATTATGGAACAGCGGGGGCAACGGATAAACTAATTTTAATTTGCTCTAAAAAAGGCCGCTTTTTTAAGCGGCCTTAAAAAAGTCTACTGATCTTGGCACGTAGGTCTTTGGCTAGGTGCTTGCCCACAATTTCCAACCCAAGAACGGCATCTCGTATTGCGAGTACCTCCGCCTCCGCCCATAATTTCTTTAGATTGTAATTTAGAAATCATGATCTTCTTTAGGTTTAAACCTGTTAATTTTTGTTTTTTCATAATATTAAGTTTTTAAGAGATTATTTTATACCCTGAGCATTTATTGACATTCAAGGCCTATGTCTATTTACCAAGTATAAGAACAAAATCAATAATGAGAGTTCTGGATCTTAATAGAGTTAAAGATCCAGAACCTATTTGTTTCTTGAGTAGTCTTAAAAATTGAAGTTTGGAGTCATTTTTTTCTGTTGATTAAAATTTCTATAATTATCTCTACGAATTACACTTTCAAAACCCAAGCTTTTCTTTAAATTTGCTCCCTCATTATCTCACAGCTTAAAAAAACAATATCATGTTAGTAGTACAAAAAATCATTGCAAACAAAGAAGCATACGTAAAAGCATTAGCCAAACGTAATTTTGATGCCGCTTCGGTTTTAGATAAAGTAATTGCACTAGATGAGGACAGACGTGCTACACAAACCAAATTAGACAATATACTAGCAGATTCTAATAAATTCTCTAAAGAAATAGGGATGTTGTTCAAAAATGGCGAGCAACAAAAAGCAAATTTATTAAAAGAGAAAACTGCAGTGCTTAAAGAAAGTTCAAAAGAATTATCTACAAAACTTTCTGATCTTCAAAATGAATTGACCGAGATTTTATATACAATCCCAAATATTCCTGATGATTCTGTACCAAACGGTCAAAGTGATGAAGATAATGAGGAGATATATAAAGAAGGTGAGATTCCAAAATTAGAAGAAGGTTCATTACCACATTGGGAACTAGCAAAGAAATATGATATCATTGACTTTGAATTAGGAGTAAAAATAACTGGTGCAGGTTTTCCTGTATTCAAAGGCAAAGGAGCAAGATTACAGCGTGCATTGATCAGTTATTTCTTAGATAAAAATACCGCTGCTGGATACAAAGAGTTTCAAGTACCACATCTGGTAAACGAAGCTTCTGGATATGGCACAGGGCAATTACCTGATAAAGAAGGCCAGATGTATCACGTAACAGGAGATGATCTATATCTTATCCCTACTGCCGAGGTTCCTGTGACCAATATGTTTAGAGATGAGTTATTAATGGAGAGTGAATTACCGATTTGCTGCACAGGCTATACGCCTTGTTTTAGAAGAGAAGCAGGATCATATGGTGCACATGTACGTGGATTAAATCGCTTACATCAATTTGACAAAGTAGAGATTGTGCGTATCGAAAAATCCGAAAATTCATACCAAGCACTTGATGGTATGGTAGAACATATAAAAGAGATTTTAAGAGAACTAAAACTACCCTATCGCATTTTACGCCTATGTGGTGGCGATATTGGATTTACGGCTGCGCTTACTTTTGATTTTGAGGTATTTTCTACCGCACAAGATCGTTGGCTAGAGATTAGTTCTGTCTCTAATTTTGAATCCTATCAAGCTAATCGATTAAAATTGCGTTACAAAGATGCCAACGGTAAAAACCAATTGGCACATACTTTAAACGGAAGTTCTTTAGCATTGCCAAGAGTATTAGCGGGTATTCTTGAAAATTACCAAACACCAAAAGGCATTAAAATCCCAGAAGTGTTAGTCCCTTACTGTGGATTTGAGTGGATAGATTAGTTGTTAAAAAACATCCATCCCCAACCCTTCCTTCAAAGGAAGGGAGTAAGTTTTGAGTTAAAAATAAAATTTAAAAAACTGAATTAAAGAAAGTCTCCCTTTGAAGAGAGATTTAGAGGGATGTAATAAAAGTCATTTAAAGACAAAGAATGCCTTTACAAAATATTTTACCATATACACAAAGTGCAAGGGATTTATCCAGAACTCTTAGGAAAAATATGACCCAATGTGAAAACTTACTCTGGGAAAGAATTAAGAAAAAACAATTGAAAACACAATTTTTCCGACAATTTCCAATTTTGGATTATGTTGTCGATTTTTATAGTAAAGAAATTGGACTAGCTATAGAAATTGATGGAAGTTCACATAACAATATGTTTTTAGAAGATAGTCACCGTCAAGAAAGAATAGAAAAGTTAGGCGTCAAATTTATTAGATTTAATAATGACGAAATTATAAGTAATATTGAAGATGTGTTAAAAAGATTGTCTGATGAAATAAAACTAATGGTTGAACTATAAACAACATTAAAAACATCCATCCCCAACCCTTCCTTCAAAGGAAGGGAGCTAGTTTTGAGTTAAAAATAAAATTTAAAAAACTGAATTAAAGAAAGTCTCCCTTTGAAGGGAGATTTAGAGGGATGCTTTTAGAAATTTATTTACTTTTCATATAAACAAACTATTGCTTAGCCACTTAAAGCCCTTGCTACTTTGTTACTTTAAAACTATATTTACATAAAAACTTGTAAAATGCGCTTTTTCTATTTACTTATGGTTCTGCTTATCACTATTTCGACGTCTGCGCAGTCGGAACAGTTAGCCAAAAACTATATCCAGCAAGGACAATACGAGAAAGCACTCTCTATATATCAAAAACTCTACACAAAAAACCCTGGAAGAATTAGTTATTTATTAGGACTTGTAGAATCGCACCAACAACTAGAGCAATTTGATAAAGCCGAAAGTATTTTAAAAAAACGAATAGAAAGAGTTCCTAATAATGCACAAATTTTGGTAGAATTAGGGCATCATTATCATTTACAAGAACAGCCAGAGCTAGCTCAATCCTATTACAATAAGGCAATAGAAACCTATACTAATAGTACCACTAATAATGCCTATTCTCTAGCACAAACTTTCGAGAAATATAGCCTTCTAGATGAAGCGGCTATAATTTATGAAAAAGGTATGGTGGATAACCCTAGAGCCAATTTTAATGTACAATTATCAAAAATATATGGCGAACAAGGAAAGCTTGAAAAAATGTTTAATAGTTACTTATCACTATTAAAACTACAGCCTAATTATATAAACATCGTACAAAGAAATTTTAGTGATTACATTACCGAAGACGCTACAAATGAAGCTAATATAATTTTCAAAAAGCTTTTAATAAAAAAATTACAACAAGATCCAAAAATATTATATAGCGAGATGTTAAGCTGGCTTTTTATACAGCAAAAAGAATATAAAAAAGCATTTGTACACGAAAAAGCAATATACAAGCGTAATGATGAAGGTCCACAAGGGATTATCGATTTGGCCAGGATAGCCATAGCAGGAAAAGATATTAAGGCCGCATCCGAAATTCTTAATTATATTCTAGAAACTCCAGCCTCTAGAGATATGAAACTTACTGCTCATAAGATTATTCTAAAAGCAAAAGTAGATCATGCGAGTAAAAAAGATTATAAAACTATTGTAGAGCAATATAATACCGTGTTTCAAGAGTATGGAAAATCACGTGAAACCATAAGCTTGCAAGTCGATTATGCACATTTTCTTGCCTTTAATCAAGATAAAAAACAAGAAGCCATTACATTTTTAAAAGATCTTATTGATCGAGAACGTTTATCAAGGTTTCAATCCTCGCGGATAAAAATGAAAATTGCAGACATCCTGGTATTGGATCAAAAATTTAACCAGGCACTCATCTATTATACACAGGTTCAAAATGTTTTAAAAAATAACTATTTAGCACAAGATGCCAGATTCAAAGTTGCAAAAACAAGTTATTATAAAGGTGATTTTAAATGGGCACAAACGCAATTAGATGTTTTAAAATCTTCAACTTCGCAATTAATTGCCAATGATGCTATGGAGTTAAGCCTTATTATTAGTGATAACTCTCAAGAAGATTCTACACAAACAGCCTTAAAGATTTTTGCTAAAGGAGATTTGTTAGCTTTTCAGAATAAAAATGAAGAAGCTATCGCCATGTATCAAAAAATCCTGAATGATCATAAAGGAGAGAAGATCGAAGATGAAACATTTTTACGTCAGGCAAAATTATTCGAACAACAAAAGCAATTCGAAAAAGCCAAAGTAAACTACCTTAAAATCATTGAGTTTTATGGTGATGATATTTTGGTCGACGATGCTTATTATTGGCTGGCAGAGCTATATATTAATGAACTTGGAGCTCCAGAAAAAGCAAAAGAACTATTTGAAAAAATCATTTTCAACCATGCCGATAGTATTTATTTTGTAGCTGCCAGAAAAAAATATAGAACCCTACGGGGGGATGCGATAAATTAAGCCATATAGTAGTTAGCGAGTAGTAGTTAGTTTACTACCTTTGTCATCTTAATTTCTACTATAATGTACATATACAACGTTACTATAAATATTGAAGAGACTATCCATGAGAAATGGTTAGATTGGATGAAAAACGAACATATCCCAGATATGTTAGCTACAGGAAAATTTAGTAAAGCATTAATGACAAAAGTATTGGTCGAAGAAGAAATGGGAGGGGTTACCTACTCTGTACAATACACTACAACTAGTAAAGGAACATTACAAAAATATTATACCGAAGATGCCGATCGCCTGAGAAAAGAAGCCAACCGTTTTGCCGGAAAATTTGTAGCTTTTAGAACCGAATTAGAAATTGTGAGCGAACAGAATGGCTAAATCTAAAAAAAATAAAAAACACTCTGCTCACCATAACAATTCCTTTGAGAAAACAGCAGTTAGAGCAAAAAAACATTTAGGACAGCATTTTTTAAAAGATGAAAATGTTGCCAAAAAAATAGGAGACACCCTTACAAGTAACGGATACAAAAATGTAATCGAAATTGGTCCAGGCATGGGGGTGCTTACCAAATATATTTTACAAAAAGATCTGCATGTGGTTGCCATGGATCTAGACAGCGAGTCTATTGAGTATCTCAACACTAATTTTCAGTTAGAACATCATGAAACTATTCGATCTACCAATTCTTTTCAGGTACTGGAGGCAGATTTTTTAAAATTTGATTTACATACTTTGTTCGCTGATCAACAATTTGCTATCACGGGTAATTTCCCATATAACATATCAACACAGATTGTTTTCAAAACATTAGAAAACCGAGATCGTATTCCCGAATTTACGGGGATGTTTCAGAAAGAAGTAGCACAACGCATCTGTGAAAAAGAAGGAAGCAAGGTGTATGGTATTCTATCGGTACTCACACAAGCATTCTATGAGGTAGAATATTTATTTACCGTTCCACCCGATGTTTTTAATCCTCCACCAAAAGTAGATAGCGGTGTTTTACGATTGATCCGAAAAAAAGAATATTCACTTCCCTGTGATGAGAAACTATTTTTTAGAGTCGTAAAAACTGCATTTGGACAACGTCGTAAAACCTTAAGAAACAGCCTTAAAGTTTTTCAGCTTTCAGAAGAGATCAAAGCCTCAGAAATCATGGCTCAACGCCCAGAGCAATTATCTGTAGATCGATTTTTAGAATTGACCTCAATTATAGAAAAAATGCAACAGTAGGATCTTTAACACCTTGATAAAGTAGATCCCTTTCTTCAAAGGGATAATTCGAACTAAGTGATTTTAAAATTCCATTTTTAGGGTTTTAAAATCATAGTCTCACTAATTAAATTCTTTGGTTATCTTTGTGAGCGTTCGCAAAGGGTTCACTAAATAATCACCATATGCAATTTCAGGTTTCTAATGAGCTTATAAAACAAGTTAAGCATCTTATCGATAGTAATAGCGATAAGCAATTGCGCGACATGCTTAACGAAATTCACTTTGCTGATGTTGCAGAAATAATTAGTGAACTCAGCCTTACAAAAGCTACTTACCTCATCAAATTATTAGATAGCGAAAAAACCTCTGAAGCGCTAATGGAGTTAGAAGAGGATTTTCGTGAACGCATTCTCGAAAATCTTTCTGTAAAAGAGATTGCCGAAGAGTTAGAAGAAATGGACACCGATGATGCTGCCGATGTCATTGCAGAACTTCCAGATGAGATTGTAGAAGAAGTAATTGCAAAAATTGAGGATGAAAAACATGCCGAAGATATTAAGGAACTTCTTTCGTATGAAGAAGATACTGCTGGTGGTTTGATGGCTAAAGAATTGGTGCAAGTAAAAGAAACCTGGACCGTAGCTGGTTGTGTTCGTGAGATGCGGCGACAAGCAAAAAATGTTACGCGAGTACATTCTATCTATGTTGTTGATAAAGATAACAAGTTAAAAGGACGATTATCTTTAAAAGATTTGCTCACCGCTTCTACCAAAGCCTTTATAAGTGATATATATATATCAAAAGTAGACTATGTAAATGTCGATACCGAAGGCGAAGAAGTAGCGCGTATTATGCAAAAATATGACCTTGAAGCCATCCCTGTGGTGGATCATGAAGGCGTATTGGTTGGGCGTGTTACCATTGATGATATGGTAGATTTTATTAAAGACGAGGCCGAAAAAGATTATCAATTGGCTGCTGGTATCTCACAAGATGTAGAGGCCGATGACAGTGTTTGGGAGTTAACCCGTGCCCGTTTACCATGGCTTATTCTTGGTCTGTTTGGAGGACTAGGAAGTGTTTTTATTATGGAAGGTTTTGAAGAAGCTCTTTCTAAATATAGAGAACTATTCTTTTTTACACCTTTAATTGCTGCCATGGCAGGAAATGTAGGAGTACAATCCTCGGCGATTATTGTACAAGGTTTGGCAAATGATGTAGTAAAAGGAAGTCTTTTTAGTCGATTACTTAAAGAAATAAGTTTAAGCTTAATTAGTGGAGTAACCTTGGGTATTTTGGTGATTATTTTTGGTTTTATAGATGGTATGGATTTACTATTTAGTTTTACTATTGCCATATCCATGCTATGCGTTATCATTGTAGCTGCTCTGGTAGGAACCTTTGTTCCTATTATTTTAAATAAAAGAGGCATAGATCCCGCCATCGCAACCGGACCATTTATTACCACTAGTAATGATATCTTCGGGATATTTCTATTCTTTTATCTTGCAAAGCTTATTTTAGGGTTTTAGGTAGGCTGCAACCCATATTATGCACCGTGCCTGTCTGCCGACAAAGGGCAGGCTTTTCACTGTAGTTATTGATCAAAGTTTGTAAAAGCTGCCGTTACAATCACTGCCTGAGATCAAAATTATTGTACTTTTAAACATAAACTTTTAAATCACGCATGCAACCCGAAATCTTCGAATATCAATTTACCGTTCCAGAATCAGCTATTGATGATATGGATCATGTAAACAATGTTGTATACCTGCAATGGGTACAGGATATTGCAAAAAAACATTGGGAATCCAAAACCGACATCAAACTCAGAAATACCTATGTATGGGTTGTCCTTAATCACTTTATCGAATACCACCACCCTGCTTTCGAAAATGATACGATTACCCTACAAACCTGGATTGACAGCCATCGCGGTGTAAAAAGTGAACGTCATACCAAGATTATAAATACAACTACAAAAAAAGTATTGGTATCTGCCAAAACAAGTTGGTGTCTGTTATATAAAGAAACGTTAAGACCAGCAAGGATCACAGACGAAATAAGTACCTTGTTTTTTTAAACCCTATTTATTTCTTTATGGAAGCAATTAATATCAAAGACAAATTCTCAAAATTTGATAAGCAATGGCACCCACATCGTATCGCCATGGTAGATGACAACCAGGTGTATTTGGCAAAACTTATTGGAGACTTTGTTTGGCACAAACATGATAATGAAGACGAACTCTTTCAGGTCGTAAAAGGCACCTTGTATATGAAATTCAGGGATAAAACTGTAAAAGTAGAAGCTGGCGAACTAATTGTGGTACCCAAAGGCGTTGAACATTGCCCTTCTACAAAAGATGACGAAGAGGTACATGTCTTACTTTTTGAAAAAGCAAGTACCAAACATACTGGAGCGATTGAAAACGAGCGAACGGTCTCTCAATATATTGATATTTAATGATCCGGATTAAACCACACAGGTTTTTAAAAACCTATGTGGTCTAATATTGCAAAGAACTAATTTTATAACCTTATTTGAATTATGATATTAGATCGCAGAACCTTTATAAAAACCAGTAGTCTAGCACTAGGATACAGCTTACTTCCATTTACAAACATATACTCAAACACTGGTCAAAAACAGATCGGAGTATGCTTAGTAGGTTTAGGCAACTATAGTGCTACTGTACTTGCCCCAGCATTACAAATCACTAAACATTGTAAATTAACCGGTATCGTAACAGGAAGCCCATGGAAAATCCCAAAGTGGCAAAAACGATATAACCTCCCTGATAAAAATATGTATAGCTATGATACCATGCATGAGATTGCGAACAATCCCGATATTGATGTAATCTATATTGTAGTCCCAACGGGATTACATGCCAAATATGCAATTCGAGCTGCCAATGCAGGAAAACATGTTTGGTGCGAAAAACCCATGGCAAAAACTGAAGCAGAATGCCAATCGATCATCGATGCATGTAAAAAAAACAAAGTGAAACTTACTATAGGCTATCGCATGCAACACGAACCTAATACTCGCACCATTATTGGTTGGGCCAACTCAAAACCCTACGGGAAAATCAAAACAGTGCGTGCAGAAATTGGATATAATGTTACGAATCCTGCAAAAACCTGGAGGTTAGATTCAGAATTGGGTGGTGGTGCTATGTATGATCTAGGTGTGTATGCTCTTAATGCTGCACGATATACCACTGGTGAAGAACCAATCTCTGTTTCGGCAAAACAAATGACTACCCGCCCCGAGATATTTACTGAAACCGATGAGACTACTTATTTTACCTTAGCATTTCCTTCTGGGGCGATAGCCCACGGTAAAACTAGCCTAGGTAAATCGATGCACGAATTATATGTCGATTGCGAAAACGGTTGGTACACCCTAGCCCCTTTCTCTATGTATGCTGGAGTACAAGGAAAAGCCAGTGATGGCACTTTACTTACTATACCCGTACGAAGCCAGCAAGCCATACAAATGGATGATGATGCGCTAGCTATTATTAATGACACCCCTGTTATGGTGCCCGGTGAAGAAGGAATAAAAGATATCAGGATCGTAGAAGCAATATACAAGGCTTCTAAAAATGGTAAAACCATTTCATTAGGCTAAAATTTTACATAAAATAAATAACCATTTTATTGCGATTATAGGTATTCAACTAAAAAAAACTCCCAAACCATTACTATCACTGGCCCGCGCAGCGCGGATCGATAAACCATGTGCGCGGGAGGGTCACCCTATGCCGTTGGTCGAGAAAAGAGGTGCGCGGAAAGGGTACCCCCTACCGCGGATCGATAAACCATGTGTGCGGGAGGGTCACCCCATGCCGTTGGTCGATATCCCCATACCGCGGATCGAGAAAAAGGTGTGCGGGAGACTTGCCCCATGCTGCGGATCGACAATATGGTTGCGAGGAGATACCACCTATATGTGCGGAAAGGGTACTTACTACCGCAGATCGATTTTAAGAGAGAAAAACAAAAACCACCCATTTTATTGAGTGGTTCGTACATATAAATACTACAGATCCCTTACCTTCTGTTATATCGTATTTTAAATTATTCTGTTCTAAAATTCCATACCTGTCCGATAGTAGCACTTTGATGACTGTCTTTGACCACCACTCGCCAATAGTATGTTGTATTTGCTGATACAGATACATCAAATGTCGAAACAGTTATATTTTCTGAAATTAAAACCGGAGGATTCGTATCGCCAAAATACAAATCATATAACAATGGGTCTTGATCGACATCGCTAGCATCCCAATCCAAAGTGATGCTACTTCCTGAAACTCTTTCTCCTAATGTTGGGCCTACTACTGAAGGAGCATTTGGAACTGTATTTACTGCAGCATCTGGTTCTGTAAAAAAGGTCTGAGTATCAGAATATATACTCTCATTACCTTCACTATCACTAGCTTTTACTCTCCAGAAATACGTAGTTCCTTTTTCTAATGTAACTGTATTGACTGTTTCTATTGTCGTTGCTGTAAATAGTAGTGTAGAAAAGGTTTCGCTTTCAGAAATATCAACTGTATAACTTATTGCATCTCCATTACTATCGGTTGCTGCATCCCAATCAAATTCTAAATTGAAATTGGTGCATACCAAATTATTGGTTGGAAACACTAATTTAGGAACAGTAGGAGCTACATTAGATGAACTAGGTCCAGCACCGCCATCATCACTACCTCCACATGAAAACAGAAATAGTGAACTTAATAATAGTATATATAGGTTTATATTTTTCATTGTTTTACGATTTTAAATGTTTTTGGGGTAACTCCGGTAATGCTTACAAAGTAAACACCCGATGATAAACGCTCCATAGGTAAAATAACTTCGCCATTAGTAACACTATATGCGTTTGAGGAAACTTTAGTCCCTAATGCATTATGAATCGTTACACCAATAGTATCTCCTTCATTGGGAGCTGTTAAAACAACATCACCTCTTGTTGGATTAGGAGCTACTGTGATATCATCAAACAGATCAATCGTTTTGGATAGTTTACCCTCGCATGCCAGGCTAGAATGAACTTCGAGCACTCCTGATTGTTGAATATCTATTGAAAAACTATTCGTATCATACTCCCCTATCACCTTATCATTAATCATAGCGGTATAGGGTGCTGTACCTGTGATTAGTTCAACGTTTACTTTTATATTTCCTGATTCAGTAACTAGCTCAGTTTTTCCTGTTAAGCTCTCTGCTGCTTCAATTACTGTCTCAAAACATTGTTCGCAGTTGGTAAATCCATCAATTGTAATACATAATGGATAGGTGCCAGGTGCTAGATTATCTATTGTTACTCCCGAAGTAAAGTTATAGTCCTGCCCATTAATGGTGGTTGTATAGTCCAATGCAGTAGTTGCATTGATACGAATCATTCCGTTATTGGTGTCAACACAGGTTTCGCTAGCCGTAGTCACTGTAAAATTATTTGCTGGTAAACTTAAGATAGGACAGGGCTTTACTACGTTTATGGTTCGAACAACTTGAGTGGCAGTCTCACCAGAGGCACTTGTGGCATTATAAGTGACTGTATACATGCCCAGCTGATTTATATTAACTGACGATGCATCAATGATTAACGTAGCACCATAAGTTACTGTAGCTCCCAACTCTGTATACGTATCTCCTATCACTATGGTTTGTGGGTTATCTCCTAGTAATGTAATTACCGGTGTAAGACAACCTTGTCCTCCATCATTAATCGTCCAATTATACGGAGCACTGGTTAAGGTATTTCTTGCTGTTTCGGCCAAACAATAAGAAGCATCGGCATTTAATGTCATATCTGCAGGAATTGCAGTTTCACCTGCTTCTAAGGTTGCCCAACCAATTAGGGTTTTATCATAGTTTTCTGTAGACATTGCAGTACCCGTAAAGAAATTATTCAAAGTCTCTATATTGCTAATATCCCAACTGGATAGATCTTGATTAAAAGAGGTTGCTCCCTCAAACATGTTTCCTGCTTCATATACATTACTAAAATCCCAATTACTTAAATCCTGATTAAACGCGATTGCTCCTTTAAACATTCTATCGATATAATCCACAGTGCCTAGCGTCCAGTTGCCAATGGGTTGATTAAAGGAAGTAGCGTCTTTAAACATGGCATCAAATTCATCTACTTTGCTTACATCCCAATTTGAAATATCCTGATTAAAAGTAGCCGCAGCTTCAAAAGCATTAAAAGCATCGGTCAAACTAGTAAAAGTCCATCCTCCAATATTCTCATCAAATAGAATACATCCTTTAAACATTAAAGCGATAGATTCTATAGTAGTCATATCCCAAGCATTCATAGTATCCTTTAGATCTTCTAGATTCGTACAATCCCTAAACATACTTGACATCCTTGTTACTTGGGATAAATCCGGCGTATCATCAGCGTTCAATTTTAGATTATAACAACCACTAAAAGCACTTTGCATAGAAGTCCACTGTTGTGGACCCCATTGTTCAACTGTCAATAGTTTACCTTTATCTTCATTGCTTAATCTTCCAAACCTTATACGAGGAAAATTTCCAGTTATTTTTACAGTATAAGTATTTGCTATTGTATATTGGTGTGTAGCATCTCCCGTTATCCCCGTTTCAACAGTTCCATCTCCCCAATCTACTATATAATTATATCCTGAACCATTTGTTGGTATGGTAATACTTTCATTAGTAGTAGTAGTTTGCCAAGTAGTGATAAAGAAATCTTCAGGACAAGAATTTCCTAAGTCATTAATCGTCCAGTTATAAGGAGCGCTCGTTAACGTATTTCTAGCTGTTTCTGATAAACAATAAAAAGTATCTGCATCTAATTTGACATCGTTGGGTATTTGCGTTTCGCCAACTTCTAATGTAGCCCAACCAATCAGCGTAGCATCATAATTTGCAGTAGACATTGCTGAACCGGTAAGCATTCCATCCATTGAATTTCTATCTGTATTGCTAATATCCCAGTTTCCAAGATTTTGATCAAAAGTGGATGCATTTAGAAACATAAAATCAAAATATTGAGCCAACGCAGTATTCCACATTCCGATGGGTTGATTAAAAGCTGTGGCTCCATCAAACATATTGGTTAGATCATTGGCTTTCTCAGTATTCCAATTATTTAATGGTTGATTAAATGCAGTATTATTTTTAAACATACTAGAAAAATCCTCCACCTTACTTACATCCCAATCATTGATGTTTTCATTGAAAGCTGATCCTTCAAAAAGACCAGTCATACTAGTTACAGTACTAACATTCCAGTTATTTATTTCGCCGCCATTATCTACAAATGATGAAGTGTTTTCAAACATCCTATCCATAAACTGAATCTGGCTCAAATCTGGGGTATCCGTTGCATTCAAAACCAAATTAGTACAACCTTCAAAAGTTCCATTAGCTTCTGAAAGCTGTAAACTTCCCCATTGTTCTATAGTAGCTAATTTTTCTTTGTCTACAAATGGAGCATCAAAGTCAAATCGTGGAAAATCTCCATAAATACGAACTGTAAATATCCCTAGATTCTCTGGTCTTCCCATTTGGAAAATGTCACTAGTCATATGATAAATACCTCCATCTGATAAACCAAGTAAATAATCATATCCATTTCCAGAGGATGGCATGGTAAAAGTTGTTTCGGATGTTAAATCCCAGGTCATGATAAAGAAATCACTTTCATCACAACTTGCACCACTATCTGTAATTTGCCAACCATGATCATTGGTTAGTTTTTCTATGATATCACCTGCCATACAATATTGACTACTGCCAGCATCAAAAATGATATTTTCTGGACGAGTATCAGTAGCATTCAATTCTACAAACCAACCAGAAAGAGTTTGGTCATAGTTTTGAGTTGATAACCCTGCATTGCTAAACATACCCGACATATCGGTTACAAGGCTTATATTAAACGATCCCATGTTTTGATCAAAGCTTGTAGCGCCATTGAACATATTTTTCAAAGAAATCACATCAGGTGTATACCAAAATAAAGGTTGGTTAAAAGCAACGGCATCTCTAAACATATCTTCAAAGGTTTTTGCTTTAAAAGGATTACCTAGTGATTGATTGAACACCTTTGCACCCCTAAACATTTCTGAAAAATCTTCTGCTACACTAAAATTCCAAGAAACTAAAGAAGTATTAAACTTGTCAGTATTCATAAACATCTGACTAAAATCTACTATGGTACTTACATTCCAGAATGGGAGGGTTTCCTGTATATCTACCAAATTCGTAGCACCCTTAAACATAGCTCTTAAAGTACTACTGTTTGTTAAATCGGGAGTATCACTAGAATCAACAGTTAAATTTGTGCACCCATAAAATGCAGATTCCATACTAACCCACTCAATAGCACCCCATTGATTAATGCTAATGATCTTGTCTTTATCACCTAAGTTGTTAAAATAAATTCTCGGAAAATCCCCTATAATCTTTACTGTATGAGTACCTGCAGTTGCATATTCATGTGTAGCATTGCCTGTAAATCCAGTTTCTAAAGTACCATCTCCCCAATCAACAGCATAGTTATATCCGCTTCCTGTTGTTGAGATCGTAATACTTTCATCTGCTGTGGTAGTTTGCCAGGTGGTGATAAAAAAATCTGTAGCACTACAAGCCGCCCCATCATCATCAATATTCCAATTTAAACCAGTGTTATCAGTTAATATATTTCTAGCGTCAGCTCCAAAACAGTATTGACTTCCCTCAAAACTGATGCTTATATTAGAAGGTATCGTTTCTCCTATATCTTGAGTAGCCCAGCCAATCAAAATGGCATCATAATTTTCTGTTGATAATCCTGATTGTTGAAACATACTAGACATATTAGTAATGCTGGAAAGGTTCCAGTCACCTACGTTTTGATCAAATTTGTTCGCTCCAAAAAACATTCCTCCCATATTCGAAACATTACTAGTATCCCAGTTATTTAATGGTTGATTAAATTGTGGAGTTACACCAAACATTCCGGACATGTTCGTTACTTTACTCACATCCCAGTTATTCAAAGGTTGGTTAAACTCCCTTGTAGAATCAAACATTCCACTCATATTGATAGTACCTGTGACATTTTCTCCAATATTCCAATTATTTAAGTTTTGGTTGAAGAAATTGGTAGTACTGAGCATGAATGAGAAATTGGTGACATTTCCCACATTCCATAATCCAATATTTTCATTAAAGTCAGAGGCATCTCTAAACATATTAGACATATTGGTTATCGTACTTACATTCCAAGTTCCTATGTTATCCTTATCATCTACCAAGCTTCTTGCTCCTCTAAACATTTGGGATGCATCAGTTGCTGTAGATAAATCTGGGGTGTCATCCGCATTTAAAATCAATCTATCACAGCCGTAAAATGCAGAAGCCATACTAGACCACGAAATCGTACCCCATTGTTCTATGGTTCTAATTTTGCCTTTATCTCCAGAGTTATTAAAATAAATCCTTGGGAAATCTCCAGTTATTTTTACCGTATACGTTCCCGCTGAAGTATATTCATGGGTAGCATTGCCATTAAATCCAGTTTCAATAGTACCATCACCCCAATCTATCGAATAGTTGTATCCAGATCCGTTTGTGGGTATCGCAATGGTTTCATTGGCTGTAGTCGTTTGCCAAGTGGTAATAAAGAAATCTGTAGATGCACAAGTCGTTCCACCATCAGTAATAGTCCAATTATATGGTGAACTGGTTAAGGTATTATGAGCTTCCACTCCTAAACAATACATACTTGAACCTGCATGAAAAGTAATATTAGAAGGAACATCGTCAACACCATCGGTTGTATTACCACTTGAGTCTGTAGCCCAACCAATTACTGTAGCATCATAACTCGCTAAAGAAAGCCCTGAAGTCGCAAACATATCAGACATGTTAGTTACTTTGCTTATATCCCAATCACCTAGATTTTGATCAAAATTAGGGCAGTTTGCCAGCATATTACTCATATTGGTAACATTCTGAGTATTCCAACTATTAATATCCTCATTAAACGGAGTATTTCTGAATAAGAACCCCATATCCTGAACATTGCTCACATCCCAGGTACCTATGGCACCGCCATTATCAACCAGGTTTGAATTTAAAAAGAACATTCCTTGCATACTGGTAACAGCACTTAAGTCTGGGGTATCGGTAGCATTAATAACAAGGCTGGTGGCACTATCAAAGGCACCTTCCATACTTGTCCATTGCTGAGTACCCCATTGTTCTATAGATTGAATTTTAGCTGCATTGGAAATGTAACCTCCTAAGCCTGGGTTATAAAACCTTGGAAAATCTCCCGTAATTTCTACAGTATAAGTACCTGCTGTTGCATATTCATGCGTAGCATTTCCGGTAAATCCATTCTCGACAGTTGTTCCATCTCCCCAATCTACTGAATAGTTGTATCCAGATCCGGTTGTAGGTATAGTTATGGATTCATTTGCGGTAGTAGTTTGCCAGGTAGTAATAAACTCATTTTGAGCAAACATTCCGTAAAAAGAACTAACAATAAAAAATAAGGTAATGTAAAAGTGTTTCATAAGGGGTTATTAGGTTTATTATAGATTTTGAGCAAGTCATATGATGACCAAATCGGGTGCAAAATTAAGATAATTTTAAGATTTCCAAAGAGTTAAGGGGTTGCAAAGGGGTTGCAAATAGTTAAAATAGCCCTTCTACAGGCTCAGAGTGACAGTCTCGATTAGCAGAAACACTTTCTAACTTACTTTAATCTACGTTCTTAATTTTTGAATAAATTCAATGATATCTACTTTAGAATCTACTCCAATCTTTTTACGAATCCGTGATCGTGAAGATTTAATGGCAGAAATCGTAGAGTTTTGTAGTTTACTGATTTGTGTTGCATTCAAATCTAAAGTCATAAGGCATAGTAACTCTTTTTCTTTTTCACTCAATTTTGGAAACTGATTGTCCAGAATTACTTTAAAATCCAAACTTACTTTATCCAAGTAGGATTGTATTTCTGAAGTTGTCTTTTTAGTAACTTCCTCTGAGAGCAAAGAGGCCGAAAGTGATTGCAAAGCTACCTTACGTTCTTTTTCATTTTCAAGTCCTATAATATCTTTTATTTCTCCCAACGTTTTATTTAAAATCTCGTGACGCAAAGACCCTTCTACAACAACTCTCTTTAACTCTTTTTCTTTGGTAACTAAAGCGAGTTCTGCTCTTACCTTATCCAACTGTTCTTTTTGCAACCTAGTCCGGGATAACTCCAAACGATGCTTTGCATTCTTACGAGTCAACCAAAAAATAACGCTTCCCAAAATCACAGCAATTGCAAACAATATGAGGTATAATCGTTTTTTTGCAGCCTCACTTTCCAATCGTAATTGATCTGCTTGCTTTTCTTTTTCAAACTTATAATTGAGTTCCAACGCAGTGATTCGTTTCACTTTTTCGGTATCATTAATAGAATCATGATAAACCTTATATATTTTATAATCTTGTAGCGCCTGTTCGTAATCTTTCCTAGTTTCATTAAGATTACTTCTACTATAATACTGTTTAAGCAATAACCCTTTATTTTTTAGTTTTTCAGCAACAATAATTGCGCTATCCAGATATGGGATGGCTTTATCATACTCCTTTAATGCATTGTATAAAACCGCTACATTTAGATAACTAATACTTAATTCGCTTTGATCTCGTATCCCCTTCGAAATCCCTACATTTTCTTTATAAATCGCAATAGCCTTATCAAATTCTTTATTGCTATAATGAATTGCAGCTAAACTTCCATTCACTTTAGCTATCCTTGTTTTAGAACATGGCAACGCTTTCACTTTTAAGATTTGAACCAAAGAAGAATCATTTTGTTTATTAGCATAATACGTTATAGCTAACATATGATGGGATAAGGCCAAACTTTCGACATCAATCAATTTCTCTTTAATCCCAATAGCCTCATTAAAATATTTTTTAGCTTTTATATAGTCTTTCTGGCGTCTATAAAACATTCCCAGATTATGTAATGAAAACCCAATTGTAATAGAATCCCCTATAACTTCACTAATATCCAGTGCTTTTAAGTAGCTTTTCAAAGCATTTTCTGCGTTACCTTGTTTGTTGTCTATGACGCCAAGGTAATTAAGTGCATGTGCTTTATTTTTCTGGTAATACTGTTTAGGGTTCTGAATTTTCTCAATTTGTTTTAAAACATCATTGATAATAATTCTAGAGGTATCCAAATCAAACTGATGCATCTGTTTAACCAGTTCTATTTTGTAACTTATCTTGACAGAATCGTTGGTTGCTTTTTCTAATTTATGTTTAATCTGGTTTGCAAGACTATCATGAGATTGGCAAAAAGCTGACCAGGATAGTAAGAGGATACTTATGTATACGAAAGTTGCTTTCAAAGTAGCATAGGTTTTAATAATTACAAATCATAAGCTAGTTACTACTCAAAAATACATCATAAAATCTTTGCAACCGCAATGAGAAAAAAATAGGCCATATATATATTCTCAAGATTTAGTTTTAAAAAACAAAAACCACCCATTTTATTGAGTGGTTCGTACATATAAATACTGCAGATCCCTTACTTCTGTTATATCGTATTTTAAATTATTCTGTTCTAAAATTCCATACCTGTCCGATGGTAGCACTTTGATGACTGTCTTTGACCACCACTCGCCAATAGTATGTTGTATTTGCTGATACAGATACATCAAATGTCGAAACAGTTATATTTTCTGAAATTAAAACCGGAGGATTCGTATCGCCAAAATACAAATCATATAACAATGGGTCTTGATCGACATCGCTAGCACCCCAATCCAAAGTGATACTACTTCCTGAAACTCTTTCTCCTAATGTTGGAACTACTACTGAAGGAGCATTTGGAACTGTATTTACTGCAGCATCTGGTTCTGTAAAAAAGGTCTGAGTATCAGAATATATACTCTCATTACCTTCACTATCACTAGCTTTTACTCTCCAGAAATACGTAGTTCCTTTTTCTAATGTAACTGTATTGACTGTTTCTATTGTCGTTGTTGTAAATAGTAGTGTAGAAAAGGTTTCGCTTTCAGAAATATCAACTGTATAACTTATTGCATCTCCATTACTATCGGTTGCTGCATCCCAATCAAATTCTAAATTGAAATTGGTGCATACCAAATTATTGGTTGGAAACACTAATTTAGGAACAGTAGGAGCTACATTAGATGAACTAGGTCCAGCACCGCCATCATCACTACCACCACATGAAAACAGGAATAGTGAACTTAATAATAGTATATATAGGTTTATATTTTTCATTGTTTTACGATTTTAAATGTTTTTGGGGTAACTCCGGTAATGCTTACAAAGTAAACACCCGATGATAAACGCTCCATAGGTAAAATAACTTCGCCATTAGTAACACTATATGCGTTTGAGGAAACTTTAGTACCTAATGCATTATGAATCGTTACACCAATAGTATCTCCTTCATTGGGAGCTGTTAAAACAACATCACCTTTTGTTGGATTAGGAGCTACTGTGATCTCATCAAACAGATCAATCGTTTTGGATAGTTTACCCTCGCATGCCAGGCTAGAATGAACTTCGAGTACTCCCGATTGTTGAACATCTATTGAAAAACTATTTGTATCATACTCCCCTATCACCTTATCATTAATCATAGCGGTATAGGGTGCTGTACCTGTGGTTAGTTCAACGTTTACTTTTATATTTCCTGATTCAGTAACTAGCTCAGTTTTTCCTGTTAAGCTCTCTGCTGCTTCAATTACTGCCTCAAAACATTGTTCGCAATCTGTAGTACCATCGATAGCAATACATAAAGTATAACTTCCTGATGGCAAGTTGTCTACTTCTAGTGATGAAGTAAAGCTGTAATCTACGCCATTAATAGTAGTGATATACGATAAGACCTCGGTAGCGGCAATCGAGATCATACCGTTATTTTTGTCAATACAGGTCTCGCTAAACGTTTCAATATTGAAGTTATCATTTGGTAAATTGTAAAAAGGACAACTAAAAACATCTTCACAAGTTAAAATATCGGCAACCGTAAATGTACTTCCTGTAAGGTTTAATGTTGTTTGACCGTCTCCATCGGTTACATAGGGATATAATCCACAGAAGTTAGTTACTCTGGTTTCTACAATATTCAATTGGTTTCCTACTGTTCTTAAACTAGTGAGGTTCAATGTAGAAATTGCATTACCGGATATGGTAGATTGTTGATAGGAAGCTGTTCCGGTTTCGGTAGTTTCTGTAAGATTATTTAACCCATTTACATTAGCAAGTTGAGTATTATCGAGTATTTGAAAATATCCAACCGAAGTAACATTCTGCAGTGCATCAATCTGAGTCAGCATTGGATTATTTTCTATCCAAATTATCTCATTAGAACCGCTAATAAACTCTAATCCATCTAAACTAGTTAAAGCATTATTATTTCTAACATAAAGATATGTATTAGTCGTTGATGAGATATTACCAAGAGCATCCAGACTCATTAGGTTTGGATGATCACCAATAGATATAAAAGTTCCTGCTGAAGTTAAACTAGCAAACGAAGAAAGATCACTTACACTAGTTTCTTCAAACGTAAAGCCATTTACTGTTTGTAATACATTAAAATCAAACGTAGTAGTATTTTCGGCGCCATCAATTGTAAATGATCTTCCAACACTTGTTAATAAAGGAAAAGATACCGTATTAATAGCTATATCTCTTAGGTTGAAAAAATTCTCAATTGTAGTAAGATTAGGAAAACTTACTGAAGGTGTTTCAACATTTCTTATATTTAAAGATCCTGGTCCTGATAGATTAAAACTATTACTTCCTGTTAAGGTGGTCACATTAGAAAATGTTAGTGCATGACTCAATGTTTGTCCATTTATAAATATTAATTCTGTAATCGTCAAATCAAGCACCGCTGTGATATCTGTTAAAACTGTATTATCGGATATAGTAATACTTACAGTAGGATTCACAATTCCTGAAAGTGCAGAAATATCACTTAGAATATCATTACGAGATAAATTGATTCCGTCAGTCACTGTAGTTAGGTTTTCTAATCCATCTAAAGTTGTAATTAACTCATTATCTCCGATAAACAATTTTCCATTAATGACTTCGATACTAGACAACCCTGATAAATCTGTAATATCCTTTGAACGTCGAATGGTTAGATTTCCATTAACTGTATTACACGAACCTAAATAAGCTACAAAAAGATCTAATTCTGCTTGAGTAGCAATTTCAGTTCCATCGACTGTACAAGCTGTACAAATTGTACCAAATGAAGCCGTTGCATCCTTTTGCCAGGCGCTTAAATAACTTGCGGTCTCATCATCGACCTCAATACATAACAAATCTGCATTTCCAGTTACTGAGAAGGTAGTGACATTTACATTATTCCCATTTTTTACTGAAAAGAACTGCAGCTGATTATTATTGGCCTGAATAGATGTTAAAGCTGTATTCTGCTTCAAATCTAATCGAGTAATTTGATTGTCGTTTACATTAAGGGTAGTTAACGCAGTAAAATCTTCGATACCTGTTACATCTGCAATAGACTGAGTATTCAGATCTAAAATGGTTATTCCTGAAATATTAGAAGTCACCACAAAATTATCCAGCACATCATCAAGAGCTAAATCAATCAATGCCTGCTCAAAATTATCATCGGGCACATAGGTAAATGGTACACACCCATCGGCATAGGCCGTACTATCATCTTTTAACCAACCACCGTAATTGCCAGTACCAGCAGTCGCCGCGACAGGATCATCTACTTCGATACAATTGAGATCGAAATTTGATGTTGAACGAAGTGTACTGATGCTTGCGCTGTTTCCGTTTTTTACGTTAAGCGAAACCAATTTGTTGTTTTCGCATTCTAATCTGGTAAGATTGGTATTGTTACTCAGATCTAAACTGGTCAATTGGTTATCATCAAGGTAAAGAAGTCTTAAACTTGTATTGGCACTAAGGTCCATACTTGTTAGTTGATTATCTTCAACGGTCAAACTTTCCAGCACTGTATTTGCACTTACATCCAAGGTAATTAATAGATTATCCTGAACATTAACTACTTCTATTTTTGTATTGGTACTAAGATCTAAACTTCCTAATTGACACTCGTATGCATATAACTTTACTAACTCTGTATGGGTACTTATATCTAAACTAGTAAGTCTAGTATTTTCTGAAACACTCAATTCTGTCAACCCTGTATTTGTGCTCAAATCTATACTCGAAAATAAATTTTCACTCACTTTTAAAACAGCTAATTGTGTAAGCCCTGTAAGGTTAATGTTGGTCAATTCAGTACGGAACGCATCTACTCTAGTTAACAACGTATTAGCACTCAGATCTAAAGTTCCTAATGGGTTATCATGGCATCTTAAGTCTGTTAATGCTGTATTATTACTTACATCTAGACTTGTAATATCATTATTATCGCAGCGTAATGTGATTAATGACACAAAATCTTCTATCCCGGTAAGATCTACTATATTGTTGTAGCGTACACTTAATTCTGTTAATCCGTCAATATTAGCCGTGGGTACATAATCATCTAAAGCCCCCGAATCATACCCTAAATCGATTAATGCTTGCTCGAAATTATCATCGGGTACGTAGGTTCGACATGATGCTGAATATGTAGCTATGGCATCTTTTTGCCAATTCGTATATCTTCCTGTACCCGCATTTGCTGCGGTAGCATCGTCAACCTCAATACAAATTAAATTTGGATTTCCCGTAGCGTTAAAAACTCTAAAGTCGATAGATCCATTCTTAGTATTTAAATAAGTCAAATCGTTATTCTGAACCCTTAAAAGACCGAGTATCGGATTGGTAGAAACATCAAGCTCTGTTAAATTGTTATTTTCTGCATAGAGGAGTTCCAAGAGGAGAAACCCGTTTACATCAATATTAGTTAAATTATTATTGCTACAGACCAATTCATTCATATTAGGAACACCACTTACATCCAGGGTCTCTAAATTATTACCGCTTATATCAAGGTCACTGAAATTGGTATTCGTTCCTAAAACAAGATCTGAAACATTGGTTAAATTATTTTGTGCGAGGTTTAAAATCTCAAGACTGCTATTTGAGCTTACATCTATATTGGATATATCGTTGTTATTAGCGTTTATAATAAGCAAAGCCACATTATTACTTACATCCAGACTTGTTAATTGGTTATCATTAACCGATAGTTGGGTTAAAGCAGTATTGGCACTTATATCTAAGCTTGTTAATTGATTATCATCAACCGATAACTCTTCCAACAATGGAGATTCCGTAATGTTTATCGAAGTAAGCGCATTAGAGCTTGCGTCAAGCTTCTTTAATTTTGTATTATAACGAAAATCAAACTCGGTAATATTATTATTGCTAATATTGAAATCCTCCATACTTGCAAAATCAGCAGCACCTGTAAGATCATTTATGTTTCTATTACTCATATTCAACTTTCTCAGCGTATCCAATGGAAATACACTTACAAAATTATCAGGAGTCCCAAAATCGAATCTCAAGTCTATAAATGCCTGCTCAAAATTATCATCGGGTATATAAATCTCACAAACCGTACGATAATAACGCGTTGAACCATCTTTGATCCAACTCGCTGTATAAGCACCAAATTGGTCATCTATCGCGATACATTGCATACTATTATTATCTGCCTGAAAAGAAACCACATTGGTATTATTCCCATTTCTGAAATCTAAAGATCTTAAACCAACATTATCACATCGTAAACTGGTTAAAACCGTATTGTTTTTTAAATCCAAATACTCGATTGCAGTATTATTATGGCAATTCAATGTTTGTAAAGCGATATTGTTACTAACATCCAACCAGTTTAATTGATTGTCATTAACATCCAACTGGGTTAATGCTACAAAAGCTTCAATACCGGTTAGGTCTACAATATTCTTATTAGACAGATCCAATGTGGTAAGGGCTTCAATATTTTCTGTGAGAACAAAATTATTAAGAGGAGCATCATCATATCCTAAATCAATTAACGCCTGCTCAAAATTATCGTCGGGCACATAGGTACCACAAGTAGTAGGATTAGCTGAAACCGTTAATACTGCCATACAGGTATCAGCTCCAAAATTACTAAACGCATTAAATGTTAGAGTAATATCACCTGGAGATACCATCGTACCTGGTGCCGGCACCTGATTTACTGAGATTGGATCAAGATTAATGGGATCATCTGCGATAATCTGGTTAGTGAAATCTGGTAAAGCCACCTGGCAATTTGCACCTGCCTGAATACTACCAGGTGTTGCACATTGAGAGATCGTGACTTGAGCGTTTGTAGTACCAATAAAAGAAAATAGCGTTATGCTCAAAAGAAGTAATCTTATTTTCATATTTCAGGGTTTATTCGTAATCGTTGCAATAATAGTGTATATCTCTGATTTTAAGATAATTTTAACGGTGTCAAAAGGTGTCATTGCCCTTTTTTAACGCTAAAATACGTAGCCCTACGTATGTGATTGTGTGAAGTAATATGATTGCGTAGTCTGAGCTTGTCGAAGACTACACTTCAACAAGCTCAGTGTACGATAGCATTCAAATATTATTCTATCACCATCTTTTTAGAATCGAAACCTTTGCTTCGTACATATAAAGTATAGAAATATGTTCCACTGGCTAATCCATCGCTATTAATATTCAATTCTCCATCTCCACTTTGCGTGATAGCAATTGTAGACACTACTTGTCCGAGAGAATTACTAAATACAATTGATGCATTATTGATTCCTGAAGGCAAATAATATTTGATGGTGGATGTTCCATTAAATGGATTAGGAATATTTTGATATAAAATAGGTGTATTACTTTTATTAAGAGCGCCTGAAATGTTAGTTTCGAGCGCTTCAATACGATCAATCAAATCATCAATGATCACTTGTTGAGCTGTGATTTGAGCTTGTTGCTCATCAATTTCGGTCTGTTGGGCCGTATTTTCATCTTGTAGTGGTGTAAGTATCCCCGAAAGATCTACAGAAACCGAACTTCCATTTTCGATAGCGATCGTTACTACGGTATTAGCTAAGGTAGCCGAAGTAAGGTTTTGACCATCGGTATTGTCTAAATACTTAGAAAGATCTACTGTTTTGGTGGCTTCAGCATCATCTAATAATGATAGTTCGAGATCATCGCCATTTAACTGAAACTCATCTATGGTTTGATCATCGGTGTCTGTATCCGTATCTATTGTAGAATTGACCCATTGCGTACCATTCCATAAAAAGATTGCTGACAAATCCGTATCATATACCATCATCCCAGCTTCAGTAGTTGCCAAAGGACTCCCATTAGCTGCAGCAGTTTCCATAGCGGTACGTTGTACTGTAGTGATTCTATTAACCAAGAATCCCTTATCAGTATCGGCCAGTTCTAAAGATGCATTTTGATTTGGTGTTGCTGTCGCAATACCGACACTTAATCTGTCTGTAGTAGTAACCCCTCCCAAAACCATACTGTTATTGGTAGTGGTGGTAGCTCCTGCTCCTATAGCCACAGCATAATCTGCTTCTACGCTGGCATTAGCACCTAGTATTACATTATTGGTTCGATCTGTACTTCCGGTAATTTTTGCTTCATATCCGATGACGATGCTATTATTACTACCATCGTTTCCCTCTACAAAACCAGCATTATATCCCATGACTATATTATTAGCCCCCTCTTCATTATATGCTCCGGCTCTCCATCCCACAAAAGTATTGTTACTTGCATTGGTAGTACTATTACTCACATTATTACGAACTCCTGCCTGAAAACCTATAAATGTATTATAATCTCCAAACTCATTTCTTGCGCCTGCATTACCTCCTATAAATGTATTTTCTGAACCTGTACCATTATCTGTACCTGCTCCTGCTCCAAAAAAAGAATTATTAACCCCTGTGGTGTTACCATCTCCTGCTGACCCTCGAAAATCAAGAACTCCATTGTTATCAACAGATTCACTCAGCAAACCTCCTACAAAGGTATTACTGCGACCTTCCGTATTAAATACTCCGGTAGCATCACCTACAAAAACATTATAATTACCTGTAGTATTTCTATATCCTGAATGATACCCTAGAAACACATTTCGAGCACCTGTAGTTGTACTATATCCCGCTCCATCTCCTAAAAAGATCACTCTTTCAGCATTTTGTATCTTATTCCCGGCTTCTGTTCCTATGATTACCGAGTTTTTAAAATTAGGATCTCCTAATGAGATTCCGTCATTATATCCTCCTGCTTCTTTACCAATTACTATGTTATCGTATCCCGTACTGGTATAATATCCGGATCTATAACCTAAATATAAATTATCACTACCACTTATATTATTATATCCAGATTCTGAGCCTAGATATAAATTATTCCTACCTCTAGTATTACTATATCCAGATTCTGAGCCTAGATATAAATTTCTACTACCACTAGTATTACTATATCCAGATTCTGAGCCTATAAACACATTATCATCCCCAGTTAAATTATTAAGCCCAGAATCATATCCAACAAAAACATTATCTGTTGCAAATGCAGTTATGGATCTACCAGACTGATATCCTAATAATGTATTTTGAGAAGAAGTTGTTAAAGCCGTACCAGCTTCATCGCCAACAATAGTATTATAATTTCCCGTGGTTATTCCTGGAGCAGCATTATCACCAAGAACTTCATTACCTGTTTGCGCATTTAGTTTGATTGTTGTTATGAATACTAATACAATAGTGCTCAAAACGAAGAGTAACTGTTTTCTCATATTCTGGGGTTTATATAATTATGCAATAATACTACAAATACCTGATTTTAAGATAGTTTTAACAGTGTCAAATGGTGTCATTTTTAGTAGTAGTGAGTGGTTAGGACGCTTTGCTGTGAGGAGTGGGTGTCTATCACTTACGCCAATTCCTGGATAAACTTTTCGAGTTCGATTTCTGAAGGTACATTCATTTTTTTACGGATACGACGTCGCATGGATTTTACAGAATCTGAGGAAACATTACGAACAATCATGATTTCTTTAATAGAGAGGTTGAGACGAAGTAATGCACAAACCTCTCGCTCTCCTTTGGTTAAATCAGGATATTGTTCCTGAAGTTTGCTATCGAAGTGAATATCATTATAACCAACCTTTTCCTGTAATCCAGCTAATTTATTTTCGGTATCGATTTGTAAGCGTAATTGAGCCGTTAATGAGTTAAGCGATTGTCTTAATTCTGCGGTATCAGTTGCAGCCAAAACTTCATTTTTTAGCATCCCTAACCATTCTTCTTTAAACGCCAAACGCATGCTATTATCTGCCATTAATGTCTTGATCTCATCTTCTTTTGCTTTGAGTTGTGCTCTAAGTACTTTATTCTCATCTTCGATCTCATATATTTTTGACCGATGCCGTAAAAAACTCCATATAAGATAACCATTAATGACTAGCATGATACATATAAGAACATTAGGCAATGTTATTTTCAAAAACAATATGATAAAAAAAATGACGAACAATGGTGGTATTACGTTTTTAGGTTTACGCAATATTACCTACAACCAAAGCACTCACCAAGGAATTGGTGGTGTCAAAAGGTGTCATGAAGGATCTATTATTTAAAAAAGAAGATTATTTATGTTAATGCCTGGATAAAACTTTCGAGTTCGATATCCTGCGGAACGTTCATTTTTTTACGAATACGACGACGCATTGATTTTACAGAATCTGATGAGACATTACGAATCGTCATGATTTCTTTAATAGAAAGATCAAGACGCAACAATGCACATACCTCTCGTTCTCCTTTGGTCAATTCTGAAAATTGTTTTTGAAGATTGCTATCAAAATTTTTGTTTACAGCATCTATTTTTTCTTGTAGGTCTGATAATTTACTTTCTGTCTCAATTTGCAATCTTAATTGTGTAGTTAATGAATGTAGTGATTGCTTTATATTTTGAGGGTCTAAACTAGCAATATCAGTTTTCAACTTATCCAACAATTCTTCTTTAAATGCCAAACGCATACTATTATCAGCAACCAATCGCTTAATATCTTCTTCTTTACCCTTAATTTCCTGATCTAATATCTTTTTTTCATTCTCATACGTAGCTTTGGCCAATTTTGAACGTTGCTGATAATTGTGCCGTACCAAATAACCAATAATAACAGCTCCCAAAAGTGTAACTAGTAATAAGGCAAAGTATAATTTCTTTTTTGAAGATTCTGCTTGTGCCAAAAGTTCTACTTCTCTTTTCTCTTGAGCAAATTGGAGGCTATCTGCCTGTTTTTGTTTTTGAAATTTATAATTTAATTCTAATGCTTGTATTCTTTTTGCATTTTCCAGATTAAAGATCTCATCAGATTTTCTATTGAATTTCCGATAATTTTGATAAGCATCTTCAAAATCTCCCATTTTAGAATTAATAAAACTCTTTCTACGATACGCAACCGAAATACGTTCATTAAAATTTTCTTCAAGAGCTATTTGTAATGAAGAATCTGCATACTTCAAAGAGTTTTGCCAATCCTTCATTTTTTTATAATCATTAGAAAGGTTGTAATACTCTACGCATATAGAAAGGCGTTTTCCTATTTCTTTATAAAATTTTAAATTAGCTTTTTTAAGAGGTATCGATTTATCAAACATGCCTTGTATACCATATAAAGCACCTAAATTTCCATATACTCCATGCAGATCTTCTTTACTGTCTATAATTGTAAAAAAACCTTCTGCTTTTTGATAACAAATTAATGCAGAATCCAATTGTTTGTTTTGTCGATACGATACCCCAAGCATATTATAGCCAGCTCCTAATCCAAAAGTATCTTTTGCCTGGCCTTTTAATTGAATTGCCTTTTTATAATTCTCTATGGCTTTACGATGCTCTTTCTGATAACGATATACCAGTGCCATATTGTGATATACATCTGCTGATTTAGAAATTGTATGGGTTTGCTCATAGTATTTCAAAGCCGCTATATAATATTCGATTGCTTTTGGATAATTAGCCTTTCTTCGTTGCACCACACCCAATTGTAGATATAGTGCAGCTCTAAGCTTTTCATACGGGTCTCCTGGTTCATTTTCAATTAACTCCAAACCTCGATTAAGATAATCTTCAGCCAAACTAAAATCGCGTTTTAGTTGATACTTGCCTATCGCTAGTAACGCTTTTACCTTAGCAGTATCTTCAACTACTACATCTAATACAGATTTTAGGCGTACTAATGTAGTGTCTTTTCCTTGAGAAAAAACAGACAGAATAGGTATAAGGCACAAGAATAAAATGGAATAAAATGATGACCGCATCTTAAATTTTTCTAAAAAATAGGGTTCACGACTATCAAATATACACTTATCTAATCTTTTATTAACTAATTTTGAATCTCAATATCACACATATGAAAGTCCTTCACATAGACACCAATCATTCTATCCTCCTTACACAACTTGCAGCTACCGGTTTTAAAAATGAGGAAGACTACACCTCAACCAAAGCAGAAATCGAAGCTAAAATTGCAATCTATGATGGGATCATTATTCGTAGTCGATTTGCTATCGATAAAACATTTCTGGATAAAGCCAAAAATCTAAAATTTATTGGTCGAGTGGGTGCCGGATTAGAAAATATAGATATTGAGTATGCTCAGAAACTAGGGATCAAACTATATAATGCCCCCGAAGGAAATCGCAATGCCGTAGGGGAACATGCGCTAGGAATGCTCTTATCGTTATTTAATAAATTAAATCAAGGTGATCAAAGTGTACGAGACGGGCAATGGCTACGCGAAGAACATAGAGGGATCGAACTAGATGGTAAAACGGTAGGGATCATAGGCTACGGAAATATGGGTAAGGCCTTTGCTAGAAAACTACGTGGGTTTAATGTAGAAGTCATTTGTTATGACATTTTAGACGATGTAGAGGATAGTAATGCAATGCAAGTAGGACTAGAAGAACTCTTTGAAAAAACAGATGTATTAAGTTTACATACCCCCGAAACACCAAAAACTATTGGGATGATTAATGCAACATTTATCAATACGTTTAAAAAACCATTTTGGTTCATCAATACAGCAAGGGGTAAAAGCGTAATAACCTCTGATCTGGTCGATGCCATAAAAGAAGGAAAAATACTAGGTGCTGGATTAGATGTTTTAGAATATGAAAAATCTTCTTTCGAAAATTTATTCAGCTCAAAAAAAGAAGTCCCTGAAGCATTACAAGAGCTACTTAAAATGGATTCTATAATCCTAAGCCCTCATGTGGCAGGTTGGACCATAGAATCCAAAGAAAAACTTGCCCAAACCATTGTTGATAAAATTAAAGCCGATTTTTGCTAAATTTATGCTGTGAGGAAAACAATTTTCATTTTTGCAGCGCTTATCATAGCATTACTTGCTTTATTTAAATTAAGTACATATAGTTTTCTATCAGGAAACTCGCCAATAGAAACTATAATTGCAGTAATCGCTATTGTTTTTTTTGTGATCGGTGTGATCATAAATAAAAAAGTGCTACATAACGAGAAAAAAATTGTTCAGGAAATAGATCACAAAAAGATTGAAGAAATAGGGCTTAGCAAAAGAGAATATGAAGTATTATGCCAAATAGCTTCGGGCTTATCTAATAAAGAAATTGCTAACGCACTTTTTGTTTCAGAAAGCACCATAAAAACACACGTTTCTAATCTATTGGTAAAACTTGATGCAAAACGACGTACACAAGCTATCCAGATTGCTAAAGAATTAAGGATTATAGTAAATTGATTTTTCAAAATCGATAACTATTTGTCATCCCAACGTAGGTTGGGATCCATTTTAAACTATTTGTCAGTTTGTAGATTCTGGTCTGCACCAGAATGAAAAGTGTTGATAATTTCAGTTCAAAAATTAATATTTCATACTTTAGTATGAGTGTTTTTTTAGCATTCGTATCTACTTTTGAGTCAAATCTTTAATATAAGTATCAAATGAAAAATACAATTATACGTTACGGGTCACTAAGTGCAATTACCATCTGTGTGCTGTCTCTTGCAGGATGGTTTCTAGGTGGCAATCTTGATTATTCTATGCAAGAAGTGATCGGATATGCCGGTATGATAATAGCATTGCTTTTTGTATTCTTTGGAATCAAGCATTTTAGAGATAAAGAAAATGGCGGCGTTGTTTCTTTCGGAAAAGCATTATTAATAGGTATTCTGATTTCGTTGATTGCCGCATTAGCGTTTGGAATACTCGATGTGATTTATGTAAAATATATTGCTCCAGATTTTATGGCAGAATATTATGCGCACCACGTAGAACAAATAAGAAATACGTTGCCCGAAGCCGAGTTTAAAATTGAGCTCGAAAAGTTAGAAGCACAAAAAGAACTGTTTTCAAATATATTCGTAAGTTTCTTGCTCATGTTTACTACCGTTTTGATTATTGGATTTATAATTTCATTAATTTCTGCATTGATATTACAGAGAAAACCTATTACAGAATAATCAAAAATTGAAACAACATGCAATACAAAGCAAATACACCCGATGAGTATATTAAAGCGATCCCTGAAGAGAGACAGCCTGTAATGAGCGAGCTAAGAAAAGTAATTAAAAATAATCTCCCAAAAGGGTTTTCTGAAGAAATTAGTTACGGAATGATCGGATATGTAGTACCGCATAGTATGTATCCCGATGGATATCATTGTGATCCCAAACTACCCCTACCTTTTATGAATATCGCCTCTCAAAAAAACTTCATAGCCGTATATCATAGTGGTATTTATGCAAATCCAGAATTAATGGATTGGTTTGTTGGCGAATATCCAAAGTATGTAAAGACCAAACTTGATATGGGAAAAAGCTGTATTCGGTTTAAGAAAATTGATCAAATCCCTATGCAACTCATAGCAGAATTAGCTACAAAATTGACCGTGCAAGAATGGATTGATATGTATGAAGCGGTTGTGAAAAAGAAATAATAACAGATTCCCTTTTTCGAGGGAATGATACAAAAAATTTTATCAATGAAAAACAGAGTAACAGGATTAGGTGGGTTCTTTTTTAAAACAAAAGATCCCAAAACAACAAAAGAATGGTATGGTAAGCACCTAGGATTACCAGTAGATGATTATGGGTGTACCTTTTGGTGGAAAGATAAAGAAGGTAACGATTGCTCTACACAATGGAGCCCTTTTAAAGAGGATACTACCTATTTTACGCCAAGTAAAAAAGAATTTATGATGAACTTTAGGGTCGAAAATTTGGTCGAATTACTTAAGGTATTAAAAAAAGAAGGAGTAACCGTTGTAGGTGAGATTGAAGAATATGATTATGGTAAATTTGGGTGGATTGTAGATCCCGAAGGCAATAAAATCGAACTTTGGGAACCCATTGATAAAGCTTTTTTGTAGTTAGCTGATTTTTGGAAACATTTTTTTTGTATTTTTCTAAAAATTAATCAATTAATTAAACAACATGAGTGAAGAAAACAACAACCTAGGGGACGACCTCAAAAAAGGAGCAGAAGAAGCTGCTGAAAATGTAAAAGAAACAGCCAAAGAATTTGCAGAAGAGGCCAAAGAAATTATTGGTTCTCAAGACAACAAGAAAATGTTAGCCGGAATTCTCGGAATACTTTTAGGAAGTCTCGGAATACACAAATTCATATTAGGATACAATAAAGAAGGTGCTATAATGCTTGTTTTGGGTATACTAGGGATTTTTACTTGCGGAATTACTTCCTCTATTTCTTGGATCGTTGGTTTAATTGAAGGTATTATGTACTTAACAAAATCAGATGAAGAATTTCATCAAACCTATCAGGTAGGTAAAAAACCTTGGTTCTAAACCATATCTAAAGTCAGAAAAAATACTTCTGGCTTTTTTAATTCGTTTTATTATCGTAATATTGCAATATACAAATAACATAATGGGAATTACTAAAACTCAAATATTTGACAAAAAGCAAAACGAGCTTGCCCAATTCTTTAAAGTATTAGGCCATCCAGCACGAATTGCTATTTTACAATACATAAGTACTCAAAACTCTTGTATATGTAATGATATTGTTGAAGAAATTGGATTAGCACAAGCCACCATTTCACAACATCTAAAAGAGTTAAAAAGCATTGGATTGCTTAACGGTGAGATCGAAGGCAAAAGCATGTGTTATTGTATTGATGTTGATCGATGGAATGAATTACAAAACATGTTAAATTCCTTTTTTAATACCACAAAAAATAATTGTTGTTAATACTTAAAAAAAACTTATGAATACATCAGATTTTATAACATTATTAGCCGAGCATCAAGGTAAATCATTACTATTTGAATATACTCCTGGCATGTTAGTAGGGACTAATTATCATATCACCGAGGTAAAACATACCACTATTGATGCTGTTGATTGTGGTGGTAATACAGATGCCTGGAAAGAGACGATAATTCAACTCTGGGAAAGTCCAAGCGAATTAGGTAAGCCAGACTATATGAGTGCCTATAAAGCCCTTGGAATACTTAAAAAAGTTGGCACAATGAAAGCATATGATATGGATGCTCCTGTAAAAATAGAATATGGCAACACAATGTTTCATACTGCACATTTACATGTCAATGATTTTGAGGTTAAAGAAGGACAACTTATCTTAAAACTTGCTGTGCAACCAACCGATTGTAAAGCAAAAGAAACGTGCGGAGTTCCTGAAACAGCACAAGTTGAAGATACATCTTGCGCTCCTGGTAGTGGTTGTTGTTAAACCGAAATGAATACCAATATCCAAATAAAACCTTTCAGCAAAATTGATTGGCCGATCATTTCAGCAATCTACCAAGAAGGTATACATACAGGTATAGCTACCTTCGAGACCAAAGTGCCTATTTGGGATACGTGGGATGCTTCGCACATAAAATCTTGCAGACTTAAGGCAGTATCAGGTGATAAAATAATAGGCTGGGCAGCCTTATCCCCTACTTCAAAAAGAGAAGTCTATAAAGGTGTTGCAGAAGTTAGCATTTATATAACATCAAAATTTCAAAATTTAGGTATCGGAAAGTTACTTTTGTCTCGATTAATTTCAGCAAGCGAAGCTAGAGGGTTTTGGACCTTACAAGCTGGGATTTTCTCTGAAAACAAAGCCAGCATTGCAGTGCATAAATCTTTAGGGTTTCGAGAAATAGGGTATCGAGAAAAAGTCGGAAAATTAAACGATATTTGGTACGACAATACCATTCTTGAACGTAGAAGTAAAATAATACTATAACCACATAAAAAACCAGATTCTCTTTCTCAAGGGAGCAACTAAAAAATTGATGATGAATATTTTAGTACTTTGTACAGGAAACTCATGCCGAAGCCAGATGGCAGAAGGTTATTTAAAGCATTTTGCAAAAGAAAATGCAACAATCTATAGTGCCGGAGTAGAAACTCATGGGGTAAACCCTAGAGCGATAGCTATTATGAAAGAAGATGATATAGATATCTCTAATCATACTTCTAATAACCTAGAAGAATATATAGATATAAAATTTGATTATATCCTTACTGTATGTGATAATGCAAAAGAAAGATGTCCTTTCTTTCCGGGTAAAGCAGAGCGTTTACATTATAATTTCTTTGATCCTTCAAAAATAAACGGGACCGATCAAGAAGTTCATGCTGCTTTTGAGAAAACAAGAAATGAGATTAAAGAATATTGTAAAAAATTTGTAACTAAAAATGTATTAAAAACTGTTTCTTAGTTTAAAAAGAGATCGTTTACTTATCTCCATTCTTGAAATATTTTTGCTCCAGCTCAGCCTGAAATTCTTCCATAACTGGTTTTACGGTACTGTCTGGTAGATCTGCAATACGAATATACATTAGCCCATCGACTGCATTATTAAATAGTGGATCTACGTTAAACGCCACTACTTTTGCATTTTGCTTAATATATTTTTTGATTAATACCGGGATACGAAGACTTCCTGGTTCTACCTCATCAATAATCTTATCAAATTTATTAAGATCGCTTTTACTTTCGTCAAAAACGAAGTCTTTATCTGCATCTTTAAGTTTTACCTTAAATTCTTTCTTTGGTCTTACATATTGCGCAACATAGGGGTCATAGTAATGGGATTTCATAAACTCTATCATAAGAGATTTAGTAAAATTACTAAACTTGTTACTAATACTTACTCCGCCGATAAGGTATTTATGCTCAGGAAAACGTAATGTACAATGCACAATTCCTTTCCATAATAAAAATAATGGCATTGGTCGTTGTTGGTATTCTTTGATGATAAAGGCCCTACCCATTTCGATAGATTCATTCATCATTTTATGCAATTCGGGTTCAAATCTAAATAAATCTTGTAGGTAAAACCCATCTATCCCACGGTTAGTATAAATCTCTGACCCCATACCCATACGATAAGCGCCTACCATCTTTTTTGCGCCATTATCCCATAAAAACATGTGATGGTAATACTCATCAAAAGGATCTAGATCCAAAGAGTTATTTGTTCCTTCTCCAATTTCTCTAAATGTAATCTCTCTTAACCGACCTATTTCATGAACCACATTAGGAATGTGTTTTTTCTTTGCCAGAAAAACTTCATAATTTTTACTGGTTAATAATCGCTTATCATTATCTCTGCAATATTGCAATTCAGATTCTATAGCATTAATATTACCTTCTACAGCGATTTCTTTTGGAGACTTTGGTAGTTTTAGATTCTGCGGAATAGATTCTCGCAACGTTTTCTTCTCAAAAGGATTTGCCAGCATATAGGTTTTCTTCCGTAGAAAGCTTGTAAAATCATCAAGATTAGTATATTCTTCTTGATCTTTTACAGAAACCGGATTACCTATTCGTATTTTGATCACCTTATTATCTTGAGAGAACATTTCACTAGGCAACTTTGCTGTTCTAAGCGTACCGCTTATTGCAGCCAGGCGATAAAAAAGCCTACTATTGCGTGCATGAAAATATATAGGTATTACAGGTACTTTTGCTTTTTTAACCAATCGCATAGCACCAGGCTCCCATGCTTTATCTATATACTGTTTTCCTTCTTTGATTGTTGATACTTCTCCTGCAGGAAAAATACCTAAAGGTTTACCTTCTTTAAGATGTAAAATAGAATCTTTTATCCCTTTTATACTAGATTTAGCATCTTTTCTATCTTCAAAAGGATTTACAGGCATTACATATGGCCGTAAAGGTTTAAAATTGTGTAACAAAAAATTACCTATGATTTTAAAATCTGAGCGATGAGTCAACAATAGTTTAAGCAATAATCCTCCATCAAGACCTCCCAATGGGTGGTTTGACAAAGTAATAAATGCACCTTCTTTTGGTAATCGTTTTAAGTCTTCTTCAGGAATTTCAAAAGTAACCCCATATAAATCAAGAGTTCTACTTATATACTCAACACCTTCTAAATGACTAAGTGTATCGTAACCACGATTCATTTTTGATATCCTAGTAACTTTTAGGAGCAACCAACCAATAAAGGTACCTATAAAACCAAGTTTCTCTAATTTGAGCCCCGTGGCTATTTCTTTTGCTGTGACTATAGGCATTAAATACAATTTGCGCTAACTGCAAATATAGCAAAATCCTTCAATTTTTTGTATTAATCCTTACTAACCATTTGATAAGTTTCTCTTGTGATCTGCTTCAATAAAATATCTTTTTCTTTTTCTAAAGACTGAATAGCTTCATGTGTAAAGTGTCTGATAGTAAATAGAGAGACATCTGTATTATAAGTAACCTTAAATTTTGATTTTAGTTTCTGTAAAAGTTCTTTAAAATGACCAAATTTATCATCTAAACATACCGAAAAACTAATTGCCGAATTTTGAATTAAATCTACTTTGATATGATATTGGTGAAAAAGATTAAAAAGCTCACTAATATTATCTTCAACGATAAAAGAGAAATCTAGAGACGATAACGATACCAAAATTTGATTTTTCTTTACAATATAGCAAGGCAAATAAGGGTCTAATGGTTGTCCTTTTTTTACTGAAGTTCCGTCATTTTCGGGATGAAGAAATGATTTTACGTATAATGGTATCTCTTTACGTTGTAAAGGCTGGATGGTTTTTGGGTGAATTACCGAAGCTCCATAAAAAGCTAATTCGATAGCTTCTTCATAAGAAACATGGGATAATAATTGTGTGTTTTCAAAAACTCTAGGATCACCATTTAATACTCCTGGAACATCTTTCCAGATACTTACACTCTGGGCATTGAGACAATACCCAAATATTCCTGCGGTATAATCACTCCCCTCTCGACCAAGTGTTGTGGTAAAATTATTGGTGTCAGATCCAATAAACCCTTGTGTGATCGTAAGATTGTTTTTATCAACCTTATTTACAATATTTTGTTGCGTAGCCTGCCAATCTACAGTAGCATCTCTATAAGAATGATCTGTTTTGATCATATCACGAGCATCCAACCATACGTTTGTAAATCCCGCATAGTTAAGATACTCACTCACAATGGTTGTCGAGATAAGTTCACCATAACTCACAATCTGATCATAGATAAAATCATATTGTGTTGACTTATTTCTTTTTAAGGTGGTTTCTATATCTTTAAATAAGCTGTCTAACTTTTGAAAAACCGAGTGTTGTTTCTCTTCAAAAAGTTGATGTATTATTGTAAAATGATACGCTCTCAAATCCAAGATTAATACACTAAGACCTGTTTTTTTATTAAGATAAGACTCAACAATTTTTTCTATTGCATTTGTGGTTTTACCCATAGCAGAGATGATAATCACCAAATTAGAAAAACCAGTTTGCTCAAGCACCTTAGCAACATTTTTAACTGCTTTTGCATCTTTAACAGATGCTCCTCCGAATTTAAAAACTCTCATCTACGTTAATTAATTTTTACTTATAAAGGCTTGCACTCCCTCTTGATCCATCTGTACCAAATACCAATCTTTTAAGAGTTTGGCACCGCTTTTTTCATAAAAATCAATTGCATTTTGATTCCAATCCAAAACTACCCATTCAACTCTACGCACACCTTTAGATTTTGCGTATTTCATCACTTCGGCGTATAGCGCACTACCCAACCCTGTTCCTCGCATAGATTCTTTAACGATCAAATCTTCGAGATGAATAGACCGCCCTTTCCAGGTTGAGAAACGATAATACACCAGAGCAATCCCAACAATCTCTTTATTCACTTCGGCAACAAAACAATGAAAAAGAGGGTGCTCACCAAATCCTTCTTTTATTAATTCTTCAACAGTGACTTCAACAGCATCGGGTTCTTTTTCGAATGTTGCTAACTCCTGGATCAAACTCAATACTTGACCCATATCTTTTACTTCTGCATCTCTAATGATATACCCCATAATTCAAAAAGTTTATCAAAACTATAAAATATGTATTAGAAACTCGACAATTTTCTAACGTTATACTTCTGTTGTTTCGGTTTTTATAATTAATAACATGGGTTTTAGAATTTAAACTTCCGAAAACGTTATAGTTATCTAAAAAATAATATTTTTGCACCAAATTAAATCACCATCAATGGCACGAAAAAATCAAACCTTAGGAGAATTTATCATTGAAAACCAAAAGGATTTCCCGTATGCTAGCGGCGAACTTTCCCGTTTGATTAATTCAATCAGGTTGGCAGCAAAGATGGTGAATCACGAAGTAAATAAGGCAGGCTTAGTTGATATTACAGGAGCAGCAGGAGAGACTAATATACAAGGTGAAGATCAGCAAAAATTAGATATCCTGGCTAATGAAACTTTTATCAACACACTTACTAATCGAGAAATCGTTTGTGGTATTGCTTCTGAAGAAAATGATGAGTTCATTACTATAAAAGGGCAAAAAAATGATCACCGCAACAATTATGTTGTCTTGATGGATCCTCTTGATGGCAGCTCTAATATTGATGTTAATGTCTCGGTAGGGACTATCTTTTCTATTTATCGTAGAGTCACCCCGACAGGCACACCGGTTACGTTAGAAGACTTTTTACAACCTGGTAATTTGCAAGTTGCTGCCGGGTATATTATTTATGGAACTTCGACCATGTTGGTATATACAACAGGACATGGTGTGAATGGATTTACATTAAACCCAGCACTAGGAACTTATTACTTATCGCATCCAAATATGAGGTTCCCAGAAGATGGTAATATTTACTCCGTTAATGAAGGGAATTATATTCATTTCCCACAAGGGATTAAAGATTACATCAAATATTGCCAGGAAGAAAAAGAAGATCGACCCTATACCTCTAGGTATATAGGCTCTCTTGTAAGTGATATTCATCGCAATATGATTAAAGGCGGTGTGTATTTATACCCCAGTACTTCAAAATCTCCTAACGGAAAGCTTCGTTTATTATACGAATGCAATCCTATGGCATTTATTGCAGAACAAGCAGGTGGTAAAGCCAGTGATGGTTTTAAACGTATTATGGATATAAAACCTACACAGCTTCATGAACGCACCCCTTTTGTTTGTGGTAGTAAAAATATGGTCGAAAAAGTAGAGTCGTTTATGAACGCTGCAAACAAGTAAGATAATAGTGCTGTAGAGCCATCCTTGGGTAAAGAATAATAATTGTATATTTATACCATCCCCTAAATTGTATACCCCTATTTTTTAGTAGTGATGCATCTCATAATTATATCAAAAACAAGGTTTTAAAGCGACACATTTAATTTTTATCGAGAGTACAACCTTTGATTTTAACATTTTTATATTAATTTTATGTAGACCGCAACATAAAAAATCTAATAAATCAACCAAAATGGCCAAAGAAAATAAAGCTGTTAAAGAAGAAGTTGTTAATGACCCTTCTTCAAAAATTGAAGCAATCAAAAATCTTATTTTTGGAGAAAATATAGCTGCCTATAATTCTGAATTTGAAAAAGTAAAGAAAGATATCTCCTCAAAAAAGAAAGAACTCGAGGATTTTATAGATGACACCCGAAAAGAGCTACATCAAGCAATAGATAATCTAAGCACGGATATTAATATTCGAATTACTGAATTAGAAGACAATCTTGCCGACAAATCAGAAATGCTGGATGCAAAAAAAGTAGATAAAAAAACACTAGGTGACCTTTTAATCTCCTTAGGAGAAAAAATTAATCAAAAGTAATCCATCATCCAAAGGTTATGGAAGATCAGGATAAACTTAGAATTCTTAAAGAACTTCTTCTTACCGAAGAAAAAGAATACACTGATTCTATTGCCGAAAAAGTAGAAGAGCTGAGTAAGATTGTTCATGAAAAACAAGAACTTTCGCACAAAGTAGATCCTATAATTGATGATAAATTAAATGAGTTTGTTCAAGATATTCCTAAAACCCTTGGCCCCACGATTACCGAAGCCTTAAAAGAAGAAATCAAAAACTCTCAGGATGCAGTTGTTGAAGCTTTATTTCCGATTATTGGTAAAATGATTAAGAAATATATAGCTCATGAGATGAAATTGCTAAGTGAAAATATTAGCAGGCAAACCAGAAAAGCTTTTTCTTTTAAAAACTGGTTTAGAAAAACAAAGGCCAGAGCACAAGGAGTTTCAGAAGGAGATATAGCGCTTACCGAATACGCAAAACCTCGACTTATACAGATGTTTGTGATCGAAAAAAACTCAGGAATTCTAATTACTGACTACAGCCCTTTATCCGAAGGCACGGTAGATAAAGAAATGATTGCAGGAATGCTAACGGCTATCAAAAGTTTTGTCGAAGATGCTTTTGAAGGAGGTGACCAAAACCTTGAAATGATCGAATATGAATTATATACAATTCATATTCAAAATTTTTATTCGTACTATATCGCTGCAGTGATCTCTGGCGCATATAATATGATGTTTAAAGAAATTTTGGAAGATCAGATTATAGATTTTGCTAAAAATCATATTTCAAATAAGGATTTAGAAAACAATACCATATTTACACAAAAACTTAAAAAATATTTTGCAGATGACATTGTCTAAAAAAGTAGTGCTTATAGGACACTTTGGTGTGGGCAAAACGTCTCTATTCAGACGTTTTATTGAGAATGAATTTTCAGAAGAATACAAAGTTACCCTTGGTGTTCAAATAAAAAAGAAAGCTATTCAATTATCTGATGGCAGAGAACTATCTATGATTATTTGGGATACTGAAGGACATTCAAATAGTGTAGAAGATACTCGGAAATCTTACCTACTAGGATCGCATGCCTTTGTTTATGTATTTGATCTAACCCGAGATGACTCTTTTAGAAATTTAAATATAGACTTGGAATATCTTAAAGAAACCTACCCTAAAGTTACAATCAAAGTAATCGGAAATAAATTAGATCTTGTAAATGAGAAAGAAGCTATATTACACCTGAAAGAAAAAAATATTTCATTTGATTATTTGACTAGTGCTAAGACCAATAAAAATATAGAGAATTTCTTTTCTGATCTGGCCGAAAAAATAACAGAGTAAGAAACATGGTAAATCATCAAAATCAAATACAGTTTAATCAAAAAACACAATTTACTACAGTTGCTCTTGACGGTAGTATCAAAAAAATAGAAAACCCTCTATTTGATTGGAAAACAAATGTCTCAATATACGATGTACATCCTTTCTTTGAAATACTAAAAGATTTCGTAGAAAATTATAGTCCTGAAAATTCTGAGTTTAATTTTCCGTGTATTCACCTTGAGGATAAAAAGACCGAAAAAATCTGTGATGTTTCAATAAAAGTTGATCAAAAAGAAATTAAAATTGTTCTTTTTGATTATACAAAAAAATATAATGAGCTTAATGAAATTGCACAGCAAAGAAATGAGTCTATTTTAACGGCTAAAGAATTAGCATTAAAAAACAAATACTTATTAGAAAAAGAAGAGTTCAAGAATGATTTTATCGCTAATATTAATCATGAAATCAGAACTCCGCTTACCAGTATACTGGGTTTTGTTGAAGTTCTTGAAAAAACTCAGTTAAATTTTGAGCAGGAAGAGTTAGCTCGAATTATCAAAAGAGAAAGTAAACATTTGACTGCACTTATCGATGATATGATTGATATTTCTAAAATAGAATCAGGAACGCTTAAAGTGGTCGACGAACGTTTTGCTTTTATTAATCTTGTGAACGGATTCGAAAAATCTTATGCAAAAATCGCTGAAAAAAAAGGAGTTATTTTTGAAACCCATATCGACTCATCTATTCAAGAATATTTGATCGGTGATAGAACCAGAGTATATCAAATAATCAACAACCTCCTTAATAATGCTTTCAAATTTACTGAAGAAGGAAAAGTAACTTTTACCATATCAAAAAATTATCAACGCACTAATAAAACAAGTCTTAATTTTAAGATTGAAGATACAGGAATTGGTATCCTCGAAGAAAATATCCCTTATCTATTTGAGCGTTTTACACGTTTTAATCATGATAAACAAATCTCTGGAACGGGATTAGGTTTGGCTATCGTAAAAAACCTGGTAGATCTGCTTAACGGAGAAATAAAAGTAACTAGTGAGCCCGACAAGGGAACCACTTTTAATATCAAACTTCCTTTTAAGTTTGAAATCACAAAAACTTCTACAGAACGAAAAAAGAAAAAATATACGCTCCCCGAACACAAAAAGAAATTTAGAATCCTGTTGGTAGAAGATGAAGAGGTTACTCAATATCTAATCATGAAAATATTAATTGCTCAAGGAAGATTTTTTGTAGATGTCGCAATCAATGGCGAACAGGGTATCAATTATATCGAGAAGCGACATTATGATTTGATTTTGATGGATCTCACCGTTTCAAAAATCGATGGGTTTCAAGCCACTCATATTATTAGAAATAATTATGGCGATAAATTTATTTCAGAGATTCCTATTATTGGATTTTCTGGCAAAGCCGATGACAAATCTAGAGATAAATGTATACGGGCGGGTATGGATGATTTTATAGCCAAACCTTTTGAACAAGAAGAATTACTCTATAAAATTATAAAACAGATAGCAAAAAAGGCCGCCGATTAGGCCGCCTTTTTGTATAGGTATGATATTAATAAGTTAATTATCTATTCATATTCTTGATCTCATCGACAAAAGTATCTACATCGGCACCTTGATCCACTAATTTTAGTGCTTTATCAACTACATATTTAGCATTTTCTGATTTAAATCCTAAACCTATACTTAGCTTTTCTAATAAAACTACTTGATCTATTTCTTTGATATGATCTGCATAGACCATTCTTGATAAATCAAATAGTCGCTCTAACCGTCTATCATAATCAACGGGTGGGTTAATAGGGTGAGCTCTATAATCTTTTAGTATTTCTTTGTAATCGTTTTCAGAAATATCAAGATTATGGGCTAATCGATCCAAAAAGGCTTTTTCCTCATCGGTAATTACACCATCACTCATAGCCACTCTAACAATAGATGCAAAATGGTCTTGGTTTCTCTTCTGAAATCCACTATCAAATAAATCAGATATCGACATCATATACTTTTGTTTATTTTGCCGCAAATATAACTAAACTCTAGCCCTTTTTAAATTTATAATTATTGTTTTTTTGGTCTAATTGTATCAAGAAAAGAGAATTTACTTTTTTGAAATATAGGATTCCTTATTTATTTAGATATTTTTGATATATGCAAACGAACCAACGATACCAATCAGCGATACTATTAGGGGTCTGTTTATTATTAAATACTATGATTGGATACTCACAAAAGTTTGTACTCCCTGATTCTTTGAAGGATAAAACAGTTGATGAGCTTGAACGAATGATTTTTAAGCATTCTAGAGATTCTATTATAGCTACTTTTTACTCTAATGCATTGCTGGCAAAAGCAAAGCAAGAAAATGATAGTTTAGGATTAGCTATGGGATACCGACAAGCTTCATTTAATGATCTCAAAGATTTATCTAAGCGTAGTAAATATTTAGATAGTTCCATTACGGTTAGTAAACACTTAAATGACAATAGATACCCTGCAATTTCATACCTCAATAGAGCTGGGGTATATAAACAAATAGGAAATTACAACAAAGCACTAGATGATTATCTTGCTGCTTTAGAATATGCTGACTTAGTTAGTAATAAGAGTTTATACTATTCTGCAAAACACAATATTGGTAGACTAAAAGAGGAGATTGGAGAATATAATGAGGCTAAAAAAATGTATACAGATGTATTCGTCTATGAAAAGAAAAATAATATAAGTGGTAAACAACATTTGATTACCATGTTAGGATTGGCAAATACATATAGAAAACTGCACTTAACAGATTCTGCTACCTTTTATAATAAAAAAGGAATTAAACAATCAATTCGGGATAGCCTTAACATCTATTATTTATTTGTATTGAATGAAGGGATCAATTTATATGCTAGCAAGCAGTACAAAGCCTCATTAGACAGTATCAACAAATCTATATCTTTTATTGAAAAGCATGAATCCCATAATATGGGACCTATTGTTAATGGGTACCTGCATTTAAGCAAAATCTATAAAAAGTTTAATAACAATAAAATGTTTCTAAAATACTTATCTAAAATAGACTGGTATTATGAGGAAGCCAAATTTACATCAATAGCAATGCGAGAAGGGTATGAGTTATTGATTAATCATTATAAATCTATTGATAATAAAAACAAACAATTGTATTATATCAATAAGTTATTTGCTATTGACAGTGTTTTAGATTCTAATTATAAAAATTTAAGTAAAAAGATTGTTACAGAATACGACACCCCTGGTTTGTTAAAGGAGAAACAAAGGTTGATTACTATTCTAGAACAAAAAGAACAAACAACTAACCTAAAATTTAGCATAACACTTGTATTTGTTATCATCATTATCATTTTCTTAGTTCATATTTATCGTAAAAATGTACGTTATAAAAATCGGTATACAGCACTAATGAATACTGAAAATCAATCAACGATTATAGTTAAACAAGCTACAATTGGGGATAAATCTATCCTAAAATCTATTGGGATACCAGATCCTATTGTTTCTAGTATTTTAGAAGGGTTAGTTCATTTTGAAGAAAAGCATGGTTTTTTATCTCATAATATTACAACACACAAATTGGCCAAAAAATTAAACACTAATTCAAAATATTTATCTAAAGTTATCAATACCTATAAACAAAAAAATTTCAGCGTTTATATTAATGAATTACGTGTTGATTATGTAATTCCAAAACTTAAAAATGACTCCAAATATAGGTTATATAGTATCAAAGCAATAGCTCGCGAAATAGGGTTTAATACTGATGGAGCTTTCTCAAAAGCTTTTTATAAAAAAACAGGCATATATCCTTCATATTTTATCAAACAACTCGAAAAAGAAAAATAAATAATATATTAATTTACAATAATTTACAACCTTGTTTTCTACGAAAACAGATCAGCTCTTTTTTGTTTACTTACTTATCTTTACTAAGAATCTTTATATTTGTTATCACGACAAAACAAAAAACTTATGGAAAACAAAAAAGGAAAAAAGAAGCTTGGTTTACAAAAGATTAAAATTGCTCAACTCAATCAAAATAGACTCTCTTCGATAAAAGGAGGGTTTCTGTTAGGAGCTAAGACTGAACTACCTGATGAATTTAATAAGACGAATTTAGATAATGCATGTGAAAATTCTGATACCTGTAGAAGTTATGAAAGAGAATATTGTATAGATGATCTTATTCAACAATAATTATTTTATATCTATTCTTACCGTATTAAAATAACAAATCCCCAGAGGTTACCCCCTGGGGATTTGTTATTTAGGAGTAGTTATACTTATGATGGATTGTAAATCCGCGTCATCTGGGTTTATTGACCCCTCTAAAGATCCTCTTTGATGTAATCAAACTAAAAATGAGGAATTATCGCATCTTTAGAATTTATTTTTAGAATATAGGATTCCTTATTTATTTAGATATTTTTGATATATGCAAACGAACCAACGATACCAATCAACAATCCTGTTAGTGATCTTTTTATTATTAAATATTGCGACTGGATACTCCCAAAAGTTTGTGCTCCCTGATTCTTTAAAAGACAAAACAGCTGATGAGCTTGAACATATAATTATCAAGTATTCTAGGGATTCTATTAAAGCTACTTTTTTATCAAATGCATTACTAGAAAAAGCAAAACAAGAAAATGACAACTTAGGATTAGCAAAAGGATATCGACAAGTATCATTTAATCATCTAAATGATTTATCTAAGCGTATTGCCTATTTAGATAGTTCAATTATAGCTGGCAAAGACTTAAATGATAAAAGATATCCGGCAATTTCATACCTCAACAGAGCGTCGGTGTATAAACAAATTAGAAGTTACAAAAATGCACTAGATGATTACTTAGCTGCTTTAGACCATTCTTATACAGTTGATAACAAGCGGCAATATTATTCAACAAAGCACAATATTGGTAGATTAAAAGAGGAAATTGGAGAATATGAAGAAGCAAAAAAAATGTATACAGATGTATTGGTGTATGAAGACAAAAATAATATAAGAGGAAAAGGCCATTTAACAACAATGTTAGGGTTAGCAAACACCTATCGAAAGCTAAATCAAGTAGACTCTGCTACATATTATAATAAAATCGGAATTAAACAATCGATTCAGGATAGTCATACTATTTATTATTTATTTGTATTACATGAAGGATTCAATTTATATGCTAGTAAGCAATACAAGGCATCACTAGACAGTATCAATAAATCTTTATCTTTTATTGAAAAACATGAGTCTCATCATATGGGACCTATCGTTAATGGGTATTTATATTTAAGTAAAATATATAATCATTTTAATGAGCAAAAAATGTCATTAAAATGTTTACATGAAATAGATCGGCATTATACCGAATTTGACTTTACTTCGATAGAAATGCGAGAAGGGTATGAACTATTAATTAATCATTATAAATCGGTAGGCGATATAAATAAGCAATTATACTATATCAATACTTTATTTGATGTTGACAGTATTTTAGATACTAACTATAAAAACCTGAATAAAAAAATCATCAAAGAATATGATACCCCTTTATTATTAAAAGAAAAACAAAGCTTGATCAATAGTTTAGAAAAAAAAGAAAAAGTAACCAATGTAAAACTTGTCATAGTTGTGTTATTTGTTATCATCCTTATTATTTTTCTAACTCATACGTATAGAAAAAATGTACGCTACAAGAAGCGATTTAAAGAACTAATGGATCCCAAAAACAAATTGGTGGTAGGAGATAAGCACATTAGTACTCAAGATTTAAACACCTCTAAATCAATTGACATACCTGATAATATCATTTCAAATATTTTAGATGAACTAGCCAATTTTGAAGAAAAAAAAGAGTTTTTATCCCATAATATTACTACTACTAACCTGGCAAAAAAGTTAAACACCAATGCTAAATACTTATCCAGAGTCGTTAATATATGTAAACAAAAAAGTTTTAGTGTTTATATTAATGAGTTGCGAATCGAGTACGTAATTCATAAACTTAAAGAAGATCCCAAATTTAGATTATATAACGTTAATGCCATTGCACACGAAATAGGGTTTAATAGCGATGGAGTATTTGCCACAGCTTTTTATAAAAAGACCGGAATTTACCCCTCGTATTTTATCAAACAGCTAGAGAAACAACCCTAAACAATGTATTTTTTTTAAATATTTACAACCCTATTTTCCGCGAAAACAGACTAGCTTTTCTTCTAATTCTCAGATTGCAATAGAGGTAATTCTTATATTTGTTTTGAACCTAATACAAAACTTATGGAAAACAAAAAAGGGAAAAAAAAGCTTGGTTTACAAAAGATTAAGATTACGACACTTAATCAAAATAGATTATATATGATAAAAGGAGGTAATCCTATGTTACAAACATATACAGAAGAAGAGACTGGGGAGTGTGTATATGGTGACCAGACAAATAATGGTTGTGGGTCTTCAGGTTATGGTAAAGGTCAATGTTCTGGTACTTGTAGAAGTAATGACAGAGGTTTTTGTGAAAATGTATAGATTTTTAAAATAATTACTCTGTCTTGTTATGCTACCTTTAATTGATAGCAATAGTGGGTAATCCTTATATATACCTCGAACCTAAAATAAAACTCATGGAAAACAAAAAAGAAACAAAAAAGCTTGGTTTACAAAAGATTAAGGTTACAAAACTTAATCAAAACAGATTATATGTAATCAAAGGAGGTAATCCTATGTTACAAACATATACAAAAGAAGAGACCGGGGATTGTGTATATCACACATATGCTTGTCACGATGACAATAGTGCTGACTGCCAAGCTTCTAACACTTGCAGAAGTATTGAAAGAAATTTTTGTGAAAATAATTAATACGTATTGTTATACTATCTTTAATAGAAAGTAGTCGTAAATTGTATTTAAATAACAAAACCACAACTTGGTTAAGTTGTGGTTTTGTTATTTTGATCTTAGTCCTTAAAAACCTTACTCAAACACTAAAAATTTAACCCTTTGCCCTAAAGTTTTAACTCCCAGAGTTAAACCGAGGGTCTTTTTGACCCAACGATGAGTCTCATTGATCGAAACTTTAACTTCTCTACCTGAAATTTTGACTCAGTAGGTCGAAATTTTAACTCCACCACCTGAAATTTCAAACCTTACCTTTAAAATTTTAACTCTTTGCCCAAAAGTTTTAACTCCTTGAGTTAAACTGAGGGCCTTTTTGGCCCAACGGAAGGTCTTTTTGGCCAAAAGGCCATTGCTTAACTTTTACATTTATGTCTTCTTACATCATAAATCCAAACTATAGAGTATAGAAGTCTATATCAACTATAAAGACCAAAAAAACCAGTTACAGCAATGTAACTGGTTTTTACTTTTATTTTCTCACGCGTACCGCTCACTCAGAACGCCACTAGTCAAAGACGTAGCGGTAGCGAACATAGTATGGAACAGCGGGGGATTGTGTATATCACACATATGCTTGTCACGATGACAATAGTGCTGACTGCCAAGCTTCTAACACTTGCAGAAGTATTGAAAGAAATTTTTGTGAAAATAATTAATACGTATTGTTATACTGTCTTTAATAGAAAGTAGTCATAAATCCAAACTATAGAGTATAAATTATAACGATCAAAAAAACCAGTTACAGCAATGTAACTGGTTTTTATCATTTGTTTTCTTACCCGAGCGGGGGTTTTTTATTCTATCAAAATCAACCGCTATTATTTTAAAACCTCTAAAGAATTCAAAAGTTCTTTATAATTATTAACGTTATCAGGCTTTATATTGAATAACAGTACCTCATATTCTTTATCTTCTATCAATAAGTTGTTTTTACTGTTTTTAATTATGTTTTCTTTTATTTTAAACCTTTTATCAATTTCATCATTGTCAATGAAGTAATCTAAAGAAGTATTTAATTTATCTTTTGAAGGCTCAATTATAGATTTAGACTGGCTCTTTCTCTTAAGATACTGTTTTATATAAGCCATCTGATTATTGGGATACACAAAGTAAAACTCTGTAGAATTCAGAACTTTAAAATAAACTATCTGTTTAGGCAACTTCACTCTAAAGCTATTCGGTTTATACTTTTCATCATCCTTTGTCAATAGTATATTTGAACTATATTCTAACACATTATATTTTTCTTTGAAATACAACTTACCATCTCCTATGAGTAATTCATCATTAATTTTAGAGTCGATAAATCTTTGAGATGCACAACCAATAACAAGAGAGCAAAAAATCAATAATATCAATAATTTTTTCATTTTTTATTTATTCCATTAATTGCTCTTTTATACCTTTCAAAAGATATTTTTTTAGTGTTGATTAAGCCTTTTGTTGTATAAAAACCAACGTTTCTAACATACTCTCTTTTAGAAGTACCTCCAATAGTACCTGATGGTGGGGGTGTAATTTGTTCTTCATAACCAGCAACTATGGATGGCTCTGTAAAACCTCTATTATTTTCAGGTTTTACATCTGTATCTGAAGGCTTAGGTAAACCAAAGCCAACAACATTCCCTGAACTATCTTTTTCTAAAGGGTGTACGTGAACATCAAATGCAGGTGTAGAATCATCGCCTCTACTCTTATCCGCTAAATCTTTTTTAGCTTCACGCCATTCAGATGGACCAACTTGTCCAGAATCGCCTTCAACCAACTTAGAAGATTTTCCATTATCTCCTACAACAAATCCAAATTCATTTCCTGTTGCTTCTGATTTATCATATGCTGTTTCTATTTTATCAACAACTTCATCAGAGACAACATTTACAACTTCTCCATTGTTTATGGCATTGTTAACTTTTCGTTTATTTTTTGAATTTGTTAAAACTAATTTTTTATCATTCTTACCATCATCAACGTGTTTAACGTGATTACCATACAAATTATAAAAATCCGTAAATGGTGCCATTCCATCAGGGTCAATAAATCTAATAGGATTATTGAATGCATAGTTATACGGACTATGACGTCTCATCTGCTCCGCAAGTGGGTCTATATTCATCCATCTACCCATAGCTGGGTCATAATTTCGAGCTTCGAAATCTAACCATTCTAATCCCAGTTCATTTTGCTCTTCTTTATTACCAAAACCTAATAGTTGTGCTGTAGAATTTCCTAAAGAAGAAACAGTATTATTATACCCTTTATGTTTCAAACCAAAAGGATAATAGTTATTCTCTTCTATGATCTCAAGAGTACCTGTATCATTTTTGGTATAACTTAAGCGAACATTATCCAAATGATCTCTGTATTGATACGCATAGCGATACCTCTCGACTCCGCTCGAGGTGACAGTAGGTGTTGCATAGCCTTCGGGTGTAGACATATACTGTAATCCTCCATTCTTATAAACGTACTTACCAGCATACTCAGTGTTTGTTATAGAACCTCCCTCTGTTACAGCTTTTTTAAGCTTTGTACCAGTAGCATCGTAAATATAAGAAATAGTTCCAGTTCCTTCGGTATTTGATATAGAAACCGTGGTGGGTAGATTTAAATGGTTATACGTAATGTTAGAGATCCCTTTGTTACGATCTATAATCATGTTACCATTTTCATCATATTCAAAGTCATCATTGGTATTGGTACCATCTTTAAAGCCAAAAGTGTCATTACCATTATCAGCTACTTTTAGGAGCTTGTTTCCGCTATCATAAGTGTAGGATAACAAATCCATATTCCCAAAAGAGGTAGCGGCATTGTTAAGGTGCCCTTTCCTGTTTAGAGACATAATATTACCCATCTTGTCATAAGACACCTCGCTCAGGTCGTACTTGCCATCATTACTAATACCACTAGTGATCCTGTTCAAAGCATCATAGGTATAATTATAACTTCGGCTCACATGATCATTAGCCGTTTGCCATGAGGTTGCAGATATATTACCATTATAAAGTGGATTGGCTCCAGCATTATAGTCTAAGGCAAAGCCAAACAAATCTCCACCAGCTGTCGTACCATTATTAATCGTTTTTAACCAACCACGTATGTTGTAGTTGTAATCTACAGTTTGTAACCCTTCGGCTCCGCTCAGGCTTCCATTGCTGCCACTAAGCGTAGTCGAAGTGCCGCCTACTTTCTTACTGGTTAATTGCCCAAGAGCATCATAAGTATTACTTGCTATCAACTCTTCTGCCTGATTATTGATCTTTTGGCTTTGTTTCATCATTCTACCCATATGATCATAGGTATATGTATCTATAGTTACTATAGCTGCATTACTGCCTTTGGTATGAGTGGTTTTGGTTGCTAATACCTTACCTGCAAAGTCTAGTTTACTCTCTAATACATCTGTAGTATTTAAGTACTCATTTTTACTAGCCACATAGATTGGTCGCGCTTTTTTGTCGTAATAAGTCACCGTAGTAATCCATTGATTTGTACCTAATACTCTTACTTTGCTTCCTGTAGCTAGGGATCGAGTACGATCAGTGGTACCTACCCCGTAGACCGTACCCGGTTTTGTTATCCCAGCTGTATCAAAGTCATAATCATCATAGTAATTGATGGTATATATTTTACTTATTCCCGTAGGAATCGCATCATTAGAATAATATACTTGTGTCCCTGCTATTGTTTGTCCTGTATTCTTTTTGGTAACATATTGCGTATATGTATCTGAATTAGCTGTATTTTGCATGGTTACTCTAGTTACTACATTAGGATTAATGTGTAATCCCGTATACACTACCCTACCAAAAGCATCGTATTTTGTAAACAACCATTCTTTTTTTGCTCGTTGCTTTGCATCTTGAGTCATTACTGGTTGATCTAGCTTGTTGTAGATAATATACTCCCAATCTTTTCCTGGGATTTTCTTTTCTACTAATCGGTTTCTATTGTCATATTCATATTGATAACACAACTCGGCAAGCTCGCTGTTTGATACTCCATCAGTAGTAATTACTTTGGGTGGGATCACATATGTTAGGTTACCAAATTTGTCATATACGTAATACGTATCATGTGCACTAGCACCTGCTGAGCCTGTCGAAGCATAGGTTCTTTTTAAGACAACACGACCTTGCTTATCTTTATATTCTTTGGTCGTATGGTTATCACCATCTGTAGTTTTCCAGTTTTCATCTTTGGTGATCGTTACATATAATTCTCCTGCAACATAATAGTTGTCCATTACCAATTGTGGTTTCTCGGTATCATTATTCGTAAATGTTACTCTAAACTTGACCACTTCACTAGCGGTATTGGTACCCCAATCAAACTTAATGGTATGATCGGCATCACTATCTCGATCGGCTTTCCATGCGCTACCTGGTGCACCTTGTTCTTGTACACGATTTAGTGGTGAAGCCTCAAAAACACTTTCTGAATATGCATTAACTTGTGCTGTATTAGTAATACCAGGAAAATCTTCTTGATACTTATCTAGGTAGTAATTATTAATATCATTAGTAACATTTACTGTGTTGTAGCTACCAGAAGTACCCTCTGAAGCAAACGGAAGATACTGTTTGGTTTGCCTACCATAGTCATCATACTCGATATGCGTTACAATATCTTGAGTTTCACTCTGTGGTCCAACAATAAGAGTCTCTATAGAAGCCTCGTTGCCATCTAATTTTTGCACAATAGGATTCCAGAAATATTGATTAGTGCTAGCATCAGTACTATAGTATAGATAACTTCTAAATCTAGAATTGGTGGTATTACTTCTCCATTTAAAATCATTACCATTCAACACCTTATTTCCATTACGGTCATATACTCCACTAATTCCCGAGTTATTACCTCCATATTGATATGGATGTATCACACCGACTAATAAATACCAAGTATCTAGTTGAGGTAAATCGCCATGCCAGAAATACGGGTTATTGTTAGCATTACCATCCAGATTATTAACATTTTGAGTGCCATGGTAGCTATAGCCATTATTTGAGCCAGTTCGTTTTACCCAAACGGTATAGCGATATCCTATATTTTTATCAACGTTAAAATAATCAGTATTCCAACCTCCATCAGCATCACTATTTACATCATTACCACAATACCACAGTAGTGATTGCTTTCCAGATGGATCTGGCCCATTAATTCTATTGTTTTCTTGTGCTTTACCATTACTGTTAAAGAAACCGGTACTACCTTGACCTGGTGTCCAATCCATAGTAAGCTCATTATTGCTACCTGCTATCGATGGTGTCCCGCTACTTTTAATAGCAATTTGTTGCTTAGCTCTTCCTAATCCATCAAAATAAGTAACCCCTTCGATAACATCTTTTTCAAATTGTATTTGATTAGAAGAAGTCATTTCGGACTGAAAAGTTCTTGTAAATACATAATTCTCATTACTCAAAGAAATATCTTGATAAAGACTTCCTTCGCATCCACTCATAGATCCAGCTATGGTTGTACACTGATCTCCATTATTAAATACATATCCATTCGGCTGTGTACACTGTTTTTTTGAAATATTTGGATCTCCAAAACCATCACCATCGGTATCTGCATACCATAATGTATTAGGGTGTATAGAAGAATTATTATCATTACAATCGGTTAATGGTAATACCGTTTGTACATATCCACTACCTGGGTTTGTACATTGTGTGACTTTGGTTGTAGCAAAACCATCTCCATCTACATCTTTATACCAATTTGGTAATGGATTAATTGTGTATGATATGCTTGTTGCAGGTCCCCAACATCCCGTACTATTATTTCTACTTCTTAGATAATAGATAGTACCACTGGTTTGTGTTTTTGAAACAGAAGAATTAGCCGTACTGGTGCCCGATGAACTACTCTGCCAATACCATGTGATCCCAGTAGGAGGATTGCTTCTTGTTAATACTGTATTTCCACAATTATTTGTAGCACTTGGTCTGTCTGGTATGATTGGAGTGGCTTTAATAGTATAAGGCACATATCTGGCACTACTCCAACATCCTGTACTATTATTTCTTGCTCTTAGATAGTAATTACTACCATAATATCGGGTAATTGATACACTAGCGTCAGAAAGGCTGGTACCCGATCCACTACTTTGCCAATACCAGGTGATCCCACTTGGTGGGTTACCTCGTGTAAGTATTGATTTTCCACATTGGTTTGATACGCTTGGAAGAGGAGGTTGAGTAGGAATCGTTTTAATACTATATCCTACTGCTAAGCCTGGTCCCCAGCATCCATTTTTATGTTTAGCTCTTAAGTAATAGGTGGCACCACTAGTTCGTGTTACAGAAACAGAAGAATTAGCTGTACTAGTCCCCGATAGACTACTCTGCCAATACCAAATGACATTAGCTGGTGGGTTATTTCGGGTTAAGACACTATTTCCACAATTGTTAACCACGCTTTTAATTACTGGTTTTGAGGGCACAGTTCTAATACTATAATTTATGGCTCTGGTATCTCCCCAGCATCCTGTACTATTGTTTCTTCCTCTTAAGTAATAAACAGTACCACTAGTTCGCGTTACAGAAACAGAAGAATTAGCTCTACTAGTTCCCGAAACACTACTTTGCCAATACCAGGTGACTCCACTTGGAGGGTTGTTTCGTGATAATCTTGTGCTACCACAATTATTTGCCACACTTGGAGTTGATGGTATACTAGGTCTAAATTTAATACTATAACTAACACTTCTTGCAGAACCCCAACATCCTGTACTATTGTTTCTTCCTCGTAAATAAAATACACTGCCTAGAGTTCGAGTATACGATTTTGCACTATTTGCTGTACTTGTACCTGAAGCACTACTTTGCCAATACCAGGTAATTCCACTTGGGGGATTACCACGAGTAAGAACACTACTGCCACAATTATTTACTACTGAAATGGAGGATGGTGTACCGGGTTTAGGAGATTCATCAACACGACCATCACAATCATTATCTTTTCCATCACATAATTCTGGAGCACCTGGATAGATCTTATTGTCAAAATCATTACAATCTCCTGATTGACTAACATATCCTGGATTATTACCTCCATTATCAAAAATAAAATCATTGTCTCTACCATACCCATCGCCATCGCCATCTCGATACAAAAGTCCAGAGTTCCCGTTACCGCCACCACCAAATTGTGAAAAAGCGCTTGCACTACTCATCATTACTATGATTAGTAGTATATATTTTATAGTATTTATCATCTTAATAGCCTTCATTAGTTCTTGTATCCGTATTTGTTTTCTGAAACCAGTTTCCCTGCATCGTCTTTTACATATTCCAAGCGATTGAATGTATCGTATTCATAATGCATGGTATATTCGCGAGGATCTGTTACACTAGTAACTCCTATTAATGGGTCATATGTAAACGAAGTGATTTGTGCATTGGCAAAATATTCATGCGCTCTCAGATCATTAAATAACCCCCTGATGGTAGCTTCTCCAGCCATTGTGGTTTCTTGATTGGTATTTGTTTTAATCTGGTTGATTAGTGTGATTACTGCCGCTGGCATGTTTGTATAACTGGCATTATCGATCTTGGCAATAGGATACATGTCATTATATCCCCAGATATAGAGCATATGACTCCCATCGGTCTTTTTAATTTCCAAAGGATTTCCCTTGTCATCATAATCCAAGTATTGGATACGATCTTGTAAGGTTCCGCTTCCTTTGATTGCCTGTACAATTTCGGGCAAGGTTATCCCGTTCCAATCTTTATAATTAGTGCGCTGTGTAGAGATAAGCTCACCATTAATACGAGTTTCTTCTTGTATAGGAAGTCCTATACGGTGTTGCGTTGCATTTTTCTTTAGATTCGAAACAGCATTATATTCTGCTGCAGTTAATGCTTCACCTAATGCTGTAGTAGAAATCACATCATCTGGATAATACGTTTTGGTAGTAATAGTATCTCTGTAACTATCGACTAGGGTTGTTTCTATAGGCATGGATCTACCAGTATACCCTGTATCATAATGATATTGGGTGTTGGTTTTTATTTCACCAGAAGGGTAATAGTCTGTTTTATGAGTACTGGATAAAAGGTATCCTTCACTAATATTATGATATTTGGTATATCTAGGATACTGTGCTGGATACCCCATAGTGATATTATCTATCCTTACTTCTCCATATTTGTTATACCTATTTGAAGCTTCTTCAACAAGAGTGAAATCTAATGTTGTTTTATTATAACGATACGTTTTTTGATTGATCAATACCCCTCTTCTGTGAGCATAGTCTAACCCAGGTGGGTAAGGAAATGAATATAAGTCAAAGTCAAAAACACCAGAGTTATTAATTTCATCCGGCCCGCTTGCCCCATCAGGAGCAAAACTATACCTGTATTCTACTTTACCTTGAGTCTCATCAGTATTATATTCGGTTACATTAAGATAACCTACATGATTGCTGCTTTGCCCATTAAGGGGAAACATACTACTGGATTGTATAATATTAAAATAACAGTCAGGTGCTGATTCAACATATACTGGAAATCCTTTTTGTAAAATCGTTGGTGGACTTAATGATCGACCGCTTGATACTGTGTTATTATTAAAATGTTGGTAATTATACTTCTTTGTATTGACTACAGATCCATTCGTATCTTTAAAATGCATTTCTTTAATTCGCAACCCACCGGTTAGAGCTTCTACATTACCATTTGCACTAGTATTGACTAATACTTTTTTATAAAAAGAAATCTCGACATAATTATTTGATGGGATCAAATACGTCATCTCTACGGTATAATCTCCTGCAGCTAATTGTAATACCTCTGTTGTATTATCGGTTTGAAAAGAAAAAACAAGCTCTCCATTTGCTTTATATAATTTAATATTTGGACAGTCATTATAATTGCTAGGACAAGGAGTTTGCGCATGAGTCTGCGCATAGACCGTTGTAGATTCTGCTAAGGTAAAGTTTGTGGTAAGCCTATTTGGGCTATTTAGCACATCGGCCATCTGTAAAGAAGCTTCTGGGATGGCTTGTTCTTCTAATTTGTTCCCTAAAAAGGATTCACTTTCACCTGACAAGGTGTTGGACTCATACATAAATACTGTTGACCCTTTTGTTGGATAGGTGATTTCTTTTAACAAGAGTGTTTTTGCATATTGCACATCGACTGTTCGATCACCGCCATCAATCTCTCGGGGGTTTCCATGTGCATTTCTATAAACGATCCCTGGGTAAAGTACATTATTATCTGCACCATTGGCATACCCCCAAAAATCTTGATTAAAAGAAAAACGTTCAGGAAAAACTTTATCTTGATGATAACTAAAGCTATGCTTTTTATTGGTTGCATTTCCCTTTTTTTGTGTGATTGTTTTTAAATATAATTTTTTAGTACGCTGATCTATATTTCCATGATTTCCTAATTGTTCCCATGGGCTTGTTGTAAAATATCCATGTTCAAATGCATAGCTATCAATTACATTATTATTGGCATCTTTAAGTTCAATCTTGCTAAGAGCCTTATCGTTTTTAAGATCTATACGAGAAGAATCATAACTAAAATAAATACTGCCTTGAACTCCTTCTATAGAAGTCAAGAAGATAGGTTTATAAACATCTTCTGATAAGGTTACATTGGCTTGAGGAACTGGACAAGCACCTCCTCCTATAATTTGATCCGCATGAAAATATTTTTTCTGATCCAAAACATTCCAATACCTAATATCTTCAGTTCCCTTGGTATAATTAAAACGAATTGTGTTATCTCGATAATCGCGAATTTTAGTTAAATGCCATCCCGAAGTATATGAATTGGCTCCTGTAGGTAATTGTTGATTCTGTACATGAATACGGGTATCTTTAACTTCTAATGATTCTGGGGTCTTCCCAAACGTATACATAGTTCCGTTTGGAGTAGTTATCTGCCAACCATCAATAAAATTATTAGTAGTATTACGAGTAAAAGTGATTTTAAGATCACTCTTTGGGTGAACATAGACATTTCCGCTTTGATCAAAATGAAATTTACCACTACCACCAGGGTAGTTAAAATAATAAATATCAGATTCATAATCCTGAAAACCTCGAGACGCCGAAACAATTTGATCGACACGTTGTTGTGAAGTTAAAGAATAAAAAGCAGCAACCGTATTACTGGTACTAAGAAAACCTTCTTGGTTATCATCTGCAATCCCGCGTACTTGACGGGTAATCATTCCTCCAGCATTAAGAGCCCAACCCAACCCTACCCGAGAGGCTATTTCATTAACTTTGATTCCTGAAGAATGATAGTTTATCGATATTGGAACATCAATTCCTTGTTCAGAAATACTCACCAACGGAATCGAAATATTAGGAGTTCCCGTATGTAAACTTACTGGGATGTCGATAAATTTTCCCATGGCTGCAACCTCGGGAGTTGGTGGTGATAATTTTGGCAGTTCCTGACCAAAGGCAATAGCACCGGCCAGTACCAGCATACATAATAGTAGTTTTTTCATTAGAGTAATTGTTTATTAATTCATTGTTTGCAATTTTCAAACACCATACTTATCATTAAAATATGTAACCTATTTGAGATATTATTTGGTTTTGAAAATCCGAAAAACAAAGACAATATTTGTGTGTTATTAATTATGTCAAATGTAACCGCAACACAGATCAATATACAAGAAGAGGTACCCAATATTCAGGGAAATCAAGGTGGCGATTCTCAGAAAACAGTGTGGCAATTACTTGTTTAACACACTAAATATCAATTAATTAATTACAAATTCATTAAAACAACAGCATGTACAGAAAATAGCAGGTCGTCCATCAAAAAATGATACAAAAAACAACGAAAAAATATTACAAAAGAGTAAAAAAATAGAGGTGTATTACTGCTGAGATATATGTATATTGATTAGAAAACTTAAAAACATATAGTTAAAAAAGATATAAAATTATATGATTAATTTGTTTATAATATACATTCCGATTAACATTATGAATTCCTTTTTTCAGCTTTTAATACTCAGTACAATTCATGCAACACCAAAAACATCTGTTCGACCTTACCAAAGACGTCACGTATCTTAATGGTGCATATATGTCTCCACAATTAAAATCGGTAAGCGAAGTTGGCTTACAAAGTGTCATTAAAAAAAGTACTCCTAACTTGATCTTGCCCGAGCATTTTTTTGATCAACAAGAGATTTTAAAACAACGCTTTGCTACTCTGATCGATGCGCCAAATTATAAAAACATGGCAATCATCCCATCGGTATCCTATGGGATTGCCAATGCCGCCAATAATATTTCTATCAAAAAAGGTGATGAGATTATATTAGTAGATGAGCAGTTTCCTAGCAATGTATATATCTGGAAAGAGATTGCAGAAAAAAAAGGCGCTACTATTAAGGTGGTCAAACCCCCTAAACAATTTAAAAGTCGTGGTAAGCTATGGAATAAAAACATCCTCGATGCAATCACCAAAAAAACAGCAGTAGTTGCGATGTGCAATGTGCATTGGGCAGATGGGACTTTATTTGATCTAAAAATGATCAGAGAAAAAACTCAATCTGTAGGAGCTATGTTGGTGATCGATGGTACTCAAAGCATTGGCGCTCTGCCATTTTCTATTCAAGAAATTCAACCTGATGCTTTGGTTTGTGGCGGTTACAAATGGATGCTTGGTCCCTACTCTATAGGTATGGCATATTATAGCGACGCCTTTAATGAAGGGACACCTATCGAGCATAACTGGATAAATCGTTACAACAGCCAGGATTTTACCCGACTTACGCAATACGAAGATCGCTACAAAGAGAAAGCCGCACGATACTCTGTAGGCGAGTCTAGCAATTTTGTATTAACACCTATGCTCATAAGAGCTATTGAACAATTAATCGAGTGGACCCCCACCGCCATACAAGAATATTGCAAAAGCATTTCGGTTGATGCTATACAAAAATTACGAAAATTAGGATGCTTTATCGAAGAAGACAAGTATAGAGCAAATCATTTATTTGGAATTTATTTCCCAGAGCATATCAATGTTGAAGCATTAAAAACAAAATTGAAACAAGAGAATATCATTGTATCATTTAGAGGCAATGCCATGCGCATATCACCCAATGTGTATAATACCAAAGAAGATATTAAGCATTTGATGGCTCAGTTTGGTATATAATAAAACATATCGAGAATAGCATTTTATAACGGTTAAACCTAAAATTATTTTATAAAGCAACCTTAACTAAGTAAATCAATTGTAAAACAATATTCAAAAAAAATTGAGTATATAAATGGTTTGTTAGTAGGTAAATCAAAAAACATAATAATTTTTTGCCGAGTTTCAAATTTTGAAACTAGAATTTTGTAATCTTGCAGTATCAAACAAATTAAAACTAATGAATCTCAAATCTATAATTACACCCAAAACATCAACCATAGTACTGATTACTGCACTATTACTAATCAACAGTAACATTGCTTTTGCACAACGCCCAACATGGGGGCAACGAGAATGGTCTGCTTTTTCACAACTTATACCTGTTAAAACCGATAAAAAAATAAAATTTAAGGTACAAGTAGATATTAAGGTTATAGGAGGTAATGAAAAAAATAAAGCTGGGCTGTGGGTTCGTGTTGATAATCTACCTGGTGCAGAATATGGTTTTTTTAAAAGTAACGATAGTATCATTTCTTCAGATTGGAAAACCTATACTATAGAAGGGCATATAGATCAAAACGCAGAAAAAATCTATGTAGGTGGTCTTTGCAACTATAATGCAAAGTTTTATTTTGATAATTTTAGGTTTTATACACAAAATGAAAAAGGAGAATTCGAGAAATTCAACCTTAAAAATCCAGGGTTTGAGAAAACTGTAATCAATAAAGATATTATACCCGATTGGATACGAGGGATAAGTAACGAACGAAAAATAAGAATTGAAGGATTTACCTATCAATCTACCAAAGATGCAAATGAGGGTAATTATGCTCTATTAATAGAAAGTAAAAATGTAAAAAAAGATTCTAGCAACTTCATCAGGCAGATCGATGGGTATAATCCGCAAATAGGTACATTAGTATCAATGCTTAATAATTTAAGTACTCGGGTAGAACGTGAAGTGAAAATGCTCAACCAAAGAGAGATTGATCATCTATTCGATGAAAAAGCCAATAGCATTGGTGCCTTAATCATGCATCTCGCTGCTGCTGAAGCTTATTATCAAGTTGTAAGTTTTGAGGATAGAGATTTTAATGAAGAAGAACAAAAAAAATGGGGAATTGCTTTGGATTTAGGAGATAAAGCACGTGAAACCATAAAGGGTCACGATGTGGAGTATTATCTTGATATCTATAAAGAAGTGCGTAAAAAAACATTAGAAGAACTCCAGAAACGTAATGACAAATGGTTAAACGAAGGTGGTTCATCCAGAAATAATCATTTTAATTGGTTTCATGTCATGGAGCATCAATCTAGTCATCTAGGTCAAATACGATTTCTTAAAAAACGTATTCCAGAGGATGAAAAAATTAAACTCCCCGATGAAAAAGTAGATTAAAAAATTCTTGAAACCTATTATCCTCGAGGAATTCTTTGGTGTAATACAACAATATCACAAAATCCTATAATCATAAATAGCAATAGATTATGGGATTTTTCTATTTTTGCCCTAAAATTCTCGTTACGTGAGTACATCTTTCATCTCGCAAACCCTTGCACAGTCTCAGCAATTGCAGAAACTGGGAAAAGCTATTGCCCAGCCCGAAACAAAAACACACCTCCAAGGTCTTATCGGATCATCCTTATCCTATGCTATCGCCAACGTTTTTGAAACCGCAGAACTACCTTTCCTTTGTGTTTTTAATGACAAAGAAGAGGCTGCTTATTATCTAAATGATCTCGAGCAATTGCTAGGGGATAAAAATGTATTGTTTTATCCAGGTAGCTATCGCCGCCCGTATCAAATTGAAGAAACCGATAATGCTAATGTACTACTACGTGCAGAGGTATTAAACCGTATCAACTCTCGCAAAAAACCTGCGTTAATCATCACCTACCCTGATGCCCTATTCGAGAAAGTAGTAACCCGCAAAGAGCTAGAGAAAAACACCCTAAAAATTGCAGTCAACGATACATTATCCCTTGATTTTGTAAACGAAGTGTTATTTGAATATCATTTCAAAAGGGTAGATTTTGTAACCGAGCCAGGAGAGTTTTCAGTACGTGGTGGAATAGTCGATGTATTCTCATTTAGCAATGATGAGCCCTATCGTATCGAGTTTTTTGGAGACGAAGTCGATAGCATCAGAACCTTTGATGTCGAAACACAATTATCGACTGATCAGATAAAAAAGATTACCGTTATCCCCAATGTCGAAAACAAAGCAATGCAAGAAACCCGCGAGAGTTTCTTAAAATATATTGCCGATAAAACAGTAGTTTTTACCAAAGATATTGATTTGCTTTCTGCCAGGATTGATAAAAATTTTGAAAAAGCAAAAGAGGCATTCAAAACCCTATCACAGGATATAAAACACAGCACTCCAGAAGAGCTTTTTGCAAATTCTGAATTAATTAAAAAGCAATTACTTGATTATACGTTGGTCGAAATCGGAAACCAACCTTTGACCAAGGCAGATTATACTATAAAATTTGACACCAAACCTCAACCATCATTTAATAAACAATTTGATCTGCTCATAGAAAATCTAAATGAAAACCATGAAAACGGCTTTAAAAACTATATCTTTTGTGTAAGCGAGCAGCAAGCCAAACGATTTCATGATATTTTTGATGATGCCGATCTCGATGTAAAACAATATGAAACTATTGTTTTTTCGGCTTTCCAAGGGTTTATAGATCACAACCAAAAAATAGCTTGTTATACCGATCATCAGATATTTGAGCGGTATCATAAATTTAATCTCAAGAATGGGTATGCCAAAAAACAGGCCATCACCCTAAAAGAACTTACTAATCTCGAAGTTGGCGATTATGTCACCCATATTGATCATGGGATTGGTAAATTTGGGGGGCTGCAAAAAATTGATGTCGAAGGCAAACTGCAAGAGGCTATCAAATTGATTTATGGTGAGCGAGATGTACTGTACCTAAGCATACATTCTTTACATAAAATCTCAAAATTTAATGGTAAGGATGGCAAAGCCCCACAAATATATAAGCTCGGGTCTAAAGCCTGGAAGACCTTAAAACAAAAAACAAAAGCCCGAGTAAAACATATTGCGTTTAATCTAATCCAATTATACGCAAAGCGGAAACTGCAAAAAGGGTTTCAGTATGATCCCGATAGTTATTTGCAACATGAGTTAGAAGCTTCTTTTATCTATGAAGATACTCCTGATCAAAGTACTGCTACCGAAGCCGTAAAAGCTGATATGGAAAGTGAGCGACCTATGGATCGCCTGATCTGTGGGGATGTGGGATTTGGCAAAACCGAAGTAGCTATTCGTGCAGCTTTTAAAGCGGTAGATAACGGAAAACAGGTAGCCATTTTGGTACCCACTACAATTTTGGCGTTTCAACATGCAAAAACATTTCGCGAACGATTAAAAGATTTTCCGGTAACGGTAGATTATATAAATCGTTTTCGCACCGCAAAACAAAAAAGAGAAACCCTCGAAGATCTTGCCAATGGGCGTTTAGATATTATTATTGGAACACACCAATTAGTCAACAAAAATGTAAAATTTAAGGACTTAGGGTTACTTGTTATTGATGAAGAACAAAAATTTGGTGTCTCGGTCAAAGATAAGCTCAAAACCATCAAAGAAAATGTAGATACCTTAACGCTAACAGCGACACCTATACCAAGAACCTTGCAGTTTAGCTTGATGGCGGCTCGTGATTTATCTACAATCACTACTCCCCCGCCTAATCGATATCCTATTGAGACCAATGTTATACGGTTTAGCGAAGAAACAATTAGAGATGCCGTGAGTTATGAAATCCAGCGTGGGGGTCAAGTGTTTTTTATTCATAATCGTATCGAAAATATCAAAGAAGTCGCCGGGATGATACAACGCGTAGTACCCGATGCAAAAATTGGTATAGGTCATGGCCAGATGGAAGGTAAAAAACTAGAGCGCCTTATGCTCGCCTTTATGAATGGAGAGTTTGATGTATTGGTCTCTACTACTATTGTAGAAAGTGGGCTGGATGTACCTAATGCCAATACGATTTTTATTAATAATGCCAATAATTTTGGACTGTCGGATCTACACCAGATGCGTGGTCGTGTGGGCCGAAGTAATAAAAAAGCATTTTGCTATTTTATTACTCCGCCCTACTCTGCTATGACCGAAGATGCCCGCAAGCGTATTACCGCACTCGAACAATTTTCTGAACTAGGAAGCGGTTTTAACATTGCCATGAAAGATCTTGAGATTAGAGGTGCCGGAGACTTGCTGGGGGGTGAACAAAGTGGGTTTATTAATGAAATTGGATTTGACACCTATCAAAAAATCCTGAATGAAGCGATCGAAGAACTTAAAGAAAATGAATTTAAGGAGCTTTATGAAGACGATGCCAAAGAAAAAGTATTCTTAAAAGACACCCAGATTGATACCGATTTTGAATTGCTGTTTCCTGATGATTACATTAACAATATCACCGAACGATTAAATTTGTATACAGAGCTTAATTCGATCAAAGATGAAGAAGGACTGCAAGGATATGAAAAACGTTTAATTGATCGTTTTGGTGAATTACCAGATCCAGCGGTTGATTTATTAAACTCAGTTCGTATTAAGTGGATCGCTACTTCTATTGGATTAGAAAAAATTATACTCAAACAAAATAAGATGATTGGGTATTTTATCAATGATCAACAGTCCGCGTTTTATCAAAGTTCCGTATTTACTCATGTACTTCAATATGTACAACAACATCCTAATCTTTGTAAAATGAAGGAAAAGCAAACTCGTAATGGATTACGGTTATTGTTAACTTTTGAAGATATTGATGCGGTCAATAAAGCATTACAAGTATTGCAGCCTTTAAAGATTAAAACTGAAATCCATAACTAAAAAAATCCGTTGATATTTTTCAAAAAATATCAACGGATTTTTTTAGTATTAGCGATTATAACTCTCAAATTCTTCAATCATTTTTTCAAATGCTTCATTCTTTTTAAAGGATTTGTCGTAATCTGGATTTCTAAAAGTTAAATATTCCCAAATCCTTTGATTGTTTTCAGAATTACTAGCGCCCGAGAAGAAAGTTTCATAGTCAAAACCATTTGAAAAGATTGTATCTTCGTACTGCAAATTCTCTATTTTGAAATTAGGGTACTTATTTAAAAACTCTTGTGGTAATTTTGGTATAGTTTGATAAGGAAGTCCATTGCTATGAAAGACCCAGCTATCATAACGAAATATTCTGTTTTCAAAATCATCGATATCATATGACCATTTTGAACTTTTGGTATCATGTAAATAATTAACTGTAAACTGAAAAGCATTTATAGAATTATTGATCAATTTGAAATCTGTACCATATTGCGGAATCGATATAGCTTCGAGTTCTGCAGACTCTACATCGTATCTGTAACTATAATTTTTTTCGGGATTTGATGTGGATACACTTGCTCTGAAATTGTAAAAATCTTTTAAGATCCCGAAATTAGAAGCTTCGACATTTTCAATTCTGTTATAAAAAGGGGAGATTTCAAATCTCTCTTCGGGATTGAGAGAAGCCATCAATTCTTTACGATAGATATTACCGTCGTTTGGTAAAGTAATAGGAACATAAGAATCAAATTCTTTTAGCTCGCTTCCATCAACAATAATTTCTTGACCATCTTGTATATTATCAATAAAAATATACTTTGACTTTTCTGTCTTAAAATGTATGGTAAGCATGAATTTATTTTGATTTGCATCAAAAGAAATAGGATCATAATCTATTGAATTGTCTGTGCCAGAAAAAGAATAACCAACACCTCCATTGACCGATGATATTGCAACATTACTAAATCCATCAATATTTTGAATTTTTAAAGAGAAACTTGGTGATTCTGGGGTTGTTTCATCTGTAGTAGTTGTACCACCACTAGTAGCAAAACCTTTAAAATTCCAAACTGCACCTTTTTTGACATTGAAGTAAGACACCAAAATATTAGTTTTAAAATTTGTTCTGTCTCTATTGGTTAGCCTGGAAACCGTGAAAGACTCTTTTTCTTCACCTTTTTTGGCTTTAAAAACATATTCTTTTTCGTTTTCTATCGGAGCATGCTCTAAAATGTTACCTTCATTATCATTAATAATGATATACCCTGAATTAAATACTTCGCCTACATAATTTTTACCAACTTTTAGTGTAAAGTAAGTAATACTGTCGTTTTCTGTGCTACTTTCTTCATCTGTAAGATTAATGCTATCATCTTTTGAACAACTAACAGTAATGGTCAGTACGACCATAATAAATAATAATATTTTTTTCATAATTTATTTTGAGTCAAATCGAGCCGCAAAAGTATCAAAAAAAAACACTAACAAGCTATGTGTACGTCAAAATTATAGTGATACTGTGTCTTTATCTCCTATTGTTCAGTATCTATATTTACTAAATATGTCGAGTAAAATACATCATGAAACAGTTGTACCTGTAATTGCAACATGAGTCATAGTACCTATATAACATTGTCTTTATTATTGCTGGTATATTAAAAACAAAAAAATCAGACCACATGAAATATCTATTTTTAACTACAATCACTACAATAGTATTGGCAATTACTTTTACTTCATGCGAAACAGAAGAAGAGTATAGCATAGAAACAGAAATTGTTACAGATGAAAACATTAGAGCTCAAGAAAAAGATCTTTCTGCAACTGGATATGTAAATTTTGCTGATAGCGCAACATTAACCTCTTTTTGGATGCGAGAAGATCACGAACCCTGGAACAGAGGCGCTGCAGAGGTTTATGCTTTTGTGATAGGTCTTGATCGAGAAAAAGACCCCATCATAAAAAAAGTTAATATGAGTTATGCGGATCATGATAAAATTGTGTACTATCCCGATCAAGAATTAATCAATTGGAGTAATTTTTATTATGATACGGTAAGTATTATTTTTATTGAAGCAGATGATACTCATAATTCCCTTTGGACGACCGAGAACCCTAATTGGCAATATCCATTTCCTGATGGTGTATTTAGAAATCTACCTGTAGAATTTGCCTTAAAATATGTTGTAGAAAATTTTGCGCAAATAGGTGAAATCGATGCAGCTGATGATTGGATAGATATTTTTGAAAATATTTCTAGATATCGAGATTATGATGTTGTGGGTGGTATTCTAGATGATGTATATATCACACTAGAGAGAACATATTAATTCGAGCTGCATTAATTTACAATCAATTAAGTATCAAATTAACCCCAAAGGTTTTGAAAACCTTTGGGGTTAATACATAAAAACCTATGTATTTGAACTTAGCCTATTTCAATTTAATTTTACGTAAAGCTCCGGTTCCTCCAAACTCTGAGATGTATAATGCTTTGCCGTATGCATCAGCAGTAATACCATTAGGCCCATTAAATGATGCTTCTTTAAGCGGCCCATCTAGAACGGTTGCTTCTCCTGTGCCAGCAAATTCTTCAACTTTACCATTCAGTGTTACTCTAAATATTTTATTGACTGCGATACCTGTTGCAAAAATAGAATTACCGACCACAGTAATATATCCAATTCCAAAACCATTTACTACAATATCAGGAATAGTAGCAATTAATGAAACATTACCTACTGGGGTTATCGACACAATATCTGCGGTAGCAAAATTACCTACAACAAGGTTTCCTTTATAATCAAAATCAATACCTACCCCACCTGCCAATCTAGGATCGGTAGCATATATTGATACGTCACCTTGAGGAGTAATCTTATGTACTGTAGGGGTCAAGAAATTAGATACATAAATATTGTTTTGGTAGTCTAGGGTTAATCCGCTTGGCCACCCATCGATGGTTGCCAGAACAGTACGTGTACCATCGGGAGCAATTTTAAGCACCTCGCCGCTTCTTGTATTATTGGCATTATTGACATAAAAATTACCCTGAACATCTATTGCATTCCCCAAAGGACCTTCTAATCCAGATAAAAACTCAGACGCCTCTCCTTGCTTTGATATCTTTATAATACGCGTTCCGTTTCCGCCTGTATTTACAAATTGCCCATATTCTGACACATATACATTTCCTTTTTTATCAACAGTTACTGCATCATTGCCTGCCAAATCCAAAACAACGGTTTCTACCTCTGCTTCGGGGTCGATCCCATCGCCATAACAAGAAATTAATGCCATTGATATTCCTAATAGTGTACAAAGTACTATTGCTTTGTTTTTGATACTTTTTCTCATGATTGTGATTTTTAGATTATACAACCAAAGTATCAAGAAGCATCTTAAAAATCGACGTTTTGGATCGTATCACACCTATTTTTAGGGTACTGGCAGTTGTTTTATATAATTGCTGGGGGTATCCTTCATTTCGAATTTGAAAGCCTTATTAAAAGTTGATTTAGAATTAAACCCTACATCTATAGAGATGGCTAGTATGGTATGATCATGATGTTCGTTATTTTCGACTTTTCTTAAAAATTCTTTAACCCTATGATGATTAACATAGTCATAAAAATTACTATCCAAAACGGTGTTTATATACCACGATATGTTATGTGTAGAGATATCTAACCGTTCAGAAAGATCGCGCAATGTTAAATCGGGTTTTAAGAATATCTTTTCTTCTTCAATAACATATTTTAATTCTTTTTCGAGAGCACTGATCTGATCTTGTGGTAATCGTTTTTGTGGGTTTGTTTTTTCTTTTTGAAAAGGAATTCTAAAAAGCTCTGGTTCTTTAAGACTATAGTACCCTACTACAAATATAAATACCGAAATGGCACCCCAAACCGAGTTATAACTGACCCATTGTATAGTAACATCAAAAAAACTGGCAGATACAAAATTTATTACCCAAAGTAGTATAAAAATACCTAAGGATATTTGAAAGAATTTTAAAAAAGACACTAACCCTTGTTGATACGAAACTTTATTCTTCTCTTGAGCTGTATAGGCTCTTAACAAGTTGGTGTTTAATCGCCAATAGTAACCATTAGAAATAATCCCGCAGCCTTCAATAATAAGAAAAGGTACTGCAAAATAGCCCAAGGTTAATTTCTCTGAAAATCGTTCGGGACTATCTGATAATACGTATACAGAAAATAATACTTGTAGTAACACTGGGATGTAATGTTTCCATAAAAGTTTAAAATTATCATTTTTTGCAAAGATCAATCGCCTAAAATACATATGACACAAGGGTCCGAAAATAAAAATCACAGCATCAATAAGAATTGTCCATTGAAATAATCGTACGGTCAGGTATTTAAAAAAAATCATTCTCCCCAATAGCATGAATACCGATAATACCAAAATGATCGAGAGGATTTTATTTGCTGCTGTATTTTTATTTTTAAGCAGTTGTAATGTAACTGCCAAAAATATCCCCTGGCTAATTCCAAAAAAAAGTATCAAATCTATAAACTCAAACGGCTGCATTTAGAAATAAGTGATTTTGATATAAAAGTATTGAAATATGAGGTATTCTTCGACCGAAGATATCCATTCGTACTTACAAAAGAGATCCTTACTCATAAAAAACATCACTTTTTTAGTAAAAAAATCTTGAAACCGATTATCCTATCAAAAATGCACTTTACAATACATCATGAAACAAAGGTCCCTGAAATTGAAACATTCGTCACACCCTTTTCTTATCCTTAGTCCTAATATTGTCGACTATAAATAACAAAAAAATAAGACTACATGAAACATCTATTTTTAACAACAATTACAGCAATGGTATTGGTAATTTCATTTTCTTCTTGTGAAACAGAAAATGATTTACAAGAAACAGATGCTATTGAGAACAATAGCAATACAGAAAAGCTTTCTGCAACAGCTATTATAGATCATGCTAAAAATACTAGGCTTACTACCCTATGGATGCGAAATGATCATGAACCTTGGAATAGAGGTAATGCAGAAGTGTATGCTCATATTATTGGACTTAGCAGTAACAAACAGCCAATAATTTCAACTGTGCGTATGCCGTATGCAAATCATGATAAAGAAATGTACTACCCAGATCAAAAAATGATCGATTGGGGGAACAATTATGCAGAAGGGGTAGTAAGTATTGTATTTATAGAAGCAGATGATACATTTCCGGGGTTTACTCAGCCAATATTCATCACGACTTATCAACCTAACAGGTTCTTAAATACTCCTGTAGCCCAAGCAGTACGCATTATTACAGATGATTTCTTAAGAGAAGGTTATTTTGCTTTTGGAAATAGAACAATTTATAGCCCAGAAGATGATATCATGGATGTTTTTTACAACATATCGAGAACTAGAGATTATGAAGTTCCGGGAGGTGCCGTAGGTGGTTCTAGAAACAATATTTATGTCACGCTTAAAAGAAGGTTTTAATTCATCTTTAAATCACAAAAACAATAAAAGCTTATGGTTTAGATCATAAGCTTTTGTTGTTTAGCATTCCTATCAAAAATGATAAAAAGCATCCTCAAGATGTTCGATATTGGTCCCTAATTTATTTTGTATAATAGCAACAATATCAAAACGCACTTCGACATCAAGATCATTATCTGTGATATAGTGATCAATAGCTTTGACCAAAGATTGTATTTGCTTGGGTTTTACAAAATCTTGTGGGTTACCAAACTCTGGGGTGCTTCTGGTTTTGACTTCGACTGCCACTACAATATTTTCTTTTCTAGCTATAATATCTACTTCAGATTTTAGATATCGATAGTTTTTCTCAAGGATATCATATCCTTTTTTAGACAGAAAATCAACTGCCAATTGTTCTCCTTTTTTACCTAATGCATTATGTTCTGCCATGATTATTTATACTCAAATTTAACTTCATCTTTACCTACCTGCAAAGTAACTTCTGCTCCAAAAATAAGGGTTCGATTATCTTCGATATGCCCCATCGGAAAATTAAACGCTACCGGGAAATTATACTCTTTGACTATATCCAGGATTATTTTTTTTGCTTTTTTACCAAAAGGAATATTATTATCGTGCATTTTGGTCATCCCGCCAACGATCAATCCTGATAGCTTATCAAAATATCCATTCCGTTTTAAGTTATATAGCATTCGATCTATATGATAAAGATATTCGTCTAAATCTTCAATGCACAAAATCTTTCCCGAAGTATCTAGTGATGATGCAGAGCCACACATAGAATACAACATCGACAAATTGCCTCCGATTAATTGCCCTTCACATGTACCTATCTTATTTTTTTTAGAAGCTGGGATGGTATATCCTACTTTTTTTCCAAAAAGAATATCTTTTAATGAGTGTATTGATTCTTTGGTGCTTTTATGAATATCTATTGGCATAGGAGCATGTAATGTAGCAATTCTAAAATTATGAATATGAGAATGTAGTACCGTAATATCAGAATACCCAATGATCCATTTTGGGTGCTTACAAAACTCAGAAAAGTCGATTTGATCAATAATCCTAACCGTGCCATAACCACCTCGGGCACACCATATTGCTTTGATATTTTTATCATCAAGCATATGCTGAAAATCTGCTCTTCTTTCTTCATCAGATCCAGCAAACTGATGGGCTTGCAACCCTATTGTTGAACCTAAAACAGGTTGCAATCTCCATTGTTTTAAGATATCTATCGCCTCTTTAACTTCTTTTAAATCAATTTTTCTGGCAGTAGAAACTATTGCTATTTTATCTCCAGCCTTAACAAAATCAGGGGTAAACATTTCTTAAAATTTCAAAATTATGATACTAATTAACAAAGACTTTCGTTATTATCTATTATATTGTGTTGAATTTGTCCCTCAACTTTACTATTAAATCTTATGCCTATGATATCTGATACCTCGTGTAATCTAGATTCTTTGGATGTATACGTTCCTTCAGCAGAGAATCCTTGGAATGTTACTAGAATACATCATTTATATCGCAGAATTGGTTTTGGAGCCTCAAAAACAGAGGTTTTGGCCGCTTTGGCCCAAAATGATCCTTCTGCATTAGTCGATAACCTTATTGATCAAGCTATTGCTTTAAATACTACTCCGCCACCCGTATGGGGATTTTGGAATAGAGAACAATTCGAAGCTGCCGAAATGGCTAATGGAGAAAATGACCCTGGTTTTTATAGACAAGAAGGAAAAAACCAAATGGTCAATGATCTGATTCAAAATGGAGTTCGAGAACGTCTTACTTTGTTTTGGAGTAATCATTTTGTAACCGAAGATGATACGTATAGAAGCCCGGCCTACCAATCTCAATATTACAATCTTCTACAGATGCATGCGCTTGGGAATTTTAGAGATTTTGTATACGACATAGGCATTTCGAATGCAATGTTGGTATATCTTAATGGTGATGAAAACATAAAAGACCGCCCTAATGAGAATTATGCTCGAGAATTGTATGAGCTTTTTACCCTAGGTGTTGATAATGCATATACCGAAAACGATATACAAGAAACTGCAAAAGCCCTAACAGGATATGTAGATACTAATGGGGTTTCATGGGGTGATATATTATTTGACGCTCAGCAATTTAGCAATGAATCTAAAACTATTTTTGGGCAAACCGGAAACTGGACATATGATGATGTCATTAATATATTATTTCAACAACGAGAAAGACAGGTAGCTACATTTATTTGCACAAAATTATACGCCTATTTTGTAAGTCCAACTTGTAGTGAAGCTATTGTTGCGCAAATGGCACAAACGTTTATTGATAATAATTTTCAAATCGCTCCTGTATTACGACAACTTTTTAAAAGTGAACATTTCTTTAATTTTGAGGCTATAGGTGCAATTATTAAAAGCCCTTGTGACATCTTGATTTGTTTTTATAATGAATTAGGATTCTCTCTTCAAACTGCCAATGTCCCTGATTATATTAGGGGAGCAGTACGAATGCTGGGCCAAGATGTATTAAACCCAATTGATGTTGAAGGCTGGCAAGGAGATGGGGATTGGATAAGCCCTGATCTTTTGATTGGTCGATGGGAAAGTGCGCGATTTATCATAAATCAAGCCCAACAATCAAACACGCAACAGTTTAGGGATTTTGTTGTAGGATTACCTATTGGCACTGCCGCCGATGGAAATTTAGCCCCTACTTTAAGCGGTCCAGAAGTAGAAATTGTAGTGAGAGCTATTGTTAATTATTTTTTCCCAAGAGGAATTCAAGATGATGTGATTTTTAATGAAATTCTAGGTGTTTTTAAGGAGATTTTCCCTCCTACCTATTATGAGATTGGCGGAAGCCCAACCTGGAATCTCGGTTTTACCGAAGTATCAGAGCAATTTATTGCACTCTTAGATTACATTGTAGACATCCCCGAATTTCAACTTAAATAAAAAGCTATGTGCGAAACAAATCACAATAAAAATATAAAACTAGACAAAGACGGTAACTGTAATAACGAAGAGCATGTACAATGGAACAGGAGATCGTTTCTGCAGGCTATGGGACTTGTTGGCGGTGGCTCTATGATGTTGGCCAACACACCACTTTCTGTATCCCGTCCTTCTCCACTTTCTATCGCTCTTAGCCAAACCGAAAGTGATAATATTTTAGTTATCTGCCGATTACAAGGAGGTAATGATGGATTTAATACCATTATTCCTGTATACGATTATGATATTTATGCCAATGCTAGACCATTGATAAAAATCCCACCCAGTGAATTTATAACTCTTGATGATGAATTTGCAATGCCCAAACCCATGAATAAGCTCGAAAGCGTATGGGGTGAAGGCCAGATGAAAGTCGTTCATGGTGTTGGATACGAAGACTCTTCTTTATCGCACTTTAAAGGATCAGATATTTATGCAAATACCAACCTTGTTGAAGATGATCGTACTGGTTTTATGGGTAGATATTTTGGAGAGATTTATCCAGATTATTTCTTTAACCCACCCGCTAGTCCACCATCAATCCAGATTGGTAGTATCGGAAATCTAATTTTCAAAGGTCCAGAAAGTGATTATTCTTTTGCAGTTTCTGATCCAAGAAGACTACAACAAATTATAGAAAATGAAACCTTCTATAATCTCGATGGACTAGGAGAATGTACGTATGATGATAGACTCAGGTTTTTAAGAGAAGCAACCAATACGACTTTTAATTATGCAGAAGTCATTAGTGCTGCTTTTGATAATTCTCCCGAGTATGCAGGTACATATCAAGATGATAGCCTTGGAAGACAGTTTCGTATCATCTCTCGATTAATACGTGGCGGTCTAGGTACCAAAGTATTTCTAGTAACTTTAGGAGGATTTGATACACATAATAACCAAACGCAAAGACATCAACAATTGCTTACTTCTTTTTCTGAAGCAGTAAGTACTTTTTATAAAGACCTGGCAGCAGATCAGTCTGATGACTGGGATGGTAAAGTCCTTACGATGACGATGTCTGAATTTGGAAGACGATTTACCGAAAATGGATCTTTAGGTACCGATCACGGTACTGCTGCACCAACCATGTTTTTTGGACCTGCTCTTAACGGTAGTGGTTTTGTAGGAGATCACCCAGACCTCTCTAGTTTAACTCGTGGTGGTAATGTAACAAATACCACAGATTTTAGGCAAGTATATGCTACCGTAATGAAAGACTGGTTATGTATCGATGAAACTTTGGTAGGAAAGGTATTATTAGAAGGTAGCCCGCTAGAATCCTTAGAATTAGGGTTTAATTGTTCAGGCTCAAGTATTCCTCAAGGCGAAGGCGAAACATTAACACATATCCCCACCTATAGTGATAATCAAACATATCTTAATATTGTAAGTACACAAACTACACATATTGATGTTGCATTGTATAACATCATTGGTCAAAAAGTAGCAACACTTGCCAATGATATGCTTGTTGAAGGCGTCGATCTGGTGATTAATGTAAAAGAAACGGCACAAACGAGGTTAAGTACAGGGCCTTATGTATATCAGATTCAGACCAATAATGGTAATTATAGTAAATCAATCTTAATTTCATAAAATAGTATCTATTACCACTTATAGCATTCAATTATTTTGAATGCTATAAGTGGTAATATTTTGCATGTGTTTTTATTACCTTTGTGCCTTATTTTTAAGCACAATGAGCACAAAGGGAAGATACACCATCACAGCAGCATTACCATATACAAACGGCCCAATTCATATAGGTCATCTTGCAGGCGTTTATGTACCTGCCGATATTTATTCACGTTACCTTAGAATTACCGGCAATGATGTTGCTTTTATTTGTGGTAGTGATGAGCATGGAGCTGCAATCCCGATGCGTGCCAAAAAAGAAGGTGTTTCTCCACAAGTTATTATAGATAAGTATCATACTATTATCAAAAAGTCATTTCATGATTTTGGGATAACTTTTGATAATTACTCAAGAACCTCTGCTTCTATTCATCACGAAACAGCTTCAGAGTTTTTCAAAAAGATGTATGAAGATGGTAAGTTTATCGAAGAAACATCAGAACAATTATATGATCCCGAAGCCGATCAATTTCTTGCCGATCGATTTGTAACTGGCACTTGCCCAAAATGTGGAAATGAGGAAGCCTATGGCGATCAATGCGAAAATTGCGGAAGTACGCTTAGTGCAACCGAACTAATTAATCCAAAATCTACAATTTCGGGAGCAGAACCTATCCTTAAACAAACAAAACATTGGTTTTTACCTTTGGATCAATATGAAGATTTTTTAAGAGAATGGGTACTTGTAGGCCATAAAAAAGATTGGAAAACCAATGTGTACGGTCAGATCAAATCTTGGGTCGATGATGGATTACGCCCTCGTGCCGTTACAAGAGATTTAGACTGGGGAATCCCGGTTCCTGTTGAAGGAGCCGAAGGAAAAGTATTATATGTATGGTTTGATGCGCCTATTGGATATATTTCTTCTACCAAAGAATGGGCGCAACGAGAAGGAAAAGATTGGGAACCGTATTGGAAAGACAAAGACACCAAATTGGTGCATTTTATAGGAAAAGATAATATTGTTTTTCATTGTATCATTTTTCCGAGTATGCTCAAGGCAGAAGGAAGCTATATTTTGCCAGAAAATGTACCTGCCAACGAATTTTTGAATCTTGAAGGCAACAAACTTTCTACCTCAAAAAACTGGGCCGTATGGTTACATGAATACTTAGAGGATTTTCCAAACAAACAGGATGTATTGCGTTATGCGCTTACTGCTAATGCCCCAGAAACCAAAGACAACGATTTTACCTGGAAAGATTTTCAGGCACGCAATAACAACGAATTAGTTGCCATATTTGGTAATTTTATTAATCGAGTTGTAGTACTCACCAACAAATATTATGATGGTGTTATCCCTGCTCCCGCGGCATTTTCTGAGATAGATCAACAAACCCTCGCAGAACTTAAGGCCTACCCTGCTGTGATCTCTAGTTCCATAGAGCGTTACCGATTTAGAGAAGCTAGCCAAGAATTGATGAATGTAGCCCGATTAGGAAATAAGTATCTGGCAGACGAAGAACCCTGGAAAACCATCAAAACAGATGAAGATCGCACTAAAACTGTACTATATGTTGCTTTGCAGATTGCTTCAGCTTTAGCTACACTATCAGAGCCATTTTTGCCATTCACAAGTACTAAACTAAAAGGAATTCTTTCTGTCACCCCGAGCGGAGTCGAGGGGTCTGTCGAGACGCAATGGAATGAAATTTCTACAAAAGAAATACTTCTACCAACAGGACATCAAATCGGAAAAGGAGAATTACTATTCTCAAAAATTGAAGATACCGAAATCCAAAAACAATTAGAAAAATTGGAAGCCACCAAAAAAGCAAATCAAGCCGAAAACAACACCGTAGAACCACAAAAAGACACGGCTACTTTTGAAGATTTTACCAAATTAGACATGCGTATTGGTACTATTATTGAAGCTGAGAAGATGCCAAAAGCCAAAAAGCTTTTAGTCCTTAAAGTAGATACAGGAATTAATATAAGAACCATAGTTTCGGGGATTGCAGAACATTTTTCTCCAGAAGAAGTTGTGGGTAAAAAAGTTACGGTATTGGTGAACCTAGCGCCAAGAAAACTACGCGGTGTAGAAAGTGAAGGTATGATCCTCATGACCGAAAATCCCGAAGGAAAAATAGTTTTTTTGAATCCTGATGAGGATGAGGTGAATGCTGGTGCTGTTGTGAGTTAGTTTTACTCTAAAAATAAATCTTTTTATGAAGTCTCTTTTTGTACTCTTTGTAGTTGCAAACGTCTATTGCACAAACATTTTTTGCCAAGAAAAAGTTTTTGAAACGACAAATGTTTATTCGAAACCTAGTAGCAAAAAAAATGAGTCATTTGCTCTATTAGATCAAAAGAATGGAGATTTGATGTTGATCATGTCAGGAAAAACCTCTGTAAAAGGAGTTTTATTAGATAGTCTATTCCAAGAAAAAAACCGAATAAACGCAGAGCCTCTTCCTTCAAAATACAAGCATTTTGTTGGGTATAACATTATAGATAAAACTTACTCTATATTGTTTACAAATCATGAAAAATCTAAATTTGGGGTTCTTCAGTTTAATACAAATAATAATAGTTTTGTTGAAAAAAAGTTGGCCTTCAAATTGAAGAAAGAACTATTTATTGAAAGTATTATTTATAATAACGAAATATTTCTCTTTACGATTACAAAACGATCTTCAGAACTAAACATATATAAATTTAATAAAAATTTCATCCCAGAAAAACATTCTGTATCTCTAGAAAAAGTAGAATTCCCAAGGACACCTGGTTCTTCCATCATATTAAGTGCTTACACATTGCTTACAAGAAATCCAAAATCTTTTGATATCTCGGTACAAGATGTTTCAAAAATAGAATCAAATAATCCGAATGTAATTGAAACCACATCAAAGAAAATAAAAATTTATCAAGAAAATAATATTGCCATTTTTACTTTTGATAGTAACCCTGACAAAACGGATTTGTTTTATATCAATCTTGATAGTTTTAAATTATCTCATAACTCTTACGACAAAGCATCAAAAGAAAAAGGAAAATATAAAAAGAATAACTCATATCTTTTTGATAATAAACTTTTTCAGTTAGCCAGCTCTGATGAAATTATGAATTTTAGAATTATTGATCTAAAAACAGATAAAATTATCCAGGATTATTATGTTGGAAAAAAAGACTCCATAACTTTTAAAAATTCTTCTATAATTCTGGGAAAAACTGGTAGTAAAACGTTTGGTCTTAAAATTGATAAAACTAAAGAAATAGAAAAAACATCTGAATTTTTAAAAAATATATCCTTTGCCAACCTCGGAATTTCGGTTTATAAAACTGATGATATATACAACATTACCCTTGGTGGGACAAAAGAATATGTTCCTGATAGAGGCCTTATAATTGCAATAGCAGTTCTAGGAGCAAATACTCATCAAAGTAATGGGACATCGTCACCTAATCAAAAAAATTTAACCCCAACTTATACATATTTCAATCCTACATTTTACGATTATTACTCATATGGAGCAACTAAATCCACCTATATTAACTGTTTATTTGATAAAGAATTTAAGCATTCAAAAGGACCTGTTCCTTTAAATGTATTTGACATAATTAATGAGTTTGAAGATAATTTAGAGAATCTAAATGCTGTAAATATTTTTAATCATAAAAATAAATTGTATTATAATTATTTAGATAAGGAACATGGTAAATTTCAATTATTCCAGTTTAAATAATGCTCAAAATAGCATATCATCCGATCTATACGCATCCTTTACCAAAAGGGCATCGTTTTCCGATGATTAAATATGAGTTATTGCCAGAGCAATTACTTCATGAAGGCACGTGTGTGCAAGACAATTTCTTTGAACCACAAATTCCTGATTCAACACCTATTTTAGCAGTTCATAGTAAAGCATATTATCAAAGCTTAATTGAATTATCATTAGACCCTAAAGCAGCTAGAAAAATAGGTTTCCCTTTATCAAAAGAATTGGTGGATCGTGAAGTGATCATTGCCGACGGCACTATAAAAGCTTCAATATATGCTTTAAAGCATGGTATTGCTATGAATATTGCCGGGGGTACTCACCATGCGTACACCGATCACGGCGAAGCGTTTTGCCTGCTTAATGATCAGGCTATAGGAGCACGATATCTTTTACGTAAGGATTTAGTAAAAAAAGTGCTGATTGTAGATCTAGATGTACACCAAGGTAACGGTACTGCAGAAATTTTTAAGAATGATACTTCTGTATTTACTTTCTCGATGCATGGCGCCAATAATTACCCCTTCAAAAAAGAAAAGTCTGATCTGGATATCGAACTACCTAATCAAATTGATGATCGCGCGTATCTAAAAACCTTAAAAGATATCCTTCCGAAGCTTATAAAAGATCAAAACCCCGATTTTATCTATTATTTATGTGGTGTAGATATACTTACAACCGATAAACTAGGAAAATTAGGCTGTACTGTTGCTGGCTGTGCAGCACGAGATCGATTTGTGCTTCAATTATGTAAAGATCAAAATATCCCAGTAATGTGTGCTATGGGTGGTGGGTATTCGCCAGATATTAAAACCATTATCGAGGCCCATGCCAATACTTTTAGAGTAGCGCAAGATATTTTCTTTTGACATTGATAACTAATCGTTTGTAAACGGATATTTATTGTATCTTGCCTTTCAAATTCAATAATCAATGCAAAGAGAATGCCCCGTATGTAGTGATAAAATTATAGGTCGTACAGACAAAAAATTCTGTAGTGATTATTGTCGTAACGCTTATAATAATCAACTTAATAAGGACAGCAAAAACCTGGTACGTAACATTAATAATCTATTACGCAAAAACTATCGTATTTTGGGTGAATTAAACCCAAAAGACAAAACCAAAACGACCAAGACAAAACTAATCGCCAAAGGGTTTGATTTTAATCATTTTACGAGTATTTATGTTACCAAAACTGGCAATACCTACTATTTTATATATGATCAGGGGTATCTACCTTTAGAAAATGATTTTTATGCCTTAGTAAAGAGAAACTAATTAACGTGAATACCTTACCCATTCAATTTATAAATTTTGAATCATATTATGTAATCATAATATTTTTATCCTTTGTATGCTTGTTCATCTTGTTTACTGCATTTTTACACTTTACCAGTGATAAAATGAAGATTAAGAATGCCTTTAAAAAAATGCAAAACAAGAGGATAGAACTAGCTAAAGAAAATGAATATATAAAAGTTACTGGTCATGCTATGGCAATAGATAATAAGGTACTCATCGCTCCACTAAGTAAAAAAGAATGCCTGTATTATCAAGTTCATGTAACAAAAAAGACGGGAAAAAACTCATTAGAGACGCTTGTAAAGGAAGAAAAAATTGTGGATTTTATTATTGAATCTTCTAGAGAAAAGGCAATTGTTAAAACTAATATTACATCTAACTGTAAACGAGTTCATTTGGTTGAAGATACAGCCCAGCAATCAAATTTTAAAAGTAAACCCTCAAAACACTTAGAAGCGTATTTAAATACCCATGGACAAAGCAGTAAAAATACGGTTAATACAATCAATTATGAAGAAGCATGTATAGAAATAGCAGAGAAAATTGCGGTAGCAGGTATGGCAAATTGGGAAGAGTCTGATTATAAACTTAATCGATACTCTTCCAAAATTTTATTCTTATCAGGAAATAAAACAAACAAACTATTAATTACTGATGATCCTAAAGCAATAGCATCAAAAAAATAACACATTTATAAATCCCTCCAATGTTGGCTATTGAGTTTTAATGCAGCCTTCATTACATCCTTTTGACTAATCTGCCCAATTAATTTACCGTCTTCAATAATCGGAAAACGTCTTCTCTTGGTTTGTAAAAACTTATTGGCCGCATCAAAGATATTGAGATTGCCATCGATAGTCTCTACATTCTTCGCCATGAATTTTTCTACTCTGGCATCATCAATAGGCATATTATAATAACGGCTTTCATTTAACTGTTTGATACAATCTCCTTCAGAAATAATACCTAATAACTGATTATTATCATCTACTACTGGCCCGCCCGAAATTTTATGTTTAACTAATGTTTCAATAACTTCCATAACAGACTGATTAGGATTAAATGTAATCAAGTCTTTTGTCATGTAATCTGAAACTTTAATAGGAGTGTCATCTTGCTTCTTCGTCTTAGTACGCGCTCCTTGAAAACTAATTATTCCCATAATATTTAGTGATTTAGTGATTTAGTGATTTAGTGATTCTTAAATATAGTGATTTTCAATCACTTATTCAAAGAGGCTCTTTACTTTATCAATTCAAAACTTCATTTTTATCATACTCATAATTATTTGTTTTTATTTGTATGAATTATAAAGCATTACTATATAATTACCATTTCGATTGAGATCAGTTTAATATTTGTGGCTTATTTCTTACCTTTAACCTAAATCAATACACACACATGCGAAAGTTCACCTCATTACTTACGTTTCTTCTCTTACTTCTTGCTTTATTCTATACTTCTTACAGCACCAAATCACATCAAATTAGCGATTTGGAAACCCCAGTACAAGAATTTTCTACGCTTCGCGCATTAGAACATGTAAAAAGCATTGCCAAAGCACCTCATTATCTAGGTAGTGATGCACACGAAGAGGTAAAAACATATATTGTTGATGAACTAAAAAAAATGGGGCTACAACCTCAAATTCAAGAGGGGTATGCTATTGATAAATCTGGAGACTGTAGTAAACCTAAAAATATTCTTGCAAAAATTAAAGGAAGTAATACCGGGAAATCATTAGTACTAATGTCGCACTATGATAGTTCGCAACATTCTTCTTTTGGAGCGAGTGATGCTGGTAGTGGTGTTGCTACAATTTTAGAAGGTGTTAGAGCATATTTATCTACAAATAAGACTCCTAAAAATGATATTGTTATTTGCATTACCGATGGCGAAGAACTTGGGTTAAATGGAGCTGATCTTTTTGTAAAAAAACATCCATGGGCAAAGAACGTTGGACTAGTTCTTAATTTTGAAGCCAGAGGTAGCGGCGGGGATTCTTATATGCTTCTGGAAACCAATAGTAAGAATGGAAAAATGATTAGTGAATTTGCAAACGCCGGAGTTAAATACCCTACTACTAATTCTCTAGCGTATAGCATCTACAAAATGTTACCTAATGATACTGATCTTACTGTGTTAAGAGAACAAGGAGATATCCAAGGTTTTAATTTTGCTTTTATTGATGATCATTTTGATTATCACACAGCAAATGACACCTGGCAAAACTTAGATGTAAGCACCCTACAACATCAAGGAAACTATTTAATGCCGCTTCTCTCCTATTTTTCTGAAGTTGATATCAATACCCTAAAATCTGATCAGGATTATATCTATTTCAGTACCCCAATTTTTAATCTAATTAAATATCCTTTTAGTTGGATTTTTGCATTACTTAGTATAGCTATTATATTATTTCTTGGACTTATTATTTTTGGGAAATTTGCATATCGTATTGATTTTAAAGATATCTTAAAAGGTTTTGGGGTTTTCCTAATAGCCTTGAACTTAGCAGGATTTTTAACGTTTGGTTTATGGGAGATATTTAAACTTGTTTATCCTCAATATTTAGAGATCCAACATGGATTTACCTATAATGGGTATATATATATTGCTGCCTTTATACTATTATCAATTGCAATTTGTTTTAAGGTATATGCAAAATTTAGCAAGCCTGAAAACTTAGCAAGTTATATGATCGCTCCACTTTTTATGTGGTTGGTCATCTCAACAATGTCGGCTTTATACCTTAAAGGAGCCAGTTATTTTATCATTATCGTATTCTTTGGGTTGATTTCGTTATTTGTTTTGATACGACAAAAGAAACCAAACCCATATCTAATGGTTGTATTATCGCTTCCAGCAATATTTATCTTATCACCATTTATAGCATCATTTCCAGTTGCTTTAGGGCTTAATATTCTTTATGTTTCGGCAGTATTATCTGTACTGCTTTTTGGTGTATTACTTCCTGTATTTGGATTTTATAAAAGAAAGCACCTACTTGGTAATCTTGCATTGGTATTTACCTTGATTTTTTTAATTGCCGCCCATACAAAATCTGATTTTACTGAAAAACGACAAAAACCCAATAGTTTAGTTTATGTTTTGGATGCTGATCAAAACAAAGCAGTTTGGGCCTCTTATGATGCAATGTTGGATCCCTGGACTCAAAATTATATCAATCCAAATGAGAACATAGCCGAAACCTATAATGCAAATGCATTACAAAGCAAATACGGTCGATCATTTATCCATGCTAACCAGGCAACAGTTAAAAATATACAGCATCCAAGATTTGATATTAGTAAAGATACTATCATAGGCAACAAAAGATACTATGACCTATGCGTTGCTCCCCAACGTGATATTAACAGGATTGATATCTATACAGAAACGCTGTTTAACTTTGATGCATTACTGGTTAATGCAGAGACTGCAATAGATTTTGAACACTCAGATGGTACAACCTATAATCCTTATACTAATCGATGGAAACAACATCTACTAACTTATTATGTTAGTGAAAATGAACCCTTAGAGCTTCAAATGCAGTTTCATAAAGATTCATTACCAAAATTTGTACTCTATGAGTCTTCTTATGACTTACTTAGTAATGAACATTTCACAATTCCATCAAGAAGTTCTACAATGATGCCAAAACCTTTTGTTTTAAATGATGCCGTAATCATCAAAAAATCATTAGCAATACAAGAATATCAAGAGAAAAAAATAGATTCTATTAGTTCTTCTAATATCGAAACTCTAGAAACCAATGAGTAAACACGTAAGTATTCTTGGTACGGGATGGTTAGGGTTGCCTTTGGCACAACAACTTATTAAAGAAAATTATACCATAAAAGGTTCTACAACCTCAGAAAACAAATTAGAAATTTTAAGACAAGATGGGGTTACTGCCTATCCTATTTCTCTTACCGAAGAAGGCCCAATAGGAGATATGATTTCCTTTTTGAAGGACAGTCAAATATTGATCATCAATATCCCTCCTGGATTGAGACGAAATCCAGCCATTAATTTTGTTTCCAAAATTCAAAATCTAATTCCGTATATCGAAAAATCAAATATTCAGTATGTGCTTTTTGTGAGTTCTACGTCTGTTTTTGCAGATTTAGAAGGATTTCCTTTAATTTCTGGAGAAACACTGCCAAATGCTACTTCAAATGCCGGAAAACAGCTTATTGAAGTAGAACAATTACTGCAAAACCGCACTGCGTTTAAAACAACGATTCTTCGGTTTGCCGGTTTATTTGGGCCAGGCAGACATCCTGCAAATATGTTATCTCGAAGAACAGGTATTAAAAACCCAAAAGCACCGGTAAACTTGATTCATCTTGAGGATTGCATTGGGATTATTAAACAAATTATTGAAACCCAGAGCTGGGGTCAAATATTTAATGCATCTTATCCAGATCATCCCGAGAAAGGACAATATTATAGTACTATATGTGATGAGATGGGATTACCAAAACCGGATTATGATTATGAGACACCTTCTAAGGGGAAAGTAATTGAATCTGGTAAAATAATTGAGCAATTAAACTATCAATTTCATTCAGGAATTTAAAAAAGAAAACCGAAGCATTCTCACACTTCGGTCATTCTATATTTTATCTATCGAAAAGAATTATCCTTTCAAACTTGCTTTTAAATACTCACGATTCATACGTGCTATATTTTCAAGAGAAATTCCTTTTGGACATTCGATTTCGCAAGCTCCGGTATTGGTACAGTTACCAAAACCTTCTTCATCCATTTGGTTTACCATAGCTAGTACACGATCGGTAGCTTCTACCTGGCCTTGTGGTAATAATGCAAATTGCGAAACTTTTGCCGAGGTAAATAACATTGCTGAAGCATTTTTACAAGCGGCTACACATGCACCACAACCAATACAAGTAGCTGCCGCAAATGCATCATCTGCATTACCTTTTTCGATAGGAATAGCATTTGCATCTACTGTATTTCCAGAAGTATTTACTGAAATATACCCTCCTGCTTGTTGTATTCTATCGAATGCACTACGATCAATCATTAAATCTTTGATAACAGGAAAGGCTTTGGCTCTAAAAGGCTCTATAAAAATGGTATCGCCATCTTTAAAACTACGCATATGTAATTGGCAAACCGTAATTAAGCGATCAGGCCCATGAGGTTGTCCGTTAATCTGTAACGAACAAGCACCACAGATACCTTCTCTACAATCATGATCAAATACCACAGGTTCTTCTCCTTTAGTAATCAATTGTTCGTTCAACACGTCTAACATCTCTAAAAAAGACATGTCTCCTTCAATTCCAGAAATTGGATAGTCCACTATCTTTCCTTGTGATTGAGCATCGTTTTGACGCCATATTTTTAGTGTAAGATTCATATATTTTAGTTTTTGGTTGTCAGTTGTCGGTTGTTAGTTCAAAATCATTTTTAGATCTCTATAAACTAACAACTATCAACCATCAACTATTTATAACTTCGTGTTTTTAATTCAATGTTTTCGAAGACCAAATCCTCTTTATGCAGTTGTGCATCTTTAGGCGCTCCTTTATATTCCCATGCAGCAACGTATTTGAAGTTTTTATCATCACGCAGTGCTTCACCTTTTTGCTCACCATCTTGTTCTACAGATTCTTCTCTAAAGTGCCCTCCACAAGATTCATTACGATTTAGTGCATCTTTTGCAAACAACTCTCCTAATTCTAAGAAATCTGCTACTCTTCCGGCTTTTTCTAATTCGGGATTCATGCTATTAGCTTCTCCCGGAACTTTTACATTTTTCCAGAAATCTTCACGTAAAGCAGCAATCTCATCAATAGCCTCTTTTAAGTCCTTTTCATTACGAGACATTCCGCATTTGTTCCACATAATCTTACCTAATTTCTTATGGTAATAATCTACAGAATGTTCTCCTGATCCAGCCATTAATTTCTCGATACGATCTTTTACTTCTTTTTCTGCTTGATCAAATTCTGGTGTATCTGTAGGGATTTTTCCGGTGCGGATATCATGAGCTAAATAATCTCCGATAGTATACGGTAATACGAAATATCCATCTGCAAGACCTTGCATCAATGCAGATGCCCCTAACCTATTTGCTCCATGATCAGAAAAATTTGCTTCTCCAGCGGCATAGCATCCCGGTATTGTTGTTTGCAGATTATAATCTACCCATAGACCTCCCATTGCATAATGTACGGCAGGGTAAATCATCATTGGAGTTCTATAAGGATTCTCATCTACGATTTTCTCATACATCTGAAACAAATTTCCATATTTTGCTTCAACAACGTCTTCACCTAATCTTGTGATTTCTTCTTTGGTTGGATTATCGACTCCAGAAGTATATGCTTTTTCTTCCCCGTAACGTTGGATCGCTGCAGCAAAATCCAGATATACTGCTTCTCCGGTTTTATTTACTCCAAAACCAGCATCACAACGTTCTTTTGCTGCTCTTGATGCCACATCACGAGGCACCAAATTACCAAAGGCAGGGTATCGCCGTTCTAGATAATAATCTCTTTCTTCTTCTGCTAATTGTGTAGGTTTTAATTTGCCGGCTCGTATGGCTTCGGCATCTTCTTTTCTTTTTGGCACCCAAATACGCCCATCATTACGAAGTGACTCAGACATCAACGTTAATTTTGATTGATGATCTCCCGAAACTGGAATACAGGTTGGATGAATCTGTGTATAACAAGGATTGGCAAAATGAGCTCCTCTTCTGTGTGCTTTCCAGGTAGCAGTTACATTACTTCCCATAGCATAGGTACTCAAATAAAATAAATTACCATATCCCCCTGAAGCTAATACTACTGCATGAGCAGAATGACGCTCGATCTCTCCAGTAACCAAATTTCTAGCTATAATTCCTCTTGCTTTGCCATCTATTTTTACAATATCCAGCATTTCATGACGCGTATGCGATTTAATTTTTCCTCTCTTAATTTGGCGATTCATTGCAGAATATGCGCCTAATAGTAATTGCTGACCTGTTTGTCCTTTTGCATAAAAAGTACGAGATACCAGTACACCTCCAAAAGAACGATTATCAAGCAATCCACCATACTCTCTTGCAAATGGAACACCTTGAGCAACACATTGATCTATAATGTTTGTAGAAACCTCTGCCAATCGATGTACATTGGCTTCTCTGGATCGATAATCTCCTCCTTTAACCGTATCATAAAAAAGACGATATACAGAATCCCCATCACCTTGATAGTTCTTTGCTGCGTTAATTCCACCCTGAGCTGCAATTGAGTGGGCTCGACGGGGAGAATCTTGATAACAAAATGTTTTTACATTATATCCAAGTTCTGCCAGTGTAGCGGCAGCACTTCCTCCTGCTAACCCTGTACCCACAACAATAATATCGATATTACGTTTATTAGCCGGATTTACAAGATTGATTGTATTTTTATGTTTTGTCCACTTATCTGCCAGTGGACCTTCAGGTATTTTAGAATCTAAAATTGACATACTAGTGGTGTTTTTAATGATTATGATTAAGGTGGAGCACCAACGCGACAATGATAAACCCTAAAGGAATTACTATCGCAAAAGCTTTAGCAAATTTGGTTGCTGCTACCGAATACTTATTATTAAATCCAACAGACTGAAACGAAGATGCAAATCCGTGCCACAAGTGTAAAGCTAAAAACACAAATGAAACTACATATAACCCTGTACGTACCGGACTTACAAATTTATGAAGTAACTCTGGATAATAACGTGTAGGATCTTCTGGTGCAAATTCTACATATTTATGTATCATTTCAGGAATCCAGAAATCATAAAAGTGTAATCCTAAAAATGCAAGTGTTACTAATCCAGAATAAATCATATTTCTAGACATCCACGAAGCATTTGCTCCCCCACTATATTTTGCATATTTAACCGCTCTCGCGTTTCTGTTTTTAATCTCTAAAACAAACCCCATCACAAAGTGAAAAACTACTCCAAAAATAAGCACAGGTTGTAATGCAAACTGAACCAAAGGGTTCGTACCCATAAAATGAGATAGTTCGTTAAAAACATCCGCGCTAAAAATTGAAGTAAAATTGATGGTAAAGTGTTGTAATAAGAAGAAAACTAAGAAAAGTCCCGAAAGTGCCATGGCTACTTTTCTAGCTATTGAAGATTTTATCAATCCACCCATTATTTAAAATGTTTAATTAGTTGTTAAGCAAAAATAGGATTCAGTGTCATTTTAGCCAAGCTTTAGTGTGTCTTTGTTACATTATTTATAATGAATATAAAAAAAACCATCCTTTGTTCATTTTTCTTCACTAAAACGTTTGAAATATAGGTCATCCTTTAAACAAAAAACAATTGATATTTTTATAATTATGTTAATTTTACTTCATGCGACACATAAATTCTAAACTTCCACACGTTTCTACAACCATTTTTACTGTGATGAGCAAACTTGCATCAAAATATGATGCGATTAATCTTTCTCAAGGCTTTCCAAATTTTGAAACCGACAAAGGTCTTGTTGATCTTGTCTCTCATGCTATGCAAAACGGATATAATCAATATGCCCCTATGCCTGGTTTGATGTCTTTACGCGAGGTTATTGCAGAAAAAACCAATTCATTATATTCTAGTAACTATCATCCCGATACCGAGGTTACTGTTACCTCTGGTGCTACACAAGCGATTTTTACCATTATTTCGGCATGTATTAGCCCAGGAGACGAAGTGATTATTTTTAAACCTGCCTACGATTCTTATGAGCCTTCAATCGAATTATTTGGAGGAACGATCGTTCCTGTTCAGCTGTCAGTTCCTAATTTTAGTGTAGATTGGCAAGAAGTAGCTTCAAAAATCACTTCAAAAACTAAAATGGTCATTATTAATACTCCTCATAACCCAAGTGGAAGTGTTTTATCCAAAAATGATATGCTTCAATTAGAAAAGTTACTCAGGGATACTGATATTATTTTATTAAGCGACGAAGTATACGAGCATATTATTTTTGATGGGCAACAGCATCAAAGTGCGGCCTTATTTCCTGGATTGGCAGAACGTGCATTTATCACTGCTTCTTTCGGAAAAACGTTTCATACCACCGGTTGGAAAATGGGATATTGCATCGCACCAAAGGATTTGATGGCAGAATTTAGAAAAGTACATCAGTTTAATGTATTTTGCAGTAGTCACCCCATGCAATATGCTTTGGCAGCATATTTAAAAGAGCCTAAAAACTACCTCTCTCTTCCTAATTTTTATCAAGAAAAGCGAGACACCTTCTTATCGTTGATCAAAGATTCTAGATTCACCTTCTCCCCCGCTGCCGGAACGTATTTTCAATTATTAGATTATGCTGCGATTACAGATGAAGGTGATGTGGCTTTCGCCGAAAGGTTAACCAAAGCTCATAAAATAGCTTCGATCCCAGTTTCTGTTTTTAATTTGAATGGACAAGATGATAAAGTGTTACGTTTTTGTTTTGCTAAAACTGAAGATACACTAAAACGTGCTGCAGCTGTTTTATGTGAAATTTGAGTAAAAAATGATGAAAATCAATGATTTTTTACCTAAAATAGCAAAAAAATGAAAAAAAAGATAATTTTTAATCGAAAAACACTATTCTCGACATAAAATTGTTTTTTTTGAATAAAATCAATCTAATTCATGTGGTTTTGATTAGAAATCAAACCGTAATTGTATAATCTCTACCTCTTCTTTGTCTTTTTTCTTTTCATTTTTCTTTCCTGTATTCAAGTTCGAGAGTGAAATGCCAAGTAATCGAACAGAGTTCTTCATCTTTTCTTGATATAACAACTCTTTTGCAGTTTCCAATAAGATATTAGCATCACTCACATAGTATGGCAGAGTTTTACTTCGGGTTTGTAGGGTAAAATCACTGTATTTGATCTTTAGCGTTACCGTTCTGCCAGATACTTTGCTTCGTTTTAATCGTTTTTGTAATTCTTCAGCAATATTTTCTAATCGCTCCAACATATAAATCTCAGAAGCTATATTTTCACTAAATGTTCGCTCTGCAGCCAGAGATTTACGTTCTCTATTTGGTTTCACTTCACTTAAATGTATCCCTCGCACTATACGATAATAATGCCCTCCCGATTTACCGAAATGTTGGGTAAGAAACTCTTCAGATTTTGATTTTAGATCATTTCCGGTATAAATTCCCATCGAATACATTTTGGCCTGGGTAACTTTGCCCACACCGTAGAACTTTTTAACATCCAAATCTTCAAGAAATGCAATTACATCTTCGGGGTTTACTGTTTTTTGTCCGTTTGGTTTGTTGTAATCGCTAGCAATTTTGGCCACAAACTTATTAATAGATATCCCTGCAGAAGCGGTTAAACCCACCTCATCAAAAATACGCTGTCGGATCTCTTGGGCGATTAAAGTAGCACTTGGGTTTCCTTTTTTATTTTCGGTGACATCCAAATACGCCTCATCTAGCGATAAAGGTTCTACCAAATCGGTATAATCGAAGAATATTTTTCGAATTTGAGACGAAATCTCTTGATATCGATCAAACCGTGGGCGCACAAAGATCAGATCAGAACACAGTTTCCTTGCTGTAAAACCAGGCATTGCAGATCGCACACCAAATTTACGGGCTTCATAACTAGCTGCACTTACTACACCTCGTTTACCACCACCGCCTACAGCCAATGGCTTTCCCTTTAACTCAGGATTATCCATTTGTTCTACCGAAGCGTAAAACGCATCCATATCAACATGTATAATTTTTCTATGTGTGAGAAGTTCTTCCACTTTACAAAAATAACAGATATTGATGATTCAAATTATAATATCTTTATACAGAATATTACAGGAAGATTAATAATATTTTAGGTAGCAATTAAAAGATTCCCGTTTTCACGGGAATGAAAAAATATTTTTTCAATGAAAACAGCAATCATATTGGGTGCAACAGGACTTACAGGAGGAATTTTGTTACAAAAACTTATCCAGGATGATCGATATGATAACATTAAATTATTCTCCAGAAAAAGTACAGGAATCTCACATCCTAAAATCGAAGAACATTTAATAGATATGCTTCAATTAAGAGATCATGCTGAAGCATTTACAGCCGACGAGGTTTTTTGCTGTATTGGTACTACTGCCTCCAAAACTTCTGATAAAGAATTATATCATAACATTGATTATGGAATTCCGGTAAGTGCTGCCCGACTGTGTAAAACTAATAAGATCCCAATTTTTGTAGTTATTTCGGCATTGGGAGCAGATTTGAACAGTCGTGTATTTTATAATCGTACGAAAGGAGAAATGGAAGAAGCAGTGCTAGAATTTGATATCCCTAAAACTCACATTCTACAACCTTCGCTTATTGGCGGAAAAAGAGATGAAAAAAGACCTGGAGAGTATTTTTTTAAGATTCTTATGAAAGTTTTTAATCCCTTATTGATTGGTCCATTCAAAAAATATCGCACCATTAATCCTGAAACGATCGTTTCGACAATGGTTTGGTTAGCGAATCATGAGTTTGATGAGAAAAGAATTGTATCTGATGAGATATCAGAAATTGCTAAAATAAATAAAGGTTGAAATAGTACTAATTTTAAAGATTTCCGCTTGTGCGGAAATAACAAGAAATGGCCATGGTAGAAATAGAACGTAAATTCTTAGTAAATTCTGAAGCATACAAAAATGAAGCTAATAAAAGCACTCGTATTGTTCAAGGATTCCTGAATACAGATCCAGAACGCACCGTTCGAGTTCGAATAAAAGGCGATCAAGCTTTTTTAACGGTAAAAGGTATTGGCAATACATCAGGGACTTCGCGTTTTGAATGGGAAAAAGAAATTCCTGTTTCTGAAGCAGAGCAACTTATCCCTTTATGCGAAAAAGGAATCATAGAAAAAATCCGATATGAGATTCCTTTAGGAAATCATATCTATGAAATTGATGAGTTCTTTGATAAAAACAAAGGTCTAGTTATAGCCGAAATTGAATTAAATGATGAAAACGAATCTTTTTTAAAACCAGATTGGTTAGCAAAAGAAGTTACTGGTGATTCTAGATATTATAATTCACAATTAAGCAAAAAACCATATTCTTTATGGTAAAAAAGTAAAGCGACTATGTCTTATACTTTGATTAACAATTTCTTATGCCATCTTAACAAAACTGTAACATATAGTAGCCGTAAGGCTTGAATTTTTGGTTCGTCTAAGTCGACTTATTATTAACCAAAAATAATGAATATGTTACAAAAATCTAAGAGATCCCTGCTAGGGATCATACTACTCGTGTGCCCATTTTTAACTGCTCTTGCACAGTTACCTGTGAATGGGTTTTACCCAAAAAAAAATACATTATCTATTGCTCCTAGCTACTCCTATAAAAGTTATGATCAATTTTATAGAGGATCTGAATTATCTGAGGGAAACCCTGCTGGTTTGGGAGAAATCTCTTCATCTATCCTATCATTTTATGGTCAATATGCCATCCTAGATTGGTTATCATCTACTGTTACTTTACCTTATATTAGTGTTGAAAGCGAGACAGGAGAACTTGATCCTGTACAAAATGTATCTCAAGTTGATGGAGTCCAGGATTTGGGTGTTTTTTTAAAAGCTAGAGTTCTAGAAAAGAAATTTGATAATGCAGGAAAAATAACACTAGGAGGAGCTTCTGGAGTCACTATTCCTGTTGGGGATTATGAAGGCGCAGGAGTGCTTTCTCTTGGTAATCAAGCTACCTCTGTTAACGGATCTGCAATTTTTCAATACACCACTCCTTTTAAGATATTTAGCGAAGTACAGTTAGGATATAGTATGCGAAGTAGCAGTGATTTTGATATCCCTAATGCCATGGCATATAGTGCCAAAATTGGGTATCATAATGAATTTCTTTACTTACATGCCAAATTGGATATACAAGATTCTATGTCTGGATTAGATATTGGTACTCCAGAATTTGGTGCTGCTGGAGGTGCTGCAATTTTACCAGAAACCGAAGTAGATTACACAAACTTATCTTTTGATTTTTATGTTCCTATATATAAGAATGACATTGGTGTTTCTGCAGGTTATGGTACCACTTTAACGGGTAGAAATTATAATAAAGAGTCGGCTATATCTTTTGGATTGGTATATACGGTAAGGTAAAAAGGTCGTTTACAAAGAATATTTAGAATTAATTGTCACATTGAGCCCTTCAAAAGGGCTCATGTAGGCTTAACAGAAATCTTATTGATAGTCAAGAATAACTACTTCTCGATTATTTGCGCTAGATATCTATATCAAATACTGTACATTATCAAACTTATAGCACAAAAAAGCATACTTTCCCCCCTCATCAAAACAACAGTTATACCGTAAAATATTGATTAATATTCAATATTTTGACAAATTTAACAGTAAATTAACGTTAATTTTAGTTAAAACGGTGATAAATTCATAATTTCACTACACTAACTTAAATATATTACTATGCAAGCTACCCCAAGAACATTGATAATGATGTTATGTCTATTATCAATATCATCAATTACTGCCCAAACGATTATAAATGGGTTTTTTCCAAAAAAAAATGACCTCACTGTAGCTACTTCTTATTCTACTAAAAGTTATGATAATTTTTTTAGAGGAGAAATAGAAACTCCAGGTAATCCTGCCAATATGGGTGAAATATCATCATCTATCTTTAGTTTATATGGAGAGTACGGTATCTTAAGTTGGCTATCTACATCAGCTAACCTACCATACATAAATATCGAAAACGAGACTGGAGCATTAGACCCTGTTCAACAAGTAAGTCAAGTTGAAGGTGTTCAAGATTTGAATGTTTTTCTTAAAGCCAGAGTTCTTGATAAAAAATTAAAAAATAATTCAAGAATCGCCATGGGTGGTGCCACAGGTGTTACGCTTCCGGTAGGAGGGTATGAAGCCGCTGGTATTTTATCATTAGGAAGTGGAGCCACTGTCTTTGATGGTTGTGGGTTTGTACAATTTACTACTGCATCAAACCTATTTGTAGAATTACAAGCTGTTTATAGCCTAAAAAATAGCTCTGATTTTGAAGTACCTGATGCGTTCGGATATAGTGCAAAACTAGGATATTATAACAAATGGTTCTATGCACATGCAAAAATTGGGGTTCAAAATTCATTAAGCGGATTTGACATTGGCTCACAAGAATTTATAGCCGCAGGTGGAGCTGCCGCATTACCAGAAACTGAAGTAGATTATGCAAATCTAAACTTAGATTTATATGTGCCTGTCTATAAAAAAAGTATTGGGATTTCAACCGGATATGCTGTAAACATGGAAGGTAGAAATTATGACCGAGCATCATCTTTTTCTCTAGGATTGGTATATAAGACCAATTAATAGAGAATATCTAACCAACTTAAACAAACACCATCAAATTAATATATTTGATGGTGTTTCATTTTAAAAAAAATGTATCCTGTACAAGTACATTCTTTATTCGTTCTAAAAATACTTAATCGTCAAATCGATCAATTTTTGTTTAAACTCGTTATAAGGAGGAGTCATAAATTGAACAGCACTAGGTAATTTTTGATGTAATACAGATCTTTCGTTTGTAAATTCAAGAAAACCATAATGCCCTCTAGATTTACCAATACCACTATTATTTACGCCTCCAAATGGTAGATTAGGGTTTCCGACATGAACGTTAGACATATTGATACAGGTCCCTCCTGCAGTAGTGTTTTCTATAAAATATTTAATATTCTTTTTACTACGGCTATATACATACAAGGCAAGTGGCTTTTCTTTAGCATTAATAAGCTCAATAACATCTTCTTTATCCTTATATGAAATGATCGGAAGTATTGGACCAAAGATTTCGTGTTTCATTACATCAGAATCTAATGGTGGGTCAATAACTAGTGTTGGTTCTATATAATTTTCTGCTTCGTTCATTCTTCCACCGTATGCTACTTCTCCCCCTTGTTCTAAAGTATTCTCTAAATATACCTTTAATCTAGAGAAATGCTTAGTACTGATAACCCTAAGATAGTCAGGAGAATTAATAGCATCTTCACCATAATGTTTAATAATTTGTGCTATCATACTTTGAACAAAAGCCTCTTTTTTACTTTCGTGAACCATGACATAGTCGGGAGCAATACATATTTGCCCAGCATTAATAAATTTACCCCAAGCAATTCTTGGAACTATAGCTTTAACATCTGCAGTTTCATCTATAATAGTAGGTGATTTACCTCCTAGCTCAAGTGTTACACTAGATAAATGTTTTGATGCAGCAGCCATTACAATTTTACCAATTTCTGGAGCTCCGGTAAAAAAGATATGGCTAAATTTCATGGTAAGCAATGTCGTAGAAACTTCAACACCTCCTTCTATAACAGCAATTTCTTTTTCTTCAAATGCTTCTGCAATAATACGTTTCATGACGACTACCGTATGCGAAGTAAATTCTGATGGTTTAAGCATCACTGTATTTCCAGCGGCTATCGCCGAAACCAAAGGTGCAAAAAGAAGCTGCATAGGGTAGTTCCACGGGGCAATAATAAGACTCATCCCTTTTGGTTCATACCGAATCCATGAAGACGATCCAACCATTGTTAATGGCCTTGCTACACGCTTAGGTTTCATCCATTTTTTTAGATGTTTCAAGGCAAATTTAATCTCTGAAATAACAGGATAAATTTCTGTAAGATCTACTTCTGCAGCGGGTTTTCTATAATCTTCCCACATGGCATCTTGTAGCTCTTTACGATATCGCAAGATAACTCCTTGAAATTTCTTCAATTTCTGAATACGCTCAGAGGCCTTTGTTTTTCCAACAGATTGGTAATGTGATTTCTGTTGGAAATAAATATCTTCTATAACTGAAATGGATGTTTCATTGAATTCGGCGACCATAATTCATCTTTTAAATTATAAAAAGACCTCTAAGAAAACAAGGATTGTAATTTCATAGCAACACTCATATCTCCTTTGATTTTTACTTTTCCGCTCATTACCGCTCCCATAGGATTAAGTTCACCCTTGGTGAGTGCAATAAAATCGTCAAAAGCTAAATCTACCTGGCAATCTGCTGCTTTGTCTTCTAAAGAAACAAGGTTTTTGTCTCCTGTGCCGTCAATGTACAACTGCTCATCTCCAAAATTAAACTTTATCGTATTCTTAATACTGTCTGCCTTTTCTGCTTTTGCCTGCATTGCAGGTAGTACATCTTTTAAATTACTCATATTATTATCATTTTTATTATTTGTATTCGTATTTGAATTATTGTTGCTTGCTTCTTTATATGAAATATTATCGATCACCATTTTGGCTATAATTTCTCTCATAATCTCTGAGGTTCCTCCGCCTATAGTTCCTATTCTACTATCTCTAAACATTCTTGCAATTTTAAAATCTTCCATATAGCCATATCCTCCAAAAGATTGTAAACATTCAGTCATCGCTTTGTCTGATAATTCTGTTGCCAAAAGCTTTGCCATAGAGCATTCTTTTACTGCATATTTGCCATCATTATTTAATCTAGAGCAGTACAGTACAAATTGTTTACATGACTCAACCTCTGACGCCAATTGTGCCATTCTATGCCTTAATACCTGAAACTTATTAATCGGTCTACCAAAAGCTGATCTTTCAGACATATACTGTAATGTATATCCCATAGCAGCCTCACAAGCGGCATACCCCATGATCGCTCCTGCTAATCTTTCTACCTGTAATCCTCCCATCAAATAATAAAACCCTTGCCCTTCTTCGCCAATTAGGTTTTCTTTTGGTATTCTAACATTATCAAAAGCAAGTTCTGCAGTATCAGATGCATGCCATCCTAGTTTCTTTAATTTTGTCCTAGAGACCCCTTCTTTATCAAGATCTACTATTAACAAACTTACACCGTCTGGGCCAGCTTTTGGATCGGTCTTCACAACACATACTACAAAATCTCCATACATAGCATTGGTAATAAATGTCTTAGAACCATTTACAATATAGTGATCTCCATCTAATATTGCTGTAGTTTTTATATTGGCTACATCTGATCCTGCTGAAGGTTCTGATATCCCAATACAACTAATAGCCTCACCCGAGATGATTCCTGGCAAATATTTTTCTTTAAGTTGTTGTGAGCCATACTTCAAAATGTAAGGCGATGACATGTATTGCACTACGACCTGGCTAATTGCAAATCCACCAGAAAATACTTTGGCAACTTCTTCACAAAAAATCACATCATAAAAGAAATCAAGATTTGATCCCCCAAACTCTTCTGGATAAGAGAGTCCTAGAAATCCCATATCCCCCATTTTTTTCCATATTTCTCTGGGGATACGCTGGTCTTCTTCCCATTGATCTATATTTGGGATCACTTCTTTTTGTAAAAAAGCTCTTAGGCTTTCTCTAAATAATTCATGCCCTTCATCAAAATAATAGCTATTCATTTTAGTATTCTTTTATATTTTGTATTGATTTTCTTGGATAAAATGGGCTGCAATAGTTCTTCTATCGGCTATGATATTACTAACAGGTAACTGTACTAGTTTATTGATCGCCTTAATACTCATTAACGCCATATCACCTTCTGCAGCAGCAAAAACCACTTCTTTTGCTGCACTTTTAATCAACTCTGCCGAAGTATGCATAAAAACTGAGCTCATCGCTTCTCTAATAGCTCGGTTTTGTTCCTTGCACTTCAATGTCCTAAAAATTACTCCTTCAAGCATATATACTTGGGTAATGATATCTGCCATGCGTAATAATACTTCTTGTTCTTCCTGAATATCCTGTTGAAATTTTTGCATCGCCTGACCACTAACTAGTAAGGTGGCTTTCTTGCAATTATCCAAAAAATCAAAAGCAAATTCTCCAAACGGTTTATCGCTATCTGCCGACTGAAGGTTTCCGGATTGTAAATCTTGAAAAGCCTGCATTGCATATTCCATTAGTGGTAATTTTCCTTTTAGTGCATATTTCATAATGGTACCAGGAATCACCAATCTATTGATCTCATTAGTACCTTCATAAATTCTGTTACCTCTAATATTTCGATAATGAATAGAAATTTCGCTTTCTCCAGAGAAGCCCATTCCGCCATGCATTTGCAGGGCTTCATCTACCACAAACTGCTCAGCTTCTGACCCAAATACTTTTATCATAGAACATTCTGCAGCAAATTCCTGAGCTACTTGTTGTTTAGCTTTCAGTGGACCCAAGCCTTCTGCTATGAATTCATCAAAAAGGTTATCCATATCTCCTGCCAATCGATTCCATCCAGATTCTATGGCATAGATATTCGTTGCCATTTTGGCTATCTTTTCTTGTATTGCTCCAAAAGACGAAATAGGTTTTTTAAACTGAATCCTCTGATTCGCGTATTGCACACCTAATCTAAATGCTCTTTTTCCGATCGCTGATCCCGCAACTCCTATCATCAATCGACCCATATTAAGTGCATTCATCGCAATCTTGAATCCTTTATTTCTTTCACCCAAAAGGTTTTCAACGGGTACCTTTACATTTTCAAAAAACACCTGTCGCGTAGAAGATCCATGAATCCCTAACTTATTTTCTTCTACTCCGAGTTTTACACCCCATTCTTTTTCGACGATGAGGCAGGATAAATTTTCGTCACCTTCTATTTTACAGAATACAGAAAATATATCTGCAAAACCCGCATTGGTAATCCACATTTTTTGGCCATTAAGGATATAATGTTTACCATCCTCACTTAAAACAGCTTTGGTTTTTCCAGAATTTGCATCAGACCCCGCTCCTGGTTCTGTTAAACAATAAGAGCATTTCAACTTTCCGACAAGGATATCATCAAGATATTTAGCTTTTTGTGCCTCTGTACCATAAAATAATATCGTGTTGACTCCTAGCCCTCTTTGAACCCCTAATGTCTGTGAGAAAGAAAAACTCTCTGACATAATCTCTGAAGCCGCAAGATCCGTCTTGATATCACATCCCATACCGCCAATACTTTCGGGAGCCGAAATTGCTAGAAAACCTAACTCACCAAGTTTTTCTAATATTCCAGGGGTTACAGTAATACCTTCTTTGCTATCAAAAACTTCTTTAAGAGGTTCTATTTCTTTGTTTATAAAATCACGCACAGCCCCTCTAAGCATACGTTGTTCCTCAGTATAATCTTCTGGTGTAAAAATAGTATCGGGAGTACTTGTTTTGATCAAAAACTCGCCACCTTTCATTGTTTCTAATTTTGATTCCATAAGTTTCTACATAAATGATTTGAGTACTTTAGCCAATCCCATTTTATCGAAATTTAAATGTTGAGCCCCATCAACATATAGTGAAATCCCTGTTATATATTCTGCCATCGAACTTGACAAAAAGGTTACTGCGTTTGAAACATCTTCGACTTTACCAAATCGTTTTAACGGGATCGCTTTTTCGGCTTCTTCGAACATATCCTGTATTTGTTGTGGATAGGTATCTAGTCCGCTCGATTCGATAATTCCTGGTGCAACACAATTGATTCTTATGTTATATTCACTCCATTCTTGAGCTAATGTTTTTGTCAAATTTTCTACTCCGGCTCTTGCTGCTCCTGTATGCGCCATCCCCGGGAATCCACGAAAGACATCTGCAATAATATTGACAATAACACCGTGTTTTTGAGGAATAAAAAATGTATTTGCCATCTCACGGATCATTAAGAAAGTACCATTCAGGTTATTATTAATCACGGTATTCCATCCTTTATCGCTAATATATTCTGCCAAAGCAGGAAACTGACCTCCGGCATTATTGACAAGAATATCCAATCGCTTATATTTTTCCTGTATCATCCTTGCAAGTGACTTGACATCTTCTACTTCTCTAATATCACATGCCTGATAGCTTAGCTCGCCATGTACTGATAATTCTTCAGCTGCAACTTTGAGTTGATCTTCTTTGCGAGAACAAATGATAACCTTAGCCCCTAGCAATAAGAAATCTTTAGCAATCTGAAACCCGATACCAGATCGTCCACCCGTTACGAGTACTATTTTATCTTTAAATGTGTCTGTCTTAAACATAGTTATGCATTTGTTTGTATTGGGATATTAAGCATTTCTCTTGCTTCTTCAATAGTTGCTATCTCTCGTCCTATCATTCTGGCAAGAGCTGCTCCAGCTTCTACTAATTCTCCATTAGATTTTGCCATTTCGCCATTAGGTAAGTAAAAATTATCTTCTAGTCCTACTCTAAAATTTCCACCCATAGCAGCAGCTATAGCAGAGAGTTGCCATTGTTTACGACTAATTACTATGGATTGCCAAAAAGCATCTTCAGGCACCTGGTTGATCTGGTGAATTAAATTTTCTGGAGTCGCAGGAATTCCTCCCATCACTCCCATCACCAAGCTATAACATGCATTATCTGGAAGCAATCCCATGGCTTTTAGAGGTTCTGCATTTCTGATATGACCCGTATCAAAACACTCCATTTCGGGACAGATATTATTTTCATTCATGGTTTTAACCACCTTTATCATATCATCAAATGAGTTTTCAAAAACACCATTCCATATAAATTGTTTGGCACTTTTCGAAAAAATAGCATAGTTCATACTCCCCATATTAAATGCAGCCATATCTGGTTTGGTAGCTGGTAAATGTTTCAACCTATCTTCGATTGAGAGTCCAATAGCTCCTGTAGAGTAATTGATAATCACATCGGGACAATGTGTTCGTACCTCGTCTGTAATTTGCTCAAATACTTCAGTTCTCCAACTTGGCATTCCGTTATCTTCTCTAGCATGGATATGAACTATAGAAGCTCCAGCATCAACAGCTCGTTTTGCTTCTAACCCCAATTCTTCAGGAGTATAAGGTATATCTGGGCAATGTGCTCTATTAGTAGCTGCTCCGGTCAAAGCAGCAGAAAGAATCATTTTTTTAAAAGCCATAATTTTTTTGATTTAAATTAAATCCGAAAAATTAATTACACAATTCGTTATTACATCCCTCATTCCTGTTTCTCCCCAAGGGAGAAATGATAGAAGGTTTGTATAATTAATTTTTAGATTTCATATAATAGTATTTTCATTCTCCTGTCCAAACAGGTTTTCTTTTTTCTTTAAAGGCAAGCAAGCCTTCTGCACCATCTTTTGAGCTCACCGTTTTTCTTAACATCTCCATAAGGTATTTGTGCTTTGACTCTTGCGGACTCATACTATCTAGTGCTTCTAAGCCAAGTCTAATCGCTGTTGGAGAGTTTTCCTTGATTTCATCGAGTAAATCATCAACTGTTTTATCAATAGTTTTAGGAGTCACTATATGTGTGACGAGCCCATGTTTTTGAGCATCTCCTACATCCAGATCAAATCCTCTAATACACCAATCTACCACAATGCGCTTGGGCATAATTTCTAACAATGCTGCCATTATCTGAAACGGGAACAAACCTCTTTTTACTTCTGGCAACCCCAGTTTAATTCCGTCATTACAAACCACATAATTAGCTCCTGCCAAGAAAAAAAAACCGCCAGCAAAAACACTACCTTCTACTTTTGTAATAATAGGCTTATGAACTTTATTAAAAAGTTCTCCGATTAATACTTCTTCTTTGGCTTGAGGAATAGATGAATCAAATTCTCCTACCATTCCCATAAAAGCTTTAAGATCGGCTCCAGCGCAAAACACATCTCCGGCTGCAGCGATAACAATAGCTCTAATAGCACTAGTCTGTTTAGCAAATTGCATAGCAAATGCAATTTCATGAACCATATGCGGGTGTATTGCGTTTTTCTTTTCTGCTCGGTTCAACGTAAGATATAGTACATGATCTTTTGCCTTTATTGTTATAAAGGCAAATTTTTGGTTAAGAGCCTCCTTAATGAGTATATCATCAAAAAAATCCATATTAGTTTTTGTTAATTTTTAATAATAAAAATCCGGCTTCAACATTAGTGCCTTCTTCTACATAAATCTCTTCTACAACACCATCTTCATCTGCCTCGATAGTAGTTTCCATTTTCATGGAAGAAATCACAATTAGCGGATCATTTTCTTTGATTTTATCTCCTGCCGAAACATGAATTTTGACAACTTGCGAAGGCATTGGGGACTCATACCCTCCGGGTATCTTTTCTTTTTCTTTAACAGGGAAACGGTCTTCTTTAATTATCTGCACATTACCAATGGCAGCAGTATGAATAAAGTAGTTATTACCTATACACTTAATAGCGTAGTCTTGTTGTAATCCATTAATATTTAATCTAATAGCATTAGAACTGACATCAATAATACTGGCTTCAAATTCTTGTTCATCAATGAGAAAAGTAAAGTTTTTATGGAGGTGTCTATACTTAACTGTTACTTTTTTCTCGTCTATAAAAAATGTTTCTTTTTGGTATTCGTAAAAACTGTTTCTCCATCCAGAGGGAAGGCTTTTTAGAGTTTTTCGTGACATCTCTCTTTGATGCCAACCAAAAAGTGTTGCTGCTATCGCCAATTCTTCAGCAACTCCTTCGGGCAGGTTATTTATTTCAGATATATTAATGTGTTCATCAATAAAATGTGTGTTATATTTTCCATCTCTGAAATTATTGTGTCTCAAAAGAGTTTGCAAAAAAGCTTGATTGGTAATCGTGCCTTGGCAAACTAAATTCTGAAGCATGTATTCAAGTTTTCTATGTGCTGCTTCTCTATTACTATCTTTTACAATAATTTTAGCAATCATTGGGTCATAGAACATCGAAATTTCGGAACCAGATTCGATAGCTGATTCTACCCGAAGTCCATCAATATCTGGAAATTCAAATTTGTGGACTTTGCCAGTTACTGGCGCAAAGTTATTTGATGCATCTTCGGCATACAATCTAGCTTCAATTGCATATCCATTTCCCTTTACATCATCCTGCTCAATTTTTAATGGAAGTCCTTGAGCTGATTCTATTTGCATCTGCACAAGATCAAGACCCGTTATAGCCTCGGTAACCGGGTGTTCTACCTGTAACCTGGTATTTACTTCAAGAAAATAAAACCGTTCTGTTTTATCATCAAAAATAAATTCTACTGTTCCTGCATTATCATAATTCAAAGCCTTGGCAGCTAAAACCGCCGCTTCTCCCATTTTCGCTCTCAGGGCAGAGGTCATAATAGGCGAAGGGCTTTCTTCGATTACTTTTTGATATCGTCTCTGAATGGTGCATTCTCTTTCTAGTAAGTGAATAACATTGCCATGTTGATCTCCAAAAATCTGAAACTCGATATGTCGTCCAGACTCAATATACTTTTCTATTAGTAATTCGTCGTCCCCGAAAGCATTCTTTGCCTCGCGTTTGGCAGAATTAATTGCGCTAAGAATGTCTTTTTCTTCATGAACAATTCGCATTCCTTTACCGCCACCGCCTGCTGTCGCTTTTAATAATAGTGGGAATCCTATTTTTAATGCTTCGGCTTTTAGCGTTGCATCTGATTGATCTTTTCCGTTATATCCAGGTACTATAGGTACCCCAGATTTTTTCATAAGCTCTTTGGCTCTTGATTTAGACCCCATAGCTTCTATTGCCTCTGATTTAGGTCCTATAAAAATGATCCCTTCGTCATGACATCTTTTAACAAAAGAGGCATTTTCAGATAAAAAACCATAACCAGGATGAATAGCATCGGCTCCAGAGCGTTTTGCTGCAGCAATAATTTTATCTTGGTCCAAATAGGACTTTACAGGTTCTGAACCGCCAATATGGATCGCCAGATCTGCTTGCTTTACAAATAATGCATTGCTATCAGCATCAGAATAAACTGCCACGCATGTGATCCCCATTTTTTTGCAGGCACGAATAACTCTTGAGGCAATTTCACCTCGATTAGCAATCAGTATCGTATTTACTTTTTTCATGTATATAAAAACTTAAACTCACAAAGAAAATTTTGAGTTCCTTCTCCCCAAGGAGAGCAAACTTAATTTTAATATTTAGTGTCTCCAAACACCATAACTACTCGTTCCTTTTATTTTTTTATTATATAAAACAGCTAAAGAAAAGCCTAAATAATTTCTTGTTTCTTTGGGATTAATAATCCCATCATCCCACAACTCTGAGGTAGAATGCCAAGCAGAAGATTTTGATTCGGCCTCTGCAATCAACATACCTCCAATCATTTTGGCTTGCTCTTCGTTATAAGGGATTCCTTTTGCTGCTGCAGAAGCTTTTTGAATGATTTTCATCACACCAGCGAGTTGTTGTGACCCCATAACCCCAATTTTAGAGTTAGGATATGCAAAAAGGAAGTTGGGCTCATACGACCTTCCGTTCATACCATAATTACCTGCGCCAAACGAAGAGCCAATCATTAAGGTAATAGATGGTACTTTACTATTAGATACGGCATTAATAAGCTTGGCTCCGTTCTTAATGATTCCTCCTTCTTCATAAGCTTTACCAACCATATACCCTGTTGTATTCTGTAAAAAAAGAAGAGGAATATTTTTCTGATTAGAAAGCTGTATAAATTGCGCACCTTTATTGGCCGATTCTGAGAAAATAACACCATTATTTCCAAGAATACCTACAGGATATCCATGTATTTTGGTCCATCCACAGACTAGTGTGTTTCCGTATTCGGGTTTAAACTCAGAAAACTCCGAACCATCAGAAATACGTATGATTAACTCTTTGACATCAAAAGGTGTTTTGATATCTACTGGAACAACACCTAGTATTTCATCGGCCGGAAAAAGAGGTTCTTTTATATCTAATTTGGGTACAAGGTGCGGTTTTGATTCTGGAATAAACTCCATAATCTCCCTTGCTATTCGTATTGCATCTAGTTCATCTTCTGCCAAGTAATCTGAAACTCCAGAGACTCGACTATGCATTTCTGCACCACCCAGCTCTTCATCTGTAGACTCTTCATTCGTTGCCATTTTTACTAGTGGTGGACCAGCTAGGAACACTTTTGCTGCTTGTTTCTGAAATATTGCATAATCAGACATTCCTGGTATATATGCTCCACCAGCTGTGGCATTTCCGAAAACTACCGAAATAGTAGGAATCCCCATTTCTGATCTTCTTGTGATCTCTCTAAACCCTTCACCACCATAGTTGAAGATTTTAGCTTGATCAGGAAGATTAGCTCCTCCACTTTCTACAAGATTTATTGAAGGCAATTTACATTCTCTACAAATTTGCCCAATCCTAAAACCTTTAAAAACGGTTGCATAATCTACTGATCCTCCTTTACGGGTTCCTACATTAGAATTGATCATACAAAGTTTTCCTTCAACCAAACCAATCCCAGAAACACTTGTACCTCCGGCTCCAAAACCATCTTTATTTTTCATTCCTGCCAAGGGTAAAAGCTCCATAAACGGACTATCTCTATCTAATAGTAATTCTATACGTTCTCTTGCCAGAAGTTTATTTCTACTTCTTGCTCGATCAATAGATTTTTCTTTTCCTTGAAAACGACTTTCTTCGAGATGCATGTCGAGTTTTTTTACCAATTCGATCATGGCTTTTTTATTCTCTCTAAAAGAGGCACTTGCTGTATTAATATTTGATGTTAATGCCCTCATATTATTTTACTTCTGTAATTTCTTTTCTTACCATATATTGTTGAAATCGATATGGAATCATTTTAGATATTTGATATAATATTCTCATTTTCCATCCACTTATCACAAAATCTTTTCTTTTCATAAAACTATTCCATACATCTTTGGCTACTTCTTCTGAAGTAGTGGCTGCCAATCCATCAAAAGTTTTCAAATTCTGCATTTCTCCGGTTTTCTTGAAATTTGTATCTCTAATAGCCGAAGGGCATACACAAATTACATTGACTTTTGAGTTTTGCATTTTTAATTCTTCATTAATACTTCTACTAAAATGCTTAACAAAAGATTTGGTAGCCCCATAAGTACTTAGTTTTGGAGTAGGTTGAAAGGAACTATTCGAACTAATATTGATTATCGTTCCTTTATCTTGATCTATCATATCTTTCAAAAAAATTCGAGTCATTTTATACAGATTGGTCACATTTAAGTCAATCATATTCAATTCTCGATCCTGATTAGTTTCATTAATAAATCCATAAGTCCCAAAACCTGCATTATTAATTAAAACATCAACTTTCCAATCGTTTTCTTTTACCCATTCATAAACATTTTGTGCTGCATTTGGTAAAGACAGATCTTGTATTAAAGTATTAATCTCGCAATTGGCTAATTCTTTTTGTAATCTTTCTTTGGAAGAAGCTACTTCTTCTTCTAAAAGAGAAACCCACAGTAGTCGATATTTTGCTTTTGCAAAATATCTGGAAATAGTAAAACCTATTCCGCTAGAACCTCCGGTCACAAGAACTGTTTTGCCTATATCCATATCACATTTTTTTTATCATTGTGCCAGTCCAAAAAATGTTTACCAAACTGGCTATCTATTTCTCCTCTTCTTATTTTGAGTGTGGGTGTCAAAAGGGCATTTTCTGTATTCCAAATTTTAGAATCCACAATGATGGTAGACACCCGTGTGTAATTAGCCAAATCTTGATTAAGAGAGACAAGAGTATTGTCTAATGATGACTCTATTTCTTCTTTTGTAACAGATTCTGCAACTTCTGAAAGGTTAACAATCGCAATAGGCTGGGGTATCCCCAGCCCTGCTATACAAACCTGCTCAACTAATTCATTTTTTTCAATTTTTTCTTCTAAGGGATTGGGTGTGATATATTTACCCTTACTGGTTTTAAAAGCATCAGAGACACGGCCAATGATTTTTAAGAAACCGTTTTCATCAAAACTTCCTTTATCGCCGCTATGTAACCATTCATTTTTTAAAACTTTTGCTGTTAAATCCGGGTCTTTATAGTATCCTTTCATCATGTATGGAGACTTCATTAAGACTTCTTTTGTATGCGGATCAATTTTTACTTCACAACCCGGAACTGGTTTCCCAACAGAATCCTTGGGAGCATTTTGCATAGGAGAATTTGTAATCGACCCACAAACTTCGGTCATGCCATACGCTTCAATAAGATGGATTCCTAAATTTGAGTACCATTCTTTTAAATACGTAGGAGTAATTGCAGATCCGGTAGCTACTACCTTTGCATTAGCCATACCTAAACCATAGCGAATTTTCTTTTTAATAATCGCAGACAGTATTGGGATCTTAAATAAGATTTTTTGTTTTTTAAGAGACAGTTTATGAACGACAGCTAAGTAGAATTTTGTCCATATTCTTGGTACTGCAAAAAATATAGTTGGCTGAGTGTCTTGCAGGTTTTTAGCAAAAGTGTCTATGTTTTCTCCAAAAGAAATGGTTCCTCCCAGCATTAAAGCAACAGCATAAACGCCAATTTTTTCGGCTACATGATTTAATGGTAAATATGATAATAATCTTGGAGTTGGGTGATCCGCAATTCCTATCCAATCATACTCTTTATCATCTTTAATAATTTGCACTGGAGTTTTATGTATATGCATCACGCCTTTTGGCACTCCTGTTGTCCCCGAGGTAAACATAATCGTCCAGAGTTCTTTTGGGTTCGGAATATATCCTTGAACCAAAGATTCATTTTCGGAAACTAAATCATCCCACAGTAATCCTTTATTTACTTTTGCATTTCCTTGATAGTGAGGAAAACGAATAACATGAGTCCTATCTTCGGTTCCTTGTTCATATCCGGGCCAATTATCTAATTTTCCAATAAAAACAGCTTTTGAATCTGATAATTGAAGTGCTTGTGCTAATTGTTGTGCCGAAAGGTTATAATAGAGCGGTACAGAAACATACCCTCCCATCATAATGGCTAAATCAGTAAGTATCCAGTGGTAACAATTTTTAGAATATATAGCGACATGATCTCCTTTTTTTAGCCCTAATTTTTGCAAGGCATTAGTCATTCTTGAAGCTTCTTTATATGCATCAAGAAAGGTTAAAACTTTCCATTGATTACCATAAGGTTGTTTTAGAAAAGGAGCGTCTGGTTTTTCTTTTACCCAATGATAAAAATACTCGGGAAGCGAATCATAACTTGGAAAACTTTGGTGACTCATAATAGCAAATTAAAAAGTTAAATAAGAATCCATATTATGATCGAACTTTTCGCCCATACTTGCATGATAATCTTCTCCAAAGAACTTCTTAAATGATGCCAGTCCTTTTTCTGTAAGATGAGGTAATAACAAGCTCCAAATAACTTTTTCTCCGTCATCTTTTGTCTTATCACCTCTAATTGCTTGTTGTGAGGGCCAAAAAAACATCAACATCCAAGAGGTAAGTACTAAATTTTTGTAAACCCCAGGAACTGATTCGGGTTTCATGTTTCCTAATTGAATTGAAAATGCTATTGCTATCTCTATATCCTTCATCATTTTTTCGCAAAGCAATTTCATTTTGGGTGCAATTAATGGATGTTTTAGCACTTGATTATCATGAAAAATGAAAGAATATTCTTTTTGTAATTTATAATATAATTGCGCATCATTATGCAAATTCTGAAAAGAAGGTATACTTTTCGCTTCTCTTACATTGATCAACTTTTCCCATAATTGATCTGTTATTTCTTTTAACAATACTTCTTTTTCCTTAAAATGATAGGTCATATTACCCCTACTCATATCAAGAGATTTTGCCAACTCAAAAAGATTAACAGCACCATATCCTGATTTATTAAAGGCTTTAAGAGCCTGATCAAGTATCCTTTGTTTCGTAGCCATTCTAATTTTTTCTGATAAAAATAAATATTTATTTTACATAAATGGAAATAATTTTAGTCAATTATGACTATTTAACATTTAGAAAATATCAGATCTCTACTTTAACCAATGATAATCAGCAATTTATGTTGCTTTGGTGTTCTAGAGAAATTGAATACAAAAAATTATTGCTTTATTTCTATACTTCGTTTTAATTCATTTGCTTTTTCATCTAAAACAGTAATGATATGTTTACCAGGTTTTGGAAGTACTGGCATTTCGTGAAATTGTTTGGTAACACCCACAAAATGATTATCGATATACCAAAACACTTGGGTTTCGGGGTTGGTATGTGTAATTTTAAGCACTACTTCATTGGTTTTTCCATCAAATCCCTTAGTTAAATACACGCTTGTATTCTCTTTAGGAAAAATAAAATCCATTCTATCTTCTGTTTCTTTTATGCAATCCTGACGATATGGTGGTAAAGTATGATACTCTGCATTATTGGTTTTATAAAAATGTGCTTGCAACGGAGGCAGCATAAACCAGGATTGATGAACCATATTAGCAATTGCCTCACAAGAAGAATTAACTCGGTATTGTTTTGTAGTATCTAAATGCACTAATTGATGAAAAGGGCATGGCTTGGTCCTAGTTCCGGATATTGGGATATACTGTATTTTTTTAGGACATTCTGTTCCTGCCAAAAAACCACTAGTACTACAAACAGTAGCCTCAACTAGATCATCATAAGGAGTTGGAAACCATTTTGCGTTAGGTACTAGATTAAACACATCAAATAATACTGGTGCTGCAGCATTTAATCCGGTAAGTTGTGGTCGGCCTTCGCCATCTGCATTACCGATCCAAACCCCTATCACATACTTTTTACTTGCTCCTATAGCCCAAGCATCACGATTACCAAAACTGGTTCCTGTTTTCCAGGCAATTTCTTTAGAAGAATCATAAAACTCCCAGGCTTCATCTTCTTGGGGTCGATTTACTTTTTTCATGGCCTCAAACGTTAACCAAATGCTTCCAGCTCCGTACACTGATTTTTGCTGCGTTTTCTTTCCAAAATCGGGCTTTTTACCTGCCAAAAGGATGGGTTCTGTGAACTCTTGAGTAAAATACTCACTAGAGGTCTCTTCATAATGATTTAGAGTACCAACAAAACCTGTATAAACCTTACACAAATCCCAAAGGTTACCTTCTGCTCCACCTACGATTAAGGATAATCCATAATGATCAGCACTATATTTCAATCCTTTGATCTCGAATGCATTTAATTCATCTCTAAAACGATGCAAACCATATTGTTGTAACAATCTCACTGCAGGAACATTTAATGACCGTGCTAGCGCTCTATTAGCTGGAGCTGCACCACTATAACGCTCATCAAAATTCTTGGGATTATATCCTGCAATAACAGTAGGAATATCTGAAACTAATTGTTCTGGTAACAATTCACCTTTATCCATCATTGCAGTATAAAGCAATGGTTTTAAGGTACTCCCTGTGCTTCGATTAGCCTTAATAATATCTACGTCTTTTTGATGGTTTTTGTCTGTTGGTGTATTACCTACATAACTTAGCACTTCTCTCGTAGCAACATTTAATACTAAAACTGCCATATTATGCACTTCGTTTTGTTTTAATACTTCATAATGTTGCTTTACAACTTGATTGACTTGTTTTTGTAATATTGGATCAATAGTAGTTTGCACTCGTTCACCATTATATTCTTTTGCCAATCGATCAACCAAATGTGGGACGGTTTGTGGTAAATAATAGGGTTTTTGAGGTATCTTTTCACTTATAGATAATGTATACGTTAAAGAATCTATAGTGCCACGCTCTAAAAGTACTTTTAGTAATCGGTCTCTTTTCTTTTGTAATCGTATCTGATTTTTACCTGGATAAATCAACGAAGGTGCATTTGGCAATACAGCAAGCGTTGCGCTTTCTGCCCAAGATAATTGATGTGCTGGTAGCCCAAAATAGCGCCAGGCTGCCATATCAATTCCTACTACATTACCCCCAAATGGAGCATGAGAAGCATATAGCTTTAAAATATTTTCTTTAGAAGTGCCTACCTCTAAACGTGTGGCAAGCAGCAGTTCTTTTAATTTTTCGAAATAGGTTCGTTTTTTGCCCTTTCGTGATAAACGAATAAGCTGTTGAGTAATGGTACTTCCTCCTCGAACTATTCGCCCAGCTTTTATATTTTCACTAATGGCTTCGACCATTGCTAGTGAATTAAACCCAAAATGACGATAGAATTGCTGATCTTCAAAAGCAATGATGCATTGCTTAAACTTATGAGGTACGCTATCGGTTTCGGGAAAACGCCACTGGCCATCTGTTGCAATTTTTGCACCTAACAATTCTCCTTTTTTAGTTTCAATTACTGTAGCTGTAGGGTCATTAAATAAAGGTTTTGATAAAGAGAAATAATACCATACCAATATCAGCCCAAGTAGCATAAAACGTTTTGGATGAGATTTTATATAGTTTTTTATCTTTTGAAACAAAGCTTATGATTATATCGTATAAACAATGGTACTAAAATTATTCTAAATCTAGGTAATCCTATCCTAAAACCATTTTTTGCCAAAATTGAGTCTACTTTGTATAAGTAAAAGATGTAAAAACTACTGCTATAATGTACTATAAAGCTTAATTTTTTGCATCTACTGCCAATAATTCTAAAAATTTTGTTAAATTATATCACTCTTAAATCCATATTGAATACTATTTTTCACTCAAAATCTATTTAAAAATAGTAAAACGTCAAAATGCAAAAGTGTTATACAACCACAATCATTGCTAGAAAAAAGGATTTCGTATGCACACTTTTATGAAAAAATTGTTTATGTTGAAAAAAAACATTGTTTTCATATCAATCTTTATATTGTCCTCATTCATTTATTCTCAAAATGATCTTGATTATGAGAAAGTAGACAGTTTGGATGTCCTATTGAAAAAATCTCAAAAGCTAAGAATAGAAAATAACATATATGAAGCTTTAGAACTTGCATTTAAGGCAGTTACTTATGCTCAAGAACTCAATCATAACCATTATTTATCACATTCTTATTTTGCAATGGGAACCATTCAATATGATATTATTGATTATGAAAATGCCAAAATACATTTATTAAAAGCATTAGAATACTCTGAAAAAACTGAATCCAAAAAATTATTGCCCTATATTTTACAAGCACTCGCCAATATCTATTATGACGATAATGAAGATTATCAAAATGCCTTGATATATTATAAAAGAGGATTAGAACTAGCAAAAGATAAAGTCCATATTAACGGCTACACAATCCCTCTACATAATCTGATTTGGACCTATATGGATCTAAATCAGTTTGATCAGGCCGCTCCTTATCTTAAAGAAGCCGATAGCATTGACAAGCTTGTTCCCGATCGTTTTAAAAACGCAAGTACTTTATACCTTCTTAGAGCCCGTAATTATGCTCATAAAGGAGATATTAAAAATGCAGAAGAACATTTTGAAAAAGCATTTAACTTGTTAGAAAATGAAGAATATTGGATAAAGGGTAAAAGTTATTTTTATCAATATAGATCTCAAATGTATCAGGATATTGGAGAGTACCCCAAAGCTATAGCTGATTTAAAAGAACTTCAAAAAAATGAGCATAAAGTTTTTGAAAATGCAAGATTAAAAAATGAAGAAATCGCAAAAACCAGATTTAAAGTAGACGAATATGAACGTGAATTAGAAATTGCCAAAAGAGAAAAACTACTACTACTTGATATCGACAAGAATAACAAAACTATCATATACATATCAACAGTTGCTCTTTTTTTATTAGTCATTACTCTGTTTTTTTACTATAGAGGATATCGATCAAAAAAGAAGTCGGGCGAGGTTCTAAAATCAAAAAATAAAGAATTGAATGAGGCAAAGTCTGAAGCAGAAAAACTAAGTAAAATCAAATCTCAATTTATATCTACAATTAGTCATGAACTTAGAACGCCTTTGTACGGAGTAGTTGGCATATCCTCAATTCTGCTAGAAAAAGACACTGCTCCTGAAGGTGATAAAAAACTCTTAAGTTCTTTAAAGTTTTCTGCAGATTATTTGCTTAATCTTGTGAATAAAGTGCTAAAAATAAGTAAAATTGATTCTGAAGAAAAAGAATTAATTAACACACCAACCAACTTGGCTAATTTATCAAACGATATACTACAATCCTTTGATTATCAGTCAGAAATAAATAAAGATCACCTCATATTAGAGTTTGATCATGATATTCCTCGTAGTGTACTTATTGACCCGTTAAGACTATCCGAAGTTTTAATAAATTTGATAGGAAATTCGATAAAATTTACCAAAAAAGGAACCATATGGCTTCGGCTTAAATTATTGTCGAATACACCTAAAGTAGCCCGTATTAGATTTGAAGTCGAAGATACAGGTGTTGGTATACCCGAAGATCAAAAAGAATATATATTCGAGGAGTTCTCGCAAATAGGAAGCGTATATGAAAATAAACAAGGCACAGGTTTAGGGCTATCTATTGTAAAGAGCTTATTACAACTAATGGATAGTAAGATTCATTTTGAGAGTAATAAAAATATAGGTTCTAAATTTTATTTTGACCTAAACTTAGACATTGATCAAAAGTTACATACTATGGAAAATGACTTAGAAAATACAGCAAGCATTTTATCTGCAAAAATATTAGTCGCAGAAGACAATAAAATCAATCAATTAGTCACTAAAAATTTACTCCTACATATTGGTTGTGAGTGCATGATTGCTGAACACGGAGCTGAAGCGGTAGAAATCTTAAAAAAACAACCGTTTGATTTAATACTTATGGATATCAATATGCCTGTTTTGAACGGTATGCAAGCAACAATAAAGATCAGAGAATTTAATACTACTATTCCTATAGTTGCTTTAACGGCTTCAGAACTAAGCGAAGTAGAAAATGATTGCCGAAATGCGGGAATGAATGATCTTATCAATAAACCCTTAAATAAAAAAGACCTTAAGGAAACTATTATTAGAAATCTTAAATCAAATACATAAACATATTACTATAAAATAGATTCATAATGTTGAACTAACGGAAAAGGATCATAAAAATGATGTAGTAGTTTTTTCCATTGTTGGTATTCTTTTGATTTTCTGAAACCAACCTCATGATCTTCTATAGTTTCCCATTCAACAAGAAGTACAAATTTATCTTCTTCTTCAATACATTTCAATACATCATGGCGAATATAACCTTTCATGGATGCGATTATCTTTTGTGCCTCTTTAAAGGTTTTTTCAAAAGCATCTGACTGTCCTGGTTTTATATTTAAAATTGCTTGTTCTAGTATCATTTGTTAAATGTAAATTATAATCTCATTGTTAATGCTTTAGATCGCAAGAAACCATAATTTTCATAAAACCCTTCTAACTCTGGTTTGGTATTCAAAAACACTTGTTCTACACCATCTATTTGATCTAATAAGTTCTTAACTATGATCTCACCAAGACCTTGCTTTCTATAGTTCATATCTACTACAATATCATCTAGCATGGCGCGGTAAATCCCATCTGTAAGTGCTCGCCCAAAGCCAATAAGTTGGGAGCCATCTCTAATCACAATATACTCTTTTGTGTTATTTAGTAAAAGTGTTATCCCTTCTATCGATCTGCCTTTTGCCCAGCTAGTTTGTGAAAAAAGTTTCAATAATTCTGATGCTTCAGGAAGTTGTTCTGTTATGATTGTATATTTTTTCACTTCTTATATGTTAGATTTTATACTACTTAAGGTAATGCCGTCAAACAATACATCTTTTAAATCAGGATCTACATTCAAAAAACAAGTATTTACATTAGAAAACACCTCCTTAACCCTCTTCAAGGAGGAATCTTCATATAAAATCATTCTTAAAACTCAAAAACTCACCTCTACTACCTCACACCTACTTCACCACCTCAACCCATTTGCCTTTGCTTCGTACCAAATAATTAATATCATACATGGCTTCACATTGAATACCCGGTAAATAATATGTCCCTAAATAAGAGGCATTGAGTAGAATAGTCATTGTTTTACTTTCTTTGGGTTTTAAATCAAAATAGAAATTTACTCGATCATCCCGAATATCGGTATGAGTCACTTTATTTGCACTAAACGATCCAAAATCCGTAAATCTTGTATTCACAACCTCCCATCCTGATGGAAAAATTTCTGTGAGTGCAACATTTTTTACTCTAATATCGGTAGTATTGGTAATGGTTACTTCGGCTACAAAATCAGTTCCTTGGGTTAATTGAGCTGGGTTAATCACCTTACCTTGTCTACTTTTGTAATCTACGATCGCTTTAAAATTACTTCGAATCACTTTTTCTTGACCTACTGGTAGGATTCCACTAGTTGCCAATTGTACAAAAATGGTATTATCTTTAGTATTGTTTAAAATCAGTTTATTGTCTTTTTGAATTGCTAATTCTCCAGAAATTGCTAATGTTTTATTGGTAGTCGTTGTATTTGATTTTCCGTTAAGAACATACTTCACATTCACCCCTTTTCCTCCAACATACATAGCATATTTTGCCATTGTCATTAAAGCATACGAAGCTGTTTGTGTGCTCATCCAACTTTTTGATGATAATTCTTTAGCCAAATCTACCGCTACTTGCTGTGCTTTGGCTTTTTTATCCAGTGCAATAAGAGTTTCGAGTGCCATCGCGCGATTACGATTAACAGAACCATAGGTATAATCATAGTTTTGCTGCCGTTCAAAATTAATACTTGCCAAATTCAATAATTTTTGAGCTGCACTGTTCTGACCAATTAAACCATACGCAGCGGCCAATCTTAGTTTGGCATCATTAGACAAATTCGAGGTTTCTCGCAATCTATTCATGGATGCCATATCTGGGCTTCCTGCCAAAGCAAGTGTGTATAATCGATAGGCCTGAGCCAGATCATTACCTCCACTACGCCATCGCTTGGACTGCTGCTGTTGGTAATTGATCCAATTGCTTTTAAAACCTATCGGTAATACATATCCCTTTTTGTTTGCTTCGAGTAAAAAATGACCCGCATAGGTAGTTCCCCAATCATTAGGGTTACTATATCCCGGCCAATACGACAATCCACCATTAGATTGAATGTACCGTTTTAGTTTATATATAGCAACTTCAATATTTTTTTGAATCTTGTTTTGTTTTTCTGAAGATAAATTGAATATCTCTGCCAAATACAACTGCGGAAAAGCAGCCGATGTAGTTTGCTCAACACATCCATGCGGATAACGTATCAAATGGCTCAATCTACTTTCAAAATTCATGGGTGGTAGTGATGACATCTCGATCGTGGCACTATTACTTCCTGAAATTCCAAAAGCAGCAAAGTCTATTTCTTGTTGACTATTAGGTTCTAAAATGATCGAAGTCACCTCGGTGGTCATCGGGTTGGGGTTAATAATATCAATAGGCACTTTGTAGGATGCTTTTTCTCCGCCCCCACTCGCTACAACTTCGATATCGGTAATGGTAGCTCCTTCTAGGACTTCGATATCAAAATACGCCATCTTTTCATCGGGTTGCGGAAAAGAAAGGTTTTTTTGGGTCTCGCCCAGGACTCTAAATCCTTTATTAGGTTTTAAGGTAACAGTTACATTCTTGACCTTATTCTCCATAGCAAAAACAGTAACTGGTATCGTTACTTTTTCTCCCGGAGTTATTTTTCTGGGTATTGACGTTAGCACCATTAATGGTTTACGCACTGGTGTAGTTTTATCGGCACTACCATAAGCAGCATTACCTGCATCTGAAGCTACAATCATTGTACGTACAGAACCCACATATTTTGGGATTTTAATTTGATGTGATCGTGTTTCTCCTTGTTTTAATTCAAAAGGGCCTTTATACACTACCATAGGTTTAAAACGATTGGCTTTTTTTGATTTACTTCCGCCAGCTTCAGCATCACCACCAATACTAAATACCTGATTAATGCTTCCGCCGTAGGCACCAATCACATCATCGTAAACATCCCAGGTTTTTACCCCCAAAGCTTCACGAGCATAGAAGCTACTCCAAGGATTTGGAGTTTTAAACCTAGTAAGATCCAACAATCCCTCATCTACAATAGCAATAGAATATGTCATTGCTTTACCTTTGGTCTCACCTACTTTTACTGTTATAGTTTCTTCAGGCCTAAGTACATCTGGCATGATGAGTTTTGGCTGTACTTTGGTATTTGGATCTTCTACAGAAATGGGTGTTACTCCGTATAAACGTATTGGTAAATCATTAGCTGTAGAAGCATGAGGTTGCAGTAGTGTAATATGGATATATACATTAGGCGTAAAAAGCCCTTCAATCGGTAATTCGAATTTAGTTTCTCCTTTTTGTGGGGTAACCCATTGTGACGTTAATACTTCGGTACCATTTTCTACGGTTACCAAAGCTCTTCCGCCTTCACTAGATGGAAAAGTTACGATAGCTTTTTCACCAACATTATATGTTTTCTTATCGGTAGAGAACAGTAGCATTGTTGCAGCAGAAGGATCATTTTTACGAGATTTCCCAGCCCATCCAGGCCAGTCGATATACATTGTTTTTCCAGTAGCATGGCCGCCATTAGGATCGATAACTCGTACCAGGTATCTTCCCCATTCGGGATATTTTAATTCAAAATTAAAACTTGCTTTTCCACTGTTACTGGTAGTTACCGTAGTCTTAAATACTTCATTGTGATATGAGCCACGGTTGTAAGATGACAGGTTATCATCTGAAGTATCCCACCACCATCTCCAATCAACTTTATACACATATACTTCAAGGTTTTTTACAGCCTTTGGGTTTCCTTTCTGGTCTACAGATACCACTTCAAAATTATGTTTGGTATCGGTAAGCAACATCCCTCGAGCTTTATCTCCTTTCGGAATATTAAGTCCAATATACGTTTGATAAGGCGAATACTTTTTCGAAATAACATCGGTACTAAAATCTCCGCCATTTTCATACACTTTGGTGATAAAAGAAGCTTTTAGCATCCCTGCAGCTTTATTTTGCAATTTTGGAGTTGCACTAAAACTTGCTTTTCCTTCATTTGAAATTCGGCCTTTAAAAATTTCTTGTTCTTCACTAACAAAACGACGAGTAGGGTCATCAAAAATATATCCCGGAAAGGTTTTAAAACTAGTTTGAGAAGCATTAAATCTTATATTAATATCGGCCTGAAGGTTTTTTGCGACTGCCCCATGCAACCATAACGTCTCAAGGTTTCCTTTAATATTCTTATTAGCTCCCAATACTTCATCTTCAAATGTGGTCTTTATTTTTAGACGATTTGGTTTTATGGTTTCAATTTTTAGTTGTTTGGTAAAACTGGCTCCGCCAACGATTACTTTGGCTAGCCAATTTCCTGTAGGGGATTCTTCTGATGTATTTACTTCAAATTTGTAAAAATTATTGGTGCCTTTAGTTTTAGTTTCTTGATACGTTACTTTACCAAATGGATCTCTTAACTCAAACTTTACAGGATGTCCTTTGGGAAGTTTATTGGCATTATCATTAAGCATAAATGACAAAAACAATGTGTCTCCTGGTCGCCAAACGCCACGTTCTCCATAGATATATCCTTTAATTCCTTTTTGAAGGCGAACTCCTGAAACATCAAATTTACTTACCGATAGTGCATTACCATCATTGAGTTTTACATAGGTTTGTTGCTTTCCTGATCTTGCGATTGCAAAATATGCTGGTCGATCGGCGTCATACCCTGTCATTCCCTGAGCATCGGTAGTCGCCATACCCATTTCTTGTTGTTGGTAATTATAGAAAGTAACCCTAACATTGGGTAAAGGATTGGTTGTAATAATATCATTTACGGTAACCATATATGAATGATTTAATCCTTTTTTGATTACAACTCCTAGGTTAGAAGCAAGAATATTGGCTCCGATTTTTCTATCCCTAAAATACGAGTTACTACATGGGTTATCACGTTCTTGCCAGTTATATCCATAATAGTCATCATAATAATATTGAGAAGTATCCCAAAAACTAGATTCTTCTTTATCATCATAGTTTTCTACTAAATCGTTTATTGGTGTATCGTCTGCTTTTTCACCATCACATTTATACAAAGAATATGCTTTTCTATAATTAAGTTCTACTCTATAGATAGCACCTGGATCTGGAGAAATTAATGTTGCCAAATCAATAGAAAACGCATTCCACTTACTTAAATTCAACGAGGCATTCTCTTGCAGATTGATTAATTTTTTGGCAACAGGTCTTGCTACACTTCTTAAATTGCCCGAACCATTAAGGTTATTATTTTGTAAAAACTGAAGCACATTGTTTTCAAAAACCTTAACTACTTGTACTTCTATAGCACGAAGGTTAATCGCTTCAAAATTGAATTTCAGATTATTTGAAGTTGGTAAAATCACCCCATTCTGTAGTAATCTGGCCTCTGGTTTAGGCTGCTGAAACGATACATTTTCTGAGTATGTGTTTTTTAGTTTATAACTGTCTGTGCTTTGAATTCCTTGAAAAACTGTTATTCCTAAGGTTCCCTTTAGCTCAGTTTTTGGGTAAACTTTTAGTACATTTCCGTTTACATTATATTTTAAGTTATTAGCTCCCGAAATAGTCACCAGACCATTAAAATTTTGATTTTTTTTCAATGGATCAGAAAAATTAATCTCTACATATTGATTATCTACATTCGCTACAGATACGCTGATTACAGAAAAGTTGTTCTTACCAGGAATAGACAATACATCTTCACCTTCAGTATCAATATCAAAGCGTTTACCAGACCATTTGACTTCAATTTCAGAATCATCTTCAAATCGTTGAATGCTATCAATTCTAAAACTAAACTGCCGACTTTTATCTATGGATTCTCCAAACTTGACTGATAGATTTTTTCCTTTTTGAGAAGCTGTCACCAATTGTTTAGCGATCTCAAATTGCAATTGGTCACTAGTGGTTAAAGTACCATCAATATATTGCCAACCTTTACTATAGGATTGAAGGTTATCGGTAAGTATAGAGAATTGCTGTTTTAGTGTTTGTACACTAAATACAAATTCTTCATCTAGATCATCTTTTAGTTCTTCTACCAAATCCTCAAGATCTAGAGTAAAAGTATATTGTGTATCTTCTTTAAACCCTTCTTGTGGTTGAAAAGAAATAGTACGATTATTAATGGCAACCACTTTTCCTCTTACTCTGGGAGATACTCTAAGTAGTTTTTTTGGCAACTCTAGGTTGTCATCCCAACCTTCTATCGGTGTTTGTAATACCACATACACATTATCCAGCACAGAAATCACTCCTGTAGAAACATCAGAGATATAGTCTTGATATTTGTTTAATTCTGAAGCGTTGGCTTCAGCAAGTGCTTGAGCATCTTTTTTCTTGCATGAGAATACAAATGTCACAAAAAGCAACACACAAAGAATTCGTGATAAGTGCATAAAAGAAAGGATTTAGTTGATCTTATAAATGTAAGATATTTTTTAAAAGCCCCCTAACTCTTAAAAAGGAATTCAAAATCAATATCTCAACACATTATTTTCAATAGAAATGACAATAAGCCGATTTTTAATGATGTTACTCATTGGAAGGTGAAGGTTTTTTGAAGTTTTAGCAAAAAACTACCCGAAATGGGTGGGAAAAGATCGTTCTGCAATAAGTAAATTTAATCTTAGCATTCAGATTATACAGGTAACTATTACAAAGGGCTACTAATTATTTGTATATAAGAAACATGACATCTCTAAAAACAAATTGAATTGGAATCCACAATATGTGAATGTCTTGAGAATATTAATCAATAGAAATGCACTCTTTGTTTTGCTAATAATTATAAAAAGCTAACCATCAAAAATGAAATTTAAAACCGCATCACTTCTCGCACTTATTGGAAGTATACTACACGTTTTTATCGAAATGTATTATACTATATTATACTTTAATCCTAGTGCATTAGCAATCGACATTACTCACTATATCAGTAAAGGTTTAAACCTAGTAGGTTCAATTATGATTATGGTTTTCTTTATCATATTATACACGAAACAAAAATAGTATTCATGAAAAAACTATATGATATTATGAATATAATAGAGGAAAAAAATAGTTCTGATCAGGTCAATAACGTTTTGAGAAAAGAAATTCTTGAAAGGATTAAAATGAAATATAGTAGAAAAGAAATTTTTGAAATCTATCAAAAAAAGGGATATCATATAGAAGAAATAAGTAATGCCTATCCTAAGGTCAATAAAAATAGTTTTGAGTTTATCTCAACCGTTTTAATATGTTCATTACTCACTTTGGCTATTTTTATTATAGTATACTACTATCAAAATTTGTTTAATTCTGTAGTAATAACTCTATTTTTTGCGATCAATACTTACTTAACCACTAAACTTAATAAGGTATCCATTATACTTTGGATAATCATATTTTCTGTACTTTCAATTTTTACAGTATTATTATTAATTACTGCCATTCAAAGAGGAGGTAGTAATAACTCTATCTATAAGTTTCCTACAGGTCTTTTGATTTCTGCTTTTACAATAAGAAATCTATTAAAAATAAATAGTATGCTCTAAAAAAATCATTCTTCTTGATTTTTTAATTTTGATCATTTTTATTATTGTATTGTTATTCTTTCTTATAAATCCCAATAGTAAGTTCGCCATCAGCATTCATCGTTGCCCGATACATTCCTGCAGTATTAAACTCCATCGCTACATTGCCTTTATTATCTATGGCTATTATACCTCCGGTGCCTCCAAGATTGGTAAGTTTCTTTTGAATCACTTCTTTTGAGGCTTCTGCCAATGAAATTCCTTTATACTCCATCATCGCCGAAATATCATACGCCACCATTCCTCTAATAAAATACTCGCCCCACCCAGTACTTGATACCGCACAAGTTGCATTATTGGCATAGGTACCTGCGCCAATTATAGGTGAGTCCCCGATGCGATTCCATTTTTTTGCAGACATACCTCCTGTAGAAGTTCCTGCTGCCAAGTTTCCGTACTTATCTAAAGCTGTACATCCTACGGTTCCGAATTTTGAATCCTTGATCGTTGGATCATAAAAAGATGTTGCACTTTTTGCATCGGCATGATTAGGTTTATTCTTGATCTTTCTCAAAAGTTTCAGTCGATCTTCTGTATGAAAATATGATGGATCAACAATCTCTATACTTCTTTCTTTTGCAAATTGCTCTGCGCCTCTACCAGAAAGTAATACGTGAGGAGAGTTAACCATTACTTCTCTAGCTAAATTGATTGGATTTTTTATCGTTGAAACACCCGCAACGGCTCCGGCATTTAAATTACTTCCGTCCATGATAGAAGCATCTAATTCATTGGTTTCATTATAAGTAAAAACTGCTCCTTTTCCTGCATTAAATAATGGTGAGTTTTCTAAAACATTTATTGTTTTTTCTACTGCTTCAAGGCTTGTTCCTCCATTTTTAAGGATGGTATGCCCTACTTTTATAGCTTCTTCTAGTTTGGCTTTATATGCAGCTTCTTTTTCTGCAGTCATATTCTTTTTTAAGATGGTACCAGCTCCGCCATGAATAACAAGACCAAAGGTATTTGCTGGGTTTTCTGCTGCTGAATCTGTTGTGGCAACAATTGGTGCTTCTGCTGTTTGTTTTGGTTGTTCTTTACACGCAAAAAACAAAACAAAGCTTAGTAAGATGAGTACTCTGTTCATAATTGAGTCTTTTAAATGGGTTTGTGTTTACAATAATCTACCAAAGCGATTCTTCCTTGAAAGAATCTAAAGGTTAAATGTATTATATTTCCGCCGTTATCTTCTAAACTTAAAGATTTATTTAACTCAAAATCATACGGTTGATTATGACCTCCTTCGATAGCTATATTATCTGCATATAATGCAAATCCTTGGCCTTGTTTAAGAACAGGTTCGATTTTACCTGATATTGCAGGGATCTGACCAGACTTATTGATGATTGCAGAACCAGAATCTTTAGTTTTTTCTATCGTTACTTCGATATCTTCTTTTGGATTGACCCCTTTAAAAAGCACTGCAGGATATTCTGGATGTGCTATTAACACCGTATATAATTTACGTGTACGAATAATAAAATGTGCTAAGCCTTTTTCATCTGAAAAACCTTCTAAATACGTTGAGTTATCTGCAACCAAAACGACTTTGGCATTTTTTACTAGTTTACCTTTCTCATCTAAAACTTTTATCGAAAAAATAAAAGGTTTGGCGCTAATCATAGTAGAGAGTTTCGACCATTTTTTTCTGAAAAACGTTTGATCTTTCGTTAATTTTTTTTCGATCAAGGTGGCTAATTCCTCTGGTGTTTTATCTTTCAGATTAATATACCCCACGGTTTTAAGAATGCCGGGGATTTCGGTATCATCAAACCTTACCGGTAAAATATACTCTCGACTTTCTTGAAACGCACGAGCTTGCATCGAAACTCTCTCATGATTTGTCCATAATTTTTGATTATAAAAACCAGAGATAAACATCACTGTATATCTTGCTTTATTTTGGTATATCTCAGACAAATATTCATATAGGTTCTTGCCCCACAGATTTGCTTCTTCAAACACATCGTAGAATACTTTTACCCCTCTTGTTTTCAGGCTATTTGCAACTTCTTCTACATACCCCCGATTCTCCCCAGCAAAAGAGAGCGCAACATCATACTCATAGCTATTATTCTTCATCACTAACCTATTTTTAAAACCTAAAACCAACTTGTTTTTTCTTTATTCAAAAACTACTACTACAAAATTAATCTCTTTATTTGGAAATATTCCATTTTTTATAGGAAATATTCCAACAAAAGTTTTACTTTTAAACCGTAATAAAACCGTACTCATGAAACCACAAAACCACATCAAAGGCAGGGGTGCACAAGAAAAAGTGCATAATAGATTCTCGACAAATCATTATGAAATGAGAGATGATTTCTTAAATTATTGCCAAAAAGAAGGAGAGCAAATCGACAGATATCAAACTACTTTTATTGAAACGTTTCCGAAAACTATTGTCAATAAAGTGACCAGTCCTGATGTAGGAATGGTATACTCTCTTAACCCTTATCAGGGCTGTGAACATGGGTGTGTGTATTGTTATGCTCGCAATTCACATGAGTATTGGGGATATGGCGCTGGAATAGACTTCGAAAGTAAAATTTTGGTTAAAAAGAATGCGCCCGAATTATTAGAAAAAAAATTACGAAGTAAAAGCTGGAAGGCCTATCCTATATCTCTATCTGGAAATACAGATTGCTATCAACCTATTGAGAAGAAACTTAAAATTACTCGTAGTCTGCTCGAAATTTTCTTGAAATACAGGCATCCTGTGGGTATCATAACCAAAAATGCACTGATACAAAGAGATATTGACATTCTTTCTGAATTATCTAAAGACAATCTTGTGTCTGTTTACCTTTCTATCACATCCTTAAAAGAAGAAACCCGAAGAATTCTTGAACCTAGAACTGCTAGCATTAAAAAACGTCTGGAAACTCTAGAAAAGTTAAACGATGCCGGTATCCCTACAAATGTGATGATGGCACCTATTATCCCTTCTATAAATAGTCATGAAATCCTGCCATTGACAGAAGAAATCGCTAAACGCGGGGCAAAAGGTGTTGGATATACAATCGTTAGGCTAAATGGCGCGATCGGGCAGATATTTACTAAGTGGTTAGAAAATACATTACCAGATCGCAAGGATAAGATTCTTAATCAAATTATGGAATGCCATAATGGTAATCTTAACGACAGCAAATTTGGAAGAAGAATGAAGGGCTCGGGTACTATTGCAGATCAAATTCATCAGCTTTTTACTCTAGCAAGAAAAAAACACTTTGCCAATCCAGAAAAGGTTATCCTAAACTGTGATCTACATGAAGAATATAAGGATGGGCAGCTGAAGTTGTTTTGATTTTTACTTTGCTTGCAAATATTATACCCCCACTCACGCGATGCAATTATACCATACCTTATAATGGTTAGCAGTTAGATAGCGGGTTTGAGCATATATCATTTGGATTAAACCAAGCCTTTGTTTCTTTTCCTTCTTTATCTTTGTATAAGCCATAGATCCAATTTTTGCAACATCCTAAAAGTGTGATGGTATGTTGATCAAATGGGTTCACTTTTAAAAGTACTTTGGCGGTGGTATTTGGAGCGCTAAATAAAGATACTTTTGTATTAGAATCGGGAAGAAAAATTCTTAAATATGTGTTAGAAATCCATAAGTTTTCGTAATTCTTCTTCGTTTCTTCAAATGCAAATTCAAGCGATTTTATTTGAAACTTATTTTCTTTGGCCATTTTTAGTTCTATCACAAGAAAATCTTCGTCTTCTAGATCAAAAGAAACTTTTTGTACAACTTCTTTATGATCATTAAATAGTTCGATCCCTCCATCGGGCATCGTTGTAACATAAGCCTTTGCATTGCACTTACAGGTCTTTTTTTCTGGTTGTTTTGGAGTAACTGGAGCTTGTTTTTCTTTTATAACGGTCATAGAGTCGGTTACTTGTGTCGTTGTACTTTCGATTGGTTTTTTACTTTTATTAGTATTACAATTTTGAAATACAAATACAATAAGGAGCACACTTATGCTGTTTTTTAGAACTGTTTTCATAAAACTTTGTTTATTCTTCAATTTTTACCTTTTAATAAGAATGAGCGACTGATAAACTCTACTTTTAAAAATTATGAGTTTTTAAATTACAACTCCCCATCCCATTCTTTATAAAATTGTTCTAAAAAGCCTTCCATATATTGGTGTCTTTGTTTCGCTAGTTTCTTACCAGTTTGGGTATTCATTCGATCTTTAAGTAACAATAATTTTTCGTAAAAATGATTAATCGTAGGTGCAGTAGAACTCTTATACTCTTCTTTACTCATCGTAAGATTAGGAGCTATATCGGGATCGTACAAAGCTCGGTTTTTAAATCCGCCATAGTTAAAACATCTGGCAATACCAACCGCACCAATAGCATCTAAGCGATCAGCATCTTGTATGACGTCTAATTCTGGAGATTTAAATTGTTGGGTTACGTTTCCACCTTTAAAAGAGATATTTTCGATAATGCTAATCACATGATCTATAATGTGACGATCAACTTGAAGGCTTTGTAAAAAATCTCTAGCTACTTTTGGCCCAACCGTTTCATCACCATCATGAAATTTTGAATCTGCAATATCATGCAGCAATGCTCCCAAAGAAACCACAAAAAGATCCACATCTTCCTCTTTTGCAATTGAATGAGCATTTTTAAACACTCTTTGAGTGTGAAACCAGTCGTGCCCACCTTCGGCACCTGTTAATTTTTCTTTTACAAAATCAATAGTTTTAGATATGATTTGATCCATAAAAGAGATCTGATTTTTAATATTTAACAATGTAGAGAGTTTATTTCCTAGTTTGAATTTCCTCTCTTTGGGGAGAGGACTAAGGTGAGGGGGCAATATAAAATCTCCTCATCCTAACCTTCTCCCAAAGGAGAAGGGACTATAAATCTTACTCTTAAATCAATATGTACTGAACTTTTCGAATTCAATTTATTTTACCAATGCAGGTTGTACCCACTTAAATTCGAAAACATCTTCTGGGATGATTATTCGCTCGCTAATGCGTTGCATTCTGGCAGGTAATTTCATAACAAAATCACGGGCTTTTTCTGCTTCGTCGGTAAGGTCTACTAGTTTATCGATTTCCCATTTGTCTATAAGACGTTGCATGATATCAATATAATCCTGAGAAGTATATACTCCTAAACGCTGCGCTGCATTAGAGAATTCTTCGAAGGCAGTACCAATAGCATCTCCCGATTCTCTAAGGAAATGAGCTGGCATTACTATTTTATGTTTCATCATATCGCTAAAGGCAACCATCATCTGGCTTGGATCTACCTCAAAAATATTCTTTACAAACTCGCTATAAGCATTATAGTGGCGCATCTCGTCACCAGCAATAATTTTACACATTTTTGCCAGTGATTTATTAGAATATTCTCTTGCTAACTTGGCAACGCGACTATGTGAGATATTGGTAGCTAATTCTTGAAAACTTGTATACACAAAGTTCTTATATGGATCTCTATCGGTACCAATATCAAAACCATCATTTATCAAATGCTGAGTGGTTCTTTCTACCTCGATCATATTTACTCTACCAGATAGGTACAAGTATTTGTTTAATGTATCTCCGTGGCGATTTTCTTCACTGGTCCAATAACGCACCCATTTTGCCCAGCCATTATCTTTTCCGTCTTCATGCTGATTCACACCTTCTACATCCATCAACCAGGATTCGTAGGTTGGTAGTGCTTCTTCTGTTACTGTATCTCCAACCAAAACAACCCAAAAGTCGTATGGAAGTTCTTTTGCTAATTCTCTTAATTCTTTAACCTCATCAAAGAACGTATCTTCATTTTGAGAGTTCGGTAAGAAATCTGTTGGTTGCCATACTTTATCTACTGGGATTAAGAACTTTTCTATAAAAGTATCTATTTTCTTTTCCAGTAATTGCATTACTTCCAATCTAATATTGTCTATAGCCATGACGTGTGTGTTTACTTTTTTATAGTAGAAATTACGCTCTTTTCTGTAATCTCTAGTAATTCTTTCGTTTCTAATTCTTTTATTACTATAGGTTTTTGTACCTCTAGTGTTAGATGCATTCCTACACCCAAGGGGAAATTACCATATTTTAATAATTTCCAACTGTTGTTAATTGTTACTGGTACAACAAGAGCTTCGGGTGCATTTTTAAACAGCATTTTTAATCCTGTAGCTGCAAACTCTTTTGGTTTACCGTCTCTACTCCTTGTTCCTTCAGGAAAAATAACTCCAGAATAGTTGTTCTGAGAAATATATTTTCCAAATTTTGACAGTGCAGGAATCGCTTGTTTTGGGTTCTTCCTGTTAATCAAAACATGACCACCATGTCTTAAATTAAAAGAAATACTTGGTATTCCTTTTCCTAATTCTATTTTAGAAATAAATTTTGGAATATGCTTTCGCAAATACCAAGAGATTAAAGGAATATCATACATACTTTGGTGATTAGAAACAATGATTAATGATTGATTCTTGGGCAACGTATATTGATTTTTAAAACTAAATGTTGCTCCCAAAATATGTAAACATCTCAATAGACATAGATTCATGATATTTACAACAACTCTATGTCCCTTTGCTCCTCCTAATTTCATTCCTAACCACTGTAACAAATGAAAAATCACCAGAGTTAATCCAAAAAACAAATAGAAAACTACAGAAAGCGGATATGACAATACCCTTTTTATTGCCCTCATTATTTCTCTTAACAATTATTAAATTTGACTTGTGTTACAATAGTGCAAGGTCTTACATTATTTTATGTAAACCAATCTTTTATCAAAATAAAAACCGTCTGTAAAGACAAACGGTTTATAATTCTTTTTAGCGTATACACTACTTATTTTTAGCAATGTTCATTATAAGCATCTATAAGATTTTCAGCAATCATATCTGCAGGTCGCCCTTCAATGTGGTGACGTTCTAGCATATGTACTAATTCTCCATTTTTAAACAAAGCCATAGATGGTGATGAAGGAGGAAATGGAACCATAAATCCACGAGCTTTATCAGTAGCTTCTTTATCAACTCCTGCAAAAACAGTTACTATATGGTCTGGTTTTTTATCATTGTTTAATGATGCTTTTGCTCCTGGGCGAGCATTTGCTGCAGCACACCCACATACCGAATTTACAACTACTAATGTAGTTCCTTCTTTTGCTATTGCCGATGTTACTTCGTCTGCTGTATGTAATTCTTGAAAACCATTATTGGTAAGATCTTCACGCATTGGTTTTACTAAATCTGCTGGATACATATTTCTTTTATTTTATGGTATTACAATTTTATGCAAATGTACAAATTATGTACCATATCCTGCATACTGCCAAGTCGTCGTATTATCATAATTTAACTAACATTATGATTTTTTATAGTAACAAACAGATCTCTTTATTGTCTTATTAAAAAAAATAGCCTGAAAGATATCCCTAGATAATTTCGGTTATCTTTACAACCCAAAAAATATTTTGAATGATTAAATGGTTTGCCGCCGTACTAGGATCTATTTTTTTTCGACTTCCGGGAGCTATTCTTGGTTTCATTGTAGGAAGCCTAATTGATGCCTCTACAAGTAAAAATAGTGGTGGTTTTAAAACGGTATTTACACAAGAGCCAAAAGTAACTCCTGCAGATTTTGAGCTCAATCTACTTTCATTATCATCAATTGTGATCAAGGCAGATGGTAGTGTTAACCAAACAGAACTAGATTATGTACGTCGTTATTTTGTAAGTGCTTATGGCAAAGAACGTGCTAATGCTACTTTTAGAACATTTAATGAAATTATTAAAAATAGGCATGTCTCTGCGCCTCATATTTGTATGTATGTTAATAAGCATACTCGATATCCTGCTCGTTTACAGATTTTGCATTTTTTATTCGGAATAGCAAATGCAGATGGCAATGTAAGTATATCTGAAGCTGAAGAAATAGAGAAAATTGCTGGATTTTTACGTATTAACTTTAGAGATTTTGAGAGTATTAAAGCTATGTTCTTTAAAACTGGTGATCATGCCTATAAAATTCTTGAAATTGAAAAAACGGCAACAGATGTAGAGGTAAAAAAAGCATTTAGGACTATGGCCAAAAAATATCATCCCGATAAAATCCAACATATGGATGAAATACATATCAAGGGAGCTGAAGCCAAATTTAAAGAAGTGCAAATGGCCTATGATCAAATTAAAAAAGAACGAGGAATTAATTAGAGATTGATGGTTGATGGTTGATGGTTGATGGTTGATGGTTGATGGTTGATGGTTGATGGTTGATGGTTGATGGAAAATAATAATTGAAAGTTTCAATAGTGTTGGCTCCCTAAAAAACTCTTTTAAAAAGTGCTTTTAAAAATCTTCTCCATGGTAAGCTAGTTGTAATTTTTATATCTTCAAGAAGTGTGGTTTCTTCATCTAGGAACTTTAAAATTTTTGCCGTGTCATTTTTTCTGAATAATCTAGAAAATAAGGTTGAACCTATTTCATTTTCTTTATACAATACATCTAGAAACAACAAATCATAGTACCAAAACTTGGTTCTTCTACCAAATTTAGATATATCATCATTAGTTTTAAGATATTTGGTTAGTTTTTGCACTTTTTTTAAACTGAGGTTAAATGTAAACCCCGTGCTAGGTTTGGTCCACCCCCCTGCTGTACCGATATGCAATATGTTTTTGGAGTTTTTCTTTTTGAATTCGTAACAAGTCATTGGGATACATCCTTTCTCTTTTTCCACAATTTCGTATTGCGTAATACCTTTATCTTCTAAATATTGCTTAATCTCGGTCTCATATTCTTGTTCTTCCAAAAGGTCTTCAGAAAATAAGGTATACTCAAACAATGCTTCTGTTTCAGAAGTTGGCAATACATACATAAACCTTGTATTCCCTTTTTGCGCTACTGTAAAATCCATAAAAGTAGCAGTCTCTAGATCAAAAGAAGGTTTTTCTGTTTTTACAAACCACCCCACAAAATGCTGATTTAAAACCGGGTAATATTTCTGATGTTTATATTCAGAAAAAAGCACTACGCTATTAAAAACCTTATCTGCTAGATGTACTTGTTGGTTAGTTTCAACTTTTACAACACTTCCTTCATCGGTTAATGAAATGAGTTGTTCATTAAGTATCGTAATATTTGGTTTTGCAGTTATAGCTTTCAATACAAAGCTATAAAAATCTTTACTCCTTATTGTTTTATATTGATATGGTAAAATCTTAATATGCGCTGAAAAATCTTCGCTTCCAAAATAAATCGTGTTCCATTTTTTACTTATAATTTTATCCCAAATACCATCGCCTATCTCCCAAAAAGACCAGGTACGATCATTCTGGTTTTTGATTTCTTGGTCAATCAACACTATTTGTTTGTTATCAAAATAGGGATCAGAAATCATATGGTATACCAGCATAAGACCAGAAGCTCCCATACCTGTAATTATGTAATCGTATTTTTGCATATTGAGAAGATAAATATAGAGCGAAATTTCAGGAATTAGAATAAATTATCAATTATTTAGATTGCTTTTTTATATATCTTTAACTCAAATCATATTTTTAATAATGAATACGATAATCACCATCCTATTATTTATAACTCCATTTGTTTTTATAAATGCTCAAGACACTACAAAAGTTGATGCGCCTAAGATCATTTGCAAACTTAAAGCAGGAAATACTATTGAATTTGATTCTAAAAGTTTGAAGTTTGTAAAAGTAATTGAGGATTCTAGATGTCCATCTGGGGTCGATTGTATGTGGGCTGGCGAAGTAAAAATTCTTATAGGTTTTTATGAAAACAATTCATTAATTGAAGAAAAAGAGTTTGTTTTTTCGGGTAAAGCTGGTACTCCTAATGATTTAAAAGAAATAATGCTTCTTGATAAAAAAACTGTATATGGGTATTCTATAAGCCCATATCCTTCATCAGAAAATACTATTGATCCATCAGCATATTCTTTAGAATTAATAGTTAAATAATCTTGAGAATTCATTTCCTTTACTAGATGATTTCTAACAAGGTAAAAGCCCATTTAGCATTAGTAAGCGTTAACATGATTTATGGAGCAAATTATCTTGTAGCCAAAGGATTAATGCCAAATAAAATAGAAGCTTCGGCTTTAGTATTTTTAAGAATAGCTGGAGCCGGTATTTTATTTTTCATTCTTAAGCTTTTTATCAAAGAGAAAATTGAAAAAAAAGACATCCCTCGTTTGGCTTTATGTGGTTTTCTTGGTGTAGCTGCCAATCAGTTTTTTTCTATGAATGGGCTTAGTCTTACTTCTCCTGTTGATGCGGCAATTATTATCACATCAATGCCAATTTTTACTGTAATTATAAGTCGTTTTTTACTTAATGAACCATTCACACTACAGCGAATACTAGGAATATCTATAGGAGGAACAGGCGCTGCATTATTAATTTATTTAGGTAATTCTGGATTAGGCACAGGTTCGTTAAAAGGTAATATTTTTGTATGTATAAATGCTTTAGCCTTCGCATTTTATCTGGTTATTGTAAAACCTCTTATGTCAAAATATAAACCAATAACTGTAATTGTTTGGACGTTTTTATTTGGATTTATATGTATGTTTCCTTTTTGTATTGAAAAATTAATCCATACCGATTTTCAATCTTTTGCTACTTCAAATTGGGTTTCTTTATTTTATGTCGTGGTTGGTCCTACATTTTTGGCTTATTTATTAAATATGTTTGCTTTACAATTTGTAAAACCTACAGTTTCTAGCAGTTATATTTATGTGCAACCTGCAGTGGCTATGATTTTGGTAGCTGTTGTTTCTTATTTTGTAGTTAACAGTCAATATAAGGGAGATATAACTCTGGTAAAGCTTTTATGCTGTGTCTTGATCGTGATCGGAGTCTATTTAATTAGTAGCACTCGTTTAAAATGGCTTAAGAATCTCTAGTGACACCCACAATCAGATCCTCCACAAGAGGTAGAAGATTTCTTCTTTGAAGAGGACAATGAAGGTTTTAAAAAGAATTTTTTAATTAAAAACCCTATTGCTACTGCAAAAACCAGAAGTACTAATATGTTTTGAATTAAAATGTTCATAATTATTAAGTCGTTTAAAGATACTAAAAATTACCCTGCTTATTTTAAAACCTGGTAAGCAATCAATGCAATAGCATATGCCAAAATACTCATAAAGACTAACTGTACCATTGGCCATTTCCAACTATTGGTTTCTCGTTTTACAATCGCCAAAGTACTCATACATTGCATAGCAAATGCATAAAACAATAGTAGTGAAATCCCGCTAGCCAAATTAAATAAAGGTTTACCAGTTTTTTGATTAACCTCTGCTGCCATTCTATTTTTTATAGTTTCTTCTTCGTCACTACCCACACTATATATTGTTGCCAGGGTACCTACAAAAACTTCTCTTGCTGCAAAAGAGCTAATGATTCCTATACCGATTTTCCAATCATAGCCTAGTGGTGCTACGATAGGTTCTATGGCTTTTCCTGCATATCCAATAAAAGAGTGTTCTAATTTATATGAAGATATTTCATTATCAAGCTCTTCTTGAGAAAGGTCATTATTTGTCGAGGTTATAATTTCTTCGGCATTACTAAAATTCTCATTAGGACCAAAACTTGCCAATACCCATAAAATGACAGAAATCGCCAAAATTATTTTTCCGGCACCAAAAACAAAAGCTTTCGTTTTTTCGACCACATTGATCACTACATTTTTAAATAACGGCACTTTATATCCTGGCATTTCAATTACAAAATATGACTTGCTTTTGATTTTTAGTATTTTATTAAGTATCCATGCAGCACCGACTGCAGTACCAAAACCAAGAAAATACAAAAACATTAGGGTAAGACTTTGATAACTAAATATCCACCCTACTTTTTCATCAGGAATTACTAATGCAATAATAATAAGGTATACAGGTAATCTTGCAGCGCAAGTTGTAAAGGGCACAACTAATATGGTGATCAATCGTTCTTTCCAGTTCTCGATATTACGGGTAGCCATTACTGCTGGGATTGCGCATGCCGTACCCGAAACAAGCGGCACAACACTTTTACCGCTTAGACCAAATCGTCGCATTATTCTATCCATCAAAAAAACCACACGACTCATATAGCCACTCTCTTCAAGAATAGAAATAAATAAAAATAAAAATGCAATTTGTGGAATAAAAATTACGATCCCGCCCAATCCAGGAATAATACCTTCGGTAATCAAATCAACAAAGGGTCCAGCAGGCAATACCGATTTTGTTGTTTCGCTTAACCAAGCAAATGCTTCATCGATCATATCCATAGGATATGATGACCAATCATAAATCGCCTGAAATATGAGTAATAAAATTCCGAAGAATATAAAATACCCCCAGAATTTATGAGTAAGTACTCGATCGAGTTTGGCTCGCATTCCTGTTGCAGCTTTCTCATCGGTTACCAAACCTCTTTTAAGCACATCATTTATAAACTGATATCGCTTTATGGTTTCTTTTTGCTGAAGTCGTTTTAGTTCGCTTTCAGATTTAATCTTAAAATCAGGAGTAATAGTAATATCTTGCTTGCTAAATTTTCTAAAGTTTACATCTTGCGTAATGACCAGCCATAGTTTATATACAGATTGATTAGGAAAAGCTTTTTTAAGTCTATCAAAATAATCAGGAGCAAACGATAATGCATCAACACATGGAGTTTTTGGTAGTGAAGTATATGATTCGATTAACTTTTTAAGCTCATCTATACCTTCATTTTTACGAGCACTTACTAAAGAAATTTTGGTATTTAGTTCTTTTTCAAGCAAAGGAATGTCTAATGTGATTCCTTTTCGGTTCATGCGATCTGCCATATTAATCACCAAAATTGTAGGAATCTCTAAATCTTTAATCTGGGTGAACAGCAGCAAATTTCTTTTTAGATTTTCTACATCACTAACAACTACTGCTACATCAGGAAAATCTTTATCTTTTTTATTTAATAATAATTCGATAACTACATTCTCATCTAACGAAGAAGCATTAAGGCTATAGGTGCCTGGCAAATCAAGAATATGTGCTTTAACTCCACGCGATAACTTGCATATACCTTCTTTTTTTTCTACGGTGATCCCGGGATAATTACCAACCTGTTGGTTGAGCCCGGTAAGCAAATTAAAAACAGATGTTTTTCCTGTATTTGGGTTTCCGATCAATGAAACTTTGATTTGCTTGGCCATAAAAAGAACTGCTGTTTATATAATTTGAACTTCTATCTGAGCTGCAATTTCTTTGCGGATTGCAAGATGACTACCATTTATAGTAAGATAAATCGGGCATTGAAAAGGAGCTGTTTGCAGCAACTCGACTTCGTTTCCAGGAAGACACCCCATTTCTAATAATTTTAATGGGATTATATCCGAAGTAATTTCTTTAATCAAAGCTCGTTGACCTCGTTTAAGGGAAGCTATTGTAGTCTTCAAAGTTTATTTAGATTAATTTTAAACAAGGCAAAAATAGTGGAAAAAAACGTATTGAGAAAGTTAAATGTTCAAAATAAAACAATATTGATATTTAGACTGAAGAATCTTACTTTTTACTGTTTTTTAGAATTACAATATCTTCTAGCAAACGGTCTATCTCATCTGGGTTGGTACCATCATAAAAGCCTCGTATACGTTTCTTTTTGTCGACCAAAACAAAATTCTCGGTATGTACCATATCATAAGGTCCCCCATCGCCATCAGATTTTGCTGCTAGATATGATTTTCTGGCAAGATCATAGATTTGTTTTTTATCGCCCGTCACCAAGTTCCATTTTGAGTCAATCACTCCTTTATCCAAGGCATATCTTTTTAATCTGGCAACACTATCTATTTTTGGGGTTACTGTATGCGAAAGTAGTAACACCTCGCGATCACTTATTAACCGATCCTGGATTTCTTTCATATGCCCTGTCATGATAGGGCAAATAGTTTGGCAAGTTGTAAAGAAAAAATCGGCTACATAGATTTTATCTTTATAATTTTCTTGGGTAACCTCTTCTCCATTTTGATTGATTAATTTAAAATCAGCAATTTTATGATATTTACGTATATATTGAATTGTAGTATCTACCAATTCTGCATTTACCATTTCTGGTTCGTATACTGGTAAGGTTCTATTAGGTTTGAGAATAGAATAGATAATAGAAATGATAATTGCCGATATTACAAAGAGAACTACAGCAAAAAACTTATATTTTGAAAAAAACCGAAGCATATATACTTTTTGTGGCTGTAAAATTACAAGGATTATCCCTATTAGATCATTTGATTACATTAAAATTATACTAAATATTGTGATATCACATTGGTATATTTTTATATACTCTCTTAAAAGGTTACTTTTGCGTGATTTAATTTTGAAGAACGACTTATGAGTCCATTTTTTATAAAAGCAATACAGTTACTTTTAAGCTTATCTATCCTAATCGTGTTACATGAGTTAGGGCATTTTATTCCTGCTAAGTTATTTAAAACACGTGTAGAAAAATTTTACCTTTTTTTTGATATAAAGTTTTCAATTTTCAAGAAGAAAATTGGTGAAACCGTATATGGTATTGGTTGGCTTCCGCTTGGAGGGTATGTAAAAATTGCCGGTATGATAGATGAGAGTATGGACAAAGAGCAGATGGCTGGTCCACCGCAACCTTGGGAGTTTAGATCTAAACCAGCATGGCAGCGACTTATCATTATGCTTGGAGGAGTAACGGTAAACTTTCTTTTAGCGATCCTTATATATATCGGAATTGCATATACTTACGGCGATAAATACATAGAGGCCAATAGTTTAAAAGATGGATTTCAGGTTACAAATGTAGAAATTGGAGATAAACTAGGTATCAAAACAGGTGATAATATTGTCGCTGTTGATGGTGAAGCAGTAAAAGAGTTTAGCAAATTACCTCTAGAAATCATTAATGGTAATACCTTGACCATTGTAAGAGATGGAAAAACATTTGATCAACAAATTCCTGTTGATTTTATTGCAAAATTATTAGAGAATGAGGACAAGACATCATTTTTGGTTCCGCGTGCTCCATTTATCATTCATAAAGTCCCTAAAGATTCTCATAACAAAGAAATAGATCTTAAAAAAGGAGATGAGATCATTGCAGTAAACAATCAAAAAGTTTCATATCTAGATCAAGTTGAAACCATCGTAGAGCAAAATAAAGGTCGCTCTGTTGTTTTTACTGTAAAAGGCTTAGATCAAATTGAAAAAACAGTTACTGCCAATATCAATGAAGATGGAAAAATAGGAGTGATCAGAAATTTTGATCCTCAAGAATTAGAAAAAAGAGGCTTATTAAGTATTAAAACTATTAATTATTCTTTTCTAGAATCGATCCCAGCAGGAATCAATAAAGGCGTATCTACATTGAGTAGTTATGTAAAGCAGATGAAAAAAATCTTTAATCCCAAGACTGGAGCCTATAAAGGTGTTGGAGGTTTTGGTGCTATTGGAGGGTTGTTTCCTGATACATGGAACTGGGGTGCGTTTTGGAGCACAACGGCTTTTATCTCTATTATTTTAGCGTTTATGAATATCCTTCCTATCCCGGCATTAGACGGTGGTCATGTAATGTTTTTATTATATGAAATTGTTACCGGAAGAAAGCCTGGAGATAAGTTTATGGAATATGCGCAATTGACTGGTTTTATTATTCTTGTGTCTTTATTATTATTTGCAAATGGGAATGATATTTACAAAGCAATTTTTGGATAGTAATAAAAAATTGAAAAAATCTTTTTGAGAATCAAAAATTAGTATATATTTGCACTCGCAAAAGAGAAAAACACTCTATATTTGCAAAACATAAATTCCTCCTTAGCTCAGTTGGTTAGAGCATTTGACTGTTAATCAAAGGGTCCTTGGTTCGAGCCCAAGAGGGGGAGCAAAAAGAAAGCCTTAACTAATTGACGTTAAGGCTTTTTTGTTTTTAGACCGTATATTGTATGATACTTTATTTATAAGTTACCGGTACATTAAATCTCATGTCTTGTCTCTAACCATTTTATCACTCTGTAATATGTAGTTTTAGAGAAACCAAACTCTTGACAGACCTCATCCATCGTCATATCAAAATCTGGACGATCATCTATATATCTTTTAATCTCTAATGCCTTTTGTATGGATTCGTCTTTAGGTTTACTAGGCCTGCCTACTCTTTCTTTTTTCTTGTCGTGATATGTTTTTGTTTTCAGATCTTTTAAATTAAATACTACATCTTCATTATTTAAAAGTTCCATACCTTTTTTGGTCTTAAGAACTCTTGAAGTAAGAGATGTTATCGTATTTTTTTCAAATTCTTGAATATAATTATAAACAAAAATAGATGCCTCAAACTTTTTATACTCTTGTACTAGGACCTTGCTTCCTATTAATTCAAGAATAATTGTTTTTTCTTCATTTATAAAATCATCTGCCTCAACCTTAAAGGCCTTAGATTTTGAAGGTTTCCTGTATTTTAAACTGTTATCCCAATTCTTTTTTGCGAGGTATTCGGCAAGAACTTTGATTTCATCTTTTGTAGCTAGCCTTAAGTTAAAATCGTATTTGGCTTTTAGATTATCTATCACAACGTTTATGTATCTTTTAAATTTTAGTAAAGCTAAATAAAAAAAGTCAATAGCATATACTATTGACTGTCATGTTTATCGAATTCTCTTAAACCTGGTTGTTGTAAGATTATTTATTTCCAGTTTCTATCTCAACAATTTCTTTTCCATATCTACCTAAATAGTACGTTAGTAATTTTTCATAAACTTTATAACCATCATCTACATTAGTAAAAATCAATATTCCTTGTTTAGTTTTTGGGAAAATGAAAATGATTGTTTGAACACCTTTGTCAGAACCTCCGTGAGATAATGCAAAATTGCCATCTTTAAAATCATACTTTTCAAAACCAAGCCCAAAATGCTTTCCGTTTTTGGTAGCAACTTGATTTGTTTGCATTTCTTTAAACACTTTGTCTGAGAGCCCTTCTCCACTGATTACGCTAGTTAGGAAAGTTCCGTAATCTTCAATCGTTGTCAGTAGATCATCTGCTCCGTTTTCTGTTTTGTTCATATGAATTTCATAAGTGTTTCCCTCCTTATCAAATCCTAATGCAACTCTTGATTTATCTGTGTCTTGATCCCAATAATACTTAGTGTCATTCATTTTTAAGGGTCCAAAAATCAATTCGGTTGCTAATTGGTTGAGTGATTTTTTAAATTTTTTTCCTAATGCTTTTCTTAAATATTCAAATCCTTCACCAGAATATTGATATTGTTCTCCTGGGATGAACTCAAATTTTAGTTTTTTGTTGCGCCAATTAGAAAAACCTGTTTGATGGCTTAAAATATGTCTTGTGGTTAATAGCTTGCTTCTTGGATCATTTTCCAGGTCTGGATCGGTCCAATACTTATAAATAGGTTCGTCAAGATCCCATTTGCCCTGGCTCACTAGCTTTAAAGCAACTATTGCAGTTACAGGTTTAGTTAGTGATGCCACATTAAATATTGTATTATAAGAGGCTTTTTCTCCCGATAACAGATCTCCTAATACTTTTATTTCTTGAAGTTTTCCTTTATTGATTAGTCCAAGACCCAAGATTGGAATCTTATTTTCTTTTAACCAAGTTTCTAAAACTTCGAAATTACTTTTATTAAAGCCTTCTTCAAAAAACAAACTATCTTTTTGTCTCAATTGCTCAAATGGCTCAGATGTTTTAGGGGTTTGTGCAGCTATGGTTTGATGTAATAGAATAAAAGCTCCTAAAATGATGATATGCTTGTATTTCATATAAAACTTTTTATAGTTTTTAAAGTGCCCTAAGGGAACTGATAGTACATAATATATTCTAATGATGTTTTTCATTTGTTGAATTAATGTAAACTTATAACTTTTTTTAGTTTCCATTTTTCATTTTCATTATGCCATATAATAATAAATTTAACTGGTATGGATATAGCATCAGGTTCCTGGTTGTTATAATATTTATGAAACCCTATTTGAACAGCTCCATAATCCTTAATAGGATATACTTCTACACTTTCTTTTATCAATTCTCGAGTCACTTTCCCGCAGATGTATTGCTTTGTTCCATCAATAATATCTTTTTTTGAAGTCATTAACCCACCTTTGTCATGAAAAAATTCGACATCATCACTATACATATTAGTCTGTTTCTTTAGATCACAGGTATTATAGGCATCAAAAAATTCTTTATCCATTAATACTATAGTATCAAATAATTCTTTGTCGGCAGGAATATATTTTCTTGGTTGATCAGAAATGTTTTCTTTTTCTTGACTATACGACGAAAATAAAGTTGTTATAGATAGTATTACTAAAATTAGAGTTGTTTTATTCATGTTTAATAATTTGAATTAGTTTTTTATACTTTAGAACAAGTATTATCGGTATCAATAACAATCGCATTTTGATTAGAAGAATCGTTTTTGATACACTCAAAATTTGCATCTATAGGTACAGAAATGGTATTGTTAGAAATTGATATTTCTGTATTGATTTCACTCAATCGTACTCCATGACTGGGTGAATTTATTTCATTGGCCAATACATTTATTTTGGAGGCATTGATTAACTGAAGCCCGCCTTGGGTTCTATTATTTTGAAAAGTGACCCCATTAGTTCTAGAAAATACAGAACTTATAGATGTAAGAAGTGTATTGTTATCAATATTTATGTTATTATTTACTTGGTCTGCTTCTTGGTTAACCTCAACAAAATAAAAATGGTTGGTACTAACTTGTATGGTATTTTCATAAATATCAACATTATCTAAATGAGTTAATTGACCTGAAACACCTCTTCCTTCTTCATTAGTATTGGTAATGGTATTATTGTAGATTTTTGTATTGGTAACTTCTTTAAGCTGAATACCGGTTTTACAATTTGTAATCTCATTTCCAAAAATGGTCATATCATCATAAAAAGCAGCTATTGCCAAACCATATCCAGATATTTTGTTTCGAGATACCTCGTTTTTAAAAACTGTTGGACCTTCTCCTCCTGCAATGATCGCAGGTGATTTTGCAGACTCTACGGAAGCAGTAAATGTATTATTGGTGATTTTGGTGTTATTGGTGGTAGAGTATACGATCTTATTTTCCATATCATTATTCTCAATCGTTACGTTTTCGCCTATAGATACTGTTATACCTCCTATTCTGCTTCCTCGTTCGGTATTATTTCTTATGAGAATATCATTTGCTTTTTCCCATAGTATAAGCTCACCAGTGACTTCATCTCTACCTCGTAATGCTTCAATATTTATGGCATATCCTACGGTAGATCCGTTTGAGAGCTCTCTGTGCCGCCCCGTATTTATGAACGTATTATTTTCTACTATTATATTGTATCCATCGGTAATTGATAAGCTCATTCTCCTACTCTCTTCGACCAAACAATTTTTTATAGTAATATCATGTGAGGCAATATAATCGGGCTGAAATGTAAACCCAATAGAATTAATATTCATCGAACCGGCTGTCCCCATTTTCATAGTTACTCCATCAACAACTACATTATTGGCACCATGAATCATTAACAAAAACTGTCCTTCTTCGCGAGTATCATCTCCATTGGTATATCCATGCTCATCTCGATCTCCATGCAAAACACCTCCTTGTATCGTAGTATTAGATACATCACGTAGTGCCAATAATACTCCTGATCCTCGGTTATTCGGGATAATTCTAAGATTTGTATTCTCTGTCATTATTAAATTAAAGTCTGAAGGTAGATTAATAGCCTCTACACTTGGATAAAAATTCTGATCACTGGTCGTACTGGTCACTCGACTTACATCAAAAAAAGCATCTAGTTTATTGATCGTAACCGTTGTGCCCTTCAGCTTTTTTATCAGGCTGAATGTGTTTTCAAGTATAAAAACATTTTTTTGTGCTTGATCTTCGTCTATTCTTCCCTCTACAAGATCCCACCTAACTGCATAAAATTTGAATATAGGATCTTTAAGTGTTACCTCTCCTTCTACTGCAAGTTTTGAGCTTAATAATCTGCCATCTATATACCCCCCAGAGAAAACCAGTTTACCATTGATAATATCTCCTCCTTTAAAATCAAAGTTAACATTGGCAGGCAAGTTGATGGTTTCTCCTTTAAGGTCTAAAACACAATTAATGACGATCGTACTATTGGCCACAACAGTCGATAGATCAAAGTTACAAGGCGTTGTAATTATATTTTCGGGCTGATCAACATCTATTTCTTCGCCATTAGGGTTTCCATCTTCTGGAGATGATTCAATGAAATTTTCATTATTACAGGAAATCGCAATAATCATTATAAATGTAGATAGGAAACATAATAATTTTTTCATATTTGGGGATATATTGATTGATTTTAGGCTTTTTAATATAAGAATGCTCTTTGACAATTACACGTTACAAAATGTAAAAACAAGCCTTAACAAATCAACGTTAAGGCTTATAAAAGTCTATTTTCTATATTAAAAAGAGAAATACTCACAAATCAGCTTTTTAAGTGTAGATTAAGACTAGACAATAATCACATGCCTAAACGACTATTCATTTGCATCATCGCTATTGTCTCTATTTTCAAAACCACATGGATGAGTAGTTCTTTGTTCACAATTATAGTAAAGTGCTCCTCCATTTACGGTTCTCTGTTGTGTTTTGTTTAACATCACAACACCTTCTAAATTCATTAAATTTTTCATAATTTTTATGTTTTTAATTTATTAGCCCCTTCGAACATTTTAAGACACTTAAGGTATGTGTCTTTAGGTTATTAGAATTAGATAAAAAAGAAGTGTCTTAAATAAAACACCTCTTTTTTGATTTACTCGCAATCACATTCACTAACACCACATGTTCCTCCAGAATATGGTGGTGGATTAGTACGACAAAATAAACTAGCTTGAGTTCCTCCTCCTTTAACGGTGTAGCTTTGGAATTTAGAAATCGTTTGTTTATCCAAATTCAATCCTGTTAAACTTTTTTTCTTCATGATAATGATATTTAAATGATTAATAATTAAATTGAAATGAAGTAATTACTACATCGCTAAAGTATATATCCAAAATCAGATGATCATTAAGTTTTTTTGGGTACTGGTCTATTTTCAGGAAAAAACACCTTCAAAGCATTGATTATCAAATATTTAAATACTATTTGATTTTACTCCACATCACTCTTTTTTCTTCTATTGCACCCAATCCTTTGCGAAATATTCAATAAAACAGCTATCTGAAATGTGTTTATGAAGTAACTTCTATTTGAATAGGTATATAAAACTGGAAATCGATCCAGAAAATCTGATCACCTAAATTCGATGTAAGAATGTTGATTTTACCACACTGAAGTTTTGGTGATTTTATTACTAATTGAGTCGTTAGTATGCCTATTCGTTTCAAGAAAAGAAACCTGCTATCAAATTCGAAATAACTAAATCAGATCAATTGCCGTTATTTTTATAAATCCTTAAATAGAGTTAGTGAAATAATTTACCTTTTTTTAAGCGCAATTTGCAAGAATTAGAGGTAGTTTTCGAGTGATTTATGTGATGCAAAAAAAACAGCTACACTCATGTAGCTGTTTAAAATTCGGTTATTTGTTTAAACTTCTAAATAAAATTAAGCCCAAACACTCCCTCCATTACCGTTTCCTCCACATTGGCGCGCATCACGTATTATGGCTGCGCAATTTAAATAATTACCATTGCTTAATCTAGCAGTAGTGCCGCTACAAGAATATACACATCGTTGTAATAGCATGCGACCTCCTTGTACATTTTTTTGTTCTGCTTTTTCAATTTTTTGAACCCCATTTACATTTAAAATGTTCTTTAACATAATTATTTGATTTTAAATTAATGAATTATTCTTGATTTCTTTAAAGACACCCAAGATATATGTCTGCGCCATTATTTCAGTCATTGATTTGAAAGAAGTAATTAGTACATGGCTAAAGTATATATCATAAATAATACTGCCATCACATTTTTTTGAGTACTGGTCTAGTTTCCTGAAAATCGATCTCTATAGTAATTGACAATCAGCTATATACAAATAATGATTATAAAAAAAGATTAGCTCCTTATGGCTATAGAAGTGTCGTTTAATTAGAAATAGTGCTTCTAAAATATCTAATTAAAAGGCAAAAAGTATCTTAACAATAAGAAGAATCTTGTACGCGATATATACTGTAATACTATTTATATGATATGGTATTGGGAGTAAAAGACTTGATATATTAACCGATCAACAAGCATTCATCCCATTTGGTCTTAAATGGCGCAAGATAAGAGATGATCGATAGCCCGATCCCTGCAATACCTACTAACAAATTGATTTCTTTTATCCATCCTGGGTTATCGCCGCCACGCCACTGCATATAACCAGCATAACCATCTTGATGTACTGCCATTGCTAATGCCTGATCCATCCAAAATTCGACAGCTTCTTTGAATATAGGTTCCTGGGTTTCTTTATACATATAGTTATATATATGCATGATTCCATACGCACCATGGCACAAACCTGCATCTTTTACTCCAGCTTCGGCAAGGTCTTTTCTCTTTGCTGCATGTTTTAATATTTGTATGGCTTGATTTTTATATGTTTCATTATTCAATAGTTTTCCTGCTCTCCATACTGTAATGGCAATCCCTAAATCACCATAACACCATGCCAATCTCGAACTATCGCTTTTTTGATGATCACTGGTAATCCAGTTTGGAAATGATGAAGAACTATTATGATTTTCATTTTTAAGACTTAAAATGTATGTAATCGATTGATCCAATAACCTATGTACCTCATCCTTAAAATCTTTGTATTCTGCTAATCGAGATAAAAAGTTAGCAATACTAGTATTTCCATGTGCTAGGCCTAGATTATAACCTTTTAGTTCTTCGTCTCGAATAAGATAAGATTTCCACTTGGCCGTATGATTGTCAATTTGCGCTCTTTCTTTAAGTAATGTAATAGTGGTAAATAAAATTTTTTTGTAGTGTTCTTTTAAATCATCTGACTTGGTATTGGTATATCGTTTCAGAAAATAATATCCTATACCTAATATCCCATGTAAAAAATCATAAAAATTTTGATCTCCTTTTAGCCCTTCTATAGATTGCATCAAAAAATGATCTAGCCCCGATAATAATTTGTCACAATCCAGGTCTATATATTCTTCTTCTTGTAATAGTTCTATGGCCCAAGCTGCACCTGCAATCCCCGAACAGAAAGTATGAAAATTATATCCTTTATTAATTTCTTCGATAATCGACGATAAAATTTCTACTCCAATATTGGCGTGTGACTCTTCTTGAAGAAGTTTTGAATAATAAAATTGAAATAAAGCAATCCCTGCTCGGCCAGATAATACTCCTAGCTCATCTGTATTATGATACGTATCCTTTAGAACATTACTAATCTCGTCTAACTTTTTTAATAAAAGTTGTTCTTTGTTCATTATAATTTTCTTTCTAAAAAGATGATAAAGCCACCCTATATAGGCAGCTTTATCAAATACATTAAAACTATGTCTGTCATCACAATCAAAAGTCGATAGCAATTATCTTTTATAACCTACTCCAAAAGACAAATGCCAACTTGTGATCATTGTATTAATAACATTGTTGCCCTGCAGGAGGGCAAGTAGTTGCTGCCCCATTTGTTGGACAATCTACAGTTCTAGGTGCAGGACGTGTTCCTCCACCACCATGATGGCAATGCCCACCTTGGATTGTGTTTAAATTAGTAATAGTCTCTTTTTTAAGCTCTAAATTTTTCAATGATTTTTTCATTGTATTGTGGTTTTAAAATTACCTACTCTTTTACAGGTTTTCGGTTTCCCCTTATCAAAGCGATGTATTTTCGCTTAGAAGTGGAGCTAATTTATAAGGATTACTCATTAAATAGATATCTATTTATATTGCTTTCAAATTAGGTAGGATTATGCATTAATCGAGTAGGGAACTTTATAAAACAGGTATTCAAAGCTTTCTTAAATAAATCTAAAAATTCCTTAAAATTTTCTTTAAGCACTTCAACTTCTCTTTAAAAAAGAGATCGTTCTTTATCATATTTACCTTTTTAATAGTATTTCTTTTTTAGTTTGTTTGCTAGTTAATAACGAAAAAACAGTCATCTATTTAATGACTGTTTTTGTGTATAACCTAAAAAAACTGTAGTTTCTTTATAGAGGGCAGAAAAGAATTATTTTATAAACTCATAGCAAAGTCCCCCTGAGCAATGCCCACCACAAAGGCTAAGACAACGATCACCATAATAGATTAAACCTGCTTTGATGGTTTGTTGTTCTCTTTTTTTAAGCTGTGATACTCCTTCTAAATTTAAAATGTTGTTAAGCATAATGATTTGTTTTTAAGTACCTACTCTTTTTAAGGTTTTCGGCTTCCCCTTTTGTCTGTATAAATGATTCAAATACGTTGAATTCTTACAACAATGTAAAAAGCTTTATGGGCGAAAAAAACTCACTCCGTTAAATTGAACAAAATAGGGACATAAAAAACAGTATAACTTCAAAGCGTCTATCCCAAAAAAAATCTAAACACAAAATTCAGATTAAAACGCACATACCGAAATAATTACTGGCCTACCAAAAATTATTCTTTCTACGCCACATACTCCCGAGCAGCATTCGCTATCATCAAAGCATTTACGTGCAACATCACATCCATACGAACCCCCATGGATTGATTTTTGAGCTTCTTTTTTAAGAATGGCAACTCCTTTTATATTTAAAATACCGTGTCGCATAATTATATGTTTTTAAGCACCTACTCTATTAATGGCTTTTCGGTTTGCGCCTCTTTTTATAAAAATGATTTTGTTTTCTATCTCTCCATTTGAAAACATCTTCCGTCTATATTACACATACCTGCACAAAAGCGCAGGCATGTATAGCGGTTGCCATAATCAATTCCTGCTTTGATAGATTGTTGTTCACGTTTCTCTAGTGTTTTTACACCTTCTAATTTTAAAATGTTGTTAAGCATGATTATATGTTTTTAAGTACCTACTCTATACAAAGGTTTTCGGTTTTCCCTTTTCAAAATCAACTACTAACGATATATTGATTTTGACACCAATGTATATAAGAATCCAGGGTGAAAAAAGTTTAACATTACCATATTAAACAAAATAGGGCATAAAAAAACCCTGCAAATTTGCAGGGTTTTTACTCAGTTTTTTGTAATTATTCTACTTCATAACAAACACCTTGTTCATGCCCGGCCCTTACCTCTCTTTGTGTTGGTAGGCTTGTTCCTCCTATCACTTTGCTCATAGATGTTACATTAATTCTTGTTATTGTTAATTTTTTGATACCGATTTTTTGAGATATGTTTTCTTTCATTACTTGTTAAGTTAATTAGTTCTTACTCTTTTTATGGCTTTTCAGAATCCGCCAATAATGTTTTAAAAGGTACTGTTTATGGGCTATTAATAATAATAGAATTCCCCTATTTTGTTCAAAATAGGGTTCTCTTTATGAGACTTGATCCAAGCTTATTTCTTGTTTTTCTAACTTCTTAATATAATAGGATGGATTGAGACCTGTTTTTGCTTTAAAGTGTTTAGAAAAAGAATAGTCACTTTTATAACCTATCTCTGTAGCAATTGATTTAATAGAAAAGGATCTAAATTTTTTATCACTTTTAAGCCTCTTTAGTACATAATCAATTCTTAAATCATTAATATAGTCATTAAAGTTTTTCTCTTTATGAATGTTAATGATCTTAGACAAATAAGTCGCATTGGTTTTGGTCTTTTTGGCAATCGCTCGAAGATTACAATCTGATCGCAAAAAATACTCCCGCTCTTCTAATTTATCTAATCCTTTAAGAATCTCATTTACCTTAGTATCATCTATGATAATTTGTTTGGTCATTTCCCGATTAAGCGAATCATGTTCATGAGCTTCTAAACGATCAATTTTATGCATTAGATCCTGAAAAACTTTTTTATTTGATTTCTGTTTATTGAAATATCTATAAACAAACCCTATTAAAATAAGTGCTAATATGATAAATCCCCCAAAGATGTATTGTTTTAGTTTCTCGCTGGCCGCATGCTTGTTTTTTAAATGTACTATCTCTCCCTCTAGTTTTTCAGCTTCTTTTTCGTAAATTTTATTTACCGTCGCATCCTTATCTTTTTGATAATTTTTGGTCAACCTCACATATTTATTATTCCAATGCAGGGCATTTTCAAAATCTTTTTTTGCCCCATAGCAATTCGCCAATAAAAGATGAGACTGTATTACTGGTGGTTTTATAAGATCTTTTTCCTCGAGCGTTTTTGTAGTCTTATGCAATTGATCTATTGCTTTATCATATAACCCTTGCTCATAATAACAGCTTGCCAAAAAATAATTAGTGTTTACTGTTGGATAAAATTTGTTTTTTATATCATGGTTATGCAAAATGCGTTGTGCATCTAGTAAATATGTTAATGACTTATCATACTTTTTCTTATAGTAAAATATCATTCCTTTTTTAATATAGAAATCTACCAATCCTTCTTTATAATCAAGCAATTTACTTATAGTAATACCCTTCTCTGCAAAGGATAGTACAGAATCATATTGTTCTCTGGCAAGATAAATATCGCTACTTGTAGCTAATATATTAACGTGGTTATGTTTGTTTTTAAAAGATGTTTTGTCAATAGATTTTAGCATTTGTGAAGCAATCTTATGAGCCTTATCTAATTGGTTCATTCTTTTTAAAACAAGTATAATTCCAGAATTTGCGATTACTTCTTTATCCAAATCTTTCATTTTCTGTGTAATGGCTAGTGCATTATAGTAAGCATCTAAAGATTTTTGATTTTCTGCGCTTAACAAATACGTAAGCCCCTTCCTTATATACACAGAATACATAAGAGCATCGTCTTTTAATATCTTTGCAATAGCATCTGCTTTATTATAATACAGTATACTATTTTCGTAATCGTCTTTATCATAAAAGGAATTCCCTTGTTTGATATATTCTCGTGCAGTATCGATATCATTACCTTGAGCTATAACATCTGTACTTCCTGAAATGGGAAAAAATAGTACTACGAACAGGTTTGCAGCTGCAAATTGTTTGATAAAAAAAGCCATTCTTAAAGATGTAGTGTTATCATCCAAAAGTAAGAATTACTTTTTTAAGAAAGTACTGGTTTAATAATTCCCCTATAAATAAGTCTCATAGGGGAATTAAAATCAATATGATATTAGAATGCACATACCGAAATTGTTATCGGCCTACCATTAATAATTTTTTCTACCCCACATACTCCAGAGCAGCAATCACTGTCTTCAAAGCATTTTCTTGGTAGATTACAGTCATATACACCTCCGTGTATTAACTTTAGAGCTTTTCTTCTAAGAATTACGGTTCCTTTTAGTTTTATAATGTTTTTAAGCATAATTATTATTTTATTAAACTTCATTAAATGCATATAAAAACCTCCTAAAGAAAGTTTTCTTTAGGAGGTTTTAGGGTTTTAGTTCATATGTCTAGCTGTACAATTGCCTCCTAATCGGATGCATAAAAGCATATCTAATACATCACCCCCTGCTTGTTGATCATTACCTCCCTGGATTGTTTTTTGGGCGGTTTTGTTCATTGCAGTTACTCCTTCTAAGTTTAAAATGTTTTTAAGCATGATATTACGTTTTAAGTACCTACTCTATGAAAAGGTTTTCGGTTACCCCTTTTATCGAAAATTGAAGATCGATCATTGTTTCGATTGTGGTACCAAAGTATAAAGTGTAAAAGATTAAAAAAAAGGAGTTCGCATCATATTAAAGAAAATAGGGCATAAAAAAACCCTGTAAAAACTACAGGGTTTAGGAGGTGTTTCTTTTTTGTTAATACGGTTGGGGGCAGTCACCCGGATTCATACTATGAGCATCAGTTGTTGGGATACTACTACCACCTTCTAGCCTTCGCATAGCATCAGGACTTATCCTTGCTATGGTTAACTTTTTAAGACTTACTTTGTTTTTGTTTTGTTTTTTCATGAATGTATAATTTATTGGTTACTATTACTTACCCACTGTTTAATTTTCTAGAATACTAAAAGGAAGTAATAATTATATTTCGTTAAGAAATATAATTGTTTGGTTTGGCAATCAGTAATACTATCACCCTATTTTCTTTAAAATAAGGTGCTTTAAATTGTCATGTTTTGCTTTTCTATATTTTTAATATAATAAGATGGGTACAAACCGGTTTTTGCTTTAAAATGTTTAGCAAATGAATAATCGCTTTTATATCCAATCTCTTTGGCTATAGACTTAATCGAAAAAGATCGTAGTTTCTTGTCATTCTTAAGTCGTTTTACTACATAATCTATTCTTAAATCATTAATATATTCATTAAAACTCTTCTGCTTATAGGTATTAATGATTTTGGATAAATAGGTGACATTTGTTTTTACTTTTTTGGACATTGAGGTTAAGTTACAATCTTCTCTTAAAAAAAACTCTTGGCGTTCTAACTTATCCAACCCTTCAAGCACCTCTTTAATTTTATCATCATCAATAATGAGTTCACTAACCATTTCTTTGTGGTTAAACGATTCTTGTTCGCTAGATTCTAAATGATTGATTTTTTTCATCAAATCATCAAACACTAGCTTATTTGTTTTTTGCTTTTTAAAATACCTGAAAACAAAGCCTATCAATATCACTGAAAGAAAAACAAACCCAATGCTTATGTATATTTTAGTTCTTTCGCCTATTATATGTTTATTCTTTAAACTTTCTATTTCACTTTCTAGCTTTTGAGTTTCTTTTTCATAAATACTATTTACAGTCTTATCCTTATCTTTCTGATAATTTTCATTCAATTTCAGGTATTTATTATGCCAATACAATGCTTTTTCTAAATCTTTTTTTTCACCATAACAATTTGCTAATAAAAGATGTGATTGAATTACTGGGGGTTTTGTTAAGTCATTTTCTTCCAGAACATTTATTGTGTTCAACAATTGGTTAATTGCATTATCATATAACCCTTTTTCATAATAACAACCCGCCAGGAAATAATTGCTATTTACCGTGGGATAAAATTTATTCTTTATATCTTGAGTGAGTAATATATTTTGCGCCTTAAACAAATATTTAAAAGATTGATCGTAGTTTTTTTTATAGTAGAATATCATCCCTTTTTTAATATATAAATCGACCAAACCTTCCTTATAATCTAATGATTTACTTATGGCAATCCCTTTTTCTGCATAATACTGTACAGAATCATAGTGCTCGCTATCTATATATATTTCGCTAACTGTTGTTATAATATTTACATGAACTCTAGTATCTTTAAAAGATGTTTTATCGATAGATTTTATCATTTTTCTGGCAATCACTATAGCTCTTTCCAACTGATTCATTCGCTTTAAAACAATAATGAGTCCAGAATTTGTTACTACTTCCTGCTCTAAATCACCTAATCTTTGCGATATATCTAATGAACCATAATATGCATCTAATGCTTTTTGGTTCTTACCTTCTCTTAAATAGAGATTACCTTTTAACGTGTAAACAAATGACCTAAGTTGATCATCCTTTAATTTCTTTGCAATGATCCCAGCTTTATCAAAATATGCTATACTTTTTTCGAAATCTTCTGCATAGTAAAAAGACTTTCCTTGTTTGATATATTCTCGTGCAGTATCGATATCATTACCTTGAGCAATAACATTTGTGCTTCCTAAAAGGAAAAAAAATAGTGCTACGAACAGGTTTGCAACTGCAAATTGTTTGATAAAAAAAACCATTCTTAAAGATGTAGTGTTATCATCCAAAAGTAAGGATTACTTTTTTATCTAAGTTTAATCTAAAAAAATGTATTAGTTGGCAAAAAATTACGGTAAAACCATAAATTTGTATGAAATTATCTTGTTAAAAAGTATCTAATTTGTTAATTTTACGGCAATTAGTAGTACCCCAATAGATTACTTATATCCCCCCTCTTAGTAATTATAATACTACTCTTTTTTAAAAAATTTAAACATTGAGAATGAAATACATCTCTTAATATCCTTACTATTTATGTAGTTGGTGTACTAAGATATGTTACTATTTATATTAAAATTGTGTGCTTTTTATCTTTACTTTAAATAAATAAAGGTCAATCACCAAAATAACCATCGTCATGAAAAAACTATTACGTATTTGTTTATTTCTACTATTAGGAAATCAATTGCTCTTGGCCCAAGCAGATTTTATGAGTTGGGAGTTTAGAGGTGGTAGTCTTCTTCGTAATCCAGATGGTACCACTACGGGTCCTGGCCCAGAACCTGCTGGATTAGATGTCGCCACTATACCAAGTACACCCATTACTGCTGGTCGTCTTCGTTCTGCTGTATTAGGAGATCTTGATGATGATGATGATTTGGATTTTATTTCTGGTAGCCAAGGAGGAACAGTACATTATTTTAAAAACCAAGGTACTATACATGCTCCAGACTGGGTAGCTGCATCTATCCCCACTCTAGACACCATATGGATCGATAGAACGAATACATCTAGAAATCAAAATCGACCACAATTAGTAGATATTGATGATGATGGAGATTTGGATTTATTTATTGGTACTGATTACAATTATACAGGGTTTCGTAATGATGATATTCTCTTTTATAGAAATATAGGGACTTCAGAAATTCCTGTATTTGAATTCGTTCCAGAGTGTTTACCTGGTCTTAAAGATCAAGAAATTGCAGAATTCCCAGGTTTAGGTTTTGTAGATCTGGATAATGACACAGATCTCGACCTGGTTGCATTAGGCAGTGATAAACTAACTTATTATAAGAATATCGGTGACAAAGAAAACCCAGTTTTTGAACGTCAATCAGAAGCCAATAGCCCCTGGGACGACGAGGATGCCTATACAAATATGGATGTCCCAATACCAGTGTTTGAAGATTTTGACAAAGATGGGGATTATGATATGTATTTTATGATTGATACAGGTTTTGTGCGATGGATAGAAAATGTAGGTACTGTTACAAATCCTGATTTTGCATCTTCCTCACAACAAGCATTTAATGGAGAATTAACCAATGGCGAAATAGGAAGTTTTTCAACTATAGATTTTGGAGATGTAAATGGAGATGGATTAAAAGATGCTATTCTTGCAAGTTTTAATATCCCTAGATTTGCATGGTTTAAACAAGTTCCTGTTTGTATAGATCCAGATACCCCTATGGTAACATCAACAACCGTATTATGTGAGGGAGAAACCTCTACCATAACCATCTCTGGTAATCTTAATATTGCTTCAACTTGGTCTATCTATACAGATTCTTGCGGAGAGACGCTAATTGGCACTACGACTACAAACACTGCTACTTTTGAAGTTACCCCCTCTGCACCAAGTACTACATACTACATTCGAGGCGAAGATGGTGACTTAACATGTATCGATGAATCTGTAGCTACCTGTACAAGCATTACAATTATGGTAAACGCAATAGATGACCCAGGTTTTACTTATGACAAAGTTATATACTGTACTAATACTACTAATCCAACACCAACAATAACAGGAGTAACAGGTGGGGTGTTTTCTAGCACCAACGGGTTGAGTATCGATCCTAGTAACGGAACCATAGATATCGCAACTAGTACATTAGGATCTTATACTGTGACATATACCACTACAGGAAATTGCCCGGACACTAGTGATGTAATGATTGAAATTATAGAAACTGATGATGCAAGTTTTAACTACGACGCTATTTCTTATTGTGCTAATGATCCTAACCCTGTACCAACAATTACTGGAGTAACAGGCGGTACATTTAGTACAACAGCTGGACTAGATATTAATGAAAATTCTGGATTAATCGATATACCCCAATCCACACCAGGCACTTATACCATAACGTATACTACCGCAGGGATATGTTCTGATTCTAGTACTACAGATATAACCATTAATGCATTGCCAAAGGTATCAGTAACTAATAACGGAGCAACACTTACTGCAGACAATATAGCAGGTGTAACCTATCAATGGTTTAATTGTGATACTAATCAACCTATCTCTGAAGCAACTAATCCATCATTTACTGCTACCCAGAATGGATCATATGCTGTAATGACAACATTAAATGGTTGTTCTATTACATCTTCTTGTAACACCATTGAAAATCTTAATCCTGAAGGAGGAAATGACACGATTTCTTCTTTCAAAATATATCCAAACCCAAGTGATGGAATGATAAATATTACCATTGCAACCGTTAATAAAGTTATCTTATACAACTATTATGGTAGAAAAGTATTCGAAACATCAGAAACTACTTTTGACATTTCTAGACTTAAATCGGGTGTATATTTTATGGAGATACAAACCCCTGAAGGCAGGACTATCAAAAAAGTAGTACGACAATAAAAAGACATCTAAAGAGGCAGTCTGAAAAGTTAACTTTTCAGACTGCCTCTTTAAGTTTTTATACTACCTCTTTTTGCTCTTTTTTGCCAATGGATTAAAATCAAGACATAATTGCAACCAATATTCAAGATCTATATCCAGGTCAAAACCATCTGGAGTTACAAAAACAAAACCCTTCATGGGTCTACCCGTAAAATCCATAGGCAAACACCCTTCACGTTGCATCGCTTTTTCTATTGCATCAGGACCAACCCTGGCCATTAAGAGATCGGTTTGTTTCTTCTTATCAAAATGAATTCCGCAGCACATTTTATCATCTACCATAAAACAAAGTCCCCCCATCATTTTTTTCTCATAAAAATTGGCTTTTTTCTCTCTAAATAGTTGTCGGATACGATCGGCTATAAATTCGTTATATGCCATTATTGAATTGCTTTGGTTACATACTCGTTTATGGGTTGCATCGTTTTCCAATACTTCATGAGTTCATCAATCAGGGTTTCACTAGTAATCAGATTTGAGCTTTCTTCTGCAACAAAATAAAACTGCTTATTGGCAATCAATGGTTCTTTTTCGCAAGCTTCTTTCCATTCTTTAGGAATACGTTTCATAGTATCGCCTCTAATATCTCCAAATTTTTGAACAAAATCTTTATCCTCGATCAGCTTTTTAAACGCTTTTGGATTTTTGCTAAGCTTAGTTCTTATATTATGAAGCTGTTCTTTTGAAGGCCCAAAGCACCCGCCCATGATTCCAACCATTTCTGGAGAAAATCGTAAAAAAAAGCCAGGAATGCTTTTATCCTCACGCCCTGTTTTTGAAATAAAAGCTGTGTAATGAAGATTGTAAGGTGACTTATCCTTAGAAAATCGAATATCTTTATTGATTCGTAAAATACAATCCTTGGGAGCTATCTGCAAAGCAGTATCTTGTTTTTGTATTTCCCGAATCATAACACCAATAAACGCTTCAAAAGGTTTTTTAACACTCGATTCGTATCTCTTTTTATTGGCGTGAAACCAATCTTTATGATTATTGCTTGCCAATTCCTTAAAGAAATCTATAAAATCATTGGTGAAGTATTGCATGCTATTAGGTTATTTTGATTATAAATTACGCTATTTTGTGTTCTACCGTCACACTGATAGGAGTTGAAGTGTTGATCATTATGAAAACCTCTCGACTATAGCCTGTTTTGAGCGAAGTCGAAAGGTTTTAGATGACAGCATCATACCTCTTAATTTTACTTCATAGAATGAAAAGCTACTCTGTTGCCCTCAGTATCCAAGAAAATTGCCATAAATCCATTTTCGCCCAATGATGTTTTAGGCATTAATACTTTTCCTCCTGCTTTTTCTACACGAGCCAAAGGCACAGATAGATCTTCACCTCCATTAAGATATGCAAAAGTACCTTCTTGTGATGGTTTATTACCATTACCGTGAGTAACACAACCTCCTACTCCTCCATCTTTATAAGGAAAAAAGGCCATCTTAAAATCTAGATCCATAGGTTGTAACTCAGCATTCAAAAGTTCATTATAGAACTTTATTGCTCTTTCAAAATTTGTACTTGGTATTTCAAACCAGCTAATCGCATTAGACATACTATTTAATTTATGGGTTACTAACTATTCAAAGATACTTGATCGTTTAAAGCAAAAAAATTATATTTTTGAAAAAACATAGGATTCTAAATTATACAATTCATGAAAAAAAGTGAAGAATTATTCTATCTAATTAAATCGTTAACCAAAAGTGAGAAGCGATATTTTAAGCTTAGTGCACAAGGAAACGAATCGGCAGAATACTTAACTCTTTTTGATGCAATTGAAGCCCAAAATATTTATGATGAACCAGCCATTAAAGATTTTTTTAAGGATAAAGCTTTTATCACACAATTAACCACCATCAAGAATTATCTTAAACAACGAATTTTACAATCTTTAAGGAATTACCATTCACGAATTTCGAGAAATGCAGAGCTCATCGATATCATTCGCAATGTAGAAATTTTGTATCACAAGGGGCAATATCAGATATGCGAAAGCGAACTGAAACGAGCCGAGAAAAAAGCCACAAGCTTTCAGCAAGATTTACTTTTATTTCAAATTTATGATTGGAAAAGAAAAATTTATCAAGCATTGTACCCTCAAGATATGGAAACCATCAAAACCATTACCGAAACCCAAAAAAATACTTTAAAATTCACCAATGAATATATAGATCTCATTCTTGCCAATATAGATCCATCGCAATTCTCGTTATCACATAAAAAAAGTGTCTCTATCCAAAATAAAACCTTAAAAACACTACATAAATACAGAAAACTGTTGATCTCTAAGGATCACGAAAAAGCTAAAGGTATTCTTGAAAATCTGATCAAAGAATGGGAACAACAACCAGAATTACTTAAAGAATATTTTACCATGTATTTTTCGGTTAACAATAATCTTCTTGGTTTTTTAGTGTTCAAAAAACAATACAAAGAGGCTTTTGTGAGAATCTTGTTGATCAAACAAAAAGCACAAACTGTCGAAAATATATCTGCTGCTTTTATTAAAGAAAAACTACGATTATATAATATAGAACTCGAGATACATCGAAGCTTAAAAGAGTTACACACTACTCACGAAGTAATTGGCGAAATTCAGCATTTTATAGAAGATCACAAAAACCTCGTTCCGGGGAGTTATAGATTATCTTTTTGTTTTCAATTTGCAACGATCTACTTCCTTAAAAACGATTATAAAAAAGCATTACATTGGATCAATGCTATTATAAACAATCAAACCAAAAAAGATCGTAAAGATTTAATCACTTATACCTATTGGCTCAACCTTTTGGTGCATTATGAGCTTAGTAATGGGTTTACATTACGATACTTGATAGATTCGATGAAAAAACATATTAAAAAGCAAAGAAACATAGAATCCTACGAAAAAACTATATTGAAGTTCTTATCAAAAACTGTTGATTATTCAGAAATTGAAAAAAGAAACGCTTTTGATACTCTTCAAAATGAAATAAAGCATCATGCTATACCCGAACATGTATTGGGCTATGTAGATTTTAAAGAATGGATGAGCAAAAACATTTAATTTCTTTTATAAATAAAAGATGCAATATCATTGATTAGATATTGCATCTTTAAAATAAGCCGGTTTATTATTTCTTTATTATTCTAATCGTTTCCAGATATGATCCCGATACAAGTTTGATCAAATAAAACCCAGAAGGGAGACTTTTGGTCATTGAGGTAATGTCTAATTCACTTAAACCTTTATCCATATAATCTTTTGGCATTTTAGCAATCATTCTTCCTTGTAAGTCAAAAGCTGAGATATGTACAGTGCCATAATCTGGTTGTTTCCATCTAATGGTTGCATGATCAGTTACTTCATTAGGATATACTATAAGTTTACTATGAGGTGAGGTAAACTCTTTTCCAAAATTCATAGTGATATCAAGATTTCCAGGAGACGACCAATTTCCTGCATCATCTCTTACCATACTTTTTATTTTTCCGACTGATGTTCTTAAGTCTTTATTGTTATCTTGATTTCCTGCCGTTATTCTTGCGCTATTTCCTGCTCTATATTTATAGACTTTTAAATCATCGAACTCTATAGCTGTTTTATTGGTACGCAATGATACTGCAACTCCCGAAGATATTGGGCTAGTATCTTTCCAATTTAACAGGTACTCATTATTTTTCCATATTTGTATCACTCCAAAAGCAGGACTATAAGTAACACGATATTTTGCCCAATTATTATCTAATGATACATCTGCAATTGCCCTAAAGTACAAAGCGTTATTTACAGTCTCATAAATTCGAACTTTGTTATCTTCGCCACTAAACCAGATAAGGTAAGAGTTTCCTCGTTGACTCAATGTCCCATCTGAAGACATGATATGAATCCCAAATTTTCTAGGCCCTGTGGTCGAGTTGACTTTGGCAGCAAACTCATACAAGTATGGCAATCTCGAATCCTGGATTAAATAGGAACTCCACATTGTATTATCCAAAGTCGTATTAGATTGGTTTAACCTGCCATTGGCAACACTCCAACTGCCAGCCCCAATATCATAAACTCCAAAATTCTGGTCAAAATTTTCATTAAAAAACCCCTTTCGCCTATTGGCCAAAAAGCTAGAGCTATATTTTTCTAAAACCTGATAATATCTTCTTGTTACTGCAACATTATCATTGTCTGCAAAGTTTACAGTAAAATCTCCTGTTTGTACCGTACCTCCACTTATTACAGTTGTAGGAGGTGTTGTATCTGCAACTGGTGGCGATCCTCCTCCAGAACAGCCATTAGACACCAAAATATCAACTCCGCTTCTAATCCCACCAAGAGTAGCATAACCTCCATTACCTGGGCAAGCAGAGCAACCTGCATCACGGTGACCGGCGATATGGGTTAAAGATCCATTAACCGCAGGGTGAAAAGACGATCCCAAAGGGTTTATACCTTCTTTGTTTGCTTTCCATGCCAATAATTTTTTTATAGAATTTTGTGTAGCTGTTGCTGGTGTTACCGATGAATAATCCCCCAACATACATACAGCCATTGTATTTCTGTTTCTTCCACAAAAATGTGCTCCAATGGCATTATCACCACCAGCTCTTCCTTCATAAATAACGCCATTAGGATCGACTAAAAAATTATATCCTATGTCAGACCATCCATTACCATTAATATGAAAATTTTGAATAGATCGCACCCTTGCTGCCCAATCACTACTTGTATTGGATCCAAATTCGTGATGCACAATAAGGTGTGATACTGTAGATGTCGCTGCTGGATTCCTAAAAATAGCACCCCACTGGCTTCTACTCACTACAGAAGGCTTTGTACATACCGCTTTGGTCGCTTTATTCGTATGTTCTTCGATTTGTTTTTGAATTTTTTTTGACGTTTTACCAGGACTGTAATGAAATAACTTGGAACCTAAAATAGAGGCATTTTTTAATGCTTTTTTTAGTGAAACTTTATATTGAATATACTTCACTTTTTTATCCAGAAATTCCATTTTTGAAATGATTCGTTCGCTAGTTTGTTCCAAGTGTCCGTCAAAAACTGCCGGTTTCCAATCAGACCAAGATTTACCTTTTTTTGAAGTGCGATAACTTAAACTCATTTGAGTATAATCAAGATTTTCTCCTTCCCAAACAGTATATGCAGAAATAAAAGGTTTGGGGTTTTTAAGATTAATTTTAATGGGTTTCAGTGTGAACTCTGGTAATTCTTGTGTTTTTTTCAGCAAAGCAAGCCCATCAGAATTTTGAGTGAATGCCTTGCTCTTTGATAAGGCATTTTGATCGGTTAGTTTAATCTCTAAAGTTTCAGAATCTTCTCCTTTAAATACATGTCTCTTTTCTTGTGCATAAGTATTGAGCACAAAAAACAGATAACATATTACGGGTAATAACATACTTTTTTTCATAAGTTGACAATTTGTGTTAATCGAACTAAAATTGAAAAAAAGTTTTCTTTTACCCAAGGTTTTTTTGATTAAATTTCAAAAAACCAGCACTTTATGCCTATTTCAAACACCACATAATATGTAAAAAAGCTATGTTTTAGTACTATCAATTATGAGAAATAGACCTATAAAAACACAATAACAATGCCGATGACTACCTAAATATAGCCACTTGACATCAAGTGATGAATTAAACTCAAAACAAATGATTTATGTTTATCAGCATGAGTTTAAAAACTCATTTTTATTTCCACCTATAAGTACCTTCCAAATTTCTAAATAGGCTTAAGATATACTTAAAAAGTGTTAAGGTTTATTTAAAATCATACTAATCACTATTCTTGACGTTTACTATGCGTACATAGTATAACCACAAACTCAACAACTATGCGAATTAGCGAATGCCAGAGTTATTTTTGCCCAAAGCGTGCTTTCATTTTTAAAAATGAGCGCCTATTTGACGCACATAAAACTACCGCCCAAGTAGCTTAATCTACACTTATGCATTTGTTGAACCTCAGGTAGGAAACTGCCTGAGGTTTTTATTTTTTTAGTCAAATCAATAATTGCCATAAATAACCTATTTTTGAGTCTCTATTAGTAAAAATACAGCGATGAGATTATTTCTTCTATTTGGAATTATACTATTTTGTTTTGGATGTAAAAGCGAAAATACCGCTGATACACAAGAAGGAATTAAGATAAAAAAGCTTGATAGTTTATCTGAAGAAAAAATTAAACTAAACCTCTTAAAATTATCTCAGGAAGCAGAACAAGGTCTTGAAAGTTTTGAAGATTTTCAGAATCTTAGAACAATGATGCAATCTATGCGAGATGCAAATCCTTTTTATGCCAATAAATATGCCGATAGTATAGATCTATTAATTAATACTTTTGAAGAAAACCTTTCGGAAGATTTCAACATTAACACGGTTAACTCTCGTATTACTGTTTTAACAACAGCCTCTGGTTTATTAAAGTTATTATCTGAAAAGAAAAACCCAGATGCCAAAAAAGTTATGCTTTCTAATACCAAATTAATTACTGCTTATAACAGTTTGGTTGTCCAGCTTAATGAGATATACCTTGCCATCCCCGAAAATATAGAAAAAGAATTATTACGAGATCAAGAAGAATCTGAAGAAGAATAATTATACAAACACATCATGCAAAAATATATCATTATACTAGTAGCGGTACTCACTAATCTTTGCCATGCACAGCAAAAAACAAAAATCGAAACTACTATCAAAAATTGGCACAAAGCAGCCGCTGAAGCTAATTTTGAAGCTTACTTTGATCTGATGACCCAAGATGCGATTTTTATTGGCACCGATCCTACAGAAAATTGGACTAACAACGATTTTAAAGCATTTTCAAAACCCTATTTTGACAAAGGTAAGGCATGGAGTTTTACCGGTTTAGAAAGAAACATTTTTGTAGAGGACAAGGCCAATATTGCTTGGTTTGATGAATTATTAGATACACAAATGGGTATTTGTCGCGGTAGTGGTGTACTACAAAAAACATCGAATGGCTGGAAAATAAAACATTATGTATTATCGATTGCGATCCCTAATGAAAATGTAAAAGAAATTACCGAGCTTAAGAAAAAATTTGATAGTGATTTGATACAAAAGCTAAGAGCGAATTAGAAAAGCTTATTGATAGGCAAGCAAAGGGCCTCAAATTTTTTTGAGGCCCAATATAAAAAGAATCTACGATCAACTTTTTCGTTTTCTAGCCAAGGCTTCCATAAGTTGCGGGTGATCTTCTAGAGCGATATTGGCAAAAGCTACATCTTTTTGTTTGGTGGCATCTTCAGACTCTCCTACTTCGCGCAGGTATTCGGCTCTGGATTGTGCTACTTTTTGTACTTGTGCTATACCGGCTGTGATATCCTGATCTGTGATTTTGACTACCGTTAGTTTTTCTAAGATTTCTTGATCTATATCCGTATAAAATTTGCGTATGGTTTCAATCTTATTGATATAGGCATTGGGCATTCTTTTGTAAACTCCTAGTTTTTTAAGTAATTCTGGATTTTTGCGCAACATGGCTTTGGCCTTCTTTCTGTGCTTTTTGTATAACACATCTAATGCCTCTTTTTCTTTTTTGAAAATAGCAGAGGCCTCAATCGTTTCGTTGCCTTCTTGTTTATTGAAATTGTATGTTTTGATCGTAGCACCCAATAATAGCTTTCCCTCTGTTATTTTGGTAGTATCATACCCTAATTCTGCCATTTCATCGGCAATAATAGGTTGGGTTTTGGCATTTTGTAAGGCTATCTGATATTGTTCAAGGATACCTGTCTCTGATTGTTTTTGGTTTTTCATATGGTTTAGATTTATAATTAATTTTCAATTTCTATTTTTAGTAATTCATCATACGCTCCTTCATGTTGATGATGCGTTGCTTCAAGGAGTGTATAGACAGCTTCACCTAGATCATGTATTGCTTCTTATACATTGCATATGCTATATATAGATTGAGTAATAATCCTATCTTAAATTTGATACCCGAAAGCTGAAAGCCGATAAATTCTAACTACTCACTACTCTAATCTCACTACTCAAAAATTATGGCGCAAGTATATAACATGATAGTTTCATTTTCTGATACTGCGGTATTTTTTTAATGTAAAATGCGGTTTGGGATGCATTATAGAGCACTGGTATAATTATACGAACTTGACAACATGAATTCGCTATAAGCAGTCGAGGGCTCATATTTGTAACGAGGGCTGAGGCTCTCGAAGCTCGAAGCCCGAAGTAATGCGCTGGCAACCCCCTCTTTCTTCTGACCCTGTCGGGATCAGAATTCATTCTCCCCCTTAATTAAGGAGGAGAGCCGAAAAGGTTGGAAGTCAGAAGATGGAAGACAGAAGTCAGAGATCCAATCCATAACGATAAAAGCTCTCTTCCCTTTGGACGACAATGCGATAGCCGTAGGCGATGAAATCATTTTTATCCTTGAGAAAAATAATAATAAATGGGACCTTATAGATAAAAAATCTCTTGGAATGTACTAAGACAATTTTTTAAATACATTATCAACTACCTGCTCTCGATAGGTTGAGGCTATTAACGGCAAGAATAATAAATAAAGTAAACAGCTATAGGGTTTTGTGGCCTTATAGCTGTTTTTGTAGTATGTTGGTATAGCTTTGTTGGGCACACTAGTGAAACACTAGCGGCGGCGGAAGTTGCGAACCAATAAAAATTAAAATAGCATTTTCTTAAACTCGTTGAGATCAGAAAAACAGTTTGTTGCCCCATTCTCTATTAGTTTTTTTCTATTTGTATCTCCTATACCAACAAAGTCCAGTGATAAATTTTGAGCTGTCTTGAGATCCCAAACACCATCACCTACGGATACTATTTGATCAAATTGTTTTTGATAAAAAACTTTTGCTTTATCAATCGCATCCATCACAAACCCCTCTCTCGATTCATGCGTTTTTGAAGTTGCCAAAATACGTTCATCATACCAAATATCACATTGTCGAAGTTTAATCATTGCCGGTTTTGGTAATGCTCCAGTAGCAAAACAAAATGAAATCTGGTTATCAACAAAAAACTTAATTAGTGATTTTGCTCCTTTGATTTCTTTTACGTTATCAAACATACTCATTTGATATACTAAATCATTCTCAAAATTATCAAGCAAATCATTTTGATAGGTATTCCCAAAATTGCGCTCATAATTATATCGTAACGCATAACTATCTGTATGATGCTTATAATTATTATAATCGGTATCAATATCGGTGATACCCATAGCTAGTAATGATTTGGTTACAGAAATTAGATACATAGTCACACTATCAGTAAGTGTACCATCGATATCGAATATAAATAACTTATTTTCCAGAAAAATAAATTTTATAAGTTAAAACGAATATTTTAATGAGGCTATAAAGTTTCTTCCTGCACCAGCAATCCCCGAAGAATATGGCCTGTACCGTTGATCAGTGATGTTTTCGACTGAAACAATCCCTTTTAAATTATCGCTAATTTGATATTGTGTCCTAAGGTTAAAGGTATACCAAGAAGGAGCATAAGGATTTCCATTTTCATCTTTTGCATATAGAAAATCATTATTTTGTTGTGAAGGAGCTAAATCTTCAAAATCAAATTCTCCATTATAAATTGCAAATGCATCTATCATTAATTTTTTTGAAGTAAATGTAAGGTGTGTCTTACCAAATTGCGGAGACACATGTCTAGAAGGGGTCGTAACACCATCGTCTAACTCTTCTTCGCCACCCACAAATGTATATTGCGAAGCAAATTCAAAATTCTTTATAAATTCGTATGTAACTCCTGCTTCAAAACCATAAATTCTGGCTCTTGCTGCATTTTGTATCGCTTGTACATTACTTAGTTCACCGCCAAAATCAATTTGAGTTTCTCCATTAAGATTAAAATCTCTACGCACTAACGCGTTATCTAAATAGGTATAATATGTAGCTAGGTCTACAGAAAAATTTTTTCCAACATTTACACTCAGTCCCAACTCACCATTATACGCATATTCTGGTTTTAAATCAGGGTTTGGCACTACCACAGAACCAGGTTCTGAGTCAAAAATCTTACCAACATCATCAATATTAGGTGCTCTAAAAGCGGTTGAGAAATTTAATTTCCATTGCAATATATCATTAGGTAACCAACTTAAACCAGCAGTACCAGTAAGCGCATCAGTATCTATATTTGCTTCATTAAATGGAAAATCAAAAAAATCATTATCAAATTCTGAATACAGAATGATTCTATTATATCGTACTCCTCCTTGAAAACGTAGTTTTTCACTAAATTTATTCTTAACACTTACATATGCTGCTACAGATTGCCATGTAGATCCATCAGGATATCTAGAAGGTGCAGCTGTAACTTCACCAGTTTCGATATCACGCACAGATCCTTCAGAAAATACATTATTCAGAATGTATTCTAATCCATAATAAAGAGAAGTGGCCTCATTATACTTTTTTTCAAAATCAAAATTTATGGAGTATGCATCAACTTGTTCTTGGGTTCTCTCTAAAGTAGTGCTCTCAAAATTTCGATCATTTCTACTTTCTTCAAAATATTGATACGCTGCTGTGATTTTCATTTTGTCATACAGCTTACTGCTCGATTTTTGTGATACTTGTAGGTTTCCCATAAACCATTTCTGTGGTCCATAAAACCATTCTGCAGATCTTAGGTTTCCTTCGCTGCGTCTAATCAAACGGTCATACCTAGGAAAATCTGAAGTTGTCGTATAAATAAGACTGGCATTAAAATCCCAAGTTTCGTTGGGTATAAAATGCACTTTTTGTAGAAGATTTATTTGATCATATCCCGTAAAAATTTGCTCTTCGGGATCTGGATTTTGCAGAACAACATCTTGATTATTTTCTGTTTCTACATATTCATTTCGTAAATAATCATCTGGCCCATTACTACCCATCTTCAAATCATCAAAATCGGTATAACTTGCACTGGTCAAAAATGCCCATTTATTCAATCCAAAATTAACATCTACATGGCCTGTCATTTCATTACTAGCACTAGCATATCGTGCCGATGCATTACCACTTAATTTATTTTTGCCAGCGATTGCAAATTGCGGCTGTACTGTATAAAAATTCATCACACCTCCTACTGCATCACTACCGTATACCACAGAGCCGGGTCCTAATATTACTTCTGTTCTTTCTATAGTAAAAGGATCTACAGCAATTACATTTTGCACATTACCCCCTCTAAAAATTGCGGTATTCATACGTACTCCATCAACTGTAAGCAGTAATCTATTCGTAGAAAACCCTCGTATGATGGGACTGCCGCCGCCTAGTTGGCTTTTTTGAATAAATACTTGCCCGCTGCTTTGCAATAAATCTGCTGATGTTTGCGGAGTAGACAATGCAATATCCTCGGCAGATAAACTCACTATTTTCTGCGAAATATCTTTTTTATCCTGTTCCCATTTAGAAACCGAAATGACTACTTCTGAGAGTTGATTTTCATCGGCTTCAAGGTAAACTTTATTCCCAGCTTTTAGTATCTCTGATTTTAGTACAGTAAATAAAGTATGAGAAACATGAGTTATATAGAGTAATTCATCATTTTCAAATATTGATATATCTACTACACCATCAAAATCAGTAATCGTACTCTTTGATTTATCCTGATTGTAAACTGCAGCATTAGGAATCGGGCTTTTTGTAGATGTACTAAGCACCGATATCTTTTGAGCATTCACTGCAGGAATAAACAATAGAAGAAATAAAACTGATATGAATATGCGCATTACTTTAATTAAAAATTTCGTTTAAAACCGAAAGAGATTTTGGCTTCTTAAAACCGTGCAAATGTAACTCAAAATATACTAATAGCATAGTAAGAATCTCACTTCGTATGATCTTTGATAATCCAATATTCATACTTGCTTCAAATGTTGTGCCCAAAAATTCTTTGAATTTTGATACTTGCATTCCGCTTAAACAATATACATTAGTACTTAGGGACTGAAAAACACCATCTTCCATATTAAAAAACTCATATTCTACCTGGGATATATCTGGATAAAACCCAAGATATTGCGTAAGTTTTATCAAAAAAGCAATATGAAAATTGCCGATATTATCATGAGCGTCTAGCCAAAGTATTGCGGTTTCTAGGTATTCAAATAAATCTGTATTGGCTTCTTCTTCTTGGATTGAATTTTTTAAAATATCTGAAATGAAAAAAACTAAGGCATTTTTCACAAAATTAGTATGCAAAGATGTGTAATGAACTAAAGGTCTGGCTTCTTTAATTCGCTCTAGCGTTCCTTTATTTTTATGAGATGCTTCAATCTCTAAAAGCATTAAGGGTTGAAACAAAGAAGAACGAATTTTTCCTTTCTTAGATTTTAAAATACCTCTTAGTAAATACTTGCGAATTCCATCGGTTTTGGTAAATAATGAAACTATTAAATCTGCTTCGCTATATCGCAAAGAGTGTACTACTATTGCAGGAGAGTTAATAATCATTGTTACACATAAATAACGTATTCATTTTTTCTTTTTTGGAGGATATTTTCCTAATACTTTTTGAATAACTTTTTGAAAAAAATGCTTGTGTGCATTAGGAGAATCATTAGGGTTAAATTCTTTTTCGGTTATTGCCTGCCATACCAATTCGTTTGTTTTTACATCGACAAAATCTGTGACTAACTCTAAAAAAGTTTGTGGCCCACCAATAGGAATGGAACCTGCTATCCCGACATTAATACCTCTTCCTCCAGTAGCAACGCCAACACCAACACTATTACTCGAAAAATTTTCAAAAATCTTTGTTTTAAAATTTATATAAATATCAGGTTTTTCTGATTTTGTATATCCTATCGATTTCATAATTGTGTCTGTAATTGATAATAATCGTTTATGGTCTCGATCAGAAAGCTCTGTATCCATTTCGGGATAAAAATCATAGGTTTTATATGCCAAAAAATCCTGACTCTTGTCATAATCATGAGCCATATATCCACTACCACATGAGGCTAATATGAGCATCAAAAATAAAACAGCTATTGATCGCATAAAAATCAGTTTGACTATAAAAATACATAACAAAATGATATCCCTATGTATTATACAACTGGATAATACTTATTTAACGAATAAAAAAACCGTTCTAACAATAATTAGAACGGTTTTTATATATAGTTTCCTAAAAATATTATTGTTTTCCTTCAAATCTAAAGTTGAAATGCCATGGATGTTCACTCCAAACATTCCAGTCTTCAAGAGATGTGTTCTCTCTTTTTCTAGAGGTTCCTGAATGACCTGTATTACCACAAACACCAGAATCTGAATTCAAGTTCCCCGACGAACCAGTTGTAATACCAAGAGCTTCTCCATCTACTAAGTAATATGTAAAATAGTATGGTTTACCCTTTTTTAAAAGTAAATACAAAGAAGATAAATCAAAATCAACCCATCCTCCATTAAAAGGACCAATAATTTTACTATCTATTGTTTTGATTAAATTTCCCTTATCATTTCTTATATGTAATCTTAACTCTAAATCACCAGTATAAATAACTTTGGTTTCATCACTCCTAAAGGGGTCTGTTAAGAAAAATCCAAATTTTGTAGGATATGTATCTTTTTGTAAAAGTATGGTTTGGCCTGTACCAACATTTCTAGGGCTAAATCCCGGATCAAGAGTTGGGTCAGTTCTGTCATCACCACCAAACCAATGAGACGCATTCATAATATCACATTTGGCCATGAAGTCTTCATTCATTTTCTCTAAGGTAACAACATATTTTTTAGCGTCTCCATTTTCTGCTGTCACTGTGAAATTAACAGGATTAGTATAATCTAACACAGTTTCAGGATTAGGGCTAATAGTAGCATTATCTGAAATGATAGCACTTACACCAATAGAGGTTAAATCAGTATTCGGAAACACTCTTTGGTTGATTGTTCCTGTCTCATTATTTACATCAGTAGTTATTTTAAAAGCATTAGTTTTAATATCAAAAGAAGTAATAATATTTTCTGGGCTTAATTCTCTCTTAATGTTGACAATATAATTTCTTTTTTCTCCATTTTCTGCCGTTACAACAAAGTTGACAGGGTTTTTAATAGAGGTAATAGTTCTTGGATCCGGTGTTATTTTTGCTTTATCTGAAATAGTTACTGTTAAAGCAATACTCGTCTCGTCAAGATAAAAAGGAAGAGACCCATCTATTTTCTCATCTTTAATATCAAAATCTTTTGTAAAATCTCCACTTGTCAATTTTAAAGATGTTATGAAATTACTATCGTTTAAAATTATTTCATCGTCTTTATTACAAGAAATATTGATCATCAAAATCGAAAGCAGAAACACTTTTCCTAGTGTAATAAGTTTTTTTGTCATTTGTTTATTTTTTGAATGGCAAAACTATTAATACTTAGTTTCATTTTTCAAAACTGAAAGAATTTTTATTATTATTTTACTGTTTAGTGAATTCGCCAAGACAAACTTTGTGGCATTTGTCTTATTAGAATAAAAAAGCTGTTAAAATTCTAGAATTTTAACAGCTTTTTTAACAATCAAATATCGTAATCTATCTAGATCACTCCTTGTGCTAACATAGCATCTGCAACTTTTACAAAACCTGCAATATTTGCTCCTTTTACATAATCGATATATCCATCACTATCTTTGCCATACTCAAGGCAAGCGGCATGGATTTCTTTCATGATTTGTCTAAGCTTTTCATCAACTTCTTCTCGAGTCCATTTATAACGCAACGAATTTTGTGTCATTTCTAATCCCGAAGTAGCTACTCCTCCTGCATTCGATGCTTTACCTGGCGCAAAGAAAATTTTTGCTTTATGAAATACTTCAATAGCTCCGTGTGTACTAGGCATATTTGCACCTTCACTAACACAAATACATCCGTTTTTAACTAAAGTTTTGGCATCTTCTTCGTGCAATTCATTTTGTGTTGCACATGGTAGTGCAATATCGCATTTTACTCCCCAAGGGGTTTTTCCTTTATGAAACTCTGCCGATGGATATTTTTCTACATACTCGCTAATACGTCCTCTTTTTACATTTTTAAGCTCCATCACATAACTTAGCTTTTCTGCATCAATCCCGTCTTTATCATAAATATACCCTGATGAATCTGATAATGTAACTACTTTAGCGCCTTCTTGCATTGCTTTTTCTGCAGCATATTGTGCTACATTTCCTGAACCAGAAATTACAACAATTTTACCTTCAAAAGAATCTCCTTTGGTCTCTAACATATTTTCTGCAAAATATACAGTACCATACCCAGTAGCTTCAGGACGAATAAGAGATCCTCCCCATGTTATTCCTTTTCCGGTAAGTACTCCGGTAAATTCATTACGCATTTTACGATACATCCCAAACAAGAATCCAATCTCACGACCTCCTACCCCAATATCTCCAGCAGGAACATCGGTATCGGGACCAATATGTCTAAATAGTTCACTCATAAAACTATGGCAAAAACGCATAATTTCGTCATCAGACTTACCTTTTGGATCAAAATCCGATCCTCCTTTACCACCTCCCATAGGAAGTGTAGTTAAACTATTTTTAAACACCTGCTCAAAGGCCAAGAATTTTAGAATACTTAAATTCACTGAAGGGTGAAAACGCAATCCTCCTTTATAAGGCCCAATAGCCGAATTCATTTGGATACGGTATCCTCTATTTACATGTATTTCTCCTTTATCATCTACCCACGGTACACGAAACATTATGGCTCTTTCTGGCTCTACCATTCTTAATAGAATATTTTTACCATTATAAATTTCTTTTGTAGCAATATAAGGGATTACAGTTTCGGCAACTTCTTGTACTGCTTGTAAAAACTCAGGCTCATGGGCGTTACGAGCTCTTACTTCTTCCATAAATGCATCTATCTTTGCTTGCATATGTTAATTGGATTAATAGATTCTTATTAAAAGGTTGATTTACTGTGTCAAATATATGATATTCTTAAAAAAACATCCTTATTTATTTTGATTTAATAACACTATCCTATTGCTTGTTCTAAATCTGCAATTAGATCATCTACATCTTCTATGCCCACACTTAATCTAATCAAAGCATCTACCACGCCTGTTTTTTCGCGCTCTTCTTTTGGGATAGAAGCATGTGTCATACTAGCCGGATGACCTGCCAGGCTTTCTACACCTCCTAGAGATTCTGCCAAGGTAAAGATCTTCAAATTCTCAACAATTTTAATAGCACTATCATAATTACTGCCTTTGGTAATAAAAGAGATCATACCTCCAAAACCATCCATTTGGGATTTGGCAATATCGTGATTAGGGTGATCTTCAAAACCTGGCCAGTATACCTTCTCGATTTTTGGATGATTTTTTAGATATTTGGCAATAGCTTCACCGTTTTCACAATGACGTTGCATACGTATGTGTAATGTTTTGATTCCTCTTAATGCTAAGAAACTATCCTGTGGTCCACAAACAGCACCGCTTGCATTCTGGATAAAATAAAGACGTTCGGCTATTTTTTCATCTTTTGCAATCAAGGCTCCCATTACCAAATCACTATGCCCCCCAATATATTTGGTAGCACTATGCATTACAATATCGGCACCAAGATCTAAGGGTCTTTGCAGGTATGGTGTTGCAAATGTATTATCTACAGCAAGCATCAGATTATGTTTTTTTGACACTTGAGCCATGGCCTTGATATCAATAACATTCATCATTGGATTGGTTGGGGTTTCTACCCAAATCAATTTTGTATTCTCATTTACATAACTAGCTACTTTATCAGCATTTTCCATCCCAATAAAGTGAAACTTGATTCCAAAATCTTCAAAAATCTTGGTAAACAAGCGATATGTGCCTCCATACAAATCATTGGTAGAGATGACCTCATCGCCAGGTTTTAACAGCTTGATTACAGCATCGATCGCCGCTAATCCAGATCCAAAAGCCAATCCAAATTTTCCGTTTTCGATACTTGCTAGCGAATTTTCTAATGCTTTTCTAGTTGGGTTATGTGTTCTACTGTACTCAAAACCTTTATGTCCTCCAGGAGTGGTTTGAGCATAGGTTGATGTTTGATAGATAGGAGGCATTACTGCACCGTAAGCGGGATCATGTTCTTGTCCTCCGTGTATTGTTTTGGTATTAAATTTCATTTGTTTTTATTGTTTTAATGATCAAATGGAATTTCTTTGATAAGAAAAAATTAACTTGCTCTTTTTTATGTTAAAAAACTGAACAAATGTATGATTTAATTCGTTCTAATCATATTTCATTGAATATCTTTAGTAGATGATTAACACAAAACCTAACACGTACTCAAAATTCATTTTTTCACTAGTTATTTTGCTGGGTTTATATGGCTGTTCAAAGAAAGAATCTTTTACTTTTGAAAAGCAAAATTTTGCTGTAGATCAATGGGTTGATTGCAACACTGTAGATTGCGCATCTTTAGAAGTCAATTTATTAAAAGTTGTTGTTGATAGTCAAATTTCAGAAAACATAAATGCCGAAATTGAAAAAGTTGCCTGTGCTGTTTTGAATATTGGCGAGAATGATCCTGGAGGGTCAATGAAAGAGGCAATACAGCAATTTAATACCTCGTATCAAGAAATTAGCACAGAATTTCCTGATGAAATTGTGCCTTATGAAGCTAATATTGATTGTGAATTAGGTTTCCAGTGTGAAAGTTTGATTTCTGTGGTGATGGATTCTTATATTTTTACTGGTGGTGCCCATGGATATGGCAGTATTTCTTACATTAATATCAATCCCAAAACCGGAAAACGAATCCCAAATAAAGAGTTATTTAAAAACTACACAGAATTTGAAGCATATGCAGAAAGGGTGTTTAGATCAACATATGAAATTCTCGAAAGTGAATCTATAAATAGTACTGGGTTCTTTTTTGAGGATGAAAAATTTGCCTTACCCGAAAACATTGGCCTTACAGATAACGAAGTAATTTTGTATTACAACCCATACGAGATTAGCGCTTATGCTCAAGGGCCCGTTGAACTAAAATTAAACAAAGAAGAAGTTGTTTCGTTTTTTGCTGTCAAAATCGAATAAAAGCACCCTACTTTTCATGCCCTTTAATCCAATTTTCTGCTTCTTCTGTATACCAGTTTTTTGAAAAGTTATTAGCATTAACAATTTGCTCAAAGTGATATCTTGCTTTGTCAATGTCTCCTTTTCTATCATAGTATATGCCCATATATACATTAAGATATGGGTTTTGTGGATCTTCTTTTAATAATTTGGCACTAATGGCTTCAATTTTATCATCAAATTGATTGAATTCTCCTAACTCCTTATAAAATGCTACATCTTTTAGAAATGTAAGATTGTGTAATACATTCAAATCTGCGTATTCTAAATAATTAGGGAATTCTGAAAAAACTTTATTTAACAATGCTGCACTAGTTTGCATTTTTTTCACATCAAACCTAGCCATAAAAGATGCTGCTAATGCTTGTGTCAAAAGCTTCTTTCTGTAAAAATTTTGAGTTGTAGATTCTTCATTAGATTGTATAGCATCTTTTGTCTCTAACAACACCATCTCTTCTATTGAAAAGATATAATTCTTTAAAAAGCTAAGTACAAAAAGTGATGATGTTGCGTCCCCATAAATTAGTCTTGCAGGATCACTCATTAGATTATTATTTGCAAGCAATGTCAACGTAATATTTTGTGAAGGCACTTTAAGCAACAAACTCGAATAACAGTCATATTGACCATATCCCCAAATCAATTTCAAGTCTTCAAATTGTTGGCTAAAAATTCCGTAGGCATAAGGCAAACTCTCATTAACCCCAGAAAACATTACGTTTTTTGATTCTTCGGTAATAAGTGTATTATGATCGAGTGCTTGATTAAAAATTCTTAGATCATTTAGATTTGAAACAATACCTGCAGAAGAAGAATAGCCATAATCAATAAAACCGCTCTCTATTCTATCTTCAATACGGTATGGTTTTGCAATGTTTAGATGTTGCTGAAGAGCTTGAATAGAATCCTTTAAAAGATATGTATTTTTTAATTCCAAAGGTTGAAAAATTGCTGCATTCATATACTCCTTAAAAGATTTTCCTGAAGCCTTTTCTATTACAGTAGTTAATATTCCAAATCTTGAACTATAGTAGAATTTTTTTTTCTATGTCTCCTTGAGAGGTATGAGACAGAATATGCTTCACCAAAATTGAATCAGGTGGATTCATCTCGGGCACATATGTTTTTATGGGTTCATCTAATGAGATTTTTCCTTCTTCAACTAATTTCATCATCAAAACACCAGAAAATACTTTTGTTAAAGAAGCAATAGGAAATAGATGTGTACTATCTAGTTTGGTTTTTGATTCTACATCAGCATACCCTGTATAGTTCTGGTAAACAATTTCATCATCTTTCTCAATTGAAACCGCAAGACCCGGAATTTGAAAATATTCTTTTAGATGAGCCAGTTCTGTTGCAAATTTTTCTGATCTATCAAATTGAGGTTCTTCTTTCTTAGCACAACTAGAAACCAGTACAACAATAAGTCCAAATATAAATAGTGATTTCATGTTTCTATTCTTTAGGTATTTTTCTTATAAAAGAAGTAATCATAAACCCCTTATTGACGTTACTTTTATAAAGATTTTTTTAGCGCCAATATATACCCTAGATGAATCCCTTCATGAAAATTATTAAAATGCATTGCATCTTCTAGAGATTTTAAGACAAATCCTGTACTAGTTGGATATTCATTAAAGCTTTTAAAAACACCTGTTTTTAAGTCTTTTTCGGTTTGATCTAAGGTTGAAAACAGTAGTCCTCGTACTTTATCTACTTCTTGTTGAGTAACTGCTCCTTCTGTTTTGGTTCCTTTTTTATAGGTATTGACCATCTTATCATCAATCATCATCGGTAATCCACTTAATTTATATACCAATAATTGTTGTGTTACCACTACATGAGCAATATTCCAGATTAGATTATTGTTAAATCCTTCGGGAACTTTATTTAATTGTTCTAAAGAGTAATTATCTAACATCTTTTCTAATATTCTTCGATTAACTCGAGTAATTTCAATTGTATCGTGCATGGTGTTCTTAATTTTTACCCAAAAATATAAGTTTTAATCTTGAAATGGATTTCCTTTGTGATGAATTTTACGTTTGGGAATGAATAACAAAAGTTTTAATTATTCCCAAATTATTTAAATCGCGTTTCCTCTCCCTCTGGGAGAGGATTAAGGTGAGGGTTTCGATCCAAATCCCCTCATCCTAAACTTCTCCCCAAGGAGAAGGAACTCAAATTAAATTTTAAATACAATTATTGTAAATATAGGTAACTAATGAAAAAAATATACCACCTCTCCACTTGTGATACTTGCAAACGCATTATAAAGGAACTTAATCCTTCTTCAGAATTTATTTTGCAAGACATTAAAACCGAAGCTATTACTACCGGTCAAATCGAAGAAATGCAAAAACTAGAAGGCAGTTATGAAGCTTTATTTAGTAAACGAGCACGGTTATACAAGGAGCGTGATCTTAAAAATCAAACACTAGCTGAAGAAGATTATAAAAACTTGATTCTAGAGCATTATACGTTTCTTAAACGCCCCGTAATTATAGTTAATGATCAAATCTTTGTGGGGAATAGTAAAAAAGTGGTCGAAGCTGCTAAATCTGTGATGTGATATATGAGTAGAAGAGCATTAGCCCTTATCGCTGCTAGTTTTGTAGCTGTATTTTACGGAGCAAACTATACTATTGCCAAAGATGTAATGCCCCATTATATACAACCTTTTGGTTTTATTGTACTGCGTGTAGCTGGTGCATTTTTACTTTTTTGGGCCATTAGCTTTTTTGGTCCTAAAGAAAAGATAGCCCGTAAAGATTTTGCTCAGATTGCCTTAGCATCTTTATTTGGTGTAGGCATTAATATGTTAGCATTTTTTGAAGGCCTAAATCTTACTACTCCTATTAGCGCATCTGTTTTAATGGTTACCACCCCTATTATTGTGTTAATATTGGCAGTGATTTTCCTCAAAGAAAAAATTAGGATGCTAAAAATACTAGGGGTTTTAATCGGGCTTTCGGGTACGCTACTTATCATCCTTTATGGAACTGGTAATTCTGCTACAGCAACTAATCCTACTTTGGGTAATTTTCTCATTTTCGTAAATGCTACTTCTTATGCTTGCTATATTATAGTCGTTAAGAAAATAACTCAAAAATATCACCCCTTTACCTTTATAAAATGGATGTACGGGATTGGTTTTTTATTTATTTTCCCTTTTGGATTTTCGCAATTATTAGAAGTACAGCCAGGTATGATTCCGTTAGAGGGATACCTTAAAATAGGGTACGTGATTCTCTTTGCTACATTTGGAACCTATATTCTTAATATTTTTGCGATTCGAGAACTTAAACCCACTACAGTGGCTGTTTTTATTTACTTACAACCTATGCTTGCATCTATATTTGCTATTGGATTAGGTAAAGACAAACTCGACCTTATTAAAGTAATGGCAACACTACTAATTTTTGTAGGGGTGTATTTGGTAACCAAAAAGCCTAAAAAATTAAACTAACTCTCCGGTGTATTGGATCTTCAAGTACTAGTATCAAAACACTGCATCACTAATTTTATTAACATATTAAAAAACAGTGTTTTACCCTTTTTATTAGGGTGTAATCCCTCTATAAAAATTGCTTTTCTAATTATACATTTATAACCCTTAATAACCTCCAAAATTGTAGGTTATACATAGTATATGATAAATGAAAAAGTAATGTCTTTTGATGAACTAGAAAATATCAAACTAAAAGCTGAAACCGAATATTTACAAGCGCTAACCAAAGAATTAAACAACACGTTTAAGTCTCCTAAGAAAAAATGGTACGATAAAATTAAAAATTGGACTGGTGTACTACTAGCTGTAGTCTCTCTGGGTACAGCTATATGGGGGTTTTTTATGCCTATAAAGAATTATTTTTTAGAAAAAGAGTCATTACTTAAATACGAATTAAACAGCCAAATGGTTGAATTAGTTGAAGATCTCGATTCTAACAATGCAGTAGTTTCTGACAGATCGATACTACTGCTTGGTTATTATGAGAGAAACTCTTTGCCTATACTATTTTACAAATTAGAAATTTTAAAATCTGAAGACAAAGTTCCTCTGAACAATATTTCTAAAACGATTGCTAATATATACGAGTCCAGCAAGACGAATAAAAAAGAAATAAAAACAATTATAAAAAAACAACTTGATAATCAAATTCAAAAACTAAAAACTAATCCACAAATAGATCATTTTAATATTTATGCTATACATAATTTGCTCTATGTAATTCAACAATTACCCCTTAATAAAAAAGACGCAAAAGAGTTTATTGGTTTTATGAGTCAAATCAAAAATGACATAGTAATCATAGATAATACCATTATTAATCCTAGTAAAGAAGACTTTTCTTCTTTGTTCAAAGAAATTGATAAAAGTGAAAAAAAATTAGAACATAAAAAATCATGAAAATTTACTTTATCATAGCATTATTTCAATTATTTGTAGTCAATTCATGGTCACAAGATAATTATTTCAATAAAACATTTTCGGTGATTTCTCCTAGCTATTCCCGAGAATCTTGTAAAGTTTGCAAGCAAATTTCGAGTGGATTATATAAGCACTTAAAAAAAGAATCTTCTCTATTCCAAGAGAACGACGAATATCCTTTTTGGAGTTATGCAAAAGAAAATAACGACTTCATAAAATATCAACACATTGATTTTTTTCTTACTTCTGAAATAAAAGAAACCACTCAAGGCTACAAGGTAATCTTTGAGATGTTTGAGCTTGCCATAGAAAAACCTCATCATTCTGAAAACTTTATTCATATAATTCATCCAGATGGTTTAGAAAGTAACATTATAAATGTTGTCAATATAATTATTAGTGAACTAGAATATTTTAAGTCAAATAAACATTTTAAAAAACTCATTCTTGTAGACAAATTCGAAGCCATGACAGCAGACAGCGATTTGGATATTCTAAAAGAAAAATTTTCTGATTGGCTTTCAGAAGAGTTAAGGTACAATGACAAAATAAAATCAAATTATCACATATTTCATCATAAGAATTCTAACCTAGAAATTGATAATAAGAACAAATTAGACGGAGAAATTTATAACCATAAAAGTACCCAAATAAAGGTCGATATTATTGTAAAAATGGTAGGGAAAAAACCTGAATCATGTAAACGTTTTTTCTTACAGAAAGATAACTATAAAAATAACCATAAAGAAATACTAGATGAAATCATTAGAGTTATTAATCGGCTTGAAAAGAGGAGTTAAAATAGCATTCTTGTTGTTTTTAATCCCTCTAATGGTATTGTTGCCTGAAAATATGTATGCACAACATACCGAAAACAAATTAAAAATCTCTTTCGGAGAATTTAATAGAATAGATCATGAAAATTATCATAAATCCCTACAAATTGATATTACTAGTTTATTAAAGCCTGGACTCTTAAATATTGATTATCTCAAATTTGTTGATGTCATTTCTGGTAAACTAAATGATTCAAAAACTCAACAAAACTCAACATCCATAAACAATGAGGATCTATCTTTAAGTGGCTCCTATGCAATATACCAAAACACGTTTATGATTGATGTAGACATGATTGACACTTCTAATAATAGGCCGATTAATATTAATCCTATAACAGGTGAGCTAGATGAATTATATCTAAAATTAGATGGTTTAAAAAAAAATATAATTGACGCCATCGAATCAAAATGGTTAAGTCAAATCGCAGGGAAAAAGAAAATTGCTATTATCTGTAAAGTCAAAAACAAAAAAAGATTTAAAGATCTTGACCTAGCTTATTTTAAACAGATAACCATTAAAACTACCAAAAAAATCAAACAAAACCCTTATACCTCTATCACCTCTTGGGATAAAGCTGCTCAATATTACCTTAGCGAAATAGATAATCAAGAGATCGCAAAAAATCTGCAGGTAGATGCTCTTTTGATAGCTAATGTATCATTAAACAAAGGAGATCCAACAGTAAGTCCCTCCTTCTATATCAAAGATTCGAGTAAACTCATTGATCTGGGAGAAATAAAAAGCAGTTACTTTACCAATATTGCGCTATACGATGGTCTTGCTTTTCGGGCTAATAGTTTCTTCGACAATATTATCAAAAAAGATGGTCGCTGGAATATTGATATGTATCTAGAAGAAGCCGATGGTTTTGATGGGTACTTCCGCCTGGGATATGATTATTGTTTGTTATCGCTACCGAGCATTTCAAACTATTACTATTTCAAGGCATTAAAATTTGACAACAATTCTTCGGATCTACATTATAATATGGCCCTAAATTATAAAACGATGGGAAGGACAGAAATAGCAAAACAAGAATTTAGGAAATCCATAAATATTGACAGTAGTAAAAGTGACTCCTACTATCATCTATGGAAATTACACATCAAAGAAACACATTATAAAAAAGCACTAGACCTTGCTAAAGAAGCGAAAAAAAATGTTCTAGAAGACCCAAATCATAATACTGATTTGATGATGGGCGTTTCGTTATACCTCAATTATGAGTATCAAAATGCAATTAAACATTTAGAAAATGGAGTCAAAGCATCTCCAAAAAATGCTGCGCTTTATGCATATCTTGGATTAAATTACAAAGCTATTTTTCAATACAAAAAAGCTCTAGAGAATTTTAAGAGTGCCTATGAATTTGATCCAAAAAACCCAGATTATCAATATTATCTCGCTAACATCTTAATCTCAATTGGAAATAAATTACTACTAGAAAAAAAGTATAAAGAAGCACTAACCTATCTATTAGCCTCTAGAAAATATGATACTATTGACTATGTTTCAAACTATATTCAGAAATGTTATTTAAGGATTGGAGAATTACAAAAAGCAGAACAAACATTTGATGAATATTTAAATAAAGGATACCTCTCTGAAAAAAAGGATTATTATAAGTTTGCTATTCAAATAAGAATGGCTCTTTTAGACCAAGAGAATACGTTGACTTACTTATCAAAATCTTATGAGGAAGCTTTATTAAAATATATAGGCAATCATCTAGAACATAACCCAAAAGATGCATTTGCATTTTGGACTCTAGGCAACACTTTTCATCATCTTAAGGATAATCAAAAAAGCTTAGAGTACTTAGAAAAAGCATATGCGATAAACAAAACTAACAGTAGTATTTTTCTTGATCTAGCTGAGTCTTATTTACTTAATAAACAATATAAAAAATCAGATGAAATTTATTATAACATATTCAAAAACAATAGTTCTTTAACCGGAAAAGATAAAATACTCTTAACACTTATTCATATTAGTAATGTAGCTGCTACCAAAAATAAATTTGAACATAAAAAAGCCAAAGATATATATCAACTTATAGCGCAAGGAAAAAAAGTAACAGGCTGGTCCTTTACTGTATTTAAAACATGGATGGAGCAAACTCTCGATAAAGAAACTAAAATACACTTAACAGAACTTGTAAATGCTATAGAAAATAGTGAAACTACTATCGATAGTGCTTCAAAAACACTAAACTAAATCAACCGGTTTTTTATTAAATCTGCGAGTATCTTCTTTGGTAAGTATTTTAAAATTATCTGGGCGTTCAATTTTATCCAAAAAATGACGCATCTCTTCAGGAAGTCCAATTAATTTGCGTTCTCCCAAATTCATCCAGGCACCCATCATTTCGCATTGTGCAAAATTTTGACCCTTATGGTCATAAAAGTTATGCCTGAATTCAAAAAACATTCCGTCTTCACTTAATCCCGAAATTTCTAAAGAAACTTTTATTGGCCTTCCATAAAAAACTTCTTTAAAATAGTAGATATGTTCATAAAAAACTACCGGACCAATGTTAAGCTTCCCTAGTAAGCGTCGATCAAAACCTTGTTCGGTTAAAAAAGACATTCGGGTATGTGCTGCCAACTCTATATATGCTTTATTCGCCAAATGACGATTAGCATCGATATCATTCCATCTAATTTCAAAATCCTTTATGTACATATTACCATGTTTTAGAACTACAAAAATACAAAACATTTTATTATGCATGCATAATAAAACCGTCCTTCTTTTATATTTTTGCATCAGTAGTTTTGAAAACCTATGAGGTCTTCTTACTTTAGAACAAAAATTCACATGTACATTAAACGAAACATTGGCTGGGGACTTATTCTTCGTTATGCTTGGAAAAACATTTTGTTCTTTATTATATATGCAGCAGGGATTTTTTCGCTGTACCATTTTTTAAACTGGACCTTTATAGATATTCCATTTCAGCCACTATCAGTAATTGGTATTGCAGTAGCTTTTTATATTGGTTTTAAGAACAGTCAGAGTTATGACCGTTTTTGGGAAGGTCGAAAAATATGGGGCGGTATTGTAAACTACTCTAGAACATGGGCAAATCAAGTATTAAGTTTTGTTAACGATGATCATCATACCAAAAGTGTATTAATACATCGACATCTTGCATGGATTAATGCACTTAGGATTCAATTACGACAACCTACTTCTTTTTCGCTTAAAGAAAATGCCTCGGTAGAGAAACTATTCAAAAAACATCGAGAGCAACAACCAGCTTGTGATGCTAGCAAACATTTTATATCTGATGAAGAATATCACGAATTACTTCAGCGCAAAAATACTGCCACTCATATTGTCAAAAATCAAGGGTTACATATTAAACAATTATGTGATGAAGGAAAAATAACCGAATTCGACAAACAACTTTTTCACGGTGTCCTCGAAGAATTATATAACCTTCAAGGAAAATGCGAGCGAATTAAAAACACCCCTTTCCCTAGACAATATGCCTATTTTAGTACTGTTTTTACATGGATATTTGTTTTGTTACTTCCTTTCGGAATGCTTAATGTTTTTGAATCCGAATTAAAAGAAATGTCTGATGAGGTCCAACCCTGGTTTATATTTTTGATGATCCCTTTATCGGTATTAGTGTCATGGATATTTACTACGATGGAAAAAATAGGAAGCAATAGCGAAGATCCTTTTGAGGGTCGAGTAAATGATGTACCCATGACTGCACTGTGTAGAACTATCGAAATCGATCTACGCGATATGCTTGACGAAAAAGAGTTGCCAGAAAAAGTACAACCCAAAGATAATATCTTGTATTAATGCCGATAATTCAATCTACCTATACTCCACCTCTCATTTTTAGAAATGGGCATGTCTCTACGATTTACCCTAATCTTTTTAGAAAAATTAAAGACCTAAAGCAGCAAAGAGAAAGAATTGAATTAGATGATGGTGATTTTATGGATATAGATTGGAGCTATGCTATATCAAAAAAAACTACAAAACTTGCCATTATCATCCACGGTTTAGAAGGAAATGCACAACGACAATATATGGTTGGCACAGCCAAACATTTAAATCATAATGGTTGGGATACTATTTGTGTAAACCTTAGAAACTGTAGTGGTGAGGTAAATCGATTATACCAATCGTATAATGCAGGAGTAAGTGATGATCTGGATCGCATTATTACTCATATCCTAGCAAATTACAAATATCCCAATATATCATTATGTGGATTTAGCTTAGGAGGCAACATCGTATTAAAGTATATAGGCGAAAAAAGTTCCCTAGTTTCAGAAATTAAAGCTGCAGTAGCAATTTCAGCCCCCTGTGATTTATATGATTCATTATTAGAAATCAATAAACCCAAAAACTATATCTACCAACAACGATTTATCAAACACCTCAAAGCCAAACTATTTGAAAGACAATCTGTATTTCCTGATAAAATAAGTAAAGCCGAAATCAAGGCATGTACATCCCTGATCGATATCGACAATTTATATACCAGTATTGCTCACGGTTATAAAGATGCCATTGATTATTATACAAAATGCAGTAGTAAGCAATTTTTAAAACACATTAAGATACCTACACTTATCATTAATGCCAAAAACGATTCCTTTCTGGGTAAAAAATGCTATCCAGTAGAAGAAGCAACGAAAAATACTTGTTTATTCCTCGAAATCCCTAATTATGGCGGTCATGTAGGTTTTTATTCTATGGGCAAAACATACTACAACGAGGCGAAAACCCTAGAGTTTTTCGAAAAACAAGATAACTAATTTATTTAAAAGAAGGTTTTTTCCTACGTGTTCAAAATAGCTAGATAGGCATTCGGCTTGCTTTAAGGTTTTATGAAGTGATTTCCCTTCGCTTCATCGAAAAACTTTTTTTAATTAAGAATATTTTAAGAGTTTTGGTCGTTTCTTGAATAATTATCAAGGAAATTAAACTAATACAAACTCAAACTCAACTAAAATGAAAAAAAGCTACAGAAGTCTCACGTTTTCGTATGACTTCACGGAAAACAAATTTGGAATATTTGTATTTTTTGCGATGCTACTTTTATCTGCTGGTCTTTTTGCACAGACACCTCAGCAAATATCAAAAATGGCCCAACAAAGTAACTTATCTAAATTAAATCAACTGCAAGCTGACTATACCAAAATGGCAGCTCAAGAGAAGGAAAAAGCTTATGCAGCTGCAAAAGCAAACGGATGGCAAACCAAAATCAAAACAGAAAACAACTACGCTGAATTACAGAAAGTAGCTACTTTTGGAGGTAAAAATTATGCGATCTATTACACAACTTTTAATACCGATGCTGCAAGATCAACAAGAGCAGATCACTTAAACTCTGGTGGTTCTCTTGGTCTTAACCTAGACGGCCAAAACATGACTGCCCATGTATGGGATGGTGGTCACGCACGTGTTTCTCACCAAGAATATGATGGCCCAGGAGGTAATAATCGTGTTTCTATACAAGATGCTAATACTGAAGGTGGTGTACGACTTAACTTTCATGCTGCTCACGTAACAGGAACTATTATGGCATCTGGTGTAAGAGCTGCTGCAAAAGGTATGGCTTCTCATGCAAAAGTAAGAGGATACATGTGGAATAATGATATTGCAGAAGCTACTGCTGCTGCTGCAAACGGGATGCTACTCTCTAACCACTCGTATGGTTTTAGAAGTGATGCAGTTCCTGATCAGTGGTTTGGAGCATATATTCAGGATTCTCGTGATTGGGATAACGTAATGTATAACGCTCCTTACTATCTTATGGTAGTTGCTGCTGGTAACGACGGTAATCAAAACAGTTATAATGCTTCTCCATTAGATGGTAACTCTTCTTATGATAAATTAACAGGGCACTCTACTTCAAAAAACAACTTGGTTGTTGCCAATGCACAGGATGCTAATATTAGTAACAATGGTACTCTAGTAAGTGTATCAATTAATAGCTCTAGTAGTGAAGGACCAACAGATGATTATAGAATCAAGCCTGATATTACTGGTAACGGTACTGGTCTTTTTTCTACATATGAAAACAGTGATACAGCATACCAAAGTATTACAGGTACATCTATGGCTTCGCCAAATGTAACTGGATCTCTTTTATTATTGCAACAACACTATAACAACCTAAACGGAAACTTTATGAGAGCTGCAACACTTAAAGGTGTGGCTTTACATACTGCAGACGATGCAGGACCTTCTGGACCTGATGCCGTTTATGGATGGGGATTATTAAATGCTAAAGCTGCAGCTGAAGTAATCACCAATGAAGGAAGTGAAACTAAAATAGAAGAATTAACATTATCTAGTGGTCAAACCTATACGATCACTGTTGATTCTGATGGTAGTAACCCATTAATGGCTTCTATTTCTTGGACGGATAGAGCGGGTACTGTAGTAACTGCAACCAACTCTAATAATGCTGTTCTTGTAAATGACTTAGATATTAGAGTATCTAAAGGGTCTACTACATACAACCCTTATAGACTAACTGGTGTTACTACAAATGGTACAGGTGATAACTCTGTAGATCCATATGAAAGAATTGATGTTGCTAATGCTTCTGGAACGTATACTATTACAGTTACTAATAAAGGATCTTTAGCTGGAGGAAGTCAAAACTTCTCTCTAATCGTAACAGGATTAACAGGAACTCCTGTAGCTTGTAATGCAACTGTACCAACAGGTGTTACTTCATCAAACGTAGGATCTAATAGTGCTACTATTGGATGGACTGCAGTAGCAGGAGCTACATATGACCTAAGATATAGAGTAGCAGGAACTTCTTCTTGGACTACGCAAGCAGCAACTGGAACTTCTGCTGATCTTACAGGATTAACTCAGTTAACTTCGTATGAAGTACAAGTAAGAAGTAAGTGTTCTGATGGTACTAACTCTGCATATAGTAGTACAGCTACATTTAGCACTACAGAATTTCAATTGGTTTACTGTGCCGCAAACGGACAAAATGTTTCAGACGAGTACATCAGTCGTGTACAAGTAGGTACTATTGATAATGCTTCTGGTGCAAGTGCAGGTGGATATGGAGATTTTACATCTGTTTCTACTAGCTTGGCTAAAGGTAGCTCTAATACAATTACAGTTACACCAACATGGACAGGAACAAAATACAACGAAGGCTATAGCGCATGGATCGATTACAACCAGGATGGTGACTTTACTGATGCTGGTGAGCAATTATTCACTCAAGCACCAACACAAACGACTCCTGTAAGTGGTACATTTACTGTACCTACAGGTGCCAAAGATGGAAACACAAGACTACGTGTGATATTACGATACAATGCTACTCCTTCTTCTTGTGGATCATTTGATTATGGTGAAGTTGAAGATTATACAGTAACTATTGGTGGTGCAACTGCAGATACACAAGCACCTACTGCTCCAACAACATTGGCTGCATCTAATGTTACTGAAACAACCTTAACATTAAACTGGACAGCATCTACAGATAACGTAGGCGTAACTGGATATGATGTATACCAAGGTGGTACAAACATTGGATCTGTAACTGCAACTACTGCTAATGTAACTGGATTAACAGCGAATACTGCTTACCAATTTAATGTAAGAGCAAAAGATGCTGCAGGAAACGAATCTGCTGCAAGTAACACTGTTAATGTAACTACTGGTGGTGGTGGAACTGGATGTACTTCAGGTATCTCTTCATTCCCTTACAATGAAGGATTTGAAAACACATTAGGAGCATGGACTCAGTCTACTGCTGATGATATTAACTGGACAGTAGATACTGGTAGTACGCCATCAAATGGAACAGGACCTTCTAGCGCTGCTCAGGGAAGCTATTACATATTTGTTGAAGCTTCAGTAAATGGTACTGGATACCCAACAAAACAAGCAATTTTAACATCACCTTGTTTTGATCTATCAAGTATTGCACAAGCTAGTTTCAAATTTAATTACCACATGTTTGGTGCTACCGATATGGGAAACATTGCTGTAGAAGCAAGTACAGATGAAGGTGCTTCTTGGACAAGTATTTGGAGTCAAACTGGTAACAAAGGTAACTCTTGGCAAAATGCTGACATTGACCTAGCTGCATATGTAGGTGGTGGTGTACAGTTGCGATTTAATAGAGTTACTGGTTCTACATGGCAAGCAGATGTGGCTATCGATAATGTATCTTTAACAAGTACAAATGGCGGTGGACCTGTTGATCAATGTGCTGGTGTACCACAATGGAGTAATACACAAACATATCAAGCTGGAGATCGTGTAGTATATCAAGGAACATTGTTTGAAAGAACTGCTACAGGATGGAATAATCTTGGAGCTTGTGGTACTACAGCATCATTTGCTACTACAGCTACAGCTGATGTTACTGCACCTCCAGTATTGCAAACTAAATTAAGCGCTTATCCTAACCCAGCTTCTACAGATTTATATCTTTCTGTAAAGAATGTTGAAGCAAAAGGGTATGAAATCTATGATGTATCTGGGAGACAAGTAGCTAAAGGTTCGTTTACAAATAAAATTAATGTACAAAACCTAGAAGCAGGACTATACCTTATTAGTACTCCAGAAGGTACTGTACGCTTTGCTAAGCAATAAACTATAATAAATAAGTTTTTATTTAACCCCCGTAACATTGTGTTACGGGGGTTTTTGTTTTTATAGTGAAAAATAAAAATGACACTATAAAATCAAATTAGTGTAACTTTAAATGTTCATTAAATTACTTAAACCCATCCAACATGAAACGTAAATATATATTCTTACTATTGGCCATTGCGGGTATATGTTATACCTGGTATTTTAATATTCAGTTTTATCTCACGGTCGAGGATACTTCGATCTTAAACTATATTGCACAAACCAAAACCACGTTTCCGGCAAAATCATATAGTGCCGATTTATTGGTTGTTGTCATTACATTTTTTGTATGGTATATTCCAGAAGCCATCAAATTAAAAATAAAATATTGGTGGGTATTGATCCCTTTAACATTTTTGGCGGCAATTGCATTTACGCTTCCGTTCTTTTTGTATTTGCGACAGTCCAAATTAGATAAATTGAATATCACTCCTAAATAAGGCCATTTATAAACCATTGGCTAAACATTAATTCCCTTTGGGACACAAAATTAGAATGCCCTGATAGAGGTATTAAAATAAAATACTATTTTCACAATATCCTTTTTCAACAAATCGTGATAAATTCTCATTGCTTTTTGTATTAGAAAAGTATAACACACAAATCCACTATCAAATGAAAAAACTACTTTTCCTCCTGGTGTTTCTTACAATCAACACCTCACTATCTGCACAAGCTAATACCAATGTATACCTTCTTGATGTCACCAACAAAGACGGGAAAATCCAACTAGAAAACCTAAAGAATATTTCAAATAACAAAGGCTATAACAACCAACCATCGTTTTATAATAACAATACTATAATCTACGCTGCTACCAGAAATGGTCAAACTGATATTGCATGGTACAACATACCCGATGCAACCACTACGTATTTTACCAATACAACCTCTGGTAGTGAATATTCTCCTTTAAAAATACCCGGTAAAGAAGCGATTTCTGCGATCCGATTAGATACTACAGGATTACAACGTTTGTATGCATATAATGCGAAGACCGCAACATCAAAAGTGCTGCTAAAAGATCAAAAAGTTGGGTATCACGTTTGGTATAATGAGCATATGCTGGTTTCATCTGTGTTAGTAGATGATAGAATGGATTTGGTAGTCTCTAATCTAAAAGATAATACCAATACTACTCTACAAAAAAATGTAGGCCGCTCATTACATAACATCCCAAATTCTGATTTGGTAAGTTTTATTAGTAAAGAGAAGGGTACTTGGGTCATAAAATCTGTACACCCTGTTACTGGGGCTACCGCAGCAATAAGATCACTGCCTCTTAAAATCGAGGATATATATTGGTTGGCCGATGGCACTATAATTATGGGAGCAGGTAAGCTTATTGCAAAATTTAATCCTAAAACAGATAAAGATTTTAGTGTGTTACATCGTTTTGAAGAAGATGAGATCAACCAAATATCAAGAATCGCTGTAAGCGAAGATGGTAAGCATCTAGCCATTGTTTCGGAAGAATCGCCTGCGGTTATTGTTCAAAAACAGGTAGATACCTTTAATAAAGTCGATCTAGAAGGCTTTGCTTCTTGTTATGCAAAAGATGTAGTGGTACGCAATTTTCCTGGTGATACTTTGTATACAGGTAATGAAACCCTAAAAGCCAATTACAAACAATACCTAGCCAACAATAAATCCCAAGTAAAGATGGTAAAACGTATGGTTATGGGCAATAAAGTTATTGATGAAGAACTGGCCACAGACAACGGAAAAAATAAACGCCAGGTAGCTATTTATGAAGTAGAGAATGGTAAAATTACCAGCATGACTTTTCTTTTTGAGAAAGAAAGTATTCCTGGTGTAGAGGCTGTTGTACAAGAGCAATTAGAAGCCTATAACGCCAAAGATATAGATGCCTTTGCAAAAACGTTTACAGAGGATATCAAGGCCTTTGACTACCCTAATACTCAGACTTTTGAGGGGCAAGAAAAATTACGCGCGATGTTTACTGGTTTTTTCACAACACCCGATTTACATAGCGAGATCAAAAAACGTATGGTAATTGGCAATATCGTTATAGACGAAGAATTTGTAACCGCCAATGGTGATAGTTTTGGTGCTGTAGCTATCTACGAAGTCATAAACGGTAAGATTGCCAGTATGTATTTTATACAATAGCCAGAAACCAAAAATTAGAGTAACTCATGGTGATGTTAAAATAAAGTGCTATTTTCACCTTACCCCTACTTCACTTATGGTAAATTCATATCGTCTCTTTGTATTTAGAAATAAACGTTCAGCATACGTTTACAAATAATTATAAACGCTTACAAACGGTACTATGTGCACAAATACACATATTCAGTTGTTACCATTCATTAGTAAAAAACTCTTTAAAATTTTGAAAATGCAAATTGACTTCGAAGAGAATTACATATTAGAAAATGATTTAGTCAAGTTAAGACCTCTAGAAATATCTGATTTTGAACATTTATTAGAATACTCAACAAATGAACCTGAATTGTGGCGATTTAACTCTGGAGGAGCGAATGGTGAAAAAAATCTTGAAAAATATATCGCTAATGCCGTTCAACAACGCAAAGAGGAAAAGGAATATCCTTTCATAGTATTTGATAAGCGAAAAAATAAATTTGTGGGTAGTACTAGATTTTATGCATTCAAAACACTAAATAATACAGTTGACTTGGGGTATACTTGGTACGGGAAACAAACGCACGGAGATGGAACAAATAAAAATTGTAAATATTTAATGTTAGAATTTGCTTTTGAGAAAATTGGAGTGGAACGAGTAGGATTCGCAGCGAGTAACCTAAACGAAAGAAGTATAAATGCTATGAAAAGCATAGGTTGCAAAGTTGAGGGAGTTTTTAGGAATTACTGCCTTGACAATTATGGAAATAGAATTGATGCTATTTTTTTGAGTATTTTAAAAGATGAGTGGTTTGAAAATGTTAAAAGTGATCTGAAAAATAAATTGACAAAATACTCCGAGAAAATAACGAAATGGTAACAATGTATAAGAAAACATAGGGCTTTTGAGCTTAACCGAAAGGTCTGTGTTTATTTGTAAAGTCGCCAAATATAAAATTTGGAGTTTACTAGAAAAAAGATAAAAGCAAAATATTTATATTTGGCTTAGTACCAATCCGAAACGTATCGCTTATCACCTGCCCTACGTTTCTTATACGAGACGTAGTACAACATTTGAAAAACCAATCTGTGACAAAATTGAAAATCCAAAATATTTATAACGAAATAACCTCACATGATCTTTAATTTCGCAAATGTTCTGTTTTTATTTGGAATATTACAATGCCTTATAACTATTATTCTTATAATTAAAAATAAAGATTGGCGTTCCTCTCAGAATGTATTTTTGTTGGCAGTATTATTTGTTCTTTTCGCTTCGCTATTACCTCCTTTTTTAGGAAATAGCCATGTGGTAATGAAATATGATTTTTTAAGATTTCTACCTTTACATCTTGTTCTTTTTATATTCCCTTTACTTTATCTCTATGTCAAATCAGTTTTTTCAAAAACTCTTCCAACCAAAATAGAGATTAGTTTTCAGTTACTTTTGCCACTAATTTTTTGGAGTTATTTTTTTTTAATTTGGATAGGTACTTTATTTCTAAGTGTTGATTTAAAAGGAGTATGGGCTGAAGGTTTAGGATATTTTCTTGTGCAGATAGTTCACGACATTCTGCTACTTATTTTCGGCATAGGATATGTCTACTTCTGTCTTAAGGAAATTCGAATTGCTACGGAAAGAGGGTTAAATAAAAGGCAATTGAAATTCACTAATTGGATAAAAGTCTTATTAATACTGTTATCAATCGGTATTTTTCTTGAAATTACTTCGATAATTTTAGGGAAAATTTATGGCTATTGGAGCGGTAGTCCTTTGGACGAGTGGCTTGGTGTTTCTTTTACTATAATTGTAAAAATCTACAATGCCATTGTGCTTTATGGTATTTCATTCGTGGCTTATAATTCATATTCTTCTTTTAAATTTAAGAGTGGACTACAAAATTCGGAAACAAAAGATGGAATCATATCGAAAATCTTCGCGAAAATGGAGCGTGACAAATTATATTTAGACAAGGACTTGACTTTAAGAGAATTTGCATCACAATTGGGTACAAACCAAGCTAGAGTGTCTGACCTGCTAAACAATGAACTTGGCACTACATTTAACGATTTTGTGAACAAATATAGAGTTTTGGAAGTACAACATGTTCTGAAATCAAGAACAGCTTCCCATCTTACTTTACAAGCTATTTCAGAAAATGCAGGTTTCAAGTCAAAAACTACATTTTACCGTGCATTCAAGAAAATCACATTGCAAACCCCAAATAAGTACCTACAAGGATTGGAACTTAAAAAATAAGTTTCAAATGTTATTTTGAAACTTAAATGGTGGTAAGATATACCTAAAGAGAAGGAAATTTAATCATATTTGAGACTTAAATAACTTAAATATGAAGCTCTTTAAAACGATATTTTGCTTTCTTTTCTTTTTTAATACTGTGCTTGGGCAAAGTAATGAAATAATTAAAATACCTGATTTTTATCTGGAACAGGCAATACGAAATTACCTTGACAAACCCACTGGAGAATTTCATATTTCCGATTTAGAATCTTTAACCCGTTTATCATTGGCAAATAGAGGTATCACAAACTTAGAAGGATTAGAAAGCGCTAAAAACCTTGAAAGCTTAAGGTTGGACAATAATAAAATTAATGATTTAAGCCCACTCTCAAAACTTTACAAATTAACTAGTTTAAGTTTGAATGGAAATAAAATAACAGATTTAACTCCAATTCAACTTCTAGAAAATATCGAATCACTTTCTATCGATAGAAATAAAATAACAGATCTCTCTTCATTGAATAAGCTCAAGAAAATTAAACACATTACGGCTAATTTTAATACAATAAGTGATATTTCAGTTGCTCGTCACTGGAAACATCTTACTCATTTTAATATGGCTTTCAATACTTTAAAAGATATTAGCCCGCTAAAAAAGTTGACAAAACTAAAAGGGATTTGGATTCCAGACAATAGAGTAGAAACGATTCAAAGTTTAGGTAATTTAAGTGAATTAGAAGTTCTTATCTTAGAGAAAAACCCAATAGCTCAAGTTAATATTCTTAAACATCTTGCTAATTTGGTTCAGTTGAATTTAATGGATACAAAAATCACGGATTTTAGTCCTATTTCAAATTTAAAAAAAATTGGTGTATTAGTTTTAAGAAAAAATAACATAGAAAGCATTGGTTTTTTGAAAGAAATGGAATCAATAGAATGGCTAGACCTAAGAGATAATAACATATTAAATATCAACACCTTAAGATCGCTTAAAAAAATAAAAAAGTTATTTATTTCTGGAAATCGAATAGAATCAATAGTAGACTTATCCCACAGCAAGAATTTACGTTGGCTCACTCTAGATAATAATAAGGTGACCAACCTTTGGCCATTATATAATTTAACCAGCCTAACAGATGTTATGTTATATAATAATCCGATCAATAGAAACCAAGAAGCCAAAAAGATGAACTTAACTGTTATAAATAAAATCAAAAGAGATGGGAAAAATATTGTTATAGAGCCAATTAAAATTGGCTCTATATATCAGTTAGAACCTAGTAGAAAATTAGATTAAGCATATAAAATTAAGAGAAAAGACATTAATAATATTAAAATAAAACATTATGATAACTTAATAGGCTCTACTGAACTATGTGTGGAAACTAAATTGAAAAACAAAAAACGTAGTACAAAAAAGTATAAAAATAATAAAGGTTTCGTGCAAAACCGAAAGTTATTGAATATTAACAATGTCCACCAAATTTACAATTCGACAGTTAAAAGAAAAATAACAATAAAATTGTAAATTTGGCTAAGTAATAAACCGAAAAGTAACTGTATTTTAATCCCTTACTATTCTTATACCAACCGTTAGCATTTATTAAAAAAGAAGTAACAAAATGATTTTTGATTCGTCATCAGATTATGTATAAGACTACTAAAATAATTATTTCTTCTATACTATTATTTTCTTCCTTTTTTATCAATGCTCAAAATGACAGAAAAACTATTACGGGAAAAATTTTAGACAAAGAAAATAATGAACCCATTCCATTTGCATCCGTTTATCTAAAGGGTCAAAGAGTTGGAACTGTGTCTAATGAAGAAGGCGAATTTATTTTTCATTTCTCATCATTAGATGGTTATGATATAATAACTATATCCAGTATCGGCTATGAATCAATAGAAAAAAATGTTAACGATTTTATACCAAATCAAAGAATATTAATTAGCTCTAAGATAACCGGTTTGAATGAAGTTGTTATTATGTCAACTAAAAATAGAAGATTGACCGCCAAACAAATTGTAAAAAAGGCATATAAAAACATTCATAAGAACTATCCTAACAAACCTTATATTCTTGAGGGGTTTGTTCGAGACTTACAGAAAGAAGATGATAAATATGTAGAATATCTTGAATGTGCTGCTAAATTTTACAATCAGTCAACAAGTTCAGAAATAGAAGCTGAAGTAGAATTAGTTGAAATAAGAAATAATTATATAGCGCAAAAAAATCCCTGGAACGAGCAATGGGAAAGAAAAAACTCTATTATTGATTTGATAGAAGATGATTTTATTAGATTTGATTATGGGCCTATTCTTGGAAAAAATGGTTGGAAATATGAATTAGAGGATATTTTGCCTTATAATAATAAGTATGTATATAGAATAAAAGCAACTGATGAACCTTTTCAAAAAGCTATATTGTATATAGACACAGAGTCTTTTGCTTTTGTAAAATTAGAACTTACGCGAGCATCACATAATGGAAAATCTTGGAAAAGAAGATTAACAAATGGTGAAGAGCAAGTATACTATAATGTAATTTTTGAATATCAAGAGTATAACAATAAAATGTACTTGAAATATCAAAAAGAGGAAGACACTTGGAAAATTTATGACACCAAAAAACCTAGCAAATTACTATTTACTAAAAATCCCAAAAAAGAGCTCTTTATAAATAAAATAATTACAGACAGCATTGACCAGTATCCTTTTAAACAAAACATGAATATTGGAGTTAGCCTAGAGAATCAATCCAAAGAATATAATGCTGTATTTTGGTCTAAGTATAATGCCCCTCAAAAAACAAAAGAGTTAAGCAAAATTGAACAATACTTAAAAGAGATTAAAAAATAATGTTAAGTAAAAACAACAAAATGCTAACAGGGTATAAGAAAACATAGATCTTTTTGGGCTTAATCGGAAAGTCTTTGTCTATTCGCAAAGTCACCAACCCGAAATGTATAGCTTATCACCTGTCCAACGTTTCATATACAAGACCGTAACCAACGAGTGAAAAAGACATGCAAAATTATATTGATTTAGCAGAAAAGAACGGAGTTACACTTTTAGATAATGGAAAGTGTCAATTTTGTGGTGCTAATACAAAAAGAGGGGTTCACGAATGCTTAGAAATTTTCAATCTTGGGTTTCAAGACATTGATTTTTCAAATATTGAAAATCATTTATACAGATTTCTGATTGTTGACGCGCACACTTTGCAACATCCAGAAATTCATGGTAGATGGAATAATCATTTCCACCTTTCTAGATTACATTTGATTTTCAAATATGATATTAAATGGACTTATAAATTATCGCCCAAACTAAGTAATTATTTGAATACATATAGCGTTGACAAACAAGATGAGTATCTAATTCCACCAAAAATTCTAGGAAGAGGAAAAATTACAACAACTGATATTATAGAAAATTCGACCAATGAGATAGAGTGTAAAGAATTGATAAAAAAATGGGCGTTGGAGGTATATGGTAAATGGAATGCTCACTATAATGTGGTGGATAATATTGCAAAAGGGTTCTTAAACAGAAAATAAAAAAGATAAAAATTCGACTCTGTGTTAATCCGAAAAGTAGCACCTTTTTACACGCTGCATTTCATACACTGAGACGTTGGCAAACATTTGACAAAAACCGATCCTGAATGAATTTAACAAAAAAACAAATTGTTCTCGCATCACCATTTTTGATTATCGCAATTAATTTCGGAATTGCCTTTCTGTTCGGAAATATTATCGGAAAATGGGCATTTATACCAATAATATTGATTGAATGGTGTCTTTTTCTATTTTTCATTTTGAGATATACTGAAAAAGAAACAAGAAAAAAATGGCTGCAAAAATCAAAAGCTTCATTCGGTTGGAACATTTTGGCTTTATTTATTGGAATACTTCCACTTCCATTATTTTTAATGCATTACGAAACATTAGGAATTTGGCAAGTTTGGTTACCTTGGATTTTATTAGCTCTAATAAACCCTTGGCTTGAGGAATTTTATTGGCGCGGACTACTTTTAGACTACACAAAAGACTGGTCAAATTGGATTGCAATAATTTTTACAAGTATCGTATTTGCTCTTAATCACGCTGTTTTCGGTGTGAATTCAGAATTGAATAGTGGATTTACAGTAATGATTTCAACATTCATTATGGGAATAATTTGGGGACTGGTTTATAAAAAAACTAATAGTTTGAGATGGATTATATTAGCTCATTTTTTAGTCGACTTCTTTAATTTATCAGCCGCCTCATTTTTAGATTTGTATGAAAAGGGTAATTGGTAGAATAATAAAAACGATTTGCCAGCAACGTTAACAATAATTAAACCAGAATGAGAAAGATAATTATACAAGGAATAAAATTCGACGAAAAATCTTCTTATCAGAAAGGACCTAAACTTGCTCCTCCATTAATAAGAGAAGCATTAAATTGTGGTTCTGCAAATATGTATACAGAAAACTTAACTTCTATCGAAAATTCAATAATTGATGATAAAGGTGATTTTGAAATATCTGAATATTTTGATATTGAACAATTAACTAAAAACCACCTTGATGCAGGTGCTAAAGTTTTTACTTTAGGAGGAGACCACTCCATAACGTTCCCAATAATTAAAGCTCATAATGAAAAATACCCCAAATTAGACATTCTTCAGATTGATGCACATTGTGATTTATATGATAATTTCGAAGGAGATAAATATTCTCACGCTTGCCCATTCGCAAGAATTATGGAAAATGGATTTGCTGTTAAGTTGGTTCAAGTTGGAATTAGAACATTAAATACACATCAAGCTGAACAAGCAAATAAATTTAATGTTGAAATACATCAAATGAAAGATTTAGATTTAAACCGAATTCCAAAATTTGATAATCCTTTATATATTTCTTTAGATATGGATGGGTTCGACCCAGCATTTGCTCCTGGAGTTTCACATCACGAACCAGGAGGATTAACTTCTAGACAAGTAATAAATTTAATTCAAAGTATAGACTCTGAAATTATTGGAGCAGATATTGTCGAATATAACCCAAATAGAGATTTTCAAAAGATGACTGCTTTTTTAGCAGCAAAAATGATGAAAGAAATAATAGGTAAAATGATGTAAAGAATCAACTATTGCCAATAATTATAAAGAAAAACTGACGTTCTAAATTTAACAGTCGAATGACAAATATCTATGAAGCTTTTTCAACTTGAGTTTTTTTATAATAAAGATACTACGCTAAAGGAAAAGTTATTTCGAATAATCGTATTGCTTTGTTTATTCAACTTAAATGCTCAAGTAAAACTAAGAATAGAACCTGGAGTTCTCTTAGAGACAGATTCAGAAAATTTAGGAATATTGCTCAATATTGAACCTAAAGTTAAATTTTCAGAAAATACTATAATTGGATTGAGGTTAGGGATTGCAGTAAATCCTCAAAAATTTAAAATTGATAATAGTGCTCAATTTTTTATTGATGATTTAGATGATAACGGGATCATTTCCTTTGTCCCTACTTTTGATTATTACTTGAATGAAAATAATTATCGCCCTTACATAGGATTAGGTCTAGGGTATTATTTATTCAATGACATAGATATCTCTAGCCGAAACGATTCTGTAGAGATATTGCGAGGAAGTGTAAATAACCAAGTAGGCTTTCTATTAAGAGGAGGGCTTGAATTAGGCAATACAAGATTTGGATTGGAATATAATTTTATTCCAAAAGCCGATATTAAAATCCCAAATGATCAAATAATTGGAACGGTTGATAATAGCTATCTTGGACTTTCTATTGGATTTACAATTGGAAATAGAAAAGGATTAGAAAAATCATAAATTAGCTGTTCCTGCCTCTACCCCCCACTGCTATCCCTTAGTCTGTGACTACTGGTATCATACTTGTCGCGTCTTGATATAAAAGTAACAGCCTTTTTATAAGTTTATAAGGTAACTCAAAGAAAGTGAAATATGAATACAAAAAAATGGTAACTTTAGCATAAGTGAAAATTGGAGTACATGATTTTTTTAACCACAGAAACTGTAAAGCCCTTTCAGCAAAACAGAATTTGATTTGAAGAACACTAAATTTATCTAAATAAAATATGTCCTCATCAACCTCAAAACATTTCACTCCAGCCTATCGGAGATACGTACTTTTCACATTAACCGGAGTCTATGCCTTTAATTTTATTGATCGGCAAGTTTTGGTTATTTTACAAGAACCCATCAAAGCTGATTTAGGATTGAGTGATACGCAACTTGGGCTTCTGACCGGTTTGGCTTTTGCAGCACTATATGTAATACTTGGATTGCCAATTGCTAGGTATGCCGATAAAAATAATCGTAAAAATGTAATTTCACTTTCATTGATATTTTGGAGCGCTATGACGGCATTGTCAGGAATGGCTCAAAATTTTACGCACCTTTTATTGGCAAGAATTGGTGTTGGAGTTGGAGAAGCTGGCGGAAGCCCTCCTGCACATTCTATTATTTCTGATTATTACGAACCTGAAAAACGAGCTACTGCACTTTCGATTTACTCAACTGGGGTTTATATCGGAATAGGATTAGGATTTATTATTGGCGGTGTAGTTGCAGCAAATTATGGTTGGAGAATAGCCCTCTTGTCCTTGGGTATCCCAGGTGTTCTATATGCCATCGTACTTTATTTTACGGTCAAGGAACCTATTAAAGGACTAACCGACAACAATACTTCCTCAAAAGAGGACATCCCAATCAGAACAGTAATTAGCACCCTTTTTAAGAGTAAAACTTTTGTTTTTGTTGCATTGGCTAGTGGCTTGATGGCATTTGGTAGTTATGGGGTTGGAAATTGGTTGCCACCATTCTTAAGTCGAACGCATGGTATGCCCTTGGATAAAATTGGAATTACCCTAGGTTTAATTGCAGCTTCTTTTGGTGCGCTAGGAACCTTCTCAGGCGGATATATAACTGATAAATTCCAAACTCGGGGTATTAAATGGTATTGTTGGATTCCTGCTATCTCTATAGTAATGAGTATCCTTACTTACTTTTATATATTCTTTGGAGAACATCTAAATTTTGTAATCGGACTGCTAACGGTAAGTTATTTTTTGAGTGGTGTATATTTGGGGCCAGCTATTGCAATTACACATAGTTTAGTTCCTGCCAAAATGAGAGCGTTTTCTTCTGCAGTTTTATTTTTTATTCTTAATGCGCTTGGATTAGGACTAGGTCCTCTTGTCATTGGAATGTTAAGTGATTATTTAACACCTGTTTTAGGGGCTGATGCTTTGAGATGGGCATTTACGGTCACTTTTGCGACAAGTATCCTATCCGCTATTTTATTTTATTTTGCAAGCCGCCATTATGAAGATGAGATTATTGTGAGGAGATCATAAATGTATTGTATAGGTATTAAAATATGGTAAGAAAAGTTGTATTAGTTATTCTTTGGGTGGTAATCATTTTTATTATAAATGTATTGGGCAGGTATCTATATATTGAATTTTTTATCGGATATCACTATATGCATGCGATATATATCATATTGATGGGGTTTTATGCTACACTAATTGCAATAATGATCTTTTTTGGAGTAAATTATATAGTGTCTAAAAAAAGAAAAGAACAAAACGTATTTTCTTTTACCAAAACTCGTTTACTTATTATGATTGTATCAATAGTTATAACCCTTATGATAGAACTACTGTATTCTTACTTAGATTCGAACTATAAACTTTGGCTAAGTGCATGACCGAAAACATTCATTTTTCTTTACTCCCAGATCGCGCGGATCTACCTATTGACAGACAGGTTTGTAATTCGTACAAGTCATTGCTTAGTTAGATAAGACCCAAAAATTAGGAAATCTTATGGTTATCTCGAAATAAAATGGTATTTTTATTATACCTCTTCCCCAACATAAATTCTTATCGTCATTTGTATTAGAAATAAACGTTTTACATGCGTTTACAAATAGTTATAAACGTGTACAAACGTTAGTATGTCTAATTGTACATATATACTGTTTTGGCAACAATTACTAAAGTCGGAAAAGAAAATTGGATATTTAAAATGGGAATGATACTTAAATTTTCACATCTTCATTTATTTTTATTTCAAGCTCGATTTGGTAAATATCATTAATGTTAGGGAACTCTTTAACCATGCTATTTTTGAATTTAATAAAAATTCACTTTTTCATCTAGATGATTAACAGCATATTAGAGGTATTATTAACTTTTTAAAATCAGTCATATGAGAAAGTGTATTCTTTTATTAACAATCTCCTTTTATTTCATTTTAAACTCATCCTCAAAACCAATTGAAAGTAAAATAGATTTTAACACAATCGAAATTTACAATACAAATTACTCTGATGAACAGTGTGTAGCTAATTTTAAATGGATTGGCGACAACTGGTGTAACATCAATGTTAGAGTGGATAATCCATGTAGTCAAACAGCTTATTTTTATATAACATTAAATAACTGCACTGGACCTAATTGTATAAGAACTTATTATGTGAACCCAGGATCCTATATTACACAACCTATAAATTGGTGTGATGGTGCCACTTTCTATTGGGGTCGCCCTTAATCGAGGTTAATTTATATTGAATTTGAAAGAAAAATCAAAAACTGTTGCCAACACCGGTAACCGTTGTACAAGCCTCTAAAAAGAGTAAGATTGATTAGAAAATCGACGATCTAAGCTCTGCTTTTTGAGAACAATATTATACTATCTTAGAGATATGATTATGTTCTAAACGGCTTATTTGAAGTCTTAGAAAGGATTTTGAAGCTAAAATAAACCAAATGGCGCGGAAATGTTTTCCGTGTAAGGTATTACCAAATAGCTCAACTCAGATTACAAATCCAAGCTATCAAAATCAAAGAAATATTTCCTAAATATTCATACCTTGGTGTTGCAATACAATAAAACCAAAATATTGTAATGAATGAAAAAAACAAAAAAATTAGCCAATCGTTTTAGAGAAATAATCCTAAACGGAACTTGGATAGCGAATACTAATTATAAAGACCAATTGGAAAATTTAGATTGGAAAATCTCGGTGTCAAACATTGATTCAATAAATACAATTTCAATATTAGCTCAACACGTTCACTACTACGTTAACGGAATCAAAAATGTATTTAATGGAGGAAATCTTGAAATAAGAGACAAATACAGTTTTGATTTTCCTGAAATAAAATCACAAAGTGAATGGAAGGCATTCTTGACTAAATTTTGGGAGGACGCAGAAAATCTAGCAGAATTTATAGAGCAATTACCTGATGAAAAATTAAAGCAAGAATTTGTGGATGAAAAATACGGAACCTATCAGAGAAATATCGATGGATTGATTGAACACAGTTACTATCACCTTGGACAAATTGTATTGATAAAGAAGATATTATTAACTAATAAATAGTGCATACAACTGTTAACAATAACCAACACCAACATGAAAATCGTAGACCTCTCTAAACCCATACAATACAACAAATCAGATCCTTGGTTTATGCGCGTAAAAATAAAGCATAAGCCTCACAAAAAAGCCAAATGGTTGATTCGTATTCTTGGGTTGCCGTTTAAATTGTTTCCTAAAGGTTTTGAGGGCTGGGCAGATGATACGATCCAAAAAATGGGCGTGCATGCCACCACCCATATTGATGCACCATGGCATTATTCTCCTACCACCAATGGACAGAAATCAAAAACCATAGACGAAGTGCCACTAGATTGGTGTTATGGAGAGGGGCTAGTCATAGACATGAAGCACAAAGTAGATTTTGATCCAATCACTATAACCGATATCGAACATTTCTTAACCAAAAATAACTTGACCATCACTCCTGGAATGATCGTACTTATTAAAACCGGTCGGGATATATTTAATGGCACAAAAGATTTTCATAAGGTAGGAACCGGTATGAGTGCCGCAGCTACCGAGTGGCTTATTGATCAGGGCATAAAAGTAATGGGGATTGATGCCTGGGGTTGGGATTTACCACTACCCTATATGATGAAAAAAGCCAAAGAAACTGGCAATACAGAGTTATTTTGGGAAGCTCATCTGGTAGGTCAAAACAAAGAATATTGCCATATGGAGCAATTAGTAAATCTTGATGCCCTACCCTATACTGGTTTCAAAGTGGCAGTATTCCCCTTAAAAATTGTCGGAGCTTCTGCCGCGCCAGCAAGAGTTGTGGCGATGTTTGATTAGATAGGCATTAGTTTATAGTAGTGTTTATAGTTCAAACTTGTAAAATTCTAGTTTTTCAATCAATATGTTGATTTTCAAAATATTAAAATTTAGAGAATTATTTAAAACATCCTTCCCCAACCCTTCCTTCAAAGGAAGGGAGATTTAGAGGGATGTTAAGCTAATTTTGGTGTCATCGTTAAACTAGAGCCATTAAATAATAATTTCTACCATGAATGACCCAGATGTCAGCATAAGACCTTTCGAACTATCCGATAAATTAGCATTGATTATACAACAAGATACTTACAAAAAAATGGTCGTTAAGAATTATAAAACTTCACCCTTTCAGTTATAAGTTTTTAGTACCTTGCTTTCTACTTATGATTCAATTTATTTTAAATAACGAGCTTATTCGCACAACTGCAAATGCAGGAATAACGCTGCTAGATTTTATTAGAGAACACAAGCAATTAAAAGGAACAAAAATTGGTTGTCGTGAAGGAGATTGCGGTGCTTGTACCGTTTTAGTCGGGAAACTAAATAACGACAAGGTTTCCTATCAAAGTATTACGTCCTGTATTTCACCTCTGGGAAACGCTAACGGAAAACATATTGTAACGGTCGAAGGGATTAATTTACCTACAACATTGAATACGGTACAACAAGCAATGACCGATAATTATGCTACGCAATGTGGATTTTGTACGCCAGGTTTTGTGGTTTCTATGACGGGATATGCTATAGAAAAAAGCCAGGCTACCTCAAATTCTTGTAATGATGCGATAAGTGGAAATATTTGCAGATGTACCGGGTATAAATCAATTGAAAAAGCAGGTGTAGTTATCGAAAATAAGCTACAAGAAAAAGATACTAATGATGCTGTTGGGTGGTTGATCAAAGAGGGCTTCATTCCTGATTATTTTGAATCCATTCCACAAAAATTAAAAGGCCTAGAACCAAAAGCTATGGCTAGCGAAGGAAGAATAGTGGCTAACGGAACAGATCTATACGTTCATAATGCAGATCAACTTGCCGAGGAACAAGTTCATTTAATTGCAGATCATAAAGGGTTGACAGGGATTCAATTTACAGATTCAACTTGTACCATAGGCGCCAACACAACGGTTACAGAACTAGTAGAAAATGAGAAATTACAAATCCTATTTCCGAAGTTAACCTCATTTCTTAAACTAGTTTCTTCTGAGCCAATTCGCAATATGGGAACTTTGGGAGGTAATTTTGTCAATGCTTCTCCGATCGGGGATATGACCATTTTCTTTTTGGCGCTCAATTCAACTTTAACCATTCAAACCAAAACTGGATCAGAAAGGCAAATAGCTTTTCAAGAGTTTTATAAAGATTACAAAGTGTATGATTTACAACAAGGAGAAATTTTAAAAAGTATTTCTTTTGACATCCTAGAAAAAGGAGACTTTTATAATTTTGAAAAGGTAAGTAAACGCACACATTTAGACATCGCAAGTGTAAATACTGCTGCAAGAATCACTCTAGAAAACGATGTGGTAAAAACCGCACATTTTTCTATAGGAGGAGCCGCTCCTATCCCAAAATATTTATTCAATACCAGTAATTTCTTCATCGGAAAAACAATTGATTCGGAAACCGTAAAGGAAGCAGAAGCTGTTTTACAATCCGAAATTGCGCCAATTAGCGACGTGAGAGGGTCATCAGAGTATAAGCGTTTATTGGCTAAGCAATTGTTCTTTGCGCATTTCATTGAATTATTCCCGGCAAAGGTTCAATTTCAAAAACTGACAGCATGATGAAGACGATGAAAAATATTGACAGTTTTACGCATGTTCGCGGAGAATCACTATTTGTAGATGACCTGATAACAAGACAAGATACTTTATATGGATTGGTATTTGATTCACCAAAAGCACACGGAAAAATAAAACATGTAAATTATACTAAGGCCGAACACGTTGAAGGGGTTGTAAAAATATTTACATACAAAGATGTTTTGGGTGAAAATCAAATCGGTGGGATTATCCCTGATGAGCCTTTATGGGCAGAAGACGAAGTTCATTTTTGGGGGCAACCTATTGCATTTATCGTTGCAAAATCTGAAGCCATTGCAAAAAAAGCACGTCTGCTTATTGACATAGAGATTGAAGAATTACCTGTAATTACAACAGCAAAAGAAGCCAAAGAAAAACAGAGCTTTATCAATGCCCCTCGTTCCTTTAGATTAGGAGATACAGAGGCGACTTTTTCAGATTGTGATTATGTCATCGAAGGGGAAACATTCTCAAACGGTCAGGAACACTTGTATCTCGAAACACAAGGGTGTTATGCTGTCCCACAAGAAAATGGAAGTATCAAGATCACATCATCTACGCAAGGCCCTACAGCAGTACAAAAAACGGCTGCCAAAGTTTTAGGCGTACCCATGCATAAGATTGAGATTGATGTTATCAGACTAGGCGGTGGATTTGGAGGTAAAGAAGATCAAGCTACGCCTTGGTCGGTGATGGCGGCAGTTGCCGTACAACACTTAAACAAGCCTGTAAAATACATTCTTAACCGTCATGATGATCTGCGTATGACAGGAAAGCGTCATCCCTATTCCTCTTTTTTTAAAATCGGAGTAAACAAAAACTTAAAAATAATTGCCTTTGAAGCAGAATTTTTACAAAATTCTGGTGCAGCAGCAGATTTATCACCTGCGATAGCCGAGAGAACATTATTTCATGCAACCAATAGTTATTTTGTTCCTAATGTAAGTACAACTGTGTATAGTTGTAAAACAAACTTACCTCCCAATACAGCATTTAGAGGTTTTGGTGGTCCGCAAGGAATGTTTGTTATTGAATCTGCAATTGCCAAAGCAGCAGATGAAATTGGCGTTGATAAACGAAAAATTCAGGAAGCCAATTTACTGGCCGAGAATGATGAATTCTCTTACGGGCAAATCGCAACCCAGGTTGAAGCTCAAAATACTTGGTTTACTGCAAAAGAAAAGTTTGATTTTGATACACTAGAGAAAGAAGTTATTGACTTCAATGCCAATAATGCTCATTTCAAAAAAGGAATTTCGTTAATGCCTGTGACCTTTGGGATTTCATTTACGAATACAATGATGAACCATGCAAGAGCATTGATTCATATCTATCTAGATGGTAGTGTTGGTGTAAGTACAGGAGCCGTAGAAATGGGGCAAAGTGTGAATACAAAAATGTTACAAGTCGCTCAAAATGCACTGGGTATTTCTGCTCATAAAGTAAAATTAGAAACGACCAATACCACTCGTGTAGCCAATACTTCGCCTTCTGCGGCAAGTTCAACGGCAGATTTAAATGGAAAAGCGGTATCTAAGGCGTGTGCTGCATTACTCGAAAGATTGACAAAAGTGGCTTCTAAAGTAGTAGCTGCAGATACATCCAAAATTTCTTTTCAAGAAGATTATGTTTTTGTAGGTGGTAAAAAATCAAATGTAACATGGGAGGCGATTGTTGCTCAGGCCATGACAGAACGAATTGCCTTGACCGAGAATGCACATTATGCAACACCCATCATTCATTTTGATAAAACAAAAGAAAAAGGGCATCCTTTTGCATACCACGTGTATGGTACTGCAATTACATTGGTTACCGTTGATTGTGTAAGAGGAACCTACGAAATTGACGCTGTAAAAATTGTGCATGATTTCGGAGAAAGCATGAATTTTGGCGTAGATATAGGCCAAGTAGAAGGAGCCCTCGCGCAAGGAATCGGCTGGATGACTATGGAAGAAATTGCATATGATCACAATGGGCGATTATTATCGAATGCCTTGTCGACTTACAAAGTGCCAGACATATTTTCTTCACCAAAAACAATCGAAACAATACCTGTAAAAACGGATGGAAATGATATGGCGATCCTTAAATCTAAAGCCGTTGGCGAACCTCCTTTAATGTATGGGATAGGTACGTACTTTGCTATTCAACAAGCCGTAAAAGCATTCAATAAAAATTATAAACCAAAGTTTGATTCGCCGTTTACACCAGAAAAGGTATTAATAGGATTGTACGAAAAGTAATACCCTTGAGCAAAACCATAACACTACAATATACCAAAGCTAATATTCTAAGAGGAGCTATAATCTATAGTTCTGGGGACTTGATTGCTTCAATACTACTAGGAGAGTTTTCAATCTATCGACTAATAGGTATGATCGTGTTGGGAGCAACATTGTATGCCATAGAAATCCCAAATTATTTTGCCTGGATAGAGGTCAAAACAAAGGATTTAATGGGAGTTAAAAAAACACTTGTTAAGACCGGATTAGCTGTACTCTATTTTAATCCGTTATGGATCGCTCGCCATTTGCTATTTATCAAACTTTTCTCAGGTAATTTTAATCAAATCGACTTAAATTTACTAAAAATAGCATGGCTATCATTTTTAGTCAATATCCCGATATCGTTTGTAGCCAATTATTTAATTCAAAACAAAGTGAACTTAAATTGGCGATTTTTGGCCAGTGCTATCTTCTCTGCATTAATGGCCATTTATTATGCATTAAGTGAAGTGATTTTCAATTAACAAAACATATGAAATTCTGGCAACATCTTTTATCAAAATTACGAGATACTCAAAACGTCTATGTACTCACTGTTATAGAAAACATTGGTAGTTCACCTGGTAGAAAAGGATTTAAAATGCTAGTTGCTGAAGACGATTTTATTTTTGGTTCTATTGGAGGAGGCGTCATGGAATTTTCATTGGTAGAAGAAGCTAAAAAATTATTGAACAATGGAAATTTGAAAATCTTCTTAAAAAGACAAATACATCAAGGTCATAAACAAGATGGTTCGGGAATGATTTGCTCAGGAGAACAAACGGTGGTGTTTCATCCGTTAAATGCAAGCCACATTTCAGTTGTCGAAGATGTTTTGAATTGTTTACAAGGCAATACTAAAGGAACATTAACGCTAACACCAACTTCAATCAATTTTTCTAATGAACAGTTAGAAGATAAATTCGAATACAAGATAACTTCATCTCAAGATTGGTTTTTTAAAGAATATATAGGGTTTAAGAGTACATTATATATTGTTGGCGGTGGACATGTAAGCGTAGCAGTTTCTGAATTGTTTGTTACTCTTGGGTTTCATGTTGTAGTTTTTGATAATCGAGAACATCTAAATACGATTGAATTAAACACTAGTGCGCATCAGAAGTTAATAGTTGACTTCAATGAAATAGCGAATTACATTTCAGAAGGCCCCGAGAGTTATGTCGCGATTATGACCAACAGATACATTGATGACAAATTAGTGCTAAGTAAACTTATTAGAAATAACTATGCGTATATAGGTGTACTTGGGAGTATCGCAAAACTAGAAACCATGTGGGGAGTATTACAAAAAGAAGGCGTTACTGCGTCTCAGTTAGTTATCGTTCATGCACCTATAGGACTTGCGATAAAAAGTCAAACCCCGCATGAAATTGCAGTAAGCATTGCTGCTCAAGTCATTAAGATTAAAAACAGGAACCAATAATATATTTTGTTTCTTAATCTAAAAAAGATACATTTCCGTCTGATTTTGATTCATGACAGAACAGACAGATAAAAACATTAAAAAAATAGAAATGACAGAAGAGGATAAGAAATTTATGAGACGTGCAATCCAACTTGCAGAAAACGGCATGGATTCTAATACTGGAGGTCCATTTGGGGCAGTGATTGTAAAAAATGGAGAAATAATAGCAGAAGGATGCAACAAGGTTACATCACATAATGATCCCACGGCTCACGCAGAAGTAGATGCTATTCGTACCGCTTGTAAAAAGCTAAACACTTTTCAGTTAGAAGATTGTATCATTTATACGTCTTGTGAACCTTGTCCTATGTGTTTGGGAGCGATCTATTGGGCAAGACCTAAAAAAGTATTTTATGGTTGTACACGTGAAGATGCTGCCGATATCGAATTTGATGATCAATTAATCTATGATGAGATTGCGGTAGGCATTGAGAATAGACAAATAGAGTTTACCAACGTACTGCGTGATGAAGCCTTAAAAGTGTTTCAGAAATGGGATTCAAAAACTGACAGAACTGAATATTGAATCTTAATTGGATTACCGTAAATGTTGCTATAGAAAATATTGGATCGATGAAGAATAAATAATATGAGTATAACAGAGAAGATAATTGACTTTCAAAATAAGGCCGAAAAAGAATTTGAAAGTAAAAAAAACATAGCCACTCTTTTTAAATACGTGCTAGCAATGGTTACTTTTTTTAGTTCTACAATTTTTGCAGGACTTACATTGCCTTTTAGATACCTTTTTAAACAGTTCTCTACAAAAAAGAATCATTCTCAGATTTATATAGGGAATAATAAAAATATAGATAGTCTATTAAAAAAAGAGGAATTAGTTTTGATTGATTTCTGGGCAGAATGGTGTGGCCCCTGTGTAATGATGAATTCGACTATAAAAGAGTTTTCAGTAAATTCTAAGGGTATTAAAGTTGTAAAAATTAATGCAGATATGAATATGAAAACATTAAAAAGATTTAATGTTAGAGGATTGCCTCATTTCTTGCTTATTAAAAATGAAAAAGAAATTAAACGTTTTGCCGGGTCTATGACATTAAATGATCTAAATTCCTTTTGTTTTGAAGACTAAAATACTCCTTCACATAGTATCCTTATTCTTCCTAACCGCAAGCTGTACAAAAAAAGATAGCAATAAACTTACAATTGCCACGGCAGCAAACATGCAATTTGCAATACAAGAAATCACTACATCATTTACTCAAAAAACCGGAATCCCTTGCGATGTGATTATCACTTCTTCTGGTAAATTAACGGCACAGATTCAAGAAGGCGCTCCTTATGATATTTTTGTCTCTGCAGATATGAAATACCCAGAAACATTACACAAAAATGGATTCGCCGCTAAATCTCCAGAAATCTATGCCTATGGTAAGTTGGTATTATGGTCAATTTCTGATGAAATACAACCAAGTATCGAATCACTTACCGATAAGCAAATTAAACATATTGCCATGGCTAATCCCAAAACAGCACCATATGGCGAAGCAGCAATTGCTGTTCTAAAACATGCTGGCATCTACGACCTGGTTACAGACAAATTGGTGTATGGTGAAAGCATTTCGCAAACCAATCAATTTATCGTTTCTGGTGCTGCAGAAGTGGGTTTTACCGCAAAATCTGTGGTTTTATCCCCGAAAATCAAAGAAAAAGGTAATTGGATAGCTATCGACGAGAACAGCTACACTCCTATTGCACAAGGTGTCGTGATGATAAAAAAAGAACATATAAAAGAAGATGCCCTAAAATTTTATGAGTTCTTATTCTCGGCACAATCCAAAGAAATTCTTGAAAATTTTGGATACCTTGTCACAACAAAATGAATACACTCACTGGGCAAATATCAAATATTGAAGTAAACGGAAGTCTTGCATTGGTTACTACCAAAGTAAACGGTATACCCTTTACTGCAATTGTAATAGAAACCCCAGATACTGTAGCTTACTTAAAAACAGGAAATACGATTAAGATCCTCTTCAAAGAAACTGAAGTGATTATTGCTACTGGGGATTTACCAAATATAAGCTTACAAAATCGAATCACCGGAACCATAATCCAGCTAGAGAAAGGTGCTCTCCTTAGCAAACTTACCATAGGTACAACTGTTGGAAATGTTGTTTCGGTAATAACGACCAAAGCGGTTGAGCAACTAAAAATCTCAACCAATACAGCTGTCACTGCAATGATCAAAACCAACGAAATCTTATTAAGCGAATGATGGATTGGGGGCCACTCATATTAACCTTTAAACTGGCATTAACCACAACCGCCATACTACTTATTTTGGGGATCCCTCTCGCCTACTGGCTGGCATACTCAAAATCAAAAATGAAACCGATTATTGAAACCTTGGTAAGCATGCCCTTAGTATTACCACCTACGGTATTGGGTTTTTATTTATTGGTAGCCTTTAGCCCATCAAATACTTTTGGTCATTGGATCAACGAGTGGCTGGGGTTGCGGCTTATTTTTTCGTTTGAGGGGTTAGTGATTGCTTCTATCTTATATAGTTTACCATTTATGGTTCAGCCTATACAAGCTGGATTAGCTGGGGTACCTTCAAATTACAAAGAGGCTTCTTATGTGTTAGGAAAATCAAAGTTTATTACGCTAATCAAAGTACTACTTCCCAACATAAAACCAGCGCTACTTACTGGTATTGTGCTCTCATTTGCACATACTATCGGGGAGTTTGGTGTAGTATTAATGATTGGCGGCAATATTCCCGGAGAAACAAAAGTGGCTTCTATAGCAATCTATGATGAAGTCGAAGCTTTAAACTATGACACTGCCAATACCTATTCGCTTATTTTATTGGTCATTACTTTCAGTATTTTATTAACTGTGTATCTAATTAATGGTGGGTACCTTAAAAAATTCAGCAGATGATTCAGTTGTCATTACATAAAGAATTGAAGGCTGCTACTGGTAACATGTCATTAGATATCGATTTAGCACTAGAATCGGGTCAATTTATAACACTTTATGGGGAATCGGGTGCCGGAAAAACATCAACCCTTCGTATGCTGGCGGGGTTGCTATCCCCAGATCATGGGAAAATAATCATAAATGACAAAATTTGGCTGGATACAGAAGCTAAAATCAATTTAAAACCTCAACAACGAAAAGTAGGTTTTGTGTTTCAGGATTATGCCTTGTTTCCAAACATGACGGTACGTAAAAATCTGGAATATGCGTTTGCAAAAAATCAGGATTATACCATTATCGAAGAACTTATTGAAATCGTAGAGCTAGGTGAATTACAACATCAAAAGCCCAGCACTCTATCTGGTGGACAACAACAACGTGTCGCTTTAGCTCGTGCTTTGGTACAACAACCTGAAATCTTATTACTTGACGAACCTTTATCTGCGTTAGATACCAAAATGCGAATAAAACTGCAGGATTATATTTTAAAAGTTCACAACAAATACAATCTAACCACAATTTTGGTAAGTCATGATATTGGTGAAATCATAAAGCTTTCTGATAAAGTATGTATGTTAGATAAGGGAAATATTATCAAATCAGGAACACCTTCAGAAATTTTCACATCACACCAAATGAGTGCTAAATTTCAATTTACAGGCGAGGTTATTGCTATCCAAAAAGAAGAAGTGGTATATATTGTTACGGTACTAATCGGCACCAATGTTGTAAAAATTATCGCTCAGGAATCAGAGATCAATGACCTAAAAATTGGAGATACCGTTATGGTAGGCTCAAAAGCTTTTAACCCAGTCATTCAAAAGGTATTTTAGTGCATTAAAATATTTTTTATACTTTTATATACATCAATCAAAATCAATTTACTTCTAAATCAACCCTATACATCCCCCAAAATGAAAAAATTAGTATACCCTATATTCATCATTTCTGCTTGTGTAATTATTTCATGTAGTAAAGAAAGTGTTGGAAATAATCCTCCTGAAATAGGAGAGGAAATAATACCCGATATACCTGAAAATGTAATTACTACTCCTTGTGATTTTGATTTATCAACCGTTACAGAAAATTCTACGATAGTAATAAACTGTGTGTTAGATCTTAAAGGAGAGACTATTAATCTACCGGCTAATGTTAATTTTGAATTCGAAGGGGGTGATATTATTGGTGATGGTACATTAGTGTTTACCGGAGGTACAATTGATGGAAGGCTTTTAAGTAATAAACTTAAGATCGACGGAAATGTAAAACTTATAGGTAAAACATTTAGATTATATGCTGTGAGATGGGATATTGTAGAAGGCAAAACGACTTCAGAAATTGCCTTAAAAAATAATGCCGAATTCGAGAGGTTAATGTTTTATACAAAAGAATTAGGTGCTACAACCTTCGAAATTGGTCGACTTGATGCTTATTTCGAAATCACAAAAGTAACAAGTACTACTTCGAATCAAAATTTCTACCCTTCTCTTGAAGCTATAAACATTCCTTCAGATTTTCATTTGAAAATGTCTGAGAATACCCATTTACGCACATTTACTGCTGAAGCTGGTGTAGAGGGTGGTGCAATATTGGCAGTTAGAGATGTGTCTAATGTTATTGTATCTGGAGGTACTCTATATGGAGACAGAGACAAGCGGGTTTATTCTTCTGCAGATATAGGCTTAGAAGGAACTCATTTGTTTCTTATTCATTCTGGAAAAAATATTACGCTAGATGGGGTGAACTTTATTGATGGCTCTAAAGGTTCAATGAGTATATATTCTTTTGGTTTTTCCTTCAATCCAGATTATATCCCTACTACTGGGGTAATTATCAAAAACTGCGAATTCAAAAATTCAAGAAGAATGGCTATTGCCCTTACAGATGCTCGTGATGTACTGATCGAAGGGAATACATTTATAGATACTGGATTACCATCATCGAACTCTGATGGTGGTGAAGTTGGGTATGCTATTAATATCGAACCCGATCGGTTTAGAGATGGTAACGGAATTCTTATGGAAAGACAACGCGCCTTTGATATTACCATTAGAAAAAATACAGAAACAGGCAGTAGAGGTGGTTTTATCACAGCTACAATAGGCCAAGATATTACTATCGAAGATAATGATATTGGAACAAGAGCAGTATACTCACTGGTATCTGGTACCAGGATCATCAATAACAGATTTAAAGCCACAGGAACTGCTATAGATAGCTGGGCGATATTTACCGCTGGAGGAATAGAGAGTGAAACCGTATTTAATAATGAAGTTGCAGGAAATACTATCGAAGGGTATAGCCTGGGGATTGCAACAGGTACAAAAGATACTTTTGTACATGATAATACAATTACCAACTGTGGTCTTGGGATACAAATAGCAAAAACAATTGACTCTAGATTTTATAACAATACAATCAATGTAACTGGTAGCGGTATTGCTGCTACTAATACTTTTAATAATAATATTGAAGTTAAAGGAAATACCGTTACTTCTGGAAGTTTTCATGTCTATTTTGCCCAGATGAACGACAAAGAAGAACATAAAAACAATACATTGTTATTCGAGAATAACACTTTCTTAAATGAAAATGCAGTTGTTCTTTCTAATACCAACGGAGTAACATTTACAAATAATGATGTAATTGGTGGTATTCAGGTCGGTAATACATTTAACGTAGATGTATCCTTAAATACTATAAAACCTAATGAAAGTAATGGAGTTCGTTTATATGGCACTCATACAGATGTATCTATAGCAACCAATACAATATCAGAGCCTACAGGAGCATCAAGGTTTGTTTGCATCCATAATGAATCAGATACCCCGGCTGGTATTACTATGTCAGGAAATACATGTAACTAAAGTTGACAATAGTTAATGTATTAGATATAAAAATCTTAATAAAATGTTAATGAAATATCTGTTTTCTTAAAATAAATCTGTATATTCGCACCATAGATTACTTCTCACACATTTTTTTCATTATTTGGCTTCTTACTATAAATAAAGCTATTGCAATAGCTTACTAACTCTTTTGGATACTATTATCAAGAGGTAATATTCCATGTTTTATATCGAATCATAATATTGATTAGCAATAATAATATATATGATGGGTGGGGATTTATTTTCCTCCCTGCTTGCTTGTAATTATATCGAAGGGGATCGACTCGAATCTACCATGACAATTTTCGAGTTTGTTGGGGGACACGACTGACATATAGTTACGATAAATTCCCTCTCCTGTATGGAGGGGGAAATTTTTTTATATATACAAATAGATAGCTAAATTGTAAATTACTTCGAACAATAAGCAATTAGATCAAATCTTTAGAAAATTGACTCCTAAGATTGAAGGTAGTGATGGTCACTGGGAATTAATTCTTAATGACATTCAATGTATTTGTGTAACCGATGAGTTACATAATCGGTAGAAGATGCCTTACAACAAGTATATTCGGCAGTAAAAACTTATGGCACTACCTACAGCAGCTCAAATCTATATTTTCCTACCAAAGAAGATAGACGAAATAGAATGAACTAGGCTGTTTATTTATACCGAAACTATCTCATCTTCACTTAACAACTCCTCTTGTCGTAAACGAAGTAGTATTTGTGCTACGGCTATGGTATCTTTTTCGCAATACACGATGATACGATCTATATCTTGATCTTCATAATACACTTGTCGCACTTGGCTGCCATCGATATCATCTTTGGGAGAAGGGATCCCTAATATACTAGTCAATAATTTTAGCGAAGTGTAATGTTTATAATCTCCAAACTTCCATAAATCTAGTGTATCTAGGTGTGGTACCTCCCAGGGTTTTTTGCCAAATAAGTTTAATTTATAAGGTAATGCTATATTGTGGATAATCATTCTACGAGCGATGTACGGAAAATCAAACTCCTTACCGTTATGTGCGCAAAGCAAATGATTTGGGCCATTAAAATGAGTTTCAATTAGGTTTTTAAAATCGACAAGTAATTGTTTTTCTTCTCCGTAAAATGAAGTGGTTCTAAACGATCTTGTCGCTCCTTTATGAGTAAAATACCCTACAGAGATGCATACTATTTTGCCAAACTCGGCCCATATACCAGCACGTTCATAAAACTCTTCGGGTGTAAAATCCTCTTTACGTTGATATTTGGTTTTATCAGCCCAAAGGTACTTTGTTTCGTCACTTAAATCCTCAAAGTCTTTATACTCTGGAACGGTCTCAATATCCAGAAATAAAAGATGCTCAAGATCTATTTTATGAAGCATTCTCCAGCATTTTATAGGCTTCTTCGATAAAGACAAAGAAATCATCTGTAAATGATTCTCCTGGAACAAATTGCCCTCTATTGCGCCCTCTATTGTGCCCTAATCGCACTACAATAATATCGTCTTCTGGGATACAAATCACATATTGCCCTAAAATACCTCGCATGGCAAAAATCTTCTTATTCATATGATCCGATATCCACAATCCGTATCCATACATATCATCTTTCTCGAATCTTGGTTTGGTGGCTAATTCTACAAAATCTGCAGGTAATAATTGTTGTCCAGCAAAGACACCTTTATTTTTAAATAACACTCCAAAACGGGCAAAATCTCTTGCATTACTGGCTATACAACAGTATGCTTTTTCCATACCGCTATCTTCACTATCTAATTGCCATATAGCTTCTTGCTCCATCCCCATAGGTTTCCAGAAACTCTCACTTAGGTAATTCGATAAATTTTTCCCTGTAGCTTTCTCGATTACCATACCTAATAATTGAGTACTACCACTTAAGTATTTAAATTCTTTACCGGGTTCTTCTACAACTTCTAAACCTAATAATACTTCTCTAATATTAGTGTCATAATATGTTTTTGCTGTTATAGAGAACGGACTGGTATAACTTTCGATCCAGTTAAGGCCAGATGACATAGACGAGAGGTCACCTACTGTAGTTTTTGCGGCTAATCCTTCAGAGAATTCTGGAAAAAAATCTCCCAACGGTTGATCCAGGCTTTTAATATGCCCCTCCATTATCGCTTTTCCTAACATGGCTGTAACTATACTTTTTGCCATAGAAAAAGAGTTGGTTCTAGATTCGGTACCAAACCCATCTGCATAATTCTCATACCAGATACTATCATTCTTGATAATCATATATGCAACAGTACCTAGCTCTTCATTAATTTTATTTAATCTATCAGTAGGTTTCGCTTTGTTATATTCTTCATGTATTGCCCAAGGCAAATCTGCATTTCCTTTTTTTATGGTACGATTGTCAAAATGAGTATAATCATCTAAATAAGCAGTAGTATGACCTGTCATATATACTACACGAACCCCTTTAAAGATGTATTCAGAGTCAAACATGTATAATGAAATAACGCAAAGAACAATAATAATTAAAAGCGCTTTGAGAAATTTTTTGAAGATTTTCATATTAAAAATTAATTAGTGTTTGTGTAAATATTGAGTTCATGCCAATTTAATTAAAAAAAATGAACGACTTGAAATGCAATGATAAAAAATATTAGTTTCATTTTTTAAAACTAATGCAATATATTTTAACTATACAATTAAAACAACGATTGTTGTTTTACAGGGTTTTCATGATCTAAAAGCCATTTTTTACGCCACAAACCACCTGCATATCCTGTAAGTGATCCGTCACTACCAATTACACGATGACAAGGAACAATAATCCATAATGGGTTTTTTCCGTTAGCGGTAGCAGCGGCTCGTATACATTTTGGATCGCCCAATCGTTTTGCCATATCAAGGTATGTAGCAGTTTTTCCGAAGGGAATTTTTAATAATTCTTCCCATACTTTTTTCTGAAAATCGGTTCCTGAAGGGTTTAATTTAAGATCAAAAACTGCACGTTGTCCTTCAAAATATTCTTTGAGCTGGGTCACTGCATTTTGTAAATGAGCTGGAATTTTTGAAGAAGGTATAGTAGTTGATTCCTGAGTTACCGAAACATGAGTAATTCCTTCTTTATCACCAGATATTGCTGCTATCCCTAAAGGTGTTTTTATATAGGCAGTTTGGGTCATTCTTCTTGGTTCTCGTCTAAAATACCAAGTCGACGAGCACGATTCTCCCAATTCTTTCGAGCCAGGTCTTGCATATTAGCATCGGTATCGCTCTCATCTACGATTTCTAATCCCAGTAGCGTTTCTATAACATCTTCCATACTAACAATACCACTTATCGAACCATATTCATCTACTACCAAGGCAATATGCTCTCTTTCTTCAACCAGTTTTTCGAAAAGATTAGGTACCGGCATATTTCGGTTAACAACAAACAATTGTCTTCTAATATCTCCTAATTTCTTGTCGTGTTTATCTTCAGCCATTTGCTTAAATACCTCATCTTTTAAAACGTATCCAGTTATGTTATCCTGATTATCTTTATAAACGGGTATTCTTGAAAACCGAAGGTTTTTGTTGGCTTTAAAAAAATCTGATACGCTTTGATCTTCGGGCGCAATTTTTAATACCGTTCTAGGGGTCATGATATTTTTGGCCATTACTGCCTTAAAATTGAGTAAATTCTTAATCACTTTAGATTCTGATTCTTCAAAAACTCCTTCTTCTTCGGCAATATCGGCCATAGCTGTGAAATCTTCTCTACTTAATACCGATCCATGATGTCCTTTACCACCGATAAGCTTAGTCGTGAGTTGAAGTAACCATAACATACCAGTATATTTTAGTGGTGCAATCAAAATCACTAATGCTTTGGATGTAAAGTTGGCCAATTGTTTCCAGAAAGTAGCTCCTATAGTTTTGGGTATAATTTCTGAAACCACCAAAATCAATATGGTCATGATTGTAGATACAATCCCGACTAGATTTACTCCTAATATTTCAAATTTATAGGGTAATTGTTCAGCTTGAACCCCAACCAAAATAGCACCTACCGTATGTGCAATCGTATTTACAGTAAGTATTGCTATAAGGGGTTTATCGACATCTTTTTTTAGATTTTCGAGAGTTGCAGCATAGGGTTTTCCTTCTTTCTTTTTTACATTAATAAAAGTAGGAGTAATACTAAGTAGTACTGCTTCTAGAATAGAGCATAAAAAAGAAAAGAAAATAGAAAGTACTGCGTAAATTATGAGTAAGGTCATTTTATTTTGAATATGATACTAAAATACGGATTTGAACAAAAATTCTGGTCATACATGACTGTTATTTACTTACTTTGGTCATATATACTTCGAGGGCTTTTATTTCTTCATCAGAAAATGTTTTGATAATGGCAAAATTAGTTTTCATCACAGCATAGGTTTCGGGATCAACAATGGGTTCTGCTTTTTGTTTTAAAAACGCAATCAAATCGGCATCCTGTTCTTGGTAAATCTTCATAATTTCGATCACAGCTGGACCAATAGATTTTTTATCAATCTGATGGCATGTATAGCATTTTCCTTTTCCGTTAAAAATATTTTTTCCAGTATCAAAAGCAGAAATTTCTTTTTTCTTTGTTTCTATCTGGATCGTTTGTTTTTCTTTTCTTTCAGGTTGACAACTGAAACAAAATAGCATTGTACTACATATCAGGAAAGCAATTTTTTGCATATAACTTGAAAAGTTTTTATTTATATTTCTCTTTAATTTTTTCAATATCGTTTAAAAATCGTTCAAGCAAATCTTTAGAGAAATTGGTAATTACTTTTTTTTCTTTAGCAGTTGTTCCTTTACTGGCTTCTGCAATTTTGGTTAATGCATAGATCATAAAATCATACTCTGCATCTGGGCCATTGTCAGAAAATACTTCGATCACTTTTTTATAGAGATCATCAATATCATTTTGGTTGGTGCTTTCATAATCAAAAGACCATTTTATCTCTTCTCCTTTTGGATGACCTTTTAGGATTTCTTCTAGGGTTTCAACTTCTTCTTTCTGGATAACACCATCACTCATTGCGAGTACATATAACAACTCTCCGAATGTTTGGTATAATCTGTCTCTACTTATCATAAGGAATATCTTTAATTAAAAACCAAAAAAATAGTTACGTTATTGTTTCCTTTTTCTTGATGAGAAGGAATTTTAAATATAGTAATCAACCTAACAATTTTACCACATCCTTAGCAAAATAACTAGCAATAATATGAGCTCCTGCTCTTTTGAATGCCGTAATTTGCTCTAGCATCACTGCATCATGGTCCAACCACCCTTTTTCGGCAGCAGCTTTAAGCATCGCATATTCACCACTTACCTGATACACGGCAACGGGTACATCTACATTATCTCTCACCTCTCTTACCAAATCCAGATAACATAAACCAGGTTTTACCATTACGATATCTGCTCCTTCGTCGATATCCATAAGCGTTTCTTTGATCGCTTCTTCGCGATTTGCAAAATCCATCTGATATGTTTTTTTATCTCCAAATCCTGGTGCAGAATCGAGAGCATCTCTAAAAGGGCCATAAAATGCTGAAGCATATTTGGCACTATAGCTCATAATACCTGTATTTTTGAAATTTTCTTCTTCGAGTATTTCTCTAATAGAAAGAATACGACCATCCATCATATCACTCGGAGCCACAAAATCAGCTCCTGCTTGTGCATGAGACAATGACATTTCTGCCAAAATTTCGCAAGTTTCATCGTTAACAATATATCCATCTTCTACAATCCCATCATGCCCATATGATGAATATGGATCAAGGGCAACATCGGTCATCACCAACATATCGGGAGTAGTATCTTTTACCGTTTTGATTGCTCTTTGCATTAATCCATCTGGATTTAATGCCTCGGTGCCTTTATTATCTTTTAAGTTATTAGGCACTTTTACAAAAAGTAATACCGACTTTAGCCCTAGTGACCAAAGTTCTTTCAGTTCATTTTTAAGTAGATCCAAACTATATCGATAATATCCTGGCATAGAAGGAATTTCTTCTTTTACATTCTTGCCTTCAACCACAAAAAGGGGTACCAAAAAGTCACTTGGAGTAATTATATGTTCTCGAACCAAAGAACGAATCGCCTCGTTGGTTCTTAATCTTCTGTTTCTACGAAGTTGTTCCATATTTGAACTATAAATTTAATCGATGTAAAGATACTGATATATCTATTAGTACATAATCGTAAGGAGAAGTACTTATCTAAGGATAATTTCGTTAAAAACATATCAAACTCTGTAACAAAACCTTAACAAATACTACTAACTCATAAAGTACTAGAATCATAAATTTGAAAGTATGTTAACCATAAAAAACCTTAATAAAACCTATCCCAATGGTACGCAAGCATTAGATGATGTCACCTTAACTTTAGAAAAAGGAATGTTTGGATTATTAGGTCCTAATGGTGCGGGTAAATCCTCGCTAATGAGAACCATAGCTACCTTACAGTTAGCAGATTCTGGTACTATTAATTTTGATGGAATCGATATTTTTAAACAACCCGGTGAGTTAAGAAAAGTTTTAGGGTATCTACCACAAGATTTTGGTGTGTACCCAAAAGTATCTGCAGAGATAATGCTTACTCATATTGCCAAAGTAAAAGGGATTACCAATGCTACAGAACGCAAAGGTTATGTTGGCGATCTGCTTAATAAAGTGAATCTATATCAATTTAAAAATCGAAATCTTGGAGATTTTTCGGGCGGTATGCGACAACGTTTTGGAATTGCCCAAGCGTTATTAGGCAATCCCAAACTGATTATTGTAGATGAGCCCACAGCAGGTTTGGATCCATTAGAACGTAACCGTTTTCACAATTTATTAAGTGAATTAGGAGAAAATGCAGTGGTGATTTTAAGCACACATATTGTAGATGATGTCACTAATTTATGCCAAAATATGGCTGTTTTTAATGAAGGTAAAATATTGGTACAAGGAAACCCACAGGAGTTGTCTAATACCTTGAATGGAAAAGTCTATAAAAAACACATTGCAAAATCAGAATTAGAAACCATTGAAAATGAGTTTATCATATTATCTAATTACCTAAGAGGAGGAGAATTTTATGTAAATGTATACAGTGAATCTAATCCTGGAGATGGATTTGAAACTATACATAATGACCTCGAAGATTTTTATTTCTATTGTATTAATAAAAGAGAAGAGTTGGGGGCTGTACTATGAAGGAAATTTTCTTTTTTGAATTAAAATATCGCTTAAACAGACCTGCGACATGGATATATGTGGCTCTTGGTATTACTTTGGCAATCTTGTTTTCTGCATTACAACGATCTTCGACGGCAGAATTTGTTAATAGTCCTACGCGTATAGCAAATGTAATGACCGGTATATCGGTCATAGGGATTTTCTTTTATGCAGCTATTATGGGAGTCCCCATTTTTAGAGATCACGATCATAAAACAGCGCAAACCTATTTTACATTTCCCATTCCCGAAAAATCATATGTATTAGGTCGGTTTTTGGGTAGTTATACAATCGCTACCCTACTTAATATTGGTATTCTGGCAGGTGCTATTATTGGTTTTGGAATCGGAGATTTTTTGGACCGCCCTGATTTTGGCAACTATGATGATTTTAACTTCACATCATATCTTTTACCTTTTGTTTTTATTTTACAAATCAATGCTTTTTTGATAGGCGCTTTGTTTTTTTGCCTAATGGCTTTTTTTAAGAAAATGCCAATTATTTATCTAGGTGGGATTTGCCTGTTTTTATTAAATACCTTATCAGAGAATCTTATAAGTAGTTTGGATAATCAATGGATTAGTATTTACATAGATCCTTTTGGCGGAGAAGCTTTTAGCTTTGTTAGAAAATATTGGTCTATTAATGAACTTAATACACATCAACTGCCTATTTATGGTAAGTTTTTATTAAACAGAATACTATGGATGGCCATAGCGATGATTTTCTTATTGATCACAGTTTTTAAATTTGATTATAAAACGTTTTTGCGCTCAAACAAAAAAGACAAAAAAACCGATGCAGGGATATATACTCCATCATTATTAACTAACATAACTCAGCGTTTTTCTAAGAAAACAGAGCGACAAAATTTGTTATCGCTTAGTAAGATCGAATTTTTATCGATTGTAAAAGATCCAGTCTTTATTATCCTTTTGATTATTGGTGTCATTGTGTCTATCATTACTATTTTTGTAGCTAATGAAACGTATGGCACACCCAATCTTCCGCTTACAAGGTATATAGCTTTATATGTATCTGGTGGGATTTCATTACTTTCTATAATTATTTTAGTCATTTATTCGGGAGAGGCTGTACACAGAACCCGAAAGAATAAGACCTTTGTATTTTATGATGCACTACCTATTAGTGATGCTAGTTTATATTTTTCAAAGATTATTGCACTTGTAGGAATATCTGTTATACTTACTATAACCAATATCATAATTGGGATGCTTTTTCAGACCCTTAATGGATATTTTGTTTATGAATTGGATATCTATTTGGTCTATAATTTTGTTTTGTTATTTCCTGGTTTGATCATGACGATCTTTTTAGCATTTTTTATTCATGTACTGGTTAATAATAAGTTTTTAGGGCACTTTGTAGTTATCCTGCTATATGTTGGATTACCGTTATTGGTTCTCCTTGCATTTAAAAGCACTAATCCTTTATTAATTTTTGGACAACCTACTCCGTTTTTTATTAGTGATCTTAATGGTTTTGGGCATTATCTCACTGGAATCACATGGGTAAATCTATATTGGATTCTGATGACCGCAATTTTGGTGATGATCGGTAAAGTATTCTGGACACGAGGATTCTTTTCTTCTGTAAAAGAGAGATTATCGTTTGCCAAAGAGCGTTTTGATATCAAAACAATTGTAGCCTTAATAACCATAATTGTTGCATTTATATCGGTAGCCGGATATAGCTATTATAATCTGAAAATTGTAAATACTATCGAAGATGGTAATTATACCCAAAAAGCAGCTGCCGATGCCGAAAAAAGATACGCAAAATACATTGGCCAGGCACATCCACAGGTAACGGATTTGAAAGCTTATATTGATGTTTTTCCGCGACAGCGAAATGTAAATGCCAAAGGAGAATTTAAAATCATTAATAATTATACAACAGCTATAGATACGTTATTACTCGAAGTGCAGTATCCTAATGAGCATACTCAGCTAAAAAGAGTAGTATATAACGGGGCAGTGCTTACACCTGTAGTTATCGATTCGGTATATCGTATGTATTTTTATAAACTTCCGAAAGCTATGCTGCCTAACGAAAAAGCAGAGCTTACTATAGAAGTTAGTGCCGAAACAAAGGGTTTTGCTAATGCGATGCAAACTGAGGTATTATATAACGGTTCATTTTTTAATAGCGCTATATTTCCAAGATTTCACTATGATATCGGTGTGCTAGATAACGGTGTTCGTAAGAAATATGGACTAGAAAAACTAGATTTCATATATCCACCAAGAACAGATTCTACCGCATTGAAGAAAAATCTCTTTAATGAGGATGCCAACTACATCAATTTTGAAGCTGTAGTGAGTACAACACAAGATCAAATTGCTTTAGCTCCGGGTAAATTGGCCAAAACATGGACTGAAAAAGACAGAACGTATTATCATTACAAATTAGAGTCGCAAACTGATTTGTTCTTTAATATCGTTTCGGCAAAATATGATGTTTCAACATCCAGTTGGACTGCTCCTAGCGGAAAAAAAGTGGATATTGAAATTTATCACTCACCTAAACATAAGCGAAATCTGCAACATTTTATTGACGGAGTCAAAGTAACACTCGAGTATTGTTCTAAAAATTTTATCGAATATCCAAATTCGGTCATTAGGATTGTTGAGTTTCCGGCGCATACCGTTTTTGCACAATCATTTGTTACGACTATCCCCTATTCTGAGGATTTTGGATTTGCTGCTAATTTTGAAAAAACCGAGGGTTTTAATTATGCTTTTAGAGTAACTGCTCACGAAGTAGCACATCAATGGTGGGGACATATTGTTACTCCGAGTAAAACATCGGGTGCTAATATTATATCAGAAACCCTGGCAGAATACACCTCATTAATGACCATGAAACACCAATATGGTGAAAACGGAATTAAAAACTTCTTAAAATATTCTCTAGATGCTTATCTCAAAGAAAGAGCATTTAGTTTTAAGCCAGAACGTTCTTTACTTAATGTAGAAACAGGGTCGCACATCTGGTATCGCAAAGGATCAATGGTGATGTATGAATTGCAAGATTTAATAGGTGAAGATAAGATAAATGCTGCTCTTAAAAATTTTGTAAATGAATATAAACATTTTGAAAAAGGAGTATATCCTACTTCAGAAAATCTATATGAAGCTATTTATAAAGTAGCTCCCGATTCATTACAATATGCTGTAGAAGATGGATTTACAAAGATTGTGATGTACGAAAATAGAGTGAATACAGCAAAGACCAAAAAACTAGACAACGGCACTTACGAAACTACGTTTGTGGTCAATAGTAAAAAGATATATTATGATAACAAGGGCAAAGAAGAACGCACTGATACAACAACCAATTATATCGAAGTGGGTTTATTTGGTGAAGATATTGTAGACAAGGAAGACGTGCCTCTTAAAAACCCATATTATCTTCAAAGAAAATGGCTACAACCCGGCAAGAATACCTTTACTATTATTACTGATCAAAAACCTATAAAAGCTGGTATCGATCCCTACAATAAACTCATTGACAGAAATTCTGGTGATAACTTAAAACCAGTACAAGAAGAGTAAGAAGGAAATTTAAAACTAAAAACCCGATCAAGTTATTTTTGATCGGGTTTTTATATGTTTAATATCCTGGATTTTGAACTACATTAGGGTTTACATTTATTTCTATCGAAGGAATTGGCCAAATATATTCATGTGATTGATAACTTTTCATGTTTTGAGGATTGGAGGTATTAAAAGCGTTAATAACAGTCTCTAACTGTTGAGTTCGTACCAAATCATCTTTTCTATGTCCCTCATAACATAATTCTAGACGTCTTTCTTGTAAAATCACATCAAAAAATTCTTGTTGGCTTAATCCTGGTGTTATATCATTATTTGTATTACCAAATGCTCTTCTTCTAACCTTATTAATTGCATCATAAGCAATTTGTGTAGGGCCATTAATTGCGTTTTCTGCTTCGGCAAGCATTAATAATATATCTGCATATCGCAAGTATATGTAATCAAAAGATTCTTTACCTGCTGTAACTGCTGTAGTAGGATCTTTTTTATACTTATAAGGTCTCCAATCATCAATATCGGTTGCATTTGTTACTTGATCATTAACTACACTAAAAGTAGCTATGTTTTGATCAAATCTTTTGTCTTTTACTACTAATGGAAAAGTAACCGGACTACTAACACTGTTTGGATCCTCAAAATAACTTTCGGCAAAACCAGGTGCTAAAAGAAGATTATCTTCTAAAGCAATTCCTGTTGGTCCCCAAAAAACACCATAATTTCCATCACTTTCAAAATCTATTTTAAAAATTACTTCAGTATTGTTGCTTTCATTTTCTATACTAAATACATCACTATAATTAGCTTCTAGGCTATATGTGCCTTCGACTTTTTTGAATTGTGCCAGTGCCAACGCATATTTATCATTTTGTAATAAAGGAAAGCCAGCCATCTGTAGATATACTTTACCTAATAAAGCCTGAGCCACGGGTACTGATGCTCGGTTAGAAGGTGCAGAAGCTTCAAGATTGTTTTCGGCATATGTGAGGTCTTCAATAATTAATGCATACACTTTGTTAGAATCTTGTATAATAGTTACTGGGTCTATAATACCTGTAGAAGTAACTAATAAAGGATTTCCATACAATTTTACCAGATTAAAGTAAGCCAATGCTCTAAAAAACCTAAATGCTGCACCTATCTTATTCTTATCAACATCTGGATTTGTTACAGGGTTAAGACCTTCTAAAAATTCAAGACCAGAATTAGCCCCTTTAACAATATTGTAGTGTGCTTCCCAAACATTTCTGATCATAGGTGTATTGGGTGAGATATTATAGATATCCAAGTCAAATCCCGATGAAGATGAGTTATTATAAGCTACATCAGCACCTATATCTCCCCAGTATAGAGAATACCCTCTGGCATTAAATACTTCTGAGTTTTTGAGTTGGTTATATAAATTGTTAAGGATCGCATCAACCGTAAGAGGTTCTGGCTCTATAACCACAGGTTCAAATAAAAATGATACTTCTTTAGTTTGGTTTGCTACTACATTGACCGACATTTTTTTTATCTCAAATTCGCCTCCTCCATCGGCAAAAACTTCGTAGGTTCCTATTGGCAGGTCTTCAAATAAAGCAACACCTTCATCATCAGTTAATTTTTCTTGTGATACTGGTTCAGTATATATACGGGTAGCTATGAAAGGAACATCTCCTAAAGATGTTGTTTTAACTTTTAGGCTTCCTGTTTCTGCAGAGGGTGCCCCACCATCATCTTTACTACAACCAAATATTGTGATTATTGGGATTAAAAAAAGTATAATCTTTTTCATTTATGTTTTCTGTTTTGTAAAAAGCTTTCAAATATACCAAAATAGTTTTGTTAGGTTTATGAGCCTATTTTTGCAAGCCTTAGGTTTTGAAAAAAACATCAAAAATTTTGCTCTCAAGTACAAGATTACAATATCCTTGTTTCATTTTTTGAAGAGATTACTTATTAAAATATGTATTTGGGTTACTATAAATTCGGGTATTTTGATAACTAAAAACCCCTGGGTGCAACAACCAGGGGTGTAACAAATCACGAAACTTAAAATATAGTAAGAATATCCGATCTTACTTATTCAATAATCAATTTATGAACTTGTGTTTTGGAATCATTTTCGAGCTTTGCAAAATAGATCCCAGCTTCGTATTTAGACAAATCTAATTTGTAAGTTGAAGAAGAAGCTTTTAGCTGTTTTTTGGTCAGCGCCCTACCATTAACATCTAATACTGTTACATTAAAATCTTCTTTTTGAGCCGTTTTTATTTCAAAAATTCCATTCTTAGAAGGGTTGGGATAGATGAACACATCAAAATTCTTGAAGGTTATTTTATTTAAATCACCAACGACATCATTACAAAAGGAAACCTCTACTTTGGGTAGCTCGATGGCATTAAGTATTGATACATCAACCAGCAAAGGTGTGCTTGATTTTTTTTGAGATGTATACTCCAACGAATTATTTACATAATACTCTATACTCTTATCTCCATATTTTATAATCTGAAAAGTATTGACCTCATTTTCAAGTTGTATAATACGTTTTCGTATTCCGCTTTCAAATATACCTATCGAGTGATTACTACCATTATAATAGAACGCATAGTCTATAGTTTTGTAACTATGAGGGTCGGCAATATTTTTATCTGATAATCCAATAAAATAATGACTCACAGATCTTTTTTCAATATTAAATTGAAGGAATCCTCGATTTACCAATAGGTTACTTGAGGCTGCTCCTGTACTCCAGGATGAAGCGCCTGTTTTTACCAAGGTATTTGTTGCTGGGTTTACCTCAATCCCATCATCCAAATCAGTCCAGTCTACCTCATTAATAACCTCAAAAAATTTATATGCACGGGTTCCTTTTGCATCTTCTACCATTACTCTATAAAAACCTGCATTGAGATTCTTAATATCCTCTGTCTTTCCTATTAGGGTATCCCAATTTGCATACCATTCATAGGTATATGGAGGAACACCACCGGCTACAGTAATATCGATAGCTCCCTTATACATTTCATTACAATAAGCTGGAGTAATTGCCGCATCAGCAACTGCAAGAGGTTCATATAATACTTTAACTTTGAGATCATCAAAACTAAAACTACCTACATTAGCTATTTCATCTCGCATAAACTGAAACCGTATTTTTATAGTTTCCCCCAAATAATCATTAAGATTTATCTCTTCTAAAACCCACCCATAAGGAAAACCACCATAATATGGTTCATTAGCCTCATTTATTCTAGTGTATTTACCACATTGTGGTGTCCAGGATACTCCATTATCTGTGGATACTTCGAATTGAGTATGGGTATTACTAATGTTATAATTATACCGATCAACCCATATAACATTAAATTCTACTGTAGCATAAAAAGCTTTTGTAAGATCAATTTCTTTTGCAAGTTCTATACTGCTGTCTTGATTTGAAAAAGATTTTACAGTATTACGTATTGAACCAGGTGCAGATTTATAAAACCAGGGATTTATCTTCCAGCCATCCCCCACTATATATTCATTAAATGTATCAGCCTTATTATCAATAATAGTAGTAAGTTCACCAATGTTTTTGTTTACAGTAATCGTATGTGTGTGTAAACCTGAATCTACTTGAATTTGATACTCAATAGTATCTCCAATGCCCACAGTTTCTTCAAGAGTAATTATAGTACTGTCTTTGATTACATTTCCTTTTTGAACATTTGTATAATTTTTGGCTCTACCTACACTCTTGATATTATCGCTTACAGGAATAATACGTACTGTAAAATTTCCATTGCCTCGCAAACCAATTCTCCTTACATCAAATGAAGCATAAAAACTATTATAGTTTACATCAATATTTGTTTTACTATTATCCTTAACAACAGCATAGTTATTGGCCATTTTGGCTGTAGTAAGATTAAGATACATCATGGTCTTGCAAATGTTGTCAATTTTATCATATGTTGGCCAATGATTAGGGCCAATTTCTGGGGTAAATGCAAAAATTTTATCATGGGTCCCTACCGTACCATACATAAAATCATCACCATTACCTGGTGTTGTATACATTAAAGTAGTCGTTAATCCATTTTTATATTCGTTTTGCTCCACCATCGCTTCAGATATAGATAAATAGATATCATTATCAGGAGTTGGTTTGTCTACCTCATACCCAAAAGGGAAAAGAAGTAAATTACTATAAGAGTGATTGTTTAAGGCGATTATAAAATCATGTTGTTCTACAAACCACTTCATTGCCTGGGTTTCGGGTTGGGAAAAAGGATTACCCCAAGAAGTAGAACTAGAAGGGTCGCCAGTAGGATAATAATCATAATCGCGGTTAAGATCCATTCCAATAATATAAGGTTCACCTGTTTCACTATCTATAGTATAACTTCTATTTCCTCTCCATCCACCTCCACCATCAGGATGGATTTTTTGGTTGTATAGATATCCATCTGGATTCACTACAGGAATAAAATAAAGTGCTGTATGATTTACTATTTGTTTTATTTCGGGATCAGAGTCATAGTTTTCGAGGAGATACCACATATAATAGATCAATTGCGACAACGTTAATGGTTCTCCTGAATGATGTACCGCATCGTATAAGATTTCAGGTTCGTTTTCATCAACATCTGGATTGTCTGATATGCGTACCCATTGTAATGCATTACCACCAATACTTGGTGATACGGTATTATCAGGAAATCCATTAGTTACAAAATCCCCGATATTGGCTCTGGCAGAAATTAATGTTGGGTATTTGGCTCGCATAGCATCTAGATTATCCAACATTTCTTGATACGTTAGAAATCCACCCATAGATCCCAGAGCAAAATTTGCAGGAGTAGGATAATAATTTTTTTCGCTTGGGCATTCAATATTTTGAACTCTTTTTTGTGTTTTGGCAATTTTATTACGTCGTATAAAATCAGCTTGAGTATCATCGATTAAAATTTCTACTTGTAGCCCCATGCGTCTTGCGATATCAATTTCGGCAGTTGAAAAATTAGAAATAATAAATCCTTCTCTAATATTTAAACCATGATCCATCGGGAGTCGTAACTCAATTAATTTTTTAAGATTTTCTCTAGTGTTATAGGTAATCTTAGCTTGACTGTATTTTATGCTTTTTTGTGTGTAACCTAAAGAACAACTTAGGAGACAAAGTATAACAATGATTTTTTTCATTGATAGGTGATTTTAAGAATTAGGGATCAATGTTTGATTAAATAAAATAGCGATTGACAGCCAAAATAACATAAAATGGGCAGGTAATAACCTCAAAACTTATAACTAGAACTACTCGTTTTATAATGAGTAGATATCGTTAGAAATCTGGGGTTAGTACTAAAAATGAATTGTTTTTATATAGTATAACATCATTTTTAATTGAATAAAGAAGAATACGTTTTTTGATAATTATTTTATCTAACCCACCACTATGTAACAATTACTTCACAATACAGTCTTATTTTTATTAGAGGTGTCAGGCAACCCTATTGATAATAATATCGTCTATAGATATAATACACTATATAAAGTAAAAATTATGGCAAACAAATTGTTTTTATTGACCGCACTGATATGGGTATCGATCTCCTCGATAGCCAAAGCACAAACTATTACTGCCAAAGTGGTTGATAAAAAAACAAACGAACCCATCCCATTTGCAACCGTACAGCAATCAGAAAATCAAGGTGTTATTACTAACGAAGAAGGAATATTTAGTATTACACTTGACCAAGCAACTAAAACAATAGATTCGATTTATATCTCCTCGATGGGATACGAAAAAATAGCTGTTTTTACGCAACCCCCTATTGATAGTATCGTATATATGCAACCCAAAGCTATCGAACTAAAAAGTGTATTTATTTCAAATAAAAACCTTGAAGTAGATGAGATTATTGATCGAGTACAAGAACGATTACCTCAAAATTATCATCTTGATATGACCCAGAAACGTTTGTTTTTTAGGCAATCCGAGTTTAATACTCTTAACAAACTTGATGTAGAGTTTAAGAAATCTACGATAACAGAGCTTAATAAAAAATTTATCGACAGCGTTACCACTTTAATTCCTAAAAAATCTGAGTACTATACAGAAACCTTATGTGATTTTTATGGTGGCCCCGAAAAACGAAAAATAAACATCATTAAAGCAGCAGAACTCTATGATAAAAACAATACCGGATCTATGGAAGCCTTGTCTGATCGGCTAGAAAAAATCTTTAAAGACAATGTAAAACCCGATTCTTACCTTAAGATCAAATCAGGAATTTTTGGCACCAAAGTACAGGTTGATTCTATACTCGAAAATAGTGAAGAAGCAAGTGCAGCCAAAGATGAAATTAAAGATAAAAAGAAAGAAGAAAATCATTTCTTAAAATATCGAAAATCTGCGATAGAAGGCCTTTTTAAAAATATGTTCTTTAGAGAAGATGCAACTCTTAATGTGATTCAGAAACCGGGGAGATATGAATTTAAACTGGTAGATTATACCTACATGGATGATAGCAGCGTATATATTATTAATTTTTCACCTAAACGGAAGGAAGATTTTTCGGGTACTTTGTATGTAAATACTGAAGATTTTGCCGTAATGCGAATAGAATATAAAAATGTAAAATTGCTTAGAAATTTTAGATTATTAGGGTTGAGTTATAAAGAAAATCTTTATGCAGGAAAAACAATTTACAGCAAAGGAACAGATCATAAGTATACTGTGAAATACCTCGAAAAAACCAAAGGGAACTTATTTGGGGTAGACCGCCCATTAAAAGTTATAGAAAAAAACAAACATGTAAAAGGGAAACGTAAGCAAAACGAACTATCCTTGAACATTGATGCAGCTATGGGTAATATCGCTAAGTACGAAATTGTAGTTTTTGACACCTCATCGTTATCTGAAGCTACTTTTAAGAATAGCAAAGAAAACAAAACCATCAAACCAGAGTATCTGTCTCGATATAATCCCGATTTCTGGAAAGGGTATAATATCATTGAACCTAATGCTGCTATACGACAGTTTACAGTGATCGAAACTGAATAAGGTCAAAAAAAGGAAGTATCATCTATCTTTAAGCTGATAAAACTGTTTGTTCTGGTAAAGAAAATCTTAATTTCAAGTTTTTAGAAAAATATTCAGCAATGGTTGCTGAATATTTTGCATGATACTTAGGGAATTCTTTCTGTATAGTTTTTGATAACAAATTTAAGATATGAACCTGTAAAAAGCTTGGTAAATCATATATTGATGAGACTAACTTTTCGATCTCAGTAATTTGCTCATTTGCATTATTAGCATAAAAATGTTTTAAAGAATAAATAGCATTTTGATACCCCTTAATTGGGCATTGAGACCAATCCTCCAATCCAAAAAGAGGTGTAAAAACCTGTTCAATAACTTCTTTACTATATGAATCATTGTTTGAGTCATACATCGGTTTTGCTAATATCGAATTTGTTATATAACTAATCCAACTTTTTACAATCTCTGGGTCGTTTAATTTCAGAGATGATATATCTCCTTCTACAACACCTTGAGTCTCGGTACCATTAATTGCAAATTGTAAAATTGCTCCTCCGTAGTTAAGTGTATCGGCCAAATTGTTTGTAGCATAATGTATTCTATATATGTTTACAGTTTGCTCCAAAGTAAATTCTGCATGTAACTCACTAAAATCTTGTAAGAACTCATTAACTGTATGTATTACTCTTGTAAGATAATCTAAAGCATTTTGATGGTCTTTTTGTGCATAATGATAAAAGCCAATCATTGGATAATATAATAGTTTTAGAGGTTCTTGTACATGCGTATCTAACTCACTAAAAGATTGAGTTATCTGTTTTATCCAATATTCTGCAAGTTCAAAATCTTTTTGTCTTGAAAATTTTAAGCATTTTTCATAAACATTAAAATGATAATTCATATCCATAATATCTGATGAACGTAATTGGTTTTTAATAACCGTTTTTACATCTTCAAAAATATGTTGCCTATTAAATTCTATTACTCCGGTGGGGTTTTCAATTTCCTTATGTAAAGAAGAAATAATTTTTTTTATTGAATTTTCCATATATGAATAAACTATATATTTAATTAACATCCCTTATTACCATATAAAATTTTGCAAAACCTCATATTACGGATAATAACCTGATATTGGTATAGAGAGTAATATAGTATTTTTAATCAAGGTGATAATGTTATTGAAATGTTAATACATTAGCATTTATAAATTATTGAATAATTTTTTTCTAATTTCATGGCAAGGAAAAATTGAAAACATACCCCACAAAATAAGACTAGGTGAAATCCGAAAAACCTAAAAAAAGAGTAGGAATCATTTTAATTTAATCATCTATGAAAAGGCATCTTTGATTCCTTAAAAAAACAGTAGGCTTAGTAACTACAGAAAACTCTTTGGAGAAACTGAAAATGACAATCATCAAATCATTGTGCTAAGCTGATACAAATATAATGCTCGCTAAATTTAATAAAACACTAGTTGATTTAGCGAAATGTTCATCAATCAAAAATATCCTATACAAAGTACATTAGAACTTGTTACTAAGATAACAATTCAGTATGCTACTCTTTCAGGATCAGACTATCAATACTCCTACCCTTTAATAGTCAGTCCTACATTCAGGTTATTTTTTATTATTTCAATTACACTAACATAATTGGTGGTTTACCCCTATTGGTATACCTACGGTATTACTATATCCAAAAGGCACCTAGAATTTTGTTCGAGTTTTTGAAAGCTTTCTTAAGATTTTTTTTAGGTGGAATCCGAAAAACCTTAACAGAGTAGGAATAAATTTAATCAATTTTAATTATGTCAAATTTAAGTAACAAAAGGTTGTCTTTTGATGCCTTAAAAGAAAAAGCCGGAAACATGGTAACAACAGATGACCTAATGAGTAAAATCTCTGGAGGTACAGAAAATGACTGCCATGATGGCCCTGTACTAATAGGTTGTTTTGTCAACGGTGGCGCTCGTTAATAAAACTTTTAAGTTACAACTCCTCTTAGAGTCTATACTCTAAGAGGAAATTGATAGTACATAAAAACTATAATAAAGAGTCATTTTAACAATCTGTTTCTTTTTTAAAACAAGCTAGACTCATTACCATTTTAGAACTAAAATTTATAAATCATGGAATATAAAATGTCACAATATTCAGTTGTTACAGAGCCATTAAATGATGACCCTTCTAACCTTTTTAGGATCATTTATTCAACCAGAAGTGGGGTTTCTACTGTAATTTCTGAAGAAATATTAAACCAAATACACAACAAGGATTTTTCTAATATTGATAGCAAAATTTGTTCTAAATTGATGGAAGCAGAAATTATAGTTCCTGAAACCAGTAATGAATTAGAACAGATCTTAAGCGAATTTGAAATATCTAGTCAAAATACTAAAAACTTAAGTTATACAATTACCCCTACTGCAAATTGCCAATTAGGTTGCAATTATTGTGGGCAAACTCATAAAAGTACAAGTATTGATCCTGCTCTCGAGGCTAAGATCGAAAAGCACCTAAAAAATAAAATTGATACCAAAAAATACAAAAACCTAGATATTACCTGGTATGGAGCAGAGCCTTTAATGGGGTATAAAGCAATACATAGCCTTAGTGAAAAACTATTAAACCTTACTGCACAAAACCAAATGGGGTATTCTGCATTAATGATTACTAATGGTTTAAGTTTAAAAGAAAAAATATTTGTTGATTTGGTTGAAAAAGCCAAAGTCAAATCATTTCAAATCACTTTGGATGGAGTAAAGAAAACGCACGACAATAGTCGTATGACCAAACAAAATAACCCAACTTTTGATCTTATTTTTAGAAATATCATTAATGCGGTTAATCACCCGGTTTATGAAAAAGAAAATTGTAACATAATCGTGCGAATAAATGTTTCTAAAAAAAATTGTGATGAAGTCCCTGAGCTTCTTGATTTAATATACGAAAAGAATATACACGACAAGGTTTCTATAGATTTTGAACCTGTTCATGATTGGGGAAACAACGATGCAGATCTTAAAATAGGCTTAACCAATGATGAGTATGCTCCGCTAGAAGTCGACTGGATTATAAAAATGAAGCAATTAGGTTTTAAAACATCAAACTTAGTCCCTTCACGTAGATACGGTACCTGCCTTACAACAAATCCAAATGATGAATTAATCGATGCAGATGGTAAAATATCATATTGTTGGGAAGTCCCCTATACCGAAGGGAATAGTAGTGATGAAAAATTATATATCGGAGACTTAAATAATGAAAAAGCTATATATAAAGATAATTATCAAGATGCACCTTTAAGAAATTGGTACAATGATATTAGAACTGGTAAACATAATAGTCATAATTGTAAAACCTGTACATTTTTACCTGTTTGTGGTGGAGCCTGCCCAATATCTTGGTATAAAGGAAAACCAGCATGTCCTTCTTTCAAATATAATATCGAAGAAAGGTTAATACTTCAGTACTTAGATGGTAAATTAAATCAAGCATGATACAGATAGCTAGAAACATAATTATTTTTTAAAGATTAACTCTATAGTGATGATTGAATACTGTGATAATGTTCTTATAAATAAAGCCAAAGAAAATAAAATTGAAATTTTAAATTCCATTAAGATTTTGGTATATAAAGAAGATCAATCTTTATCAAAATTATTAGATTTTGAAGATGATGATATTTTCTTTGAACCTCTTCTATTTGCATATTTTAATTCTAAAAAATTAAACCTATTTTCTGATCAACTTTTAAAGGAGATATTGTTTGGTTCTGGTCAACAGCAATCAATACATCTAAAACATTCTTTTAATGATAAGAGTGTTGCTTATATCCCAAAATTAGGATATTATAAAAAGAGTAATAACGAGACTATACTAGAAAAGAATAAGAATGACTTTTTTTTGGATTGCGAATTAAAAATTGAAGGGTTTGAAATTTTAAAATATATACATCCTGTACTTAAAAGGTACTTTACAGTTTTTTACAGAGGAGAGATCCTAGATCCAAATCCAATATTTAATGAGAATTGGCAAAAACATATTGACTCTCTTGAGATAGCGTTAAAGATTATTAAACAATATATGCCCGATTTTTTTGAAGAATTGCAAATGGCTAACAAAAGAATCTTTCTTCATGAAAATACAAGAATAATCAATTTTACAACCATAGAAACCCTTGGGATGTTATACTTTAATACCTTAGACTCGAATAACGAGGTATATTTTATTGAAGAACTAATTCATCAAGGGTCCCATAACTTTTTTAATATCTTGACATATGATAAAGAAAGTTATTATAAAATTGATGTAGGCGAAGCTATGCTAAAAGACTATGGAGGCGATCAAAGTGATTATAGAACGATTCATTCAGCTTTTCATGGTTTATACACGGTAACAAAAAGAGCAATATACTTTGATAGATTAATTGAAAATAAAATTTTCAGTGACGAAAAAGAACATGAATTATTTGGACGCCTAACGGATCAATTTAGACGGTATAGAACAGGTTTACAGGATTTGTACTTTGATAAAGTATTCACCGATAAAGGATACGAACTTTATACAATATTAGATCAGCAGTGCCAAAAAATTCTAACAAAATATGAAGATTTAAAAATGATTTTTGACTTGAGCAACCGAGATGTAGATTTTAGATATACCGATTTTTGCAAATTAAACTCATTAGAAGATTTTTTTGAATTAAAAAAAAGCAAAAAATTAGATTTTAAAAACTAGCTAAAAATTGATTAGCGTTATAAAAAAATTATATAAATAAATTGCATTACATTTTGCTATTACAAGCAGATTTATTGATTTTGCACGTAGAATAAAATTGTTTAATGAGTAAAAAAAAGTTCCATTTTTATAGACAGCTAGATCAAAAAGATTGCGGTCCTACTTGCCTTAGAATGATAGCAAAACATTTTGGTAAAACATTCTCAAGAGAATATTTACGAGAAAAAGCTTACATAACTAAACAAGGAGTTACATTATCAGGCATCTCTGAAGCTGCTGAAGTGATAGGGTTAAGAACTCTTGGAATGAAAGTAGAGCTTGAGACTCTTTTAAAAGAAGCCCCCTTACCATTAATTGTCCCTTGGAGACAAAAACACTTTGTTGTAGTTCATAGCATATCAAATAATAAAATTCATATTGCAGATCCCGCATATGGATTAATATCCTACGAATATGATCAATTTTTAGAAGCATGGTGTAGTAATTCTGATCAAAAAACAGGGTTTATATTAATCTTAGAGCCAACTCCAAAATTTTATGATCAAGATAGTCATAAAGAAAAAAAAGAAAAAGGTTTTTTCTTTCTCACGTCTTATTTTAAACCTTACAAGAAATTAATTAGTCAACTATTTATAGGGTTGCTAATAGGAAGCGTTATACAGCTCATATTTCCATTTTTGATGCAAACCATAGTCGACTATGGTATTAATTATCAAAACATACATTTTATATATCTCATTTTAATCGCACAATTAGTATTATTCTTCTCTCAAACCATAGTAAGAATTTTAAGAGAATGGTTATTACTACATGTTACAAGTCGATTAAATATTCATATGGTATCAGATTTTTTGCTTAAAATGTTAAAACTCCCTTTATCATATTTTGATACTAGAAATACAGGAGAACACCTACAGCGAATAACCGATCATGATAGAATTAGAAATTTTGTTTCTTCTTCTTCATTAAATATGGTTTTTTCTACCATAACATTTTTGACATTCAGTGCTATTCTGGCATTCTATGATTTTACAGTTTTTTTAGTCTTTTTTGTCGGAGCAGTTTTATATGTATTATGGGCTATGTTTTTCTTAAAAAAGAGAGCAGAATTAGACTATAAAATGTTTGATGAGTTATCAGAAAGCCAAACTTCTTTGGTGCAAATTATTAATGGTATTAATGAAATAAAAATTAATAACTCACAAAGAAAAAAAAGATGGCGATGGGAAAACATTCAGATAAGCCTATTTAAAATAGATATAAAATCTCTTAAATTATCTCAATTTCAAAGCATTGGTTCTTCATTTATAAATGAATTAAAAAATATTGTGATCACATTTATTTCTGCCAAAGCAGTTGTTGAAGGTGATCTTACATTGGGGATGATGCTTTCAGTTCAATACATCATAGGTCAATTAAATTTACCCCTAAGTAATTTTATTTCATTTCTACAATCGGGTCAAGATGCCAAAATTAGCTTAGAAAGATTATCTCAGGTTCATGGTAAAGATGATGAAGATATTATTGATGACGGTAAAACTAATTACCTCCCCAATAATAAATCAATCACTTTAAAAAATATATCTTATAGATACGGAGGTAAATCTACCCCTTATGTATTAAAAAACGTAAATTGTACTATCCCAGAAGGTAAAACTACCGCAATCGTTGGTGCCAGTGGTAGTGGTAAAACCACTCTAGTAAAATTACTCTTAAAGTTTTATAATCCAACAGAAGGAGATATTTTAATTGGTGAAACTCCGCTCAATTCGATTTATAATGATTTTTGGAGATTAAATTGTGGAGCGGTGATGCAAGACAACTACATATTTAATGACACCTTAGCTGGTAATATAACTGAGTCTGAACAAAATGAAGTAATAGATAGAGAAAAACTATTCAAAGCCTCTGAAGTTGCAAATATTGACACATTTATCTCTTCTCTGCCTAATAATTATAATACCGAAATCGGGGCTTCAGGAATTAGATTAAGTGGTGGTCAAGAACAAAGAATTATTATCGCCCGAGCAATTTATAAAAACCCAATGTATCTTTTCTTTGATGAAGCTACATCAGCACTTGATGCAAATAATGAAAAAGTTATTATGGAAAATTTACAAATGTATTTGAATGGCAAAACTTCAGTTATTGTAGCGCATCGCCTTAGTACAGTAAAAAATGCAGATAATATAATAGTATTAGATAATGGTGAAATCGTAGAAGAGGGCAATCATCAGTATTTAACCAATTTGAAAGGTAAATATTTTGAATTAGTAAAAAACCAATTAGAACTAGGTAACTAATGGAAGAAATTAAAATCTATAGTGAAGAAGTACGAGAAGTGTTATCTCGACCTCCTAAAAGTATTATACGATGGGGTAATACCATAATGCTTGGGTTTATTATCGTAATTTTACTGCTGTCATGGTTTATTAAATATCCCGATATAATTGTTGCAGAATCAGTAATTACTACTGATATACCTCCTCAAAAAATATATGCTAAAGTAAGTGGTAAAATTGACACTGTTTTTGTTGAAAACAATAGTCTTGTAGTCAAAAACTCTCCAATTGCAATTATAGAAAATACAGCAAACTATGAAAATGTATTTTATTTAAAATCCATAATAGATACTATAGTTGTAAATACAAAATCTTTTCATTTTCCTATGGAATCATTACCCATGTTATTTTTGGGCGAAATCGAACCCGCTTTTGCAGAATTTGAAAACAAATATTCACAATATACCCTAAACAACGAATTAAAACCTTTTTCTGGTGATCTTTTAGCAAACAAAATGTCTTTAAATGAACTAAAGATAAGATTACATAGTCTTACTTCTCAAAGAGAACTTAATCAGCAAGAACTGTTATTTAAAAATAAAGAATTTAAACGTAACCAAAGTTTATTTGAAAAGGGCATTATTTCTGAACAAGAATTTGAAAACAAAAAATTAGAATACCTACAAGCTGAACGAAGCTTTAAAAGTTTAAATATTACTATATCACAAATTCGAGAGTCTATAAATAATATAAAAAACACAACTAGAACAACTGAAATAAATCAAACCAGAGAAGAAATCAACCAACTTAAATTAGTAATACAATCCTTTAATCAACTTAAAGATGCGATACGTGTTTGGGAATCCAAATATGTACTAAAATCAAATATTATAGGAAAAGTATCTTTCTTGAATTTTTGGCATGAAAATCAATCGGTAAATAACAATGATTTAGTACTTACTATAATTCCTACCAATTATAATTCGTATATAGCTAAGCTTAAGGCTCCTGCTCAAAATTCTGGTAAATTAAAAGTAGGTCAACCTGTAAATATTAAACTAGAAAGTTATCCCGATACCGAATTTGGCGTTCTAAAAGGACAAGTAAGCAATATATCTTTAACTCCTGATAAAGATGGACTATATATAGTAGATGTTTCTCTACCGTCAGACCTAATTACTACTTATGGTGTCAAAATAGATTTTAAACAAGAGATGCAAGGCAGTTCAGAAATAATAACTGAAGATCTTAGACTAATTGAACGATTCTTTTATCAATTTAAAAAACTAATCAGCAGATAAAAATGAAGCCCATTTTTTATGTATTAATTTCACTAGTCTTTTTGAGTTGTACTAAAAAAAGTACAATAACAGATTTCTATATTGGGTCTTACAGAGCATCAGATCAATTAATCCCTTACCCATATTTTCTTAAAATAAAAGATACAAAAGCAACGCTTATTGATCACAAAGGAAATACTATCGGAGAAGAAGAACTGCATAAAAATATGCAATCAAAAGACACGCTAAAGTTTAACAATATAATGTATTATGTAGCACATAAAAGCCAAGAAAAAATCGAGGTTTTTGATCTATTAGATACCATAAACTTTAAACCCTATGAAAATGGTGTACAAAGCCCAAAAATGGCAGCGATTTTTAACCGATTACATAGGCATCATACTATTTCTCTGAAAGAAACTAAAGATCAACTATTACATAAAAGTTGGGTATATACCTACGAACAAGATCTTAATAGTACCCCAAATCATGATTTGAAAATAACTACGCTTCTCTCATTCAAAAAAGATAGTCTCTACAAAGTGATTAACTATAGGTATCAAGATCAAATTATTATTTCAGAATATGAAAGTAAAGCATATGATATAATTCATTTAGAAGGAATGAATTTTATATCCTTTAGAAATGGTACAAAAAACCCACAACCTATATATCAAATCTCTGAAATCAAAAACAATCAAGTAATTTTAACAGATTTCTCATCATTAATCTCAAAATCTATACAACTAAACCTTATTACAAATCAAGATTTTAAAGACTCTCTAAATATGTCTTATAAATATTCGAACTGTTTTGATGGGTACCAAGGTGAATATTACTTTGGAGACGATGTGACTCATAAAAAGGGAAATAAGTATATCGTAAACAAAATAAAAAATGGTATTCCTGCTGCTAGTGGTAATGGCTATGTAATAGTACATTTCAATGTTAATTGTAAGGGGCAAATTGGTCGTTTTGGATTACTCCAGATGAATCAAAACTTTAAAGAAACTAAATTCGCAACTTCTTTTATCAAACATATTATTCAAAAAGTAGCAGAATTAAAAGATTGGCCTTCTACCGAGTCAACATATGACTGGTTATATTATAAAGATACACATGCGTTTCTTATGTTTAAAATCAAGGATGGAAAAATTATAGATCTATGCCCGTAAAATTTATCATTTTAGCAACTTTATTATTCGGAACATTGCTCGTACAGAGTTGTTCTAATACAGAGGGGGATAAAACATCAAATTCAAAATTTGATAATGAAAAGAAGGACTCTATAGCAAGCAGATATCATCAAACTTCAAATTATTTCCTACAACCCTCTCACATGTATAGAATATATAAAGATTCTGCGCTACAAATACAGCCAAAAAATGTAGATATAAGACAACGGTTATCCTATTCATATAAAAAAAGAGGAGAACATATAAAAGCAATGCAAGTACTTAATGAGGCCGTAAATTATGGGATTGAACAAAATAATACAGACGTTATAGGATATAGAGCCTGGTCATTATTATATTATTATAGGGATTACCAAGGCGCAATAAACGATATTGATCTTATAGAAAAAATGACCGGTTCACTTTATAACATTTGTTGGGGTGAACCATGTGGTTTTCAAAAGGGTCAAGCCTATTATAAGTTAAAAAGATATAATGAAGCAATAAAGGCATTTAAACAAGTAAATACCGAAGAAATAAAAAGAGGTTTTGATGTCAAAGATAACATCTACATATTCTATTATATGGGTCGGTGTTATGAAGAACAAAAACTGTATGATACTGCTATAAAGTACTATAATAAAGCTCTAAATTCTTATACAACTTTTCCTGAAGCATTGTTTAGAATTGGCAAAATTTATACTAAACTTTCCAAAGATAAAGAAGCTATTCATTATTTTAATCAAGCAAAAGAAAACATACATTATAAAATGGGAGAACCATATATAGAACGTTTTGATGAACTATTTCCATATATGGTCGACCATGAGTTAAAAAAATTAATTAAAATAAATTAAAATACTCGATATCATTTAAGATACAACACTCCCATCCAGCAAATTAATCACTCGAGAACCATATTGCATATTCTTTTCAGAGTGAGTCACTTGTATGATGGTTACTCCTTCTTTATTGAGTTGGGTAAAGGTTTCCATAATTTCTTCTCCTTGTTTAGAGTTCAGATTTCCTGTAGGCTCATCTGCCAAGATCAATTTTGGATTAGCGATTAATGCTCGGGCTATACCAACCAATTGCTGCTGCCCTCCACTTAACTGCGAAGGAAAAAGATCTTTTTTACCCACAATGTTAAAACGATCTAGCATATCAGCTACTAGTGCTTTACGTTCTGATCCACTATGTTTTTTGTATAATAACGGCATCTCGAGGTTTTCTTTTACAGTAAGTTCATCGATTAGATGATAGGACTGAAACACAAACCCAATATACTGTTTGTACAAATTTGCACGATGTTTCTCTTTTAAGTTATGCACAGATTCTTCAAGAAAACTATATTCACCTTCATTAAATCCATCCAACATCCCGATCACATTAAGCAAGGTAGTTTTACCAGATCCTGATGGCCCCATAATAGAGATAAAATCTCCTTCATTTACCCAAAAATTAACATCTTTTAATAAGAAAGTTTTTTGACCTCCTGATTGTACCCATTTCGAAATATTTTTTAGTTGTAATAGCATATTTATATTTTATATAATTATTTATTCGCTTCGTAAACTATTAACTGGATTAGCCATAGCAGTTTTAATCGTCTGAAAACTTACCGTGATTATAGTAATCACCATTGCGCTTATTGCAGCCAAAGTAAATACCCAAATATCTATTGGTGTTCTATACGCAAAATCTTTAAGCCATTCGTTGACCAAAAAATAAGAAATAGGAGAGGCTAATAAGACTGATAATAGCACTAATTTTGTGAATTCTGACGAAAATAATAGTGCCAACTCTGATGCTTTGGCACCAAGCACTTTTCTGATTCCGAGTTCTTTGATTCGTTGTTCTGCTGTAAAAGCAGCTAATCCAAACAACCCTAAGCAAGCAATAATTAATGCCAGTATTGTAAATATATTAAGTACCGTTGCCATTCTTTGTTCTGCTATAAAAGTTTTCTCAAACTCTTGATCCATAAAGCTATATTCAAATAAAACTGAAGCGTCCATTTTTAACATTGCTTCTCTAATATCTTCGATTAATACTTTTAGTTCTGCCGTATCTTGTATAGCCTTAGGATCTATACGAGCGGCCAAAAATGTGCGACCACGCCCATGATTCCAGACCCAATCATTATCCTTGTGTAACATAATAAGAGGCCCAATTTTTTCTTTTGTAGTGCTAAAATTAAAATCCTTTACAACTCCTAATACTTTCATTTTGCTTGCCTGTTCATTGGTCATCGCAACATATTTACCTATAGGAGAATCTGTGGTGTAGGTATCCTGTGTTCCCCAGCCTAGTACTTTAACAGCTTCTTCATTTAAAACCACTCCATACTTATCATTAATACGCTCTGGGTCAAAATTTCTACCTGCCAGAAACTCTAATCCCAGTACTTCTAAGAAATCTCCTTCTGTTCTTACATCTGTAAAATGTAACGATGGATTTTCTGGGCCAAAAGCTCGATATTTATCTCCTGACCATATATTTGGAGGAACCCCGTATGAAGTGCCTACATCTGTAAATACAGGGTTAGTTTCTAGTGTTGTTTTAAGTGTTGTTGCTTTATCGCCTAATTGTTCTATGTTATGAATCTGAAGCACATTGTTTTTGATCAATCCTAAATCTAAAGAAGAAGTATATGACAGTTGCTTTTGTACAAAGAAAGCGCAAATGATTAATGCTATCGAAATCGTAAATTGAAAAACGACCAATCCATTCCTTAGATTCTTTCCTTTAAATACCGAAGTAACTTTTCCTTTAAAAGTTTCTATAGGTCTAAATGCTGAAAGATAAAAAGCAGGATAGCTTCCCGAGAATATTCCTAGAGATAAAATAAAAGCTATTATGATAGCTATACATATTGGATTGCCCAATAATGGTATCATAGACAATTCTTTATCTGCAATAGCATTAAACCCACTTAATGAAATCTGCACCAATACCAGTGCAAATATTGTACTGGCGGCAACAAATAATGTAGATTCTAAAATAAATTGTTTAATAATTCTTTGTCTTTCTGAACCTAATACTTTTCGGATTCCAACTTCTTTTGCTCTTTTAGATGATCGTGCAGTAGACAGATTCATGAAATTAATACTACATAAAAAAAGAATCAGGATACCTATAGCACTAAACAGTTTTACAAATTGCGGATTTCCATTAGGTCCAAAAGCATGTACGTCTGGAGTATCAGACAAATACGTATCCTGCAAAGGCTGTAGGTATAGTTTCCATTCTTTTCCAGCTGTAAACTCTTCGTAAGATTGGCTAAATAACCTTTTTGTAGTAAGAGCAGCCCATTTTGGGGGTATTGCTTGAATTTTGTTGCGTAGTACATCTATATCGGTCCCTTCTTTTACCACACCATAAGTCGAAAATCCGGTCCATGCCCATAACCAATTATCATTTTGCAATCTTTCTTTAATTGTACTTAGTGATATCAAAATATCAAACTGTAAATGAGAATTATTAGGAACATCAGCAAGTACTGCAGTAACGGTAAAGGTATTCCAGCTACCATCGGTTTCTCTTACCTCTAGCTGTTTTCCTATAGGATCCTCATTACCAAAGTAACGTGTTGCGGTTTCTTCGGTAATTACCATACTCATAGGTTCTTTGAGTGCTGTTTGCACATTACCATTTTTAAATTCGAAAGAAAATACATTCAAAAAATTTTCTTCGGCCAAAAATGATTGCTCTTCTTTAAAGATATTAGATACTGCCGTACTATTCTTTCTGCGCATGGTTTGTGCACCTACACTTAATATTCGTGTGATTTCTTCAAACTCGGGAACATCTTTTTTAAGTGCTACCGCTACATTAGGTCCTGTTGATGCATATTGATCATTCCAATCTCCCCAAATATGTGATTGATTTACTCTATAAATACGGTCTCCTTTTTCATGAAAATTGTCATAGGTTATTTCGCTATACACATATAGCCCAACAATAAAACAACTTGTAACACCAATAGTAAGTCCCAATATGTTTAAAAAAGCAAATTGCTTTTCTCGGATCAAACTTCTCCAGATAATCTTGAAATAATTCTTAAGCATGATTGTTCGTTTTTTGATTGTGTGTATTATTCTGTTTGTAAGCTGTTAACGGGATTCATCGATGCTGCTCTAAAACTTTTCCATCCAATAGTCATAAAAGCTATCAGCATTGTAATACATCCAGCGACTAAGAATACCCACCATTGTATCTCGATGCGGTATGCAAAATCTTCTAGCCACATATTCATGGCATAAAACCCTAGCGGAAATGCTATCAAAAATGAAATGAGTACTAGTTTTAGAAAATCAGAAGATAGCATGGCAACAATTTGAGGTACGCTAGACCCTAATACTTTTCGGATTCCGATTTCTTTAAATCGCTGTTCTGCAGTAAAAGTAATCAGGCCAAATAATCCTAAACATGCTACAAAAATTGTAAGTAAAGCGAATATCCTGAGAATTGTACCCATTTTTTGCTCTTTGAGATAGGTTTGGTTGTATAGCTCATCTAGTAATCCAAAACTAAAGGGTTCTCCAGTATTGAAACCATTCCATATAGCTTCTGTACTTGAAATTAATCCGGCCATATCAGCCGTTTTTGCTCGAATAATCAAACCCGAACTTTTATGATTAAGCATAATTAATTGATCTATAGGCTCATGCAATGAATTGAAATGAAAATCTTTAACCACGCCAATCACGGTATAGGTTCTTGTACCTCCTTCATTATTGATCGCCATCGTAACCGTTTTTCCAACAGCATCATCAGCAAATCCCATGATTTTTGCAGAAGTTTCGTTAATAATCATGGTATTAGATTCTGAACCAAAGTCTTTAGAAAAATTTCTACCAGCAACAAGCTTCATCCCCATAGTAGGAATATATTGCTCATCGATATTATAGACAACACTTCTTCTTACCGCCTCAGAATTCTGACCAGGATAAATACTCGTCATATGCGTATATGAGGGCCCTGCTGGAATATGACCCGACATTGTGATATTTGACACTCTGGGATCTTTACTTAGCTGCTCCTTGAAAACCTCTTCATTGGTGCCCAACATCCAGGAATCTCGCAATACCAGCATTTGGTCTTTTTGATAACCTATATCTTTGTTTTGTATAAATGTCATTTGTTGATCTACTACCAGTGTAGCAATAATAAGTCCTACCGATATCATAAATTGAAAAACAACCAATCCACTACGCAAGCCTTTAGTTTTTCCGGTATTTGCATATTTATTTTTGAGTGCCGTTATGGGTTTAAACGAAGACAAGAAAAATGCGGGATAACTGCCTGCTAATAGACTTATAAATAATCCTACAATCAAGAAATAAAACATGGTCTTGGGATTAATGATATAAGATATTACCAATGCCTTTCCAGATACATTATTAAACAAAGGGAGGGCAATTATGACCACGATCAATGCTAGAACCATTGCTGTTAGAGTAGTAATAAATGATTCTGCTAAAAACTGCTTGATCAATCCTTTTTTAGAAGAACCTAAAACTTTTTTAATTCCCACTTCTTTGGCTCTCTTGGATGCAGCTGCAGTAGACAGGTTCATAAAATTGATACAAGCAATGATTAAAATGAAAATGGCAATTGCACTAAAAATATATACAGTTTTTATATCACCTCCTGGTTCTAGATTAGTCACATTGGAAAAATCTGAATGCAAATGAATATCCGTGAGCGGTTGCAGAAATAGTCCAATCTCATTACCCTGGCTAAACTCTTCATAGGTCACCCCCATAGCTTTTTTTATCTGTGGGCCCATGTATTTCTCGACAACACCTGGCAACTTGCTTTCAATTTCTTTGAAACTGGCCCGATCATCCACTAGTAAATAACTATGATAACCCGACTCTACCCATCTCGCCTCCTTGGCATGTGAAACACCTTCCATAGATCCAAAAGCATCAAAATGAAAATGAGAATTATCAGGTAACTTTTGCATCACCCCTGTGACTTTAAACTGTTGTTTCCATTCTTTAAAATCGAGTAGTTGCCCTATTGGATTTTCATCTCCAAAATATTTTGAAGCTAACTCTTGAGTTATAATAATTGTATTCGGTTCTTGTAAAGCTGTTTTTGAATTTCCCTTAAGGAAAGGCACAGTGAGCACATCAAAAAAATTAGGATCTACATAGGCAAATTTATTGTCCCTGAATGTTTGGTTTTTATAAGTTATTTGTGGTGTACCTTTGGATTTAAGACGTGTTGCTCTAAGTACTTCCGGAAATTCTTCTTGTAACGTTTGAGCAACAGGACCGGGAGTGACTGCTTCTTTAATCACTTCGCCATTCATCTTACCCTTAAGCACTACTCTTACAATTTGGTCTGATTTTTTATGAAAACGATCATAACTCAATTCATCTGAAACAAAAAGAAATATAATCAATGCAGTAGCAATTCCTATTGCTAAGCCAAGAATATTGATCGTAAACAGCCCCTTATACTTTAAAAGGGTTCTCCAGGCAATTTTTAAATGATTTTTAAACATAATTGTTTGTTTTTTGATTGATTCACACCATTATTCATCTCTTAATGCATCAACTGGGTTGCCATTGGCTGCAGCAAAACTTTGCCAGCTCACAGTAAACAAGGTGATCCCAAGTGCCATTATTCCGGCCAATACATATACCCACCAGCTAATATTGGTTTTTAAGGCAAAGTTTTCTAACCAGGAATTCATTACATACCATGCAATAGGAACTGCAATAATAAAGGCAATACCTATCCACTTTATAAAATCTATATTCAATAGCTTAAGTATTTTTAAAACACTAGCACCATTTACTTTGCGAATTCCAATTTCCTTTTTGCGTTGTATACAGGTGTAAGAGGTAAGCCCAAATAACCCTAGTGCTGCAATAAAAATGGCCAAAGCTGTAAATATTCTAAATGCATCACTAAATTTGGTGTCTTCATCGTATTGCGCTTGAAATTTTTGATCTATAAATGTATGATTGAAAGTTCTGCGCGGAAATATTTCTTTCCACTTATTTTCAACTTGACTAATGGCATTAGCATATCCTCCTGTAGCGATTACAGATTCATTAAACTTTACTAATAAATTCTGACTACTGCTACCATGTCTTATAATCATTGGATATATTTCTTTTTTTAATCCAAAATGATGATAATTTTCTATGACTCCAGAAATCAACCAATCTCTTCCAAAATAATTTACGGTTTTGTTTATCGCATCCTTTGGGTCCAAAATTTCGAGTTCGCGCATGCATGCTTTATTGATAACAATAGTATTACTCTCTCCTTTGGGATTGTTTATGAAACTATTTCCGGCGAGAAACTTGATATCCAATAAATCAAAATAATTACCATCTGCTTCATAATGGTAGTACGTTTTTTTGTTGTCTAAAGTCCCATTAGGGTATTTTATTCCAACAAACCCAGATAAATTATCATAACCATCCCCGGGATATGTCATGGATCTTGAGATACTTTTAACAAAAGGATACTTTCTTAACTCTATTTCTAAAGTTTTATACTTGTTTCTAACTAAAGAATCTGACATGTTTGAGAAAAAATCCCCTTGAAAAGAAATCACCTTTTCTAATGCTGCTCCGATAGGTTGTTTTTGTATGTAATCAATTTGTTTTGTAACCACTATAGTACTTATTAGTAAAACGATAGTCGCCAGGAATTGCATAATGATTAATCCTTTTCTAATATTCAATCCATTGGCAGAAGCACGTATTTTTCCTTTTAGTGCTTTAGATGGTGAATAACTGCTTAATAGAATTGCAGGATACAACCCCACAAGCACCACTCCAATCATAATAAAGCCGATGATAGGTATAAACTCTGTGATCGTAGAAACCTGCAACACCAATGCTTTACCTGTTAGATTATTGTACATAGAAAGCATTGCTATAGTAATTATGGCTGCTACAGCAATAGCAATAACATTCAAAATAACAGACTCTGTTAATGATTGAATTATGAGTTGTGTTTTTTGTGCTCCTGCAACTTTTCTAACCCCTACTTCTTTGGCGCGTTCTAACGATTTGGTGGTCGAAAGATTAATGTAATTAAGCCAGGAAAGAATGAGAATAATAAATGCAATAGTGGTTAAAAATTTTATCCTACTGATACTACCATTAGTTTCTGCTTCATAAGGTTTATTTGAATATAAATGAATATCCTCTATAGGTTCAATATTATAACGCTCATCTTCATCATCTTCAAAATCTGATGCTATCACCTTACTTTTCAAGAGATCTTTATTCGTGTTTTTATCAATTTTTAAGTAGGTGAAGAAATTGCAATGCCCCCAATTCAATTTTTTTTCGTTATCTGATGCAAACCATGTTCCATAAGAGTCAAGGGAAATCAGAAAATTAGTTTTCATATGTGTATTTTCTGGAATATCCTTTAGAATTCCGGTAACAGTGAGTAACACTTCTTCTCCTACATGAAAAGCTGATAGCGTTTTTTTTATGGGATCTTGTTCTCCAAATATTTTCTTTGATAAAGATTCTGTTAATACAATGGTGTTAGGGTCTTTTAGAACGGTTTGAGGGTTTCCTTTTAATAAAGGATATTTAAATATCTCAAAATATGAACCATCTGCCAAAGAACCTTTGGTTTCTTCAAGGATTTTTTCGTCATATTTAAAAGTTACTTTATCAAGACGATATATGCGTACTTGCTCTAATACTTCTGCAAATTCTTGTTTTAGAGTTGGTCCAATAAGATTAGCTGTTTGTGCATCTGAAGCTTCAAAAGTTTCTCCCTCCTTAGCATCCATATACACCCGATATACATTCTCAGAGCCTTCAAATTGATCATAACTACGCTCATAATTGACATACACCATAATTAACACAAAAGAAGCAACCCCTATGGCTAATCCAAGAATATTGATAAATGAGTATAGCCTATTCTTTAAAAGATATCTAAGTGCTATTTTGAAATATAAGGTGTACATATATAATACTATTTTTTATTCTGTTCTTAAACTTTTCACAGGATTTTGCAAAGCTGCTTTTATGGTTCCAAAACTTATAGTAGTTAAGGCAATCCCTATGGCCAATATTCCTGCAGCCAGAAAAAACCATATGCTTAGTTCCATTCGATATGAATATTCTTGTAACCATTGATTAGAATACCACCAGGCAAATGGGATAGTGATTATAAAGGCAATTATGACCAATTTGATAAAATCCCGAGCTAATAAAACAATTAATGAGCTTACACTAGCTCCTACGACTTTGCGCACTCCTATTTCTTTGGTACGTTTATTAACTACCAGAAGTGAAATAGCCAGCAATCCAATACAGCTTAATATAATCGCGATAACAGAACCACTGGTAATAATGGTGATCATTATTTTTTCTTTTTTGAAGGTTCGATCGATATTTTCATCAAGAAAAGAGGCCAGAAATTCTGCGTTAGGTTCTAATTTTTGCCAAGCATTTTTTATAACATCATAGGTTTGAGAAATATCGGTAGGCGCTATTTTGAAATAAGCATATCGTACTCCTTTTTGGTTTGTCATAAATAATGACATAGGCTCAATGGCTCTATCTAATTTTTTAAAATTATAATCCTTTACAACTCCAATGACCGTATGTTTTATGCTATCATTTATAAATGAAAGTTGTTTTCCTAGTGGGTTAATCTCTCCAAGTTCTTTAACCATACTTTCATTTATAACTACCGATAAACTATCGGCCATAAAACTACGATCAAAAGACCTTCCCGAAAGGAGTTTGATATCCAAGGTTTCTATATAATCATGATCTACGATAAGAATATTAGTTACAACCTCACGATTTTCATAATCAAATCCCATTGTACTGGTATATTGGCTTCCATCTTTTCCTCTTCCCAAATTGTTATCTGAAGCTGTTATACTAATAATATCCGGTTGATTTTTAAGTTCTTCTCTCAAAAGATTTACTACTTTGTAGCTCTCTTTTTTCCCATTTAATGGAACTGAAATCACTTGCTCTTTATTGAATCCTAAATCCTTGGTGCGCATAAATTGAAGCTGCCCCCATAAAACAAAGCTTCCACTCATTAATAAGATCACAATAGCAAACTGAGTGATCATTAAAATGTCACGCACTTTGTCGCGACCATTAACCTGGATTTTTCCTTTTAGTGCTTGCAACGTACCTAATTTACTAAGTAATAATGCAGGATAACCACCAGCTACACCTGTTATGATTAAGAAAACTAAGACAAAGACAATCATCGCAAAAAAGGACAAGGTGTTATTAAAAGTAGCCCCGGTATTGAATAGAGATTTAAATTCATCAAGTAGTAAAATACTTAAAAGAGTTCCTAAGCATAACGTGGCTAGGAAAACCAAGATGCTCTCGCTCCAAAATTGAAAGAAAACATGTTTTTTTGCTGCTCCCAAAGTCTTACGCATTCCAATTTCTTGAAGCCGGGTAGTACTTTTTGCAATACTCATGTTAACAAAATTAATGCAGGCAATAAAAAGTAAAAGAAGTGCTATCCCCAAAACGATATAGGGTAAAGCTCTACTAACGACAATAGACCCTTTTTTGTAACTGGTAAAATATACATCCTTAAAAGGGTGTAATTTTAATTGAACATATTGACCATTTTCATTTGGCTTTGCACCATCTCTTTTGGTATTATCTATATCATCTTTAAAATGAAGATTTGCAAAAGCTTGAGTGCTCGTTTCAAATTGAGAAATAGAAATCCCCTCCTTAAGCTGCATATACACAAGATGATTTGAGTGATCCCATTCATTTTTAAGGTCTTCATATCTAGAAGAACTTTCAAAATTGGCTAAAACTTGAAATTCTATACTGCTATTGTCTGGAATATCCTTTAAAATTGCCGTGACGGTAAATGGCTCTTTTTTCCCATTAAGAAGAAGATTTACAGTTTTACCTATCACATCAGTTGTTCCAAATGTTTTGTTTGCCATTTTATGAGTTAGTACAACCGTATTTTTCTCATGAAGTGGTTGACTGTCATTCCCTTTTTCTATTGGAAATGAAAACAACTCTAAAAAATCAGGATCTACCCAGTTTATATCTGCTGTAAATTCTTTTTCGTCTTGAATCAAAAGTACTTTCCCGTCTAAATACCTAGAGATTTTACTAACTCCAGGAACTTCTTCTTGTAATGCTGGAGTTAAAGGCATAGGTTGCGATGTATAAATGTCTGATCCTTCAGGTATTTGCCATACCGTATTTAGTTGATATAGTGACTCCTTGTTTTCATGAAAATTATCATACGAAAGCTCAAAAAAAGCAGCCATACTTAATAATATCGAAACCCCAAAAGCTACTGATAACCCAATGATATTAAGAAATGTAAAACCCTTGTTTTTTAATAAATTACGCCACGCTATTTTGATATAATTTTTAAACATAACTATCGTTTTTTGATGCCGAAACAAGTTCAGCACGAGTTGATGATTTATTCTGCTCTAAGGCTTTTTACGGGGTTTGCTGTTGCTGCTCGTATTGCCTGATAACTCATTGTTACTATAGTGATCAATGTTATAGCACCGATTGCTATAGCAAATACCCACCAATCGATTGTAATCCGGTATTGGTAATTTTCTAGCCAATTATTCATAAAATACCATGCTAATGGTGTGGCAACAATACCAGCTATAAAAATAAGCTTGAAAAAATCCTGGGTAAATAGTAATAAGATATCGCTAATCTTTCCTCCTAATACTTTACGGATCCCTATTTCTTTGGTTTTTTGAGCTACAAAAAATGAGATCAATCCGTATAATCCTAAACAACTAATAAAGATTGCCAATCCAGAAAATAATTTAGACAAGGATAAAAACCGTTGTTCATCTTCATACTGCTCTGCTATGCGTTGGTCTAAAAAATTAAATTCATATATATATTTTGGAAAAACTTCTTTCCATCGTTGTTCGATCCCTGCTAATGTATTTCCTACATTATTTCCATTAATTTTAACAGCAAATTCAGAATATGCATTAGTTTGTGGAGCAATAAAGACTGGACTAATATCTTCATGAAAGTTCTGATCATGAAAATTTGCAATCACTCCCGTAATCGTGGCTTTTATATATCCACCATTAAGCTCTACCTGTTTTCCTACCAATTCATCAGAAGAAGCGAGTCCTAGTTTTTGAGCTACCCTTTCATTAACTACTACTTCGGTAACAGAATCTGATACATAAAAATTACGGCCAGCCACTAATTGTAACCCAAAAGTGTTGATATAATCTTCGTCTGCCATTTTTGCAGAAATTCCAAACTCTTCATACTCTGGGCGAGTATGATATTTAATTCCTGTTCCCCAAGTATTATAACTAGCGCCTGGGCTTGCCAAACAAGCAGTTACACTCTCTACTCCACTTAACTGCGAAAATCGCTCTTTTAACCCTTCTATTTTTATGTGTTCAAGATTTTCAGGAATATCTACCATCACAATGGCATCTTTTACAAATCCTAAATCTGCATTTACAGCATAATTAATTTGTTTGCCAATGACTATTGTAGCTATAATGAGTACAATAGAAATTACAAATTGTGTGGTTACTAAGATTTTTCGAGTCAATTTTCCTCCAGTATCCCTTTCAGTCAATTTTCCTTTTAAGGCTAGCGTTGGTAAAATTCGTGCCAACAAAATGCCAGGATAACTGCCCGCAAAAAGAGATACAAAGACTAACAATCCAAGTATAAAGCTTATAAATTTTATAGTCAATAATGATGTTATAGAAAGTTCTAATTCGAAAAGTTCATTAAATGATGGTAAAGCTAAAATTGCGATCGCAATCCCAACGATTATAGCAAAAAGACTAATGATAAAAGTTTCTGAAATAAACTGCCAAAAAAGATGTTGTTTAAAGCTTCCTAGTACTTTGCGAATCCCAATTTCTTTGGAACGAGAAAATGCTTGTGCTGTAGAAATATTAATAAAATTAATACAGGCAACGGCAATGAGAAATATCCCTATCAAACCAAAAATCCACAATAAACTCACATTAATGCCATCATAATTATTATTAAAATGAATTTCACTTAACGGTTGTAATTTGTATCGATGAACTGTTCTACTATTTGGTCTATGTTTTTTTACTAATTGAATTAAGGTTTCTTCGATATTAGCTATATTTTGATTTGGATGTAATAATGCATAACATCTTAAGCTGCCATTAATCCCAGTCCATGCTTCGGTATACACAAAATCATTAAAACTTTTAAGAGTATCAAAAGATAAGAATACTTCTCCCTGGATCATTGAGTTTTTGGGCAGCTCCTTAAGTACACCTATAACCTGAACCGTTGATTCATTTTCTAAAATAAAGCTATTTCCTAATGGATTTTCTGCTCCAAATATTTTTTGTGCAAAACTTTGGGTAATATATGCTGTATTGGGTTCTATTAATGTACGATTACTAAGCCTGTCTATTAATGGGAAATTAAATATTTCAAAAAAATCTTGATCAGCAAAAACAACATCATGTCTAAAACGTTTTGAAGCATTATTGTCTACCCCATTAATTTGCCATTGATCTCTAAAATAGGTTTTTGCAACTTTTTGCGCATAATTATACTCTGTTTTAAAAGCTTTTGGAAAACCTGGTGGTATGGCTGATTCATATTCTATTTCATCACGATGTTCTTCGGTAACAATCCTATAAATTTGATCCGAATTTTCATGAAAATCATCAAACTGAAGGTGGTGATTTACAAATAAAAATATCAAAATTCCGCAACCAAAACCTAAGGATAATCCGATGATATTAATACATGAAAATACTTTTCGTTTTATGAGATTTCTCCAGGCTATTTTAAGATGATTTTTAAACATAACTGTTTGTTTTTTGATTGATTTATTCGGTTCGTAAAATTTTGACAGGATTAGTTAGTGATGCTTTTATGGCATGAAAACTTACTGTTAATAATGCAATGATTAACGCAGAGACTCCTGCAAATGCAAACATCCACCATTGAATGGTTATTTTATAAGCAAAATCAGCCAACCAATAATTCATTACAAACCAGGCAATAGGAGATGCTATCAAAAATGCAATTCCAACGAGTTTAATAAACTCCATAGATAATAGATTTACAATGCCAGGTATAGAGGCTCCAATGACTTTGCGAATCCCAATTTCTCTTTTGCGTTGTAGTGTACTATAGGCAGCTAGGCCAAGTAATCCAAGACAGGAAATCAAAATAGCGAGTATCGCAAAATTTAGGAACAAGCTTCCAAATCGCTCTTCAGTACGATATTGTTCATCAAAAAATTCATCCAGAAAATAATATTCAAAAGGCTCTGCTGGTAGTATGGTATTCCACTTATCTTTGATAGAAGCAATGGTTTGTGAGATGCTTTTTGCATTGACTTTGACTGCCAAATGATCATTTCGGTTGGATTGAATACGCATCGTCATGGGGCTGATGTTTTGTTGCAACGATCTAAAATGAAAATCTTGTATTACTCCTATGATCTTCCCTTCACTTCCCCATTGTTTGAATTTTGCCCCAATGGCTTCTTCAGGATTGTTGTATCCCAATAATTTTGAAGTTTCTTCATTAATAACCATCGCTTCAGTAGAATCTGTAGCAAACTCTTTTGAAAATGATCTACCTGCTATAATTTTAAATTCAAATTGAGGGATATAATCGTAATCAACAAAGTAGAGCGCAAGATTTGCAATTTGCAGATCTCCACTTTTATTTTCTATTTCAGAATAGGCATTCGAATTTCCTCCTCCGGGAATACTTGATCCTAGACTTGTGGATTCTACTCCCGGAAGTTTTTCAATAGCACTTTTGAGCGCTAATTGTTCGGCAGAAGCATTGGTTTCCAAAATAAGTAACTGTTCTTTACTAAAGCCTAATTCTTGATCACGCATATAGCTCGTTTGGTTATATATAATGATCGTACCTATAATCAATGCAATTGATATTGTAAATTGTGTAATAACCAAGCCTTTTCTTAGTATGGTTCCTCGACTACCTTTAGAAAAATTACCTTTAAGAACACTCACAGGTTTAAACGATGAAAGTACGAATGCTGGGTATAAACCTGCAAGCGTACCAATCCCCAGAGCAATGGCAAAAAGTATCAGTAGTTTATTCGCATCTGTAAGAACACCTTCACTTACTATTTTTCCTGCAGTTTCATTAAAAAAAGGCAGTAATAATGTAGTAATAACAATGCTAATTATAAATGCAATCAAACTAATAATGATAGATTCTCCCACAAATTGTAGTGCTAACTGGCCTTTTTCTGCCCCTATTACCTTACGAATACCAACTTCTTTTGCTCTCTCTACAGAACGTGCTGTGGTTAGATTTATAAAATTAATAGCGGCTATGAGTAAGATAAAAAATGCAACTATAGAAAATATATAAACATTTGTAATACTCCCGCTTCCATTACCTCCTCGATTAGAATTTAAATATAAATCTTCTAGTGGTTCAAGAAATAATGTGACATACATTTCCATCTTTCTCATTTCTTCTCCGCTATTTCTTTCTAAAAAATCTGGAAACTTTGCTTGTAATTGATCTAGGTTGGCCTTTGGATTTACAAGAATATATGCCGACGGATCATAATTACCCCAGTAAGTATCCAACTCTTTGTTGAGTATCTTTGTAAAAGTCGTTAAGGATAATACAATATCTGGTTTGATATGTGAATTTTCAGGAATATCTTCCATAACACCTGTAACTGTGGCAATAGAACCATCATCAAAGATTTTTAATGATTTTCCTATTGGATCTTGGCTACCAAAATATTTTTTTGCCGTAGTCTTTGACAAAACAACACTAAATGGTTCTTTAATAGCATTTTGCGAGTTTCCTTGCAATAATTTAAAATCAAATACCTTAAAAAAAGATGAGTCTGCAGCTACTGCATTGGATTCTTTAAATTTGATTTCATTATTTCGAACCAACATATTCATGTTCAAAATTCGAACTGCAGATATTATTTCGGGAAACTGTTTCTCTAAATTTGGTGGTACTGCCCAGGCAGGCATATTAGTTTCTATATTATCTGAAGGTGTTTTAAGATTAGCTACTACTCTATATATATCATCTCCTTTTGAATGAAACTTATCATAACTAAGCTCAAAGCTTACATATAATAAAATCAAAAAACCTGCTGTCAAACCAATGGCAAGACCTATGATATTAATCCCAGAATAGACCTTGTTCTTTACAAGGTTTCTCCACGCTACTTTAAAATATAGTTTAAACATAACTGTTTGTTTTTTGATGATTGATTTATTCGGTTCGTAAACTTTTTATTGGGTTGACTATTGCCGCCTTTATACTTTGATAGCTTACTGTGATTATCGAAATGATAACTGCCAAAAGAGCAGCTATGGCAAATATTTCCCATCCAATTTCTATTCGATAAGAAAAGTCTTCTAACCATTTGTTCATGATATACCATCCTAAAGGCAATGAAACTAAAATTGATATCCCAACAAGTTTTAGAAAGTCAATGGTAAGCTTATAGGTGATTTGAGACACACTTGCGCCCATAACTTTTCTTACACCAATTTCTTTGGTTCGTTTTTCAGCATTAAAGGCGGCTAATCCAAACAATCCCAAGCATGCTATTAAAATTGAGAGTATAGTAAATGTGACAAAAACGCGCCCTAAGCGCTGTTCTGCCTGATATGTGGTATTAAAAGAATCCTCCATAAAACGATAACTAAAAGGTTGTCCCGGAGCTACTTTTTTCCATATATTCTCAATACTTGCTATCGTATTTGAAAAATCCCCTGCGGCTAACTTTACAGACATAGCTCCTGAAGAGCGACCCAAAGAAAGGCTCAAAGCCCTAATGTCTTCTCTAAGTGATTCGAAGTGGAAATTCTTTATCACTCCGATTACTTTAAAAAACACTGGGTTTTCTGTACCTAAATCGCGTGAGAGTCTAACTCCTAAGGCATCCTCGGGTTGTAAACCTAATACCGCTATAGCGGTCTCATTTAGTAGGATTGCAGTAGAGTCTGCACTAAATTCTTTGTTAAAATTACGTCCGGCTATGAGTTCTATATCAAGAGTAGATATATAATCATGATCTACACGCCAAGCCTGCATGTTTAAAGCATTTTCTTGTTCGGTAGATCCGTCTTTGTAATATGAAGTATTACTTCGAGAGGATGGTGTAGGTAAATAACCACTTAAAGATACACTTTCTACTTGTCCAAGTTGTTGAATTTCTTCTTTAAAGGCTCTTGTCTGGTTTCCTGCTGCATACACATCTTCAATAATCAAAATCTGATCCTTAGTATAACCAACATCCTTATTTTGAATAAATTCTAGTTGCTGAAAAACAACCAAGGTGCTTACGATCAAAAAAACAGATATCGCAAATTGAAAAATGACCAATGAGTTTCTTATTTTACCCCCTCCAAGATTAACTCCTCCAGTTCCTTTAAGTACTTTGATAGGCATAAATCTTGACATAAAAAATGCTGGATAACTACCTGAAAAAAGCCCTAATAAAACAGTTGCAAAAAGCAATAATGCCCAGAAAATAGGATTGGTAAAAGGTATAGAAATAGTTTTTCCCGAAAGTTCATTAAAAAAAGGAAGTGCTACTGTTGCAACAATAATAGCCAAGAGTAGTGAAACAAAAGAAATCATAGCAGATTCTGTAAGAAATTGCCTAATTAAATCTGATTTATTAGATCCTAAGGTTTTACGAACCCCGACTTCTTTGGCTCTTTTAAGAGAATGGGCGGTTGATAAATTCATAAAATTTACACTTGCCAATAGGATTAGGAATATCCCTATAAAAGAGAGGATATAGACATTTTGAATGCTACTATTTGCACTCATCTCTATGTTTTTGTTAGAATACAGATGAATGTCAGTTAATGGTATCGTATTATATTTCAAATAATTACCAGAAGCAATAAATTGTTCTTCTGTTATACCTGGGTAAAAAGCTTGTACGTATGGTATAATGTACTTACCAACCATAGCTTGTAAAAGGGTCTGAAAATCATTCATGTCTGTCCCTTCTATTAGTTTCACAAATGTGAAATAATTATGGCTAGTCCATTCATTTTCTTGTGCATCTTCATATCCAGCCATGGCCATAAGAACACTACGATCTTTAAGAAAAGAATTTTGTGGAAGATCTTCTATTATACCCGTTACAGTATATGTTTGAGTGTTTTCTAACACAACTATTTGCCCTAATGCTTCATGAAGTCCAAAATGTTTTTCGGCAGCGGTTTTGGTTAATACCAAAGTATTAGGTTTTGTTAAAGCAGTTTCAGTATCTCCATATAATAATTGTATTCCAAACATGTCAAAAAAAGTAGCATCTGCATATGCGCCGAGTAATTCTTTCACATTTGTCTCTGCCTCATTTTTTTTAATTAATACACTACCTACATTTCTAAACCTTGTAGTCATCTCTACCTGCGAAAAATCTCTTTCCATCGCTGCAGCCATAGGAGCAGAGACTTCAGCCGAAGCATTGGTTTCTCCTCCAAATTTAATATCTGCATTTACTCTATGAATACGATCAGCATCTGCAAACATGGTGTCATAGTTTAGCTCATCATAGATATATAAGGATATAAGCAACCCCCCTGCCATACCAACGGCTAGCCCAAAAGTATTTAGGAATGTAAAAAAGGGTTGTTTTCTAAGACTTCTCCAAGCTATTTTAAGATGATTTTTAAACATAACTGTTGTTTTTTGATGTTCGAATTTGATTGTATTGATGACTTTTAATTCATTTTTTGAATCGTAGCATCTCCTATTACGATTCCTTTACTCACAGATGGATTTCCTTGGTAAGCAACTGTTGCTTCTCCAAAGGCCGTAACTTTAAGATTTTCTGAAACCTTGATCCTAAAATTACCTTCGCCATAAGCAGTAATTTTTGTGTTTTTGTTAGTCATTCCCAGTGTGTTTATTTTTCCTTCTCCGTATACTGTATATCTTTGATTGTTTACTGTTCCTTCTTCAATGTTAAGATAACTCTCGCCATACATAGAAACTTGTAGTGAATTTAGTTTCAAAGAATTCATAGTTGTTTTGGATTCTCCGTAAAGTTTTAGTTTAAAGTCTTCTCTTTCTATAGGGCTTTTACAGATTATTACCTCTTCTCCTCCTATCGAAAGTTCTTTAAGTTCTTTGTATGTAACAATGGCAATAACTTGTGTGCCTTTATAGATTGGCACTTTACGTTTCCATCCATCTTCTTTAACCGTTACATTTTTGGTCACCATTTTGGCATCGTCTAAATAGATTTGAAGTTTGTTGCCTGATGTTTCAATATTAATTTTTTCATGAGGTACATTTGAACTTTCTATAAAAACACTTTCTGTATCTCCTTTTTTAAACGTTACCTGAATATGTGGGCTTACAGTTACTTTATCAAAATGATCTACATTGATATTTTTTGACTGCCCATAACTATGTATCATCGAAATAATAAAGATGATAAAGGCAACTAGGTATTGTGTTATTTTTGTCATGAGAATGTTGTTTGTGTGTTGTATGTATATTTATGCATTAACCTCGAAGGGTTTATTTTGACTTTCGGTTACGATTTGACCATCAAATAGATTAATTACTCTATGGGCATAATGTGAATCTCTATCTGAGTGTGTTACCATAATGATGGTGGTTCCTTCTTGATTAAGTTCTGTAAGCAAATTCATTACCTCGATCCCGTTTTTAGAATCTAGGTTTCCTGTAGGTTCATCTGCAAGAATTAGTTTGGCATTTGTTACTACGGCTCTGGCAATCGCTACACGTTGTTGTTGTCCTCCTGATAATTGTTGTGGAAAATGCTTTTCGCGATGTGCAATTTTCATTCGCTCAAGCACTCGCCTTACTTTTTGCTCGCGCTCGCTTTTTTTCATATTAAGATAAATGAGTGGTAATTCTACGTTTTCAAAAACAGTAAGCTCATCAATTAGATTAAAACTCTGAAATACAAATCCTAGGTTTCCTTTTCTGATTTTGGTACGTTGGTTTTCTTTTAACCCTCCTACTTCCTGATCACCAAAATGATAGGTCCCATCTGTTGGGTTATCGAGCATACCAATAATGTTTAACAATGTAGATTTACCACAACCTGATGGCCCCATAATGGCGACAAATTCACCCTCTTCAACGTTTAGATTTACACTATTTAATGCCAGAGTTTCTACCTCTTCGGTTCTAAAACTCTTTTTTAGTTTTTTGATCTGTATCATTTTTTGATTGTTTTTCTTTAAATTGATTTTATTTTAATATGATCTTTTCGGCATCCCCAAAATTATCATAGCTTGATGTGATTACTTGTTCTCCGGTTTCTAATCCTTCTAGTAGCTCATAGTATCTAGAATTTTGTTTTCCGATACGAATTGGTCTTTTCCATGCAACTTCGCCAGCCGCATCTACTACAAAAATCCATTGACCACCTGTACTTTGAAAAAAACTTCCTCTAGGTAGTAAAAGTGCATCATTGGAGGCTCCTAACTGAAGTTTGATATTATAGCTTTGACCAGATCGAATAGTTTCTGGTTTTTTATCTACAAAAACAAGATCTACTTTAAATTTTCCATTTCTTACCTCGGGGTATACTTTGCGTAAACGTAATTGGTATTCGGTCCCGTTACGTTCTAAAATTGCTATCAAATCTCTTTTTACTCTATCTATATAATGCTCATCGATAGTGGCCTCTATTTTGTAATCTGTCAAAACATTTACCTGTCCTATTCTTTGCCCTTGTTGTATGTTTTGACCAATTTCGGCATCCAAAAACCCTAATTGTCCATCTGCAGGTGCCCTAACATTTAAGTGATCGATACGCTCATAGACCATAGATAATGTTTTTTTCATTCGAGCTAAATCAGCATCTAGTTCATGTAGAGATGTGCCACGCAAAACCTTATCTTGATCAGTTTGTAGCTTGATAATTTCGAATTGTTTTTGTGATAATTCATAATTTTCTTTAGAAGTAAGGTATTCTTCTTTAGAAATTAATTCATCTTCAAACAATGCTTTATTTTGCTCAAAGTTTCTTTTTAGTTTTTGTAATTCGTATTGCGAATTTACCAGATCTTTACGCCCTTCAACTTGTCTAGAATCAAAGGTAAGTTTTGTAGATCGTAGATCATTTTGCTTTAGGGCTAGGTTGTTTTCACTTGCAAGAATTTGCTCATAAAGACCTCTGTTTTCTAATGTTAATATAACATCTCCTTTTTTGACCATGGCTCCTTCTTCGATCAGTTTTTCTGTAACACGTCCTCCTTCATAAGCATCCATATAAATAGTACTTATTGGAGCAACTGATCCATTTATGGTAATATAGTCATCAAATTTCCCGAAAGAAACTGAGGCAATTGATAGTTTTTCTTTTTCTGTTCTAAATGTAGAAGCCGAGTTACCAAATGCTATTTTATATCCCATAAAAAGCAATATCACACCTATTACAATATATCCATAATGTTTAGGTCGTAATCCTTTTTTCTTTTCAATTTTTATGTCCATCTTATTGTGCTCTGTTTATACTAAATACTGGTAATCCTTTATAAAAATCAAGTGTACTTACATTTATTTTTAATCGTAAGTGTACTTGCAGGTTTTCGTTTTGTGCATTTGCTAATAGATTTTTTGATTGGTTAAGTGTTATGGCATTGATCAATCCTTTTTCGTATCGCTTTTGTGCAACTTTGAATGTTAGCTCTTGTGCTTTCATTTTTTGAGAACTTTGCTCATATTCTGTTTTTAATGCTTCGCCATCCTGAACTAATTGTTGGATCAACTGAAACAATTCTTGTTTTTGAACATCCAAATTGTTTTTGGCTCTCATGACCTCAACTTTTTGTTGTTGTACTCGTGATCGGTTTGACCATTTGTTGATGATAGGTACATTAAGCGAAACCCCAACATACTGTGAAGCATTATCCTTGATTTGATTACGAAAAGCGATAACCTGTCCATTATCATCACTATTCGTTTCAAAATATCCTGTTTGATAACCTGCAAAAAAAGCTAATCTTGGATACAAATCTCCTCGGGTTACAGCTAATTGTTTTTGTGCAGCTTCAGCTCTTAGTTCTTGTGCTTTTATAATAGGCACAAATTGCTTAGCTGCATTAAAAATTGAGTCTTTATCAGCTTGGATCATTTCGTTTACATCCCCAATTTCTTGTTCTGTCTCTAAAGATGAAATCGAAATAGTGGTTGCTTCTTCTAGATTCATTTCCTGAATTAACTTCAGTTTTGCTGCTATTAGATTATTTTCACTTTGTGTCACTAACAATTGATCTCCTATTAGAGCAGCTTCTGCTTCATATATATCTGCTTTTGCTTTTTGCCCCAATTCGACTTGCTTGCTAACCAAATTATAATTGTTTTGAGAGACTTCTTCTTGCTGTTTAGAAATGGATAATAACCCTTCCATAAACTGAATATCATAAAATGCCGCCATAACTCTAAATGCCAGTAAATACTTTTGATGAAGTGCTTCTTGATTTGCTGCTTTATATAAAAACTTCGATGTTTTGATAGCATTTAACTTTTGAAAACCCTGAAATAAATCAATAGAAGCATCTAGAGAATAATTATTAGAGAAAAAATCTGTATTTACAATACTATTATTATTTGGATCTACTGATCGACCATATCGAATATTATAATTTGAAGATGCCCCAATGTTTGGTAACAAATTACGTATAGATTGTTTGTAAGTTTCTTTGGTAGCGTTCTCTGTATATTTAAAATCATTTAATTGCAAATTGTGATCTATTGCATAAGCAACACAATCATCTAATGACCAATACTCTTGCGCCTGCAATGTAGATGTTGCCACAATTAAAATAAAATATAGTATTTTGTTTATGTAATTCATTATTTACGCTTTATATCGCTTTTTGATACCAAACCATAGTCTAATGTTGTGCCAAAACCACAACAACTTGTTTATCAATAATTTACATATTAAACTATAAAACAAAATCTATAGGATTGTAAAATAATTATACAAATACTGTCTAATTATTTTACACATTTGAAAAACTCCCATTGCGAATTTGTAGTTTTAACGTATTAACAGAAATAGAATACCATGCAAGATGGAAAAGTTTTAGTCATAGATGATAACAAGAGTCTTTTAAGTGCTCTTGAGATTTTGCTGCAATTCGAATTTAAAAAAGTCGAAACGATTTCTAATCCAAATCAGATTTCTTCGGTAAAAGACCTTAATAGTTTTGATATCGTTTTATTAGATATGAATTTCTCTGCCGGTGTAAATACAGGTAACGAAGGCTTGTTTTGGCTAAGAGAAATCAAGAAAAAGGCTCCTTATATTTCGGTGATTATGATGACCGCTTATGGAGCCGTTGATCTGGCCGTAAAAGCTTTAAAAGAGGGCGCTACTGATTTTATACTAAAACCATGGAATAATGAAAAACTATTAGCCACCATCAAATCGGCATATTTACTTCGTAAATCTCGAAAAGAAGTACAAGAACTAAAACAAAAAGAAACCCATCTTAAACAAGTAATCAATCAGGATAGTAATTTTATTATCGGAAATTCAAAAGCGCTCACGGCGGTACTTAATCTGGTGACCAAAGTTGCCAAAACCGATGTTAATGTATTAATTACAGGCGAAAACGGTACCGGAAAAGAACTTATAGCCAGAGAACTACACCGTTTATCGCCAAGAAAAGACGAAGTTTTTATAGGGGTAGATATGGGCTCTATATCAGAGACATTGTTTGAAAGTGAACTTTTTGGCCATACCAAAGGAGCATTTACCGATGCTAAAGAAGATCGTGCAGGAAAATTTGAAGCGGCTCATAAAGGGAGTTTATTTCTTGATGAAATTGGAAATCTATCGCTACAAACGCAAGCCAAATTATTATCTGCAATTCAGAACAGAACTGTTGTGCGAGTAGGCTCTAACAAAAATATCCCTGTCGATATTCGTCTTATTTGTGCGACCAACTGTAACCTTAACCAAATGGTTACCGACGGAATTTTTAGAGAGGATCTTTTGTATAGAATTAATACCATACATATAGAGGTGCCCCCGCTTCGCGAAAGAGAAAATGACATACTGATTTTAGCAGATTTTTATTTAAAGAAATACGCTTCAAAATATACCAAACCTACTCTTAGAATTAATAATGCCGCTCAGGAAAAGTTATTAGCATATCAATGGCCTGGTAACGTTCGAGAATTACAACATACTATGGAAAGAGCAGTGATTTTATGTGAAGGAAGTGTGCTCAAACCAACCGACTTTTTATTAAGTTCTACTACTGAAGTATCCTTTGAAAGTGGACCAGAAACACTAGATGAAATGGAGCACTTAATGATCACAAAAGCCCTTAATCAACATAACGGAAATTATAGCGCAGCTGCCAATCAATTAGGTGTTTCTAGGCAAACCCTATATAACAAAATGAAAAAATTTGACAATTAAATATGGTCAGTAAAAAATATTATAGTCAGTTAATTATAAAGGTTATACTCATAACACTTACTTCATTAGGTATGTCTTTTATGTTTTTTAAAACATCCTATATTATATCTGTAATGCTATTGATTATACTATTCATACAAATGATTTTTTTGATCAAATTCTTAAATCATAATAATCGAAAAATTGCGTTTTTCTTCAATGCTATAAAAAATGAGGATTTTACATTACGTTTTCCAGAACATGGTGATATCGCATCATTTAATGAATTAAATCAAAGCCTTAATACACTTAATAATATATTTCAAAAAGTATACATAAAAAATCAAGCACAAGAACAATATTATCAAGAAATACTTAAACAGGCAGATATTGGTATTCTTACTTTTAATAACAAAGGGCATATACTTTTTGCCAACCCAAAAATTGAAAAATTATTAAACTATACGCCTTTAAATCATATTAAACAATTAGCACAGGTCGATAAAAAACTATTTGACGTATTTAATAATATCAAATCTTTTGAACGAAAACTCTTTGAGTTCACCAACGAAAGAGAAACTATACAATTGGCTATAAAATCAAGTGAAATTGTATTAAACAAAGAGATATTAAACCTAGTCACTATTCAGGATATTAATAATGAATTAGATAAAAAAGAAACCGATTCCTGGATAAAATTGATACGTGTTTTGACTCATGAAATCATGAATACTGTTACGCCTATTACTTCTATTTCAGAATCTATTCTAAATTATTATAAAGACAAAAACGGAATATTACCTGCTAGTCAAATTGATGAACATAAAATAAATACTACTGCAAAAGGATTAGAAGTCATCAAAAATCAAGGAAATGATTTGATGAGTTTTGTACAATCTTATCGCAGTTTTCTTAATGTTCCTGCTCCAGATAAAAAAATCATACAAGTTGATCAATTATTAGAAAAGGTACAAGTTTTGGTAAGTCAGCAAACTGGTTTTAATGATATCGCCTTTGATCTTATTGGCATTGACCAAAACACCGAAATCTATGCCGATGAGAAATTAATTACTCAAGTGCTAGTTAACCTTTCTAAAAACGCTATACAAGCATTAAAAGGGACACATCAAGGACAATTACAACTTATTTATGGAGTTTCTGACAAAGGCAAAAAACACATTACTGTAAAAGATAATGGCCCAGGAATCCCTCCAGAAATTATGGATCAAATATTTGTCCCTTTTTATACAACTAAACAAGATGGTACTGGTGTTGGATTAAGTCTTTCTAAACAAATCATGCACTTGCATGGAGGTAATTTAACGGTGCATTCTATTCTAGGTCAAGAGACAGCTTTTACATTATTATTTGCATAAATAGCCAAGTCAAAGTTTTAACGTTTTGATCAAAGCATCAAAGTAAAAAGCTTCTTGATTGGGTACTATAATAACTTTGTACGCTGTGTTTTTTATAACATAATGAAAAGAGGTTTCTGGATCCAGGTCTTGCACATGAAGATTTACAATTTTTTGTATAAAATCATTAATTAGCAGTACCTCATCATAAGTTATTTCTCTTCTTACTATTGGTTTATCACTTTTATAAACTAAGTAATCATTTCTAAAGCTTAACGATGAACAACTACCATCAGTTTTATGAAGCTCGAAAGTAAAATCTTTGGAAGCAAATATTTTATTAATGTTTTCTATTGTAGGTTCAACAGTACGTGCACAACTGGCTGTAAATATAACAACCAAAAACAATATGCATTTTTGAGCTTTCAAGATCGAAATTTGTTGAAAAAACACCATAATAAATATCAAAATGCCGTATCCAGACTTATAAATATAGTCTAAGATACGGCATTTAACTTGTTTAGAAGACCATACACAAATGGTCTTATCAATTTTATTTTACGGCTAAGCGTTTGATTGAGTTTTCAAAATCTATGTCTTCAAGATTACTAATCAGTAATCCCATACCTCCAGATTTTGATGCTACAATATATTCGGTCTGGAATTTTCTAACCTTTTTATAAGCTTTTAAATACTTAAGTTTTACAACTTTTGACGTTGGAGTAAAGAAAAATCGACCGTGAATTCTTTTATATTTCACTTCTTGAACATTCGCCTCATCTTTTATCTGATCACTAAGAGCCTGTACAACTCTTGCAGCTCTATGCTCATCAAATTGATAGAAATCGGTTGTATAGATAAATACATAATTTTCGACATTTGTTTCGTCAATAAATAATTCGAAATCTACTTTTTTGTCTTGAATCTTTTTTAATTCTGCAAGCGCTACATTTTTGAATTTGATGTCCTCTAATAATTCAATTTTTGTTTTGAATTCTTCTGGTGTAGCTTTTACATAATCACTTGTAAGTACAAGAGTGTTGTTTTTGAATTCGATTTTGTTTTTTGAGAATTTTTTAAATCCTTCCTTTTTACTAGGAAGATTACATCCTACAAGAAGTACTGCAGTAAATAATAGTAGAAATTTTTTCATGTTGCGATTTGGGTTAAATATTTAAAAACTAATTATATAGATTCTAAATGATTGTGCCGCAATATAGTGAAAAAAAATCGAATCAGCACCATTCAACGGGTTTTTTAAGCACTTTAACTAGTTTTTCTTCTTCACTTCCGGTTTTAGGGTGATGGTCATATTGCCATTGAACCCTTGGTGGTAGGCTCATGAGGATACTTTCTATCCTTCCATTTGTCTTTAAACCAAAAAGTGTTCCTTTGTCATGAACCAAGTTAAATTCTACATAACGTCCTCTTCGAATCTCTTGCCAATTTCTTTGTTCTTCAGTAAAAAGTGCATTTTTTCTTCTTTCAACTATAGGAATATATGCTTCTAAAAAACTGTTACCAACTTCTGTTACAAAATCATACCAATTATGCATCGACATTTTATCATTTGCCTTACAATAGTCAAAAAATAGGCCTCCTATACCTCGACCTTCTTCTCGATGCGCATTATAAAAATATTCATCGCATTTCTTTTTGTATGCAGGATAAAACTCTGGGTCGTGTTTATCACAAGAAATTTTACAAACTTGATGAAAATGCTTTGCATCCTCCTCGAACAAGTAATAAGGAGTTAGATCCTGACCACCACCAAACCAACGATCAACCAACTCACCTGTTGCATTATACATCTCAAAATAGCGCCAATTAGCATGCACAGTAGGCACCATTGGGTTTTTAGGATGCAATACCAAAGACAATCCACACGCAAAAAAGTCGACTTTTCCTACATTAAAATAACTTTGCATTGTTTCGGGCAAAGCTCCATGTACTCCAGAGATATTTACCCCTCCTTTTTCAAAAACATTTCCGTTTTCAATTACTCGCGTTCTACCACCTCCGCCTTCGGGGCGTTTCCAAACATCTTCTTTAAATTTAGCCTTACCATCGATTTTTTCTAATTCTGAAGTGATCGTGTCTTGAAGATCTTGTATATAATTATAAAATTTGTCTTTCATTATACTTTTTAATGATTGTTTTTTAGGAATCAAAAACCTTACTCCTTAATTTCTTTTGGGGTTTCTACACTATCAATCCTGGTTATCAATTTCTTTTCGTCCAAAATTTTTATAGTTTCGGTAGAAGCAGCTACCACCGATATTGGCAAAGTGATAATAAATCCAATGATGGGTATAAATAGCATCAATACAAATACAATTCCATTACCCAAAGCTATACCTCTATGTTTTTTTACAAATTGAATACTTTCTTTATAATTAAAATGACGTTCCATGGTATAATCCATATTACCATAACCAACATAATAGGCTTGAATTAAAAATATTAAAATGGTAGCTACAATACCAATAACAGGTATGAAGCTTAGTATAAGTAACGGAATCGTAAAAAGTAATTCTTTGGATAAATTTCTTAAATTGATACGAATACCTCTTGCCAATTGTTGTCTAAACGATGTATTACGATGTGTATGATTTGTTTCTCCTAACAGATGAACTTCAACTTTTTCTGAAACCGGACTCATAAATGGAGCTGATAATGCCATTACAATATGTTTGTATAGGATCAGACCTAAAACCAAGATCACTAACCCTCCTATATATGTACTTATTGTTGCAAAGGTTTGCGAACCCCATTCCCAAATCCAGGCTTTAGCAATTAATGCTCCTAAATTGCCTGAAAAAAAGTAAACCAGTGAAATAAAAATGAAACCTGTAATTACGCTGATTAATATTGGTATCGCAAAATATTTCCACAATCCTAATTTTGAAATCAGTTTGAATGTTCCAAAATAAGCCTTGATTCCATTGATAATATTCTTAAACATAATTCTCTATTTTTGATACTGAAACAAGTTCAGCAAGAGTTGATGATTTACTTTTGATTAGTAGCGTTTCATTAAATTTTGTTTCAAATTCTAAAAACAATTATGCTTCTAAAATATACACCAGATCGTTTTTATAGTTTTTTGCTTCTTCAATTTCTGAAATTTTCTTTGCTTTAACGGCACATTCTTTTAAAAAAGATATGATTCTCTCTTCAGAGTTGTTCTTTAACAAAGAAAAATGTTTTCTTCCAATTTCGTTATTATGTAAATCCATGAGTTCTGCCAAAGGTTCATTTGGGATCAATTTTTCGTGTAAATCAGTGATTTTTTGAGTCCAAATCAATGATTTTTCTTCATTTTGAGTGATTTTGAAGACATTCTGGCAAATTAATATATTCCATAAAGCATGCCTAAAAGCATTAGCTCTTCCATTTTTATGATGACTATTTGCATAAAGCGAATTGCAAATACTCATTGTTCTTCTAGTAGCTTTTAATGTAGGATTAATAAAGAAAGGTTTTTGAAGCACAAGCAGTGACAATCGAAATAATTGCTTAAAACTAAACTGTCTTGCCAGGCCCCAAATAGTCATTCTTATCCTTTGTATTCTTTTACAGCATCTACAAATGCTTGAGCATTTTCTACCGGTATATTTGGTAAAATTCCATGACCTAAATTAGCGATATATCGATCCTTACCAAAGGCATCAATCATTTGTTTTACCATCTTTTTGATTTCTGCAGGTGGGGATAATAATCTAGAAGGATCAAAATTACCTTGTAGTGTTATATTTCCTCCTGTAAGGTAACGTGCATTACGTGCAGAACATGTCCAATCAACTCCTAATGCTGCTGCGCCAGACTTTGCCATATCTTGAAGTGCAAACCAGCATCCTTTTCCAAATACAATTACTTGGGTTTCATCTTTTAGGGCATCTACGATCTGCTGGATATATTTCCAGGAGAATTCTTGATAATCTACAGGAGATAACATCCCTCCCCAACTATCAAATACTTGTACTGCATTAACACCTGCTGCTACTTTGGCTTTGAGGTATGCAATGGTTGTATCTGTTATTTTTTGTAATAATTGATGTGCAGCTTCGGGTTGCGAAAAGCAAAGTTCTTTGGCTTTATCAAAATTCTTAGATCCTTGCCCTTGCACCGCATAACATAAAATGGTCCATGGGGATCCTGCAAAACCAATCAAAGGAACTCTATTATCTAGACGTTCTTTGGTTAGCTTAATCGCATCCATCACATAGCCAAGTTCTTCATGAACATTAGGCACAATAACTTGTTCTACATCTTTTAATGATCGAATTGGATTAGGCAACCATGGGCCAATACCATCTTTCATCTCGACTTCGATATTCATGGCTTGTGGAATTACCAAAATATCACTAAATAAAATTGCTGCATCTGGACCAATAATATCGATTGGCTGTACCGTAATCTCTGATGCTAATTCTGGAGTTCTACAACGGGTGAAGAAATCATATTTTTTCTTTAACGCCATGAATTCTGGTAAATATCGTCCGGCCTGACGCATCATCCATACTGGGGGGCGTTCTACTGTTTCTCCTTTTAGAGCTCTTAGAAATAAATCGTTTTTTATTTGTGTCATAATTATTTTAAAGTATCTGGTATCCCTGAAAAATTTATTTTTCTATCATTTCTAGCGGAGTCGAGAAATAGTGAAATACATTTCGACTCTGTTCAATGTGACTGTTAGAATTAATTGATCTTTTTCAAGTCTGTTCTCAATTGTTTTATTTAAAATACTTCACTGCTTGAACAATCACATTCTCTACAGTGGGTTTATTTGCTATTATAATGTTATTTGTATGCTTTTTTGCTTCTGAAGCTGTTGTATTTCCGATACAAAAAGCAATACTCTTTCCTATTTCATTTTCTGAAATATAACTTTGAACTCCCGATGGGCTAAAAAATAATATTCCATCAAAAGAGCGATTAAAATTCTTTACGTTTTGATGTGTATTATAGACTATTTGCTCTGTTAAAGCCACATTATGCTGTTTTAATAGACTTGGTAGTTCGTTTCTTCTTAAATTTCCGCAAAAAAACAAAAAAGATTCATTTTTGTGCGTTTTTATGATAAAATTGGCCAAATCTGAAGCATTTTGCGCAGTTTTAACCACATTTTGCCCATTTTCTTCTAAAAGTTTTTTTGTATTCTCACCTACACAAAAAGCCCTCACCCCAGCCCTCTCCCACAGGAGAGGGAGCGATTTCGATTTTTCATTAAAAACAGCTCGAACTGCGTTCTTACTTGTAAAGATTACATTTTTGGTTTTGATATCGTCTTTAACCTCCAAAAATTCGATAGTAATAGCATTATATGCTACTAAATTTAATCCAGCATTGAGAGCTAATTCTTTTTGAGCAGTTGTTAGTTTTTTGGTGGATAGTACGGTAGTAGATTTATCCCCTCTCCTTAGGGAGAGGGCTAGGATTAGGGGATTTTTAATGTCTCCCTCCTTTCTTGTGCTGTCCTTAACTGATTCTTTAATACTACTAAAAATCATTTCTGGATGATCAAAAACTACTTTATTCTCAAATCTAAGAATTTTATATCCTAAGGCTTTAAGGTGTACATCCCTTAATTGATCCTTTTCTTTTTGTAAAATATCATTATGATATTCACCATCTAATTCAATAACAATCTGGTTTTCTAAATTGATAAAATCTACAATATATTCTTTTATTGGATGTTGTCTTCTAAACTTTAAATTCTCAAATCTTCTATTTCGAAGATATTTCCAAAGCTTAGCCTCTGCTTTGGTTTGTTCTTTTCGAAGTAATCTTGATATTTGAGTTTTGATGTTCATTGCCCCTCACCCTAACCCTCTCCCCAAGGAGAGGGAACGAGTACGTTTTTATAGTTTTATTTTAGATTTTTTTTTATTTCCTTCATTAACTCTCGCCCTCCATTATTCAGTACCTCTTGAGCACATGTCTTTCCAAAACTTTGCTCTTCTCCTAATTTTACTTCTTTTACAATTTCAATTTTATGATTTCCATCCAGGCTAAATAAAGCTCCAGAGAAATAAATGGTATCGCCTTCAATTTTTGCTAATGCTCCTATTGGTGCTGTACAACCTCCTTCAAGCTCTCTCAAAAATTCTCGCTCGACATGTACGCATATTTCAGACGTTTTATGATTTAAATTAGCGAGCGCATCTTTACAATATTGATCATCATCTTTTGCAACTACCAACATTGCACCTTGAGCAGGTGCTGGGATCATCCAACTCAGGTCAATAAAATTCTCTGGTTTCAAATGTATACGCTCTAATCCTGCAGCAGCAAATATGGCCCCGTTCCAATTACTATCGGTTAGTTTTTGCATACGTGTATTTACATTTCCACGCAAATCGACTACTGTATGCTTTGGATATTTATGTAGCCATTGTGCCTTTCGCCGAAGGCTACCTGTTGCAATGGTTCCTTGATTTTCAAGAAAATCTAATCCTTTGTGCACCAAAATATCTTGTACATTGGCTCTTTCTAGTACAGCTGCTTCTACAATTCCTTTGGGCAAAGCTGTAGGTACATCTTTCATAGAATGTACGGCAATATCGATATCACCACTTAGCATTGCAATGTCTAGCGTTTTGGTAAAAATCCCTGTAATACCAAGTTCATACAATGGCTTATCCAAAACAATATCTCCAGTAGATTTTACAGGAACAAGTTTGGTCGTATGACCTAGATTTTCAAGACTTTTTTGTACCGTATGAGCTTGCCAAAGTGCCAATTCACTATCTCTGGTACCTATACGAATCGTTTTAGTCAAGGTTATTTATTTTGTAATTGAAAAACTTTTTGAATCAATTCTAAGCTCTCATCTGCCGAAGTATTCTCATCCTTAAGATGATTAGCAAAGTGATTTGTGATTTTCTGAATGATTCTACTACTAATAATATCGGCTTGTTCTTCATCAAAATCTGCATACTTTTTACGCTGTAGATTGATTTCTGCATCTTTTAATGTAGTGAGTTTATTTTTTAACGCTTTGATCGTTGGTGCAAATTTTCTAGTTTCTAACCAACTATCAAATTCTGTTTTTATCTCTTCGATGATAATTTCGGCCTGAGGGATATGTTCTCTTCTGCGTTGTAAGGTCCTATCTGTCATTTTTGAAAGATCATCCAAATGAACAAGAGTAACATTAGGTAACTCGATAACATCTGTGGATACATTTCTGGGGATAGATAAATCCAAAATCAATAAAGGCTTATCAGAATGAATCAATGCTTTAGAGATTGTGGGTTTTTGAGCTCCAGTAGCGACTATAAGAACATCAGAATTTTTGATTTCTGATTGGATATTAGCGTAGTCTTTTACCAAAAGATTAAACTTTCCTGCGATTTCTTCAGCTTTGGTTTTGGTTCTATTGATTAATACTATATGCTCATTTTTGGTATGTTTTACCAAATTTTCACAAGTATTTCTACCTATTTTTCCTGTACCAAAAAGCAATAGATTTTTATCAGAAACATGAGGTACTCTTGCCAGGATATATTGTACTGCTGCAAAACTTACCGAAGTGGCTCCACTAGAAATTTCTGTTTCATTCTTGATACGTTTACTGGCCTGTATTACGGCATTTACCAAACGCTCCATAAAAGGATTCACCATTTCCTGTTTCTTGGATTGTTTAAAGCTTGTTTTTATTTGGCTAATGATTTCAAAATCACCAAGAATCTGGCTATCTAATCCTGTTCCTACTTTAAATAGATGAGAAACTGCAGCTCTATTTTTATGCACATAAGCTACTTTCTCAAATTCTTCTACTGTACCATGAGTATGTTCACAAAGTAATTTGATTAATTGAAAAGGATGTTCTGCAAAACCATACAATTCGGTTCTATTACAAGTTGAGATAACTACAAGAGAAGAAATTCCTTCATTTTGAGCCTGCAAAAGGATATTATTTTTAGCCTCGTCATTGATGCTAAAATGTCCTCTAACCTCGGCATCAGCTTTCTTATAGCTCAGACCAATCGCATAAAAATGTTTTCCTTTAGCTCTCAAATGGGGCTCCATGTATCGTCTATTCGGTTCTATAAGACAAAAGTATTTTACAAAAGCCTTATAAAATAACGCTAGAGGAACAATAAGTAACGAAAAATGGTATTTGCGATAGTTTTTTAGTCATAAATCGTCTAAATGCACTATTTTTGCTACAATCACACAAAACTTTTAACGACAGTTTAGATTGTTTCTAAATAAAATATTTTCGTAATTATGGAAATTGAGGTGAAAAACAACGCTCCAGGAATTTTAGAGGAAACCCTAATAGAAGATGGTTTTTTAATTCTAAAATTTCAAAATGAAAGTAATAAAAATCAAGGAGTTATACGAGATATTGATAGTAATTTTATTCAATTTCATTTTTGTATTAAAGGTGCTGTAAAATTTAGTTTTAATAATGGTAGTTACTCGATTAATCTTTCCGAAGAAAACTCGTTGCTTCTTTATAACCCTCAACGTGATCTACCGATGAATCTTGAGATGGAAAAAGACTCCTGGTTAATTACTATTCTTATTTCTATAACAAAGTTTCACTCATTATTTTCAAAAGAAGCAGATTATATTCCTTTTTTGGGTGAAGGAAATCGTGATAAAAAATACTATACCGATGCCATCATTTCTCCATCGATGGCAGTAGTATTAAATCAAATCATGAATTATGGTTTACATCCTTCAATCAAGCTATTATATTTTAAAGGAAAAGCATACGAATTATTAAGTCTTTATTTTAATAGACCCGAAGATGCTAATATTGAGCAATGTCCTTTTTTGGTTGATGAAGAAAATGTGATGAAAATCAAAAAAGCCAAAGAGATTATAATTTCTCGAATGGCAGAACCTCCAACTTTGCAGGAGTTATCTAAAGAAATCGGATTATCCTTAAAAAAATTAAAAGATGGTTTTAAACAAATTTATGGAGAACCTGTATATGCTTTCTTGTTTGATTACAAAATGGAAGTAGCCCGACAGCTGCTTGCATCAGGAAGTCATAATGTCAATGAAGTAGGTCTCAAGGTAGGATACAGTACGGCAAGTCATTTTATTGCCGCTTTTAAAAAGAAATTTGGCACTACTCCAAAAAAATATGTAATGAGCCTTACTTAAGGTTCAATTAGTCGAATAATTCCACTCTGGGAATCCCTATACCTTTTTGTAAAGATACTATAGAGTCATACATTCCTTGATCTTCATCATTGGTGTCTGCCAAGACAGAAACAAATTCGAATTGCTCTAATAGTTCCAGGACAAAAGGTAGCTTGTCTTTTTCGACATCTACAATTATACGTTTCATTTTAATGCTTTTTTGATACTTATAAAAGTACTAAAATAAAACAACTCAACTCTCAGTTTATCAGAATTTAACGTATTTATAAGTTCTGTGTAACCCCATATTTAAAAGAGGTTTGCACCACATAATTAATATCTTATAAGCCTATCAAAAAGTCTTATCATTTTTATCATCTATAGTGCTTATTGTTTGTATTTTTGTTTTGCGCAAAAAAAAGAAAGCTATGAACAAAGGAGTTCTTCTTGTTAATCTTGGATCCCCAGACAGTACTCATCCTAAAGATGTAAAAAAATATCTTGGCGAATTTTTGATGGACCCACGAGTAATTGATGTTCCGTTATGGGCGAGAACATTGTTGGTGAAAGGAATTATCCTAAATACCCGACCTAAAAAATCTGCAGCAGCCTATCAAAAAATATGGTGGGACGAAGGTTCTCCATTAATTGTTCTTTCTGAAAGATTACAAAAAAAAATTGCTGATCGCACTTCGATTCCTGTAGGGTTAGCTATGCGTTATGGTTCAATGAATATTAAAAAGGGATTACAAGAATTACATGAAAAGGGAGTTGATGAAGTAATGATTATTCCTATGTATCCTCAATTTGCTATGGCTACCACCGAAACCATCTTGGTTTTGGCAGAAGAACTACGCAAGGAACATTTTCCACATATGAAATTTATAGATGTGCCAGCGTTTTATAACAAACCCGATTATATCGATGTGTTATCTCGAAGTATTAGCGAAAAAATAGAAAATCTGGATTACGAGCATCTATTATTTTCATATCATGGAGTCCCTGAAAGACACATTAGAAAAAGTGATATTAGTAATGGAAACTGTAAAATGGATGGGAAATGCTGCTTTAAAAAAGGATCAGAGCAACACGAGTTCTGTTATCGTCATCAATGTGAGATGACAACAATACAGGTAGCAAAAAAATTAGGCCTTAAAAACGGAACCTACTCTACCTCATTTCAATCAAGATTAGGATTTGACCCATGGTTACAACCCTATACCGATCGTACTATTGAAAGAATGGGAAAAGAGGGTATCAAAAAAATGGCTATTGTAACTCCAGCCTTTGTAGCTGATTGCTTAGAAACTTTAGAAGAAATTGCAATGGAAGGTCAAGAAATTTTTCATGAAGTCGGCGGAAAAGAGTTCACAACCATCCCTTGTTTAAATGACCGTGATGATTGGGCCGATGTACTCGCAAATTGGATACATGAATGGGCCACAGTTAAAACGCAAATGGCATAATGGCAAAGATCACCTCTGAAGCATTAGGAATAGAGCCTATTGGCAAACTCTTGATTAAGCAAGCTGTTCCTGCTTCAATAGGAATATTGGTCATGTCTCTTAATATTCTAATCGATTCTATTTTTGTAGGTAACTGGATTGGCTCTATTGCCATTGCAGCGATTAATGTCGTTTTACCGGTATCGTTTTTTATTGCTGCTTTAGGAATGTCTATCGGAATCGGAGGTTCTAGTATTATTTCGAGAGCTTTGGGAGCAAACACCAAAGAGAAAGCACTAAAAACTTTTGGTAATCAAATCTTTCTAGGATTAATTATCATGGTGCCTTTGGTAATCTTAGGATTAATTTTTGTAGATGATATTATTCCAAAATTTGGTGGAAAAGGCGATATATTCGAGCCTGCAAAAATCTATTATACAATCATTTTATACGGTGTGCCTATTCTTGGTTTTGCCATGATGGGAAATACCGTGATCAGAGCCGAAGGCAAACCTAAATTTGCCATGATTGCCATGATTATTCCTACGGTTGGTAATCTACTACTAGATTATATCTTTATTTATGTATTAGATATGGGAATGCATGGTGCTGCTTGGGCAACCACAGGTTCATATTTAGCATGTTTTTTATATATATTTTGGTTTTTTACTTCAAAAAATTCAGAATTAAAAATAGGTTTTCGTCATCTAGGACTACAAAAAAATATTGTTTCTGAAATTGCATCTCTTGGTGGAGTTACTATGGCAAGACAAGCTGTAGTGAGTATTACGTATTTATTAATGAACAATATTTTGTTTGGTATCGGGCAAGAAGGACTAGTTGCCGTGTATGCCATTATTGGGCGAATGCTCATGTTTGCCTTATTTCCTGTTTTTGGAGTTACCCAAGGATTTTTACCCATTGCAGGATACAATTATGGTTCACAACAATACCCTCGCGTTCGAGAAACCATCAATACAGCAATTACCTATGCGGCAATCGTTGCAACAATAGTTTTTATTGGGCTCATGGTTTTTCCTTCAGAAATTACATCATTGTTTTTAAGCAATGACCCTAGCTTAAGCCCAAAAGAATTAGCATTAAACCAATTTGTCTTAACTCATACAGCCGAGCCTATGCGTTGGGTTTTTGCGGCCACACCAATCATTGCATTACAACTTATCGGTGCTGCATATTTTCAGGCCGTAGGAAAAGCTATCCCAGCTTTACTACTTACGCTAAGCAGGCAAGGGTTCTTTTTTATACCTCTGGTTTTAATTCTACCTAAGTTTTATGGTGAATTAGGAGTCTGGATATCCTTTCCTATTGCCGATGTATTGGCAACCATTGTTACTGGATATTTCTTGAATCGTGAGATAAGAACTAAATTATTGATTTCAAAAGTTAAGTAATTACAATCTAATGCATCGAATAGACCTCACGGGTCTCAAAGACCTGTGAAGTCTGAAATTTTTCCTTAATTTGCTAGAGTAGCAGCCTTACTAATAATCTTCCATTCACCTTCAATTTTTTTAAGTAAGAAAATATCTATATATCGTATATCTTTCCCTTTGGCGAGGATTTCAGCTTTTGCCATGGCAATATCATTTTCGTGATCTATAGATAGTATGTTCCCTACTCTACCGTTAAATTTACCTTTTTCTTTTTTTTCGAACCATGAAGCGTATTCTGCTACTGGCACAATCCATATAGTTTTTTCTTTGTGTGAGAGAAACAAATTTGCTTTTGTATAAAAAGCTTCTTTGATTATAGCTGGCTTATTATAAGATGTTCCCTCAATATATTTATTAATAGTAGTACTAATTTGATCTTCTTCAGATTGGGCAATACACAAGCTACTTGAGATCAAAAATAAGAGTGTCAAAAAATAAGTTTTCATGTTTCCGTAAATTAAAGTGTGTTATTTTTTATTCTTACAATCTTACCATCATCCTCATCGGTAAGCATATACAGTTTCCCATCTGGGCTTTGTATAACTTTTCTTGACCGTACCCGATCATCGATAAATAATTCTTCGGCACTTTTGATGGTATCATTTTTAATGCTAAATCGCCAAAGGCTTCCTTTTGATAACCCAGGAACTAACAGGTCATTTTTCCATTCGGGAAACTCATCCCCGGTATAAAACATAAGTCCGGTAGGTGCCACTGTATGGGGCCAATACCATTGGGGATCTGTATACACGGCTCCCTCTATTGTTGGAGGAATATATTCTCGGCTTCGATACCCCCCGGTAGTGATGATAGGCCAACCATAATTGGCTCCAGCTTTAAGTTTGTTTACCTCATCTCCTTGTCGTGTGCCGTGCTCACTAAACCATATAGTACCTGTATGTGGTTCTACGGCAATACCTTGTGCTGCTCTAATACCAACTGCGTACATTCCTGGTACTGCATCTGGGCCAAAATCGGGATTGTTTTTTGGGATACTCCCATCGGGATTAAGGCGATATATTTTACCTCGTTTATCTTTTAGATCTTGTGCGATTGGCATTTCGGGTTCATCAATTTCTTTAAATAGCCGTTCACCCATAGTGATATATAGTTTACGATCAATACCAAAAGTCATTCCGCCACCATAATGATGATACTCTCTTAAATATGGCCCAGCTTCGAGTATTGTTTTGATTTGTGTTAATGAATCATTTTTAAGTGTAGCTCGCACGACTTTTGTAGCACTGCCTATTCCTTCTCGTTTGGCAGCATAAGAAAGATATACATAGTTATTATGCTTATAATCAGGGTCTAACACCACTTCAAATATTCCTGAATTATCACCTCTCCAAACTACTCGTATACTATCGGTTAGATCTCTTGGAAAACCCTTTATTACAGTTTTTTTCTTTGTAGAAAGGTTCACTTTTAAAAGATCTCCATCTTTTTCTGAAACCAAGACTTCTTCTTCAGAGATAAAAGCCATACTCCAGGGGTGCTTTAGGCTATCAACGATAGCTTCTTTAATAGGATTTGTTTTTGAAATAACCTGAATAGGTTTTTCAGCTTTGCTACATCCTATTACAATAAGGACTAGTAAAAAAAGTAATTTGTTCATGCATCTAACTTTATTGTTTGAGGATGCAAAATCATAAACAATCTATTAAAACCCTTTAAAAAACATGATTTTTAAAACGAATTATGATGTTTTTTAAAAAAGGAAGTTCTTTTAAGATGCATTTTAGCTAAAACCTTATTTGAAGAAACTAAAAGGTTCAAAAAAGAAGCCAAAAGGTATTTCGAAGAAGCTCTGAGGTTCTCCGAAGAAGGTCAAAGGTTAAAATTTTAATCTCAGAGCTTCTTCCAAGTAGCAAAAAGCTTCTTTTTTGAATGATTTAGGTTGCTCAAGCAACCTTAAACTGGTTTCTGTATTGAGAAGGGGTTATATCAGTTTCGGCTTTAAAAGCCAGATTAAAAGAAGTGACATTACCAAAACCGCAATCGTAGGCAATGGTGGCAATTTTCTCATTGGCATAGCTTGGGTTAACTAATAGTTTTTTGGCTTTTTCTATACGATAATGGTTAATGAATTCAGAAAAATTCTTTTGCTCATTTTCGTTAATGACTTGTGATAATTCTCTTGGAGTTACCGAGAGTTGCTCGGCGATACTTTGTAAAGAAATATCGCTATCAAGATACACCTCATTTTCTTCTAATAAATTTTTTACTCGTTGAAGCATTTTTTTTGAAGTAAGTCGATCAATTGTAGAATTACTGTATTTTTCTAAAGCAAATACATGTCGTTTTAGCAATAGATACGAAAACAGATACATTAAAAATGAAAAAGAAATGGCTCCCAGGATATACGACGGAATCCATCGTAATAAAATCCCAACATAAAGCACCCAAATCACATTTACGCCAATCACAATATTACGATACCATTTTAAAAGCTGCACGGTGACTTCGTTTTTGGCTTTAAAAATATATTTCCAACATATAATTAAGTATACACCAAGATGAGCAAAAACCAATACATATGCAAGATAGGATGCAAAATCTCCTCTATTCGGGATAAAAGGGCTAGCTAAAACAAATATCCCAAAAGGGATTAAGTGTAGATATTCTTGCTTTAAAAAAGTACGTTGTTTTTCAAAAAGTGCTTTGCCGTAAAACCATAAAAAAGGACCCACTGCCAAAATAGTAGCAATCGCCAAATTACGTATTCTGGGGTCAACATCAAGGTAGTTATGAAATACAGATTTACCAATGCGAATTGTTAGTCCTAATAAAACAAAGGCCAAAAATCGATTCGCTCTTTTATTACCCTTTTTTATAGTAAAAAGATAAAAGCATAGAAACAATGCCTGGATTACACCCAGACAACTAAGCACTAATATAAATCCTTGTTGAAGCATTACCCAAAAATAACAATCATAACTTAGTATGCAAGGTTAAAATTACGTGAAAATCTTTTGGGTTTATTTTTTATTCCAGACTTTAGTATCCCATCAAATCTACATGTATAAAAATGCTACGGTAATTCAACTAAAACTCAGCTAACATGCACTCACATTTTATTAGGGTATTTTGTATACTCTTTTTCGCTTTCGGAAGTATTTTTACAACCCATTCTCAAACGTATAATCAAGAACTTTATGATGCTCTCGAATACCGCCTAATTGGTCCATTTCGAGGCGGCCGTAGTGCTGCTGTCACTGGGGTTCCTAACAAACCAAATCTGTTTTATTTTGGTGCTACTGGTGGCGGTATCTGGAAAACAGTTGATGGGGGTCGTACCTGGGAGAATATCTCTGATGGGTTTTTTGGTGGCTCTATTGGTTCAATTTCGGTATCCAAAAGTGATCCCAATGTAATCTATGTAGGTGGTGGCGAAAAAACACTGCGCGGTAATGTATCATCAGGCTACGGAGTATGGAAAAGTGTAGATGCCGGTAAAACATGGGTGCAGTCTGGTTTACCAAAAAGTAGACATATCCCCAGAATATCAATTCATCCTACCAATCCAGATATTGTATACGCTGCAGTATTGGGAAACATTTATAAACCTACACAAGATCGTGGTGTCTATAAAAGTACCGATGGTGGTAAAACATGGAGCAAAGTTTTGTTTGCCAATGCCAATGCCGGAGCCGTTGACTTAACATTAGACCCTAACAATCCACGAATTTTATATGCTTCGACATGGAATGCTCGTAGAACACCCTATAGTTTAAGTTCTGGTGGTGATGGATCTGCACTATGGAAAAGTAACGATAGCGGAAAAACCTGGAAAGAAATTTCAAAAAATAAAGGCTTTGCAAAAGATACTCTTGGGATTATGGGAGTTACGGTTTCACCCGTTGATAGCGAACGTGTATGGGCGATTGTTGAAAATAAAGAAAAAGGTGGTGTCTACCGTAGTGATGATGGTGGTAAAACCTGGAGCCAGTTAAACAGCTCAAGAAGTCTTCGCCAACGTGCATGGTATTACTCTCGCATTTATGCAGATCCAAAAGACAAAGATGTGGTATATGTCGTAAATGTATCGTATCATAAAAGTAAAGATGGCGGTAAAAATTTTAGTAGTTATCGTGCTCCGCATGGTGATCATCATGATCTATGGATCGCACCAGAAAATCCCCAACGTATGATTATTGGTGATGATGGTGGTGCGCAAATCACCTACGATAGCGGCGAAACCTGGAGCACCTATCACAATCAGCCTACATCACAATTTTATCGGGTAACTACAGATAATAGTTTTCCTTACAGAATATATGTTGCGCAACAGGATAATTCTACCATACGAATCAATCATAGAAGTACAGGTTCGTCTATCTCAGAAAATGATTGGGAACGAACTGCCGGTGGAGAATCAGCACACATTGCAGTAGACCCAAAAAATAATGATGTAGTATATGGCGGAAGCTATGACGGTTTCTTAACTCGCGTAAATCACAAGACAGAAACCGTTCGCTCTGTAAGTGTTTGGCCAGACAACCCTATGGGACATGGTGCCGAGGATATGAAATATCGTTTTCAGTGGAATTTTCCGATTCTATTCTCTAAACACAACCCTAATCGATTATACACCTTCTCTAATCATGTACATGTAACCGAAAATGAAGGACAAAGCTGGGAGGTAATTAGCCCGGATCTTACCAGAAATGATCCCGAAAAATTAAAATCTTCAGGAGGGCCTATTACTCAGGATAATACTTCAGTAGAATATTACTGCACCATTTTTGCTGCCGCCGAAAGCCCTCGTAAAGAAGGACTACTATGGGTAGGAAGTGATGATGGATTGGTACATATTAGTCAGGATGGCGGAAAAACATGGAACAACGTTACCCCAAAAGGAATGCCCGAATGGATGATGATCAACAGTATCGAACCGAGTGCTTTTAATGAAGGCACATGTTATATCGCTGGCACCAAATATAAATCTGGTGATTTTGCGCCATACCTGTATAAAACTACAGATTATGGTAAAACATGGAGCAAAATTACTGCCGGAATCGCACCAGAGCATTTTACACGAGTTCTACGAGAAGATCCTATAAGTAAGGGATTATTATATGCAGGTACCGAAACAGGAATGTACATCTCTTTTAATGATGGTAAAAGCTGGGAATCTTTTCAGTTAAACTTACCTATTGTGCCTATTACTGATCTTACTATAAAAGAAAACAACCTTATTGTTGCTACTCAAGGAAGAAGCCTTTGGATTATTGATGATCTCACAGTTTTACATCAGCTAAATAGTAGCCTAAAAACTCAAGAAAATATACTCTTTAAACCAAAACCAGCATATCGAATGGGCGGAAGAAGCGTTAAAGATTCTAAAACCGAAGGAACCAATCACCCTAACGGGGTTATGACATATTTTTATCTTAATGCCTTCGACAAAGAAAAAGATACGGTTTCACTTACCTATTTCAATACAAAAAACGACACCTTAAAATCCTTTAGCAATAAGGCTAAAGAGAAAAAAGATCAATTAGAGATAGAAAAAAAAGGGGCACAGATGTTTACCTGGAATATGCGAGGTAAAGGTGCAGAAAAACTAAAAGGCATGATCCTGTGGTGGGCCAGTCTAGATGGTCCAAAGGCTGTACCTGGTAATTATAAAGTAGCGCTAAAGGTAAATGGCAAAGAAGTAGCTCAACAACCTTTTACTATTTTGGCCGATCCAAGAGCAGAAACTACACCCAAAGAAATGCAAGCACAGTATGACTTTATCACAAGTATTAATAAAACTGTTGATAATGCACATAAATCGATTAAGAAAATACGGAAAATAAATATTCAACTTGCTGCATTTTCAGAACAGTATAAAGATAATTCTGAGACTGAAGACTTAGTAAAAAAGGCTAAAGATTTACAGAAACAATTTGGGGATATCGAAAAAGCTTTATATCAAACCAAGAATAAAAGTAATCAAGATCCTTTAAACTTTCCTATTAAGTTAACCAATAAACTTGGGCACCTCAATTCGTTAGTAGGTATGGGTGATTTTGGTCCCACAGCACAGGATATCGCAGTAAAAAATGAGCTTGTTAAACAAATCGATAAACAATTAACTGCTTTTGATACATTAGTTTCTGAAGAAATTAAAAAATTTAATACTCAATTTAATACCTTGCAGCTTAATTATCTTTTTGTAGAATAATACATGCTAGAATACTATAACTACATAAAATCCCTGCACCTCATCTTTGTGATTACTTGGTTTGCAGGGTTATTTTATATCCCCAGATTATTTATCTATCAAATAGAAGCATTTCAAAAACCATCACCAGATAGAGAAATATTGGGTACGCAACTTAAATTAATGGCCAAACGCCTTTGGTTTATTATTACCTGGCCTTCTGCAATTTTGGCTACCATATTTGCGATTTGGCTATTGATTTTAATGCCTGCATGGTTACAACAACCCTGGATGCATGTTAAGCTTGGCTTTGTAGTCTTACTTATCGCCTATCATTTAAAATGTCATCACATCTATAAACAACTACAAAATGATGTTGTAAAGTGGTCCTCTAATCAAATGCGAATGTGGAATGAAGGAGCTACCATTATCTTATTTTCTGTAATTTTTCTGGTCGTGGTTCGTGATGCTGTCAATTGGATTTATGGTGTAATCGGGATCGTATCATTATCTATAGTATTAATGTTGGGTATCAAACTTTATAAAAGAATACGGGATAAAAATCCTGGGGCTTAATATTACTAGAGTACAAAGTATTAAGTACAAAGTAATATGTCTTATATGCTATTATAAATACTTTACAGTTTTTAATAGAATTATCTATCCTCTACAATAACCGGAAGCAATAAAAATTAGATATTTTTCTGTTTTTTATTTAAAACAAAAACTTACTACTTAATACTCAAGACTATGTACTAACTTATCTCTTTTCCTTATCTTCGTGCAACTTTTATCACAATTCTATGATCAAATCGATGACAGGCTTCGGGAAATCCATCCTACAGCTACCTACAAAAAAAATTACGATTGAGGTTAAATCACTTAATAGTAAAAACCTAGATCTTAACGCCAGAATCCCTTCACAGTATCGTGAAAAAGAATTGCAAATGCGTAATACTATTGCCAAAACATTGGTAAGAGGTAAAGTAGACTTTGGGCTTTATGTAGAAATCACTGCTGAAGAAACTTCTACAAAGATTAACGAAGCTGTTGTGAGAGATTATATCAAACAATTAGAAGCAATTCATAATACTGATAGCACCATCGAGTTGATGAAAATGGCCGTACGCATGCCAGATTCTTTAAAGACTGTGAGAGAAGAAATCAATGAAGAAGAGTTTAAGGCTATTAATGATGCACTTATAAATGCTTTAAGTGAAATCGATGGGTATAGAACAGATGAAGGAGAAGCTTTAGAAAAAGATTTTAATCTAAGGATAAAAAACATAAGCGAATTACTCGAAAAAGTGATTGCAATAGATCCAGAACGTATCGAAGCTGTTAAAGAACGTCTGCAAAAGGCAATCTCTGATTTAAAAGAAGAAGTAGATCAAAATCGTTTTGAGCAAGAATTGATATATTACTTAGAAAAATTTGATATCACCGAAGAAAAAGTTCGATTAGCCAATCATATAGAATATTTTACTACTGCATTAAACTCTTCAGATTCTAACGGGAAAAAATTAGGTTTCATAACTCAAGAAATAGGTCGTGAGATTAACACCATCGGTAGTAAATCTAACTATGCTACGATGCAACAATTGGTAGTACAGATGAAAGATGAGCTCGAAAAAATCAAAGAACAATTGCTAAATGTTTTATAAATGAGTCAAGGTAAACTTATTGTACTTTCGGCACCATCAGGCAGTGGGAAAACTACTTTAGTTAAACATTTATTGAATAAAGAAGAGCTTAATCTAGGATTCTCTATCTCTGCAGCATCAAGAGAACCTCGCGGAGGAGAAATTCATGGTAAAGATTATTACTTTTTATCCTTAAGAGAATTTAAAGACAAGATCAAAGCCGATGAATTTTTGGAATGGGAAGAAGTATATCGAGATAATTTCTACGGAACATTAAAAACCGAAGTGCAAAGACTTTGGGACAATGGCAAACATGTAATTTTTGATATCGATGTAGTCGGTGGTTTGGATATCAAAAGAATCTATCCAGATCGTACATTGGCGATATTTGTGAAGCCCCCCAGTATAGAAGAATTGAAAATTCGTTTAAAAAAACGCAAAACCGAATCTGCCGATAAAATCAATATGCGCGTAGCTAAGGCATCTACAGAAATGGCGACAGCACCACAATTTGATGCTATAGTTACCAATGATGATCTAGGAAAAGCACAAGCAGAGGTATATCAATTAGTGAAAAAATTTCTTTTGGGGTAAAGGGCATATATTGAAAAAGATTCCCAACTTCATGGGAATGAAAACATAGTTTTCATGAAAAATATAGGATTATATTTCGGAACATTTAACCCAATTCATATTGGCCATCTGGCTATTGCTAATCATATGGCAGAGTATTCTGATCTTGATGAAATATGGATGGTTGTAACGCCGCATAATCCTTTTAAAAAGAAAAGTACTTTACTCGACAATCATCATCGATTTGAGATGGTATATCGCGCTACAGAATCCTATCCTAAATTAAAACCAAGCGATGTAGAGTTTAGCTTACCTCAACCTAATTACACTGTGCATACATTGGCACACCTGCAAGAAATTCATCCAGAAAATCAGTTTCACCTCATTATGGGAGAAGATAATTTGAAAGGGTTTCATAAATGGAAAAACTATGAGGTTATTTTAGAAAACCATCATATTTATGTATATCCAAGGATTTCTGAAGGGAGTATAGAACATCAATTTAAAGATAACCAAAAAATTCACAAAGTAGACGCTCCTATTATGGAGATCTCTTCTACTTTTATTCGTAAATCGATAGCCGAAGGTAAAAATATACAACCATTACTTCCCAAAGAAGTATGGGAATATATCGATCAAATGAATTTTTATAAATGAAATACTCTTAATAGTTACCTATAGTAGATTTTATTCTTTTTATAAGGCGATGCATTCTACCACTACCCCCAGCAATAATACCCGCAGTAAGAATAATATCAATAGATTGAATAATAGTTACCTGTACATTAAACAATGCTTCTTCTGTCTCTGGTTCACTAAAAAGAATACCTGACATAAGGCGCAAGCCCGAAAAAGAAAGTATTAACCCAATTGCAAAACCAACAATGGTTGTTCTTCGTTGTCTTTTTAATCCATGTTTAAGAAGCCTATCCTCTAACCCTTTTTTTTCTTTCACCATCCCAATCATCATATCATTTTCTACACTAGTATCTTCTGCTAAAGGTTCTTCAGGATTAATCATCATGGGATCTATAGGGGCCTCTATATCTTCCATATATTTATCAATATCAGCAATGCGATCTTTGCATTTCCTTTTCTCCTTCTCATCGGGGTCATCTATAAAAACCTCAATACATTGTTCTACAATCAACATGATAACTGATATATAACCAAGCATCGCTATAACATTACCTGGATCTAAATTAGAAAGGTCGACAGCAGGGAATTGTTTTTCAAAATAGATATAACATGCAATTGCAAGTATCGTAAGAATAATTGCAATTGGATTTTTATAAAGTGCTTTCATTTAGAATTGGCTTAAGAGTATCTATAAAAATACAAAATCTATCCATCTGTATATATTATAAATACGACTCTTTTTTAATAAAAAAACCTCACAGGTTTTGAAAACTTGTGAGGTTTATATCATTAATTTTTTACATTTTACTTTCCTGGAAAATTAGCTTTACGTTTTTCTAAAAATGCAGTAGTTCCTTCTTTAAAATCTTCGGTACCAAAGCAGTTTCCAAATTGTTCGACTTCTACATTAAACCCATTTACACCATCTTGATATGCTGCATTTACAGATTTGATTGCTGCACCAATTGCTACAGTAGAGTTTCTTATAATTTTTCCTGCTAGTTTTTCTGCAAGAGGCATTAGTTCGTCTAGCGTGGTTACATGATTTACCAGCCCATAGCTTAATGCTTGATTGGCATCGATCATTCCGGCTGTCATGATCATTTCCATAGCTCTTCCTTTTCCTACCAATTGTGGTAGTCGTTGTGTACCACCATAACCAGGTATTACTCCCAAAGATACTTCTGGCAATCCCATTTTTGCAGTATCACTAGCGATTCTAAAATGAGCAGCCATTGCCAGTTCTAATCCACCCCCTAGTGCAAAGCCATTTACGGCTGCGATAACCGGAGTAGAGAGGTTGGCTACAAAATCAAATAATAATTCTTGTCCTTTTGCTGCTAGTTTACCTCCTTCAGACACCGAGAAATCGGCAAATTCACTAATGTCTGCTCCTGCAACAAATGCTTTTTCTCCGCTTCCAGTAATGATAATTACTTTGGTATCTGCATCTAGATCTGCTACTCTAAATGCTGCATGCAATTCCTGAATGGTTTCTTTATTAAGTGCATTTAATTTTGATGGACGATTGATTATAATCTTGGTAATTGCATTGTTTTGAGATGTAGTGATGTTTGTGTACATGAAAAGTATATTTTATTTATTCTCTCGGAAATCTAACTTTAAAAACTGTTCCTTTATCTTCTTGAGAGGTAAAGGTAATACTTCCGTTATAGGTTTCCACAATATTTTTAACCATTCCTAATCCAAGTCCCATTCCGCTTGTTTTTGTTGTAAATTTAGGTTCAAAAACCTTCTTTTTATTTTCTTCATTGATCCCTACGCCATTATCGGCTACTGTAATAATAACTTCTCCGTTTTCACTAAATACATCTACGATAATTTTGGGTGTCCGATCTTCAGGGATGGCTTGTATACCATTTTTTATTAAGTTGTTAACTACCCTTATGAGTTGAGTTCTATCAAATTTGGCAATAATTTTCTCTTTTTCTGAAGGGAAAACTATATAATCTTCATTAAAAATATCCAATGCCAATCCTACAATCTTTACCACATCCAACATTTCACTTTTTTGTGCTGGCATCTGTGCAAAATTTGAAAATGCAGAGGCTATAGAACTCATGGTGTCAATTTGTTGTATTAAGGTATCGCTATATTCCTGAACTTTTTGATACACATTTGGGTCATTGTGATCAAATTTTCTTTGAAAACTTTGCACCGTAAGCCGCATGGGTGTTAGTGGGTTTTTAATTTCATGTGCTACTTGCTTTGCCATTTCTCTCCATGCAGCTTCACGTTCACTTTTTGCAAGCATTACTGCACTTTGTTCTAGCTCATCGATCATACTATTATATGCATTAACTAATGTATAAATCTCTTCGCTTGCATCCCCAATAGCTATACGTTTGTTTCGCTTATCAAGTCGAGTCTGATCAATGGTATCCGAGATTGTTTTTAATGATCTGGTAATATATTTGGATAAAAAGTACGCAAGTGCAACAGCTATGAGCAACATTAATAGATATACCTGGCCCAAACGTTGTAGGAATACAAACAATTCACGAGTGATCAAATCATTATCTTCTAAGTAAGGAAGGTTAAGAATCGCTAAAGGTTTGGCTCGGCTATCAGAGATATACGTATAAGAAGATAAGAATTTTTCATCATTTTTTTCGGATTTTACCAAATATCGCTTATCATACAATGATTCTAAAGTGTCAATAATAAGAGCGTTTAATTGTCTTCCTATAGTATCGGCTACAAAATTATCCTCTGATTTGATCAATAATTTTCCTGATAAATTATAGATATTAATAGGTAGTGAATGTTCTTCAGAAATTTGATAAATTCGATTACGTTCTCTAAAAATCAACGTTACGTTTTTCTCAGTTACAGGATATGTGGTACTTTTAAGTACGTTGGCGATTGAAATTTGTATACGTTCTTCTTTTCGTTCTAATCGTTCTTGATGATATTCTTCTTTATCTTCTTTATATTGATAAATAGTAATTGCAGCAATCAATATTGAAGCTAAGAAAACTAATAAAGTCATAGAAATAAAAATCCGTGTACGAAGAGAAAGTTTTAATAGCTTCATAGTATTCTTTGAACCATAAATATAACAAATATCACACCAAAATAGTCGTAAAAAGAAATGAAGAAAGTGTTTCGGATTTTTAAAATTCACTAGCTTTACGCTATGAATGATATGTTACTGCTTTCTGTAAAAGACCTTTGTCTTTCTTTTTTTTCTGAGAAACAAGAAAATCAAGTACTACATAATATCTCTTTTGATATTCATAAAAATGAAATTTTAGGCGTTGTAGGAGAATCAGGAAGTGGTAAATCTGTAGCTTCATTGGCAGTTTTGGGGTTGCTACCAAAAAAAAATGCCCGAATTTCTAAAGGAGAAATTATCTTTAATAATAAATCTTTATTAGATCTTGGTGAAAAGGAATATAGATCCATTAGAGGTAATGAGATTGCGATGATTTTTCAGGAACCTATGAGTTCTTTGAATCCTTCTATGAAATGTGGTCAACAAGTTGCAGAAATTCTTCTTGAGCATACAACATTATCTAGTAATGAGGCAAAATTAGAAACACTATCATTGCTCGAAAAAGTAAAGCTTCCTGATCCCGAAAGAGCCTATCGATCATATCCTCATCAATTAAGTGGTGGGCAAAAGCAGCGCATTATGATTGCTATGGCTATTGCTTGTAAGCCAAAACTTCTTATTGCAGATGAGCCTACTACTGCTCTCGATGTAACGGTACAAAAAGAGATTATAAGTTTACTTAAAAGCCTTCAGAGCGAGTATAAAATGAGTGTTTTATTCATTTCTCATGATCTTTCTCTAGTTTCAGAAATTGCAGACAATGTTTTGGTAATGTATCAAGGTAAGATGGTTGAATATGGTTCATCGAGTAGTATATTCAACAACCCACAACAAGAATATACCAAGGCCTTAATTAATGCAAGACCTAAACTCGAACTTAGATACAAACAATTACCAACTATAGCAGATTATCTTGAGGACAAAGAACAATCCAGAGAGATTATTACCAAACAACAACGAGAAGAGCATCATAAAGATTTATATAGCACCGCTCCTTTGCTAGAAGTTATTAATGTAGAAAAGGTTTATTTTACTACCGTTGGGCTATTTGGCAAAAAAGAGTTCAAAGCTGTTGATGATGTTAGCTTTAAATTATATGAAGGGGAGACTTTGGGGCTTGTAGGTGAGTCAGGTTGTGGTAAATCGACTCTAGGAAATACTATTTTACAGTTAGATAAAGCTACTGCGGGTCAAATATTATATAGAGGTATAGATATTTCTCAATTATCTTCATCAGAAATAAGGCATCTGCGAAAAGAAATTCAATTAATCTTTCAAGATCCATTTGCCTCGCTTAATCCAAGGTTAACAGTTGGCAAAGCCATTATGGAACCTATGCAGGCTCATGGGTTATATGATAATGATATCGAAAGAAAAGAGAAAACGATTCAATTACTAGAACGTGTAGGGCTTACTAAAGAGCATTTTAATCGATATCCTCATGAGTTTAGTGGTGGTCAACGACAACGAATAGGAATTGCCAGAACTATTGCATTGCAACCCAAACTTATTATCTGTGATGAATCTGTTAGCGCGCTAGATATATCAGTACAAGCTCAGGTACTCAATTTATTAAATGAACTCAAAGAAAAATTTGGGTTTACTTATATTTTTATATCCCATGACCTTTCTGTAGTTAAATATATGTCTGATCAGTTACTAGTGATGAATAATGGTAAAATAGAAGAAATCGGTGATGCAGATCATATTTATGAAAATCCAAGTAAAGTATATACCAAAAAACTAATACAGGCTATCCCAAAAGGCAAATAAAAAAACCTGTTAAGCACAATAGTCTAACAGGTTTCATTCATCGCGACTTGGGGAGGTTGCGATTGATTAACAACAAAAAATCACATCAACAAAAATACTTTTTTCGCTAAATACATACAGTTAGATAGTAGTTCCATAGTTGGTTTAACAGACTTCTGTAGACGATTCATACGTTTTTTCATAATAGGGACAACATTGTGTGGGTTAATAATTAATTTTTTCTTAAAATATGATACATATAGGGGGCATCATTTTCTAAGGGGATACTAATATGCAAAATATTTTCAATATCAACGTTTAAACACGAATAAAATCGTTGAAATACTCAAAATTTTAACATTTGGTTTTGAATATCGAGTAAAATTGGGTTAAAGTAAAGATTTAAGACAATAAGATATTCGTTGAAAGTGTAGTATTTTTCTTTCAAAATTGAGTTTGCAAGGACTTATCTTTATAACGAAACATTTTCAAAATTATTATTCGTTACCATCTAATTATTATTCGTTGACTTGTAAATAGAATTAGATTTTTATTTAATCAAAACTCATTTCGGGAATATTCCCCTCAATCACCAGATTTCCTTCGGTAGCATTTTTTATTTCTTCGACAGTAATCCCGGGTGCTCTTTCAATTAATTTAAATCCATTGTCCGTTATTTCCATAAGGGCGAGATTGGTAACCACTTTTTTTACGCAATTAACACCTGTTAGCGGAAGCGAGCACTTTTTTAATAATTTTGATTGCCCTGCTTTATTGGTATGCATCATCGCTACTATAATATTTTCGGCACTTGCAACAAGGTCCATAGCACCACCCATACCTTTTACCATTTTGCCTGGTATTTTCCAGTTGGCAATGTCTCCATCTTGAGAAACCTCCATAGCACCAAGAATTGTAAGATCGACATGTTGTCCACGAATCATATTAAAACTGGTTGCTGAATCAAAAAAAGATGCTCCTGGCATCGTAGTAATCGTTTGCTTGCCCGCATTAATAATATCAGCATCTTCTTCTCCTTCAAAAGGAAAAGGCCCCATACCCAAAACGCCATTTTCGCTCTGAAATTCAACTTCGATCCCTTTGGGGATATAATTAGCAACAAGAGTTGGTATACCGATACCTAGGTTAACATAATATCCATCTTTTAGTTCTTTGGCAATTCGTCTTGCAATTCCGTTTTTGTCAAGCATAATATTATTTTCTTCTAATCTTATATTTATTAAAATCAATGATAGATTCACCTTCTTGTACCCATATCAACAGGAACAAATTTATTCTAAATCTTGCACTGAGGGCAAGTATATTTTAATCTCATACTAAAAAATGACTTTAAAATATAGCCTAATTAGGTTGTGGTGTCATCCTTAAATATGGTTTTATTTCTTTATGTCCTTTTGGAAACATTGCAGGTATTTCTTCATTAGTCACAGAAGGAACTATGACACAGTCATCGCCTTGATTCCAATTTGCAGGTGTTGCTACCTTATGATAAGCAGTTAATTGTAATGAATCTATAACACGTAACAATTCGTCAAAATTTCTACCAGTAGAAGCGGGGTATGTGATCGTAAGTTTGATTTTTTTATCTGGCCCAATGACAAAAACAGAACGTACTGTTAATTGACTATCGGCCTTTGGATGAATCATATCATACAGCTCAGAAACTTTTCTGTCTTCATCTGCGATAATCGGAAAATTGACTGTAGTATTTTGTGTTTCGTTGATATCTTTAATCCAGCCATGATGAGATGCTAAACCATCAACACTTAATGCAGCAACTTTTACATTACGTTTATTAAACTCATCTGTATATTTGGCAACCGTACCAAGCTCTGTGGTACAAACCGGGGTATAATCTGCTGGATGTGAAAATAAAACTCCCCAGCTGTCTCCTAGCCAGTTATGAAAATCGATCTCTCCTTCTGTTGTTTGCGCTTTGAAGTTTGGCGCTTCATCGCCTAATCGTATTGCTGCCATGATTTGTGTGTGTTTTTTTAGGTTTTATAAGTATGTATTAATCATTCTCTTTTCCTTACGGTTCGTTGCTCAATTCGTTTCTCATACTTGTCTCCTTGAAAGATTCTTTGTACAAATATCCCAGGAATATGGATTTGATCGGGGTCTAATTCTCCTGCAGGAACCAATTCTTCCACTTCTGCCACTGTAATTTTTGCAGCACCACACATACAGGGATTAAAGTTTCTAGAGGTTCCTTTAAAAATCAAGTTGCCTGCCTCATCCCCTTTCCAAGCCTTTACAAATGCAAAATCTGCTTCAAATGCATGTTCTAGCACATACATTTTGCCATTAAATTCTCTGGTTTCTTTTCCTTCGGCAACCTCGGTACCATAACCTGCTGGAGTATAAAATGCCGGAAAACCGCCTTGGGCTGCTTTACATCGTTCTGCCAATGTACCTTGTGGTATTAATTCTACATCTAATTCACCACTAAGCATTTGGCGTTCGAATTCATCATTTTCTCCTACATAAGAAGAAACCATTTTTTTGATTTGTTTTTTCTGAAGTAACAAGCCTAGCCCAAAATCATCAACTCCTGCATTATTGGATATACAGGTAAGTCCTTTAAGGTTTAATTGTACTAGTTTTGTAATTGCATTTTCAGGAATACCGCACAGACCAAATCCTCCAAGCATAAAGGTCATATTATCCTGAATACCTGATAAAGCTTCGGTAACATTGGATACCGTTTTACGAATCATATTGTTCAAATTTTAGCAGACTAAAAGTACTAAAAAAATAGTACTCTATCGTTTGAACTATGATAGTTTTATGAATATTTTAAATGATTAAAATTCTGTCGTTACAGTGAGAATTCGTCGTCAATGTTTTCATCCTGAACATTGCGTTTTTTAAATGCTTTACAATCTACTTCGATAGTTAATCCATCAGGTTCTTTAAAAGCCGCTTTAGATACATTTAATGTTTTATCTGCATAACACTTTTTCATATACAACCCCCATATAGGCAATGCCATAGTTGCCCCTTGACCAAACTCTGTATCTTTAAAATGGGTAGATCTATCATCTCCCCCAACCCAAACTCCAGTACAAAGATTAGGAACAATACCCATAAACCAACCATCACTTTGATTTTGTGTGGTTCCGGTTTTACCGGCAATAGGGTTGTCAAATTGATAAGGATGTCCTGTAACTACATTTTTTATAGAGTATCTTGATGATGGCCCTGTTCTTAGCCTGGTTCCTGATCCAGAGCGTGTAACTCCTTCCATCAAATTAATGGTTACAAAGGCAGCTTCTTTGCTGATCACATCTCTTGTTTCTGGAACAAATTGATATAAAATTGTACCGTTTTTATCTTCGATACTAGTAATCATTACAGGTTTGGTATAGATACCTTGATTAGCAAAAGTACTATATGCACCTACCATTTCTGATAATTTAAGATCTACTGACCCTAGCGCTATAGATGCTACAGGTAAGATATCTGATGTCACACCACTTTTTTTGGCTAATCTTGCAATTGGTCCTGGGCCAATTCGATCCATTAACCGAGCCGAAATGGTATTTACCGACTTTGCCAAAGCTTCTTTTAAACTCATGTATCCTGTATAATCTGCATCACTGTTTTTGGGTGTCCAATCATTTTCTAACACTCCATGAGAACCTATCGGAATAGTAATTTGCGATTTTGGTAATGTATCACAAGGTGATAGTTTTAATTGATCGATGGCTGTTGCATATACAAAAGGCTTAAAAGTAGATCCAACCTGTCGTGCTCCTTGATATACATGATCGTATTGAAAATGCTTATAGTCTACTCCACCCACCCATGCTTTTACATGACCGGTTTGAGGTTCTAAAGACATTAATCCTGAGCGCAAGAATTTTTTATAATACAGGATAGAATCTTTTGGTGTCATAATGGTATCTATTTCTCCTTTCCAACTAAAGATTTTCATCTCTGTTTTCACATCAAAAGATGCCAAAATTTCTTTTTCGCTTTTTCCTTGGCTAAGCATTTTTTTCTTTCTTGCAGAGGATTTGATACTTCTATTTATGATCCTTTTTAATTCATCTTTTGTGATATCTCTAAACGGAGTAGTTTTATTATTTTTCTCCTGTTTATCAAACTCTTTTTGTAAGTTGGCCATATGCTCCTGTGTAGCCTCTTCTGCATATTTTTGCATACGCGAGTCTATGGTAACATTAATTCGTAAACCATCTCTATAGATATCAAAATATTCAGTTTCGCCTTCTTCATTTTCTCCTTTTGGGTTGTTTTTAACCCAGTTAGACATCCAGCTTCTTACAAATTCTCTAAAATATGTAGCTGTACCATCAGAATGACCTTCTGGCGAATAATCTAATTCTAGTGGTAGTTGTTTTAAACTATCACGCTGTTTCTCATCTATAAAATCATACTTTGCCATTTGATTAAGCACCACATCTCTTCTGGTTTTTACCATTTCTGGTCTTCGTAATGGATTAAATAATGATGAATTTTTTAGCATTCCGACCAATACAGCAGCTTCTTCTTTTTTAAGGTCTTTAGGGTTTTTACCAAAATAAATACGCGACGCAGAACTTATCCCAATTGCTTGATTTAAAAAATCATATTTATTGAGATACATGGTTATGATCTCTCTTTTGGTATATTGTGTCTCTAATCGAGTAGCTATTACCCATTCCTGAATTTTTTGAAAATATTTGCTCCAATCTTTTGCTCTCTTACCTGTAAAAAGTAATCTAGCTAACTGTTGAGTAATTGTACTGGCGCCTCCTTTTTTACCAAGAAAAACAAATGCCCTTATTGTTCCTCTGGCATCGATACCTGAATGATCATAATATCTTGCATCTTCTGTAGCTACTAGGGCATCAACCAGATGTTGTGGTAAATCTTCATAACTTACAGGAGTACGATTCTCATTAAAAAAAGTACCAATTTGTATTCCATCTGAAGAAATAATTTGGGTGGCAAGGTCATTTTGCGGGTTTTCTAATTCTTCAAATCCGGGCATTTCTCCATAAACTCCCATACTGGCTAGAAAAAATAGTAAACCAATCAGGAAGACTCCTGATGCGAATGTGATCCAAAATGCCTTTATATACTTTAACGTATTAATCTCTGGCATTTTTGACGTTTTTTTTCTTGATTTGGGTGTTGCCTTTGCCATATTTTAAGGTTTTTGTGCGTATTCTATTCTAAATCCAATATCTGTAATTCCTTCTAAGGAATGTATACCATTAACTTCTCCATTTTTTCTCATAGCATGTTGCAAAGTTATACTATAGGTACCGGTTTCTATAAAACTTACTTGCTCTTTATACGATAATTTGCTCTCTTTAAGATCAGAAAACCCTGTTCCCAACCATTCTCCATTTGGTGATGCCATATCATACTCTAGTGTATCTGCAACTACTTTCCCGTTTGGAAATCTCATCGTACTGATCAAAAACAAATTACTATAGCTATAGTCATTATTGTTTCGAATATTAATGAATAAATTATAGGTTTTCGTAGCATCTAATTCTGGTAAAGTAAAGGTTATTTCCTCGTTTGTTTCCCAGGTATCATTAACTGTTTGGTATTGATCAAAAACCTGTTGATCATCACAAGAAACTAAGCCTGTAGCTATAACAATTATAAATAAAAACTTAAGCTTTATCATTGTTTCGATTACGGGATCTATTTTTTTTATTACGTTGTTTATTAGACTTACTTGCGTTTTTGTTTTCAGAATTTTCTCCTTTTGATTTGTTTGAGGGCGCAGTTTTCTTTACAGGTTTACCTGGTTTTGGTTTATTTGAAGGTCCTTTTTGCTTTTGAGCTCCTCCTTTATTTGTATTTGCGTTATTTTTTTTATTCCGGTTTTTACGTCTTCTTTTACTATGTTTAGGTTGATCAAATCGTGTTAAACTATCTTGTCCTACAACGTTCTCAAAATCTGTTTTAGTATCTTCGACCAATTCTGAAGCAAACTCTTCTAAGCTGGCTACTTTTTCATTGTTTTTATTTGCTTCGATAATTTCGTTGGCATGTTCTGAAGAGATTTTATGCCAGTTCATCCATTCACCTTCATAGGCATACCAGAGAAACCCTTTAAAAATATCGGTTTTCTGGCATACAGCTACTCCTTTTTCGGTATACAGTTTTGTTTCTGTTTTAGGAAAACTCTGTAATGCATCTATGTATGCATCTAATTCATAATTAAGACAGCATTTTAATTTACCACATTGTCCCGCAAGCTTTTGAGGGTTAAGAGACAACTGTTGATATCTTGCTGCGCTTGTATTTACCGACCTAAAATCGGTAAGCCATGTAGAACAGCACAACTCGCGCCCACAAGAACCAATCCCACCTAATCTGGCTGCTTCTTGTCTAAAACCAACTTGTCGCATCTCTATTCGAGTACTAAACTCGTGTGCAAATTCTTTTATTAATTGTCTAAAATCCACTCGTTCTTCTGCTGTATAATAAAAAGTAGCTTTAGATCCATCTCCTTGAAATTCGATATCTGAGATTTTCATTTGCAACTCAAGTCTAATAGCAATCTCTCTTGCACGAACTTTCATTGTTTCTTCTTTATCTCGCGATTTTTGCCAGATATCGATATCTTTTTGTGTTGCTTTTCGATAGACTTTTTTGGTCTCTTCACTATCTATTTCTGCTTTCTTCTTTTTCATCTGAATACGCACCAGCTCACCAGTAAGAGAAATAATACCTACATCATGACCTGGAGAAGCTTCTGTAGCCACTACATCACCGATACTTAAAGAGAGATTTTCTGTATTTTTAAAAAAGTTTTTTCGACCATTTTTGAATCGTATTTCGACACAAGAAAATGGTGTTGCGCCACTGGGAAGTGACATATTAGATAACCAATCAAATACTGTTAATTTATTACAACCATCGGTACCACAGGTACCATTGTTCTTACACCCTTTCGGTTGTCCGTCTTTACCGGAGGAACAACTGCTACACCCCATATTTTCTATCTATATTGAAATTTGTCTGCGACTTTTATGATCACAACAAATATGGTTCTTACTAAAATTAGAAACGAATTTTGTTTCTAATATCTTAATCGTTAAAGATACTATGAAAAAAATTATCTACATAGTATCTTTAATATTTTACTGTTGTCGCTTATATTTCAGAGCTTCAGAGCGTCCTTTTTTAAAGATTTTATTACTGTTTCCTTGGCCACTACGTAATGCTTTTTGTTCTTCAAAAGGCAAACGGTTTATTTCTTTACATGCTGTAGAACAACAATTTTCCATTGCTGTTGCACAATCTTCACATTGGATAAATAATAAATGACAGGCTTCGTTTTCACAATTTACATGTGTATCACAAGATTTCCCACATTGGTGGCAATTAGAAATCACATCTCCTGATATGCGTTCTGCTCTACGGTGGTCAAAAACAAAATTTTTACCTAAAAACTTATTTTCTAAACCTTTTTCTTCAACTTGTCTGGCGTATTCTATAATTCCGCCTTCTAGCTGAAACACATTTTTAAATCCTTTGTGTTTATAATATGCACTGGCTTTCTCGCATCGTATCCCACCAGTACAATACATTACCAATTTTTTATCTTCTTTATGATCTTTAAGGTCTTCTTCGATAATATCAAGAGAATCTCTAAACGTATCAACATCGGGAGTCACTGCTCCTTTAAAATGCCCGATCTCACTTTCGTAATGATTACGCATATCTACCAAAACGGTGTCTGGGTCTTCGATCAATTGATTAAATTTTGTTGCATCTACATGCACACCTTTATTGGTAACATCAAAAGTATCATCATTAAGTCCGTCTGCAACTATCTTGTGCCTAACTTTTACCTTTAATTTTAGAAAGGATTTAATATCTTGTTCTCTGGCTATATTAAGGCGTACATTTTCTAGAAAAGAAATACTATCGAGGTGCTCTTTAAAAGCTTTAAAATTTGGTGCCGGAACAGATAACTGGGCATTAATCCCTTCATGAGCTACATAAATTCTGCCCAGAACATCAAGTTCGTTCCAATGAATAAAAAGGTGATTTCTAAAGATTTCGGTATTACCGATATGTGCATATTGATAGAAAGAAAGCGTGAGACGGTCTGTACCTGCCTCGTCTATGAGTGCTGCTCTTTCTTTTGCACTTAATTTATTGTACAGTTGCATGCTATACTAATGTTTTAAGTTAAAAAAAGAATTCAATATTTTGACAAAAATACGAATCATGAAGAGATTATAAAAAAAATGCCTTGAATAAATATTCAAGGCATTTTTTGGCTAATTCGTTATTAATTAATTTAACGACTAAAAAATATAATAACGAAGCTAGCCTCCTTCAACCATACAATTACTAAGATTAGCAATTGTGCAGCCATCAAGATTGTGTCTAATGACCCTTTTAAGAAATTTCATTTTTCACCTTCTTTCTGTTTTTGTTCAAGTTTGCTTTTGTTTATAGATGCCTAAAAGATAAAATGGTTGCGCTTCATATAGAAAATCTTTTTATTGAAAAAGTTTGACAAATCAGAATTAATTTTGAGTGGTTTATTATAAGGAGAGGAGTTGAAATTAAAAATCTAACCTACCCATACATCGTTTTCATCATTCAAAATCTCAGCCTATTATAGCTGTGTTTTTGTTGTTAATAACCAATTTAGAATCCATATCATATCTACAAAAAGAAATAGTACTTTAGCAAAAAGTTTATTATAAAAATGTCAAATCCCGATATATTTGAACAACAAATGAGTACAGAGAAAGACGCAAAATTAAAAGCCTTAAAACTAACTTTAGATAAATTAGATAAAGCCTACGGAAAGGGTACTGTAATGAAAATGAGTGACAGTGCAATTGTAGAGGTAGATGTTATTCCTACTGGATCACTTGGTCTAGATTTAGCTTTAGGTGTTGGCGGTTATCCCAGAGGTAGAGTTGTTGAAATTTATGGGCCAGAATCTTCTGGTAAAACCACACTTACCTTGCATGCTATTGCTCAAGCTCAAAAAGCAGGTGGTATTGCTGCTTTTATTGATGCAGAACATGCTTTTGATCGTTTTTATGCAGAAAAATTAGGTGTTGATATTGATGATTTAATTATTTCACAACCAGATCATGGTGAACAAGCTTTAGAAATTACAGATAATTTAATACGGTCAGGAGCTATTGATATTATTGTAATTGATTCTGTAGCAGCACTGACTCCTAAAAGTGAGATCGAAGGCGAGATGGGAGATTCTAAAATGGGGCTACATGCCCGATTGATGTCACAAGCGCTTAGAAAATTAACCAGCTCGATTAGTAAGACTAACTGTACGGTTATCTTTATCAATCAACTTCGTGAAAAAATCGGGGTAATGTTCGGTAATCCCGAAACAACGACTGGTGGTAATGCATTAAAATTTTATGCATCTGTACGTTTAGATATTCGTCGTTCTACACAGATAAAAGATAGCAATAGCGAAGTACAAGGAAATAAAACCCGAGTTAAAGTTGTAAAAAACAAAGTTGCTCCACCATTTAGAACTGCAGAATTTGATATTATGTATGGAGAAGGTATTTCTAAAAATGGAGAAATCATTGATATAGGTGTAGACTATGAAATTATAAAGAAAAGTGGATCATGGTTTAGCTATCAAGACACCAAACTAGGTCAAGGGCGAGATGCCGTAAAATCCTTACTCAATGATAATCCAGAACTTATGGAAGAACTTGAAGAAAAAATCAAGGAAGCTATAAAAATTGCGAAAGGGTAGATTCCTTATATATTTTATAATAATAAAAAAAGAGAGCTTTTGGCTCTCTTTTTTATTTTTAAAATATCCCCTATTCTATTTAATCAAAAATAGGAATATCGTCTGTTTTAGGTTTATCATTAGAAAACGAACTTTCAAAAACATAACCATCTGGATATGTTATTTTAAAATGACTTGTAACTGTAAGATCATCTGCAATATCTAGTTTTTTGCGAAGACGTCGTAAGTGAATTCTGCCTCTTGGAGTTCTAATCACATGTAAGTTACTATAGTTACCAAAACTTGATGAGCCATATTTTACTGAGAAATCACTATCATTCGCTGTATGCTGATAACTTGCTCTACATCTTATGGAAGGTGCCGTTATAGGGTCATAATTATAAAATGGCTGTATATGCCCTTGTACATGATAAGTATATTCTCTAATGAAAATCCCTCGGAAAATATGTAAAATAATCATATTCGTTCCTATAATATGATATTTACCTCTTCTTGGATAACTAAGTGGATATTCTACTTCAATTCTCCATGTATGCTTAATCTTTTGTTGATTATCTCCAAGTACAAATTCTTTTTCAAAATATTCTACAGTAATATTTTTAGTTGATTTTGTAATTTCAGAAAGAGTTGCAATCAAATTATCATCTCCATTTTCAATAGTTTTCTTGCTCTCAAAACTTAACTGAATTATTTTTTCATCCATTTTGATTAACCCTTTTGAGCTAAGTAAAGCCGCTTCTTCTGGTATAATTTTAAGCACTACAAGGTCTAATTGTTTATCATAATCCAAAAAATTACTATAATTTTTAAGATAATACTTTAACCTTGTTTCGTCATCTTTTTCTTTTAATGCTTCATTATAAATCATTAACATAGATTTGAAATCTCTATCAACAATCTTATTGTTAGAGTATTCTTCTATTATTTTATTAATTGATTCAAAATCTTCCTTCTTTAGACTTTCGTCAAGAATTTCAATTTCTTCTTTTATCTTCTCGGTAATCTTTGAAAATTCTGAAGAATTAATTTCCAAATAGTCAAACTGTTCAACAAGCTGATCTTCGCCATCATCCTTACTACAGGAAAAAGTTAAAATTGCCATTAATACTAATAAATAGGTTTTTGTTTTCATTATAATTTTAAAATTTAGATTGTGTGTACAATTATAGTTTAAAAACAACCTGGCATAGTTCTGGATGTTTAGATAGTCGAAGATTCAGAACTTATTTTTACCTCTTTTCTTAAATTTAGATCATAAATGAATCATTAAACCTACGCAACCTTTTATAGATTTATCATCTAAATAATGTATAGAATTGTGGTATCTCTCAAAATGAGAAAAATAAAAATCGCTTTAATTTTTTTTCTTTTAATTATCATTACTGGATGTTTAAATGATGATGATAATACCCCTTTCTTTTTTGAAGCAGTTGCTATTGAAGAAGTGGAAATTCCTGATCAATTTTTTTATGGGGATACTGTAACGATAACAACTTCTTTTTTTAAAAAATCTACATGCTATAGTTTCTATAAATATCAATACTCTAGCATCGGAAACGAGCAAACAATTACTCTAGTGAATATATTTATTGACCAAGGTGATTGTAAAGAACGAGTTGATATTGTTAAAGAATCATTTAATTTTATTGTAGGTCAAGAAGATTCTTATATTTTTAGATTCTGGAAAGGGAGAGATGACAGTCAAAATAATAAATTTTTAACCATTGAAGTCCCAGTAGTATTAGAATAATAATTAAAACAAAACGAATTATTAGTGGGTTTAGAACAACTAATAAAAAGGTGCAAGAAAAAAAATGCCAAAGCGCAAGAACAATTGTATCGATTGTATTGTAGCAAGTTGTTTTCTATTTGTTTGAAATATTCAAGTGATTATTCGAGCGCAGAAGACACTTTGCAAGATGCTTTTATAACCATTTTTGATAAAATAAATCAATATAAAAATACTGGCTCTTTTGAAGGATGGATAAAACGAGTAACTATAAATACTGCATTGCAAAAATATAGGAAACAAAAAGTTTTTGAAATCGTTAATGAAGAACAAATTGAAGATATAGCAGTAGAAATAAGCGAGGAAGAAATCTCTCTAGATTACCTCTTAAGTATTATACAGCAATTACCCGATCGTTATCGATTGGTTTTTAACCTTTATGTACTAGATGGGTATTCGCATAAAGAAGTTGCAGAAATGCTAGAGATATCTATAGGAACTTCTAAATCAAATCTGGCTAGAGCTAGGTATATATTAAAAGAAAAACTAGAAACCAATAAAGAACTTTATGTTCGATCAATTGAAGGCCGAAGATGAATGATAAAAAAAATATAGACCGATTATTTCAGGAAAAATTCAAGGATTTTGAAGTTACTCCTAATAATTCGGTTTGGAAAAAAATCAAAGCACGCCAAAATAATGGTCGTAAACGTGCTATAATCTTTCCTATTTGGTATAGAGTTGCAGGAGTAGCGGCATTAATAGCTGTGCTTTTAAGTATAGGATATGTTTCTTATACTCAAAACCCTATTATTCCTAAACCTGTAATTGTTACCACCGATAATGAAGAGACTAACCAACCTAATGCTGAGCAATTTATTGAAGTAACTGATGCTACAGATTCGCAAATTGTCGATGCAAAAGAAAAAGAATCATATCCTATTACTCAAAAAAACAATAACACAACTACAACTTCTTTAGAGGGTCAAAGCAACAACTCTAACGCTACAAGTGATCAAAAAGGTGAGAGTTTAGTGGCTTTTAGTCAAAAAGAAAAACAACCTAAAAATGATGCAGATATAATGACACCTGTTGGATCTGATCCTTATACCAATGCTATTTTGGAGGATAAAACAACAACTACTACTAGTACATCTTCTGATAGTACACCTTCAGAAAAAGGGGATCAGCTCTTTAAAACACCTACAAACCAAAACAGTGAATTTAACACCACTTCTATTGCAGAAAATAATACCACTGATCCTTCAGAAAAAAAAGATAGCACATTAGACGAAAATAAAGTCCTAGAAGATCAAGAAAACAAGAAATCTATTTTTGATGCTATTCCTGAAGAGGAAGAAGCTATTGTTGAAGAAACAACCTCTTCAAAAAAATGGAATATAGCTCCTAATATAGCTCCAGTATATTATGATGCAATTGGTAATGGATCGTCTATTGATAGCCAGTTTGCTGATAACAACAAAAACGGACAGGTTAATCTTAGTTATGGGATACAGGTATCTTATGCTATAAATAATAAATTAAGTATTCGTTCTGGGGTAAATCGAGTTGATCTAAGTTATAATACCGAAGATGTTGGTTTCTCGGCTTCAGTAAGAGGTCGAAACATACAAAGCATTGATTACAATTCTAATGCCCAAGCTATTTTGGTTTCAGATTTTACAAAACCTATAGACCTAGGCAATTCAGGTATTAATAGAGATGCTATAAACCAAGGCCAAAATATTGGGTTATTAAACCAAAAAATTAACTACCTCGAGGTTCCGTTAGAAATGAAATATGCTTTGGTAAACAAAAAACTTGGTGTTAATATGATTGGAGGAATGAGTACATTATTCTTACAGGATAATGAGATTTCTATAGAGGCTGGGGATTTTGAAACCGAGATTGGCCAAGCCAATAACTTAAACGAAGTGAGTTTTAGTGGTAATATAGGGCTAGGGTTAGATTATAAGCTCTCTGATCAATTTCAGATCAATCTAGAACCTATTTTTAAATATCAATTTAATGCCTTTGAAGGTAATACCGAAGATTTTAAACCATACTATTTTGGTGTATACACCGGGGTAAGTATAAAATTTTAGTTGTTTAGAAAATTATTGCCATATAGATGCAATGATGAGAAAAGCCGTTACTGGGGAGTAACGGCTTTTGTTTTTAATTTATTAATTTTATGCTACTTTGGGTAAGGTTATGCAAAAACTACTTCCTTTTCCAGCTATACTTTTCACCATAATCTCACCTTGATTAAGTTCTATAAGCTCCTTGCAGATTCTAAGTCCAAGTCCTGTACCAGTTTCTTGTTGAGTTCCTGTTGTAGTAAACGTATCTTCTGCAAAAAGTTTGTTGATATTCTCTTCTTCTATACCAACTCCGGTGTCTTCAAAACAAATCTCATAATATTGTTCTTTTTCTTTTGAAAGCAATGTTATTGAATCTCCGGGATTACAAAATTTTATGGCATTAGCAATTAGGTTTTGAGATACAATAGCAAACATATCTTTGTCTGCAAAAACCATTGTAGGATCTAATTTATTATTAAGTTTAATATCTTTTTGTAACGCTTTGGGTTTAAAAAAGATAAACTTACTGCTAATCACCTCATTGATATCAAAAGCTGTTGGTTTGGCATTAAGCTCTTTCATTTGCGATTTTGACCAGTTCAATAAATTATTCAATAAAATTGAAGTTTGATGTGTTCTATTAGCAAGTAAAGGAACTATCTCTTTAAATTCTTCTGTAGAAATAGTTTCTTCTTTTAATAAATTTAAGCTTCCTTCTAAGCCATGAACTTCATTTTTAAGATCATGAGAAATGATTGAAAACAGTTTATTCTTAACTTCATTAGATTCATTTAACTCTTTTACATATCTTTTTCGTTCTCTTCTGGATTTAATAATATATATCAAAAATATTAGTATTACCAGGGTAATTACTAAACTAATGTATGTAAAGATTCTATAAGTAAATATTTTTTCTTTTGATTGTATTTCTCTCTTTTCTTGTTCATCAATACGTTGAAGTTGCTCCATTTCTGATTCGAAACGGGCTTTTGCCAGTTCAATTTTTTTAGTAGTTTCTTCAGATGTCGTCTGGTCAGATAATTGTTGATATTTTTTCTGCCATGCAAACGCCTCTCTAAAATCTCGCCTAGCAGAGTCTAATGTTGCCGAGTGCTGGTAGTTTGTTAGCAAAAGAGGATATGCCTTTAGTTCAACCAATTCTTTTCTAGCTTCAGATAATAAATTTTCTGCTCGTTTGTAGTTTTTGGTTCTAACAGCAATAAGTCCTAATTGCTGTTTTGCATTAGCAACTACCCTACTATCCTTAGCTTTTGCAGCAGCAACATGAGAAGAATCATAATATTTTCTAGATTTTTGATAATCTTTATTTATAAGTGCTATAGATCCAAGCCGATTATATGCTAATGCTATACTTGCCGTTTTTTTGTTTTTTTTATTTAACTCTAGTGACTCCTTAATTAAAACTTTAGCAGTATCTAGTTTTTTAAGACTAATATACAGTAGTGCCAGATTATTAAGAGACGCTCCCAGTTTTCTTGATTTACTTTTTCTTTTAAGAATGATAGATTTGATATAATATTCTTCTGCTAATTTATTCTCTCCAAGATCAGAATAAACATTACCTATATTATTATAAGTACTTGACAAAACCACACTATCATTTACTCTGGCAAAGTACACGTTGGCGGCTACCAAATAGTTAATAGCGTTTTCTAGGTTACCTTGTTTTTGTTCTATTGTAGATTTATTGTTATTAATTATGGCAATACCTCTTAAATGATTTGCAATTTTGTAGAAAATAGCTGCTTTATCATAGTTATGAAAGGCCTTAATGTATTTATTAGTTAGGTTGTAGACATTTCCAATTTGGTTATAAACATCTCCAGTTCCTTTATCGTATTTAATTTTTTTGGAAAGTGCTAATAACTGATTTTCATAAGATAGCGCTGTTTCATACTGTTCTTGTATCCACAATTTCTTAAGATAGCTCATAGCAGTATCAAAAGCGATGGTATCTTTGGATGTATTGATTTTTTGAATAATACTATCCAACGGCTTTTGTTGCGCAAAACAAAATGAACTCACAAAAAGGAGTATAATAAAGTAGGTTTTTTTCATGTATTCTATTTTGGGGAAACAGATTAAATGCAATTTAGGTCTGCAAAATACATAAATAATACCTGTAACCAACTATTTAGTAGTCTAATTCTTACTTTAATGTTGATTTTTTATGAATTATCTATATAACTTTCAGAAATTTGCTCTTTATTGAGCGAGATATTCAGGTTTTTATTTTAAAACCGTGTGTTAAGATGAAAAACGTAAAAAAAGAATACTTATTTATTAAGATCTTCTTCTAAAGCTTTTAAAATAATACCACGTGTTTTCTCTTTTAATGCCTTTTTATCATTTTGTGTTAGGTTACTTGTAGTAATCTCTTTATGAATACGTGCTCTCATAAGACCAGGGCTTCCACTAAAAAAAGTATATGAAAATCGTTTTTTGCTATCAAAAAAAGTTAGAGGCAGTATCGGGATTTGATGATCAATAGCTAATCTAAAAGCACCATCTTTAAAAACATCCAAAACAATAGATTCGTCTTCGGGAATACCCCCTTCTGGGAAAATACAGATACTTGTACCATTTTGTAATCGATCATGTGCTCGATCAAATACTTCTTTCCGACTACGCTGACTATTGCGATCGACCAATATGCATGTACGTTTATAGAAAAATCCAAAAATAGGAATCTTAGCCAGTTCTTTTTTGCCAACAAATACAAATGGATTCTTAACACAATACAGCATAAACATAATATCGGTCATCGAGGTATGATTAGCCACAAACATGTAACTTTTTGACCGATCAACTTTTGCATCTTTACTAACTCTAGGTAAAAACCCTGATCCATACAATACGATTTTAGCCCAAAAACGAGCAACCACAAAAAACTGAGGATACCATTGCTCTCTTGAGGTAAATACCAACAAAATAGGAAACATAATAATGATTGGGATACCCATAAGGATATAAAACCAAACACGCCATAGTAGAATAAATATCTTCCTTATGATAAACATTATTCCAAAAATACACAATTGGTTTGAGCTATCTGCACAAAAAATTTACCTTTGCGTGAAATTATAAAATAACTATGTCCAGAATTCTAACAGGTGTACAGAGTACGGGGACTCCACATTTAGGAAACCTACTGGGAGCTATCATTCCTGCAATCGAAATGGCAAATCAGCCACAAAATGAATCTTTTTTGTTTATTGCTGATATGCACTCGCTCACGCAAATCAAAGATGCCAAAACCTTGCGCGAGAACACCTACTCTACCGCTGCTACCTGGTTAGCTTTTGGGCTAGACATTAATAAAACTGTTTTTTACAGGCAAAGTGATATCCCACAGGTAACCGAGTTATCGTGGTACCTAAGCTGTTTTTTTCCGTATCAACGATTAACATTAGCACATTCTTTTAAAGATAAGGCAGATCGCCTAGAGGATGTAAATGCTGGATTATTTTCGTACCCTATGTTGATGGCTGCAGACATCTTATTATATGATGCCCAAATTGTACCAGTTGGCAAAGATCAATTACAACATCTAGAAATGACTCGTGATGTTGCATCACGCATGCATACACAAATGGGTGAACTTTTTGTAATCCCCGAGGCACAGGTACAACAAGAGACTATGTATGTGCCAGGGACTGATGGTGGAAAAATGAGTAAATCTAAAGGGAATATCATCAACCTATTTTTACCCGACAAAAAACTGCGTAAGCAGATTATGTCTATCGATACCGATAGCACGCCACTCGAAGATCCAAAAGACCCTGACACTTGCAATGTATTTGCTTTATACAAACTAATCGCGACATCAGATCAAGAAGCCGAAATGCGCACAAAGTATTTAGGAGGTAATTATGGCTATGGCAATGCAAAGCAAGCTTTGTTTGAGCTATTGATCAAAAAATACGCTACGCAACGCGAACGCTATAATTATTATATGGAAAACCTTAATGAGGTAGACGAAGCTTTGGCTATTGGTGCACAAAAAGCAACTGCAGTTGCTAATCAAGTACTTACTCGTGTGCGTAATAAAGTTGGGTATTGATCTAAAAGACCTATTTTGTAATTCAACAAACTTAAAAATAACTCTCTTTAAGCTCGCGTCTGGCATTTTTATCTGAAAAACAACTTCAAAAAAAAGAAAAAACCTTCTTTTTTGAGGCAAAATCTATATTCATGGAGATTTCTTTAAAATCTTTCTTAACTACTATAGATAAAGAGATGAATTAACATTAACGACTAATTCGTTCAAAAAAAATAATCTTTTTTTTGACTTGCCGTATGACTGTTAAAACCAGTGGCAGCAATACTTCGCAATTTTCAACAGGGGAAAAACCCCCTGTATCCTATGGGATTTTCCGTAAAAAAGATATTCTTTTTTATACTAGTTTGCTATCGGGAAAACAATCACTACAGAATGAGATGTAACATAATCTCTGATGTATTGTATAAGTATCATGAGGATAAACCTATGTTTTAGGTTTATCCGATTGTTACTTTAAAAATCTAAAAATCACTACATCATCATCTAAAATTAAAATCTATGAAGAATCAAGTACTTTATTTTTTATCATTCTTTTTAATGTTTACAACATTTTCTTATGCGCAAAAGGCCATAAAAGTAGACAGAGACGCAACTGCTTCTTATATTCCACCAAACTTTATAAAAGATACTGCAGGAAATTTTAACCTAACGACTGGAGCATTCTTTTTTGATGCATCAAAAAGAATGGGGATTTATAATATTATGAAAAATACTGATGGTACTTTTTCTTATAAATATCTTGGAGAAGAGCAACCAGATGTAGTATTTCAAACTATTAAAGAGTTTTTTGCTAAAGCTGGAGTTGACGTACAGGGTAAATTTACAATAGATGCAGAAGTAAAAACCTTAGTACAAAACTTAGTCAGTCAACTTACTGACAAATCCAATGCTTTAAATTTTTTACGTTCATCTTTATATCGATTAAACGAATCTGCTTTTAATGGAGATATTGATAAAGAACAATATAATAAGCTTTTTGAATTAATAGTCACTACTACTGCCCAAATACAATCAGAAGAATTTGAATTAGGGTCAAATACTAATGAATCTACTACTGAATAATTAATAAACCATAAATTTTTAAACTACATGTTTATAGTACCCGCTTTTTATAAATTCCGCAATAGCGAATTTATTCAATACCAAATCGACTTCATCAAAATTATAAACCAACACAATCCCAAAGCATTACAAATCACAACACAATTGATGGCTTTACAAGAACAAACCACTGCAATGGATGATGTATATAAAAAACAATTGGGTAGCACCATCACCTCAGAGCTCGAAGCTCTAGATAAACGTCGTGATCTAGCCATAATAGGCATACGCTCGGTTGCCGAAGGGTTTACTTATCATCATGATCCAGCAAAACATACTGCCGCAGGAAAACTACTGCAAAGTATTGATCAGTATGGAGATCGTATTTCTAAACAGAATTATCAAGAAGAAACGACTTCGTTAAGAAACCTTACTGATGATTGGCACAATATATTGATTCTTAAAGCTGCTTTGGTTACCCTAGATCTTATGGATTGGGCGATGGAGCTTAAAGAAAGTAATGAATCTTTTAATGTAAAATACCTCGAGCGTAATAGAGAATATGCTTTGGACAGTAAAATTAATGTTACCAAACTAAGAGATGGTGCAAAAGCAAGGTATTCTGACCTTATCGCCCATCTTACAGCCCATGCTATCTTATCGCCTTGCCTAGCATACGATACTGTTATAAAAGAGATCAATACACTTACCGATCAATATAACGACCTTGTACAAAAAAGAAGTATGACCAATGCAGCCATAGCCGAAGAACTACCACAAGGGTAAAGAAACTAACTCCCCGGGCAGGAAACATATAATATGTTTAGGTTCGTTTCCTGCCTCTGGGATAGTTGTATAAAGTAAAAAGAAACTTTGCTCCCCCCGAGCAGGAACAAATTCTAGGCTTAGAAAAGCTTTCTGCTTTGGGTTAGAGTAAATTCTATGATTATAATATTTTCTTCCTTATCGGAAGAATAAAATCAATGTATTAAAAAACGTGCTCCCTACAGGAGGAGTACTTTCTATTCTTAAAAAAGCTTCCTCCGCAGCGGAGAAAGCTTTTTTATCATTTAATAGTATTACTGTCAAAAAAGGATTTGCGATTATATATATCAACCCAATATTTGTAACGATCAACGCAGTAGCTAATAGTAAGAATAGTGCAATAGGTTTGGTGATAACACAATTTGTTGAAAATCTTGTATATGATGGATTATTCTTAAAAAGAATGTTTATCTTAGGATATCACTTCGTAAACATTTTTTGTTTTTATACTTATCCCCATTCAATTTTACGCCCTATAATCTCAATAACTCGACGATACGATAGCTATGTACTCTTTAAAACATAAAATTTGTACTTATGGATACACTGCATCAAAATCAATCCGGACAAAGAAAAGCAAACCTTTTTACTGGACTTTTGCTTTTTATCATTTCGATATTACTTTTTGTGACCACTACACTATTTGGGTTTATTTATGGTCTATTTTATACCTTGTTTACAGGTTCTCTTAAAAGAATTGGAGGGTTTTTTCTAGAAATGGCTATTGCTATCGATCAATTAGGCAATGTAATTATGCAACACTTACTTAATGCATTATGGGTTAAGGGAGATGGGTATAAATTTGGTAATAGAGATGAAACGATCTCTAGTGCATTAGGTAAAAACAAAGTACAGAATACACTAACAACATTTGGTAGAATTACAGTAAATATATTGGATAAAATCGATAAAAATCATGTACTAGATGCTATCGACTATTATGTCGAACCAAAAAATTAAAAAAATAGTCGTTTTATTATTTTACTCTTGAGTATATAAATTTAAGCTGTCTACCGCGACCTAAATCCTTGTCGTTGTATATAGAATTAATAACCAAGTCTCCCTTTTCAATAGTTACTGTTGATCCTTTAAGAGCAAGTGCATTGCTTATATCATACATAAAAAGGTACATCCCCTCTACGCTTTCTTTCCAGTTGCCCTTGGTATCTTGACTATCTTTGCCACACCCTCCTGCTATACTAGAATCTTTATAATAGTTTTTTTCGATAAATTTTCCGCTTATTAAAATCTCTAGCGTGGTTTCTTTATCACAATCCGATAAGGGAAATTCTTTCAAAGGGGTATCCTCTCCTTCGTTACTGTATTCTTGTTTAAGATGCCAAGTCCCCGCAATGACAAGATCTTTTGTATTGGTATCACTACTACTACAAGAATAGAATATATATGTAAATACGATAAAACATGCTACATGTACAAGTAAAAATTTCTTCATATGTTGTATTTCCAATTACGGATACAAAAATCAAAAAAATAGTTCTACTTAACAAGAAATTAACGTTAAAATACGCATTACATCGTAAAAAATAGTTATTAATCGACTAATTACGTTTTTACCGCACTATAAAATTTTGCTTTTCTACTTGATGATTTAATGTTTTAGAATATTTTCAAACTAAAAGAATAAGAATACCTTTTTAATTCAAAAAGCCGAAACAATATTGTTTCGGCTTTTTGAATATGCTTTTTATATATTTTACTTTACCAATACTCCACGCTGATCCATTACGGGTAGATCTTGAAAAGCATTTTCGTTTATGGTATTTTTTCTGAAGATATATTTCTTTTCATACAGTTTACTATCTGCAAAAAAAGTAACCGCAAACTCATTATTCATTGCTAATAATTCTTCTTGAAGCATTTCGATTTTTGCAGATGATTTGGCTTTTATTGTTCCTATACCATGTCGTAGTAATGATGTTTTTCGATCTTCATCATAACCTTTGGTAACCACCAATGCCATTTCTATAGCAGTATCTCGATCATTGATGATATATGAGTTCCAGGTTTGCGCCAAAAACTCCTCATCCCATTCTTTGATAACAGCTACATATACGTTATCTACAACAGGTATTTCTATGTCTTTTTTCATCGTTTTTCTTCAGAAATCACAAATTTAGCGTCATTTGAAGGGTTTACAACGCAGATTTAAACTGCTCTAAGAAACGTACATCGTTTTCACTTAGCATACGTATATCTGATATCCCATGTAACAATAAAGCAATACGATCTATCCCCATACCAAAAGCAAAACCACTATACTCTTCTGGGTCGATATTACAGTTCTTAAGTACATTAGGATCAACCATACCACAACCCATAATTTCTAACCAACCAGTTCCTTTGGTCATTTTATAATCGGTTTCGGTTTCTAATCCCCAATACACATCTACTTCGGCACTTGGTTCTGTAAACGGAAAATATGAAGGGCGTAGTCTAATTTTGGATTTACCAAACATCTCTGTAGTAAAGTATTGCAAGGTTTGTTTAAGATCTGCAAACGATACATCTTTATCAATATACAATCCTTCTACCTGGTGAAAAAAGCAATGTGATCTGGCCGAAATTGCTTCGTTACGGTATACTCTACCAGGAGAAATCGTTCTTATTGGCGGTTGGTTGTTTTCCATATATCGTACCTGCACCGATGAGGTATGGGTACGTAATAGTATATCGGGATTTGTTTGAACAAAAAAAGTATCCTGCATATCACGTGCCGGGTGATATTCTGGTAAATTAAGTGCTGTAAAATTATGCCAGTCATCTTCGATCTCTGGGCCTTCGCTTACATTAAATCCTATACGAGAGAAAATATCAATGATTTGATTTTTTACTAAAGAAATTGGGTGACGAGCTCCAAGAGCTATTGGTTCTGATGGGCGTGTAAGATCTCCATAAATTCCTTTTTGCTCCTGCTTAGATTCTAGTTCATCTTTTAGGGATTTAACTTTATCTTCTGCAGCGATTTTAAGTTCATTTATAGCCTGCCCGAACTCTTTTTTTTGATCATTAGCTACATTTCTGAATTCTGCAAAAAAGTCATTAATCAATCCTTTTTTACCAGAAAATTTAATCCTGAAGGTTTCAACTTCTTCTTTGGTTTTTGCTTTAAACGCATCAACTTCGGCTATATACTCTTTAATCTTATCAATCATCACTATTTTCTTAATAGAAGGGCAAATTTACGTAATTTCAATAAATCGAGTAGTAATTGTTGACGTTGTTTTTATTCTATATACTCGCTTATTAAAAAGTAGTTTACAATAGCTTCTTTCATTAAAACACTTTGCTCACCTGCTTTAAGGCTTGGCAATTGTTCTTTTACTTGATAATGAGGCCAACCATCATCATCATAATAATCAAACTCGTAGTATCCATAAGGTTCTAACAAACGACATATTGCAATATGCATAAGATCAAGTTTTTCATCTTTTTTGAATTTGCGATGTAGTTGTCCTAATTCTTGTACTCCTATAAGATAAATAATCCCATCCAGATCCAGATCCTCTCCTTCTGCAAATTGATCAGATAGTTTTTGTACTAAAATCCCCCAGCGTTCTTTTAATTGTTCATCTCTGGCCATAATTGCATTTACTTTTCTCTTTATGAAGTTTCGCTAAAAAATTAAGCGCTACAAAAGTAACGCTTAACATTAAAAAAATAACCAATAATTAGGGAGAAATCTTACAACTCCCACAATACACCGATACCGGCGTATTGATTTCTATAATTTCTAAAAGAACGGGCATCTATATCTGTATAATTTGTGTTTCTGATTCTAGAATACAGGGTTCCTGTTAGCCAAAGGTTTTCTTTTATTTTGTGAGCCGCATTTACTTGAAAGTTTGCGTATTGGTACTTGAGCTTCTCTCCTATTCGCTCCTCGGTATTTCTGGCTTCAATTTCTTTATAATTTCTAGTAATGAAAGAAAATGAAGATCGTATTTTGGTAGTTTCACTTTTATAAGACATCATAACCCCCGGGCCAAATTGGTTAAACCCAGATCGCCCTTGCGTAGAATTATCGATCCTTGTATAATACATATAATTAGGGCGTATTTTGAAACTTTTACTCCATGGTAATTCATAAAACAGTGCTACTTTTGCGTAATCCCAATCTCGTTCTCCATCGGTATCTAATTCACTAGCATTAAAAGTGTCGTATAATCGTTTTTTTACATACCCATTAATTCCTAATTTATGTTCTAGTCGATTCACTTCAAAGGATTGTATACTTGAGAATTGCGCTCCATATTCATCGAATTGTAGGTCTCTCACTCCAAACGCATCAAAGTTTTTTAAGTTATAAAAACCTTCAATGGTAGTTTCATTAGCATCGAAAGGCGCAAATTCGATTCCGGTGGTGATTCCATAATTTGTATACCCAAGTGGGTTTATTAATACATCCTGATCACCTCCCAATCCTTCTCTGTTCATTCTTGTAAATCTAGTTTCGGCTAGAAAAGTAAGTTTTTTACTAAATTTATGATCGTAGTTTACTCGGGCATTCAGACTCCAATAGCTATCATCAAAATTCTCATAAAATACCCTCGAAGCAGGATTTACCAAAAAACGTACTCTGTTTTTTTTATTCCATTTGTAACGATATCTGTACTTAACCTCAAGATCTTGATAAATACTGCTGGATATTAGATCTTCTTTTGTCAAAATAGTATCATTTACGCGCACTTCTTTTGGGCTTCTAAAATAGTTATACTCATATCCCCCTCGCGTCTCTATATCAAAGGTGGTTTTGCTTTGTGAAAATGCTTCTCCTACAGTAAGCATTAGTATACATCCAATTATTATTTTCCTAATATTCATAGTTATTTATCTTCTAATTTTATTTGTTCTTTTTTTGAATTGTTTCTTTTAATCCTTGTTTATTTACCAATTGAATTCCTAGACCTGGGCGCACATTTATTTCCATAATCTGAGGGCCTTTATTTTTATCGATCACAATATCAACACCTAGATAGTTTAGCGGAAAAGCTTTGGCTGTGGCTACCGATATTTCGAGGATTTCTTTCCAATACGGGATCGGAACATCTTGTACTACAAATTTGCTGTCGGGATGATAGCTGTAATAATTGTTACCATCATATACTTGGGTTAGTGTTCCTTTTTGCATATCTACTCCTATACCTACTCCATTTTGGTGAAGATTTGCTTTACCATCAGATCGATCTGTAGGCATTCGTAACATTCCCATCAGGGGTTGATGATCTAAAGTAATGATCCTAAAATCTGGAACTCCTGCGGGGTATATCTTGCTAAAAAATGGATCTGGTTCTATACACTCTTCAATCAAAACTCTATCATGAGAACCCAATGAGAAAAATCCCATTATTGTAGCCGCCATATGTTGAAAAATCTCACGTTCTGATATCACTTTACCACTAGAGGTCCAATTATTGTCAAGATCTTTTTTTATAATTTTGATACCACCACCTCCACAACCATTTGCTGGTTTTATGGCCATAGCTGTAAATTTTTTGCAATACTCCCATGCTTTTTTGATATCACTGTTATACTCGATAACGGCGTAGGTTTCTGCACATGGAATATTGTATTGATGTAAGATCTCTTTGGTAAGTACCTTATCATCTGCTAATGGATAGTGTTTTTTTGCGTTATTAGGGTAGATAAGCTTGATATTTCTTTCATTTAAGCCTATTACGCTAGATTTTTTTATTGATTTTATATCTAATATCCTTGAAAACATAGGGATCATAATTTTATATTTTTATAAATATTGTTTATGTAAAAAGTGGTCTGAAACGATAGAATTCTACCCATCGTATGCCTATATATCTTCCTAATAGCATAGACCATGTAATAACAAGTAGTATACATTCTGGAAAAATGATTAGGATAGATGGCAGCCATGACCAAGACAATACACTATAGCATATTGCAGTAACTATTAGTGTTTGAAACAACTTATCTATTGCTGTTCGATAACCATCTTCAACTGTAGCTCTCGAAAATCGCTCTGCAGCAATGGTTAAAATAATCGTAGGAAAAAAAGTAAGTGTCGTTAACCATATAATATTGTATGTTATTCCTATCATAGTGGCAATAATCATTAAGCCTACCATGATACTTAAAGAAATAACTAATTTTGGCGTGTATAACAATCCTATTTTATCAAAAGGGTACGATATTAGCCCTACTAATAAGATCAATACAACAAATAGTATAATTCCTGAAATAAACCCTGTTTGTAATAATGAAAATGCAATCAACACAGGAAGAAACACGCCAAATGTTTTTACCCCAACTACATTTCTTAAAAATGCAACGAGCAAACCACCAATAGGCAATAACAACAATAGATTAAGTGCGTTTTGAGGCATCACACCACTTTCTACAACCTTCCATAATGAAATATTGGATAGTTCTCGAATCTCTTCAGAATTCATATTTAAAAAAGAAATATGATTCATTTTTTTAATCTGATATGCATAATCAAATTGAATACCTGGTGTATGCGTAATCAAAAACTCGTCTCCTTGATAAATTTCTAAGTAATTGGCAGGTAGGTAAGCAAAATGATTGTTTAGTGGATCAAAAGGAACCCAGGTTTGATTAATTAGTAACTCTGCCCACACATGAGAGGTTCTTTTTTCGGTATTTTCAAGAATAATGCCTCCTTTAATTCTTGCTGGATATCCTAAATTTCTTGCCAACGCTACAAACAATCTACTTTTACCATTACAAGAAGCTTTATTTTGCTCGATGGTTGTTAATGCATCTGTTAGCGTAATAATTGGTGCCGATGGGATACTCACAACATGGTCAAGAATATTTTTAATTACTTGTTTGTCGTTTTGGGTATTCTGTTTTAACTGCTTTGCTAATTCACTAATTTTTTTATGGTCAGATTGTATGTTACTGGTAGGTAGCAGAAACTCTTCATACTTATACTTATCTGTAATTAGATTAAACTTTTCAGGTACTGTAAAACTTTGTTCTCTTCCTTCATAAACAAATTTGTAGTGTAATGTATGGTAGGAATTTTTGTGATTCGTATTCCAGATACCACGTATGTTTCCTTTTTCTGAAATTTCCTTGGTAAATACTAATGTGCTATCACTAATACTTTGTTTTTCAGAAATTCGTTGCCTGGTATTCGTTTTTGGAATAAAGCTTTTTACTGTAGTACTTTTATCTTCGGATTTAAAAAAGTAATTATAATTTATCGCATACACCATATCGGGATTAAAATCATCATAGTTTTTAAGAATCGGTTGTATCTTAACTCCTATAGATATCAATGCAATTATTGTTATTAAAAGCAATGCGACTTTAAGATTTGTTTGAGAGTTCATAATCTGTTATTTTTGGGTTAATAACAGGTGAGATTTAATTCACCCTACCAGAAATCAAAAAAATTTATTCTTATATGCCGCAATCCTCAAAATCTGTTTGTGAACAACCCGTTTTTACCGAGCTATTCGAAACACATGCAGAGGCTGTAAGAAATCTTATCTATTATAAATGTGGGGATAAGCAACAAGCAGAGGATGTAATGCAAGAGGCATTTATAAAACTATGGGATCATTGCAAAAAAGTACTTTTTGAAAAAGCAAAAGGGTTTTTATGTACTGTAGCCAATAATTTGTTTTTAAATCAAGTAGCTCGCAAAAAAGTAAGATTAGAATATTCAAAAATACCTCGTAGTCATAAAAATGTAGAATCTCCGGATTTTGTGATGGAAGAAAAGGAGTTTATGGATAAACTTCAACGAGTTATTGCCGAACTTCCTGAAGGGCAACGAGAAGTTTTTTTGCTAAACAGAATTGATAAAAAAACATATGCAGAAATTGCAGAAATGCTTGGTATTTCGGTAAAAGCAGTAGAAAAACGCATGCATAATGCATTAAAACATGTAAGGAAATTGGTGAAAAATATATAATCAAGGTAGGGTATATTGTTTTTTACCTGTTCTTATGATGATATGAAGATAAAATTATGCTTAATGATAACGAAAATACATATTTAGCAAAGTGGTTGAATGATGATCTCAGCCCAGAAGAGCTGGATGAGTTAAAAAAACTTCCAGAATACGATGATTATAAAAAAATCGTAAATGGATTAGAGTTTTTTAACCCTCCTTCTTTTGATCTACAAGGTTCTTTAAAAACTACTGTAGCAAACCTTGATCAACCCAAAAAAGGAAAAGTGATCAGGTTAAGGCCAATTTTATATGCAATTTCGGTAGCAGCTTCAATTGTATTGATCATAGGGTTTTTCTTTAATAAGGTTACTTATTCGGCCAACCCCGGAGCGCAATTAGCTGTTGTTTTACCCGACGGAAGCTCTGTTGATCTTAATGCTGCTTCTACCCTATCGCACCAACGTTTTTTCTGGTCAACTAATAGAAAAGTAACCCTAGAGGGAGAAGCATTTTTTAAAGTAACCTCAGGAACCAACTTTATCGTTGCTACCAAATTGGGGAACATAGAGGTGCTTGGCACTCAGTTTAATGTAAAAGGAAGAAAAGATGAATTTGGAGTTCAATGTTACGAGGGTAAAGTAAGAGTTTCATCATTAGAAAATCAGAAAAAAATATTAGAAAAAGGAGATGCAGTATCTCTAAAAGGTAGTGCATTGGTCGCAACAAAAATTACTGACCCAACACCATTATGGATGCGTGGTGAGAGTTTATTTACCAGTGTATCTTTAGGAAAAGTACTCGATGAAATAGAAAGACAATACAATATTACATTTACACGTGATGCTATTGATCAAAATCAATTATTTACTGGTGGGTTTAACTATAAAGACCTAAAAATTGCTCTAGAGTCTGTATTAGTTCCTATGGAAATCGAATATGTTGTGAATGGTAAAATTGTCAAGCTTTCACCCAGATAAACTTATATCATAGTTCGACAGTTTTTAAATCCTTTAACATCAAAAAATATTTATGAAAAATACATTGTTGTTGTTTCTGTTTTTTACTTGTTATGCACAAGCGCAAATCAGTAAGGAATTTAAAGAGACTCCATTACAACAAGTGCTTACAGAATTGTCAAAATCATATGATCTTATTTTCTCTTTCAGTAATGCAACTGTAAAGAATAAAATCATTACTCTGGCAATTAACAACACCCCATTAGATGAAGTGTTGACTACTTTAAAAGCATTAACCAATCTTGATTTTAAAAAAATATCAGACCGGCAAGTGATTGTAAGTAGTCCTGATACCAAGGTTGAAGTTTGTGGGTATCTTTTTGATGAGACTACCAATGCCCCGCTCTCTTTTGCATCGATAAGTATTGAAAGTTCAAAAACAGGAACCATTGCCAATGACGATGGGTTTTTTCAATTAGGAACATTAGATCAAAACGAATCTATCCTGATTCAATATGTAGGGTATAAAGACAAAGTGATGTCTGTAAGTGATTTTAAGGTTTCGGGTTGCCCAAGAATACCGCTTTTTACACAAAGCACTGCTCTAGACGAAATACTTATTATAGAATATATCACTACCGGAATTGGTAAAAATATCGATGGGTCATTTGCTTTTTCTAACGAAGAACTTGGTATTCTTCCTGGTCAAATCGAATCCGATATTTTACAAAGCATCCAGCTTATACCGGGTATTAATAGCCCAGATGAGACTGCCACTGGGATTCAAATTCGTGGTGGATCTGCAGATCAAAATCTTATTCTTTGGGATGATATCAAAATGTACAATACAGGTCATTTTTTTGGTATGCTATCGGCCTTTAATCCAAATATCGTTAAAGACGCTAAAGTTTTTAAAGGAGGTGCAGATCCAAAATATGGTGATCGCGTATCTGGGGTTATTGATATCACTAGTGATATTGAGGTTCCTGAAAAATTTAATGGTGGAGCTGGAGTTAATGGAACTCATGGCGATATTTTTTTTAAAGCCCCTATCGGAAAAAAGGTAGGATTTGTTGTCTCGGGAAGAAGATCCTACACCGATTTTTATGAATCCCTAACATACAAAGCGCTCTCTGAAAAAGTATTTCAAAATACCAAAATAGTAGACAACCCAAATCAAATCCCATCTGAAGAAGAGGAAGAGGAGGAAGAGGAAGAACTAGAACAAGATATCGGTGAAAACAACTTTTTCTTTTATGATGCAAGTGCAAAACTAATTATTGATGCTTCAAAAAATGATAAGATTCTCGTGAGCAGTATTTACACAAAAAACGATCTTACCTTTGAAATAGATGATGATGAAGATCGTATTACAGATGATCTTAAGATTCAAAACGAAGGACTTAGTTTTTCATGGACAGGAACCAAATTAGATCGTTTTCATCATAGTTTAAAAGCATATTATTCTAAATACGAATCGGGTTATCTTTTTACAGAACGACAAGACCAAGTGATCGAAGAACAATCTATTAGAAACAATCGCGTAGAAGATACGGGTGTTGATTTTAATGTAACTTATGATATCACTAATACAAACTCATTGATGCTAGGGTATCAATTTTCTAATAACAAAGTGTTTTATATCATCACTAGAGAAAGTGACCTTGAAACACCAATAAATGAATCTGATCTGGTAAAAAACATTGCCAATACTATGTATGCAAACTATAAATTTTCATCAAAAAACAAGAGTTTCATAAATATGGGTGTTCGCGCATCTCGTTATTCTGTTATTGATGATTTTTATATAGAACCCAGAGTAAATATAGAATACCCCCTTACCAATTTGTTAAGGCTAAAAGCTACTGCAGAGCTTCGATACCAACCCATCAGTCAGTTAATAGAGTTCGAAGACACGCAACTACGTCTAGAAAACAACATCTGGATTCATGCTAATGAGGAGGTCCCAGTATTAGAAAGTCTTCAGTTTTCTGGTGGGTTTTTGTTCTCAAAAAATGATTGGAACATTGAGCTTGATGGATATTACAAGAACATCGATGGGTTAACATCGGTTACCAATGGATTTAACACGTTGAACATCGATTTATCAACTGGAGAGAGTACGATTTTTGGTGTTGATGTCCTCTTAAGAAAAAGGTTTAATAATTTTAGAACCTGGGTGGGATATACCTTTAATGATATCGAGTATACTTTTCCTGAAATACAGGAAACTCCTTTTCCTGGAAACAATGATATTACCCATAATTTTAGAATTTCTAATACTCTAGAAATAAAAAATTGGGAGTTGTCTTTAGGATGGTTTTGGCGATCAGGAGCCCCTTTTACCGATGCTGATTTAATTAATGAAGAGATAGAATTTGGCGTTGCTAATGCAAGGCGTTTACCACAATATCATCGATTAGACATCTCTGCCATTCATCGATTTAATTTCAATACAACTGGAAACTGGAAAGGTCAATTAGGTGTTTCTATACTAAATGTATACGATCGGCAGGTTCCCATCTCAATAAGCTATCAAGCCGATGAAAACCCAAACACAGGTGATGTAGAATTAGAAGTTCTACGGCAAAAATCATTAGGAATAACTCCTAATCTAATTTTTAGGGTGTTTTTTTAGGTAACATTCTTATATGTTGAAAAATTAATACATATATACCCCTATTATTAGGTTAGAATTATTATAGATTAACATATTAAAAATTAGCAATGTCAACATACGATAACATCGCCAAATGGTCTTTGGCTAAAAAGATATTCTTACGATTTACATTTGTTTATCTTTTTTTGTACATCGTTCCTTACGGTTTTGAATATATCTATTCTCTTAGATCAATTGACTTTTCTTTTTGGCCAACTATTACAACCTGGTTTGGAGAAACATTTATGGGAGTTTCTTACAATAGAGATCATCTAATGTCGGGCTTTGATTCTAAATATGATTATACTAGATTTTTATTGTGTGCCATAATTGCTATTATTTTTACACTCATTTGGATAATAATAGACAAGAAATATAAACTAAATTATAACGATAAGTTAGACTCTCTTTTAAGGGTTATTATACGCTATCATGTTGGGTTAACCCTTATTTTATATGGTCTAGTCAAAGTGTTTCTACTTCAGTTTGGCACTATGAGTATTGACACTTTAGAAACCCCAATCGGAGAACACTCACCTATGGGTTTTTTATGGAGATTTATGAGCTACTCTGAGTTTTATACCATAAGCTCTGGACTTATTGAAGTTGTTGGAGGAATATTACTGCTTTTTAGACGCACGCTCTTCTTAGGAGCTATGATTAGTTTTATTGCAATGGCCAATGTGGTGCTTATCGATATAGGTTATGATGTATCTGTTAAAATGTTTGCCATTCATCTATTTTTAATGATTTTAGTATTATTAATAGATGATATGAAAAGAATTCTAAATTTTCTTGTGCTAAACAAGCAAACTGATCCTTCTATCTATCCTGCGTTGTTCTCAAACAATAAAAACAAATCTGTAAGATATGCTATAAAATCAATTATCCTTATCTATTTTACAGTGACCACGATAATACATATACAACAAAGAATACATACGCAGCATAATGATACTAATATTGAGTTGAGCAAACTTTATCAAGTCGAGAAATTTGTTGTTAATGGGGATACCATACCTCCACTGTTAACAGATACAACCAGATGGAAAAAACTCTCTATACGAGGACACTACTTTAAAGATCAGATGACCATATGGGGTATGGACAATTCTTTAAAAAGATATTCTTTTAAGGCAGATACCATCCTAAAGACTCTAGAATTCCATTCGGTACAAGATTCTACAGATAAATACTTCATGAAATATTTAGAGCTTTCTGATTCAGAGTTTATGCTATACGGAAAGCATAATAATGATTCTATTTGGGTTAAAACCAAACCAAAAAACCGTCATGATTACCCATTAACAAAACGGGGAATTAGATGGGTGCGCGATTTGTAATCTAATTGTCAGGATGTTTTTTTGAGGCATTAAACCGCATATTAACTTCAATGTTTCAACTTACCCCATACAGGTGTGTACTCTGATTTTGGTGTTTTTGTTATCTGTGTTAATTCGGTACCATTTTTTTTAATGGTAAATAAGTCGATGTTATTACTTTCTATGTTTGAAAAAACCAGATATTGACCATTAGGTGACCAAGAAACTTTAAAAATCCAATACAAATTAAAATCTTTATAGTAGTTGTATTTGTTGTTTTCACTTTGCAAATTAGATGTTAAACAAACTTGATTTTCTCCGGTGGTATCCATTATGTATAGATCTAAATACCCATTCCTGTCAGAAAAAAAAGCAATTTGTTTTCCATCTGGTGAAACAGAAGGGTTAAAATCATTTCCTGAACTGTTCTTTGTTAAATTAGTTACTTCTCTCGATATAATATTGATGTTAAAAATGTCATTTACTTTATTCTTCTTATAATAAAACAGTATTGACTTATCATCGATACCCCAAGATGGGGTTCTATGATCATTACTAACAGAGGTGGTAAGGTTCAATTCATTTGTACTGTCTATGTTTGAGATAAAAATATGTGTACTCCGGCCTATATTCTTTTCATAGGCAATCTTTCTTCCATCCCTAGAAAATGTGCCATTGGTATAGTAGTTTGCCCCTTGAGAAATTCGACTAATTTCTTGTGTATCTATACAATACGTTGCTAATTTCCATCCTCCAAATCGATAGGAATTAAACAGAATTTTATTTCCATCGGGTGATATTGCAGGATTATATTCTCCTTGTCCATGTTTGAAAGGGATGAATACTTCTTCATTAGTTCCTTTTGGGTCTATCATATAGATTGACCATCCAGTATCATTATCTTTTTTCCTTGAGAATAGAATTTTAGATGTATCCGCTTCACATTCAATTTTTAAAATCTCTCTTTCATTATTTTTTGAATAGATGTCATTATTTTTTTCATTAAGAGAAAAAAGAAATAACAATAGAACTAAAATAAAGTGTTTCATATAGCGTAACTTTTTATTTTCAATATAGTATAGTGTTGGCAACACCAAATAAAAAAAAGACTCATCGTTTCTCTTATTTGCTACAAATTATAGATCTTAAAAAATGCATTTAATTTGTCCAAAATGGTGCTATATCTGTATCATTATTAGTTGTTATTTGTTTTAATTCACTACCATCTGCATTTATGATAAAAATTTCTAAATTTCCATTTATCATCGCTGTAAAAGTAATTTGTTTTCCATCGGGTGACCAACAAGTTTTATATGCCCAAAGACTACTTGTGTCAGTATCTACTGTTTTAAGATGGGGTGTAAGGTTTTTTAAACTACTATCCTCTAGATCCATAATAAACAAGTCTATTTTACCCGTTTTATCAGACAGGAATGCTATTTTATTAGATTTCTTTGATGTAGAAGGTGCAAAATCGTTTGCATTATGAGTAGAAATCTTTTTAAAAATTTTACCGTCTAACGATTTAAGATATATACTTAGATTATTATCCTTTAGATAAGTAAATATTATGGATTGAGCATCTTTGGTCCAATCTATATTTTGATCACTAATATTAGATGTTATTAAATAGGTTGCATTCTTCCCGTTTTTATCAGCTATATATATGTCTGACTTTCTTTTCCCCCAATTATATTCTTGATAAGCGATTTTGGTTCCATCTGGCGAAAACTTTGCACAATATTCGTAATTATTCCTGTCTGTTAGCTTTTTAATATTGTCTATTTTGGTTCCGTCAAATGCCCCGATTCCCAATTTCCAACCGTTAAATTGATATGTGTTAAAGATTATTTTGGTATTATCTGGAGAGGTAACAACATTATACTCACCTCTTCTGTTTACTGTCCCTTTTAATAAGACATTTGTCGTTTTTTGAGCTGGATCATAGATCATTACATCTAAAGTGCCCCCAGTATTTAGTCCTCCTTTGCTTCTGGAGTAAAGAATCTTAGATTGAGCGTTTAGTGGTAGATAAAAAGCCAAGACTAATAAAAGAGATATACATCTTTTCATTCTAATTTGTATTGTGTCGATACTTAACATACTCGTGTTGTATCTTAGAAGCATTTGCTAGAATTTGTATGTACAAAGCTTCTAAAATAAAATGTGATTGGTGCAACTGTTTAATAGAAAAATAGTCTCATAAATAAGTTTTGGGACTACTTTGGGCTTTCTTCAAGTTTATTTGCATAGGACAAGGGTGTAATTCCTTCGGTATTTTTAAAAACTCTAAAAAAAGTCGAACGAGATGAAAATCCTGCTTCATTACCGATTGCCTCTATAGTTAAGTCTTTTAGTTTTCCTTTTTTAATAAGACTTTTAACCTCTTCTATTCTATAATTATTGATATATTCCTTTAGGTTAAGTCCTAGTTCGTTATTTAATACGTTTGTTAAATAACTCGGACTTACTTGCAAAGAATCAGCCAAGTCATAGCGAGATAACTCAGGATTTTTATAAGGTTTATATTCATTCATATATGTTTTCAAAGAATCTATAAAGTTATTTGTCGTTTTACTATTACCTATATGTTTTAGGTTTTTATAAGACAATGGCCACACTAAAGCTACAAATAGAATAATAAAAACATAAAGGGGGCGCCATATAATAAAACTATCTAAAAACCAATAATACTTCCCAAAAAAATGCACCAAAGCATACGCTAATTCACCTAAAAAAATGATGGTAAGAAATCCAAAAATCATTGTCCTTAACCAGGGCACATAAAAAGCTTTTCCTTTTCGTTTATCTAAACTTATCAATGTTAACATACGTGCAGAAATTAATAGATAAATTATAGGGTGTATACTGAAAAAAAGTAACATTTTTAGATAAGAATACTGAGTAATTGGGTATCCATATTTTAATTTTGGATTATTTTCCTGGTCGATAACAAACTGTGAGACCATGCTTAAATGTTGATCAATTTTTTCTGGAGATTTATCCATTAAAAATATCAATACGTTGATAAAAAAAGGTGCGAAATGAAGAAAATATACCGGGTTCCATTTCTTATTTGGTTTTACTAACGAGCGTATTATTAAATAAATTGTAGGTCCATATATGTATTGAGCTATAGAGCCCGAACCCACAAAAAATGGAATGTTTAGTATCAGTTTTGTATCAATAATAATACGATGAAACAAGTCAAATGCCAATGCACAAAAAAACAGTATCAATAGCCAATTCGTTGTATTGGCCTTTCTACCAATTAATAGATAAGCAATAAGAACTGGAAGTTGAACTAATGCTATTATAGCCGAAATACCGTATATGTCAAATTCGTATTTCATATAAGATGTATACTACTTTTAGATCGTAGTTTTAAACGACCATCTCTTTTTACTTTTTAATAGTTGTCTAAAACTTTTATAAGATCATCTCTATGTAAAAATCGCATAAGTGTTATTTCATTTTCTGAAGTAAGTATCCCCACTATGTAATAAAAGCCAATTCCCATCTTATATGCATGATTATTACCCTGTATACTTCTAAACTGAGGTATATTTACGATGTTTTTGGTCGTTTTTATCGTTTCTAAGACATTTTCAACCTTTTTGTGTAGAGAAACATCTTTGACCATTTTAAAATCATTAGCGAATCGCGAAGAGATTTTTAATTGCATGTCTTATGATTTAAATAATGCTTCTTCACTTACTGTACTCGCTTGATTGGCTTGTTGCATTAATACTAATAATCCAAGGTCTTCTTTTTGATCCAAAGACATCCTATTGATCTGTTCTTTTTGCTTGTGATCAATATACCAGGATATTGCATCTTCCATTATTTTCTTTACACTAGAACCTTCTATTGCTGCCAATAGCTTAAGTTTCGGGATTATTTTGTCATCTATATCTATAATTTTCCTCATTATATATATTATATATATTGTATGTTAAATATATATAATAAATCAGTTACTACAAAAAGATAGTCTAACAAATAAATATGGGTGCTTTACTTATAACCAGAATAAGCTATATTTGAAAACATATTTTTTCTAGTAATGAATTACATTGATATCATCTTGGGAATTCTTCTGATATGGGGATTAATAACCGGGCTCAATAAAGGTTTATTCTCTTCATTAGCTTCATTAATTGCTCTTGTTGTAGGGATTTATATTGCAGTTCACTTTTCACATATTATAGGGGGGTATGTAGAACGCTTTGTAAATTGGCCTGAAGGCGCAATGAAATTAGCGGCTTTTGCCTTGACTTTTGTTTTGGTGGTGATACTAGTTTCATTAGCTGGTAAATTGCTTACCAAAATAGCAGATTATGCCGCACTGGGGATTATAAATAAGATTTTGGGAGGTGCTTTTGGGATTTTAAAAATGGCATTTATTGCCAGTGTAGTTATTATTTTTCTAGAGGCAATCAATAGAAACATAACAATTATTAAGCAAGAAACCTTAAATGCTTCTTTACTCTATACTCCTGTTCGCAAATTAGCTCCGATGGTATTACCAACAGTTTTAAAAGAAACTCCAAAAGACGCTTCTGGTAATGCCTTATATTAAGAAACGGTATCTTCTACAATGTCTTTTAAATAGCTTATACAAGAATTAAAATCCTTAAATACACGTTCTTCCGGTATTAGATCGGGTACTATGTCAATATTCTTTAAAAGATATAATGGTTGTTGCTGTATGCCAACAATATGAGTTTTTATTCCCTTTAGTTCAAGTCCTAAAATAATTTCCTCTAGTGTATATACTCCAGATTGATCCATGTATGGCACTCTGTCCATCCTAAGGATTACATGTGATGCGCTTTCAGGAATTTGGTTAGCCAACTGCTGCAATTCACTTGTAGAACCAAAAAATACGGGTCCGTTAAGGTGTTTTATAAAAATCTCTTCTTTTAATTCCTTCGGAAAACCAATTTCATCTTTCCATAGTCTTACGAGGCTATTCTTTTCTAAACCATCTAATGATTCTACTTTAGATTCACTAGCAGTAACATCTCCCATTTTTTTCATAAACATCAACGAAGCCAATACAAGACCAATCCCAACTGCATACACCAAATCCCAAAACACTGAAAGGACTAACACGATCAGCATAATAACTACTTCTATCCAAGGCATACTTGGTATCGCTTTTAATCCTTTATAATCCATAACACCAATACCTACGGTAATTAAAATCCCTGCAAGAACTGCTGCAGGAATTTGAGAGGCTACTGGACCCAAAGCCAATAGTATAATCAATAATAGAATGCCTGCGATCATACCTGATAATTTGGTTTTACCGCCTGCATTAATATTCACTACTGTTCTTATGGTAGCTCCTGCTCCTGGTATCCCTCCAAAAAGTGCAGCCACACTATTACCAATACCTTGCCCAACAAGTTCTTTGTTAGGTTTGTGTTTGGTTTTGGTCATATTATCTGCCACTACAGATGTTAGTAATGAATCTATAGCCCCCAAAAAGGATAAAGATAATGCAGTAAAAAAGTATGGGGCAATTGCGCCTAGGCTAAAATCTGAAAATATGGACAATCTTGGGATAGGAAATCCACTTGGAATCGTTTCAATGGGTCGATAATCAAACCCAAAACCATAGGCTACCCCTGAAACTAAAACTAAAGCCACCAAAGTACTGGGTACAGAAGTCGTAATTCTCCTAAATCCATAAATAATCAATATCGTTATCAGACAAAGAATCAGTTCTAAATAATTTATACTTTTAATTGCTCTAGGTAAACTTTTTAAAGCCCCAAGAACCCCAGATGCATTACTAACTGCTAGTGTTACCGCTTCAAGATGTATCTCGTCTTCAGAAATCTTTTCTGCTCTTTTTATAGTTTCTTTAAAGTCTTCGAGTACCAAAATACCTTCTCCGGCTTCTTCTTTAAGGATTTTATCCAAAATTACCTCTTCGGCTTCAGGTTTAAATTCTTCTACATATACTACATCATCTTTAGGATAATATCCCAAAGCAGGTAGAAATTGCGTAACCAAAATCATCACACCAATTGCCGTCATAAATCCTGAAACCACAGGATATGGTATATATCTAATGTATTTTCCTAAGCCAATAATTCCTAAACCAATCTGCATTAATCCGGCCAAAAGGAATACCGTTAAAATAGCTGGCATAGCTTTTTCTACATTTCCATTATTAGCACCTATTAATCCAGCAATAACTAGCATACTTACTGCGGTCATTGGTGCTGTTGGGCCAGAAATCTGTGTGCTTGTTCCGCCAAATAATGCTGCAAAAAAACTGATAAATATTGCTCCGTAAAGACCTGCGCTAGGACCTAAGCCAGAAGAAACCCCAAATGCTAGTGCTAATGGAAGTGCTACAATCCCAGCCGTTAACCCTCCGAATGCATCTCCTTTAAAATTGCTGAAAAATCCTTTCATAATAACACCTTAAGTTTTCTTTTCTATCATAGCGATAGTAAAACTATCAAACTAACAAAAAAAGAGCCGAAATTATAGTGATTTCGGCTCTTTTGGGAAAATTTTAAGAATTATTAGTCTTATAAGAAAGTTACAGCTCCATTACTAATATCATACATGCCTCCAACTATTAATATCTCACCATTATCTTCCATCTCTTTAAGCACTTCGCTTTCTTTTCTAATGTTATCGATAGTCATATGCACATTTTTTACTGCTACTTCATTCACAAAATCAATGTTTTTTGAATTTCTTAAAGAACTATCAGTCGGTTCACTCACTGCTTCAACGGCTGGTTTGATTTTACTGATTAATGCTGTAAGATTACCTAGTTTTGCATCATCACATGCGCCTTTTACAGCTCCGCAAGCTGTATGACCTAATACCAAAACCAGTTTAGTTCCTGCAAGTTTACAAGCAAACTCCATGCTCCCTAGTATATCTTCATTTACAAAGTTACCAGCGACTCTAGCACTAAAAATATCACCGATACCCTGATCAAAAATCAATTCAGACGATACTCGAGAATCAATGCAACTTAGAATTGTTGCAAATGGATACTGACCACTTGTAGTATCTGCTACCTGATCTAACAAATCTCTACTAGCTTGTTTCTTTTTCTGAAATCTTAGATTACCTTCTTTAAGTAAATCTATAGCACCTTTTGGAGTAATTAATGCTTGTGTTTCTTTAGTATATGCTTTCATATTTATATTTTATTTGTTTTATATATATTCTTGCTGTTTTTTCATCGTAATTGAAAAAACTGAATAAAACTATCAGGGTTCTCGATAACACCTCGTTCTGAAATTAATTGAATATCGATATGTTTATTCTTCGCTTTTTCAGAAAAATCTTCCAAAATCTCAATAATATCATTATCCAAATATCTTGTCTTTCTTACATCTAAAGTAAGATACGTATCTTCAGGCAATTGATCAAGTTCTTTTAAGATTGCTCCTTTATTAAAGAAAGTAACTTCTTCAGCAAGAGTCATCGTTATTTTATGTTTACCGTTACTTTTATCTTCGATATGAAGGAAATGTGAGTTTTGATAACTCTTTATTAGAATTACAACAATACCTACAAGCAGACCAAGACCTATACCCCATAACAAATCGATAAACACAATTCCTAATACTGTAACTGTAAAAGGTATAAACTGTTTCCAACCCATTACATACATTTTCTTGAATAGAGATGGTTTTGCCAATTTATAACCCACAATTAATAATATAGATGCCAATACAGAAAGTGGTATCATATTTAACAATTTTGGTATTAGAATTACAGAAATTAACAATAAAAAACCATGAATTATAGCAGACATCTTTGTTTTACCACCCGATTGGATATTGGCAGAACTTCGCACAATTACCTGCGTAATAGGCAATCCACCTATCAAACCTGAAAGTATATTTCCGGTTCCTTGCGCCAATAACTCTCTATTGGTTGGTGTTACATGCTTCTCTGGATCCAGCTTATCGGTAGCTTCTACACACAATAATGTTTCTAAACTTGCCACCAAAGCTATAGTAAATGCGACAAGCCAAACATCAGGTTCAAAAATAACTGAAAAATTAGGAAAACTAAACTGCCCTAAAAATGAAGATATATCTCCTGGTATAGGAACACTAACTAAATGTTCTTTTGAAATGCCTAAACTTGCACTGTCTTTGGTTAGTATAAAGAAAATAATCCCTACAGCTACAGCTACTAATGGCCCTTGTATGATCTGAAAAAACTTAGCTTTTTTCACTAAGACCTTATCCCACAATATTAATATAGCTAATCCTAAAGCTGCAATAATTGTTGCTCCCGGACTAATAAAATTAAGTGAATTAAAAATTTCAGAAAATGTGTTCTCTCCATCTACTTGAAAAAATGCAAAATCCCCTTCTGGATCGGCATCATAACCAAAAAAATGAGGGATTTGCTTTAAAATGATAATAATTCCTATACCTGTTAGCATTCCTTTAATTACAGAAGACGGAAAATAATACCCAATAATACCGGCTTTTAATGCCCCAAATAACAATTGTATACATCCGCCTAGCACTACAGCTACCAAAAAGTTCTCATATCCTCCCAATGCACCAATAGAGGTAAGTACTATTGCCGCCAAACCAGCTGCTGGACCACTTACTCCAATTTGAGAACCACTTAAAGCTCCTACGACGATCCCGCCAACAATACCAGCAATTAATCCTGAAAAAAGAGGAGCGCCACTAGCTAGTGCAATACCTAAACATAACGGTAGTGCCACAAAAAATACCACAATACTTGCTGGTACATCATTTTTTAAATTCTTAAAAACGTTCATAGTTGTAAAAATTAGTTATTCTCCAGTATTTGTTATAGAGAAACAATAAATAAATAAATTTGAAACAATTCGAATACAAAGGAAATCCCCTTTTCAAACTATAATGATAGGTTTTCTTTTTCGAAAAAATACATGAATACACTATAAAATCTCTGGAGGAGGTGTTTTTTGCTCTAAAAAAATAGAAGAGTTTTTTAAATAAAAATCTGGATAAAATGTATCGAATACATCTGCTAACGAAGCAGATTTTTCATCTGCATATTGCGAAATTTTATCTTTCTCTTTACTGTCTTCTTTCTCTGAACTCTCTTTTTCTTTTTTTTCTGAATTCTCTGTTTCTTCAAAAACAATAGAAGAAGCTTCATCATTAGTATAAAAATCAAATAACGCTATACCATAATCGGCAATACTTAGGGCAAACCCTAATAGAATTAAAAATTTTGCTATTTGAAGCTTTATGATCACTGTAAATAATTTAAAGCGCAAAAATAACAGTATTACTTTCAAATTTTGTTAAATGAATTGTAAATTTATTTAAACAAGTATACATGGCATCTTACTTTCTGGCAATGTAACATCTATTTTAATCAGATCTGCATAAACATTGCATATTACTTTTTCATAAACCAATATGTTTATTATGTATTTACAAGTTATTTCCGTATACTAGAATAGACTATTTATTATTATGCCTACAAAATTGATCTTATGTATGACTTTTACTTTAATATTAAACCAAGATATTCAAGAACATCCTACAATTAACAACTATTATAAATATGTAGATCATACTTCCCCAGGAGGAAGTCATCCATCAAGATGTGATTGTGATTACAAAGAAATTGAACTGCATTTATCAGAAGATTTTTCGTTTGTCTTAAAAGAACAAAAAGGTCGACTTACCATTCTTTCTCTCGATTCACTTTTTGGCACATGGCAAATTAACTCTCCAAATGAGTTGCAGCTTACTATAGATTCATTGGTAAGAGATTCTAAATACACCCTTCCAGATTTTACATATAGTAAACCCACGCGTTACAACACTTCGAGAGTTGAAAAAATTAAAATTTCAAACTATCAATTAGTATATGATCATGATAAAGTTTTGCTTCCTATAGGCAAACCAATAAAACTTGACAAAAAAAATCATCAGAAAAAATGAAAAAAGTCAAGAAAATTGCAAAAGCCATCGTTTTAGTTATCGGAATACTGTCTTTTGCCATAACATTTCTTGGTTATACTAACTTTGGTAATTTATCTACTAACGAAAATCCAGAAAACACTTTTGTAACGATTGAAAATGAAAAAATCCGGATTCAACAAAAGGGAAGTGGAAAAGACATACTACTAATTCATGGTAGCCCAGGTCTTATCGAAGATTGGAATAGCATTGTCGATTCCCTCGCAACACAATATAGGGTTACATCTTTTGATAGACCCGGACATGGATTAAGCTCATCAAACCAGTATACATACCATATAAAAGACAATGCGATTTTGGTTGAGCAATTGATTAAACAATTAGAACTAAAAAAACCTTTAATCGTTGGGCACTCATATGGTGGTTCTACGGCTGCATACATGGCTACACACTCAAATATCGAAGACCTACAATACATTATTATTGACTCACCTTTATACAGGTCTAGATTAAGAAAAGTCTACAGATTAATTTCAACTCCTGTTATAGGAAAAGGAATAGCATTGCTTTCTTCCCTCACAATTGCAAAAAGCCAAATAAAAAAAGGATTAGATTCTATATTCAAATCTGTTGCAAAAGAAAAAATACCTGAATTAATAAAAGAAAGGCAAAAAATATGGTCTCAGCCCAAAGTTATTTATACTAAATCCAAAGAATCTATAAATTACCAAGAGGATCTTAATGTAATGATCCATAAATACAAAAATATAACATCGCAGATTACCATTATTACAGGCAAGGATTCGTTAAGCACCTTAAGAACTGATTGCGAAAAATTTCATAAGGAAGTAAAAAATTCAGAATTAATACTTCTAGAAAATACTGGGCACTATTTTCAATTTGATAAACCTAACGACCTTATCAAAACAATTCGTCGTAAAATGGAATCTAATTAACGTATCGATCAATGAACCTTATTTTCTTCTACACCTTAAAACCAAACCTGTCATTGATCGATCGCATACCTTCGTTTTTGCAGGTATTGTATCAACATAAATTACTATTTTAATGGTATTGGAAAAAACTTCTTCAAATAGAATTATTATTATAGATGCTCTCAGGGGTTTTGCACTTGCGGGTGTGGCTTTGGTGCATATGACAGAACAATATATCGCCTCTGCTCCTACTGATAACTTGATGGAAATTACTAATAACACAATAGATGAGATCCTTAGTGGTGTTATTGGATTTTTAATTATTGGTAAATTCTTTGCTCTTTTTTCTATTCTTTTTGGCCTTAGTTTCTTTATTCAGATGGATGCTGCCGCAAAACGAGGGCAAAACTTTACAGGTCGATTTTTATGGCGAGTTTTTTTACTTTTTGTGATTGGGTATACACATCACCTTTTTTACAAAGGAGATATTTTAACCATCTATGCACTTTTGGCTCCTTTTCTTATTCCTTTTTATAAAATGAATAACAAATGGATCCTATTAGTTGCAGGGGTATTCTTATTAAGTATCCCTAGGTTTATTTCATATGCGCTATTAGAAACAGAAAGTGCGTTTGGTTTTCCCTCCTTTATGGATTTCAATAATGAAGTAAACACATCCTATATACAAACACTTAAAGAAGGAAGCATCACTGAAGTGTTTACTAAAAATGCTAGCCAGGGAATGCTTCAAAAAATGGATTTTCAGATTGGATTTTTTGGTCGATTTTATCTCACCTTTGGTTATTTTTTAATTGGTCTATGGCTTGGTAAAATAGGATTGTTTCAAAATATAAAAGAACGAATCCCAATAGTAAAAAAATGGCTAAAAAGAGCTGTTATTTTCTTTCTTATTGCTTTGCTAATTACCGCAGGTTTATTTGGTTTGAGTCCGCAACCTGTAGATTTCAAAAACTGGCTACATGTATTAGGTATTAATGCCTATGATTGGTCTAATATTGCACTTACAGCAATTATTTTGTGTGGTTTTGTATTGATCTATATTAAAAATCGTGGGCAAAAAATACTATCCTTTTTTGCTCCATACGGAAGAATGGCACTTACAAATTATGTTCTACAGTCAATTATAGGGACCTTTATTTTATTTGGTTGGGGTCTTGGATACTTAGGAGAAATTAGAACCTTATATCTTTTTGTTATAGCCATCATACTAATTGCGCTACAATCATTTCTAAGCAAGATTTGGCTTACTTATTTTAAGTATGGCCCATTAGAGTGGTTATGGCGAAGTGCTACTTTAGGAAAAATTCAAGCTTTTAAAAAATAACGCTATAATTCTTTTAAATCATCTTTAGGGATCCAACCAATTTTACCATCGGCTAGTTTGATTTTTTTCCAATTATTTACAGTCTCTATAACTTGTATTTTGGTCCCTTCATGAAGCTCGAATACCTCTTCACTTCTAAGATTAGGTTCGCTTTTTACTGTAGTTTCTTGTACAAAAATAATAGCAAACTGATTATTCTTAAGGCTATTATAATTTCTAAAAGCAAAAAACACCCCAAACAATCCTAATGCTAAAATGAACCAAGAACCTACAAAAAATATTCTCTTTTTTGCAGAAGTATTAGCTGTGTAATACAATATAAAAAGAATAACAAATATCACTACACAAATTACCGAAATCCACGCCCAACCATCATAGTTAAACATATTTGTAAAGCCATTAAGCATTCTAGAGATAAAACCCTCGGGGATCACGTCAATCGCATCGATCGTTGCATTTTGAGCAAACGCAAGATTGTTTTTGATATCATCATCATTAGGAGCTATTTCTAAAGCCTTTTCATAATAATAAATACTTGGGCCAATATTACTTAACTTATAATGTGCATTTGCCATGTTATAATATAAAGAGGCAGATTCTTTTCCTGTATCTATAACTGATTTGTATGCATCGATTGCTTCTTGATATTTCTCTTGGTTGTATAATGAGTTTGCTCTCTGAAATGTTTCTTCGTCCTGAGAAAAACCTATGGCTACAATCAAAAAAATCAGTATTTCGACTATTCTTTTCATCATCTATAATTGTTTATCTATGGATGCAATAACTCTTGAAGCTTTGTCATAGTCTTGTTGCATCGCCGAGGTTGAAGAAGGTGTATATCTTGCAAACTCACAACTTTCTAATAAGGCAATAAATTCTATTGAGACTGTGTCTTCTACTTCGCGCTCTTTTAATAATCGTTGTATACGATCTTTACTCATATCACTAGTTTGAATATGTAACTTTGCTTTTAAGTAATTATGCAAAGCTCGCTCCATAGCGATATAAAACTCTTTTTGATTGCCTAAATTTTTCTTGGCTTCAGAAAGGTATTTACGTGCAAGTTTGTTTGCTTTGCGCACTCTGTTACCACTTACATCACTTAATCTTTCTTCTCTTCTTTTTCCGAAAAACAAGAATAGAGGAATCGCTAATAGGGGTGCCGTTAATGACAGCCAATACGCAGTAGACTTAAAGAAGTGTTTCTTGTTAATCGAACTCAGATTGGCGTTTAATTTCAAAAACCTAAATTGTTTTCCTGTTTGAGTTACCAATTTTTTGTTTCCAGTTGAAGATCCTGAGGGTGTCACAATAGTTTCTCCTTCGGGTCCAGTTTTTACATTGATTACAATCTCATCTGTAGTGATTCTTTTATAACTTTCGGTTTTAAGATCAAAATACGAGAACGAAATCGGTGGTAACGGGTACTTACCTTTATATTGTGGCACTAAGGTATATGTGTCTGAAATATTACCGGCCATACCTGTAAGGTTTGTTCTTACCCTTTCATCATGTTGCGGCTCATACTGTTCTAAGCCATTAGGTACATTAAGCTTTGGCAGATCAAACAATTTAAGATTTCCATTACCAGAAACCGATACTCTAGCGTCTAGTGATTCTGTTGCATCTAATTCTGATTTATTGGTCGTTACTTTAAAATCAAAAGATCCAACAGCTCCCGAAAAATCATCTGGTTTACCTTGTTCGGGTAATGACTTTACATTGATTGTTCTATTACCAGCTGCCACAGTTTTATTAACGGTAGAATATAATCTACCTCCAAATATATCTCTCCTCTTGGTGGGTACATCTACCGATACCGTTAATGTAAGAGGTTCTATATTTAATTTTCCTGTTTTTTGCGGATATAATACGGTTTTTCGAAGTACCACATAACGATAAGGTTCTCCTTTGTACTGCCCGTTTTCGATCCTGAGCTGTTTCATATCAATAGCCTGGCTCCAAAAATCACTATATTTTGGACTATCTAACTCGCGCCAGTTACTCACACTAATTCGTGGACTCACATATAGTTTATAAACTACTGTAATTGCTTCATTTAGATAAGGGTCGGCTTTAGAAACTTCGGCAACCAGATGTAGATTCTCACTAGCCACAAAATCGGTATCATTACCGTCTTTTGGTTTATCTACAGCCCCTGTTACTTCAACCTTAATCGGTAAAGTTTTATAGATCTGCCCATCGATCTCTATTGTGGCTTGTTTAATCGTAAATTTTCCTCTGCCTCTGGGTTCAAGAAAATAACTGAATGTTTTAGCATAGGATCTCTTACCATTAATCCAAGAATTGCTAATAGATTGATTAGGTCCACCAACCACTGTAAATCCAAGAAAAGAAGGAGGTGTAAAATTGTCTCCATCCTTATTCATTTCAAAATCTACACGTAATCTTTCATTCACTCCTAACTTCGTCTTACTCACTTTGGCCTCAAACTTTACTTGTGCCGATGTAAGCTGAGCTATGATCAGAAATAATGTTAGAAAAATTAGTTTTAGTTTCATTTTTATTCTTTTTAAACCTCACAGGTCTTAAAGACCTGTGAGGTTTGATATTCTACCAGTCTTTTTCGGTTTTTATTTTTGACCCTTGAGCTTTTTTTGCATTGATCTTATCCTGTACTTTCTTTTCTTCATTGTTCATTGCTTCTAGCAAGCTTTTTACTTGCTGAGGAGACAATTGACCTTGTGCTTGTTGTGGTTGTTGTCCCTGTGGTTTCTTGGGCTCACCTTGTTCATCTTTTTGATCTTCTCCCTCACCTTTTTTATCATCTTTTGGCTCTCCTTCTTCTTTTTCTTTATCTCCTTCTTCTTTTTCATCCTCTCCTTGATCACCTTTATCCTTTTGATCTCCATCTTTTGGATCTTGCTCTTTATCTCCTTCGTCACCTTTCTTTTCTTCTTTGTCGTCTCCTTCTTTCTGGTCTTGATTATCTTGCTTTTTATCCTGATCCTGATCTTTGTTTTGATCATCTTGATTTTGATCATTTTTTTGCTGTTCTTGTTCCAGCATTTTTTTGGCCAAAGCTAGATTGTATCTAGTTTCATTATCTTTTGGATTATTTCTTAATGCATTTTTGTAAGCTTCTACTGCTTCTTTATATTTCTTTTGCTCCATGTAAGTATTCCCTTGATTATGGAATGCCTTATGTTTTTCTAACTTGGTCGCTGTAGTTACTTTTGAAGCTTCTGTATAACGTAAATTAGCTTCATCATATTTTTTAGAATTGTAATATGCGTTTGCCAAATTATATTTTGCCGTTGGATCCACCGGGTTTTTAGAAATTGCTTTTCTGTACTCACCTTCGGCCTTAGGAAAATTACCTTCTTCTACAAGCACTTCATTACCAGTAGCGACAAAACGCTTTGCTTCATTAGCAGCTTCTTCAAGAAGTTCTTCTTGAGAAAAAGTAATTCCGAACTGGAAACACAATATGATTATTAAATAATATCGCATACTATTGTTCATTAAAAAGATTTAATTTTTTAAGCCATGATGTTTTTCTTTCTAAAAAGAATATATCTAAAAATAATAACAATAACCCCGCAGCTAGAAACCATTGAAACTGATCTTTGAAATCTGCAAATTGTTTGGCTTCGAATTCTTTTTTATCCATATTCTGAAGGATCGTAGTAACTTCTTCTACCACTTTGTTTGTGTTTTTACCTTCAATATATGTACCATTTGCTTCGTTGGCAATTTCCTGCAAAATTGTCGGGTCTAATTTTGTAATCACGGTACCTCCTTGATTATTTTTCTTATAGCTTTGTACGATTCCGTTTCTTTTTATAGGAATGGGTGCTCCTTTTTCTGATCCAACCCCGATAGTAAAAATTTTTATTCCTTCTTTTGAAGCTTCTTCGGCGATCGATGTTACATTACCTTCATGATCTTCGCCATCACTTACAATAAAAAGAACTCTATTGGTTTGTTCTTCATCATTGTAATAGGTCTTAGCCAACTCTATAGCTTCATAAATGGCAGTGCCTTGAGAAGAAAGCATTTCGGTATTCATCGCTTGCAGAAACATTTTTCCTGAAGCATAATCTGTTGTGATAGGTAACTGCGGAAAAGCACTACCTGCATAAGCAATAATCCCTATGCGATCACTTGCCAAATTATTAATAATTTGAGTGATAAGTTGCTTAGATTTTTCTAATCTATTAGGGGCTATGTCTTCTGCCAACATACTCTTGGATACATCAATAGCAAAAACCACATCTACCCCTTCTCTCTTTACAGTTTCGAGTTTGGTACCTACTTTTGGATTTACTAATGCAATAACCATACAGGCCAAAGCCAAGCTAATTACAATGATCTTAAAGATCGATTTAAAAATAGATTGGTTTGGGCTTAGTTTTTTAAGTAATGCTGCATCAGCAAACTTTTTCTGGGTTGTTTTTTGCCAAACCAAAACAGCCAAAAATAGTAGAATGAGTACAGGAATACCCAAAAACAGCCAAAAATATATTTTTTCTTCTAGTAAGTACATATTGCTTTTACAATAAAGTTTGAGTTTTCATACTCTAAATACACTTCGACGAGCCTGCCTCGTCGGCAGACAGGCTCAGTGTGACAGTTTAATTATTTAATAGTTAATGCAAATGCATTCATTTTTTCTTTTACTTCTATAGGAAGTTCGTCTTCTTTTACCCAAGAATGCATATCTCCAACATAATTCATTCCGAGATAGCTTGCGCTTCGCGAAAATGGTAATGCAAACTCTTCTGGGCGGTCATCATCATTACTACAACTTATTAATGCCATGTTTTTACCTCTAAGCATTCTGCCGTAATCTTTTTCGTTTTTCAAAAAATCTGAAATTCTATCCAAAAATGTCTTCATAATACCGCTCATTGTATACCAATATACTGGTGTGGCAAATACTACAGTGTCATAATTTTGAACAACACCTTTGAATAGAAAATTAAAATCGTCGTCATTATTTTTAAATTCATAATCATAATGGCCTATATCTTTTTGATTAAGGTCTATAATTTCAAATCCAGTAATATCTTTTAAATAAGAGACTGCTTTAAAAGTATCTCCGTTACTTCTCGAACTTCCTAATATGATGATTCCTTTTTTCAATATTTTTTTATTAAATAAAACTTCTAAATACTGTGTATCGCAACAAAAACTCTACAAATATTAATAAGCCTGCCAGCAACACTAAGAATCTGAATTTTTCTTCATAATTATAGAACTTAAATTCTTCGATATCGGTTTTTTCTAATTTATCAATTTCTTGATAAATCTGTTCTAATTTTTTGTTATTTGTTGCTCTAAAATATTTCCCTCCGGTTACCTTGGCAATTTCTTTAAGTAAATCTTCATCAATTTCTACTTTTCCCATCCCGTATTGAAAAGAGCCGTTTGGTAATATCGCTACTGGTGTTAATGCCATCCCATTGGTACCAATCCCTATAGTATAGGTTTTGATCCCGTATTCTACTGCTAATTCTGATGCTATTTTTGGATCTATGAAACCTGCATTATTAGATCCGTCAGTAAGTAAAATAATAACCTTGCTCTTGGCTTTACTGTCTTTGAGTCTATTAACTGATGTTGCTAGCCCCATACCTATAGCGGTCCCATTTTCTAATACGTTATCATATCGCACATCTTTCATGCTATTTAACACTATAGATTTATCGCTTGTGATGGGTGTTTTGGTAAAACTTTCTCCTGCATATACAACCAGCCCTATGCGATCATTAGGTCTATCTTTTATAAACTCGGCTGCGACATCTTTTAAAGCTTCTAATCGATTAGGTTTTAGGTCTTTTGCCAGCATACTTGCCGATACATCTATAGACATCACAATATCGATCCCCTTGGTTGTTTTGGTTTTGGTTGATACATCAACAGTTCTAGGTCTGGCTAGTGCAGTAATGATTAATGACATTGCCACTAATCTAAATACAAATAGTAACGGTTTTAGTTTGGTAAGCAAGCTTCCCGAAACTTTAAACCCTTTGATACTTGATATCTTTAATGCTGCTTGTTGCTTGTTGCGTTTCCAGATATACCAAGCTATTGCTATTGGAAGTAGTAAAAACAACCAAAAAAACTGTGGGTCTTCAAATGTAAAATTTTCAAACATGGTTATTTGGCATTTTTAAGTTCTACAGAGTTGATTATTCGTTGTGCAATATCCTTGGCGTAGCGATCATTAATATCATACACAACTGTTATTTGCTGGAACCCTCCGTTTTCGGCAAAGTTAAGCATCACATACTCATTTTTTTGTTGTTTTTTAGTTACCGAATTTTCAATTTCTAAATTTCCGAATACTTTAATGCCTTTGGCACCACCTAATGTTTCATACTCTTCATCTTTTACAGAGATATTTTTGGCTCCCTTGGCTTCAAAACTATCTACTACTCCTTCTACAATCTTATTTAATTCTATTTCTGTAGGTTGATTGTATTGAACTGTAGATACTACTACTTGAAAATTTCCGATAAGGCTTCCGTAGACAAAAGTTTCGTTTCCTTTAAGAGTTTGTCTTTGCTGGTCGGTCATTTGAAAGTTATTACGAATCAGCACTTTTGGTGTTAACACGGTAACTGGCGGAGAACCATAGGCGCTAGAAATCCATTCGCCCTCTGCTAGTTCTTTGGTAGGATGCCCTAATAAAGTATCTTTTACTACATCATATCCTTTAATCGCAATAAAAATAATCAACGTAATGGCTATAACACTTATTGCTCCAAGGCTACCTAAAATGATTTTCTTTCTACGTTTTTTATCCGCAACTTCTTTTCTGTATTCTTCATCGGCCAGCAGCTCATCTTCTGTTGGTTCTGGTATTGCTTCTTTGGTCTGATTGATGACACGCTCTATAACATTACGATCTGCTTTTGCCGTCATGATATCTGGTCTGGATTTGGCAAACTTTGCCATGTCTGCAGTTTTAAGTACATTTTTGAGTTCATCGATCGTTTTCTTGTCTAGATCAAGTATTCCTGATTTTATCTCTTCGTCTAGTTTTGCAATCAGCTCATCGGTAGTACTTTCCATGGCATGATCATATACTTCTTCATCAATATATTTACGTGCAGTGTCACTTAATTGTGAATAGTATTCTTTATGCGAATCTTTTTCTAGCAAATGTGATTCATCAATTCGTTTTAGTGCTAGCATTGCTCTTTCGTATGGTGGGAGCTCTTCTTCTTTTGCTTCTTTCCTCTTTTTTCTTCTGAAGGCAAAAAATACAATTATACCTATCAACAACAAAGGAATGAGTATCCATAACAGGTATTTTTTCCAATTAAAAAATGACGCATCGACCTCAACCAAAGGTTTGATCTCGTACATTTTTTGCTTAGTGGTATCGACCAAAACGTCTCTTATTTCTACGTTGAGAGAATCTGTAAAAAATACTTGATCCCCAATGAGTACTTTTTGTCTTGGGATCGTATAATGACCTGAATCGAATTGTGTTAAAGCATATTCTTTACTTAAATTAAAACGTTTTCCGTTTTTGGCCGTATCAATTGTATAAGAATCTATGACTTCGAGTGGCAAAAATGTCTTCCCTTCGGGGAAAACAATAATCTGAGTCGAATCTGCCTCGACTTGCATTTTGTAACGAATTTCTTCTCCGATTTTGATCGATGTAGAATCGATAGTTGCTGAAACCTGGGAGAAACTATACTGACTTAGCATCAAAAAGAAGAACATTTTAAAAAACATCCCCCTAATCCCCTTCAAAGGGGGAATAGAAAATCTTATATTTATATTTCGTAATTCGTAATTCTTCATTCTCTACTATCCTCTTCTTTTAAAATAGCCTAGTAATTTTTTTACATAGCTTTCATCTATTCTGCTACTTATTGACCCTGATCCGCTACGGGTAAAACTATCTTTAAAATAATCCACTCTTTCTTGATAATACTTGCTATAATTTAATCGTGTGTTTTTTGAACTTGTATTGACCAAAAGCAATTCTCCGGTTTCTTCGTCTTCCATTTGCACCATACCTAGGTTAGGAATCTCTTCTTCTCGTCTATCATATACTCTTATCCCTGTAACATCATGTTTACTTCCAACAATTTTGAGTGTTTGCTGATAATCGTCTGTAATAAAATCTGAAAGGATAAATACGATAGCTTTCTTTTTCATCACATTAGATAAAAACTTAAGTGCTTCAGTAATATTTGTTTTTTTACTTTTGGGTTCGAATTCTAATAGTTCTCTAATAATTCTAAGTACATGATACCTTCCTTTTTTGGGTGGTATATATAGTTCGATCTCGTCGGTAAATAAAATCAAACCAATTTTATCATTATTTTGTGTAGCAGAAAAAGCCAGTGTCGCGGCAATTTCTGTAATGATTCCTTTTTTAAATTGTTCTTGTGTACCAAATAATTGAGAACCGGATACATCTACCATAAGCATCATAGTCAATTCTCGTTCTTCTTCAAAAACTTTAATATATGGCTCGTTGTATCGCGCTGTTACATTCCAATCGATATTACGTACGTCGTCTCCAAATTGATATTGTCTAACTTCACTAAACGTCATACCGCGTCCTTTGAAGGTAGAGTGATATTCTCCTCCAAAAATATGGTCGCTTAAGCGACGTGTTTTGATTTCTATTTTTCGAACTTTCTTAAGTAACTCTTTAGTATCCATTTACTCGCCTTTTGGCTCGTTAGTATTAAGTAATTAGTACAAAGTACAACGTCTTCATTTCTTTGTACTTGAGACTTTGTACAGATGCAAAGCATCTACTATGGTACTTCGATCTCATTTACAATCTTATTGATGATATCTTCTGAAGTTACATTCTCGGCTTCAGCTTCATAGGTAATCCCGATACGATGACGTAATACATCGTGGATTATTGCTCTTACGTCTTCTGGGATTACATATCCTCTTCTTTTAATAAAAGCATAGCATTTTGCGGCAGTGGCCAAATTGATACTACCACGAGGTGAAGCTCCAAAATTAATTAATGGTTTTAATTCTTCGAGACCATATTTTTCTGGATAACGAGTAGCAAAAATGATATCTAGGATATATTTTTCGATCTTCTCATCCATATATACCTCTCTAACTGCTTTTTGGGCAGTAAGAATTTGCTCGATAGAAACGACAGGATTTACTTTTTCAAAAGATCCTTTAAGATTAGCACGAATAATGAGTTGTTCTTCGTCTAATTTTGGATAATCAATCACAGTTTTCAACATAAAACGGTCTACCTGGGCTTCTGGTAAAGGATATGTTCCTTCTTGTTCTACTGGGTTTTGAGTAGCCATTACTAAAAATGGTTTGTCTAATATGAATGTCTCATCACCGATAGTCACTTGTTTTTCTTGCATTGCCTCTAGCAAGGCACTCTGTACTTTTGCAGGAGCACGATTAATCTCATCTGCCAGTACAAAATTGGCAAAAATAGGTCCTTTTTTAATCGAGAAATCATTCTCTTTCATGTTAAAGATCAAGGTTCCTACTACATCGGCTGGTAATAAGTCTGGTGTAAATTGTATACGGCTAAAACTACCATGAACCGCTTGAGATAACGTATTGATTGCAAGTGTTTTTGCTAATCCAGGAACCCCTTCAAGCAAAATATGTCCTTGACCTAATAGTCCAATGAGCAAGCGCTCTACCATATGTTTCTGACCCACAATCACCTTGTTCATTTCTAAAGTAAGTAAATCTACAAAGGCAGATTCTTTCTCTATTTTCTGGTTAATTGAAGCAATATCAATAGAACTGTTTTCTTCCATCTATTTTATTTTTTTAAAGGCGTGAATTTAATATTCCTAATCCAACATTGCAAATTGTTAAAATATTTTTCGACTTCTTGTTAATTCTAGGTTAAAAGTACTCCTTTAAACGATAGTTACCCTCAAATTTTAAAGTATCTTTAAACCTATTTTGCAAAAATTTAGACATACAAATCTTCATCATTTTCATGATGAGTTTATCAAAAGACGAAGCACACCCTTAGGTGTTGCAATTTTTTAGAATTATAAAATGAAACAATTATCTTTTTTCTCCTATGTGATTGCAGGGTTTTTCTTTTTTGCCGCATTTGGAGCGTACGGAAGTCTAAATTATGAATCTATGTTTGTTTATGGAATCATTGGATTAGCTTTTGTTTTAATCAAAGCATTTAAAAAAAAGTAATAAAATAATACTCTATAATCTTAACAATTACATGAAAACAGCATTAATCACAGGAGCCACAAGCGGAATAGGGAAATCTACCGCAATAGAATTTGCCAAACATAATATAAATCTTATCCTTTGCGGAAGAAGACAAGATCGATTAGAGGCATTACAAGACGAATTAGGCAAAACAGTAAACGTGCATACACTTTGTTTTGATGTTAGAGATAAAGACAAAGTCTTTTCTGCTATCGAAAATCTACCTGCTACATTCGAAAAAATAGATATTCTTATTAATAATGCCGGAAACGCACATGGTCTTGACCCTATACAAACCGGGGATCTTGATGATTGGGATGCCATGATTGATATTAATGTAAAAGGATTATTATATGTTTCTAAAGCAATAATCCCTAAAATGATTGCTGCAAAATCTGGTCACATTATCAATATTGGGTCTACTGCCGGAAAAGAAGTTTACCCAAACGGAAATATATATTGTGCCAGTAAACATGCCGTAGATGCAATAAATAAAGGAATGCGCCTAGATCTTAACGCACACAGAATTAGAGTGGGTGCAATACATCCTGGATTGGTAGAGACCGAATTTAGTAACGTGCGATTCAAGAATGATGATGTAAGAGCAGAGAATGTATATAAAGGTTATGACCCATTAAGACCTGAAGACATTGCAGATATCATTGCATTTGTAATCACTCGCCCATATCATGTTAATATTGCTGACCTAGTAGTTTTCCCAACTGCACAAGCGAGCAGTACTATCATAAACAAAAATTTATAATTTCTTTATTCTCATTGCATTGCTGGCCCGATAAAAATAATTAAGTTTAACTTGGGAAAAGTTTCAATAGCTATTTTGAAGAAAGAATGATCAATAAGCGCCTACTTATAAAAAATTTATTGGCCCATAATGACGAAAATAGTTTTTATGACAAGAAACGTAAGCTCAATATTGGCGAGAAAGAAGGTAAAGCAAAATTATTAAAACACATCTGCGCGCTAGCAAACTCTAATCCAAAAAACAATTCTTATATCGTAATTGGAGTCGAAGATGAAGACAATCAAATCATCGGAGTTGATTTTTTTGACGATAGTAAAATTCAAAATTTGGTAAATGCCTATTTAGACAACCCGCCTTTGGTCGCTTATGAAAATATCCCTTTCCCGCATTTACCTAGTGATAAAGTTGTAGGTCTTGTTTCTATTAGACCGTTAGAAGGTAAACTCTGTTCGTTTCGCAAAAATATCTGGAAATATTATGGAGGCACTGTATTTCTTAGAGATGGAAGCATAAGCATGCCCAAAGTTTTTGATATTGAAATCAAAAATGTCAATTCAGAAATTGTTAGTGCCATAGAAAGTCATGCGCAAAATAATATAGAACTTACTTTGGATGGTGTGTTTGATTTTATGAACTCTAGAAAAGATTATCATCCAAATTATAAAGTTTTTAAAGAATATTTTGTGGTTTGTTGGGCAGGAAAAGAGAAAAGACAAAACGGAGAAACCTATTACTCTAGAGTTGATATCGAGTTAATTAATGAGCATGTAAAACTATTTTATTCAGAATTGGATGAAGTGAGTATATCACTAACCGATGATCAGTTTAAGATTGTAGAATATTTACAATTAGGCCTTCAGGACACCTATGAATATTATCCTCTTGAAGAAGTTGTTATTACTTTTAAAGACAATGCTGGTTATGATATCGAAAGCAAACTTCTTTTTGAACCTCCACAATTTGATCGAAAAACACTATATCATCTCTATAACAGTAATAATGCATTAATTGATAAATTAAAAAACAAAATACCTTTATCAAAAAACGAAGAAAAAGATATTGCCAATCTTCCTGCTACCTATTTAATATGTTATTTTAATGATTTTAGTGAAGCAAAAGAAAGACTAGAAGAAGCAAAACCCTATTTAAAGACATATGATGATGCCGTATATTCTATTTACAAAGAAAGTATAAGAGTATTACGAAAAGTAAGATATAGCTAAAAATCTACAAATTTATGAACAGAACTCTAGTGATTGGGGATATGCATGGTGCACTAAAAGCATTACAACAATTGATCGAAAGAGTAAAAATCATCCAGAATGATACGCTTATTTTTTTGGGAGATTATGTAGACGGTTGGAGCGAAAGTGCACAATTAGTGTCTTTTTTAATCGAATTAAAGAAAACCAATAACTGTATTTTTATTCGAGGTAATCATGATGACCTCTGTTACAAATGGTTGACTCAAAAAACATATAACCCCGAATGGATACAACATGGTGGGCAAGCGACTATGGATTCTTATGCAAAATTATCTCAAGAAGAAATAGACATACATCTTAAGTTTTATAGAGAGCTTAATAACTACCATATTGATGATCAAAATCGTTTGTTTTTGCATGCTGGATTCTCTAATCTTCATGGTCCCCATCGAGAGTATTTTGACGAGACATTTTATTGGGATAGAACACTTTGGGAAATTGCTTTGGCAACAGACCCCAAATTGAAAAAAACAGATATAAGATATCCTAAACGACTATTGCTATTTGATGAAATTTACATTGGTCATACTCCTGTTAGCAGAATTAATCAAACAACCCCTACACAAGCAACTTGTGTTTGGAATATTGATACTGCCGCAGCATTTAAAGGCCCATTAACTGCAATGGATATAAACACCAAAGAGTTTTGGCAAAGTGATCCTGTACATCTGTTATACCCAGATGAGAATGGTAGGAATTAAAATCATATAACAAAGCAATAACATGTACGATATCTAGTATAATTGGCACAACCAGGTTTAAAACTTTCATATATGGTATTTTTAGGATCAATTTGATCACAACCAGGACCATGACTTGCTCCTCCTTTTATAGTAGAAAAATTATCAAGCTTTGCTATTTCGATTTTTTTGAAACTTAACTTTTTAGATTTTTTCATCATAGCTGTTTTAAGTATTTAGTACTATCATAAATATAATAGATATGATATAAAACTAGCAATAGTATACATTAAGATCTCACGAAATTCCTGAATTTGGAGAAATTACTTAGTATTTAACACGTATAGCTTTCGCAAAAAATAGGAAGGTTTAATCCCAGCACTCTTTTTAAAAGCAGACGAAAAGGACTCTGCATTATTAAACCCCATCTCTTCGGCAATACCTTGTATGGTATAATTTTTAAGTGTAGTACTTTCTTTAAGTTGTTCTACACAATATAGAATTCTTAACTCATTAATATAGTTTGTAAAACTCTTGTTCTTATGGTGATTAATCACCTTAGATAAATACTTAGTATTTGTATTTATTTCTTTGGCCAAACTAGCAATGCTTAAGTTCTTTTTCAAAAACTGATGGTTTTGCTCAAAAAGAGTAAGCTTTTCTAAAATGTCCTCAACTATCTCATTGGCAATACCAATATCGTCTAATGGTTTTTTTGGTGTTAAGGGTACACTTTTACCGCTAGTCAAAAGTTCATTAAATTTTTGTTGATACTTTTTTCTAATGAGATACTGATAGCACATAAAAACAGTCACTATCGAAGATAAAACAATAAGAAAACCTACCCAAAAACTAAGAGTGCTGGTATTTTTCTTCAATTCTTGAATCAAAGTTTCCTTTTCTTTCAATAATAAAGGCGTGTCAAATTCTTTAAATAATCGAGTAGAAATAGAATTGTTAGCTTTGTTTATGCGCTTATCAAACCAGAGTAATTTATTAATATACGCTAGCTGCTTTTCTTTTTCGTCTTTACTTCTATATAGATTAATTAAAAACTCATACCCTCCTCGGGTATCCATAAGAATCATTTTTTTATTTTGGATGATAGAATCCATTCTAATAAATTCTTTTTCGGCTGTTATTATATCTCCTTCTATCAATTTAAGTTTACCTATATAAAACGATCCTAAAATATAGTTTTCTATGTTTTCGGGATTATTTTTATTGAGTAATGAAACCCCTTTAACGATACTATCATAGGCTTGGTGATATTGTTTTTTAAAATAAAGGTTGATTCCTTCATTTAAAATAAGTTTACCATAATATGCTTTTTGTAAATCCTTATTTTTTTTTACTAATGCGATTCCTTCCTGATTATACATAGAAGCAGAATCCATTTTTTGATTATGTGTGTAGGATTCTGCCAGAGGGATTAATGAATTTAAATAGGGTATCTTATTGGATACATATTTTTTCTTTGTATACTCAAAGTTTTCTCTTAAAAGCACTAAAGCTTCATCATGTTTACCAATTTTAGTTTTTATAACCCCAATGTTATTATTTGTGATCTGTAAATATTCTATATTGTTTACTTTTTTTGATAATGTCAAGGCTTTCATATACGTATCTAAAGCCCGTTGATAATCCCCCTTTTTTAAATAGTAACCCCCTTTAAAAGAATACGCTTTGATCGGGTATTTTAGATGATTTAAATCTTTACTGATAGCAATAGAGCTATCTACCAAGGCCATTTGTTCAGGTTCTTCTGCAGTGTAATAGGACAAATAACAATAGCCAACCGCCATTCTTAAACTATCTTTGCTATTTTTTGCATTTTCTAAAATAGTAGATAAATACATTTTTGATTTCAACGTATCATTATAAACTTTTTGATATGCATTAAATAGTTGAACATAAGAGTGTTCTTTTAGAGAATCTGGTATTTTGAATTTACTTTCTTGCCCACACATAACATTTATTACAAGTAAAAAACAAACGCATATCATCATTGTACTAGATGATCTACAAAAGAAGTGACGTTTTTTTGGTATCAAGAGCACTGGTTGCTTTAGTATAATTGTTTGTGTATGCCACAAATATAGTGTTTTGGTTTAAAAATGTCATTTATCAAAAAACAGGCATGACCGCCAAAAAAAACAATGTCCAAATTCGCGGAATTTCGACTTTGATTTCAGGAATTTCGATATACTTCATTTGTTTTCAGATAGATAGCCTATATATATTTGACATGATGAAAAAACAGCTTACTCAAAAAAATAATAAATAATCATTAAAATCTAAAATCATGCTAAAAAACATTTTAAACTTAGAAAACGTTCAAAAAATTGAAAAAAAAGAACAAGAGTCGATCACTGGAGGATTCCCTGGCATAGGATCATTACTTAGTGGTTGTAGCTCGTGTTGTTGGTTATGTAGAAAAAATGGTTATAACACCGGTTATTATCATCCTGGATGGGGATGTACCTGTACTAATAATAGAACTTGATATTATATCATCCAAATAAACGAGTACCATAACCCTCTAATCACAAATGCAATTATATTGGAGGTTATTTAAAACGATCATGGTTTTGTATCTGTGGTTGATTTTTTAAATCCTATCAATCAGAGTGTTTTGAAAACACTCTGATTGATATAGAAGCCCATAAACTCTAGCTAACATTCAAAATCAAATAAAAATGAATCACACAAAAATTGCCTTTCTCATATGTTTCGTTCTATTAACTCTATGTTCTTGTGAGAAAAATGAAATCGATACACCTCCAGAATTTACCACTTCTCAAAACACTTCTGGGTCTTCAGAAAACTTTGCAAAAATAACATTAAACGATGGAAATGAAATCTCTTTTTATAGTATTGATGATAAACAATTAAGTGGTGTTTTCTTACTAGAAGAAAGCGATTGTGGAGAATGTTCTGCCTTAGATAATCTTTCTAAAGTTTCTGAAAATAAACTTTCTGGACAAGAAATTTTTTGGGCACTCTCAGAACCAGGAACTCATGTCCCACACTTTCTGAAAGAGACATCGAACAATACAAAAAGTAAAAACGGCACTTCGCTAGCCCAGGGTTGGGGGCGCAATACTGAAAAAATTTCACCTATTATTATAGGCACATTACCGATTGCATGTAATAACAGTTATTTTACCAACTCTATTGCTGATGGGTTTATAGGCACTCCAGAATTTGTCCGACTAGACAAAACACCTGCAAACTATTCTGCTTTCAAAAATGATTGCGCAAATCTCGCTCCTTCTGCTTGTAACAATGGACCTAGATATAAATTTTCAAAAACTTATTCGGGCATCAAAGAGTGGAAAGGAAAAATCTGTAGTAGAGCTGTACAAAACTCTTCTAATAATCATTATAACGGTTATACCTTTTGCTATCCTCAGCCTTGTAATGCTGGAAGTGGATACATTGGTCCCGAATTATATTTCGAATATAAATGGAATGGTCAATGGAAATCTATTAAAAATATTTTCCAAGGAGGGCCCAAAGGTTTCGAAGTGCCCGCCAACAAAACAAAAGTTTACACGTACTCATTAAGCACATCGCAAACAACTAGTTTTCGTCTTCGTGTAAAAAATGCAATGAAAAAAGATCAATTTGATTTTATGATTGATAAAAAATCATCTGGCGAAAATGGAGGATCACTAGATCAATGGCCAGATGTATTACCTCAAACTCCAAATTATATTAATTTGACTAACGGAACCTTTGGTAACGATAATTATCGAATTACAATTGACTTCAATAATTTAGATCAATACTCTGGGCAGCCCGAAATAAGCTTGCCTGTGGCATTTTTACCAATATTACCAGAATACGAGGGAGAGGTGGTTTTTCCAACCAATTTTTGTGGTTTTCGAGTTGTAGATGCCGCACGATTTATTTTCTTTGATGATAATAATAAGGCAATAAATAACAATACATTTAATTATGTTGAAAAAAACACTACCATATTTAAAAAATTTGGAGTTAATGAAATTGAATTTTCAGGACCCATAGGTGCTTGTCAAGGAGGATCCTCTACAAACTTCTGGAAATTCTTATCTCCTATGACTAATAGTCAAACACCTCCTGTATTAAGTTATAGTAATATTTCCAAATTGGTCATAGAATTAAATCCTGGGGTCTCGCAAATACAATTTGTGAATCATAATAATTACTTTCCTAACCCTCTTAATGCTTTGGATTTATTCGGAAATATTAATGTTTTTGATGTAGCAAAATTCTTTAATGAAATATACATAGGTTCTGACCAATGGTTAGCAGAAGTTGAAGATGTATGCCAAAGTGTAACAAATCCTATAGCTTGCCCATTTTAGAACTTCTAAAAAAAATAGAACAACTTTATACCCTTGTTTCAAAAATGAAGCAAGGTTTTTTTTATGTCTGCTCCTTTTAGCTCAAAATTTAATTTTTCATAAACCATACTATTTCGTAGCTTTAGAACACCAAATTTATAAACAAGCTATAATGGGAATTTTTGATCAAATAAAGGAAAAACTTAGTCACGAGTTTATTGACATCATAGAATGGTTAGATAATACCGATGATACCATAGTACACCGTTTTGAACGTTATCAAAACGAAATAAAAAACGGAGCGCAACTTATCGTACGAGAGGGACAAACTGCTGTTTTTATAAATGAAGGACAACTGGCCGATGTATTTGTACCAGGTACCTATACCTTAAACACACAAAATTTACCCATTTTAGCCACACTAAAAGGTTGGAAATATGGTTTCAATAGCCCTTTTAAAGCCGAAGTATATTTTGTAAATACCCATCTATTTACAGATGAAAAATGGGGAACCAAAAACCCTATTACGCTTAATGATGAGCGATTTGGTTTAGTCGAAATACGAGCTTTTGGAACCTATGCTTTCAAAATCAATGATGCCGGTAAGTTTATTATTGATATTGTAGGTACCGATGCCAATTTTACCAACTTTGAGATTAATGAGCACCTTAAAAGTTTAATCGCTACTCGTTTTACAGATACGATAGGTGAAGCAAACCTCCCAATAGAATTATATGCTGCCAACACAAGCGAATTATCAGAAACCTGTCTCGATGTGATGCAACCAGAATTTAACTCTGTGGGTATTTCTCTTGAAAAATTTTATATAGAGAATGTATCTATGCCAGAAGATTTGAAGAAAGAAATCTTTGAGTATAGCAGAATAGATAAACTAGACCTTGACAAATTAACCAAGTTCAAAACGGCTAAAGCAATCGAAGCTGCAGCAAATAATGAAGGTGGTACTGCTGGTGCCGGAATGGGAATGGGAATGGGGTTTGTACTTGCCCAACAAATGGGTGGCACGATGATGAATCCTATGGTTGGTCAACAACAAGCAATGCCAGTACAAAACTCACCAGTTGCTCCTCCACCAATGCCAGTACAGGTTCAATATTTTTATGCTAGTAATGGGCAACAGGCCGGACCCGTAACATTTGATCAATTAAAAGTTTTGTTTGCCAATAGAACTGTTAATAAAGACTCACTAGTATGGAAACAAGGAATGGCAAATTGGATCGCTCTTAAAGATGTCGAAGAGTTAAAAGCATTTTTAGGGGGTAACACTCCTCCTCCATTACCTGGAGTATAAATTTATTCTGTTTACATTTATGAGTTTCCCATTTTTGTTGTGGGAATGATAGTTATATGGAAGAAGAAAAAAAAGCAGTCTCAGAACGAAAAAAATCCTGTGTCAATTGTGGTGCAGAGTTAAAATATAAACCTGGTACTACAGAAATTACTTGTGAGTATTGTGGGCATGAAGAAACCATTGTTTCTGATCAAGATGGTTTTAAAGAGCTAGAGCTTAAACCATATCTGGACGAAATGGGGTCTCAATCTCACTCTGAAGAGATCATGATGTTGCATTGCAAAAATTGTGGTGCCAATCAGCATATTGAAGAAAATTATAAATCATTGCATTGTGTGTATTGCACAATGCCGTTAATTATTGAAGACGGGTATAAAGAAGACTGGATTTTACCGGGGGCCGTACTTCCTTTTCAATTTGATCAAAAAAAATCACACCAAATATTCTCTAAATGGGTAAAAGGGTTATGGTTTGCGCCCAATAATCTCAAAAAAGCAGCTTTAGATCCACAAAACACCAAAGGGTTATATTTACCTTATTGGACTTTTGATGCTCAACTATATGCAAATTATACAGGGCAGCGAGGAGATTACTACTATGTAAATGTCCCTACAACTAGAACAGTAAATGGTAAACGAGTTACCCAAATGCGACAAGAACGCAAAACACGTTGGTCTCCAGCTAGTGGCAAAATTAATGGTTTTGTAGATGACACTCTAATCAAAGCATCTCGCCAACGCAAAAATCCTATTCCTAAAAAGGTGTCTAACTGGAAATTAGATGCTTTAGAGCCTTTTAACACTAGTTTTTTGGCTGGTTTTGTAACCGAAAAATATACAATTCCGTTAAAAGACGGCCACTTATCTTCTACAAAAGAAGCTGAACTTATTGCAAAATCTTGGGTAAGAAGAGACATTGGTGGAGATACACAAAGGATACAAAGTATGGATATGAGTTTATCTGATGAAACCTTTAAACACATTTTACTTCCTGTATATATAAGTGCGTATCGTTATGGTGGTAAAAAATATAACTTTTTCATAAATGGTCAAACTGGAGTCATTTTTGGGAATAGGCCTTACTCTTTCTGGAAGATATTCTTTTTCGTAGTATTTATTATTATTCTTATCGGAATACTGATCTTATTCTCTTCTTAAAGGTGGTTAAAAAAAGGGCTTTAGTTAAAAAGCCCTTATAACATTTCTATTACTTAAGCACCATTTTTCTGGTAGCCATCATTTTTCCATTTACAAATAAACTATAATGATATATTCCTGCAGGTAAAAAAGTGTTGTCAAGATGTATTTCTGCTGTTCCTGATGTTAAATTAGTAAATGATTTTACAATAACACCACTACCATTAAAAACCTGAATAGAAGATCCATTAGTATATCCATCGGGTATATTATATTGGATCGTCGTTTTAGATTCAAAGGGGTTAGGAATATTTTGCGATAATTTAAACCTCGAATTCTCTGGCAGTATCCCCTTAGTTTCTGTACCAGATACTTGATTTGACACTTCCGCTTTTAGTGCTTCGATCTCGTTTTGTAATTTATTATTTTGTTCTTTTAATTCTTTCATTGCCTCAATAAGCACTGGGATTAATCCTTGATAATTTATTGCTGTTTTCTCATCTTGAACTTTTACTAAATCTGGAAATGTTTTTTGTAAACTACCCGGTTCTATAACATATTGTGTATTAGTAATTTTCTTTTTATCTGCCGATTTGATAGTCATTGTATGTATAGCGCTATTGATGGTATTGATTTTATCCAATGCGCCTTCTATCGCTTGTGATTTACTTTTGACTCTTGTATTCGATGGAGAAAAAATTGGTGGGGTTTGTTGCGTACTAATCCATAATCCATTAGCAAAAGCGTCTCCATTTACAAACAATTTGTATGATGAAAGAACATTTGTATGTCCGATGGATACATTACCTGTAACAAAATCACCTCGAATTAAGGGAATAGTATTGGCCTCATAGTTTTGTATTATCAAAGCATTACTGGTATTGGTTTGATTTCGTCCTGCACTATTACCTAAAAACACATTTCCTGATCCAGTATTACTAATCCCAGCAAAACTTCCCATATAGACATTTCGGCCTCCAACAGTATTTGCTGATCCTGCACTTTGCCCTATAAATATATTAGAAATTCCTGTGGTATTTCCAAATCCTGAACTTGTTCCTAAAAATGTATTGGAGCGTCCTGTAGTGTTATTCTGTCCAGATGATCTTCCAATAAAGGTATTAGAATCTCCTGTTGTAGTGTTATATCCAGAAAAGGCTCCGAAAAATGCATTGTTAAATCCTGTGGTATTTCTATACCCAGAAAAGGTCCCAAAAAAAGTATTCTGATTTCCTGTAGTCGTATTACTTCCAGAATTTCTTCCTATAAACGCATTTTGGATCCCTGTAGTATTTCTTAATCCAGAGTTTTCTCCTATAAAGGTATTAGAATGTCCTGTAGTATTATCACGTCCTGCACCCAGTCCTATAAATGTATTAGAAACTCCTGTAGTATTTCTATACCCAGCACTGTTTCCTATAAAGGTATTATTACCTCCTGTGGTATTACTGTATCCAGAAACATAACCGATAAATGTATTAGAAACTCCTGTAGTATTTCTAAACCCGGCACTGTTTCCAACAAATGTATTAGTAAACCCTGTAGTATTACTACGTCCAGAAGACGTTCCTATAAAGGTATTAGAACCTCCTATCGTAGTACTATACCCAGAGTTAGTTCCAATAAATGTATTTTGTTGCGCTCCGGTGACATTGCTTCCTGAATTTCTTCCTATAAATGTATTTTGGATTCCTGTAGTATTGCTATACCCCGAATTTTCTCCTATAAAGGTATTAGAATGCCCAACCGAATTGCGAACACCAGAGCTTTTTCCTATAAATGTATTATAATTTCCAGTCGTATTATTAAGTCCAGAGGCATCTCCAATAAAAGTATTCCAACGCCCAGTGGTGGTATTATATCCAGAATATCTACCCATAAAAGTGTTACTACCTCCAATCGTATTGTTAAATCCTGAACCACTCCCAACAAATGTGTTTCGACCTCCGGTTGAGTTATTACGTCCAGAAGACCATCCTAAAAATGTATTTTCGTCTCCAGTTCTTAAATTGGCATTTCCAGCAAAATATCCTATAAATGTATTATAACTTCCAAACATTTCAGTAGATCTTGGAGAGCCAAAATAAGATGTGCCATTGAGTTGCCCATACGTTTGATACATCACAAAAATGCTAAGTATCATTATTAGTTTGCATAAGTGTTTCATTGCTAATTTGTTTTAGAAATTAAACCACAATATTAAATCTAATTGGTATCAATAACGATGACATATGTACCTATGTCAGGTACATATGTTTCTTATGTATCTCTAGATCGTTAAGTAGTTCGGGATTCTCACAATTTTACTTGTAGAAACCTGTATAATACCCTGAAAAAGTGATCAAAGTATTGATTTTTAGAAAAAAAACTTTATTTTGGGTAAGGAATACGAACAAATACTTATCGAACTTTGCCTACTAAACTGAATACATTCTTACTATGTATAGTTATTGTATTTAACTATACATATACTTCTCTTTTTTCGCAAAGTGCAGTTACTAATACCAATGAGTTAGGATCACCGTTTGTACAAAATTTTACTTCCAAAGATATTGGGCTCCTCGGGATAAATTTTAATAAAATATTTCAAGCCAATGATGGGCAGGTCGTATTCAATACCATTTCTGGGTTGTGTTTTTTTAACGGAGCCAATTGGGACTATTTCTTTGAAGATCCCAAATTAGGAAAGAAAAAAGATATTTGCCAAACAGCATCAGGAATAATTTATGCAATCAAAAATAATGATCTGGGGTATTATAATATAGATAAAACTTGGCCTTATTTTGCATCTATAAAACACAAATTACCTCAAAAATATCACAAATCTTTATCTTTTATAAACTGTTTTACACAAAAAGACAAAGTTATTTTTGTTTCAATACATCATATTTTTATTCTGGAAAATGACCAATTCGAAATTATAGAAATAGACGATTCTGTAATCAATGCTTTCCAAACAAAAAATGATATCTATATTTCTTTAAAAAACCAAAAGCTTGCATCGCTTCAAGGAGAAAAAATTCATCCAATAACTCCTATCAATACGATCGATGAATCTGAGATTATTAATGTTTTTAAAAGAAAAAATAATCTATGGATTTGTACTAAATCAGGTAAATTTTATACACTTCGAGATGGAGTTTTGAATCATAATTTCTCGATACCCGATAGTTTAATCTATAAAAATGCTTTAAACAATAATGTAGTTGCTTTATTAGACGGATCTTTTGCATTCAGCAGTGATAATAAAGGTATAGTGGTTATTGATAATAAAGGAAAAGTTCAACAGATTATTAATAAAAAAGCTGGGATTCTTTATGATACCATAGACACCATGGTGGTAGATAAAGAAGGTGCATTATGGATCACATCTGCTAAAGGGGTTTCTAGAATAGAAATTAATAACACAACCCGTTATGAGGACCTTACATCTTTTTCAGGACATGTATATGATATTTTTAGATACCAAGACACCATGTATTTTGGCACAGAAACAGGCCTTTATAAACTTAATACAACTGATCCTACCAAAAATCGTTATATCAAGATGTTTGGGTTAAATGCCAAAATTTTCGATTCTTATATATTAAATGATTTATTGTTGCTGGTAACCAGTCAAGGAATTTATCAAATACAAGGAGACACTAATAAACTAATAAGTCCTGTAAAAGAATATGGCTCCATTACTCGATCGCATATTGACCCCAATCGATTTTATTTTGCTACTCAAAATGGAATTGACATTTACTATGTAAAGCCAAAAAAGAATAATAGTTGGCAATGGAGTTATCAATCTTACGTTTTTTTAAAAAATGAATTTGTAAAAACAATTTATGAATCTCCTAAAGGGTATCTCTGGTTTAACTCTTTAAAAAATAGTTTTTATAGGTGGATCCCAAAAGTTAATCAAAAGGATTCTTTACTACTCGACCAAAGAGATATTGACCCTTTTTTAATTTCCACTGTGATAACTTCTACGGGATATACTTCTATTAATAATGTAAAAAATAAAGTATTATTTCTTGGGGATACTATCCCTTACACCTTGTCAAAAAATGAAAAAGAACTCGTTCCTTTTCCGCTAAAAAATCTTATCGGAGATTATAACAAAGAAGAATCGGCTTCAAAAATATTTTTGGGTTCAAACAATACTATTTTCGTTAATTCTCTCGATATGCCGAGAAAGATTTTAAGATATCAATTTGATCATCAAAAAAAGACCTATGATAATCCGAAAAAGATTTTTCCTTGGATAAAATATCCTTCTGTTGGGGATTTTTTTGATGATAGTAATGGTATTGTTTGGTTTTCTACATTTTCTAATATTATACGCTATGATACTAAAAAACAAGAATTTGCAGAACAAGAATTCGAAACTCTAATAGCTGAGGTATCTATAGGAAATGATTCTATTATTCATACTTTTTTAAATAACAAATCTAAAATAGTATTGCCTTTAGAATTTAATACCATACAATTTAAAGCAGGAGCACCATCTTATGGAAATGTAAAAAACAACAAATTCAAATTCTTTCTTGAAGGACATGATAAACAATGGCCTGAATATTACGAGTACTCAAGCAATAAAACATATCATAAATTACCTCCAGGAAAATACATTCTTAAAGTAAAGTCAAGAAATACACAACTTAGCGAAGGTAAAATGGCTGTAATGCCTTTCACCATCTTACCTCCTTGGTATCAAACGTGGTGGGCATATGTTTTATATGCATTACTCTTAGGGTTATTTACCTGGAGTATGGTAAAATGGCGCACTAGACAAATCGTTAAGCAAAATGAACAATTAGAAATCACCATTGCAGATCGTACTGCAGAAATAGCACAAAAAAATGAAAAACTTAGCAACCTCGATGAAGCCAAATCAAGATTTTTTGCTAATATTTCTCATGAGTTCAGAACTCCTCTTACGCTGATTCAAGGCCCGCTAGAAACATTACTCAAAAACGATGCAAAAAATCATACATACAAAATAATGCATCGCAATACCAAAAGATTACAAGAACTTATTAATCAACTCTTAGATCTGGCCAAATTAGAAAGTGGAGAAATGAAACTTAGCGTTATTCAAAATGATATTACATTATTCATCAAGACATTGGCAAGTTCTTTTACTTCTCTTGCTGCAACAAAAAACATTAATTATCAGTTTACCATTGCAACTACAGATCAACAAACATGGTTTGACAAAGATAAACTTGAAAAGATTATTAATAACCTGATCTCTAATGCTTTTAAATTTACTCCCCAAAATGAATCTATAAAAATCACCACAACATTTATAGATCATAATCCAGGATATTTACAATTTAAAATTGAAGATACAGGTATTGGAATCTCTGAGGATAAACTCCCTTATTTGTTTGAGCGATTCTATCAAATAGACACTTCCGAAACTCGAGAAAATGAAGGCTCGGGTATTGGACTATCCCTTGTTAAAGAATTAATAACTATTTATGGTGGAGAAATTAAGATAAATAGTGTTTTGCGACAAGGAACAACATGTGTCATTACCTTACCAGTAGCCAAATCTTTATTTAATCCAAATGACATTTGTATTGAGCAAAATGTTAAAGAAACAGACACACAAATTTCTTATCCGTTAGAAGAATCGATAGATGAAGATATAGAATCAGAGTCACAAAATACTATTCTCATTGTTGAAGACAACCTTGATCTTAGAAGCTATATTAAAGCCAGTATTTCGGGTACATATAAAATACTAGAAGCCGAAGACGGGGTTATTGGTGTTGATTTAGCAATCAAAAACATCCCAGATATTATTATTACAGATATCATGATGCCAAAAATGAATGGAGAAGAGCTTTGCGAAAAATTAAAAACTGATCAAAAAACAAACCACATTCCCATTATAATGTTAACGGCCAAAGCCGATCAAAAATCAAAAATCAAAGGCCTTAAAATTGGCGCTGATGCCTATATATCAAAACCTTTTGATATCGAAGAATTGAATGTAAGGATCGAGAATCTAATCTCAATAAGAGAAAAACTTAAACAACAATACCAAAAAAATATTGTTGTTAACCCAAGTGAAATCAAAATAGAAAATCAAGACGAAAAATTTTTGATAAAACTTTCATCATTTATTGAAGAACATATTAGCGACTCAGAACTTAGTGTAGAATCGATTGTAGATGAAATACATATGAGTAGAACGCAATTGCACCGAAAACTAAAAGCATTAACAGGCCTATCTACCACAGAATTTATAAGATCTATTAGACTAAAACGCGCAGCACAGCTTATGCAGAAAAAAGCCGATACTGTAACACAAATTGGGTATAATGTAGGTTTTTCTGATCATTCCTACTTTGCGAAATGTTTTAAAAAACAATATGGTGTCTCTCCCTCTGAGTATTATCAGCAAAACATGTAATTATTTAAGATTTTTTAACACAAATGTTTATTAATTAATTGTTAAGCAGAGTGTTATGAAACATACTTACCCAACATTGAAACATATGTCATAACTCTTCATGATTTGTTGATATATTTTTGACCTCTGGTTTTTAGCCATGAAACAATAATGTAATATTTTGAAACATATGTTAAAGTATTTTTCTATCGCTTGAATTACTATTGCGTTAGTTAAAATCACATAAAGATAAAGCAATGAAATATCAATTTTTTTCAATTCTATGGATTCTTTTACTCATTACTATTAGCTGTAGTAATGACGATAATGTCACTACTCCCGATTCTGGGAATCCTGATTCGGCAGGAAATATAACTCCCAAAATCCTTTCTTTTGAATTTTCAATTCTGGATAACAATATCCTTCAACCTTCTTTTGAAGCTACTATCGATCAAGACAGCAAAACGATTTCATTAAACTTACCTGATGGTACAAATTTAAAAAACCTCATCCCCAACATAGAAACAACAGAGAGCACTACTATTACTCCAGATGGGACAACGCCTATTGATTTTTCTTCTCCAGTAGTATTTACAATTACTTCAAAAGATAATATTTCAGCACAATATACTGCAACCATTACTAGTGGTTCTTTGCGTGATGGTAAAAATTTTACGTTTTCAATAGTAAAAGAAAATAATGCTTTTCTTGATAATGATTACTATGCTCAAATTAGTGATGAGTATAAAGTAATATCGTTAGAAATACCTGTAGATGAAACAGCATCATTAAAAGATCTTAGACCTGTTATAAAAACTGCTAATGGAGTTGTTGTATCCCCTATTAGCTTAAAAGTCCAAGATTTTACAGACCAAACACTGCAATATGAAATCACATTACCAGATGGTCGTGTAGAAAAATATTATGTAGATATTTATAAACCTTTTACTTTGGGAGCACAACGCCATGCATTATTAGGATTGTGTTTTAAAAATTTAGAGCAACTAGCACATTGGGATATCGATAAGCCCATACAAGAATGGTCTCCTGATGAAATTTTACTAAACACTTCTTTAAATAGAGTAAGGCAATTGACAATAAATGGTGGTAATAATCTATCAATTCCACCAGCGATAGCATCACTTTCGGATCAATTACCCATAGGTATTAATATCAAAAATTTCAATCTTAATGAGTTTCCCGAAAATCTTTTAAAAATAGAATCTCTTATCTCTTTAGAACTCGAAGGAAATAGTATTGAAACTATTCCTTCGGATATTAAATTATTACATCGATTACAATTTTTAGATCTATCAAAAAATAAAATAAATTTCATACCCAATGAGATCGTCACATTAGAAAATTTGGAGAAACTTTCTCTACAAGAAAATGAATTAGAACCTCTTCCCGAAACAATCTGCGCTTTCGGAGATAGTCTAGATACATTCCTATTTGATGCAGGAGTATGTCCATAAATAATTATTAATAAAACATAAATTTATCAAAGGGCGCAAATGCATTTTGTGTTTCACTCCCTTGTTAACTAAAAAAGTTTTTTCCTACTTAAGTAGTATGAGTTTTTTATCAAATCGAATTCTTCGATTTGTGGGTAGAGCGGATAAGGGTTGTTTATATAACAGCCCTTATCATTTTTGAAACAATAGTACCCGATTATGAAACTTTTGTTATCCTAATGTATCGGCTAATACTTTTTCTTTATAGAATAAAAACACAGTAGTATGTTTTAAGTTGAGTTTTTGATTTAGATAACCCTGAAAAGTGATTTTTTCAGGGTTTATTACTAAACCCTTTTACATCTATCAGATGATGTCAAAAACTGTTTTAATATAGCTTATCTATATTCTTTTTTAAATAAACATTATGATAATTTAAGAAGCAATTCTTTTACATTTAAGCCATTTTAAATATAAAATGACAACAAATGGTTAAATATCTCTTGTTTTTTATACTACTATTAGGTATATATTCTTGTAAAGAAGAAAGAGGGGAAGATAAATATCCCGAAATCCAAGAAATTCCTAAAACAAGTAATACTAATGTCAAAATATCCTTACTCAAGGACGATATTTTAGATTTGTATTATAATGATTCATTATTTGTTATTGCAGATCATGATAAGCTTCATGTGCGTAATATTAAGCTAGATACTAATCGAATAGTATGTGGTAAAAAACTATTCTATTATGATAATACATTTATAGTCTCCAGAAAAACTTCAGGCTATAGGATAAAAGAGTATCTGGCAATCAGTGATTTTGATTTTTCTGAAAGGAAAATTAAAGTTATTAATGAAAACGAACTGTATCATAAAATAATTGACAGTCTTGAACAATTAGATTTTGAAAGCACGAAAATAAATGCCAAAATTTGGCAATCAATACCAGATTGTAGCAAGGCAGATTCTATCTATTTAAAACTTTTTAAAACCAAATATGCAATTACTGATGAGACTATTGTGAATAGTACTTGCAATATTCATTACTTAAAAACAGCCCATCAAGAGTTTATTATTGAAAAACCGGCATCTTGTCTAAGGCAGTTTTTGGATTCTAGAAAACGAAAATCAAAAAACAATTTAACCCATCTTAATAAGTATTCACTTTCAGGATCTAAATATTTTAGGCATATCGATTATGCTTTGATCCATAAATACTGGAAAAGTTCTGGTGGAAATCATTATTTCCCAGCGATCCCTGAAAAAATTGAGATTGGGTATAATTATTATGAGTTTACTATTGAAGGTCACAAAGGCAAATTTAAAATACGCTCAAACCGAGATACAGATATAATAGAAATTTCTGACCCTATAAGAAGAACTCTTTATTTTGTCAATAATACTTCTTTATTTGAACTGTCTTATTAAGACAAATTATCAATGCATGGTTTAAGAAGAAAATTTAATTAATGATTTCAGAACTTATGATCTCATACACCGTTTGATTCATATCCATGCACATACTCTCAGTAACCAAAAAAGATGCTTTTTGGTCTTTGGTAAACTTTTGTTCTAAGCCTTCAAAATCTTTAGCTTGTGGGCCCAAAATTGGTAAATTAATTACTTGCCCTGCAGAAATTATATTAACGATACTAGATCCCGAACCATGTATGCGATCAACTTTTACCGTAACTACTGCGTTGTATACTTTATCACAAATAGAACTGTTTTTAGATAGGTTCATTATAGTGCCATCAAAATGAACAGTACCTGGAGACAATGTTTTCTGTACATCTATAAATTTAGGTTTCTCAATTTTAGGTTTTTGAGGTTTCACGGTTTCTTTTTGTTGAGTAAAAGGCTCTTTTTCTTGTGCCACACTATTAGATTTACAAGAAAACAGAACTATAACTAATACTATATACAGTAATTTGTTCATTTCATGAAAATAAAAAAAGGAGTCGATATAATCAACTCCTTTTTTATAAATAATTTTAAAAATATTATTGCTTAATTAATTTAAGTGTTGTATTCACAGCTCCAGAGATATTAGCAATATAAAAACCTGGTGCAATAGGTGCATTCCAAACATGGCTTGAATTTGATTTCAATCCAGATTTTGCATATACCATATTACCGGCAATATCATAAACTTTGATATCAATATTTCCTGCTGATTCTAAATTTTTGAAATTAAAGAAGAACTCTCCATTTGATGGATTAGGATAAATTGACATACTTGATCCGCTATCAAAAGTAGCTAGTGGCTGTGCTACTGCAGCTCCAGGTGCTTCAGCACTACCATCATTTTCTACTCCAAAAATTTGGAATACCTGATCATTAGAGTTTCTACCAAACGCGATTGATGCTGGAGTCCAATCTGTAGCTCCTGTACCAAACAAATTTAGATCATCTTTGAAATAAGATTCTTGGCCTATTAATCCATTTTGAGAAGACCAGAACCATTGTGTCGCATTTGGATTAAAAGCTAGATTAGCGTATACAGAGATCCAGTAATTACCACCTTCAAGAGCAACTGCTTGTGGAAGTCTCAAATTTAAGTTAACATCTGTAGGATCAGAAATAGGAGCAATCTCTCCGCTATTATATACTTCTTCTCCAGGAACTCCTGCATTATCTTGATATATTATTACTGTAGCATTTACTAATTGTGGTGAATTATTTGCACCTCCAAAAGCTAGAATCCTTTCTACTGTCCATGTATTTCCAGCAGGTACAGTAAAATCATCTGCAGATTGTGCTAATCCACCAAAATCAACAAAAAATTGAGATGGAAGTGATGTTACAGCCCCTCCAAATTGTTCGTAAACAGGGATTTCAGAAACTGATATCGTAAACCCTTCTGCTACTTGTTCTTGACCAGAAGTCGCAACAAGTTCTATTGTAGCTTGATCTCCTAAAGTCAATTCACCATTAAACACCAATTTTATAGTATTACCTTCTAATGTTGCAGTAACCATATCTGGATTAGAATTTGCAAATTCAACATTGACAGCAGCACCATTGGATGAAACAAATAAATCAGTTACATCGATTTCTAAATCCTCTACTTTGTTTATATCCAATACGATATCATCTAATAGATATGCTACACTTAATGAAGCTTCTGGTAATTCATTAAATAATGGGAATCTTGCACTATATAGCCCACTACCATGAGCGGCAACTGCAATAAATCCATCTTTACGAGTTCTAACCTCATCTGTTACTGCATTACCGATTGCAAAACGTTCTTTAATCCAACGTGTTCTTTCTCCGTTTAATCTATTGGTATAATATAATCCTGTACTTGTAGCAGCAAATACTTTTTGTATTCTTGATCCCAAAAATCCTTGACTACCACCTAAAAATGCAGTACTTCTTACCGATGGGCCATTACCTGTTCCATCTGCGTTTTCTTCAAGGTTACCACTTATATTGGTCCAGGTATCTCCTCCATTATCTGTAAAGAATAAACTGATTACACCATAATTAGAAAAAGTAATAATCACTCTATCAGAGTTTGATGGGTCAACATTAATGTCGTTAACATTTCCAACAGGCAATCCTTTTCCTGTAGAAATATCTATAGCAACTTGGCCATCTATATTGGCGTTATCCATTCTATACACCCCACCTTGATTTGTACCATAGTATAATCTGTTGGCTACTGGGTAGGTAGATACTTCAAGAGATGTAATTGTACTTCCGGCTGGGGTATCTGAATTAGGTAAGTTTACCCAGTTTACAGTTGCAAGATTTCCAGCAAATACACTATTACCAATACTTGAAATCGTAGGAATTTCATCTAAATTATTGTTTCTCCATATTCTATTACCTGCAGGCATATACATAATATTATCATTATTATGATCTAAAATAAATGGTGCAATAAATCCAAATCCTGTAGCACCTGCTGGTTGTACTCTTGTAAATGATACTAATTCTCCAGCTTCATCATAATTTAATCGATGTACACGTCCGTTTTGAGAAGACACATATCTAGTTCTTCCTCCATCTGCGATAGCACTGTAAGATCCATCTCCACCAAAAATATCCTCCCAAGTAGCTTTTGGATCTGTAGAATTAGTATACCAAGTACTGTTATCCTGAAAACCTGCTAATAAATCATCACTATTGGCATCTGGATCAAACGATACATGATAGGGTTGTGTCGTAAGATATCCTTGGTTTAAAGAAATCCAGTCTACTGGTTCGAATTCTGAAGTTGTAGTTCTAATATCTTCTGTTACTGATACACCTCCATCACTACCCGTTAGTACTTTATTTGGGTTTGACGGATAAAATAATAAGGCGTGCTGATCTGGGTGTTGATCAGGATATTGGCTTACATCATTTATAGGAGAGTATCCTGCAATCCAGCTTTCTTGTCCTGCTGGTGTAGTAAACCCAGTGGTAGATCTGTATAAATTAGTACCTCCAACAAACATCAAATTAGAATCTGCTGGGCTTACTTCTAGAACCATATTATATCCACCTTGAAGGTTTAGATTTCCTACCGCTCCACCAATAGTTGTTGGGAGATTAGCTGTAAGATCTGTCCAAGCTTCTTCAGAAGCAGCAGTAGTATCATACTTTAATAAGAAAGTGGATACTGCTCCGGCTGTATTTTGTGCTAAAAAGTATACTTCGTTTTCATTAGAAGGATTAATTTCCATTATAGTTCTTCCGATAGTTGGTGGTAAAAACTCAGGGGTAATATTTGTCCAAGTATCTCCGTCTGAAGATGTAAAAAATCCAGGGTTAGATTGCGCATTACTTCGTATAGTTGCATACAACTGTCCTGTTGAACTAACTGCAACCTCAACAGTTCCTAGAAATCCACTTGCTAACACTTCTGTAAAAGTTACTCCTCCATCTTGTGATCTCTGTAAACCGTTAACTGTTCCAACATAAACATCTCCATTTGTAGGATCAACTATAATTGAATTGATGATATAAAAAGGAAATGCGCTAGATCCAATAGTTCCATCATTGGTAGCACTTAGTAATCTCCAAGTTCTTCCTCCGTTTGTAGATTTATAGATTCCTGTTCCTCTGTAGAAAGCTCCACCTGCACCAGCAGAGTTACCAAAACGTTCTCCAGAACCATAATACCAAGTATTGTGCTTACCTGGTCTTGGGTCTTGTACAATACACGTTATACTAGGAGATTGTCTGCTATTCGTAACTTTTCTCCATGATTGTCCCCCATTGGTAGATCTCCAAAGTCCTCCAGAAACACCACCTGCAAAGATGACATTTTCGTTTGTACGATCAATGGCTAATGCTCTAGTTCGACCTCCAACGTTATATGGGCCTCTGTTTTCCCAATATGAAAAACTACCTGCTTTTGAAGATTTTGCAACACTAGCAATAGATTGTTTTGAATCATCTCCTGAAGGAATCGTACTAGAAAATTTAAGCTCTGCTTCTCTAATTCCTGTAGGAATTTTGTTCAAACCAGGAACTTTAAGTCTCTGAAAGTCATAATCCATTCTAGCTTGAATGTCTTCCATAACCCTTTCTACTTTGGGTTTTTTTTGAGCACCTTTGCTATCATAAATTTTGGATTGGTGATAAATTTGTTTACCAGTAATCCGATTTGCTGAAGTTTTAAGCCCGGGTTGTTGGGCACTAACTGAACTAATGGTTCCAAGAAGTGAAACCGCCCAAACTGCACGTTTGAGAGAAAATAAAAATGTTTTCATTTTTTAAGCTGATTTGTGAGTAATTCGCAAATCTAACTTAAATTTTGGAATTTTTTTCTTAAAATTTAAGGAAATTTAAGACTTTATTCATAATATCATAATTAAAAACAGGTATTTTAAGCCTTGAAAAGCCTTGTTTTACAAGTGTTAAAAGCTATACTGCTTACTGCTAACTACTTGGTGGTTTTTGTTTAAAAATATATCTGTTAAATAAGCCTTAAAAAGATGTGTTTTCTATTGCTTGTATAGGATTATTCTCTATCTAATAAAATTTCAAAACTCATAATCTCGTATACTGTTTGACTCGTGTCTGGACATAAACTTTCTTTGGCTTTAAAAGAAAACACTTGACCTTTAGTTAATTTTTGTTTTAGTGTCTCAAAATCCTTAACATACCCTTTCAAAAAACCAAAAGTAGTCTCTTTCTCAGAAGAAATTAAATTTACAATACCAGCAGACTTAGTGATTTTTTTAACCTCTATGGTAGTCGTTGCTTTGTATGATTTGCCACAAATTGCTTTATCCTTAAAAACCGCTATAACAGAGCCCATAAAATGTATGGTATTAGGTGCTATTAAAGATGTAGAGTATTCACCATCAAGTTTTGTTATTTCGTTGTCTCTAGGATCACCAAAACCAGGTCTTTCGATTTTTGGTTTTTTATCTCTGGCATTTTCAATTCTTGGTTTTTCGATTTTTACATCTTTTTTTTCCTGAGCAGTGGTATTTGATTTACAAGAAAACAAAACCACGACGATTGATATATACAAGAATTTATTCATACTATAAAAATAAAAAAAGGAGCTGAAAATTCAACTCCTTTTTTTGGTAATTTATATCTCGTCTAGAAATAGAGACATTATTTTAAATATTAATTTTTAAATAATTTAAACATCACCTCATTACTACCTGATGCTCTTGATACTTTTACAAAATAGAATCCATCAGTAAATCCTGAGGCATCCCATTCGAATTGAGAATTCAGATTATTTCTCTGATATACAAGGTTGCCTGTTACATTATATACTGCTATTGATACTTTTTCTTGTGGCTTAAGGTTATTTAAGTTAAAAGCAAAAAGACCTGAAGATGGATTAGGAGATACAAAAGCAGTTGTACCAGAATCCAATGATACCAAAGGAGCAGCTTCAGACCCTGTTTGGCTGTTTCCAGTACCTGATACCATACCATAAAGATCAAAAATTTGATCGTAAGGGCCTCTACCAAAAGCAGTGGTTATTGGCGTCCAATCTAATGCATCAACACCAAATAAATTGCCTGCATCTTTCACATGAGATTCTTGACCAATACCTCCATTTTGAGCAGACCAAAACCATTGTTCTTGTTGTTGTCCAAAAGCTAAATTAACATATACAGATATCCAATAGGTACCGCTTTCAAGATTTACCACTTCAGGAAGCTGTACATTGATATTGGCATCATTAGGATTAGAAATAGGAGCAAGTTCTCCGCTATTATAAACTTCTGCTCCAGGAATACCATTATCATTCTCATAAATAACGACATTTACATTATTTAATATAGGAGTATTACTAACACCTCCAAAAACGAGTATTCTATTGATCATCCAAACATTTCCTTCCGGAACCGTAAAATCATCTGCTGATTGGACTAATGTCCCAAAATCTAAGAAATTTTGTGATGGTACGGCAGATACAATTCCTGTATTTTGATCATAAATTGGCAACTCTGACACATTGATTGTAAATCCTTCTGTTACTTGCTCTTCACCAGAAGTTGCAACAAGCACTATAGTTGCTTGATCTCCGATTTCTAGTCCTTCACCAAACTCTAATTTTATGGTATCACCTTCAAGAGTGGCAGCAACCACATCAGTATTGGTGTTTTGTAATTCAATACTAATAGAGCCTCCATTAGAATTAACAAACAGGTCAGCTACATTTACTTCAAGATTTTCAATATTGTTAAGATCTAGTGTAATATCTTCTAATAAATAAGCAACACTAAGTGTAGACTCTGGCAACTCATTAAATAATGGCAATCTTGCGCTAAAAAGACCATTTCCGTGAGCTGCTGCTGCGATAAATCCATCTTTACGCGTAGCTACTTCAGGAATAACGTTATTACCAATAATAAAGTTTTCTTTTCTCCATCTGGTATTGCTACCATTTAATCTAGCTGCAGAATATAATCCTGTACTGGTACCAACAAATACTCTTTGTAATCTAGAGCCCAATAAGCCTTGACTGCCTCCTAAAAAAGCAGTACTTCTTACAGATGGTCCGTTTCCTGATCCGTCTCGATTTTGTTCTAAGTTACCACTTATATCCGTCCATGTATCTCCGCCATCTTCTGTAATGAATAAACTAGGAATCTGATAATTAGAAAATGTAATGATTACTCTATCTGAGTTAGAAGGATCTACATTAACATCGGTAATAAAACCAACCGGCAATCCTTTTCCTGTGGATATATCCACCGCTTCTTGGTTATCTACATTAGCATTATCCATTCTATAAACAACACCATTACTAGTTCCATAATATAATCTGTTTGCTACAGGGTATTTTGATACATCCAAAGCAGAAATAGAGAAATCTCTTTGATCGGGATTTGGGTTTCCAGGAATTTCACTATTCGGAAGGTTAACCCAGTTAACTGTTGCGTCAGAATTATTAAATAGAGGAATTCCATCTAGATCATTATTCCTCCAAATTCTTCTGCCAGCTGGCAGGTACATAATATTGTCATTATTAGGATCTAAAACAAAAGGAGCAATAAACGCATATCCGGTTGCACCTGCTGGAGAAATTTTCGTAAATGATACCTGTTCACCAGCTTCATTATAATTAAGTCTAAAAATATTACCTAATTGTGAAGATACATACCTCGTTCTACCACTATCTGCGATAGCACTATATGCTCCATCACCGCCAAAAAGATCAACCCAAGGCTCGGTGCCATCAGTAGAATTTGTATACCATGTACTGTTATCTTGGAAACCAGCTACTAAATCATCACTATTTGCCTCTGGATCGAAAGATACATGATAGGGTTGAGTTGTTAAATATCCGTTACTCAATGAAGTCCATTTCACAGGCTCACCTCCATCTAGACTTGTAGTAATATCTTCGGTAACCGATACACCACCATCATGTCCTGATAAAACTTTATTTGGGTTCGATGGATAAAAAACTAACGCATGCTGATCTGGATGATGATCTGTATATAAACTAAAAATATTTCCATTAGCAGAACTATATCCAGCTATCCAACTATCAGGACCAACTGGAGTTGTAAAGCCATCAGTCGATCTATACAAATTAGTTCCACCAATAAAAATCAAATTAGAGTCTGCTGGGCTTACTTTTACGACCATATCATATCCTCCCTGAATATTGAAAGATCCTCCTCTTGATCCAAAGTTAACTGGAAGATTGGCAGACAAATCTGTCCATTTTTCTTCAGCAGCAGCATCATATTTAAATAAAAATGCCTGCGGGGTATTATTACCTCTATTTGCAATAAAAAAGTAAACAACATTTCCATTAGATGGATCAGAACCCATCACCGTTCTAAGAAACTCTTGCGGTATAAAATCAGGGTTTATTTTTGTCCATGTATCTCCGTCAGAGGATGTAAAGAAACCATTATTTACCACACTATTATCATCCATAGTGGCGTATATCTGACCTGTTGCTGTGATTGTAACCTCGGCAAGAGTACTTGTTCCTCCTTCTAGCACTTGTACAAAAGTGTTTCCGCCATCTTGTGATCTCTGTATCCCAGTATACGTTGCAATGTAGATATCTCCTGTAACTGGGTGAATTGCTATAGAATTAATGAGATCAAAATTAGAATTAGTAGTAGGATCACCATCATCTGTATTTCTTAACTTTCTCCAAGTACGTCCTCCATTTTGTGATTTAAAAACACCACTACCTCTGAAATTGGCTCCTGAATCACCTGCAGAGTTTCCAAAAGTTTCTCCTGATATGTAGTACCATGTACGACTGTTACCCGGTCTTGGGTCCTGAATAATACCAGTAACACTAGGGCTTTGTGAACGTCGAGTAACTTTTATCCATGATTCACCACCGTTTTCTGATCTCCAAACGCCTCCAGAAACACCTGCGGCAAGAATAACGTTTTCGTTTGTACGATCAATTGCTAATGCTCTTGTTCTTCCTCCTACATTATAAGGGCCTCTGTTTTGCCAAAATGAAAAACTTCCCGCTTTTGAAGATTTTGCAGTAATAGCAAGTGACTTTTGTGATTCATCACTTATCGGAATTTTACTAGAAAACTTAGCCTCTGCTTCGCGTATACCTTTTGGAATTTTTCCAGTTATAGGATTTGAGAGTAATTGTAATTCATATTCCGTTCTCTTTTTTAGGTTTTCTCCTACTCGCTCTATCTTAGATGATCGAGAAGTCCCTGATTTACCTTCATAAAGTTTTTGAGAATCACGATAAACTTGTTTACCGTTAATTTGATCTGGCTGAGTTTTAAGCCCGGGTTGTTGGGCGCTAACTGAACTAATGGTTCCAAGAAGTGAAACCGCCCAAACTGTACGTTTGAGAGAAAATAAAAATGTTTTCATGTTTTAAGTTGATTTATGAGTAATACTCAAATCTAGCTTAAATTTTGAATTTTTTTCTTAAAATTTAATGAAATTTGTGATGTTATTATAATAATATTATTAAAAATAGATTTTTTTAATCCTGAAAAGCCCTATCCTATTAGCACTAAATCCTATTAGACTCACTGCTAGTTACTTCGTGATTTTTATATAAAAAATATATGTTAAAAAGGGTATGTTTTGTGTTGTTTATATAGGGTTATTCTCTCTCTAATAAAATTTCAACACTTTCTGTAATTACATGGCATGTATCTTCATCTACAATAACCTGTTTACTTGTTTTGGTAATATATCCTTTTTTACTTGCTGTTATTATATAGGTTCCTTTACGCTCAAAAGCACCAAAAAAAGCATTTGATCCTGTAAAATTTTCTAGTGTTTCCTTATACTCGTTATCAGTTGCAATTACAGTTACTCCTTCTGTTAAAAACATTTCATCCACTGCATCTTTAACAATTACTTCGAGGCCTGCTCTTAATTCTTCGGTACAAAAAATAGGGTCTTGAGTTTGATCATCATCATTGTTACATGCCCAAAAACCAATCAACATACATAACATTATAATCTTTTTCATCTATTTATGGATTTAATCATTACTACTTGTATAAATAAGATGTTTATTAAACGTAAGGGTTGCGTTTTTAAGTATGTAATACTCATTGACAAAAAAGTATTTTGAAGCTATACATTAAAAAAAGCATCCATAGTTATGGATGCTTTTGTATTGTTCTGTATTAAAAACCTGCTTTACAAATCAAATTTGATTCCTTGAGCTAGTGGTAGTTCTGTTGTATAATTTATGGTATTGGTTTGGCGACGCATGTATACTTTCCATGCATCTGATCCTGATTCACGACCACCACCAGTTTCTTTTTCACCTCCAAAAGCTCCACCGATCTCTGCTCCCGATGTTCCAATATTAACATTCGCAATCCCACAATCTGATCCTGCATGTGATAAGAATCGTTCTGCTTCTCTTAAATTATTGGTCATAATCGCAGACGATAATCCTTGGGCAACTCCATTTTGAGTATCGATAGCATTTTCTACATCACCGCTATATTTTAAAAGGTATAATACTGGTGCAAATGTTTCATGCTGTACAATTTTAAATGAATTATTAGCTTCAGCAATTGCAGGTTTTACATAACATCCACTTTCATATCCTTCACCAGTAAGCACAGCACCTTCAACAACTATATTCCCACCTTCTTCTACTACTTTTTGTAGTGCATTTTGATATCCTTTTACGGCATCGGTATCAATTAATGGTCCAACATGGTTATTCTCATCCAGTGGATTACCGATTCTTAATTGACCATAGGCATCAACTACAGCTTTTTTTACTGTATCATAAATAGATTCATGAATAATTAATCTACGTGTCGATGTACAACGTTGTCCGGCGGTGCCTACGGCCCCAAAAACAGCACCAATTACTGTCATTTTGATATCAGCATCTGGTGTAACGATAATGGCATTATTTCCACCAAGTTCTAGAAGTGATTTACCTAAACGCTGCCCTACGGTTGCTGCTACTATTTTACCCATTCGGGTAGACCCTGTTGCCGAAACTAATGGTACACGTTTATCTGTTGTCATCATCTCTCCTACTTTGTAATCTCCATTGATCAAACAAGAGATTCCTTCAGGAAGGTTATTGTTTTTTAATACTTTGGCAATAATATTCTGACAAGCAACTCCACAAAGCGGTGTTTTTTCACTCGGTTTCCACACACATACATCACCACAAATCCATGCCAAAGCTGTGTTCCAAGCCCAAACTGCTACCGGAAAATTAAATGCAGAAATGATTCCAACAATGCCAAGTGGGTGATATTGCTCATACATTCTATGACCAGGTCGCTCTGAGTGCATCGTTAACCCGTGTAATTGTCTAGATAACCCAACTGCAAAATCACAGATATCGATCATCTCTTGTACCTCTCCTAAACCTTCTTGGTATGATTTACCCATTTCATAAGAAACCAGTTTACCTAACGGTTCTTTTAGCTTTCGTAATTCTTCTCCAAACTGTCTTACGATTTCTCCACGCTGCGGAGCCGGCATAATTCTCCAGGGTTTGAAGGCTTCGGTAGCTTTTTGGATTACTTTTTCATAATCTGCGGCTGTAGTGGTTTCTACTTTACCTATTAACTGCCCATCTACTGGCGAATTTGATGCTATTGTTTCTTGAGAAGAAAACCAGTCTGATCCTGTCGATGTTCCTTTATTATGATCTGAAACACCTAATTGCTTAAGCGCTTCTTCAATTCCGAAATCTATTATTGCTGTTGCCATATTGTTTGTTACTTTTTGAAAAGGTAAAGATACTGTGTTTTGCAGATAAATTAAATTTTGATCGATTCTTAAGTTAGTTTTGAATAATTTCTCAAAAAAAGCCCTCTAAAAAAATCAATTTTGTAAATATTTTGAGTTCTTTCGATTAATTTGACGCTCTATTCTTCAGAAACAAATCGTTGATCTGTTGGCATAACCGTACCACAATTATTGCAAGTTCTTAACCCTTTATTACCATAAAAATGTTTGAAATGTTTCATGAAGTCTTTTTCTATGTCATTCAACTTAAAATACACATCGTACAATTTGTTATTACAAGTATCACAAAACCACAGTAACCCATCTTCGGCTTGAAGATCTACACGTTTTCGCTCGATCACCAAACCAATTGATCCCTCATGTCTAACAGGCGAATGCGGTACTTTGGCGGGGTGCAAATACATATCGCCTGGGCCAAGTTTCATGGTTTTCTTCTCTCCGTTTTCCTGGATATGCACCTCTATATTGCCTTCTAGCTGATAAAAAAGTTCTTCGGTTTCATTATAATGATAATCTTTTCTGGCATTTGGTCCTGCTACAATCATTACAATATAATCGCCTGCATCTTTATAAAGGTTTTTATTACCTACCGGAGGTTTTAACGTATCTCTGTTTTCTTCAATCCATTGCTTAAGATTGAATGGTTTTTGAATTGCCATGTATCAATTTTAAAGAAACATAAAAGTACGGAATTAGGATGAAAAGTTTTACTAATTTATTTACTCAAAAGTATAGCTTGTACGCACTACTTGTGTTACTCTAAAATATCCATTTGCATAATTATCTGGATTATCAAGATTGATACAGTTTCCTTTTAGCGCCACAGGAGTTGTTCCAAAAAGCCCTCCACTATCAGATTGATCAATGAGTATACTCATATAATTATAGTAGCCTTCAGAAATTGCATGCAGATTAATATTTACGACATCTCCTACAACAAATTCTTCGGTACCTATCTCTTCATCATCAAATTTTTCATATACTGCTTCTACTTCATTTCCGTCTACAAATTCATCATCAAAGGCATCAAATCCAGGTAGAAGATCTCCTTCTTCATTAAATTTTAAAAGATAATGATTACCCTCGCCTTCGGGGTCAGTAAATGTTAGAGTAATATCTAGAACTTCATCATCAAAACCTTCTTCTGTAGATTGGGTAATTGATGTAATATCAGGAACTGGATTTAATGTTTCTGTTGCTGTATACTTTTCTCCATTATAAACGACTTCTAGTGTATAGGATTGATTAAGTACCGGAACAAATTCTGATGTTGTATATGCTCCATTATTTTGATCAGCAAAAATAAATTCTGTTCCATTTGTAGTATTAGTAACTTTTACGGAAGCACCAGTAACATTGGTATTTGAAGTTGTATCAAAATACGGTGTAGATGTACTCAGTTTTATGGTCTGATTATTTCCTGCAGTGCCTTTTTCCCAATCTAATGAAGCTTCTATAGTAAGTCTGGTTGGAGCTGTTTGCACAGCTACATCAATTACATCTTCACAAGATGTAATGGTTATGATAGCAAAAAGAGATAATACGATGTTTATATATGTCTTCATTCTTTCTTAAAATTTAAAATTATACGTTACAGATGGTACTATTCCAAAAATTGCAGTCCTTGTTGCTTCATTTGCTCCGCTCTGACTGTTTTGGCCAAAAGATATTGCTGCTGCATTTTTTCGGTTATATGTATTATAAATACCAAAGACCCATTCTCCTTTCCATCTTTTGTTTGGTTTTCTGTTAGGTCTATACGTTGCAGAAATATCAAGTCTATGGTATGCTGGTAATCGGTCAGAGTTCCTGTCAGAATATGTAGCTATAGATAGTCCTTCATATTCGAATTGACCATTGGGATAGGTAACGGGTCTTCCGGTTTGAAAAACCAGATTAGCTCCAAAACTCCATTTCTTATTTAATTGATACGCTCCTGTTAGTGATATATCATGGGTTCTATCGTATGCGGTATTATACCAATCTCCATTATTAATTCCTGGTCCGCCTGCATTACCACCAAGTGTTCTTTGTTCGGATTTTGACAAGGTATAAGCCAGCCATCCTGTAAATTTACCTTCGTTTTTACGGAATAACAACTCTAAGCCATAAGCTCTGGATTCTCCATTCAAAATTTCGGCTTCAATCGTATTATTTCCTATCAAATCAGAACCATCTATGTAATCTATTCTGTTGTCTGTAGTTTTATAATAGCCTTCTACTTCTAATGAATACATTTTATCTTTAAAATTTCTAAAATACCCTAAAGCATATTGATCTGATAGTTGTGGTTTTATGTATTCACCACTAGGAGTCCATACGTCTAATGGTGTGATAGAAGCTGTATTAGACAATAAATGAATATATTGTGCAGCTCTAGAATATCCCATTTTAATTGAAGAAGATTCGTTTAATTGATATGCCAAAGATGCTCTGGGTTCTAGGTTTCCAAAACTCTTAATAGTTTCACTCTTTTTAAAATCAGTTTCGCTTATTTCGGTACCTCTTTGGTAAATACCTAACCTAGTATTATAAACAACAGGCTGGTTGTTTGCATAATTTGCTATTGACTGGCCGCCTAGTCGATTAAAAGTGCTATATCTAACACCATACTGTACTGTGAGTTTATCTGTAAGTTTGTGTTCGGCATTTATATAGGTTCCGCTTTCAAAAGCTCTTTTTTGATCTAGAGAAAAGGGATTAATCGATGAACTTTCGGATGTAGGGAGTATTTGCCCGGGATCAAAATCATAATAGATACCACTTACTCCAAAATCTAATTTAAATTTGTCGCTTGCATAATATTTTAAATCATACTTCAAATTGTAGTTAGTAATCGAAGAAATCCAATCAAACTCTGCATCAATAAGCCCTAAGTCATAATCATATTTGCTATAGATAAGAGATACATTAGAAAACAATCTATCGTTAAAAATATGATTCCATCGCAAATTCCCCAACAAGTTTCCATAACTAGCACTAAAATCATTTTCAGATTTAAAATCATCTCTGCCATAATAGCCAGAGAGATAGAGTTTATTGTTCTCGTTTAGGCTATAGTTAGTTTTAAGATTTAGGTCATAAAAACCAATCGTACTTTCTTCGCCAGCTATTTTTAAGATATGATTTACATAAGAAGTTCTACCTGCAACCAAAAAAGATCCTTTATTTTTAAACATTGGGCCTTCTGCCGCCAATCGACTAGAAATTAAACCAATCCCCCCCGTAAGTCCAAATCTTTTGCTATTTCCATCTTTTTGACGAATATCCAGCACTGAAGAAACTCTCCCCCCAAAACGTGCTGGAATACCTCCTTTATATAATTTAATATCTTTTATAGCATCTGCATTAAAAATAGAAAAGAAGCCTAATAAATGAGAGGTATTATAGATGATAGCCTCATCGAGCAATACCAGATTTTGATCTGCCGCTCCACCTCTCACATGAAACCCTCCAGAACCTTCGCCATTTTTGGTAACTCCTGGGAGCATCTGTATGGATTTAATAATGTCTATTTCGCCCAATACTACTGGCATTTGTTTTACCGTATTGATATTTAACTTGGATACGCTCATTTCGGGTTTTCTTAGACTAACGCGTTCTGTTTCTTCAGCATTAATAATCACTTCGTCTAACAATGTAGAAGATTCAGCAATTTCAAAATCTAACTTTTGATCATTATTGAGTGTGATCTCTTTGCTAGTTTCTGTATATCCAACAAAGGAAATAATCAGTGTATAATTTCCTTTTGGGGCGGTAATAGAATAAAACCCATATTCATTAGTAATAACCCCAACAGAAGTTCCTTTTAGAAATACCGAAGCGCCAAAAAGTGTCTCTCCATTATTTTTATCCTTAATAATACCACTTACCGTATAGTTATCTTGAGCGGTTATAATTGTACTTGTAAAGAATAGAAGTACACATAAAATAGTAAAGTGCTTTACCTTTTTTTGATTTCTAAATCTAAGATTTCGATGCATTTAAATTTGTTTTATAATTGATGATTGATCATAATGAATTGATTTTTCTAAAAAATCAAGCCTATTAATAGACAATTCAAAAAACAAATGGTTGCATGTACTAAAGAATTTGCTGTAAAATCACTTTACCTCAAATAAATCCCTCTATAAATCAGGATTAATTCGGTTATGTGTTTTGTGAAGAAAACCAGTAAGAAAAGCGAAACTAAGTTCGCTTTAAAAAAAATTAACACCCAGTATCTTCGTATTCCAAACTTCCATCGGTTGGACAAGGAATAGCACAAGATTGTGTAATTATAATTTGGACAATGCTATTACCTGGTCTAAAAACACACGTACAACATTCATCAAGAATTGGAATCATCCCTCCTTTTACAGATTTTTGCTCATTTTTACTTAGTTCTTTGGCGTTTTCGAGATTTAAGATTTTTTTAAGCATGATATTGTTTGATTTTTGTGAATACTAAAGTTAAGAAATATTATGTCACAATTTTTTGATGCTATAAAATTAACTATTTGAATATAAAAAAAACAGCAAGGTAATGCCCTTACTGCTTTTTTATTTATAGACTTTACGAGGTTGCCCCGTATACATTTTCTATGTATTAATTACCTCCATAAAAAATGGTTCTGAGGCTGCTAATTTTATCATTGAAACCGCAACAAACAAAACCAACTTCTCTATAAATCTGGTAACCTCCACCACCATCTATCCAATATTCTTTGACTCCTCCTCTTTGGTTATAATCCTTGTAGAGTGTGATCCTAACTTGACCACTCTCACGCCCTACTTGACCCATCATAGTAAGACTGGTAATTCTATCATTTGCAGAACGACTATAGTTAGATGTATTTGTTCTCACAGTATGTCTCCAGACATCTCCTCTTTTTTTCCATTTGCCAGCAAAACCTCCATTAGCATTAGCATCATAGTGACCTATCACCATCACAAATGCATCCTGAGGATCTTTGGTAGTACTACCAGTTTTGCTAAGCATATCGTCTCTTAAAAATTCTGCTAAACTCTTTTTGGATCGTTTGCTAGCAGTTTCGTCTTCATCGTATAATTGAGCTACGATCTCTCCTTTATCATTTTGGTATTCTACCATACCGAAAGCATTTTTGTATACTTCGAACAATTCTTTATCCTGCAGTACTTCTAGTATCGGATACGTTTTGTCAGAATCTGACATAGTTACCAGATCTACGATATCGATGTCGCCTCTGTAATTTTCATCGAGTATAGAAACTAAATTGTCTTCAACCTGATCTTCTTTCTCACAAGAAGTCATACTTGTCAGTAATAGGGCTGCTATTGTTATGAAATAATATGATTTTTTCATTATTTTATTTTTTTAGATTGTTTTTTTAGATTGTTTTTAGTCAAAATATCCCTTTTTGATACATTTCCTAAGCTGATTTACACATTCAACAAAATTATTACTAAAAATCGTAGTAGCAACTACTACTTTACATACAGCCGTTCTATAATCGGTAAGATTAAGTCCTGGCAAATTACGACGAGTAGCATCACAAACGGGAACACTAAGTGAAGCCATAGCAGCATCGAATATAAAACATTTGAAAAACTGAGGAACACATTCCCAATCAGTTTTAGCCAAGTTATCAGGTAAGAAATTTGCTCCGTTTGCATTCATAATAGCCTGGGTATGATTTACTAGCCCTTCATTAAATTGACTGGAGTTTTTTAAATATTGCATTACCTCTTCTTTTTTATCTTCGACTAAATTGGCAAAGTCTTGGTTATACAAGGGAGAATCGTATAATAAATCCAAATCAGCTACCAAACGGGTCATAAAATCTGTAGTTGATCCATATAATTCTGCCATCTTGTTTATATCATTTTCTTTGAAGGCTTTTACAAATTCTTTAGAGAATTGTGCTTGTTCTTCGACAGTCATTTCGGCCTGAATATCAGCACTTCTTATGCTGATAAAGCTTAACGCGGCTTCCGTTCTAAAAATTTTTCCATCTGCCATAAGTTCTTTCGCGAGATTTTGCGAGCTAAAATCTTCGACCGATTGCTCTGCTGCATCCTCTTTGGAACAAGAGAAAAATACACTAGCAAACAACAGTAGAAACATGAAAGTTGTAATGTTTAAATAATTTTTCATAATAAAGTTAGTTTTAATAATAATAAATATGTGTGTTATATAACTGATGATAAAAGTATAGCAATTCCCCACTAATTAAGTATCCATCAGGATCTCAAAAAGTCATCATATGACCAGTACTAAATGAGTACCTCACATTCACTATGATAGTACTTTTGAACTAATATTGATTATCGATAAATCAAAAAGATTATGGAGTCTACGGATAGGCCTAAGGATAAGAAAGTACTATAAGTACTATCGAAAAGACTTAGAAGATAAATTTAAACACTCATAAACACCCTTAGAGTTTATGTATGTTACCATACAATACATGATAGTATATTTATTAGAAGGAATAAGGAGGACGTTTTTGTTCTATGGTGTAGCATATAATAATAGGTTAAACCCGTTTTATGCGTTAGAACTTCGTGATGAAGTTTTCAGATGCATAAAACGGGTTAAAAATAGAAAATGTTTCCATGGCACCATTTGGGCTGAGTATTATGAGTTAATACAATCAATAAAAAAATAGCCTAAAAGAATATGGAATAGAATCATTTTAAGTCGTACTTAGAAGAAATAAGTCGACAATTAAAAATTTATAAAGTTGAGTAGCTACCTTATTTAGGGTGCTAAGCCACTAAGAGTGGCTTAGTTAACGTTCTTATCTGTTTAAAAGATTTTAATCATATAGTAAAGATTTTAAATACTGTTTCAACGCTATACCCTTTGGAACCATCAATCGTTCTTTTATTCGATTTCGCGCATTTTTTACAGTGGATCTGGACACATACAATAACTCAGAGGTTTCCATAACTGTAAAATCTAACACTGTTAACAAACAATAGTTTGTCTCCGTTTCAGAGAGTTCAAAATGCTTACTTATAAGATGATCATGAATATTTGAAAACTCTTGTTTTACTTTTTCAAAGCTATCTAAATGATCCTTATTCACAAAGAGTTTTGTAAAGGTTCCTTCTCTTTCTTTTTCAAAAAGATCGTCTATCATTTCGAGAGGTAATATGGTATTACTGTCGTTTTTTAATTTTTTCATTACCGAATGTGATATGGTATGGTATGTTACTTTTTGAAAAAAAGTGCAATCCATCCTATTTTCTGAAAATTTTATATCAAGATTCATTTTTTTTCTAATTATATAGGGTTATTAGAACTGAGAAAACAGATACATAAAAGCAGACACTTATTATAATTTTTAAATTTTTCATGTTAATGTAGGTTTTAAATTGATATTTATTTGTGCAGTTGTTGATCAACATGTCTAAAGTAGAAATACAATCTATAAAACACTAAAAATCAGAGTACACAAAAAGTTAGCATCAAGCAAAAAAGAGGTATACATTTGGTTAGCATACCCTCGAAGCACCAGAAAACGTTATCGTTTTGAGTGCATCATAAAAATCAAAAAAAAAGAAATCGCTCAAACAAGATTTCTCTTGTAGAGCGATTCCCAACTAAATAACCAACCAAAAAGTTAATGTCATTAAGTGCGGTCCTTACTTTTGCTTTAAAAGCTTTTTAAATTCCGCTTTTTTATATCGTATTCTTTCGTTCTGAGTAGCTTTACCTTTCTCAGCACTTTTAAATTGTAAGCGTCCTCTTCCTTCAAAATGATATACAGTTTCAGAAGATGGGTGAAACAATTCTATTTTACCATCATTAATAACGGACAATTCGAAGAATTCATTGTCCCAAAAGTCGTAATCAAGTGTTAAAGTTTTCCTATCTAAAATGTTAACAATATCATTTACTTCATAATATCCTGTATAATCATAAAGGATTTCATTGAGAGGAATCCCGTTTACATCTTCAGAACTTTTAAAGTTTTCTCCTGCTCCAAAATATTCAAATTTTAAATAGTTTTCTTTATCAAACTCATTTAGCACTCCAAACTCACTGGTGTAAACTTTTTCCCAAGTCTCATATTCTTGAAGGAAATAATGAATGTTATCATAAAACACCCTATCATAATCAAAAGCGTTTCTTTGATATCCTATTAAATAATAGCTTGTATTGGTTACACGATCATATAATTCTATCTCATTATCAGATAATTGGGTAACCGTCAAACTAAAAACGCCATTAATATCGTGATCTATATCTACTTCGGTACGATAGGCATCATAATATCCAACATCAAGACCAAAACCATCTCCGTTATTACCCATACCAACCAAATTATTATTAGCATAAAAGGCTCCGTTCATAAAAGAAACTGTAAATGCTTTTTGTAAAAACGGAATCTGTCCATTTCCTTTTTTACGCTCAATATCCACATACCAAACCTCATAGGTGCTTAATACTTGATCTAAAGTAATAACAACAGGTGGTTCTGGAACATATACATCTTCTTCGATAACAACCTCTGCTACACATGAGGTTAATACTATTGAACCTAAAAAAATAACCGAAAGTAATTTTAACGTTTTCATAAGCTGTGTGTTTTCAATTTCAGATACTGAGAACCAAAACACGTGCCAAACTTATAATAATCTGATTGTCAAACTTTTAATTTGATGTGTATTTTACTTATTTTTGAACTCACAAATTTCTAAATGGAAAAAAAATTAAAATTTGCAGTTCTTGGCGGTGGTAGTTGGGCCACAGCTATTGTAAAAATGCTTACCGAAAACCTAGAAGAAGTGGGCTGGTATATGCGAAGTGTATATGCCATAGAGCATCTCAAGAGACAACAACATAATCCTAATTACCTAAGCTCGGTAGAGTTTAAAATCGACCAACTACAACTTACTAATGATATTAATGAAGCTGTTGAATATGCTGATTATTTGATTTTTGCAATCCCATCTGCATTTTTACATACCGAACTTGAAAAACTCACCGCATCTTTAAAAGACAAAGTTATTTTTTCTGCTATTAAAGGAATTGTTCCAGAAACTGGCTTGATTGTAGGCGAACATTTTCATGATGAATATAAAATTCCTTTTAATAATATTGGCGTAATTACTGGCCCTTGTCATGCAGAAGAAGTAGCATTAGAGCGTTTATCTTATCTTACTATTGCCTCTAATGATGAAGAAAAAGCCAAAATCATGGCAGATCACTTAAGTAGTGAGTATATTAAATGTAAAACCAGTGATGATATTATTGGTACCGAGTATGCTGCTGTGCTTAAAAATATTTACTCGGTTGCTGCCGGTATTGCACATGGACTTGGATATGGTGATAATTTTCAGAGTGTTTTGATGAGCAATGCCATTCGTGAAATGAAACGTTTTATCAAGAAGGTACATAAAATGAAACGTAACATTAATAACTCGGCTTATCTAGGTGACTTATTAGTTACGGGGTATTCAATATTTTCTCGTAACCGTATGTTTGGAAATATGATTGGTAAAGGATATACGGTAAAAAGTGCACAGATGGAAATGAATATGGTTGCCGAAGGATATTATGCTGCCAAAACCGCTTATGAAATGGAGGCTACCAAAAGTGCTCGAACACCCATTATAGATGCTGTTCACGATATTTTATACGAAAATAAAAATCCTAAAAAAGTATTTAAGAAGCTAGCAGATAAGCTAGACTAATAATTCTTATCTTCATAGCGTTGTTTTTATTACAAATACTATGAAAGAACTTATCGAAACTTTCTATACAGGTTTAAAAGAATTAGACGCAGATAAAATGGTATCATGCTATCACGAAGATATTGTTTTTGAAGATCCTGGTTTTGGAAAACTAAAAGGAGATCGTGCAAAAGGTATGTGGCGTATGTTGTGTACAAATGCCAGAAATTTTAAAGTAGAGTTTTCACAGATTGAAGCCAACGAAAAAAATGGTACTGCACATTGGGAGGCATGGTACACTTTTAGTAAAACAGGAAGATCCGTGCATAATATCATTGATGCCAAATTTGAGTTTAAAGACGGTAAAATCATAAAACATACCGATCACTTTAATCTACATCGATGGGCATCACAAGCCATCGGCTGGAAAGGAAAATTATTAGGCGGCACAGGCTTTTTCAAGAAAAAACTAATCCAGCAAACCAATACACTATTAGATAAATTTATGGCAACCTGATTCTTAAAACGTATCCATGAATCCATTAGAAATCACACAACCACTAGTTTCTGTCTCCTGGCTTTCAGAACATATAGATCATCCCGATTTGGTAATTCTGGATGCTACCATCAAAAAAGTTGTTAATGACGATAAAGAAACCTATTCTGATCTAGGGGTAAAAAACACTCGTTTTTTTGATATCAAAAAAACCTTTTCGGATACTACTACCGATATCCCAAATATGCTACCATCACCTAAGGATTTTGCAGAAGCATGCAGAATATTAGGCATTAGCTCGCATCATAAAATAGTGATTTATGATAAATTAGGAATCTATTCTAGCCCAAGAGTATGGTGGATGTTTACCATTATGGGGCATAAAAACGTTGCAGTATTAGATGGAGGACTACCAGAGTGGAAAAATGCCGGATTACCTTGTGAGTCAATACATAATCAACAATGGGAACGAGGAGATTTTAAAGCAACCTTTGACGCTTCACTAGTTGTAAATGCTAAAACAGTCCTAGATGAAATGAACGCAGAAAATACATTAATTTTAGATGCACGATCACCCGGGAGATTTGCAGCTCAAGAGCCCGAACCCAGAGCAAGCCTTAAAGGTGGTCATATACCAAATTCTCTGAATTTACACTATGCAAAAATACTGCGAGACGGCCGTATGCTTCCTGTGAGTGAGTTAAAAGAAATTCTTGACGATTTTAATATTGAACATAAAAAACTGATCTTTACCTGTGGATCCGGCATCACAGCTTGTATTATCATGCTGGCAGCAGCACTAACAGGATATCATAACGTATCTGTTTATGATGGTTCCTGGAGCGAATGGGGACAGCTAGATGATGTGCCTATAGAATGTTAATTATTAAATAATAATGAGTCTCCTCTCCCTCGAGGGAGAGGATTAAGGTGAGGGTGTTTTTCAATTCCCTCTCCCTAGCCCTCTCACAAAGGAGAGGGAACTATAAGAATTAAAAATAAATTTACGTTACCCTAATATGAAATATTTTACTCTAATACTGCTTGCTTTTCTATTGATAACAAAGAATGGTATTGCTCAGGATTCAACCTTTAACCTAAGTGATTTTTATACCGATAATCTGGCATTAGATCATAAGGTAGATTCTATTTTTAATACGCTATCAGAAAAGCAAAAAATAGCGCAGATGATTATTAGCTGCACTGGGGAGTTGGGTAAACCTGAAACTGCTGTCAAGAAATTAGCCGAAAATGATATTATTGGTGGAGTGGTTTTCTTGAAGGGAAGTAAAAAAACACATACCCAAACGATTAATGAGCTGAATGCGATTTCAGAAAAGAACAAAACGCTTCCGCTTATCTTTAGTATGGATGCAGAGCCTAGCTTGTTTGCTAGTAGAATCAAAGGCGCAAAAGATGTAGGTAAAACAATTGATATTAAAACCGAAGCACAATCTGATGCCGTAGTGAATACTATCAATAAAGAACTTAAAGAAATCGGTGTACATCACAATTTTGCTCCCGTACTTGATATAAGCCCAAGCAATGAAGCTATAAAATCTCGTAGTTACGGCAACAACAAAGATTCTGTAATCAACCTTGCCAATCGTTTTATACAATGCACTCAACAAGGAGGCATCATTGCTACAGCAAAACATTTTCCTGGTCACGGACTCGTAAAAGGAGATACCCACAAACAAAGTGTATATATCGATGGTCCTTTACAAGAAGTTGACAACTATACACCTATCATTGCCGATGGTGTATTGTCAATTATGATCGCTCATATCACCGTTATCAATAATGATACATTTGGTACTAACGGATTACCCTCTAGTTGTTCAAGAAGAATTATTACTGATTTATTAAAAGACGGAATGTGTTTTGAAGGAATTATAGTTTCTGATGCTTTAAATATTATGAAAGCTGTAACGATTCTAGACAATGCTCCCCTACTAGCCTCAAAAGCAGGTTGTGACATGATCTTAATGCCACAAGATGAAGAAAAAACAATGAATTCTATCCTTGCCGAAATAAAATCTGATGAAGCATATTATGAACAAATAGTAGCTTCTGTAAAGAAGATCTTGCGATTAAAAGTTTGTGCAGGAATGATGTAGAAGAATAATCTTTAACCAAATAAAACAACAACCACTAATGAATAATCAAAAAGGACTAGCCCTATGGCATCAATTTGTTAGCAATAGAGACACCTCTAGATTAGGAGAACTCATCGCAGATGATGCAGTATTACACTCGCCAGTAGTATGGACACCACAACAAGGTAAAAAAATAGTAGGTATTTATCTTACTGCTGCTGCAAGTATCATAGCTAATGAGCATTTTAAGTACATGCGCGAGGTGAGTAATGATGAGCATAGTATTTTAGAATTTACTACAGAGATTAATGGTGTTACGGTAGAAGGTGTAGACATGCTTACTTTTAATGAAGAAGGAAAATTAAAAGATATTAAAGTAATGATTCGCCCCCTAAAAGCAATACAAGCTGTGCATCAAAAGATGGGTGAGTTTTTAGAAAGCATGAAGAAATAGTTGATTGTTAGTAGAATTTTGTTTCTACCACTCAATTTTTTGATAGCAATATTATAATATTACATGTATATCAAGTGCTCTTAGAGCCCTTGTTTTGCGCTTACATAGGTTTTCTCTAAAAAGAATTGTCCAAAACTAACAAGCTCACATTATCAATCTATTTGTATCTTACTCAAAAAGAAATATATGGGGACTCCCACACAACATGATCGATATAGGTCTTTGTTGGATTTTTTGGATAAAAAATTCAAAGAAGATGTTACCATTAAAGATATCGAAGATGTTTCTTTTTACTCCTACAGAAACATAAATCGTATATTTCTTGCTTTGCATCATGAAACCATTGGAAAATACATAAAGAGAATAAAGCTTGAGAAAGCGGCTCAATATCTCAAATATTCGACCACAACTATTTCTGACATTGCCTTCAATATAGGCTATAGTGATATTGCCGCTTTTAGTAAAGCATTTAAAAATCAATTTAATTGCTCTCCATCCCAATTTAGAGAAACTCAAGAGTTAAAGCTACAACTGCTTCAAAATGTAGCGACTTCTAATGAAGAAGATCAAAGATCATCGCTTATTTATGAGATTGAAGAATTACCCAGTCTCGATATTCTTTATGCTACCTATCAGGGAACATTTGAGAATATCAAGGGCATAAAAGAAGTATGGAATCTTCTTACAAACTATGCCCTCAAAAACGATGTATTAGATGACGATACTATATTCTTGGCTGAGGTCTTGGATGATAACGAAATAACAGATAACATATACTGTAGATATAATGCAGGTGTTGTTATAGAAACTCCTCTGCAATTTGAGGTAGAAGGACTCTTTAGAACCAAAACTATAGCGCCACAAAAATATGCAAAGTTCCTTCATAAAGGTAGTCACGAAGATTCGTTACTCACGTATGATTATATATACTCACATTGGATGACAGATATACAATTAGAATTAGTAGACAAACCAACTCTAGAGTTTTTTATTAATGATGAGAAGGATACTCCTCAAAATGAGCTGCTTACCGAAATCTACATTCCCATAAAATAACAGATTGTCCAAAATTGACAAACAACGTAGTAGCCTTAGTATTTACTTTTGTCCTAAAAAGTACAATGAACATTCAGGAAATTATAGCACTATTTGAGACATCGGAAATGATGAAGTATGTTTCCTATTTTTTTATCTTCAATATCACTTTTATTGTTTTTGAAATCTTTCTGGATTTTTTTACAGCCAAAGAACGACGATGGAAAGATACAGGAGCCAATATTATCATTTTTTTTCTGGGACAATTATTAGAAAAAACAGCGTTTGGGGGTATAGGATTTATCTGTTTGTTACCATTTTATTATTTAGCCCCATTAGAAATCCCAATGACGGGTTGGACTTGGGCAATTAGTATTCTGGCTGCAGATTTCACCTATTATTGGATGCATAGGTTAGAACACAAACATCGTATTTTATGGGCTCACCATAGTGTACATCACTCTTCTGAAGATTATAACCTAACCATATCTATGCGATTAAGTATTATAGAAGGTGCTATAGAATGGATCTTTCTTATCCCTATGATATTAATTGGGTTTAATCCATTTCAAGCTATAGTTTCATTAATTTTTGTAGTCCAATATCAGACCTGGATACATACCGAGAGAATAGTAAAACTAGGATGGCTGGATGAAACATTCAACACTCCTTCTGTACATCGAGTGCATCATGGTTCTAATGATCAATATCTAGACAAAAATTACGGCGGGATTCTTATACTTTGGGATAAATTATTCGGCACTTTTCAAAGAGAAGAAGAAAAAGTAAGATACGGTTTAACCAAAAATATAAATACCAATAACCCCATTACCATCAGTTTTATTGAATACAAAAATATCTGGAAGGATGTACAACAATGCAGCACCTGGAAAGATCGATTAAAAATCATCTTTGGAAACCTACTATGGAAGCCGAAGTATTTCAAAAACAACAACAACAAATGATAACAACGATAGCCAATCAACTCGTAAAATTGTTAAGGGATAAAAGATTTGTAGAGGCCCAAGAGCAATTGTTTGCCCCACATGCTATAAATCAAGAGCCTGAAGCTTATGATGAAAGATCGGTTACGGGTTTGGATGCCATGATTCAAAAAGAAAAGCATTTTTTATCAAATATTAAACGGTGGAATCATTTTGAAGTTTCAGAACCACTAGTGAGTAAAAATCATTTCAGTATTCATATGGTCACAAATGTCACTTTGGCTAATAATCAAAATATACATATCGATGAAATCATTGTATATGAAGTAGTCGATGGAAAAATAATCAAAGAGCAATTTTTTTATTACTAAAAATTGATTAATCATTTTATAACTCCTGATGATTTCTTACGAAAGACTGCTTTTTAAAACCCAAAAAATAGAATACAATCAAAAAATAGGTTCTGGATCTTTAACTTTTTAAAAATCCAGAACTCATAAAAGTACATTTATATCTATTATTGCGCTTCAACATTTATAAATAACCTATAAAATACTTACCCCAATAGGTTACATCTAATTATCACATAGACAAACTAGCTTATTAATTACAAACAAAAAGGCGATAACCGAAAAGCCTATAAAAACAGAGTAGGTAAAAAACAACGCGCAATGAATTATCACAAACCAAGGAAGAAGTATTGCTCTATTATCAAATCAGTCATAGTACTTAGTCTATTATCAATAGTATATAGTTGTCAGGACGACATAGAAAATGAAATAACACCTACAGCCTTAGAAGTTTCAAAAAATCATCATATCTGTACAGAAGTTTCACTTAAAAATGAAAACAATGAACACGAAAATAACCGAGGAGCTATATTGAACAATAAAAAATGGCCTACAGGAGTAACTTTACGTGTAAAATTTCTAAGTGGCAATAGCTTTGTTCAAAATAAAGTAAAGCAATACGCACAAACCTGGTCAAAATATGCCAATATTACTTTTAAGTTTGTTTCATCTTCCTCAAATGCTGATATTAAGATTGCATTTGATACCACAGAAGGTTCATGGTCATATATAGGCAAAGATTGCCAATCCATACCTCAGAACAAACCTAGTATGAATTTTGGATGGTTTAACAATAGCACTACAGATACAGAATTTAGACGTACTACCATTCACGAATTTGGTCATGCGCTTGGTTTTATCCATGAACATCAACATCCGGCAGCAGGTATTCCTTGGGATAAGCCAAAAGTATATGCATTCTATGCGGGTGCTCCTAATTATTGGGATCGTGCTAAGGTAGATCAAAATATCTTTAAGAAATATTCGGTTTTTCAAACCAATTTTTCTAGCTATGATAAGCTTTCTATTATGCACTACTCGGTACCTTCATCTTTAACTACCACTAGTTTTAGCGTAGGAAACAATACAGTACTATCAACTACCGACAAAAACTTTGTTCGCAGCGTTTATCCATTTATTGGGCTCGGAAGTTTTGATATGGCAGCTACCAATGATTTATCTGTATCTCTTGATTATAATGGGGATGGTTATGACGATGTGATTAATTACCGCCCCGGAAAAAAAGTATTCTACTTACAACGCAATAACAAAAACGAGACATTTACATCTGTAGTAAAAAGTCATAACGGAATAGGAGGATATGATCTTGCAAGTACTAGCGATAGAATAATATCTTTGGACTACAATGGAGACGAAAAAGACGACATAATGCTCTATCGTCCTGGAAAAAAAGTTGCTTTCATTCTACGTTCTAATGGCAATGGCACCTTTACCACTGTCTATAAAAGTTGGAATGGCTATAGAGGATATGATTTGGCCAAATCAACTGATAAGATAGTTGCATTAGATTATAATGGGGATGGGAAAGATGAGATCATCTGTTTTCGTCCTGGTTATGGTGTGTTTTTCTTATATCGTTCTAATGGTACTCCTAATTTTCAAAAAATTACTGATGCTCGCTCCGGTTATGGAGGTTTCGACCTTAGAAGGTCTAACGATAATGCAATTGCATTAGACTATAATGGTGATGGGAAAGATGATATAGGATTCTATAGACCTGGATCTCAAGTTTTCTTTTTACTTAGATCAAATGGAAATAACACTTTTACAACTACGATAAAAAGTTTTAGAGGAATCGGCACTAGATTTGACCTTGCCCGAGGAAACGATCGCTTAGTTCCTTTAGACTATAATGGTGATGGTCGTGATGATATCATCGCATACCGCCCTGGCAGTAAAGTGTTTTATCTAAATAGAGCAAATAGCAACGGTACTTTTACAAGTGTTATTAAGAGTCACAATGGTATTATGGGTTATGATCTAGCATCTGGATATGATAAAGTAATAAGTTTAGATTACAATAATGATGGTAAATCAGATATATTAACTTACCGACCAGGTAAAAAAGTTGTTTATTATGGGCGCTCTACAGGAAGTAATTTTATAAGAGAATATTAAACTATAATTAAAATGAAGGTAAGCGAAAAAACTAATCCATCGCTTACCTTCATTTTTCTAAAAATATATTTTATCGCACAATAATCAAACTACCTCAAACAATTTCCCTGGCAAGGGTTTTATGACTCCTTTAAGTTCCATAGTAAGTAAGGTAGAAGCGGCTTTAAATGTAGGGATCTGGCATTGTAGCGCAATGATATCCAATACCTCTTTTCCGTTATCGTTTAAGAAGTTATAGATCTTTTTTTCGTCTCCTTCCAGTTCTACAAATAATTGTTTTTGCACAGAGGGTTGTTGTTTCTCATCAAGTTCCCAATTAAGCATATAGATCAGATCGGCAGCACTAGTAAGCATGTGAGCTCGCTGTGTTTTGATAAGCATATTACAACCTTTACTCAAAGGATCATGTGCACGACCTGGTACTGCAAATACATCACGATTGTAGGAGTTAGCAATATCGGCTGTAACTAGTGAGCCTCCTTTATCCGCACTTTCGATCACCACCGTAGCTTCGCTAAGTCCGGCTATAATACGATTACGACCTAGAAAATTTTTACGATCAAAAGTATCAGTACTCCAAAAATCGGTGAAGAAACCTCCGTTTTCTTCAATCTCAGCTACATATTTTTTGTGTGTTTTGGGATATATCTGGTTTAAGCCATGCGCCAGGCAACCAATAGTCTGTAAATTATGCTTCACGGCAGCTCGCTGCGCTGTAATATCTACCCCATATGCAAAACCAGAAACAATTACCGGATTGATGGGTGCCAGTGTTTCTATTAGCTCTTCACAAAACTGTACCCCATAACGAGTTACTTTTCGTGTACCTACAATACTCAATATTTTTTTGTGTTGCAGATCAATATTTCCAGAGCTAAATAATACCACAGGACCATCAATACAATGTTTTAGTTTTTCGGGATAATCTACCTGATCATATACCCAATGATTAATAGTATTCTCTTCTATAAATCGCAGTTCGTTTTCTGCGGCTTTACGATGCTCTGGGTTGTGCAAATCTTTGACTTTTACAGCGCCAATTCCATCAATTTTGAGAAGGTTATTCTTTTTTTCGGCAAGAACTTCTTCAGCAGAACCTACTTCACGTATTAATTTTTTGATAGAACTATCCCCAAGATTGGCCACTTTTTTAAGGGTGAGTATCGCTAAAAGTTTTTCGTTGGTCATTAGTTTTTGCTATTAAATTATTTCAAAATCAAATCACAATTTAACTCAACATCGCTAATATTTGCTCCTATTTTTTGATAGAAATCCTGTGCATTTTTATTCCAATTAGAAACTTGCCAACGAACCTTATTGCAGTTTTCTTTTTTAGCAAATGCTATTACAGAATCGATCAGGTTTTTACCAATTCCTTTTTTTCTAAAAGTTTCTTTTACATACAGGTCATCCATATAAAGAGATTTGCCAATCCATGTATGATATGAAAAAAAGTATGTCGCATAGCCAATTATTTCATTGTCGTTGTTTTGGGCCACAAAAGCATTAAAATACTGTTTTTCTGTATTCATTTGGGCTACAGAATTTGTCATTTTCTCTGGTGATCCTTCAAAAGTCGCAAATTCTTTAAATAATTGAACAAGCTCTGCAAAATCGTCTTCACTTGCTTTTCTTATTAAAATACTCATTATAATATATACTATTTAATTTTATAAAATCTACCTAATTATCTAATTACTATTGAGTTTGTCTTGAGTTGTAAGTTGTGACATGTGCATGAATAATAAATAACGATTGCACAAGAAACAAAAAATAATAAAGCTGTTAATAAATTAAGAAACTATAATTTTTATCACTTTCATTTTTTCATACCTTTGATATAAATAACCACACACTTTTTTTGAAGGGGACCATGAATAATACAGCTACATACATAAGTGAATTATTATATAGATACGAATGTGTAATCTTACCAGGTTTTGGTGCATTTTTAACCAGACGTCAACCTGCTACAATACAAGAATCTACCCATTCATTTTTTCCTCCTAAAAAATTGATTTCTTTTAACAGTCAGTTGCAAAACAATGATGGCTTACTTGCTAATTATATTGCAACTGCAGAACATATTTCATATACCGATGCTGTAGCCAAAATCCAACGCTATGTATTATCTCTTAATGAAAAGATGGCTCATGGACAGCGTATTGAATTAGAACATATAGGTTCATTTTTTACTTCAGTAGAAAACACGCTACAATTCGAACCTTTACAAGAAGTAAATTATCTTACTGAAGCTTTTGGGCTACATACATTTGTCTCTCCAGAGATCAATCGAGAAGTTGAAATTAAACGAGAAAGCTATAAACAAGAAGTTGAAGCTATTGAAGAAGTAGTTCCTCTTGCTTTTACTCCCGAAAAACGTAATCAACGACCTTACTTACAATATGCAGCAGTGGCCGCAATTGTGTTTGGAATCGGCGGTTTTTTTGGATTAAAACAGATTAGTGATAATACGATTAGTTTTAATAATCAGGAGTGGAATAAAGCGAATCAGGAAATCGAAAATCGAATTCAGGAAGCAACTTTTGAAATTGCTAATCCCCTACCTGCAATTAACTTGAGTCTAGTTAAAGAAGAAGAAAACACAACAAATACTGCTGAAAAATCAACAGTAGCCTCTGGAAAATACCATATTATTGCCGGTGCTTTTAGAGTAGCATCTAATGCTAACAAAAAAGTAAGAAAGCTAAAAGCCAAAGGTTTTGATGCCCGTCTTATCGGAATCAATAAATATGGGTTACATCAGGTAGTCTATGAAAGCTACCAAAATCGACTAGACGCATTACAAGCATTACGTATAATCAAAAAAGAGCAAAGCCCAAGAGCTTGGTTATTGGTTCAGGAACTATAATCTTGTAAAATGCCTCGGAGCATTTAAATCTCGATTATCGAGTAAAATTTTTCTTTCAAAGAAACTTTTATAATCTTCCGTATTTGCTAATACTTCTTTGAGTTTAGTTTTATCATTCTTATTTTTCGAATAAAAATCACTCTAAATTCGTAACGACATATTTTTTCCTCAAAACACTTTTATTCAACTGTATAGTGTAAGTTATTTATGCCTGATTATCTTTGCCTAAAATTAAGTATTATATGGAAGCTCGACATCCTTCAGAATCTTGTACAACGCTAACCGATTTAGTTCTTACCGGAGAAACCAATCCATTAAATAATTTATTTGGAGGTGAACTCTTAGCACGTATGGATCGTGCTGCAGGTATTGCTGCAGGTAGACATTCTAGACGAATTGTTGTTACAGCTTCGGTAAATCATGTGGCTTTTAATAAAGCAATCCCATTAGGAAGTGTAGTAACCGTTGAAGCCAAGGTTTCAAGGTCTTTTAGATCCTCTATGGAGGTTTATATCGATGTTTGGGTAGAAGATCGACAGAGTGGAGAAAAAACCAAAGCTAATGAAGCAATTTATACCTTTGTGGCTGTAAATGAAAGCGGAAACCCAGTTGCAGTACCTCCTGTAAAACCCGAAACTGCTCAAGAAAAACAACGTTATGATGCAGCACTACGACGTAAACAACTTAGCCTTGTACTAGCAGGAAAAATGAAACCCGATGATGCAACAGAGCTAAAAGCTCTTTTTTTCTGATTTTACTTCCTTAAAATATCATAAAACCAATCTTATTGTCTTGGTTTTCTTTATATTTATAATGAATGAAAATTCATTTTAAATGAAAAAAAGAATACTACTTTATATACTTACTGCTCTTGTAAGCTTATTGGTTTTGTTGGTACTATTTTTACGACTTCGCTATGGTGGTGGACAAGAATATAAAGACCTCTCTACTGCACCGGTTTATACGCAATCACAACTAGAAAAAGTTATCGCTTTTGAAGAGCCTATAGGCAATGTAGCTGCTAGTAAAGATACCACACAAGCGACACGAGTATTTTTTACAATTCATCCCGAAAGTCGCCCTGAAACCAATAAACTTATGGAAATTGTAGATGGTACAGCTGTCCCTTATCCAAACACCAAATTTCAAGAACATTTTAATACAATTTTGGGTGTGTTTACTGATCAACAAAATCGATTATGGATTATTGATCATGGCAATCATGGCTTTGACCCTGTAAGAGTCGTTGCTTTTGATTTGGCAACGAATACCATTATTCACGAATATGATTTTCCTGAAATTGTAGCCAAAAAGCTGTCGTTTTTTAATGATCTTTCTGTATCTCCTAATGGAAAATATCTGGCCGTAGCCAATGTGAGTTTCTTTGGCAAAAAGCCCAGTATCGCCATTTATAATTTGGAAACCGGAAAAAGCAAAAATCAATTAGAAAACCATTCTAGTGTTCAACATGAAAAATACGTACCTGTAACGCCAACCAAGAAAATGAGATTCTTTGGTGGTGTTGCAGACTTGCTTACTGGAATTGACGGAATAGATTTCAGCCGTGACGGAAAATACATTTACTATGCACCAATGGGTAGCAGTGGATTATATAGGGTACCAACAGCTGTCATAACAGATTTTACTAAAACAGAAGAAGAAATAGCAACATCTGTAGAACGAGTAGCCAATAAACCATTAAGTGATGGTATTCGTACAGATTTTGCAGGTAATGTCTACATTACTGATATCGAACATCAAGGTGTTTTTGTTGTTACGCCTGAAGGTAAAGGTTTTACTCTAATCAAAGATAAAAGAATACAATGGGCAGATGGATTGTCGATGACCAATGGCGGCATTTTTTACCTTGCTGATAGTGATATCCCAAATCAAATGTTACAAAGTAAGGAGCATATTGCAAAACATGCTCCTTATCATATTTATAAGTTTAAAAGATTAGGTATGGATTGATTAGGCTATGTATTACACATACTATCGATTTATATCTCCCAAAAGAATCTTTCTTTAGTTTTTGCCTTTGCTCCAAGTTTTTTATAAAAAGCAATAGCATCAATATTAAAATCTGGTGTTTGCCATTGTATTATATCACATTTTTCGGTCTTGGCATATGATCTAATTTTTTTTAAAACCTCATACCCTACTCCTTTTCCTCTCGTCTCTTCTTTTAAGAATAAACAATCCAGATATACATAAAAACAGGCATCCCAGGTCGAAAATTGTTTCATAAAAGTTGCATAACCAATAATTTCATTATGATCTTCGACAACAATACACTTGAGCACTTCATTAGCGCTAAAAAGATGTTTTGAAAGTAACTCCTTTTTGTTTTTGGGATCAAAATCAGCTTTTTCAAATTTAGCATGTGCCTTACATAACTCGACAATTTGTTCTATATCCGTTTTTTTAGCAAACCTTATCTCCACATCTTATATTTTTAGCAAGCACATTGAATTAATGAGCCTTCTGTTGATTTTATACCTTCTGTGGCATATCCATCAAATTTCCACCATTCTATTCCGCCCATCAACTCCTTTACTTTAAATCCAAGTTTTGCTAAATTTAAAGCTCCTCTTGTTGACGCATTACAGCCTATACCATCGCAGTAACAAATATAAGTTTTTGTTTTGTCAAGATGCTTGGTACTATCCTTTGTCATTTCTCTATGTGGTAAACTAATAGCTGTAGGGATATGTTCTTTTTCATATCCAAAAAACTGCCTTGAGTCTACTACAATAATATCTTCACCTTTTTCTAAAGCTTCAAACAAATCAGATGGATCCATCTCGTAAGCAAGTTTGTTTTGATAAAATTCAATTTGATTTTTCATGATGTTTGGTTTTAAATTTCAGCAAAAATACCTTTAGAATACTTTGGTTTCCTACATTGATAACTGAAAGTTTTTAAAGGTGCCATTGAAAGTTTTTCATATTAGATATATTGGTATTGTGTTAACTTTGCACCTATGGAAGTAAAGTATTTTAGACTCATCAAAACAATCACTGAAGAAGGCAATATTGCGAATTCATCTGAGAAACTATTCCTTACTCAATCTGCATTAAGTCATCAATTAAAAGAAATAGAAGAACGGTTAAGTTTTAAGGTTTTTCATAGAGCAAGAAATAAATGGAAACTTACAGAAGAGGGTGAGGCCTTGTATACATTGGCTAACGAAGTTCTTACTACTATCGAACAAGGGTTTAGCAATATTAAGCAAATAAGAGCGGGTTCAAAAGGCACCATAAATGTAAGTACCGAATGTTATTCTTTTTATCAGGGATTATCTGGTTTTACTCAAAAAATGGCGGTTTTATATCCTGAAATCGATGTGAATTTAATACTAGAGGCCACACACCAGCCCATAACAAAGATATTATCAAACGACATTGATATTGCTCTAGTGACCTCAAAACCCCAGAATGATTCGTTGTTGAGTATTGAGATTTTTGAAGATGAAATTTTTGCAGTAATGCATAAAGAAAACACTCTAAATGAATTAGAATATATTGATGCTTCTGGTTTTTCGGATGCTCATTTGATCATCCATTCTTTTCCTTTAGAAACTGTATCGGTTTATGAGCATTTTCTAAAGCCTAACAAAATTACACCTATCAAAATATCTGCAATACCGCTTACCGAGGTTTCTCTGGAAATGGTAAATGCTAATATGGGAATAATCTGCTTACCCAAATGGGCATTAAAATCATTTAAAATATCTGATGATTTAGTTTTCAAAAAAATCGGAAAACACGGATTAAAAAGAAATCACTACCTCGTAGTGCGCAAAAATGATTGTAATAAAAAATACATCAATGATTTCATTTTTAGTTTTGAAGAAGAGTTTTCTGTCAAGTAGGATTTTTTGAGTATTTGCTATTACATTCTATAAATCCAGCTTTGTGGATTTAATCGTTTTGCATTTTGGTAGATCAAAAATTTCATGATCGCTCGTCCTGTAGTGGGATTTACTCGTACCTGGCCAATAGACTGTTTTGTGGTAACTTTCTGGCCTTCTTTAACTGTGATATTTTCGATATTGTAGTATGTAGTGATATAGTTACCATGCCTGATCTGTACCAAACGACTAGCACCTTTTAATTTTTGTATTGCAATCACTTCGCCTTCAAAAATTGCTCTGGCCTTTTCTCCTTTGCTCGTTTCAATTTCTACCCCACTACTATTAATTAAAATATTTGGAAGCGTAGGGTGTGGCTGGCGGCCAAATTTCTTGGTTACTTTACCGGTTCCAACTGGCCAGGGTAATTTTCCTTTATTAGATGTAAAGTTATCTGCCAGTATTTTGGCTTCAGCTGTTAATGCAAAAGTAGTCGCTGATCCTTTTTTAGTTACTTTTTTACCTGCTTTCTTATTTGCCTTAGCTATAGCTTCTCTAATTAATTTTTCGATCGCTTTATCAATGGCACTAGCTTGCTCTTGCTTTTTCTTTATTTGTTTGGTATATTTTCCTTGCTTCTTTCTAATCGAAGCCATTAATATTTGCTGCTCTTTCTTTTCTTCTTTCAGTTTTTCCTGGGCTTCTCGATTCTCGACAATAAGAGTATTCTTATCTTCTTTTTGTTTGGATAAATCTGTATTTAGTTTCTGAAGTTTAAGAGTATTGCCTTCAATTCGTTCTGCTTGCTCTTTGCGATGCTCATTGTATTGTTTCATGTACTGCAATCGCTTGTATGCCTGTGCAAAATCTGAGGATGATAATAAGAACATGATTCTGCTTTGGTGAGACTTACTCTTGTATGATTTTGTAATCATTTTGGCATAATCTGCTTTGAGGATCTTTAGTTCTTTACGATATACATCAATTTTTTTGAAATTTGTATTGATCTCTCTAGTCAGCAAATTAGTTTGTTGATTGGTGATTTTAATTAGGTTTTCTCGAGTACTAATTTGAGAACTAATTGTTTCTACTTCGTCTAGAACAGAGCGTTCTTTGAGCTTATTATCTGCTCGTAATTGTTTCATGAGCTCGATCTCTTGTCGAAGCCTTTGACGTTGTTCTTCAAGCTGTTGTTGCTTTATACTTTGAGAATAAGACGATGCACACAACAATAATAATAAACCTAGCAAATATGTAATTCGTAATCCTCTCATTGAATAGTAACTTCCTTGTATCCTGATGGTATTTTAAACGGAAAACTTACCTTAGCATTGTAATCAACTACTCTATATTCTACATCGATAGTTGTTTTTTCTTCTCCTTGTAAGGCTTCAATATTAATTTCCTTCGGAAAATCCTGGTTCCCAACTTTTTGATAACTCTGGTAGTTAATGGTTAGATTTCTATTTTCTATAGGTTGCTTAAGCTGTTGTATTGCCATTTTGAATGTAGTAGGGTATACTAAAAATAATCGTTCAAATAATGCTAACTCGGTTTTGGGGGTGAGCTGATAATTTTGATTAGCAATGGTCGACTTATATTTGTCTTCTCTAAGGTTAAATAGCGCTTGACCTAAAAGCATTTGTTGCACTTTATCAAAATCTAAATCTGTTCCTAGCCATGTACTTAGCAATTTAAAATCTCCTTCAAAATAGCTATTATTGATTTTTTCGTAGTAACTCACTTTCTCTGGAGTGATTAATGCTTTGGCGAGTGTAATCCCTAACATTTTTACACTAACCCATATGGTTTTATCTTTTTGAAAGCGCAATGTTGCAATGGGGCTAAATGATTGCTTGCCATCATCATATTTTACTTTTACTCTGGCATTAAGCGTTTCAAAATTAAAAGATCGATTGTAGTGATTAGCGATGACTTTTTCTGCGCTTATTTTTTTGATTCCGGATCCACTAATTGCTTTGGTACCTTTACAGGAGTTAAGAATAATCAATGAAAAACATAATAGATATAATACCTTGTTCATTAACTCTTATGATTTTTTCTGAAGTTGAAGTACTTTTTTCTGATATTCTGAGGCTTTTGTTTCATCTCCTATTTTTAGATACGCTTCGCTAATTTGTTTGTAAAAATCGGATTCCATTTTTTGATCCTCGATCACATAATCGATACCTAAGGTGAGAATTTCGATTGCCTTTTCTGATTTTTCTAAATTGATCAAAGACACCCCGTTTACCAGATAAAAAATAGGTTGTGCAGGGTACATTTCTATAGCCAGCTCGCTACCGGTTTCGGCTTTTTCATATCGTTTAAGGTCTAATTGTAATAACAGGATTTTTTTTAATAAACCAAAATCATTGGTATTTGCCTTTATCCCTCTTTCATAGAAATTAAGCGCTTGTTCTTTTTGATCTTTTTTATAGTAAAAATGCCCTAATTCTGTATACATCTTTGCATTATCCTGATTGCCCGAAAGCAAGGATATAATTTCTGTAAGTTCGGTTTCGTATTGTGGGTTCTTATCTAAAAATGGTAAAAAATCGTTGACTATTTTGTACTTTGATTCGGTGTCTATTTTTTTGCTTTTAAGAGCGATTTTCATCGACTTGATAGCTTGATCGGTTTTGTTTTCTTCTAGATAAAACTTATATAATGCCAAGTGTACTAATTCTGACTTCGGGTTTTTTTCTAATAATTGCTTTGCTGTTTGGTATGCTTCGGGTTTTTGATTTGCCTGACTATACAAAAATATTAAGTTAAGGTAGTTTTGCTCAACTTTTGGGTTCTCATTGATTTTCTGTTTTAATTGAGCAATCTGGTTATTAGGGTTTGTGATTTGTGAAGCTATTCTTTTACGCATTTGTCGACGATAGTCATCGACACCATATTCGTCATTTAATTCGTCTACAACCGTTAGTGCATCGTCATATCGTTTTTCAAGAAAATATAAATTTGCCAACTGCTCTTTGAACATTGAGTTATGCGTCACTAATTTTTCGACTACATCAATAGATTTTTTGTATTTATTTTGTTTGAAATACACTTCGAACAAAAGCTCTAAAACGTGATGATCATTTGGTTTTTCTTTGAGTACTTTATCAAAATTGATTTCTGCTTGTTCATATAATTTGAGTTCTAGATAGTTTTTACCTAATTCTTGATATAAGTAATTAGGCTTTGGATCAATTTCAATACATTTTTGTAGCGCTTCTATGGCCTTATCATAGTTTGTGATCGCTTTTTGTTTTAATGCTTCAAAAAAGTTTTCTTGAAACTCATCAGAAACATTTCCAAGGTCATCGATATTCACATCTTGCTGTGGTTCTATCTCTTGAGAAAAAACAATATTCATACTTACTCCGAAGAATAAACACACACACCATATATATTTCCAATTGTTACTCATAACATGTATTGAAGTGCTCTTAGATTATCACAAATTATTCCAAAACAGAATAGTCCCCAATACTAATTGTTGAGAAGTTTCCATCATAAATAGCATTATTGCCTATCATAGCGTTGTCTAAATTAGCATTTTTTATGATAGTTTTGGTTTGGATCAAGCTATTTTTGATTGTTGTATTGTCTACAATACATCCATCACCGATAGAAACATTGGGTCCAATTGTTGCGTTAGTTAAGGTAACATTATTACCAATATAGCAAGGTTCTATAATTGTTGTGTTTTCTTGAGTGATTGTATCACTAATTAGTTTTTCGTCATCTTTTTGCAAAAAACCTAGCATTCTAGAATTGGTTTCTACAGTTACATTTTTGTTTCCGCAGTCCATCCATTCATCAACTTTTCCGGTTACAAAAACTTTATCATTAGCCATCATTCTTTTGATACCATCATTTATCTGATATTCTCCCCCATTAATGATGTTGTTATCTAACACATATTGAAGTTCGTTTTTAAGTACTGCAATATCTTTAAAATAATAGATTCCTATCACTGCTAGATCAGAAACAAATTCTTTTGGTTTTTCGACTAGTTCTACGATTTGATTTTTATCATTAAGCTTTACAACTCCATAAGCTTCGGGGTGATCTACTTGTTTTACCCAGATTACCGAATCGGCATCTTTATCTAGATTAAAATCTGCTCTGATTAAAGTATCTGCATAAGCAACAACTGCAGGTCCTGATAAGGATGCAGCAGCACACATAATGGCGTGCCCTGTACCTAATGGTTGGTCTTGCCTATAAATTGAGGCTTTTGCACCTAAACCCTCGGCTAATTCGGTTAGACTAGATACGACATCATCTCCAAAAAAAGCAGGATCGCCTAGCACAAAAGCGATCTCTTCGATAGGCTCTCCAAGCACCTTTGCAATATCAGACACTAATCGATGTACAATCGGTTTACCTGCTACTGGAATTAAAGGTTTTGGAACTGTAAGTGTATGAGGCCTAAGTCTAGAGCCTCTTCCTGCCATGGGTACAATGATTTTCATGTTTTGGTTTTATATTTTATTTGATTGTTGTCAACTTTGTTTCAAAAACTTATTCTCGGTATATTTTTTCTTCTGTCACCTCGAGCGGAGTCGAGAGGTCATTATAAAAAATCACTAGAATTGAGGGGTTTTTAATTATTTTACTCCGGTACTACCAAATCCTCCTTCTCCTCTTGAGGTTTCGGATAATTCGGTTACTTCTGTCCATTCTGCACGTTCATGTTTAGCAATTACTAGTTGGGCAACTCGCTCTCCATTTTCGATTATAAAGTCGTCATTAGAAAGATTTACTAAGATCACTCCTACTTCTCCGCGATAATCTGCATCTATTGTACCCGGAGCATTAAGTACCGTAATTCCTTTTTTGGCTGCTAAGCCACTTCGTGGTCTTACTTGTGCTTCGTAACCCACAGGAAGCTCTAAAAACAATCCTGTTTTAATGATAGCTCTCTCCAAAGGTTTTAGCGTTACAGCTTCTGTTATATTTGCCCTTAGATCCATTCCTGCAGAAGCAATGGTTTCATAATGTGGTAAGTTGTGCGATGATTTATTGATGATCTTAATTTGCATAGCTATTTTATAATCCTGATTACAGACTTCTTATTTTTTTAAAATTTGTTTTAACTCTCTTCCTTCAGAGGCGTACAAAATTACTAAAAACACGAGTAACAATGGGATAGAAATCATATAATTACTATCAAAAACATAAAACGACAAGATCGAAAAACTGATAGACAGTATAAGATACATTCCTATTTTTTTGAGATTATAGGGTATAGGATAATATTTTCGGCCAAAATACCATGACAAAAGCATCATAGATCCATATGCTGCCAATGTTGCAATAGCAGACCCTAAATAACTATAGTATGGTATGAGTATAATGTTTAAAACCAAAGTAATGATAGCGCCTATTACAGAAATATAGGCTCCAAATTTGGTGCGATCAGTAATCTTATACCAAACTGAGAGATTGTGATAAATCCCCAGGCATAGATTGGCTAACAATATTATGGGAACAATTTTTACAGCTTCCCAATATGCTTGATCTCTAATAATGAATCCTTTTAGGATATGTACAAAAACAACTACTCCTAATAATATAAAGGCACCAAAGACCACAAAGTATTTCGTAATTCTCGCATAAGTTTCTGGAGCATTTTTATTTTCAGAATAGTTAAAGAAAAACGGTTCTATTCCCAATCTAAAGGCTGTTGAAAACAAGGTCATGAATAATGCGAGTTTATAACACGCTGAATAGACTCCAACGACATGTTCTGCGATGTCTTCTGGCAACAAATAATCAAGTATAATTCTATCAAATGTTTCATTGATTGAAAATGCGACTCCAGCTATCAAAATAGGAAGTGAATATTTCATCATCCTTTTCCATAGCGCTTTATCAAAATAGTATTTAAGATTGATATAAAAAGGTACCAGTAACAAAAGTGTTAAACCGCTTGCTGCCAGATTTGAAATGAAAATATAATTAATCTCATAATTATCGATTACAATACTTTTTAAGCTTGAAAAATCATCAGATAACTTTTTTAGATATATAAGTAGAAAAACATTTAATCCAAGATTAACAAATACATTTAAAATCTTTATAAGTGAATATTTCATTGGCCTTTCATTTGCTCTTAGCCAAGCAAAAGGAATAATCACCAAGGCATCTAACAAGAGGATCCAGATAACCAAGACAATATAATCTACTCGTATACCGGTTAACATTGCAATTTGGTCCTTAAATAATAGCGCCAATGCAAAAAAACCGAGAGACGATATCACCAGAGATATTGCCGAAGTACTTACAACACTATTTTTGTCAGATTCTTTATTAAAAAACCTAAAAAAAGCAGTTTCCATACCATAGGCCAGTATCACATTGAATAAAACGAAATATGAAAATATAATAGAAACTTTTCCGTATTCATTCGTCGGTAATACATCTGTATACAAAGGGACTAATAAAAACGACAACATACGAGGAAGTACCGTTGCTATCCCATAGATAAATGTTTGCTTAAAAAGTTTTTGAAATATGCTCAATTGATGTGACTACTTGTATTGGTAAAAATACAATTTTTATTATCGTTTCTACATCGAAGGGGTTTCCATCTCTTTTTCTTGTAAGTTCTCTATTTTGAAAAACTTCTCCTTACCATTTTGAGTATAACCAACAACGCACTCATTATCTTTTAGATCAAACGGTATTTTTTCTTCGACTATTGGTACTTGATTTTTGAATTCTTCTTTGGGATCACTACTCATAACCATAGTTTGTTTTTTGGGATATGTATAGTGCCCAATATAAAGCTGATCCTTGGCTTTGTATGTTAGCGCTACTTTTTTTCCTTTAAAATAAACGTTTTCTAGTGTTATTGAAACATCTCTTTTAATAGGAATGTAAATGACAAAGCCTTTATCTCTGGTTCCATCATCTATTTTTACAAAATATGGATTTTCTATATCTACGGGTACTACCGAATCCATTTTTTGGCTAACGCATTGTATACAAATCATTAATACTAACAATAGACCAACTTTTGTGCAGATAGTTCTAAAATATCTCATTTATGGTGTTTTATGGAGATTATAGCCTTAAAAGTAATACCAAAATTTGAATTTTATTAAAGATAAACATTTCAAATAATGGTGTAAAAACAAAAAACCTCATAAGATTGGCTTATGAGGTTTTATTTATATTGAAAATATAATTTCTAGCTATTCAATGCTTCTGCTCCACCAACAATCTCAAGGATCTCATTGGTAATCGCTGCTTGTCTTGCTTTGTTATAAGATAGCTTAAGTGCATCTCTAAGCTCTGTAGCATTATCTGTTGCTTTATGCATTGCAGTCATACGTGCGCCGTGCTCTGATGCAAATGAATCCCGTATGGCTTTATACAATTGTGTTTTAAGCGACTTAGGAATCAATTGTTCTACAATTTCTTCTTTAGTAGGCTCAAAAATATAATCTACATTAGTTGCTGTTGCGTTTTCTACAGGAACGATTGGTAAAAATTGTTCTGTAGTAACATCCTGTGTTGCTGCATTTTTAAACTTATTATATACAACAACTATCTTATCATAAGAACCATCTGTGAATAATTGCATTAATTCCTCAGCAATGGCAGCAACATTAGCAAAAGTAAGATCATCAAATAACTGACTCTTATTAGCTATTACAGTATGTGTTTTTGAAACCACATCATTAACTTTCTTACCAATGGTAACAAAATCAACTTGTTTTCCTTGATACTGATTTTCATATAGTTCTCTTACTGCTTTAACGATATTATTGTTAAAAGCTCCAGCCAAACCACGGTTTGAAGCAATTGCTACAATCAGTATTTTATTCTCTTCACGCTGCTCGGCAAAGGTACTTGAGTTATCTCCTTCAAGAGAGGCGCTAAGGCTTTGCAATAACTCAGTAAGTTTATCTGCATAAGGACGCATTGCAGTAATTGCCTGTTGTGCTTTGTTCAACTTTGCAGCCGATACCATTTTCATGGCACTGGTGATTTGCATCGTTGAAGACACAGAGGTAATTCTACTACGTAATTCTTTTAAATTTGCCATTTTCTTTAGTATTGAGTATTGAGTAGTTAGTCGTTAGTACCTTCTTATCAACACCTATTCAATATTAAACTTTATGAAGTACAGAGTATTAAAACATTAATACTCTGTACTCAATACTAATTTTTATATTTTGCTGAAATCTCTTTACAAGCCGATAATAACACATCTGTTACTTCATCTGTAAGTTTTCCGGCTTTAAGTGTATCTAACGTATCTCTATGTTTAGCATTAAGATACTCTATATAGTCACTTTCGAATTCTTTTATTTTGTTCACAGGAACGTCTCTTAACAAGTTTTTTGAACCTGCATAGATGATCGCGATCTGATCTTCTACGGTATAAGGATCGTTTTGTGCTTGCTTTAAGATCTCTACGTTACGTTTTCCTTTTTCGATAACGTTTAGTGTAGCTGCATCAAGATCAGATCCAAACTTAGCAAATGCTTCTAGTTCACGAAACTGTGCTTGATCCAGTTTTAAAGTACCTGCTACTTTTTTCATGGATTTAATCTGTGCCGATCCACCTACACGAGATACCGAGATACCTACGTTAATTGCCGGACGCACACCAGAGTTAAATAAATCTGATGTTAAGAATATCTGTCCATCGGTAATCGAGATTACGTTTGTTGGGATATATGCAGAAACGTCACCAGCCTGTGTTTCGATAATAGGGAGTGCTGTTAAAGAACCTCCTCCTTTTACCTTCTTTTTTAAAGAATCAGGAAGGTCATTCATATCTTTGGCAATACTATCATCTGCTATTACTTTTGCAGAACGCTCTAATAATCTTGAGTGAAGATAGAAAACATCTCCAGGATACGCCTCACGACCTGGCGGACGACGTAATAATAGAGATACCTCACGATAGGCAACTGCTTGCTTAGATAAATCATCATAAATGATCAATGCCGGGCGACCTGTATCACGGAAATATTCTCCGATTGCAGCTCCTGCAAATGGTGCATATACTTGCATTGGCGCAGGGTCTGAAGCGTTAGCTGCTACGATAGTCGTATATGCCATTGCTCCTTTATCTTCTAATACTTTAGCGATTAAAGCTACTGTAGATGCTTTTTGACCTATAGCCACATATATACAGTACACTGGCTCACCAGCATCATAAAATTCTTTTTGGTTAAGGATTGTATCGATACATACTGTTGTTTTACCAGTCTGACGGTCACCGATTACCAACTCACGTTGTCCTCTACCGATTGGTACCATTGCATCAATTGATTTAATCCCTGTTTGAAGTGGTTCTGTTACCGGTTGACGGAAAACTACCCCAGGAGCTTTACGCTCTAATGGCATTTCAAAAGTTTCCCCTTCGATAGGTCCTTTACCATCGATTGGGTTACCTAGTGTGTCTACTACACGACCTACGATCCCTTCTCCAACATTGATCGATGCAATACGCTGTGTACGTTTTACCGTTGCTCCTTCTTTTACATCTATAGAAGAACCTAAAAGTACTACCCCAACATTATCTTCTTCAAGGTTAAGTACGATACCTTCTAAACCAGATTCGAACTGTACTAATTCTCCATATTGAGCATTAGACAATCCGTATACACGTGCGATACCATCACCTACTTGTAATACGGTTCCTACCTCTTCTAATGAAGCCGATGCTTCAAATCCAGATAGTTGTTGTTTTAATATTGCTGATACTTCAGCAGGATTCACTTCTGCCATTTTTAAATATATTTAATCACACAATTACATGTGAATTTTAATAATTATTCTTTAATTACACAGTCTTTAGTTGCATCAATTATTTCTTTAACTGATTCAACATCATCTTCGCTAAATTGATTCTTTAATAAATCTAACGAATCAAAAATACTCAGCCCTTCGATTTTTAATTTTCCATCTTCTGAAGGAACGTCACTTTTGTCACAAAAATAGTTAATCATTTTTGCAAGCTTAATTTTATCTTTCTTATCGTATTGTTCTTTTTTAAGATGAAATTCATAGTCTACATAATATGACTTTTCTTTATCTAACCTTTTAACAATAAGATTTTTCTTGTATGACCTAAAGATATCTATATCTTCATGAGTTTCTATGAACTGATGAAATCTCCAATCTTTAAAAATAGTATTACCCATGGTTATCGATTTAAAGACAGTTTCTTTTCCGTTTTCGTCAAACACAGCAAATGAAACGTTTTCTTTAGCTCTAAATCTTTTATTCTTTAATTTTCCTTTTTCATCCTTAACTTTTATAGTAAGAACAGTACCATCTCCATCTGAATATGATAATCCATTAATAAATTGATTAGCAAAATTATCAGGGTGGTGAACTTTTTGAAAGAAGATCGTGATAGGGCCTTCTATCTTTTCTCCTTCTTTGGTAATTACATATCCTTTCTTTTCACGAAAATGATTTGCTTTAGACAATCTTTTTTGGAATTCTTTTTCTTTTTCTTCTTTTTGAATACGATTATTCTCCATTTCGGCTTTTTCCATCTGAGCACTCAATACTCTATAAGAAGTACCTAATTCAAAACCTCTACCAACTACTTGCTCTACTAATTCTGTCAAGAAATTATGATTAAATAACCCCCCTTTTAACTGGAACCTATTGCTATATTCAAAAGTAGAACCATCTATTAAAGAAACTCGAACCGGAACACCAAAGTCAGTTATCGCAGTGGCAATCAAGTTATTGTCCAAGTCATATACTTTGATGGGATTTGTTTTTGTATCTGGATATTTATCAGGAGCACTTACAGTAGCTATTACTTCTGTACCCATTGCTCCACCAGTTACAACAGTAGTCAAGTCGTTTTTTACATGTGGTCTAATTCGTTGAATTCTTGCTTTACCTTCAACTGCAAAGGCCTCATTAGCAGCCGCAGCCGCATCTAACTCTTTTTGTTTTTCTTCAAATTTTGCTTTAGACTCACTTACTCTTTTCTCGCTAAAAAACTCCTTTACCTTACTAGTGTTTATTCCTTCTTTATTAAGAAATTGAAGTTTTTTTATTAAAAACTCTGCGATACCCTTTTGGGTATTCATTGTAAAAGAAAGAAACTTAAAATCAACTTCATTGACTAATTCTCCATTAGGTTGTTTTATACTCAACCATCTATAAAAACTTTGTTTCCCTTCTAGTGTAACTAACTCATTTCTATAATTAAACTCTACAGCTACCTCATCTGCCATCGAAGTTAATGAATATTTATAGGCTGCATCTTCTGCTTCGCTTTTAACTAACTTTGCTACTGGATTTTTATCCAAAAGGATTTCTCCTTTTTTAACTTTTATCTTTTGAGCCGAAGCTGAAAAAGCTAAAAAAGCAGCTACAAACAATAGTATTATTTTTGGGGTGTTCATATCATTATATTAATTACTTAGCTCTCTTCTTAGTGTTGTTAATTTGTTGGCAATGCTTGCGTTATATTGCAAATCACCTACTCTAAGAATAAACCCACCAATAATACTCTCATCGATTACATTTTCTATAGTAGCTTCGTTACCTGTTAATTCTTTTACCTTGGCCAAAACTTTTGTGCTTAAGGATTTGTCTAAAGGCACTGCTGTAGTTACTGTTGCAACTTGTGTATTATTTAACTGATCAAATAAAACAATGTATTGTTTGGCAACATTGGCCAATAAATCCACTCTTTTGTTTTGAATCAACGTATCGAATAATTTTTGTGTGATATCTCCGGCACTTTTAAAAATCTCTTTTAAAGAGGCTAGCTTGACTTCATTTTTGATTAAAGGGCTACTTAACACCATTCTGAGCTCGGCACTATTATCAATAGTAGTGATAATATCTTGCATATCCTTCTGAACATCTTCTGTAGCTTTTTTATCTTGAGCTAAACTCAAAACTGCTTTTGCATAACGTATTGCTGCTCTACTCATGTATGATTAGTTTAAAGTAACATCGCCCAACATAGAATCTACTAATTCTAATTGTTGCTTCTTATCTGATAATTCTTTTCTTACTACTTTTTCTGCTATCTCTACAGAAAGTCCAGCTACCTGGCTTTTAAGGTCTGCAATTGCAGCTTTCTTTTCGCTAGCGATAGTAGCTTGTGCTTGTGCAACAATCTTATCGGCCTCAATTTGGGCTTCGGCTTTAGCATCTGTAATCATGTTTTCTTTAAGCTGTCTAGCTTCTTTTAACATGCCATCGCGTTCTGCTCTTGCTTCATTTAAAATTCGCTCATTATCAGCCTGAAGGTTTTGCATTTCTTTTCTAGCTGCTTCTGCAGATTCTAATGCATCTTTAATCCCTTCTTCTCTGTTATTTAAAGAATCAAGAATGGGTTTCCAGGCAAATTTTCTTAATAAAAAGAGTAATACTAAAAGTATTAATGCTTGCCAGAAAAACAGTCCGAATGAAAAATCGTTAATTAATTTATCCATTTCTTATATACTTAATTATTGTGTCTAATCTTCAATTTCTAAATGGGTAAGTATCACTTTCAACCAACCGTTGAAAGTGATACTATTTTAATTTCTTACTTCCCAAGGATTAAAGCAGCGAATGCTAAACCTTCTAAAAGTGCCGCGATAATAATCATCGCAGTTTGAATCTTACCTGTAGCTTCTGGTTGACGAGCGATTGCTTCCATTGCTGATCCACCGATTTTTCCTAAACCGATACCTGCTCCGATTACAATCAAACCTGCACCTACTAAACCTGGAATTTCCATAAAAAAAATATTAAATATTAAACAATTGTTGTTCTTAATGATGTTCGTGATCTTGAACCGCCAGACCTATAAACAAAGCAGATAACATTGTAAAGATAAATGCTTGTAAGAAGGCTACTAAAAGTTCTATCACTGATATAAATATTGTTAATAGTAATGAAATCGGTGTCATTACATATACGTTTTGAGCTGTAAAAATTAATGCAATCAAACTCATAATCACTACGTGACCTGCGGTGATGTTTGCAAAAAGACGAATCAATAGTGCAAAAGGCTTTGTTAAAGTTCCTAAAATCTCTATTGGCATTAAAACAATCTTCATAATAACAGGAACTCCTGGCATCCAAAAGATATGTTTCCAATATTCTTTATTAGCACTAAATTGAGTAATGAAATACGTAAACAATGCTAAACAAACTGTTATTGCAATGTTTCCTGTAACATTAACCCCAAGTGGTGTCATCCCTAATAGATTCAACAACCATATAAAAAAGAAAACTGTAAGCAAGAAGCCCATAAATTTTCTATGTTTTTCTTTTCCAATATTAGGAATTGCTATTTCGTCACGAACATAAATCACAAGAGGTTCAAGAACTCTACCGAATCCTTTTGGCAAAGCTCCTTTTTTATATGACTTAGCCAATCCACCAAACATAAATAACATTAGTACACTTACTAAAAGCATAGTAACTACATTCTTCGTGATTGAGAAATCTAATGGTTTTACATTGGTAGCGTGATGATGCTCATCATAATTGATTGTTCCTTCGGCATCTGTCTTGTATATTTTTCCGTGATCTAATTTATAGAAATCATCCCCTACATTGGCAACTGTTTCACCATGATGAAATTTAGAAGAAGAAAAAACTTTTAATCCATTATCCCATAAAATTACAGGAAGCGGAAATCCAACATGAGACCCTGTTTCTCCATCTGACCAAAGTGTAAAATCATGAGCATCTTGAAGGTGATGCTCTATATATGCATCGATTTCAGATTTTGTATTTACTTTCTCATCATTTTCGCCTTTTTCAGAATCATTAGCGAATAGATTAGCAGCGCTAAAAATAAGAGTAAAAGTCAATAAAATTTTAACTACAGTACGTTTTTGCATTACGTATACAATTTCGGTTCCTAAATTTGGGTGCAAATGTACATAATTAAGTTAGATTCTTAAACTATTTTAGTTAAATAAGTTTGAGATTAATTAAAAACACATAATTAACTAAAAATCAATTATTTAATTGATTTTAGCATTCTAGAAACATAATAAACTTCGAGAATTAAACATATTATATAGGGGATGAAGAAATCAAGGAATACATTTTTATCAATTTCTACATTATTTACTTTAATTAGGGCCAAAAAGATCCCTGTTTTAATAAAACTACCTGCCAAGAAGATAAAACCAATTTGGTCTTTATACTTTTTACTAAGTAAAATTATCGTTGTGGTAAATAGGAAAGTAAACCCTGCGTTAAATAAATATGCCAAGTTGATTATATCAAGATTTTCGCTTAAAAAAGCTTGACTTGCAATTGTTTTATGCAAAAAATAGGTCCCAATAACTATAGCTATTAAAAGACCTGTGAATTTAAATACTTTTTGAAGCATACCTTATATAAATATTTTGCAAAGAAAATAAATTATGCTTCAAAATCAATTAGACTTATTGATTTTGTTTAATTGTTTAATTACCATATAAAGAGAAATTGCAACTCCTAAAAGAACAAAAACTATGGTAAGCCATTTCTCTTCAAACATATAATAGGCATCTAGCTTTTCTCCTATATATGCAAATAAGAATATGGTAGCTCCCATCTGAAAGGCTATCCCTGTCAAAGCAACATATTTTCTAAATTGATTTTTATCAGGTTTTTTGTTCGCATCCATAATCAAATATAACGATTTATCTACCGCACATCGATTATATAAAGAAAACAACAAAAGGTTCTAGAAATAGTGCTTCTGTCTATATGAAATGAGGATATCTTTTCTAATCAGGGTCTCTCCCCTGTTCCATTTCCAATACCATGACCAGAATACCTAATCCCTATATCTTCTAGGTTAATTAATAAAGATGGATTTACTACTGTTCTCCTACCTTCTCCAGTTCCTCCTCCAATACCATGGGCAGAAATTCCTCCTTGAATAGTCTGTAATTGATTTTTATCGAGTATTTTCATCTGCACTAATTTATAAGTTATACTATTAATTTTTATAACCTCTAAATTAAGTGAAATGACTCAATAAAGCAAACACAGCGATCTAAGTGATTTATGCTAATTTACCTTGTGGTCGTGCTGGTTGTTGTGGTTGTCCTGGCTTTTGCTCACTTGATGGTGTTGGCTTACTTAAGGATTTTACGCCTCCTTTCATCGAACATGATGCGTTGAAGTTTGCTCCTGGCTCTACCGCTAATTTACCTACTGTAACTTCGCCTTCGATATGTGCAGTTGGTTTTAAGGATAGTGTATTAGTCACGATAAGAGTTCCTGCAAACTTTCCTTCGAAATCTGCGTCAGAGCACTCTAGTGTACCTTTAATAAATCCTGATGATCCTACTACTACCTTGCCTGTCGTTTTAAACGTTCCTTCGATAGTACCTTCTATCCTAAAACCACCTTCAGAAACAATATCACCTACGATTTTTGTTCCTTCTGAGATTTTGTTTTGATTGCGAGAAAAATCTGTCATACCTTGATCTCTTCCTTTTTTATTATCTGAAAACATAATGTGTGGGGGGAATTTAAAATTATTGTTCTGTTTCTACTTCTATTTCTGGTTGTTTATATTCTTCCAAATTTTTATGAATCTGAAGAATTCTATAATTAGCAGATGCAATCATAAAATACGTTTGCTCTACTTTTTTATAATATTTCTTTTTTCTATTCCATTTTGTAAGGTCTACGCCTCTAGTATCTTCAGTTTTACCTAAAGACATTAACTCGGCAAGGCCATCGGCTTCTAATTTAGTTCTTCTGGTATGTACAACTACAAATTGTTGATCTTTATTATATACATCCAAAGAAACTTTCATTTTATCGTATCGTAGTTCTTTAATAATATGCTCTATATGTTCTTTGAGTCCTTGAGCTTGATTGTTACCTAATGTAGAAAAAGGATAAACTAGTTTATAGTTCTTTACTTCATCCAGGTCTGTTATAAATGCATTATTTTCTATCTGTGGTATAGTTACCTGATATATAATCTGTGCTTTTTTACCTTCAGGACTTTGTGGGTAATTAAGTGACACATAGTTTAATGCTTCTTTATATGCCTCAAAACCTCTGTAACGACCAATAGCTTGGGCTTTTAAGAGCTCGAATTTGGGCACAAAATCCTCATCTCCTCCAAATTTGGTAATCAATTCATCGCTTTCTTTGATAACAGATGCATATTTTTGATTTTGAAAATCTTTAAATAATCTATTATATCTTGATTTAGGACTATTTTGATCATCTTGCAAGGTTTCTTCGGGATTTTGAAGGATTTTAGCATATCTCGAATCTCCGTAATTATTAATAATATCCTGCTTGTATTTATTTGATGCCGTTATATCACCTTGAGCCAGGTAGATTTTATATAGGTTATATTTTGAAGGCACTACCAAACGTTCTTCTGGGTTACTTTGAAGAAGGTTTTCAAACTTATCAATTGCCAAACCATATTCCTGAAACTTTTCTTTATAAATCACCCCTAGTTGATAATATGCAAAGTTGCGATCGGTTTGTAAACTGTCTAATACATTTTGATCGGTAGGTAATTGTGCTATATACGTTTGTGGATCAAAAGCTGGATCTGTATCTATCGAGTATTCTTCTATTTCTGTTTCTTCTTCAGCAATTGCTTCGCCAGGGTTTGAAATACTAGAAATTCGCCAGTTATCTTGCAATTCTCTATTTCCATAAGTTCGTTTGAAGGCTGTTTTACCATATGCAACTGTGGTTTGGTTATAAAAGTAAAATGTTCCTCCTGGGTTAGGACCTTTGGTATCAGATTGTAATGGCGCTCCTGGCTGTCTAAATCTTTGCGCTATTGGTAATTGCCCTTTTATTTTTGCAATTTCAGCAGCTTTCTCTGCGGCTATAGCTTTTGCTTTTATTTTTTCGGTGTATTCTGAATAATAGGCTATCCTCTCATCGGGTGACATTGCCGCAACGGTAAGGATACTATCATTAGTTTTTGCAATTCCTTCATAGAGGATTACATCATCAAGATTATCACGTTTTTTCTTTAAAACTCTGTATCGCTTAGAGTCTACAATCATTCGCTGTAAGGTACTATCATAATATGCTCCTGAATTAGCATACTCTTTTCTGTCAAAACTTATATCACCAAGTGTATAATAGTTTATCGATTCTAAATACTTATCATCAGAATTGGTGCGTAATGATTTGTTATAATATTCAATAGCTAGATCAATTGAGTCTAAATTTTTGAAGTATACTGCTTTTTGATTGTGTATTTTATCTAAAAAAGGGCGGTTTTCACGATTTTCTTCTAAATCGGTTAATAGTTCTAAAAACTCTTCTTTATTACCGGTTTCATAGTCAAAGTTTCTAGCCTTTGCCATGTATGCATTCATTAAATATCTTCTAGGAGTTCTCCTATTAAGATCTATAATTTGATTAAATGCATAATTTGCGCTGTCTTTATATCCTAAATCATTAAGTAATTGCCCTTTAATATATAGATAACGCCCTTTTTCTTCAGGTTTTTTGGTATGAATTGCAGCTTTATTAATATAGGTTACTGCAGAATCTTTTCTTTTTAAATTAATATACGCTTGTGATATCATTGCAACAGCATCGGCATAGTCCTGAGGTTTCATATACTCTTGCTCGATCATCCTGTTCAAGTCTTCTATGGCTTTTTCATTATTATCCAGGCGTAAATTGGTTTTTGCCTTCCAAACCTTGGCATGATTGATTGTATTACTAGCAGGGTATTTATATAAAATGTAGTTAAATGCTTCTAGAGCTGGAATAAATCGTTGCTCAAAATAACGGGCTTTGCCTAATAGCAAAAATGCTTCATCAATTTTAGGGTTACGTTCCCTGCCATCAATAAGCATCGTATGTTTTTGGATCGCTTTTACAGCTTTCTCTTCGGCTCTATCAAAATTTTGATTTAATACTTCGTTGGGCAGTCTAACATCTTCACTTACAATCATTTTCTCTACCGGAAGCAATTCCCAGAAGTTATCTTTGTAGGTTTCAATGACATCTACTTGTCCTTTATCAAAAGCTAATCGACCATTGTATAAGGTATTGTTTTTGGTGGTCATGTCATGCCATGTACGATTTACAAATTTGTCTTTTTTACGAGAACAAGCAAGTCCAACGATTGCTAATAGCAATACCAACGTGATTTTTGATATTTTTTTCCCCAAAGCCAGATAATTTATTATAAGTGTGATAACTAAAAAACTTACTTTTTAGTGTATTTATGTGTACAAAAATATTATGTAAGTGGTAAAAATACATTTCTTTCGTTAAAAAACAGGTTGTTAACAAATTTTTTCTATGGGTAAATATTGTTTTTATTGCTTTTTTTTGACTTGTTAACAATACAAAGCACCATACATCTATGGCAATAATCACTCTAGACGTATCAAAATCAATTTTCTTCTGTATTTTGAAATTTTTTCTTTTTTATAGATAATCAGATAAAGAAAAACAGACAAGAATAGTATGCACTCTTGCCTGTTTTAACAAATAAAAACTGAATTAATGAAATAAAAATCTACTATTTAAAGGCTAAAATTAACTCTCGCAAATAAAAATCTACCCGAATACCCGAACTGAGATGTTCTTCTAGAGTATACAAATTGATCGCCAGCTGTTCCTCCTTCTCTATTCTCATCTGGATAGACGTCTAACAAATTATTGGCACCTATAGTAATATTAAGGTTTTCTAAAAGTTTTGCAGAAAAAGAAAGGTCAGTAACTACTTTTCCTCCATATACAGCATCATCACTCACAGTAGTTCCTTCTACTCTAAGATCTCCATTAAAATCATCAGGATCTGTTACCTCGCCAAAAAACACATTACGCAATAACACATCGTATCTACCAAAGGATAGTACATTAGTAAGACTTATCTTTGTTCTGGGTTGGGCCAGGGTTAAAAAAGCTTCTTCTTGCCCATCAAAGAAATTACCACTTTGTCCTGCATTGGCAATTCTTTGTGGAACACGAATTTCTTCGACTTCGGTTTCTGCAAAAGTTCCTGAAAGATCATTTTTAAGGGTAGTATTTTCTCCAAAATTTGCTTTATGAGAAATTACCACATCCACACCTTGTGATTGTGTATCTATAGCATTTACAAAGAACCGAGCACTGGTTGCTCCGGCATCTTCAAATATTTGTGTTAGCTCTGCATCTCCTCCGTTTCCAAAGCTTCCGCTATATACAATTCTATCATCAATATTAATTAAATATGCATCTGCAGTAAAGGTAAAACTCTGAACTTTGGCAGTAAGCCCCAAACTAAAACTACTTGATGTTTCTTCTTTAAGCTTTGCAATACCAATTAATGCAGCCGCTCTACTGTCATTAGTAAAAGTACCTTGCTCAAAAGGTTGATTATCTACAAAAACTGTACTTGTTCTGCTAAAAAATTGCTGATGTAATGATGGCGCTCTAAAACCTGTACTATTTGCCCCCCGAATCGAAAAGTTTTCTGTGATTTTATATCGCGTTGCTAACTTATAGTTAAACGTGTCTCCAAAATCTGAGAAGTTTTCATATCTCCCAGCTAGACTTACTAACCATTGCTCTGTAAAATCGGCCTCTAGATCAATATACCCTGCAATACTATTTCTAAATTTATCGGTTTCATTATTAGGATCATATCCTCTAAATACTTGAGAGCCTCCACCAAGTGCTGCACCCGTAAAATTATTACGTACTAGATCAGTATCTGGTGTTGTGCTAGTAACTATATTTCCGTTGGTATCATAACTTGTGTAAGATGCTTCTTCTCCTGCAGTAATTGAATAATTTTCTACTTTATACTCGGCTCCCAAAGCAACATTCAATCCGCTAAAAATATCTTCATGAAATTTACCAATATCCAGGTTTGTAGTATTCTGCATAAAGCTAAGCGCACCTGCATCAAAAGTTCTTGGTGTAGCTACTCCTAATGTTCCGTTACTTGAGTTACCAACAGTTATATCGAATATATTGATCCCATAGGTGTTAGAGAAATCAATATTCCAGTCTTTTACTTTTCCTTTGACCCCTAGGGCAATAGATTTATCTACGATATCTGTTCCTATATTGGGTAAAAATCCATTAGGAAAAGCTGGGGTATTAGCACGACCATCACCTTGTGCTGGTCTACGATAAAACCCTGATGCCAATCCTTGTCGATAACTTATACCTCCAAAACTATAGAACTCTGCATCTTCACCAAGTGGAATTGCCATATTAGCAAAAAACTTACCTTCTCTTAATTTTGCTGTACCTACTTTAAATCTAAAATCGGTTCTGGTTAATCCTCTAGCAGTTAGCTCATTTTCATCTGCATCAAAATCCAATAATCCTCTAAATGTATCTATGTCTGTAGGATCTGTAACATTTAAGGTTGCGATTTGGTCTCTGGTAGTCTGATCAAGATACGTGATTCCTTGTGCAGCTGTTTGATAATCTGCTAATGTCATTTCTGCAACATTTCCTCCACCAGTTGCAAATACACGTTCTGCCCCATGAAATCCTCTAAAAATATCTCCTTGATAATCTTTGTTACGTAATGCAGGTTCCCTGGTAGATAAAGATCCCGTAAAATTGATATACCCTCCGTTATCTCCTATTGGCAATCCGTAATTCACATCTAGCACTACTTTTTCACCATCGCTCCCGCCATCAAATTGATTTGAGTTTTCGCTAAAATTAGCACCCGTAGTTAATGTAAGATCCAACTGATTCGTGCCTTTTTTTAATACAATATTAATTACCCCTGCAATTGCATCTGATCCGTATTGTGCAGCAGCTCCATCTCGTAACACTTCTATACGTTGTATGGCCGCTGTTGGGATTGCATTTAAATCTGTACCCACACTACCTGCACCGACAGTACCATTTACATTTACTAATGCTGTGTTATGTCTTCTTTTTCCATTAATTAATACCAATACCTGATCAGGCCCCAATCCACGTAACGATGCTGGATCGATATGATCTGTCCCGTCAGAAACCGTTTGCGTTTGTGATGTAAAAGATGGCGCTACATAATTAAGAATCTCATTTACAGAAGTTTGAGGTCCTTGTGTAGCTATTTGTGTAATATCTATCACATCTATAGGTACAGCTGTTTCTGTAGCAGTTCGACTAGGGTTTCTAGAGCCTACAATCACAACATCATCGAGTTGCGCTGAAGCGTCTTTAAGCGTCACATCCACAAAATCTTTTCCCGTAAGATCAATTTCTACGGTTTCAAAACCGATGTATGAAATCACTATGACATTATTGTCACCTGGTAAATTAATTGTAAAATTTCCTTCAAAATCTGTTTGTGCTCCAATTGTAGTTCCCTTTACCAATATATTTGCTCCGGGTAATGGGCTTCCTGAAGCATCTTTTACATTTCCTTTGATCTCTCTTTGTAATTTAAGTTTTTCTTTAGTTAAAGAAGCTTTTTTTAAGATTACTTGTTTTCCGACTATAGTATATGAAATATCAGTATCCTCAAAGAGTAAGGATAGTACTTTATCTATAGTTTCTTTATTAACCTTGATAGAAATTGTTTGATCAAGATTTACCTCATCACTGATATAGAAGAACTTGTAAAACGTTTGATTTTTGATTTCTTCTAATACTTCTGTGATCGGTGTTTGTTTAAAATCAAGCTCTATTTTGCCTTGCGAAAATCCCGAAGTTGCCATCATCTGAAAGATGGAAAAACAAAATAAAACAAGTGTAAGCCTCATTTTTAATACGATTGATTTGTGCGCTAAATTTGAAAATAGCGTACGATTTCCCTTTTTTTTCATAATTTTGAAAAGTTTGGTTTTTAGTACTCAGTTAAATAATAATCAAACCGTAAGGGGAAGTGTTGTAGCACTTCCTTTCTTATTTTATGGGTTGATTGTAATCTTCTTATCTTTTATAACATATGTAAACGCTATTGTTTCAGAAAATACGTTTAGGATCTGTCGTACATTTTCTATATCAAATTCTCCTGTAAAACGTGTATTGTTTAATTTTTCATTTTGACTTTCAATCTCTACATCATAGGTACGTTCAATTCTTTTAGATACCTCGGCAAAAGATTCATCTTGCAACATAATCTTTCTATGCATCCAGGATGTAAATACTGCAGTATTTACTCTCTTTTGTTGTAAAAGCTTGTCGCCTTTAGTATATACTGCTTGATAATTTGGTGTCAATTTCAACATATTGGTATTACTGTTAGGGTCATTAACCGCAACTGCTCCTTCTACCAGAGTTGTTTTTACGGTATTATCTTCTGTATAAGATGATACATTAAACTGTGTTCCTAATACTTCGACATCAATTGCTCCTGTTTTTACGATAAAAGGTTGTGCTTTGTTTGTTGTTACATCAAAAAAGGCTTCTCCTTCAAGATATACCAACCTATTTTTGTCTGAAGATGTAAAGTGTTGAGGGAATTTTAGGGTACTGGCTGCGTTTAACCATACTTTGGTTCCGTCTGATAAGGTAAGCTGAAATATTTTCCCTTTAGGGATAGAAATTTCAAGGTACTCTACCTTAGCTATTGCAGTATTACTTTGAACCACCAATTGATGCTGCTCTTTCTTAACAACCAAATTTCCCTGTGGATCTACAATATTAGACGTATCATCAAAATCCATATATGTAATTGTACCATTGCCTTGCACAATTTTGATCTTATCTAATGGGGTCGAATCAACTTCTACGATCTCTGGATTAGTTCTAAGCGAAGATTGATTGTCTGTGGTATAATAATATGCTCCGAAAAGTATTCCTGTTAAAACTGCTGCATATGCTATAACCTTTATCCAGGGTTTTAACGAAATTACTTTTGTTTCTTTTGGTTCTATAGTTTTTATAAAACGTTCATATGCTTTATCTGGCTCGGTTTGTTGTTCTTCTTTTGTAGTATACCAATTCCTTATTTCTCTTTTAAAAAGTATCTCGTTTTCTACATCTTCTGCTAACCATTGCTTTAATTCTTCTTTTTCTAAAGATGATATATGCCCTTCAAGGTATTTTTTAATTATTGTTAAATAATTATCCATTCTGTCTTTTTTCTATATATATGATGCAGAAATCTTATTAATCCCTTACTTTGTTTTAATTTTTATAATTTTGCAAGTGGTTTTTATCATGAAAAGCAATTATTCTGACATAGAAAAATCCCTTGTAAAAGGATTAAAAGACGGGAATCAAAAAAGCTACAAAATCCTTTTTAACCAATACTATAAGTGGTTGTATAACTACGTTTATAAACTATCTGGAGATCGCAAGCTTTCTGAAGATCTAGTTCAAAATGTCATGTTACGCCTTTGGGAGAAAAAATCTTCATTAAAGATCACAACTTCATTAAAAAATTATCTTTTTCGTTCCTGTCATAATGAATTTTTGATGCATCTACGTCAACAGAAAAAAGAATATGATGCTATCGATGAGTTAAAATGGCAAACTCTTTTTGAAATGTATGATCAGCAAGAAGATCAAAGTGAAGCAAATTGGAACAAGCTTGAAAACGCTATTGAACAGCTCCCAAAAAAATGTAGAGAAGTTTTTAAACTAAGCCGTCTAGAGCAAAAGAAACATAAAGAGATTGCTGAAATTTTAGGAATTTCGACTAAAACAGTAGAGGTTCATATTAGTAAGGCTCTTCGGTTTTTAAAAACGAATGTTTCTGGTTTTTTCTTTTAAAAAAATTTATAAAACCGGTATTCTTGGACAAAAAAAACACCACCATATCAATACAGTGATGTTTTATTAAATTCCCAAACTTCTTTGCTTAATATTATTTGTTGAAATGTTCTTCTAGTTCTTTTAAGGTTGCTTCAGATGTTGCCAAATCTTTTACCACTTCGCCTTTATCTAATACTACAATACGTTCACAAACTTCGGTAACATGCATTAGATCATGACTAGATACTAAAACAGTAACTTCTGGGTTTACAGACAATTCTTTAATGATCTTTTTTAAACGTATTTGTGTGGTTGGGTCCAAATTAGCAAAGGGTTCATCAAGAATAATGACTTCTGGGTTACCAATTAATGCCGCTATAATGCCTACTTTTTTTTGATTTCCTTTAGAAAGGTCTCTTAAGTATTTTTTTTGGCCTAAAATTTCTCCATGAAAAAAGTCTTCAAATTCTGCAAGTAAGGTATCTACATCTGCTTTATTTTGCCCACGAAGTTCACCTATAAAATAAAAGTACTCTTCGGCGGTGAGGTAACCGATCAAAAAGGTTTCATCGATAAAAGCAGAAGTTATTGCTTTCCAATCTTCGCTTTCATTAACTTTTATGCCCATGCTTTCAATATATCCAGTTGTGGGCTGTATAAGGTCGAGCAAAGTACTAAACAAAGTCGTTTTTCCGGCTCCATTATTTCCCACTAACCCAAAACTATTTCCTTTTTGGATTTCAAGATTCTCAATGTTTAAAACTGTATTGCCCGTATATGTTTTAGTAAGACTATGTATTGTTATCATTATTCTTAGTTTTTTTGTTTGTAAGCCGCTATGGTTTTGTATTTTTCTGTTCTATAGATGCTTTCGATTTTACTAAAAACAGCATCTTTAAAGGCAAAACCTGCAAAACCAACTATCGTTACCAATGCGTACCCTGCATAAGGACCATAGGTATAATGCCCAATAGCATAAAGGCCCATTGGTAATGCCATTTTTGGTAATGATAATAATAATGTTTTGGTATTAAATGCTTGTTTATCTCCAAATGCCTTTTTGTTACTAGTAAGATCAATTGGTGTTTTTACATAGGCTCCCGCCCATAGTACTACATGTGAGTTTACTCCGATATTATAGATAGCCGCAACTATAATTGCCAAGTACACATCCCAACCAAAATATAGATACCCTGATGCTAATACTGTAGCAATCAAAGTAGCAATCACCATCAGCCACCATTTTGAAGATAGATATTCTTTATATCTAATATTTTGACTCATCATAAGTGGATAATATGAACTATCCCAGCTGGGTACAAATTGCCCAAAACTTAAGAGAAATCCACCAGTAACAAAAATGGCTGCAAACATTTTCCAGATGGGTTTGTCATAACTCTCTATGGCACCTGTAAAAAATAATAACCCATAAAAAAGAAATAAAAAACTAACTAAAACTGTTGATCTTGCTCTTTTGTTTCTTTTAATCAATTTTATGTCGTTTTTAAGAAACGTAGCGGTTTTGCCAAACCGATCTAACCAATCCAGGTTTTCTGTTTTAATTTCTTTGGATTTGGTAACCAAACCAGCATCTAGATATAAATCTCTTACAAAAGACCTGAAAGAGATTACTAATAAAACTATTAGTATCGCTATTGGGATCAATATGAACATCGGCACCTCATACAATGCTTGAAAAAATGGTCCAGTATATAGTGTTACATCAAAATAACCAAAGTAATGTAACCCAGCAAAAATTGCCAAAACACCACCAATGATAAAGATTAAATTATCCTTTTTGTTAAGGATAATATTTAAAAAATTAGTACTGTATATGATTGCAATTAATCCGACATTCCATAACAATACATGAATAACTGGATAGTCATTTTGGATCAGTACCACAGAAAATGGAATAAAAAAGAAAGCATGAATCACATTAAAAAAAGAAAGCGCTGTTTTACCAAAAGCAAAAGAAACAATCTTTTTTTTCTTAAAAGGAAGTAGTAGTAATGGTTTAATATTAATGATGGGCATTTTTTGTAGTGCATATCTAAATATCAAATCAAAAACCAACCAGTAGATCAAAAATCTGTTTACGGTTTCTAACGGATCCAGATTTAGTTCATCTTTAAGAAGTTTAAAAACTGCCACACCTCCTATTGCAGAAACAAAAGCTAACCAAAGCGCCCAAAACCCCATAAAAAGCTTCATGAACAATCCCGAAGTTAGAGAGGCTGATCGCCAGAAAGATTTCCACTGTAAGGTGATAAAATGTTTGATCATAATCAAAGGAATTTTTAGAGAAGGAGATGGTACTTCTTATACTATTTAGTAAACCAAAATGAGTTTTTGTTACAAAATAGATTCAGATAATTTTTTCTTAAAAGCTCGCTGCTCTTGCTGCATTTATTATTTTTGCGAAAAATAATTGCAATGTCAGATTTTCATAAACTTACTATACATCAAATTACTCGCGAAACACCTCAAGCTGTTTCGATAGCATTTGATGTACCTGCAGGGTTACAAGATATATACACTTTTATTCCTGGGCAATACATCACCATTAAGACCGACATTGAAGGAAAAGAGATTCGTAGAGCATATTCTATTTGTAGTTCACCCAAAAGTGGTGAATTAAAAGTCGCTGTAAAAGAAATAAAAGATGGTACTTTTTCTGTCGTTGCCAATACCCAATTAAAAGAAGGTGATGTTCTTGAGGTTCACCCTCCCGAAGGGCAATTTTTACTACATACAAATACTGATAATACCTATGGCGCTTTTGCTGCAGGAAGTGGTATTACACCTATAATGAGTATGATCAAAGCTGTACTCGAAGAAGAATCTAATAGTCGTTTTGTATTAGTGTATGGAAATAAAACATTAGAAGAAACCATTTTTAGAGATGAACTTCTTGATTTACAAGCTAATTATCCTGATCGACTATTTATAGAATTTGTATATAGCCGAAGTCAAGAAGAAAATGCTCATTTTGGAAGAATTGAAAAACCAACAGTAAACTATGTTCTTAAAAATAAGTTTAAGGATGTATCTTTTTCTGATTTTTACCTTTGCGGTCCCGAAGAAATGATCAATACCGTTACCCAAATTTTGGTTGAAAATGGCATAGAGAAAAATGCTATTCATTTTGAGTTGTTTACCAGTAGTAGTGATGAAACTGAGCTGGATATTAACCTAGAAGGAAAAACTAATATTACTATTCTTGTCGATGATGAAGAATTTACCTTCGCGATGGATCAAAAAAAGACGATTCTTGATGCCGCTCTCGAAGAAGATATCGACGCTCCTTATTCTTGCCAAGGAGGTGTATGTAGCTCTTGTATTTGTAAAGTTACCGAAGGCACCGCAGCAATGGAAAAAAACAGCATTCTAACTGATGGTGAAATAGCCGACGGCCTAATCTTGGCTTGCCAAGCACACCCTACAAGCGATGTAGTTAAAATTGATTTTGATGATGTTTAAAATTAGTTAGTAGTTTTTAGTAATTAGAGGGTAGTTTTATATACTGTCACACCGAGCGTAGTCGAGGTGCAAATAAATAAAACATATCCCTCGACTACGCTCGGGAAGATAGAAAAGATCTTTACGCTAAATTATTAATCGCTTCTACAACCGTTTCTGGTTTGATTGTATACATCACTTTCTCATATCCCGTTGGTACTTTGTTACCATAAATTGATGTAGGGATTTGGTCATATTTTGCCAGGTTGGGTAAAATAGCATGATCCATGGGTTGGCCAAATGGCATAAAACCCGCAAAAGGATGTGTTACCCCCCATAAGGTGATCGTTGGTACTCCATACATTGCCGATAGATGAGCATTACCACTATCCATAGATAACATTGCGTCTAGGTTGCCAATTAATTTTAATTCATCTTCAAAAGTGAGTTTGCCAGCAACATTAATTACATTATTATACTTACTGCTAATGTTATTAAGGATATCTATTTCACGCTTTCCGCCACCAAAAAGAAAGATCTCGAAAAGATCTCCTTTATCCAACTCTTCAATCACCTCAACCATTAATTCTAAAGGATAGGTTTTACTTTCATATTGTGCAAAAGGAGCTATCCCTAACCACTTTTTGGTAGAATTTTGACTTAACGAAAGGATATTAGGAGTTAAAGGCTTTTTTTTAGGGAACTTATGTGCATTTAAGTTGATAGGATATCCTAGTGCTTCAAAAACATCAGCATATCGTTGGTGTGTTGTTTTAAGTTGTTTAAATGCTTTATTTTGAGATCTAGTAAGTGCTTTTTTTTCGGCTCTACCTTTATCTATCTGAACAACTGTTGTTCCTTTAATAGAAAACATAGTTTTCAAAACATTAGATCGCAATACATTGTGTAAATCTGCCACTACATCTACACCTAATTTTTTAAGAGCATTGAACACTCTTGTTAATCCAATAATCCCTTTATGTTTTCCTGTTACATCAACAGGATATACCTCTAGGTTGTCTATATCAGAAAATATAGGTTCAAAAAACTTTCGTGTAAGCACTGTAAGCTTTACATCGGGATAGGTAGCTCTAAATGTTCGTAATACCGGGACAGTCATTGCCACATCGCCCATAGCCGAAAGACGAATTACCAGAACGTTCGTTTCAAAATTTTTTGATCGCTCGGTATTATTTTTCGCCACGCAATACAGGGTTTAATTCGTCATCATTATACATTTTCATCTGCTTATAGACTTTCATGTATTTGTCTCCATTTTCGATATCATTTAATAATGTATCGATTGCAGTAGATAAATCTACCCGTTGTTCTAGCAATATATTCAATTTTGCTTGACATGCAGCTTTATGAGCATCACTTGCGCCTTGACGAACAGTTTCTTCATGCATATGATATACTTTTAAAGCCAAAATAGATAATCTGTCTACTCCCCAGGCTGGGCTTTCGGTATTGATTGTAGCATTGTTTTTAGGAGATACATCATTATACTTTTCTAAAAAGTAACTATCGATATACTCTACCATATCGGTTCTGTCCTGATTAGAGGCATCAATTTGTCGTTTTAATTTTAAGGCAGCAACTGGATCAATTTGAGGGTCTCTAATAATGTCTTCATAATGCCACTGTACAGTATCTATCCAACATTTTCGATACAATAAATGCTCTATAGCTTGTGATTTACTATCATATGGATTAGAAAATTTTTGATCCACACTATCAATCACGTGATAGGTATCAATAACCTCTTTAAAAATGGTATTTGCTGTATTTGTAAACATGCTTTGTTTTATTTTCTAAAAGATACAAAGGTATTATATTTTACAATAGTATGTTATCAAAATAACAGTGTTGTAAAAGGAATTAGTAAGAACACCCATATATTAATTTCTTTAGCGAATTGATAAAAGCTCATTTCGAGATAAGTAGTACCTATTATGGCTAATGGTGTAACTACAAAAAACAGTTCGGATGTGTTTTTTATTGGGGCAATTCCTGCAACACCTAGAGCGATTATCAAATAAGCAACAATCATTCTTAAAATAGGTTTTGTTTTGACTGTTTTACGCTTAAACTTGATTAGGTATATTACCATAAAAAAGAGTATACAAATCGATAAAACTCCAACAGAAAACAACTGATCTTTGATTAGGTAGTTTTCAAAAGAAGATGATATTGGGTGAAAATAGGCTGTAATAGAAAAAAATGAATCATAAAACAGCAGTGTAAAACAGTTTGATACTATAAAGACCGCACTAAGGCCTATAAAGGGAATGATCCAATTACGATAATTTTTGGGCTCGGCATATAACACTCCTAAAAATACTAATATTATAAATCCAATACTCCAAAAATAGGTCAATGAAGCTAATCCTATAAAAATTGAAGCATTAAACAGTTTGGCTTTGATATGTTTTTCATTTTGCAATTGCAAAATATTTCTTAACGCCAAAAGCACAAATACATTGGATAATAAAATATTAATATTGGTTAATGCATTAGGTAATATACTTGCTAAAAAAGCATACAAAAGGATAGTATATGTACCTTTGTATGTTAGGTCATTTTTTTGAGCAATAAAATTAAGCATCAACATTGGTAATACAAATAATAAAGCTGATAGAATACCTATTGCTATAAATTTAATTTCTACCTCAAAACCTCTTTTATAATATGCTATGCAAAAGTGTAAAAGCATATACAGTGCTACTACAATATAGTTTATTGGTTTTGATTTACTAAAAAAGCTTGATAACACTACTATTTTTTATATTTTTGCTCTAGACAATTTAGGTATTGTTTTGATATATTGTAAAACTAATTTATAAAAAGTTTTTAGATACTATTTTTAAACTTTATATAATCCCAATCATATTTTGAATTATGAAAGATTTTTTTGAAGCTATTGAGTCTCTTGTCGTAGAAGTTTTATTCGCTCCTTTTGATGCGCTTAGAGCATTAGAGTTAGAAAGTTGGACTGGTGCCAATATCATAAACTGGTTGTTTATGGCAATCGGTTTTGTTGCATTTTTCTACTGGATGAAAGAGTTAAAGAAATTTAATGACAGTGGCGAAGAGGATAGAGATCCCAAGGCGCATTCATTTTTAAATTAACTTATCCTCATATTCTAAGAATTAAAGATCAAATCCAAGGTCTTTTCTATAATACATCTTATCAAAATGTAGTTTTTCTATATTTTGATAAGATTTTTTTAGTGCTTGTCTGAAATCATCATCAAAAGATGTCACGGCAATTACTCGGCCTCCATTTGTCACTACTTTACCATCTTCTAGTTTTGTTCCTGCATGAAATACTATGGATTCTGAAACAGTATCAATACCTGTAATTTCTTTTCCTTTTTGGTATGCTTCAGGATATCCTCCAGAAACAGCCATTACTGTAGTCGCGCTTCTTTGATCAATATCTAAAGTAATAGTATCTAATGATTGTTCTCCCACATGTTGAAACAGTTTTACCAAATCTGTTTGTACTCTAGGGAGTACTGCTTCGGTTTCGGGATCCCCCATACGTACATTATACTCAATGACTTTTGGGTCGTTACCTACTTTGATCAATCCTATAAAAATAAAGCCCTTATAATCGATATTTTCTTTTGCCAATCCGTCTACTGTTGGTTTGATGATTTGTTCTTCGATCTTAGACATAAATGCATGATCTGCAAAAGGAACTGGAGAGATAGCTCCCATGCCACCTGTATTAAGGCCTGTATCTCCTTCGCCAATACGTTTATAATCTTTGGCTGTAGGTAAAGTCACATAATTTTTACCATCGGTCAATACAAATACGCTTAGTTCGATCCCATCAAGAAACTCTTCAATGACAACTTTCTCACTTGCGGCACCAAATTTTTTATTGGTGAGCATGTTTTCTAATTCGGTTTTGGCTTCTTTGATATCCTGTAATATCAAGACACCTTTGCCAGCAGCCAATCCATCGGCTTTGAGTACATAAGGTGCATTGAGTGTCTCTAAGAATTGTTTCCCTTCTTCTACTGTGGCAGCTGTAAAGCTTTGATAAGCAGCTGTAGGAATGTTATGTCTTATCAAAAACTCTTTGGCATATTCTTTACTACCTTCTAGTCTAGCTCCTTCTTTTGATGGGCCAATAACAATCACATTTTTTAATTGGTTGTCACTTTTAAAATAGTCGCTGATCCCTTGTACCAATGGGTCTTCTGGTCCTACTACGACCATTTTAATATGTTCTTTTAGTACCAGTTCTTTAATTGAAGTGAAATCGGTAACTGCAATAGGCACGTTGGTTGCTATAGCAGCGGTACCTGCATTACCAGGTGCTACAAATAGTGTATCACAAAGATTACTTTGTGCAATTTTATAGGCAAATGTATGTTCTCTACCTCCGGATCCGAGTACTAAAATATTCATGACTAATTATCGCTTGAATTTTACGCTGTCAAAAATAGTTTATTCGTGCTTGTATTGCTAATGGTTTTGAGTAAAAACTTACGTTCTAACGCAACATTTTCGAAGTAGGTATTGTAATATTATCTTAGAAGTACCTAATCTTAAAAATGAGCTGTACGTGTCTGGTTGTATTTTGAAGTGTTAATTGTTAGTTTTAGTAGTACTTTCTAGCGTTGATTCATTACGAATAATTCTACTACTTAAAATACTTCTCTTCTTTAATAATAAAGGAATAATGATTGAAAAAAATACAATTCCATTAAAACGAACTAACATTGACTCAAAAAATAGTGATATTATAAGAATCAAAAAAACTGCCATTTCATTCTTGCTTCTATTCATGCGCATGGCAAGTAAAACAAAAATATTAATTAAAACCGCAAAGCCAATAATACCTGTTTGTATAAATGTTTGAAGAAATTGATTATGGGCATTATACTTATTATTATAATTATGGAAGTAGTTGAGTTCTTTATACTTTTCGATAAGCACATCATTAGTATCACCAATACCATAACCTAATAACGGAGCTTCTTTTATTAATGCTATGCTGGTGTTCCAGGTAAGTAACCTAGATTTTTCTACAGATGTATTATCAATCTCTAATCTTTCGCTAAAATCTGTTACGCTAGTATAAAAATCAAATACACGCGGGTTGTTTAAAAATACAATTACTCCTAGTATAAATACAATCATCATTGTATACTTTTTGCTTTTATCGGTGATGCTTACAACCAACAGTAAACTAATAGTTGCCAAAATCAGATATGCAGCAATCGAGGCTAATAAAAACAAATAAAGGAACAGTATAACTATAATTAATACTTGCAATCTGGATTGAAGCGTATTTTTGAGGTAATAGCTCAAAACCAATAGTATATATAAAGAAACATAACTTGGATTTACAAGTTTAGAAAACTCTTCTCCTATAAGGTGATCCCAACCATTTAAAAATGCATATAACACTACTGAAATCCCTTCTAAAGATAATTCTGGAGAGTTGATACGTTCATTTATGACTTCTAATACATGATATACTGCAAAACTAAAATTGATGACAAAAGATACGACCAATCCGAAGAGTAAGAAATCAAATAATTTTCTTACGGTTGAAGCGTCTTCTTTTACAAACAAAAATATGATTGGAAAAAACAATAATGATAATGATCGTTGCAATAAATCAAATCCATCAGAGATATTGTCTGTATAGATAAGACTTAAACACATTATTATAAAATACAAGGGGAAAAGAAGTAGTGCTTTGTTATCAAAAAGTAGATTTTTATCCGATCTAAATATATTAACAATCCCAAGTATTATAGAAATAATAAAAAAAGGTGTTGGTAGATTGATCCCTAATGGCAGTAAAAAAAAGGCAATATAAAGACTATTCCAAAAGGTTTTTACCACCCAATGGCCTTCTCTATAAAACATAGAATTAACTCTTGTTATTATTCTACTTAATTGCAACTTTTTTAATATTGAATAGTGTAAAACTAACTAACGCATTTTGTGGGTTTGTAGTATCATAAGATACTAACTATCATTATATTGAAAATTTCTTGTTAAGAAAAATCTCTGTGTTCACTTTTCTCAAGTTCACCTTTTGAGAATCCTTTAAAATAATCCAGTGTACGTTTCATACCATCAGACCTACTTACTTTTGGTTCCCAATCTAATACTTCTTTTGCCTTAGAAATATCCGGTTGTCTTTGCATAGGGTCATCAATTGGCAGATCCTTATACATCACCTTTTGTTTCGTTTCTGTAAGTTTTATAATTTCTTCTGCAAAGGTTTTGATAGTAATCTCATCAGGGTTCCCAATATTAACAGGATAGATATAATTACTAAAAAGTAATCTATAGATACCTTCTACCTGATCATCTACATAGCAAAAGGATCGAGTTTGCTTACCATCCCCAAATATGGTTAAATCTTCACCTCGTAGTGCTTGACCAATAAATGCAGGAACTACTCGCCCATCATTTAATCGCATTCTTGGACCATAGGTATTAAAAATACGGGCAATTCTGGTTTCTAATCCATGATACGTGTGGTATGCCATAGTAATTGATTCTTGGAAGCGCTTTGCTTCATCATATACCCCACGTGGTCCAATTGTATTGACATTGCCATAATACTCTTCATTTTGTGGATGAACTAGAGGATCACCATATACTTCGCTAGTAGAAGCTATTAAAATTCTTGCTTTTTTCTCTTTGGCTAAACCAAGTAAATTATGAGTTCCTAATGACCCAACTTTTAGTGTTTGAATAGGTATTTTTAGATAATCAATCGGGCTAGCTGGTGATGCAAAATGAAGAATGTAATCTAACTTACCAGGAATATGAACAAATTTGGTTACATCATGGTGATAAAATTCGAAATGATCTAGTTTAAAAAGGTGTTCTATGTTTTTTAAATCACCGGTAATAAGGTTATCCATACCAATAACATGAAAACCTTCCTTGATGAATCGATCACACAAATGTGATCCTAAAAACCCAGCTGCTCCTGTAATTAAAACTTTTTGCATGACTAAAACTTAACCTCTTTTCGTCCTATCGAATAATAGGAAATTTCCTCTTTTTCCATATCTAAAATATCGTAAAGGTTTCTCCCATCAAAAATTACCGGAGTTTTTAAACTCTTTTTAATTTTATCAAAATCAGGGGTCCTAAAAATACTCCATTCTGTACAAATAACTAATGCGTCGGCACTTTCTAAGGCTTCATACATTGTGTTCATATAATCAATTTTATCTCCATACTTACGAGCTACATTTTTCATAGCTTCTGGATCGAAAGCTCTTATTTTTACTCCCATATCTAATAATCCATTAATAACATCTAATGAAGGTGCTTCTCTGATATCATCAGTTTCGGGTTTGAATGCTAGTCCCCATATTGCAAAAGTCTTACCGCTAAGATCGTTCTTAAAATAATCTTTGATCTTTGGTATTAAAACAGTTTTTTGAGACGTATTAACCTCAACTACTGATTTTAAAATTTTAAACTCGTAATTTTCGTCTTTACCTGACTTATGTAATGCTTTTACATCTTTTGGAAAACAGGATCCCCCATATCCAATTCCTGGAAATAAAAATCGTTTTCCTATTCTAGAATCTGTTCCCATACCTTTACGAACTTGATCTACATCTGCTCCAACTTTTTCGCAATAATTTGCAATTTCATTCATGAAAGTAATCTTGGTAGCCAAAAACGAATTTGCTGCATATTTGGTAAGCTCAGCAGATTTTTCATCCATAATAATAATTGGATTTCCTGACCTCACAAATGGTTTATAAAGTTTTTTCATAAGCTCGGTAGCTTTTTCTGAGCTGGAGCCTATTATAATTCTTTCTGGTTTTAAAAAATCATCTACAGAAAATCCTTCTCTTAGGAATTCTGGGTTAGAAACTACATCAAACTCACATCGTGCATTTTTTGCAATAATTGTATGAACTTTTTCTGCCGTACCTACAGGAACCGTACTTTTATCGACGATTACTTTGTAAGTGTTAATAATTTTCCCGATTTCTTCTGCTACTCCGAGCACATATGATAAATCTGCAGAGCCATCATCATCTTCTGGTGTTGGTAGTGCTAAAAAAACAATTTGGCCATGCTCTAATCCTTCTTTGAGTGAAGTTGTAAATTTTAATCTATCAGCTTTAATATTTCTTTCAAAAAGGACGTCAAGATGGGGTTCATAGATTGGCACTTCTCCATCTCTCATTTTTTGAACTTTTTGTTCATCTATGTCAACACAGATCACTTCGTTTCCTGTTTCGGCTAAACAAGTTCCCGTAACCAAACCTACATAACCTGTTCCTATTACTGATATTTTCATTTTTTGGGTTTACTCTTCTTTCTTTTTTTACTCAAATTTTTTTTAATGGCTTTAACTTTTCTTTTAAACAAAATCTTTTGTTTAAGTGTTTTGAAGTTATAGTTATATTTAAAAAAAATAAAACTCAAAACTATTATAGTAACCAATAAAGTAATAACCAATAACAGGTTTTTTGTTGTACTGCCTAAAATAATAAACAACATAACAAAAATTATGTTGAACCCTCCTATTAAAAAACTAGCCTGTTTATGTGACAGTCCCCAATAATCAATAAGAACGTGATGTGTATGATTTCTATCTGGAGAAAAAGGGCTTTTTTTATTTGCTATTCTAATTGTAAAAACTCTAGCTGTATCAAAAAGCGGAACTATAAGAATGCTAATTGCTATTAATGGGATGTTTTCTAAAATGAATGGCAATTCTGTTGAAGAAGAGGGTTTAAGAGCTAAAAATTTTAAGGTCATTATACTTATTATAAACCCAACAATTAATGAGCCTGTATCGCCCATAAATATTTTTTTATTTGATGATACATTATACCCAAAAAAAGCAAGCAGACACGCATTTAAACTAATCGTAATTAATGCATAAAAGTATTCTTTTGTAAGATAAAAAATTGTTGTGTAAATAATTAAAATTACGATCCCAACTATTGAAGCCAATCCATCAATCCCGTCAATAAGATTGTATGAATTGATTATCGTTATCATTATAAAAACTGCAATAGCAAAGTAAATATAATATGGTATTTCATCGATATTAAAAAAACCATTTAACGAATGTATAGTAAATTCGTTACTTACAACAACAAAGGATACAGCAACCAATTGAGCAATCAATTTTGATCCTGGGGATAAAACAACTAAATCATCCTTTAATCCAATAATAAATAATATTGTTAGTCCAGGAATAATATGTATGGCTTGATTATTAGTATCCCAGCTACTAATAAAAAAAAATCCCATAATAAGTGTGTAATAAAAAGCTGCTCCTCCTAAACTTGGTGTTTGAACCGTATGAGAGCTTCTCTTATTAGGAGAATCCATAAGTCTCTTATATAAAACAACACCTATAATTTTTGGAATTGTTAAATATGTTAATAGAAATGATCCTATAAATATTAATATTGCTGTTTCTAAAAAATTCAATTCACTAATTACTTTAGAGAGTGGTAAAAGTAGAGAAAGTTTTTAAATCAAAGTTTTAATCTTTGATAAACCTCAGCATTTTTTTTGCCAGAGTTTTTCTGTCAAAGTCCTTTATAAGCTTCTTAAAATTTTGTTTTTGATAATTTGTTTTTGATAATGTAAGTGTTTTTTTAATAAAATCTTCTTCGTTTTCTGGTTCAAAAGCCACTCCTACTCTATATTCTTCAACCAATTTTTGAGCCTCGCCTTCTACTCCTAAAAGAATCGGTTTATGCATTGCGCATAATTCAAATATTTTTGATGGTAAGACATGTTTAAAGGTGTCTGATTTTTTTAGATTAACTAAGGCAATATCAAGTATTGATATATATATGGGCACCTCAGATTTACGAACTGATGGTAGCATAGTAACATTGTCTAGCTCTAATGTGGTTTTTAGTTTTAAAAGCTCTTCTTTTTTTGCTCCATCGCCCAAAAGTAAGAAGTGTATTTGCTTGTCTTCAATTTTTTTAGCAGATTGAAGTATAAAATCTAATGCATGGGCCATCCCGTGGGTTCCTATGTAACCAATTATAATTTTATCTTCTAAATCTAATTTTTTTAATAAACCAGTATTTTTCTCTATTGGCGTAAATAAATCAATATTCACACCGTTTTTTATTACTTCTATTTTAGAGCTTTTTATGCGGTGTTTTTCGATAAGAATATCCTTAAAAGAGTCTGTAACAACAACTATTTTGTATGCATTCTTATACATTCTTCTTTCTAAAAATTCAAAATATTTTATTGCTGGATTAGTGTTCATGGCACCGACAGCTTTTATAGATTCTGGCCACAAGTCTCTTACTTCCATAATCCATTTTTTTCGTTTCCAAAAGGATAACCATCTTCCAGAAATAACCGTAAAAAATTGAGGAGAGGTTGCTACAATCAAATCCGTATTAATAAATAGCCCTACAATAAAAGAGCTAATCATAAAGCTCAAGTAATCTAAAATACGTTTTACAAATCCTTTATTAGCCGAAATATATGTCCAAACACGTATAACCTTAATCCCATCAACGATTTCTTTTTGATATAACTTGTTTTTGTATCCATCAAAAACTTTTCCTCTTGGAAAATTTGGAGCACACGTAATTACAGTTACCTCTATTCCTTCTTTAACCCACTCTTTACAATGCTCATAGGTTCTTGTCGCTGGAGCATTTACTTCGGGCGGAAAGTTATCGGTTATGAAAAGTAATTTCATTCTATTTTATACTTATACTTGTTGATAAAAATGTATTAAAGTACACTTTTATTTTTTTTGCTTTTTCTCTTTTATTAAATCCTAAGGCATAATAATACTCTTCTTCTTCAATCTTGAGTATTTTCTTATTAAACTTTATCTGGATATCTTCATTTGACAAATATACTCCAACACTAGAAATTTGAAGTTCTTTTACACTTGGGTGAAAATGAAAAAATGCTATTTGTTGTTTATCACTTTCTTTCGAAATTATATCTTCAATAATAATTTCAGAAGTTTTAGTCAAGAATATTCTTGTGTGTAGAATACCTAATTTTTTATATCCATTATGAGTTGCTTCGACTTGGTTTGCATCTTCTTTTATGTCAATAATCTTTGCGCGTTGTGCCACTCTAAATCCATCCCATACTTTTGATTGCTCATAATCATCTATTTTTATGGTATTATGGCTAGCAGTTTCTCGTTCTTGTAATCTAAGTTCGTTTTTCTCATAGGTAGATGTTCCTACATCTACAATAATTGGATTATTCTCTATATATAACTCAAAGCTAAATGTGTCTGAATGTGCATGTCCAGGTTGATATTTTGGGCCTATATTGCCTACATCAACAAAAAGTTCATAATTACCTACATTAAACATTCTATAGCCAGAATCTGAAAGAGCAATTTCACTCCATTGTAAACTTAAATAATTTCCATATTCGAATAATTGGTGAGATGAAGGGGCAATATCGTATGCACTGTCATTAACCATTGGTATGTTTCCGTTATGGTATGTAACTGCTTGCAACCAAGATAACATTTGAACTGCTTTGTCTTCTAAAAAAATCATTAATCCATCTTGTTTCCACAGATTATTCTTCACAAGATTAATACAATCTAACAAGCGATGTAATAGGATTTGATGATACATTGGTGAGAGCTCAAAATGTCCTCCATCATTCAATACTTGTTCTGTAAGTTCTTTGGTCAAAATTCGCTTTGCGATTTTGTACAGAGCTTCGTCTTTAAAATAGTATGCTCCAAATAATAATGAATACCCATTCTCCAGCAAATGATTTCCTAGCAAATGATACTCTAGGTTATGAATCAAAGTTTGGTAATGATTGTATAAAACTTGATTAATCTCTACATCACAGATCGTATTCTTGGATAAGAATTTAATCCAATTAATACCTCTTAATGAAATTGGGTAGGGTTCTTTTCCGTCATTTAAGTTGTCCTCATTTTTTAGATAATCTTTGATCAACTTTAGACCCTCGTCTTTAGAAATTTGTTTTTGATTTAAGAAATCAAAATAATTTAAGTTATACGTCCATAGTTTTCCGTTTCTGGGATAATTCCAATCTATGTTATCTGTAAATTGGTGTGTTAGATTAAGAAATGTAAATGTATTATTTACCTTAAAGGTGTTATGATATAAAAACGAATCATTCCAATGTAAAGGGCTGATTTTTTCTTGTAATTTTTTCTTGTAATTTTTTTTAAAGAATTTATTTCTTATCAAATAATATAATTGATAATATACCTGTGTTAATCGAAGGTGCTTTATGGTGTGTATAAGCAGTATTAATTTACTTCTATCCATTTTCCTTGCTTAAGAGATTCGATTGCTGCAAATGATGCTTTTGTAGTATTTACAATCTCATCAAAAGGTATAACAGGGTTTCCTCCTTTTTGTTGCTGTTCGATAAGCTCTTTAAATTGGTTATAATGCCCTTTGTCTTGTTTGGATGAAGCATTACCTCCTCTTTTAAAACCAAATGATTTTAGTTTTCTCCAATTATCCATAATCAAAGTGCGTTCTTGAGAGTAGATTTCAACTCGCTCTTTAGAGTAGGATTTGCTTCCGTTTGCAAAGTAGTTAATTACCGCATTGGTTCCGTTTTCATATTTTAAAAGAATACTGGCATTATCTGTATTCTCTTCGGGATTTACTCCCATAGCATTCATACATACCGATTTTACTTTACTTCCAGCAAAATAAGTACATAAATCTATATAATGACATGCTTCACCGATAATTCTACCTCCCCCTATTTCCATATCATGCACCCAAACATCTGCCGGAATAAAACCAGCATTCATGGTTGCTACAATATTTATTGGTGTGTTATCATTACCCATTAGTTTTTTCATCTTTTTAGCCAAAGGAGCGAATCGCCTATTAAATCCAACAGAAACATTTACATTTTGAGTATTATATTCGGCAATAATATCTTCTAATTCTTCATTTGTGAGTGCTAGTGGTTTTTCTACAAAAACGCTTTTTTGGGCTTTGATACTTTCTAAAACCATTGATGCATGCATATGATGCTGGGTGGTAATAAATACTAGATCAACTTCATTATCATCTAAAATTTCTTTGTAGTTTGATGTTGAATTAGCAATATTGTGGCGTTTGGCCATAATTGTAGAAGACAACCCTCCAGAACTTGCTATATATTTTGTGTGTGCGTTTAGCTTTTTAAGATTAGGAAGTATTGTCGAACTTGTAAAGTTTCCTGCGCCAACAATACCGATAACTCCTTTTTTACCTTCAAAAGATTTTTGCGAAATCGCTACTGTAGCTGTAATCTCTTCTGTAATATCATACTCAAGAATTGAAGCAATTGATCTTGAGTTTTTCATATCACCATAGATCTTTTTATAATCCTGTAGAGGAATCCGCTCTGTAATCAGTGGTTTTACGTCTAGTGTTCCTTTTGAGATGGCTGTTAGTATGGCTTCGAAGTTTCTTTTCTCTGTCCAGCGAACATATCCAATAGGGTAATCGTTTCCTTTTTGTTCGTACTCTTCATCATATCTTCCTGGCCCATATGAGCATGATACCTGAAAAGAAATTTCTTTTTCATAGAAATCAGCTCTACTTATATCCAAGCCTATTACACCAACTAGGATTACTCTACCTCGTTTTCTACACATATTTGCAGACTGTGAGATAATCTCATTACTCTTATTGGATGCAGTAATAAGTACACCATCAGCACCAATCCCATTGGTATATGATTCTACAAATTTTACCTGATCTGTACCTTCGGCTGGATTTATAGCAATAATTCCTTTTTCTTTGGCAATTTTTACTTTTTCTGGATCAAAATCGAAACCAATCACATTACAGCCATTAGCAAGTAATAGCTCTGCTGTTACTAGGCCTATTAGTCCTAATCCTACAACAACTATGGTCTCTCCAAAAGTTGGATTTAGTAATCGTATGCCTTGTAAACCAATTGAGCCAATTACCGTAAAAGCCGCTTCTTCGTCTGTTACATTATCAGGAATTTTAGCTACTAAATTTTTAGGAACATTTACATATTCTACATGATTGCCATTAGAAGCTACACGATCGCCCACTTTGAATTCTGTAACTCCTCTACCTACAGCTACTACCTCTCCTACATTACAATACCCCAATGGTAGTGGTTGATTGAGTTTATTAAAAACAGCATCCATAGTTGGTTTAAGGCCATCTGTTTTTACTTTATCCAAAACCATTTTTACCTTGTCTGGTTGTTGGCGTGCTTTTTGAATAAAGTTTGCCTTCCCAAATTCTACCAGCATTCTTTCTGTTCCTAATGAAACCAATGATTTTGTTGTTTTGATCAGTACGTGTCCCGATTTTATCATTGGTACCGGTACTTCTTCTAATATGGTTTCTCCGTTTTTAAGGTCTTGTATGATTTGCTTCATTGATTCTAAATATAAACTCTTTTTGATTTTTAAGCACTGCTTCTTTTATATCCAACATTAATCTAGTTGAAATCTTAATTTCATTGAAATCTCTATGATTCTTTTTACTAAATGGTTGTGTGATTGCGTTTTTATGCCCAACATCTTTCCTAAAGTACCTCTTTTTTATTAATGTATCCGATTTCCATAATGTCATTCTTCTATAATCATCAATTTTAGCAATGACATTATTATGCTGAAAATTAATGGTTTCATTAATCCCTTCAAAAGGTTCTGTTCGAGATGTTAAAACTATTGTGATTAAATCTTCTTTTTCTGAAACAAATGTAATAGTTAAATTATCATCTATTTCTTTATTTGAGCTAGCCTGAATAGAAATCGTAAGTTCTTCTGGCAAACCTATTTGATTTAAAAGGTGTATTGCTAAATCAATCCAATGTCCGATGTTTCCACATACTCTAGTTCCTTCTTCTGGGTTTCTATACCAATTATCCTCAGGAATCATATGTCCGCTTATAAAACAATTAAGTGTAAGCGGGGTTCTTTTTGATGTATTTACATGTGATACAATTGTTTTTATCGCTGGAGAAAATGGTCTATTGTATCCTACAAATAGTTTATCCTTGACATAATGTACCATAAGGTCATTAAATTGCTCATTAGTAACACTTATTGGTTTTTCTAGGTATACTGTTTTTCCTGCTTGTAATGCTTTTATTGCGTATTCTGTATGTGTAGAATGATTTGAGGCTATGTATACAGTTTTAACATTATTATTATGTATTAACTCTTCTATGTCATTAAATACTTTACCTCCATAATATTGAATGAAGGAGGTCGCATTATTTTGGTTGATATCAAAAACCCCATAAATACATTTGCCAAATTTTTTCCTTAAAAAAAAACCTATCGTTGCAAAGGCAAACTGACCACATCCAATTATAGCAATATTTTTTCTGTTTTTTTTTAAAACTGTTAATGGTATTTTTATAATATTATTATATCGTAATCTCCCCATTGTCTTTATATAAGTTCTGGAAAAACCATACATTGTGAAAAATCGAAAAAGCTTTTTAATTTGCTGCTTTCTGTTTAATGTATTTACCGTATACATGAAGAGTTATATGAAAAATAACACTGAAAAATTCAGTATTAATGTTAATAAAATTAATGTTAATTCTATTTTAAGATATTTATATATTCTTTTTTCAATCTTAAAGCTTTGATAAACAAATAAAGACAAATAGATTAAGTATGATGCAAAAGTAGTAATTGCAGCACCATATATCCCTATTTTTTTTACAAAAATATATGTCCCGATCAAGTTTATAACTGCTGTTAGTAAGGTAATAGTAGATACTATTTTTGCTTTTCTATGATAAAAAAGTATATTCACATAAAAAAAATATACTCCTAATAAATAAATAGCGTTTATCAGCCATGTCATTATTTTTTTGACATCTACGTCTACCTCATTTAACAATGGTATATATTTTCTGAAAAAGTCTACAGAAAAAATCAAAAGTAAGTTTATTGCAATGGTTACCAAGCTATACAAAAACAAGATTTTTACCTTTTTATTACCAACTACCCACTCTTCATAATTTTTTAATATAAAGTTTGGAATGGTAAGTGCAAACCCACTATTAACAATCATCAAAACCATAGCCAAAGTATACGCCAAACTATATTTTCCTAACTCGAGATCATTAAGCAAATATTTAATAATAAGCCTATCTGAACCACTCATAATCCATTGTGCTATCCCGTGTGGAATTAATAATGTTGAAAAAATCAAGGTTTTTTTAAATGCGATAGGGATTGTATTAAAAGAGCTATAAAACAACTCTCTCATATAAAATGGAATAATAAATGCTCCTCCTAATACTACCTGATAATACAATAGTCGATCTATGCTAGGCTCAGATCTAATTAGAAGAATAGAACCAATCAAAGCAATCAACTTTAAAAGAATGGTTAAAAAATAATTTATATGCTTATCTATCGAACGATACCAGCCCAAAAGGTTGTTCTGAAAAGATTCAATTATGATTAGAATAATAGTATACCATAACCATGTGCGTGAAAAAAAAGTCAATGCTAATCCAACTATTATAGTGATCAAAAGCACTAACTTAGAATACTTGATAAAAGAAGAATATCCCTCTTTTGGGTTTTCGACCCCCTCTCTAATAATACCAGAAATTGAATTTAGTGACAAAATTGGTGCTCCAACCGATATAATTATCTGTGATAAAGCCCATAGACCATATTCTTCGATACTTAAAACAGTTCCTAAAAAGGGCATAGCAATTAACATCAACCCTTTATTAATTGCTGTTGACATGCCATAAAAAAGAGTTGTTTTTAAAAAACTTTTTATCCTCATTAGGTTTTTTTTCAGGAGCGCAAAACTACTATAATTATCTTAAACGTTTAATTTAATCCAAGTTTTAAAACTCATCATATTTTCAAAGATTTTAAACTCATCTGTATTTAAAAAATCTATATTATGGTTTTCAAAATTTAAAAAAACAGGTGTTATTCCTTGCTCATAATAATCAATTCCCAGGGTTGAGTACCGAGAAATAAGAAATAAAATATTTTGATGCCTTTCTCTAGTAACAAAAACACATTCTTTTTCTTTAAATTCACTATACGTTTCTTCTTTTTCTAGTGGATGTGGATATATTAATAAGTTACATTCTTTTTTTAATAGTTCTTTTTTTAATTCTCTTAATATTATTAGGTCTTTCTCACTATCGGCTGGAGAAGTAGCGTATGCAATATTCTTTTTGAATTTTGGGTTTTTAAAAATTTCTAATGTAATTGAAGAGGTCTTTTTAGGTAAATAAATCAGTTCTGTTGAATGATCCACTGTTATTTGATGTTGTATATATTCTTTGGAAAAAGAATACATATAAAAAAACCTATCTGCCTTAAGATGTTTCCATTTTTCTTTTTTTCCTAAAACTCCATGTTGCAGCATTGAAAGGTGTATATCTCTATCTTGACATAGTCTCGAAATGATTAATGAGGTTCTATCATTATATCCTGCAATTAAAACTTTTTCTACATCATCAATTAGCCCTTTTAAGGCTAAAAACTCAACAGCAAATAAAAATCTATAAAAAAAACTGTCTTTGATATAAGCCGACGAGTTTTTAAGGTTCTTAACTTTGCTTGTTCTTAACTTGAAAAATAAATTTATCACATCTTTAATGGACACTTTTGAAAAAAAAACTAATTGTTTTTTGGTAAATGAAGTTCTATCAAATTCAAGAAGTTTAAAGTTTTCTGAAAGATCTTTTGATCTTCGAGTATGTAATGGACTCCAAGATATAAATATAGCTTCTCCAGAAAAACTTACTTTTCTCAAAAATTTGCTTATTATAAGTTTTAGAAATAGTACACCTCCTAAAGCAAAAAGTTTTAACCCATATGAAGATTCAATTTTATAATTCACATTTTTATGCAGGTAGTATCTATTAAATAAATCCTGATCATATAACTCTTGTATATTAAATTGTTTCATTTCTATACTTTTAATCATATTCATATATCAATATTATGATTGATTTATTTTCCTACCCGGATTTAATAAAAAGTATGATACTAATAATATAGGAAACATATAAAAATCATAAAATTCAAATATCATTCCTCTTAGATGACTAATCATTAGAAATAAAACAGAGACCGACACATATACCATCCCTATATTCATTGTTGAAATAGCTACCCTGTATAGGTATGCAATAAGAAGAAAGAAAATAATTAATAATGGTATCATTAAAATGTACCAGCCACTTAAATACATATCTGCTTCAATAGGAAACTGAACTGTTGTTCTGGTTCCATACCCTGGGAAATAAATGGGCGTATATTTTATACTTATTGAATACGGTAAACTTCTATCAAACCCATATGGTATTAAAAACTTATTAAATGCATAAAAGGTAGTTTGAAAAAGAGATGGTGATTCATTTTCTACAAGTATGTTCAATGCTTCAAAAGTATCAAAGTAGTTTAAGGTGGTCTGAAATTTTTCATAAAATGTAGATACACCTTCACCTGCTGTTCCTCTTAACCAAGAGGCTATTAATGCAAAGTTAAGCGCTAGAAAAGTAAAAATCAAAACCGTTATTATTTTCAGTCTTGTTCTAAAAAAAGGAATTAAAAACAAGAAAACGATATACATAATTAATTTTCCTCGACCTACGTAAAATAGAAATGTCAAAAAGCATAGTGACAGATAAAATAATAACAATACAAAAAACAATTTTCTATATTTCTGTAGATAATATCCTCCTGACACATACGCCAATCCTGTTGCAAAAATCAAAAGAATAATAGCCGGTCCAGAGCCTCCTCTTTCTTGCGATGCTAAGCCTGGGTTTTTTAACCAACCTATAAGCCCATGTTGACTCATGACTGCAATCAAAATTATGGCAACAAAAATTAGTAAGATTCCAAACACATGAGCATAAATCATTGGTATTTTTGGACTTAATACTAAAAGCTTATAACTGTTATTTGTTTTTCTAGCAATAAAATGAAAAATAATAAAACCTATCAAAAACGTTGAGATTAGCATGGTATAACACAATATCACGCTATCATCAGAAAAAGAATAGTCTTCATAACGTTTTCCAAACATCACCGGTATTGTATACCATAGGCCATAAAAACCAATTAAGAAGTTTTTAGGGTGAAATAAGTATTTAGGCATTGCACTTAGATATAGTGCAGTGATCGAAAATAAAAATAAAGAAGGAGGAGTATATTTAATTATATTAGCTATTACATATAAAATGACAACCAATAACGAGGTTATCAATAATATAAAGTCTTGCTTCTTTATTTTTAATTTTCTTTTAAATTGCTGTCCATCCTCCATCTACAATCAAATTTTGACCTGTTATATACTTTGCTTCTTCTGAAAGTAAAAAAGATACAGGAGGAGCTATATCATTTGCGGTTCCCATACGTTTCATAGGAACTTTGTATTCGTATTGTTTGACAAAAATTTCATTTTGATTATCAAAAATACCTCCTGGAGAAACACAATTTGATCTTACATTATACTTTCCGAAATATGATGCTATATATCTACTAAAATTGATCAATCCTCCTTTTATAGCCGAATACGCTGCAGGAGATGTGAGAGGTGTATTATCATATACAGTAAAATCATTTCCTACAACCCCATATACTGAAGCTATATGAACCAAAGAACCAAATTTTTGATTTTTCATAATCTCTAATACAGGTTTTGAAATTGCAAAAACTCTACTCAATTGCATATCAACATTCTTACTAAATGATTCAGGAATTATATCTTCAAATGCATTACCCCAATCTTTTGTTCTAGGATAAGCATTATTGACTAAACCGTCAATTCTTCCATAAGTATCCATTACCAATTGAATCATGTTGTTAATGGATTTATCATCTGTAATGTCTAACTGGATTTGATTTAAATCTATATTAGTTTTATGGCTAATATCTAGGTTAATAGCTATGCCTCCTTTTTTATGAATATCTTCTATGTATGATTTTCCTAACAAACCATTGCCTCCGGTAACTAAAATTATTTTTTTGTCTAAAATCATAAAATACTTTTTAAAACATCAATTGCCTCTTTTGCAGAATTCATAGGAGCTTTTTTATTCTTAATGCAAGATAAAAAATACTCCATCTGCTTTAAATATGTTGTATATATTGATTTTTCGTTTTCCTTAAAGAGGGGTTTTTTCTGTGATAAATCAATAACTTCACCCTTAATAAAATCGACTAATAATGTGTCTTTTTCTCTAACAATCTCTAATGTTCTTTTGGTATCTTTTCTAAAATAATTTAAGCAAATTTGAGCTTGAAAACTCTCGTATTCAAATAAATAATAAGAAGAATCATACGTGTCTATTTCTAGATTCGACACTTTACGATGATTGTTTGTCGATTTTATAGGCAGCCCAAACAAATAAACCAAATAATCTGGTTCATGTATAAGATCTAAGTGAACTCCTCCTCCTAATTCATTTCGAGCACTATATACTTGTCTGTAGTCTTGATTAGGGCGCCAATTTGGTAAATATGATCCACAGTACGCTGTCACTTCATTAATTTTTGAAGGTTCTTGTTTCAAATAATTTCTAATAAATTTTATTAAAGGATGAAATCTAAAATTACATGCTACATAAATAAATGGAGAAAACCCTATTTCTTTCTCAAAATCATGTATTTGATCTATACTAACAAATAATGGTTTTTCGACCATAATTGGTATCTGCAGTGACAATACATCTCTAATATTTTGAAGATGTATTATAGATGGACTGGAAATCAACACAAAATGAAAATCATATTTAACAATCTCTTCGAGCGTATATAAATCAGTAATCCCCTCTTGGTTTTTTGAATTTATTGAGGATCTTAATGCATATATTTCAACATTAGGCTCAATTTCTCTAAGAACATGTATATGTTTTTGAGCAATAGATCCTAAGCCTATGATTAGTACTTTCATATTTCAAAATCTAATTTATTCTCTGAAAGTAGGTACTCCATTATTTCAAAATCTAATTTTTCATCTAAATCAAAACTTATATGATCCATCAGGTATATTAAACTTTTACTTGTTATAGCTGATTCTAACTTTTGCTCAAAAAAAGCGGCTCTGTAAAAGTAAAATGACGCGTTCATATCATATACTACTGGTGCCATCTGTCTAGATTTACTATTGTTTTCTTTTACCAATCTATAATATCCATCTTCTTTGCCTTCTACTACATTAAAATATGGATTTTTATGTGCCTTTGAAACTGAGAAAATATTCAATGCGTTTGTGTCAGAAAGAATAATTTCAAAGGCTTTGTTTAGGTCTTTTAATGTTCTTAATGGAGCAGAAACATCTAAATCCAATATGATATCATATTTTTTTTGTCTTGTTTCTTCTTCGTATGATAAGATATGCTGTAATACCTCTATTTTACCAACAGTATCATTGGCCAAAAATTCTGGCCGCGTATAATTTGATTCTAATCCAAATTGAGCTGCAACAGACTTTATTTCTTCACTATCTGTAGAAAGAGCAATATCAACATTTTTGTGAATCTTTGTAAACTGTTTTGCGTGATCAATAGAATAGCTTATAAGTGATTGACCATTAAGCTTTTTTATGTTTTTACCAGGAATACCTTTAGACCCTCCTCTTGCACAAATGGTTATTAATATGTTCATCTCTAAAATTTTAGATGTTTGACGTCTTCTTGTGCCTTCTGAAAGTCTTCATGCTTACCAATATCAAGCCAGTATCCTAATATTGGATAATTAATTACTTTTCGATCAAGTTCTATTAACTTTTCAATAAGATCAGTTGCATTAAAAAAATCATTTTTAGGAAGGTGTTTTAAGCATTCTTTTTTAAAAATATAGATTCCGGCATTAGAGTAATATGTATAACTTGGTTTTTCTTTTAAACTAGTTACATAGTTGTTTTTTGTTTCAACAACACCATAGGGGATATTTACTTTATAAGGAACTGTTGCTACAATCATATCACCTTCTTTACTCATAAATTCATTATACATATCTTCAAAATCAATATTAGTCAAAATATCAGAATTCATTAATAATATATAATCATTATAAAATGTTTCAACTTGTTTTAGTGATCCAATAGTACCAAGTGGCTTGTCTTCTTTTACATAGCGAATATTCAATTTTTTTTCAATTCCATCACCAAAATAATCTACTAATTGTTCTCCAAGATAGTTGATTGTAATATTTATGTGATTTATACCAAACAATGACAATCTATCTACATTGTATTCGATAATTGGTTTATCTCCAACTTTAAGAAGCGGTTTTGGTGTATCTAATGTAAGGGGTCTTAATCTTGTTCCTTTGCCTCCAGCCATAATTACTGCATCTAAAGGCAATATTGTTGTTTTTTCAGAAATATCAACAATATTGATCACCTTATTATCCTTATCAAGGATAGGTATTAATCGAATATTAAGCTTTTTTAATGCATTTAGTTTATCTTTATTTATATCATCTTTTCTAATATACTTACATTCTTTATTGGCTACTTGAATCACCTTGTCTTCAATTGAAACTCCTCGTAAAAGCCCCCTTCGTACATCTCCGTCTGAAACACTACCAACAAGCTTAGTGTTTACATCCACAATGAATAATGTTCTTCCTAGAGATTCATTTAATTTCTCTAAGGTTTCTTTTATTGTTAACTTATTTGATATGATATAATTACTGGTTGACATTATATGTTTTTTAAATCGTAAAAAGGTTTCTTAATGCTTTTTATGTTCATTTTCTTAAGTATATCCATAATCTGTATGGTTGCATTACCGTCTCCATAGATATTTTTCTGATTCTGAATTTTCTTCTTAAATAAAGGGTCTAATGCTTTTGTTATGGCTTCATTTATAGAATTTTGATTTGGTTCGCAGTTTATAACACTTTGCGGCATTAATCTTCCTTTTTGTCTATCTCCAATATTAATTGTAGGCTTATTAAATATCGGAACTTCTAATATACCACTTGATGAATTTCCTATTACGACATCTACATGATTTAATGCAGAAAGATATCTTAACTGACCTAAGGATTTAAAAGATAATGATTTGCTAGTATTATTTTTAACATAATCATCGATCATCTCAATTATAATTCTTCCATCCTTATCAGAATTTGGTTTTGTAAAAATAAGTGTTGTGTTTTTTAGTTCGTCTAATGAATTAAGTAGTTCTTTGAATTGTGTTTCGGCTGTAGAATTTTCTAAAGTTACAGGATGAAAAGTGATGAGTACACTTTGTTTATCTAGTTGATAAGAAATAGAGGTTTCAAACTCTTCTTTATCTAGTAATTTAAGGTTTTTTATGCTATCTATTCCTATAGCCCCAACATTAAAAACACGTTCTGGGGATTCTCCTAATTGAATAACTCTATTGCGATAAGTTTCTGTAGAAGTGAAGTGCAAATAACTCATTTTAGTAATTGCATGTCTAATTGCTTCATCATATGCTCCTTCTGTAGTTTCTCCTCCATGAATATGTGCAATTGGGGTTCCATTTATCATAGCTGCAATAGAAGCAGCTAGAATCTCTGAACGGTCTCCCAGCACGATTACAAGATCTGGGCTTAAAGCTTGGTAAGCATCTGCAAAACCAATCATAGTTGTTCCTATAGATTTTGTAATTGCTTCAGCTGTATCCAAATTTTGTTTACTATCTATCTTTTGATCAATAGTAAAACCATCGTCTTCAATTTCTTTATATGTAAGACCAAAATCAGGTAATAAATGCATTCCGGTTACTGCTAATTGTAGTTCGAATAAGGGATAATCTTTAATTGCGCGTATTAAAGGTTTAAGTAACCCATACTCTGCACGAGTTCCGGTAACTACACATATTTTTTTAATACTATCTCGACGCTCTTGCATTGTATTAGATTAAATCGTCTTCATTATAAGTTTTAGTTGCTTTTGTTCCTATGATATTGTCCCATTGCATAGGAGAAATTCCATTCCCTGGTCTTTTTACAGTTATGTTTTCTTCTGTAAAAACATCACCTTCTTGTATAAATTTATTTGCAACGATACTTTTTCTAGCTATATTTTTATTTTTCTTTTCACTCTCACTTGGTTCTTTTTTACCATGGCCCATCGCCAATTCAATATTCCTTATTGCAGTTACCATAGCTTTTAATTCATGTGGTTCTAATGAAGCTTTATGATCTGGCCCTTGCATTGTCTTATCTAAAGTGAAATGTTTTTCGATAACTGTAGCACCCAATGTTACAGCTGCAATAGGAATTTCTATTCCTAATGTATGATCTGAATATCCAATAGGGACATTAAATTTTTCGTGAATAGTATTCATTGCTAAAAGATTAACGTCTTTCATTGGAGTCGGATATTCTGTATTGCAATGTAATATGGTTATATTATCATAACTCGCTCCCGATGCTATTAAAACTCTTAATGCATCTTCTATTTCCAAAATATCTGCCATCCCAGTAGAAACCACAATTGGTTTTCCTAAACTTCCTATTTTTTTTAGATATGGTAAATTAGTTATTTCTCCTGAAGGTATTTTAAAAAGGTCTATATTTAGTTCGTATAAAAAATCTATACTGTCTAAATCAAATCCCGTAGATAAGAATTTTATGTTCTTCGTTTTACAATATGCTATCAATTCTAAATGCATTTCTTTAGACATCTCCAATTTTTGAAGCATTCTTAATTGAGACTCCTCTGCATTATTAGTGTTTTCTTTTTGATACGTTGCTTTTTTAGCATTTTTACTTACCAGTTTTTTTGAATTAAACGTCTGAAATTTAACATAATCAACCCCCGCATCGGCTGCAGCATCAACTAATTTTTTTGCAAGTTTGATGTCGCCATTATGATTTACTCCTGCTTCTGCTATAATTAACGTTTTTTTCATTTGCTTTTTACAATTTTTGCTGGAACTCCTACCAAACAAAGGTTATCTTTAACAATTTTAGTAACTACTGCTCCGGCTCCTATCTTGTTTTTAGAACCAATAGATAAGTATTGTAATACGGTCGCATTGGTTCCTATTAAATTTTCATTTTCTAAGTTTACACCTCCAGAAATAACTGAGCATGGGTTAAGTATATTATAAGAACCTATTACAGAATCGTGGCCAATATGCACACCTCTATTGATATAGTTAAAGTCGCCAATTAAAATATCTACAGTAAGAACACAAGAAGCGGCAATTACATTACCTTTCCCTAAAGATACTGATTCGTCAATTACTATATTTGGATCGATAATATTTGGGAATTTTAAATTGGTTTTTTTAATGTAATTTGGTGCAATCCTTTTTAGTAAGGATGCATCTCCTATTCCAAAAACGATGGACACAGAATTGTCAGTTTTCTCAAGAAATCCAGACTCTTCAATAATTGGAAAAAAGTCATTCCCAATGCTAATTTTATCCTTTTTTGAATTCACATCTATAAATCCTTTAAAATCATAGGTCTTCTTTACGGCATTGATATGCTTAATCAATAAATATATCTCTTTTGCAGCTCCTCCTGCCCCAATAATATATATGCTTTCCATGTTAACTTTTATATGTTTTAACACTTAAAATATCATCTATATTGCTTTTAAAGCTTTTTTCACTAAAGTAGTAAAGTGCAATTAGTTTTAGGATTTTGAATTGACTTATTTTTTCTTGATTATATAGTGCTTCTAGTATAATGTCATTCTTATTATTGGCTACAGCTTCTTTTGTAACATCCTTCATATTAAATTTTATACCATGTAATGAGACCCCAGGAAACATATTTATAATTTGTTTAGAATACCTCCAATGCACAAAAAACAAATCTTGTCTATTTATAGTTTTCTTAAAAATTCCACTTAATTCATAAAATGTTAAAGGGTTCTCTGTAGCATTAAATTGTGCATCAAATCCTTTAGTAATCACCACGCCTTGTGTCTCAATATTTATTTTTCTTATATCATGCTGTATTGCTTCAATCTTTACCCAACCTCTAAGGAAATTAACGTTTGAGTTAATACTAATACTCATAAAAACGGCTAAAAAGAAAACAACTATTCCTTTCCGTATGTAAAAATAACGAGGAAAAACATTTACAATCGTATATACTATAAACGATAATCCTATAGATAATAAAATTTGATGGCGCGTATCGTATACATGATAGCGAGGAAGCTTATTAACTACAATATAGGGGAAAGCTCCTACAAAAAACAGCAAAATTCCTATGCCTCCATAAAACCAAAGTTTTTTCTTTGAATTTAACTCTAATGACACTTTTTTAAGTACTAGTATAGATACTATAGCACTCACTATAAATACAACGACACCAAAGCTAAAGTCATTTTTAAAAACAGATAAAAATTCATTATAAATCCCTATGATATTATCAGATACGATTTTTTTAAACTTCACAGGCAACTCTTTCAAAGAAAATTTGATGGTATTATATCCTGAAGAAGCATAAAGGCCTTTCACAGGAAAAACATACTTTCTTAATATCCAAAAAATAAATGGCAAAGCGATTAAACCAATATTTGTTATTACTACTTTCTGATTATTATTTTTCATGTTGGTAATTGAAAAATCATTTTTAACCACAAAAAATAAAACAACAAGAAATAGAAAAAGAGGTATCAAAGAATTTAAAAAGAAACTAAAAAAAAGTAACATTGTTCCCGTTAGTACTGTTTTTATGTTTTTCCCTTTTTCAAGAAAATCAAAAACCAAGTATAACCCTAAACAAAATGAAAACAAAAACATTGCATAAGACATGCATATAACCAAATTTCTTGCCTCATAATACGGAGCTAACATTGCTAATAAAGTTATGAAAAATGCAGATGTTTCATCGAGTTTGAATTGTTTTAGAATTTTAAAAACAAAAGCAAATGCACCAAAAAAAAACAAAAATGATAACCAATGATAAAGCATCGGAGAATATGTCATGTCGTTTAACAGATCATGAAAATATACTAGAAACCAATATCCATTTTCTCCAAACTGTTGCGACAGTCCCTTTTTTTCCATATTGATTACCGTCCAGTCATCCCAAATAATACCATTATTAAAGAGCATAAAAAAGTTAACAAGCAAATACGGTATAAATAAGTGAAGTAAATATTTATGTTTCATCTTTAAGGTCTTGGCTTTTTGAAATATGTATTTCTTAAATGATAAATACATCAAAAATCATATTTACCATATGTAACAGTTATAAATTTATCGGCTTTAGTTATAAACTTATCGGCATTCAAATAATAATAATAAACCCATTTTAAAACTTTAAAATGATTGAGTTTTTCTTCATTATAGACTATCTCTAAGGTTCTATCATTATTTTTATTGCAAATTTCTTCTGTTGAGTCAACATCTCGCATATTTAATAATAATGCACGAGGATAACCTTTTGGAGCGACTACATATTCTCTTTGTTCTGGTGAAATCCATTTATCGGTAATAAACAAATCTTGTCTATGTAAGTTTTGTTTAAATATTCCTGCCAATTCATAATACAAATAGGGTCTTTCTGTTGCGTTAAATTGACCTTTAAACCCCCTTGTCCTAAGATACCCTCCATTCTTCACCTTTGCCTTTTTTACATCTATTTTTACCGCTTCTAATTTCATCCAACCTCTTAAAAAATTAAAGTTAGCATTAATCGTTGTAGTCATAAAAATAGATAATAATAATATGTATAAGACCTTACGGAGGATTTCAAATGGGAAAAAAGATATTATAGCATAGCAAAAAAAGGAGACCCCTATAGGCAATAGTATTTGATGTCTTGTATAAAACCCTGTATACCCTGGGAATTTATGAACAACAACATAAGGAAACGCTGCCACAAAAAACAATAATAAACCTATAATCAAATAAACAGGTAGTTTCTTTATAGAAGTTACTTTAAATGGTATCTTAAAAAGAATTATTGTAGAAACCACAAAACAAAAAATCAATGTTATAATTGCAAAACTATATTCTTTTTCAAAAATATTCAGAAACTCATAATACATTCCAGTTATATTGTCTTCTATAATCTTTTCATATAATTCTGGTAATTCTTCTAAAGAAAAATCTATTTTATTATATCCCGATGAAGCATAAACACCTTGTATAGGAAACAATTTCTTTTTTATTCCCCAAAAAATGAATGGTAAAACTAATAAGCCTGCATAGGCAAGGATTGTTTGACGGTTGTTGGTTTTTATTTTCTTAATCGAATACTCATTTTTGCTTATAAAAAACAATACAAGTGCAACTAGAAAAAGAGGGATTAACGAATTCAAGAAAAAACTAAAAAAAAGACATACGGTTCCTATTACAAAGAATTTAAGTTCTTTACCGTTGTTTTCTATGAAAGAAAATGTTAAATACAATCCTAATGAAAACAAAAATAAAAACATCGAGTATGGTGTACAAATCATCGTGTTTTTTGCTTCAAAATAAGGGATTAGCATTGCCATTAAAGTAATCACAAAAGCTGTTTTTTCTTGAAACCTAAATTGCTTTAATATCTTAAATAAGAATCCATAAGCCAAAAACATGAATATAAACGATATCCAATGATATAGCATTGGTGCATATTTACCATCGTTTAACATATCGTTAAAATATACTAAAATCCAAAATCCATTCTCTCCAAATTGACTCCATAGCCCCATTCTATCCATATCAAGAATAGTCCAATCATCCCAATAAGCTCCTTGGTTGATGAGCATAAATCCATTAGCAAAAAAATACAATATAAAAAGGTAAAGTATATTTTTATCTTTCATTTAAAACGGTTTTAAGTATATTTTTAATCTTTGATATGGGTAATTCATAATACAAAGGCAATCTAATTAAGCATTGGGTAAAGAAATCACAGTTAGGCAACTCTCGACCATCATGTTTATCAATATAAAATTGGCTATCATGTAAGCCTTGATAATGAAATACAGCATGAATTCCATTTTCTTTTAAAGATGCTAAAATACGGGTTCGCTCCTCTATTGAAGAGCATAAAAGATAGAACATGTGTGCATTATTTGTTGCATATTCTGGACAAGACGGAAGTTTTATTGTGGTATTACTCTCGCTTAATAAATCCCAGTAAGCTTCCCAAATTGATTTTCTTACGGATTGGATATCATCAATTTGTTCTAATTGAGCCCATAAAAATGCCGCTGTAATTTCTGAAGGTAAAAATGAAGAACCAATATCTACCCATCCATATTTATCAACTTCGCCTCTAAAAAAAGCGGTACGATTTGTTCCTTTTTCCCAAATAACTTCTGCTCTTTCAATAAAACGTTCATCATTAACAATTAACATTCCTCCTTCACCGGCACTAATGTTTTTTGTTTCATGGAAAGAAAAAGCTCCTAAATGGCCTATGCCACCTAACGGTTTTCCTTTATAATATGAATCAATAGCTTGTGCTGCATCTTCAACAACAAATAGATTATTTTTCTTTGCAATTGACATTATTTGATCCATGTCACATGCAACTCCTGCATAATGAACAACTACAATCGCTTTGGTTTTTTCTGTAATTAATTGCTCGATAGCATTTGCGTCAATGTTTGGGTTGTCTTTTTCGCTATCACAGAAAACAATATTTGCTCCTCTTAACACAAAAGCATTTGCGGTAGAAACAAAAGTAAAAGAGGGCATTATTACTTCGTCGTTTGGCTTAATATCTAGCAAAATAGCACACATTTCAAGAGCATCTGTGCATGATGTAGTTAAAAATGTTTTTAAAAACCCATATTTATTTTCAAAAAATGATTGGCATTTTTTTGTGAATTTTCCATTGCCCGATAATTTTCCTGTAGCGATTGCTTGGTCAATATAATCGATTTCGTTGCCTATTAGATAAGGCTTATTAAAAGGTATATTCATTTAAATCTAGTTCTAAAAAATTTAAAAAAATTCTTTATTTATTTTCCTCAAAAAACAGCTTCTTGAATTTTAATAATTCCTGTGCCGCAAACCACAACGGTTTTATCATCAAAAATAAAGATTACTTTGCCATAATCTCTGTTTTCTAATATTATATCATTAATTTTTTCAAATTATAGAATACGCTCCCTTATAAGGTATTCTTATGCACTAATTTTTGTTAAAATGTTATCTGATCTATAACAGTGATTTATTTTGTTATTTATACAAAACCCTTAATTTCTTGAGAAAAGTCGTTTTGTCATTTATCTAACCCTATTACTACTTGTGCTATAGTCTATCCTTTGATGATCAATAAACGCTTGCGGGGTTTCTAATCCTTTTTTAGTCATTAAAAAAGTAAGACTTCTTTATTTAATTTATCAATTTATCAATTATAAAACTAGGGCGATCTTTAGTTTGATTAAAAGTTTTTCCTATATACAACCCTATCATCCCTAATATAGAAATAATAATACCTCCCAAAAACCAAATTGAAATTATTAAAGACAAAAAACCTGGCTCATTGATTTTGCCATTTAAATACATTATGAAATAAAACCCTCCCAACATAAAGCTTAATGTTGAAATTATAAGCCCTAACCTAATGGTTAATAACAATGGTTTAGATGAGAATGCTATAATATTATTAAAAGCCAACTTTAACAAAGATCTAAAATTATAGGTGCTTTCTCCTATCGTTCTTTCATTATGTTTTACATCTAATCGTTGTATTGAAAACCCTACCCACTGGGTCATCGCCGGAAAATATCGTACTTTATCTTTCATAGAAAGAATTGCTTTAATCACTTTCTTATTATAGATTCCATAATTAGCAATTGAAGGATCTTGTTTTGTTCCTGTTAAATATCCAAAGACAGCATAAAATAATTTTGAGGTTATCTTTTTGAAGTATTTATCATTTCTTAACACTCTTCTTGCAAGGACTGAATCATAACCCTTTTTTATTTCTGAATATAAATTTTTTATTTCCTTAGGGTCATCTTGCAAATCGCAATCCATCACCACTATCCACTCTCCTTTAGCTTGCTCTAGTCCAGCAGTAATTGCATAATGCTGACCAAAATTTCTACTTAATTTTACTCCTTTTATCTTTTTGTCTTTTTTACAAGCTTCAAAAACTTTATTCCAAGATCCATCAGGGCTTCCATCGTCTACTAATATTATTTCATAGTCATCACTTATTTCTTTAAGAGTATCTTTTATTTGAAAGATAAGCTCTTCTACTATATTCTCAGCTTTGTATACGGGTGATACAATTGATATTAGGACTTCATTACTCATTTGAATTAAAAAATTAAATTATTCTAAATAATTTATAAAGATTGAGTTTCTATTACAAAATTGCGCTACTAGGTATGTTCACAACACGTTTTTCAAACCATTCAGCATTTTCAAGATTACCTTTTTGAGCATTCATATGCATCGTTAGGGTGTTCATTAGTTTCCAGATTGGTCTTGTCATAACACCATTTTCGTTTGTCTCTTTTAAAAAAGCATTTCTTTCTTCAAGATTTTCTAGTACTATAGCATTTAACCAATAATTCGAAATCGAATCTTTGTTTTCATTAATATATTGCAGTTTTGTTCCTTTAAAAAATGCTTGATATTGATTTGATAATGTTCTTTTTTGCTCTAAAATTTCTGGTAGTTTTTCAATTTGAGCACACCCCAGTGCTGCATTTATGTTTGGTAAACGATAATTATATCCTACCATATCATGTTCGTAATCCCATTTATGAGGGATTTTTGCTGTAGTCGTAATGTGTTTAGCTTTTTGGGCAATGTTTGCGTCATTAGTAACAATCATTCCTCCACCACCGGTAGTTATAGTTTTGTTTCCATTAAAACTAAATGTTCCCAGCAAACCAAAAGTACCCGTATGTTGCTCTTTATAATAACTACCTAAGGATTCTGCAGCATCTTCAACAACTTTTATGTTATACCTATTACAAATAGACACTATCTCATCTATTTTTAATGGTAATCCAAATGTGTGCATTGGAACAATGGCTTTTATTTTTCTTTTCGAGGTATTATTTATACACTCGCCATTTACCATTTTTGTGTTCTGTGTTAAAAAATGTTCTAATTTTTCTGGTGATAAACCTAAGGTATCTTTATCTACATCAATAAAAATGGGTTTTGCACCTATGTAACTCATAGCGTTGACGGTAGCAATAAAAGTCAAGGGTTGTGTAATCACCTCATCATTTCTATTAACTCCAGACATTAATAATGCAATATGAAGTGCTGCGGTACCATTTGATGTAGCAATTGCATACTTTGCTCCTGTAAAATTTGCAACTTCTTCTTCGAATTGGTCTACAAATTTACCTACACTGGATACAAATGTAGAATCAATACATTCATTTAGGTATTTTTTTTCATTACCTCCAAATACTGGCGCGTGTAATGGAATAAATTCTTCTGTTCTGAAAGTCTCTTTGACAAAGGATATAAACTCTTGATACATAGATTTACATTTTACTGTCTAAATATTTGCCTGTTTCTTTATGTCCAAAATCTGGTATCATTTTAAAAAAAAGATCAACAATATCTTTCTTATTCCAATTCTTATTGTGTTTCAGGTTTTGAATTCCATTTGTAAAAAAATCTAATGCTTCTTCATCAAAATTCAAATCATTTTTTATAACTCCAAGGTTATGAAATCTATTCATATCTAAAACCTCTTTGTTGGTAAAGAATTCCTCAAAGTCTTTTTCTCCTGTCGTATCGCTAGAAGAAAATAAGCAGGGCCATTTTCCTTGTTGAGGTAATGTTTTGGTTAGTTCTCTTGCTTCGTTTTCATTTTTACACAAATAGGGTTCATATCCTATTTCTTTAAGGTATTTAACTGCTATATCTGCGAAAGAAATTAAATGTAGGTTTTCGCTTAATTTAGGGAAAAAAATATCTCGATTATCTCCAAAAACACAAGACATTAGACAAAGTTCTCCTGATTCTTTTGGTATTACAAAGTATCTTTTGATATCATTTGGCGCAACTATAGGCTGTTTTTTCTTGACTCTTTGATCAAAACCATAAAGTAACGAACCATCAGAGAATGCTACATTAGCAAATCGTGCCGTAGAAATTTTAATGTCTTTACTTCTTCTCATCAAATACATTTCCATAATTCGCTTCGAGGCTCCCATCATATTCACAGGATTAGCGGCTTTGTCTGTAGATACGCAAAAATATTTTTTAGCTCCTTTTTTAATAGCCTGAAGCACTGTTTTATCGGTGTTAAATATATTTACATCAATCATTCTCATCAATGTAAAAGGGTCTTTTTCACTTCTTACATGCTTCAAGGCAGATAGATTAAGAACATAGTCGTATTTTCCGTCTGCTTCTATAAAAGCGTCATATTCTAATGATCCTATATCTAAGGCAAATGTTTTAAAATCTCCATCAATATATCCAAAAGAGCTTCTAATATCTCTCACCAGTTCTACTAAGTTATTTTCACTAATATCTACAACGTGTAATTTTTTAGGTGCTCTTTTAAAAATTTCTTTAGTAACTGCTTGTCCAATAGAACCAGCAGCACCCAATACAAGGAAGGATGATGAAGAAACAATAGATTTTAGCTCATTTTCATGTCTATTGATATCATTATCAAATAATTCAGCTTCTCTTCCTATTAATCCAAGTTTATTCATTTTTTATGATATTTTTGTTTCTTACTGGTAAAAACAAACTCCAAAACAAAGCAATAAAAGATATCCCCATGTATCGGTTCATCATGCTTTCAAAAAGAAAATTAAATACAATTAAAATCAAAAATCCTACTCCGATAAATTTCAGGCTTATGGTATGTTGATTTATGTTGAAAATATGGTATATCACTATTAATATAAACAATAATATTGCAATTATTCCACTCTCAAGAATAAATTGAAAATATTGATTATGCGCATTAAATTTCTTGTCTAGGGCTAATTTAAATCTGGGAAAGTCTTTTATATTAGATTTGTAAAAATTGTTTAATTCTTTTTGAGCATTCTTCATCCCATATCCCCATATTGGGTTTTTCTTGATCTTATCTATAGATGCAATCCAAGGTCTTAGTCTAACAGTAGATGCTGTAGGACCATCAATCTTTAGGTTTCCGGCTGCTATTGTATCATACATAAACTTTGCTCTATTGTTAAAATTTACGACACTAGCTAAAGAAATAGCTGCTATGACAAAAAATAATAACTGCAGCCTTCTTTTTTTAATTTTCATAAAAATTAAGGTTATTGCAGTTATAAATAGACTTAATATTCCTGCCAAGCTCCATGTTTGCAAAATGCCAGCTATTAATAAAACACTTATTAATATTCTAACTACTAATTTCTTTTCTCTTAAACCTAACCAAACAATAAATAATGCAAAAGAAAAGTATATTGCTAAATACGATCTCTGAAAACCTGTTGTGATAAAAGCAGAGCCTAATAGTTTGTTTGCATTGTAATCAATCGCTTCAGTTAATCCTAATTCTTTATTTGGTATTTCATTTATAAAATTAAATTCATATCCATTAAAAGATGTGTATAAGGCAACTATCATACACAGTAAATAGTTGATAACACATCCGTATACAAATAGTTTTAGTACATCTTTTTTTAATGATAAATCAGTATCAAAAAAGATAAGAGGAAAAATAATTAACGTAGCTTTCTTTTCTAGCCAGTATGTATCAAAACCTAATCCATCTCTAGCATATGAGATTACATAAACCAAATACAACAAAACCATTGGAAGTATGAGCTTAAAAAATGCTGGGATGTCTTTCTTTTTAAAATCTAATAATGATACAATTCCAGTAATTATTAGCAGAATTGTCGATATTTTTTGATTTACAGGAAATACAATAGCCAAAGTATAAATCAAATACTTTTTTATAGTTTCGACTTTTGAAAAACTTCTCTTTAAAAAAATCAAAGAATTATCAAACATATTTAATCATTATACATTACAGAAATTCAACACTGTTTTTGGCTCTTTTGATATCGGTAATAAAAACTCTTTATGCTTAACCAAAAAAACCAATATATCGGCTTTTTTTTCTGCCTCCTCGATTGAGTATATTTTAAATTTTGAGGAAGAGCCAATATTCGGTTCAACAGGTAGAATTTCAAAACCTTCTTCAATTAAAGATTCTGTTACAATTAATGCAGGAGACTCTCTTAAGTCATCAATATTGGGTTTAAATGCTAACCCCATACATGCAATAATGGCATCTCTACCAGTATCAATTTTAAAATTTAGCGCAACGTTTTTTATTTTTTCTATTACCCAGCTAGTTTTATAATTGTTTATTTCTCTGGCTTTACGTATAATTTTTGCTTCATCTGGAAATTCAGAAACAATAAACCATGGATCTACTGCAATGCAATGCCCTCCTACTCCTGTTCCTGGTTGTAATATATTTACTCTAGGGTGTTTATTTGCCAAATTAATAAGTTCCCATACATTTATATCTGCTTTATCACAAATCATTGATAATTCGTTTGCAAAAGCTATTTGAACATCTCTAGAGGAGTTTTCGACCAATTTACACATCTCTGCTGTACGAGAATTAGTTTTATGCAACTCTCCTTTTACAAAATGCCTGTAAAACCAAACGGCTTTTTCTGTAGACTCTGGATTTATTCCTCCTATTGCTCTATCATTATGTTCTAATTCGTAAATTATATTGCCTGGTAGTACTCTTTCTGGACAGTAAGCCATATATATTTTACCTTTTAAATCTGGACGTTCAGAAAAAATCACTTTTTCCATTTTCTCTGTTGTACCCACCGGGCTGGTAGACTCGATAATTACTAGTGCACCTTCTTTTAAGGTTGGTAAAACACCTCTTATTGCAGACTCTACATATGTAATGTCTGGTAAATGATCTCCTTTAAATGGTGTTGGGACTGCTATTAGATAGACATCTGCCTCAACAGGAGCTATACTTGCCTTCAAAAATCCATCTTTTACCACGTGGTGCACCAAACCATCTAAGTCGGGTTCTACTATATGGATCTCACCCTTGTTGATTGTATCTACAACATTCTGATGTATATCTACACCAGTAACTTTTATTCCTCTACTTGCTATTAATGCTGCTGTTGGTAGCCCAATATATCCTAAACCAACCATTACTACGCTAGGTTTATTCTCCATTTGTTAATTTTTTGAAATATATTCTACTATTCGTTCACAAGCTTTACCGTCTCCATATGGGTTATGAAGCCTACTCATGTTTTCATAAGATGTTGTGTCTTGGAGAAGCTTTTCGGCTTCTAAAACTATTTTTTCTTTATTTGTTCCTACTAAGATTACTGTACCCGCATCTACTGCTTCTGGTCTTTCGGTAGTGTCTCTCATTACCAAAACTGGTTTTCCTAGGCTAGGTGCTTCTTCTTGAACCCCTCCGCTATCTGTAATAATTAAATATGATTGATTCATAAGCCATACAAATGCAGGGTATGAAAGTGGGGAGATTAATTGAATATTTTTGACTTCACTTAAAAGTTCATATACTGGTTTTTGAACATTAGGGTTTAAATGTACTGGATAAATAATTTGTGTATCAGGATTATTCTTTGCTATTTGTTTTAAAGCTTCACAAATATTAATAAAACCTTGTCCATGATTTTCTCTTCGGTGGCCAGTAACCAAAATTAATTTTTTCTTGATTTCAAGGTTTTTTTTAATCTCTTCTATCTCATTATCTTCATAACCTAAAGAGTTTACCTTTTCTACACTAAACTGTAAAGCATCAATAACTGTATTTCCTGTAATTATAATTGAATCCGAGTGTTTATTTTCATTAATAAGATTTTGTTTGGATGTTTTTGTAGGAGAGAAGTGAATATTAGAAACTACTCCTGTTACACACCTATTCATCTCTTCAGGAAATGGAGACTTCATATTAAATGTTCGTAATCCTGCTTCTACATGACAAACTTGTGCTCCCGAGTAAAATGCTGCAATACTAGAGGCCATAGTTGTGGTGGTGTCTCCATGAACATAGACATAATCAGGGTTAAAATTTTCTAAAACATCTTTCAGGCCTGTAATTATATCTGATGTAAGAGTATATAGATTTTGATTGGGTTTCATTAAATCTAAATCAAAATCTGGAGTAATTTCAAAAAAGGATAGTACCTGATCAAGCATCTCTCTATGTTGAGCGGTAATACATACTTTTGTATCAAAAACATCTTTATGTTTTTGGAATTCTTTAACTAGAGGAGCCATTTTTATAGCTTCAGGCCTTGTCCCAAAAACGATTAAGTTTTTTTTCATTGAATAGTTGAATGTAAATTTCTTAACGAATTCTTCCAGTCCAAAACATCCTGTTTAAAAGTCTTAATTCCTTTATCTTTACTTAAAACGCTGTATTTTGGTCTTCGTGCAAAAGTAGGGTAATTATCTGTTTTTTTAAGCATTATAGACTCAAGTTTCCCTGATACTCTTAAAATTTCTTCAGCAAAATCATACCAAGTGGCTTCACCAAAGTTACTAAAATGATACGTCCCGTATTTTTGATTATTCTTTATGATCAAGTCGAGAATAAATTTGGCAAGATCATTGGCGTTTGTGGGTGTTCCTATTTCTGAGGTGACAATAGTTAGCTCTTGCTCTGTTTCGGATTTTTTTAATATCGTTTTAAAAAAATTATGTCCAAATTCTGAATACAGCCAAGAAGTCCTGATAATATAGTGTTTCTCTAATGTTTCTTGAACATATATTTCTCCTGCAAGTTTTGATTTTCCGTATTCATTTATAGGGTTAGAAACATCTTCTTCGTTATACGGACTTGTTTTTTCACCATCAAAAACATAATCTGTTGATATATGAATCAAGGTCGAGTTTTGTTCACTACAAATTTCGGCCAAGTTTTTAACTCCTTCTGCATTAATTTTAAATGCTTTTTTAGGCTCTTTCTCGGCTTTCTCAACATTTGTGTAAGCTGCGCAATTAATTACAAAATCAGGGTGTTTACTTGAAAAAAAACGTTGTAGATCTTCTTTCTCTGTAATGTCTAATTCTGAAGCATCAGAATGAACAAAATTCAAATCAGGATAATTCTTTTCAATCTTTTTTATACATTGCCCAAGTTGTCCTTTTGATCCAGTAACCAGGATGTTTTTTTTATCAGAATTTTTGTTCATTTTCTATATCTTTTAGATATGATAACTCCTTGTCTTTTTGAGACAATTGAATTTCTGATGGATCTAATTTCCAGTCAATAGCAAGGCTGGGGTCATTATATTTTATCCCTAATTCAGAAGGTTTATGATAATAGTTGTCGCATTTATAAGCAAAAATAGCTGTTTCACTTAACGTAATGAAACCATGGGCAAAACCTTTGGGAATATATAGTTGAAAATTATTTTGATCATTTAATATAATTGAAAAATGCTTTCTGTATGTTTTAGAATCTGGCCTTAAATCAACAGCTATATCTAATACTTCTCCCATAAGGACCCTTACTAACTTAGCTTGTTTGTAGTCTCCTGTCTGAAAATGTAATCCTCTAAGCACTCCTTTTTTAGAACTTGACTGATTATCTTGAACAAAATCTACCTGTAATCCTGTAGTTTCTTCAAATACCTTTTGATTAAAGCTTTCAAAAAAAGAACCTCTTTCATCTTCAAAAACTTTGGGTTTGATTATAAAACATCCTTCTATAAATGTAGGGTCAATATTCATATATTAGTCTAATTGTAGTAAGTGTTCACCATAACCACTTTTTAATAGTGGTTTTGCTAATTTATGAAGTTGATTTTTGTCTATAAATCCTTTTTTATAGGCTATTTCTTCAATAGCTCCTATTTTAAGCCCTTGTCTTTCTTCTATAACTTGAACGAACTGACTGGCTTGCATTAGTGAATTAAATGTCCCTGTGTCCAACCAAGCGGTTCCTTTGTCTAAAATACTTACCTGTAATGTTCCTTGATTTAGATATGCATTATTGACATCAGTAATTTCTAACTCTCCTCTATGACTAGGTTTAATGTTTTTTGCAATTTCTACAACATCGTTGTCATAAAAATAAATACCTGGCACAGCATAGTTTGATTTAGGGTTTTCTGGCTTTTCTTCTATAGAAATAACTTTGCCACTCTTGTCAAAATCAACTACCCCATATCGCTCTGGATCTTGTACATGATACGCATATATAATTCCTCCTTCGGGATCATTGTTGTTTTCTAAAAGTGTTTCTAGCCCTGAGCCATAAAAAATATTATCGCCTAGAATTAAGGCAACTTTATCTTTGCCTATAAACTTTTCGCCAATAATGAATGCTTCAGCCAATCCATTAGGTTGATCTTGAACCGCATATTCAAAATTACATCCATATTTTTTACCATCACCCAATAGTTTCTCAAAAAGAGGTAAGTCTTGTGGAGTAGAAATGATAAGTATCTCACGAATCCCTGCAGACATTAGTGTAGATAAAGGATAATATATCATCGGTTTATCATATACTGGCATTAATTGTTTACTGACTGCTAATGTTAATGGGTGTAATCTAGTACCTGACCCTCCTGCTAATATTATTCCTTTCATTTACTATTTTTTTATTCAAAGTCGGGAGCCTGAAGTCCGATGTTTGAAGAATTTTATCTTATTATTAAGCTACTTTAAACTTACTATCATCTCGTTTAAGTCAAAGTGTACAACTTCTATCTTTTAATCTAGCTTCCAGCATCTTGACTATTACGACATTTTTTTCAAGTACCACTTAATTGTTTTTTCAATTCCTGATTCAAAATTTTCCTCGGCGCTCCACCCTAATTCATTTTCTATTTTTGAAGCATCTATAGCATATCGAAAATCATGTCCTGGTCTATCCTTAACAAAGGTAATTAAGTCATTATATGAATTATTATTTTTCCTTGGATTAATTTTATCTAATAGTTCACAAATCTTAGTGGCTATATAAATATTTTCTCTTTCATTTTCGCCCCCAATATTGTAAGTTTCTCCTGTTTTTCCTTTTCTTAAAACCAAGTCTATGCCCTTACAGTGATCCAAAACATATAACCAGTCTCTTATGTTTTTACCATCACCATAGATTGGAATATTTTCTTCGTTAAGGGCTTTTCTTATAATGGTTGGTATTAACTTTTCGTCATGCTGTCTAGGACCATAATTGTTTGAGCAATTTGTAGTCACTACCGGCAAACCATAGGTGTGAAAGTAACTTCGAACTAACATATCTGATGATGCTTTTGAAGCACTATATGGGCTATTTGGAGCATAGGGTGTGTTTTCAGTAAAAAGCCCTGTTTTACCTAATGTTCCATATACTTCATCTGTTGAAACATGTAAAAATCTTGCATTTTCATATCCAGAATTAAATTCGCCAGGTGCTTTCATCCATGTTTGATAAGCAGCTTGTAGGAGATTAAATGTGCCCACAATATTAGTGTCTACAAAAGCTTTGGGTCCTGATATAGAATTATCAACGTGCGACTCTGCTGCAAAATGAACTACAGCATCAATTTTATATTCTAGAAATATATTTTTAACCTCTTTCCAATTACAAATATCTCCCTTGATAAAAGAGTAATCGCTACCATTAGCTACTTCAATATTATTGAGATCTGCAGCATAGGTAAGTTTGTCGAGATTAATAATTCTTGCAGAAGAGTTTTTAGAGATAAAATTCACAAAATTTGATCCTATAAACCCTGCTCCACCCGTTATTAAAATATTTTTCATAATTTATTTAAATATAAATTTCTAACAATTTCATTCCTTCAATCAAACATACTATTGATTTAAGTAAATAGAACTGTAAAAACCACTTTAATACTTAATTAGAAGTTTTTATTCATTATTTACAAATTTATTTACCTCTCTAGATAGATACTTAAATAAATAGACCGAAGAAACTAATCCAATAAAAAGTAATGGCATAATTAACAACATTCTTCTTATTAGGTTCTTACGTTTTGAAATAATGTTTCCATAATCAACAATAGTTATTACTTCTTTCTCAAACAGTAAGTGATCTTCTTCTGTGTTAATTGTTTCTAAAAGCATTTCTTTTCGTTCAAGTAATGAAGAAATTATGGGTGATTCAGATTCTGAAGCATAAGAAAAAACATATCTATCTTCAACTTGAGATGGGTTTTTACTTAAATTAGTTAAATATTCATTAATGAACTGCATCGACTTTCTGTTTTGTTGTAAGTTTTTCTCAGTTTGCTTTAGTCCTAAATCCAATTTATTTTTAAAATAATTATTCGATTTTATATATTCAAAAACAGATTTTGCAACCATATGATTATCGGCATTCCTGTTTGTAAAAGATATTGTTAACTTGTGCTTTTGGTAAAAATTTCTGTATTTTTTTTCTTTTAGCATCTTTTCATCGTATTCCTTGACAAAAGATCCTTTATCTTCATAGGTTTCTTTTAATTCACCCAAAACATCGGTAGGTTCTATGATAGGTTCTAAAACAAATTCTTTTACAGATTCTACCTGTTCAGGTCTTAAGCCAAGATTGCGTAAAAAAATAGTGTCTTTAAAATTATCTTCTAAATCATCAATAAAATCATAAACATACTCTGTAGAATTATATTTCGGAGCAATAATAATTTCTTGTACATAACTATCTTTCTTATCCTGAAATTGATCCATAAAAAACCCTATCCCTCCACCTATTAGAGATAAAATCAAAAACAGCACCCATTTTTTCTTATAGAAAGCAACAACTAAAACGATTAATCTTAGGAATTTCCTAAAAAACTCCTTTATCATTCCAAAAAGTTGCATTAAATCTATCTCTTCGTTCTGGTTATTTTGACTCATTTTTATCGTTCTTTGAATATTTGTTCTATGATTTTTTCTGTAATTAGATATGTGGGTTTTACTCCTGTTGTACCCAGTCCTCCAGATGCTAATGTACTTCCTGTTTCTAATGGGTTATCAGACGCATAATATGCATATCTCACTTTTACTTTCGAGCTTATGCTGCCTCTTAGTTTTGAGGCAGATTGGATTGCTTTTTGATAGTGCGCTCCTTCCATTTCTAATCCTATCACATTCCAGGTAGAGTCATGAAAGAATTTTAGAATATCTCTATTTTGCAAAGAGGTTCCTAAAACCGTAATCATCGCTCCATCATAAATATCTATGCCATGCCCCTCTAAGTCTTTTTTCTTTAGTTGATTTTTAAAAGGATAATTATCTGCTGTACCTTCAAAAACATGAGCAGACGGTATCATAATATCTCCTTTGCCGCCTTCTAAAATGCCTGCTTTACCCATAATGGATACGGATCTTACATCTACATGATTTTTATTTCCAAGATCTGTAATGTATGGTTTTAATAATTCATCCATGGTTTCATATGCTTGCTCTCCAAAAGCATAATCCATTACGATGATGACTGGTTTTTTATCTTTATCAAGATCTGTAATCAGATCTGAATATTCTTCACCTGGGTAAGCCGCTGTATCAAATAATTGAACATTGATGTTTGCGCCACTATGATCTTCGATATAGGTCATCCCTTTTTGCAATGCCAATTTTTGAACTTTGGTTCTTAGTTTATCATTTTTATTATCGCTAAGCAATTCATAAACATCAAAAATGCTTTTGTTCTTAAGTTCGGTTTTTAATGCAATTGGTGCGTATAATGTATTCATTACACTATGCATATTTGCACTGATGATATGAATTGGACGCTCTAACAGGTTTAGTTTTTCTAACTCTTTTTTGATGGCATTTGCCCATATTTCACCATGAATATGATGGCCCAATCGCTCCCTAAGAACAGGGCTAAAGGTTACAATTCGTTTTTTATCTTCTATTGATTCTTCTATCGCTAATTTACCTAACCAGTAAATGATATGTAAAAATCTTTCTTTATTCTCGGGGCAAGAAAAACTATCATAAACAGAGGTAACTTCTTCAAATGTTCGACCCAATATATTAGCCGTATGGGTTAATGCTACTTCTCTTTCTGCCTTGGTTAGGTCTTTTTTTGACAGTACTGCTTTTTCAAGCTTTTGCCAATCACGTGTTACATTTCCTTGTTCATTAATCACTACTTGATTCATGATTTTGTGTGATTCTACAAAAAGAAAAGTAAGGTGTGTAAGAATATCGTAAATCTCTGAGCGACCGCGAGTAATCTCTATATTCATTTGCTCTTCATCAATACGGTAACAATTTCTGCGTCTTTTAGGAGGAACAATAGCTTTAAAATGAGAGTTTTTATATCCTTCTTCGCTTGTAAGATTTATGTATCTGCATTCTTCTATACCATAAGGCAAACGATCTATAACATATAATAAGCCATCGAGTTCTGCTTTTTCTTCTGCTACAGAACCATAAATTTCTGGACGCAGTGTTAACAATGCTTCTCTAAGTGTGTCACCAGAAACCCCCATCGGTTTATAAAAACCTCTGTTAAAAAGATGACGCATTGTGATGTACATGCGTTCTATTGCACTCGAACTTTCTTGAGCTCTTGTTCTTCCTTGTCGTATAAGATTCGCCATAAGTTTTTCGTAGCAAATATAGCTTATTTGTCTATCATAGCAGTGAGTACATCTGCAATATTTCTGTCATTAGAAAGTCTAGGAAGCTTATTTTGACCCCCTAGTTTACCAATAGATTTCATATAATTCTTAAATCCGTCTTTTGGAACTCTGGATATTTTTAATTTTCTTAAGATCTTACCTTCAATCAAATCATCGTAATATGAATTCTGTTTCCTCAAGGATTTATCTACTTCTAATGCTAGTGCATCTATATTTTTTGGTTCTTCCTGAAATTCAATAAACCACTCATGATATGGTAAATCCGAATCTTCTGGATTGACTTGCGGAGCCACCGTAAAATCATTAATCAATACTCCTGTTGTTTCTGCTGCTGCTTTAAGTGCCTGCTCGACCTCTTTACCAATCACATGTTCGCCAAATGCAGATATAAAATGTTTTATTCTACCAGATACTACCACTCTATATGGTGAAACACTGGTAAATAGTATTGTGTCTCCAATATTATAGGCCCATAGCCCTGCATTTGTTGAGATTAGCATTACATAATTTACACCTACCTCTACTTCTCCAATTGTTAATCGCTTTGGGTTTTCTTCAAAAAACTGATCTGCCTGTACAAATTCGTAGAACATCCCAGAATCTAATTGTAACAGCATCCCTTCTACATTTTGTTTGTCTTGAAACGCAAAAAAGCCTTCAGAAGCTGGATATAACTCGATCCCAGCTACTTTTCTTCCTATAAGTTTTTCGAATGTGCTTTTATAGGGTTCAAAATTTACTCCTCCATAGATAAACAATTCAAAATTTTTAAACAGCTCTCCTATTTTTTTGTTTGTTTTTTTCTGAAGTCTTTCAAAATACATCTGCACCCATGGCGGAATACCACTAATTATAGTCATATTCTGATCTACAGTTTCTTCAACAATGGCATCAACTTTTTCTTCCCAATCTTCGATACAATTGGTCTCCCAACTTGGCATACGATTCTTTTGTAAATACTTAGGTACATAATGTGCAACAATACCTGATAATCGACCTAATTTTACTCCGTTTTTTTCATTTAATTCAGGACTTCCTTGCAGAAATATCATGCTACCATCTACAAATGTAGCTTTTCCCGTTTCTTCTATATAGCATAAAATTGCATTACGTGCTGCCCTAATGTGTGTTGGCATAGATGCTGCGGTTAGTGGGATATACTTTGCTCCACTTGTGGTTCCTGATGTTTTTGCAAAATATAATGGCTTACCTGGCCAAAGGATGTTTTTTTCTCCATCGACAACTCGGTCAACATACGGTTTTAATTGTTCATAATCTCGTATAGGAACGTTGTTGGCAAAATCCGAATATGATTTTATTTCTTGAAAGTTATGATCTATACCAAAAACTGTGTGTTGAGCTGTTTCAATAAGATTTTTAAAGACACGTTGTTGTGTGTTGATGGGATCTAAAGCCCATTTGTTAATTTTTTTGCGAATTCGTTTAGCAAATAATCGAGCTCCTAATGCTTTTAAAGACATAGTTATTGTTCAAAATCAATAAAATTAGTCGGATCTGTTGGATATCCGTCTCTCCATAATTCAAAATGCAAATGTGGTCCTGTAGATAACTCTCCCGTAGATCCTGCTGTAGCAATTACCTCTCCTGCTTTAACTTGCTCTCCTTGTTGCTTGCTAAGAGATGCATTATGTTTGTATACCGTAAGGAGGTTATTACTGTGCTTAATTATAATTACGTGGCCTGTTTGTGCAGTCCATTCAGCAAAAATAACGGTCCCATAAGATGCGGATTTTACTGGCGTATCCTTGGGCACTGCCACATCAATACCATAATGTTTTTCATTCATATTATAGCCAGAAGTAACATTACCTTTTACCGGAGGAAATAATGAAAAATCGGTACTATATTTTTCGCTTTCAAATAGACTATATTTATCTTCTTTTGACACTTCTTCACGAAGCTTTATATCTTGGTCAGATGGACTTAAGTCAACTTCTTCAGGGTTTATTTTTTGAGATTGTATTGCCGAGTCGAGATCAAACTCTACCGTTTTTACATCTCCAGTCAATACTTTTCTGATCGACTTGTAATACTCATGGTTTATGCTCATTGCTATCTCAAGAGAATCTGTTGTGGTGGCTAGTTCTGCTGCTCTAAGATTAAGCGAAGTAGAAGAATACCCTGGGATATATTCTCGCAGCGGAGTAAATGCTATTAAAAAAGTAGTTCCTGCAACCAAAACTATTGAGGTAATAGTCATCATTACAAAAACATTAAGTCTATTAAGTTTAAAAGAAATCCTCTCCTCGAATGTGTCTTCATTAAGGATAACTAAGCGGTACTTATTAAGTAGCTTTTTGGTAATTCTTTTTTGTTCTTTTTTCTTTTTAGCCATAAGTAATATAAAGCAAATATAAGCAATCTACTAATATCAAAATACAACGTTTTTAACATATAATTCGTCTGTTAAAATTGAAAATTTATGCTACAATTGTTTTTTTAACATCACAAATATATATAATGTGCTCATTTTATCGTTTTGTATGTTTGGATTGAACCATAGATAGCTGTAATATTCTTCACTTATCTAGTTAAAGATTATATTATTTGTGTTGGTTTGATCATTTCTTGCTAACTTTGTAGTCTAATAATTAAGATCATGATAGCATCAAGTATATTTATAGGAATGATTGGCCCGTGGCAAATTGCTTTAATTGTGGCTATTGTATTGCTTTTGTTTGGAGGAAAGAAAATACCTGAATTAATGAGAGGCCTTGGAAGTGGAATAAAAGAATTTAAGGATGCTTCAAAAGAAGAGGAAGAGCCTAATGAGATTGATGAGAAAAAATAGTTTCGAAAATCAAATATATAGATTAAACCCAACTCATATGAGTTGGGTTTTTTTATAAAAACTATTGTCAAGCCTCACGATTTTTAAAAACCTGTGAGACCTTTATAAAAAAATCAAAAATAATGTGATTTTTTGCTGCTTGGATATACTAATAAAGTATAACCAAAACCATAAAGTCATGAAAGAGCCAAAAAACAAATTTTATTTTCTGCGTAAATTTTTTCAATTTCATAAACGAGAAGTTAAACAGTTTAATGCCATTTTAGGGGTCAAACCGAATAGTTCTTCGTGTAAAAATTAGTGCCCTAAGTTGTTAACAACATTATTGTTGAGTTGTTATATATTTTTATTTCTTATAACATCTTAATAATACATACCCCAAAGGTTTGAAGATTTTTGGGATATTTTATTTAATCAATAAGAGATAACTGAATTCTTTTTCTATCCATATCCACACTCATCACGGTAACCATAAGATGTTGGTGTAATTGTACTACGGCATTTACATCACTGATATATTCGTTAGCCAATTTTGAAATATGAATCAGGCCACTTTCTTTGACACCTATATCCACAAAACATCCAAAGTTTGTAATATTATTTACGATACCTGGCAGTTTCATTCCGGCTTTTACATCGCCTATAGTTTTTACATTAGGGTCAAACTCAAAAACGGTTACTTTTTTTCTTGGATCTACTCCTGGTTTTTCGAGTTCCTTAACAATATCGGTTAGCGTAGGCAGTCCTACTTCGTCTGTAATGTAATTTTGTAATTTTATTTTTTTAATTGCTGTTGCATTACCGATTAAATCAGTTAAAGGTACGCCAGCATCTTTTGCCATTTTAGAAACCAATTGATATCGTTCTGGATGCACAGCAGAGTTATCTAGCGGGTTTTTAGGGCTTGTGATTCTAAGAAAAGCTGCTGCTTGTTCGTATGCTTTTCCTCCTAATCGTGGTACTTTTTTAAGTTCATCTCGAGATTGTAATGCTCCATTTTCTGATCGATAAGCAACTATATTTTCTGCCAATTTTTCTCCAATACCCGATACATAGCTTAATAATGGTACACTTGCCGTATTAACATTAATCCCTACACTATTTACACAGCTCATTACTACAGTATCTAGTTCATTTTTTAGCTTTGATTGATCTACATCATGCTGATACTGCCCTACCCCTATTGCTTTGGGATCTATTTTCACTAATTCTGCTAACGGATCTGCCAATCTCCTTCCTATAGAAACTGCACCACGTACAGTAACATCATAGTTAGGAAACTCTGCTCTTGCAATTTTTGATGCCGAATATACCGATGCTCCACTTTCGTTAACCATAAATACTTGAATCGCATTATCAAAGGGTATTTTTTTAATAAAAGCTTCAGTTTCTCTGGCGGCAGTACCATTGCCAATACCAATAGCTTCAATTTTATATGCGTTAACTAATGATCGTATCTTTTTAATAGCTCCAGTAGTTTCTCTTTGAGGAGGATGTGGATAGATGTTTTCATTATGTAACAAGTCTCCTTGCTCGTCAAGACAAACTACTTTGCAACCTGATTTAAAGCCTGGATCTAATGCTAATATTCTTTTTTGTCCCAATGGAGAGGCTAGTAATAGCTGTTTCAAATTTTGAGCAAATACAGTAATCGCATTATCATCTGCCTTTTCTTTGGCTTGATTAAGCACTTCTGTAGAAATTGCAGGAATTAATAATCGCTTATATGCATCCGAAATTGCCAAAAACATATGATCTGTACAAGCTTCTATGTTGGTTTTAATCATCACATCATCTATAATATCTAATGCATCATTTTCGGGAACACTAATCTTTACTCTAACAATTTTCTCGTTTTCTGCTCTTAGAATTGCTAATAGTCGATGCGAAGGACATTTATGCAGTGGTTCTTCCCAATCAAAATATTGCTGATATTTTTGAGCATCGGTTTCTTCTTTTTTAGTTTTGATTACTGTCGAAGCGATACTTGCTTTGCGTTGGTATAATCTACGCAATCTGGTTCTAATCTTTTCATCTTCATTAATCCACTCTGCAATGATGTCTCTTGCGCCTTGTAATGCCAGTTCTTCATTGATAATAGTATCATTCAAATATTGAGAAGCTACAAAAAGGATTTCTTCTTCTTTTTGTTGCAGTATTACTTTTGCTAATGGTTCTAGCCCTTGTTCTTTGGCTACCGATGCTTTTGTTTTTCTTTTCTTTTTGTAGGGCAGATATAAATCTTCTACCTGGGTAAGTGTCTGTGCAGCTTGTATTTTCTTTTCTAACTCTGGAGTTAATGCGTCTTGTTCTTTAATCGAAGAGAGTACACTTTCTTTTCTCTTTTCAAGGGCTTCAAAGGCTGCTTTGTATTTTACGATTTCGCCAATAGCTACCTCATCAAGATCACCTGTCATCTCTTTACGATATCGGGCAATAAATGGAATTGTCGCACCTTCATTCAACAAAGAAACGGTCTTGATAATCTGTTTTTCTGAAACAGGAATATGTTTAGCGATATAAGAAACTGTGTTCATGTACTTATTTTTAGAATCGCTAAATATAATGCCAAAAATGAAAGTTTATTTTATAGCAAACAGAAAGTTTTCTACAAATTTTATGAAATCGATTCTATTAAAATTTAATTGTTTTTATAATTGCTTCAAGCTCAAACATATTATCTCTTTTGTTTACTGAAGGAGCAAATACAAAACCTTCAAGTACCATCAATCGATTATTTGGGATGTCTTCTATGACATAATTTACAAACGGACCTGCCATAAAACGGTCTTTGATTTCCCAAGTACCTTTGGTTTCAAAAGTAAACCTGCCATCAAGTTGTGTTTCGTATAAATATGGGGCATATGCTTCTTCGGTAACAAATTTACCTGTTGCCGATGTAGGTATCTTAGCGGCCCCGATAGAGTCTCTCATTTTGATAATACTTGAAACTGTATTAGAATCTTTAGTGATCGTTCCCAATGGAAGTTCATAAATCATAATATTCATACTGCCCTGCGGAATGTCTTTACGTACCCAAAAAAAGTCTTCTTCTTCGGTGGCGACTCTATATGCTGTTGGAATTGTTAATGTAATCCCCAGTTTTTCTTTCAATTGAGGGATTTTTTCAAGGGATTTTTTTATCCGCACTTGTTTTGCTCTCGTTTCAATTTTTTTGTATTCTGAAATGATCGTTTCGTGTTTATCGTGTAGCAAAGAAATAATCTCATTTTCGGTTCCAGAAATTACTGCACCAAGTTGTGGGGTGGCAAACTTATTATTTAAAAATCCGAATTTTTTTCCTTCTCCTTTTCTGATCCAAAGAAAGGTTCTGTTTTTTCTTGCTAAACCAGAAAAAGCTGCTGAAGGCATTTGCCGCATAGAAAACAATGGTTCTTCTTGTGGTAATCCTGGTACTTCGGCTCCAAAAAATTTGCGTATGGTATCCCCAACTGCACCTTTCCATAATTCGTTATCTATAACTACAGAGAGTTCATTTATTTTTCCTACCGAGTGGGCCATTGCCCCTAGATTTTTCTGTTTTTTATCTTTTTTGGTCTCTGTACAACTAACGATACAAAGCATACAGATAATGGCAAGAGATAATTTTTTCATAAGATGACATTTGCGGTTATGATTTTGAAAGTTTCAGTTTCATACCTGGTTTAATACCGCTACCGCTAATATCGTTCCAATTTTTAAGATTTTCGACAGAAATGTCTTTAAATTTTTGTGAAATACTCCATAGGGTGTCACCAGCTTTAACCGTATACATTTCAGAAGTGCTAGCTATCGCCTTTGTTTTTGTTGCTGTAGTGATCTTTTTTGGCACATTGACTACTGGTCGTCTTGGGTAAATGGTAAGACGCTGCCCTATTCTTAAATTATTAGTTCGTAAACCATTCCATTTTTTTATACTGCTTACTCTTACGCCATATCGTCTAGCGATTTTTCCAAGAAAATCTCCGTTACGCACACGATATCGAATACGATCATTAGCCTCAAAATATTTGGGCATTGGTTTTTCTCGCTTATCAAATTCTGCTTGTGCCAGTTCATAAATTTTTGGCTCATTAGCCACAAAAGGGCCTATTTTGTCTAAGGGCAAACGTAGTACATAATCTTCATCTTTTATATACGGGATAATATCAAGTTTATACGATGGATTAAGAAATTGTAATTCTTCGATATCGATATTCATATATTCTGAAACCTGATCCAAAGAAATCATTTGTTTCACCTTTATGGTATCGGTTTCAAAGTATGCAAATTCTGGTTTTCTAGGCTTAAAATCATGCTTATCGGCATATTCAAAAATATACATTGTTGCAAGAAATGCTGGTAGGTATCCTGCTGTCTCTCTAGGCAGATTTTGTCTTATATTCCAATAATTTCTATACCCACCACTACGTCTAATGGCTTTGGTTACATTACCAGGTCCCGAATTATAGGAAGCCAATGCTAAATCCCAGTCTCCAAATATTTTATACAACTTTGCCAAGTATTTACATGCTGCCTTTGTTGCCATAATGGGATCCATGCGTTCATCTACATAAGAGCTTACCTCTAGACCATACATTTTACCTGTTCCAAACATAAACTGCCATAAACCTGTAGCGCCTACTCTTGATTTTGCTCTAGGTTTTAGCGCAGACTCTACAATAGCTAGATATTTGATCTCAAGAGGAATATTTTGATTGTCTAATTCTTGCTCAAAAAGCGGAAAATAAAATTTACTGAGTGCCATTAATCGTTCTAAATGTTCATGACGATTTTTTAAGTAGTTTTTAATTACACTTTCTAGCGATGCATTATATTCTACGTTAAACGGAGTACGTGCATTAAGTTCTTTGAGTCTTGCTTTTAAGGTATCAGTAGGGAGATCAATATATTCTACAGGTTGGTATTCTAATTCGGTAACCGATTTATAAATCGTATCAAAAAGGTTTGAGTTATATAATTCTTGTTTCCAAACTGAGTCTAGTTTAGACATTTTGGGGTGATCTTGCGCTAAATATACTAAGCTATCTTTTACACTTGTGGTGGTTACTGTAGTTGTTTTTAATTCTGTGCCTGTCTTAATTACTTGTGTTGTGTCTATTACTTTTACGGTATCTTGTTTCAGGTCTAATTTTCGATCTAATAAAATCTCTTTAGAATCATTGTTAGTGGTAGGTGCTTCTTGGGCAAATAATGAAGCTGAAATCAATAGAAAAGAAAATAATAAAGATCTGTTTTTCATCTCGCGTACGGGGTTTACTTTTAATAAATTTTTAAAACTGGGATTTCGGGGTAAAAAACACTGTTTTTAACATGTTATCAACAATATTGAAGCGAAAATCGCATTTTTTTTCTAAAACGCAAAAGATCAAGGCGTTAAAAACGTAAAAAAACCGGTTAAAGCGACCGGTTTTTTTAAAATTCTTACAAAAAATATTTTTTCTTACATGTTTTTTAGATTTTTTAGCCTTTTATAGCTGCAATTCCTGGTAATGTTTTTCCTTCTAGGCTTTCTAACATTGCTCCTCCTCCTGTAGAAACATAACTTACTTTATCTCCAAAACCAAATTGTTTTACTGCTGCTACCGAATCTCCACCTCCCACAAGAGAAAACGCTCCATTTTCTGTTGCCTCTGCAATAGAGTGTCCTAAAGCTATGGTTCCTTTTGCAAAGTTTTCCATTTCAAAAACACCTAATGGACCATTCCATAAAATAGTTTTTGATTTTAATATCACTTCGTGAAAGTTTTTCATGGTTTGTGGTCCTGCATCTAGTCCTTGCCACCCATCTGGGATTGCATCTACTGCTACTACCTGAGTGTTGGCATTATTATCAAAAGCATCGGCTCCTAATACATCTACAGGCAAATGAATCTCAACACCTTTCTCTGAGGCTTTTCTTAGAATTTCTAAAGCCAATTGCTGCTTATCATCTTCGCAAATAGAATCTCCTATTTGCCCTCCCTGTGCCTTGATAAACGTGTAAGTCATACCACCGCCTACAATCAAATGATCAACTTTGTCTAATATGTTTTCTATAATCGTAATTTTAGAAGAAACTTTTGATCCTCCTAAAACTGCTGTTACAGGTTTTTCTCCACTACTCAAAACTTTATCGATACTCTCGATTTCTTTTGCCAATAAGCTACCAAAACATTTATTTTCTTGAAAAAACTGTGCTACAATTGTGGTAGATGCATGTGCTCTATGTGCAGTACCAAAGGCATCATTTACATAAATATCTCCTAATTTTGATAATTGCTCGGCAAAACCAACATCTCCAGCAGTTTCTTGGGGGTGAAATCTTAAATTCTCTAACAATATTACCTCACCTTGGCTTAATGCAGCAACAGCATCTTCGGCTTCTTGCCCAACACAATTAGCTACATATTTTACTTGAACCCCAAGAACTTCGGATACTTTTTCTACAATATGTTGTAACGAAAACTCATCTTGTACTCCCTTTGGTCTTCCTAAATGTGACATCAAAACCGCTGTGCCGCCATCTTCCAACACTTTAATTATCGTGGGTTTTGCTGCCTGTATTCTAGTGTCGTCTGTTACTTCAAAGTTTTCATTAAGGGGTACATTAAAATCTACGCGAATTAATGCTTTTTTATCTTCAAAATTAAAATCGTTGATTGTCTTCATCTTAGTGTGTTTGATCTAATAATTAATTTCACATTGATGTATATCTTTCATTCCTCTTTTTCCCAAAAGGAAAAATGGTCAGCGATTGTGTCATCAATTATTATTCTTTGATATATAAATTGCTATTGTGCAAACGAAAATAATTCTATTTCGCTAAAAACATTGATATCTGGAAGAAAAAATCTACGAAAACGATAGTAAATTTTCAGTTTTATTGATTTTTTAGAAAAAGGCGGCTTTTCATAAAAAAATGATAGTGTTTTATCAACTACTAGACTTCAAGGGTTTTGAAAACCTTTGAGGCCTTTATTGTTCTAACTTTACATGAGTTCATTATATTTGCTCATGCTTTTTTCAGAAATACTAGGACTCAATCATATCAAAAGCTATTTAACCACTAGTGCAGATCGCAAAAGGATCCCGCATGCTCAACTTTTTGTGGGCAGTAATGGGAGTGGTACATTACCCATGGCCATTGCATATGCGCAATATATTTTGTGTCAGAATCAAAATGGTGAAAATAACGACGGTATACAGGCTTGTAATGTAAAGTTTGACCATCTGGCACACCCTGACTTACATTTTGTGTATCCAGTAGCGGTAAACGATAAGGTAAAAAAGCATCCAACATCCGATCAATTTGCCGAAGAATGGCGAACATTTGTAAAAGAGAATCCTTACGGAAGTATTTTTGATTGGTATATCTCTTTGGGGATTGAAAAAAAACAAGGTCAGATTGGGGTTGATGAAGCCTTAGAAATTGTAAAAAAGCTATCGCTAAAAAGTTATGAAGGTGGGCATAAAGTAATGCTAATCTGGATGGCTGATAAAATGAATATTGCAGCATCCAACAAGCTGCTTAAATTAATAGAAGAGCCTCCCGAAAAAACAATTTTCATTCTCATCACCGAAGATGAAGAGCAACTTATACAAACCATTAGATCACGCTGCCAGGTGTTGCATTTTCCTCCTTTGGGAGAGCAAGTGATTAAAAATGCGCTTTTAAAAAATGAAAGCCTATCGGATACCGAAGCTCTAAAAATTGCTCATCAAGCCAATGGGGATTATAGTAAAGCACTACATTTATTACATCATGATGGCGGTGATGATCAATTTGAAGATTGGTTTATACAGTGGGTACGTACAGCATTTAGAGCCAAAGGAAATAAATCTGCTGTAAATGATTTGATTAACTGGAGTGAATCTATCGCCGGTACCGGAAGGGAAACACAAAAAAGATTCCTGAAATATTGCCTGGATTTTTTTAGACAAGCGATGTTGTTAAACTATGGTGCAAAAGATTTGGTTTTCCTAGAGCCTAATACCAGCGGTTTTAAACTAGAAAACTTTGCTCCTTTTGTTCATGGCGCTAATATTATAGGCATTTGCAACGAATTACAAGATGCTGCTTACCATATTGAGCGAAACGGAAATGCAAAAATCATTCTTACCGATCTTTCTATAAAACTTACACGACTGCTTCATAAAAAGAGTGTTTAATCTGTATAAAAGAACCTCTTAGATTCTTCGAAGATGCTTTTGCTTCTTTTTTGAACCTTTTGGGTTGTAGAAATCTGTTTCATAAAAATGATGTTTCATTTTAGAATCTTATTCTATATTTGACAAATTAAACTCTTTATTTATGGATAATTTTATGACTCATCTTGTATCAATAACCATCTTATTATTTTTATTGATCACATTTTTGCAATCTGGCATTGATAAATTAATAGATTGGAAAGGTAATCTAGAGTGGTTAAAAGGTCATTTTGCAGCAACTTTTATGAGTAAAATGGTCCCTTTACTTTTAGCTACAATTTTGTTGATAGAAGTTATTACTGCAGTGTGCTGTATTATGGGTATTTATCATCTTGCGGTAGACAACGATACATATTTTGGTGTTCTGGCTATGTTTTTGGCCTGTATAACGCTTTTAATGTTGCTTTTTGGACAAAGAGTAGCAAAAGACTATCAAGGCGCATTAACGATCACCTGCTACTTTATTGTGGCTGTGTTTGGTTTGTATGTGATAACCTCGTAAACATTTAAACAAAAAAGAGGACTTAATTAAGTCCTCTTTTTTTTGATATATATACTTTTTCTTATTTCTTGATCAACTTACTTATGATTTTTTCATCACTAGATGTAATTACTTCAACAAAGTATATACCATCACGCAACGAACTCACATCATAAGAAGATTGTGTGGTTTGCAATACCATTTTACCCATTGCATCAAACACTTTTACATTCTTAACATTTTTATTAACCTGTACAATACCTCTTGCCGGGTTAGGATACATAGCAAAACTTTGAGTCGTATCTGGGGTCTTCTTTTCTGTTTTAAAGTAATATGTCTGAATTCTATCTACAGATTTTGCTTCAAACTCTATCACTACTCTGTACTCGCCAGCATCTGTAATATCACAATCCAGAGTTGTACATAAATTAAACCAACCTGAAGTACAACTAGAGTCTGTAGTAGGGCAATTATCCTGAAGCTCTATATCACAGTTGATATCATTAAGCTTTTGCCATACCACCGAAACTACGCCAGAGAATGGAAGGTCTATAGCTTCTCCGTTTGCATCTTCTATAGCAATAGTAGGATACACCTGCCCTGTGATTGCACAAAAGAAAATCTCATCTGCATAATCCAAAATTGGGTTTTGTGCTGTAGATTCTACAATTACAAGTTGTTGTGTTGCACAATTGTTTGCATCTAATACGGTAAGCGTATAATTTCCTGTAGTACCTACCGTAAAAATGTTCGTGCTTTGTGTTGCTATTACTTGTCCAGACTCCGTTTCTTTTAGCTCATAGGTATAAGGAGCAATGCCTCCTGATGCATTTACTTCGATAATACCATCGGCATCATTGGTAATAGGTGTCACTGTTAAATCTAAAGCGATAGGAGTTGGTTCGTTAATAAGAACGTTGATATCTTGACTACATCCATTAGTATCGCTAATAAGAACATCATAAACTCCTGCAGCCAAACCTGCGAAAACAAATTCACTAGTATTAACAAGAATGGTTTCTAGAGGATTTCCAGAAAGCGATAACGTATATTCATATGGCGGTGTTCCACCAGTAGTTGTTACTCTTATCAATCCGTCTTGATCACCATCTCCACAACTCTTATCTGTTGACGTTACTTGAACACTAAGTTCTGGTGATTGTATAACAGAAAACTCAAGGGTTTCAACCTCATTACTTGAAGCATCAACTTCATAGCTATAATTTCCAGCATTCAGGTTATTAAACGCACCACTTGCTTGAGGGCCTATATTTACTTGATTACCTAGATAATCTGTTCCTCTAAGTGTATATAAATAATTACCTATCCCACCACCTGTTACGGTCGAGCTTACTGATGCCGTACTGTCTCCAAAACATAAAATATTTGCGTTTTCTAGATTAAGTGTTACGTTAATGGGTTCTAAGCCAGGCAACAAGATTATTTCTTGCGAAGCATCACAACCACTTGCATCTCTAATAGTTACTATATAGGTTCCTGCGGATAGGTTTTCAAAAACACTAGATGTCGTAAAACCTGAATCATTAAGGCGGTATTGATAAGGAGGGGTTCCTCCTGTGGCTGCAACCTGGATAACTCCATCTGCTCCATTAAGAATCGGAGTAACGCCTGTCTCTATGAGCAATGGCTCATAAGGCGTAATATTATCAATATTCGCTTCAATAACACATGCAGGTGTTCCTGCTGGTAAACTATTATCTGCTACAAAAAATGTAAACACAGTATTAGGATCTACTGGTCTAGGAATTTCAAATACATTATCAACTTGAAAATTACCTGACCCATCACTATATAAATAATCTCCAGGACCTGTAAGTACTCTCACTTCTACCAATGCACCTCTATTACATGTTTCTGACGCAATTAGTATGGCTTCTGCTATAAATTCTGGTGCAGGATTAATTAATACCGTCTGTGTATAGATACATCCTGGTACAGGACCGTTTGATATAATTTCTACCTCATACGTTCCTGGTAACAAGCTTTCTAGTACATAATTACCATTGTTTGCTGAACTGTTAGGAACAACTATAGGAGATGGTAATGTACCTCCAGAGATTGTATATTGATATTCTGGTGTACCTCCCGTTACTTGTATTAATATACTTCCTGTACCTGTACCATTAGTATCATTTTCACAGGTTGGGCTTGTCGCTTCGACAGAAAAAACCGGATTTATTTCTGGTACATTAATCGTAGCTGTATATTCGCATCCTGGGAAAGTAGTGTCTATACCGTAGACTGTAATATCACCGCCTGATCCCGGAAGTATTGCAAAAATACCCGTTATATTTGTATAAGGTCCGCCTGAAGCTAAGCTAAATGCAAAATTAGGTGGCGCATTAGTAACTGCTACTTGACCGGGGTTACCACACTCAATTGGTTGCATCATAAGTTCTGGTTGGAAATCGTTTTTGGTTACGGTAAAATAAAATGGTACAAGACATCCACCATCAAACTCTGCTAGGATTCTATAATCTCCAGCAATATCGACCGTATAATTTGGTGTATTACCATTTGGTTCTTCTATCCAATTGTTATCATTACAAGCCCCGCTTAATAATGAGCATGGATCATTAAGATCCTGAACACAAGATCCGCTTGGTGATAATTGTTGCCATGAAATGCTAATAAGGCTTGCTGGGTCAAAATTTGTCTCTAGAAACATGGTTTGATCTCCACAAAGTAAAATCTGTGGTAATTCTAATCCCGAACAATTTGTTGAGATTACCGAAGTCCCATTCACATAATCAAGAAGAGGGTTTTGTATGTCTCCAAAACTTTCAACTATAAATTCTTCAGTAAGTGTTATACAAGACCCTGTAGTATCTTCTTTTACAACCGTATAGATGCCTGATACTGGATTAGGTACTTCATAAAAATTTTCTAAAGTCACGACAGGTACAGTGATGTCAGGGCCAGACCACGTATATCGATCATACCCCAACCCTGCTTGTAGTATTAATTCACTCCCGCAAAATGCAATATCTAAACTGCAAGCAGGAACATTTACCAAAAAGTTAGTGGACTCACCATTGGTATTGCCACAAGCTCCTATCCCGCTGCTACTATGGCTTGAAGTGCTAATACCAGAAATTACACCACTATATGTAGCAATTGCAGAATTTTGAATTATATCAGAGCATACATCTCTTAATTCTTCGCAGCTACTTACCAATGCAACTCTAAATCTTATAAAAATTGGTGCATCGTTTTCTTCAACTAGATCAGCTGGGATGTTAAAATCTATTACCCCAGGAATTGTAATATCATAAGTAACCCCAGTAGGTAATGTAGCATCTTGAATACTTATTAAATCTACATTGGCAGGTAATATATCTCTTATTCTAATTGTACCGTCTATCAAATCTTCATTACCCACATTTTCAATTTCCAGATCATAGAAAAGTTCATCTCCTAATTCTACAGTGGCATTCGTAATATCTGTAATGCCATCTATGTCATATACTCTATTAATAATACGTAGCTCTGGTTCTATAATTTCCGTAGAAAAAGAAGTAAGAAAAACTCTGTAACTATCTTGATCTGTCTGCAGTCTAAAATTAGCTAATCTTTGATCGTTCCCGATTAATGTGTTATTTGCGTTTGGTAGATCAAAAACATCAATATCGTATCCTAATGTGTTTTGTGAAGCAGGGTTACGATTGGTTGTATGTTGGTTATTAAATGAAATCGAACTATTAAAAAAATTAGTGGTCGGATTTATCTCTGAAACATCAAACCCTGAACCCAGAGAAACATAATTACCATTAACATCCTGAATAAGCAGCCTATCTCCTACTAATGTTTTATCGCCTTCTAGCGCCGAAATACCAAATCTTGCATTTACGGGTAGTGGTGCTGGTACTGTAGTAAACCCATTATACATAAAATCTACTGGTGGCTCTGCATTATTAATTTGTATAAACCCATCATTAGTATCAATAACTTTTGCTGTTGCTTGCGGGTCTTCATAAATAATCACTAATGTCCATCCACCAGCCGGTCCAGACACTCCAGAAGTACTACCTATGGTAGCATTCATATTTGCAACAGTATAGGTTCCTGTTACATTATCCTGACTAATTAAATCTGTTACATCTGCATAACACACATAAGGCACATCGTCTGAGGCTATAAATTCGGTTGTATTACCATCGCCATCTATATCATTTACATCTCTTGTTTGGTTGGTAGGTGTATTAGCGTATCCATCATAAATAATGCTTTGCGCTGTTACATCTACATACGTACTTCCTGGTGCTTTAAATTTAATGTTTCTAAAATCAGCAGCACCTTGTTTTCTGGCATCGGCCACAGGTAGGTTAACTAATTGTTCATTTCCTATTGTAGTATCTGCATCATTAATCAAAGTAACATTAACGGTAGCATTAGCCATCTCTGTAATGATGGCTTCTCCATCTTGCTGGCTAATCGTTACAGTGGGTATGCTGATGTTTGCATCTCCTCCTCCGATTGAGAAAACTCCTGCAGTATTATTGACCATGATAACGGCTACTGCACCTGCATTTTGAGCATTAATTACTTTTTCTGTAAAACCACAATTACCTCTTCTTAAAACTGCAATATTGCCATTCATCTCGGCTGCATTAACCAATGCTTGACAACCATCATTTGCATCACTAACATTGTCCTCTGCCAAAACTAAGTTTGCTGTAAGACCAGGTGCAGATGGTATATCTATATGGCCAGGATTGAACGCATTATCAGCGATCACATAATCTCCTGCTATCGTTGTATTATTAACTGTAAGTCTAGGAGTATATATAGGTGTTCTATCTAGATAGTATGTAGCAGACCAATATAATCCTGCATAAGCAATAGTAGTACAATCTGGTCTTGGTGTTGCCAAATCTGCGCTACTAGAGCTAAATGTTGTTGCATCACTATCGATATCGATATATTCTGAAATGCTATTTCCGTTATTCAGATTTCCGTTATAGGCTTCATTAGGATTATAGGCTACATTTTCGTCATTACTGTAGGCTAGTCCAACAATAGAATTTCCTATCATGGTCAAATCCCCATGAATATTGCTCTTGCTTACTCTTTGTGATAAAGGCACAATTTCTTGAGCTGTGATACTGAAAAGAGTACCAAGAATTAAGCTCAATACTAATAGTTGAGTTTGTAATTGTTTTTTCATTTTTTTGTGATTGATGTTTTTTATTCTTAGTTGTTTTCTATAGGCTTCACATTTTCAGTTGATAAAAATATAAAATGCCTACAAAATTACTCTTTTTTCACAATAAAAGACCACCCATAATAGGTAGTCTTTATATTTATGTTTTTTATTTAAGTTTTGTTACCTATTTATTAATAAGTACATCCACATTTACTCTGTCTACATCCAAAATCTAATCCTAATGTAATCATATGCGATCCTGCTGCGGTAGTCGGTTGCAATACTTCGTTAACGTTTACCTGGTATCCATATGCTACATAGAAATTTGATTTCTTAATCCCAATCATTGGTGATAAAGAAAGTGGTTTAAAATCCTGATCTACTAATGATCTTAAACTTAGTCCTGCCCAGAAATAATCTCCTCGGTACATTTTACGAACCTTAACATTAATATCTGTTGTAGAACGTCCATCTCCTGCAAAATTTTGATACAGAACAGAAGGCTCGATCTCTATATCACTAAATCTATGATAAAATGTATATCCCGAATAGAGATAATAGTTTTGTATCTGTGATGGTTCTGTTGGATTAAAATCATCGATTTGTTTCTGCAATAAGTTTACTGCATTGGCACTTAAAAAGAATCTTCCTAAACGATATAATAATGCAATATCAAAGTTTGAGTCATTTACACTAATATCTGCTAATCCAGGATTAGACGGGTTATCTGGATCTCCATTACTAAACTCTGAGGTGTCTATTCCAAACTGGGTAAACTTATAACTAATACCAAAAGATACATATTGATTGTTATACTCACTTAATGTTAAATGATGCGCAAAAGACATCTGGATTCCTCGTTGTGTGGTAAATCCGTTTTGATCATTAAACAAAATTGCTCCTACACCAGATCGATCAGATATTCTACCGTCTATGGATAATGATTGGGTGCCCGGAGCATCCTCAATACTTACCCATTGCTCAAAGCCAGATGCTCTGATCTGCCAGCAATCTCCAATACCTGCATACGCAGAGGATATCAAATATGGGTTATCTGCAATGTACTGGTTTTGTACAGGAGCAAAAAACTCTTGCGCAAATGTGCAATACGATGCAAATAGACTAAATATTATAATATACTTCTTCATTTAACATTTAAATTACAGACCATCAACTTTTTATATGTCCTGTGGTTCATTCATTTTCTTTTATAACTCACTTTCTGCTAGATATATTATCTCTAATTATCTATATAATGTAAAGTGACCTGTAAATTCTCTATTATCTACGTCATTCAGGATTATTGTAAACCAATAGTCACCTGAAGGAAGTTGTTTTCCTTGGTAGGTACCAGCCCATCCTTTTTTATCTCCTTTAAATTCGGCCAGCATTCTACCATATCTATCAAATACCATCACCTCCATATTTTCAAAGAAGAATGGATCATCAATATTTGGTGTAATCTGTCTTGGATACCAGAATCTTTCTTCTTCACTACTATTAGGATCATCTGGTCTAAAGTAGTTAGGAATACGAATATTGATATACGTAAGCTCTAATATCACTACTATTTCACAACCTCTAGCATCTACTACTAGTATCTGATAATCACCCGTTTCTCGTATTGTGAAAATATTGTCTTGATCAACTTCACGAGGAACACCATTTATAGTAACGGTTGTAGTATATGAAGACTCTCCTCCGCTAATGATTACTTGATACTCATTTGGATCTGCCGGATTGTTTGTCATTTGTACCACAGGAACAGATAGCGGTGTATATTCTTCAACGATTACTTGTCCTATACTTCTTCGACACATCTGGAACTCCATAAATCCTTCATAATTTCCAGGAGTAACGATAAACTCACGTCCTAGGCCAGTATTATTGGCTGGATTTGGTGTACCGTTAATACCTTCTAGAGTATATATGATTCCTAATTGTTCTGCTTCTTCTGAAACATTAAACACAACAGTGTATACTTCTTCTTGGGTCAATACCGGATTCGATGGATCACTATAATCATATACCGGACACTCAAGTACTGGTTCTAAATCAGCACCAAGCATTATCCCAGGTGGAACTTCTATCTCAATATCGATTCTACAATCATTAGCATCTCTAATAAATATATTAGTTGTACCTCCTGGCAAGTTGTCGTACGTAAACAGATCTGCCACAAAATCACTATCATTATTAGTGATATTGGTCTCGTATGGTGGTGTACCCCCTGTAACTACGATAGTAACGGCACCGTCGCTATCACCAAAACAGGTTTCTGGTGTGATATCACCGTCTACAGCAACCATTAATGTATTTGGTTCATTAACCACATCGGTAAATAACACATCACATCCCTTAGAATCCTGTGCTAATACTACGTATGTTCCTGGTGCTAAGTTCTCGAATGTATGTTGATTTAGCACCCCGTCTGAAGCATCGTTAAAGAATACTCCTGGTTGCGAATCAATTGCAAACGAATATGGTGGTGTACCACCTACAGCAAGAATTACAATCGTACCGTCATCCTCGCCATTACAACTAACATCATTAAATGTTGCCGTAGGTTCAAATAATATTGGATTATCTATTGTAAAACTACGATATAATGCACAAGAAATATCACTTGAAGACCTGGCCACATAGGTATAGGTTCCTGGCGGAAGGTCTCTAAACTCTGTAGTAAGTTGTGGTCCTGCAAATGTATTTCCAGCATTTGGTAACGTAGGAAGTGATATATTACCTGTAAGTAAATAGAACTCATAATCACCAATACCACCGGTAAGGTTGTCAATATCGATAATACCAGTAGCCTCGTCTCTACAATTTACTTCGGCAGCACTTAAATCCAAATCAAAATTAATTGGATTGATTGGTATTACTGGTACTGGGTCAGAGTTTCTGGATCTACATCCATTACTATCAACTACATAGAATACATACTGTCCTGTTGTTAAACCACCAAAGAAACCTGTTCCTTGAGAAAGTTCAACTGGATTAGCAGGGTCAGTTACGTCTATACGCACATATTGTGTAATCGTTCTTGGTGGCGTAGTCACCCCGTTTACTGTTACATCTCTTGTGTTTGTACTACATGAAACCACGGTTACTGGCAATAGATTTACTGTTACCTCTGGCACATCATCTATAATAAACGTCTCATCATCAGAACATCCTAATTGATCATAAGCTCTTACAGTATATGTATCTGGTGATAAGTTATTAAACACATTACTTGTTTGTCGTACACTTTCTGTACCTGTACTCGACTGGATCGTATATGTAAGTGGTCCATCGGTACCTGTAGCGGTTACCGTAATACTACCATCTTGCTCACCAAAACAGCTTATACTGCCATTCGCCACTGGTGGTGTAATTGCCACATCATTTGCTGGCCCTGTCACTATAATCACAGCGCTTGCAGGGCAAACATTAGGTGGTGCTACAGAATTATCTGTATAGGTTACAGTAACATTAAATCCAATACTTCCAACGGGTATGGTTGGTGGGTTTGGTGGTAATGGTACGGCATCTGTTACAGACAATCCATTAAATAGTCCTGTATTGTTTACCGCACCAGTTTCTACAAGTGTGTATTCAACAACTACCGTTGCAGGAGGTGTTACAACTGGTAAACCTTCTACTCTCGCCTGGAAAGCTATATTATTAGCTGGATCACAACCTTCTTGTAGGTTAATAGGCTCTATAAAAGCTTCAAACGGCACTGATGGTCCATCAATACTAAATGTATTAGAACTACCCGGGCAGAATGGTAAATCTCGCTCTACAATATCTACTCGATAATTACCTACACCTAATCCCGGATCAATAGCCGGTGGTATGGTATACGAATCTGCCGTATTAAGATCAAGATCTGTCGTTAGATCTACTGTACTTGTGTATACTGGTGTTCCGTTTGAAACATCAATAATTGTATATCCAAAATCGCCAATATAGTCAGCAACAGTAAGTGTTGCTCTACCATCATCTGCGCCAAAACATGTTTCTGCAGTTAATTCTGTAGCTGTAATATCTATATTGTCAAAGTCTTCAATCTCGTGGATTACATTTTTAAAACAAGTCGTACCTCTATCTGTAATTGTAAAACTATACGTACCTACACCCGATGTTATTTCAAAGGTGAATGTGGTCTGAGTTCCAGGAGCAGCCGTATCGCCTGTGCCTATAGGAACACCCACTGGAAAAGTTGTAAGTGATGTAAGACCTGTACCTGTTGTTTCAACAAAATCAAATGGTCCTGTTCCTCCAGTTATTGACACTGTTATTGTTTCATTACCAGTAACTGGTGGTAATTGTACAGGATCAGGGCAACTAATAGGTATGTCAACGACTATACCTTCGTTTGTAATTTCTGTTAAAGGTGGTACATCTACTGTTATTGCAGGCGGTGTAGGGTTTACACAATTATTACTATCTACAATTTCTATGGTATAAATACCTGGTATCGGCGCAGGCACTACAAATGTAGCCGGCACTGGCACTGGCACTGCAATTACTCTTGTAATACCACTAGGTGCGGGTTCAGTAATCCTAACGGTATAGTTTGGTCCTGTTCCTCCTGATATGTTGTTGATATTAATGGTAGCATTGGCTCCACAATCAAATGGTTCGCCTAATACTGCTGTTGCACTTACTGGTGTAGGTTCATTTATTATATACGTTTGATCATCAGTACACGTTGCGGTACCTTTTGTATAGGTAACCACTACTGTATACGTAGGATCTGCTACAGTATTTGGTGGTAAATTTAAAAATGTACCACTTGGTTGTGCTGGTCTTACTACAGGTCCGGCTGTTATCTCATAAGTATATGTAGCATCTGGATCAATAGCACTTGTTAAGCTGGCAGTAATGCTTCCTGTTGGAGGCGCATCTGCATTACAAGTTAAATCACTTGCTCCGCCTGCAGATAGTACTGGTACAACAGGCACTGTAGCTGTAACTCGATCACTATCGGTACAACCGGGTGCTGTTCCACCCATGCCTGAATCGGTAACAATAATCTCATAATCTCCTGGTGGCACATTGATAAATCGACCGCTATTGGCTGGGGCTTCAGTAATCAATGGTGGTACGACTGGTAAGGTAGTGCCATTTACCCCTATAATTGTAAAGGTTTGGTTAGCTGCTCCAGATCCACCTGTTACTGTAGATTCGATAACCCCATCTCCATCAGCACAGGTAGGTGTTGTATCAAACCTAGTTGTGATATCTAATGGTGGAAATATCTCAATTTCATCATCAATTGTACAACCATTACCATCTTGTATTGTTATTCTATATATTCCTGGTGTAGGTACTGTAAACGTATGACTTGCACCATCCTCTGTGTACACAATTGGATTTGCCGGGCTTGTAGGATTACCCACCCCCCCAAGATTAATACCATAGAATAAATTTCCGTTACTATTAAAAACTACAGCTGTAGCTTGTACTGTAAATGTAAAATCATCATCATCACAAGCATTATCGACAAACGTAGGGAACCCTGGTGGTGTCGTAAAGCTTGGGCCACCGATAGGGTTGATAGTAATTGTTAACAAATGTGCTGGCAAACAATCATTATCATCTGTGGTATAAATATCCCATGTAGTAGCATCTGTAGCATCTGTAACAGTATCACCATTCGTATCGGTGTTGATTACAATTGTGTTTGGTGTTGCTAATACATTAAAAGCAGCCAAACCTGGTACAGGGCTACCTCCTTGAACCACTGCATATCTATATCCTTCGGTAACAAGATTAGTCCCTCCTGTTTCTGTACCTCCGGTAGTAGATATAGTAAGGTTAGCACTAATTTGACAACTAGGTACATCTAATGTAGGACCTCCTATAGTTACTATTGGGTCTTTTTCTTCTATTTCAAATACGGCTGATGTTCCAGGACATTGTGTACCAGAAACCTCAACTACTCTTACATAGTATCTTCCTGGTTCTAGTGGCCCTTCTGGACCAATTGATACTACACCTCCTGGTGCTGCAACGGGACCTCCTGCTAATACTGGAGGATCACTAGCAGTAGCAGTCTCTTCATAAATTTCCCAATTTAAAGTTTGTGCAGGTACTGTAGGACTATCATAACCACTTACTTCAAAAGTAACCGTACCATCGTCGCTACCGGCACACAACTCATCTGTATCAGCTGTTACTGTAACTACAGGGCTATTTGGTGCTGGCTCAAGGAATGGAGCATCTGATAAGTATTGACAATTTGTAGCCAAATCGATCACAATAAATCGATAAGATCTATCAAATTCTAATCCTGGATATACATGAACTCTTCTTGGGGTATCAGGTGGTGATGGTGGTGATGGTTCTATTCCCAAATCAACTACAGTTCCTGCTACTTGTTCAAAAAGGCCTGTGACAGGATTTCTTTCAACCTGAAATAACCTAAATCCTGGGACTACTCCTGGACTAGTAACACCCGATCCTGCAATTATAGTAATTTCTAGATCAACCCCAGCAGTACATGTCGTTACTGCAGTATCTAATGCCAAGCTTAGTCCGTTTGGCGGACCATTTATTACTTCGGTTGCTGTTCCTTCACAACCATTTGAGTCTCTAATTGTAAAAATATACGTACCAAAGTCTAGATTATCAAAAAATGCTATATCTAGGGGTCCAGGGAATGTGGGTACAATTGTAGCATCTACAACTCCATTTCTTGACACTTCATAGGTATATCCAGAAGCATCAGGAGTTGGTCCTCCGCCATCATCACCACCAGCTACTGTTAAGGTTATGTTTCCTAATTCATTTCCTGTGGGCTGACAAGTAACATCTATTTTAGAAGTTGTTGCTGTCACTAGAGCTGGCTCAATAACATCAACATCAAATCCAGTATATGGGCAACCTCTACTATCTCTAAATTCGAAAGGATAGTTTCCTGCTCCTCTTACATACTCAATAAATCCAGCTGCTGGAAATGGCTCAAAAGCACCACCATTGAAACTAATTTCATATCCTCCCGGATCGGCACCATTGGCCTCGATTCTTATAATGCCATCATCCCCATTACAATTTACTGTAACATCAAGAGCAGTGACATCTGGTGGATTATTATTATTTGTAGCCTCTTCGGTATCGGTATCGGTACATCCATTACTGTCGGTTACAGTAAAGATAAAGTTTCCGGGCGCATCGGCTGTATGGGTAAATGTAGGGCCTGGGCCAGGATTAGGATTAGGAACAGTATTATCCACCGTACCTGATGTACCTGCGGTAGTATTTTCCCAAGTAAGCGTATAATTTGGATATCCATCGCTCACTGTAAGCTCGAATGTAGCTGGTACTGTATTACCTAAGGCATCACAAGTAAAATCTGTAGTTCTTACCGCAACAACACTCACTGGATCATTAATTACCCAGCTTTCGGTATCAGAACAACCTTCACTATTAAGAACAGTAATCTCGTAGGTTCCTGCTTGTGTCATTATTGCATCTGTAATAACAACCGAGGTTGCGGCCCCATTATTGGTTAGGCTTTGTACTGGCAGGCCATCTCTGGTAATACTGTACTCAAAATCACTAGTGCCGCCACTATAATTGATCGTTATTTCAAGACCGTCACCATCACTAAAACAAGCATCAGTAAATATCGCGGGGTCTATAGTAATCCCGGCTAAAGGATCAATATCAAAAGTTTGAGGTGTAGGACACCCGCTACTATCACTTACTGTTAGTGTATATCCTGTACCATTTGGTATATTTTCAAAAGGCACTGCTATAGGTTGTGGACCTAAGTTTGTACCGTTACCTGGATTAACTAACGTATATGTATATCCTGATCCGCTACCGCCTGATACTCCTGTAACAGTTACACTGTTTAAAGATGTATTACAATCTTGAGTAATATCTGGAGTAAATGTAACATTCGTTGCTGGTTCGCCTATAGTTACTGGCTCTGTATCCGTACATCTTGCTGAAGCTGGAGTTATACTTGTGTCTGTTACCTCTATATCATATGTGCCTGCTACTAATAGCGTAGCTGGACTTTCAATTACCACTGGACTAGTTATAGAAGTACCACTTGCAATAAGGTTTCGTGGAACACTTCTGTCAAATATCTCATAACTAAATGTAGGGAATTGCGTAATATCTACATTAAAAGAGAAAGATCCATCATTGCCACCTCTACAAATAACATCATTTACACTTACGTTGGTAATATCTATTGCGGGCAATGCATCTATAAAATATGTATCTGTGATCGGACATTGCGAATCGCTTCTGGTAGCGGTAATCGTGTAGATCACATCTCTGTTTAGAGTAAGGGTTTGTACACCTCCAACTGTAGTTATGCTAAACACAGCTGGGCTTGGTGCAGGAGGTGCAGGGTTTATTGTAAAATCATATGTTACTCCTGCGGTAACCTCTGCAGCAGTAAGCGCTGGTGTTGCCGAAACATCTACATCAATCGTTTGTGCAGCACAACTTGAGTTTCTTTCGTTATTAACTACTATAGCTGTTGGTTCTAATCGATCAGGTACAATTTGTGTAAAAGGTATCGCACATGTATATGCTGTAGCGGGTGCCACAGGTTGATTTGCGATATATACTGTATAACTTCCTGCAGTAGGCACTGGAATATCCACACTTGTACCTACAAAATCGGTAAACCCAGTTGTGGCATTAAAACTCCATGCATAGCTGCCAGATCCACCTGCTAGTCCTGAGATTCTAATAATCGCATCATTATTAGGAGCTGGGCGACAACTCAATGCCCTCTCCAGACTTGGTGTTCCTGTAATAGCAGCTGGTGATGTCACATTAAATTCTGCACTTAAAACCTCACATATTGCTGGTCCTGCTGCATTTGCTGGGTCGTTATGTAATACTCTTATTCTATAATCCAAATCTGTAACATTAGTAAACGTTACATCTCTAGAGGCTGTAGGTGGTAAAATTTCTTGAATCACTGTAGCAGATGGCGTAGTATCTATTAACTGATAGGTATAAAGTCTATCGGCTACTGGTGGTGACACTTGTACTCTTACAGTTGCTCCTGCTCCAGGGCACTCTGGTAAAGTAACATCAACATCATCTATAACAATCGGCTCGTATGGAGTTAAACCATCTATTGACGCCTCTATAATACAAGCAGGTGTACCTGCTGGCAAACTGTTATCGGCTACAAAGAATGTATATACTGTTGCTGGGTTAAGTGGCCCAGGAATTGTAAAAACATTATTCGCATCAAATGTACCCTCGCCATCATCATATAGATAATTACCAGAACCGTTGGTTACGACTACTTCTACTGTAAGATCATTTGTACAGGTTTCTGGAGACAATACGCGAACTTCTGCTGTAAAATCTGTTGCTGGATTAATAGTCACAGTTTCGGTATAAATACAATTAGGGCTCTGTCTTGGTCGATTGGATATAACCTCTACATCATAAGTTCCTGGCAACAAGTCTTCTTGAATATAATTTCCATTGTTTGCGGCACTATTAGGCACAATGATCGGAGATGTAAGTGTACCGCCCGAGATGGTATACTGATACTCTGGTGATCCAGCTGTAACTGCTATTTGGATAGTACCTGTACCTGTATCATTAGTGTCATTAATACATGTTGGAGATGTAACACTTACATCAAATGTTGGTTGAATTTCTGGTACATCAATTGTTGCGGTATATTCACACCCAGGGAAAGTTGTATCTATTCCATAAACAGTAATAGTCCCTCCAGAACCTATAGGTATATTAAATTGAGTTCCTGCATAAGGCCCACCAGAAGTTAAACTGAAGGCAAAATTTGTTGGTGCATTGGTTACACTCACACTACCTTCGTTACCACACTCAATAGGAATCATACTTAGCAGTGGTTGGAAATCATTCGTAAATACACTAAAATAAAATGGTAATTGACATCCACCATCAAACTGAACTACAATTCTATAATCTCCTGCTTGAGAAACCGTGTAATCTACTGTGTTTCCTCCGGGTTCTTCTACCCAATTAGTATCGTCACAATTTCCGCTTAATAGCGAACATGCATCGTTAGAATCCAAAACGCAATCCGTAGCAGGGTTTGTTCCATCTGGAACTAATCTTTGCCAAGAAACTGTAGTCGTTGCTGGATCGTATCCTGTTTGTAATAAGAGTGATTGGTTTCCACACAATAAAATCTGTGGCAATGTTAACCCGCTACAATCTGTTGATATTACCGAAGTACCATTAACATAAGAAAGTATTGGATTTACTTCGGTTCTAAAATCAGAAACATCAAATTCGTCGACCAAAGTCATACAGGCTCCCGAAAGGTCTTCTTTGGTAACTCTATATGTGCCTTCTGCTGGTGAAAAAGGAAAACCTGGTTCTGTAAAATCAAGAACATTATCTGTTTCTACATAGGTTCCTGGAATTCCAGGACCGGTCCATGTATATCGGTCGTATCCAGTACCAGCAACAAGTATTAAAGCATCGCCACAAAAAGCAACATCACTGTTACAAGCAGGTATATTTACCAAAAAATTAGTTGCTTCACCATCGGTATTACCACAAACTCCAACTACGCTACTACTATTATTAGTACCTGGAGCTCCAGAAATTGCTCCTGTAAACGTAGCTATTGCCGAGTTTTGAATTCGATCAGAACAGGCATCTCTCAAAGCTTCACAGCTGTTTACCAGTGCTACTCTAAATCGTATAAATATAGGGGCGTCGGTTTGTTCAACTATATCGGCGGGAATGTTAAAATCTATTATTCCTGCAACAGAATCGTCAAAAGTAACACCTGGTGGGAGTGTTGCTGTTTGAACACTTAATAAATTAACATTTGCGGGTAATATATCTCTTATTCTTACTGTACCGTCTACTAAATCTTCGTTACCTACATTTTGAATTTCAAGATCATAAAATAATTCATCTCCCAACTCTACATTTCCATTAGTGATTTCGGTGGTCCCATCGGTGTCAAACACCTTCTTTAAAATCCTTAGTTCGGGTTCAATGATATCAATTGTAAAGGTGTTTAAGAAAACCCGATAGGTATCCTGATCGGTTTCAAGCCTAAACGTGGCATTAGATTGGCCATTCCCTACTAATACATTTCCGGTATTAGGCAGGTCAAAAATATCGACATCAAAACCCAGAGTGTTTGTTGAAGCCGGATCACGAAAGGGGTTATGTATATTATTACCAGTAAGCGGATCAATAGTAGTAATTGAACTATTAAAAAAGTTATCTACCGGGTTTACATCGGTCAATACATTATTTCCATTACCAAGGCTTACAAAATTTCCGCCTGTATTTCGAATTCTTAATCTATCTTGTGTTAAGTTTTTATCTCCTTCTAATCCTGCCACACCATATCGTACATTAACAGGAAGAGTTCCTGGTAGGGATGTAAATCCTGTATATGTAAAATCAACAGGAGTTCCCCCGTTCTGAATCTCTACAAAACCATCATTGGTACTAATAAATTTACTACTCTCTAAGGGGTCTTCATAAATTACCACCAATGTCCAACCTCCTGCAGCACCAGAGGAGCCAGAGGTTTGACCAATAGTGGCATTCATATTAGCCACAGTATATGGTCCAGTGGGGTTGTCTTGATCAATGAAACTGGTTACATCTGCATAACACACATAGGGTACATCATCTGTTGCGACAAATTCTGTTGTATTACCATCTCCATCAAGATCATTTACATCTCTTGTTTGGTTGGTTGCGGTATCTGCATATCCATCATAAATAATGCTTTGTGCATCAATATCAACATATGCCCCAAAAGGCACTTTAAATTTAATTTTTGTAAAATCTGCAGCGCCTTGCCTTCTTGCATCTGCTGGTGGTAAATTAACCAATTGCTCATCTCCCGATGGGTTGGCGGTAGATGTAGCACCAAGGGTAGCATTAATGCTATTGCCATTAAACAATGAGTTTGCAATATCAAATCCATCGTTCTCCTCTATCATTACAGCAGGGATAGTAATACCACCATTACCTCCGCCCATTGCAAAAGTAGTATTCCCACCTTGATTATTTACAATGATAACTGCTACCGCTCCTGCGTTTTGTGCTCTAATTACTTTATCGGCAAAAGAACAATTTCCTCGTAGTATTACTGCTATATTACCATTAAGTTGTGCGCCATTATCTATTGTTTCGCAAGCATCGAATTCATCACCTGTGTTATCATCTATTAATATTAGGTTTCTTGTAATTCCTGGATCCGGAAGCGCCACATAGCCTGGAGTAAAATTATTTTCTTCAACATTATAAACTCCGGCTAAAGATGTATTATTAATGGTAAGTCTTGTGCTTCTAATAGGTTGTCTTTCGAGATAGTATACTGCAGACCAATATAATCCTGCATAAGTAATACGGGTACATGCTGGTCTTGGGGTTATAATATCTGCACTACTAGAACTAAATGTGCTAGCATCCAAATCAATATCGATGTAATCAGAGATACTGTTACCGTTACTGTTGTTACCATTATAATCCGCATTAGGATCAAAATCAGTACTTCCTATTTGGTCCAATCCTACAATCGCATTACCGGTCATTACAAGGTTACCATTAATCCTGTTTTGGGTTTCTCTTGGGGCTAATGGAACAATCTCTTGCGCATATATATTGCTTATGGTACTGGTGATTAAAACCAACATCGCCAATACGATTTTGATATGTATTTTGGTTTTCATAAGCTGAGTATTTAGTGTTTTATTTTGGGTCATTCTACTTATTCTATCTTTAATATATACAGGTCTCCGTTATAAGAGTTGTTTACATTAGAGAACAGGCTTTGCTTTGCATCATCAAGGCTGTCAAACTTCTTCAAGTAAACATATATATAGTTGTCTTTTGGATTTCTAAAGAACTGTGGTTCTAATCCTTGAGACTTAAGTTTTTCCATTCCTCTGTCAAAATAATTTTCTCTTTTGAAAATATTAGTGATCAGATAATATCCATTTTCAATATTGTGCCCTCCGATATATGATAAACTTTCAGTTAATACCGTATCATCTTTTACTGTATCTTTTATCAATCGTGTTTCTTGTAATAGTCTCTTAAACGAAGCCACTCTACTCTTAGCAATATGTAGTATCCACATGTCACCATAGTATCTATTATCTATACTGCTTAAGTATTTCTCTATAGCTTGATTTTTATCGGTATAGCTTTCTATTGAAACATACTGGAACTGATTTTCTGGATTAAGAATAATCTGTGAGTCATTAAACCCTAAATCTTTTAATGTACTTGTAAACTTATTTGCATATTCACCGCCTTTAAACACATTACCTATCAGATAATATCCTTCTGCATAACCAGGTATAAACTTGGTCGCTATTTGAGCTTCTGGTCTAGTGGTTTCAGCAAATTTCACAAATCTGTTATTTACCGTGAGCCTCTTAGAGCTTGTAGGGTCAGAACTAGTTTTAGCTTCTGTAGCATCATCATCCATGTTTACTAATGATTCTAATAATTTGCTAAACTCTCTTTTATCTACATTTAAAGTGGTGGTCAATAATGAGTCTCTACGAGCAAAGATTTTATTGGTAATTCTACTACTGTTATCTAACTCTTTCTTTATTTCATCTAATCCCTCTTCTTTTTCTTCAGGTTGTGCGGCAGCGGCAGCGGCGGCGGCTTCTTGTCTTTTTCTTTCTTCTTCAGCTAATCGTGCAGCTTCGGCTTCGGCAGCTAGGCGTTGCTCTTCAGCTATACGTGCGGCTTCGGCTTCGGCAGCTAGGCGTTGCTCTTCGGCTATACGTGCAGCTTCGGCTTCGGCAGCTAGGCGTTGCTCTTCGGCTATACGTGCAGCTTCTGCCTCGGCGGCTAGACGCTGCTCTTCAGCTATACGTGCAGCTTCTGCGGCTGCGGCTTCCTTAGCTGTTATAGTAGTCTCAATCTCTGAGAGTAGGCTTTGTTTATCAGCTTGTGGCAAGATTTCACTTGCACGAACTATCTCGGCTTGACTTCTAAGTGCATTAACTACTCCGCTAGCAATTACATCTCTAGTTGCTTTTATTAATTCCTGTATTTCACTTTGTTCTTTTGCTAAACGTGCAGCTTCTGCGGCTTCAGTAGCAAGACGTTGCTCTTCAGCTATACGTGCGGCTTCTGCCTCTGCAGCAAGACGTTGCTCTTCGGCTATACGTGCAGCTTCTGCCTCTGCAGCAAGACGTTGCTCTTCAGCTATACGTGCAGCTTCGGCTTCGGTAGCCAGGCGTTGTTCTTCGGCTATACGTGCAACCTCGGCTTCTTTTGCAGAAATAGCTACATCAACCTCTGAAAGCAGGCTTTGTTGATCTGCCTGCGGAAGAATATCACTTCCTCGAACTATCGCCGCCTGACTTTTAAGCTCATTAACTGTTCCTGTTGCTATTATTGCTCTTGTTGCGTCTATTAATTCTTGTGCTTTATCTGCTTTTTGAACTTCAACACGCTCGATCTCTTTTTGTGCAGCTAAGCGCTCTTCTTCGGCTTTTTTCTCTGCCTCAACACGTTCGATCTGTTTTTGTGCAGCTAAGCGTTCTTCTTCAGCTTTTTTCTCTGCCTCAACACGTTCGATCTGTTTTTGTGCAGCCAAGCGCTCTTCTTCGGCTTTTTTCTCTGCCTCAATACGTTCAACATCTTTTTGTGCAGCTAAGCGTTCTTCTTCTTCGGCTTGTTGTTTTGCTGCTTCTGCTTCTCTGGCCGCTTCTTCTGAAGCAATTCTTTCTTCTTCGGCTTTCTGACCTGCAGCTTCTTGTTGGTTATCTTCTCGCTCTATGTCTTTTTGTGCAGCTAAGCGCTCTTCTTCAGCTTTTTTGTTAAGTAGTTTTACTTCTTCTTCACGTTGCAACTCAAGCTCACTTAAGGCTTTAGCTTCTTTCGCTTTAGCTTCGGCTATAGATCTTTCGAGTTCACTCATTGCTCTTTGTTCCTGGCTCTTCGTTTCTCCATTTTCATCTTGAAGCTCTCTTATGATTTTATTTTGTTCTAAAATTTCTTTTTTCAGCCTTCTAATTTCAGAATCTCGTGCTTCATATGCTTTTTGCGTACTTGATTTTGGAGCTCCTCTTCGTCTTGGTTTTTCGGTTTCAAAATTATAAGCTAGACCTACTTCGTGTGTCGATCCAAATTCGCCTGTGTCTCCTAATCCCATTTCATAAGTATACCCTATAGAAACATTTGATGTAATATTGCCACCAATACCTAACGAAACTCCATAAAAGCTATTATAGCCAGCTTGTGCCCAACCTAGTTCTGGAAGTTCTACGATTACATTACCACCATATCTAAGGCTTGAGTTTGACTCTAATTCTGCTTCTGAGCCCGAGTCTGGTAGCATATTGGCATATGCCATACCTCTGATTGTTTTGTCTGATCTTCTTTCGAGGCTTCTGGTATACATTACATGCCCTGTAAAAGCCATGTTGTCAGTTAACAATTCACTTGCGCTAAGATTGTATGCTGCTAGGTTAACTACAGAAACTCCAACATCAAACTCTGCATAATTAAAATTCACTCCTGGTGTTAATTGAAAAACAGAGCTGTTTTCATAGTTAAGGATAACCTGGTCGCTAACAACTATTTGTCCATTGTTTAGTGTATTTTGAGCGGCATCTATGTTAGATTTAATTCCACTTTGAGAGAAACCAAGGTTTAGTCCAAAGGTTAAACTCATATCCCTATCAAATTCGACATTATATGCAAAGTTGGCAATCCCTCCAAAATATCTATAAATTCCTTCGTTTTGTTGATGCAAACCTATAGAAACGCCTGTTTTTTCATCAAAATTTGCGGTATAGTTAATAAGATATGTCTGGGGGTTATCATTAAACCCTGCCCATTGTACCTTACTGTATACATTGACAGACTTTTTATTTTCACGTACTAAAGAAAAAGTTGGGTTAAAATAAAAACGGTTGTATTTTACCAAGTTGTGAGTAGGAACATCTGTAGGAAGTACTCCAAGTGTTGTTTTGCTCTCTTCTTGTCCTCTAACAAAGCTAAAGGATAAAAATATCATTAATAAAAGTAATCTTCTGCCCATAAAATTATCTCATTACCGTTATCGAACCTTTTCTGACTACGGAATTATTTTTTGTAATTATATAATAATAAATCGGGCTCTTGCCACCAGATTTTGACGCTGGTAGTGGCCAATCTCCTTGATAATTGACTGTATTAAAATCAACTCGCCCATTTCGATCATATATTGTCACTTCTACATCCTGCTGACCAGTTAATGCCTCTGGTAACACCCAACTATCATTTTGATTATCTGCATTAAATGGTGTAACGACATTAGGGATAATATCTGCAATGCCAGGCGGTGGAGGTGTGTTTCCAATCACTATCGAAAGTGTAGTTGTACAAAACGGTGTGATTATTCTCACAAAATATTCTCCTTCTGCAGTTATAATTAAAGTGTTTGTTGTTCCTTCATTAGCATTAACATCTTCTCCATCCACAACTGTAAACCACTGATATGTATAACTATCATTTTGAGGAACAGATAGTGTGATCTCGGTAACTGATTCTGAAAAACTTTCGGGGCTCGCTAAAATAGCAATGTCGCCTGGTAAAAAAGCGACTGAAAATTCATTAGATATTGTGTCTGGAAACCCACCGGAACGCAGATCTGCGCTTAAGGTGTATACTGCATCTCCATCAGACCGATCTACTTCTATTGTCCTGGTTGTATTTCCTGTCGTGACCCCGTTCCTAAACCATTCATAATCGAAGAAATCTAATTGGTCTTCGGTCAAGGGGACCTTGAGCCCTGAGGTGGTTTCGCCTAATATATCTATTAACTCGAGATTAAATGTTTCTAAGTCACAACTGTCATCTTGATTTTGGGTTCCGATTACGACTTCAAACCCAACGGGTGCAAATAACTCGGTTTCTGAAACCAAAAAACTATTACAGGCATCTGTCGCAAGTATTTCTACTCTATAATCCCCTACCAATCTAGCATCAAATGAACTGGTGGTTCCGCTTAATGGTCCTTGTTGTTGTAAACTCGTTTGAGCAAACCAACTTACTATACTTCCTGCTGGCGCATCTGTAGTTATTTCTAACGGTATTGTTTGTGTTGGTAAAAGAATAAGGTTTTCGGGTAATGGTACTGTAATTGAAGACCCCTCGTTATTAACTGTTACGGGGTTTGTTATTAATGTACAATCTTCACTAAACACTATTCTTAATGTATATTCGCCTCCAAAATTGTTATCATCCAAGGTAATAGAAGTACTTGTTTCCCCTTCAATATCAACACCATCTTTAATCCATTGGTATCTGTATCTATTACTTGTTTCGGAAGAGTTAAGAACTTTGATTTCATTAGGACAAAATGAAAAATCTGGAGAAGGTGTTTCAATAAAAACATCAGCAACATTAACGATACTAACATCTACACGGTTTGTTTCTTCAAAAACAAAAAAGTTTTGACAGCCCCCTAAAGGTATCCTGGCAAAATAATTTCCTACTGTAGTTATGTCTATACTTGATCCAGACTCTCCTGCAATTTGAGCGCCATCTCTAAACCATTCCCATTCAAAATCATCAGCATTAACATCGTTCCCATCCAAATCTTCTAATCTTATAGATAGTGTTTTGGTAAAAGAAGTGACGTCACAAAAAATAACATCTCTTCTTTCGTTTAAGAATAAATCGAGATCATTTCTAAAAAAGTGCATTGATTCGTCGTTAGAAATAGCACTGATTATCTGTGGTTCTGAAGAGGTAACCACTCTTAATTTATAGGTGTCGCTATTAGAGTCTACTGGTATTGAAAAATTTTCAAAAAGAATATCAAGCTCTGCAGCCGAACCATTGTTTGGCCCAGTCACTCTTGCAAGCTCAACTATTAAAGAGGCATCATCAAAACTACCATTAGCGTCTGAGCGCTGAAGTATATATTGATTATCGTTTGGAAGCGCACCTCCTGGAGACAGTGTGGCTGTAACGTTATATTGATTGAATGATGGATCAGCACAAGCAGCAAACTCTACCAATTGTGGCTGGCCAATAGTTCTTTGTGCCAAAAGTTCATTAAAATTCATGAACCATAGCGCACAGACAATCAATATTAGGTTAAGTTTATTTCTCATGATATCACACTTAAATTATTTGGGCGGATACACTTATATTATTTCAGCGATTTGGGGCGCCTGTTAATAATATTGTTAATATATTTTTTACCAAGACATAAAATTATAAATTAAATGTTTATATCAAACTAAAATTTTAATTTTTTTTGTAATAATTTTCTGACCTACAGCAAACTGCCCAATTCAAAATAGAAACTATTTAATCTTTAAAATCACATTAATATACATAAAATTATGTTAATCAGTATTTTATATGTCAATAAAAAAGTGTATGTGTTCGCTATTTTGAGTTAAAATTTCCCCAAATACTTAACTATAAAATGATTATAAACAACTAAATTTACTTCAAAAATTTTAACTTTTTGAACATTTTTAACCTATTAAAAACCCTAAAAAAGGCAACTTTTTTCGATTAAGTGTAAAAAAAATTGTCTTTTTTGCTTAAAAAAACAAGAGAATTATGAACAAAAATGTTAAGAAAATTAAACAAAAAAACCTCACAAGAAATTTCTTATGAGGCTATCCAAAAAAGAGTTAAAAATTACTCTTTTTTCTCTTCTTCAGAATCAGTTGTTTTGCCTCCATTTAAGGCTTCTACAACTTCTTCTGTAATGTCTAACTCTTCTTTACCGTATAAAATGTTACTTACCTCAGTATCTCCGTAGATATAAGTATACCCATTTTTCTTTCCATAATCCTTGATAAAGTCTTTCACCTTACCAATTATAGAATCGATTTCCTTCTGGCTTCCTTGTTGAATTTCCTGCATTTTAGCTTGCTGTTCTCTTTGCAACCCTTGCTGCTTTGCCATTAGTTCTTGCTCTTTCTTTTCTTTGTTGGCTTTTGACATCGATTTCATGATATTCTGATAGCCTTGCACCTCGATTTGAAATTGCTTTGCTTTTTCTTCAAGCTCTGCTCTTACTTCGTTATTGCGTTTTGTCCATTTCTCTTGAGCTACTTTCATTTCTGTATAATCAGAAACTACTTTGGTGTTATTTACATAACCCGTTTTTACATTTTGTTGATTACAAGATGCGAAAACTAAAACTGCACTTGCCAACCATAAAAATTTTTTCATGTTTCAAAAATTAAGTTCTGCGCAAAAATATCAAAGTTCATTTGATGTTATTCATTATAAAGCTTTAAAATACTTAATTATAATAAAAAACGATTGTTTTTGAAGTTATCATTGATAAAAACTATTAAAAAGCGATTAAAATAAGACGATTTAAGCGCTTTTGAAAAAAGAAGCAGGTGTTTCTATAAGAAAAAGACCAAAGATTAATAAAAAGAAGCCATAAGACAGAATTATGGTTTTTTTATTACATAAATGTGTGAAGAAAACTCTTTAGAACGACGACCTTTTACATTTGATTTAAACCCAACCCAAAAAGCGTTAAAAAAATTCATTTTTCCATTTTTATATTTTTCAGATAAAAGTGATACATAAAACGAATCAAATTTCATAGGAAGTGTTTCCTCTAACATAAGACCATGTTCTGAAAAAAGTTTTTCTATCGATTTTTTTGAAAAATGCCAAAGATGTCTTGGCACATCATATGCTGCCCAAAATGATTTATAATAAGCTGCATCATATGATTTAAAGTTAGGAACTGCTATAATAAGATAGCCACCAGCCTTCAAAAGTCGTTTTAATTCTTTAATTTGAAATTGTAAATCTGGCACATGTTCTAAAACATGCCACATGGTGATCACATCAAATTGTTGAGCTGTATAGCTTTTTGTTTCTGGTTCTAAATCAATTCCTTTTTTCTTTGCTAATTTCTTTGCTTGATCGTTTGGTTCAACTCCTTTTACATCCCAGCCTTTTTGTTTGGCAAAGGCTAAAAAATCACCTGTGCCAGCTCCAATATCCAAAAGTGTACCTGTGCCTTTATTAAGTTTAGAGATTAAACCAACTTTTTTACTTAATGAGTATGTTTTTACAATATGATACAGTTTTTCAAAAAGGGATCGTTTTGAATCTGTATGAGAAATATAATCTTCACTTTGATAATACTTTTCTAAATCTTCAATATTTGGTTTTGGAGTAGTAATCAACATTTCTAGTTTGTCATCATATAGCAATTGAAATTTTTCTCCGGAAACCGTATAATCTTTACTTTCTATAAAAAACTCTAAATCTTCTGCTGTGCTCATTACTGTGTGATAGGTGTCTTAAAATAATCTTCTTTTTTAATATTGTCTTTTGTTTTTATCAAAAGATATGTTGTCTTGCAATAAAACAATGATTGTGTATAAAGGCAATTCTCTCGATTACTATCTGCAACAATTATCCTTATAAACTTATGCAACTCTCCCTCTTCATTTTCTGGGTTTTTATCATAAAGGATTATTGTCATAAAATTTAGGCATTCATATTTGTTTCAAAAATACTGTTACCCTAAAAAATCAAATCTAAACCTTAGAAGAATTTCGTTTTAAAAGAATTTAAATTTTGATCATTTTTAAGTGAACATTGTTTCCTTAATGAATATTTTACTTCAAATAAGAATCATTCGTGATTTAAAAACAAGGCTTTCTTCATTACATACATTTTCTAGTACGATTCTATAATTATCAATTTACTTTACCTTATGTATTGTAAAGCAAAACAACACTAAAAAAACAAGCAATGCAAAACACCTTGTTAATAATGAAATATAATTTTCAAAATGTTCCACGTGGAACTATTCTTTGGTGGCATCATAAATTTTAACATTAAGCATTTCGCCTAATTCATTTGCTTTGTCAATTGCCTTATTGTAATTATTAATTTTTAATACTGTGAAATGTTTTTGTTGACAGAAAAATCTAATCACCATTAATTTGTTTTCTATACGTGTTCCTAATGCAGAAACCGTTCCCCATTCGTTATCTTGCTTATAAGAAGCAGAAAAAACAGAAATGTATTCTGGAAAATCTATATCAAGTTTTTGTTTCCAAACGGTCAAACCAAAAAGAGTAATATGTTTATAGTTATCAAAATCTTTTTTTATTTGATATGAAACAGTATATCCCAATAAAATTATAGATAGTATTGCCATGGTCACTATTTGAAAAAAAGGATTCTCATTGTTTACTAACGCAAAAGGAATAAGCGCAAGAATTAAAGCTCCAAGTATTTTTACTTTTAAAGGCTTTGGTTGTTTTAAAGAAATTGATTTCATCATCTACCCATGTATACTAAAAGCACCGAAATATCACTCGGGGAAACTCCACTAATTCTTGAGGCTTGAGAAATTGTTGCAGGTCTAATTTTTGACATTTTCTCACAAGCTTCAAAAGACAAAGACTTCAATTTTGTATAATCAAAGTTGTCAGGGATTTTAATGTTTTCTAATCGGTTGAGTTTATCTGCATTATTTTTTTCCTTTTCGATATATCCCGAATATTTAATCTGAATTTCTGTTTGTTCTACAACCTCTTTGTCTAAATCATGTTCTTCTATATATGCTTTTACTTTTTTAAATTGTTTAACATCATCTAGGGTTATTTGAGGTCGAGAAAACAACTTAAACATTTTACCACTTTGTTTTACAGAAGAAGAATTTTTTGCCTCTAAAATAGGATTTGCTTCTTCTGGCGAAACACTTGTATCTTTAAAAAACTGAACAAAAGCAGTTGCCTTTTTTTCTTTCTCTTCCATTCTTTTCATTCTTTCGGCTGAGGCTAAACCAATTTTATGGGCCATAGGTGTTAATCTAAAGTCTGCATTATCTTGTCTTAACAACGTTCTGTACTCGGCACGAGATGTAAACATACGATACGGCTCTTCGGTTCCTTTGGTAATCAAATCATCAATTAGAACTCCTATATAAGCTTCGCTTCTCTTAAGTATAAAAGCTTCTTCTTCTTTTACTTTTTGGGCAGCATTTATGCCTGCCATCAAACCTTGAGATGCTGCCTCTTCATATCCAGTCGTTCCATTAATCTGTCCAGCAAAAAACAAACCCGAAATTAGTTTAGTTTCCAAAGTGTGTTTTAGTTGTGTTGGTGGAAAATAATCATATTCGATAGCATAACCCGGTCTAAAGAATTTCACGTTCTCAAAACCAACTACAGATCTTAGTGCTTTAAATTGAACATCCTCTGGTAGTGATGTTGAAAAACCATTTACATAAACTTCTACGGTATTCCATCCTTCGGGTTCAACAAAAAGTTGATGCCTATCTTTATCAGCAAATCTATTAATTTTATCTTCTATTGAAGGACAATATCTAGGCCCTATGCTTTTAATTCTTCCATTAAACATTGGGGAGCGATCAAAACCTTCTCGAAGCAAATCATGTACTTGTGAAGATGTGTATGTCATGTAGCATGATTTTTGTTTTTTGAGAGGTGTTGTTAAATTTGAGTAGCTAAATTTTTCTGGATTTTCATCTCCGGGCTGCTCTCCCATTTTAGAATAATCCAAAGATCTACCATCAACTCTTGGCGGTGTTCCTGTTTTCATTCTACCTGCATCAAAACCAAAATCGATCAATTGTTCAGTAATTCCTGTGGCGGCTTTTTCTCCTGCTCTTCCTCCGCCAAATTGTTTATCTCCTATATGAATTAGTCCATTCAAAAAAGTACCATTTGTGAGCACAACGGTCTTTGCTTTAATTTCAATTCCGAGTGAAGTTTTTACGCCTCTTATCACACCTTTCTCCACTATAAGTCCGCTTACCATTTCTTGATAAAAATCCAAGTTAGGAGTCTGCTCTAAAAACAATCTCCACTCTTCAGCAAAACGCATTCGATCACTTTGAACTCTTGGGCTCCACATTGCGGGTCCTTTGGATTTGTTTAGCATCTTGAATTGTATTGCTGTGCGATCACTTACGATCCCGCTATAACCGCCAAGCGCATCAATCTCTCTTACGATTTGTCCTTTTGCAATACCTCCCATAGCGGGGTTGCAACTCATTTGTGCAATGTTTTGCAGATTCATTGTGATCAGCAAAGTGCTACATCCTAAATTTGCGGCTGACGCCGCAGCTTCGCTTCCGGCATGACCCGCACCAACAACAATCACATCATATTCGTTTTCAAACATAACTTACATACAATTGTTCCACGTGGAACATCAAACATTTTTAAAAAATTTTGTTCCACGTGGAACAAAATTCGAAACAAAACCATCATTGTTCCACGTGGAACATTTCAAGTTTTTCGTCTTCTTTTTCTCTCATGATCTCTTCCTCTTTTTGGCTTTTGTCCTTATACCCACAAAAATGAAGAATCCCATGTATCATCACTCTTTTAATTTCTTTTGCAAATTGCACTTCATAAATTTTAGCGTTTTCAGCAACCCTTTCTACAGAAATAAATATGTCGCCGTTTAGCTGATTTCCTACTGCGTTATCAAAACTAATGATATCTGTATAAGTGTCATGCTTTAGAAAATCTTGATTGATTTTTAATAAATAATCGTCGTCACAAAATATGATGTTGATCTCTCCTTCTGATTTCTTTTCAGATAAAATCACCTTACCAATCCATGAAGATATGGCTTTCTCATCAAGGGCACTTATACTGGTTTCGTAAAAAAAATTAATCATTGTTTTTGTTGAAATACTCTTGCACTTTCTTCTTATAATTTTGCTGCAAAGGTAATACTTGTCTGTTTAATATCTCTGTAGTATTGAAATATTGTTTGGCCTTGTCAATTTGCTCTTGTGTAGTGTTTTTAAATTGATTAGAATTGGTCTTGCTTTCTCGCTTTTCTTCCTTTCCTTGTTCAAGTGTTGCATCTTCAAGTTTTATAAGCTGATGCTTAAGGTCTATCATTTTAGAAAGGGTGTTTTCATTAAAACCTTTTTCTAACAACTCTTGTTCGACCTGCTCCATTCTTTTAAGTAGATTGCTTCCGCCTTTATTGCCAAGTCCTTCTTTTTTTATCTTATCATCAAGTGCATTTCTTAGCTCTTGTTGTTGTTTATAAATATTATACAGCTCTCCATTTAGGTCTTCATTAAGTTGTTCCTCGGTTTCACCTTCTCCTTGCCCGCCATTAGAACCTTCTCCTTTTTTCTTGCCGTCTTTTCCTTTGCTTTTTTCTCCTTGATTACCATTTTTTTGACCATCTTTTTGTTCTCCTTCTTTATCACCCTCTCCTTTACCTTCCCCTTTTTGTTGGCCTTTTTTGTCACCTGGTTTTTTTCCTTTCTCGGCACCTTCTTTCATTTTATCATTTAACTCTTCTTGCTTTTTGATAATATCTGGAAGTTGAAATTCATTAGATCCACTTTTACCTTTGCCTCCTGCAGACATGCTGTTTTGCATATTGTCTAGTGTTCTGCTTAATAAATATGCAAGATCATTAGACCCGGTTACCGTATATTGTTGGTTGGCCGAACCCTGAACAACTTGGTTCTCTGACAGCCTCTCTAATGATTTATCTATATTGAATTCTATGTCGGTTAGTTTCTGTGTTACATCCTCGGTTATTTGAGGTGTTCTTAATGCCAAAGCATACAAGCTGTCATCTATGTGTATAAAGTTTTCTCTTAACACACTCTGTCTTTTTAGTCTTGTAGAATAGATTGGGTTGTCTATATTAATCCCTTTAAAATCTTTCATTAGGCTCTCTTGCTCTATAGAGAAATCTACAAGATTATCTAAAACCTGTCTTAACATCTGCATGTCTTCTTGCTGTTGTTCACCACCGCCCATTTGCATTTGCATGCGCATATTATTACCCATTTGCTTCATTTTTTGAGCAGCGCTTTTTTGGTTTTTTTTGGCGTCTTCTTTCTTTTCAGACTCTAAGTTTTTACTAGCATCTTGTTGCTCTTTTTTAACCTCTTCTTCATCTTCTTTCTTTTGATCTATCTCCATTGGCTTTTTTAATTTTTCATTTTCTTTCTTTAAATCATTCATTTCTTTTTGAAAATCCTCAAAATCTTTATTCAATTGATCTTGCTTTTCTTTGGTGTTTTCTTCGTCATTTTTCTCAGAAAGTTCCTCTTGTTCTTTTGAAAGTTCTTCTAGTTTATTAACCAACTTTTCATGTTTTTCTATAACATAGTATCGTTTAGTAAGCTCTAATAATTGCTCTAAATTTTTCTTTAGATTTTTGTTTTCTTTACCTAACTCTTCAAGTTTTTTTGTAAGTTCTTCTTTCTGTATTTTATCAGATAACCGCTCTATTTCTTCTAAAAGTTTTTCGTTCTTCTTTAATCGTTCTTCATTTCTTTCTAACCTTTCTTTTAAAGCATCTTTAAAGGGTTCTTCTTTTTTGCTGTTAAATTTTTCAAGATTTTCCTTTAATTTCTTTGAAAAATCCTGCATCATTTGTTCTTGCTTTTTTTGTCTTTTTAAGAAATCGTCTAGCTTTTTTTTATCATTAAAATCAAGGTTCTTTTTTTCTTTCTGTGTTTTACTAAGTTCTTTTAACTCTTCTTCTTGTTCTTTAAACTTGTCTAAGGATTTGTCTAAACCAGAAATAGTTTCGTTTTGTTTCTGTAAAAGTTGATCCTCTCTTTCCTTTTGAGTTAACTTCTTAAAATTAAAAACTTGGCTTTTGGTGCTCTTATAATTATGAATTACATCATTATCAAAAACCTCAAAATAAAATTCATAATCAGTACCATCTACCAAATTAATCTCTGATGGAAATGCATAAATAAACTCATCAAACAAAGATGAATTAACTTTGAATTCTTTGGTATTAATATTTGAAACATTATTAATATCGTAATATACCAATCTAAGTTTGCGCAACCCATAATCATCACTTACTCTTCCGAAGAAATATATCGTCTCATTATCCAAACTATCTTTTTCAGATTTTAGGTTTAATTCTGGATATTGATCTTTAACAACATTGATATAAAACGAAAGGTTATCATAATCCTTTACATTTTTGTTAGATGTAGAAATCTCATAATCAAAATTTGAATATACTCTTTTTTGGTATTCAAAATCGGTTTTATTTTTTATCAATGAAACTATAGAGTCCTTTATTTTTAAATCAACTTTGTCTGTATTTCGGGTATGAATAACCCAATTAACTTTTGTTCCTTCAGGTACTGTTGCGTTGCCAGAACTATTAAGTGTTTCATCATTCTTTTTTGTGTATGCCGGGTAATCTAAACTCATTTCAAAATTTAATAATGCTGGAACTGGTAATACAGACAAACTATGTGGAATCGAATGTATGTCATTGGCAGAGATTATAAAATCAATAGACTCTTTGGGTTGAACAAATGTATGTTCAAATTCTCCTGCCCCGCTATTTTCTAAATAATACACTTCATCATTATAGGTGATTGTTGCATTTTCAGGGATAATATCCCCTGTAGCCCTCACTTTTAATACAAAATCTTTATTTTCGAAAGCATTTAGATCTTTATTAATAATAAAAAACTGAAAAGGTGCTGGTGGTAAATATGCTTCCGAATAGTTAACTACTCTTTTATAACTATCTGAAATCCAATGAGTTTTATTGAAAACAAGAATCATTAAAAAAACGGCAATAGGAATCATTGCATACTTTAAGTATTTTACATTCTTTTTAAAATTGATTGCTAACTTAAAAGGAATTGGTTTTAGTTCCTTAGATTTTTGTTCAATACTGGCCAATAACAAAGAAGATGTGGCATTAGTATCTTTAAGTTGTAGGAGATTAAGTAGCTTATCACTAACCTCAGGAAAATGGTTGCCAATTATATGAGATGCTTTTTTGTAATTTATCCCATTTGCCAAGTTAAATAACTTAGCTACGGGGATAATAATAAACTTAGCAAACAAACAAAGTTCAACAATTACAAAAAGCCAAAACAGAATAGTACGGCCAACACTACTTAACCACAAGAAGTTTTCGATCAACATGGTTAACATAAAATATAAAACACCAATCGTGAAAAATAAAATAGCACCTTTTATTAATTCATTGACATAATATTTTCTAACAAATTTCTCTAACTTATCCTTTACGAAATCAAAATCACCCATCTTAAGACACCTTTATTTTTCTCTAACCTTTAAAACTACAATTTTATTTTTAATAGAATTGTTATATTTATGATAATTAAGCCTTTTAGGCGATTGTATCTTATTTAAAAAATAAAGGGTTTTGTTTGTTTGGTATTAGACCACGCCAAAAAGTCTAGCTAAAAAATTCACTTCAAAAATCATTTCTAGAGCATATTTAAGATTGTATATTTGTTGTTTATTACCAAAGTTAAAACACAATCATGACAAAAAACATTAGGGTACGATTTGCTCCTAGCCCAACGGGTCCCTTACACATAGGTGGTGTAAGAACAGCTCTGTTTAACTATCTTTTTGCAAAAAAACACAGCGGTACCTTTATACTAAGAATAGAAGACACTGACCAAAACAGGTATGTTGAAGGAGCAGAACAATATATACAAGATGCTTTGGATTGGTGCAACATACCTTTTGATGAAGGCCCTGGAAAAGAAGCTGGTTATGGCCCCTATAGACAAAGTCAACGCAAACATTTATACCAACAATATGCAGATCAACTTATTAAAGAAGGTAATGCATACTATGCCTTTGATACTACAGATGAATTAGACAAACAAAGAAAAGATCATGAAGCTGAAGGAAAAACATTTATATATAATTGGCACAATAGAGAGAAATTAACCAATTCATTATCGCTTACAGAAAATGAAGTTAATCAAAGAATAGCATCTGGTGACCCATACGTGATACGGTTTAAATCTCCAAAAAACGAAACCTTAGATCTTACAGATGAAATTCGGGGGGCTATGAAAATCGACACCAATATTCTTGACGATAAAATATTGTTTAAAGGTGACGGTATGCCCACGTATCACCTAGCCAATATCGTAGATGATCATTTGATGGAAATTACACATGTAATTCGTGGCGAAGAATGGTTACCGTCTTTGGCTCTACATGTTCTTTTGTATCGTTCACTTGGTTGGCAGACACCAAAATTTGCTCATTTGCCGTTGATTTTAAAACCCGCCGGGAAAGGAAAATTAAGCAAACGTGATGGAGATAAAATGGGGTTTCCTGTTTTTCCGCTTCAATGGAAAGATCAAAAAAGTCAAGAAATATCTTCAGGCTATAAAGAAGACGGATACCTACCAGAAGCAGTAATTAATATGCTTGCTTTTTTGGGGTGGAATCCTGGAACAGAACAAGAACTGTTTTCATTACAAGAACTCATTAAAGAATTTGATCTAAAACGAGTACATAAGGCAGGTGCAAAATTTGATCCTGAAAAAACAAAATGGTTTCAACAACAACACTTGCAAAGGCTTGATCATTCAACACTGGTTAAAAAATTTGATCTTCTACTTTCGCAAAAAAATATTATAACAGAATTAGATGTAGCGATTATAGTAAAAATGGTTAAAGAGCGGGCGATATTTGTAAACGATTTATGGGATCTAAGTCAATTCTTTTTTATACCACCAACAGAGTATGATCCTAAAGCCATAAAAAAAGCATGGAAAGAAGACACACCGAATCTCATGCATGAACTTACAAGAGTACTTATTGATATTACAGATTTTTCTTCAGATATAGTATCACAGACCGTTAAGGGTTGGATTACCGGAAAAGAGATTGGTTTTGGTAAAATTATGATGCCCTTACGAATAGCACTAGTTGGATCACTTCAGGGTCCTGACCTTTTTGAAATTGCTTCTGTTATCGGAAAAGAAGATACAATACAAAGAATAGAAAACGCTATCGAAATAAATTAGCACATAGTAATTCTATCAAAAATCAAACAAGGCCTCAATCAAGATTGGGGCTTTATTCTTAAGTAAATACTGTAACTTTTATATAAAATATTATACTGATACTATAACTACTTTACTATTTATTAGTACATTCATTAAGGTAAACTATTAACTTTTAATACAAAAAACAATGGGATTCTATTTAATACCTTTAATCATTTTCGGTTTTATTATTCTCTTATCAGGAATATTTACCGTAAAACAACAAACTTCTGCCATCGTAGAAAGGTTTGGTAAATTTTTAAGTATAAGAAATTCTGGATTACATTTTAAAATTCCTGTTTTTGATAGAATAGCAGGTCGTATAAATTTAAAAATTCAGCAATTAGATGTTTTGGTAGAAACCAAAACAAAAGACGATGTATTTGTTCGTCTTAAAATTTCAGTACAATTTCAAGTAATCAAAGAAAAAGTATATGATGCTTTTTACAAACTAGAAAATCCACACGATCAAATTACTTCTTATGTATTTGATGTGGTACGTGCCGAAGTTCCTAAGATGAAACTAGATGATGTTTTTGAACGTAAAGACGATATTGCAATTGCTGTAAAACAAGAACTTAATGAAGCTATGATAAATTATGGTTATGATATCATTAAAACCCTTGTTACCGATATTGATCCTGATATGCAGGTAAAAGAAGCTATGAACCGAATAAATGCTGCAGAACGTGAAAAAGTTGCTGCAGAATATGAGGCTGAAGCTGAAAGAATTAAAATAGTAGCAAAAGCACGTGCCGAAGCCGAAAGTAAAAGATTACAGGGTCAAGGTATTGCAGATCAACGTAGAGAAATTGCTCGTGGTCTTGAAGAAAGTGTGGATGTACTTAATAATGTTGGTATAAATTCTCAAGAAGCATCTGCGCTTATTGTAGTAACACAACATTATGATACACTACAATCTATTGGTGAAGAAACAAATAGTAATTTAATTTTACTACCAAACTCACCACAAGCAGGTAGTGATATGTTAAATAATATGATTGCATCATTTACCGCCTCAAATCAAATAGGTGAAGAAATGAAAAAACAAAATGCAAAAAAGGGCATTGGTAGAAAAAAATCAGGAGAACAATAAAAAAACAAACACTTATTAAATTCAGCCCGATCAAAAATAGGTCGGGTTTTATAATTTTACACCAAAATTAAACAGAAAAACAGAAAAATAAATTTTAATGCATTTTGCTGTAGTTTTATCTTTAAAGACATCGAATCATATTGCTGTTTTTTTTTTCACACACACAACGCTTTATATAAAACACATTTTGATAATCACAATTGATAGCTTCAAATAATCAATAGAAAATAACTATAGTTAAAAAATATGTATATTTATACAAAATTTAGTCCCATGAAAAATTACTTATTCATTTTGTTATTTATATCTGGAAGCGTTTTCTCCCAGAATGTAAATGCATTAAAAAAAATCGCACTGAGAGATGCAAAAGCAACTTCTCAAGCTTCAATTGATAGAAATTTAAGCACGATATTGAAATATACACATCCAAATGTTTTTAAAGCTTATGGTGAAGAAGAACTTATGGAAACGATGGATGAAATCTTTAGAACGATGGATGCTCAAAATATAAAAATCGTTAGTGCTAAGGTAGATGAAGTTACAGATGTTAAAAAAGAAAATAAAGAATATCGTTGTCTGGTAAAAAACACAACCAAGATGAGCATTAATGGTAGAACTGTAACTATAAAAGGCTCATTATTTGGGTTTTATAATCAAAAGAAATCACAATGGTACTTTGTTGAGTCTAATAAATTATTAGACGATCCTGATACCAAAAAATTGTTTCCACGATTTAAAACAGAAATAGAAATCCCTATTGATGAGCACATTGCAGATAACTAGAAAATGAACAAGAAAACTAAAAAGAGCTTATAAAAATTTATAAGCTCTTTTTTTTATATCTTATATTTTTTTGCTAAAATAGAAGCTTCGTGTTTTAGCAAATCATTATTGTCTTCAAGAGCCTTGGTTATAAAATCTTTTGCCAGTTGATTGGGTTCTAGGTTTTTATTTTCTAGAAAAACACCAAGAGCAATCATCGTTGCTATTCGGGTTCCTGCCTTTTTTACAGCAGTTGCATATAAAGGTTCTAATTCTTCGATAGCAACACTCTTTGCAGCTTCTTTTATCTTTGTTTTAAGAGCCTCTCTCTTCTGATCAGGTACATTTGTATACTTCTTACCTGCTCTCTTAATTTCTTCGATAGCGGGTACTTGATTTTGTTGTGGTTTTGTTGTGGTTTGTACTTTTTGTATCCCTGTATCTGGTTTTGTTTTTGCCCATGTATCCCGCAAACCAACGGTTTTATTAAACACTAATTTATTGGATACACTATCTGGGTCTACATTAAAATATCCCAATCTCTGAAACTGGAATTGATCCAACGGTTTTACATCTTTTAAGCTTGGTTCTATATAGCCAGTAATGACATTAAGTGAATCAGGGTTAACAAAATCCATAAACTCTTTATCTTTGTGTCCGTCTGGTGATTCATCATTAAATAGGCGATCATAAACCCTTACTTCTGCTGCAATAGCATGTTTGATTGAAACCCAATGTAGTGTTCCTTTTACATTTCGTTTAGAAGCTTCGGTACCACTACCCGATCTACTTTTTGGATCATACGTACAATGGATTTCGGTAATATTACCATCTATATCCTTTACCACGCTTTCACCTTTGATAATATAGGCGTTTTTAAGACGCACTTCTTTACCTATTGTGAGCCTAAAGAACTTTCGGCCTGCTGCTTCTTTAAAATCTTCTCTTTCGATATATAATTCACCAGAAAAAGGAACTTTTCTTGATCCTGCATTGTCATCTTCAGGATTGTTTTCGGCATCTAGCCACTCTTCTTCTCCTTGTGGATAATTAGTAATAATAAGTTTTACTGGATCTAAAACTGCCATAACTCTGGGTGCCGTCTTATTAAGATCTTCCCTTATACAAAACTCTAACAAAGACACATCAATAACGTTCTCGCGCTTTGCCACACCCACAGTTTCTACAAATTTGCGAATAGATGCAGGAGTATAACCTCGCCGTCTTAATCCTGAAATTGTAGGCATTCTTGGATCGTTCCAGCCTGATACTATGCTTTCTTCGACTAATTTGAGTAATTTACGCTTACTCATAATTGTATAGCTTAAATTAAGCCTTGCAAATTCTCTTTGTTTTGGTCTTGTATTCTTACTATAAATTTGATCTAAAAACCAATCATAAAGCTTTCTATGTGGTTTAAATTCGAGTGAACATAACGAATGAGAAATGTTCTCAATATAATCACTCTCGCCATGAGTCCAGTCATACATTGGATAAATACACCAATCGTCTCCTGTTCTATGGTGTGATTTTTTTAAGATTCTGTACATCAAAGGATCTCTCATCAACATATTGGGATCAGCCATATCGATCTTGGCTCTAACTACATATGCTCCTTCATCAAATTCACCATCTTTCATTCTCTTAAAAAGATCTAGGTTTTCATCAACAGAACGATCTCTATAGGGGCTATTAACACCTGGTGTTGTAGTAGTGCCTTTTTGTTCGGCTATTTTTTCTGCAGACTGAGAGTCTACATATGCTTTTCCGTCTTTAATAAGTTCAACGGTCCAATCATATAATTGTTGAAAATAATCTGAAGAATAGCATTCTTTATCCCATTGATATCCAAGCCATGCAATATCTTTTTTAATAGCATCTACATATTCTTGTTCTTCTTTTGCTGGGTTTGTATCATCAAATCTAAGGTTTACAGGTGCATTGTATTTGAGACCTAAACCAAAACTTATTCCTATAGCTTTGGTATGCCCAATATGCAAATATCCATTGGGCTCTGGAGGAAAACGAAAACGTAAATGATTAGCATTCATTCCGTTTTTAAGATCTTCTTCAATAATATGCTCAATAAAATTGAGTGGTTTTTTATCTTCTGTCATTATGATATGAAATGTGTTACAAAACTACTAAAAATCTAACCTTACAAAGCAATAGAAAATCCTTTTTGTTGATATTAAAAAAACCGATATTTTAAAGGTATACGGATAAAAAGATTCTTTTACCTTTGTTAAAAAAATTTGTGGGTTTAATTAAGCTAAAGAATATTAAGATCTATGCCTATCATGGGTGCCTTGTTGAAGAAAAAAAAATAGGCTCAGACTATAGGGTAGATTTAAAGATAAAAGCAGATTTATCAAAGTCTGCTATTTCTGATCGCTTGAGTGATACTGTGGATTATGTTCATCTAAATCGTATTGTAAAAGAAGAAATGGCGATTCGTTCAAAATTGCTCGAGCATGCTGCAGAACGCATATTAGTTCGTATATTAGATGAGTTATCTATGGTAGAAAAAGCTACGGTTGAAGTTTCTAAAATTAACCCTCCTATTGGTGGAAATGTAGAAATGGTATCTATAATTAGAAGCAAAAATCGCTAACTTTGTAGTAGAAAATACTTTTTAAATGGTTTTACATTAAAAAGTAACCATAAAATTTTTTACATTTGCCATCCAACCAAAATTGGGTGTCGTGGCCGAGTGGCTAGGCAGTGGTCTGCAACACCATCTACAGCGGTTCGAATCCGCTCGACACCTCAAAAAACTCTCTGTATCATTTCAGGGAGTTTTTTTATTTAAAATTTGATTCTGGAGTTATTTTTTCTATCCTGTCCTGGATCTTTTGTTCCATTGTGTCGGGCAATACACCTTTCATTATCAGAAACACACCAAACACAACCATCATAATACTAATTATCCTTTTTGTAATGTAGGTTCTTTTGGGTGTTAGTTTTCTTTTAAGCCGCTTGGCTAATAGCATTTTAATAACATCTATAAAAAGATATGTTCCTAGTACTATAGAGAAAAAATACAGTATCCTATTAGTGTTCATGTCTAGCTGTGGGCCAATAACAATAATAATGCCTACCCAAAAACCTAAAACCCCAATATTGATAAAGTTTAATAGAAACCCTTTGATAAAAAGCATAAAATAGTTGTGCTTATTTATAATTTCTACTGATGTATCTCTTAGTTTATTATAATTTTTTCTTTCTTGAATAAAAGAAATCATACCATAGGTGGCTAATAGCATGCCTCCGAAAACGAAGAGAGCCGGATCATCTTTAATTTTTTCTAAAATCTGATTGGTGCTGAAATATGCTATTAAAATAAAAACAATATCGGCAAAAATTACTCCCAAATCTACTGCTAAAGCGGCTCTAAACCCTTTTATGGCTGCTGTTTCAAGAAGCACAAAGAAAACTGGCCCAATTAAAAAGGCTAATAATATTCCTAAAGGTATAGCTGCTTGAGCATCTTGAAGCATAAGATCTAAGAGAGTTTCTTACAAAGTTAAAAAAACTACTTAGTTTACTTCAATTATTTTTCCTCCTAATAACTTTTGAGTATCCATTTGTTTTGGATTTCCATAAATTCTAATGGTTCCGCCTGCGTTTGTATTGGCTTTCATGTAGTTTTTTGCATTTACTTCTGCGGTTCCGCCTGCGCTAATTTTTACTTGAGTATCTGTAGTTTTTAAATCTCTAGCATAATATTGACCTCCTGATGTAACTCTAACTTCTTGTTCTTTTACTGTTCCTTGCAGTTCAATTTCTCCTCCTGTTATTGCTTTTGCATATAAAAAGCTCGCATCTATTGCTGCAAGGATACTTCCTCCTTCTTGTGCTCTAATGTCTAATATTGCAGCACTAATTATATCTTGTGCTTCTATTCTAGCTCCTTCATTTGCATCTATTTTATTGATTTTTTTGTAATATACTTTCACTTTTGTATTGCTATTATCCCATATATTACCAATAGACATTCTAATTTTGAGTAGGTTGCCATTTTGTACTATATCGACTTCTCTTCGTTTAATACCCGTAACCTCTACTCTATTTTTGTTACTTTTAATTAAAGTAACTTGTATTTTATCAAATACTTTTAACTCATTAAAATTACTAACATTTTTTGTGATAACATCTTGTGCTTGCCCAACTGTAATTATCATGAAGGTTATGAGAAACAGTATTTTTTTCATCGTATTATCTTTAAAGGTTAAAAACTTTATATTAATAAACGATATTCATCAATAATTATTCCATCTCTTCTTTACTTCCTAGTAACGAAAAATCTAGATGACGCTTTATAAGATCTGCATTTTTTACTTTTACATATACTTCAGCTCCTAATTGGTATGATTTTTTAGAATTTTGGCCAATAACAGCATATTCATCTTGATCAAAAACATAGTGATCATCACTCATGTCTCTAAGACGAATCATTCCCTCGCATTTATTGCTGATAATTTCTACATAAATCCCCCACTCTGTAACTCCAGAAATTACTCCCAAGAATTGTTCATCTTCATGATCTTTCATGAATTTTATCTGCATAAATTTAATAGAATCTCTTTCTGCACTTGCGGCAAGATTTTCCATACTACTACTGTGGTTACATTTTTCTTCGTACTCGTCTTCTGCAACTGATTTTCCTTGATCCAAGTAGTGTTGTAATAATCGATGAGCCATTACATCTGGGTACCTTCTAATCGGAGATGTAAAATGAGAATAATAATCAAAAGCCAGTCCATAATGTCCTATATTATGTGTTGTATATTCTGCTTTACTCATACTACGTATTGCTAGCGTATCTACAAGGTTTTGTTCTTTTTTTCCTTGAACGTCTTTTAATAAACCGTTTAACGATTTGGTTGTAGTTTTACGATCTCTTAGGTCTAATTTATATCCAAACCTACCTATGATATTTTGTAAGGCAGCTAATTTCTCATCATTGGGTTCATCATGAGTACGATATACAAATGTTTTTTTAGGGTTTTGTTTTCCTATGAATTCTGCAACCTTTTTATTAGCAAGTAACATAAACTCCTCAATAAGTTTATTTGCGTCTTTAGAGGTCTTAAAAAACACTCCTACGGGTTCACTGTTTTCGTTTAGATTAAATTTTACTTCAACTTTATCAAAAGATATAGCTCCTTGTCCCATACGATTACTACGCATGATTTTTGCTAATTCATCTAATTTAAGTACTGCATCTGCTATTTTTTGATCAGCTTTATACGTTTTTCCTGTAATAGAAATCTCGGCTGGTATAGTATTTTCTTTGGTTTCTATAATATGCTGTGCTTCTTCATATGCAAAACGTGCATCAGAATAGGTTGCTGTTCTTCCAAACCATTGATTTTTTATCTCTGCTTTATTATTTAATTCAAATACAGCAGAAAAGGTATATTTTTCTTCATTTGGGCGTAATGAACAAGCATTATTAGATAAGACTTCTGGTAACATCGGTACTACTCTATCAACAAGATATACTGATGTTGCTCTCTCATATGCTTCGTCATCAAGTATTGTTCCTGGAGTCACATAGTGTGATACATCTGCTATATGAATTCCAATTTCATAATTACCATTATCTAACACATGAAACGATAATGCATCATCAAAATCTTTAGCATCTTTTGGATCGATAGTAAACGTAAGTGTTTTACGCATATCTCGTCGATTTTTTACTTCAGATTCTTGTATACTGGTATCTAAATTATTCGCAAAATTCTCTACTTCTTCAGGAAATTCATAAGGCAAACCATACTGTGCTAGTATTGCATGGATTTCGGTATTATGTTCTCCTGGTTTACCAAGCACTTTAACTATTTTACCAAAAGGTGAATCTGCATTTTCTGGCCAATCTTCTAGTTTTACTAATACTTTATCTCCATCTTCAGCATCACCTATTTTATTTTTAGGAACAAATACATCTGTATACATTTTTGGATCTTGCATATTTACAAATGCATAATTTTTTTGGATCTCTATGACACCTACAAATTCTTCTCTTTTGCGTGTAATAATCCTTGAAATCTCTCCTTCGCTTTTTCCTCGTCTTTTTCTGCGGTAAATGTATACCTCAACTTTATCTCCATGTAATGCCTTGTTTAGATTGTTATTAGGGATAAATACATCTTCTTCTAAATCTTCTACCACAACATATCCACTTCCTTTCGAAGTAATATCTAGAATTCCAGTATATGTATTTACATTGGGTATAATTTTAAATTTACCTCGTTCAATTTCTTCAATTTCTTTCTTTGCTGCTAATTGAGATAATTTTTTTATAATTTGATTTCTGCTACTTGCATCATTTACTCCAAATTTTGAAGCAATTTGCTTATAATTGAATGTTTTATTAGGTTCGGATTTTAGTATTTTGAGTATTCCTTGGGTGATATTCTCTATTTGTGGAGATTTTTTTCTTCTACTACTCTTTCTTTTCATTAATATCAATTTGTTATATCTGATAAAAGTACTGTTTATCTTTTAACATTTATAATTTTAAGTTTAAAGTTTTATTAATCAAGTAATAAGATGTTCGTTTAATCTCTATAAATTACATTATCAGTAAATCAGCAACTTACGACCAAAAAAATTAAACAAACGAATCTTTTTATCTTAAAATTTATTTAATTTTATTCCATATAGGACTACTGTTTATTCATGACTTATATTACTAATTATGAGTAAAATCAAAAAAATACACAAAATCATTTTATTATTTATTCTAATATTTTTATTAGGTATATATTCTTTTACATTATACATCAATAAAACTATAAATCAGAAAAATGAAATATTACAAGAATCTGAAATAAATAGTTCGAAAAAGTACGATAGAGAAGCTGTACAAATAAACTAACATTTATAAAGGTTTATTATTTTCATCTCATCAAATGTTTTTCTTTTTAATATCACTTTACCTCATATTTTGTATATTTAAGTAAACTGTTATAGGGACAAATTACATGAAAGATTTTATTACTATAAAAACATATACCTATCCATATGAGTACGCAATATTAAAACTACTCTTAGATAAAGAACGTATTACTTATTTTTTTGAAAATGAAACTATGGTTGGCGTTTTTCCATTCTACTCAAATGCCCTAGGTGGTATAAACCTTAAGGTTCACAAAAAAGACAAACAAAGAGTACTACAAATTATAGACAATTTAAAGACTAATCCACATTTAAGAATAGTATAATTTTCAATATCAAATTATAGTTTTCAACATATATTAATATTATCTTTTTCTTTTTTTAAAATTTAAAATTAATAATGATGATTATGATGTAGTGTGGATAGCGGTATAACTTTTATGTTATAAATTTGTTTTTTAAGTTAGCATGAATTTTCATCAACATATGAACAACATATTAATATTGTAATTGCTTGAAATTGTTCTTGAAGCAAAAACTAATTAACAACTGTTAATAGATAGTAAACACATTATAATTTTAATACTTTAATAGCTATTTGAAAGTTTATAACATGAATTTAATATCTCAAAACTTATCTAAAAAAACAGGTTTTAATATTTTGATTTCATCTAAATAAGATTGTATTCTAATAAAAACTTAAACCACCAAAAAAACTTCCAGATACTTAAGAACTGTTTATCCACATACAATGTTAACCAGAGCTAGTGAGTTATTAACATTTAGGTAATCAAGGGTTAAATTATTGATATTTTGAGGGTTACTTTTTTGGATTGAATTATCTTTGTTTTATAACACAATTAAGATATAAAGATGAAAATAGCTATCGGTAACGATCACGCAGGAACAGAATACAAGTTTGCAATTATAGAGTATTTAAAATCTAAAGGTATAGAAATTAGTAATTATGGTACTAATGAGGATAGTAGTGTAGATTATCCAGATTTTGTTCACCCTGTAGCAAAAGATGTAGAAGATAAAAATGTAGATTATGGTATTTTGATTTGTGGAAGCGGAAACGGTGTAGCTATGACTGCTAATAAATATAAAAATGTTCGAGCAGGATTATGTTGGACAAAAGAAATTACAACGTTAACAAGATTACATAATAATGCAAATATTATATGTATTCCCGCAAGGTTTACCTCATTACCCCAAGCAGTAGAGATGATAAAGACGTTTTTAAGTACAGAATTTGAAGGAGGCCGTCATCAAAATAGAATTAATAAAATACCAATGTGTATTTAATGTATGGCTCATAATCACGCCCATAACCATTCACACAGTCATCAAAAACTTACTGGGCGTAATTTATTGTTTTCTATCTTTTTAAATATAGGCATAACTATCGCTCAAATAATTGGGGGGGTAGTGTCGGGCAGCCTTTCTTTATTGTCAGATGCACTACACAACTTTAGTGATGTACTGTCTTTGATTGTAAGTTACTTTGCTAATCGATTGGCAAAAAAAGAAGCCTCAATCAAAAGAACTTTTGGTTTTAAAAGAGCAGAAATCATGGCAGCGTTTATTAATGCTGCAACACTTGTTATTATTGCAATTATTCTTGTTTTTGAAGCTATCGAAAGACTTCAAAACCCACAAGAAATAAGTGCTCGTATTGTAATTTTACTTTCAGTAGTTGCTATTTTAGGTAATGGATTAAGTGTTTTGCTAATGCGAAAAAACAGCAAGGTGAATATGAACATGAGATCAGCATATCTTCATCTTATTACAGATTTAATGGCTTCGATAGCAGTCTTAGTGGGGGGACTATTAATGCGATTTTATAAAATATTTTGGATAGACAGTGTTTTAACATTTACAATAGCCGTATACCTTATTATAGTTGGTTATGATTTATTAAAAAAATCATTCAAAATCCTAATGTTATATACTCCAGACCCAACGCAAGTAAAAGAAATTGTTGGTATTATTAATAAATTACCAAAAGTAAAAAGCATACACCATGTGCACGTTTGGCAATTAAATGAACAAGAAACACACCTAGAAGCCCACATTGATTTTGAAGATAATATTAAGATTACAGAATTTGGAGAAATTCTACATGAGATTGAAGACATGTTGCTTGAAAAATTTAGGATTAACCATGTAACTTTACAGCCAGAATACGGAAAAAAAGATAATAAAGACATTATTGTACAAGACTAAAGCATATGGAAATAAATTTTGAAGTAAAACGATTTGATGAGCTTTCGGTTATAGGGTTATATAAAATTTTGCGCTTACGAGCACAGGTGTTTGTTGTTGAGCAAGATTGTGTTTATCAAGATATCGATAACAAAGACCAAAAGGCACTGCATGTGATTGGGTATAAAAATGATGAAGTTGTGGCATACACCAGATTATTTGATACAGGGGATTATTTTGAAAACGCAAGCATTGGTAGAGTAGTGGTGTCTGAAAAAGAAAGAAAATATGGGTGTGGTCATGATTTGATTAAAGAAAGCATCAAGGCCATTGAAGTTTTTTTTAAAACAAATACAATCAAAATTTCTGCACAGACCTATCTAAAACGATTTTATGAGTCTCATGGGTTCAAACAGATAGGAGAGGAGTACCTAGAGGATGGAATTCCACATATTGGAATGGTAAAATCTTAAAAAAACTACACAGGTTTTCAAAACCTGTGTAGTTTTGCTTATTTTAAAATTTCGCTATACTTATTTTTATTACTTAAAATCTCTTGGCTTTTAGCAACCTCTGGATTATTTTTCACATAATAGTTATACAACCCTTCTCTATAAAAATAGCGCTTAATAATCTCATCGGTAAGTAAATTAACGATTTCTGCTTTATAAGTATCCAAAGCAACTTGTTTAGAAGCGTTTATAGATGCAATTAAGCTATTATATGAGGATTCAATATCTTTGTCAAGCTTCTCTCTTTTTGCTATATTTAATGACTTCTTAAATGACCTTTCGGTTTCAGTTTCAAAATTATAATCCCCTTGTCTTACAAACTTTTTGAAGTCTTCATAATCACTGTCGGTAAACTTAAAGTCTTCAGCAGATTTTAATTGATGCGAATAGAAAAATTTGGTACCGTATCCAAAAATTGCATCAGACCTTAAAAGCGCTGTTGTAATTTTACTAAATTTAGAGGTTTCCATTTCGATATCAGGCTGTATTCCTCCTCCATCAAATACTGTTCTTCCGTTTTTGGTTTTAAACGCCTTAAAATCTTGTTCATCTATTCGCACAGCATTATTATCCTTGTCTCGATTCCAATAATCGAGTGCCTGTATGCATCTTCCGCTAGGCGTATAATATCTTGAGATTGTAATTTTTAATTGTGTTCCATATGTTAATTTCTTTGGGCGTTGTACCAGTCCTTTTCCAAAACTTCTGGCCCCTATAACAACTCCTCTATCCAAATCTTGAATCCCCCCAGCTACAATTTCACTAGCCGATGCGCTTCGCCCATTTACCAATACCACCAAAGGGATTTGTGTATCAATCGGTTGGCGTTTTGTAGTATATTCTTTGTTATATTTTTTTACAATAGACTTGGTGGTGGTAATTAATTCTCCCTTAGGAACAAAAATATTAGTAACATTAATTGCTTCACTTAATAGACCACCAGGATTACCTCTAAGATCCAGTATTAATTTATCAGCACCCTTTGCTTTAAGAGCCTTTAAAGCATCAATAGTTTCTGAAGATGCTTTATTATTAAATTTAGATAAGACGATATAACCAGTATTATCATCTAATAATGTATAAAAAGGAACAGCATCTACCTCAATTTCTTCTCGTGTAAGTACAGTTTTTTTTATTTCTCCTTGTCTTTTATAAGAAATATCAACCTTGGTTCCGCTAGCTCCTTTAAGAAGCTCTCCTGCATCGTCTTTAAAATCTAAGACCTTTACGTCTCCAATCTGTATAATTTCATCACCCGCTTTAAGACCCGCTTTATCTGCAGGATATCCTTTATAGGGTTCAATAATAATAATTTTGTCTTTTATGGTTTTAACAGAAGCACCAATACCAGTGTACTCTCCTGCATTTCGTATTTTTGATGCCTCTACATCTTGTTCGTTCCAATATTTTGTATAAGGATCCAAATCTTCTAGCATAGCCTTAATGGCAGTGTCCATAAGTTCTGCAGGATTGGTCTCATCAACGTAGTTCATGTTTAACTCTTTAAACATTGTGGTGAAGATTTCAATCTGTTTGGCAATCTCAAAGAAATCAGATTTAAAACTTACTGTTGATAATAATACGACAATAGCTAATACTGGGTAGATAATTCTTTTCTTCATGACATACATTATTTTGAGTCTATCTCGTGTGCAACAAATTTTTGTAATATTCCTTTTATTTTTGATTCAACCAAGAAATAGTCAGGCATTTCTTTTCCTGAATATAAAAACATAAAAGAGAACTGATGAGTAGTGTTGGGTACAATATACTTATTTTTTCTATAACTTTCACGCAATAAACGCTTTATACGATTGCGATCTACAGCGTTTTTAAAATTTCTTTTGCTTACAGAAACACCAGCCTTAATAGCACTTTTTTCTTCAAAAGTTGTTTTTCTATACACTAAGCGAATAGGGTATTTAGAAATAGATTTCCCCTCAGAAAAAAGCAATTCTATTTCTTTTTTACTCTTTAGTTTTTCTATTTTATTAGAACCAGCTTTCATTTAGCAACACACGTAGTGATAAAATTTATAATTAATTAGGTACAAAAATCCGGTATTATAAATTATAATACCGGATTAAAAGATAACACTTCTTTTTTCTTTAAAAATTATTTTGAGTATCCATTATTGCTTGGGTTTACGTCTGCCATTGTATTGGTAATATCAATCCCTATTGATTTTATCTCTGATTTGGGTTTAGAAAGGTCTAAAGAATAGTTGGGATTGGTCCATGGCCAATCTGGTAAAACTGTTCTCTTCATTGATGGGATTGGGTTTTCTTTTTCGCCCCGCATCATTTGTAAAGGAATATAAAATGATTCTATTGTGCTATCAGTATATTCTACATATATGTCTATAGGCATAGGCATTAATCCGATTCGTTCTAAGATAATTTTGGTTGTATTTTTGTTATCGACCACCTCTTTGATCCCATAATCGATCGTGTTGGTGGTTTGCGTCCAGTCGGTTAAATACCAGTCTAATTGAATTCCTGATACTTTTTCTGCCACTCTTTTAAAATCATTGGGAGTGGGGTGTTTAAACTTCCATTCGTCAAAATACCTTTTGATTGTTTTGGCAAGATTATCTTCTCCTATCACATATCCTAATTGAGAAAGAAAAACAGCTCCTTTAGAATACGCCGAGGCCCCATAAGCAGCATTATGCGAATATCGATCTGCCTGTGTGGCTTGGGGTTGTTCTATACCAGAAATTGCTAGTTGATAATAACCCTTATATACCCCCCTAAGTGAGTTGGGGTTGTTTTGTTTCATCACTTCATTCATCGCTAATGTAGAAATATAACTGGTAAACCCTTCGTCCATCCATTCGTGTTTAGATTCGTTCGTTGCAAGAATTTGCTGAAACCATGAGTGCGCCATTTCGTGAGCAGTTACACCAACTAGGCTACCAAAATTTCGTTCTCCAGTAATCAATGTACACATGGCATATTCCATACCGCCATCTCCTCCTTGTATTATAGAGTATTGATCATAAGGATATTTACCTATCTTTTCGCTAAAATAATTCATTAACTCTACAGACTTTGGTTGCAAATCTTTCCAGTTATCGATAATTTCTGCGTTATTTTTATATAAAAAATGCAACGTAGGGCCGTTGGGCACCTTTACAGTATCGTGTAGGTATTCTGGATCTGCTGCCCATGCAAAATCATGCACGTTAGGGGCTTTAAAGTGCCACGATAGCGTTTTTCCTTTTTTTGCCCTCTTAACTTCTTTTCCTTCGGTCTCATATCCATGCCCTATCTCTTGCGGGTTTTGTAGGTATCCGGTACCGCCAAGAACATACTTTTTATCGATGTTTATAGTTACATCATAATTACCCCAGACTCCATGAAATTCTCTGGCTATATATGGGCTAGTATGCCAGCCTTCGAAATCATACTCTGCCATTTTTGGATACCATTGCGTCACCGACAAAGCAACACCTTCTTTATTATTGCGTCCAGATCTTCGAATTTGTACTGGAACCTGCCCGTTGAAACTCATTGCAAAAGTTGCCTTTTCTCCAGGAGCAATAGGTGTGCCCAGAACAACCTCAAGAACAGTACCCGCTACTCGAGATGAAATAGGTTTTCCATTTTGTGTTAATGAAGACACCTTTAAATAACCAATTTCTTCAGGAGAAAGTCTACTTATTCTGGTACCCACTCTAGGATCGGGATCAGGCAGATTAAGAGAGCGAATATCCATCTCGCTACCAGGCTGAAAAGCATTAAAATATAAATGATAAAAAACCTGATGTAATGTATCTGGCGAATTGTTTGTATAGATTACCTCTTGTGTTCCCTGATATTGAAAATTTTCAACATTCATATCCACATTCATGGTATAATCCACATGTTGCTGCCAATAGGAAGTGTTGTTTTGCGCTGTTGCACAAACAATCCCGAATACATAAATAAATAAAATCTTTTTAAGCATAATACATAAATTATTTAGACAACTTATCTGCCATAATGAGGGCATTGTATAAGTTCACCATTTTACCTGATTTTGACACCTCAGAAAAACTTGTTATTTTAGGGCTATCACCAGCTATGTTTACAGTGGTTTTGGTACTGAGCCCACTATCCATTAGTATTTGTTTTACTTGAGAAGCTTTTAATTTTGGGTAATAAGATCTAATCAAAGCAGCTACGCCAGCTGCTGCTGGAGCCGCCATCGAAGTTCCTTGTAAATACTCATACGAATTATTAGGAGTTGTTGACCATATTTTTACTCCGGGAGCAAAAGCATCAACATTACTTTTTCCATAATTTGAAAAATCAGCAACCAGATTAGCTCCATATACATAATTTAGCGCCCCTATAGTTATAAAATTATTAGCCACCTCGGTAGTATTATCAATTTGATCATTAGGATATACTGCTTTTTGGTCAAGATCTTCACTTTCGTTTCCGGCTGCATTTACAATAAGCACATCTTTTGATGCTGCATATTTAATAGCTTCTCTAACCCACTCTGGGTGGGTACTAAAATATTTACCAAAACTAGTGTTAATTACTTTTGCACCATTATCAACTGCATATCGTATAGCCAGAGCAATGTCTTTATCGTACTCATCTCCATTTGGTACGGCTCTTATAGCCATGATTTTTACATTTTTGGCAACGCCATCCATCCCTTTTCCATTATTTCTCTCTGCCGCAATAATACCCGCAACATGAGTACCGTGTTTTATGCCTTTCTTTTTTGGATCAGGCCCCATTACCTTGTTGTTACCGTATTTAACATCCGTAATATCATCTACATTATCTCCAACAGCTGTTCTACCATCGAATTCGAGATTTAAATTATAGTTTAATTGCTCGGTAAAATGCTCAACACCTTCTTTTACGCCTTTTATAAAGTCGGGCACCGTGTCTCCTGTGTCCATAAAACCAAACATTTGCGATAAAAAGGCAACATGTTGCTGCATCTCTGGAGTTTTAGCTTCCATTTGTAAGAGTTCTTGATTTGTATAGTCTTCTTTGCCTAGTACTTCTGAAACTGCTTTATGTGAGATTTCTGATTGTTGTGCAATTTGCTCATATTGCATTTTTTGCCCTGCATTTTCTTGATATTCTTTTTCAAACTCTGCCTTAGCCTCGATATAATTTTGATATTCATCTCGATCGCCTTCTGCAACAGATGCTAGGGTTTTGCCGGCATATTTCGGCTTTAATTTTTTGATGATTCTCACAAACTCAAGGTTTTCTTCTTCAGAATCTCCTAAAAAATTCCACCCATGGATGTCATCAACATATCCATTGTTATCATCATCTTTGCCATTTCCTTTTATTTCTTTAGCATTGGTCCAGATCACTCCATCTAGATCTTCATGCTCAATATCTACACCGCTATCAATAACTCCGACAATAACTGTTTGCCCCTTTTTGTTTTTGATCAGTTCGGTATAGGCTTTATTAACACTCATTCCTGGTATGGTATCAGAAACCAAATCATACGCCTTCCAGTTTTTGAGTTGTGTATCGGTTAGGTCTATGTTTTTGAGTGGGATTGTATCAATATTTTTTATAGGAGTAGAAACAATTGCTGGAGCGCCACAGCTTGCCAAAAAGATTGACGATGTAATTGTAATCAGTATTTTATTTGATGAGAAAATCATTTTTTGTTTTTTTAATTAAATATTTCGTTGCAAGTAAAAACTTCATCAAGGCGTACGCCTTTTTCTGTATGTTTTAGGGTTATTATTTCGTTATGAGCATCATGTTCTAGAAATAAATACCAGCCTTGCGAGGCTGCATTATCCAGGAACCGTTTTTTTTCGTCTAAAGTTAACAACGGCCTAGTGTCATAACCCATCACATAAGGCAAGGGTATATGTCCGGCTGTAGGCAGAAGATCTGCCATAAAAACTATTGTTTTTTCTTTGTGTTGTATATGTGGTATCATTTGCTTTTCTGTATGACCATCTACAAATAATACGCCAAATCCTAATTCTGTGTTTTTTTGAAATGTATTTTCTGTTCGAGAAACAAAGTGTAAGTGACCACTTTCTTGAATAGGTAAAATGTTTTCTTTAAGAAATGAAGCTTTTTCTCTAGCATTTGGATTTACGGCCCATTGCCAATGTTCATCATTGCTCCAAATTTTTGCATTTTTGAACGCTAATTCATAGCCGGTTTTGGCGCTATTCCATTGTACAACACCACCACAATGATCAAAATGAAGGTGAGTAACGAATACATCGGTAATATCATCTCTATGAAACCCATTTCTTTTTAAGGAAGCATCCAGGGTATCATCTCCCCATGGGGAGTAGTAGCCAAAAAACTTTTCAGATTGTTTAGTGCCCATTCCCGAATCGATAAGAATAAGTCTATCGCCATTTTCTATAAGCAAACACCTTGCCGCAATATCGATGAGGTTTTTTTCGTCGGCAGGGTTAGTTTTGTTCCACAGCACTTTTGGAACGACTCCAAACATTGCGCCGCCATCTAGTTTAAAATTTCCTGCTTTTATAGGATATAAATTCATCGATTTAATATTGCTTCTTTACATAGGTTAGATATTCACTAGCCTATTATGACCTATTTTATAAAAAATTAAAAATCTTTGCAAAATAGAAAAAATGACAAGGATCAAGATTTGTTTTTTGGACTTTTTAACAATAATTCTTCATATTGTGTATTAGATATAACTTTTTCTAAACGAGTTCCGTAATCCAATAAGGCCTTTATTTCTTTTATACTCGCCAGACGTTCTTTACGCATTAACAATAAAGAATGACCATTAGATTCTATATGATAATAGGGATTGCTTTCAAAAAACAGCACCAATTCATCGGTAAAAAACGCTCTGATTTTTTCTGAATGTTCTCCTAACAAGAAAAACCTTTTAGAGAAATCAGGATGTCCTTGGATTGTAACATCTTTAAAACCAGCAAACTTGTATACAAATTCAATCAACCCTTCTTTGTCTAGTGTAAATTTAGGAATTTCTTTTTTCAACTTTATGGTTAAGACAGTTGTTCTGACTAATGTTCTGGCTATAAATTCTCCTTCAGAAAACTCTATATCCGAAATTTTGAAGATATCCCTAGGGTCAGAAATGGTGTTGTTGATATAGTTGATCTTTTTTATTTTAAAAAAAACAAAATTATATAGGTTGGCCGTATCATTGTCTTTTTTTGAATCATATTGCCACAAAAAATCATTAGCAATAAGTTGTAAATCACCTTGTCTTTTGGTTAGGTTTGGTGCTGATTTTGGTTTTTTAGAAAAAGGAATCAAACTGCGTATCGCCAATGGGTGTTCTGATGAAGCCCCATGAATATCAAGCCCGGTAATTTCAAAAGAACCACCTTTTCGCTTAAAGGTTTCTTGATAACCCAACAAGCTTTCTTGTACCGTATAGTCTACAAAATCACAAAGCGAAAAATCTATAATAGCATCGTGATTTTCGGGGATGGTATCTAATCTTCTTTTTAAACGAAAATAATTCAAAAAGCTCGAAAAGTTTTTTACACTCACAAAATAATTTCCACTAACTTCCTCTTTAAACATAAGCACATTGGGCTTAAAAAGGTTTCTAACAAAAAACATAATGCTTTTATTAAGTATAAAGTGAATAATCACAGTGGTTAGGATCCCGATTAATATTCCGGTAATAAGGTTGGTTGTGATAGTAGCGATTACGGTAGCAGAGAAGATAATAAGCTGTTCTTTTCCTATTTTTGCTACATCTTTAAGGTTTTTTGGTGCTGCCAATCGATATCCTGTATATACCAAAATTGCCGCTAATGCTGTAAGAGGGATTCTTCTTAATTGATCCTGAAAGAGAACAACAAATAAAAGTAGAAAAACCGAATGGAAAAAGTTTGAAGACCTGTTTATACCACCATTATTAACATTTACAGAACTTCTGGCGATTACAGTAACTACATTAAGACCGCCCAAAAAACCACTGGCAATAGAAGCGATACCTAAGGCCGTAAGATCCTTATTAACATTAGATCTTCTTTTAATAGGGTCTAGCTTATCAACCGCTTTTATACTAAGTAAAGACTCTATACTAGAAATCAGGGTTATTGCAAATACAACCCCTATAAATTTTGCATTAAAAATCAATGAAAAATCTGGAGAAGGAAATTTTGAAAACACACTATCTGGCATTTCAACCAAAAGCTCTTTACTTATAGGGTAGGGTTCTGTTGATAAAAATTCGTAGTAATAGCTTAAACCAATTGCAATAAGAACAATCCACATAGGTGCAGGGACCAATTGAAAATACTTATTTCGTATTTTACCATAGAAAAGCATAATACACAAACTTAAAACACCAACAATTGCCGCAACAATTAAATGATGGTACTCTGGTTTTGATAAAGCCAGTATACTTTTTGGAATACTAGTTAATAACGAAACAGTATCTCCTTTTGCAGAAATATTGGCAAGCATTACATGAAATTGTTTTGCCAAAATACTTATTCCTATTGCTGCTAGCATTCCTTGAATGGCCGAAGAAGGAAAAAAATCACTAAGAATACCTAGGCGCAATTGCCCAATAATAATCATAAGACCACCCGAACATATAATCGCTGCAAGGGTATATATATATCCTTGATATAAATCACCATTAGCCAATGTTGTTATCGCGCCTAATAAAACGACTACTAACCCATTACCGGGCCCGGTTATTGTTACATTAGAACCACCAACGATCGAGGCAATAATACCTCCAACAATTGCGGCAATTACTCCAGATATAGGAGGTGCCTCAGACGCCAAGGCTAATCCTAACCCTAATGGCAATGCAATCAAAGAAACCACAAAACCCGAAAAAATATTTTTGGGCAATTGAGATATGAACATCGATGTATTATTTTTTCCCTCTTTCATTTAGCGCATAATTAAAACATCGGTGGGTAATTCTGATAATATATATTCTATATCGTGAGGAAAAATACGATCTAAAAACGTAGTCCGCTCTGGAGCATTCATAATAAGCAGATCTGCCGCTACCACTTTTGCATAATGGCCAATAGAATATCCTCTTTTCCCGAAAATAGATTGTGTTTTGATTAAAATCCCAGTTTTAAGATCTTCAGACACATCATTTAAAATATGTTGCACTCTAAGATCTTCTTTTTTAGCTAATTGTTCTTTGATTAACGTATCTTTTAATAGCGATTGATCGTCTTCAACGACAATTTTTACTTCTTGATGAGAAATTTCTTCTACAACAGTTAATTTTTGTGCACCAAGGTTTTGTGCCACCTCAAACGAATCAAGGATCGTTTGTTTGGTTTTTTCGTCTTTAAGGCCATTTACTACAATGTGATTGCAAGGTCTTAAATCTTCAGACGGTTTGATAAGTAGCAATACAGAGCAGTGTGCATTACGGGTAATTTTTCTGGCGATAGAGCCAATATAAAATTTCAGAAGGTTTTCTCTAGGAATTGCTCCAAGCATGATGAGGTCTGCATTTTGGTCTCGGGCAGTGTCAATAATTACCTCAACGGGATCTCCTTGTTTCCAGATCACAGATACTTTTTCTTCATCATCAGAAAATCCTGAAATCAATTTTTTAATGGTTTTTTCTTTGTCCTTTGTTTTTTCACCTACGTGAACAATGACCATTTTAGAATCAAAAAAATCTACCATTCGCATGGCTTCGAAAATATTGTTTTTCAGGTTAGGAGAAAACGCAATTCCGATAAGGATGGTATTAAATTTACGATCGTATAATTCGTTCAAGACCTTTATTTTCTTGTGACTTTAAGGGGCAGAATATAATCTTAATTTTTGAGATAAGCCAACATTTAAGCAAATCGAAGCACAAAAAGTAAGTTTTTCAAAAAAAAGAGATACAGCAAACAGGTATATACAAGAAAAATATCCTTATTTCGACTATATTCGAAAAAATTACGATCTTTCTTATATCAAAACCAACGAAACGGATGATAGAACTAGCAGGAATAATCATATTAGGAATCTTAGCGCAATGGGTCGCATGGAAATTTAAGATTCCAGCAATTTTACCTTTAATATTAATAGGTCTTTTAGTAGGCCCTATCGCCACTTTGTTTACAAGCGATGGCACCAAATTGATACAACCTATCTGGAACGGATATGAAGGATTATTTCCTGGTGAAAGTTTGTTTTATTTTGTGTCTTTAGCCATTAGTATTATTCTTTTTGAAGGAGGCTTAACGTTAAGAAGAAGCGAAATTCTTAATGTAGGACCGGTGATTATTAAATTAATTACGGTAGCGGTTGTTGTTACTTTTTTTGGTGCAGGATTGGCTGCTCATTATATTTTTAATTTAAGCTGGCCTATTTCTTTCTTATTTTCATCATTGATTATTGTTACAGGACCTACAGTAATTACACCTATTTTAAGAAATATACCACTTAAAAAAGATGTCTCGGCAGTATTAAAATGGGAAGGGATTTTAATCGACCCCATTGGTGCTTTGATGGCGGTTTTGGTTTTTGAGTTTATAAGCGTTGGCGAAGGTCAGGCATTTACCTTTACAGCCTTGATCGAATTTGCAAAGATTGTACTCTTTGGTTTTACTTTTGGTTTTACCTTTGCGCACGCATTGGCTTTTACAATCAAAAGAAAGATTATACCTCATTATCTGCTTAATGTTGTTACTCTGGCTACTGTGCTTGGCGTTTTTGTACTGTCTGATGTTTTTGCACACGAATCAGGGTTATTGTCGGTAGTGATTATGGGTATGGTATTAGGTAATATTAACCTACCGAATCTAAATGAGATTCTTTATTTCAAAGAATCGTTAAGTGTGCTTTTAATTTCTATATTATTTATTTTACTGGCGGCCAATATAAATCTTGATGATTTAAAACTAATATTTAATTGGCAGGCGGCCTTATTATTTGCTGTTGTTGTTTTCTTGGTGAGGCCTATTGGGGTTTTTCTTAGTGCCTCAAGATCAGGACTTAAAACCAACGAAAAACTTTTTATTAGCTGGGTGGGTCCCAGAGGGATTGTTGCGGCGGGGATTGCTTCGTTGTTTGGATTAAAACTATATAAAGAAGGGGTACCAGGAGCAGAATATATTACACCACTGGTATTTATGATTGTGTTGGGTACCGTTTTGCTTAATGCAACTACCGCACGATATTTTGCCAAAATAGTAGGGGTGTTTCTAAAAAAATCTGAAGGAATTTTGATTATTGGGGCCTCTAAAGTGTCTAGACTTATCGCATTATATATCAAAGAGAATAATCAGCACGTGGTGTTAGTAGATAGTAATAGAGACAATATTAACAAAGCCAAAGATCTGGGGTTAGAGGCCATAGAAGCAAACATATATGGGGATCAACTTACCGATAATATCGAACTTAATGATGTAGGATATCTTATGGCACTTACTGGCAATAGTGATATCAATAAGTATGCAATCAATAAGTTTAAAAATCAATTTGGCGAGAACGGTTCTTTTAGGCTCATTACTTCTGAAGAAATGAAAGACCCCAAAAACAACCCGCAAGAGGGGCTCTTTTCTCATACCGATGATTATTATAAGCTAATCGAGTTGGCCGAAAAATATCCAGGGATACAAGAGATCAAAATTAAGGATAATAAACACTATAAGAATCTTATCGATATTACTAATAATGACAATCAGATTATTCCGCTATTTATTAAAAGCTCAGACAAAAACATTAAGATCATTTCTTCTTTTAGCAGAGAAATAGAGCAAGTAAAAGAGGATAGTTTTTTGGCCTATATCGGTAAGCCTATAGATGTGGAGGGTCTAAAATAAATCGATAAAAAACAATTATTGTCGGCGTAATGATGTTTTTTAACATAATTTATTGTTAAATCTAGTTTTTTGTTTTATATTTGCCACTGTTAAAACATAAAACTTAAACCCCCAATTATGAAAAAACTTATGTATGTGGCTGTATTAGGCCTAGCTCTTGGATTTACTGCTTGTGGAAGCGATGATGATGGTGGAACACCAAATAGCTTTGACTGTAATGGTATAACAATTACCAAAGGTGATAATGGTAATGGTTTTATAGGTGAACAAGATCTAGGATCTAGCTATGACTTATTGTACAATAGCAGAGAAGAGGCATGTGTTGGTTTTGGAGGATAAAACACACATAAAATAATTAAAAAAAGGTGACCAAAATGGTCACCTTTTTTGTTTGATGATATACATATACACGGGGTAATGATCACTATACCCCTCTGTATATGCACCATTAGCAAAACTGCGAAAAGGATACCCTTTATACTTGCCTTGTGATGTGGTTAGATACTTTTTATTACACACACCAGCTTTATAAAAACGATATGATGTGTATTCGTTTTTTAACCATGATTGGGATATAATAATTTGATCAAATAGATTCCAACTATCGGCCCATGCCAAAGAGCCTGCCCCTTTTTTTAATAATTTAGCAAATGGGTTATAAAAACCTTTCAGCCCCACATCTTTTTTACTTGATTTTGCGTCTAATATTTTTTTTACACTTGGGCTATTGGGATCATCATTAAAGTCACCCATGGTGATTATTTTTGCATACGGATTCATCGCAAAAAGAGAATCGATAATTTTTGTATTAAGTTGGGCGGCCTTTTTTCTTTTATAACTGCTTCTCGATGCTCCACCACGTCTCGATGGCCAATGATTTACAATAAAATGCATTAGATCACCATCTAGATACCCACTTACTACTAGCTGATCTCTTGTGTAAACCCTCTTGTTTGTTTGATTGTCATACATCACCAATTCATAAGGTTTTGTGTTTTTTGGTTTAAATAGTGCCTTTTGATAAAGTAAAGCTACATCGATACCTCTTCGATCAGGAGAATCAAAATGAACAACACCATACTCTTTTGATAGTAGTAAGGGATCATTGACCAAGTCGTCTAGTACTTTTCTGTTTTCTATTTCGGCAACACCAATAATTGCAGGAGCGTTTTTGGTGAGGTCAAATCCGATTTCTGAAATTACCCTGGCCATATTTTTTAGCTTCTTTTCATAGATTTCCTGAGTCCAGCGATCTTTTCCATTAGGGGTTCTATCATCATCAAATGTTAATGGGTCATCTGCCGGATCAAAAAGATTTTCAAGATTGTAAAATGCTATTGTATTGATGTTGTATTCTTTTTTTTCTTGAGACAAAAGAGATACATGAAACCATAAAATGGTAAGACAAAGGATATGTTTTAAAATCATATGTGTAGATGTTTTAATTAGTAATCAACTGCAAAGATTAATTTTTTAAGTTTCAAAAAATGAAACTATCATGTTGTATACTTGCATTTTATTAACAATTAGATTTTAAATATTCATATGGTTTGTAAATTTTTTGAGATACGATGTTTGCTGGTTGCATTTTTTATTGCTGTTCCTGTTATCAATGCTCAACAAACAGCAGTACAAGGAGAAATTGTCGATGCTATTACAGGAGAAAAACTCGAAAAAGTAAAGATCGAAATACACAAAACCAAGATTTTTACCCTTACCGATACTCAAGGAGCGTTTGTACTTAATGATAAAATACTTCCGGAAGGAGAACAGTTGCTTATCATACACAAAAAGGGGTTTGTCAAAAAGCGCTTTCCTATTGTAATTAATCAAGGAACGGTATTAGATCTTGGTAAAATCGATGTACAGTATGATTTTAATACTGAAGAACAGCTGGTAAACACCATTAGCCTTTCTGACCAAGAGTTGGGTGATGATAATGATATATCATACAATACTGCTGCGTTGCTTCATGCTAACCGAGATGTGTTTTTGAATGCAGCTGCATTTGATTTTGGGTCAACTTTTTTTCGCCCTAGAGGTGTAGGTAATGAAAATGGGAAGGTGTTGATCAATGGCATCGAAATGAACAAGTTTTTAAACGGCAAACCGCAATGGAGTAATTGGGGAGGGCTTAATGATGTACAACGCAATCAAGAGTTTTCTTCGGGTATTTCAGAGAACGAATATACTTTTGGGGGCCTATCGGGCACTTCAAATATCATCATGAGAGCTTCTCGATACAGAAAAGGAAGCAAGCTTTCTTATGCCAGCTCGAATAGAAGTTATCAAGGTCGGGTAATGAGTACATATAATTCTGGGATTACTTCTGGAGGTTGGGCTTTTTCGGTAGCACTATCTAGAAGGTATGCAAACCAAGGCTATGTAGACGGAACATTGTATGATGCCAATTCTTTTTTTGTTTCGGTAGAAAAGCAATTGAACACTAAACACAGCCTTAATCTAACAGGTTTTTATACTCCCAATCGTCGAGGAAGGGGTACCGCAATAACTCAAGAAGTATATAGAATTAAAGGAAATAAGTATAACCCTAATTGGGGATATCAAGGTGATGAAATCAGAAATTCGAGAACACGAAAAATAGAAGAACCCATTGTAATGCTTAACCACTATTGGAAGATAGCTACGCATACCGAATTAAATACAAATATTGCTTTTCAAACAGGAAACATTGCCAATAGCCGAATAGATACGGGAGGAAGTGATCAAATCTCAGGTTTTGATGGGCAACAAATCTATGCTGGTGGGGGCAGAAGTGCCAATACCAACCCTGTGCATCCAGAAAAATTACCGAGTTTTTATCTAACCGAAGCTAATCCTACACCGTTAGATTATCAAAACGCTTTTTTAGTAACACAATCCCTTATTAATGACGGCCAGGTAGATTGGAATGAGTTAATACAAATAAATCAGCAAAATGCACAACAAGGCAATAATGCTACCTATATTTTATATGATGATAGGATTGATGATACGCAGCTAAGCGGAAACCTTATTCTTAATAGCGCTATTAATAAACACATTACCCTCAACACAGCTATAAACTATAGAAATTTAAATAGTAAAAATTTTGCTGAAGTAACAGATTTACTTGGCGGAACAGGCTTTTTGGATGTCGATGTATTTGCACTATCGGGTACAGGGTTTACACCGATAGAGCTTGCTAATCGAGCACAAAGTGATCTACGTAACCCTAATCGCATTGTAAAAGAAGGCGATCAATATGATTATAAGTATGAGATTGATGCAACTACCATTGATGGTTTTGCACAAGGCCAGTTTACATACAATAGCATTGATTTTTTTCTAAGCGGTACAGTGTCTAAAACATCTTATCAAAGAAATGGCTTGTTCGAGAACGGATATTTTCCCGGTAGTGCTTCTTTTGGAAAAAGTGACCCATTAGATTTTACAAACTATGGCGGTAAAGCAGGAGTTACCTTAAAAATAGATGGTCGCCATGCGGTAAAGGTTCATGCAGCATATTATAATAAAGCACCGACTCTTCGTAACGCTTTTGTAAATGCCAGACAAAACAATAACACAGTAGCACAACTAGTGGGAGGAAAACAGGAAAGCGAAAAAATCCAATCGATAGACGCTAGTTATCTATTTAAATCCCCCAAAATAAAAGTAAGGCTAACGAATTATTATACTCAGATTCAGGATGCAACAAATATTTCATTCTTTTTTACTGAAGCTATTTCTGGATCAAATACAGGTTTTGTTCAAGAAATATTAACCGATATTGATAAGTTGTATGTGGGAGGAGAATTAGGTATAGCCTATCATATTACACCTACCATAAAACTCAAAGCAGTTGTAGCAATGGGTAACTACATATATAACAATGATCCTGATTTAACGTTAACCAGCACAAGTCCTGCTTTTACTGATTTTCAAGGGATACGAAGTTTCGGAAAATCCTCACTACAAGGATATCACCTTGCCGCTGGCCCACAAAATGCAGCACAATTAGGGTTTGAATATAGAGATCCTAATTTTTGGTGGTTTGGTGCTACGACAAACTATTTTTCTAATGCATACATCAATGTAAGTCCTTTTGCTAGGACAACAAATTTTTATCAAGATTTTGATGGTCTGCCATTTAATGATTATGATGAAAACGTTGCAAAAAGTCTTTTACGTCAAGAACGATTTGAGGACTATTTTTTAGTCAATGCTGTGGGGGGTAAATCCTGGAAAATCAACAACTGTTATGTTGGTTTTTTTACTTCAATAAACAACATATTAAATCAAGAATATAAAACAGGAGGTTTTGAGCAAACCAGAAATGCCAACTATAGACTAGCATTAGAAGAATCTCAACGAGATACCCCGGTTTTTGGACCAAAATATTTCTTCGGCTATGGCACATCCTACTATTTTAATGTATACGTAAGATTTTAACTAGACCTCACTGGTCTCGAGACCAGTGAAGCCTATAATACATAAAAACAAAAAAGATGATAAAAAAAAGAATATACCTTATCAGTATAGCAATTACTATTTTTAATTGCGCTCCCGAAGAAGAGTTTAAAACCCCAACACTCACTATTGATGAACAAGAGATAGAAGGAAATATTATTACCATTGATGCTGTATTGGGCATGATGAGTCAAAAAATTGAAGAAGAAGGAGAAACAGCAAAAGCAGTTTTTAAAGATACAAATAGCTTTATGTTGGGTTATGTTGTGTCTAGTGATAAAGAAAGTAATTTTTTTAAAGAACTCATCCTTCAGGATAAAAATGAAAATCCAACTGCCGGAGTACGATTAGTGATCAATAAAAACCCATTATTTACAAAATATGAGTTTGGTCGTAAAGTATATATACAACTCGACGGATTATCAATCGGAATAGAAAACGGGGTGCCTACCATAGGGGTTTTAAACGGTAACACGGTTGAGCAGATTCCTTCGTTTATGGCAGATGAGGTGATCATAAGGTCTTCACAAATAGCACAAATCACACCCTTGACTACTACTTTTGAAGATTTTACTGATGCTTTATTAAACACATATATTAAGATAAATGACATTCAATTTAATAAAAGCATAGTATTAGAGGGTAAGGAGTTTACTTTTGCCGCAGAGCCCAATGATGTGTTTGATGGAGAACGAATAGTCGAAAGCTGTACAACAGGTAGATCAACAATACTTAGCACCAGTACTTTTTCTGATTTTAAGGGATTTAAATTACCTGATAATCAAGGAAGCTTTGAAGGAATTTTCACTAAAAACTTTTTAGGGAATAGGTATAATCTGGTTCTTAATAATCCATCTGGGTTGGTCTTTGATAATGATAAACGGTGTGACCCAAAAGTCTTAGAATGCGAAGTAACAAATGATGGAACAGAAGTGCTGTTTGAAGAAGATTTTAATGTGCCTAAAATTGCTATTCTCGAAGAAAAAGGCTGGATTAACATCAATACTACTAATGGTAAATTAAAATATAAAACAGGAGATTTTAATGATAATCAATATGTGCAGATCACTGGATTTAGATCCAAAGAAAGCCTTTATGAAGTATGGTTTATCAGTCCAGAGATCGATGTAAACATGTCTGTAGATGAAATATTAAATGTTGATCTACAAGCAGGTTATGATAATGGTAATATTCTAGAGGTATTCGTTACCGATAATTTTATAGCAGATCCTAATACAGCTAAATGGACAAAACTAGATGTCACTATTCCTCGAGGACCACTAAACGCATTTGGAGATTTTATTCCTGGCGGACCCATTAGTTTATCATGTATAGAAGGTAGAATTAGAATAGGTTTTAGGTACATAGGGGGTGATCCCCGAGCGACCACACGATACCATATTGATAATTTTAGGATTTTCGGAAAATAAAAACTTACATCTAGACCTCACAGGTCTCAGAGACCTGTGAGGTCTAGATATATAATATATTCAATATAATCAGAATGAAATACGAACCATTAAAATCGGACACATATTTTCATATATACAATAGAGGTAATAATAAAGAGAATCTTTTTAAAGAAAATCGTAATTATGAATATTTTCTACGCTTAATAGAAAAATATATTTTAGATGTATGCGAAGTATATGCTTATTGTCTATTAAAAAACCATTTTCATTTAGTAGTCAAAACCCATGAAAATATTGAAGACAAGGTAATTTCTCAAAAATTCTCGAACATGTTCAATACCTATGCTAAAGCTATCAATAAAGCATATGGTAGAAGCGGTAGTTTATTTAAAGATAGGTTTTCAAGAAAAAAGATAGAAAATGAAAAGTATCTAAAGCAAGTTATTATTTATGTTCATACGAATCCTCAACACCACAAGATGATTTCGGATTTTAGAGATTATCCATACTCTTCTTACCAAAGCTTTTTATCCTCAAAAAATACTCAGCTTAATAGAGAATATGTACTTTCCTTATTTGACGGAAAGTCAAATTTTGAGTATGTACATACTCAAAAATAATTATAGACCAAAAATAACTATAGACCCCACAGGTCTCAGAGACATGTGGGGTCTATAAATCTAAAATATTAAAAAACAAAAAAGTCATCAAAAAACTACCAGTATCGAAAAATGAAACTATTATGTTGTAATCTTGCACTATAAAACTAAAAAATATAAAAACTAAACTAATGAAAATTATTAAAATTGCCCTATTATCTATTTGTATTACAGCGTTAACAAGCTGTGCTTCGGGATATAAAATGATTAATCCTGAATCTATAAATTATATATCTAACAATACTCTAAATGATGTAACTCTAGAATATAAATATGATTTATTAGATAAAAAATATGCCAAGAAAGAGCTTAAAAAAGGGATCAAGTTATTAGCAGTAAAAATAACAAACAACTCTGATAGAGATTTGACTTTCGGGAAAGATATAAAATTAACTTATGAAAATGGAAATGAGATTTTTGTAATAGAAAACGAAAAAGTATTTAAAACCCTAAAACAAAGCCCAGCATCATATCTTTGGTATTTACTTTTGAGTCCCGTTAATTTATATACATCAAAAAGCACAAATGGAACACAAGAAGATACAAGTTCTATTCCAATTGGATTGATACTGGGTCCGGGTTTGGCGGGAGGAAATATGATAGCTGCAGGTTCTGCTAATAAAAAATTTAATACAGAAATGCTGAAGTACAATATAAATGGAACAATTATTAATAAAGGAAAAACAGTGTACGGGTTAATAGGGATAAGAACTAACTCTTTTGATGCCATAAAATTGAAATTAGAATAAAAACTTACACCTACACCTCACAGGTCTCAAAGACCTGTGAGGTGTAGAATTTATAATATTATAAATTTTAATCGTTTGAAACATCAATAAAAATGGGCTATTCGAGAGTAATAAAACAATTACTCCGATCTTACGTTAAGTACACAGTACAAACTAAAATTGTTGTATTATGAAAACTTTAAAAAAGTGGTTATTAGTAATTGTAGTAACAATAGCAGTGGTGTCTTGTGGAGACAAGAAAAAAGAAGCTGAAACCAATGCAGAAAAAACAGTTACTAATGAGACAGCAGTAGTTGCTAAAAAAGCATCAAAAAAATTACCGCCGAAAAAACTATCTAAAAAAGAACTTAGAAAGTTGAAGAGAGAACAAAAAAAACGAGAGCGCGAACAAAAAAGAAAAAAGCGAGAACTCGAAAATAACAAGAAGTAAATAAAAAGGCTGGATATATTATCCAGCCTTTGTTATATCTTCTAAATACTATTATCTATTAATAATCTTTTTGGTGACGTTAACTGCCCCACTTTTATCTGAAGCATTAACTACATAAAAACCATTTGGATAACGATTCATATCTACAGATAGCTTAGATTGTCCCACATTTAATCGTATGGTTTGATTATAAACCGTTTTACCCACAATATCAGTAATAGTAACACGTACATCGCCTTGGATAAAAGAGTTGAAGTCAATAAAGAGCTGATCTTCTACAGGGTTAGGCGATACAGAAACAGACACATCTTCTAATCCGAAACCTTCTTCCATTAGCTCACTCTCGAGATCAGTTGGATTATTAGCATATGTTATTGCTGCTTTAGTCGTAATTGACTGCCCGTTTTCAAGACATACAATAGCATCTAGATCATATCCATCTGCAAACCAAGGAAAAACAGCTTTGTCACTAGTATCTACAACTTTGATGTATTTTGCAGAGCGCAAATTACCAGTGGCAAGATCAAACTCACCATCTTGACAGGTTGTTCCTAGAGAAACAAACTCAACACCATCTTGCGACGCGAATACTTCTGCAGCTTCTGGATAATAATGACATGGGATATTATCAAAAAATCCTGTAGACTCGAATATCGCGAATTCATTAGTGTCTTTATTGTCAAAAATCTCATTGTTTAGTTCCACAGTGATTGATCCACCAAATCCTAAACTCACAAAGTTAAAATATCTTCTTTCTCTTGGGTTTCCTATAGCGCGATCAGGATTGCTTCTAAATCTTGAGATTCTTCTACCATCTTTTCTTGTACCTTGATCAAAAGAGATTATAGATCCGCCTGCACATTGATTGTCTACAAATTTTGGCTCTAATAAGAATCTAGCAGAAACCGGAAAGTGATCTGAAGTGGTAAACGCATAATCTGCATCATACACTTCATAATGAACCGTTACAGAGTTTTCGATATAGGCCTCATTTAGCTCATTGGTTACCGCTATATGATCGATCATATTTTCTCTGAACACAAAAGATCTTAAACCAGCTTCACTTAACGCAGAAGATACAATGTTATAATTGGCAGTATCATCAACATATTCTTGAAAACTAGAAATAGTGGAGGTGATATCAGCTACTGTTTCATCTACATCATCATTATAATCACCTAACAGAATAACTTTATTATTAGCAAAATTAGCGTCTAAAGAATCTTTTAGGACCTCTACATCATATTTACGCATGTCGTAGCGACCCTGAGCATCATTACCACTATTAGCTCTGGCATGCAGTGCAATTAGATCAATACGCTCTGTAGTACCATTAATTGTTACATCTGCAGTCATTAAAAATGGCAATCTTCCACTTGCGAAGAAACGAGATGTACTATTTGGGTAATTTACTAAGGCAGAATCATCACCACCATTATAAAGTGGGTGGATAGCAGTAAACATAGCTCTAGTATTTACTACAGAAACAGTTTGAGTATTATAGATAAAACCAACTTTTTGGAAAGGAGGAGTACCTCCTGGATTAGAAGTTGCATCAGATAAGATATAATCATATCCTGGCAGTTGTGCTACTAATTCTGCAAATAATACATCATCTGCAATTTCTTCAACAGCATACACATCGGCATTTAATCTTTTAAGCACAGTGGCTGTACTATCTCTTTGGATTGCATCAGACATTGGGTTTTGACCTACTGGAGAGTTATTTTCGTCTCCAAACCACTCAATATTCCAAGCGACAACGTCAAAAGTATCTTCTTTTGGAATACCTATCGTGTCTCCAGGAGGGATAAATTCTACGGCACAAGGAATATCTGCAAATGCTCTTGGTAGTAATTGAAAGAATTCTCTAAACCTACCGATTACACCAGTAATTTCAGGACAAGTAACAGGCTGTACTTTACCTACAACTGAAGCTACGTTATTGTTTACACGTAAGTCACCACTTCCGCTAGCATCAGTAAGCGTAAAATTAGAATTTCCGAATAAAAGATCTCCCGGGTTAGGAAAAGATGTATTAAGAACACGAACTAACTCACCTGGGTGGTTTGCAAGCTCGGCTAGTGTGATTTCTAAAGGAGTAATTGGGTTCTGCGGAAGTCCATTGTTTACCACATCAACTACGCCACTAATCTGTACCTGATCATTAAAAACGGCTCTAACTCCTGTTAGGGTAATCGAATCTCCAACTTTTAAACTAGCATTTGCATGTACTTGCTGATCAAAAACAGCAATACCACCAGTAGTGTCCTGAATGAATGCAGGACCATTAAAACTATCGGTTACTGTTAATACTCCACTAATGGTTACTGGTGTACCTTCTACGGCAGCTCTCGCCTCTGCAATAGTTACAGGCTCTCCTGGTACTACAATAATACCATCATTACTAGCTCCTGGTGTAGGCGCTTTTGCGGTATAAGTAATTGTATTACGAGGACCACCTTCTCCGTTAGGAACACGTTGTAAAGATTCTGCGTCTTTGCTTCCGTTAGCATTTTCATTAAGTTGTGGTTGATCTGCATTTAATAACACTAATAATTCAAGATCATCAGCATCATCAGTATCATATACAACAGCATCGATTATGTTTTCTGTTACTATTGTTGTTCCATTAGGGAAATTGGCAGCATCACCAAGATAAAGTACTACAGCATCAGCTCCATTTTGAAAAGTATTTCCAGGCACTACAAGATTTACATTAGCAACATCGGCATTACCGATTACAAAATACCCTTCAGCATTGGTTGTAAACCCATCTAAATCAAAAGCATTGTAGCTCGTATTATTATTACCGTTATAATTTACCAACACAAAACCATCTAGTGAAGTATTTCCGACCCCACCATCATATAATTCAACAAATTCTAAAGCATCAGATCCTTGTGTATCGGCATCAAGTTCATTAATAATTAGATTGATTACCTCTGTTGCATTAGTATTAGATGCGCCAGGAGTTGCGATTGCTTGTGTATAGGTAGAAGTGTTTCTTAAACCGCCCGATCCATTTGGGAAACGTTGTAGTGAGTGAAAATTCTTGTCATTTTTATCATCTTCATTTACTTGTGGTTCTGTAGCATTTAATAACACTAATAATTCTGCATCGTCACCATCATTAGTATCATAAACGATAGCGTCTAGAAGATTGTCTGTAGAAACTACTGTTCCGTTAGGAAAACTAGCAGCATCAGTTTTATAAAGCGCTACAGCATCAGCTCCATTTTGTAATCCATTACCGGGGAAAGTGATCGATACATTAGCCACATCTACATTGCCGATTACAAAATATCCATTGGTATTTGTTGTGAATCCTGTTAGGTCATACGTGGCATAACTTTGATCGTTTGATCCGTTATAAAACACCAGAATATGTCCGTCTAATGCAGTATTTCCTACACCACCATCATATAACTCAACAAATTCTAATAGATCTGATCCTTCGGTATCTGCGTCAATTTCGTTGATTACGATAACAGCATCTTCTCCGCCTCCATCGTCGATAACAACATTTTCACGATTAGGTGTATTTACTGCTTCTCCGGGTTCTGCAACTGCTAGCGGAAAACTAGGTAACCCACTTCCGTCAAAATCATTTCTTTTCCAATCGGTTGCAGCATCTGTATCTACACCGTTAGGAAATCTAGAAGCTCCACCAACAGTAAAAGGTATTCCATCAAAAGATTGTAGTAGTGTAACGGTTGCATAATTAAGATCTGTTGCTCCGCCATCATTAACACCAATATCATCTATAACTGCCTCCCATGGAGTAGTATCAAAAGTACCGTTGTCATCTGCATCGAGGTCTTGCCCTAGAGTCCCTGTAAAGTTTTTTACTAAAAGTAGAGTTACAGTGCCGTTTTCGAATACATTGCTGCCAAAAGCAGTAGTGTAATATCCATTAACATCGGTAGATCCTAATTGTATTACCTCATCGATAACCCCAAGAGCATTGCTATCTCCATCAATTTCGAGAATCCAATATTCGCTCAGATCAGTTTCTGGAGCAGCTTTGATTTCTACAAATTCATCGGTATCTGATCCAGTATGATTACATACAAACTCATTGATTATTGGCACTACAAAAGGTATTCCAAAAGTTTGGTTTGTATTTACTGCACCATAAGTATTGGTAGCAGTAGCTTCCCATACAAAATCTGCAGCTACGGTTCCGGCTCCAGACAGTTGTAAAGAGGCACCTACTTGAGTGCTACTAGACTCAGACACTCCAATATCAGTACTACTTAGTCCAGATGCAGGGCCATCGGTTGCAGTGATAACACCTTCATAACTTAAAAATTGAACAACAGTATTGTTATTGTCTACCAGCGCTAATCCATCTGGTGCTCCATTTTGCAACCCATTTGCAGGAAGTACTTGTATGATGGTTCCAAATCCACCTTGCTGATCAGCAATAACACCAGAAATTGAAATTGTATTATAAACGGTACCATTAGACCCATTATACAAAACAATACTCCAGTTGGTAAGATCTGTTCCTGCCGCCCCAGCGATTTCGATAGCTTCATCTACGTCTGTACCTGCGTTATCGTAGTGTAATTCGTTGATAAACACAGATTGTGCAATTCCATTTTGAGTTCCTAAAAAACAAGAAACGATAAATGGAATTAAAAGTAATTTTAATTTCATGACAATTAATTTGTTTGTGTGATTTTTTGCGTAGCGCAAGGTATGGCATTATAGCGATTCTATCGCCCTGCTAGTGTTAAAAAAACATCAACAAATTAACATATCAATCGGCAGTCCGCTATAGATCAGTTGTTTAAAAACTTATGATTACTCATCAGTACCTAGAGTATTATGTTAAATAGGGTAAAACAACCCCCATCAAATCGGGAGATTAAACTCTTTTATTCTGAATATCAATAAATTATATTTGTTAAGGGGATTTTGGAAGTAGGTTTTGGTAATCAAGCTATTTCAAAAAATTATAATAATTAAAGACTTATAACGACATGAAAAAATTGGGGGATTTTAAAAGGGTTATTTGGGTTGTTGGATGCATGTTGTTAATAACTTCATGCGAGCAACCCGATGGAGAAGCAGAATTTATAAATACAAATGAAGAAGAAAGTTTTGTGAATATAAATGCTACACCAAAAAGCAATGATCTATATCATACAAGAAAAGAAGATACACTAGGAATACCTATTATAAAAAAGTAAAAACATCTTTTTAGGACAGCCTTAATCGCATATATACCGGAAAATGATCGCTATAACCGCCTTTATATTTTCTTCCGACGTATGTTCTAAAAGGAGTTCCTTTATAACGACCGTTATAAATCTTTAGAAAATCATCATCAAAAATAGATGCATCAGAGAAACAATGTTTCCCTTCTTCATATTTATGAAAATTATGACTAAAAATAATTTGATCAAATAAATTCCATTGACTTCTATAACTTGTACTACCGGCATATCGAGTAAGTAAACGCTCCATAGGATTAAATAAGTCGCCTTGAACGAGATGCTTAATACTCTCGCTAGAAGGGTCATCATTAAAATCGCCCATGATTATAATTTTTGCATCTGCATTTTGTGAGGTAATCTTGTTAATTATTTCACGGTTTTTTTCTGCTGCAGCTACACGTTTATACGAAGTAAGATCTGCGCCATCACGTCTAGAGGGCCAGTGATTAACCAAGATATGAACCTCTTCTTTATTTAAATTACCAGTAACCCATAAAATATCGCGCGTATAATCTCGGTCGCCTTTTTGACTATCTATCAAAACGGTTATAGTTTCAGAATGAACGACTTCAAAGTGTTGTTTTTGATATAAAAGGCCAACATCAATACCTCGCTCATCAGGAGAATCATAATGAACTATCCCGTAGTCTTTGTTTTTTAAATGTTTTGTATTCACAAGATCTTCAAGAACCTTCTTGTTTTCGACTTCTGCTACACCAAGTAGTATAGGAGATTTTCTGGTTTTAGAAAACCCTATATTAGAAATGGCAGTGCCTAGTTTAAAAATCTTTTTCTCATATCGTTTACGATTCCATTTTTTTTCAGAGTCGGGTAAAAAGTCATCGTCAAGTGTTTTAGGGTCATCGGTTATATCAAATAAATTTTCAAGATTATAAAATGCTACAGTATAATGATTGGTGTCTTTTTTACGGAAATAGTTTTTTTTTGCCATAGCATTCAATTTTATATGAAACCGTTTGTTTTGTAAGTTCCTAAGTCTAGAAATATCGTACTTTTGTATCTTCTATTAAGAGTACAATATAATAAATTAAGATATAGAAGATAAGCTTAGCTAATGTTAGAACAAAAAGAAATAGCATACGAGAAGACGGTATTGATAGGGATTATTACCAAAAATCAAGATCAAGACAAGCTTGAAGAGTTTTTGGACGAATTAGAATTTCTTACCTATACAGCTGGAGGAGAAGTGGTAAAGCGATTTACACAAAAGATGGATATGCCAAATTCTAAGACATTTATTGGTACGGGTAAACTGGAAGAGGTTAGGGTGTATGTTGAAGAAAATGAAATAGGAACCGTAGTCTTTGATGATGAATTAACCCCTGCACAACTGCGAAATATTGAGCGGATTTTAAAGGCCAAAATTATTGACAGAACTAATCTAATCCTTGATATCTTTGCGCAACGTGCACAAACCAGTTATGCCCGTACACAAGTAGAGCTAGCACAATATCAATATTTATTACCACGACTTACGGGATTATGGACTCACCTTGAGCGTCAACGAGGGGGTATTGGTATGCGTGGACCTGGTGAAACAGAGATAGAAACCGATCGTCGTATTGTGCGTGACCGTATTTCTTTGCTTAAAAAGAAATTGCTAACCATAGACAAGCAAATGGCAACACAAAGAGGTAACCGAGGCAAGCTGGTTCGTGTTGCTCTTGTTGGGTATACCAATGTTGGTAAATCTACCTTGATGAATGTTGTTGCCAAAAGTGAAGTGTTTGCAGAAAACAAGCTTTTTGCCACGCTTGATACCACCGTACGAAAGGTTGTAATTGGCAACCTTCCGTTTTTGCTTAGTGATACTGTAGGTTTTATTAGAAAACTCCCAACACAATTGGTCGAGAGTTTTAAGAGTACTTTAGACGAGGTAAGAGAGGCAGATTTATTATTACATGTTGTAGATATTTCTCATCCACAGTTTGAAGATCATATAGATTCTGTGAATAAAATACTTGGCGAGATTGATTGCACAAATAAAGCTACAATTATGGTTTTTAATAAGATTGATGCACATCAACATGAAACAATAGATGCTGATGATTTGGTTACAGAAAGAACTAAAGCACATTATACCCTCGAGGAATGGAAACAAACCTGGATGAATAGAATAGGTGACAATGCGTTATTTATTTCTGCAATACATAAAGAAAACATAGATGAGTTTAGAAAAAGGGTATATCAAGAAGTCAGAGATATTCATGTAACACGTTTTCCGTATAATAATTTCTTATATCCAGAGATTGTAGAAGAGTAAGATTAAAACTTATAATCAAGACCAATACCCAATACTTGTCTTATCTGAAAAGCACTAGTGGCATTATCATCATAAATGCTTTGAAACGTAAAATTACTAGACACATATCGATTTATCTTCAGGCTTAAGTTGAGGGTATAATCCAAATCAACATTTGCTGGGTCTTCGATATAGTTTGAGTACAAATTCAGGATATTTTCTATGGTAAAGTTTTGAGCAATTAAAAACCTAATATTAGCTGCAATTGCTCCACCAAACTCGAATCGCGTGCTCTCTCCAGCATCTACCCCAAAGTAATCACCATCTTGATATCCTTCGATATTAGTGAATTCTTTATCTACAAAGATTATACGCGAGGTTACAGGAGCAATATTGATGTTGATATCATCATTTTTTTTCCACAGAAATCCCGGTCCAGCTTGGATAAATGCTGGCGAAAAAAAATGAGTTTCTTCGATACGTATGGTTTCATCTGTTTCTGGGTCAACTTCAAACCGAAATCCTTTATCGATTTGCGACAAGAAATTAGCAAAAAATGAATAATTCCAATTACTACTTCCGATACGTTGCCCCAATCGAGAATTGAGCTCTATCCTATCGTTGGTTTTACGAGCAAAATCTTCATCCTTTAAAAACGAAAGCCCATAATCTATCAAAACTTTATTATCCCAGGTTAAGCTGTTCTTTTTATAATTAAACTCGTAGTTAATAGCGGTGTTTCCGGCAATATTAGAAGTTCCTCCTCCTTGCCAGTCAAAATTAAATGCAGATTGGTTAAACAATAAAGAGGTTTTTCCTTTACTCTTCCAGCCGATTTGTTCTGTCTCTTTAGGTTTTTTTGGAGTAATTTCTTTTAAAATGTCTTTTAGAACAATAATGTTTAACTCATTGGTTGTATTCTTCAAAAGACTATCTATAGAGCGCTTTAAATTGATTTGAATCGAATCTAGTTGTGTGGTTTTTTCTTCTTCTTGACCTGCAATTTTTGTGATAAAAAAGAATAAAAAAATAGTTATTAAAAACCGCTTCATTTGATCTTTTGTTGCAGGGGTAGAGCTACAAAGATACGAGATGCTTTTAGTTTTGTCAAATCAAGAAATATTAAATTATATTCGTAATAACCAGGCAAGTTTAATTATAAGGAATGGAAATAGAACTCATTAAAGCAACAGCAACAGATAAAAAGTTCTTACTTGATCTAAGAAAGCAAACGATGATAGAACATCTAGAAAAAGCAGGGATTTATTTATCTAAAGAAGAGCATGTTGCTAGAGTGAACAAGCATTTTGAAGGTTCTTTTATTATTTTAAAATCCAAAAAAAAAGTTGGTTTATTGAAGTGTATAGATGAGCAAGATACTATAGAAATACTTCAGTTACAGGTCTCCCCACAGTATCAAGGAGTGGGAATAGGAAAATATATTATACAGATGCTAATTTCAAAAGCAAATACCGAAGGCAAAAAATTGACTCTTAAAGTTCTTAAAGAAAATCCTGCTAGATATCTCTATGAGCGAGCCGGTTTTAAAATAACCGAAGAAGACGATTATGAATTTATGATGAAACTAGAGGATCAATAAAAAGGCCCAAACATTACACTGTTGGGCCTTGTATAGTATAGTGTTGGGTTTATCTAAAACCCGTAATTAACACCTAATCCTAATACTTCTCTTATTTGAAAACCTTTAATCGCATTATCATCATATATCGCCTGGAAAGTAATATTAGTTGATAAATATTTATTAATTGTCATCACAACATTAGCCGTATAATCTATGTCTACATTTTGTGGGTCTTCTAAGTAATTAGAATATAGGTTTAAAATGTTTTCTATGGATACGTTTTTCATAATTTCAAATTTTGCATATCCACTTAAGGCAGCACCAAATTCAAAACGAGAGGTTTCATTAGCTTCTACACCAAAATACCCACCAGCATCATTAAATGCATCAATAAGAACTTGATCATTTCCAACAGCTGTAAATTCATCATGCACAAATATAAAACGAGCCGTAGCTGGAGCGATATTTACTTTCAAATTATCGCTTTTTTTCCATAACATACCAGGTCCAATTTGAATATATGCTGGAGAAAAGAAATGAGTTCTTGAAACTCTAGTTTCGTTTCCATCTGCATCTTCGCCAAACTCATAACCTTGATCTAATTGTGTTCTGAAGTTTAAAAAGAAAGAATAATACCATAACGATTCTTTGATTTGTTTACCCACCAAAGAATTAAATTCAAAACGATCGTTGGTTTTTCTTAAAAACTCTTGATCTTTTAGTTTAGTCAAACCATAATCTGCAAGAATTTTATTATCCCAGGTTAAGTCACCTTTGCGATAATTAAAATCATAAGAGATATTTAAGTTTCCGGCAATGTTTGAGGTTCCACCCCCTTGCCATTCAGCATTAAAAGCTGATTGATTGAATAAAAGGCCGATGTTTCCGGTTTTAGTCCATCCGTCTTTTGGAGGCTCTTCTTTGGTTTCTTCTTGTGCAAATACAATAGTAGAGCTGATTAATAGCACAACAGCTAACAATGTTTTTTTCATGTGATAGATAGTTTTAAGTAATGTAATCAGATGTTTATAGTAGCTAAGAAAAGGGGTAATATCAATGTGCGAAATCACTTAATATAACTTAACCAAAATAAATAATCTGCGTAAAATTTATATTGGCAAATATATTTTAAGTAACGTTTTTTATGTTAAAAAACACGAGTATCGCTGGTGTTTTTCGATAAAAGACAAAATTTATAGACAAGATGAATTATTTACGCTTGTATAGAGGAACCGAAGAGCAGGCTTCACCATACATAATACTTTTGGCAACAGGTTGCAATTTTTGAATTAAAGAAATGTAGGCGCCCTCGGGAACAGGTTTGTTAGAACAGCCTTTTATAATCAATAATTTATCTTGGTAGTCAGAAACATCAAGATCGTTTATAATTTCGTTATAGAGTATGGTTTCTAGAGTTTCTAAAGAACCTACAACTATTTTTTTTGCGTGAGGAATCAAAGCACTAGTTAATAACAAATATGCCCATCCAGGGATTATCGCTTCTGAAGAACAAATAAGGGCAATATATTTATCTTGATATTTGCTCCAGTCATGATCGGTAACATGTTTTCTAAAGTCTTTTTCACGTAAAAGTAATCCCTCAAAAAGCCAATCTTTGATATCAAAGATAATACGATGCCCATCAGGATAATAATCCTCTAGGTCAAAGGTGATCAGGTTTTGATTATTTGCAACTCTATTTACAATTTCTTTGGCCATTATTTATATCCTATTTTTTCTGACAACCCTATCTTACTTTTGGCAAAATTTCCGGTTCCAAAAGCAACTTCTTTACCATCTTGATTATACAGAGTCGATTCTGCTACAAAAAGATTTCTGGATGTAAATTTTACTTTACCAATAGCCGTGATTAAACCATTATTTACAGGGCGTACTATGTTAATATTAAATGAAGTAGTAAGCACAAAAGCATCTTCAATAATCGAATTTACAGCAAAAAACGCAGCATCATCAAGTAATTTAAAATATACAGAACCATGAATAGCTCCTAGAGCATGAAAGTACTTTTCTGATATTTCGAGTCCAATTTGGGCCATTCCTTCAGAAATTTTGACAGTAGTTGTATCAAATATTTTGGTATTAATATTTGCCTGCAAGTACATTCGTTCTAATTTACTACAATGCTCTTTATTCATCTTTTTTAAATAATGAATTTTGACTATTAAAGCATCCCTAATTCTAACTTAGCTTCTTCACTCATTAGATCTTGCGACCAAGGCGGATCAAAAGTAAGCTCCATCTCTACATCGTTTACAGCATCAAGAGATTTTACTTTCTCTTGAATTTCTTGTGGTAATGACTCTGCAACCGGGCAATTGGGAGAGGTAAGTGTCATTAGAATTTTTACATCATAGTCCTCATTGACAAATACATCATAAATTAATCCTAGCTCATATATATCTACAGGAATTTCGGGATCATAAATGGTCTTAAGGACTCTTACAATCTTTTCTCCTAACTCATTTGTATCTATAGTGGTTTCACTCATGGTTTTTAAAACTTTAGTTTAATTGGGTTTGATAGGCGATAGCATACATTTTTAACTGCTTAATCATACTCACCAAACCATTGGCACGTGTAGGTGATAAGTGCTCTTTTAACCCTATTTGATCTATAAAATTAGTATCGGCATCGATAATTTCTTTTGGGTGTTGCCCAGAAAAGACACGGATTAAAATCGCTATAATACCTTTGGTTATAATGGCATCGCTATCGGCAGTAAAGTTAATTTTATCATCTTTCATCTCTGCATGAACCCATACTTTACTTTGACACCCTTTAATTATATTGTTGTCTGTTTTATATTTTTCTTCTATTAAAGGAAGGGATTTACCTAATTCGATCATGTACTCATATCGTTGCATCCAATCATCAAACATGCTAAATTCATCAACAATTTCTTCCTGAATTTTTTGTATAGTCATTATATGCAAATTTTCAACAAAAGTACAACAAGAAAAGATGCTATTCAATACTTTCTGACAATGATAGCATAGTATTAACTAATTGTTCTATTTCCTTAGGGGGGTGACCATGATCAAAATAGATAGAGGTATACGTTTTATCTCTCGAAGCAATTTTTAATTGAGCATGTGCGACACCATCAAAACTTTTTTCGTCTGTTGGCGGTTTTAACTCATTGTTTTTTTTCTTTAGAAAGTAATTTTACTAAAGAATATTGCAATGTAGATGCATCTGCAAGTGGGTTTTCTACTTTGGTGACTACTACTTCAATTTCATAAGAGTACCCTTCTTCATACTCAAAACCATCAATAGTATCATAAAAATAAGTCCACTCATCTGCCAGGTTTTCTTTGATCAACATACATTTTTGCGGTGCTACGCCTTCACAATCTACTAGATGATTTGCAATAAATATACGTTTTGTCTCTTGACATGAAGAAAACAAAACAATGATATTAAAAAAGAGAAGAAACTTGCTCATGGGATTACTTTTTTTAAAAGTATCAAAAAAGTAGAGTAAAGAAAGAATTATAATGTCTATTTTTTATCCTTCTGTAATAAATCGTAATGTAAGTCAATATGATATTAGGCAAAGTAAAACGGAGGGTATAATGCCCTCCGTTTATATAAAAATTAAGTGTTTTAAAATTTATTTCTGAATCACTATCTTTTTTGAAACAGAAGTATTTTCGGCATATATTTTTACAATATAATGACCCGATCTTAATGCAGACACATCAACTTGATTAGTACTTGCCACATGAACAAGTTTACCATTTTGATTATAAAACTCTACTTTATCCAGTTTTTTGTTGTTTACCATTTTGATGTTTATAAATTTATTGGCTGGATTCGGAAATGTTTTTAGCTCAATTTCTGCTGGTGTATATACTACAGGATCGTTATTACAATTGTTTTCTGAGGTAATTTCGTTCGAAATTGCTAAGTCAGTTAAAAAGGTTTGCTTTGCAGCTGAACTATTTTTTAACTTATAATCAAGCCAAGAGTTTAAAAATTTAAACGTAACAGCTTGTTGCTGAGCTCTTGTTATCTGAATATCTCCTGAAGAACTATTTTCTCCAAAATCACAGAAAAAATTACTGTTGGCATAATAACAATGCGCACCTCCTTTGATATTAATAAAATATTTGCAGTCAGATCCTAAATTATTATAGATAGGTTCGTGATTCTCATTAGGAGGAGTAACTCCATCACCGCTACCAGAAAACACAATAGACTCTGCTGTAACTTTAGAAGCAGGTGTTAAGGTATCAAATCGCAATAGAGCAGGTGCAAAAGTCACTAATGTTTCTACTTCTGTAAGTGATGCTGCAACAGTTGCTGCTCCACCACCCATAGAGTGACCAATTAATGCACTTTTGTCATCTACAATCCCAAAAAGAGGGGATCTTTGATTACTGTTTTCAGCTTGAATAGCGCCAACCATAAAAGCGATGTCTTTAGAAAATGCTTCATGATTTGCAAAAAAGGAACCCTCGGTGTTTACAAAAACTACGATATACCCCCGAGGAACTAAGGTGTCATAGAAGTTTTGATACGCGTCAGACCCCATAACAAAACCGTGACCAAGAATCACTACAGGAAACTGTGTCTGGTTTACTGGGCTAACTTTAGGATAATAAATGTTAGTTCTTACCCTGCGATTACGGCGATCACCATCTCTAAAGGTTTTTGAGGTTGAACTAACATCATAGTCTTGAGCGATACCGCTGCAGACTACAAATAGAATTGACAGAATACTTAACAGTACTTTTTTCATAATATATTTATTTTTGGTTAATGTGAGCTATAAAGTTATTCTGAAAAAAGGTTTTTTGCAAGAACAATCTAATTTATTTTAACATTTTACCTAATGATTTAGTCATTATTGACTTATTTTTAATAAAAACACAAGTTGTTGAAAACTAGACTATTATTATGCTATTAGTTGATGTTTATTGGGGTAAGAGAGGATAAGATTTAAATTACCGATATTAAAATTGAAGTTTTAAGACGCTAAGTTTTTTACCTATTAAATTTTGAAAAAAATCTATTTAGTGATAATGATTTAATTACTCTGTAATTGTAGAATTGGTTACACTTATATTGGTATCATCATGTGCTGAAATCCCAGGATAAGAAGGGTACCATGAACCACCAGTATTATTTTGTATAGTAGATGTGTCTATTACAACATTTCCGGTATGGTCATTAGAAACAAAAAAGATAGCAGCGCCAAAATCATTTACTTTGTTTGATTCTATTCTAGAACCGAGAAGAGTAAGTGTCATTGTGTTTCCGTCATTATATATGGCACCACCGCTTCCACCACCAGGTGTTCCTGATTGACTAGGGTTGCCTCCGTTACCAAGTGCAACATTATAAGAGAAGAGACTGTTGATAATTGTCCATGAAACGCCAATACTACTAATCGCACCACCATTAGATCCAGAGTTTCCATAATTTTCTTTGCCACCAAAAGTACTCTGAACAATAAATACGGGTTGGTTGTTATATTGGCTAAATACGCGAATAGCTCCTCCACCTACATCTGGACCAACGTTAGCACAAGTATTATTAAAAAAGCGACAGTTTACTACTTTAAAACGCCCTCCACGTACCCAAATAGCGCCCCCTCCATCAAATTCTGTTTCATTTGTAGAGTTTCCGTTAGCAAAAGTGATGTTTTGCACTGTAAGCCTGGGGTTATCTTGATTTTGACAATGATCGGTAGTCCATACCTGATCTGGATCACAGGTATTCATATATAAAATCCTTGTTTGGTTATTACCGTTTAGTGTTATTAATCCACCTCCATCAATTACGACCAATGGGTTGGCATCATTAAATATTTTTGCAGGTTCGTTTAATGTTATTGTTATTGGGTTTGGACCACAATCAAATACAATTTTACCACCTTTGGCAACTGCATCAATAAAGAGTTGTCCTGTACAACTCTCAGGAGTACCATCACCGATTACTGTATCAGGATTAGAAATGTCTTCTAGAGATGCTTCAGATGAGACAGGGTAATTTCCATCAGGGTTTCCGGCTGGAATACCATCAAATGTAGTATTGATAGGGTTATCAACAATTTCTGTATCGGTATCACTATCATTACTGCATGATAATAGTAGTATTGAAAAAACAAAAACACTGTATTTTGGAAAAAGAAAATGCGCTTTCATATCTAAGGACTAGGTTAAGTAGTATGCTTAAAAACGAATTCAATTAGCAGTTATTGTTTATTTAATTTATTGTAAACCAATTAAATAAAATAATTTAAGAAAGCATTATTTTAGCTTTTTTGATTGCCTCGACCAATGCATCAATTTCTTCTTTGGTATTATAAAATGAAAAAGAAGCTCTTATCGTTCCTGGTATTTTATAAAAATCCATAATAGGCTGGGCACAGTGGTGACCTGTACGCACTGCAATGCCTAATTTATCTACGATGGTTCCAACGTCATAAGGATGAATGTTTTCTAAATTGAAAGAAATTACAGAAGTTTTATTTTTTGAGGTACCATAGATTTTTAAACCATCGATTTCTAATAATTTCTTTGTACCATATTCTAGCAGCTCGTTTTCATAAGTTGCAATAGCATCAAAGCCAACACTATTCATATAATCAAGTGCTGCTCCAAATGCAATCCCACCACAAATATTGGGCGTGCCTGCTTCAAATTTATGAGGTAAGCCAGCATAGGTAGTTTTTTCAAAAGTTACCTGATCGATCATTTCGCCACCACCTTGATAGGGGGGTAGTTTGTTTAGCCATTCCTCTTTTCCGTAAAGTAATCCCACTCCTGTAGGACCACAAAGTTTGTGTGCAGATGCTACATAAAAATCAACATCAAGAGCTTGTACATCTGGTTTTATATGTGGGCATGATTGCGCGCCATCTATAAGTACAGCTGCACCAACAGCATGTGCTTTTTCGATAATTTCTTTAATTGGGTTAATTGTGCCTAATGCGTTAGAGATATGATTGGTAAAAACAAGCTTGGTTTTATGAGAAAGCAACTGATCGTATATATCCATTAACAGCTCTCCTTCTTGATTGATAGGAATCACTTTTAATACAGCTCCTGTTCGCTCACATAACATTTGCCAAGGTACAATATTAGAGTGATGCTCTAATGCAGAAACTATAATCTCATCACCTTTTTCGAGGAAATTTGTGAATCCTGTTGCAATAATATTGATACTATGCGTAGTTCCTGATGTTAGAATAATCTCATGAATGTGTTTTGCATTAAAATGATCTTGAATTTTTTTACGAGCAACCTCATAAGCATCTGTGGCTTCTTGAGATAATGTATGCACCCCACGATGAATGTTTGCATTATAGTTACTATAATATTCGACAATGGTATCGATAACTACTTGTGGAGTTTGCGATGTGGCGGCATTATCAAAATATACCAAAGGTTTTCCATTTACTTGTCGTTTAAGAATGGGAAAATCTTCTCTTATTTTATGTATATCAAACATATTTTTCTTTTTCTCAATGCAAATTTACGATTTTGCCAAAGAAAAAAGCCAAAACAATATGATTTGACTTTAATTTTATGGTACAAAAAAAGCCTCACTATTTTATTTGTAGTGAGGCTTACCTTTAAGAGATTATTGTTTACAAATCAAAACCAATATTAACGTTAAGTTTATTGGCGATAAGTTTATTAATTCTGTTTTTAAGTTGCGGTATTTTTACGCTTTCTAGTACGTTATTAGCAAAAGCATACATCATCAATGCTCTAGCTTCTTTTTCACCAATACCACGAGATCTCATATAAAACAAAGCATTTTCATCTAATTGCCCTATGGTACAACCGTGAGAACATTTTACATCATCTGCAAAAATCTCGAGCTGAGGTTTTGAATTGATTGTTGCTTTATCGCTTAATAAAATATTGTTATTAGACTGAAAAGCATTGGTTTTTTGTGCTTCTTTATTTACAATGATTTTTCCATTAAAAACACCAGTTGCTTTTTCATCAAAAATACCTTTATAATCCTGATGACTTTCACAATTTGGTTCGGTATGGTGTACCAAAGTATTGTGATCTACATGTTGTTTTCCTTCAATAATTGTTACTCCGTTAAGAATAGAATCGATACCTTCTCCTTTTTGATAAAAATTAAGGTTGTTACGGGTAATGTTTCCTCCAAAAGCAAAGGTGTGAACAGAAGCAACACTTTGTGCTTGTTGGTCGATATAAGTGTTATCTATCAAAGAGGCATTTTGGTTATCATTTTGGATTTTATAATAATCAACAATAGCCCTTTTATCTGCAAAAATTTCGGTAACCGAATTTGTAAGCACAGCGTTGTCGGTAAGACTTTGATGACGCTCAATAATCTGAACATGTGAATTCTCTTCGACAACAATCAGGTTGCGAGGCTGTAACATTTGAGCAGATTCTTTTCCTGTAGAAAAATGAATAATTTGTATAGGTTTTTCTGCTTGCTTGTTTTTTGGAATATAAATATAAGCACCCTCTTTAGAAAAAGCGGTGTTTAATGAGTTAAGCCCGTCTTGTGGAGCTATTTTATTAAAATAGTTCTCAATAACGAGTTTGTACTTATCATGACTCAGTGCCGAAGACATTAAACACACATCTATTTTGTCGTGTGTAGTTTCGGATAAATGTGAAGAATATTTACCATCGATAAACACGATTTTATAGGTGTCCAGATCGTGAAGGAAGTATTTTTTTACATCCTTAAATTCTAAAGCATTTTCTTCCTTAGGAAAAACACTATAGTCATGTTTTAATATAGTATTCAAAGACGTATATTTCCAGGCTTCTTCTTTCTTGGTAGGAAACCCTTTTTCTTCAAAAACTTTAATTGCATGACTTCTGATATCATGAATGGGTGCATCTACATCCACTGTGTTTTCAAAAGCCAAAAAGGAGGATACTAATTTTTCCTTCAACTCCATAACTATGCGTTTATTTCTTCTTTAATCCAGTCATATCCTTTTTCTTCTAGCTCTAGTGCTAGTTCTTTGGTCCCTGATTTTACGATTTTACCATCATATAATACATGCACAAAATCAGGAACAATGTATTCTAAAAGTCTTTGGTAATGAGTAATGACTACAATTGCATTATCCGGGCTTTTTAATTTATTTACTCCATTGGCCACAATTCGTAAAGCATCTATGTCCAATCCAGAGTCTGTTTCGTCAAGGATCGCTAATTTTGGCTCCATCATTGCCATTTGAAAAATCTCATTTCTTTTTTTCTCCCCTCCAGAAAACCCTTCGTTAAGAGAGCGAGATAAAAATTTACGATCGATTTCTAACAATTCAGATTTTTCACGAATTTTCTTCAACATATCTTTAGCAGGCATTTCTTCAAGGCCTTGTGCTTTTCGTGTTTCATTAATAGCGGTTTTCATAAAATTGGTAACCGTAACCCCAGGGATTTCTACAGGGTATTGAAACGATAGAAAAACACCTTTATGAGCTCGTTCTTCGGCGGCAAGTTCTTCAATATCTTCCCCATTTAAGTGAATTTTACCATCAGTGACTTCATACTCTTCTTTACCTGCAATGATATTTGCCAAGGTGCTTTTTCCGGCGCCGTTTGGACCCATTATGGCATGGATTTCTCCGGCTTTAACATTTAGGTTAAGACCTTTTAAAATTTCTTTATCTTCAACACTAGCGTGTAAATCCTTTATTTTCAGCATCATCTCTTAATTTAAATAGTTCGGCGCTTTTGGCATTTTATTAAAATCTTCTTTTTGGTGTTGTAGGTAGACTTTTGCCTTATTTTCTTTGGCAAAAGCTTCAAACTTATCCATGCTTTTTAGGGTTTGATCTACATCAAAATTAAAAATAGGCACTCTTTTATGTTCTCTGTTTTCATACAAATGGTATAAGTCTCCTGACAGCAATAGAGGCCCATGTTCTATTAAGTCAAGGTATAATACTTGATGCCCTGGCGTGTGTCCTGGCATGGATTTGATAACTACACTTCCATCACCAAAAACATCAAAATCACCATTGAGTTTTTTGGTATTTGTTAACTCTTTTATGGCATTATAGTTATCGGTATTTGTTTTTTGACTGGTTGCACTTGTAATAGAATCATATTCTATTTCTTGTACTAACCAAGTGGCATTCTTGAAGGTATTGGCATGACCGGTATGATCAAAGTGTGAATGTGATAATGCAATATATTTGATATCATCTATACCCATTCCTATTGATTTTAATTGATTCACTACAGAATCTTTACGTGATACTGTAAAAGCTCCGCTTGGATCTGTAAAGGGTTCTGGAAGACCTACTAGTGTTTCTGGCAGTCCCGCATCCCACATTAAATTACCGTTAGGGTGACTGATTACATAAAAAGCATCAGCAAACTCTTTGGTTTTACCATGATAAGTGGTGTCTTGAGAAAAAAGCTCTAAATTATTAACCATTACCTTGCCTCCATCAAAGGTATACAGTTTTATGTTGGGTTTTTTAACCTCTTTAGGAACAGTGGCAGTATCTGAATTTTCGTTTTTATTCTCTTTACATGCAAAAACAAGTACAATGAGAAACAATAAGGTTATGTATTTTTTCATTTTCTTAACGAATCATTGGTGTTTTCTTCATTTTCTGTAGATTTTATTTTAGTAGGCAACTCTGATGTTGGAGCACTAACACCTACGATTTCTTTAATCTCTACAATTTCTTCCCAGCCTTGTTGTGGGTTGGGTTTTATAATGCCTTTAACTACTACAGGAACCATATCATATTCCTCTCTTTGTAATGGAGAAACTTTTTTGGCCAACTCTTTAGTAATATCATCAATGACTACACCATAAATAAAGTCTTTTCCTTTTAAAACAGCAGCGTCATCAATAAGAATAAACTCGCCCCTTATTAAACTCGCTTCTGAATCGTTGTTTTCAGATTTTTCTGTTTTGCATGAAAAAATAATAAGACATAATGTAACGAGGAGAATAGATTGTTTCATTAATACAGATTTGATGGTTAATTTATCCTACAGAACCTTCTAAAGATATTTCTAGAAGTTTTTGTGCTTCTACAGCAAACTCCATAGGTAGTTTGTTTAATACTTCTTTACTAAATCCGTTAACAATCAAAGCAATTGCTTTTTCTGTATCGATGCCACGCTGATTACAGTAAAAAAGTTGGTCTTCACCTATTTTGCTTGTAGTAGCTTCATGTTCTATTTGAGCAGTTTTGTTTTTTGCTTCTATATAAGGAAACGTATGTGCGCCACATTCATTGCCCATTAATAGTGAATCACATTGAGAAAAGTTACGTGCATTGGTGGCTCTACTATTGATTTGTACCAATCCACGATAGCTATTCTGGGATTTTCCTGCAGAAATACCTTTGGAAATGATTGTGCTTTTGGTGTTTTTACCTAAATGAATCATTTTGGTTCCGGTATCTGCTTGTTGATAATTATTGGTAACGGCTATCGAATAAAATTCTCCTACCGAGTGATCTCCTTTTAATATACAAGAAGGGTATTTCCAGGTTATGGCAGACCCAGTCTCTACTTGTGTCCATGAAATCTTAGCATTGGTTTCACACAACCCTCTTTTGGTAACAAAATTGAAAACTCCTCCTTTTCCTTCGGCATTACCTGGATACCAGTTTTGTACGGTAGAGTATTTTATTTCTGAATCATCTAGTGCAATTAATTCTACAACTGCTGCGTGCAATTGATTTTCATCACGAGATGGTGCAGTACAGCCTTCGAGGTAACTTACGTAACTGCCTTGGTCTGCAATAACCAAAGTGCGTTCGAACTGACCAGTTCCTGCTTGGTTGATCCTAAAATAGGTTGATAACTCCATAGGGCAACGTACCCCTTTTGGAATATAACAAAAGGAACCATCGCTAAAAACAGCAGAGTTTAATGCGGCATAAAAATTATCTTTTTGAGGTACTACACTACCGATATACTTCTTTACCAATTCTGGATGTTCTTGTAGTGCTTCAGAGATAGAGCAGAATATGATTCCTTTTTCTGCCAGAGTTTCTTTAAAAGTAGTAGCCACCGAAACCGAATCCATTACAATATCTACGGCTACTCCTGCCAATTTTTTTTGCTCTTCTAATGAGATACCTAGTTTCTCGAACGTTTCCAGTAACTCTGGATCTACCTCATCGATGCTATTGTATTTTGGTTTTTTATTTGGTGCAGAGTAGTAGGAAATGTTCTGAAAATCAGGTTTTTTATAATTTACATTTGCCCATTCTGGTTCTTCCATCTTTTCCCAGATGCGAAAAGCTTCTAATCTCCATTCGGTCATCCATTCGGGCTCTTCCTTTTTCTTAGAAATTGCACGAACTATATTTTCATTAAGACCAACAGGAAAAGTATCAGATTCTATATCGGTATAAAATCCGTACTCATATTCTTTGGTCTCTAATTCTTTTTTTAAATCGTCTTCAGTATATGCCATCTTCTTTATCCTAAAATTAGCTTAGGATTTTTTTATCTGTTAAAGCGAAAAACTTTCTCCGCAACCACATGTTCTACTAGCATTTGGGTTATTAAAAACAAAACCAGTGCCGTTTAAACCACCAGAATACTCTAATGTTGTTCCGATGAGGTAAAGGAAACTTTTTTTATCTACGATAATTTTTACCCCATTGTCTTCAAACACTTTATCTCCTTCTTCTTGTGTTTTGTCAAATTTTAAATCATAGGATAGACCAGAGCAACCGCCGCTTTTTACCCCTACACGCACATAATCGGTAGTTGCATTATATCCATCGTTACTCATCAATTCGATGACTTTGTTTTTTGCTATGTCTGATACCGTAATCATCTTTTTTATAAATAGATTAATTCTAAATGAGATGCAAATATACTACTTAAGTAGATTTTATACACAAAACCTAACATTAATCTAACATATACTCAAATAAGAAGAAACTATACAGAAACACTCAGGTTTTTATTTTTTATATTTCTCGTAGTAAAAATACATTGTTGCTTACCTTTGCAAAATGATTGAAGATAAAAATACATCAAGAACACAGATATCCGAATTGGGAGAATTTGGACTCATTAACCACTTGACAAAAAATTTTAAAATCAAACAAGAAACTACCAATCTGGGTATTGGAGATGATGCAGCAGTTTTGGATTTTGGTCAAAAAAAGTGTGTTCTAACCACAGATTTATTAGTAGAAGGAGTACATTTTGATCTCTCTTATGTTCCTTTAAAACATTTGGGATATAAGGCAGTTGTAGTAAATCTTTCTGATGTATATGCAATGAATGCTACCGCAAGTCAGATCACAGTTTCGATTGCAGTATCAAACAGATTTCCTTTAGAAGCACTAGAAGAATTATATGCAGGGATAGAAACTGCCGCAAAAATATACAATATAGATGTTGTGGGTGGTGATACAACCTCATCGACTACTGGATTAATAATAAGTATTACTGCCGTTGGTTATACCGAAGAAAAAGATTTGGTATATAGAAGCGGTGCCAAAGAAAATGATCTTTTAGTAGTTAGCGGGGATCTTGGAGCAGCTTATATGGGGCTTCAAGTGCTAGAAAGAGAGAAACAAGTGTTTGAGGTAAATCCTAATTCGCAACCAGATCTAGATCAATATAGCTATCTTATAGAAAGACAATTAAAACCCGAAGCAAGAAAAGATATTCCTGAACTTCTAAAAGCACTAGATGTAAAACCAACTAGTATGATAGATATAAGTGATGGTCTTTCTTCTGAAGTGATACATCTGTGTACACAATCTAAAGTTGGAGTTAATTTATATGAAGAAAAAATACCATTAGATCCTGCAGTAATTTCTATTTGTGAAGAATTTAAATTAAATAGTACAACAGTTGCCCTTAATGGAGGCGAGGATTATGAATTATTGTTTACTATTAAGCAAGAAGACTTTCCGAAGATAAAAGCGAACCCTAATCTTACTGTAATTGGACATATAACCGAAGATAAAAGCGGAATAGGATTAGTAACTAGAGCAAATGAAAAGATAGCATTACAAGCTCAAGGTTGGAACCCAATAAAAGAGTAAATGTTATGATGCTGCCTGAAATGTAGTATCTACTTTATTGTTTCTTGCTATTTTCTTTGCATGTACTGTAGCTAAAGCATTATTAATTTCTTTTAATTTAGGAGTCATTACTTCTAATCTACCTCTGCTATTTGTAGTAACTTGTTCTGCACAATGTGAGCAGGTATATTCTTTGATATGATGCGTAACATTTTTTGAAAGAAGGTAATTATGACCAAACAAAGAGCAGTAGATTTTTGAAAAAGAAAAGGAGGAGTTAGGGGTGGATTTTTTCATAATTTTAAGGGGTACTTAGTTCATAGACGAGTGTTAAAAGTTCATTATCAATACAATAATAATATTTTTTTTCTAATTAACATGGGTTTTGTAAGAAAAATTTGTCTTTTTATATTGATCCTTACCTTAAAAAGCGCTTTTTTAGGTTTTTTAGACCTAAAAAAACGTATTTCGTCTATTTTAACCTTGTGTTAGCTATGGGTTTTCTTCTTTTAATAAAGTGCTATGTCAAGAACTTTTTTAGTTCAGATATAAGTTCTTCTTTATTTTCAATATAGGTCATATGGCCACCATCAAAACTAATTAAATCGGTTTTAAGTTGCTTAGATTCTTTAAGGTTTTGAGAATACGCCAAAACAGGATCTTGTTCTCCAGCAAAAATTATTTTTGGCGCATTAAAATTATATAAAGTTGCACTTCGATCTTTTCTGATTTTCATACCTTCTAGTGCAGATATAATTCCTTGTAAAGGGGTTTTTGAAGCGTGATTTTTTATGATATCGATTTCTTTGATGTATTGTGATCGATTTTTTTCGGCAAATAAATTGGCAATAGCCATGCTGGTATAAGCATTAGGATTTTTCTTAACAACATTAATTGCTCGTTCGCGATTTAGTTTTCTTTCATTAGTATCTGCAAGAGAAGTAGAATTTAACAGTACTAATCCTGAAACAATACCTGGGAAAAGATCAATAAAAGCCAAAGCCACATACCCTCCCATCGAATGACCGATAAAATTTGCTTTGGTAATATCAAGATGCTCTAAAACAGCTTTGACAGCCAAAGCCATTTCTTCCATAGTATGAATATAGCCTAAGCATTGCGTATTGCCATGGCCAAGTAGATCAATAGCAATACAATGATGGGTTTTTGAAAATATTGAAATGATTTCTTCCCACATCACCGAATTCTCTAAAAATCCATGCAGAAAAACCAAAGGAGTACCATTTCCAGAAGCATTAAAATTAATTTTAATGCCTTTATGTGCTAAAATCATTTTGAAATTATATTTTTAGGCGCATAAACGTAACTAAATGAGATTTAATAAAGAAACTTTCGTCGCAGGATTTGCATTATTTTCTATGTTTTTTGGTGCAGGAAACCTTATGCTGCCGCCATTTTTAGGATTAAATGCTGGTGATGTATGGTTTCAGGTAATGTTGGGGTTTATTATTTCTGCTGTGATTATTCCTTTATTAGGTATCATAGCTCATGCTAGAATACAAGGGACAATGTTGGATTTTGCAAAAAAAGTGTCACCTACTTTTAGTCTTATTTATTGTTTGTTAGTGTACTTGATTTCGATTGTACTGCCTTCCCCAAGAACAGCTTCTGTAACTCATGAAATAGCGATTCAACCATTTTTTGATATTAGCTCTTGGCATACGAGTGGTGTATACTTTGCTTTAGTCTTGCTTTTTGTGCTTAATCGGTCCAAAATTCTTGGTTTACTAGGTAAATTTTTGTCTCCAATCATTTTTATTGTGGTATTAAGCATTATATGCATAGGTATCTTTTCTATAGATGCGCCAATACAACCATCAATGATACAAACACCAATCATTAATGGTTTATTAGAAGGGTACCAAACCTTTGATGCTATAGGAGCAGTTGTAGTTGGTGGGGTAGTTATCATTTCATTACAGATTAAAGGAAAAAACGACTTTGATCAAAACCGAAAATTGATTATTAAATCTGGTATTGTTGCTGGAGTAGGGTTACTTATTATTTATGCGGGGATGATATATAACGGAGCAGTATTTAGTACCCTATTTGATAAAGAGGTTACCAGAACCGAACTGTTATCTGGGATGAGTTTAAAAACCCTTGGGCATATAGGAAAACTATTTCTGAGTATTTTGGTAGGGTTAGCATGTTTTACAACAGCCGTTGGGATTGTTACAGGTACGGCAGATTTTATGAAAGGAATCTTTGGGGATTCTCAAAAGGCATATGTAACCACTGCAATTATTGGGTGTGTTCTAGGTGTACTTATGGGGCAGTTTGATGTACATTATATTATTACTGTTGCTGTACCTGCGCTTATGTTTATTTATCCAATTACGATTATTTTAATATTGCTAAATGTATTGCCGGATAGATTTACCAATCCGCTAGTGTTTAGAGCAGTAGTTATAGCTACTATTTTGTTTAGTGTGCCAGATTTTTTATCCTCAGTAGGTATGAAAGAACACCTACAATCTATACTAGATTTTCTCCCTCTTGGAAACTATAGTTTAGCATGGTTACTGCCAGCTTTAATTACTTTATTAGTTATGAACTTGATTACCGCTACAAATAAAAACGCTGAAGCAGCTTAATAGAACACCAAGAATTCATTAGTAGTTCATTTCTTACAAACACTTAAAAATCAAAATTATATAAGTTCACTTTTAACAAGCGCCTTAAATTTTTTTGTTAGTTTAGACAAAAAGAGCATGTATTCCTTTATAATGTATAGTCGAAAGGATTTTTACTCTTGTTTAAAAATTAAATTTTAGGAGAGAATTCCCTGAAAATTAGAGGTATAGAAATAAATTCTTCTTTTTTAGAGGTAAAAATTAACCGTTTATACACAAAATATATACGGTTTGTCCTTTAAGTAGGTATTTTATCTATTTTTTAATATATCTTTAACAAACAGCCAGTAAGAAATATCATTTTAGTCTCTGGTTTTATGAATAGTCTTTCAGTATAAAAACAAGTGTTAAATTTAAATTTATTTCAATGAAAAAATTCTGTTTTTTTATCCTGATCTTAATTTTAATATCGTGTCAGAATGACGACTATATTCCAATAAATGCTGATGCAGAGTTAGATGGTTTTAATACGAAGTCATATCCAGACATTACTAATATCACAGAGCTGGATCAAAAACTATTGCAAAGATTAGATAGTGTTACAGATGGCGTGGGAGCTTCCTTTTTCATACTGCCAGACAGTGATGATTATGCTAACATCCCACAAGATCCATTAAATCTTATTACACAAAAAAAGGTTGAATTAGGACAACTTCTATTTCATGAAACTGCAACAGGAGGAAACCCAAAGATAGCATCTATGAAAGCTACCTATTCTTGCGCTTCCTGTCATCATGCAGCTGCAGGGTTTAGTGCTGGTATTAGACAAGGTATTGGTGAATCTGGCCTAGGATTTGGGATTAATGGTAACAGTAGGATTATCAACCCAAATGTTCCATTGGATTCTGTAGATATACAACCAATTCGTTCCCCAACGATATTAAATGTTGCATATCAAGATGTAATGCTATGGAATGGCCAGTTTGGAGGTACGGGAACAAATGCAGGTACAGAAGCTAACTGGACGAATATTCCAGAGAATTTTTTAGGTTTTGAAGGTGTAGAGGTTCAAGCCATAAAAGGACAAGGTGTTCATAGATTATTAATTGATAAAAAGTTCGCAAGAATTTTTGGTTACAAACAAATGTTTAATAGAGCTTTTCCTGATATCCCAAGAGAAGAAAGATATACTACACAAAATGCAGCATTAGCAATTGCTGCTTATGAAAGAACAGTTTTACCAAATCAATCTCCTTGGCAAAAATGGTTAAAAGGAGATGTAACAGCCCTTACTAACAAAGAAAAAAGAGGAGCAAAAGTATTTTTTGGTAAAGGAAAATGTTATAAATGCCATACAGGTCCTGCTTTAAATGATAAAAAATTTCATGCCTTTGGGATGGGCGATTTTGATAATTCTGGTACAGCAGTAGTGTTAGGAAATGTGAATTTTGAAAATGTCAAAAAGGGAAGAGGAGGTTTTACCCAAAAACAAAGAGATGATTATAAATTTAAAACACCTACTTTATATAATCTTGTAGATAATGGATTTTTTGGTCATGGAGGAACATTTACTTCTGTAAGAGATGTAATTGAATATAAAATTAATGGAATCCCTCAAAATACTGAAGTACCCCTAGAAAGATTGGCTAGACAGTTTGGAAACATAAGTACACTAACAGAAAACCAGTTAAACAACCTTACTTTATTTATTGAGAATGGGTTGAGAGATCCTAATTTGGTAAGATATGCCCCTGTTGCAGTAAATTCTGGATTTTGTTTGCCTAACAATGACCCAGTATCTAGAGTAGATTTAGGCTGTGATTAATTTAAAGTAGCGATCCACCATGTGTTTCCGAAGGGGTCTTGAAAATTGACCCCTATAGTATTCTTCCATTAGAGCTTTTGCATCAGTATCAATTGCTTAATAATAGGTTTTGTATTTTTTATAGAAAAAAGGACCAATAGTATGCTTATACTTTTTTATTCCTATTCTTAAACATATATTCTTCCTATTAAATAGTAGCAAAACAACCGTTTTTACACAAAATGTGTGCGGTTTGACCTTTAAGTAGGTTTTTTGTCGATTTTTTGACATATATTTAATAATTAACCAACTCTAAAGAATTATGAAAAAACACTGCTTTTTTATTCTAATTTTAGTTTTAATATCATGTCAAAATGACGATTACATTCCAATAAATTCAGAGATAGATCAGAACCAATCAAAGATGAATCCAAATGGAGGGGGCGGTTTAGATAAACAACTCTTAAAAGCTCTAGAAAATGTATCAAACGGAATAGGAGCCTCCTATTTTATATTACCTAATAGTAATGATTATTCTAGTATTCCCCAAGACCCTTTAAACCCTATTACTCAATCTAAAGTAGATTTGGGAAAACTTTTATTTCACGAAACTGCAACTGGAGGAAATCCAAAGATAGCATCTATGAAAGACACCTATTCTTGCGCTTCCTGTCATCATGCAGCTGCAGGATTTAGTGCTGGTATTAGACAAGGTATTGGTGAATCTGGACTAGGATTTGGAATTAATGGTAGCGCTAGGATTATCAATCCAAGTGTTCCATTAGATTCTGTAGATATACAACCAATTCGTTCCCCAACGATATTAAATGTTGCATATCAAGATATAATGCTATGGAATGGACAATTTGGTGGTAGTGCAACTAATGCAGGTACAGAAGCTAATTGGGCAAATATTCCAGAGAATTTTTTAGGTTTTGAAGGTGTAGAGGTTCAAGCCATAAAAGGACAAGGTGTCCATAGATTATTAATTGACGATAATTTTGTGAATATTTTTGGTTATAAACAGATGTTTGATAATGCTTTTCCAAATATAGCAGAGAATCAAAGATATTCTACACAAAACGCAGCTTTGGCAATTGCTGCTTATGAAAGGACTGTTTTACCAAATCAATCCCCTTGGCAAGAATGGTTAAAAGGAGACTCTAATGCACTTACTAAAGAGGAAAAAAGAGGAGCAAAGGTATTTTTTGGTAAAGGAAAATGCTATGAGTGTCATACGGGGCCATCCTTGAGTGACAAAAATTTCTATTCTTTTGGAATGGGAGATTTTGATAACACAAATGAAGCAATAGTATTAGGAAACGTGAATTTTGATAATGTCAAAAAAGGAAGAGGTGGGTTTACTAATAACGTAGCTGATAATTATAAATTTAAAACCCCAACCTTATATAATCTTATTGACAATGGTTTTTATGGGCATGGAGGAACATTTACATCTGTCAAAGAGGTTATTGATTATAAAAACAATGGTAACCCTCAGAGTGCAGAAGTACCAATAGAGAATTTAGCTTTGCAGTTTGGAAATATAAACCTCACAAAAAAGGAAATAGATAATCTGACTTTATTTATTGAGAATGGATTGAGAGATCCTAATCTGACCAGATATACTCCTGTTGTAGTAAATTCTGGATTTTGTTTTCCTAATAATGATCCAGTATCCAGAGTAGACTTAGGCTGTGATTAATTTAAAGTAGCAATCCACCATGTGTTTCCGAAGGGGTCTTGAAAACCGGCCCCTCGGGCCCCATGGTCTTCTTCCATTGGCTCCATTAACGAAGTTGCTCCGGCATCTATTGCTTCGTAATAGGTTTGATCGGTATCTTTCACATATACATACATCGACCCAGGATGAGCAGGATAATTTGGTGATGCTTCTGTAAGCAAAATGGTACTATCACCAATTTTAATTTCAGAATGCTGAATCCTTTGATCTGTATCAAGACTTCGAACCATCTCTTGAGCTTGAAATATTTTTCGAATGAAATCAATAAAATCTTCAGCTTTTGCTACCACTAAATATGGCATGGCTTGTTGGTGACCAGCAGTAATTTTCATTCGTTGCATACTATAAAAAAAAGAATTTTCATATTCAACGATAGAATAGCTTAAAATATTCTATAAAAAGGATAAAAATATAAATAAAAAGGGCTCCCAAAGATTTTTGAAGTCTTTTGGGACCCTTTTGTTAAGAATAATAAATCCAGTCTATGATTTATTCATCAATTCTTCAATTTCCTCTGCTTCTATAGGTATATTGCCCATAAGATTAAAAGGCTCTCCTTTTTCTTGTATCACTACATCATCTTCTAATCTAACTCCAAACCCTTCGTCTGGAATATAAATACCAGGCTCTACTGTAAAAATCATATTGGCTTGCATTGGTTCGGTTAATATTCCATAATCATGAGTATCTAACCCAATATGGTGTGAAGTACCATGCATAAAATATTTTTTATATGCCGGCAATTCTGGATCTTCTTTTTGCACATCGGCTTTGTCCAAAAGACCTAGGCCCAGTAATTCTGAAGTCATAATTTTTCCTACCTCTACATGATAATCTGCCCAAATCGTTCCTGGTACAAGTAATTTAGTAGCGTCATTTTTTACTCGCAAGACAGCATCATATACAGCTCTTTGGCGTTTAGTATATGTTCCAGACACGGGTATTGTACGAGTAAGATCACTAGAGTAATTAGCATATTCTGCAGCTACATCCATAAGAAGTAAATCACCATCTTTACACTCTTGATTATTTTCTATGTAATGTAAGACATTGGCATTATTGCCACTTGCAATTATAGGAGTGTATGCAAATCCTTTAGAGCGATTATTGATAAATTCATGCAACAATTCTGCTTCAATATTGTATTCCCAAACACCGGGCTTTACAAAATTTAAAAGCCTACGGAAACCTTTTTCGGTAATATCACATGCTTTTTGCATCAGATCAATTTCGATAGGATCTTTTACAGAACGTAGGCGCTGTAAAATAGGGTTGCTTTTTGCAACAGAATGCGCTGGATATTTGGCTTTCCACCATTTAGTAAAACGATCTTCGCGAGTTTCTGTTTCAACACTTGATCGATAATGCTCATTAGTATTTACATATACGGTATCACATTGTGTCATGATTTCAAAAAAAACTTTCTCCAGATCCTGAAGCCAATAGACAGTTTTGACCCCCGATACTTCAAGCGCACGTTCTTTGGTTAGTTTTTCGCCTTCCCAAATTGCAATATGTTCACTGGTTTCTTTTAAAAATAAAATTTCTTTATGTTTTTCATTTGGCGCATCTGGAAAAAGAACCAGAATACTTTCTTCTTGATCTACACCACTTAGATAAAAAATATCTCTGTGTTGCTCAAAAGGTATAGTACTATCTGCACTAATTGGGTAAATATCATTACTATTAAAAACAGCAATACTATTAGACTTCATTTGCGCTACGAAGTTTTTGCGATTTTTAATAAAGAGTTTTGAATCAATTTGGTGGTATTTCATTTGTGGTATATATTACATTTCCATTATGGATTTCCAAAAATACTAAAGCCAAAAGTATGTATTGTTAAACAATATGTAAAAATTTTGAGGTTGTTTTAACAAAAGCTACTTTGAGCCAATTAAATTTCCATCAAAATGAAAATATTTCCATCATCTTTATTTTTCCTATTCCTTTCTTCATTTCTTTTTTCTCAACAACCACCCACCAATGCCGAGTCTTTGCAAAAGGGGTTATTGGTTAAAAAAGAAATGCAATTATCATCATTAGTTAAAAATGTATCTTTTGAAAATATCGGGCCATCGGTGATGAGCGGTCGTGCAGTAGATGTTGATGTAAATCCAGAAAACACTACAGAGTTTTATGTGGGATATGCCTCTGGAGGATTATGGCATACTACAAATAATGGGACCACTTTTGAGCCTGTTTTAGATTCAGCAGAAACCATCAATGTGGGCGATATTGCTGTAGATTGGAAAAACAATACCATATGGGTCGGAACTGGAGAGAATAATTCATCACGATCATCTTATGCAGGTATTGGTATTTTGAAATCTACAGATAAGGGCAAAACATGGAAAAATGTTGGCCTAATTGATTCGCATCATATAGGGCGAATTGTTATTAATCCTAATAATCCAGAAGAAGTTGTAGTAGGAGTTACAGGACATTTATATTCTGCAAATGAAGAACGAGGAGTATACAAAACTACTGATGGCGGAACTACCTGGAAAAAAACATTATTTATCAATAATGAAACGGGGATTATTGACTTGTCTTATGCTCCAAATGATTTTAATATAATGTATGCCGCTGCGTGGGATAAAGATCGTAAAGCCTGGAATTTTGAAGGCAATGGTGTGGCATCTGGAATTTATAAAAGTATTGATGCAGGGAATACATGGAATAAAATTTCTCTAGAAGGAAGTGGATTTCCAACAGGGAAAGGTGTAGGTCGAATCGGGCTTGCCGTTTTTGATACAAATACAGTATATGCAGTTCATGACAATCAAGAAAGAAGGAAGAAAAACGACACAAAAAATGATAGTAAGATTTTGACCAAAGAAGATTTTAAAACGATGTCTTCTGAAACGTTTTTAAATCTGGAAAGCAAAAAACTGAATGCATTTTTAAAAACTAATGGTTTTCAGGAAAAATATAGAGCAGATAACCTCAAACAATTAGTACGAGGAGGCACTGTACAACCTATTGATCTAGCCAAATATCTTGAAGACGGCAATGCTATGTTATTTGATACCCCTGTAAAAGGTGCCGAAGTATATCGAAGTGATGATGGTGGAAAAACTTGGGCAAAAACCCACACTGATTTTCTAGATGATATTTTTTATAGCTATGGATATTATTTTGCACAAATTCAAGTAAACCCAAAAAATAAAGACCATATATATATTAGCGGAGTTCCGATTTTGAAATCTAAAGATGCAGGAAAAACATTTACGAGCATCAGCGGCAAAAACGTTCACGCAGACCACCATGCATTATGGATTAATTCTAAGAATCCTAATCATTTAATAAATGGTAATGATGGCGGGGTTAATATTTCGTACGATGACGGAGCAAATTGGTTAAAAGCAAATCAACCTAGTGTAGGGCAATTTTATGCAATCAATGTAGATAACGAAACGCCATATAATGTTTATGGTGGATTACAAGATAATGGAGTTTGGGTAGGTGCTCATAATGCCAAAGAAGATGATTCATGGCATCAAAGTGGCGATTACCCATGGAAGAGTATTATGGGCGGAGATGGTATGCAAGTACAAATCGATAATCGAGATGCTAATATCGTATATACAGGATTTCAATTTGGTAATTATTTTAGATTAAATCGAGCCGAACAACAACAAACCTATATACAACCCAAGCATGAATTAGGAGAATCACCTTATCGATTTAATTGGCAAACACCGATCCTTTTATCGCCTCATAATCAAGATATCCTCTATTTTGGAGGAAATAAAGTAATGCGATCTATGAACCAAGGTGATGACTGGGTAGCAATATCTAATGATTTAACCAATGGTGGGAGAAAAGGAAATGTTGCCTATGGTACATTAACAACCATATCAGAATCACCTTTTCAATTTGGATTAATCTATACAGGTAGTGATGACGGATTAGTGTATGTTACTAAAAACTCAGGCGGAAGCTGGGATAAAATTTCAAACGCTCTTCCAAAAGATTTGTGGGTATCACGAGTAATTGCATCATCTCATAAAAAAGAACGAGTATATGTTACTCTAAATGGATATCGCTGGGATGATTTTACACCTTATGTATATGTTAGTGATGATTATGGCCAAAACTGGAAAAATATAGGCAGTACGCTACCAACATCCTCAGTAAATGTAATTAAAGAAGATCCCGAAAATGAAAATGTATTGTATTTAGGCACCGATAATGGCGCTTATGTTACATTAGATAAAGGAGCAACGTGGCATGCGTTTTCTAAAGGATTGCCTAATGTAGCGGTACACGATATTGCCGTACAACCAGAAGCCAAAGATTTGTTATTAGGAACACATGGTAGAAGTATTTATAAAACTAATATAAAAGCAATACAACTTCTTGATGATGAAATATTGAAGAAACCGCTGCATGTTTTTAAAACCCCTATAGTAAAATGGTCTGATAAATGGGGAGTATCCTGGAGTAAGTGGTTTACTGCAAATTCACCTTCTTCTACAGTAGTTTTTTATGCTGAAAACGCAGGAGACTATACAATCAGAATACATACACAAGAAGGAAAAACACTTCAGGAATTTACTACAAAAGCAGTAAAAGGGCTTAATTATGTGACCTATGATTTGACGATTACCGAAAAAGGAAAAGATATTCTAAAAAAAGAATATCCCGATGAAGAAGTGGTCAAAAGAAAAAATGGAAAATACTACCTTCCAATAGGGCAATACTATATTCAAGTTTCAACAGGGAAATTAAATGAAAGAACCTCTTTTGAGATAAAATAACACACCAACATGTTGAAAAACATATAGATCGATGCAACATGACTACCCAATATTGGAACATATGTAACTATCTGTTCTCACTTCATAAATTACTTTTGGCATTATAAAATAATTTAAACAAAGAAAGTAATGAAAAAAGTAATGAAGTTGAGTTGGGTACTGGTATTAATGGTATTAATGTTTTCCTGTTCAGATGATGGTGCCGATGGTGCTGTAGGTCCGGCAGGAGCGCAAGGTACAACAGGAACGCAAGGTGATCCGGGAACTGCAAATGTGATTTATTCTGATTGGATACCGAATGTATTTCCAAATGCAATTATATTTCTAAAAGATATTTCGACTCCATTAGCTACTGCAGAGGAGATTACAGCATTGGGTGTTGATTTAGACACTAGTGTTGTTTTGGTGTATGGAAAAGGTGATGTTTCTGCTGCTAGTGGTTCTTCTGGAGACGAAGTAGTTCCTTTGCCTTATGAAAACATAGATGAAGGAGAGTTATATACGTTTGCGGCTAATAATGGAGTACGGGCATTAGCAATCACTACCGATGGTGTTATTGATAATGGCTTTGATGACTTTAGTGATTTCAGATATATAATCATCCCTGGAGGAGTCCCTGTAGATAAAAGTAGATCAATGAATGAGTATAAAAATATGTCTTACGAGGAGATTGCGGCCTTATTTAATATCCCAGAGTAGCATTTAGACAAAAAACATACATAAGCCCCATTTTTTGAAATTTCAAAAAATGGGGCTTTACTTCTAAGTTTGTATGCTACAAACCATTCAAAAAATTATACAGGCCCCATAGATTTTGGTATTGTCTTTTCGTCTATATTAGTAGTTAAAATTTTTACTATGACACTTACGATGAGTATTCCGGCCTTATTGTTTCCTGCAATATCTTTAACAATGTTGGCTTACAACGCTAGATATCTTGCCATTGCAGCATTAATTAGGCAATTGCATAGCGAATACTTGGTTGTTCCATCTAAAAATACAGTATTACAAATCAAAAATTTAAGAAAACGATTATGGCTAATCCAAAATATGCAAGCGATAGCAATTGCAAGTTTTCTTACTAGTGTAATTACCATGTTTTTATTATATATTGAACAAAACGAGTGGGCAAATGTTGTGTTCGGGGTTAGCTTATTTTGCCTTATGATTTCATTGTTTTTATCCTTTATCGAAGTTCAGATTTCTACCAAAGCATTATCAATCAGATTAGACAGAATTGAAGAAAATAAGTAAGAAATTCTTATATTGTTAGTATAATTATTGTTAATGCTTGAAAATGAACTTTTTGATAATGTAATACGAGATATCAATGCGGGATATTGGCAGTTACACACAGATCCTGATAAAGAAATTTGGTCAGATAAATTCTATATGGACCTAGGATTTACTAAGAAAGAATTAAAATCCAACATTGATCATTTTTTAGAAAAATTAATACACAAAGATGATGTTGAAGTTTTTAGAGACAATTTTCTAAACTATAGAAAAAACAGTGTAAACTTTAAGCAGCATATAAAAATCTTAACCAAGAGCGGAAATTATAAGTTATTTCGATGCGCTACCAATGATGAGTTACCAGTAAACATTAAATCTGAAGTTAACCTTATTTTCTTTTTTGAAATAAAGCTTGAGCCAGAACAAGCCATAACCAAGGATAATTTTTATTATAAAGAAACTGCCCAAATGACTGCCACGGGGAGTTGGTATGTCGATTTTCATAAAAGAAAGAGCTATTGGGATTTTGAGACCAAACGAATTTTAGGATACCCTGATGATTATATCCCTTCGTTAAAAGAATCAGCGAACTATTACGCCAAAGAATCGCGACAACAAGCTGCAGATTTGTTCTTTAATTGTGCAATGGCGGGGACACCTTTTAATACAGAAATTAAAATGGTTACTGCCAACAAAAGAATATTTTGGGTAAGAGCCATTGGAAAACCAGTATATAATGAAAATAAAGAGATTATAGGCATACGAGGTGTTTTTCAAGATATAGATGATACGAAGACTAAGGAGCTGAAACTTCATAAATCTATGGATATTATTGCTTCTCAAAACTCTAGGTTATTCAATTTCGCACATATCGTTTCTCATAACCTAAGGTCGCATACCAGCAATTTGTCACTATTAGTTCAATTAATTGAAGACATAGAGGATCCAGAAGAAAAAATAGGGTTGATCAAAGAGATTAAACAAATTTCTTCGAGTCTAAATGTAACCATAGAGCATCTTAATGAGATCGTTACAATACATACAAATAAGAGTCAGGAAAAAAAGGTAATGAGATTTCAAGACACATTAAGTTTAGTGACCAATGGTATTAGTCGGATGATTTCTATGAGTAAGGCCAAAATCGAAGTAGATTTTGATGAGCTAGATGAGATAAACTACATACCTGCTTACCTAGAAAGTATTATGTTGAATTTGATTACTAATGCAATTAAATATAAACACCCAGACAGAAATCCTATAATCAAGATTAAAACATATTTAGAAGAAAACTGTAAGTATTTGAGAATATCCGATAACGGAAGAGGTATAGATATGAAGCTTTTCAAAGACAAGATATTCGGGATGTATAAAACCTTTCATTATAATGATGATGCAGTCGGAATAGGTTTATTTTTAACAAAAAATCAAGTAGAGTCACTAAATGGTAAAATTACTGTAGATAGTGAGGTAGATAAAGGAACAACGTTTACAATTGAATTTTAAATACACAATCCCAACACAATGAGTCATAAAATAGGGTTAGCCTGTATTATCGATGACGATAGTATGTATGTAAATCTGATAAAAAAGATAATTGAAGCCAAAAACCTTTGTAATAATCTAATGGTTTTTCAAAATGGTAAAGATGCACTTGATTATTTTGAGGTGATCTTGAATAATTTAGACAAGAAAAGTATTCCTGAGATTATTTTTTTAGACTTAAATATGCCTGTAATGGATGGCTGGGAGTTTCTCGAAAACTTTACCAGGATCAAAAATAAACTAGAAAAAACAATTACACTTTATATTGTAAGTTCATCTATCAATCCGGTAGATGTAGAAAAGGCAAAAGGTATTAATTCTGTTAAAGATTATCTTGTAAAGCCGGTTACAATAGAAGATCTTGAAGGTATTTTTTTAAATCAAACGACATAAAAGAGAACAATAGTAGTTCTATTTTGACTTAGTTTGTTCTATGAGCCATGATAAAAGACTCATAGAACAGGTTGTTTTTTCTATATATGAGAAACTCTTAACGTGTTTACCATTCCTTTTGCTGTGATAGGCATAGCAGCAAGATTAATCAACATATCGCCTTGTTTTACAAAACCACGTTCTGCGGCAATTTTATTAATATCTTCTACAGTTTCATCGGTACTTACAAATCGATCATAAAAAAATGCTTTTACACCCCATAAAAGGCTTAATTGTGAAAGAATTCTTTTATTGCTTGTAAATACTAAAATATGAGCACCCGGCCTCCATGCAGAAATTTGAAATGCAGTATATCCACTATTTGTTAATGTACAAATAGCTTTGGCATTAATATCATTTGCCATGTGTGCAGCATGGTAACAAATCGATTTGGTAATAAATCGATTGGTTCTTATGTGTGGTGGGTCTTGAGGAACATTAATTAATTCTGAGTTTTCTACGCTACTAATTATTTTAGACATGGTCTCAATAACTTGTACTGGATATTTCCCAACCGAAGTTTCACCAGATAGCATTACTGCATCAGCACCATCCATTACAGAGTTGGCAACATCATTTACCTCTGCTCGGGTAGGTGTTAAGCTATCGATCATTGTTTCCATCATTTGGGTAGCAATAATTACCGGTATTCTGGCAGTTTTAGCTTTCAATACTAGTTTTTTCTGAATAAGAGGAACTTCTTGTGCAGGGATTTCTACACCTAGATCACCTCTTGCCACCATCAAACCATCACAATACGCTACAATCTTATCAATATTATCTACTCCTTCGGGTTTTTCAATTTTGGCAATAATCGGGATTTTATGATCGCTGTGTTCTTTGATTAAATCCTGTAGTTGTATAAGATCTTGTGCATGTCTTACAAAAGATAAAGCCATCCAATCTACGCCTTGTTCACAAGCAAAAATGGCATCTTTTATATCTTTTTCTGTTAATGCAGGTAATGAAATATTAGTGTTAGGAAGATTAACCCCTTTTTTAGATTTTAAAGGCCCTCCTTGTATCACTTTGGCCTTAACGGTATCTTTGTTATTAGACGAAACAACTTCAAAAATTAGTTTACCATCGTCTAATAATATTCGCTCACCAGCTTTTACATCTTTTGGGAAAGTCTCATAATTCATATACACCTTCTCTTTAGTCCCTTCAAAAGGTTTACCAGTTACAAAATTGATAATATCACCATCATTAACGATAATATCTCCTTTCATAACTCCAACGCGTAGTTTTGGCCCTTGCAAATCACCTAATATTGCCGCATTATAGCCATGTTCTTCACTTAGTTGACGTATGATTTGAACACGTTCTTTTACATCACTATAATCTGCATGCGAGAAATTTATTCTGAAAACGTTTACTCCTGCATCCAACATTTTTTTTAATGTCTCTTTACTACTCGTTGCAGGCCCTAGGGTGGCAACTATTTTGGTTCTTTTACGTTTTGGCATTATTCAAATATTAAGTTGTTCTTTGATTTTAGTTCGTTGTATTCTACCATGTACACGGTAATAATTTGTGAAATGGTAAGCATGTTGGCTAATAAGGGTTTATTTGAAAATTCTGATGCTTCGGTTTCTATTTTTAAGAAATAATCTACATTTTTTAATTCTGGGATTAGATATTTTGTTACAAATGCATCATCTTCATTGTCATTAAATAATCCTTTAGAACTATTTTTTTGAGAGGTTATTTTGGTTTGAAACTTGTTTCCAAAAAGGCTATACGTACAATATTGAAAATGATCATCATATTGAAATAACGGAAAACTCGCTAATAGATCATTATATTCAAAGTTAATATCTTCTTTTTTTCTAGAAAGTTTTAGATCCAAAGCTTTATTTAGCATAAAGGCTAATCTGTATGAAGCTAATGAACTATGGATGGCAATCAGTTCAAAATCATCATCGGTAATGGTATCTAATACTAACCGCTGAATAGCCATTTTCTATTTTTTTTGTTTCTAAATCAACGCGAAATATACAAATAAAAAACCCTAAGAACTTTAATAAAATATAAAGATATTATACGAAAACGATTGAGTTAGTATCTTTTAGCAAAATCAAATATAGGTTTTTAAAAGAAAGGAAGAAAACTAAGATAGAGACTCTCTATAATTAGTATTTGGATGTTATTTTACTCTGAAAAGCAAAATAAGCTCTTTTTGAGGCTTTTTCTTCTGCTTTTTTCTTTGATGTGGCTCTAGCTTTGGCTACAACCTTATCGTCAATCCACAATTTTACGGCAAAATGTTTCATTTCATCTTTACCAGTATCTTCATAGATTTCATAGTTAAATACCTTTTTTTCTTTTTGACACCATTCTATCAATAAACTTTTGTAGCTAATAATTTGCCCTTCTAGGCTTTCGATATCTACATAAGGGTCAATCACAGCTTCTTGAATAAATCGTTCACAGTATACAAAACCACGATCAAGGTAAATAGCTCCTATCAGTGATTCAAAAAGGTTTCCGTGTATATTGATACCAAACTGAGATTTCGGAATATTAGTTCGTACCAGATCAATTAATTTAAGATCTTTACCTAGTTCGTTGAGGTGTTTTCTACTCACTACTTTGGCTCTCATTTTGGTAAGATACCCTTCGTTTCCTTCGGGTACTTCTTTAAATAAATGTGCAGCAATAACGCAACTAAGCATGGCATCGCCCAAAAACTCTAACCTTTCGTAGTTTACAGCATTCCCTTTTTTATCTTTTAGGTTTAAAGACCGATGGGTAAATGCTTTCTCGTAGGGTTTAATGTTTTTTGGCTTAAAATTTAATATTTTTTGAATTTTGGAAAAAAAATTCCCGTTCTTTTCAGAGCGGGAACTTAATATGTTACGAATAACACTCATTATTCGTCTAATTTTTTGAATAACACACAAGCGTTATGACCTCCGAAACCAAAAGTATTACTCATTGCGTATGTAATATCACGTTTTTGCGCCTTGTTTAAAGTCAAATTAAGACTAGCATCTATGTTTTCATCCACTGTAGCGTGATTGATTGTTGGGGGTATTATACTGTTTTGCATAGCCAGTATAGAAGCAATTGCTTCTATAGCTCCGGCAGCGCCAAGTAAGTGCCCTGTCATAGATTTTGTCGAATTGATATTGATCTCTGATGCATGATTTCCAAAAACTTTAGTAATAGCCTTCAATTCTGCAACATCTCCTAATGGAGTGGATGTGCCATGAGTGTTTATAGCATCTACTTGTTCTGGGGTTACACCAGCATCTTTTAAACAATTAAGCATTACACGCTCTACACCTATTCCGTCGGGATGCGGAGCCGTCATGTGATATGCATCACTTGACATTCCGCCACCAACAACTTCGGCATAGATTTTTGCACCTCGTGCTTTTGCGTGTTCATATTCTTCAAGAATCAAAGTTCCACCACCTTCGCCCAAAACAAAACCATCTCTGGTAGCGTCAAATGGTCTAGAAGCGGTTTCTGGACTTTCGTTTCTTGTCGATAAAGCGTGCATCGCATTAAATCCACCCATACCAGCAATAGTAACTGCAGCTTCGCTACCTCCTGTAATGATAATATCACAATGTCCTAAACGAATATAGTTTAGCGCATCAATCATTGCATTTGCAGAGGATGCACAGGCAGAGACCGTGGTATAGTTAGGACCCATAAAACCATTTCGAATAGAAATATGTCCCGGGGCAATATCGGCGATCATTTTCGGGATAAAGAAAGGATTGAAACGTGGTGTTCCATTTCCATTGGCATAACCAATTACTTCTTCCTGAAAAGTTTCTATTCCTCCGATTCCTGCTCCCCAGATCACACCAACTCTAAATTTATCAACCTTCTCAAGATCAATAGCAGCATCTTTTATTGCTTCTTCTGAAGAAACAATGGCGTACTGCGCAAATTTATCAAGTTTACGTGCTTCTTTCCTATCAAAATAGTCTGTAGGATTGTAATTTTTGATTTCGCAAGCAAATTTAGTCTTGAAATTTTCGGTATCGAAATAAGTAATGGGAGCGCAACCGCTTTTACCATTTACTAATCCATCCCAATATTCATTAATATTGTTACCGATGGGTGTTAATGCACCTAATCCGGTGACTACAACTCGCTTAAGATTCATACTTTGTTGTGAAGTTATTACTTTGCGTCTTCAATATAAGATACTGCTTGACCAACTGTTGCAATGTTTTCAGCTTGATCATCTGGAATCTGAATATCGAATTCTTTTTCGAATTCCATAATCAATTCTACGGTGTCTAGCGAATCTGCGCCTAGATCGTTTGTGAAGCTTGCTTCGTTTACAACCTCGTTTTCGTCTACACCTAATTTGTCAACGATTATCGCTTTTACTCTTGATGCAATGTCTGACATAATTTTAATTTTTAATTTTTAATTTAGGAGGCAAAAATAAAAAACTTTATTTTAAAACCCCATAATCCCGCAAAAATGTATTTGTGTTTTTATCAAATATAGGGAAGTATTGGCTTTTTTGCTGCCTAAAATTGAATAATAATTATTTTTTTTGTGCTCTCTAATTAACAACTTTACATACTTATGAAGCGTATCATAATTTTTGCTTCCGGCTCTGGTACCAATGCCGAAAATATCATTACATACTTCCACGAGCGAAAAATTGCTGAGGTAACACATGTGTTCTCTAACAACCTGCGTGCCAAAGTCTTAAAACGGGCTCATAGCCTTAAGGTAAAGGCTTTACACTTTGACAAAGCGTCATTTTATGACACAAACGACGTATTAAATGTCATAAAAGATGCCAAACCAGACATTATTGTACTTGCAGGGTTCTTGTGGATCTTTCCTAAAAAAATTATAGATGTTTTCCCAAAAAAGGTTATAAATATCCATCCTGCACTTTTACCAAAGTATGGTGGTAAAGGCATGTATGGTCATCATGTACATGAAGCAGTAGTAAGAAATAAAGAAAAAGAAAGCGGGATCACAATTCATTATGTAAACGAACATTATGATGAAGGGGCAATTGTTTTTCAGGCTAAAACGGTAATACAAGAAGGTGATTCTGCAGATGATGTTGCAAAAGCCATTCATCAATTAGAATATAAGCATTTTCCGCCCGTTATAGAAAAACTGTTGTTTCCTGAAGAAAATAAGTAACCTGTAGCGCGTATTCAGTAGTAAGAAATGGAAGGAAAATTTTATAACAATATTAATTTAATTGTTTATTATAGCGTTCGAGCGGGCTATACGTTATATCTTTTTATTTTGTACCCTGAGGTTCTCGAAGGGTACCAAATAAAAAGGATGTCACTGCTATCCCTAACGCAAAATCTTGTACACATACCTTCTATCAACAAACAACCATAAACGATCAAGTAATAAGAATGGCAAAAAAAGAAAAATTTTATGTAGTTTGGGAAGGACACCACCCCGGGATTTATAACAAATGGGATGATTGTAAAGCCGCAGTAAAAGGCTATACAAGTGCAAAATATAAATCTTTTGAGTCTTTTGATCTTGCCAAAAAGGCATATAACGGAGATTATGAAGATTATAAAGGAAAAAGTAAATCCAAAAAGACACTCACTACAGAGCAATTGTCAAAAATAGGAGAACCCAATCTCTATTCTATTGCTGTGGATGCGGCTTCTAGTGGCAACCCAGGAAAAATGGAATATCGCGGAGTAGATACTCAAACCCAAAAACAATTATTTCATCAGGGGCCTTTTCCGCAAGGAACCAACAATATAGGAGAATTCTTAGCATTGGTACATGGGTTGGCATATCTTAAAAAGAAAAATAGTGATCGCATTTTATATACCGACTCTAGAATTGCAATGGGTTGGGTGCAAAAAAAAACATGTAAAACAAAGCTGCAACGAAACGCCAAAAATGCAGCAATGTTTGATCTGGTCGATAGAGGCATACAATGGCTTAAGACAAATACATATACCACCAAAATTGTAAAATGGGAAACCAAAGCCTGGGGAGAAATTCCTGCAGATTTTGGAAGGAAATAACTTTAGTTTTCGAATAGTTAAATCAAAAAGGGTAGTAGAATGGAAATAATCATAATCTCTATTAGAGTAAGTGTTCTAATACTACTGACCCCCATCTTTTTTATGTATCGCCCACCAAAAAGCATTAATGGCTTGTATGGATATAGGACACCCAGATCCATGAGTAATCAAACAAACTGGGATTTGGCTCAAAACTATTGGCCCAAAGTCTTATTGAAACTAAGTATTTTTAATGTTGTGAGTCAATGGGTATTATATTTTTTTATCGGTTTGATTCCCGCATTAATGATAGCTTTAGGTTTTTGGTTAATTAATTTTCTTATAACAATTATGAAAACAGAAAGTTATTTAAAGAATCAATAAATCCTGAGGTAAGAAATTCCTGCAGATTTTGGAAGAAAGTAACTTTTAAAAATGTGTTTAAGATAATAATATATACAAAATGCTCCGGTATTTCTCCGGAGCATTTTTTTATAATAAAATTTCTTAACCTAATGTATTCAAACAAACTAGGTTGTGTGATTACTTTGTTTTTTTAGTTACCACATGCACCAAGATTAGTCCATCCACTAGCAGTTCTTTGGTATAAGTTTCCTTGATAGGTTACTTTACTTCCAACAGAATAAGATGTATTACCGTTATATGCTGATACACCAGCACAAATATCAGTACTAGGAGCACTATCACAAGCTCCAAGATTACTCCATCCACTAGTAGTTCTTTGGTATAAGTTTCCTTGATATGTTACTTTATCTCCAACAGAATAAGATGTATTACTATTATATGCAGCTACACCGTCGCAGTTACCACCACCAGTAGTAGTGCCTGGATATATAGAGGCTATAAAAGATTTATCTGTTGCAGATAATTGCGTATTTCTTCCTACGGCAACACCATCTGTAGTGTGTTCTGCAGGGATAGGATAGTGCATGATGGATTTTGAATCATATACACTATAGTTAGAAATATTTGCTTCATAACGTCTAAACAGGTTATTGTCTACCTGAGCTCTTGTCCAGTTATTAGGTGGTCCAGCATAGTATGCATATACCGCATCTCTATCCCAGTTAATTCCGGCTACAGGGTTTTGATGTTCATGAATCAAACCTAGTGCATGTCCAAATTCGTGAATTGTAGTTCTTCTAAACTCATCATCAGTGGTATTATTATCAAACCACCCAAAGTGCATACTGTGCGCATGGTTATTAGAATCAGTTCCTAAATAGGACCAAGAACCAGCTTCATCAGCAAATTGGCCTTCTCTAAAACCAATTTTGATATTTGCACTACCAGAAGAAACCCATTCAAATTTAAGGTTTGCGTAGTTTTCCCACTCTACTGCATATTGCCTAACTTTAGATTGAACAAAATTATTTCCATTTAAAAATTTTACTCGAATAGTTTGGCCCGTTTCCCATTCCTTTGCTTTAAGACTAGATGCTTTTGAACTGTTTTCACTAGTATCCCATTTTTCAATACATACATGAGCGTTTTTGGCCGTTGCATTGTTATTGATTTCCTCAAGTTCTTCAGTGTTTTTTTCACAATTAAAGAATAAAAATGAAGTTGAAATCGCTAAAACTAGCTTCGCTACATTTAATTTTTTCATAATAATATAAAGTTTGAGTTTGTGATATTGTGAAACAATCTTATTATGAAATTGTTTCACAAAAATCTTAATAATTCGTTAAAAATGATAAATATGTAGGAATTTACCACATAAAAAATGTTAAATTTTTTAATAATTGTAGAACGATTACTTAAATCAGGCATTACAATATTATGTTTTATGCAAAATATTACAAAAACAAAACTAGGAGTTTTTATGAGTTATAAACAAAGAATTAGGATCGCAATCCAAGAACCACAAAGGTTTCAAAAAGCGTAAAGGTTTTATGAGAAGGAAAACCTATATTTGCAAAAAATTATTACGCTATTTTATGAGTAAGTTACTTATTGTAGGCTCTATTGCCTTTGATGCTATTGAAACCCCTTTCGGAAAAACAGATAAGATTTTAGGTGGGGCGGCTCCATATATTGCGCTTTCTGCATCTAATTTTAATGTTTCTTCTGCTGTAGTTTCTGTAGTTGGTGAAGATTTTCCGTTGGATTATCTAGAAACACTAAACAAAAAAAACATTGATACTTCTGCTGTAGAAATAGTAAAAGGTGGTAAAACTTTTTTCTGGAGTGGTAAATATCACAACGATTTAAATTCTAGAGATACATTAGACACACAGCTTAATGTGTTGGCAGATTTTAATCCTGTAGTTCCTGATAGCTATAAGGATGCAGAAATTGTAGTACTAGGAAATTTAAATCCATTAGTACAACTTGGTGTTTTAGATCAACTTACATCTAAACCAAAACTTGCAATATTAGACACCATGAATTTCTGGATGGAAGATGCTTTTTTAGCAGATCTTAAAAAAGTAATTGCCAGAGTAGATGTGATTACCATTAATGATGAAGAAGCCAGACAACTAAGCGGAGAGTATTCGCTAGTAAAAGCAGCTAGAGTTATTGAAAAAATGGGTCCTAAATATGTAGTGATTAAAAAAGGAGAGCATGGGGCGTTATTGTTCCATAAAGAACAGATTTTCTTTGCGCCAGCACTTCCTTTGGAAGAAGTTTTTGATCCTACAGGAGCCGGAGATACATTTGCAGGAGGTTTTGCAGGATATTTAACAAAGACAGATAATATTTCTTTTGAGAATATGAAAAACGCAATTATACATGCATCAAATTTGGCTTCCTTTTGTGTAGAAAAATTTGGAACAGAGCGAATGGAGAACCTTAATAGGCAAGAGGTTCAAAAAAGGCTGCAACAATTTAAAGAATTAACGCAATTCGAAATAGAATTGTCTTGATATAAAATACAGCCTTAAGCAATTTGCTTAAGGCTTTTTTAATAATAGTTTACCCAACACAACGAACTTAGAATTTTTGGAATACAATGAGTGATGCGTTAAAACACGAATGCGGTATAGCATTTATTCGACTACTAAAACCATTAGCCTATTATAAAGAGAAATATGGTAGTGCATTTTATGGAGTAAATAAAATGTATTTGATGATGGAAAAACAGCATAATCGCGGACAAGATGGTGCTGGTTTTGCAAGTATTAAATTGGACACCCCTCCTGGAGATAGGTATATTAGCAGGGTGCGCTCTAGTGCAGCCCAACCTATTCAAGATATTTTTTCACAAATTAATGAAAGAATTAACAAAGAACTTGTAGAGCATCCAGAATATACAGATAATGTTGATTTGCAAAAAAAGAATATTCCTTATATAGGAGAAGTACTTCTTGGACATGTGCGTTATGGTACGTTTGGCAAAAACAGTGTAGAGAGCGTACATCCGTTTTTAAGACAAAACAATTGGATGCATCGTAATCTTATTGTTGCGGGTAATTTTAATATGACCAATAACGATGTGTTGTTTGATAACTTAGTGCGATTAGGACAGCACCCTAAAGACAAAGTTGATACCGTTACTGTGATGGAAAAAATTGGTCATTTTCTGGATTCTGAGGTGGCTAAATTATACAAGCAATTAAAAAAAGAAGGCTTTAATAAAATTGATGCGTCTCCGCAGATCGTAGAACGACTTAATGTTGCCAAAATCCTTAGAAAATCATCAAGAGACTGGGATGGCGGTTATGCAATGGCAGGAATGCTGGGACACGGTGATGCATTTATACTAAGAGATCCAGCAGGAATCAGACCAGCATATTATTATAAGGATGACGAAGTCGTTGTTGTAGCTTCAGAAAGACCAGTAATTCAAACGGTATTTAATGTAGCTTTTGATGATGTAAAAGAACTAGATCCAGGTAGAGCTATTATAGTAAAGAAAAATGGAGATACTTCTATAAAGAAAATTATAGAGCCATTAGAAAGAAAAGCTTGTTCTTTTGAACGCATTTATTTTTCGAGAGGTAGTGATGCAGAGATTTATGAAGAAAGAAAAAATCTTGGTAAATTATTGATGCCTCAAGTCTTAAAAGAAATTAACCACGATACAGTAAACACAGTTTTTTCTTTTATTCCTAATACAGCCGAAACCTCTTTTTATGGGATGGTTGAAGCTGCCCAGGATGAATTGAATAAGCAAAAGAATCAAACCATACTTTCTGAAAAAGACACATTAACCGATGAGCGTTTATCAGAAATTCTATCCTATAGATTAAGGACAGAAAAAATTGCCATCAAAGATGCCAAACTTCGCACCTTTATTACAGAAGATAGTAGTAGAGATGATCTGGTTGCTCATGTTTATGATGTGACCTATGGCGTAGTAAAGCATGAAGACAGTTTGGTGATTATTGATGATAGTATAGTGCGAGGAACAACGCTAAAAAAGAGTATCATTAAAATGATGGATCGGTTACAACCAAAAAAGATTGTTATTGTCTCTTCGGCTCCTCAAATTCGTTATCCAGATTGTTATGGGATTGATATGGCGAGACTAGAAGGTTTAATTGCTTTTCAGGCAACACTAGAACTTATAAAAGAGAATGGAAACTACGATTTGGTAGAACAGGTATATGAAAAATGTAAAGCGCAAGAAAATTTGGCTGATGCCGAAGTTCAAAATTTTGTAACAGAGCTATATGCAGGGTTTACGGATCAAGAAATAAGCGATAAAATAGCCGAATTATTAAGCGATAAGACAGTAAATGCCGAAGTAAAGATTATCTATCAAACCGTTGAAAACCTGCACCAGGCGTGTCCTAAGAACTTAGGGGACTGGTATTTTACAGGAGATTATCCAACTGCAGGAGGAAATAGAGTAGTAAATAAAGCTTTTATAAACTTCTTTGAAGGTAAAAACGAAAGAGCATACTAAAAAAGCATAAATTTTTTGTTGTTAAAAAGGGTTAATTTGTGTAGTTCAACAATTATTTTGACCGTTCATCTAAAACATTTTTTCACAATGAAATAACGCTTTATATTAGCAAAGCCATAGCATAAGTAGGTTAAGTTCATGGTAGATTTGGGGCAAAAAAAGGTGGACTTTCCACCTTTTTTTATTTTATGACATTTCGTAATAGTATATATAAAAAAGAGGCGCAATTTGCGCCTCTTTTTGTTTTCTTAAGAAAATTCTATTTATTATTTCCCTTGTGCATATCTGCTAGAAACTTCATTCCAATCAATTACCTCAAAGAATGCCGAAACATAATCTGGGCGACGATTCTGATAATTCAAATAGTATGCGTGCTCCCAAACATCTAAAGCAAGGATAGGAGTCCCGCCACAAGCAGTACCAGGCATTAACGGATTATCTTGATTGGGTGTAGAACACACTTCTACTTTTCCTCCTGGGTGAACACATAACCATGCCCATCCAGAACCAAATCTAGTGCCAGCGGCTTTAGAAAAAGTATCTTTAAAAGCATCAAAAGATCCATACGCAGCATTAATGGCATCTGAGAGCTCACCAGAAGGTTTACCACCACCATTAGGAGACATAACTTCCCAAAATAAATTATGATTATAATAACCACCACCATTATTTCTCACGGCAGTATTAGACATATCAAGATTAATAAGGATGTTATCTATAGTTTTACCATCAAGATCAGTTCCTTCGATAGCCGCATTTAGTTTGCTTGTATATCCAGCATGATGTTTATCATGATGAATTTCCATGGTGCGGGCATCTATATGGGGTTCTAACGCATCAAAAGCGTAGTTTAATTTTGGTAATTCGAATGACATATTTTACTTTATTTGATTAATAAAAATGAAAATGACACCAAATTTAACAATTAGAGTGATGAATAAAAATTAATAATTGTTATAAATTAATTAAATCGAGAGAAGCTTATAGACCCTATTTCTTATTTACACAAATTCGTAGTATAAAAATATCTGTTTTTAGTATTTTAGTAAAAAAAAGAATTGGATTCTCACACAGCTTTTACAGTATATAATGCAGCGGCAGGAGCAGGAAAAACATATACACTTGTAAAAGAATACCTGATTACTTTATTAAAAGGCGAATTCAAGGATAGCTATAAAAATATTTTGGCAATTACTTTTACTAATAAAGCTGTAGCCGAAATGAAAACGAGGGTGTTAGAAAACCTTGTTGCGATTAGCACGCCTAATACTCCATCGGCATATCAAGATATACTTGAAGATCTTATTACCGAAACCAAAATCCCAAAAGAAAAGCTTATCCTAAAAGCTAGTCGTATCTTAAAAAGTATCCTGCATAATTATGCCGCTTTTGATATTGTAACTATAGATACATTTACACATAGAGTTATCCGAACTTTTGCTCATGATTTGGGTATCCCAATGAATTTTGAGATTGAAATGGATACTGATGTTTTGGTTGCAGAGGCTGTCGATGCCGTAGTAGCCAAAATTGGCCTAGATAAAGAACTTACCAAACTAATTATTGCTTTTGCAATTAATAAACTCGAAGAAGATAAAAACTGGGATATCACTATAGAGCTAAATAAGATTGCTAAACTTTTATTTAGTGAAAATGACAGAAAACATCTCAATAAGCTTTCAAACAAGAGTATAAAGGATTTTGAGCAGTTACATCTTACTATTTCTCAAAAAATCACTAAGAGTAAGATGTCTATTATGTCTAGCTCAAACAAAATACTTGAATTGATTGACAGTAATGGGATTTCAGAGAGTGATTTTAAAGGAGGATATATTACTAAACATTTTCAAAAACTAATAAACGGAGACACTAAGATTGATTTTAAAAGGGCTAAATGGACTCAAGAAATAGAAACTACAGCTTTTTATAATAAAACATTAGAGGACTATAAAAAAGAGCTAATAGACACAATCAGGCCATTAATAGAAGAAACATTTTTAGCAACTAAAAAAGAATTAATCCAAATACAGTTTTTTCAGAATATAATAAAAAACCTTACTCCTCTTTCTATTTTAAATTCGATAAACAAAGAATTAATAGCAATCAAAAAACAAAGAAGAGTGTTGTTAATATCAGAATTTAATTCGATTATCAGTACTGCAATACAAGATCAACCTGCTCCATTTATATATGAACGATTAGGAGAGCGTTATAGAGATTATTTTATTGATGAGTTTCAAGACACTTCAGAACTGCAATGGAACAACATGATCCCACTTATCGATAATGCTGTAGCTACAGAAACCTTGACAGGTAAGAGAGGGCAAATAACCATTGTAGGAGATGCAAAACAGGCGATCTATAGATGGAGAGGCGGAAAAGCAGAACAATTTATAGATCTTTCTTCTGATCTCAATCCATTTTCAGTCAAGAATAAACAAGTTTTTGATTTGCCTAGAAACTATCGTAGTCACGAAGAAATTATAAAATTTAATAACAACTTCTTTACATTTTTATCAAAAGATTTTAGTGATCAAAAACATCAAGAGCTTTATCTTAATGGAAACCAACAAGAAGTAAACGCTAAGAAAAACGGATATGTAAATATATCTTTTATAGAGGCAAAAAATGTAACCGAAGAAGATGAAGTATATCCGCAAAAAGTATATGAACAAACGATAACGCTTCAGGAAAAAGGATATCGACTTAATGATATTTGTATTATAGTAAGAAAGCAAAAAGAAGGAACTGCAATTGCAGATCTTCTTACAGAAAAAGGATTGGCTATAATTTCTTCAGAAACGCTGCTTATTAATAATGCAGCGCAGGTTCAATTTATTATTAATATGCTTACATGGTATACGCAACCAGATAATGCTGTTATCAAAGCAGATGTTTTACATTTTTTATCCGAAAATTTGAGCATTCAAGAAAAACATAAGTTTTTAGAAAAAATGATGGCTACCGATGATAAACTGTTTTCAATAGAGTTAAAATCACATGGGATAGATTTTGATTTTGATGAATTGGCAGTAAAACCATTATATGATGCTATAGAATATATGATTTCTAGTTTTAACCTGGCGTATAAAGCTACAGTATATATACAGTTTTTTCTGGATGTAGTATTTACTTTTACACAAAGAAACACACAGGGTATTATTGGTTTTCTTTCATATTGGAACGATAAAAAAGATAAATTAAGCATAGTCGCTCCTGAAGCAGAAGAGGCAATAAAGATTATGACCATACACAAAGCCAAGGGTTTAGAGTTTCCGTGTGTGATTTATCCATATGCCAACATAGACATTTACAAAGAGATAGAGCCCAAGACTTGGCTTACAGTTAATAAGCAGGAATATTGCAATTTTGAAGAAGTATTTATCAATTATAGCAAAGCAATATCAGAGTTTGACGATCTAGCACATCAAATTGTATTAGAAAGACAAGCTCAATTAGAATTAGACACCTTTAATCTTTTATACGTAGTACTGACTAGGGCAAAAGAACAGTTATATATCATTTCTAAATTAGAATTAAATAGAAAAGAAGAATATAACCCGAATAAATTTTCAGGAAAGTTAATAGCATACTTGCAACATATTGGAGAATGGGATGTAAAAAAGCAAGAATACGCTTTTGGAAACCCAGTTAAGCCTACAAGTCAAACACACACAATTGAATACCCATCAAATAATATAAAGTTGTCGTTAGAAAATGACTCAAAACAAAAATATAAGGTAAATATAGTTACCAATTCGAGTAGGTTATGGGATACCACACAAAATGATGCAATAGAAAAAGGTAATTTGATACATAATCTAATGGCTTTGATCAATACCAATAAAGATGTAGATATTGTTATTGAAGAATCGTACAAGAAAGGTGAAATTACAATTTTAGAGAGAGAAATACTGACTAAAGAGATAAAAAACGTGGTAAATCATCCTAAACTTTCAAAATACTTTTTATCAGAAAATAAAGTATACAATGAAAGAGATATTATTGCCAACAGAAGATTGTACAGACCCGATAGAGTTGTAGTTGATCAAAACAATAAGACTACTGTAATAGACTATAAAACAGGAGTTCATAACACGACAGACACAAAACAAATACAAGAATATACTAGATTACTTTTGGATATGGGTTATAATGTTGAGGATTCGGTTTTAGTGTATTTTAATGATAATATAGATGTAAAATATGTATGAATTAGCTATTAATTTCATAATTACTAAAAGAAATTTAAGGATAAAAGGTATTTTTATCTTATAATTGTAACATAATTGTAAAGATATATACTGTAATTTTTCAATAAAATTGCCAGAATTATCAGTTATTTAAGAGTGAAAAAACTGTAAGAAAAAACTGTAACACCCTTGAAAACAGCGATATTTACTGGCTTGTTAAGAAAAATTTATTAGATTTATCTTTGACAGTTATGTTTAACATATTACATTTGCTCTAATTAACACTTAAAAATTAAATTATTGAATATGAAACATCTTAGCAGATTTTTAGCGGCTTCGTTATTGGTACTAGGGTTTAGTACGGCGAATGCACAAGATGAAAACAATCCTTGGGCGATATCTATAGGTATTAATGCCGTTGACGTCTTTCCAACTGGCGGAGACTTACCTGTACAAGGTGAAATTTTCGATGAATATTTTAACGCTAGTGACCACTGGAATATCCTTCCTTCTGTTTCCAAATTATCTGTTGGTAGATATATAGGAGATGGATTCACGTTTACAGTTTCTGGGTCAGTTAATAAAATAGATAAATTAGGAGAACTAGAAGACGGTACAAATGTTTCTGCTTCAGATTTATCTTACTATGCTGCTGATGGTAGAATTAGCTACAGCCTTAAAAACGTTTTAAAAACTAGTTGGTTCGACCCTTACGTAGGTGTAGGCGGGGGATATACTTGGTTAAACGAAGTAGGAGCTGGAACTTTAAATGGTTCTTTAGGAGTTAACTTATGGTTAACTGAAAACTTAGCATTCAACCTTCAGTCTACTTACAAGCATGTATTCGAAGATTATGCAGCTAATAACTATCCTCCAACACACTTCCAACACTCTGCAGGAATTACTTTTGCATTTGGAGGTAAAGATACTGATGGAGATGGCGTATATGATAAAGATGATGAATGTCCAGACGTTCCTGGTTTAGAGGAATTCAACGGATGTCCTGATACTGATGGTGATGGAATCACTGATGCTAAGGATGAATGTCCTGATACTGCAGGTACTGCAGAATTTAACGGATGTCCTGATACTGATGGTGATGGTGTTGCTGATCCTAAGGATGAGTGTCCTACTGAAGCTGGATTAGCTGAACTTAATGGTTGTCCTGATGCTGACGGTGATGGAATCGCTGATGGTAAAGATGGTTGTCCTAATGAAGCTGGACCTGCTGAAAATAATGGATGTCCTTTCCAAGATAAAGATGGTGACGGAGTATTAGATAAAGATGATAACTGTCCTGACGTTGCTGGTACTGTTGCAAACAACGGATGCCCAGAAGTAACTGAAGAAGTACAGAAAACTCTTAACGAGTATGCTAAAACTATCTTATTTAACTCAGGTAAATCTACTATCAAAGAAGAGTCTAATAAAGCACTTAGCGATATTATAGCAATCTTAAAAGAGTATCCTACTGCTAAATTTACAGTAGAAGGACATACTGATAGTGTTGGTAGCGCGAAGCTTAACCAGAGATTATCTGATGCTAGAGCAAATTCTGTTAAGAATTACTTAGTAGAAAATGGTGTAGATCAGTTTAGATTATCAGCTGTTGGTTATGGTGAAGACAGACCAATCTCTTCTAACAAAACTAGATCAGGTAGAGCACAAAACAGACGTGTAGAGATCAACTTAGTTAAGTAATAAGAAAAATCTCTTAATAATAAATATTGAAAACGTCCCGAGATTCTCGGGACGTTTTTTATTTTTAGAAAACGATAATCATTATAATATCCTAAAAGCTTGAAAAGTTTTCTAAAAGAAGTACTATTAGAAGTGAGCAATGAGACCGATGCGATAAGCGATCTCGTTTTTATTGTTCCCAGTAAAAGAGCCGGGCTTTTTCTTAAAAAAGAGCTATTAGAAATCTATACTACCCAAACCCTTTTTGCTCCTATAATTTTTAGTATTGAAGAATTTATTGCCAAGCTATCAGGATTAGAGCAAATAGATAATGTACAAACATTATTTGAATTTTATCAAACATATCTAAGTACACATACTCATCTTGAAAAAGAAGATTTTGAAACATTTAGTAATTGGGCACAAACATTAATTTATGATTTTAATGAGATTGATAGGTATTGTATTGATCACAAAAGCTTTTTTACTTACCTGTCTGGCATACAGGATCTAAATCATTGGTATTTACAAAAAGAAAAAACAGAACTAGTAAAAAATTATATAACGTTTTGGGAAAGTCTATATGATTACTATGATAGTTTTAAAAACAAATTACTCGCAAAAAAAATTGGGTATCAAGGTTTGTTGTATAGAAAAGCATCAGAAGACATTCAAGCCTATATCAAATCTGAAAACAAAAAACATATCCTAGTAGGGTTTAATGCACTTAATAATGCAGAACAAACTATTTTTCAATCCTTATTAGAAGCAGGGTTTGCAAAGGCATATTGGGATGCAGATCAATTTTTTATAGAGAATAAATATCATGAAGCATCATTATTCTTGCGAGAATATAAAGAACAATGGGGTTATTATAAAACCCAACCATTTAAGTGGATTAGAAATAACTTTTCCCAAAAAAAGAATATTAAGCTTATAGGAGTCCCAAAAAATGTTGGTCAGGCAAAGTTTGTAGGTCAAATGCTTACATCTTTCTCTAAGCCAGATATAGAAAAGACAGCCTTAGTTCTTGCAGATGAAAGCCTATTACTACCCATACTTAATTCATTACCAAATACTGTAGAATCAATTAACATCACAATGGGATTACCCATTAAAGAAACTCCTATAGCTTCGTTTTTTGAATTATTGTTTGGGTTACATAAAACTAACAACCCTAAAGGGATGTATTATAAAACAGTGCTAGAAATTTTAAATAGCCAACCAGCACATAGGTTATTAGGATATGCATCATCAAGCTTAATAAGTACCATATCAAAAGAAAATATCGTTTATGTAACTGTACAGGGGTTACAAGAACAAGTTTCAGAAAAAGAAAAGCCAATCATCGATTTATTGTTTAAACCCTGGAGTGATGTATCTATAGCATTAGAAAATTGTAAAACACTAATTCGATTATTAAAAGAGCGTATTAACAAAGAAAAGAACGCATTAGAATTAGAATATGTGTATCATTTTCATTTGGTTTTTAACAAACTAATTACGTTGCATAGTGGTTTTCAGTATTTAAATACTATTGAATCTTTGTATACATTGTATAAAGATATTTTGATGACAGAAACATTGGATTTTTCTGGAGAACCTTTTAGAGGGCTTCAGCTTATGGGAATGCTAGAATCTCGATGTTTGGATTTTGAAACCGTTATCATCAGTTCGGTCAATGAAGGGATTTTACCAGCAGGTAAAAGCACCAACTCCTTTATCCCTTATGATCTTAAACGAGCATATAATTTACCTACCTATAAAGAAAAAGACGCCATTTATACCTATCACTTTTATCGATTAACGCAAAGAGCCAAAAATATATACTTAATCTACAATACCGAAGATGAAGGCGTTGGCGGAGGAGAGAAAAGCAGGTTTTTACGACAGCTAGAAATCGATAAAAGACCCGATCACAATATTAGTCAATATATAGTTTCTGCCAAAGTGCCTAATATCATCCATAAACCATTACAAGTAGAGAAAACCGCAGCAATGTTGTCAAATTTAAAAGAACTGGCAATGCATGGATTATCTCCCTCTGCGATTACGTCTTATATCCGTAATCCAATGGATTTTTATTATAGATACGTTTTAGGAATCAAAGAAGCCGAACAAGTCGAAGAAACCATTGCCGCCAATACCTTAGGAACCGTAATTCATAATACCTTAGAAACGCTTTATAAACCTTTAGAAAACAACTTTCTTACTCTTAAAGAGCTCAACAAAATGAAGAGTCTTGTTGATGCCGAAATCAAACATCAATTTAAAAAAGAGTATACAAAACTTGATATTACACAAGGTAAAAATTTATTAATTTATGAAGTTGCACGTAGGTACATCTATAATTTTTTAAAGGCCGAAGAAAAAATAGTTAGTCGTGGTTCTCAACTAAAGATTATTGCTATAGAAAGTAACCTGAAAACCCAACTACAGATTCCAGAACTAGATGTCCCGGTTTATATTAAAGGAAAAGTAGACCGTATAGATGAATTAGATGGGCAATTACGAGTTATAGATTATAAAACAGGAAAAGTAACCCGAAACGATGTTGTGTTGATGGATTGGGATGTGATCACCGAAGATTATAAATATAGCAAGGCAGTACAGGTATTAGCCTATGCATATATGCAACATAATGAAAATCCAATTCCTGAAGCTTTTCAGGCAGGAATTATTTCATTTAAGAACCTTCAGGAAGGGTTTTTGAAGTTCGGCACCAAAGAAAGTATAAGAAGCAAACCAAACCACGCAATTACTAACGAGGTATTTGATAATTATTTGTTTCAATTAAAAAAAATAATTCTTGAAATCTTTACAATTGAAACTCCTTTTATCGAAAAAGAAGTATAACTATGATGATAAAGAATAAAAATATAATCCTGGAAGGGAAACACCAAAAACCTATTCTAACTGATATTTTTTATATAGATAACGGTAAGCAGAAACCGGTGGTGATTTTTTGCCATGGGTACAAAGGTTTTAAAGATTGGGGAGCTTGGGATTTGGTTGCCAAAACTTTTGCCGAGGCTGGTTTTTTCTTTGTGAAGTTTAATTTTTCTCATAACGGAGGCACAGTAGAACAACCTATAGATTTTCCTGATCTCGAAGCTTTTGGGCAAAATAATTATAGTAAAGAACTCGATGATCTCGAAACTGTTATTGATTGGGTAGCAGCCACAGGTTTCAATTACAAAGATGAGGCGTGTAGCACCAAAATTACACTCATTGGCCATTCTCGAGGTGGCGGTATCGTTACTATCAAAGCCGCAGAAGATCTAAGAGTCACTAATCTGATTACCTGGGCAGGGGTGTCAGATTATAAAAACCGATTTCCAAAGGGAGAAGCATTTGAAAACTGGAAAAAAGAAGGTGTATATTATATCCAAAATGGAAGAACTAAACAACAAATGCCACATTATTTTCAGTTTTATACCTCATTTCTTGAACAAGAAGAACGGCTTACAATTTCGAGAGCTATAAAAAAAATAAAAGTTCCGTATTTAATCATTCATGGTACTAATGATCCAACAGTACATATAAAAGAGGCAAAAAAGATACAGGTATGGAGTCCAGAAAGCGAATTATTTTTAGTAGAAGGCGCAGATCATGTTTTTGGTGCAAAACACCCATGGCCTGGTACATCGATGCCTCAAGAGCTTAAAGAAGTTGTTATAAAATCAATAGATTTTGCATTACTTTAACAAGAAACAATAGTTAAACACACAATTTTTAGTCATTTTTTTTGTTTATTTGTCATTATGAAGTCTTACAGACATATTATAGCTTCAATATTCCTAATGATATTCAGCTTTATTCAGTTAGCTGATCTTCATGTTTTGGATCATGATTCTGGCGATACCGATTGCCAGATATGCCTGCTTGCTTCAGAGAAACACAATGATGGATTCTTAAATGCAGAGGTCGTTGAGATTCCCTGCATTATTACAGTCCCAGCAAATGTTGTTAGAATTAACTATGAGCAGCATTATTTTGATTCTACCATTAACTATTCACTTTTAAATAAGGCACCTCCAACAGCCTAAATTACTATTTTTTTATTTTGATCTCACAACTAGTCTCTTTAAAAGTTACTAGTAAACACTTATTATTTATTCAATGCAAAGATTCACTTTTATTTTGGTGTTTCTTTTAAGTGTTACTCTTTCATCAGCACAACAATGCGATAAAATACTTACCGGAAAGGTAATAGATTTTCATGATGGAGTTCCCTTAAAAGGTGCAACCATAACATTTAATAACCAAACAACCGTGACAGATATTAATGGTAACTATACAATTAATGAGTTATGTGCAGTATCCTATGCGTTTACTGTATCACATGTTGATTGTAACTCTCAGGTATTTACTATTGATATGTCTAAGATAATATCAAAAGATTTTTATCTAGAACATCATTATACGGATTTAGATCAGGTAAATGTAGATGGACCTTTTCAGAAGAAAACAACCAATAGTCAAGCCGAAGAAAAACTAAGCCGAAAACAACTAGATCAGTATAGTAATTTAAGTATAGGTGATGCATTAAAAGAAATCTCAGGTGTTAATAGTTTAACCTCGGGTAATGCCATAGTTAAGCCAGTAATTCAAGGTTTGCATAGTAGTCGAATTATAATTCTTAACAATGGTGTACGACAAGAAGATCAAGAATGGGGAGAAGAACATGCACCTAATCTGGATATTAATGCATTTAATGAAGTTAGAGTGATTAAAGGAGCTGGTTCGCTTCAATATGGTGGTAATGCTATCGGCGGAGTAATCATTGCAGAAAACAAATTGACAAGTTTGAGGGATACAATTTTTGGAAACACTCAACTTGCAGCAAGTACCAATGGTAGAGGAGGAAGCGTAAATACAGCTCTTAATCTAGGATTTAAAAAAGGCTGGGGAGCCAAAATACAAGGAACTCTTAAACATTTTGGTGATAATGAAGCACCCGATTATATGCTGAGCAATACTGGCCATAGAGAACAAAGTTTTTCTACGGCATTTGGATATAATAATTTTTTGTATGGTTTCGAGGGGTATTACAGTTTTTATAATGCGACTCAAGGAATATTAAGATCATCGCATATTGGTAATGTAGGTGATTTGGTTAGGGCGATTAATAGTAATGAACCCTTAATCATTAATGATTTTACCTATGATATTAATGCCCCCAAGCAAGAAACACAGCACCATCTGGCGAAGGTAAAATTTTATAACCGCTTTAAAAATCTGGGCAGATTAAATCTTCAATATTCATTTCAGTATAATAATAGAAAAGAATTTGATATCAGAAGGGGCGATGATAGAGATAAGCCTAGTTTGGATCTAGAGCTTTCTACCCACAGTCTAGAAAGTAACTTTTTGTTTGATTCTAATGATAATTTCAAAAAAAATGTAGGGGTTCAAGTTTCTTATCAAGAGAATATACCCAATCCAGATACTGGGGTACGTCGTTTAATCCCTGATTATAAAAAATCAAGTATAGGAGCGTTTGCAATTACAGAATTTAAAATTAATGATCAAATCACTGCCGATGCAGGAATTAGATATGATTTTGTAAATATCGATGCTAAAAAATTCTATAAAAAAGATTTTTGGGATGAGCGAGGTTACGATACCAATTTTTCAAATTTGATTATTGGAGATTTTGGTGATCAATGGCTTACCAATCCAGATTTTGAATACAATAATATATCGGCTTCAGCAGGAATAAACTATACCTACAGTAATCAAAATTCACTACTGTTTAATATCTCATATGTTAATAGAGCACCTAATCCCGTAGAGCTTTTTAGTGATGGATTACATCATAGCGCAGCAATTATCGAATTAGGAGATTTAAGCTTTGATCAAGAAAGCGCTTTGAAAGTTTCGTTAACAAGCGAGCACAACAATATTTTTGGTATAGTAAGCTTAAAAGTTGCTCCTTATCTAAGTAGTATAGATAATTTTATTTTATTAGAACCTACAGGGCTAGATTTTACCATACGAGGGTCTTTTCCTGTGTGGGAATATAGGCAAACTAATGCGTTACTTGCTGGGGTAGATGTAGATTTTGGGGTAGACATTACCAAAGAAATACAATTTAATACTGGATTTTCATATATCTATGGGCAAGATACTACGGCTGATGAAGCTTTGATTAATATGCCAGCCCCTAATGTTAGATCACAATTTGTGTATCAAAAAGAACATTGGAATGTGAAACTTACAAATACTTCGGTATTAAAGCAAAGCAGATACCCTAATAACGATTTTGAAACTAGCTTTATCCAAAACAATACAACGGTAACACGATTGGTAGAGATATCAGAGCCGCCATCAGCATATACACTTTTTGACCTGTCGGGTTCTTACTCCTTTGGGATATGGAATCCAAAAGATCTCACCATCATGGCAAGTATCACAAATTTGTTTGATACTTCGTATAGAGATTATTTAAACAGGCAACGATTTTATGCAGATAATATAGGAAGAAACATAACACTTAATATAAACTATAAATTTTAATACAATGAAAACTAAAACTTATCAATTACTACTTATCCTTTTTACAATTTCAATATTCATTTCATGTAGTAGTGATGATGATGCTCCTATGGAGGTTAATGAAGAGGAAACGATTACGACTGTAATACTTAGTGTTACAGAATCTGGTAGTACAACAACGGAGTTATTTAATTGGACAGAATCTAGCCAGGATCCTATTACTCTAAAAGCCAACACCAATTATAATATAAAAATAAAATTCTTAGATGCATCAAATCCAGATGATGTCGATGATATCACTCAAGAGGTTATAACCGAAAAAGATGAGCATTTTATCTTTTATCAAACAACCGTAAGTGGATTAACATTTGATAATGCATCAGATGATACAATTGATTCTAATGATATAGGGATCAATATATCTACAGATTGGTCTACGGGTGATACAACAGCAGGAACTTTAAAAGCTTTTTTGATTCATGAACCTACTTCTAAAACAGGAAACACCCGTGACGATTTTGGTGGTGAGACTGATATCGAAGTAGATTTTAATGTTGCAATACAATAATTTGATAAAAAAGATCTATTGAAACATGATATAATAAGTTGAGTTTGTTGAATTTTTGTTTCAATTAAAAATCCCTCAGATTAGTTATAATCTGAGGGGTTATATACATTAAATTTTGTGTTGCTAAATCACATTTTGGTACAAAACTTGATGAGTTTACAAAATAATAATATACTAAACATAGAATTAGAGGAAAAAGCGCTAAGAATATGATGTTAAAAAGCTAAAAATTCCCCGAAAATTTAGGTGTAAATTGATTTTCAATGAGTTAATGATAATAGTTTTATCAAGGTGTTATCACATCATTAAATATTATTTAACATCAATTATTTAGTATAATAATTCAAGAATAGCAATTATATTCGCAACGCAAATATCTAACCAATAACAAAAGATAAAATTGAAGCAATCATAATTTAGTATAAGTTGAGTTTGTGTTAAATACTACTACTAAAGTTTCAATTTAGACCCCCGGATTAGTTACCCGGGGGTTGTTTTTTTATAACCTTTAAAAAAAGCCCTGTCGGGGAGCAGGACTTTTGTATTAAGTTAAGGGACACTTTTTAATTTTAGGGTAAAAAACCTCTTCGGTAAACAACGCTATTACTAAAGAGGTTTTTTCAAACAAAATGTATTACGGGGTAACAACTATGAGACTATTAAAAACTAATAACCACGTATTCTTGAAACAAGAAGTATGTTAAAAACATACAATACGAGATAATAAAAACTCCGCCTAGGATCATCTTATCTTTCAACATGGTTTTATTAGGATACTTCATTCTTTGTTTTGTAATTTGTTTGTATAAGTAAAACAATCTATTGAGCAAAACTCCTTTTTTTATTTGCAGTTTTTTTATAAATAATTTCAAAATCGATATAAATCACTGTTTTTTAAAACATTATATCGATTATTATTTCTTTAATAATACCCTCTAGCCTTCTCTTAAGTAGTTCGAAAGCTTATCAAAGTACTTCGAGCTATTTTTTTAATACCTATGTGCCCTGATTGAAGTGATTATATGACTAATTAAAATACCTAGGAGCCTTTTTCAGACTATTTTTACCCCTAAGAGTAAGGGGTTTTAGGCCATATAAAAGAGGTTCGAGGGAGTACATTATTACTTCGAATTATTAAAATATAGCTTCGAGGTACTTCAGTAAGGGTTACTAACCGTTTCAGTAATGTTTCAAAAGGTTATTTAAATAGTTAAAGCATGATTTTAAAACAAAAAAGCAACGTATATACGTTGCTTTTTTGTTTTTAGTGGAGAAGATGGGACTCGAACCCACGACCTCTTGACTGCCAGTCAAGCACTCTAGCCAGCTGAGCTACATCCCCAATATGGTAAGTTTCAAAAGTACTCTTTTTTCTTAAAATTTATTTAATTATATATGAGATTATTAGAGGATACTATTTTCTAGAATATAAAGTTAGTACTTTTGGCTTTTGTCAAAAATTGTATGATCCGAAAAGCATTACTTTCTGACTTAAGTTCTATTTTCAAAATAACACAAGCCTGTGGTAAGGCTATGATTGCAAAAGGGATTTATCAATGGAATGAGCATTACCCTACTCGAGAACGTTTTCAAAAAGATGTAGAATTGCAAGAATTATATCTTTTCGAGCAAAAAGAGAATAGTATAGGGATCATAGTGCTTACCGAAATAATAGATGAAGAATACTACCCTATTAGATGGTTAACGCCAAATAGTAAGAACCTATATATACATCGTTTGGCAGTTCATCCAGAGTATTGGGGGCAAGGATATGCACAGCAACTAATGGATTTTGCCGAAAACTATGCCAAAAAGAACCAATATACTTCTGTGCGGTTAGATACCTTTAGCCAAAATAAGCGCAATCAAAAGTTTTATGAAACCCGAGGATATCAAAGATTGGGAGAGATATATTTTCCAAAACAAAGTGAGTTTCCTTTCTATTGTTATGAACTTGTGATATGAATAGTGTTATAAGTTTTAAAAATATAAATAGACTGGCAATACCCGCAATTATTTCGGGAATTGCAGAACCTATTTTATCAGCCACAGATACAGCTATTGTGGGCAATATTCCGGTTACAGGAACCGAGTCTCTTGCAGCAGTAGGTATTGTTGGATCATTTCTCTCGATGCTTATTTGGGTATTGGCACAAACCCGAGCTGTTATTTCGGCAATCATATCACAATATCTTGGTGCTGGAAAATTAGATGAGATTAAAACACTACCAGCACAAGCAATTCTTTTTAATATAGGACTTAGTATTATTATCCTTATTGTTACAGTTCCTTTTATAAAAGAAATTTTTATGCTACTTAAAGCCGAAGGACAAGTGCTAGAATACTGTATCTCCTATTATCGTATTCGGGTGTGGGGGTTTCCACTCTCACTTTTTGTATTTGCTATTTTCGGAATTTTTAGAGGGCTACAAAATACCTTTTGGCCAATGATCATTGCTTTGATTGGTGTTTTGGCCAATATTGCTTTAGATTTTGCATTGGTTTATGGTATAGAAGGCGTTGTTAAACCCATGAACCTAGAAGGAGCAGCATGGGCAAGTTTGATTGCACAAGTTTTGATGGCTATTTTATCGTTGGTTTTAGTACTTAAAAAGACAGATGTATCATTACGTCTTAAAAGAGCATTGCATCCAGAGATAAAACGGTTTTTAATTATGAGCGGTAATCTTTTTATTCGTTCACTTGCACTAAACATAACCTTAATGTTAGCGGTGAGAGAAGCTACAGATTTGGGAACAAGTTATATAGCTGCACATACCATTGCAATTCAATTATGGCTATTCTTTGCTTTTTTTATTGATGGCTATGGTGGTGCGGGTAATATATTGGGTGGTAGGTTGCTAGGTGCCAAAGATTATAAAACTCTAGTAGTGATGACCAAAAAGGTAAATATTTACGGAATTATTGTGGCTTGTATGCTGGCAGCATTTGCATTACTTTTTTCAGAAAATCTGGGGCTTATATTTTCTAAAGATCAAGAGGTTTTAAACATCTTTACAGGTTTCTTTTACATTGTAATAATTATGTTGCCTATTAATGCAATTGCATTTGTCGGAGATGGTATTTTTAAAGGATTAGGAGAAACAGGATACCTGCGCAATGTATTATTGGGATCAACTTTTTTAGGATTTTTGCCAACTTTGTTGATAACAAAGTATTTAGACTGGCAATTACACGGCGTGTGGATTGCCATTTCTGTTTGGATGTTGGTTCGTAGTGTGGCCTTAATACTTAAGTTCAAAAAGAAATATATTCCTTTATCTTTATGAAGTAAGCGTTCTTATAATTACCCATAATGTTACCAAATAACTCGAGGCCATCAAGATCTCTAATCGATATTTTTCGAAATATTTTTTCACCATAGTTCAAATTTAGGTGTAGTGTACTAATAATCAAATACGTATCTCTACGTATTTTAAAATAGTTAACTAAGTCATTTCAAAAAAGATATATAAGCAGCATTGATATTGCGTATATCGCTATTAAGAAAACCCCTATTTTTAAGCTGTTTTTTACAAGAAATTGATCTAACATGATATAAATATAAGTTTTGTAAGTTATTCTAAAGCTGTTATAGAATATGTAGTTATTATTAGTTTTTAACATTAAACTCACAAAATCATCTACATTATTAACATTAAATTAAATATTAAGCATTTTTTGATCAAAATAATACCGGATAGTAATCCCTCAATTAACTATCCGGTATTCCAACTACACTAACCAACTTTGATTAATTTTTTGTTTCTGTTCGTTTTATGAGATGCACAAAAGTATTGTATTACAAGAGTAACTTGGTTGTCAAAAACTTATAAGTTTAGTGTGCTGTTAAGATTAAGCTACAAAACTTGTTGGAGAACTACCATATGTTTTTTTAAATAATTTACTGAAAGATGGAAGATCAGGAAAATCTAATAACATTGCAATTTCTGAAGCAGTATGATGACCCACTAGCAAATACTGCTTGGCTTTGCGCATTTTTAAACCATTAATATATTGATGAGGTGTTTTGCCAAATACTTTTTTGAAAGAGTTGTACAAATGATATTCAGAAAGGGCCGCAACCTGAGATAAATCTTCAATAGTAATTTTATGCTCTATATTATCATGAATATATTCATAAGCCAATAATAACCTTTTAAGAACTTCGATTTTTGTTGAACTTTTGGCTGCAGAAATAGTATCTGCCATAATGTATGCCTTAAATTGATCTTTATAAATAGCTTGCAATACCTCTATGGTTAGTTCTTGTGGGTCTAAGAAATCATAATTTGCAGTACAACTTTGGCGGTGTATCTCTTTTAATAACCTCCCCGAAGGGTAATGATCTGCCGTATAAATCTTTTCTAGAAAAAAAGATTTTTGCTCTATTTTTTCTAAAGGAACACTTAGTAATTGTTCTTCAGATGCAAACGCAAAGAAATTAAATTTTGCGATAAGATCATCAGAAATCGCAAAGCTTAATACATCAATATAATCTTCATTTTTATTAATGTACTCCCAACCATAATTAGGATTAGATACAATAAACTTATTTCCGTTGACTTTTACTTTTTTGTTTTTTATAATTAAATCACCTATACCTTCTTTAAAATAGATAACAGTAAGGCTGTTTTCATCATACTCATAATGGGGTAATTGCGTTTTAAAACGCATCATGAAATTCTCATCTCTGTTAAATGTGGGAGGTATAGCACCTCTTTTTTTAGAAAAGTGATTATAATACTGATCCTTATATTCTTGCATAATTGGGGGCAAATTAATTAGAATTAGATGGATTAAAAAGGTTAATGTATTGACTATGAGTAGCAAATATAATAATTTTTAACAAAATTTAACATTTTAAGAAGAGTTTTATTGAATTATTTAATCCATCTCTTGAAGAAGAATATTGCAGAAAAAATGAAATGGCTAGAAAAAGAATACATATTTTTACTTAAAATGTTATGCGATGACATCAAGACCCAACGGAAGCCTATATATACACACAGAAAATAATATCACTACTATAGAATTTGGACACCCTGCAAGTAACTCTTTTCCATCAGAATTATTAGATCGATTAACAAAGGCATTTGATCAATTATCAAATGATCATGCTACCCATAGTATTATCTTAAAATCTGAAGGCGATCGAGCATTTTGCGCCGGAGCTTCTTTTGATGAGTTAGTTGCAATCTCTAATCTTGAAGAAGGGAAACAGTTTTTTTCTGGATTTGCCAATGTGATTAATGCCATGCGTCGATGTAAAAAACCTATTATTGGTAGAATTCAAGGTAAAACCGTTGGTGGAGGAGTAGGATTGGCATCTGCTTGTGATTATTGTTTGGCTACCGAAGCAGCCTCTATAAAATTAAGCGAACTAACTATTGGTATTGGTCCTTTTGTAATTGAACCCGCAGTATCAAGAAAAATCGGATTAGCAGCATTCGAATCCCTGGCTTGGGATGCATCACAATGGAAAAATGCGTATTGGGCCAAAGAAAAAGGACTATACTCTAGGGTTTTTTTAAGTATTGAAGAACTTGATAAAGAAGTACAACTTTTTGCCGAAAAATTAGCGAGTTATCATCCAGAAGCAATACAACAAATGAAAAAAACAACATGGCAAGGAACAGAGCATTGGGATACATTATTAATAGAGCGAGCCGCAATATCTGGTGAGCTGGTGCTTTCAGAATTTACAAAACAAGCATTGTCCAAGTTTAAGAAATAAATACACTAGTAACATACTATCAAATATATCGTCATAGTAATACACATCAATCAAAATTAGTCAAATGAAGATTAAATCATTCTATTTACTTGTTATCATTATCATAGCAAGTTGTAAAAACACCAATACCGAAATACAAACTGAAACCATACAAAAGAAAGAAATCGATTCTGTACAGCTTTCTATGGATGCAAATGCAGCACCATTCTTAAAAGATCCCTCGGTTACATCAGTTTCTATAGGCGTATATAAAAATGGCGAAGCACATATAACGCATTATGGAGAAATAGATCCAGGAAAAGGAAACCTTCCTACGGATTCTACCTTTTATGAAATTGCTTCAATAACAAAAACAGTAACAGGTACGGTTACTGCCCAAGCTGTATTAGATGGTAAATTAAGTTTGGACGACGATATTCGAAAATACCTGAAAGGAGAATACAAAAATCTCGAATATGATGGCCATCCCATTTTAATAAAACATGTGCTTACGCATACATCTCGTTTACCTTCAAATAATAAAGGGATTGATGAAGTATTCAAAAAAAGAGAGGATAGCCTATCTTTTAAATTTGCTGAAATTGAAGAAAACTACACCAAAGAAAACTATTTTAATTATTTACAAGAAATTAGTTTAGATACTATACCTGGTACAAAATATCAGTATTCTAATGTTGGAGCAAATCTAATGGCACATATTCTTGAAACTGTATATGAGAAACCTTTTACTTCTTTATTAAATAAACATGTTTTTGACAAAGCCGGGATGACAAATACAAAAATGAACCTTACTAAAGAAGAAAGTAAGCATCTTGCAAATGGATATAATAGCGATGGAAATTTGATGCCTCATTTTCCGATGCCCATTAAACTTTGGGGTGCAGCAGGAGCATTAAAATCTACAATGCCAGACTTAATAAAGTACATGCAATATCAGCTAGATTCTACCAATGTAGTGGTACAAGAATCGCATAAAAAATTATATAAAGAAGATGCTACAGAGTGGGTGGGTTATTTTTGGCGCGTAGAAGAAAATGATGAAGGTAGGTACTATCATCATCATGGGGGGATGTTTGGAGCAAACACCTATTTTAATGTATTTCCAGAATATAAAATGGGAATTGTAGTCACTACCAATGTTGGTGGAGGTATGGCCTCATCTGTTTTAAAAGAAGTTGCAGATGGATTGCTAGATGATCTAAAGCCTTTTGGTAAAAAATCGATCATGAGGGCTATTGCTGCGACATGTTTTGAAGATATAGATAGCGGGATTGAATATTATCATCAATTAAAAAAAGATAAAAATACCACCTATAACTTTTCTGATGAAAATGAATTAAATAAATTGGGTTATAAATTCCTTCGGAAAGACAAGATCAAACAAGCGATAAAAATCTTTACACTATTAGTATCAGAGTTTCCTGAAGCATGGAACCCTTATGATAGTCTAGGTGAAGCTTATTTTGAAGATAAAAGTTACGAAATGTCATTGCTTAATTACAAAAAATCCTTAGAACTCAATCCTGAAAATCAGAATGCTCTAATGATGATTGACAAGATTAAGAATCTGCAAGACACATCAAAATCATAACTAACAAAGCTCCCTACTATTTATTGCTCAAAAAGAGTTGTATGATAAAGTTGAAAAACTCATAATTTGTTTAGGTAACAAAACTTTTAATCAAAACATTAATCAAATAAACATTCTCAATATTTTTTGAATTGTTAGATAATGTAATTATTAAATAAACTTGAACACTTAAACAGAATGAAAAAAATTATACTTGCGCTTGCAATAATGTTTAGTGCGCTTGGTAGTGCACAAATATCAGTAGGACCAAAACATATTGGTAAACCCGGAAAATTTGATAAAAAGCTTTTAGAAAAGTTCAAAAAGACGAAAACGATATTCGTCTTATCTAATATATATGATCAGCAAGATTACGAAGATGTTCTAAAAGAATCATGGACTGTCACCCCATACAAATTGGTTAAGACATCAGAATTTGATTTAAAAGACTATCTTAAAGATGAGTACTCTATAGCAACTTTAAGAGGTCATATGGTAGAAAGAATAACAAAGTCAGGAGGAATAGTAAAGTACCTGCATATGTATCTAGAGCTTGCTATTTATGAAAATGAAAAACTGCTCGAAAAATTGGTCAAAAATGCAGGAAAAAAAGAAGAAAAATTAAGAAATATAATTAACAAACATAAAATTAGCTTTGCTCGATTCGAGTTATTTCCAAAAGATGATTTCATAAAAAAAGCACTTACATATTCGAATGAAGAGCTTAATAAAGAGCTTATGGAGGCCACATTAAATGAGGATGTGTTTTATAACTACTCACTAGGGATACTAAAAAATTATTTTCAGAAGACAAGTAACCTACTTAGTAACGAGCAGATCTATTGGATGTATAAAGATGAGAAATTGCCAGAACTTAAGGAGCTAGCTACTAAAATTCTTTATATCCCTAATTATACGAAGATAAAATATAACCCTTTTGCGATAAATGACTCACAGCAAGAAGAAGAAAAAATTGACAAAATTTACTCTGAATACGAGTTTTCTTATGAATTTATAGATGCCGAAGACCTTAATACGAGAATTCTAAATAATGAAGAGTTTTACTATTTGCGTTATGTGAGAGTTAATACTCAAAAATTTATAGAAATTGTAAATGCCAAGAATGGTGAAGTAATATATAGGAACTATGAAACAGGTCTTGCCTATAACTTAAAACGCAAACACATCAAAGAATTGAATCAAGATATCAAAAAAGTGGTCAAAAAAGCTTCTAAAAAATAAATTCATCTGGCTTTGTAATTTTTGACAATATAATCTTCCTTAACTTTGTCAAAAATTACAAAGCCAAGGATTAGGATGAGTAAAATACGTATCACCAAACAGTTTTCTTTTGAAACAGGGCATGCATTATATGGTTATGATGGTAAATGTCGTAATGTGCATGGGCATAGTTACAAATTAAGTGTTACTGTGATAGGTAGCCCTATAATAGATACTTCGCATGTAAAATTAGGGATGGTGATCGATTTTGGAGACCTTAAAAAAATTGTAAAAGAAGATATCGAAGATGTCTTTGACCATGCTACAGTGTTTAATAAAAACACGCCACACATAGAGCTCGCCAAAGAGTTGCAAAAAAGAGGGCATAATGTAATTTTGGTTGACTATCAGCCCACAAGTGAAAATATGGTAATCGATTTTTCAAAAAAAATTAAAGCCAGACTTCCCAAAAATATCGAGTTACATTCATTGCGACTTCAAGAAACTGAAACCTCATATGCAGAGTGGTATGCAAGCGATAATGTATAATATCGTTTAGACCTTACAGATCTATGAGGTCTTATTGTTTTCTTATCTTTACTTTCAAATTTAAATTATGAATCTTCCTAAAGGGAAAAAAATATATTTTGCTAGTGATAATCATTTGGGAGCACCAACTTCAGAAAAGAGCTTTCCCAGAGAACAAAAGTTTGTTAAATGGTTAGATGAGGTTAAAAAAGATGCAGCAGCAATTTTTTTATTAGGAGATCTTTTTGATTTTTGGTTTGAATATAAAACCGTAGTACCCAAAGGATTTACCAGAACACTAGGAAAACTAGCCGAAATTACAGATTCAGGGATTCCGGTATATTATTTTGTGGGTAATCACGACCTTTGGATGAATGGGTATTTTGAAGAAGAGTTAAATATTCCTGTATATCATACACCGCAAGAATTCACGTTTAATAACACTACTTTTTTTATTGGTCATGGTGATGGTTTAGGACCTGGAGACAAAGGTTATAAACGCATGAAAAAAGTATTTACCAATCCATTTGCCAAATGGTTATATAGATGGTTGCACCCTGACCTGGGAGTTAAATTAGCACAATACCTTTCAGTAAAAAACAAACTCATTTCTGGTGACGAAGATGTTACTTTTCTTGGCGAAGAAAATGAATGGTTAGTACAATATTGTAAACGTAAACTAGAAGATAAACACAGAGATCATTTTGTATTTGGTCACAGACATCTCCCTATGGAAATTGAACTTAACTCTTCATCGCGTTATACCAATCTGGGTGATTGGATTAGTCATTATACGTATGCTGTTTTTGACGGGCAAGAGTTCAAATTAAAGAAATATTAAAGTCCTTTTGTTATTAAAAATCAAAAAGTAAAGCGGAAATGATACTATCATTTCCGCTTTATCAATTGCACATCGTTTTGATCTGATTATTCTATCATTATTTGTTTAACAATAGTGTGTTTTCCTAGAGTTACCTTTACTAAGTACAATCCATTTGTTTTAACATACCTTCTTATGTCGTTTATAGATATAGATTTAGTTCCGGCTTTGAGCACACCTAAATTGCGTTTAACAATACTCCTACCGTTTAGATTTAAAACTTCTATAGAAGAAGTGATATCTTTAAATGTAGTAATATTGACATTGATATCTTCACTTTTAATAACAGGGTTTGGATACACGCTAACGTTCTGTTTTGAAAACTGATTTATACTTTGTGAATTACTAACTCTTCCGTTTGTTAGCCCTTTAATAATAAATTTCTCCCAAGAACCAACGGCATTTCTATTACAAAACATAGGATTGTTACCGCCATTACTATGACTTACGTATTTACCATTATTTCCTTTGATTGCATATAGATCACCTCCTAGTGACTCTAATGTAAATTTTTCCCAGGCACCGACAGCATTACGATTACAATTCATGGCTTTATTTCCATTTTCAGAACTCACATATTTACCATTGCTTCCTTTAAGGCTAACAGTTCCATTACCAGCAGATTCTACAGTAAATCTTTCACTGGCCCCAGCTTCTGCACGATTAGCACGCATTGATCTAGAACCACTTTCAGAGCTTACATATTTATTAATGCTTTGCCCTTTAAAAGTAACACCATTACCTCCATTATTTCCACCACCGTCACCACCGCCAGTATCGCCGCCAACAGTAATGCTTATCGTTTTGGTTGTCTTTTTACCTTTTTTATCGGTAGCTTCTGCTTTTAGTGTATATGTACCTGCGCTTAAATTTTTAAGCTTATTGTCTTGACCATTATGATTCCACTCATAAGGACTTACATTCTCTTGTCGTATAAAAGAATTGTTAATATACAATTTCACATTACCTACTCCATCATTATCTGATGCATTTACAACCACTTTGAAGGTAGCCGGAGCAGTAAATGATGCGTTATTGGTAGGGGTAGAAAACGATACATTAGGGCCATTATTATTCCCTCCGCCATTAGGGTTTTGTATCACATAAATAAGAATATCAACGATAGAAACATTTCCATTTTTATCGGTTGCTTTTACCTCTATAAGATAATTCTTTATACCTAGGTTGGAAAGCAGATTTTCTTGACCATTAGCATTCCACACATAAGGAGCAGAAGTTTTTTTGCCTACAAGTTTTCCATCTATTTTTACTTCGACATCTCTAACCCCATTTTGATCTGTTGCTTCTGCTTGTACTCTAAGTGTGGCAGGAGCAGTAAATCTTTTATTTAGTGTAGGAAATAGAACGCGTAATTTTGGTCCCTGTCCTGGGCCATTACCGCCATTACCTGCTGTGCCGATCACACCATTATCTCCGTTACCGCCGCCGCCATCTCCGCCGCCGTTTCCATTAAAAATGGGCCGGGTGCTTAACCATGCCATATCCCATTTTGGCCCAATCTGGTTACATCCTCGAGGTCCTATATCAACTCTACCTGGGCACCCAGGCTCATCGGGGGCATCATTATATGGGGGGTTTCCACACTGGATGGTGTTATAAGGAATATCTCCATTTCTAAAAGACCTGTATCTTGGGTGTTTTTTGAGTTCTTCACAAACTGCTCTAACGGTATATGTTTTACCATTGATTCGAACAGGTTTATTGGCGATCCCATGATCATAAGCACCATTTCCATTGGTAAAACAAAAACAATAGCCATCGACCTTGTAACTGTCCTTCCAACCAGGACGCGGATTCCACCGTTGTGAAAAAATATTGCCGATAGAAAAAACGGCAATTAATAATGTTAGAATAATTAGTTTACGTTTCATAATAAAGTTTTTTAATAATTTGTGGGTTTTAATTGTGAATTAAAGTTCTTAATTATAAACGCGAGGTTTAGGTTTTGATAGGAGTACATTAGGTATACAAACCAGTAAAAGAGAATACATAAGGCATACTTTGATTCTAATAAAAACCAAAGAAACCTAGTTAAGTAGTGTAACGATTGATTGTTAGATTCTGGATAATACTTTTTGGGTAAGCTGGATGCCGATCATTTCTTGAGATTCGAGTTTTGTATGGTGCTCAAAAAAGATAATCGAATTATCAAAAATAGCTTCAATTAAATAATGACTTCCGTTGAAATATGAGTTTTTAACACGTGCTTTTATTTGAGAATCTAAATCCACCGTTATTTCATGAGGATACACAAGGATAGTATCTTGACTATCTGATGCTGTGCATGAAGAAAGTTTGAGTTCATTTACTTCACCAAAAAGAGAAGCTACATAATAATTGGTTGGATTTTGATACAGGCTTTCAGTTTTTTGTTTGGTTACAATTTTACCTTGCTTAATTACAATGGTCTCATCTGCAAAAGAAAGAATATCGGTTTTATCGTGTGTTGCTGTGATACTTGTAATTTTATTTCGTTTAAGGTATCTAAAAAGGTTTCTGCGTAATGAACTTCTTCTAAAATTGTCAATATTATGAAAGGGCTCATCAAGCAATAATAATTCTGGTTTTTTGGCTAATGCTTTTGCCAAAGCTACACGTTGTTTTTGTCCCCCACTTAAGTTTTCAACTTTGATATTGGCAAAATCAATCATTTCTACAATTTCGAGTAGCTCTTGTACACGACCTTGCTTCAGTTTAGGTTCAAAATTAGATAGATATTGACCAATATTTTCTGCCACGGTGCAGTAAGACTGAAGTTCAAAACCTTGAGATAAGTATTTCATGTTTTCTTCTCCCGGTACTAAATTATGAAGAGGCCCCAATAGTTTTTTTTCTCTCCAAAATAAAGCGCCTTGATCTACATGAAGCAAGCCATAAATGATTTTAAGTAAGGTGCTTTTTCCGCAACCACTTGCACCGATTAGAGCAATGTGTTGCCCTTTGGGAATAGTAAAACTCACGTTTTTTAAAACGGGTGTAGTATCGTAAGCAAAAGATATATTGTCTACTGTAAGCATTACTCAAATATATTGAACTTTGACGAGGTTTTTGAATAAAAAAATCCGCTTCTTTTAAAGAAACGGATTTTTTATTTTTTTGTAAAAAAACGTTTATCCTTTTACTTTATTTATAACCTTTTCTGGTAATACTTTATATCCCATATTAAATAGTGTAAAGCCAAAGATATCGGCATATTGCTCAATAGTTTTACTCACTGGTGTACCTGCACCATGCCCGGCATTAGTTTCTATTCTTATTAAGGTAGGATTTTTACCAGATTGCTTGGCTTGTAGTTCTGCAGCAAATTTAAAAGAATGAGCAGGCACTACACGGTCATCATGGTCTGCTGTAGTTACCAAAGTTGCTGGATATTGTACTCCTTTTTTTACATTGTGTACTGGTGAATATTCTTTTAGGTATTCAAACATTTCTGCACTTTCTTCTGCGGTGCCATAGTCATATGCCCACCCTGCACCTGCGGTAAATGTATGATAACGTAACATATCCAAAACACCAACGGCTGGCAATGCTACTTTCATTAGATCAGGTCTTTGAGTCATTGTGGCACCTACAAGTAATCCACCATTTGATCCACCGCGAATTGCAAGGTAATTACTTGATGTATATTTGTTTTCGATTAGATATTCGGCTGCTGCTATAAAATCGTCGAATACATTTTGTTTTTTCATTTTGGTGCCTGCAACATGCCATTTTTTACCATATTCACCTCCACCTCTTAAGTTGGGTACTGCAAAAATACCTCCTTGTTCCATCCATACTATATTAGCAACACTAAAAGCTGGGGTTACACTAACATTAAAACCGCCATATCCATATAGTATGGTTGGGTTTTTACCATTGAGTTCGACTCCTTTTTTATGAGTAATAACCATAGGTATTTTTGTACCATCTTTGGAAGTATAAAATACTTGCTTACTTTCATAATTATCTGGATTGAAATTGATTTTTGGTTTACGATAAACCTTAGAAATACCTTCTTTAATATTTAGTTTATATATAGTAGTAGGGGTCATATAATTCTCAAAAGAATAATATAGTACCTTTTCTTCTTTTTTAGCATAGAATTCTTTTACATTTCCTAGGCCAGGCAATTCGATTTCACGAATTAATTTGCCGTTATAATCGTATTGTAATACTTTGGATACGGCATCTACCATATACTCGGCAAAGAAATATCCTCCTCCGGTATTTGGGCTTAAAACATTTTCGGTTTCAGGAATAAAATCTTTCCAGTTTTCGGGGGTAGGATTAGAAGCATCTACAGTGACAATTTTCTGGTTTGGAGCATTTAGATTTGTAACAAGATAGAGTTTGGACCCCTCATTTTCTATAAGGTAAGTGTCACTATTGGTGTGATCTAATACTACTGTCCACTTACTTTTCGGAGTAGTTAAATCTTTGATAAACATCTTGTTACCAGATGTAGATACACTGGCATAAATAATTAGATAGCGTTCATCTTCTGTAATATTAGCCCCAATATATCTATGTTTTTCTTTTGCACTTCCACCAAAAATCAAAAGATCATCTTTTTGAGGTGTTCCTAACTTATGGTAATACACTTTATGTTGATCAGTCTTGGCAGAAAGTTCACTTCCTTTTGGTTTATCGTAACTTGAATAATAAAACCCTTCATTTCCTTTCCAGGACATGTACGAAAATTTAACGTCTACAATAGTATCTTCAATTACCTCTTTGGTTTCGGTGTTTTTGACAATTACCTTACGCCAATCACTACCTCCTTCAGAAATTGAATAAGCGACTAGTTTTCCATTTTTTGAAAAATTAACGGTGCCTAATGATGTTGTGCCATCTTTGCTAAAAGTATTTGGATCTAAAAAAACCTCTGGAGCGTCTCCTTCGTTTTTAAAACGATACAATACATTTTGATTCTGTAGGCCATCATTTTTATAAAAATAGGTATACTGACCTTCTTTCGAGAACTCTTTTACTTTTTCAAAGTTCCAAAGGTCTGATAGTCGTTTTTTTAGGTTTTCTCGATAAGGTATATTTTTTAGATAATCAAAAGTAACTTTGTTTTGAGTTTCTACCCAACTTCCGGTTTCTTTACTTCGGTCATCTTCTAACCAACGATATGGGTCTTTAATTTCTGTACCAAAATAAGTATCTATGGTATCTACTTTTTTAGTTTTTGGATAGTTCAATGCAATATTTGTTTTTTCTTTAGTTTCATTTTTGCAAGCTACCATTATTAGAATAATTGATAGCACAAAGAGCTTGTTGTTCATAGCTTGATTCGTTAAAATATCTAACAAATCTATTAAAAGAAGTTGTTCTGAATGCTAAATAAAATATAAAAAGACTGCCCTGTACATCCTGCGAAGAAAAAATGGGTTTTCTTCCATATTACTTTGGGGTATAGTAATATGTAGGATTAAAACACAAGGGCAGTCAGAATTTTCTGTAATAAACGAAAAATTTTGGACTTAGAAAAGTGTTTTGTAGGTACTCCAGTTTTTAAATATTAAGTATGTATTTAAAAGAAAGACAAAAGCTGCAGGCCCTATCCCTGCTGGGTCCAAAGTGAGGTGAAATAAAACAATATTAACCGATATAGGTGCTAGTGCTACCAAAGCAAAAGGAACAGCTTTATTAATAACCAATAATAAACCTGTAATTACTTCAACAAGTCCAACAAGTTTCATGATATAACTTCCAGCTAATGCTCCAAATAATACTCCAGCATCGGGATTTGCAAATTCGAGCGCAGGTAGAAACTCATAAAATTTATTGCTTCCAAATACGATAAGAAGTACGCCTAATACTATTCTAACTACTAAAATTACTGTATTCATTGTTTCTTTTTTTTTATGATTATGTTGAATGTATTAGAAGAAATAATGTTAAAAACCTTACAAAGGTCGAGGAAAACCAAATTTAAAAAAATACCTTTCGCTTAAGTAAACTTGTTAACTTGAATAGTTTTTTATTATGAAAATCTTTACACCTTTAGGGCTTATTTTGCTTGTTTGTATACTTTCTATTCTCCCGGTAACGGGGCAAGAGTATTTTTTTAAAGACAAAGCTCCTTTTATAGGAGAAATCCCTTCACCTGAAGAATTTTTGGGATACCCAATAGGTAAACAACATACCCGACATGATCAAATTGTCGCATATTTTACAAAATTAGCTGAAGTCTCAGACAGGGCCACCATTGCAAGCTATGGAAAGACTCATGAACATAGAAAATTAGTAATGCTTACTATTTCTACACCAGAAAACCTGAATAACCTTTCAGAAATAAAACAGCAACATTTGGCTTTTACAAATCCTTCTCTAACCCCAAGTAATTATAATGAAGTTCCTGTTTTTATTCAGCTAGGATATAATGTACATGGTAATGAACCATCAAGCTCAGAAGCGGCTATGCTGACTGCATATACCTTGGTTGCTTCTAAAAGTACCGAAGTAAAAGATTATATAGAAAATGCTGTGATATTTATAGATCCTACTATTAATCCAGACGGAAGAGATCGCCATACTCAATGGGCAAATCAGTTTAGAGGAAATCCTTTGGTAAGTGACACTTATGATATAGAGCATAATGAAGGTTGGCCATATGGTCGTACGAATCATTATTGGTTTGACCTTAATCGGGATTGGTTACTGGCCATTAATCCAGAAAGCCAAGGAAAACTAAAGTGGTATCATGAATGGTATCCAAATGTGGTAACAGATTTTCACGAAATGTGGACTAACAGTACATACTTTTTTGAACCCATGAAACCAATTGGGTCACAAGATCCCATTATGCCTAAAGAAAATTATGAAGATTTAAATAATTTATTTTCTCCGTATTTTTCTAAGGCGCTAGATAATATAGGATCATTTTATTTTACAAAAGAAGCTTTTGATGGCACATACCCTGGTTATGGTTCATCGTATCCGGATTTGCAAGGTGCATTGGCCCTATTGTTTGAGCAAGCTAGTTCTCGAGGACATTTGCAGGATACAGATTATGGTACTCTGTCATTTCAATTTACCATTCGCAATCAATATGTGTCTAGTATTGCTACTATCAAAGCGGCAGTAGAAAACAAAGGTACTTTACGTAAATATCAACAAAACTTTTTTAAATCTGCAGTGAACAGTACACAAAAAAAAGGAGTGACCGCCTACGAATTTGGTGATAGATATGATCATAACCGTAATAAGGCTTTTATTGATAAGCTATTACGGCATAAGATCAAGGTTTATAAAAAAGATGATCGATTTATGGTTCCTGTAAAGCAGCCTCAAAGACGTATGGTCCAAACGTTTTTTGAAACTTATAATAAGTATCGTGATAGTGTATTTTATGATGCTTCGGCATGGAGTGTGGCCAATTTTTATAATATGAAATATAAAGGAACAAAGTCAGCCAAATTAGGTGAAGAAATCATATCGACCAAAGGATTGGTGAATGTTTCAAAAGCATCAAAATCAGACTATGCCTATATTATGGATTGGGATGATTATAATGCTCCGGCGGCTTTGTATTTGATGCAATCAAAAGGATTAAAAGTTGCATCAGCGTTTAAACCTTTTAGCATTAATACAACCCTAGGAAACAAGAGTTTTAATTATGGGAGTATAATGATCCCGGTGAGTAAACAAAAGAAAACCAGTGACGAGATCTATGCTATTGTAAAAAAAGCTCAAGACAATTATGATGTCCCTATTTATGCTGTTAATACAGGATTTAGTAGATCAGGGATTGATTTGGGTAGTGGTAATTTTCAGAAATTAGATACTCCCAAAGCATTAATATTGGTTGGCGATGGTGTAAACTCATATGAAGCTGGTGAAGTTTGGCACTTACTGGATACAAGAGTACACATGCCTATCACTAAATTACAAATGAGTGACTTTGACCACGCCCCTTTGAAGGAGTATAATACCATTGTAATGGTTTCAGGAAATTATAAAGGATTAGATTCTATTCGGCAAAAAAAAATAAAAGATTGGGTGTCGCAAGGCAATACCTTAGTGACTTTATCAAGAGCTTCTAAATGGGTAATCGAGAAGAAAATGGTTAAAGAAAAGCTTATAGAAAAAGAAAAGGATACTGTTAAAAATAAAAATATAGAACGGTTAAGATATGTAGATGCTGAAGAAAATATTGGACGAGAACTTTTGGGAGGTGCTATTTTTGAAGTAAACCTTGATATTACGCACCCTTTAGGCTTTGGATATCATGATACTTTATTACCGGTATACAAAAACAACGAGGTATTTATATCCCCAAGTGATAATCCATATTCTACGGTGGCCAAATATACCGAAAAGGCGCATATAGATGGATACATATCTACTGATAATTATGAAAATTACTTAAAACCCTCGGCATCATTGATTGTTAGTAGCTTAGGTAATGGGCGTGTAATTATGTTTGCCGATAATCCAAATTTTAGAGGATCCTGGTACGGAACGAATCGCTTATTTTTGAATGCACTGTTTTTAGGGAATCATATCTATGTTCCTGAAATAAAAGAGTAGATCTATGCACATACAACAAAAACCGCATGAAAACCTTTTTCATGCGGTTTTTGTTGTATTAAAAAGTAATTTATCCTATAAGTTTATGTTCTACAAGATATTCTCCGATCTGAACGGCATTGGTTGCCGCTCCTTTACGAAGATTGTCTGAAACAATCCATAAATTTAATGCATTTTCTCTAGAATGATCTCTACGAATTCTACCTACAAAAACATCGTTTTTGCCTTCAGCATAAATTGGCATGGGATACGTATTCGTATCGGGATTATCTTGTACGGTTACTCCGGGTGTTTGGTTTAAAAGGGTTCTTACATCATTTTCTTCAAATTCATTTTCGAATTCAAGATTTACGCTTTCACTATGACCACCAACAACAGGGATTCTTATGGCTGTAGCGGTTACTGCGATGGTGCGATCATCAAGAATCTTTTGAGTTTCATTCACCAATTTCATCTCTTCTTTGGTATATCCATTTTCTTGAAACACATCACAATGGGGTATTGCATTACGATGAATAGGGTAAGGATATGCCATTTCACCTTTTTCGCCAGCATACTCATTTTCTAGCTGTTGTACAGCTTTTACTCCTGTACCTGTTATAGATTGGTAGGTTGAGATTACGGTACGCTTTATTTTGTATTTATCGTGTAATGGTCCTAGAGCCATAACTAATTGTATGGTAGAACAATTTGGGTTTGCAATAATTTTATCTTCTGCAGATAATGATTTTGCATTGATTTCTGGAACTACTAATTTTTTTGTTGGATCCATTCTCCATGCAGAAGAATTATCAATAACAGTTATTCCAGCCTCGGCAAATTTTGGAGCCCATTCTAGAGAGGTACTTCCTCCTGCAGAAAATAAGGCTACATCGGGTTTCATTTCTATTGCAGTGGCTAGTCCTACAACACTATATTCATCTCCTTTATATGAGATTTTTTTGCCAATAGATCTTTCTGAAGCTACAGGAATTAATTCTGTTACCGGAAAATTTCTTTCTTCTAATACTTTTAACATTACGGTGCCTACCAAGCCGGTAGCACCTACAACAGCTACTTTCATACTTTTATTATTCTACATTCTCTTATACAAAAATCGTATAATCTCTTTTAAATTCTAGCAAATGTGAGGAATATTTCGATAATGACAAGTGTTTATACATAAAATACAAAAATTCGTATAAATTGTTAGATATATAACTAAATGTAAAAAATAACCGCCCTTAATTGGGCGGTTTAGTTAGAATATGTAATATAGCGGTAGCTATAGATAAATCATTCTAAAGGTTGAGATTACTGTTTTTTAAGTAAATCTCTTATTTCAGCTAATAACTCTTCTTGAGTAGGTCCAGCTGGTGCTGCAGGAGCTGGCTCTTCTTTTTTCTGGCTTCTTTCATAAGCTTTTAACACCATAAAAATACAGAAACCTATGATTATAAAGTCAATTACAGTTTGTACAAAAGATCCATAATTTATGGTTACAGGAGCAATAGCCTGTCCAGCTTCATTTACTGAAGCTTCAGTAAGTTGAAATTTAAGATCAGTAAAATTTACTTTACCTAGAAGTAAACCAATAGGTGGCATTAATACATCATTAGTAAATGAAGTTACAATTTTACCAAATGCTCCACCTACGATAACTGCGGTAGCAAGGTTTATAATATCTCCTTTTAATAAGAAAGACTTAAAATCTTTTAAAAATCCCATACTATATTTTAATTTAGATGATTAGTATAGGTCTAATTTAACAAAAAATTAAAGATTTTGATTAAAATTGTAGATGAAGTTATTTGCAATTTTCGATAAAAATCAATTTTTTCCGATAACAACACGTTTTACTCTAGGTGATATGGCGGTAAGTAACTCATAAGAAATGGTTCCCGAATGTTCTGCAACTTTTGCTGCATTGTGATTTGCACTAAAAATTACAGCCTCATCTCCTTCTTTACAATTAATATCGGTGACATCAACCATAATCATATCCATACACACATTACCCAAAATATATGCTCGTTTATTGTTTATGGTTACAAATCCTTTTTTGTTACCATATTGCCTGCTAATTCCATCAGCATGACCAATAGGAATAGTAGCTGTTTTGGTATAATCAGTTGCTTTAAACCCTCTATTGTATCCTAATGACGCTCCAGGCTCTAATTCATGAATTTGTGAAATTACAGATTTTAGAGATGCTACAGGTTTTAATTTGCGATCATATTTTGCCTCATTACCATAACCATAGAGTCCAATACCTGTGCGAACCATATCAAAATGTGCCTCAGGATAGTTTAGAATTCCTGAGGTATTAGATTGGTGTAATATTGGCATGTATCCTAACGTATCACTAAGCTGCTCTGCCATTTTTTTGAAGGTATTAATTTGTTGTAGTGTAAATGTTTTTTCGTTATGATCTTCGCTAGCAGCCAAATGAGAAAGTAGCGAAATAACTTGTATTGCATTTGTGTCATATAGTTCTTTTGAAACCCACGCTACATCATTTTTATTAAAACCGATTCGATTTAAGCCACTATTAAATTTTATATGGATAGGATATTTTTTTTGATTAAGCGTAGTAGCTGTTTTGATAAATTCTTTAAGAGTTCTTGAGCTATAGAGACTAGGTTCTAATTGATATTCGATTAATTTATGAAAATTTACAGGTTGTGGATGCAGTACTAAAATCGGAATTTTAACTCCTGCTTCTCTAAGCACAATTCCTTCAGAAGTATACGCTACAGCAAAATAATCAGCGCCAATTTTTTCAAGATGTTTTGCAATTATAGCCGCATCACTTCCATATCCAGAAGCTTTTACTACAGCTAATATTTTAACATTAGTACCCACCTTACTTTTGAGATACGTATAGTTATGGGTAAGATGAGCTAGATTAATTTCTAATACAGTTTCTTTTACACTACTCATCAGTTTCTTTGGATATTTCTTTAGGGTCTTTGACTTCCATTTTATTTACCTTTTCTTTAAGCATGGCTTTATAATATGCAGCTCTGCTTAAGGGTTCATATTCTTCGGTTTCTCCTAATAAAACAAGGTCGTCTTTTAGTGATTTTCTGTAGCTATATTGAGCTAGGTTTCCGGTTCTGGTACAAACCGCGTGTACTTTGGTAACATACTCTGCAGTTGCCATTAGTGCAGGCATAGGGCCAAAAGGGTTTCCTTTAAAATCCATATCTAATCCTGCAACAATAACACGAATGCCTTGATTGGCAAGGTCATTACAAACGGCTACGATTTCATCATCAAAAAATTGTGCTTCATCAATCCCTACCACATCACAAGTGTTGGCTAATATCCTGATATTGGCAGCTGCCGGCACAGGAGTAGAACGAATTTCATTAGCATCATGAGAGACCACCATCTCATCATCGTATCGTACATCGATGGCAGGTTTAAATATTTCGACTTTTTGCTTTGCAAATTGGGCACGTTTTAATCTGCGAATCAATTCTTCGGTTTTTCCCGAAAACATAGAACCACATATTACCTCTATCCACCCAAATTGCTCCTTATGATTTACTGTATTTTCGAGAAACATTTTGTATTTTTCAGAATCAATTAAAAGAAATCCCTTCTCTTTATGCTAAAGATGGGGTAAATTTATTAAAAAACAAAAAGCAGTATTACAAACGAATAAGAAAGTTATGAAGAAGAAATTGGAAGCTGAACTTATAAGTATTGCTCATAGGATATTACAGTTAAAAGACAGATCGACTTTACCTCAACTACAGGAAGAAGCAAGGCAACTTTATGAAAAGTTAACGATACTTAGTTTTTCTGAGGCTCATTTTTCTGGGCCGCAACCCACTATTGGCCAAGTTAAAGCAGCTCTTAATCAAGATGAATCAGAAGAAATTAAGTTGAAAGAGAGAATAGCAGCAATTGTTACTCCTAAACCAGTACCAGTAGTTGAAGAAAAACCAGTACCAAAAATAGAAGAACGTATAGAGCCAACGATAAATGAAGAAAAAGTAGAAGAACCTTCAAGTATAGAAAATAAACACGAGTTGGTTATAGAAGAAATTAATGCTAGAGTTACCGAGGATCTTTTTGTGCCAGCATCTACAACAGTAGAAGAAAGTAGCTCTTTTTCAGAGGCAGAACCGTTCTATGAACAAAAAGACAAAGAAGACGAAGATGATGAAGACAAACCTAAATCTCTTAATGATCAATTACGAAAAGATATACATATAGGATTAAATGACCGATTGGCATTTATAAAATATCTTTTTGAAGGCAGTGCGCCAGATTATAATAGAGTACTGTCTCAACTAGGTACAATGAGAAATAAGTATGAAGCAGAGGATTTTATCAATACTATGGTAAAGCCAGATTATAACCATTGGGAAAGTAAAGAGGAGTATGCAGAACGTTTTATGGATGTAATATTAAGCAAGTTTGAACACTAAATACTAAAAATAGAGCATATGAAAATCGTTTATTGGATTGCTACCGGGCTGTTATCTGCATTAATGTTATTTTCTGCAGGAATGTATTTTTTTAATCACGAAGAAGTTGTTCAGGTTTTTACATCATTTAATTATCCTAGCTATATTATTTATCCTTTGGCAACTTTAAAGCTATCAGGGATAATAGTTATTCTATTAAATAAGTGGAAATTCTTGAAAGAATGGGCTTATGCAGGGTTTTTCTTTAATTTTGTATTGGCTTTTTTTGCACATCAACAAGCAGGTGATGGAGAATGGGCAGGAGCCCTGATGGCATTGGTATTCTTATTAACATCTTATTTTGTTGGAAAAAAAGTAAGACCTTAAGAGATATCAAATAAGATTCAAAAGTTATCTTTACCGAAAGCTATAGCTTTCGGTTTTTTTATTTTAGCATATGTCAAAACTATACCTTGTACCCACGCCTATTGGTAATCTTGAAGATATGACTTTTAGAGCCATTAAAGTTCTAAAAGAAGTAGATCTAATATTGGCAGAAGATACGCGTACCAGCGGCAAATTAATGAAATATTTTGAGATTGCAACGTCTATGCAAAGTCATCATATGCATAACGAGCACAAAACGGTTGATCGCATTATCCAGAGGTTACAGAGCGGAGAAACTATGGCCCTAATCAGTGATGCAGGAACGCCTGCGATAAGCGATCCAGGTTTTTTGCTTACCCGCGCTTGTATTGCGAATAATATCGACGTAGAGTGTCTTCCTGGTGCTACCGCTTTTGTGCCAGCATTAGTGAATAGCGGTTTACCAAACGATAAATTTGTTTTTGAAGGTTTCTTACCTGTAAAGAAAGGACGACAAACCCGACTGATGTTATTAGCAGAAGAAACAAGAACCATAATATTTTATGAATCTCCACATAAATTAGTAAAGACTCTTGTGAGTTTTGTTGAATATTTTGGCGAAGATCGGCAGGTTTCGGTTTCTCGAGAATTGAGTAAACTTTATGAAGAAACTATTCGAGGAACAGCAAAAGAAGTTTTAAAGCATTTTGAAAAAAAACCACCAAAAGGAGAGATTGTAGTCATTGTTGAAGGGAAGAAAAAAGAATGAAAAAATTACTTTCAGAGATAAAAGCTTGTGAAGTGTGTAAGGAGCACTTGTCACTTGGTCCAAGACCAGTGGTTTCTGCACATCCCAAAGCTAAGGTAGTAATCATAGGCCAAGCTCCAGGTACAAAGGTTCATGCGTCTGGCATCCCTTGGGATGATGCCAGTGGGAAACAATTAAGAAAATGGTTGGACATTACCGATGATTTATTTTATGATGAAACCAAAATAGCAATAGTCCCAATGGGATTTTGTTATCCCGGAAAAGGAAAAACAGGAGATCTCCCACCAAGGCCAGAATGTGCACCGCTGTGGCATCAACAATTATTCGATTATATGCCTGATTTAGAATTGATCATTCTAATAGGGCAGTACGCTCAAAAATATTATTTAGGAAAAGAAAATAAATCCACATTAACAGAAACGGTAAGAACATACCATGAATACTTGCCAAAGTTTTTACCATTACCACACCCATCTCCTAGGAATCGTTTTTGGCTCACCAAAAACCCTTGGTTTGATAATGATGTTGTGCCAGTACTTCAACATAAAGTAAAAGAAGTCTTGGGGATAGGTTATTTTTCCCCGAAATAGTTCTTATCATTCTAAAATAATAAATTAATGTAAACGTTGTTATTGAATGGTTAATATGATAAATTCATACCATTGAAAAACAAACCTCTATTTACTATTATCGGGATAAGCCTACTTGTTTTTTTGCTATGGCAATTACCGTATTTTGGGTACATACAGTATCCATTATTATTACTAGGTACTTGGTTTCATGAAATGGGTCATGGGCTTACGGCTTTATTATTAGGGGGTAAATTTTACTATCTAGAGATTTATGATAATGGTGGAGGTGTGGCATATTCTAATGTTTCTTTTAGTTATCTTGAATATCATATTGCCAGAGCAATTACCTCTGCAGGAGGGTTACTGGGTCCTGCAATTTCTGGAGCCATACTAATTGCTTCAGCAAAAAACAGAATTACTTCCAAAATCACATTATGGTTATTAATTGTGATCATGGTTTTATCACTATGTTTATGGATATATGAAATGCTGGCCTTAGTAATTTTAAGCTTTTTTGCTGCGATATTATTTTTTATTGCCATTCTTAGAGTAAGAAAACTAGAAGCTTTTACACTCCTTTTTTTAGGAACCCAATGTGTGTTAAGTACGTATTTACAAACTTCATATTTGTTTACCAAACAATTCGAAAGAGACGGAAGAGTTCAATACTCAGATACACAAATGATCGCAGCTCACTTGCCTGGCGAGTATTGGCTTTGGGCTTTATGTATTCTTTTCATTACGGTTATTCTACTCTATAAGAGTTATAAATATTATTTAAAAAAATGACCACCAAAACTAATTTTGATGGTCATCCTATTCCTTTGATTTTTTTAGATTTTATACTATTCAATTAGTACAAGCTCCTTCAATATCACGAGAAATAGTTTCGGTTTCAATGAGTCGGTTTATGATATTTGTTCCCCTAACGGTTACTTCTATAAAGTCTTTTTGAACATCAGTTATTACCCCAGTAAAGCTGTTAAATGCAAATTGGGTAGTTATTTCTTGACCAGTTAAAGCTTCGTTATTATTCTGGTAAGTTCCTTTTATTCTGAACCGTTGTACATACGGGATCCTTACGTTTTCATAAGTTTGATATATATCGGCTACAGTAATTGCAGTCTGTGGCGGTACTTCTTGGGTACGTTCTGTCGAAATTTCTGTAGATCGTGTTTCTTCATAGCCTCCAGATCTGGTACTAGTACTAGTTCTTGATTTGCTAAAACCATAGCTTCCTGTTACCGAGCTTTTTACAGATCCCCCTGCACCAAAGAATTTGGTAGAAACCTCAGCTTCAATAGTTACAGAAACCGAATAATCCTGGGTTGTACTAACAGACATGGATTCTTCCCAGCCTAATATTTCTTTGGTTTCTAAAGATTCAGATCTTCCAACGGTCTGTTCAAGAGTTCCGCTACTACAATTTCGTAATGTACTATTATACACTTCAGATGTAGCCGAGGGAGGTAATATTGGACGCATAAATTTTGATTCTACAGGTTGTATGTCCCAATCAATATCGAACGATAGGATCCTAAAATATGCTGGCGATTCATCATTACTATTTGTATTAAGACGCTCACCTGATATACTTAATGGCTTTCCTGTAAAAGTTGGTGTGATGGTATACAATCCTGCTTCGACTTTATCTATTTTGAATTTATAATTAGAAGGAGTACCTGTATTGTTACCTCCATTTCTGATCAGATTTGCTTTACTCTGAATTCGCAGTTCTGAATTCGCTGGAACAATATATAGATAATGTATGTCAGGACCATTATGAACAGCAATAGTAAAAACACCTTCTTCGCCCGGAACTTCAACAAATCTATATGTTGTAAAAGCCTCGGTGTTTTCAGAATTATAATCAAGATCGTCTAACGGGCTTACAATTATTGGTGTGTTTAAAAGAATTGTATTTGCATATAATACAGAATTAGGGGCGCCAAAGATTTCATCATTATCAGTAGTTACAATTTGTATAAAATGGGGAACATTTTCTCGAATACTTACTTTTGCATAAAGATCGTTAAGATCATCTGCAGGGATTTCTTCTTCTTTTGGACTGGGCGTAAAAGAGAGTTTTGAAATTTCTTTTATAGATAGAATATTATCATTCTCATCTAATACTCTGATGGTTACTTCAACACCATTTTTAAGTTCGGTCTGTGCTTCTTCAGAGAGGTTTTCATTTTTAAAAGATAAGTTGGCAATATTATTAAATTTGTCAAAAGGTATTTTTTGGCTATAATCCCCTGTTGTTGCCGTTACCATAATCTCTGCTATAGTAGGTGTATATCCTTTTCGGGCAATCGCTCTGGCATTAATACTTATACCTATTTCTCCTTGGTCTATTTCAAATTCATCAAGGTTAATACCAGGAAGCTCTTCTACCTGGGTGGTGGTTAGAACACCACCGTCATCATCTTTACTACATCCCCATACTATAAGTATTATAAGGATAAGTGGTTTTAAAATTGTTGTGTGAGTTTTCATAATTATATTGTATCATTATCTGTTCTCCAAAATTGCTATAGAATTACAAGAAATAAAAGACTATAAACCCCGGAAATTCAAAACCGTGGTAAATACGTGTTTGGTCATGGTAATTACTTGTTAACAGACTCATTTTTAATTATGAAGCATTTTTTTGATTAGTTTTAGTATCAAAATTAATAAACCACTTAAATAACAAAAAAATGGAAAACACAATCACGCAAAACATCGGTACAATCACGCAAGAAAAATTTAATGAAGACACAAAAAGATGGAGAGAAGAAGATATTTTGAAATTGGCGAATCATTTTCATAAACTTCATTTTGATGGAAGATCTAAAGAGCAATTTAAACGGGCTGATAAATTTGTCATGGATACAGGAAATGACCTAGAGCGTTTCAAGAATAAAATGAGTGAAATTACAGGAATCAAGATGTATTTGGCCTTAGAAGCATCGGATGTGCATAAACATACATTTTATATTATTCTTGGAGTTACCTATGAAGCAAGTAGTGAAGAAGAGTATTTCAAATTATCTCCTCCAGATGTATTTGGATCGTTTGCTACAGAAATTGTACCCGAAACCTTTAAAAAAATGATTTGTGAAAACTGGGAAGAAATAGATAACCACTTAATAGATGATCTATTTATTGCTAAACAAGGTATAAATAGAGAACGGGTACATTATTTTCATATCAGTGATAATATTATTACATATATTAAAGAGAATATGTCTCAGCTTAATGTAACAGGTATTACTTTGTATGCAGGAGTGGATATGAATAAATTTGACAAGAAAGAGATGATTTCTTTTACTCCAGTACTTGGATTTAAGTATGAAAACAAAAAAAATGAAAACCCAAAACATGTATTAGGACTTCATGGGGTGTTAGAATCAATTTCAAATGAAGTATATTTTGAGTATTCTAAGCCTTGTCCTCCAACATGTCCTCCACCAGCATAGTAGCTTTAATTAAATAATAATGAGCGTAAATATTTTTGAAATTATAGGCAATATTTCTTCTTTTATAGTAATACTTCCTTTATTACTTTCTATATATAAAAATAAGTTGTTAAATGTTGCTCAGAAAAGATTATTTGTTTTGCTAGTAGTCATTTTGATTACAGAGTTAATATCCAACATCTTGTGGTACTTAAGAATAAATAATTTGCCTGTTTTTCATTTTTATACGATCGTTGAATTTTTATTAATACTTAATATATATAGAAATGAGTTAACAAGGTTGTTTTCAAAGACCTTCTTTATTTTATTAAGTTTAGGGTATATAATGTTTGCAATTACGAATATGCTCTTTTTGCAAGACTTAGGAACCTTCAATTCAAACACAACCACAGTTATGGGGTTAGTGGTTATTTTTCTTGCATTGAGCTACTTTTATGCGTTGCTTAAGGAGATGAAATATAGTTCTTTAGAAAATAATCCTATGTTCTGGCTCAATTCGGGGTTTTTGATCTATTTTTCTAGTAGCTTAATCCTGTTTTATATAAACAATAATATGTTTAAAGAATCTACTGAAGCAAGTTATTTGGTTTGGGGGCTTCATGCAATAATAAACATAGTATTGATAATTTTTTATACAATCACTATATGGGTAAATCCTAAGAAACAATAATCTATAATTTTTAGTTAAACCAGTAAAACCCCTAGGGTTATGTTTATATATTTATATTAAACCTTAAAACCTTAAATTATGAAAACTATTCATATATTATTTTTAATCATGTCAGTACTACTTGTGTCGTGTCAACAAGAAGAACCAACTACTGATGTGCAACAACAAGATCTCACCGAAAATTGGAAAAAAGTAGCTCCCGAAAAAGTTTTTGAGAGCGCAGAAAATGGGTTTAATATTTCTAAAGAAGCATTAGAAAAAGCATTAAGCTTACCCAAAGTATCAACTGTTCGCTTTATTTTAGAAGTAGAGAATAAGCAACTGCAAATACGAGTAGTAGGTGCAGACCAGAATGAAAATACAACTAAAGGTATCGTTGCAAAACCTGTTTCATTGCAAAAAGTAGTAGACAAATTATTTGAGGAAAAATCGACAAGTATTACTACGGCAACGCTTTCTAAATCAGTAGCATCTCATATACTACAACCCAATGAAGCTACAGTTTTTATATCGAGATGGCAACAACAATTTAGTAATAAAACGTTGAGCGAAGCAATAGCTTATGATGGAGAACGTATACAATACTTCAGTATGCCGGCTGCGGTAGCAAAACAAATGCTACAAAGTCGTTCAAAAAGTATTAATATGGTATGGGGAGTTAATCCAAAAGGGAAGTTTACTACTGTGTTTTTACCAGAAATAGACAAAGAAAATTCATTATTAAAATCTGGGGATTTCATTTTTGAGTATTTAACGCCCTGTCCTCCTACTTGCGTTGACTAATTATTATTTTTTAATTTAATGTAGCTATTTGTTTATATATAATTGCGATATGGGTGAATCCGAAGAAGACATAGCGCTAAAAATTATAATCATTGGTATGGTGGTAATTTTTTTACTGTCATTATCAGTGATTATATTTTTTATTCTATATCAACGCAGATTGCTAGCTCAACAGAAAGAGCATCAAAAAGTAGAATCTGATTATCAAAAAGAATTATTGAAAACCTCGATTCTTAGCCAGGAGAATGAGAGAAATAGAATAGCAAAAGAGTTACATGATGATGTGGGAGCTATGTTAACCACTACCAAGTTGTATTTTGGTCAAATTACTCCACAATTACCAGCAGAAGAACTTAAAAGCATAACCAAAAAAGCGAGCGGTTTTATGGATGATATGATCCAAAGTGTACGTAATATTTCACAAGATCTGAGGCCTGTAGTTTTAGAAAAATTAGGGCTTATAGAAGCTATTGATAGCTTGGCGCAAACCATAAACGATTCAGGAAATATTACTATTGATTTTAAAAATAATAGCAGGAAGACTATAGTAAAATCAAAAGAGCTAAATATATATCGCATTATTCAGGAATTAATTACCAATACGATTAAACATGCCGAAGCTTCAGCTATAACTATTGAGCTAGAAAATGAAAACGAAGGATTGGTAATTTTATATAACGATAACGGAAAAGGAATAGATTACCAAAACCTTTCTCTTAAAAAAGGCTTAGGCCTTAAAAATATAGAGAGTAGGATATCGGTACTATCAGGGAGCATCCATTTTCTGGAAGAAACTTCAGGAATGAAGGTTAAAATTATATGCCCATAAGGACAAAATTAACACAATACCACAATCATGGAGACTATAAAATTAGGGCTAATAGATGATCATAATTTATTCCGTGAAGGGATAAAATTATTACTAAGTAAAATGCCAGGTATTTCATTGGTTTTAGAAGCCGTTAGCGGTAAGGACCTATTGACAAAACTTAATAATGAAGTTCCCGATGTTATCCTTTTGGATTTGGAGATGGGGGACATGAATGGGGTGGATACAACATTAAAATTACAAGAACTATACCCAGATCTAAGAATTATTATCTTAACCATGCACAAAGAAGAAAGAATGATTTCTTATTTGATGGAAGTTGGAGCAAATGGATATTTATTAAAAGATACCAATCAACAAGAGCTAGAAGAAGCAATTAGAGCTGTGTATGAAAAAGGGTTTTATTTTAATTCTTTTGTTTCTGAAGCTTTGCTAAAAGGACTTAAGCATAAGGCTGCTAGACCTCCAGTTATCGGTAAAGATTATCACCTTACTTCTAGAGAATTAGAAGTCTTAGAACTTATAACTCACGAATTGACAACTGCAGAAATTGCTGAAAAACTTTTCCTGAGTGATAGAACCGTCGAAGGCCATCGAAAAAACTTAATGGATAAATTGGGTGTAAAAAACACCGCAGGATTAATTGTAAAAGCTGTAAAAGAGAAGATTATTTCGGTTTAAGTTCTTCAACTTATAATTAAATACACCTTATAGGTTTTCAAAACCTATAAGGTGTATTTTTTCTATAAAGACTAAACATGTTTTCCCTTTTCCCAGCCGTGTTTACCCAGGTATTGTTCACCAGATTCAATTGCGCCGCCTTCTACTGTAGTTCCCATAGAGTCATTCCATCTATTTAGGTATCCAAATAAAGAAATAACCCCCAACATTTCTACAATTTCACCTTCGTTCCAGTGTTTGTATAATGCTGATTTGATCGAATCATCAACAGCATTTGGAATTACCGATGCAGCTAATGAGAAATCAAGAGCAGCACGTTCTGCGTCGCTAAATGCAGGATGAGTTTTATACTCCCAGATGTTATCTAGTTGCTCTTGCTCAGCGCCATATCGTTCGGCAGCTCTAATAGCATGCGCCTGGCAATATCTACATCCTGTAGCATTACTGCTTACCCAAGCAATCATACGTTTTAACGCAGAGGTCACCCGCCCCTCATTGGCCATAACTGCTTTATTAAGATTGATAAAAGCTTTAGAAATAGCAGGTCTCCTTTGCATAGTGAGTACCGAGTTTGGACAAAAACCTAGAGTTTCATTAAAGAATTCTGCTAATTCTTTGGTCTCTATATCATGATCGGCAGAAAGAGGTGTTACTAATGGCATGTGTATTTGTATTATTTGAGTTTAAACTTAATTTTTTTAGGAAAGCAAAATACAAAACTAATGTCAAACCAAGAGTGGTCGAGATGTTTTTTGTACTTTGGATTTTTTAATACTTGGAATACACTACACCAATGAGATGGACACTAAAACCTAAACCAAATACAGCACTAGTAAACGATTTGGCAAAAGCCTTAAATGTTGATACAATAATTGCATCGCTGTTGATTCAAAGAGGTATAGAAACATATGATCAGGCAAAAAAATTCTTTAGACCCGAACTAGAAGATTTGCATGATCCTTTTCTAATGAAAGATATGGATCTAGCAGTTCAAAGAATCGAAAAAGCAATTACCAATGGCGAAAACATAATGGTGTATGGAGATTATGATGTAGATGGTACCACATCAGTAGCATTAATGTCCTCTTATCTAAAAACACAATCTCCTCAAATTGCTACCTATATCCCAGATCGATATGCTGAAGGTTATGGGGTTTCGTATAAAGGCATCGATTACGCTCATGATAATGACATCTCATTAATTATTGCTTTAGATTGTGGTATTAAAGCGATTGAAAAAGTAGCTTATGCCAAATCAAAAGATATAGATTTTATTATTTGCGACCACCACAGACCAGGAGATGAGATACCAAAAGCAGTTGCAGTTTTAGACCCGAAGCGCGATGATTGTGAGTATCCTTATAAAGAATTATGTGGCTGTGGAGTAGGATTTAAATTGATACAAGCATTGGCAAGTAATCAGGGACAAAAAACCGATGATTTATTGCCTTACTTAGACCTTGTAGCTACAGCAATTGGGGCAGATATTGTTCCTATAACTGGAGAGAATAGGATTTTGGCATATTATGGATTACTTGTAATCAATGAAAATCCAAGAATAGGGTTTAAGGCAATGTTATCCCAAGTTAAAAAAGAAACATTAACCATTACCGATGTTGTATTTATCATTGCACCAAGAATTAATGCAGCCGGAAGGATGAAACATGGATTACATGCTGTTACCCTTCTTACTGAAGAAAATTTTGAATCAGCATTACAATATGCTTCAGAAATAGAACTGTATAATAGTGATCGAAAAGAAGCAGATAAAAGCATTACCGAAGAAGCTTTGTCGCAAATACTTCAAAACAAAGAAGAAGATCGATACACAACTGTTGTATACAAAGAAAATTGGCACAAGGGAGTAATTGGTATTGTGGCTTCTAGATTAACCGAAACGTATTATCGTCCGACACTTGTTTTTACCAAAAGCGGAGAAAAGTTAGCGGCTTCAGCAAGATCAGTAAAAGGGTTTGATGTATACAATGCCTTGAATGCATGTGCTGATCATATAGAACAGTTTGGAGGTCATAAATATGCAGCAGGATTAACTTTAATGGAAGAACAATATGTGTCTTTTAAGCAAAAATTTGAAGAGGTTGTTGCTGCTACCATAGATACAACATTGCTTACCCCAGAGATTTCTATTGACATACCTATTGAATTAGACCAAATAACTCCTAAATTTTATCGTATTCTGAAACAATTTGCACCTCATGGTCCAGGTAATATGTCACCAGTTTTTATGACTGAAGGATTATTAGACACTGGATATGGAAAATGTGTAGGGGCAGATGACAAGCACCTAAAATGTAAGGTTGAGAAAGGGAAAGTAGCAATTGGCGCTATTGGTTTTGGCTTAGGTGATAAACATGATCTGATATGTGATAAACAACACTTTAAAGCTGCTTATACTATCGATGAAAACGAATGGAATGGTAAGGTTTCTTTACAATTGAAATTAAAAGACATTAATTAGTATTTCTATCATCTTGAGCGGAGTCTGTAGATAAATTAAACTATTTTTATTTAGATTAAATATAAATAATTACTATTTTTGAATCAAAGATAGATTCAAACATGAACCCAATAGATAAAATTTTCAGTAACGAGATTGGGATTTCATTCTTTTGGAAAAAAGAAATGGATTCTTCAAAACACAAGATTCAGTTGGTATTTAGAGACATAGGGTTTCTATTAACAATAAATGAATTAAAGGATTTTTTGGATTTTTGTATAGCAACAAAACAAACACAATGTTGTAATGATTGTATGAATTCTCAAAACTGTAAGTCATTACTGTTAAGAACTCCTTCAGAAAAAATTGATCTTGCTGTTAATCGAGAAGAATTAGATCAAATCTACGAATTACTAAACGGCACAATTTTTAGGATTGAATTAAAAAACTGGGTAAAGAATTTCAGTTTAAATTAAGTAGACTATTTCAAAATAGAGTTTTCACTTAATTAAGAAAATCTAAGATTTTGTAAAAAATTTCTTCGGCTTTTGTTTCTTGGATGAAATGTTTTTCGTCAACAAAATGAATATCTTCTGGGTTTATTTTTAGAGCATTGGTCACTCTATTTTCTTGAGGAGGCCATTGTAACATAGTATCATGAATCCCCCATATTACTGAAACTGGAATATTGATATTTTCGAAAACATCGGTATAATCGGGTAACTCATTACACGTTTGACTAAAAAAATAATACATCGCTTTTGTTTTGCCTTCTAATAGAGGGGTTTTATATCCCTCGACATCTAATACATTGAGGGTGTTTTCTTTTAATCCTTGTTCAAATAGGTTTTTTAACAGCGTATTCGTTGTTACCCCATTACGATATCCCCACATGGCTGTTTTAGCTAACCCCCCTGGTTTCATTCTTACTGGTGGATAAAACCCATCTTCATAGATAATAGTATTAAGTACAATTAGCTTTTCAATTTTATCAGGGGCTTGTTTCATCAACTCCCATGTCCATAAACCGCCAGCATCATGCATTACATGTGACCAAGTCTCGATGCCCAATGCTTCCATAAGTTGTAGTAGGCGTTTGGCATGATTTTCTGCATTATATATCTCAAAACCGTCGGGAGAATCACTAGACCCATACCCCAACATATCTGGTACAATTACACGATATCCTTTTTCGACAAAAGGGTCTATCATTTTGCGGTATAACCATCCCGAGGTGGGTACACCATGTAACAAAACAATAGCAGGGCCTTTTCCTTTATCAATATATTTTAGTAAACCATCATCTGTAGGATATAGCCTTTGATCTTCTCTGAAATCTTCATAGGTGATTTGATTTTTTCTGACTTTAATATTTTCGTAAGGTTTACACGAAAAAAGTAATATCCCCAATAGCGTTAATAAAAAAAGCTTATTCATAATAAGGTAATGATTTATGGGAGCAATTTACTTAAAATCATTTTTGTATGCCAAAACGAATAAGATTTTAATAGTAAGATATCTTTAATTTGGTATTTTCTATTCTTTTTTAGTATAGTTTTTTACTATTTCAGTAACATCATCAAGTTTTTTCCAGGTTTTTGGTCGTTCAAAATCTTGCCCAGATTTGAGCACTTTTGCATTAGGATAGGATTTCTTTATTGCTCCCCAAGTGGTATCTTTCCAATTTGCTTTATCCATTTCTAAAAACCGAACACCTTTCAGAGGACCGGATACTGCTCTATCGATAAGAGGCCACCAAAGGCTTTCGGTTTCTCTATCCCATAACACAAATCCGTCAAGACCATTCCACACCTCATCATCATAATAAGTGTATCCACTCAGTGCAAAAGTTAGTTCTTTATCCCCATATTGGCGCTCATAAATAGCACCCAGATCAGCAAGAATACAATAAACTGCCATAATTGGTTTTCCATTTAAAACATCATTTACGACCTCGTGTCTTGTAAGGTCTTTTACCGAATATGCTTTTACATCATCACCAGAATAGGCTACCAAAAACCGTGTATCATCTGCCCAAGTAGTATCTGCTTCTTGTATCGTAATAAACTCTGGTTTGAGGATGGCTGGAAACCGCTCTCTACCTATACCATAGTGAAACTGTTCATCTTTTAGATCATATCCCGTGATATCAAAGTGTTGACTATTGTCTTTTCCTCCGTACAGCATTTTTTTGCCATTGACTTCGAAAAACTTATTGTTTTCGAGTGCTACGGGTCTTTTCTTTTTAGGGGTTACTTCTTCTTGTTCTTCTTCCTTAGTTTCAGGTTCAATCTTTTTGGTGGTTTGATTGTTTTTGCAACCGATCAAAATAACAAGGGTAATTAAGAGGAGGAAATTTTTCATGATACTGTGTTTTTGTGTGAAAATCGGATCAATTTACTCTTTTTATAGAAATTTCATTCTCATTAAAACTAAAAGTATCTCCAGCAGTATTTTTTGGTTTCAGGATGTAAAGCTTCTTGAATTGTAGAAATTTAAATCAAAATCATTTTTTTATACCATAGGAGGGAGTGTTTAGTATAAAAAAATGCGGTTTTGACGAGAAGTCAAAACCGCATTAAAATTAATCTTTTAATAAGTGATTATTTTCTTTTGAAAATATATGTTTCTGTTTCTGTAATACCGTCTCCGTTATCATCAAAAGTTTCTGTAATTCTTAATTCTGCATTAACTATTTCAACTTTTGCACCTTCAAAATACACTGATCCATCAGGATACGTTTCATTATTAGTAGCATCCAATAAATCTTCATACATAAAGTCTATAGTTGTTAACGTTTTAGCTTGTTCATTATACGCCCAGTTTCCTGAGTATTTATCAAGGTCTACATCTTCAAAATATACAGCCTCACAATCTTTTTCTGATTGCAAATAATCTAATCGCTGACCTAATTCATCATAAACTTCTACATAAATACCATCTTCGCTTAGAGTTAATGTCCAAGTATCTCTTTCTTCAATATATGTCGATACATTTGTTATAGATTGTCCATTTTCACAAGAAATATCCGTGGTATTATCAGGAGTCACGATAACAGTACCTTCAGATCTGTTATAAATCCACTCTCCCACGATATCTGTATTACCTCCCCATGCTTCAATATTTACACATACTTCTTGGATTTGACTGATATTACCAGCTTCGTCATAAATACAAATGGCGTAGCAAAATTTACCGGGTTGTAGTGACGCATCAAAATTTACATTTACAGTAAGTTCATTTTCTTCAGCCATTTTTCCATTTACTGTAGCTTTTCTTCCTTTTTTTATGGTAGCTGTTTTACCTCCTGAATTATTTGAGAATCCAGCATCAAAATAACCATCAACATTATTTCCATTTACATCTTTTAACACAACGTAAGCACCTTTAACGGTAGCGCTTGTTGAAGAAAATACAATGTCAAAACCACTATTTAAAAGTCCTTCTTGTTCTGTTATACCCAACTGAAAATCTAGGGTGCCATTTGGAGCAGGTGCTTCTTTACCAGCTATAAAGGTTCCATTTTCGATAGTAATTTTGCTTTGAAGCTCTGATATAGGGATTTCTCGATCTTCGATGTTTTCTTCAGTAGTTGGATCTCCTCCACCTGTAGGGTCTCCATCACCACCACCTTGATCTGCTGGACTATCATCGCTACTACATGAGATTAAAAATGTACTGGCAAGAAAGATACTTGCAAACAATAAGCTTACTTTTTTCATTTGAGGCTTGTTTTTAAATTTATATTCCAATTTTGATGTTGTTGTAAATATGCATAAAGGGTAGGAACATATTTTCAACAAAACAGTTGCAAATATATGATAAAATTTAAAAATTGCTAATTTATTACATTGACCTTGATTGATTTATCTCTAAAACAGATAGTTTCTCCAGCAGTTTTACCCAACAATAATTTGCCAATAGGAGTATTGGCTGCGATGGCAAAATATGATGTGTTTTTTACAGTTATTGCACCAGCCGAAATACTAAGAAAATAATTTCCTTGTGAGGTAGCTACCAAACTTCCTAAGCGAATGTTTTTTGAAGGAGCAATAGTAATCTTCGCCAAGATTTCTTGTAGTTTTTGAACTTCGGCTAATTGTGCTCCCGCTTTTTCACGTTCTAGTTGTAGCATGGCACGACCGGTTTCATGTTTATCACCTGCGGTACTCTTGGTTTCAGAAGTAAGAGATTGCTGAATATCTGAAACAAGATTTTGAACCCTTTGCAGTCTTTCGTTTACATAATTCTTGCAATGTTCTAGTAATTCGTGCTTAATATCTTCTGTATTCATTTTACTGTTGCTTATCAAACACTAAAGTACCGTAATTGCGCATTTGTATAAAGATCCATGCTTTTCTTTTTTGAGTATATTCTGATGCGGGGTTGGCCAAAAACTTTCTGGGGTTAGGCAAAATAGCAGCTATGGCTGCAGCTTCTTCCTGATTAAGATCGCTAGCGGGTTTATTATACCAAAATTGTGCTGCAGCTTCTGCACCATAGATGCCGTTACCCATTTCTATACTATTCAGATATATTTCGAGGATACGTTCTTTGGTCCAGAGTTTTTCGATTAAAAATGTAAAATAGCTTTCTAATCCTTTGCGTATCCAACTGCGGCTGGGCCATAAAAATACGTTTTTGGCGGTTTGTTGCGAGATCGTACTAGCACCTCGTAATCGTTTCCCTGCTTTATGTTCGGCAATTGCTTTTTCTATTGCTTTGGTATCAAAACCTTGATGCTCAGTAAAGCGTTGGTCTTCGCTACATATTACTGCTAATTGTAACTCTTTAGAAATTTGGGATAGTGGTACCCAGCGATGTTGGATGGTGTGTTTTTGTTTAGATTGTAATTTACGGATTCCCATTAGGGGTGTTGCAGGAACATCTATCCACCTGTAGCTTAGTACCCATAGTGGGCTAAGGAGTAAGAAAGCAACTAGGCTTTTCAATACAATGCGAAGAATTTTTACCATACCTTGATACAGATTACTTTATAATAAATCTGCTAATTCCGTGCCAACAATGCTTCCGATTGCAACTCCCATTCCGCCTAGGCGCACACCACAAAAAACAGTGTTAGATAGTTGCTTAACAATAGATTTTTTCTGGGGGCCTACGCCCATAATTCCGCTCCAGCGATGTTCAATTTCGAAATTAGTTTCAGGTAAAATTACGTCACGTAAAATTTTATTTAATTTGTTTTGCACCAATTCAGTTTGTGCTAATACCGTGGTTTCTTCGGTTTTAAAATCCAGATTTCGCCCCCCACCAAAAAGTATCCTATCATCGATATTTCTAAAATAATAATAGCCTTTATCGAGATGAAAACTACCTTTAATCTGTAAACCTTTAATGGGTTTAGTAATCAACACCTGTGCACGAGCTGGTTTTACTTGATTGATTCCTAATTGCGAAGCAAAACCATTGGTGGCAATCAATACTTTATGAGTAGAAAACGTAAATCGATCGGTTTTTATTTCTACAGAAGTGTTAAGATCGCTAATTTCTGTTACGAGGCAATTATTTAAAATCTTAATACCGGCCGCTTGTACTTTTGTTAATAAGGCTTCCATCATTTTACCAGTATCGATTTGTCCTTCGAACTGATTTACAATATATTGAGGTTGAATATTTTTAAAATTGAATACATTATCTTTTTGTATAAACACATCGTCTTCGAAAACAGGGCGTAGTAACGTATTGATTTGTTCTTTTTTTGAAAGACACTCTTCAAACAAGGCTTTGTCTTTATTGGTAAAAAGTTCGTATCCTTGGTATGGTAAATAATTAATAGTTTGATCTCCTAAGGTTTTTCGTAATAATTGAAGTCCATTATATCTTTTCTGGATGAGTTGTAGTACTTCTTCTTCGGTATGTGAATTTAGATCATCAATGATTTCAGATAAGCTTCCAAAACAAGCAAATCCTGCATTTTTGGTACTGGCACCATTAGGCAAGATGCCACGTTCGAGTATCAATATTTTGGCTGCAGGAAATTTTTGTTGTAGCCTGAGTGCACAATTTAATCCTACGATCCCGCTACCTACAATAGTAAAATCTATGTTGGATAACCAGGTTTTATATTCCCAATAGCTTAAATTCATTGTAATACATTAATACAACTAAGATAAAATGATTTCATAAAAAAAGCCTCAGTAATGAGGCTTGTTTTTTATTTAATCTTCGGGCTCTTTCATTTCGAAATCTTCCATAAACTTGGTGGTATAGTTTCCAGATACATAATCTGGGTGATCCATTAATTGTCGATGGAAAGGAACTGTTGTTTTTATACCTTCTACCACAAATTCATCTAATGCTCTTTTCATTTTGTTGATTGCCTCTTCACGCGTTTGGGCAGTAGTAATCAACTTAGCGATCATAGAATCGTAATTAGGCGGAATTGTATACCCACTATAGACATGAGTGTCAATACGTACCCCATGACCTCCTGGAAGGTGTAAATTGGTAATTTTACCTGGCGAAGGTCTAAAATCTTTATAAGGATCTTCGGCATTAATTCTACACTCGATAGAGTGTAACTGTGGTATGTAGTTCTTACCAGAAATTGGTACTCCGGCTGCTACCAGAATCTGCTCTCTGATTAGATCATAATCTACTACTTGTTCGGTTATAGGATGTTCTACCTGGATACGGGTATTCATTTCCATAAAGTAGAAATTACGGTGCTTGTCTACCAAAAATTCTACTGTACCGGCACCTTCATATTTTATATATTCTGAAGCTTTGACAGCTGCTTCACCCATTTTTTCACGCAATTCATCAGTCATGAATGGCGAAGGAGTTTCTTCGGTTAATTTTTGGTGTCTACGTTGTACAGAGCAATCTCTTTCAGATAAGTGACATGCTCTACCGTTGCTATCACCTACAATTTGGATTTCGATATGACGTGGTTCTTCGATAAGTTTTTCCATATACATATCGTCATTACCAAAGGCAGCTTTACTTTCTTGTCTAGCAGATTCCCAAGCATTTTGTAGGTCTTCTTCTTTCCAAACGGCACGCATACCTTTACCGCCACCACCAGCACTGGCTTTAAGCATTACGGGGTAACCGGTTTCTTTGGCTACTTTTATACAAGTCTTAAAATCTGGAATTATACCTTCGCTTCCTGGCACACAAGGTACACCAGCTTCAATCATTGTAGATTTTGCAGAAGCTTTATCTCCCATTCTGTCGATCATTTCTGCGCTTGCACCAATAAATTTTATCTCGTGCTCTTCGCAAATCTTAGAGAACTTAGCATTTTCAGACAAGAAACCATAACCAGGGTGTATTGCATCTGCATTAGTAATCTCTGCAGCAGCAATAATATTAGACATCTTTAGATAAGATTCACTACTAGGTGCTGGCCCTATACAAACAGCTTCGTCGGCAAAACGAACATGTAAACTTTCGGCATCGGCTGTAGAATAAACCGCAACGGATTTAATACCCATTTCTTTGCAGGTTCTGATTACACGCATTGCAATCTCACCTCTATTTGCAATTAGAATTTTTTTAAACATAACTTCTTAGAAATTACAATATTCAAAAAAAGCAAACTCCAACTTTTTGTGTTTCGGAATTTGAGATTTGAAATTTTGGGTTTAACTATGATGGGTCTACTAAGAAAAGTGGTTGATCAAATTCTACCGGAGAAGAATCATCAACTAATACTTTTACGATTTTACCTGAAACTTCGCTTTCAATTTCGTTGAAAAGTTTCATAGCTTCGATAATACAAAGTACATCTCCTTCTTTTATAGCATCTCCTACTTCTACAAACGTAGGTTTGTCTGGAGATGGTTTTCTATATAATGTTCCTATGATAGGAGATTTTATAGTGATGTATTTTGAGTTATTGTCGTCAGATGAATTTTGTTCTGTGGCGACTGGAGTTGTTGCTACAGGAGCAGTTGTCTGAACTGGCATAACTGGTTGAGGTGTATTGCCAACAGGAATCTGTTGTACAAAAGTTGTCTCTTTGCCTTCTTCTGATCCGGTTTTAATGGTGATTTTAATGTCATCCATTTCTAACTTTACTTCGCTAGCCCCAGATTTGGCAACAAATTTGATTAAATTCTGAATTTCTTTTAAATCCATAATATTGGGTATTGTGTGTTTAGTTGTTTTAAGAATTATAGGCCCATTTTAAGTAAATAGAACCCCAAGTAAAGCCTCCTCCAAATGAGGCAAATACTATATTATCTCCTTTTTTGAGTTGTTTTTCGTAATCGTGTAATAATAATGGCAATGTAGCTGATGTTGTATTGCCATATCTTTGAATATTCATCAAAACTTTGTTTTGATCTAATTCCATTCTTTTGGCTGTGGCATCTATAATACGTTTATTGGCTTGATGTGCAATAAGCCAATCTACATCATCTCCATTTAAATTATTGCGTTCTAGAATTTTTGTACTGGCATCTGCCATATTAGAAACAGCATATTTAAATACTGTTTTTCCGTCTTGTTTTACAAAATGTTGTCTTTTTGCTACCGTTTCTTCAGAGGCAGGTAATATTGAGCCTCCAGCTTCGATTTTTAAGAACTCTCTTCCGATACCATCGGTACGTAAGTGTTCATCTTGTAGTCCATAACCTTCATCATTAGGTTCAAAAAGAACAGCACCTCCTCCGTCTCCAAAAATAATGCATGTAGCTCTATCGGTATAGTCTATTATAGAGGACATTTTATCAGCACCGATAAGCAGTATTTTTTTATAACGGCCAGATTCAATATAACTTGCTGCAGTAGACATCCCATATAAAAAGCTAGAGCATGCAGCTTGTAAATCATAAGAAAAAGCATTAACGGCTCCTATTTTTGAAGCGGTATATGCAGCATTTGCCGCAACGGGAAGATCGGGTGTAGCAGTTGCAAAAATAACCATATCAATCTCCTTTGGATCCAAATTCTTTTTGGCGATTAGATCTTCTGCCGCTTTAATACCCAAGAAAGAACTTCCTTTGTCTTTATCTTTTAGTATTCTTCGTTCTTTTATACCTGTACGACTGGTAATCCATTCGTCGTTTGTATCAACCATAGTTTCTAAAATCTTATTGGTTAATACATAGTCTGGCACATATGCGCCAACAGCTGTGATAGCGGCTGTGATTTTACTCATGTCTTAGTTTTAGTTTCACTAACTATTGCGCAAAAATGCGTAAAAAAGTCGTTGAAATTACTAAATTATATACAAATATGGCGCAAAATAACGGGATTTTGACACATATTCAACTAAAAACAAAAAAACTCTCACATTAGTGAGAGCTTTGTATGAAATTTAAGAGTGAATTATGCCACTTCTTCTTCAGTATTGTCGATAACGATTTGACCACGGTAATATAATTTACCTTCGTGCCAGTGAGCTCTGTGGTACAAATGAGCTTCTCCTGTAGTTGGATCTGTAGCTATCTGTGGTACAGTCGCTTTATAATGTGTTCTTCTTTTATCTCTTCTGGTTTTCGATATTTTTCTCTTAGGATGTGCCATTGCTTAGCTATTATTTATCGTTTAATAAGTTTTTTAATTTATCCCAACGAGGATCTGTTTCCTCATCGTTTTCTACTGTTGTTTTTTCTGTTGGACTTAATTCGTCTAACTTTTCGAGTATATCTGATTTTAATGTTCCATCTTCAACACCAGGGTGAACTCTTTTGGATGGCATGGCTAAAACAATGAGTTCATAAATATACTGTTGGATATTTACTTCATAATCTCCGTGTGGGAGCGTAAGAAGCTCTTCATTCTCATCGTTATATTCTTCACCAAACTTTACTACTAAGAAAAATTCATTTTCTATTGGTAAGTCAAAAGGTTCATTGGTAAGATCGCAATTTACATTTACAGTTCCTGTTGCTTTAAACTGAAGCTCTAACATAGTTGTTTTTTTGTTAAACTCCAGATCAACATTTACTGCAGATGCATTAAATTCGTCGTACTCAAAATGTTCAAAGAACGTATTGTCTATTTGATACTCAAACTGGTGTAATCCCTGCTTTAGTCCAACAAAAGGAATAGTATACTCTTTAAGTTGTATCATTTCATCATCAGTTTCAAGGGCCTATCAATTTGATAAAGGCGGGTGCAAAGATAATAAAAATTCGTTATGAAAGTATTTTTGTAAACAAAATTATATCAGATTGTTAGCAAATTAGTGTTGAGGGCGCTTCGCTGTGAGTTCTCTTCCTTTGTCAGAGGTGAGAGATGAGGTCATTTACCTTAGCTCTCAAACCTAATACCTCACATCTAATTGCTTTTATTCTGTGGTTTACGAGGTTGTTTTTTTAGAGGGTTTTTGGTGATTTCGGCATACTCATTTCTACGTTTATAAATTTTCAGAGCCGAAAAGACGGCCTCTTCAAAAGAGCCGTAATCGGCTTGGTTTTTTCCGGCAATTTCGAATGCTGTACCATGATCTGGTGAGGTACGCACTTTATTTAATCCGGCAGTATAATTTACACCTTTTCCAAAAGACAAGGTTTTAAAAGGAATTAATCCCTGATCATGATACGATGCTACAATAGCATCAAAGGCTTTGTAATTGTTTGATCCAAAAAAGCTATCTGCGGCATAGGGTCCGTAGACAAGTTTACCCGATTCATTAATTTTCTGAATGGTTGGTTTTAAAACTTCTTCATCTTCTTTGCCAATCACGCCATTATCACCACTGTGTGGGTTAATACCTAATACTGCTATTTTTGGTTTTGATATCCCAAAATCCTGCTTAAGCGCCGTGTGGATTGTGTTTATTTTTTGTTCTATCAGTTCTGGTGTAATGGTGTCTGCTATATCTTTTACAGCAACATGATCTGTAAGCAATCCTACTTTTAGGTCATCTGTAATCATAAACATAAGGCTATTTCCTTCTAATTCCTGATTAAGATAATCGGTGTGTCCCGGGAATTGAAATTCTTCAGATTGTATACTATGCTTATTTATAGGTGCTGTAACGAGTACGTCGATTTGATCTTCTTTTAATGCTTTGGTAGCAGCTTTTAATGATTTGATGGCATAGTTTCCGACTTTTTCATTTTCTGTGCCGAAATTAATATCGATAGCTTCTTTCCAAACATTAAGAACATTTATTTTTCCGTCTAAAATCTGCGAGGTTTTATCTATTCCATGAAGATTTGTATTGATGTTGTATTGTTTTTTAAGGAAGGAAAGAATTTTGACCGACGCAAAAATTACCGGAGTACAAAAATCTAACATTCGTGAATCTTCGAAGGTCTTAAGAATAACTTCACTTCCGATACCATTAAGATCACCTATAGAAATCCCTAATCTTATTTTTTCTTCTTTCTTCATTATATAACTTCCTTTTATCTGTATTTTTGAAATCTAAAATCAGATCTCAGCCTTCAAGGTCACAAATTTAACTAAATAATTTGCATTTATGTTTACTGGAATCATCGAAGAATTAGGAACGATTACATCTTTACAAAGAGATAAAGAAAATCTAGACATTACAGTACGTGCAAATTTTACTTCAGAATTAAAAATTGACCAAAGTGTAGCGCACAATGGAGTTTGTCTCACAGTGGTTGCTATTGATCATGATAGATATACTGTTACTGCAATTAAAGAGACGCTAGATAAGACTAATCTTAATGATCTAGACGAAGGAAATATTGTAAATCTAGAGCGAGGCATGAAGATTGGTGATCGACTAGACGGACATATTGTACAGGGACATGTTGATCAAACAGCAACTTGTACTGCAATCTCTGAGGCTGACGGTAGTTGGTATTTTACATTTAGTTACGACCCTGTGCTAAGTAATATAACAATAGAAAAGGGATCAATTACTGTAAATGGTGTGAGTCTTACCGTGGTAAATTCTAAAAAAAATGAATTTAGCGTCGCGATTATCCCTTTTACATATGAGCATACTAACTTTAATACACTTAGGGTAGGAACAATTGTAAACTTAGAGTTTGATGTGATCGGTAAATATGTAAAGAGAATTACCGAGTTGGGGTAGAGAGAAGTAGAAAGGTAGTTAAACCATTTCTACTTCATTAAATTTAAAAAGTGAAACTCTATTACTCCCAATTTTTAAGAGTACTCCTCCTAAATCGCTCAAAGTAGAGCAGGATTCGAAATCCAATACTTTGCCAAAATACTGGCTTTTTGCATCAATTACTTTATACTGCATAATTTACGATTTGATTTGTATTTCCCATTTTTGTTATTCTAATTGTTCTTTCCCCAAAAAACATACCAGAATATATCAAATTCATGTAGTAAATGTAATAGACATACTTTTTTTTTGAAAATAAACTTATTAGGTTTTATTAACAATGGCGATTAGAAATACCTTACAAATCTCTATAAATCAAACTGTTGTGTGTAATTTTTTTATTTTGAAGCCTGCTCTGCAGTCGATATTAACCCATGTTTTGCTTTGTAGAATGTATGTTATCAATTTTGGTTTTTTCTAAGTTTTTAATGAAATATGAAGGATAGATCCCTGTTTTTTTATAAAAGGCTTTAGCAAAGGCTTCTGCATTGTTAAACCCCATCTCTTGCGCAATTGCTTTGATAGTATATTTCCTAAACTTAAGGTTGGATTGTAGTTGATCTACGGCAAAATCAATACGTAAATCATTAATATAGTTACTGATACTCTTTTTTTTATAATTGTTGATCACCACAGATAAATAACTAGAGTTTGACCCAAAACTTTTAGCTAGATCTCTAGAATTAATATTGGATTTCAAAAACCCTTTTTGCTCTTCAAATTTTTGCAATTGTGCAAGCAATTTTTGTAAAGTTTTTTGATTGATCGAGGAGTGTTTTGAATGGTCATTTTTTTGAATTGGTGGATCAGTTTTATGAAATAATTTTAAGAACCGTTTTTTATAAATACGTTGTTGGTAATAATAATATCCAATAACAAAGAAGCTTATTGTCAGAAATAGCGATATTATAATATTTCTCGAGGATATAAGAGTGTTCTCTTTTTGCAAATAAGTAATGATTTTTTCTTTCTCCTTCATGAGCCTTGGAGTATCATATTTTTGAGAGATATTCCTGGATACATGTCGATAATTATCATTAAGAACGCTATCTAAGGATATAAGTCTTTCTAAATATAACAATTGTGATTCTGTATTTTCTTTTTTCTTATAATACTCTATAAGCATTTCATATCCTTCTCTAATCTCTGGTAGCAGATCATTGATTTCTATAAAAATAGTATCTACTTTTTTTAAGTATTCGATTGCTTTATCTTCTTGTTTTAGATCTTTATGTATTTTTGCCAGGTAAAAGTATCCTTCAGCTTTATTAGGTTTGTCATTAATTTCTTCAAAGTATTTGGTAGCTTTTTCTAGTGGGCCTAAGGCTTCTTTTATTTTTTGATCATGATAATAGATGACTCCTTCGTTTAGTAAAAATTGGTTGAATACTGTCAAACGGCTTAGTTTACTAGCTTTTTCTTTACCGAAATTATTGTAGAATAATGCAGAGTCTAATTTTCTTAAATTTTTGTAGGTAAAAGCAATGGCATGAGTAGAGATAGATGTAAAAAGAAGCTTGAATGCTTCGTCAGATTTTTTTTCTGCAAGTTTCAAATTTTGTTTATGTATTTGTAGTGCTTCTTTAGAATATCCTATTCTATCTTTTAAAACTCCAATAGAATGAGTGCTTGTCCATAGAAATCCCATATTATAATATTGTTGAGCATATTTATTGGCAATTAGATGATTATCTAGTGAAGATTTCCATTTTCGTGATTGATAATATCCATACCCCTTGGTTATATAAGCAAAAGCTGGAAAAATAGAATCAGGGTTATGTTTTGTTAATTGGATAATAGAATCTGCATATTCGATTCTTTTTTTTCCTTCAGATAAATCACAAAGAGAAGAGTATCCTTTAACAATAGAAGCAGTATCCTTATTGATTTTTCCTTTTTTGAGATATGCTTTTATATAAATTTCTTTTTTATGTACTTCCTTAATGGTTTCATAAGCCTTTAGTAATTCTTCGTTTGATTTATGTGATAAGGTATCAGGGATTTTTTGAGCAGTACTATGCATATAGATACTCAAGAAAAATAATAAAATGAATAACAACCTAAGGTTCATTATGGCGGTGTATGAAATTTAAAAGAGCACAAAATTTTGATAGGTGAGGTACATCAAAATTAAGAAATTCCTAAGAAATACACGCAATTCTATATTTTCATTTGCATTGTTTTTATCCTGAAATCTCTTCTGCCATTACTAATGCATTATATGCGTTTATAATTTTACCTGATTTAGAAAGTTGTGAGAATGGAATCGTTTTTTTAATCCCATCTTTTGATTTAATTTCTACATCGATATGGTAAGAGTTTCCAGATTTCTCTATGATTTGTTTTATGTCTGTAGCCGTTAGATTAGGATAATATGATCGTATTAGCGCTGCAACCCCTGTTACTATTGCAGAAGATATAGAGGTGCCACTATCAGATTTATAGTTGTTTTCTGGGATAAGTGTCTTTATTTTATGTCCAGGAGCAAAAATATCTACATCAATAGTACCATAATTACTAAAAGAAGCGACTAGGTTTTTGTCAATAGCATACGACGAAGCTCCAACTAGGATAAAATTCGAACAAACTTCTTTACCATTGTTCACATTATCATTTGGGTAGTAATTGTTGATTTTGTTTAAGTTTATTCGATTATTTCCTGCAGATGATACTATAAGAACATTATTTTTTTCGGCATATCTGTAGGCATCATCTATCCATTCTTTTCTTAATGAAAATTCTTTGCTAAAGCTCATATTGATCACTTTGGCACCATTATCAACCGCATATCTTATGGCAAGAGCAATATCTTTATCATGTTCACTACCAAACCCGGAAACTCGTAATGGCATAATTTTAATCGCATTAGTTATACCATCAATACCTATGTCATTATTTCTAGTAGCACCAATCACCCCTGATACTATTGTGCTATGACTATGTAGGTCTAAATCTTTATTAACAATTTTGTTGCCATAGTCTGTGTCTGTAATATCGTCTGGATTATCACCCATAGAAATTCGATCATTATATTCGATATTCAGCATATTATTAATGCGTTCATTGGCTTCTATATTATAGTTTTTGATATAATTCTCGGTATAGCCGTATTTGATAAAGTTTGACATTCTTAAAATATCATCTTGTAATATGGTGTCTTTTGGATATAATTTTTTTAGACTATCTAGCTCTGCTATAGAATACTTATAATTTGAAAAATAATGAGATAATGTTTTTCTGGCTGTTTTTAAAATATTTGCTAACATCTTACCATACTCTTGATCTGCGATGGCAGCTTTTTTTTGGTCTTCGAGCTTTTGTTTTGCGCGCTGATATAAAAAGAAAGAAGTTGAGTCTTGATCTGAAATCTGATTTCTGTTTTTATTTTTGAAAATATGCTCATACCTTCTTATAATTCGAACAGATTCATAATTCATATAATTGCGCTGTTCTCCTTCTGGATTTCCTAAGAAATTCCACCCATGAATGTCATCAATATATCCATTGTTGTCGTCATCAATATTATTATCGGAGATTTCGTCTTTATTAATCCAAATTTGAGGTTTAAGATCTTCATGATTGATATCTATCGGAGAGTCTAAAATTGCAATTATGACAGTGTCTTTTGGCTTCTTTTTATCTAAAAAATTATAGGCTTTTTGTAAGCTGATACCAGGAATTGTATCTTCTAAAACATCTTTGGTATACCAAGTATCTAATTCAGCATTGGTTAGCTCAATTTTCTTTTTTTGGAGTAATGATACTGTATGAGTAGGCACTATTTGATATGTAGAATTATTCTTTTTTTGGCAAGACAAGATTAGAATACTCATACAAATTGAAAAAAAAGATAATTTCATATCGTTAGCTTTTGTAAATTAGGAATCAAAAAGCTGTTCATTAATTTATTAAAGTCAAATCCTTTTAACGAACAGCTTCGTGTATGTTTTGGTTTTTAGGGAAATCTATGTAACTGTGAAGCAATATAAAAGTTAAGTTTTAAAAGCCTACATTCTATTCTCAACCCATTCTCTAGAACTTTTTACGCATTTTCTCCCGCCAGTATCAGGGTCATCGACTAGATGAACTCCTCCAATTATTCTTTGTGGATTTTGTAATTCTGCGATTCTAAATTTGTTGATTGTTAATTTTGATGATTTCATAATACAGATTTTAAGTTTTGATTTATGTATGATGTAAAAGTAATTATCAGTTCAATTACTTGTATGCAAAAAAATCAAGTAGTAGTCTTTATTAATAAACGAAGACCTTTAAAAATTTGAAAATCAAATAATTACATAGAATTCTGTTTTTGAAGAGCATCCATTTGTTTTATGAAATAAGAGGGATAAATCCCGTTTTTTTTCTTAAAAAGTTTAGAAAATGTCTCTGCGCTTTTGAACCCAGTATCGTGAGCGATCGCTTTTATCGTATATCTTCTAAAAGAAGAGTCATCTTTTAATTTTTCGAGGGCATAGGTAACCCTTAGATCATTAATATAGTTGGTAAAACTTTTGTTATGGTAATGATTAATGGTTTTTGATAAATAGGTAGAATTTGTTTTGCAAGATTTAGCAAGCGATAATAAGGTTATTTTATTATCAATGTATTCTTGTTTACTTTCAAATATTTCGAGTTGTTTTAAAATATCATCTGCAATATATTGTGGGACTTCAAAATCATTGGTGATGTCTATAGATTTTACTGTTGGATGCTCTGTTACTACTTTTACATCCTTATCTATAATTGCATTAAATTTTTGTTTGAATTTTTGCTGTCGTCGATATAGCCCAAATATGGTTAGCATTAAAATTATAGATATGGCAATAAAAATATATTTAAGAGTACTTTTATCATTCTCAAGTTTTGCGATGAGTACTTCTTTTGCTTCGATCAACTTTGGGATGTCGTATTTAGATTTTAGGTTATCAGCCAGATATGATTTATTAGAACTTAAAACACTATCCAAGGATATAAGTCTTTCCAGATATAGTAATTGTGATTCTGTATTTTCTTTTTTCTTATAATATTCAATAAGGATTTCGTATCCTTCTCTAATTTCTGGCAGCAAATCATTTGTTTGTATAAAAATAGCATCTACTTTTTTTAAGTATTTGATCGCTTTATCTTCTTGGTTTAAATCCTTATATATTTTTGCGAGATAAAAATAACTCTCTGCCATGTTGGGCTTATCCTCTTCTTTTTCGAAGTGTTTTACAGCTTTTTCAATAGATATTTTAGATTTAATTACTTTTTTCTTATGATAATAGATAATACCTTCATTCAATAAAAGTAGATTAGTTAATAAGTAAAAATTGAAATTCTTAGCTTTTTCAATTCCTATATTATTATAGTATAGTGCAGAATCTAGTTTCTCTAAATTTTTATAAGTAAATGCGATCGCATGAATTGAAGCGGTTGTAGGATAAGATTTAGTTGATTCAGTATAGTTTTTTTTAGCAAATTTCAGGTTTTGTTTATGGATCTGTAATGCTTCTTCAGAATACCCAATACGGTCCTTTAGTATTCCAATAGTATTGTTGCAATCCCAAAAAAAATCTTTATTATCATATTTTAGAGCATACTCTTTTGCAATAAGATAGTTATCTAATGCTAGCTTGATTTTTCGTAATGTAAAATATTCATGTCCTTTAACAATATAGGCGCTAGCTGGGTAAAATGGATCAGGATTCTTCTTAGTTAATTGGATAATAGAATCTGAGTATTGGATTCTTTTTTCGCTACTGTAGAGATAGAGATCAGAAAAATATGTGTATGCATTAACAAGTGAAACGGTATCATTACTAATTTTTGCTTTCTTGAGATATGCTTTTAGATAAATTTCTTTTTTATCTATCTTTTTAAAAGACCCATAAGCTTTTAGTAATTCTTCATTTGATTTTTGTAATAAGGTATCAGGGATTTTTTGAGCAGAAAACTTGATATGGATACTAAAAAATAATACGAAAACGAATAATAGCCTGTAATTCATAACTAAAAAACTCTATGAAATTGAAGAAGTTCAAAACATTTGATTATGTAGGCAGTTCAAAATTAAGGAATTTCTAGATAATACGGTACAATTCTGTTTTTTCATTTGGATAAATTAACAACTAATTGATTTTCAGATTTTTATTTAAAAAAAACAAGATCTTCATTTATTAATAGCCGGGTCTCAATTCATTAATGACGACTATAATGCCTTGTTTTAGGGTGTTTTATGCCGCTATATTTGATCCAACAAAAACACCGAGGTTTTTCAATTTATATGATCTCAATTTGTTTTTCACTAATTACAAAAACACAATAAATAATTTAATCAGTAATAGTAATCATGTATAAGTTTAGTGTATTCGTTTTTTTACTACCAATCTTCGCCTTTTCTCAGATAGAAATTTCTGGTAAGGTGCAAGACACTTTACAGCCTATAGAATTTGCCAATGTTATTCTTACGAATGCTAATAATGATATTGTATCTGGGGCCATTACAGATGTAGATGGGGGTTTTAGAATAACCGTTAGTAAAGGAGTATATACCTTAATGATTAGCTTTTTAGGATATAAGGATTGGAGTAAAGAAATACAATTGTATGAAGACACAAACTTAGGAAATATAACACTTATTGGGGCTGCTGCAGAACTAGATGAAGTAGTCGTAACTAATAAAAAACCACTAGTAGAGCGCAAGGTAGACAGGCTTGTTTTTAATGCTAAAAATAGTATTACAGCTATTGGCGGTGATGGTTTGGATGTTTTGAAAAAAGCCCCTGGAATACGAGTTAACAATGACAATATTGATATTATTGGAAAAGGAAGCGTACGGGTACTTGTAAATGACAGACTCTTGAACCTTTCTGGAGAGGATCTCTCTGGATACTTAAAATCGATTAGCTCTAATGATATCGATAGGATAGAAGTCATCACCACTCCTCCCGCAAAATATGATGCCGAAGGTAATAGCGGTTTGATTAATATCGTATTAAAATCTACAAAAAGAGATTCTTTTAATGCTACTTTGAGAAGTGCTACTACTCAGGCTACTTATATTTCTCAGAACATAGGGGCAGGATTTAATTATCAAAAGAAAAAAATAACGATTAATGCCGATGCGAATTATGTAAAGGGGTCTTATAGAGCAATAGAAACAAATAAAGTTTTTTATCCCGAAGATACCTGGGATGCCAAAAGTAAGAGAAGAGATTTTCTAGATAAGTTGAGTGCAAGAATTGGTGTGGATTATCAATTGTCTGAAAGATCATTAGTTGGGGTTCAATATCACGGGATATATAATACTCCAGAAATTAATGAAGTAGAGAACACTCACCTCATAAAAGTACCTCAAAACACAATAGATTCTACTATTGTCTCTAAAGGTTTATCTGATAGGGAGAAGGTTTTTAACAGTATTAATGGTCATTACCAGGTAACACTAGATACTATAGGTACAAAAATTACTGTCGATGCCGATTATTTTAAGTTTAAGAATAATCAAAACAGGGATGCCGATATAAATGTGCTTTTGCCCGATGGAGTATTTAGCAGCAATTCTGGTAATACATTTAATAATGCTTCTATGCAAGATATAGAGACTTTTACCTCTCGAATAGATGTAGAAATGCCTACTGATTTTGCAAATATTTCTTTTGGAGGTAAAGTGTCCTACATAACCAATACCAGTGTCGTACAATTTTTTGATCTCAACACAGGTATTCCTGTATTGGATCCAGCCAATAGTAATGTGTTTAACTATGATGAAAATATACAAGCAGTATATATAAATGCAAGTAAAAGTATTGGAGAGAAATGGCAAACACAATTAGGGTTACGTTTGGAGAATACAAACACAAAAGGATTTTCTGAGACATTAAATCAAACCAATAAGAATACGTATTTAAAACTATTTCCTACGGTATATGCTACCTATACTCCAAATGATAATCATTCATTTTCTTTAAATTATAGTAGACGTATTGGCAGACCAGGATATGCAAGTTTAAACCCATTTCGATGGTATTCTAATCAATATTCTTATTCAGAAGGGAATCCTTTATTACAACCTTTGTTTACCCATAATTTAGAGTTTTCCCATTTGTATAAAGATAATTTATCAACTGCGATCTATGTTTCTAAAACCGAAAATGGATACGGTCAAATAACTTTGGTAGAGCCCGATAGCAATATACAAGCTACAGTGATACAAAATTATTATGAAGGGTACCAATTTGGATTATCAGAGTCGTATACTCTTAATGTATTAAAGAGTTGGGAGAGTTATAATGAGCTATACCTCTATTACAGTTACGCTACATCGGATCTTGATTTCTTACTCTCTGAGCAAAGTGCTGTTAGCGCCTATGTTTCATCGAGCAACTCTTTTACTTTAAATAAAGCCAAGACATTTTTAGGAGAGTTTACGTATTGGTATCAATTTCCAGAAGCTTTGGATTTGGATCAAACCAATGGTTACTCACAATTGGATATTGGGTTAAAATTTTTGCTACTAGATAAAAAGCTTCAGTTAGGAATAAGTGGGATAGATGTATTAAGTAGTAGAAGACCCCGGTATACAAGTTTCACTAATGCTATAAAACAAGAATATGAAAATTATTATGATAACAGAAAACTCAGGATTTCTTTGACGTATTCCTTTGGAAGCAACAAAGTAAAAACAAGAAGGTCCAGTACTAGTAATAAAGAAGAAAAAAGAAGAACTGGCAATTAATATAAAAATTAAAAAGTGGTCTAATTTATATAAACATTTAAAACTATGAGATTATCAAATTTAAGTTCATTCGAAACTTTAAACACACAAAGTTTAAGTTTTATTAACGGCGGTGCAGCTGCCTTAGCAGACGATTCTAAGAGAAACGATTCTGAAACAAAAGACTGCAAGAAGAGGGATGTCTTCAATTAATCTGCAATCACTATTGCACAAATCAAATTTTTAATTTAAAAAAACAAAAATTATGAAATTATCAAATTTAAGTTCATTCGAAACTTTGAACACACAAAGTTTAAATGTTATTAGTGGCGGTCTTTCTGCTTTGGTTGAATCTTCAAGAAATGATTCTAAAGAAAAGGACTGTAAGAAACACGACACCTTTAATTAATCTGCAATCACTATTGCACAAATCAAATTTTTAATTTAAAAACAAATATTATGAAATTATCAAATTTAAATTCATTCGAAACTTTGAACACACAAAGTTTAAATGTTATTAGTGGCGGTCTTTCTGCTTTAGTTGAATCTTCAAGAAATGATTCTAAAGAAAAGGACTGTAAAAAACGTGACACCTTTAATTAATCTGCAATCACTATTGCACAAATCAAATTTTTAATTTAAAAAACAAAAATTATGAAATTATCAAATTTAAGTTCATTCGAAACTTTGAACACACAAAGTTTAAATATTATTAGTGGCGGTCTTTCTGCTGTTGTAGAATCTTCAAGAAACGATTCTGAAACAAAAGATTGTAAAAAACACGACACTTTTAATTAATCTGCAATCACTATTGCAAAAATCGCAAATTTTAATTTAAAAAACAAAAATCATGAAATTATCAAATTTAAGTTCATTCGAAACAGTGAACACAGAAAGTCTAAACATTATTAATGGTGGAGTTTCTGCTTTGGTTGAATCTTCAAGAAATGATTCTAAGCAAAAGGACTGTAAGAAACATGACGAGTTTAACTAGAAATTAATTAACAATATAAGTTTAGGCCACTTTTTATTTTAATAATTCTAAAAAACAAAAATCATGAAATTATCAAATTTAAGTTCATTCGAAACTCTAAACACAGAAAGTCTATGTTTTGTTAATGGAGGTACAGCTGTAGAAGATTCAAAATCAGGAGATTCTGAAAAAAAGGATTGTAAAAAACATGACACCTTCGGGAAATAAAGCAATGACTATTGCACAAATAACAATTTTTAATTTAAAAAACAAAAGATATGCATTTAACCAAATTAAATGAGGTAAATACCTTAAACAGAGAAGAGCTAGATTTTATTCACGGCGGCGCAAGACTAGTTATTAATAGCGAGAACTGGTCTGATTCAACAAGTAGAGACTGTAAGAAAAAAGATATAAGTGAAGTAACCGATAGTAAAAAGAAAGATTCACCAGCTATTCAATAAAACAGCTATAATGAAACTAGAATCTTTAAAAATAACAGAGATCATTAATGAAGAAGAGTTAGTATTTATTAATGGCGGAAACCGATACAGACCAGAACCTACAAGAGGTAATGATACCACTCATAATGATTCATTAAAGCATGATGGATTAGATTTAAGTAATCGTAAAATTTAAAGAAAAATGAACCTAAAGTTAGAAGAACTAAAAAGTATTTCTGTGGATGAAACTTACTATATCGTAGGTGGCTTTGTTAACCCAGAGAAAAAAGCGCTAAGAAAGAAACGTAGAGAAGAGCGCAAAAGAACCCGAGAGGCTAGAAGAGCCGAGAGAAGAGTCTGCAACTCAGACGCTACAGACACCGTAAAAAACGATATATTTTAAGTTATGATAGCAGTACTTTCTTTTGACTATTACGAGCAGGGTACAGATCCTGTAGTGGATTGGCTTTTATATTACAATGCAGATTTTATAAAAGTTACCGTTCAGGATCTGATTACCAAAGACACTCCCTTGAGAATTGATGTAAATCAAGGGAAAATTTATCACCATAATGTAGATATCACAGAAGCTATAAATGTAGTGTGGTATAGACGTTTTGAAGATGAAATAAGAACCGATATCCCAGCGGGAAAACACTTTGAGCAAGCCGAATTTGAAATTAACAATGAGGTCGAATCACTCGCAGAATATTTAAAATACATCCTGAGAGATAAGAAATGGATGCCGTATGATCAAGGGATGAAATGGAATAAATTACAAGTATCCTATCTGGCAGATAAATACAATATTCCAACACCAAAGACAGTAATCACAAATAATAGAACCGATCTCGAATATTTTACAAATGATGTGGGTCAAGATCTAATCTGTAAGCCGATTTATCACAGCTCATATTTTATAGAAGAAGACTATACGTATTCTATCTATACAACCAAGATAAAACGACAAGAAATAGGCAAGTTGCCAGAAAAATTTACAACAACTTTATTTCAGGAATGTGTAGATGCCGATTTTGAGATACGCGTTTTTTATCTCGATGGAGCGTTTTATGCCACAGCAATAATTGTAGGCGAGAAACCCGAAGATAGTGTAGATGTAAAACTGAATTACGAATCTGCTCATATTAACTGGATTCCTTATGATTTACCAAAAGATTTTAGAGAAAGATTGCATGCTTTTATGCAAGAAATAAACCTCAATACCGGGTCTTTGGATATTATGAAGATGAAAGATGGAGAACATGTAATGCTCGAAATTAATCCAGTTGGCCAATATAGCGCGCCAGGATATCGATGTAATTACTACTTAGAAGAAAAAATCGCAAAATGGTTAATAAAACATGACAATGGAGAATAGAAAAACAGTTTTTAATGACAAAGAATTAGCAGCACTACCATTAACCTATCGGAAAATGGAATGTACAGAAACCTCCTCTGTAGGAGAATTGTACAAGGATAGCATATTTTCAAAAAGTAAGAAACACATAAGTAATCAATATATGGTTTTTGTTTCCTATAAACCCATATCAAATTTTATAATCGATGAAGAAGGCATTTAACAATAACGACTATATTATTCTCTATGATCATTGCAAAATAGTTGAAGGTAATGATCGAAGCATAATATGTGATTTTCAGAAAGAAAAAATAAAATTTATTCCCAATCAAATGTCTACAATTATTGGACAACTTAAAAATAAAAAATTGGGATCTGTAAGAGAAATGTATAAAGAAGAAAGCGAAACATTTAATTCTTATATACAATTTCTATACGATGAAAATTTTGCTTTTTCTTATAAAACAAACGAACATTTCAAAGAAATTGAACCGATATGGTTAACTCCAGAGCGTATTAATAATGCGATTATAGAATACAGTTTTGACACCTATTCTATAATCAATGTGTTAGAACAATTAGAAAATTTGCTAACAAAATTTATTGAGATACGAATCAAGACATTTTCTGAAGAAAACATAGATGAATTAGTAAAAATATTTTCTTTTGAAAAAGATACCGTAGCAAGAAGTATTCGACTATATCTTCCCTACCAAACAAAAGAACTTGCTCAAAAAGTTAAACTAGCCTTAAGTGAGTTTCCTAAAATCGAAACCTTAATCTTTTATGGCAGTCCAGCAAACCGAAGTGTAGAAAAGGAGAGCACAGTTACTTTTTATATCACTAAGAGTTTTGAGGATATTACTAATGCAAATATTAACCGAAAGTTTTTGGTAAACAACATACATCATTTCTTTGAAGCTAATCATTTTAACCCTTATTACAACAAAAAAGTGGCCATTAGTGCTAGTGGAGAGATTAAAAATTGTTTAAAAAACAACACATCTTTTGGAAACGTAACTAAGGATCGTATCGAAGAAATTGTTGAAACAGAAACTTTTCAAGAGTTGTGGCACGCATCTCATGACAAGATAGTGGATGTAAAAGATCATGAACTTAGGTATAACTTCATTATTAGTAATGATTTAATAAAAAACAAAGATGGACTTTATGAAATTGTCGAATAACAAAATTAGATTTATAAGACAATTAGAGACTGCAGACTGTGGCCCTACTTGTTTGAGAATGATTTTTGATTACTATAAGAAGTCAGTAGATATCCATAGTTTAAGAGAGCTATGTCATATCAATAAAAACGGGGTTACTTTTGCGGATCTAATTAGTGCTTCTAAATCCTTGGGATTAAGGACTATGGCTGTAAAAATAACATTAGATGAGTTATTGTCAAAGGTACCCACCCCATGTCTTCTTCATTGGAAAGAGAATCACTATGTAGTCTACGTAGGTAGAGACTCTAAAAACAGAATTATTATTGCAGATCCAGGTTTTGGTAAGCTTAAATTTAGTGAAGAAGATTTTGTGAAGTTCTGGAAACTGGGATCAGATAATAAGGGAATCGCTTTACTATTCGAAAGAGATGAGCATTTTACGACTGATCCCGTTAAAAAAGAGGAAACTTTTAATACAAAGAAATATTTTTTAAAATATTTAAAACCGTATAAAAATAAGTTTATCCTTTTAGGAATTCTGTTGCTTTTTATATCTTCAATAAGTGTTTTTTATCCGATAATTAATGAAAAACTAGTAGATGTAGGGATAAAAGATAACAATATAAGTTTTGTAATTTACCTGCTATCCGCACAACTATTATTATACACTACCTCTAATGCTTTTGAGTTTGTGCAAGGCTGGATATTTTTAAACGTAAATACACGTTTAAATATCAAATTGATTTCAGATTTTCTTAAAAAACTAATCAAAATGCCATTGTCGTTTTTTGACAATAAACTCACTACCGATATCATACAACGTGTAGATGATCATGATAGAATAGAAGAGTTTTTTTCGAACCACTCGCTGCAATTTTTGATCTCCTTAGTGGTTTTTGTCATTTACTCTATCTTATTGATGAATTACTCTATTGCCATCTTTGGGTTTTTTACAATAATATCAGCGATCTCTATACTTTGGGTATACGCTTTTCAAAACAAAAGAAAATATATTGATTACAAGAGATTCGAAATCGAAACAAAAAATAAGAATATACTGTACGAAATTGTTAATGGAATTTCTGATCTTAAAGTAAATAACGCAACTACTTATAAAACCAATCAATGGGAGAGTACAGAAAAAGAGTTGTTCAAGCTAAACAAAGAAAATTTGCTGCTAGAATTAAAGCAAAGCATAGGGATTAATTATCTATCTCAATTTAAAAACACACTTATTTTGGCCTACGTTTCGTTTTTGGTCATAAATGGACAATTAACTCTAGGAGCACTGCTAAGTATCTCATTCATAGTAGGCCAGCTTACATTACCGATAGAAAATTTTATATCATACTTGTATTCATATCAAGATGCATCTATTAGTTTAGAAAGATTAGGAGATGTATATCGAAAAAAAGATGAGGTACAGCTTTTTGAAACTTCTTCGGATATAGGAGAACAAGAACCGATAGCGATTCAAAGCAATACGATCAGCTTTTCTAATGTGAAGTACTCTTATCTGGGACCCAATGCAAAACCATTATTTGAAAATTTAAATATACAATTCCCTTTAAATAAAATAACTGCTATAGTAGGTATGAGTGGGAGTGGCAAAACCACTTTGGTAAAACTATTATTAAAGTATTATCAACTTCTAGAGGGACAAATATCATATGACGGCAAAAACATTGAAGACATGAACTCCGATACATGGAGGAGCAAAATAAGTATAGTATTTCAAGAAGGGTTCATTTTTTCAGATTCTCTTAAAAATAATATCATCCTGGGATCAGATTTTGATAAAAGAAGGTTTGAAGACATAATCAGATTATCTAATTGTACTGACTTTCTAGAGAACTTACCTCAAAGAGAAAATACCAAAATTGGAGAAAATGGATTAGGGCTTAGTAAAGGACAGATACAGCGAATATTAATCGCTAGGGCAATGTATAAAGATCCCGAAATTATAATTCTTGATGAAGCTACATCAGCTCTAGATGCAGAGAATGAGAAAATAATTCACGATAACCTCAATACTTTTTTCAAAGGTAAAACGGTAATTATTATTGCGCATAGATTAAGTACAGTTAAGAACGCAGATAAAATTGTTGTCTTAAAAAATGGAAAGATATTTGAAACGGGGGATCATAAGCAATTGGTTTCTAATAAGGGAGTATATTTTAATTTAGTTAAAAATCAATTAGAACTTGGGGATTAAATACTATAAAATTTTACCTGTTTTCCGACAAATACCGTAGCTATTTTAATCCTCGGATCCCTCGATCATTTTATTCATTAAGCTTCTTCGGAAGCTTTTTTAGTACACAAGTATTTTTTAATAGCATGTTGGAATTATTCCAAATTTTGTATCTTTGTTATGGAATTATTCCAAATCTTGAATTTGACGTTGCTTAGAAATTTTAAGACTTTTTCACTTTTTATTAAGTTATTGTTTTAAACTCATGGCATGCGTTTTGTAAAATTATATATAACCGCAAATCGTTTAACTATGACAAAACAAATACCTAATGCAAATGATTTTATGTTATGAGTGGTATAAACTATGAAATACAAAACAGGAGGCTTCGATCGTACAAGCATACTTTTGATTATAATTTTTGTAAGAAAAAATATAATGAGTACGCCGTAATGAAATTGAATGCTTTTAAAGCATGTTTAAAAGATCCTAAAAAAATAGGAGAGATAGGACATTTGTGCTCTTTTGTTTTATGGGTAAAAAATAAAGAAAAGTATGAATACCGAGATAGTTTGGGAGATTATGGTTTAATTCACTTACTTTTTCATTGTTTAGAGAACGAAGAACACGTAGAGATTCATGCCGAATACATTCATATGCTTTTTAAAGAAGATATAAAATTGGTTTAGTATAAAAGTAACCAGCATGAACCTAGATGTTTTTATCATTATCGCAATATATCACCAATATTTGTATGTGTAAAATCATCACATTTTGGGTCATTCCGATCTTTAGTAATGTCGCCAGGGCATTCTACCGAACCACCAATAATATATTCACATTGGTCTTTTGAAAGTTTTGATACTGTAATCTTTTCTAGATGTAACTTTTTCATTTTTAAGATGTTTTGTTGATCTAAACAAATATAAATCAAAAATAGAAGCATAATATTTTTACTAGTCCAGATTCCGGAATCTGGACTAATCAAGATTCTATTTTTTTAAGCTGCTCTATAAAGTAAGAAGGATATATCCCTGTTTTTTTATAGAAATAAGTAGAAAATGATTGAGCATTGTTAAATCCAATTTCTTTAGAAATAGCCTTAATTGTGTAATTACGCAATTGATAATTGGTTTTTAGTTTTTCTAATACATGATCAATTCTCAGGTCATTGATATACGAGGTAAAACTTTTCTTTTTGTTATAATGTATAACTTTAGAAATATATTTGGGATTGGTATTAAATTCTCGAGCGAGGCTACTGGTCGTTATGCCGGGTTTTAAAAACCCTAAACGGTCTTCAAACTTCTCTATTTTTTTTGATAAATCAATAATAATTTCTTCTGAAATATTAATGGTCTCTTGATGAAATGATTTTTTTCTTTTTTGGGTTGAATTATCTTGCGTTGTAATTGATGGAGATTCGAGTAAAACCTTAAATCTTTTTGCATATTGTTTTCTCCTTTGATATTGATAATAGGTCAGTCCTAAAGCTCCAGCAACTATAATAAATAAGGCTATTATTAAATTTTTAAATTTAGTATTCTTAGAATTCATTGATGCTATAATAATCTCTTTCTCCTCGATAAGCTGTTTGGTATCAAATTCTTTTAGGAGCTGATCATTGATAATTTTATAATCTTTGGTAAGAACACTATCTATCCCTAGTAATTTGTTGATATATGCCAGATGATTTGGAAGATCATTAGTGGACTTGTAATGATTAACAAGTTCGACATATGCTAGTCTACTCTCAGGAATAATATAATTTAAAGATTGAGATATTGAATCTATTTTTTTGAAAAAAACAATAGCTTTTTTGGGTTTGCCAATAGCTTTATAAGTTTTTGCTAAATGAAGATAGGCATCTATCAAGTTATAGTTTTCAAAATAAACTTTATTGTCTGGATGTACTAATGTTGGTATAGTATTAGTTATTTTATCCTTGGCTTTTATATACTGATTGTCGTAATAAGAAAGGATACCTTCGTTTAGATGAAATAAATATGCATTTCTTTTCCCTTTTGATAATCTGATTCCTTTTTTATTTAGAGTCTTGGCAGAATCTAATTGATTATTTAATCTATAGATAGATACTAATTCACTTAAATTAGTAAGATAAGACAATGTATCTGCTTTGCTTTTCTTTTTGATGTTTTCTAGATAGGTCATACATTCTAAAAGAAGAACTTTGGATTCGGTATATTTTCCTAATTTTCTTTTTAGCAATCCTATATTATGTTTGATAGGATATATATAAAATTCATTATTTGCCGTTTTTGATAAATTTAAAGACTCGAGGTAATCATTTAAAGCATTTTTGAAATCTCCTCGATGTTCGAATACAATACCTCGTTTCATTAAAAGCACCTCCGGAAAATTTTTTTCAGTACTATTTTTTGCCATCGTTATAGCACTGTCTAGATACGTCAAACTTCGCTCATCGGTGTATTGATACAACTGACTTAATAAGCTATACGCTTTAGCAACACGAATACTATCATTATTTTTTTTTGCAGTATACAAATAAGCCTTTGCATATATTTTTGATCGCTGATTACTATTGTTCAAGTTTTGGTGAAATTTTTCGTAGAGCTCTTTGTATGTGTTATGGCTTAAAGAATCTTTTTTTTGATTCACACTACCTTGAGAAAAAAGATTAAGGCTAAGAAAAAAAAGTAAGATTCCTGTTATTTTATTAAAACTTAGATTCATTTTGACGATCTGATTCAGGTTTTAGGTATATATACATGCTATTTTAATTGGAGACGGCTCATTTTTTGAACAAATAGCATCAATTTATAATGGTCCTCTAATATACGACTACTTACTAGAAAAATAACAAGTTTATATTCCGGAATTTAAACTCCAGATTCCAGAATCTACACAAGCTTCCCTTGCATAGAGCTGATTTTCGCCTTTATATTTGAACAAATCAAACAACGAATTTTGATTCAGACATATTTATAGAACTTGATAAAGGGTTATCAATAAATTAATTACAACATGGTTAATTCACAAATAATAAGGTCTTTTTTAATTTATGTATTCATTCTTTTTTATGCCTATACAGGATTTTATAAAGTATTAAATCTAGATGCTTTCAAATTCAATATAGCACGAACTGCAGTATTTCCAGAATACTTTATAAATGTAATACCGTATCTGGTAATTATACTCGAATTTACAGTGATCATTTTTCTAATTTTTAGAAAAAAAATAGGAACTATTTTATTTGCTGCTTCGATGTTGATCTTCAGTATTTATATCATTCTTCTATATCAACATGGTAGATATGAGGTCTGTGGATGTGGGGGCGTTTTAAACGGATTAGAGTTTAGATATCACCTGCTGATCAATCTTATATTTTTATTACTGGCACTTTCTGTTATTTATCTTAATCATAAAATCAAAACCAATTATGGACTTTAGAAAATTTTTAAAGCATATATGCTTTGCGATATTTACAATCTTTACATTTCAGAGCTATAACGTACCTGATGTTAAGGAAAAAAAAGATGAAACCACAGTAAACAAATACAATAGAGTATTTGATACAGGTACTCAAATTAAAGCAGTCAAAAATACCTATCGTAACAAGTACTCTAATTTTTTGTTTACCATAAAATCTGATGAGCATTTAGTTTTTGCAAATAAAACACACAATGTAGCAGATAAGTTAAACTACACTTTTGTTTTTCTGGATGCTAAAACATTGGTTGAAGAAACAAAAATTGATGTTGCATTACCGGCTCAAATATCAATACTGTATGCGACCAAGAAAAAGATATACTATAGAAAAAAGCTAGAGGTATTCGAATATGATATACTGTCTAAGCACAATAAAGATATTAGTGTCGAAAACACAAAGATTTTTGACCTGCTTCCACTTGGGGATGGTCGATTTTTTTGCCTGGGTAATGTTGAAGACACCAACACATCAAAGCATAGTTTTTCGTTTTTTACTATAGATATACGTAGTAACTGTATGACAAAAATAGAGAAAGAGCTATCCACAAAAAATGAAGATGAGTCACTCGAAAATTCTCTTAAGTACAGCGGGCAGTTTATAAAAACCAGCACTCATATCGTTTATCCTTTTGATAAGTATGGCAAGGTCATGGTATTTAACAAGGCTGGCGAGTTTTTTACAGAAATAGAAACCATTGATAAGGTACAGTTGCCCGAGATCACATTTTTTAATGGCATATATACCTATAAAAGAGGGTCTACTTTTTATGCTAATGCGGCAGCAATGGTAAATAAAGATCACATCTATGTTTTTTCGAGCAGACCCAGTAATCTAAAATACATTATGGTAGACAAATACGACCTAAAAAATGGGAGTTATACCTCTAGCTATAAACTTGATTTTAATGCCAAGAGATCAAGTGATATCAGATTTTTATATCAAGAATCAAAAAACAACTTTGTTCTGGGGTTTGATAATTTTTATCAGGCGTATACCCTAGAATAAGTTGCCATAAAACTAGCATAAAAGTAAGGATACCATATCGGTATGCTTAAGAAAGCTAGTCACTAATTTCGAATTATTTCAGCTGTATAATTATATATTTTGTTTAATCTAAAATTAATTAAAAATGAAAAATTATTTAAAAATGATTCCAGTAGTAGCTGGATTAGCATTAGCAACATTAGGTTCTGTAAACGAAGCAAACGCTTCAGTTACTCTAGAGGATGCTCCAGTATTTGGATATTGCGCACCAGGAGGTAGCTGCGGTACTACTTCTGAAGGCACACAACTTAATGGGCACTGGCATGAGGATTCTATTTCTGATGCTATAAGATAACCAGATTAGTAAAGTAGTGAGTACTTGAGGGATTAGTACTCTCAAGCTCACTACTTTATTTTACAACAAATACATTCATTTTCTCATATATATAGTGTAACAGTACTAACAACGAATTAAAATGAAAAATTATTTAAAAATGATTCCAGTAGTAGTTGGATTAGTGTTTGCAACATTAAGTTCTGTAAACGAAGTAAAGGCTTCAACGACTCTAGAGGATGCACCAGTATATGGATATTGTGCTTCAGGAAGCCATGTTTGTTCAATTACTCCCGAAGGAACAGTAATTTATGGCTGCTGGCGAGAAGATTCTATTTCAGATGCTATACGATAACCTAATAGACAAAGTAGTGGGGATTTGAGGTATTCTTTTTTTTAAAACTCACTACTTTATTTTACAACAAATACATTCATTTTCTCAAAAACATATAAGTGTAACAGTACTAACAACGAATTAAAATGAAAAATTATTTAAAAACAATCCCGGTAATACTGGGGCTAATATTAGCAAGTCTTGGATCGGTAAATGAGGTAAAAGCATCAAATTCTTCAGAAAATGCAGCATTTGGGTATTGCGCACCATCATCATCAGGATGTTGTTATAGAACCTCAGACGGAATTTGTATGGGCGGTAGATGGGTTGAAGGTCCTGATGAATGGATTGAAAGATAGTATAGAAACACTCAATCGCAGTATCCCCATAAATTTATTTTTAACTAGATAATAAACACTTTATGAGAATTCTTATTCTTTTAATCTTTGCTACACTGGCTAATATTAGTTTTTCGCAAGAAAGAGCAATCAAAGTATCAGGTAAGGTTTTTATAGACAGTATCCCCAGAGAAGCTGCGGTAGTTACTATAGGATCCAGATTAAAAGAGATTTCGAGAATAACCGATCAAAAAGGAGCATTTAATTTTGAAGGGATTCCTGTTACAAAACAAGAAGATTCGATCGTTATTAAAGCTTCTTATTTTGGGTACCTTCCTTTTAAAAAAACATATGCATTAAAAAAGCAAACTTCTTTACGTATTGATATTCATCTACAAGAAGATGTCCAGAAATTAGACGAGGTGATCATCACAGACAATAGTAAAGTGATCACCAAGGATGTCAACAAACTATCTTATCAAATACAACGAAAAGATTTTATAAAAAACACAAAAGCCCATGATGTGCTTAATACAGTACCTAGTATAGCTTATCATAAAAGTAAAGGAGCAACGATCGAGGGCAATAAAAGCGCCAAAATTTTTATAGACGGGTTAGAGACCGAGGCAATAGATCTCGAAACTATCGATGTTTCAGAAATGGAAAAGGTCGAGGTGCTGTATAACCCATCTGCCAGACATGGTGCAGAGTTTACCGGAGGGATCATTAATATCATCACCAAAAAACAAGACAAATTGTATTACAAGGGATTTTTGAAAGGAGGAAAAGGAATACTTTTGAAATCTACCAATTATATGCCGCAATTAACGCTTAAAACCAGTAAACTTATTCTTAAAGGGTATTTTATTCGCCAGGATAATAGACAAAAAGTAAACTTTGATTTAAAAAGACGATTACCTGCAAGTGGCGAAAGTTATATCCAGGAGAGCTTCAGGCAACCCAAAGTTGTTCAGAAATGGGGGAGCTTAAAAATGAAATATGAACTTACAGAAAATGACCATCTATTTTTAAATAGCTCTTATGTAAATAACCGTACCCAAGGGGTGTTTAACGGAAATTTTTCTACCAATACTACGGGCCCCACAGTATTTTCGAACAACAAAGGAAACGAGTACGAACGCTTTTCGGCAGATGGGGTTTATGAAAAAAAAGTAAAGAAAAATCTATTATATATTAAGGGCAGGTATTTGCGGTATTCTCGAGAAGATTTTTTTCAAATCACAGAAAACGAAGTCTTGCAAGGAGCCTTGGTAAGCAAATCTATATTTGATGAGATCTCGAGCGAAATCGCCTATGAAATGCCTGCGGTAAAGATGGTCGGCAAAGATGTAAAATGGGATGTAGGAACAAAGTATATTAACCGTAACTATTCTTTTGTAGACGACCCTTTTTCTCTGCGACAAAATATTGTGAGTCTTTTTTCTGATTTTTCGTTTTCGTTTAACGAGTCATATTCTTTGTTTTCATCTTTATATTATGAATACACAAACAATCAGAATGAAACCTTAGATCAGACCCTGCATTATTTTTTACCTACCCTAAATCTTAAACATAAAATTGGTAAAAAATCAAATCTCGAGGCATCATTTTCTAGAAGAATCATGCGACCAAACTCTTATGACCTTAATGATAATGAAATCGTACTCAATCCCGGAATCATCGAAAAAGGAAATGAAAACTTGCGTCCACAAATCAAGAATAATTATGTATTGCGATATAGCAAAGCTCTAAAAAACAGGGGGTATTTATCTATAAAAACCTATTTTGAAGATATTGATAATGCGATACTGCAATCTATTTCTCAGCGCGGTGATGTATTGGTATATTCTAAAAACAATATAGGCAACGTAAATAAGTATGGTACATCACTTGGGTATAATACTACCTTTTTTAAAGTGCTGATGTCTAATATTAATATAGGACTTAGCTATAATGAGTTCGAAAGCCAGGGGGAGCTAAATTCTGGAGCCACTTTTTACGGAAACGTATATCTTTCGACCAGGATGCTAAAAAACAAAGTAAACCTAAGCTTCTTTGGTTCTACCCATAACCCAAAATATGATTTTATCTCTAGAACCACTACTTTTCCTTTTACATCATTATCGGCTTCAACCAATATATTTAAAAACAAGATAGCACTTACCCTTGAATATTCGGATTTGTTTAAATTAAATTCAAAAATTAAAACAGTAATCGATAATACCACCTTAAATCAGGTTACAAATATTACCACTAATTACTCTAATCTTACGTTTAGTGTATCGTATAATTTTGGAGATTCGTTTAATGATAGATACAAAGAAAAATCGATCAAAAATCCCGATGTAAAAAACTAAGAGCAGCCTAGATTTCTTTACTCGATAATCGAGATTTAAATGCTCCGAGGTAGTTTACTCAAAAAGTCGATAAATACGTTTTTGATCTTTGGGTAGTGTAATCTATATTTTCTCTAACTCTTTGATAAAATACGATGGGTAGATCCCTGTTTTTTTATAAAAGGCTTTGGCAAAAGCCTCAGAGTTGTTAAACCCTATTTCGTGGGCAATGGCTTTTACTGTATATTTTCTAAATCTGTTATCTGTTTGTAGCCTGCCTACTACAAAATCAATGCGTAGATCGTTGATATAGTGGGTAAAATTCTTTTCTTTAAAGGTATTGACTACTTTAGACAGGTAGCTAGAGTTAGACCCAAAACTTTTGGCCAGATCTTTGGCATTAAGGCCTTGTTGCAGATAGTCTTGTTTTTCTTCAAACTGTTGTAGTTTATCTAGCAGTTTGTTTACGGTTTCTGTATTGATTGACCCAGCCCCAGGCGGATCATGGTTTGGATCATCTTTTTTTTGATCGGCATTGTTTTTTTCTGCCAGTAGTTTTAAAAACCTTTTTTTATAGACCCGTTGGCGATAGTAGTAATATACAATGCCTAATATGCTTAATCCCAAAAGAATAGAGATGATAATGTTTTGGGTAGAGATTTTTGTGTTTTCTTGTTTGAGATCGGCGATGAGTTGTTGTTTTTCGGCTATGAGTAGAGGGGTGTCATATTCTTTAATAATTTTATTGTTTAGATATTTATAATTACTATTTAAAATGCTATCGAGAGTAATTAATTTTTCTATGTACTGTAATTGTAAGTTCTTATTATCTGTTTTTTTATAATAATCAATTAAGATAGGATAGGTGTCTTTGAGTTCAGGGTGTATATCATTTTGTAATTGAAAAATAGAATCTACCTTTTTAAAGTTTTCAATAGCTTCTGTTTCTTGGTTTTGTTTTAGCAAGACTTTACCGTGGTAAAAATGGGCAAATGCTAAATTTGAATTGTCTTTTTTATTTCTTAATAAAAATGCTTAGCGGTTAGGATGTTTGTTTCAGCATCTTGATATTTGGCATTTTTGTAATCTAAAATACCCTTTGTAAGTAATAGTAGATAGTAATAATAATTTTTAGAATTGATAGATTCTTTAATACCAAGATCACAATAGTATTTTGCAGAATCCAATATATGATTCCTTCTATAACCATTAGATAAACAAAAAAGAATACTTAAATATGTTTTTTTGTTTTTGCGTTTAAAATCATTCTTAACAGCATATTTGAAACTTTTTTTGAATGCTTTAAGAGTCTTTTTATGGTCCTCAGTTCTTGATCTTAAAATACCTATTGAATTATTTATGTAGAAAGCAAGATTAGGATTATTTTGTGAAGCATAATCATAAGCTTTTAAATAAAATCCTAAAGCCTTTTTGAAATCTCTTTCCTTGGAAAAGTACCCTCCCTTTCTTAAATACCCTAGTGCAGGATATTTTCTATGATTTACAATGTTTTTTGTTAAATCAATAATACTGTCATAATATTTTAATTCTTCCTCATCAGTTTTAATTCTATTGTTGCCTAAAAACATGAAACCATCTGCAATCATAATAGTATCATTACTTTGTTTTGCTTTGTTGAGGAAAAATTTGGCAATCTTTTCGGCATCTTCAACACTATTTCTTTTTACAGCATAGTATAGCTTAGAAAGCTCGTCAAAAGAAAGCTTTTCTATAGAATCCAAGCCCTTATTTTGCATGTTGTTAAAATCCTGTCCAACCCCCATTATAGAAGTCAAAATAAAAACCATACTTATATATAATCGTAGTGGCATACGCATTGTATTTGTTGGGGTCAAAAGTATATAAAATGGGTAAAGATCAAGAAGATAACGCCTTAAAATATAGCAAGTCTTGTACGGGTTTTATAAAAAACGTATGGGTTGGGGTGTATGTAAAAGAAAGAGGCTGCCTTAAAAGTATGTTTAAATACTAACAGTCACATTGAGCGTAGTCGAAATGTATTGATAATCAAGGGTGATTATCTCTCGACTTTTGCCTGTCTTGAGCAAGAGACAAAGCTCGAGATGGCAGAAAAATTAACTTTTCTGCCAGTCTTACATTTATTTTATATCTAAATATCTGATTTATTTGGGCTGATAATTGGGGTGGCCGGTTTGCCAGAAGTTTTTATTAGTTTTCTAATAACTTCTTATCGAATTCTGTTGTGCTCCCTAACTCTTTAATAAAATAAGAAGGCGATATACCATTAATTTTATAAAATGCTTTGGTAAATGATTCTGAGGTTTTAAAACCTACTTCTCTGGCAAGAGCCAAAAGTGTATAATTTCTAAATTTTGGATCATTCTTTATTTTTTCTGTGATATAATGTATTCTTAACTCATTTACATAATTCACAAAACTTTTCTCTTTATGGTAGTTAATTATTTTTGAAATATACTTTGAATTGGTTTTGAATTCCTGAGATAACTTTGTTAAAGTTAAATCATTATGTAAATACGCTTTATTAGATTCGAAATTTTTTAATTGACTAAGAACGGTATCGACAATATCTTCTGAAATGCCAATTTCTTTAATCTTAGATGTCTCTTTATTGTGTTCTTTATTGTCTTTATTACTTATGTTTATTAGAAGTTGATTATATCGTTTTTTATAGGTTCTGTTTTTTGAGTAATTAAATAAAAGTATAATTAGAATTATACTCGTGATGGTAATTACACCTGAAAAAATATACGTGTGTGTTTTACTACGGTTGGATATTTCAGTTATCAATTGTTTTTTTTCTTTTAGGAGTAATGGGGTGTCATACTCTTTTACAATTCTTGTAGATAAGGACCTATAGTTTTGATATATCAGGCTATCATATTTAATTAGTTTGTTTGTATATAATAGCTGTTTATTCTTATCGTTCTTTCTTTTGTAGTAATTGATTAACATTTCGTAACAATCTCTGGATTCCATTGAAGTAAATTTTTTTTTCTCCAGATAGTTATCAAGTTTTTCTAAGACATTTAAAAACCTTTTATTATCTCCTCTTTTATGATATATTTTTCCTTCATATAAGTAAGCATTAACAATAAACTCGCCATTAAGTAAACTATCTATTTCAACATACGGTGTCGCCTTTTGTATACTGTCTAAGGCTTGTGCATATTTTTGTTGATCATATAAATTTATTCCTTCATTTAGTACAAGGTGATAATATATATTACTAGTATCTTTTATAGAGAGTTTAATCCCTTTTTGATTATAGTAAGTGGCCGAGTCGTTAAGTTTTAATTTTCTAAGAGAATTTGCGAGTAATATGAAACTTTTTAAACGTTCTTTTAGCTCTATGCTTTTTGTTTTACTATTTTCATATTCAATAACTTCTTTAAAAATCTTTGCGGCTTCTTTATGTTCTCCAATTTTTAATTTTAAAAGTCCAATATTATGAATTGTTACATAATAGTAATATTTATCTTCTTTCTTTTTTGAATACTCCAAAGCTTTTAGATAATTATTCAATGCCTCTGTATAGTTGCTATTATTAAGATAAAGCCCTCCAAGATTTAAATAGGATACTACAGGATATTTTTGATGATTTAATTCTTTACTAAAAACTATAGAACTATCTAAATATGCAATTCTAACTGGTAAATTATCATAATGATTAAAAGAAATAAATCTATACGCTTTAGCTTTTTCTAGTGCATTACTCTCTTTTTTAGCCTTTTTTAATAATGCATTAGTATATAAAATTCTTTCAGGGGTATTTGCTTTAGAACTAAAGCATAAGTCTGTAATTTCTTTATAAGATTTTGCTATAATTGAATCCGAGATTTTATATTCCTGAATGGCTTGTGAATAGATTATATCACAAAAAATAATATATATAAAAGCGCAAATGAGTTTTATAGAAGTAGGTTTCAAGTGATATGATTCTTATTTTATTAGTAGTAAATAAAGTATAAATATACTGATTTTCATTTTCATAATAACATCTTAATATTTCACATAAACAAATGTGATACAGATGTTTATGTAAAATTCAGAGATTCCTAAATTCATGAATTTCGACCCCTAAATTCATGAATCTAGACATCCTTCCCTTGCACAACACTGATATCCCCCCATACATTTGCCCCAACAAAAACCAAAAACTATGCATACTCAACAACAGCATAAAAACAAATTTATTGCAGTCATTTTACAAGCGTTGCACCTTAAATTCGATCAATTTATCTACAACCTTGCACATCGCGAGCCTTATGAAACCATCGTATACCGATGGATCAATAAACTCTATAGCCAACAAAAATCTAGCGACCAGGCGATACAGCTTATCTATAAAGCCAGGAATGTGTTTTTGCTGGATCGATGTCGACCTGAAGCAGGGAGTTAGGTTTTAGGTGTCGGGTGTCGGGTGTCAGGTGTCAGGTGTCAAGTGTTCGGTCCCCGAACCCTGAGCGTAGCCGAAGGGTGAGTACCTCGACACCCGAAACCCGCACCCCGCAACAGTGAGCAGTCACAGTAGGCAGTAAAATGTAAAACACTGAACATCCAAAAATCGAATAATCCAACAATAAAAAAATCAAAAACATGAGTGAAAACAACAGAATCAGCAGAACCTTATCATTAGACGAGATTAGTACGATTCGTGAAAGTATGACTACCTTAAAATCGTCCTTTAATTTTTTACAAAACCTTACTCCCAACGAGCGTAAAAACCTCCCAAAAATCAACAGTGCCAATAAGATCTTTGCCGAAGATGGTATCCATACCCTTGAGAGCAAACCACAATGGGTTCCTGATGCCTTAACGGCTGAAGAAGCCCGCAAAGATCTTACCCTTTTTGAACAGTTGGACCCTATTATTCTGGAACTCGAAATTTTATTGCGTCAAATGAAAGATACCCAAATTATTGCTGGTAGCGAAGTCTATAAAACAGCATTGGCCGTATATAGTCTTGCTAATGCAGCACGCAAAATGCCTATGGAAGGGGCTCAGAGTGCCTATGAGTTACTGAAGTCCAGGTTTACACAAAGCGTGAACACCCCGGGGCCTGATAATCAGGGCCCAAAGGAAGCATAAAATTGGCTTAGCTGCAAAAAAACTGAACCGAGGATCAAAGTTTGTACATCAGCCTGCAATTTTGGTGGGCCAACCTACAAATTTGCCCAGTCGTCCTGAAAATGAAGTAGGTTCCCCCAAGTATCGAAGTAGGTGATCTGACAAAGTTGCAGCGTTCTTTAACAAATCAAGTACCCCCTCCCCACTGATGAAGTGGGTAATTTGACAAAGCTGCAGGAAGCTTTAACAATTGAAGTACCCAGGGGTACTTATATAAGTAGGAGGGGGTACTGATGAAGTGGGTAGGAGTACTGATGAAGTAGGTCCTGAATATGACAAAACTGGCTGTGAGTTAGCAAGTTGAAAACACCCCCTCTTTCTTCTCCTTGACATGTTGAGAATGAGAGCCTGGAGACAACATACAGAAATTAAGAATAGATAATAGGCAATACACTAAAAACCAGGAGCAGTAAGCAGTTTTGAAGTAAAAAGTATTAAGTACAGAGTACAAAGTCAAAAAATTTAATAATCTAACAATCTATACATCTAAATACATCAAGTTGAGTTTGTACCCTACACCCACATTAATAAAAGCTCCTTCTCCCTTTGGGAGAGCCTTCCTGCCAGTGGGTTGGAGTTGGGGTGAGGGCATATTCCAAAAACCATAAAAACAACCCCCGAACGCTCTACCCCAGACCCCAGACGTAAAAACCCCATCGTCAAGATTGCATTAAAAAAAGGAAAACAAAAAATCACTTAAAGACTAGAAATTATGAAAATCATGATCCAACACATCAAACTTATCGAGCATATTGATTATTTAGTACGCCTTAATGCCACGGGTACTCCAGAGCAGTTGGCAGGGCGACTGCATATCTCTAAAACCAAATTATACCGATTAATCGAGGTGATGCGCACCCTTAATGCACCCATCCTTTATGACTGTACCCAACAAAGTTTTGTGTACGAAGAATCTGTGGGATTCAGATTTGGGTTTTACCGCCATGAGGAGGTGGGGATGAGTTGTTAGAGGTCGGGAGTTGGGAGTCGGGTGCCGGATGTTGGGTGCCGGATGTTGGGTGTCGGATGTTGGGTGTCGGGTGTTCGGTGTCCGAACCCTGAGCGAAGCCGAGGGGTGAGTACCTCAGGGCTCATATTTGTAACGAGGGCTGAGGTGCCATGCTGAGCTTGTCGAAGCGCTCTCGAAGCCCGATGCCCAAAGTAATGCGCTGGCAACCCCCTCTTTCTTCTGCCCCTTGCGGGATCAGAATTCATTCTCCCCCTTAATTAAGAGGGAGAGCCGAAAAAGGCAGAGCGTATCGAAGTAAAACTTTAACATTTCAAAAACACAGAGTATCAGAAAATGAAACTATGATGTTGTACACTTGTAAGATAATTTAATATCACAGTTATCCATGATATTTTGTGAGTATTTATTTTGGTTTTCCCAAAGCAAACCATGAACCCGTGCTCATAAAAATCTTGGCTTAGAAGACAAAAAAGTAACAAAAACTAAAACCAGTATTTATGAAAAAGTTGATTCAATTGCTCTTTCTACTATCCCTTTCTTTATCTATAAAGGGACAGGTGGTAGACGATTTTAATGGAGGTGCGCTTAATAACTTTATCCCTACCTCTCCAGAGGTGGCATCTTTGGGAAAATATGGAACTATTCCTGTCGACTCTCCTAATGGCGAGATGCGCTATAGTATTCCCATACACACTATTAATTTGTATGGATATTCATTTCCTATTCGTCTTAATTATCGATATTCAGGTCTGTTACTTGAAGGGAAACCATCTTTAGTGGGCTTGGGATGGTCCTTACAAAACCATGGAGCTGTGGTTCGAGAAATTCGAGGCTTACCCGATGAACACGAAAATGGGTATTATGGTATTAATGATATCAAAGGTAAAATAGATCTCTACGCAGCGACAGGCGAGATGTCTCTATATGACTTGCGAGAAGGTTTTTATAAAAGAAAATACGATAGTGAAGCTGATAAATACATTGTCAATGTTTTCGGATTAAACTTTTCTTTTAAAATTGGAACCGATGGTAACCCTGTGTTTTTGTCCAAGCACAGTAATAAAGTAGAAATCACCTGGCACCCCACAAAACAACATCATATCACTTCTTTTAAAGTGATCGATACCAGAGGGATTCATTATGTATTTTCTGATCTGGAAACTATCATGCCCGATATAGATGAAGAGCTAGTACTGAATGCTGTTACTGGCTGGAATATTACCCAAATTATTTTTCCTAACCAAAAAACGATTGACTTTGATTATAGCGAAGATATCTATGAGAGTTTTGACTTTGATGCTATAGGTAGTGTGGTTGAAGAGGATATTTCCAATGAATTTAATCAAAACCCATCTTTTCATAGGGGAGTTTACAATCATGCGGTTAAAAAAACTACAATTCGTAGACAATTACTCAACCGAATTACATTTCCCAACGGTTTGATTAGTTTTCAATTAGGAGCCGTTGATAGTCGAAAGATCTATCATTCAATACTAGTGCAGGATGCAAATTTTAACCCGATAAATCAATATGAGTTTACTTATGAAGGTAACCGCGATCAATTGATGAAGATTACCAGAAATCAAGAACACTGGTATACCTTTGAGTATTACCAAGACCCCACTAGGAATATGCCTGATTTTATAAATTCCATTAACGGAGAAAAGCCGTTGGCTCAGGATCGCTGGAAATTCTATAATGGCGCTCCAAATGAATCAGCTTTTCCGATACAGACAACTTCGTATAATGCTAGTAATGAAATCAATTTAAGTTGTACCAAAATTGGAGCACTTACCAAAATCATTTATCCTACCAAAGGGTATTCAGAAATTGCTTATGAACAAAATCAGACAAGAACTCAGTATTTTGCAGAATCTGAAAATCTATCGACCCTACCTTTGAACACAAAATGGACAATGGTAAAACTTAGGCCAGAGTCCAACCCTACCAGTAATTTTAGAACCGTTCGAGCTAATTTGAATGTTACCGAACCCTTATTAGGTCAAATTACCTACAGAATTTGGGCACCAGAAAAGTATAATCATGTAGATATGCGTATTTCTGCCTATGATGGATGTCGAGAAGATGAGTTTTACCCTGGTTTCTCAATACGACCATTTGTTAGTTTAAGAGATAAAATAGATCACGTAAAAGATAAGATTCAAAGGTATCTAGATGTTTGGGGACCATATCCAAACTTCAATTATAGAATCCCTCTTATTTGTCCAGAATTTACTGAGCTTGTTGAGCCGGATGATCCAGGGTCCGGAGGGTTTGTGATACAACAAACCACTGGGCGCATTCTAATTATGCCTGGAGATTATGATATAACGATTAGTACAAACTTTAATAAAAGTATGACTGCCAAATCAGAAATAGTTCTTGATTACTATAGAGAAGTAGAACCAGATATTCCTGATGGAACTTGGTACAATAAAAATGTAGGAGGGATTAGAGTTGCATCTATTAAAGATTTTGCGAATAAGAAAATTATAGAACCGGAAAGAACTAGAAGGTTTACATATAATGATGATAAAGACTTATCTACAGGAACTTTGATAGAATCTCCCATAAAAACTAAAACAATAAGTCGAAAAATAACTAGAGGAACTAATAGAGTTCGTTATGTCAAAGTTCATGTTACAGAGATGGATAACTATACTCGGTTTAATACCTCGATAGGAGCTCCTGTTTATTATACATCTATCAAAACTATCAATAGTGATGATAAAATTGGGTATACCACTACAAGTTATGCTAATCCTATTAATTATGGTGATATAGATTATTATAATTACCCAAAGGGATCGGATCTATCACGAGGATTAATTTCTGATCAAAAAGCCATTAAAAATGAAGAAGATAATGCAATATCTGTACAACAACATATAGAAAATAAGTATCAACAAGTACGAGGTAAATATCTAACAGGAGTGCATCCACAACAAGATGAAAATCCTAACCACCCACTAAGTTTTAAAGTAAAAGTGGCACAACATGCAAATATAGATTTTACTCGTTTCTTATATAGTTATTGGCCTAGTGGTACAGAAGAAATCAATGCAGTAAAGAGATTATATCATATCACACCGTACAAAGAACTGGATAGTTGGTTTAAAAAAACCAAACAAATTACTACAGAAATTTTTGATAACCAGATCATCAAAACAGAAACAGATTATACATATGATACCAAACAACAACTTATAGAAACGACCATAACGGATAGTGAACAAAAAGTAAAAAAACAAAAATTTGTATACCCTTATAATTTTCAGGATGGCATTTCTGTTGGGATGACCAATACGAACCAAATTAGCCAACCTGTTGTAATTGAGAACTATATAGATAATGTATTACTAGGAAAACAAAAACGTTTGTACTCGTTATTAGGTAATAGGCTATACAAGCCTACAACAATGTCTTATTACAAAGGAGATCAGCGTGATCCATCCAAACAAACCTATTTTAAGTATAATGCGATAGGAAATGTGGTTCAAACACAGACTGATGATAATGCACCCCCTACATCTTTTATATGGGGATATCAAAGTACATTGCCCATTGCCAGTTTAAAAAATGTGCAATTTGATGCTATACCGAAAACTACCATTGATAATTTAAAATCCTTATCAAATAAGGATGGTAATCTTGCAGAAGAAAATACCTTACGCACTGCTTTACAAGAATTAAAAGATGATTTTCCTGATGCGTTGGTGTCTACTTATACTTATAATCCTTTGGTAGGAATGACTAGTGAATCTGATGCTAAGGGATATACAAATTATTATAAATACGACAATTTAAATCGAGTACAGTATATCCTGGATAAGGATCAGTATATTGTAAAGGAGATACAATATAATCATGAAGAAGAACTAGAGGACGAATATGGCGAATTATCATTAAATGTTAGTAGTACTGGTACTATCCAACCCGGAACCCCTACTACCTTTACGGCTAATTTTAATGGTAGTGCTGGTCAATTTATTTATACTTGGAAAGTAAATGGTATTGAAGAACGATGTGATAATACGTTAAGTTCTTTTACCAAAACATTTTCAGAAGAAGGAGAATATGCTATTTCTATAGCTGTATTTGATATACAAACAAAAAGACTTGTAGAAAAAACGCTGAATGTTTCATTCAGATATCCTGCTTTGGCTAATCCTATTGTAACAGAAGATATTTCTCACAAAGATATCGTAAAAGGGCAACGAATAACTTATACCTCATCTACTACAAATGGAGGGTCGGGTTCTTACCGCTATGAATGGTTTGTAGGCACAATAAAACAAGAGGTTACAGGAGAGGCTTTTACATATAATTACCCAGATATAGGGACACATCAGGTAAAATTGAGAATAACAGATCTGGAGACTGGGAACTGGCGGGAAGTATTAATGAATGAGAAAAAAGTCTATAACCCATTAGGGTTACCTTCTATTGCTACAGCAAATATTCATATCGCAAGAGAAACAAATGGGCATTTCAATGGCGAAAATATATCCGGAGGATCAGGGAACTATAGTTATCAATGGCTTGTAAATGGAGTAGATAAAGAGGAACCAGAGCTAGGGTTTATTAACTATTTCGTTAACCAAGGAACTTACAAAATTACTCTTAAGGTGATTGATAATGTGGTTTACAACCTTTCTCGTTCAACCACTATTGATTTTTACGTATATAGTCGACCAAATGCTGATTTAGTATTAAGCCACGGAGCACATTTTCTAATTAACACTCCAATTACTTTTACAGTGACACCGAGAGGAGGAACTGGTCAATATAAACATGAGTGGTATATAAGAAATGCAAAACAACCTTATACTGGGACAAAATTTGTGCACACGTTCACAAGATATGGTAGATATCCTATTAAATATAAATTAATTGATGATATCGTTGGGCCACCATACGGCGTAAAAGAGAAAGAGAGAATCACAGAGGCCCATGATCCCTTTAGTAATGTGTCTGTGAGTGCTCCATCTCATATTGTTAAAGGAACTAAAGTTACTTATAGAGCTAATGTAAGAGGAGGGTCGGGAGAAAATTATCGCCAATTTGAGTGGTATCTTAATAATGTACGACAGAGTGCTACGGGTTCAAGTTTTACATATACTCATAATAGTACTGGTACTTATAAGGTAAAATATAAAGTTACCGATACTCGTATATATCCTACTCATGCCAAATGGAGTAGTGTACATACATTACGTTCATACAACCCTATGCGAGTTACAGCAACCCCAGGCTCGGGGTATATCAGCAATAGTACGCCCAATGTTACTTTTAGGATCAATACCCCAACAGGAGGCTCAGGGTCCTATACTCGCGGTAAATGGAAGATCTGGAAAATGACCAATCCATCCTGGAGGCGTACTGTTAACTCTACGGCACCTTCTTACACATTTGGTACCACCACAAATGGGGAGTACGAAATCAGTATAACCATTACCGACACCAAAACGGGTCAAAATTATACAGTGACCATGCCTGTGATTGTGAGTAGATCTTCCGGAGGCGGAGGTGGCGGTGGAGGTGATGGCGACGGTGGCGGTGGCGACGGCGATTGCACAAACTGCGGAGATCAACATTAATCAACCATCAACAAGAAATATAAAGACATGAAAAAATCAATTATATATATCATTGTACTACTACTGGGTGTACAACTACATGCCCAGGTAGAATTGTCCGATAAGAACTATATTCATACTATAGTTCCGCAAAGTCCGGTTACCATTAATCAGATGAATATTGTAAGTTGTGAGACGCTAGATGAATCTAAGGATCATATCGAAAACATCACTTATTTTGACGGACTAGGCAGACCGATGCAACAACGCGCTATAAAAGCTTCTCCTAATCAAAAAGATATTGTCACCCATATCGAATACGATACTTATGGAAGACAAGCCAAAAACCATCTACCATTTGAGGCTAATGGAGTACATGGTCGTTATAAATCAGTAGATGTAACTAGCGATATTGGTAGTTACTATTTAAATACCTATAGCGAAGATTTCCCAGGCATTACCGATCCCGCACAAGTTAATGCCTATAGCGAAACGATCTTTGAAAAATCTCCGCTAAACCGAGTTAATGAACAAGGAGCACCGGGTACGGCCTGGAAAGCAGATCCTAACAGTAATGCTGATCACACTATTAAGTTTGGCAGAACGACTAATGATGCGAATGAAGTGGTGTATTTTAAGGTACATTTTGCCTATAATAATGCCAGTCCTGCTTTACAAAAAGATGGATTCTATGCTGCAAACGAGTTGTATGTAAATAGCACCAAAGACGAAAACTGGACCACAGCCGATGGTAATAACCATACTACTAGAGAGTATACCGATAAATTAGGTAGACTGGTATTGAAACGAACATTTGCAGATGTAGATACCAATAATGATGGTATAATCGAATCACAGGTAGCTCATGATACTTATTATGTATACGATCGATTTGGGAATCTTACCTATGTGATCCCACCTAAAGTAAATGTAACCGATGGTATATCAGCCACCGAGCTTAGCGAGCTGTGTTATCAATACAAATATGATAAACGTAATCGACTATATGCTAAAAAGATCCCAGGTAAAGGAGGCGCAAATAACCTTTGGGAATATATCGTCTATAACAAATTAGATCAACCCATAGTAACAACACATCCTAATCTTGATAGAAGTAATACTGGTGCACGATGGGACGAGTGGTTGTTTACCAAATACGATGCCTTTGGCAGGGTGACTTATACTGGCTATACAACCACAGGAGCTAATGCTACAGTGTTACAAACTGCTGTGGACAGGCAAACTACACATGTCGAAAAAAGAGTGAGTACCCCTAATACTATTGCCGATGTAAAGGTATATTATACCCATGCTGCTTTTCCTACTGGTGGGATGGAGGTATTTACCATTAATTACTATGATGATTATGATTTTTTGGCAAGCGAAGATGCTGTGTTTGATAATCCAGGAACAGTGATGGGACAAACCATACGTAGTAATGTAAAAACATTACCCACAGCTACCAAAGTACGCGTATTAGAACCGTATGGAACACGACCGATTAAATGGATCACTACCGTTACCTATTATGACCAAAAATCAAGGCCGATTTATGTAATCAGTAAAAATGACCTATTAAATACGGTAGATATTGTCGAGACGAAGTATGATTTTATTGGTAAAGTAATCCAAACCAAAACTACCCATACCAAAGATAGCAATACACCTATTGTAACTCTAGACAAGTTTGAGTATGATCATGTGGGGAGACTGCTCAGCCAAACTCAAAAAATCAATACTCAAGACGAAGAGTTAATCGCTAGTAATACCTATGATCGATTAGGGCAATTGGTTAGCAAAAAAGTGGGCGGCACTTCGACTACGCTCAGTGGCAGCGGAACCCCGAGCGAAGCCGAAGGGCTACAAACCGTAGATTATACATATAATATCAGAGGATGGCTGAGAAAAATTAATGAAGGTAAAACCGATAATGGTGACCTTTTTGGGTTTAAAATCAATTACAATACTCCAGATCATGGAGCTACAGCCCTGTTTAATGGTAATATAAGTGAAACCAAGTGGCAAACTGCTAATGATAATGTAAATAGACATTA